>NZ_JBCGVF010000016.1:0-510 GCF_048452905.1 Mycobacterium neumannii | reverse complement strand
CCGACGGGATGGTGGGGCTGCGCGCGATGCTGACCCCCGAAGCGTGGGCGGTGTGGGAGGCGATCTTCGCCAAATACGCCGCCCCGGGCATGTGCAATCCCGACGATGCCCAGCCGTGCACCTCGGGCACCCCCTCCCAGGCCCAGATCGACAACGACCACCGCAGCCTGGCCCAGCGTCAGCACGACGCGCTGATCGCTGTGGGACGTATCGCGTTGATGAGCGGTGAGTTGGGCCGGCTCAACGGGCTACCGGTGTCGATCATCATCCGCACCACGTTGCAGGACCTCGAATCGCGGGCCGGGGTCGGCACCACCGGCGGGGGCACCCGCATGCCCATCAGTGAGGTGATCCGGCTGGCCGGCCACGCCAACCACTACCTAGCGGTGTTCGACCAAGCCACCGGATCGGCGCTGGATCTGTTCCGCACCAAGCGCATCGCCTCCCCTGCGCAGCGGATCATGTTGATCGCTCGCGATGGCGGATGCACCAAACCGTGCTGCACCGTGG
>NZ_JBCGVF010000015.1:0-591 GCF_048452905.1 Mycobacterium neumannii | reverse complement strand
CCTCGAACACCGCCCGCACACCCAGACCCGCATCCAGCCCCGTGTTGATCGCAGCCACCAACCGCATCGCCGACAGCGAATCCCCACCCAACTCGAAGAACGAATCATCAACCCCGACCCGCTCCACCCCGAGCACCTGGGCAAAGACCCCAGCCAGGATCTCCTCAACCACACTCGACGGCGCCCGATAACTATGCACATCGCTATACGCCGGAGCCGGCAACGCACGAACATCAAGCTTGTTGTTGACCGTCAACGGCAACGCATCAAGCACCACCACCGCCGCCGGCACCATATAACCGGGCAACCGATGCCCCAACACCGCACGCACCACACCCGGATGCGCGGTCCCGGTGATATAACCCACCAACCGCTTATCCCCCGGACGGTCCTCCCGCGCGATCACCGCCGCTTCACGCACACCGTCCAAGGCGGCCAACGCCGCCTGGACTTCGCCGAGTTCAATGCGATACCCACGAATCTTGACCTGCTCATCAGCACGCCCCAGGTACTGCAACTGCCCATCAGCACCCCACCGCACCAGATCCCCGGTGCGATACATCCGCGAACCCACACCACCAAACGGACACG
>NZ_JBCGVF010000014.1:0-766 GCF_048452905.1 Mycobacterium neumannii | reverse complement strand
CCCGAGGTGCACGGCTGGGCATCGTCGGGATTGCACATGCCCGGGGCGGCGTATTTGGCGAAGATCGCCTCCCACACCGCCCACGCTTCGGGGGTCAGCATCGCGCGCAGCCCCACCATCCCGTCGGGGCCTTGTGGGGATTTTGTGATTCCGCGTTTGCGGGCCCGGTCGACGTCGCTGGGTGCGGGGCCGTCTTGGTCGAGCAAAAACAGCGTCAGCTCAGCGGCATCGGTGAGTTCTTTGGGCCCGACCTTGACCGCGGTGCGCACCAGGTCCAGTTCGAACTGTTCGCGGGTGGCGGTGTCGACCCAGCCTGGTAGTTTGGTGATCGATTTGCGGATGACCTCGACATGTTCGGCGTTGATCAACCCGTGGGCTTGAGCAGCGGCGGTAGCCGCTAATGCCGGCGGCAGCGACGGGCCCGTCACCGCCTGGCGCGGCGCCAACAATTCAGCCTCGGTCAAGCGCCGATTGGCCTCGCGCGTGGAGATCCGATACCGCACCCGCAGGACTTCTTTCCAGGAGTGCGCACCCATCTGAGCCGGTGTCGTCTCGCACCGCAGCCGGGCCAAAAGGCGCTGACCCAACGCCGGCAGCTGACACGACAGGGTTTCGAACTCATCGAGAGCGGCCACCAGTTCATGGCGGGTCAACAGGTCCAAATCACAGGCCACCACCTGCTCATAAGCCGCGCGCAGCCCGGCGATCGCCGCCTGCAACGCTGTCCCCGACATACCTCGAACATACATTCGACATCCGACAAATC
>NZ_JBCGVF010000013.1:0-1151 GCF_048452905.1 Mycobacterium neumannii | reverse complement strand
GCATTGCTCCTATGTCAAGCCGCGTCGCGGTGATCGCTGTGGTGGGGGTTTCGTCGGGTGTGTTCGTCGGTGTGTAGGCGGGTGAATACGACGCGTGAGAGGCGGCGTTTGAGGCAGCGCAGGGCTTCTGTGGTGGAGTTGCCTTCGGCGAGGCGGTGGCGGTAGTAGCGCTGGCCGGCACTGTCGCTCAGACGGATCTGGGTGATCGCGATGCGGTGCAGTGCGGCGTTGAGTTGGCGGTTGCCTGAGCGGTTGAGCCGCACCCGACCGACCGTGTTGCCTGACCACACTGGGATCGGGGCGGTGCCGTTGTGGCGGGCGAAGGCGGCTTCGCTGCGGAATCGGGTGATGGTGGCGGTTTCGCCGATGATCTTGGCCGCGGTCAACTCGCCACAACCGGGTAGCGACAACAGCGCTGGAGCCACCTGCTGGACCCGTGTGCCGATCCGTTGGGTTAGCGCTTCGATGACTCGGGTCAATCGGATGATGTCGGCGAGCTCGTCGCGGGCCAATTCGGCGAGCACTCCGGATTGGGTTTGAAGCCAGGTGCCCAACACTGCGCAGGATTTGGCGCGGTGCAGGGACGCGGACTTGGGTTCAGCAGCGGGATCGATTTCATGGACGCGTTGGCGGAGCCGGTTGATCGTGGCGGTGCGTTGTGCGACAAGGTCTGCACGGCGATCGGTGAGCAACTTGAGCTCGCGTGAGAGCTCGTCATGGGCGGCCACCGGCAGGTCGGGATGGCGTAACACCGCCTGGGCCACGGCCAGCGCGTCGATCGGATCGGACTTACCGCGGGTGCGGGCACTGGCTCGGGCATGAGCCATCAACTTCGGCGCGACCCGCACCACCTGCTGACCGGCGCCAAGCAGATCACGCTCTAAGCGCGCCGACAGATTGCGGCAGTCCTCAATTCCCCACATGAGGTCGGTGCCGAACTGCTCGCGAGCCCAGGCCATCGCCTTGAGATGGCCGGTCGTGGTCGCCGGGACCACTTTCTCACCGAGTTTGCGCCCGACCTCATCGACTGCGACGAAGGTGTGGGTGCGCTTGTGCACATCGGTTCCAATGATCACCATGGACGGTGCCTTCTTTCATCGAGACGTGGATAAGGCAAAGGTTGGACCGGCCGGCTGGACACATCTCAGTGG
>NZ_JBCGVF010000012.1:0-1257 GCF_048452905.1 Mycobacterium neumannii | reverse complement strand
ACCTTGCCGGTGCTGGCGCGTGCGGCGGTCTTGACCAGAACGTCGCCAATGTAAAAGCGCAGCAGGTCACCGTCGACGTGAACATCACAGCGCGAACCGGCGTAGTGCTGCCCCAGGCTGACTTGCTGCCAGGACACGCAGACCATCCCGTTGGTGGTCACTTTGCGGCTCACCCAGTCAGAGCCGGTGCGCTCGTCGCTGAGTCCCAGCACCGGTGCCCCCACCATCGTGATGGCTGGTTGCGAGGTGAAGCGTGAGGCCGGTGTAGCCATCTGTAGGGCCTGATGAGGACGCTCGCTGTTGTAGAAGTCGACCCATTCATCGAGGGCCTGTTGGGCGGTCTTGAGGTTGGTGAAAGGACGTCGATTGCCGAGGAATTCAGCACGCAGGCTGCGGTGGAACCGTTCGATCTTGCCAGTCGTGGTCGGGCTGCGCGGCTGGGTCAGGATGTGGTCGATACCGTGCTCGCGGCAGATGGCGTCAAACAGAACCTCCACTGGGGGATGGTTGAACCGGCCAGTGAAGACCTTGCCGTTATCGGTCAAGATCTGCATCGGCGTGCCGTAGGCGGCCAGCGCCGCGCGCAGACCGTCACAGACTGCTCGGGTGCGTTCGCGGGCCATCAGCTTGGCGCAGACGCACATTCGAGAATGGTCATCAATTCCGGTCAATGCCTTGGCGCTGGTGCCGCCGGCCAGAGCGAATCCGCCGACGATGTCCATCTGCCACAACTCCATCGCCGTGGCACGTTCCCAACGCTTCCACTTGCGCGAGCGCCGATCGCGCAGGTGCGGATCAATCATTTGCGCGCGCACCAACGCCCGATATGCCGCCGACTCCGAAGGAACCGGCGTCACACCGCGTTTGCTCAGCTCAAATACCAGCCGGCGCGGACCCCAATAGGGTCGGGTGCGGCGCAACTCCAACAACGCCGCCTCGACCCGTGCGGGCATCTGATGCGGACACGACGCCGGCCGATGAGACCGGTCAACCAGCCCCTCGAGTCCTTCTGCCTCATAGCGCGCCAACCACGAGTGCAGCGTCTGACGCGACACTCCTACCTTCGATGCGACCTGCGAGATCGATAATCCATCGCTGATCACCGCTAACACGGCCTGATACCGCTGCTCAGCCACGCTCAACTCCCTCATTAAGGGAGTGTCAAGGATCAACCGAAGCAACTGTCAAGCATCAGCCGAAACACTGTCAGGAATCACCCGAAACAGATATGTCCAGCATCAGCCGACCTAATACAAA
>NZ_JBCGVF010000011.1:0-1658 GCF_048452905.1 Mycobacterium neumannii | reverse complement strand
ACACCTTCGTAACTGGTTGATGTCAAGGGTGGTTGGGGTGGCCCGCTGGGTCCTGGTCTCAACGTAGTTCGTCAAACGGGTTCTTCCCGACTGCGTTCAATCGAGTTCATCAGGGCGGCGGGGCCTGCTCAGGGTGTTTTGGCGAGGTCGCTGCGGGGCGCCTCAGGCGCGCGTGGAGCTTGGCCCCAACCGTGGTCTTGGGGGTATAGGTTCAGGCGGCCGTGGGCATCACCTCGCTGCCGGCGGTGGCCGGATCCCAGGCCACCCGTCGAGTCGTGACGACGTGGATCCAGCGCAACAGGGCGGCCGCGATCGCCGCCCGGGCTTGCCCGTCAGAAAGCGGGTTACGTTCGCGTGTGGTCAGATACCGGTAGCGAGTGGTCATCACCGGGTTGTGGTGCAACGCACCCCAGACCGCGCGCCAGGCGGCCAGCCGCAATCCGGGCCGGCCGCGTCGCGAGATCTGTGAGCGACCGTGGAAGGTGCCGCTGGTGTTATCTCGTGGGCACAGTCCGGCGTGTTTGACCACGGCTCGGGGGCTGTCATAGCGGGCCGGGTCACCGGTCTCGGCCAGTATCGCGGCCGCACCCACCGCGGAGAGCCCGCTGATGCTGGTGACCAATTCAGTGAGGTCAAGGTCGTCAAGGACGGTGAGCATGCGGTCCTCTACTGTGGCCAGACCCGCTCGGCAGGCGTGCAGATCGGCCAGCACCCATTGGCAGCGTTCGAGCACGCCGCGGCGTTGAGTCCACACACCGGTTGGGTCGTTGAGCGCCACGAATACCGCCTCGATGATCGATCGTCGTCGCCGTGAGGCACCCCAGCGTGGCAGTTCACGACAGACCGCGGCCTCAAACCGTGCCAGCCCGCCACGAGCCAGTCGTTCAGGATGGCCCTGGCAGCCTGCCAGCACTACCGAAACAGCAGCACACCAGTTGGCTGATCTAAACGGGTCGGCGGCGGCCTCCAGCACCGCGGGCCAGGCGCAATCGAGCAAATCGTTTAACCGGCGCACACACGCGGTGTGCTCGGTGATCAACTGCTCGCGCCGTGCCCCCAGGTGGCGCAACCGCGCCCACGTCTCATCGGGGCGTTCTGGGACATAGCAGTGCAGTTGAGCCACTAACCGCGCGATCAGAACCGCATCCCTATCGTCGTTCTTAGCGCGGGTGTAGTCCTCGGCCTCACGCGCCCGGCCCACAAGCAGCGGCTGGACACACACCAACGCCATATCCCGATGAGCGGCAAGCTGATCGAGCACCCGCCACCGATGTCCGGTGGGCTCACACCCGACCGTCACATCGACAAAACCGTGCTCAACGGCAACATCGCGGGCCCAGTCCAGTACCGCACCCAACTCTGCGGCCTTGGCCCGAACCAGCCGCCGGGCCAGCACCTGTGAATCGTGATCGATCACCACGACGGCCTGCTTCGCCTCGCCCAGATCGATCCCCACGATCGCGTTCGCAAACGGTACCGATGCCCGCAACCGAGCCATCCGCGCATTACGACGCTTGTCGCCACGAGACAAACCACTACTGTGAACCACGACGTCCTCCTCGTTGTTGTTGGGACACCAAGCCCGTTAACAACAGCAGGAGGACGTCCTCGTCTACGGCGAAATCACCATCAACGCGAAACACAGCCTCTTACTACGC
>NZ_JBCGVF010000010.1:0-1695 GCF_048452905.1 Mycobacterium neumannii | reverse complement strand
CGCGTTGATATGAGTTGAGGTAGTCCTTCACAAACGCCTCCGGGGGTGTCAGGAAGGGATTGTCAAAGATTCCTTTCGAGGACCTGAGCGTTACGCGCTCGGGTGCTCCTGGCACGCCCCGGAGGTGTTGTTGTGTCTGTGCAGAGTGCTCCAGTCACGGTGTCCACGATCGTCGTTGCCGTCGATGTCGGCAAGACCTCGGCGGTGGTGTCGGTCACCGATGATGCCCGTCGGCGGCTGATGGGACCGGTTGAGTTTGCGATGACGCGCTCGGGTTTGGTCGCTGCGACGCAACGCATGGTGGCCGTCGTGCCATCGTGTGCGCAGGTCAAGGTGGGTGTGGAAGCGGCTGGCCATTACCACCGTCCGGTGATGGATTATCGCTGGCCGACCGGGTGGGAGGTGCACGAGCTCAATCCCGCTCATGTCGCTGAGCAGCGCCGGGTGATGGGCCGGCGGCGGGTCAAGACCGACGGGATCGACTTGGAGGCGATCACCGAGTTGGTGTTGGCCGGCCGGGGCCGAGTGAACACCGAGCGCGATGTGCTCATCGGTGAACTGGCGGCCTGGGCACAGCACCGGTCGCGGCGGGTTCTCACTCGCACGGCGACCAAGAACCAGTTGCTCGGTCAACTCGACCGGGCGTTCCCCGGGTTGACGTTGGCGTTACCGGATGTGTTGGGCACCAAGATCGGGTGCCTGGTTGCCGCCGAATTCGCCGATCCGGCGCGATTGGCCGCGTTGGGAGTCAATCGTCTGATCCGGTTTGCTGCCGCCCGCAACGTCCAGCTGCGCCGCCCGCTCGCCGAGCGTCTGATCACCGCGGCCAAGGACGCCTTGCCCACTCGCGATGCGGTGGTGGCCCGACGCGTGCTGGCCGCTGACCTGTCATTGTTGGCCGACTTGGACTCCGAGATCATCGACGCCGAAACCGAACTGGCCCGACTGATACCGCGCAGCCCGTTCAGCACCCTGACCTCGGTTCCCGGCTGGGGCGTGGTCCGTGTCTCCAATTACGCTGCCGCCCTTGGTGATCCGAATCGATGGCCCGGGTCCAAGCAGATCTATCGCGCATCCGGACTGTCCCCGATGCAGTACGAGTCGGCGGGCAAACGCCGAGACGGATCGATCAGCCGCGAAGGCAGTGTGGCGCTACGCCGCGCGTTGATCGATCTCGGTATCGGCTTGTGGCTGACCGAGCCGGCCGCCAAGACCTACGCCCACGGCCTCAAGGACCGCGGCAAGCGCGGTGGCGTAATCGCCTGCGCCCTGGCCCACCGGGCTAACCGCATCGCCTACGCCTTGGTCCGCGACCACGCCGTCTACGACCCCGCCCGCTGGACCTGACAACCCACACCCCAACGCAAGAAAGGACCGTTCGCCCTGCACCCTTCACAACCCTCGTCGGCAGTGCCAAGCTGAACGGACGGGACGAAGGGCCGGATCAGATGCCGAGCGCGTTATGACGGGCCCCCGGGTTACGCCGAATCTAACTTGGCACCCGGCCCTTCGCCTCCACGGCAGCCCGAACGACGCCAGATGACCCACTCGAGGTCGCATACGTCAACGTGGGCGCCCGGCACCCCGCCGCATCACCCGACAGCCGACATCACAGCGCTACCAAACCCGCACCAACCCGGATGCTCAGTTCACTACGCCCACTCAAAGCCTTGACACGACCTACAGCCAGTTAGA
>NZ_JBCGVF010000009.1:0-2879 GCF_048452905.1 Mycobacterium neumannii | reverse complement strand
CCAAACCACCGAGCGCTACCGCGCCCCGGCCAACGCCGTAGAAGAAATCCTGGCCGGCATCTACGCCCAAGTACTGGGCATCGAACGCGTCGGCGTCGACGAATCCTTCTTCGAACTCGGCGGGGACTCGCTGTCCGCGATGCGCCTGGTTGCCACCGCCAACAGCGGTCTGGATGCGGGCTTGGGCGTGCGCGACGTGTTCGAGGCACCCACCGTCGCCCAGCTGGCCCCCCGCATCGGTGCGGATGGGGAGCCGCACGCACCGATTCGTCGCGTGGAGCGCCCGTCGGTGATTCCGCTCTCTTATGCGCAGAATCGGCTGTGGTTCATCGACCAGCTGCAGGGTCCCTCGCCGATGTACAACATGGCGACCGCACTGCGACTTCACGGGCGCATCGATACCGACGCTCTAGCCCAAGCGCTTGCCGACGTGGTCGATCGCCATGAGAGCCTGCGGACACGGTTCCACGCATCAGAAGGGCTGCCCCAGCAACGGGTTGTCCCGAGTGAGGAGGCTGATTTCGGCTGGCGGATCGTCGACGCCAGTGGTTGGTCGCCCGCCCGGCTCGGCGAGGTCATCGACGAGGTCGCGCGGCACCCGTTCGACCTGGCGACCGAAATTCCCATACGAGCAGGACTTCTGCGCATCACCGACGATGAGCATGTGCTGGTGGCGGTGGTGCATCACGTCGCCGCCGATGGTTGGTCGGTCGCTCCGTTGGTTCGCGATCTGGGTACGGCCTATGCGAGTAGGTGCGAGGGACACGCCCCGAACTGGGCGGAGCTCCCCGTGCAGTATGCCGATTACACGCTGTGGCAGCGTGAACAGCTGGGTGATCTCGACGACCCGCACAGCGCGATCGCGGCGCAGGTCGGCTACTGGGAGCGGGCCCTGGCGGGGATGCCCGAACGCATCGAGTTACCGACCGATCGGCCTTATCCGATGGTTGCGGATCAGGACGGTGCGCACGTAGCGGTGAACTGGCCGGCCGAGGTCCAGCAACAGGTCGCTCAGGTGGCGCGCGCACATAACGCGACCAGTTTCATGGTGATGCAAGCGGCGCTGGCAGTGCTGTTGTCGCGAATGAGCGGCAGTGCCGATGTGGGCGTTGGGTTCCCGGTCGCCGGACGGAACGATCCCGCGCTCGATGAGTTGGTCGGCTTCTTCGTCAACACGCTGGTGCTGCGCGTCGAACTGGTCGGTGATCCGACCGTGGCCGAGGTGCTGCAACAAGTACGGACACGCAGTCTGGCCGCCTACGAACACCAGGATGTGCCCTTCGAGGTGCTGGTTGAGCGGCTGAACCCGACACGTGGCCTCGCCCACCACCCGTTGATCCAGGTCATGTTGGCCTGGCAGAACAATCAGCCCGCTGAGGTCGCCCTTGGCGATCTCCAAGCCACGCCGATGCCGGTCGACACTCACACCGCGCGTATGGATCTGGCATTCAACCTGACCGAGCGATGGAGCGAGGACGGGACACCGGCAGGCATCGGCGGAGAGGTGCAATTCCGCACCGATGTATTCGATGCCGGCTCTATCGAGGCCCTGATCGAGCGGCTCCAGCGGGTACTGGTGGCGATGACCGCCGATCCGACTCGGCGGCTTTCGTCCATGGCCGTGTTGAGTGCGAACGAACTCGACTACCTCTACGAGTGCGGCAATCGAGAGGTGCTGAGCGAAACGGTCGACATGCCGTTGTCCGTGCCGGCTCTGTTCGCGCAACAGGTCATTCGAACACCTGATACGACGGCGCTGACGTCTTCTGGCCGTTCACTGACCTACCGCGAGCTGGATGCGGTCTCGGATCGGTTGGCGCGGTTGCTCGTCGCGCATGGTGTCGGCCCGGGTCATTCGGTGGGTCTGTTGCTGCCGCGTTCGGCCGAAGCCGTAGTAGCGATGCTGGGGGTCCTCAAGGCCGGGGCGTCCTACGTACCGATCGACGCGAAAGTTCCTGCGGCGCGGCTCGAGTTCGTGTTGGATGATGCCGTACCGGTGGCAACGATCACCACTGCAGCCTTGCGGTCGCGGCTGGACGGCTATGGCGGGCGGGTCATCGACGTCGATGATGTCGGTGACGGTGCCAGCGATACCGCGCTGGATCCAGCAATGCCGGTGACTGCGCCAGATGAGATCGCCTACATCATCTACACCTCGGGCACGACCGGTGTGCCGAAGGGTGTGGCGATCACCCATCGCAATGTGACGCAGTTGTTGGCCAGCCTGGATGCCGGATTACCGGCGTCGGGTGTATGGCCGCTCTGCCATTCGCTGGCTTTCGATGTTTCGGTGTGGGAGATCTTCGGGGCGTTGCTCCGCGGTGGGCGGCTGGTGGTGGTGCCAGAAGAGATCTCTGCCTCGCCGGAGGACTTCCAGGAGGTGTTGGTCGGCGAGGGGGTCAGTGTGCTGACCCAGACGCCCTCCGCAGTCAGAATGCTTTCTCCGGAGCGGTTGGGGTCGACGGCGTTGGTAATGGCCGGGGAGGCGTGTCCGCCGGAGGTGGTGGATCGGTGGGCGCCGGGGCGGGTGATGCTCAACGCCTACGGCCCAACCGAAACGACCATGTGCGTTGCGATCAGCGCGCCGCTGAGGCCGGGGTCGGGCGCTCCGATCGGTTCGCCGGTGGCTGGTGCGGCGTTGTTCGTCCTTGATGCGTGGTTGCGGCCGGTGCCGTTGGGCGTGGTCGGCGAGTTGTACGTGGCCGGCGCCGGTGTGGGACTGGGCTATATCGGTCGCGCCGGGTTGACTGGGTCGCGGTTTGTGGCGTGTCCGTTTGGTGGTGTGGGTTCGCGGATGTATCGCACCGGGGATCTGGTGCGGTGGGGTGCTGATGGGCAGTTGCAGTACCTGGGGCGTGCTGATGAGCAGGTCAAGATTC
>NZ_JBCGVF010000008.1:110468-434021 GCF_048452905.1 Mycobacterium neumannii | reverse complement strand
GCCCTGATGAACTCGATTGAACGCAGTCGGGAAGAACCCGTTTGACGAACTACGTTGAGACCAGGACCCAGCGGGCCACCCCAACCACCCTTGACATCAACCAGTTACGAAGGTGTCTGCCCACGACGCGCCGCGGATTTTCGGCATTTTGCGCACCCTCACGCCGCAGCGAGCGCGACGAAAATCGCTCGAACCCGTTCGGCGTTCCGGCCATGCTGGACTCATGGAGGTGCGCATTCACGATTCCGCCGACGAGTTCCGCGCAATCGCCGGACCGGTGTACCGGCGCGACCCGGTCGCCAACACCGTCGAGTTGACGGTCCTTGCCGCCGCCGCGATGCCCGAAGACACACTGCTGATATCGGTGTGGCAGAACTCGGACGTCGTCGGCGTCGCACTGCAAACACCGTCATACCCGTTGGCGTGCAACGGTATTCCGATAGATTGCGCGGATGTCGTCGCCCGTGATCTCCTCGGGAGGCGACCCGATCTGACCGGGGTGCGCGGGCTCCGTCAGGTCGCCGTCGCAATCGCCGACGCCTGGCAGTCCCACGGCGGACATCCCGGCAGTGTCACGCTCGAAGAGCGACTCTACCGGCTGGGGACTTTGCAGCCGCCGACCGGCGCTGCAGGGGCGCCGCGACGGGCCGACGAGACCGATCGCGCCCTTCTGGCCGACTGGATTGAGCGCTTCTTCGGTGAGACGTTCGGGCACCCCCGCGACGACGCCGCAAGGGCTCGCTTCGTCGACGCCGCCGCCGTCCGGGGTGGCCGGTTCCTGATGTGGGACGTCGAGGGCACACCGGTCAGCACGGCCCTGCTGCATGCGCCGGTGGCGGGGGTGTCGCGCATCGGTCCGGTCTTCACGCCGGTGGAGCATCGGGCCCATGGCTACGGCTCGGCCGTCACCGCCGCGGCCTCACAGGCCTCGCTGGAGCGCGGCGATGCGGCGGTGGTGCTGTTCACCGATCGTGCCAATCCGATCTCGAACGCAATCTATCGAAAGATCGGCTTCGAGCCGGTGTGCGATTTCGCGCGCATCGACTTCCGCACGGTCGACCGGCCCTGTGGGCCCACCCCGTGAGTAGGGGAGGTGCGCAGACTGCTGCCAAATGCGGAGTGCCGCGAAGCGGACGCGCACACTCGCGGCCAGGAGCGCAGCGCGTACGGTAGCGGTGTGGCAAAGACGAAGACCCGCACTTCAGGTCGTGTCAGCAATAGGTTCTGGAAGCTGCTCGGCGCCAGCACCGACCGGAGCCAGGCGCAATCGATGGCGCAGGTGCGCAGCTCGGCGGACTTCGACGAGAAGGCCGCGGCCCTCGACGACGAGAAGTTGGCCAAGGCCGCCAAGTTGCTCAACCTCGACGACCTCGCCGAGTCGAGCGACATCCCGCAGTTTCTGGCCATCGCCCGCGAGGCCGCCGAACGCAAAACCTCGCTGCGGCCATTCGACGTTCAGCTTCTGGGTGCCCTGCGCATGCTCGCGGGCGACGTCGTCGAGATGGCGACCGGTGAAGGCAAGACGCTCTCGGGTGCGATCGCGGCGGCCGGTTACGCCCTTGGCGGGCGCAGCGTGCACGTCATCACCATCAACGACTACCTCGCGCGCCGCGACGCCGAATGGATGGGCCCGCTTCTGGAGGCGCTGGGCCTGACCGTCGGCTGGATCACCGAGAGTTCGACGGCCGACGAGCGCCGCGCGGCCTACCAGTGCGACGTCACCTACGCCTCGGTGAACGAGATCGGATTCGACGTGCTGCGCGACCAGTTGGTCACCGACGTCACCGATCTGGTCTCGCCGAACCCCGACGTCGCGCTGATCGACGAGGCCGACTCGGTGTTGGTCGACGAGGCGTTGGTCCCGCTGGTGCTGGCCGGCACCACTCACCGCGAGACCCCGAAGGTCGAGATCATCCGCATGGTCGGCGAACTCACCCCCGGCGTGGACTACGACACCGACACCGACAGCCGCAACGTCCATCTCACCGAGATCGGTGCCCAGAAGATGGAAGCCAAGCTCGGCGGCATCGACCTGTACTCCGAGGAGCACGTCTCCGGCACGCTGACCGAGATCAACGTGGCCCTGCACGCCCACGTCCTGCTGCAACGCGACGTGCACTACATCGTCCGCGACGACGCCGTGCACCTGATCAACGCTTCGCGCGGCCGCATCGCACAGCTGCAGCGCTGGCCCGACGGCCTACAGGCCGCGGTCGAGGCCAAGGAGGGCATCGAGACCACCGAAACCGGCGAGGTGCTCGACACCATCACGGTCCAGGCGCTGGTGAACCGGTACGCGACGGTGTGCGGTATGACCGGGACCGCGCTGGCGGCCGGCGAACAGCTGCGCCAGTTCTACAAGCTCGGCGTCTCGCCGATCGAACCGAACAAGCCGAACATCCGCGAAGACGAGCCCGACCGTGTGTACGTCACCGCGGCCGCCAAGAACGACGCGGTCGTCGAGCACATCAAGGAGGTTCACCAGACCCGGCAGCCAGTGCTCGTCGGCACCCGCGACGTCGCGGAATCCGAAGAGCTGCACGAGAAGCTCGTCAAGGCCGGTGTTCCCGCGGTCGTGCTGAACGCCAAAAACGACGCCGAGGAGGCCGCGGTGATCGCCGAGGCCGGCACGCTGGGCAGCGTCACGGTGTCCACGCAGATGGCCGGTAGGGGTACCGACATCCGGCTCGGCGGTTCCGACGAGGCCGACCACGATGAGGTCGCCGAGCTCGGCGGGCTGCACGTCATCGGCACCGGCCGCCACCACACCGAGCGGCTGGACAACCAGTTGCGCGGCCGCGCCGGGCGCCAAGGCGATCCTGGCTCGTCGGTGTTCTTCTCCAGCTGGGAAGACGACGTCGTCGTCGCGCATCTGGAACCCAACAAACTGCCGATGGAGACCGACGAGAGCGGCCGCGTCGTCAGCCCCAAGGCCGCCAGCCTGCTCGACCACGCACAGCGCGTCGCCGAAGGCCGGATGCTGGACGTCCACGCCACCAACTGGCGCTACAACCAGCTGATCGCCCAGCAGCGCGCGATCATCGTCGAACGACGAAACACGTTGTTGCGCACGCCCACAGCGCGTGAGGAGCTCGCCGAGCTGTCGCCGAAACGCTACGAGGAGGTCGTCGAACGGCTCGGCGAGGAGAAGCTGGAGACGATCTGTCGGCTGATCATGCTCTACCACCTCGACCGAGGCTGGGCCGACCACCTGGCGTACCTGGCCGACATCCGCGAGAGCATCCATCTGCGAGCGCTGGGCAACCAGACGCCGATCGACGAGTTCCACCGGATGGCCGTCGACGCGTTCGCGTCGTTGGCCGCCGACGCGATCGAAGCGGCCCAGCAAACATTCGAGACCGCGCCCTCGATCGAGGACGAGCCCGGCGTCGACCTGTCGAAGCTGGCCCGCCCGACCTCGACGTGGACGTACATGGTGCACGACAACCCACTGGCCGACGACTCGCTCTCGGCGCTGAGCCTGCCGGGCGTGTTCCGCTAGGTTTAGCCCATGACCGAGGCGCATGGCCAGGTGCCTTCGCCGCCGGAGGAGGCGGGTCCGTCCCGCGACCGGGTGCTCACCTTGCCCAACGTGCTCAGCGCGGTGCGACTGGTGTTGGTGCCGGTGTTCCTGTGGCTGCTGCTCGTGGTGCATGCCAACGCGTGGGCGGTGGCCGTGCTGATGTTCAGCGGGTTCTCCGACTGGGCCGACGGCAAGATCGCCCGGCTGGTCGACAACCAGTCGTCGCGGCTGGGGGAGCTGCTCGATCCCGCCGTAGACCGCATCTACATGCTGACGGTCCCGATCGCCATGGGGCTTCACGGGTCGCTGCCATGGTGGATTGTGCTCACCTTGATCGGGCGTGACGCCGTGCTGGCCGTGACACTGCCGCTGCTGCGCAGCCGTGGCCTGACCGCACTGCCGGTCACCTACATCGGCAAGGCCGCCACGTTCGCGTTGATGTCGGGTCTGCCGCTAATCCTGTTGGGGCAGTGGGACGCCACGTGGAGCCGGGTGGTGCTAGCCATTGGGTGGGGCTTTCTGATCTGGGGCCTGCTGATGTACCTGTGGTCAGGAGTGCTCTACCTGATCCAGGTGGGCATGGTGGTGCGCCGACTGCCGAAGGTGTCGCGATGACGCAGAGCTTCCGCAACACGCTCGGCGGCTATGACCCGGAGTCGGGCCGCAACGCCCACGAGGCGAACCGGCCGACAAAGATTCCGGTGCCGTCGCTGCTGCGGTCGCTGTTGACCGAGCACCTCGACCCGGGGTACGCGGCGGCCGCCGAGGCGAAAGCCGCCGGCCGCGAGCGGCCGAGATGGCAACAGTGGGCCTGGCAGCTGGCGGGTGCCTTGCTGCTGGTGGTGGTGTTCGCCGCCGCGGTGGCCCAGGCGCGCGCGACCGCACCCGGTGTCCAGGAGACGCAGCATGTGCTTGCGGGCAGCGTGCGGACGGCGCAGGCCGACACCACCGCAGCGGCCGAGCGCCGGGACACGCTGGCGGCCGAGGTCGACGACGAACGCCGCAGGCGCCTGGAGGGTGACGCGCGCGGCCAGCAGTTGCTCAGCCGCCTCGACGAGGCGAGCTTCGCCGCCGCGGCGACCCCTGTGATCGGGCCAGGGCTGACGATCACCGTCACCGACCCGGGCGCGTCGTCGGCCAACCTGAGCGACGTGTCCAAAGAACGGGTCCCGGGCAGCAGACAGGTGATTCTCGACCGCGACCTGCAACTGGTCGTCAACTCGCTGTGGGTCAGCGGTGCCGAAGCGCTGTCGGTCGGCGGTGTGCGGATCGGCCCCAATGTCACTATCCGGCAGGCGGGCGGCGGCATCCTGGTCGACAATCAACCGATCAGCAGCCCTTATGTCGTCCTTGCGATCGGACCGCCGCACGCAATGCAGGAGGTGTTCGACCGCAGCCCGGGCCTGCAGCGGCTGCGGCTGTTGGAGGCCTCCTACGGTGTCGGGGTGAGCGTGAGCACCGGCGACGGGCTGCAGCTGCCCGCAGGATCGGTCCGAGAATTGAACTTCGCCAAGCAGATTGGGCAATGACACGAACATGAAGTCAGACACATGATCGGAATCGCCGCACTGATCGTGGGCGTGGTGCTCGGCCTGGTGTTTCACCCCGACGTGCCCGAGTTCGTCCAGCCGTACCTGCCGATCGCGGTCGTCGCCGCGCTCGACGCGGTCTTCGGCGGGCTGCGTGCGTACCTGGAGCGCATCTTCGACTCGAAGGTGTTCGTGGTGTCGTTCGTGTTCAACGTGTTGGTCGCCGCGCTGATCGTCTACCTCGGCGACCAGCTGGGGGTCGGCACGCAGCTGTCGACGGCGATCATCGTCGTGCTCGGAATCCGGATCTTCGGCAACGCAGCCGCTTTGCGCCGAAGGTTGTTCGGCGCGTGATGACGAGGCACGCCCATGAGTGAGCACACACCGCAGCACTCCCTACCCGATGACTCCGACGACCGCCGCGCCGGCGGCGGCCGCCACGAACTGCCGCCCAACGAGCCGTCTCAGGAGATCGGCGACCTGCGCGCGGGCGGCATCGCCGGGGTGATGCGCCGTAGCCGCCCCCAGGTGGTGTTCGGGGCACTGGCCGTTGTGCTGTGCGTACTGCTCGGGGTGGCGATCGTGACCCAGGTTCGGCAGAACGAATCCGGCGACTCGCTCGAGACCGCCCGGCCCGCCGACCTGCTGGTGCTGCTGGATTCGCTGCAACAGCGGGAGGCGGCGCTGAACACTGAGGTGAGCGATCTGCAGCGCACTCTGGCGCAGTTGCAGGCGTCCGGCAGCAGCGACCAGGCCGCGAGCGAGAACGCCCAGGCCCGGCTCGCCGCGCTGTCCATCCTGATCGGGACCGTGCCCGCGACCGGCCCCGGTGTGACGTTGACCATCACCGACACCGCGCCCGGGGTGCCCGCCGAAACGCTGCTCGACGTGATCAACGAATTGCGCAATGCCGGCGCCGAGGCGATGGAGATCCGCGGTGGGGGAGCCGACGCGCAGGCCGCGGTGCGCGTCGGCGTCGACACCTGGATCGTCGGCAACCCGGGCGCCCTGGTGGTCGACGACGTCACCATGAGCCCCCCGTATTCGGTTCTGGCCATTGGCGATCCGCCCACCCTGGCCGCGGCCATGACCATTCCCGGCGGCGCCATGGACAGCGTCGAACGGGTCGGCGGCAGCATGGCTGTGCAGCAGTCCGACCGCGTCGACGTGACCGCCTTGCGGCAACCGAAACAGCGCCAATACGCTCAGCCAGTCAAATGAGGGTCAGTTGCCAAATCGGGCCGAACCGCTGAACAACGAGGAGCGCCGTGAGCGAAATCCCAGCCGACCTGCACTACACCGAGGAACACGAGTGGGTGTTGCGCACCGGCGACGACACCGTGCGCGTCGGTATCACCGATTACGCCCAGTCGGCGCTCGGTGACGTGGTGTTCGTCCAGCTGCCCGACGTCGGCGCCGAGGTGACCGCCGGCGAGTCGTTCGGCGAGGTCGAGTCCACCAAGTCGGTGTCGGACCTGTATGCACCCGTCACCGCGAAAGTCGTTGCGGTCAACGGTGATCTCGAGGGCAGCCCGCAGCTCGTGAACTCCGATCCCTACGGGGAGGGTTGGCTGGTCGAGCTGCAGGCCGACCCCGCCGCCCTGGAGCAGGGGCTGGGCACGCTGCTGGACGCCGACGGCTACCGCAGCACAGTGAGCGAGTGACGGGTTGTTAGGGTTTTGCAGACCGGACGCCAACTAGGGCGGATCCGGCGGTGGTGGGCACAATCGCGCTCGCCGCGCGGTACGGTCGACATCAGACGCGGTATCGCCACAGCAGCCAGTTAGGAGCAGCGGGTGACGGAAAACGACCAGAACTCTGGGACCGACCAGACGTCTGACGAAGTCACCGTGGAAACGACGTCCGTCTTCCGCGCCGACTTCCTCAACGAACTGGACGCCCCGGCCACGGCGGGGACCGAGGGCGCCGTTTCGGGCGTCGAAGGTCTGCCTGCCGGATCGGCGCTGCTGGTCGTCAAGCGCGGGCCGAACGCGGGATCGCGGTTTTTGCTCGACCAGCCCACCACGTCGGCCGGTCGGCATCCCGACAGCGACATCTTCCTCGACGACGTCACGGTGAGCCGCAGGCACGCCGAGTTCCGCCTCGAAAGCGGCGAATTCCAGGTGGTCGACGTCGGCAGCCTAAACGGCACCTACGTCAACCGCGAACCGGTGGACTCGGCGGTGCTGGCCAACGGCGACGAGGTACAGATCGGAAAGTTCCGCCTGGTGTTCCTCACCGGCCCGAGAAACGACGACAGCGGTCAGGCCGGCTAGTGGTCGACCAACGCATGCGCGAAGAGTAACGATGGGCGCACCCGACACTCCCGCGCTCACTGGGATGTCGATCGGAGCGGTCCTCGATCTGCTACGACCGGACTTCCCGGACGTGACCATTTCCAAGATCCGGTTCCTGGAGGCCGAAGGCCTGGTCACCCCCGAGCGCACCGCGTCGGGTTATCGGCGGTTCACCGCCTACGACTGCGCACGTCTGCGGTTCATCCTCACCGCCCAGCGCGACCAGTACCTGCCACTGAAGGTGATCAAGGCACAGCTCGACGCGCAGCCCGACGGCGAGTTGCCCCAGAACGGATCGGCATACGGCGTACCGCGTTTGGTTCCGGTGTCCCCAGAGGGCACTGACGGCGCCGACGCGCCCGCGGGTGCGGCGGCGGTGGCCCCGACGCAGGTGCGCTTGTCGCGGGAGAATTTGCTGGCCCGCTCGGGTGTCGGAGAGGAACTCCTGGGCGCGCTCGTCAAGGCCGGGATCATCACGCCAGGGCGCGGCGGATTCTTCGACGAGCATTCCGTGGTGATCGCCCAGTGTGCGCGCGCACTGGAGGACTACGGCGTCGAGCCCCGCCATCTGCGGGCGTTCCGGTCGGCGGCCGATCGGCAGTCCGATCTGATCGCCCAGATCGCCGGGCCGATCGTCAAGGCCAACAAGGCCGGCGCCCGCGACCGGGCCGATGACCTGGCACGTGAAGTGGCGGCCCTGGCGATCACATTGCACACATCGTTGATCAAGTCGGCTGTGCGCGACGTACTGGATCGCTGAGGATTAGACTCGAAGCGATGGCTATGAAGCTCGCTTCTTCGGTGCGGAGGGCAGACACAGATGGGTGAGGTTCGTGTGGTCGGCATTCGCGTGGAGCAGCCGCAGAACCAGCCGGTCCTGCTGCTGAGGGAGTCCAACGGTGACCGGTATCTGCCCATCTGGATCGGCCAGTCGGAGGCCGCCGCGATCGCGCTCGAACAGCAGGGCGTCGAGCCGGCCCGGCCGCTGACACACGATCTGATCCGAGATGTCATTGCCGCGCTTGGTCATTCGCTCAAAGAGGTGCGCATCGTCGACCTGCAGGAGGGCACCTTCTACGCCGACCTGATCTTCGACCGCGACATCAAGGTGTCGGCCCGCCCGTCGGATTCCGTGGCGATCGCGCTGCGGGTCGGGGTGCCGATCTACGTCGAGGAAGCGGTGCTGGCGGAGGCCGGGCTCATCATTCCCGACGAGAACGACGACGAAGCGGCGGGCGCGGTGCGCGAGGACGAGGTCGAGAAGTTCAAGGAGTTCCTCGACAGCGTCTCACCGGACGACTTCAAGGCCACCTAGCTCGAGGCCGGCCGAGGTCCTGCGGGTTTGTCACGGAAACGTCTCGTCGCTTCGACACGCGGCGCAGGGTTTCCCCATCGGCGAATCGGGCAGCCATACTTTGGGGGCCGGACCACTGATGGGCAGTCCGCGGACGGCGAGAAGCGTATGCTCGACACACTCGGGCTTGGCAAATGTGTGCCCCACGCAGGTCACAGAGGCGGGTTCGATCGGCGAGAGGAATCTAGAAGTGGGAGACACGCCACGTCAGGAGCAGCTGGACCTCACCGCTGCCAGCGGCCCCGCGGATTCGGAACTGACCACCACCCCGGAGCCCGCCGGAGAACCCGTCCAGGCGGGGCTGTTCCCTGACGACTCCGTTCCCGACGAGCTCGTCGGCTACCGCGGCCCCAGCGCCTGCCAGATCGCAGGCATCACCTACCGCCAGCTCGACTACTGGGCGCGGACGTCGCTGGTCGTACCGTCCATCCGCAGCGCGGCAGGCTCCGGCAGCCAGCGGCTGTACTCGTTCAAGGACATCCTGGTCCTCAAGATCGTCAAACGTCTGCTTGATACCGGCATCTCGCTGCACAACATCCGCGTCGCCGTCGACCACCTGCGCCAGCGCGGTGTTCGCGATCTGGCGAACATCACGCTGTTCTCCGACGGCACCACGGTCTACGAGTGCACGTCGGCCGAAGAGGTCGTGGACCTGCTCCAGGGCGGCCAAGGCGTGTTCGGCATCGCGGTTTCGGGCGCGATGCGGGAGTTGACCGGCGCGATCGCCGATTTCCCCGGTGAGCGCGCCGACGGGGGAGAGTCGATCGCAGCTCCCGAGGACGAGTTGGCCTCGCGGCGTAAGCACCGCGACCGCAAGATCGGCTGATATCCCGGGCCACGGACCCGCACGCTGTCGAGGTCAGCGCCTCTGACGGTAAACTCGTGAACGCATCGCGCTTGTGCGGGAGAGTTTTCGTGGCGGCCAGTCACGGACGCCGAAGGAGCAACACCTCTCCGTCAACCTCTCAGGCACCCAGGACCGCACGAGACCCCGATGCCTCTGGAAAGCGGTGAGCTCTCCGGTCGGGTCTCTCGGCCGCCACTCACCCGCCCATGGGGAAAGGCGTATCTCGCACCGTCGCGATCGCCGAATCTCTCAGGCGCCCGCTACGGGTCGACGACAGAGGGGGAGGAACCCAGCGGTCCTCTGCCTGCACGCGTCTGGAGTAGCCCGAGTGTTCGATCACCATCAGCCCAATTTCGCCGACCGCCACATCGGACCGGATGCGGACGCCGTCGCCATTATGCTCGAGACGATTGGCGTCTCCTCACTCGACGAACTCGCCGAGAAGGCGCTGCCGTCGCGCATCCTCGACCCGCTGTCGGCCGACGGCCTTGCCCCGGGGCTCGACCGGTTGCCCGCGGCCGCCTCCGAGGACGAGGCTCTGGCCGAACTGCGCGCGCTCGCGGACGTGAACACCGTGGCCGTGTCGATGATCGGGCAGGGCTACTACGACACGCTGACCCCACCGGTGTTGCGCCGCAACATCCTTGAAAACCCCGCCTGGTACACCGCCTACACCCCGTATCAGCCGGAGATCAGCCAGGGTCGTCTCGAGGCGCTGCTCAACTTCCAGACGATGGTGACCGATCTGACCGCCCTCGAGGTCGCCAACGCATCCATGCTCGACGAGGGCACGGCGGCCGCCGAGGCGATGACGCTGATGCACCGCGCCGTGCGCGGGCCGTCGAACCGGCTGGCCGTCGACGCCGACCTGTTCCGCCAGAGCGCCGCGGTGCTGGCCACCCGCGCCGAGCCGCTCGGCATCGAGATCGTCACCGCCGATCTGACCCGGGGGCTGCCCGACGGCGACTTCTTCGGCGTCATCGCGCAACTACCGGGGGCCAGCGGCGCCGTCGTGGACTGGAGCGAGCTCGTCGCCCAAGCCCATGCCCGCGGCGCTTTGGTCGCGATCGGTGCGGACCTGCTGGCCTTGACGCTGCTCACCCCGCCCGGTGAGGTCGGAGCCGATGTCGCGTTCGGAAGCACCCAAAGATTAGGTGTGCCAATGGGTTTCGGTGGCCCGCACGCGGGATATCTTGCCGTGCATGCCAAGCACGCGCGCCAGCTGCCGGGCCGCCTTGTCGGGGTGTCGCTCGACGCCGACGGCGCGCCGGCGTACCGGCTGGCGTTGCAGACCCGCGAACAGCACATCCGCCGCGACAAGGCCACCAGCAACATCTGCACCGCGCAGGTGCTGCTCGCGGTGATGGCCGCGATGTACGTCAGCTACCACGGCGCCGACGGCTTGACCGGGATCGCCCGCCGGGTGCACCAGCGGGCGCGTGCGGTGGCTGCCGGGTTGACGGCAGCAGGGGTCGAGGTCGTGCACCGCGCGTTCTTCGACACCGTTCTGGCCAAGGTGCCCGGCCGGGCGGCGGCGGTGCGCGAAGCCGCCAAGGCACGCGGCATCAACATCTGGCTTGTCGACGACGACCACGTCTCGGTGTCCTGTGACGAGGCGACCACCGCCGCACATGTCGAGGCGGTGCTGTCGGCCTTCTCGGCGACCCCGGTCGACTTGGAGTTCGACGGCCCTCGCATCGCGACGCGCACCTCGGAGTTCCTCACCCATCCGGCGTTCACGCGGTACCGCACCGAAACGGAGATGATGCGCTACCTGCGGTCGCTGGCCGACAAGGACATCGCCTTGGACCGCAGCATGATTCCGCTCGGATCGTGCACGATGAAGCTCAACGCGGCCGCCGAGATGGAGCCGATCACGTGGCCGGAGTTCGCGCGCCAGCATCCGTTCGCACCGGAGTCCGACACCCCTGGGCTGCGGAAGCTGATCGGCGACCTGGAGCAGTGGCTGATCGACATCACCGGATACGACGCGGTGTCGCTGCAGCCCAACGCGGGCTCGCAGGGCGAGTACGCCGGCCTGCTGGCGATCCAGGCGTATCACACCGAGCGCGGTGAACCCGACCGCAACGTCTGCCTCATCCCGTCCAGCGCGCACGGCACCAATGCGGCGTCGGCGGCGCTGGCGAGCATGCGCGTCGTGGTGGTGGCGTGCCGACCCAACGGTGATGTCGACCTCGACGACCTGCGCGCGAAGGTGAGCGAGCACGCGGATCGACTGTCGGCGTTGATGATCACCTACCCGTCGACGCACGGGGTGTACGAGCACGATATCGCCGACATCTGTGCGGCCGTCCATGACGCCGGCGGTCAGGTGTACGTCGACGGTGCCAACCTCAATGCGCTCGTCGGCCTGGCCCGGCCCGGCCGGTTCGGCGGCGACGTGAGCCACCTCAACCTGCACAAGACGTTCTGCATCCCGCACGGCGGCGGCGGCCCCGGCGTCGGCCCGGTCGCGGTGCGCGCGCACCTGGCGCCGTACCTGCCCGGCCATCCGCTCGCCGAGGAGCTACCGGACAAGTACACGGTGTCGGCGGCGCCGTACGGGTCGGCGTCGATCCTGCCGATCAGTTGGGCCTACATCCGGATGATGGGCGCAGGCGGATTGCGCGCCGCCTCGCTGACCGCCATCGCGTCGGCCAATTACATCGCGCGCCGCCTCGACGAGTACTACCCGGTGCTCTACACCGGCGAGAACGGCATGGTCGCCCACGAGTGCATCCTCGACCTGCGCACCATCACCAAGCAGACCGGCGTGACCGTCGATGACGTGGCAAAGCGGTTGGCGGACTACGGTTTCCACGCACCCACCATGAGTTTCCCGGTGGCGGGCACGCTGATGGTCGAGCCTACCGAGAGTGAAAGCCTCGCCGAGGTCGACGCGTTCTGCGAGGCGATGATCGCGATCCGCGCCGAGATCGACAAGGTCGGCGACGGCACCTGGCCCGCCGAGGACAACCCGTTGCGCAACGCACCACACACCGCGGAGTCCCTGCTGGTCGAGGACTGGAACCACGCCTACACCCGCGAGCAGGCGGCCTATCCGCTGGGCAAGAACTACCGCCCGAAGGTGTGGCCGCCGGTGCGTCGTATCGACGGTGCGTACGGCGACCGCAACCTGGTCTGCTCGTGCCCGCCCGTCGAGGCGTTCGCGTAACCACGCGTTTGCCCGCCGAACGCGGGTTACCCGCACGCCTAACACCGAAAAGTGTGCTGGTAACCCACGTTCGGGACTAGGGGTGCGGCGTGTGAGCGTGGTCGTCGCCGGGCTCTAACCGAGGAAGTTCGCGATCGCCGCCGTCAATTCGGGGGAGTCGGAGCTGGCGAGGTTCTGGTAGTTGCCGCCGCTGATCTCGGCAACGGCCTCCCACGTCGCGCGATCGGAGTCCGATCCGAAGTCGATGACGTTGACGGCCACCGGCTTTGCCTCGTCGAATGCGCCGCGGATGTACTGCTGCAGCCCTTCTCCGTTGAGGGTTTGGTCGGTGTGCGGCCCGGTGGTGATCACCAGGACCGAATTCTCTTGTCCCTCACGGAAGTTCGCCATCGCTTCGGTGTAGACCAACCGTAGCGTGGTGAACGACACCGCGCCCCCGCCGGAGGCGGACTGTTCGTCCAGTGCTGACGTCAACGCCGCCGACCGGGGCTGGCCGCCGACTTGGTCGCTCAGCTGTCCGGTACTCACCTCCGAACGGCCCGCGGTGCCGTCGAACGTCCACAGGCCCACTGCCGAGGAGGCCGGCAACGCCTGCAACCGGGCGTTGAGCGCGGCAACGACGTTCTGCAGCCGCGACCGTCCGCCTTCATCGGTAGGCATCGACTGGTCGAGCATGACCGTCACGGCCGGGTTGGCCGCCGGGGCGGTCAGCGCGTTGGCCAGCTGCGCGCGCGTTTGGTCATCGCCCACCGACAGTGGAGCAGGCAGCGGCCCGAAGTCCACGACGTCGCTGTCTGGCAGCGTTCCGCCTTCGGTGCGGAACCCGGCCTTGGCGAGCTCCGCGAGCTGTTCGGGTTTGCGCATGAACCGGGCGAATTCGCTGGCGGCGCTCTTCTGTTCCTGCGACAGCCAATCGCCCGACACCAACACGGTCGGGTAATCGGCGACCGGGGCGGGGCCGGGCGGCAGCCATCCCGAGACCACGCTGGCGGCATTGGGCAGACCGGCGCCGCGCTGAAACAGCTGTTGTTCGGTGATGGCGACCGCGTGCACGGGGGCCGCCGCCGGATCGGATGCGTTGACCAGCGCGCCGAACGCCGTCAAGGTCTTCTTGTCCGGCAGCTGCGGTTGACCCGCCACCACGGTGTTCACCGCGGCTATGCCGTCACTGGCTGGCGCACCGGCGGGCACCGACGCGGCCGCGATCGCCTCCGCGGCGAGATACGACGCATCGCTGTCGCCGCTCAGTGGCAGCGCCAGCCGCAGCGAGCCCCAGCCGGGCAGATTCAGCCCGTCCAATGACGACGGATTGCTCTGTAATGCCGGAATGGTCGACCAGTTCTGTTGCGCCAGAGCGTTCTTTAATTGTGGCCGAACGGCTAGCACCACCGGCGACGTGGCAAGTGACCGGCTGTCGATGATCGCCTGCGCGCCCGACGAGGCCTCGAGCCGCGCCGCCGATATCGAGCTGCCCGGGACCCACAGCGCAGGTCGCTCGCCCAACTCCTGAGGCCAGGCCTCGGTGAAACCGTTGACCACACGGTCGGATTCGGCCGGTTTGACGCCGACCTTCACGCATTTGTCGGCGACCGGGGCGGCGGTCTCGTTGTACCGGTTGGCCAGCGACTGGATCGGCTCGGCGATGTTCGGGTCGACCACCACCGCGACGGACAGCTCTCCGTCGACGCAACGCGCGGCGGCCTGATCCGTGCGGTCGGACAAGGCGTCACCGAAGAATCGCCACAGGATGACCGCGCCCACGAGCACCACGACCGCGACCAGGGCAGCGATGACGCCGACGCTGACACCACGCCTGCCCGGGGTGACGGCACGATGGCTACCGGTCCACTCGCCGCCCTCCCACTCACCGCTGTGCGCAGGTCCTGAGCGCGGCGGGGGAGTCGATCCGCCGTAGTCGGACTCTGAGTAGTCGGGCTCTGAGTAGTCGCGATCGTGGTCGGAGTAACCGGGGTCCTCCGGACCATCCGCATAGTCGGGACGGTCGACGTCGCCGTACCCGGAGCCGTAGCCCGCGTCATAGCTTCCGGGTCCCGGTTCCGGACGGTCGCCGAGATAGCCGAAGCGTTCGGTCTCCGACTCGCCGTGACGATCGCCGAAATCCCCGCCTGCCGAATCTTCGGGATCCGGTTTACTGTGCCTGCCCACTTTCGCCCTCTACTTGCGACGCCGACCGGTCACCGGATCACGCACCGCCGTGTTCGGCCTTGTACTCGCGGCGGCGGCGATGCAGGATCGGCTCGGTGTAGCCGTTGGGTTGTTCGGCGCCCGAGAGGATCAGCTCCTGTGCGGCCTGGAACGCGATGTTGTGGTCCGGATCCGTTGCCATCGGCTTGAATTCGGGGTCCTGCTCGTTCTGCTTGTCGACGATGGCTGCCATCCGCTTGAGGCTGGCCACCACATCGTCGGGCGTGATGACGCCATGGCGCAGCCAGTTCGCCAGCAGCTGACTCGAAATGCGCAGCGTCGCACGGTCTTCCATCAGCGCGACGTTGTGGATGTCGGGCACCTTCGAGCAGCCGACACCCGCGTCGATCCAGCGCACCACGTAGCCGAGGATCGACTGGCAGTTGTTGTCGACCTCTTCGCGGATCTCCTCGGGCGCCCACGCCAGCTCCTTGGCCAGCGGCACGGCCAGCAGCTGTTCGACGCTGGTGCGCTTCTCGCCTTCGAGATCCTTGTGCACCGCGTACACGTCGACCTCGTGGTAGTGCATGGCGTGCAGGGTGGCCGCGGTCGGCGACGGCACCCACGCGGTTGTGGCACCGGCCTTGGGCTGGCCGACCTTCTGTTCGACCATGTCGGCCATCAGGTCGGTCATCGCCCACATGCCCTTGCCGATCTGGGCCTTGCCGGAGAAGCCTGTCGCCAGCCCGATGTCGACGTTCTGGTCCTCATAGGCCTGGATCCACTGGGTGCTCTTCATCGCACCCTTGCGGATCATCGGGCCGGCTTCCATCGAGGTGTGGATCTCGTCGCCGGTGCGGTCGAGGAAGCCGGTGTTGATGAACACCACTCGGTCGGCGGCGGCCTTGATGCAGGCCTTCAGGTTGACGGTGGTGCGGCGCTCCTCGTCCATGATGCCGACCTTGAGGGTGTTGGCGGGCAACCCGAGCACATCCTCGACGCGGCCGAACAACTCGACGGTGTAAGCCACCTCCTCGGGGCCGTGCATCTTGGGCTTGACGATGTACACCGAGCCGGTGCGGCTGTTGACCAGCGGACCGTTGCCGTCGCCGGTCTTGAGGCCGTGGATCGCGATGAGGCTGGTGAACAGCGCGTCCTGGATGCCTTCGAAGACCTCGACCTCTTCGCCGTTGCCGTCCGTCCTGACGATCGCGTCGTTGGTCATCAGGTGTCCGACGTTGCGCACGAACAACAGGCTGCGGCCGGGCAGCGTCAGCTCGCCCTCGCCGTCCGGGGTGGTGTAGGTGCGGTCCTCGTTGAGCTTGCGGGTGAAGGTCTTACCGCCCTTGCTCACCTCTTCGGTGAGGTCACCGCGGTTGAGGCCCAGCCAGTTCCGGTACCCGAGCACCTTGTCCTCGGCGTCGACGGCAGCGACCGAGTCCTCGAAGTCCATGATCGTGGTGACTGCGGATTCCAGGACGACGTCCTTGATACCCGCGGCGTCGGTCGAACCGATGGGCGATTCCGGGTCGACGAGAATCTCGACGTGTAATCCGTTGTTGCGCAACAGCACTGACCACTGCGGCGCGCCGAGGTCGCCGGTGTAGCCGACGAACTGCTCGGGCGTGGCGAGCCCGACCGAGTTGCCGTCGCCCAGGTCGACGAGCAACTGACCGTCGTCGATGCGCAGGCCGGTGGCCTCACTCCAGTTGCCGGAGGCCAACGGCGCAGCGCCGTCGAGGAATCGGCGAGCGTATGCGATGACCTTGTCCCCGCGAACCTTGTTGTAGCTGGAACCCTTGTCTGCGCCGTCGTCCTCGGAGATCACGTCGGTGCCGTAGAGCGCGTCGTAGAGCGAACCCCAGCGGGCGTTCGCGGCGTTCAGCGCGAAGCGGGCGTTGAGGATCGGCACCACCAGCTGAGGTCCGGCGGTCGTGGTGATCTCGTCGTCGACGCCCGCGGTCGTGATCGTGAAGTCGTCGGGCTCGGGGAGCAGGTAGCCGATCTCGGTGAGGAACGCCTTGTACGCGTCATGGTCGAGCGGCTCGATGACCCGCTGCCGGTGCCATTTGTCGACGCGGGCCTGTAGATCGTCGCGTCTGGCCAGCAATTCTTCGTTCTTGGGCGTCAGATCGGCGACGACCTTGTCCACGCCGGACCAGAAGGTGTCGGGGTCGATGTCGGTGCCGGGCAACGCCTCGTTGTTGATGAAGTCGTACAGCACCCGGGCCACGCGCAGGTTTCCCACCGTCACGCGATCGGTCATCATTCCTCCTCGAACTGTCATCCCAGCTTACCCAGCGGTAACCCGGCTTATCCGCAACCGGCTGGTCAGCCGTCCCGGGCTGCTGCGGTAAGAAGCCGTTCGCACCGATCGGCGAGGGCCTCCCGCAGCGGCGCCGCCCGCTCCGCGATGGTCTGCTGGATCCGCACGTATTCGGCGCGACCGGCCGGTGTCTCGATCGCGATCGGCTCGAATCCGTATTCGCGGAGATCATAGGGGCTGGCCCGCATGTCGAGTTCGCGGGCTTCGGCAGCCAACTCGAGGCAGTCCATCACGAATTCCGAGTTCACCAGCGGGCCGAGCTTGAACGACCACTTGTACAGATCCATCGCGGCATGCAGACAGCCAGGTTGTTCGGTGGCCACCTGGCTCTGCCGGGTCAGCTGTTCGGCATTGCGTCCGGCGGCCGGTTGGGTGAAAAAGCGGAACGCGTCGAAGTGACTGCAGCGCAGAGGCATCGACTCGACGACCGCGTCGGTGCCCGCCGCGCCGAGCCGCAGCGGCACCCGGTCGTGGCGCACCGTCGACGACCGGTAGACCATCGCCCACTCGTGCAGCCCGAAACAGTTCAGCCGCGCCGGGCGCGCCGCTGTCGATCGCAACAGCCGGCCGACGAACCGCACGGTGTCGAGCCGCGCCGACAGGTACTCCGGGCTCACCACCACACCGTGGTGGTCATTCGCGTACCCCGTCCGGCCCAGGAAGCGCTGTGCGCCGCCGGCCAAAGCGACGCCGAAGCCGGGGTGCCACACCCGCAACTTGGCGGGCCGCAGGCTGTAGTAGGTGAACAGAAAGTCCCAAACCGGGTGCTTCTCGCCGCAACGGGCCCGGCGACGGTGCGGTGCGCAGAACGCGTCGGTGCGGCGCTGATGTGCCCGCTCGCGAATGCCCCAGTCCGACTCCTCGAGCACAAAAGCGGCGCGCACGGCGACGTCAGACACGATGGGTCCCGTCGCGCACGGTGCCCACCAGGTCCTCGACGAGATCCTCGAGCGCGACCATCGCCTCCACGCTGCCGTCGGGTGCGGTCACCAGCGCCAGGTGGCTGTTGGTCCGCCGCAACCGCGACAACGCGTCGGGCAACGGCAGCGACGACGGCACCACCGGCAGCGGGCGCACCATCGAAAGGTCCAGCACGGCCTCGGGGTCGTTGACGAACGCCAGCACGTCCTTGATGTGCAGGTATCCCAGGTACGTGCCGGACGCATCGGTGATCGGGAAGCGCGAGTAGCCCGTCTCGGCCAGCGCCTCCTCGACGGCGCCGACGGTCGGCCCCGCCCCCTCACGCGCCACCGACACCGTTCGAATGTCGCGCAGCGGGAATGCGACGTCCTTGACAGCGCGGTCGCGGATCTGCAGGGCGCGGGTGAGCCTGCTGTGTTCCTCGGGGTCGAGTAGCCCCTCGGACAGCGATTCGGCGATCATCTCCGACAGCTCCACTGTGGACACCGTGACGTCGAGTTCGTCCTTGGGCTCCACCCCGAACAGCCGCAGGGTCGCGTTGGCGCACCAGTTGTAGAACGCGATCAAGGGGCGGGCCATGCGGATCCACACGAGGTAGGTCGGTATCAGCAGCATGGCCGCCGATTCCGGGCCGGCGATCGCGATGTTTTTGGGCACCATCTCGCCGAGCAGCACGTGCAGGACGACCACGATGGCCAGTGCGACGACGAAGGACACCGAGTGCAGCACCGCATCGGGAACACCCACGGCGTCGAACGGCTTCTCCAGCAGATGCGCCACGGCGGGTTCGCCGACGCGACCGAGCAGGATCGAGCAGATCGTGATGCCCAGCTGAGCGCCCGCGAGCATCAGCGACAGGTGTTCACCGGCGCGGATCACGGTGACGGCGCTCTTCTTGCCCTGTTCGGCCAGCGCCTCGAGCCGATCGCGCCGCGCGGAGATCAACGCGAACTCCGAGGCGACGAAGAACGCGTTGACGGCCAGTAGCAGCACCGTCAGCAGCACACCGAAGAGGTCACCCATCGGTACTTCTCCCGTCGGCCTCGCCGCTGCGGCCCAGTTCGGTGAGCTCGAGCAGGTCGATGCGGCGACCGTCCATCCGCAGCACGGTGGCCAGCCAGCGGTTCGGATCCTCGAGCGGACCGTCCGGGTCGAACGCCTCGAGCTCGATCGACTCGCCTTCGTCGGGGATGTGCCCGAGCTTCTCGAGGACCAGGCCGCCGATGGTCTCGTAGTCACCCTCGGGGGCGCGGAACGCCGTGGCGCTTGCCACCTCGTCGATGCGCAGCAGGCCCGATATCTGCCAGCCGCGGCCCGCGGGGACCACATCGGGTGCCTCGTCGTCGTGCTCGTCGCGGACGTCGCCGACGATCTCCTCGATCAGGTCCTCCACGGTGACCATGCCCGCGGTGCCGCCGTATTCGTCGACCACCAGCGCGGTCTGCAGGCCGTTGGCGCGGATCTGGGTCATCACCGCGTCGCCATCCAGAGTCGATGGCACCTTGGCCACCGGCAGCGCCAGCGAGGCCAGCCGGGTGATCGCGCGCTTGTCGATCGGCACCTCGAACACCTGCTTGACGTGCGCGATCCCGATCGTCTCATCGAGGTCTCCGCGGATGATCGGGAAGCGCGAGTAGCCCGTCCTGATCGCGGCGGTGACCAGTTCGGCGACCGTCGCATCGGCGTCGAGGGCCTCGATCTTCTGCCGGGGGGTCATCAGCTCCTCGGCGGAGCGATCGCCGAACCGCAGCGAGCGGTCGACCAGCACCGCGGTGACGGGATCCAGTGCGCCGCTGCGGGCCGAACTGCGCACCAGCGACACCAGTTCCTGTGGGGAGCGCGCCGAGCGCAGCTCCTCGGCGGGCTCGATGCCGAGGCGCCGCAGGATCATGTTGGCCGTGCCGTTGGTCAGCCGGATCAGCGGGGTGAACAGCGCGGAGAACAGCAGTTGCGGTCCGGCCGACCAGCGCGCCGTCGGCGCGGGCAGGGCGACCGCGAGGTTCTTGGGCACCAGCTCGCCGAACACCATCGAGATTGAGGTGGCGATCGCGATCGCCAGCACCAGCGCCAATCCGCCGGTGAAGGCCGGGGGTATGCCGATCGCGTCCAGGCCGGGGTGGATCAACCGCGCGACGACGGGTTCGGCCAGGTAGCCGGTCGCCAGCGTGGTGATCGAGATGCCCACCTGGGCGCCGGACAGCTGGAACGACAGCGTGCGGTGCGCCCGCTGGACCATCTTGTCGCGCCGGTGGCCGCTGCGTGCGTTGGCGTCCACGGTGCTGCGCTCGAGCGCGGTCAGCGAGAACTCGGCGGCGACGAACACCGCGGTGCCCGCCGTCAGCAGCACGATCGCGAGCAGCGACAGCAACGTCGAAGCGACGCTCATCGGGGTGTCCTCGCGCAGATGCCGGACCTGTTGCCCGGCCGTCTAGAGGAAGGCTCGGCGTCGGGAGGCTCGGGCCGCTCGGCCCGGTGGGCCCCCTCTGCGACCCGGGCCTCGACGGGTGCCTGCGGCACGGGATCCCTTTCGCGTAGAGGACTGAAGGAAACCCATGGTAACGGGTGATCTTGCGGGGGAGGGATCACCAACCCGTGGGCAGCGGATGGCCCTCGGCGAAGCCCGCCGCCGACTGCACGCCGAGCACCGCCTTCTCGTGCAGTTCCGCCAGATTCGCGGCGCCGACATAGGTGCAGGTGCTGCGTACCCCAGACGTGATGTGGTCGAGCAGGTCCTCGACGCCTCCGCGGGACGGATCCAGGCCCATCCTCGACGTCGAGATGCCCTCCTCGAACAGCGCCTTGCGGGCCCGGTCGAACGCCCCGTCACCGGCGGTGCGGGCGGCTACCGCGCGTTTGGACGCCATCCCGTAGCTCTCCTTGAACGGCTGGTTGTCGCGGTCGCGCATCAGGTCGCCGGGGGACTCGTAGGTGCCCGCGAACCAGGAGCCGATCATCACGTTGGATGCGCCCGCGGCCAATGCCAGTGCGACATCGCGCGGATGCCGGATACCGCCGTCCGCCCACACGTGCGCGCCCAATTGCCGTGCCGCGGCGGCACATTCGACAACCGCGGAGAACTGGGGTCGCCCGACGCCGGTCATCATGCGCGTGGTGCACATCGCGCCCGGTCCGACACCGACCTTCACGATCGACGCGCCTGCGCTGAGCAGGTCCCTGGTGCCCTCGGCGGAGACGACGTTGCCCGCGGCCAGCGGCAGCCCGAGGTCCAACGACGAGACCGCCTTGATCGCCTCGAGCATCTTGACCTGGTGTCCGTGGGCGGTGTCGATCACCAGCAGATCCACCCCGACCTCCGCCAGGCTGCGTGCCTTGGCGCCGACATCGCCGTTGATCCCGACCGCGGCAGCGATCCGCAGTCGGCCCTTATCGTCTACCGCGGGTGTGTAGATGCCGGCCCGGACCGCGCCGGTGCGTGTCAGCACGCCTGCCAGCGTCCCGTCACTTTCGGTCAGCACCGCCACGTCGACCGGGGCGTGCTCGAGCAGGTCGAACACCTTGCGCGGCTCGGTGCCCACCGGTGCGGTGACGAAGTCGGAGACCGCGACGTCGCGCACCCGGGTGAACCGGTCGACGCCCTCGCAGTTCGCCTCGGTGACCAGGCCGATCGGCCTGCCCTCGAAGGCGACCACCGCGGCGCCGTGCGCACGTTTGTGGATCAGCGCTGTCGCATCGGACACCGAGTCGTCGGGGGAGAGCACCACGGGGGTGTCGACGACGAGGTCGCGGCTCTTGACGAAGTCGACGGTCTCCTTCACCGCGGAGATCGGCACGTCCTGCGGCAGCACGACGAGGCCGCCGCGACGGGCCACGGTCTCGGCCATTCGGCGCCCGGCGACGGCGGTCATGTTCGCGACTACAACCGGGATCGTGGTGCCCGAGCCGTCGGCGGTCGACAGGTCGACGTCCATCCGGGATTGAACATCCGAGCGTCCGGGGACGACGAAGACGTCGTTGTAGGTCAGGTCATAAGCGGGCCGGTGGCCCTCCAGAAATCGCATGTCGGTCCAAGTCTAGTGGCCCGACAGCGCCCGGTTTCCCGCCGAGGGAACGCTAGGCCTCGACTTCGCTGAGGTCCCCGCTCCACAGCGTGTGGAACCGCTTGGCGGGGTCGGTGTCGATGCGGCCGTAGGTGTGCGCGCCGAAATAGTCCCGCAGGCCCTGGGTGAGCGCGGCGGGCAGGCGCTCCTGGCGCAATCCGTCGTAGTAGGACAGTGCCGAGGAGAAGCCGGGGATCGGAATGCCCAGTTCGGTGGCGGTGACGACGACGCGACGCCAGCTGTCGATCGCCGCCTCGATCGCGCTGCGGAAGTAGGGCGCGACGATCAGCGTCGGCAGGTCGGGGTTCTCGTCGAACGCGTCCTTGATGCGGTTTAGGAACTTGGCCCGGATGATGCAGCCACCGCGCCAGATGGTGGCCATGTCGCCGGGGGTGATGCCCCAGTCGTACTCGGCGCTGCCGGCTTGGATCTGGTTGAAGCCCTGCGCGTAAGCGATGATCTTCGACGCGTACAGGGCTTGGCGGATGTCCTCGACGAACTTCGCCGCGTCAGACGGCTTGTCGCCGAGCGTTCCGGACGCCAGCCCGGTGGTGGCCTTGCGCTGGGTCACCGATCCGGACAGGGCGCGCGCGAACACGGCCTCGGCGATACCGGTCACCGGGACGCCGAGATCGAGCGCCGATTTCACCGTCCAACGTCCGGTGCCCTTCTGCTCGGCCTCGTCGAGGATGACGTCGACGAGCGGCTTGCCGGTCTTGGCGTCGGTCTGGCGCAACACCTTGGCGGTGATCTCGACCAGGAAGCTGTCCAGGTCGCCGGAGTTCCATTCGTCGAAGACGTCGGCGATCTCACCGGCCGACTTGCCCAGCCCGTCGCGCAGCAGCTGGTAGGCCTCGCCGATCAACTGCATGTCGGAGTACTCGATGCCGTTGTGCACCATCTTCACGAAGTGGCCCGCGCCGTCGGGGCCGATGTGGGTGCAGCAGGGGACACCGTCGACGTGCGCTGAGATCTCCTCGAGCAGCGGACCCAGCGATTTGTAGGACTCGGCCGGGCCACCGGGCATGATCGAAGGGCCGTTCAGCGCGCCCTCCTCGCCGCCGGAGATGCCGGCGCCGACGAAGTGCAGCCCGCGCTCGCGCATCGCCTTCTCGCGGCGGATCGTGTCGGTGTAAAGGGCGTTGCCGCCGTCGATGATGATGTCGCCTTCCTCCATCGCGTCGGCGAGTTCGTTGATCACCGCGTCGGTGGGGTCCCCGGCCTTGACCATGATCAGCACCCGTCGCGGCTTCTCCAGAGCGTCGAGGAATTCGGCGATGGTCTCGCTGCGCACGAACTTCCCCTCCGAGCCGTGCAGTTCGAGCAGCGCGTCGGTCTTGGCGATCGAGCGGTTGTGCAGCGCGACGGTGTACCCGTGCCGGGCGAAGTTACGCGCGATGTTGGATCCCATGACGGCAAGCCCGGTCACCCCGATCTGAGCGGTACCGGTGGTCGCGGAAGCGGATGCGTCAGAGCTCATGCGGGCAGCCTTTCGTTGTTTTGTTGTGTGAACGCCTCGTTCGCGCGGGTGGTCCCTAAGCGGTGAACAGCCGCTGTAGTTCGGTCAGCCACGGAAGCACCACCGCGAAGGTGGGCACCACGAGCACCGCGGCCGCGGCCGTGTACGCGCCTGCTGCCAGCACCCGGCTGTTGGGCCTGCCCCCGAGCCGACGTACCCGTAGCAGGGTGGTGGGTCCGCCCGCGGCCAGCGCACCCGACGGCGTACGACCGGCCGCGCACGCGACGAGTGCGCGGGCCAGGGGAGTGGGACCGGCGATGCGCACCGCCGCGTCGTCGGCCAGCATCTCGACCAGCAGTCGGACCGCGTCCAGCGCACTTCCGCTGCGGACGAAGCGCGGGAACGCCGCGTTCACCGCGGTGAACATCTCCAGCACCAGATCGTGCCGGGCGCGCAGGTGCGCGCGTTCGTGGGTGAGGATCGCCGCGATCTCGTTGTCCGCCAGCGTCGTCAGCGTGCCCTCGCTGACCACGACGCGGCTGCGCACGCCCGGCAGGCAGTACGCCAGCGGCTGGTCCACGTTCAGGATGCGCAACCCGTCACCGGCGTGGGCGTGGGCCCACTTCTGCGACTTGCCCACGAGGTCGACGACCATACGGTGATGGGCGCGACGGCGCCGCGTCGCGATGGCCACCTGCAACACCGCCGCGATCAGCCGCGCACCGATCACCAGCGTCAGCGCGAAGACCACGACGTAGGCGATCCACACCGGCCAGCCCATGACGGCGATCTCGCTGGTGATGGTGGCGGTAGGCCGACCGTCGGGACCCGGCGCGAAAAGCCTGCTCGCAATGGCGATTCCGGCCGAGAAGGCCGACAGGACGGCGGCCATCGCGATCGCCTGCCACAGCACAATGGCCGCTCGCGGTGCGCGGAACGGCCACGACGCGCGCGCCAGGACGGCGGGCACCGGTCCCGACAGGACCAGCGCCAGGACGGTGAAGGCCAGCGCAGACACGCCGTCAGTCTCTCTCAGCCGGTGCCCGAATTACCAGCGGGCGGCGCAACGCGAACCTTGCTCTCCAGTTCGGCCAGTGCGCGACGCAACGCCGCGGCTTCGTCGGCGCCGACGCGCTCGACAAAATGCACCAGCGCGGCTTCCCGGCTACCCGAGTCGGCGGCCTGGTCGAGCGCGTCGACCATCAGGCCCGCGACGAGTTCGTCGCGGCCGTGGGTCGGCGCGTAGCGGTGGGCGCGGTCATCGCGGTGCTGCACGACGAGGTTCTTCTTCGCCAGCCGCTGCAGCACGGTCATGATCGTGGTGTACGCCAAGTCGCGTTGGGCGGCGAGCGCCTCATGAACTTGGCGCACGGTTTGGGGTTCGCGGGAGGACCACAAATGATCCATCACCGCGCGTTCCAGTTCCCCCAGACGCGTCAACTTCGCCATGGTCCGTTCATCTCCTAGAGGCTATTGATCCAGCGTACTACGCCTTACTACGGTGCGTCGTATTTCGCCTGGTGGACAAGTTCCCACTGTCGCCCGGCTCGAACCTCCGCCCGTGGTCACCGCCCATTCGAAGGGTGGTGTGAAAGCAGTCACAGGGTCTGGTCGTCGTGACGCTCATAGCTATAGTAAGCCTTACCTAACTTGAATATGGGAGGCCCTATGACGGTATTGGTCGACGATCCACTCATCGCGAGCATGGCGATCCACAGGACGTTGCCGCTGCATGAGTCGAGTCGACGACTCCGGGAGCTCTATCCCGAGTGTCCGCGGGTCTACGGCGTCGCGGTGATGCGGGACCTGTCCCGGCGGCGGTGGTGGCCGCTGGCCGACGCGCTGAGCACGGACCGCCTGCAGACGATGTTCGATCTGGCCGCCGAGGAGACCGACAGCCGCGCCGCGGTGGCACACCAGTTGGTGGCCACCCTCGCCCACGTGGTCGTCGGCCGCGTCGTGCCGCTGGTCGTACTCGAAGGCCGCGCATGGGACACCGGCCTGGAGAACCTGTGGGTGCATGTGGATTCCGAAGGTGCGATCGATTGGGTCGGCGTCGTCGACCCGACGCTGCGGGCCCTTCCCGACGATCCGTACTTCGACCTCAGGTCCAACCGCGCCGGAGGCTCGACGCGCGACGGCATCGTGGCGCTGCCCAGCGAGGCGGCGTTGACGACATGGGTCGCGCACCGCAGCCACCGCGCGCTGGCGCCGCTGTTCGCCAAGCTGGTCGAGATCAGCGGGGGAGCGATGTCGGTCGCCTCGATGTGGCATGTCGTGGGCGGGGCGGTCGTCAGCGCCGCCACGCAGGTGCCGCTGCTCGCCGGCTCCAGCGAGTGGACGAGCATGCGCCGCGGGCAGGCCGTGCTCGATGCGCTCGTCGGCTTCGGGCTTCCGGTCCGGGGCACCTCCCGACCAAACACAGGCAAAGTCTTGCTTAATTAGGCAAGCCTTGCCTATGCTCTTGACCAGAGATCGATACGAACCACCGGACCGCGCCGGAGTCCTGAGGGCTGCAGAGACCCCCGGTCCACACGGAGGACGAGCCCCGCACCATTGGTGCGGGGCTCGTCCGCATGTGCCCTGAATACCGTGTGCGTCAGGTGTTTTGGTCGCCGGCTTTTTCGACGGCGCCACCGCTGTCGGCCCAGTCGCCGAAGGCACCGAGGTTGTACACGTCTTGATAACCGAGCTCTTTGAGCGCCTGCCCCGAGAGCGCCGAGCGCCCACCGGATGCGCAGTACACGATCACCGGTTTGTCCTTGGCGAAGTTCTGGTCGTGATACGGCGACTCGGGGTCGGCACGGAACTCGAGCATGCCGCGGGGGACATGCACGGCGCCCGCCACCTTGCCGCCCTTCTCCAGTTCGGGGGCATCGCGGACGTCGACTACCAACGCACCCTTGTCGATCATTTCCTTCGCCTCGGCGTGGGAGATCTTGGGCACCACAGCGTTGGCAGCTTCAACGAGGTCTTTCGCGGTCTTGGCCATGGCTGACCCTAACTCCGCGCACCCGGCGCGGTCATGGTGTTCGACAGCGTGTAGACACGATCCGTGACTTCCGACCTGCCTTCCGACCTGGGGAAGGGCTTCGACACCGAACTCGGCCTGACCTATCTCGAACTCGGTCCCGACGGCGGCCGCGCACAACTGATAGTCACGGACAAGCTGCTTCAGCCCTACGGCATCGTGCACGGCGGCGTGTACTGCTCGATCGTCGAAAGCCTGGCGAGCGTGTCCGCCGCGGTCTGGCTCGCCGACAACGGCGGCGGCAACGTCGTCGGCGTCAACAACAACACCGACTTCCTGCGTGCCATCTCCTCGGGGACCGTCACCGCGGTGTCCACCCCGATCCACCGGGGCCGACGTCAGCAGCTGTGGCAGATCACCATCAGCGCCGACGACGACAAGCTCGTCGCGCGCGGACAGGTGCGGCTGCAGAACATGCCCGCCGCGTAAGACATCGCGTGCGCTGCTGATCGCCGCGCTCCGTGGCAATATCGCCCACTATGCGTTTATCCCCGCATGAGCAGGACCGCCTGCTGATCTCCTACGCGGCCGAGCTCGCCCGGCGCCGACAGCACCGTGGCCTGAAGCTCAATCATCCCGAAGCGGTCGCGCTGATCACCGACCATCTCCTCGAGGGCGCCCGCGACGGCCGCACGGTGGCCGAGCTCATGGCCAGCGGCCGCGAGGTCCTGCGCCGCGACGACGTCATGGAGGGCGTTCCCGAGATGCTCGAGGACGTCCAGGTCGAGGCGACGTTCCCCGACGGCACCAAGCTCGTCACCGTCCACCACCCGATCCCGTGACCGGACCGATGGTGCCCGGCGAAATCCGGTACGGGGACGGCGACATCGAGATCAACGCGGGCGTCGAGCGGCTCGCGATGGAGATCGTCAACACCGGAGACCGACCGGTGCAGGTCGGCAGCCACGTCCACCTGCCGCAGGCCAACGCGGCGCTGTCCTTCGACCGCGCGGCCGCGCACGGCCACCGGCTCGACATCCCCGCGGGGACCGCGGTGCGGTTCGAACCCGGTGTGGCCCAAACCGTCTCGCTCGTAGCGCTCGGAGGCTCGCGCGAGGTGCACGGGTTGAACCTGGACCCGCCCGGTCGGTTGGACCCGCGATGAGCGCATCCGCCGAGAGCAGAGGAGTCCGATGACCCGGTTGCCACGCGCCAGGTACGGTGCCCTGTTCGGGCCGACCACCGGCGACCGGATCCGACTGGCCGACACGGACCTGTTCATCGAGATCACCGAGGACCGCAGCGGCGGGCCCGAACTCGCCGGAGACGAGGCCGTCTTCGGCGGGGGCAAGGTGTTGCGGGAGTCCATGGGGCAGGGACGTGCGACACGTGCCGACGGGGCTCCCGACACCGTCATCACCGGCGTGGTGATTCTCGACTACTGGGGAATCATCAAGGCGGACATCGGTATCCGTGATGGCCGCATCACCGCGATCGGCAAGGCGGGCAACCCCGACATCATGTCGGGCGTCCACCCCGACCTCGTGGTCGGGCCGTCGACGGAGATCATCGGGGGCAACGGCCGTATCGTCACCGCAGGCGGCATCGACTGCCATGTGCACCTGATCTGCCCGCAGACGATGGGTGAAGCGCTCGGCGGTGGCATCACCACGATGATCGGAGGCGGAACCGGCCCGGCGGAAGGCAGCAAGGCCACCACCGTCACCCCCGGCGCATGGCATCTGGCCCGCATGCTCGAGTCGCTGAACTCCTGGCCGATGAACATCGCGCTGCTTGGCAAGGGCAACACGGTCAGCGCCGAGGCCATGTGGGAGCAATTACGCGGCGGTGCTTCGGGTTTCAAACTTCACGAGGACTGGGGTAGCACCCCAGCCGCGATCGACGCCTGCCTCACCGTTGCCGACGCATCGGGCGTACAGGTCGCACTGCATTCGGACACCCTCAACGAGGCCGGCTTCGTGGAGGACACCGTCGGCGCGATCGCCGGCCGGTCGATCCACGCCTACCACACCGAGGGAGCCGGTGGTGGACACGCTCCCGACATCATCACCGTCGCCGCGCAACCGCACGTGCTGCCCAGCTCGACCAATCCGACACGCCCGCACACGGTCAACACACTCGACGAGCACCTCGACATGTTGATGGTCTGCCACCACCTCAACCCCAGCGTCCCCGAGGATCTCGCGTTCGCCGAGAGCCGCATCCGGCCGTCGACCATCGCCGCCGAGGACCTGCTGCACGACATCGGTGCGATCTCGATGATCGGCAGCGACGCCCAGGCGATGGGCCGCATCGGCGAGGTGGTCATCCGCACCTGGCAGACCGCGCACGTCATGAAACGCAGGCGCGGTGCGCTGGACGGCGACAGTTCGGGGGCGAGGGCCGCCGACAACCACCGCGCACGACGCTATGTCGCCAAGTACACGATCTGCCCGGCGATCGCGCACGGCCTCGACGCCGAGATCGGATCGGTCGAGGTGGGCAAGCTCGCCGATCTCGTGCTGTGGGAACCGGCGTTTTTCGGTGTGCGCCCGCACGCGGTGCTCAAGGGCGGCATGATCGCCTGGGCCGCAATGGGAGACGCCAACGCGTCGATCCCGACCCCGCAACCGGTGCTGCCGCGCCCCATGTTCGGTGCGGCGCCGTCGGCCGCCGCCGCCACGTCGGTGCACTTCGTCTCGCACCAGGCCGTCGACGACGGACTGGCCGACCGGATCGATGTGAAACGGCGCCTCGTACCGGTCAAGGACGTCCGCAGCGTAGGCAAGGCCGATATGCCGCTCAACGACGCGCTGCCACGCATCGAGGTCGATCCCGACACCTTCACCGTCCGCATCGACGGAGACGTCTGGCATGAACAGCCGGCGGCCGAACTGCCGATGGCACAGCGGTATTTCCTCTTCTGACCCGATGACGAACCTGACCACACTCCTCGCCCTGGCCGACTCGCGCTTGCCGACCGGCGGGCACGTGCACTCCGGCGGCATCGAGGAAGCGATCACCAGCGGGCTGGTCGCCGACGTGACCACGCTGCGCGCATACCTGCGCCGACGCATTCGAACCCAGGGCCTCGTGACCGCCTCGCTGGCTGCGGCCGTGCACACGGGAACACTCGAGCCCGCGCAGGCCGATCACGAAACCGACGCCCGCACACCGGCGCCCGCCGCCCGCCAGACATCGCGCGCACAGGGGCGGGGCCTCGTGCGGCTGGCCCGCCGGGTGTGGCCCGACGACGACTGGGGCGCGCTCGGTGCTACCCCGCACCTGTCGGTCGCGGCGGGATGGACCGGACGCGCGGCGGGGCTGACCGCTGAGCAGACCGCACTCTCGATGGTCTACACCACGATGACCGGTTCGGCGACCGCCGCGCAGCGCCTGCTCGCACTCGACCCCGCCGACGTCGCCGCGCTCACGTTCGAGCTGTCGGCGCTCTGCGACCAGACCGCGGTCTCGGCCGCAAAGGAACTGGCCGACCTGTCCGATCCGATGCTCGACGTGCTGGCCCAGCGCCACAGCAGGCGTGAGCGCCCCCTATTCGTCTCCTAGTCCGGCCCCGAAAGGATCGTCATGCCTCCGCATTTCATCGACGGCGAGCCACACCACCATCTCGAACGACCCAAGCGCGCGCGCCAGCCGGGGGAGCCCTTGCGCATCGGCGTCGGCGGTCCGGTGGGTTCGGGAAAGACCGCACTGGTCGCGGCGCTGTGCCGACAGCTGCGAGAACAGGTGTCGCTGGCCGTGCTGACCAATGACATCTACACCACCGAAGACGCGGATTTCCTTCGACGCCATGCCGTGCTGCCCGACGAGCGGATCGCCGCGGTGCAGACCGGCGGCTGCCCGCACACCGCGATCCGCGACGACATCACCGCCAACCTCGACGCGATCGACGACCTCACCGCCGCAAACGACCGGCTGGACCTCATTCTCGTCGAGTCCGGCGGAGACAATCTGACGGCGACGTTCTCCTCGGGGCTGGTCGATGTGCAGATCTTCGTCATCGATGTCGCCGGCGGCGACAAGGTTCCCCGCAAAGGCGGTCCCGGGGTGACCTACTCAGACCTGTTGGTGATCAACAAGACCGACCTCGCCCCATTGGTCGGAGCCGACCTCGAGGTGATGCGGCGCGATGCGACGGCCGTGCGCGGTGAGCGCCCGTTCGTGATGATCTCGCTGACCGAGGACCCCGCGGCCTCCGCGGTGCTGAGCTGGGTGCGCGCCCAACTCCGGGTGCCCGTCTAGTGCGATCCGAGGTGCTGATCGTCGCGCGGCGGGACCGCCGGCCGCGCCTCGAGTGCGCGGGCGGTCTTGCCGCCCGGCTCACCGGGCCCGACACCGTCCATCTGGTGTCGGCGGCGGCGACCCCGCTGGGTGGCGACGTCCTCCACTTCCGCGTCGTCGTCGAAGCGGACGCTCGGCTGCGGATACGCACCGCCGCCGCGACGGTGGCCCTCCCAGGGGCCAAAATCCTTGACTCTCACGCGATCTGGGAGCTCGACATCGCCGGAGAGCTGGACCTCGACCCCGAACCCACGATCGTGGCAGCCGACTCGCGTCACCACACCTCGGTCCGCCTGGATGTCGGCGCACACGGACGTGTCAGGCTCCGCGAGCGGGTGCAGATCGGCAGATCCGATGAGAACCACGGGTTCTGGTCAGGGTCGCTGCACGCCGACGTCGACGGCACTCCACTGCTGCGGCATCGCATCGAGTTGGGCAGGGGTTCGGTCACCGACGACGAGATCAGCGCACCGATGGCCGCGATCAGCGAACTGAGCTACCCGCGCGCCGACGTCGACACGGCGGGTGAACCGCTGGTGCTTGCCGCTGGCGGCTGCCTGGCGACCTGGCAGGGCCTGCGGCTTTAGCCTGCGACCTTCTCGGTGTCGCGCACGCCCGCGGCGATCTCCTGGAGCTCCTCTATCCGGGTGCGGGCGTAGGCCTGCTGCTCGGTGATCGTGAGGTTGCCGCGCTGCGTCGACAGGAACGTCACCGTCCACGACACCAGCGTGGTGAGCTTGCGGCGGAAGCCGACCAGATACACAAGGTGCAGCACCAACCAGGCCAGCCAGGCGATGAAGCCACCGAACTCCAGCGGGCCGATCTTGGCGACGGCGGAGAACCGCGACACCGTGGCCATCGAGCCCTTGTCGAAGTACTGGAACGGTTCGCGCTGTGTGGGATCGGCGCCCTTGAGCTCGGCCCGGATCGCGTTGGCGGCATACCGTCCGCCCTGAATGGCGCCCTGCGCCTGCCCGGGCACGCCCTCGACATGGGCCATATCGCCGACCACGAACACGTTCGGATGGCCGGGCAGCGTCAGGTCCGGGTTCACGAGCACGCGCCCGGCCCGGTCGACCTCACCCTCGGACTGCTCTGCGAGGTCCCGGCCCAGCGGGCTGGCCTGCACACCGGCCGACCACACCTTCGTCGCGGACTCGATACGCCGGATCGTGCCGTCGGAGTCCTTGACGGTGATGCCGTTGCGGTCAACATCGGTGACCATGGCGCCGAGCTGGATGTCCACGCCCATCTTCTCGAGCCGGTCCTGCGCCTTCTTGCCCAGCTTCTCGCCCATCGGGGGCAGGACGGCGGGTGCGGCGTCGAGCAGAATCACCCGGGCGGTGGTCGAATCGATATGGCGGAACGCACCTTTGAGGGTGTGATCGGCCAGTTCGGCGATCTGTCCGGCCATTTCGACGCCGGTCGGACCGGCGCCGACGACGGTGAACGTCAGCAGCTTTTCGCGGCGGGCAGGATCGCTGGACCGCTCCGCCTGCTCGAACGCGCTGAGAATGCGCGCCCGCAGCTCCAGCGCATCGTCGATGGACTTCATGCCCGGCGCCCACTCCGCGAAATGGTCGTTACCGAAGTAGGATTGGCCGGCGCCTGCGGCGACGATGAGCGAGTCGTACGGGGTGACGTAGGTGTGACCCAGCAGCTCGGACTTGACCGTCTGGTTGGCCAAGTCGATGTGGGTGACGTCGCCGAGGACCACCTGGCAGTTCTTCTGCTTGCGCAGGATCATCCGCGTCGGCGGCGCGATCTCGCCGGACGGGATGATCCCGGTCGCCACCTGGTACAGCAGCGGCTGGAACAGGTGGTGGGTGGTCTTGGCGATCAGCTTGACGTCGACGTCGGCTCTTTTCAGTCTTTTGGCAGCGGTCAGCCCGCCGAACCCTGACCCGATGATGACGACCTTGTGCCGATCAGATGCAGTGGCTCCGGGATGGCTCATATTGGGCTCCTCGACGGTGCTTCCACGTGCAGTTCACTACCCGTAACGGTAGTCGCCTGAACACCCGATCAGTGAACGGGTTCGTTGTGTTATATCCCACCCGGTGCCCGCATCACCCGCCGAGCAGCGGCCGGAGGGCTTCGCCCACGGCGGTGACCCGGCCGGGGTGGTACCCGTCGAGGCTCGTCACCGGGCTCAAGATCACCCCGTCGACACCGGCGTCGAGAACCTTGGTCTTGATCTGCTCGGCGATCTGATCGGCACTGCCGAACACCGCTTGCTGTTTGAAGTCGTCGGGGATGATGTCGCCGGTGACGTTCTCGTCGATGATCGCGACGACGAGCATGCTGGTCTCCAACGTCGCGGGGTCTCGGCCGATCTCCTCGCAGCGCTCCTTGACCACCTGCATCTTGCGCGGCAGCTCGTCGAAGCCTGCGATTATGTTGAGGTGGTCGAAATGCCTGGCCGCCAGCGGAATCGTCTTCTTCTCGCCGCTGCCGCCGATCATCAGCGGAATGTGGTCCCGGAACCGCGGTTCGGCCATCGCCTCTTTGGTGCGGTAGTACTTGCCGTCAAACGTCGGGCGCTCGCCGCGCAGCATCGGCAGGATGATCTCCAACGCCTCGCCGAGCTTGTTGAAGCGGTCGGTGAAGGTGCCGAACTCGTATCCGAGGCTGTCGTGTTCGAGCTCGTACCAACCGGTGCCGATGCCGAGGATGGCGCGTCCCTGGCTCATCACGTCCAACGTGGTGATCGCCTTGGCCAGCAGCGTCGGGTTGCGGTAGGTGTTGCCGGTCACCAGGGTGCCGAGCTGGACCCGCTCGGTGGCCGTGGCCAGACCGCCCAGCGCGGTGTACGCCTCGAGCATGGGCTGGTCCGGCGTGCCGAGCCCGGGCAGTTGATAGAAGTGGTCCATCACGAATACCGAGTCGAAACCGGCGGCCTCGGCCTCCTGCGCCTGTGCGATGACAGTAGGGAAGATTTCGGCGACGCCCGTGCCGTAGGAGAAGTTCGGGATCTGGAGTCCGAGTCTGATGGTCATGAGAGCACGAAACCACACCTAAGCGGAGCGGTCACCCCGTTTAGCTCCGGGCGAACAGCGGAATAGTCAGCCGAAGTTTGCGAGCGCGCCCTTGCTGACGTGCAGCACCTGGCCAGTGATGTGCCGCGCCGCCGGTGTGGTGAGGAAAAGGGCGAGGCGCGCGATCTCGTCGGCGACCGGCGGCGGCGTGCGCGACAGGCCTTCGTAGCCGGGCTCGGCGTTCCGTCCCGAGGCCACCGCGTTAACAGTGATGCCGCGAGTGCCGAAGTGCTCGGCCTGACCAGCGGTCCAGTCCGCGAGCGCGGCCTTGATCGCCGCGTCCGCGCTGCCGACGGCCGGGTTCTCGGCGACCACGTTGACGATCGAACCGCCCGAGCGCAGATGGTCACCGAGGATCTGCACCGTCAGCACGGCGGACACGACGGTCGAGTCCAGTGCCGCACGCCATGCCCTGGCCAGGTCGGACAGCGAATAGGTGCGGGGATCGCCGCCGTCCCACCCGGGGGCGGGCACATTGACGATCGTGTCGAGGTGATGCGGGAACTGCTGTCGCGCCGCTTCCAGGCTGTCTGGATCGGTGTTGTCGAGCACGATGGCGTCGATGTCGAGTTCCTTCGCGGCGACCTCGAGTTCGTCGCGGCGGGCGCCCACGATCACGACGCGGTGACCGGCGTCGCGGAAACCTTCGGCGACCGTGCGGCCCAGATCGGTGTCACCTGCGGTGACGAGCACCTCCATCGCGAGGACCTCCCTGTCGTGTTCGACGCTGCACGCAGCGACCCTCCGAAATGTTACTGGACAGTAGCTACGGCACGAAACCGGCGCGCAGGCGCGAGTCCCATAGGGTTTGGCCTGTGGAGTGCGAGGCGGGATGGGTTGAGTAATCCGGCTGGTCTGCCGCGCTGGCTGTATCTACCCGCCGCGGTCGGCGCGCTGTTCGTCGCGGTGCCGCTCGTGGCGATCGCGGCCAGGGTCGACTGGCCGAACATCGTGCACCTGATCAGCAGCGAGTCCTCGATCAACGCCCTGTTGCTGAGCCTGCGCACTGCGACCGCCAGTACGTTGCTATGCCTGCTAGTGGGCGTTCCGATGGCGCTGGTCCTCGCGCGCAGCGACAGCCGAGTGGTCCGAACCGCGCGGCCCCTCATCCTGCTTCCGCTCGTGCTGCCCCCCGTGGTCGGCGGAATCGCTTTGCTGTACGCATTCGGCCGGCTCGGCCTACTCGGCCAGTATCTGGAGGCCGCGGGTGTCCAGATCGCATTCACAACGACGGCGGTCGTGCTCGCGCAGACGTTCGTGTCGCTGCCGTTCCTGGTCATCGCGCTCGAAGGGGCCGCGCGTACGGCGGGAACCGGTTACGAAACGGTGGCCGCAACTCTGGGCGCCCGTCCGTCCCGGGTGTGGTGGCGCGTCACGCTTCCGCTGTTGACGCCCGGTCTGGTCTCGGGCGCAGTGCTGGCGTTCGCCCGGTCACTGGGCGAATTCGGTGCGACGCTCACGTTCGCGGGCTCGCGCGAGGGCGTCACTCGGACGCTGCCGCTGGAGATTTATCTGCAGCGGGAGAGCGACGCCGACGCCGCGGTGGCGTTGTCGCTGCTGCTCGTGGTGGTGGCAGCCGTGGTGGTGCTGGGGCTGGGGAGTCGACGGTTGCGCGGTGACAGTGCGTGGAGCGCGGCGTGACCGGTATCAGCCTGCGCGCGGTCGTCGGGCAGCGCGGTGTCGACGTCGCGTTCGACGTCGCCGGTGGTGAGGTGCTGGCCGTGCTGGGCCCCAACGGCGCGGGTAAGTCGACGATTCTGCACGTCATCGCGGGACTGGTCCGACCCGACGACGGCGTCGTACGGGCGGGCCCGCGGGTGCTGACCGACACCGCATCGGGCGTGCATACGGCGACCCACGACCGCCGCGTCGGGCTTCTGATGCAGGATCCGCTGCTGTTTCCGCATCTCGACGTGGCCGCCAACGTGGCTTTTCCGCCCGGCAGCACGCGCCCCGAGCATTGGCTGGCGCAGGTCGACGCGGACGGACTGGCCGACCGCAGGCCGCGTCAGCTGTCCGGGGGGCAGGCGCAACGGGTCGCACTGGCGCGTGCGTTGGCGGCCGAACCCGACGTGCTGCTGCTCGACGAGCCGTTGGCCGGGCTCGACGTCGCGGCCGCCGCTGCGATGCGCAAGGTGCTGCGCGACGTGCTCACACGCGACGGGCGGTCCGCTGTGTTGGTGACCCACGACGTGCTCGACGTGGTCGCGCTCGCCGATCGGGTGCTGGTGCTCGAATCCGGCAGCATCGTTGAAATAGGTTCTGCTGCAACGGTGTTGGCGGCCCCGCGGAGCGACTTCGGCGCCCGGCTGGCCGGGGTGAACCTGGTTCGCGGGACGGCGGACGGTCACGGCGTCCTGACCACCCGGTGGGGCTCGGCCTGGCACGGTAGCCCGGCGTCGGAAATCGGGACCGCGGGGCCGGCGGTCGCCCTGTTTCATCCCGCGGCGGTCGCGGTGTACCGCGACCGGCCGCACGGCAGCCCCCGTAACACCGTCGAAGTCACCGTCACCGAACTCGATGGCCGCGGACCCGCGATCCGGGTGCGGGCCGGGCAGCAGCCCGACGGCAGTCCGGGGCTCGCCGCCGACATCACCGCCGACTCCGCCACCGAACTGAGGCTTGCCCCCGGCGAGCGGGTGTTTTTCGCGGTGAAAGCACAGGAGGTCACGCTGCATCCGGCCCAGTAACGGTTACCGGAGCGGGCGCGAAAAGCAAGCGAGTTCCCTGGCATCGACAGCGGTTCGCCCACCCCGCGCCACGCGCGGGTACTGTGCCGTGTCAGCAAATCATAGCGTTACTGCTATCAGTGCTTATCGTCTTCTCAGCTATGAATTATTTATCCTCATTTTGAGCAATTCACACTTGCGTCACGGCGGTAACACGGTAGTTTCTTCCCCATGGATCAGCCGGACGCGATTTCAGCCCCGCGCAGGGGGCTCTCGAGGACATTGGCGGTCGCGGCGGTGACCGGGGCAACCGCCATAGCGCTTGCGCTCCCGACGGTGGCCCAGGCGCAGCCTGAACCCACGCCTGCGCCGCCCCCGCCGCCGCCGACGGGGAACACCTTCCTGCAAGGTCCTCCGCCGCCTCCGGCACCAGGGGCGCCCGCACCCCCTCCGGCACCAGGAGCGCCCGCTCCGGCTCCCGCGCCCGGCGCGCCACCTCCCGCACCCGGCGCACCGCCGCCACCTCCGGCGCCGGGGGCACCGGCACCAGCACCCGCCGATCCGAACGCGCCGGCCCCGGCGCCCGGCGATCCTGGCCGCGTCGACTCGGCCGCGGGTGGCCTCAGCTACGTCGTGCCTGCCGGATGGAAAGTGGCGGATTCGACGCAGCTCTCCTACGGCCAGGCGTTGCTGACCAAGGACGCCCCCGAAGGTGCCGAACCGCCCAACGACACCAGCATTCTGCTCGGCCGGCTCGACCTGAAGCTCTTCGCGGGCGCCGAGACGGACAACACGAAGGCCGCGCAGCGGTTGGCCTCCGACATGGGCGAGTTCTTCATGCCGTTCCCCGGGACCCGGGTCAACCAGGAGACCGTCGAGCTCAATGCCGATGGCATGCCGGGCGTCGCGTCGTACTACGAGGTTAAGTTCACCGACACGAACAAGCCCAACGGCCAGATCTGGGCCGGCGTGGTGGGCAACCCGGTCGAACCGGGTACGCCGCGCGGTCAGCGCACCCCCGAGCGGTGGTTCGTGGTCTGGCTCGGCACCGCGAACAACCCTGTGCCGAAGGAAGAAGCGGTGACGCTGGCCAACTCGATCCGGCCGTACACCCCGCCCGCGGCGCCTGAGGCCCCGCCCGCCGATCCGAACGCACCGGCGCCACCGCCGGCCGATCCCAACGCGCCGCCTCCTCCGCCTGCGGATCCCAACGCGCCGCCGCCCCCGCCGGCCGATCCCAACGCGCCTGCCCCGCGTCCCGCGGTCGGCGTGCCGGTTCCGGTCGCGCCGGAGAACGCGCCCGGGATGGCGCCCCCGGCCTGACGTTCAGCTCGGGTCCGCGGCCTCACGGTCCTCGAAGGTCGAAGAGAGCGGTGTCCTATCCGCGCGGGGCGTTCCTTGGTCCTCGCGCTCGGATCTACAAGCTCGCTAAACGCTCGCGCAAACTGACGGCGCGAACGGAACCGGAATAGGCACGCATACCCCAACCGAGAAGTAGGGCGTGACATCCCCGTTCCAAGCCGGCGGCGGAGGTGGCGCCGGTGGAGCCGGCGGCAAAGGAGCCACGATGCACGAATTCGAAAGGGCGTCGTACACGGTTCCCGGCCCGCACTCCGCGGCCGTCGCGATCCCGGGCGCCGATACCGCTGTCGCCAATGGGATGACTACGATTGAGACTCTGGCTGCCCACCGATGAATGATGCCTCGCATGCGGGCTCTCCCCTCGGATCGTTACCCCGACCCTTATCTATGGGAGTCTAGAACTGCCGCATTCTCGAAACCAGGGGAATTGACGCGATGGTCAGCTTCAGGGCCCAACCCACGGTGGTTGCCCATTGAGGTTGTTGACGTTCGCCGTGATGCAGGGGAGATTGCCGCCGAAGCCCAGGACACCTACCGTCTGGCATCGCTGAAAACTCCCGTCCGGTGCGATTGGACCGTCGCAAATTTGGCCGCCGCCCCATGGTGTCCATCCCGATTGGCAGCCCGCATCGGCCGGGGCGGCTAAAGCGATACCGCCCGTCACCATTGCCCCGATTGCCAGTGCCACAACTGTTTTCATTCCCCACCTCTCTTGGCAGCGCCGGCGGCCCGGCATTATTTCTGCGACACGCTTAGCTGATCTATCGATTCACCCTATTTCTTTGTTATTGCAACGTGTTGAGATCTTCCTCACGTTCCGTTGAACGGCCCCTCGTGGTGGCGCCGTCCGCGACCGTGAGGGTGGTGCCCCGATCACTGCGGGGCGACCATGTGGTGATGAGCGTCTCAACCATGACCGCCTGGCAGGTTCGACGGCCGGGACCGATGGTTACGCGGCCCATGGAACGCGTGCGGGTCGAAGTTCCGCGTCCGGGACCCGGCGAACTTGCGGTGGCGGTGCGCGCATGTGGCGTGTGCCGCACCGATCTTCACGTCGCCGAAGGCGATCTGCCCGTGCATCGGCCCCGGGTCGTGCCGGGCCACGAGGTGGTCGGCGAGGTCGTCGAGGTGGGGGAGAGCGCGGGCGCGGAGTTCTCCGTCGGCGACCGCGTCGGCATCGCGTGGCTGCGACATACATGTGGGCGATGTCGGTACTGCGTCAGGGGCGACGAGAACCTGTGCCCACAATCGTGTTACACGGGTTGGGACGCCGACGGCGGATACGCCGAATTCGCGACGGTGCCAGCGGCATACGCGCATCCGTTACCCGCGGGCTACTCCGACACCGAACTGGCGCCGCTGTTGTGCGCCGGGATCATCGGCTATCGCGCGCTGCTGCGCGCAGACCTGCCGCCGGGTGGCCGGTTGGGCATATACGGATTCGGCGGTAGCGCGCACCTGACCACCCAGGTGGCCGTCGCGCAGGGCGCCGAAGTACACGTGATGACGCGTGGGGAGGTCGCGCGTGAGCTCGCAGTGAGCCTGGGGGCGGCGTCCGCCCAGGGCGCCGATGAGCGTCCGCCCGTCGACCTCGATGCCGCGATCCTGTTCGCGCCCGTCGGTGAGCTCGTCCTGCCGGCACTCGAAGCGCTCGATCGCGGTGGCACGCTTGCGATCGCGGGTATTCACCTCTCCGAGATCCCGGCGTTGGACTACCAGCGGCACCTCTTCCAAGAGCGTCAGGTCAGGTCGGTCACCGCCAACACTCGCGCCGACGCACGGGCCTTCCTCGCATTCGCCGGTGAACACCACATCGAGGTGACCAGCCCGCCATACCCGCTCGACCGGGCTGACGCCGCGCTGAGCGATCTGGCCTCCGGCCGGGTCTCCGGGGCCGCCGTGCTGGTCGTTTAGAGCTCGGCCAACGCGGCGCGGAGTCGGCCCACGAGATCTCCACGGCCGTACCGGTAAACGGGTCCGGTGCCGTCGGCCAGCAGGACGCGTAGCCGCGCCATGCCCCGCGCCCCGACCATCCGGGGAGAGTGCAGCCGCAGCGTTATCTCGTCGATCACGTCCTCGGCGGCGGCGATGTTCGGTACGTGCAACGGCACCCGCGAGGACATCAACGGGCCGCGCCCGCGAGCATCCCGGACGATCCGTCGCAGTGCCCTGGCCACCGCCTCGCGCTCGGCGGTCGACGTCAGCCGGGCGCAGTGCGCGGCGTATGCATCGCTGTCGGGTGCGACGCCGCCGACGGCCGCCATGCGGTCGAACTTGTTGGCCCTCAGCCGCGCCACCACCCGCGCGCGGAGAGACGGGGCAGTTGCCCCGCTCGCTGCCGCCGCAAACGACGACACAAGGGTTGATGGATTCGAATTGTCCGACATATCGATCCTCGTTAGCGCGGGTGTGTGACCACTGACGACTTTATAACGGTCATGCATGACCGGTCAAATTGAATTACCAGTCATACAAAGCTAGGCTTGCTATATGACTCGCACGCGGTGGCTGGGGGACCAGGAGACGAAACCGGCACCGCCGCGTCTCGCCCTGGTTCAGAGCCTGGTCAACACGGCAGAGTTGCCGTCCGGCCCCGACCGTTTGGCCGATCCGGATGTCGCGCAACCGTGGCTGCACGACAAGGGGTTGCTGGGCCCCGGGGACGGCATCGACGAGGCCGACCTCCAGTTGCTGCGTGGTGTGCGCGAGGCCCTGCGCGCGATGCTGGTCCACAACGCCGGTGGCCCGCGGCCGACAGCGGCAGCGCTGGCGCCTCTGCGGGCCGCCGCCGGTGGCGCCGCACGGGCCGAGGTCGAAGACTCGGGGCGGATTCGGCTGTCGGCGCTGGGCACCTCGCTGCACGACCGCCTCACCGAACTGCTACTGGCGATCCACGATGCACAGCGCGACGGCTCCTGGTCGCTGTTGAAGGCGTGTGCCAACGAGGAGTGCCAGTGGGCGTTCTACGACCGCTCACGCAACCACGGCGGCACCTGGTGCAGCATGGCGACCTGCGGTAACAAGCTCAAGAACCGCGAGTTCCGCGCCCGCAAGCGCGCCTCGCACTGACGTCAGGTCAGGTGCCACACGAACGCGGCTGCCAGCGCGCCGAGCCCGTTCAGCGACCAGTGCAGCGCGATCGGCGCGATCAGGCTGCCGCTGCGGCGGCGCAACCAGGTGAAGACGAAGCCCGCGATGCCGGTGGCGACCACCGCCAACGTCACGCCGGCGACGGTGCCGATCACACCTCCGCCGAAGATCCGGGTGAAGCCGACGTTGCTACTGGTCAGGCCCAGCGAGGTGGCGATGTGCCAGAGTCCGAACAACAGCGAACCGGCCGCGGCGACACCACGCCAGCCCCAGGCGCGGTCGAGCGCTCCGTGCAGCACCCCGCGGAACGCCAGTTCCTCGGGGATCACGGTCTGCAGGGGGATGATGACCATCGACGCGATGAGCGCGCCCGAGATCGTGGCGTAGTTGTTGTTCATGAACATCGGCCGCGTCCACGGCAGCAGCGCACCGATCGCGATGACCGACAACACCAGCGCGACGGCGCCCAGCGCGTAGCCGGTTCCGGACTTCAAGTGTTCGCGGCTCAGGCCGAGTTCGGCCCACCCGAGGCCGCGGGAGCGAACCAGCGCCACCAGAAGCAGCGCCGCCGCCGGCACCGTTGCCACGCTGGCCCACGGCGTGGTGAAGTGCGCGATCAGATTCGTCAGCGCCAACACCACCACGACCACCGCGATGTCGACGTAGGTGCGGAAGTGGTGCAACGCGGAGAGCTGTTCGACCAGCGGATGCGGGCGCTCGGCGAGGGCGGCTTGGTCGGACACGAAAATCCAGTCTAGCGGTCGTGTTCGCTGAGGGTGTCCTGCGACAGCGAAGGCGCTTGGTAATCCGGGTCCCACGTCCACCCCGAGATCGCCGGATCGTCCTCGCCGTGTTCCCGGGTGTAGCGCCGGGCCGCCAGGCGCGCGTCAGCCATCTCCTGGCGCAACCCGGCCACGCTGCTGCCCAGACTGTCGACGCGGTCGATCACGTCCATGACCAGATGGAACCGGTCGAGGTCGTTGAGCATCACCATGTCGAACGGGGTCGTCGTGGTGCCGCGTTCCTTGAAGCCGCGCACGTGCAACTGGGCATGGTTGGCGTGCCGGTAGGTCAGCCGGTGAATCAGCCAGGGATAGCCGTGATAGGCGAAGATGATCGGCTTGTCCGTGGTGAAGATCGAGTCGAATTCGCGATCGGACAGGCCGTGCGGGTGCTCGGACTCCGGTTGCAGTCGCATGATGTCGACGACGTTGACCACCCGCACCTTAAGCTCGGGCAGCCGCCGACGCAGGATGTCGGCGGCCGCCACCGTTTCCAGGGTCGGGATGTCTCCGGCGCACGCGAGCACCACATCCGGCTCCCCGGTCGTGTTGCTCGCCCACTCCCAGATCCCGAGACCGCGTGTGCAGTGCGCGATCGCCGAATCCATGTCCAGGTAGTTCAGCGCCGGTTGCTTGCCGGCGACGATCACGTTGACGTAGTGGCGGCTGCGCAGGCAGTGGTCGGCCACCGACAGCAAGGTGTTGGCGTCCGGCGGCAGGTACACGCGCACGACCTCGGGTCGCTTGTTGGCGACGTGGTCGATGAAGCCGGGATCCTGGTGCGACGCGCCGTTGTGGTCCTGGCGCCAGACATGCGATGTCAAGAGGTAATTCAGCGATGCGATCGGCGCCCGCCAGGGCATCTCCCGACTGCTGTTGAGCCACTTGGCGTGCTGGTTGAGCATGGAGTCGATGATGTGGATGAACGCCTCGTAGCAGTTGAACAGCCCGTGTCTGCCCGTCAGCAGGTATCCCTCGAGCCAGCCCTGGCAGAGGTGTTCGGACAGCACCTCCATCACCCGGCCCTCCGGACCGAGGTTCTCGTCGTCGGGAGTGACCTCGGCCAGCCAGGCCTTGTCGGTCGCCTCGAGGGTCGCCGACAGCCGGTTGGACGCGGTCTCGTCGGGTCCCATCAACCGGAATCGGTCGGCGTTACGCGCGATGACGTCGCGCAGAAACGTCCCGAGCACCCGGGTCGCCTCCGTCGATTCGGAGGCGGGGTCGTCAACCGGCACCGCGTAATCGGTGAAGCGCGGCAGATCCAGATCCTTGAGCAGGAGACCGCCATTGGCGTGCGGGTTGGCGCTCATCCGCCGCTGTCCGCGCGGGGCGAACGCGCGTAATTCGGGCAATAGCGCGCCGTCCTCGTCGAACAGTTCTTCGGGCCGATAGCTGCGCATCCACTCCTCGAGCTGAGCGCGGTGTTCGGGATTGGTGTGGGTGCCCGACAACGGAACCTGATGGGACCGCCACGTGCCCTCGACCTTCTTGCCGTCGACCTTCTGCGGGCCCGTCCAGCCCTTCGGTGTCCTCAACACGAGCATCGGCCACAGCGGCCGGCCCTGTTCACCGTCGAGGCGAGCGGCGCGCTGGATCGCGGCGATCTGGTCGAAGGCCTCGTCGAGCGCCGTCGCCAGCTGCTGATGCACGTTGGCCGGATCGTCGCCGGCCACGGTGATGGGCCGGTAACCGTAGCCGAACATCAGCGACTCGAGTTCCTCCTGCGGAATGCGCGCGAGGACCGTGGGGTTGGCGATCTTGTAGCTGTTGAGGTGCAGGATGGGCAGCACCGCACCGTCGGTGACCGGGTTGAGGAATTTGTTCGAATGCCAACTGGCCGCTAGCGGGCCGGTCTCGGCTTCGCCGTCACCGATGACACAGGCGACCACCAGGTCGGGGTTGTCGAACGCCGCGCCATAGGCGTGCACCAGCGCGTAGCCCAACTCCCCGCCCTCGTGGATGGACCCGGGGGTCTCCGCGGCGACGTGGCTGGGGATCCCACCGGGGAAAGAGAACTGGCGGAACAGCTTTCGCATTCCCTCGGTGTCTTCGGAGATACCCGAGTACACCTCGCTGTAGGTGCCTTCGAGATACGCGTTGGCCACCAGGCCGGGGCCGCCGTGTCCCGGGCCGGTGATGTAGATGACGTTGACGTCGCGGTCGCAGATGACGCGGTTCAGGTGCGCGTAGATGAGATTGAGGCCCGGTGTCGTGCCCCAGTGGCCGAGCAGCCGGGGCTTGACGTGCTCGGGCGCCAGCGGCTCGCGCAGCAGTGGATTGTCCAGCAGATAAATCTGGCCGACGGACAGATAGTTGGCGGCGCGCCAGTAGGCGTCGATCAGGTCGAGTTCATCGGTGGACAGCGTGGGGGACAGGGCCTCGGCAGTCATCTGACTCATCATCGTCGAAACGGGTGAACGGGTGTGTCACTCCTGTACCCGATGCGCGTGAAGCTACCCATTAGCCTGTCTGGCGTGTTGGGATTCGCAGTGCCGCAGTTCGGGGTATCGGCCCAGGCGGACCTCGCGCGCTTCGCGGCCAGCGCCGAAAGCCTCGGTGCGGACAGCCTCTGGGTGGGCGACCGCTTGTTGACCGCGGTGCACCCCAGCGTCGGCTACGCGGGTCAAGACACCATTCCCGAACAGTTCCGCGCCGGCCTGGACCCGTTCATCGCGTTGGCGGTGGTGGCCGCCGCGACGTCGCGCGTCCGGTTGGGTAGCAGCGTGTTCGTCGCACCGTGGTACCCGCCGGTGCAGCTGGGCCGCCAGCTGACCGCCATCGATGTGGTCAGCGGGGGCAGGCTCGTTCCCGGTTTCGGGATCGGGTGGTCGCCGGAGGAGTTCTTTGCCGCCGGCGCCCCGTTCCGCGCCCGCGGCGCCCAACTGGACGAGGTTCTCGATGCCCTCGAGCAGCTGTGGACGACGAATCCGGTGGAACACGAAGGCAAGCGGTGGTCGATCCCGTTGTCGTGGGTGGACCTCAAACCGGTCCAGCAACCGCGTCCGCCGATCTATCTCGGCGGGTTCACTCCGGCGAGCCTGCGGCGCATCGGGACGCGCGGCGACGGGTGGCTCCCGGCCGTGCTGGTGCCCGGAGGTGTCATGCCCGAGTTCCTTGCGACGCAGCGCCGCACCATCGACGACGCCGCCCGCGAGGCCGGTCGGGATCCGTCGGCCATACACACCTGTGTGCGCATCAACGTCGCCGGCGGCACACCGATCGATGCGGTCGCCGAGGCGGTGCGGACGCTGACCGACGCCGGTTATCCGGACGTCTTCGTCGACCTGATGTACGTGGCCAACGACACCGACGACCATCTGCGGTGGGTCGAAGGTCTCCTGGCGGCATGAGCGAATTACTGCTGGCATCCGTGCGGGTGCTCGACCTCGGCGGCGCCGAATCCGACGGGGTGAGCCGGCTGTACGCCGACCTCGGAGCCGATGTCCTGAAGATCGAACCGCCCGGTGGGCGGGCCGACCGGCAGGCGCTGCCGACCGTGGCCGGAGCGAGCATTCCGTTCCGCTTGCACAACGCGAACAAGCGGTGTGCGGTTCTGGACCCCGCCAGCCCCGACGGCCGCCGGGCGCTGCGGGATTTGGCGGGCACCGCCGATATCGTCGTCGATGGCGGAAGGCCCGGCGGGGCAGGCCGATTCGGAACATCGTGCGCCGCCCTGGCTCAACAGTTCGGCCACCTCGTCGTGTTATCGGTCACGGACTTCGGCACCGACGGGCCGTTTGCCTCGTGGCGGGCCACCGACCCCGTGTTGTACGCGTTGTCGACGGCACTGTCGCGTACCGGGCCGACGGCCGGCACCCCGGTGCTACCCCCGATCGGACTGGCATCGGGAACCGCTGCGACACAGGCGGCATGGGCGGCGCTGGCCGCCTACTACCACCGGTTACGGACTGGAACAGGCGATTACATCGACTTCTCGCGATTCGAGGCGGTGCTCCAGTCGCTGGATCCGCCGTTCGGATCAGAAGGTCAGGCGGCCGTCGGCGTCAAGAAGACCACCGAGATCTGGCGCGGCAGGCCACGTAACCAGAACATCTATCCGATCTTCGCCTGCAAGGACGGGCATGTACGGATCTGCCTGCTGTCCCCGCGTCAGTGGCGGGGCATGCGCGCCTGGCTGGGTGAACCCGAAGAGTTCGCCGACCCCAAGTTCGACACGATCGCGGCGCGGTATGCGGCATCTCGCGAACTGAACGCCCTGATCGGCGATTTCGTCGCAACCCAGACCATGGACGCTCTGGTCACCGAGGGACAAGAGCAGGGAGTTCCCATCGCGGCCGTGCTCACCCCCACGGAGACGCTGGCCTCCGAGCACTTCCGCGTGGTGGGTGCGCTGACCACCGCCGAGTTCGCCCCGGGCGCGGATGTCGTCGCCCCGGTGGGGCCCTTCGTCGTCGACGGCCGTCATCGCGGCCTGAGGTGGTTGGCCCCCGCTCCCGGCGCTGACGAACCTACCTGGGCCACAACGTCATCGGTGATGGCATGGCAGGGCACGGTCGCGCCGGAGCGTCCTTTCGAGGGGATGCGCATCCTTGACCTCGGCGTCATCGTCGCCGGGGGCGAGCTGGGCAGGTTGTTCGCCGACCTCGGCGCCGAGGTGGTCAAGATCGAGAGCGCCGCCTATCCCGACGGGCTGCGCCAAGCGCCGCCCGGTCAGGTGATGAGCAGGTCCTGGGCGCTGACCCACCGCAACGAGCGGAGTCTGGGGCTCGACCTGCGGACCCCCGCGGGCGCCGACGTGTTTGCCCGCCTGGTCACAGGTGCCGACGCCGTGTTCGCCAACTTCAAGCCGGGAACGCTTGCGTCGCTGGGGTTCTCCTACGACCGTCTGCGGGAGCTGAATCCGCGCATCGTGCTCGCGGAGAGCAGCGCCTTCGGTGCGACCGGTCCCTGGAGCTCGCGCATGGGGTACGGGCCGCTGGTTCGCGCCACCACCGGGGTCACCTCGCTGTGGGCGTCTGCCGACGGCGGCTTCCACGATGCGACGACGATCTTCCCGGACCACGTGTCGGCGCGGCTCACCGCGATCGCCGCACTGGCTGCGCTGATCCGGCGTGACCGAACCGGACAGCCCGCCCACGTACACGTCTCGCAGTCCGAGGCCGCGGTCACCCAACTCGCGACCCGCTACGTCACCGAGTCCGCGCGTGCGGCAGGCCTCCCCGTCGTCGACGACACAGCCACGCACGGTGTGTACCCGTGCGCCGGTGACGACGAGTGGTGCGTGATCTCGCTGTGCTCCGAGAATGACCACGCCGCACTGGAATCGGCCACCGGCGGCGTCGACACCGCGGAATGGACCCGCACCCGCGACAAGACCGCGGTGGCACGCACCCTGCAGGACGCCGGGATCGCCGCCGCGCCGATGAACCGTGCCGTCGATGTTCCGGCCGATCCGCAGGTGCGTTACCGAAAGCTGTACTCCGACATGGAGCATCCGCTGTTCGATACGCCCATGCTCACCGAGACGGGACCGGCGCCGTACACGAACATCCCTCCCGCCCTGCTGACGCCCGCGCCGATGCCGGGGGAGCAGACCAGAGAGATCTGCCGGCAGATCCTCGACATCTCCGCCGGAGAGACCGATCGGCTCATCGCCGACGGCACGCTCTTCGCATACCGAGAAAGGCCGTGATGGAAGACAGGACGCCGGTTTTGGTCGGCTACGGACAAGTCAACCAGCGCGACGAGAACCCCGACGTTTCGCCGATCGACCTGATGGTCGCGGCCGCGCGCCAAGCAGCGGACCCCAGGGTCCTCGAGGCAGCCGACTCGGTTCGGGTGGTCAATCTTCTTTCGTGGCGGTACCGCGATCCGGGATTGCTTCTCGCGCTACGCCTCCACGCCGACAACGCCGCGACCCGCTATACCGGGGTCGGCGGTAATACGCCGCAGTCGCTGGTCAACGAGGCGTGCCGAGACATCCAGAGCGGTCGGGCCGAGGTGGTTCTGATCGCGGGCGGTGAGACCTGGCGCACCCGAAGCCGGCTGCGCGCCAAGGGCGTGCGGCCGGACTGGCCGCGCCAGAACGAATCCGTCCCGATGGCCGAGGGCGCCGACGAAGGGGTCCCGATGGCCGGGCCCGCCGAAATCAAGATCAGCCTGGACCGGCCTGCCTACGTCTACCCGATGTTCGAGCAAGCCCTGCGTATCGCTGCGGGCGAGTCCGACGAGGAGCACCGACGCCGGATCGGTGAGCTGTGGGCACAATTCAGTGCGGTCGCCGCCGGCAACCCGCACGCGTGGGTCCGAGACGCGGTGCCGGCCGAGCAGATCTGGCAGGCCGGACCGGGCAACCGGATGATCAGCTGGCCCTATCCGAAGCTGATGAACTCCAACAACATGGTCGACCAGGCCGCGGTGCTGGTGCTCACCTCGGCCGAGAAGGCCACGCATCTGCAGATCACCCGAGACCGTTGGGTGTTCCCGTACTCGGGCACCGACTCGCACGACACCTACGCGATCGGCGAGCGCGCGGAGTTCTACACGTCCCCTGCCATCCGGATCGGGGGGCGGCGGGCCCTGGAGTTGGCCGAGGTCGGTATCGACGATGTCGGGCTCGTCGACGTCTACTCGTGCTTCCCTTCGGCGGTTCAGGTGGCTGCCAATGAGCTCGGCCTCCCGATCGCAGACCCCGCGAGACCGCTGACGGTGACCGGCGGGCTGACCTTCGCGGGCGGACCGTGGAACAACTACGTGACCCACTCGATCGCGACCATGGCCGAACGGCTCGTCGCCGCCCCCGGCCAGCTCGGGTTGATCACCGCCAACGGCGGATACCTCACCAAGCACAGCTTCGGCATCTACGGCACCGAGCCGCCGCCGCATGAGTTTCGTTGGGAGGACGTGCAATCGGAGGTCGACCGCGAGTCGACCCGAACGGCGCTCGTGGACTGGGCCGGGGTGGGCACCGTGGAGACGTGGACGACGCCGTTCGACCGCGAGGGCTCACCGGAGAAGGCGTTCCTCGCGGTTCGTACCCCCGACGACGAGCGGGTGCTGGCGGTCATCCCAGATGCGGCGGGGGCGGCGGCGACGGTCGACGAGGACATCGCGGGCGCGAAGGTCCAGGTCAATCCGGACGGAACGGCCGCGTTGCTGTAGACGGTACGGCCGCGTTGCTGTAGTCAGTCGAGGTCTGCCAATAGCGCGTCGACGCGCTGGCGGGCCGCCTTCGCCGCATCCGGGCCGACGACGGCATGGACCCGGCCCGCCTCCACCGCGGCGATCGCGGCATCGGCGACCACGGCGGGGCTGATACCGCCGCGCATCGCGTCGTCGTCGCGGTCGTTGGGGACGCTGACCGCCCCGGGCGGGGTCAGGCCCGCCGAGTTGGGCCCGAGAGGCGTGTCCACCATCCCCGGGCACAGCACGGTGGCACCCATATCGCTTGAGACGGAGCGCAGTTCGATGTCGAGCGTCTCCGTCAATCCGACGACGGCGTGCATGGTCGCGTTGTACGGCCCGAGGTGGGGCAGCGGGATGAGCCCGCCCGCGGACGCGGTGTTGAGGAAGTGCCCGGACCGTTGCGCGATGAACAGGGGAGTGAAGGTTTTCACCCCGTGTACCACACCCATCAGCTTGACGTCGATGAGCCACCGCCACGTCTCGATCCGCTGCTCCCACACCGGCGTCTGTTCGCACACCACCCCGGCGTTGTTGCACACCAGATCGACGCGTCCGAAGCGGTCCAAGGTGTGCGCCGCCAGCGCATCGACATCGGCCGCGTCACGCACGTCGATGCGTACCCCGGTCGCTGCCCCCTGCTGACCGGACAGTGCGTCGATCGCTTCGGGTATCGCGTCCTCACGGATGTCGGCGATCACCACGTCGACGCCGCGACGCACCAGATGCGTGGCGAGCGCCAAACCGATTCCACTGGTTCCGCCGGTGACGACGGCGACCTTTCCGGGCTCGATCCTCATGCGGGCCTGCCTTCCTCGTCCCTACGGTGCGTTGGCGGGCACCTCGGTGTATCGCGGCTGAAAACCCTCGGGGGCGAAGGTGAATCCCTTGCCCGTCACCTCGCTCATGCACGAGACGCCCGCGTCCTGCACGTTGCAACGGAACCCGGCGACAGCCAGGATCCGATTGAACTCCAGCACCTTCGCGTCGTCGAGGACGAACTGCGGCTGTTCGAATGCCGCGAAGCGGGGTTCACCCTCGCGTTCGACGGTGATCGCGTTCGGCGCGACCTGCTCGCCGGCGCCGTTGTCCACCGTGTCCGGTTCGCCGGTGATGTTCATGCTGGACAGCGGAGAGGCGGCCGACTGGCAGCCCGCCTTGTCACGCGGTACGACGGCGCACGCCCAGCGTCCACTCGGCGTGGTGAAGAAGTACACGGCCGACCCGTCCGGATGCGCGACGTAGTCGAATGCGTCGACCAGGTGTGCGCTGTTCGGTGGGGGGGGAGGCGGTTCGGAGGTCGTGGAGGTCGGCGACGCCACGAACGGTTCGTCGGTGGTGACAATCCGCTCGGCCGAGCAACCCGCGGCCAGGATCGCGACGGCCGACATCAGACATAGGACACGCATCTCGGGTCCCAAGCGTGCCGGAACCGGTTTTCGTCCGCGCAGCGGGGTGGCGGATCAGCCGGCCAGCATCGCCTTGAGCGTCTGCGCGTTCCAGACCGCGTGCCCACCCAGGTCGTTGTTGAAATAGACCAGGGTCCGTCTGCCTTCGCTCTCCCAAGCCGAGATCCGGTCGGCCCAGCGCCGCAACGCGTCGTTGGGGTAGGAACCCGCGTACATCGAATCCTGGTCGGGGCCGTGCATCCGCACATAGACCAGCTCGCTGGTCGCCCGCGGAACACAGCGCAGACCCGCACCGCTCATCACCACGTAGGCGGCGCCATGGCGCTCCAGCAACGTGTAGACGGCCGGGTCGTCCCACGACGGATGCCGCAACTCCATCGCCACCGGAATGTGATCGGGCATGAGCTTGAGGAAGTGCTCCAAGCGGGCGTCGTCGCGCTCGAGTTCCGGGTGCAGTTGCACGAGCAATGCTTCGCTGCGGTCGCCGAGCAACTCCCAGCACCGGTCGAAGCGTTCGACCCACGGCTCCGGCTCCCGCAGCCGGCGGTAGTGCGTGAGTCCGCGCTGGGCCTTCACCGACATCGTGAACCCGTCGGGCAGCCGCTGTCGCCAACCGGCGAACGCGCTGTCCTTCGGCCAGCGGTAGAAGCTGGCGTTCAGTTCGACCGTATCGAACTCCTCGACGTAGCGGGCCAGCCGTTTGGCCGTCGGCAGTCCCGCCGGATACAGGACGTCCTTCCAATGGTCATACGACCACCCGGAGGTGCCGATCCGGATCACCATCGCGTCATTCCCGCGCCATGACGGCGTTACGCAGGTCGTCGTCGAGCGACACCTTGACCAAGGCGCCGGCGAGCTTTGCACACTTTCGCGGCGCCAGCGCGGCGAGCTCGTCGCTGGCACTTGGCAATCCGAGCTTGCGCGCCGTACTGCTGGCGCGCGCGTCGAAGTAGGGGCGGATCCATGTCCAGGTGTCCTGGACCTCCCGCAGGAAGATGTCGGCACCGGTGTCGCCGATACCCTTGAATCCCTTGAGCGAACGCGTCAGCGCGGTCGCGTCGTGATCCTCGGTCCCATCGAGATTGCGTAGATCCCCACCGTGTTCGTCGACAACGCTCTTGGAAATATCGGTGAGCCTGGTCGCCGAGCTTTCGTCGTACCGAACGTAGTGAGCACGGCCGAAGGCGCGAATCATTTCGGCGCGGTCGGCGTCGAGGACGGCCTTGGGGGTGCGCAGACCCGCGCGGAACAACTCCCGCGCGGCTTCGACCGCGATCGAGGCATCGATCGGTTTGCTCGACAGCATGCACAGGGTCAGCAGCTGAAAGAGCGGCATCGGCTTGTCCGCCAACCGGATACCGGCGTCTTCGGCGTAGGTCGTGCCCGCCTGCTCGAGGAGGCGCTTGACCAGCTTCTTACGTGCTGCGGCGTCCACGTCGGCTGGCGTACCCGCGCTGTTTCGGAGGCAAACTCCTGGCGAAATCGACACCACGGATGACCCACGGCCGCAGTTGCCGCGTGGTCCTGACGCCGTCGGCGGTGATCAGCACCCACCCGCGCATCTCGCGGTCTGCCATCATCATTGGCTCGACGAACCGGCGCGACAGCAACTTCGGGTACTCGTCGAGCGCCACCCGGACCATCAGACCGCCGGTCCCGCTGACGGCGACCGCCATATGGCCGTCGACCAGAAAGGCCAGCCCGCCGAACATGGCCTTCTCCTCGACTCCTTGTTCACCGCTGAGCAGTTCACGAATGCGGTGAGCCAGGTCCTCGTCGTACGCCATGCGACGACGGTAACGCTCAGGGTCGTGACCTGCGATCGATCGATCACGACCCCGAGCGCGGTCCTGTGGTCAGGCGGCCGCGGTCGCCGCCACCTCTGCGGGCTGCAGAGCCTGCGCGACGATGTCGGCGACATCGGTCATCGGCTTGACCTCCAGCGCGTCGAGCACGTCGGCGGGGACGTCATCCAGGTCGGGCTCGTTGCGCTGCGGGATGAAAACCGTTGACAGTCCGGCCCGTTGCGCCGCCAGCAGCTTCTGCTTGACGCCGCCGATGGGCAGCACTCGACCGTTCAGCGTGACCTCGCCGGTCATCCCGACGTCCGCACGGACCTGGCGGCCGGTGGCCATCGACACCAGCGCGGTGACCATCGTCACGCCCGCCGACGGACCGTCCTTCGGCACGGCGCCCGCGGGCACGTGCACGTGGATGCGGCGATCCAGCGCCTTGGGGTCGACGCCCAACTGCTCGGCGTGCGAGCGCACGTAGGACAGCGCAATCTGCGCGGACTCCTTCATGACCTCGCCCAATTGCCCGGTCAGTTGCAACCCGGGCTCACCGTCGGTCGCCCCGGCCTCGATGTAGAGCACATCGCCGCCGAGGCCGGTGACCGCCAACCCGGTGGCCACCCCCGGAACCGCCGTGCGCTCGGCCGATTCCGGCAGGAAGCGCGGACGACCCAGGTACTCAACGAGATCCGGCTCGTCGATGGTGAGGGTGGTGATGTCGCCGGCAGCCAGCTTCGTCGTCACCTTGCGCAGCGCCTTGGCCAGCAGCCGCTCGAACTGACGCACCCCCGGCTCGCGGGTGTAGTCCGCGGCGATCTTGCGCAACGCCGCCTCGGTCACGATCACCTCGTCCTCGGTCAGCGCCGCCCGCTCGCGCTGCCGGGGCAGCAGGAAGTCGCGGGCGATGGCGACCTTGTCGTCCTCGGTGTAGCCATCGATCTGCACCAATTCCATGCGGTCCAGCAGGGCCGACGGTATGTTCTCGATGACGTTGGCCGTCGCCAGGAACACCACATCGGACAGGTCCAGATCCAGGTCCAGGTAGTGGTCGCGGAACGTGTGGTTCTGCGCCGGGTCCAAGACCTCCAGCAGCGCCGCCGCGGGGTCCCCGCGGAAGTCGGAGCCGACCTTGTCGATTTCGTCGAGCAGCACCACAGGGTTCATCGAACCGGCCTCGCCGATGGCACGCACGATGCGGCCGGGCAGCGCACCGACATAGGTGCGTCGGTGGCCGCGGATCTCGGCCTCGTCGCGCACGCCACCGAGGGCGACGCGAACGAACTTGCGGCCCAACGCGCGTGCGACGCTCTCACCCAGCGAGGTCTTGCCGACACCGGGCGGACCGGCCAGCACCATCACCGCGCCCGAACCGCGGCCGCCGACGACCCGCAAGCCGCGCTGGGCGCGGCGCGCCCGCACGGCCAGGTACTCGACGATGCGGTCTTTGACGTCTTCGAGGCCGTGGTGGTCGGCGTCCAGGATCTCCCGCGCCGTCTTCAGGTCGGTGGAGTCCTCGGTGTGGACGTTCCACGGCAGGTCGAGCACGGTGTCCAGCCAGGTGCGGATCCAACCGCTCTCCGGGCTCTGGTCGCTCGCGCGCTCGAGCTTGCCGACTTCGCGCAGCGCGGTCTCGCGCACCTTCTCGGGCAGGTCCGCCGCCTCGACACGGGCCCGGTAGTCATCAGAAGACCCCGTGCCGTCGTCATCTCCCAATTCCTTGCGGATGGCGTTGAGCTGCTGGCGCAGCAGGAATTCCTTCTGCGTCTTCTCCATGCCCTCGCGCACGTCTTCGGCGATCTTCTCGTTGACCTCGACCTCGGCCAGCTGAGCACCAGTCCACTCGATCAGCGCACGCAGCCGTTCGGCCACGTCCGGCGTCTCGAGCAGCTGACGCTTCTGAACCTGGGTCAGGTACGACGCATAACCCGCGGTGTCGGCCAGCGCCGACGGATCGGAGAGCTGGTTGACGAAATCGATGATCTGCCAGGCCTCACGCCGCTGCAGCATCGCCAGCAGCAGCTTCTTGTACTCGGCCGCGAGCTTGGAGGCCTCCTCGGTCACCTCGGATTCGTCGACCACAGTCACCTCGACCCACAGCGCCGCGCCGGGTCCGGTGGCCCCGGTGCCGATGTGGGCACGGCTCTCGCCCCGCACCACCGCGGCGGGTCCACCGACCATGCGCCCGATCTGCACGATCGAAGCCAGCACCCCGTGCGAGGGATAACGGTCCTCGAGGCGGGGAGCGATCAGCAGTTCTCCGGACTCGCTCGCGCGCGCGGCGTCGACCGCGGCGCGCGCGGCCTCGTCGAGCTCGATCGGCACCACCATCCCGGGCAGCACGATCGACTCGCTCAGGAACAAGACCGGAACAGTCTTGGCTTCAGCCATCAATCCTCCAAAGTTTGAGTCTGTTGCGCTCAACCTTGGGATGGGCTGATTTGTTCCCTCACCCGTCGCGCGGTGTACGCGCACCGCGAAACACCCCCGAGACGGCAGGGAGCCTGCCGTTCGGGGTAAACGGCAGGCTCCCTGTGTGGGTGGATCTACGCGGTGCGGTTACGCACTGGCCTGTGCACCCAGCACCCGCTGGATGTCAGGCTTCATCATCTCCAGCTGCTGACCCCAGTAGCCCCAGCTGTGAGTCCCCTGTGCCGGGAAGTTGAACACCCCGTTGGTGCCACCCGCCGCGACATAGTTGTCCTTGAAGGTGACGTTGGTCCGCAACGTGAAGCCTTCGAGGAACTGGGCCGCCATCAGGTTCTGGCCGGCCGCGCCGCCATCGAGATCCGACGGCGTACCGGTGCCGCAGTAGATCCAGATGCGGGTGTTGTTTGCCACCAACTGGTTGATGTTGATCATCGGGTCGTTGCGCTTCCACGCCGGATCCGATGACGGACCCCACATACTCTCGGCGTTGTACCCGCCCGCGTCTTGCATCGCGAGACCGATCAGCATCGGCCACCAGCCCTCGGACGGGTTGAGGAAGCCCGACAGCGAAGCGGCGTAGATGAACTTCTGCGGGTGGTAGATCGCGTACGTCAGCGCGCTGCTGCCGGCCATCGAAATACCCACCACGGCATTGCCGTTCTGCGACACGCCCCTGTTGGCTTCCAGCCACGCCGGGAGTTCCTGGGTCAGGAACGTCTCCCACTTGTAGGTGTAGTCCTGGCCGTTACCCCGCGACGGCTGGTACCAGTCGGTGTAGAAGCTCGACTGTCCGCCGACCGGCATGACCACCGAGAGCCCGGACTGGTAGTACCACTCGAAGGCCGGGGTGTTGATGTCCCAACCGTTGAAGTCGTCCTGGGCACGCAGGCCGTCGAGCAGATACACCGCATGCGGCCCACCGCCCTGGAACTGGACCTTGATATTGCGGTTCATCGCGGGGGAGAACACGTCGAGATACTCGACGGGTAACCCGGGCCGCGAGAACGCTCCGGCAGTGGCCGAACCCCCGGCGAAGCCGATCAGCCCGGGCAGCGCCGCCACGGTGAACGCCGCCACCGCCATTCGGCGAAACAGTTTTGTACCGGTACCCCGGCACCTCTCCAGAATCTTCATAACGGCAACCAACCCACCTTTCATCGCTTCCACAAGCAATTGCCGTTTGCTGTGCGTGGGTAATGAAACACGTACTCGCGCCGCTAATGTCGACCCGACATGCGGTTGCCACATCGCGGTTGGCTAACGATTACGACTCAGCGGGGACTCACGACCACCGAAAACCGGCTGTGACCTGTGTGGCCAGAGTGACTCAGGCGAAATCGCGCGGCGGGTCCGCCATGCCGGGCCGCAGCCGGTGCAGCTGCGTGACGTGCCGCGGGCCGAGCTCGCTCAGCGACCTCACCCCGAGTAGCTGCATTGTCCGGCTGACCTGCTGCGAAAGGATCTCGACGGCCCGGTCGACACCCGCCTCGCCGCCGGCCATGAGCCCGTATAGGTAGGCGCGACCCACCAGCACGAAGCGTGCACCGAGCGCAATCGCAGCGACGATGTCGGCGCCGGACATCACCCCGGTGTCCAGCAGAATCTCGGTGGTGTCGCCGAGCTCGGCGGCGACACTGGGCAGCAGATGGAACGGCACCGGCGCGCGGTCGAGTTGGCGGCCACCGTGATTGGACAGCACGATGCCGTCCACTCCCAGTTCGGCGACGGCCCTGGCGTCGTCGAGCGTCTGAATTCCCTTGACCACCAACTTGTTCGGCCACTGCTTCTTGATCCACACCAGATCGTCGAAGTTCACTGTGGGATCGAACATGGTGTCGAGATACTCGGCAACGGTGCCCGGCCATCGGTCCAGCGACGCAAAAGACAACGGTTCTGTGGTGAGTAGGTCGAACCACCACCGCGCGTGGGGAATGGCGTCGAGCACCGTTCGCAGCGTCAGCGTCGGCGGGATCGACATGCCGTTGCGGGTGTCGCGGTGGCGCGCCCCGGCGACCGGCACGTCGACGGTGGCGAGCAGCGTGTCATACCCCGCGGCGGCGGCCCGTTCGACGAGGGCCATCGACCGGTCCCGGTCCTTCCACATGTACAGCTGAAACCAGTTGCGTCCGTGCGGGTTGGCCTGTTTGACATCTTCGATCGAGGCGGTGCCCAGCGTCGAGAGTGCGAACGGGATGCCGGCCCGCGCGGCGGCGCGGGCGCCTGCGTTCTCGCCCGCGGTGTGCATCAGCCGGGTGAAGCCGGTGGGCGCGATGCCGAACGGTTGCGCGACGGGCCCGCCGAGCACCGTCGCACTGGTGTCGACGCTCGACACGTCACGCAGGATGGTCGGGTGAAACTCGATGTCGCGGAACGCTTGTCGGGCACGAGCCAGCGACAGCTCGTCCTCGGCGGCGCCGTCGGTGTAGTCGAACGCCGCCTTAGGGGTCCGTCGCTTGGCGATGCGGCGCAGGTCCTCGATCGTCAGCGCCGACGCAAGCCTGCGGTGCGTCGCGTTCAGTTGGGGCTTCTTGAACTGCAACAGCGGCGCCAGGTCCCGCGGATGTGGGATGCGACGGCGCGTCATGTTGGCGCCCCTGTCGGCGTGCCGCTCATAGTCGTCATTGAATCGCACAGGTTAGCTTGTCAGACTGGCCGATGACATGGCTAAAGACAGATCGGCATCCGGCGACCCGTTCGACCTGCAGCGCTTCGTCGACGCCCAGGAACGCGTGTACGCCACGGTGCTCGATGAACTGCGCGCGGGCCGCAAACGCAGCCATTGGATCTGGTTCGTGTTCCCCCAGTTGCGCGGGCTCGGTAGCAGCCCGACCGCGCAGCGGTACGGGATCGGGTCCCTCGCCGAAGCCCGGGCGTACCTCGCCCATGACGTGCTGGGTCCGCGCCTGCGGGAGTGTGCGGACGTGGTCGCCCGCAGTGACCAACCGTCGGCCGACGGCTTGTTCGGGAGGCCGGACAACGTCAAGGTCCGATCGTCGATGACGTTGTTCAGCCGCGCCGCCGACGAGCCCGATGACGAGGCGCTGTTCAACCGCGTGTTGACGAAGTACTACGACGGCGATCCGGACCCGATGACCGTCGAACTCCTCAGCGAGGACCGATGACCAGCCAGCCGTGCGGCGCGACCTCGTAGGTGGTGACGACCTCGGACGGCGGTGCGCCCGAGCCCGCGAGGACCTCAGCCCGATCGAATCCAAGGTCGGGCAGCGAGATGGCCAGCGGTTCGTCGCCAATGTTGAGCGCGACGATCAGCGACTCGGCTCCGGCGCGGCTCTGGTAGATGTACTGGCGGTTGGTCAACAGCAGCGGCGAGGTGCGCGCTGTGTGTAGCCACGCGTGGCGTCGGCGCAACCCGATCAGGAACTTGTGCAACCGGAAGACGTCGACGCCGTGTTCGTCGACGTCGAGCGGGGGAGTCGCGAATTCGGGGCGCACCGCGTCGTCGCCGCCGAAACGTTCCTCTTTGATGCCCTGGAACGCGAACTCGTCGCCGGCGTAGATACTTGGCGTACCACCGGTCGTCATCTGCAGCACCAAGGCGTGGTCGAGGTGGCGGATGTCGTCGAGTTGGCTGGCGATCCGGGTGACATCGTGGTTGCCGATGAAGGTCGTGGGCACGAAGGTGTCCAGAAACTCGTTGTGCCGCACCAGCGCCCAGTCCAGCTCGTGGAAGTTGCCGTCGTTGAGCGCGCTCCACGCGGCCTTCCACAGTTCGTACTGGGTCACCGAGTCGAAGCCGGATTCACGCACCTGGTGCGCGTAGTCGCCGTGGATGATCTCGGCGAGGAAGTACGCATCGGGGAACTGTTCACGAACGCGTGGAAGCACCCGTGCCCAGAACTGGTCGGGGACCGCGTAGGCGGCGTCGAGGCGCCACCCATCGGCGCCGTGCCGCAGCCAGTGCGTCATCACGTCGACGACGTAGTCGGCCACCGCCGGGTTGTCGTGGTCCAGCGCCACGAGGTCGCCGTGCCCCTCGAACACGTCGACGCCGTCGCCTCGAGTGCGCAGCCACTCCGTGTGGGCGAAATGGGTTCCCACATGGTTGAAGACGCCGTCGAGCAGGATCCGAAGTCCGCGGCGCCGTGCCTCTTCGACCACCGTGTCGAAGTCGTCGTCGACGCCGAGTCGCGGGTCGACGTGGAGGTGGTCGGTGGTGTCGTAGCCGTGGGTGCGTGAGGAGAAGATCGGTCCGAGCGCGAGCCCGGACGCGCCGAGTTCGATCGCGTGATCGAGCCAGTCAAGGATGCGCAGCAGCCGATGCTCGTCCGGGCCCGGGGGCGGGTCGGCGGGATGCGCGCCGACGAAACCAAGCGGGTAGACATGCCACCAGATCACGTGCTCGACCCAACCCGGTTCGGAGACCGCCGCGGTGTGCGAGAAATCCGTCATGGCTTGAACTTCGCTTCGTAGAGGGTCTTCATCGCCTCGCTGAACTGCTCGGCGGGCCCGTCCACCTCTATGTCGGGGGCGATCGTGGTGATCGGCAGCGACACCACCGGCGGTGGCAGCGCCCCCCAATCGGCCAGCCATCTTGTCAACTGCTCCGACGACGTGGCATATACGATGCGGCCGAGCCCGACCCAGGCGTGGGCCGCCGAGCACATCGGGCAGTGCTCGCCGGAGGTGTAGACGGTGGCGAGGGCCCGCTCTTGCGGTGTCAGGTTGGCTGCCGCCCAGCGCGCGATCGCGAACTCCGGATGGCGCGTGCGGTCCCCGTCTTTGACGCGGTTGCGGTCCTCGAACAGTGTGCGTCCTGCGTCGTCGACGAGAACGGAGCCGAACGGCTCGTCGCCGCCTTCCAGCGCTTCACGCGCCAGCTCTACGCAGCGGCCGAGGCGGGCGAGATCGTCATCGCTGATGGCCACATGTCGGAGTCTACGGATCAGTCGCAGCAGTCCGGGGGCACGTCCAACCGACAGGCGCAGGACGCGCGGACCGGAACGTCGGCGCGCGCCGCTGCGAGAGTGAGCTGTTGGCCGATGATCGCCGCCTCGGCCTCGCGGCCCAGCCGCTGCAGGCATTCGTGATAACCGTGCAGGCTCCACACGTTGTTCGGATGCTGGCACGGCCGGGGCAGCGTGGGATCGAGACCGAGGTCGGCGGCATAGACCGCAGCGGCCTCCTCGACGCGACCCTGTTCGAGCAGCAGCGCACCGTAGGCGTGACGGGTCGGCTGCATCCAGCCCCAGGGTTCGTCGTACGGCAGCGCATCGTCGAGTTCGATCGCCCCCCGCATATGCGCGAATGCGGCCTCGTAATCTGCTGCACGGTAGGCGATCTCACCGTCAAGCATCTCGGCGGCGATCGCCAGGATGTCGATCACGGTGTTGTTGAACAGGTATCGGCTCTCGGGTATGCGGTCGTACGCTTCGGCGAACGCCTCGCGCTCGGCGCGGGCTTGTTCCGGGTTGCCCGTGGCGGCGTGCGCGACGCCACGCCCGTAGTGGATCGTCGCGACGGTGCTGCAGTACAGCTGCCGGTCCTCGGGCAGGGGTTGGGCTATCAAATCGTCCCAGCGGCCGAACCTCACCATCACGTGGGTGCGCAACGGCACGAACGCCTCGAGCCAGTCAGCCATCGGCGGGGACTCGATCACCAGCAGGTCGGGGCTGAGCTGGGCGGCCAGCTCATCCGCGGCGGCGAACGCGGTGCGTGAATTACCTTCGAACATCGCCGAATACACGACGAAGTGCAGGTTGTGCGCCCGGTACAGGGAATAGAAGTTCAGCGGCCCCTCGTGTTCGACGAACCTTCGGTCCACGAGTATGGCCGCCTGATTGGCCACCACCGAGTCGCGGTAGTTGCCGCACAGCACATCGATGTGGCTGGGCATGTGCTGCAGATGGCCGGCGTCGGGCACCAGATCGCGCAGCAGGTCCGCGGCGGGCAGCGCATCCTGCGGGGCCGCCGACATCTCCATAGTGTGCACGTAGAGGTGCAGGACGCCGGGGTGGTTACGGCCCGCCGCGGTGGCCAACGCATCGTCGAGGATCCGTTTGGCCGCCACCACGCGTGAGCCGGGTGCGGGCTCACCGGTTCTGGTGTCCCACAACGCCCATGCCGTCACGTTCACCAGTGCGTCAGCGGCCAGTGCCTGCACATCGACGTCGTCGGGATAGGCCTGCGCCATCGCCGCCATCGTGTCGGCATACTGCGCGCCACCGGTTTCGAGCGCCTGGGCGTCGTCGGGGTCGTCGGTGGGGAATCGGGTCTGCAGCGCGGTGATCAGGCCACGCTCGACGGGTGATGCACGATGCTCGGCAGCCAGTCGCAACTCCATCCTCGCGCGTGCCAGCGACGCCGCCGCATCGACAGGATCGAAGGCGTCCCAACCCTTGTTGTAGTTCGGCCCGACCGCGTACGCGATGCCCCAGCGGGCGATCCCCAACCCTGGGTCCAGTTCAAGTGCCCGCTCGAAGCAGCGGATGGCTTCCTCGTGGTTGAACGCGTAACTCCACACCATTCCGCGGTCGAACCACAGCTGCGCCTGCGGCGACGGGGTGTCAATCCGCCGGTGATACGACCCGAGGTCGTAGTAGGTCTCGTCGCCGAGCGAGATGCTCATGAACGGCACGATAATTCACCCGCGCAGCTGCCGAGCATCTTCTGGGGCCTCAGCGCACGCCCTTGTACGGTTCCCGGGCTGAGATCCGTACCAGCTTGAGCGCTCGCGCGCAGGCGGACGCGTGATTCGACAACCCACACTGCAACGTGTTCTAGTTCTTGCGTGGTGGAGTTCATCGACATCGGCGATGTGTCCGCAGCGGAGATCGACCGGCTGCGCGGTGTCTACGGCCCTCTCGCCGAATCGGTCCGACAGTTGATCGACGCGACGATCCGCACCGAAGTGGACGCCGACACGGTCGCGGCGATCCGCGAGCAGATCGACGGCGCGACAGCTGCTCTACGGTCACGGCAGATCGACGGACCCTTCGGCGTGCGCTTCACCACCGGCGGCGAGCGGCTGCCGTGGGGGAACCCGGTGATCGGACTGCGCAACCCGATCGCACCACCGTTGACCATCGAGCACGGTGACGACGGAACCGTGTACGCCGACTTCGAACTCGGTGCCGCCTATGAGGGCCCACCGGGACATGTACACGGCGGGATCTCGGCGCTGATCCTGGACCACATCCTCGGCGAGGTCGCCGCCAACTCGATAAATCCCCGGTTCACCGGCACCATCACGCTGCGGTACCTGCGCCCGACGCGCCTCGGGCGTCTGCACGCCGAGGCGATGACCACGAGGTCCGAAGGCATCAAGTCCTATGCGACGGGCTATCTCGCCGACGATGAGGGTGTGACGGTGGAAGCCGAGGGCGTGTTCATCGAGCCGAAGTGGGCTCGCGGATAGCGGCGATCCCCGACAAGGCGCGAGTGATCGTGCCGATCTCGGCGACCAGTACGCGCGCGGCCCCGTTGTCACCGTATAGTCCCTCGGCCTTCTCCCGCACCTGCTGATGGGCGGCGGACACGGCCGCGATGTCGCCCGTCCACGGTGTCCCCGGATTCGGCGGCGCCCCTCGCAGCGCATCGACGAAATCGTCGACAGCGGCGACGAACTCAGGAGTCAACGTGGGTGGCGGCCGGTTCGGCAGGTTGGCCTCCAGCGCGGTGCACGAAATGGTGACCGCGTTCAGCGCGGTGCGGTACGACCGCAGCCACCGGCGCAGCTCGCGGGACTCCATCCGGGTCGCACCCGATGCGGCTTCGAAGCCGGCGCGGGCGCGGTACGCGTGTTGCCACGCCGATGACACCGCGTCGGCCGGACGATCGAGGGGATGGACGTAAGCCCTGACCACCGTTGCGGCGTAATCGATCTCGGTTTTGAGGAGCTCCCCGGCGCGGTGATGCAGCCGGGTCAGCGCGTGGTCGGGCAACGCGACGTGCGCCACGACCGCGAGCCCGCCGCCGACGACGATCGAGAACAACCGGTCCTCGAGCGTCGCACCGGAGGTGATGGCGTCGATTTCGAGGAAGAACACGACGGAAGCAGCCACGGCCGCGCTGGTGGCGATGTATCCCGTCCTGGTCGCGGCATACGTCGCGGCGAGGCCCAGCGTGGCGAGTGCGGCAGCGATCAGACCCGTGGGATGGCCCAGCATCACGATCACCGACGCGACGACGACCCCCGTCGCGATGCCCGCGAGCCGACCGACGCAACGCGTATAGGTGTGGGCGGTCTCCGGCCGCAGCACCATGAGCACGGTCAGCGCGATCCAGTAGCCGTGCGCCACGGGAGCGAGTCGGTCCGCGCAGGCGGCGAGCGCGACCGCCGCCGACAGCCGGACAGCGTGACGGAACAGCGGTGACGTCAAGCTCAAGTGGAAACTGACGGAGGTCAGCGCCCCACGCGCGGGGCTGATCAGGTCGGGCCGATACAGATCGGGAAACCGCAACTCCGCAGCTTCGTGCAGTTGCTGGGAAAGCCGTTTGACGTCAGGGCTTTCCGGCTCGTCCAGTGCGGCCGCCGCGGCATCCAGCCGGACCAGACCGTGCTCGGCGTTACGCCGCGCGACGTGGGTGTGGTCGGCGATCGCGTCGAGGATCTCGGCCGCGGCCGCCAACACCCGGGAGACGTCGCCGCGGTCGCCCGCCGGGGTACCACGCAGCATGCGCAGCGTCGCCATGATCCGTTCAGGCAACCGGTGCCCACCTCGGTACGCCTCGGGTCGCCGGCCCGCCTGTGTGTCGATGAACGCATCGCGCAACGACGGCTTCAACGTCGCACCGGTGGGTACCTCCGCGTCGTGGGCGAGCCGGCGCGCATCCGTGGCCAACGCCCCGTATGCGTCGGCAAGGGCTTCGCGTTGAGTGCGCCATCGCTGCGGCGGCCAGAGCGCGATCAACCCCGCCTGCAGGGCACCGGCGACGATCGTCAGGGCGGTCGGGACGAGAACCGACGACACCGACGGGGGCAGCGGCGGCGCGATCACGAGCAGCGCTCCTCCCGCAGCCGCCACCATGCCCGCGTTGTTCCCGACGGCCCATTGCAAGCCGGCCCCAAAGCACCAGAGCGCCAGCACGACGATGAACACGACGTCGAACGAGGAGAGCAAGGACCCGAGGAAAACGGCCGCGCCCATTTGCACGGCGACGACGAGCACTCGGGCGATCCGCCCGCCGGGACTGTCCTGCAAGGCCACAGCGCCGGCGACCGCGCCCGCACCGGCGGCCCAGACCGCGGCGGCCCCGGAGTCCCACAGCAGCGCGATCGAGGCCACCGCCAGCACCCCGAGCAGGCTCCTGACCACCGCCCACGGTTCGGGCATGGCAGGACGGAGGGCCTCGATGACCCTGCTGCGGGTGCTCACCTACTCATTCTGACCCTTGCGCACGGCATCGAAGGGACATCACACGCGTCAATTTATCGATGTTGCGGGGATGTAACCGGCCACTGCCGCGCAGCCCGGCGGCGGGACCTCAAACTTTATGTGCCACAGCACAAACCAGTTCCCGGCGAGAGCTGATCGAAGTCGTCGATTCACCTGCGCCGGCGCGGGTTCGGCGTTAGAGTCAGCCGACGGGTGGGGCGACAGCATCGGAGGTGCCGGTGGCGCATATCGCTGTCGCGCGCGAATCGACAACCGATGCCGGCCCGCGGTTCCGTATCACGAGCATCCCGCCTCATGAGAATCACCGAGTTGATCCGTGCACGTCGACGGTGGCTCGGCCAGGGCAACGAAGGGAATCGTCATGAGCACCGCGGCCGAGCGAGCAGCACAACTCGATCTGGTGGCCCGGTTGAAATCAGCCTATCCCGAACTACCGGATGCGCCGACGCCGGATCTGCTCGATCACAACCGGATCACCGCATATCTGAAACCCGTTCACGACGTCGGCGGGGAACCGGATGCGCCGATGAAGTACGAGAACAAGCAGTACGAACTCTGGGAGCACATGACCTATGTCATCTGCGAAGTGCTGGCCTGGCGGGGCATCTGGCTTTCCGAGGAGCGCCGCCGAATAGGCAACGTCGATGTGGGCCGAGCCGAATATCTGGGGCTGCCGTACTACGGCCGCTGGCTGTTGGCCGTCGCCCGCGTGCTCGTCGAGAAGCACCACATCGGCCTGACCGAGTTGAGTGAGCGGATGGCAGAGGTCAAGACGCGCTACGAAGGTGGGCTGGCAGGCAAGAAGCTGGAGGCCAAGCCGAAGTTCGAAGGCGACGGAGCAGACGTCAAGCGCAACACCCACCACAAACACGCGGTGGGCAAAGGCGACCCACAGGTCTATGCCGGGCAGGCCGACGAACCGAAGTTCAAGGTCGGCGATGCGGTGGTCGTGCGCGAACTACCGGTGATCTTCTACACCCGCACACCCGAATACGTACGCGGCGCACGCGGCGAGATCGCGACCGTCGCCTACGAAAGCCCGGCGGCAGAGGACGAGACGTGGGACCGTCCTGCCAAACCGGAATGGTTCTACGTCGTGCGGTTCAACATGTCGGAGTTGTGGCACGGCTACACAGGCACCGGCGACGACGTCATACAAACCGAGATTCCCGAGCACTGGTTGGAGGCCGCCTCATGACAGATCACGGTCACGATCACGATCGCACGGTGGCGCCGATGGTCGACGAGATCACCGACTTCGAGGTCCTCGAGATCGCGTTGCGCGAACTGTGCATCGAGAAGGGCATCTTCACTGCCGAGGAGCATCGCCGCTTCACCGAGTTCGCCGAACAGATCGGGCCGACGCCGGCGGCCACGCTGGTCGCCAGAGCGTGGCTGGATCCCGAGTTCAAAGAGCTCGCGCTGGCCGAACCCATGACCGCCAGCAAGGAGGTCGGTGTCGACTGGATGGAGCCGACCGGCTTCGGAACACCGAGCGACTTCACGGCTTTCGAAATTCTCGCCGACACACCCGACGTGCACAACGTGATCGTGTGCGCGCTGTGCTCCTGCTATCCGCGGCCGATCCTGGGCAACTCACCGGAGTGGTACCGCACGCCCAACTACCGCAGGCGGATGGTGCGCTGGCCGCGTCAGGTGCTGGCGGAGTTCGGTTTGTATCTGCCCGACGAGGTGACCGTTCGCGTGCAGGACTCCAATCAGAAGCACCGCTTCATGGTGATGCCCATGCGTCCGGAGGGCACCGAGGATTGGACCGAGGAGCAACTCGCCGAAATCGTCACGCGTGACTGTCTGATCGGCGTCGCCCTGCCCAAGGCGGGTGTCACCACCAACGTCATCACCGACACCCGTCCGGCCGTCCATCCGGCCTCGGAAGCATGAGCGGCACACCGGATCCCGGTATCGAACAGACCACGGTCGCTCCCCTCGAAGAGATCGTCGAACGCAATCAGGTCTGGTCTCGGATGGCGGCGAAGTACGGGGTGGAAAATCCTGTGCCGCCGTGGAAGACGAGCCTGGACGGGCTGTGCGACGCGCTCGACCGGGCGGCGTGCGATGCCGATATCCCGGACTTCAAGGCGCGCCGAGACGAAGAGGACGTGTTGGCGGCGACGCGCTACGCCCAGTTGCCCTATCCCGAGAGCCAACTGGTGGCGCTGGCGCACTCGCTGGTCGCCCGGGGCGTCATCGACGAGAACGAGCTGAGTCAGCGACTGGCCGGCATCCGCGAGCGGTTGGAGACCTGACCGCTGCGACGCGGTAGGTTCCCGTCGTGGAGAAAGTCGTCATCACGCTGCGCGGGGCCAACACCGACGACACCTGGTGTGCGCGTCTGCACGACCAGCTCGTCCCGGATCTGCTGAGCCTGGGCATTCCGGGTCTGACGGTGAACGTGCGCGACGGCGTGGTCCGCGACTCGCTGATGACCCTGACCACGCTGGATCCGCCGGTTGTCGGTTTGGTCAGCCTCTGGACCCAGCAGTCGTACGGCGAACAGGTCACCGCCGCCCTGGCCAGACTCCGGCAGGAGGCCGACGACGTGGCCGCCTACCTGGTCACCGAATCGGTCCCGATGACTCCGCCGGACACCGCGCCGGGGGAGCGGACGGAGGGATTCGCCAACGTCGCACTGCTGCGCAGGCCCGCCGACCTGGACGAGACGACGTGGTTGACCCGCTGGCACATCGACCACACACCCGTGGCCATCGACACCCAGTCCACATTCGGCTACACGCAGAACGCCGTCGTGCGGGCCGTCACGCCGGGGGCACCGCCGGTCTCGGCGATCGTCGAGGAGCTGTTCCCCTCCGCCGCGCTTTCCGATCTGCACGCATTCTTCGGCGCGGACGACGACGACGAGTTGCGCAGGCGCATGGAGCGCATGGTGGCCAGTACGTCGGCATTCGGCGCGAACCGCAACGTCGACACTGTCCCGACCAGTCGCTACGTGTACCGGACGCCATTCGCCAAGCCCCCTGCAGCACAAGGAGAGTCATGACCACACTCGACGATGCCGTCGCGCTGGCCGCGGCCGAGAGCGGGCTAGCCGTGGTGTCGACGTTGCGCGCCGACGGCACGATTCAGGCCTCACTCGTCAACGTCGGCAAGCTGACACATCCGGACACCGGGGCACCGGCGCTCGGTTTCGTCACCTACGGCAAGGTCAAGCTGGCCAACCTTCGTGCGCGCCCGCAACTGGCGGTGACCTTCCGCCGCGGGTGGCAGTGGGCGACCGTCGAGGGCAACGCCGAGCTCGCCGGTCCCGACGATCCTCAACCGTGGCTCACCGGCCCCGACAGGTTGCGGTTGCTCCTGCGGGAGGTGTTCCAAGCCGCGGGCGGAACCCACGACGACTGGGCGGAATACGACCGCGTCATGGCCGAGCAGCGCCGCACCGTCGTGCTCGTCACACCCACCCGCGTCTACAGCAACGCCTAACGCTTAATCTGCTGCGGTGGCTGAAACGACCCTGCGGATCGCCGATGACAGCCGGATTCGCACGCTTACCCTGAACCGGCCCGACGTGCTCAACGCGTTCAACGAAGAGTTGTACCTCGTGACCGCGACCGCGCTGAGGGATGCGGCCGCCGACGACGAGGTCGCGGTCGTCCTGCTGACCGGGGAGGGACGCGCGTTCAGCGCGGGCAACGACCTGAACGAGATGCACAGGCGGATCACCGATCCCGCGTTCAACGAACAGGGCAGCCACTTCACCACGATGATCGACGCGCTCGCCGATTTCCCAAAACCGCTGATCTGTGCCGTCAACGGTGTCGGCGTCGGCATCGGGGCGACGATCCTCGGCTACGCCGACTTGGTTTTCATGTCGGCCGACGCGCGGCTCAAGACGCCGTTCACGAGCCTGGGTGTGGCGCCCGAGGCGGCGTCGTCGTATCTGTTGCCGCGGCTGATCGGTCGGCAGAACGCCGCATGGCTGCTGATGTCGTCGGAATGGGTGGACGCGGCCGAGGCGCACCGGATGGGCCTGGCCTGGAAGGTGTGTCCACCCGAGGAGTTGTTGGCCGAGGCACGCAGGCACGCCGAAGTCCTCGCTTCGCGGCCCATCGCAAGCCTCATGGCGGTCAAGCAGACGATGACGGAGCCGACCCGGGAGGGGATCGACGCCGCGACGGCAAGGGAGAACGAACATTTCGCGGTGTTGATGGGCGCGGCGGCGAACGCGAGTGCGTTGGCCGACTTCACCGGCAAACGCGACCAGTGACGCGACGCTAGTGATTCACCGCTCTGGGCGCCGCGTCGTCGGCTTCGCAGTGCGCCGCGATGATCGCCCGCAGGGTGCGCCGGCACCGCCCGCAGTCGCCGCCGGCGCCGCAGGCCTCGGCGACCTGCTTCGACGTGCGTGCGCCGTTGGCCACGCATTCGGTCACGTCGTGGCTGGTGATTCCCATACACAGGCAGACAAACATCGCGCCCCGTCACCCCTGCCCGTCGATGCTCATCAGGTGGGCGAACCGACCGATGAAGTGGCTCGGATACGGACCCAGTCCCGAGCTGGTCATCCACTCCGCCGCCGCGTCTGGGTGATCGATCCACTGCCGGGCGGCGGCTTCATCCTCGATCTCCTGCAGGATCATGACTTCCTGCCCGTCGTCGAGCGCACGGTAGACCCAGATCTTGCGCACCCCGCCGCGCTTGAAGCGTTCGACGCCGTCGTGGATCTTGACCATCAGGGCCGACACGTCCTCGACCGACGACATGACGCCCACGACCACCCGGCCGACGTGATCTGCGGGCGAGGGCGGGTAGAGGTCGATCTTCTCGACCACTTCGCCACCGAAGATCGGCGGGATGTCATCGACCCCGGCGATGTCGAACCACTCGAAAACCGGCGATGACCGAAGGACGTCACGAATCGACCGCGCATTACGAATTCCAATTGTTACCAGGACGCGGTTGGGCTCCCAGATCGACTCATATACGACGACATGATGGGCACCGATTGATTGCAAATTATCGCGACGCTTTTTGAGCCATTTCCACATTCGCTCGACATCGGCGACGCGAAAGTCGCACGCCAAAATCAATGAGTGCAGATCGAACTGACCCATCGATTCTTCCCGTCTCGCTCGTATCCTCGCCAATGGTTAGCGCAGTCTAACCTTACTTAGCCTAGGCAGTCCAGACTAGGCCCCGGATCTGCGCCTCGAGTCGCCGGAGCGGTTGAGAATCCACGCAAAAACACGCGTTGCGCAGGTTTTAAAGCGCGCTTGCGCGGCGTAACTGCACTAGCGTTGAAGGTGCACGACCGACAGCGAGTCTTGACCAGCCCTCAAGTGCCTAGGAGCGATCATGCAAGGCGATCCGGACGTCCTCAAACTGCTCAATGAGCAATTGACGAGCGAACTGACGGCCATTAACCAGTATTTCCTGCATTCGAAGATGCAGGCGAATTGGGGCTTCACCGAACTCGCCGAATACACGCGTAAAGAGTCCTTCGAAGAAATGAATCACGCGGAGGACATCACCAACCGAATCCTCCTCCTCGACGGGCTGCCCAACTATCAGCGACTGTTCTCGCTGCGGATCGGCCAGACCCTGCGTGAGCAGTTCGAGGCCGATCTCGCCATCGAGTATGAGGTGCTCGAGCGCCTGCGCCCGGGCATCATCATGTGCCGCGAGAAGGGCGACGCGATCTCGGCGACTCTGCTCGAGAAGATCCTCTCTAACGAGGAGGAGCACATCGACTACCTCGAGACGCAGCTGCAACTGATGGACAAGCTGGGCGACGAGCTCTACGCGGCCCAGTGTGTGTCGCGCCCGCCGACCGCGTTGTAGCGCACCCACCCGCTCCCGCGCACTGCCTCCATGGGGGCCTCCATGTGGCGCGAACGTGCGCGTATGCACAAGACACGCCGCGCTTTTACAGCGTTTTGTGCACGCTCGCGGCGGCAATTCTCACCCGGTGCGTAACTTTCATAGCCTTTCTAACGATATGGCTGAAGGGTTCGCATCGGAAGGGAAGCAGTGACGAGTCACGCCAGGACATCGGCCGCCGATCCCGCTGCCGGCGGCACTGAGATCGGCCCGCGGCGCCGCAACGCCATCTTCGTCGCGGTGCTGCTCGGGATGCTGCTGGCCGCACTGGACCAGACGATCGTGGCGACCGCACTGCCGACAGTGGTCGCCGACCTCGGCGGCGCGGGCCACCAGTCGTGGGTGGTGACGAGCTACCTGCTGGCGTCCACCATCGTCACGGCCGTCGTCGGCAAGCTCGGCGACCTGTTCGGCCGCAAGAACGTCTTCGCCGCCGCCGTTCTGTTCTTCTTGGCCGGTTCGGTGCTGTGCGGGATGGCCGGTTCGATGACCATGCTCGTCGCCTCCCGGGCTCTGCAGGGCGTCGGCGGTGGCGCCATCATGGTCACCGCGATGGCGTTGATCGGTGAGGTCATCCCGCTGCGCGATCGCGGTCGCTACCAGGGTGCCCTTGGCGCGGTGTTCGGTGTCACCACCGTGATCGGACCGCTTCTCGGCGGATTCTTCACCGACCACCTCACCTGGCGGTGGGCGTTCTGGATCAACGTGCCGGTCGCGCTGGTGGTGCTCGCCGTCGTGGCGGTGGCCATCCCGCCGCTGGCCAAATCCGGCAAGGCCGTCATTGACTATGCGGGCATCGTATTCGTCGGACTGGGCGCCTCCGGGCTGACGTTGGCCACGAGTTGGGGCGGCAGCACTTATCCGTGGTCCTCGGCACCCATCATCGCGTTGTTCGTGGGCTCGGTTGCGGCCCTGGTCGTCTTCGTGTGGGTGGAGCTTCACACCGCCGAACCGATCCTGCCGATCCGGTTGTTCGCCAGCCCGGTGTTCTCCGTGTGCTGCATCCTCGGGTTCATCGTGGGGTTCGCGATGCTGGGGGCGTTGACGTTCCTGCCGACCTTCATGCAGTTCGTCAACGGCGTCTCGGCGACGACGTCGGGTCTGCGCACGCTGCCCATGGTGGCGGGCATGCTGATCACCTCCATCGGAAGCGGCCAGATCGTCGGGCGCACCGGCAGATACCGGATCTTCCCGATCCTTGGCACCGCGACCATGGCGGTTGCGTTCCTGTTGCTGTCGGGTATGGATGCTGCGACGCCGACCTGGCAGCAGTCGCTGTATCTGTTCATCCTCGGCACCGGGATCGGCCTGTGCATGCAGGTGCTCGTCCTCGTCGTGCAGAACACCTCGAGCTTCAGCGACCTCGGCGTGGCCACCTCGGGGGTCACCTTCTTTCGGACCATCGGAAGTTCTTTCGGCGCAGCGATTTTCGGCAGCTTGTTCGCAAACTTCCTCGCGGACCGCATCGGGCCCGCGCTGGCCGCCAGCGGTGCACCGCCGCGCGCAGCGGAGTCACCGCAGCTGCTTCACACGCTGAGCTCGCAGATGGCCGCGCCGATCGTCGACGCATATGCCGACTCGCTGGGTCGCGTGTTCCTGTTCGCGGTGCCCGTCGCGGTCGTAGGCTTCGTCATCTCGCTGTTCCTCAAGGAAGTTCAACTGCGGGAGGTCGAGACGGTGTCGGCCTCGGACCTGGGTGAAGGTTTCGGCATGCCGAGCACCGAATCGCCCGAGAAGATTCTCGAAGTGGCCGTCGGCCGGCTGTTCCGCGACTCGCCGGAGATCCGGCTGCGCAGCCTGGCCCGGGAACCCGGATGCGACCTCGACGTCAGCCAGATGTGGGCGCTGCTTCAGATCTACCGGCAGAACCAGGTATTCGGCTCGGCGACGCTGACCGACATCGCCGAACGACTCCGGGTGCCGCAAGAGATCATCGAGCCGACGTTCGACGATCTCTTGCGACGCGGCCTGGCGCTTCGCACCGACGGACGGCTCTGGCTGACGCAAAACGGGATCCGGCAGGTCGACGCCATCTCGACGGCGATCGTGGGCCGCATCGTCGAGAAATTGGGCACCTCGCCGTCCTTCGAGGGGCGCCCGGACCGGTTCCAGGTCGAGGCCGCACTGGAGCGCATTGCGCACCGAATGCTTCTGCAGCGCGACTGGACCGACGACCGCGCCCAGCTGGTCACCACCGGCTGACTGTCCAGGCTCCCGAAACTAGAACGCGTTCCAATTCGACCGCGGCGAGCGTACGATGCGGCCATGAGTCGAATTGGGGATTTCGCCGACGATGACGCTGCCGCCTGGGTGACGACGTCGCCGGATATCGGCATCGCGATGGCCGGCTTCACCAATGCGGTTTACACGAAGAACCGGCTGCCGATGCGGGTTCGCGAACTGGCGCGCATGGTCATCGCTCTGGACAACGAATGCGTGGTGTGCCAGAACACCCGTGACTCCGAAGGTCTGGCGGCCGGTGTCGACGAGGACCTCTACGACCACGCCCACGAATGGCGAACCTGGCCGGGCTACACCGCGCAGGAGCGGATCGCCGCAGAGTTCGCCGAACGGTTCGCCAGCGACCACACCGGCCTGCGCGACGACGAGGACTTCTGGCAGCGCTGCCGCGAGCACTTCTCCGACGAATTGCTCACCGATCTGGCGCTGTCGTGCGCGATGTGGCTGGGCATGGGCCGCATGCTGCGCACGCTCGACATCGGCCAAAGCTGCAAGATCACGCTGTAAGACACACCGAGTCCGCGCACAATGGCTGTCGTGAATCCAGTGGCAGCCAAACCCCTCGCGGCCGCGGCGATCGCCCAACTCGAGGCCGACGGGGTCGTAACCCTGATCGGTACGGTCGTCAACCCAGCGGGGCTGACACACGCCAAGACGGTGCCGCTGCGGCGGATGGGCACGTTCGCCGACCCGGGCCTGGGCGCCAGTCCCGTTTGGCACGTCTTCGCGATTGATCAGGCCGGCATCGTCTTCGGCGACGCGATCACTCCGGTCGGTGATCAGCGGGTCCGCATCGACCTGGGTGCACTGCGCATCCTCGGCGACGGATTGGCCTGGGCGCCAGGGTGTTTCTACAACGAGGACGGCTCCCCGGACCCGTACTGCAGCCGGGGGGCGCTTCAGCGGGTGGCAGACAGGCTTTCGGATGCGGGCATCAGCGCCGTCGTCGGCCATGAGATGGAGTTCGTGCTGGTCGGTCCCGACGGCAGCCGTCTGCCATCGCATCTGTGGGCGCAGTACGGCTTGGCGGGCGTGTTGGAGTTCGAGGGTTTCGTGCGCGACGTCACCAACGCAGCGACCGCATCCGGGGTCGCCATCGAACAGTTCCACCCCGAGTACGGGGCGAATCAGTTCGAGATCTCACTGGCCCCGCAGCCACCGGTCGCGGCGGCCGATGCGCTGGTGCTCATGCGCATCATTGTCGGGCGGGTCGCGCGGCAGTACGGGATGCGGGTGAGCCTGTCGCCGGTGCCGTTCGCTGGTGGCGTGGGATCCGGTGCACATCAACACTTCTCGCTCAAGCGTGGTGACACGCCGCTATTCTCCGACGGAACGGGCAGTAACGGGATGGCCGCCGACGGCGAGTCGGCGATCGCCGGGCTGGTCGCCGGGCTGCCGGAGGCCCAGGGGGTGCTGGCCGGATCGGTGGTGTCCAGCCAGCGGATGCAGCCCGGAAACTGGGCGGGTGCATACGTCTGCTGGGGTACCGAGAACCGGGAAGCCTCGGTGCGATACCTCGCCGGCGGACCGAGCAATCCGTACGGCGCCAACATCGAAGTGAAAGTCATTGACCCATCGGCAAACCCGTACCTCGCGACCGCCACCATCTTGGGGCTCGCGCTCGACGGGATCGAGCGCAAACTGCCACTGGGACCCGAGACGACGGTCGACCCCGCGACCCTGACCGAGGCTCAACGCCGGCAGGCCGGCATCGCACTGCTTCGCGAAAAGCAGTCCGCAGCACTCGACGCGCTCGACAAGTCCTCACTGATGCGGACGATCCTCGGTGACGCGGTGGTCGATTCCGTGGTCGCTGTGCGGCGCTACGAGCAGAAGAACTACGGTGACCTCAGCGTGCAGGAGACGGCGGACAAATTCCGGTTGGCCTGGAGCGTATGAGTTCTGCGCTGCGCGAGCACGTCGACACCGTGCCATTGATCGATCATCACACGCATGGTTGTTGGCTGCAGGCCCAGGAAAGACCGCGCTTCGAGAACGGGCTCAACGAAGCGAACACCGAGCCGCTGGGCGCCTTCGACTCGGCCTTCGACACCCAGTTGGGATTCGCGGTGCGGTCGCATTGCGCCCCGATTCTCGGTGCGCGACGGCACGCGGACGCCGACGTTTACTGGGCGCGGCGCAGCGACTACACCGAAGCCGACCTGGCGCGGCTGTTCCTGTCGGCCGCGAACGTGTCGCACTGGCTGGTGGACACCGGGTTCGCCGCCGACGTTTCCGATCTCGGCGGGCTCTCCGGCCTGGGGGTCGGCGCCGTCCACGAGATCGTTCGGCTCGAATCGGTAGCCGAAGAGGCGGTGAAGGTTCCGGGGGACTACGCCGCCACCTTCGAGGTTCTCCTCGAGGAGCGGACCGCGAAGGCGGTCGCGACCAAGTCGATTCTGGCCTACCGCGGTGGCTTCGCCGGTGACCTGTCCGAACCGTCTCGCGCTCAGGTGGCCGAGGCCGCCGCACGCTGGCGTGACAGCGGGGGAGGGCGCCTGACCGACCGGGTGTTGCTGCGGTTCGGCCTGCACCAGGCGCTGCGGATCGGCAAGCCGCTACAGTTTCACGTCGGGTTCGGCGACCGCGACTGCGATCTGCGCACTGCCGATCCGCTATACCTGCTGGAATTCCTGCGAGGCAGCGGCGACACCCCGATCATGCTGTTGCACTGCTACCCGTACGAACGCCAAGCCGGTTATCTGGCACAGGCTTTCAACAACGTGTACCTCGACGGTGGGCTCACGATCAACCATCTCGGGGCGAATGCGCCCGGCTTCATCGCACGCCTGTTGGAGATGGCGCCGTTCCGCAAGATCCTCTATTCATCCGACGGGTTCGGCCCGGCCGAACTCCACTACCTCGGAGCCCGACTCTGGCGACGCGGAATGTCGAGGGTGCTCGAAGATTTCGTCGATGCAGGCGATTGGTGCGAACGGGATGCGGTCCGGGTCGTCGATCTCATCGCGCGCGGCAACGCCCGGCGGGTATACCGCCTGGACTGATCCCGGATCAGGCCTCGCGGGAGCCCTCACCTTCGCTGTCACGCCGTGTCGCGTCGTCGTCGGCGGCGAGGAGGTCGTGCAGTGTGGTCGACGTCGTGTGAGCCGCGGACGAGAACGGCTCGAGGACGATGTCCGCGCCGGCGGCGCGAAGTTGCTCGGCGTCGTGGCGGGTATGCGCCGTCAATGCGACGGTGCCGGTGAATTCGTGATGGCGAAGACCATGTAGCAGCGCCACATTCGTCTGGAGGTCAGGGATGGCGCTGATGACGTACTTCGCCCGATCCAGGGGCAGCGCCTCGAGCAAATGGATGTCCTCCGCGCTGCCGAAGAAGGTCGTGACGCCCCGGCGGTGATGCATCTTGACCCCGTGTGGATCGAAGTCGACGCCGAGCACGCGGTGCCCGGCACCACCCAGCCGATCGGCCAGGTGACTGCCGAATCGGCCCAGTCCGAACAGGACGACGTCGAAATCTTCATCGTCGTCGTGGCTCTGCGGCGAGCGCGCGTCCTTGCGTTCGAACACCGACAGCAACTTGCGCAGCCGGTCATAAAGTTGGTGCGAGTACATGATCATGTACGTCGACCCACCGATGGTGATCAACCCGACTACCGTGATCAGGCTGACGGTTGAGTTCGTGATGTGCCCGAGGTTCAGCCCAAGTGCCGCGAGGATCAGCGAGAACTCCGATATCTGCGCCACGGTGAGTCCAGCCAGAAAACCCACCCGCGCCGGGTAGCGCATGAGAGCCATGATCGCCACGACGATCAGCGGGTTTCCGATCAACACGAACGCCGAGAACACGATTGCGTCGCTCACCTGCCGTGCGGCGTCGGTGAATTCGAGCCGGGAACCGAGATCGAGGAAGAAGAACAGCAACAGGAAATCGCGCAGGCTGACCAATCGGGCACCCAACGCATCACGAAACGGTGTGCCAGCCAGCGACACTCCGGCGAGGAAGGCACCCACCTCGGAGCTGAATCCCAGCCACTCGCTCAGCGCTGCGACGGACACGGCGTAGGACACGCCGAAGAGCACCAGTAGTTCCTGCGACCGCGCGATCTGCGGCAACAGGAGCGGAAGGATGTAGCGCATCATCAGCCAAGTGCCGACGAGCAAGGCGGCGCCCTTCAGTAGGACGAGCCCGATCCCGGTGGCCAGGTTATCCCCGGTGTCCTGCCCGAAGGCGGTGAGCGCAATCATCACCAGGACGACGACGATGTCCTGGACTATCAGGAAGCCGACCGCTATGCGGCCGTGCAGCTGCTCGAGTTCACGTTTGTCCGACAACAACTTGACGATGATGATCGTCGACGAGAAGGTCAGGGCCACCGCGATGTATATCGCGGTCACGCTGTCCATGCCCAGGGCCAGGGCGATGAAGTACCCGATGACCGATGTGAAAACCACCTGTCCCAGACCCGTTGCGACGGCCACGGGCCCGGTATGGCGGATCATGTGCAGATCGAGGCGCAACCCGACGAGGAACAGCAGGATCGCGATGCCCAGCCTGGACAGCAGCTCGATCGTGCCGTCGGCGGACACCCACCCGGTTCCGACCGGTCCGACCGCGATGCCGACCGCGATGAACGCGACGATGAGTGGCTGGCGCAGGCGCGTAGCAAGCAGGCCCGCGGCGGTGGCGATCGCCAAGATGATCGCCATGGTGGGGAAGGGATGGAGTTCCATATCAGCCTTCCGACTGGGCGGAGCGCGGGCGGCGCTGTTTGCGCACCCGCGCCGATGGTCAGCCCCTCGTAGCGATGTCTCCGTCCGGGAAGCAGCGCCAGCGTGTGATTCACGTGCGATCGCTGCACGCGCAACTGTGAGTAAGGGTAGCGGGTCGTTGGCATCGTCGGTAGCCTCGGCCAGCCGTACCGTCGACTCCCACTATCCGTCAATCCTGGTCTGCGCCCGCGCTTCTCAACCAGCTCTGTCGTGGGTGACCGGGCAGCACAGACGACGCGGTGCGTCTCTCCCGTCTCGGCCTCCGCGCCGGTGGAAATCCATCGTGGATCGAATCCACGCCGAGCCGCCCACAAGCCGGATCCGAGCCTGAGGACGGTCCGCGTTTCGGCCGGGATGAGGGCCGCCGCGCGCTGCATCCCCCGACTGTTTCATACCGAGGGTTGATCCCAATAGATCATCGTCGGCGCCCGTGGCCAAGGACATCGCTCCTCGCGGATATCCGTCGGCGTGCTAACCGGAAATCGCTCCGAAGGTAGCTTCAGTGGGACTTCTCAGACCAGCCCGGTCGCGTCGAACACCCATGACATGTCGGAGTTGGCGAAGTCTTCCATCCACGTAGCCGGCGCACTATTGGCCAGCGCCCCCATGTCCCAGTAGTCCTTCCACAACGTGATTTTGCCGTCCTCGACGCGATGCACGCTGACGAATTTCAGCACGGCCGATTCACCGGTGGCCCAATGCCATTCCTCGGAATGCTCGTACATGACATCCACACCGTTGTCGACCAGCAACCCCGTGAAGTTCTCGTAGGAGGCCAACGGCTCCAACCCGATCTTGAGCCGCTTGACGATGTCTTCCGGTCCACGAGCAGCGGCCGCCGGACCTACGGGCACGTCAAGGTAGATGCAGTCGTCAGACAGAAAAGTCTTGACCGCCTCCCAGTCGCGCGCCGACAGCGCCTTCCACATGCCCAAAACCGTATCCTCAACCGACACTGGCCAATTCACCTTCCTGCTCGACGAGCGCGGGCGCCTTGTGCGCGGCGCGCAGGAACCGTCCGGTCCGCCGCTTGCCGACGAGATCGGTCGGCCTGCCGTCGAGGAAGACCGCGCGACCGCCGACGAATACACCCGAGACGGTGTCGTCGTTGCGGTTGACCATTCGCGACAGCCCGCCGTAGTGCTCGACCCGCTCTTCTGCGTAGCCGTCGAGCGAGTCGTCGAGGTGCGCGGGGTCGACGATCACGACGTCGGCGCGGTCGCCGATACGCAGGTGCCCGGCGTCCAGGCGATACCAGTCGGCCAGCTCACCGGTGAGCCGGTGCACCGCGTGTTCGACCGTCATGAACGGCTTGCCGGAGCGTTCGGCACTGTATACGTGGCGCAGCAGCCGCAGACCCATGTTGTAAAACGCCATATTGCGCAGGTGCGCGCCGGCATCCGAGAAGCCCATCTGGATGCCGGAATCGGCGGCGAGCTTCTTGAGCACCTCGGGGCGATGGTTGGAAATCGTGGTGCGCCAACGCAGTGCCGTGCCGTGTTCGAGCACCAGGTCGAGGAAGGCGTCGACGGGATGCACGCCGCCGCGATCCTGACCGACCTGTCCGAAGGACTTACCGACGATCGACGCGTCCGGACAGGCGACGATCTCGGCGTCGAAGAAGTCGCGCTGCCACACCCGGATACCGAGCTTGCTCTCGTACTCCTTGCGGAACCGGCGCCGGTAGGCCGCGTCGCGCATGAGCTCGTTGCGCTCGACCTCGTCGCGCAGATGCAGCGCCGCCGCACCGGCGCCGAACTCCTCGAAGACCACCAGATCGATACCGTCGGCGTAGACCTCGAACGGGACCGGCAGATGCTGCCAACGGAAGTTGCCGCCCAGCCTGTTGACCAGCCGGGCGGCCGGACCGAGCGCGTGGATGCTGTACGGGTTCGATTTCACATCCGCGGCCGACAACAAGCTGGTTTTGAGCGGATTGCGGATGAGGCCCAGCGACTGCGCCAGCTGCGAGCCGAGGTTGAGCGGGTTCTCGATGTCGGGGCCGGACTGCAGAACCCGGCCTGCGCGTCGCAGCAACGCCTTCAACCGACGCAGCTCGCGTGGTTTGGCGTAGGTCGACGGCAGGGTCCTCGAGCGGCACACGTCACCGTCGAGCTTGTCGAAAAGCAGCTGCTGCGAGGACATTCCGACGAAGCCGGCTTCCAGCGCATCGGACAGCCAACGCTCCATCTGAGCTTGCTCGGCCTTGGTGGGGCGCTGGTCCTTACGCGTGGCGCGGTCGAGTCCCATGGTCGCCGCGCGCATGTCGGAGTGACCGATGAACGCCGCGACGTTGGGACCGAGCGGCCGGGATTCCAGCGCCTGGATGTATTGCTCGCAGTTCGACCAGGTCTTGTGCTCCTTGACCGCGGCGATCACGTGGTCACGGGGGATCGCCTCGACCCGGCCGAAGATGTCACCGGCGTCGCTGGCATCGACGTGCACCGTCGACAGCGAGCAGGACCCGAGCATCACCGTGGTCACGCCGTGCCGCAGCGACTCGGCGAGGGCGGGACCGTTGAGCACTTCCACGTCGTAGTGGGTGTGGATGTCGAGCATGCCGGGCAGGACCCACTTACCCGTGGCGTCGATGATCTGCGGACAGCCGGTCGCGTCGAGATCGTCGGGGCTGACCGCCACCACACGACCCGAGTGGATTCCGAGGTTGCGGATGGCCGACGGAGCGCCGGTGCCGTCGAACCATCGGCCATTGCGGATGATCGTGTCGTAGGTCACCCCGCCATAGAACAGCCCGGCGATTGCCATGTCAACGAAATCGGTGAACAGATTCTTCAATTTGTCTACTTTGCTTGCTGACGTGCATGTATCCGACGATGCAGCTGCCTTGTGCGAGGGTTCCGGCGGCGTCCTCATCGGGGCATACTCGCTGGGATGACGCCTATCCAGCGGTACATCGCCGAAGAGATCGCCACCGACCACGTCGACGGTCTGCTCTCGCGGCGGGAGGCGCTGCGCCGGCTGGCACTGCTCGGCATCGGGACCGCGGGCGCCACGGCGTTGTTCGCCGCCTGCGGTCAGAACCGGGATCCGGCGACCGACGCCTCCGCCACGTCGAGCGGCGCCGCCACGTCCAGCGCCCCGCCGCCCGGCAACGAGACAGAGGTTCCCACGACACCGGTGACGTGGGCCGGGCCTCGTGGTGAACTGCAGGCCGCCTGGGCCGAGGCGCCGAATGTCCGCGGTGGCGTCCTCGTCATCCACGAGAACAAGGGACTCAACGACTACATCCGTTCGGTGGCGGGTCGGTTCGCCGGAATCGGCTACTCCGCGTTGGCGATCGACTTGCTCTCGGCGCAGGGCGGGACAGTGACGTTCGCCGATCCCGCGGAGGCGACGGCGGCCCTGGGCGAGATCCCGCCGGAGGAGGCGGTCGCGGATCTGAAGTCAGGCATCGACGAACTGCAACGACGCGTACCCGATAAGAAGGTCGCGGCGGTCGGCTTCTGCATGGGTGGCGGATATGTGTGGCGGTTGCTGGACTCCGGTGAGCCCCGACTGTCGGCAGCTGTCCCGTTCTACGGGCCCACACCCGACAATCCCGATTTCTCTGGATCGAAAGACGTTGCCGTGCTCGGAATTTACGCCGCTCAGGATCAGCGGGTAAACGCCACCGAACCCGTCGCACGGGCAGCGCTCGAAAAGGCCGGTCTGGTTTTCGAGTTGGTCACCGAACCCGACTCCAACCACGCGTTTTTCAACGACACCGGCGAGCGTTACAACGTGACCGCCGCGGCCGACGCCTGGCGTCGTGTACAGGATTGGTTCACCCGATACGTCGCCTGATCCCACCGCGCGACCGTCACACCTTCCCCTCCACCTCCCTGTTCCGCGAGCGTGCATTGCTCCTATGTCAAGCCGCGTCGCGGTGATCGCTGTGGTGGGGGTTTCGTCGGGTGTGTTCGTCGGTGTGTAGGCGGGTGAATACGACGCGTGAGAGGCGGCGTTTGAGGCAGCGCAGGGCTTCTGTGGTGGAGTTGCCTTCGGCGAGGCGGTGGCGGTAGTAGGGCTTCGACTGCGACGAAGGTGTGGGTGCGCTTGTGCACATCGGTTCCAATGATCACCATGGACGGTGCCTTCTTTCATCGAGACGTGGATAAGGCAAAGGTTGGACCGGCCGGCTGGACACATCTCAGTGGGGGCGATGCCACGCTCCTATCAAGTCACGCCGGTCGGTCCTTCCCACCTGGAGTCGGCACAACGCACGGATGCCAACCCAAAGGCGGCAGCGTCTGCAGAGCCAGACCCCAGGTACGAAGACCCAACCACCGCAACGCGGCAATCACCACCCTGACACTGAGCGTCTGCACACGACACGCCGCGGAAAATCAGCCTTTTGCGCACCGTCGCCGGCCGACGAATGTGCGCAAACCCCGCCACAGTCCGCACATTCACCGGTAGTTCGTCTGCCCGCCACCGACTCGTCAACGCCAGCACACGGCCCACGGTCACATTCAGCGCATGCGCGTCGTGCAGATCGCCAATTTCTACGGCCCGCGCTCGGGTGGACTGCGCGCAGCGGTCGATCGCCTCGTCGCTGAGTACCGCACGCTCGTTGACCCGCGACGGTGCGCAAAGTGCGGACCGAACGCGGCGTGTCGTCAGCAGACCCGCACGCTCGCGTAAGAGGGATGGTGCACGCTCGCCGAACGGGGCACGCGCACGTGTGGCCTTGGCCTACGATCCGAAGATGATCAGGTCGCTGATGGTCGGGGTCTTCACCCTCACCCTGAGCTGTATATCGGTCACCGCGACGGCAGCCGCGGACCCCGGCGAGTCGCCCTGCTCCTTCGCCCTCTCCGCCCCGCACGTCGTGCACGTAGCGGGAACGGACATGGTGGCGGTGACGATGTCGCCGTCGAACTGCGACGGCGGCACCCCGTATCAGTCGGTCGCCTGCGTCGAACTCCAGGGCAACGCGGGGCCGGAGAACTGCGTGCAGAACAACGGCCTGTTGACAGCGCGGGCGTACTACTCGCCGTATCAACCGGGCGCGACGTACGTGGCGACGGGCCGGGGTTGCTCGACGTCGGGCAATCCGCCCGAGCCGGTCTGCGAGCCGTCCGGACCGTTGACCGCGACGCTCTAGCATCGTCCAAAAGGGGCCCTGACTTCCGCTTCGCGGCAACGCTTTTCGTTGCTCAAACGTGTGGTTTCGTCGGCCGACGGGGCCCAAAACCCGCCTGCCAGACAGCCGCGGTCGAGCCGCCGTCGAATCAGCAAGCGCCCCCGTAAGGCCGCCCCTCAATGACTTATGTCTGACCATCGGCCGTTTAGCCGGATGGCCGCCCGGGCACACGCAGAATTAGCGGGTTCGTCAACGAGCCGGCTCGACAGACCGGAGGAGCCGACATGGATAACAACGCCATCGTGTGGATCATCGTCGCCATCGTTTTGATCGCCGCGATCGTGCTGGTGGCGGTCCTGGCGCGCAATGCACGCAACAAGCGCCGCCGCATGGAAGCCGATCGGCTCCGCACGGAGGTCGACGAAAAGTCGCATCATCTCCACAAGCGCGAGACCGTGGCGCAGGAAACCGAGGCACGCGCCCGCGCCGCACAAGCCGAAGCAGAGGCTAAGGCCGCCGAGGCGGCCCGGCTGCAGGATGCCGCCCACACGCACCGCAACGCGGTCAACACCAAGCGCGACGAACTCGACGAACAACGCGCCCGCGCCGACGCCCTGGACCCCGAAACGCGAACGTCCGACTCGGTCGCCGATACGTCGACCACCAAGACCGACGGTGTGCGAGACGACCGAACCACGCGTCCCGACCCTAACCGGGCCCCCGAGCAGCACCGCCGCTCGTGACCGAGCAAGCCAAGACCGCATCGGCCGTCCTCTTCGATATCGACGGGACGCTGATCGACTCGAACTACCTGCACGTGCATGCCTGGTATCGCGCATTCGAGGAGGCCGGTCACCCGGTCGAGGCCTGGCGCATCCACCGGTCCATCGGGATGGACGGCACGACGCTGGTCAACACGCTGGGAGCAGATGCCGACGAGGAGACCCGTAGCCAGGCCAAGGATCTGCATTCGCGCTACTACAAGGAGTTGGCGCCGCACCTGAGGCGGCTGCCGGGTGCGCGCGGCCTGCTCGAAGCGGTGCACAAGCTCGACATTCGGGTCGTGTTGGCGACCTCGGCGCCGGAAGAGGAGTTGTCGGTGCTGCGCGAGGTGCTCGACAGCGACCACCTGGTGTACGCGGTGACCTCCTCGGAGGATGTGGACACCGCCAAACCCGAGCCCGACATCGTCGAGGTCGCTCTCGAGCGCGCGGGGGTGACGGCCTCACATGCCGTCTTCGTCGGCGACACCATTTGGGACGTGGACGCCTGTAAACGCGCAGGCGTCGACAGCATCGCCGTGCTCAGCGGGGGAGTCTCCCGCAGCGAGCTTGAAAAGGCCGGAGCTCAGCGGGTTTTCGGGCACGCTCTGGAACTGTGCCAACATCTCGACGACACACCGATCGCCGCGCTGGCCAACATCGTCGGTGCCCGCTGAACCGCTCTCGGCGTCAGCGGGGCAGCGCGTAGCGCAAGATTGCGGCGACGCCGTCGGTCGGATCGATGCGCTCGTCGGTGCGGATCAACGCGGCTCCGGTGTTGATCGCCGCCATCGGCAACGCCTCGTCGGCCCGCAGGGTCTGGCTCGGGGCCGCGCCGAGCTCGGACAAGACATTGGCGTTCGGCGCAATCGTGGTCAGGTCATCGCCGGCCACGATGGTCGCGTCGCCGACGTCACCGATGATCAGGGTCTCGACCGCGCCCGCCCGCAAGGCCGCCGTCACGCCGTCCAGCCCTTCGGTCGCCATGCCCTCACCGCGCCCGAGCTCGGCGGTGAAGCGTTGTGCGGCGTCGTCGATGGCTGCCACGCGGCGACGCTGAAACTCCTGGTCGATCGCGTGCTGCAGGTCGGCGTCGTCGAAACCGCTGTGCCGCGCCCCGACGCCCACGTCGACCACCAGCGAGGCGACTCGCTCGGGTAGTTCCGCGATCAGGTCGGTGCGCGACTGAATCTCGCCGACGACGAATACGACTTCGGGTTTGGCGTCGTCGACCAGCGTGGTCAGCTGGCTTGCGACCGCCCGGATGTTCTGTTGGCGCGCCTCATCGCTGGCCCGCTGCGGATCGCCATAACCCGGTGTATCGGCACCCGAAGCCTTGTGCACCGGGTAAGCGTCTCCGTCGACGGTGTCTGACACCGCGGTGCCCTCGCGGTACAGCGTGATGTCGCCACCCGCGTAGTCCACGATCACCACGGCGTACGTCGGCCGGTCGAGTCCGTGCTCGACGACCGGGACGATGTAGGGCAGCGCCGACACCCGGACGACAGGCTCGATAGGCCGAATGAGGTGTTCGTTGACCAGGACACCGTCGGCACTGGCCACGACCGCGCGACCGCTGGGCCCGACGGGGGGAGCCGCATCCGTGATGGCCTGCTCGATGCTCTCTGTCACCGCCGGATCGGCGCCCTGCTCCTCGAGTTGCTCACGCAGCGCGCGCCACTTCAGGTCCATCTGGGCCGCCGCGTCGGCGGTGTTGTGGGAATCGTCGAAGTACACCGACGCGTAGGGGCCGTTCGAAGTCAGCAGATTACGAAAGTGTTCGGGATGCATGGCCGTTGGTTACCCATGGAGCGCCTGACGACACAAGCGATCGCCAACCGGGCCGCGAGCCATGTCACTGCCTGCGGCGCGACGCAGTCGTGAGAGTTCAGCGAGGCGGTGTCCAGGACACCGGTAAGCGCTTGATCCCGTGGATGAACGGCGACAGTAACCGCGCCGGTTCCTCGGTGGCGGCGATGTCGGGTATCTGCCGGTGCAGTTCCTCGAAGACGACGCTGATCTCGCGCCGGGCGAGGTTGGCGCCCAGACAGAAATGCGCCCCACCGCCGCCGAATCCAGCGTGCGGATTGGGGCTTCGCGTCACGTCGAACGTCCAGGGGTCGGCGAACTTGTCCTCGTCGCGGTTCGCCGAGCAGTACCACAGCGTGGCCTTGTCACCGGCAGACATCGTGACGCCGCTGAGTTCGCAGTCCTCGGTCAGGGTGCGGCGCATGTAGTTCACCGGGAACGCCCATCGGACGATCTCCTCGACAGCGGTGGGGGCGACGGTTTCGTAGTCCGCCCACCACCGCTCACGTTCGCGCGGATAGCGGGTGAGCGCGAGCACGCCGTGGCTGATCGCGTTGCGGGTGGTCTCGTTGCCTGCCACCACCAACAGGATGAAGAACGATGCGATCTCGGCCGATGTCAAACGTTCCCCGTCGACTTCGGCCTCGACCAGCGCTGTCGTCAGATCCTCCTGCGGGTGGGCGCGACGATCCTCGGCATGTGCGGTCGCGTAGGCGCCGATGTCCATCGCGACCTTGACGAACTCGTCGTAATCCTGCGCGATGTCTTTGTCGCCGAAGCCGAGGATCACGTTGGTCCAGTGGAAGATCTGCTGATGGTCGTCCTCGGGGATGCCCATCATGTCGCAGATCACCTGGAGCGGCAGCGGTCCGGCCAACTCCGCGACGACCTCACCGTGGCCGTCGGGATGTTCGGCGATCATCTCTTCGACGAGGCGCCGGGCGCGATCTCTGACCGAGGCCTCGGTGCGCGCGACCACCCTGGGCGTGAAGGCCCGGCTGACGATGTTGCGCAGGCGAAGATGACGCGGGTCGTCGGTCACGATCATCGAACCGAAATACTCGGACAACTCCGGGTTGGCGTCGTTGATGGTGATGCTCGGACTGGAGCTGAAAATATGCGGATGTCTGCTGGCGTACCAGACGTCGTCGAACTTGGTGATCGCCCAGTGGCCGGGACCTTCGGCCACACCGGGGGTTTCCAGCGGTGCGTGAAACGAGACAGGCGCTTCGCGGCGCAGCGTGGCGAAAGCGCCGTCACGGAAGTCGTCGGGTTGCACCCAGAACTTCCAGGAACCGAGGTCGACCTCGGACAACGGCACCTCGGGGGGAGGGGTGCCGTTGGCCCTGATCATGTGCGCGCCGAAGGTGGGCGGTGTCGCGGTGTCCACTCGTCCGAGGGTAGGCCGATATTCGCCCGGGGAAGGCCAATCCGCCCGCGTGGCCAATTGATTACGACAATTGCCAGTTCATGTTCTTGGCGAACACGCGGGCCCCGTCGGAGAGGGTGCCCAGTTCGTGACAGCGCTGGATGTAGCCCTGCACCATCACCAGGAAGTTCATCGGGTTATAGGCGTCTTCCTCGTAACTCCACTTCCCGTCACCGGCGTACCTGAGCACCGTGATCACCGGTGTGCCGTGCACGCTGCCGTCGCCCGGATCCTTCATCGTGTTGACGTTGCGGTTGATCACCCATCCCTTGTCGACGTCGATCGAATACCACTCGACCGGGTAGAAGGGCATCTCGCTGCCGGGGAACGTGTTCATCGTCGAGACGATCCAGTCGCGGATGCTCTCTCGGCCGGACATGTCGCCCAGCGCGTGCTCGACGTAGGTCGCGTCCTCGGTGAAGTGATCGGCATAGCTCGACCAGTTCCACGTCTTCCCGATGTCGACGACCGCGTCTTGATAGGCGCGGAACGCCTCGTCGATCTCCTCACGTGACCACTGACCCATTGCAGGCTCCTCGGCTCGCGGCGTACCTGGCATGTGTTCTATCAAAGGTGTCGGCCCCACCGGGGCGGATTGACCACACGGTCAAAGTCCGCGTCTGCGAGCATATCCGGTTTCGCGCTGTTCGAGAGCGCCTCGTCAAACCGACAGGCGGTTCCCAGAACTCAAGCAGCACAAGGAAATCAATGTTGCAGCGACATCACGTCCGAGGCAAAGACAGTGCGTCGAACCCACATCGCAACCACGCCGGGCCGCGATAGTGTGCCCGCATGCCCCTCGGTATCGACGCCCAAGTGCTGGAGGAGATGGCGCCGCTTCTGGCTGCGGTCGGCGACGTCGACCCCGCCCCTGTCGGCGATGTCGACTCGCGGCGAGTCAACGGGCACCGGATGTTCGACACCGTCGCCGCCCAGCGGGCCCACGCGGCAGGCGTAGAACTCACACAGCATTCGCTGACCACTGACGACGGCGCGACGCTGGCGCTCGGCTGGTATCAGCGGGCGGGGGAGCAGCCGGGCAGCGCAGCGCTGTACCTGCACGGCGGCGGAATGATTTTCGGCCTCGAACACGTCGGGAGCCTCTACGACCTCGCAGTGCGGGACTACGTCGCGGCCTCCGGGGTTCCGATGCTGATGGTCGACTACCGGGTCGCTCCCGAACACCCGCACCCCGTACCGGCCGAGGACTGCTATGCCGCACTGTGCTGGCTGGCCGGCAACGCTTCGACGCTCGGCATCGAACCCGACCGGGTCGCGGTCATGGGCGACAGCGCGGGCGGCGGCCTCGCCGCGGGTCTGTGCCTGCTGGCGCGCGACCGCGGCAGCCCTGCGGTCGCACAGCAGATACTGATCTATCCGATGCTCGATGACCGTCCCGGCACACCGGCTCCCGGCCTGCTGCCGTACCTGACGTGGACGTACGACGACAACGCCACCGGGTGGGGCGCACTGTTGGGTGAGGACGCCGGATCGGCCTCCGTGTCGCAGTACGCGGCACCTGCCCGGGCCACGGACCTGAGCGCACTTCCCGACACCTACATCGACGTGGGCGATCTCGACATCTTCCGCAAGGAAGACGTCGCCTATGCGACCCGTCTCGCCGACGCCGGAGTGCCCACCGAACTGCATGTGTACCCGGGTTGCCCCCACGCGTTCGAGGCCCTGGCCAGAAACGCCGGCGTCTCGCAGCGGGCGATCAGCGATCGCGTCCGGCGCCTGCGCAGCCTGTAATCCGCTGGTGGACAACGTTTCTGTCAGCTGCCCTCGGGCGTCTCGACCACCGCCTTGATGCGCTCGAGCGTCTTGCGCATGTCGCGGAGGTTGCGCGTGCGCCGAAGCTGGCCTCCGAACACGGAGAACAGCTTCATCAGCACCGAGTCGTTGAGCCGGAAAGACTCGGTGACATCAGTACCGCCGTCGACGGGGGTGAGCCGGTAATGCCAGTTGTTCACGGGCTTGTCTCCGATGAGCACCGCGAAGCCGAATTCCCGGTTCGGTTCGCAGGCCGTCACCTCACACGTCGTCCAGTAGACGGGCCCAATCTCGTTGCGTTTGACGTGACCGCGGAACCGGGCGCCCAGCGCGGGACCGGTGGCACCACCGAGCCACTCGGCCTCCATGACCTCGGGAGAGAACTTGCCGGTGTTTCGCACATCGGCGATCAGGTCCCAGATCCGCTCCGCCGGCGCCGCCATCGACACCGTCACCGCTCCGTCCACCGTTTCCTCGCTCTCTGACAAGCGTTTTCGAGAACCCTAGCGCCCCGTGGACCGAAGCCGCCCCGAAAGCACGAGTAAGTACGATGTCGGCGACGTGAAAATTCGATTCGGGATCGGGCTCGGCGCCGACATCGGGCCGCAACAGCTGCCGGACATCGTCGACCAGCTGGAAGACACCGGCGTCGACTCGCTGTGGTTTTCCGAACTCGTGTACTCCGAGGCCGTCGACCCGTTCGTCGGAATGGCTTTCGCTCTGGCCCGCACCCGCAGCTTGAAGGTCGGTACGTCGGTCGCGGTGCTACCGGGACGGCACCCGGTGCTCGTCGCCAAGCAGCTGGCCTCACTCGCGGCGTTGGCGCCCAAACGGGTGCTCCCGGTCTTCGGGTTGCGGTCCGCCATCGCCGCAGAGCGCGAGATCTTCGTCGTGCCCGACGGGGCGCGCGCCGCGGTGTTCGACGAGGCGCTGCGGCTGCTTCGTGCGGTGCTCGAACACGACGACGTCTCGTTCGCCGGCGACTACTACACGGTCTCGTCGGCGGCGGTGGCACCCCGGCCCGTCAAGCCGCTCGACATCTGGCTGGGCGGGTCCGCCCCCGCCGCGTTCCGGCGTATCGGCCGCCTGGGCGACGGTTGGCTCGGCAGCTTTGTCACTCCCGCCGAGGCGCGTCGAGCCCGGGAGGCGATCCAGCGCGCGGCCGAGGACGCCGGGCGAGAGGTCGAGCCGGACCACTTCGGCATCAACCTGGCCGTCGCCGACGGCGCAGCGTCGCCGCAGATGCTGGCGGCGATCAGCCGGCGCCGGCCCGATGTCGACCCCTCCGAGCTGATCGCCGGCGGCTGGCCGCAGCTGCACCGGCAACTCGACGCCTATCTGGACGCCGGCCTGACCAAATTCGTCATCCGTCCAGCGGGGCGCATCGCGATGGCCGAATTCGTCGACCAGTTCGTCGTTGAGCTGCTCCCACGGCAGAACTGACCGTCAGCCGTTCGTCTCGCCGCGATCGTCGTCCCCTTCGGCCTGATCGGGCTGCCGCATCGCCTTGTCCTCTTTCATCTCGGGGTCGGCGTCGGGGTCCTGGTCGGCGCGGTAGTCGCTACCGCCGGCTGCATCTGTGCTCATGGCGCGGGCGTACCCGACGCCGAACCGCCGAAACGGTCGCCGCGCACCGCCTCATCGCGACGAGATGTCGCCGTACAGGTCGGGCCAGGGCGGGCGTCGCACCATCGCCACCCCGGCGAGCGCTGAGGTCACCAGCCCGACCAGGATTCCGGCCAGGGTGATGCGGGTCGCGTCGACCGCTGGTCGCCATACCGCGTCGCCGTCCTTGATGACGAACACACCGGCCGGCCGGCTCGTCACCTTGACGTTCGGCTCACCGCCGCGCCTGGCTCGGCCGCGGACTTCGGCGACAAGGATGACGGTGGTGCCGTCGGCTGTCTCGTAGGGCTCGCCGAAGACACGCGAGGCGTTGGGATCGAAGTCGAGACTTTCGAGCAATTCCGGACGTAGATCCATGGCGTCATGCTTACTACCCGCAGGCGAGCGGGGCAGCGGATCTCGTGACGAGGCGCGACGCGGTGGGTTATTCCAGCGGCAGGTCATCGTCGGGGATCGGCACCTCGATCGCCTGATCGACCAGATCAGCCTCGTTTGCGTCCCACGTGCGTTCGCGGGAGATCGCCGAGGTGTCCTGCCAGGTGTCCTGGTCGTCGGGGTACACCGGGGTGCGCTGGTCCGCCACGTCGGCTTCGGGAATGGCATCGCCGAACGCGAGGCCGTCAGGTGTGCTCATGATCGGTCTCCGTTCTCGTTGAGGGTTACCCGTATGGGGTCCAACTTTAGTGCGGGCGCCAGCCGTGCGGCGATACACACCCTTGACCAGGGCAATGACGGCTGCACCCAGGTGCTGTGCGTAAACTGCCTGCGACGGGGGAGGCTCTCGAACCGTGCGGAGCTTCGACCTGACCCAATTCGACGCCAGGGGCTGACCGTGCCAGAAAAAACCACCGATACCGCCCAGGACCTCACGCCGCATTTCGAGGATGTGCAGTCGCATTACGACTTGTCCGACGAGTTCTACCGGCTGTTCCTGGACCCGACGCAGACCTACAGTTGTGCCTTCTTCGAGCGCGACGACATGACCCTCGAGGAAGCCCAGCTCGCCAAGATCGATCTATCGCTGGGCAAGCTTGGCCTGCAACCGGGTATGACGCTGCTCGACATCGGATGCGGTTGGGGCGGGACGATCAAACGGGCGTTGGAGCGCTACGACGTCAACGTGGTGGGCCTGACGCTGAGCAAGAACCAGCAGGCGCACGTGCAGAAGGTGCTCGACGGTATCGACAGCCCCCGCAGCAAGCGGGTCCTGCTCCAGGGTTGGGAGCAGTTCCACGAACCGGTCGATCGCATCGTGTCGATCGGCGCGTTCGAGCACTTCGGTCGCGACCGCTACCCCGAGTTCTTCAAGATGGCATACGACGCGCTGCCCGCCGACGGAGTGATGATGCTGCACACCATCGTCAAGCCCGACGACGAGGAGTTTGCGGAGCGCGGTCTGCCGCTGACGATGACCAAGCTCCGGTTCTTCAAATTCATCATGGACGAGATCTTCCCCGGCGGGGATCTGCCCCAGCCCGTCGCGGTCAAGAAGCACGCGACTCAAGCAGGGTTCAAGGTGGGCCTGGTCCAGCCGTTGCGGTTGCACTACGCCCGCACGCTGGACCACTGGAGCGCGGCACTCGAGGCCCACAAGGACGAGGCGATCGCGATCCAGTCCGAAGAGGTGTACGACCGGTACATGAAGTACCTCACCGGCTGCGCCGACCTGTTCCGCGAGGGCTACACCGACGTCTGTCAGTTCACCCTGACGAAGAGCTAACGGCGCCGCAGGGCCCGCCATAGCCGCAACGGCAGCAGCCCGAGTAGAGGCGCGCGCTTCCCGAGGTCGTCGGTATCGCGCTTGTTGAACGCTTTGGCGTATCTCCGCGCGTCGTCGGCGGTGGCATATTCCTTGGCGCCCTGCGCATCGCCACAACGCTCGCACTTCCACCGCATGATGCGGCCGTCAGCGCGGAACGTCGGATTGTGCCCGAATATGCTGCAGCCCAATGTCATTGCTGTGACGTTTCCGGTGGCATACCGACCTTGCCACGGGGATGTCGGGCGATTCGGTTCTCCGCCAACGCCGCCCGCATCGCCTTGCGAAACTCGCCGGGTCCCCAATACCGCGCACCGACCGCCCTGTGCAGTTCACGTACGGACATCGGTTCGTGCTCGCTCACCGCGCGCGCGATGGTTTCGATCTCGTGGTCGAGCGCCGACTCGGGCACACCGGGCGTCGGCGGCTCACGCCATGCCCCGTACCAGCCGGCCGCCGGGCCGGGCCGGTAGCGCCGCGCCTGGCCGGCTGTCCGCTCACGTTCGGTGCGCTCAGCGATGCGCGCCTGGCGGGCCGCGCGTTCCTCGTCACGCTCCGAAGGCGCTTCGGACTTTTCCTCGTCTTCGTCGGCGGTCGTCAGCGGCATGGCGAGATCTTCGAGTTTCTGACCTTCGGCCTTCACACCGAATATCAGCTCGACGACGCCCCCGACGGCCATCACCGCCGCCCCGATCAGGAAGCTGACCGCGACGAGCCCGCGATCGCCGGATTCGATGAGTTGGCCGAACAGCAGTGGTCCGGTGATACCGCCGATGGCCGTGCCGACCGCGTAGAAGAACGCGATCGCCAAAGCCCGCGTTTCCATGGGGAAAATCTCGCTGACGGTGAGATATGCGGCGCTGGCTCCGGAAGAGGCAAGGAAGAAGCACACACCGAGCACGGTCATGAAGACCCACACGCCGCCCGACTGAGACACGAACAGCACGATCAGCGCCACCGCGACGGCCGCCGAACCCAGATATGCGAACGCGATCATCGGTTTTCGGCCGATCGTGTCGAAGAACCGACCGAGCACGATCGGGCCGGCGAAGTTGCTCAGCGCCCACAGCGCGTAGAAGATCGGGACGGTGCCCGACGCGACGTCGTAGAAGCCACTCAGCAGGGTTCCGAGGTTGAACGTGAAAGCGTTGTAGAGGAACGCCTGCCCGATGAACAGCGCGAGGCCGAGCACGGCACGGCGGGGATACTTCGTGAACGCCACGTGGGCGATCTCCCGGAACGGAATCGCCTTGCGCTGACGCACGGTCAGTGTGCCCTCGGGTTCTTCGAGGGTCTGCCCGGTCTCGCGTTCGACCTCGCGCTCGATCTCGCCGACGATGCGTTCGGCTTCGTCCTCCCGACCGTGGATGAACAACCACCGCGGGCTTTCCGGGACGTTGCGCCGCACGACGAGAATCACGAGGCCGAAGATGGCGCCGATACCGAACGCGATGCGCCAACCGATGTCGGCCGGGAAGATCGCGGTGTTCAACAGCACCAGTGCGCCTGCGGCACCGCCGGCGGCGCCGAGCCAGTAGGAACCGTTGATGATCAGGTCGACGCGGCCACGGACACGCGCGGGGATCAACTCGTCGATCGCGGAGTTGATCGCGGCGTATTCACCGCCGATACCTGCGCCGGTGAAGAACCGCGCTATGTAGAAGTACCACGGCGCGAACGCGAAAGCCGTTGCCACCGTGGCGGCGAGGTAGACCGCGAGAGTGAGCAGGAACAGCTTTTTGCGGCCGAGCCGGTCGGTGAGCTGCCCGAAGAACAAGGCGCCCAGGCACGCGCCGGTGATGTAAATCGCGGCGGCGATGCCGATTTCACCTGCGGTCAACTCGATCCCGCTGCCGCTCTCCGTCAACCGAGAGGCGACGATGCCGACCATGGTGACCTCGAGGCCGTCGAGGATCCACACCGCGCCGAGTCCGATGACGACGCGCCAGTGGAATCGCGACCAGGGCAACCGATCCAACCGGCTCGGAACCTGCGTGGTGATCGTGCCGGTTTGCACCCCAGAACTCATCGGCAGCCTCCTCGACCCTGGCCCAATCGGCTAGGGAGTACCCAACTTGTCGAAAAACATCCGGAGGCGGCCGAAGTCCGCCTCAGGCGAGGAGGCTTCGCTGGAGGAGCAGCGTGTCAAGCCATCGGTCGTGCTTGAAACCGACCGCGGGGTCAACAGCCGGCAGGATGCGATTCGCAGTACGGCGTCGTACCCGGGAAGCGGTGGCGATGACCGGCGACATAGCGGTACACCGCGTCCTGCAACGCACGGATCCCGGGGATCCGGTACACGAGGAGCGGGATCCGAGTTCCCAGCGCGGCCGCCAGTGCGGCGTTCACCGCCTGTGCGCCGTCGTACACATCGCCGGACTGGTCGTGCCACCGCGCGACGTCGAGGATCCGTGACTGGGGGATGCCCAACCGTCCGGCGACGCCCTCACCCTGCAGCGGCGCGGTTCGCAGATCGCCTGTTCGGTTCATCTTCAGGATGAAGTAGACGGCGCGGGTGCACATCCCGCAGTTGCCATCGAAGAACAAGGTTCCGGCCATATCGCTATTGTCTCTCCGGTTTCCCTGCGGTGCACACTGGTGGGGTGGAATTGGTGACGCTCGACGACATCGAACAGGCGGCCGCGAGGATCCGGGCCTTCGTGCTGCGTACACCGCTGCTTCCCGCCCCGTGGGCCGGTGACGACGACCGGCCGTTGTGGGTCAAGCCCGAGAGCCTGCAGTCGATCGGGGCTTTCAAGGTGCGGGGTGCGTTCAATGCGATCGGCCACCTCGACGAATCCGTACGCACCAGGGGAGTGGTGGCATATTCGAGCGGGAACCACGCGCAGGCGGTGGCCTATGCGGCGGCGGTGTACGCGATACCCGCCCACATCGTGATGCCACAGGAGACGCCGGATGTGAAGGTGGCGGCCACTCGAAGCCATGGGGCGACAGTGGTGTTGTGCGGTGCGGGACAACGGGAACGGGTCGCCGCCGATGTCGTCAAGGAGACCGGCGGTGTCCTGATACCGCCGTTCGACCACCCCGACATCATCGCCGGACAGGGCACGATCGGGCTGGAGATCGGCGAGGATCTGCCGAGCGTCGAGACGGTACTGATACCCGTCAGCGGCGGCGGCCTCGCCTCGGGGATCGGTACGGCGATCAAGGCGATGTGCCCGGATGCCAAGGTGATCGGGGTCGAACCGGAACTGGCCGCCGACACCGCCCAGAGCCTGAGCGTCGGACATCGCGTCGACTGGTCCATCGAGGACCGCAACCGCACCATCGCCGACGGTTTGCGCTCGCAGCCATCCGAATTGACCTTCGCCCACCTGCAGCGGGTGCTCGATGACGTCGTCACCGTGACTGAAGACGAAATTCGTTCGGCGGTACGCGAACTCGCTCACCATGCACATCTGGTGAGCGAACCCAGCGGAGCGGTCGCGCTGGCCGCCTACCGCAAAAGGCCGACCCCGGCGGGCCGTACGGTCCTCGTCCTCTCCGGCGGCAACATCGAACCCGCCCTGCTGCAGGAGATTCTGGCCGGTTAGGCGTGCGCGGACGCCGCGATCAATGCACCCCCTCCATATGGCGGCTGATCCACGGCGCGAGCGCGAACACCACCACACCGGCCGCGACCGCGACTGCACCGATGATCCCGAAGTAAGCGAACTCATGCGTCGCCTTGTAGTAACCGGCCAACACACCGGACATCGCCGTGCCGATACCGACCGAGAAGAAGTACAGCGCCATCATCTGGGCCCGGAACGCTTCGGGCGCAAGCTTTGTGGTCGCCGACAATCCGATCGGTGACAGCATCAGCTCACTGATCGCGAACACCGCCATCACACCGACGATGTACAGCGCGGGCACCGCCCGGCCGGTCGTGCCCGCCATCGGCAGAAACAGCAGGAACGCCACGCCCATCCCGATCACGCCGTACGCGAACTTCCGCGGGGTCGTCGGGGCGCGGTTGCCGAGCCTGGTCCACATCGCCGCGAACAGCGGTGACAGCGTGATGATCCACACCGGCTCGATGGAGCCGATCCAATTCGACGGCGCGGTCCACCCGAAGATCGACCAGTTCATTCGCTCGTCGGAGTACACGGCGAGCACGGTGAAGATCTGCTGAAACAGCGACCAGAAAACGGCGTTCGCCACGAACAGCGGGATGAACGCGCGCACCCTGACGCGTTCGACGGTCGTGACGCTGGCGCTGGTCAGCATCACGACGAAATAAGTGACCGACGCCGCAACCAGGACACCGGTGGTGACATGCGACAGGTTCGCCAGCGTCACCACGCCCGTCGCGCACACCATGCCGATAACCACCACCCCCGCCAGCGCGATGGCCGCTAGCCGACCGATTGCGCTGCGCGGCAGGGGATTCGGTACGTTACGGCCGTGGTCGCCGAGATTGCGGCGGAAGACGACGTACTGTGTCAGGCCGAGGGCCATTCCGATTGCGGCGGCGCCGAATCCGTAGTGGAAGCCGACGTGGGTCTGCAGCAATCCGGTGATGAGCGGACCGACGAAGGCGCCGAGGTTGATACCGAGATAGAACAACGTGAATCCGCCGTCGCAGCGCGGGTCGTCCTTGGCGTAGAGCGTGCCGAGTAGGGACGACGCGTTGGCCTTCAGCGCTCCCGAACCGAGAGCGACGAGCACCAGCCCCACGGTTACACCCGCCAGGTCGGGGATGACGGCCAGGGCGATGTGGCCGAACATCACCACGACGCCGCCGTAGAAGACGGTGCGCTCCATGCCCAGGACCCGGTCGGCGATCCAACCGCCGAGCACGGTCGACAGATAGACCAGTCCGCCGTACGCGCCGACGATGCCGGTCGCGGTGCTCTGCGGGAGACCGAGGCCGCCCGCGGTGACCGAGTAATAGAGGTAGTAGCCGAGGATCGTCAGCATCCCGTAGAAGGAGAACCGCTCCCACAGCTCCACTCCGAACAGGTTCGCCAAGCCGATCGGGTGACCGAGCAGCGTGCGACCGCTGGGCCCGCCCTCCGTCTGCTGGACTCCTGCCATGGGTCTTCACATTGCCACGGCGACGCGTGCGCCGCGCCCGATGGCGAACAATCGACCTGGCAAAGCTGCTCGGCCTTCTCTTACAGGAGGTTCAGCGGCGCAGCACATTTCGATTCCGGCCCGTGGCAGCAGCTTTTACCGCAGCGCCCACTCCCCGGGGAGGCGGCGGTCCGTCGTGCTGTTACGGTCACCCCGGTAAGTGGACGTCCGAAGGGGTATGAGTGGACGCCGTACTCGGCTTGTCGGTGACACCGTCGGCCGTCGGCCTTGTCCTCGTCGAAGGGCAGGACGCCGACGGCGCAACCGTCGACCGCGAAGCCATTGAGATCCTGCCGACCCGTCGGTCGTCTCCGCGACACGCCTCCGATGAGGCTGCCGCCGCGGTACTGCGCACCGAAGCGCTTGCCGCCAGCCGCGGTCACCGATTGCACACCATTGGTGTGACGTGGAGCGACGATGCCCAAGCCGAAGCGTCGCTGCTCCTTCGATCGCTACGCGAATGCGGGTTCGACAACGCGGTGGCGGTGCAACTGCCTGAGGCGTCGGAGGCCTTGGCGTGGGGTGTGGCCGAGTTGATCGGCAACGAGGTCACCGCGGTGTGCGTGATCGAGTACGACGCGGTCATAGCGCTGGTCGTCAACACCCACGAGGGGGCCGTGCAGACCGCGGTCAACCACTCGATCGACAGCGAAGAATCGTTGATCCGCTGGTTGAACACAGTGTTCACCAGGGTCGACTGGCGGCCCGAGGCGTTGGTGCTGGCGGGGTCGGGCGCGGATCTGGACGCGATCATGCCCCGGCTGGAGACCGTGTTGTCGGTGCCGGTGTTCGCGCCCGCCGAAGCCGAGTTGGCCCTGGCGCGCGGCGCTGCGCTCGCGGCGGCCGACAGCGGTCCGTCGATGTTCGACGCCGAGCAACCGCTCGAGCGCGCAGGCAGCCAGCCTCGACGGCAGCCCGCCCATGCCGGGCCGCTGGCCATGCTGGCCGCGGGGACGGTCACATTCGTCGTATCGGTCTCGGCGGCGATCAGCATGCAGCTGGCGCCGGACAAGGACACCACGCCCGCCGAGCCGAGCCCGGCCGCCAAATCGTCGCCCGATATCGCCGCAGCGCCCGCGCCCGGCCCGGCCGTTACGCCTGTGCCCGCGGCACCGCCCGCACCGCCACCGGCCGCGATTCCGGCGCCGCCGGAGGAACCGCCCGTGGCCGTCGTCGACGTCCCCGCAGCGGTGGAGGATCCGCTGCCCGCCGCACCGCCACCTGAAGGACCCTTCGCGCCGGTGCCGGGGCCGCCCGCGCTGCCGCCGGAGTCGATGGCTCCTGGTCTGGTGCCTGCAGAGCCCACTCCGGTGCCCGAGCGCCGAGGCTGGTTGCAGCGGATCAGGGACCGGTTCTCCGACGTCGGCGACAACGACCCCGCGCTACAACAGGCACCGGCACCTCCGCCCGTCGATCCCGCGCTGGCTCCACAGCCGGGGGCACCGCTGCCGCCGCCACCGCCCGAGGCGATTGTCGCGCCAGGGCCCGTGGACGTCGCACCCCCGGCCCCGGAACCAGCGCCGCTGCCGCCTGCCTGACTCGCCGATCGCGGATGGGCAAATCCGCGACTCAGGCCGTGTGACGCGGCCTCGGCGGCCGTGCTGCCCACCGGTGTTGCGGACCGCGACACGGTGGTGTGCTGGGCGCATGTGGACCCGCCTGCGGCCGAGTTTGCCGCCCGCTGACCATCTCGCCGCCTCCGCTCGGGCCGAATCGGTGTGAAACGTTCTGAGCAGCGTGTTCGATAACGGTTGTGAGTGCGGTATCCGCCTGTGCTGTGACATGCACGCGCGGGTCCGCCTTGCGATTGCCGGGGGAACTCCACGAGACGACTTAGGATGAAAGTGTGCTGAAGCTACGAAACCTGCTCGCGGTGGCGAGCCTCGCGGTGCTCACCGTGGTCTCCGCCCCGACAAGTTCAGCGGGCATCGCAACGCCCAACGCCGTAGCCAGCATTCAGCCTGCCGGCCAGACGGTCGGTGTGGCGCATCCGATCACCGTGACGTTCAAGCAGCCCGTCGACGACCGGCAGGCCGCCGAGCGCGCGTTCGGTGTGTCCGCGCCGGCGATGCCGCTCAGCACCCAACAGGGAACTTTTTCCTGGCTCGATGACCGCGTGCTGCGGTGGACTCCGGACGAGTTCTTCCCGGCGCATTCCACCATCACGGTGACGGCTGGCGATGCCAAGGCCAATTTCCAGACGGGCTCCACGGTGCTCGCGGTCGCCGACATCGATGCCCATACCTTCACCGTCAGCGTCGACGGCGAAGTCATGCGCGAGATGCCCGCGTCGATGGGTAAGTCGGGCTTCGCGACACCCAAGGGTTCGTTCACGGTGCTCGAGAAGCAGAGCCCGGTGATCATGGATTCCCGCACCATCGGCATTCCGCTGGACGATCCCGAAGGCTACAAGCTCACCGTCTACTACGCCGTCCGCATCAACTGGGGCGGTGTGTACGTGCACTCGGCACCCTGGTCGACGGGATCGCAGGGATACGAGAACGTGAGCCACGGCTGCATCAATCTCAGTCCCGACAACGCGGCCTGGTACTACGACATGGTGAGCATCGGCGACCCGGTTATCGTCCAGGCTTAATCGCCGGACGCACCGACCGGTTGCGCATCGGCATGCAAGTTCTTCACGGTCGGTGAGTTGTGCACCGCGGCCGGGTCGGGATAGGTGCCGAGCACCCTGTCGGCAGTCCCCGAACTGGTCACGGTGAACCAGTAGTGCTCGTTCTTGAAGTGATGATGCCGGTGGTTGCGCCAGATCGACCGATACAGAGCGGTTTTCGGTTTGTAGTCGCTGTGGATCAGGTAGTGCGTCCACTCGTAGACCAGCCCGAGGGTTCCGATACAGACGAGGTATGTAAGCCCCATACCCAACCGCGGGAACGCCAAGAGGCCGACCGCGACCGTCAACGGCAACACCCACGCGGCCAACGACTTCCACGGGATGAAGATCAACGGGACATCCCGCGGATCGCTGTGGTGCGCGCGGTGCTCTCGCGCCAGCAGAGGGTCGACCGTCAACGGGCCCAGCCGTTTCGGCTTCCAGTGCAGGACGAAGACGTGGATGATCCACTCGAAGAACGGAAACAGCGCGAGCATCACCACCGGCACCATCGCATCGGTGAGCTGCCAGTCGCCGACAGCGATACGGGCTATCACCGCGGCGACGAGGGTGGCGCCGATCATCGAGGGGGAGGGGTGTTTCCAGAATTGGCGCAGCGCATCGGTGAGCGTGAAGTCCTTGCGTGCGCGCCGTGTGGTCGTGGTCATCGTTGATCCTTCAGATTGTCGAGGGCGTCCAGTAGCGCTGCTGTCGCCGGTTCGAGGAGGTCCTGGGCGGCCCGCCGGGCCCGCGACGGATCGTGCGCGGAGATCGCGTCGGCCAACTCGCGGTATGCGTGTGGCCTTCCAACCTCGGCGGCCATCACGGTGGCCAAGGCGGGAAGCGCCGGTTCGTAGGTGGCCCGCAGCGTGTTGTACATCAGCCGGAACGCGATCGAGTCGGCGCCGTCGACGATGTGGTCCCAGAACGCCAAGGCGTGGCGTTGCTGCGCGACGGGATCGTCCTCGACGGCCAGATCTCGCAGCGTCTGATCGAGCGCTTCGGCCAGATCGGGACCGCTGCGTTCGGCGGCGAGTTCGGCGACCTTGGGCCCGTTGTGCAACCGCGTCTCCAGGATGCTCCTGACGACGGACGGGTCGAGTTCGCCGGCTCGAATGAGCAGCCGTGGAAGGAGATCCAGACCCGCGTGGCGCCGAAAGTCGCGCACGGTGGTCGCGTCACCCTGCCGCACCTCGACCAGACCCGCTGCGGTGAGTCGCTTGAGCGCCTCGCGAACGGCGGGCCGGGAGACGCCGAGGACCTCGGCCAGTCTGCGCTCGCTGGGCAGGGACTCGCCGGGTTGCATCTGCCCGCTGAGCACCTCGGACACGATCTGTTCGAAGACGTCCTCGGGCACGGAGCGCCGATTAACCGGTTGCAGGGCCATGTGGCCAGCCTGCCACCGGACAGGACAGAGGTCAAGTGGTCAGACCAGTGGATCAGGCTCCCGCCAGTCGCTCCTTCATCGTCTCGGCCAGGCTCAGCGTCGCCGACAACGGGCGCACCATCACGGTGAGCTCGCTGATGGCCCCGTCCTCATCGGTTCGAACGAAATCGCAGCCTTCGATGTCTTTTTCGCCGACTTTCGCCTGGAACACCAGCGCGTGGTCCCGGGCGTCGGCCGCTCCGATCTCGCGGACGTAACGGAAATCCTCGAAGACCTCCATCACCGCCGCGAGGATCGTTCGCAGCGCATCGCGCCCCTCGTATGGTGTGAAGACGACGGGGCTGCGGAACACGATGTCGTCGCGGCACAGCGCGATGACGGCATCGAGATCCCCGGACTCGACCGCCCGACGAAACTCATGCACGACGCAGACCCTCAGCAGTTGGCTTCGATGCGGAAGGTGGCCGTCACCGCGTTACTAGGGTTGTCGGTGAACGAACCATCCGCTGACCCAGTGATGGTGAACGTGCCACCGTTACCTTCGACCTCGGCCTCGCCGATGTTTCCCTGCCAGAAGTTGCCGGTGAAGCCGCCGAAGTCGTGGAAAGTCACCGACTCGACGGTGACCTTGTCTCCGGTGCCGACGTTGGCCGTGAAGCCCTTGTTCTCGTCGGGGGTCTCGATCGTCCACAGCCACCCGGACTGAGTGCATGACACGGCGTGCGGTCCACCGGTGCTCTCGCCGTTGATGGTTACCTTCGCAGTCGTCCCACCGAGTGCCGCGGGCGGTGTGGAGCAGCCCGCGACCCCGGCACCGAGAATGACCGCCGTCGCCGCAACGAGTCGGATGTCCATGACGCCAGACTCTATTGGTGTTTGCGGCCGCATATGCGCGGTTCGGTCGACTACCGATCCGGCGTGTTCGCGTAGTTGGCGGCCGGAACCCCGTGTACTCGGGATTGGGTGGGACCGACAGCGCGGTGCCGATCCGGATGGTCGCGCCGATGAACGCGGCGATCGCGATGCCCTCCAGGATTCGATGATCGCCGGCTCTCACCGCAAGGCGGCTGCGGTGGCCTCGTCGGCGGGCAGGAACGCCTCGATCGAAAGCTCGGCGGCGGTGAGGTCGAGTGCGGTGCCGAACGTCGTCACGGTGGACAGGAAGGTCAGCAGGCGTCCGTCCGGTGTGGAGAGCTCGAGCGGTACCGCCACGCTGCCCAGATCCGATGAGCCGTCGGAACCGCCGGGGTAGGAATCGATTTCGGCCAAGAGCGACGACAGCTCATCGGAGCCGCTCACCGCGACCTCACGCCGAAGGCGCTCGATGAGGTGGTGCCGCCACTGCGCGAGGTTTCTGATCCTGAGGGCCAGGCCGTCGGGATGCAAGGCGATGCGCAGCGCGTTAGGTCGTTCGAGCAGTTCTGGTGCGACACCATCCATCAACACTCCGGCACCCTCGTTGGCCCGCACGATCTGCCATCCGCGGTCCACCACGACACACGGAAAAGGATTGTAGGCGAACAGGACTCGATCGATACCGGCCCGGATTGCGGCCATGTCCGGGTCATCGAGGGACCGCTCGGGGTGCACCGGCGCCAAACCTGCCGCCATCAACAGCTGGTTCTGCTCACGACGCGGCACGTCGAGCACCTCGGCCAGTCGCAGCACCATCGTCCGGCTCGGCGTGGATCGTCCGGTCTCGATGAAGCTGACGTGCCGGGGCGACACATCGGCGGCAACGGCGAGATCGAGCTGGCTGAGCCGTCGGCGGCCACGCCACTGCTTCAACATCGCGCCGAACGTCTGGGTCTGCACAGCCGCGAAGGTCATGGTGGCCAGTGTGACCGCACACGCGCGCCGGTGCCACTACCTGGTAGGTAATTGCGCCGGTTACCTCAGGACGGCAGCGTTGTCAGTGTCATCGAACAGAAGGAGGCAATCATGGGGGCACTGCCCGCGACGACGACGCCCATCCCGCGGTGGCTGCGCTTCGTGCTGATCTCCGACCGCGCCGGGTCGGCGTGGTACATCGGTGCCGGCTTCTTCTTCGCGCCCGTGCTGGCGGTGCTGTCGCCGTGGCCGGCCGTCACCACCGTGCTCTGGATCGTCATCGGCCTCTTCGGATTATGGCTGGGCCTGCTCGGCATCGCGATGGCGACCGGTCTGGCCATGGTGCTGAAGTCGAACGGCGAGATACCGGACGAGTACTGGCGCTCAATCATCAATTACTGATACGCGGTGGGGCCCGGACGGGACAGACCGTGGGGTAAGGCGTGCCCCCGATGGACAACTCACGGTCCGGTCTTGCGAACAAGACCCGGCTTGGTAGTCGATCCCGTCCGGGTGGAACCAGGCACCCGTCTCTTTCAGGTGCCGACGTGACGGTATCGATGCGCTGCCGCCCGGCGCGTCCGCCGATCGGACCCTTCTCCGGTGGAGAGGTGTGTCCACCGATCGGGGGACAACGTCACGGCGCGGGCTCGCTGCGCGCGCCGACCGGCGCCCGCCCACTGACGGCCGTGTTCGCGCCGACGTAGTCGACCTGCCAGTGTTTGATGCCGTTGAGCCACCCGGACCGGAGCCGTTCGGGTGGGCTCAGCGGCCGCAGGTTCGGCATCTCGTCGGCGACCGCGTTGAAGATGAGGTCGATCGTCATGCGGGCCAGGTTCGCACCGATGCAATAGTGCGCACCCGTGCCGCCGAATCCTACGTGCGGGTTGGGATCTCGCAGGATGTTGAAGGTGTAGGGGTCGTCGAAGACCTCTTCGTCGAAATTGGCCGACCGGTAGAACATGACGACCCGGTCGCCCCTCTTGATTTTCACGCCCGACAACTCGGTGTCCTCGAGTGCGGTGCGCTGAAACGACGTCACGGGGGTGGCCCAGCGCACGATCTCGTCGGCGGCGGTGGCGGGCCGTTCCCGCTTGAAAAGTTCCCACTGGTCCGGGAAATCGGTGAACGCCATCATGCCCTGGGTGATCGAGTTCCGCGTCGTCTCGTTGCCCGCCACCGCCAGCAGGATGACGAAGAAGCCGAACTCGTCGTCGGTGAGTTTGTGCCCCTCGACGTCGGCCTGCACGAGCTTCGTGACCAGATCGTCGCCCGGGTTCTTGCTACGCTCGGCGGCCATCTGCATGCCGTACATGATCAGCTCGACCGACGCGGCCGTGGGGTCGTTGCGGGTGTACTCCGGATCTTGGTCGCCCACCATCTGGTTGGACCAGTGGAAGAGCTTCATCCGGTCTTCCTGCGGCACACCCATCAGCCCCGCGATCGCCTGCAGTGGAAGCTCTGCCGACACCTGCTCGACGAAGTCGCCGGAGCCCTCGGCGGCGGCGGCCTTGACGATCTTGGCCGCGCGCTCGCGCAGTTCGGCGCGCAGTGATTCGACCGCGCGCGGGGTGAACGCACGCGAGACGATCTTACGTAGATGCGTATGGTGCGGGGCGTCCTGATTGAGCAAGACAACCTTGCCGCCCTCGAGCGATTCGGGATCGGCCTCGTCACGATAGCGCGGCAGCGCGGTCTTCTTGTTACTGGAGAAGATGTCGCTGCGTCGCGAGATCTCCTTGACGTCCTTGTGCTTGGTGACCACCCAGAAGCCGTCGTCACCGAAGGCCAGATTGCCTTTCGTCTGTTCGTTCCACCAGATCGGCGCCACCTTGCGCAGCTCGGCGAGTTCGTCGACCGGCAGGCGTTCGGCGTAGATATCTGGATCGGTGAAATCGAATCCGGGCGGAAGGTTCGGAGTCGGCATGGCTGCATCCCTCTATGACGTCGTCTAGTGCCCTCACCGCCTTGCTACACCACAGTTAGGGGCTGGTGAGGCGGGTTCGGGAAAGTACGACGAAAAGAGAAGTGGAACGTGTTCTCTGCGGCGCGTTAATTGACCTCTTGGTCACGACGAGCACTCCTGTAACAATTCTGCGAAACTGTTCGAACCAACAGTGACGCCGTCGAAGGGCCGGTGCTCGGTCTTAGACGGTAACCCGGAAAGGGGGCAGCGGTGAGGATCATCATCAACCCGAAGAAGCTTTCGCTGCTGGGCGCGGGATTCGCAGCCGCAATCATGGCCGCTGCGCCCCAGACCCTCGCCGAACCCGCCGCGCCCGCTCCTGCGCCAGCGCCCCCCGCGGCGCCCAACAGCGCGCCGGTCCTGGAAGCCGCTGCGCCGGCGCCCGCCCCGCCACCGTTGGCGTTGACGCGCCCGGCGCCCGCGGTACCGCCGCCCGCGCCTGAAGGCGCTGAAGCACCGGCCACCCCACCCGAGCCTGTCCCGCACCTCGCGAGCCCGGAGACGCTGCCGCCGGGGACCGTACTTGATCCGACCGGCCGAGGACACGAGAGTCCGAACGTCAGCTACCTGAAGGACTTGTGGCACGCCGTCCAGAGGCAGGAGATCAGCGGTAAGGAAGCGTTGATCATGGGTCTCGCACAGCGCGGTATGAACACGCCGATTCCGGACCAGAACCCCGGACCCTACGTTCCGGTCGCGCCGGAGCCGCCCGCGCCCGCGATACCGCCCGCGCCCGCGATACCGCCCGCGCCTGCTCCACCGGCACCGGCGCCCTAGCGGCAGGCCCGTTCGAGAAGCGACCGGACCGTCTGTACGTGCGAGGTCTCGATCGTCGCCCACAAACCGCGCACGATCGCATTGTCGTGACGGACGAACGTCGCGAACGACAACCCGCCGTTCTCGCGACGCAGGACCAGTTCTGCCGGCATTCCGATCCGTGAGTGGGCCCCGACGACCACAGAATCGGCGTCCCAGTCACGGATATCCCACCCGAGTATTGACGCCGCCGAACCCGGCAGACGTAGCTTGAGCCCGATTGCCGACCACGCCGACAGCAGCCGGATCCGGGTGTGCAACGGGGCGTCCTCCAAAACCGTTCGCAGCCATTCTTCGGCGTTGCGCTGGAGCGGATGCTCGATGCCGACCTCGAAGGCGTCGGCGTAGTCGATGCGCCCGAGTGCGCTGGAGGTGAGCAACGCTTCGGATGGAGAGATCTGACGAACACGGCGATCGGCGGCGTGCGTTCGTGTCATGGCGACCTACTTTCGTGTCGTGTCGCTCCCGGCCTGCTGCGCCACAGTCGGCCGATGTCGCGCAGCATCAGCGGGTAGACGACCAGGTGGCGGAGGGGAGCGATTGCGCGCAGATACATCCGGCCCATCACACCGTTGGGCCGGACCAGCACCGCCATCTGTCCGCGGTGCACACCCGTGGCGTCGACGACCCAGCCGATGTGCAGCACCCCGTGGACGGTCTGATTGGCGATCTCCATCGCGAACTCGTCACCGATGCGATACAGGGGCTGGAAGTGAGCGTCGTCAACGTCGAGTTGCGTTGCGGTCGAACGTAGTTCGGGGGTGATCCGGTCTCGCAAGGTAGGAACGCGTGCCCCCGTGCCCGCCTCTGGCGTGTCGAGCGCAAATAACCTGCCCAGCGCCCACCGGGCTGCGAACAGAAAGCGCACGACGGGGGAGGTCCGCGCGGGATCGAATGTGCGCCACAGTGTCACGAGTTCGTCGAAGTCGTCGCGCCGTCCCGGTGTCGGCAACGCCCAGACGTCGAGAACCTCGAAGCCCTCGGCGATTTCGTGGATCCGCCAGGGCCGGGCGACATGCTCGATGACATCGAGCCGCGCACCGTCAAACATACATCACTGTATACTTGAATTCGTAACGCCGTCAAGGCCCTGGCAGAGAGGACAGGAATGGTCGCTCAAATCCGCACACCACGGAACGGGTGGATCGACGCCGGACTCGAGGCGTTGGCAGCGGGTGGGCCGGATGCCGTTCGGGTGGATCTACTCGCCAAAGCGTTGGGCGTCACGCGTGGCGGCTTCTACTGGCACTTCACCAATCGACAGGACTTCCTCGACGCCCTGTTGGAGTCGTGGGAGCAGCGGAGCACCGACGACGTGCTCGCACGCGTCGAGTACGAGGGTGGAGACGCCAGGGCAAAGGTCCGCAAGGCCGGTCTGCTCACGTTCTCGAAGGAACTTCTCCCGGTCGACCTGGCGGTGCGTGACTGGGCCCGCCGCGATCGCGAGGTGGCTCGGCGCCTTCGTCGTGTCGACAACCGTCGGATGGAGTATCTGCGCACTCTCATAGGCACTTTCGTCGACGACGCCGCCGACGTCGAAGCCCGCGCGATGCTCGCCTTCTCACTGGCGATCGGAGGTCACTTCATCGCAGCCGACCACGGCGGACTGACCAGACGGGAATTGGTGGAACGGGCCACGCAGCGACTTCTCACCGAGTGATTTCGGTGTCGCTTGTCGCGCTCAGCGCAGCGAACCGCACCGAAATCAGACCGAGGCGGCCTCGTTGATCTCGTCGAGCCTGCCCGTCGCCTCGAGGTACTCCTGCACCCAGCGCTCGATTACCGTCGCGGTCTTCTCGACCTTGCTGAACTGCCCGACGACCTGACCGATCGGGTTGAACGCCACGTCGACGGACTCGTTCGGGTACTTGTGGGTGGCGGCCACCGCCATCCCGGAAACCATGTACTGCAACGGCATTCCGAGCGGCTTGGGGTTGTTGGGATCCTCCCACGCCTCGGTCCACTCGTTGCGCAGCATCCGCGCGGGCTTACCGGTGAACGACCGACTGCGCACGGTGTCCTTGCTGGTGGCCTTGACGTACGCGGCGTGCTGAACCGGGGTGTTCTCCGACTCTTCGACCATCACCCACTGCGAACCCGTCCAGGCGCCTTGTGTCCCGAGCGCCAGCGCCGCCGCGATCTGCTCACCGCTGCCGATGCCGCCGGCGGCCAGCACGGGCACCGGCGCGACCTCCTTGACGACCTGCGGCCACAGCACGATCGAGCCGATCTCGCCGCAGTGCCCGCCGGCTTCGCCGCCCTGGGCGATGATGATGTCCACGCCGGCGTCGGCGTGTTTGCGCGCCTGCGACGGCGAACCGCACAGCGCGGCGACCTTACGGCCTTCGTCGTGGATGTGCTTGATCATGTCGGCGGGGGGAGTGCCGAGCGCATTGGCGATCAGCGTGCACTTCGGATGCCGCAGCGCGACCTCGACCTGCGGTGTGGCAGTGGCCTCGGTCCAACCAAGCAGTTGCAACGCGTCGTCGTCGCTGTGGTCGACCGGGACGCCGTGCTCGGAGAGGATCTTCTTGGCGAAGTCGATGTGCTCCTGCGGGACGAGATCGTTGAGCGTCTTCTTGAGCACCTCCGGATCCATATCGGCGGAGTCCATGCCCTCGTACTTGTTCGGGATCACGATGTCTACGCCGTATGGGTGGTCTCCGATGTTCTCGTCGATCCACTTGAGCTCGATCTCGAGCTGTTCCGGGGTGTATCCGACGGCGCCGAGCACGCCGAAACCGCCGGCCTTGCTCACGGCGACCACCACGTCGCGGCAGTGGGTGAACGCGAAGATCGGGTACTCGATGCCGAGGTCGTTACAGATCGGGGTGCGCATGCCTGCTCCTTGGTGGTGGGCTGCTCAAATTGAAACGTGTTCTAGTTTAGTACGCGCCAAGGTCCTGTACGAAAGAGACCTCGTTACCGTCGGGATCGACGACGTCAACGACCTTTACCAGGTCGGCGATCACGACGACCTCTCCGGTGTCGATATCCAGCTGCCTCAGCTCGGCGATCTGCGCGTCGAGATCGTCGACTCCGATCCGGACCGCCGATCGACCAGCCCGCGTGTGGTCCTCGATGAGCTGCAGCCACGCGGTCGCGGCGATCTGCCACTCTGCGACGCCTTCGATCGGCTCAAGGTCGGGGCCGCGCCCCATCAGCTGGTAATACCAGGACAAGGCTGCGGCAAAATCGCCGGTGGCGACGACCGCCGCGACGTCGTTGAACGTTCCGGCCACGGCCCAATCCTTCGCCGAGACTTCGCTTTATGACGGGATTCGGCCGAAATACGTCAGAAAGCGCAGGCTCGGCGCGCCGGGAGCAACGGTGTCAGTCGTAACCGATCAGCCTCCGGAACGACACCCGCCTGCGGTTGCTCGCCCCCTCGACCTGTAGCACCGGCCATCCGCGCTCGGCCGCCATCGCGGCGAGACCGGGGCGCGGGTTCACCGGCCGCGGATTGCCGACAAGAGCCATCAGCACCGAGTCCTCGTCGCCGTCGGCATAGAAGTAACTTCGATGCAGTTCAACATCATTGGCCTCGCAGAAACGCTGCACCGCGGTCGATTTGTTGGCGCCCCAGATGACGGGCTTCATGATTCGCCCGGTGAGGAGGCCGGCTTCGTCGACCTCGAAGTGGTTGCACAACACGTGGTCGATACCGGTGAACCGGGCGACGGGCTCGGCGTGGATGGTCAGCGCCGAGCTGCTGAGCACGACGGTGTGACCGCGCTGCTGGTGGGCTTGGACGATCTCGTGCATGTAGGGGAACACGCGCGCCGCCACCCGCTCGACGAAGAGCCGCTCGCCGAGCAGGTCGAGTTCGGCCAGGGACTCGCCGCGCAGGTAACCGGCCGCGCGGGTAAGTAGCCGCTCGAATTGCATGCGGCCCAACCGGTATCGCAGCGACGCTTCGACCACACCGAGTACCTCACCGATGCGCGCCTGTCTGCGACGGATGCGATCGGCGGCGTGTGCCGTGGCCGTGAAGCCGTCGACCAGCGTGCCGTCGAGGTCGAAGAACGCTCCGATGCGGGGACCCTGCGGGCCCGCGGCGACTTCGGCTACAGCGTCCACGGGCTCCGGTACCGCCGACTGCAGGCTCATAACCTCGTCAGCCTACTGAGCCGAGTACAACCCCTTGCCCGTCACGAGCGGCATGTCCAAAGTGGTCCGGATCCCCGGCGCGGACGCCACCACGTCCGGGATCGCGTTGACGATGCGGCCGGCCGCGGCGAGGATCGCCGCGTAGTTGTGGTCGCCATTGCGACTGGTCGGGCAGATGTCCATGACATAGGACGGTTCGCCGGTGATCTCGACGCGGTACGAACCGCCCGGCTGTGCGGGTTGCGCCCAGTCCGGTCGCAGGTCGCCCCGCAACCGCGTGACGTGCTCGACGACGATCGCCGGCCGGCCCTTGACCATGCCCTCGATCAAGAAGCGCACGGCGGCCACCGTGCCCTTCTTGATCGTGCCGACCGCGACGTCGAAGTCCTCGGGGGCAGGCTCCTGTTCGACGGAGTCCTTGATCTCGTCAACCTCGATGCCCAGACCCGCGGCGAGCTGCCGGATCGCGGTGCCCCAGGCGATGCTCAGCACCCCCGGCTGGTACAGCATCGGGAGGTCACCGATCTCGTTCCCGAACCCCATCACGTCGAACATGACGGTGGCGCCGTCGTAGCTCGCGTAGTCGGCGATCTCCATCGTGCGGATCTGTTCGATGCTCTGACACGTTCCGGCGAGCGCGAAGGGGAGCAGGTCGGTCACGAAGCCCGGGTCGACGCCGGTCATGAAGACCGTCGAATTACCCTCTCGCGCAGCGTCTTCGACGCGCTGGATGTACTTGTCGGGGATCACCTGCCACGGGTATTGCAGCACGCCGAGACCGGAGCCGACGACATCGATGCCCGCCGCGAGGATTTTGCGAACGTCGGCCATCGCGTCGGGCAGTCGGGTGTCGCCCATCGCGCAGTAGACGACGCACTCCGGTGCGCCGGCGATGATCGCGTCGAGATCACCGACCGCGGTCACGCCGGTGGTGACGTTGAGGCCGGCTAACTCGCCGGCGTCCTTGCCCAGCTTGGCCCCCGACGAGACCCACACGCCGGTGAGATCGAACCGCGCATCGTCGATGAGTTGCTTCAGTGCGAGGCTGCCGCAGTTGCCGGTTCCGATGAGCGCCACACGAATAGCCATGGCCAGCAGTATGCGTGGTGGCCAGCCAAATTGGAACAGGTTCTAGTTCTGCGTGGGGTGCGGTAGCCTGACGCCCCATGGGACGTGTGGACGACAAGGTGGCTCTGATCAGTGGCGGAGCGCAGGGGATGGGCGCGGCCGACGCCCGTGCACTGGTTGCCGAGGGTGCCAAGGTGGTGATCGGCGACATCCTCGACGAGAAGGGCAAGGCGCTGGCCGACGAGATCGGCGAGTCAGCCCGCTACGTGCACCTCGACGTCACCCAGGCCGACCAGTGGGAGGCCGCGGTCGCCAGCGCGGTGAACGAATTCGGCAAGCTCAACGTGCTGGTGAACAACGCGGGGACGGTCGCGCTCGGGCAGATCGGTCAGTTCGACATGGCCAAGTGGCAGAAGGTCATCGACGTCAACCTCACCGGCACCTTCCTCGGTATGCAGCATTCGGTCGAGGCGATGAAAGCCGCAGGGGGCGGATCCATCATCAACATCTCCTCGATCGAGGGATTGCGCGGCGCGGTGATGGTGCACCCGTACGTCGCCTCCAAATGGGCGGTGCGCGGGCTGACCAAGTCGGCGGCACTCGAACTCGGCCCGCACAACATTCGGGTCAACTCGGTGCATCCCGGCTTCATCCGCACGCCGATGACCAAGCACTTCCCGGACAACATGCTGCGGATCCCGCTCGGCCGGCCCGGTCAGCCCGACGAGGTGGCGACCTTCATCGTCTTCCTTGCCAGCGACGAGTCCCGATACTCGACTGGCGCCGAGTACGTCATGGACGGCGGCCTGACCAACGACGTCCCGCACAAGTAGATCTGGCGCCGAACGTGGGTTACCCGCACGTCGCGAGCGGCGAGAGCGTGACATAACCCCACCCTCGGCCAGGGGTCTAGTCGGCGAGGGGTGGGTCGGCCGGCGGCGGCGCAGTTCGGGTCAGGTCAGTCGACGGCGGCGAAGTTCACCGTCGCAGTCGCTCCGACCTCGTCGTCATTGCCGCGGTAGATGTCGACCTGCACGACCGCCGAACGTTTACCGGTACGCAGGATCCGCGCGACCGCCCTCGCCGGCCCGATCTTGATGGGCCGCAGGTAGCGGATGAACAGGTCGGTGGTGGCGATGGCTTGGCCGAACGGGGTGACTCGAGAGGCGAGTTGGCCCGCCGTCACGTCGGCCATCGTCGCGATCAATCCGCCCTGCAGACCGCCCGCGGTATTGGTGGTCCGCTCGTCGACCGGCATCTCCATCGTCACGGTGCCCTCGGGCGACGGCACCTCCGTCAGGCCGAGTTGGTCGAACAACTCGCGAAGCGACTTTGGCGCGGTCATGGGTAATGACATTACCGCCGTGCGCCTCCGCTGTGGCGGGTGCGTATCGTCGTCAATCGTGAGCGCACGCGCGGGCATCGTCGTCACCGGTACGGAAGTCCTCACCGGCCGGATCCAAGACCTCAACGGACCCTGGCTCGCCGACCGGCTGCTGGAGTTGGGTGTCGAGCTGGCCCACATCACGATATGCGGCGACCGGCCCGGCGACATCGAGGCCCAGCTACGTTTCCTGGCCGCCGAGGGCGTGGACCTCATCATCACCACTGGCGGCCTGGGGCCCACCGCCGACGATATGACCGTCGAGACCGTGGCTCGGTTCAGCGGCCGAGAGTTGGTGTTGGACAACCGACTTGAGGAGAAGATCGCCGACATCGTATTGCGGCTGATGGCACGCTTCCCGGACGTCGACGCCGAGGCCATCCGGGCGGCCAACCGCAAACAGGCCCTGATCCCCGAAGGCGCTGAAGTCATCGATCCGGTGGGCACCGCGCCGGGTGTGGTGGTCCCCGGCATGCCGACAGTTGTCGTGCTGCCGGGTCCGCCACGCGAGCTGCAGCCCATGTGGCCGCTGGCGTTGCAGACCGCTGCCGTGCAGAAGGCGATCGCGGACCGCACGGTCTACCGCCAGGAGATGGTACGGATGTTCGGGCTTCCCGAGTCCGGTCTGGCCGACACGCTGCGCGACGCCGAACGCGAGATCGACGGCTTCGGACGGCTCGAGATCACCACCTGCCTGCGGCGCGGTGAACTCGAGGTCGTCACTCGGTATGAGCCCGACGCCGCCGAGACCTACGCGAAGCTGATGGCTCTGCTGCGCGATCGTCATGGTGATGCGGTGTTCTCCGAGGACGGCTCGCGCATCGACGACCAGGTGGCCAGGCTGCTGACCGGGCGCCGCATCGCGACCGCGGAGTCGTGCACCGGCGGGCTGCTGGCGGCGCGGCTGACCGACCTCGCCGGGTCGTCGGCATACGTCGCGGGCGCGGTGGTGGCCTACGCTAACGACGCCAAGTCCGAATTGCTCGGCGTCGACCCCGCGCTGATCGAACAGCACGGCGCGGTCTCCGAACCCGTCGCCGAAGCGATGGCCGACGGGGCCCTGAATCGGTTCGGCGCGGACACCGCGGTCGCGATCACCGGCATCGCAGGACCCGGCGGCGGAACGAAGGAGAAGCCGGTCGGCACAGTGTGTTTCAGCCTGAAGCTAGCGGACGGCACTGCGGTGACGAGGTCGCTGCGGATGCCCGGCGACCGAGCCGACATCCGCGAGCGGTCCACCACCGTGGCCATGCACCTGCTGCGCCGCGCGCTGAGCTGACGCTCGTGACGTTATCCCGACGTCAGCGGGGGTAATCCCGGCGCGAGATGACACTCGCCCAGCACCGATTGATCGCCGACGGGACGTACTTGGTGGCCCCGGCCGAACTCGATGCGAGCCTCGGCACTGACCGACGGGATTGGGAACGGTTCAGCCGGCATTGGGACGATCTGGTCGTCGACCCGTACGCCGCCGAGCTCGGTACCCAGCGACTGCGCCGCTACGGACACTTCCTGTCCAATCCGATCGACGGCGCCGTTGAACTCCTCAGCCCGGACGCGTTCGTCCAGCCCGAGGCGTCCAACCCGCTCTATGTCGACCGCAGCCGCCACTTCGAACCGTTGACGGAGGCCTTCGTCGATGAGCCACTCCTGCACCGCCTGCTGCGGTTCCTTGGGAAGCGGCCACGATGCTCGAGGAGCGGCGGCGCTGGAGCGTGAAGGTCGCCCCATTTCGGGTTCTCGCCTCGGCATCCGGTGGCGGTGACGCGACTCCAGAGGGGCTGCATCGCGATGGCGTCACGTTGGTGACGTCTCTGTTGATCGGACGCGTCAACGCCATGGGCGGGGCCAGTTCAGTGTTCGATCCCGACGGCCGCGAGCTGTTGTCGACGACGTTGCGTGAGCCGGGCACGCTCCTGCTCGGCGACGACCGTCGTACCCTTCACGGCGTGACACCCATTCGGCCCCTCGATCCGTCCAGACCTGCGCGCCGCGACGTCCTCGTCGTCAAGTTCGCAGCGCCAGACCACTGATGCGGGTCCGACGCCTCCTGCAGCGGTCCCATGCGGATCGGCTAACCTACGGGTCCGACACAGGAGGAGTACCGATGGCGGAGAACGCGCGCGAGGAGATGTCTGAACGCGCCGTAGAGGCCGGATGGCACCGCAGGGACGCGGACCGTACCGACTACTACACGCGCAGCCCGGTGCGTATCCACGTGATCTGGCAGGGAAACGACGCCATCAGCGGCGGCGCGCTGTACCACGACGACATCCTGATGGCCTACAGCCGGGACCTGGCCACGGTGTCCGGCTGGCTGGCCCGCAGCGGCTAAATTCGAGTGCGCCGCGACAGTTCCGTGTGGCAGCGTCGTAGCACGTGCCATCCTCTGATCCAGCGGTAGCGATTCGGTCCGCGACCGACGCCGACTGGCCGGCGATCGCGCTGCTCGACGCGACCAGCTTTGGAACATTCATTCCGCAGGAGGCCTTTGACGCGTGGCGGACGCTGATTCCTGACGGCGGTTCGGTAGTTGCGTGTAATGGAGACGACGTCGTGGGGATGGCGCACTATCTCGATCTGCGGCTGACGGTCCCGGGCGGCGCGGTGCTACCGATGGCTGGTGTCACACTCGTCGCCGTAGCCCCGACGCATCGCCGCCGAGGCCTGCTGCGCGCGATGTACACAGAGTTGCACGGACGTATCGCCGCGCAGGCCTATCCGCTCGCTGGACTCACCGCCAGTGAGGGCGGCATCTACGGCCGATTCGGCTACGGACCCGCGACCATCGAGCAGGAGCTCACCGTCGACCGGCGGGTCGCGCGCTTCCGCGACGACGCTCCCGATCCGGGTCAGGTACGGATGGTCACCGCGACCGAACACCGCGGAGAGCTCGCGGCGATCTATGAGCGCTGGCGGATCGCCACGCCGGGCGGCCTGCTGCGGCCCCGACCTCTCTGGGACGAGTTGCTCGCTGATCGAGAGCCGCATCGACGAGGCGGTACCGCGTGGTTCACGCTGTTGCATCCCGACGGTTACGCGTTGTATCGGGTTTTTGGTGATGATCCGATGTTCGTGCGGGTCGCCGAGCTCACCGCGGTCACTCGCGACGCGCACGCCGCCCTGTGCCGGGCGCTGCTCGGGCTGGATCTGATGGAGACCGTCCGGTTCGCCACTCACCCCGCCGACCCATTGCCCTATCTGCTGACCGATGCGCGGGCCGCCCGCCTCAGCCACCACCAAGACGACCTTTGGCTACGCCTCATGGATATCCCGGCCGCGCTGGAGGCCCGCACATACCGGGCTGAGGTGTCTACGATCCTCGAGGTGTCCGACGGCTTCCGCGGGGACGGCGGCCGGTACGCGCTTGATATCCGCGACGGCCGCGCCCGCTGCAAACGCACCGATGCGGCTGCCGAGGTGCGACTGGGTCACGACGTGTTAGGCAGCCTCTATCTCGGGAGCCATCCTGCATCTGCGTTCGCGGCCGCGAACCGATTGCGCGCGAACGATTTCGGAGTCGTCGTCCAACTTGATGAGGCGTTCGCCAGCGATGTGCCCGCGGAGCTCGGGTTCGGTTTCTGACAGGCCCCGCGGTCAGGGACGCTGGGTCTGGTATTCGTCCCACACCTTCATCGTTGTCTGCAGGATTTCCTCGGCGCGGCCAAGGCCGGCGAGGTGACTCTCACCGGGCATCGTGTACAGCTGGGCGTCGCGGAGCTTCGAGACGACGTGCTCACCGTGACGGAACGGAACGATGTGGTCGGCGTCGCCGTGCCACCACCGGATCGGCACGGTGATCTCATCGAGCCGGAAGCCCCAATCACGGGCGAACACGACGATGTCGGAGAACGGAGCCGCCAACTGCTTACGGCTGCCATTGAGCAGGTCGTCGAGGAACATCGCCTTGATCTCCGGCCGGGCCAGAAGCCGGCGATCGCCCTCGGGTGACACGCGACCGTAGAGGTCGGTGATGGGGGAGGCGACCGGCTTGATAAACCGGACCAGTGCCGAGGCCAGTAGCCCGACCGGGATTCCCGCGTACTGCAGCAGCGGTGCGACGCGTGTGCCTAGGTTGCCCATCAGGCCGCCGTGGATCGCGTCGGGGCCGACCGTGGGCGCGACGCCGCCGATAACGCCCGCGACGACGACGCGGTCGGGCATCGCGGCCGCGCACCCGAGGGTGTACGGACCACCGCCGGAGAGGCCGACCACGGCCATCTTGTCGATGCCAAGCGTGTCGGCGATGGTGCGCAGGTCAACGGCGAAGTCGACGACCCGCTCGTACCGGTGCGGGGTCGAGGACCCGATCCCGGGCCGGTCGAGGCCGATCAGGCGGATGTTCGCCTTCTCCGCATAGATGCGCGCTTCCATCGGTATCTGACGGCGGGCACCCGGGGTGCCATGCAGCCAGAAGATGGCGCGGCCTTGCGGGTCACCGAACTCGGCGAAGCCGATGCGTCGATCCTCACCGACAGCGACGCTGCCCTCGAGCTTGGGGCGGGCGATTGCGACAACCATGGCGAAAGTGTCTCATGGCGTCCGGCCGATCACCCGATTAGGCCACCCGAAACACGTACGACGCGGCGGTGGTGACTCGGTCGTCGACGCCCTCGTCATGCATAACCGCCCGGACCGCAAAGGTGCCATCGGACCCGCGCACCGGTTCGGTCTCGACCCGGAACGGGCCGGCCTTACCGCGCGCCATGAACATGACGTGGCAGGACACCCCGTGAAGGCGGTCGGTCCCCGCGGCGGTGGCCGCGGCGTCGATGGCGGCGGTCTCGAGGATGACGAACTGCGGCCCGACGTGTAGGGCCGCATCGGGCGATGCGACCTCGGCCGAGAGGTCCGGCAGCCCCCAGCGCCCGTCGGACCGACGACGGCCACCGAAGACCTGCCACAGCGGCGGCAGGTCGGGCGAGTCGACGATCTCGAGCGGGTTGGCTTCCATCCGTCCCAGCCCATCGGGCGGGACGCCGATGCTGACGCCCTGCCCCTCGATCAGGGCGAGCACGCGGTCCGGCTTGTCGGCGTCGACGATCTTTGCGCGGCTGTAGCCCATCTGGCGGCCGACCCTCAGTTCCTCGGATACCACCTCGAAGCATCCGACGTCGCGCCCCGGGTCGAGGATTTGGCAGGAATGGATGACCGGGTTCGGCACCGCCTCCAGGTCGGACATGTGGCCGCTCTCGGGTGCCGAGATGCCCAGCACGGCGAACAGCAGCCCACCGGCCGCGTCGCGCATGTCGCGGCGCACGGTGACCGTGTTGTCCTCCTCGACGAGGTCCATCTGCGCGTAACTGCGGCCGATGTACCGATAACTCAGCAGTCCGCCCCAGCGCCTGCGCAGTTCCTCTGCATACTCCTCGGGTGAATCGGACAACTCGCGGATATCGCGCAGCACGCGTACTCCCATCTGAGGTGCGCCGACGGCGGTCTACAGCAGTCGGCGGGGCGATACTTCCATCTGATAACCGGCGGGGAACGTCATCTCGATCACCCGCAGTTCGTCGTGGGCCTTCGACTCGAGTTCGAGGACGACACATCCCTCGCCGAGGTCCTTGGCCTCCAACACCGTGTAATGCTGACCGCCACCGTTGACATCGACGACAGGGTCCCCTGAGCGCAGTGCCTCGACCGCTACCAGGCCGGGGGCTTTTGCCGGGTGTGTTTCCACGCGACCCACGGTAGGCCAAATTGCCCGGGCGCTCGGGTGTTTCAGCCGACCGCCAACGTGTAGAAGAAGCCCCCGACGATGAGCGTAGCCAGGCAGAGCCCGAAGGTTCCCAGCGCGAACGGCCAGCCACGCTCGCGCCGCACCAGCTGCACGACCGTGACGATCAACCCGGCCACACCGATGGCGGCGGCGATCAACAGCGCGTTGATGATCGCGCCGACCGCGCCCGCCTCGCTGCAACTCTCGGGAGGGCAGTGATCCAGAAACGCGAGGGAGAAGAGCCCGAACACCGCGCCGACAACGATCATCGCTGCGGTCATCACCAGGGCGACTATGGAAGCCGTGATGTCCGCGCCGGACACCGGCCGCTTGGGGGGCTGCGGCATCGGGTAGGCGGGCGGATAGCTCGGTTGGGCCATGACCGCAGATGCTAGCGACGCGATACCCGGTTTCCTGTCGAAACGCCAGGACATGGACCATCATGGCGCTATCGATCCAGCCGCACGGGAGGTGCCGATGGACAGCACTATGCAGGACTTTCCACTGACCCTGACCACGATCCTGCGACACGGTACGGGGTGGCACTCCGGCCGCAAGGTGATCACCGCGACGCCCGACGGTTCGCGAGAGATCAGCTACGGCGAGCTCGGAAGCCGGGTGGCCCGGTTGGCCAACGGGCTGCGTGCGCTCGGCGTGACCGAGGGGCAACGGGTCGCCACGTTCATGTGGAACAACCAGGAACACCTCGAGGCCTACTTCGCCGCGCCATGCATGGGCGCGGTTCTGCACACACTCAATATCCGCCTGGGCGGCGATCAGGTCGCGTTCATCGCCAACCAGGCCGAGGATTCCGTTGTACTGGTGGACATGTCGCTCGTCGCGTTGTTCGCGCCGATCCTGCCGCAGCTGACAACCGTGCACACCGTGGTCGCGGTCGGGGACGGCGACATCACCGAACTCGCCGACACCGGGCGCACGGTGATTCGGTACGACGACCTCATCGCCGAGCAGCCGCTCGAGTACGACTGGCCGGATCTCGATGAAAAGAGCGCCGCCGCAATGTGTTACACCAGCGGCACGACCGGCAACCCGAAGGGCGTTGTCTACAGCCACCGGTCGACGTATCTGCACTCGATGGCCGTGTGCTCGGCCAACGGCATCGGTCTGGCCGACGGAGACCGCGTGTTGACTGTCGTTCCGATGTTTCACGCCAACGCGTGGGGTCAGCCGTATGCGTCGGTGATGGCCGGCGCCGATCTGTTGCTGCCCGACCGATTTCTGCAGGCCGCCCCGCTGGTCGACATGATCGAGCGTCACCGTCCGACCGTGTCGGCGGCGGTGCCGACGATATGGAACGACGTGCTCAACTTCTTGCACGCCAACCCGGACAGGGACATCTCGTCGCTGCGCAACGTCTGCTGCGGCGGATCGGCGGTCCCACTGGCGATGATGAAGGAATACCAAGAGCGCTTCGACGTCGTCATCCGGCAGGGCTGGGGCATGACCGAAACCTCTCCGCTCGCGGCGATCGCAGTCCCGCCGCCGGAAGTGACCGGTGACGACCACTGGACGTTGCGAGCCGCGGCCGGCCGCGCACTGTGCGGCGTGGAGATCCGCATCGTCGACGACCAGGGCGCGGTCCTGCCCAGCGACGGGAAAGCCGTGGGCGAGATCGAGATCCGCGGCCCGTGGATCACCGGCTCGTACTACCTCAACGCCGACTCGAGCAAGTTCGACGAGGGATGGTTGCGCACCGGTGACGTCGGAAAGATCGATCCTCAAGGCTTCATCACGTTAACCGACAGGGCCAAGGACGTGATCAAGTCCGGTGGGGAATGGATCTCGTCTGTGGAGTTGGAGCTGCGCATCATGGACCACCCCGCCGTGTACGAGGCGGCGGTCGTCGCGGTGCCCGACGACCGTTGGCAGGAGCGGCCGTTGGCAGCGGTGGTCCTCGACAAGGGCGCATCCGTAGCCCCGGACGAGTTGCGGAAACATCTGAGCGACAACGTACCCCGGTTCTGGTTGCCGGAGCGTTGGGCGTTCGTCGAGGAGGTGCCCAAGACCAGCGTCGGCAAGTTCGACAAGAAGTTGATCAGGGCGCGGTATGCCGACGGCGCCTACGACGTCGTCGAGTGCCGCGACTGATCGCCCAGGCGCTGAACACCCGGCGAACCGTTCCGGCGCGGGAGGCGGGTGGTTTACGGTAGCGACGACGGTCAATCCGGTCGCTACACACCGCGGATGAGGAACGAGGACGAAGACATGCGCCGATCGATCCGACTGATGGCCTCGGCCGCTGCGCTCACGACCGCGGCGCCCCTCGGGTTGCTGACCGCCGGCATCGCGGCGGCCAATGACACGTTCGTCCCGATGAACCAGGTGTCGCGGCGTTGCGATTTCAGCGAGACCGACTACAACGGCCCGACCGGCTATGGGCGGGGCACGAGCGTCATCAGGTCGAGCGGGTCGAATCTGTCCGCGGATGTCACGCTCGACGTGGCCGTACCCAACATGCGCTACGACGTCCGGCTCATTCAGGTTCCGCGGCCGTCGTCGGCACCCTGCCTCGGCAGCGATCCCGGTGTCGCCATGGCTACGTTGCAGACCAACGGTGTCGGTCACGGCACCGTCAGCCTCCACGACAGCATCGAACCGGGAGCGACGGGGGCTTGGGTGTGGATCACGCGGCCCGACCCGTTCTCCCAGGACCCCAAGGAGTTCTACACCAGCGACATGACCGTCAAGATCTGACGGCGGTCCGCTCAGGCGGCGACGACGACGGTCAGCTCGTCTCCGCGGCGTTCCACCCGCATACCGGCGCGGCGCGCCACTGCTGCGACCGCGGCCGCATCGGCGGGTTCGGATCGCGTGCCCGCCAGTACGCGGGCGAGTCGCCCCTTGTGCGCCTTGTTGAAGTGGGTCACCACGCTGCGGCGCCCGTCTGGATGCTCGGCGACGACGTCCACGCGTACCGCGTTGGGCAGCCGGCCGAGCGCCGCATACGAACCGGAGCGGAGGTCGACGACCAGGTTGTCGATTGCCCAGTCGGCCAGCACGGGTTCCAGCAGTGGGCGCCACCGCGTCGCCAATGACGGCCGGCCGGGAAGCTTCGACGTCGCCGAGAGCCGATAGGCCGGGACCGGATCGTCGGCGCGCAGCAGTCCGAACAACGCCGAGCCGACGGCCAGCCGCGCCCTTGCCCGCGCTGCGGTGGCACCGCGCAGCGATCCGACGTCCAGCGCGTCGTAGAGGACACCTGTGTAGCGGCTGATCGCCGGCAACGTCGGCGCCACGCGCAACTCCGCGTTGCGCTCGATCTCGACGTCCTGCGATGCGGAGAGCCCCAGGGCGCGCCGGCAGGCAGACCGGTCGGCGGCCAATTCCACCAGCTCGTCGAGCAGTTCGGCACGTAGGGGCCCGAGCTCAGGCGAGCTGAGCGACTCCACCCGCAGTGGGGGCCCGTCGCCTCCGACCCGTTTGGTCTCCGAGGGCGGAAGAAGCACGATCACGCCGCAGAGGCTATCCGGGCGCGGGTCGCGCTCAGGCCGGAGGCATCGGAGCCGGCGGCGGCGGCGCGAACGGGTCGGCCGGAGGCGGCGGCGGCGGGGGTGCCAACGGGGCGCCCGGCATCGGAGCCGGCGGCGGAGGGGGCGGCGGGGCGAACGGATCGCCCGGCGGCGGGGCCGGAGCCGGAGGCGGTGGCGGGGCGAACGGAGCGGCCGGCGGGGCGGGCTCGTGCCCCGCCATCATCACCACCGGCGCGGGCGGGGCACCCGGGACCATCGGCTGCTCAGGCGGCACCGGCAGGAACATGTGGTTGGTGAACTGGTCCTGGTAGGCGCCGCCGCCACCGATCTTCACGCCGCCGCCCTCACCGGACGAGACGGGAGTGCCGTCGGGCAGGGTGGCCGCGGTGTGGCCGCTGTTCCAGCCGACGACCAGCGCGCCCGGCTGGGTGCCGTACTGGAACCCACGCTCGAGCAGCGCGCTCTCGATGTTTCCCGTGTTGAACCGGTCGCCGTACACGGGCCGACCGGTCGCTGCATTCGTCACCCAAGACACCAGGCCCGAGCAGTCCGTACCGGCAGGCGAGTCGCCGCCGGTGACGTACGGCGTGCCGGACACCTGGTTTACAAGCGTCAAAAGCGTGGCAATAGCAAACACGCGGTCGGACGCTACAAGTTTCCGGACAAGGCCACCAAATTCTGTGATCGCCTTCACAGCCTGCGGTTTCTATTGCCTACTTCACGAATAGCATTGCGGAATCGCCCTTTTGGCGTTGACTCAGCAACGTCTATTGCCGCTGGGCGAATTAGGCCGTGTAGCAATCGAATTGCCGATGCGATGCCGCATCACGGCCTGAATCACGTTGGACCCCAGTCAATCTGCCGTGTACCGCGAGGGTTGCTACGAAAGCTCAGCCGCGCGCCAGCAGCAACGGCACCGTCTGTTCAGCGAAGGTGAGCGACCCGTGGTGTCCGATCAGTGATGATTCCAGCGGTTCGGCGGTGCGCCGCACGATCGCCGCGGTGTCGCGGGCGGCGGCCACGATATCGCCGATCCGGGGCCGAACCTCGTCGCTGACCTGGGGTCCGAACCAGCCGGCCTCGATGGCTTCCTCCCGGGAGAGCACCCACGCACGCTCACCCAGCACGGTTCGCCAGGCCTCGAGCACATCGCCCTGCGAACCTTCCTCTATATAGACGTGCCGGGCGCGCGCCTCTCCGGCGACCGCCTCCACGCCGTCGAGCAGCGCGGGGGTGCCATCGATGTCGATCGTCTCGCTCGACGAGACCTCGACCATCCCGTGGTCGGCCACCACGGCCAGCAGCCCGCCCGGCGGCAACGCCTCGACCACCGATTCGATGAGCGTGTCGATCTGCCGCAGCTGCATGCGCCATTGCGTCGAGCCCGGGCCGTACAGGTGGCCCAGCATGTCGAGCTCAGCGTGGTACCCGTAGCAGAATCCGCCCTCGGAGAGCGTGGTCTGCACCGCCGCCGCGAGATCGCCGAGCGCATGAACACCCACGTAGCGTCCGCCGCGAAGCACGGCGCGGGTGAGGCCGGAGCCGGTGAACTCGGCCCCGGAGATGATGCTGACGGCAACGCCCGCCGAGGTGGCCCGCTCGAAGGTGGTGGGCAGTGGTTGCATCTGTTCAGGGATGACAGTGCCCCGAAGGTCCTGGCCCCAGGGGTGCGGGCGCCAACGCAGGGCGTTGATAACGCCGGCGTCCGGGACTCGGAACGAATAGCCGACGAACCCGTGTTCGCCGGAACGGCGGCCGGTGCCGACCGCCGCCAGCCCCGCGGCGGTGGTCGACGGGAAGCCGACGGTCAACGTCCTACCTCGGAGCGACGCCATCGTGGGTGCATCGGCGGCGTAGCGGTCGAGAAGTTCGGCGCCCAAACCGTCGATCAGCAGGACACAGGCCCCGCCTAGGTCATCGACGAGCCCGAGGGAGTTCTCGAACCCGCCGGCGCCCATCGCCGACAGGATCGACGGCACCACATCGGCCAGATGGGGCAGGGCGGGATCCGGTGTGGGCAGGTCCACGAGCTGAGCCTGCCACAGCGACGGCGCTGCGACGACGGCATTTCGTTGCTAGCGCAAAGACCCAGCTCAGAGGTTTTTTACTTGTTCTCGACCGCATGTTGAATCGGCTTTCAGACGATCGCGGTGTAATTACGCTCCAAGAGGTGGATGGGGGTTCCTGGCGGCGGTTCGGTCGTGTCGGCCGACACTCTCGTCGCGCTGCTCTGGGGCGATGACCCACCGCGGACAGCCACCAAGGCGTTGCAGACCGACATCTCGTCGCTGCGTCGCGCCCTGGGAGACGGCTTCGTGTTGACGGAGGGCACCGGCTGGACCCTGAGCACTACCGAAATCGACGCCATCCGCTACAGGAGCGCCGCAAAACTCGGGCGTAAGGCGCTAGCCGCGAACGACCCGACCCGGGCGGTGACCCTGTTCCGGACCTCTGGATCGAAACGGCAGGGGTCCTGGCTCACTCGACTCTCGGCGTCGCGTGGCAATGAGCGGGCGCTCGACAATGAGGCATGGCCCCACCCTCACCATTGACACGCAGCCGAACGGCTGCCTATCGTCAGACGTGCAGCCAACCGGCTGCATGAACCAGGTGGCAGGGATGGACGACGTTTTCAAGGCGCTGGCCGACCCGAATCGGCGCTTGCTTCTCGACAGCCTCAACGACCGCAACGGCCAGACGCTGCGGGATCTGTGCTCGCGGTTGTCGATGGCCCGCCAGTCGGTGAGCAAGCACCTCGCCGTGCTGGAATCCGCCAACCTCATCACCACCGTGTGGCGGGGGCGCGAGAAGTTGCACTACCTCAACGCGGAGCCGATCAACGCGATAGCCGACCGCTGGATCCATCAGTACGACCGCGCGCGAGTGCAGACGCTCGCGGACCTCAAGACAGCATTGGAGATCCACCCGATGAGCAGCAGCGAATTCGTCTACGTCACCTATATCCGCACCACACCCGAACGCCTGTGGCAGGCCATCACCGACCCGGCCTTCTCCAACCGCTACATGGGTCACGCCCTGGTGTCGGACTTCAAGAAGGGCTCCTCCTATGTGTGGTCCGACTGCACCGGGCTGGAGATCACGGATCCGGAGCAGGTGATTCTCGAGTCGGAGCCGTATCGGCGGCTCGCGTTCACCTTCCACACCTTCGTGCCCGAACTGGTGACGCTGGGCCTCGACCAGGACGTCGTGGAAAAGGCGGCGGCCGAGAGGCGCTCGAAGGTCACCTTCGAGATCGAACCGATCGAGGACGGCCAGGTGAAGCTGACTGTTGTGCACGACGAGTTTCCGCCGGAAAGCACTGTGCGTGGCCTGATCTCCGGCGGTTGGCCATGGAAGCTCGCCAACCTCAAGAGTGAACTGGAAGCAGCGTCATGACCTCGATCCCTGCGGTCGCCGACCGCGAGACGTGGCAGGCGGCGATCGACGCCTTACGGGTTCGGGAAAAGGCCCATACCCGCGAAGGCGACGCGATCGCCGCGGCCCGCAGGCGTCTGCCGATGGTCGAAATCGACTCCACCACAATGCTCGTCGGCCCACGAGGGCCGGTCACCTTGCTCGACGCGTTCGAGGGGCGCTCGCAACTGATCGCGTACTACTTCATGTGGCATGCCGGCCACCCGGCACCCGCACAGTGTGAAGGTTGCACATGGTGCGCCAGCCAGGTCACCGAGCTGTCGTACCTTCACTCTCGGGACATCACCTACGCAGTGCTCTGCCAGGGCCCCTACGACGAAAGCCGCCGCTACCGCGATTTCATGGGATGGGAGATGCCGTGGTACTCGGCGCAGGACTCTCTCGAGACCCTGCTCGTCGGACGACGAAAGAACCTCATGCACCTGGTCTGCTATGTGCGCGACGGCGACCGTGTCTTCGAGACCTACTGGACGACCCGCCGCGGCGTCGAAGCCATGGATTCCAGCCTGGCGCTGATGGACCTCACTGCGTACGGACGCCAGGAAGAGTGGGAGGACTCACCACCGGGCTGGCCGATATACCCGCTCGCCGAGGACCGCCAGCCTATGCGCAGCAACGGACGACCGATCGCGCAGTGGTCGCGCCTTCAAGCGGGGCGTTCCGACGACTTAACCGCGAGATGACAAGGGAGTGACGATAAGTGAAGACACCGCCGATCGTGGCCGCAGAAGAGTGGGACGCTGCCTGGCAGGAGATGCTCGTCAAGGAGAAGGAACTCATGCGAGCCCGCGACGCCCTGGCCGCCCAGCGCCGACGGATGCCGTGGATGGCCGTCGACAAGAACTACACCTTCGAGGGGCCCGAGGGCAGGGTGAGCTTTCTCGATCTGTTCGACGGCCGACGCCAGCTGATCGTCTACCGGGCGTTCATCGAGCCCGGCACCTCCGACGGTGACTGGCCCGAACACGGTTGTGTTGGTTGCTCTTTGATGGCCGACCATGTACCCAACCTCGCCCATCTCAACGCCCGCGACACCACGTTCGTCTACGTGTCCCGCGCTTCGCAGGCGGACCTCGAGCGTATGAAGTCGAAGATGGGTTGGCGACACCCGTGGTACACGATCCTCCCCAGCAAGGACGCAGCCTTCGACGTCGACTTCGGCGTCCAGGACTGGCACGGCACCAACGTTTTCATCCGCGACAACGAGAACCGCGTCTACCGCACGTATCTCGTGAACGGGCGCGGTGACGAGGTGTTCGTCAACACGTGGAACCTGCTCGACGTGACGCCGCTCGGCCGGCAGGAGGATTGGGAGGATTCACCCGAGGGCTATCCGCAGGACCCGCCCTACGAGTGGTGGAGTTGGCACGACACCTACGACCAGCGCACGCCCTAGCGCGACCCCGTTTGTGAAACCACCGACGGATATCCCGCAAAAACCGCCGCTAGATTCACAAACGAGATCCGCGAGCGCCAAAAACGGCCACAACCCACGAGAAACCGGCTATGACGGCACGGTCGCCAGCGCTTGCGCCACGCATTCGGCCCACTGTTGCGAGTCGACGGCCATCCATGCCGTCTCGCCACCGAATGCGCTCGAGAGCACGAGGTCGGGTGCGACAGTGCCCAATAACTTCACACTTTCGCGCAGCTGCCCGGCGTCACCGCGACCCGGAACCAGGAAGGTCTCCCAGGTCCCCGAAGCGGTCGGGAACATGGTGTCGCCGGTGAACAGGTAACGCTCACCGGTCACACCGGTGACGAGATAGCTTGTGCTGCCAGCGGAGTGGCCCGGCGTGGGAAGTATCTCGACGCCGTTGACGTCTAGGTGCCGCACACTACCGACGGCCACGTCGACGACAGCGTGCTCGGCAATGGTGTCGATCTCTGCCTCCGGCGCGTGCAGCCGTCGACCGAACCGCTCTTCGATCCGCTTGAGGTTCGGACCGGCCTCGTCGAGATGCGACAGGTATTGCGCGCTGACGCCGCCGAGTGCGTCGATTGCGTCGAAATCGGCCCCCGTGGCCGGGCTGTAGAACAACACGTTGCCATGCGGGCCTCGCCACAGATACGCGTGCGTGGTGAGGCCAGGAAACGGCGAGTCCATCCGGGTCTGCCAGAGATCGTCCCGAATTCGTGTCAACTGCGTTGTGGAAGTAGTCATGTATCGACTCTGCGACCTGAACCTTTGTTGAGGTCAAGCGAATCCTGACCGAATTTCACCTCCGAGTGTCACCATCGAGAGATGGCCCGTTCATGGATGGCCGACTTCGCGGCGCTGACGGCGGTCACCGCCTCGATCGTGATGGCGCCGCAAGCTGAGGCCGTCTGCTACTCCGCCGACTGCGTTCCCAACGTCACGCACAGTGTCGTCGAGGGGACGCCCTGCAAGCCCGGCAAGTATTTCAATTACGGGCTCGGCCCCACCGGGGCAACGTTCGTCTGTAACAGGGTGGGGGTCTGGACGCCGGCCGGGCCGCTCGTGGGCATCCACAATGTCGCGATGGACTGCCCCGAACAGAACTTGTCGGCTCAGGGCTCCGACGGCGTGGCGTTCGTCTGTGCCGACATGGGCGGCGGGCACCTGCGGTGGGCCCATCGTATCGACACCGCGGAATGATCAGAACACCGCAGCGATTCGCGACGCCACGTCCGTCGCCACCGATAGCGTCGCCGGATCGGTAGCCGGCGAGTAGCGGTCGGCGGCAGCGTCGTATGTCGCGCCCGCGATCGACCCGTGGTCGGCCTCCAGCACGACGCACGAGACCGGCCAGCCGTTGCGCTCGAGTGTCGAGGCGAACTCCCGGCTGACCGAGGGCGGTATCACGTCGTCGTGCGCACCGTGCAACAGCGTGAACGACGCAGGGTAACCGTTCAACTCAGCCGGCAGCGGCGAGCCACTGATCGGATCGGCGACCATGAATGCTCCCGCGAGGCAGACGGTGTGGGCCACACCAACCTGTCGCGCGTGTACCGCCAGACCTGCCGCCGCCAAGCCGCCCATCGACCAGCCGACGACAACCAGCGGCTGGTCGCCGGCATGCTCCCGCGAAAACTCGGCCGACGCCAACAGGTCGCTACGCCCACGGTCGTCGGCGTGCGAATCCCAGTCGGCCAGTACAACCGACAATCCGTGCTCGTGCACCCGTTCGGCCAACGGCCGCATCGCGGCGCGCGAATCGGTCTGCGCGCCGTGCCACATCAGGACAGTGGTTTGCGCCGGGTCGCCGTAGATGTCTGCGGACCGGCCGGGGGAGTACTCGACGGTGTGCACCACCCTGGAGTGCCCCGACGAACGCGGAACCAATCGTTAGCGCGAATAGCGCTCCACGAACTGGCGCAGGATGGTCTGCGGATAACGGACATCCCATTGCCGGACAGCGGATTTGAGCGCTTCGGCCGATTCCGGCGGGAAGTACCCGTAATCCTTGTAGACGTTGATCCGGGTGATCAGACCGTTGAGGTCCAGTTCGGGGTGGAACTGCGTGGCGTACACGTGACGCCCCACCCGGAACGCCTGCACCGGGCAGTCCGGTGACGACGCGAGGCGTTCGACCCCGGGCGGTAGCGAGGTCGCGCCTTCCCGATGGCCGCCGTAGGCGTCGAAGACGTCGGGCACCTCGGCGAACAGTTCGTCGTCGCGGCCCGCGGAGGTGACGGTGACGGAGAGCCCGCCGACCGGTTCTGGATGTGTGCGGTCCACCGTGGCCCCGATGACGGTGCCGAGCGTGCCGACGCCGTAACAGCAGCCGAGGAACGGAAAGTCGCGATCGACGATGCGCCCGATGAGGTCCAGTAACTCCGACTCGACCCGCCGCTGCGTGGCCGACTTCGAATCGGCGGAATCGCTGACGTTGTAGGGTCCGCCGCCGAGGATGATTCCGGACCAGTCGTCGAGGTCGATGTGCCCGAGCGATTCGTGCGTCAACCGGATTCGTCGCATGCCGGTGGTGTCGAGACCGGCGAACCGCATCATCGCCCGGTATTCGTCCTCGGCGGCTTCGTCCTCCCCGCGGATGGAGAGCAACAGAAAAGGCGCAGACAGCACGACACCCCGCGAGCCCGATGAGCCCGCGGGGTGCCGCATGTCGTTACTGACGATCAGACTCGGTTGTTAATCCAAGTCGAACCGATCGTTGTTCATGACCTTGACCCAGGCAGCGACGAAGTCCTCGACGAATTTGTCCTTGCTGTCTTCCTGGGCGTAGACCTCGGCGATGCCGCGCAGCACCGAGTTCGAGCCGAACACCAGGTCGTTGACGGTGGCCGTCCACTTGAGCTGTCCCGTTGCGCGGTCCACACCCTCGTAGACGTTCTCCGCCGCGCCCGACTTCCACTCGGTGCTCATGTCGAGCAGGTTCGTGAAGAAGTCGTTGCTCAGCACACCCGGCTTGTCGGTGAACACGCCGTGCTTGCTGCCGCCGTGATTGACGTTCAACACCCGCAGACCGCCGATCAGCACAGCGAATTCGGGTGCGGTCAGGTCGAGCATGTAGGCCCGCTCGACCAGGAGCTGCTCCAGGGGAGCCTTCTCACCCGCCCGCGCGAAGTTGCGGAAACCGTCCGCCCGCGGTTCGAGCACCGCGAAGGACTCCACGTCGGTGTCCTCCTGCGTAGCGTCGGTGCGACCCGGTGCGAAGTGCACGTTGATCTCGAAACCGCCGTCGCGCGCGGCCTTCTCGACCGCAGCCGAGCCGCCGAGCACGATGATGTCGGCCAGCGAGATCTTCTTGCCACCGGTCGCCGAGCTGTTGAACTCCTGTTGAATGCGCTCGAGCACCGGAAGCACCTGTGCCAACTCGGTCGGTTCGTTCGCCTCCCAGGTCTTCTGCGGCTCGAGGCGAATCCGCGCGCCGTTGGCGCCACCGCGCTTGTCGGTGCCGCGGAAGCTCGACGCCGAGGACCACGCTGTCTTGATCAGCTGTTGCACGGTCAGGCCCGAGTCCAGCAGCTTGCTCTTGAGCTGGGCGATGTCCTGCTCGTCGACCAGCTCGTGATCTACCGCAGGCACCGGGTCCTGCCAGATCTCCTGCTCGGGGATCCACGGCCCGAGGTAGCGGGTGACCGGGCCCATGTCGCGGTGCATCAACTTGAACCACGCCTTGGCGAAGGCCTCGTCCATCTCCTCGGGATGCTCCAGCCAACGCCGGGTGATCGCGCCGTAGATCGGGTCTTCCCGCATCGAGATGTCGGTGACGAGCATCGTCGGCTTGCGCGGCGGGCCGCCGAACGGATCGGGAATGATCGCTTCGGCGTCCTTGGCCTCGAATTGCCAAGCGCCGCCGGGACTCTTGGTCAACTCGTACTCGTAGCCGTACAGGGTTTGCAGGTAGCCGTTGCCCCACTCCGTGGGAGTCGGCGTCCAGACGACCTCGAGGCCGCTGGTGATGGTGTCACTGCCTTTACCGGAAGCGAACGCACATTTCCAACCCAGGCCCTGCTGCTCGATGGGGGCGCCCTCCGGCTCGGGTCCGACCAGGTCGCCGTCGCCGGCGCCGTGCGTCTTGCCCAGAGTGTGGCCACCGACGATCAGCGCCGCGGTCTCCTCGTCGTTCATCGCCATCCGACCGAACGTCTCGCGGATGTCGTGCGCGGCCGCCAGCGGATCCGGCTTGCCCTCAGGGCCTTCCGGGTTGACGTAGATCAGGCCCATGGTGGTCGCACCGAATGGCTCAGCCAGCTTGCGATCGCTGTCGTTTGTGCCGCCGTAGCGCTCGTCGGTGCCCAGCCAGGTGTCCTCCTGGCCCCACAGCATCTCCTCGGGCTCCCAGATGTCCTCGCGACCGAACGCGAAGCCCTTGGTCTTGAAGCCCGACACTTCGAGTGCGGCGTTTCCGGCGTACGCGATGAGGTCGGCCCAGGAGATCTTGTTGCCGTACTTCTGCTTGATCGGCCACAGCAGACGGCGCGCCTTGTCCAGGTTCGCGTTGTCCGGCCAGCTGTTGAGCGGCGCGAAACGCTGTGCACCCTGGCCGGCGCCGCCGCGGCCGTCGAAGATGCGGTAGGTGCCTGCGGCGTGCCAGCTCATGCGGATGAACAAGCCGGCGTAGCTGCCGTAGTCGGCGGGCCACCAGTCCTGCGAGGTGGTGATCAGCTTATGGACGTCGGCCTTGAACGCTTCGAGGTCGAGCTTTTTGAATTCCTCGGCGTAGTTGAAGTCCTGGCCCAGCGGGTTGCCCTTCTCGTTCTGCTTGTGCAGCACCGACACGTCGACCTGGTTGGGCCACCAGTCCCGGTTCGTCAGAGGAGCGTGCGACTTCGGCTTCGGCGAATCGATAGCCGGGTTCTCGCTCTCGCTGTGGCTGGCTGTCTTGGAATCATCATGAGGCGGGCGAGCGTCGGACGTATCAGATGACACAGCGTTCCTTCCGGTGGGTTATTTGGGCTGTGATCACGGTTGTGATCGGGAAACCTGCGATACCAAGCACTCTGGGCACAAGCCCCAGTAGATGACCTCGGCCTCGTCGAGCACGAAGCCGTCCAACGCGCCCTTCGGGTCCGACGGCGTCAGACAGGGCGCTTCGCCGACGGCGCAGTCGATGTCGGCGATGACGCCACACGACCGGCATACGACGTGATGGTGGTTGTCGCCGACACGCGACTCGTAGCGGGCGACTGACCCGGAAGGCTGGATCTTGCGCACCAGCCCCGCGGTGGTGAGCGCGGCGAGCACGTCGTAGACGGCCTGCCGCGAGACGTCGGGGAGGGCACGACGCACTGCGCCGAAGATCGACTCCGTATCGGCGTGGGGGTTGCCAAGGACCGCCTCCAGCACCGCAAGCCGCGGGCGGGTCACGCGAAGATCGGCGGCGCGTAGCCGATCCGCGTAGTCAGGCGTGGGGGACACGCTGCCAATATGCTCTGTTTTCTGGAATCAGTCAAGAGTATGTTCAGAGTTGGTTCATCGGCGTGTCGGACAACTTTTCACCGATGTTGCTGTCGTCGTCGAAGTGCCTTGTTATCAACGGTTTCGAACGTCGCACGCCGCCCTGCGCGCACTTTTCGGGCCTGAACCGCGGTGAGCCCCGCTGCTACCCTTCGGTGGCTGCCGGGGTCTGTGGTCAGGGGAGCGGACCAACCCGGTGTGGTTACCAGGCAAGACCCCGAACGAAAAACGCTACGGACTTCCGCGAAGAGAGTGTTGTGCGCACCGGAGAAATCAAGGCCCTTTCCGGCCTGCGCATCGTCGCCGCCGTATGGGTGGTCCTCTTTCACTTCCGGCCCCTGCTAGAGCAGTCCGTGCCGGGGTTCCGATCGGCGTTCGCCCCGCTGCTCAACTGCGGCGCCCAAGGTGTGGACCTTTTCTTCATGCTCAGCGGGTTCGTGCTGGCATGGAACTATCTCGACCGCATGGGACCGTCGTTCGAGTGGCGAGCCACGCTGCGCTTCCTGTGGCTGCGGCTGGCCCGCGTATGGCCGGTCTACCTGGTGACGATGCATCTGGCGGCCCTGTGGATCATCTTCACCCTGCAGGTCGGTCGGGTGCCGTCACCGGCGGCCGAGACATTGACGGCGACAAACTATCTGCGCCAGGCGCTGATGGTCCAACTGTGGTTCGTGCCCTATTTCGACGGCTCCAGCTGGGACGGGCCGGCGTGGTCGATCAGCGCGGAGTGGCTGGCCTATCTGCTGTTCGGCGGTCTGATCCTGGTGATCTTCCGCATCGCTCGGTCGACCAGGGCGAGGGGGCTGATCGCGCTGGCCTTCGTCGCCGTGATGCCGCCGATCCTGCTTCTGCTGGCGTCGGGGCAGTTCTACACCCCGTGGAGTTGGCTGCCGCGGATCGTCATGCAGTTCACCGCCGGCGCCCTGATCGCAGCGGCGGTGCGCAAGCTCAACCCCAGCGATCAGGCTCGGCGCGCCGCCGGGTACGCCGCACTTCTCCTCGGCGCCGCAATCGTCGCGATCCTCTACCGACTCGACGCACACCCGCTGCCCAAGATCGTCGACGGTGCCGGCCTGGTGGACGTGCTGTTTGTGCCGCTGCTGTTCACCGTGGCCATCGGCGCCGGATCGCTGCCCTGGCTTCTCTCGCTGGGGCCGGTCGTGTACCTCGGGCATGTGTCGTTCTGCCTTTACATGGTTCACGAGTTGGTGCACACCACCTGGGATTGGATGGTGCAGCAATTCGGGCTGACCCTGTCATCGGACTTCACGGGCAAGCTCATAATGGTTGCCTTGCTTGGCACCGCGCTGATCGGCGCGGTCATGCTGTACCACTTTGTCGAGGAGCCCGCCCGGAAATGGATGCGCAGCATGCTGAACGGCCCCACCGCGTCGATCCCGGATGCGACAGGCAGGTTGCACACCGTGTCGCGCCCGCGCGAGAGGTCCGAGGTGATGGCGGCCCGCGCCGGGTGACGACGCTTCTCGCGCCCGTGTTCTCACGGACGTACGCCGGCGCGGTGAAGAGCGCACTGACCGTCGCGGTGGCGATCGCCATTCTCGTGGTCACCGGTTGTCAGCATCCGAAGCCGATGGAGCACAAGGAAATCGACGTGCTCAGCTTCGCGCTCAACCGCATCGCGGTGATCGGCGACTCGTACACGACCGGCGGCCCGGAAGGCGGGCTCGGCGAGAAATCCTGGACCACCCAGGCCTGGCAGATCCTGGCCGAGCAGGGATTGTCGACCACAGCGGTCGTCGGCGCCGAAGGTGGAGCCGGCTACGGCACCCGTGGCAACCGAGGCAGCCTCTTCGAGGATCTGACCGCCGCGACGGTCAAGCCGGACGACACGCTGGTGGTGTTCTTCGGTTCGCGCAACGATCAGAACGTCGACCCCACACAGTTGTCGGTGCTGGTCTACGGCACGTTCCTGTTGGCCCGGCGGATCGCGCCGTCCGCGCTCTTCCTCGTGATCGGACCGCCGTGGCCGACGGCCGACGTCCCCACCGCTGTCGTACGCATCCGCGACACCCTCAAGTATCAGGCCGAACTGGCGGGCGCGACGTTCGTCGACCCGATCGCCGCCGGGTGGTTCGTGGACCGGCCCGAGCTGATCGGTCCCGACGGGGTGCACCCCACCGACGCCGGTCACACCTACATGGCGGAAAAGATTGCGCCATTGATCGGCGCGCAACTGCCGCGACGGGTCTGATCCGTCCTATCGTTGCTGATCGTGCGACTCGGTGGACGCTTGTACCAGCTGCTGACCCGCGTGATGTCGCTGCGCATCATCGTGATCGTCGCGGCGCTGTCGGTGGTCGCGTTGGTTATCACGCTGGGCGCGTGGGTGTGGTTCGGCGTCACCAACGACCAGTACAGCCAGCTGGACCGTCGCCTCGACTCGGTGAGCAGCCTCGGCGACATCAGCGAACTGCTGCGCACCGCACAACAGGCCGACGTCAACCCGCCCATCCCGGACGGCGGCCTGGTCCGGACGGCCCGCGTCGACGAGATCACGGTCTCCATACCTGAGAACATCGTGTTGCCGCGGTTCGACGTCGGTTACGCCGACACCACCATCGACGGTGTCGAATACCGGGTCCGGACGTTCACCGCCGGCGACGCCTTGATCGCGGTCGGCGCGCCGCTCGCCGAGACTCAACGGCGCATCGACGAACTGCACCGACGGGTGCTGCTGATCTGCGGCGGCGTGATCGTCGGCACCGTGCTGGTCGGCTGGGTGATGTGGTCGATCATGATCAACCCGTTCCGCTTGCTTGCCCAGCAGGCGCGCGCGATCAACGCCCAGTCCAAACCGGAAGAGGTTCAGGTGCGCGGCGTACAGGAGGCCGTCGAGATCGCCGAAGCCGTCGAGGGCATGCTCGCCCGGATCGGGGATGAACAGCAGCGCACGCGTGCGGCACTGGAGTCGGCACGAGATTTCGCGGCAGTCGCCTCCCACGAACTCCGCACACCTCTGACCGCGATGCGCACCAACCTCGAGGTGCTCTCCACGCTTCAGATGCGTGACGAGCAGCGCCAGGAGGTGATCGCTGACGTCATGCGCACCCAGAGCCGGATCGAGGCGACGCTGACCGCGTTGGAGCGACTCGCACAGGGCGAACTGACCACCGTCGACGACTTCGTCCCTGTCGACATCACCGAACTGCTGGACCGGGCCGCACACGACGCGATGCGCAACTATCCGGGGTTGAAGGTGTCGCTGTCGTCATCGACGACGGTGCTCATGGTCGGCCTGCCTGCCGGGCTGCGGCTCGTCGTCGACAACGCGATCACCAACGCGATCAAGCACGGCGACGCCACCGAAATCCAGCTCGGTGCAATCGCTTCCGGTGAAGGTGTGCAGATCACCGTCGACGACAACGGTTCGGGGATACCCGAGGAGGAGCGTGCCGCGGTGTTCGAGCGGTTCTCCCGCGGCTCGACGGCGGCGCGATCCGGGTCGGGGCTGGGGCTGGCGCTGGTCGCCCAGCAGGCCGAGTTGCACGGCGGCACGGCCGCGATGGAGGCCAGCCCCCTTGGAGGGGCCCGGTTGGTGTTACGTCTGCCCGCGCCGAGCTGAGCTGACTACGATCCGAAGATGGCCAAACTCGAGTTGTCGCGTCAGCTCACGTTGACTCCGCAGGAGGCATGGGAGCACGTATCGGATCTCAACTCGTTGGGGCACTGGATGGTCATGCACGAAGGCTGGCGCAGCGAGCTGCCCGACGAGCTGACGGTCGGCACCACGATTGTCGGCGTCGCGGGGGCCAAGGGGTTGCGCAACCGCGTCACGTGGACCATCAAGCAATTCGACCCGCCCAAGCTGATCGAGGTCACCGGAAAAGGTGTCGGCGGCACCAGGTACGGGCTCACGATGACGGTCGCCGAGGTCGAAGCCGGTTCGGCGTTCACCCTCACCATGAATCTCGGGGGAGCGCCGCTGTTCGGGCCCATCGGCGCGACGGCGGTCCGCGCGGTCAAAGGCGACATCGAACGTTCGATCCGCAAGTTCGAAGAGCTCTACGGCTGATCACTCCGGGCCGTCAAGCCGCGGCGCGTGGCGCGGTTGATCACGATTGCAGCGGGTACCACCCTTCGCGTGTCGCAGACCATGGAAATGACCGTTCTGGACCCCCGCACCGGCGACGAAGTCAGCAGGATTCCGATCACCGATCCCTCGAGCTGCGCCCAAGCCGTGGGATGCGCCCGCGCAGCCGCGCCGGGGTGGGCGCGCACCCCCGCCGCTGAACGCGCGGCCGCGCTGACCAAGGCGGCCGCAGCGGTCCGCGCCGCGGCCGATGAACTGGCCGAGCTCAACGAACGTGAGACCGGCAAAACGCGCGACGACGCGTTGGGCGGAGTCGACGCGGGTGCGGGCACGCTGGTGCAGTACGCCGAGCTCGGCCCGCTGCATCGCGGCCGCAGCCTGCACGGTTCCTGGTCCGCGACCGACCTCATGGTCCCCGAACCGCGCGGCGTCGTTGCGGTACTCACCCCGTGGAACGATCCGGTCGCCGTCGCGGCCGGCCTGCTGGGCGCGGCGCTGGTCACGGGAAACACGGTGGTGCACAAGCCAAGTGAACGGTGCCCGGCGACGGGTCGGCGGTTCGCCGAACTGTTGGCCGAGCAGCTCCCCGACGGTGTGCTGGAGATCCTCGACGGCGACGGATCGGTCGGCGCCCAGCTCGCCTCGGCGGCCGACGTCAATGTGGTGGCGCACGTGGGCAGCACTGCGACCGGCACGGCGATCGCTCGAGTGTGCGCGGAGCGCGGGGCCAAGACGGTGCTGGAGAACGGCGGCAACGACGCGTTGATCGTCGACGCGGGCGTGGACGCGCGGTGGGCGGCCGAGCAGGCCGCCCTGGGTGCGTTCGCCAACGCCGGGCAGATCTGCGTTTCGGTGGAGCGGGTTTTCGTGGTCGAGTCGCTGGCCGATGCGTTCCTCGACGAGTTGGCAGCGCAAGCGCGTGTGTGGGCGGACCGGATCGGGCCGTTGGTCGACGGACGTCAGCGCGAGGTGGTGCATGACCAGGTCGACGACGCAGTGGCCAACGGCGCACGGGTCCTGGCGGGCGGTGCGCCGCGGCCGGGCCCCGGTTCGTTTTATCCGCCGACCGTGCTGGCCGACTGCACACCGGAGATGTTGGTGTTCTGCGAGGAGACCTTCGGTCCGGTGGCCCCGGTGCGCGTCGTCCCGGACTTCGACACCGCGCTGCGTGAAGCCGCCGACGACCGCTACGGCCTTGCCGCGACCGTGCTGACCGCCGACATGGGGCACGCTCAGGAGGCGTGGCGAGCTCTACCGGTGGGCACCGTGAAGATCAACGATGTGTTCGGCGGAGCGCCCGGCGGGGCGTCGCAACCGCGCCGCGCCAGTGGCGACGGCTTCGGTTTCGGCCCGGAACTGCTCGGCGAGATGACGGTGATGAAGGTCGTACACATCTCGCCGCCGAACACCTGAGGCACTCTCGCGCGGCCTACCGCACAGCGAACATTTGCTCCCAGCGCCCAGCTGCCAACACCACTTTCGATGCCCACCTCACAGCGAAAAATTCGCTCCCAGCGACTTTTTCGCTGATAGGTGGGCGCTGCGCCGACCAACTCCGCGAGAGGGCACAGGTCCACCGCAGGCCCGCGCGAGAAGGCGCCGGTCCGCGGCCCCGCGGGGGTCAGCGGCCCTAATCCTCCTTGCGGATCAGCCGGCCCAGCGCTTCGCGATCGGGGGCCAGCAGCTCCTCGATCCTAGGCTGGTTGATGTCGGCCACGATGATCTCGCCGACCTCCTGGTACACGTCGGTGAAGATGCCGTGCGACTTCATCTTCTCGGTCTGATAGATGTTGTCCTCGGTCGGCGTGACGTAGTACATGATCTCGGGCTTGAACCGGTGGATCAGCCACAGGTGGACCACGCTCATCAGCCGCTTCTGGCGCAGCTTCTCGGCGAACGTGTTCTGGTCGCGCACCGTCAGAATGCTGCGGCCGTGCCGGTCCTTGATCGGGTCGACGATCACGTTGGCGAGTTTCTCGTCCGCACCGTCACGCTCACCAAATATGCCCAGTTCCAGCACGTCTGACCCGGGCCGTGTCGGACGCAGCTGCACCCGCAGCCTCTCGTCGAGTTTGTAGTGTTCACCCCACATCGCCAGCCACTCTTCGAGCAGCTTCTTGGGCACCTCGGTCTGCACGAGATGCTGATGCTGGGTCGAACCCTTACCCATCGCCTTGGTGGTCGCCAGGCGGCCCGACGACGCGGCCAGCGCGGCATCGCTGCGCGGACCCCCGACGAGCGTCTGCGGTGTGCGATAAGGCGATTCGACCAGGCGCATCTTGCGCTGCAGCCGCGCAAGCGCGAGCATTCCGTCCTGGCGCAACGCGGTGGCAAACTCCTCGGATGCGACACCGTCGACCTGATGACCGCCGTAGGTGATGAAGTTGAAGACGAACCCCATCTTTCCGAGTTCCTCGGGAAAGGCCCGCATCTCGTCGTCGGTCATGCCGGTCGTGTCCCAGTTGAACGAGGGAGACAGGTTGTAGGCCAACATCTTCTCGGGGAACTCCGCGTGAATCGCCTCGGCGAACTCGCGAGCGTCGGCGAGGTCGGCGGTCTTGGTCTCCATCCACAGGATGTCGGCGAACGGCGCGGCGGCAAGCGATTTCGTGATCGCGTAGGGGATACCGCCGCGAACCTGGTAGTAGCCCTCCGGCGTCTTGGCCAGCTCGCAGTCCCAACCGACCGCCGCCCCGATCTCCCTGGCCTTCTCGCGCGCGGTGTAGAGAGGGGCGCGCTCGGCGAACGCCCGCCACTCCGCGGCGCTCATGTCGAGTTGCTCACCCTCGCTCTCGCGGAACTCGAGCAGCTCGGCGACCGCCTCGCCGTAGGTCATCAGGCCGGCGTCGAGCTGCCAGGCGTCGACGGCCTTGGATTCGACCCGGTCGAAGATCGCGTCGATCTCGCCGTCGGGGCGGTCCCGGTACTCCGAGGCGGCCTCGGCGACCGCCTCGCTTATGCCGTGGTGGTCGAGCCAGGCGTTGGCGGTGGTGTACTCGCCTTCGGGCAGCGCGTAGAGCAGATGGCCGTTGAGTTCGGTGACGCCCGCCTCGTAGAAGCGCCGCATCATCGCCAGATAGCACGACTTGTACGACGGCACCTTGAGGTTCGTCACGCCGAGCAGGAACGGTTGGTCGCGCTCGTCGGCTCGGCTGTCGATCAGGTTGGCCGCCTCGGCATCGGTGCGGGCCACGATGATGCCCGGCACCCGCATGATGTCGAGCTGGAAGCGGGCGGTGTTGAGCCGTTTGATCTGCTCGTCAGAGGGCACCAGCACCTTGCCGCCCTGATGGCCGCACTTCTTGGTGCCCGGCCGCTGGTCCTCGATGTGATAGCCGGGCACCCCCGCCTCCACAAACCGACGAATCAGGTTCCGCACGTGCGGATCTCCGCCATGACCGGTGTCGGCGTCGGCGATGATGAACGGGCGGAAGTCGACGGGAGGGGGCGCTGCCGCAAGTTGTTCGCTGGTCATCTGTAGCCGCAGGTACTGCTGGTTGCGGTCGGCGGTGAGCAGCGCACGGACCAGCCCGGCCGCCTCCTCGGGCACCTGGCTGAGCGGGTAGCTGGCGAGGTCGGGTCCGGGGTCCTCGGTGGTCGACCCCTTCGCCGAGGTCGCCCAGCCGCCGAGGTAGATGCCCTCGATGCCCATCCGCTTCATCGTCACGGCCTGGCCCGGCGAGTACGGACCGAAGGTGGTGATGCTCTTCTTCTGTGCGAACAGTTCGCGCAGGCGCTCGTAGAACGCGGTGGCGGCCTCGCGCGCCACGATGTAGTCGGAGGGGATCGTGCCGCGCTGTTCGGCGACCTGACGGGCCGAGTAGAGGCGGATGATGCCGTCGAATCTCGGGCTGTCGAAGTACCGCTGCGTGGCGGCGACCTCCTGGTCGAACGGGGTCTGAGGCGCGGCGTCCGTTTCGATGATGGCCATGCCCCCACAGTACGACCCGGCCTTTGCCGGGGATGGCGTTATCAGCAGGGACGCGTCACGTCGACGCCTCGAAGGTGTCCACGACCTGCTCGGCGATCGCCAGCGCCGACGTCGCCGCCGGTGACGGCGCATTGCGGAGCACCACGACGCGGCCGCGGACGCTGATCCGGAAGTCGTCGACCAGACCGCCGTCGGGGTCGAGGGCCTGGGCCCGCACGCCGGCGGTGCCGGGCACCACGTCCTCGTCGCGCAACGACGGCACGTAGGCCCTGGCGGCCGTGATGAATCGCCGCTTGGACAGCGAACCGGACACCTCGCGGACACCCGTGCGCCAATGCCGCCGGGCGAACCGCCAGAAGGCGGGCGTGGAGGCGATCCCGGCCAGATCGCGCAGCGACACCGTGCCCCAGGTGTAACCCTCACGCGCCAGCGCCAGCACCGCGTTGGGTCCGATGAGCACCTGTCCGTCCACGCGCCGCGTGAGGTGCACACCCAGAAACGGATAGCGCGGGTCGGGCACGGGATAGACCAGACCGTTGACGAGATCGCGCCGGTGCGGTTTCAGCGCGTAGTACTCGCCCCGGAACGGCATGATCAGCGGATTCGGGCCGTCACCGGCCATTTCGGCGAGCCGGTCGCTCTGCAGGCCACCGCACACGACGGCCCGATCGAACCGGGCCTGGTCACCGATTCCCTCCGTACGGGTGCTGACCACCACGTAGGAGTCGCCCACCCGTAGGCCCGTCACCTCGTGTCCGAGAAGGACTTTCGCACCGGCCGTCGTAGCGTCGGCGGCAAGCTCCCTGGTCACCTCCGCATAGTCGACGATCGAGGTCGACGGGGAGTGCAGCGCGGCGATGCCACGCACATTGGGTTCAAGCTCAAGCAGTTCCTCAGGTCCGATGATCCGCACTCCGGGGACACCGTTCGCCGACGCCCGCCGTTCGATGTCGGCGAGCCTGTCCTTCTCCTCGTCGGTGAGCGCGACCAGAACCTTGCCGCACGCGATCCGGCGGATCCCGCGCTCGGCGCAGAACTCTTCGAGCAGGCTCACCCCGCGACGACAGAGCACGGCCTTCTGCGAACCGGGTTGGTAGTACAGACCCGCGTGCACCACCCCGCTGTTTCGGCCGGTCTGGTGCGACGCGAGACGGTCTTCCTTCTCGAAAAGCGTGACATCGGTGCCGGGACGACGCCGCACGATCTCGCGGGCCACCGCGACACCGAGGATGCCGCCGCCGACCACTGCGACCCGTTCGGTCATCGCCGGATGCCGCAACAAAGGGAGGTAATCACTGTTCGGTTACGGTACTGCATCTCATTGACGCTGAGCCAGGCGCGAATTGGCGTCACGAGCAAACCACGCGTACAAGTGATTACAGCGCCATCGGTATGCGCGCAGACGAAGAAAGAGCAACGAACCATGAGACGCATCTACGCCTTGGTGATCGGTGTCGCCCTGTTGGTGGCCATCCCTGGGGTGGCGGTCGCCGCACCATCCTCGCGGTCCGCGGCGAACCAGCAGGCGGTCGACCTCGTGATCGCGCGCGGTCTCGCGCAGCGCGGCGTCCCCTTCTCCTACGGCGGGGGAGACGCCAACGGGCCGACGAAGGGCAGCGGCACGCCCGAGAACGTCGCCGGACTCGACCGCGAAGGCCACATCGTCGGCCTGGATCCCGCGCTCAGCACCGTCGGTTTCGACGCGTCGGGCCTGATGGTCTATTCGTTCGCCGGTATCGGAGTCAAGCTGCCGCGATCCTCGGGTGCGCAGTACAACGTCGGGCAGAAGGTGTTGCCGTCCGAGGCGCTGCCCGGTGACCTCATCTTCTACGGCCCCAACGGCGATCAGAGCGTGGCACTGTTCCTCGGCAACGGGCAGATGCTGGAGACCGCGGACACCGGGGTGACGGTCTCCCCGGTGCGCACCAGCAACATGGCGCCGTACCTGGTCCGCATCATCAAGTGAGCGATCGGGGCTGACCGCCGGCGATAGCGCGCAGCTTGTCGGGATTTGCGATGTTGTGGATGGTCGCGATGCGGCCGTCGTCATCGAGGTCAACGGTGAGCGTGGCGATGATGCGTCCAGCGCCGCTCAGAACGATCCCGGGGCCGCCATTGATCTCCACGACTTCAGCTGTCATATCGGCGATTTCGACGCCTTCATAAGGCCGCTTGGCGGTGCCGGCGAGCCACCGGGCGACGTTGGCCGCGCCGATGAGCGGTCGTAGCGCCTGGCGGACCTTGCCGCCGCCATCGGTCCACAAGGTCACCTCCGGCGCGAGCATCTCCAACAGCGCGTTGATGTCACCGCCGACGCTCGCGGCGAAGAACCGCTCGGTGACTTGCCGCTTCTTGGCCCGGTCGGCCTCGAACCGCGGTCTGCGGGCATGAACGTGCTCGCGTGCGCGGTGGGCGGCCTGTCGCACTGCCGACTCAGAACGTTCGACGGCTTCGGCGATTTCGGCGTAGCTGAAGTCGAACGCCTCCTTGAGAACGAACACCGCGCGTTCCAGCGGACTGAGGGTCTCGAGCACGACGAGCATCGCCAGCGAGACCGAATCGGCGGTGACGGCGTCGTCGGCGGCATCGGACTCGGTCAGGATCGGCTCCGGAAGCCACGGCCCCACATAGGTTTCGCGCTGTCGCTGTGTCGAGCGCAGCCGATCCATCGATAAGTTCGACACGATGCGTGACAGGTAGGCCTTGGGGTCGGATACCTGGGAGCGGTCGTCCGCCGACCACTTGAACCACGCGTCCTGGACCACATCCTCGGCATCGGCGGCCGAGCCGAGTATGCGGTAGGCGATCGCGAACAACAGGTTCCGGTGATCGGCGAACGTCTGCTGGTCGTCGGTCACTTTGTCAACCTGCCCCCGCGGCGCCACATGGCGGCGCCGAACGCCGGGATCAGCTTCAGCAGGCGGTAAGTCGTCCAGGGGCTGGAGCTCACCGCCTCTTTATACGCGACGGCGAACCGGCCGGCCAGATAGAACCATCCGGGGCTGTCGTCGGCATGGGTGAACTGGATGACCGCGTCGTCACGTCCCAGGCTGACCGGTTGGTGGATGTAGCCGAAGCGGAATCGCTTGGGGCTCTTGCCCTTCAGCTCACGTGCGATCGACGCTGCGGTGTGCACGCCGGTGGGGATGCCGCTCTGGCAGGTGCCGTGGATTATGCCGTATCCCTGCTGCACCGCGGCCGCGTCGCCGACTGCGTAGACGTTCGGGTGGCTGACGGAGCGCAGCGACTCGTCGGTGACGATGCGTCCACGCTCGTCGACCGTCAGCCCCGCCGTCGCAGCCATTGGTGACACCAGCACCCCGGTCGTCCACAGCACGGCCTGCGCCGGGACCACCTCGCCGTCGGCCAGCGCGACGCCGTCGGCCATCACCTTCACGATCTCGACGCCGGCGCACACCCGGACGCCGAGGCGTTCCAGCCCGGCGTGCAGTCGTGCCCGCGCCTTCTCGCCCATCATTGCGCCGGGAAACTGGCGGCTCAGCAGAACCACGTCGAGCTCGGGATGTTGTTCGGCGATCTCGGCCGCGGACTCGACGCCGGTGAGCCCGGCACCGGCGATCACGACGGGGCCGTCGCCGATCCGCTTCAGGTGCTCGGCGAGCAGCTGGGCGTCCTGGGCGCTGTTGAGGGTGTAGGCGAACTCGTCGACACCCGGGACGCCGTTGCTGTCGGCGACGGCGCCCAGCGCGTAGACCAGGGTGTCGTAGCGCAAGATCGTCGCGTCATCGATGCGCACAGTCTGCGCCTCGGCGTCGATGCCGGTCACCCAGCCGTGGACGAACTCGATGCCGGTGCCGGTGAGCCGGTCGGGTATCGGCAGGTCGTTCAGCTCCTGGCCGGAGGCGACCTGGTGCAGCCGCAGCCGCTCCGTGAAGCGGGTCTGCGCGTTGACCAGCGTGATGTGCACGTCGTCGCGGCGCTTCAGCCGGCCCGCCAGCGCCGTGGCCGTCGCCATACCGGTGTAGCCGCCGCCAAGGATCACGATGTTCTTCATGGGTTGCTGCCTTTCTCGTCTGTCCTCACACACCCCAGACGTATGCAGCGACCGGATTTGTGACATCGGATTGCCGACAACTGATAGAGAAGACGGATGACCTCGACGTTGGAGACCTCGGCATCGGCCGGCGACATCACGGCGAAAGCGCGCGGGCTACGTGATCTCGTCGCCCGCGAGGCCGGCGAGTCGGAGCGGTTGCGCACGCTGAGCCCGACCGTGGTCGAGGCGATGTGGGACTCCGGCCTGATGACGGCGTTCAACCCCGCTCCCGCCAGCGGCAGCGAACCGTCGTTCGCCGAGATGATCGAGACCTGGATCGAGATGGCGTGGCAGGACGGGTCCTTCGGCTGGATCGGCATCGCCAACCTGCCGTCGTCGTTCGCTGCCGCCGCGTACCTGCCGGACGCGGGGTTCGCTGAGGTGTTCACGGCCCACGACAACCAGGTCACGATGGGCGGGCAGTTTTTCCCGAACGGTCAAGGCGCCGCAGTGCCCGGTGGTTACCGGCTGACCGGGTCGTGGAGCTTCGGTTCGGGTATCGGGCATGCGCAGTATGTAGCCGCGGGGTTCCTGCCGATGGACGGGACCGAGATGCGCTGGGTCAGCGAAGGTGTGCCGGACATGCAGATCGCCATCCTGCCGCGTGAGCAGGTCAGCTTCAACGACGGCTGGCACGTGCAAGGGCTCAAGGGGACGGGCTCCTACGACTACAGCGTCGAGGACGTGTTCGTTCCCGCCGAGCGCACGTTCGCGTTGTTCACCCGTGAGCCGCTGCGCGGATCGTCGCCCGCGACGCGGATGGGCATGATGCCCGTCACCGCCGCCGGGCATGCGTCGTGGGCGCTGGGCGTCGCCAAGAGCATGCTCGACGACGTCGAAGAGCTGGCCGCCACGAAGTTCCGGATGAGCGACATGGCGTCGCTGGCCAGCCGTCCGACCTTCCAGAAAGGGCTGGCCCATCACGTCGCGGCATGGCGGGCGGCGAGGCTGCTGGTGCTCGATGCGTTCGCAACGGCGGAAGCCAGTGTGGCGGCGGGGGAGGACCTCACGCCGACCCTGCGCGCCGACATGAGGGTGGCCGCGGTGTACGCCACCGACGTGGCTCGCCAGTGCGCGGAGTGGGCACATCTGGCCGCGGGCACCAGTGCGATCCGCGAGGGTAGCCGCCTGGAACGGGCGTTCCGCGACATGTACACCGGTACCCAGCACGCGTTCATCAGCGAGAAGGTGGCGATCGACGCGGCTCAGGTGTGGCTCGGCATCATCGACGACCAGTTCGGGCTCTGATCACCCTGTGCGGGCGACGAATTCGGTGACGATGCGGCCGAGTTCGTGGCCCCGCTGCTCCTGAATGAAGTGGCCCGCACCGGTGACCGTCGTGTGCGGTTGGCCTTTCGCGCCGGGAACGTGTTCGGCGAACACCTTGTCCCAACCGCGCGTCGCCGGATCCCCATCGGAGTACGCGGTGAGAAACGGCCGTCGCCACTCGCCGAGCACGGTCATGGTCTCTCGACCGATGACCGCCCCGGGGTCGTTGCGCGTCAACGGAATCAACGCGGTCATCTGGCGGAGGCCCGCGGTGAACGAACGGTCGGGGAACGGTGCGTCGTAGGCGGCTCGCACGTCCGGGCTCAACGGTCCGGCCACCGCCTCGAGGAAGAAGCTCGGAACGAGTTCCGGTGAGCGTTGGTAGTACGCCACGTAGTCGAGGAGGGCCTCCTGAAGGACGACCTGACCGTCGCCGGCGGCGTGATGCGGCCATTCGAGCTTGCCCGCCAGGCCCGGGTCGCAGGTGTGCAGGATCGTGTTGGTGGCCAGGACGCGGGTGAAGCGGTCGGGTTCGCGCGCAAGCACACTGAGCCCGATGGGTCCGCCCCAGTCCTGTACGACCAGGGTGATATCGGTGAGATCCAAGCGGGTGATGGCACTGTGGATCCAGTCGACGTGCCGCTTGAACGTGTAGGCCGTCGGGTCGGTCGGCTTGTCCGAGCGGCCGTAGCCGATGTTGTCGGGCGCGATCACGCGCAAACCCGCCCCGCACAACACACCGATGACGTGCCGGTACAGATAGGACCAGGTCGGTTGGCCGTGCAGCAGCACGACGACGGGCGCGTCGGACGGTCCCGCATCGACGTAATGCATTCGTAGCGGGTCCATTCCGCGTGCCTGCACGTCGACGTAGCCGGGGGCGAACGGGTAGTCGGGCAGTGCGGCGAAACGGTCGTCCGGTGTTCGCAGGACACCCATGCCGGTCACCGGACGACCGATTCGAGGGCGCCGTCGACGATCATGGTGTTCAGCGTCTTGCGGTCGAACTTTCCGCTGGGCAGGATCGGGATCTGGTCACTGGAGGCCAGCACCCAGCGGGTCGGCACCTTGTATGTCGACAGGTGCGCGCGGGCGTGGGCGGCCAACGTGTCGATGTCGACGCTTGCGGCGACGGGCACGACGACTGCGCACACCTGCTCCCCGCGTAGGGGGTCCTCGATACCGAGCACGAGACACTGTGCCACGGCCGGGGACCCCTCGATGACCGCCTGGACCTCGAGCGGTGAGACGTTGGCCCCGGCGGCCTTGATCATCTCTGTGGTCCGGCCCACGTAGAACAGCCGCGGGTCGCCGGGTCTGCGATAGACGCGGTCACCCGTGTGGTACCAACCGTTTTCGTCGAAGGTCTCCCACCGTTCGCGTTTGTTGTAGCCGGCCATCACGCCGATGCCGCGGATCAGCAGCTCGCCGACCTGCCCGTCGGGAACCGGTTCGCCGTCGTCGTCGACGATGCACATGTCGGTGTATGTGAATCCGCCCGCGGTCTCGGACATGGTGCGGTGCACGGGATATCCGTCGGGTACGTCGACCATCGCGATGTCGAGCGGGCCGTCGCGCAGCATCGGCGCGCAGGACAGATCGCGGTCGGGAAAGCTCGGATGCTCACGGAGCCGCTGGGTGAACGCGGGCCATCCGATGACTCCGGCGGCCCGTTCGCGTTCGATCAGATCGAGTGCGCCCTCGGCGTCCAGTCGCGGCATGACGAGCACCGTGACGGGTTCGTGCAGCGCACCGGTCGCCGCGAGCAACCCGCCGACCCAGAAGAACGGCATCGCACACAGAATTCGCACTGCGCCTTCGCTTTTGGACACCGCGCGGATCGCGTTTGGCCATGTCGACGTCTGTCGCGCGAGGGTGCCGTGCGTGTGCATGACGCCCTTCGGGTCCGCGGTCGAGCCCGAGGTGTGGATCATAACGGCCAGATCGGCGGGGCTCACCTCTGCCTCCGCGGCGGCCAGCAGCTCGCCAGGTACGCCGTCGGCGTCGCCATCGCACCGCGTGGCCCAGTGGGGAACTGGGCCGTCGACGAACACGATCCGACGCAGGTACGGGGCGGCCGTCATGGCCAACACTCCGCCCCGCTGGGTCGTCAACTCCGGCCAGGCCGCTTCGAACCGGTCGGCGACATCGATGCTCAGCACGCGACTCGGAGCGACGATCAGCGCGACGTCGGCCAGCCGAGCGACTTTGGCGATCTCGGCCGGGGCGTAGAGCGTGCTCAGCGGCACGACCAGCGCGCCGATGCGGGACGCCGCCAACCACCAGAGCACCCAGTCCACCCCGTTGGGGAAGAACAGGCCGACGCGGGTTCCTTTTCCGACGCCTTGCAACAGGAGCCATCGCGCAATGCGCGCCGAGCACTCGTGCGCCTCACGGTAGGTGAGTCGGTCCGTGGGGGTGACCAGATAGGTGTGGTCGCCGAACTCATGGCATGCACGCGCAAAGAGCGCGGGAACGGTCGGTCGAGGCTGCTGCGTCACCCCGTGATTGTCTCCAACGCGCACTGGGCGACCGCACGTGGCGGTCGCCCAGTGGCGTCAGCGAGCTCAGGCCCCCAGCGTGGCCTGGATGTCGCCCTTCATCGCGGCCAGCTGGGAACCCCAGTAGCCCCATCCGTGGGTGCCGTTGGCGGGGAAGTTGAACGTGCCATTGCCTCCGCCGGCCGCCTGGTAGGCCTGCTGGAAGCTCTTGTTGCTGTCCAGCGTGATGGTCTCGAGGAACTGGCCGGCGATGTCGCCGCCGCCACCTAGTTCGGACGGGACTCCGTTGCCGCAGTACACCCAGATGCGGGTGCCGTTGGCCACCAACTTGCCGACGTTGACCGTCGGGTCGTTGCGCTTCCAGGCCGAGCTGCCCGGCGGGCCCCACATCGCCGTGGCGCTGAATCCGCCTGCGTCGCGCATCGCGACGCCGACCAGCAGCGGCCAGATGCCCTCGGAGAGGTTGAGGAAGCCCGACAGCGACGCTGCGTAGCGGAACTGGCCGGGGTGGTAGGCCGCCAGGATCAGCGCCGCGCTGCCCGACATGGACAGGCCGACCACCGCATTGCCGCTAGGCGAGATGCCCTTGTTGGCGGACAGGTACGCCGGGAGTTCAGACGTCAGGAAGGTCTCCCACTGGTAGGAGTAGCGCCCGCCGTTGCCGACCGCGGGTCCTTGCCAGTTGGTATAGAAGCTGGACATGCCGCCGACCGGCATCACGACCGACAGACCGGACTCGAAGTAGTTCTCGAACGCGGCGGTTTCGATGTCCCAGCCGCTGTTGTCGTCGCGCGCCCGCAAGCCGTCGAGTAGATAGACCGCGTGCGGGCCACCGCCCTGGAACTTGACCGGGATGTCGCGGCCCATGGCGGCCGACGGGACCATCAGGGTTTCGACGGGAAGGCCGGGTCGTGAGTATGCCGCTGCGGTGGACGTGCCACCCACCGCCGCGACCAGGCCCGGTATGAGCAGGGCCGCTAACGCGCCGGCCATCATGCGGCGCGCCCAACTGTGTCGCAATGTCATCGCTGTGAACTTCCTGGTCGAGGGATACCGCCGAGCGGTTACCGCGGATGGGCGGACCGGAGCCGGTTCAGGGCTGCCGGTTCAGGCGCTGCTGCTTCACACCTGCCGCGATACGGGGGCACCCGCCGCGCGTAGCCGCTGCTGACGGTTATGTCGGCACCGGCAGCGGTGCCGTTACCAAAGCGTGGGGTGCGTCACCGTTCCGCTGGCGGACCGCGGTGGTGCCTATTTACCGTTGGTCGACAGGCGCTTGCGGACGTAGGTCTTGAGTTCGGCAGACAACGCGTCGGCCGCGAGCAGCTGTGGAAGCAATGACGCGTCGGACATCTTTGCGCGGAACGCCAACTCGACGGTCACCTCGTGGTCGGGGCGGTACTCGACGGAGATCTCGTCGCCTGGGCCCACCGTCCCCGGTGAGATAACGCGCAGGTATGCACCGGGTTTGGCGGCCGTGGTGAAGGTCTTCATCCAGCGGTCGATCTGGAGGAAGGCCGCGAAGGTGCGGCACGGTGTGCGCGGCGCCGAAACTTCGAGCAGAAGACCGTCGGCGCCGACGCGCCAGCGTTCACCGATGCGCGCTTGTGTCACGTCGACATTCGTGGTGGTGAGGTTCTCGCCGAACATGCCGTTGGTCAACCGGCGGTCCAGTCGACTTTCCCAGTCGTCGAGGTCTTCTCGCGCATATGCGTAGACAGCTTGATCGTCACCGCCATGCAGCTTCTTATGGCCGATGGTGTCGCCGACGAGTCCGCTGCCCAGGCCGCCGCGCATAGGTCCGGGTGCGCGCACCGCGACTCGGTCCGGCACCGCGACCTTGTCGATGCCCGTCGACCTCGACGGCGCATCGGGATTGACGCGCACTCGCGCAACGTTCACCGACAGCACTTCTGCCACCCGGACAGGTTAGCGACGGGGCGGGCGAGCCGCCTGGCGGGATTTTGCACTCGACCCCTTAACAAGGCACTACTACTGAGCGTAGTATTCACCGAGGTATCGACAACCAGAAGGGTGTCACCGTGAAGTGGAGTTTCGCCCAGGTCGGCCTGGTGGTCATCGCCGCCTTCCACGTCATCCAGGCGGTGATCGGCTTCATGGTGGAGCCGAGCTTCGCGACGGGCCCGGGCGCACCGACCGCGCAGGTACTCGGAATGGACTACAACGGCTGGCACGCCGTCGCCGGTCTCGCCCTGTTCGGACCGGGACTGGTATTCGCGTTTCGCAAGTCGTGGTCGGTGTTGTATCTACTCGTCGCGGCGGTGGCGGGCGCATTGCCAGGCATCTGGGCGTTCTTCTCACACCAGGTGGCGTACGTGTTCACGTTCCCCAACAACATCACCGACGCGATCGTGCATCTGGTGACCTCGGCGGTGATGTTGGCAGTGGCCGGTATCCAGATCCGCATGGACGGCGGTGTGCAGAACTCGCTTGCTGATCTGCGGAAGGGGTCATGACCCGGCACCGCCTCCGCTAGGGTGCCGGCGGCGCTAGTCGGCTCCGTCCTTGTCGTCGGCCGAAGGAATTCCCTCGGGCGGCGGCGACGAATACGCGGGAGCCGTCGGCGGGACGCCTTGCTCCGCGCCCTCACCCTGGTTCGCGTCGTCGGAGGCTTGTTCGGGTGAGCTCATCAATTCTCTCCTAGTCCACGATGGTCTCGCCGAGCGATACCCGAACCCCTGGTGAAGGAAACCCGAAGCGTGGTCGCTGTTCATCCCCGGGCCGTGTCCGTGAAGCAGGATTCGCCGGAGCTAATATCGGCCGATGGCTGAGCCGCAGCTGACCGATGACGGTCGCTTCATCGTCATCAACGGTCGCCGGTGGCGGGCCACCGATCCAGCCATACCCGAGGAGCGGCGCGCGGAGTTGACCCGGATACTCATGGCGTGGCGCCGAGAAGTGCGCCGCACCAAGGGAACTGCAGACGAGAAGACCGCGCGGGCCGGTGTGCACGCGGTCAAGGTCGCGTTGGGCGAGCGGGGCTCGCCGCCGTGGTGGGAGCAGACCGACGAACAGCGACGCCGGCGGTCGCAGGCGAACGTAGCACCGCCAGAAAACGACTGACACGGTCGTCCGTCAGGCGCGTCGCACCCCGGAGACCGCCGAGCGCGGGAGCCGTCCGGCACGCGAGTGACCAGTCAGGTGGTCGCCGTGCACTTGCACATCGAACTCGAGTTTGAGCCTCATCGGTTTGGTCACCGTCTGGCGCCATGTGACCCGTTGTCCGTCAACGCCTTCGACGACAGTGATGTCTCTCAACGGCACGCTTTCGGGCTTACTCTGCGCGGTGCCGGTGATCGCACCGTCTTGTTCGACGAAGCTGTACACCACTTCCAAGGTTCCGACCGGTGTCTTGATGCGCACGTCCCAGTCGCCGACGACGCTCGTCATGCCGAGGCTTTCGGCGCGCGGCCGGTGGCGGTCCAGACGGTGCCCCGCCGCTCGTAGGCGAACAACTCCTCGACGGCCAATGCGATGCGCGGACCGTAGCTTCGGTCGAGCAGGTGGAGCGCGAGGTCCAGGCCCGACGTGACGCCGCCTGCGGTGACCAGGTCACCGTCGTCGACGACCCTGGCCACCACCGGAATTGCGCCCGTCGCCTCGAGCACGTCCACACCGAGATGGTGGGTATTGGCGTGGCGGCCGTCGAGCAGGCCCGCCATCGCCAGCGCGAGCGACCCACCGCATACGGTCGCGACCGTGATGTCAGGATTGGCGAAGGCTTCGCGCATCGGCGGCACCGCGGCGGTCTCGCCGAAGCGGGCGAGCAGAACGGGGATGGTCGCGACCCCCTCATCGGGGTCGCCGTCGATGGGGCCTGCCGCGCCGGGCACGATCACGAAACCCGGCTTGGCGGGGTCGAGTCGGGCGGTCGCTTTCAACGTCAGCCCCCGCGAACCGCTGACTACCGGCCGCGGCCCCTCGGCCGAGACGAACTCGACTTCCAGTTCGCCTCCGACGAAGTCGCTGCCCGCGACGAGCACTTCGTATGGGGCGACGGCGTCGAGGGGGTCGAAGCCGTCGAACAACACGATCTGTGCATGCATCGGCGTCACGGGGCACTCACGTCGCCGCGCAGAGGCTGATCGCCCCACGCAGAGGCGCGCACGAAATCGAAGAACGAGAACGACGACCCGTTGATCAGTTCATGCAGGTGTGCGGGAAACGAGAACGGGGGAGCCTTCATCGGGTTGAGGCGCACATCGCGGGCCACGGCGTCGGCGATCGCGTACCCCAGGTCGTGACGTGGCCACGCGGCGTGGACCCGGTCGGCGAAGCCGGGGGAGAGCAGGTGTGTGTCCATGCCGCTGATGTCGAGGGCGATCCCGTTGAAGACCACCGCCTGCTCGGGCCCGAACCGGTTCGCCAACCCGGCGCTGGTGTGAAGTGCGATCGCCTGCCACACCGTCGTGAGCCGATCGCCCGAAAGCCCGTGTCGGCGAAGGAAGTCCGCCGCCGCATCGGCCCCCTCGACCTCGAATCGCTGATCACCCCTGCCGACATCCGTGACACCCAGGTCGTGCAGGAGACAGGCGAGGAAGACGAGTTCGTCGTCATAGTCGATACCGCTGCGCATACCCTGGCCCGAGGCGATCTCGCGCGCGAACAGATAACTGCGGACACAGTGGTTGGCGAGGAAATCCGGGGACACGTCGATGACGTATCGCAGTGCTTCCGAGCAGATTTCGGAGTCGGGTAGTGCCCAGCCGGCCACGCCGGCTTTCCCGTCGGCCAGCGCGGCCATGTCTTCGGTGCTCATGCCTTGACAGTGCCCGGCGCCGGGCAGGTCGACTAGTGGCAAAATAGCCAGGTTTCAACGGGATCTGGCCACTCTGTAGGTCGCGGGATGGTCAGCGGCTGCCTGCAGAATGCGGCTGTGGCACAGACGAATACGCTCGGTTCGCTTGGCCGACACCGTGGGTGGCTATCGTGAGATGTCATGCAGGGCTGGACCGCCGCGGCGGCCTTCGGACGCTCGGACTGCGAACGCATCGGCGAGGCCCTGCTTGGCCAACCCGTCCTCGCCCTCACCAGCCTTACATACGTCGCCATGGGGATAGCCGTCCTGTGCTGGGCCCTACGAAGTGGAGCGGTGCTGGCGGGAGCCGCAGGGGTGGCGCTCGTCGCCGTCGGCTTCGGCAGCTTCGTCTTTCACGGACCCCAGCCGCCCTGGGCGGGAGCGGTGCACGACTGGCCTATTGTCGCCCTGGCGGGGGTGTGTGTGATCGGGGTGGTCCGCAGAGCGCGAGGGCGGCGCTCGGTGTGGGTCACGGCCGCAGCGGTCTTCGCGCTCGGCCTTGCCGCCTATGCCGCCGGGCGCACGGGCTCGCCGCTGTGTCGGCCCGACAGCCTGTGGCAATACCACGGCCTCTGGCATGTGTTGTCGGGCGCCGCAGCGGGATTAGCCGCCTGGGCCATGGTGCCCGCACGTCAGTATCGTTCACGTCGATGCCGTTAGATCGAACACCGCACGGCCGCGTCCGCCGCGGCTTACGCAATGCGCTGCGCGGACCCCGCGATCCGGCGCCGGTCGCGGGTCAGCGGCGCCGCCGTTCCGACGGGATGGGCGACCTGCACACCCGCAAGGTGCTTGATCTGACGATCCGCCTCGCTGAGGTGATGCTGTCTTCGGGCTCGGGCACCGCCGACGTCGTCGCGACCGCCCAGGACGTCGCCCAGGCATATCGACTGGCCGACTGCGTTGTCGACATCTTCGTCACCACCGTCATCGTGTCCGCTCTGCCGACCGCGGAGAGCCCACCCGTCACCATCGTTCGAGCCGTGCACGCTCGGTCAACGGACTACACGCGGTTGGGAGAACTCGACCGGCTGGTTCAGCGGATTACCTCCGGCGGTGTGACGGTCGATCAAGCGCACGACGCGATGGACGAGTTGACCGAACGGCCGCACCCCTACCCACGGTGGTTGGCGACAGCGGGCTGGTCGGGTTTCGCGCTCGGCATCGCCATGCTTCTCGGTGGTGGCTGGTTGACCTGCATCCTGGCCGCAGTCACGTCGGGGGTCATCGACCAGGTGGGGCGACGGCTGAATCGCTGGGGTACGCCGTTCTTCTTTCAACACGTCGCAGGCGCGGCGATCGCGACCTCGGTCGCCGTCGCGGCCTTCCTGTATGCCGATATAGGACCGACTGTCATGGTGGCCACCGGCATTGTGGTGCTGCTGTCCGGTTTGACCTTCGTCGGCGCGATGCAGGACGCGGTGACCGGCTACATGCTGACCTCGGTCGCCCGGTTGGGGGAAGCGGTGTTGCTGACGTCGGGAATCGTGGTGGGCATCCTCGCAGGCCTGCAGATTGCCGAGATCGCCGGCGTGACCATCTCGCTGCACGTCGATGCGACCGAATCGTTCATCGCGCCGAGCGGGGCGGTACGGATCGCGGTCGCGGTGTTCGGCGCGGCGCTGGCGGGCGCCTGCCTGACCGTGGCGAGCTATGCACCGCTGCGGGCGATCCTCACCGCAGGGCTGGCAGCCGGACTCGCCGAAGCGGTCCTGATAGCGCTGGGCAATGCAGGGTTCGGTCAGGTGTTCGCGAGTGGTGCCGCGGCGGTCGGTGTCGGTCTGGTCGCGACGTTGATCTCGATCCGTCGGCAAGCACCTGCCTTGGTGACGGCCACTGCGGGGATCATGCCGATGCTGCCGGGCCTGGCGGTGTTTCGCGCGGTGTTCTCCTTTGCCGTCGACGGCAACTTCGACAACGGCCTCCGCCAGATGATGTCGGCGATCGCGATCGCGCTCGCCCTGGGCAGTGGCGTGGTCCTGGGTGAGTTCATCGGCTCGCCGCTGCGCTACCGGGCCGGCCGGATCGGCGACTTCGTCCGCAAGGAAGGGCCACCGGGGCTGCGTCGTGCCGTCGGCCGCGTTGTGCACCTGTTGCCGGCCGAGGATCAACCGTCGGAGATCATCCCGCGGACGCGCAGCGTCGCGCTGCAACCGAAACCGACGGAGGACACACTGGAAGAAGCCGAGGACAGCGACGCGTCCGACCCCGACGAGAGCCGCGAGCCGTAATAGGTACAGACACGCCCTGGGTTTGGCCGCAGCAAATGCAGGCTATAAATTCGAAGCATCGGATTCGCGACTACCGCTGGAGGCATGCTCATGAGGTTTTCCAAGACCACGCTGGCTGCCATTGCAGGCGGACTGACAGCGACGACTATAGGGCTGACCGCTCCGGCAAGCGCCCAGCCGTCTCCACCGCCGCCCCCACCGCCGCCGGCCCTGGCCGCCGAAATACCTCCGCCTCCGCCTCCGCCGGGTGTGGCTCCGCCGCCCGCGAGGCCGATGGCCGGGGAGCCGGTACCGGCATGGGCGCCGCGCAAGCCGGCGGAGACGTGGCTCGGAGAGCCCGTCGTCTGGTTCTCGGGTTGGGGCGGCCGTTGGGGCGTGTGGAAGAACGGCGCCTTCATCCACCTGTCGAAGAATCCGGTCACCGCCGGGGGCTGACCGCTACGGGTCAGCTCGAGGCGTCGAGGATCTTGATCGCGAAGATGAGTGAGTCGCCGGGCTTGATCCCCGCGGCGGGTTGACCTTCGGGGTAGCCGTCGGCAGACGTCATCGCCACGGCGACCGTCGACCCCACCTTCTGTCCGGCGATGGCCTTCTGGAAGCCCGGCACGACCCCGTCGAGCGGGAAGTCGACCGGCATGCCGCGCTCGTAGCTGTTGTCGAATACTGACCCGTCGCGTCCGTTGACCCCCATGTAGCAGACGAAAACGGTAGCGGTCTCGGAGACGACCGGTCCGTCACCGGGCTTCAGCGTGTGCACCTGGGTCTCGGACACGCTGAACGGCGGCTGCACGTTGATCAGCGGTGCCGTCGAGTCGGTGGATCCGGTGACGGCGACGCTGCCGGTCTCGCCATTGAGGGTCCACTCGGGGGTGCCACCGAACTGCGGCGGGGCCGTCGGGCACATCGCGCTGGCGGGATCGCCCGTCTCGACGGGTGGGGGGATGAACTCGTCGGCCAGAGAGGACGTGCTCGTCGGAGACGTCGTAGTGGTCGATGACGCTTCCGTGTCCGAGCCGCACGCGGCGAGGGTCATGGCCAACGATGCGGCGCAGGCGATCAGTCCGACAGGAAGAGACACACGCGAGGATTTCACGGTCGCCACGCTACAGACAGCGGCGCTGACGGTGCCCCGGTGGTGCTTGGGGGTCTGACCGCGGTTGTGCGTTCTGATACGGCTGGCACTGCGCGTCGTGGATGAAACGGCACTCTCGGCCGCTCTCTGTGCGACGGTAGGGATACAGCCTGCCAAAGAGGGGCGCGATGGCGACGCGAGCAGCGGTCGTGTGTGGAGCGAGCATCGGGGGACTGCTCGCCGCGAGAGTGCTGGCAGACGCGTACGACTCGGTGACCGTCGTGGAACGTGACACGCTGCCCGCCGACGTGTCGCATCGGGCAGGCGTGCCTCAGAGTCACCACCTGCACATGATGACCAGTGCGGGTTTGAAGATCCTCGAGGAGATGTTCCCCGGCGCGACGACGGAATTGAAAGCGGCGGGCGCACCGATCATCGATACACGCACCCTGTCGGCGGTGTACGTCGAGGTCCGTGGGCATGCGCTGTGTCGGACGGCAGCATTGGCCGACCCTGACGCCATGCCTGTGCAGCCGGCCAGCAGGCCGCTGCTGGAATCAGTTGTCCGCGAACGGGTTCACGCACTACCCAACGTCACGGTGCTCGACGGCCACGACGTCGTCAAGCCCGTGTTGAGCGATCGTGCGGTACGCGGTGTTCGTATCAGCGACCGCGCTGGTTCACGGCGGCAGACGTTGCCCGCCGATCTCGTGGTCGACGCGTCGGGGCGCTCGGCGCGTACACCGGCCTTCCTTGCGGCGCATGGCTTCACGCGTCCCGTCGAGCGGTCGTATCGGGTGCAGCTCAGCTACGCCAGTCAGCTGTTTCACATGACCCCGGGGGCGCTGGACGACAAGGTGGTTTTCGTCAGCCCGACGCTGCAACGCCCAACTGGCGTCGGAATGCTCGCCTACGAGAACGACACGATGATCGTGACGCTGATAGGTGTCGCTGGGCACAGGCTGCCCACCGAACTGCCGGAGGTGTTGGCCGCTGTGGCCGAATGCGCGCCCCCGCATATCAGCGAAGCGCTTAACGAAGCCGAACCGCTGGGGGAGACGCACCATCGCCAGTTCCCGACGAGCGTGTGGCGCCGCTACGACAGGGTGTCCTCATTTCCTCAGGGGCTGTTGGTGATTGGGGACGCGGTGTGCAGCTTGAACCCGATGTACGGCCAGGGCATGACCTCGGCGCTGATGCAGGCTCGCGGCCTTCGACAGACCCTTGCCTCCAACGGTGAACCGTCGAGTCAGGCCTACTTTCGCGATGTTGCACGGCGGCTGGCACCTCTTTGGTGGGCCAACCGGCTCAACGACTTCGGCTTCACCCCAGCGAGCCGGTGGACGTCATGGCCACAGCGTGCGTTCAACAGCTACACCACCGCCTACATGGCCGCCGCATCGACTGACATGGCGCTCACCGAAACGTTCCTGCGCATGCTGCAAGGCGTGGACCCCGGGACGAGCCTTATGCGCCCCGGACATGTCGCGCGGGTCGTCGGTAACGCACGGCGGCGCGTTCGTCAGTAGTCCCACACAGTGGGGACGCACCGGAAGACGTCGCCGGCGGTCGCGACGTGGCAGACCGACGGGAACGGCAGGTGAGTGGCCACCAGGGACTCACCGGTCGCGGCCAGTTCCCGCAGAAGTTCGATCCGTACGCGAGCCGACTCTTCTGGGTCGTGTTCGAAGCCGTTGTGCCACTCCGGGTTATCGAATCCGGGGGCGAAGACGGCATCGCCGGCGAACGTCAGCCGGTCACCGCCGGAGTCGAGGCGGACGATGGCGTGACCCGGGGTGTGACCTCCGGTGCGAGCGACGAGTACTCCGGGTGCCAGTTCGTACTCTGTCTCGAAGGTCCGCATGTGACCGCGGTACTCATCGAGGAACCGCCCAGCGATCGACCGAAGCGCGTCCGGAACGGGAGCGGGCATGTCGGTGTGGGAGAAGTCGGGCGCCTCCCAGAATTCGGCCTCGGCGGCCGCAACGTGAACTTGCAGGTCGGGACGCAACCGTTCCTTCAGGCCCTTCGTGAGCAGCCCGCCCACGTGGTCCATATGCAGGTGGGTGAGCACCACATCGGTCACCGCCGAGGGGTCGATACCGGCGGCTTCCAGACGATGGACGGTCTGCCCGGCACGCGGAAAGTCCGGGAACTCCACGCCGAGACCGGCGTCGACCAGGATGGTCCGACCACCGGTGCGTACCACGACAACGTTGAGTGGCCAGGCGAGCACGTCTCTGGGAAGGAACCGGTCGTCGAGCCAGCTACCGAACTCGGTCGGGTCGGCGTTGGTCGCCATCGTCCTGGCCGCGATCGGTAGCACCCCATCGCTGATCACCAGCACCTCGATGTCGCCGACCTGAACCGCGTACCGCGATGGAACCAACTCGTCGAGTCCTGCTGTACCCAAGTCCGAGATACTGTCTACGCTCACGACCGTCCTCCTGAGGGCGTTACGAGAAATGATCTGTCATTTCCGGAGAACGCCCTCAGGCAGCGGGATTTATCCAGGGATTGAATCGGATCCTGTTTGTCCCGAGCCCTTCGATCGGCAGGACACAGCCGAATCAGCGCGGTGCAGTGACCACGAGTTCGTGGTCACCGGCCGCCCAGGCGGATTCGAACACGTCGGTGGTCACATGCTCGCCCCGGGTGTCGTCACCGCCACTATCGCCGAGATACACGGCGTCGTTGTCGTAATCGATCGCGGCTACAGTGACCAGGTGACCGCATCCCGTCCGGTCACCGTCGCCATCCCAGATGGTGGTGGAGTTCACGCACACAATCGCTTGCCGTCCGTCGCCTAAATAGTCCGCCAACGCATCCATACCTGTGGCGAGTCCACCTTTGGCAGCCGTGTCGTCGTTCGTGTAGTCGGCCTTGATTCCGTAGTGCTTGAGCAGGACTAGAAGGTCGGTTGTACAGGTGCCATGGCCGACACCTCCGTCACTGGGATCGACGCTTTCGTCATACACCGGTTCACCCGGGTCACAATCGCTCGGAGTTTTCGCCGCAAGATCGATGATCTCCCGCTCGGTGGGCGCCGCCCCGGTCATTTCGCCGACCACCATGCGGGTGGCCATCAGCCCGCAGTCGCTTTCGGTTTGTTCCTCCCAGTAGTGCAGGGCGGCTGCAGGATCTCCGTAGACGCCGCCGGTGATCTCGGGCTGGGCGTTCTCGTCGTCCTTGGCCTTCTCCGGAGTCGCCTCTGCGGGTTGAGGAATCCCGGATCCTTCGGGATTGGCCGCTGACGACTCGGCGGGCTCTGCCTCGCTACCGCACGCGGCACCGGCAAAGACGGTCAGGGTGGCGATTACGGCCGCGGCGAACGCCTTACGGTCTCGCTCGCTTCGCTGGCGAAATAGCACCTCGCGAAGCTAGCAGACGCCGAGGAATTCTCCGGGCATTTACTGACGTCAGAGAAAAATCGGTAGCGTAGGGAAGCTGTGCAGCTGGCGAGGATTCGTTGTCGGGGAGCGCCCGCGGGAGCGCGTCAGGGACTTGACGGGCCGTTTTGGCGCCCGTGGTGACACGAGCCGGGCTCTTGCAATTGCGAAACGGAAGTGAGATGACGCGGCAGGCGTTGAACGGTTCCGTCGACGCATACGCCGAGTCGACGATGACCAGGGAGGTCTCATGCCCACAAATCGCATCACCAGCGGTGTGCAAGCGTTCGAAACCCACACGGCCGGCACCGACCTCGACGATCTGCGCGCACGGTTGACCGCCGCGAGGCTGCCGGAAGCCGAGACGGTCAACAGCGCTGATGCCGGTCCACGCCGGTGGGAACAGGGTGTCCCTCTGGACTTTCTCGCCGACGTCGTCGAGTACTGGCGCACCGGCTACGACTGGTGGGCGTTCGAGGCACGCCTGAACCAGATCGGCCAGTTCCGCACCACGATCGATGGCCTGGGTATCCATTTCTTGCACCGCCGGTCCACGCGCACCGACGCGGTCCCCCTGATCGTGACGCACGGCTGGCCAGGCAGTATCGTCGAATTTATCGATGTCATCGATGAATTGGCAGATCCGAGCGATGCAAGCGCGCAGGCGTTCCACGTCGTGGTCCCGTCACTGCCCGGCTTCGGCTACAGCGACAAGCCGGCCACCACCGGGTGGGGGATCGAGAAGATCGCGGCCGCCTGGGTGAAACTGATGGGACGGCTGGACTACACCAAGTTCGTCGCCCACGGTGGCGACTGGGGAGGCGTGATCACCACGGTCCTCGGAGGCCGGTTCCCGGATCACCTTCTCGGCATCCATACTCTGACCCCGCAGGCACCGCCCGGACTGTCGACGGATGCGCTGACGGACGCGGAGCGGAAATGGGCGCAGGAGACACGTGATTTCTGGCTGCACCGCGCGGCATACGCGAAGCAGCAGGCGGCTCGACCGCAGACCATCGGGTACTCGCTCGTCGACTCGCCAGTCGGGCTCCTCGCCTGGATCCTCGACAAGTTCGCCGAGTGGTCAGACACCAAGGACAGTCCGTTCGAGACAATCTCGAGGGAAAGGATTCTCGATGACGTGACCTTGTACTGGCTGACTCGGACCGGTGCGTCGGCGGCTCGCATCTACTACGAAAGCCACGCCTCGCTCGATCCCGAGTTGCGAGTCGGCGTTCCGTCCGCGATCAGTGTGTATCCCCGCGACATCGAGAAGTGCCCGCGGCCGTGGGCCGAGGAGAGATTCCGGCGCATTGTCCGATGGAATTCTCCCGAAACCGGCGGACATTTCCCGTCGCTGGAGGTGCCCGACTATTTCGTCACCGATCTGCGTGAGAGCTTTGGGGCAGTACTGGCCGCTAATCGGTGAGCGCACCTGCTTCGTCGTGCTCGTGAATCAACAGTGACGTCACTCGCGGATAGAGAATCGCTGGACCAAGCCATCGAGCTACGAAGCCACGCAGTGCGGCCCCCTTACGAATCGGCTGTCCAGGATCGGTCAGCATGGACTGCACTGTGCGCAAGGTCATCTCGGCGAGTTCTTCAAGAAGGGCGCTGTCGAAGCCGTGAAGCTGCCAATCCACATCGAGCCTGCGAAAGAATGACAGGCAGAATGCCTTTGCGGTATCGGACGTCAACGAGGTGACAGCTTCCCCGTCTTGCCGCCGGCTCAGTAGGTTTTCCAGCTGGGGATCGCCGGTGAGGGTTTCGACTGCGAACGACACGCATCCGACGAGTGCCGTGACGGGGTCGTTGACACCGCTGACGTGCTCGACAACCTGATCGATGAATCCGTCGACGGCACGCATCGCGCTGGCGACGAGTAACGCGTCAGCATTGGGGAAGTAGCGGTAGACCGTTTGCCGTGTGACCCCGAGTCGGCGAGCGACGTCGGCAAGGCGTATCGCTGGTCCGTGCTCAGCGACCACTTCGTCCACCGCGTCCAGGATTCGGGCAATCGCTTCCTCGTCTGAGCTGGGTGTCGCGCCTGCCCAGCCGCGGCTACGCATGCGCGGTCGCAATCCTTGCGCTGGTGAATTCGATCTGAAGCGTTAGCGGACCAGTCATTCCCAACAAGGATTTCCACGGCGCCGGACCGACGCGGCGGGGTGCATCGAGACGGCGGGTGAGGACCACAAGTGCCTCCGCCAGCTCACGGCGCGCGAGATTGGCCCCCAGACAGTAGTGGGCACCGCCGCCAAAAGTCAGAATCGGCGGTACGTCTCTGCGGGTGATGTCAAACCGCTCAGCATCGCGATAGATCGCTGGGTCACGATTGGCTGCAAAGGTATTCACCAGTATGAAGGTCCCTGCCGGGAACAGGTAGCCGGCGAACTCGACATCCTCGGTCGCGGCCCGCGGCACGATACTGGCCGCCGGTGAGTGGCGCATGCTCTCCTCGACAGCCTGCATCGCAAGCTCCGGTTGGTCGCGAAGCGTCATCCACTGATCGGGGTGCTCGCAGAGCACCTGGACCGAGGCGGCCAGTTGATTGCGGGTGGTGTCCGTTCCCGCCATCAGGAAGCCGGCCACCAACATGCGGAGTTCGTCGAGATTCAGCCGGTCTCCGTCGCTTTCGGCGCGGATTAGTTCGGAGAGCAGATCATCGGTGAGGCTGTGTCGACGGGCGGCGACCATGTCGTCGACGTAAGCGTCCAATTCGCCCCACGCCCGCATGATCGCGGACTCGTCGAAGTTGGCGTCGGGCTGGAAGTTGAGGGCCTTGAAGACCTCCTCAGTCCAATCTGCGAACAGGTGCCAATCCTCTCGAGGTGCACCGATGAGCGTGCACATGATCGGAGTGGGGTAGGGACGCGCAAGGTCGGTCACGACGTCGCAGCGTCCGGCGTCCGCCACCCGGTCGATCAGCCCGTTCACCACCTCCTGGATGGTGTCTTGAAGACGCGACGTCGCGCGCGGAGTGAACGCTTTCGACACGAGTTTGCGTAGACGCATATGAGGTGCGCCTTCCAGCCCAAGGAGGCTGTTCGCCATCTTTTCGAACAAAGGACCCGACGTAATGCCCTGTGAGGCCAGAGTGATACCGGGCGGAAGCCGAAATCTACTGTCCCGCAGGATCTCGCGGGAAAGTTCATATGACAGGATTTCCGGCCCGAAGGGGCCGATGGCAATGGGTGCACGTGCCTGCGCCGCTCGGACATCGTCGAGGATGTCGTGCGGCGTGGCGGCGAGACCGTAGTTGAAGGTGGGAAGGCCCGCGTCGAAGACATTGGGAGCAGCGCTGGTCACGGTTATCAGAAGCGACTTTCGCGAGTTCTGGACGTTTTGCTCTGAAGCGTATGACCATCAACCGCTTAATGTCAACCAACAGGAACAAAGGCACAGGATAAGCGCGGGTTCCAAGGAGTTAGATCATACGTATAGAGCCCAAACGTCCTGTTGTGTGTCGTACGCGGCGCCAAGCTCCGACCGGCCGATTCTTTTCAGGAGTCATCGCTCGTTCGGCTGCGCTCACGCCGACCAGCGCGATGGGGAGTGACCCGTTTTCTGGACCGCGGCGGCACGCTCTCCAACGCGCCTACAGCCACTGACTCGAAAGACGTGTCGGCAACCTTGCGTAAGGGGTCACGATTTTCGCCTATGGGCGGAGAATTGATCCATGTCCACTGCGGTTTGGATCGCGATTGCGGTATTCGCGGTCGGGGCTGTCGCCGGCGGGTTGTTGCGGATTCGCGCCTGGCTGCAGAAGCCGGCACCACCCGAGGTGATCGAAGCCGCACACCGTGACGACGACGAAGGCGACTGAAGGTCACGACTCAAACAAACCGGTCGCGGCTGTCCGAGGCCAGTTCGGTGGAACGCTGCGGCACGAGTGGGACCGGCTTATTTTAGGATCGCCCGCGCTGCGCGCTCTGCGATCAGCATGACCGGCGCGTTGGTGTTCCCGGACGTGATAGTGGGCATCGCCGAAGCATCGGCCACCCGCAGGCCCGCGACGCCACGCACGCGGCAGTCGGTGTCGAGCACCGTGGCGGCGGACCGTGGCATACCGCGTGTATCAAAGGCACCCATCGCGCAGGTGCCCACCGGGTGGAAAATGGTGGTACCCAATTCACGCGCCGCCGCCAGTAGGTCTTCGTCGCTCACCAGTTCCGAGCCAGGGAGCATTTCTTCCGGACAGTAGCGGGCCAGGGGAGGGGTGGCCATGATCTGCCTGGTCATCCGAAGGCCGCGCACGGCGACTTCACGGTCGGCATCAGTGGACAGGTAGTTGCAGATGATCTTTGGGTGGGCCAGCGGATCTGCACCGACCAGACGCACGTGCCCGCGCGAGGTGGGTCGCAGGTTGCAGACCGAGGGAGTGATGGCACCGAAGGGGTGCAGGGGTTCCCCGAATTTCGGCAACGACAACGGCTGCACATGCCACTCCATATCCGGGCTGGCCAGCGCCGGCTCGCTCCTAGCGAAAGCCCCCAGTGTGGACGGCGGCATCGTCATGGGTCCCGATCGCAGCAGCAGGTACTGAATTCCCATGCCCGCCCGGGTGATCCAATTCCGGTACAGCGTGTTGACGGTTCGCGCGCCCCGAATGCGGTAGACCGTTCGAAGCTGCAAATGGTCCTGGAGGTTTCCGCCGACTCCTGGCAGATCAACGACCACCGGCACGTGATGCTGGGTGAGCAGCCCCGCCGGGCCCAACCCCGAAACCTGCATCAGATGGGGCGAGCCAATGGCGCCGGCGCTCAGGATCACCTCCCGACGGGCTCGGGCGTCGACGATCTGGCCGTCTTTGAGCAGCCGTAGGCCGGTGACGCGGTGCTGCGCCGTGGTCCAGGCGCCGCGACGCTGATCGTCGCTGACCTGATCGTCCATTAGCAGCTGGAGAGCCTGAGTCTGCGTGTAGACGGAGAGATTGGAGCGGTGGGTGACGGGGTGCAGGAAGGCATCGGCCATCGACCAGCGCCGGCCGCGTCGTTGATTGACATGAAAGTAGGCGCTCCCGGAGTTGTCGCCCCGGTTGAACTCTTCGATCGGCGCAATACCCAGTTCGGCTGCGGCGGCCTGCCAGGCGTCCAGAATTTTCCAGCGCACCCGCGGTCGCTCCACGCGGATCTCACCACCGGTGCCATGCCACTCGTCGGCTCCGCCGAAGTAGTCTTCCAACTCCTTGTAGATTGCGAGTGTTTCGCCTGGACCGTCTGGGCCGCCCCAAAGCCAGCGCTCGTCTCCGGTGGCTTGCGCCCACAACTCGTAATCGCTTGCCTGCCCGCGCATATGGATCATGGCGTTGATCGACGAGCATCCGCCGATCACGCGACCCCGCGCGTAGATGATGCTACGGCCGGCCAAGCCTGGGTCGGGCTCCGTCGTGAAGCACCAGTCGGTGCGGGGGTTGCCAATGGTGTACAGATAGCCGACCGGCACCTTGATCCAGAACCAGTTGTCCGTGCCGCCGGCCTCGATCAGGAGCACACGGTGGTCGGGGTTGGCGCTGAGCCGATTGGCGAGCAGGCAGCCCGCGCTGCCCGCTCCCACGATGATGAAGTCGAACTCGGCATCAAGTCGAACTCCTTGGTGGCCCCTGGATCTCACCGCTACCACATTAACGGGCAAGGTAGCTTTCGCCCTCATCGTCGGGCATGGTCGCGCCGCCCTTGCGTAGCCTGAAATTGGTGCGTTGGAGGATGGTGCCGCGGCCTTAGCCTTGAGTCATGGGCGAGGGGGCAGTCAACGGTTCATTGCAACGGGCTTACGAGGCGGTGGTCTCCGCCGATGTCGGCCCGTTCCTGCGCGCACGTGGCTTTGGCATATCGGACTGCAGTTTCAAGCGGGAGCGCGGGCCGCTCTACGACATGATCCACCTTCAGCCCGACTGGCACAACGGCACGATGTCGTGGCACGGGTTCTTCGTCAATGTCGGTATCGGATCAGTCGAAGTCGACGCCGCATGTCCTGGATACGAGCGAGTGAGACATCCTCTCAAAGGTTCGCTGCTGCAACGTCGTTGGGAGGACTTGGTATCCGATCTGCCATACGAGGTGCGATTCGACCGTCGCACCGACATGCGGCAGTTCGCCGGCGCGCTCTGCGACGGCTTCGACTTGATACTGGTTGAGGTGGAACGGATAAGCACTACAGAGCAATTGGTGCGATACGCAGTCGACAACAACTTGCTCATCGAATATGACAAGACCTGCCGGTACCTGGCTGCAATTGATGACATCGACACGCTGACGGAATACGTGACAAGGCTGCACGATTGCTTCGGACATCAAGACCGTTGGTCGATCTTCAGCCGCAACATCAGCACGGCTGCTGGGCGCTGGGCGGATGAGCTGGGGAAGCGAGGATTGCTCGAGGATTACCCCAGTGACAGGTATGAGCCTTCCTGACGACGGTGTGGCGGATGACAAACCGCTGGGACGGTTGTCGAAAACCGCGTCGCCGCCGACGCGTCCTACGCGGTATTCGACGAATTATGGGCTCGCAAGTACGAGATGGCGGCACTTAGACGCTGCGGGTTGTCACCAAACGCTCCGAGGCCCGCATTGCATGACGGACAGAGAAGCCCCCGAATTTCGCCGGTGACGTGATCATGATCTACCGCGAGCGGAACCTTCGCCAGTGGCCTGCCGTCGCGGCGAGGTCGACCACCGACTCGGTTCAAGTCGATTGCGATCTCGTCGCGTCCGCAGATTGCGCAGCGATAATCCTGAGTTGCCCGGAGTAAATCGTACTGCTCGGGCGTAATTCGATACTTCGCCCACAGGTTCGCGCGTCGGATCTCCGCTGGATGTTGCTTGAGCCGGCGAGCCCGCTGGTAGCACGCCATACACAATGGATCGCTCTCTCATGTACGCGCCATTCGTCTTCGCGGTTTGACTTTGCCGCATCCAACGACCGGAGAACAACGCATCATCTCTAGCTCCGACGAAATTGTCGGCGGCTGATCCATAGGGAGAGTCTGGCAGTATGGTCTGACATCTAACTTGACATAGTGTGGCTTATCGGCATTCGGCTGACCTGGCGGATGTGTTGCCGGGCCGGCCGGTTGTCTGTCACGGCCGGCGTCCCGGAGCGCTCCCGGCGGACCGCTCCGTTCCGGCCAACACGCCGCCCGGCGACCCCTTAACGGGTTGATTCCACGCACCAGACGCGTGCGATCAACCCGTTAGCGATGTCGACATCCGCCCGGTCGATCGAGGCCGCTTCGTGGCGTCGATGAACCGGGCCGGCTCGGGCATCCATCGACGCCTCCTGGCTTCCCCGCTGCGCGATGTCATTTCGTCACTGTGACGATTTGGTGCCGTCTAAGCCGGACCTGGAAAGCACTCGCTCCGGGGCGATTTCGAGCACGCGACCCGCCAGACTGATAGCAACCAATAGCTCGGCCATCGGCGCATCAAGAAGAACACCCATCATCCGCCTCCCGCCACTTCCGGCGCCGCAGAAAACAGCGCCTCGCCCCTGGACCCTCCCCACCTCTTCCCCGCGAGACGACCATCGTTATGTCACGTGACGATTTGCGCACTCCCCGCCTGTCCATCGCGCGAATCGTTCGCGGCAAATACCGGACAATGCGGTCACCGTGCGGGATCGTTGTCACATGAGCCCCAAGGTTCCCACCCCTAAAGAAATCAGAGAAGCGGCGCAGGCGGCCGCCGAGACCGCCCAGACGGTCGCCAGTGAGGCGATGCGCATCCCACCCGCATCGCTACAGATGATGGCCCAGGTGCCGGACCTCATCGAGAACATGGCCGCGGCGACGGAGCGTCTCAATGCGGCGATCGACCGCGCGGAACGCTATCTCGCACTGGCCGATCCGATGATCCGGACCATGGACGCGATCGTGCCGCAGCTCGAGGCGCTGATTGCCACCGGCAACGATGTCTACAACGCCGTTGGCCGGATCCCCGGCGTTGCCACGGTGGGCCGGTTTGCATCTCGGACCTCGAGCCCGCCGGCAGAAAAGAAGCCCCCCGGTGGGCGCACCCGCAAGAAACCCTGACGGCAAGCCGCCGAGCGATCATTCGTAGTTGACTTCACCGCGCGGGAACGGCCGGCCGCGGAAGTCGATCTGGGCCGCCGGGTTCGCCACCGCGGTCACCATGCCCGACCCGAAGGCGCCCTGCCGGTCGAACAGCGTCGCCGTGCCGACCGAGATTCCGTCAGCCACCCAATGTGAGTCGCCCTGCACCAGAACCCAGTCGTCAAATGGCATCCGCGCCAACGCAACCGTGAGGTCCCCGTTGATGTAACCGATCCCCTCGGTGCCCAGATTGCTCACCAGGCTCGTCGACTCCGCCACTGTTACCGCCCTGACAAACGGTGAGACTGGCTCTCCCGCAACGATGTCCGCGCAGGAAAAGTAGAACCGCTTGCGCGACGTGTTCTGGTGCGCTGCCGGCGAACGCGTCCAACCCGCATCGTCGCTACCGATGAACGGTACGAGTTCCTCGTCTGGAGTCGGCAGTTGCGGGACGCCGCCAGGCGCGACCCACTCCTCACCGGGCGGCGCAGCCGATCGTCGGTACTGCACCAGCGTGGCACGTGCGACCGGCCGACCATCCTGCACCACTTCGCATTCCGCGTTGCGTACGCGCCGACCGTCACGGATCACCCGCACCTCAACGGTCGTCGGCAGGTTGCGCGCCGCCCGGAACAGGTCGACAGTTATCCGCGTCGGCATGAACTCCGGCGAACCGCAATCCTTCTCGAGCGCCTGCGCGGCCAACCCGACGACGGCCGGTCCGTTGAGGTGATCATCACCCCAGTGGCTCTGGGCAAAGATCGACGGCATGTATGCGCCGTCCGCCGTCGGCGTGAAATACGCGGGGTCAGTGCTCATCTGCGGATCTTCGCACAGGGAGCCAAACGCGCTTCTGCTAGGTGTTGCGACCGCCGTTGACGCCGATGATCTGACCGGTGATGTAGCCGGCTTCCTCTGAGACGAGAAAAGCGCACGTGGCCGCGATGTCCTCGGGCTTACCCATGCGGCGCACAGGAGTCGCGTCGATGGTGGCCTGAATGTCGCCGAGGTAGCCCCGCGCCTCTGCCGCTCGCAGCATCGGCGTGTCGATGAAGCCCGGCGGCACGGCGTTCACGGTGATGCCTGCCGGACCGTATTCGAGCGCCAGCGTCTTCGTCAGCCCGTTCACCGCGGATTTCGCCGCCACGTAGTGCGACATATACGGCGCACCGGAATGCGTGCTCGACGACGAGATGTTGACGATCCGACCCCAACCCGCGTCCACCATGTCGGGCAGTACCGCCTGCACGCAGTGAAAGACGCCGTTGAGGTTGACATCGACCACGCGCTGCCACTGCTCGAACGTGATGTCGCCGAACCGCGAGAAGCCGTCCAGGCCCGCAGCATTGACTAGAATCGCCACCGGCCCGAGCTGGCTACGTACGGCCGAAAGCGCGGCGTCGACCTGACGGCGATCAGTGACGTCGGCGGTGAAGGTGAACTCCTCGTCGCTCGGCGCCAAGTCGACGCTCGCGACGCGGTAGCCGTCGGCACGCAACCGATCCACGACCGCGCGTCCGATCCCCGAGCCGCCGCCGGTGACGACCGCTGTCTTCATTCACTTGTCCTTTCGTGATCCCTTGTCAGAGAACGCGTATGCCGATCAGTGAAGCATCCGCAAACCAAGGAGTGCTGACGCGCGTCCTTCAGGTGTAGCAGATCGCACACTCGACGCCGGAGATCGGCACCGAAAGTTACCGGCGAACGGCCAAGACCGCCCACACGTCGCGCCGCCCGGCCTTGTGCCCGCCGACCGTCACGTCCGCGAAACCCCAGGAGCGACACCGCTCCGCGAACGCGTCAGCCTGCTGGCGCGTCCACCCGTGGCTGGCCAGGCCCGTCGCACCCGGTTTCGTCTGTCGTTCAATAGCGAGCAGGCGGCCACCGGGAACGAGCAGTCGAGCCGCCTCATTCAAACCTGAATCCACGTCTTGCCAGTGGTGCACGGTCGCCAGCGACCACACCACGGTCGCCGACTGGTCCGAGAGCGGCACGTCCTCGGCGGTGCCCGTCGTCCACGCGACGGAACCGTCGGGGGTGAACATGCGGGCGAGCCGGAGCATCACGGGCGCCGGGTCAACGCCGGTCGCGGCCGCCCCACGGCGGACGGCCTCGCGGACCGCGGACCCGGGCCCACACCCGATGTCGACGACGGTGTCCGCGGCCGACACACCAGTGAGGTCCGCGGCCAGGCGGGCACTCGGCCGCCCCATGAGCATCAAGACGAGCCCGACCAGCGCGCCCATCGGGCCTGCGAAGCCGGGATGGTCGGCGTGATGGTTGACGGGCAGATTATCGGCGGCGCTCACGACCACAAGCTTGCCGCTTCAAGTCGGCTTGAAGTCAAATGGCGGTATGGACGCGATTCCCATCGGCGAAGCGGCCGCCCGGTTGCAGATGGCCTCGTCGACGTTGCGCTACTACGACGAGCGCGGTCTGGTTCGTCCTCAGAAGCGGCTGGCCGGTCGGCGCATGTATGGCATCGACGAACTGCGCCGCTTGGCGCTGCTGAAGATCTTCAACAAACTGGGGCTGCCGCTGGACACCGCTGCGGCCGTCCTCGACGCGCCCAGCCCGCAGTGGCGCGAACTCGTGCGCCAGCAGATCGGCCAACTCGACGAGGTGATCGCGCAGGCGCGCGGCGCCCAGCAGTTCCTTACGCATGCGATGCACTGCCCCACCGACCACCCCGCCCGCCAATGCCCGACGATGACCGGGGCGTTGGACCGGCTGGTCGACGGCGCATCGGTCGAGCAGCTCGCCGCCGAACACGCCGATCCTGACCGTCCGAGCAATACGTAGGGCTCGATCCGGGTATATGAGGCCGAACCGGGGAGGGACCACGCTCATGACTGAGATGAACTATCTGGAGTTGCACGGCGACCGCGTCGCGTACCGAGACGTCGGCAGCGGTGAAGAAGCGCTGCTGCTGATCCACGGCATGGCCGGAAGCTCCGAAACGTGGCGGGCGGTGATCCCCCAGCTGTCGCGGCGATATCGCGTCATCGCGCCCGACCTGTTGGGGCACGGTCAATCGGACAAGCCCCGCGGCGACTACTCGCTGGGCGCGTTCGCGGTGTGGCTGCGCGACCTGCTCGATGAACTCGGGGTGTCCAAGGCCACCATCGTCGGCCAATCGCTGGGCGGCGGGGTGGCCATGCAGTTCGTCTACCAGCATCCCGACTACTGTCAACGCCTCGTGCTGATCAGCAGCGGCGGGCTGGGACCCGACGTCGGCTGGACGCTTCGCCTGCTCTCGGCGCCAGGTTCGGAATTCCTGCTACCGCTCATCGCGCCCCGGGCCGTCTTGGCCGCGGGCAACCGGCTGCGCAACTGGTTCTCCACCGCGGGCATCCAATCGCCACGCGGCGCGGAGATGTGGAGTGCCTATTCCTCACTGGCCGACGCGCAGACACGCCACGCCTTCCTTCGGACACTGCGCTCGGTCGTCGACTATCGCGGCCAAGCCGTCAGCGCCCTGAACCGGCTGCACGTCGCATCGGAGATGCCCATCATGGCCATCTGGGGTGACCAGGATCGCATCATTCCGGTCGGTCACGCGTACGTGGCGCAAGAGGCACGGCCCGAATGCCGGCTGGAAGTGCTCGAAGGCGTCGGGCATTTTGCGCATGTGGAACGCCCCGGTGAGGTGGTGGACCTGCTCGACGATTTCATCACCACGACCGCGCAGTCGGCCGGACAACCCGTCACCCACAGCGAGTCGTAGCCGCGTCCCCTGCACCGCCCGGTACAGGTACCTCCGGAACGCGCAGACATAATCGACGAAACGGAAGGTCATCTAAGGATCGGAGCGGCTGTGGTCGAGACCGGTGCGGCGCAGTCGCCCACGATCGGTCGCGAACGCTCCCCTCGCCTACTGGTCGCCGGGCTGTCCATCGTCGTGCTGACCGTCGCGGTGCTGCAGACGGCCGTCGTCCCGGTGCTGGGCATCATCGCCGACCAACTCGACGCATCCCTCGTCGGCGTGAGCTGGGCGGTTACCGCGAACCTGCTGGCCGCCGTCGCGGCCACGCCGCTGCTCGGCCGGCTTGCCGACCTTCACAGCAAGCACCGCGTGCTGCTCGGCGTTCTCGCAGTCGTGCTGGCCGGATCACTGCTCGCCGCCGTCACGTCGTCACTCGAACTGCTCATCGTCGCCCGCGTGCTCCAGGCCGCCTCCTACGCCCTCTACCCGATCAGCATCGCGATCCTGCGGGAGGAACTACCCCCGGACCGTCTGATGTCGGCGATGGCGGTGTTGTCCGGGACGCTGGGCTTTGGTGGCGGAACCGGCCTCGTCGTGGTGGGCCTGTTGATGACCGGGGACGCCGGCTATCACCGGGTGTTCTGGTTGACGACCGCGTTCACGGTCGTGGTGATCGCGATCGTGCTCCTGGTGGTGCCTCGACGGCCGCGCCACGTCGCCGGATCGATCGACTGGCTGGGAGCGGCCGGGTTGGCGGTGGGACTGTCGGCGCTGCTGTTGGCGATCAGCCAGGGCCAGACGTGGGGCTGGGCATCGCCTGCCACCCTCGGCTGCGTCCTCGGTGCAGTGGCGGTGCTCGCGGGCTGGTGGTGGTGGGAGCGTCACATCAACCGACCGCTGGTATCGACGTCGATGCTCACCCGACGCCCGATCCTGCTCACCAACGTCGCCACGATCTTCGTCGGTATGGGCCTGTACTTCGCGTTCCTCGGGTTGACGCTTTTCGTTCAAATACCGCGTGAGGCAGCGGGTTACGGCTTCGGCGCGACGGTGCTCGAAGCCAGCGTCGTCTATCTGCTTCCGGGTGCGTTCACCGGCTTCATCGTCGCGTTGGTCAGCGGTAGGTTCATCGACCGTTTCGGCGCCCGGCCGGTGCTGCTCGTGGCGGCGGTCGCCGGTATCGCCGGCTTTCTGTTTGTCGCGTTGGTGCACTCGCACACGTGGCAGATCATCGTCGCGAGCATCCTCGCCAACGCCTACATCAGCCTCGGCTACGGCGCGCTACCCGCGTTGGTCGTCAGCGAGGTGGACGCCGGCGAGACCGGCGTGGCCACGAGCATGAACGCAATAGCCCGCACGATCGGCAGTTCGATCGCGGCGGCGGTCGTTGCCATGCTGCTCAGCCGGTCGGTGCCCGGAACGGGCGTGCCGATGGAGAACAGCTTCCTCGCGATATTTCTGGGCGGCGCGATCACGTCGATGCTCGCGCTGGTGCTGATCGCCATGTCGCGTCCATCGTCACGGCCGATGGATTCCGTGGAGGCCCGCTACGAAACGCGTGCCATGAACCACGAATGGGGCTGACCCCGCCCAGCCGTCGGCCCGTTGGTCAGTGCAGCGCGGCCAGATTGCTGACCGACTTGTGCACGTCGGATTCGATCACCTTGGCCACCAGATTGCCGATGCGCGTGTTCAACAGCCCGCCAGATAGGTCGGCGACCACCTGAAACGTCGACCCCGGATTGTCGGCGCGGACGCACAGGGTCAGCCCGATGCGAATGCCCGGGCGGCCCCGGCCGACCATCTCGACGACCTTGGGCTCGTCGTAGCGCGTGACTTGCCAATGGATGGTGTTGCGGAATCCCTTGACCTTGATCAGCGACGAGACGCATGTCCCGACCTCGATGTTGGCGGGCACCTCGCTGCGCCACCCGCCGAAGATCGTCAGCCACTCGTCGAACCGGCTCAGGTCCGAGGCCAACTCCCACGCCTTGTGCGGGGTCAGGTCCGACGACACCGCAACGTCCACTGCTGCCATGACTAGTGCCGTACCCCTCGAACCGGGGCAGGTAAACGGCGTTTCACCCGATCATGGCGGCGCCGACTGCGAAACTGATCACGACACCGGTTCAGCGTCGGCGCCGCCTGCGGTCTGCCGGCCAGGCCGACGACTGCGCCGGTGACGCGAATCTGGTGCCCGGCATCACGTCAGACGAAGGATTCCATTGTGAGTATGTAAATTCCCTGCGGAATCGCTTGCGAACGACCGCTCGATCCGCGATTGTTTACCCACAGCTCGGGGGGCTGCCCGTAGGAGGATCCGCACTGACCGGCACACACACCACCGCCGTCGACCGATCATCGGGACACAGCGAGGCGGCCCGCCCGTCGGGCGCCCCGGTCATCGAGATTGACCACGTCACCAAACGCTTCGGCGACTACGTCGCTGTGGCCGACGCGGACTTCTCCGTCGCCTCGGGCGAATTCTTTTCGATGCTGGGACCGTCGGGCTGCGGCAAGACCACCACCCTGCGCATGATCGCCGGGTTCGAAAGCCCCACCGACGGTGCGATCCGGCTCGAAGGTGTCGATGTTTCGAAAGTTCCGCCTCACAAGCGCAACGTCAACACGGTGTTCCAGCACTATGCGCTGTTTCCGCACATGTCGGTGTGGGACAACGTCGCATACGGTCCCCGAAGCAAGAAGCTGGCCAAAGGTGAGATCCGTAAGCGGGTCGACGAGCTCCTCAAGATCGTGCGGTTGACCGATTTCGCCGATCGCCGTCCGGGCCAGCTCTCGGGCGGGCAGCAACAGCGCGTCGCGCTGGCGCGGGCTCTGGTGAACTATCCGAGCGCGCTGCTGCTCGACGAACCGCTCGGCGCGCTGGATCTCAAGCTGCGTCAGGTGATGCAGTTCGAGCTCAAGCGCATTCAGCGCGAAGTGGGGATCACGTTCATCTACGTGACCCACGATCAGGAGGAAGCGCTGACCATGAGCGACCGCATCGCGGTCATGAACGCCGGCAACGTCGACCAGATCGGTACGCCGACCGAGATCTACGACCGACCCGCCACCGTGTTCGTCGCGAGCTTCATCGGGCAGGCCAACCTGTGGGCGGGCCGCCAGACCGGAAGGGCCAACCGGGAATACGTCGAGATCGAGGTGCTGGGCTCGGCGCTGAAAGCGCGGCCGGGCGAGACGACGATCGAATCCGGAGGCCACGCGACGCTGATGGTGCGGCCCGAACGGATCCGCGTGTGCATAGATGCTCCCACCGGTGATCTCGTCGGCGTGCGCGCGACGGTCACCGATCTGACCTTCCAGGGTCCGGTGGTCAGGCTGTCGTTGGCTGCGCCGGATGACTCGGCGATGATCGCCCACATCGGCCCCGAGGAGGATCTGCCGCTGCTGCGCCCCGGCGACGAGGTCCACGTCTGCTGGACACCGGACGCCTCACTCGTGTTGCCTGCAGCCGACATTCCCACCGCCGAGGATCTCGAGGAGATGCTCGACGATTCCTGATCGTCCCCGTGGCGATCCGGCACCGCCCCGAGCGGCGACTCGCAAGTGGTCGGCCCCTCCCCTCCCTCCGACGAAAGGCACAGCCGCCCATGCCCTACGAGATGGATCCCCGCCTCTCCCGCTTCGCCGCCAACCGCACGTCGCGCCGCCGCTTCATCGGTGGAGGCGCCGCTGCGGCCGCCGCCGCGGTGCTCGGCCCGTCGTTCCTAGCGGCGTGCGGATCAGACAGCGGCACTTCCGGCACCACCACACAAGAAGGCGGACCGGCGAGCGGCACGCTGCGGATCTCGAATTGGCCGCTGTACATGGCCGAGGGGTTCATCGCCGCCTTCCAGCAGGGCTCGGGTATCACCATCGACTACAAGGAAGACTTCAACGACAACGAGGAATGGTTCGCCAAGGTCAAGGAACCGTTGTCGCGCAAGCAGGACATCGGCACCGACCTCGTGGTGCCCACCTCCTTCATGGCGTCACAGATCCGGAAGCTGAACTGGGTCAACGACTTCAGCGAAGACGGCATTCCGAACAAGAAGAATCTGCGACCGGACCTGCTCGACGCGCAGATGGATCCGGGCCGCAAGTGGAGCGCGCCCTACATGACCGGCATGGTCGGCCTGGCCTACAACCGCGCCGCCACCGGACGTGACATCACCAGGATCGACGATCTGTGGGATCCGGCGTTCAAGGGCCGCGTCAGTATGCTCTCCGACTTCCAGGACGGCCTGGGCATGATCATGCAGTCCCAGGGCGCAGACCCCGCATCGCCCAACACCGAATCGGTGCAGAATGCGGTGAACCTCGTCCGCGAGCAGAACGACCGCGGCCAGATCCGCCGGTTCACCGGCAACGACTACGCCGACGACCTGGCGGCGGGCAATGTCGTGGTCGCGCAAGCCTATTCGGGCGATGTGGTGCAGCTACAGGCCGACAACCCCGACCTTCAGTTCGTGGTACCGGAGACCGGTGGCACCGACTTCCTCGACACCATGGTCATCCCCTACACCACGCAGAACCAGAAGGCCGCCGAGGCGTGGATCGACTTCGTCTACGACCGGGCCAACTACGCCAAACTCATCGCCTTCACGCAATTCGTTCCGGTGCTCTCGGACATGACGTCAGAACTCGACCGGATCGACCCGAATCTGGGCAAGAACGAGCTGATCAATCCGCCGCGATCCACCCTCGACCGGATCAAGGCCTGGGCTCCGCTCGAGGACGAGCAGAAGCAGCAGTACGCTACGATGTACGCCGAAGTCACCGGCGGTTGATGGATGGCGGGAGTCGCCAGTAGCGGCCGACAACGCAGCAGGATCGCACCGTATCTGATGATCCTGCCGGCGATGGTGTACTTGGCGGTGTTCTTCGTCATTCCGTTCATCTCCCTGGCGCGGATGTCTCTGTCGAAGGCCAGCGGCTCGATTTTCCTTCCGACACTGACATTCTCGTGGGATTTCGGGAACTACGCCGAGGCGTTCAGCAAGTATCAGGAGCAGATACTGCGGTCGTTCGGCTACGCCACCACCGCGACGGTGCTGTGCGTGCTGCTCTCGTTCCCCTTGGCGTATGTGATCGCTTTCAAGGCCGGGCGTTTCAAGAACCTCATCCTCGGACTGGTGATCCTGCCGTTCTTCGTGACGTTCCTGATCCGCACCATCGCGTGGAAAACCATTCTGGCCGACGACGGTTGGGTGGTCGGCGCGCTGGATGCGATCGGGCTGCTGCCCGTCGAGGGGCGGCTGTTGTCGACGAGTTGGGCCGTCATCGGGGGCCTCACCTACAACTGGATCATCTTCATGATCCTGCCGCTGTACGTCAGCTTGGAGAAGATCGATCCCCGGCTGATCGAGGCCTCCAAGGACCTGTACTCGTCGAACACCCGCAGCTTCACCAAGGTCATCCTGCCGCTGTCACTTCCCGGCCTGCTGGCCGGCAGCCTGCTGGTCTTCATCCCGGCCGCGGGTGACTTCATCAACGCCGAGTATCTGGGCAGCACCCAAACGACCATGATCGGCAACGTGATTCAGCAACAGTTCCTGGTCGTCAAGGACTACCCGGCCGCGGCGGCGCTGAGCATGGTGCTGATGGGCATCATCCTGGTGGGTGTCCTGCTCTACACCCGGGCATTGGGCACGGAGGAACTCGTATGACCGTCCAGGCCATGGAAGCGGCGACCAGCATCGCGCCGGCCAAGCGAGTCAAGGGGACACCGCGGCGGGGTGACTGGCTGCTGAGGATCGTCGCGGGACTGGTGCTGCTGTACCTGTTTCTGCCCATCTTCGTGATCGTGCTGTTCTCTTTCAACGATCCCAAGGGCAAGTTCAACTACAGCTGGCAGGGTTTCACCCTGGACAACTGGGCCGATCCGTTCAAGTACCCCGCGCTGACCGAGGCGCTGAAGCTGAGCATCAACGTCGCCGCAGTCTCCACCGCCGTTGCATTGGTGCTGGGCTCGCTGGTGGCGATAGCCCTTGTGCGCCAACGGTGGCGGGGCCAGCGTGCGGTCGACACATTTCTCGTGCTGCCGCTGACGGCGCCCGAGGTTGTCATGGGCGCCGCGCTGCTGGTGCTGTTCCTCGACCTCGGCTGGGCCACCGGCTATGTGACGATCGTGCTGGCGCACATCGCGTTCGAGGTCAGCTTCATCGCGATGACAGTGCGTGCCCGGGTGCGCGGATTCGACTGGACGCTCGAGGACGCGTCGATGGATCTCGGCGCCAGCCCCACGCGCACCTTCTTCCGGGTGACGCTTCCGTTGATCGTTCCGGGCATCGTCGCGGCGGCCATGTTGTCGTTCGCCTTGTCGCTCGACGACTTCATCATCACCTATTTCGTCAGTGGTTCGACGGTGACCTACCCGCTGTATGTCAACGCCGCGGTTAAGGCCGCGGTGCCGCCGCAGATCAATGTTCTCGCCACGGCGATCCTGGTGGTCAGCCTCATCCTGCTGGCAGCGGGAACCCTGTACCGGCGCAAGCGGATCGACGTCTAGCGCACGCTACGCGCCGGGGTGCGCCGAGTTCTGCACCAGGGCTGCGAATCCGGCGGAATCACGACCCTCCTGCAGAACTCGGCGCGAACTCACGCGCCGACCTCGGCGGGCAGCGGGGGCTCGCGCGCCCCGGCGCGGGCGGCGCCCATGCCGGCGGCCACGACGAAGCACATGCCGAGCACTCCGAGCGGTTCGGGCACCTGGCGCAGGATGATGAGGCCGATGGCCATCGCGAAGCCGGGTTCGAGGGCCATCAGCGTGCCGAACGCCGCGGTCGTGAGTCTGCGCAACGCCAGGAGTTCCAACGCGAAGGGCACGACCGGCAGCAGGATCGCCAGTCCGATACCGATCAGCAGGATCTCAAGAGACATCCGAGGCAGCACCAGATGGCCGACGGCGAGCGTCGCCACCAAACCAGCGACCGGCATCGATACCGCCAAACCGGACATGCCCACCACCTCGTCACCGACCCGCTGGGTCAACAGGATGTAAGCCGCCCAGCAGGCGGCCGACGCCAGCGCGTAAAGGACGCCGACCGGATCAATCTCGCCGGCCCACGGTTGTGTGAGCAGCACGACCCCCGCCGCGGCCAGCCCCGGCCACAGGAGGCGGGTCCTTCCGGTTCCGTGCGCGACCGCGACGCCCAAGGGACCGAGGAACTCGATCGCGCTGGCAGTGCCCAAGGGAATGCGGGCGAGCGCCGCCATGAACAACAAGGTGATGGCGGCAGTGACGACACCGAGCACCACGCACATTCGAAAAGTCGCCCAGGTGAACGCGCTTGGTCGCGGCCGCACGATGACGAGCATCAGCACACCTGCCCATGCCAGCCGCAGCCAGGCCGCGCCTTCGGCGCCGATACGGTCGATCAGCGTCACCGCGACCGCCGCGCCGGTCTGCACGGACAGCATTGCCGCAACCGCCATCAGCACCCCGCTGCGGGTACGGCTCACCATTCCTGCATTGAACGGGATGTGGAGCGGTCGCGTCCACGGTATTTCGTTCGGCAGCCAGGCGTGGCTCTGCTACAGGCGAGCGAGGCTGAACGGGTAGGTGAAGGTACCGCCCGGGGCGCCGTCACAGCCGGTCGCGAACGAGGACTCGAGGATGCCCGATCGGGTCACGGCGTCCCATGAGTAGACGTCGCGGGTCGGGATCACCGGACCGTAGTAGACGTTGCCGCAGCGCAGCCCGTCCGGAACGTCGACGGTCAGGGTGTACCGACCGTCCGCCAACTGGGCGTCCCCGCTGTACGCGAACGCCTTCGCGATGGGTTGCGGGATGGCCTGTACGTGCACACATTCGCCGGGGCAGCGCGAGATCGCCCACAGCCACGTGTGGAAGTCGTAACGCCCCTCGATCACCAGATGGAAGTTGCCGTAGGCGGTCTCGGCGCGCGCGGGCAGCGAGGCGAACAACGCCGCGACTGCCAGCATCACACCGACCAATACGGAAGCCACGGAACGGCGTCGTACAGGCACGGTGTCCTTGATACGTCATGCCGACGACGACCGACGATGGTGGTGCCGCTCAGCGGGATCACCCGTTCCACTGAGCGGGCGTTACCCGATCTCGGTGCCAGAACCGATTTAGGTTGAACTCGCCACGATCGTGAAGGAGTCGGCGATGCGGATGCCCGGTGTCGCGGGATGTGTCGTCGCTGTCGCTGTGACAGGGATCGGATTCGCCGGTGCCGCCAACGCCACCGAGGACCAGTGGGGACTCAACGGCAGCTACACCGCCACCTCGAACGGTGAATACGCCAAGACCAACGAGGTGTTCCGCGACGAAGCCAGCCTGCGCAGCACGTGGACCATCACCACGACGTGCAGCTACCCGACGGAGTGCACGGGCACCGTCGTCAGCGACTTCGGCTGGACCGCGCCGATCTACAAGACGGGTGGCGTCTGGTACGTCAAGCACACGGTGGAGGACTGGATTCCGTGTCTTGACGGCACGGCGGCCCCCGGCCTCCAGGTGTTCCGGTTCGTTCCCGTGAACGAGGACGGCAGCATGACCGACCCTGCGTCGACGACACTGGCGGGCGAAGACCAGACCACCGGCCCCAGCGGCGCGTGCGGCGTCAGCAAGCCGGTCTTCATCAACATGCCGTTCAAGCTCGTGAAGAACGACGCTTGACCGGCTCACTCATTCGGGACGAGTAAGTCCTGCCACGACTTCCGACCCGCCGGTGCGGCCAGGTCGGCTTGTCGGAACACCTGTCCGTCCGGCGTCGCGTACTGACCCGTCTGCGGATCGTAGGGGGCGAAGGCGACGGACGGCTCGCCACCGGAGTGCGAGGAACTCGGGGCCGCGGCGGGACCCGGATTGTCCGACGGTGGCGGCGCGGCTTCGCCTGGTTGGGCGGGCGGCATCGGCGTTCCCTCCACCGGACCGTAGATCCGCTCTTCGAAGTCGACGCGGTCGTCGGGTGCGATCCCCTGGGCGATCAGGCCGGGATCGATCGGATACGGACCCAGCGGGTGTTGACGCATTGCCAGCGGCTCGAACGGCTTGTCACTGCGGCACATCTCGGCGGTCGGTGCGCGCTTGCCCGGTTGCGCGAGGCACGGATAGTTGCGGGCTCCACGCACCCCGATGGATGAATCCTGCGGCAGCTTGCAGTACAAACCGTCGGGTGTGTCGACGATCGTCTCGTCCTCCGGTGAGCGCCATTGGTTCGGCGGCAGGAACCCGACCGTGCACGCGGGCGGGTCGCTGATCACCAGCGTGAAATCCCCCAGCGCCATGCCCGTGGGATTGTTGCGCGCCACACCGACGGTCTGCGTGGCCGCCACATACGGTGGGAACAGCACCAGAAGTTGTTCCAGCGCAGCGTGATACGTCACGCCGACCTCGCCGACGGACGTCAGGTTGGCCAACAGCACGGGCAGCGTCGCCTTGACGTCGTTGAACAACCGCGAGGCCTCGTTTGCCGCGCCGGGACCGACCTCGAGGATCGTGCGCATCTGCGCATCGTCGGCCTCGAGTTGACCGGTGATGCCCGCGACGCTGCGAGCCCAGCTGCGGATGGCGTCGGCCGATTGCGCTTGACCGTCCAGAAGCGGACGGCTGTCGTCGATCAACGCCCGTGTCTTGTCGGCGATCGCATTGCCGTCGCTGACGATCTTCGCCGACGAGTCCATCAGTGAACCGAAGTCGTATCCGGCCCCGTCCAGAGCCTTAAACGACTCGTCGAGCAGACCGCTGATCTTGTCCTTCGGAATGCTGTCAATCAGGGCGCTGACCTGATCGAGCATGGGGCCGACGGCTTGCGGCACCGAGGTCTTCTCTCGGGGGATCACCGAGCCGTCCTGCAGAAACGGCCCGTTGGTGTCATCGGGCACCAGGTCCACGTATTGTTCGCCGACCGCGGACACGCTGCGCACGGCGGCCTGGGTGTCGGCGGGAACCTTCGGTGAGGTGGTCAGCGACAGCGTCGCGACGGCGCCCTCGCGGGTGGCGCGCACGTCGAGGACCTTGCCCATTTGGACACCGCGATAGGTCACGTTGGAGAACCGGTAAAGGCCTCCGGTGCCGGGCAGTTCGAGCTGCACCGTGATGCGGCCGATGCCCAACAGCGTCGGCACCTGCATGTAGCCGAACACCATCAGCGCGATGCCGATCACCGAGGCGATGGTGAAGATGATGAGCTGATTTCGGACGAAGCGCGTCAACATCAGTTGCCGCCTCCCCCGGCGTCCGCCGCTCCGTCGGCCGCGAGACCAGATCCGTGGTCGACGACGACTCCGTGGGAATCATCTGAGCCGTCAACGCTTTCGACCAGCGGCGGGGGCTCGGCGACCTCGGTGGGCGCCGGCGTGATCGGCGCGTTCAGCGGGTCCAGGGTGTAGGTCAGATACCAGGGGTCGCCCGGCGCGGGCACCATCGGCGCGCCCTCCTGCCCCCAGCGGGTGCCGAGGAACAGCCCCCGCTTGAGCCGCGGAATGGTGAAGTCGAAAATGATGAACTGGTTCATGTAGTCGCCGCGGATCGCACGGTCGATGAAGCTCTGCGTGTATGGGAACGTCGGCGCATAGGCGAGGACGGTGCCCAGATCCGGGCCGACGTCGGCGAGCGCGCGCAACGTAGGTTCGAGGTTGGCGAGGTTGCGCACGATGTCGTCTTTCGTGTCGTTGATCAGCCCGGTCGCCGTGTCGCTGAACCGTCCCAGGCGCTCCAGTGCCTCGGTGATGCGCGGCCGTTCCTTGATCAGGACATCGAGAGCGGGCGGAATGCGTTGCAGCGCATTGGTGATGACGTCGCGTTCGGCGGCGAACGTGCCGGACATGCGATCCATCGCGGTGATGGACGCATTGATGTCGTCACGTTGGGCGTCGAGCATCCCGACGAAATCGTTCAATCGGACAAACAGATCTCTGATCTGGTTTTCGCGCCCGTTGAGAGCGGCGTTGAACTCGCGGACGATGTCACCCATCTGCCCGAGGCCGCCGCCGTTGACCACGACCGACAGCGAGGACAGCGTCTGTTCGGTGGACGGGTACGTCGACGACCTGTCGAGTCCGATGGTCGATCCGGGTTTCAGTGTGCCGCTGGGCGCCTGCCCCAGAGGGGGGTCCAGCGCCAGGTGCATCGACCCGAGGAGGCTGGTCTGCCCCACGGTCGCCACCACGTTCGCGGGTATCACGACGTCGGGCCGCACCGACACCTCGATGTCGGCGTGCCAGTTCGTCACCTTCATCTTGCCGATGCTGCCGACGACGACGTCGCCGAGCATGACCGGTGAATTGGGTTCCAGGGAACCGACATTGGCGACCTGGATGTGATACACGGCGGCGCCCTCACCCCGTCCCACCGTGCCCGGGAGCGGCAGCGAGTTCACGCCTTCGAACGTGCACCCGGTCATCGCGAGGGCGACGCAACACGCCACGACGAGCCGACGGATCGAGCGGCGCGTCATGACGGCCCCATCGGGGTCGCCGGCGGCACCGGTGCCTCGGCGGGCATCAACATCTCCTCGAGAGTCGTCGGCTGCGAGGCCGTCGTCGGTGGGCCCGGAGGAACCGGCGCACCCGGGAACAGGGCGGGTTGCGGCGCGGCCGGCAGTCCGTGCGGTGCGTAGGCGCCGGGCGGGCCCGGCGGAGTGGCCCACCCCGCCGGCGGCGGCACGTCACCGGCGCCGGTGTACGCCGATACCGCCGGTGCGGCTTCCGGGGGCACCGGAGCGCCGCCGGCTCCCCCGGGTGCCAGCGCGGGATCCGAATAGATCAGGTTGTCCGGGCTCGGCGACTTCTGCAGGTAGGCGTTGAAGGGCATCGGCAGATAGTTGAAATTGAGCAATCGCAGTGCGGGCCCGAGGTATTCCGCGCATGCCTTCGACGCCTCGGGCGCCGTGGCGTTCTTGACCGCCCCGATCGCCGAGCACACCAGCTGCACCGGGTTGGCGAAGTTCGCCAACGCGAAGCCGCCGATCATGGTGCCGGTGTCGGGGTTGTAGATGTTGTATCCGTTGCCGATCGCGTTGGGGGCGACGTGGAGCACGTTCTCCAGGGCCAGTCGATTGTCGGCGAGATTCTGTGTGACGGCGCCGAGGCGCTGGATCTGTTCGGCGGTCTGATCTCTGCTGCCCGCGATGAACCGCTGCACCTCGCCGACGGCTTCGGCGAGATAGGTGAGGGCGGCGTCGAGATCGGACCTGCTCGAATCGACGACGCTGCTCACCGTGGCGAGGCGGTTCTGGAACTGCACGATCTGCGCGTTACTGTCGCGCAGTGCATTGACGAAGGTCTGGAGGTTCACGATGACGTCGACGATGTCGCCGCTGCCGTCGGCGAGGATCCGGCCGACCTGTGCCAGCTGGGTGATGGTCTCGCGGAGCTTGTCGCCGTTGCCGTTCATAGCGTTGGCCGCGCTGTCGATGAAGCGGCTGACCGAGGTCGTCGAGATGTCGCCGCTGGGGCCGAGATCCGTCGCGAGCCGCGTCAGTTGCTCCTTGACCTCGTCCCACTCGACGGGCACCGCGGTCCGGTCGACGCCGATGACGGCGTTGTCGGGAAGTGCCGGGCCGCTGGTCTCGTAGGCGGGGGCGAGCTGAACGTAGCGCGCGGACACCAGGTTCTGCGCGACTATTACCGCTTTGGCGTCGGCGGGGATCGGCACGTCACGGTCGACGGACAGCCGCATGCGGGCCTGGGCTCCGTCGGGCTCGATCGACTCGATGGTGCCCACCCGCACCCCCGCGACGCGTACCTCGTCACCCGGATAGATCGCGGTCGCGGAGGCGAAGTACGCGGTGATGGTCCTGGGACCGAAATACGACTGCCCAACCACCACACCGGTTCCGGCGACGAGCAGGCCCACCAGGATCACCAGCAGCGTAGTGGTCAGGGGTTTGCGACCGATCATCGCGACCCTCCCGGAATACCGTTGTATGGGAACGGGAATTCGGCTCGTGGCCCCGCATTGTCCGGTGGCTGTCCGGCGTTCACCCCGCGGCGGTAGCCGAGCGCATAGTCGAGGAACGGTTGCAGCGACTGCGCGGGGAGCAGGTTGCCGACGAACGCGTTGTAGTAGAACCCGTTGTTGACGGCCTCACCCTGAGTCACCTGGTACTTGGCCAAGCCGGACAGGGCCTTGGCGATGTTGTCGCGGTTGCGCTCGAGCATGTCGTAGACCGCGTTGAGCTTCTGCAACGTCGGCGCCAGTTCCTGCTCGTTGTCGTGCACCAGACCGGTCAGCTGCTGGGCGACGGCCGAGGTGTTGGCGAGCAGGCTGACGATCGCGTACCGACGGTTCTCGAGCACTCCCATCAGGTCGTTGGCGTTGAGGATCAAAGTGTTCAGCTGCTCGCTGCGCTCGGACAGCACACTCGTGACGTCGGCGGCGCTCTTGAGTAGCCGGCCCAGCGACTCGTCGCGTCCGTTCAGTGAGCGCGACAGCCGGCTCAGCCCGTCGAAGGTCGGTCCGAGTTGCGGCGCGATCCGGTCGATTGTGTCGGAGAGCGTGTCGAGGGCCTGGTTCACCGAGCCGGTATCGGTGTCAGTCGTGTTCGCGGTGAACTCGCTGACCGCCTCGGTCAGTGAGTACGGCGAAGATGTCCTCGACAGCGGGATGACGTACAGCGGCTTCACCCGGTCATCGCCCGCCGGTTCCAGGGCCAGCGTGCGCTCCCCCAGCAGCGTGCCGGTGCGGATGTGCGCCGTGGTCTGCGATCCGAGGCGGACCTTTCCGTCGACGGTGAACGTCACGAGGGCTTTGCCCTTGTCCAGGGAGACCTCGGACACCGAGCCGACGGTCATACCCGAGACCTTCACGTCGTTGCCCGGCGTCAGACCGCCAGCCTCGGTGAACAGCGCCTGATACCTGACGGCGGTGGCCCACGACCACAGCCGCTCGGGTTGCAGCCCCACAGCGATGATCAGGACGATGAGAACAACACCGATGAATCCGGCTCGAATCAGCGATGAGGCACGGTATTTCAGCATCAGGGCTCCCCGCATCTTCCGTTGTTCTGCAGGATCCAGGGAAAGTGCGCGGTGCGGCCCTGCAGGTCGGTGACCCTGACCGATATTCCGCACAGGTACTGGTTCAGGAAGCTGCCGTATGCGCCGAGACGCACGAGCTTCTTGTAGTTTTGCGGCGCCTTCTGTAGGGAGATGTCGAGAAGCGGTATGTCCTTCTCGAGCAGCGGAGCGACGCGGTTGAGCTGGTCGACGCTGCCGGCCAGCGGCGGCCGGGCCTGGGTCATCAGATCGGCGAGAGAAGCGGTCCCGCTGTCCAGTGCGGTGATCGCCTCCCCGATCGGGTCACGGTCGGCGGCCAGGCCGGTGATCAACTTCTCGAGGCGGTCCACCGCCCCGGAGAACTTGTTCCCGTCCTTGGCGATGGTGGCCAGCACCGCGTTGAGGTTGTCGATCAGGTTCCGCACGGTCTCGCCGTTGTCGGCGATCGAGTTGGAGAAGGATGCGGTCTTGGCGAACAGCGATTCGAGGTTGCCGCCCTGCCCCTGCAGAATCTGTATCAAGGAGCGGGTCAAAGCGTTGACGTCGTCGGGGTTCAGGCCGCGGATCACGGGCTTCAGCCCGCCGAGAAGGAGGTCGAGATCCAGGGCCGGCTCGGTGCGGTCGGCGGGGATCTGTGAGCCGGGTCCGGCGACTTTCGTCGAGCCGGGCCCGTCGAGGAGTTCGAGGTAGCGATCCCCGACGAGGTTGAGGTAGCGCACCGCGGCTTTGGTTCCTGAGGTGAGCACGATGTCGGAGGAGACGTCGAACGTGACCACGACGGTGTTGTCCGGTTGCAGGGAGACGTCGTGGACGGTGCCGACGCGGATACCCGAAACCCGCACGGAATCCCCGGGTTTGAGGTCGGAGACGTCGGTGAACACCGCGGAGTAGTCGTGCGCGGACCCGGTGCGGTACTGGCCGAAGATCGCGAACAGCGCGGCGGTGAGCAGCAGCATCACCGCACCGAAAACGCCCAGTTTGATGGCTGTTTTCACGCCGCTCATCCCGGTTGTCCGATCTGCGAGGAGTTGCGGGGCGGACCGTCGATCGGACCGAACAGCGCCTGCTTGAGCGCATCGGAGTTCAGCAGGATGCCCTGGTTGCCGTACTGCGCGCGGCTGGCGTCGATGTCGCTGACGACGTAGGGCGCCCGTGTTTCGTAGCCGACGTCGGGCAGTCCCGCGCACTGGGGCCCGCCTTTGGCCGCGACCTTGGGCAGGTTCTGCGGATAGCGGTAGCGTTCGGAGCCCAACACGAAGGAGTCGAGCAGCAGCACCCCGGGCACCGGCGAGGGTGCAGCGGTGGCCAGCGGGACCATACCTGCCAGAACGCAATTCAGCGCTGGGTGGTACTGGTTGGTCAGGTCGGTCGTCGGCACGAGGAGGTCGAAGACGTCGGTGAACACCTTGCGGTTGCCGGCGAGCACTTCGTCGCCGCTGTCGGCCAACCCGATCGTGCTGAGCAACAGGGTGTCGAGGTCCTGCTGTTTGTCGACGATCGTGTCGCTGATACTGGTGGCGTTGTCGACGATGGCCAGCAGGTCCGGGCTGGCGTCGGCGTAGGCCTCGAGAACCTCTGGCAAGACCGCGATGTCGTGACTCAGATTCCCCAGACTGGGATCGATCTTCGCGAGCATGGTGTCCAGATCGGACAGCGTCTGCCCGAATTTCTCGCCGCGTCCGCTCAGGCCCGATGCCAGCGCCCCGAGCGTCTCGTTGAGTTTGGCGGGTTCGATGCGGTTCAGCACCGACACGAGTTGTTCGAAGATGGTGTTGATCTCGACGGTGACGTGGTCGGCGTCGAGCACCTGACCCGCACGGAGCCCCTGCGGGGACGGGTCCGCGGGCGGCACCAGTGCAACGGATTTCGCGCCGAACACCGTCGACGACGCGATGTCGACGCGCACGTTCGCCGGGATCAGTTCCATTGACGAGGGATCCATGGCGAGGTGGATCGCGGCACGGCCGTCGGGCAGGGGCTCTACCGACGCGACAGTGCCCACTTGAGCGCCGTGCAGCTTGACCTTGGCGTCGGGGTTCATCACCAGGCCGGCGCGGTCGGTGACGACGGTGACCGGTTCGGTCTTGGTGAAGTCGCCGCGGAAGAGCGCGACGGCGATGGCGACGACCGCGACGATCGCGAGGACAGCGATGAGTCCCGCTGCCGGTCTTGCGTATTCACGTGGCTGCGCGGGCGCCGATGTCTGCTGGTTGGTCGTCAAGGTGCCACTACCCGGACAGGTTGAAGTTGCCGTTGGAACCGTAGACGGCCAGGGATACCAGCAAGGTGACCGACACGACGATCACCAGCGAGGTGCGCACCGCGTTACCGACCGCAACGCCCACACCGGAGGGCCCGCCTGAGGCGAAGTAGCCGAAGTAGGTGTGTACCAAAAGGATGGTGATGGCCATCAGCACCGCCTGCAGGAATGACCACAACAGGTCGATCGGATTCAAGAACGTGTCGAAGTAGTGGTCATACAAGCCGCCGGACTGGCCGAACAACACCACGGTGGTGAACTGGCTGGCAACGAACGACAGGATCACCGCGATCGAGTACAGCGGGGTGATCGCCACCATCCCCGCGATCAGCCGGGTCGACACCAGATACTCGATCGGCCGGATCGCCATCGACTCCAGCGCGTCGATCTCCTCGTTGATGCGCATCGCACCCAGCTGCGCGGTCACCCCGGCCCCGAACGTGGCCGCCAACCCGATCCCGGCCACCGTCGGCGCCGCGATACGCACGTTGATGAACGCCGCCAAAAACCCGGTCAGCGCCTCGATACCGATGTCGCCCAACGACGAATACCCCTGCACCGCCAAGGTGCCGCCCGCAGCCAACGTCAGGAAGCCGACAATGGCCACCGTGCCGCCGATCATCGCCAATGTCCCCGCGCCCATCGAGATCTCGGCGATCAACCGCACGATCTCCTTGCGGAAGTGCACCGACGCGTGCGGCACCCCCGCCAGAGCACGCAGATAGAACAACATGTGATCGCCGATGCGACCCAAAAAGTCGACCGGCTTGCGAGCCCCCCGAGTCAGGCGCGGATAGGTGCTGCGCAGAACTTGTACGGTTCCCATCGATAGCTCCCGATCAGCCCGTCGTCATCCGAATGCCGATCGCGGTCACGACCACGTTGATCACGAACAACGCCATGAACGCATACACCACCGTCTCGTTGACGGCGTTACCGACCGCCTTGGCACCACCACCGGTGATCGTCAAACCGCGAAAACACGCCACCAACCCCGCGATCAACCCGAACAGCGCCGCCTTCACACACGAGATGATCACCTCGGGCACACCGGTCAACAGCGTGATCCCGGCCGCGAACGCACCAGGGTTCACATCCTGGATGAACACCGAAAACGTGTAACCACCCAGGATCCCGATGATCACCACCAAACTGTTGAGCAACAGCGCGACCAGTCCCGAGGCCAACATCCGCGGGGTCACCAAGCGCTGGACCGGGTTGATGCCCAGCACCTCCATCGCATCGATTTCCTCGCGGATCGTGCGCGACCCCAGATCAGCACACATCGCCGTCGCGCCCGCACCGGCCACGATCAACACCGTCACGATCGGACCCACCTGGGTCACCGCGCCAAACGCCGCACCCGCCCCCGACAGATCAGCCGCACCCAACTCCCGCAACAAGATGTTCAACGTGAACGACACCAACACCGTGAACGGAATCGCCACCAACAACGTCGGCGCCAACGACACCCGAGCAATAAACCAGCACTGCTCCAAGAACTCCCGCCACTGAAACGGCCGACGAAACACAAACCGCACCGCATCGGCCGACATCGCGAACAACGCCCCGACCGCCTGCATCGGCCCCGCCAGATTCCGCAACGGCGGCAGACCCGCAGACCACCGCTCCGGCGCCTTAGTCGTCATGGCCAGCAACCTCGTTCGTCGACGTCACTGCGAAGCACCATCGGCATCGCGGGACATCACGCCTCCTGATTGCGTCATCTGACAGCGGGCGGCAAGGGCGCCATGTCTCGACGGGAAAGCGTCGCAGTCAAACGCGCGCCGGCACAGTGAGCGTCCCGCTTACCGGGACGACCGATGAACGGAACACCCGCCCGCCGCGCGACGAGCGCGTGGCAGGCTGTGGGCGTGACCGATACCGCAGCCTTCATCGCCCGCGTCGAGAGCGACCTCCGTGAGACACCCACCCCCTCCGGTGTGCTGCGCTACTACGACGTCGGTGACGGTCCCGTTCTGCTCTTTCTTCACGGCTCCGGGCCCGGCGTCACCGGCTGGCGCAACTTCCGCGGTGTGCTCCCGGCCTTCGCCGAGCATTTCCGTTGCGTGATCCTGGAATTCCCGGGCTTCGGGGTCAGCGACGACTTCGGCGGTCATCCGATGATCACCGCGCAGGGCGCCGTCGTCCCCTTCCTCGACGCGCTGGGCATCGACAAAGTCGACATCGTCGGCAACTCGATGGGCGGCGGCGTAGGGATCAATTTCGCAATCAGCAACCCGGACCGCATCGGCCGGCTGGTCACGATCGGCGGCATCGGCACCAACATCTTCAGCCCCGGCCCGAGTGAGGGGATTCGGCTGCTCCAGGAGTTCACCGAGGACCCCACCCGTCAGCGGTTGGTCGACTGGCTCAACTCGATGGTCTACGACCAGTCTCTGGTCACCGAGCAACTGATCGAGGAACGCTGGCAGTTGGCGACCGATCCGGAGACGCTGGAGTCCGCCCGACGTATGTACGGCAAGAAGGCCTTCGCGCAGATGATGGCGTTCATGCGCGGCAGCGACGTGCCTTTGCCGTGGGCGCAGATGCACAAGGTCGCGGCGCCCACACTGCTGACGTGGGGACGCGACGACCGGGTCAGCCCTTTGGACATGGCGCTCATTCCGATGCGCACGATTCCGAACGCTGAGCTTCATGTGTTCCCGAACTGTGGGCACTGGGCGATGATCGAGGCCAAGGCGGCGTTCGAGAGCACCGTGTTGGCGTTCCTCACCCGCGACGCCTAGGACGCAGCGAGTAGGCGGAAACCCTTGTAACCCGCGGCGGCGACCTCGGCACAGATGTCCAGGTAAACGCCGAAACCGCCGATGAACAACATGAATCCACGCGGTTTACCCGGGACGTTGGCGCCCATGTACCAGGAGTTGGCTTTCGGGAACAACGTCGCTTCTGCGCGTCGATTGCACTCGGCGATCCAGTTCTCGACGGCGTCGCCGGTGGGTTCGATCGCGGTGTAGCCGTGCTCGTCGAGATACGCAATCGCCTCGGCGATCCAGTTCACGTTCGCCTCGGCGTGCAACACCATGTTGGCGAGCACCGCGGGCGCACCGGGGCCCGAGATCAGGAACAGGTTCGGGAAGCCGTCCACGCCGAGACCGAGGTAGGTGCGCGGGCCGTGCGCCCAGTCGTCGTGCAGCGTCTGGCCGCCGCGGCCGACGATGTCGATCTTGGCCAGTGCGCCGGTCATGGCGTCGAAACCCGTGGCGAGCACGATCGCGTCGACGTCGTAATGGGCGTCGGTGGTGTTGATGCCGTCGGCGTCGACGGACACTATCGGCGTCTTGCGCACACTCACCAGCTTCACATGCGGCTTGTTGAACGTCTGAAAGTAATTGGTGTCGGTACAGATTCGCTTCGTCCCGATGGGATGGTCGTTCGGGATGAGAAGCTCGGCGACCTCGGGGTCGTCGATCACCGCCCTGATCTTCTCCTCGTAGAACTTGCGCGCTTCCTCGTTGGCGGCCATATCGATCATCTGATCGCTGAACGTCTTCGAGAACAGCACACCCCCGAGTTCCCAGCGCTTCTCGAACGCCTCGCGGCGCTCCTCGGGCGTAGCCTCCATCGTCAGCTTCGGATGGGCGATGTGCGGTGAGCCCCCGCCGCTGCGCCACGACAGGCGGCGGCGTTCGGCGTAGGTTGCCTTGACCTGGGCCCGGTCCTCATCGGTTAACGGCCGATTACCGGCGGGCACACTGTAATTCGGTGTCCGCTGGAACACGTAGAGACGATCGGCCTGTTCGGCGATCACCGGAATGGACTGGATGCCCGACGAACCCGTCCCGATCACCGCGACCCGCTTGCCGGTGAAGTCGACAGGCTCGTGCGGCCAGTGCGCGGTGTGGTACAGCTCCCCCGCGTAATCGTCCAGGCCGGGAAAGTCCGGCCTCAGCGCCGCGGACAGCGGACCGGTCGCCATCACGCAGAAGCGCGCGGTGACGACCTCGCCCGTGTCGGTCGACACCGTCCAGCGCAGGTTGTCCTCGTCGAGCACGGCCGAGGTAACCCGGGTGTTGAAAGTGATGCCGTCGCGTAGGTTCAGCTTGTCGGCGACCCAGTTCATGTAGCGCAGGATCTCGGCCTGCGTCGCGTACTTCTCCGACCAGTCCCACTCCTGCTCGAGTCGGGGATCGAACGAGTAGCAGTAGTCGACGCTTTCGACGTCGCAGCGCGCTCCCGGATAGCGGTTGTAGTACCAGGTGCCCCCGATCTCGGGCGCCGACTCGAACACGCGCACCGACAAGCCCTGCGACCGCAGCTTGTGCAACGCGTACAACCCGGCGAAGCCGGCGCCGACCACCACCGCGTCCACGCTTGACCGCTCCTCGGAAATACCCACGCAGCCACGGTAGGTCGTGGTGGGCCCGGCGTAGCCGGAGTTTCCCGATGACCGGGCGATCGGGCCGGGACCGTTCCGCCCATCGGAAGCACCGGTCGACCCGACTCCCGACGGCGGTGAAGATCGGCGCATGACACAGACCGACGCCTGCGAGACGCGGGTCGGCGCCACCGTTTGCGTCGATCTGGACGGCACCCGGCACCACCTCCGCTGGCCGCGCGACAAGACACTGGTCGACGCGCTGCTCGACGCCGGCGTCGACCCTCCCCACTCGTGCCGGGAGGGTCACTGCGGCTCATGTGTCGCGACCGTGGTGTCCGGCGAGGTCGACATGGCCACCTGCGAGATCCTCGAGCCCGACGACCTGGCCGAGGGTCTCATCCTCGGCTGTCAGGCCCGACCGGTCAGCGACGATCTGCACGTCGAGTACTGAGCCGGAAACGCCGCCCGCTGACCGGGATTTGATTCCGTTCGCGCTTCCGGTGCGGTAGACCATCAAGTGCAGCCAACAGTGAGGACATCAGCATGAGTGAGCGCGTACTCGACCGGGTGATGCAACTGGCCGAGCAGTTCAAGGATCAGGGCGCCGAGGCCGAGAAGATCGGGCGGTTGACCGACGCCACGGTCAAGTCGATGAAGGCCGCCGGCTCCATCCGCCTGCTGCAGCCCAAGAAGCACGGCGGCTACGAAGCTCATCCGCGCGAGTTCGCCGAAACCGTGATGGCCACCGCGGTCCTGGACCCTGCGGCGGGCTGGGTCAACGGCGTGGTGGGCGTGCATCCCTATCAGCTCGCCTACGCCGATCCGCGCGTCGGCGAGGAGGTGTGGGCCGACGACATCGACACCTGGATGGCTTCGCCGTACGCGCCGCAGGGTGTGGCCAAGCCAGTCGACGGCGGCTACATCTTCAACGGGCGCTGGCAGTTCAGCTCGGGAACCGACGCGTGCGACTGGATCATCCTCGGCGCGATGATCGGCGATGCGGAGGGCAAACCGCTGATGCCACCGCAGATGCTGCACATGATTCTTCCGCGACCGGACTACGAGATCGTCGAGGACTCGTGGGACGTGGTCGGACTGCGCGGCACCGGTTCCAAGGACGTCATCGTCAAGGATGCCTTCGTGCCGGAGTACCGGACGATGGACGCGATGAAGGTGATGGACGGCACCGCGCAGCGCGAGGCAGGCATGACCGAGCCGCTGTACCTGATGCCGTGGTCGACGATGTTCCCGCTCGGCATCTCCGCCGCCACGATCGGCATCGCCGAGGGCGCGCTGGCCGCGCACCTGGACTACCAGCGTGAGCGCGTGAACTCCAGTGGCGTTGCGATCAAGGACGACCCGTACGTCATGTACGCGATCGGCGAGGCGGCCGCCGACATCAACGCCGCACGCCAGGAACTGCTGGCCAACGCCGACCGCATCTACGACATGGTCGCCGCGGGAAAGGAGGTCAGCTTCGAGGACCGGGCCGCCGGCCGTCGCACCCAGATCCGCGCGGTGTGGCGCGCGGTGTCCGCCGTCGACGAGATCTTCGCCCGCTCGGGCGGCAACGCCGCGCGCATGGACAAGCCGCTGCAGCGGTACTGGCGCGACGTGCACGTCGGCCAGCTGCACGCGATCCACGTGCCCGGCACGGTGTTTCACGCGTCGGCGCTGAGCTCGCTCGGCGTGGATCCGCAGGGTCCGCTGCGGGCGATGATCTAGAAAGGGCACTATGAGCGATCTCAAGAGCCTCGGATACGTCAAGGTTCAGACCACCGACATCGACCGCTGGCGCCACTTCGCGTTCAAGGTGCTCGGCTTCGCAGAGGGCTCCGGCCCCGAGGACTATGCGCTGTATCTGCGGATGGACGAACGTGCCGCGCGCATCATCGTGGTGCCCGGCGACGTCGACAAGATCGTCACCGTCGGGTGGGAGGTCCGCGACCATGCGGCGTTGACGCGCGTGAAGGCGGCCCTCGACGGCGCAGGCGTGGCGGTCAAGGAACTTTCTCTCGAGGAGGCCGACGCTCGTCGCGTCGAGGAGGTGATCGCGTTCGACGATCCCGCGGGGACCTCCACCGAGGTCTTCCACGGCGCGGTGCTCGACCACAGCCCGGTGGTGACGCCGTACGGCGCCCGGTTCGTCACCGGCGATCAGGGGTTGGGTCACGTCGTGCTGCCGGCCCTCGACATGCCCGGCCTGTTTCAGTTCTACACCGAGGTCCTGGGATTCAAGTCGCGCGGCGCGTTTCGCGTTCCGACGCCGCCGGAGTTCGGGCCGCTGCGGGTGCGGTTCCTCGGGATCAACGCGCGCCATCACAGCCTGGCGATCTGTCCCGCGATGACGTTGCGTGACCCGGGCCTGATCCACCTGATGGTGGAGGTCGACAGCCTCGATGCGGTCGGGCAGGCTCTCGACCGGGTGAACAAGGACGGTTTCCAGCTGTCCTCCACGCTGGGCAGGCACACCAACGACAAGATGGTGTCGTTCTATGTGCGCGCGCCCGGCGACTGGGACATCGAGTTCGGCACCGACGGTATGCGGGTGGACGAAACGTATTACACCGCAGAGGAAATCACCGCCGACAGCTACTGGGGCCACGAGTGGGTGTCCGACCTGCCTGCGGCGATGCGCCCGTGAGCGGCGACATCACTCCCCTGTTCGCGGCCGACATCGCGCAGTGGGACGAGGAGGCCGACGTCGTCATCGCCGGCTTCGGCATCGCCGGGGCGGCCGCGGCGGTGGAAGCCGCGCGCGCCGGCGCCGACGTCCTGGTCCTCGAACGCACCGGGTCGTGGGGCGGCGCGGCGTCGATGGCCGGCGGGTTCATCTACCTCGGTGGCGGCACACCCATCCAAAAGGCCTGTGGTTTCGACGATTCCGTCGCGAACATGGCCGCGTACCTCAATGTCGCGATGGGACCCGGCGCCGACGAGAAGCGCATCGCCGACTACTGCGACGGCAGCCTCGAGCATTTCGACTGGCTCGTCGGCAGCGGCGTGCAGTTCAAGCCGGAGTTCTTCGGCGAGCCCGGCTGGGAGCCCATGGGCGATCAGGGGCTGATGTACAGCGGCGGGGAGAACTCCTACCCGTTCAACGCGATTGCCTCACCCGCGCCGCGCGGACACGTCCCGCAGATGTCGAACAAGAAGCAGGGCGAGGCGAGCGCCGGCTACATGCTGATGAAGCCGCTCGTGGAGACGGCCACCGCGGCCGGGGCGCGGGCGATCTATGACGTTCGTGTGCAACGGTTGGTCGTCGGGTCCGACGGTCGGGTGGTCGGTGTGTACGCGCGCCGGTACGGCGAGGAGATCGCCGTGCGGGCGCGTCGCGGAGTGGTGCTGGCGATGGGCAGCTTCGCCTACAACGAGGCCATGGTCGCTCAGTACGCGCCGCGCATCGCCGGCCGGCCCGCCGCCGCCATCGAGCAGCACGACGGTCAGGCGATCCGGATGGCGCAGGCGCTGGGCGCCGACCTGGCTCACATGGACGCCACCGAGGTGGCCATCTTCATCGATCCGCAGCAGCTGGTGCGGGGCATCCTCGTCAACGGTCGCGGTCAGCGCTACGTCGCCGAGGACACCTATCCCGGCAGGGTCGGGCAGCTGACCTTGTATCACCAGGACAACACGGCGTTCCTGATCATCGACGAGAAGTCCCAGGAGGAGGCGATGGCCTCGCTGTCGCCGCAGCTGATGCTGCGCCCGCCGACCTGGGTGTGCGAGACGGTGGCCGAACTCGAATCCGAGATGGGTCTGCCGACGGGATCGCTTCAGGCGACCGTGTCGGCCTACAACGCCGGCGTCGCCGTGGGCGAGGATCCGCTGCTGCACAAGAAGCCGCAGTGGCTGCGACCGATCGGGTCGCCGGTGGGCGCGATCGACCTGCGCGAGAGTACCGGCGGATTCACCCTTGGCGGGCTTCTGACGTCGCTGAACGCGGAGGTGCTGCACGTCAGCGGCGAGCCCATCCCTGGTCTGTTCGCTGCGGGCCGCTGCACCGCGGGCCTCGCCGCGTGGGGTTACGCGAGCGGGATCTCGTTGGGCGACGGCAGCTTCTACGGCCGGCGGGCGGGGCGCAGCGCGGCGGGAGCCTAGTCCCCGACCGCCCGTCCGCGTGGTACACGATGGACGCATGAAGGCCGTCAGCTGTGAACGTGGCACCCTGTCCGTCGTCGGCCTCCCGTCCCCTGCGCCGGCCCGCGGTCAGCTGCTGCTCGAGGTGCGGCGCTGCGGCATCTGCGGATCGGATCTGCACGCCAAGGACCACGCCGACGAACTGACCGACGTGATGAACGAAGTCGGTTATCCCGACTTCATGCGCCAGGACACGCCGGTCGTCTTGGGTCACGAGTTCGTCGGCGAAGTGGCCGAGCGCGGCCCCGGTGTCCCCAAGGAGTTCAGGGCCGGGGCTCCCGTGGTGTCGTTTCCCATGGTGCGGGCGGCAGGCGGGGTGCACATGACCGGGCTGTCGCCGCTGGCGCCCGGCGCGTACGCCGAGCACGTCCTGGCCGAAGCCTCGATGAGCTTCGTCGTCCCCAACGGGCTCGACCTCGACATCGCCGCGCTGACCGAACCGATGGCGGTGGCCTTGCATGCGGTGCGCCGCAGTCAGATCGGCAGGCGAGATGTCGCGATCGTGATCGGTTGTGGGCCGGTCGGTCTCGCGGTGATCTGCCATCTCAAGTCGCTCGGGGTGCAGACGATCGTGGCGAGCGACTTATCGGTGACCCGTCGCGAGATGGCGTCGCGCTGCGGCGCCGACGTCGTCGTGGACCCGGCCGTCGACTCCCCCTACGCGGCCGCCGGTCAGTCCGGGGCCGTCACCGAGGCCCAGCAGCTGTTCGAACTCGCCGTCGGCTCGATGGAGAAGCTGCGCCGGTTGCCCGGCTGGTCGCATCTGTACCGGATCGCCGACAAGGTGGGCGCCGCGTCGCCGAAGCGGCCGGTGGTATTCGAATGCGTCGGCGTGCCCGGGATCATCGACGGCATCATCCGGGCCGCGCCCGTGCAGTCGCGGGTCGTCGTGGTCGGCGTGTGCATGGGCACCGACCACTTCCGGCCGGCGGTGGCAAACGGCAAGGACACCGACCTGCGGTTCGTGTTCGGTTACACGCCGCTGGAGTTCCGCGACACGCTGCACCTGCTGGCCGACGGCAAGGTCGACGCCTCTGCGCTCGTCACCGGCACTGTCGGCCTCGACGGCGTGGCCCACGCCTTCGAAGTACTGGGTGCGGCCGAAGCGCACGCCAAGATCCTGATCGATCCGCGAAGCGACGCCGTTTCGCCCTAACCGGTTTGATCCACGCACCCGGTGCGTGGGATCAACCCGTGAGAGACACGCCGACGCGAGGCCCGACGCCGCAGGTCGTTGACGTGATCGAAAGTAAATTGCGCCGATCGTGTGACACGCCGCACAGCGACATGCTACAAATAGGCATATTCCTATTAGAAATACCGCCTGCCTGGTCGCAGGTCGCTCTCCGGAGGCCACATGACAACGACTGTCGAAACACCCAGCGCCGTCCTCGACCGCGTATCGCTGGTTCTTGACGCTTTCGATGGGCCGGGCCGACTGACACTGGCGCAGATCGTTCGCCGCACCGGGCTTCCTCGCTCGTCCGCACACCGCATGCTCGAGCGCCTCGTCCAGCTGCGCTGGTTGCGACGCAACGGACGCGACTACGAGTTGGGCATGCGGTTGGTCGAGCTGGGTTCGCTCGCGGTGCACCAGGACCGCCTGCACCGCGCGGCGGTGCCCCTGCTGCACGACCTGCATCGCGCGACCGGTCTCGTCGTCCACCTCGCCGTGCTCGACGGCACCGATGTCGTGTACCTGGAGAAGATCGGTGACGGGTTGGGCGCCGCCATTCCCAGCCGCGTCGGAGGGCGTCACCCCGCGCACTGTTCGGCGCTGGGCAAGGCGATGCTGGCGTCGGCCATCGACCTGAACTACGACACGATCGATTTGACGAACCGCCGTACCAAGTACTCCATCGGATCGCCCGTCCAGTTGCGCACCGAGCTGGCCAAGGTGCGCTCGCACGGGATCGCGTTCGACCGCGAGGAGTCTTTGGCCGGATTCGGTTGTGTCGCAGCGCCGATCGGTGGCCAGGGTGAAGCGGTCGCGGCCGTGTCGGTGTGCGGCCCGATGAACCGCATGATGTTCGACCAACGTCTCGTCGCGCCGGTGCGGATGACGGCCATGGCGGTGTGGCGCAACGCCGAGAACGGTCCGCAGCGGGTGGCGCCGACGCTGCAGCAGGCCCGGCCGCTGCGGAATGTGCCTGCGCCGCGGCCCACGGCGCCCCGCGAGCCGGTGCTGCAGTACGCGTGACGCTCGACCCGCAGATCGCCGAGCTGATCGAGACGCTGGACTCCGGCTTTCCTCCGGTGCACACCATGTCCGGTGCGCAGGCGCGGGCGGCGATCCGATCGCGGTTCGTGGCACCCGCGGAGCCCGAGGCCGTCGGGTCCGTCACCGACATCACCATCACCGGAGGCGTCAAGGTCCGGGTGTACCGGCCGGCGGCCGATGTCCCGCTGCCGGTGGTGGTGTACGCCCACGGCGGCGGGTTCGTGTTCTGCGACCTCGACAGCCATGACGGGCTGTGCCGCAACCTGGCGAATCTCCTTACCGCGGTGGTGATCTCGGTGGACTACCGACTGGCGCCGGAGAGCAGGTGGCCGGCCGCGGCGGAAGACGTGTACGCGGCGACGCTCTGGGCGGCCGAGCACGCGGCGGATTTCGGTGGCGACCCGGACAGGCTCGCGGTGGCGGGCGACAGCGCAGGCGGCAACCTCACGGCGGTCACCACCCTCATGGCGCGCGACCGCGGCGGGCCCGCGCTGTCCGCCCAGCTGCTGATCTACCCGATGATCGCCGCGGACTTCGAAACCGAGTCATACCGGCTGTACGGCAAGGGTTTCTACAACCCCCGGCCCGCGCTGCAGTGGTACTGGGACCAGTACGTGCCCTCCCCCGCCGACCGCATCCACCCGTATGCGTCGCCACTGCAGGCGCACCTGGACGGACTGCCACCGGCCGTGGTGGTGATCGCGGGTCACGATCCGCTCCGAGACGAGGGCGTTGCCTACGCCGACGCATTGGAAGCCGCGGGCGTTCCCGTGGCGCGGTGCACTTTCAACGGCGGGATCCACGGTTTCATGACGATGCCGATGCTCGACATCGCTCACGAGGCGCGCCGCCAAGCGACCCAAGAACTCGCGAAGTTGTTGTGAGGCCCTGCGATCAGACCTTCGTGACCGGCCCGTAGCGCTGGTGCGGGTCGAGCACGCAGTGGGTCCGGCCGAACACCGTGACCATGCACTTGTTGTTGTGGTTGCAGCGACTGCGCGTGTCGTGGTCGGCGATCATCGCGTTGACCAGATCGGGTTCGCGCAGCAGCGCCCTGCCCATCGCCATGAAGTCGAAGCCCTCGCGCAGCCCCGTCTGGAGGTGCTCGTAGTTCGTGATGCCGCCCAGCAGAATCAGTTTGGTGTTGCGGACCACCGGCACGAACTGCCGCGCCGCGTCGAGCATGTAGAGATCGCGGTACGGATAACTGCCCATGACCCGCTTGCCCGCGATGCGGACACCGGGCCGCAACGCGGACGGCATCACCTCGGCGAACTCCTTGACCGGGACGTCGCCCCGGAACAGGTACATAGGCTTGTACACCGACGAACCCTGGGTGAGCTCGATCGCGTCCAACGCGGAGTCGGCGTCGAGCAGCTGCGCGGTCCGCAGGGCCTCGTCGATCCAGATGCTGCCGGGCAGTCCGTCGTCCATGTCGAGTTTGGCGATGACCGCGATCTGGTCCTTGACGAGGTCTTTGACCCGGGCCGCTATTTCGCGCACCAACCGCGACCGGTTGTCGATCGAACCGCCGTATTCGTCCTTGCGCCGGTTGATCCGCGCGCTGAGGAACGAGCTCGGCAGGTAGAGATGGCCGAAGTGCAGTTCGACGGCGTCGAAGCCGGCGTCGACGGCCACCTGTGCCGCCGCGGCGAATTGTCCGATCACGGCGCGGATCTCGTCGCGGGTGATCTCGCGACAGTAGGCGAAGGAGGTGGGGTTGATGAAGCGGCTGGGGGCGACGGCCGTGACGCCGGTCAACTTCTTCGGAGCGACGACGCCGGCGTGTCCCAGCTGCGCCGAGATCGCCGCTCCTGTGGCGTGCACGGCGTCGGTAAGCCTGCGCAGTCCGGGCAGCGCCGCTTCGCTCATCACGATCTGGCCGGGCGCGCTGGCGCCCTCCTTCGAGACGCAGCAGTACGCGACCGTCGTCATACCCACGCCGCCCTTGGCGAATGCGACGTGAAAGTCGATCAGGTCGTCGGTGACCATTCCGTCGGGCGAGCGGCCCTCCGACGTCGCGGCCTTGATGACCCGGTTGCGCAGCTTCACCGGACCGAGCCGGGACGGCGCAAACGGGTCCAGCGTCTCAACGGTCATCGGATTACGGTGCTCCCCGCCGCGGGCGTGGTCAACCGTGTCGTCCCGATGGCCGGGAGCGTCATCGTCACCACGGGCGGCGCCCCCCTAATGTCGGGCCATGGCCGACGGTGAGGTGTTCGTCATCGACAGGGTCATCACCCGGCCCGGATGCGCACGGCGTTTCGTCGACACGTATCTGGCCGAATACGCGCCGGGGGCGCGTGATCGCGGGATGACGCTTCGCGACGTGCTCGTCAGCCCACCGATCTGGTTCGACGACCAATCCAACGTCATCACCGTGACGTGGTCGCTGCCCAGCCCGCAAGCCTGGTGGGAGATGACGTGGAAGGGCAGGCCCGACGCGACGCTCGGAGCGTGGTGGGACGGCGTGGCCGAGCTGGTCGTCGAGCGCACCCGCAGCGTCGCCGCCGCAGCAGGCGATGTCGACGGCTTGTGCGATGTATAGCGTCATCCGGCTGATCGATGCCGCCGATGCCACCGGACGTGACCGTTTGCTGTACGAGCTGCGCGAAGCCGCGACGGCCAGCAAAGCGGCCCACGCCCTGGTGCAGCCGACGCTGCCCGGCGTGCGCAACGGTGGCGACATCCTCATGCATCTGCGCTTTCGCAACGAAGACGAGTGGTCCTCGGTGGCAACGACTTTCGATTCGATCCTCGATCGCCCCGAGGTCGGCCGCGTCAACGGCGGCACCTACACCGGCGACGTGGTCGCCGCCCGAGACATCTCCGCCACCGTCTACCGGACACTGCTGCTGCGGGTACAACCGGACACCGACGAGGCGACGGTGGCGAGGTTCGAGGACGATCTGCGACTGCTTCCCCGCTATGTAACCTCGATCCGCACATGGCAACTCAGTCGCGTCGACTCGGCCGTCGGCGCCTCACCGTGGACCCACGTCTTCGAGCAGGAGTTCCGAGACCTCGACGGCTTGACCGGTCCGTACCTCATGCACCCCATCCACTGGGCGTACGTGGACCGCTGGTTCGACCCCGAATGTCCCGACGTCATCATCCGCGACCGGGTCTGCCACAGCTTCTGCAGCATGGAATGACCTGGCGGCTTATGCGTCGAGTTCTGCAGCAGGGCTGTGAAATCGCGCGATCCGCGACCCTCCCGCAGAAATCGCGCTAAAGACCGGCCGGCAGGATGTTTGGGTTGGCCGTCGCGGGAGGCTCCAAGGGCGGCAACTCGGTGACGCCATCGAGAGAGTGCACGGTCAGTCCCTGCGACCACGGATAGTGCAGGCTGAACGCGACCAGGCCGGTGCGCTCGGCGGCAGGCCGGTGACACATCGCGAGTACGGTCTCGGCGAGGTACTCCACCGGTTCGGTGGGGAAGCTGTCCGGGATGAGTTGTGCCGCACCGGGAGTGCGGATGGCAGTGGAAGGACCGACACAGTTCACCGCGATGTTCGCGTCGACCAACTCGGCAGCCACCCCCTGCGTGAAACGGTGTAGGGCCGCCTTGCAGGAAGCATAGACGACGTCACCCGACGACTTGTTGTACTCGCGGTACGGCCGCACCGGGGCGACGCCCGTCACCGACCCGATGTTGACGATCCAGCCTGCACCCCGTTCCCGCATGTGGGGCACGGCGGCCTTGGTCAACACGAACGGCGTGCGCAGATAGTGCTCGACGGTGCGGTCGAAGGTGTCCAGGCTCATCTCCTCGACCCGGGCGTAGTCGGCGAAACCCGCGTTGTTGACCAGGATGTCGAGGCCCCCCGCGCGTTCGACGACCTCGTCGATCAGCCGGCCCCGCTGATCGGGATCCTCGAGGTCGGCGGCGATGCCGATCGCCGTCCCGCCCGCCCCCTCGATCAGCTCGATAGTTTCGGCGATCGTTCCCGGCAGGGCCGTCGCCGCACCGCCGCGTATCGACGCCGACGGCTCGAACGACCTGGCCGTGACCACCACGGTCGCGCCCTCAGCGGAAAGGCGTTGCGCGACTGCGCGTCCGATGCCTCGGCTGCTGCCGGTGACGAGCGCCGTCTTCCCCGCGAGGAGGCCGGTCATCGGATCACGAAGTGTTCTTCGACGGGGGCGCGATGCTGGTGCCAGATGTCGACCAGGCGGTACGGCGTCGCGACGACCACTCGGCCGGACGCCGAACGGTAGTAGGTGTGTGCGTTCGGGGTGTGGCACCACACCGTCTGTGACATCGCCTCGTCGATCTGCGCGACGTAATCGTCGTAGGCCCTCCGCGTCACCTCGATGGTGGCGGCATCGCGCAGCGCGAGCAGTTGCAGGCATTCCATGATGTAGTGCGCGAGCACCTCCATGGAGAAGTTGGCGCCCGCGCCGTGGCCCGGGCTGTAGTTGGGCGCCGACGTGATGAACAGGTTCGGGAAGCCCGGCACCGTACCACCGCGGTACGCGCGCGGGCTGTCGCCCCACTCCTCGCGCAGTGTCCTGCCGTCGCGGCCACGGATGTCGACCGTGGACAGGAACTCGAGGTGATAGCCGGTGGCGTAGATGATCACGTCGAGATCGATCTGCCGCCCGTCCGCTGTGACGATGCCCGCCGCGTTGACGGCGGCCGGTTCGCTCGCCTCCACGTCGACGTGCTCGCGCGTCAGCGCCGCGTAGTAGCCACCCGGGTCGCGGATGATGCGCTTACCGTACGGCGCGAAGTCGGGGGTGACCTTCTTCGCCAGCTCCGATCCCTCGCCGAACGTCTGGTTGATGTATTCCATGCACATCTGCAGCAGGACGTCGTTGGCCTGCGAGATCGACAGATGGTCCTTCGCCCACTCGGGGTCGCGCAGGATGACGGGATAGTTGTTGTCGGCCGTCGCCCAATAGGACTTCAGCCGGTGCCAGTTCGCGTAATACGGCAGGTGCCGTCCGAGATACCGCCGGTACTCCGGGACGTCGTCGGACAACCGCTTTCGCGGAGCCACCCAGTGCGGCTGCCGTTGGAACACGGTCAGGTGTTCGACCTGGTCCACACACGCGTCGACGATCTGCACGGCGGTGCATCCCGCGCCGATGACGGCGACCCGCTTACCGGTGAGGTCCAGCGACGGATCCCACAGCGCCGAGTGAATGCTGGTGCCCTCGAACGATTCTCGGCCGGTCACATCGGGCCACCGCGGCCGGTTGAGATAGCCGGCGGCGGTGACGACCACCCGGGCGTAGCTGACATCGCGGTTGCCGTCGCGGTCGACCGCGTGGATCTGCCACTGGTTACGCGCGTCGTCCCACCACAGCGCCTCGACCTCGGTGCCGAACCGGGTGTGCTCACGCAGTCCGTGCTTGTCGGCCAGAGAGACCAGGTAGTCCTGATACTCCGCGCCCTGCGGGTAGTAGCTCGACCAGTCGGGGTTGACCTCCCGCGACAGCGAGTAGTACGCCGACGGCGTGTCGACACCGATACCGGGATACTTCGTCGTCAACCAGGTGCCGCCGACCTCGTCATTGCGGTCGAAGATCTGGTACCGCACCCCGGCGTCGGCCGCCGCCAGCGCGGTGATGATGCCGGCGATGCCCGCGCCGATGATCGCGACATTCGTCGTCGGCGGGATCGGCACGGTGCGCGGCAGCGTGGGCTGGGAGAGGTGAAAACCGCCCTGTTCGAGCAGGAGCGGAACGAACTCGTCGCCGACCTCGGAACCCAGCGCCACCGGCAGCGCGCGGGTGAACAGATCGATGTCGTCGGCGGCCATCGCCCCTTCGGTCCGCGGCGAGTACAGCGCCGAGACGACCGCGTCGACAAGCGCTGCCATGGTGTCGACGTCGGTGACGCCGGCGCGCTCCGGCGGATCGGGGATGTGGGTGATCTTCGGCCCGAACCGGTCGATCACCGAGGGATCACCCGTGAGCTGGGCCAGCACCGCGACCAGGACGCCAGGGTCCGCCTGAGCGAGATTCGCCCTCAGTTCATCGCGGTCGACGTCCGCGGCGTGCGGCGACGGTATTGCTCGAGCGTCAGCAGTCACGGTCACGAGTATCGGCGCGACGCGGCCGAGGAGGCAGTGCCCTGCCTACTGAGCGGGACACGAGTCCCTCGCCCCGCACCGGAGATGTTTACGCTGCCCGCCATGGATCTGGATGCGGTGGTCAACCAGGCACGCAGCCACACGTTGGGCGACATCCCGCGCCGTTCGGCCCGCAGGCAATCCGACAAGACCGCGATCATCGACGGCGATGTGGTGTTGACGTTCGCCGAGTTTGACCGACTCGTGGACCGGGCCGCGGCGGCGTTGCAGGACAACGGCTTCAACCCCGGTGACCGGGTGGCACTGCTGGCGCGCAACTGCTGGCAGTATGCGGTGCTCGCCTTCGCCACCGCCCGCGCCGCGGTGGTGTTGGTACCGGTCAACTTCATGCTGACGGCCGAGGAGATCGCCTACATCCTCGGCCACAGCAAGGCCGACGGTTTCATCGTCGAAGCAGAGCTGGCCGGCGTTGCCGAGGACGCGATGCGGATCGACGGAGCGGTGCGCGCCCGGGCGGCGATCGTCCGGCCCGGACAAAGCGTTCCGGCGGGCTGGAACGACTTCGCGCAATGGCTTTCCACCACCACCCCCGCGCCGACTCCACTCATCGAGGACGACCAGCTGCTGCGCTTGATGTACACCAGCGGCACGGAGTCGCGGCCCAAGGGCGCGATGCACACGAGCCGCAGCCTGATGTGGCAGTACGTCAGCACCATCGTCGCCGGATCGATGGCCGGTGACGACGTCGAAATCCACTCGCTGCCGCTGTATCACTGCGCGCAGCTGGACAACTTCATGGCCACCGACATCTATCTCGGCGCGACCAGCATCATCCTGCCAGGGCCCGATCCCGAGACGGTGCTGCGCACGATCGCCCACTACGGAGTGACCAACTACTTCGCGCCTCCCACGGTCTGGATCAGCCTGTTGCGGTGCCCGGTGTTCGACGAGGTCGATCTGTCGAGCCTGCGCAAGGGCTACTACGGCGCTTCGGCGATGCCGATCGAGATCCTCGCCGAGATCCGCGACCGGCTGCCGAACCTGAGGTTGTGGAACTTCTACGGCCAGACCGAGTTGGCGCCGCTGGCATCCGCGCTCGGACCCGACGAGCAGGACACCCACCCCGGTTCCGCGGGACGTCCGGTGGTCAACGTCGAGACGACGATCCTCGACGAAGACGACGCTCCCGTGGGACCCGGTGTGGTGGGTGAAATCGCCCACCGCAGCCCGCATCTGATGCTCGGCTATCTCGACGACCCGGCCAAGACGGCGGAGGCGTTCCGCGGCGGCTGGTTCCACTCCGGCGACCTCGGCTATTACGACGAACACGGGCTCCTGCACGTGGTCGACCGCAAGAAGGACATGATCAAGACCGGTGGTGAAAACGTCGCCAGCCGCGAGGTCGAGGAGGTTCTCTACCGGCACAACGGAGTTCAGGAGGTCGCGGTCTTCGGCCTTCCGCATCCGACGTGGGTCGAGACCGTGGTCGCCGCAGTGGTTTCCCGCGACGGAGCAGACCTGACCGAGGACGACCTGATCGCGCACTGCCGGCAGCATCTGGCCGGGTTCAAGACCCCCAAGCACGTCTTCTTCGTCGACACACTGCCGAAGAACCCGAGCGGCAAGCTGCTCAAGCGTCAACTGCGCGAACGCTTCACCGCCGAACCGCTGAGCCGCTGAGCCGCTGAGCCAGAAGGGAACTGAGGATTGTTCACAGGACGTATCGCGCGCTTCGACGCACCCGGAAAGCCATTCGAGATCGAAACCGTGAACTTGGCCGAGGTCGGCCCCGGCGAGATCCTGATCAAGGTCACCAGGACCAACATCTGTGGATCGGACCTGCACGCGTGGCACGGCACCTTCGCCACCCGCGGCCTGGGAGGACAACTCCCGACGGTGCTCGGTCACGAGATGGTGGGCGCGGTCTCCGAACTCGGTGCCGGCGTCACGGCGGACTCCAACGGCGCACCTCTGGAGAAGGGCAGGCGGGTGGTGTTCCCCTACTTCTTTTCCTGCCACCGGTGCCGAAACTGCCTGGCGGGCAGGCGCAACGCCTGCCTGAACCTCGCGATGGCCATGCTCGGACGCGCCGACGCACCGCCCTTCTTCGTCGGCGGCTACGGCGACTACTTCCTGCTGCCGGCCGGCGCGCTGGTGTACACGGTGCCCGACGTGGTCACCGACGACATCGCCTCGGGCGCCAACTGCGCGCTGTCGCAAGTGATGTACGGCCTCGAGCGCGTCGACCAGCAACTCGGCGAAACCGTCGTCGTGCAGGGCGCTGGCGCGCTCGGACTGTACGCGGTCGCGGTCGCCAAAGCCCGCGGCGCCGCCCTCGTCATCGCCATCGACGGTGTGTCCGAACGACTGGAGTTGGCAACGGCATTCGGCGCCGACGCGGTCATCGACATCACTACTGCCGCTACGGTCAAGGAGCGCACGAAGATGGTCCGTGACCTGACCGACGGCCACGGCGCCGACGTGGTGGTCGAGGTGGTCGGTCACCCCTCCGCCATCGACGAGGGCCTCAAGATGCTGGGTCAGTTCGGTCGTTACGTCGAGATCGGCAACATCAACATCGGCAAGACGTTCGAGTTCGACCCGTCACGCTTCGTCTTCGCCAACAAAACGATGGTGGGCGTTTCGCTCTACGAACCGTCGGTGCTCTCCAGAGCTCTGACCTTCCTCGAACAGCACCAGCACACGCTGCCCCTGCACCGGCTGGCTGCGGCGCAGTATCCGCTCGACGACATCAACGAGGCCTTCGCCGCCGCCGAGAACAAGCGCGACGTCCGCGCCAGCATCATTCCCTGATCCGCCAAGGAGATTCATGCACGACTACACCCGCAAGACGCTGTTCATCGACGGGCATTGGGTGGCGCCGTCGGCGGGCGACGTGATCGACGTCGTCGACCCCGCCACCGAGAAGGTGATCGGCTGTGTGCCCAACGGAACGGTCGCGGACGTGGACGCTGCGGTCGCTGCTGCCCGCCGCGCCTTCGATCCGCTGATCACCCGCGCCGAGCGGGCTGACCGGCTGGCCCGGGTGATCACCGCGATGGAGAAGCGGCTGCCCGACATCGCCGAGACCATCAGCCGGGAGATGGGCGCGCCGCTGCGGGTCGCGCAGGGCGTTCAGACCAAGGTCCCACTGGCGGTGGCCCGCGGTTTCGCCGACGTCCTCGAGTCCTTCGAATTCGAAGAGCGCGTGGGCAACTCGTTGGTGCTGCGCGAGCCGTACGGGGTCGTCGGCGCCATCACCCCGTGGAACTACCCGCTGTACCAGGTGGTGGCCAAGGCGCTTCCCGCGATCGCCGCGGGCTGCACCGTGGTCCTCAAGCCGAGCAACGAGGCGCCGCTGTCGGTGTTCGAGTTCATCGGAGCGGTCGAGGAGGCCGGACTTCCCGACGGTGTGGTGAACCTGGTATCGGGCCGCGGATCCGTGGTGGGCGAGCGCATCGCGTCGCATCCCGACGTCGACGTGGTGTCGTTCACCGGGTCGACCGCCGTGGGCCGCCAGGTCGCCGAGCTCGCCGCCGGATCGGTGAAGAAGGTCGCCCTCGAACTCGGCGGCAAGTCCGCCAACGTCATCCTCGACGGCGGCGACCTGACCACCGCGGTCAAGGTCGGCGTGGGCAACGCGTTCCTCAACGCCGGGCAGACCTGCATGGCCTGGACCCGGATGCTGGTGCCGCAGTCGCGCTACGACGAAGCCCTCGAACTGATCGAGGCCGCCGCCGCCAAGTACACCGTCGGCGACCCGTCCGACCCCGGCACCCGCATCGGCCCCCTGGCCTCGGCCGCGCAGTTCGAGTCCGTGCGCGGGTTCATCGACCGCGCACGCCGCGGCGGCGCCCGCCTGCTCACCGGTGGATCCGAACCGGTCCGCGACACCGGCTACTACGTCGCGCCGACCGTGTTCGCCGACGTCGACCCCGACTCCGAGTTGGGCCAGGAGGAGGTGTTCGGGCCGGTGCTCGCGGTGATTCCGTTTCGGGACGAAGACGACGCCCTACGCATCGCCAACGGCGCGCCATACGGGCTCGCGGGCGCGGTCTGGGGTCCCGACCTCGACACGGCCATCTCGTTCGCCCGGCGCGTGCAGACTGGACAGCTCGACGTCAACGGCGGCATGTACAACCCGGTCGCGCCGTTCGGCGGATACAAGAAGTCCGGCGTCGGCCGGGAGCTCGGTCGCGCGGGGTTCGAGGAATTCCTGCAGACCAAGTCCCTACAGTTGCCGTCATGAGCACACCGCTGAACATCGCCGCTCACGGTGCGACGCTGACGTGGACCATCGATCTGCCCGAAGTCGGCAACGCGATCACCGACAAGGGCTTCATCTCGGCGTTCGAGGCCGCCGTCGACGCCGCCAACGCCGATATCGAGGTGCGCGCGGTGATCCTGACGGGCGCGGGCAAGATCTTCTCCGCGGGCGGCAACGTCAAGGAGATGGCCGATCGCACAGGGATGTTCGGCCTCGACGCCCTCGACCAGCGGCGCGCCTACGTCGACGGGATCCAGCGCATCCCGCGCGCACTCGGTCGCCTGGAGGTCCCCCTGATCGCCGCGGTCAACGGTCCCGCCGTGGGAGCGGGCTGCGACCTCGCCATGATGTGCGACATCCGGGTGGCCTCCGAGCGGGCGTCGTTCGCCGAGAGCTTCGTGCAGATCGGCATCATCCCGGGCGACGGTGGCACGTGGTTCCTGCCGAGGGCGATCGGCTACGAGCGCGCCGCCGAGATGACGTTCACCGGTGACCGCATCGACGCGGCCACCGCCTTGGAGTGGGGCATGGTCAGCCGCGTCGTGCCGCACGACGACCTTCTCCCGCAGGCGCTCGAGCTGGCCGACCGGATCACGAAGAATCCCTCCCACGCCCTGCGGATGGCCAAGCGTCTGCTGCAGGAGTCGCGGGCCGGCTCGCTGGACTCCACGCTGGCCATGGCCGCGGCCATGCAGCCGCTGGCCCACCGCGACCGGGAGCACGAACAGCGCATCAGCCGATGGCGGACCGCACCGTGACGCTCCCCCGCCTGGTTCCCCCGGCGGCCGTCGACGCCGCTGCGACGGCGGCCCTGCGAGCCGAGGTACGTGAATTCCTCGCCGAGCAGCGTGCCGCGGGCGCCTTCACACCGTCGGTCGACGCGTGGCTGACGGGGTGGGACGAGGACTTCACCAAAGCGCTTGCCGCACAAGGCTATCTCGGAATGACCGTGCCCATCGAGTACGGCGGGCACGGACGCTCGTTCGTCGAACGGTTCGCGGTGACCGAGGAATTGCTCGCCGCGGGCGCACCGGTCGCGGCGCACTGGATCGCTGACCGGCAGATCGTGCCGTCGTTGCTCAAGTACGGCACGGAACTGCAGAAGAGGGAGTTCCTTCCGCGAATCGTGCGCGGCGAGTGCTTCTTCGGCATCGGCATGAGCGAACCCGATTCCGGCTCCGATCTTGCGAGTGTGCGCACCAAGGCGGTGCAGGTGGACGGCGGCTGGTCGCTCTCGGGGACGAAGGTGTGGACCTCGGGGGCGCACTACGCGCATGCGTTCATCGCGTTGGCCCGCACCGCGCCAGTCGACCCGGACAACCGCCACGCCGGGTTGAGTCAGTTCATCGTCGACCTGCGCGGACCGGGTGTGCACATCCGGCCTGTCGTCTCGATGAACGGCGCACACCACTTCAACGAGGTGATCCTCGACGGCGCCTTCGTGCCCGACGACATGGTGTTCGGTGAGATCGGGGCGGGCTGGCGCCAAGTCACCTCGGAGCTGGCCTTCGAGCGCAGTGGACCCGAACGGTTCCTGTCCACCTTCGTGTTGTTGCAGGCTTGCGGCGAAAAGATGGCAGCACAGGAAATTTCGCGGGATGCCGACCTCGGTCGCCTCGCCGCCAGAACCGCCGGACTGCACCAGATGTCGACCGCCGTCGCGGGCGCACTGGAGCGGCGCGAGCCCGCCGATGTTCCCGCGGCGGTGGTCAAGGTGCTCGGCACCACCACCGAGGGTGACATCGCCGACTTCGCCGACAGGCTGACCGACGCGATCACGGATCCCGGTCTCGCCGAACTGGTTTCGAGAGCCGTGGATCAGCGTCCGGGCTTCACGCTGCGCGGTGGCACCAACGAGGTGTTGCGCGGCGTGATCGCACGAGGATTGGGGCTGCGATGACCGTCGACCCGGCCCTCATCGAGATGATGGACGCGGTCTTCGCCGAGTACCGCGACGCCCACCCGCCGGCGAAGGCCGTCGAACGGGACACCGAGTTGTGGCGGCGCCTCGACGACCTGGGCCTGGTCCGCCTGACCGGCGCCGAGGAGTCGGGCGGCAGCGGAGCGGGCTGGTTCGAGGCCGCCGAACTGCTGGCGGCCGCCGCCCGCAACGCGGTGCGAACACCATTGGCCGAACACGACCTACTGGCCTGCTGGCTGCTCGAAGCGAACGGGATGGGCAGCGACGACGCGGTGCGCACGGTGTGCATACTCGGTGACGACGGAACCGCCGGCGGTGTCCCCTGGGCTGCGGCCAGTGACCGGGTGGTCGTCGTCTGGCGCGACGGCGACGACCACCTTCTCGCCGACGTCGACGCCGCCGCGCTCTCGATCACGGCCGGCAGCAACCTGATCGGTGAACCCCGTGACTCCGTGCAGGCCGACGTCGCCGCGCTCGACGGCGTACCGGTGACCTCCGATCTGGTGGCCGAATTGTGGCTGAGAGCCGCGATGGTGCGGGCGATCCAGGTGTGCGCGGCGCTCGACCGGATCGTCTCATCGTCGGTCGAACACGCCGCGTCGCGAATCCAGTTCGGCCGACCGTTATCCCGCTTTCAGGCCGTCCAGCACCTGATCGCGGACCTCGCCGCCGAAGCGGCGTTGGCGCGGGCGGCGACCGAGGGCGCGCTGACGACCGCCGTGACGAGCGGCTGGTCGACGGGCAACCTCGCCTTCCGCGTCGCGGCGGCACGCTCCTGCGTCGGTCATGCCACGTCGGTCGTGGTGCGCAACGCCCACCAGGTGCACGGCGCGATCGGTACCACCTTCGAGCACCGGCTGCACGAGTTCACCCGCGCCGCACTCGCGTGGCGATCCGAGTTCGGGACGGTGCGTTACTGGGACCAACAGGTCACCGACGCGACGCTGGCCGCCGGAGCCGACATGTGGAGCCTGATCGTCGACTGATCCGGCCACCGGACCGCGCAGTGTTCCACTGACCGGGCATCGTCGCGCCACGTCCCGGTCGTCGGCGGTTGACTCGCACCCATGAGCAACGAGATCACGCTGTCCGAGGTCCAGGAGTTCATCGCCGCCTTCTGGTACCACTACGACCAGGGTCACTTCGCCGAACTCGGGGCCCGGCTCGGTGACGAGATGGAATACCTGAGCCGATCCGATTCCGGGAACTGCCCGTTCGAGGACCTGCTGGCCGCCGAGTTGCACGGCAAGGACGAGACGTTGGCGTGGTTGACCCAGCACCGCAACGAGAATCCGTACCCGCTGCGCCACCACGCCACCAACGTCTTCCGCACCGGCGTGAACGGGGACGTCACCACCGCACGCTTTTACCTGTACGTGAACCAGGTGACGAACAACGTCCCGTTCGACGTCTCCAGCGGCGTGGTCGACGTCGGCATCCGCCGCGAGGGCGACGGCCTGGTGTTCACGTCGATGACCGTGATCCTCGACGCCGAGGACTCCGTCACGTTCTCCGAGCACGCCGTCAAGACCGCCACCGCCTCGACCGCTTCGTAACGCGTGGACGCACGCGCGACGTTCGGCGGTGGTGTCGCGGTCATCACCGGCGCCGGCAACGGGATAGGCGCGGGGCTGGCACGCCATGCCGCCGCGCTGGGCATGACCGTCGTGCTGGTCGACATCGACGCCGCGGCGATCGCGGCGCTTCGCGACGAGCTCGCGGGCTCGGTGGACCTGGTGTGCGATGTGCGGGACCCCGAGGCGCTCGAAAGAGTTGCCGCACAGGTGTACTCGGAGATCGGCCCGGTTCGGCTGCTGGTCAACAACGCCGGCGTCGAGCAATTCGGATACCTGTGGGACACCCCGGTCGCCAATTGGGACCGGCTGGTGGACATCAACGTCAACGGTGTGTTCTACGGAATCCGTGCATTCCTCCCGCGCATGATCGCCGCGAACACTCCGTCGTGGGTGTGGAACCTGTCGTCCATCGGCGGAGTCGCCGCCGTGCCGCTGCAGGCGCCCTACATCATGAGCAAGCACGCGGTGCTGGCGCTGACCGAATGTCTGCGCCTGGAGGTCGAATTGGCCGGCCACGGCGACCGGATCCACGTTCAGGCGGTGCTGCCCGGCGCGGTGAAGTCGAACATTTTCGAGTCCGCAGGCGGCGTGGACGACGGCGACGTCGGGGCCGCGGAGTCTCAGCGCGCCGCGATGCTCGATATCAAGGCCGAGGCGATGGATCCGGTCGAAGCGGCACGGGTGGTGTTCGAGCAGGCCGCGGCCGGTGAGTTCTATCTGCTCACCCAGTCCGAGTACGTCGGCAACGCCATGTCGGAGCGGGGAGCAATCCTGGCGTCGCGCCGGGCGCCGGTCCTGCGCACCAAGCGGCGATTCGACCCGTCACGCCAATGACCACATCGAAACAGGGTGTCCCGCAACTGGATCTCGACGCCACGGCGCGGGTTGCTCAGTTCGGGGATATGGCGCCGATGCGGGAGCGTGGGCTGGACGCCGTGCGTGACGCGTTGGAGTCCGCCCCCCTGCCGGTGATGCCCGCGATGGCCGATGTCGAGGATCGGATCATCGAGGGCCCCGTCGGGGAGATCCCGCTGCGCATCTACCGACCGTCAACCGACAGCGACGCACCTGCGGTCGTCTACTTCCACGGCGGCGGGATGGTTCTGGGCTCCAACCGCTCGTTCGAACCGTTGGCGCGCAACCTCGCCCACCACTCCCACGCCACGGTGGTGTCCGTCGACTATCACCTCGCTCCGGAAGCGGCTCCCCCCGCGCAGTTCGACGACGCCTACGCCGCGGCCTATTGGGTGGCCGCCCATGCCGACGACCTCCGCATCGACAGCGCCCGGGTCGCGGTGGCGGGCGACAGCGCCGGGGGCACGCTGGCTGCCGGCGTCGCGTTGGCCGCCCGCGACCGCGGTGGCCCCACCCTGTTCGCTCAGGTGCTGATGTATCCGGGCGTCGACAAGGATCTCGACGTCCCGTCGATCCGGGCCATGCCCGAGGCGCCGATGCTCACCCTCGTCGACATCGAGTACATGCACGAGCTGGCCGACGGCCCCGACCATCCGTACACGGTTCCCGCACGCGCACAGGATCTATCGGGCCTGCCACAGGCCGTCGTCGTGACGGCCGAAGCCGATCCGATCCGCGACTGGGGCGAGCGGTATGCGCTTCGGCTGCGCGACGCCGGAGTCCAGACGACGCTGACCCGCTACCCCGGCATCTACCACGGGTTCCTGATGCGCTCGGAGGCGACGGCCCGCGGGCGCCTGGCGGTGGCCGAGATCGGCGCGCTGCTGCGCGCGAAGTTCGCCAATCCGCTGCCCTTCTGAACGAGCGGAAACAGATGTCCCGATGACCGGACAGGCACGCGGCCACTTGCGGGCCGCAGCACCAGAATTGGCCAAGCGACCGGCATGAGATGCCGACCTCGAGAGTAGGAGAGAACATGCTCACCCAAGAGCAGCGGATGGAGTTGTCCGACATCCTGCGGCCCGCCTCACCGCCCCGCGAGATCGACAACCTCTACACCGACGACCAGCGGGAGCGACTCCTCGACGTGGTGCGCACCCAGGGGCCGTGGAAGCTGATCATCGCCCAGCACTTCGCGTCGGCCGAAGAACTGATGGCCACCATGAGCGGGTTGTTCCCCGATGGCTTCACCCCCTCGCTGGATCTGTTCCTCACCGCGACGTTCCGCGGCTATCTAGCCAACTACGGCACGGTGCTCTACCCCGAGTTGCACGACTGCTTCTACAACCAGCGCTTCGTCGAGTACGCGAAGAGCTACTGGAACGCCGAGTACGCCAAGCCCGAGATGATGCTGTTCAACATCAACGGCCCCTGCGCCAACCGCGATCCCGGCCACCTGGACTCCCCCAGCTTCCGCGGCGTGCGCCACGAGAACGCTCCGACCTGGCTGACCAGCGTCATGGGCAAGTCCGGGCTCTTCCGCGACTACCTCATCAAGATGGCTCAGGTCATCACGTGGTTCTCGCTCGACGAGGGCAGCGGCTTCACCTACTGGCCCGACGGACCCCTCAAGCCGCCGAAACGCCTGCTGCCGCCGGTCTACAACCGCGGTGTGCTTGTGCAGAACGAGATGATGGTGCACCGCGGCGAGGCCAACGGGCCGCTCGATCAACAGACCCCGGCCGGGCTGGCGTTCGACACGGTGTTCACCGGAGATCCGTCGGACCGCGACTTCTGGCTGCTCAAGAACGGCGACGAGGTGATCGCCCGCCACCACACCGACGAACTGCGGTTCCTGGTGCACTGGTCGGCAGAGGTCTTCACCGACTTCGACGAGCTCAAGAAGAACATGGACGGCAGCGACGATCTGACCATCGACAAGGCGATTGACATGCTCGTCGACGATGTGCACTCCAAGGGCATCAAGCTCGACGTGCCGAGCGAGCCTCTGCACGATCCGGAGTTCATCGCGGCGCTGAACGCGGTTTACGACCTCGGCGGGCCGGCGGAGTACCCGAAGGAAGCTCCCCTGTCGGAATTCCAGCTGACCTAGTTGCGATTTCGGTGCGCTATCAGTCGCTAGTCGCTCGGCGATCGGTAGCGCACCGAAGTCACGCCGTTTCGTCGACGATCGGCAGCGCCCCGCGACGCGCCGCCTCCTCGATCGAATCCCGAAGCTCGAAGCAGACCAGAAACGGCCTGCCGTCGTGTGCGTGGATGGCTTCGGCGTCGCGGCGCTGGTGACACTTCCCGGCGGACTCGGCGTCCCATTGCACGCTGGTCTGCTGCCAGGTGCTCTTGCGCACCAGAACGGTTGCAGCGCAGAGCCGGCACGCCACCGAGGTCATCGGCGCGTCGGCGAGTCGGTTGTCCTGGCGGACGGTCATCCCGCGCTCGTGACGGCGTCCCGCGCGGCGATATTGGCCTCGACGACCTTCATCCACTCCTCGCGCGGCCGGGTGGTGTCGATCTCGTATTCGAAGCGGTCCACCATGTCCGGCGACACGTCGGCGACGTCGACGTAGAACTGCTCGTACCACCGACGCAGTTGGTAGACCGGCCCGTCCTCCTCGCACAGCAGCGGATTGTCGATACGGGCCTTGTTCTTCCAGATCGCGACGTCCTGCTCGAAACCCATCTTCACGAAGTCGCCGAGACCGATCGCCGTCTGCATCGCGAGGTCCTCAGGCAGGTTCTCGGACTTCTTGACGATGATCCCGTACTGCAGCACGAAGGAGTTCTGGTCGATCGGATAGTGGCAGTTGATCAACACCGTCTTGTGGTCGATGTCGGTGTAGTGGTATGTGAGGTCGTCGATCATGAACGATGGCCCGAAATACGATGCGACCGAGGTGGTTCCGAGCATCTGCGTCGGACCGGGCTCGCCGAGGTCGGCCCTCCCCGCGCTGTTCATGTACTGGGTCGCGACATGGCCTTCGAAGATGTTCTTGAAATGCGTTGGCAGCGAACCGTGAATGTAGAAGAAGTGCGCCATGTCGACGACGTTGTCGATGATCTCGCGGCAGTTGGTGTTGACCACAGTGGTGTACCAGTGCCAGTGGGTCCACTCATCGCTCGTCGCGCCCTCGATGCGCGGAATGGTGACCTCCGGCGGAGGGGCGTTGCCCTCCGGGTCGTTCCAGACGAACAGCATGCCGTCCTGTTCGAGCGTGGTCCACGTGGCGGTGCGGGCCAGCCGGGGCACGCGCTTGCTGTAGGGCACCTTCTTGCATCGCCCGTCGCCGCCCCAGCGCCAGTCGTGGAACGGGCACGCGATCTCGTCGCCCTTCACCTCGCCCTGGCTCAGGTCGCCGCCCATGTGCCGGCAGTACGCGTCCAGGACGTTGATGCGGCCGTCACCGCCGCGGAACACCACGAGCTTCTTGCCGAACGCGTGCACTTGGTGTGGTTTCCCGTCACCGAAATCTCTGACCAGGCCCAAGCAGTGCCATCCCCGAGCGAACCGCGACGGCGCGGCCTCCGCCTCGATCTGGCGGACCTCGATATCGGTGTCCATCGTCATACCGCTGTTCTAGCAGCGATCGCCGACCGTGTTCACGGTTCTGTTCCGCTCATCAGGACATGGGTTCCGGCCCGGCTCGAACCGCTCTAATTTGACCGGTTGTGAGTAGCGCATACGGGGCGACGATCCCCGACGGCTTGCCGATGACCGACATGAACGTCGATCTGGTGGTGGTCGGGTCCGGCACCGGCATGGCCGCCGCCCTCGCCGCTCACGAGCGCGGCCTGTCCGTGCTGATCGTCGAGAAGTCGGCCTATGTCGGAGGTTCGACCGCACGTTCCGGCGGCGCGCTGTGGCTCCCGGCCAGCACGGTCATCAAAGGCGACGGCGGCGCCGACACCGCGGAGCGGGCCAAGACGTACCTCGACGCGGTGGTGGACGGCACCGCGCCCGCGCAGCGGTCGGACGCGTTCCTGGCGAACGTCGGCGCGACGATCGAGCTGCTACGGCGGGCGACGCCGATGCGGCTCTTCTGGGCCAAGGAGTACTCGGACTACCACCCCGAAGCGCCCGGCGGCACCGCCGTGGGTCGAACGTGCGAATGTCGTCCGCTCGATTCGGCGATCCTCGGCCGGTACCGCACGCGCCTGCGGCCCGGCGTGATGGAGGCCAAGGTCCCGATACCGACCACCGGCGCGGACTACCGCTGGATGAACCTGATGTCGCGGGTGCCGCGCAAAGGGCTGCCGGTCATCGCCAAACGCCTCGGCCAGGGAATCGGCGGATTGGCCCTCAAGCGGCGGTATGTCGCCGGCGGTCAGGCGCTGGCTGCCGGGCTCTTCGCCGGTGTGCTGCGCGCGGGCATCCCCGTGTGGACCGGCACCACCTTGCGTCGGCTCGTCACCGACGGCGACCGCGTGAGCGGCGTGGTGCTCGAGCACAACGGCGCGGATATCACGGTGTCGGCGCGCCGCGGTGTCGTGCTCGCGGCGGGCGGTTTCGACCACGACATGGACATGCGCTGGAAGTTCCAGTCGGAAACCCTGGACGAGCATGCCAGCCTCGGCGCGGAGACGAACACCGGCGACGCAATACGCATCGCCCAAGACGCCGGCGCCGCAACCGATCTGATGGATCAGGCGTGGTGGTTCCCCGCCGTCGCGGCGCTGCCGGACGCGGACCCCAAGGTCATGCTGGCCGAACGGTCACTTCCCGGATCGCTCATCGTCGACCAGACCGGGAGCCGGTTCGTCAACGAGGCGACAGACTACATGACGTTCGGGCAGCGGCTGCTCGAACGTGAACGTGCGGGGAATCCGGTGGAATCGATGTGGATCGTGTTCGACCAGGGGTATCGCAACAACTACGTCTTCGCCGCCGAACTGTTCCCGCGCATGGCGATTCCCCAGAGGTGGTACGACGCCGGCATCGCGCACCGCGCCGACTCCATCGCCGGACTCGCCCCCAAGATCGGCGTCGACGAGTCGACGCTGACCGCGACCGTCGAGCGCTTCAACGAAAACGCTGCCGCCGGAGTCGATCCCGACTTCCTGCGCGGTGCCAGCGCGTACGACCGCTATTACGGCGATCCGACCGTCACGCCGAACCCGAACCTGCGCCCGTTGAACCGGGGGCCGTTCTACGCCGTGAAGATGGTGCTGAGCGATCTCGGCACGTGCGGCGGCCTGCGGGTCGACGACCACGCCCGCGTGCTGCGGGAGGACGGCCGCGCGATCGACGGGCTGTACGCGATCGGCAACACGGCCGCCAATGCGTTCGGCACCACCTATCCCGGGGCGGGCGCAACGATCGCGCAAGGTCTGGTGTACGGCTACATCGCCGCCTCGGACGCCGCAGACGGGTGACCGATCAGTCCTCGGCGTCGGCCTTCTTCTCGATCTCGTACCAGTATTCCGGTGCGGGCCAAGGGATTTGCGTACCGCGTTCGATGCCCGCATCGGCGAAGGTGGCCTCGGCCTCGTCGAGCTCCTTGAGCATCTTCATGGCGAGCTCGCGTTCGGACGCGTAATACCGCTCGGCCCACTGCAATGCGACCTTCGCGTAAGCCCACGACGGGTCCACTCCCGCCCACTTGGCGTCCTTGGCGGCCTGGCGCTGCATGTCGTCGGCGTAGGCGATGTGCTCCTGCAGGATTTCCTTGAGGCGCTCCGGATCGGTCAGATGCCCGAAGGTCACGCGCAGCAACGGGTTGTGCTTGAGCACCGGCGGATCGACGGGTGCCTCGTTGGCCCACCGCCGCACCGCGTCGAGACCCGCGGGGGTGATCTTGTAGAGCCGACGGTTGCGGGTGCCGCCGGTGTTCTCGACGCGTGACGACAGCAGCCCCAGCTTCTCCAGCTTCTTCAGCTCCGAGTAGATCTGGCTGTAGGCGGGGCTCCCGTAGAAGAACCGCATGCTCCATTCGATCCACTTACGAATGTCGTAGCCCGACAATTCGTGTTCGTAGGTCAGCATGCCGAGCAGCGCCCAACTGGTCGCGGCCAGATTCGGCTTCGCGTCGGACGTGCTTTTCGCCATTTGCCTAGCCTAACAACGGTTGAGCACACCGCACGTCCAACGCACCACTGGCCGGGAGGCCGCCTTGCGGAGCCGCCGAGGCGTGCGCACGCTGAAGCCATGGCCGGTTCCGAACTCGACGACCTGCGCGCGGTGTACGAACCGTTGACGCAGTCGGTGCGCCGACTCATCGACGTCACGATCCGCACCCATGCGGACGCAGCGACCGTCGCGGCCGTGAAGGACCGAATCGATTGCGCCAGTGACGAACTCAGTGAATCAATGCGCGACGGCTCGTTCGGACTGGAGCACACCCGCGGCGGCGAGCCCATGGTGTGGGGCAATGTCGTCATCGGTGTGCGCAACCCGGCCGCCCCACCGCTGGTGGTGCATCACGAGCCCGACGGCCGAGTCTGGGCGGAGTTCACGCTCGGCGCCGCGTTCGAGGGCCCACCAGGGCATGTCCACGGCGGAGTCTGCGCGATGCTGCTCGACCACGTGCTCGGCGCGACGGCGCACAAGCCGGGCAAGCCCGCCGTCACCGGAACGCTCACCACGCGGTACCGGCGCGGAACCCGGCTCAGCCGCCCGCTGCGCGCGGAGGCCTGGATCGACCGCATTGAGGGTGCCAAGACGTTCGCGGTCGGTCATATCGCGGACGCCGACGGCGTCACCGTCGAGGCCGACGGCGTATTCATCCACCCGCGTAACCCCTGAGCCGGGCGTCAGCCGCCGTCGAGTTTTGCGCCAAGGCTGTGATTTCGCCGCCGAAACCACGACCGTGGTGCAGAAATGGAGTCGCCCGTCAGGCGGCCCGGCGCCTTCGGTGACGCGTATCGGTCGACCACAGGTGCCCGCAGGTCGGGCACTGCAGGTAGATCACGGTGGCCTGGTTGCTCAGGAGGTACTGCCAGTGGTCGGCGCAGTTGCGCCGGCGTGAGCACTCGGCGCAGCCGGCGCCGTGAACACAACCGGGGCATTCGAGCCACGCCCGCCGGGAGCGGTCCGCGGTGGGATCAATCGGCAGCACGCGTCACCGTCCGATCCGGCAGGACACCCACGCGCACGAGCTCGTCGTAGATCCGCTGCTGATCGGCGTCCAGATCGCTGTACAGCATGTCGTAGGCCTGCCGCTCCTGCTCCAGCGCGGCGATCGGATCCCAGTCGTCGCCGATGGCCTCGAGGACGGCCGCGCGACGCCTCCCCTCATCGAGCGTCAGGTCGTACGCGAATTCGAAATCAGGCATGTTAGTGAGGCACCCTCGAGTAATCGGTCGATATGAAACGGCCAGAGTGCACGGCCGGCAGCCCGATGACAATGAATTAAGTCACATCGATGTGTTGAAATTCGTCACTGTCGTTCCGCGAGCCACCGGCGCTGCCGCCGGATGAACCCTGCATCGACGGCCACGCCGTGACCGGGCACGTAGATCGCGTCGTCGCCGCCGGCCGCCAGCACGCGATCGAGCGTCGAGGGCCATGCGTCGAGGTCGGAGCCGTCCTCGACAGACGGATCGCCGGACTCTTCGACGAGGTCACCGCAGAACACCACGCGCGTGTCGGCCCCGGACACCACCGCGATCAGATCGTGGTCGGTGTGGCCGCGGCCGGGATGGCTGACCGACACCGTCCGCCCTCCAAGGTGGAAATCGGCCTCCCATACCTGACGGTCCGGCTCGCGCAACGCGCCGATGGCCGCGTTCACTTCGTCGGGGTCGGCACCGTGGCGCACCGCGTCGTCGCGCAGGTGCCGCTTGCGGTGGATCACCGTCTCGGCCACCGGCGGCGCGCAGCACACCAGGGCCCCCTCGAAGACGGAGAAACCGAGAACGTGATCGAAGTGGTGGTGCGTCAGCAGCACGTGCCTCACGGGCGCCGCGACGAGCTCGGCGACGTCGGTGCCGATGGCGCGCGCCTCGGTCAACGTGCTCCCGGTGTCGATCAGCAGGCAGGCGCATCGCCGGCCACCAACCCCACGGTGACGTCACAGAATGGCAGCCGGGTGCGAAACACCCCGTCTGCCAACCGATCCCACTGGTAGTTCACTGTCCCAGCGTGAGCGGTTGCGCGGACCGATACTGCTCGAGCACCGATGGTGTGGGATCCGCGTGGTAGGTCGCCGTTTCGCCGAGCGTCCACGACGGCGGGGCGTCGGCGTTGGTCAGCGTCCAGGCGGCCTGCCTGGCGGCACCCAGCGCCACGTACTCGGCCGGTTCGGGCACCTGCACCGTCGTTCCCAGGACCGCCGGCGCGATTCGCCGAACCGCCTCCGAACGCGCCCCTCCACCCGTCAGCATGACCCGCCGCACGTCGACACCGTGCGCCCTGATCTTGTCGATGCAGTACGCCATCGAGCACAACAACCCCTCAACAGCAGCCCGGGCGACATTGGCGGGCAGGAGGTTTCGCGTGGTCACGCCGTGCAGGGCCCCGGCGGCGGCGGGCAGGTTCGGTGACCGCTCCCCCTCCAGGTACGGCACCAGCGTGAGCCCGTCGGCGCCGGCCCGCGCCGACAGCGCCAGGCCGTCGAGTTCGTCGAACTCTACGGCCAACATCCTGGCAACGGCCGCCAGCACGGGAGCACCGTTGAGGGTGCACACCAACGGCAACTGATTTCCGGTGGCGTCCGCGAAACCGGCGACGATGCCCTCCGGATCCCGAGGTGCGACCGTTCCGACGGCGCTGACCACCCCGGAGGTTCCCAACGACACGACGCAATCGCTTTGCCCGGCGCTCAGCCCGAGCGCCGCTGCCGCGTTGTCGCCCGCGCCCGGGCCCAACAGCGCGCCCGTCGTCGAGTACCCGGCCGGTGCGGACGGTCCGAGCACCGGCGGGACGAGTGGTCTCCTCCCGCGCATGGCCATCTCGAGTAGGTCGATGTCGTAGTGGCCGGTCGCCGACGAGAAGTACCCCGTACCACTGGCGTCACTGCGGTCCGTGCGGAGGTCGCCAAGGTCGGAAGACCCGCTGAGCCGCCAGGTGAGCCAATCGTGTGGAAGACACACCGCCGCGGTCGCCTCCGCGTGGGTGGGTTCATCATCGGCAAGCCAGCGCAGCTTCGTCGCGGTGATCGACGCGACCGGCACCACGCCCACACGCGCGGCCCACTCGTGCGGGCCGCCCAGCTCATCGACCAGGTCGACGGCGGCCGCGCTCGACCGAACGTCGTTCCACAGCAGCGCATCTCGCACTATCCGCCCGTCGTCGTCCAGGCAGATCATTCCGTGCTGCTGCGCCCCCACCGAGATCGCCGCCACGTCGTCCAACCCGCCCGCCGCCGAGACGGCGGCCTGCAAAGCCGACCACCACGACTGGGGATCGACCTCGGTGCCGTCCGGGTGCGGGGCCGAACCCGACCGGACCACCGACCCGGTCTCGGCATCACAGACGATCACCTTGCAGGACTGAGTGGATGAATCTATTCCCGCGACGAGCGCCACCTTCGCCAACCTACTCCGGCAGCGCCCGCCACAAACCGCGGTTCGATCGACCAACCGCGGCGCCGGCTGCCAGAATCAGGTGTGCACTCGGAGCGCCCCGACCTGGCAGGGCCTGACGGCTACCACCGCGACGAGACGGAAGCTCAACGGCTGGACCGTAATTGGTCCAGCTTGCTGCAGGAGCTACGGGTGGCTCAGACGGGTGTCCAGCTGCTCACGGGCTTCCTGCTGATCTTGCCGTTCACCGACCACTTCTCCGATCTCGACGGTGTCATGCGGACCGTCTACCTGGTGACGGTGGCCTGCTCGATAGGGGCGACGGTCCTGCTCATCGCTCCGGTGAGCATGCACCGGCTGTTGTTCCGTCGGCACCGCATGCGCACGTTGGTGTCGATGGCGCACTCCTTCGCCATCACCGGCACGCTGCTCCTCGGCGTCGCGCTCGCCGGCGTGGCGACGATCATCTTCGACGCCGTCGCCGACCGGGTGGCGGCATGGATTGCCGGGGGCGGCGTGCTGGGCGCGCTCACTGTGTTCTGGTATCTCGTGCCGCTGCGACACCGCACTGCCCGCGATGCCTCGTAACGACGTTTGCGTCCCCGTTCGCCTGGGAACACCTCGCGCATGTTGATTCGACGTATCGCGCGCCCGATGCTGTCAGCAGCCTTCATCGCCAGAGGCGTCGAGGCCCTACGCAGCCCGAAACCCGCGGCCGATGCCGCACGCCCGACGCTCGAGGGTCTGAGCAAACTGCCGGACCCGGTCGGTACCAACGTTCCCACCAACGCCGAGACCGTCGCCCGTGCCACCGCCGCCGTCCAGATCGGAGGTGGCCTGCTGCTGGCCACCGGCAAACTCCCCCGGCTCGCATCCGCCGCGCTCGCGCTGAGCGTGGTGCCGGGCAGCCTTGGCGGACATACGTTCTGGAGCGAGACAGACCCCGAGCGCAAGGCCGAAGAACGGCGTGCATTCTTCACCGACGTGAGCCTGATCGGTGGGCTGATCATCGCCGCGGTCGACACCGAGGGCAAACCCTCAATCGGTTGGCGCGGTCGACGCGCGGCGCACAAGGTGTCCGAAGCGGTCAGCACGGCGCTGCCTGTCGGGGCGGCGGCCGGTGGCACTCTCGCTGACAGCGCGTTGGCCGACAAGGTCGGTCACGGTCTGCAGGTCGGTGCCGAACGAGGCCGCGAGTTCGCCCACGTCGCCCGCGAGCGCGGCGCCGAACTGGCCGAGGTCGCCCGCGAACGCGGACCCGAACTCGCCGAACGGGCGCGCAAGCGTAGCGCCGAACTGGCCGACGTCGCCCGCGAACGCGGACCGGAGCTGGCCGAGGTGGCGCGCAAACGCGGTTCGGTGCTCGCCGACGTCGCGCGCGAGCGGGGCTCGGAGTGGGCCGACGTCGCCCGCGACCGTGCGCCCGAACTGGCCGAGACGGCGCGCGGGCGCGCGACGGAGCTTGCCGAGACGGCGCGCAAGCAAGCCGACACGGCACGCAAACAGGCCGAGACGGCCCGCAAGCAGGCACGCAAAGAGGCCAAACGCCAGCAACGAAAGCTTCGCTGAGCTCCTCACCCAGCGATCTAAAGCGCCCCTGATCCGTCGGGGTCGCCGGTACATTGACTCGGATGACTAGCGGAAATCCCGGACCCCAGCCTGAACAGTACGGCGGCTATCCCGTGGGCGGCGGTCAGCCGGGCGGCGTGCTTCTTCGTTGGCTCGCGCGGTTCATCGACGGCATCCTCGTCGGAATCGTGAGTTGGCTGTTGGCCTTCGCCACCGATTCCGCCTCCAACATCATGGTCACCGGTTTCTTCACCGGCGGCCTGATGTTCGTCTACTTCCTCGCGTTCGAAGCCGGTACGGGTTCGACACCGGGCAAGAAGTTGCTCGGCCTGACCGTTCGCGGCCCTGGCGGGGCAGCCAAGCCGACCGCCGCGCAGGCGGCCATTCGCAACTCGTGGACGCTGCTCCCGATCATCCCGTTCGTCGGCGGACTGCTCGGCGTCATCGCGATCATCGTCATCGCCGTGACCATCAGCGGCAGCCCCACCAAGCAGGGCAAGCACGACGAACTCGCGGGCGGTACGCAAGTCGTCAAAGGTTGATCGTCAGAGCGGTCGACGCCGTTGGCACAACTTGTTCGGGGTCAGATCACCAGCCACACAACGAGGCTGAAACCGAATGCGGTGAGGCCGAGCGCGGTCTCCATGACCGTCCAGGTCTTCAGCGTGGTCTTCACGTCCATCCCGAAGAAGCGGCTGACCAACCAGAAGCCCGAGTCGTTGACGTGTGAGAGCACGGTCGCTCCAGCGGCGATGGCGATGACCAGCAGGGTGAGGTGAACACTACTCAAGGACGCCTCGCCCGCCGCGGCGCTGAGCAGACCCGCCGTCGTCGTGATGGCGACCGTCGCCGAACCCTGGGCCACGCGCAACAGCGTCGCGATGATGAAGGCCTGAACGATCAGCGACATTCCGAGTCCCGACAGCGAGTCGCTCAAGGCGCTTCCGATGCCGCTCAACCGCAGCACCCCGCCGAACATGCCGCCGGCGCCGGTGATCAGGATGACCGAGCAGATGGGCCCGAGGGCCTTGTCGTAGAGGGCGCTGACGTCGTCCATCGACCGGCCCCGCCGCAGCCCAAGCACCACGGCCGCAACGATCACCGTGATCAGCAAAGCGACGCTGGTGTTGCCGAGCAACATGAGGTAGCGGGCCCAGGTGGCGTCCTCTTCCAGCACGCCGGCGGAGACCAAGGTGTCGAGAACGGTGTTGAACGAGATCAACACGAACGGCAGGAGCAGCACGCCGAGCACGGTGATGAACGACGGTGCGGTTCGGGCCGCGGTGGCGACCGCTGAATTGCCGGTGCCGGCGGTGGCCTCAGGCTCGGCATTAGTTGCTCCGCCGTTCACCTCGCCGAACAACGCCGTCGGGACGTCGACGTGGACGCGGCGCCCGATCACCCGGGAGACCAGCAGCACGCCGATGTACCAGGACAGAATGGCGACCGGGGCGCCGATCAGAAGCGTCACGCCGATGCTCGCGCCGAGCGCTTCGGCCGCTGCGACTGGACCGGGATGGGGTGGGACCAGGGCGTGCATCGCGGCGAAGGCTCCGGCGGCCGGCAGACCGTAGAGCAGCAGCGAACCCCCGAAGCGGCGGGCGACGGTCATGACAATCGGCAGGAAGACGACGAGGCCCGCGTCGAAGAAGATCGGGAAACCGAACAGCAGAGCGGCGACGCCGAGGGCGAGTGGGGCCCGTTTCTCACCGAAGCGGGCAATGAGCGTATCGGCGAGAACCTGGGCGCCGCCGGTGACTTCGAGCAGCCGGCCGAGCATGACGCCGAAGCCGACGAGCAGGGCCACCGAGCCGAGGGTGTTCGAGAAGCCGTAGCTGATGGCGTCGGGAACGTCGCCCACCGGGATGCCCGCGGCCAGCGCCGTGAGCACGCTGACGAGCACCAGCGCTACGAAGGCGTGCAGCTTGACCTTCATGATCAAAAACAGCAGCAGCGCCACCGCGCCCGCAGCGATCAACAGGAGCGTCGTGGCTCCGTAGGCGGGATCGATTGCTTCCATCAGGCCTCCGAACTGTCAGTGCCATGCGATTTCACTTATCGGTGAATAATCAAAGTGCTTTACTGGCAATGTCTTTGGCTCATCCGGTGTGTCGGTCACGCGCTTACCGGTCGGTCGAACCCGTTGTCGAAACGTAGCTGTCGATGATGGCATCGATGCTTTGGTCGACGTCGATGTCAACACCGTGCTCATCGGATCCCAGCGGTTCGAGAGTCTCGAATTGCGAAACCAGCAGCGATGCCGGCATGAAGTGACCGGGACGGCTGGCCTGCCGCCTGCCGATGACCTCGGGGGTTCCGACCAGATGCAGCAGTGCCATCTCAGGGCAGTGAAGCCGCAATTGATCGCGGTACTTGCGCTTGAGCGCAGAGCAGCTCATCACCCCGCCCGTTTCGCACCGTTCGGCCAACCACTCCCCGATCGCTTCGAGCCACGGATAGCGGTCGTCGTCGTTGAGCGCCTCACCGGCCGTCATCTTCGCGATGTTGGCAGGCGGATGAAAGTCGTCCGCGTCGGCGAACGGTACGCGCAGACGCTGCGCAAGCGCGGCACCCACCGTCGACTTGCCCGAGCCCGAGACGCCCATGACAACGATCGGAGATGCCATTCCCTCCACCTACCCAGTTGTGTTTGGCATCACACAGCATGCCGTAATAGGCATACGATTGCAATAGCGTCACTTATTGATATGTCTTTAATCGGGTTTGGTGATCTTATGAAAAGATGTATGCGTGGCGTCTCAACCAATCGTCGGCGCGCTGCATGGCAATCTTCTCAAGGCGCTGGGCACCGCGATCGTCTCCGGTGAGTATCCCCCCGGGCAGGTGTTGACCCTCGATGGGGTCAGCGCGCGTCACGGGGTGTCGCGCAGCGTGGCGCGCGAGGCGATCCGGGTGCTCGAATCGATGGGCATGGTGGAGTCGCGGCGACGGGTGGGCATCACGGTCCAGCCCGCAGAGAAGTGGAACGTCTTCGACCCCAGGCTGATTCGCTGGCGCGTGGAGGCCGGCGACCGGGCCGCCCAACTCCTCTCGCTTTCCGAGCTACGCCGCGGGTTCGAGCCGGCGGCGGCGGCGCTGGCCGCGCGGCGGGCCGGCCCCGATCAATGCCGCATCATGGCGGCCGCCGTTTCGGACATGGTCGTACACGGTCGCGCAGGTGATCTCGAGGCTTATTTGGAGGCCGACAAGCTGTTTCACCGGACCATGTTGGAAGCCAGCGGCAACGAGATGTTCCGCGCGCTCGACGGCGTGGTCGCCGAGGTGCTCGCCGGGCGGACGCACCACGGGATGATGCCCTCGACACCGAACCCGGCCGCGATCAACCTGCACGACGAGGTGGCACGCGCGATCAGGATGCGCGACGAAGTGGCGGCCGAACAGGCCATGCGCGCGATCATCGACGAAGCCAGTTCGGCGGTGTCCGGGGATGACTCAGGCCTTTGACCCGTCTTGATCGGGCCGCGGCTAACCGGGATCAAGCGCAGTGGTTAACTGCGGACGTGGACAGGCAACCATCGTTGGCACGCCGTTTCTTCGACCGACTCGAACCCGTGCACGCCGTCACCTACTTCGCCCCGGAAGCTCGCGCCGCCCTCGACGGCCTTGGCTACAAGGGATTTTGGATGGGCTACTTCGCGGCCAGATCGGCACCGCTGGGCGAGGTGGCGCCCGACGTGGTGACGGCGGCGTTCTACAACTTCGCCCCGCAGCGGGTGGCCAAGGCCCTTCCGGCGGCGTGGGAGGTCGCTGCCCCGGCCGACGCGCTGCGGGTGCGACTGGAGTCCGCGGTGGCCGCGCTCGAGCGCTACGGCGTCGGACAGGGCGACGAGCTGGCGACCGCGGCCGACTTGTTGGCGAAGGCCGCCCGCAACGCCCCGCTCGACGGCCGATGCCTGTTCGCCGCGAACGCGGCACTGCCATGGCCGGACGAACCCCTGAGCAAGCTCTGGCACGCCACGACATTGCTGCGGGAACAGCGCGGCGACGGTCACATCGCGCTGCTCATCAGTCACGGGATCTCCGGTCGCGAGAGCAACATCTTGCACGCCGCCGCGGGCCGTGTGCCCAAGGAGATGATCATGCGCAGCCGTGACTACGACGACGAACAGTGGGCCCTGTACCGGGACCGGCTCGCCGAGCGGGGGCTGATCGACGGTGACGAGCTCACCGACGCCGGCCGCGATCTCAAGCTACAGATCGAGGACGGCACCGACCGGTTGGCGTTGCCGGTGCTCGACGCGTTGAGTGACGACGAGGTCGAGACGCTGTTCCGCACGCTGACCCCGATCACCCGCAAAGTCGTCGCAGGCGGTGATGTCCCCGCCGCGACGCCGATGGGTCTGAACCGCGAGGACCTCGACGACGACAGCGCCCACCTCGCATAGCCCTCCCTCTGTGCCGCGAGCGTGCGAGTCTGCACACGACACGCCGCAGTGCGCCAGCATTTTGCGCACGCTCACGGCACGCTGAGTGTCGTGATGGTGCTGAAATCGGTGATGCTGTTCCTCCTCGCCGCGCTGCTCGAAATCGGCGGCGCGTGGCTGGTGTGGCAGGGCGTGCGCGAGCATCGCGGTTGGTGGTGGATCGGGGCGGGCGTGATGGCGCTCGGCGCTTACGGTTTCGTCGCCGCGTTTCAGCCCGACGCCCATTTCGGTCGAGTTCTGGCGGCGTACGGCGGAGTCTTCATCGCCGGTTCACTCGCGTGGGGCATGATCGCCGACGGTTTCCGGCCCGACCGGTGGGATGTCACCGGTGCGCTGATTTGCTTGGCCGGGGTCGGTTTGATCATGTACGCGCCGCGGTAGCGCACGCTCGCCGCGGTGCGAGCGTGCACGACACGCTGAATTTTCGCGGCGTGTCGTATGCAGACCCGCACGCTCGCGCAACAAAGGCGATTTGCTAGCCCTGGTTGCGGTTCCACTCCAGCCAGCCAACGCCCTTGCGGCCGTCGGCGGTCGTGACCGTCGCCCATGCGCGCGGGAAGTGGCTGATCCGGCCGTCGGGTGAGGTCAGCAGCACGGGAGCGTGGGCGCGCACCTCGGCCGTGACCGTGACATCACCGGGTCTGAGGGCCAGCGTCGTCTCCACCGGTAAAGCGTTGTCGGCGAACGTCTCTCGTGCGGTGACAGTTTGCAGCTCGATCAGCGGTTCACCGGGCGGTTGCACATAACCGATACCGAGCGGCGGGGCGCCGGGGATGCGGATGTCGACGCCGTGCAGGTGGGTGCCGTCGTCGAGGTGCAGTGCGCTCCACACCCAGTCCATCGCCCACCAGTCGCGCACACCCCAGGAGTGGTCACGCTGCCCCGGCACACCGGTGAACGTGAACTCGCGACCGTCGACGGACACCGTGCCCGACACCGAGCACGGGATCTCGTACCGCGGGGTCACCCGGTACATATACGGCGTGCCGGTGGTGGTCCACTCGAATTCCATCGACACGTCGACCGGGCGGCCGGATTCGTTGCGGAGCAGTCCCGCCGGATCGTCGTACGCCTGGCCGCGGCCACGCATCGTGACGCGGAAGGTCTTGAGCGGTTCGGTCGGGGTCAGCGTCAGTTCGATCGCATCGGTGCCCTCGAAGTCGAGCAGCGCGTAGGTCGGGATGTCCGGACCACACACCAGGCCGTTGATCCAGGACGTCTCGATGTTCGGGTACAACCCCAAACGCACCCACCCGCCGATCTCCTGCTGCGGGTCGACGAAGTCGAAGTACCAGCTCTCGTTCCACAGCGGCTCGTCACCGGGCGGGTGTTCGCCATCGTCCTCGGCGGTGGGCGTAAGCGGTTCTGGCACAGTCGGTTCTGGCAGCGCGCTCAGCGCGTCGACGTCGAGCACATGCTCGCAATGGCGCTGCAGCATCGTCATGAACATCTCGTCGCCGCGCTCGGTCCGCTCAACGAGCATCGAGGAAATGATCGCCATCATCACGCCGAAGAAAGTCTGCCTGCGCACCCCGTCGCGCACGTCGTGGAGGGTGATCGGAGGGTTCGGGCCGAGCGCGGAGTGGTATGCGGAAAGCAGCGCGTCGTAGTGCTCGCGGCGCACCTCGACAGGAAGCGCACAGCCCATGAAGTACGCGACGTCCGTCATCGCCGGCCCCCACGTGACCGTCTGCCAATCCACCACCGTCAAAGGACGATCCGCGCCCGGCTGTCCGAACAGCATGTTGTCGAGGCGGTAATCGCCGTGCACGAGCCCCATGACCTGATCGGGCGGGGATTCCGCGGCAATATAGGGGTCGAAGCTTGCGATCAGTCGCTCGCACACGTCACGGTGCGCGGGCGCGATCTGGTCGGCGTACCGCTCGGCGAAGCCTGCGTACAAGCCGGCGATCAGCGCCTGGTTGACCGGCGCCTCTCGGTTGAGCCACTCGGCGTTCGCGACAGCGGGGTCGCAGAGCAGCGGCCCGTGCAACCGGCCGAGCTCGGACAGCGCCAGCATGGCCTGTTCAGCTGAAGCACCGCGGATCTCGTCGCCGACGGTCGCGGGTCCCGCGTCGCCGAGCAGCAGATGGAAGGCGCCGGTTTCGGCGTTGAACGCCGAGGAGAAGCACGGCGCCACCGGCCCCCCGATCCGCGGCGCGATGTCGGTGTAGAACCGCACCTCGCGTTCGTACAGGCCTAGCGCCAAACCGGTCTGCCTGCTGACCGGGTCAGTGGCGGCCACCTTGAGCACCACGGTCGCGGGGCCGGTGTCCTCGCCCGCATACGTCAGCGCGACGCGGTAGCACTCGCTCATCTGGCCGGTCCCGATGCGCTCGTAGGAGAAGTCCGCGACCGGTGATCCGATCGCCGACGTCAGCCACTCGGCGTTCAATTCTGCGGGCCGCTCGACGATGTTGATGGTGGGCACGTGTCACCTCCGTGGGACATTCCGTGGTGGCTGGGGGCCACCGTCAACGCGAGACCAGCGAGAAGTTCTCCCATGCCTCCCTGCGGGCGGCGTGCGGGTCGAACTCGGTGCGCGGGCGCTGATCGAACACCCGCACAGCGCGGTTCGCGCTGGTGTAGGTGGGCCAGTCGGGGCCGGGCACACCGGTGCGGGCGAACTCGCGCCAGCGGCGTTGGACGTCATCGCTGACGCGCAACGCAGTTCGGCGGTCACCGACCGCGGTGAGCAGACGACCGAACCCGGTGCGGTACACGTCGAACACCGCCAACAGCTCGGTGGCGTGCGTTGCGCCGAGTCCCGACCAGCGCAACGGCCTCGGAGCGTAGTCGTAGCGGTACAGGTAGGTCGGCGCATGGCGGCTGTGCGCCTCGGCGATCTGCCAGGCGGCCGAACCGAACGCGAAATCGCTGCCGAACTGGACGCATGCCTTCTGGTTCGGATAGCCCGGATACGCGGCGGTGATGCGTTCGCGCTCTTCGGGTTCGGCCTCGGCGAGCAGCCGCTCGATCATCGGCTCGGACATGGGCAACAGCTTGAGGAAGCGACCGAAAAGGTTGGCCTCTTCGGCATTGGTCCCGACGATGAGCGGAAGCCGGTGGCCCTTACCGCTGCGCATCGCCTCCACCGGATCCTGTGGCAGATAATCGGTTCCGCTCGTGGGACCGGCCGCGAAGGCGCCGAGCATCTCGCGCTGGCCTTGTTTGATGAGCTCTTCGAACGCCTCCACCAGTTCGGCCGGCCGCGCCGCCATCACCGCGTCGGCGCCGTCGTCCTCCCCCGCCCCCAGCATCGCGGCGAACCGCGTCGCGTACTGCGCGGCCACCTCAGGGGTGCGCACCATCCCCGCCGCCGGGCTCTCCGAGATCGCCTTGGTGAAAAGGCCTTTCGACGCAGGCACTGCGAGCAATGTGGCGACGGCGTGCGCTCCGGCGCTCTCACCGAAGATCGTGACGTTGTCGGGATCGCCGCCGAACACCGCGATGTTCTCGCGTACCCAGCGCAGGGCCATCACCAGGTCACGCAGATACAGGTTGTCGTCGATCGTGACGTCCCGGTTCGACAGCGACGAGAGGTCCAGACACCCCAGCGCGCCCAGGCGGTAGTTGACCGACACGTACACACATCCCTTGCGGGCCAGCGCCGCACCGTCATAAATCGGCGTGGCCGACGACCCCATGAAATAGCCGCCGCCGTGGATGAAGACCATGACAGGCAGCGCGGAGTCCGACCGCTTCTTCGGGCTCACCACGTTCAGGGTCAGGCAGTCCTCGCTCATCGGTTGGTACTTGCCCGGCGCCAGCATCGTGTACATGCGCTGCTGGGGGGCGCAGTTGCCGTACCCGTGGCAGTAGCGGACGCCGCGCCACGGCTGCACCGGCTGGGGCGCGCGCAGGCGCAGCGGACCCACCGGCGGGCGCGCGTAGGGGATGCCGCGCCAACGGTGCACGCCGTCGCGGGTGAACCCCTCGATGGTGCCGGAGGCGATGGTCGCGCGGACGGTGTGTTCGTGCATCACCCGACGTTAGCAATGACCTTCCAGCATGGCCTCCCGCCGCGCCTGGCCAGGGATTGCGTGTCGGCCCGCTAGCCTGGCCGGTATGCGAATGGCTGTGCTGATCGCGTCTGTGCTGGTAGCGGGGTGTTCGACGACGACGGGCGGACAGGCTGAGCGGATCGAACCGATCCCGCCGGCGCCGTCGGCGAGTTCGCCCACCACGACCACGACCAAACCGAAGCCGACCGCTCCACCGGCCCCCGGCGCGCCGTTCGGCGATGTGGTGGCCTGGGTCGAAGCCGGTGAACCCGCTGACGCCGGCCAGTACCACGTGGCCATGCGTGAGGGCCAGACGACGGATCTCGGGGAGGACGTCGCGTTCACCACGCCGTCGGGCAAGACGAGCTGTATGACCGACAGCCAGTACGCCGACGGTGCGCTGGCCTGCTTGGTGGACCTGGTCGACCCGCCGCCGCGGCCGGATGACGCCTACGGCGAGTGGAAGGGCGGCTGGGTCGACTACGACGGCAACAGCGTGACCGTCGGCTCCGTGCACGGAGACCCCGGCCGGTTCACCGCCGGCGAGGGGCCCGAGCTTCCGTACGGCCTGGTGCTGTCGTTCGGGGACTACCGCTGCCGGACCGACACCGTCGGACTCTTCTGTGTCAACCACGCCTACCAATCCGCGGTCAAGTTCAGCGATGCAGGTATCGAACCGTTCGGCTGCCTGCAGTCGGTCGCTGCGCCCCCGCAGACCGGCGAGAAGTTCAGCTGCTGACCACCCGCGCTAGGAGACGCCCTTACGCTTCAGCAGCGGCAACACGCCTTCGGCGAACCAGTAGGCCTCTTCCAGGTGCGGGTAGCCCGACAGAATGAACTCGTCGAAGCCGAGCGAGTAATACTCGTAGATTAGATTGGCGACCTCCTCATGGCTGCCGACGAGCGCCGTGCCCGCGCCGCCGCGCACCAAGCCGACACCGGCCCACAGGTTCGGGTAGATCTCCAGCTGATCGGTCCGACCGCCGTGCAGTGCGGTCATCCGCCGCTGCCCTTCGGACTGCGACTCAGCTTGCAGCGCAGTGGCTTTGGCGATCTGGCTAGCGCTGAGGCCCGACAGCATCTCATTTGCGACCGCCCAGGCGGCCGCCGAGGTGTCGCGGCTGATCGTGTGCAGCCGGATGCCGAACCGCACGGTGCGACCGCGTTGTTCGGTGAGTTCACGGACTCGCGCGATCTTCGCGGCGGCGTCCTGCGGGGGCTCGCCCCACGTCAGGTACACGTCGACGTACTTCGCGGCGATCGGCAGCGCGGCCGGTGAGGATCCGCCGAAATAGATCCGCGGCAGCGGATCCGGCGGCTCCGACGCCCGGGCGTCGGCGACCCTGTAGTAATCGCCCTCGAAGTCCAGCGATTCCTGACGCCAGATGGCATCGACGATGTGGAGGAACTCCCCAGTCCGCGCGTAGCGCTGGTCGTGGTCGAGCCAATCGCCGAACCGGCGCTGTTCGACATCGTCACCCCCGCTGACGATGTTGAGCAGCACACGCCCCTCGGAGTACCGCTGCAGCGTCGCCGCCTGCTGCGCGGCGAGCGTGGGCGGCGTCAGCCCCGGCCGGAACGCGACGAGGAACTTCAACCGCTCGGTCTCCGCCAGAAGTGCCGATGCGCTCAACCACGCGTCCTCGCACCAGGTTCCGGTCGGGGTGAGCACCCCTTCGTAGCCCAGGCGGTCGGCGGCGCGGGCCACCTCGGCGAGGTAGCGCCGCGTCGGTGGGCGGTAGTTGGCGGGCACCGTCTGCTGTGACGACGCGTGCGACGTACCGACGATGGACCGGCCGTCACCGCTGGTGGGCAGGAACCAGAAGAACTTTGCCGTGGACATATCGCTCCTAATCGCGAGTCAGGTAGAGGGGTTTGAGCACGTCGGTATAGCGGCGGTCGACCCAACGCTCGAAATCCGGTGCCGCCGCGATCTGTTCGGACTCGGCGAACAGGTCGGCCATCTCCTGCTCAGACGCGATCAGTCCGTCGGACAGGTCAGTGGGCAACCGCAGGCTGCGCCCCTGTGCGAGTGCGGCGACCGCGGGATCGAGACCGACTTCCTCGCCGTAGCGTTTCGCCCACTGCTCGCGGTTGTCGTCGGCCCATCGCACAGCCTTGGCGTAGCGCTGCAGCAGATCGCTCAGCGCTGTGTTGCGTTTCGGGTCGGCCAATGCAGCGTCGGAGGCGACACCGAAGCCTGCGCCATTGGTGACACCGGTCGCGGTGGCGATGCTGCGCACCGCGAGATCGGTCTCGGCTTGGGCGGTGTAGGGGTCCCATACTGCCCAGACGTCGACGCGACGCTGGGTGAACGCCGACAGCGCGTCGGCGGGTTGCAGGAACACCAGTTTCACGTCGGCCACACCCAATCCGGCGCGGTCGAGTTGAACGAGTGTATGACCATGCGCCGAACTGCCTTTGGCGACTGCGATGCTCCTTCCCCGCAGGTCCGCGACGCGTTGGATCCGTGCGTCGGCGTGGACGAGGATCTGATCCCCGTATCCGCCGCCGTCGTATGCCGACACCACCTTGACCCTCGCGTTGGAGGCCGCGCCGAAGATAGGCGGTGTGTTACCGGTGATCGCGAAGTCGATCTTTCCGGCGGTGGCGGCCTCGATCTGGGGCGGACCGGATGTGAACGTGGAGAAGTTGATCGCGTACGGCAAGCCGTCGAGGGCGCCCGATGCGCGCAGCAGCGCCTCGGTGCCGCCCTTCTGGTCGCCGACGTTGAGTGTGAGTCCGGCAAGGTCGGACAACGCTACGGTGGCCGGTGCCTCCTGAGCACTCGGGCTGTTCTGCCGCGACACGCATCCGGTCGCCAACAGACCGATGAGCGCGAGCACAGCGACGACCCTGGACATAACGAACCCCTTCGGTTGCTTACGGTTTCAGCCCTGCACGCCGAGCTGGGCGAGTAATTCGGCGCGGTAATTCTCCGCGCCGATCGAGGTGCGCGGGTCGGCGATGTGGAGCGTGTGGGTGACGCGGCCGTCGTCGAGCACGAGCACGCGGTCGGCGAGCGCGACGGCCTCGTCGACGTCGTGCGTGACCAACAGCACGCCGAACCCGTGCTCGCGCCAGAGGTCGAGCAGCAGTTCGCGCATGCTCAGCCGCGTCAAGGCGTCCAACGCGCCGAACGGCTCGTCGAGCAGCAGCACATCGGGTTGGGCCACCAGAGCACGGGCGAGCGAAACCCGCTGTGCCTGACCGCCCGAGAGCGTCAGCGGCCATGCGTCGGCACAGTCGGCGAGCCCAACGTCGGCCAGCGCCCGCTCGGCGCGTATCCGGGCCTGATCCTTGCGCAACCCGCTGCGGGTGAGTCCGTACTCCACGTTCGTGCGCACGTCACGCCACGGAAACAGCCGCGGCTCCTGGAAAGCCAGTGCGGGCGGGCCCGACACGACACGCTGGCCGCTGTGTTCGGCCGACAGGCCGGCAAGCACCCGCAGCACGGTCGACTTACCGGATCCGCTGCGGCCGATCAGCGCGACGATCTCGCCGCTGCCGATCCTCATCGATACGTCGACGAGCACGTGGTGGTCGCCGTACCACTTGTCGACGTGCCGCAGCTCGGCCGCAGTGCGGAGTTCTCGTGCAGTGGCCAGTGTCATGAGCGATACCTCAATGCGCGTCGTTCCAGAACGCGGACGATGGCGTCGGTACCGATACCGAGCAACGCGTACACGATCAGGCCGAAGATGATGATGTCGATGCGCAGAAAATCGCGCGCGTTGTTGATCAGGAAGCCGATCCCGCTGTCGGCGTTGATCTGCTCGGCGACGATCAACGTCAGCCATGCGATCGCCAACGACTGCCGAAACCCGACGAGCACCTGGGGTGCCGCGCTCGGCACGATGATGCGCCAGAACCGGTGCCAGAACGAAAACCCGAGCACCTGAGCGGTTTCGAACAGCTTCCGGTCGACCTGCCGGATGGCCGAGAACGTGTTCAGGTACAGCGGAAAAGTGACACCCAACGCCACCAGCAGCACCTTGGGCAGTTCGCCGATGCCGAACCACAGGATGAACAGCGGGATCAGGCCGAGATGGGGCAGCGCCCTGACCATCTGCATGGGCGGATCGATGCCGGCCTCCACCCACCGCGACAGGCCGACGGCCGTCCCGAGCGCGATACCGAGAACACCGCCGAGGACCAGGCCCTCGACCACCCGGATTCCGGAAACGCTGAGCGCATCGGCGAGTTGGCCGTTGCGGACCAGCTCCACCCCCGCCTCGAAGATCAGCGACGGGGCGGGCAGCACGTCCTGGGAAATGACGCCGACCGCGCTGAGAAGCTGCCACAGCATCAGCAGGACCACCGGCGACGTCCACCGGATCACCGCCCACTTATGTTGCCGCCGAACGCGATTCGCGTGGGACCCGGCCGTGATCGGCGCGGTGGGCGCGGTGAGGTCCGGTGGGGCGGTCACGTGGTCTGACGCTACGGACGGCCGCTCGCCGCCTGAAGGTTTTGATTCTGGGTGAACGAAAGCCACAAGCGATAGCTGGGAGATCGGCACACCCGGGGGCTGTGTCAGGTCACGCGGAACGAACCATGACGACGGTCGGGGTCACGTCCCTGCCTCGGCGCCGAATTGGGCCTCAGACCACCCATTCCGCGCGCCGCCGTCGACGTCGGCGCCGTCGCACCCCGCCGGTCAGCGCCAGCCGTCGGCCGCCTTGGCCGACGTCATCAACGCGTCGCACAGTTGCCGCAATTCGGCCGCGTCGGCGCCTTCCTCAACCGCCGTCGCGACGTCCTCGGCCGCGCATCGAACCTGGTAGATGCGGTCGGAGAGCTCGGCGGCCTCGTCTGGGGTGAGGATGACGGCGTCGGGCGCCAGCGACGTGCCCTTGATCACGCTGCGCTGCTCGTACGCGCGTTGGCGGCACGACTGCCTGCAGTACTGCCGCCGCCTGCCCAGCCCCGCATCGCCGACCTCACGACCGCACCAGCGGCACGCCGCAGGGCGGAGGCGCCTTTTGATCCCGGTTGTCACAGGCCAGACTGTAAACCGACGGTCAGCGGTTTCCCGGTATCATGGTGGGTCGAGTCGGGAACTTCACAGCATGCTGCGGCGTTGATGATTCGGACAATAACGCGCTGATCTAGGAGTGTTTGACGATGGCTGATCGCGTCTTGAGGGGAAGTCGCCTCGGAGCCGTGAGCTACGAGACCGACCGCAACCACGACTTGGCGCCGCGTCAGGTGGCGCGGTACCGCACCGACAACGGTGAAGAGTTCGACGTCCCGTTCGCCGACGACGCCGAGATTCCACACACCTGGCTGTGCCGCAACGGCATGGAAGGCACCCTGATCGAGGGTGACGCACCCGAGCCGAAGAAGACCAAGCCGCCGCGCACGCACTGGGACATGCTGCTCGAGCGCCGGTCGGTCGAGGAGCTCGAGGAGTTGCTCAAGGAGCGGCTCGACATCATCAAGGCCCGCCGCCGCGGCTGACCCCGCCCTCGGCGAGTGACCGGTCCGTGCCACGAAAGCACGGCGTGTCGCGGTGCAAACGCGGCCGCTCGCGGGTTGCGAGGATCAGCGGGTTGAGGATCAGCGCGTGACGCGGGCTCCTCGGCCGCGGTCAATGCGGCCGCGCAGACCCCACTCCGCGACCTTGAACAGGGCCTCGCGGATGTTGGATCCACTCATCTTGGACTGACCGAACTCGCGTTCGGTGAAGGTGATGGGCACTTCCACGACGACGAAACCGTTGTTGATCGTGCGCCAGGTCAGGTCGATCTGGAAGCAATACCCCTTGGAGTCGACCGCGCTCAGGTCGATCTTCTCCAGCACTTCGCGTCGGTAGGCGCGGTAACCGGCGGTGATGTCATGGATATCGACGCCGAGCAGAATCCGCGAATAACCGTTGGCGGTACGCGACAGCAGCAGGCGCCGCCGCGGCCAGTTGCGGACCTCTCCGCCGGGCACGTAGCGCGAGCCTATGACCAGGTCGGCACCGCCGTCGATGGCGTCGAGCAACCGGTATAACTGCTCGGGTGGGTGACTGCCGTCGGCGTCCATCTCGACCAGCACGGAGTACTCGCGGCTCAGCCCCCAGGCGAAACCGGCCAGGTACGCCGCGCCGAGCCCACCCTTGGCATTGCGGTGCATGACGTGGATGCGGTCGGGCTCCGCGAGGGCGAGTTCGTCGGCGAGCCTGCCGGTGCCGTCGGGGCTGCCGTCGTCGACGATCAGGAGGTGGATGTCGGGCAGCGCCTTCTGGACGCGCTCGACGATCAGCGGCAGGTTCTCCCGCTCGTTATAGGTGGGAATGATGACCAGCGCGCGTTGGCTGGGTCGCTCCCCCGGGTCCCGGCCCGTCGTCATGTGGCTCCTCTGTCTGTGGTGCGGCCGCCCACGCGGCGACGCACAAAGCCTTCATTGTGCAGCATCGCGACGATCAGGCTGCCCACGCCGAGGGCGATGAGTAGCCCCTCCACCAGCGGCCCGAACCGCGTCGCGGCTGTGAGCTGGGTTTTCAGCCGCACGGCGGAGTCGAGGTAGGCGGGTTCGTAGAACGCGGTGCGAGCCAGCTCACGGCCGTCCGGCGAGATGATCGCGCTGATCCCCGTCGTTCCCGCCACGACCACATAGCGGTCGTGTTCGACCGCACGCAGCCGGGCGAACGCGAGTTGCTGTTCGCTCATGGACTCGGTGAACGTCGCGTTGTTGGACGGCACGACCAGCAGTTGCGCGCCGTTGCGCACCGACTCGCGCGGCGCACGGTCGAAGATCACCTCCCAGCAGGTGGTCACCCCCACCGGCACGCCGGCGGGGTGCACGACCCCGGTTCCGTCACCCGGCACGAAGTATCCGGCGCGGTCGGCGTACTCGGAGAAGTTGCGGAAGAACCCGCGCCACGGCAGGTACTCGCCGAAGGGCTGCACGATCTGCTTGTCGTGGCGCTCGCCGGGTCCGCTCTCCGGGTTCCACACGATCACCGAGTTCGTCGTGGTCGGCTCCTCGGCCGTGGCGCCGGGAGCCTCGACCACCGCGCCGACGAGAATCGGTGCGTCGATGGCCGCGGCGGCCGAGGAGATCAGCTCGTGGGCGTCGGGGTTGGCCAGTGGATCGATGTCGGAGGAGTTCTCGGGCCAGACGACGAACATCGGCCGCGCCGCCCGCCCCGCCCTCACGTCCTCGGCCAGGCGCAACGTCTCGCGGACGTGGTTGTCGAGCACGGCACGACGCTGGGCGTTGAAGTCCAATCCGAGCCGGGGCACATTGCCCTGGACGACGGCGACGGTGACCGAGTGCTCGTCACCGGCGCCGAGGCCGGACTGGCGCACGTGCGGCCATGTCAGGGCGGTGGCGAGCAGCACGGCGCTGATACACAGGCCGGGCACCACCACGGCCGGTGGTGTGGCCTGCGCGTCGTTGCGGCGCCACCACTGGATCACCTCAAAAACCATTGCCGCCAAGCTGAACCCGACGAGTACGACCCCGAAAGACAGCAGCGGCGCCCCGCCGAGTTGGGCGATCGAGCGCAGCGGGCTCTCCGTCTGGCCGTACGCGACGACGCCCCAGGGGAATCCACCGAACGGCACCGTCGACTTGAGCCACTCCTGCGCCGCCCACAACCCGGCGAACCACAGCGGCCAGCCCGGTAGCCGCCGAACCACCACCGCGGACGCGCCGAACAGCGCCGGGAACACCGCCTCGGCGAGTGACAGTCCGATCCATGGGAAGGGCCCGACGAACGCCCCGACCCACGGCAGCAGCGGCAGGTAGAACGCCGCCCCGAACAGGAAGCCGTAGCCGAATCCGCCTCGCACCGTGGTGGTCTCGCGTGTCAGCACCCACGCCAGCAGTGCGAACGCTAGGAAGCCCAGATACCACCATCCGAAGGGCGGAAAGCTCAGACACAGAAGTACCCCGGCGACGATCGCCACGCCCAGTTGCGGCAACCGGTCCACCAGGGCTTGGCCGAATCGCCCTGTTCTCGAGGAACTCTCAACCATGGATGACGACACCTCGATGGACCGTCTGCCGACAGCGGGGTGACGGGGCGTCGAGTCGCGGCAGCGGCGGTACCCGTGACCGCCGGTCTGTGGACCACCGTTGCACCGCGTCGGCGGGCGCGCTCACCTCGAGTTCGTCGGCCTGCCAGATCGCGTACGATGCCGGTGCACCGGGAACGAGGGTGCCCGCCAATCCGTCTCGTACGCCTGCGGCGCGCCACGCACCTCGGGTGAGTGCTGCGAACGCCGCGCGCGCCGAGAGTGCACTGCCCGGCGTCTGGTGTCGCGTCGCCGCGCGCAGGGTCGCCCAGGGGTCTATCCCGGTGACGGGGCTGTCCGAGCCGAAGGCGAGAGGCACGCCTTGGGATGCTAACAGCGCGAACGGGTTCAGCGATCTGGCTCGCTGCGCCCCGAGACGCTGGGCGTACATGCCGGTGTCGCCGCCCCAGAGCGCATCGAAATTCGGTTGCATGCTGGCGAGGACGCCCCAGGCGCCGAGCTTGTGCGCCTGTTCTGAGGTGACCATCTCCAGATGTTCGAGTCGGTGGCCGCACCGGGCGACCGCGGGGGCGCCCGAGGATGCGACGACGGACTCGAACGCGTCGACGACTGCGGTGACGGCGGCGTCGCCGATCACGTGGAAGCCGGCCGTGATGCCCGCCTCGGTGCACGCCTGCAGGTGGGCCGCGATGGCGTCGGGGTCGAGGTAGGTGTTTCCGACACAGCCGGGCGCGTCGGTGTAGGGCTGCTGCAGCCAGGCGGTGCGAGAGCCCACCGCCCCGTCGACGAAGAGGTCGCCCGCCAGGCCGCGGGCGCCGGTGCGTTCGATCAGTGCGCGCGCCTGGTCAGCCGTGGTGACCGCCTCACCCCAATAGCCGACGACCTCGACGCCGTGGTCGAGGGCGCGGATCTCATCCCAGTCGTCCAGGCCGCCGATGTCGGGGCCTGCGCATTCGTGCACTGCGACGATGCCGTGCGCTGCGACTGCGTTGAGCGCGGCGGTACGGGCTTTGTCGCGCTGTCGGGCGGTCACTCCAATCCGGGCGGCGGCGCGGGCCAGGTGGTGAGCGTCGCTGGTCAGCGGTCGCTGCGGGTCGTATCCGGTCGCGTCGACCAGGCCCGGACACAGCGCGCGTAGCGCGGTGGAGGCGGCGGCCGAGTGCACGTCGACCCTGGCGAGGTAGGCCGGTCGGTCCCCCACGACGGCGTCGATGTCATCGGTACTGGGCGGGGTTCGGTCGGACCAGTCCGATTCGTCCCAGCCGTGCGCCCAGATCGGGCCGTCGGGGTGGCTGCGGGCGTGGTCTGCGAGCAGTTTCAAGCAGTGCTGGAGCGAGGCGGCCGGCCGCAGGTCGAGCCCGGAGAACGTAAGCCCGGTGGCCGTGAGATGGATGTGACAGTCGACGAAGGCGGGTGCGACGAAGGCACCCTCGAGCTCGATGACCTGCGCCTCGGGAAACTGGCTACGACCGACGTCGTCACTGCCCAACCATGCGATCACACCGTCGCGCACGGCCAGCGCCGTGGCGTCGGGCATGGCGGGGCTGTGCACCCGCCCGTTTACCAGAAGGGTCGTCACCTAGGGGAGGTTCTCACAGCCCGTCGGTGGCGGGGCGCGGGCGCTCCACGGCGGGCGGTTCGACGTCGACCACGTCGACGACCTCGCCGTCGATGTAGTCATCCCGCTTGGTGGCCGCTCCCCACCCGGCCATTCCCGCGGTGATCAGCGGCGCCCGGCGGGCGGCGAGCGCGGTGAGCAACGGGCGCCCCGCGGCCCGCGTCGGTGGCAGCAGGAGCAGCGCCCCGGCCACCGAACTGGCCAGCCCCGGTATCACGACGAGCACCGTTCCGAGCGCGACGAGGACGCTGTCGGCGGCGGTACCGTGCAGGCTCGCCGGGGTCAGGCCCGAGCGCAACCGGCCGATGTGACGCCTGATCTGCGATCCGGCCAGCGCGAAACCCAGCACGAACGTCGTGAGCAGCAGCAGTAGCGTCCAGCCGATGCCGATCGTCGACACCAGCGCTACCACGACCGCGGTTTCGATGACCACATAGAGGACAAACAGCCGCATCGCCATACGTGGTAAACGTCCGGACGGCCGCGAGGGTTCCGTAGATTGGCGGGTGTGGCCACGATCAAGATCGATACGCCGGGCGGTCCCATCGACGCGTTGCTCTCGACGCCGGCCGGCGAGGGCCCGTGGCCGGCGATCGTGGTCGTGCACGACGCGATCGGCTACGGGCCGGACAACGAGGCGATATCGGCGCGCATCGCCGAGGCGGGCTACATCGCGATCACTCCCGACCTGTACTCGCGCGGTGGTCGGGCCCGATGTATCACCCGGGTGTTCCGTGAACTGCTCAGCAAGCGGGGTCGCGCGCTCGACGACATCCTCGCCGCCCGCGACCATGTCCTGGGCCTTTCCGAGTGCACGGGTGCCGTCGGTATCGCCGGGTTCTGCATGGGTGGGCAGTTCGCGCTGGTGATGTCGCCGCAGGGTTTCGGCGCGTCGGCGCCGTTCTACGGCACCCCGCTGCCCCGCCGTCTCGACGAGACGCTGACCGGAGCGTGCCCGATCGTCGCCAGCTTCGGCCGCCGCGACCCGATCGGCATCGGTGCGGCAGATCGGCTGCGAAAAGTCGTCGCGGACAAGCAGATTCCGGCAGACATCAAGGTGTATCCGGATGCCGGGCACAGCTTCGCGAACAAGCTGCCAGGGCAGCCGCTGTTGCGGATCACCGGTTTCGGCTACGACGAGGCGGCGGCAGGCGACGCCTGGGCGCGGGTGTTCGCGTTCTTCGGCGAACACCTGGCGGCTACCCCGCGGGGCTGACAGCGGGCCTGATCTCGATGCCGATGTGGATCTTGTCGATGCCGCCACGGATGAGCGCCTGCGGGATCCACCACCACGCATGCCACCAGTAGCGCCGGGTGACCTTGTCGAAGACGCGGCGGGTCTCTTCTTTGGGCAGCACCCGGGCGACCGCTTCGACCGGGTTGCCTTTCGGCTTGCCGAGCGCCGTCGACTTCTGGATCGTCACCCGCGGGGTGTTGTTGATGCGCTTGGTCTTCCACGATCCGTCGTCGGTGATGACGAGCAGTTTGTCATCCTCGGGGGCTCCCCAGATCGGGGTGGGCTTGGGCCTGCCGTCCTTGGTGAACGTGGTCAGCAGGATGTACTTCGAGCGGGCGACGTCGTCGAAGGTGTCGGCCATGGTCAGCCCGGCTTGATCTCGATGGTCACGTTGTTCTTCATCCCCCCGCGCAGCTTGGAGAAAACGTTGAAGGTCTTGCCCAGCAGGCCGTAGCGCTTGCCGATCGCGTCGTAGGTCGCGCCGTTGGCGGACTTGTCGAGAACCGCGGCGACGGCTTCGACCGCCTCCCCCTTGGGGTTGCCGCGCATGTCGCACGGCGCGATGGTCACCCGCGGGGTGTTGCGGATCCGCTTGACCTTCCACGAGGACTCCTGCGTGATGGCGATCAGCCCGTCGCCCTCGGGAACCGCCCAGATCGGTGTCGGCTTGGGTCTGCCGTCCTTGGTGAACGTGGTCAGCAGGATGTACTCGGACTTGGCGACATCGGCGAAGGTGGCAGTCACCTCCCCAACCTAGCCCTCCAGGTCGCCTTCGGTCTCGAGCAGCACCTTGCGCAAACCGTCGAGCGTCGCCTGCTCCGGGGCCGCCCACATTCCGCGGTCGGCGGCCTCCAGCAGCCGTTCGGCCATACCGTGCAAAGCCCACGGATTGGACTCGGTCATGAATTTGCGGTTCTCGTCGTCGAGCACGTATTCCGCCGACAGCCGCTCGTACATCCAGTCGGCCATCACGCCTGCTGTGGCGTCGTAGCCGAACAGGTAGTCGACCGTGGCGGCCATCTCGAACGCACCCTTGTAACCGTGCCTGCGCATCGCGTTGATCCAGCGCGGGTTGACCACGCGGGCGCGGAACACCCGGGTGGTCTCTTCGGACAGGGTGCGGGTTCGCACGGCATCGGGGCGGGTGTTGTCGCCGATGTATGCGGCGGGGTCCTTACCGGTCAGCGCACGAACGGTGGCGATCATGCCGCCGTGGTACTGGAAGTAGTCGTCGGAGTCGGCGATGTCGTGTTCGCGGGTGTCGGTGTTCTTGGCCGCCACCGCGATTCGGCGGTACTGCCGGCTCATGTCGTCGGCGGCCGGCGCGCCGTCCAGACCGCGGCCGTAGGCGAATCCGCCCCACGCCGTGTACACCTCGGCGAGGTCGGCGTCGTCGCGCCAGTTGCGGCTGTCGATCAGCTGCAGCAGCCCGGCACCGTATGTGCCCGGCTTCGAACCGAAAATCCTTGTGGTGGAGCGACGCTCGTCACCGTGCTCGGTCAGGTCGGCCTGGGCGTGCGCGCGGACGTAGTTGTCCTCGGCCGGTTCGTCGAGACCGGCGACGAGCGCCACGGCGTCGTCGAGCATCGTGACGACGTGCGGGAAGGCGTCCCGGAAGAACCCGGAGATGCGCACGGTGACGTCGATGCGAGGCCGTCCGAGGTCGGCCAGCGCGATCGGTTCGAGATCGACCACTCGCCGCGACGCCTCGTCCCACACGGGGCGCACACCCAGGAGGGCGAGCACCTCCGCGATGTCGTCACCGGAGGTGCGCATGGCCGATGTGCCCCACACCGACAGGCCAACGGAGCGCGGCCAGTCGCCGTAGTCCTCGCGGTACCGCTCGAGCAACGAATTGGCCATCGCCACACCGGTTTCCCACGCCAGCCGAGACGGCACCGCCTTGGGGTCGACCGAATAGAAGTTCCGCCCGGTGGGCAGCACGTTGACCAGCCCCCGCAGCGGCGATCCCGACGGACCGGCGGCGATGAAGCACCCGTCGAGGGCCCGAAGGATCTGGGTGATCTCCTCCGCCGTGCCCGCGAGCCGCGGCACCACTTCGGTGGCGGCGAACCGGAGCACCGCGGCGACGTCCGCGTTGTCGGTCAGCGTGTCGACCAACTCGGGGTTCCACCCCGAATCCTGCAACGCAGCCACCAGTCTCCGGGCTTGTCCTTCGGCTTCGTCGACGGCGGCGCGTTCGTCGTTGCCGTCCTCGGCGAGGCCAAGCGCCTGGCGAAGGCCCGGCACCGTCTGCTCCCCGCCGAACAGCTGACGCGCCCGCAGCACCGCGAGCACCAGGTCCAGTTCGTCTTCGCCGCTTGGCGTTTGGCCGAGGATGTGCAGGCCGTCGCGGATCTGCACGTCCTTGATCTCGCAGAGCCAGCCGTCGACGTGCAGCAGCATGTCGTCAAACGAGTCCTCTTCGGGCCTTTCCTCGAGACCGAGGTCGTGGTCCATCTTCGCGGCGCGCATCAGCGTCCAGATCTGCTGGCGGATCGCCGGCAGTTTGCCGGGGTCGAGCGCCGACACGTTCGCGTGCTCATCGAGCAGCTGCTCCAAACGCGCGATGTCACCGTAGGTTTCGGCGCGCGCCATGGGCGGGATCAGGTGGTCGACGAGCGTGGCGTGGGCGCGACGCTTGGCCTGGGTGCCCTCGCCGGGATCGTTGACCAGGAACGGGTAGATCAGTGGCAGGTTGCCCAGCGCCGCATCGGATCCGCAGGCCGCCGACATACCCAGCGTCTTACCCGGCAGCCACTCCAGGTTGCCGTGCTTGCCGAGGTGCACGACCGCATCGGCGCCGAACACCGACTCGATCCACCGGTACGCGGCCAGATAGTGGTGGCTCGGCGGCAGATCCGGATCGTGATAGATCGCGACCGGATTCTCACCGAAACCGCGCGGCGGCTGCACCATCAGCACGACGTTGCCCGCCTTCAGGGCCGCGATGACGATCTCACCGTCGGGATCGCCGCTGCGGTCGACGAACATCTCCCCCGGCGGCGGGCCCCAGTGCTCGACGATCGCGTCGGTGAGCTCGGCTGGCAGCGTGGCGAACCAGTCGCGATACTCCTTGGCCGACACCCGGATCGGGTTCCCCTCGACCTGGCCTTCGGTCAGCCAGTCGGGGTCCTGGCCGCCGCGTTCGATCAGGGTGTGGATGAGTGCGTCACCGTCACCGGAGGCGATGATGGTGTCGAGGGCCCCGTCACCGTCGCCGATCCGGTAACCGTGCTCGCGCATCGCGCGCAGTAGCGCGATCGCACTGGCCGGCGTGTCGAGCCCGACGGCGTTGCCGATGCGGGCGTGCTTGGTCGGGTAGGCCGAGAACACCACCGCGATCCGCTTGTCCTGCACCGGGATTGCGCGTAGCCGCGCGTGCCGGACCGCCAGCCCGGCGACCCGGGCGCACCGTTCACGATCGGGCACATAGGTGGTCAGGCCCTCGTCGTCGATCTCCTTGAACGAGAACGGCACCGTGATGATGCGCCCGTCGAACTCCGGCACGGCGACCTGGGTAGCGACGTCCAGCGGTGAGAGCCCGTCGTCGTTGTTCTGCCACTGCGCCCGCGGACTCGTCAGGCACAACCCTTGCAGGATCGGAACGTCCAGCGCCGCGAGGTGCGCGACGTTCCACGCGTCATCCGTACCGCCGGCCGACACGCTCGACGGGGTGGCGCCGCCAGCCGCGAGCACCGTCGTGATCAGCGCGTCGGCCGTCCCGAGTAGTTCGAGCAGGTCCGCGTCGGCCGTGCGCAGCGACGCGCAGAACACGGGCAGCGCACGGCCACCGGCATCTTCGATCGCATCGCACAGCGCCTCGACGTAGGTGGTGTTGCCCGCGAGATGTTGCGCGCGGTAGTACAGCACCGCGACCGTCGGGCCGTCGCCGCCACCGTCGCGGGGCACGACGCCCCACAGCGGTGTGCTCTCCGGCGGCGAGAACCCGAAGCCGGTCATCAGCAGGGTGTCGCACAGGAAAGCGTGCAGGTGACGCAGGTTCGTCACGCCGCCCTGAGCGAGATAGACGTGCGCCTGCAGCGCGACACCCGCGGGCGTGGTCGAGTGGCCCATCAACTCCGCGTCGGGTGACTGTTCGCCGCTGACGACGACGGTGGACACGCCGCTGGCCACCACCTCATCGATGCCGTCCTGCCAGGCGCGGTAACCGCCGAGAATCCGCACCACCACGACGTCCGCGCCGCTCAGCAGTTCACCGAGCTCACCGTCGACCAGCCGGGACGGGTTGGCCCACCGGTAATTGGCGCCGCTGGAGCGGGCGGTGATGAGATCGGTGTCAGAGGTGGACAGCAGCAGGACGGTCGGGTCGAAAGAGGGGTGAGCCACCCACCATTCCTACCCCACGCGCTCAGCACCGCTTTCCGCGAGCGTGTGAGTCTGTCGACGACACGCCGCGAAATAGCCGCACTTAAGGCACGGTCGGCGAGCGCGAGCGTGCACGAATGCCGGGATTTCGCGGCGTGGCGCGCAGCAGACACGCGCGCTCGCGCAAATGAGGTGAGACAAGGTGGGATGGCTAGCGGCGGTTCCAGCGACCGTAGGTGCTCTGCGGGTAGGGCAACCCGAGGGCGGCGATGAGTACGACCAGAAGAGCACCGAACACGATTAGTTCGAACATCATCGTTCCTTCCTGACGCTTACTGCACACGCGTGCAGTAACCCGGAACTTACGACGTCGGCGGGTATTTGAGACCGACTTGTGTGGCACGGATCACTAGAGGTTCTAGTGTGACGGCCATCACCTTTCGGCGGTGTGGACTTCGAAATGGGCGAGCTCGGGTCCGCTCAGCAATTCACGATGCCGGCCCGGACGCCATGGGAACAGTTCGGGCAGCCCGTCCTTGCCGAGATACCAGCTGTTGCATCCGGTCACCCAAACTGTTTGCGGTAGAGCGGCTTTGATGTCTTCGTTGTACTCCTTGGTCGCGCTGTCCGTTGGCTCCACCGCGACGACCTGACCGCTGCGAAGGTGGTCGAGCCATCTCAGGACGTACTCGGCCTGAGTTTCGGCGATGATCACCAGCGACTGGTTTCCGATCGGCGAGTGCGGTCCGATCAGCATGAACATGTTCGGGAACCCCGGTACCGCGACCGACCGATATGCGTGCGGCCCCTCGGCCCAGGCTTCCTCGAGTGTCAACCCGCGCTCGCCGACCACCGTCATCGGGTGTACGTAGGCATGGGCGTCGAACCCGGTCGCCAGGACGAGTACATCCAATTCGTGGTGCACACCGTCCGCGGTTACGACACCGGTGGCATCGACGTTGTCAATCGCCTCCGTCACCACCTGCACACCGGGCTTCTGCAGCGCTCGGTAGTAATGTCCGGCGAATACCTGACGCTTACACATCGGGTGGTAGCCGGGCGTGAGCTTGCGGCGCAGTTCGAGATCTCGCACCGACAGCCGCAGATTCACCCGACACAGCGTCACCATGATGCGGCGCTGCCAGCCGGGTTCGACGACCGCGCGCGCCGGAATCCCCTCGAATACGTTCTGCCAGAAGCGATACCCGATCCTGCAGAGCGCGGGCCAGCGGCGCAACAGCACCGTGGTGAGCCGCGAGTAGCGAGGGTTCGGAGTCGGAAAAACCCACTGCGGAGTGCGCTGAAAGACCGTCAGCCCGCGCACTTTGCCGCCGAGTTCGGCTGCGATCTGTACCCCCGTAGAGCCTGTTCCGATCAACCCGATCCGTTTGCCCGCCAAGGAAACCGAATGGTCCCAGCGGGCCGAGTGGAAACACGGGCCGGCAAAGGTCTGCAATCCCGGGATGGCGGGATAGCGCGGTACTCGCAACACACCGGTGGCGGTTATGAGCACGTCGAACCGCTCATCTCCGTCAGCGGTGGTGACCATCCACCGCCCCTGCTCGTAGCGAGCCGACTCGACCGGGGTGCCGAACCTGATGCGCGACAGGATGCCCCGTTCGGTCGCGACCTGCCGAAAGTAGGACTGGATTTCACTGCCCGGCGAGTACACGTGTGACCACTCGGGATTGGGCCGGAATGAATACGAGTAGAAGCGTGACGGTACGTCGCAGGTCAACCCTGGGTAAGTGTTGTCTCGCCAGGTTCCGCCGACCTCGTCGGCGGCCTCGTAGATGAGGAAGTCGTCGAGACCAGCGTCCTGCAATTTCACGCCCATACATATGCCGGACATTCCGGCGCCGACGATCGCGATTCTCAGTGCACGTTGCTCTGCCATCGAGCCCCCTTCGGCTACCGGAAGAGTACGCCCGGCCGGCAGCGTTATTGACGGAATCGCAACTAGGGCATGGTGACGAAGCCTTCGGCCACCATCCAGTCCCGCGCGGCCTGGCTCGGGTCACGGCCCTCCACGTCGACCTGTTTGTTCATCTCCATGATCGCCTCGTTGGTCAGTGCGGCCGTCACCGGTGCCGTGACCTCGGCGATCTGCGGATGTGCTTCGTAGAACGCGCGTTTCATGGTCACCGACGGGTTGTAGTGGGCGAAGAACTGCTTGTCGTCGACGAGTACCACGAGGTCGAGCGCTGAGATGCGGCCGTCGGTGGTGAACACCTCACCGAAGTCGCACTGCGTCCCGTCCGCGGTTGCCTGGTAGATGATCCCGACCTGCAGTACCGGCGTCTGCGCCCGCGCCGGATCGAACCCGTAGGCCGCAGCCATTCCGGGAAAGCCGTCCTGGCGGGCCCGGAACTCGGTGTCGACGCACGTGCGTGCCGCTGCCGGATCGCGTTTGACCAGCTCGGCGTACTGCGAAAGTGTGCGCACACCGGTCCGCTCGACGACCGCCCTGCTGGCCGCCAGCGCGTAGGTGTCGTCCATCGGTGCGGGCGGCAACCACACCATGTCGTTGCGAGCCAGGTCTTCGTCGCGGACGGCTTCGAACTGTCTGCGGCTGTCGGGGATCGGCTTCTCGTGGCCCAGGTAGTTGATCCACGCGTTGCCGGTGAACTCGTAGGCGACGTCGACCTGACCCGACAGCTGGGCTTCCCGGGTGCTGCGTGAACCCACGATGCCGGTGAGGTCACGGACGTCGGCACCGGCGGCGGTCAACGTGAACTCCAGGATGTATCCGAGGATCACCTGTTCGGTGTATTCCTTGGAGCCCACCGTGATTGGCACTCCTTCGAGTGCGGCGACCGGCTGGATGGAACCCGGACCCACCTTGAGCGGCACCGTGCTGCCCGCGCCCAGCCCGCACCCGGCGAGCAGCAGGCAGGCCAGCGCGGCGACCGAGCGGCGGATCATCGAAGACCCTTGGGGTTGAGGTAGAACTCGGCCAATCCGCCCATCCAGTCGACCAGCAGGGCGAGGCAGACCGCGAGCACGCTGCCCAGGGTCAGGGTCACGTTGTCCTGCAACTTGTATCCGGTGTCGATCAGAATGCCCAGTCCGCCGGCGTTGACGAGAAACGACAGTGTCGCGGTTCCCACGGCGAGCACCAGCGACGTGCGCAGTCCGGCCAAAATGTACGGGATCGCCAGCGGCATCTCGACCCGCGTCAACACCGAGCGTCGCGACATACCCTGTCCCAGGCCCGCATCCACCAGCGACCTGTCCACCTGGTTGATGCCGAGGATGGTGCTGGCCAGCACCGGCAGCAGTGAGTACAGCGCGATCGGAAGGACGCCGATCCAGAACCCTGTCCTACCCGACCACAGGAACAACAGCACCAGCAGCCCGATGGCCGGCGCCGCCTGGCCGATGTTGGCGACGCCCATGAACAACGGGCGCAACAGCTTCGCACCGGGACGGGTGACCAGCACACCCAGCGGAACACCGATGGCGAGCACGATCGCGGTGACAGCCACCGTGATCAACAGGTGCTGCCAGATCAGCGTGGCGATGTTGCCGGGGTTGATGTTCTCCTGCTGGGTGGCGGTCAGGTCGCGGTTGAACGCCCAGAAGATCACGGCGGCAGCGATGATCAGCACCAGGACCGGCTGGATGAGCAGTCGTGTGCGTTCGCCCGAATTGGCACCCGACGACTGAGCGGAATCCGCGACCACGGTCATGGCTGTCCGTCCGTGTCGGCCTCCGCCGATGCCCGCAGCCAGGTGATCGTGTCGATCAGCGTATCCAGGGTGACGACACCCTCGTAGCGGCTGCCGGCACCGACCACCACCGCCGACGCGTGCTGGTCGGCGAGGATCGCCTCGAGCGCGTCCTCGAGCGTGGAATGTGTGCTGACGACATCGAGCGGTTCGACGACATCGGCCAACGTCGTGGCGCGCGCGAGCTTGGCGCCCCGGACCCAGCTGACCGGCCGGTCGCGGTCGTCGAGCACAACGACCCAGTCGAAGTCGCTGCCCGCCAACGCCTCCCGCGCATCGTCGATCGAATCCGTTTGGCGCACCGAGGGATGCGGCCGCAGCTCGACGTCCTTGATCCGCGTCAGCCCAAGCTGGCGCAACGAGGCACCGGAGCCGACGAAGCCGGCCACCGTGTCGTCGGCGGGGTTGGCCAGGATGTTCTGCGGAGTGTCGTACTGCAGCACCTTGGACTGGTTGCCCAGCACGGTGATCCGGTCGCCGAGCTTGACCGCCTCACCGAAGTCATGGGTGACGAAGACGATGGTCTTGCGCAGTTCGCCCTGCAACCGCAGCAGTTCGTCCTGCAGCGTGCTGCGGGTGATCGGGTCGACCGCGCCGAAGGGTTCGTCCATCAGCAACACCGGAGGGTCGGCGGCCAAGGCGCGCGCGACGCCCACACGTTGCTGCTGCCCGCCGGACAGTTGGCGTGGGTACCTGTCGGCGTACTGGCTCGGCTCCAGTCCTACCATGTCGAGCAGTTCGTCGACCCGCTCGGCGATGCGTTTGCGGTCCCAGCGCAGCAACCCGGGCACCAGGCCCACGTTCTGCCGGATCGTCATGTGCGGGAACAGCCCCGCCTGCTGGATGGAGTAGCCGATCGAGCGGCGAAGTTCGGTCGGGCGGATCGACATCGCGTCGCTGTCGCCGATCATGATCGTGCCCGACGTCGGCTCCGACAACCTGTTGATCATCCGCATCATCGTGGTCTTCCCGCAGCCGGACGGGCCGACGAACACGACGATCTCGCCTGCGGGGATCTCGAGCGACACGTCGTCCACCGCGGGGCGGTCGGACCCGGGATAGACCTTTGAGACGTGGTCCAGCACGATGCGCACCCCGGTGCTGCCGTTCGAGGTCGTGTCGTCCGGTATGAGTTGCCCTGTCATCGAAGACCTTTCGACGTGGTGAGGCGGCCGATCAGTACGAGCACCGCATCGAGCGCGAGCGCGAGGATGACGATGAGCAGCGTCCCGGCCAGCGCCATCGGGACGGCCGTCGGGCTGCCCACCCGCGCCAACCCGGTGAAGATCAGGTTCCCCAGCCCCGGTCCTTTGACGTATGCGGCGATCGCCAGCACGCCCATCGACATCTGCGTGCTGATCCGCATGGCCGACAGAATCGACGGCCACACCAGCCGCAGTTCCACTCGGGCCAGGGTGTCGAGCCTGCTCATCCCGATGCCCCGCGCCGCGTCGGTGAGCGCGGGGTCCACCGCGGTGAGCCCGACAATCGTGTTGCGGACGATCGGCAGCAGTGAGTACAGCACCAGCGCGGTGATGCTGGGAACCACGCCGAGCCCGAACAACGGGATCAGCAGGCCGAGCAGCGCGAACGCCGGGACGGTCATGATCACACTGGATGTGGAGGTGGCGAGGTTGGCGGCAACCGGGTTGCGGTAGGTCAGCACGCCGATCACCACACCGACGATCGTCGCGATGAGCACACTCTGGACGACCGCGCTGACGTGCTGGTAGGAGTCGAACGTCAATTGCGCTTGGTGGGCCCAGATGTAGTCCCACAGTGCCCTCACGGCGGTGAGCTACCCGATCTTGATCGAGCCGAAACACCCTGTTCTGTTCGATTCGCGCTGAGTCGAACGGTTGTCGTCAGACGGTCCTGAGGCCAACCTGATCACCACGTTCACGGATCGTCTGGAGGTTCCCACGTGCCGTTTCCTTTGCGGGTGGTCAAGCTCGGCGCCCACATCGGCGCCCGGATCGAAGGCGTCGACCTCAGCGCCGGGGTCGACGCGAGAACCGCATCGACGATCAATGCGGCGCTGCTCGAACACAAGGTGATCTTCTTCCGCGACCAGCACGGTTTGGACGACGACGGTCAGCTCGCCTTCGCGCAGGCGTTGGGCACCCCGACCGCCGCGCACCCCACGGTGACCTCGCTCGGAGAGCGCTTCCTGCCCATCGATTCCCGCTACGACAAGGCAAACAGCTGGCACACCGACGTGACGTTCGTCGACCGGATCCCGAAAGCGTCCATCCTGCGCGCCATCACCCTGCCTCCGTACGGCGGCACGACGACATGGGCATCCACGGAGGCCGCCTACGACCGTCTTCCGGCGCCGTTGCGTGCGCTGGCCGAGAACCTGTGGGCCGTGCACACAAACCAGTACGACTACGCCTCGCTGCACGACGAGCCGGGCGCGGCGATCACCGCCGAACAGCGGTCATACCGCGATGAATTCGTTTCCGACTACTATGCGACTGAACATCCCGTGGTCCGTGTACACCCGGAGACCGGTCGGCGGGTGCTGCTGCTCGGCCACTTCGTCAAGAACTTCGTCGGGCTCGGATCGACCGAATCGGCAACCCTGTTCAATCTCTTCCAGCACGAATCACGAAGCTGGAGCATACGATTCGGTGGAACTGGCAACTCGGCGACGTCGCACTGTGGGATAACCGCGCCACCCAGCACTACGCCGTCGCCGACTACGACAATCAGTACCGCCGGCTCAACCGCATCACCTTGGCTGGCGACGTCCCGGTCGACATCTGGGGCCGGCAAAGCCGCGCCATCGGCGGTGACGCTTCGGCATATTCGGCCGTAGTCGCAGTCTCCGGCGGGCAGACCGCGGCCCTGGCCAGCTGATCACAGCCGGTTCGGTCATGGCGGTCTCTGCCACCGAAGCTAGGAGCACCCGGTACGCCACGGTCGCGTCAGGCACTAGCTGTGTTTGCGGGCCGCATCCACGGACTACCGTGAACTCGTGGCCAGGACCCGCGACCAGGACGCCTGCCCCGGTGCGCTGCAGGTGCATCGGGCGGCGGACGGCGCGTTGGCGCGGATGCGGCTGCCGGGCGGGGTGATCGCCGCAGCGCAGTTGCAGGCGCTGGCGCGTGCGGCCACCGACTGGGGTGCGGGCACGCTGGAGCTCACGTCGAGGGGCAACCTCCAGATCCGCGGCGTCACCGACACCGGGTCGGTCGCCGAGGCCGTGGCCGCGGCCGGACTGCTCCCCTCGCCGACGCACGAGCGCGTGCGCAACATCGTCGCCTCACCGCTGTCGGGACGGGTGGGAGTAACTGCCGACATCCGTGCGATGGTCACCGAACTCGACGACGCCATCCAGGCCGACCCGGAACTGGCCACGCTGCCCGGCCGGTTCCTGTTCGGCATCGACGACGGGCGCGGCGACATATCCGGCCTCGCCCCCGACGTCGGCGTGCACGTCGCGGTCGCCGACGCCGCGCTGCTGTTGGCCGGGCGCGACACCGGTGTGCGGGTGCCGATGCAGACTGCGGTGTCGACGATGGTCGACGTCGCCCGACGCTTTGCTACCGTGCGCGGGAATGCGTGGCGCGTCAAGGAACTCAGCGACACCGATGGGCTACTGGGCGGCCTGGTGCCGTCCGTAGACCCGGGTACGACGTGGCCGGCGGTCACCCGGCCGCCCGTCGGTTGGCTCGAACAGCACGACGGCCGCATCGCGCTGGGTGCGGCGGTACCGCTGGGCGTGCTGCCCGCCCGGACGGCGGAGTTTCTGGCCGCGATCGAGGCGCCGATGGTGATCACGCCGTGGCGCTCGGTGCTGGTCTTGGACCTCGCCGAGGACGCCGCCGACGTCGCATTGCGCGTGCTCGCCCCGTTAGGCCTGGTGTTCGATGAGAACTCGCCCTGGCTGTCGGTCAGCGCGTGCACGGGGCGCCCCGGCTGCGAGCACTCGCTGGCCGACGTCCGCGCCGACGCCGCCGCCGCGGTGGCGCAACCGGCCGCGGGCCACCGCCACTTCGTCGGATGCGACCGGGCCTGCGGAAGCCCGCCCACCGGTGAGGTGCTGGTGGCGACCGGAGACGGATACCGGACGCGCGACGCTCACCCGTAGGGTGATCGCGTGCTCGACTACATCCGCGACGCCGGGGAGATCTACCGGCAGTCGTTTGCGACGATCCGCGACGAGGCGGATCTGTCGCGGTTTCCTGAGGATGTCGCCCGGGTGGTCGTGCGGTTGATCCATACCTGTGGTCAGGTCGACGTCGCCGACCACGTCGCGTACCGCGATGACGTCGTCGCCAGGACCCACGCCGCGCTGGCCGCCGGTGCCCCGGTGCTGTGTGACTCGTCGATGGTCGCCGCGGGGATCACCAGGTCGCGGCTGCCCGCCGACAACGAGGTGGTCTCGCTGGTGGCCGACCCGCGCGCCGCCGACCTCGCCGCGCGCCTCGGTACCACCAGGTCCGCGGCGGCCGTCGACCTGTGGGCCGACCGGCTCGATGGCGCGGTGCTGGCGATCGGCAACGCACCGACCGCGTTATTCCGGCTGCTCGAGCTTCTCGACGGGGGCGCCCCGACTCCCGCGGCGGTGCTTGGAGGCCCGGTCGGCTTCGTCGGCTCGGCGCAATCGAAGCAGGAACTCATCGACCGCCCGCGCGGGATGAGCTTTCTGGTGGTGACGGGCCGTCGCGGTGGCAGCGCGATGGCCGCCGCGGCCGTGAACGCGATTGCGACGGAACGGGAATGAGGGGCACGCTCTGGGGTGTCGGGCTGGGCCCCGGTGATCCGGAACTGGTGACAGTGAAGGCGGCACGGGTGATCGGCGAGGCCGACGTCGTGGCGTACCACAGCGCGCGGCACGGCAAGAGCATCGCGCGCGGTATCGCCGAGCCGTATCTGCGGCCGGGTCAGATCGAGGAGCACCTGGTCTATCCGGTCACCACCGAGACCACCGACCACCCCGGCGGCTACGCCGGTGCGATGGAGGACTTCTACCGCGAGGCCGCCGACCGCATCGCCACCCACCTGGAGGCCGGCCGCAACGTGGCGCTGCTCGCCGAGGGCGACCCGCTGTTCTACAGCTCCTACATGCACATGCACACCCGGCTTACCGAACGGTTCGACGCGGTCATCGTGCCGGGGGTGACGTCGGTCAGCGCTGCGTCGGCGGCTGTCGCCACTCCCCTCGTTCAGGGCGACGAGGTGTTGACGATCCTGCCGGGCACGCTGCCCGCCGACGAGCTTCGACGCAGGCTCGCCGACACCGACGCGGCGGTGATGCTCAAACTCGGGCGGTCCTATCCGGCTGTGCGCGAAGCACTCTCGTCAACGGGTCGGTTGGACGACGCGTTCTACGTCGAACGGGCCAGCACGCCGCAGCAGCGGGTATTGGGCGCCGGCGAGGTCGACGACGCGACTGTGCCGTACTTCTCGCTGGCCATGCTGCCGGGCCGACGCGATCGGGAGGCACCGACTGGAAGCGTCGCGGTGGTCGGACTGGGTCCGGGCAGCACCGACTGGATGACCCCGCAATGCCGTCGTGAACTCTCCGCGGCCACCGACCTCATCGGCTACGGCCCCTACCTCGACCGGGTGGGCAACCGCGCCGGCCAACGCAAGCATCCCAGCGACAACACCGACGAACCCACCCGCGCCCGACTCGCGTGCACGTTGGCCGAGCAGGGCCGCACCGTCGCGGTCGTGTCCTCCGGCGACCCCGGGGTTTTCGCGATGGCCACCGCGGTGCTCGAGGAGGCCAAGCAGTGGCCGGGTGTGTCGGTACGGGTGATCCCGGCGATGACCGCGGCGCAGGCCGTCGCCAGCCGGGTCGGCGCGCCGCTGGGCCACGACTATGCGGTGATCTCGCTGTCGGACCGGCTCAAGCCGTGGGACGTGATCGAAGCCCGACTGACCGCGGCCGCTGCGGCCGACCTGGTGCTGGCGATCTACAACCCGGCGTCCAAGACCCGCACCTGGCAGGTTGGTGCCATGCGCGACCTGCTGCTCGCCCACCGCGATCCCGGCACCCCGGTGGTCATCGGCCGCGACGTGTCCGGCCCCCGCGAGGAGGTCAAAGTGGTGCGCCTGGCAGACCTGGACCCCCGCGACGTCGACATGCGCTGTCTGCTGATCATCGGCTCCTCGCAGACCCAGTGGTACACCGGTGACGGCGACCGGGTGTTCACCCCGCGCCGCTATCCGGACTGAGACCTCCGCCCGCGAGCGGTCACCGTTGTACGGTTCAGGGCTCCTAGCCTCAAGAGGTGCTTGCACCAGTTCCTGGTTAGGAGCCGATAGGCCATGAGTGGTGGTCGGGTGTCGCCGCAGTGCGTGCGGCGGCGTTCGCGGCACACAGCCCTCCGATCGAAAGGTTCCCCGATGTCGAACATCTCTACCCGGCAACAGGTTTGGCGCCCGCTTCGTATCAGTCGGCCACGTTGCACCGACGTGGACGCCTCTCGCGCCAGGGCTGAGCCGAATATCGTGATGCCTTGATGGGCATCGCGTGGGGATTGTCGCAGTTTTCACGGTCCTTCATCGAGCGCAACGCTGACCTCCGCGCCCGAGGCATGGCCCGATCCAGGCTCGCGTCGTCCTCGCGCGCCACGCATGCCGTCTGGCGTATCGGCTCCTTCGAACCCAACACCCTGCGATGAACAGCGCTATCGTCGAGGAAGGCTGCCCACCTACCCCACCGACTCCCGGCGCGAAGGTTAGCCGGCAGTGACCTCGATGATCCCGTGAGCGCCGCGTTCGGCGTCGACCATCGCGTGCGTGACGAACGGATAGCGCCCGGGCTGATCGAAGCTCAGCTCGACGAAACCGCCTTGGGCCGCCGTCAATCCGAGGGCCTGCGCGCCGCCGGGGCCCGGCCGCAGCCGATAGTCACCCTCGGACCACACGGTGTCGAACTGGCCGCCGACGACGTGGAAGGAACTGCCCCGGTTCGGCCCGGCCGCGAGTACCCAGATCCGCACTCGCTCCCCGATCCGCGCCGTCAGCGGCGCGTGGTCGTACTGGTTGGCGTAGCCGTTGAACACCACCATGTCGGGCTGGTCGACGGCGACCTTGGCGGCATCGACCTCGCCGCCCTGCGGGCCGAGGTAGTACTCCGATTGCACGAGAAGGTATTCGCGGTCGACGGGCGCCAGGTCCGGCGGGTCGATGACCACCGCGCCGAACATGCCATTGGCGATGTGCACCGACATCGGCATCGTCGAGCAGTGATACATCCACACACCGGCACGGCTCGCGGTGAACCGGTAGACCAGGCGTTCGCCGGGTTGGATGGTGCGCATCGGCACGGCCGGGGCGAGCGCCCCGGCATGGAAGTCGATCGAGTGCCCGATGGTGCCGTCGTTGACGAGGGTGACCTCGAAAACGTCGCCGACCTTGCCCCGCAGTGTCGGCCCGGGCGCCGAGCCCCCGAATGTCCACTGGCGCTGCGTGATTCCCGGCGACACCTCCCGCGTCGTCTCGGTCACCGCCAAGGTGATGCGGTGGTCGGGCGTCGGGGCGGCCAAGGCCGCGTCCCGCGCCGTGAAATCCGGGCCGGGTGTCGCCCCGAGACTGCGCGAGACGTCGTCACCGGCGATCGACGCCGCGCTCACCTGGTCGTGGTGGCCGGCGCGCGCCTCGGCGCCGGTCGCGCGCACCGACATGGTCATGCCCATCTGCCGGTGCCCGGCCACCGAACACCAGCCGTCCATATCGGCGCCGATCACCCCGGCGTCGAGGACGGCGGTTTCCCCTACCGCGAGGCGCCCGGTGCTGGTCCCGTTCGCCAGCACCAGATCATGACGGTCCGAACCGCTGTTCACGAGGGTGACCACAAGCCGGTTGCCCACGGGCACGTCGATGGTGTCGGGCACGTAGCGCATCCCCTCGACGTGCACCTCGACCTCGGTGGTCTGTCCGGTGGCGGTCACCGATACCTGCGGCGCGTCGGCGATACCGACCGCGGCAGGGTCGGCGGCCACCGCGGCCACGGCCGTCAACACCACCACGGCCAACCCGGCGGCCGCCACGCCGAGCCGCTGTCGCACCGGCGGCCCCGACGGCGGCGGTCCCGGCGTCGACGGCGTATCGCGGAGCTTGCGTGCCCGCCACACCGCCCGCACCAGCAGCGGCAGGAACGCGGCGTAGGCGGTCAGCACCAACACCGACGCCGCCACCCACAGCAGGCGCGGGGTCGGCAGTACATACAGCAGCAGCGCGAAGTTGGCGACGGCCAGCCGCCACGGTGCGCCGCGTTCCAGTTCGGTTGTCGCTGCGATGGAGGCGGCGCGCCCGCCGACGACGATGGTGGTCAGATACGACAGCGCACCGAGCAGAACCTGCACCAGGAAACCTGCGAGCACCGCCGCGGTGAGCGGACCGGCCCGCTCCAGCAGTACGGACCATGTCGGTGCGGTGGCAAAGGCGACCGCGGCGTAGGTCAGCGCGCCCAGCAGCCACACCACGCCGCACAGCACCGACAGTGTGGCGAAGTTGCCCGGTCGCCTGCGGCGGATTTCGTCGAGGTGGGGCCACAGCACGTAGCCGGCCGCAGCGAGGTAGGCCAGCGCGCCCGCGGCGGTCACCATCGGCGAACCGGCCACCGCCCCCGACACCGCAACTGTCAAACCACCGACCAGCAGGGGCAGACCACGCCGGGCGGCGACCTCGACCCCGTCTGCCATCCGGGTACGCAACATCGTCGGCCACAGGGTCACCAATGTGCCCAGCACCGTCAGCCCGATGAACCCGAACAGGTTGACCGCGGCGTGGGCGACGACGAACCGTTCGTGCAGGGTGCCGGGCAGCGTCGAGTTGGCCATCGCGATGCCGAGGCCGGCTCCGATCGAAAGCAGCGCTGCCGCAGCGACGTAATAACGCACGGTGTCGCCGAAGCGTGAGGGCAGCGCGCTGCGCAATTGCCGCACCAATGTGACGGCGTGGGTCAACGCGACGGCGGCGACCGCGACACCACCGGCCAGCACCACCGGCCAGAAGGAGACGGCCATGCCTGCGACCACCGCCACCGCGCCGACGTTGAAAACCGCGAGGGTCCAGGCCTGCCCGGACCTCGACGGGTCTTGTGGACGGCGCAGAAGCGCATCGGTGAAGTGTCGGCTCCAGATGAGGATCGCGTTGCCTGCCGCCCCCAGTCCGAGCAGGTGGATCAGCAGCCAGGTCGATATCGGCGCCGACCTGTGAACCAGTGCAATAGCGACAAGTGCTGCGAGCCAGGCGAATACGATCGCCCCAACCCGCAGATGCCACTGGGAGCGGTTCATGTCGGCACCCCGGTCATCTGCCGCGCGGACGCGTATAGCGCGACGCCGACGAACGCGAGCACCGCCACGATGTTGAGCACGCCCCCCGCCTGCACCGCCCACTCGACGCCCCGCACGTCACCGATGGCTATGCGTAGCAACAGCGATGCGTGCAGCAAGACGACAGGCCCGTACATCGCCGAGGTGTAGGGCAAGGGACGTCGCAGCACAGCGGGCAGGATGACCGGTGCGTGGGCCATGATCATCGACAGCACGAACCCGAGCATTACCGCGTGCACGATCGCGTCGTAACCGCCGCCCGAGCTCACCGCGCCGACGAGTAGCCACACCAGGCCGGGAACCATCAGCCACGCGTAGCCGGCCACCAAGCACACCGCCATATAGCGCGTGAGGCCTGTCGCATGGATCGTTCGCCTGGCCACGTCGAATCGGAAGAGCCAGCATGTGACCGCGAGCACTCCCCCGCCGAGAAGCGCGAATCCGACGGTCGGCCAGACCAATTGCGTCACCGCACCGATGACAAGTGTGACCGTTGCTGCGCCGAGCAGTATTTCGGCGCGGGTATCCGACAGCGCCACTCGCGCCAGTTCCAAGCGCTCCCCCGCGATGGTCAGGATGAGGAACCCGGCCAACCAGCCGAGCAGGTCCGGCGCGAGAAGCCCGGCCGCCCACAGCAGCGCCGCTCCGGTCGCCAATACCGCACCCGCGGCTTGAACCAGCACCGCCGCGTCCCAACTGCGCTGCCACAGCGGCACATACACCGCGACCAGTAGCGCGGTGCCCGCCACAAGGGCGGTGTCGGCGAGCGGTCGCGGAGCGGGGCTGACGAGGAGGATAGCCCCCAATCCGGACAACGCCGGAGCCAGATAGCACCACCGCCGGCCGGATGCGACAGCGCGTTCCAGCGCGATCACGGTGCCGACGAACCCAAGCACGAGCACGATGCCGTGAACTTCGGCCAGCCGGACCGTCTCCACGGGGGCGGGTAGCCCGAGACGCAACAGCGCGCCGTCCAATCCGGCCAACAGCGCGAAGCCTCCCGGTATCAACAGCAACGCCCGGCGCGGAAATCGGTTCTCAGTCATGGGCTTTCACCACCGAATCGGGCAGGAACAACCGACAAGCGCCGGGTTCGGCGAACGGGATCAAGTCCAGGCCCGGCCCGGTGGGCGCATTGACGCTGTGCAGCAACCCCTCGACGATGCCGAGGTGGACCTGGCAGACCACGCTCGGGTAGCGGCGGGCCGCGTCGAGCAGCGGACAGCGGCGCAGCGCCACGCCACGCTCGGCGCCCTGGTCGTCGGGAGCGAAGCCCAGCCGGGTCAGCGCGTCGAGCACCGCTTGGCGCGGAGCACTGTCGGTGCGGCCGATCTCCTCCGCCACCTCGCGGCCCCACTCGACGCCGGCGGCGCGGGCATCGCGCTCGGGCTCGGCGCTGGTCCGGGCGATGTGCCCGGCCAGCGCAGTCGCCAGGCTGGCGTAGTCGCGGGCCGCCACGGCCGGATCGGTGGCGGCTGCCCAGTACACTGCCGCCGGCCGCCCCCGGCCCGCGGCGGGCTCGGTGCCGCGCTCGGCGAGACCCAGGTCGACCAGCGCGTCGAGATGTTCGCGCACGGTATTTCGATGCAGGCCGAGATCGGACGCCGCGTCAACGGTGCGAACCGGCGCGTGCTCACGCAGGTATCCGAGCACGCGCAGCCGCTGGCCCGACAACGGCACGTGGCCGGTCGCAGGGTGCGCCGGCCGAGGCCCCATCGAAGGGATACTATTTAACACGGAAATTATTGTAGTAAATTGTGTGGCGCCGGGCCAGACAACCGAAGGGAGCCGACATGACCGTGAACGAGGTGACCCTCGCGTCCACCGCCGCCGACGCGGAGGCCGTAGAGGCGATCAAGGGCCATCACGCCGAGCTCGCAGGACGCGTTCAGGTGCTGACCGAGGCGATGCTCTCGGCAGCCGAGCGCACCGCGGACTTCGAACCGACACGGGCGGCTGCGGTCGACTTCCTGACCGGCGAGTTGTTGCCGCACGCCGCAGCCGAGGAGGCCCGCCTGTATCCGGCCGCCGCCGACACCGGAAAGGCCAGACCACTGATCGAGTCGATGGTCGCGGCACATCGTGCGATCGCGGGTCTGGTGGACCGGATTCGGACCGAGGAGTCCCCGGTGCGCGCGGCGGCGGCGGGTCACGCGTTGCGGGTGCTGTTCGAGGCACACCTGATTGACGAAAATGACCGGATACTGCCCATTGTCGCCGCGAATCCGGAGGCCTCCCTGGCAGAGATCACCGGCGGGATGCACGAACTGCTCGGCGGTCATCACTGCGCCGAACCCGGCCATGACCGTTGTGGCTGCGGTGAGTCCGACGCCGACGAACCGGTGCTCGACGTGCGCGAGGTGCCGCACTCGATACGGCACGCCACCGTGTTCGGCGCGTTCGACGCGGTCCCGGTCGGCGGCGCACTGGTACTCGTGGCTCCCCACGACCCGGTGCCGCTACTGCGCCAACTGCACGACCGCACGTCAGGCCGGATCTCGGTGGACTACCTTGAACGCGGGCCGGAGGCCTGGAAGCTGCGCCTCACCCGGCACTGACGCGGGCGCCCAGGTTCGTTGACGACTGTCGCCCTTGCCGATACGGTTTCGGCTCACACCCACAACCACTGAGGGAGGCGCCGTGGGGCAGCAGACCCCATCGACCGAAGAGGGCAGCGCGCTCACCATCCCCCGCGGTCCGGCCGATGTGACGCCCGGTTGGCTCGCCTCGGTGCTCGGCGTGGACATCGACGCCGTCGACGTGCTCGCGATAGGGACCGGACAGACCGGCGCCACTTACCGTGCGGCGGTGACGTACGCCGGGGATACCGACCTGCCCGCGTCCTTCGCAGTCAAGCTGTCCGCCCAAGACGATGCGGTGCGCGAGCGGGTGGCCCTCGGTTATCGCTCCGAGGTCGAGTTTTACTCGCTGATCGCCGATCAGGTGGCCATCCCCAGTCCTAATTGCTTCCACAGCGATATCTCCGCCGACGGAACAGATTTCGTCCTGGTCCTTGCCGACATGGCCCCGGCCGTGCAGGGTGACCAGATCGCCGGGTGCAGCGTTGTCGAGGCGCGGCTCGCCGTCGAGGCGCTCGCGGGCCTACACGGCCCGAGTTGGCGTGACGACCGGTGGATGCAGCTGGCCGGAATCGTGATGCCGAAACCCGGTGACGCCGATGCGGCCAACGGCATGGGCGATGTCTGCAAGATGGCCGCCGACATCGTCCTCGACCGCCTCGGGTCGTCGATCAGCGCCGAGGACCAGGAAACTCTATCCGCGGCAATGGCTTCGGTCACCGACTGGCTGATGGCCGAACCGGACCGCTACGCACTGATGCACGGCGACTACCGGCTCGACAACATGTTGTTCGATCCCGACCACACCCGCATCACGGTGGTCGACTGGCAGACCATCGGCATTGGACTACCCACGCGCGACCTCGCGTACTTTACCGCGACCAGCCTCGAACCGACGCTGCGCGCGGAGACCGAGCGTGACCTCGTCGAGCGCTACCACCGTGCGCTGATCGGTTACGGCGTCGGTGATTACGATCTTGCCACCTGCTGGAACGACTACCGTCTCGGCGTCGTGCAGGCGCCGCTGCTCGTGGCGCTGGGCACGGCTTTCGCGTCGACCACCGAGCGCGGCGATGACATGATGCTGGCGATGTTGAGCCGCGGTTGCCGGGCGATCCGCGAACTGGAGACCCTGGAGCTGATCAAGTCCTACCGCTGACCCAGTCGACCGCCTCCTCCACCGTGGCGACGCTGGTTACCCCGGCGGGCAGCGGCGGCCGGTCCACCATCACCACCGCGACCCCGAGTGCGGCGGCGGCGTCGAGCTTGGGTCGCGTCATCGACCCGCCGCTGTTCTTGGTGACCAGCGCGTCGATGCGGTGCTCACGCAGCAGGGCCAACTCTCCGTCGTAGCGGTACGGTCCACGCGACAGCAGAACCTGATGCCGCGACGGCAGGTCCCCGACATCGGGTGCGGTGACGGCGCGGATCAGAAACCACGCGTCAATATCCCGAAACGCCGCGGCGCCGGATCGCCCGGTGGTCAGAAAGACCCGCTGAAACCCTTCGGCGGCAACGACCTTCGCGGCCTCACGATCGTCACCGACGACAATCCCGTCGCCCGTCGGCCAGGCTGGGCGCGCCACCACCAGGTGCGGCAACCGTAGCTCGGCGCACACGGCCGCGGCGTGGGCGGTCATCGTCGCGGCGTACGGATGCGTGGCGTCGACGACGGCGTCGACCTGTTCGTCGCGCACCCACCTCCGCAGGCCGTCGATGCCGCCGAACCCGCCGACGCGCACCTCTCCGACCGGCAGCGCGGGGTCGGGCACCCGCCCGGCCAGTGAGCTGATCACCTCGATGTCGGGGTGCAGCCGTGCGGCGAGTGCGCGGGCCTCCGATGTGCCGCCCAGCAACAGGATTCGCATTAGTGCCGCCCCCGCCGCACCCGCCCCGACGAGTACAGGTAGCTGTCGGCGAACCGCTCAGCCGCCAGCACGTCGCCGACGACGATGACCGCGGTGCGCGTGATCCCCGCCGCCTTGGTCTGCGCCGCGAGATCCTCGAGCGTGCAGCGCACCACCTGTTGTTGGGGCCACGACGCGAACGCGACCACCGCGCAGGCTGTTTCGGGCCGGTAGCCGCCGGCCAGCAGCTCCGCGGCGATCGTGTCGATCTGCGCTGCCGCCAGGTGCAGCACCAGGGTGGCGCCGGGCGCCGACAGTGTCCGCAGGTCCTCCCCCGGCGGCATCGCGGTCGACAGGGTGGCCACCCGGGTCAGCGTGACCGTCTGCGCGACGCCGGGGACCGTGAGTTCGCGGCCCAGTGCGGCGGCGGCCGCGGCGAATGCCGGGACGCCGGGAACGATTTCGTAGTCGATACCGAGATCGTCGAGGCGGCGGCACTGCTCGGCAAGAGCGCTGTAGATCGACGGATCACCGGAATGCAACCGCGCCACATCGAGGTTCGCGGCGTGGGCGTCGGCGAGTTCGGTGATGATCTGGTCGAGTGTCAACGGACCGGTGTCGACGACGCGGGCGTCCGGCGGGCACAGCGCGAGCAGGTCCTCGGGCATGATCGAACCGGCGTAGAGGCACACCGGGCAGCGCTGCAGGAGGCGCTGCCCCCGCACGGTGATCAGGTCGGCGGCACCGGGGCCGGCGCCGATGAAGTAGACGGTCATCGCTTGGCCACCGCCCACTGCGTCACGGGCATGGCCGGGCGCCAGCCGGTGAAACCGCCCAGCGGCTCGCCGCGGTGGTGCTCGAAACGTCGAAGCTCACCGCCTAATCGTGAATACCATTGCGCGACAAGTGCTTCTGACTCCACCGTGACGGCGTTCGCGACGAGCCTGCCACCGGACGGCAACCGGTCGAAGCACGCTTGCAGCAGTCCGGGTTGGGTGATGCCGCCGCCGATGAAGACGGCGTCGGGTGCCGGTAGCGAGTTGAACGACGCGGGCGCATCGGCCTGCACCTCGACGCGTGCGCCGAATGCGACGGTGTTTTCGGCGATGCGTTTGCGGCGACGCTCGTCGCGTTCGAATGCCACTGCGCGGCAACCCGGCCCGCTGCGACACCATTCGATCGCGATGCTGCCCGAGCCCGCCCCGACGTCCCAGAGAAGCTGTCCGGGGCGCGGCGCCAGGGCGGCCAGCGTCACCGCGCGCACCGGTTGTTTGGTGATCTGCCCGTCGTTGGCGAACAGCTCGTCGGGCAGCACTCCGAGCCGCCGCTCGTCGGGCAGGTAGTGCACCGCAACCACATTGAGATCGTCGACGTCACCGGGAGGCCGCGCCGCCCATTCCCGCGCGGTGGCGGTTCGGCGCCGCTCGGCGGGGCCGCCGAGTTGCTCGAGGACGGTGACCTCGGAGTCGCCGCGGCCGGTGTCGGTCAGCAAGCGCGCCAGCGCCGCGGGAGTCGAATGATCGCGCGACATGACGACGGCCTGCCCGCCGCGGCGCACCGCGGTGTGCGGTTCGCTCGCTACCAGGCTGATGACCTCGGTGTCCTGCACCGACCAGCCCACCCGCGAGCAGGCCAGGGTCACCGACGACACGTGCGGCAGCACCGCGACCCGGTCCGCGCCGTACAGCCGGATCAGCGAGTTGCCGACACCGTGCAGCAGTGGGTCCCCGCTGGCCACCACGTGCACGTCACCCTCGGCCCCGTCGAGCAGCGTCCGCAGCGCGGGCAGCATCGGTGACGGCCACTCCCGGCGCGCAGCGGTGACGGTGTCGTCGAGCAGCGCCAATTGGCGCCCAGACCCGTAAATCACGGTGGCCCTTGTGAGTTCGGCCTTGGCGACCGGCGACAGTCCGGGCATTCCGTCGGCGCCGATGCCCACCACAATGATCGTCATCGCCACCCTCTGCTCTTCGCGCAAGCGCTCATCGCCGCCCTCTGCTCTTCGCGCAAGCGCTCATCGCCGCAACCTCCGCCACACGAACCGCGGCGTCATCCGGAACGCCAGCGCCAACACGGCCAGCGACGCGGGCACCCACACCGTGCCGCGGCCCTTACGCAGCGCGCGGACGGTGGCGTCGGCGACCTGGCCCGGTGTGCTGGACAGCGGCGCTGGCGTCATGCCTTCGGTCATCCGCCCGATCACGAACCCCGGCCGAACCACCAGCAGCTGCACCCCCGAGCCGTGCAGCGCGTCGGCGAGCCCGCTGCAGAACCCGTCCAGCCCGGCCTTCGCGGACCCGTAGACGTAGTTGGCGCGTCGCACCCGGACACCGGCCACCGACGAGAACGCGACGATGGCCCCGGCGCCCGCAGCGCGCATCGTGTCCGCCAGCACGGTCAACAGGCTGACCTGGGCGACGAAGTCGGTGTGCACGATCGCCGCGGCGTGCGCGGGATCCTTCTCCGCCAGGGTCTGATCGCCGAGGATGCCGAACGCCAGCACCGCGGTGTCGATCGGGCCGTGCTCGGCGACGATGGACTCCACGAGCGGTCCGTGCGCGTCCAAGTCGTCGGCGTCGAACTCGCGCACGTACACGGCGACGGCGCCGGCAGCGCGGACAGCGGACACCTCCGTGGCCAGCTCGTTGGAGCGGCGCGCCGCCAGCAACACCACCGCTCCGGGCGCCAGGCGCGTGGCCACCTCGAGGCCGATCTCGCTGCGCCCGCCGAAGACCACGACCAAGGGCGAACGAGAGTCAGCCGTGTCTGTCATGGCTGCGATTATGTCCTGCGCTACGGTGAAGCCCGATGGCCCAGTCCAGCCGCCGGGCGACCACCCGGCTCACCACCGACGCGCTCGCGTTCCTGTCCGAGCGTCATCTCGCCATGCTGACGACACTGCGTTCGGACAACTCGCCGCACGTCGTCGCCGTAGGTTTCACCTTCGACCCGGCGACCCACATCGCCCGCGTCATCACCAGCGGCGGGTCCCAGAAGGCCGTGAACGCCGAGCGCCAAGGCGTCGCGGTGCTGAGCCAGGTCGACGGTGCGCGGTGGTTGTCGCTCGAGGGCAAGGCCAAGGTCAACACCGATCCCGATGCCGTCCGTGACGCCGAACTACGCTATGCGCAGCGCTACCGAACGCCGCGGGTCAACCCGAAACGCGTCGTGATCGAGGTCCGTGTCGAGCGGGTGCTGGGCTCCTCGGACCTGCTCGACCGGGTCGAGGACTGACGCGCAGCGACTAGGTGACCGGCACTACCACCAGTTCGTGTGGCCGGTTGTTCACCGGCTCGGCGCCGTCGGCGGTGACGATCACGATGTCCTCGATGCGCGCGCCCCACTCGCCGGGAAAGTAGATGCCCGGCTCGACGGAGAACGCCATGCCTTCCTCGAGGGTGAGCGTGTTGCCGGCGACGATGTAGGGCTCCTCGTGCACCGACAGTCCGATGCCGTGGCCGGTGCGGTGCACGAACGCGTCGGCCAAACCCTCGGCGGCCAGCACGTCGCGGGCGGCGGCGTCGACCTGTTCGGCGGTGACCCCGGGCCGGACCGCATCGACCGCGGCCCGCTGGGCACGCTGCAGCACCGCGTAACGTCGGGTGATGTCGGCATCCGGTTCGCCGATGCTGTAGGTCCGGGTGGAATCGGAGTTGTAGCCGGGCTCGTACGGTCCGCCGATGTCGACGACCACGATGTCACCGGCGCGCAGTTCGCGGTCCGAACACTCGTGATGCGGGTCGGCACCGTGCGGTCCTGAACCGACGATGATGAATGCGACTTCCGAATGCCCCTCGGCGACAATGGCTTCGGCGATATCGGCGGCGACGTCGGCCTCGCTGCGGCCGGGCGCCAGGAAGTCGGGCACCCTGGCATGGACCCGGTCGATCGCCGCCCCCGCCTTGCGCAGCGCCTCGATCTCGGCCGGGTCCTTGATCATCCGCAGCCGGCGCAGCACGTCGGTGGCCAGCACCGGCACCGCGCCGAGGACCTCGGCGAGCGGAAGCAGGTGCAGGGCGGGCATGGAGTCGGTCACGGCGCTCTTCACCGTCCCCCCACCGAGCGCCTCACCCACGAGCGCGTAGGGGTCGTCGCCGTCGACCCAGTCGCGCACCGTCAAGCCGAGTTCGGGCACCGCCGACTCCTTGAGCGCTGCCAACTCCAGCCTGGGCACCACAATGGTCGCCTCGCCGTCGGCAGGTAGCACCAATGCGGTGAGCCGCTCGAAGGTCTGCGCGCGTGAACCGACCAGATAGCGCAGGTCGTAACCCGGCGTGATGACCAGGCCCGCGAGACCGGCATCGGCGGCGGCCGACGCGGCGGCACGAAGCCGGGAGGCGTAGACATCGGTGCTGAATCGGTTGGCCGTCATGGGATTCAGGCTAATCCGCGCCCGTATAGGTGGCGACCGCGCTCGTCGGTCGCGCTACTGTCAGAGACCGTGGCCGCTCCCCTCGTCCTGCTCGACGGCGCCAGCATGTGGTTTCGGTCCTATTTCGGGGTGCCCAACTCGATCACCGCGCCCGACGGCCGCCCCGTGAACGCGCTGCGCGGCTTCCTGGACGCCATGGCCACGGTGATCACCCGGGAGCGCCCCGGTCGGCTGGTGGTCTGCCGCGACGACGACTGGCGACCGCAGTGGCGCGTCGACCGCATTCCGTCCTACAAGGCGCACCGCGTGCTCGAGGAGAACCCCCAGAGTGAGCCCGACGTGGAGGAGGTGCCCGACGAGCTGACGCCGCAGGTCGACATGATCTTCGAGATCCTCGACGCGTTCGGCATCCCGACCGCGGGCGCCGCCGAGTGTGAGGCTGACGACGTGCTGGGCACGCTGGCCGCGCGCGAGAAGCGCGATCCCGTCGTGGTGGTCAGCGGGGATCGCGATCTGCTGCAGTTGGTGCGCGACGAGCCGGTCCCGGTGCGGGTGCTCTACCTGGGCCGCGGCCTGGCCAAGGCCACCAAATGGGGGCCGAAGGAAGTGGCCGAGACGTACGGGGTGCCGGTGGACCGAGCGGGACCGGCGTATGCCGAACTGGCGCTGCTGCGCGGCGATCCGAGCGACGGCCTGCCCGGCGTGCCCGGCATCGGAGAGAAGACGGCGGCGACGCTGCTCGCACAGCACGGCTCGCTGGAGAACATCCTCGCCGCGGCGAACGACCCGAGGTCGAAGATGAGCAAGGCATACCGGACCAAGCTGCTCAAGGCCGCCGACTACATCGAGGCGGCGGCCCCGGTGGTCAAGGTCGCCACCGACGCCGAACTGGACTGGTCGACGACCAACGACACGCTGCCGCTGGCCGCCGAGCATCCACGCAAGGTCGTCACACTCGCAGAGACCTACGGCGTCACGTCGTCGATCGGGCGGCTGCAGAAGGCCCTCGACGGACTCGACGGCTAGCGGACAGGCTTACTTGGGCCTGCCGACCTCGTAGGTGCCCTCGTCGTCCTGGAAGGTCACCGTCACCTGGCGCTTGGTGCCGTCGATGCTGACCTCACAGTTGAAGGTGCCGCCCTTCTCGACGGTCGGATCCTGGCCGTCGTTGCACTTGACGTCCTTGACGTTGGTGGCGCCGTATCCATTGGCCTCGTCGGTGAGGATCTGCTGCACCCCGGACTGCGCGGCGTCGATGTCGAGCTTCGTGGTGACGAAGAATCCCGGCTTCCAGAAGCCCAGCACCAGAACGACCGCGACGATGACCGCCGCCAGCAGGCCGATCACGCCGCCGATCACGGCCAGCGAGCGCTTCGAACCCTCCTCCGAACCCGGTTGGCCGTACTGCGGGTACTGGCCGAATTGACCGGGCTGCTGGCCGTACTGGCCGGGTTGCTGTCCATATTGGCCGGTCTGGTCACCGAACTGGCCGGGTTGCTGCTGGTAGCCCGGTTGACCTGGTTGCGCGTATGGCTGCCCGTAGTGTGGCTGGCCGTACTGCCCCGGCTGTTGGTACGCCTGCGGGGCGTACTCGCTGGGCTGCTGTCCGTACTGCTCGCCACCCGGGTACTGCTGCGGCGGCTGATACGCCGGCTGCTGGTACTGCGGGTACTGCTGCTGGGCCTGCGACGGGTCGTAGGCAGGCGGCTGCCAACTGGGCGCCGCCTGGGTCGCGTCGCCGCCCTGGGGCTGCCACGGCTGGTTGGCCGATGGATCGCTGGACGGCTGGTCCGAAGGCTGTTCCGGCTGCTGGCCTGGCCACGACTGCGTCGGATCAGATCCCTGCGGTCCGCTCATATCACTCCTTGTTCACCCGCGGCCGAGCCGCGAATACCTCGGCGTCTTGCCCCCGACACATTACCCCGCATCAACAGCGACGACGCCGCGTCGAACGTCGTTTATCGCGCGTTTCGCAGCGCTCCGCAACGCGGCGCTGGGTGCGGCGTTGCGCACCTGGTCGAGCAGGTCGAGGACCTGTCGGCACCAGCGGACGAAATCACCCGCCGACAGCGGTGATCCGCTGCCCGTGGCATCTGAGGCGGCCAGGGCGCTGGTCAAGTCGCCGGTGGTGGCCCACCGGAAAATTGCGGCGACGAACCCGTCGTCGGGTTCGCGGCTGCCGGTGATGCGGTGGCGCTGTTCGTCGGCGCGCAGCTCGGTCCACAGCCGCCGCGTCTGGTTGAGGGCGCGGCGCAGTCTGCCGGTCGGGATGTCGAAGCCCTCGCGAGCGCCCGGCGTGTCGCCGCGCGCTTCGTAGAGCACCGCGGACACCACGCCCGCCAGCTCGGCGGCGTCGAGACCCTCCCAGATGCCGGTGCGCAGCGCCTCGGCCACCAGCAGGTCACTTTCGCTGTAAATGCGGGCCAGCAGGCGGCCGTCGTCGGTCACCTTGGGATCGTCCGCGGCGCCCCTGATGAATCCGCGCTCGGTCAGCAGCACCACGATCCGGTCGAACGTGCGGGCCAGCGAGTTGGTCGCCGCGGCCACCTTCTGCCGGATCTGTTCGTTGTCGCGTTCGATGCGCAGGTACCGCTCGGCCAGCCGGGCCTTCTCCTCCCGGTCGGGACGGTGATGAACCGGGTGCGAGCGCAATTGCTCGCGCAGCGAAACCAATTCGGGGTCGATGTCGCGTTCGGCCCCGGCGCCCCCGCTGCGCTTGCCTTTTCTCGACGGCACGTCGAGGCCCTCGGCCGCCGAGTTGAGCGCCGAGGCGAGGTCGCGCCGGGCTCGCGGATTGCGGTGCTCGACGCGTTTGGGCAACGGCATGGTGCCCAGCGGAGCCGATGTTCCCGCGTAGTCGGCCGACGAGATCCGCCCGGCCCAGCGGTGTTCGGTCAACACCAGCGGGCGGGGATCCTCGTCGTCGCGGGCCGGTTCGAGCACGACGGCCAAGCCTCCGCGGCGACCGTGGGTGATCGTGATGATGTCGCCGCGGCGCAGTGAGGCCAGCGCCTCGTTGGCGGCCCTGCGGCGCTGCAGCCGCGAGGCCCGCGACTGGGCGCGTTCGCGTTCAGAGATCTGCATTCGCAGCCGGACGTAGTCGAGGATCGCGTCGTCGCCCAGTTCGGCGCTGATCTCGGTGAGCATCCGCTCGCCGCGCTCGATACCGCGGCGCAGCCCTACCACCGAGCGGTCGGCCTGGTACTGCGCGAACGAACTCTCCAGCAGTTTGTGCGCCTGCGCCGGGCCCATCTGCCGGACGAGGTTGATGGTCATGTTGTACGACGGCGCAAAGGAACTGCGCAGCGGGAATGTTCGGGTGGACGCCAATCCGGCAACCTCGGCCGGTTCGACATCCGGGGTCCACAGCACCACGGCGTGGCCCTCGACGTCGATGCCCCGGCGGCCCGCCCGCCCGGTCAGCTGCGTGTACTCGCCGGGGGTCAACGGAACGTGTTGTTCGCCATTGAACTTCACCAGCCGCTCCAGCACCACCGTGCGCGCGGGCATGTTGATTCCCAAAGCCAATGTCTCGGTGGCGAATACCGCCTTCACGAGCCCTGCGGAGAACAGCTCCTCCACGGTGTGGCGGAACACCGGCAACATGCCGGCGTGGTGGGCGGCCAGCCCGCGCAGCAGGCCTTCGCGCCACTCGTGGTAGTCGAGGACGATCAGGTCGGACTCGGGCAGATCTCCGCAGCGACGGTCGACGACCTCGGCGATGCGGGCGCGTTCCTCGTCGGTGGTCAGCCGCAGCGACGACCGCAGGCACTGCTTGACCGCGGCGTCGCATCCCGCGCGCGAGAAGATGAAGGTGATTGCGGGCAGCAACTCTTCGCGGTCCAGGGTGGCGATCACCTCGGGCCGCGACGGAGGCCGGTACATGCTCGGCCTGCCCCGGTTGCGGCCGCGACCGCGTGGCTGCCAGTCGGCCAGCCGATCCGCTTCGCGCCGATGTGCGATGTGCCGCAACAACTCTGGATCGACCAGCAGCTCCCGGTTCGGCTTCGTGGTGCCGTGGGCCGCCCGGGTGGCGCGGTAGTCGAACAGGTCGAACAACCGCTTGCCGACCAGGACGTGCTGCCACAGCGGAACCGGACGGTGCTCGTCGACGATGACCGCGGTGTCCCCGCGCACGGTCTGGATCCAGCCGCCGAACTCCTCGGCGTTACTGACCGTCGCCGACAGGCTCACCAGCCGCACCTCGTCGGGCAGGTGCAGGATGACCTCTTCCCACACCGCGCCGCGCATGCGATCCGCCAGGAAGTGCACCTCGTCCATCACGACATACGAAAGACCCTGCAGCGTCGAGGAATTCGCATAGAGCATGTTGCGAAGAACCTCGGTCGTCATGACCACCACGTCGGCGTCACCGTTGACCGACTGATCACCGGTGAGCAGTCCGATCTTCTCCGGCCCGTAACGCAGCACCAGGTCGTTGTGCTTCTGGTTGCTCAGTGCCTTGATCGGCGTCGTGTAGAAGCACTTACCGCCCGCAGCCAGCGCGAGGTGCACGGCGAACTCCCCCACCACCGTCTTGCCCGCGCCGGTGGGTGCGCACACCAGCACACCGTGTCCGTTCTCCAGTGCCTCGCAGGATCGGCGTTGAAAGTCGTCAAGCGCAAACGTCAACTGTTCGGCGAAACGGGCCAGCTCGCAGCCCAATTCACTAGGTGGCATCGTCATCGACCACATGCCGTGCGGATGTCGGCACGCTGCTGGATGCTTCGACGGGCTCGGCGGGGTCGATCGGCGCGGCCGCATCGTCGGAGATATCTTCGAGCGCGGCCCGCCGCGCCTTACGCCGGTCGTGCAGCCGCGCGATCTGAATCGCGAACTCGAGCAGCACGGTCAGGGCGAGCGCCAGTGCCAGCATCGAGAACGGATCCGATCCCGGGGTGAACAGCGCGGCGAACACGAACAGCGCGAAGATCAGGCCGCGGCGCCACGCTTTGAGCCGCTCATAGGTCAGCACTCCGACGGCGTTGAGCATCACGATCAGCAGCGGGAACTCGAAGCTGAAACCGAACACCAGCAGCAGGTTGATCAAGAAGCCGAAGTACTGATCGCCGGACAGCGCGGTGATCTGCACGTCGCTGCCGACGGTCAGCAGGAAGCCCAACGCGGTGGCCAACACCACATAGGCCAGCACCGCGCCCGCCACGAACAGCGTAGCGCCAACGGTGACGAACGCGACCGCGAACCGGCGCTCCTTCTTGTACAGCCCGGGCGTGATGAACGCCCACATCTGATACAGCCACACCGGGCAGGCCAGCACGATGCCCGCGGTCAGCGCGACCTTCAGGCGCAGCATGAACTGGTCGAAGGGTGCGGTGGCGAGCAGGCGGCATTCGTCGTCGGGCGCGATCGTCGCCCGCGACGAGGCGGGCAGATCGCAGTACGGGCCGCGCAGCCAGTCCCCGAGGCTGGGCAGCCCGAACACGCCGTTGCTGTACCAGAGAAAGCCCAGGATCGTGGTGAGGACGACGGCGGCCGCCGAGATCAGCAGCCGGGTGCGCAGCTCATGCAGGTGCTCGACCAGCGACATCGTGCCATCGGGGTTGACCCGCGAGCGTCGTCGGCGAGGATCGAGCTTCTTGAAGAGTCCTGGGGTCTGCACGGCATGCCTACTGACGCGGCAGCGTGGCCGCGGTCAATCGATTCTCGGCGTTCAGGCCGGCCGTTTGTCCGATGGCTGCTCGGGCGCCGGAGCCGCTCCGGCGGCGAAATCCGACTCCGGAGTCGTTCCGGTCTCCGGAGCCGCAGCGTTGTCAACGCGCTCGGAGGCGATCGGAGTGGCCGGCGGCGTGTCCGACTTGGAATCGGCCTGCATCTCCTTGATCTCCGATTTGAAGATCCGCATCGACTTGCCGAGCGAGCGTGCCGCGTCCGGGAGCTTCTTGGCACCGAAGAGCAGCACGAATACGGCGATAACGATCACCCAGTGCCAGGGTTGTAGACCGCCCATTTAGGTCACCTCCAGACGTCGCGGCCAGTCTACCGTCACTCGCCCTCCGCGCCGTAGGCGCGCAGCGCGGCTTGCGCTGATTCCCGCACCCTCTCGGCCAGATGGGCGGGTTCGAGCACCCGCACCGCCGACCCGAATCCGAGCACGAACCGGGCCATCCAGTCGTCGGAGGCGTAGGTCATCGCGGCCTCCCAACCGGCGCCGTCGGGCAGTTCCCGGCTGACCCGCAGCGGGTAGTAGTCGAACATCCACGCCGCCGACCGGTCGATCAGCAGCGTTGCCGACGGGAGCGAGGGGTCCGCGTCGAACAGCGAGGTGTCCGGTTCGGCCTGCACCGCCGGTGGTGGCGGTGACGAGGGCTCGCCCAGCACCTGCGCGTCGACGATGCGGTCGAAGCGGAACAGCCGCACCCCCTCGGCGGTGCGGCACCACGCCTCCAGGTAGCTGTGGTCGCCGACCAGCACCACACGGATCGGGTCGACGATGCGGCTGGTCAACACGTCGTGCGACGCCGAGTAGTACTCGATGGACAAGGCATGTCCGTCGCGCACCGCCTCCCGCACCGCCGCGGCCGCCTCGCTCTCGATCGGCGCCGGCTCCTCGACCGCCGCGCCGTCCTGGCCCACCGTGCCCGCGGCGGACTCGATCTTCGCGATCGCGCTGCGCGCCGCCTCGGGGTCCACCATGCCGGGCACTTCGGCCAGCGCGCGCAGGGCCACCAGTACGCCCGTCGCCTCCGGCGACGTCAGCCGCAGCGGGTGGTCGATACCCGCGGTGAACGTCACTTCGATTGTGTCACCGGAGAACTCGAAGTCGATCAGGTCGCCGGGTCCGTAACCCGGCAGCCCGCACATCCACAGTTGGTTCAGGTCTTCGCGCAACTGCTTGACGCTGACGCCGAGATCGGAGGCCGCCTCGGCGTAGGTGATCTTCGGGTTGGCCTGGAAGTACGGCACCATGTTGAGCAGCCGGACCAGGCGCGTCGATACGGCGGTCACTGTTGTCCCGCCTGCGCCGTCAACCGGGCCACCACGTCGTCGCGCAACGAGTCGGGCTCCAGCGCCACCGCGTCGGGACCGTAGCTGGCGACCTCGCGGGCCAGCCGGTCGAACATTCCGATGTCGATGGTGATGACCTGGCCTGGCCGGCCGTTGTGCGTTTGCGGAGTCGCCGAGGCGGCCCGCCGACGCAACGCGGTCCCTTTGCCGTCGGCAATCCACACCCGCGCCTGGCCACCGGAGGGCCACTCACCAACGGCGCGTTCGACGACTTCGCGTAGGTCGGCGTCCTGTGGTCGCTTGACCGCACCGGGCGGTCCGACCGTGGTCACCTCGGCGCCGATGCGGGAGAGCCGGAACGTGCGTGTGGCGTCGCGGTCGCGGTCGTGTCCCACCAGATACCAGCGGCCCCGGTGCGTGATGACGCCCCAGGGTTCCACCGTGCGGGTGGTGTAGGGGTCGCTGCGCGACGGTCGGTGCGGGAACTGCACGGCCTGTCCGGAGTCGATGGCGGACAACAGGATTCCCAGCACCTCCTCGGAGCCGCGCAACCCGGGCAGGGCCGCGGTCGACGTGATCGCCGGTGCGGCCTCCACGGCGTCGATGTCGATGCCCGCCGCGCGCAGCTTCAGCAACGCGCCCTGGGTGGCGGTGATGAGCTCCGGCGATTCCCACAACTGGGTGGCCACGGCGACGGCGGCCGCCTCGTCGGGGGTCAGTTCGACCGTGGGCAGCGCGTAGGCCTCGCGGTTGATCCGGTAGCCCTCGGTCGGGTCGAACTGCGAAACCCTTCCGGTCTCCAGCGGAATGCCCAAGTCGCGCAACTCGTTCTTGTCGCGCTCGAACATGCGGGAGAAGGCCTCATCGCTGGCGCTGTCGGCGTATCCCGAAACCGTCTGACGGATCCGCTCGGCGGTGATGAAGTTCCGCGTCGACAGCAGCGCGATCACGAGGTTCATCAGCCGCTCGACTTTGGAGATCGCCACTCGACCCAGCTTAGAGCTTGCCGCCCACCGGCCGAGCGCCTACATGGAGGCGATGAGTCGCTTCACGCGCTCGTCGACCGACCGGAACGGGTCCTTGCACAGGACGGTGCGCTGCGCCTGATCGTTGAGCTTGAGGTGCACCCAGTCGACGGTGAAGTCGCGGCCGGCTTCCTGCGCGGCGCTGATGAACTCCCCGCGCAGTTTGGCCCTGGTGGTCTGCGGCGGCGTGTTGACGGCGGCTTCGATGTCCTCGTCGGTGGTGATCCGCGTGGCCAGTCCCTTGCGCTGCAGCAGATCGAACACGCCGCGACCGCGTTTGATGTCGTGATAGGCGAGGTCGAGCTGGCTGATCTTCGGGTCGGACAGCTCCATGTTGTAGCGGTCCTGATAGCGCTGGAACAGCTTTCGTTTGATGACCCAGTCGATCTCGGTGTCGACCTTGGCGAAGTCCTGGCGCTCCACTGCGTCGAGCTGGCGTCCCCACAGGTCGACGACCTGCTGGATCTGTGTGTTGGGCTCTCGACTCTGCAGGTACTCGACGGCGCGGGCGTAGTACTCGCGCTGGATGTCCAGGGCGCTGGCCTGCCTGCCGCCGGCCAGCCGCACCGGGCGCCGGCCGGTCAGGTCGTGGCTGACCTCCCGGATCGCGCGGATCGGGTTGTCCAGCGAGAAGTCGCGGAACGCGATTCCGGCCTCGATCATCTCGAGCACCAGCGACGCCGTGCCCACCTTGAGCATCGTGGTGGCCTCGCACATGTTCGAGTCGCCGACGATGACGTGCAGCCTGCGGTACTTCTCGGCGTCGGCGTGCGGTTCGTCGCGGGTGTTGATGATCGGGCGCGACCGCGTGGTGGCCGAGGACACGCCCTCCCAGATGTGCTCGGCGCGCTGGCTCAGGCAGAACGTCGCCGCCTTGGGGGTCTGCAGCACCTTGCCCGCGCCACAGATCAGCTGGCGGGTGACCAGGAACGGCAGCAGGACGTCGGAGATGCGCGAGAACTCTCCGGCCCGCACGATCAGGTAGTTCTCGTGGCAGCCGTAGGAGTTGCCCGCCGAGTCGGTGTTGTTCTTGAACAGGTAGATGTCGCCGCCGATGCCCTCGTCGGCCAACCGCTGTTCGGCGTCGATAAGCAGATCCTCGAGCACCCGCTCACCCGCCCGGTCGTGGGTGACCAACTGCGTGAGGCTGTCGCACTCGGCGGTCGCGTACTCGGGGTGGCTGCCCACATCGAGGTAGAGCCGGGCGCCGTTCCGGAGGAAGACGTTCGAACTGCGGCCCCACGACACGACTCGCCTGAACAGGTAGCGCGCCACCTCGTCTGGACTGAGCCGGCGATGACCGTGGAACGTGCAGGTGACACCGAATTCGGTCTCGATGCCCATGATTCGTCGCTGCACCTCATCGAGACTACTGGTTGCTCGCCGCCCGCGATGGGCAAGGCGCGCGGAACGTTGCGGTTGACAGTGCCGTTGCCCTCCGTCAAGGTCACCGCATTACGGTCGCGGCCGAGCGCAGCGGGGCGAACGGGGACGCCTCGCCGTGGCGCTCGGTCGGCTCTTCCTCGGGTTGACGAGCTGCCTGGGCAACCCGTTCTGGGTGCTGATCGGCTAATCATTCCCGTCGCCTAAGCCCGGTGGCCTCGCTGGGCATCTGGCTGCTGGGTTTCGGCGGCTCCCCGAACACCGAGTTCGTGCAGCAGACGCCGAGCAATTCAGCTTGGGCGGCACGCCGGACTGGGCGGTGACCGCGATGTTCGTCGTACTGACGGGCACCACCGGCATGTTGACGGGCGTGGCGGCGGCCGCCGGCGAGGAAATCGGCTGGCGCGGCTTCCTGGTGCCGGAGTTGGCACGTGCGCTGCCGGTCACCCGGGTCGCGGTGGTGGTCGCGGCCGTGTTCTGGGTCAAGCGTGGGGCACTGTTGAATTCACTTGAGGCTCAACGAACCTGTCGGCGCACCCAGAATTCGCTCGAATGCCTGCAGGTATGCCGCCAACACCGCTTGGATTCGTGGACCGCCGAGGTCGGCACCTACACCGCCGTCAGCCTCGATCGCGTCGACGAATGCGTCGGCAAGATGTATCCCCATGCCGGTGATGATCACCGCCGCCTCGTGCGGGTAGTCGGTGTCGAAAACGCCCTCCCCGCAGCCTTGCCGGATGATCTGCTCCAGCATGGGCGTGGTGGTCCGCATCGCGTCCCGGGTCACCTTGTGCCGCAACAAGGCGTTGTTCTCGTCCCGTAGTAGCCGCATGAGGGTGGACACCACCGTGACGTTCTCGGCCTTCCAGGTCTCTTCGGCCTGGAAGTAGGCGTGCAGTTTGTCGAGCGCCCCGAGGTCGGCATCGTCGACGACTGCCTGCAACTGCCGCGCGCCGCCCTCTCCCATCTCTTCGACGATGCCCTCCAGCAACGCCTGCTTCGAGGAAAAATAATGGTACAGCGCGCCTTTCGACATCCGCGTCTTCTCGAGCACGTCGTCGATGGTCATCCGCTCGTAACCCTTGGCCTCCATGAGACCCAGAGTCGCGTCGAGGATCTCGCGCCGCTTCGCAGCCCGCTCGTCGGGGTTGACCTGTCGCGCCACTGCCGTCCACCTCCTGCCGTTGACGTCGATCGGCGTCACCGCCTATGCTAATAATAGACCGACAGTCGGTTTATTAATTAGGAGTGGTGGCATGATCCAGTCCCGTCTCGAGGCCAAGCAGCGCACCAGGTTCTTCTGCCGGGTGCTCGGCCCGTATGAAGCCATCGTCACGCTGATCATTGCAATCCGGTTACCGGTCCTTGACCACGTGGCAGGCGACCTGTTCGAGAACGCTGCGCTGCCGTGGATGCTCGGCGCCATGATGCTGGCCATGGGCCTCGTCGTGATCGCGTTCCACCAGTATTGGTACAGCGTCACCGCCGTTCTGGTTTCGCTGTTCGGCTGGTTCGTCGCGCTACGCGGGTTGGGGCTGATGGCCTTCCCGTCGGCGATCCAGGAGGGGGCCACCGACGCCACGTCGAGCCCCGGCCTCCTGTTGGCATTCCGCATCTTCTTCCTCCTGCTGACCGCGATGGGACTGTGGCTGACCTATGTCGGATGGGTCGCGGCGAAGCCTGTGGATAACTCGAGCGGGCCGCCGGCGAAATCTGCCAGCATGAGCCATGGGGGAAATCACTGAAATCGACCTGACGCAGCTGCGCGCGGTCGCCGACCGGGTCATGACCGCCGCCGACCGGATCGCCGAGATGCGTTGGCCCGAATTGAATCCGGGTGAGCTGCCCGGCGCGGCCGTCGCCGACGTCGCCACGTCAGCGCCCGTCGCACCCGGGCTCGCCGAGGTCGTCGCCAACATGCGCGGATGGGCGCTCGCGGCCCGAATCTCTGCGGACGCGTTCGAGCGCGCGGAGCAACGCACCGCCGACCGCGTAGGGCGGTGACGCGGCCGACCATCGGCCAGGCCGAAGCCTGGTCTCCAGGCGCGCTGGTCCGGCTGGCCGACGGGTGGGACCGCAACGCCCGGTCCGTGTGCGTGCACGCCGACTCCCTGGCCGCCGAATTCAGCTTCTGGACCGGTGCTGCCGCGGACACGGCCCGCCACCGCGCGAAAAACATTGTGGCGACGGCCGATACGCTCTCGCGCGCACTCGTGCTCGCCGCCGCGGCGGCCCGCGACGGCGCCGCTCAGATCAGCGCCGCCCGAGCCGACGTGATGGCCGTGGTCACCACCGCGCGCGCCGAAGGTTTTTCTGTCGACGACGCCGGGGCGGTCGCGAAGCACGACCCGCCGTCGCCGCTGCTGGTCGCGCTGTCCGGAGGTGCCCCGCCGGTCGCCATCGAGATGCTCACCGTGCGTGCGGCCGAGCTGACCGGCCAACTCGCCGAGGCGCTGAACCGCCTGGACGCCGCGGACGCCGACGCTGCGGACGACATCGTCGAGGCCTTCGCGTTGCCTGCCGCCGGTCGTCAGCCCGCCGATGCCGACGTCGTCGCCGCATGGCCGGTCACCGGCCAGGACGGGATCGCCGATCAGATCGCGGCCATGACGCCCGAGCAGCAGCAGCGGTTGATCGACGGATTCCCATCACAGGTGGGCAATACCGACGGCGTGCCGTGGGAGATGCGGGTCGAGGCCAACCGCACCAACGTGGCACAGGCCGTGCTGCGCGAGCCCGACCCGCAACGGCTCGCGGTGTATCGGGAGCTGCTCGGAGAGATCGACGACCCCGCAGGCGGACGCGCCCGCCTGGATCGCCAGGTGCTGGCGTTCGACCCCGGCCGTTCGTCGCTGGTGGAACTGCACGGCAACGTCGCGACGGCCTCCAGCGTCGCCGTGCTCGTACCGGGGCTGAATACGACGATCACCGGATCGGCGGCCAACGTCGGGACCGCGCGCCGGTTCGTCTCGGCGACCCGCGGCGACGTCGCCGCCATCACCTATCTCGGCGGGCCGTTTCCGCGCGGCGACAACGTCGTGAGCGGTCTGGCGGCGGCGGCCGACCCGCGTTACGCGCTGGCCATGGCGCCGCGGCTGGTCGCCTTCACCGAAGATGTCGACCGCACGGTGGACTCGACGGGCCGGCGCATCCCGGTCACCGTCGTCGGCCACTCCTACGGCGGGTCGATCGTGGGCACCGCGGAGGCGTTGGGCATGATCTCGGACCGCACGATGTACGTGGCTGCCGCGGGGGCGGGTGTCGGAGTGCACGAGCCCGGTGACTGGCACAACCGGAACCCGCATGTGCTGCGCTTCTCCATGACACCGCCCGGCGACTTCATCGCCGCCGTGCAGGGCATCCCGGGCGGCCCGCACGGCGCCGACCCCGACGAGATGACCGGTGTGATCACGTTGCCCGCCGGCCGGTACGACGACGGGCGGCCGATGGCCGGGCCCAGCGCCCACTCCGACGTGCTCAACGCGCCCTCGGACGCATGGCGCGCGATCCTGGGGGTCATCACCGGCGATATCGGCAGGGATCGCGCAACCTCACAACAACCGGGATGACATCTGGCCAAAATAAGCCGGTGTGGTCGCGCAGCTCGCCCGTCGACGGGTTCCGGCTCGCCTACGACCGGTTCGGCGCCAGGGGCGCGCCGCCGGTGGTTCTGCTGCACGGCTGGCCCGGTAACCGCCACGACTATCGCCGGGTGGTGCCGCTGCTCGGGGATGCCGCCGATGTCGTCGTGCCGGACCTGCGGGGGTTCGGCGGCTCGGACAAACACGCGGTCGCGATCCGGCACTTCTACAGCGCCACCGCGCAGGCGGGCAGCATCATCGGCCTGATCAAGGAGCTCGAGCTGTCCGAGGTGGTGCTCGCCGGCTACGACGTGGGCAGCCGCGTCGCGCAGAGCGTCGCTCGTATGCAGCCGGATCTGGTGCGCTCGCTGGTGCTGTCCCCGCCGCTGCCCGGTGCCGGTGACCGCGTCCTGACCGCGAAGGCGCAGAGCGAGTTCTGGTATCAGTCCTTCCACCAATTGCCGCTGGCGGGTCAGCTGCTCGACGGGAACCCCGATCTGGTTCGCGACTACCTACGGCACTTCTGGACGCATTGGTCCGGGCCGAATTTCACCGCGTCCGATGACGATCTGGAACGGCTGGTGGCCGATTACGGTCTGCCCGGCGCGTTCACCGCGTCGATCGCGTGGTACCGCGCGGGTGCCGGGATGATCGCCCAGTCGCTCACCGAACTGCCACCCGAGCGCGCCATCAAGATCCACGTACCCACCGATGTGGTGTGGCCGCACCATGATCCGCTGTTCCCGGCCGCGTGGTCGGACCGACTCGGGCATTACTTCAGCGACGTGCAGGTGCACTTCGCTTACGACGCGGGACATTTCACGCCGCTGGAATGCCCTGAGCAGTTCGCCGAACTCATCCTCATCCGGGCTCGGCCGACCCCGGCCGCCGGCTGACCTACTCCCCGGCGGGTTCGGAGTCCTGCGGAGTCTCCTCCACCGCCGGCAGCAGCAGCTCCAGGGCGGAGCCGGTGATCCGACGGAACGCGCGCCGAGGCCGATTGGCGTCCAGGATCGCCACTTCGAGGGTCGAGGGTCCCAGCACGCGCTGTTCGGTGCCGCCGTTACCCGCGGCGTGCAGCGCGTCGATCGCGATCTTCACCGCGTCTTCCAGGCTGGCGTTCTCGGTGTAGGAGTCGTTGAGGGCGGCGATGATCGGTTCCGTCGTTCCGCCCATGACCACGAAGTGGGGCTCGTCGGCGATCGACCCGTCATAGGTGATGCGGTACATCTCCGGAGGTTTGGACTCGCCGTAGTGGGCGACCTCTGCGACACACAACTCGACCTCGTAGGGCTTGGCCTGTTCGGTGAAGATGGTGCCCAGCGTCTGGGCGTAGATGTTGGCCAGCTGACGTCCGGTGACGTCGCGGCGCGCGTAGGCATAACCCCTGGTGTCGGCGTACTGAATGCCGCCGCGGCGCAGGTTGTCGAACTCGTTGAACCGCCCGACGGCGGCGAACCCCACCCGGTCGTAGAGCTCGCTCACCTTCTGCAGCGAGCGGGACGGGTTCTCGGCGACGAACAGCACGCCGTCGGCATAGGCCAGCGCCACGACGCTGCGCCCCCTGGCGATACCCTTGCGCGCGAGCTCGGACCGCTCACGCATCGCCTGTTCGGGCGAGATGAAATAGGGAAAGCTCACGAATCTCCCCGCGCATCGGTCGAACGGTGGACAGCGTCCGGGCCGAATGTGTCAGCGCGCGAACGGTTTTCGATCACCAGACGGGCGAACTCGGCGATGCGCTCCTCGGTCACCTCTTCGGCGCCGTCGGCGTCGATGATCACCGCGGTCGGGTAGATACCGCGCACGAGGTCGGGCCCACCGGTCGCCGAATCGTCGTCGGCGGCGTCGTAGAGCGCCTCGATGGCCACCCGCAGCGCCGAATCGCCATCCGTCACTTGTGAATACAGTTTCTTCATCGACGACTTGGCGAAGATGGAGCCCGAGCCCACCGACTGGTAGCCCTCTTCTTCGAAGTTCCAGCCGCCCGCCGCGTCGAAGGACACGATGCGCCCTGCCGCTTGCGGGTTGGGGTCGTCGAGGTCGTAGCCGGCGAGCAGCGGCAACGCGACGAAACCCTGCAGGGCCGCACCGAGGTTGCCGCGCACCATGGTCGCGAGCCGGTTCACCTTGCCGGGGAAGGTCAGTGCGACGCCTTCCAACTTCTCGTAGTGCTCGAGTTCGACGGCGTAGAGGCGGGCGAACTCGACCGCGATGGCCGCGGTCCCGGCGATGCCCGTGGCCGTGTAATCGTCGGTGATGTACACCTTCTGCACGTCGCGGCTGGCGATCATGTGACCCTGGGTGGCGCGGCGGTCACCGGCCATGACCACACCGCCGGGGAACTTCAGCGCGACGATCGTGGTGCCGTGGGGCAGGAAGTCCGAATGGGCGTCGCCTGCGTGGGCGGGTAGAAGTTCGGGCGCCTGGCGGCGCAGGAGTTCAGAGAAGGACGACAGGTCCACGGGAACGGATGGGGCTCCAGGTAGGGGCGAGGGAAAGGCCAGCTTGTCGCGGTGCGGCCAGGTCACTGTCCACCTTTCTGGACGTATGCGCGCACGAAGTCCTCGGCGTTCTCCTCGAGGACGTCGTCGATCTCGTCGAGCAGGTCGTCGGTGTCCTCGGCCAGCTTCTCGCGACGCTCCTGCCCGGCGGCCGTGCTGCCGGTGAGGTCGTCGTCCTCGCCGCCACCACCGCCACGCTTGGTCTGCTCCTGAGCCATCGCTGCCTCCTGCGTAAGTTGTCGGCGGGCTCACTGCTGCCCGCCGTGACTCCACATTACCGGTCGCCGCGCTGATTGCCTGCGATAGCGCGCCTAGTTGGTGAGCTGTTCTACCAGTTCCACGGCGCTGTCCACGGAGTCCAGAAGGGCTCCGACGTGCGCCTTACTGCCCCGCAGCGGCTCCAGGGTGGGAATCCGGACCAGCGAATCACCGCCCAGATCGAATATCACCGAGTCCCAGCTCGCCGCGGCGATGTCGGCCCCGAAGCGGCGCAGGCACTCACCGCGGAAGTACGCGCGCGTGTCGGTCGGCGGGTTGTCGACCGCGTCCAGCACCTGCTGCTCGGTCACCAGCCGCTTCATCGACCCGCGGGCCACCAGCCGGTTGTAGAGGCCCTTGTCCAGCCGCACATCGGAGTACTGCAGGTCGACCAGATGCAGCCGCGGCGCCGACCAGCCCAGGTTCTCGCGATGACGGAAACCCTCGAGCAGGCGCAGCTTGGCCGGCCAGTCCAGGATCTCCGCGCACTCCATCGGATCGCGCTCCAACAGGTCGAGGACTTCGGCCCACATCTTGACGATGTCGGCGGCACGCGGGTCCGGATCGCGGCTGTCCACGAGCTTGGCCACCCGGTCGAGGTACATCCGTTGCAGCGCAAGGCCGGTCACCTCGCGACCGTCGGCCAGCGCGACGGTGGCGCGCAGCGACGGGTCGCGGCTGATCACATGCACCGCGTGCACGGGACGGGCCAGTGCCAGATCGCTGAGATCCATCCCCTCTTCGATCAGGTCCAGCACGAGCGCGGTGGTGCCGAGCTTGAGATACGTCGAGGTCTCCGACAGGTTCGCATCGCCGATGATCACGTGCAGCCTGCGGTACTTGTCGGCGTCGGCGTGCGGCTCGTCGCGGGTGTTGATGATGCCGCGCTTGAGTGTCGTCTCGAGGCCGACCTCCACCTCGATGTAGTCGGAGCGCTGCGACAGCTGGAAGCCCGGCTCGTCGCCGGAGGGACCGATGCCCACGCGCCCCGAACCGGTCACGACCTGGCGCGACACCAGAAACGGCGTCAGTCCGGCGATCACCGCGGAGAACGGGGTCTGCCGGCTCATCAGGTAGTTCTCGTGCGACCCGTAGGAGGCGCCCTTACCGTCGACGTTGTTCTTGTAGAGCTGCAGTTTCACGGCGCCGGGCACGCTGGCGACGTGCCGCGCGGCGGCCTCCATTACGCGCTCGCCCGCCTTGTCCCAGATCACGGCGTCCAGCGGGTCGGTGCACTCGGGTGCGGAGTACTCCGGATGGGCGTGGTCGACGTACAGGCGGGCACCGTTGGTCAGGATCATGTTCGCCGCGCCGACCTCGTCCGCGTCGACGACCGGCGGCGGCCCCGCCGACCGGCTGAGGTCGAAGCCACGGGCGTCGCGCAGCGGCGATTCCACCTCGTAGTCCCAGCGCGTGCGCTTGGCGCGCTGGATCCCGGCCGCCGCGGCGTACGCGAGCACAGCCTGGGTGGAGGTCAGAATCGGATTCGCGGTCGGGTCGGACGGCGACGAGATGCCGTACTCGACCTCGGTCCCGATAATCCGTTGCATGTCGTCAAGCCTAGGTGACGGCGGAAAGTAGCCTGCGACCGTGCCATCCGATCCGGTCGATCCCGCCCCCATCGATGCGGCGCGCCGTCAGGCGGCCGAACGGTGGTTCCTCGTGCACGGCCTGCCTGCGGTGCTGCGGCCCAGCCGTTCGGTGCGCCAGCTGTGGTCGCGGTCGGCCCCCGCCCTCGCCGCATTCGCGGTGCTGATGGCCAACACCATCGCCGTGGTGTCGTTGACGGGTAAGCACGCAATCGACATCGACGGACGGCCGACGCGGGGCGAGTGGTTCGTGCTGGTGCTGCTGATTCTGGTGCTGCCGGTGGCGGCGGCGCTGGGTTGGTGGGTGTCGCGCATCCCACTTCAGCGGGGTCGCCTCGCAGCCGCAGCGGTCGCTGTCGCAGTCGCGGTGCTGGGCGGTGTGTTCGGCGGCCCGAGCCCGTACCTGCCGAGGAACCTGGTGTGGGTGACAGTGGCCATCGCGGCAATCCTGGCGCTCACCGCGTTGGGCGTCGGCTCGATACTGGGCTGGGCCGCCCGCGTGACCCTCGCGCATCTGAGCGCGGCCGGCTCACTACTGTTGCGCGCTCTGCCCGTGCTGCTGTTGACGTTCCTGGTGTTCTTCAACTCGCCGGTGTGGCTGATGGCGGCGACGATCTCACGCACCCGACTCTGGCTGGCGCTGTCGTTCCTCACCGCGATCGCGGCGGCATTCGTCGCGTCGGTGATCGTGGACCGGTTGCGCCCCATGGTCAACGACACCGATCCGGACCCGGGTCACTCCGCAAAGCTGGACGGCACTCCGTTCGCCGACATGCCCGATCCTGCGCAGGTGAAGCCGCTGAGCCGGCCCGAGCGGTGGAACGTGTACTTCGTACTCGCGGTGTCGCAGCTGGCCCACATCTTGGTCGTGGCCACGGTTACGGCGCTGTTGTTCCTGGTGCTGGGCCTCATCCTGCTCTCCCCCGAGCTGCTCGCGGCATGGACCCGCAACGGATCCAGCGACGGGCAATTCCTCGGCATGACGATCCCGGTTCCGGATGCGCTGATCCAAGTGACCCTGTTTCTCGGAGCGTTGACGTTCATGTACGTCAGCGCCCGCGCGGTGGGCGACGACGCCTATCACGACCGGTTCATCGCCCCTCTGCTCGACGATCTGTGGCTCACGCTGGCCGCCCGCAACCGCTACCGGACCGCCGTTCCGGCGCGGTGAGCGCCTGCCGGAGTGAATCTCGCGCACAATATGCCCGTGTCGGACATGCGTCGGGTGCACAACTGGTTCCTGCATCGCGGGCTGCCGCTGGTTCTCACGCGACGGGTTCGCTCCGGGGCGCTGATCGAACGCTCCGCCCCGACGGTCAGCGGTGTCGGAGCGGTGATTTCGCTGACGATGTTGCTGGCCGATCTCACCGGCGATGATCCCGACATCGGCTATGCGATCCGGTTGGGAGTGCTGACCGCGCTGTTGGTGGCGGCTCCGTTCGGGTTACATCTCCTGCACCGCATCGGCACCGCGCACAGCGAGGCCGGACGACGCTCAGCGGCATTGGTGGTGATGGCGGTGTTCGTGCTGGGACTTCCTTTCGCCGACAGCGGTTTTTCGGGTATCGCGGCTTTCGAGGCCGTGGGGTTCGGGGTCGTCGCCGTGGTCGCGATCTGGCTCACCTATCTCGGTATCGGCGCGATAGCGTTGTGGGCGCTGCGATTTGCCTGGGTGCAACTCGGTGCGCTCGGAACACTGATGAGTCGGGCGCTGCCGCTCCTGATGCTCACCGTTGTGGTGTACTTCACCGGTGAGTTGTGGCAGCTGGCCGCTCGGATGCCACGCCAACGGCTCTGGCAGACAATCGGCTTCCTGGCCCTGGTCGCACTGATCTTCGTGGTCACCACGATTCGCGACGAGGTTCGGACGCTGCGTGAAGATCGCGCCGAACAAAACGATCCGGCCAAGCTGCTCGAGGGCACACCGCTGGCCGTCGCGCCCGGCACGCGCCCGGAACGCACGCCGCTGTCGCTGGCCGAACAGGTCAATGTCGTTGCGGTGATGGTGTTTTCCCAGACGATACAGGTGGTGTTCTTCACGACCGGACTGTTCATATTCTTTCTTGCGTTGGGCATCGTCGCCGTCCCTGACGACGTCGCGGTGCTGTGGGCGTCGGAGCAGTCCTGTCCGGTCGGCGAACCACCCTGTCCGGGAACGTGGTTCGGCGTCAACGTGCCGGTGCCGCAGACCATCGTGCACGTATCGCTTTTCGTCGCCGTGCTGTCCGGTCTGTACTTCACCGTCAGCACCAGCGTGGATCCGTTGTATCGCGAGCGCTTCTTCGACCCGCTGATCGCCGACGTCGCGGTCAGCCTGGCCGGCCGCGACGCCTACCGCGCGATGGAGGCCACCAGCGAGTAACTGTTGGCGAGATCGTCCTGCGTCACGCAGGCGTCCTCGGTGGCGGTGTCGACGACGAGCGGCGACGACGGGGTGCGCGCCCGATAGGACCAGCCCCCGGGCAGCGACAGCCTGGCGGCGAGGCCGGGGAGGTCACTCAGCGTGAGCGACGGGTCGACCGTCTGGCTGAACGTCTGCATGACCCAGTGCCTGCCGTCCGGATCGATCAGTTCGTAGATCTCGCGGCCCGCATCGAACGTGAAGACCGCCTTCCGGTCCACCCGGTTCAGCTGATACGGGGCCGGGTTCATCGACGCGAGCTTCACGGTGGCCTGCCGCAGCATCTCGATTCCACCGAAACTTTTGCGCTCCAACGTCTCCCGGTCCTTCTTGCCGATGCTGCTCATCAGCCAGTACCGCGGCCCGTTGAGCAGCGTGGCTACAGCGCCGTTCTCCTGGGCGATCGCCTGCGCGTCGAGCGCGTTCCACAAGTCGGCCGGGCAGTCATTGAGCGGAAACGTGTTGTACACCGTGGCTTCGGCGCCGGACGGCGTGGACTTGACGAGCAGCACTTCGCCGTACCGCTTGCCGAAAACACCATCCGTGACCGACAGCTCGTCCGCTGACATGACGCGACGGTATCCCTCGACGCGCGCGAGCGTGCGCGAATTGCTGCACAACCGCGGCGCGCCGTGTGCAAACACGGCCGCTCGCGGCAAGAAGGGGAGGTGAGCTACAGGTACTGGCCCAGGTTGGACTCGGTGTCGATCGCCCGGCTGGCCGACGAGCTCTTACCGGTGACCAACGTGCGGATGTAGACGATCCGCTCGCCCTTCTTACCCGAGATCCGTGCCCAGTCATCGGGATTGGTGGTGTTGGGCAGGTCCTCGTTCTCGGCGAACTCGTCGACGATCGAGTCCAGCAGATGCTGGATCCGCAGCCCCTTGCTGCCGGTCTCCAGCACCGACTTGATCGCGTACTTCTTGGCCCGGTCGACGACGTTCTGGATCATCGCACCGGAGTTGAAGTCCTTGAAGTACATGACCTCTTTGTCGCCGTTGGCGTAAGTCACCTCAAGGAAGCGGTTGTCGTCGATCTCGGCGTACATCCGGTCGACGACCTTCTCGATCATCGCCTTGATCGTCAGCGAGCGGTCCCCGTCGAACTCCGCGAGGTCGTCCTCGTTGACCGGCAGTTCTTCGGTGAGGTACTTGCTGAAGATGTCTTGGGCCGCTTCGGCATCCGGACGCTCGATCTTGATCTTGACGTCCAGGCGGCCGGGCCGCAGGATCGCCGGATCGATCATGTCCTCGCGGTTGGAGGCACCGATGACGATGACGTTCTCCAAGCCCTCGACGCCGTCGATCTCCGAAAGCAGCTGCGGCACAACCGTCGTCTCCACATCGGAGCTCACACCGGTGCCACGGGTACGGAAGATCGAGTCCATCTCGTCGAAGAACACGATCACCGGGGTGCCTTCGGACGCCTTCTCCCGCGCGCGCTGGAAGATCAGCCGGATGTGACGCTCGGTCTCACCGACGAACTTGTTCAGCAGCTCCGGACCCTTGATGTTGAGGAAGTAGCTCTTCGCCTCGCGGGCGTCGTCGCCACGCACCTCGGCCATCTTCTTGGCCAGCGAGTTGGCCACGGCCTTGGCGATCAGCGTCTTGCCGCAACCGGGCGGACCGTAGAGCAGCACACCCTTGGGCGGGCGCAGCGAGTACTCCCGGTACAGCTCCTTGTGCAGGAACGGCAGTTCGACGGCGTCGCGGATCTGCTCGATCTGGCGGCCCAGGCCGCCGATGTCGTTGTAGCTGACGTCGGGCACCTCTTCGAGCACGAGGTCCTCGACCTCGGCCTTGGGGATGCGCTCGAACGCGTATCCGGCCTTGGTGTCGACCAGCAGCGAGTCCCCCGGACGCAGCTTGCGGGGACGGCTGTCGTCGTTCAGGTCGTCGTCGTAGCGCTCCGGCAGGTCCTCGGCGGCGACAAGCGGCTCGGCAAGCCAGACGATGCGCTCCTCGTCGGCGTGCCCGACCACCAGCGCGCGGTGTCCGTCGGACAGGATCTCGCGCAGTGTGCTGATCTCGCCGACCGCCTCGAAGTTGCCGGCCTCCACGACCGTCAGGGCCTCGTTGAGGCGGACGGTCTGGCCCTGCTTGAGCGACTTGGTGTCGATGTTCGGCGAGCACGTCAGCCGCATCTTGCGCCCGGACGTGAACACGTCGACGGTTTCGTCGTCCTGGACACCAAGCAGTACGCCGTATCCGCTCGGCGGCTGGCCCAGGCGGTCGACCTCTTCGCGCAACGCGAGCAGCTGCTGGCGGGCCTCCTTGAGGGTCTCCATCAGCTTGGTGTTGCGGGCGGCGAGGGAGTCGATGCGCGCCTCGAGCTGATGAACATCTCGGGCGCTGCGCAACCCACTCTGGGGCCCGACCGCGTTCTCCAACTGCTCTCGCAAGACGACAGCCTCCCGGCGGAGCTCCTCGAGCTCGGCCGCGTCCTCACTGGACAGGCCGGATCCTCGGGCGTCAAAACCCTCTGCGAAAGCGTCAGAACGGTCTGATTCACTCATATTGCGCCCCTCCCCGCACCGAAAGTTGGTGCAGTAACAACTTCAAAGCTACCGGCGATTCAGCCTTTGTGTGCGGTGTAGCAATTCGACACACCTGCACCACTGTTAACCTCTCTGATGTGTTGGTCCGATCGAAAGGAAAATCGTGCCCCTGAAAGCCCTCGTTACCGGCGTTGCAGCGGTTGCTGTTGTCGGCGGTGCTGCGGCAGGTGTGACGTCCATTGCATCCTCCAACGTAGCCGCCGCACCGACCGTCACCCCGGTTGTTTGGGACATCCCGATGCCGCAGGCCCCGGCTCCCGAACTCGAAGGCGCGCTTCTGCAGACGCTGCAGGCGCTCGGCACGTCCGGCACGGCCGCCAGCAAAGCGCCGTACATCCAGGGTGGCATCGGGCGCATCGAGAGCCGCGTTGCCGACACCAAGCTCCGTGAGGCGGCCGCCGAAGGCAAGTTCCCGTTGAGCTTCTCGGTGGCGAACATCGACCAGAACGGCCCCGTCGTGTCGGCCGATGTCACCGCGACCGCCGCCACCGGCGGCACGGCCAGCCAGAACATCCAGTTCGTGCCCGGCCCGAGCCCGACCGGCTGGCAGATGGCCAAGCAGTCGCTGATGGCGCTGCTGTCCGCCGTCGGCTAGGAGCCCGGTGCGCCGCACCAACCGTTTCGCAGTCCTGAGCGCCGTCGCGTTTGCGGCGGCGCTCGGGCTTTGCGGATGTGGCGCCGACGAACCGGCAACCGAATCCCCCGCGGCGACCGAGCCGCCGGCCGCGACGTCGCCGACGGTGCAGCCGCCGGACCCGGGGGCGACGAGCGCACCCCTGCCGCCTCCCGAGGCGCTAACCGACGTGCTGGCGCGCATCGCCGACGCCAACGTTCCCGGGGCCGAGAAGCTCCACCTGATCGAGGACGCCACCGCGGCCGACGGTGAATCGATGGACAAGTTCGCCGTCGCGCTGCGAGACGGCGGCTACGCACCGGCGACGTTCGAGGCGAAGGATCTGACGTGGTCCGACGGCGCCGACGGTGTCGTTCAGGCGATCGTCACCGTGCGGACCGCCAACCCGACGGCGGGCGAGTTCACGTTCCCGATGCAGTTCCGCTTCGCCGACAACCATTGGCAGCTGACCCGTTCGACGACCGACGCGCTGTTGCAGCTCGGTCCGGCCCCAACGCCGACACCGACGCCGACGCCGACACCGACGCCGTGAGCCGCCGATGTGGATCGGTTGGCTCGAATTCGACCTGCTGCTCGGCGACGTGCGCTCGCTCAAGCAGAAGCGCTCGGCGATCCGGCCGGTGATCGCCGAACTGCATCGCCGATTCGCCCTCTCGGCCGCCGAAACCGGCGCCCAGGAACTGCACCGGCGGGCCAACGTCGGGGTGGCTCTGGTGGCCGCCGACCGTGGGCATGTCGTCGAGGTGCTCGACGCCGCTGAACGTCTGGTGGCCGCGCGCCCGGAGTTCGAGCTGCTGTCGGCCCGGCGCGGGTTGCGGCGCAGCACCGACGACTGACAATCGCGCCTTGACCCGTTAATCGCCAGGTGCGTGGTATCAACCCCGCAAAGGTCAGGTGCCGAGTTGTCGTTTACGCCGCAGCGGCATCGGCGCCACCGCGCCCGGCGCCAGCTTGCGCGCGCAGACCAAGAACGCCGTATGGCCGCGCATCGTGTGTTGCGGGCGCACCGCCAGACCGACGACGTGCCAGTAGCGCTGCATGCTCTCCCAGGCCCGAGGCTCGGTCCAGCACTGCTGCTCGCGCAGCGCCTCGACCACTCGCGACAACTGCGTGACGGTCGCGACGTAGACCATCAGCACGCCTCCGGCGACCAGTGCACCAGCGACCGTGTCCAAGACCTCCCAGGGAGCGAGCATGTCAAGGACGACGCGGTCGACCTCCGGACCGCTGTAGGTGGTCAGGTCGGCGACCACGAGCTCCCAGTTCGCCGGGGCCTCACCGAAAAAGGTCGCGACATTGCGCTCGGCGTGGTGAGCGTGGTCCTCGCGGACCTCGTAGGAGATCACCCGTCCCTCGGGGCCGACGGCCCGCAGCAGCGAGCACGTCAGCGCGCCGGAGCCGGCACCGGCCTCCAACACCCGGGCGCCGGGGAAGATGTCGCCCTCGTGCACGATCTGGGCGGCGTCCTTGGGGTAGACGACCTGGGCGCCGCGCGGCATCGACATCACGTAGTCGACGAGCAGCGGCCGCAGCACCAGAAACTGGTCGCCGTTGGTGGATTTGACCACACTGCCCTCGGGCAGCCCGATCACGGAGTCGAGGGCGATGACGCCGCGATGGGTGTGGAACTCCCCGCCGGGCGTCAACAGCATCGTGTAGTGACGACCCTTGGCGTCGGTGAGCTGCACCCGATCGCCGACGGCGAACGGACCGGTCCTTGGCACAGTCGTTCAGCCTGCCAGTAGACGCGCCGCCGTGGGTACCGGGGTTGTCGGACACCGGTCTTAGGCTGGCGCTATGAACGACCGGAGCGAGCAGAAGCTGCGGCGCCCGGCGCTGTCGCCCTCACGGGCCGCCGACTTCAAGCAGTGCCCGCTGCTGTACCGCTTCCGCGCGATCGACCGGCTGCCCGAGCCGTCGTCCGCCGCCCAGGTCCGCGGTTCGGTGGTGCACGCGGCGCTCGAGCAGCTGTACGCGCTGCCGGCCGCCCAGCGCCGTCCGGAAACTGCGATGACGCTTGTCGAGCCGGCCTGGGACCGCATCGTCGCCGACCACCCTGACATCGCCGACGAGTTCGCCCCCGAGGTGCGGACCACGCTGCTGATGGAGGCGCGCGACCTGCTGGCCGGCTACTACCGGCTCGAGGATCCCACCCGCTTCGACCCGCAGAGTTGTGAACAGCGCGTCGAGGTCGAACTCGCGGACGGGACGCTGCTGCGCGGCTTCGTCGATCGCATCGACGTCGCCCCGACGGGTGAGCTGCGGGTGGTCGACTACAAGACCGGCAAGGCGCCGCCCGAGGCGCGGGCGCTCGCGGAGTTCAAGGCCATGTTCCAGATGAAGTTCTACGCGGTGGCGCTGCGCTCGCGTGGCGTGCTGCCTGCGCGGCTGCGGCTGCTGTACCTGGCCGACGGTCAGATCCTCGACTACACCCCGGACCTCGACGAACTGATGAGGTTCGAGAAGACCCTGACCGCCATCTGGCGGGCAATCCAGAACGCCGGAGCCACCGGTGATTTCCGCCCGAAGCCGTCGGCGATGTGCGACTGGTGCGCCCACCATGCGCACTGCCCGGTGTTCGGCGGCACCCCGCCGCCGTATCCGGGTTGGCCGGATTCACCCGACGAGGGATCGCCGACCGCCGAGGACATTGTGCTGCGGGCTGCGGAGCCTGCGGCGTGATCGCCCGAAGGCGACCACGAGCGAGGATCGCAGCGCAGCGAGGACCGGAACGAGCGGGAGCCGAGGCATGATCGAGTGCCACTACCGCCGTGTCGGCACCGACGACGAATTCGAGGTCTTCGAGTCCACAGACGGCACCCGCAGCAACTGGAATCCCGCAATCCAGCACGGCTCACCGCCGTTGGCGCTGATGACCAAACGCATCGAGGAGCTGGCCGGCGACTCGGGACTGCGCATCGGACGCTTGACTCTGGACATCCTGGGGGCGATACCGGTCGAGCAGCTGTGGGTCCGGGCTTGGGTCGAACGCCCAGGCGCGCGAATCTCGCTGATGGCCGCCGAGATGCTCCACACCCGGCCCGACGGCACACGGCGCGCGGTGGCCCGCGTGACGGCATGGCTGTTGGCGACCAGCGACACCGCCGACGCGGCTACCGACCGCTATCCCCCACTCATCGAGGGCACCGCCGTGGAGGTGCCGCACGGCTGGGTCGGCGCGAAAGGCTACCTGGAGACGGTGAGCTGGCGTCGCCAACCCGAGACCGGACAGACCGGACACGTGGTGTGGATGAGTCCGCTTGTCGCGCTTGTCGATTCGGAGCCGACAACCGCGCTGCAGCGGCTCACGATGGTCGTGGACAGCGCCAACGGTGCAGGCGCGGCGTTGGACCCGGAGTCGTTCGTGTTCATGAACACGGACACCGCCGTGCATCTTCACCGCCTGCCAACGGGTGACGACTTCGCGGTTCGTGCCCGTGGCTCGATCGGCCCTGACGGCATCGGAGTGACCACGGCCGAACTCTTCGATCGGCAGGGCTTCATCGGCACCTCGGCGCAGACCCTGCTGGTGCAACGCCGCCCGTGACCGTCGACCTCCGGTGGCAGTTCGACCTCGTGTGGGCGTTGGCCGACCTGCACTTGGCCTCACTCACCGATGACGACTTCCTCTGGGAGCCCACGGAGGTGACGTGGACGGTGCGGCCGGATGCGGGCGGTGTGTGGCATGCGGACTGGTCGGACACCGAACCGCGGCCCATCCCCGTACCGACGATCGCGTGGCTTACGTGGCACGTCGACTGGTGGTGGTCGAGCGCGATCAATCACCTGACCGGCGAAGCACCGCGGGAGCCCCGCGACGTCACGTGGCCGGGTGAGGGCGCCGCCGTCGTCGCCCGACTGCGTCACCTCGCCGACCGCTGGCGAAAGGTGTTGGCCGGCGTCGACCCGAACGCCCCCTCGGCGTACCCGTGGGGCGAGGACTCGGGCCACACCGTCGCGCACACCGCGCTGTGGGTGAACGTCGAATTGACCAAGAACACCGCCGAGATCGGCCAGTTGCGCCTGATACGCGCGGCACAGAGGTCGAAGGTCGGGTAGTTCTACCTACCCCCGCCGTCGGCTGCGCCTGCAGGCTGGCGGCATGGACACACCTACCACCTCGCGGACCACCGCCGCCTACTTCCTGCAAGCCGCAATCGCTTTCGGCGTCAGCCTGCTCGGACTGGTCGGCGGGATCTTGTTCCTTCCCCTCGACTCCTGGCAGCGGCTGTTCCTGGGCATGACGGCGCTGTTTCTGGTCACCAGTTCGTTCACCCTGGCCAAGGTGATCCGCGACCAACAAGAAGCCGCCACCATCCGGGTGAGGCTCGACGAGGCCCGGCTCGAGAAACTGATCGCCGAATACAACCCACTCAGCGCGAGCTGAGCAATATGTGCTTGCGTCTATATAGACAAACTGTAATACTAGCCGCATGGACGTCTTCGAAGCGGTCGCCGAGCCGAGTCGTCGCGCACTGCTCGACCAGCTCGTCGACGGTGAACGCACCGCGGGTGAACTGGTCGCGAGCCTGCCGGGGCTGACCCAGCCGACGGTGTCCCGGCATCTGCGGGTGCTGCGGGAAGTCGGACTGGTGGAGGTGCGGCCCGACGCGCAGCGCCGCATCTATGCGCTTCGCGCCGACGGACTGATGGCAATCGACGACTGGATCGCGCGTTACCGCCGCATCTGGACCGACCATCTCGACGCACTGGAGCGTCATCTGGAAGCAAGGCACGGGAGCGGCGATGAATGACCGCAACGGCCGGTTGACCATCGACGGCGAGCGCGCCGTCCTGACGTTCGAACGCCGGCTGCCCTTTCCGATCGAGGCGGTCTGGTCCGCGATCGCCGACCCCGAGGAACGCCGAGAGTGGTTCGGCGCGACGACGATCGAACCGCGGCAAGGCGGGACAATCGAGATGGTGCCCATCGGACCGCCGCTACCTCCGGACCGGATGCGCATGACCGGGCGCATTCTGGTGTGGGATCCGCCGCACGTCCTCGAACACGAGTGGCGTCAGCCCATCGTCGAGGACAGCACCGTGCGCTACGAACTGACTCCAGACGGCACCGGCACCCTGCTGAAGTTCACCCATCGGGGACTAGGCGTGCGTAACGCCGGCGGGTTCCTCGGCGGAACCCACGCCTATCTGGACCGGCTGCAGGCATACCTGGAGCACGCACCGCTGCCGGACTGGCTGCGCAGACGCGCAGAGATCAACAGCACGCAGACAGGATGAGTTGACATGACGCACAATGGATCTGACATCGCCGCACCTGCCGTCGCAGTTGCCTACCACTCTGGATTCGGGCACACCGCGACACTCGCCGAAGCGGTGGCCGCGGGAGCGCGCGAGGCGGGCGCGGTCGTGGCAACGGTCGCCGTCGACCGGATGACCGACGCCGACTGGGACGTTCTGGATTCGGCCGACGGCATCGTGTTCGGGAGCGCGACCTATATGGGCAACGTGTCCGCGGCGTTCCAGGGCTTCGCCGAGTTGACCGGGCGGCGTTGCTTCACCGGCGCGTGGCGCGACAAGGTCGCGGCCGGGTTCACCAATTCCGGCGGTAAGAGCGGCGACAAGTTGAACACGTTGGTGTCGCTGGCGGTGTTCGCCGCGCAGCACCACATGCACTGGGTCAGCCTCGGTCTGCCTCCGGGCTGGAACCATTCGGAGGCGAGCGAGAACGACCTCAACCGGCTCGGCTTCTTCCTCGGCGCCGGCGCGCAGACGGACGTCGACGCCGATCCCGAGGGGGTCCACCAAGCCGACGTCGCCACCCACCGGCACCTCGGTCACCGGTTCGCCTTGGTGACACGGCAATTCATCGTCGGCCGCTCGGTCACTGCAGCTGCGTCATCTCCTGCGGCCTCGTAGGCTACGCCCGGTCACCGCGTGGAAATGCAGTGAAGAACACGTACGAGGGGTCCTGCTCGTCCATGCGCCCCTCGGCCAGCTTGCCGGACACCGGGTTCTTGACATCGGTCGCGAGCGGCGACGAGAACTCGTGTGTCCAGTCGGCCACGCATTTGCGGTGGGCGAACTTCCACCGACCTTCGTGCTTTGAATAGCGGTCGAGATAACGGCCACCGGTGATCAGCACATACCCGACACCAGCACGCTCGGCGCGGTGGTAGGCGACCACGTAGACCTCTCCTTCGGCGGTATCGGGTCCGGTGATCCGGATGAGGTGATTCGTGACGTTGTGCTGGAGCGCTGCCAGTCCCCCGAGTAAGGCTCCGATCGAGTCGATGAACTCCTGGGCGGTGTCTGTGGCGTTGAAGCCGTGCTCGTCGCGGGCGCCTCGTTCGTACAGCGTTGCGGCCAGCGCGACGTCACCGCGATCCATTGCGCGGCAGTACTGAAGAACGAGATCGCGGATCTCGTCCTTGGCGATCAGTGCATCGAGATTCGGCAACGCGGTGGGCATGCGTCGACGATATTCGATCGTCGACACGTTTCGGTCAGTTGATGCGGCCGATGATCACATGGGAGATATCGGAGGCGATCCGTTCGGCATCCGGTAAAGCCATTACCGAGACTTCAGACAGGATCGCTGATTTCACGACTAAAACGAACGCCCAGCCGCCGGTGCTGTTGGTGTACACCGCGGTATCGAGATCGCGATGCGCGACGGTGCCGCTGTAGCCGGGAATGTTCAACCCGACGCACTCGGTCATTGTTGCGACACGACGGTCGAACACGTTGCGTGCCTCGACTTCGCTCGGGTAGACCGCGATGGTTTGCAAGGTGGATGCCACCACGGTCACCGTCGAGGGAGCGACGGCGGGACCCGGCGCCCTCGTGCGCGGCCGACCGCTGACCAACTCACCGTTGTCGGCGATCGATCGAAACCGGATCCAGGTGTCTCCGAACGCGACCCGTTGGTCCGCGAGCGCCTGACAAGGCCCGTCGGGCACATACGTGTCGGCAGCGGGTCGGTCGGTATCGACGTCGCGTGTGAATCCGTCGAATCCGCTGATCTGCTTCACTTCGTCGAGGCTGAGAGGGAGCCGGTCGACGGCGTCATCAGCGCCAGGTTCGGTGTGACGTTGGCACGCGAGCGTACCCAGCGCCATGACGCATCCGACAGCAACCATCTTCGGCATCAAGTCGGCGTTGCCTTTCCGGCAGCGGTTGACGGATATCTGCCCACTGGCCAGGCTACCCAGCCGTCACGTCAGCGGCGTCATCTCCTGCAGCATCGTAGGCACCAGCTCGCTGACCGTCGGATGGATGTGCATCGTGCGCGAGATCGCGGTGTAGGGAACCCCAGCGGTCATGATGTCGAGGATCGAGTGGATAACCTCGTCACCGCCGACGCCGAGGATCGCCGCACCCAGAATCTGCTCGGTCTCGGCGTCGACGACGACTTTCATGAAGCCCTTCGTCTCCCCTTTTTCCACCGCGCGGCCGACCCGTGTCATCGGACGCTTGCCGACCAACGCCTTTCGACCCGACTCGCGCACCTGCGCCTCGGTCAGACCAGCGCGTCCCAGCGGCGGGTCGATGTAAAGCGCATACGTCGTGATGCGGTCGCTGACCCGGCGCGGGTCGTCATCGAGCAGGTTCGCCGCGACGATCTCGAAGTCGTTGTACGACGTGTGCGTGAAAGCCCCCTTGCCGTTGCAGTCGCCCATGGCCCAGATGTGTTCGACGTTGGTGCGCAATTGATCGTCGACGACGATGTAACCGCGCGCGTCGGTTTCGACCCCGGCATTCTCGAGCCCCAGGTCGTCGGTGTTGGGGGTGCGCCCGACCGCGATCAGCAGATGGGTTCCTGCGATGGGTGCCGCACCGTCGCTCGGGATGACCTCGAAACCGCTGTCGGTCTTGGTGAATTGGATCGCGTCGGCGTCGAGGACTATATCGATTTCCTCGGCCTCCAGGATGTCTTTGACCGCGGCCGAGACGTCCTCGTCCTCACGCGAGGTCAGCCGCGGCCCCTTCTCGATCACGGTGACCCCGGCCCCGAAGCGGCGGTACATCTGCGCGAACTCCAGAGCGATATAGCTGCCGCCGATGATGACGAGATGTTCGGGCACCGTGTCGAGTTCGAGAATGCCGACGTTGGTCAGGTAGTCGATATCCGCCAGCCCGGGCATGTCGGGTGCGACGGCGCGACCGCCGACGTTGAGGAAGATCCTGTCCGCGTGCAGCACTCGGTCGTGGACGTGGATCGTGTGCGGATCGGAGAAGCGTGCGTGGCCGCGGATGAACGTGCATCCATCCATGCCTTCGAGCCAGGACTCGACGCCGTCGCGGTCATCGAGCACGATCTTGTCCTTGCGCGCCTTGACCTTTGTCATGTCGACGCCGATATCGCCTGTACTGACACCGTATTCGGCGCCGCGGCGGGCCAGATGGGCGGCGTGCGCGCTGGCGACCAGGGTCTTGGTCGGGATACATCCGTAGTTCACGCACGTCCCGCCGACGAGTTTGCGTTCGATCACCGCGACCTTCTGCCCTGCCTGCGTGAGCCGGCCCGCCAATGGTGGCCCGGCCTGCCCCGCACCGACGATGATCGCGTCGAATCGTTCTGTCACTTCAGCCATTTCAAACGGCATCCGTTCACACCAGGCTGACGAGGAATACGATCAGGAAGCCGCCACCCACCGCGACGATGTCTTCGAGGATCGCGCCAGGGCGGTCCTGGCCGTTGCGCAGGTCGGCGAACCGCTGACGTGCCGCCGCGCCGCCCATCGTGCCGAGCACCGCGCCGATGACACCCGCGCCGAGCGCACTGAACGTGTGAAAGTACGCACTGCCGATCACCGCGCCGGCGAAGGCGCCCGTGATGAGACGCGTCGCGAACTGGGGAGTCGTCTTACGGCTGGGGGTTTTCGGCAGCTGATCGGTGACCAGCTCGACGAGCAGGAAGATGGTCAACACGGTGACGGTGATCGGATGCGCCATCCACTCCGACCATTTCCCGTCCACGTCGATCCACCCCAGCAGCGCGCCCCAGGACACCACCGCCGGTGCGGTGAGTGCGCGCAGGCCGGCGATGACGCCGATCAACAGTGCGAGTACCAGAATCAGGACCTGCGTCATGGCGACCTCCGGCCGGTGTTATGGACCTCCGGACGCTAACACGCAGGCCGGAAGGGTTCGCGCTGAATCACAGGCGACAGAATCGGATGTCAGAAGCCAGGATCGCCTTGGCGCCGATGGCGGCGAGTTCGTCCATGATCTTGTTGACGTCGCGGCGGGGCACCAGAGCGCGCACCGCCACCCACGCCGGGTCGGCGAGCGGAGCGATCGTGGGCGACTCGAGACCGGGGGTCACCGCGACCGCACGGTCGAGAACGCTGCGCGGGCAGTCGTAATCGAGCATCAGGTACTGCTGGCCGCGAACCACACCCTGCACACGGGCCACCAATTGGGCACCGGTGGGGCTGTCCGGCGCACCGTCCCGCTCGATCAGCACCGCTTCGGAGTCACACAGGGAATCGCCGAACGCCACCAGGTTGTGCAGTCCCAGTGTTCGTCCGGAGCCCACCACATCGGCGATCGCGTCGGCGACGCCGAGCTGCACGGAGATCTCCACGGCGCCGTCGAGCCGGATCACCGTCGCCTCGATGCCATGCGCGGCCAGGTCTTTTCGCACCAGGTTCGGGAACGCGGTCGCGATCCGCTTTCCCGCGAGATCCTCGACCCTCCAATCGCGCCCGGCCGGGGCGGCATACCGGAACGACGACGAGCCGAAGCCCAGCGCCAACCGCTCCCGCACCGGCGCATCCGATTCCGCGGCCAGATCGCGGCCGGTGATCCCGAAGTCGAGTTGCCCCGAACCGACATAGATCGCAATGTCCTTGGGGCGCAGGAAGAAGAACTCGACATTGTTGGCCGGGTCGACGACCGTCAGGTCTTTTTGGTCGGTGCGGCGCCGGTAGCCGGCTTCGGACAGGACCTCGCTCGCAGGTTCGGAGAGTGTGCCCTTGTTGGGGACGGCGACGCGAAGAGCAGACATCGGCGATGAGCCTCTCGGGCGAAGAGCAGACATCGGCGATGAGCCTCTCGGGCGAAGAGCAGACATCAGAGCTTCTCGTAGACTTCGTCGAGGGTGAGGCCGCGCGAGAGCATCAGCACCTGCGTCCAGTACAGGAGCTGGCTGATCTCCTCGGCGAGCGCGTCATCGCTCTCGTGTTCAGCCGCCAGCCACACCTCGCCGGCCTCCTCGAGGATCTTCTTGCCGATCCCGTGCACGCCGCCGTCCAGTGCGGCGACGGTGCCGCTACCGGCGGGGCGGGTCCGGGCGCGTTCGCTGAGCTCAGCGAACAGGGCGTCGAAGGTCTTCACGGCACGCGATTGTGTCACGCTCGCACCCGCCGGGTCACGCCGGTTTGCCCGACCCCGGTCACGTACGCGCCATGTGCAGTGCGGCGCGGTGGCTGAACAACAGCGACGCCCCGATCGGGTTTCCCCCGCCGGGGTAGGTCTCTCCCGAGACGGCCGCCATCGTGTTCCCCGCCGCATACAGCCCCGCGATCGGCCGGTCGGAGACGTCCAGGACGCGGGCGTCGGTGTCGGTGCGCAGCCCGCCCTTGGTGCCGAGGTCGGATACGCCGAACGCCGCCGCGCGGTAGGGCGGGGTGTCGATCGGCACCAGCGGCGATGCGCCGCCGGTGAAGGCCCGGTCGAACGATTCGCGGCCGCGACCGAAGTCCTCGTCGACGCCGGACGCCGCGAACTCGTTGAAGCGGCGAACGGTGTCTTCCAACTGCGTTGCCGGAACACCGATCTGATCGGCGAGCCCGGCCAGGGTGTCGGCCTGCACCCACAGACCCTCGGCGAAGTACTGCTCGGTCGGCGAGAAGGAGACGTTGGTGGCCATCACGGGCGGCTGCTCGCCGGTTCGGCTGTCGTAGACCATCCAGTACCGCGACCCGACCGTGCCGTCGCGCATCGCGCGCAGGATCGCGCGGCCCAACCGGTCGTAGGGCGCCGACTCGTTGGCGAAGCGGCGGCCGGAACGGTCGACGAAGATGCCGCCGGTGAAGCACAACGCGAAAGCGGCGCGGCCGTCCGGATGGATCAGCCCCGGCGACCACCACGCCTGGTCCATCAGGTCCACGTCGGCCCCGACAGCGATCGCCGCCCGATGGGCCGATCCGGTGTTGGCCGGGGCGCCCATGGTGTCGCGGGCGCTTCCCGGGACGCCGAATTCGGCCCGCATGTCGGCGTTCTGTTCGAAACCGCCCGTGGCGAGCAGCACGCCGCGCCGCGCGGTGATCGTGCGGCGCTCGCCATTGTGCTCTACGACCGCTCCGACGATGCGACCTGCCTCGACGACCAACTCAACGAGGCTGGTGGACAGATGGGCCGTCACCGCCGGGTTGTCGGCCATCGCCCACAGGAACCGTCCGACCAGCGCCCGCCCGCCGGTGAGCAGGTCGGGCCGCGGCGCCCCGAGGCGCTCATGGTCCAGCGGCCCACGAACCAGGCCCGCGAACCGGCCGAGACGCTCGTCGGGCACCGCCTTGGAGACGATGTGGCGCATGCCGTCCGTGCGGGCGCCTGCCACCGAACTGTAGTAGTCGGGCCACGACAGGATCTTGAACGCGAAGTGCTCGTCGCGTTCAAGGTAGTCGATCAGCGCGGCACCGCCGCGGACGTAGGTCTCCTGAAGAGCCGCGGGTGTGCGGTCGCCGACGACCTCGCGGTAGTAACGCAGCGCGTCGGAGATCGTGTCGTCACATCCGGCGCGGGTGAGCACCGCATTGCACGGGTACCACATGCCGCCGCCCCCGGAATAGGCGAAGGTGCCGCCGAACCGGTCGCTCGCCTCCACGATCGCGACCGAGAGCCCTTCCCGCGCAGCGGTATAGGCTCCGGCCAGTGCCCCGGCAGAGCCGGCGACGAGGACGTCGACCGACTCGTCGATGCCGCTCAGACGGTTTCCTGCTGCGAAGCGACCTCGTTGCCCATGTCCTCGAGGTGTTTGCCCTTGGTCTCGGCGACGAATTTCCACACGAACAGGAACGACAGCACCGCGCAGATGGCGTAGAAGCCGTAGGCGATGCCGAGCGAGAAGTCACCGAGTGCGGGGAACGACGCGGTGATCGCACAGTTGGCGAGCCACTGCGCTGCGGCGGCCAGACCCAGCGCGGCGCCGCGGATGCGGTTCGGGAACATCTCACCGAGCAGCACCCAGACCACCGGACCCCACGACATACCGAACGAGACCACGAAGAGGTTTGCGGCCACCAGCGCAATCGGACCGGCGATTCCGTCCAGGCTCGGCTGGCCGTCGACCACCGGTGCCGTGCCGAAGATGACCGCCATCGTGCCGAGGGTGATGGCCATGCCCGTCGACCCGATCAACAACAACGGCTTGCGTCCGACCTTGTCGATCAGCGCGATGGCGATCAGCGTGGTGACGATGTTGGTCACCGACGTGATCACGGTGATTAGGAACGCCTGCTGCTCCCCGAAGCCGACGGCCTCCCACAGCACGTTCGAGTAGTAGAAGATCACGTTGATGCCGACGAACTGCTGGAACACCGACAGCAGCACACCCACCCAGACGATGCCGTAGAGCCCACCGGTCGGCTTACGCAGATCGCGCCACGACGGCGGCTTCTCCGACTTCAGCGATTCCTTGATGCGCGTGATCGTCAGCTCGAGGTTCTTCTCCCCCAGCAATTTCGTCAGCACCCGCCGCGCCTCCGGAATCCGGTACGTGGCAACGAGATAACGTGGTGATTCGGGGATTGTGAACGCCAGAACGCCGTAGACCACGGCGGGCACCGCCATAACGACTAACATCCAGCGCCAGGCCGCCATCCCCAGCCAGAGTTCCTCGCGCGACCCGCCCGCGAGGCGGGCCAGCAGTGCATCGATCGCCAGCGAGATGAAAATGCCCGAGACGATAGCCAGCTGCTGCAACGAGCCCAACCTGCCGCGGATCCGCGGCGGCGATGTTTCGGCGATATAGGCCGGTGCGATGACCGAAGCCACGCCGACGCCGATGCCACCCACGATGCGGAAGATCGTGAACATCCAGATGTTGGTCGCCAGGCCGGTGCCGAAAGCGCTGATGAAGAACAGCAGCGCGGCGATCTTCATCACTGACAGCCGTCCGATCTTGTCGGCTAGCCGACCGCCGGCAAGCGCACCCACCGCGGCGCCGATCAGGGCCGCCGCAACGGCCACGCCCGTCACCGCCTTGCTGATCTGGAAGTGGTCCTCGACCGCCGCGACCGCGCCGTTGATGACCGCGCTGTCATAGCCGAACAGAAGGCCGCCGAGCGCGGCGACGGACGCGATGAGAACGACGCGGCCGCTGTGCTCGGACTCCTCGTAATCCACAGCTGTCGAGGAGTCACCTGCGGGTCCGTGAGTCATGTGAGACCTTTCCACAGCGGGTGATGGACGTCACATTCAATCACAGGCCGGTGCTCAGGCGGGGCGTTCTCCCGGCCTGGTCACCAGTTCGGAATGGACCTGGTGAAGGTCCGCGGCACGCAACCCGGCGAGTGAGGAAACGTGGTGTCGACGTGGCCCCTTGGGCACCGCTACGTCGTTGGGCACCACCAGCACCGGGCATCCGGCACGTTCGGCGGCCGCCGAGCCGGTGACGGAGTCTTCGACTGCCAGACACGCCACCGGATCGAAACCCAGCAGTGTGGCGGCGCGTTCGTATACGTCGGGTGCGGGTTTGCCGCGGGCAACCTCGTCACCGCAGACGGTCACCGAAAAGTAGTGCGCACCAATGCTGTTCAGTGCCTTGCCGGTCAGTGCACGCAGGGTGTTCGTGACGAGCGCCATCGGGATTTCTTCTGCGGCAAGCTCATCGAGCAATTCTCGGGCACCGTCACACCACGGCAGGCCGCCGTCGAACAGCTCGGCGGTGTAGTCGTGCAGCCATCGGTTCGATTCGGCCATCGCGCGCGGATCCTGCTCGAGGCCGAGGTCGGTGTACACGGTCCGAATGGTGTCCTCGGCCGAGCCGCCGACCAACGCCTCGCGCACCCGTGGGGTCAGTTCACCGCCCAGTTCGGTGTAGAGCGCCGCCAGCGAGATGTCCCACAGCTTTTCGGAATCGACAAGGGTGCCATCCATATCGAAGAGGACGGCGCGCATGTCCGGATTGTGTCACGCCCGCCGCGTACGGTGAAAATCATGAGCATTCTCGTGACCGGCGCCACAGGGAACATCGGCCGACGCATCGTCGACCACCTGATTGACCTCGGTTGCAACGATATCCGTGCGCTGACCAAGAATCCTGCCAAGGCCAATCTGCCCGACGACGTGATGGCTGTTACGGGGTACCTGGGCGATCCCGATACGCTCTCGGCCGCTCTCGATGGAGTGGACAGGATGTATCTCGCACCGCTGCCATCAACGCTCGACACCACGCTCGACCTCGTCAACCAGGCCGATGTCGAGTATGTGGTCGCCCTGTCGGGCGCGGGCGATTGGCAGGAGCACGCCGACAAAATCACGGCATCCGGACTCGTCAACACGCAACTCGGCCCGGGTGAGTTCACCGACAACTTCGCCATCTGGGCCGAACAGATCAAGGTGGCCCGCGTGGTGCGCGATCCGTATCCGTCGGTGGTCGAGTCACCGATCTCGATGGACGACATCGCCCGGGTGGCCGCAAAGCTGCTCGCCGACCCCGACGGGTCGCACTACGGAAAGATGTATCCCATCACCGGCCCCCGGTCGCTGACGCGCACCGATATCGCCCAGCAGATCGGCGTCGGTATCGGTGTCGACGTCACGTTCGAAGAATGCAGCCGTGCCGAGGGCGAAGCGGCGTTGCGCCCGGCCATGGGTGAGTACGCGCGCTGGTATCTCGACGAGATCGAGAAGGGGGTTGACGCACCCCAGTCGGCCAACAATTTCGTCGCCGAACTCACCGGGAAACCGGCCGAATCCGTTGCCCAGTGGGCGGCGCGCAACGCCGAACTGTTCCGTTAGCGCGGCAGGTGGTGAGGTAAATCCGCCTTTCGGCGCAGCCGCCTCCACCTCACCCGAGGTGAGGTTCAGTCCTCCGGGTTGTAGCCGAGGTTGGGCCCGAGCCAGCGCTCGGCCTCCTTCAGCGTCCAACCCTTGCGCTTGGCGTAGTCGGCGACCTGGTCCTGCGCCAGCCGGCCGACCACGAAGTACTGCGACTGCGGGTGCGAGAAGTACCAACCGCTGACCGCGGCCCCCGGCCACATCGCCATCGAATCGGTCAGCTCGATGCCGGTGCGCTTCGTGACGTCCAGCAGGTTGAACAGTGTTGCCTTCTCGGTGTGCTCCGGGCAGGCCGGATAACCGGGCGCCGGACGGATGCCCACGTACTTCTCGCCGATGAGCGCCTCGTTGTCCAGCTGCTCGTCGGGCTGGTATCCCCAGAACTCCTTGCGGACCCGTTGGTGCATCCGCTCGGCGAACGCCTCGGCGAGCCGGTCGGCGACCGACTCCAGCAGGATCGCGCTGTAATCGTCCATCGCCGCCTTGAACTCCATGATCTTGTCCTGGCTGCCGAGCCCCGCGGTGACGGCGAAGCCGCCGACGTAATCGGCCAGACCGGTGTCTTTGGGTGCGACGAAGTCGCCGAGCGACCGGTTCGGGATGCCCTCGCGGTGTTCACCCTGCTGGCGCAGGTTGTGCAGCGTGGTCAGCACCTCGGAACGGGTGTCGTCGGTGTAGAGCTCGATGTCGTCGCCGACCGCGTTCGCCGGGAAGAAGCCGATCACCCCGTTGGCAGTCAGCCACTTCTCCTTGATCAGGGTGTCGAGCATCTCCTGGGCGTCGTCGTAAAGCTTGCGGGCCGCCTCCCCCGTGGCCGGGTTGTTGAGGATGTCGGGAAATCGACCCTTCATCTCCCAGGCGTTGAAGAACGGCTGCCAGTCGATGTACTCGCGCAGCTCGGCGAGGTCGTAGTCACCGAACTCGCGCACCCCGAGCCCCTGAGCGGGCACCGGTGGCGTGTAGCCGTCCCACTCGATCGGCGTCCGGTTCGCGCGGGCCTTCTCCAGCGTCAGCATCGGCCGGTCGTTCTTCTGCGCGTGCCGTTCACGCAGGGATGCGTAGTCCTTCTCGGTGGCCTCGAGCAGACCCGGCCGCTGTTTGTCATCGAGCAGCGCGGCGGCCACCGGAACCGAGCGGGACGCGTCCTTGACCCAGACCACCGGACCGCTGCGGCGCGGCGAGATCTTCACCGCCGTGTGCGCGCGCGAAGTGGTCGCACCGCCGATGAGCAGCGGGATCTCCAGCCCTGCACGTTCCATCTCGACGGCGAAGTTGGACATCTCGTCCAGCGACGGGGTGATCAGGCCGGACAGCCCGACGATGTCGGCGTCGTGCTCCTTCACCGCGTCCAGAATCTTCTGTGCGGGCACCATCACCCCGAGGTCGATCACCTCGAAGTTGTTGCACTGCAAGACAACCCCGACGATGTTCTTGCCGATGTCGTGGACGTCGCCCTTGACGGTCGCCATCACGATCGTGCCGTTGGTGTCCTTGGAACCCGTCGTGCCGGCCTCCTCCTTCTCCGCCTCGATGAACGGCAGTAGGTAGGCGACGGCCTTCTTCATCACCCGGGCAGACTTCACGACCTGGGGCAGGAACATCTTGCCCGAGCCGAACAGGTCGCCGACGACGTTCATACCGTCCATCAGCGGACCCTCGATCACCTCGATCGGTCGCCCGCCGGCGTCGGCGATCTCGACCCGCAGTTCCTCGGTGTCGTCCTCGACGTGGGCGTCGATGCCCTTTACCAGCGCGTGCGTGATCCGCTCGCGGACCGGTAGGGACCGCCACTCCGCTGCCGCCGGGTCGTCGGCCTTGTCCTTGGTGTTGAACCGCTCCGCGATCTCGAGCAGCCGTTCGGCAGCATCCTCGCGACGGTTCAGCACGACATCCTCGATGCGTTCCCGCAGTTCGGAGTCGATCGAGTCATAGGGCACCAGCGCGCCTGCGTTGACGATGCCCATGTCCAGGCCCGCCTTGATGGCGTGGAAGAGGAACACCGCGTGGATCGCCTCGCGGACCGGGTTGTTGCCGCGGAACGAGAACGAGACATTCGAGATGCCGCCGGACAGGTGCACCCCGGGCAGATTCTCCTTGATCCAGGCGCACGCCTCGATGAAGTCGATCCCGTAGGTCGCATGCTCCTCGATGCCGGTGGCCAGCGCGAAGCAGTTCGGATCGAAGATGATGTCCTCGGCGGGGAAGCCGACCTCTTCGGTCAGGACCCGGTAGGCCCGACCGCAGATCTCTTTGCGGCGCTCCAGGTTGTCGGCCTGCCCCTCCTCGTCGAAGGCCATCACGACGACGGCGGCGCCGTACTTGCGGCACAGCCGGGCCTCGCGGATGAACTTCTCCTCGCCCTCCTTCAGGGAGATCGAGTTGACGATCGGCTTGCCCTGCACGTTCTTCAGGCCGGCCTCGATGACCTCCCATTTGGAGGAGTCGATCATCACCGGCACACGGCTGATGTCGGGTTCGGACGCGATCAGCCTGGTGAATCGGTCCATCGCGGCGACGCCGTCGATCATGCCCTCGTCCATGTTGATGTCGATGACCTGCGCACCGACCTCGACCTGCTGCAGGGCCACCGACAGCGCGGTGTCGTAGTCCTCGGCCTTGATGAGGTTGCGGAACCGGGCCGAGCCGGTGATGTTGGTGCGCTCACCGATGTTGACGAACAGGGTGTCGTCGTCGATGTTGAGCGGTTCCAGACCCGACAGCCGGGTCGCCACCGGGATCTCGGGCACCTGGCGCGGCGGCATGCCCTCGACGGCCTCGGCGATCTTGGCGATGTGCGCGGGCGTCGTTCCGCAGCATCCGCCGACCAGGTTGACGAAGCCCGCCTCGGCGAAGTCGGCGACGTAGCCGGCCTGGCGCTCGGGGGTTTCGTCGTACTCGGCAAACGCGTTGGGCAGCCCGGCGTTCGGGTAGCAGGAGACGAACGTGTCCGCGATCCGCGACATCTCGGCGATGTAAGGCCTCATCTCGGGTGCACCGAGCGCGCAGTTGAGGCCGATCGCGAGCGGCTTGGCGTGCCTGACCGAGTTCCAGAACGCCTCGGTGACCTGGCCGGACAGCGTCCGCCCGGAAGCGTCGGTGATGGTGCCCGAGATGACGACGGGCCAGCGGCGGCCGCGCTCCTCGAACAGCGTCTCGATAGCGAACACGGCGGCTTTGGCGTTGAGCGTGTCGAAGATCGTCTCGACCAGGATGATGTCGGCACCACCGTCGACCAGCCCGTTGGCGGCTTCGAGGTAGGCGTCGACCAACCGGTCGTAGGTGACGTTGCGCGCGCCGGGGTCGTTGACGTCCGGCGAGATCGAGGCGGTCCGGGTGGTCGGTCCCAGCGCTCCGGCGACAAAGCGGGGCCGGTCACCGGTGCCGACCTCGTCGCAGGCCTTCCGCGCCAGCGCCGCACCGGCGTAGTTCACCTCGTAGCTGAGCTGTTCCATGCCGTAGTCGGAGAGCGAGATCGCGTTCGCGTTGAAGGTATTGGTCTCGATGATGTCGGCGCCGGCGTCGAGGTACTCGCGGTGGATCGCCTCGATGATCTGCGGCTGGGTCAGGTTGAGCAGGTCGTTGTTGCCCTGCACATCGCTCGGCCAGTCCTTGAACCGCTCGCCGCGGTATCCGGCCTCGTCGGGCCGGTCTCGCTGGATCGCCGTGCCCATCGCGCCGTCGATGACCATGATCCGCTGACCGAGTGTCACGGTCAGTTCGTCGGTGCAGTCGGGGCGGATGTTCGGCGTGAGAGTGTTCGACTCAACGGCAGTCATGCGCGCTCCTTCCCGTGGGGAAGGCGTCCTTGAGTCTGCCGAGCGTGGCGGATAACGGTAAAGACCGGAATCCGTTGCAACGCCTCTCGACAGGCAAAGTCTACGTTGTCATCCAAACGATTCTGGGACGCCCGCCTTGACGTGGCGATCGGTCCGACCCGCACGGCGACGCGCACCCATGAGCGAACGCCGGCGCACCTTGTCGGCACTGTCGTCGACACCATGGTTAACCAGATTGCAGCCGTGCGTATTTCGTCTTGACTGGAAGCCGGGTGCACATCCCACGGCCACCGTTCACGAGGGCGTCGAGCAAATCGGTGGTGTACGCGCGATCCTTCAGATCAGCCACGAATCCAGGGTAGTCGGCGAATCAAGTCAGCACGTGTGGCGATGGCGCTCCTACCCGCCTCAGAGGGCTTACGCTGGCGTTGTGACCTTGTCGGATGCGAGCGGTTTGAGACCGCCCGACCTGCCCGAACTGAACGACACCATCGTCGTCGCAGCGTTCGAGGGCTGGAACGACGCCGGCGATGCGGCCAGCGATGCGGTGGAGCACCTCGACGCGATCTGGGAAGCCGAGACGATCGTCGAGATCGACGACGAGGCCTACTACGACTACCAGGTGAATCGTCCCGTGATCAGGCAGGTTGACGGGGTGACGCGGGAACTGGTGTGGCCGTCGATGCGGATCTCGCATTGCCGTCCGCCGGGTTCCGACCGTGACATCGTGTTGATGCACGGCGTCGAGCCCAACATGCGCTGGCGCACGTTCTGCTCGGAGTTGTTGGCGATCGCCGACAAGCTCAACGTGCAGACCGTCGTCATCCTCGGCGCCCTGCTGGCCGATACGCCCCACACTCGGCCGGTACCGGTGTCGGGCGCGGCGTATTCGTCGGATTCCGCCGAGGTGTTCGGGCTGGAGGAGACGCGATACGAAGGCCCGACCGGCATCGCCGGCGTGTTCCAGGACGCATGCGTGCAGGCGGGAATCCCCGCGGTGACCTTCTGGGCCGCGGTCCCCCACTACGTTTCCCAGCCACCGAACCCGAAGGCGACCGTGGCCCTGCTGCGCCGCGTCGAGGACGTGCTCGACATCGAGGTGCCGCTGGCCGACCTACCGACCGCGGCCGAGGAGTGGGAGCAGGCGGTTTCGGAGATGACCTCCGAGGACGACGAGATCGCCGAGTACGTCCAGTCGCTCGAGGAACGCGGCGACGCCGAGGTCGACATGACCGAGGCGCTCGGCAAGATCGATGGCGACGCGCTGGCCGCCGAGTTCGAGCGCTACCTGCGCCGTCGCGGCCCCGGCTTCAGGGGCTGAGTTCCTGTTCCGCTGCTGCGCGAGCGACCCCTTTTGCACGTAGAAGAGCGGCGTGTCGGGGTACAGACACGGTCGTTCGCGGCAAGGAGGGTTAGCGCTTTTCCAGCGCTTCTGTGCGTGCGCTCATCGAGCGGCCCAGCGCGGCGACCTCGGCGTCCATCTTCGGCAGCAGATCGGGCACCGTCGTGAGCGTGGCCCGTTCCCCCAGCCGCGACGCCAGCAGCGGCTTGAGCCAGCGCATCAGGCCGACGAACCGCGGGCAGTTGATCTGCCGCTTGCGGGCCTCGATGCCAGCGACGAACAGCTCACCGCACTTGTCCACCGAGGTGGTCTTGCCCAGCGGCCCGGGCAGAGAGTCGAGCATCTTGCGCGCGCTCGGCAGGTCCGAGCGACTCTCCCGGACCAGCGGCGTGTCGATCCACAGCATGTGCGCCGACCCGACGTCAACACCGTAGTGCGCGACCTCCAGGCGCAGCGCGTTGGCGAAATGCTCGGCGGCCGCCTTCGAGGCGTCATAAGGAGCCATGCCGGCCGAGGCAGCGTAGGCGGCCGCCGACGACACCACCAGGACGTAGCCGCGCCGGTCGATCACCGAGGGCAGCGCAGCGCGCACGGTGTGGAACACGCCGACGACGTTGACGTCCATGATCGTCTGGAACGCCTGCGGGTCGACCCCGAGCACCGACCCGTAGGTCGCGATGCCGGCGTTGGCCATCACGATGTCGATGCCGCCGAACCGTTCGACCCCCTTGGCGACCGCCGCCTCCATCGCCGCCAGGTCGCGCACGTCGGCGACCGCTGTCACCACCCCGTCCTCGCCGAACCGGGCAGCGACCTGGGCCAACCGGTCGGCGTCGAGGTCGGTCAGCACGAGCTTGGCGCCCTCGTGGTGCAGCCGCCGGGCCACCTCCTCGCCGATCCCGTTCGCCCCGCCGGTGATCAACGCTACCTTGCCGTTCAGTGGACTCATGGCGGCTAAGGTACCGCGCCGGCGGCGGCATTCGACGCACGTTCAGCGCGCCGCGAGGGTGCACAAATGGCTGGGAAACCAACGGCGTGTCGTCGACGCACGCGCACACTCGCCGCAACTGGGTTACAACCGTATGCCCAGTAACGCGTCCACGGCGGTCGCCACCGTGCGGCCCGCCTCGGGGTCGTGGCCGCCGTAGCTCAGCGCGTCGGTTGTCCAACCATCCAGCGCCGCAAGCGCTTTCGGGGTGTCGAGATCGTCGGCGAGGTACCGGCGAACCCGCTGCACCACATCGGTCGCATCCGGCGCGCCGGGCAACGCGACCGCCGCACGCCAACGACCCAGCCGCTCGACCGCCTCGGCGAGCACCGCGTCACTCCAGTACCGGTCGGCACGGTAGTGACCGGCGAACAGCCCCAGCCGGATCGCTGCGGGGTCGACGCCCCCGGCGCGCAGCCGCGAAACCAGCACCAGGTTTCCGCGGCTCTTGCTCATCTTGTGGCCGTCCCAGCCGATCATGCCGGCATGCACGTAGTGACGCGCGAATCTTCGCTCGCCGGTGACGGATTCGGCGTGCGCGGCGGAGAACTCGTGGTGCGGGAAGATCAGGTCGCTGCCGCCACCCTGGATGTCGAGGTCGGTGCCGATGCGGCTCAGGGCGATGGCCGCACATTCGACGTGCCATCCCGGGCGGCCCGGCCCGAACGGCGACGGCCAACTCGGCTCCCCCGGCCGTTGCGCCTGCCACAGCAGCGCGTCGAGTTCATCGCCCTTACCCGGTCGCTCCGGGTCCCCGCCGCGTTCGGCGAACAACCGCGCCATGGTGTCGCGGTCGTAGCCGGACTCGTACCCGAACTGCGCGGTGGCGTCGGCGCGGAAGTACACGTCGGGATACTCGGCGTCGTCGACGACGTAGGCGGCGCCTGAGGCCAGCAGCTTCTCCACCACCTCGATGACCTCGGCGATGGCCTCGGTTGCCGCGACATAGTCGTGCGGCGGAAGCACCCGCAGCGCGGCCATGTCCTCACTGAACAGCCGGGTCTCCCGGTCGGCGAGTTCGCGCCAGTCGATGCCGTCGCGCTGCGCGCGTTCGAACAGCGGGTCGTCGACGTCGGTGATGTTCTGCACGTAGTGCACCCGATGCCCCGCGTCCAGCCAGATGCGGTGCACGAGATCGAACGCTAGGTAGGTGGCGGCGTGGCCGAGGTGAGTCGCGTCGTAAGGCGTGATGCCGCAGACGTACATCGTGGCCGTTTCGCCCGCACTGACGGGACGGACCTGCCGGTCGGCGCTGTCATAGAGACGCAGCTGCTGTCCCCGGCCCGGCAGCGCCGGGACGACGGGAGCCGGCCACGAATTCATAGTCTCGACTCTAGGCATCGATCTCCCCGACATCGCGGGCGGCCGTTTCATTCCCGGTCAGTCCCTCCAGCGGCTCCGATACGCCGACAAGATCTCCTTGAGCAGCGCCTCGCTGAGCTCGGGCCGGCACATCAGCAGGTCGGGCAGGTACGGGTCGCGCCGGTTGTAGACCAGCTCGGAGCCGTCGATGCGCGACGCGTGCAGACCCGCGGCCTGCACCACGCCGGCGGGCGCGGCCGAATCCCACTCCCACTGGCCGCCTGCGTGCAGGTAGGCGTCGACGTCACCGCGCACCACCGCCATCGCCTTGGCGCCCGCGGACCCGATGCGCACCAGCTGGATGTCCATCCGGTCGCGCAGCCACCACAGCACCGGTGGCGGCCGGTTGGAGCTGGCCGTGATCAGGATGGGGCCGTCGGTGCGCGGTGGCGGCGGGGTGACGGTGTCGGTGCGGTAGACCTCGTTGCGCGCGGGTAGCGCGACCGCGGCGTCGGTGATGCGCCCGTTCGGCCCCCCGTCGCGTCGCCACAGCGCGATGTGCACCGCCCAGTCCGTGCGCCGCGGCATCGAGTACTCGTGGGTGCCGTCGACCGGGTCGACGATCCACACCCGGTCGGCGTCGACGCGCGTGAGATCGTCGACCGCTTCTTCGGAGAGCACCTTGTCGTCGGGCCGCTCAACGCGAAGCCGATCGAGGATCAGCCTGTTGGCCAGCTTGTCGCCGGTGTCGCCGAGGTCGTACGGGTCGTAGAAACCCACTTCCTCGCGGACCTTCAGCAGCATCTCGCCCGCCTCGGCGGCCACCTCGGCGGCCAGCGCCGCATCAGTCTGGGTCATCGCTCAGAACGCCGGCCACGGGATCGGGCGATGCCGATCGGGTGTGGGCATCACCGGATCGGTCAGCAGCGCAACGGTTCTGGAGTGCAACGCGGCGATCTCCCGCTTGGTGATGAGGGTGCACAGTTCGTCGGCCAACCCGTTGCGCAGTTGATCGCGCAGCGCCGCCACCGATTCCAGCGTCTGGTCGTCGACGGGTTTACCGGCCCAGCCCCACAACACGGTGCGCAGCTTGTCGTGCGTGTGCAGGGTCACCCCGTGGTCGACGCCGTACACCCGACCGTCGACGCCGGACAGGATGTGGCCGCCCTTGCGGTCGGCGTTGTTGACCAGCACGTCGAAGACCGCCATCCGGCGCAACCGGTCGTCGTCGGCGTGCACCAGGGTGACCTCGTCGCCCGCGTAGTCGTAGGCCTGCAGGATTGGCAGAAAACCCGGCGGAATGCGGCCCGCGGGAAGCAGATCCACTAGATCCGGGCCCACCGGTCGTTCGTCGTCGACCTCGTCGCCCGGCTGGTCCACCCACAGCTGTACCATGCCCTCACCCGCTGGCCCCTCACGAATAATGGTGTAGGGCACGACATTCCATCCCAACGCGGCCGACACTAGATAAGCTCCGCGCTCACGACCGGCCAGTGTGCCGTCCGGGAAGTCCCACAGCGGCGCTTCACCCGCCACCGGCTTGTAGACGCAATGGACTTGGTGCTGGCCGAGGTTCGCCTCGCACAAGAAGGTCGCGTTGCTAGCCGATCGGATGCGCCCGATAACGGTCAGTTCACCGCGCCGCAACACCTCTTCGCGGACCGCATCGGCCCCGCCGTCAGATGTCGATGTCATCGTCGGACTCGGCGAAGGCGCCGCGCCGATAGCCGTTGGTGCGCACGCAGATGTGGCCTTCGGGGTCCAGCGGTTCGTCACACAGTGGACAGGGCGGGCGGCCTGCCGAGATCACCCGGTTGGAGCGCGTGGCGAACTCGCGCGCCGATTCCGGTGTGAGGAACACACGGACCGCGTCGGGGCCCTCCTCAGCGTCGTCGAGCACCACCGACGCGTCGAACTCGGTTTCCGATACCGCCAGCAGTTCGACGACGACCGTCTGGGCTTCGGAGTCCCAGCCCAGTCCCATGGTGCCCACGCGGAACTCCGCGTCGACCGGAGTGATCAGCGGGCTGAGATCCTCGACATCACCGGTGTCGGGTGGAATCGGCGTTCCGAACCGGCGATTGATCTCGAGCAGCAACGCGGCAATCCGTTCGGCGAGCACGGCGACCTGCTGCTTCTCCAGAACCACCGACACGACGCGCTTGTCGTGGACGGCCTGCAAGTAGAACGTACGGTTGCCGGGTTGGCCGACGGTCCCGGCCACGAATCGGTCGGGTGTGCGGAAGACGTGGATTGCGCGGGCCATGGCACTTCCCAAAATACCGGTTGGGGCTTGTCAGCCGTAATTGCGACTAGCCGGTGGACCCGCCGACGACGGCATCCTCCGGCGGCACCTCGCCGTCTTTCGCGTCGCTTTTCGCGGGTTTGGGCAGTAAGCCCGACGTGAGTTGGTCACCAGTGTGGTTGACGTGGATCACGAACGGCCGCACCGCCGTGTAACGGATCACGCTCATCGACGCCGGGTCGGCGGTGATCCGTTGAAAGCTGTCGAGATGGGTGCCGAGCGCGTCGGCGACGATGGCTTTGATCACATCGCCGTGCGTGCAGGCGACCCACAGCACGTCGCCCTCGTGCTCCTCGGCGAGTCGACGGTCGTGCTCGCGCACCGCCGCCACCGCGCGGGCCTGCACGTGGGCCAGGCCCTCCCCGTCGGGGAACACCGCGGCGCTGGGCTGCTGCTGCACCACCGCCCACAGCGGCTCGGAGACCAGGTCGGCGATCTTGCGTCCGGTCCAGGCCCCGTAGTCGACCTCCGAGATCCGGTCGTCGACGATCGGCGTCAGGCGCAGGGCCGCGGCCAGCGGTTCCACGGTGCGTTCGCACCGCAGCAGCGGCGAGCGCACGATCGCGCGGATCGGCAGCGAACCGATGCGGGTTGCCACCGTCTGCGCCTGTTCGCGCCCCTTCTCGTCGAGGTCGACGCCCTCGGACCGGCCCGCCAGCGTGTGCGCGGTGTTGGACGTCGAGCGGCCGTGCCGCAACAAAATCACTGTCATGTCGCTGCCACCACACCCGTTCCCAACAAGATCAGCACCACGGTGCCCAGCATGACGCGATATCCGACGAACCAGTACATGCTGTGCCTGACCAGGAACCGCAGGAACCAGGCCACCGCGGCGAAACCGACCACGAAGGCGATCACCGTGGCCACGAGCAACTGCGGGCCGGTGGCGCTCATCCCCTCCCCGACGGGATGGAACGCGTCGGGCAGGGAGTACAACCCGGAGGCGAACACCGCGGGGATGGCCAGAAGGAAACCGAAGCGGGCCGCCAGCTCGCGGTTGAGACCGAGGAAGAGCCCGGCGCTGATCGTCGCGCCGGAACGGGAGACACCGGGCAGCAGAGCCAGGCACTGCGCGAAGCCGACGATGATGCTGTCCTTCCACGTCAGCTGCTCGACGGTGCGCGCCTGCCGGCCGAAGTACTCGGCGGCGGCGATGACGGCCGAGAACACGATCAGCGCGATCGCGATCGCCCACAGGTTGCGTGCGCCGGTGCGGATCTGGTCCTTGAACAGCAGCCCGAGGACTGCGATGGGTATGGTCCCGACGATCACATACCAACCGAGCCAGTAGTCGGCGTTGCGGTGCGCGGTGACGAACAAGCCGTTGAACCAGGCCTTGACGATGCGCCCGATGTCCTTGGCGAAGTAGAGCAGGACCGCGAACTCGGTGCCCAACTGGGTGACGGCGGTGAACGACGCCCCGGCGTCGTCGGCGAAGAACACGCGCGACGTGATCGCCAGGTGCCCTGAGGAGCTGACGGGCAGGAACTCGGTCAACCCCTGCACTATCGCGAGGACGACGACCTGTACCCACGACATCGCCGGCACGTCCGTCACGACGACGACCGTACCGTGGGCAGGTGTTAGCGGCCGGTCCGCGCCACCGGCTCTGCGGAGGCGACGAGATCACGCACCGCCGCGCCCACGCTGCGCCGGTCGGTGAGGTCGATGTCGGTCAGCGTGCGGCTGGACATCGCGACCACGTCCTCCTCGTGCGGGACGGGTCCCGCCAACCGCGGGCGGTAGAGCTCGACGACCAGCATCTGGCGCTCGACATGGAACGAGAAGCTGCGACCGTCGCCCACCTGGCCGAAGCCGCTGGCATACAGGCCGGTGGTCATGTCCTCGATGACAAACTCCCCGGCGCCTGTCGCACGGTCCGTGGCGAGGGTCATGATCGCACCATACCGTTGACGCGGTCGCTAATTGGGAGGGCACGGCGAGCGGACGAAAGCCGACGTGCAGCGGTCTGCCTAGACTGGCCGTTCAGTCGCTTAACCGTACGCACGACCGAGAGCTACCCCTTGGCGCCCGTTGTAAACACATCGAATCAGCCGATTCGCCGAATCGTGGCGGCGCTGGCTATCGTGCCGGCATTTGTGCTGGTCGGCGGCTGCTCGTCGGAAGGCTCCGACGCTCCTGCCACCATCGCGCCCGCGCAGGCCGCGGAGTCCCCACCGGTGGCCGGCCGGCCCGAAGGCGTCGTGCGGCCGCTGGGCGCCGATGCGCAGGCGGCGATCGTCGACGGGGCCAGCGGCTCACTGGCGGTACTGGCGTCCGAGCCGACGGACCGATCGCAGGTCACGGTGTATTCCGCGGGCGGCGAGGACGCGACGACGGTGTCGTTGTCCAGTCCCGCCACCGCGTTGACCGGCGACGGCGACGGCCATGTCTACGCTTCGACGCGCGGCGGCTACCACCGGATCGACCTCGCCAGCCGCACCCCGACCAAGGTCGAGGTCGAGGGACTGGCGGACACCGATTTCACCGCGATCGCCAGGCGCGCGGACGGCCGGCTGGTGCTCGGAAGCGCCGACGGCGCCGTCTACACGTTGGGCTCAGATACCGCCGTAGCCGCTACGCTGAAAATCTTCGCCCGTGTCGATGCGGTTGTCACACAAGGGAATACGGCCGTGGTGCTGGATCGCGCCCAGACCTCGGTGACGGCGCTCACCGAGAACGGCGATGAGCAGGCACAGGCGCTGCGGGCGGGCGAGGGTGCGACGACGATGGTCGCCGACCCGGCCGGCCGAGTGCTGGTGGCCGACACCCGGGGCGAGGGGCTCCTGGTCTTCGGCACCGATCCGCTGATCCTGCGTCAGCGGTACCCGGTGCGCGACGCCCCGTACGGCCTTGCCGGGTCGTCGACGCTGGCCTGGGTGTCGCAGACAGCGGTGAACGAGGTCGTTGGCTACGATCTGGCCACCGGCATTCCCGTCGAGAAGGTGCGATATCGAACCGTGCAGCAACCGAACTCCCTGGCATTCGACGAATCCTCTGGCACGCTGTATGTGGTGTCCGGATCGGGAGCGGGTGTGCAGGTGATCGTCGACGCGGCGAGAGCGCACGCATGAGCGCACTTCACCGCGGACGGATGCCGGCGGCTTGGGAGGACGCCGTCAAGTCCGACCCCTCAGACGACTACGAGTGGATTCCGCTGCGGCTGCCGCCGGACGTCACGCGAGTCAGCGCCTCGACCCGGTTGTCGATCGAGGCCGAATACCGCGGTTGGGAACTCACCCGCGTCAGGCTCTACACCGACGGTTCGCGTCGAGTCTTGCTGCGCCGCAAGAAGACCCCAGCCGGCCGGATGAATACCCCCGAGCAGCCCGCACAGTGATCCGGTGATATATGGCGCGCTGCGGCGGGCGCTGTTTCTGGTTGCGCCCGAGCGGATCCACACGTGGGTGTTCGCGGTGCTGCGGGCCGTCACCTATCCGCCGTGGACCAGGCGCGCGTTGAGACGGTGGTTGGGACCCCGCGATCCGATACTGGCCAGCACGGTGTTCGGCGTCCGGTTCCCCGGACCGCTGGGGCTGGCCGCCGGGTTCGACAAGAACGGCAGCGGCCTGCACACCTGGGGCGCACTCGGCTTCGGGTACGCCGAGGTGGGCACCGTGACCGCACAAGCCCAGCCGGGAAACCCGAAACCGCGGATGTTCCGGCTGCCCGAAGACCATGCGCTGTTGAACCGGATGGGATTCAACAACCACGGCGCGGGCGAACTCGCCGTGAAGCTGGCCCGGCACCTTCCCGATGTTCCGGTCGGCGTGAACATCGGCAAGACGAAAATCACGCCGCCGGAGGAGGCCGTGCAGGATTATGCGACATCGGCTCGCCTGCTGGGCCCGCTCGCCTCGTTCGTTGTGGTCAATGTCAGCTCACCGAACACGCCGGGGCTGCGCGACCTGCAGGCGGTTTCGTCGTTGCGCCCGATCCTGACCGCGGTGCTCGCGGAGACGTCGACACCGGTGCTGGTGAAGATCGCACCGGACCTGTCCGACGAGGACGTCGACGAAATCGCCGATCTGGCAGTCGATCTCGGCCTGGCAGGCATCGTCGCCACCAACACGACCGTGTCGCGCGACGGATTGGCCACCCCGGGCCTCGACCAACTGGGACCCGGCGGGATCTCCGGGCGTCCGGTGGCCACACGTTCGGTCGAGGTGCTGCGCAGGCTCTATCGCCGCGTCGGGGACAGGCTGGTGCTGATCAGTGTCGGCGGCATCGAAACCGCCGACGACGCCTGGGACCGGATCATCTCCGGAGCCTCACTCCTGCAGGGCTACACCGGATTCGTGTACGGCGGCGGGCTGTGGGCCAAAGGCATCCACGATGGAATCGCCCGCCGCCTTCACGAGGGGGGCTTCGGCTCACTGGCCGAAGCGGTGGGTTCTGCGGCCTAACTCGCGCGCTTGCGCTTGCGGATGAACTCACCCGCCTCGGCTTCGCGCTGACGCTTCTCAGCGCGCCGGTCCTTGAGGGACCGTTCAGCCTTCTTCAGGCTTCTACCGGGTTTCTTGTCAGCCATTGTCGCTCCTTAAGCAGAAGTGGCAATCACTCAACTGAGACCATACGTCAGTTCCTCAGAAAGGCCAGTCGTGCAGGTCATTCCCGTCGTGCAGGAAATCAGAGCGCGCAGAGCGGATTTCGGAGTTCGGCTACTTCTGCTCGTAGGTGCCGTGGATCAGCGCCCGCGCGATCGCGTGCTGAAATAGGTTGAATCCCAGGTACGCCGGGGTCGCATCCTCGGGCAGATCGAGCTTTTCTACGTCGACGGCGTGCACCGCGACAATGTAGCGGTGGGGGCCGTGTCCCGGCGGCGGGGCGGCACCGATGAAGCGCTTGAGGCCGGCGTCGTTGCGCAGCGTGAGCGCATCGCCGGGAAGGCCGCTGCCGTCACCCACGCCCTCGGGCAGTTCGGTGACGGTGGCGGGCAGGTTGGCCACCGCCCAGTGCCAGAAGCCGGACGCGGTCGGGGCGTCGGGGTCATAGACCGTGACCGCGAAGCTGCGGGTCTCCTCGGGGAAGCCCGACCACGTCAGGTGCGGGGAGACGTCGTTGCCTCCGGCGCCCATGATGCCGCTGACCTGGTCGTTGCCCAGCGCGTCGCCGTCATTGAAGGTGTCGGAGGACACCGTGAACGAGGGCAACTCGGGGAGGAACTCGTAGGGGTTGTAGTCAAACGCCATGACTCATCCTTTCTGGGTCAGCAGTGCAACAGGAAGTGTTCGAGGACCTGGGTACCGAACTTCAACGCGTCAACGGGTACCCGTTCGTCGACGCCGTGGAACAACGCGGTGAAGTCGAGGTCTGGAGGCAACTGCAGCGGCGCGAACCCGAAGCAGCGAATCCCTAACTGCGCGAAAGCTTTTGCGTCCGTCCCGCCGGAAAGCATGTACGGCACGATGCGAGCGTCGGGGTCCACGGACAGGATCGCGCCGTTCATCGCGTCGACCAGGTCGCCATCGAAGGTGGTTTCGTAGGACGGCAGTTCGGTGACCCACTCGCGGGTGACGTTCGGGCCGATCAGCTCGTCGACCTCGCGTTCGAAGGCCGTCTGGCGTCCCGGCAGGATCCGGCAGTCCACCACCGCTTCGGCCGAGGCCGGGATGACGTTGGCCTTGTACCCGGCCTTGAGCATCGTCGGATTGGCGGTGTCGCGCAGGGTGGCGCCGACCACTCGGGCGATCGGGCCCAGCTTGGCGATGGCGCCGGCCAGATCCGGCGAGTCGACGTCGAACGAATAGCCGGTCTCCTCAGTGACCGCCTGCAGGAACTGGCTGACGGCGTCGCTCATCACCAGCGGGAACTCGTGGCGGCCCAGCTTGGCCACCGCTTCGGCCACCGCGGTCACGGAGTTGCTGTCGTGGATCATCGAGCCGTGGCCGGCGTGGCTGCGCGCGGTCAGCTTCATCCAGTTCATCGACTTCTCGGCCGTCTCGACCAGGTAGAGGCGCCGCTCGCCGCCGTCCTTGCGCGGCACGGTCAACGAGAAGCCGCCTACCTCGCCGACCGCCTCGGTAACCCCGGCGAACAGGTCGGGCCGGTTTTTGACCAGCCAGTGTGAGCCGAACTTGCCGCCGGCCTCCTCGTCGGACAAGAACGCGAAGATCAGGTCGCGCGGCGGGGTGATGCCTGCGCGTTTGAAGTGCCGCGCGATCGCGATCATCATGCCGCACATGTCCTTCATGTCGACCGCGCCGCGACCCCACACGTAGCCGTTCTCGACCGCGCCGGAGAACGGGTGCACGCTCCAGTCGGACGCCTCGGCGGGCACGACATCGAGGTGGCCGTGCAGCAGCAGCGACCCACGCGAGCTGTCGGAGCCCTCGAGCCGGGCGAACACATTGCCCCTGCCCGGCGCACCGGCCTCCACGTATTCGGTCGTATAGCCGACTTCTTCGAGCTGTTCGGCCACCCAGCGCGCGCATTCGGCCTCACCCATGGTGGTGGCCGGGTCGCCGGTGTTGGACGTGTCGAACCGGATGAGCGCGCTGACGAGGTCGACGACCTCCGCTTCGGCGTTGACGGGACCAGTCACAGTCACCATTCGTACCATTGACCTGGCGACTGGGTTTGGGTCACGCCTCAGTGATCCGATAGCCTTAGCTGCCCACAACGAGTCCGAGTGGCGGAATGGCAGACGCGCTAGCTTGAGGTGCTAGTGCCCTATTAACGGGCGTGGGGGTTCAAGTCCCCCCTCGGACACCAGTGTGATTGAGTCGAGTCATTGGTTACAGATCGCCCCGGCCATCGGCCGGAGTTTTCTGTTGGTTTGCGCCAGTAATTGCGCTGGAGGCGGTGTCGTGGTCGCGGCCGATGCATAGGTCGTGTAGTCGGCTGCCGTGGTTAAGGTGAGCTTGCCGAATTGCTCGAGTGATGTTGATCCCGCGGCCTCTGATGATCCACGCGGATCCCCGGGGCTTCCTCGCGCCGGCGGTCAGGCCGCCCGGCCTCCTGGGGGTGCCGGTCCGCCGGGCTCACCGGATCCGTCGACTGACACTGCGGCGCCGGAATCGGTTTCGACGGCGTTATTGTCGTCGGCAGGCTCGGCAACCGACGCAGTGTCTTCGTGGGCTATTTCGCTGTCGTCGGTGGGTACTGCGGCGCCCGTTTCTGTTTCGGCGACCTGGTTGCCGTCAGCAGGCTCAGCATTCGAGGGCGGGCCTTCATCGGGGATCGTGGTCGGTTCGGTGCGAGGCGTCGAGGGTTGGTCTTCGGGGTCGTCGGGGCGCAGGAGGCGTTCGGGTCGGTGGTAGTAGTTGAGGCGGGCTTGGCCGGTGTCGAGGCCCGGTGGGGGTAGCCATTCGACTTCGCCGCGGTTGTTCATGCGGGTGGTCCAGCCGCCGTCGGTGACGCTGCGGTTGTCGGGTCCGCAGGCCAGACCGAGTTCGTCGATGTTGGTGTTGCCCCCGTCGGTCCAATCAGCTTCGACGTGGTGTGCTTGGCAGCCGTAGGCACCCACGGTGCAGCACGGTTTGGTGCATCCGCCATCGCGAGCGATCAACATGATCCGCTGCGCAGGGGAGGCGATGCGCTTGGTGCGGAACAGATCCAGCGCCGATCCGGTGGCTTGGTCGAACACCGCCAGGTAGTGGTTGGCGTGGCCGGCCAGCCGGATCACCTCACTGATGGGCATGCGGGTGCCCCCGCCGGTGGTGCCCACCCCGGCCCGCGATTCGAGGTCCTGCAACGTGGTGCGGATGATGATCGACACCGGTAGCCCGTTGAGCCGGCCCAACTCACCACTCATCAACGCGATACGCCCCACAGCGATCAGCGCGTCGTGCTGACGCTGGGCCAGGCTGCGGTGGTCGTTGTCGATCTGGGCCTGGGAGGGGGTTCCCGAGGTGCACGGCTGGGCATCGTCGGGATTGCACATGCCCGGGGCGGCGTATTTGGCGAAGATCGCCTCCCACACCGCCCACGCTTCGGGGGTCAGCATCGCGCGCAGCCCCACCATCCCGTCGG
>NZ_JBCGVF010000008.1:971-110463 GCF_048452905.1 Mycobacterium neumannii | reverse complement strand
TCATGGCGGGTCAACAGGTCCAAATCACAGGCCACCACCTGCTCATAAGCCGCGCGCAGCCCGGCGATCGCCGCCTGCAACGCTGTCCCCGACATACCTCGAACATACATTCGACATCCGACAAATCCGGCCCGGTGATTTGTGCTGCCACGCCGGCGGTCGGCGTGTTCGATGTTGTAGCCCGCAGAAAGAGTGTCCAGTAGTGATCCGAACTCGCGGGGCGATCGGAGGTCGGAGGCGTCCGCGTAGCGAGAGCTGGCGGTAGCGGTGCGGGCCGTTCAATTAGGTGGCGCATGGGCGGGTTGAGGATGGTTGGAAGTCATTGTGGCCGTGGGCAATCGTGGTGTGCAGACTTCTCCAAACCCGACTCAACTGCACCTATGCCGTGGTTTCACACACCGGGCACTATCTCGGCGAAGGTGCGTGTCTGCCCACGACGCGCCTCTCGAGTTCAGCAGTCTCTGCACGCTCGCGACACGGCGAGCGCCTCAGTACACGTCGCGCACGTAACGCTTGGCCGCGACCAGTTCGCGTTTGTAGTCATGGGCCTGTTCGTGCGACATCCCGCCGTGCCGCTCGATGATGGTGGTCAGCGCGGCGTCGACGTCCTTGGCCATGCGGCTGGCGTCGCCGCAGACGTAGAAGTGCGCGCCGTCGTCGAGCCAGCGCCACAGCTCGGCGCCCCGGTCGAGCATCCGGTGCTGGACGTACACGCGCGACGCTTGATCGCGGGAGAACGCGAGGTCCAACCGGTCCAGCAGCCCGTCGCGGGCCATGTCCTCGAAATCGTCGCGGTAGTAGTAGTTCTGAGCGCGGTGCTGCTCACCGAAGAACAACCAGTTGCGGCCACGGTGGCCGAGGGCCCGTCGCTCCTGCAGGAAGCCGCGGAACGGCGCGACGCCCGTGCCGGGACCCACCATGATCATCGGCACCGAGCCGTCATCCGGCGGACGGAAATGTGGTGAGCGCTGCAGGAAGACCGGCACCGACGACGCGCGGTCGGCCAGGAAGGTCGAGCAGACGCCGCCGCGCCGACCGCCGTCGGCGCCGCGGTAGCGCACCACCGACACCGTCAACTGCACCTCGTGCGGGCTGACCAGCGGGCTCGACGAGATGGAATAGCTGCGCGGGGTCAACCGGACCAGCACCTCGCGCCACTCGTCGGGATCGGCGTGCACGACGAACTCCTGAACGAGGTCGAGGCCGTTGCGGCCGGTCAACCATTTGTCCAGCTTGGCTTTGGGCGTCCGAAGCGCCTTGGCGTCGCGGCTGTGCTCGGCGATGAAGCGCACCAGGTCGGGAGTGACGCGGCAGAAGTCGAAGTGAGTGATGAGCGCGTCGCGCAAGGTCTGCTCGGCGCCGTCGACCTCGACGGTGTGCTGAGCCGGCATTCCGGTGGCCGCCAGCCACGCGTCGACCGTCGCGGGGTCGTTGGTGGCGCACACTCCCAGCGAATCACCTGCGGCGTAGGTGACGTCGTGCTCGGAGATGTCGAAACCGAACTGCCGCACTTCTTTTCGTGATGCGGGCCCGGTGAGCACCACATTGCGGGACAGCGGCACGACGAGGGGACGCGCGCGGGTGAACGGCTCAGCGACGGTGGTCGGGCGCGCGAGTGTCGCGACGCCTCCCCTAGGCAGTGATGTGTCGATGCCGGGGGTGAGCAGTGCGGTGACGTCGTCGGCCCAGCGTCGCATCCGTTCGTCGTCGTAGGCCTCGCAGTCAGCACGCTCGAGAAGCCGGATGGCGCCGAGGTCCGCCAGCCTCGTGTCGACGGCCTTGGCGTGTCCGCAGAAGTCGTCGTAGGACCGGTCGCCGATGCCCAGCACTGCATACCGCACGCCGGTCAACGGCGTCGCCTCCGAGGACTGCAGTCGCTGCCAGAAGCTCGCGCCGTTGTCGGGCGGCCCGCCGTCACCGAACGTGCTCGTGACCACGAGTACGTCACGAGCCGCCGCGAGGTCGGTCGGCGTGAGGTCGTCCATGTTCACCAGCTGAGCGTTGCCGAGCCGCTGGGCCAGTCGGGAGGCGAAGTCCTCGGCGTTGCCGGTCTGCGAAGCCCACAGTACGAGCGGTCCGCCGTCGAGTTCTGGTCGAGGGTCCGGTTCTTCGCCAGCACGCTGGGCCTGACCCGCGAGCAAGCCGTTGATCCACTGTCGTACCTCGGTGCACACGGGTGCCGAATCGGGCAGCACCGGAACATCGGCCCCGGCCTCGGCCAGTCCGCTGAAAAAGCCTGACACGTAGAGCGATTCGTGCTCGGTGAGCGTCGGCGACGCGACTGGCCGCAGGTCGACCGCGCACACCTTGAACTCGGGCTGCAGCGAGTCGGGGTCGACCGCGTCGTTGGTCAACGCGTTGACGGTGAGGTGCTGACCGTGCTCGTCGTTCCAGTGGAAAGGGACGAAACAGCTGCCCTGCCGTATGCGTTCGGTGACGACGGCGGTCAGCACCGCGCCCCCGCGCCGCGTCGTCAGCTCGACGGTTCGCCCGTTCTCGATGCCCAGCCGCAGCGCATCCTCGGGATGCACCTCGACGAACGGCTCACCGGTCAGTTTGTTGAGCGACTCGACGCGGCCCGTCTTGGTCATGGTGTGCCACTGGTGTGGCAGCCGACCGGTGTTGAGCACCATCGGGTAGTCGTCGTCGGGCAGTTCCCGCGCGTCCATGTGCGGGCGGGCGTGAAAGATCGCACGCCGTGACGGGGTTGGAAAGGCCAGTCGGGGTGTGCGTCCGTGCTCGTCGACGAACAGCTCCTGGCTGACGCCGTCGTTGAGGTAGCGGATGGGGTGGCGATCCGTGTCTCCGCCGGGCATGTCGCTGGGCGGGCAAGGCCACTGCAGTGGGGTTTCCCGCAGCCGCGCGTAGCTGGCGCCGCGAATGTCGTAGCCGGTCTTGGGGTTCCAGAACCGCCGGATCTCGTCGAAGATCTGTTCGCTGGAGGTGTAGGTGAAGTGCTCGCCGAAACCCATGTGGTTCGCCACCTGGCAGATCAGCTGCCAGTCGGGTCTGGCCTGCCCCGGTGCGGGAATGGACTGCTGCAGTAGCGTGAGGTTGCGCTCGGAGTTGACCATCACCGCATCGGATTCGGCCCACATCGCGGCGGGCAGCACGATGTCGGCGTAGGTGTTGGTGGCCGTCGCGCTGTAGGTGTCCTGGGTGATGACGAGTTCGGCAGCCCGTAACCCGTCGATCACCGTCGACCGGTTGGCCACGCTGGCAATGGGATTGGTGCAGATGATCCAGCACGCTTTGATGTCGCCGGCGGCGAGTTGCCGGAACATGTCGACGGTGCCAGGGCCGACGTCCGCGCGGATCGTGCCGGGGGCCACGCCCCACTGCTTCTCGACGAATGCGCGGTCCTGCGCCGAGGTCACCGAGCGCTGGCCCGGCAGCCCCGGTCCCATATAACCCATTTCGCGTCCGCCCATCGCATTGGGCTGTCCCGTCAACGACATCGGTCCGCTGCCCGGTCGGCAGATCGCGCCCGTGGCCAGGTGTAGGTTGCAGATCGCGTTCGTGTTCCACGTCCCGTGAGTGCTCTGGTTGAGTCCCATCGTCCAGCAGCTCAGCCACTCCCCAGCGTCGGCGATCATCTGGGCGGCGAGCCGGATGTCGGCCTCCGCCAGACCCGTGACGTGAGCGACCTTTTCGGGCGTGTAGTCGGCGAGGAACGCCGGCATCGCCTCCCAACTCTCGGTGTGCCGGTCGATGAAATCGCGGTCGATGTCGCCGTTTTCGACCAACAGATGCAGCAGCCCGTTCAGCAGCGCGAGATCGGTTCCCGGCTTGATCTGCAGGAAGAGGTCGGCGCGTTCGGCGGTCGTGGTGCGGCGGGGGTCGACGACGATCAGCTTGGCGCCTGCCTTGAGTCGGTCGCCCATGCGCAGGTGGAGGATGGGATGACAGTCGGCCATGTTGGAGCCGATGACGAAGAACAGGTCGGCGCGATCGAAGTCGGCGTACGACCCCGGTGGGCCGTCGGCGCCCAGTGATTGTTTGAAGCCGGTTCCGGCGCTGGCCATGCACAGCCGTGAGTTCGACTCGATGTGCACCGTGCGCAGGAACCCTTTGGCCAGTTTGGTCGCGAGGTACTGCGCCTCGATGGACATCTGGCCCGACACGTACAGCGCCACCGCGTCGGGACCGTGCTGCTCGACGATCTTCCGCAGCCTTCGGCCGGCCTCGGCGACGGCGTCGTCGACGGGTGTGGGGACCAGTTCCTCGTCGCGGCTGGGCCGCAGCATCGCCGAGGTCAACCGGCCGTCTGCGGCGCGCATCAACTCGGCGTGGGTGGCGCCCTTGGTGCACAGCCTGCCGAAGTTGGCCGGATGCAGCTTGTCCCCGGACACCCGCGCGATCACCGGGTTACCGGTTTCACGGTCGGTGGTGGTGTGCACCTCGATACCGCAGCCCACGCCACAGTACGAACACGCCGTCCGAGTCACCATGGGCGTCAGGCGGGCACCCGTGAAGCGACGCGGTCGACCTGCTCACCGGCGCCGGCCCGCGAGGTCTGCATGCGCAGGAACACGAACCATGTGACGATCGCGCAGATCACGTAGAAGCCGAGGAACACCCAGAACGCGTTGGTGGCGGACTTGGCGTCGCTGACGTACGACGCGCGCAGGACAACGTTGATGAACACGCCGCCGAGGGCGCCGACCGCACCGGCGAAGCCGATCAGGGCGCCCGACATGCTGCGCGACCAGGCGGCCTTGTCCTCGCGGCTCCATTCGTCGCGACTCTGCGCCTTGGCCTCGAAGATCGACGGGATCATCTTGTAGGTCGAGCCGTTGCCGATGCCCGACAAGACGAACAATAGGATGAAACCGGTTACGTAGGCGGCCATCTGCCCGCTGGTGGCCGCGCCTGCCATACCGTCGTCGAGCACGCCGGCCGCCACCAGGATTGCGGCGGCGAAGATCATCGCGATGAAGGTGTAGAGGGTGACCCTGCCCCCGCCGACCCGGTCGGACAGCTTGCCGCCGAACGGACGCGAGATCGAACCCAGCAGCGGGCCGATGAACGCGATCTGGGCGGCGTGCAGCGAGGCCTGCGCGGGGGTGTCGCCGCCGGCGAGGAAGTTGATCTGCAGCACCTGCCCGAAGGCGAACGAGAAGCCGATGAACGAGCCGAACGTGCCGATGTAGAGAAAGCTCATCACCCAGGAGTGCTTGAACCGCAACGCCTCTGCCATGGCGCCCAGGTTCGAGTGCTGATTGCCGAGGTTGTCCATGAACAGGGCCGCCCCCAACGCGGCCAAAGCGATCAGGACAAGGTAGATGGCGCAGACGATTTCGGGAGCGGTGTTGCTGACGGTGGCGATCACCATAAGCCCGACCAGCTGGATCACCGGCACCCCGATGTTGCCGCCGCCGGCGTTCAGGCCGAGCGCCCACCCCTTGAGCCGCTGCGGGTAAAACGCGTTGATGTTGGTCATCGACGACGCGAAGTTGCCGCCGCCGACTCCCGCGACCGCGGCCACGATCATGAACGTGGTGTAGGACGTGCCGGGATTGTTCATCACCCACAGCGTCAGCACGGTGGGGATCAACAGCAGCAGGGCGCTGACGATGGTCCAGTTGCGCCCGCCGAACCGCGCGGGGGCGATGGTGTACGGAATCCGCATGAATGCGCCGACCAGGGTGGGCATGGCGACCAGGTAGAACTTGCCCGCCGCGTCTATGCCGTAGACGTCCTGCGGCATGAACAACACCATCACAGACCAGATCGACCACACCGAGAATCCGACGTGCTCGGCGAAGATCGACCAGGTCAGGTTCCGCTTGGCGATCTTCTGGCCACCGGATTCCCAGGCCTCGACGTCCTCGGCGTCCCAATTGTCGATGGTGCGGCTGCGGCTCAGAGTCTTCACAAGCATCAGAGTCGCCTGCACCCATTCCGCATCCGTTGCGTCATCGTGACGTAAACGTCAACTCCAGCTCACATAGGTAACGGATACGCGTGCGGGGTGCACGAAACCGAGCCGAAACAAATGTGGCGTGGGTTACGCCGTCTCTCGCAGGCGATCAGAACGGTGGGATGTCCGCGGCATAGCGTGCGGCGTTGATGGCGCGTAGCCGGTTGATGCGATACGCGCGATCCTGAGCGCGGGTACGTTTTCGCTTCGGCATCGCCAGACCGCGCCATTCGTAGGGCGGCGGTCCGGTGCTCGAGGTGAGGACACCTGTGGGAGTCGCGAGGTGCGTGAACAACTGCGCCCCGAGTGGTTCGGTGCGGTATTTGCGACCGCTTGGCGAGGTGAAAACGATTGTGCCGTCCGGTGATTGCTGCTCGGTCCAGCCGCCGGGACCACAGTGGAACGTTTTCATGAGGTGGTGGAAGCGGCAGTAGCAGGCGTTGTTCGACGGATGTGTCGGCCCTGCCGGGTAGGGCACCGTGTGGTCGATGTCGGCTTTCCAGGCCGGCTTGTCGCAACCGGGCCATCTGCAGGTCAGATCGCGGCAGCGGACGAAGTCGGCCAGTGCGGCCGACGGCCGATACCGAGGGTCGGCGACCGGATCCTTCGGGATGACGAGGGGCTTGAGCTTGGCGGTTCTGGCCAGGTCGCGCACCATCGGCGCCGGTACCGGGCCGACGCCGGCCACGTATCCCGGTGTGTTCTTCTCACCGCTCACGGTCGCGGCGTCGGCGATCAGGTGGATCACAACATCCGTCGTCGCGGTGCGGCGACCTGACGCAGCGCACCGTTGTGTTTCGCACCGGCATGCCATCGAGGATTCCCTGTTGACGAGTGCCATCAGGGCATCGGCACGGCGTTGCCGTGCGGTGCGCGGGTCATCGCGGCAGACGGTGGCGGTGAGTTGGCCGAGTGTCTCGTCCAGTGCGGCGGCGTCGGTCGCGCGGATCTTGCCCTCGATATCGGCCATTCCGTACTTATCGATGGTGATGTCGATGTAGCGGTCGTCGTCGCGTTCCTTGGCGACGCGCAGCGCGTCGGGATCGACGTCGAGCACCATCCAATCGACCAACTGAGCGATCTTCTTGTCGGACAGCTTGTTCCATGATGGCGCCTTATGGGCCACCATTTCGTCGATCGCGGCGATCGCCTCGTCGTCGACGATCAGTCCGGCCCGGTAGTCGATGATGCTGATCACCCGAAAGTCGACCTGACCCGCGAGGAAGACCTCACCCAGCCGCGGCATGTGCTCGATAAGCGTTCGGCCGTAACCGATCATCGAGGACGCCCGTCCCCGGCTCATGCCCAGTTCGGCCGCGACCTCCGAGGCGATGATATCCCAGTCGTCGACGCACCAGTCGTCGTGCGTGTTGCCCATCGCGGCGAAGCGTTGCAAAGCAAACCGGCCTGCGGCGAGGAACTTCCGCGCGACGGCGACGCGCTCGGCACGCTGCGCATCGCGCATCGTATCGAGCAACTCCCCGTCGCCCGCGGATTCGAACATGCTTTCGATAATAGTCGCGACGTCCGACATTGATGCTGTTAAGCAGCCGTCTCCCAGAATCGGGTAAGAACCTCGGCTCCGCGTGCAGGATCCTGCACCATCCACCAGTGCCCCAAGCCATCGAGAACCTCCGTGCGTGCACCTGCTCGCGCCGCCGCCCGCCGGCGCATGTCCTCGGTGCCCACGTACGTGTCCTCCGTCGCGAGAAACGACAACCCCGGACGGGCGGCGGCCTTCTCGAGCTGGCGGGCCGCCTCGGACAGCACCGACTGGGCCGCAGATCGGTACAGCGCCAAGATCGCGCGACCCATCTCGGGACCTTGCGCCCGGGCGAGCGCGGTCGCGACATCGGGTGGGAGCCCCAGATCGGCCATCTGGGCCGCCCGGTCTTCGACCGTGCCGCCCATCATCGCCTCGACCAGTTCCTCACCGGCTCCGGGCGTCTGCCACACCTGAGCGAGGTCGTGCCAGACGTAGTCGGGATCGAACAGCCCCACGACGTCGCTGGCCCATGTCCGCAAGAGTTCGGGACGGTGCATCGCCACGTTCACGACGTGACCGCCGCCCCAGTCGTGTCCCACCAGATCGACCGGCTCGTCGAATCGCTCCAGTTCGCGCTCGAGCCAGTCGCGATAGTCGAGGTAGGCCGCTCCGAAGCCGTCGGGCACTGGTGCACCGAATCCGGGCGGGGAGAGTCGCACAACGTCATGGCGCTCGAGCGCGTCGACCAACGGACCCCATATTGCGTCCGTCTCCGGATTACCATGCACCAGAACCACAGTCATACCGCGATACTAGGCGTGCCTGATCACAGCTTGCGCCGGAGCCGGTCCCGGTACGACCGCCCGTCCGGGTCGTACATCAACCGGTACACGGGCTCGGCCCACAGCCGCATCAGCAGCCCGAGTCGTTCGGCCTTGTGCGGGCGCAAGCGGCCGGGCGGTCTCGGTCCTCGCCGACCCGAGGCGTACCACGCCTCCAGCGCCTCTGCGGTTTCAACGATCTCGGACACCGCGGTGACCGGATCGACCAGGCCGCCGTCCTCGCTGCCGTCCTCGGCGCGGTCCAAGTGCTCGCGCATCAGCTTCAGCCTGAAATCCCGTGCGAATACACCCTCGGAGTCCAGTACCGCACAGGACAACTCGCTGTCGTGCGTCCACGATCGCCGGTTGAAGTTGTCGCTTCCCGAGCACGCCCACACATCGTCGATCACACACACCTTCGCGTGTACGTACACCGGTGTGCCCTCGTGGTTCTCGACGTCGAATACGTGCACCCGGTCCGGTGCGGAACGGTGACACGTCTCGATAGCCTTCCACCGGCCGACCTGGTTGGGCGGCAGGGCCAGCCGGCCGTCGACATCGGGGTAACGCGGCACCACGGCGACCAGATGCAGACCGGGGTTGGCCCGTAGCGCGGCAGCGAACAGGTCGGCCACCCGCTTGGACCACAGGTACTGGTCCTCCAGGTAGATCAGGCGACGCGCGCGCGGCACCGCCTTGCTGTACGCGCGGGCGATGCTGCGCTCTCCGTGCGGGGCAAAGTCGTACGCGAAGTGGGCGTCGGGGTAGGTCCGCAGCACCTGCACGCTGTGCGGACCACACCGGGGCGGGTCCGGCGGTTGCTCCGGCAGCGTGTTGGCCGTCATATCCGCGCCGTTGAACTTGTCCCGCAGCCACGCCAGCGGGTTCAGCATGTCCAGCGACGCGGGGTCGTTCCACCGTTCGCGAAACGTCATGTCCAGCGCGCCCACGACAGGGCCCTGCAGCCGCAGTTGCACGTCGTGCCACGGCGGATGATCGCCGTAGCGCGGCGACATCTCGATCGCCTGCGGGTCGCCGCGGTGCGACGCGTCGTCGCGCCGCGAGTGACACAGGTCGATTCCTCCCGCGAACGCCACATCGCGTTCCGGCTGACCGGGATGGCGGATCACGACCAGCTTCTGGTGGTGCGAACCACCGATCCGCACCCGCTGGTCCAACAGGACCTCGCCGCCGGCCTTCGCGATGTGCTCGCCGAGGTTGCGGTTCTCCTCCTCACTGTAGGAGAGCTCGTTCAGATGTGACCGCCACACCAAACCCTTGACCACCACACCGCGTTCGGCTGCGCGACAGAACAACTCGCGAACCGTCGGACCGTCGTCGCGCATCTTCTCGTCGGGATCACCACGCCAGTCGGTGAAGAACACGTAGTCACCCGGCGCGAGCGCCTCCACCTCCGTGGCAAGGTGATCGAAATACGTCGAACCGTGCACGAGCGGTTCGACGCGGTTGCCCTCGCACCACACCGGGAGGTCCGTCGCGGGGTTTCCGCGCTCCTCCGTGGTCAGGAACCACTCCTCGACGTTCATGGGCGCCGCCGCAACAGCCGGTCGCGATACGAGCGACCGTCGGGGTCGAAGATCACCCGGTAGGCGGGTTCGGCCCACAGCCGCGTCAAAGGATCGACCCGTTCGCTCTCGTGCCGTCGCAGCCGTCCCGGCGGCCGCGGCCCGGAGCGGCCCGACCGATGCCACTCCTCCAATATCTCTGCGCACGCGATCATCTCGTCGACGGCGGCGATCGGGTCGACCAGACCCTCGTCTTCGCTGCCGTCCTCGGCCCGGTCGAGATGCTCGCGGAGCAACCGCAGCCGCAGATCGCGCGCGAACCGGTCGTCGGCGTCGAGCACGGCGCACGACAGTTCGCTGTCATGCGTCCACGACCGGCGATTGAAGTTGTCGCTGCCGATGCAGGCCCAGGTGTCGTCGATGATGCACACCTTCGAGTGCACGTAAACCGGTGTGCCCTCGTGGTTTTCGACGTCGAACACGTGCACCCGATCAGGCGCGGCGCGCCGGCACGCGTCGAGTGCCAATTGACGCCCGACCAGCGTCGGCGGGCGGCCCAGACCACCTTCCAGATCGAAGTAGCGCGGCACGACCGCGACCAGTTGCAGTTCGGGGTTGTTGGTCAACGCCTCGACCAGCAGGCTGGCGATCTCTTCGGACCACAGATACTGGTCTTCCAGATAGATCAGGCTCCTGGCGCGCCGAATCGCCTTCGTGTAGCCACGTGCGATGCTGCGTTCGCCCTCCTTGGCGAACTCGTACTGGATCAAGGCGTCGCCGTAGGTGCGAAGCACCTGCACCGCGTGCGGTCCGCAAGCCCGCGGGTCCGGCGGTTGCTCCGGGAGCGGGCGCCGCCGCTGGTCGTCGCCCCCGAATCGGTCGCGAAGCCACGCAAGCGGGTTGAACAGATCCAGCGGGGCGCGCGCCGTCCACCGCTCCCGGAATGTGACGTCCAGCGCGCCGATGACCGGACCGCGCACCTGCAGCTGCACGTCGTGCCACGGTGGGCGCTCCCCGTACCGCTTCGACATCTGCACCGCCTGCGGGTCACCGCGGTGCGACGCGTCGTCGCGACGCGAGTGGCACAGGTCGATGCCTCCGATGAACGCCACGTCGCGGTCCGGTTCGTCGGGATGTCGGAGCAATACCAGCCGTTGATGATGTGATCCGCCCACCAGTACCCGCTGATCGAGCAGCACCTCCCCGCCGGCGCGCTCGATGGTCTCGGCCAGGTGGCGGTTCTGCTCCTCGTTGAACTGCAAGCGATTCGGATACGACCGCCACATCAGACCCTTGACGAGCACGCCGCGCTCGGCGGCCGCGCGGAACAGTTCGGCGACGGTCGGGCCGTTGTCGCGCAACCTCTGGTCGGCATCCCCGCGCCAGTCGGCGAAGAACAGGTGATCTCCCGCGCCGAGCGCCTCAACCTCGGTGACGAGCCGATCGAAGTACGACGCGCCGTGAATCAGAGCCTCGGCCTGGTTGCCCTCGCTCCAAGCCGGCAGCTCCCAATCGGGGTTGCCGCGTTCACCGGCGGTGAGGAACCATTCGGCCAGCACTGACACCCCGTGGGATGCCCACTCGACGCTGGATCTACGCGCGGAATAATGGGGCGCGTGACGGCGAGTGCCCTGTTCCTCCACAACGACCACCTCGCGACCGAGGCACTGTTGGGCCAGGCGTTCGTCGACGAGGGCTTCGACGTGCACACCTTCGAGGTGGTGTCCCCCGAGCGCGCACACTCCCCCGCCGGCGACGTCACCTTCCCCGACCCGACCCACTACGACGTGCTCGTACCCCTCGGCGCGCGCTGGCCCGTTTACGACGACGCGCTGCGCGGCACCTGGGTCGGCGAAGAGATGGCGATGGTGCGCCGCGCCGCCGACGCGGGCATCGCGATCCTCGGTATCTGCTTCGGCGGACAACTGCTGGCGCAGAGCTTCGGCGGGACGGTCACACGGTCGCTGTCACCCGAGATCGGTTGGTATGACGTCGAGTCCACCGATCCGGAACTGGTGCCCGGCGGCCGGTGGTTCCAGTGGCACTACGACCGCTGGACACTGCCGCCCGGGGCCACCGAACTGGCCCGCACCGCCAACGCATCCCAGGCGTTCCAGCTCGGCCGCGCGCTCGCGCTACAGTTCCACCCCGAGGTCGACCTCGAGTTGCTGGACCGATGGCTGGCCGACGACGATATCGGCGAGATCGCCGCCTTCGGCCTCACCCACAATGAATTACGTTCTCAGACAGAGCTATTCGCAGGTGACGCGGCTAGCCGGGTGCGGCGTCTCGTACACGGCTTCGTGACGCGCGTGGTCGGTCAACCGTGCCCGAGCTCGTGAGCGAGCGCGCCGTCCAGCGACGGATGACGGAAGCGGTGGCCCAGCGCTTGCAATGCGGCGGGCAGCACTCGTTGATCGGCTTCGGCGAGTTCGCGCGCTCCCTGCTTCCCGAGCAGTAGTCGCGGCCCGAACGACGGAACCGGCACGGCGGCGGGACGGTGCAGCACCCTCGCCAGCGTCCTGGTGTAGTCGGCGTTCCGCACGGGATGCGGGGCCACCGCGTTGACGGGGCCGGCCATCCGGTCGTCGTAGAGCGCGCGGAGATACACATCGAGCAGATCGTCGAGCGCGATCCACGCCAGCCACTGCCTACCGCTGCCCAGCCGACCACCCAGGCCGGCGGCGAATAACGGTCGCATCAGGCGCAGCGTGCCGCCGCGCGCGGACTGCACGATCCCCGTCCGGACGGTGACGACCCGCAACCCCGCCTCGGCGGCCGGGGCCGTCGCCGCCTCCCAGTCCCGGACCACCTCGGCCAGGAAGCCATCCCCGACCACGCTTTCCTCGGTCAGTGCCGCATCGCCGCGGTCGAAACCGTAGATACCGACCGCCGACGCACTGACGAAGATTCTCGGTCCGTCGTCGGCCCGCGCCGCCGCCTCGGCGAGCCGACGGGTCGGTTCGAGGCGGCTGGCGCGGACCGCGTCCTTGTGGCCGCCGGTGAACCGCCCGGCGATCGACGCTCCCGCCAGGTGCACGACCGCGTCGACCCCGGTCAACAGCCCGGGATCCGGCCGATCGGGGTTCCACTGCCGCTCGCCCGGGCCCGCCGCCGCCCGTCGCACAAGCCGGATCACCCGGTGCCCTCCCGCGCTCAGAAACGGGGTCAACGCCGACCCGACCAGACCCGATGCGCCGCTGACCGCGACCGTGAGCGGGCGTAGCCCTGCGTCGGCGGCGTCGCGGTGGGCGGCAAGGTCGTCGGCCAGTTGGCGGTGGCGGTAGACGAACATCGGCCGTAGCGCCGCCGCCGGCACCGGCGCCTCGATGCGGTCGTATACCCGGGTGCCGCCGGGGGCCTCGCCGAACTCGTGAATGTGGGTCCACCGGCCGACCAGTCGCGGCGGCCACGAGGCCGGCCCGTCCGAGGACAGCATGTCGACGAAGCGGCGCGGTGGGTCGTAGCGGTCCGGGTCATGCTGTGCGATCCAGCGCAGACCACCCGGCAACCCGAGCACCGCGCGCCCGTCGGCCAGCGACTCGGCTTCCGCGATCGCCTTCATCGGCTGCCATGGAGGGATAAGCCGTCTCATCGCGCCGGGCCGTGCGTACCACCCGAACACCTCGTCGAGCGGGTGCCCGACGACGCTCTCGTATTCGATTCCCATGTGTCGATATTCGTCGCCGTCATGCCGATGGATTGCGCCAGGGTGGGGTATCCACGGTCGTAGTCATGAACGGATGGAGCGGGCTCGCCCGCCGAAGCGGCAAACGCCTGTATCAGGACCGCCGGGAGGCCGGCGAGGTTCTGGCCCGCGAGTTGTCGTCCTACCGCGGTCATGATGTGGTGGTGTTGGGTCTCGCGCGCGGCGGCGTTCCGGTCGCCGCGCAGGTGGCCCGCTTGCTGCAGGCTCCCCTTGACGTCTTTCTGGTCCGCAAGCTCGGTGTGCCGCAGTGGGAGGAGCTTGCAATGGGTGCGCTGGCCAGCGGAGGCGGTGTCGTCATCAACGAGAACCTCGTGCGCAACCTGGGCATCGGTGACGAGGCGATGCAGGCCGCGATCGCTCGCGAGACCGAGGAGTTGAACCGGCGCGAGCAGGCCTATCGCGGCGACCGCCCGCCTCCCGAGCTGACGGGCCGGACGGTGATCCTGGTCGACGACGGGATCGCCACCGGAGCCAGCATGCTCGCCGCGGTGCGTGCCGTGCGGGCCAAGAACCCGGCGCGGATCGTCGTCGCCGTCCCGGTCGGACCGCCGTCGGCGTGCCGGGAGCTAGCCAAGGAAGCCGACGACGTGGTCTGCGCGAGCATGCCGCCCGGATTCGAGGCCGTCGGCCAGGTGTTCGCCGACTTCCATCAGGTCAGCGACGACGAAGTGCGCGAACTACTGGCACCCGGCGAGCCGGAACAGCAAGGGCGGCAAGGGAATTAGCGGCGGTCTTCGCCGGAGTCGGCTTGTTCGACGACCGTGGTCTCGTCGTCGGCGCCGGGTTCGCCCGCATATTCGGGTTGTTCCGCGACCGTCTCGTCGTCGGGATAGTCCTCGTAGTACTCCGGGTCGGCATCGCTCTGTGCGTCAGGGGCCGTGTCGGCCTTGCGCCCCGAGCGCTCCCGCACCGCATCGACGATCAGCAGCACCACGCCGATGATGCTGGCCGCAATACAGACCCAGGCGATCAGTTCATTGCTGGTGACAACGGCCGTCACCAGTGCCGCGAGGCCGATGACAGCGAGGACAAGCGCAACGATCAGCATTGATCAACCCTAGGCCAAAGCGGGTTTCAGTTGTTTCCCCGGTTGAACTGATTGAAGCCGCCACCGTCGTTTCCGGCGCTGGAGTCGACGGGCGCGGCCGAACCGCGCTGGCCGAGCTCCTCGAGCTGGGACTCCAGATAGGTCTTGAGCCGGGTGCGGTATTCGCGCTCGAACGTGCGCAACTGTTCGAGGCGACCCTCCAGCACTGTGCGCTGCTGATTAATGGTCCCCATGATCTCGGAGTGCTTGCGCTCCGCGTCGGCCTGCAGGGCGTCGGCCTTCTCCTGCGCCTGGCGCAGCTGCGCCTCGGACCGGGTCTGCGCATCGGCAAGCATCGCGTCGGCACGCTGGCGAGCATCGGCGACGGTGGTCTCGGCGGTCTGTCGCGCCTCACTCACGAGGGCATCGGCCTGCGCCCGCGCATCGGCGAGCAGCTTCTCCGACTCGGCCTTGGCGGTGCTGGTCAAGCGGTCCGCGGTGTCCTGGGCCAGGCTCAACACCTTGGCCGCCTTCAACGCCTGGTCCTCGCTGGGCTGAGACGAAGGCGCCTCGTAGGCCGGCTGCGGCGTCGGAGCGGGCTCGGGGGCGGGTTGCTCGTAGACGGGCATGGCCTGCGTCGACTGGCTTCCGCCGGAGCCGGCGGAAGCCAACTCCTGCTCCAGCTCGGCGACACGCTGCCGAAGATCCGCGTTCTCCTCGATGAGGCGCGTCAGCTCGTTCTCGACCAGATCGAGGAACGCGTCAACCTCATCCTCGTTGTAGCCGCGCTTGCCAATGGGTGGCTTGCTGAACGCGACGTTGTGAACGTCGGCGGGTGTGAGCGGCATTGTCGCCCCCTTGAAGTCTGGACAGTCAACCGGTCTCAAAGTGTAGAGCGTGGGTGGAACGTAACTGGCGTCCATCCTGTCACACCAGACGCGGCCGTAGCAGAAGTGGATGAAATTAAGAGCGAATTTCAATCACGGCCGGGCACGCGGCGACCATTTCGCCGCTCAATTTCTCGCCGGCAAACGGCCCGTCCTCAACTCGCCCGAAGAGCCGACTCGGCCTGGCTCGACGGTCTCAGGCCGCGGCGCCGAAGGCCAGTTGCATGCCGATGAAGGCGACGAGCAGCAGCACCATGATCGACAGGTCGAAGCGCACCGCACCTATCGTGAGCTGGGGAATGAGCCGCCGCAGTAGCTTCACCGGCGGATCGGTCAGGGTCATGATGATCTCGAGGATCACCACTGTGGCGCCCTTCGGATGCCAGTCCCGGGAGAAAGACCGGATGAACTCGACCACGACCCGCGCGATCAGCAGCAGCCAGAAGACGAACAGGGCGAAGCCCAGGATTTCGAAAAAGAGCGACAACGCCGACGGTCCTCACTACGGGCACAGATGTGACTTTTACTACAGGCTTGATACAGGCAGATCGCGCCCGAGACCACTCAAGCCCGCACGCGACGCCAGCCTACCCGTCTGTGAGAACGCCCTATTGATAGGAGTAGAAGCCGGCCTCGGCGATGCGGCGCCGCTCCTCGGCCGTCACGTCGATGTCCGCCGGCGACAGCAGGAACACCTTGGTGGCCACCTTGTCGAACGACCCCCTCAGTGCGAAGGCCAGGCCTGCGGCGAAGTCGACGAGACGCTTGGCATCGGCGTTGTCCATCGACACCAGGTCCATGATCACCGGGGTTCCGTCGCGGAACCGTTCGCCGATCGTGCGGGCCTCGCTGTAGTCCTTCGGCCGCAGCGTGGTGATCTTCGCCAGCGGGCTGCCCGCCTCGAACAGCTCCGCCATCCTGCGGGGGTCCATGGCCAGCGCGCCTCGCGTGGCACCGCGCATCGGGGCGAAACGGGGTGCCGGGCGCTCGAATTCGCGCGGCGCGCGCAGCCTCGGCTCGAAGCGGTCCTCGTAACCGCGGTAACCGCCTGGCGCATCGTCATAGTCGCGGTCGTCGTAACCGCGGTGGCCCGGGCCGTACCCGTCGTCGTCGAAGTGTTCGTCTCGACTACGGCGCGAATATCCACGTGGGGCGCCGCGGTCGTCGTCCTCGTAGTACTCGTCGTCGTAGTCGTCCATCGGGGCCATACCGAAGTAGGCCTTGACCTTGTGAAGTGTGCTCATCGTTCGACCCTTCTCATGCCCTGGACTCTGGTGTCTGTGATGAAGATGTGACTGGAGTGACTACTTCTGGTGACGGTAAAGGACGTTGTCCCAATAACGCGGTACCGACACGCACACATGTCGAGCCGTGTTTGACCGCCGCTTCGAGATCGTTCGACATCCCGGCCGACAGCTCGAGGCGCTGTGGATAGTTCGCTTGGACCCGCCTGTACTCGGCGTTCACGCGAGCGAACGCCGCATCGGCGTCCTGGTCGAGCGGAGGGATCGCCATCAGCCCGGCCAACTCCAATCCCGATGCGGCATTCGCCGCGGCGCACAACTCGTCGACCGAATCGGGTTCATCGATGTCGACGCCGCCGCGGCTTTCGTCCCCGTCGAGGCTCAGCTGGATGAAGACGCGTAGTGGTTCGTTGCGCCTGCCCTCGTCGAGCGCTGTGGACGCCGCGCGGCTCAGCGCGTCGATCAATTTGCGGGTATCGACCGAGTGCGCCGCGTGAGCCCAGCCGGCAATGGATCGCGCTTTATTGCGCTGTATCCGGCCGACCATGTGCCAGCGAATGGATCCGACATCGGGAATGGCGGCGATTTCTCGGACTTTATTCGACGCTTCCTGTTCGCGTGATTCGCCGAAAGCCTCACAACCCAAACGGCGAAGAATAATGACATCGTCGGCGGGAAAGAATTTGGTTACCGGTAACAATTCAATGTCGCCGATATCGCGTCCTGCGGCCTCGGCGGCAGCGGCCAGGCGTTTGCGCACGGCCGCCAGCGCTTCGCTGAGCTCGACTTCGCGGGATGACGGCACGTTGTCGCTCACTCCATCCACACCAGTGAGGCGAACCGCCCGGTCGGGGCGTCGCGCCGATGGCTGAACAAGTTGCGGTCCTCGATCGTGCAGCGAGAGTCGACGTCGATGGCGGTGACACCCAAAGTGGTTAATTGCCGGTGGATTCCGGCGCGCAGGTCCAGCGCGGCCGTGTTCTTCGCGCTCGTCGTGCGGCTGCCGGGCAGCGCGGTCTCGACTTCGGCGGCCATGGCCTGGGGGACCTCGTAGTTGCGCCCGCTGGCCGCGGGTCCGAGCAACGCCGAGATGTCCTCGGCGTGCGCGCCGAGCGACAGCATCGCCTCGACGGTGCGCGCCACGACGCCGTTTTGCGCACCGACGCGACCTGCGTGCACGGCGGCCACCACACCGGCGCGCGCGTCGCCCAATAAAACGGGAACGCAATCGGCGGTAACCACCGCCAAAGCCAAACGCGGTGTGGCGGTGACCAATGCGTCAGTTTTTTCGACCGGACGATCCGTGGCGTGGTCGACCACGGCGACGTGATCCCCGTGCACCTGATTCATCCACACGATTGCGTCGTCGCCCAATCCGATGGCGCCGCCGAGCCGTTTGCGGTTGGCGGCCACGGCCTGCGGATCGTCGCCGACATGATCACCGAGGTTGAAGGTGTCGAACGGCGGCGCGGAGACGCCGCCGGCCCGCGTCGTGGTCACGCGCCGTATGCGAACCGTCACGGTCGCCAGTATTGCCGGATCAGTGGCGCATGAACGGCGGCACGTCGACGTCGTCGTCATCGTCCCCACCGATACTGACCGTCGCGCCGTTGGTGTGTACCGGCACGCTGGCCGGATCCGCGGGCTCGAACAGCGATGTGCTCACCTTGCCTGCCTTGCCCGGGGTGATGCCCTGGGCCTGCCCTTCGGCCGGGCTTACCACCGGTTTGCGTCCCGGACCGGCGGAGTCGAAGCCCGCGGCGATCACGGTGACTCGCACCTCGTCGCCGAGCGAGTCGTCGATGACCGTGCCGAAGATGATGTTGGCGTCGGGGTGCGCGGCGTCCTGTACCAGCGACGCAGCTTCGTTGATCTCGAACAGGCCCAGATCGCTGCCGCCCGCGACCGAGAGCAGCACACCCTGCGCGCCCTCCATCGACGCCTCCAGCAGCGGCGAGTTGATCGCGATCTCGGCGGCTTTGAGCGCACGGCCGTCGCCGCGCGCCGAGCCGATGCCCATCAGCGCGGTGCCCGCCCCACTCATCACGCCCTTGACGTCGGCGAAGTCGACGTTGATCAGGCCGGGCGTGGTGATCAGGTCGGTGATGCCCTGTACGCCGTTGAGCAGCACCTCGTCGGCGCTGCGGAACGCGTCCATCAGCGACACCGCGGCATCGCCCATCTGCAGCAGGCGGTCGTTGGGGATCACGATGAGCGTGTCGCAGCTCTCCCGCAGCGCCTGGATGCCGTTCTCGGCCTGGTTGCTACGCCGCTTGCCCTCGAACGAGAACGGCCGCGTCACCACGCCGACGGTCAGTGCGCCCAGCTTGCGTGCGATCGAGGCCACCACCGGCGCACCACCCGTGCCGGTGCCGCCACCCTCGCCCGCCGTGACGAACACCATGTCGGCGCCGCGCAGCAGCTCCTCGATGTCGTCCTTGGCGTCCTCGGCGGCCTTGCGCCCCACCTCGGGATCGGCACCGGCGCCGAGACCGCGCGTGGAATCGCGACCGACGTCGAGCTTGACGTCGGCGTCGCTCATCAACAACGCCTGTGCGTCGGTGTTGATGGCGATGAACTCCACGCCCTTGAGGCCCTGCTCGATCATCCGGTTGACGGCATTGACGCCGCCGCCACCGATGCCGACCACCTTGATGACGGCGAGGTAGTTATGTGGGGGGGTCATCGCGATCCCTTCCTCCCAAGTTGTCCGACGACACGCCGACGCCTTGACAGGCCCTGTAAACCCTAAACCTCAACCAGAGGGTTATAGTTATGTCAAGTTGTTCCGCGCAACCAGAACGGTAGGGCGAGGTCGCGACCTAGCGATGCAGGCGCGCCGACACGCGCGACAAATTTTTCGTGCAACTTCGCGCTGGACGTGCAACGGCGCGGCACTCCGTGCGCGGTCTCACTTCACGGTCGGCAGGTCCGGACTCGACACGTCGTAGGTCTTTCCCGGCTGGGTGAGCAACGCTCCCAGTTTTAGCGCCTTCTCCTCGGTCCGGTCGGTGGTCCCCCACACCACTTCCCTGCCGTCGATGAGCTGCAGCGTGATGGACGCGACCGAGGGCGCCGCGATGCGGGCGACCTGCGCGGCGACCTCCGGGCGCAGCGACGTCATCACCTGCAGCGCCGCCTTGGTCGGTGCGTCGTTGGGACCGGGATTGTCGGTGTCGAGGTAGGGCACCCCCGGCGGCGGCGGGCCGATCGCGAAGTCGACGCCGTCGCGGTCGAACAGGTGCGGTCCGTCCGGATAGTCCTTGACCACCACCGGAACTCGCTCGACGACGGTGATCCGCAGGGTGGACGGATACTGGCGCTGAACACGCGCGCTGGCGATCCGCCGGATCGCGGCCACCCGTTCGGCGACGTTCTCGGTGTTCACCTGAAGCAGCGGCGTGCCCTGCGCGACGGCCGCGGCCGCGACGATCTCCTCCTGCGGGACCGCGCCCACACCGGTGACCACCGTGTTGCGCACCGCCATCACCGGGGTGAAGTACAGCAGCAGTCCGAGCCCGACGACGATGACGCTGATCAGCGCCGACCACATCAGCACCTTCAGGCCGCGGACCGTTCCCCGGCGCAGTTTGCGGGCGTCGCCCGCGGGCTTGCCCAGTGCGCGTCGCTTGGCCTCCCTGCGGGCCTGCTCGATCGCCATCGCGCGGGCTTGGGCCGCGCGGCGCTCCTCACGCTCGCGGCGCGCCCGGCGGCGCGGCCCTTCGAAATCCGGCGACTCGCCTGGCGATTCAGAGTCCGGCGGCGTTTCGGAGTCCAGCGGCGCCTCCGCGTCGTGCGGCGTCTCCTGCGGCTGCGGCGCCTCCTGCCCCGGCTCGGGCGGCGCCGGGGACTCCGGGTCACGGTCGATCGGCCCGGTCATCGCGACCCCGGTGTGCTCCGGTTGGCCTTGACGCGCAGCGCGGTGAGGATCTCCGGGCCGAGCATCGTGACGTCACCGGCGCCCATCGTGACGACGACGTCACCCGGTGCGGCGGCCTCGGCCACCCGCGCCGACACCGCCGAGAAGTCCGGCACATACGTTCCCGGCACGCTGACGTGCTCGACGATGCTTGCACCGCTGACCCCGGCGATCGGCTGCTCGCGGGCGGCGTAGACGTCGAGCACGAACACTTCGTCGGCACCGTCGAGCGCCTGCCCGAACTCTCGGGCGAATGTCTGTGTGCGCGAATACAAGTGCGGCTGGAAGACGACGATCGAACGACCACCGGCCTGCTCGGTGACAGTGTGCAGTGCGCTGAGCGTGGCGCGCACCTCGGTCGGGTGGTGCGCGTAGTCGTCGAAGACCCGCACGCCGTTCGCTTCTCCGACCAGTTCGAACCGGCGCCGCACCCCTTCGAAACCGGCCAGCCCGTCGAGCACCGCATCGACCGGCGCGCCGGCTTCGATCGCGGCGAGCATCGCGCCGATCGCGTTGAGCGCCATGTGTCGTCCCGGTACCGCGAGGCGCATCACCCTCGGGTGAGCTTCGTCGGCGAACTGGATGTGCGCCACCGCGCCGGTGTCGTGCTGCTCCCAGTTCAGCAAGATGCCCTGCAGCGGTCGACTCGGGTCGCTGCCGTAGCGCAGCACGCGGATTCCCAACTCTTCGATCCGCTCGGCCAGCGCCGCGGCACCGGGGTCGTCGGCGCAGACCACAAGCGCACCACCGGGTTTGAGGTGTTCGACGAAGTCGTCGAAGACGGCGCCGTAGGCTTCGGCGCTTCCGAAGAAGTCGAGATGATCGGCCTCGATGTTCGTCACCACCGCGACGTCGGGGCTGTACTCCAGCAGGGAGCCGTCGCTTTCGTCGGCCTCCGCCACGAAGACGTCGCCGCTGCCGTTGTGGGCGTTGGTGCCCGCCTCGCCGAGGTCCCCGCCCACCGCGAACGACGGGTCGAACCCGCTGTGCTGCAACGCCACGATGAGCATCGACGTCGTCGTGGTCTTGCCGTGGGTGCCGGTCACCATCAGCGTGGTGTGGCCTGCCATCAGCTTGGCCAGGACCACCGGCCGCAGGATCACCGGGATACCGCGTCGACGGGCCTCGACCAGTTCGGGATTGGTCTTGGGGATGGCGGCATGGGTGGTGACGACGGCGGTCGGCCCGTCCGGCAACAGGTCCAACGAGGAGGCATCGTGCCCGATCCGGATCGCGGCACCACGGGCCCGCAACGCGGCCACCGCCCGCGACTCCTTGGCATCGGAGCCCGACACCAGCCCGCCGCGGTCGAGCAGGATGCGTGCGATGCCCGACATGCCGGCACCGCCGATGCCCACCATGTGCACCCGCTGCAGCTCCTCGGGCAACGACTTCGGTTTCACCGCAAACCCTTTCGGGACTCGGCTCGAGCCACCTCCATGGCGATCTCGGCGACCCGCCTTGCTGAGTCGCGGTGACCGGCCAGGGCGGCGCCCGCCGTCATCGTCTGCAACCGGCCGGTGTCGGTGAGCAGGTCGACGACGGTCTCACCGACGAAACCCGGCGACAGGTCGGCGTCGTCGACGATCAGCCCGCCGCCCGCCTCGACGACGGGAAGTGCGTTGAGCCGTTGTTCGCCGTTGCCGATCGGCAGCGGAACGTATACCGCGGGCAACCCGACCGCGGTCAGCTCGGCGACCGTCATCGCCCCGGACCGGCACATCGCGATGTCGGCGGCTGCGTATGCGAGGTCCATCCGGTTCAGGTAGGGCACAGGAACATACGGCGGGTCACCGTCGGCCGGCTCGCGCAGATCCAGGGTGTTCTTGGGGCCGTGTGCGTGCAGCACCGAAATACCAGCCGCCGCAAGGTCTTTGGCGGCGCCCGAAACGGCTCTGTTCAGCGACTGCGCTCCCTGCGACCCGCCGAACACCAACAGCACCCGGGCGTCGGGGGCGAAACCGAAGTGGGCGCGCGCCTCGGCCCGCAACGCCGTGCGGTCCAGCGAGGTGATCGCCGCGCGCACCGGCACCCCGACCACCTCGGCGGTCCTGCCCAGTCCGGGGTCGGCGACGGCCGAGAGCACCCGTCGCGCCGAGCGGGCACCAACCCGGTTGGCCCAGCCCGCGCGAGCGTTGGCCTCGTGCACCACCACCGGCACGCGCTTGTTTCGGCGCGCACTGCGCGCGGCCAGGTAGGCGGGCAGCGCGACGTAACCGCCGAAGCCGATCACCACGTCGGCCTCGACCTCGTCGAGCAGCGCCCGTGTCTGGCGCACCGCCCGCCGCACCCGCAAGGGCAGGCGCAGGAGGTCGCCGGAGAGTTTTCGCGGCAGCGGCACCGGCGTGATCAGCTCGAGGTGATAGCCGCGTTCGGGGACCAGCCGGGTCTCCAGGCCCCGCTCGGTGCCAAGAGCGGTGATCCGCACGTCGGGCACCAATTCAGTCAGGGCGTCGGCCACCGCCATCGCCGGTTCGACGTGTCCCGCGGTACCACCGCCCGCGAGGACCACGGAGACTCCCCGGTCGTCCCCCGGCCGCCGAGGGACGGGACCCGTGTCGTTCACCCGTAACGCTGACCTTCCAGTGCGCGCCGCCGGCTGCTGTCCGCGCGGCCGCCTCCATGATGCCTTGCCGCCCGGGCCGGCTTACCGGCCGTCTGACGTTTGCGGGCTGACTTGGGCGTCTGTTTGGCCGCAGGCTTGGGTGCCCGGGTGCGTTTTCCCGCCGGGGGTTTGCCGGGTCGCTCCGAACCGCGCCGGTTGAGCCGGTCGCGCACCGCATCGGTCCTCGACGGCACGTAGGGCGCGGGCAGCGGCAACCGCAGCAGCCTGTTGACCCGGTCATCGCGCCCGGCCCGCAACGCCGCCACCGCCTCGGGTTCGTGCCGCGCCGCGCTCGCCATGATGCCGATCATCAGAAGGGTTGTCGCCGTTGAGGTTCCACCCGCCGAGATGAGGGGCAGCTGCAGTCCGGTCACCGGAAGCAGGCCCACCACGTAGCCGACGTTGATGAACACCTGGCCCATGATCCACAGCGTCGCGGTGGCGGTGAGCAGGCGCAGGAACGGGTCCGCGGAGCGCCGCGCGATGCGCATCCCGGTGTAGGCGAACAGGCCGAACAGGCACAGCAGGCCGCCGGCTCCGATGAACCCGAGTTCCTCGCCGATGATCGCGAAGATGAAGTCGTTGTGCGCGTTGGGCAGGTAGTTCCACTTGGCTGCGCCCTGACCCAGGCCGTCGCCGAACACACCGCCGTTGGCCAGCGCGAACCGTGCCTGGCGAGCCTGATAACCCGAACCCTGCGTGTCGGCGGCGGGGTTCAACCAGGACTGCACCCGCGCGGACCGGTACCCCTCGGCCATTGCCAGCACCGCGGCCGACACGACGACCATGAGCAGCGAGGACACGAACACCCGCAGCGGCAGGCCGGCGTACCAGAGCAGGCCCAGCAGGATGATGCCCAGCGACACCGTCTGCCCGAGGTCGGGCTGGGCGACGATGAGCGCCAGCGCGACAAATGCGGCAGGTACCAACGGGATCAGCATCTCGCGCAGCGAGGCCTGCTCCATGCGGCGCGCGGCCAGCAGGTGCGCGCCCCAGATGGCGAACGCGATCTTGGCGAGTTCGGAGGGCTGCATCGAGAACCCCGCGACCACGAACCACCCGCGTGAACCGTTGGCCACGGTGCCGATTCCCGGGATCAGCACCAGGATCAGCAGCACGATGGTGAGCGCGAAGCTGGAGAAGGCCATGCGCCGCATCAGCTGCACCGGGATCCGCATCGCGACGTAGAACCCAAAAAGCCCGATGACCGTCCACAAGACCTGCTTGGCGAAGACGACCCACGGCGACCCGTCCTGGTCGTAGGAGTACACCCCGGATGCCGACAACACCATCGTCAGACCCAGCGTGGTCAGCAGAGCGGCCACCGCGATGATCAGGTGGAACGACGTCATCGGGCGGCCTAGCCACGCCCCGACCCGGGTCCGATGCCCGGCGGTTGCGACCACCGGCTCGGCCGGTTTGTCTTCGGCGCCCGTCCTGCGAAGCCGCAGCCGGGTCAGGATCATGGTCATCGGCGACTATCGGGTCAGGGCGCGCACGGCGTCGGCGAACGCGTCGCCGCGGTGGCTGTAGCCGCTGAACTGGTCGAAGGAGGCCCCTGCGGGGGCCAGCAGCACGGTGTCGCCGGACCGGGCGAGGCCGCGGGCGGCGTCGACCACCGCGGCCATGATCGCATCACCGGATTGCGTTCCCTCGAGCCTGATCACATGAGTAACAGGATTAACATCCGACCCATTTGTCCCTTGCACCCCAAAATCCTCCCCCGTCACAACCTCGATGACGGGGACATCCGGGGCGTGTCGCGATAACGCCTCGGCGATCAGGGCCCGGTCGCGGCCGATCAACACCGCTCCGACCAGCCGATTCGACATCGAAGTGAGCAGCTCGTCGACCGAGGCGCCCTTGAGCAACCCACCGGCCACCCACACCACCCGCGGGTACGCGGCGATGGATGCCCGCGCGGCGTGCGGGTTGGTCGCCTTTGAATCGTCGACGTACGTGACGCCGTCGACGGTGCCGATTACCTCGGCGCGGTGTCTGCCGACCCGGAAACCGGCGAGCGCGTCGGCGATGGCCGCCGGTGGCACGTCGACCGCGCGAGCCAGTGCGGCGGCACCGAGCGCGTTGAGCACCCCGACCGGGCCGGCCACCGGGATCGACGCGGCCTGGGCCAGCGTCCAGCCGCCCTCGGGTGGATCGCCGAACGCGTTGTCCACCAGCGCGCCGTCCACCACGCCCAGTTCGCCGGGCCCGGGCTCCGCCAGCCGGAACCCGACGCGAGTCGGGGCGGCCGCCGTGTCGAGCAGGCCTGCGGCCACCGGGTCGTCGAGTCCGACCACGGCGACGCGGCCGTCGAGCACGCGGGCCTTGGCACCCGCGTAGGCGGTCATGGACCCGTGCCAGTCGAGGTGGTCCTCGGCGACGTTGAGCACCACGCCCGCGTCCGGCCGCAGCGACGGCGCCCAGTGCAGCTGGAAGCTGGACAGCTCCACCGCGAGCAGGTCGGACGGTTCGGCGAGAACGTCGATGACGGGGTTGCCGATGTTGCCGCACAGCACCGCGTTTCGCCCGGCGGCAACGAGCATCGCGTGCAGCATCGACGTGGTCGTGGTCTTGCCGTTGGTCCCGGTGACGACGAGCCAGCGCCGCGACGGCCCGAACCAGCCCGCCCGGTCCAGCCGCCAGGCCAGTTCCACGTCGCCCCAGACCGGCACGCCCGCCTGTGCCGCTGCGGCCAGCACGGGAGCGGTCGGCGCGAACCCGGGACTGGTGATCACGAGCGCGTATTCGCCGATGGTGGCCTGGGCCTCAACGGTGGTGACGACGCTCGCGGGCGTGATCAATCGCTGCAGCGCCAGCGGATCGTCGTCGCAGATCGTCAACCGCACGCCGGTGGGCTCCAGTACGGCGCTCACCGAGCGGCCGGTCAGTCCCGCGCCGGTCACCAGCACCCGGGCGCCGGGGACCAGCGGCTCGAGATGCGTCATGTCAGGCACCGACGGTCGTCAGCCACTCGCTGTAGAACAACGCGACGCCGAGCCCGCAGGCGATCGCGGTGAGCAACCAGAACCGAATGATCACCGTGGTCTCCGCCCACCCCACCAGCTCGAAGTGATGGTGGAACGGCGCCATCCGGAACACCCTGCGGCCCGTGGTGCGGAACGCCAGGATCTGCACGACGACCGAGACCACCTCGGCGACGAACAGGGCGCCGAGCACCACGGCCAGCATCTCGGTGCGGCTGGCCACCGACAGCCCGGCGATGATGCCGCCGAGGGCGAGCGAGCCGGTGTCACCCATGAAGATCTTGGCGGGCGCGGCATTCCACCACAGGAATCCGATGCAGGCGCCCGCGGTGGCCGCGGCGATGATCGCCAGGTCCAAAGGGTCGCGCACGTTGTAACAGCCCAGGCCCGGACTCGTCGCGCAGGCGTTGCGGAACTGCCAGAACGTGATCAGCACGTAGGCCGCGCACACCATCGCCATCGCGCCCGCGGCCAGCCCGTCCAGCCCGTCGGTGAAGTTGACCGCGTTCGACCATGCGCTGACCACCACGATGCAGAACAACACGAAAAGTGCGGGCGGCAGTGTGACCGTGGCGATCTCGCGCACATAGGACAGTTCGGCGCTGCCGGGTGTCAGCCCGTCGGCGTTGCGGAACTGCAGGGCCAGCACGCCGAAGATCACGGCGGCGGTCAGGATGCCGACGGTTTTGGCGGTCTTGTTGAGCCCGAGGTTGCGTGAGCGCCGGATCTTGATCAGGTCGTCGACGAATCCGACGACGGCCAGGGCGCTGGCCAGAAACAGCACGAGAAGGCCGGAAGCCGACGGTCCCCGGCCGTCGATCACGACGCCGACGAGGTGGGTACCCAGGTAGCTGGCCCAGATGCCCGCGACGATGGCCACGCCGCCCATCGAGGGGGTGCCGCGCTTCTTGGCGTGGGTGGGGGGTCCGTCCTCGCGGATCTCGTGGCCGAACCCCTGGCGGGTGAACAGCCGGATCAGCACCGGGGTGAGCAGGATCGAGACCGTCAGCGCGATGCCGACGGCGATGAGGATCTGCCTCATGCGTGCGGGTCCCGGGATTCGGCGAGCAGCGCTTCGGCCAAGGCGCCGAGGCCGGCCGCGTTCGACGCCTTCACCAGCACCACGTCGGACGGCTGGAGTTCGGCGCGCAGGAGGTCCAGCGCCGCGTCGGCGTCGGCGACCATGGTGGCCTCAGCCCCCCACGACCCCTCCATCACCGCGCCGTGGTGCATGGCGCTCATAGTCCTCCCGGTTCCGACGACGATGAGTCGTGACACATCTAAGCGCACGGCCAGTCGGCCGATGCGGTCATGCTCGGATATCGCGTCGTCGCCAAGTTCGGCCATCTCGCCGAGCACCGCCCAACTGCGGCGCCGGGCCCCGCCCATGCGGGCCATCCACGCCAGCGCCTTGAGGCCCGCGCCCATCGAGTCGGGGTTGGCGTTGTATGCGTCGTTGATGACGGTGACGCCGTCGCCGCGGGTGGCGACCTGCATGCGGTGTTTGGACACCGGACCGGCGGTGGCCAGCGCGGTGGCCACCTGCTCGAGCGAGGAGCCGCACTCCAGCGCCACGGCCGCCGCGCACAGCGCGTTGGACACCTGGTGGTCCCCGTGGACGGCCAGCCCGACGTCGACGGACCCGGCGCCGGTGTGCATGCTGAACCGCGGCCTTGCCAGCTCGTCGAGCGTGATCACATCGGCCCACACGTCCACGTCGCGGCCGCCAGGCTCACGCGACACCCGAACGATGCGCGCGGCGGTCTTGGCGGCCATCGCCGCCACCGCGGCGTCGTCGACGTTGAGGACGACGGCTCCTGATGCTGGAACTGCTTGTGGCAGTTCGGATTTCGTCTCGGCGATGGCCTCCCGCGATCCGAATTCGCCCAGGTGTGCGGTGCCCACGTTGAGCACCACCGCGATCGAGGGCGGGGCGATCGCGGCCAGCGCGGCGATGTTGCCGCGATGCCGTGCCGACATCTCCAGCACGAGGAAGTCGGTGGACCGCGTCGCGCGCAGCACCGTCCACGGATGCCCGAGTTCGTTGTTGAACGAACCGGGCGGCGCGATCACCTCGCCGAGCGGGGCCAGCACCGCGGCAACCAGGTCCTTGGTCGAGGTCTTACCCGACGATCCGGTGATTCCGATGATCGTGAGCCCGCCTGCGACGAGTTCCGCCGCGACCGCACCGGCCAGCTTCGCCAACGCCGTGAGTACGGCTGCGCCCGAACCGTCGACGTCGTGTTCGAGCACCCCCGCCGCGCGGTCGGATGTCTCCGGTGTCGGGTCGACGACGATCGCAGGGACCCCGACCGGGCGGGCGGCCAGCACCGCTGCCGCCCCGGCGTGCACCGCCGCGGAGGCGAAGTCGTGTCCGTCCGAGCGGGCTCCGGGCAGCGCGAGGAACAGACCGCCGGTCGTGACGGCCCGCGAGTCGAACTCGACGGTGCCGGTGACCCTGGTGGTCGCGGCGTCCGCTTCTGAGATGTCGGCGAGGCGGCCGCCGACGATCTCGGCGATCCGGGCCAGCGTCAGGTCGATCACGGCAGGGGTCCCCGTGCCTCGAGGGCGCGCCCCAACTCCTCGCGATCGTCGAAAGGTCGGGTGACCCCGGCGCCGGTCTGCCCGGCCTCGTGCCCTTTGCCCGCGACGAGCACGACGTCCCCCGGTCGCGCCCACGCCACCGCGTGCTCGATCGCGGCGCGGCGATCGCCGATCTCGACGACCTCCGCACGGCCCACCGCGCCGGCCACGATCGCCGCGCGGATCTCGGCGGGTTCCTCGTCACGCGGATTGTCGTCGGTCACCACCACCAGATCGGCCAGTTCGGCTGCGACGCGGCCCATCGGGCCGCGCTTGCCGGGGTCGCGGTTACCGCCCGCCCCGAACACGACGGCCAATCGGCCGTCGGTGTCTGCCCGCAACGTCTCCAGCACGGCCTGCAGGGCACCGGGCTTGTGCGCGTAGTCGACCACCGCCAGGAAGTCCTGCCCGCACTCGACGGGCTCCATCCGCCCCGGCACCGTCGCGGTGCGCAGACCGGGCACGGCCTGCTCGGGCGACACACCGACCGCGTCGAGCAGCGCGATCGCGAGCAGGCAGTTGGCCACGTTGTAGCGCCCCGGCAGCCCGATCCGCAGGTGGTGGTGCACACCCGCCGGGTCCACCGCGAAGAACTCCTGTGCGTTGCGTCCGACCGTGCGGACGTCCTCGATACGCCAGTCGGCGACCCGACCGGTCGCGCTGACCGTCACGGGCTCACGCGCCAGCCTGGCCATCTCCCGGCCGGCGTAATCGTCGACGCAGAGCACGGAAAGCTCTGCGCGGTTGGAAGATTCGGGAGCGAACAGTCGCGCCTTGGCCTCGAAGTAGTCCCGCATCGTCGGGTGGAAGTCGAGATGGTCGCGGGACAGGTTGGTGAACCCGCCGACCGCAAAATGCACACCGTCGACGCGGCCGAGGGTGAGCGCGTGGCTCGACACCTCCATCACGACGGTGTCGACGCCCTGCTCGACCATCACCGCGAGCAGCGCCTGCAGGTCGGGCGCCTCGGGCGTGGTGAGGACGCTGGCCTGATCGCGTCCGTCGATCCGGATGCCGACGGTGCCGACGAGTCCCGCCACCCGCTCCGCCGATCGCAGCCCGGCCTCCACCAGATAGGTGGTGGTGGTCTTGCCGGAGGTGCCGGTGATCCCGATGACCCGCAGCCGCTCGGACGGCCGCCCGTACACCTCGGCGGCCACCGCGCCGAGCACCGACCGCGGATCCGGGTGGACCATGACCGGGATTTCCACATCGGGCCCCAACAGCGCCAGCCCGTCGGGGTCGGTGAGGATCGCTGCCGCACCGCCTGCGATCGCCTCGGCGGCGTAGCGGCCGCCGTGCGACGACGCCCCCGACAGCGCCGCGAACAGGTCACCCGGTTCGACGTCCCCGCTGCGTAGCGTGACGCCGGTGACGCGGATGTCCGGTACGGCACCGCCCGCTGGCACCGCCTGGACCTGCCCGGCCAGCGGTCCAAGCGCCGCGCCGGCGGGATGGCTGGGTCGCAGGTTCATGGCGTTGACACAGTACCCAGTCGCCCTGGCGGCCCCCGCGACATATCGGGGCCGCCGCCAGCCTCGTCAGTCGGCTACCAGGGTCAACCGCGAGTCGGGATCCGGCGACAGCGGCACGTTCTCGCGCTGCAGCAGCCAGGAGGCGATGTTGTGGAACAGCGGTGCCGACGTGGTGCCGGGCTGGCCGTCGGCCGTGCGCTGCGGGTGATCCATCATGATGGCGACGACATAGCGCGGGTCGTCGGTGGTGGCGATGCCTGCGAACGTGATCCAGTAGACGTCGCTGTAATAGCAGCCGCAGGCCGGGTTGATCTGCTGTGCGGTACCGGTCTTCCCGGAGATCTGGTATCCCTCGACGGCCGCCTGCGAACCCGTGCCCTGCTGCACCCCTGTCGGGTCGCGCTGCACCGTGGCACGCAACATGTGCCGCACGGTCTTCGCCGTTTCCGGCGAGACCACCCGAATGCCCTCGGGGCGAGGCTCGTCGGTGCGGGTGCCGTCGGAGGCGATAGTGGTTTTGACGATGCGCGGCGGGACGCGCACACCGTCGTTGGCGATGGTCTGATACATGCCCGCCATCTGCAGCAGGGTCATTGAAAGGCCCTGTCCGATGGGCAGGTTGGCGAATGTGCTTCCCGACCACTGGTCGATCGGCGGGACCAGGCCCGCGCTCTCACCTGGCAGCCCCACCCCCGTGCGCTGACCGAGGCCGAACTTGCGGACCATGTCGAAGAAGCGCTCAGGGCCGAGTCGCTGCGCCAGCATCAGCGTGCCGACGTTGGAGGACTTACCGAAGATGCCCGTCGTGGTGTACGGCATCGTCCCGTGCTCCCAGGCGTCTCCGACGGTGACCCCGCCCATGTGGATCGACCCCGGCACCTGCAGCACCTCGTCGGGATGCGACAGCCCGTACTCGATGACCGATGCGGCGGTGACGATCTTGTTGACCGAACCCGGTTCGTACGGCGAGGACACCGCGGGGTTGCCCAGCTGGCGATGCTCCTGCCTGCCGATGTCCTGGCTCGGGTCGAACGTGTTGTCGTTCGCCATCGCCAGCACCTCAGCGGTTTTCGCGTCTAGGACGACCGCAGAGACGTTCTTGGCGCCGGAGAGGTTCTTGGCCTGCTGCACCTGCTGCTGGACATAGAACTGGATGTCGTCGTCGATGGTCAGCATCACCGTGGAACCGTCGACCGCGTCGTGGCGGTTGCGGTAACTGCCCGGGATGACCACGCCGTCGGACCCGCGGTCATAGGTGATCGACCCGTCGGTGCCCGCCAGCACGGCATCGAGCGAATCCTCCAGTCCCAGCAGGCCGTGCCCATCCCAGTCGATACCGCCGACGATGTTGGCCGCCAGCGAGCCGCCCGGATACTGGCGCAGGTCTTGACGCTCCGAACCGACCTCGGGGAACTTCTTGGTGATCGCCTCGGCGATGGCCGGATCCACCGCACGGGCGAGATAGACGAACGTCTCGTTGCTCTTGAGCTTCTTGAGCACCGTGGCCGAGTCCGGCTTGTTGTTCAGCCGCAACGCCACCTCGGCGGCGATGTCGCGCAACCTGCGGTCGGGTTCGGGCGCTTCGGTGCTTTTCGCCCTGGCCTCCTCCAACTGCTTGCGGACCTTCTGCGGCTGGAAGGTCAGCGCGCGCGCCTCGATGGTGAAGGCAAGCTTGTCGTTGTTGCGATCGACGATCGCCCCGCGGACGGCCTTGTCGACGTCGGTGACCTTGAGTTGGCTGGCCGCCTCGGCCCGCAATCCGTCGGCGCGGGGCACCTGGAGATGGAACAGCTGCCCCGCCGCGACGATCAGCACGAGGAAGATCGCCGCGTTGCCCACTCGATGCCGGAACACGAAAGAGGCGCTGCGCAGCCCGGTTTCGGTGATCGGAGCGCGAGTCCGCCGCGCTTTGGCCGAGCGCTCCTGAGGGCCGGCGGCCGGTGCGGCCTTGCGGGGCCGACGCTCGCGGCTCATGCGGCCGGACCTGCGGGATCCACGACCGCGGGGGGCACGACCGTTGGGCTGAACTGTTCGGCGCCGGGCACGGGACCCGGGAGCCCCTGCGGGTTCGGGATGTGCAGCGCATCGGCCGGGGCCATCGGCGCCGCGGGCGGGACCATCGGCCCCGGTGCGGCACCGGGCACCGGCGGCTGACCAGGAAGCACCTGCGGCAACGCCGGGACCACCTGCGGCACCGCGGCGCCGGGCGCAGGCACGGCCGCATTCGGGGTGGGCGCCGTACGCGTCGGTATCCGGACGGTGACCTCGCGGGGATCGACGACCCGCGGCGCGGGCGGCCGCGGTCCGGGTGGCGGCGCCTGCGGCGTCGCGTCGGGCAGCGGAGTGTTCAGCGGCGGCGGCGGAACGCCCTCCGCCGGCTTGGGTGTGCCGACCACCACCCAGTTACCCGCCGGGTCCTGCACGAGGTGTGCGGTGTCGCGGGACGGGATCATCCCGAGCTCGCGTGCGGCTTCTGCCAACGCCGGGGCGGCCTGCGCCTCGAGCACATCGCGCTCGAGCGCTTCCTTCTGTTGCAGCAGAGCCTGATTCGTCTCGCGAGCGTTGCCCAGTTGATAGGACCGCTCGGCGGCGTCGGTGGACAGCCACAGCGTCGTGCCCAGGCCCATTCCCAGCGCGCCGATCACCAGCACCACGAACGGCACCCTGGACACCAGTGCCCGCGGGCTGAGCTCCACCGAGGTCAGTTTGACGATGATGCGCTGGCGTAGTGGTGTCCGAACGACCTTTGGTGCCTTGGCCTTCCGCGCCTTGGCACGCGCCTTGGCCTGGCTGGCGTTCTTGGGCCTGCTCGGTGCGCCGGTCGGGCGCGGGATGGGGTTGGTCTGGGGCGCTGAGCGCTGCGGTCGCTGCTCGCGGGTCGGCTTGCGGCGCGCCTGCGCGTCGGCCGAGCGGCGCTGAGCGCCGGTGCGCCGCCGTTCGTCGGCGCTGCGCACCGCTTTTGCCCGCTTGGCCGGCTTGGCCGGTTTGCGCTGTTTGGTCTGTTTGGTCTGCTTGGCCTGCTTGGCGTTCACCTGGGTGCCCCCACCTTCTCCAGTGCTCGTAGCCGCACAGGCGCGCTACGCGGGTTCCGTTCAATCTCCTCGGGAGCTGCACGCTCGGCACCGCGAGTCAGTGCGACGAACTCCGGCTCGTGACCCGGCAGTTCCACCGGTAGGCCGGGCGGCGTCCTGGACGCCGTTGCGGAGGCGAAGGCCGCCTTGACGATGCGGTCCTCCAGGGACTGGTAGGCCATCACGACGATGCGGCCGCCGGGAGCCAGAGCATTGAGCGCCGCAGGCAACGCGTCGCGCAGCGAGTCCAATTCGCCGTTGACCGCGATGCGAAGCGCTTGGAACGTGCGCTTCGCCGGGTGCCCTCCGGTACGGCGCGCCGGCGCGGGAATCGCCTGATACAGCAGCTCGACGAGCTCCCCGGTGGTACGGAACGGCTGGCGGGCGCGCCTGCGGATGAGCTGGGCGGCGATCCGGCTCGCGAAGCGTTCCTCGCCGAACTCGCGCAGAAGCCGGGTCAGCGATTTCTGGTCGTAGGTGTTCACCACCTCGGCGGCCGTCAGTTCGGCGTCGGGATCCATCCGCATGTCCAGTGGCGCGTCGGCGGCGTAGGAGAAGCCGCGTTCGGTGCGGTCGAGCTGCATCGAGGACACGCCGAGGTCGAACAGGATTCCATCTGCATGGCTGGCCCGGTAGCGGTCGTCGCCAAGCACCCTGCCGATGCCGTCGTACCGCGTGCGGACCAGCATCACCCGGTCACCGAACCGCGACAGGCGCTCGCCGGCGATCCACAACGCATCGGGGTCGCGGTCCAAGCCGATCAGCCGCAGGCCGGGCAGTTCGGTCAGGAAGCGCTCCGCATGCCCGCCGGCTCCGAGGGTGGCGTCAACGAGCACCGCGCCCCCACCGTCGGAACTCCGCCGTGTCAGTGCCGGCGTGAGCAGGTCGACGCAGCGGTCCAGCAGGACGGGGACGTGTCCGTGGTCGCCGCTGCGCCGTTCCATCGCATTGCCTCCGTCCAACGCCCCTGCATCGAGGTCCCTGTCCGAGAGCGCGGACCTGGCGTCGGGGAAGTACGCCAGGGCCGGTTCGGGCAGAGGCCGCGATGCACGGGCTGGATGCCTGTGCCGGTCGACCGCCGAATCAGATGATGTCGTGCAGAGCTTCATCGGTGGCCGCGGAGAAGTTCTCTTCGTGGGTCTGCTGGTACTCCTGCCATGCGGTGGAGTCCCAGATTTCCAGGTAGTCGACCGATCCGATCACCACGCAGTCCTTCGAGAGGTTCGCGTAGCGGCGGTGATCGGCCGACAGCGTGATCCGGCCTTGTGCGTCGGGATGCTGTTCGTCGGTGGCCGCGGCCAGGTTCCGAAGGAATGCGCGTGCTTCCGGGTTGCTACGCGATGCCTGCGACGCCCGTCGGGCCAGCTTCTCGAACTCGGCGCGCGGGTAGACGGCAAGGCTGTGATCTTGGCTTTTGGTGACCATCAACCCTCCTGCCAGCGCGTCGCGGAACTTGGCGGGCAACGTGAGCCGCCCCTTGTCGTCGAGCTTCGGCGTGTAGGTGCCGAGAAACATCTCGCCACCTCCCTGCCGATCAACAGAGCCCCGGTCGCTCCGTTGTCCGCCACTTTACCCCACAATCCCCCACCATCCACCATTTGGCCGTCAATTTTCCTAGTGAGTCCCCACCCATCGCCCCACAGCTGGCGTCGCGCGGGCGGCAAAGTCCCGGCGTCGAGCGCAACGGTGAAGAAAAGTGCAGGTGAGCGCGCCAAGGGACACGGTGGGGTGAAGTGGGGGCGATCAGCCGCCGGACACACGAAAAAGGGGCAGCCCGCGGTGCGGGCTACCCCTGTGTCGTGTCAGTGCCTATTCGTCGAAGCGCCGACGGAAGCGATCCTCCATACGGCTGGCAAACGATCCACCTGAACCCTTGCCCCGCTTCTGCCGGGGAGCGCCCGGTTCGGCGACCGCCCGGTCGCGTCCACCGGGGACGCGCGGGCCGGTGATCGCGAACACCACACCGCCGAACATCACCATGAACCCGAGTACCGAGAGCACCGGGAAGCCACTGATCTGGGTGGCCGGGATCGCGACACCGGACACCAGCATGGCGAGGCCGAGCACGAAGAGTGCGGCACCCTGCAGGCGACGCCGGGTCGAGGGTGCGCGCAGGGTTCCGCCTCGGACACTCGAAGCGAACTTCGGGTCCTCGGCATAGAGCGCGCTCTCGATCTGGTCGAGCATGCGCTGCTCATGATCGGAGAGTGGCATTCGTCCCTCCCTCGGAACCCAGGGCCCACCGTGGCCATCTCATTGTTCAAAGTCATGTGTGCCCGCGTTCACGGGCATCTAACAGTCATGATACGAGGTCGATCTGAGCCGTACCACCTTGTTCGACGCCCGATTGTATGACGGACGCCGCCGCGTGGGAGGTGCAGGCGGATCCACTCGATAATGGTTGGGACGACACCGCCCCGATACGCGGAGAGGCAGACACATTTGGCGACATTTCTCATCGATCTGTCGCCGAGCGATATGCAGCGCCGGCTCGGTGACGCGCTCGCCGTCTACGTCGACGCGATGCGCTATCCGCGCGGCACCGAGGCGCAGCGGGCGTCGATGTGGCTCGAGCACACTCGAAGGCCCGGATGGAAGGCCGTGGCGGCGGTGACCATCGGGGACACCGACGACGCACCCGTCGATGACGCCGAACTGGCCTCAGCCCCGATGGTCGGCATCGCCTACGGCTACTGCGGCGCCCCTGACCAGTGGTGGCAGCAGCAGGTGGTGGCGGGGCTGCAGCGGGTGGGCACCGACCGCACCTCCATCGCTGCGTTGATGACGAGCTACTTCGAGCTCACCGAACTGCACATCCACCCGCGAGCCCAGGGGCAGGGGCTCGGTGAGGCGCTGGCTCGCCGACTGCTCTCCGACCGCGAGGAGTCCCACGTGTTGTTGTCGACGCCGGAGATCAACGGTGAGGCGAACCGGGCGTGGCGGCTGTACCGCAGGCTCGGCTTCACCGACGTCATCCGTGGCTACCATTTCGCGGGCGATCCGCGGGCTTTCGCGATCCTGGGCCGGTCATTGCCGCTGTGACACGGATTTGATGTCGGCGACGCCTCGGCTCGGCTCGGTCTGGCACGATGACCACGTGCCGGCCCGCCACCGCATCAGCAGACCCCGCCTGCTCGCGCTCGTGATGCTGATCCTCGTCGTGCTTCCGACCGCCGTCGGCTGCGTCCGGGTGCGGGCGTCGATCACGGTCTCTCCCGACGACAGGGTTTCCGGTCAGATCGTCGCGGCGGCAAAGCCGCGAAACGCCGACGACAAGGGCCCGCAGCTGCTGAACAACCTGCCGTTCGCCAATAAGGTGGCGGTTTCGGAGTACAGCCGCGACGACTACGTCGGCTCTCAGGCGGTGTTCTCCGACCTCACCTTCGCCGAACTGCCTCAGCTGGCGAACATGAACCGCGACGCCGCCGGTGTCGACCTCTCGTTGCGCCGGGCGGGTGACCTCGTCATCCTCGAGGGGCGCGCCGACCTCACCTCGCTCAGCGATTCGGAGGCCGACGTGTCGGTGACCGTGTCGTTCCCTGGCGAAGTCACCTCCACCAACGGTGATCAGGTGTCGGCCGAGATCGTCGAGTGGCAGTTGCGGCCCGGCGTGGTCAGCACCATGAACGCACAAGCCCGCTACACCGACCCCAGCGCGCGGAGCTTCACCGGCGCCGCGATCTGGCTCGGCCTCGGCTCCTTCGTGGTGGCGGCCATCATCGGAGCCCTGGCGTACATGAGCCGTGACCAGTCGCCGAAAGTGGGCGAAGCCCGCGATTAGCGCAGGCTCTACGCTGAAGGCGTTCGGGGCAGGGTGGTCGCACAGAGAAAGGGGCGCCCGCTGAGCGTGCATGCCACGGCACCGTCGGCCGTCGAGCTGGCGGGGGCCGTCACCGATCAGCTGCGGGACCATCTGCAGCAGCGTCGCAGCGAATGCGCCTATATGGGCGACGACTACGCCGAGATGACCGCCGCACTGGAGGAATTCGTGCTGCGCGGCGGCAAGCGGCTGAGGCCCGCGTTCGCCTACTGGGGCTGGCGGGCGGTCGCCGAGCAGCCCGAGAACCCCCTCGACCCGGACGTCCTGCGGTTGTGTTCGGCGCTCGAGCTGTTGCACGCCTGCGCGTTGGTCCATGACGACGTCATCGACGCCTCGGCGACCCGCCGCGGGCTGCCGACCGTGCATCGGCTGTTCACCGAGCGGCACCGCGCGCACGGCTGGCACGGCTCGGCAGAGCAGTTCGGCATGTCGGCGGCGATCCTGCTCGGCGACCTGGCGCTGGTCTGGGCCGACGACGTCGTCGCCACGGCGAACCTGTCGACCGAGGCCGCCGTGCGAGTCCGCCGGGTGTGGGGAGCGATCCGCACCGAGGTGCTCGGCGGCCAGTACCTCGATATCGTCGCCGAAGCCAGCGGAACCGACTCGGTGGCTTCGGCGCTGACGGTCAACATCTACAAGACCGCGTCGTACACGATCACCCGGCCGCTGCAGCTCGGCGTCGCCGCGGCCGCCGACCGGCCCGATGTCCATGCCGCCTTCGATCAGTTCGGCACCGACCTCGGCGTGGCGTTCCAGTTGCGCGACGACGTGCTCGGGGTGTTCGGTGATCCCGCGGTCACCGGTAAGCCGTCCGGTGACGATCTGCGAGCAGGCAAGCGCACGGTGTTGTTGGCCGAGGCGGTCGAACTGGCAGAAGACGTCGACCCCGCGGCGGCGAAGCTGCTCCGCACCTCCATCGGGTCGGAACTCTCCGACGCCCAGGTCAAGGAACTGTGCACAGTGATCGAGTCCGTCGGCGCGCTCGCCGCGGTGGAGAACCGCATCGACGAGCTCACCCGCCGCGCGCTCGACACCCTCGGTTCCGCCGACATCGACGCCCATGCCAAGGCGGGGTTGTCCGAACTCGCCCGATTGGTCGCGAATCGAACCGCATAACGATGACGACCCCCCCATCGACCTCCCCATCGACACGGCCGTCGAAAGCCGGCTTCACTGCGCACCTTTCGCGGTTCACCTCGTTCGCGACGTCACCGCAGGCCCAACCGGCCCGGCTGGGCTTCCTCGGCGCCGTTTTGATCACCGCCGGAGGGTTGGGCGCGGGCAGCACGCGCCTGCACGACCCGCTGCTGGAGTCGCTGCACCTGTCGTGGCTGCGGTTCGGGCACGGTCTTGTGCTGTCGTCGATCCTGTTGTGGGGCGGTGTGGCACTGATGCTGGCGGCGTGGCTGTGGCTGGGACGCCGGGTAGTCGACCGCACCGCAACCGAATACACGATGGTGGCCACCACCGGCATCTGGCTGGCGCCGCTGCTACTGAGCGTCCCGCTGTTCAGCCGCGACACCTACTCCTACCTCGCACAGGGAGCACTGCTGCGCGACGGCCTCGACCCGTACGCGGTCGGACCCGTCGACAACCCGAACTCGTTGCTGGACAACGTCAGTCCCATCTGGACCACCACCACCGCACCGTACGGGCCGGGCTTCATCCTGATCGCCAAGTTCGTCACGATGCTGGTCGGCAACGACGTCGTAGCGGGCACGATGTTGTTGCGGCTGTGCATGCTTCCCGGCTTGGCGCTGCTGATCTGGGCCGCGCCGCGCGTCGCAAGGCACATCGGCGCCGACGGTGCGACCGCGCTGTGGATCTGCGTGCTCAACCCGCTGGTGATCATCCATCTGATGGGCGGCGTACACAACGAGATGCTCATGGTCGGCCTGATGATGGCAGGCATCGCGTTGACGTTCTCTGGCCGCCACCTCTGGGGCGTGAGCCTGATCGCCGCGGCGGTCGCGGTGAAAGCGACCGCGGGACTGGCGCTCCCGTTCATGGTCTGGGTGTGGGCGCGGGACCTGCGCAACAGGCGCGACTTCTCGGCGGTCAAGGCGTTCGTGGCGGCGTCGGCGGGCTCGGCGCTGATCTTCACCGCGGTGTTCGCCGTGCTGTCGTTCGCCGCGGGGGTCGGGCTGGGCTGGCTGACGGCCTTGGCAGGTTCGGTGAAGATCATCAACTGGCTGACCCTGCCCACCGCGGCGGCCAACGTGATCAACGCCGTCGGCGGCCTGTTCCTGCCGGTGAATTTCTACGCGGTGCTCGACGTCGCCAGGATCATCGGCATAGCGCTCATCGCACTGTCACTTCCGTTCGTGTGGTGGCGGTTTCGGCGCACCGACCGCGAAGCACTGACCGGTATCGCGGTCGTGATGGTGATCGTGGTGCTTCTCGTGCCCGCCGCGCTGCCCTGGTACTACACCTGGCCGCTGGCCGTGGTGGCCGCGCTGGCACAGAGCAGGCGGTCGATCGCGGTCATCGCGAGCCTGTCGACGTGGATCATGGTGATCTGGAAACCCGATGGGGCACACGGGATGTACTCGTGGCCCCACGTGCTGCTGTCGCTGGCATGCGCCGCGGTGGCGTGGTACTCGCTGAAGAACGCGCCTGAGGTCAGGACGCCACGACCGCGGGCGGTCAATAAGCCGCGACCGCGGGCGGTCAATAAGCCATCGCCTGGGCCCGGCGCACCACCTCACGGGCCTGATGCGAGTGAAGAGCATCAACGGGCCGAGCATTAGGCAGTTCGTCGGTCGCGCCGTCGCGCCTGATGGTCAGGGACGCGTCGGGCGTGAACAGCCAGCGCACGATCTCGGTGTGGTGGTAGCCCCCGTCGCGCAGCACGACGAGTAGTCCGGGCAGGCTCTTGACGACGTGGCCGGTGTCGTCGAAGAACACCTTCGGGATCACGACAACGCCGTCTCGCCGGACCCCGATCAGATGGCCGTCCCGCAACTGCTGATGCACTTTCGTCACCGCGACACCGAGCATCTCGGCGACGGTGGGTAGGTCGTAGACGTCCTCGGCGGGATCGAGGACGTCCTCGGAGGCCGGAATACTGCTCACCGCACCGAGTCTAAATCTCCTAACCGTCGGCCCGAGCCGCAAAGCCGCCGGTGTCGCGCTCCGTAACATGTCTGCGGTGGAGGCCTACCCGCGAACGGACCCGCTGCTGGGAACCGTGCTCGACGGTCGGTACCGCGTCGACGTGATGATCGCGACCGGGGGCATGTCGTCCGTGTACCGCGGACTCGATCTGCGGCTGGATCGTCCGGTCGCGCTGAAGGTGATGGACAGCCGCTATGCGGGCGACTCGCAGTTCCTCACCCGGTTCCAGCGCGAGGCGCGCGCGGTGGCGCGGTTGACCGATCCAGGTCTGGTCGCGGTGTATGACCAGGGCGGCGGACGGATGGGCGGTCCGCCCCCCTTCCTCGTGATGGAGCTCGTCGAGGGCGGCACGCTGCGCGAGCTCCTGCGCGAGCGTGGGCCGATGCCGCCGCACGCCGCCGCTGCGGTGCTCGGCCCGGTTCTCGGTGGGCTGGCCGCAGCACACCGCGCCGGCCTGGTGCACCGCGACGTCAAACCCGAGAACGTGCTGATCTCCGACGACGGCGATGTCAAGATCGCCGACTTCGGACTGGTGCGGGCGGTGGCCGAAGCGAAGATCACCTCGACCAGCGTCATCCTGGGTACCGCGGCGTATCTGTCACCCGAACAGGTCAGCACCGGTGACGCCGATCCGCGCAGCGACGTCTACGCGGCGGGCATCTTGACCTACGAACTGCTGACCGGCCGCACGCCGTTCGCGGGCGACTCGGCGCTGGCCGTGGCGTATCAGCGGATGGACAACGACGTCCCGGCGCCAAGCACGGTGATCGCGGGCGTGCCCGCGCAGTTCGACGAGCTGGTGTTGCGCGCGACCGCCCGCGATCCGGCCCGGCGCTATGCCGATGCCCGGGAGATGGGTCAGGACCTCGAAGCGATCGTCGACGAACTCGGACTGCCACCGTTTCGGGTGCCGGCACCGCGCAACTCCGCCCAGCATGCGTCGGTTCCTCTTCACCCGCCTGCGGCGCCGCCGGCGGCTGCGGCCCCGCCCGCACCCCGCCAGGCGACCCGGACGCTCCCGCGCGACGACTGGCAGGCCCCCGAACCCGAATACCAAACGGTGTCGGGACGGTTCGCCGGAATCGAGCTCGAGGAGTTCTACTGGGCGCGGCAGCGCGCCAGGCGCGCACTGCTGTTCTGGGTGGTCGCCGTGATCACGCTGACGGCGCTGGTCGCGGCGGCCGCGTGGACGACCGGCAGCAATCTGACCAACCTGATCTAGTCGCGCAGCATCTCCGCGACCAGGAAGGCCAACTCCAGGCTCTGCTGGGTGTTCAACCGCGGGTCGCACGCCGTCTCATAGCGGCCGGCAAGGTCGGCGTCCGAGATGTCCTGGGCCCCACCGAGGCATTCGGTGACGTTCTCACCGGTGATCTCGACGTGGATGCCGCCGGGATGGGTGCCCAGCGCCCGGTGCACCTCGAAGTAGCCCTGCACCTCGTCGACGATGCGGTCGAAGTGGCGGGTCTTGTAGCCCGTCGAGGACTCGTGGGTGTTGCCGTGCATCGGGTCGCACTGCCAGACCACCTGATGGCCGGTGGCCTGCACCTTCTCGATGATCGGCGGAAGCAGGTCGCGCACCTTGTTGTTACCCATGCGGGTGACCAGCGTCAGACGCCCCGGCTCGTTGTTCGGGTCGAGGCGTTCGACGTACTCGACGGCCAGCTCCGGTGTCATGGTCGGGCCGAGTTTGACCCCGATCGGGTTCGCGATCACCTCCGCGAACGCGATGTGTGCGCCGTCGAGCTGACGGGTGCGCTCGCCGATCCACACGTAGTGCGCGGACAGGTCGTAGAGCTTCGAACCCTGCTCGGTCTCCGACAGCCGCAGCATCGCGCGCTCGTAGTCGAGCACCAACGCCTCGTGGCTCGCGTAGATCTCGGCGGTCTCCAGGTTGCGGTTGTCGACCCCGCACGCGCTCATGAACGTCAGCGCGCGGTCGATCTCACCGGCCAGCGCCTCGTACCGGGCACCGGCAGGCGACGTGCGGACGAACTCGCGGTTCCAGTCGTGCACCAGATGCAGCGACGCCAGGCCCGAACCGGTCAGGGCGCGTACCAGGTTCATAGCGGCGCTGGCGTTGGCGTACGCGCGGACCAGCCGCGACGGGTCATGCTCACGCACCGCGGCGTCGGGAGCGAATCCGTTGATCATGTCGCCGCGGTAGGACCGCAGACCGAGCGCGTCGATGTCGGCCGAGCGCGGTTTGGCGTACTGGCCTGCGATGCGGGCCACCTTGACCACCGGCACGCTGGCGCCATAGGTCAGCACGACGGCCATCTGCAGCAGCGCCCGCAGGTTGGCCCGGATGTGGGGCTCGGTGTTGTTGACGAAGGTCTCGGCGCAGTCGCCGCCCTGCAGCAGGAACGCCTCGCCGCGGGCCACGGCGGCCAACAGGTCCTTGAGCCGTTCCACCTCGGCGGGCACCGTCACCGGCGGGACGCTCTCGAGCACGGTGCGCATGTTCTTCGCCGCTTCGACATCCCAGGTCGGCTGTTGCACCGCGGGCTTGGCGAGCGCGGCGTCGAGCCGCTGCCGAAGCTCATCGGGCAGCGGCGGCAACGAGGGCAGCTGTTCGATGGGTACGTCGACGGTCCAGTTCACCCGTTCATGGTAACGGCCCGCGACATGTGCTTTTCACCGCTGGCCCGGCGCTTCACCGGTGGTCATCAGCTGGAACCGCCGCAAATTGTGGCGAGCGTCGACCAACGCGTCGTGGGCGTCCCGCGGGCGCGGGGGCATGCGCGGGGAACCGCGCTCCTCCCAGAACTGGCGCAGCTCGCGGGTGAAGCGAGGTATCGCCGGTGGGAGATCGGTCATCGGGCCCCAGAGCTGACACAACACGACGTGGTCGTAGGCGCCCACCCAGGCCCACAGCTCGATCGGCTCCTGGTCTGGGCCCGAGTCGTCGATGCGAAAAAAATCCTCCAGCTCCGAGCGGATCTGCCGACGCGAGCGCCACAGCTGTGAGGACGGCGGCGGAAGTTTAGGCAACACATGCTTGCGGACCCAGCTGCCCGCCCGGTCGGGGTCGAATTCGGTTGACACGGCGTAGTATTCGCGACCGTCCTCGGCGACGATGCCGATCGAGATCAGGTCGATGGTGCGCCCGTTGTCGATGAATTCCGTGTCGTAGAAGTAGCGCACTACGCGGGTTCCTTCTGGGGTGCGGCGACGACCGACCGATCCTTCGGGGCGGGTGCGGCGTGGATCTCGCGGTCGAGTTGCTCGTCGACCTTGGCGTCGTCGGGAAACTTGGGCATACCCGCGATCGCGTCCTGCAGCCACAGTTTGGCCTGGACCACCGGCCGCCGCAGCCAGCGCTCGCGCTCCAGCGCCCGATGCATCTTGCGCGGGCGGTTGGTGTAGCGCCAGCGCGCCCACGGCGCGTGCGGCCTGGACAACCGGATCGCCCCGACGAACAGCAGCGGCGTCACGAACATCCCCACGAGGCCGGTCCACACCTTGCCCTTGAGCAACACGATGACGGCCAGCATCAGCGTCAGCACGGCGGCGATGACCACGCCCGCCCGTGCGCCCAGCGAGTGGTCGTTGCGCCAGATGTCGATGTCGAAGAACGACAGCGGGTTGAGCCCCAGGATCAGCAGGCCTGCGACGGCGACGGCGGCGAACACCGCATCGACCGAGGTTCTGCCGTCCTCGGCCCAGTACACGTCCTGCAAATGCAGGATCAGCGCGAACTCGTCGAGCACCAGCGCTGCACCGATTCCGAAAAAGATTGCCGCCGCCGTGAATTCGGGTACTCCCCCGTCGACACCCAACGTCACCATCGTCACACCGGAGATCATGACCAGGACCACGCCGATCACCACGTGGTGGATGTGCAGCCCAGAGCCGGAAACAGAGATGTTGCGCGGCTGCCACCACTTGCGCGGCGCATCGCTGTCGGCATGCCTGCGGATGTACCGCACGATCGTGCGGGTGACGAAGAACGTCAGGATGAACGCGATCAGGCAGTACATGAGCGGCGCCCGCGCGTGCGGGACGCCGAATACGAGGTGTAAGTCCGCGAGCACCCAGAAAACTTACGCCGACCTGCGCGTGTCGCGCCCGGTATACCGGCCGACGCGCCGGGGCGCCCCGATAGTCTGGTCAGCGAGATGAGTACGTGGCGGTCGCCCGGCGGGGCTGGTTGGGGGCCAACGCTCGCCTGGCGGCTGTTTCAGCTGCTGACCCTGGCGGCGTTGGTCTGGGCCGGCTGGCGTGTGCTCGGCCGGGTGCCCTACCGCATCGACGTCGACGTCTACCGGATGGGCGGGCAGGCCTGGTTGGACGGCCGGCCGCTCTACGCCGACGGAGCGATGTTCCACACCAGGGGCGGCCTCGATCTGCCGTTCACCTATCCCCCGCTCGCCGCCGTGGTGTTCGCGCCGTTCGCGTTGCTGTCGCTGGAAGCGGCCAGCGTCGCGATCACGGTGACCACGCTGGTGTTGCTCATCGTCGCGGTGACGATCGTGCTGCACCGGTGCGATGTCTGGTCGAAGACGCCGGTCACGGCCGAACCCGCATGGCTGCGGCAGGCGTGGCTGGCCGCCGCGATCGTCGCCCCGGCGGTGGTCTATTTGGAGCCAATCCGGTCGAATTTCGACTTCGGCCAGATCAACGTCGTGCTGATGACGCTGGTGATCGCCGACTGCGTGCCGCGCCGGACACCCTGGCCGCGGGGCATGCTCCTGGGGCTGGCGATCGCGCTGAAGCTCACTCCGGCGGTCTTCCTGCTGTATTTCGTGCTGCGCCGCGACGTTCGCGCGGTGGTCGTCACCGCGGTGTCCGCGGTCGTCGCCACCCTGATCGGGGTGGCGTTCGCCTGGCGTGACTCCCTGGAGTACTGGACCGAGACCGTGCGCAACACCGATCGCATCGGCACGGCGACGCTGAACACCAACCAGAACATCGCCGGGGCCCTGGCTCGGCTGGGGCTGAGCGAAGGGCCACGGTTCGTGTTGTGGACCGCGGCCTGCGTAGCGGTGCTGGCGCTCACCGTGTGGGCGGTGCGACGCGTGCTCAAGGCCGACGAACCGGTGCTGGCGCTGATCTGCGTGGCGATGTTCGGGTTGGTGGTGTCGCCGGTGTCGTGGTCGCACCACTGGGTGTGGGCGCTGCCGACCTTGCTGGTCGCGGCGCTCGTGGCCTATCGGAGGCGGCATGTGGCGCTGGGTGTGGTTGCGGCCGCGGGCTTCGCGTTGATGGTGTGGACACCGATCACGCTGATGCCCGAGCACCAGGAGACCGCCGCGTCGCTATGGCGCCAACTGGTCGGTGGTTCCTATGTGTGGTGGGCGATCGCGGTGATCGTGGCTGCCGGCTCGCTGACGGCGGCGCCCGCGATGCGCAGCAGGCCGGTCGTCGACGAGGCGCCGGTATCCGCGGTCAATTAGGCGTCAGCCGGCCCCGGTTGAATTGCCGGCTCAGCCGGCGGCCACCTGCGGCATGCGGGCCGACGGCTTTGTCTTCTCGTCGGCCCTGCCTTCCTTGATGTCGGCGGCGTAGAGGTCGACGTACTCCTGACCGGACAGCCGCATCAGCTCGTACATCACCTCGTCGATGACGGCGCGCTCGATGAAGCGGTTGCCCGCCAGCCCCTCGAACCGGCTGAAGTCCATCGGCGCGCCGAACTTCACCTGGACTCGGCCGAAGCGCCACATTTTGCTGCCCGGCGGGTTGACGACGTCGGTTCCGACCATCGCGACGGGAATGACCGGTATACCGGTCTCCAGCGCCAACCGGGCCAGGCCGGTCTTGCCCTTGTAGAGCCGGCCGTCCGGCGAGCGGGTGCCCTCGGGGTACATCCCGAGCAGCTTGCCCTCGCCGAGGATCCGCGCCGCGGTGTTCAACGCGCTCTGCGCGCTGTCGGCGTCCGTGCGGTCGATCGGCACCTGACCGGCGACGGTGTAGAACCACCGGGTGAACCAGCCCTTCAGCCCGGTGCCGGTGAAGTACTCGGCCTTGGCCAGGAACGTGATCCTGCGGTTCACCACCAGGGGCAGATAGAAACTGTCTGCGACCGCAAGGTGATTACTGGCCAGAATCGCTGCGCCGGACGACGGAACATGGTCCAGCCCTTCGACTTTCGGTCGTCCCAGCAACGACAACAGGGGTCCCATGAAGATGTACTTGAACAGCCAATACCACATGGGCCCTCCCGGTGATCGAACACCGGCCGGTGTTCTGCGCCAACTTTACCCACGCACTGTGGATGCGACCACAGCGCGCAAGACTACTCCTCGACAGTTACCGGAATGTGCTGATATCGCCCCGGAGCAGGCGGCGGAGCCGAGCCGTTCGGTCCCGGGTCGTCGGGCGGCCCAGGCGGGCCGTCCGGAGGTGCGTCGGGTCCCTTCGAACCTTCTGTTGCCTGGTCCAGAATCGCCCGGACCACGGCAAGCAGGGCGACGCTGTGCTCGGCGACGACGGTGAGCAACGGATGCTGTTCGCCCGCCGCCAGGGCAGCGAGCGCACACACCGGGCACCAGACCTGCTGACACTTACCCGCGGTACCGGTCGTCGCGCGCGCCGCGGCCAGTCGCACCGCGGGATCGAGCCTGTCGAGGATGGCCTGCGCGAGCGCCCGCAGCTCCGGTCCGAGATCGCCGTGTGGCGTCGTCACTTCGGCCACACCTCCGGATTCGGTCGGAACCGCACGGTCAACTCACTCCCCCGCAACTGCGCGTCCACGACGATGCATCGTCGCAATACGGACGCCAATCGGACCCGGCGCCGCAATCCGCCCGCGCCGACTATCAGATCGTCGTCGACTCGGCCCAGCGTTAGCGCCGAGGAGTCGACCTGCGGCAACTCTAGCCGCAACCGGTACACCGATTCGAGGCCGGAGCCGGACTCGCGGTCGACGATCGGGCGCAATGGCCCCGGCGGGGGCGACCCGTCGCGGCGGCGTGCGCTGTCCAGCAGTTCACCGAGCGCCTTCGCCCCTATCGGCTCGCCGGCCAGGTGCGGAACCAGGACCAATTGCACATCGCCGATGGTCGCGTCGAGCCGATCGAGGACGGCCCGCTGCTCGGATATCCGCTCGGTGTACCAGTCGAAGGCGGGATGTTCGGGCAGGTTGCGATACTCGAACGAATCGTCTTGTACGAGTATCTGGTTGACGATCAGCTCGGCGACCGCAACGCCCATCAGCGCCAACGAACCGAGCGTGCGCGCGGCCTCGGCGGCCACCACGCGCTCGGCGGTCATCACCAGATGGGCGCTGACCTTGGAACCGTCGGTGAGCATCGCGCTCAGTGCTTCGGTACCCGCGCTGATGCGTTCGAACAAGGCGACGACGGCCGCGCTGTGCGGGTCGTCGAATCCGGTGGACAGCCGCCGGTGCCGCGGCCACGCCCGCTCCAGGTACAGCCCGAACGTCGCGGGCAGGGTGAGCATGCGCAGCGCATCGGCGGTCGACGCGCAGTCGACTACGATCCGATCCCAGTCCCCAGAAGCCGCCAGTTCGCCCACCTCGTAAAGACCGAGCACCTCCTGGACACCCGGTAGTGCCGAAAGTTCCTCGGGGGCAACGCTTCCCAATTCGGACTCCGGGAACCTGTCGGACAGCAGGCCCGCGATCTCGCGCCACCGCGCCTCGAGCAGGGCCAACGTGTCCAACGCCAGCGCGTCCAGCGCTCCGCCACCGGCGTCGGCGTCATCGGTGAACACCCGGGTGGGCCGACGCTGGCCGGTCGGTGTCACGGCTACCCCGAGCACGTCGCCGATGGAGTGCGCCTGATCGGTCGAGACGATCAGCACCCGTAGCCCCGCGCGTGCGTCACGCACGGCGGTGGCGGTCGCCAACGTCGACTTGCCGACCCCGCCCTTACCGACGAACAGACCGATCTTGGCGACAGACGGGCCGGGGGCATTGGCGCTCACTCAGCCTCGACTCGTTTCTTGAGGTCCTTCAACGCGGTTTCCGTGAGGCGCCGTTCGGCTTTACGCTTCAACAGCCCGATCATCGGAATGATCAAATCGACAGACAGTTCGTAGGTGACGTCGGTCCCTGATCCCTTGGGCGACAAGCGATATGCGCCTTCCAGCGACCTCAGCAGCGAGCTCGATACCAGCGACCACGTCACCGAGTTGCGGTCCGGCGGCCAGTTGTAGGACAACACCATGGTGTCCTTGAGGACGGCGGCATCCAGCACGAGCCGGGCGGTCTTCGGATAGCCCTCGGCGTCGGCCTCGAGTACCTCGGTCTCCTTGTATTCGGCCACCCAGTCCGGATAGGACCCGATGTCCGCGATGACGTCCATGACCGTCGAGGGATCGGCATCGATGTAGATGGTCTGCGCCGTCTTGTCCGCCACGTTGAAAATCTACCCTCCCCTGTTGTCGGCGGCCGAAGCCTCAGGCCAACGGCGAAACACCCACCGGGCGCGTGGCCTCAAGCCGCTGCTTCACCTCGAATGCCATGTTCTTACCCGCGACCCGTCGCCGGTGGCTCATCTTCGCCAGATTCATCTTGGCCAGCTGCCACGCCGCGACCCCCGCCGGCTCGGCGTGCAGGAAGTAGTGCAGCACGACGCCGTCGAGCACCGGTTCCAGCCAGATCTCCATGGTGCCGAGGAGCGCTCCGGTGACGGTCCACCGGTGACCCTTGTCGCCGCGGTCCTCCACCACGGTCAGCCGCAGGTCTGGCCACCAACGTCGCCAGCTCGCGGGCTCGGCGATGTAGCGGCCGACCTCGGCGGGATCGGCCGCGACGAACGTGTCGTCCGCGATCTGAATGCTGTGCATGGCATACCAGCTTCACATACGAGCCTGCCCGCCCGGATACCGGCCGACTAGGGTGGATACGGCAAGATCAGCCGGACGGAGAGGCCAAGACCGTGCGTGAGTTCAGTGTGCCAGCGTCCTTCACGGTGGAGGAGCACGACAACGTCGCCAGCGCCGTGTTCGACCATGAGCGCGATGATCCCGACCATGTGATCTTCCAACGCCTCGTCGACGGTTCGTGGACCGATGTGACCTGCAGGCAGGCCGCCGACCAGATCCGCTCCGCCGCGCTGGGCCTGATCGCCAAGGGCGTGCAACCGGGCGACCGCGTGGCGCTGCTTTCGGCCACCCGCTATGAATGGCCCATCCTGGACTTCGCGATTCTGGCCACCGGTGCGCTCACCGTGCCGATCTATGAGACCAGTTCGCCCGAGCAGGTGAAGTTCGTGCTTTCGGACTCCGAGTCCGTGCTGCTGATCGTCGAGACCGACGCGCACGCCGACAGGATCGAGCACCTCAAGGACGAACTGCCCCGGCTGCGTGATGTGCTGCGCATCGAGAGCGCGGGCGCGTCGGCGCTCGACGAACTCACCGAGGCGGGAAATTCGGTCGACATCAAACAACTCGACGACCGGTTGGCCGGCCTGGCGGCCGCCGATCCCGCGACGCTGATCTACACCTCGGGCACCACCGGTCAGCCGAAGGGGTGTCAGCTCACCCACTCCAACCTGGTCTACGAGATCCGCGGCTCCAAGGAGTGCTTCCCGACGCTGCTGGCCAAGGGCGAGCGCATGCTGGTGTTCCTGCCGCTTGCGCACGTGCTGGCAAGGGCGATCACGCTCGCTGCGCTCGCCAACAAGGTCACGTTGGGCTTCACCAGCGACATCAAGAACCTGGTCGCGACGTTCGCGGTGTTCAAGCCGACCGTGGTGGTGTCGGTGCCGCGGGTGTTCGAGAAGGTCTACAACACCGCCGAGCAGAACGCCAACAACGACGGCAAGGGCCGAATCTTCGAGATGGCCGTCAACACCGCGATCGAGTGGAGCAACTCGCTGGACACCGGTAAGGCCGGCCTGCTGCTGCGCGCCAAGCACGCGGTGTTCGACCGCCTGGTCTACGGCAAACTACGGACCGCGCTGGGCGGCGACTGTCGGGCCGCCATCTCGGGCGGCGCTCCGCTGGGCGCACGGCTCGGCCACTTCTACCGCGGGGTGGGGCTGACGATCTACGAGGGCTACGGCCTGACCGAGACCAGCGCCGCGATCACCGTCAACCGAATCGACAACGTCAAGGTCGGTTCGGTCGGAACGCCGTTGCCTGGCAACAGCATGCGCATCAACGACGATGACGAGTTGCTGGTCAGGGGCGGCGTGGTGTTCAACGGGTACTGGAAGAACGAGGAGGAGACCAAGGCGGTCTTCTCCTCCGACGGCTGGTTCCACACCGGTGACCTCGGCGCGATCGACGAAGACGGCTTTCTGACCATCATCGGCCGCAAGAAGGAGATCATCGTGACTGCGGGCGGCAAGAACGTTGCCCCGGCGATCCTCGAGGACCGGTTGCGCGCGCATCCGCTGATCAGCCAGGCGATGGCGGTCGGCGACGCCAAACCCTTCGTGGGCGCGCTGATCACCATCGACGCCGAGGCGATCGAGGGCTGGAAGGAGCGCAACAGCAAGAGTGCGGGCGCGTCGGTGGGCGACCTGGCCACCGATGCGGACCTGGTCGCCGAGATCGACCTTGCGGTCAAGGACGCCAATCAGGCGGTTTCCAAGGCCGAGGGAATCCGCAAGTTCCGCATCCTCCCGGTGGACTTCACCGAAGACAGCGGCGAGTTGACCCCGACGATGAAGGTCAAGCGCAAGGTGGTGGCGGAGAAGTTCGCCAGCGACATCGAGGCGCTCTACTCCGGATAGAGCAGGTTCGACAGTCGCGTCGCCTGGGTGTGCCACTGCCAGTTGTCGACCACCCAGCGCCGACCCGCCGCGCCCATCCGCACCGCACGGTCGGGATCGGCCAGCAGGTCGCCGACGGCCGCCGCGATCGCGCCGACGTCCCAGCCGTCGACCACCACACCGGTCTCGCCGTCGCGTACGGTCTCCGGCGCACCGCCTGATCGGCCCGCCACGACCGGAACACCGGTCGCCGAGGCCTCGAGGTAGACGATGCCGAGACCCTCGACGTCCAGTCCGGCGCCGCGGGTCCGGCACGGCATCGCGAACACGTCGGCCATGGCGTGGTGGGCGGGTAACTCGTCGCCGGGCACGGCGTCAGTGAACACGACGTCGTCGGCCACCCCGAAGCCGTGCGCCAGCTTGTGCAGGGTCGACCGGTAGGGTCCGCCGCCGACGATCACCAGCGCCGCACCGGGCACGCGCTGCCGGATCGCGGGCATCGCCCGAATCAACATGTCCTGCCCCTTGCGCGGAACCAGTCGCGACAGGCATACGACGACGGGGCGGTTGCCGAGCCGGTAGCGGGCCCGTAATTCGGCTCGCGCGATCTCGTCGGGCGTGAACCGGTCGGTGTCGACTCCCGGCGGCAGGTGTTCGAGCGCGGCGCGCGGCCCGAATGCCGAGGTGAATCGGCGCCGGGTGTACTGGCTGACGTAGGTGACCGCATCGGTGGCGGACCCGATGCGCCGCAGAGCATTGCGAGCCAGGGGCAACATCGACCAGCCGACCTCGTGACCGTGCGTGCTGGCGATCACCCGGCGTGCGCCTGCGTCGCGGGCCAGCGGCGCCATTAGCGCGAGCGGAGCCGCAGCACCGAACCAGACCGTCTCGGCGGCGGTCTGCTCGATGAGGCGCCGCATCCGGCCGCTCACCGACGGCTCGGGCAGCATGAGGGTGGTCGGGTGCCTCACGACCTGATACGACGCGTCCCGGTCGAACTCGTCGGAACCCTTCCACTTCGGCGCGTACACCGTCAGCGTGTGCCGCCCCTCGGCCTCGAGGTGGTCGACCAACTGCTGCAGATAGGACTGGATGCCGCCGCGCCGTGGCGGAAAGTCGTTGGTGACCAACAGAACCCGTGTCACGTCATCGACTCGCCCACCGCCGCCACTCGGCCAGCACCGCACCGAGGTCCGTTCCGAGGGTATCGCGCACCGCCGTCGTGACGTCGGAGTGGCCGGTATCGCACGCCCGGTGGTACAGCGCGAGCAGCGCGCCCACGCCGAATCGGTCGGCGACGAACCTGCTGAACCACCACGCCCGGTCGTAGGCCAGCGAACGGGCCGGTCCGGACAGTTCGGCGTCACCGGGCAGCGTGAGAAGCGACGGGTCCGGCACCGGTGCCGCGGGTCGGGCCACGAAGTCGGCCACCCCCTCGGTGAGCCAGCGCGGAGCGTCCGACGCGGTTCGGGAGCGGGCGGCGTAGTGAAACAGTTCGTGGCGCAACACGATTCGCAACGCTGCGTCGCTCAGCTCGGCGGCGCCGGGCGCGAACATGATCCGCTCCGGCGTGGTGGTGGCCGCGGTGTGGGCATCACCGCCGCCGATCGCCGCGAACTGCGCGTCGGTGCCTGCAGCGGCGACGACGATCTCGCGCGGCCACTCCGGTCCCCAGAACCCGGTGACCGCCGCGGCGGCCCCTTCGGTCTCGGCCTCGATCCGGGACAGCAACCGCTCGGTTCGCGGCCCGCCGAGATTCATCAACCGGACCGTTCGGCCGTCGGCGAGCGTGTGGACACGCGATGCCGCGGTCGGCGTGGTCAGCGACGCCGGAGCAGCGGGCGTGGCCACCACCGGCCCGGACGGGACCTCGGAGCGGCCGACGATCAACAGCGCGAAGATGAGTTCTGCGATGAGTAGCGCCGCGAGCCGAGATCTGCTCCTCGCGTGCGCGACACCCCGGCGATCAGTAACGGCGGACGTTGTAGATCGGCGCATTGTCCACCGGAGCGACTCGCACCGGCGTGCCGTAGGTCGAGGCGTGCACCATCATTCCGTCACCGATGTAGATCGCCGAGTGCGACGCGTCGGAGTAGTAGTTGACGACGTCACCCGGCTGCATCTGGTCCTGCGACACGGGCTGACCGCCGCGGGCCAGCGCCTGGCTGGAGTGTGGCAGCGAGACGCCGGCCTGTTGGAACGCCCACATCACCAGCCCCGAGCAGTCGAACGCGTTCGGTCCGGATCCGCCCCAGGAGTACGGCGAGCCGATACGGCTCAGCGCGGCCTGGATCACGGTCGCGGAGTGTCCGCTCCCCGGGGCCGCGACGTCTCCGGGCGGGATGGCGCCGGGCGCGGGTGGCGCGGCCAGGACCGCGGGATCACCGCCGGGCGGTACCGGTGCGGGCGCAGGCACCGGAGGCATGGGCGGCGTGGCGGCGAGTGCCTCGCGCTGGTTCGGTGTCAGCGCCTCGTACTGCGACTTCACGACCGCGATCTGCACCTGCAGCGTGCTCTGCTTGGACTGCAGATCGGCCCGTACGGCGGCGGCCTGTTCGGCGGCGGTCTTCGCCTCGGCGGCCGACTTCGCGGAGGCCTCTTCGGCCAGTGCAGCCTGCCTGCCCATTTCGCGGTAGCTCTTCATCTGCGCCGACATCTGGGCGGCCATCACGCGTTGTACGGACAACTGATCGATGAGGCCCTGCGGCGAACCGGCGGTCAGGATCGCGTCCAGGCCATCCGTTCTGCCTCCCATATATTGGGCTGCGGCAACCTTGTCGACAGCGGTCTGGAAGTTAGCCAGCTGTTCGCGGGCCGCGTTCGCCGCTGCCGCATCGGCGGCGTGCTTGGTCTCCGCGTCTCGCTGGATGGCCAGCTTGTTGTCGAGATCGAGCTGCGCCGAGTGCATCGCCTCGGTGGTCTGCTCGGCCTGCCGCGACAGTTCGTTGAGCTTCGCCAGCGCGTCGTCGGCCGGATCGGCCTGCACACTGACGGCGAAGAGACTTGCGAAAAAAGTGATACCGACTATCGCGCTGACGAAGGGGCGAAGAAACCCAGGTGTGGTCAAGCGCGTGCGGTCGAGCCTCAAGATTTGCGTCCTTCAACTTCCGGAACGAAGCCGTGTCGAATAGCCCTTAGGTCTCAGACAGGTTACGAAACGGCATCGGCGTTGTCCAACAGAAGACGCAAATTTAACAGGCAGCTCATATTTCGTTCCGTCGCCCGTCGCGCCGCGTGTCATCAGGCGACACCTGAACTGCCCTCCCGTCGGATGGGTACCAGGCGCAGCCGCGGTGCCAGGCCCACATCGGCGAGCACCTCCAACGCCCGACGCTCGTCGTCCAGCAAGGTGTCGGGTACGCCCAGCAGAACACTCACGACGCAGTCCTGACAGCCCGGTCCGCGGACCGCGCAGTCGTCGCAGTCGATCTTCACCGTGCCCACGAATGGCTCCTCTCGGTCGGTGCGGTCCGCACGCTATCGGGAGGTACCGACAAGTTCTGGCGGGCCCGCGTGGCAACCCGAAGCTGTCGGTGGGGTTTTCTACGGTTGACCCGTGAGCCAGCTCAGCTTCGCCGATGTCGATCGGCAGGCTGACGTCTCACTGCGCGACACCACGTTCGTCGTCGTCGACCTCGAGACCACCGGAGGCCGCGCCAGCGGCGACAACCACGATGAGATCACCGAGATCGGGGCGGTCAAGGTGCGCGGCGGCGTCGTGCTCGGCGAACTGGCGACGCTGGTGGACCCGGGCCGCAGCATCCCGCCGCAGATCGTGGCGCTCACCGGGATCACCACCGCGATGGTGTGCAACGCGCCGCGGATCGGGTCGGTGTTGCCGGCATTCCTGGAGTTCTCGCGCGGGGCCGTGCTGGTCGCCCACAACGCCGGATTCGACATCGGGTTCCTGCGGGCCGCCGCCGAACGCGCTCAGATCGCCTGGCCGCGACCGCCGGTGTTGTGCACGGTCAAACTGGCCCGCCGGGTCCTCACGCGCGACGAGGCGCCCAGCGTGCGCCTCTCCGCACTGGCCCGCTTGTTCGGCGCGAGCACCACCCCGACGCACCGCGCACTCGACGATGCGCGCGCCACGGTCGACGTCCTGCACGGGCTGATCGAGCGCGTGGGTAACCAGGGCGTGCACACGTACACGGAGCTGCGTTCGTACCTGCCCGACGTCACCCCGGCGCAGCGCCGCAACCGCCACCTCGCGGCCGCTCTGCCCCACCGGCCCGGCGTCTACCTCTTTCGTGGCCCCGGCGCCGAGGTGCTCTACGTCGGCACGGCCGTCAACCTGCGGCGACGCGTCGGGCAGTACTTCAACGGCTCCGACTCGCGCACCCGCATCAAGGAGATGGCGTCGCTGGCCACCGCGGTCGACCACGTCGAATGCGCGCACGATCTCGAGGCAGGCGTGCGCGAGCTGCGACTGCTGGCCGCCCACGCCCCGCCTTACAACCGCCGGTCGAAGTTCCCGCACCGATGGTGGTGGATCACGTTGACGGACGAGGCCTTTCCCCGCTTCTCAATCGTGCGCACCCCCAAGCACGATGCGGTGATCGGCCCGTTCCGTGCGCGCGCCGACGCCGTCGACACCGCGGCCCTGCTGGCTCGGTTCACCGGGGTGCGGACGTGCACCAAGAAGCTGGGGCGCGCCGCGGTGCACGGCCCCGCATGCACCGACCGGGAGTTGTCGCCGTGTCCGGCGCCTCGAGACGTGGGCGCCGCTGAGTACGCGGAGACGGTCGCACAGGCGGCCGACTTGATGGCCGGTCGCGAGGACCGGGCGCTGGCCGCAGTGCTGGCCCACGTCGCCGACCTGGCCAACCGCGGCCGCTACGAGACCGCGGCGCGCCTACGCGATCACGCCGCCGCCGCGATCGACGGATTGTGGCGAGGCCAGCGACTGCGGGCGCTGGTCGCCGTCCCCGAGTTGGTGGCGGCACGCCCCGACGGGCGCGGCGGATGGCACCTCGCGGTGGTCCGCAACGGCCAACTGGCCGCGGCGGGAGACGCGCCGCGCGGGGTCCCGCCGATGCCGGTTGTCGACGCGATCTGCGCTGGCGCACAAGCCGTTCTGCCGTCGACGGCGCCGTTGGGCGGCGCGCTGGTCGAGGAGACGGCACTGATCGCGCGGTGGCTGCACCAGCCGGGGGTGCGCATCGTGCGCGCCGACGACGGCTACTGCTCGCCGGCGCATGCGGCGGGCCGGTGGGCGGCATGGGCCGCGTCGGCGCGCTCGGCGCGACTCGCCGCCGAACAGGTCGAAAGGACCACGCGTTCAGGCTTTTTGAGTGAACCGCACCCAACGCGCGAGGAGCTGTTCGGCCGCTCCGGAGTCGATGGCCTCGGCCGCCTTGGCCAGCCCGCTCTCCCAGGCCGGCAACCATTTGGCGTCGCTGGCTAGGCCCGCATGCGCCACCAGTGCGCCCGCGGCGTTGAGGATCACGGCGTCGCGCACCGCCCCCGGCGCACCGCCGAGCACTGCGCGCACCGAGGCCGCGTTGGCCGCGGCGTCGCCGCCGACCAGTTCGGAGATCTCGGCGCGTTTGAAGCCGAACGCGGCGGGGTCGAACTTCAGCCGCTCGACAGTGCCCGCCTGTACGCGCCAGATCGTGCTTGTCGTGGTGGTGGTGAGCTCGTCGAGGCCGTCATCGCCGTGGACCACCAGCACGCTGGACCCGCGGGTCGCGAACACGCCGGCCATCACCTCGGCCAGATCCCCCCATGCGCAGCCCACCAGCCCGGCTCGTGGCGAGGCCGGATTGGTCAGCGGACCGAGCAGGTTGAACACCGTCGGGACCCCGATCTCGCGGCGCACCACACCGGCGTGCCGGTACGACGGGTGGAAGTGCGGAGCGAACGCGAACCCGATACCGATGTCGGTGACGCTGCGCGCGACTTCGTCGGGACCCAGGTCGATGCGCACCCCGAGCGCCTCGAGCGTGTCCGCGCCGCCGGATAGCGACGACGCGGCGCGGTTCCCGTGCTTGATCACCGGCACCCCGGCGGCCGCGACGACGATGGCCGCCATCGTGGAGAGGTTCTGGGTGTTGGCACCGTCCCCACCGGTACCCACGACGTCGACGGTCGCGGTGCCGATCACGTCGGTGGGGACGCGGCGCGCGTGTTTGAGCATGGTGTCGGCCAGCTCGGTGACCTCCGCCGATGTCGGTCGTTTCATCCGCATGGACACCCCGAAGCTCGCGATCTGGGCAGGTGTGGCCGCGCCGGTCATGATCTGGTCCATCGCCCACGCCGCCTGTCCGTTCTCCAGTGACTGAGCCGTGGTGAGGCGGCCCAGGATTCGGGGCCAGGTGAGGGAGTCGGGTATTTCCGCAGAAGCCACCCCGCGATTATGACGAAACGCCGACCCGGGTGGTGGTCGACAACTACAAAGCGTCATACTTGCTCCTGTGACGAGCGCTGTAGGGACCTCGGGAACCGCAATCACGTCGCGAGTACATTCGCTGAACCGGCCGAACATGGTCAGTGTCGGCACCATCGTCTGGCTGTCCAGCGAGCTGATGTTCTTTGCTGGCCTGTTCGCGATGTACTTCACCGCGCGTTCGCAAGCGGCGGGCGAGTGGCCGCCGCCGCCGACGGAGCTGAACCTCGTACAGGCCGTACCGGTCACGCTGGTGCTGATCGCCTCGTCGTTCACCTGCCAGATGGGCGTCTTCGCCGCCGAGCGCGGCGACGTGTTCGGGCTGCGCCGCTGGTACACCATCACCTTCGCAATGGGGTTGTTCTTCGTCCTCGGCCAGGGCTACGAGTACGTCCAGCTGGTCCACCACGGCACCACCATCTCCAGCAGCGCCTACGGCTCGGTGTTCTACCTGGCCACCGGTTTCCACGGCCTGCACGTGATCGGCGGCCTCGTCGCCTTCCTCATCCTGCTGGCCCGAACCCGGATGAGTAAGTTCACTCCGGCGCAGGCCACCGCCGCGATCGTGGTGTCGTACTACTGGCACTTCGTCGACATCGTCTGGATCGCATTGTTTGCCGTCATTTACTTCGTCCGATGAGAAGGAGTTCGATGACCGACAAGTCGCGCCGTCGGCTACGCCGGCGCCTGTCAGGTGCTGTGCTGCTGCTGCTCGGACTGGGCGTCGCCGGTGGTCTCGCCGCGACCCTGACGCCCGCGCCGCAGGTCGCGGTCGCCGACGAATCGCAGTCAGCGCTGTTGCGCACGGGTAAGCAGCTGTTCGACACCTCCTGCGTGACCTGCCACGGCGTCAACCTCCAAGGTGTGCCGGACCGCGGCCCCAGCCTCATCGGCGTCGGCGAGGCGGCGGTCTACTTCCAGGTCTCCACCGGCCGCATGCCCGCCATGCGTGGCGAGGCCCAGGCCCCGGATAAGCCCCCGCTGTTCGACGAGGCGCAGACCGACGCGCTCGGCGCCTACGTACAGGCCAACGGCGGCGGCCCGGTCGTCCCCCGCGACGACAACGGACGCGTCGCACAGGAGTCGCTGCTGGGCGACGACGTCGCCCGCGGCGGCGACCTGTTCCGGCTGAACTGCGCCTCGTGTCACAACTTCACCGGCAAGGGCGGCGCCCTGTCGTCGGGTAAGTACGCACCCGACCTCGGCGACGCCACGCCCGCGCAGATCTACACCGCGATGCTCACCGGCCCGCAGAATATGCCGAAGTTCTCGGACCGGCAGCTGTCGCCGGATGAGAAACGCGACATCGTCGCCTATGTCCGCGAGTCTGCCGAGTCACCGAGCTACGGCGGCTACGGCCTCGGCGGGTTCGGCCCGGCGCCAGAGGGCATGGCGGCCTGGATCATCGGCATGGTGGCCGTCATCGCCGCGGCCCTGTGGATCGGAGCGCGAGCATGAGCGAGCCGGGCAACGGCACAGACAACACCCCGAAGGGCACCGACGCACCCGGTCAGGCCGGTGTGCCGGGTCAGCCCACCGACGCCGAACTGGCGGCGATGTCACGCGAGGAGCTGGTCGAACTCGGCGGCAAACTCGACGGCGTCGAGATCGTCTACAAGGAGGACCGCTGGCCGGTCCCCGACACCAAGGCCGAGAAGCGCGCCAGCCGCGTGGTCTCGTACTGGCTTCTGCTCGGCGGTTTTTCGGGCCTGGCCCTGCTGCTGGTATTCCTGTTCTGGCCGTGGGAGTACGTCCCCTACGGCGGCGAGGGCGAGTTCCTGTTCAGCCTGACCACGCCGTTGTACGGGTTGACGTTCGGGCTGTCGATCCTGGCGATCGGCATCGGTGCGGTGCTGTACCAGAAAAAGTTCATCCCCGAGGAGATCTCGATCCAGGAACGCCATGACGGCGCCTCCCCCGAGATTCACCGCAAGACGGTCGTGGCGAACCTGACCGACGCCCTCGAAGGCTCGACGATCAAGCGGCGCAAGCTGGTTGGCCTGTCGCTGGGCATCGGCCTCGGCGCGTTCGGCCTCGGCACGCTGGTGGCGTTCGCGGGCGGTCTCATCAAGAACCCGTGGAAACCCGTCGTCCAGACCGCCGACGGCAAGAAGGCGGTGCTGTGGACGTCCGGGTGGACGCCGCGGTACGAGGGCGAGACCATCTTCCTGGCCCGCTCCACCGGCAGCGGCACCTTCGTCAAGATGCGACCCGAGGACATCGACGCCGGCGGTATGGAGACGGTGTTCCCGTGGCGCGAATCCGACGGCGACGGAACCACTGTCGAGTCGCATCACCACCTCGCCGAGATCGCGATGGGTGTGCGCAATCCCGTCATGTTGATCAGGATCAAGGCGCAGGACCTGCCCAGGGTGGTCAAGCGCAAGGGTCAGGAGAGCTTCAACTTCGGCGACCTGTTCGCCTACACGAAGGTCTGCTCGCACCTGGGCTGCCCCTCGTCGCTGTACGAGCAGCAGTCGTATCGCATCCTCTGCCCGTGCCACCAGTCGCAGTTCGACGCGTTGCACTTCGCTAAACCCATATTCGGCCCGGCTGCGCGCGCGCTGGCGCAGCTGCCCATCACCATCGACCAGGACGGGTACCTCGTCGCCAACGGCGACTTCATCGAACCCGTCGGGCCGGCCTTCTGGGAACGGAAAACAGCATGAGTCCGAAATTGCCGAAACCGCCGAACCTCGCCGAAGTCGCAGCGGGCCAAGGGAATGCGATCGATTCCCGCTACCACCCGTCCGCGGCCGTGCGACGCCAGCTGAACAAGGTGTTCCCCACCCACTGGTCCTTCCTGCTGGGCGAGATCGCGCTGTACAGCTTCATCGTGCTGCTGATCACCGGCGTATACCTGACGCTGTTCTTCGACCCGTCGATGGCCGAGGTCACCTACAACGGCGTGTATCAGCCGCTGCGCGGGGTGCAGATGTCGAAGGCCTACGCGTCGACGCTCGACATCAGCTTCGAGGTCCGCGGCGGCCTGTTCGTCCGCCAGATACACCACTGGGCCGCACTGCTGTTCGCCGCGGCGATCATGGTCCACCTGGCCCGCATCTTCTTCACCGGCGCCTTCCGGCGCCCGCGTGAGGCGAACTGGGTGATCGGAGCCCTGCTGCTGATCCTGGCGATGTTCGAGGGCTACTTCGGCTACTCGCTGCCCGACGACCTGCTCTCCGGCATCGGACTGCGGGCCGCCCTCTCGTCGATCTCACTCGGCATGCCGGTGATCGGCACCTGGTTGCACTGGGCCCTGTTCGGCGGCGACTTCCCCTGCGGCGGCGTCGGTTACATGTGCAACGAAGACGGATACTGGATCCCCAGGATGTACGCACTGCACATCCTGCTGCTCCCGGGAATCATGTTGGCGCTCATCGGGCTTCACCTCGCGCTGGTGTGGTTCCAGAAGCACACCCAGTTCCCCGGCCCCGGCCGCACCGAGACCAACGTCGTCGGCGTGCGCGTCATGCCGGTGTTCGCGGTGAAGTCCGGCGCCTTCTTCGCCATGACCGTCGGCATCCTCGGTCTGATGGGCGGTCTTCTGACCATCAACCCGGTCTGGAATCTCGGGCCGTACAAGCCATCTCAGGTGTCGGCGGGTAGCCAGCCGGACTTCTACATGATGTGGACCGAGGGTGTGGCGCGTATCTTCCCGCCGTGGGAGCTCTACTTCGGCAATTACACGGTCCCGGCGTCCACGTGGGTGGCCCTGTTCATGGGACTGGTGTTCACGCTGCTGATCGCCTACCCGTACATCGAGAAGAAGCTCACCGGCGACACCGCTCACCACAACCTGCTGCAGCGTCCGCGTGACGCCCCGGTGCGAACCGCGTTGGGGTCAGCGGCGATCGCGCTGTACATGCTTTTCACGCTGTGCGCGATGAACGACATCATCGCGCTGAAGTTCCACATCTCGCTGAACGCGACGACGTGGATCGGCCGCATCGGCATGGTGGTGCTGCCCGCGATCGTCTACTACATCGCCTACCGGTGGGCGGTCGGCCTCCAGCGCAGCGACCGCGAGGTGCTCGAGCACGGCATCGAGACCGGCATCATCAAACGGCTGCCGCACGGTGCCTACATCGAGCTGCACCAGCCGCTCGGTCCGGTGGACGAGCACGGTCATCCGATTCCGTTGGCGTACCAGGGCGCTGCCATCCCGAAGCGGATGAACAAGTTGGGCTCCGCGGGCGCGCCGGGTAGCGGCAGCTTCCTCACGGCAGATCCGATCGAAGAGCACGAGGCGCTGACCGCGGCTCTGCACGCCGGCGAGCGCAAGGCGCTCACCGCGCTGGCTGAGCACCAGGAGCGCAACGGCTCGTCGAACGGACATGGCTCGCGCGACGGAGACTCGCCCAACGGCCACCACTGAGGCAGCCGGCACGAGCGAGAAGCGCTCGCTGTGAAGGACTTACGCGCCCTGCTGATCGAGCAGGGCGCGTAGTTCTTTGAGGTAGTACCACGGCACGACGGGCATGGCGAGCGTTACCAGAGCGGTCAACCCATAGAAGACCCAGGCCGCGACATTGCTGTCGACCGCCATCAGATAGGTGGCCACACCGATCGCCACCATGGCGATGCCGATCACGCAGGCGATCGCCACGGCGCAACGCAGGCCCAGCAGGTCAACGGCCGTGGAAGCGGGCGATGAGGTCGGCGCAGGCGCCTCGAGGGTGCGCTCCTGCCGCGGCGCCGCGTACGGCAGCTTCTCGGTGGGCGATGTCGGGTCCATCGGCCTCCCCCCGCCGGGCGCCGCCGAGGCGGCGGGCGCGGGTCCGGTGGCCTGGGGCTGCGGCGATTCGGCCAGCGCGTCCCGGCGGGCGCGCAGCAGCAGCGGAACCGCTCCGATGATCACCACCGCGGAGATCCCGATGACGGTGTAGAGCAGCCACGGCGTGCCGGCCTCCCCGGACGACTCGGAAGGCCCTCGCCCGAGGTCGACCAGCGCCACCGTCGCGGCGACCCCGGTGCCGAGCGCCACCAGCCAGATCGCCGCGCACGAGCCGAGCAGGATGCGATCGGTGCGGTCGAGTTCGCGGGGATCCAGTGCCGGGGTCAACCGCGAGCGCCCCGACGCGGCCGTTTCGTACGTCATCAGCAGCTGGTCTGTGCGGCGTTGTTGGTGTTCGACGACAGCACTGTGCCGTCGCTCGTGGTGATCGAGCAGTTCAACCGGCTGACCAGGAACAGGCTCGACGCCTGCACTGAGCCGACCTCGGACTGCGAGATCGGCGTCACGGTCAACGACCACGGGATGTAGACGTTTCGCTGGGTCCGGCTTCGGCCCGACGCGTCGATGTAGGTCACGGTGATGATGTCTCCCGGTGCTTTGGTTCCCGTCACCGAATAGGTGACCTGTCGCGGGCCCGAACGGGTCGTCGTGGGTGGTGGCGGCGCCGGCGGCGACGTGGTCTCCGGCGGCGGTGGTGGCGGTGGCGGTGCAACGGGTGCGGGCGGCGGCTCCTGGGTCACCGTGACCGTCTCGGGCGGTGGCGGTGGCGGCTCTTCGCTCGGTGGAGGCGGCGGAGGCGGTGGCGGCGGCGTTGTGGTCGTGATCTCGTCCTGCACCGGGGGTGCCACGGTCGTGGTCGAGGTCTCGGGCGTTGCGAGGTTGTCGGTGTCGGTGCGGGTCACCAACACCGAAACGGAGACCACCAGCGCGACGGCCGCGATGATCGCCGCCACGCCGACGACCCACGGCCACCGTGGCGGCGCGGGTTGGTCGACCGGTTCGGGCGGCTCGTAGTTGTCGTAGTCGTACAGCGACGAGTCGGCCGGTACATAGGGGCCCGCCGTGAACTGCTCGGACTCTGGCGCCGAATACGCCCGCGAGTAGAAGTCGGTGTCGCTGCTATCGGGCGCAGGCTGGTCACCACCGGTCTGGTTCGGTTCTTGACTCGGCTCCCGACTCGGAAAATCCGACCCTTCGTCATCCGGGGGATTCGGCCCGCTCATTTACGCCTATCCTTCTCGACTACTCAACCGGCGCGGCACGCCACAGACTCCCGGCTCAGCGGCGGCGACTGACCGTGCCTCGGCAACATTACCCAACGCCGTAACCGGGCGTGATCACCCGCCACGGTTCCCGCCGTAAGTGTTGGCCCGATTGTGACCTTGGCTGCGACCCTGGCCGTCCACACCGAACGGCAGGGCGGCCGATTCGACGGTCAGTGCTTCTCGGGGCCGGTGTAGTACTCGAAGGTCAGGCCGGCGACCGTTGCGATCACGAAGCAGGCGCCGGCCACGATGAGCCACGGCAGCCATAGCGCCACACCGACCGCAGCGATCGAGGCCGACAGCGCGATCATCACCGGCCACCAGCTGTGCGGGCTGAAGAAACCAAGCTCACCGGCGCCGTCGCTGATCTCGGCATCCTCGTAGTCCTCGGGCCGGGTGTCCAGGCGCCGTGCCACGAACCGGAAGAACGTGCCGGTGATCAGGGTCAGTCCGGCGGTCAACACCAGCGCGGTGGTACCGGCCCACTCGATGCCGCCGTACTGGAACATCGCCGTCAGCACCGCGTAGACGACGGCGGCGAGAACGAAGAACGCGGTCAAGAACTCGAAAAGCCGGGCTTCGATATGCATGTGGTGTCCCTACTTGCTGGCCTGCGTTAGCTGGGGCGCCAGTTCGCCGCGACGGGTGTCGAACGGCTTCGTGGTGACGGCGGTCGGCGGCTGGTTGATCGCCTGCAGCGCCTGAGCGTTCGTCCTGCCGTCGATGCGCTGCTGCAGATAGGCCTTGAAGTCGTTGGGCTCCACCACGCGCAGTTCGAAGTTCATCATCGCGTGGTAGGTGCCGCACATCTCGGTGCACCGCCCGACGAACGCCCCGGTCTGGGTGATCTCACTGATCTGGAAGGTGTTGTCGGAGTTGTTGGCCCGCGGGTTCGGCATCACGTCGCGCTTGAACAAGAACTCCGGCACCCAGAATCCGTGGATGACGTCGGCAGAGGCGATCTGGAACTCGATGCGCTTACCCGACGGCACCACCAGCACCGGGATCTCCGAGGACGAGCCGAGCGTCTCGACCTTGTCGAACGCCAGGTACGAGCGGTCCTGCGGGTGCTTGCCCGCGATCACGCCGAATGCCGGGTCGTGTGAACCGAATTCGCCGCCATGCTCCCCCTCCAGGCCCTCGGGGCCGGACGCCACGGCGGCCGCGCGCTCGGGGTCTGCGCCGTCGTAGGTGAAGGTGCCGTCGGAGAAGTTCACCGACTTATAGCCGAACTTCCAGTTCCACTGGAAGGCGGTGACGTCGACGACGACTTCGGGGTTCGACTCCTCGTGCAGCATCCTCTCCTGCACCACCACGGTGAAGTAGAACAGCACCGAGATGATCAGGAACGGTATGACGGTCAGCACCAGTTCCAGCGGCATGTTGTAACCGAACTGGCGGGGCAGCTCGGTGTCGGTCTTCTTGGCCCGGTGGAACGCCGAGGACCAGAAGATGAGGCCCCACACGATCGCGCCGACGACCAGCGAGGCGATCACCGAACCGATCCACAGTTCGCGGTTGACGTGCGCTTCGGGCGTGATGCCCTTCGGCCATCCCAGGCCAAGCACCTCCGACCAGCTGCAACCGCTGAGCAGCAACGCCGTAGCACCCAGGACGATTGACAGCGACGCGGTTCGCGCCACCGCCTTCAGCCCGCGAGGTGTCACGTTGGAGCCTCCTAGAAGTCAGTGACGCGCGACCGCGGTGCGGTCAATTTCTGGAGCGAATACTACGCAGCGTAGACCACGCCCGGGTGCAGGTCTCAACACACCTCACGATTAGGCATACTGGCGCCGTGTGCGGACTGCTGGCCCTGGTACGTGACCCGTCCGCTGACGTCTCCCCCGCGCTGATCGACGCGGTGTCCGGTGCGTCCCACCTGATGCGTCATCGCGGCCCCGACGAGCCCGGAACCTGGTCCGACGACCGGGTCGTGCTCGGGTTCAACCGGTTGTCGATCATCGACATCGCCCACAGCCACCAACCCCTGCGGTGGGGACCGCCCGACACGCCGGACCGCTATGTGCTCGTGTTCAACGGCGAGATCTACAACTACCTCGAGCTACGCGAGGAGCTGTCGGCGCGGCACGGCGTGACGTTCAACACCGACGGTGACGGCGAGACGATCATCGCGGCCTACCACCACTGGGGCACCGACACGCTGACCCGGCTGCGCGGCATGTTCGCCTTCGCATTGTGGGACACCGTCGGCGGTGAGCTGTTCTGCGCCCGCGACCCGTTCGGCATCAAGCCGCTCTATCTGGCCACCGGCCCCGGCGGCACGGCGGTGGGCAGCGAGAAGAAGTGCCTGCTCGAACTCGCCGACGAGCTGGGCCTCGACCTCGGCATCGATCAACGCGCCGTTCAGCACTACACGGTGCTGCAGTACGTGCCCGAACCCGAAACACTGCACGTCGGGATCCGGCGGCTGGAGTCGGGTAGCTACGGGCGCGTTCGGCCGGGCGGCGAACTCGAGGTGACCCGTTACTTCCATCCGCGGTTCTCCCCTGTGCCGTTCATACAGGGCCGCGAACAGGAGCGCTACGACGAGATCACCGCGGTGCTCGAGGATTCGGTCGCCAAGCACATGCGTGCCGACGTGACCGTGGGCGCGTTCCTGTCCGGCGGCATCGACTCGACAGCGATCGCCGCGCTCGCCATGCGGCACAACCCGCGGTTGATCACATTCACCACCGGCTTCGAGCGGGAGGGCTTCTCCGAGGTCGACGTCGCGGTCGCCTCGGCAGAGGCGATCGGCGCCAGGCATGTGGCCAAGGTCGTCAGCCAGTCCGAGTTCGTCGCCGCGCTGCCCGAAATCGTCTGGTATCTCGACGAACCCGTCGCCGACCCGGCGCTGGTTCCGTTGTTCTTCATCGCCCGCGAAGCGCGCAAACACGTCAAGGTCGTGCTCTCCGGCGAGGGCGCCGACGAGCTGTTCGGCGGCTACACCATTTACCGGGAGCCGTTGTCGCTGAAGCCGTTCGAATACCTGCCGCGGCCGCTGCGACGATCGCTGGGGCGGGCGTCGCGACCGCTGCCCGAGGGGATGCGGGGCAAGAGCCTGCTGCACCGCGGTTCGCTCACGCTCGAGGAGCGCTACTACGGCAATGCGCGCAGCTTCTCCGACGAGCAACTGCGCGCGGTGCTTCCCGGCTTCCGCCGGGAGTGGACGCACACCGACGTGACCGCACCGGTGTACGCCGCGTCGCAGGGCTGGGACCCGGTCGCGCGCATGCAGCACATCGACCTGTTCACCTGGTTGCGCGGCGACATCCTGGTCAAGGCGGACAAGATGACCATGGCGAACTCGCTCGAACTGCGGGTGCCCTTCCTCGACCCCGAGGTTTTCGCCGTCGCTTCCCGTCTGCCGTACGACCAGAAGATCACCAGGGCCACAACGAAGTTCGCGTTACGGCGGGCGTTGGAGCCGATCGTTCCTGAGCACGTGCTCAACCGGCCCAAGCTGGGCTTCCCCGTCCCGATCCGGCACTGGCTGCGGGCCGGCGAGCTGCAGGACTGGGCGTACTCCATGGTCGGCTCGTCACAGGCGGGCGAACTCGTCGACCTCGCAACCGTCCGCACCATGCTCGACGAACACCGCGACGGCACAAGCGATCACAGCCGCCGGCTGTGGACCGTGCTGATCTTCATGCTGTGGCACGCGATCTTCGTCGAGCACAGCATCACCCCGCAGATCGGCGAGCCGACCTACCCGGTGCAGCTCTAGCTACTTGAGCGCCTGCGAGATCTCGGCGGCCGCTTCGTCGCCGTAGGCGTCGCCGAGCCGCTGAATCGCCTCGTCGCGGTTCCAGCTCCACTCCTGCGGGCCGGGCGCCTCGAACACGAGCACGGCCACCAGCGAGGCGAGCTGCGCAGAACGCTCCAGGTTCAGCCCGGCACTGCGACCGGTCAGGAAGCCGGCACGGAACGCATCTCCGATACCGGTCGGATCGGCCTGATGCTTCTCGGGCACGACCCCGACGTGAATGAAGGTGCCGTCCGAACTGACCAGGTCCACGCCCTTGGGGCCGAGGGTGGTGACACGAATCCCGATCTGACTCATCACCTGCGCCTCGCTCCAGCCTGACTTCTGCAGCAGCAGGTCCCACTCGTAGTCGTTGGTGAACAGGTACGTGGCGCCGTCGATCAGCCTGCGGATCTCCTCACCGGAGAGCCGCGCCAGCTGCTGGGAGGGGTCGGCGGCGAAAGGCAGGCCGAGCTTGCGGCACTCCTCGGTGTGCAGAAACATCGCCTCGGGGTCGTTGGCGCCGATGATCACCAGCTCGGGCTGCCCGATCCGCTTCGTCAGCTCGGCCAGCGAGATGTTGCGCGCCTCCGACATCGCGCCCGGATAGAACGACGCGATCTGCGCCATGGCATCGTCGGTGGTGCAGACGAACCGCGCGGTGTAGGCGGTCTCGGAGACCAGTACGCACTCGGTGTCGACGCCGACGGCCTCCAGCCAGCTGCGATAGTCGTCGAAGTCGCGTCCGACGGCGCCCACGAGTGCGACGTCACCGCCGAGCACACCGATCGCGAAGGCCATGTTGCCCGCGACGCCGCCGCGGTGCACGACGAGGTCGTCGACCAGGAAGCTGAGCGAGACTTTCTGCAGGTGTTCGGGAAGCAGCTGTTCGGAGAACTTTCCGGGGAACCGCATCAGATGGTCGGTCGCAATCGATCCGGTCACCGCAATTGTCACGAACTACACCCTTCATTTATTAAGTCGCCTAGGTATTCTAGTGCGCTAACCTGCGTACAAAAGCCCGCCAGCAACTGTAGACAGGCGCATTCCGACCCACATCTCGGGGGAGCAAATCTATGACCGGTCCGTACCCGCCCGAATACGGCGCTGGACCGACCGGCCCGCAAATGTATCCGCAATCACTTCCGTATCCGGAAAACGTGCCGTCAGCGTATCCGGGCATGCTGCCGCCGCCGGTGCCGTACCGGAAGAAGAAGCGGTGGCCGATCGTCCTGGCGGCGGTGGTGGCGGTCGCGTTGGTCGCGGCGGTCGTCGCGGTCATCGCCATGGCGGGCGCCGACGAGGAGCCGGCCAGTTCGAACGCGCTGAGCGAATCCTCGGCAACGGCGGCCATCCAGGACTACCTGGACGCGCTGACCAATGGCGACGACGAGACCGTCGCCCGCCACACCCTGTGCGGGCTGTTCGATGCGGTGAAGGAGAAGCGCTCGGATCTGGCGCTGGCGCGCCTGTCCGGTGACGCGTTCCGCAAGCAGTACAGGCAGGCCGAGGTGATATCGATCGACAAGATCGTCCAGCCCTCGCCCCATCAGGCGCAGGTGCTGTTCACTATGCGGGTGACGCCGGCAGGCGGATCGCGCCGACAACAGAACGACACCCGCGAACAGCAGGCCGTCGCTCAGCTCTTGGCGCAGGACAACGAAATCCTGGTGTGTTCCTACCTGCCGCGCACGTCAGGTCAGTACTGACCGACCGGGTTTCAAATCAGTTGAAGGAGTCGCCGCAGGCGCACGAGCCGGTGGCGTTGGGGTTGTCGATGGTGAAACCCTGCTTCTCGATCGTGTCGACGAAGTCGATAATCGCGCCCTGCACATACGGTGCGCTCATCCGGTCCACCGTCAGGTTCACGCCGCCGAACTCCACGGACAGGTCACCGTCGAGCGACCGGTCGTCGAAGAACAGGTTGTAGCGCAGTCCGGCACACCCACCCGGCTGCACGGCGATGCGCAGCGCGAGGTCGTCGCGGCCCTCCTGGTCCAGCAACGCCTTGGCCTTCGCGGCAGCGGCGTCGGTCAGGGTCACGCCGTGGGCGGCGGTCGCCGTCCCTGGGGTTCCTGCCGACTCTTCCTGAACTGTCATTACGTCTCCTGTAGGCCTCATAGTCGTGGCGCGTACAAATCAACGGTACCTCCTCTCGACGCTATTCCCGAGTTCTGTCCCCAGGCTCCTCCCCAGGCAGTGCCGCCCCTCGCGACGGAAGTAACCTGGCAGGCGTGAAACTGCTGGGCCGCAAGAAAGACGACAAGCCGACCGCCGACGCGTCGAGCGCCGATGTGTCGGAGAACACCGGCACAGAAGCGCAGGAAGCCGCCCGGCCTGCAGGCACCACCCCACCGAAGGGCAGGCCGACCCCCAAACGCGATCAGGCGGCCCGCAAGCGCGGTCCGGTGGCACCCGCCCCAATGACGGCCGCCGAAGCGCGTCGCCGCCGCAAAGAGATGCGCAACACGATGAGCCGTGAAGAGCGCCGCGAGGAGAAGGCGGCGCGCCGCGAGCAGATGAACGAGCGCCGCGAACGAATGATGGCCGGCGAAGAGGCCTACCTGCTCCCCAGGGACAAGGGACCGGTGCGCCGCTATGTTCGCGACGTGGTGGACGCCCGGCGCAACGTGCTCGGGCTGTTCATGCCGTCGGCCCTTGGCCTGATCTTCGTGATGCTCGCGGTGCCCTCGGTCGAGGTGCAGCGCCTGCTCTCCCCCGCGATGCTCGTGCTGGTGCTGATCATGGTGATCGACGGCTTCATCCTCGGCCGTCGGGCCAACCGGCTGGTAGACGAGAAGTTCCCGGACAACACCGAAGGCGGCTGGAAGCTCGGTTTCTATGCGGCCAGCCGCGCCTCGCAGTTGCGTCGCATGCGCGCACCGCGCCCGCAGGTGAACCGCGGCGACAAGGTCACCTGAGCCCGGTGCGCACCCTGGTGCTCGGCGGCATCCGATCGGGTAAGTCGCAGTGGGCCGAAGCCGCACTCGCAGATGAGGCGAGCGACGCGCAATTGGTGTGCTACCTGGCCACCGGACCCTCGCCCGCCGACGATCCCGAGTGGGCGGCCCGGGTGGCGTCGCACCGATCGCGCCGCCAGGACCGGTGGGTCACCGTCGAAACCACAGACGTCGCAACGCAATTGCGCGCGCACCCCGCCGCGACGTTGGTCGACGACGTCGGTTCATGGCTGACCTCGGCGATGGACCGCTCGGGCGCATGGACCGGCGGCTCGGTCGCCGCGGATGTCGACGACCTGCTCGACGCGGTGGGCGGCTTCCCCGCTCCGCTGGCGGTGGTCAGCCCCGAGGTGGGGCTGACCGTCGTGCCGGCGACGGCGGCCGGTCGCCGTTTCGCCGACGAGCTGGGATCGCTCAACCAGCGGCTCGCCGCGGTCTGCGATCGGGTCGTGCTCGTCATCGCCGGGCAGCCAGTGGCCGTGAAGGACCCGGTGTGACGGGCTTCCCGGCCGTCCAGCCACCCGACGCCGAGGTCGCTGCCGCCGCCCGTGCGCGTCAGGGCCAATTGGCCAAACCTCCGGGCTCCCTGGGCAGGCTCGAAGACCTCGCGGTCTGGATCGCGTCATGTCAGGGGGTTTGCCCGCCGCGGCCGCTCGAGCGCCCGCGGGTGGTGGTGTTCGCCGGGGACCACGGCGTCGCCTCGGCGGGCGTTTCGGCCTACCCGGCGGACGTCACCGCGCAGATGGTCGCCACCTTCGACGCCGGCGGAGCGGCGATCAACGTGCTGGCCGAGGCCGCAGGGGCGACCGTACGGGTCGTCGACATCTCGGTCGACACCGACGAACCGCACTCGCCGTCGATCGGCGCGCACAAGGTACGGCGGGGCAGCGGCGACATCACGGTCGAGGACGCGTTGAGCGCCGACGAGGTCACCGCCGCGCTCGAGGCCGGCCGCCGCGTCGTCGACGACGAGGTCGACTCGGGTGCCGACCTGCTGATCGCAGGCGATATGGGCATCGGAAACACCACTCCGGCAACGACTTTGATCGCGGCGCTCTCCGACACCGAGCCGGTCGTGCTGGTCGGGCGAGGCACTGGTGTCGACGACGCGGGCTGGGCACGCAAGGCCGCCGCCGTCCGCGACGCGCTGTACCGGTGCCGCAACAGCCTCACCGATCCGGTTGCGTTGCTGCGTATCTGCGCCGGCGCGGACCTCGCGGCGATCGCCGGATTCTGTGCGCAAGCGGCCGTGCGACGGACGCCGGTGCTGCTCGACGGCCTGGTGGTCACGGCGGCCGCGCTGCTGGCCGAACGCCTGGCACCCGGCGCCCGCCAGTGGTGGCAGGCCGGGCATCTGTCCACCGAACCCGCCCACGAGGTGGCACTGAACCGGCTGGGGCTCGAGCCCATCGTCGACATGCGCATGCGCCTCGGCGAGGGCACCGGGGCCGCGGTGGCGCTGCCGGTCGTGCGGGCGGCGGTGGCAACGCTGACGTCGATGGCGACCTTCGACGAAGCCGGCGTCACGCGTGTAAACCAGGAGAACTAACCTGTGATCCGTTCGCTTGCAGGGGCTTTCGCGTTCGGCACCGTCTTACCGGTACGGAGTTCGGCCGCGATCGGTCGCGGTGCGTTGACGGCGTTGCCGGTGGCCGGCGCGGCGGTCGGCGGGCTGGCGGCGGCCACGGTGTGGGCGGCGTCGTGGGCGTTCGGGCCTGGAGCCCTGGCCGGGGTGCTGGCGGTGGCCGTCGTCGTGGCCGCGACGCGCGCCCTGCACCTCGACGGGCTCGCCGACACCGCCGACGGTCTGGGCTGTTACGGCCCGCCGCAGCGCGCACTCGAGGTGATGCGGGACGGCTCGGCGGGCCCGTTCGGTGTGGCCGCCGTGGTCTTGGTGATCCTGACCCAAGCCTTCACATTCGGCGGCCTGAGCGCCGTCGGGCTGGTGGTGGTGGTCATGACGGGACGGGTGTCGGCGGTGCTGGCGTGCCGGCGAGGCGTGCCCGCCGCGGCGGGAAGTGCGCTGGGCGCTCGTGTCGCGAGCACGCAATCGGCGTTGGTGGTCGTCGCGTGGACCATCGCCGTCGCCGGGTTGGCCGCGCTCGCGGGCCCTCGGCCCTGGCAGGGGCCACTGTCCGTCGGCGTCGGGCTCGCGTGCGGCGCAGTGCTCGTGGCGCATTGCGTGCGGCGCTTCGGCGGCATCACCGGCGACGTACTCGGCGCCGCGATCGAGGTGACGACCGTGATCACGGCGTTGGGGCTCGCGATCCGCTGAAGCCGCCCGAGTGGCCCGCCTCAGCCGAGTCGGGCCATCCAGCCGTGCGTATCGGCGAATGTGCCGCGTTGGATCCCGGTCAACGTGTCGCGCAGCGCCATCGTGATCTCCCCCGGCCCGCCGTCGGCGATGGTGAACTCACCTTCGGCGTGCTTGACGGTGCCGACGGGGGTGATCACCGCGGCGGTCCCGCACGCGAACACCTCGGTGATCTCGCCCGCAGCCGCCTTCTTCTGCCACTCGTCCACGTCGATCTTGCGTTCCTCGACCGCGAATCCAGCGTCGGATGTCAACTGCAGCAACGAATCCCGCGTCACACCGGGCAGGATCGAGCCGCTCAGCTCGGGGGTGACCAGCCGTGCCGACCCGCCGCTGCCGAAGACGAAGAACAGATTCATCCCGCCCATCTCCTCGACATAGCGGCGTTCGGCGGCGTCCAACCACACCACCTGGTCGCAGTCGTTGTCGGCGGCCTGGGCCTGGGCAAGAAGCGAAGCCGCGTAGTTGCCGCCGAACTTGGCGGCGCCGGTACCGCCCGGGCAGGCCCGCACGTATTCGGTGGACAGCCACACGGAGACCGGTTTGATACCGCCCGTGAAGTAGGCGCCCGCGGGCGAGGCGATGACCATGTAGCGGTATTCGGTCGCCGGCCGCACACCGAGTCCGGGCTCGGTGGCGAACACGAACGGCCGCAGATACAGCGACTCCTCACCACCGGCGGGTGGGACCCATTGCTCGTCGACCGCGATGAGCTGGCGCAGTGACTCGATGAAGACGTCGTCGGGCAACTCGGGAATGGCGAGCCGCCGCGCCGAGGTCCGGAGCCTCCGTGCGTTGGCCTCCGGCCGGAACGACACGACCGAGCCGTCCGCCCAGCGGTAGGCCTTGAGTCCCTCGAAGATCTCCTGCGCGTAGTGCAGCACAATCGCCGATGGGTCGAGTTCGATCGGGCCGTAGGGGATCACGCGCGCGTTGTGCCAACCTTCGCCCTCGGTCCCGTCCTTTTTCCAGTCGATCGAGACCATGTGATCGGTGTGGTAGCGGCCGAATCCGGGATCGGCCAGGATCGACGCCCGTACCTCGTCGCTCGCCCGGTTCGCGTTGCGCTCAACCGTGAACTCGAGGGGGCCGTCAGTCATGCGCCGATTGTATATCCGGGCGCTACCGGGTTTTTGCCGCGACGAACGGGGGCTTGACCACTTCGCACTCGACCGCGCGGCCGCGGACGTCGACCGCGACGCGGGCTCCGTCGGCGATATCGGCCGCGGTGTCGAGCAGCGCCAGTCCGATGCCGACTTTCAATGTGGGAGAGAAGGTTCCCGATGTCGTCACCCCGACGGGCCGGTCACCGTCCAGCACGGTGAGATCGGCCCGTAACACTCCCCGGCCGACGGCCTTCACACCGCGCAGCAGCCGGGGCGGGCCGGCCTCCTTCTCGGCAAGCAGCGCGTCGCGGCCCCAGAACGCGTCCTTGCGCCAGCCGATGGCCCACCCGCAACGGGCCTGCAGCGGCGAGAAGTCCGGCGACAGTTCGTGGCCATGCAGCGGATAACCCATCTCGGTGCGCAGGGTGTCGCGCGCGCCCAACCCCGCGAGCTCGCCCCCGGCGGCGGTGACGGCCTCGAGCAGCGCGTCGAAGACCACGCCCGCGCTGTCCCATGGCGGCAGCAGCTCGTAACCGTGTTCGCCGGTGTAGCCGGTGCGGCAGACCCGCAGGGGTACGCCGGCGAACTCGGCGTCGGCGTAGCCCATGTAGTCCATGTCGGTGGGCAGCCCCAGCCCGCCGACCGTCTCGGCCGATTTGGGTCCCTGAACGGCGAGCACCGCGTACGACCGGTGTTCGTCGGTGATGGTGAGGCCTGCAGGCGCCCGCTCCCGCAGCGCTTCGACGACCGCGGCGGTATTGGCGGCGTTGGGGACCAGGAAGACCTCGTCGTCGGAGACGTAATAGGCGATCAGGTCGTCGATCACCCCGCCGGAGTCGTTGCAGCACAACGTGTATTGCGCCTTACCGGGGCCGATCCGGCGCAGGTCGTTGGTGAACGCGGAATTGATGTATTCGGCGGCGCCCGGACCGCGCACCAGCGCCTTGCCCAGATGGCTGACGTCGAACAGCCCGACGGAGTTGCGGGTCGAGTTGTGCTCGCTGACCGTTCCCGCGTACGAAACGGGCATCAGCCAGCCGCCGAACTCGGCGAAGTTCGCCCCGAGTTCGCGGTGGCGGTCTTCCAGCGGGCCCTTGGACACGTCGTTCATCTCACCGTGCGTCACGCCGATCCACCCTAATGGGGCCGCGGAGTTGGCACACTTGTGCAGGTGGTCGACCTCGACGCGCTGCAAGCAGCCGGGATCGCCGACGCCCATGCGAGAGCCGGGCTGATCGCCTACCTCGACTCGCTGGGCTTCTCCGCCGAGGACATGGTCGAGGCCGAACGCCGCGGCCGGCTCTTCGGCCTGGCCGGCGACGTCCTGCAGTGGTCGGGGCCTCCCACCTACACCCTGCGGGCAGCCGCCGAGCAACTCGGCGTCGGCCTCGCCGACCTCGCCCACGCCTGGCAGGCGCTCGGTCTGCGCGTCACCGGCCCCGACGTGCCCGCGCTGAGCCGCGCCGACGTCGATGCGCTGGCGTCGTGGCAGACGATCAGCGCGGTGACGGGCCCGGACGCCGCGCTCAACTTCCTGCGGATCATCGGTGCGACGATGGCGCGCCTGGCCGAGGCCAGCGGGACGATGATCCGGCTCGCCCAGCCGGACCTGCTGATGACGCACACCCACGACGAGCTGACCACAGCGCGCGCCTACCGTTCGGTCGCCGCGCTGGTGCCCGGAATCTCGGCGCTGATGGATGCGGTGTGGCGCCACCACATCACCAGCGCCAGGGCGTACTTCGAGGACGTCATCCACGACGCGTCGGCGATGGTGACCTGCGGCGTCGGGTTCGCCGACCTGTCGGGGTTCACGGTGCTGACCCAGCGGCTGAGCCCGACGGAGCTGTCGGATCTGTTGGTCGAGTTCAGCGGCGCGGTGAGCGATGTAGTGCACGGCGACGGCGGGCGGGTGGTCAAGTTCATCGGCGACGAGGTGATGTGGGTGAACTCCAGCCCGGAGCAGCTCGTCAGGGTCGCGACCGACCTCATCGAGTATCCCCGAGCTCGCGAGAACGGCCTGGGGGTCCGCGCCGGCCTGGGGTACGGGCTGGTGCTCTCGATCGGAGGCGACTACTTCGGTACCCCCGTCAACCTGGCCGCGCGGCTGGTCAGCGCGGCGGCGCCCGGCCAGATACTGGCAGGGGGCGATGTGCGCGATGCGCTGCCCGACCGCCCCGCGGCCCAGCTGGAACCCTTGACGCTCAAGGGATTCGAGGGCCCGGTCACGGCCTACGACCTTCACGCGGCCTCCTGAAGCTAGGGTTGGGACTCGTGAGCCCTGCAAACCCCGGATATCAGACCCCGACCGTCACCGTCAGCACATCGCTGCCCAAACGCAAAGCCGATGGCTCGGTGCTGATCGTTCCCGTGGTGAACGGGGACGACGACTCAGCGGTGAAGGTGGTGCCCAGCCCGTCCCTCAACGCCGCGGCGGTCGCCGAGATCGAGTCGGCGCTGGCGGCGCTGGGCGCCAAGGGCGGCAGCGAGCAGGTCACGCGCGTCGTCGCACCGTCGCTGCCGGTGGGCAGCGTGCTGGCCGTCGGGCTCGGTAAGCGGCGCGACGGGTATCCGCCCGATGTCATCCGCCGCGCGGCCGGGGTGGCGGTCCGTTCGCTCAACGGCACCGAGTCGGTGCTGACCACGCTGTCGGGCGTGGACCTCGCGGCGGCGGTGGAGGGCCTGATTCTGGGCGCGTACCGGTTCAGCGACTTCCGCAGCGACAAGACCGCCCCCAAAGACGCCGGCCTGCGCGAGATCACCGCGCTGACCTCGGACAGCAAGTCGGCCACCAAGGAGGCCGCACAACGTGCAGCGGAGATCGCGACCGCGGTGGCCACCGCCCGCGATTTCGTCAACACTCCGCCCAGCCACCTGTTTCCCGACGAGTTCGCCCGGCGCGCAAAGGCGTTGGGCGAGGCGGCCGGGCTGTCGGTCGAGGTCCTCGACGAGAAGGCGCTGGAGAAGGCCGGGTACGGCGGCATCATCGGCGTCGGCAAGGGTTCGTCGCGGCCACCGAGGCTGGTGCGGCTGACCCACAAGGGCGCCCGCCGCAAGGGGAAGCGTGTCGCGTTGGTCGGCAAGGGCATCACGTTCGACACCGGCGGCATCTCGATCAAGCCCGCGGCGAACATGCACCACATGACCTCCGACATGGGCGGAGCGGCGGCCGTCATCGCCACGGTGGTGCTGGCGGCCAAGCAGAAGCTGCCGATCGACGTGATCGCCACGGTGCCGATGGCCGAGAACATGCCGTCGGCGACCGCGCAGCGTCCGGGTGACGTGTTGACGCAATACGGCGGCATCACGGTCGAGGTGCTCAACACCGACGCCGAAGGCAGGCTGATCCTGGCCGACGCGATCGTGCGCGCGGGTGAGGACAAGCCGGACTATCTGATCGAGACTTCGACGCTGACCGGCGCCCAGACCGTCGCCCTTGGCGCCCGGACACCGGGCGTCATGGGCAGCGACGAGTTCCGCGACCGGGTGGCCGGTATTTCGCAGTCGGTCGGCGAGAACGCCTGGGCGATGCCCCTGCCCGAGGAACTCAAGGACGATCTGAAGTCGACGGTCGCCGACCTCGCCAACGTCAGCGGTTCGCGCTATGCCGGCATGCTCGTGGCGGGTACGTACCTGCGTGAGTTCGTGCCGGACGGTGTGCAGTGGGCCCACATCGACATCGCGGGCCCGGCGTACAACACCGGAGGGCCGTGGGGCTACACGGGTAAGGGCGGCACGGGTGTGCCGACGCGGACGATGTTCGCGGTCCTGGAGGATATAGCCGCGAGTGGCTGATCAAGCAGAAGCCGCGAACGGCTGAGCCTCTCCGTGAGACCGACGAAATGGCGGCTTTTACTCGCAAAAATCAGCCAAAACGTCAGTCTCGGCGCTCGTCGGTCTCGGCGCCGCGCCGGTCTCGGCGCCGCTAGACGACCTTGCCGCGCGCGGCGCTGCGCATCACCTGCGGAAGCAGGTGTGCGACGCCGTACACGATGTGGGCCTCCGGGGCGACGGGGCGGATGGGCTTGTTCTTCTTGACCGCCGACACGATCGCGTTGGCGACTTTGTCCGGACCGTACCGGCGCCGGGAGAACGCCTTTTCGAGCTGCGCGCGACGGGCTTCAGCCTGGTCCCGCTTGGAGTCGGGTATGTCGAACCGGGTGGTGTGCACGATGTTGGTGTCGATGACGCCGGGGCATACCGTGGTCAGCCCGACACCCGCCTGGTCCAATTCGGCGCGCAGGCAGTCGCCGAACATGAACACCGCCGCCTTGCTCGTGGCGTAGGCGTTCATCGACTGCTGCGGGGAGTACGCGGCCATCGACGAGATGTTGACGACGTGTCCGCCGAGCCCGCGGTCAACCATCCTGCGCCCAAAGGCCCTGCAGCAGTTGACGACTCCGCCGAAGTTGATAGCCAGCACGCGGTCGTACTCCTCGCGCGGGGTGTCGAAGAACATGCCCGCGTGCCCAACGCCCGCGTTGTTGACCACGACGTCGGGCACCCCGTGTTCTGCGCACACCTTTTCGGCGAACCGCTCCACGGACTCTGCATCCGACACGTCCACGGTGTAGGCGTGCGCGATTCCGCCGTGCGCGGCGACGTGGGCCGCGGTCTCTTTCGCGGTGCCCTCGTCGATATCGCTGACCACGATCTCGGCGCCCTCGCGGGCGAATGCCAGCGCCGTCGCACGGCCGATGCCGCTACCCGCACCTGTGACGGAAACCAGTGTGTCGCTGAAGTATTCGCGTGGCCTGCCGACCTGCGCGCGCAGAAGTTCACGCGCGGGTGGCTTACCGCCGAGGAAGTCGACGAGCTGCTCGACCGACAGGGCGATGGCTTGCGGATGCGACATCGGCGACCAGTGCCCGGCGGCGATGTCGCGGCGCCACAGCCGCGCCACCCATTTTTTCGTGTCGTCGTAGACGTGCGGCCGCACGAACGGGTCTTTGGTGTTGACGATGAGCTGCACCGCGACGTCGACGTAGTGATCGCTGCGTCCGGGCTTCATCGACCGCAGATAGTTGGCGCCGTAGACCTTGACGCTCTTCGCGGCGTCAGCCTTGTAGGTCGCGGAATGGTGCAGCTGCTCACGCGGGATGCCGTCGCGCACCAACAGGATCTGGCGCACCAGGTTCGCGACGAAGCCCCGTACCGCCAGCGGTGCGAGCACCGGGATCGAGAAGAAGCCCATGTAGGCGAAGGACAGGAACTGACCCAGGGCGCGGACGAATCGGCGTGGACGCCACGGGCGCAACAGGCTGCTGGTGACGAAGGCGTTGAGGTGGTCGATGCTGGGACCGGAGACCGAGGTGAACGACGCGACCCGGTCGCCGGCACCGGGGCGGGCCAGGTACTCCCACATGGCCGCCGAGCCCCAGTCGTGGGCGAGTACGTGCACCGGCTCGCCTGGGCTCACCGCGGCGACGACCGCTTCGAAGTCATCCGCGTACGCAGACATGCGGTAGGCCGAAACCCGTTTTGGCCCACTCGAGTTCCCGACACCGCGATTGTCATACCGCACGATGCGGAACCGGTCGGACAGCAGTGGCACCACGCCGTCCCACAGCACGTGCGAGTCGGGCCACCCGTGCACGAGGACCAGGGTCGGCGCGTGCGGATCGCCTTCTTCGTAGACCGCGATTCGCACGTCGTCGGTGCTGTCGACGAACCGCGTAGCGACCTCCCCCATCGCACCTCCCGTGACTTGGCGGAACCGCCGGTACCGTATCAGTGCCGTCTGTTCTCCCCCTACCCTCCGGGTGGAGGCACCCCCACACGCAAGCGTTCGTCAGCGCTCGTCGAGTTCGCGTCGAGCAGCGCGCCGACGCTCGATGCGGCGCTTCTCGTCGTAGTCCCGCATCCGCTGCGGATAGCCGACTTTCTGCACGTCGTAGACCGGGATCTTCAATCGGTCGGACAGCCGCCGGGCGCCGGCGTCTCCCCCGGCGCGTCGCCGCGTCCATTCCCCGTCGGCGGCGACCAGCACCACGGTGACGTCGGTGACGGTGGTTTTCGGCTCGACGAACGCTTCGACGCCGGTGTGCGTGGCGACCCACTGCCGGAGATAGTTCAGATCCGCGGCGGGGTCGGCACCCGAACCCCTGCCTTTACGCTTCCCGCGCCGAAACCTGTCGAGGACTCCCACTCGCGTACGCGCTCCCTCCGATCATCTCTTCTCGATAGTGCCAGAACAGTGGGTCGGACGGTCTGCGGCGAACTGCGCGTCCGGACGTGACAGGATGGGTATGCAGACAATCACCCAGCACGAATGACGACCGTTCAAGGGAGCGAGGGAGTCAATCACATGGCCATCACCGTCGAGATGCCCGCACTCGGTGAGAGCGTTACCGAGGGGACTGTCACCCGATGGCTCAAGCAAGAAGGTGACACGGTCGAACAAGATGAGCCATTGCTCGAAGTTTCCACCGATAAGGTCGACACCGAGATTCCCGCGCCCGCTTCCGGTGTGCTGAAGAAGATCATCGCCCAGGAGGACGACACCGTCGAGGTGGGCGGCGAGTTGGCGGTCATCGGTGATGCCGACGACGGCGATTCCGGAGGCTCCGACGACTCCGACGAAGCGTCGGACGCCGAGGACGCCGAGGACGAAGGGCCCGACGACGAGGAACAACCCACCGAGGAGGAAAAGCCCGCCGAGGAACCGGCCGCGCAGCCCGAGCCCGCCGCCGAAGAGACCGAAGAAGAGCCCGAGCCCGACGACAAGGACGAGGAAAAGCCCGCCGCGAAGTCCTCGGGTGAGTCCTCGGGTAAGTCGACTCCGGTGCTGATGCCCGAACTCGGCGAGTCGGTGACCGAAGGCACCGTGACCCGCTGGCTGAAGAAGGTCGGCGACAGCGTGGAGGTCGACGAACCGCTGCTCGAGGTGTCGACGGACAAGGTCGACACCGAGATCCCCTCGCCCGTGGCGGGCACCTTGATCTCGATCACCGCCGAAGAGGACGACACCGTCGAGGTGGGTGGCGAGCTGGCCAAGATCGGTGATGCCGACGCAGAAGCCGAGCCGGAACCCGAACCCGAGCCGGAACCCGAACCAGAGCCGGAGCCCGAACCCAAGGAAGAGAAGAAGCCGGAGCCGAAGGAAGAGAAGGAGTCGGAACCGGCGGAGGACTCCAAGCCGAAACCGAAGCCGGAACCGAAGCCCGAGTCGAAACCAGAACCGAAATCCGAGCCCAAGTCCGAACCGCAGCCGACAAGCGACTCCGGGCCCTACGTCACCCCGTTGGTGCGAAAGCTGGCCGCGGAGAACAACGTTGACCTCGCCAGCGTGAAGGGCACCGGCGTCGGCGGCCGCATCCGTAAGCAGGACGTGCTCGCGGCTGCGGAGGCCGGCAAGGAACCGGCGGCGTCGACCGAACAAGCGGCCGAGGCCCCGGGCAGGTCACCCGCGGCGGCGAAGGCGCCCGCGGATGCCGACGCGTCGGCGGCGTCGCTCGCACACCTGCGCGGCACCACCCAGAAGGCCACCCGGATCCGGCAGCTGACTGCGAAGAAGACGCGCGAATCCCTGCAGGCGACAGCGCAATTGACGCAGACCCACGAGGTCGACATGACCAGGATCGTGTCGCTGCGGGCGCGGGCGAAGGCGGGGTTCGCCGAACGCGAGGGCGTCAACCTGACGTACCTGCCGTTCATCGCCGTCGCCGTGATCGACGCGCTCAAGGCGCATCCCAATGTCAACGCAAGCTACAACGAGGAAACCAAGGAGATCACCTACTACGACGCCGAGCATCTCGGTATCGCGGTCGACACGGAGCAGGGTCTGCTCTCGCCGGTGATCAAGAACGCCGGTCACCTGTCGCTGGCCGGGCTGGCCCGTGCGATCTCCGACATCGCCGCGCGCGCCAGGTCGAGTGACCTCAAGCCCGACGAACTGTCCGGCGGAACGTTCACCATCACCAACATCGGCAGCCAGGGCGCGCTGTTCGACACGCCGATCCTGGTGCCGCCGCAGGCGGCGATGCTGGGAACCGGCGCGATCGTCAAGCGGCCGCGGGTGATCGCCGACGAGTTCGGCAACGAGTCGATCGGTGTGCGTTCGGTGTGCTACCTGCCGCTGACATACGACCACCGGTTGATCGACGGTGCCGATGCCGGGCGCTTCCTGACCACCGTCAAGCGTCGCCTCGAAGAGGGCGCATTCGAGGCCGATCTGGGTCTATAGAACGCCTCTCGAGAATATCGTGTCCGAACCCGTCATCGCGATCGCGGGATCGTCCGGTCTGATCGGCACGGCTCTGGTCTACGCGCTGCGCGCCACCAACCACCGTGTGCTGCGAATCGTGCGGCGCGCACCGTCGAACGCCGACGAGGTGTTCTGGAACCCCGACACCGGCGAATTCGACCCGGCGATGCTGGCCGGAGTGGACGCCGTGGTCAACATGTGCGGGGTCAACGTCGGCGAGAAGCGGTGGTCGGGCGCCTTCAAGCAGAGCCTGCGTGACAGCCGCATCGGCCCGACCGAGGTGCTGGCCACCGCGGTCGCCGAAGCCGGGGTTCCGGCGCTGATCAACGCCAGCGCGGTCGGCTACTACGGCGACACCGGTTCCCAGATCACCGACGAGACCACCCCCGCAGGTGAGGGGTTTCTGGCCCACCTGTGCGTGGACTGGGAGGCCGCCACCTGGCCCGCCCGCCAGGACGGCGCTCGGGTGGTGCTCGTGCGGTCGGGGCTGGTGCTGGCGCAGGCCGGAGGCATGCTCGGCAGGCTCAAGCCGTTGTTCTCCCTGGGACTGGGCGCTCGACTGGGCAATGGCCGCCAGTACATGCCGTGGATCAGCCTCGAGGACGAGATCCGCGCGCTGCTGTTCGCGATATCGCGCGACGAGCTGTCGGGTCCGGTGAACCTCACCGGCCCGGCACCTGTGACCAACGCCGAGTTCACCACGGCGTTGGGCCGCGCGGTCAATCGCCCGACACCGCTGATGGTGCCCGGGTTCGCGTTGCGCGCCGCGATGGGCGAGTTCGCCGACGAAGGTCTGCTCGGCGGCCAACGCGCCATCCCCGCCGCGCTCGAGCGGGCCGGATTCGTTTTCCACCACAACACCATTGGCGAAGCATTGGCGTTCGCCACCGCTCGCCCGGAGTAGCGTCGAGGTCATGACGCATTCGATCCGGTCGGCGACGGTGCCGGTCGAGGTGCGCCGACTCGGCTCGGTCGACTACGAGAACGCCTGGCAGCTGCAGCGAGCGATCGCCGACCAGCGCGTGGCGGGCGGCCCGGACACCCTGCTCCTGCTCGAGCATCCGCCGGTGTACACCGCTGGGCGGCGCACGCTCGCCGAGGAGCGGCCGAACCCCGGGGCCGGCGGCACCCCCGTCATCGACACCGACCGCGGCGGAAAGATCACCTGGCACGGCCCCGGCCAACTCGTCGGCTATCCGATCATCGGCCTCGCCGAGCCGCTCGACGTCGTCAACTTCGTGCGACGGCTCGAGGAGTCGCTGATCAAGGTCTGCACCGACCTCGGTGTGCCTACCGGGCGGGTGGAGGGCCGCTCCGGAGTGTGGGTACCTGCCGACGAGAACGGCCCGGCCCGCAAGATCGGCGCCATCGGCATCCGGGTGTCACGGGCGACCACCCTGCACGGATTCGCGCTGAACTGCGACTGTGACCTGTCGGCGTTCAGGGCGATCGTGCCGTGCGGCATCTCCGACGCCGGGGTGACTTCGCTGTCAGCTGAACTGGGACGCCGCGTCGCTGTCTCCGAGGTCATCGACCGGGTGGCCGACGCCGTGTGCGATGCGCTCGACGGCCGGCTAGAGGTAGCGTTGACGTAGTGACTGTCGTTCCTGAAGGTCGGAAACTGCTGCGTCTCGAGGTCCGCAACGCCGAGACGCCGATCGAGCGCAAGCCGCCGTGGATCAAGACCCGCGCCAAGATGGGCCCGGAGTACCAGGAACTCAAGGCGCTGGTGAAGCGCGAAGGTCTGCACACAGTCTGCGAAGAGGCCGGCTGCCCCAACATCTTCGAATGCTGGGAGGACCGCGAGGCCACGTTCCTGATCGGCGGTGAGCAGTGCACCCGTCGCTGCGATTTCTGCCAGATCGACACCGGCAAGCCGACCGAACTCGACCGCGACGAGCCCCGCCGGGTCGCCGAGAGCGTGCAGGCTATGGGATTGCGCTACTCGACCGTGACCGGCGTGGCCCGCGACGACCTGCCCGACGGTGGCGCGTGGCTGTACGCCGAGACGGTCCGTGCGATCAAGGCGCTCAACCCCAACACCGGTGTCGAGTTGCTGATCCCCGACTTCAACGGTGAGCCAAACCTGCTGCAACAGGTGTTCGAGTCCCGTCCAGAAGTGTTGGCGCACAACGTCGAAACGGTTCCACGGATCTTCAAGCGCATCCGGCCCGCGTTTCGTTACGAGCGCAGCCTCGACGTGCTGACCGCGGCGCGCGACTTCGGGCTGGTGACGAAGTCGAATCTGATCCTCGGAATGGGCGAGACGCCCGAGGAGGTGCGGTCCGCGCTGACGGATCTGTACGGCGCGGGCTGCCACATCGTCACCATCACCCAGTACCTGCGCCCGTCGGTGCGCCACCACCCGGTGGAGCGTTGGGTGCACCCCGACGAGTTCGTCGAGCATGAGCAGTTCGCGCAGCGCCTCGGCTTCGCGGGTGTGCTGGCCGGACCGCTGGTGCGCTCGTCGTACCGTGCGGGTCGGTTGTACGCCCAGGCCAAATCGGCGTCCGTATCCTGAAGCAATGGCGAAAACCCGCGATCCGAAGGCACTGAAGGCTGCGAAGGCCGAAGCCAAGGCGGCCCGTAAGGCGGCGTCAAAGCAGCGCCGCAGCCAGCTGTGGCAGGCTTTCCAGATTCAGCGCAAAGAGGACAAGCGTCTGCTGCCGTACATGATCGGCGCATTCGTGCTGATCGTCGCCGCTTCGGTGGCGCTCGGCATCTTCGCGGGCGGCTTCACCACCTACATGATGATTCCTCTGGGCATCGTGCTCGGGGCGCTGGTCGCGTTCATCATCTTCGGCAGGCGCGCGCAGAAGTCGGTGTACAGCAAGGCCGAGGGGCAGACGGGCGCCGCGGCCTGGGCGCTGGACAACATGCGGGGTAAGTGGCGGGTGACGCCCGGTGTCGCGGCGACCGGCCACTTCGACGCGGTGCACCGGGTGATCGGCAGGCCGGGCGTCATCTTCGTCGGCGAGGGGTCGCCGTCGCGCGTGCGACCGCTGCTGGCGCAGGAGAAGAAACGCACCGCTCGGCTGGTCGGCGACACCCCGATCTATGACGTCATCATCGGCAACGGCGAGGGTGAAGTACCGCTGGCCAAACTGGAGCGCCACCTGAACAAGCTGCCAGCGAACATCACCGTCAAGCAGTTGGACGCGCTGGAGTCCCGGTTGGCCGCGTTGGGCACCAAGGTCGGGCCCGCCGCGATGCCCAAGGGCCCGCTGCCGGCGCAGGCCAAGATGCGGGGCGTGCAGCGCACGGTGAGGCGGCGGTAGGGCAGCTCCGGCCGGACACGCGGTATGTGCACCGCATGTGAATGGGCAGGCTATTTCGCGAATCGACGCACCGTCTTGCGCGCGGGCGCGGTGGTCCTCGCCGCGACCGCAGCCAGCGCCTGCTCTCTGAGTGACCCGTCCGGGGCCGGCTCCGAGACCACGGCTGCCGACGGCGTCGCCGACTACGTCTTCCGCAACGGCCCGATCTACACCGTCGCTGGCCCGGCGCGGTGGGCGCAGGCGGTGGCGGTGCGGGGCAATACGATCACCCACGTCGGCGACGAGGCGGGCGCGATGGCGCTCGTCGGTCCCGACACCCGGGTGGTCGATCTGCAGGGCCGGCTGCTGATGCCCGGCTTCGTCGAGGGTCACACCCACCCGTTCCTCGGCGCCTTCCTCACCTCGGGTGTCGACCTGCAGGTGCCCACGGGCGCGGACGCGCTGGCCTCGATCGAGCGGTACGCGAAAAAGAATCCGACCGGACCGGTGCGCGGATTCGGTTGGCGCGTCGACATCTTCGGTCCCGACGGACCTAATCGCGCCGACCTCGACCGCGTGCTGCCCGACCGGCCGGGCTTCTTTTTCGCCATCGACGGGCACAGCCTCTGGGCCAACAGCAAGGCGCTCGAGATCGCAGGCGTCGGCCGCGTCACCCCCGATCCGATCCCTGGGTTCAGCTATTACGCACGCGACGGCAACGGCGATCCGACCGGATATGTGCTCGAGGTCAACGCCGTTCTCGGTCTCGTCGACGCGATCGAGCCGATCGCACCGGAGACCATGGGGCGGTTGCTCGAAGAATGGCTGCCGAAGGCGTCCGCGGCCGGCATCACGTCGGTGTTCGACGCCGGCGTGCCACCCATCGGCTCCGATCAGGGCGCGCTGATCGGCCTCTACACCGACGTCGAGAACCGCGGACAGCTGCCGTTCCGCGTGGTCGCCTCCTACAGCGTGCGGTCGGCGCCGGTGGACGACGTCGTACAGGCGATGACCGACATCAGGGATCGGTTCTCGACCGACCTGGTACGCGCCGACATAGTCAAGATCGTCGGCGACGGAACCCAGGGCGGATACACCGCATGGCTCATCGAGCCCTACGCGGACAAACCCGACTCCACCGGTGGATCCCCGTTCACCGAAGAGCAGTGGCACCAGCTCATCGGTCAGATCGACGCCGCGGGTTTCGACGTGCATGTGCACGCCTGCGGGGAACGCACCGCCCGCGTCGTCCTCGATGCGATCGAGCGCGCCGCGGCCGCCAATCCCCCGCGCGACCGCAGGCACGCGATCGCGCACCTGGTCTACGTCGAGGACCCCGACAGTCGGCGCTTCGGCGAACTCGACGTCGTGGCCCAGTTCTCGGCCAACTGGATGTCCGCCGATCCGGACACGCTGCAGAACATGGCCGCCCGCTACGGGCCACCACGCCAGGACCTGATGTATCGCCCCCAAGACGTGTTGAAGTCGGGCGGGCGTATCTCGCTGGGCACCGACTGGCCGGCCGCGGGCTACTTCTCGACCTACAAACCGCTCGACGCGATCCAGATCGGCGTCACCCGTCAGCTGATCGGCCAGCCCGAGGCGCCGGTGCTGACGCCAGCGGACCAACGGCTGACGGTCGCTGAGGCGGTGCACGCCAATACGCTGGGCGCTGCCTATCAGATCCGGATGGACGACAAGGTGGGTTCCTTCGAGGTCGGCAAGCTCGCGGACATGGTCGTCGTGAGCGAGAACATCTTCGCGATCGACCCGCACGACATCGCCAGGGCGGACGTCACGATGACGATGATGAACGGTCAGATCCGCCACGAGGCGTGACGTCGGCCGCCGTCAGCGCCGGACCACCGCCGTGTTGCTGAAGCGGTCCTGGTAGCCGCGGAAGTCCCTGTCGGTGAACAGCGCGGGTATGACGAAGAACACCAGCAGCCCGCGCACCGCGGCACGGCCGACGCCGACGTGCTGGCGATGGTCGACCGAGGCGACCCGCAGCCCCAGCGCCCACTGCCCGGGGGTGAAGCCGTACAACCGCACCGAGACGATGCCGAGCACCAGCCACACCGCCGCGATGGACGTCGACCCCAGCGGTGAGTACAGGAAAGCGTCCTTGCTGATGAATCCGAGGTTCACGGCGAGCCCCACCAGCCCGTATGCGATGAACCAGTCGAGCATCAGCGCGCCGATTCGCCTGCCGAACCGGGCGATGGACCCCGGGCCGGTCTCCGGTAGACCGAGGCGCTTGCCGGGATAGTCGTTGGGTCCCGCGTCGCTGGTCGGATCCGGTCCCGACAGCCAGGACCCGAGTGTGCGGGCCATACACTGAAGGATATGGGACTGAAAAGAAGTCCATTGGCCGCCTGCGTCTGGCCCTGATGTGATTGCGTAACTTCAGCGCAACATTCGGTTGACGACCGTGCAACATCGTGTCCTTAGCGTCAACGCGCGAGTTACTGGATAAAGGAGACAACTCAGTGGCAGAAAAGACGGCCGACGACATTCTCAAGCTCATCAAGGACGGGGAAGTCGAGTACGTCGACATCCGATTCTGTGATCTGCCCGGCGTCGTCCAGCACTTCTCGATCCCGGCTTCGGCCTTCACCCAGGACGTCTTCGAGGACGGCCTGGCCTTCGACGGCTCGTCGGTCCGCGGCTTCCAGTCGATCCACGAGTCCGACATGATGCTGCTTCCGGATCCCGAGACCGCACGCATCGACCCGTTCCGCGCCGCCAAGACGCTGAACATGAACTTCTTCGTGCACGATCCGTTCACCCGCGAGGCCTACTCGCGCGATCCCCGCAACGTCGCACGCAAGGCGGAGAACTACCTGGCCAGCACTGGCATCGCCGACACCGCGTACTTCGGCGCCGAGGCCGAGTTCTACATCTTCGACTCTGTGACCTTCGACTCGCGGATCAACGGCACCTTCTACGAGGTGGACTCGGAGTCGGGCTGGTGGAACACCGGTGAGCCGCTGGAGGCCGACGGCAGTCCCAACCGCGGCTACAAGGTCCGGCCGAAGGGCGGCTACTTCCCCGTCGCGCCATACGACCACTACGTCGACCTGCGTGACCAGATGGCGACCAACCTGCAGAACGCGGGCTTCGTTCTCGAGCGTGGCCACCACGAGGTCGGCACCGCGGGCCAAGCCGAGATCAACTACAAGTTCAACACCATGCTGCATGCGGCCGACGATGTGCTGTTGTTCAAATACATCATCAAGAACACCGCGTGGCAGGCCGGCAAGACGGTCACGTTCATGCCCAAGCCGCTGTTCGGGGACAACGGATCCGGTATGCATGCGCACCAGTCGCTGTGGAAGGACGGCCAGCCGCTGTTCCACGACGAGTCCGGCTACGCGGGATTGTCCGACCTCGCCCGCCACTACATCGGCGGAATCCTGCACCACGCGCCGTCGCTGCTGGCGTTCACCAACCCGACGGTGAACTCTTACAAGCGTCTGGTGCCGGGTTACGAGGCGCCGATCAACCTGGTGTACAGCCAGCGCAACCGGTCGGCGTGTGTGCGTATCCCGATCACCGGCAACAATCCGAAGGCCAAGCGTCTCGAGTTCCGCTGCCCGGACAGCTCGGGCAATCCGTACCTGGCGTTCGCGGCGATGCTGATGGCAGGCATCGACGGGATCAAGAAGAAGATCGAGCCGCTGACGCCGGTCGACAAGGACCTCTACGAGCTGCCCCCGGAAGAGGCCGCCAACATCCCGCAGGCGCCCACCTCGCTGTCGGCGGTCATCGACAAGCTCGAAGAGGACCACGACTACCTCACCGAGGGCGGGGTGTTCACCGAGGATCTGATCGAGACCTGGATCTCCTACAAGCGGGAGAACGAGATCCTGCCGATCCAGATCCGGCCGCACCCGTACGAGGTTGCGCTGTACTTCGACGTGTAACCGAACCGGGTAAACATCAGTCGACACTTCGGGCCGGGCGAGTCAAATCGCCCGGCCCGAAGTGCGTCTGCGCGTAGGGTAAACGCGCATGACGTCCACTTTCGATGCCCGTCTTGCCAGATACTCCTCACCTGTTCTGAGCATCTTCCGGATCATCTTCGGTCTGCTCTTCACGCTGCACGGCTCGATGAAGCTCTTCGGCTGGCCCCTCGGTGCTGCCGTACCGGTCGGAACCTGGCCCGCGTGGTGGGCCGGACTGATCGAATTCGTGGCGGGCCTGCTGATCACCGTCGGTCTGTTCACACGGATCGCCGCGTTCATCGCCGCCGGCCATATGGCCGTCGCGTACTTCTGGATGCACTGGCCGCCGCTGGAAGGCCCGGCCGCCAGCTTCTGGCCGTTCGATGCGCAGATGGGCGGCAACGGCGGCGAGGCGGCGATCCTGTACTGCTTTGCGTTCCTGTTGCTGGCGACGACGGGGGCGGGTGCCTGGTCGGCCGACGCTCGGCGCCGCACCCGAGTCGGTGCCGCGGCGCCCGGACGCGTGGTCACCGGCACAGCCGCACCAGCCACCACTGCTGCGCCAGCCGCCACCGCTGGGCCGGTTCGGCGTCGCGGTCTGCTGAGCCGCTTTCGGCGGTGACGCGCAGATGCGCGGAGGACTTCTGGCGGCCGCGGTAGCGGTCGCGACGGTGACGAGCATGCTCGGCCCGGCGGCCTCGCCGGCCGGTGCCCAGAACGCGCGCCTGGTCGTCATCACCACCGGCGGCACGATCTCGACGAGCACCGACGCCAGCGGTGTGCGGCGGCCGACCCTCGGCGGTGAGGAGCTCGCGGCCGGGCTGGACGTCGAGATTGTCGATCTGATGCAGAAGGACAGCTCGCAGCTGACCCCCGCGGACTGGGACGCGATCGGCGGTGCCGCCAAGGACGCGGTGGCCAACGGCGCCGACGGCGTGGTCATCACGCACGGCACCGACACCATGGAGGACACCGCGATGTGGCTGGACGTCACGTACCGCGGTGGCCCGCCGATCGTGTTGACCGGTGCGCAGCGGTCCTCCGACGCCCCCGACGCCGACGGGCCCAAGAACCTGCGGGACGCACTGACCGTCGCGGCCAGCCCGGCCGCTCGCGAGCAAGGTGTGTTGATCGCGTTCGACGGCACCGTGTTTCAGGCACTGGGCACCCGCAAGGTGGACACCGCGATTCTGTCGGCGTTCGCGGGCGCACCGATCGGCACGGTGGGCGGCGACACGTTCACCCTGACCCAGCCGGCGCGACGCCCGTTCATCGCCGAGGTTTCCGCGGGCAACGCGCCGCGCGTCGACATCGTCGCGGCCTATCCGGGCGATGGGCCAGGACCGATCGACGCCGCCGTCGCATCGGGTGCCCGCGGAATCGTGGTGGAGGCGTTGGGTTCCGGGAACGCCAGCGAGGGCGTGGTGGACGCGGTCCGTCGGCATGCGCCTGCCGGCGTCGCGTTCGCGATCTCTACCCGCGTTCCGAACGGTCCCGTCGAAGCCGCGTACGGACCCGGCGACGACATGGTCAAGGCGGGAGCGGTAATGGTGCCGAACCTTCGGCCCAGTCAGGCCAGGGTGCTGGTGATGGCGGCGCTGGCCGCGGGCCAACCGGTGGGCGATGTGATCGCTCGCTGGGGCTAGCTGTCGAGCCGAAGATCCTTGCGGAACCGCTTCATCCCGTCGATCTTCTCGGCCAACGAAGCCTGCGGGCCAGCGTAGAACATCCACGGCATGGTGATGATGCCGGTGATGCCGCCGGCCTCCGCGCGGTCGAAGTGATCAGGGGTGAACGCGTCGGTCAGCGGGGTCAGCACCTCGAAACCGTCCATGGGCAAAGCGTTTTCGGCGCGTAGCTCGCGCAGCTTGGCGACGCGTTCCAGGGCACGGTCGGTGGTGATCAGGTCGCCGATCCAGCCGTCGTGGCGCGCCGCGCGGCGAAGCGCGATGTCGGAGAGCCCGCCGACGTACACCGGGATCGGCGGCGGTGTCGGCTCCATCTCCAGCTTCGGCGTCGTGTAGAACTCCCCGTCGAACTCCGTCCAGCCCGGTTTCCAGAGTTCCTTCATCAGGTCGAGCATCTCGTCGGTGCGCTTACCGCGCCGCGCGAACTGCTGACCCATCAGCGTGAACTCTTCCTCGCACCAGCCGACGCCGATGCCGAGTTCGAGTCGGCCGCCCGCCAGGACGGCCGCCGTGCCGATCGCCTTCGCGGCCGAGTACGGGTCGCGCATCGCGGGCAGATACACGGTGGTGACGAACCGCGACCGTGACGTGACGAGGGCCAGCCCGCCGATCAGCACCCACGGATCGGGCCAGTCGGTGAACGCCTCCCAGCGCCTGCTGCCGTCCTTGGTGTAGGGGTACGGCGTCTCCAACGTCTCGAGGTTGACGACGTGATCCGGGATGCCGAGGCCTTCGTAGCCGAGATCGTCTGCCGCCTTGGCGATCTCGACGACCTCCGCGGTGTCGAGGAAAGCCAGGCTGACATAGAACTTCATCCGGCGTCCCTCGCCCACGCCGGCTGGATGAACACACCTTCAGCCTCCACCGTGGGCCCCTGTGCGTCGAGCAGATATCCGCGGGCGAACGTCTTGACCCCCTCGGACCGTTCCACGAACGCCTCCGCACGCAGCGGTCCCAGCGGTGTGCCGCGCAGATAACGCAGCGAGATCGTGCCGGTGAACTTCGGCTGGGTCAGACCGTCGCTGGCGGCCTCGCCCAGCAGATGGTCGAGCACCAACGCGCAGATGCCGCCGTGCACCCACCCCGGCGGCCCCTCATAGGCCCCGCTCAGCGTGAACTCACTCCAGCAGCGACCGTCCGGTTCGTGGTGGATCACCATCGGCGGTGCGATTGCATTACGCAGTCCCACAGCGGGATTAGCCCACGCCAGCGGACGGCCGGTGGCCTCGTGCCGCAGGGTCGAGGACACCGGTCGCTGTGTGCTCTCGAGGATCTGTGTGGCGGCCTCGATCTTGGCCTGAGCATCCGCGACGGCCGATTCGTCGATCTCGGTGTGCAGGCTCGCATAGATCAGTCGGCGCACCGCCTCGGTCAGCGGACCGTACAGCGCGCGCTGGCGCTCGTACTCCTCGTCGGTGATCACATCGAACCCGAAATCCATGCTCATCGGTTGTGCCTATCCACTATGTCTCGCCACCGAAAACCTTGCGCACGACGGCTTTTGCCCGCCTTGTCACCCTCAGGTAGTTGTCGAGGAACTCGCCTCCGTCATCGCTGTCCCAACCGGCGGCCACCGCCACGGCGTTGAGCTGGCGCCCCGGCCCTGGCAGCTGATCGGTCGGCTTGCCGCGCACCAGCACCAACGCGTTACGTGCCGCCGTCGCGGTCAGCCAGGCCTGACGCAGCAGTTCGACATCGCCCTCGGCGATCAGCTCGGCGGCGCCGATCGCGTTCAGCGACTGCAGCGTCGACGTATTGTGCAGCGCGGACACCTTGTGCGCGTAGCGCAACTGCAGCAGCTGCACCGTCCACTCGATGTCGGTGAGGCCTCCGCGCCCGAGTTTGGTGTGCGTATTCGGATCGGCTCCCCGCGGCAGCCGTTCGGCGTCCACCCGAGCCTTGATCCGCCGGATCTCCTGCACCGCTTCGGCCGACACCCCGCCGGGTGGGTAGCGAATCTTGTCGATCATCAACAGGAACCGCTCCCCCAGGTCCAGATCGCCTGCCACGCGGTGGGCCCGAAGCAGCGCCTGCACCTCCCACGTCTGCGCGTAGCGCTCGTAGTACGCCTGATACGAGGACAGGGTGCGCACCAGCGGACCGTTGCGACCCTCCGGCCGCAGGTTCGCGTCGACCTCCAGCGGCGGATCCGAACTCGGTGTCCCTAGCAGAGACCTCACCTGCTCGGCGACCGTCACCGCCCACTTCACCGCGGCCGATTCCTCAACGCCCTCTTCGGGTTCGCACACGAACATCACGTCGGCGTCCGAGCCGTAGCCCAGCTCGCCCCCGCCCAGCCGGCCCATACCGATCACCGCGATGCGGGCCAGCGGACCCTTGTCGGTTGTCTGGGCGCGGATCACCGCGTCCAGCGCGGCCTGCAGCACTGCCACCCACACCGAGGTCAGCGCGCGACACACCTCGGTGACTTCGAGCATGCCGAGCAGGTCGGCCGAGGCGATGCGCGCGAGCTCACGCCTGCGCAATGTACGCGCCGCCGCGATCGCCCGCTGCGGGTCGGAATACCTTGCGGCCGAGGCGACCAGCGCGCGCGCCACCGCGTCGGGTTCGGCGTCGAGCAGCTTGGGCCCGTCGGGGCCGTCGGCGTAGGACTGGATGACTTCCGGGGCCCGCATGAGCAACTCCGGAACGTAGGCCGACGTGCCGAGGACCTGCATGAGGCGTTTGGCGACGGCGCCCTCGTCGCGCAGCGTCGCCAGGAACCCCCGCTGTTCGGACAGCGCATCGCTGATGCGGCGGTAGGACAGCAGCCCCGCATCGGGGTCGGGGGTGTCCGACAGCCAGTTGAGCAGCGTCGGCAACAAGACCTGCTGCACGCGCCCGCGGCGGGCACTGCTCCCCGTCAGGGCGGCCAGGTGTGTCAATGCGCTCTGCGGGCCTTCGTAGCCCAGTGCGGCCAGCTGCCGTTCGGCGGCCGCCTGCGTCATACCGTCGGAAATGCTCAGCGCCGGTTGCCCGACGGATTCCAGAAGCGGTTGGTAGAACAGCTTTTCGTGCAACCGCGACACCCGTAGGCTCTGGCGCTTGAGCTCTTCGCGCAGCATGCCAAGCGCGTCGCGTGTGCCGTCGGGCCGCACATGTGCGGCTCTGGCCAGCCAGCGCAGCGACTCGTCGTCGTCCTCGTCGGGAAGCAGGTGGGTGCGCACCATCCGCTGCAGCTGTAGCCGGTGCTCGAGCAGTCGCAGGAATTCATACGACGCGGTCAGGTTGGCGGCGTCGTCGCGCCCGACGTATCCGCGTTCACCGAGTGCGGCCAGCGCGGCCACCGTCGACGAGACGTGCAGGCGCTCGTCGTTGCGGCCGTGCACCAATTGCAGGAGCTGCACGGCGAATTCGACGTCGCGCAGCCCGCCGGTGCCCAGTTTGATCTCCCGCGACCGTTGCCCGGCGGGTACGAGTTCCTCGACCCGCCTCCTCATCGCCTGCACCTCGGGGACGAAGTCCTCGCGCTCGCTGGCCGTCCACACCATCGGCATCAGGGCGTCGACGTAGGCCTGACCGAGCTCGGGGTCGCCCGCGGCCGGCCGCGCCTTCAGCAACGCCTGGAACTCCCACGTCTTGGCCCAGCGCTCGTAGTAGGCGACGTGCGAGTCCAGCGTGCGCACCAGCTGGCCGTGTTTGCCTTCGGGCCGTAGCGCGGCATCGACTTCGAAGAACGCGTCGGCGGCGAACCGCATCAGCTCGCCCGCCACCCGGGTCGCCAACGCGTCGGCGGGCTCGGCGACGAAGATGACGTCGACGTCGCTGACGTAGTTCAGTTCGCGCGCACCGCATTTGCCCATCGCGATGATCGCGATCCGGGGCGGCGACTCACCCCCGGTCGTCTTGATCGCGAGGTGCAGCGCGGCGGCCAGTGCCGCGTCGGCGAGGTCCGACAGGTGCTCGCCGATGGTCGGGAAGGGCAGGACCGGTTCGTTCTCCACTGTCGGCGCCAGGTCCAGGCTGGCCAGCACCAGCACCCGGTCGCGGTAGAGCTTGCGCAGCGGCTGCAGCGCGGTCGACGTGTCGGATGCTTCGTCGGCCAGCGCGACGAACATCTCGCGCAGCGTGTCGCGGGTCGGCAGGGCGACGTCACCGGCGAGCAACCGCCAGTTCTCCGGAGTCGCGATGAGGTGGTCCCCGAGGGACAACGAGGAACCCAGCAGGCTGAACAGCCGGCCCCGCAGGCTTTTGTCGGTAAGCAGAGCCCGGTTGAGTTCGTCCCAGCCATCGCCCAACGCCTCGGCCAACCGGACCATCGTGCGCAGCGCGGTGTCGGCATCGGGGGCACGCGACAGCGACCACAGAAGCTCCACGTGCGCGTCGGTGTTCCAACCCAACAGATCGAGTTCTGCGGGCGCGGTGGGTTCGACGAGCCCCAACCGGCCTGCGCTCGGCAGCTTCGGACGCTGCGTCGCTGGTTTGGCCACGCCTAAAAGGTAGCGCAGCACCTATGTCGGCTAACCACCTACAGAGACAGATAGGCCTTCAGCTCGAACGGTGTGACGTGGCTGCGGTAGTTCTCCCACTCGGCGCGCTTGTTGCGCAGGAAGTAGTCGAAGACGTGCTCGCCCAATGCCTCCGCGACGAGTTCGGAGTTCTCCATCTGCTCGAGCGCGACGCCGAGGCTGCCGGGAAGCTCCTTAAAGCCCATCGCGCTGCGCTCTTCGGGGGTCAGCGTCCACACGTTGTCTTCGGCCTCGGCAGGCAGCACGTAGCTCTTCTCGATACCGCGCAGCCCCGCGGCCAAAAGCACCGCGAAGGTCAGGTAGGGGTTGCACGCCGAGTCGGGGCTGCGCACCTCCACGCGCCGCGACGACGCCTTGCGCGGGGTGTACATCGGCACCCGCACCAGCGCCGAGCGGTTCGCCGCACCCCAGGACGCCGCCGTCGGCGCCTCACCGCCGTGTACGAGGCGCTTGTAGGAGTTCACCCACTGGTTGGTGACGGCGCTGATCTCCTTGGCGTGTTCGAGGATCCCGGCGATGAACGACTTGGCGACGTCGGAGAGCTGCAGCGGGTCGTCGGGGCTGTGGAACGCGTTGGTGTCGCCCTCGAACAGGCTCATGTGCGTGTGCATGGCCGAACCGGGATGCTCGGCGAACGGCTTGGGCATGAACGACGCCCGCACCCCGTCCCCGAGCGCGACCTCCTTGACGACGTAGCGGAACGTCATCACATTGTCGGCCATCGACAGCGCATCGGCGTAGCGGAGATCGATCTCCTGCTGGCCGGGCGCGCCTTCGTGGTGGCTGAACTCGACCGAGATGCCCATCTGCTCGAGCGCGTCAATGGCGTGCCTGCGGAAGTTGGGCGCCGAATCGTGCACGGCCTGGTCGAAGTAGCCGCCGTTGTCGGCGGGCACGGGCGGGGTGCCGTCGTCCTCGCCGGGCTTGAGCAGGAAGAACTCGATCTCCGGATGGACGTAGCAGGAGAACCCGAGATCGCTGGCCTTGGCCAACTGCCTGCGCAGCACGTGACGCGAGTCCGCCCACGACGGGGAGCCGTCGGGCATGGTGATATCGCAGAACATCCGGGCCGAATGATGTCGGCCCGAACCGTCGGCCCACGGCAGCACCTGGAAGGTGGACGGGTCGGGGCGGGCCACCATATCGGCTTCCGAGACCCGGGCGAAGCCCTCGATCGACGAGCCGTCGAACCCGATCCCCTCTTCGAAGGCGCCTTCGAGTTCGGCCGGGGCGATCGCGACCGACTTGAGGTATCCGAGCACGTCGGTGAACCACAGCCGGACGAAGCGGATGTCGCGTTCCTCCAGCGTGCGCAGCACGAATTCCTTCTGCCGATCCATGATCGCAGCGTAGGCACCGGCTGTTAAATCGGTGTTACACGGCGGCTGCGTTCGTGGGGTTCATCAACAGATGAGCGCGTCGCCGGTGCCATGATCGTGCGCATGGTCCTGTTCGAGCAGCCATGGCCCGACGGCGAATTTCGGTTCTTTCAGCTCGGCCATGTCGTCGACGACGTCCTCGCCGCGGCTGCCGCGTGGGCCCGCACGTTCCGGGTCGGCCCCTTCCAGGTGCTGCCCGTCGTCGAACAGCACGTCGAATACGGTGGCGAAATCCGCACCGTCCGACTCCAGGTAGCGGTCGCGCAGGCTGGTCCGGTGCAGATCGAACTGATCCAGCAGCACTGCGACACTCCGAGCATCTACTCGGAGTGGAGCCGCGGGGGGACCAGTTCCATCCATCAGATCGCGACGCTGACGACCGATTATGACGCCAAGACGGCACACTTCGCGGCGCTCGGCTATCCGCCGGCAGCGCAGAGCATGGGTGGCGGATTCCGGGTGGCCTATATCGACACCGTCGCCGACTTCGGGTTCTACACCGAGGTCGTGGAGGCCCCACCCACCTTCCTCGACCACCTGCGCGCCATCTCCGACACCTGCGCGGGCTGGGATGGCAGCGACCCGGTGCGCATTGTGACCCGCGACGGCTACCGCGTGCCCGATCCCAGTGGCATCGGGTGAGCATCTGGCAGGATCCACCGCGTGACGGCTGCCGACGAGACCGCCTCCCTCACCGATCTGACGGGCCCGCTGGCCGGGAGCGCGCTTCAGACGTCGGTGCTCGCATCGCTCGACGCACTCGAACGCGCATTGGATCTCGAGCCGTTGGGCGACAACCGGTTCCGGGCGGGTAACGAGCGCGATCGCTTCGGCCGCATTTTCGGTGGCCAGCTGCTCGCGCAGGCCGTATCCGCGGCCTCGCGCACCGTCGACGAGCATTTACCGCACTCCCTGCACGCTTACTTCGTCCAGACCGGCGCCTCCGACACCCCGGTCGACATCGCGGTCGACGTCGTCCGGGACGGGCGGTCGATGGCGACGCGACAGATCTGCATCGCCCAGGGCGACCGGACCCTGCTCACCGCTCTGGTGTCATTCCACAGCAACGCAGCCGAACCCGAACTCGACCACACGCCCGACCAGACCCCCGCGCCCGAGGAGATGCCGCTACTGCAGCACTGGGTGCACCGGGCGCCGCCGCACCTGAGACCGAGGGTGCAGAACTGGATCGACGTCCCGCCCGCGCTGGAGATGCGCATCGCCGAACCGACGAACTTTCTGGGCGGCGGGCAAACGCCGCAACCCCGGTCGCACTGGATGCGATTGCCCCGGCCCATCGCCGACGAACCCGCGTTGCACACGGCGATGCTCGCGTATGCGAGCGATTACCTGCTGTTGGACATGGCATTACGCAATCACCCGCACCCCACCGATTACGCCTCGATCGCGGCGGTCAGCCTCGACCACTCCCTCTGGCTGCACCGGCCCGTCCGCTTCGACGAGTGGCATCTGTACACCCAGCAAGCGGTGGCGCTCAGCGGCCACCGCGCGTTGATTCGTGGGTCCATCCGGGACGCCGTGGGTCGCGCGGTGGCGAGCACGTCACAAGAGGTGCTGATCCGGCCGATTCCCGGGGGCTAGCACTTCAGGCCCTGCGGCGGAGGGATCGAATCGACGAGGAAGTCGACCACCGCTGCATCGACGCAGGCGTCGCCGCTGAACACCACGGTGTGCTGGGTGCCCTCGAAGGTGATCAGGCGCGCATCCATCTGGCGGGCCAGGTCGACGCCGGCCTGGTACGGCGTCGCCGGGTCGCGGGTGCTGGAGACGACGACGACCTTGCCGGGCCCCGGTGACGAAGCGGGGTGCGGCGTCGACGTCGGCGGCACCGGCCACATCGTGCAGACGTCGCGCGGTGCGGACCCGGTGAACCCGCCGTAAGACAGAAACGGCGCGACCTCGCGGACCCGGCGGTCCACTTCGGCCCAGGCTGCGGAATCAGACGGATACGGAGCATCGACACACCCGATCGCGGTGAACGCATCCTGCTGGTTGGTGTACCGCCCGGACCCGTCGCGGCCCTGGTAGTCGTCGGCGAGTAGCAACAGGTCTCCCGCGTCGGTTCCGCGCTGCAACCCGAGCAGACCGCTGGTCAGGAGCTTCCAATAGCGCTGCGAGTAAAGGGCGTTCACTGTTCCGGTGATCGCGTCCTGGTAGCTCAGCCCGCGCGGGTCGGAGGTGCGGCCGGGCTGCTGCACAAGCGGGTTGACCAACTGGTGGTAGCGCTCGACGAACCGCGCCGGGTCGGTCCCCAGCGGACACCCGGCCGACTTCGCGCAGTCCTTGGCATAGTCGTTGAACGCCGTTTGGAAACCGGCCATCTGACGGATCCGGCCCTCGATCGGATCGGCCAGTGGATCGACCGCACCGTCTAGCACCATGGCCCGGACCCGTTCGGGGTAGCGCTCGGCGTATGCCGCTCCGAGGCGCGTGCCGTAGGAGAACCCGAGATAGCTGATCTCGTTCTGCCCCAACGCTGCCCGGACGACGTCCATATCGCGGACCGCGGTGGCGGTGCCGACGTTCGCCAGGAAGTCGACACCCATGTTGTCGACGCACGACCGGACGAACTGCTCGTGGAGGCCCTCGATGTGCGCGACGCCTGCCGGGCTGTAGTCGGCAAGCGGTTCGCGGCGGAAGGCGTCGAACTCGGCGTCGGTGCGGCAGCGCAGCTCCGGGGTGGAGTGCCCGACGCCGCGGGGGTCGATGCCGATCAGATCGAACCGGCTGGCGATCTCCGAGCCGGCCAGCGCGGCGCCCATGCCCACGACGGTGTCGACGGCCGACGCCCCCGGCCCTCCGGGATTGACCACAAGCGCACCGATCCTGTCGCCGCTGGCCGGTATGCGGATGACGGCCAAACGCGCTTGTGCACCTTCGGGTTTGGCGTAGTCGACGGGCACCGACACCGTTCCGCAGCGCGCGGTCGGGATCGCGTTCGCCTTTGTCGCGTCGGGGACGAAGGACTCGCATCCGCTCCACACCGGCGGCTGCCCGTATGCCCTGGTGGCCTGGCCTTGAGGTGACGCCGAACCCACCGGGCAGGCGACGAGGGACACCAGCGCAAGCGCCGACACCATCCGCCCCACCCGCCACATGGGTGACATGGTTCCACGCCGACCGCGCGGCGTCGTCACCCGCGATACAACGGTGACCCGGCTGTGATCAGTCCGAGGAGCAGGTGGTGTCGGGCGGCGGCAGCGTCAGGTCGACGAGGTAGTTGGCCGCGATGTCGTCGACGCAGTTGTTGCCCTGGAACACCACGGTGTGCTGGGTGCCCTGGAACGTCACCAGAGTCCCACCCAGTTGCTTGGCCAGCTCCACACCTGCCTGGTACGGCGTCGCGGGATCGTTGGTCGTCGACACCACGAGCGTCGGGGGCAGCCCCTCCACCTGGAGCTCGTGCGGTTCGCTCGTCGGCGGCACCGGCCAGAACGCGCACGTGCCCAACGGTGCGTGCCCGGTGAACTCGCCGTAGCTCATGAACGGCGCCGCCTCGCGCACCCGCCGGTCCTCCTCGACGACCTTCGCGCGGTCGGTGACGGCGGGCTTGTCCACGCAGTTGACCGCGACCCGCACGTCGGTCGAGTTGTTGTAGTGGCCCTGCGCGTCGCGGCCCATGTAGAGATCGGCCAGCGCGAGCATGGTGTCACCGGCGCCCCGCTCCATCTCGCTGAGCGCCTGCGTCAGGTGCCGCCACAGGTCCGGCGAGTACAGCGGCAGGATGGTCCCGACGATGGCGTCGGAGTAGCTCAGCCCCCGCGGATCCCGCGTTCGCAGCGGCTTTTCCACCAACGGGTCGACCAGGCTGTGGTAGACGTCGTTGGCCTTCGCCGGGTCGGTGCCCAGCGGGCAGGCGGGGTTCTGCGCACAGTCGGCGGCGTAGTCGTTGAACGCGGTCTGGAAGGCCGCGGCTTGGCGGACGTTGGCCTCGGTGGGATCGGCGTTGGGATCGACCGCCCCGTCGAGGACCATCGCGCGCACCTTGTCCGGGTAGTTCTCGGCGTAGGTGGCGCCGATGCGGGTGCCGTAGGAGTAGCCGAGGTAGGTCAGTTTCTCGTCACCGAGCGCTTGGCGCATCGCCTCGAGATCCTTGGCCACGTTGACGGTCCCGACGTTGGCGAGGAACTCCTTGCCCATCTTGTCCTCGCAGCGCTGGACGAACTCCTTGGTCTCCTTCTCGATCTCGGCGACCCCCTCCGGGGAGTAGTCGACCTGGGGTTCGGCGCGCAGCCGGTCGTTGTCGGCGTCGGAGTTGCACCACAGCGCCGGGGTGGAGTTCGCGACGCCACGGGGATCGAAGCCGACGAGGTCGAAGCGCTGGCGCACCGACTCCGGCAGCGAGCCGACGATGCTCGCGGCGGCCTCCACACCGGACTCCCCCGGCCCCCCGGGGTTGATGATCAGCGAGCCGATCTTGTCGCCGGTGGCCTTGAACCGGACCATCGCGATGCGGGCGACGTCTCCGTCGGGCTCGTCGTAGTCGACTGGGACCGACAGCATGCCGCATTCGGCGTCGGCCGGAATCCGCGACTCGTCGGACTGTTCGGTCTGGCATTTGGCCCATTCGATCGGGGTGCCTGGTGGCGGCACCGCGACGACGGCGCGGCCGTCGACCACTTGGCTGCATCCGGTGGCCGCGAGCAGCACAGTGGTCGCGAAGACCCCGATCTTGGCGTTCATGGCTCAACATGCTGCCATGAACCCTCATCGCCGCTGGCTAGGGCGCTATCGCGTGGCGGCCAACAGCTCGTCGAGGGCGGCGGAGAAGTCGTCGGCCATCTCCCACAGGTCGGGCAGCAACTCCGGGCAGGACACGATGCCGACGTTCAGCGACCCGGTCAGCGACATCACGGTGATGTTGAGACCCGACCCGTGGAAGATCGGCCCGAGCGGATACATCGCCTTGGCCTCGCAGCCCAGGTAGTACAGCGGCACCTGCGGACCGGGAACGTTGGAGATGACGAGATTGTGCACCGGCCGCGCGCCGCTCAGCCGACTCGAGGCGTAGACGCGCATCGCGACACCGAACACCGCCGGGGCGGCGAACTGTGTCCAGTCCTGCAGCAGAGTCGCCCCGATCGCCGAACTATGTTGTTTGGCAACCGAATTCGCCTCGGCGATTGATTTCAGCCGGGCCGCCGGATCTTCGATGTGGGTCTCCAGCCGCGAGAACATCCCCGACACCTGGTTGCGCCCGGGCCGGTCGGACTTGTCGTGGACGGAGACCGGCACCATCGCGACGAGGGAGTTCTGCGGCAGTTGGCCGCGGTCGGCGAGGTACTTGCGCAGCACGCCGGAGACCAGCGCCATCACCACGTCGTTGACCTTGACCCCGAAGTGGTTCTTGACGGTCTTGATGTCCTCGAGATCCAGTTGCGCGAACGCGACGTTGCGGTGCCCGGTGACGTTCATGTTGAACACCGTCCTCGGGGCGGCGAACGGCGGCGCCATCGAGAGGCCGGAGCGGGCGCGACGGACCGTGTCGACCACCGAGGAGACGGTCATGGGCACCGCGCTGGCCAGCTTCAGCGGCCGGGTGGCGAACTTGACCGCACCGGAGACCGCGATCTCCAGTGAGCTCGCGTCGCCGGAACCGTCGACGGGGTCCGGTGGTGGCGCGTCGGGTTCGGTGCTGCACAGCTGCGACATCATGCTCGCGCCCGTGACGCCGTCGACGCCTGCGTGGTGCACCTTCGTCATCACCACTAGACGCCCGCCGTCCTGCGGGTTGGTTCCGTCGATGTTCTCGATCACCCACTTCTCCCACAGCGGGCGGCTGCGGTCGAGCGGCAGCGATGCGATATGTCCGCAGATCTCTGCGAGCTCGCGGGGGCCGCCAGGCGCGGGCAGGCCGATGCGATGCAGATGGCGGTCGACGTCGAAGTCCTTGTCCTCCACCCACACCGGATGGTCGAGGTTGAACCGGCTGTCGGCCAGCTTGTCGCGGAACTCCGGCATCGCCTTGATCCGCATGTTCAACTCGTCCCGGAACCGGTCGAACGTGTAGCCGCCGGGCATCGTCGAGGTGTCCAGTTCGAGGATCGAACACACATGCAGCGGCTGCTGCGCGGTCTCGAGGTACAAGAAGCTGGCGTCGAGTCCGCTGAGCCGTTGCATGTCGGAATGCTATGCCCGGTGACGGCGGGTGTGAGCAAATCCACTCAACAGGCCTTTCAACATCTCGCGCACAGAGTGGCAGACTGAGGGGCGTCAGCGAACCCGGGGACCGATTTCGGCCTCGAGGATTCGACCCGATCCACCCAATTGGGGGACAACGATGTCTGAGCAGACCGTATACGGGGCTGCCGAGGCCAAACCACGCATGAAGGTCCGCACCCTGCACCTCCAGAAGTGGAAGGCCGAAGGCCACAAATGGGCCATGCTCACGGCCTACGACTACTCCACCGCCCGCGTCTTCGACGACGCTGGCATCCCGGTGCTGTTGGTCGGCGATTCGGCCGCCAACGTCGTCTACGGCTACGACACCACCGTGCCCGTGTCGATCGACGAGCTGATTCCGCTGGTACGCGGCGTCGTGCGCGGTGCGCCGCACGCGCTGGTCGTGGCCGACCTACCGTTCGGCAGCTACGAGGGCGGGCCCCAACAGGCACTGGCCACCGCGACCCGCTTCCTGAAGGAGACCGGTGCGCATGCGGTCAAGCTCGAGGGCGGCGAGCGCGTGACCGAGCAGATCGCAACGCTGAGCGCGGCGGGCATCCCCGTGATGGCCCACATCGGCTTCACCCCGCAGAGCGTCAACGGTCTGGGCGGCTTCCGGGTCCAGGGCCGCGGCGACGCCGCCGAGCAGACCATCCACGACGCCATCGCCGTGCAGGAAGCAGGCGCGTTCTCCGTCGTCATGGAGATGGTGCCCGCCGAACTGGCCACTCAGATCACCGGCAAGCTGACGATCCCCACCATCGGCATCGGCGCCGGCGCGAACTGCGACGCGCAGGTGCTGGTGTGGCAGGACATGGCCGGTATGACCAACGGCAAGACCGCGAAGTTCGTGAAGCGCTTCGGCGATGTCGGCGGCGAATTACGCCGCGCCGCAGAGCAATACGCCGACGAGGTGGCCAGCGGGGTGTTCCCCGCCGACGAGCACTCCTTCTAGGCGAACTCGGCTTTTCGCTTGGCCAGGAAGGCGTCGACGCCTTCTCGGCCGTCGTTGGAGACAGCGCGGGCGGCGATCAGCCGTCCCTCGAGTTCCATCTGTTCCTCGAGCCCGTTGCCGAACGTTCCCAACAGCAGCTGCTTGACCCCACCGTTGGAACCGGCCGAGGTGGCCGCCATCTGATCGGCCAGCTTCGAGGCCCGGTCGGCCAGTTCGGCGTCGGGGACCACCTCGGTCACCAGGCCCCACTGCGAGGCCTCCTGGGCCGTGAGGGTGCGGTTGGTGAGCATGAGTTCCTTGGTCTTGGTGATCCCGATGAGCCGCGGAAGGTAGTAGGACGCGCTGCCGTCGGGGCTCAGGCCGACGCGGGTGTATGCCATCGTGAACGATGCCGACTCGGCGGCCAGCACAAGATCGCCGGTCACCGCGAGCGAGAACCCCGCGCCGGCCGCGGTGCCGTTGACGGCGGTGATCACGACCGCGTTCATCCGGGCGAACGTCGAAATCGCCCGGTGCAGATCGTCGGCGACGCCCTTGATATGCGCGCCGCGATCCGGCGCCGATGCGAAGTCCTTCAAATCTCCACCGGCGCAGAAGAACCGGCCCGACCCGGTGAGCACCACGACCTTGGTCGCATCGGTGTCGCACTGCTTGGCGGCCGCGGCCAGCTCACGAGTCATGGTGCCGTTCATGCCGTTTGCGGCATCCGGCCGATTCAGCGTGATGCGGGCGATGGCACCGGTCTGCTCGAAGGTCAGAGTTTCGTATTCGGTCACAGAGGGACACTATCTTCTTCGTCCTCGGCATCCGTCCCCCCGGTGTTCACCTGCATGTGGCAATCTGTCTCGCACCATGGGCAAATCCAGCGACAAGTCCACTCGGCATCTGGAGGTCGAGCGCAAGTTCGACGTCGGCGAATCGACCGTGTCACCGTCGTTCGAAGGGTTGTCGGCGGTGGCCCGTGTCGAAGGATCGCCTGCGCACCATATGGAGGCGGTGTACTTCGACACCCCCGATCACGACCTCGCGGCGCGGCGCATCACGCTGCGCAGGCGCACCGGCGGGCCTGACGAAGGATGGCATCTCAAACTCCCCGCGGGATCCGACGCCCGCACGGAGGTCAGGGAGCCCCTCGGCGATGAGAACGAGGTGCCCGAGGCGCTGCGCGACATCGTGATGGCCATCGTGCGCGACCATCCGCTGCGTCCCGTCGCGCGAATCTCGACCCGGCGCACCGTCAACATGCTCTACGGTCCCGACGGGAGGCCGGTCGCGGAGTTCTGCGACGACCAGGTGACGGCGTCGGCCGAACCGGGCGGCCCGGAGCAGGCGTGGCGCGAATGGGAACTCGAACTTACCGACGGCGCCAACCGGGAACTGCTCGACCGACTGTCGAACCGGCTGATCGACGCCGGCGCTGAAGCCGCGGCCAGCGGTTCGAAGTTGGCGCGGGTGTTGACGGAATCGTCAGCGCCGGAGACTGCCTCCGCATCGAGCGACGCCGTGCACCGTGCGGTGGCCGAACAGGTCGAGCAGCTGATCGAGTGGGACCGCGCAGTGCGCGCCGACGTGCCGGACTCGGTGCACCAGATGCGGGTGACGACGCGCAAGATCCGCAGTCTGCTGCAGACCTCCCGGGATGCGTTCGGCATCTCCGACGACGCCTGGATTCTCGACGAGCTCAAGCAACTGGCCGCAATTCTGGGAGTGGCGCGCGACGCAGAAGTGCTGGCCGAACGCTACGAGGAGGCCCTCGACGAGCTGCCGGCGGAGTTGGTCCGCGGGCCGGTGCGGGAGCGGCTGGTCGACGGGGCCAACCGACGCTATGCGGCCGGGCTGCGCCGGTCGCTGATCGCCATGCGTTCGCAGCGTTACTTCCGGCTGCTCGACGCGCTCGAAGGGCTGGTCGCCGCCGGGCCGGCGCTGTCGCAGGACGAGGACGAGCGTACCCAGGCGACGATCGACGCGGCCTACAAGCGGGTGCGCAAAGCGGCGAAGGCTGCTGCCGCCGCCGAAGCCGACGACGACAAAGACGAGGCGTTGCATCGAATTCGTAAGGGCGCCAAACGTCTTCGCTACACCGCCGCGGCGACCGGCGAGTCCAAGGTCTCGGATCGAGCCAAGAGCATTCAGTCGCTGCTCGGTGACCACCAGGACAGCGTCGTCAGCAGGACCCACCTCAGTCAACAGGCCGACGCCGCGCACGCCGCGGGCGAGGACACGTTCACGTACGGTCTGCTCTTCCGGATGGAGGAGGAGCTCGCGCACCGCTCGCGCAAGCAGTTGGACGGCGCGCTCAAGAAGCTTGCCAAGGCGGTGCGCAAGGCACGCTGACCCCCAAGCGGCTCGCCCGGCCAGGGGGCGGATGAGTTGGCCTGTAAGCCGGATTCTGTCCCGCACCACCGCGGCTGACCGCGGCGGCGAGGTGGCGACCATCCATCTGGACACACCGTCGCCGGGTGCCTCGAGCGGCCTACCCGCAGGCTCGGGCGAGCAACCCTCGGGCGCCTGCGCGGCCGCAACCAGGTTGCGGCCTTCTTGGCCTTGCTTCGGGTGGGGTTTGCCTAGCCACTCCGGTCACCCGGAATGCTGGTGCGCTCTTACCGCACCGTTTCACCCTTACCTCCCCGAGTCCGAAGACCCGGTGGTGGCGGTCTGTTTTCTGTGGCACTTTCCCGCGAGTCACCTCGGATTGCCGTTAGCAATCACCCTGCTCTGTGAAGTCCGGACTTTCCTCGAAATCCAGGTGAACCTGGATCCCGCGGCCGCCCAGCCAACTCATCCGCGGATTCAACGTACTGGGTGTCGCCGCTGTTCCGCGAGTTCGACATACTTGGCGCATGGCGCAGGTGCCTCCGGCGCGCTATCTGCTGCGCCAAGGATCTGGTGGACGCGCGGTACGCCGAGGCGATCACGGTCGACGACCTCGCCGCGGCCGCCGGGCTGTCGCGCGCGCACTTCAGCAGGATGTTCACCCGCACCTTCGGCGAGACGCCGCGGGCCTACCCGCAGACCCGCCGCCTGGAACGCGCGGCCGCGCTGCTGCGCTACACCGACCGCTCGGTCGCCGATATCTGCGTGATGGTGGGGCTGCAGAGCGTGGGGTCGTTCACCAGCAGCTTCGCCCGGGTGTACGGGCTGCCGCCAGCCGCGTACCGCGCGAGCCTTCCGCTGGCGGCCGTCCATGCCCGGGTTCCGAGTTGCATCCTCAAACGCGACACCCGGCCGCCCGCCGACAGCCGCGTGCCCAAGACAGCACACGGGGAGAAGACGAAGAACGCCGGACGGCCGTAGCGTCAAGCCATGATCAGAATCGCAAGCGCCCACCTGTGGGTGCATGACCAAGAAGCCGCACTGAGGTTCTGGACCGAGAAGGTCGGTATGGAAGTGCGGCAAGATGTTTCGCTGCCCGATGTCGACGGCATCTTTCGATGGCTGACTGTCGGACCGCCGGGCCAGGACGACGTGTCGATCGTGCTGATGGCCGTACCCGGTGAACCGGTCATGGACGAGCCGACCCGTAAGCAGGTACTGGACCTGACCGCTAAAGGTTTCGCGGGCACCGTGTTTCTCACGACGGAGAACTGCCAGGCCTCCTACGAGGAAATACGTTCGCGCGGAGTCGAGTTCACGGAGGAACCCCACGAAATGCCCTACGGCATCGACTGTGGATTCCGCGATCCGTCGGGCAACGACGTGCGCCTGACCCAACTTGCGGACATCTCGGCCATCACGGGGTAGCGCACGTGCGGACCAGCACCGCTGCGGTCGCCTCGGCTGCCTTCTTCGTGGTCGCGCCCGGCACAGTCGTCGGGGTCGGCCCGTGGTTGATCACGCGCTGGGAGCTTTCCGACGCTCCGGCGTGGCGCGTGGTGTTGGGCGGGATCGTGTTCGTCGCCGGCCTGATCCCACCCATCCACGCGTTCGCCGAATTCGTCAGGGCAGGCGGCACACCCATGCCCGTCGCGCCGACCCAGCGGCTGGTCGTGACCGGGTTCAACCGGTTCGTCCGGAACCCGATGTACGTCGGTCTGATCGTCGCGATCCTCGGCCAGGCAGTGCTTTTCGCCAACCTGTGGCTGGTGTTGTATGCCGCGATCGCATGGGCAGTCACCGCGTCGTTCGTGCGATGGTACGAAGAGCCCACCCTGGTGCGGACCCATAGGGCGCAGTACGAGACGTACGGTGCAAACGTGCGCGCGTGGATTCCTCGGATGACCCCGTGGACGCCACCGTCGTAATGTCCCCGTCGTAACGCCTTAGGCGGACGTCAACCGCGAGGCCAAGTCGAGCGTGGCGCCGGGCCCGCCGGCGGGGCGGGACTGAGGTTCGCGCCAGGGACCTGCGAATTCTGCCAAGCCGCGATGCACAGTCCGATCCGACCCGGTTTACACCAGCCGCCGGTGCCCGAGACCCCCAGTGAGGTCTGGGACTGATCCCAGCACACCCCGGTGCGCTGGTCCCACACCTCGCCGGCCGTACATTGCGCAAGCGCCGCAGGCGCGGTCAAGAGGGACGACGAGATCAGCACGGCGCTGCACACCGAAGCCAACAGGGCGGCTGGAGCCGATGTCCGGATTCTCATATCGATGCGTCTCCGTCGGTAAGCGGGGTCCACGGGTCTCGGATGCCGGTGATCACGACGGCGGCCTGATGGTCGTCTGTTCATCGATCACCTTGATGGCATCGAGCACCACGCTCTGCTCGCCCTCAGGACTGTCCGCATTCAACTGAAGGACGAACAAGCCGTCGGCAGCCGGCACGACGACCGTCTTCTGAGCGACGAATCGCGGCTTGCCGTTGTCCATGAAATTGCCGGCGAACGAAAGCGAGTCGAAGCCGTCGAAGGAACTCCTCGTCGGTTCTCCCAATGGTTTGAACTCGGCCATGTCCTCCAGTTGCTCCGGTGCGTACTCGAAGATTTTCGCAGCGTCGACGTTGCCGGTGAGTTTGGAGGCGATCGCATACATGTCGGGCGGATCGTTGGGGTCCTTGGGGGTGTCGTAGACGATGGCTCCGTAGGCCCACTCCGGCGTCGCCTCCCCCGCATCGCTCCATTGGGGTGGAATGGGGAAATCGAAATCGGGGGTTCCCGGCTCACCCGGTTTGATCGGCGTCTCCGCGATCCCGTTCTCGGTGATGTACTCGTTGATCGTGTCTTCGTCGTCGGCCTGGGGGCTGGGTGCGGCCGACGTACCGGTCGTGCTCGTCGCCGACGTCGTTGTCGTGGCTGCGGTCTCATCGCTGGAACCACAGCCCACAAGCCCAAAGCTCAGAGCAACGGCGCAGAGACCAGCCGTCGTTCCTACAGGGAGATTTTTCATCGACTCCTGTCTCCTACGGTCGCGTGTCCGAAACACGAGGCAAGATCTGGACACGAGCTTAGAGCCGCGGAGACCGAATATTGGCAGGTTCATCAATTTCATGATCAATCGGCCTGCCGGCAAGATGCGCGTGACGCCGAGTTCAGAACGGCGGTGGCTTGTAATTCGCGGCGAGCCACGCCTGATGTTGGCGTTGCTCTTCGGCGATCAGTTCGCTGCGTCGCCGTCGTTCGGTGTCGATGCGTTCACGGCGCACCTGTTCGCGGGTTTGCCTGCGGCGCGGCATCATCGCCATCCGCTCGGCGCTAACGCTCGGTGGCGGTTCCCCGACTTCGAGCACTCCGGTGGGTTGGCGCAGCACCGGGAACATGCTCGCCCCGTGGGGTTCGGATCGGTACTGGTGTCCGGTCGGGGCGGTGAGAACGACTGTACCGTCAGGCAATTGTTCTTCCCGCCAGCCACCGCTGCCGCTGTAGAACGTCTTGATCAGGTGATGAATGCGGCAGTAGTGCTTGGTGTTCGACGGATGCGTCGGGCCGTAGGGCCACGGCACCGTATGGTCCACATCGCAGCCCCACACCGGTTTGTCACATCCAGGCCAGCGACACGTCATGTCGCGCCACTGCAAGAACTCAGTCAACCTGGCGCCGGGACGATACCCGGCGCGCGCAGCGTCATCGGCCGAGGGCACGATCACCGGCTTGAGTTCAGCGTTGCGCGCCAGCTCACGCACCGACTCG
>NZ_JBCGVF010000008.1:0-966 GCF_048452905.1 Mycobacterium neumannii | reverse complement strand
GTCGCGCCACTGCAAGAACTCAGTCAACCTGGCGCCGGGACGATACCCGGCGCGCGCAGCGTCATCGGCCGAGGGCACGATCACCGGCTTGAGTTCAGCGTTGCGCGCCAGCTCACGCACCGACTCGGCAGGCAGAACCCCGAAACCGGGCAGATATCCCGGTTTGGCGCTGGTGCCCTCCACGGTGCCCTGCTCGGCCAGCACATGGACCACCGCAGCAGCCGCCTCGGCCCGCCGCCCAGCCGCCGGGCAATCGTCGAGCCCGCACTGGCAGGCCAGTGTGGCTTCCCGGCGCCCCAGCGGCCCGCACGCATCAGCGCGGCGCTGGGCCTTGGTGCGCGGATCGTTGTCACACACCGTGGCGGCCAACGCATCCAACCCAGCATCGAGCGCGGCGCCATCTTCAGCACGGAGCTGTGCAGACATCAAGACCATCCCCGCGACGTCGCCAGGATTGATCTCGACATAGCGGTGCCTGTCGGTTTCGGGCGGCACGCGCACCGCGGCCGGATCGAACTCGGCGATGAACACATCGATGCGATCACGCAGTTTGGGTTTGGACAGCTTCATCCACTTCTCAACCCGCCAGGCCAACGCCTCATCCAGGCCCACCATCACCTCGTCATCGACGTTCTGGGTGCGCGCGATAATCGTCGACACCATCCGATAGTCAATCACCCCCCGACGAAACCTCCGCAGCACCTGCGGAAGCCGATCCCGCAGGCTCAGGGCCATCTCGACCTGACTCACCGCCCGGGCGTGGCTGATGTTGTGCACCGCCGAGATCTCAGCTGCTACCGCCGAGATCGCATCAGCGACATAGAACTCGGCTCCAACCATCTCGGGGTGACGCCGCGCGCACAACTCCCCCACCAACGACAACCGCCGTCCCATCGCCGCCGACTCCTCACGCGCCTCCTCACCCATCAAGGTGACCAAGTCCGCATCCGAAGCCTCTTCGAACAT
>NZ_JBCGVF010000007.1:85259-488839 GCF_048452905.1 Mycobacterium neumannii | reverse complement strand
CAGGCCCCGCCGCCCTGATGAACTCGATTGAACGCAGTCGGGAAGAACCCGTTTGACGAACTACGTTGAGACCAGGACCCAGCGGGCCACCCCAACCACCCTTGACATCAACCAGTTACGAAGGTGTCTGTTCACGACACGCCGCGCACTTTCAGCAATTCGTGCACGCTCGTCGGGGTGGAAAGCGATACCGCAGCACCCAGACACCTCGCCGAGCTTGGGCCTTCCATCGGGTGAACCATTTCGCAAGAATGCGGACTGGCCAGGAAAGCCGCGATGCTTCGGGAGCCTGAGCGCCGAACTGTTCCTCGACGAAGGCGAGACTGGGGTCGAGCCGCTCGAGATCGCGTGGGTCATCAAAGCCGTATCCTCGGAAGCTTCTGTCTATCCCGACGGACCGCAACACGCCCAACGATCCCATCAGGCGTGCGGTGATCCGGGAGTAGGCCACCAGCGCCAGTTCGCCGCCCGCGGTGAAGTGAGCGGTGAGCGCGCGCAAAATCTGCCGGTTGTCGGCCTCGGTGAAGAAACCGAGCACCCCGTCGGCGACGGCGATGACAGGGCGGTCCGATGGGATGTTGTCCAACCAGTGTTTGCCGGTGAGCGAGGCGGCGACAGGATGCGACCGGTCGAGTTCCGGTATTACCTGCCGGCGCAGCGCGATGACATCTGGGAGATCCACGTCGTACCAGTCGACACTGTCGGGTGGGGCGATGCGGTGCATTCGCGTTTCCAACCCACAGCCGAGTTCTATCACGACCGCATCCGGGTGGTCGGTGATGAACGTCGTAACCAGGCGGTCCAGCATCTTGCTGCGGACGGCGGTGGCGATCTCGATGGTTTCCGACAGTTTGACGGTACCGCCGGAGGGGCCGAGCCGATTGAGCACCTCAACGGCCAACTCATCACCGAGTAACGGGTTTTTCTTGCGGGCGTCGGCTGCGCGCCCGGCCAGCGTGACCATCAGCGTCTTCTCGAGCGGCGTGAGCTCGTCGATTGTCGGTGTCATCTCGTGTCTTCCTTCGAGTCGCGGTATTGGACGATGGCATCGGTCATTTGTGTCGCGGCGTCCGACGTCGCGAATTCGCCCATGGCGGCGTACAACTCGACCATGGCCAATCCGATCCGCGTTGAGTCCGTGCCTTCCAGCGAACTGCCCATCTGTCTGGCCAGCTGGTCGTGGAGCAGCAGGACACCCGAATGCATGGCGCACATGACCGCTGCAGCGTCGCGCGCCAGCCGCGAGCCGGGCGGGAAGCGCTCCGGCCAAGTGTGGGTGAGGAACTCTTGTGCCCCCGCCGCCAGCTCGTCCAGCACCGCAGCCGCGGCCGGACCACCGTCGACGGCCGCTCTTGCGAGATAGCGGATCAGGAGCGGACTGGCCTCGAAGAGGTCCGCTATGAACTGGCGGTTGGTGATTTCACCGGTCAGAGCCCCTTGCGCGGTGCGCCGACGGAAGATTTCCACGACCGCGGCGTCGCAGGCCTCACGCAGTTTGTCCTTGGTGCCGAAATGGTGCTGCACCAATCCAGGGGAAACGCCTGCCTGCTCGGCGATGCTCTTGATGGTGGCGCCCCTGATCCCCCTCTCGGCGAACTGGACGAGGGCGGCGTCCCGAATGCGTGCCCGTGCGGTGAGGTCTTCCGGGGATCGTGGACCGGGAACGAATGCTGTACCCATGTATTGGATACTATATGAGCATATTGTATACGCTATGTTTGTATCGTATTCGGGACCCGCATCCTGCGCCACCCGCCTCGTTCGGCGGCGGCACTCGCCCTGCAGATAGATCTCCCCAAGACGAATCCAGCTAGGCTCCGGCGATGGACGCCGAGTTGGAGCGCTGGAAGGCCGCGGGCCACTACTTCGATTACCTGGGCTTCGAGATCTTCTACCGAATCGACGGCCCGCCGCTGGGTGAGGCGCCGACGCTGCTGGCCATTCATGGCTATCCGTTCAACTCGTCGGACTGGTCACTGATGTGGCCGACGCTGACCGATCGCTTCACCGTCATCGCACCGGACATGATCGGCATGGGCTTCTCGGCGAAACCGGTCGCCTACGAATACTCGGTGCTCGATCACGCCGATGTCCACGAGGCGCTGCTGGAGCACCTGAACGTCGGGCAATGTCACGTGCTGGCGCATGACCTCGGTGACTCGGTCGGCCAAGAACTCTTGGCCCGCAGCGAGTTCGGCCAGCAGTCGTACGGGTCGGTGCGTTATCAGTCGATCACCTGGCTCAACGGTGGGTTGTTCAACGAGGCCTACACTCCGCGCACCATGCAGAAGCTCATGTCAGGAACTCCGTTGGGCGACTTGATGAGTCCGCTGCAGGGACGCAGTTCGCTGTCGCGCAAGATTTTCGAGCGAACGCTCGACGAACTGTTCGGACCGAAGACGAAGCCACCGCGCGAGCTGATGGACCGCTTCCATCAGATTCTCGAATACAACGACGGTAAGCGCGTGCTGCACAAGGTCGGTCGATTCCTGGGCGACCGGTACACACATCGCAACCGGTGGGTGCGTGCCATGCGCCGAACCATGGTGCCGATGCGCCTGATCGACGGACCCGTCGACCCGAACTCCGGGGCACACATGGCGCGTCGGTACGCCGAAGTGATCCCCGGCGCCGACGTGGTGATGCTCGCCGACGACATCGGACACTGGCCACAACTCGAGGCTCCCGAAGAAGTGTTGCGCCACTTCCTGGTTCACGTCGAGAAGGTGACCACCTAGCGTCCGGGCAACTCCTGTTCGGCAAGCGCAGCGTCGGCCTTAGTCAGCGCCTCAGCCAGCGGAGGCACCGTCAACTCGCGTTGCCATGGCCGCGCGCCCGCGTCGCGCAGAAAGGCCTCGATCACGTTCACCCTGTCGTCGACGGGCTCCCAGTCCCAACACAACCGGCGCACGGTTTCGGGGGAGAGTAGATTCTCGGTGGGCACTGAAACCCGTTGCGACACATCGGTGAGCGCGGCGCGCACCGCATCCAGTCGGGCGGCGGCTTCGGGTTTGCGCCTGGCCCACCGGGACGCGGGGGGAGGACCGTTCGGCGGCTCCTGCGATGTCGGCAGGTCCTGCGTGGTGCGGGCCCGGGCGAGCGCGTCCAGCCACACCTTGGCGCTGCGGCGCTGCCGGTTGCCGCCGAATATCGGTAGCGCCGTCAACTTTTCAACGGTGTGGGGGTCGGTGGTGGCGGCGTTGATGATGGCCGAGTCGGGCAGGATCCGGCCTGGCGCGATGTCGCGGCGCTGCGCGATGTGGTCACGGGTGGTCCACAGTTCGCGCACGGCGGCCAGCGCGCGGGCGTCGCGGATCTTGTGGATGCCCGACGTGCGTCGCCAGCGGTCCCGACGGGTCGGTGCCGCCTCGAACTTCCTGAGGTGCTCGAATTCCTGTGCCGCCCATTCGGTCTTGCCTTGTTCCCCGAGTACCGCGGCGACCGCGTCGCGCAGGTCGACGAGCACCTCCACATCGAGAGCGGCGTAGTTGAGCCATTCGTCGGGAAGCGGCCGCTTGGACCAATCGGCGGCGCCGTGGCCCTTCATGAGCTGCAGGCCCAGCAGCCGCTGCACCATAGCCGCGAGGTTGACCTTGTCGTATCCGGCGAGTCGGCCCGCCAACTCCGTGTCGTACAAGCGGACCGGACGGATGCCGAGTTCGGCCAGACACGGCAGATCTTGGTCGGCGGCGTGCAGCACCCATTCGTCGGTGGCCAGCACCTCTGCCACGGGCGCCAGCGCATCGACGGGATCGGCGCCGTGGCTCACTGGGTCGATCAACACGGTGCCGGCGCCGTCGCGTCGGATCTGGACGAGGTAGGCACGGTTGGAGTAGCGGAACCCCGAGGCGCGCTCGGCGTCGACCGCGAACGGGCCGTGGCCGGACGCCAGCAACTCGGCGGCCTTGCGGATCTCACTGACACTGGTCGACAGCGCGGGAACGCCGTCGCGGGGCACTAGCAGCGGCGTCGCCTCCGGCTCGGCCTCTTCGGGCGCGGCTGCCTCCGGGAGGGCCTCGTCGGGATCGGGCATCGTCAAGCGCGGGTGCGGGAGCCGAGGTCGGTGACGCCCTGCGGCGGCAGCCCTGCGGCATGCTCGAGCACCTCACAGAACGCCTCGACGTGCGGGCCCAAATCCAGCGTCGTCGCCGTCCATGAGGCACGCAGTTCCAACTGGTGGGCCCGGGGCGGGCCGGAGATGTCGCCGTAGCGCACCGACGTGGTGGCGGTGACGGTGCCGCCAAGGGCGGTGACGTGCTCCGCGCGCTCCGCAAGGGCGTCGACGAGCCAGCTCCACGCGACCTCGGGCAGCAGCGGGTCGACGGCTTCGCTGGAGTCCAGATCGGCCTGGATGTAAGCGACCAGGCGCATGGTGCCGTCCCAGGCGTCGGCGCCCTCGGGATCGTGCAGCAGGATCAGGCGGCCGAATGCGTCACCCTCCGAGCGCTCCGGCACGATCGCCGTTTCGGGATGGCGGACCTCTGCGCCCAGCGCATAGCTGAACGGCGCCAGCCGCTGCGGCGGACGGATCGGGCCGAGCTCGATCTCCGGGCGGACGGTGGTGGCATTCATCGCCGCCACCGCTTCACGGAACTGAGCCGGTTCGGCGGTGGTCACGACGTTTGACGCTAGACCATTCGAGCAGGTCTGTGCGCGTGGCGCGCCGATCTTGTTGGGCACCGATCCGGTCGAGGCGAAACGGGCGCCGCCCGGTCCGCATGGCAGCATTGACAGCGATGAACACACGCCGTGAGCTGCCCGACTCCGCCTATCTGGCCGCCGCCCGCGGCCGCAAACCCGGCCGCGTGCCGGTGTGGTTCATGCGGCAGGCGGGCCGTTCGCTGCCCGAGTACCGCGCACTGCGAGCAAAGAACACGATGATGCAGGCCTGCTTCGACGCCGAGCTGATCACCGAGATCACCCTGCAGCCGATCCGCAGGCACGGCGTCGACGCCGCGATCCTGTTCTCCGACATCGTGGTGCCGTTGCGGGCCTCGGGCATCGACCTCGACATCGTTCCCGACGTCGGCCCGGTGATCGAGCACCCGATTCGCACTGCCGCCGACATCGCGGAGATGAGACCGCTGGAGCGGGAGCAGGTCGCGCCGGTCGCTCAGGCCGTCGCGACGCTGGTGTCCGAACTCGGTGACGTGCCGCTGATCGGGTTCGCGGGCGCGCCCTTCACTCTGGCTTCCTATCTGGTCGAGGGCGGACCGAGCCGTAATCACGAACGCACCAAGGCGATGATGCTCGGGGAACCCGAGACGTGGCACGCGCTGATGACCGCGCTGACCGAGGTGACGATCGCGTTCCTGCAGGTTCAGGTGGACGCGGGTGTCGATGCGATCCAGGTGTTCGACTCATGGGCGGGGACGCTGTCGCTGGCCGACTACCGCAGCTACGTACTGCCGCACAGCACCCGGGTGTTCGCGACGCTGGCCGCCGCCGGAGTGCCGATGACCCACTTCGGTGTCGGTACCGCCGAACTGCTGGGCGCGATGTCGGAGGCGGCCTCCGGACACGGCGCCCCGGCGGTGGTCGGGGTCGACTGGCGCACGTCGCTGTCCGACGCCGCCGCCCGAGTGGTCCCGGGGACGGCGTTGCAGGGCAACCTGGACCCGGTGGTGCTGCTGGCCGGCCTGCCGGTGGCCGAACGCGCCGCGCGTGCGGTCGTCGACGACGGCAGGCGGGCGATCGATGCGGGCGCCGCAGGGCATGTGTTCAACCTCGGGCACGGCGTGCTCCCGGCCACCGATCCCGAGGTGATCACTGAAGTGGTGGCGCTGGTGCATTCGCTGTGAGTACGGCGTATTGCGTTGTTGGCGGAGGGATCTCAGGTCTCGTCGCCGCGTATCGCCTGCGCGTGGCGGCAGGTCCCGACGCGTCGATCACGCTGTTCGACCCCGCCGACCGGCTCGGCGGCGTATTGCGCACCGAGCGGATCGGCGGCCAACCGATGGACGTGGGCGCGGAGGCGTTCGTCGCGCGTCGACCCGAAGTCCCTGCCTTGCTGGCCGAGCTGGGCCTGGCGAACCGCCAGATCGGCACCACCGGCGCGCGCCCGCTGATCTACAGCCAGGCAAGGCTGCATCCGCTGCCCACCGGCACGCTGCAGGGGATACCGGCGAAACCGTCGGCACTGGCGGGGCTGGTGGACGAGGCGACGATCGCCTGGATGCACGGTGAACCCAATCGCCCGTTCTCGTGGCGCCCAGGCGCCGACCCGTCTGTTGCCGAGCTGGTCGGCGACCGGTTCGGTGAGCAGGTGATCACCCGTTCGGTCGAACCCCTGCTGGCCGGTGTCTACGCAGGCAATGCGGCGACGATCGGGGTTCGTTCGGCGGTGCCGACGTTGGCTGTGGCCCTTGACCGCGGCGCGAGAAACCTCACCGAGGCTGTTCGGGACGCGGCGCCGCCGCCGGTCACCGGGTCGGTCTTCGGCGCGGTCGACGGCGGCTACCGGGTGCTGATCGACGAGCTCGTCCGGCGCGCCGGCGCACAGTGGCAGCAGGTCACCGTCGAAGGGCTGCACCGCGGCGCGCGGGGGTGGGAACTCGTCGACGACGAGGGCGCCCGCTACCACGCCGACGCGGTCGTGCTCGCCGTGCCTGCGCCCCGGCTGGCGCGGCTGGTCGCGGAGGTCGCTCCCCGAAGTGCGGCCGCGGCTGGGCGCATCCCGGTGGCGTCGACGGCGTTGGTGGCGTTGGCGTTGCCGGGCGGTACGCCGTTACCGCAGCAGTCCGGCGTGTTGGTGGCAAGCGGTGAACGACTGCGGTCGAAGGCGGTCACGCTGACATCGCGCAAATGGGGCCAGCGGGGCAGCGTCGAGTTGGTCCGGCTCTCCTTCGGGCGGTTCGGCGACAACCTGGCCCGCAGCGTGGGCGACGAGGAACTGCTCATGTGGGCGGCCGAGGATCTCGCCACGCTCTTCGGTGTCAGGACCGAGCCCGTCGACTACCACGTGCAGCGGTGGATCGACGCGATGCCGCAGTACGGGCCCGGTCACGGCGCGCTGGTCGCCGAGTTGCGCTCGGGACTGCCGCCGACGATCGCGGTCGCAGGCGGCTATCTGGACGGCATCGGCGTACCGGCGTGTGTGTCGGCGGCCACCAGGGCGGTGGCGTCGCTGGTCACCACGCGCGTGGCACGATAGAGCCATGGCCAAGCTCGACTACGACACGCTCAACTCGACCCTTCGCTACCTGATGTTCTCGGTGTTCGCCGTGCGGCCCGGGGAACTGGGAGAGGAGCGTGGCGCGGTCGTCGACGAGACCGCGACGTTCCTCAAGCAGCAGGAGGAGCGCGGCGTCGTGGTGCGCGGCCTGTACGACATCGCGGGTATGCGCGCCGACGCCGACTTCATGATCTGGACACACGCCGACAACGTCGAGGCGCTGCAGGCCACCTACGCCGACTTCCGGCGCACCACCGCCTTGGGTCGCGCCAGCAATCCGGTGTGGAGCAACGTCGCATTGCACCGTCCCGCGGAGTTCAACAAGAGCCACATTCCGGCGTTCCTGGCGGGCGAGGAGCCGGGGAACTACATCTGCGTGTATCCCTTCGTGCGGTCGCTGGACTGGTATCTGCTGCCCGACGAGGAGCGCCGCCGCATGCTTTCCGAACACGGCATGGCGGCGCGCGGCTACAAGGACGTGCGAGCCAACACCGTCCCGGCGTTCGCGTTGGGCGACTACGAGTGGATCCTGGCGTTCGAGGCGCCGGAACTGCACCGCATCGTCGACCTGATGCGTGATCTGCGTGCCACGGATGCGCGGCGGCATGTCCGCGAGGAGACGCCGTTCTTCACCGGTCCGCGGATCAGCGCGGAGCAGTTGGTCGATCGCCTGCCGTAATCGGCGGGGCTCGGTCATCATTGACCGATGAGGACACAGGTGCTGCTATGTGCGGCGATGTCGATCGGGGCGTTGGCGGCGGCGCCGATGGGGTTGGCGCAGGCTCCAGACAGCGAGAAGTGCGCGCCGCGGTTCGGTCAGGTCATCGACATCACGGCCGGTGACATCGACTGCATCACCGCGTCGGACTACGCCAGGCAGTACGACCCGAACGGCGACAAATACCAGGTCATCGGCCCGTTTACCTGTTACTCCGGTAACGCGATGACGGCGCCGCTGCTGTTCCAGTGCGTCGCCGATACCGAGGACCGGGCCGAGTTCGCCGTCTACCCGGCGTAGCTCTTTGCGCCGTCGCGCCGAAATGGCATTCCAGCAGAACTTTTTCGAGTAAAGCCCTGCTGGAATGCGACTTCGCGTCAGGACGTCGGCTTGAGCCGCAGCGAGATCGAGTTGATGCAGTAGCGCTGGTCGGTCGGGGTGGGGTAGCCCTCGCCCTCGAAGACGTGGCCAAGGTGGCTGTGGCAGTTGGCGCAGAGCACCTCGACGCGGTGCATCCCGAGAGAGTCGTCGGTGCGCAGGATGACGGCGTCGGAGTCGGCGGGGTCGAAGAACGACGGCCAGCCGCAATGGGATTCGAACTTCTCGCTACTGCGGAACAGCTCGGCGCCGCAGGCGCGGCACGCGTAGACGCCCTCGGTCTTGGTGTCGGTGTACTCGCCGGTGAACGGGCGCTCGGTGCCGGCCTCGCGCAGGACGTGGAACTCCTCGGGGCTCAGCTTCTTGCGCCACTCGTCATCGGTCAGCTGAAGTTTGGGGGCCGGTGTGGTCATGCCTCCACGCTAGCGATTTTCTGCGCGACGCACCCGCTCCTCGGCGTAGGCGAACGCGGCGGCCTCGTCGTCGACGTCGAACTCGCACATGTGGGTGGCGCGTCCGTCGCGAAACTCGCCCACGATGAGCCGGGTCCACGCGTATCGTTCGCCGTCACGCCCCATGGCCTCGCGCTCGTGACGAGTCACCGCCACTGTGGGTGACACCCAATGTTCCGCCGAGTGCCACGACCGCACCCAGGCGACCATTGCACACAAGTCCTCGTAGCTTGCGCGGAGTTCGGCGGCCGAGCGGTCGGGAAAGCCCGAGCTGGATCGGCTCAGCGCATGCATGTCCGGATCCGTCAGCTCGCCGAACACCCGATCCCAGTTTCGTTGGTTCAGAGCCATCAGAAACTCGGCGGTGTGCGCTGTGCCCGCGGCGACGGCCGCTCCTTCGCCGGCGCAGTACCGCCGCGTGAGTTCGCGGTAGGCGCTTTCGAAGTCGTCCTCGTCGAAGCGGCCGTGATACACGATTCGCCCGACGTCATCGACCTCTTGGACCATCAGGTAGCACGCCTCGAAGCCATCCTCGTTCGACCACCGCACCAAGCCGAGGTGCAGAGATTCTCCGCGTACCGCCAGCGTGCGGCCTTCGAACGACGTGTAATCATTCAGCAGCCGCTCAAGGGCGGTGCGTGTATCTCCGAGTGGATTACCCTGCAAGCGCCGCCGATCGTCGTAAACGAGCGGATAGGCGAATAGCGCTGTAGCGGCATCAATATCCCGTGCTTGCAGGGTCTTCCACTGGGAATCGAAAGTCTTTGTCGCGCGATTGGTCAACGACAGCCCACTGGCCGTCGCGTGGACGAGTTCGTCGGCGTAGGCGAATGCCGCGTCTTCATCGTCGATTTCGAACAAAGAGACCGAGAGGAACTTCCCGCCCTGGATTTCGGCAACATCAATATGCGTCCATGCATACCGCTCGTCGTCCGGTCCGACGACGGTCTGCTCGAAACGAGCCACGACCACCGCTGGCGACAGCCAACAGGCGGCGCCGTGCCACACCCGCAGCGAGGACGCCATGGCGAATAGTTCGTCGTAAGTCGCGCGAAAGTCAGCGACCGAGCGGTCGCCGAAGACCGATCGCGACCGGTCAACGAGTCGAAACTCTTCGGCAGCGAGCCTGTCGAAGACTCCGTTGATGTCGCCGTTCATGAAGCCGAGCGGGTACGCCGCAAGTGTCGTCTCTGCCTCTGCGACCGCCGCGCCCTCGCCTATGCAGTAGCGGCGCTCGAATTCACGGTAGGCGCTCTCGAAATCGTCGTCGCCGAATCGGCCGTAATAGCAGACGAGGCCGTCCTCGTCGATTTCGATGACGTGCAGGTACTGCGTCTCGAATCCGGCGTCGTCCGCCCATCGTGTTCGCGACAGCTGCAGCGAATCACCCCGAACCGCCAGGGTCTCACCCTCGAAGATCGAGTACTGCGCAAGGATTTCCTCACACGCAGTTCGAACGTCGACTGGAGGGCTGCCCGCCATCGCCCATCGATCGTCGTAGACATACGAATCGGCGAACGAAGCGGCGGCGCGATCCGCGTCACCGGCTTCCATCGCCGCTCGCACCGAATGCCAAATTCGGCTGGCTCTGTTGGTGACGGCCAGCCGGCTGGCGGACGCGTCCAACAGCTCCTCGGCGTGAGCGAACGCCGCCGCCTCGTCGTACAACTCGAACTGGCACATCGATCGAATTCGACCGTCGCGGACCTCTCCCACCAGAATTCGTGTCCAGGAATACAACTCGCCATCGTGACCGATGCCTTCGCGTTCGTGGCGGACGACCCCGACCTCCGGCGACAGGTAACGCTCGACCGCGATCCACGAGCGATTCGAGGCAACCATCGAACTGAGTTGTTCCAAGCTGGCGCGCAGATCGCCTGCCGACCGGTCCGCGAATGCTGAGCTTGACTTGTTGTGTGCGCGCAGCTCGGGGCTGGCGAGCTGTCCGAAAGCCAGGTCGAAGTCTCCTTTGTCGGTAGCACGCATGAATTCGTCTACCAGAGACGCCGATTCGGCGATCGCGGCGCCCTCGGCGGCCCAATACCGACGGCCGAGTTCGCGGTAGGCACCTTCGAAATCGTCTTCATCGAACCGGCCGTGGTAGACGACGCGCCATTCATCGTCGACCTCGTGGACATTCAGACTGACCGTTTCGTTCCCGGCGTCATCCCACCAGCGACTCCAGCGGAGCTCCAGTCGGTCACCGCGGACCGCCAGGGTGCGCCATTCGGAGTGCGGGTACTGCTCGTTGATGCGCGCGGCGGCGGCACGCAATCCACTGGGGCCCTGGAACGGGTTGCCGCTCAACCGTCGCCGGTCGTCGTATCTAAACCGATCCGAGAACAACGCCATCGCGCTGTCAACATGACCGGCCGTCCCTTGGCGCCAGGCGTTGTCGACCCGCTCACTGGCCCGGTTCGTGACAGCGAGTCGGCTGGTGGTGGCGCGTACCCGTTCCTCGGCGTAAGCGAACGCTGCATCTTCGTCCTCGAGGTCGAAGCGACAGATCAAGACGACGCGGCCCGCGTGCCACTCAGTTACGTGAAGCCATGTCCACGAGTAACTTTCCTGGTCCTGTCCAATCGCCTCGCGTTCGAACCGCACAACGGCGCAATTCGGTGACAGCCAGTGCACCACTGAGAACCACGTTCGCGACGATAGAACCCTCGAATGCAGATCTTCGTAACTAGCGCGAAGGTTTTCGAGGGTACGGTCCGGAAACGGTGAACTTGACCTGTTCTCCACGCGCATGTCCGCGGCGAACAGCTCGCCGAATACTCGGTCGAAGTCTCCGTGGTCCAGCGCGATCGAATACTCCGCCGATATGGCACCCGCTTCGGCGAACGCGGCGCCTTCACCTGCGTAGTAGCGCCGTTCGAGTTCGCGGTAGGCACTTTCGAAGTCATCCTCGTCGAACCGTCCGTGATAGACGGTGAGCCCGTCGTCGTCGACTTCTTGAAGGTGGAGGCCGCCCATCTCGTTGCCCGCATCGTCCCACCAACGGCTCGACCGCAGTTCCAGTCGCTCGCCGCGGACCGCCAGAGTGCGCCACTCGCAGTAGGGATACTGCTCGAAGATGCGCCTTGAAGCCGCGCGCAGCTCCGCGAGACCCTCAATCGGGTCACCGCTCAACTGCCGCCGATCGTCATATACCAACTGATCTGATGATCGGGCAACGCCGCCGCCGAAATCCCCCGCCAGCAGTGCCCGCCATCCGAGTTCGGCCTCCTCGCTTGCTCTATTTGAGATCCTGAGCCGGCTGGTGGCGGCCCCAACCCGTTCCTCGGCGTAAGCGAACGCCGCATCCTCGTCGTCGAGGTCGAACCGACACGCGGAGGCGACCCGGCCGCCGCGAATCTCGCAGACGTCAAGCCATGTCCACGAATATGGCTCGCCGTCGCGGTCAGTTGCCTCGCGCTCGAAGTGGAAGATCGCCACTGTCGGCGACAGCCAGCACACGGCGGCCTCCCAGGACCGGGACGAACGTACCGCGGCGTCGAAGTCCTCAAAGGAACGTCTGACATCCGTTGCGGTGCGGTGGCCGAAGACAGAGCTCGACCGGTTCGCGAGGCGATAGGAGGGGGAGGTGAGCTCTCCGATCAATCGGTCGTAGTCATGTTGATTGAGCGCGGCGATCCATTCGGTCGTGACAGCACCCGCCTCGGCGAACTCCGCGCCCTCGCCGGTGTAGTACCGGCGTTCCAGTTCGCGGTAAGCGTTGTCGAAGTCGTCCTCGTCGAAACGAATGCGATATTCGATACGCCCGTCTGCGCCGGTCTCGTTCACGTAGAGCGCGATCGACATATTTCCGTGGTCGTCTGTCCAGCGACTCCAGAGAAGATGCAACCGTTCCCCGCGGACCGCGAGCACGCGATGCTCGAAATGTGTGAACTGTTCCGAAACTCTAGTGACCGCTGTTCGCATGGCGTCGATGCCGACTACGGGGTCACCACTGAGCCGGCGCCGGTCGTCATAGACGAACCCCTCCGAGAACCAGTCGAGGGCACCCTCGACGTCACGTGCCTCAGTCGCTCTAATGAACGCCGGCAAGTAGGCACATGACTCATTAGTCACCGCAAGCCGACTCGTCGTCGGCGGCTGCTTCTCGGCGTCGGGCAACCCTGTCCGGGTGGGCTCCTTCGGTGGTGAGATTGCAGGCGTCGACGCGTGGCCAACCGAGGTCGCCACTTCCTTTGCGGTGTACAGCGCCTGGGCCTCGCAGCGAGCGGCATCAGCTCCGCTGATATTCCCAGCGGCGTCTAGCACACGGCTCAACGCGAGGCAGGCCTCGGCGTGGTCGAGCACGATGTCTGTCCCGCCCGCGACCGCAACCGCGTCCTGAGCCGTCGCGACCGCCTGATCATGCTGGCCCCGCGCCGAGAGGATCTCGGCCCGCACCGCGCGCCAGGCGATCGCCGTCTTGAGGTTATGGCCCGCGAGGCGCTCGCTCTCTGCTGCGTACTGGTCGGCCTCTTCGATGCGGCCCTGCGCAAGAACGGATCTCGCCAATAGGGCGGCGGCTTGCCCCGCGTCGGCGCCGACGCCCAACGCGTCGAGCCCTTGTAGAGCCGTCCGAAAGTGGGGCTCCGCCGCGACGGGGTCACCACTCATCAACTCGATGATCCCGGCGAACAGCTCCGTTTCCATCAGGCCGTGCCGCAGGCCGAGGTCGGCCACTATCTGGCGAGCCTCGCCAAGCATCTTGCGCGCCTTGTCGGGGCGGCCGCGCAGCAGTTCCAGGACGGCCAGATGCCGCAACGACGTCGCCTCGAGCGAGGGCGCGGCGGTCGTCATCCGCTGCATTCGCACCACGTCAAGACAACGGCCGCCGGCCTTCGGTACCGGGCTCGGCCCCCACAGCGCCGCACCCGGCGCCGCCCCCAACGCCGCGGTGATCTGCCGGTGGTCTCCACTCTGGCGCGCCGCGATCAACGCCTCGAACAGGTCGAGTTCACCATCGCCGACCCGGCCCAGACGCAGCCGTGCGCTCGCTCGCACGCGATGCGCCTTGGCCAGTCCGGCGGGGTCGGCGCGGTGGGCGAACTCATCGATGGCACCCTGCAGGCGGCTGTCGTAGTCCAGTAACCGCTCCGGGTCCGTATATACGCCGAATTGGCACCGGTAGCACGTCGCCCATGGCGCCAAGCCTTCGCCCGCAATGCGTTCGAGCTCGTCGACGAGCCCCGCTCCGGCGACGACGTCGCCCGCGGACAGAAACGCTTCGCAGCCTGTCAGTAGGAGCTCGGCGCGCACCGCGTCGTCTGCCGCCGCGAGATCCGCACCCCGCGCCGCCTGGGTGCCCGCCGAGATCAACTCGTCGCGGTCGAGCGAACGCCGCGCGGACGTCGAGTAATGGCGCGCGGCAAGCAAAGCCAGATCGTTCGTGTGCTCGGTGAATTCGCCTAGTTCGCGTCGATAGGTGTGAGCGGCTTCCAAATGTCGTGCGATCATCTCGTCGGCTTCGAACGCGACGCTGGGTCCGCCCGCCTCGATCCAGTCGGCCAGTCGTTCGTGCAGTTCCGCGCGGTCCGACTTCAACAGTCGCCGGTAGGCGACGTCGCGGATGAGCACGTGATGGAATCCCCACACAGCCTCGTCGCCGACGTAGGTGCCCGTGGGCTGAGCGAGTTCGAGACGACGAAGTCGGTTGAGCGACACCTTGATTGCATCCGCCTGACCGCCGGCGAGCGCGCGCACCATATCGACCGAGAAGTCGCTACCCACCACCGAGGCGATCTCGAGTACGCGGCGGTCGACGGGGTCGAGACGTTCCAGTCGCGACGCGAGCAGGGCGTGAATCGTCGGTGGGATGGTGATGGCGTCGACGTCGATCGTGAGTTCCCAGCCGGTCGGCTGCTCTACGAGAACGCCGTCGTGCGCGAGCATTCCGACGAATTCCCTTACGAACAGGGGATTGCCGCCGGTGGACGACGGCAGCCGATGTAGCAGTTCGGCGGGCAGCTCGGTGGCCCCCAAGACCTTGGCGGCGAGTTCCGCGGTCGCGCCGGCGTCAAGGCCGTCGAGGTGTATGGTGTCGGCGACCCAACGGCTCGCGGCGACGAGATCGGGACGAATCTCGCGCAGCTCAGGTCGTGCCAGCGCAAGCACGAGTACTGGCACTTCTTTGATCCACTCGACGAGGTGCTCGATGAAGTCGAGTAGGAGGCTGTCGGCCCACTGGATGTCGTCGAGCACGAACACGACCCGACCGCTTCCCGCCAGCACTTCGATGAATCTGCGAAGTGCCCAGAAGTTTTCCTCGACCGAGCCGGGTACGCCGGTGGCCAGACCGTGAAGGTCACGCAACAGACGATCCCGCTCCGATACTTCCGCTGGTATGTCGGTTTCGAGATCGCGGGCACGCAGCATCTCGACGATCGGTGCAAGCGCAACGGCCCCGTCGACCGCACATCGAGACTGGATTACATGCGTATTAGTCTGGGCAGCAATGAATTCCGCTGCCAGTCGGCTCTTGCCGACGCCTGGGTCGCCGATGACGGTCATCAGTCGGGCTGCACGCGCCGCAATCGCGTCGTCCAGCAGTCTCTGAAGCCGCCGCACTTCCTGCGATCGACCGACGAACGGAGCGGCGTCCGCCGCGTCTGGCTGCAGTCCGAGCCACTGGTACACCGCGACCGGAGCGCTACGGCCTTTCACCTGCACCCGGCCGAGCGACTCGTAGCCGTATCGACTTCGCGTCGCCCGCCAGGTCTCCTCGCCGACCACGATTTGGCCACGAGGGCATTCGGCTTCGAGGCGGGCGCCGACGTTCAGGGCGTCACCCACCAGGTCGGCGTCGCCCGCCCCGACGACAACTTCACCCGTGTTGACGGCGACTCGCAACGCCAGTTCGGTCCCGTGAGCCTTGGCGACCTGGGCAGCCAAGTCGACGAATCGTTCCTGCAGTTCGACGGCAGCGTCGACGGCGCTGACGGCGTCCTCGGGTCCGATCTCGGGAACACCCCAGACGGCCATGAACCCGTCCCCAATGTACTTGGTCGTACCCGCCTGGTGCCGCTGTGCGGTCGACCGCAGCAGGTCGTGATAGCGGCCGATCACGTCGCGGGCGGTCTCCGCGTCGACCTGTTCCTCGAACGTGGTGGATCCGGCCAGATCGGCGAACATCACTGTCACCGTTTTACGTGCCGGACCCGCAACGGGCACGTCCGCCGCTACGGCCGCCTGTCCCTCCAGTGGCGTGCCACAGCCGCGGCAGAACCGTGCGGTCGCCTTCGCTCCCAGCCCACATGTCGCGCACACCCGCGCCAGCGATGCGCCGCAGCCCTCACAGAAGCGCGCGTCCTCTTCGTTCGTCGTCCCGCAGGAGGCGCAGGCGCGCCGGCTCTCAGCCATGTTCAGTCCGGGCTCAGCGAAAAGGCGTCGTGGTCCTCGAGAGTCGCCACGGCGCGACGAAACATCGTGCGGGTCAACCGGAGGCTTCGTTCGTTGACGACTTTGATGCGCCCCTCGGCCATGACGGGATAGATGAAGCACCACGCGGTGGCGATTCGGTAGTCTCGTCGCAATTGTTCGCGGGGGTAGTCGACCCCGTGCTCGGCGAGGCGCTCGCGATAGCGGGCGAGCAATTCATCCTCACAACTGCGCCGCGTGTCCGGGGTGAGGCTCTGGCCCAGGAAGTAGCCGACGTCGTAGGCGCCCCGACCTTTGCTGCTGACCTGCCAATCCAGCACCGTCACCGGCGGATCGCTCTCGCTGGCGGCGAAGAACAACTGATCCAATCGGAGATCCCCGTGCAGGAACGTGAGGGGCGGACGGGCCACCTCCTCGAGAAACCACGGCATCAGCGTCGCGAACCGATCACCGTAGTCCTGGACCGCCGGCGTCAGCTCCGGCCCGAGTCGCTCGATGAACCTCGTCCACGCGGCATGGTAATTACGGATGATCACCTCAGGAAACGGCGGATCGACGTGCATCTTCAGCCACGACAGCGACGCGAGGCGGTCGCTGTCCCACCAATAGGCGTGGTGGCGAGCGAGGGCGTCGACGAGGGTTTCGGCGTCCGCGACCGAACACCCCAGGACTTGGTCGGTTTTGCGCAGTCGACCGAGATCCTCGAGGACCAACACGAAATCGTGGGTCGATTCGTCGAAGGCCGCGAAGTATGGCCGTGCCGGCGGCAGTGGATTAGCGACGCCGATCTCCTGGTAGAACCGGACTTCCCGACGGTAGAACTCGAGGTCCTCGCACAGGTTGGTCCGCGCGATCGTGTCCAGCGTTGGGAGCTTGACCACGACTGTCGGCGGCACGTCCGGGCCGCCGTCGAGGTGGGCGCGATAGAGGCGACCGAGCAACCCCACGCCGATCCCGAACTGCTCGAGCTTGTACACTCGCACCTCGGCCTGCAGAACGTCGCTGAGCCATTCGGGGGTGATGGACTGCGGATCCACCGGGATTGTCGGCATATTGCGCCTCCCCAGTCGACCCCGCGAGCGAATCAATCGTACGAGACCAGAAGCGCATCAGCACTGGATATAAGCGCGACAACATGCGGTATGAACTTGCTTTGGCAAATACTGTGCAGCCGTCACCTTCAGCTGATCGGCGGTGCGACGGGCCTCGCCGGTTCTCCCGTACTGTCCGGCTCGGTCGGCGGCGGCTTCTTCAGCCAGGTCGGGTCGATCCCGTCGTCGAGTCGGCCCTCTGCCTTGGCGTCCAGATAGCGGAAGTACAGCACCGAGAACACGACCACGAGCATCAGGCCCCAGCCGTAGGTGAACTTCATGTACTCGAGGAACCGCCCGGTGGTGGGCCAGTGTCCGAGCAGCCAGCGGTCGGCGCTCATGAACCCGTAGATCGCAAGCCACGCAGGCCAATTACGCAGGACCGAGTTCGGGAGCGCCACCGTCATCAGGAACGGGAACAGCATCATCGAGTAGTAGCCCTGACCAAGGGACAGCACCAGGAACGAGGTGATCAACAGGACGCCCGATGACGTCGTCATCCAGAACAGCGGGTCGCGGGTGCGGTAGTACTTGTACAGCAGCCACAGCGAAATCACGGCGATCACCGCAAAGGCGATGCGCAACAACAGGATCAGCCACGTCGGCAGTCCGTAGTAGATCCCGTTACCGGCGATCGAGCTGTTGAAGTAGTCGCGCGTGGTGAGGATGTAGGGCACCGTCCGCGTGAAGAAGCTCATCGGGTCGCTGATCAGCGGCCATGCTGCGGCGTTGAAGACCAGCGGCACCGCGATCGCGGCGACCAGCGCACGCCACTGGCGATTGAGCAGCGGCAGCAACAACAGCGGCGCCAGAAGCGGTTTGACCACCAGCGTCAGTCCGATCGCTGCACCCGCCAGCCATTGGTGGTTGCGCTTACCGTCCAGCAGCCAGCGGAAGAACAGCACCTCCGCCAGCAGGATGCACCCGTTGATGTTGCCGAAAACCAGTGTGTTGATCACGCTTTCGGTGCAGAACATCGCCGCAAGCAGAGCCGGCAGAGCGACCGAGCGGAAGCCGTAACCAAACAGTCGCACCAGGAAGTAGGCAGCCAACACGATCGCGATCGTGTTGAACGTGATGAACCAGTACCGCGAGGCGTCGACGGGCAGGTAGCCGAACGGCGCCATCAACAACGTTCCGCCCGGCGGATACAGATAGTGCGGGTCGACGTGGTTGAAGTGCTCGTTGTAGATGTCCCAGCCCATCTTGAAATTGACGACCGCCCGATAGACGGGTCCGTAGTCGTCGGTGATGTAGCCGTTGGTCGCCAGCACGTAGCTGCGGTGGATGATGAACAGGATCGCCAGCGGCCACAGGATCACCTTCAACACCGACGCAACGCTGGGCGGGGAGGTTCGGGGCCGGAAGGGCGTCGTCAACGAATTGGCCACAAGATCGCGCACGACCGCACGGTACCCGACCGCGGTCGAGGTCAGGCGTCAGGCAGGGCAGAACGTATCGGTGTCGGGCAGATTGCCGCTGTCGAGGTAACCCAGGACCGGCGGCAGCGCGCACGGCGAGTAGATCGAGGCGCCGTGCCCGATGCCTTGCCACATCACCCGCCTGTTGGCCGACCCGGCGTTGATCACCGTGGCCGCGACCGCGGCGACGCCCTCGTTGCCGACGATCGGGTCGTTCTGGGTGCCGAGCAGCAGCACGGGAATCTTGAGGTTCTCGGGCTGCTGGGATGTCGAACCGCTCGGCCAGTTCAGGCAATCGACCAGGTTCAGCGCGCCGACCGTGCCGAACTGCGGATACAACTTGTTCCAGGCCACGACCAATTCGCGCACTCGGTTCGGAGTGGGCCGATTCAGCGAATCACTGCAGCCGTTGACGAACTGACCGTCGGTGTTACGCAGGCTCTCGGCCCTCGCGATCAGATCGGTGAACGGCGCGGGATCACCCGACTGCGCGGCCGCGATCGCGGTTGCCAGCGCATTACTCGACTCGATGCGGTCCCCGCGGGGGTAAGCCAGCGCGGTCGAGATCGCGTTGGTCACGGTCGCGACGGCGGCGCCGTTGGGTCCGCGGCCCTGGCGTGCGGCAGACAGCAGCGCGTCCACCGCTGACTTCGGATCCGGGCCCAGCGCGCAGTTGGCCGCGGCGCACTGCGCGGCCCACGCATCCAGCGCGGCCTGCTCGCCCTTGACCCGCTGCTCCATAGCGGCTTCGGCGGCAATGCCCAGCGGCAGAGGAGAATCGAGCACCAGGCGCGCGACCTTGTTGGGATGCGACCCGGCATACGCGAGCGCCACCTGCGCGCCGTTCCCGACGCCCAGCAGTGCGAGGGTGGGCACGTCCCAGGTGCTGCGCAGCCGCTCGATGTCCTCGGCGGCGTGGGAGTTGTCGTAGGCCGAATCACCGGGGGCGATGGTGTCGGTGCAGCTTGTCGTCGCGGTCTGCACGATGGCGCCCAGGTTTGCCACCGGATCGTCGCCGGACTGGAACTGCGCCTGGTCGAGCATTTCTTGGCGGTCGAACAGGTCGCGGCAGTCCAGCGCGCCGGACATGCCCATGCCGCGGCGGTCGACGGCGACGATCGGGTGGCTCTTGAGCACATCGGTGCCCGCGCGCGACAGCCAGACCGGCAGCTGCAATGACGACGGCAGGTCCGAGCCGGTGGTCATCACCACAGGGCCGGCGTCCTGGGGGGTCTGCGGTCCGCGGGCGCGCACCACACCGATGCTGACCGAGCCCGACGCACCGTTGATCGGGTCGAGGTCGGCGTCGTAGGTGGCGCAGTCCAAGGTCACACCAGGCACGGAAGGCATGGCCGCGTCGCTGAACACCCGCGACGTGCAGTCGCGCCACGCCAGGTCGTTTTTGGGCGCCTCGATAGGCGGCGGGCCGTCAGCAGCTTGGGTCGTTTGTGGCTCGCCCTGAGGCCCCGCCCCGGAGTCGGTGGCGAAGCGGGGATTGGCCGCGAGGCCCGGCGCGCACGCCGCGACGAAAGCCACGGCGGTCGCCAGGCTGAGAAGCCGAACCAGCTGACCACGCCGATGCATGCCGACCACAGTACTGAAGCGTGGTTCAGTCGAGCCGCACGTAGCGGGTGTAGAGATAGCCGTCGTCGTCGCTCAGCACATGCGCCGGGCGCATCCGCGTCAGCACCTCGCCAGGGCCGGAAGCGATGCGGGGTGCCTTGCCGCCGACCAGGAACGGGGCCACCGTCAGACAAAGCTCGTCGAGCAGGTCGTTCTCGATGAGCAGGCTCAAGATCAGCGGGCCGCCCTCGGAGAGCACCCGCAACAGCTTGCGTTCGGCGAGCGCCTGCAGCGCGGTCGCTGCGTCAACCTCGTCGGGCCGGGGGCCCGACGCGTCGATCACCTCGGCCACCCCGCCGAGGCGTTTGCGGGTGGCGTCGCAGGCCGCAGAGCAGGTCAGGATCAACGGCGGCACTTCGGTGCGGGTGAAGAAGCGGGCGCCGGGGTCGAGGTCGCCGGATCTTGTGATGACGGCGATCGGCGGCACCTCCGCCTGGCCGCGCGCCTGCCGGGCGCCCCGCTGCGGGACGGGCACATGCGCGCCGGAGTAGTTCTCGGTGCGCACGGTGGCCGCACCGACGAGGATGACGTCGGCGGCGTAGCGCATCTGCTCGAAGACGCTGCGGTCGCCGGCCGCTCCGAGCGCCGCGGTCTTGCCGCCGGCGGTCGCTCCGCCGTCGATGCTGGCGATCATGTTGCCGCGCACCCAGCACCCGCGCAGCTCGGCGGGGTAGGCGTAGAAGTCGCCGAGCCGCCCGTCGGTGCCGTCGATCGGTGCGCCGTCGGGCCCGAGCACTGTGAACTGCGCCGCAGGGGCGGTATCGGGCATGAAGATGATTGCAGCACGTCGATAGGGTGCGTGCATGGACGGGTCCGAAGCGGTGCAGCATCTCGTCGACCGCCACCCCGACGTCACCCCCGGCCGGTTGATCGCCCAACTCGCGCCCCCACCCACCTTCTCCGACGTCAGCTTCGACACCTACATCCCCGATCCCGCCGAACCGTCCCAGGCCGCGGCCGTGCAGTCATGCCTGCGGTTCTGCGATCAGGCACAGCAGCGTCGCGCGGGTAAGAAGAAGCTCTTCGGTCGCCGCGAGGTGCTGCCCGGTGTCGGGTTGTATCTCGACGGGGGCTTCGGCGTCGGCAAAACGCACCTGCTGGCCTCGTCGTACTACCGGTTGCCGGAACCGAAGGCTTTCGCCACTTTCGGCGAATTAACCCAACTGGCAAGCGTTTTCGGATTCGTCGAGTGCATCGAATTGCTGGCCGACTACGTCGTGGTGTGCATCGACGAGTTCGAGCTCGACGACCCGGGCAACACGACGCTGATCTCGCGGTTGCTCTCACAGCTTGTCGAGCGCGGTGTGTCGGTGGCCGCGACGTCGAACACGCTGCCCGAGCAACTGGGGGAGGGCCGGTTCGCGGCCCAGGATTTCTTGCGGGAGATCAATACGCTGGCATCCATCTTCGAGACGGTGCGCATCGACGGGCCGGACTATCGCCACCGGGATCTGCCGCCGGCTCCCGAACCGCTTGGGGACGCCGAGGTTCGCGAGCGCGCCGCGCGGTCGCCGGGTGCGACGCTCGACGACTTCGACGCACTGTGCGTGCATCTGGCGACCATGCACCCGTCGCGGTACCTGACGTTGATCGAAGGTGTCGCGACGGTTTTCCTCACCGGCGTGCACACAGTCGACGACCAGAATGTGGCCTTGCGCCTGGTGTCGCTGACCGACCGGCTCTACGACGCGGGGATCCCGGTGGTGGCGTCGGGCGCCAAGCTCGACACCATCTTCAGCGACGAGATGCTGGCCGGCGGGTTCCGCAAGAAGTACCTGCGCGCGACGTCCCGGTTGCTCGCGTTGTCGCGGGAGCCCCTTTGATCGCGAACGTGGGTTACCCACACACCTTTCGCGGGCCGCGACGTGCGTCGAGCCCACACTCGGCTCCGTTAGAACGTGCGCACCATCACGTAGTCGTTCTCGGTGGCCGCACCCAACCGGAACGTCTTTGTGCCGCTGACCGCGAAACCGTGCTTGGCATAGAACCGCTGCGCACGCTGGTTCTGCTGGTTGACGCCCAGCCACACCGCCGCGGCGCCCAGTTGCTTGGCCATCCGCACCGATTCGCTCATTAGCGCGGTCGCCACCCCGGAGCCGTGGTGCTCGGGCAGCACATAGATCTTCGACACCTCGACCGCCGGGCGGGACTCGACCGCGCGCTGGACGTCGGGGTCATCGGGCACACCCCGAATCAACATGGCGTAGCCGGTGATCGAAGCGCCGGTGCGCGCGACGAGCACCACTCGATCGGGGTCGACGAGATAGTCGCGGAAGCGCGATAGCGACAGGTTCTCCTCGACGAACGCTGCGACGTTGTCGGCAGTCACTGCCGGGGGACAGGCGAGCGGAAACGTGCGGGCGGCGACGTCGGCGAGTTCGGGCAAGTCGGCGTCGACGGCCGCCGTGACGTCAATCCCCAACGGCGACTACACGTTCCACTGAGCCAGGTGCTCACCGGTGATCTTGTCGAGCAGCACCACGTTGGACACCAGGTCGCGGTAGCAGTCCCAGAACACCGCGCCGCTGACCGAGGATCCTGCGGGTGCGTTGGTCAGTTGGGCCTGCAGTGCGTCTGGAGCGTCAGTGTTGCGCGGTTCGTAGCTGTCGCCGGTCGGCGTCACGCCGCGGAAGCTGTAGGTGATCGACTGCGCGTACGGCGTCGGCACCTGGACGGAATGCACCGTCACCCAGGCTCGCCAGACCTGCTGGCGCGGGGGGCGCGGGGCGTAGCCGAAGCCGGGTGGAACGGGAGACGGATCGACGCTGTGCACGGTGATGTCGGCGACCAAACCCTTGAACTTCACTTGCAAGGTGTCACCGAGCCTGCCGATCGGGGCGGTCACCGCCGATGCGGGCGCAGCGACGATCCCGGCGGCAGTCGCCATGGCGACTACGAGGAGCACGAACCAGCGACGCATCCCCGAATGATCGCACAGACTGAAACCTGTTACAGACGCTTCCAGGCAGACCCAAGGCGACGCCTCAGGCGGCCTCGAGGCTCAGAAGCGTCGACTTCGCCTGCGGGCCGCCGACGTACTGACCGGGTGTCCCGTCCGAGCGCACGACGCGATGGCAGGGAATCACCACCGGCAGGGGGTTGTGGGCGCACGCGCTTCCCACCGCCCGCACGGCGCGGGGGTTGCCGACGGCGGCGGCGACGCGCGCATAGCTTGCGCGCTGTCCGTAGGCGATGTCGCGGAGGTGTTCGATCACGCTGCGGCGGAAGCCCGCGGCCAGGCGTAGGTCGACCGGCACCTCGAACGCGGTGCGTTGCTTGGCGAAGTACTCGTCGAGTTGGTGTGCGACGGTGTCGAGTCGCGCGGGTGCTTGCAGGATGCGCGGACTGACAACCTCCGCCAGCCGGGTGAGCACCGCGTCGTGGCCCTCGATATCGAAGGCGACGCGGACCAGTCCGACGGTGGTGGCGGCCAGCAGGAGCGGGCCGACCGGGCTGTCGATCATGCGGTAGGCGACGTCGAGAACACCCTGGTCGTCGGCGGCGCGTTCCAGCTGTCGGTGCAACCGGTCGAGCGCTGCGGTCTCGGGGGTCAATTCATCGAAAAGGTTGAAGGTCATCGGCTTTCCTCACGGTAGATCTTGCGCAGGGTCTTGATGCCGTCGGCCGCGGCGCGGCGGGCGGCGTCCGGGGAGTTGCCGAGCAGCCCGGCGATCTCGGCGAACGGCACGCCTGCGATGTGGTGGTAGGCGACGGCCTGGCGCTGCTTTATGGGCAGTCGCGCCAGGGCGTCCCACAAATCGGGGTCGCGGGAGGCGGGGTCCGCCCGTGATGAGGGCCGTTCCGGCAACGAGTCGGTGGGCGTTGGTCTGCGGGAGCGGGCCCGGCCGGCGTCAAGGGCGCGCCGGTGCGCGATCGTGACGAGCCACGCCTCGACATTGGCGTCGGCCGGCAACCGCGGGTAGGCGCGCAACGCTGACAGGAACGTCTCAGACCAGGCGTCCTCGGCGTCGACGGGACCGACGACCGCGCGGCAGACGCGCAGCACGGTCGGACCGTGCTCGGCCACCACGTCTTCGAACGGTCGCACCCTCACATCATGTAGACGTCGAAGGGTGGACACGTGTGAGATCAGTCCTTGGTGAACGCCCGCAGCGCGTCGAGGAGTTCGCTTTCGAAGCGGTCCTTGTCGACGCCGGCGCGGTGCAGCGGTCCGCCGTCGGCCTCGGCTTCCCACAGCGCCAGGAGGATGTGCTCGGTCCCGACGTAGTTGTGCCCCAAACGAAGTGCCTGACGGAACGTCAGCTCGAGCACCTTTTTGGCGGCGCTGTCGAACGGGATGAGCGTGGGAAGCTCTCCGTCGGCCGGCGACGGCAACGACACCACCTTCGACACCGCGTCCGCGTTGACCCCCTGGCCGGCGAGCAGTTTGGCGGCCAGGGCGTCGGGGTCCTTGAACAACGCCAGCAGGAGGTGATCCGATCCGATCTCGGGATTGCCGGCTGCGTGTGCGATGTTCTGGGCCTCGACGACGACGTTGCGGGCGCGGGGGGTGAACCGGCCGAAGCCCGCGTTGGGGTCGAGAAGATCGGCGTCAGTGGGTGTCTTGGGCACGAAGCGCTTCTGCGCGGCCTGTTTGGTGACGCCCATGCACCTACCGATGTGGGTCCACGACGCTCCCGAGCGGCGGGCCTGATCGACGAAATGGCCGATCAGATGGTCGGCGATCTCGCCGAGTGACTCCGCCGCCAGCACCGCGTCGGTGAGCTGTTCGAGGGGTTCGGAGTGCACGGTCTTGATGACGTCGATGAGGTCGTCGAGCCGGACCGGGTTGGTGATCGTGGTGGGCTGCGTCATGGCGTCAACCTTAGGTTGACGGCCGACTGTGCGTCAACTGTGGGTTGACGATCGCGGATATCCGCGCTGAACCGTGCGGTCGAGGATGCCCAGCGTCGCGCGCAACGCGCTTTCGGAGATGACGGGGAAGATGCCCGCCTCTCGCCAGTGCTGGTCGATATCCGACCAGTCGTAGAACGACGTCACGAGCGTGCCGTTGTCGGCGGGTTCGAGGCGGTAGCCGTAGACATGACCGATCTGCGGGCGGATCCGGCCCAGGATCGTCCACGAGATCAAGCTGTCCTGTTCGAAGTCGCGGATCGAGACGGTGACGTCGTACTTGCCCATGGGGAAGTCGTTGAGCGCTTCGCGGTCCATGTGCACGACGAAGCTGTCCCCGGCGGCGCGAACCGGTTCGCCCTCGGCGTCCTGCAGCATGCCGCTCGCGTCGATCGCTACGTGACCCTGGGGATCGGTCAGCACGGCGAAGATGTCGGGTGCGGGTGCGGCGATAGTCCGCTGGACTTCGATGCGATTAGTCATCAGCAAATCATGCCCCGAACGTGAAACGTCGCGGAAGTCGTTTCGGTCATAGCGGTCGGGGTATTCGCCAGTTGCTATGCGCAACCATGTGGACCCAGCTCGCGTGCAGTCCGCCCTGCTGCGGCGCGCGATCACGTTCATCAACGAGAACGCCCACAGGGAAATAACACTCAGAGATATTGCCACTGCCGTCAATGTGACGCCACGCTCGGTGCAGTACGCATTCCGGCGACATCTGGGCACCACGCCGTTGGAGTACCTTCGGCGCGTGCGACTCGACCGAGCCCACCGCGAACTGCAAACGGCGGACCCGCGCAGGGACACCGTGATGGCGATCGCGGGACGGTGGGGATTCACTCACGCAGGCCGCTTCAGCGGCGTGTACAAACGCACCTACGGAACTCCGCCGAGCGAGACGTTGCGGGCCTGACGGTTATCTCGGGAAGAAGCCTTCGCGAGTGAAGAAGCCGGGCTGCCAACCGCGCGCACCGAGGCACAGCATCGGGCGGCCGTCGGGCGTCTGGGCGGCGGCTTGAGGCTTGGGGCAGGGCGCGCCGACGTCTTGGACGCCGAAGAGTTCGTACGAGGCTTGCCAGAAGCCCTGATTGGTCGGGATCGGCGGCCATTGGTTCTCGATCCAGCGGCACTGCAGGACTTCGCCGCCGGGTCCGCGCCCGAAGGTGAACCGCTCGAGGTTGAAGCACGGCCCGGTGAGGTGGGCGTCGTAGTTCATGCCCGGCACGTCGGAGGCGTAGCGGCCCGGCGTGTCGGGGTAGTCGGTGTCATCAGCGGAAGCGAACGGGGCCGCGCAGACGGCGGCGCCGGCGATCGCGGCGGCGGCGAGCAGTTGGCGAATCATGTCCCACCCTCGATGTCAGGACCGGTCGGTCTTCCGCAAAGCGTAGTAGGTGCGACACGGCGGCCGAGCCTTTTCCCGTCACTGCAGGGCAGAACACCCTCGATTGAGAAGGCGCGGGGTTGTTCCCGCCCGGGTGGTCCGCACGGCGGCGGCGTGTGGAAAGTCTGCTGCCCAGTTGCAGGCGAAGTCGCGAGGTCGCCGATTCAACCGCGCGATTACCGGGAAGCCTCACTGGTATCCGCTCACAAGTGACTTCGGGTCACGGCTCGTGTTGGCGCGGAGGGCAGTTCGACTTGAACGATTTTCGACTCGGTGAGGAACGGGGCAAGTGATTGCAATCGCGGTAGTGCTACTGGTTTCGGCAGCTGTTTTGATCCTGTTCGGCGTGGTGCTCTACGGCAACGGCGTCGGCACGGTTCCCGACGAGCCTGGCCGCGAGCCGGCGGCTACCCGAGAGGGTCTGCGGCGCGTCTCATGGACAGACCTGTTCGCGCGGATGAAGACGTCAGTCGGAGACATCCTGAATGAGGACACGAGGCGGCCCCAGAAGTTGACCGCGGCCGGCGCCTTTTGCGTCCTGGTGGGGATCATCGTCCTGGTACTCGCGCTGCTGTCGTTTGTCACCGCCATGGTGTAGAGACGCCGACGAAGAAGGGTCATGGCTCAAAAGACTCGGCGACGAGTCGGAGCTTGACGTCGAGGCGCTGCTAGAACTCTGCAAAGCAGATCTTGAAGGCCGCCCATAAAGTACCTCCGTGGCGGCTACGGCGTAGAAACGGACTAACGCTGGACAAAATCATCTCCAGGTCCACGGCGCCACATTCTTTGAACGCGAGAACGTTCCGGTCTTTTGGACGTGAGATCGCGGAGTTCCTTAATGATCCGATCTGCCTGTCGAGGCCAGATCAAGGACTGCGGTCGCGCCGAGCCCGCTCCCAAAAGCCTTGACTATTCAAACGGTTTTGGGGACATGGCTCACCGGTCAGAGGTAGAACCAGGCCGGGCAAACAATGCCGTGTACCTGTGAACGTCTCCATGCACTCGATGCTGTTCCGGGCCTTCGCGCTACTGACCGGCATCGTCCTACACGCAAGTGCACCCGGGCTCGCGGGCGCCTCGGCGGTCAGCTTCGACGAACCGCCCACCCACCATGGTGGCAGCGAGAATCTTCTGCTTCATCCACGTCTTCCGGATGTGGTGCTCTTCAGCTTCACCGCGACATTGAGCTTCCTGAAATGGGCTGCTCAGGACCGCTCGTGCACCTGAGCGTCGAGATGGGCTGCGGCGTGCTTCAGTAGCAGCGCCGCGTCGGCCGCGGTGGTGTGCACGTCATCGTTGAAGGCGTTCAGGTCCGGCCAGTTCATTGCGTCGGCGGAATTGGCCAGCCGCACCAGCATTGACTCCAGCCGATCGACCTGCTGTTGCGCCGCGTAAGGCTGCCCGCTGTGCCAGTAGCCAGCTGCGGTACGTAGCGCCCCTCCCAGGCAGAAGCTGCATGGGGCGGCCACGGGCTCGGTGCGTGTCCGGTAGCCTCCCGCGCCGACGTGCTCGGTGTGCACGCGCACCCAGTTGCCCGGCGAGTCGACTGCCGGGTGCACCTGGGTGCCATCGGCGTCGCGGTAGTAGGCGCCTTGGGTCCACCCGCCGTCAGCCTCGATGAGCGCGAGGGCGCCCTCGATTACCTTCCGGTCGGTATTCATGTCAGCCATACCTTCAAAGTACGAGGTGCGGCCGCACGACAACACGAGGTTGACCTCCAAGTTGACGGGGGTTAACCCCCCCTTGGCACGAGCTCGTGTGTGACGGGCTTCTAGGCGGATTCTCGATCGAGGTGTCCCGCGCTGGGTGCGTGGCAGGACCGGGTAGCCCGGCAACTCAAGGCCCGAGGGTGGCTTGGTGGTCGCGGACCGACACGAGAGGCGGCTTCGGCGGATGAGCGCTCGAAATCGAACATCGTCCGCTTCGGTGACATCCGCGGGAGGCCCCGGACGTGGCTCGTAGCTGGACCACGTCCGGGGGTTCACTCACTTAGCCAATCGGGGGTAACTCACGTGAGCCTGCTCAACGGTCATGTCGTCGGAGAGTGCGCCACCAGCGTTGCGCTGCAGTGTGATTGACCTTCTCCACCACGCCCTTGCGGTTGCCACGCCGGGGCGGACAAATCGCCACGGTCACTCCGTAGTGCTTGGCCACCCCGGCGAAGGAGGCGGTCACTCGGCGGCTGCCGGGGTCACAGACCGTGGCCATCCGGTCGAACCGCCACGCCCGGGTGAGACCACCGAGCTCGCGGGTCCCCCGGTCAAGGCCGGCCACCAAGTCAAACGTGTGGGTGTTGGGACATGATCGGCAACCTCGCGTTAGCGATCGTCGAAGCCGAGCTCTGCCAGCACCGGTTGGGCACGTATTGGGCATGTAGCCCGTTCAGATCCTGAAAAGCGCCTCTGAACTGCACAAACTGTGGTGCGCGATACTGGGATTGAACCAGTGACCTCTTCCGTGTCAGGGAAGCGCTCTCCCGCTGAGCTAATCGCGCCGAACCTTCGTAGAGGTGGAGACGGGAATCGAACCCGTGTGCACGGCTTTGCAGGCCGTTGCCTCACCACTCGGCCACTCCACCGCTGGGGTTGATGCCACTGCACCTTCGAGCGGATGACGGGATTCGAACCCGCGACCCTCACCTTGGCAAGGTGATGCGCTACCAACTGCGCTACATCCGCGCGCCACGAACGACTCGTCGCCCGTCGCGAAGGACGACGATAGTCCACCAAAGTGTAGCTGCACAAATCCCGACGTTCGCCGGTGCGTCTCTGCCCGTTCACATCTCAAAACAGCTGGTACGACTCGCGTGAGACGAAGAATCCACGCCCCGAGCCATAGTCGCGGCATGTGACCACCGATGGACGCACGTGGCACTGGAACCAGCAAGTGGACGGCCCAAATCCCCGTCGGGTGGATTCGGGACGCGACCTTCGATCGTGCTAGTCTTCGACGTCGTTCGGCCATTCGGTCGACTCTCCGGTCTCGTAGCTCAGTGGGAGAGCGTCCGCCTCACACGCGGAAGGTCGCTGGTTCGAACCCAGCCGGGACCACCCCTTCACCAGGACGCGTCGCGCCCCGTCTCCCTAGACTCAACTCATGCCTCTGGAGATCACTTCGCGGTTCGCAGGTCGTCGTCATGTCTGAAGAGAAGCCGCCCGGCGAGATACTTCCGGAAAGTGAATGCTGGAATCTCCTGGGCAGCGTGTCGTTGGGGCGCCTGGTCACCAGCGCAGATGGAATTCCCGAGATCTTTCCGGTGAACTTTGTCGTCCAGCGCAAGACGCTCCTGTTCCGCACGGCACAGGGCACCAAGTTGGTGAGCACAGCGGTCAACCGCGACGTGCTCTTCGAAGCCGACGATCACAACGTCGGCGAAGGATGGAGCGTCATCGTGCGGGGCGTTGCGCGGACCGTGCACGACGATGACGACCGTGCGGAGGCCGAGAAGGCGCAATTACTGCCCTGGACCGCGCACACCAAGGACCACTACATCCGCGTGCTTCCGCGACGCGTCACCGGCCGTCGCTTCCGTTTCGGTTCGTAGCGGCCGGCCTAGCGCCTGCGTCGCCACACGATGATCCCGACAACGGCGAGCACGGCGACGATCGCTGCGATCGGCACTGTCTGCTTCGGATTGTCGGTGGCGGTGTGCCGGAGCGTGTCCGCCTTCTCGACGACGCGCTCCTTGGTCTCGGCCGCCCTGTCCTTGGCGTGCTCCTTGGTCTCGTCGACCTTCTCCTTCGCGCGCGCCTTTACATCCAACTTGGCCTGCAGCGCCTCGACCGTCTCGCCAAGTTCCTGGCGGGTCTGCTCGATGTCGGCCTCGATGTCGTCGACGCCCGCATCCGGGCCGGGCTCGGGGCGTGGGTTCGGTGCGGTCATGACCGGGCGTCCTTTAGTTCTTGGATGTCTGCTTTTACCGTCTCGACGGTCTTCGGCGCCGCCGGTGTGACCTCCCGAGCCTGGCTGCGTCCCACCAGGGCCGCGATGCCCGCGATCACGAAAAGTACTGCCGCGACGATCAGCGCCGCGGCCCAAACGGGCAGCACGAGAGACAACGCCGCCACCCCCGCCGCGATCAAGGTCGCCGCGCCGAAGAAGGCCAGCAGGCCCGCCACGCTGAACAAGCCCGCGCCGATCCCGGCATGTCTGGCCGATTCCTGAAATTCCTTCTGCGCCAACCGCATTTCGTCGCGGATCAACCGCGACGTCTGCGTCGACAACTGGCTCATCAACTCGCCGACCGACGCGTCGGCGCCAGATCTCGATTCCACCGTCATCACATACCAACCTCTGACTTGTCCTGACGTGTCGCGACAGTGATGCCCGTGGTCAACAGGCCCGAAACACCGAAGCCCCTTTGAATGCATCTGCTGACCGTTATCTGGGCGACGACGGTGAGGGCGGCAGAACCGCAGGTGGGACCGGAGATCGAGGCCGCGGCCGACGTCCAATGCGGCTCTCCCATGCCGAAGCGGTCACCATTTGGAAACGGTGCGGTGCGGCGTGGCGAGTCCTTGACAATCGCCTGCTGATATTAACGCGGTCGTACGGACGCGACCTCGGTACGGCATGCAAGACCTGCTGCCTCGGTTGAACGAAAGTATGAGTGTGAGTGGAGGGATCAACGTCGATGACGACCTTTAAAGGAGTCAACATCGCGGCAGCTGTGGGGGCTGGATTGTTGGGTGCGGCCATCGGAGCGGCCATCGCACTGAGCCCGGCCGCCTCGGCCGGGGGATATGAATGTGTGGAATCGAAGGGCGGTGCACCTGCCGGAGCACCCGGGGCACCCGTCTGTGCTCCGCTGACAGATATGGCCGGCGTGCCGATGGCACTTCCCGGCCCGCCTCCGATCGCGCCGCCTTTGGTGCCGCCGGTCGTGCCTCCGCCCCTGGTGCCTCCGCCCCTGGTGCCACCGCTTGTGCCCCCGCCGCTGGTGCCGCCAGTGGCCGGAGCTCCGATCGTGGGCGGCGCTCCCGCAGTGGTCGGCGCTCCGCTCACGGAGATGGGCGGGCTGGCCGGAAAGGGCAAGGGAGACCCATCCCGTCCACCGGCGCCCGGAGCGCCTGTCCCGGGTCAGCCCACTCCGCCAGGACCGGTGACCTGACGGCCCACCGAGGATAGTCCCTCCGGTTTGGCCCGGCGGCGAGCAAGTCTCGCTGCCGGGCCAAATTCATTGGCGGCCAGTCGAATTGCGCTGGCCTCGGCGGGGCGGATTCTGTGGCCGAACCGTGACTGAGACTTAATCGAATTGCCTACGCGCTCTTGGCCCTAAAGCACTCCGGCTGACCTACCATTATTGACATCGTTGTAATTTCAAGGGAGGCACCAAGATTGCGTGCTGTACTTCGGTGTGTTCTCGCCGCCGTTGTCGTCGCTACCAGTGTGGTCGTTGGGCCGGCCGGCGAAGGTGCGGCGGCCGCTAGCCAGGCGGTGAGAAGTGCCATCGCGTCCATATTGCCCGCCGAGGATCAGGTCGTGGGCATCGCACATCCCGTGATAGTGACGTTCAAGCACTCCGTCGTCGACAGGGATGCGGCCGAGCGGTTGCTCGATATCACCTCGACGCCCCCGATGACGGGCACGTTCGAGTGGCTCGACGCCAAGACCGTCCATTGGGCGCCCGACGAATTCTGGCCCGCCCACAGCACCATTGCGCTGTCTGTCGGCGGCTTCAAGACGAACATCGCCACCGGCGCCGCGGTTGTCGGCGTTGCCAATATCGCCGACCACACCTTCACGGTCACGATTGACGGGGTCCCACCCGACAAACTGCCTTCGCCGCACCACCGGCCCTTCTTCGGTGAGCCCGGGGTCTTTCCGGCCTCGATGGGCAGGCCCGAATACCCGACGCCGGTGGGGACTTTCCCCGTATTGGGCAAAGAACGCGAAGTGAAGATGGATTCGAGCAGCGTCGGCATCCCCGTGACCGCGGACGACGGCTACCTGCTCGACGTGGAATGGGCTGTAAGGCTCACCAGACGTGGCATCTTCGTGCATTCGGCGCCGTGGGCGATCAACTCACTGGGCCACGAGAACGTCAGCCACGGATGCATCAGCCTCAGTCCTGCAGACGCCGAGTGGTACTTCGACCACGTCAAGGTCGGAGACCCTGTCCTGGTGCAGGAGAACAACATCGAGGTGCCGCGACCGCGGGTCGAACCGGCGAATCCAGAGGTTCCGCGGGTGATCGCCCGGTAAAGGGACTTCGCGTTCAGGGGCGCGACTTGTCCACGATCTCCTTGGCGATCTTGAGTAGCGGCACATTGGAGTCCTGCGACAGTTTGCGTAGGAGATCGAAGGCCTGGACGGCGTCGACGCCGTAGCGTTCCATCATCATGCCCTTCGCCTGTCCGATGGTGTCGCGGCTGGCCAGGGCCTGCCTAAACTGTTCGTCGCGGCGCGCGGCATTCCAGGCCACCGACGAATGGGCGGCGAACACCAGTCCCAGGCTCCTGGACTCCTCACCGAAGGCGTCGGGTTCCTCGGAATAGACGTTGAGCGCGCCCATCGTCTCGCCCTCGATGAACAACTGGAACGCCATGATTGAGCGAATTGGCGTCTCCGCCAAGGCATCCCGGCGATAGAGCGGGAAACGGTCGTCGGTGTGGAGATCGGCGACGTAGACCACCTTCTTGTCCCACGCCGCGGTCAGGCACGGACCCTCCTGGTGGCGCTGCTGAATCTTGTCCAACAGCATCGGGTACATATGCGTGGCCGCAGGCGTCTCGACGCTCTTGGGCTTGCGGGTGATCGTGATACCGGCGTACCGGGCCCCGGGAATCTCGACGGCCGCATGTTCGGCCAACTCCGCGATCACGGTGTCCGCATCGGGTCGGCTGTAGAGCCCGCGCACCAGCTCCGCGATGCGCAGGTGCGCATCCTCGCGTTCGTCGGGTCTGTTCGCCATCACCATTCGGAGTCCTTCACCGTCGTCCAGATTACGCGGGCAAGTTCAAGATCGACCTGCCGACAGCTCGTAATTATCGGTGACGAAAGCCGTCGCCAGTGCATTTTTTATCTGCACCGCAGATCCGCGCGCTACAGCGCCCTCAGATACCGGTCGGTGACCACCCGCTGGACCAGCGACGTCACCGGCGACCCGAGGCGACTCCACCAGGTCGCATGCCGGGAGAACGCGGTCACCACGGCCGACACCTCGTCGGAAGCCGGGTCGTAGCGGACCAGGAACAGCTCCTCACCCGACTCCGCGTGACCGGGCAGCGTGCCGTAAGCGAATCCGCGAGCATGGCGGTTGTCGACCACGTAGACCACGCGACACGGTGCCGCGATCGGGCCGAGGTGCACGAGGACCTCCGAGCCGACCTCGGCGACCTCCGTCGTCGCCTCAACTCGCACCCCTGCGCCGCGCAGCATGCCCCATCGCATGCCGGCCGCTGCGGCTTCGTCGAAGCGTTCGCGGCCATGGCCGATGACCGCCGTCTTGTGCACGTGGTGGTACCCGGGCGGCAGCGTGCCGGCGGTGGCACCCACCTCGGGATACGTCAGCGGGAGCGCGGCGAGATCGCTGAGCCTCACCAGCGCTACCTTGCCATCGTCGGCGTACGGTCGATGACATGACCACCCCCGTCGCACAGGCGTCCGGCACGTTCATCATCGGCGACCTGACGGTCAACCGGCTCGGCTTCGGCGCAATGCGGTTGACCGGCAAGGGAGTCTGGGGTCCTCCCCAGGACCGTGACGAGTGTCTGCGGGTCCTGCGTCGCGCCGTCGAACTCGGGGTCAACTTCATCGACACCGCCAACTCCTACGGCCCCTACGTCTCCGAGGAGCTGATCCGCGAGGCGCTGCACCCCTATGACGGTGTCGTCGTCGCAACCAAGGCGGGGTTGCTGCGCACCGGACCCGACGTGTGGCCGGTGCTTGGCTACCCGGAGTACCTGCGCCAGGAGTGCGAGATGAGCCTCCGGCGCCTCGGCGTCGAGACCATCGACCTGTTCCAGCTGCACCGCATCGACACCAAGTTCCCCGCCGAGGACCAGGTCGGCGAACTGCTCAAGCTGCAGCAGGAAGGCAAGATCCGCCATATCGGCCTCTCCGAGGTCACCGTCGACCAGCTCGAGGCCGCACAGAAGGTGGCACCGATTGTGACCGTGCAGAACATGTACAACCTCAGCGTCCGCTCCGCCGAACCGGTGCTCGACGCCTGCGAAGCCCGCAACATCGGGTTCATCCCCTGGTTTCCGCTGGCCGCCGGGCCGTTGGCCGCGCCCGACGGGCCACTGCAGCGCATCGCCGCCGACCATCACGCCAAGGCCTCGCAGCTGGCGTTGGCGTGGCTGCTCAAACGCTCGCCAGTGATGCTGCCGATCCCCGGCACCTCCAAGGTGGCCCATCTGGAGGAGAACGTCGCCGCCGCCGAGATCGACCTGTCCGACGACGAGTTCGAGACATTGAGCAAAGCCGGAGCCGCCGGCGACTGAGCGAGGCAATACGGTGGACGGGTGAGCTCAGAGCGGCCGCCCGGTGGTGGCTTCAACCCGCCGGTGGCCACCGATAGCGGTGGACCCGACTACGGGCGCTTCATCGAAGCGGTCCGCACGTTGCAGGATCATGCCCGCGCCGCCGATGCCCCCGACGATGTGATCAGCGAAGCCGCCGACCAGATCGAGAAGGTCTCGCAGCTGCTCGCCCCCTACTACGCCGACGAATGGTCCTCACCGTCCGGCCGACGCCTGGACCTGCCCAACCGCGGCAACATCTTGTCGATCCCGCTCGACGTGCAGGTCACCGACGATCAGCGCATCGAAGGCACCGCCGAGTTCCGCCGCTTCCACCTCGGCCGCAACGGGGCTGCCCACGGCGGCAGCGTCGCGCAGCTGTTCGACGCCCTGCTGGGTTTCACCGCGTTCAAGCTCAGCGGCAGTAGGGCCCAGCGCACGGCATTTCTGCACATCGACTACCGGCACATCGCGCACGTCGAGAAGCAGTTCCAGGTGCAGGCGGGGATCGACCGGATCGACGGCCGCAAGATCTTCGTCTCCGGGCGACTGCTCGACTGCGATACCGTGCTGGCCGAGGCACAGGCGCTGTTCGTCAAACTCAAACCGGGCCAGCCGTGAACGCTGCAGACGTGAAACGGCGCCTCGGACGGTGGCGCGACCGGGTCCGGGACCGACGCTCGATCAACTTCGCGTACCGCATCGGGGTGGGCGTCGTCGGTGCCGTGGTCCTGGGGCTGGGCATTTTGGCCATCCCGTACCCGGGCCCGGGCTGGGCGATCGTCTTCGTCGGCCTCGGCATCCTGGCCACCGAGTTCGAGTGGGCGCGACGGCTGCTGGGTTACGCCAAGGATCGCTACGACAAGGCGATGGACTGGTTTCATCGTCAGCACAGCATCGTGCAGATCCTCGGCGGGGTGTTCACCGCGCTGGTGGTGTTCGCCACGCTGTGGCTGTTGGGCGCGGTCAACTTCTTCGGCGACCTCGTTGGGCTGGAGCACAAGCTGCTTCAGAGCCCTCTGGGCATCGGGTCCTGACGGGGCCGATCGCAGGTGGGCACCGATAGCATGGTCGCGTCCTCGAGTCTGTTGACAATGAAACTGGAGAGTCACCGATGAGCGCCGCCACCAACCGCACCCCAGCAGCCCTGATCCGGGTCGCTGCCGGGACGACTGCGGGGGAGGCGGTGCGCGAGGCGGGCCTGCCGAGCCGGGGCGCATCCGACGCCATCGTCGTCGTCCGCGACGCCGATGGCCGGCTGCGCGACCTGTCTTGGGCGCCCGACTCCGACGTCGAGGTGACTCCCGTGGCCGCCGACACCGACGACGGCCGCAGCGTGCTCCGACACTCCACCGCGCACGTGCTCGCACAGGCCGTGCAGGATCTCTTCCCGCAGGCCAAGCTCGGCATCGGTCCGCCGATCGCCGACGGGTTCTACTACGACTTCGACGTCGAGCGCGCGTTCACGCCCGAAGACCTCGTTGCGCTGGAGAAGCGCATGCGCCAGATCGTCAAAGAAGGCCAGCTGTTCTCTCGGCGCGTCTACGAGTCGAAAGACCAAGCGCGCGAAGAACTCGCCAACGAGCCCTACAAACTCGAGCTGGTGGACGACAAGTCCGGCGATCCCGACGTGATGGAGGTCGGTGGCGACGAGCTGACCTCCTACGACAACCTCAATCCCCGTAGCCGCGAACGTGTTTGGGGCGATCTGTGCCGTGGCCCGCATATCCCGACGACGAAGTACATCCCGGCGTTCAAGCTCACCCGCAGCTCAGCGGCCTACTGGCGCGGCAATCAGAACAACGCCAGCCTGCAACGGATCTACGGCACGGCCTGGGAGTCGCAAGAAGCGCTCGACAAGCACCTCGAGCTCATCGAGGAGGCGCAACGCCGCGACCATCGCAAGCTCGGCGCCGAGCTCGACCTGTTCAGCTTCCCCGACGAAATCGGTTCGGGGCTGGCCGTTTTCCATCCCAAGGGTGGGATCATCCGGCGCGAGCTCGAGGACTACTCGCGGCGCAAGCACATCGAGGCCGGCTACCAGTTCGTCAACACCCCGCACATCACCAAGGCCGAGCTGTTCAAGATCTCCGGACACCTCGATTGGTATGCCGACGGCATGTTCCCGCCGATGCACCTCGACGCGGAACTCGACCCCGACGGCACAGTGCGCAAACCTGGCCAGGACTACTACCTCAAGCCGATGAACTGCCCCATGCACTGCCTGATCTTCCGGTCGCGTGGGCGTTCGTACCGCGAACTTCCATTGCGGCTCTTCGAATTCGGGACGGTGTATCGCTACGAGCTCTCCGGTGTCGTGCACGGGTTGACGCGGGTTCGCGGGCTGACGATGGACGACTCGCACATCTACTGCACCCGCGAACAGATGCGTGACGAGCTGACCTCACTGCTGCGCTTCATCCTCGACCTGCTCGCCGACTACGGCCTGACGGACTTCTATCTCGAGCTGTCCACGAAGGACCCCGAGAAGTTCGTCGGCTCAGACGAGCTGTGGGAAGAAGCCACCGATGTGCTGGCCGAGGTCGGCGCCGCCTCCGGGCTCGACCTCGTGCCCGATCCAGGCGGCGCGGCCTTCTACGGTCCGAAGATTTCGGTTCAGGTCAAAGACGCGCTGGGCCGCAGCTGGCAGATGTCGACCATCCAGCTGGACTTCAACTTCCCGGAGCGCTTCGAGTTGGAGTACACCGCCGCGGACGGATCGCGACAGCGGCCCGTGATGATCCACCGCGCGCTGTTCGGCTCGATCGAGCGGTTCTTCGGCATCCTCACCGAGCACTACGCCGGGGCCTTCCCGGCCTGGCTGGCGCCCGTGCAGGTGGTCGGCATTCCCGTCGCCGACGACCACGTTCCGTATCTGAACGGCCTTGCGACGCAACTGAAGATGAAGGGTGTCCGGGCTGAGGTGGACGCCAGCGACGACCGGATGGCCAAGAAGATCGTCAACCACACCAACCAGAAGGTGCCGTTCATGTTGGTGGCGGGGGACCGCGACGTCGAGGCCGACGCCGTCAGCTTCCGGTTCGGTGACCGCACCCAGATCAACGGCGTACCGCGCGACAAGGCCGTCGCCGCGATCACCGACTGGATCGCGAGCCGTCGAAACGCCGCTCCCACAGCCGAACTGCTCGAGGCGGGCACAGCCAAGTGAGCGCCGAAGAGCAAGCCGACAGCGGCATCAACGAGCACACGGTGGTCGACCGCGGTGCCGGTGACCCTGACCATCTGCAGCGGCTCTGGACACCGCACCGGATGAGCTATATCGCCGAAGCGCCCATGAAGGGCGGGTCGGCGGGCTCGGGCAAGTCCCGCCAGCCGTTCACCGACATCCCCACGATGCCCGACGAGGAGGGACTGGTCGTCGCGCGCGGCGAGTCCGTCTACATCGTGCTCAACCTCTACCCGTACAACCCGGGGCACTCGATGGTGGTGCCCTATCGACGGGTGTCCGAGTTGGAGGACCTCAACCCCGACGAGAGTTTCGAGCTGATCTCGTTCACGCAGAAGCTCATTCGCGTGATCAAGTCGGTCTCTCACCCGCACGGTTTCAACGTAGGGCTCAACCTGGGCCAGTCGGCGGGCGGCTCGCTGGCCGATCATCTGCACATGCACGTGGTGCCGCGCTGGAGCGGCGACGCGAACTTCATCACGATCATCGGCGGCTCGAAAGCGGTGCCGCAGTTGCTGCGTGAGACCCGTGAACTGCTGGCCACCGAATGGGCGAGACAGCAGTGAGCAACTTCTACCTGATGACCCGCGCGGCGTACGAGAAAATCAGTACGCCGATCGCCAAGGGTGCGCTGCGCGCAGGGTTCACCCCGGACAGCATCACGATCCTGGGCACCGCGGGTTCAGTGCTGGGGGCGTTGACGCTGTACCCGATCGGTCATTTGTGGTGGGGCTCGTTCGTCGTGTGGCTCTTCGTGCTGGCCGACATGCTCGACGGTGCGATGGCCCGCCAGCGCGGCGGAGGCACCCGCTTCGGGGCGGTGCTGGACGCCACCTGCGACCGCATCAGCGACGGCGCCATCTTCTGCGGGCTGTTGTGGTGGGCGGCGTTCGGGCTGCAGAGCGCATCGCTGGTGGTCGCGACCGCGATCTGCCTGGTGACCTCGCAGGTCATCTCCTACATCAAGGCCAGGGCCGAAGCCAGCGGACTGTCAGGGGAGGGCGGTCTGATCGAACGTCCGGAGCGGCTGATCATCGTGCTGCTGGGCGCGGGGCTGTCCGGTCTGTTCGGGGTCGTATGGCTGCTGCACATCGCGATGTGGGTGCTTGCGGTGGCCAGCCTGGTGACGCTGGGGCAACGCGTGCACAGCGTGCGGACCTCACCGGGAGCAATGGATCGGATCGCCAAACCCGACGCCACCGACGCGGGCGGGGACGAACCGGAGGCGAGAGAGCCGTGACGACCACCCCCTCGGGGCCGTCGGCCAGTGCCAACCCGTTGGGTGGCCGGTTGGCGGATTGGGGGTACGCGGCGGGCTGGCGGATGGTGCGCGCGATGCCGGAGTTCTTCGCGCGCAACACTTTCGACGCCGGTGCCCATTTCGCGGCGCGCGGCGGTGGGCCTGAACAGCTGCGCAAGAACCTGGCCCGTGTCGTCGGTGTACCGCCCGAGCAGGTGCCAGACGGCCTGGTTCGTGCTTCGCTTGCTTCCTACGCCCGATACTGGCGGGAGGCCTTCCGGTTACCGACGATGGACCACGAGGCGATCGCCCGCGAACTGGTCGTCGACCACGTCGACCTGCTGTGGGCCGCGTTGGACGCCGGCCGCGGCGCGGTGCTGTCGCTGCCGCACAGCGGCAACTGGGACATGGCGGGGGTCTGGCTGGCCCAGAACTACGGCACGTTCACCACGGTCGCCGAACGCCTCAAGCCCGAGTCGTTGTACAACCGCTTCGTCGCGTACCGGGAGGGCCTGGGTTTCGAAGTCGTCCCGCTGACCGGCGGTGACCGGCCCCCGTTCGAGGTGCTCGCCGAGCGGTTACGCGACAACCGGCCGGTGTGCCTGATGGCCGACCGTGACCTCAGCCGCAGCGGGGTCGAGGTGGATTTCTTCGGCGAAGCCACGCGCATGCCCGCGGGCTCGGCCAAACTCGCCATCGAGACCGGGGCGGCGCTGTTCCCGGTGCACTGCTGGTTCGAAGGCGATGGGTGGGGCATGCGGGTGTTTCCCGAGATCGACACGTCGTCGGGTGACGTCACCGTCATCACCCAGGCGTTGGCCGACCGGTTCGCCCGCAACATCGCCGCCCACCCGGCCGACTGGCACATGATGCAACCGCAGTGGCTGGCCGACCTGTCGGCGGAGCGGCGCGCGAGGCTGGAGGCCAGCCCGTGAGGATCGGCATGGTCTGCCCGTACTCGTTCGATGTGCCGGGTGGAGTGCAGTCGCACGTGTTGCAGTTGGCCGAGGTGATGCAGAGCCTGGGCCACCACGTCAGCGTCCTGGCCCCGTCGTCGCCGGGTGCGCAGCTGCCCGATTACGTCGTCTCCGGCGGCAAGGCCGTGCCGATTCCGTACAACGGATCGATCGCACGCCTCCGGTTCGGGCCGGCCACGCACCGCCTGGTCAAGCGGTGGCTGGCCGACGGCCACTTCGACGTGCTGCACCTGCACGAGCCCAACGCCCCCAGCTTGTCGATGCTCGCCCTCAACATCGCCGAGGGCCCGATCATCGCGACGTTCCACACGTCGACCACAAAGTCGTTGACGCTGACCGTTTTCGAGCCGATCCTGCGGCCGATGCACGAGAAGATCGTCGGGCGCATCGCGGTTTCGGACCTGGCCCGCCGCTGGCAGATGGAGGCGTTGGGCAGCGACGCCGTCGTCATCCCCAACGGGGTGGACGTGGCGGCGTTCGCGTCCGCGCCGCTGCTCGAAGGCTATCCCCGCCCGGGTAGGTCGGTGCTGTTCCTGGGCCGCTTCGACGAACCGCGCAAGGGCATGGCCGTCCTTCTGCGCGCGCTGCCCACGCTGGTCGAACGGTTCCCCGATGTCGAGGTCCTCGTCGTCGGTCGCGGTGACGAGGACGAACTGCGTGATGATGCGGGCGACCTCGCGTCGCATCTGCGCTTTCTCGGTCAGGTCGATGACGCGGTCAAGGCGTCGGCGATGCGCAGTGCCGACGTGTACTGCGCACCCCACACGGGGGGCGAGAGCTTCGGCATCGTGCTCGTCGAGGCGATGGCCGCAGGCACCGTCGTGGTCGCCAGCGACCTGGACGCGTTCCGGCAGGTGCTCGACGACGGGAGGGCCGGCCGCCTCGTCCCGGTCGACGACGCGGCGGCGCTGGCCGAGGGGTTGATCGAGGTGCTCGCCGACGATGCGGTGCGCGGGCACTACGTCACCGCCGCCACCCAAGCCGTCCGGCCCTACGACTGGTCTGTGGTGGCCCGACAGGTCATGCGAGTGTACGAGACCGTCTCCGGGTCGGGCAGCACGGTGACGGTTTCCGGTGGTGACAGCTCAGCCAAGGCCAGGGCCACGGCGACAGCGAGGGCCAGGAAGGCGACCGGAGGCGTCCGGTGATCACCTGGATCGTCGTGATCGCGCTGGCGGTGCTGGTCGTGGTCATCCTGGTGGTCGGCGCGTGGGCCTTGCAGACCGCCAACCGGCTCGATCGATTGCATGTGCGATACGACCTGTCCTGGCAGGCGCTCGACGGAGCGTTGGCGCGCCGTGCCGTCGTCGCCCGCGCGGTCGCCGTCGATGCCTACGGTAATGGACCGGAAGCGACGCGGCTGGCCGTGCTCGCCGACGCCGCCGAACGGGCACCGAGGTCCGCCCGCGAGGGTGCCGAGAATGACCTTTCCGCGGCGCTGGCCCAGGTGGACCCCCGGTTGGTGCCGCATGCTCTGGTCGCCGAACTGACCGACGCCGAAGCGCGGGTGGTGCTGGCCCGGCGATTCCACAACGACGCGGTGCGCGACACTCTGGCTCTGCGCGAACGGCCGGTGGTGCGCATGTTGCGGCTCGGTGGAACCGCCGCGCTGCCAACATATTTCGAAATCGTCGAGCGGTCCGAGACGGTACCGGAGGGCGGTCGGAGGTGAGCTGGCGCACGTCGGCGCGGGTGGTTTTGCTCGACGAGACCGGCGCCGTGCTGTTGTTTCGCGGTTCGGACCCGGCGCTGTCCGATCCGCCGCGCTGGTGGTTCACCGTCGGCGGCGCCGTGGAGGCGGGCGAGGAGCTCGCGGCCGCCGCGGCACGGGAGGTCGGCGAGGAGACCGGTCTGCGGGTGGCCGCCCGCGACCTGGTCGGCCCGTTGTGGCGGCGGCAGGCGGTCTTCGAGTTCGACGGTTCGGTGATCCGCAGCCAAGAGCTGTTCTTCGTGCACCGCACAACACGATTCGAGCCGACGATGGGCGGTCATACAGCGCTGGAACGACGCACGATTCACGGCTACCGCTGGTGCGATGAGACTGTGATTCAAGAATTGGCGGCCGGTGGCGAGACCGTCTACCCGCTGCAACTAGGCGAACTGCTCGATCAGGCCGCCGTTCTGGCCGACGGGGGAACCCGCCCCACGGGGCCGACAGTGCAGATTCGCTGACGGGTCGTCAGCCGGCCACGATCAAATCGTGCGCACCGGGCGCCCACGCCTTCTCGAAGACGTCAATGGGTACTTGTTCGCCGTCGCCGTCCTCGCTCCCGCTGTCGGAGAGGTAGACGATTCCCGCCTCCGGGTCCACACCGCTCACGACGACGGAGTGGTCGTCGTCGGTGTGGCTGCCATCCTCCGCCCAGATCGTCTCGGAGTTGACGCCCGCGATCAGTCGACGCCCGCTGTCGAGGTAAGTGATGAGCGCGGGAATACCGGTGGCCAAACCGGTTTGGGCAGCCAGATCGTCGTCAGTGGCGGTGGCGTTGACGCCATAGTGCTTCAGGAGAAGTACTTGGTCGTCGGAGTCGGTTCCGTTGTCCGAGTTCGGATCGTTCGGATTGGGTGGTGTATAGATCGGCCGGTCGCTGCCGGGACTCTTGAGGCTAGAGGCCACCGCCACGATTTCCTGCTCCGTGGGTGCCTTCCCAGTGGTGAGGCCCACGACGGTGGCGACCGCCATCAGGCCGCAATCCTGGAAGTTCTGCTGGCTCCAGTAGTTGCTCGCTTCGTCGGGATCACCGTGCATCTCCGTCGGAAGCATCGGACTCTCCGCGACACCGTGTGTCCCTGCTGAGGCGAATGCGACCTCGTGCGTGACATCCACGGCGCCGATGCCCCATACGCCCAGTGCGAGTGCGGCTACCAGCGACGTGAACCCGATGGGAGTGCTTGTCATCTGCCCGCTCCTGTCATTCCTTGGACCCAGAATCAGCGGACAGCCGGTCGGCTCCCAGCGCGCAGGCAGCTTATCGTCCACGGATCGCCGTCGTCAGCGCATCGGAGAGGTTCAGCAGGGGACGCGGGCGCCAGGTGCCGCGGCGGCCGAATCGCCGGCTTCAGGTCTCTCCCGTGCAGCGTGGGTCACTCGAGCGCTGCTGAATTGTCGGCTATCGCCGGTGTGATGAGACAATGGCATCTGAACTGATTCCCGGTGGGGGAGCCGTCACGGCAGCGGTTCGCAAGTCACCGTCCGCGGACTGCGGATCCAATTGATTTGGCGGCCCCACTACACTGGATCGGTAGCAATCGGAGGAGATAGCAGTGGAAACCGCAGCGAACGGCTCGCATCACAACGGCTCTGGCCATACCGGAACAGCCCGGGTGAAGCGCGGCATGGCCGAGATGCTCAAGGGCGGCGTGATCATGGACGTGGTCACTCCCGAGCAGGCCAAGATCGCCGAGGGCGCCGGTGCGGTCGCGGTCATGGCGCTCGAACGGGTGCCCGCCGACATCCGCGCCCAGGGTGGCGTCGCGCGCATGAGTGATCCTGACCTCATCGAAGGGATCATCTCGTCGGTCACCATCCCGGTGATGGCCAAGGTTCGCATCGGCCACTTCGTGGAGGCGCAGATTCTGCAGAGCCTCGGTGTCGACTACATCGACGAGTCCGAGGTGCTGACGCCTGCCGACTACACCCACCACATCGACAAGTGGAAGTTCACCGTCCCGTTCGTGTGCGGTGCGACCAACCTCGGTGAGGCCCTGCGCCGCATCACCGAGGGCGCGGCGATGATCCGCTCGAAGGGCGAGGCCGGCACCGGCGACGTGTCCAACGCGACCACCCATATGCGTCAGATCGGCGGTGAGATCCGTCGGCTGACCTCGCTGTCGGAGGACGAGCTGTACGTCGCGGCCAAGGAATTGCAGGCTCCCTACGACCTGGTGGTCGAGGTGGCTCGGGCAGGCAAGCTGCCTGTGACGCTGTTCACCGCAGGCGGCATCGCGACCCCGGCGGACGCGGCGATGATGATGCAACTCGGCGCCGAGGGGGTGTTCGTCGGCTCGGGCATCTTCAAGTCCGGCGACCCCGCAGCGCGCGCCGCGGCCATCGTCAAGGCCACCACGTTCTACGACGATCCCGACGTGCTGGCCAAGGTGTCGCGCGGATTGGGTGAGCCGATGGTCGGCATCAACGTGGAGAGTGTCGCAGCGCCACACCGGCTCGCCGAACGCGGCTGGTAACCGACCGAATGGCGATCGAACAGATCCTCGATCTCGAACAGCTCGAGGTCAACATTTATCGGGGAAGCGTGTTCAGCCCCGAATCCGGTTTCCTGCAGCGCACTTTCGGCGGACACGTGGCGGGCCAGTCGCTGGTGTCTGCGGTGCGCACGGTCGACCCGACGTTTCAGGTGCATTCGCTGCACGGCTACTTCCTGCGCCCGGGCGATGCCAAGGCGCCGACGGTCTACATCGTCGAGCGGTTGCGCGACGGCGGGTCTTTCATCACCCGTCGCGTCAATGCGATCCAGCACGGCGAGACCATCTTCTCGATGTCGGCCTCCTTCCAGACCGACCAGAGCGGAATCGAGCACCAGGACGCGATGCCGGTGGCGCCGCCACCCGACGACTGTCCGGGACTGACCGAGATCAAGGCGTTCGACGATGCGGGCTTCAACCAGTTCGCCGAGTGGGACGTCCGCATCGTGCCGCAGGAGAAGCTGACCCGGTTGCCCGGCAAGGCTTCTCAGCAGCAGGTGTGGTTCCGTCATCGCGATCCGCTGCCCGACGACTATGTGCTGCACATCTGCGCGCTGGCCTATATGAGCGATCTGACGCTGTTGGGATCGGCCCAGGTGCACCACTCCGGGGAGCGTAAGCATCTGCAGGTGGCCTCGCTCGATCACGCGATGTGGTTCATGCGGTCGTTTCGCGCCGACGAGTGGCTGCTCTACGACCAGTCCTCACCATCGGCCTCCGGGGGCCGGTCGTTGTGTCAGGGCAAGATCTTCAACCAGTACGGCGAGATGGTGGCGGCGGTCATGCAGGAGGGGCTGACCCGCTTCAAGCGCGGCTACACACCGTGAGCACTGCGCACGTCGGTGTCCTTGCGCTACAGGGCGACACCCGCGAACACCTGGCGGCGCTGCGCGAGGCCGGGGCGGAGGCGTCGACCGTGCGGCGGGTGCGAGAACTGGAGGCCGTCGACGCGCTGGTAATCCCCGGCGGGGAGTCCACGGCGATGAGCCACCTGCTGCGCGAACTCGATCTGCTCGAACCCCTGCGGTCGCGGCTGGCCGACGGTATGCCTGCGTACGGCTCGTGTGCGGGCATGATCCTGCTGGCCTCGGAGATCCTCGATGCCGGGTCGACCGGCCGGGAGGCCACGCCGCTGAAGGGGATCGATATGACGGTGCGACGCAACGCATTTGGCCGCCAGGTCGACTCGTTCGAAGACGATATCGCCTTCGGCGGCGTCGACGGGCCGGTGCACGCCGTGTTCATCCGGGCGCCGTGGGTCGAACGCGTCGGACCCGAGGTCGAGGTGCTCGCCGAGGCCGCCGGTCACATCGTCGCGGTGCGCCAGGGCAAGCGGCTCGCGACGGCCTTCCACCCGGAGATGACCGGCGACCGCCGCATCCACAAACTGTTCGTCTCGATGCTCTGAGTTGCGATTTCGGTGTAGTTGGTTGCGCGCAGCGCAACTACGTGCACCGAAATCACAGACGGTCTAGCGGATCTCGAGGCCGGTGATCGCGCGGCCGATCACCAGGCGCTGGATTTCGCTGGTGCCCTCGAAGATCGTGAAGATCTTGGCGTCGCGATGCATCCGCTCGACGGGATACTCGCGGGTGTAGCCGTTGCCGCCGAGAATCTGGATCGCCTCATCGGTGACGTACACCGCGGTCTCGCTGGCCACCAGCTTGGCCATCGACCCCTCGGCGTTCTCGAACGCCTTGCCGTTGCGCGCCATCCAACCGGCCCGCCAGACCAGCATCCGGGCGGCGTCGATGCGGGCCTTCATGTCGGCCAACTTGAATGCGATGGCCTGGAATTCGCCGATTTTCTTGCCGAACTGCTCGCGCTGACGGGCGTAGTCGAGCGCGTACTCATAAGCGGCGCGAGCCACGCCGACCGCCATGGCGCCGACGGTGGGCCGCGTGCGCTCGAACGTCGCCAACGCCGCCTGGCTCTTGGCCTTCTTGCCCTCGCGCACCCGCGCGATGCGCTCCTCGAACTTGTCCCTGCCGCCGACGATCAGCCCGCCCGGGATGCGCACATCCTCGAGTACCACTTCGGCGGTGTGCGAGGCGCGGATGCCGTGCTTGAGGAACTTCTGCCCCTGCCGGAAGCCGGGGGTGTTCGGCGGGATGATGAACGTGGCCTGCCCGCGGGTGCCCAGTTCGGGGTACACCGACGCGACAACGATATGCACCTCGGCGATACCGCCGTTGGTGGCCCAGGTCTTGGTGCCGTTGAGGACCCACTCGTCTTTGGCCTCGTCGTAACGGGCGCGGGTGAGGATGGCGCCGACGTCGGAACCGGCGCCGGGCTCCGACGAGCAGAACGATGCGACCTTCGGTTCGTTGACGCTGCCGAACATCTGGGGCACCCATTCGCCGATCTGCTCGGGGGTGCCGTTGGCGGCCAGCGACGCCGCGGCCAGGCCGGTACCCAGGATCGACAGCGCGATACCGGCGTCACCCCAGAACATCTCCTCGAACGCCACGAGCATTCCCAGACCGGACGGTTCGCCTGCCTGCTCGGCGAAGAACTCCATCGAGTACAGGCCGACCTTCGCGGCCTCTTGAATGATCGGCCACGGCGTCTCTTCGCGTTCGTCCCACTCCGCGGCGGCAGGGCGGACGACGTCGGCGGCGAATTCGTGCACCCAGTCCCGGACGTGGACGAGATCCGGCGAGAGCTCAAGCGAGAAGGACATGCCGCTATCTTACTGCGGAGTAAGATAGCGGCGAAGTATTGTGGCAGACCTAACAGGGCCGGCAGAACGGGAACGCCGCGATGACGATGGTCGAAGTCGAGCCGCAACCGCGCATCGATACCCTGGTCACGCTTCCTAATGGCAGCGACGCGCGGCACACCGAGTACACCGGAACCGCCTGGTTCGACGGCAAACCCCTCGTGTCCGGTCTGGCGCTGCGCAGAGCACCGAACGCTCCCAAAGGCATCCGGACGCCGAACTTCTCGGCATCGTTCTTCCTTCCCGACAGTCTCGCGTACAACCGGGCCTCGCTGAGTAGCGCGACGTTGTCGGTGTCGGTCGTTCTCCAGGCCTCCGGCGAGACCGGCGCGATCGTCGACGCCGCCGTGACCTTCACCGACGACCCGTCGGGCGCACCGACGTGGCTGCAGCTGCACGTGCACGGTCACATCGGCTGGCCGGCCGCCGTCGGCTACCGCGTCATCGCGCTGACGTCGCCCGACGCGGTTCGGTAGGGCGCAAACGTCCACGTAGACTCGTCGGGCGGACTCAGCGCACGAAACTTGGCGCACGAAAGCGCACGGAGAGGTACTACCTGCATGAGCGGCCATTCCAAGTGGGCCACCACCAAGCACAAGAAAGCCGTCATCGACGCCCGCCGGGGCAAGATGTTCGCCAAATTGATCAAAAACGTCGAGGTCGCGGCGCGTGTGGGCGGCGGCGACCCGGCGGGCAACCCCACGTTGTACGACGCGATCCAGAAGGCCAAGAAATCGTCGGTACCCAACGACAACATCGAACGCGCCCGCAAGCGCGGCAGTGGTGAGGAAGCCGGCGGCGCCGAGTACCAGAACATCACCTACGAGGGCTACGGGCCCAACGGCGTTGCGGTGCTGATCGAATGCCTGACCGACAACCGCAACCGGGCGGCCGGCGAGGTGCGCGTGGCTATGACCCGCAACGGCGGCAGCATGGCCGACCCGGGTTCGGTGTCCTACCTCTTCTCGCGCAAGGGCGTCGTCACCCTCGACAAGAACGACCTCACCGAGGACGACGTGTTGATGGCAGTGCTCGACGCCGGGGCCGAAGACGTCAACGATCTCGGTGATTCTTTCGAGATCATCTGCGAGGCAACCGATCTCGTTGCTGTGCGTAGCGCGCTTCAGGATGCGGGCATCGACTACGAGTCGGCAGAAGCCGGGTTCGTGCCCTCGGTGACGGTGCCGCTGGACGCCGACGGTGCGCGCAAGATCATGAAGCTGGTCGACGCGCTCGAAGACCTCGACGACGTCCAGGACGTCTACACCAACATCGACATTCCCGACGAGGTCGCTGCCGAACTCGACGCTGAGGACTAGATCTTCAGGGCCACGCGGTAGTGGCGGTGGGCGAACAGCCAGTTCCCGTCGACGCGCACCAGTTCATCGACATACTCGCCGACCAGTTGGCGACCCGGTTGATCGCGCAGCTTCATGAATTCCAGGCAGTACGACCGTGCGTCGGCCCGGTCGTCGCGCACGGTCAGCGACGCCATCTGGGTGAAGAACGCCATCTGCTCGATGGCCCCGAAGATGCCGTGCCAGTGGTCGCGCAGTTCGCTCTTGCCACGGCATTCCCCGCCCGAACCGGTGCGGCGGCCATCGTCGGTCCAGCACGCCAGATACGCGTCGAGGTCCTTGCGCATGACTGCGTCGCTGTAGATTTCGAGGCGCTCTCGGATGAGTTGTCTGTCTTCGGCGTGCCCGCTGAACGTCATTGGCTCATTATCGGGATGACGACTTCAAGGAGCGGAGGCCGCGGGTATGGCCAGGGCGACGGTGACTGACCCCGAGGGGGAGACGGTGACGGTGCGGCGCTGGTGGTGGCGCACGATCCCATGGGAGACCGGGTTTTCCACGCTGGACGCGTTCATCTTCCTGCTCGTGCTGCCGTTCATGGTGATGTGGCCGTTCTGGCTGCTGCTGAAGTGGCTCGGCGTGTCGTGGAAGATCGTCATTGAACGCGACGGCGAGCGGATAGGACGCGAACGGGTGCGCGGCTGGCGCCGGTCCGGCGAGCGCATCTACGAGATCGCGGCGTCCGTGCAGGCGGGTACGTATCCGGTCGATCCGGTCGAGCAGCCCGCGGCGTCCTGAGGCACGCTCAGCCCCTGCCGTTGGACCGCACGAGCTCGTCGTCGTCGCAGTCGATGGTGTGATCGAACGCCTTGGCCCGCTCCTCGGCTTCGGGACTGCCAGAGAACATCCCCGCGGCCACGCGCTTGGTCTCGCCGGCGACGTCGCCACCGATCTCCGGTTCCGGAGCCGCTTCGGCGGGCTGAATGCGATGGATCGGCACCACGCCGCCGGTGCGCTGCACCCAGTCGACCAATCCTTCGCGAACCGTGCACTGCAGGTCGTACAGCGCACCGGCGTTGTGTGCGCTGACCACGACGCGCACCCGAACCACACCGCCGACCGCGTCGGTCACCTGCAGAACGCCGCGCCGGCCGTCCCAGAGGTCGCTTTCGGACAGCAGCCGGTCCAACTCGGCGCGCATGTCGTTGAACGGGACGTTGAAGTCGACGTCGAACTCGACGGTGCCCATGATCTCGGTGGCGCTGCGGGTCCAGTTCTCGAACGGCTCGGTGGTGAAGTAGGTGGACGGCAACACGAGCCGGCGCTCGTCCCAGATCCGCACGACGACGTACGTCAGCGTGATCTCCTCGATGCGGCCCCACCACTGACCGTTCTCGAGCTGGACGATGTCGCCCACGCGGATCGCCCCGGAGAACGCGATCTGCATTCCGGCGAAGACCGCACCCAGCGACGTCTGCGCGGCCAGGCCTGCCACCACCGACAACACACCGGCGGAGGCGAACACCGTGGTGCCGATGTCGGAGAACGACGGGAACGTCATCAGGATCGCGGCACCGCCGAGGATGACGACGATCGCGATTGCCAGCCTGCGCAGGACCGTCACCTGCGTCCGAACCCGGCGCCACAGCCGGTCGGCGTCCGAGATCTCCTCACCGCCCCCGCCGTAACGGGCGATCATGCGCCTCTCGGCGACGCGGACGAAGCCCGTGACCAGCCAGGTGATCGAGACGATCATCAGGATCAGCAGCCAGTGGTCCACCCACCCGCGCCACGAGTCGGCCGTGTCCGACGTCCGTCGCACCGTGACCGTCGCCGCGATCACCATCAGCAGCATGCGGACGGGTTTGCGGGTGAGCACCTCGATGTCCTTGATCAGCGCGCTGCGGCGACTGACGCGTGCCATCACCCAGGTCAGCACCACCCCGAACACGTACACGGCGGCGATCGATCCGGCCGCCCAGGCAAGGGTGACGGCGAGGTTGCTTGCGGTCTGCAGTTCGGTCTCGTCGGGCATGGGATGAGGTCAACTCCACGAATCGGGATCAGGTCCTCAATCGACGGTAGCCCTGTTGCCGCGTGAGGAAACATCGGCTTCGGGGCGTCGAACGCGGGTTCTGCTTTCTCACAAGCACAATTGGCGGGTGGCAGTGGTACGCGACACATTCGGCACCGAGTGGCAGATCAGCAGGCGGTGGTGGCCGTTCCCGGGCGACGCCCTTGACCTGACGTTCGGTTGGCTGGAGCTTCTCGTCGGCGCGCTGTTTGTGGTGTTGTGGCCGTTCTGGTTGCTCGGCAAGTTCTGCGGTGTGCGCTGGGTGATCACCGTCGAGCGCGACGGGCATCAAGTAGGCCGCGAACTGGTCCGCGGGTGGAACCGGTCGAAGGGCCGCATGAGTGAGATCGCGCTGGAGATCACCGCGGGCGGACGCGGGGGGCAGTTCGTGATCTGAGCGGGCGTGTCCCTGCCCAGTGGCGGGCCTGCAGGCGGCTAAGCTCTCGAACAAGTGTTCACAGAAGGGCCTCACGTGCGGGTGATGGGAGTCGACCCCGGGTTGACGCGCTGCGGCCTGTCGGTCATCGAGGGCGGTACGGGTCGGCAGGTCACAGCGCTCGACGTCGACGTGGTTCGCACCCCGTCGGGCGATCCGCTGCACCGGCGGCTGTTGGTGATCAGCGAGGCCGTGGAGTACTGGATGGACACCCACAGACCCGACGTGATCGCGATCGAGCGGGTCTTCTCCCAGCAGAACGTCTCCACCGTGATGGGCACCGCGCAGGCCGGCGGAGTGATCGCGCTCGCGGCGGCCCGCCGCGACATCGACGTGCACTTCCACACACCCAGCGAGGTGAAGGCGGCGGTCACCGGTAACGGCAACGCCGACAAGGCGCAGGTGACCGCGATGGTGACCAGAATCCTTGCGCTGCAGGCCAAACCGACTCCCGCCGACGCCGCCGACGCGTTGGCCCTTGCGATCTGCCATTGTTGGCGGGCGCCGATGATCGCCCGGATGGCGGCGGCCGAGGCGCTGGCCGCCGAACAACAACGCAAGTACAAGGCCACGCTCAAGGCGAAAGCGAGGGCGGCACGGTGATCGCATCCGTTCGCGGTGAGGTTCTCGACATCGCACTCGACCACGTCGTGATCGAGGCGGGCGGGGTCGGTTACAAGGTGATGGCCACCCCGTCGACGCTGGCCACCCTGCGCCGCGGCGCCGAGGCGCGGCTGATCACCGCGATGATCGTGCGCGAAGACTCCCAGACGCTTTACGGCTTCGCCGACGGCGACGCCCGCGACCTGTTCCTCACCCTGCTCGGGGTGTCCGGAATCGGTCCCAGCATCGCGCTCGGCGCGCTGGCGATGTACGACGGGCCAACCTTGCGCCAGGCCATCGGCGACGCCGACATCACCGCGCTGACCCGGATTCCCAAAGTGGGCAAGAAGACCGCCGAGTTGATGGCGTTGAGCCTGCGCGACAAGGTTGGCGCCGTCTCGCCGTCCGGTGCGGCGACGGCAACTGGCCATGCGGTGCGGGGCCCGGTGGTGGAAGCGCTCATTGGGCTTGGATTCGCGGCCAAACAGGCCGAAGAAGCCACCGACAAGGTGTTGGCCAACGACCCCGAAGCCAATCAGTCGACCGCGTTGCGGGCGGCATTGTCGATGCTGGGTAACAAATGAGCCGATTCACCGACGACGACGCCGACGCCGACGAGCGTGACGTCTCGCCGGCGCTGACGGTCGGGGAGGGCGACATCGACGCGAGCCTGCGCCCGCGGTCGCTCCACGAGTTCATCGGGCAACCGCGCGTCCGCGAGCAGCTGCAACTGGTCATCGAGGGTGCCAAGAACCGCGGCGGCACACCGGATCACATCCTGCTGTCGGGACCACCCGGGTTGGGCAAGACGTCGCTGGCGATGATCATCGCGGCCGAACTCGGCTCCTCGCTGCGGGTCACCTCCGGTCCGGCGCTCGAGCGCGCAGGCGATCTGGCCGCGATGCTGTCCAACCTCGTCGAGCACGACGTGCTGTTCATCGACGAGATTCACCGCATCGCTCGGCCTGCCGAGGAGATGTTGTACCTGGCGATGGAGGACTTCCGCGTCGACGTCGTGGTGGGGAAGGGGCCCGGTGCGACGTCGATTCCGCTCGATGTCGCTCCGTTCACGCTCGTGGGGGCGACCACCCGCTCGGGCGCGCTGACGGGGCCGTTGCGTGACCGGTTCGGCTTCACCGCCCACATGGACTTTTACGAGCCCGCCGAACTCGAGCGGGTGTTGGCGCGGTCGGCGGGAATTCTCGGTATCGAGTTGGGCGCCGACGCGGGTGCAGAGATCGCTCGACGGTCGCGAGGTACACCGCGCATCGCCAACCGGCTGCTGCGCCGGGTCCGCGACTACGCCGAGGTCCGTGCCGACGGGGTGATCACCCGCGACATCGCCAAGGCGGCGCTGGAGGTCTACGACGTCGACGAGCTCGGGCTCGACCGCCTCGACCGCGCCGTGTTGTCCGCGCTGACACGAAGTTTCGGCGGGGGACCGGTCGGTGTCTCCACGCTGGCGGTCGCCGTCGGCGAGGAGGCGACGACCGTCGAAGAGGTGTGTGAGCCGTTCCTCGTGCGCGCCGGGATGATCGCGCGCACACCGAGGGGACGCGTGGCCACCGCGCAGGCCTGGACGCACCTCGGCCTGACCCCGCCGAGCGGCGTCACCGGTCTTGGGCAGGTGGGTCTTTTCGACTGAGGAGGACGGCAATGGGCAGCGGCACGATCAGGCTGGGCGGATTGCTCGGCGTGGCCTGCGCCGGTGTGGTCGTACCGGCGTATCTGGTCGGCTCACCGGAGATGCCGAAGGACGCCGACGGGGTGGACGCCCATTTCGACAGTGCAGCAACATTTCTCACCCTGAACGGCACGCTTCCGCTACTGCATCTGCTGTTCGGCCTGCTCTTCCTCGGCGTGCTCGTGTCGATGCTGCGGTCGGCGGCCGGGCCCACCGGTGCGGTGTACACCGCGGCGATCGGTGGGACGGTGTTCCTCGCACTGACCGCGGCCGGCCTGGCCGCCGAGGTCGCCGTGCCCGCCGCCATCGTGCGGTTCGACGACCTCACCGTGACGTCGTACTCGCAACCGTTCCTCGGCATGGCGGTATGGCTGTACCACTACAGCCATATCGGTTCGGCCGCATTGATATTCACCACCGCGTACATCGTGTGGCGTACCGGTGTGCTGCCGAAGTGGTCGGCGGCCCTTGCGGTGCTCGGGATCCCCGCGCTGCTGCACACCTGGACCGGATTGCCCGGCGCCTACAGCGTGGTGGTCTGGATCGCGCTGACGGGTCTGGTGATGTTGGCCATACCGCCGGTGGTGCGAGTGGAAAGCGTGGTCGCGTAATGGGTTTCGTCGGATTGTTCTTCGCGGGCCTCGCCGCCCTGCTGCACATCTACATCTGGGTGATGGAGTCGCTGACGTGGACGTCGGCGCGCACCAGGGCGACCTTCGGTCTCACCGAGGAAGAAGCGCTGGCCACCAAGGAGTTGGCCTTCAACCAGGGCTTCTACAACCTGTTTCTGGCCATCATCACGCTCGCTGGAATCGTGATCGGCGCCATGGGCTACAACTGGGTCGGCATCGCGTTGATCTTCGCCGGTGTCGGGTCGATGCTGGCGGCGGCGCTGGTGTTGTTGTTGTCGTCACCGGACAAGGCGAACGCCGCTGCGACACAGGGGATCTTTCCGCTGATCGCGATCGTGCTGTTGGCGGTGGCCGTCACGCTGTAGGGCCCGTCGCGCCGAACGTGCGGCCACTGCGATTCCGTCGGGACAATCTCGCAGTGGCCGCACGCTCGACGTCGTCTACAGCAGCCCCAACAGCTCCAGATCGGTGACGTACTTGACGATGACCTCGCGCGTCACGTGCGGAATGTCCTTGTCCGGGCCGATCTTCGCGTCCTGTACCGCCGTGCGGAACCGCTCCGTCGGAGCGATCGAACCCCGGATCGGCGTCTCCGGGCGCTGGTAGTTGTGCAGCAGCGGGAGCAGCGACGCCTGCCGCTGTCGTTCGGGCAACCCGCGGATCGCGGTGTCGAACCGCTGCAGCCACGCCGCGTAGTCACCGACGCGTTCGATCGGGTGACCCGCATCGATCAACCAGTCGACGAAATCGTCGAGCCCGATTCCGTCGTCATAGGGGTTCATGACGTGGTACGTCTCGAAACCCGGTTCGCCGTCATGGCCGACCTGCGCACCCAGCGCCGAGATGGCCTCGGCGATGAACTCGACGGGAAGCCCGTCGTAGTGCGCGCGTTGGCGGTTGCCGTCCTCGTCAACCTCGTAGAACGAGAACGGCGCGATGCCGGTCGCGACAAGGCTCAGAATCAACCGCGTGAACATGTCCGGCACGTTGAGCTGACCGGCGTATGTGGTGTCGGCCAAAATCATGTCGCACCGGAACACCGCGACCGGCAGCGCGCACAGATCGTGGGCCTCGCGCAGCAACACCTCACCGGCCCACTTGCTGTTGCCGTAGCCGTTGGCGTAGCTGTCGTCGACCCTGCGCGCCGGGCTGATATGCCGAATGTCGCCGTCCTCGGTGAACTGTCCGGGCGCGATGCCCGCGCCGACACCGATCGTCGACACATAGACGAACGGCTTGATCCTCGTCGTCACGGCGATACGGATCAGCTCGGCGGTGCCGACGGCGTTGGGCCCGAACAACTGGCTGTAGGGCAACACGTGGTTGACCAATGCGGCCGGATCGACGATCAGGTCCACGGTGTCGGCGAGCCGCTCCCAGGTCTGACGATCGAGGCCGAGGTCGGCCTCACCCTTGTCGCCGGCGATGACCTCGAGATGATCGGCGGCCAATTCCCGGTAGTGACGCAGCAATCGGGGATCGCCCGAGTCGAACGTCCGGTCCAGCCGGTCGCGCGCCGACGCATCGTCTTTCGCGCGCACCAGGCAGATCACCTTGCCGCCCACCATCGCCATCCGCTCGAGCCACTCCAGCGCCAGATAGCGGCCCAGGAAGCCGGTCGCGCCGGTCAACAGCACCGTGCGCACCTCGGTGCTCGGACCGGGCAGCGCGGGCGCAGCGGCCAGAGTGCTGTTGTCGATGAACTTGTTCAATGTCAAGTCACTCGCATGGACCTCGGTGGCGTCACGGCCGTGCACCGAGGCGAATGTCGGCCTCTTGGAACCCGGTTCGCGCGCGGACTCGACGTAGGCGGCGAGCGCGGCCAGGTCACTGGCCGGACTGACGATGACGCCGACGGGCACCTCGATGTCGAAGATCTCGTTCAGCAGGTTGCCGAAAGTCAACGCCGACAAGGAATCACCGCCGAGGTCGGTGAAGTGCGCGTCGGGCTGCAGATCGGTCGCGGTGGCGCCGAGCAGGGCACCCGCGGCCCTGCTGATCGTTTCGATGACGGGCCGTTCGGCGCCGTGCTGACGCAGTCCCCCCAATTCGGCGGCCTGGCTGTCAGCGAGTTCGGTGTAGAGCGCTTCGAGTCGATCGGCGTAGTGCTCCTTGAGTGTCGGGCGCGCGAGTTTGCGGATCCCGGTGAGCAGACCGTTCTCGAGCGTGAACGGCGTCGTCTCCACGATGAAGTCGCGGGGGATCTCATACGACTGCAGCCCCGCGGTCCTGGCGACCTCCTGCAGGGATTCAGTGATCGCGGGCTTCAGTTCAGCGCCGTCGTAGCCGGCCAGCGCATCCTCGGTCGGCACGATCACCGCCAGCAGGTAGGAGCGAGCGCTGTTGCCGTAGACGAAGATCTGGCGAACCAGCGGGCTGGTACCGAACGCCGCTTCGAGTCTGGCGACCGTGACGAATTCACCCTGCGACAGCTTGAGCACATTGTTGCGCCGGTCGAGATAGACCAACCGGTCCGGTCCGACCTCGGCGACGATGTCGCCGGTCTTGTAGTAACCGTCGTCGTCGAACACCGACGCGGTGATCTCCGGACGCTTGTAGTAACCCGGGAACATCGTCTCCGATTTGACCAGCAGTTCGCCGCGCGGATACGGGCGGTCGGTGCGGTAGTAGCCGAGGTCGGGGACGTCGACCAGTCGGTAGTCGACGACGGGCGGGCGGGTGACCTGACCGTCGACGAATATCGAACCGGCCTCAGTGGATCCGTAACCGTCCGTCAGGTGGAGGTCCAGAAGCGATTCGACGAACTCCTTCATCTCCGGCGAGATGGGGGCGGACCCCGTCATCGCGGAAATGAACCGCCCGCCCAGCAGCCGCCGCCGGAACTCGGCCAACACGTCGGCCTCTGCGACCCAGCGATCGACACCGTCGGCCGTGCGGCGGTCGACGTCACTTTGGAACTGCTGGAACATCATGTCCCAGATCCGCGGGACGAAGCTCAGCTGGGTGGGGCGCACCAGCGACAGGTCCTCGAGCAGTGTCGACAGATCGCTCTTGGCAACGAAATACCCGGTACCGCCGGCGCCCAGCGTGGCGTAAAGGACGCCGCGGCCCATCACGTGGCTCATCGGCATGAAGTTCAACGTGATCGACGGAAGAGCCGGGCCGCCACCCCACATGGCCATGCTCGAGCGACGCCAGGAGTTCGCCACCATCTCGCGCAGGTACATCGCGCCTTTGGGTGCGCCCGTACTGCCCGAGGTGTAGATCAGCAGCGCGAGATCGTTTTGGGCCAGGTCGGCGGGCCGAGGGACGGGCAGCGCACGGCCGCGAACGAGAACGTCTGTCAACGTCTCGATGTGCACGCCGGTGCCGTCGAGGCGAGCCGTCGCGGCGTCGATCGCCGCGCGGTGGTCGTCGTCCTCGCGGTGGTAGTCGAACACGATCAGGCGTTGTGGGACATGGCCGTCGGCGATCAGCTCGACCGCGTCGTCGAGGAAGTCGACACTCGACACCATCGCGACAGGCTCGGTTTCAGCGACGATGGGCCGCAACTGCGCCACGGCCGCGCTGGTCTGAAGCGGCACCGAGACCGCTCCCAGATGGATGAGCGCCAAGTCGACGGTCACGTAATCGATGCTGGTGAAGCCCACGATGGCCACGCGGTCACCGGACTCGACCGGAGCCTGGTTCAATGCGGCGGCGACGGCTGCGGCACGTTCGGACAGTTCGCGGTAGGTGATGGTGTCGAAGCACGGAAGGAGCTGTGCGGAGGTGTAGCCAGTCACGGGGTCGGTGACGAACTCGACGGCGCGCTCACCGAGCGCGGGTCGGTCCGCGTAGCCGTCGAAGATCGTCTGTATCAGTTGGGGGAGAGGCAGACCGGGTTCTTCGATCGCGTTCGCGATCTTCACCAGAGGGCGCGCAGCGGCGAATTGCGGGTCGGTGTCGAACAAATGAGATATACGGCGCTCGAGTCGCGCCTCACGGGTATCAGTCGTCATCAAGAAATCCTTCGGACGAACGTGGACTGCGGGGCGCGCCATTGCGTCCTTCAAAAACATCGATAAGCGATATAAAGAGTATTCCCGCCCTGGCTGGGAGCTTGCTGTGAAAGACAGCAGTACCTTCTGCGCGGATTCGTCGTGCCTGGTCAGCGAATCGCCGGTACCGCCCTTGCGGGGGCGGCGCGTCCTGCGAGCACCTCGACCGCTGACGTCGCATCGGGCACGCAGATCAAGAGATCCCGGGTTGCGCACAACGCCTCTGCCGAGGGGTCGACACCGCCGACCGCATCGGCGAGGTCGAGCAGATGCACCGTCGCCTCCATCAGGGCGGTTTCGGCGACGACCGCCAGCGTTGTGCTGCCGACGACCGGATACTCGATTGTGGTCTCGGCGGGCATCGGCGTGGCACGCAGGACCCGGGCACTTTCGACGAACCGCTGCGCGGCCGTGCGCGGCGTCAGCGCGGCGGCCTCCGAAACCGCTTGCTCGGCAAGGCTTCCGGCGTTGCTGTTGGCGACACCGTCGGGTTCGTTGAAGCGGCGCAACATGGTCGCCGCATCCACGACGGCGGCGGGTCCATCGATGACCGCTGCGGTGAGACGGTCGAACATCGACGGTTCAGGACAGACGTGAGCCAGTAGCGCCGCTACATTCCAGCCCTCGCAACGCGTCGGTGTCGACCACTCTTGCGTCGTCATCTGCTCGCACCGTCGTGCCCACCGCTCCCACGCGTCGGCCAGGACGCGGCGGGCTCCATCACCGTCGAGTCGCATGGCGCCAACCTAGCCAACAGCGGGTTATAGATCGCCAGCCTGGGTAATCACGCTTTACAACCAAGGAGGCATCATGACCGATACGCGTGTACACCCCCGTGGTGGGCGTCTGCGAATGCCGCGCAGTCGCGGCGCCACGAGTGGATTTCTGCTGATCCTGCTGGGCGCCTGGGGCGCACTGGCTCCCTTCATCGGGCCCCTGTTCAACTTCGCGTACAGCCCCGACCAGGCCTGGACGTGGACCACCGGCCGAGGCTGGCTGGAGGTACTGCCGGGTGTGGTGACCGTGGTGGGCGGCCTGCTCCTGCTGATGTCACGGAATCGTGCGACGGCCTCGCTCGGCGGGTGGCTCGCCGTGGCAGGTGGCGTGTGGTTCATCATCGGCCGCGCCATGGCCGGCCCGTTGGGTATGGGTGACGCGGGTGTGCCGGTCGCCGCCGCCGAGGGCAAGCGCATCGCGCTGGAGCTGACGTACTTCTACGGTCTAGGCGCGCTGATCGTGTTTCTGGGCGCAGCGGCGCTTGGCCGCATCTCGGTGCGAAGCGTGCGCGACGTCGAGTGGGCGGATCGTCCTGTCGCCGCGAATACCGTTGCCGACGAACGCGCGCCGGTCACTTCGGCTCCGGCCGCGACGGCCTCGCCCACCCCAGTTACCGGGACCACCGCTCCCGCCGCCGATCAGCCCGCGATGGCGGAGCAGCGAACCGAGGTCATCGGGCCCACGGCCGAAGCCGCAAAACCGCGTCGCCGCGGCCTGCTTGACAGGTTCCGCTCTCGCGGCCACCGTGGTGGCAAGCTCGCACACCGGTAAGCGTTAGCGGATCGCAAAGCGCCCCACACAGGTTGTGGGGCGTTTTGCGTGCCATGGGCCATGCGGGTGACGTAGATCCCAAATGTCCGCTCATGCGACCAGTTTCACCGCACGCGTGTGACCTGTATGACTGCCGGCCACCCGGGGCAGAAGCTAGCCTGGCTATGTAATCCAACCGATGTGCGCCATTCGGTGATCTCGCTCAACGGCGTTCGATAGTGACTTCAGTCTTTGCCAGGAGGCCAACCATGTCCGACAGGCCTGGTATCACCGATTCAATTGTCGCGCGCCAGAATTCGGCCTCCGCGGTGTGTGAGGCATTCGGCTTCCCGGAAGAGGACTGGCCGCTGTTCGCGCGGTTGGCCAGCGGCCCGATGACGCCGCACGACGAAGAGGCGCTGTACCAGTACATCGACGTCAAGATCGCCGAGCGTTGCTGGAAGCCGACCGACGATCTGTTGTCCGACCTGATCGACGTCGAAGTCGACGGCATCGAACTGACCGTCGACGACATCTACCGCTTCGTCGCCACACTGATCGGCGTCAGAGTCTTCTAATCGCGTGCGGAACGTCAGCCCGTGTAGGCCATGACGTGCTTGACGCGGGTGTAATCCTCGAACCCGTACATCGACAGGTCCTTACCGTGGCCCGACGACTTGAACCCGCCGTGCGGCATCTCTGCCACCAGCGGAATGTGCGTGTTGATCCACACGCAGCCGAAATCAAGGGCCGCCGAAACCCGTAGCGCGCGCGACACATCGCGCGTCCACACCGACGACGCCAACCCGTATTCGGTGCCGTTGGCCCACGCGATCGCCTCGTCCTCGTCGGAGAACGCCTGCACGGTGATGACCGGCCCGAAGATCTCCTGCTGAACCAGCCTGTCGTCTTGCCGAAGGCCGCCGATCACGGTCGGTTCGACGTAGAAGCCCTTGTCGCCCTGGCGTCCTCCGCCGACCGCGACCGAGGCATGTGATGGCACGTCTCCCAGGAACCCGAGCACACGCTCCAACTGAGTGGAGTTGTTCACCGGCGGCACCCACGCGTCCTCGTCGTGGGCGGGCTTGCCGTACGTCGTCGTCGCAGCGCGTGCCTGCTCGGCCAGCGCCTCGGTGAGGTCCGTGGCCACCCGGGCCGTTGCGAGCACGCGCGTTGCCGCTGTGCAGTCCTGTCCGGCGTTGAAATAGCCCGCTGCCGCGATGCCTTCGGCCGCCGATGCGATGTCGCTGTCGTCGAACACGATCACCGGAGCCTTGCCGCCCAATTCCAGGTGCGTGCGCTTGAGGTGTCCGCCCGCGCTGACCGCCACCGCACGGCCCGCGGCGACCGAACCGGTGATCGACACCATCTGCGGTATTGGGTGTGCCACGACGGCCGCGCCCGTTTCCCGGTCTCCACAAACGACGTTCAGCACTCCGGGCGGAAAATGCCTGGCGGCGATCTTGGCCAGCATCACCGTCGTCACCGGGGTGGTGTCGCTGGGCTTGATGACGACGGTGTTGCCCGCCGCCACCGCGGGCACGAACTTCCAGATCGCCATCATCATCGGGTAGTTCCACGGCGCGACCTGCCCGATCACGCCGACCGGTTCGCGGCGGATCCACGACGTGTGGTTCTCCATGTACTCGCCGGCCGACTTGCCCTCCAGCATCCGCGCGGCGCCCGCGAAGAAGCGGATCTGATCCACCATCGGGGGAATTTCTTCGGCCATCGTGACGTGGTTGGGCTTACCGGTATTGCGGCCCTCTGCCTCGACGAGCGCCTGGGCACTCGCCTCGACGTCGTCGGCGAAGTCGAGCAGCGCTTTCTGCCGCACCGACGGCGTGGCGCGCTTCCAGTCGGCGAACGCCTTCGACGCGGCCGCGTACGCGTTGTCGATGTCGGCCTCGTTGGAGATCGGCGCGGTGCCGTACCGCTCACCGGTCGACGGATCGATCAGCGGCATGGCGGCACCGCTGACCGAGTCGACGCTTTCGCCGCCGATGAAGTTCTGGACCTTGAAGTCGCTGGCCATTCGATCCTCGCTTCGTCCGGGATGGGAGGCAGCGCAGCGCGTCGCCGACTGTCCGTCGAACTCCACGATCACGCCGGGTCTGCTCGACGGTGCTCATCGAGCAAGAGCCTAACCAAGACAGCACCGATCCGATCGATAACCACGGGGGAGTGCGGTGTGATCCGCGGTCATCCGGTGCAACGACGACGAAATCCGTTGACCGCCGGTGCCCCGGCGTGCCTCAGCGTGCTTGCGGCTTGGCGATTTCGCGGTCTCATCGCGGTGGGCTGGTCGCTGCCGACGCCCGCAATGGCACACTGGTCACTTATGGGCGCGCGCCCCGACCGCGCTGCGCTGTGACCATATGACCTAACGAAAGACTTTGTTGCCATGGATTTGGTTGTCTTCCTTCCCCTGCTCATCGTGCTGGGCGCATTCATGTTCTTCGCGTCCCGCCGACAGAAGAAAGCTATGCAGGCCACCATCGACCTGCATGAATCTCTTCAGATCGATGACCGCGTGCACACCACGTCCGGTCTGGTCGGGACCATCAAGGGCATCACTGACGATGAGGTGGAGCTCGAGATCGCCCCGGGCGTCGTCACCACTTGGATGAAGCTCGCGGTGCGTGACCGCATCACTGACGACGACGAGTTCGAAGACGACGAGCCCGAGTCGACCGCGACCGAACTCACCGAAAGCCCGAACACCAAGACCGACGGCTGAGTCCGCGGGCGATCTTCACAGCTGAAGCCCGTAGTCTCTGCGGTGCTGACGAACCGATTCCGAGGAGACCTGACAAAACGTGGCATCGTCTTCGACGCCGGTGCACCCTGCCCGCTACCTCTCGCTGTTTCTGGTGTTGCTGGTCGGCGCCTACTGCCTGGTCTTCCTGACCGGAGACAAGGAGGCCGAACCCAAACTCGGCATTGATCTGCAGGGCGGTACCCGCGTCACCCTCACCGCCCGCACGCCCGACGGGTCGCCGCCCACCCGCGAAGCGTTGAGCCAGGCGCAGCAGATCATCAACGACCGGGTCAACGGTCTCGGTGTGTCCGGCTCCGAGGTGATCATCGACGGCAACAACCTCGTCATCACGGTGCCGGGCAGCGAGAGCAGCGACGCCCGCAGCCTCGGCCAGACGGCACGCCTGTACATCCGCCCCGTCGTGCATGTGATGCCCGCCGAGGTGCCCGGCCAGCAGCCGCCGACGGAGGGACCAGCCGGTATGCCTCCTGGCGGTCCGATTCCGGGGATGCCGGGCGGGATGATCCCGGGTATGCCGGGAACCGAGGCGCCCGCCGGTGAGCAGCCTCCCGCCGGCCAGCAGCCTCCCGCAGGCCAGCAGCGGCCTGCCGAGCCCGCCGCTCCGCCGGCCCCGCAGCCGCGTCCCTATCCTCAGGAGCCGCCTGCCCAACCCGCACCGGAGCCGCCTCCGACGCCGGCACCGGGTAGCCCTGCGCAGTCACCCACGCCGGGTGCTCCCCAGCCGTCACCTGCGCCGGACGCTCCCGAGCCGACGCCGACCACACCCACGTCACCGGAAAACGTTCCGTTGGCGCAGCGCATCGCCGACGAGAAGCAGTTGCGGCAGAGCACCGATCAGCAGATCCAGATTCTGGCGTTGCAGTTCCAGGCCACGCGCTGCGGCGAGGAGGACGTCCTCGCGGGCAACGACGACCCGAATCTTCCGCTCATCACCTGCTCGGCGGACGGCAACGAGGTGTACCTGCTGGACAAGGCGATCATCAACGGCGAGCAGATCCAGGACGCCACCTCCGGTCTCGACCAGCAGCGCGGTGAGTACGTCGTCGACGTCCAGTTCAAAAGCGATGGCGCGAAGACCTGGGCGGATTTCACCGCCGCCAACGTTGGAACGCAGACCGCGTTCGTGCTCGACACGAAGGTGATGAGCGCACCCGAGATCCGCGAGCCGATCCCGGGCGGGCGCACACAGATCAGCGGCCAGTTCACCCAGCAGACGGCCCGCGAGTTGGCCAACGTGCTGAAGTACGGATCGCTGCCATTGTCCTTCGAGTCGTCGGAGGCTGAAACCGTCTCGGCCACACTGGGTCTGTCGTCGCTGCGCGCGGGCTTGATCGCCGGTGCGGTCGGCCTGGCGTTGGTGCTGGCCTATTCGCTGCTCTACTACCGGATGCTGGGCGTGTTGACCGCCCTGTCGCTGGTCGCTTCCGGCGCAATGGTTTACGCGATCCTGGTGCTTCTGGGCAGATGGATCGGTTACACGCTGGACCTGGCCGGTATCGCCGGTCTGATCATCGGTATCGGTATGACGGCCGACTCGTTTGTGGTGTTCTTCGAACGCATCAAAGACGAGATACGCGAAGGGCGTTCATTCCGGTCGGCGGTGCCGCGCGGTTGGGCGAGGGCCCGCAAGACGATCGTGTCCGGCAACGCGGTGACGCTGCTGGCCGCGGCGGTGCTCTACGTCCTTGCCGTCGGGCAGGTCAAGGGCTTCGCGTTCACTCTGGGTCTGACCACCGTCCTCGACGTGGTCGTGGTCTTCCTGGTGACGTGGCCGCTGGTGTATCTGGCGTCCAAGTCGCCGACACTGGCGAAGCCTTCTTTGAACGGACTCGGTGCGGTGCAACAGATCGCCAGGGAGCGACGAGCGGCCGCGCACGCGACGGGACGGGACTGACATATGGCGCCCAAACAGTCATCCGAAGAACAGCAGACCAGCGCCGTGGAGGCGCCGAACCTCGAGTCGACCGCCCCTCAGCACGGCTTCTTCGTCCGCCTCTACACCGGCACCGGTGCCTTCGAGGTCATCGGCAAGCGCAAGCTGTGGTACGCCGTCAGCGGTGCGATCGTGCTGGTGTGCCTGCTCAGCATGCTGCTGCGCGGCTTCACCTTCGGCATCGATTTCGAGGGCGGCACCAAGGTGTCGATGCCGACCGCGACCGAATCGGGCACCGTGACCGTCCAGCAGGTCGAGGACGTGTTCAGCAAGACGCTGGGTAAGAGCCCCGAGTCGGTGGTCGTGGTCGGCAGCGGCGGATCGGCCACCGTGCAGATCCGGTCCGAGACGCTGACCAACGAGGAGACCGAGGAGCTGCGCACCGCGCTGTTCGACGCGTTCAAGCCGATGGGGGCGAATGGACAACCCAGCAAGCAGGCCATCAGCGATTCCGCGGTGTCGGAGACGTGGGGTGGCCAGATCACCCAGAAGGCGCTGATCGCGCTGGTGGTGTTCCTCGTGCTGGCGACCGTCTACATCATGCTGCGCTATGAGCGCTACATGTCGATCGCCGCGATGGCGACGCTGGTGTTCGACCTTGTGGTGACCGCCGGTGTGTACTCGCTCGTCGGCTTCGAGGTCACCCCGGCCACGGTGATCGGCCTGCTCACGATTCTCGGCTTTTCGCTCTATGACACCGTCATCGTGTTCGACAAGGTCGAGGAGAACACCCACGGCTTCGAGCACACCACGAGACGCACCTTCGCCGAACACGCCAACCTCGCGGTCAACCAGACCTTCATGCGGTCCATCAACACCAGCCTCATTTCAGTGCTGCCGATCGTGGCGTTGATGGTCGTGGCGGTGTGGCTGCTGGGTGTGGGCACGCTGATGGACTTGGCGCTGGTGCAGTTGGTCGGCGTCATCGTCGGCACCTACTCGTCGATCTTCTTCGCGACCCCTCTGCTGGTCACGCTGCGCGAGCGCACGGACCTCGTGCGCAACCACACCCGCCGGGTGATGAACCGCCGTAAGAACGCGACGGCACGCGCCACCCAAGCCGACGAGGTTTCCGACGAACCCGAGACGGTCGGCGCGGCCGCGACGGCGCGTGCCGACGCTGCGACGCGAACCACTCCGCCGCCGGACAAGCCCGCGCCAGGGGCACGCCCGGTGCGGCCGACCAGTAGCCGGACCGGACGCCCGTCGGGTAAGCGCGATACGCGGCGGCGGTAGGGAGATGAGCGCCGGCAAGCGGGCGGGCACACAACCCGCGAGGGCAGTGAACCCGATCCGGCGTTGTGGTGTCCTGGCGGGCGTACTGGTGCTCGCCGCGTCGTTGGCGTCGGCGTGCACGCGCAGCCCCGCCGACAGCATCGATTACGCCGTCGACGGCACGCTGATCACCTACAACACCAACACCGTCGCGGGCGCCGCCTCGGCCGGTCCGCAGGCGTTCGCGCGGGTGCTGACGGGCTTCAACTATCACGGACCCGACGGCCAGATCGTCGGCGATCACGACTTCGGAACCATCTCGGTCGTTGGCAGGCAACCGCTGGTCCTCGACTACGAGGTCAACGCGAACGCGGTGTATTCCGACGGAAAGCCGATCACCTGCGACGACGTCGTGTTGGCGTGGGCGTCGCAGTCCGGGCGGTTCCCGAACTTCGACGCCGCCAGCCGCGCGGGTTACAGCGATATCGCCACGGTGGAGTGCACGCCGGGGCAGAAGAAGGCGCGGGTGTCGTTCGCGCCCGATCGTGGGTTCGTCGACTTCGGGCAGCTGTTCTCCGCGACGTCGATGATGCCGTCGCACGTCATCGCCGACCAGCTGGGTCTCGGCGACGGCGGAGTCACCCGGGCCATCCTCGAGAATGACGGTGCCGCGGTGGAGCGCATCGCCCAGGTCTGGAACACCGGTTGGGAACTCAAACCCGATCTCGACCTGAAGCGGTTCCCTTCGTCGGGGCCGTACAAGCTGGAATCGGTGACCGAGGACGGGGCCGTCGTGCTGGTCGCCAACGACAAATGGTGGGGCGCCGAGCCGGTCACCAAGAAGGTCACCGTGTGGCCGCGCGGCGCCGACATCCAGGAGCGCGTCAATCAGGGCGCCTACGACGTCGTCGACATCGCCACCGGATCGTCGGGCACGCTGAACATGCCCGACGACTACGTACGAACCGATGCCCCGTCGGCCGGCATCCAACAGCTGATCTTCGCGCCGGAGGGGCCCTTGGCGGCCCCGCCGGCCCGCCGCGCGCTGGCCCTCTGCACACCGCGCGACGTGATCGCCCGCAACGCCGAGCAGCCCATCGCCAACTCGCGGCTCAATCCCGCCACCGAGGATGCCTACAGCGGGGCCGAGGCCGGTCCGGAGCCAGGACAGTTCGTCGCCGCCAACCCAGACGCCGCCCGCGCCGCGCTCAACGCACGCCCCCTGACCGTCCGCATGGGGTATCAGAGCCCGAACGCGCGGCTGGCGGCCACCGTCGGCGCCATCGCCAAGTCGTGTGCGCCCGCCGGCATCACCGTCGAAGAGGCCGCAGGCGACACCGTGGGCCCACTGTCATTGCGCAACAACGAGATCGACGTGCTGATCGCCAGCACGGGTGGTGCCGCGGGCAGCGGGTCGACCGGCTCGTCGGCGATGGACGCCTACCAGTTCCACACCGGAAACGGCAACAACCTGCCGCGCTACTCCAACCCACAGGTGGACCGGGTCATCTCCGCGATCGCGATCACCAACGACCCCAAGGAAATGGCCCGGCTGCTCAGCGAGGGCGGCCCGGTGCTGTGGGCCGACATGCCGACGCTGCCGCTGTACCGGCAGCAGCGGACGGTGCTGACATCGAAGAAGATGTTCGCCGTGAGCACAAACCCGACGCGGTGGGGTGCGGGATGGAACATGGACCGTTGGGTGTTGGACCGGTGAGTGACGGTGGCGAAGACATCTCGTCGCTGATCGCGAGGATGATGCGCGAGGTGCCCGACTTTCCGGAGCCTGGCGTCGCGTTCAAGGACCTCACCCCGTTGTTGGCCGACGCGCACGGATTGGCCGCGGTGACCGACGCATTCGCCGAGGTCGCCCGCGGCACGGACCTGGTGGCGGGGATCGACGCGCGCGGCTTCCTGCTCGGTGCGGCAGTGGCATTGCGGCTGGGCACGGGCGTGTTGGCGATCCGCAAGGGCGGCAAGCTGCCGCCGCCGGTGTTCAGTGAGACCTATGCGCTCGAATACGGCACGGCCACGCTGGAGATTCCGGCCGACGGGATCGACCTCGGCGGCCGCAGTGTGCTCATCATCGACGATGTGCTGGCCACCGGCGGCACCGCGGCTGCGGCGGTCAAACTGCTGCAGAACGCGGGTGCCTCCGTGCCGGGCGCCGCGGTGCTCCTCGAGTTGACCGCGCTGGGCGGCCGCGAAGCGCTCGAACCGCTGCCGGTCACCTCGCTGCACACCGTCTGAGGGATATCCTCGAAGGCGCGTGCCTGTGATGCAGCCGTCGAGACCGATGAGCGCTTTGCGTGAGGACCAGACCGGGAGGTGACCATGGCTGAAGAACCCGGCACGGGCCAGGCGGTGCAGTCAGCGCCGCCCGGCGCCCAGATCCCCGAGACGCAGCCGCTGGAGATGCCGAAGCCCTCCGCGAGCGCGTCGCGCCGTGTCCGAGCCCGGCTGGCGCGCCGGATGACGTCGCAGCGCAGCGCGATCAACCCCGTGCTCGAGCCGCTGGTGGCCGTCCACAAGGAGATTTACCCGAAGGCCAATCTGCAATTGCTGCAGCGGGCCTACGAGGTGGCCGAGCGGCGGCACGCCGATCAGCTTCGCCGGTCGGGTGATCCCTACATCACGCATCCGTTGGCGGTCGCCAACATCTTGGCCGAGCTCGGCATGGACACCACCACGCTGATCGCGGCGCTTCTTCACGACACGGTCGAGGACACGGGATACACCCTGGAAGCGCTGACCGAGGAGTTCGGCACCGAGGTCGGCCATCTGGTCGACGGCGTCACCAAGCTGGACAAGGTCGCGCTGGGCACCGCCGCGGAGGGCGAGACCATCCGCAAGATGATCATCGCGATGGCACGCGATGCTCGCGTGCTGGTGATCAAGGTCGCCGACCGGCTGCACAACATGCGCACGATGCGGTTCCTGCCGCCCGAGAAGCAGCAGCGCAAGGCGCGTGAGACCCTGGAAGTCATTGCGCCGCTTGCGCATCGGCTGGGAATGGCGACGGTCAAGTGGGAACTGGAGGATCTCGCCTTCGCGATCCTGCACCCCAAAAAGTACGAGGAGATCGTGCGACTGGTCGCCGACCGTGCGCCATCGCGCGACACCTACCTGGCCAAGGTGCGCGCCGAGATCACCGCGACGCTGAACGCGTCGAAGATCACCGCGATCGTGGAGGGCCGCCCCAAGCACTACTGGTCGATCTACCAGAAGATGATCGTCAAGGGCCGCGACTTCGACGACATCCACGACCTCGTCGGCGTGCGCATCCTCTGCGACGAGATCCGGGACTGCTATGCGGCTTTGGGCGTGGTCCACTCGCTGTGGCAGCCGATGGCGGGGCGGTTCAAGGACTACATCGCCCAGCCGCGGTACGGCGTGTACCAGTCGTTGCACACCACCGTCGTCGGCCCCGAGGGCAAGCCCCTGGAAGTGCAGATCCGCACCCACGACATGCACAAGACGGCCGAGCTGGGGATCGCCGCGCACTGGCGTTACAAGGAAACCAAGGGCCGCAACGCCGTTCCCAACCAGCACTCGTCGGCCGAGATCGACGACATGGCGTGGATGCGACAGCTTCTCGACTGGCAGCGGGAGGCCGCCGACCCCGGCGAGTTCCTCGAGTCGCTGCGTTACGACCTTGCGGTGCAGGAGATCTTCGTGTTCACCCCCAAGGGTGATGTCATCACGCTGCCCACCGGGTCGACGCCGGTCGACTTCGCCTACGCGGTGCACACCGAGGTCGGTCACCGCTGTATCGGTGCACGGGTGAACGGCCGCCTCGTCGCATTGGAACGTAAGCTCGAAAACGGCGAAGTGGTCGAGGTTTTCACGTCCAAGGCGATGAACGCCGGACCGTCGCGCGACTGGCAGACCTTCGTGGTTTCGCCGCGCGCGAAGGCCAAGATCCGGCAGTGGTTCGCCAAGGAGCGCCGCGAGGAGGCGCTGGAAGCCGGTAAGGACGCCATTGCCCGTGAGGTTCGGCGCGGCGGACTTCCGTTGCAGCGCTTGATGAACGCCGAGTCGATGGGCGCGCTGGCCCGCGAACTGCGGTACGTCGACGTGTCGGCGCTCTACACCGCGGTCGGCGAGGGTCATGTCTCGGCGCGGCATGTGGTGCAGCGGCTGGTCGCACAGGTCGGTGGGGACGAGGAAGCCTCCGACGAACTCGCCGAGCGGTCGACGCCTGCGACGATGCCGGTGCGCCAACGCAGCAGCGACGACGTCGGGGTGGCCGTGCCGGGTGCTCCCGGTGTGCTGACCAAGCTCGCCAAGTGTTGTACGCCGGTGCCCGGCGACAACATCATGGGTTTCGTCACCCGCGGCGGCGGGGTCAGCGTGCACCGCACCGACTGCACGAACGCCGGGTCGCTGCAGCAGCAGTCAGAGCGGATCATTGATGTGAAGTGGGCACCGTCGCCCTCGTCGGTGTTCCTGGTCGCCATTCAGGTGGAGGCGCTCGACCGGCACCGGTTGCTGTCGGATGTCACGCGGGTGTTGGCCGACGAGAAGGTCAACATTCTGAGCGCGTCAGTGACCACGTCCAACGACCGGGTGGCCGTCAGTCGGTTCACGTTCGAGATGGGTGACCCCAAGCATCTGGGCCACGTGCTCAACGTGGTGCGCAATGTGGAGGGTGTCTACGACGTCTACCGGGTCACTTCCGCGGCGTGAGCCGCAGTTGGGCAGAGGCGGCGTGAGCCGCAGTTGGGCAGAGGCGGCGTGAGCCGCAGTTGGGCAGAGGCGGCGTGAGACGGCGTAGCGGCAAATTCCGCTGAAGCGCGTCAATTTTTGCTCATTCTGGGATACTGCGACGATGCGGCCAGCCGTCGTCATCCTTCTCGTCTCCCTCGGAGTCGCCCTCGTCGGTTGCGGGTCGACGATCAAGCCCGAAGCTGCTGCGCAGTCCGTCGTCGACCTGGTTTCCGAGCAGACGGGGTTCACGCCGACCGACGTGAAGTGCCCCGAGGACGTCGAGGCCGAAGAGGGCGCGAAGTTCGAGTGCACGTTCACTGGACCCGAAGGTGCCGCCTACACCGCGAATATGCGGGTGACCAAGGTCGAGGGTGAGGACGTCGAGTTCTACATCGAGACCGCCCCGGCCGAGTAGTCGCTCAATCCAGTCGGATCGACTCGACGACGACGTCGGCGACGGGCTTACCGTCTGCGCTGCCGTCGGCGACGCCCTCGGCAGCGATCTTGTCCAGTGTCGCCAGGCCGGTCTGGTCGATTGTGCCGAACACCGTGTACGTCGGCGGTAGCTGCGAGTCCTCGTAAACGAGGAAGAACTGGCTGCCGTTGGTGCCGACGCCCGCGTTGGCCATCGCCAGCGTCCCGCGCGGATAGCGCACCGCCGATCGCAGCGCCGGATCGCTCAACCGGTACTGGTTGGTCGGGTATTCGTTCGGGAACTGGTACCCGGGGCCGCCGGTGCCGGTGCCGCTGGGGTCGCCGCACTGCAGCACCCCGAGTTGCGCGGCCGTCGTCAGCCGGTGGCATGGTGTGTCGTCGAAGAAGCCCTGCTGGGCGAGGCTGGCGAAGCTGTTGACCGTGCATGGAGCCTTGGCGTTGTCCAGTTGCAGGCCGACGTTGCCCCGGTTGGTGGTGATGCTGGCGCTGACGAGTGCGGGATCGGTCGGTACCCGGCCGGTGCGCGGCGGCTTGGCCGGCTTGCTCGACGGTTCGGGGCTGCGCGGGTATTGGCAGTTCGAGCCGAGCGTCGCGGGCGGGTCGAATTCCGGAAGCTCGTTGACGGCGAAGCCCGGCGTCGCCGTCACTTCGGGGGCCATCCCATCGAGCCTTTCAAGGTCGCGGCCCACCGCCGCGAGAAAAACCACGGTCACGACGACGACCAGCACCGTCAGGATCGAGACCAGGTATCCGATGACCAGGCCTGCGATCGCCAGCCCGCGGCCCTCTTCGCCGGTCTTCTTGATCTGCGACAGCGACAAGTGACCGAACAGAATGCCCAGCGGCGCGAAGACGAACGCGCACACCAGTGCCGCGACCGCGAACGCGTTGGTCTGCCTGGGTGGCGGATAGCCGTACGGGTACTGTTGCGCCGGATAGCCGTACGGCAGTGGAGGACCGCCGTACGGCGGCGGCGCGGTCACGGTGTCAGTCCAACAGGATCGACTTCACGGTGACCGGCGTGGCCGGAGCACCGTCCTGGCCGCCGCCGGCGACACCGCCCTGCGCGATCTTGTCCAGCGTGGCCAGCCCCGTGTCGTCGATCCTGCCGAACACCGTGTAGTTCGGCGGCAGCTTGGAGTCCTCGTAGACGAGGAAGAACTGGCTGCCGTTGGTATTCGGGCCGGCATTGGCCATGGCCAGGGTGCCGCGCGGATAGGTGACCGGCTCTTGGAGCTTGGGGTCGTCGGGCTGGTACTGGTTGGTCGGGTACTCGTTGGCGAACGAGTAGCCCGGGCCGCCGGTGCCCTCGCCGGTCGGGTCGCCGCACTGCAGCACCTTGAGCTGTTCGGCGGTGGTCAACCGGTGGCAAGGGGTGTTGTCGAAGTAGCCCTGCTGGGCGAGGCTGGCGAAGCTGTTCACCGTGCACGGCGCCTTGCCGTTGTCGAGCAGCAGGCCGAGGTTGCCCTGGTCGGTGGACATGCTGGCGCTGATCTCGGCGGGTTCGGTGGGCACCTTGCCTGCGCGGGGCGGATCAACCGGCTTGCTGGCCTGCTCGGCGGACGCCGGGTACTGGCAGTTCTCGCCGAGTCCGGCCGGTGCTACGAACGCCGGAAGCGATCCGGGCGCCGACGGGGCCGCCGACGTGGGGGAGGTTTCGGTGGCGGCCGCGGTCTGGCTGTCGGAGCCGCGGTTGGTGACGACGAGCGCGACCACCGCGGCGACCACGACGATCGCGCCGGCCACCGAGCCGATGATCGCGTACTGGCGCCGCTTGCGTGCCTTCTCCGCGCGGCGCTCCAACTGCCGCTCGAGCTTGCGCTTCGCCGTCGCCCGCCGCTGTTCGTTGGTCGGCACCGCTGATGTCCTCCTCTTGTCGGTCGATCGGGAACGAGTGTGCCAGGCATTGCTGAGTGTGGCGCCGCGACCCACGCCATCGTGTGGTGGGAAACTGGACGGCGTGTTCATCACCGGGTTTGCCGCCGGCATGCTGGCGTGCAACTGCTACGTGCTGGCCCCACGGGCCGGTGCCGACGCCATCGTCGTCGACCCCGGCCAGCGGGCGATGGGGCCGTTGCGCCGCATCCTGGACGAGAACCGGCTGACACCTGCGGCGGTGCTGCTCACGCACGGCCACATCGACCACATCTGGTCGGCCCAGAAGGTGGCCGACATGTACGGCTGTCCGGCCTACATCCATCCCGAGGACCGCTTCATGCTGACCGATCCGATCAAGGACTTCGGGCGGGGGTTCCTCGGCGGGCTGGCCAGCTCTGCGTTCGGTGCGTTGTTCCGCGAGCCCAAGCAGGTCGTCGAACTCGACAAGGACGGCGACAAGGTGGAGTTGGGCGGTGTGACGGTCACCGTCGACCACACGCCGGGACACACCCGCGGGTCGGTGGTGTTCCGCGTCGATGAGGCCATCGGGTCGGGGCCGGGTTCGGTCGCGTTCACGGGCGATACCCTGTTCCGGCAGTCGGTGGGCCGGACGGACCTGCCGGGCGGCAGTGGTCGGGACCTGCTCGGCTCGATCGTCAACAAACTGTTGGTGCTCGACGACGACACCGTGGTACTACCGGGGCACGGCCCGAAGTCCACGATCGGCGTCGAACGCCGCACCAACCCGTTTCTCGAAGGCTTGATCTAGTGAGCTCATGTGAGTGAATTTCAGGCGCCCAAGGGCGTCCCGGACTACCTGCCGCCGGACTCGGCGCAGTTCGTCGGTGTGCGCGACGGTCTGCTCGACACCGCCCGGCGGGCGGGCTACGGCGACGTCGAGCTGCCCATCTTCGAGGACACCGCGTTGTTCGCGCGGGGGGTCGGCGAGTCGACCGATGTGGTCTCGAAGGAGATGTACACGTTCTCCGACCGCGGTGACCGCTCGGTCACGTTGCGGCCGGAGGGCACCGCGGGGGTGATGCGCGCCGTCATCGAGCACGGTCTGGACCGCGGGCCGCTTCCGGTGAAGCTGTGCTACTCGGGGCCCTTCTTCCGGTACGAACGCCCGCAGGCCGGCCGCTACCGTCAGCTACAGCAGGTCGGGGTGGAAGCCATCGGCGTCGACGACCCGGCCCTGGACGCCGAGGTGATCGCGATCGCCGACGCGGGATTCCGATCGCTGGGACTCGACGGTTTCCGGCTGGAGATCACCTCGCTAGGTGATGAGACCTGCCGTCCGCAGTACCGGGAACTGTTGCAGGACTTCTTATTCAAGCTGGACCTCGACGACGAGACTCGGCGGCGCGCGGAGATCAACCCGCTGCGGGTGCTCGACGACAAGCGCCCGAAGATGCGTGAGATGACCGCCGATGCGCCGGTGATGCTCGACCACCTCTCCGACGTCGCCAAACAGCACTTCGACACCGTGCTGGCACATCTGGACGCGTTGGGGGTGCCGTACCTCATCAACCCGCGGATGGTGCGCGGGCTGGATTACTACACCAAGACCACCTTCGAGTTCGTCCATGACGGGCTCGGCGCCCAGTCGGGTGTCGGAGGGGGCGGACGCTACGACGGCTTGATGGCACAGCTCGGCGGAAAAGACTTGTCGGGCATCGGATTCGGCTTAGGTGTCGACCGCACATTGCTGGCGTTGAAAGCCGAGGGCAAGACCGTCGGCGGGACGGCGCGGGTCGATGTCTTCGGCGTGCCGCTGGGCGAACAGGCCAAGGTGACGCTGTCGGTGCTGGGCGCGCGACTGCGGGCGGCGGGTGTGCACGTCAACCTTGCCTACGGCGACCGCGGGATCAAGGGGGCGATGCGCGCAGCGGACCGTTCGGGTGCGGCGCTTGCGCTGGTGGCCGGTGACCGCGACATCGAGGCGGGCACGATCGGTGTGAAGAACCTGGCGACGGGGCAGCAGACGGACGTAGCGGTGGACGACGTGTTGGCCGAAGTGCTGGCCCGCCTCAACCGCGCCTGATTTCTTGGCCCTAGTGGCGCGAGCGTGCGGGTCTGCACACGACGCGCCGCGAAATTCCGACAGTTTGCGCACACTCGTGGGCTATCGAGCGTGCTCAAGCGCGGTGTACGACGTCGGTGAGCACCCGGTCGAGCATTCCGACGCCGCCACTGAACACGTTGCCGCGCATAAGGACTCGCGTCGATGACGGGGTGACCACGACCAGAGTCGACGTCAGCAACCGCGACCGCCGCTCGAACTGCACCTGGTTCAGCGGCGCCACGATCTCACCGGTGCCGTCGCGGTAGGTCTGGTTCCGGCGGTCGAAGACGGCCACCGCGGGGTACGCGCTCAGCGGTGTCATCCGCATGTGTCGAAGTGCTGCGCCGCCGCGGATCATCGTCCTGAAGGCCACGAGGCCGATGACGAGCAGCGTCGCACCGATCGCCGCCGAGGGCCACACCATCGAATACGCGAACGCGTAGAAGATCGACACGGCGCCGAAGCCGCCGAAGATCAGCGCCGACATCGTCAACAGCAGCACCGTCATCTCCGTCGGCGCGCGTCCGCGGTCGATGAGCAGAACGTCGAACCCGCGCTCGGCCACCACCACAGGCCCCTGATCCGTCAGTGCGATCGGCTCGAGCGACGGGTTCACGCAGAGCCGCGGGCGACCGAGTTGAGGAGTTCGTCGATGTGTCCGACCCCGCCGTCGAACGGGTTGCCGCGCTTGAGCGTCTTTGTTCCGCCCGGTGTGACGGCGACGAGTTTCGGTGAACTGGACCCGATTTGGAACTTGCGCGCAAAGCGCACCTGATCCAGCTGCACCAGGGCGCCACCGCGGTAGCTGAACAACCCGAGCTTGCGGTCGAGTACCGCGGCGGGCCGACAACTGTGCAACGGTCGGCTGCGGTACTTGCGGATTCTGCGGACGACGAGAAATGCGGCCACCGCCAGTGCCACGCCGACGGCGAGGAAGACGGCACCTAACGCCCTCGACGGGGAACCGCCGATCAGCGTGATCACCCCGAACCCGGCGACGACGATCGTCAGGACGCCGAGCACGAACGCCAGCACCGTCAGCGGTCCCGTCCCACGGTCCACGACCAACACCCGACGACCGTCGTCGGTGACGACAAGTCCGCCGGTGTCGGCCAGTACCTGCGGCTCCGAAGCTGTGTTCACGCGTGCACTGTGCCACTTCGCCGGCCCCGAGCGTGCGCAAACTGCTGGAAATGCGCGGCGTGTCGTAGGCAGACGCGCCCGCTCGCGGAAGGGGGCACAAAGGCTAGATGGCCATCGCCGCGCGGACGGCGGCTTCAGAGGACGAGCCGCCTGCACCGCTGGAGGTCACGTGACCGGACTCGAGAACGTAGTAGTGCTGCGAGGACTCCAGCGCGAAACCGATGTGCTGTTCGACCAGTAGTACGCCCATGTCACCCCGCTGGGTCAGCTCGGTGATCGCCGCCTCGATCTCGGCGACCACCGACGGCTGGATGCCCTCGGTCGGCTCGTCGAGGATCAGGCACTTCGGCGTGGTGATCAGCGCGCGGGCGATCGCCAACTGCTGGCGCTGACCCCCGGAGAGCAGACCGGCGCGACGAGTCAACAGCTCCTTGAGGGCAGGGAACAGGTCGAGTTGTTCGTCGATGAGCCGCTTACCATTCTTGCGTCCGTCCGCGACAACTTGCAGGTTCTCCATCGTGGTGAGCTGGCCGAACGACTGCTGGCCCTGCGGCACGTAGGCCAGTCCACGCGCGACGCGTGCGCTCGGGCGCAGCCTGCTGATGTCGTCGCCGTCGAAGAGCACCTTGCCCGCGCTGCATCGCAGCAATCCGACCGCGGCGCGCAGCAGCGTGGTCTTACCCGCTCCGTTGTGGCCCATCACCGCGGCCACTCCGTCGGAGGGCACGTCGACGCTGGCCCCGTGGATGACCTCGGAACGGCCGTAACCGCAACGCACGTCGACCAGTGACAGCATCAGGACTCCTCGGTGAGTTCGGCGGGGACATCGGCGGTACCCGCCGCGGCGGTGCCGAGGTAGACCTCTTGCACCTTGGGGTTGGCCTGTACCTCGGCGACAGAGCCCTCGGCGATCACCTGCCCGCGCGCGAGCACGCTCACCGACGTGGCGAACGCGCGCATGAAGTCCATGTCGTGTTCGACGACGACGACCGTGCGCTGGGCACCGATGCGGCGCAACAGCTTTCCCGTCTCCTCGCGTTCCTCGTGGCTCATGCCTGCGACGGGTTCGTCGAGCAGCAGCACGTCGGCGTTCTGCACGAGCAGCATGCCGATCTCCAGCCACTGCTTCTGTCCGTGGGCCAGCACCCCGGCCGGCTTGTCGGCCAGGTCGGTCAACCCGATGGTGTCGAGCGCCTCTTCGATCGCGGGAAGCACACCCTTGCGGCGCCGCAACAACGTCCACACCGACCGCGCCGCACCCGCCGCGATGTCGAGATTCTGCAGCACGGTCAGTTGCTCGAAGACGGTGGCTGTCTGGAACGTGCGACCCACCCCGAGCCGGGCGATCTGATGCACCTTCTTGCCGAGCAGTTCGACGCCGGATTTGTTGACCGACCCGGTGGCGTCGACCAGGCCGGTGATCGCGTCGATGACCGTCGTCTTGCCCGCACCGTTCGGGCCGATCAGGAAGCGTAGGTCGCCCTGGAACAGCGTCAAGTCGACATCGCTGACCGCTTTGAAGCCGTCGAAATCGACTGTGAGCCCGCGTACTTCGAGGTACTCGGTGCCCATGCCGACGTTGCCGCCCGCGATGGGTTCCGCTTCTGCCGTCATGTGGCTGCACCCACCTTCTCGGCGTCGGGGTCGGCCTGCGGTTGGGGCTCGGCTGGGACGGGTTTCGTGCGCCTGCGGATCCGGCGCCGTTTGAACAGCACACCCAGACCGGCCAGCCCTGCCGGGAAGAAGCCGACAACGACGATAAACAGCAGGCCCTGTGCATAGGTCCATTCCGAGGGGAAGCGTTCGGAGAACAGCGTCTGCGCCCACGCGACCCCGATCGCGCCGAGCACCGGTCCCAGCAGCGTGGTGCGCCCGCCGATCGCCACGCCGATCAGGAACGCGATCGAGGGCAGGATGCCGACCTGCGACGGTGCGATGAACCCGACGATCGGGGCGAACAACGCGCCCGCGATGCTGGCGAACAGTGCCGCCACGGTGTAGGCGACCACCTTGATGTTCGCCGGGTCGTAGCCGAGGAAGCGGACACGTTCCTCACCGTCGCGAACCGCGACCAGCAGCTCGCCGTATCGGCTCTGCATCAGTTGGCGGACCACCGCGACGACGGCGAGCAACACGCCGGCGGCGATGAAGTACAGCATGCGCCGGTTGGCCGGGTCGTTGAGGGTGAACCCGAAGAACGTGCGAAACCTGTTGAGACCGTTGCTGCCACCCAAGCTGGTCTGCCCGACGAGCAGGATCGCCAGCGCGGCAGCCAGCGCCTGCGACAGGATGGCGAAGTAGGCGCCCTTGACGCGGCGCTTGAACACGCCGAGCCCCAGCGCGGCCGCGATCGCGGTCGGCACAACCAGGATCGCCGCCAGGGTGAAGATGGGGGAGGCGAACGGCTGCCAGTAGCCGGGCAATTCGCGCACACCGGCGATCTGCATGAAGTCCGGCACATCGTCGCCCCGCAACTGTGCATCCGAGATCTTCAGATGCATGCCCATCATGTAGCCGCCGAGACCGAAGAACACGCCCTGACCCAACACGAGCATTCCGCCGCGGCCCCAGGCCAATCCGATGCCGACCGCGACGATGGCGAAGCACAGGAACTTGCCGAGCAGGCTGAGCCGGAAATCGGACAGTACCGCAGGCGCCACGGCGAACAGCAGCACCGCGGCCACCGCGAAACCGGCCCACGTCTGCCAGCGGCCAACGAAGGTTCTCACGCGAGACTCCTTGTCCGGACGGTGAACAGGCCCTGCGGCCGAGCCTGCAGGAAGATCACGATGATCACGAAAACGATCACCTTGGCCAGCGATGCGGTGGTGTTGTATTCGATGAACGAGTTCAAGAAGCCCAGCGCGAACGCCGCGATGGCCGTGCCCTTGATCTGGCCGAGTCCACCGACCACGACCACCAGGAAGGCGTCGATCAGATAGCTCTGCCCGATGGTCGGGCTGGTCGACCCGATCAGCGTCAACGCGACACCGGCCACCGCGGCCAGCCCCGAACCGATGAAAAACGTTGTGATGTCGGTTTTGCGGGACGAGATTCCGCTGGTCTCGGCGAGGTCGCGGTTCTGGACGACGGCCCGGATCCGCCGTCCCATCGGGCTGACCTTGAGTGCGGTGGCCAGCGCCACGACGCAGACGACGGCCAGCACCAGGATGAAGATCCGGGTCTTGGGCACCACCGCCCCGAACATCTCGACCCCGCCCGACAGCCACGCCGGTGCCACCACGTTGACCGCGGGAGCTCCGAAGACGTCGCGAGCGACTTGCTGCAGGATCAACCCGACACCGAAGGTGACCAGCAGTGTGTCCAGCGGCCGGTGATACATCCGGCGGATGAGCGTGGTCTCCAGAAGCGCGCCCATCGCGCCGCCGATCAAGAATCCGACCGCCAGCGAGATCAACAGCGACGCACCGGCACTCGATACGATCTGCTGCACCACGTAGGCGGTGTAGCAGCCGGCCATGATGAACTCGCCGTGCGCCATGTTGATGACGCCCATCTGGCCGAACGTCAGCGACAACCCCAGCGCGGCCAGCAACAGGATCGAGCCGAGGCTCAATCCCGTTGCCAGCTGCCCGATCAGGATATCCACTACGACATACTCCCGTCGCTTCGCTCGCCCGGAGCCTCAGCTGGACAGACCGGCCGCCCACGGATACGACTTGAGATAGGGGTCGGGTTCGATCGGGCCCGGCGACTCCCAGATCGTGTAGATCAGCCCGTCGGGCCGGATCTCGCCGATGCGTGCGGTCTTGGTGATGTGGTGGTTATCGCCGTCGATGGTGACCAGGCCCTCCGGGGCGTCGAAAGTCACTCCGCCCGCATTGTCCTGAATCGCTTTGACGTCGAACGACTTCGCCTTCTCCACCGTGTTCTTCCACAGGTACACCGAGACGTAGGCGGCCTCCATCGGATCCGAGGTCGGCTTGTTGGCGCCGTATTTGTCCTTGTAAGCCTTGACGAACGCCTTGTTGACCGGATTGTCGACGGTTTCGTAGTAGTTCCACGCGGTGAGTTGACCGGTGATGTTGCCGATGCCGATGCCGCCGACCTCTTCCTCGGCGATCGACACCGACACCACCGGCATCGCCTCCGGCGTCAGGCCGACGTTGCGGTACTCCCGGAAGAAGGCGACGTTGGAATCGCCGTTGAGCGTGTTGAACACGGCGTCGGCGTCGGCGGTGCGGACCTTGTTGACGATGGTCGAGAAGTCCGTCGAGCCCAGCGGGGTGTAGTCCTCGCCCTTGATCTCGATGCCGTTGGCGCCCGCGTATGCCTTGATGATCCGGTTGGCGGTCTGCGGGAACACGTAGTCGCTGCCCACCAGATAAAGCGACTTGACGCCCTTCTCTTTGAGGTAGTCCAGCGCGGGCACGATCTGTTGGTTGGTGGTGGCGCCGGTGTAGAAGATGTTCTTCGACGACTCCAGGCCCTCGTACTGCACGGGGTAATACAGCAGAGAGTTTGCGCTCTCGAAGACCGGCAGCATGGCCTTGCGCGACGACGACGTCCACCCGCCGAACACCGCTGCCACGCAGTCGCTGCTGATCAGTTTCTCGGCTTTCTCCGCGAACACCGTCGGCTCGGACGCCCCGTCCTCGCCGACGAGCTGGATCTGCTTGCCCATCACACCGCCGTCGGCGTTGATCTGCTCGACCGCGAGGTCGATGGCGTTGCGGACGGTCACTTCGGAGATGGCCATCGTGCCCGACAACGAGTTCAGCACACCCACTTTGATCGTCGGGCCCGAAGTGTCGACACACGATTGGGCGTTTGCCGAGTCCGACTCGGTCGCCTTGCTTCCGCAACCGGCCAGCACCAGACTTGTCGCAGCGACGATTCCGCCGGCAACGAGTGCTGAACGTCTCACGGAGGACCGTCGTGGTAGTCGCATGAACAGCCTTTCCCTATATATCCGCAGCGCACATCGGCGATGAGCGTCGAGTCGGGCGCGAGAGTCCCGACGTCGCGTGATTGTCGAATCGGGACGTTAGAGCGGCGGTGTTTCTGGGAAATGTCTGCGTGTGACGAACAAATTAACCTGTCACTTCTCTGCAGGTCGTTTGCCGTCGAGCGACGCACGATATGCGCCCGGTCGCGGCGACGCCGGGGCTGTAACGGTTTGGTACCGTCCGGCGATGTGACGAACATGCGAACAGCTACAACCAAGGTCGGGGCGGCTCTCATGGTGGCGGCGGCGTCAGTCGCGGTCAGCCATGCGACGGCGAATGCCCAGTCGGAAGGCCACGTGGTCCGGTACACGCTGACGTCAACGGCTCCTGCCGATTTTCAACTGAACTATCTGACGGCTCAGCCTCCGAGCAAGGAGGCCTACAACGCCGACGCCTATGCGTACCTGAAGAAGGAAGAAGTGGTCCTGCAGCCGGGCGTGCCGTGGGTGTTCGAGACGACGATGTCGGATCCGCAGTGGGCGATCCTCACCGCGAGCACCGGAGTACACGCCATGCAAGCTTCCCCGAACCCGCACTGCGAGATCGCGATCGACGGTGAGGTGGCGGTGCAGCAGGACGGCACCTACACGGTGCAGTGCCAGCTGAGCCAGTGGTGACCGCGCCGCTGTAGGTATCGCGGCCGCTCAGTCGGCCACGCTCTGGAGCTCGGACAATTTCAACGTGGGTGGCAGCGGCTCGGTGTGCAGCACACCGAGCCGCTGTGTCGCGCGCGTGAGCGCGACGTAGAGATCGGCCGCCCCGCGGGGACCGTCGGCGAGGATTCGGCCCGGCTCGACGACGAGAACCGCGTCGAACTCCAAGCCCTTGATCTCCGACGGTGACAACGTCCCGTCCATTCCCGCAGGCCCGATCACGACGCTGGTCCCATCGCGGCCGTCTTCGTCGCGACGGAACTCCTCGATCGCGGCGGGTATTTCGTCGGTATCGATGAGGCGCGCCCATGGCCGAACACCGGATGCGCGAACGGATTCGGGTGGCCGCACGTCGGGGGCGAACTCGGCGAGCAGGCCCGCGGCGACGTCCATGATCTCGGCGGGCGTGCGGTAGTTCACCGACAGCGGCCGGTACACCCAGCGCCCGGGCACATACGGTTCGAGCATCGACCCCCATGACGTGGCGCCCGCTGCCGATCGGCGTTGCGCGAGATCGCCCACCACGGTGAAGGACTTGCTGGGACACCGACGCATCAGCACCCGCCAGTCCATTTCCGAGAGCTCCTGCGCCTCGTCGACTACGACGTGCCGGTATGTCCAATCACGGTCTGCCGCAGCACGTTCGGCGACGTCACGGTTGTCGCGCTCGACGAAACGTTCGGCGAGTTCCTCGGCGTCGAGCAGGTCGGCGGCGATCAGGTGATCCTCATCGTCCATGAGGTCTTCGCGGGCCACCATCAGGTCAAGCACACCGGCGGCGTACGCGGCCTCCTCCCGGCGTTCCTTCTCGGCCGCGGGGTCCGGTTTGATGCCGCCCAGCATGTCGACCAGCTCGTCGAGCAACGGCACGTCCGACACCGTCCAGTGGTCGCCGGGCGCGCGCAGTAGGGACTCGTCGGCGCCTGCGGCACTGAGTCGTTCAACAGACTCGTAGAGCCCGGACAGCAGGGCCTCCGGTGTCAGCTCCGGCCACAGCCCGTCGAGGGCGATGTTGAACGCTTCGTGGTCAGCGAGCTCGTCGAGAAGCTCGGCACGCAGGTGTTCCCACGCCGCTTTGGCGTCGCGGGTCAGCCAGCCCTTGCCGATGCGTGCGATCGCGCGCTCGGTGAGCACCCAGGTGATGACGTCGACGAACACCGCGCGCGCGTCGTTGTGCGGCAAGCCGCTGTCACGGGCTTCCTGGATCGCCCACTCGGCCGTCTCGGCATCGATCCGCACCGTGACGTCGGCCAGCTTGATCGGCACCGGTTCTTCGGGGACCCGTTGCCGGTCGGCGATCGCGGCGGCCAGCACGTCCAGCATCGTCAGCGATCCCTTCGCCCGCGCCGCGTCGGGAGTGTCCTCGGCGGTGACCCGCAGGCCGGGAACGAGGTCACCGGTCGTCATGAACACGACGTTGGTCTCGCCGAGCGAGGGCAGCACCCGGTCGATGTGCCGTAGGAACGCGGTGTTCGGGCCGATCACCAGTACGCCGTGGCGTTCCATCCGCTCCCGCTGCGTGTAGAGCAGGTAGGCGACCCGGTGCAATGCGACGACCGTCTTGCCCGTGCCCGGGCCGCCCTCGATCACCAACACACCCGGGTGATCGATCCGGATGATCTCGTCCTGTTCGGACTGGATGGTCGCAACGATGTCGCGCATGCCATCGCCGCGAGGCGCGTTGACCGCCGCGAGCAGCGCGGCGTCACCCTGGGCGCCTTCGGTGGGCCTGCCCAGGGTCTCGTCGGTGAAATCGGTGATGCGACGCCCGATGGAGTGGAACTGGCGCCGCCGGCGCATGCCCTCGGGGTGGGCCGCGGTGGCGACGTAGAACGGGCGCGCCGCGGGAGCCCGCCAGTCGAGAAGCAGCGACTCGTACTCGTTGGCCTCGTCCAGCAAGCCGATACGACCGATGTAGAGGCGGTCGCCCGTGACGCTGTCCAGCCGACCGAAGCACAGCCCGTGGTCGGCCACGTTGAGCCGGTTCATCCGCGTGGCTACCGCGCGCACCTCGGCGTCGCGGTCGACGAGTGAGCCGCCGTCACCGCGCAGCGCCGCGTCGTAGTGCGCCCGCACCCGTGCGCGTTCGGCGTCGAGTCGCGCGTACAACCCGTCGATGTAGCGCTGCTCGGAACGCAGTTCGTCCTCGTGGCCGTCGATCGCCACATCGCCCCCAATAATTTGTTCTGCAAAGCCGGCTTGCGCGCGTCGACCTTGACAACCCATCGAACGTGAGTTCGAATCGAGTATATGCGGTGGGATGGTCAGGGTGTCGGCGTCGACGACGGTGCGCTGCCCGGCTTGCAGCGTATCGGTTTCGTGCGCAGCGTGCGGACGCCGCAGTTCGAGGGCATCACGTTTCATGAAGTGCTGTGCAAATCGGCGCTCAACAAGGTGCCAAACGGGGCCATGCTGCCGTTCAATTTCACGGTCAACGGCTACCGCGGTTGCTCACACGCCTGCCGTTATTGCTTTGCGCGGCCCACGCATGAATATCTCGAATTGAACTGCGGCAGCGACTTCGACAGTCAGGTCGTGGTCAAGACCAACGTGGCCGACGTGCTGCGCCGCGAATTGTCGCGGCGATCGTGGCAGCGCGAGACGGTGGCCTTGGGCACCAACACCGATCCGTACCAGCGGGCCGAGGGCCGCTATGCGCTCATGCCCGGGATCATCTCGGCGCTGACCGATTCCGGTACGCCGTTCTCCATCCTCACCAAGGGCACCCTGATGCGGCGCGACCTGCCGCTGATCCGCGAGGCCGCGCAGCAGGTCGACGTCAGCGTGGCGGTTTCGCTCGCAGTCGGGGATCCGGTGCTGCACAGGGAAGTCGAACCGGGCACACCGTCGCCGCAGGCGCGGCTCGGGATGATCGCCGCGATCCGGGACGCCGGTCTGGACTGTCATGTGATGGTGGCGCCGGTGTTGCCGCATCTGACGGACTCGGCCGAGCATCTCGATGCGCTGCTTGCCCAGATCGCGGCGGTAGGCGCCACCGGTGTCACCGTGTTCGGCCTGCACCTGCGTGGTTCCACGCGCGGCTGGTTCATGAACTGGCTGGCCGGCTCGCACCCGGAGCTGGTGCCCAAGTACCGCGAACTGTATCGCCGCGGCGCCTACCTGCCGCAGGACTACCGGAAGATGTTGCACGGCCGTGCGGCACCGCTCGTGGCCAAGCACGGCCTGGCGCCCGACCGCCGGTCGTTCCGCGCCACAGACACTCCGCCCGCAGCTTCACCCGTCCCAGCGTTGCAACCCACCCTCTTCTGAGGAATGGGTCAGCCTCTGTTGCGCTTGACCTCTTTGAACGGCACGTCGCGATCGGCGGCGGGTTCGCGGGGGAAGCCGAGCACGCGCTCGCCGATGATGTTGCGCGCGATCTCGGTGGTGCCGCCACCGAGGGCGGCGGCTTGGCGCGACAGGTACCGCTCGCCGTGACGGATCAACACACCGTCGACGTCGACCACACCCGCGCTGCCGGTGATCGCCAGCGCCGTGTCGAACTCGACGTGATGGACGTCGGCGTGCGCGATGCGGATGATCGACCCGGCGGCCGGCGGTAGCGAGCCGTCGAGCACACCGTGGTAGACGTGGTCGATCAGCTGCTCGCGCACGGTCCGGTGCACCAGCGCGCGCCCGGCCATCTCCTGAAGCCGCGCGTTGTCGGCCTGACCCGCCTTCTCAAGCAGCTCAACGTAATTGGTCGGGACATCGGATTTGCCCTCGGCACCGATCCCGCTGGCGAACTCCGATCCGCCGCCGACGGCGCGCCGTTCGTGGTACAGCTGCCGGGAGGCGACGTGCCAGCCCGCGTTGACCTCGCCGACCACGGCGTCCTCGTCGAGTTCGAGGTTGTCGAAGAACTCCTCGCAGAACTCGACGGAACCGTTGACCTGCTTGATGCGGCGCAGTGTGATGCCGGGGCTGTTGATGGGCACCAGGAACATCGTCAGGCCCTCGTGCTTGGGCACATCCCAGTTGGTGCGCGCGAGCATCAACCCGTAGTCAGCGGCGAAAGCGCTTGTGCTCCAGGTCTTTGCTCCGTTGATCACCCACTTGTCGCTTTTGCGGTCGGCGCGGGTGATCACACCGGCGAGGTCGGAGCCGCCGCTCGGTTCCGACAGCAGCTGCACCAGCACCTCGTCGCCGCGCAGCGCCGCGGAGATGTGCTGTCGTTTCTGCTCTTCGCTACCGGTGTCGAGGATGGTGGCCGCGCAGATCGTGAACGTCGGGGTGTTGAGGATGATCGGCAGTTCATAGGCACGCGACACCCTGTCGAACGCCTTCTGATAGGCGATCGGCAGTCCGAGCCCGCCGTACTCCTTGGGGAAACAGATGCCTGCGAATCCCCCCTCCCACAACCGCTTCTGGAGTTCCCGCGCGCGTAGCCATGGCTCCTCTTCACCGCGGTCGTGTTCGGGTGGGTTGTTCGGATCGATCGGCGGCATGTTCTCCGCAAGCCACGCCTGAGCCCGGGCGGCGAACTCCTCGACCGACTCCGTGGTGGCGGTCGCGGCGGGGGCCGATGTGGTCTCGGTCATGACGCTTGCTCCAGGTTCTTGGTGAGGGAGTAGACGCGCAGGTTGTGCTCCTCGGGAGTGCCGAACATCGAGCGGTTCAACGTGGTTCGTCGCAAGAACAAGTGCAGGTCGTGTTCCCACGTCACCCCGATGCCGCCGTGCAGCTGCACGCACAGCTGCAACATGCCCGGTGAGTATTCGCCCACGTACGATTTCGCGACGCTGACGGCCATCGCCGCACCGGGAGTCTGCGCTGCCACCTCGGCCACCGCGGCGTTGGTCGTGGCACGGCATCCTTCGAACCAGATCTTCAGGTCGGCGTACTTGTGCTTGAGTGCCTGATACGAGCCAAGGGGGCGACCGAAGGAGAGCCGGTCGAAGCCCCACTGAATCGTGAAGGCCAGCACCGTATCCAGGATGCCTACCACTTCCGCGCACTGAAGTACGCAGGCGATCTGGGTCTGCCGCTCGATCAGGGCAGGTGTCTGGTCGGCAGAGCCGACCGCCGCGCCCGCATCGACCTCGACCCCGTCGAAGTGCACGCGGGCGTACGTCTTGACCATGTCGATCGAGCGCTGCGGCTCCACGCGCACACCCGGTGCGTCCGCGGGCACAAGGAACTGTCGGACACCGTCGTCGGATTGTGCTGTGACCAAGAACAATGCGCTGTCGGCGCCGGCCTCGACCCGGTCTTTGACCCCGTCGAGACGGAACCCGGTCGCGGTGGCGGTGGCGGTGGCGGTCGGCGTCAGCGGTGACCACTGCTGCCCTGGTTCGTACACCGCCCAGCTGGCCACCGCGTCGCCGGCCACCAAGGCCTCGATGGTGTCCTCGTGGCCGGCGGGCGCCTCCACCAGCCCGGCGAGCACGGTGCTGACAGGGTGCAGCGGGCCGGGAGCGACGGTCTTGCCTGCGATCTCGGCGACCAGCGCCAGATCCTCGACGCCGTTACCGGAAACACTGCCGCCGCCGAGTTCCTCGGGCACCAGCAGGCTGGTCCAGCCCAGTTCGACGGCGCGACGCCACCAATCGGCGTCGAACGAGGTTCCGGCGTCGTGCATCTCGCGTATCCGACTCAGCGGCACTTCCTTTTCGAGGAACGACTGCGTGGTCGAGGCGAAGAGCAGTACCTCAGGATTCGTGCCGTTGTTCGAGCTATCGGTCACGGGCTCTCTTTCGTGATCGTGCGAACGTGCGTGTCGACGGATCGACACGCACGTTTCGCGACGGCGCCTGAACTCAGGCGGGGATGACGAGCGCGGGCACGTCGGGGTTGTGGACGATCTCGTTGGGCACCTTGAACAGGTCGATCATGTTGCCGCCCATGATCTTCCGTTGGCCTTCCTCGTCGAGACCCTGCAGGTCGTCGATCAGATGGGTCGGCTCGGCCAGCCCCTCCGGGTGCGGCCAGTCCGATCCGAAGATCACCCGGTCGATGCCGATGAGGTCGGCCATCTTGGCGAAGTCGTCCTCCCAGAACGGTGCGACATACACCCCGCGCTTGAACGCCTCGATCGGGTTCTCGGGGAACTCCTGCGGCATCTTCTTGTAGACGCCCTCGAACTGCTTGAACAGGTACGGCACCCAGTCGGCGCCGTTCTCGATGGACAGGATTCGCAGATCAGGGTTACGGGTCAGCGCGCCGTGGCACACCAGCGCGGCCATCGAGTCCTCGATCGGCCGCTTGCCCATCGACACCATCCGGAACGCGGTCGGCTTGAACGGCAGGTACTCGTCGGCCGGTTCCCAGTCGTTGAGGTACTCGGCGTAGCCGGAGTCCGAGGCGTGCATGGACACCGGGATACCGGCCTTCACGCAGGCGTCCCAGAACGGATCGAACTCGGGCAGCCCGAACGACCGCGTGCCGCGCACACCCGGTACCGGCGCCGGCCGGACCAGGACCGTCTTGGCGCCGCGCTCCAGACACCATTCGAGTTCCTCGAGCGCGCGGTCGACAATGCCGAGGTTGATCACCGGGGTGGAGAAGATCCGATCCTCGTAGTTGAACTGCCAGGTCTCGTACATCCACTCGTTGAGCGCGTGGATCACGTCGAGGATCAGTTCCGGATCGTCCTTCATACGTTCCTCGACCAGGCTGGCCAGGGTCGGGAACATCAGCGAGTAATCCAGGCCGAGGCCGTCCATGACCTCGAGTCGTGCGGCGGGTTCGCGGAACGCCGGAATCGCCTTCATCGGCTTGCCCATCACCTCGCGGAAGCTTTTGCCGCCGCTGCCATGCTTGAAGTACTCCTCCTGGGCGCCGGGGCGCGCGACGACCTCGAAGGTCGGGTTCGGGATGTAGTCGCTGACCTGGTTGCGCACCATGATCTTGGTCCGGCCGCGCACCTCGATGTAGTCGATGACGTGCTTGCGGTGGTCCGGGAGGAACTTGGTCAGCGCCTCTTTGGGCTCGTAGAAGTGGTTGTCCGCGTCGAAGACGGGATACGGAAGCTGGCGTGTCATGTTCGCCTCCTGCAAGTCTGATTGGCTGTTAGTGGTAATGACATTACCACTTTGGGACCAGCAGAAACAGCGGCGCCGGAGAAGCCTGTTCTCTGCCGGTGCGGCGCAGGTCAAGCGTTGTTGTCCGGGCCGGTGAGCCCGCTGAGGCAGAAGTCGTAGATGTCGTCGGCGCCGACTGGTACGCCGCTGAGTTCCGCGCCGAGCACCTGCAGCCGGATCGCGCCCAGCGAGGACTGCATGATCAGTGCGGCCCGGGCGTCGACGTTGAGGTCCGACCGGAAGACGCCCTCGGCGATGCCGCGGTTGATGATGTCCTTGATCAGCTCGTAGACCGGCGAGAGCACACGGGAGTATTCGCGCGGCAAGGTCTCGGCGAGGCGGTCGTTGTAGTTGGTCAGGCCGCGGTTGACCTTGTCCTGGGTGGTGGTCTCGGGTGGGGTGCAGATCCGGTCGATGAGCACGCGAAGGGCCGTCGCGGCGGGCAGCCCGGCGGTGTCTTCGCACCAGCGGCGCGTCGACTCGGCCATGATCTTGTCGACCAGCGCGAGGAGCAGCTCATCCTTGGTCGAGAAGTGTTGGTAGAAGGACCGCAGCGATGTCTTCGACCGTTCGACCACCTCGAGCACGGTGAAGTCGGTGCGTCCGGTCTCGCCGAGGATCGCCAGCGCCGACTTCATGAAGCGCTTGGGCCGGGGGTCACCATCGGCGGCGTCGGCCATGCGTGTGGCGCCCGCAGCGGGGCGCCCGCTCGGCTTGGCCATGGTCGTCACCTTCCGGCTCGAGATCGACTGGTAACGACGTTACCGCTTTTGTAGAAGCTCGGTTACTGTTCCTTGTTATGACGACAGACTCAGCGCAGCACCAGTGGACCGTCGACACCCTGCTCGACCTGTTCGACGTCCGCCGGGACGGGGACAACCGATTCATCGCCGAGACCGGCCCGGCCGGTGAGGAGGACCGGCAGGTCGTCGAGGGCACCCAGGTGCTCGCCCAGGTGATCGTGGCGGTGGCCAAGCGATTCGAGGGCAAGTCGGTGCGGTCGGCGCATGCGGTGTTCTCGCGGGCGGTCATGGTCGCGGCCGGGCCGGTCGAGTTGGAGATCGACGTCGTCAACGAAGGCCGTTCCACCGCAACCGCTGTCGTCGCGGCCAAGCAGAACGGCAAGCGCTGCATCACCGTCACCGTGCTGACCGACGTCCCGACCGATGACGTCATCCGCCACGCCGTCGCGCGTCCAGAGGTGAAGTCGCCCGCCGAGGCGAACGACGCGCGCATGGCCATGGCCGGTCGCGAGATCCGACTGGTCGATGTGGTCGACGTCAACAGCCCCGACGAGGTCGGCCCGCCGGAACTGTACGCCTGGGTGCACTACGACAAGACCCCCGTCCGCGACGACCTCGCCAAGGCTCTCGTCGCGTATCTGACCGGACACCTTGGTATTTCGACGACCATGCGCGCCCACGAGGGCATCGGCACCGCGCAGTCCCACGTCACCGTGTCGACCGCACCGATGACGGTGTCGGTCAGCTTCCACGAGCCGTTCGGATTCGACGGGTGGCTGCTGTACAGCCACGAGAGCACGCAGGTGGGCGCAGGGATGTCGTATGTCCGCGGAACCGTGCACACCGAGGCCGGTGACCTGATCGCATCGTTCACCCAGGACGCGCTGATCCGTCCGCTGCGCACCAGCGACACGGCGATCAAGGAGCAGTCGCGCCTGTAACCGAGCCCGTGGCACGGCCGGTCGGCCGCCGAAACTGAACTTCTGCACGAGAATTCGGCCGGATTTGACGCATAAGCTCAGACTCGCGGCAAGCTCAAATCTTGAGATAGCCCTTGTCCGCGGGGATTTGCGCCGCGGTCAGCAGTGACGAGGCGTCGCTGGCCAGCCACACGACGATGTCGGAGATCAGATCCGGGTCCGCCAGTGACTCCGTCGGCAGCGCGCCGGGGGAGAAGCTGTGGATGTAGCTCTGGTGGTCGGCGAAGACCTGCCACATCGACGTGTCGTTGCCCATCGGGGTGTCGGTGCCGTACGGATGCACCGAGTTGACCCGGATGCCGAACTCGCCGAGTTCGACCGCCAACGAGTTGGTGAGCCCGACGACGCCGAACTTGCTGGCGCAATAGTGACCGCACCCGGGAACGGCTTTGATGCCGGCTGCCGAACTGATCGTGATGATGGAGCCGCCGTTGCCCGCCTCGATCATCGGCGGCACGGCGGCCTTGATCGTGTTCCACACACCGGTGAGGTTGACGTCGAGGACTTCCTGCCACTGCTGTGCCGAAATCTCCCACAGCCGACCCCAATTCATCACACCGGCATTGGCGACGACGATGTCGAGGCGGCCGAACTGTTCGATCGCGTCGGAGACCACCCGCTGCTGTCCGGCGGCATCGCGGACGTCGACCCTGTCGGCGACGATCTTGCGGCCCTCGCCTTCGACGAGGCTGACCGTCTCGGCGAGATCCTCCGGGAGCGCAGGCGGATAGCCGTTGTGCTCGGCGACCGGACCGCACGCGTCTATCGCGACGATGTCGGCGCCGGCGCGGGCCAACCGTACGCAGTGCGAACGGCCCTGTCCGCGAGCGGCGCCCGTCACGTAGGCAACTTTCCCGGCGAGCGGGGTATCGGGGTTGGTCATCGAGTTCTCCTGATCAGTTGGCGCCGGCGGTGAGCCAGTCGTCGAACGTCGTCGAGGCGATGCGCGCATTCTCGCCCGGCAGTAACACGTTTCCCGACATCGACAACCCGAACATGCCCGACCAGGTCGGCACCAGCTTGACCTGCTTGCCCCTTGCGGCCAGCGTCCGGCGGGCCATGTCGACGAGGTCTTGTGTCTCGGGCCCCGCGACATCCACGTACCGGCCCTGCGGTTGGCCGAGTGCGACCTCGGCGAGAACCTCGGCGATGTCGTCGGGCGCGATCGGTTGCACGAGCAACGGCGCGATGGTCGACACCCCGTCCTGCTCGAACCAGCCGGCGACCATGGCTGCGAAGTCGTGAAACTGTGTGGCGGGCACGATCGTCCACGGCACCGGTCCGTCGGCGACGAGACGCTCCTGCTCCCGCTTGCCTGAGTAGTGCGGATTGCCTTCGATGTCGTGGATGCCGACGATCGACAACAGCACATGGTGTCCGACGCCGGCACGCTGCTCGGCGGCCAACAGATTGCGTGTGGTGGTGCCGAAGTACTCGATGGTGCCGTCCCGGTCGATAGGAGGTGCGCTGACCGTGTCGACGACCGCCTGCACCCCGGCGAGCGCGGCGTCCAGACCCTCGCCGGACATCAGGTCGACGCCGAGTGAGCGACTGATGCGGACGACCTCGTGGCCGTCGCGTTCGAGCGCGGCGGCGGTGCGGGCGCCGATGTTTCCCGTCGCACCTGCGATGGCAATGCGCATCTGTGTCTCCTTTGGCCAGTCGTGACGGTACTCGCTGGGCGATTCGCATGGGGTCGGTTGCGTTCGACGCAACCATCAGCTCAGCGCGGCAGCGACCTCACGAAGACGGGCGCCCGCGCCGGAGGCGATCGGCTCGCCGTGACCGAAACACGCCGTTTCGATGTCGAGCGCGGCAAGACGGCGGAATGACGCCACCGTGCGCGCACGGTCCTGGTTGAAGGTGCCGAGCATGAGCGTGCCGACGTTGGCGATGGTGTCGCCAGTGAGCAGCACACCGTGGTGTGGCAGATGAATCGCGATGCTGCCCTCGGTGTGACCCGGTATCGAGAGGATCTCGGCGCCGCCACCGAAATCGAGGATGTCGCCGTCGCGCAGTTCCCGGTCGACGGGGACGGGGTCGGCGGCATCGGGCAATCCTGCTGCGACACGCGCATGGATCGGCACCTCCCAGTCCTCGAACACCGGTGGGGGCAGCGCAGCTCCGTCGCGAATCGCGGCGGCATCCCCTGCGCCGGCGACAACCCGGGCGCCGGTCGAGCTGTGTAGTTCTGCGGCCGAGCCGATATGGTCGACGTGTCCGTGCGTCAGGATTATCCGATCGATTGCGGGCACCGCCTCGGCGATGGCTGCGCCGGATCCCGGTGCCCCGGTGTCGATCAGCGTGACCGAGTCACCGTCGCGCCAGGCGTAGACCTGCCAGCCGTTGACGACGAGCATGGTGAGGTTCGGCGTGACGGCCACGGACTGCATGCGTCCAACGCTAGTGCGTACGAGCGGGCCGCGAAAGAGGCTCAGCCGGAGGCGAAATCGCGCATCAGCGCGGACCGGAGCACGTCGAGCGGCAATCCGCCGAGATCCAGGGCGCGATCATGAAACTCCTTGAGCGACACACCCCGGCCCAGTATCTCGTCGCGCAGCCGTTGCCAGATCCGCTGGCCGATCGCATACGACGGCGCCTGACCCGGCCAGCCGAGGTAGCGGTCGAGTTCGAACTGCAGGTGCTCCTCGTTCATCGCGCTGTGCGAGACCAGGAATTGCCACGCCTTGTCGACATCCCAAACGGTGCCATCGGATGCGGTCATGCCGCAGTGCACACCGATGTCGATGACGACGCGCGCGGCCCGAAAGCGTTGCGCGTCAAGCATTCCGATGTGGTCGCCGGGATCGTCGAGCCAACCGAGTTCGGCCATCAGCCGTTCGGCGTACAGCGCCCAGCCCTCACCGTGGCCCGACACGAAGCAGCCCAGTCGCCGCCACCGGTTGAGTTGGTCGGCGCGCACGACCGCGCGCCCGATCTGCAGATGGTGTCCCGGAACGCCCTCATGGAACACCGTCGTCGTCTCTTGCCAGGTGTGGAAGGTGTCGATGCCGTGGGGAACCGACCACCACATCCGACCAGGTCTGCTGAAGTCTTCCGACGGACCGGTGTAATAGATGCCGCCGGTGTGGGTCGGGGCGATCCGGCACTCCAGCTGGCGCAGCGGTTCGGCGATGTCGAAGTGTGTGTCGGCGAGCGCCTCGACAGCGCGGTCGGAGAGGTCTTGCATCCATGCCTGCAGTGCGTCGACGCCGTGGATGAGGTAGCGCTCCTCGGTGTCCAGGCGCCGCAGCGCGTCCGCGATCGACGTTCCGGGATACAACTGCTTGGCGAGCTTCTCCTGTTCGGTGACAATGCTTTCCAGCCGCTCCAAGCCCCACTCGTATGTCTCGTCGAAATCGACCTCGGCGCCGAGAAAGGAACGTGAGCACAACCGGTAGGCGTCGCGGCCCACTGCGTCCTCGACGCGCGCATGTGGTGCGATCTCGTCTCCGAGAATCCTGCCGAGTTCGCGGTAGGCGTTCGCGGCGTGAGCGGCGTTCTGTTGCAGTTCGTCGTGCAGCGTTGCATTGTCGGGGACCGCGGCCGCGACCATGTCCACCAACAGGTGCTGGATGCTTGCGGACTGCTCGATGCCGCGTGCGACCTGACGGACCGCGGGTGGCTGGCCGATGGTGACCGCCGTTCGCAGCGCGTCGGCATATCCGGCGACACGGTCGGGCACCTGCGACAGCCGCCGCGCGATCACCGCCCAGTCGTCGTCGGTGTCGGTGGGCATGAGGTCGAACACGTCGCGCATCGACTGCAGCGGGGAGGCGATCACGTTGAGTTCGCCCATATCCAGCCCGGCGTCGTTGATGTCGACCACAATGCCGAGGCGCTCGCGCATCGCCGCGACCGTCACCTCGTCGACGGCGTCCGCGGCGGTGACGGTGTCTAGCTCCCGCAGTGCGCGGCGCGCGGCGTCGGCACGCGCGGCGACGCCGTCGGGGGAGTAGTCGGTGATCTCCTCGTCGTAGTTGCGGTCGTAGCCGGTGATGCCCATTTCCGTTGCAGCACAGGGGTCGAGCTCGGCGAGGGTGTCGAGATAGCGTTCGGCGACGGCGTCGACGGCCGTTGGCGTCCTACCCAAGGTTTTCGGTGGAGAACGTGTCGCAGGCCTGCGGATCACCCGTGCGGTAGCCCTCGGTGAACCACTTCTGCCTCTGCGCGGCCGATCCGTGCGTCCAGGCCTCCGGGTTGACGCGGCCCGTGGTCTGCTTCTGGATGCGGTCATCGCCCACCGCGGCCGCGGCCGACAGCGCATCGGCGATGTCCTTGTCGGTCAACGGCTGTAGGAACGTGACGTCGGTGCCTTCCTGCTTGGTGATGGCGGCGTAGTGCGCCCACACTCCGGCGTAGCAGTCGGCCTGCAGTTCGGTGCGGACACCGCCGCCGGTGGGGCCCGCGGCGCCGGGGCCCTGCGACTGGCGAAGGGCGCCGGTGAGGCTCTGCACGTGGTGCCCGTACTCGTGGGCGACGACGTATTCCTGCGCCAGCGGCCCACCGCTGGAACCGAATTGGTCACGCAGCACGTTGAAGAAGCCGACGTCGAAATAGGCGGTCTGATCCGCGGGGCAGTAGAACGGTCCCACGTCGCTGGTCGCCGGGCCGCAGGCCGTGTTGACGCTGTCTTTGAAGAGATGAACGCCCGGCCGCGTGTAGTCCGGCATCAGCTGTGGCCAGATCCCGTCCAGCGAGGTGGCGGTGGCGAGCACGCGGCACTGCGGAATCGCGTTGGCGTCTGCGCCGGTCTTGCACTGGCTGAGGTCGAAACCCGGCGCCTGCACACCCTGGCTGCCGTACTGGCCCTGCTGAGGCACCGTGCTGGGGTCAACGCCGAGGAACAGCGCCACCACGAGGATGAGCAGGCCGCCGACGCCACCGCCGACCGCGATGCCCCGCCCGGGCCCGCCTCCGCCGCCACTGGACGAGGCGGTGCTGGTGTCGATTCGCATGCCTTCGTTGAAGGTCATGACGTTCAGCTTTGCACATTACGATTCCGTCGTGGCCACCGTTGTCGGACATCCGGTCGTCGTGCACACCGACCTCGGTGATCTCCGCGGCGCGACCGAGGGCGGCGTCGGCGTCTGGCGGGGTGTGCCGTACGCCGAGCAGCCCGTTGGTGACCGCCGGTTCCTCGGTCCCGAGCCGAAGCGGCCGTGGACTGGCGTGCGTGACGCGATCGAGCACGGGCCGCTGCCCCCGCAGGGGAAGTCGTTCGTCGGCGGCGGCCGCGACGATCCCAAGGTCCGCGACGAAGCCTGCCTCACGTTGACGGTGTGGTCGCCCGACACCAGCGCATCACTGCCGGTGATGGTGTGGATCCCCGGCGGCGCCTTCGTGTTCGGTGCGGGTCAGTTCCAGCTGTACAACGGCTCGCGGCTGGCTGCCAACGGCGACGTGGTCGTCGTCAACATCACCTACCGCATCGGCGTATTCGGTGGCTTCGAACTCGGCGACCTCGGCGACGGGTTCGACGACAACCTCGCCCTGCGGGACCAGATAGCCGCACTGCGGTGGATCCGCGACCACATCGCGGCCTTCGGCGGCGATCCGTCCCGCGTGACGGTGTTCGGTGAGTCCGCGGGCGGAACGTCGGTGCTCGCGCTGATCGCCAGCCCCGCCGCCGATGGTCTCTTCAGCCGCGCGATCGCGCAGAGCCCGGCGCTGCCGCTGATCGCCGATCGCGAGCTGCGCGCCGAGCAGGCACACGAATTCGTGCGCCGACTCGGTGTGCCGGTCTCCGACCTCAAGGGGCTACCGCAACGCGAGCTGCGCCGCGCGGCGGGCAGGCTGCAACTCGAAAGCGCCGCGCGCACACCGACGTTGGCCTACGGGTTGACCTACGGCGTCGATCTGCTGCCGCGTCACCCCGTGGACGCCGCGCGCGCCGGAACCCTGCGGCGGGTGCCGCTGATCATCGGAACCAACAGCCACGAAGCGTCGATGTTCGCCTGGACCAAACCGCCGATGCTGCCGACCACCCAGCCGTCCGTGGAGGCCTACTTCGCCCGCGTCGCGCCCGACGCCAAACAGCGCGTGCTGGCCGCGTACCCGCACTATCCGCGCCGAAGGGAGTTGCTGGCGTTCGCCTCCGATGTGATGTTCGGCGGGCCGGCGTGGGCGTTCGCCGATGCCTACAGCACACACGCCCCGACCCACATGTACCGCTTCGACCACTTCGGCTTCAGCCTGCGCATGCTCGGCCTCGGAGCGACGCACGGCAGCGAGATCGTGCACATCCAGCACAGCTACGCGTCATATCTCGGGCGCAAGATCCACCCGCTGGGGCGGCGGCTGCAGCCTGCGGTCGGGCGACGCATGCAACGGGCCTGGCTCGACTTCGCGGGCCAGGGGTGGGAAACCGGCGAGATCCACTGGTCGAACGGACACGACTGGCCCGTCTACGATACCCAACGGCGCTGCACCCGCATCATCATGAGCGCGCGTGACACGGTGGTCTCCGATCCCGACGCCCAGCGCCGCGAAGCCTGGGCGGGCCTGTATTAACCGCGAAATGGAATTCCAGCAGCGAAAGTGCGAGTAGACGCCTGCGGGAATGCAATTTCGCGAACTTCAGACCCCGAAGCGCTTCGCGGAGTAGTCGCGCAGGTTGTAGAGGAACTTCTGGAACAGCCAGCCCATCACCGGCTTGCCGAGCGTCATTCCGATGCGGGCGGCGGCGCCGTTGGGTTTCATCGCCATCACCCACGTCAGGTGGCAGCCCCGCGGCGTATGCACCACCCGGTAATCCTCGGCGAACGCCGCGATACTCCCTGTCGACGCTTCGTTGAACCGAAACGCCATGTGGCTGTACGGCTCCCACGCCAGGAACTCCTCGTCGCCGACGATGCCGCCGCGCATTTTCACCGTTCGGGTCGTGCCGATACCTCGCGGTTCGGGGCTGGTCCACGTGACCTCGGTGATCACGGTGGCCCAGTGCGGCCATGACTCCGCGTCCGCGAGCACCTCGAAGAGCTGTTCGGGTGTGATCGCGAGGTCGACGGTGCTGACGAACCGAAACGGCGCGTTCTCGATGAAGCCCAGGTCGACGCGTTCACACTGCTGCATGGGCATACACAGTAAAGGACGCTGTCTAGTCAGAGCCCACGTCTAGCCCGGCCCGTCGCTGGCCGCCGCCAGCAGCGGTACCAGCACATCGCTGATCGGCGTGCTCAGCCCGTGCTCGGCGCCCTTGCGAGCGATCACCCCGTTGCGGATGTCCCACTCCAGCTCCCGGCCGGCCTCGCGATCGGTCAGCATCGAGGTAGTGATGTCCTCCGGGGACTTGGCGAGCAGCCCGACGATGTCGTCGATCACCTCATCGCCCAGTTGGGCGCCGTCGGCCCGCGCGACGGCCAGGCATTCGGCCAGATAGCGGCGTGCCAGGCCGTCCACGTCGTCGCGGCGGAACATGCCCGAGCGGCGGCCGCTGAGCACCATGAACCCCACGACCGCGTTGACCAGAAGCTTGTGCCACGCCGCGCTGACGAAGTTCGGGTCGATCTCGACCGTGACGGCGCTGTCAGCGAACAGTGCCGCCAGTGTCCGCGCCCCGGCATTATCGGGCAGCACGAGGCGGGCCCCGGTGCGCAACCGGACATAGCCCTGCTCCGTCGGCTCCGCCGAAACCCAGACGGCCGCAGGCACGACCGTCGATGCGGGGCAGTAGCGGCCGACGCGCTCGACCTGTTCGACACCGTTCTGCAGCGCACACACCACGGTGCGCTTGTCGCACAACCTGGCGAGCCATCCGGCCGACCGCTCGTTCTGGGTGTCCTTGACCGCCAGCAACACGACATCGGCCGGATCGGAGATGACGGCAGGGTCGGTCAGCACCGGACCGGGCACCACGATCGGCTCGCCGTCGTCGGACCTGACCTCGATCGAGTCGCGCGGCGTGCGCCCGTACAGCATCACCGGGTGGCCGGACGCGTGCAGCAGAGCCGCGACCGTCGATCCGATCGCCCCGGGTCCGACGAGCGCGACGCGACTGGGCATGAACGCCAAACTACCGGCGGATTCGACCCCTCTACACTTGTGCAGTTGTCTTGTCAGGCGAATCCCAGGAGTTTCAGTGCTGCGCAGTCATGCCGCCGGATCGTTGCGGCCCGCCGACGCCGGTCAGAAGGTGACGTTGGCCGGGTGGGTGGCGCGTCGGCGCGACCACGGCGGCGTCATCTTCATCGATCTGCGCGACGCGTCCGGGGTGTCGCAGGTCGTGTTCCGTGAAGGCCTTGAAAAGGGGCAGGTCCTCGAGGCGGCGCACCGGCTGCGCGCCGAGTTCTGCATCGCGATCGACGGTGTGGTGGAGATTCGCCCCGAAGGCAACGCCAACCCCGAGATCGCGACCGGTGAGATCGAGGTCAACGCGACGTCGCTGACCGTGCTCGGGGAGAGCGCGCCGCTGCCCTTCCAGCTCGACGAGCAGGCCGGCGAGGAGGCGCGCCTGAAGTACCGCTACCTCGACCTGCGGCGCGACGGCCCCGGCCACGCGATCCGGCTGCGGTCCAAGGTGAACGCCGCCGCCCGCGAAGTGCTAGAACGGCATGACTTCGTCGAGATCGAGACCCCGACGATGACCCGCTCAACCCCCGAGGGTGCGCGAGACTTCCTGGTGCCCGCACGGCTGCAGCCCGGTTCGTTCTACGCGTTGCCGCAGAGCCCGCAGCTGTTCAAGCAGCTGCTGATGGTCGCAGGCATGGAGCGCTACTACCAGATCGCGCGCTGCTACCGCGACGAGGACTTCCGCGCCGACCGCCAGCCCGAGTTCACCCAGCTGGACCTCGAGATGAGCTTCGTCGACTCCGAGGACGTGATCGCGGTCTCCGAGGAGATCATCGCGGCGCTGTGGCGGCTGATCGGCTACGACGTGCCGCTGCCGTTGCCGCGAATGACCTACGCCGACGCGATGCGCCGGTTCGGTTCGGACAAGCCCGATCTGAGGTTCGGACTCGAACTAGTCGAGTGCGCCGAATTCTTCTCCGACACCCCGTTCCGGGTGTTCCAGGCGCCATATGTCGGCGCCGTCGTCATGCCCGGTGGCGCATCTCAGCCCCGCCGCACGCTGGACGCCTGGCAGGACTTCGCCAAGCAGCGCGGGCACAGGGGGCTGGCGTACGTGCTCGTCGGCGAGGACGGCACGCTGAGCGGGCCGGTGGCCAAGAACCTGTCGGACGCAGAGCGCGACGGCCTGGCCGCGCACGTCGGCGCATCCCCGGGTGACTGCGTCTTCTTCTCGGCGGGCCCGGCGAAGAGTTCGCGGGCGCTGCTCGGCGCGGTGCGCATCGAGATCGCCAAACGGCTCGACATGATCGACCCGAACGCCTGGGCGTTCACCTGGGTGGTGGATCCGCCGCTGTTCGAGCCCGCCGATGACGCGACGGCGCACGGTGACGTCGCGGTCGGGTCCGGCGCGTGGACCGCGGTACACCACGCGTTCACCGCGCCAAAGCCGGAGTTCGAGGACCGCATCGACACCGATCCCGGCAGTGTGCTCGCCGACGCCTACGACGTGGTGTGCAACGGCAACGAGATCGGCGGTGGTTCGATCCGTATCCACCGTCGCGACATCCAGGAGCGGGTGTTCGCGGTGATGGGTCTGGACAAGGCCGAGGCCGAGGAGAAGTTCGGATTCCTGTTGGAGGCGTTCACTTTTGGCGCGCCGCCGCACGGCGGTCTGGCGTTCGGGTGGGATCGCACCACCGCTCTGCTGGCCGGCGCGGACTCGATCCGCGAAGTGATCGCGTTCCCGAAGTCCGGTGGTGGTGTCGACCCGTTGACCGGCGCGCCCGCACCCATTACCGCGCAGCAGCGCAAGGAATCCGGGATCGACGCCAAGCCGAAGACCGACTGACCCCAATTCGCGTCGGGTTCGTCGCGACTGAGGCTACGATCCGCGCGTGACAGGTGCGGCGCCATCAGGCACGCCCAGGCGGCGACGGGTCACCGTCGTGACCACTGTGGTGGCCGTCATCGCCGTCTATGTGGGGTCGCTGATCGGTTACGCGCTGCTGGAGCCCGAGCACCGCCATTTCGAGTTCTCCGAGTCGTCGGTCACCGGCGAGACCGTCGTGATCATCCGGCTGCGGGAGATGAACGCGATCCAGAACCGACTGGTGGTCGACGTCCTGGTGCATCCCGGACCGGAGCTGCAGTCCGACGGTCGCGACGACGTCACGATCCGCCTGAGCTCGTGGACCGCTTCGGGCGAGCTGATCTATCTCCACCCGGCTCTGTCCGCCAATGACACGACGACCCACCTGGTCGCCGTCGGGGATCCCGACGACTGGCCGTTCGACAGGTTCACCACCGACATCATCGGCGTACAGACTTTCCTGGGGGATGGCCCGGAAGAACGCCCGATCGCGGCGGGCGTCGTCGTCGCGGGGCAGATCAACGGGTGGGACGTCCATACCGCGCACGACACCGCCAACTCGGTTCCGACCGTGCGATTCACCATGGAGCGCACCAGGGGAGCGCTCGCATTCGACCTCGGGATCCTGCTGGTGCTGCTCGCGCTGCCTGCGGCCGCATTGTTCGTGGCGATCGAGACGGCGTTGGGCCGCCGAAAGTTCCTGCCGCCGTTGACGACCTGGTTCGCGGCGATGTTGTTCGCAGTGGTCCCGCTTCGGAACCTGCTGCCCGGGGCGCCGCCGGCGGGCGCCTGGATCGACCTGGCGGTGGTGCTGTGGGTGCTGCTCGCGCTGGCGGCGGCGATGGTGCTGTACATCGTCGCGTGGTGGCGGCAGAGGGACTGATCAGCGCGGCCAGTCGCACCCGGTGAGCTCGGCCGACGCGTCCCACAGTCGGCGGGCCGTCGCCGGATCGACGGCCTTGCGTCGCAACCGGGTGACCCTGGGCCTGCCGAGCTGATTGAACCGCGGCGCCAGATAGGTCCCGCTGGGCAGGTCGGTCGTCACCGCCTGCAAAGTGGCCCTGGCGCCTTGAGCGGGGGTGTGCATCAGGCGCCGGATCCGTTGATGCTCGCCCATTCCGAGCGACCGTGTGATGTCGGTGTCGGTGGAACCGGGATCGGTGGCGTATGCGCGCACGCCTCGGTTCGCCAACTCGGCGACGAACAGAAGGTTGGCCAACTTGGATTCGCCGTAGGCGCTCCACTTCGAGTACTTGCGGCGCTGCCAGTTCAGGTCGTCGAGATGCAGAGTGGCGAACAGATACGTCGCGCTCGCCACCGAGATCACCCGGTCGGTGATCCGGTCGGCCAGCAGCGACGTCAACGCGAAGTGGCCGAGATGGTTGATGCCGATGTGGGATTCGAAACCGTCGGCGGTGCGCGTCAGTGGCATGCCCATCACGCCGGCGTTGTTCACCAGTACGTCAATGGATTCGACGGAATCGGCGAACGCGCGCACGCTGGCCAGGTCGGCGAGGTCGAGGGCGGCCACCTCGACGTCACCGGCGATCTCGGCCGCCGCGCGGTGCCCCTTGTCGACATCGCGACAGGCGATAAGCACGCTGTGGCCGTGGGCCGCGAGGGCTGCCGCCGTGGCCTTGCCGACACCGCTGTTACCGCCCGTCACTATCACCCGCATGGTCGTTGATTATGCGGATGCGGAATACCGGGGCACCCGCCGGGACTTGGAGAGGTTGTGACCGAGATCTCCAACATCAAGGACTTCAACGCAAGCATCGTCGATGAGTTCCGCGCCAACGGCGGCAAGGTCGGCGGGCCGTTCGAGGGCGGAAACCTCCTGTTGCTGCACACCACCGGCGCGAAGTCAGGTCAGCCGCGGGTTTCGCCGCTGGCGTACTTCCGAGTCGAGGACAGGATCTACATCGTCGGGTCCTACGCCGGCTCCGACAAGGATCCAGCGTGGGTGCACAACCTCCGGGCGAATCCGAAGGTCCACGTCGAGGTCGGGACTACCGACTACGAGGCCACCGCTCGGGAGCTGCCGCGAGCGGAGCGCGACGAGCTCTACCCGAAGCTGGTCGAGTATGCGCCGGTGTTCGCCGAGTACCAAGCGAAGACGAGTCGGGTCATCCCAGTCTTCGAGCTCGTCCGCGCGTGACTTCGGTGTAGTTGGGCGCGGTCAGCGCGACCAATTACACCGAAGTCGTCCGGTTCAGAGGCGTTCGATGATGGTGGCGCTGGCCATGCCGCCGCCCTCGCACATCGTCTGCAACGCATACCGTCCGCCGCGCTGTTCCAACGCGTTCACGAGAGTCGTCATGATGCGCGCGCCGCTGGCACCCAGGGGGTGACCGATCGCGATCGCCCCGCCGTTGACGTTGGTCTTGGCGAGATCGGCTCCGGTGTCGTGCGCCCACGCCAGGACGACGGGCGCGAACGCCTCGTTGACCTCGAACAGGTCGATGTCGGCCAGTGAGAGGCCGGCGCGCTGCAGCACCTTCTCGGTCGCGGGGATGACACCGGTCAGCATGTAGAGCGGATCGGAGCCGACGACGGTCATCGAGTGGATGCGGGCGCGTGGGCGCAGACCCAGTCGTGCGGCCACCTCGCTGGTGGTGATCAGCACCGCGGCGCTGCCATCGGACAGTGGCGACGAGTTGCCCGGGGTGATCTCCCAGCCGATCTGCGGAAAGCGCTGCTCGTAGGCGGGGTTGTAGAAAGCCGGCTTCAGCGCGGCCAACGTGTCGACGGTCGTGCCCGGCCGGATGATCTCGTCAGTGGTGAGACCGGCGATCGGGATCAGTTCGTCGTCGAACCGGCCCTCCTTGGTCGCGGCCGCGGCTTTCTCGTGGCTGCCGGCCGAGAACTCGTCTAGCTGGTGACGCGACAGACCCCACTTCGCGGCGATCAACTCTGCGCTGATGCCCTGCGGCACAAGGCCTTCGGGATAGCGCTGCGCCATCGCGCCAAACGGGTCACTGCCGGGCAGCACGCTGGAACCCATCGGCGCCCGCGACATCGACTCCACCCCTGCGGCGACAACGATGTCGTAGGCGCCCGAGATGACGCCCTGGGCGGCGAAATGGATGGCCTGCTGGCTGCTGCCGCACTGCCGGTCGACCGTGGTACCCGGGACCGATTCGGGGAATCCCGCGCCGAGGAGGGCGTTGCGCGCGATGTTGACCGCTTGGTCACCGACCTGGGTGACCGCCCCGGCGATGATGTCGTCGATCTGTACCGGGTCGATGCCGGTCCTGGCCACCAGTTCCTTGAGACTATGCGCCAGCAGGTCAACGGGCAGCACATCGTGCAGCGCTCCGTTCTGCTTGCCCTTTCCGATCGGCGTGCGTACCGCTCCGACGATGACGGCGTCCCGAGCTGAGAACCCGGACATTGCTGCCTCCTAGCCTCCACGCTGAGTGAACTTGTCTATACCCAGCTATACCAGCTAGGTATAGCTAGAACAACTCAGGGGTAGAGTGAATTCCATGACAGTTCTGCAGGGGAGGCTGGCCGATCGGGAGGCCTGGTCGGCGGTCGGGGAGTGTCCGGTCGAGAAGACGATGGCGGTGCTGGGCACCAAGTCGGCGATGCTCATCATGCGCGAGGCCTACTACGGCACCACCCGCTTCGAAGACTTCTGGCGCCGGGTCGGCATCACCAAAGCCGCCGCGGCGGCCCGGCTTTCGGACCTGGTCGAGGCCGGTCTGCTGGAGCGGCAGCCCTATCAGGAGCCGGGCCAGCGCAGCCGCGACGAGTACGTGCTTACCGAGGCCGGCCGGGAGTTCATGCCGGTGGTCTGGGCGATGTTCGAGTGGGGTCGGCGCCATCTGCCCAACCGCACGCCGTTGCGCCTTGCGCACCGGGAGTGTGGCGCCGAGGCCACCGTCGAAATTCGGTGCGCCGACGGTCACCGCGTACCGCCGGAGGAACTGGCGGTACGGCTGAAGCGGTGAGCATCGACCGCCGGCACAGCGCGCCGCGCCGTATCCCGGGTTGACCGGTTACCGTTCTGCACTGATGGCACTACCGGCACCGAACGTCACCGACGACCTGCTGGGCAGGTACCGCACCGCACGCATTCAGCAGGCGCTGTTCGACGTGCGACCGGGCGCAGGCAGCGGCTACGACGAGTTCGTCGATGCCGCAGGCGAAGTCCGCCCGGGGTGGCAGGACCTGGCCGAATGCGTCGCCGAGCGCGGCCGCCCCGGTCTGACGCAGCTGCGTGACGTGGTGCGCAGCCTGGTCGACAACGACGGCATCACCTATGTCCAGGTCGACAGGCGCGGTTCGGTGGTCGGTCAGGCCGGCCCCCACGGTCACGAGCCCACCGAACCGGGGCCGTGGCATCTCGACGCGCTGCCCCTTGTGGTCTCGGCCGACGAGTGGAATGTGCTGGAATCCGGTCTGCTGCAGCGCTCCAGGCTCCTCGACGCGGTCCTCACCGACCTGTACGGGCCTCAGCTGTCGATCACCAGCGGCGTGCTGCCGGCCCAGCTTCTCTTCGCCCATCCTGGCTACGTGCGGGCCGCGCGCGGCATCGACGTCCCCGGCCGCCACCAGCTGTTCCTGCACGGCTGCGACGTCAGCCGCGTCGCCGACGGCGGCTTCCGCGTCAACGCCGACTGGACACAGGCGCCCTCGGGGGCGGGTTACGCGCTGGCGGACCGGCGCGTCGTCGCGCATGCCGTTCCCGACCTCTACGAAAGGATCGGCCCGCGACCGGCGTCCCCGTGGGCGCAGGCGCTGCGACTGGCGCTCATCGACGCCGCCCCCGAGTCGGCCGAGGAACCCACTGTGGTGGTACTCAGCCCGGGCATCCACTCCGAGACCGCCTTCGACCAGGCGTACCTGGCCAGCGTGCTGGGCTTTCCGCTGGTGGAGAGCGCCGACCTGGTCGTGCGTGACGGCAAGCTGTGGATGCGCTCGATGGGAACGCTCAAGCGTGTCGACGTCGTGCTGCGCCGGGTGGACGCGGACTTCGTCGATCCGCTGGATCTGCGTTCGGACTCACGAATCGGTGTCGTCGGCCTCGTCGAGGCGCTGCGTCGTGGCACGGTAGCGGTCGTCAACACGTTGGGCAGCGGCGTTCTCGAAAGCCCCGGGCTGCAACGGTTTCTGCCCGAACTCTCGCAACAGTTGCTCGGCGAGGCACCGATGCTCGACACCGCGCCGATGTACTGGGGCGGCATCAGCACCGAACGCTCGCATCTTCTCGCCCACCTGTCGTCGCTGTTGATCAGACCGGTGACCGGCGGCCGTGGGATCGTCGGCCCCGCCCTGTCGGCCGATCAGCGTCGGCAGCTCACCGAGTGCATCGAAGCCACCCCGTGGCAGTGGGTCGGCCAGGAGCTCCCCCAGTTCTCCTCTGCGCCAAGCGTTGTCGTATCCGACAGCTTGTCGGCGACGAATGTCGGCATGCGCCTGTTCACCGTCGCTCAGCGCGGCGGCTATGCGCCCATGATCGGTGGCCTCGGCTACGTCCTGGCACCGGGTGATGCGGCGTACACACTGAACACCGTTGCCGCCAAGGATGTCTGGGTTCGGGCACCGGAGCGGGTCACCGTGGAGCGGGTGCCACCGGTCGAATTGCCCGCGGTCAGACCGAGCCCGACGCGCGCGGTGAGCTCGCCGCGCGTACTGGCCGACATGTTCTGGGTGGGACGCTACGCCGAACGCGCCGAGCACATGGCGCGGCTGCTCACGGTGACCAGGGAGCGCTACCACGAATTCCATTACCGCCGAGACATGGACGGCAGCGAATGCGTACCGGTGTTGCTGGCCGCGCTGGGCCACCAGACCGGTACCGACACCGGCGCCGGCAGCGACGACGCGGAGATGGTCGCCACCGCACAATCCACCCTGTGGTCGTTGACCGCGGACCGGTACCGCCCGGGATCGCTGGCGCAGTCCGTCGAACGCCTCGGACTGCTCACCCGTTCCGTGCGCGACCAGATGTCCAACGACACCTGGATGGTGCTGGCTGCTGTGGAACGGACACTGCTTCATCCACCGGCGTCGTCGGCTGTCCGTCCCGCCAACGAGCCGCCGGATTCGCAGGCCGAGGGAGAGGCGTTTCTCACCGCGACGGCCAGCCTGACCCTTGCGGGAATGTTGGCGCTGTCCGGTGTGGCGGCGGAATCGATGATCCGCGATGTCAGCTGGACGATGATGGACATCGGCAAGCGCATCGAACGCGGCCTGAACCTCACCGCGCTGCTGAGCGCGACGCTCACCACCGCCCGTAGCCCCGGCGCCGAGCAGACCATCACCGAATCGACTCTGGTGGTGTGCGAGTCGTCGGTCATCTACCGGCGACGGATGCTCGGAAAGGTCAGTGTGTCCGCGGTCGCCGACCTGGTGCTGTTCGACGCCGACAACCCGCGCTCGCTGGCCTACCAGCTGGAGCGGCTGCGCGCGGGCCTCAAGGCGTTGCCCGGGTCGTCGGGTTCGTCGCGACCCGAGCGGATGGTCGACGAGATCGCCACGCGGCTCCGGCGACTCGACCCCGACGATCTCGAGGAGATCGTGGACGGCAGGCGGGTGGAGCTGGCTGAGCTGCTCGACGGAATGCACACGGATCTCCGTGAATTGGCGAACGTGATCACCGCGACCCATCTGTCGCTGCCGGGTGGCATGCAGCACCTGTGGGGCCCGGACGAGCGGAGGTTGATGCCGTGAGGGCGTTACCGGATGGCCCGACCTCGTCTGCCGCCAGCCGCACCTACCGCATCGCGCACCGCACCGTGTATCGCTACGCCGCCGATGTCACCAGTTCCTACGGCCGCGGCTTCCTCACCCCGCGGGACACCGAGCGTCAGCGCTGCCTGTCGCATGAGCTCGAGATCGACCCGCCGGCCGCGGACAGTTCCACCAGCCGCGACGTCTACGGCAACATCAGCTCGTATTTCCACGTGGCCGAACGCCACCGGACGCTGGCGGTGACCAGCCAGTCGGTGGTCGAAGTCGACCCACCGCCGTCGACGCTGTACGGGGCCGGTTCGGCGCTGGCGCCGTGGGAGATCGCCCGCCCGGTCGGCGTGGACGCGGCGCTGGCGACCGAGTTCACCCTCGACCTGCAGCCGCCGGAGATCACGCCGACCCTACGCGATTACGCGGCAGCCAGTTTCGCGCCGGAACGGCCGCTGATCGACGCGCTGGAAGACCTGACGCACCGCATCTACTCCGATTTCACCTATCGATCCGGGTCGACGACGGTGTCCACTCAGGTCAGTCAGGTTTTGGCGGCACGCGAAGGGGTATGTCAGGACTTCGCACGGCTGGCCATCGCCTGCCTGCGCGCCAACGGGTTGGCCGCCAGTTATGTGTCCGGTTATCTGGCGACCGATCCGCCGCCCGGGAAGGAACGGATGATCGGTATCGACGCGACCCACGCGTGGGCCGCCGTGTGGACACCGCAGAACCAGTGGTTGGGCCTCGATCCCACCAACGACCAGATGGTCGACGAGCGCTACATCACCGTCGGGTACGGCCGCGATTACGCCGACGTCCCGCCGTTGCGCGGCATCATCTACACCGAGTCGCAGAGCAGCGAGATCGACGTCTCCGTCGACGTCGAACCCTTCGAGGGGGGAGTGTTGCATGCGTGACTTCCTGTGCCCGAACTGCGGACAGCGCCTCGCCTTCGAGAACTCACTGTGCCTGTCGTGCGGTCGGCCGCTGGGGTTCTCGCTCGACGACATGGCGCTGCTGGTCATCGCCACGGGCGATGAGCAAAACCACGCCGGTTTCGTCGACGGCGAAAAGTACCAGTTGTGCGCGAATATGCATCTGGCTGAATGCAACTGGCTGGTGGAGAAAGCTCCGGTCCACAAGCTCTGTGACGCATGCACCCTTACCCGCACCCGGCCGCAGGACTCCGACACCAAGGCACTCGCGGCGTTCGCCGACGCCGAGCGCGCCAAGCGGCGGTTGTTGGCCGAACTGCACGAACTCAAGCTGCCGATCGTCGGCCGTGACGAGGATCCCGACTACGGTCTGGCCTTCGATCTGTTGTCGAGCGAACATCAGAAGGTGTTCACCGGTCACCAAAACGGTGTCATCACTTTGGATCTCGCCGAGGGCGACGACGTACACCGCGAGCAGTTGCGCAAAGCGATGGACGAGCCGTACCGCACCCTACTCGGCCACTTCCGCCACGAGATCGGGCACTATTACTACTACCGCCTGGTCAGCGTGTCACCCGACTACGACAATCGGTTCCGCGAGTTGTTCGGCGACCCCGACGCCGATTACCAGGCCGCTCTGGACCGCCATTACAACGACGGTCCGCCCGACAACTGGCAGAAGAGCTACGTCTCCTCCTACGCCACCATGCATCCCGCCGAGGACTGGGCGGAAACGTTCGCACACTACCTGCACATCCGCGACACCCTCGACACCGCCGCCGCGTTCGGGGTGGCGCCCGCGGCGGCGACGTTCGAACGAAAGGTATTGGGCCCGAGCAGCTTCGATGCGATCATCGAGATGTGGCTCCCGCTATCGTGGGCGCTCAACATGCTCAACCGCTCGATGGGTAAAGAGGATCTTTACCCGTTCGTGCTGCCCGGCCCGGTGCTCGAGAAGATGCGGTTCATCCACACCGTCGTCGACGAGATCACCCAGACCTGAACTCGCCTCCCCAGACCTCCGCGAGCGCTCCCCACACCTCCGCGAGCGGCCGTGTTTGCCCACGACACGCCGCGACAATTTCTCATTTCGTGGTCGCTCGCGCCGGTCGAGAGTCACCCCGGCGTCGGACACCCGGCCACCCCCCTCGCCAGCAGCTCCCGCGCCTCGGCGCCGCCGTCGAGCTGGCGGGTTCGTCGTGCGGCGATGAACCATCGCCCGTCGCTGCGGCGCAAACGGAAGTGGTTGGCGCCTGCCCGCGATACCGCGAGACCGTCGTCGTGGCGCGTCACCAACAGCGACTCGCAGACCGCGACCGCCTCGTCGCCGTCCACCGTGACCACCGCGGGTCCCAGGAAGTGGCAGCATCCGCGGCCGATCAAACCCTGGTGCGCATCCGAGCGGACCATCGCCGCGACCTCGTCACGGCTGGCCATGTGCCAACCCTCGACGTCGTAGCTGCCGTCCTCCGCCCAAAGGTCGGCGGTTGCATCGGCTTCGCCTGCGTCCACCAGCGGACCGTAGGACGCGATCAGCCGTTCGATCGCGCGCTCGTCCTCGATGCGGGCAAGCCGCCGCTCCAGGTCCGCCAGCTCGGTCATCGGGTTCCCTTCTCGCCCAGCAGCTTTCGCATGAACTCGTGCGTGCGCAGCACGACCTTGGCGCGGTCCGGGTCGTTGCGGCGTGCGACGTCCTCGGCGTTGCCGCCCGCGACGTACACCGGTCCATTCGCCAACTGCTCCAGACCTTCTCGCGCCACGTCGGCGGGTTCGGCCACCCGCATACCGGGCACGTCGAAGTTCAAGCCCACCCGCTCCATCGCCGGTGTGCGGGTCACGCCCAGGACGAGTTCGAGCACATCGACGTCGTAGGCGCGCAGTTCGAGCCACAGGCTCTCGGCGAAGATCCGGCCGAACGCCTTCACCCCGCCGTAAACGGTGTGGCGCACGGAGCCCAGGTATCCCGCCATCGACCCCACCATCAGGATTCCGCCGCGGCGCCGGTCCCGCATCGGACGACCGAAGTGCTGCACCATCGCGAGCATGGTGCCGACGTTCAGGTCAATCACCCGCTGAAAGCCGTCGAGGTCGCCGTCGAGGAAGTGCTCGCTGCAGGTGTTGGCTCCGGCGTTGTAGATCAGCAGACCGACCTCCAGGCCACCGGTGACCGCCACGGTGCGCTCCAGCGCGCCGGGTGAGGTCAAGTCCACGGCGAGGGTTCGCACCTCAACGCCGCAGCGGCGACAGGTTTCGGCCGTCTGCTCGAGCGGGTCGGGCTTGCGTGCGATCAGGACGAGGTTGATTCCCGCGTGGGCGAGTTGGTGGGCGAACTCGGCGCCGACACCTTCGGAGCCGCCGGCGATCACCGCCCAGGGTCCGTATCGGGACAGATCTGTCACGCCCCGCATTGTCGCCGACGCTGCATTGCGTCCGCGGGCGGACATCGAGTGGCGGACATCTCGGCGTGTCGGAACCGCATTGCATCGGACGGGGGCAGGCCGCGACCCTACGATCGCCCGGTGGCTGATCGCTATGGCTCCGACATCCTGGCTAACAACCCTCACCCGCGCAGAGTCCGCTCCACCGAACAACAGGCCGAGATCGGACTGGTCGTCGAGGACGCGCAGACGGGATTCGTCGGCGCTGTCGTGCGGGTCGAGTACGGCCGCATGGAACTGGAAGACCGCAACGGACGGCGTAAGCCATTCCCCGTCGGGCCGGGCTATTTGATCGACGGCAAGCCCGTGATCCTGACCGCGCCCCGCCGGGCCGCACCCAAGACCACCCGCACCGCGTCGGGATCCGTTGCGGTGCAGGGCGCCCGGGCGAAAGTCGCGTTGGCCAGCCGCATCTACGTCGAAGGCCGGCACGACGCCGAACTCGTCGAACAGGTCTGGGGTGACGATCTGCGGATCGAAGGCGTCGTCGTCGAACACCTCGGCGGCATCGACGATCTCGTGGCGATCGTCGAGGACTTCCGGCCCGGCCCCGGCCGCCGGCTCGGCGTCCTCGTCGATCACCTGGTCGCGGGCTCGAAGGAGGCTCGTATCGCGGAGGCGGTGCGGCGCGGACCGGGCGGCGTGCACACGCTCGTCGTCGGTCACCCGTTCGTCGACATATGGCAGGCCGTCAAACCCGAGCGGCTCGGCGTCGAGAAATGGCCCGTCGTGCCGAAAGGCGTCGACTGGAAGACGGGGGTGTGCCGCGCGCTGGGCTGGCCGGCGGACGGGCAGGCCGACACCGCGAGGGCCTGGCAGCGCATCCGCGCCTGTGTGCGGGACTGGAACGACCTGGAGCCGGCGCTGATCGGGCGGGTCGAGGAATTGATCGACTTCGTGACGCAACCCGCGTCGTGATGGCGTGGTAAGCAGAAGGCGTGTCCGACGGTCTGTTCGACGTCCCCGGTGAGGTCGCCACGCCGGCGGCCGGGTCCCTCGGTGCATCGGCACCGCTGGCGGTCCGGATGCGCCCGGCCACCCTCGACGAGGTGGTCGGCCAGGATCACCTGCTGCAACCCGGCTCCCCGCTGCGCCGGATGGTGGAGGGTTCCGGTGCGGCCTCAGTCATCCTCTACGGACCGCCCGGCACCGGCAAGACCACGCTCGCATCGCTGATCTCGCAAGCCACGGGCCGCCGATTCGAGGCCCTTTCGGCGCTGTCGGCGGGAGTCAAAGAGGTGCGCGCCGTGATCGACGTCGCCAGGCGCGCCGCCGCCTACGGCGAGCAGACCGTGCTGTTCATCGACGAGGTGCACCGCTTCTCCAAGACGCAACAGGACGCCCTGCTGTCCGCGGTCGAGAACCGCGTCGTCGCACTGGTCGCCGCGACCACCGAGAACCCGTCGTTCTCGGTCGTTGCCCCGCTGCTCTCGCGATCGCTGATCCTGCAGCTGCAACCCCTCGACGCCGACGCGGTGCGCACGCTGGTCCGCCGCGCCATCGACGACCCTCGCGGTCTCGGGGGCAAGGTCGAGGTCACCAACGACGCCGTCGCCCTTCTGGTTTCGTTATCTGCCGGCGATGCCCGCCGGGCGCTGACCGCGCTGGAGGTGGCGGCCGAAGCGGGCGAGGCCGTGACGGTCGAGACCATCGAGCAGTCCCTGGACAAGGCCGCAGTCCGCTACGACCGCGACGGAGACCAGCACTACGACGTGATCAGCGCGTTCATCAAGTCCGTCCGCGGATCCGACGTCGACGCAGCACTGCACTACCTGTCCCGGATGCTGGTCGCGGGGGAGGACCCGCGGTTCGTGGCCCGACGGCTGATGATCCTGGCCAGCGAGGACATCGGCATGGCCGATCCGACAGCCCTGCACACCGCAGTGGCCGCAGCGCAAACCGTGCAGTTGATCGGCATGCCCGAAGCGCAGCTCACGCTCGCGCACGCGACGGTTCATCTCGCGACGGCCCCGAAGTCGAACGCGGTGACCACCGCGCTGGGGGCGGCGATGGCCGATATCCGGGCGGGCAAGGCCGGGCTGGTGCCGCCGCATCTGCGCGACGGTCATTACTCCGGCGCGGAGAAGCTCGGCAACGCAGTGGGCTACAGGTACAGCCACGATGATCCGGACGGGGTTGTGCCGCAACAGTATCCGCCCGACGAACTGGTCGGTGTCGACTACTACAAGCCGACCTCGCATGGCGTAGAGCGCGAGATCGCCACCCGGCTCGACAAGCTGCGCGCAATCATCCGTCGCAAGCGCTGACTTCAGCCTTGACACACTCTCTGGGCTCGTTTACCTTGGTATTCAATCATTAAGTTGATCAAGCATAGGGTTGATAATTGGAGCGTGATGACGATGCTGACTCCGCACTCGACCGCGCCTTCATGGCGCTGGCCGACCCCGTCCGGCGCACCATCGTGGCGCGGCTCTCTCGGGGGCCGGCTACGGTCAACGAGCTCGCGGAGCCCTTCGACATCACCAAACAGGCGGTGTCCAAACACATTCAGGTGCTCGAGCAAGCGGGACTGGTCACCAGGACCCGCGAGGCTCAGCGCAGGCCAGTGCACCTGGACGCGGCCGCGCTCGAGCGGCTGACCGCATGGATCGACCGGTACCGGCTCGACGCCGAACGCAGTTATCGCCGGCTGGACACCCTGCTGGCTCAGATTTCACCGATGACCGACACCGTTGAGAAAGGAACCAACACATGAGCAACGCACTGGATCTGACGGCCCCCGTGGACACCCTGGCCATGGAGTTCACCCGGGAGTTCGACGCACCCGTCGACGCTCTGTTCCGCGCACACGCCGAGCCCGATCTGGTCAAGCAGTGGCTTGGCCCGCGCGGACTGGAGATGACGATCGAGGAGTGGTACTTCAACAGCCACGGCGGATACCGCTACGTGCACAAGGACCAGGGCGGCGCGTACAGCTTCAACGGCACGTTCCACACCGTCCGGGCGAACGAGTTCATCCTCCAGACGTTCGAGTTCGACGGGGCGCCGGATCAGGTCAACATTGAATACCTCTGGTTCGAGGATCTCGGCGGCGGCCGCAGCCGCTTGCGCGGCCGGTCGATCTGCCCGACCGTCGAGGCCCGCGACGCGCTGCTGGCCTCCGGTATGGAGGGCGGGATGACCGAGGGCTACGAGAAGCTCGACGAACTACTGAAGACGCTTTGACTAACCCTGCGACAGAAGCGATCCCGGCTGCCGGGTGGCGCAGCCGGGATCGCCTGGTTGGTTTTCGTTAGCGCAGGACGCCGCCGCGACGACCGCCCGTCACGCCGGTGCGCCTGCGTCCCATGAGCGCAGACACGAGCGCAACGCCGATCACGGCGACGACGACCTGACAAAGCAATTCGATCCAGTCGACGCCGGCGGTGGCGGTCGGCAGCCCGAGCGCATTTGCGAGCCACGTGCCGATCAGCGCCGAGACGATCCCCACGAGAACGGTCACGATGATGCCGATGGGCTGCCTGCCGGGCAGGATCAGGCGGGCGAGCACGCCGACCACTGCGCCGATGAGAATCGCGGTGATAACGCCGGTGACGGTCATGGTTCCTCCAGGGTCTCGGGGTGCAGCTGACATACCCCGACACCGACGTCAATAAACGGATCGGCGTGGCGGACCGGGATCAGACCATTTCCGGGATGCGGAGGTGGGCGAGGGCCAGATCGAATTCGCCCACGTCGACGATGTCGGCTCCCAATTCGCGCGTCCGGGCGTTGCGCAGTTCCCTGGCCTGGTCCCGGTTCTCCGCCATCGCGGCACGGCTGTCGAACGTCGCCGACGCCACGGCGCGGCCCGAATCCGGATTGATCAGGTAGCTGGCGCTGCAGAAGCCGTGCAGTGCCTCAAGGGCCGGAAGCACATCGGTCTTGAAGAACGCGATCGAGCGTGCGATGTGTTCGCGAGGCACCCTCAGCCAGGTGGCCCGGACGCAGGCGCCCTCGGCCGAGCGGTGATCGCGGTGCATGACGCCGATCTGCCACTGATCGACGGTCGCCTCACCGCCGAGGGCCTCGGCGGCGCGATCGCGCAGCGGTGCCGCCCGCTCGGTGCTCGCCCGCAGCGCGTCCTCGGAGTCCCATGCGCTGGTCGCGATGCAGTGGCCGGATTCTCGATCCACCAACAACGACAAGCCGACGAACCCGTCGACCGCTTCCAGCGCGGGCATTACCTCGGACCTGATGAACGCGATGCCGTCATCGATCGACGAAGGTCGTGCATGGACGGTGGTAGAGCGTGCGTACACGGCCCGCCTCCTTTGCTCGGGGCAGCGCCCCAGCGGCGCCGCCGGACCACCTCTCAGCTTCCTCCTGGTAGGAGGTCGATTCAATGGACGATAGAAACGCAACTCGTACCCTCGATGATGTGGATACCGACGTGCTCAACATCGAGACCGGTCAGCGCCGCATCATCGACCTGACCGACGACGTGCGCTCCTTCTGCGGCCGCCGCGGCGACGGGTTGTGCAGCGTCTTCGTCCCGCACGCAACGGCGGGTGTGGCGATCATCGAGACGGGCGCGGGTTCTGACGACGATCTCGTCGACACCCTCGAGAACCTGCTCCCGCGCGACGATCGCTACCGGCACTCCCACGGCTCGCCAGGACATGGCGCCGACCATGTGCTGCCCGCCCTGGTGTCGCCGTCGGTGACCATCCCCGTGCAGAACGGTGAGCCGCTGCTCGGCACCTGGCAGAGCATCGTGCTCGTCGACCTCAACCGCGACAACCCGCAGCGCAAGGTCCGGCTGAGCTTCATCGACGCTTGACGTGACGTCGGTGACACCCGACCGATTCTGACCTGGGCACTGCCGGCGCTGCCCGTTCGTTGTCTTTTCGGCGTGACAACCGCGACCGGTACTGTAGTGCGGTCGAATAGTCGCAGGTATCAGCGAAACTTCAAGGATGTATCAGACGTGCAGACACACGAGATCAGGAAGCGTTTCCTCGATCACTTCGTGAAGGCGGGCCACACCGAGGTGCCCAGCGCCTCGGTGATACTGGACGATCCGAATCTGCTCTTCGTCAACGCCGGCATGGTCCAGTTCGTGCCCTACTTCCTGGGCCAGCAGGCCCCGCCGTGGAAACGGGCCACCAGCATCCAGAAGTGCATCCGCACACCCGACATCGACGAGGTGGGCATCACCACCCGCCACAACACCTTCTTCCAGATGGCCGGCAACTTCTCGTTCGGCGACTACTTCAAAAAGGGCGCCATCGAGTTCGCGTGGACGCTGCTCACCAACCCGGTCGAACAGGGCGGTTACGGGCTAGACCCGCAGCGTCTGTGGGCCACGGTCTATCTCGATGACGACGAGGCGATGGCCCTGTGGCAGGAGGTGGCAGGACTGCCGGCCGAGCGCATCCAGCGTCGCGGCATGGCCGACAACTACTGGTCGATGGGCATCCCGGGGCCGTGTGGGCCGTCGTCGGAGATCTACTACGACCGGGGCCCCGAGTACGGCGTCGAGGGCGGCCCGATCGCCAACGAAGACCGCTACATCGAGATCTGGAACCTCGTCTTCATGCAGAACGAGCGCGGCGAGGGCACCTCCAAGGAGGACTTCGAGATCCTCGGGCCGCTGCCGCGCATGAACATCGACACCGGTATGGGCATCGAGCGGGTGGCCTGCCTGCTGCAAGGTGTGGACAACGTTTACGAGACCGACCTGCTGCGTCCGGCCATCGACCTGGTGGCCGCGCACGCGCCGCGCGGTTATGGCCAGGGCAGCCACACCGACGACGTGCGATACCGCATCATCGCCGACCACAGCCGCACGGCGGCAATCATCATCGGCGACGGCGTGAGCCCCGGCAACGAGGGCCGCGGATACGTGTTGCGCCGCCTGCTGCGCCGAATCATCCGCTCCGCGAAACTGCTCGGCGTCGAACGACCGATCATGGCCGACTTGATGATCACCGTGCGCGACGCGATGGGCCCGTCGTACCCGGAACTGGTCGCCGACTTCGACCGCATCCAACGCATCGCCGTGGCCGAGGAGACAGCGTTCAACCGGACACTGGCCTCCGGCTCCCGGCTGTTCGACGAGGCAGCCGGCGCCACGAAGGCCAAGGGAGCCACGGTGCTGTCCGGCTCCGATGCGTTCACGTTGCACGACACCTACGGCTTCCCGATCGAGCTCACGCTGGAGATGGCGGCCGAACACGGCTTGTCCGTCGACGAGGAAGGCTTCCGCGGCCTGATGGCTGAGCAGCGGCAACGCGCGAAGGCCGACGCCGCAGCGCGCAAGCAGGCGCACTCGGATCTGTCGGCGTACCGCGACCTCGTCGACGCCGGACCGACCGAATTCACCGGCTTCGACGAGTTGGCTTCCGAGGCAAGGATTCTCGGAATCTTCGTCGACGGTGAACGGGTGCCGGTCGTTTCGCACAACGGTGCCGGATCCGGCGGCTCGGCCTCCGGTGGAGGCCCGCCGCCGGACCGCGTCGAGCTGATCCTCGACCGCACCCCCTTCTACGCCGAGTCCGGCGGTCAGATCGCCGACGAGGGCACGATCAGCGGATCGGGCGCCTCCACCGCGGCCAAGGCGGCGGTCACCGACGTGCAGAAGATCGCGAAGACTTTGTGGTCACACCGTGTCCATGTGGAGTCCGGCGAGTTCGTCGAGGGCGACACGGTCGTCGCAGCGGTCGACCCAAAGTGGCGACACGGTGCCACGCAGGGCCACTCCGGGACCCACATGGTGCACGCCGCGCTGCGGCAGGTGCTGGGGCCCAACGCCGTGCAGGCGGGCTCGTTGAACAGGCCCGGATATCTGCGCTTCGACTTCAACTGGCAGGGCCCGTTGGCCGAGGAGCAGCGCACCCAGATAGAAGAGGTGACCAACGAGGCGGTCGAAGCCGACCACGAGGTGCACACGTTCACCACCGAGCTGGACAAGGCCAAGGCAATGGGCGCGATAGCGCTGTTCGGCGAGCAGTACCCCGAACAGGTCCGCGTGGTCGAGATCGGCGGCCCGTTCTCGCTGGAGCTGTGCGGCGGCACCCACGTGCACAACTCCGCGCAGATCGGTCCGGTCACCCTCCTCGGTGAGTCGTCGGTCGGCTCCGGTGTGCGCCGGGTGGAGGCCTACGTCGGCCTCGAGTCGTTCCGCCACCTGGCCAAGGAACGGGCCTTGATGGCCGGGCTTGCGTCGACCCTGAAGGTGCCCTCCGACGAGGTGCCTGCGCGGGTGGCGAACCTGGTCGAGCGGCTGCGGACGGCCGAGAAAGAGCTGGACCGGTTGCGCTTGGCCAATGCCCGCGCCGCGGCAGCCAATGCCGCCGCGGGCGCGGAACTTGTCGGTAAGGTCCGTCTGGTGGCGCAGCGCATGGCCAGTGGGATGTCGGCCGGTGATCTGCGCACGCTCGTCGGCGACGTCCGCGGCAAGCTCGGCAGCGATCCCGCCGTTGTCGCGCTGATCGCCGAGGGCGAGAACGACAGCGTGCCGTTCGTGGTCGCGGTCAACCCGGCCGCACAAGACCTCGGGTTCCGTGCCAACGATCTGGTGAAGACGTTGGGTGCGGCCGTCAACGGTCGCGGCGGCGGAAAACCTGATCTGGCACAGGGTTCCGGCAAGGAGGCGGCAGCAATCGACGCGGCGCTGGCCGCGCTCCGCGCAGAGATCGACCGAGGCTAGCGGCGTGGATTCCACACCGACGGGCGACGATCCGCACTCGCGGGGGGCATCAGGGGACCGTCGACCGGATCGGCCCGGGGATTCACTGAACCCGCCGGATCCGGGGCGCGGCCGCCGGATCGGCATCGACGTCGGCAGCGTGCGGATCGGCGTGGCCGCCAGCGATCCGGATGGCATCCTGGCCACTCCGGTCGAGACCGTCCGTCGCGACCGCACCGATCGGCACATCCGCCGGCTCACCGGATTGGTCAAGGACCTCGATGTGGTGGAGGTCGTCGTGGGTTTGCCGCGCACGCTCGCCGATCGATCGGGGTCCTCGGCTCAGGACGCCGTCGCATTGGCTGACGCGTTGGCTGCACGGATCGCGCCGACACCGGTGCGACTCGCCGATGAACGACTGACTACGGTGGTGGCGCAACGCTCGCTGCGGGATGCCGGTGTCCGCGCCAGAGGGCAGCGCTCGGTGATCGACCAAGCGGCGGCGGTGGGCATTCTGCAGAACTGGTTGGACCAGCGGCGTGAAGCGGCGCGCACGCGAGGAGCGGATGAGCACGTTGCCGCGCATGGAGAGGTCGGGGATGACTAACCACTGGAGCGGTGAGCGGGCCGAACCGGTTGCGGTGGGCCCGCCGCGGCGCCGGATGACCCGCGCGGAGCGCATCCGCGCGGCGCGCAACCGGCGCAAGCGCCGCTGGGCGGGTGGCCTGGCCGTCGGCCTGCTGATCGTGGTCGCCATCGGCGCGGTGTTCCTGGGTTCCAAGTTGTGGCACTCACTGTTCGGCGGTAACGACTTCACCGGTGAGGGCGTCGCGGATGTCGTGATCCAGGTGCACGACGGCGACTCGACCACCGCGATAGGCAAGACGTTGCAGGAGCACAAGATCGTCGCGGCCGCAAGCGTGTTCGTCGACGCCGCCGAAGGCAACGACGCGATATCGGCGATCCAGCCGGGCTTCTACAAGATGCGGACCGAGATTCCGGCCGCCAACGCGGTTGAGCGGCTTTCGGATCCGAAAAACCGGGTCGGCAAGCTGACCATCCCCGAGGGGCGTCAGCTCGACGATGTTCGTGACGTTAAGACGAACGCGGTCACCGAGGGCATCCTCACCCTGATCTCGCGGGCGACGTGTGTCGACCTCGACGGTGAGCGGCACTGTGTGTCCGCGGACGCGCTGAAGAACGTGGCCGCGACGGCGGCGCCGGCGTCGCTCGGTGTGGCCGACTGGGCTGTCGGCCCCGTCCAGGCGATGGGTGACGACCACCGCCGCCTCGAGGGGTTGATCGCCGCGGGGACCTGGAACATCGACCCGTCGGCACAGCCGCAGGAGATCCTGATGAATCTGATCTCCACCAGCGCAACGCAATACGCCAATGGTGGATTGCTCGAGACGGCAGCGGCCATGGACTTGTCGCCCTACGAGATCCTGATCGTCGGCTCACTGGTGCAGCGGGAGTCGACACCGGAAGACTTCTCGAAGGTGGCGCGCGTCATCTACAACCGGCTGGCCGAGAACCGCACCCTCGAGTTCGACTCGACGGTGAACTATCCGCTCGACCGCATCGAGGTGGCCACCACCGACGCCGACCGCGCGCAGCGCAACGAGTGGAACACCTATGTGCGGCCCGGCCTTCCGGCGACGCCGATCTGTTCGCCGAGCGCCGCGGCATTGACCGCTGCCGAGAATCCCGCCCCAGGGGACTGGCTGTACTTCGTCACCATCGACATGCAGGGAACGACGTTGTTCACCCGGGACTACCCGCAGCACCTCGCGAACATCGAGCTCGCCCGGCGCAACGGTGTGCTCGACTCCGCGCGGTGAGCCCCGGCCGTAAGGCTGCGGTGCTCGGGTCGCCGATCGCGCATTCCCGTTCACCGCAACTACACCTCGCGGCTTATCGCACGCTGGGCCTGGACGACTGGACCTACGAGCGCATCGAGTGCACCGCCGAGCAACTGCCGGCTCTGGTCGGCGGTTTGGGTCCGGAATGGGTGGGCGTGTCGGTGACAATGCCCGGCAAGTTCGCGGCGCTCGCGGTCGCCGACGAGCGCACCTCCCGTGCGGAAATGGTCGGCTCGGCCAACACGCTTGTCCGGTCACCGGCGGGTTGGAGGGCGGACAACACCGACATCGACGGTGTGACGGGCGCGCTGGAGGGCGTCGCGGCCGCCCACGGCATCGTGGTCGGCTCGGGGGGTACGGCGCCCGCGGTGGTCGTCGGGCTGGCCGAACTCGGGGTCCGGCGGATCACCGTGGCGGCCAGGAACCCCGACAAGGCCGCACCCTTGGTGGACCTGGCGACGCGGCTGGGTGCCGAGGCACGGTGGTCCGACATCGATGGAACCGGATTGGCTGCGGCGGCGGCCGACGCAGACCTGATGATCAACACGATTCCGGCGGATGTCGCCGCGGCGTATACCCCCGCACTGGCCGTCGTCCCGCTCCTGCTCGATGCGATCTATGATCCCTGGCCGACCCCGCTGGCCACCGCTGTGCAGGACGCCGGTGGACGGGTGATCAGCGGTCTGCAGATGCTGCTGCACCAGGCGTTCTCGCAGGTCGAACTCTTCACCGGGATGCCGGCGCCGAAAGAGGCGATGGCCGCGGCGCTGCAACGCGATTAGCCCGCCGCTCGCATAGCGTCCATTTCTGCCCACGGCTGTGGTCCGGGCGATTTCATAGCCCAGACGCAGAAATCGGAGCACGACTGCAAGCCATTTCGGTGTCCACCTGTGTACTGAGCGAGCGTTAACCTTCGTGGATGGGGGGAGTGGGTTGCGGCGCTGTACTGGCGTGGCTGGTGGCGCTGAGCGTGTTCGACGTCACGGCGCGTCGGCTGCCCAACTGGCTGACCCTGCCGGGTGCGCTGGTGATCGTTGCGGTCGCGTTCGTGACGGGGCGCGGTGGCGCCGCCTTGATCGGCGCCTCGGCGCTGTTCCTCGTGTACCTGACGGTGCACCTGCTCGCGCCTGCGGCGATGGGCGCCGGCGACGTCAAGCTCGCGATCGGTCTCGGAGCCCTGACCGGTTCATTCGGCGTCGACGTGTGGGCCCTGTCCGCGCTAACCGCACCGCTTGTGACGGCGACATGGGCCGTCGCCGCCGTGATGTGCCGCAGGGAAAGCACTGTCCCACACGGCCTGTCGATGTGTCTGGCCGCGGCGACGGTGACCGCGCTCGCGGTGTCCTAGTGGCAGGGGAACCCGAGCAGATGGCGGGCGTCGTGCACGAACTCGTGGATGTGGGTGTCCGAGCCGAAGATCGACGTCGCGCCCCGGTCGAGCCCGACGAGATACAGCACCATCAATGCCAGGAACGCCGTACCGGTCAACCACGCGGTGGCGGCCAGTCCGCTGACATCGATGCGGGCGGCGGTCGCCTCAGTCATGGCTGTCTCCGGTCATGCGCGCGGGCGCGGTCAACAAATGGTGATCGTGAATTACCTTCTCCAGGGCGCTGACCCAGTGGTCGTAGTACTGCCAGTCGCCGCGGTCGGATTCCGGGGTCTCCTCCCACCGTCCGATCGTCTCGATCAGGCTCTGCTGGAAGTCACTCCAATCGAAGTGGCGGAATTCCGACAGGGCCAGTGCCAGACCGAACGCCCGCCGCTGCCAGTCGTGGTCGAACTGCGGAGCGGCCTGGTCGGTGGTGCAGGTCTCGTGCAGGCTCATGAGACCGGCCCCGCCAGGGCCACGCCCATCATCGATTCGGTCGTGACCAGCTCCATCAGATCCTCATCAGTGAATTGTTCTGTGCCGGACGGGCGTTCGGGGATGACGAACCACCGTGAGTGACCGCTGCTGTCCCAGACCTTGATCTCGGTGTCCTCGGGCAGTTCGACGCCGATCTCGGCGAGCACCTTGCGTGGTTCGCGCGCCGCGCGAGCACGGAACACCGGGTCCTTGTACCAGTACGGCGGCAGACCCAGCACGGGCCACGGGAAGCACGAACACAGCGTGCAGATGACCAGATTATGCACACCGGGGGAGTTGGCGACGGCCTGCAGATGCTCACCCTCGGCGCCGGCCATACCCTCGGGCAGCTCGAGTTCGGCGATGGCCGCAGGGGTGTCGACCACGACGCGAGCCGCGAAATCCGGGTCGGTCCATGCCTTAATGACGATCTTGCGGCCGTTCAGCGGTGTCATCTCCGATTCGAAGTACGACAACACCTTGTCCACAGTTTGGTTCGTGATCACGCCCTTCTCGATCAGAAGAGATTCCAGTGCAGCGACTTTGGCCGCGCTGGACAGCTCGCGATCCTCGGGGTAGAAGAACTGGTCGCTCATCGCACTCCTTCCAGGTAGGCCTCGAACAGCTCGGCGTAGATGGTCAGCGGACCGTCCTCGGCGCGCTCACCGAACAGATCCTGCGGGTCGAACGCGACGATGTAGATCGGCATCGGGTCACCGATGCCGTCACCGGTGTGGGTGAAGTACGCGTAGTCACCCTCGAAGATCCGCTCCACGGTGCCCACGCGACCACGCAGATAGCCGGGCAGGCGGGTGTGGGCGGCGGCGGCGACGTTGGTGATGCGCACGGAGTCGCCGACGGCGAACTTCGGGTGCGCGACGTCGCGCCGGGGGCTGTCGCCCCGACGCAGGTAGTCGACGACCTGGTCGTCGATCGCCGGCACCGGATCGGCGACGGCAGGGGCGGCTTCGGCGGCCAATTCCTCTTTACGCGCGGCCAATTCGTCTTCGCTCACGTAGCCCTTGTCGATGAAGAACTGCGTGATGCCGCCCAGCCACTTCTCGTAGTAGCGGAACTTGAAGTAGTCGAACGGGTTCATCGCCTCGGCGCCGGTGCGCAGGTCAGCCCACGTCCACTCGTCCTTGAACGCGGTCGGCACCTCGTCGATCGGATACCGCGGAAGCGACGAACCGAGGTGGTTCGACAACCCCATCATCGCGACGTGGATACCGAAGATCCGCTTCTCCCACTCTTCGACGAAGACTCGCTTCTCGAACGTGAGCGGTGCCGGCAGCCCCTCCAGGCCGCCAAGGTAGTGCTGCAGTTTCATTACGCGGGGCTGCCTTCCGTCGTCGGTGCATTTTCCGGACTCCCGTGGTGCGGTTCGGGCTCGCGGGTCAACACCTTCGCGACGTACTCGCTCAACAGCCCGAACGAGGCCCCGAGCACACACGCCATCGCGGCGACCAGGCCCGGATGCGATATCGACGTCACGGTGATCGCGTTGCCCGTCCCGGCCACCGTGGACACCGTGCTCGCGAAACCGACCACCACCGCGGGCGTCGTCGAGAGCAGCGGTAGCCAGGACACCTGCACCATCACCGCGCTGCCGATCCCGACGGCCACCGCGACCGCCAACAGGCTGCCGCCCAACAGGTGGCCCGCATACAGGCTCGCCGACGCAATCAGGACGCCGGCCAGATTGCTCGCCAGCGACCGCACCCATCCGCCGATACCGCCACCGACGAAGAAGAAGGTGGCCCACGTCAGGAAGACCACCCAGATCGGGACCGTGATCACTTCCGCGGTCAAGGCAACCGCGAGTCCGCCGAGCACACCGATGCTCACCGTCAATGCCGATCTTGAATCCATGGAAAAACTGTGCGGTCGCGGTGTTTCGCCCGCGTAACGGCTGTGTTGGATTCAGAACAACTGCAAGTTGCATACTCAGAGTAGGTTAATACATACTGCGAGTATGCAAAATGTCGACCTTGATCTGAAAGCCATCTCGGAGCGGTATTTCGCCGCGTGGGCGGCTCGGGATCCCGACGCGATCGCCGAACTGCACACCGCGGACACCCGATTCTGGACCCATGTGGATATCGAGCCCGCGGTGGGCCGCGACGCCGCGCGGGAGGCGTTCGCCGGTGTCTTCCGGCAATTCCCCGACTTCGCCTTCGAGGTCAACCGAGTTCTCTACGGCGATGCGCATTGGGTGCTCGACTGGGTGTTGATCTCCGGTAACGTGCGATTCGACTGCCTCGACCTGGTCGTCGTCTCACCCGACGGCTTGGTCGCGCGCAAGGACTCGTTCATCGATTCCGCGCAGTTGATGGCGACGATGAGCGGGAGCCCCTCGTGACCGCGTCTGCGGTGGTCGACCAGCTGCCGCTAGTCGATGCACTCCCGGTGGAGCACCTGTTCGACATGACCGTCGAATTGCTTCCGGCGCAACCGGTCCCGACCACCACCGGCATGCGGATGACCTTCGTCGCGGCCGGCGGGGCAATAGCCGGACCCGCGCTCACCGGCGAGGTGCTGCCGGGTGGCGGAGATTGGTTGCTCGTGGGCGAGGACGGCGTAGGCCGGGTCGACGTCCGCGTGACACTGCGCTCCGACGACGGTGTGCTCATCCACTTCGAGAGCGCAGGCATCATCAAGGTCCCCGCCGACGGCGCGCAGCGCCTCGCGGCCGGTGAGGTCCTGCCGTTCCGCGAGACCTATGTCCGCACCACGCCGCGACTGGCCACCGCCGACGAGCGCTATTCCCGGCTCGGTGAGGTCGTGACGGTGGCCTACAACATACTGTCGCCCAACCGCGTCGACTACCGCGTCTACCAGGTGCTCTGAACTGAAGAGACAGAACGCCGCGAACGCGCTGAACTCGAAGCTGAAGAAGAACGCCACCACGAGATTGGCTGGCCGCGCTCCGCTCTGGCATGCCCGGGACTGGCCCGGCAAGGCACCGGAGCGAGCACGATTACTCGGTGGCGAGCTCGCATTCGTGGCCGCTCGCGAGCACTCGCTCAAGCCACTCCAGCACCGGCGGCGCTACCCGCTGCAGACCCGACTCCGCGATGATCCAGTGCGGCATGTCCGGATGCATTTGATGCTCGGCGCTGTACCGCTTTGCGATCCGTCGCGAAATCCACGGCGCGACATTGCGATCCGAACCGCCGCTGACCACGAGCACGGGACACCTCACCGAACGCCTGTTCGCCCGCACCGACGGCGTTCCCAACGTCAACGCGCGAAACGCCTTGCCCGAGTCGGGCACCAGCTTCGGTACCAGCTCATCCTGCTCGGCCGTCGGCAGCGTGCTCAACGGGACCGCCCGCATCGTGCGCGCATTCGGCAGGACCGGCCGGCCTGCCAGCACCGCCGGCAGGATCGGGACCAGGTGCGGCAGAGACCGCAGCTGCGGCCACAAAACCCCGGCCGGAATCGACGCCAGTAGCACCAGCGCGCGCACGTCGCGCACTGCGGCCAGTTTCTGGCCCAGTAGCCCGCCGATGCTGTGGCCGACCACCACCGCCGGGGCGTCCAGGCTGTCGTACGCCGCCAGCGCCGCCTCGAAGAACTCCGCCACCCCGCTCGCCGACAACACCTCCCGATCCGTCGGGTTGCGGCCGGGCATCGTCGCGGCACGACACTCGTACCCCGTGGCGCGGAAGAACTCCAGCCACGGCCTGTACAGCTCGGGAGTTCCAAAAATCGAGTGTAGGAACAGGATCGGCGGCTTCTCGGACGTCATCGCACTGATTCTCGCGGACCGGGTTCGCCGAGTCGATTACCTCGGAGGTCATGGAAGCTCCCACCCCCGACCGCACAACACTTGCATACTCGAGGTATGCCCGCAACGCGACTCACCCAGGCCGAACGGACCGAGGCGACCACCGCCGCGCTCATCGACGCGGCGCGCGCGTTGTTCGCCGAGAACGGATACGACGCGACCTCGCTCGACGCCGTCGCGGCCCGGGCGTGGGTGACCAAGGGCGCCGTCTACCACCACTTCGACGGCAAGCGCGGGCTGTTCGAGGCGGTCTTCATGCGCGAGGTCGAGCGGATGGCGGTGCCACTGGTCGAGACCTATCAGCGTGCGTACGCGCGGAAGAAGGATCCGTGGGACGCGTTCGGGGCCGGCTGCCAGGCGTTCCTCGACGAGTGCCTCGACCCGGGGGTGCAACGGATCGTGCTGCTCGACGCGTTCACCGCGCTGGGCTGGGAGCAGATGCGGCGCCTGGAGACCCCCCTGCTCGACATGATGGAGGCGGCCATCGCTCGTGCGGTCGACGCGGGACGGATCGCCAAGCGCACGCCGGGGCCGCTGGCGCACTTCCTGTTCGGAGCCATCTGCGAGGCGGCCATGATCGTCGCGCGCTCGACCGCTCAGAAGGCCGCGCACCGTCAGGCCGCGGCCGAACTCGCCCGCGTCCTCGACGGCCTGGTCATCGCCTGATTCGGGGTCAGACGGCCGACGTGGGAAGATGGGACGCGTGTTGCGATGGACCACTGCTGGTGAATCACACGGCCGCGCCCTGGTGGCCGTGGTCGAAGGCATGGTCGCCGGCGTGCACGTCACCTCGGACGACATCGCCGGACAACTGGCGCGTCGACGTCTCGGGTACGGCCGCGGCGCCCGAATGAAGTTCGAACAAGACCAGGTCACGATGCTGGCGGGGGTTCGACACGGCGTCACGCTCGGCGGCCCGATCGCGGTCGAGATCGGCAACACCGAGTGGCCCAAGTGGGAGACGGTGATGGCCCCGGATCCGGTCGACCCCGCCGAGCTGGCCGAGAGCGCGCGCAACGCGCCGCTGACGCGGCCCCGGCCCGGGCACGCCGACTACGCGGGCATGCTCAAATACGGCTTCGACGACGCCCGCCCGGTGCTGGAGCGTGCCAGCGCGCGCGAGACCGCGGCCCGCGTCGCCGCAGGCAGCATCGCCCGCGCATTCCTCAAGGAGGCCCTCGGCGTCGAGGTGGTGTCCCATGTCATCTCGATCGGGGCGTCGGACCCCTACGACGGCCCACCGCCCCAAGCTGCCGACCTCGCGGCGATCGACGCCAGCCCGGTGCGCGCGTACGACAAGGACGCCGAGAAGTCGATGATCGACGAGATCGAGTCGGCCAAGAAGGACGGCGACACGCTGGGCGGCGTCGTCGAGGTCGTGGCGAACGGGCTCCCGGTCGGGCTGGGTTCCTTCACCAGTGGCGACAATCGGCTGGACAGCCAACTCGCCGCCGCGGTGATGGGCATCCAGGCGATAAAGGGCGTCGAGATCGGCGACGGCTTCCGGACCGCCCGCCGCCGCGGCAGCGTCGCCCACGACGAGATGTATCCGGGACCCGACGGCATCATGCGCTCGACGAACCGCGCGGGCGGGCTGGAAGGCGGGATGACCAACGGCCAACCGCTGCGGGTGCGGGCGGCGATGAAGCCGATCTCCACGGTTCCGCGCGCCCTGGCCACCGTCGACATGGACACCGGTGAGGAGGCCGTCGCGATCCACCAGCGCTCCGACGTGTGCGCGGTGCCCGCCGCGGGCGTGGTCGTCGAGACCATGGTGGCGCTGGTGCTGGCGCGCGCGGCGCTGCAGAAGTTCGGCGGTGACTCGTTGACCGAGACGCGCGCCAACATCGACAACTACCTGCGGGCGGTGCGCACGCGTGAGCCCTCTCCGCAACGGGTCCAGGCTTCGGGCTGATGGCGCCCCGAGCAGTGCTGGTCGGATTGCCCGGCTCGGGTAAGTCCACCATCGGGCGGCGGCTGGCCAAGGCGCTCGACCTTTCAATGCTCGACACCGACGCCGCGATCGAGGAGACCACGGGCCGCACGATCGCCGACATCTTCGCCACCGACGGCGAGCAGGAGTTTCGCCGGATCGAGGAAGAGGTCATCGGTTCGGCACTGCAGACCCACGACGGCGTGCTGTCGCTGGGGGGCGGCGCGGTGACCACGCCCGGCGTGCGCGATGCGCTGGCCGGTCACACCGTCATCTATCTGGAAATCAGCGCCGCCGAGGGGGTTCGCCGGACCGGCGGAAGCACCGTGCGCCCGCTGCTCGAGGGCGGCGACCGCAGCGAGAAATTCAAAGCGCTGATGTCCGAACGGGTTCCGCTGTACCGCCAAGTGGCGACGCTGCGGGTCAACACCAACCGCCGCAACCCCGGCGCGGTTGTGCGCTACATCGTGGCCCGCCTCGAGAACCCCGAGAACTCCCACTCCTCGCGACGCAAGCGCCGCTCGCCGTGGCGCAGGGGGCCGGCGCAGCTGACCGCCGAACCCAGTACCGAGGCCCCGCCGTCCCCGGCGGCGGTCGCCGCCCGCAATCCGAAGGCCAACCGTGACTGAGCCCGTGACCATAGACGTCCTCGTTGAGGTTCCCTACCCGGTGATCGTCGGCACCGGACTGCTCGGCGATCTCGAGCGCGTGCTCGAGGGCAGGCACAAAGTAGCGATCCTGCACCAGCCGACGCTGGCGCAGACCGCCGAGGTCATACGAAGCACCCTGGCAGACAAGGGGATCGACGCACACCGCATCGAGATCCCGGACGCCGAGAAGGGCAAGGACCTGCCCGTCGTGGGGTTCATCTGGGAAGTGCTGGGCCGCATCGGGGTCGGCCGCAAGGACGCGATCGTCAGCCTCGGCGGGGGGGCGGCCACCGACGTCGCCGGGTTCGCCGCGGCCACCTGGCTGCGCGGCATCGACATCGTGCACGTGCCCACAACGCTGCTCGGCATGGTCGACGCCGCGGTCGGCGGGAAGACCGGCATCAACACCGACGCGGGCAAGAACCTCGTCGGTGCGTTCCACCAGCCGGCGGCCGTGCTCGTCGACCTCGCGACCCTGGAGACGTTGCCGCGCAACGAACTCGTGGCGGGTATGGCCGAGATCGTCAAGGCCGGCTTCATCGCCGACCCGACGATCCTCGACCTGATCGAGGCCGACCCCGAGGCGGCACTCGACCCGACGGGCCCCGTGCTGCCCGAACTGATCCGCCGCGCGATCGCGGTCAAGGCCGAGGTGGTGGCCGCCGACGAGAAGGAATCGCAACTGCGCGAGATCCTTAACTACGGCCATACCCTCGCCCACGCGATCGAACGCCGCGAGCGCTACCAGTGGCGGCACGGCGCCGCCGTTTCGGTGGGACTGGTGTTCGCAGCCGAACTCGGCCGGCTCGCGGGCCGGCTGGACGACGAAACCGCCGAGCGGCACCGTTCCGTGCTGACCTCGCTCGGGCTTCCGGTCAGCTATGACCCCGACGCCTTCGGCGACTTGCTGGAAAACATGGCCGGTGACAAGAAGACCCGCGCCGGTGTGCTGCGGTTCGTCGTGCTCGACGGGCTCGGCAAGCCCGGACGCCTGGAAGGGCCTGACCCGTCACTTCTGGCGGCGGCCTACGCAGAAATAGGGGCGGTGACGTCATGACCCAGACCGTGCTCGTGCTCAACGGCCCCAACCTCGGTCGGCTGGGCCGCCGCGAACCCGGCGTGTACGGCAACACCACCCACGACGAGCTGGTGGCGCTCATCGACCGCGAGGCCGAGGCGCTCGGACTGAAGGCCGTTGTGCGCCAGAGCGACAACGAGGCCGACCTGCTGGGTTGGATCCACGCAGCCGCGGACGCCGGTGATCCGGTGATCATCAACGCCGGCGCGCTGACCCACACGTCGGTCGCCCTGCGCGACGCCTGCAGCGAACTGCGCGCGCCGCTGATCGAGGTGCACATCTCGAACGTGCACGCCCGCGAGGATTTTCGGCATCATTCGTACCTCAGCGCGGTGGCGACCGGTGTGATCGTCGGCCTGGGGGTGCAGGGCTACCTGTTGGCCCTGCGGTATCTGGCCAGCGTCGGCGAGGAACCGCGTTCGTCGGTACTGGCCACCGAATAGCAGATCGCCGTCGAGATCACCGTCGGCATCACGAGGGTGAGCATCAGCACGCAGACGACGATCGCCGGGTTGGGCGCCGTGAGCCAGGCCTCGGGGATGCGAGCGAGGCTGACCGCGAGCCAGGATCCGGCGATCGCGAGCACCACGGTGCCGATGGTGGCGAACTGGATGGACCGAAGCTCGAGGAGCGTCGGTTCGGTGGTGTCGGCCAACGACTTTCGCAACGCCCGGGTGCGCAGGTACACCAACACGAAATTGGCGATGACGAAGGCCGCGGCCGCGACGACGATGGTGCCCTCCACCCACACCGCGGGCCGGTGTCCCCACATGAAGCGCAGGTAGTCGATCGAGGTCTCGGACACGATCAGCGTCGCCGTCATCGCGGCGGCGAAGGTCAGCCAACCGCCGAGTTCGGCAAGGAAGCCATACGCGCGCACATCGGCGGGGTCCTGGTCGCTGATCTTGTTGACGGCGTGGCTGGCCAGCATCCAGCCGAGCCCCCCGAACAACGCGACCGCCCCGGCGGCCAGCATCCCGGTCGACACCGCACCCTGAGTCCAGGCGATCGCGCAGGTGGCCCGGCGCGCTCCGTCGGGCACCTGAGTTCCGGTGATCAAGCTGAACAGGAAGCTGTCGAGCATCAGGACCAGGACGGCCGAGGAGAACAGCGCCAGCGTGTGCACGCCTTCGCGGCTGTTCTTGTCGAACAGCAGGGCGATCGCGGTGATCAGGAAGCCGCCGAGCACCCCGGCCAGTTGGGAGTTCGACGACGCGGACGACAGCACGCTCCATTGGTCGGACGTGCAGAACTCGTCCGGGTTCACGGAGCGCTGGGCCTAGAGCTAGACCCGGTCGTCGCGGGGCGCGGTCTGGGTGGTGTCGTCCGTACCCGGTTGGCTGACCGCGGCGAACACGTCGGTGTCGGCGCGGTCGTCGTCACCGGCGCGGTGCAGGTGCGGGGTCTGGTCGGCCTTGCGGTCGACCAGCCAGCGGCCGAGCGCCACTCCGGCGAGCGCCATCAGGAACACCAGCAGCGCGGTGAACGCCGCGAAGGTGGTGAGCTCGTTGACGAGCGCCTCGACGTAGAGCGCCTTGTAGAACAGCGAGATGAACCATGCCACCGCGCCGCTGACGATTCCGGCGAACAGGCCGGCCAGAAGCCAGATCATCGCCAGGTCTCCGCGGCGGTCCGGGTCCGGGTTGGCGCGGGCGTCGGCGCGGCCGTCGACGAACCCCCAGATGAACACCGCAACGGCGAACAGAACGACCAGCACGACGCTGATCAATCCGGCCTTGGTTTCCCACGCGTTGATCAGCGCGCCCTGCAGCAATCGCACGATCACCATCAGGGTCGCGAACACCAGTCCGCGCAGCAACCACTTACTCATGGGGCCTCACCTTAGCGAGTAGCGTCATCGACCGTGACTATTTCACAGCGCCGGGATCGGCTGCGCGAGCGGCTGGCCAAGTCCGAAATCGATGCCATGTTGGTATCGGACCTGGTCAACGTGCGCTATCTGAGCGGGTTCACCGGCTCCAACGCCGCCCTGCTCATCAAGGCGGACGACGAAACGCCGGTGCTGGCGACCGACGGGCGCTATCGCACGCAGGCAGGGCAGCAGGCGCCCGACGCCGAGATCGTCATCGAGCGGGCGTGCGGACCGTATCTGGCGGGTCGTGCCGCCACCGACGGCGTGCGCCGGCTCGGCTTCGAGAGTCATGTGGTGACCGTCGATGCTTTTTCAGTTCTAGAGAAGGCCGCCGGAGAACAGATTGACATGGTGCGCGCCGCCGGAACCGTCGAGGCGCTGCGCGAAGTCAAGGACGCGGGCGAGGTCGCGCTGTTGCGGCTGGCGTGCGAGGCCGCCGACGCGGCACTGCGGGACCTGGTCGACCGCGGTGGGCTGCGGGCCGGTCGCAGTGAGAAGGAGGTCGCCCGCGAACTGGAATGGTTGATGCTCGAACACGGCGCCGACGGTCCGTCGTTCGAGACGATCGTGGCGGCCGGACCGAACTCGGCGATTCCGCATCACCGGCCCACCGATGCCGTTCTGGCGGCCGGCGATTTCGTCAAGATCGATTTCGGTGCCTTGGTGAGCGGCTACCACTCCGACATGACCAGAACCTTCGTGCTCGCGCCGATCGCAGACTGGCAACACGAGATCTACGCGTTGGTGTCGGCCGCTCAGAAGGCGGGCCGGGAGGCGCTGGCGCCCGGAGTCGCGTGCAAGGACGTCGACGCCGCATCGCGGCAGGTCATCGCCGGCGCCGGCTACGTCGAGAACTTCACCCACGGCCTCGGCCACGGCGTCGGGTTGCAGATCCACGAAGCGCCAGGAATCAGCGGGGCCTCCGTCGGTACACTGCTTGCTGGCTCCGCGGTGACCGTGGAGCCCGGTGTCTATCTGCCCGACCGTGGCGGTGTCCGCATCGAGGACACGCTCGTCGTCGGGAGCGGCGCTTCGGAGCCGGGTAGCCGACGACATCAGACAGCAGACTTGCTCACCCGGTTCCCCAAGGAACTGGCCATCCTCTGACAAGGAGTACGACCAACGTGGCAACGACCGCCGACTTCAAGAACGGGCTCGTCCTGGTGATCGACGGCCAGCTCTGGCAGATCATCGAGTTCCAGCACGTCAAGCCGGGCAAGGGACCGGCCTTCGTGCGCACCAAGCTCAAGAACGTCGTCTCGGGCAAGACCGTGGACAAGACCTACAACGCCGGGGTGAAGGTCGAGACCGCGACGGTCGACCGGCGCGACGCGACCTACCTGTACCGCGACGGTTCGGATTTCGTGTTCATGGATTCCGAGGACTACGAGCAGCATCCGCTGCCCGAGTCGCTCGTCGGTCGCGCCGCCGGCTTTCTGCTGGAGAGCATGCCGGTGCAGATCGCCTTCCACGACGGCAATCCGCTCTACCTCGAATTGCCCGTGACCGTCGAACTCGAGGTGACCCACACCGAGCCGGGTCTGCAGGGTGACCGCTCCAGCGCGGGCACCAAACCGGCGACCGTCGAGACCGGTGCCGAGATCCAGGTGCCGCTGTTCATCAACACCGGCGACAAGCTGAAGATCGATTCGCGCGACGGCAGCTACCTGGGTCGGGTGAATGCCTGACCGGAAAGGCGATCGGGGCAGGCATCAGGCACGCAAGCGCGCCGTCGACCTGCTCTTCGAAGCCGAAGCGCGCGGGCTCACCTCAGCCGAGGTGGCCGATGCACGAAATGCGTTGGCCGAGAACCAGTCCGACGTATCGCCACTCAACCCCTACACGGTGACGGTGGCGCGCGGTGTGACGGAGCACGCCGCACACATCGACGATCTGATCGCCTCCCATCTGCAGGGCTGGACGCTCGAGAGGCTGCCCGCCGTCGATCGCGCGATCCTGCGGGTCGCGGTGTGGGAGCTGCTGCACGCCGAGGACGTTCCCGAACCGGTGGCCGTCGACGAGGCGGTCGAACTCGCCAAACAGTTGTCCACCGACGATTCACCGGGTTTCGTCAACGGAGTGCTGGGTCAGGTGATGCTCGTGACGCCACAGATCCGTGCCGCCGCTGCGGCCGTGCGGGGTGAGGGGAGCGGGGGCTAGGCGATGCCCACACCGCAGGACTGGGCGCCGTACTCGAGCGTCGACGAAGCGGCCAGGGTGTATCTACGCGATCCCGAACTCGCGCTCGACCAACTGCGGTCGGTAGTGGACCTGCCGATCATCAAGTCGTTCATCATGTCGCGCGGCTACATCGACGAGCCGTGGGGCGAGGAGGACCAATCCCTTTGGCAGGAGGTCGTCCTCACCGACGGGCACCGACTGATCATGTGGCGCGCCGACGACGAGATGTCGTCGACCGACCGCGATCGTCGCGTGCTCAACGCCTCGGTGCGCACGATCCTGTTGTCGACGATCACCGACCACGTGCTCACAACCGAGTACGAGGTGCTCGACGACGGCACCCGGCGCCTGTCGGAGGTCAGGTTGCGGATGTACACCCAACTGATCACCCGCGCACGACAGAAGTCGGCCACCGAATCAGATGTCTACTGCGAGTCGTTCCGCTACTACAAGTCCGTTGACAACGGCGGGCTCGCGCAGATGCAGCGGCTGCTGCAGTTCGGGCGCGTCCTCTCGCGCAGCATGCAGTAGCGCGTGGAGTTCAGTTGTCCACCATGGCCGGATATTCCGGCAACGCGATCGAATCGGCCGTCGTGAACCACAGCCGTGCGGCCACCGGTCGAAACGGCCAGCGCTGCATCCACTTCATCACCGCCGCGTTGACCGCGATGTCGGACTCCTTCATCGGTGCATACCGGTCGATGGTGTTGTTCAACTTCTGGCAGGTGTTGACGTACGGGCGCATCCGCGACTCGTACCGCGCCAGCGCATCGGCGATGCCGTCCGCCTCGAACGAATCCGCCGGTCCCAGTTCACCCGCGAGGAGATAGGCGCCGACGAGCGCGAGGCTCGTGCCCATACCCGACAGCGGCGATGCGCAGTATCCGGCATCGCCGACCAGGGTGACGCGTCCCGTCGACCAGGACGGCATGTGGATCTGGGCGAAGGAATCGAAGTAGAAGTCGTCGGCTTGGTCGGCGGCGGCCAGCAGCGCGTCGCACTCCCACCCGGCGCCTGCAAACCGCTCGGCGAGGATCCGGCGCTGTTGGTCGGGGTCGTGCCGGTCGTACTCAATCGGCTCGGACCGAAAAGCCAGGCCGGCCTTGGCGATTGCGGGGTCGTGGGAGGGCCGCATCGAGGCGTTGAGGCCGCCGGGGGCCTGGTAGAGCAGGTACCAGCCGTCGAGTCCGACGCTGTCGGGCGCGGAGAACCACGCGTTGTATCCGCCGATGGGCTTGACGAATTGTTCCTCGGGGCCGAAGGCCAGGCGGCGCACCGTCGAATGCGGACCGTCGGCGCCGACGACGAGGTCGGCGTGCAGCACGGTGCCGTCGGCCAGTGTCGCCTCGATTCCCGCGTCGACTTCGCGAATTTCCGAGATCCGCTGTCCGAAGCGGTATTCGACGGAGTCGCGGGTGGCCTGGTACAGCACGTCCACCAGATCGCCTCGTAGGATCTCCAACTTCGACACCAGACCGTTGCCGTCGAACGCGGTCACCGGCATCTCGGCACGTCTGCTGCTGTCCGAACGCACCCAGGCCGCACCGCGCTGTTCGAGTGCGCGGGCCCGCATCTGGTCGATCAGCCCCATCCGCTCGACGACGTCGCCGCCCGCGCCGCGCAGGTCGACCGTCTGGCCGCCGGGCCGCACGCCCAGTGCGATCTCCACGACGACGACGCGATATCCGTTGCGCGTCAACCAGAACGCCAACGACGGCCCGGCGATCCCGGCGCCACTGATCAAGACGGTTGGCTGGGTCATGCCGTCAGACTAAACGCTCAGATGTCGAGTGCCTGGTAGGTCCGGCGGACGAATTTCGGCTGAGCGCTTTGCAGCTTGGCCAGCGATGTGTTGCCCGCGATCGCGGCCATGTCGACGTTGATATCGGGCAGGTTCTGGACCAGGTAGATCAGGATCAGATCCGCGGACGGGTCAGCCTGCCACCAGGTGCCGTAGGCGCCGGGCCAGCTGAAAGTGCCCAGCCCGCCGGGCCCGAACAGCGGCCGGGATTTCGCCGGATCGGTCACCACCGAGAGGTTCAGCCCGAATCCGCGGCCCACCCAGAACGGGGCGCCGAGGAAGTTCTGGCGCTTCTGCTCGTCGGTCAGGCGGTCGGTGCGCATGAGACGCACGGACTCTTCCGAGAGCACCTGGACCCCCTCCAGCGTCCCGCCGGCCAACAGCATCCGTGCGAAGCGCAGGTAGTCGTCGACGGTCGACCACAATCCGGCACCGCCTGTGCAGAACGGCGGATCGGAGATCGGCGCGGGTCCCATCACGTCGTGCTGCAGGGTGTTGCTCTGGTCGAGCTTGTACATCGTCGCGGCGCGGTGGCGCCGCGCCGTGCCCACCGAGAACCCGGTGTCGGGCATCTGCAGTGGATCGAAGATCCGTTCGCGCAGGATGTCGGACAACGGTTTGCCCACGATTCGCGATATCGCGATTCCGAGCACGTCGGTGGCGTGGCTGTAGGTGAGCCGGTCGCCGGGCTGGTGCACCAGCGGTAGAGCGGCCAACTCGGCCAGCCAGCGGTCCTGATCCTGGCGGAACGACATCCGGCCGTAGGCGCGGCTCAACGGACCCAGTACCGAGAAGGCATAGGCCAGGCCGCTGCGGTGTGTCATCAGATCGTCGAACGTGATCAGGCGCCGGGCAGGCGTCGTTTTGTCCAGGTCGCCCTGCGGGTCGACGAGCACCTGCATGTCGGCGAGTTCGGGAACCCACGTGGCGACCGGGTCGGTGAGCGCGAAGTGGCCTTGCTCGAGAAGACTCATCGCGGCGGCGACCGTCACGGGTTTGGTCATCGAGGCGATGCGGAAGATCGTGTCCCGCTGCATCGGCAGTCCGGCGTCGACGTCGCGGTGCCCCAACTCGTTAACCTGAACCACCTCACCGGCGTGCCACACCAGGGTGACCGCACCGGCGAGGAGCCCCGCGTCGATCGCCTCGCGGATGGACGCGTGGTTGCCGTCGAGTTTCATCGCGGCAAGCCTACTGACGCGCCGGCGCGGGCAGTCGCCTTCGTGGCCTGATCGGACCACCGTCGTCCGGGTGCTAAGCTTCCCCGCAGTTTCGACGTCCTTTAAGGAGCCGTCCAGAGAGGCGGAGAAGGAGGTCAGAGTCGCTTGGGCGCGCATGAAGGCTCGTCGGGCACCGACCGGGAGCTGATGTCCGCAGCGGACGTCGGCCGCACCATTTCCCGTATCGCCCACCAGATCATCGAGAAGACCGCACTCGACGGTTCCCCCGATGACGCCGAAGCCCCCCACGTCGTCCTGCTCGGCATCCCGACCCGCGGCGTGACGTTGGCCACCCGGCTCGCCGAGAAAATCAAGGAGTTCTCCGGCGTCGTCGTCCCGCACGGCGCGCTGGACAACACGCTGTACCGCGACGACCTCGACTTCAAGCCGCCCCGCGCTCTGGAGGAGACCTCGATACCCGGGGGCGGTGTCGACCAGTCGCTCGTCATCCTCGTCGACGACGTGCTCTACACCGGCCGCTCGGTGCGCGCGGCCCTGGACGCCCTGCGCGACATCGGCAGGCCGAAGGCGGTGCAGCTGGCGGTCCTCGTCGACCGCGGCCACCGCGAGCTGCCGCTGCGTGCGGACTACGTGGGCAAGAACGTGCCCACGTCCCGAAGTGAGAACGTCAAGGTCCGGTTAGCCGAAGACGACGGCCACGACCGTGTGTCCATCGCGCCGTACGGAGGTCCGATCAGGTGAAACATCTGCTCTCGGCGGCGGACCTGTCGCGCGACGACGCGCTGGCGATCCTCGACAACGCCGACCGTTTCAGCCAGGCGCTGCTCGGCCGCGAGGTCAAGAAGCTGCCCACCCTGCGTGGGCGCACGATCATCACGATGTTCTACGAAAACTCGACCCGCACCCGGGTCTCCTTCGAGGTCGCCGGTAAGTGGATGAGCGCCGACGTGATCAACGTCAGCGCCTCGGGATCGTCGGTGTCCAAGGGGGAGTCGCTGCGCGACACCGCGTTGACGCTGCGCGCGGCGGGAGCCGACGCTCTGATCCTGCGCCACCCCGCTTCGGGAGCGCCGCAGCAACTCGCGGAGTGGACGGCCACCGAGGACGGGCATGGTCCCGCGGTCATCAACGCCGGCGACGGCACCCACGAGCACCCCACCCAGGCGCTGCTCGACGCGTTGACCATCCGCCAGCGCCTCGGCGACATCGAGGGCAAGCGGGTGGTCATCGTCGGCGATGTCCTGCACAGCCGGGTGGCCCGCTCGAATGTGCTTCTGCTGCATACCCTCGGCGCGGAGGTGGTGCTGGTCGCGCCGCCGACGCTGCTGCCGGTCGGCGTCGCCGGCTGGCCGGTCACGGTGTCGCACGACCTCGACGCCGAACTGCCGCTGGCCGACGCGGTGCTGATGCTGAGGGTGCAGGCCGAGCGCATGAACGGCGGATTCTTCCCGTCGGCCAGGGAGTACTCGGTGCTCTACGGCTTGTCCGAGAAGCGCCAGGCGCTGCTTTCGGGTAACGCGGTGGTGCTCCACCCGGGGCCGATGGTCCGCGGTATGGAGATCGCGTTCTCCGTCGCCGACTCGTCGCAATCGGCTGTGCTGCAACAAGTTTCCAACGGCGTGCATATCCGTATGGCGGTGCTGTTCCACCTGTTGGTGGGTGCCGAGAAAGAGGCGATCAGCGTATGAGCGTGCTGATACGAGGGGTCCGGCTCTACGGTGAGGGCGACCGCGTCGACGTGCTGGTGGACGACGAGCAGATCGCCGACATCGGCGCGGACCTGGCGGAGTCCGGCGGCCTCGAGAAGGCCTCCGAGGTGATCGACGCCACCGATCAGGTTCTGCTGCCCGGCTTCGTCGACCTGCACACTCACCTGCGCGAGCCCGGCCGCGAGTACGCCGAGGACATCGAAACCGGCTCGGCAGCAGCCGCTCTGGGCGGGTACACCGCGGTGTTCGCCATGGCCAACACCAACCCCGTCGCCGACAGCCCCGTGGTGACCGACCATGTCTGGCAGCGAGGTCAGCAGGTGGGCCTGGTCGACGTGCACCCCGTCGGCGCGGTGACCGTCGGCCTGGCGGGTGCCCAGCTCACCGAGATGGGGATGATGGCAGGCGGTGCCGCGCAGGTGCGGATGTTCTCCGACGACGGCATCTGTGTGCACGATCCGCTGATCATGCGCCGCGCGCTCGAATACGCCACCGGGCTCGGTGTGCTGATCGCCCAGCACGCTGAGGAACCCCGGCTCACGGTCGGCGCCGTCGCCCACGAAGGTCCCAACGCCGCCCGGCTGGGCCTCGCCGGGTGGCCGCGGGCGGCCGAGGAGTCGATCGTCGCGCGCGATGCGCTGCTGGCACGCGACGCCGGTGCGCGGGTGCACATCTGCCATGCGTCCACCACGGGCACGGTCGAGATCGTGCGATGGGCGAAATCACAAGCGATCTCGATCACAGCGGAGGTGACCCCACACCACCTGCTGCTCGACGACGAACGGCTGGCCACCTACGACGGGCGTTACCGGGTCAACCCGCCGCTGCGTGAGGCTTCGGACGCGCGGGCGCTGCGCCAGGCGCTGGCGGACGGGATCATCGATTGTGTGGCCACCGATCACGCCCCCCACGCCGAGCACGAGAAGTGCTGCGAGTTCTCCGTCGCCCGCCCCGGCATGCTCGGATTGCAGACCGCGCTGTCGGTGGTGGTCGAGACGATGGTGCGCCCGGGGCTGCTGAGCTGGCGGGACGTCGCGCGGGTGATGAGCGAGCGGCCCGCCGAGATCGTCGGGCTGCCCGATCAGGGAAGGCCACTGGAGATCGGCGAGCCGGCCAACCTGACGGTGGTCGACCCGGACGCGACGTGGACGGTCGAGGGTTCCGCGCTGGCCAGCCGCTCGGCAAACACCCCCTACGAGGCGCTCGAACTGCCCGCGGCGGTCACGCTGACGTTGTTGCGCGGCAAGGTGACTGCGCGCGATGGGAAGTGTCCGGCATGAATACGGCCACGCTCGTCGGATCGCTGGTCATGGCCGCCGTCGTGGCCGTGCTCATCGCGGTGCTGATCCAGGCGATGATCCGGGGATGGCGCCGCCGCGCCGAACGTCAGGCCGAACTGATCGGCACGCTGCCTGCGCTTCCCGACACTGTCGGGCCCGCGATCGTGTCCGCCACCAAGGGCCTGTACGTCGGCAGCACGCTGGCCCCCCATTGGAACGACCGAATCGTGGTCGGCGACCTGGGCTTTCGCGCCAAAGCCGTGCTGACCCGTTACCCCGAAGGAATCATGTTGCAGCGCAGCGGTGCTCTGCCGATCTGGATCCCCGACGAGGCGATCACCGAAATCCGCACCGAGCGGGGGATCGCGGGCAAGGCGATGACGCACGAAGGCATTCTCGCGATCCGGTGGCGATTGCCGTCAGGCACCGAAATCGATACCGGGTTTCGCGCCAACGACCGCCGCGAGTACTCGCACTGGGTGGAACAGGAGGCGGTGTGAGAGGAACCGACAAGGCCGTTCTAGTGCTCGAGGACGGCCGCGTCTTCACGGGCACGGCGTTCGGCGCGGCCGGGCAGGCGCTCGGCGAGGCGGTGTTCTCCACCGGAATGTCGGGCTATCAGGAGACGCTCACCGATCCGAGTTATCACGGTCAGATCGTGGTCGCGACGGCACCGCAGATCGGCAACACCGGATGGAACCACGAGGACGCCGAGAGCCGCGGCGACAAGATCTGGGTGGCCGGTTACGCGGTGCGCGATCCCTCGCCGAGGGCCTCGAACTGGCGGGCCACCGGCACGCTCGACGAGGAACTCGAACGGCAGGGCATCGTCGGCATCGCGGGCATCGACACCCGCGCGGTGGTGCGCCACTTGCGCAGTCGGGGCTCGATGCGGGCCGGGTTATTCTCCGGACCGGCGCTGGCTGACCCCGACGAGCTGCTCGAGCGGGTGCGCAGTCAGCCCGGCATGCTCGGCGCGAACCTGGCGGGAGAGGTCAGCACCGACGCCACTTATGTGGTGGAACCCGAAGGGCCGCAACGGTTCACGGTGGCAGCGATCGACCTCGGCATCAAAACCAACACCCCCCGCAATTTCGCAAGACGCGGTATCCGCAGCCACGTGCTGCCGGCGTCGACGACCTACGAGCAGATCGCCGACCTGAAACCCGACGGCGTGTTCTTGTCCAACGGCCCCGGCGACCCCGCCACCGCCGACCACATCGTGGCCGTCACCCGGGAGGTGCTCGGCGCGGGCATTCCGCTGTTCGGCATCTGTTTCGGCAACCAGATCCTGGGCCGTGCGCTGGGACGCTCGACGTACAAGATGGTGTTCGGCCACCGCGGGATCAACGTGCCGGTGATCGACCACCAGACCGGCGCCGTCGCGATCACCGCGCAGAACCACGGTTTCGCCCTCGAGGGCGAGGCGGGGGAGCGCTTCGACACCCCGTTCGGTGAGGCGATCGTCAGCCACACCTGCGCCAACGACGGCGTCGTAGAGGGCATCAAACTCGTCAGCGGGCTGGCCTTTTCGGTGCAGTACCACCCGGAGGCCGCGGCCGGACCGCACGATGCGAACTATCTGTTCGATAAGTTCGTCGACCTGATGGCAGGGGAGAATAAGTGACGTCGTCCGCGGTGAGCGACCGCTGTTGTACAAATTTGCGCGGCGTGTCGTGCGCAAACACGGTCACTCGCGGTAGAAGAGGTATGCGGTAATGCCCAAGCGGAGCGACCTGAACCACGTCCTGGTGATCGGCTCCGGGCCGATCGTGATCGGTCAGGCCGCCGAATTCGACTACTCCGGCACCCAGGCGTGCCGGGTACTGCGCGCCGAGGGGTTGCAGGTCAGCCTGATCAACTCGAATCCGGCGACGATCATGACCGACCCCGAGTACGCCGACCACACCTACGTGGAGCCGATCACGCCCGCGTTCGTCGAGCGGGTGATCGTGCAGCAGGCCGAGCGCGGCAACAAGATCGACGGCCTGCTGGCCACGCTGGGTGGCCAGACGGCGCTGAACACCGCGGTCGCGCTGTCGGAGTCGGGTGCGCTGGCCAAGCACGGGGTGGAGCTGATCGGCGCGGACTTCGAGGCCATCCAGCGCGGCGAGGACCGGCAGCGGTTCAAGGACATCGTCGCCAAGGTCGGCGGCGAATCCGCCCGCTCCCGAGTCTGTTTCACCATGGACGAGGTACGCGAAACCGTCGAGGACCTCGGCCTTCCCGTGGTGGTGCGCCCCTCGTTCACGATGGGCGGGCTGGGCTCGGGAATGGCGTACTCCGCCGAGGACGTCGATCGGATGGCCGGTGACGGGCTCGCGGCCTCGCCGAGTGCCAACGTGCTGATCGAGGAATCGATCTTCGGCTGGAAGGAATACGAACTCGAGTTGATGCGCGACGGCCGCGACAACGTGGTCGTGGTGTGCTCGATCGAAAACTTCGACCCGATGGGTGTGCACACCGGCGACTCGGTCACCGTCGCGCCTGCCATGACGCTCACCGACCGCGAATACCAGACGATGCGTGATCTGGGCATCGCGATCCTGCGCGAGGTCGGCGTCGACACCGGCGGCTGCAACATCCAGTTCGCCGTCAACCCCGCCGACGGGCGCCTGATCGTGATCGAGATGAACCCGCGAGTGTCGCGGTCGAGCGCGCTCGCGTCGAAGGCCACCGGGTTTCCGATCGCCAAGATCGCGGCGAAGCTGGCCATCGGCTACACGCTCGACGAAATCGTCAACGACATCACCAAGGAGACCCCGGCCTGTTTCGAGCCGACGCTCGACTACGTCGTCGTCAAGGCCCCGCGCTTCGCGTTCGAGAAGTTCCCCGGCGCCGACGGCACGCTGACCACCACCATGAAGTCGGTCGGCGAGGCGATGTCGTTGGGGCGCAACTTCATCGAAGCGCTCGGCAAGGTGATGCGCTCGCTGGAGTCCGGCCGCGCCGGGTTCTGGACCAAGCCCGACCCCGATGAAGACACGGTCACCGTCGACGAGTTGCTGGCGCGGCTGAGCACACCGTCGGACGGACGCCTGTATGACCTGGAACTGGTGCTGCGCAAGGGCGCGACCGTCGAGCAGGTGTCGAAGGCCTCCGGAGTCGACCCGTGGTTCGTCGAGCAGATCGCCGGGCTGGTCGCGCTGCGCGCCGAAATCGTCGATGCGCCGGTGCTCGACGCCGACCTGTTGCGGCGCGCCAAGTACCACGGGCTGTCCGACCGCCAGATCGCCGCATTGCGACCCGAACTCGCCGGTGAGGTCGGTGTCCGGGCGCTGCGCCAGCGACTCGGCATCCACCCGGTATTCAAGACCGTCGACACGTGCGCCGCCGAGTTCGAGGCCAAGACCCCGTACCACTACAGCAGCTATGAGCTCGACCCCGCCGCCGAGACGGAGGTGGCCCCGCAGACCGAGCGGCCCAAGGTGCTGATCCTCGGCTCGGGCCCCAACCGCATCGGTCAGGGCATCGAGTTCGACTACAGCTGCGTGCACGCCGCAACGACGTTGAGCCAGGCCGGCTTCGAGACGGTCATGGTCAACTGCAACCCCGAGACGGTGTCCACCGACTACGACACCGCCGACCGGCTCTACTTCGAACCGCTCACCTTCGAGGACGTGCTCGAGGTGTACTACGCCGAATCCGTCTCCGGCGCAAGCGGTCCCGGTGTCGTCGGCGTCATCGTGCAGCTCGGCGGCCAGACGCCGCTCGGACTGGCCGAACGCCTGCAGAGCGCCGGCGTGCCGATCGTCGGTACCAGCCCCAAGGCCATCGACCTGGCCGAGGATCGCGGCGCGTTCGGCGAGGTGCTGACCAACGCGGGCCTGCCTGCACCGCGGTTCGGCCTGGCCACCAGCTTCGAGCAGGCGCGGCGCATCGCCGCCGAGATCGGTTACCCCGTGCTGGTGCGGCCCTCCTACGTTCTCGGCGGCCGCGGCATGGAGATCGTCTACGACGACGAGACGCTGCAGGGCTACATCACCAGGGCCACCGAACTCTCGCCCGAACATCCCGTGCTGGTGGACCGGTTCCTCGAGGACGCCATAGAGATCGACGTCGACGCGCTCTGCGACGGGACCGAGGTCTACATCGGCGGCATCATGGAGCACATCGAGGAGGCCGGTATCCACTCCGGTGACTCCGCGTGCGCGCTGCCACCGGTGACGTTGGGCCGCAGCGACATCGAGGCCGTTCGGCGGGCCACCGAAGCGATCGCCCACGGTATCGGCGTGGTGGGCCTGCTGAACGTGCAGTACGCGCTCAAGGACGACGTGCTCTACGTGCTGGAGGCCAACCCGCGCGCCAGCCGCACCGTGCCGTTCGTCTCGAAGGCCACCGCGGTGCCCCTGGCCAAGGCGTGTGCGCGGATCATGCTCGGCGCGACGATCGCCGAGCTGCGCGAGGAAGGCGTGCTGGCGCGCACCGGGGACGGCGCGAGCACCGCACGCAACGCTCCGGTGGCGGTCAAGGAAGCCGTTCTGCCGTTCAACCGGTTCCGCAAACACGATGGCACCCAGATCGACTCGCTGCTGGGCCCGGAGATGAAGTCGACGGGCGAGGTGATGGGCATCGACCACGATTTCGGAAGCGCCTTCGCCAAGAGCCAGACCGCCGCCTACGGGTCCCTGCCGCTGGAGGGCACGGTGTTCGTGTCGGTGGCCAACCGCGACAAGCGGTCGCTGGTGTTCCCCGTCAAACGGCTTGCCGATCTAGGGTTCAGGGTTCTGGCCACCGAAGGCACCGCGGAGATGTTGCGGCGCAACGGGATTCCGTGCGAGGAGGTACGCAAACACTTCCAGGAGCCGAGCGAGGACAGGCCGGCCTCGTCGGCCGTCGACCTCATCAAGGCCGGGGAGGTGGACATGGTGATCAACACCCCGTACGGCAACTCCGGTCCTCGCGTCGACGGATACGAGATCCGTTCCGCGGCGGTGGCGAACAGCATTCCGTGTGTCACGACGGTGCAGGGCGCGTCCGCGGCGGTACAGGGCATCGAGGCCGGCATCCGCGGTGACATCGGCGTGATGTCACTGCAGGAACTGCACAGCGTGCTGGGGCCGTGACGAGGTTCGGCCTGCAGTTGGCCGACGCGGCGGCCCGGCGTGGACCACTGTGTCTGGGCATCGACCCGCACCCGGAGTTGATGCGCGCATGGGGACTCACCGCTGACGCCGACGGGTTGCGCCGGTTCTGCTCTGTGTGCGTGACGGCGTTTTCCGACTTCGCCGTCGTCAAACCGCAGGTCGCGTTCTTCGAGGCGTACGGCGCCGCCGGGTTCGCGGTCCTCGAGCACACCATCGCCGCGCTCCGCGAGGCGGGAGTGCTGGTGCTCGCCGACGCCAAACGCGGCGATATCGGCTCGACGATGGCCGCGTACGCCGCCGCATGGGCGGGTGATTCGCCGCTGGCCGCCGACGCGGTGACCGCATCGCCCTACCTCGGCTTCGGCTCGCTGCAACCGCTGATCGACACCGCGATGGCCCACGACCGCGGGGTGTTCGTGCTTGCGGCCACCTCGAACCCCGAGGGCGCGTCCATACAGCGCGCCGATGCCGGCGGGCGCACCGTCGCGCAGGCGATCGTCGACGCCGCCGCGGCTATCAACCACGCCTTGCCCGCGCAACCCGGCCCGATCGGCGTCGTCGTCGGCGCCACCCTTGCCGACCCCCCCGACGTCAGCGCGCTCGCCGGACCGGTCCTGGTCCCCGGTGTCGGGGCCCAGGGCGGGCGTCCGGAGGCGTTGAGCGGGCTCGGAGGGGCCCAACCCGGCCAGTTGCTGCCCGCGGTGTCCCGCGAGGTGCTGCGCGCCGGCCCGGACGTGGGCGCGGTGCGCGCCGCGGCCGAGAGAATGCGCGATGCGGTCGCCTACCTGGCCTGACATACCGGCTGGCGACGCAACTCAGGCACCGCCAGACTCACCTGTCACAGACGTCACAAACCGGCTGCTCGCGACACGCCCGAAAGCTGATGACCAGCGAAAATTTTCTTCTTCGGCGGCGCCGACCCGCCGTAGTGTGGCGCAGGTCACGCGCTGAGCGCCCGATTAGCGCTTCCACACAATCCGAAATGCCTTGATATGCAGGCGGTTCCGGCGGCGGAAAACGAGATTTCGACGCTCCCGGCCGCGAAACGCCGTAGGCGCGTGTCGGGCGCGACTGCCCGACACGCTGGGCTTTTGACGCCGTAACCAGGGGGTGGGGTTCGCTTTCGTCAGCATGCGTGGGTACGGTCGTCGTCGCTGGCTGTTTCTGGGTTTTCCCTATCAGCCGAGGCAGTGAAAATTGATGGTGATGAGACGGAGGAACCCGTGGCCCTTCCCCAGTTGACCGACGAACAGCGCGCGGCCGCGTTGGAGAAGGCTGCCGCCGCACGTCGAGCCCGAGCCGAATTGAAGGATCGGCTCAAGCGCGGCGGCACCAACCTCAAGCAGGTGCTCAAGGATGCCGAGACCGACGAGGTCTTGGGCAAGATGAAAGTTTCGGCGCTTCTGGAGGCGTTGCCCAAGGTCGGCAAGGTCAAGGCGCAGGAGATCATGACCGAACTCGAAATCGCCCCGACCCGCCGGTTGCGCGGTCTCGGCGATCGTCAGCGCAAGGCGCTGCTGGAAAAGTTCGACCAGTCCTAGGCGCCTAAGTTGAGCGCCGGCCGAGGGGCCGGCCGGGTAGTCGTGCTGTCCGGCCCCTCTGCCGTCGGGAAGTCGACCGTCGTTCGCTGTCTGCGCGAACGCGTTCCCGACCTGCACTTCAGCGTGTCCGTCACCACCAGGGCGCCGCGCCCGGGTGAGGTCGACGGCGTTGATTACTCGTTCGTGACCCCTGACGAATTCGATGAACTGATCGCCGACGGCGCCCTGCTCGAATGGGCGGAGATCCACGGTGGGCTGCACCGCTCCGGAACACCAGCCCGGCCCGTCCGCGAGGCGATCTCCGCCGACAGGCCCGTTCTGATCGAGGTGGATCTCGCGGGCGCGCGGGCCGTCAAGTCCGCGATGCCCGAGGCCCTGACCGTCTTCCTGGCGCCGCCGAGCTGGGAAGAGCTGAAGAACCGGCTGACCGGACGGGGCACCGAGACACCCGAGGCGATGGAGCGCCGGCTGGCGACCGCGCGAGCCGAACTCGCCGCACAGGACGACTTCGACGCCGTGGTCGTGAACAGTCAATTGGAGTCTGCATGCGCCGAATTGGTATCCTTGCTGGTGGGCCACAGATAAGTACGCGCCGGAGACGGCGCCGCAGGCCCGACAGCTATCTCGCATTCAGCTAAACCCGCCAGGAGAATTTTTCGTGAGCACCCCGCACGCCGACACGCAGCTGGCAGCTGTGGACGACTTCGACACGTCCGCAGCCAGCGCCTACGACACGCCGTTGGGCATCACCAACCCGCCCATCGACGAGCTGCTGGATCGCGCGTCGAGCAAGTATGCGCTGGTGATCTATGCCGCCAAGCGCGCCCGCCAGATCAACGACTACTACAACCAGCTCGGCGACGGCATCCTCGAGTACGTCGGCCCGCTGGTTGAGCCCGGCCTGCAGGAGAAACCGCTGTCGATCGCGCTGCGCGAGATCCACGCCGACCTGCTCGAGCACACCGAAGGCGAGTAGCAACACCGCGAGGCATAGGGGAGCGGCCGCCATGGAGCCCAAGCGGATCATCGTCGGCGTCGCCGGTGGTATCGCCGCCTACAAGGCGGCCACGGTGGTCAGACAGCTCACCGAGGCCGGACACGACGTCCGCGTCGTCCCCACCGAGTCCGCGCTGCGGTTCGTCGGTGCCGCCACCTTCGAGGCCCTCTCGGGCCATGCCGTTCACACCGGCGTCTGGGACGACGTCCACGAGGTGCCGCACGTCCGCTTCGGCCAGGAGGCCGACCTGGTCGTCGTCGCCCCCGCCACCGCGGATCTTCTGGCGCGGGCCGTCGCGGGCCGCGCGGACGACCTGCTGACCGCGACGCTACTGACCGCGCGATGTCCGGTGCTGTTCGCCCCGGCCATGCACACCGAAATGTGGTTCCACCCCGCGACGGTGGAGAACGTGGCCACACTGCGTCGTCGCGGTGCCGTCGTCCTCGAACCCGCGTCGGGCCGGCTGACCGGAGCCGACAGCGGCGCGGGCCGCCTGCCCGAGGCCGAGGAGATCAGCACGCTGGCCCAACTTTTGCTGACGCGACCGGACGCCCTGCCCTACGACCTGGCAGGGGTCAAGGTGCTGGTTTCCGCGGGCGGGACGCGCGAGCCGATCGATCCCGTGCGGTTCATCGGCAACCGCAGTTCGGGCAAACAGGGCTATGCGATGGCGCGGGTGATGGCCCAGCGCGGTGCCGACGTCACGCTGATCGCCGGCAACACCGCCGGACTGGTTGACCCGGCGGGCGTCGACGTCGTACACATCGGCTCGGCCGCCCAGCTCAAGGACGCCGTGTCCAAGCACGCACCCGACGCGCACGTGCTGGTGATGGCGGCCGCGGTCGCGGATTTCCGGCCCACGCAGATGCAGACCAGCAAGATCAAGAAGTCCGCCGATCCGGACGCCGCCGCGCCGGTCATCGAACTGACCCGCACCGAGGACGTGCTCGCCGGCGCAGTGCGGGCCCGCGCCGACGGGCAGCTGCCGAATATGCGGGCCATCGTGGGGTTCGCTGCCGAGACCGGCGACGCGAACGGCGACGTGCTTCACCACGCTCGCGCGAAGCTGCAGCGCAAGGGATGCGATTTGCTCGTGGTCAATGCGGTGGGCGAGAATCGGGCGTTCGAAGTGGACAACAACGACGGTTGGCTGCTCGCGGCCGACGGCGCGGAGTCCACACTGGAGCACGGTTCGAAAACGCTGATGGCCAGCCGTATCGTGGACGCGATCGTGGCCTTCCTGCACAGCGGCAGCGGGTAACGCGGATCACGCATCCGGCTGCGTGAAATGCTTGCGCGCGAGTCAAGCACAGGCTTGGGTGCAACAGGGCACGCCTACAATTTGATGAACTAACTACCTCAAGATGACTTGAGCGGAAGGATCACACCGTGAGTGAAGCTCGGCTGTTCACCAGTGAGTCGGTAACCGAGGGCCACCCCGACAAGATCTGCGACGCGATCAGCGACTCGGTGCTCGACGCTTTGCTCGCGGGGGATCCCAAATCGCGGGTTGCCGTGGAGACGCTGGTCACCACCGGGCAGGTGCACGTCGTCGGTGAGGTGACGACAACGGCCAAGGAGGCCTTCGCCGACATCGCCACCACGGTGCGCGAGCGCATCCTGGAGATCGGCTACGACTCGTCGGAGAAGGGCTTCGACGGTGAGACCTGCGGCGTCAATGTCGGCATCGGTCGTCAGTCACCCGATATCGCGATGGGCGTCGACACCGCGCACGAGACCCGCGTCGAGGGTGCGGGCGACCCGCTCGACCTGCAGGGCGCGGGCGACCAGGGCCTGATGTTCGGCTACGCGATCAAGGACACGCCCGAGCTGATGCCGCTGCCGATCGCGCTCGCACACCGGCTGTCGCGCCGGCTGACCGAGGTTCGCAAGAGCGGTGTGCTCGACTACCTGCGCCCCGACGGCAAGACCCAGGTCACCGTGCAGTACGACGGCACGACCCCGGTGCGCCTCGACACGGTCGTGCTGTCGACGCAGCACGCGGCGGGCATCGACCTCGAGGGGACGCTGACGCCGGATATCCGCGAAAAGGTCGTCAACACCGTCCTCGCCGACCTGGGCCACGACTCGATGGACACCTCCGACTTCCGCCTGCTGGTGAACCCGACCGGCAAGTTCGTGCTCGGCGGCCCCATGGGTGATGCGGGGCTGACGGGCCGCAAGATCATCGTCGACACCTACGGCGGCTGGGCCCGTCACGGCGGCGGCGCATTCTCGGGCAAGGACCCGTCCAAGGTGGACCGGTCGGCGGCCTACGCGATGCGCTGGGTGGCGAAGAACGTCGTCGCGGCGGGTCTGGCCGAGCGCGTCGAGGTCCAGGTCGCCTACGCGATCGGCAAGGCTGCTCCGGTCGGTCTGTTCGTCGAGACGTTCGGCAGCGAGTCCGTCGATCCGGGCCGCATCGAGAAAGCCATCACCTCGGTATTCGACCTGCGTCCCGGCGCGATCGTGCGCGACCTCGACCTGCTGCGCCCGATTTACGCGCAGACCGCCGCGTACGGCCACTTCGGCCGCACCGACGTCGAGCTGCCCTGGGAGCAGCTGAACAAGGTCGACGAGCTCAAGGCCGCCGTCTGAGGACGATCAAGCGGCGAGGTACGAGCCGCGTTGAGGAGTCGGACGAGAAGGGTCCGTCTAGTTCGTCTGCCCAGCGCCGAAACTGACGAATTGGTCGCCCTCGACGGCTGATCCCAGCCATTTCGTCGGCCTCGGCGCGATGGAGACCTACGAACTGAACGCGTAATCCCGCAGCGGGAAGCGGCGGCTGCGCCAGTACGCCTCGAGTGTGGTGGTCGGCCGCAGCGGGGCGTCGCCGTTCTTGTCGAAGTAGTAGCTGTTGGCGCGCTGGCAGCTCTCTTGCCAGAAGATCTGGCGGTGCCGTTTGCGCATCATCTCGTCGAAGTAGCGGTCGTTGGCCTCCTGGGTGACCTCCACGCGGCGGGCGCTCTTGTGTCGGGCGTGCTTGAGACAGCGCACGATGTGGTGCGTCTGCGTCTCAATGAGCGCGAAATACGACGAGCCGACATAGCCGTACGGCCCGAATACCGTGAAGAAGTTCGGGAAGCCGGGCACGCTGACGCCCTCGTAGGCCTGCAGCCGGTGTTCTTGCCAGTGCCGACTCCAGGACCGGCCGCCGGCCCCGGTCACCGAGAAGGTCGGCATCTCGTCGGTGTCCATGACCTTGAACCCGGTGGCCAGGATCAGGACGTCGGCCTCGCGGGTCGCGCCGTCGACAGTGGCCACGCCCGAACCGGTGATCTTGTCGATCGGCTCGGTGACCAACTCGACGTTGTCGCGGTTGTACGTCGACAGATAAGTGTTGTGGAAGCCGGGCCGCTTGCAGCCGACCGCGTAGTCGGGCGTGAGCTTTTCGCGGACCTCCGGGTCGTGGACTTCTTTACGCAGATACGCTTCGCCGGCCTTGGACATGTTCTTGGCTATCGGGTTGATCGTGAAGTACTGCGCGGGCAGCGTGAAGGTGAGCTCGACGAACCCCTGGCTGATCAGCCGCTGCACCACATGGCCGCCGGGCAGCCGCATCATCCGCCGCACCGTTGGCGACAGCGGCACGTCGAACTTCGGGAAACACCAGATCGGTGTGCGCTGAAAGACGGTGAGCTGCTTGACGACGGGTGCGATCTCCGGGATCACCTGCACCGCTGAGGCGCCAGTGCCGATGACCGCGACGCGCTTGCCCGACAGGTCCTGCGAGTGATCCCAACGCGCGGTGTGCATGGTCACGCCGGCGAACGAGTCGACGCCGTCGATGTCGGGCAGGTTCGGGGTGACCAGCGCGCCGCACGCATTGATCAGGAAGCGGGATGTGACGACATCGCCGGAGTCGATTTCTACCCGCCACAGGTTCTGGTCGTCGTCGAAGACCGCGCCGAGCACCTTGGTGTTGAACCGGATCTTTGGCCGCAGACGGTACTTGTCGACGCAGTGCTCGGCGTATGCGCGCAGCTCGTGCCCCGGTGCGTACGTGCGGGTCCATTCCGGGCTCTGCTCGAAGGAGAACTGGTAGGAGAACGACGGAATATCAACGGCGATACCGGGATACGTGTTCCAGTACCACGTCCCGCCGGGCCCGTCGCCCGCCTCGATGATGAGGTAGTCGCCGAGACCGGCCTTGTCGAGGCTGATTCCCGCGCCAATACCGGAGAAGCCAGCACCGACGATGATGGTGTCGTGATCGGGCACTGTCATAGGGCCTCCCCGTGTCGCTCACATCTCGCTCACGGTACCTCGATGTTCAGCCGCTGCGACAACTCCCATGCACTGCGCTCGACCCAGTTGGTGAGCAGCTTGCCGTCCTCGCCGACCGCCCACACGGCCGTCCCGGTCATCGCGATATCGCTGCCGTCGGGCGCGCTTCCGAGGTAGCCGTTGTTCTTCCCGGTCAGCTGCCACCGCGACGCGACGCGGCTGCCGTCAGCGCTCTCGAACGACTCGACGACGTCCAGGTGCAAGTCGTCGACCTTGCTGAGGAAGCCGGCGATCCATTCCTTGAAATTCTCGCGGCCGCGCACCGTCTCCCCACCGCTGACGATCACGAAGTCCTCGACCACGAAGTGGTCCGCCGCGGCTGGGTCGTGGGCGTTCCAGACCTCGTCCCAGAACGCGTGCACGATGTCGATGGATCTCGATGTGTTCACACCGGGTGTAACGCGGCGTGTAGCGCCCTCAATCCCCGTTCGGTGGCCTCGGTCGCGGCGGGCACTACCCCGGCATAGCCGAGGTAGCCGTGCACGAGCGATTCAGCATTGTGCAGTTCGACACGAACCCCGGCGGCCGACAGCAACTCCGCATATCGGGCGCCGTCGTCACGCAACGGGTCATGGCCCGCGACCGCGATGTAGGCCGGCGGCAGGCCGGTCAGATCCTCGGCGCGCGCGGGCGCCAGCGTCGCGGGCATGTCCGACAGGTCCATGTCACCGACATACCACCGCGAAAAGCCGCCTACCGCAGCAAAATCGAGGATCGGCGCGTCGGCGTTCTCGGCGAACGACGGCAACGTGGTGTCCCACGTCGTCGCTGGATACCACAGCAGCTGGAAACAGATCTCCGGGCCGCCCGCGTCGCGCGCCAACTGCGCCACCACCGCGGCAAGATTGCCGCCCGCCGAGTCGCCGGCCACCGCGAGCCGGCCCGCGTCGACGCACAGCTCGTCCGCGTTCGCGGCGACCCACTGCGTCACCGCCCACACATCGTCGACGGCGGCGGGGTATGGGTGCTCTGGTGCCAGCCGATAGTCGACGGATACCACCACGGCCTCGGCGTCGGCCGCATGCCGGCGCGCGGTGCCGTCGTAGCTGTCGAGGTCACCGACACACCAGCCGCCGCCGTGGAAGAACACCACCACGGGGGCGTGCGCGTCTGACGCGGTCGGCGGCCGGTACACCCGGACCGGGATCGGACCACCGGGCCCCTCGACCGTGCGGTCCTGGGCACGCACCTCGGGGAGGATCTCGACGCGCGGCAGCGCGTTGAACCGTTCACGCGCGGCCCGCACGCCCCCGTCGGTTGTCAACTGGAACGGAACTGCCTGCAGTACCTTCAGCAGAATGGCGTCGATGGGTTCCGGGCTGGCCGGCCCTACCTCAGGGACTGACATGGGGACACCGTACGTTCATCGGCGGACCCGGCTTCTGTGGGTGGCCGCCGCCGTCGTGGCCGCCTGCTACGGGCTGTTCCTGATCGCGACCGCGGTGCGGCTGCCCGCCGGCGCCGAGCTCACCGGCCAGTTCGCGTTGCAGCCCGCGGTCAAGGCCGCCGCGGCGGTGCTGCTCGCGGCGGCTGCGTTGTCGCATCCGATCGCCCGGGAGCGACGCTGGCTGGTGGCCGCGCTGCTGTTCTCGGCGGCGGGGGATTTTTTGTTGGCACTGCCGTGGTGGGAGCCGTCGTTCATGCTCGGGCTGGCCGCGTTCCTCGTCGCCCACCTGTGCTTCCTGGGCGCGCTGTGGCCGTTGGTCACGCGTTCCGGTCCGAGGCTGGCCGCCGCCGCGGTCACGGTCGCGGCCTGCCTGGCCCTGCTGGTGTGGTTCTGGCCGCGGCTCATCGCCGAGGGCATGGCCGTACCGGTCACGCTGTACATCGCGGTGCTAGGTGCGATGGTGTGCGCCGCGCTGATGGCCCGGTTGCCCACGCCGTGGACGGCGCTGGGCGCGGTGTGTTTCGCGGTGTCGGATGCGATGATCGGGATCGGCAAGTTCGTGCTGGGTTCCGAGGCGCTTGCGCTGCCGATCTGGTGGGTGTATGCGGCCTCGCTGTTGCTCATCACCGCCGGGTTCTTCTTCGGCAGGACGTCGGTGCCGTCTGCTACCAATCCTGCGTGACGGGGTCCGACAGCCCGGCCCGCCCGGGCGCCACCAGACAGCCTGCCGAGCACGAGCCGGTCGCGCGTGTGCTGCCGATGCTGACCGTTCCCCACCTCGACCGCGAGTTCGACTACCTCGTCGCGGCCGAGCAGTCCGACGACGCGCAACCCGGCGTCCGCGTCCGGGTGCGGTTCCACGGCCGGCTGGTCGACGCGTTCATTCTGGAGCGGCGGTCCGAAACCGACCACGTCGGCAAGCTCGGCTGGCTCGATCGCGTGGTCTCGCCCGAACCGGTGCTGACGCCCGAGATCCGTCGACTGGCCGACGGCGTCGCGGCCCGTTACGCCGGCACCCGCGCGGACGTTCTGCGGCTGGCCATCCCGCCGCGGCACGCCCGGGTCGAGAAACAGCAGCCACCTCAGACGGCGCCGATCGACCCGCGACCCGTCGACACCGACCCCTGGAACGCCTACGGCAGAGGTGAGCAGTTCCTAACGGCCGTGGCGGGCGGACGTGCCGCACGCGCGGTCTGGCAGGCGCTGCCCGGCGAAGCGTGGCCCGACCGGCTGGCCGAAGCCGCCGCGGTGATGGCGAACTCCGGCCGCGGTGTGCTGGTGATCGTGCCGGATCAACGCGACATCGACGCGGTGCACACCGCCGCGCTCGGCCTCCTCGACGAAGACGTGGTGGTGGCGCTGTCGGCGGGACTCGGTCCCGCGCAACGCTATCGGCGATGGTTGTCGGTGCTTCGCGGCAGCGCCCAACTCGTCATCGGCACCCGCAGCGCGGTGTTCGCACCCGTCGCCGATCTCGGCCTGGTGATGGTGTGGGACGACGGCGACGACACGCTCGCCGAACCTCGTGCGCCCTATCCGCATGCGCGTGAAGTGGCGATGTTGCGGGCACATCAGCTCCGCTGCGCCGCACTGATCGGCGGATTCGCAAGGACCGCGGAGGCCCAGGCGCTGGTGCGCAGCGGTTGGGCGCACGACCTGGTCGCGCTCCGGCCGGTGGTGCGGTCGGCCTCACCGCGTGTCATCGCCCTCGACGACAGCGGTTTCGAACAGGAACGCGACCCGGCCGCCCGGTCGGCCCGGCTCCCGTCGATGGCGCTGCAGGCCGCGCGCAAAGCGCTGGAGTCCGGTTCCCCGGTGCTGGTGCAAGTACCCCGCCGCGGATACGTACCCGCGCTCGCGTGCGGGCGCTGCCGGACCATCGCCCGGTGCCGCAACTGCACGGGGCCGTTGTCGCTTCCCGACCGCGATGCCTCAGGCGCGGTATGCCGGTGGTGCGGGCGCGCCCACCCGTCGCTGCGCTGTGTGCGGTGCGGCTCGGATGCGGTGCGTGCGGTCGTCGTCGGGGCCAGGCGAACCGCCGAGGAACTCGGCAGGGCATTTCCGGGCACCACGGTCATCACCTCCGGCGGTGATGCGATGGTCGCCGAGGTCCCGGCGCGGTCCGCTGTCGTGGTCGCCACCCCCGGCGCCGAACCGGTGGCCGCGGGCGGCTACGGCGCCGCGCTGCTATTGGACAGCTGGGCACTGCTCGGCCGCCAGGACCTGCGGGCGGCCGAGGACACCTTGCGCAGGTGGATGGCCGCGGCCGCCCTGGTACGCAACCGCGGCGACGGCGGGGTGATCGCGGTGGTGGCGGAGTCCGCGATACCGACCGTGCAGGCGCTGATCCGCTGGGATCCCGTCGGCCATGCCGATGCTGAGCTGAACGCGCGCGCTGAAGTCGGCCTGCCGCCCGACGTGCACATGGCCGCGGTGGACGGACCGCCCGAGGCGGTGCACGCCTTGCTCGACACCGCGGACACGCCTGACGGCACCGAACAACTCGGCCCGGTCGATCTGCCGGTCGGGGCGCGCCGACCGCCGGGACTGGCCTCCGACACGACGGTGATCCGGATGCTGCTGAGGGTTCCCCGTGACACCGGACTGGCCCTATCGTCGGCCCTGCGCCGGGCCACCGCGGTGCTCAGCGCCCGTCACGACCAACAGCCGGTTCGCGTCCAGATCGACCCGCTGCACATCGGGTGACCCGATGGCCAGTTCGCGCCCAAATCGGCCCGCTGCACTTAGGGTGAACCGAAAACCTGGCATCGCACGCAACAGGAGGACCGCATGCGCCGGCTGTTCGCGTGGTCGATCACGTTGCTGGTTCTGGCATTTGCGGTGCTCTGGCCGGTGGTGTTCAGCGGTGGTGGTTCGGAGGCCGCACCCGCCGACGACCCCGTTGTCATCACGGACTACGACGTGGACCTCGTCGTCGACGAGGACGGACGGCTCGACGCCGTCGAGACCATCACGGCGGATTTTCCCAGTGGCAGGCACGGCATCTTCCGGTACTGGGATGTGACCAACCCCAACAGTCCTCACGTGCGCCAAGTGCCGGAAATCGACTCCATCCTTCTCGACGGCGACCCAGCGCCCTACGAGCTGCTGTGGGAAGACGGTGAGCGGTTCCGGGTCGCGAAGATCGGCGATCCCGACAGCTACCTGAGCTACGGCGAGCACGTATACGAAATCCGCTACTCCATCGATGGTGTCCTCGATCCCGGAACCACCGGCGCGGACCGGAGATTCGCCACATCGTCGGGTGAACCCGGTGCAACCGGGTCGGTGTTCTTCTGGAATGTGATCGCGCCGGCCTGGAACAACCGGATCCAGCGCGCCGACATCTCGATCGGGCTGCCCGGAGACGTTCCCCGCGTGCAGTGTTCGGTCGGATACGGCGTCGGCGGGCAGTGCCTGGGCCTGACGACGGCGGGGAACCGGGTGGAATTCTCGGCGCGAAACCTCCCGCCGCGCACGCCGGTGACGGTACGGGCAAGTGTGGACGTGCCGACGCCGCCGCGGACCGAGCTGCCCTGGACCTATGAATGGGATCGCGTACTGGGCCAGTCGCTGGCCGGAGCGCTGTGGGTGGCGGCGCTGACCGTGGCGGCCGGCTTGGCCGGTCTGCTGTGGTACCGCACCACGGTCGAACCGTCGCCGGGTTTCCCACTGCAGTACGCGCCACCGGAGGGGCTCGGCCCCGTGCAGACGGAGTACATCCGGACCGAGGCAGTCCCCAAACAAGCCCTGACCGCGACGCTGTTCTACCTCGCCGAGCGGGGCTTGGTCGAACTGCGCCAGGTCAGCGAGAAGCATTGGCGGATCCGCGGCATCGCCGAGCACAGCGCATGGGTCGACGTGGACCCGGTCAGTGTGACCGTCGGGTCGGTGCTGAAGGTTTTGCATCCGGGCGGCGAGTTCGAAGCGAAGAAGACCGTCAAGTCGGGGCAGAAGCTCAACAAGGCCAAGACCGATCTGGCCAAGGCCGTCCAGAACTGGGCCTTCGACAACAAGCTTCTCGTCAAACGACGCAACGAACTCTGGCTTCGCACCGCGAACGCGATCGCTTTCGTGCTCATGCTGTGCGCCGTCTTCCGCTGGCTCTTTCCGACCACGATGTGGGCGGTGCCGTTCGCGGCGTTCTTCTTGCTGTCCATCGGTTCGTGGGCCGCGGGCGTGGGGACCAGGCGCACCGAGGCCGGCCGCGAACTCTGGTCGCGTGCAGGTGGTTTCCACCGCATGTTGACAACCGATTCGGCCGAGGCGCGTTTCGACTTCGGGGCGCGTAAAGACCTCTACTCGGCATATGTTCCGTTCGCCGTCGCTGCGGGCGCCGCGGCACTGTGGGCCAAGAAGTACGAGACGACGATGGGAACTGCTGCGCCACAGCCGGATTGGTACAACTCGACCACATACGGCGGTATGGGATTGGTCGGCGGCTCCGGCGGATCGAACTTCGACAGCTTTGAGTCCGCGTTGTCGTCGTCGATCGGCGCGTACACCGCCTCACAGTCGTCCAGCGGGGGCGGCGGGTCCAGCGGCGGCGGTGGTGGCGGCGGTGGCGGCGGCGGAGGGGGAGGAGGCGGCTCATGGTGACGCTGCTACTGACGATCGCACTGGTGCTGGCGGTGCTGGCGTTCATCGTCTTCGTCGTCGGATACAACAAACTGCGCTCGGCCGACGTACGCGTCGCCGAGGCGCTGAGCGGTATCGACGTCGAGCTCACGCGTCGCGCGTCGCTGATCCCAAGCCTTGTGCACACCGTGCAGACCTTCGCCGCGCACGAGAAGGGCATCCTCGACCACGTCACCAATGCGCGTGCCGCGCTGACCTCGGCCACCACCGGCAGGTCGGTGGCCCAACGAAGCGCCGCCGAAAAGCAACTCGACACCGCGCTGGCCCCGCTGTTGGCGCTCGGCCAGGACTACCCGCAGCTGAACTCGTCGAACAACTTTCTCAATCTGCAGGAGAACCTCACCGACAGCGAGAACAAACTCGCGTTCGCGCGCCAGTATTACAACGACTCGGTCGCGACACTGAACCGGTTGATCACCACGATCCCGTGGATGTTCGTCGCACCGATGACCGGCGTGTCCGAACGCGAGTACTACCAGACCCCGCGCTGAGCACCCGGATGTCGTCACCGCCGCCGTCTCTAGACTGACGCGGTGCGCATCGTCTTCGCCGGCACCCCGGAACCCGCCCTGCCTGCGCTGCGCCGTCTCATCGAATCGCCACGTCACGACGTCATCGCTGTGCTGACCCGCCCCGATGCCGCATCGGGTCGGCGCGGCAAACCATCACCGTCGCCGGTCGCGCGGGTGGCGCTCGAGCACGACATCGCGTTGCTGCGGCCGTCGAAGCCGAACTCCGACGAGTTCATCGCCGAACTGACCGAACTCGCACCGGAATGCTGCGCGGTGGTCGCCTACGGCGCACTGCTCAGCGAGCGGCTGCTCGCCGTGCCCGAACACGGCTGGGTGAACCTGCACTTCTCGGTGCTGCCCACGTGGCGTGGAGCCGCGCCGGTGCAGGCGGCGATCGCAGCAGGGGACAGCGTGACCGGCGCGACCACGTTCCTCATCGAACCGGCCCTCGACTCCGGTCCCGTCTACGGCGTCGTCACCGAAACCATCCGGTCGACGGACACGGCCGGTGATCTCCTTGAGCGACTGTCGATTTCAGGTGCGGAGCTGCTCGATCGCACGCTCGACGGAATCGCCGACGGCACGCTGACGGCGGTACCGCAGCCGCCGGAGGGGGTGACGATCGCCCCCAAGATCACCGTCGACGAGGCACGCGTGCGGTGGGATCTGCCCGCCCATGTCGTCGAGCGGCGGATCCGCGCCGTCACACCGAGTCCCGGCGCCTGGACGATGATCGGTGACCTTCGCGTCAAAGTCGGTCCCGTCACCATCGACGAGGCCTCGCAGCCTCTGGCGCCAGGCGCGATCCGCGTCAGTCGCGACGGTGTGCGCATCGGCACCGCGTCGCACCCTGCGCTGCTTGGGCAGGTTCAGCCACCGGGCAAGAAGCTCATGAACGCGGCCGACTGGGCCCGCGGCGCCCGCCTCGATGATTCGGCACGAGCCGAATGACAGCCGAATGATCAAGCCCCGCAGCAACCGTCCGCAACGGCGCAAGCCTCTGGACCCGCCTCGCCGGGTCGCGTTCGACGTGTTGCGCGCCGTCTCGGAGAAGGACGCCTACGCCAACCTCGCGCTGCCGGCGTTATTGCGGGAACGTGGCATCAGCGGCCGTGACGCGGCGTTCGCCACCGAACTCGCGTACGGCGCCTGCCGGACCAAAGGGCTGCTGGACGCTGTCATCAGTCACGTCGCGGGCCGCCCCACCGACAGGATCGACCCCGTCCTGCTGGACCTGCTGCGGCTGGGCGCCTACCAGCTGCTGCGCACGCGGGTCGAACAACACGCCGCGGTGTCCACCACCGTGGAACAGGCCGGCATCGAGTTCGATTCGGCCCGTGCGGGTTTCGTCAACGGCGTGTTGCGCAAGATCGCCTCGCGCGACGAACAGTCCTGGGTCGCGGAACTGGCCCCCGACGCGACGACCGACCCCATCGGTCATTCGGCGTTCGTGCATGCGCACCCCCGGTGGGTCGCGCAGACCTTCGCCGATGCGCTGGGCGCCGACGCCGGTGAACTCGACGCGCTGCTCGCCGCCGACGACGCTCGGCCCGCCGTGCACCTCGCCGTGCGCCCGGGAGCGCTGACCGCGCATGAGCTGGCCACGCAGGTCGACGGCACGGTCGGCCGATATTCGCCGTACGCGGTGTACCTCACCGGCGGTGACCCGGGGCGGTTGCAGGCGGTGCGTGACGGCAATGCGCTGGTACAGGACGAGGGCAGCCAACTCGTCGCGCAGGCGCTGACCCTGGCCGAAATCGACGGCACCGACGGCGGACGTTGGCTTGACCTGTGCTCGGGCCCCGGCGGGAAGACGGCCATGCTGGCCGCGTTGGCGCCCGACGGCGCCCGGGTCACCGCGGTGGAGCCCGCACCCGCGCGCGCCGAGCTCGTCGAACAGAACACCGGCGGCCTGCCCGTGGACGTGCTGCGCGTCGACGGTCGCGAGCCCGGCGTGGAACCCGGCTTCGACCGGGTGCTCGTAGACGCCCCCTGCACCGGCCTCGGCGCGCTGCGGCGCAGGCCCGAGGCACGGTGGCGACGCAAGCCAGGTGACGTGCCGCCGTTGACGAAGCTGCAACGTGAACTCCTGGCGTCGGCGATCCGGCTGACGCGGCCGGGAGGGGTGGTCCTCTACGCCACCTGTTCGCCGCACCTGGCCGAGACCGTGGGCGTCGTCTCCGACGCGCTGCGCCGACACCCCGTGACGGCGCTGGACACCCGGCCGCTGTTCGCGCCCGCGGACAATCTCGGCGATGGGCCGCACGTGCAGTTGTGGCCGCACCGCCACGGCACCGATGCGATGTTCGCCGCCGCGCTCAAAGTAGGGTAGGCCCATGGCAGGACCCCTAATCGCGCCGTCGATCCTGGCCGCCGACTTCGCCAGGCTCGCCGACGAAGCCGAGGCCGTGCGCGGTGCGGACTGGCTGCACGTCGATGTGATGGACAACCATTTCGTTCCGAACCTGACCATCGGTCAGCCCGTCGTCGAGTCGCTGCTGAAGGTGACCGACATTCCGATGGACTGCCACCTGATGATCGAGAACCCCGAACGCTGGGCGCCGCCGTACGCGGAAGCGGGCGCCTACAACGTCACGTTCCACGCGGAAGCCACCGACAACCCGGTCGGCGTCGCCCGAGACATCCGCGCCGCGGGCGCCAAGGCGGGGCTCTCGGTCAAGCCGGGCACCCCGCTGGAGCCGTACCTGGAGATCCTGCCGGAGTTCGACACGCTGCTGATCATGTCGGTGGAGCCGGGATTCGGCGGCCAGAAGTTCATTCCGGAAGTGCTGGTGAAAGTCGGCACGGCGCGGCGCCTCGTGGACGCCGGCGAGTTGACGATCGTCGTCGAGATCGACGGCGGCATCAACGCCGACACCATCGAGCAGGCGGCCGAGGCGGGGGTGGACTGCTTCGTCGCGGGCTCGGCCGTCTACAGCGCAGAGAACCCCGCGGCGGCGGTGGAGTCGTTGCGCAGGCAGGCCGCCGCCGCCTCCAAGCACCTGCGGGCATGAATCTGGAGGCCGCGATGCGGCTGGCGGTCCAACAGGCCGAGAAGGTCAAGGGCTCAACCTATCCCAATCCGCCGGTCGGAGCGGTAATCCTGGACAGCGACGGCGAGGTGGCCGGTGTGGGGGCCACGGAGCCTCCCGGCGGGCCGCACGCCGAGGTGGTGGCCTTGCGTAGGGCGGGAGAGCGCGCCGCGGGAGGCACCGCCGTCGTGGCGCTCGAACCGTGCAATCACTACGGCCGCACCCCGCCCTGCGTGGATGCGCTTGTCGCTGCCGGTGTCTCGGCGGTCGCGTATGCGGTCGCCGACCCGAACCCGATCGCTGCGGGTGGGGCGGCGCGGCTCGCCGAGGAGGGGGTGGCCGTGACCGGGGGCGTGCTCGGCGACACGGTGGCGGGCGGCCCGCTGCGCGAGTGGTTGCACAAGCAGCGCACCGGATCACCGCATGTGACATGGAAATTCGCGACCAGCGTGGACGGTCGCAGCGCGGCGGCCGACGGTAGCAGCCAGTGGATCACCAGCGAAGCCGCCCGTGCGGATGTGCACCGCAGGCGCGCCGTCGCCGATGCGATCGTGGTCGGTACCGGCACTGTCTTCGTCGACGATCCTGCGCTGACGGCGCGACTCCCCAATGGCACTCTCGCCGACCGTCAACCGCTGCGCGTCGTCGTCGGAGAGCGCGAAATCTCGCAAGAGGCAAGGGTTCTCAACGACGACTCCCGCACGATGGTGATCCGCACCCGCGATCCCCACGAAGTGATCAAGGCGCTGTCCGATCGCACCGATGTGCTGCTCGAGGGTGGTCCAACGTTGGCGGGCGCGTTCTTGCGCGCCGGCGTCATCAATCGGATCCTGGCTTACGTCGCACCGATCCTTCTCGGTGGCCCGATTACCGCGGTCGACGATGTCGGTGTGCTGAGCATCGCGCACGCCCAGCGGTGGCGCTTCGACAAGATTGAACCCATCGGCCCCGACGTGCTGCTGAGCCTCATTCCGGGGTAGCCGGGCCCTCGGTGTCCGGCGGACCCTCGTCCAATTCGCCGCTCAGCGGACGGTGCTCGATGAGGTCGCGGACTCCGGCCATCCCCAACCGTTTCCGGAAAGCCTGCACCGTGTAGCCCACCACGGTCGCGTCGGTGCGCGCCCTGGCCGTCGCTGACCGGGGCAGATGGAACAGCGGCCCGATCTCGCCGAAGTAGTCGCCTTCGATCGCCAACTTCAGCAATTCCTCACCGCCGCCGGCCAGTTCGCGCATGATCTCGATCTCGCCGTCATCGACGATGTAGATCTGGTCACCCATGGTGCCCTGCTCGAACAGCACCTGACCGGCTTCCAGCTCTACGGTCTCCGGTGGGCGGTCGCCGGAGGCGAAGTTCGGCACCATCTCGACGACCCGATCGGCCAGCGGCAGGATCCGGCTGTCATGTGTCGCGACGACCACCATCCGGTTGTCGGAGGCAAGCTCGCGAATCAGCTTCAGCACCTCTTCGACCTGAATGAAATCCAGATGCGCCGTGGGCTCGTCGGCCAGGATCAGCGGGGGATCGAGCGCGATCGCCCGGGCCACCGCCACCCGCTGCTGCTGCCCGCCGCTGAGATCACCTGGCCGGTGGTCGAGACGGTCCTGCAGCCCTACCCGCGCCAGCAGCTGTTCCGCCCGCTTCCGGGAAGCCCGGCGCGACATGCCGTTTGCGCGCAGCGGCACCATCACGTTCTCGACCGCGGTGAGGCTGGGCACCAGGTTGAAGGCCTGGAACACGAATCCCACCGTCTCGCGCCGGTATGTCGCGAGCTCGTTGGCGCCGAGCGAGGTCACCTCGACGTCGCCGAATTTGATCGCACCCGAGGTGGGTTGGAGGATCCCACCGAGGCACGACAACAGCGTTGTCTTCCCGCATCCGCTCGGGCCCATCAGAATCACCAGTGAGCCGGCCGCGACGTCGAGGTTCAAGCCGTCGATCGGGCGCACGGCGTGCCCGCCGCTGGTGTACTCGACGATGAGATTCTGGATCGCCAGATCGCCCATGGGCTCACGGCCCCCCGAAGGCCAGTGCGGGATCGACTGACACGGCGCGACGTAACCCCGCCGCGCTGGCGATGAGGCCGATCACCACCGCGACCACCGGCAGCGCGACGAAGGCCTCTGTGGGCACGATCACCTGCATGGGGAACAGCGGTCCGAGCAGCAGCGACAGCCCGGCGCCGACCAACGCGGCCAGCAGCGCCACGATCACCGCCTGCAGGGCGAGCCCGGCCATCACCGAACGAGTAGGCACCCCAATCGCTTTGAAGACGGCGAAGTCTGGCAGCCGTTCCAGTGCGGACAGGTAGACGACCGAACCCACGATCAGCGCGGCCACGATCCACAGCAGGATCGCGACAATCGTGATGGAGTTGACGGCCACCTTCAACGGCCGCAGCAGGTCCTCGATCGCTCCGCCGCGGTCGACCGCCCGATAACCGTTCGGCACCTGCTCAAGTGAACCGCGGACACCGATGGAGGCGACCAGACGCTCACCGCCGTACACCAACTGCTGTGCACCCTCTGTGGTGAGAAACACATTCGGCAGGTTCGCCAATGCGGTCGAGTTCTCCACCAGGCCGACGATACGCAGCGTCTGAGAGGCGATCTCGACCTCATCGCCGACGCCACGACCCAATGTGGTGGACACCGCGACTTCGTCGGGGGTCGTGGGCGCACGCCCTTCGACGACGGCGGGCATGCCCGGTCCGCGTTCGGGCGCGCCGAAGATGTCGACGTTGCGTGTCGCCCCGTCGAGGGTGGCCGTGCCGCCGGCATAGGCCAGGGGGGCGGCGGCGTCGACGCCGGGAGCGGCAGCGATACGGCGCAATTCCACGGGCGCGAACGGTGTGGCCCCCACGAAGGGACCCGATGCGCCCGCCTTCACGATGAACTGGTCGACACCGAGGCTGTCGACGGTCCTTTCGGCCTCGGTCTGGAAACCGTTGGCCAGACCCGTGAGAACCAGCGTCATTCCGAAAATGATCGCGGTGGACAACACCGCGATGGCGAAACGTCGCCTTCGCCACTGCATGTCGCGCAGCGCGGCGATGAGCATGTAGGCGACGTTACCCCGGCTATGGTCTTTGGTGCGTGGGGTTTCGGCTACTTCGCGAAAGCGCTGACCAATGTGTTGCAGAAGGCCGGCAGGTCATCGGGCTTGCGGCTGGACACCAAAGTGTTTGGCCCACGCGAGCATTCGACGACCTCGTCATCCACCCAGTTGGCTCCGGCGTTGACCAGGTCGGTCTTCACGCTGGGCCACGACGTCATGGTGCGTCCCCGCACCACGTCCGCCTCGATGAGCGTCCACGGTCCGTGGCAGATGACCGCGACCGGTTTGCCGTCATCGAAGAAGCTCTTTGCGAACGCGACCGCGTCGGCGTTCATGCGCAGGTTATCCGGGTTGGCCACGCCGCCGGGCAGCACCAACGCGGCGTAGTCGGACGCCGACACCGAATCGGCGGACTTCTCAACTTCGAACGTGTCGGCGGGGGTCAGGTGGTTGAACGCCTGGATTTTGCCGACCTCCGTCGACACCAGTTCAGGGGTGCCCCCGGCCTGCTCGACGGCCTTCCATGGCTCCGTCAGCTCGACCTGCTCGACACCTTCGGTAGCAACCAGGAACGCAATCTTCTTGCCATTCAGTGAACTTGCCATGAGCTTTCTCCGTTGAGGTTAGGTGTGATGCCACGCATACCCCGCGCGTCGAGGAGTCAATCAGGGCGTTCACGTCGGTACACTCGTACCAGAGTGGGCCGTGTATGGCCCGCCGTAGTCGCGCTTTCACCGACGATTTGCGCGCTGGTGAGCACGAACAAAGGACGACGACCCATGACTGCACTGCAGGACTGGCTCAGCTATCGCCCGATGCACCCTCGAACCCTCAAGGCGTTGATCTGCGACACCTTCCGGGTTCAGCCTGCCCAGGCCGTCGCAAAGGAGGCCGCGCCGGTCACGCCGGCCGAGCCGCCGCTGCTGCGCCCCGGCCTCGAGCGCTGCTAGGCGCCATCGACGCGATCCGCGGCCGTTTCCCCGACCAATTCCGCCGGTTCGTCGGCGTGCTCCTGCTTGCCGCCGATGAGCAGGCCCAACAAAGCGCCGACGACGCAGACCACGACCGTGACGAGGAAGATGTCGCCGTACTGCAGCACGTAGGCCTCGCGATAGCGGGTCGCTTCGGCGGCCAGTCGTTCGGCAAGCGTGTTGGCCGGCGGGAATGGCAGGGTCTGAAGGTGCTGGTTGAGCCGGTACAGACCCCATGCGGTCAAACCGGCCAGGCCGATGAGCATGCCGATCATCCGGGCCACCACCACGGCCGCCGACGCGATGCCGTGCTGGGCGGCCGGCACCACACGTAGCGTCGCCGAGGTCAACGGCCCGATCACCAAGCCAAGGCCGAGGCCGGCGATCGCCAGGTCGGTGTCGAGCACGGGCAGGGCGATGAACCCGAGGTCGTGGTGAGTGGTCAGCACGTCGGTGCCCCACATCGAGATCAGGTAGTAGCCGCCTCCGGCGATCATCAGGCCGACGAAGGCCACCAGTCGGTCTCCGATGCGGGTCGCGACCCACCCGCCGATAACGGCGCCGATGGGTAGCGCGATCAGGAAGCGCAGCAGCAGAAGTACCGCGTCGGTCTGGTTCTTGCCGAGCACTCCCTGCCCGAACAGTTCCACGTTGACCAGCGTCACCATCAGCGCCGCGCCCGCGCAGAGGGACGCGCCCAGCGCGGCGAGGAACGGCCGGAAATGCACGCCGGCGGGTTCGATCAGGCGTGTGCGGGAGTACCTCTCCCAAACGAAGAAGGCCACGACGGCCACCAGTGCGGCCAAAAGCACCGGAAGCCCGTAACTCGGCAGGATCTTGCGGCCGTCCGGTGCCGGGTTATAGAGCCCGATCACCGCAAGGCCGAGCGCGACGGCCAGCAGGACTCCGCCGACGACGTCCACCCGTTCGGGGTTCTCGGGTTTGAGGCGCGAGGGCAGGCTGAAGTGGATCAGCACCATAGCGACGGCCGCCAATGGCAGGTTGATCCAGAAGACGTCGCGCCACGTGTTCAGCACCGCCACCACGGCGATGCCGTACAGCGGTCCCAGCACGCTGCCCAACTCCTGCGCGGCGCCGATCCCGCCGAGCACCGTGGCGCGGTTGCGGCTGGCCCACAGGTCGGCGGCCAGCGCCAGCGTGACCGGCAGAAGCGCGCCGCTGGCGACGCCCTGGATCGTGCGGCCGATCACCATGGGGACCAGGTCGTTCGACATCGCGGTGACGACGGATCCGACCGCGAAGCCGGCCAGGCTCACCTGAAGGATGAATTTGCGGCCGAACCGGTCCGAGGCCCGGCCCAACAGCGGCATCGCGGCGATGTAACCGAGTAGGTAGCAGGTGATGATCGGGGTCACCCGCTGGAGCTGATTTATTGGGATACCGAGATCGATGATGATGTCGGTGATGATCGCGACCACGACATAGGTGTCGAGGGCGCCGAGCAGCACCGCGAGGCCGCCGGCGCTGATTGCGATTCGCCGATTCGACCCCGTGGTCAGGGAGGTTTCGGTGCCCGTGGTTCGCGTTGGAATCGACATTAGGCGGCCGGCGGCTTGTTGACAGTCACTGGTTTGCCCCATTCCGACATCGTCATAGTGACGCTGCTATCAGAGTCGATCTGCAACTTGACCTGGGCCAATTTGTGGTCGCCGTCCTCGGCGATCCAGGCTGTTCCAGGGACAGAACCCGTCACTTCGAGTTGCGGCGCGATCTTGTTGACCGCATCGGCGCTGACATTACCGGTGACGCGGACGGTCTCTACGGAGTTGACCGTCTCACGGCCCTCGGCCTTCGAATCCGAGAAGTTGTCCAGCACGTTGCCCAAACCAGTCTCGGGATTGAGGATCAGCGAAGCGTCGTAGATATCGACGGCAGGGCCGAAGTTCGACAATGGGCCCCCGGGCGTCAGAGTGGCGTAGAGGTCGCCGTCGAAGACCACGAACTCCACGCCCTCAATACGCTGGCCCCCCATCAGCAGGTTGACCTTCCCTTGGGCGGTGAACGTGGGCGCGTTACTCAAGTCACCCTCGAGCTGCTCGATCGGCAACTTCTCGATCGTGCCCTGCACCTGCAGCTTCAGGTGCGCGCTGGTCTGCTTCTTGGTCGTTTCGCTGGACTGTTGCAGCAGGGTCGCGCCGTCGGGGAGGTCCTTCGTGGACTCCTCCGATGTGGAGGAGCAACCCGCCACAAGGGCGACGGCGGCAACGAGGGCGGCGAAGATCGTGAGGAGGCGCGTGGGCATGAGTGCATCGTAAAGGGTCCGAGCGCACCGACTCGGTGCGCGGGCGCTGCCAGGGCGAACAGGCCCACGCCGGAGGAGGCGGCGATCTCGCTAGTCTGGCGAGGTGTTCACCGGAATCGTCGAAGAGGTCGGCGAGGTCGTCGGCAAGGAAGATCTTGGCGATTTCGCGCGGCTCGCCATTCGCGGGCCCCTCGTGACATCGGACGCTCGCCACGGTGACTCGATCGCGGTGAACGGTGTCTGCCTCACCGTTGTCGAGGTGCGTCCGGGTGCGACGTTCACCACCGATGTGATCGGGGAGACGCTAAACCGCTCGAGCCTCGGCCGTCTCGCGGTGGGCGGCCGGGTCAACCTCGAGCGGGCGGCTGCGGTGAACAGCCGCCTAGGCGGTCACATCGTCCAGGGCCACGTCGACGGCACCGGTCACGTGATCGCGCGCACCCCGTCGGATCGCTGGGTCGTGGTGCGCATCGCGCTTCCGACCGCGCTGTCACGGTATGTGGTGGAGAAGGGCTCCATCACCGTCGACGGTGTCTCGCTGACGGTTTCCGGGCTCGGACACGACTGGTTCGAGGTGTCGCTGATTCCCACGACACTCGATCTCACGACGCTCGGCCGTGCCGAGGTCGGTACGCTGGTCAATCTCGAGGTGGACGTGATCGCCAAGTACGTCGAGCGGCTGCTCACTCCCCAAAGCGATTGACCGGCCGCCACTTTGGAGCAGCGGGCGTCACCGTCTAGTAGCCGAGTGGCCCGCGGAACTGCTGGATGATGGTGAAGAAGTCGCTGACATGGGTCGCGGTCGGAACGAAGTCGTTGAAGAACCGGTCGACCGCGCCCATCTGGTCGGGCGGGGCCACGTTCCGGGGCACGTACTGCTGCCACATTCCTTCGAGCACTCCCACTGCCGGGATCACGTCGGACGCGGTTGGGCCGGGTCCTGGAGGAGCGATGTCGCTCGGCTGGGCGGCCGCCGGCGGTGCGATGGCAAGAAGCAGACCGGAGGCGGCCACAGCGCACGCGGCGAAGAGCAGCCTCGGAGCGGTGAGACGTGACGCATTCATATGAGTCCCTTTGAGCGTGACCAGGAGAACGTAGCGTAGACATCCGGCGACTCGGCCGAGCAGCAATCCCGAAAATACACAGAGGTTCCACAATGTGCCGCCGACGCCGAAATTAGCAGTGAACGCCCAGCTCAGCGGCCTGGCAATAAGTTTTGAACCCTGGTAGTTCATACTGATGTGGTGACGAGGCTTGACACTGTTGAGCGCGCGGTGGCAGATATCGCCGCGGGCAAAGCCGTCGTCGTGATCGACGATGAGGATCGCGAGAACGAGGGCGATCTCATCTTCGCCGCCGAAAAGGCGACGCCGGAGCTTGTTGCGTTCATGGTTCGCTACACCTCGGGCTACCTCTGCGTCCCGCTGGACGGCGCGATCTGCGACAAGCTGGGTCTGCTGCCGATGTACGCGGTGAACCAGGACAAGCACGGCACCGCCTACACCGTCACGGTGGACGCGAAGAACGGTGTGGGAACGGGTATCTCGGCTGCCGACCGGGCGACGACGATGCGGTTGCTCGCGGATCCGTCAAGCATTGCAGACGATTTCACGAAACCGGGCCACGTAGTGCCGCTGCGGGCGAAGGACGGAGGCGTGCTGCGCCGCCCCGGCCACACCGAGGCCGCCGTCGACCTGGCCCGCCTCGCCGGGCTGCAGCCGGCTGGTGCGATCTGCGAGATCGTCAGCCAGAAAGACGAAGGCTCGATGGCGCAGACCGACGAGCTGCGCATCTTCGCCGACGAGCACGACCTCGCGCTGATCTCGATCGCCGACCTGATCGAGTGGCGGCGCAAGCACGAGAAGCACATCGAGCGCATCGCCGAGGCGCGGATCCCAACCCGCCACGGCGAATTCCGCGCCGTCGGCTACACCAGCATCTACGACGACGTCGAGCATGTCGCGTTGGTCAAGGGTGATATCGCGGGCCCGACCAGCGACGGCCACGACGTATTGGTGCGTGTGCACTCCGAATGCCTTACCGGTGACGTGTTCGGCTCTCGACGCTGTGACTGCGGACCCCAACTCGACGCGGCGATGGCGATGGTCGCCCGCGAAGGCCGTGGCATCGTGCTGTACATGCGCGGCCACGAAGGCCGCGGCATCGGGCTCATGCACAAGCTGCAGGCCTACCAACTGCAGGATGCTGGTGATGACACCGTCGACGCCAACCTCAAGCTCGGCCTGCCCGCCGACGCCCGCGACTACGGCATCGGAGCGCAGATCCTCGTCGACCTGGGCGTGCGGTCTATGCGGCTGCTCACCAACAACCCCGCCAAACGGGTCGGGCTCGACGGCTACGGGCTGCACATCATCGAACGCGTGCCGCTGCCCGTGCGGGCCAACAAGGAAAACATCCGTTACCTGATGACCAAGCGGGACCGGATGGGTCACGACCTGAGCGGTCTGGACGCCTATCACGAGGCCACCACCATGGCCGACTACGACGAGGGCGTATACCTGCTCGGTGACCGCCGCCCAACAGATCTCGGTGGAGCCCTGTGAGTGGTACAGGCGTACCCGATCTTCCAGACATCGACGGATCGGCGCTCAAGCTAGCCGTGGTGGCGAGCACCTGGCACGAGACCATCTGCGACGCACTGCTCGACGGGGCACTCAAAGTGGCAGCCGGCGCAGGGGTCGAGAACCCCACGGTGGTGCGGGTGCTGGGCGCCATCGAGATTCCCGTTGTGGCACAGGCGCTGGCGGCCAACCATGACGCGGTCGTGGCGCTGGGCGTGGTAATCCGCGGGGAGACACCGCATTTCGACTATGTGTGTGACGCGGTAACACAGGGTTTGACCCGGGTGTCGCTGGATGCGTCGACACCGGTGGCCAACGGCGTGCTGACGACCAACAGCGAGCAACAGGCTCTCGACCGGGCCGGGCTCCCGTCCTCGTCTGAGGACAAAGGCGCGCAGGCGGCGGCGGCCGCGTTGTCGACCGCGTTGACGTTGCGCGACATTCGTTCGCGCTCATGACCGACTGGGATGTCGAGATACGCCCGCATCTGGCACCGTATTTCGCTTATGGTGCCGCAGCGCTGATCCTTGCCGCGCATGTGATGGTCGGCGCATTGTTGAAGATCAGCTCGACAGGGGTGATCTTTCGGACCGCCGACCAGGTGGCGATCGCGCTCCTCGGTGTCGTCATCGCCGGGGTGGTCTTGATGTTCGCCCGGCCCCGGCTTCGAGTCGGCGCTGCCGGTGTGAGTGTGCGGAACCTCGTCAACGACAAGATGATTCCGTGGTCCGATGTGGTCGGCATCTCCTTCCCGAGGGGCGCGCGGTGGGCGCGCGTGGATCTGCCCGACGACGAGTACATTCCGATCATGGCGATCCAGGCCGTCGACAAAGGGCGCGCCATCGACGCGATGGACCGCGTTCGCGACGTCTTCGAGCGCTACAAAGGCCTCAACTCACGCTGAGCGACATCGCGAGTTCGTCGCGCTCGGAGGTGGTTTGGTCGTCTGCGACGGTGAACCCGATGCTTTCGTACACCTGACGCGCCGCCGCGTTGTCGATCGCCACCCGTAAGCGCACCGTGTGCACGTTGCTGGTGCGCGCCCAGTCAAGAGCCGCGGCAACCAGTTGCCGCGCCAGGCCTCGACCCCGGGCCGCGGGTTCCAGCCACAGCGAGTACAGATACACGGTCTCGCCGTTCTCCTGCTGCGCCCCGATCATGCCGACCGGACGGTCACCGTCGAGCGCGACGAACTGCGCATGGTCGCGCAACCGCCGCCGCCACTGCGCTGCGGTGAAGGCCGCCTCGTCGCGATAGCTTGGATCTTTCTCACCCAGCGAGTCGGCCAGCGCCCTCAACCGGATGGCGGCGAATGTCTGCCAGTCGATTTCGCCGAGCCGGGCAACGCATTCGGTCATTGGGTGTCGCCCATGACCAACCCTTCCCGGCGTGGATCCGCTCCGCCGATGAGGCCTGTGCTGTCTCGGATGATCGCCGACAGGCCGCTCGACTGGTCGGATAGATCCACCTGATGGCCGAGTGCCCGCAACCCCTGCACAAGGGGGTCGTGGTCACCGTTATCGGAGGTGTCGATGATCGGATGCTCGCCGCCGACATTGGTCTTCGGGGTGTTCGCCGCGCCGAAGTCGACCATCGACACCGCCTGCTGCGGGTCGAGTCCCCAATCCAGGATTCCCACAATGGTTTTCGCCACGAACTGGATGATCACGGCACCGCCGGGCGAACCCAGGACCGCAAAGAGGTGTCCGTGCTCCCCGGCCCGGCCCTGTGCCTGGTCGAAGATCAGGGTCGGGGCCATCGTGCTGCGCGGGCGCTTACCGGGCTGGACCCGGTTCGCCACCGGCGCCCCGTCGGGGCCGGCCGGCTCGGCCGAGAAGTCTGTGAGCTGGTTGTTGAGGATGAACCCGTCGACCATGTGGAACGAGCCGAACGCTGACTCGACCGTGGTGGTCAACGACGCGGCGTTGCCCTGTGAGTCGACGATGCTGACCTGGCTGGTGCCGTGTTCGGGGGCGGGCGGTGGGGGGCTGGTCGGCGGGCCGAACTCGCCCGGTTTCGCGGTGCCCATGCTTTGCTGCTCGGAGATCAGCGCGGCCCGCCCGGCGAGGTAGTCACTGCCGAGCAGGGTGTCGGGTGAGCCGCCCGGCAGCGGCACGAAATCGGTGTCGGCGACGTACTTGTCGCGGTCGGCGTACGCGAGTCGTTCCGCCTCGGATATCAGGTGTACGCCCATGACCGACGGTCGGCCGCCGTTGAGATCGACGTCGCTGGGTTTGTGATCGGCCATGGGGAAGTGTTCGAGAATGCCGAGCGTCGCCAGCACGGCGATGCCTCCTGACGACGGCGGTGGCATTCCGCAGATCTCGCGTCCGCGGTATGGCCTGCACAGCGGTTCGCGTTCGCTGACCGTGTAGTTGGCGAGGTCTTCGACGGTCATCAGGCTTGGCGTCCGGCCCCCGGAGTCGTCGGCCGCAGCGGCGACGATGTCGCGGGCGATGGCGCCGGTGTAGAACTCCTGAGGGTCGGTGGCGATGATGCCCAACGTTTTCGAGTACGCCGGGTTGGTCAGCCGGGTGCCCTCCGTCTTGGGGGTGCCGTCGGCGTTGAGGAAGTACTCGGCGGCTTGGCGGTCGAGCTCGAGCTCGGGCGCCGCGTCATCGATCGCCGCGGCCAGCCTCGGGCTGATGTCGAAGCCGTCGTCGGCCATCCGGACTGCGGGAGCGAACAGATCGCGCCAGCCCGTCTTGCCGTGATCGGCGTGTACCTCGGTGAGCATCCGCACGATGCCGGGCACACCGATCGAGCGGCCCGAGGTCCTTGCGTCCGGTTTGGGCTCCGTCCGGTCGGTTTCGGAGACCCAGCGCAGATAGTTCTCCGTGGCCGCAGCGGGCGCGATTTCGCGACCGTCGTAGGCCTGGACCTCACCGGAGGCCGCGTCGAAGTAGAGCAGGAAGCCGCCGCCGCCGAGGCCGGACGCCTGCGGCTCGACGAGGCCGAGCACGGCCTGCGCGGTGACGAGCGCGTCCGCCGCGGTGCCGCCGTCGCGGAGCACCTCGCACGCTGCCTGGGTGGCCAGCGGATTGGCGGTGACCACCGAATAGCTGCTGGTTCGCACCGGCGTCATGTCGGTGCGGTAACCCGTGGCCACTTCGGGATTGGTGGAGATGTCGCGGGAGGTCGGCGGCGACCCGGGAGTGGGTGGGGCGGTGGTCTTGACCACCGGGGTGCCGTTCTCGACGATCGCGCACGGTCCCGCGGACTCCGATTCGGTGCTGCCGTCGTTCGTCGAGCAGCCGGCGAGCACCAGCATCAACCCGGTCAGCGGGGCCATCACCTTGGTCAGCGAGGAGATCCGCATCACCCGACGGTAGTGGATCGGGGCGGTCGGTACGCGGCAGTAACCTGGATTGCGTGCCTGATCCTTCGACATACCGACCCGCCCCAGGGTCGATTCCCGTCGAACCGGGCGTCTACCGATTCCGCGACCCGCACGGCAGGGTGATCTACGTCGGCAAGGCGAAGAGTCTGCGCAGCCGACTGAACTCCTACTTCGCCGACGTCGCGAGCCTGGCGCCGCGCACACGTCAGATGGTGATGGCCGCGGGCAGCGTCGAGTGGACGGTGGTCAACACCGAAGTCGAGGCGCTGCAGCTCGAATACAACTGGATCAAGGAGTTCGACCCGCGATTTAACATCAGGTATCGAGACGACAAGTCGTACCCGGTGCTCGCGGTCACGCTCAACGAGGAGTATCCGCGGCTGATGGTGTACCGCGGGGCCCGGCGCAAGGGCGTCCGGTACTTCGGACCCTATTCGCACGCGTGGGCGATCCGCGAAACCCTCGACCTGCTGACGCGGGTGTTCCCGGCGCGCACATGCTCTAACGGAGTATTCAAGCGCCACAGGCAAATCGATCGGCCCTGCCTGCTCGGCTATATCGACAAGTGTTCGGCTCCCTGTATCGGTCGGGTGAGCGCCGATGAGCACCGCCAGATCGTTGTCGATTTCTGCGACTTTCTCGCCGGTAAGACCGATCGGTTGGGCCGCGACCTCGAACACCAGATGAACGAGGCCGCCGAGGAACTGGATTTCGAGAGGGCCGCGCGCCTGCGCGACGACATCGGCGCTCTGAAACGGGCGCTGGAGAAACAGGCGGTGGTGTTCGGCGACGGCACCGATGCCGACGTGGTGGCATTCGCCGACGACGAACTCGAAGCGGCCGTGCAGGTTTTCCATGTCCGCGGCGGCCGGGTGCGTGGCCAGCGCGGTTGGATCGTGGAAAAGTCCGGTGAGCCGGGAGAATCGAGCCAGGAACGTCTGGTGGAGCAGTTCCTGACGCAGTTCTACGGCGATCAGGCCGAATTGGGCGGCGCCAGTGACAGCGGCGGGGACGAGGCGACCAATCCCGTGCCGCGTCAGGTGCTGGTTCCGTGTCTGCCGAGCAACTCCGACGAATTGGCGGCCTGGCTCAGCCAGTTGCGCGGCTCTCGGGTGTCGTTGCGCGTGCCGCAGCGCGGAGACAAGCGCGCGCTCGCCGAGACGGTCCGCCGCAACGCCCAGGATGCGCTCGCCCAGCACAAGCTCAGGCGTGCCGGTGACTTCACCGCGAGAACCGCTGCGCTGCAGAGTATCCAGGACGCGCTGGGGCTGGCTGAGGCGCCGTTGCGCATCGAGTGCGTCGACATCAGCCACGTGCAGGGCACCGATGTGGTGGCCTCGCTGGTGGTCTTCGAGGACGGCTTACCGCGCAAGTCCGATTACCGGCACTATGCAATCCGAGAGGCCGCGGGCGACGGCCGTTCCGACGATGTCGCCTCCATCGCCGAGGTGACAAGGCGCCGGTTCCACCGTCACCTGCACGACACCCAGCATCCGACAGAGCTTGCACCGGAAGGAAAGTCACGCAGGTTCGCCTACCCACCCAACCTGTTCGTCGTCGATGGCGGTGCGCCACAGGTCAACGCCGCACAAACGGTGCTCGACGAGCTGGGTATCACCGACGTCGCGGTGATCGGCTTGGCCAAGCGTCTGGAGGAGGTGTGGGTTCCGTCGGAGCCCGATCCGCTGATCATGCCGCGCAACAGTGAAGGGCTGTACCTGCTGCAGCGTGTACGCGACGAGGCGCACCGGTTCGCGGTCGCCTATCACCGCAGCAAGCGTTCCAAGCGGATGACCGCGTCGGCGCTTGACTCGGTTCGAGGACTCGGTGAGCATCGCCGGAAAGCACTGGTCACCCACTTCGGATCGGTGGCCCGACTGAAGGAGGCGTCGATCGAGGAGATCACCGCGGTACCCGGCATTGGCGTCGCCACCGCCCGTTCCGTGCTCGACGCGCTTGGCGTACCGCCCGAAAGCGACGCGCCCGAGTCGGCGGTCGACGATGATCAGAGCAAGGTATCGGGATGACGGACCAGGGAATGCACGAGGATCTTCGCGACGAGGCCAGCGCCGACTCCGGCATCGACGTGGTTCTGGTCACCGGCCTCTCGGGCGCGGGTAGGGGTACCGCGGCCAAGGTGCTCGAGGACCTGGGATGGTACGTCGCCGACAACCTTCCGCCGGAGCTGATCGCGCAGATGGTCGAGTTGGGGCTGGCGGCCGGCTCACGGATCACCCAGCTGGCGGTGGTGATGGACGTGCGCTCACGGGGGTTCACCGGAGACCTGGACTGGGTGCGCAACGAGCTCGCGACCCGCAACATCGCGCCGCGAGTGTTGTTCCTGGACGCTTCGGACGAGAGCCTGGTGCGCCGCTACGAACAGAACCGCCGAAGTCACCCACTACAGGGCAATCAGACTCTGGCAGAAGGCATTGCGGCCGAGCGTTCGCTGTTGGCCTCCGTGCGCGCGTCGGCCGATCTGGTGATCGACACCTCGACGCTTTCGGTGCCCGCGCTGCGTGAGAGCATCGAACGCGCCTTCGGGGGCGAAACCGTCGCCCACACGAACGTCACGGTCGAGTCCTTCGGCTACAAGTACGGGTTGCCGATGGATGCCGACACCGTGATGGACGTCCGGTTCCTGCCGAACCCGCACTGGGTGGACGATCTGCGCCCGCACAGCGGCCAGCATCCCGCGGTCCGCGACTACGTTCTCGGGCAACCGGGTGCAGGCGACTTCCTGGAGACCTATCATCGGCTGCTCGACGTAGTCATCGACGGATACCGTCGCGAGGGGAAGCGATATATGACCGTCGCCATCGGATGCACCGGCGGCAAACATCGAAGCGTGGCGATCGCCGAGGCACTGGCGGCGCGACTGCAGGGCGGTGATGACCTGACGGTGCGGGTGTTGCACCGGGATCTGGGTCGCGAATGACTTCATCTGATTCGCGGCTCGCCGCGGTGCGGATCGTTGCACTCGGTGGTGGGCACGGGCTCTATGCGACCCTGTCGGCGGCGCGCAGGCTGACGCCGCATGTGACGGCCATCGTCACGGTCGCCGACGACGGCGGCTCGTCGGGTCGACTGCGCAACGAGCTGGATGTCGTTCCCCCGGGTGATCTTCGAATGGCGTTGGCGGCGTTGGCCTCTGACAGTCCGCATGGCCGGCTGTGGGCGACGATCATTCAGCACCGGTTCGGTGGCAGTGGGGCGCTGGCCGGGCATCCGATCGGCAACCTGCTGCTCGCGGGCCTCAGCGAGGTCTTGGCCGACCCGATCGCCGCGCTCGACGAACTGGGCCGCATCCTGGGCGTGAAGGGTCGCGTGCTTCCGATGTGCCCGATGGGGCTCGGCATCGAGGCCGACGTCGCGGGTCTGGAGTCCGACCCCCGCATGAGCCGGGTGATTCGCGGTCAGGTGGCGATCGCCACGACCGTGGGCAAAGTCCGTCGCGTGCGGCTGTTGCCGGGGGATCCGCCCGCCACTCGGCAGGCCGTGGACGCGATCATGGCGGCGGACCTGGTGGTGCTGGGCCCCGGCTCGTGGTTCACGAGCGTGATCCCGCATGTGCTGGTTCCCGAGCTCGCGGCGGCGCTGCAGGCGACCGCGGCGCGCCGGGCGCTGGTGCTCAACCTGGTGGCCGAACCGGGGGAGACGGCGGGCTTTTCCGTGGAGCGACACATTCACGTGCTCGCGCAGCATGCGCCCGACTTCACCGTGCACGACATCATCGTCGACGCGAGTCGGGTGCCCAGCGAGCGCGAGCGCGACCAACTGCGTCGGACCGCGAACATCCTTCGTGCTCAAGTTCAGTTTGCTGACGTGTCCAGACCTGGTACACCTTTACATGACCCGGCGCGCTTGGCCGCGGCATTGGAGAGTGTGCGTCTTCGCGGCGCCGCCGCTCCGGCGCCGGCAGTGCCCACGTCGACAGCGAATGAACCGAGAGGTGACGACCCGTGGCGATGACAGCCGAGGTCAAGGATGAGTTGAGTCGGCTGATCGTCAATTCGGTCAGTGCTCGGCGCGCCGAGGTGGCCTCCCTGCTGCGGTTCGCCGGCGGATTGCACATCGTTTCGGGCCGCGTGGTCGTCGAGGCGGAGGTCGATCTCGGCATCATCGCCCGGCGGCTGCGCAAGGACATCTACGACCTGTACGGCTATAACGCCACGGTGCACGTCGTGTCGGCCAGCGGCATCCGCAAGAGCACCCGGTACGTGGTCCGGGTGGCCAAGGACGGCGAGGCGTTGGCCAGGCAGACCGGTCTGCTCGACCTGCGGGGCCGCCCCGTGCGCGGGCTGCCGGCTCAAGTGGTCGGCGGCAGCGTGGCCGATGCCGAAGCAGCCTGGCGCGGAGCATTTCTGGCACACGGATCGCTCACCGAACCGGGACGCTCGTCGGCGTTGGAAGTCAGCTGCCCGGGTCCTGAGGCGGCGCTGGCACTCGTCGGCGCCGCCCGCAGGTTGGGGGTGAGCGCGAAAGCGCGCGAGGTTCGCGGCACCGACCGGGTGGTGGTGCGCGACGGCGAGGCGATCGGTGCGCTGCTGACCCGGATGGGCGCGCAGGACACCCGGCTGACATGGGAAGAGCGCAGGATGCGGCGCGAGGTGCGGGCCACCGCCAACCGGCTGGCCAACTTCGACGACGCCAACCTGCGGCGCTCGGCACGGGCGGCGGTCGCCGCGGCCGCGCGCGTGGAACGGGCGCTGGAGATCCTCGGCGACACGGTGCCCGACCATCTCGCCGCCGCGGGCAAGCTGCGCGTCGAGCACCGGCAGGCGTCGCTGGAGGAGTTGGGCCGGCTCGCCGATCCGCCGATGACGAAGGACGCTGTGGCGGGCCGCATTCGGCGGTTGCTGTCCATGGCCGATCGCAAGGCCAAGCAGGACGGCATTCCCGACACTGAGTCGGCTGTCACGCCGGACCTGCTCGAGGACGCCTAGCGCCGACCGGCCACTTGTGACACGCATTTCGGCGAAAAGCGTATGACAAGCGGCCTCTCGGCCGACACTTCATTTGTGCCCGCGGGCGTCCCGCCCACCGGCGTCGTGACATTCCTGTTCACCGACATCGAGGGTTCGACTCGTCGGTGGGAGTCCGACGCGGATGCCATGCGGGTCGCACTTGCTTGCCATGACAAGGTGTTGCGCGCGGCGATCGAGGCGCACGACGGATTCGTGTTCAGCCACAGCGGCGATGGTCTCGCCGCTGCGTTCGCGTCTCCGAGCGCCGCCGTCGACGCAGCCATCGCCGCCCAGCGCGAGTTGGAGCTCCCCGTGCGTATGGGAATCGCGACCGGTGAGGCCGAACTGCGTGACGGTGACTACTTCGGAACGGTGCTCAACCGCGCAGCTCGCGTCATGGCGGCCGGGCATGGTCGCCAGATCCTGGTGGCCGAGTCGACGGCGGTTCTGCTCGACGGTGTCGAACTGCTGAACCTGGGGCCGAAGCGCTTACGTGACGTGACGCGCCCGATCACGATCTTTCAGCTGCGAACCCAAGGCCTTCCATGTGACTTCCCGCCATTACGCAGCCTGGACGCTGACCGGGGAAATTTCCGACCTGTGGGAAGAAGGTTGGTTGGGCGAGATGACGAAGTGGCCCGGATCGCGGCGGTGTTGCGCACCAATCGATTCGTCACATTGACCGGTGTCGGTGGAGTGGGCAAGACGCGTCTGGCGCTTGAGGTCGCTGGTTGTTTGACCAACGATTTCACCGACGGGGTCTGGGTTTTCGAGCTCGCGTCTGTGGCCGACGCAGGTGCCGTGGCTGATTCGGTTGCCGCGATCCTAGGCATCGCTCAACAACCCGGGATGAGCATGTGTGATTCGGTCGCGGCTGTCTTGGAGAACCGGAAGCGGCTGTTGGTCTTCGATAACTGCGAACACGTGTTGGACGCGACCGCAGGACTTGTCGAGGCCATCCTCGCGAAGTCCTCGACCGTGAGCATCCTCGCCACGAGCAGAGAGGGCTTGGGCGTCGCCGAAGAACAGATCTGGCCGGTCCGCTCACTCTCTGACGATGCCGCGGCGGAGCTGTTCGTGGAGCGGGCCGGCAGCATTGCTCCTGGCGCTGCCGTCCACGAAATGGATGCGGTCACCGACATATGTCGTCGCCTCGACGGCATTCCGCTGGCGATCGAACTCGCTGCGTCTCGGGTTTCGGTGATGACGCTGACCGATATTCGTGACCGACTCGACAAGAGGTTCAACCTCCTCGTCGGGTCACGGCGAAGCTTGGAAAGACACCAGACACTTCGTCACGCGGTGCAATGGTCATACGACCTCTTGAGCGCCGAAGAGAAGAGACTGCTAGAGCGGTGTTCGGTGTTCGCCGGTGGGTTCGACATCCACAGCGCCTGCGCCGTGGCCGGGCCGGAATACGACGAGTTCGCGGTCGTGGATCTTCTCGAGTCTTTGGTCCGCAAGTCGCTGCTCACGGTGGACCGATCCGAGCAGACGGCTCGGTTCTCCATGCTCGAGACCGTTCGTCAATTCGCAGAGGAACAGCTTGCCTCTTGCGGTGCGGCAGAGGAGGTTCGAAACGCCCACGCCCGCTACTTCGCGCAACTCGAGAACACGATGCTGTCCTTATGGGACAGCCCTGAGCAACGCTACGCGTATCGCTGGTTGGCGTTGGAGCTGGCGAACTTGCGCACAGCCTTCCGCTGGGCGGCCGATTCAGGCGACATTGACGTTGCCGCCACGATCGCAACGTATGCGGGGCTTCTCGGCATAGGGGTCGAGAGTTACGAACCGATGACCTGGGCCGAAGAGATGATCGAGCTTGCCGTCGCTGTAAACCATCCCCGGCTGTCGAGTTTGTATGTGGTCGCAGCGGTGTGCTGGATGGCCGGCAGGTTGGAAAACGCGCTTCGATATGCCGAAGCAGGCGCCGCCGTAGTGGCGCGCAACGAGAATGCGCCGCCGTACGGAATGGAGGGTTGGCTGGGAGCGGCCTACCTTCCGGCCGGCGAGCCTCGGCGGTGGGCCGAACTATGTCACGCTCAACTCGAACGGCGCGGCGATAACCACGTGTACATCCGTGGCTGCCGGGTGTTCGGCCTTTCGTTCGGGGGACTTGTCGACGAAGCGATCGAAGCGGCGAAAGGATTGGTCGAAGCGGGGGCGGCAACTCGAAACCCTTATATGCACACGTTCGCAATCGCCGCAAGTACGTTCCCACTCCACGCGAAAGGGTCAGACGCCGGCTTGGAGGACTGCCGCGAAGGTTTGGCGATGGCCCTGGATAGCGGAAATCGTTTCAACGCCTCGATTCTCGCTCTGGGGATGGCCAGGTTTGAGGCACTTGAGGCGGTCACCCCAGAGGCACTCGAGCACTTGACGTTAGTCCTACGCAATTACCACGACTCCGGCAACGTCGGCAGCATTCGCAGCCCACTCGCCGTACTGAGTACGTTCCTTTACCGCGTGGGTCTGTACGAATCGGCAGCGATTATCAGCGGGTTTTCAATGAGTCCTCTGGCTCAAGCGGTACTGCCGGAGTTCAGCACCTCCATAGCCCACCTCCGGACGGTGCTCGGTGACACCACCTACGAATCACTGGCCTCCAGAGGGGAGTCGATGTCGATGGCTGCCGTCGCGGAGTACGCCTATGGCGAAATCGACCATGCGCGAGCTGAACTCGACCGACCGTCATGAGGCGCATGACAAATTTGTGTTCAGCCATAGCGGTGATGGACTCGGGCTGCCTTCGCGTCGTCGAGGCTGCTGTCGACGCCCAGCGCCGATTCGAGCTACCGGTGCGCATGGGCATCACGACTGGTGAGACCAAGGTTCGCGACGGGGACTACTTCGGCACGGTCCTCAACCGGGTGATGGCGGCCGGGCCCGGCTGTCACATCCTCGTGGCCGAACTCGCGACCTACGCGTTCGAACAGATCGATCAGGCCCGCGCGCTGCTGCAGCAACTACGGTGAACCCATGGAGACGCTGAGAGTCGGTGTGGCGATGCCAGACCCGCCCTTCAACGGGATGTCCGACGACGGTGGGCTCGACATCGACCTGTTGCGAGCGCTCAGCGAGAAGATCGACGCGACAGTCGAATTCGTGCCCTACGACGGAACCGACTTCGACGGCATCTTCGATGCACTGGGGTCGAAGTACGACTGCGTCGCCGCCGGGACCACCGTCACACCGGACCGGGGGAGAAGGGCGACGTTCCTACCTCCGTACCTGATCTCCGGTCAGGCGCTGGCCGTCGACACTCGCCGGCTGCCGCGTGTCACGTCCGTCGACGATCTCGAAGGCCTGACCATCGGCGTTCAGCGGGGCAACACCAGCCGGCCGATTGCCGAGCGACTCGTCGCTGATGGCAAGGCCGGTGCCGTCCGCGTCTATGAGTACACCGCGATTCGCGACGCGTTGAGCGACCTTTCGACGGGTGGCTGTGATGCCGTCATGAAGCTTGCGCCGGTGCTGACCGAACTGGTCAAGCCGGTCCCTGGCGTCGAGGTCGTCCAGCGCGACATCACGGTCGAGGACATTGCGATTGCCGTTCCGCACGGTGACCAGGTGCTTCTCGGTCGGCTGACAGTCGCGCAAGCCGAGTTGGAGGCCGACGGCACGCTGCAACGGATCCGCCGTAAATGGCTCGGCAACCCCTACGCCGACCAGCGCCTGACCGCGCACTGACCAGGTGACGCGTGGCCGCTATCACACGACTAGGCTGACGGCCGAGCACTACACGTTGAGGCGATCAAGGGAGAAACAGTGACCATCCGGGTAGGCGTGAACGGCTTCGGCCGCATCGGACGCAACTTCTTCCGCGCGCTGGACGCGCAGAAGCACGAAGGCAGGAACTCCGACATCGAGATCGTCGCTGTCAACGACCTCACCGACAACGAGACGCTCGCGCACCTGCTGAAGTTCGATTCGATCCTGGGCCGGCTGCCCGAAGACGTAGAGGTCGACGGCGAGGACATCATCATCGGCGGGCACAAGATGAAGGGACTGTCGATCAAGGAGGGCCCGTCGGCCCTCCCGTGGGGCGATCTCGGGGTCGACGTGGTAGTCGAGTCCACCGGTATCTTCACCGACGCTGCAAAGGCCAAGGGCCACCTGGACGCCGGCGCCAAGAAGGTCATCATCTCCGCACCGGCCAAGGGCGAGGACCTGACGGTCGTGCTCGGCGTCAACGACGACAAGTACGACGGCAGCCAGAACATCATCTCCAACGCCTCGTGCACCACGAACTGCTTGGGCCCGTTGGCCAAGGTCCTCAACGACGAGTTCGGCATCGTCAAGGGCCTGATGACGACCATTCACGCCTACACCCAGGACCAGAACCTGCAGGACGGCCCGCACAAAGATCTGCGTCGCGCCCGCGCCGCCGCGGTCAACATCGTGCCGACCTCCACCGGCGCCGCCAAGGCCATCGGCCTGGTGCTGCCGGAGCTGAAGGGCAAGCTCGACGGGTACGCGCTGCGGGTGCCGATCCCCACCGGTTCGGTCACCGACCTGACCGCGGAGCTGTCCAAGTCGGCCACCGTCGACGAGATCAACGCCGCGTTCAAGGCCGCCGCCGACGGACCACTCAAGGGCATCCTCAAGTACTACGACGCACCAATCGTGTCCAGCGACATCGTCACCGACCCGCACAGCTCGCTGTTCGACTCCGGGCTGACCAAGGTGATCGACAACCAGGCCAAGGTGGTGTCCTGGTACGACAACGAGTGGGGCTACGCCAACCGGTGCGTGGACCTCGTCGCACTTGTCGGCAAGTCGCTGTAACGCCGTGGCCTCGTCTTCCATCAAGACTCTGGAAGACCTTCTCGGTGAAGGTGTTTCGGATCGGGGAGTGCTCGTTCGGTCGGACCTCAACGTCCCGCTCGACGATGACGGCAACATCACCGACCCGGGTCGCATCACCGCGTCGGTGCCCACGCTGAGGGCGCTCTCCGATGCCGGCGCCAAGGTGATCGTCACCGCGCATCTCGGTCGACCCAAGGGCGGACCCGACCCGAAGCTGTCACTGGCTCCGGTCGCCAAGGCGTTGGGCGAGCAACTCGGCCGTCACGTGCAACTGGCCGGTGACGTCGTGGGCACCGACGCACTGGCCCGTGCCGAAGGCTTGACCGACGGCGACATCCTGCTGCTGGAGAACATCCGTTTCGACCCCCGCGAGACCAGCAAAGACGACGGCGAACGGATGGCGTTGGCCCGGCAGCTCGCCGATCTCGTCAGCGGCGCAGACGGTTCGCCGGGGGCTTTTGTCTCCGACGGCTTCGGGGTGGTGCACCGCAAGCAGGCGTCGGTGTACGACGTCGCGACGCTGCTGCCGCACTACGCGGGCACGCTGGTGGCCGCGGAGGTCAAGGTGCTCGAGCAGCTGACCACCTCCACCGACCGGCCCTACGCCGTGGTGCTCGGCGGGTCGAAGGTCTCCGACAAGCTGGCGGTCATCGAGTCGTTGGCGGAGAAGGCCGACAGTCTGATCATCGGCGGCGGCATGTGCTTCACATTCCTTGCCTCACAAGGTGTTTCGGTGGGTAACTCGCTTCTGGAAGAAGCCATGATCGACACGTGCCGCAAGCTGCTCGATACCTATGCCGACGTCATCCACGTGCCGGTCGACATCGTGGTGGCTGACAAGTTCGCCGCTGATGCGACGGCCGAAATCGTCGCCGCGGACAAGATCCCAGCCGACAAGATGGGCCTGGACATCGGTCCCGGCTCGGTCGAGCGGTTTACCACGCTGCTGTCGAACGCCAAGACCGTCTTCTGGAACGGGCCGATGGGAGTCTTCGAGTTTCCGGCGTTCGCCGCGGGCACAAAGGGGGTCGCCGAGGCGATCATCGCAGCTACCGGTAAGGGCGGGTTCAGCGTCGTCGGCGGCGGCGATTCGGCTGCCGCGGTCCGTCAGCTCGGCCTGGACGAAGAGGGCTTCTCCCACATTTCGACCGGGGGCGGAGCCTCTCTGGAATACCTTGAAGGCAAGAAACTGCCCGGCATCGCCGTTTTAGAAGAGTGAGAGGTCCTGGAATCGTGAGCCGAAAGCCGCTGATCGCCGGCAACTGGAAGATGAACCTCAACCACTTCGAAGCGATCGCGCTGGTGCAGAAGATTGCGTTCGCGTTGCCGGCGAAGTACTTCGACAAGGTCGACGTGACGGTGATCCCGCCGTTCACCGACCTGCGTAGCGTGCAGACCCTGGTCGACGGCGACAAGCTGATGCTCACCTACGGCGCGCAGGATCTCTCGGAGCACGACTCCGGCGCCTACACCGGCGACATCAGCGGCGCGTTCCTGGCCAAGCTGGGATGCACCTTCGTCGTCGTCGGGCACTCCGAGCGGCGCACGTACCACCTTGAGGACGACGCCGTCGTGGCGGCGAAGGCGGCGGCCGCCTTCCGGCACGGGCTGGTGCCGATCATCTGCATCGGTGAGCAACTCGAAGTCCGCGAGGCGGGCAACCACGTCGAGCACAATGTCGAGTCGTTGCGCGGGTCGCTGGCGGGCCTCTCGAACGAACAGATCGGCCAGGCCGTGATCGCCTACGAGCCGGTGTGGGCCATCGGCACCGGTCGGGTGGCCAGCGCCGCCGACGCCCAGGAGGTCTGCAAAGCGATCCGCGACGAGCTGGGCAAGTTGGCGACGCCGCAGCTGGCGGCCGGTGTGCGGGTGCTCTACGGCGGGTCGGTGAACGCGAAGAACGTCGGCGACATCGTCGCGCAGGAGGATATCGACGGCGCTCTGGTCGGGGGCGCCTCGCTCGACGGCGAGCAGTTCGCCACCCTGTCGGCCATCGCGGCCGGCGGCCCCCTGCCCTGACCGTCCGATTGGTGAGCATCGTCGTCGATTAGGTAGTCTTGCGCCCATGGAATTGGCCCTGCAGATCACCCTGGTCGTGACCAGCCTCCTGGTCGTGCTCCTGGTGCTGCTGCATCGCGCCAAGGGCGGCGGTCTGTCCACGCTCTTCGGCGGCGGTGTCCAGTCCAGCCTGTCGGGGTCGACGGTGGTGGAAAAGAACCTGGATCGGCTGACGCTGTTCGTCACCGGCATCTGGCTTGTCTCGATCGTCGGCGTCGCGCTGTTGATCAAGTACAGCTGATTCCCAGCACCTCGCCGTGCGGGCCGACTGTGGCCCGTCGATACTTGAGTCATGGCTGAAATCGCCGGGCTCGAACCTATAGGCGCGGTCAGGCGGACCAAGGTGGGGCGTGACGCCACCGAGCCGATGCGCGAGGACATCCGCCTTCTCGGCGCGATACTCGGCGACACCGTGCGCGAGCAGAACGGCGACGAGGTGTTCGACCTCGTCGAGCGCGCCCGTGTCGAGTCGTTCCGTGTGCGCCGCTCCGAGATCGACCGCGCGGAACTGGCGGGAATGTTCGACGGCATCGACATCCGTCGGGCGATCCCGGTGATCCGTGCCTTCACCCACTTCGCTCTGTTGGCCAACGTCGCCGAGGACATTCACCGAGAACGTCGTCGGGCGATCCACGTCGAAGCGGGCGAGCCGCCGCAGAACAGCAGCCTTGCCGCCACCTACGCCAAACTCGACGCCGTCGACCTCGATGCCGGCACCGTCGCCGAAGCCCTCGCCGGGGCGATGGTGTCGCCGGTGATCACTGCGCATCCGACCGAGACCAGGCGCCGCACGATCTTCGACACCCAACACCGCATCACCGAGCTGATGCGCTTACGCCTGCACGGGCGCAGCGATGCCGACGGTCGCCACATCGAGCTCGAATTGCGCCGCCACATCCTGACCTTGTGGCAGACCGCGCTGGTTCGGTTGTCGCGCTTGAAGATCCAGGACGAGATCGAGACAGGCCTGCGGTACTACCCGGCCGCGTTCTTCGACGTCATACCGCAGGTGAACGCCGACGTCCGCACTGAACTGCAGGCCCGTTGGCCCGACACCGCGCTGCTCGACGAGCCGATCGTGCGTCCCGGTTCGTGGATCGGCGGGGACCGGGATGGCAACCCGAATGTCACCGCCGACGTCGTCCGGCGCGCGACCGGCAGAGCCGCCTACACCGCGATGGACCACTACTTCACGGAGATCACCGCGCTCGAGGAAGAGCTGTCGATGTCGGCGCGTCTGGTCAGGATCAGCGAGGAACTCGAAGCGCTGGCCGCCCGGTGCGAGGAGCCCGCGCGGGCCGACGAGCCCTACCGGCGCGCGCTGCGGGTCATCCACTCCCGGTTGACGTCGACTGCGAAAGAGAACCTCGACGAGCAGCCCGAGCACGAACTCGATCTGGGACTCGAGCGTTACGCGTCGCCCGCCGAGTTGCTCGCCGACTTGGACGTGGTCGACGGGTCGCTGCGGAGCAACGGTAGCGCGGTGCTGGCCGAGGACCGACTGGCCAGGTTGCGGGAGGCGGTGCGCACGTTCGGGTTTCACCTGTGCGGCCTCGACATGCGGCAGAACTCCGACGTCCATGAGGAGGTCGTCGCCGAGCTGCTGGCGTGGGCGGGTGTGCACCAGGACTACGGCTCGCTGAGCGAGGAGGACCGGGTAGAGCTGCTCGCAGGTGAGCTGTCGACCCGTCGCCCGTTGGTCAAAGCCGGCGCGGAACTGTCCGAGCTGGCCCGCAAGGAACTCGACATCGTCGCGGCGGCCGCGCGGGCGGTGCGGATCTTCGGGACGCGGGCGATTCCGAACTACATCATCTCGATGTGCGAGTCCGTGTCGGACATGTTGGAGGCGGCGATCCTGCTCAAAGAGGTCGGGTTGCTCGACGTCTCGGGGGAGAGGCCGTACGCCCCCGTCGGCATCGTGCCGTTGTTCGAGACCATCGACGACCTGCAGCGTGGCTCGTCGATTCTTGAAGCGGCGCTGGATCTTCCGGTGTACCGGTCGATCGTGTCGGCGCGCAGCGAGAGTCAGGAGGTGATGCTCGGCTACTCGGACTCCAACAAGGACGGCGGTTACCTCGCGGCCAACTGGGCACTGTACCGGGCGGAGCTCGACCTGGTGGAGTCGGCGCGCAAGACCGGAATTCGGCTGCGCCTCTTTCACGGTCGCGGAGGCACGGTGGGTCGAGGCGGCGGGCCGAGCTACGACGCCATCTTGGCCCAGCCGCCGGGAGCGGTGAACGGATCGCTGCGCCTCACCGAGCAGGGCGAGGTCATCGCGGCGAAATACGCCGAACCACAAGCGGCGTACCGCAATCTCGAGACCCTCCTGGCGGCCACGTTGGAGGCCACGCTGCTCGACGTGGAAGGTCTCGGCGACGAGGCAGGCCCGGCCTACGAGGTCCTCGACGACCTGGCCGCACGGGCTCAGCGCGCATACGCCGAATTGGTGCACGAGACACCGGGTTTCGTAGACTATTTCAAGGCGTCGACCCCGGTGAGCGAGATCGGCGCGCTCAACATCGGTAGCCGGCCATCGTCGCGCAAGCCGACGACTTCGATCTCGGACTTGCGCGCCATCCCGTGGGTGCTGGCGTGGAGCCAGTCGCGGGTCATGCTGCCCGGCTGGTACGGCACGGGCACGGCTTTCGAGGAGTGGATCGCCGAGGGGCCGCAGTCGGAGGAGGACCGCGTCGAGGTGCTCCGGGACCTGTACCGGCGGTGGCCGTTCTTCCGTACCGTGCTGTCGAACATGGCGCAGGTCATGGCCAAATCGGACCTGGGGTTGGCGGCCCGCTACTCCGAGCTGGTCGACGACGAGGAGTTGCGGCGGCGGGTGTTCGACAAGATCGTCGCGGAGCACGAGCGCACGATCCGGATGCACAAGCTCATCACCGGCCAGGACGACCTGTTAGCGGACAATCCGGCGCTGGCCCGTTCGGTGTTCAACCGCTTCCCGTACCTGGAACCGCTGAACCATCTCCAGGTCGAATTGTTGCGCCGCTACCGATCCGGAGACGACGACGAACTCGTCCAGCGCGGCATCCTGCTGACGATGAGCGGGTTGGCAAGTGCACTGCGCAACAGCGGTTAGCCGGCAGAACTACAGACCTGCGGAGCGGCGCATCTTGTTCACGGCTCCCCGCACCACCTGCTCAGTCGCGGCGAGCGGTGAGATCACCGATTCACCGAGGCCGACGATGCGTTCCACCCGCCCGACGATGCCCTCCATGCGGTCGACGACGGCGTTCAGGCGTGGGGCCAGCTGATTGATCTGGTTGATCGTCTCGTTGAACCGCTCCAGGGTGGCGTCGAGGTTGGCGGTGGAGCTGTTGAGGTCCTCGAGCGTCTCGCTCAGCCCCTCCAGGATGGTGTCGACCTGCTCGACGGTGACGTCGGCGTTCAGCGCCGCCTGGGCGAGCTTCCTGATGCGTTCTGGTCCTGTGCGAACCGGTCGACCACCCTTGTCTGCCATGACGGCCATTATGACGGCAGCAGGGGAACCGCTGGGCGTAACCCGTCGTCTGAACAGATGTGAGCCAAAACGAAACGGCGTCTCGGCACTGCATGGTGGATCCGCGAAACGTCATTGTCGGATCGGACACCGTGACCGCAGGGGCCGAATACGAGGCGGGATTCCGCGACGGACGAAAGGACGATCGCACGACGTTGCCCAGCTGGAATTCTGGGGCGGAGAAAATACGCCGAAGACTCAACAGACACCCGGAGTAAGCGCACACTTTTACATACCACCCGCAACACGGGTCCATTGTTCGAGGCAGCGCGTCGTGAACACCAGGGGGTGAGGTCTCATGACCAGCACCGTCATCGCCTCTTCCGCGGCTCTGCGTCGGCTCGCACGTGCTGCCCTGTTCGCAGCGGCAGTCACCCTCGCCAGCGCGGCATGCCCGGCGGTCGCAACCGCGGAGCCCGTGTGGGACGTCGAAGAGTACGACTACTGCATGAGACAGACGGGAGGGGTGCCGCCGGGAAGCGATCCCATCGCACAGGAAGAGGAGAACGATCGCTACTGCTGCCATCGCTCTGGCGGCGTGTGGAACGGTATTACCTGTGCCGCCCCGCCTGCGGAGGCCGCGGACGCAGGTCAGCCGCCAAGCGGCCCGAGGGTCGGCCTTCCGACCGTGAGGGTGGAGCCACCCATCGTGGCACCGCAGAATCCGCCTTTGGTCGGCCCCACCGTTTCAGTGCTGCCCCCGACTGCACGCTGAGCGCTCTGGTGCCGAAATCCGGACACTGGCGTCCGGCGCTACCCGCACACCTCGAGAAGTCAGAGCTTGCTCGCCGCAGCCTCGTCGAGCAGCCACACCGTCGCCTCGCGACCCACCGCACCCGCCGCAGGCACGTCGTCGGCGTCAGCACCGCCGATCGCCGCTGCAACCGCGTCGGCCTTCCCGTCGCCGGAGACCACCAGCCACACCTCCCGCGACCGGCGAACCGCGGGCAGGGTCAACGTGATTCGCCGCGGTGGAGGCTTGGGGGAGTCGTCCACACCGACCACCAGACGCTCGGTCTCACGTACCGCGGGGGTGTGGGGGAACAGCGAGTTGATGTGCCCCTCGCCACCCATCCCCAGCAGATGCACGTCGAAGTCGGGGGCCGGCTCGCCGCCCTCGGCGTTGGCCGCCAGCACCTGCTCGTAGGCGGCCGCGGCAGAGTCGAGGTCGTCACCGAACTCCGCGCCGCTGGCCGCCATCGGGTGCACGTTCCCGGCCGGGATGCCCACACGATTCAGCAGCGCCTCACGGGCCTGCTTGTAGTTGCGCTCGTCATCGTCTGCCGGCACGAAGCGGTCGTCACCCCAGTAGAGATGAACCTTTGCCCAGTCGATCTCGGTTCCCTTCTCCGCAACGCGCTTCAGTAGCTTGGTACCGGTGCCCCCGCCCGTCAGGACGATGTGCGCCGACCCGCGCTTGTCGATGGCCGCGACGATCGCTGCGACAAGCCGATCACCTGCGGCCGCCACAAGTGTCGCGGTGTCGGGATAACGCTCGATCGTCGCGTTCATGCGTATTGCACCTTGTCGATTCCTCGCAGGGCTTCGTGGTAGATCTCATCGGGGTCGAGTCTGCGTAGATCCTCGGCCAGGCACTCCTTGGCCTCTCTGCGCGCCAACGGGATTCGCGCCTCGGGTCGGCTGGTGCGGCTCAGTGTCGCGGTGACGCCGGTTTGCGGCCGACGCAGGGTGATCGTCTCACCGTCTCGCATCAGCTCCACTTTCAGCTCGCCCACCCGGCGGTGCACCGGACCGTCGATCCGTGCGGCGAGCCAACCCGCCAGCACGTCGAGCGACGGCTCGTCGCGCAGACCCGACACCACCGCCGATGCGATCGGCGCGTGCGGTTCCTGGTCGACGGCCGCAGCCAGCAGGGCCCGCCAGTAGGTGATCCGCGCCCAGCACAGGTCGGTGTCTCCGGCGGTATAGCCGGCCAGTCGACCTTTGATCGCGCCCAACGGATCGGAACACTGCGTCGCGTTGGTGATTCGACGAATCGCCAACCGGCCCAACGGATCCTCGGCGGGCACCGCCGGTCCGCCCGCTGGCCACCACGCCACCACCGGTGTATCCGGCAGAAGGAAAGGAAGGACCACGGCGCTCGCATGATCGGCGAGCTCGCCGTGCAGGCGCAGCGCGACGATCTCCCCGGCGCCGGCATCCCCGCCGACACGCAACTGCGCATCCAGCCGGGCGTCGTCGGCGTTGCGGTCCCCGGGCACCACGATGATCACCCGGCAGGGGTGCTCGCGGCTGGCGAAGTTGGCGGCTTCGATGGACTCCTCCAGCAGCTCATCGGAGTCGAGCGAGACCACCAGGGTGAGCACCCGGCTCAGCGTGATCGCGCCGCCCTCCTCGCGCAGCCCGGTGATCTTCTTGTTGATGTCGTTGGTGTTTGTGTTCGGCAGGTCGACAATCACGGCCGCCTCCATTCCCGGCCCATGCGGTGCAACATCTCGTCGGCCGAGGCCGGACCCCAGGTACCCGATTCGTAGGACTCCGGTTTACCGTGCGCGGCCCAGTAGTCCAGCACGGGGTCGAGGATCTCCCACGACAATTCGACCTCCCTGTTCACCGGGAACAGCGAGGGTTCACCGAGCAGCACGTCGAGGATCAGCCGTTCATAGGCTTCGGGGGAGTCCTCGGCGAACGCCGACCCGTAGGAGAAGTCCATGTTGACGTCGCGGACCTCCATGGCGCTGCCGGGCACCTTGGAGCCGAACCGAATCGTGATGCCCTCGTCGGGCTGGACCCTGATCACCAACGCGTTCTGGCCGAGTTCCTCGGTCATGGTCTTGTCGAAGGGCAGGTGCGGAGCCCGCTTGAAGATCAGCGCGATCTCGGTGACCCTGCGCCCCAACCGTTTTCCGGTGCGCAGGAAGAACGGCACACCGGCCCACCGCCGGGTGTCGACCTCCAGGGCGATGGCCGCGTAGGTCTCGGTTTTCGAATCCTTCGAAAAGCCTTCCTCTTCGAGCAGGCCCACCACTTTCTCGCTGCCCTGCCAGCCCGAGGCGTACTGCCCACGCGCGGTGGTCTCGTTCAGCGGCTGCATCGGCCGCGTGGCCGAGAACACCTTGATCTTCTCGATCTGTAGTTCCTTGGGGCCGAAGCTGACCGGCTCCTCCATGGCGGTCAGAGCCAGCAGTTGCAGGAGGTGATTCTGGATGACGTCGCGCGCGGCACCGACCCCGTCGTAATAGCCTCCGCGCCCGCCGAGCCCGATATCCTCGGCCATCGTGATCTGCACGCTGTCGACGTAGTTGTTGTTCCAGATCGGCTCATACAACTCGTTGGCGAACCGCAACGCGAGGATGTTCTGCACCGTCTCCTTGCCGAGGTAGTGGTCGATGCGGAACACCGACTCCTCGGGGAACACGCTGTTGACGACCGCGTTGAGTTCCTGCGCACTCGCCAGGTCGTGGCCGAACGGCTTCTCGACTACCACCCGGCTCCAGCGACCCTCCTGCGGGTTGGCCAGCCCGGACTTGTGCAGCTGCTCGCATACCTGCTGGAACGCGTTCGGCGGAATGGACAGGTAAAAAACGTGATTGCCGCCCGTTCCGCGTTCGGCATCGAGTTTCTCGAGCGTCTCGGCGAGTCGGCCGAATGCCGCATCGTCGTCGAACGTGCCCTGGACGAACCGGAATCCTTCGGCCAGGCGGTCCCACACCTCCTGCCGGAAGGGCGTGCGAGCGTGCTTCTTCACCGCCTCGTAGACCACTTCACCGAAGTCTTCGTCGGCCCAGTCCCTTCGGGCGAATCCGATCAGCGAAAAGGACGGAGGCAGCAGGCCGCGGTTGGCCAAGTCGTAGATCGCCGGCATCAACTTCTTACGCGACAGGTCACCGGTGACGCCGAAGATGACGATGCCGCAGGGCCCCGCGATCCGAGGCATCCGCTTGTCGCGCTTGTCGCGAAGCGGATTCACCCAGTCCGTCATTTCTTGGCGGCGTTGAGCTGTTCCTGCGTCGCCTCGAGCAACTCGAGCCACGACTTCTCGAATTTCTCCACACCCTCGTCCTCGAGGAGTCGGAACACGTCGGGCAGGTCGATACCGACCGCGGCCAGCTTGTCGAACAGCGCCTGCGATTCGTCGGCCGTGCCGGTCACGGTATCGCCGGTGATCACGCCGTGCTCGGCGACCGCGTCGATCGTCTTCTCCGGCATGGTGTTGACGGTGTTCGGGGCGACCAACTCGGTGACGTACAAGGTGTCCGAGTACTCCGGGTTCTTCACGCCGGTGGAGGCCCACAGCGGACGCTGCACACGGGCACCGTCACCCTTGAGCGCTTCGTAGCGTTTGCCGCCGACGAACACTTCTTCGTATGCGGCGTAGGCGAGTCGCGCGTTGGCGACACCGGCCTTACCCCGCAGATCCAGCGCCTCCTGCGATCCGATCTTCTCCAGGCGCTTGTCGATCTCGGTGTCCACCCGGGACACGAAGAACGAAGCGACCGAATGGATCTTGGACAGATCGTGGCCGGCCTCCTTGGCCTTCTCCAGGCCTTCGAGGTAGGCGTCCATCACGAGCCGGTGGCGTTCCACTGAGAAGATCAGCGTGACGTTGACCGAGATGCCTTCGGCGATCACCGCGGTGATCGCGGGAAGGCCCGCCATGGTGGCGGGGATCTTGATCAGCAGATTCGGCCGGTCGACGGTCTTCCACAGGTCGATCGCCTGCAGGATGGTCTTGTCGGTGTCGTGCGCAACCCTCGGGTCCACCTCGATCGACACCCGACCGTCGACTCCGTCGGAAAGCTCATTCTGCTTGGCCAATACGTCGCAGGCGTTGCGGACATCATCGGTGGTGACCGTGCGAATCGTGGCGTCCACGTCCGCGCCCCGCTCGGCCAGTTCGTTGACCTGATCGTCGTAGGCGTGTCCCTTGGACAGTGCGGACTGGAAGATCGACGGGTTGGTGGTCACCCCGACGACACTCTTGGTGTCGATGAGCTCCTGCAGATTTCCTGTCTGCAGTCGGTCGCGTGACAGATCGTCGAGCCACACCGACACGCCTGCCTCGGATAATGCCGCGAGATTCGGATTCTGAGCCATAGCTGTGCCTTTCCTAGACCTCAGTTGTCTATCGATCGCTCCGCGGCGGCCACCACGGCCTCGGGAGTGAACCCGAACTCACGGAACAACGTCTTGTAGTCGGCGGACTCGCCGTAGTGCTCGATCGAGACGATCTCCCCGGTGTCGCCGACGAGCTTGTACCAGCTCTGCGCGACGGCCGCCTCGACCGCTACGCGCGCCGAAACACTCGGCGGCAGAACCGAATCGCGGTACTCGCGCGGTTGCGACTCGAACCATTCCACACACGGCATCGACACCACGTATGCCGTGATGTCCTTATCCGCCAACTGCTTTTTCGCCTCCACCGCCAGCTGCAATTCCGAGCCCGTCGCGATGATGATCACGTCCGCGTCGTCGGCGGGATTTCCGCCGCCGAGGACGTAGCCGCCGCGGGCCACCCCGTCGGCGTCGGTGCCCTCCAGCACTGGGATGCCCTGGCGGGTCAGGATGAAACCGACCGGACCGCTGCCGTTTCCGCGGGCGATGATGCTGCGCCAGGCGTACGCCGTTTCGTTGGGGTCACCCGGTCGCACGACGGACAGGTTCGGGATGGCGCGCAGCGCCGCCAGGTGTTCGATCGGCTGGTGGGTCGGGCCGTCCTCACCGAGACCGATCGAGTCGTGGGTCCAGATGTAGATGGTGTCGATGTCCATCAGCGATGCAAGTCGCACGGCGGGCCGCATGTAATCGGAGAACTGCAGGAACGTGCCACCGAACGCGCGGGTCGGGCCGTGCAGCACGATACCGGACAGGATCGCGCCCATCGCGTGTTCGCGGACGCCGAAGTGCAGCACGCGGCCGTACCAGTCCGCCGTGAAGTCGTCGGTCGAGATGGACGGCGGGCCAAACGAGTTCACGCCCTTAATCGTGGTGTTGTTGCTGCCCGCGAGGTCCGCCGAACCGCCCCACAACTCGGGCAGCTTGGGCGCGACGTCGTTGAGGACCTGGCCGAACGCGGCGCGGGTGGCCAACGGCTTGGACCCCGGCTCCCAGTAGGTCAGGTCCGAATCCCAGCCGTCGGGCAGTTTCTGAGCCAGCAGCCGGTCCAGGAGGTCCTTGCGCTCGGGCTCACGCTCGGCCCATGCGTCGAAGTCGATCTGCCACTTCGCATGTGCCTCTTTGCCGCGATCCACCAGCTTGCGGGTGTGCTCGATGACCTCGGGCCGCACCTCGAAGGTCTTGTCGGGGTTGAAGCCGAGGATCTTCTTGGTGGCCGCGACCTCCTCCTCGCCGAGCGCCGAACCGTGCACGTCGCCGGTATTCATCTTGTTGGGCGCCGGGTAGCCGATGATCGTGCGCAGCGCGATGAACGACGGTTTGTCGGTGACCTTCTTCGCCTCGACGATGGCCTGTTCGATGCCGACGACGTTCTCGCCGCCCTCCACCTCCTGCACGTGCCAGCCGTAAGCGCGGTAGCGGGCCGCGACGTCTTCGGACAGCGCGATGTTGGTGTCGTGTTCGATCGAGATCTGGTTCTTGTCGTAGAACACGATCAGGTTGCCTAGTTGCTGCGTGCCCGCAAGCGACGACGCCTCGCTGGTGATGCCTTCTTCGATGTCGCCGTCGGAGGCGATCACATAGATGTAGTGGTCGAACGGGCTCTCACCCCACGGCTCGTCGGGATCGAACAGGCCGCGCTCGTAACGAGAGGCCATCGCCATACCGACCGCGGATGCCAGACCCTGCCCGAGCGGGCCGGTGGTGATCTCCACGCCATCGGTGTGGCGGAACTCCGGATGGCCGGGGGTCTTGGACTTGAACGTCCGCAGGGCTTCGATGTCGTCCAGCTCGAGCCCGAATCCGCCGAGATAGAGCTGGATGTAGAGGGTCAGGCTGGAATGGCCGCACGACAACACGAAGCGGTCGCGGCCGAGCCAGTGCACGTCGCTGGGGTCGTGGCGCATCTGGCGCTGGAAGAGCGTGTAGGCCAGCGGCGCCAAACTCATCGCCGTTCCCGGGTGGCCGTTGCCGACCTTTTGCACCGCGTCGGCCGCCAGCACCCGGACGGTGTCGACCGCCGCCGAGTCCAACTCGGTCCAGTCCTCGGGGTGGTTCGGGCGGGTCAGCGCGGAGATTTCTTCGAGTGTGGTCACAGGCGCACTCCTGGTCGGCATAGAGCATTTCTCAGCTGCACGTTCAACCACCCTAGTGCGGGATGGTCGTCGAATGCAGGCTGCCGGCGCGAGACGCCCGGCAGGATTAGGCCGGTGTTGTCGTGCGGTCTACCATCGTCTGTAGTAGATGCCCGCGCGCTGGGAACATTTCGACAGGAGTAACTGCGTGAGAGTTCGCGACGTTCACCTCGTCGACGGGGCGCAGATTCGGATTCGCGACAAGTTCCTCGGCTACGTCTCGCTGACCAAGCCGCGCGTCATCGAACTGCTTCTGGTCACCACGATCCCGGCCATGCTGCTGGCGAGCCGGGGCACGGTCGATCCGCTGCTGATTCTGAACACCCTGTTCGGCGGGCTGCTGGCCGCGGCGGGCGCCAACGCATTGAACTGCGTTGCCGACGCCGACATCGACAAGGTCATGAAGCGCACCGAGCGCAGGCCGCTGGCGCGTGCCACGGTTCCGCGCAGTCACGCACTGATCTTCGGGCTGGCCCTGTCCGTCGCGTCGTTCTTCTGGCTGTGGTGGACGACGAACATGCTGTCGGCCCATCTCGCCGGCGCGACGATCGCGTTCTACGTGCTCGTCTACACACTGTTGCTCAAGCGCCGCACTTCGCAGAACGTGGTGTGGGGCGGCGCGGCCGGCTGCATGCCGGTGATGATCGGCTGGTCCGCGGTCACCGGGACGATCGCCTGGCCCGCGCTGGTCATGTTCGCGATCATCTTCTTCTGGACTCCGCCGCACACCTGGGCGCTGGCGATGCGCTACAAGGAGGACTACCGCGCCGCGGGCGTCCCGATGCTTCCCGCGGTCGCCACCGAACGTCAGGTCACCAAGCAGATCCTGATCTACACGTATCTGACGGTGGCCGCGACGCTCGCGCTGACGCCCGTCACCGGCTGGCTGTACGCGGCGGTGGCGCTGCTGGCGGGCGGATGGTTCCTGGTGATGGCGCACCAGCTCTACAACGGCGTGCGTCGCGGCGAGGCGGTCAAGCCGCTGCGGCTGTTCCTGCAGTCGAACAACTACCTCGCCGTGGTGTTCCTGGCGCTCGCGGTCGACTCCGTCCTGGCGCTGCCCACTGTGTTCTAGCCCCTAGGGCACCAGCACCACCGAACCGACCGTCTTGCGACCCTGCAGGTCGCGGTGCGCCTGCTCAGCATCGGCGAGCCGGTAGCGCTCGCTGACCGTGATCGTCAGCGTGCCCGAGGCGATCGCATCGAGAAGTTCGCCCGCACGCCACGCGAACTCGTCGGCCGTGCGGGTGTAGTGCACGAGCGTCGGACGGGTCAGGAACAGCGAGCCCGCGGCGTTGAGCAACTGCGGGTCGAAAGGCGGCACCGGCCCGCTCGAAGCGCCGAACAAAGCCAACGTGCCCCGCACCCTGAGACTGGCCAGGCTGGCTTCGAAGGTAGCCGCTCCCACCCCGTCGTACACGGCTGCGACGCCACCGTCGGTCATGTCCTTGATCTCGGCGCCGAACGCCGCCGGATCGTCGGGATAGTCGAGCACTTGCACCGCACCGGCCTGACGCGACAGCTCCGCCTTCTCCGGCGTCGAGACGGTGGTGATGACGCGTACCGCCATGCTGGTCGCCCATTGGGTGAGGATGAGCCCGACGCCGCCGGCGCCCGCGTGCACCAGCACCGAGTCGCCCTGCTGTACCGGATACAGCGACTTGATCAAGTAGTGCGCCGTCATACCCTTGAGTAGGGATGCGGCGGCCGCGTCGGGAGCCACGCCTTCGGGTACGTAGGCCACGAAATCAGCTGGGGCGACACAGTATTCGGCATAGGCCCCGTTGGCCTGAGCGGTGACGACGCGATCGCCGACCTTCAACGCGGCGACGTCTTCGCCGATCGCCGCCACGGTGCCGCACACTTCGTTGCCGACGATGAACGGTGTCTCCCGCGGGTACTGGCCGGACCGGAAGTACGTGTCGAGGAAGTTCACGCCGATGGCCTCGGCCTTGATGAGCACCTCGCCGGGGCCCGGCGTGGGCTGTGGCTTCTCGACGTAAGTGAGGACTTCGGGTCCGCCGGTCTGGGCGACTTCGATGGCATGCATGGTTCTATCGTGCCAACTATGAAGCTTGCGCGGCCCGACGTGTTCCATCCGCGCATCGTGTTGGCCGGATGCCCCGCACTGCCGGAGGGGGACGGCGACGACGCCGGCCTGGTCGCGGTCCTGGGAAAGCACGGACTCCATGCGCTCTGGATGTCCTGGGATGACCCGGCGACCTTGAAGGCGGATCTGGTGATCCTGCGGGCGACGTGGGACTACATCGACCGGCTCGAGGAGTTCTTGTCCTGGACGCGACGGGTTCGCCATCTGCTCAACCCGGCCAGGGTGGTGCCCTGGAACACCGACAAGCGCTACCTGGCCGACCTGGCCGCAGCGGGTGTGCCGACGGTCCCCACCCGATTCTTCGACCCCGGCGACGCGGTACGGCTTCCGAACAGCGCAGAAGTCGTGGTCAAACCCGCTGTCGGTGTGGGATCGGTTGACACCCTTCGCTTTTCGGATCGCGACGATGCGCGGCGGCACGCCGACCGGCTGCTGGCTGCCGGCCGGACCGTGTTGCTCCAGCCCTACGATCCGCGCATCGAAGACGGCGAGACCGCACTGGTGTTCATCGGCGGCGAGCAGTCGCATGCCTTCGCGAAGGGCCCGATCCTGCGGCAGCCCGGCCAGGTGCCCCCGTTCGACGAGTCGGGAACCTACGCGCAGGAGTCCCTGGGCCCCGCCGATCCCGATTTCGAGGTCTGGGACGTCGGACACCAGGCGCTTGCAGCGGCGGCCGCGCACCTCGACCTGTCCCAGGAGGAGTTGCTCTACGCGCGCGTCGACGTCATCGGCGGACGCGCGGATCCGCGCGTGCTGGAAGTCGAACTCGTTGAACCGTCGCTGGGCTGGATGCAGCTGGACGAAACGACCAGGGACCGACAGCAGCGCGAGTTCGTCGTCGCCGTCGAATCAGCGCTCGACCGGTTCGGGCTTGGCCCGCTCTCGCATCGACGCCCATAGCGCGGCGGTCGCCGCGGTACAGAGCGCGGCGCCCGCGACGTGCGTCGCCACCAATGCCGCAGGCACGCCGGTGAAGAACTGCACTGTGCCGACCAGACCCTGACACACCACCAGCGCGACGAGGACACCCAGTCGCAGCAGGACCGGACGGGGTGCGCGCACCGCCAACAGACCGAAGCCGAGGCCGATCAGCAGCGACAGGTAGGCCACCATCAGCGCCGAGTGCGCGTGCACCAGCGTGGTGATCTCGACCTCCAGCCGGGGAATCGTGCGGTCGACGCTCTTATCTCCGGCATGCGGGCCTGCGCCGGTCACCAGGGTGCCCGTCACCAGCACGGCGGCCAAGGCCGCGGCGCTGAGCAGAGCAAGCTGCCGCAACGCCTTGGGCGCCCGCCGGACGAGGACACCATCGTCGGGCTCGCCGATCTTGACGAACAGCAGCACCGACAACCAGACCATGGTCATCGACGCCAGCAGGTGGATCGCGACCGTCCACCACAGCAGCCCGGTCAACACCGTGATGCCGCCGATTACCGCCTGGACCACCGTCGACACCGGCATCAGCCACGCGTAGACGAGTACCTCGCGGCGGCGACGGGCCCGGGTCACGGCCAGCACGGCAGCCGCCGCGGTGAGCACGACGAGGAAGGTGACCATCCGGTTGCCGAACTCGACCGCCTGATGCACCACCGGCACCTCGGCGACCGGCACCGGTGTGAAACTGCCCGGGAAACACTGCGGCCAGGTCGGACAGCCCAGGCCGGACGCGGTGACACGGACTATGGCACCCGTCACCGAGATCCCGCCCTGGGTCAGGATGACGAGGAAAGCGATGACGCGCTGGGCCCGCAGGCTGGGCAGCGGCAGTAGATCGACCAGCCGCAAAAAGGCACGTCGCACGGTTCGATGGTAGAGCAGCGCAACTACAAGCCGTAGTAGCGGGTGAGCGGTCTACCGCTGCGCCACGAACGGCACCAGCACCTCGTCGACCAGTTGCACGACCAGATCGTCGTCGATGCGGTCGCCGGTGATCAGCAGCCGATGCCACAGCACGCTCTGCCCCAATTCGCGGGCGATCTCGACGGGAACGTCGGCGCGCACGTCGCCGCGGGCGATACCCCGCGCCAGCAGGGCGGCCATTTCCTCCTTGCGCCAGCCGATGACACCGTTGCGGAAGGCCTCGGTGAGCTCCGGGTCGTGGGCGCCCGCCGTGATCGCGGCCCGAATCAGCGGCGCCCGAGGGCCGGTGAACAACGCGGCCCATCCACGCAACACAGCGAGCATGTCGCCGCGGTAACTGCCCGTGTCCTCGTGCGGAATCGCCTCGGTGGCGATGCCGAGCAGGGTGTCTCGGAGTAGAGCGGTGGCGTCCGGCCAGCGCCGGTACAGCACGGGCTTACTCGTCGCGGCCGCCACGGCGACGGCCTCCATCGTGACCCCGGCCGGACCGTGCCGCGCGAGCAGGGCGAGCACCGCGTCACGGATCGCGGTGTCGAGTTCTTGTCCGCGGCGACGCGGCATCAGACACTCCTTCGAAGAAACGCTTGCGTATCTTATGGCGAAAGCCTAGCGTCATGTTTTAAGAAACGCTTCCGTATCTTAGGAGAATCTCATGGCGCGTCCGGTGCTCTATCCGCTGCGCTCCGTCGACACCGCGACGGTGCAGCATCTCGACCATCGCCACGGCAGGCGCCGCATCACCATCGACCATCGGCCGCTGGCGGGCATCACTCCGGCGATGCTGCTGGACTGGTTCACGCATTTGGGCGAAACGATGGTGTACGGGGGAGAGGTCATCGACCGGTATCTCGCCTGGCATCCGATCGATCACATCCAATGGGCACTGGCGCGTCCGGCGCCGGGAGGTGGAGCGGCCGACGGTGCGCGTTTCCGCATGGTCGAGGCGTTCGGCGGTCGACCCGAGTACCGGATTGACGAGGTTGCGCGGGTCGAAAAACTCGACGAGACCGGTATCCGACTGGTCAAACGCGTTGCGGGGATCGCGATCTTCCAGCTCGAGCACACCTGGTCCGCGGGCGCCGACGGCGCCCATTACGTGACGGTGATGGATCTCGGCGCACGCTCGCCGCTGCTGTCTGTCGTCAACAGCGTCGTGCGCCGACGGTTCCCGGCGGACAAGGTGCGCGCGTGGGTGAAGCACAACATCGAAGAGGTCGGACAGCTCGAATACCTGCTGCCGCTGTTGCGCTCAGGTGAAGCGGAACCAGCGCAGCGCGCACAGCGCGGCGACGGCGCCCCAGACCGCGAGCACCAGAAGGCCGAACCAGTCCACTGACAACGTCATCGCCTGGGTCAGCGCTTCGGTGAGTGCGCCGGACGGCGTCAATCGGGCCACCCACTGTGCGGCGGACGGCACCATGCCGCCCTCAAGCGTCAGCGCGCCGAGCCCCGCGAAGACAAACCACAGCAGGTTCGCCAAGGCCAGGACGATCTCGGCGCGCAGAGTGCCGCCGAGCAGCAGGCCCAGCGCTGCGAAAACCGCTGTGCCCAAAGCGATCACCGCTGCGCCGAGCGCTAGCCCCGCCAGGTGCGGTCGCCAGCCGAGCGCCACGCCGATTGTGCCCAACACGATCGCCTGCAGGAACACGACCGCCACCACCGCCAGCGACTTGCCCGCGATGATGCCCCACACCGGAAGCGCCGTGGCGCCAAGGCGTTTGAGGGCCCCGTAGCGGCGATCGAATGCCACGGCGATCGCCTGCCCGGTGAACGCGGTGGAGATCACGGCCAGCGCCATGATGGCGGGTACGAACGTCGCCGCCCGGTTCGGCCCGAACGACCCCAGCGGCAGCACCGTCAAGCCCACCAACAAGGTGATGGGGATGAACATCGTCAACAGGAGCTGTTCGCCGTTGCGCAGCAGCAGTCGCAGCTCCAGGCCGAACTGTGCGGCGAGCATTTTCTGCACGGTCGCCGGTCCCGGATCGGGTGTGAAGGTGCCCGGCGCAAAGCGATTCGTCATCACGGCCGCAACTCCCGCCCGGTCAGGTCGAGGAAAACGTCCTCGAGGCTTCGCTGTTCGACGCGCATATCGGTGGCCAGAACGTCCAGACGCGCGCACCACGCCGTGACCGTCGCCAGCACTTGCGGGTTGATCGCGCCCTCCACCAGGTATTCGCCGGGGGCGGTCTCGGTTGCCTTGTAACTCTCGGGCAGTGCGGAAACCAACAGCGACAGGTCGAGCATGCGCGGCGCGCGAAACCGCAACTGGTTCTCGGCGCCGCTGCGCATCAGTTCGTCGGGCGAACCGGTGGCCACCGGAACGCCGTGGTCGATGATCATGATGCGATCGGCCAGCTCCTCGGCCTCGGTGAGCTGATGGGTCGTCAGCACCACGGTCACGCCGTCGCGACGCAGGGCATCGATCATGTCCCACACCACGATTCGCGCATGCGCGTCCATGCCCGCGGTTGGCTCGTCGAGGAACACCAACTCCGGGCGGCCCACCACCGCACAGGCGAGTGCCAACCGCTGCTGCTGACCACCGGACAGCCTCCGGTAGGTGGTGCGTGCCGCCTCGGTCAGTCCGAGGGTGTTCATCAGCCATGCCGGGTCGAGCGGGTCGGCCGCGTATGAGGCCACCAGGTTGAGCATCTCGCCTGCGCGGGCCGCCGGGTAGCCGCCGCCGCCCTGCAGCATCACGCCGATGCGCTCACGCAACCGGGCGTTGTCGGCGAACGGGTCCAGCCCGAGAATCTCGATCGTGCCGGAGTCGGGTCTGATGAAGCCCTCGCACATCTCCACGGTCGTGGTCTTGCCTGCGCCGTTCGGTCCGAGCAGCGCGAACACCTCGGCGGCCTGTACCTCCAGGTCGAGTTCGGACACCGCGACCGTCGACCCGTAGCGCTTCGTGACCCCGCGCAGGCGTACGGGGGCGGGGGATGACGCCCCGGATCCAGAGTGGGTCACGGGGACTCAGCGTATGCGTCGGGCCGCGCGGGCTGTGGCTGCGGTGGCGGCGGTCGCTCATGCGGCGGGCTCGCCACGCTGCGCCACGGCAACCGGTTGTAGGTGAGCAGAAACAGCGCGACGACGATCACCGTGCTCGCCGCGGTCGCGAGCAGAATCTGGAAGACCGTGAAGCGGTCGCCGTTGGCGGTAGGACCGAAGATGCCGACGGCCAGCGTCACCACGATCGTCGTGCTGCGGAACGCCGGCCGGGTGGCCCACGCCGCGAGGGGCAGGACCGCCCACAGCACGTACCAGGGCTGGACGACCGGGAACAGCAGCACCGTCATACCCAGCGCGACCCCGAGCCCACCCACCGGATGCAGGCGTCCCCGCAGCACCAGCAGCAATAGCCAGGTCACCAGGATCGCGATGATGAACACGCCGATCGCACGGGTGAGGCCCAGCACCGCCGTGGTGTGGTCGCCGAGCCCCAGCAGGATGCCGACCTGACCGGTGCCCAGGGCCAACAGGGTGGGCAGCGACATCCAGCTGCGCACGACGTTCGCAGTGCCCAGGGTGTTGAGCCAGCCGAACCCGAGGCCACTTGCCCACCCGATTAGCGCCATCACCACCACCGACACCGCGGTCAGCGACCCGCCGGCCAGGAAGAACGCTTTGACCGTGCCACCCCATCGGCAGGCCAGCGCCATTGCCACGAAGCCCAAGGCCAGCAGCGAAGGCAGCTTGACCTGCGACGACAGCGTGATCAGGACGACGCCGACCAACAGCATCGCCAGCGGCCACCATCGTGCCCACTGCTCGCGGCGGTCTGGCCACGACAGCGGCCGCGGAAGCAGCGGCGCCGCGGCGTCGACCCCGCGCAGCGCGAACTCGGTGCCTGCGAGCATCAGGCCGAGCATCAGCGCTTCGTTGTGGATGCCCCCGACCAGATGCATGATCAGCAGCGGGTTGGCGGCGCCGAGCCACAACGCGCTCACCTCGGCGACGCCGCAGCGCCGGGCGAGGCGCGGGGTCGCCCAGACGATCAGGCCCACGCCGAACAGCACGACCAACCGGTGGCACAGCACCGCGGCGACGATGTTCTCACCGGTCAACGCCGAGATACCCTGACCGATCCACAGGAACAGCGGCCCGTACGGCGCAGGTGTCTCGCGCCACATGTTCGGCACCGAGAGCGTGAACACGTGGTCCAGACCCAGGCCGGTGGCCGGGCCGACCCGGTACGGGTCGAGGCCTTTGACGCCGATCTCGCTCTGCGCCAGATAGGAGTACACGTCGCGGCTGTACATCGGTGGCGCGATGAGCAGGGGAAGCACCCACAGCCACAACAGCCGGTCGAGCTGGCTGCGCGACATCCGCCGGTCACCCAGGGTGAACCGCCCGAGCATCAGCCAGGCCAGCGCCATCATCACCGCGCCGGTGGTGGTCATGGTCAGGCTCACGGTCTGGAGGCGTGACGGTAGGTTGAGCAGCCGCACGCCGAACGTCGGGTCCTGCACCACCGGCCTGGCCCCGACGCCCAGCGCGCCGATCGCCATCAAGACGGTGCCGGCCGCTCCGAACAGCCGGGTCCGGCGCAGCGCGATGACCTCGGCATCGTTGAGGGGCGAGCCCACCGGGGGTTCGTCGGCGTGCCAACGGGCGATCGACGAGCTGAACGACGGGAGGCGGGCTGCCACCTCAGCAGCCTAACCGTCCCCTTTATGGCTCTAGTCACGCTAAGGGTGCCCTTGCTTTACAGGGGTTTCCGAATTCCGTCACAATAGTGTTGTGAAATTCAGTCCGGAGGCGGGAGCCGATCGCCACACGCGTGGGGCGATCGTGCAATTGCTGCTCGAATCCGGACCGATCACCGCCGGTGAGATCGGCGAACAGCTCGGAATCTCCGCCGCAGGCGTGCGTCGCCACCTCGACGCCTTGATCGAGGCCGGCGACGCGCAGGCCAGCGCCGCAGCGGCCTGGCAGCACACCGGACGCGGCAGGCCCGCGAAGCGGTATCGGCTTACTGCGGCGGGTCGTGCCAAGCTCGGCCACGCCTACGACGACCTGGCCGCGGCGGCCATTCGTCAGCTGCGCGAGATCGGCGGCGACGACGCCGTGCGGACGTTCGCGCGGCGCCGTATCGACGGGATCCTCGCGGGAGTAACCGAGGGGCCCGATGACGTTGTATCTAAAGCAGACCGGGTGGCCGACGCGCTGACCAAGGCTGGATACGCGACCAGTGTGGCTTCGGTGACACCGGCGCCTGGATCGATCCACGGAATCCAGCTGTGTCAGCATCACTGTCCGGTCTCACACGTCGCGGAGGAGTTCCCCGAGCTGTGCGAGACCGAGCGTGAGGCGTTCGCGGAGATTCTGGGAACCCACGTGCAGAGGCTCGCCACCATCGTCAACGGCGACTTCGCGTGCACCACGCACGTACCCCTGGTCGAAAAGGTCAGTGCTTCAGCCCCAACAGCCCCCACCAACAAGCAAGGAGCGTCGAGATGACGACGACACCTGAGGTCCACAAGGTAGGCGAACCGCTCAGTCAGGACGAGGCGATCGCCTCGCTGAGCCGGTACGGCTACGGCTGGGTGGACTCCGACGTCGCGGGCGCCAGCGCGCAGCGCGGGTTGTCCGAGGCGGTGGTTCGTGACATCTCCGGCAAGAAGGACGAGCCGCAATGGATGCTCGACATCCGGCTGAAGGCGCTGCGCACCTTCGAGAAGAAGCCGATGCCGACCTGGGGTTCCAATCTCGAGGGCATCGACTTCGACAACATCAAGTACTTCGTGCGGTCCACGGAGAAGCAGGCCGCCACGTGGGATGACCTGCCCGAGGACATCCGCAACACCTACGACAAGCTCGGCATCCCGGAGGCGGAGAAGCAGCGCCTGGTCTCCGGTGTCGCGGCCCAGTACGAGTCCGAGGTGGTCTACCACCAGATCCGCGAGGACCTGGAGGCGCAGGGCGTCATCTTCCTCGACACCGACACCGCGCTGCGTGAGCACCCGGAGATCTTCAAGCAGTACTTCGGCACAGTGATCCCGGCCGGCGACAACAAGTTCTCCGCGCTGAACACCGCGGTGTGGTCGGGCGGTTCGTTCATCTACGTCCCGCCCGGTGTGCACGTCGACATCCCGCTGCAGGCCTACTTCCGGATCAACACCGAGAACATGGGCCAGTTCGAGCGCACGCTGATCATCGTCGACGAGGGTGCCTACGTGCACTACGTCGAGGGCTGCACCGCGCCCATCTACAAGAGCGACTCGTTGCACTCCGCGGTCGTCGAGATCATCGTCAAGTCCGGCGGCCGCTGCCGCTACACGACCATCCAGAATTGGTCGAACAACGTCTACAACCTGGTCACCAAGCGGGCCAGGGCGGAGGCCGGCGCGACGATGGAGTGGGTCGATGGCAACATCGGCTCCAAGGTCACCATGAAGTACCCCGCGGTGTGGATGACCGGTGAGCACGCTCGCGGTGAGGTGCTCTCAGTGGCGTTCGCCGGGGAGGGTCAGCACCAGGACACCGGTGCCAAGATGCTGCACCTGGCGCCGAACACGTCGAGCAACATCGTGTCCAAGTCCGTGGCCCGCGCCGGTGGCCGGGCCTCGTACCGCGGCCTTGTCCAGGTCAACAAGGGCGCCCACGGATCGCGGTCGAGCGTGAAATGCGATGCGCTGCTTGTCGACACGATCAGCCGCTCCGACACCTACCCCTACGTCGACATCCGCGAGGACGACGTCACGATGGGCCACGAGGCCACGGTGTCGAAGGTCAGCGAGGATCAGCTGTTCTACCTGATGAGCCGCGGCCTGACCGAGGACGAGGCGATGGCGATGGTGGTGCGCGGCTTCGTCGAGCCGATCGCCAAGGAGCTTCCGATGGAGTACGCGTTGGAGCTCAACCGGCTGATCGAACTTCAGATGGAAGGCGCGGTTGGATAGTGACGGCACAGAATCTGACCACTGCGATCGAGGGGACACCGGCCGGGTCGGCACTCAACAAGGGCGAGATCTTCACGTCGTTCGACGTGAACGCCTTCGAGGTGCCCGGCGGTCGCGACGAGATCTGGCGGTTCACGCCATTGAAGCGCCTGCGCGGTCTGCACGACGGATCCGCGGTCGCCTCGGGGAGCGCCGGCATTACCGTGAGCGAGCGCCCCGGGGTCACCATCGAGAAGGTCGGCCGCGACGACGAGCGGCTCGGCCAGGGCGGCGTGCCCGCCGACCGCGTTGCGGCACAGGCGTACTCGTCGTTCGACAGCGCGACGATCGTCACGGTGGGCCGCGACACCGAGATCGCCGAACCGATCGAGATCGACATCGACGGTCCCGGCGAGGGTTCGGTCGCCTACGGGCATCTGCAGATCCGCGTCGAAGAACTCTCCCGCGCGATCGTCGTGGTGGACCTGCGCGGCAGCGGGACCTACGCCGACAACGTCGAGATCATCGTCGGCGATTCGGCAGGCCTCGGGGTGATCTGGATCGCCGACTGGGCCGACGACACCGTCCACGTCAGCGCGCATCACGCGCGCCTCGGCAAGGACGCCGTCCTCGGCCACGTCAACGTGACGCTCGGCGGGGACGTGGTGCGGACGACGGCGAACGTGCGTTTCACCGCGCCCGGCGGCGACGCCAAGATGCTCGGCACCTACTTCGCCGACGACGGCCAGCACTTCGAGTCGCGACTGCTGGTCGACCACGCCCACCCGAACTGCAAGTCCGATGTGCTGTACAAGGGTGCGCTGCAGGGTGATCCGGCATCCAACCTGCCCGATGCGCACACCGTGTGGGTCGGTGACGTGTTGATCCGCGCGGAGGCCACCGGCACCGACACCTTCGAGGTGAACCGCAACCTGCTGCTCACCGACGGCGCTCGCGCCGACTCGGTGCCCAACCTCGAGATCGAGACGGGCGAGATCGTCGGAGCTGGACACGCAAGTGCCACCGGGCGTTTCGACGACGAGCAGTTGTTCTATCTGCGGGCCCGCGGCATCCCGGAGGATCAGGCGCGACGTTTGGTGGTGCGCGGCTTCTTCAACGAGATCATCGCGAAGATCGCCGTGCCCGCAGTGCGCGAGCGCCTCACCGAAGCAATCGAACGAGAACTAGCGATCACGGAATCGAGAACAGCCCAATCATGACCACACTTGAAGTCAAAGACCTGCACGTCTCGGTGCACACCCCTGAGCAGACCGAGATCCCGATCCTCAAGGGTGTCGACCTGACCGTGAGGTCGGGGGAGACCCACGCGGTGATGGGACCCAACGGCTCCGGCAAGTCCACGCTGTCCTACGCGATCGCCGGTCACCCCAAGTACACGGTGACGTCCGGTTCGATCACGCTCGACGGCCAGGACGTGCTGGAGATGAGCATCGACGAACGCGCCCGCGCCGGCCTGTTCCTCGCGATGCAGTACCCGGTCGAGGTGCCGGGTGTGTCGATGTCGAACTTCCTGCGCACGGCCGCCACAGCCGTACGCGGTGAGGCGCCGAAGCTGCGGCACTGGGTCAAAGAGGTCAAGTCGGCGATGAGCGACCTCGACATCGACCAGTCGTTCTCCGAACGCAGTGTAAACGAGGGGTTCTCCGGTGGTGAGAAGAAGCGCCACGAGATCCTGCAGCTGGCCCTGCTCAAGCCGAAGATCGCGATCCTCGACGAGACCGACTCCGGCCTGGACGTCGACGCGCTGCGGGTGGTCAGCGAAGGCGTCAACCGGTACGCCGAGACCGAGAACGGTGGCGTGCTGTTGATCACCCACTACACCCGCATCCTGCGCTACATCCAGCCGCAGTTCGTGCACGTGTTCGTCGACGGACGCATCGTGACCTCCGGTGGTCCAGAGCTCGCCGACGAGCTCGAGGAGAAGGGCTACGTCCGCTTCGCGCAGACGGCGGCCGCGGAGGCGTAGCCATGACCGCCACCGTTCGCCCGCTGGATCTGACCGCCATCCGCGCGGACTTCCCGATCCTGAAGAAGCAGATGCGCGGTGGAAACACGTTGGCGTATCTGGATTCCGGGGCTACTTCGCAACGGCCGGTGCAGGTCCTCGACGCCGAGCGCGAGTTCCTGGTGACCTCCAACGGCGCGGTGCACCGCGGCGCGCACCAGTTGATGGAGGAGGCGACCGACGCCTACGAGGACGGCCGCGCCGACATCGCGGCGTTCGTCGGTGCCGATGCCGATGAGTTGGTGTTCACCAAGAACGCGACCGAGGCGATCAACCTGGTCTCGTACGTGATGGGGGACTCGCGGTTCGACCACGCTGTCGGGCCCGGCGACGTGATCGTGACGACCGAACTCGAACACCACGCCAACCTGGTTCCCTGGCAGGAGTTGGCGCGCCGGACGGGAGCCACGCTCAAGTGGTACGGCGTCACCGACTCAGGTGATCAGGCGGGACGCATCGACCCCGATTCGCTGCAGCTCGATGAGCGTGTGAAGCTCGTTGCCTTCAGCCATCATTCGAATGTCACCGGCGCATTGGCGCCGGTTGGCGAGCTGGTTGCGCGCGCCAAGGCCGTCGGCGCGTTGACCCTGCTCGACGCCTGCCAGTCGGTGCCGCACCAGCCCGTCGACCTGCATGCGCTCGACGTCGACTACGCGGCGTTCTCCGGGCACAAGATGCTGGGACCGACCGGGATCGGCGTGCTATACGGGCGGTCTGCGCTGATGAACGCGATGCCACCGTTTCTGACCGGCGGGTCGATGATCGAGACCGTCACGATGGAAGAGACGACGTACGCGCCTGCGCCGCAGCGCTTCGAGGCCGGAACGCCGGTGACATCGCAAGTAGTCGGGTTGGCCGCCGCGGCGCGCTACCTGCGCGAGATCGGGATGGGCGCCGTCGAAGCACACGAAGCCGAGCTCGTGGCCGCCGCGTTGGAGGGACTGACCGCGATCGACGGCGTGCGCATCATCGGGCCGACGTCGCTGGAGAACCGGGGCTCGCCAGTCAGTTTCGTCGTCGACGGAGTGCATGCGCACGACGTGGGGCAGGTGCTCGACGACGAGGGCGTGGCGGTGCGCGTCGGCCACCATTGCGCGTGGCCGCTGCATCGGCGGTTCGGGATCGCCGCGACCGCACGGGCGTCGTTCGCGGTCTACAACACCTTCGACGAGGTCGATCGGTTGGTGGCAGGTGTGCGCCGGGCCGTCGAATTCTTCAGCAGGGACTGACGTGCGGCTGGATCAGATCTATCAGGAAGTGATCCTCGATCACTACAAGCACCCGCACAACCGCGGATTGCGAGAGCCCTACGGCGCGCAGGTTCACCACGTCAACCCGACGTGTGGTGACGAGGTGACACTGCGGGTGGCGTTGTCCCACGACGGTGAGCAGGTGGTCGACATCTCCTATGACGGGCAGGGCTGTTCGATCAGCCAGGCCTCGACATCGGTGCTGACCGATCAGGTGATCGGCCAGAGCGTCGGCGACGCACTCAAGACCGTCGCCGCGTTCAGCGAGATGATCTCCTCGCGCGGGACCGTCGAAGGCGACGAGGACGTCATCGGGGACGGCATCGCATTCGCCGGTGTCGCGAAGTATCCGGCGCGGGTCAAGTGCGCGTTGCTGGGGTGGATGGCTTTCAAAGATGCACTGTCACAGGCATCGGAGAGATTTCAGGAGGCAGGATGAGTGACACCGCAGTACCCAACGAGGAACTGTTGTTCGACCTCGAGGAGGCGATGCGCGACGTCGTCGACCCCGAGCTCGGTATCAACGTCGTCGATTTGGGCCTGGTCTACGGGATCAACGTCGAGCAGGGGGAGCAGGGCAAGGTCGCGTTGATCGATATGACGCTGACCTCGGCCGCCTGCCCCCTCACCGATGTGATCGAGGACCAGTCGCGCACAGCGCTGGTCGGCGCAGGGCTGGTCAACGAGTTGAAGATCAACTGGGTGTGGAACCCGCCGTGGGGCCCGGACAAGATCACCGAGGACGGCCGCGAACAGCTGCGCGCGCTCGGTTTCACGGTCTAGCACAGGCGGCGTCGGATTCGGCGCGCGGCGTCCGTACGCTCGATGCGATATGACGCACCCTTACGTCGCCACTCGCCGCCAACTGCGCGGGGTGGCCGAAAGCCTGATCGCCGGCCCGCAATACCGGTCCGCAGGCACGATCAGGCTCGCCGTTCGGCCTGACGGGTTCGCCGCGGTCGCCCTACCCCTGTCGGTGCACGGCACCGACCTGGTGTTTCTGGACGGCAGCGTTCCGCTGGCCGGCCGAGTCGAGGCCATCGCCGAGGCGGCCGGTGTGGCGCCCGGCCCTCCCGACGGCGTCTACCGGATCGTCGACCCGTTGCCCGCCGACGCCGATCTCGAGCTCGATCCCGATGCCGCGGCGTGGCTTCAGCGTGCCCACTACGCCGGCGGATATGCGCTGAAACATGTTCTACCGGAGCAGCATCCGACGCTGTGGCCGGAACACTTCGACGTCGCCGCCGTCGAGGACGCGGTGAACTACGGGGTCTCGGCCGGTGACGAAACCCATCCGACGCCGTATGCGTACGTCGGCCCGTGGCAACAGCGGACGGGTCCGTTCTGGAACGCGCCGTTCGGGGCCCTTTATCCACTCGACGCCACACATGACGTCGACACTCTGGCCGCCCGGATCACCGAATTCTTCGAGCGCGGCCGCACTGAACTGGGTATCCGTCCGTAGGCTGGGAACAGACAGCTGACCATCAGCGTTAGGAATCAACGTGGCTACCCAAGACATCACTGCCGAACAATTCAACAACACCATCAATGACAACGAGATCGTGCTGGTGGATTTCTGGGCGTCGTGGTGTGGCCCGTGTAAGGCGTTCGCGCCCACGTTCGCGGCGTCCTCCGAACAACACCCCGATGTGGTGTACGCCAAGGTCGACACCGAGGCCGAGCAGGAGCTGGCCGCCGCGGCCGACATCCGGTCCATCCCCACGCTGATGGCGTTCAAGAAAGGCAAGCTGGTGTTCAACCAGGCAGGCGCGTTGCCGCCGGCCGCCCTCGAGGAACTGGTTCAGCGCGTCAAGGAGTTCGACATCGACGCGGCGATCGCCGCGCAGGACAACGGTCAGCCGGAGTGATCGTCCGCACGCGATAGCGTGCATGGGTGAGCGAGCACGCAGACAACAACACCGACGATCACGAGAGCGGCTTCGTCCTGGTCGACCGACCGCGCCCCGGCCTCGCGCTGGTCACGCTGAACCGCCCCGAACGGATGAACTCCATGGCGTTCGACGTCATGGTTCCACTCAAGAAGGTGCTCGACGAGCTGACCTACGACAATTCGGTGCGGGCGGTCGTGCTCACGGGTGCAGGCCGCGGATTCTCCTCGGGGGCGGATCACAAGTCGGCCGGTTCCGTGCCGCACATCGACGGGTTGACCCGGCCGACGTTCGCGCTGCGCTCGATGGAGGTGCTCGACGACGTCATCCTGTCCCTGCGCAAGATGCACCAGCCGGTCATCGCGGCGGTCAACGGCGCCGCGATCGGCGGGGGCTTGTGCCTGGCGCTGGCCTGCGACATCCGCGTGGCAGCCGACGGTGCCTACTTCCGCGCGGCCGGCATCAACAACGGCCTGACCGCCAGTGAGCTGGGGTTGTCCTATCTGCTTCCGCGAGCCATCGGCACGTCGCGGGCGTTCGAGCTGATGCTGACCGGACGTGACGTCGACGCCGCGGAGGCCGCACGCATCGGCCTGGTGTCGCGCGCGGTGCCCGGCGAGGACCTGCTAGAGGTTTGCTACCAGATGGGGGAGCGCATTGCGGCGTTCTCCCGGCCTGGAATCGAGTTGACCAAGCGCACACTTTGGAGTGGACTGGACGCCGGTAGCCTGGAAGGGCATATGCAAACCGAGGGTCTCGGACAACTGTTCGTCCGTTTGCTCACCGCCAACTTCGAAGAAGCGGTGGCGGCGCGCGCCGAAAAACGAGACCCCGCATTCACCGACGATAAGTAAGGACAGCACAGCGTGATCACCGCAACGGACCTCGAGGTCCGCGCCGGGGCGCGCACATTGCTGTCCACCGACGGGACCGCGCTTCGCGTGCAGCCCGGCGACCGGATCGGACTGGTCGGCCGCAACGGCGCGGGTAAGACCACCACGATGCGCATCCTCGCCGGCGAGGGCGAGCCGTATGCGGGCGACATCATCCGCAACGGCGAGATCGGTTATCTGCCACAGGATCCCAGAGAAGGCGACCTGGACGTGCTCGCCAGGGACCGGGTCCTCTCCGCGCGCGGCCTGGACACCCTGCTTGCCGAACTCGAGAAGCAGCAGCTTCTGATGGCCGAAGTCGCCGACGACGCCGCCCGCGACAAGGCCGTGCGCAAGTACGGCCAACTCGAGGAGCGGTTCGCCGCGCTGGGCGGTTACGCCGCCGAGAGCGAGGCCGGCCGGATCTGCGCCAGCCTCGGGCTGCCGGAGCGGGTCCTCACCCAACCGCTGCGCACACTCTCCGGCGGGCAGCGCCGGCGCGTGGAACTGGCCCGGATCCTGTTCGCCGCCTCCGACAGCGGCGCGGGCTCGAGCACGACGCTGCTGCTCGACGAACCGACCAACCACCTCGACGCCGACTCCATCGGCTGGCTGCGGGAGTTCCTGCAGAACCATCCCGGTGGCCTGGTCGTCATCAGTCACAACGTCGATCTGCTCGCCGACGTGGTGAACCGGGTGTGGTTCCTCGACGCCGTCCGCAGCGAAGTCGACGTCTACAACATGGGCTGGCAGAAATACCTCGACGCCCGGGCGACCGACGAAGCCCGGCGCCGCCGCGAACGCGCCAACGCCGAACGCAAGGCGTCCGCGCTGCGTACCCAGGCGGCCAAAATGGGGGCCAAGGCCACCAAAGCCGTTGCCGCGCAGAACATGCTGCGTCGCGCGGATCGGATGATGGCCGCACTCGACGAGGAACGCGTCGCCGACAAAGTGGCGCGCATCAAGTTCCCGACCCCCGCGCCGTGTGGGCGAACCCCGCTCGTCGCCAAGGGGTTGACCAAGAACTACGGCTCACTCGAGGTCTTCACCGGCGTCGACCTGGCGATCGATCGTGGGTCACGAGTAGTGGTGCTGGGACTCAACGGTGCAGGCAAAACCACCCTGTTGCGCCTGCTGGCGGGAACGGAGACGCCCGACGCCGGTCGACTCGAACCCGGTCATGGCCTCAAGCTCGGCTACTTCGCCCAAGAGCACGACACCCTCGACAACAACGCGACGGTGTGGGAGAACATCCGCCACGCGGCGCCCGACACCGGCGAGCAGGATCTGCGCGGGCTCTTGGGCGCCTTCATGTTCAGCGGACCGCAGCTGGATCAGCCGGCGGGCACGCTGTCCGGCGGCGAGAAGACCCGGCTGGCGCTGGCCGGCCTGGTCGCGTCGACCGCGAACGTGCTGCTGCTCGACGAGCCGACGAATAACCTCGATCCCGCATCGCGCGAGCAGGTGCTCGATGCGCTGCGCAGCTACGTCGGCGCGGTGGTGTTGGTGACCCATGATCCCGGGGCCGCCGAGGCGCTCGAACCGCAACGCGTGGTCCTGCTTCCGGATGGCACCGAGGACTACTGGTCCGAGGATTATCGCGACCTGATCGAGTTGGCTTGACCCGGCTTGGCCATTACGCGAAGCGTTTGGCCAATTTCAAACGCTGTGTGTAACCGCTTTCTACGCTGGGTATCCGTCGGGGCATCGAAGCGGGGAGGTGCTGATGAAGAAGCTGGACAAGTCGAGAGACCAGTTGCTCAACGAGCTGCGGAGTGCTTACGAGGGTGGGGCAAGTATCCGTACTCTGGTCGCGTCCACGGGACGCTCGTACGGTTCGATCCACAGCATGCTGCGTGAGTCGGGTACCACGATGCGCAGCCGTGGGGGTCCGAACCACCGCAGCAGGCGCCGCTAGTCGCCCTGCCGCACGGTCTCTTGGTCGCGTCGCTGCCGCAGTGACGCCTCGACCAGGTCCAGTACGGCACTGAGCTTTTCGGGATCGTCCCCCGACGCCAAACGTGCGACCAGGCCGTCGAGGACGAGGTCGAGATAGGTCTGCAACACGGCGCTGGGGACGTCGTCGCGCAGCCGGCCCGCCTGTTTCTGCATGCGCAGCCGCTGGGTCGTGGCCACCGACAGTTCGGCGGACCGCTCTGCCCAACCGCGGTGAAATTCCGGATCGTTGCGCAGCTTTCGCGCGATCTCGAGGCGGGTGGCCAGCCAGTCGAACTGATCGGGCGCGGCCAGCATGTCGCGCATGACTTGGACCAGCCCCTCGCGCGCGGCGACATCGGCCATGCGCTCGGCGTCCTCACGGGCCAGTTCGAAGAACAGGGTGTCCTTGTCGCGGAAGTGGTGGAAGATGGCGCCGCGCGACAGCCCGATCGTCTGCTCGAGCCGCCGCACGGTCGCCTTGTCGTAGCCGTACTCCGCGAAACACCGGCGGGCGCCGTCGAGGATCTGCCGACGACGCGCCGCCAGGTGGTCGTCGGTCACCCGGGGCAACGCGGCTGTCCCTTCCGAGCTACTGGTTCTCGAGCATATTGCGCAGTACGTACTGCAGGATGCCGCCGTTGCGGTAGTAGTCAGCCTCACCCGGGGTGTCGATGCGCACTTCCGCGTCGAACTCGACCTTGGAGCCGTCCTCCTTTGCCGCGGTGACGTGCACCGTCTTGGGCGTCTTACCCTCGTTGAGCTCTTCGATGCCGGTGATGTCGAACGTCTCTGTGCCGTCGATGCCCAGCGACTCCGCCGACTCGCCCTCAGGGAACTGCAGCGGGATCACGCCCATGCCGATCAGGTTCGACCGGTGGATCCGCTCGAACGACTCGGTGATCACCGCGCGCACACCCAGCAGCCCCGTGCCCTTGGCCGCCCAGTCGCGCGACGAACCCGAACCGTACTCCTTGCCGCCGAGCACGACGAGCGGAATATCCTGCGCCGCATAGTTTTGCGCGGCGTCATAGATGAATGCCTGCTCGCCGTCCTTGGTGAAGTCGCGGGTGTAGCCACCCGAGACGTCGTCGAGCAACTGGTTGCGCAGTCGGATGTTGGCGAACGTACCGCGGATCATCACCTCGTGGTTGCCGCGCCGGGAACCGAACGAGTTGTAGTCCGCACGTTCGACGCCATGCTCGTCGAGATACTGCGCCGCAGGCGTGCCCGGCTTGATGGCACCGGCCGGGGATATGTGGTCGGTGGTCACCGAATCACCCAGCAGCGCCAGCACTCTCGCGCCCTTGATATCGGTCACCGGTTCAGGTTCGGCCGACATCCCGTCGAAGTACGGGGGCTTGCGCACGTAGGTCGAGTCGTCGGCCCATTCGAAGGTGTTGCCCTCCGGGGTCGGCAGGTTGCGCCAGCGCTCGTCACCCTTGAAGACGTCGGCGTAGTTCTTGGTGAACATCTCCTGGCTGATCGCATCGGCGATCGTGTCGTTGATGTCGGACTGCGACGGCCAGATGTCGCGCAGGTACACCTCGTTGCCGTCGGAGTCGGTGCCCAGGCAGTCGTTGTCGAAGTCGAAGTCCATCTTGCCCGCCAGGGCGTAGGCGACCACCAGTGGTGGGGACGCCAGATAGTTCATCTTCACGTCCGGGTTGATGCGGCCCTCGAAGTTGCGGTTGCCCGACAGCACCGCCGTCACCGCGAGGTCGTTGTCGTTGACGGCCTTGCTGATCTCCTCGGGCAGGGGGCCACTATTGCCGATGCAAGTCGTGCAGCCGTAGCCGACCAAGAAGAAGCCCAGCTTCTCCAGATACGGCCACAGTCCAGCCTTCTCGTAGTAGTCGGTGACCACCTGCGAGCCCGGCGCCATCGTCGTCTTCACCCACGGCTTGGTGGTCAGCCCCCTGTCGACCGCGTTCTTGGCCAGCAGCGCCGCGCCGAGCATCACCTCGGGGTTGGAGGTGTTGGTGCACGACGTGATCGCTGCGATCACCACCGCGCCGTGGTCGAGCACGAACTCGCCCAATTCGTCCGATTTCACGGTCACCGGCTTGCTCGGCCGGCCCTCCGGTTCAACCGCCGCCGATTCGACGTGCCCGGGCGGCGCGCCGTTGCTGGCGTACTCGGTATTGCGCACCGGATCGCTTGCAGGGAAGGTCTCATCGACGGCTTCGTCGAGCTTGGAATACTCCGCCTCCTGCTGGTCGTCGCCGACATAGTCGAGAATGTCCCGGCGAAAGGCAGACTTGGCCTCGTTGAGCGCGATGCGGTCCTGCGGGCGCTTCGGTCCGGCGATCGACGGCACCACGTCGGACAGGTCCAGCTCGATGTACTCGGAGAACTTGGGTTCCTGCTTCGGGTCGTGCCAGATGCCCTGTTCCTTGGCGTACGCCTCGACCAGCGCCAGTTGTTCCTCACTGCGCCCGGTGAAGCGCAGATAACTGATGGTCTCCTCGTCGATGGGGAAGATCGCCGCGGTGGAACCGAACTCGGGGCTCATGTTGCCCAGCGTGGCCCGGTTGGCCAGCGGCACTTCGGCCACACCGTCGCCGTAGAACTCGACGAACTTGCCAACCACACCGTGCTCGCGCAGCATCTCGGTGACCGTGAGCACCACATCGGTGGCCGTCACGCCCGGTTGCCGCTCACCGGTCAGCTTGAACCCGACGACACGGGGAATGAGCATCGACACGGGCTGGCCGAGCATCGCGGCCTCAGCCTCGATACCGCCGACGCCCCAGCCGAGCACGCCGAGACCGTTGACCATGGTGGTGTGGCTGTCGGTGCCCACACAGGTGTCCGGGTAGGCAACGCGGATCTCTTCACCCGCCCCTGCTTCGCCCGCCCGACCGCGGTCCATCACGACGCTGGCCAGGTATTCGATGTTGACCTGGTGGACGATGCCGGTGCCCGGCGGAACCACCTTGAAGTCGTCGAAGGCGCCCTGGCCCCAACGCAGGAACTGGTAGCGCTCGCCGTTGCGTTCGTACTCGATCTCGACGTTGCGCTCGAACGCGTCTTCGCGGCCGAACAGGTCGGCGATCACCGAGTGGTCGATCACCAGGTCGGCGGGGGCGAGGGGGTTGACCTTCTCGGGGTCACCGCCGAGGTCGGCGATCGCTTCGCGCATGGTGGCCAGGTCGACAATGCACGGCACACCGGTGAAGTCCTGCATCACCACGCGCGCGGGGGTGAACTGGATCTCCACGCTGGGATCGGCGTCGGGATCCCAGTTGGCGATGGCCTCGATGTGGTCCTTGGTGATGTTGGCGCCGTCCTCGTTGCGCAGCAGGTTCTCGGCAAGGACCTTCAGGCTGTAGGGCAGCTTGTCGGTACCCGGCACCGCGTCGAGGCGGTAGATCTCGTAGCTCTTGTCTCCGACCTTCAGGGTGTCGCGGGCGTCAAAAGAATTGGGGGAAGAATTTTCCGTATTACCTTTGCTCACATCAACTCCCGGCTAGTTCTCGCAGCCGACGGGCTGTGACGGCCGCGTTACAACTCTAACAGTACGCTTGTCCTGTAAAACGGTCAGGGTCGGTTCTCAGTCTCGTACCCACCGCGCGTGCTGTCACTCTGCTGAGTACCCATCACGTACGGTTCTTCTGTGTTCGGACCACATGTGATTCCGTTACTGCCGGCCTACATCCCGCCCGACGTCTGCGGGCCCGTGGGCATGGACCCCGCGACCACGCCGGTCGACACGTGTTTGAACCTGGTCATCGAAGACGTCCGCGACGACGGGGTGAGCGCCTCGCCCACACCCGAAAACGAGGGTCTGCCCGACGTGGTCGCCGAGGCCCAGCAGAAGGGCATCGACCTGAAGATCGTCGTCGTGAACCAGAACCCGCCGATCGACACGCCACTGCGCGATGTCGCGACCGAGGTGGGCGAGGCGTTTCCCGGGTCGACGGTGCTGGTGCTCAGCCCGACGGACTCGGGCACCTTCAGTACGACCTTCGACCGCATGACACTGGAGGCGGGCCAGGACGTCGCCGAAGGGCGCGGTCCGGTGCAGGGTTCGCAGAATTTCCTCAGTGAGCTGACGGCAACACACTTTCCGTGGACCGCATTGACGATTGTGGTCGTTCTGGGAGTGGTTGCCGCCGTTATCGGTACGCGACTTTTGCAGGTTCGCGCCAAGCGTCAAGCGTCGCGCGAGAACGCCTAAAAACCCACTGCGCCAACGGTTTTGGGGCGGCCGCGGAACGCCCCGGTACGGGCGAAGTCACGACCCGATAACACTTCTTTCAATTACAAACTTGTAATTCGCGACTTAAGTTTCTTTGGCGTCAGATGTGACGTACGGTGCAATCGGTAACTGTGTTGTAGATGTGCATCGTGTGACAAATGAGCACAGTCACCGTGACGAATGTGTCCGCACGTTCGCCTGAAGCCATAGGAGAACTGAGTCGGATGAGACGCACACCTGGCGCATCCGCTACGCGGCCGTGTGGACGGTTCTGCGCGGCCCTGATCGTGGCAGCCATGTTGTCCACGACGCCCGGCCTGGCCCTCGCGCAACCCGGCAGCCCCGACAGCCTCGCCGCGCTGGTCGCCGCCGTCGCCGATGCCGATCAGAAGTTGCAGGATCTCGGCGCCGAGATTCAGCAGCAACAGGAAAGCGTCAACAAGGCGATCCTCGACGTGCAGACCGCCCGAGACAACGCCGACGCCGCACAGCGTGAGGTCGACGCGAGCCGGCAGCGCGTCGAGCACGCCAACATCGCGATCGAGCAGGCGCAGAAGCGGTTCAACTCCTTCGCCGCCGCGACGTACGTAAACGGCCCCTCGGACTCTTACCTGACCGCGGGCGATCCCGCCGAGGTCATCAAGACCGCCGCGGCAGGGCAGACGCTGGCGATCAGCTCGCAGCAGGTGATCGCCGATCTGCAGCGGGCCCGCACCGAGCAGGTCAACCGCGAGTCCGCAGCGCGGCTAGCCAAGCAGAACGCCGACAAGGCCGTCGCCGACGCCGAAGCCAGCCAGCAATCCGCGGTTTCGGCTCTGACCAACGCGCAGGAGACCTTCAAGTCCCAGCAGGCTCAGCTCGACAAGCTGGCCGCCGAGCGCAAGGCCGCGCAGACCAAGCTCGCCGAGGCGCGTACTCAGGCCGCTCCGACGCAACCGGCGGGGGCTGCCGCGCAACCGGCGGCCGCCGCGACGCCGAAAAGCCCGGACTGGGACCGCGCCCCGCAGGGCGTCGACCCCGGCACCGGTAACTGGGCCACGCCGTGGGACCCGACGTTGCCCGCGATCCCCAGCGCCTTCGTCAGCGGCGACCCGATCGCGATCATCAACGCGGTTCTCGGTATCGCGTCGACCTCGGCACAGGTGACCCAGGACCTCGGTCGCAAGTTCCTGCAGTCGCTGGGAATCCTCCCGCAACCGGCCGCCGCGCCGGCCTTCAACAACGGCGCGATTCCCCGCGTCTACGGCAGGCAGGCGACCGAGTTCGTGATCAAGCGGGCCATGTCGCAGATGGGCGTGCCCTACTCGTGGGGCGGCGGCAACGCTGCCGGACCGAGCCGCGGCATCGACTCCGGTGCGGGCACAGTCGGTTTCGACTGTTCGGGCCTGATGCTCTACGCGTTCGCAGGCGTCGGCATCAAGCTCGACCACTATTCGGGTTCCCAGTACAACGCCGGGCGCAAGGTCCCGACGTCACAGATGCGCCGCGGCGACATGTTGTTCTGGGGCCCCAACGCCAGCCAGCACGTGGCGCTGTACCTCGGCGACGGACAAATGATCGAAGCGCCCTATACGGGTTCGGTGGTGAAGATTTCGCCGGTACGTACCAGCGGCATGACCCCGTACGCGACTCGTCTCATCGAATGGTGAGCGGTCAGAAGCGAAAGACGTTAGGAAAACTTTGCGTGTCAAGCTGATTCGGTTCTTGGGCGGTTGTGCGCTGCTGGTGGCGACCGTCGCGCTCACCGTCGGGCTGGCGACGCCGGCGACGTCCGCACCCGAAGACGGCCAGTGGGATCCGACGCTGCCCAAATTGATCAGCGCCGGCGCCCCTGGCGATCCTCTCGCGATCGCCAACGCGTCGCTCGCGGCGACCGCCCAGGCCACCGAAGTCACGATGAGCCTGGGCCGCAAGTTCCTGTCCACCCTGGGTCTCGCGCCACCCGAGGCGGCCACGGCGAGTGTCGCGCCGGGCCGGGTGCGCGGACCGCAGGCGATCGAGTACGTCATCCGTCGCGGCGCCTCACAGATGGGCGTGCCGTACTCATGGGGCGGCGGCAAGCCCAACGGCCCGAGCCGGGGCATCGACTCGGGGGCCAACACCGTCGGGTTCGACTGCTCGGGTTTCACCCAATTCTCGTTCGCCGGGGTCGGGGTGCTGATCCCGAAGTACTCCGGCGACCAGTACGACACCGGCCGTAAGGTGCCGACGTCGCAGGCCAAGCGCGGCGACCTGCTGTTCTGGGGTCCCGGCGGCAGCCAGCACGTCGCCATCTACCTGGGCGGCGGACAGATGCTCGAGTCCTCGGGCAGCGCGGGCAAGGTCACGGTGGGCCCGGTGCGTCACTCCGGCCTTCAGCCGTATGTGGCGCGCATCATCGAATCCTGAGCGGAGCCTGAGCCGAAGCTGAACGTTTCGGGCGGCGTCGACGGATTCTGCCGTGCCTGGAATAGTTGACGTCGAGCGTGCGGCCGCGACCGGCCTGCGCCGCTTTGACCAGCGAGTTATGTGGAAGGAACGTTGATGACCTCACCGAGTGGGCCGTCGCAGGGGCCTGGAGGCTACCCCGGCCAGGCACCGGCACAGGGATACCAGGGCTCACACGCCGCACCGTCGGGCCCGGCTTCCCAGAACGGCGGTCTGCAGCAGGAGGTCCACACGCTCGAGCGGGCCGTCTTCGAGGTCAAGCGCATCATCGTCGGACAGGACCAACTGGTCGAGCGCATGCTGGTCGGTTTGCTCGCCAAGGGCCACGTACTGCTAGAGGGTGTGCCCGGCGTGGCCAAGACGCTGGCCGTCGAGACCTTCGCCAAGGTGGTGGGCGGCACCTTCGCCCGCATCCAGTTCACGCCCGACCTGGTACCGACCGACATCGTCGGTACCCGCATCTACCGGGTGGGCAAGGAGGAGTTCGACATCGAGCTCGGGCCCGTCGTGGTCAATTTCCTGCTCGCCGACGAGATCAATCGCGCCCCTGCCAAGGTGCAGTCGGCGCTCCTCGAGGTCATGGCCGAGCGCAAGATCTCCATCGGCGGTAAGACGTTCCCGTTGCCCCAGCCGTTCCTGGTGATGGCCACGCAGAACCCGATCGAGCAGGAGGGCGTGTATGCCCTGCCCGAGGCTCAGCGGGACCGCTTCCTGTTCAAGCTGAACATCGACTACCCGTCGCCCGAGGAGGAGCGGGAGATCATCTACCGGATGGGCGTCAAGCCGCCGGAGCCCAAGCAGATCCTTGCGCCCGGCGACCTGCTGCGTCTGCAGGACGTGGCGGCCAACAACTTTGTGCACCACGCGCTGGTCGACTACGTCGTCCGTGTGGTGACCGCGACGCGTCAGCCCGAGAAGTTCGGGATGCCCGATGCGAAGGCGTGGATCGCCTACGGCGCCTCGCCGCGCGCATCGCTGGGCATCATCGCGGCGTCGCGCGCGCTGGCTCTCGTGCGGGGACGCGACTACGTGATCCCGCAGGATGTCGTTGAGGTCATCCCCGATGTGCTGCGGCACCGGTTGGTGTTGACCTACGACGCGTTGGCCGACGAGATCTCTGCCGAGACGGTGATCAACCGTATCCTGCAGACCGTGGCCCTGCCGCAGGTGAACGCCATTCCGCAGCAAGGTCATTCGGTGCCACCCGTCGTGCCCGCCGCCGCTGGTGCGGCCAGCAATCGGTGACCAGCTCCCGACGCTCCGTCGATCTGCCGTCGCTGAAGCGCGGCGAGATCCGTGACCCCGCGCTGAGCGCGGCGCTGCGCAAGCTCGAGCTGACGGTGCGCCGCAAGCTCGACGGCGTGCTGCACGGCGACCACCTCGGCCTGCTGCCCGGCCCGGGTTCGGAACCGGGGGAGTCACGGCTCTACCAGCCCGGCGACGACGTGCGCCGGATGGATTGGTCGGTCACGGCGCGCACCACGCATCCGCACGTGCGGCAGATGATCGCCGACCGCGAACTCGAGACCTGGCTCGTGATCGATATGTCGGCCAGCCTCGACTTCGGTACAACCGGCTGCGAGAAGCGCGATCTCGCGGTGGCCGCCGCGGCGGCGATCACGTTCCTCAACAGCGGGGGCGGTAACCGGATCGGTGCGATCATCGCCAACGGCGACACCGTGCGGCGGGTGCCTGCGCTGTCGGGCCGGATGCACGAGCAGGAGATGCTGCGCGCGATCGCGACGATGCCGAAGGCGCCTGCCGGCGTCCGCGGGGACCTGGCCGCCGCGATCGACGCGTTGCGCAGGCCCGAGCGGCGCCGTGGCATGGCGGTGATCATCAGCGACTTCCTCGGCCCGATCAACTGGATGCGCCCGCTGCGGGCCATCGCGGGGCGCCACGAGGTGCTCGGAATCGAAGTGCTCGACCCGCGCGACGTCGAACTGCCCGCGGTCGGCGAAGTGGTGCTGCAGGACGCCGAGACCGGGGTGACCCGTGAGTTCACCATCGACGAGCAGTTGCGCGACGACTTCGAGCGGGCGGCCGCGGCACACCGCGCGGAGGTGGCCAGGACGTTGCGGCGATGCGATGCGCCGCTGCTGACGCTGCGCACCGATCGCGACTGGATCGCCGACGTCGTCCGGTTCGTCGCCAACCGCAGGCGTGGCGCGCTGGCGGGCCACGCCTGATATCGAGATGATTAGGCGCACATGACATTGCCGTTGCTCGGACCCATGACGCTGTCGGGTTTCGAAAACGCCTGGTTTTTTCTGTTCCTGCTCGCGGTGGTCGGGATCGTCGGGCTCTACATGGTCGTCCAGCTGGCCCGGCATCGGCGGATGCTGCGGTTCGCCAACATGGAGTTGTTGGAAAGCGTTGCGCCGAAACGACCTTCGCGCTGGCGGCATCTTCCCGCGATCCTGCTCGTCATCGGTCTGGTGTTGCTGACGGTGGCGATGGCAGGACCCACGCACGACGTCCGCATTCCGCGCAACCGCGCGGTGGTGATGCTCGTGATGGACGTCTCGCAGTCGATGCGCGCCACCGACGTCGCCCCCAACCGGATGGCAGCCGCCCAGGAGGCGTCCAAACAGTTCGCCGACGAACTCACCCCGGGAATAAACCTGGGCTTGATCTCCTACGCGGGCACGGCGACGGTGCTGGTGTCGCCGACCACGGGCCGGGAGGCCACCAAGGCCGCAATCGACAAACTGGAGTTCGCCGACCGCACGGCGACCGGTGAGGGCATCTTCACGGCTCTGCAGGCGATCGCCACCGTGGGGGCGGTGATCGGCGGCGGCGACGAACCCCCGCCTGCGCGCATCGTGTTGTTCTCCGACGGCAAGGAGACCGTGCCGTCGAACCCGGACAACCCCAAGGGCGCCTACACCGCGGCCCGCACCGCCAAGGACCAGGGGGTGCCGATCTCGACGATCTCGTTCGGCACGCCGTACGGCTACGTCGAGATCAACGACCAGCGCCAGCCCGTACCGGTCGACGACGAGATGCTCAAGAAGATCGCCGATCTGTCCGGCGGCGAGGCGTTCACCGCGTCGAGCCTCCAACAGCTGCGAGAGGTCTATGCCAACCTGCAGCAGCAGATCGGCTACGAGACGATCCGCGGCGATGCGAGCGTGGGGTGGCTGCGGCTGGGAACGCTGGCCCTGGCGATGGCGACGCTGGCGGCCCTGTTCATCAACCGTCGTCTGCCGAACTGATTTGCAAGGGATGACGATCTGAGATGACAGTTCCACTGCTGGGACCGCTATCGCTCACCGGTTTTCAGCACATCTGGTGGTTCCTCCTGTTCGTGGTGGTCCTGCTGGTGCTGGCCGGGTTGTACGCCGCCGCCCAGATCGCCCGGCGAAAGCGGTTGCAGCGCTTCGCCAACACCGAGCTGCTCGACAGCGTCGCGCCCAAGCGGCCCAGCCCGCTGCGTCACGTTCCCGCGGTGCTGCTGGCGATCTCGCTGCTGTTGTGCACCATTGCGTTGGCCGGGCCCACGCACGACCAACGGCTTCCCCGTAACCGCGCGGTGGTGGTGCTGGCCATCGACGTCTCCCAGTCGATGCGCGCCACCGACGTCGACCCGAGCCGCCTGGCCGCGGCCCAGGAGGCCTCGAAGAAGTTCGTCGACGAGCTCACGCCGGGCATCAACCTCGGTGTCATCGCCTATGCCGGGACCGCCAACGTTCTGGTCTCGCCGACCACCAACCGCGACGCGAGCCGGCGCGCCATCGAGAATCTTCAGGTGGCCGACAAGACCGCGACCGGTGAGGCCATCTTCACCGCACTGTCGTCGATCTCCACCGTCGGCGCCGTCATCGGTGGCGGCGATACGCCACCGCCCGCGCACATCGTGCTGTTCTCCGACGGCAAGGAGACGGTGCCGAACAACCCCGACAATCCGAAGGGTGCGTTCACCGCGGCACGGGCCGCCAAGGATCAGGGCGTGCCGATCTCGACGATCTCGTTCGGCACGCCGAACGGGTCGGTCGAGGTGAACAACGAGCGGGTCCCGGTGCCCGTCGACGACGAGGGCATGGAGAAGATCGCAGAGCTCGCCGGCGGCGAGGCCTACACCGCGTCCAACCTCGACGAACTCAACAAGGTCTACGACACCCTCCAGGACCAGATCGGGTACGAGACCGTGCGCGGTGAGGCCACCACCGGCTGGCTTCGGCTCGGCGCCCTGTTCGCGGCCGTGGCGGCGGTGGCCAGCCTGCTGATCAACCGCCGGCTACCGCTGTGAGCGCGGCATTTCACTAAGGCGATTTCTTAAGAATGGCGGGCAGGCGATAGGTTGGCGGACATGACTGCGCACGCGACGAGCAAGGACACCGGAGCGACCGCCGAATCCGAATCGGCCGGTGGTCGTCCGCCTTTCGTCTCCCGCTCGGTGCTGGTCACCGGCGGTAACCGGGGGATCGGGTTGGCGATCGCGCAGCGCCTGGCCGCCGACGGGCACAAGGTCGCGGTCACCCACCGCGGGTCCGGGGCGCCCGAGGGACTGTTCGGGGTGGTGTGCGACGTCACCGACAACGACGCCGTCGACCGCGCGTTCAAAGAGGTCGAGGAGCATCAGGGTCCGGTCGAGGTGCTGGTGTCCAACGCCGGGATCTCCAAGGACGCGTTCCTGATGCGGATGACCGAAGACCGGTTCACCGAGGTCATCGACGCCAACCTCACCGGCGCGTTCCGGGTGGTGCAGCGGGCCTCGCGCAGCATGCAGCGCAAGCGGTTCGGCCGGATCATCTTCATCGGCTCGGTGTCGGGCATGTGGGGTATCGGCAACCAGGCCAACTACGCCGCGGCCAAGGCCGGCCTGATCGGGATGGCCCGCTCGATCTCCCGTGAGCTGTCCAAGGTCAACGTCACCGCCAACGTGGTGGCGCCGGGTTACATCGACACCGAGATGACCCGGGCCCTCGACGAGCGGATCCAGGCCGGTGCACTGGATTTCATACCCGCCAAGCGCGTGGGCACCGCCGAGGAGGTGGCCGGGGCGGTCAGCTTCCTGGCATCCGAGGATGCCGGCTATATCGCCGGCGCGGTGATCCCCGTCGACGGCGGCATGGGTATGGGCCACTAGATCTTTTCGCAAGAGAGAGGGACTTTCACATGACCGGTTTGCTCGAAGGCAAGCGCATCCTCGTCACGGGGATCATCACCGACTCGTCGATCGCGTTCCACATCGCCAAGGTTGCCCAGGAGTCGGGTGCGGAGCTGGTGTTGACCGGGTTCGACCGGCTGAAGCTGATCCAGCGGATCGCCGACCGGTTGCCCAACCCGGCGCCGCTGTTGGAGCTCGACGTGCAGAACGAGAAGCACCTCGACACCTTGTCCGAGCGCATCACCGAGGTGATCGGCGAGGGCAACAAGATCGACGGCGTGGTGCACTCGATCGGCTTCATGCCGCAATCGGGCATGGGCATCAACCCGTTCTTCGACGCGCCCTACGAGGACGTCTCCAAAGGCATTCACATCTCGGCCTTTTCGTACGCCTCGCTGGCGAAGGCGACGCTGCCGATCATGAACCGCGGCGGCAGCATCGTCGGCATGGACTTCGATCCGACCCGCGCGATGCCCGCCTACAACTGGATGACCGTGGCCAAGAGTGCGCTCGAGTCGGTGAACCGCTTCGTCGCGCGCGAGGCCGGGCCGTACGGTGTGCGTTCGAATCTCGTCGCGGCCGGGCCGATCCGCACGCTCGCGATGAGCGCGATCGTCGGCGGCGCACTCGGAGCCGAGGCCGGCGAGCAGATGCGGTTGCTCGAGGAGGGCTGGGATCAGCGCGCGCCGGTCGGCTGGGACATGAAGGACCCGACCCCGGTGGCCAAGACCGTGTGCGCCCTGCTGTCGGACTGGCTGCCTGCCACCACCGGCACCGTCATCTACGCCGATGGTGGCGCAAGCACGCAGTTGCTGTGACGGACCTCAGGTAAATGGACATCGACGCCGTCCTGCTGCTCTCGTTCGGCGGGCCGGAGCGCCCCGAAGACGTGATGCCGTTCCTGGAGAACGTGACTCGCGGGAGGGGCATCCCGCGGGAGCGGCTGGCGTCGGTCGCGGAGCACTACCTGCATTTCGGCGGCGTCTCGCCGATCAACGGCATCAACCGGGCGGTGATCGAGCGGCTGCGCACCTACGTCGACGTTCCGGTGTACTTCGGCAACCGCAACTGGGAGCCGTACGTCGAGGAGGCCGTGATCGCCATGCGCGATGACGGGGTGCGCCGCGCGGCGGTGTTCACCACGTCGGCGTGGGGCGGCTACTCGAGTTGCACGCAGTACGTCGAGGACATCGCCAGGGGACGGCAGGCGGCCGGTGACGCGGCCCCGCAACTGATCAAACTGCGTCAGTACTTCGACCATCCGCTGTTCGTCCAGATGTTCGCCGACGCGATCACCGACGCAGCGAAGGCGGTGCCGCACGATGCGCGCCTGGTGTTCACCGCGCACTCGATTCCGCTGGCCGCCCGGTCACGCTGTGGCGCAGAGCTTTACGAGCGTCAGGTGGCATATGCCTCCGGGCTGGTGGCGGCCGCGGCGGGGTACGACGATTACGACCAGGTATGGCAGTCCCGATCCGGCCCGCCGCAGGTGCCGTGGCTGGAACCCGATGCGGGCGATCATCTTTCCTCGCTCGCCGAGAACGGCATTTCGGCCGTGATCGTGTGTCCGATCGGTTTCGTCGCCGACCACATCGAGGTGGTGTGGGATCTTGACACCGAGCTGCGCGAACAGGCCGAAGAAGCCGGAATGGCCTTCGTGAGGGCGGCGACGCCGAACGCCGATCTCGCACGTGTCGCCGCCGATCTGCTCGCCGAGTTGCGCGACGGCCGGGACCCTGAGCGGGTGCCCGGAACGAATCCGCCGCCGCTGCAAGGGTATTCGGTCGACGGCGTGCTGTGCACGCCGGCCTGCGGCTAGCCTCGCCAGGCCGAGCGCAGGACCGCGTCGACCGCGGCCAGTCGGGCCGAGCGCACCACGGTCGACAGCGGACGCAGCGCGTCGTTGGCGATCTGCACCTCAGCGGAGCTGTGCAGCCCGATCGGTATCAGCCCGGCGCTGACGGAGATGATCGCGTCGACGTGCGCGGCGTTCTCCAGCACACGCGCCGCCCGGTTCGGCGCGTGGTCGGGCAGGCGATGCATGCGGGTGGATTCCAGCACCTGCTCGACGAGCCCGCGGGGATCCTCCACGTCGATCTCCGCTGCGCCTGCGCGCAGTGCACCGAGCGCGTCCGCCGCCGAGCGGACCGCGGACCGCAGCGCGTACTCGGCCTCGGCGAGATCGACATATCCCGCGGGCGTGGATGCGTCGGGTATCGAGTACACCGTCCACGACAACCCGCAGGGGTCACGGTCGAACTCGTCGGGATCCTCGAATTCGTCGTACTCGAAATCCGGCACCAGACCGATCGACCCTGCACCGGAGACGACGAGGGCCTCGCCCGCGGTCACCGCGTCGCGCTGGAACTGGGTGCCTGCGGGCAGCCCCCGAACGTCGCCGGGCACTGGCAGGGCCAGGCCGATCGGCGGTTCCGTCACGCCGGGGCCGGCGGCCGTGCGCAGCGTCTGCAGCAGCGACACCGCGCCCGTATCCACCAGATCGGGCCAGGGCAAACCAGTCGCGCCGGCCGCCACCGAATCATAGGCGGTTACGGAATGCTTTGGCGCCCAATGTGATAGCGCATCGAGAACATCGTCGGGCGCGGCAACGCCCGCTAACCAGGCATTGGCCCATACCGACAGCGAAACACTGGGACACCACATGATGTTCGAAGTGTAGTTGTTACGCCCGCAGGTGGTCGGGCGCGACGATAGGGTGGTGCCATGCCCGCTGCGCTGATCTGGTTAATTGCCGCGCTGGCGCTCGCCGGTGCCGAAGCACTGACCGGCGACCTGTTCCTCCTCATGCTGGGCGGCGGGGCGCTGGCCGCGGCCGGATCGAGCCTGATCTTCGACGACCTGTGGGTCCACGGCGCGGTGTTCGCCGTCGCGTCGATCCTGTTGCTTGTGCTGGTGCGGCCCGCGCTGCGAAGGCACTTCCAGGCTGGCACCGGTCTGCCCGACCCGGCCAAGGCGCTCGAAGGCAAAAGCGCGCTGGTGCTCGACCGGGTGGCCCAGCACGAGGGACAGGTGAAGCTCGACGGTGACGTCTGGACGGCGCGGCCGCTCAACGAGAACGACGTGTACGAACCGGGGGACCAGGTGACCGTCGTGCAGATCGACGGTGCCACCGCCGTCGTCCAGAAGCTCGCCTAGAACACACTGGGTACGAGGGAAGGGATCGTCATGGATGGAGCCGTCGCCGGCCTGGTGCTCGTCGGCGTGCTGGTGGTGTTCGCCGCCATCATCGTCGCGAAGTCGATCGCGCTGATACCGCAGGCCGAGGCCGCGGTCATCGAACGGCTCGGCCGCTACAGCAAGACCGTGTCCGGTCAGCTGACACTGCTGCTGCCGTTCGTCGACCGGATCCGTGCCCGCGTCGACCTGCGCGAGCGGGTGGTGTCCTTCCCACCGCAGCCGGTGATCACCGAGGACAACCTGACCGTGCAGATCGACACGGTGGTCTACTTCCAGGTGACCAACCCGCAGGCCGCGGTCTACCAGATCAGCAACTACATCGTCGGTGTCGAGCAGCTGACCACGACCACGCTGCGCAACCTCGTCGGCGGTATGACGCTGGAGCAGACGCTGACTTCGCGCGACCAGATCAACACGGCGTTGCGCGGCGTGCTCGACGAGGCCACCAACCGCTGGGGGTTGCGGGTTGCGCGTGTCGAGCTGCGCAGCATCGACCCGCCACCGTCGATCCAGGATTCGATGGAAAAGCAGATGCGCGCCGACCGCGAGAAGCGCGCGATGATCCTGACCGCGGAAGGCAACCGGGAATCGGCCATCAAACAGGCCGAGGGCCAGAAGCAGGCCCAGATCCTGGCCGCCGAGGGTGCCAAACAGGCTGCGATCCTGGCCGCGGAGGCAGATCGCCAGTCGCGCATGTTGCGCGCCCAAGGCGAACGCGCTGCTGCCTACCTGCAGGCCCAGGGCCAGGCGAAGGCCATCGAGAAGACCTTCGCGGCCATCAAGGCGGGCCGGCCAACGCCGGAGATGCTGGCGTACCAGTACCTGCAGACCCTGCCCCAGATGGCCAAGGGCGAGGCAAACAAGGTGTGGCTGGTGCCCAGCGACTTCGGTTCGGCACTACAGGGTTTCACCAAGCTGCTCGGCGCACCGGGCGAGGACGGCGTGTTCCGCTACACCCCGTCGCCGGTCGACGACACGCCGGTCAAGACTGATGACGACGACGAGGTCGCCGACTGGTTCAACACCGAGACCGATCCCGAGATCGCCCGTGCTGTGGCCAAGGCCGAAGCCGAGGCGCGCACCTCGGTGGACGGCCCCGCGCCCATCAACGCGCCGCCGTCGTTCCCGGGGCTCGGCCAGCAGACCAACCCTGCGCCCCAGGAACGCGAGCCCGGCGGCGGGGCGCACTCCCCTTGAGACATGGCGGGCAGGCGGTCACTGGCTCGTGTTCAGCGGCGCCGCGTCGGCCATCCGCTTCAACTGCTGACGGCCGACTTGGGCGCTGTTGTCGATCGTCGGAAGGCTGAAACTGGTGTACATCACCCGTCGGTCCCGGTCCGCCGGCGGCTGGGCCATGTGCAAAGTGCACGAGAGGTGGACGGTGACGTCACCGGCCTCGGTGGCGAGATCGACGACTGGAAGGTCGAGGCCCGGTTGGAGGCTTGGTGCGGGCCACACGAGGGCTCGATGCGAACCGGCGACGACCCGCAGCTGACCCGACGTGGCACCGCCGCCGGTCACCGAGATGCCGACCGTCAGGCCACAGCAGTCGTAACTGTGTCGACCGAGGGCGCAGTCCTTGTGCCAGGGGACGTCTGAGATGCCCCGCGTGACGCCGAGCGGCTTGAAAAGAGCCTCAACGCGTTTCCCATCCCATCCGCTGGGGACGTGTCCGTCGCCCGTTAACATGCCGATTCTGGCAAGACGTTCGTCAGCGACGAGCTCAGCGGCTGCCCGAGACTCCGCATCGAATTCCTGCATCCGCACCAGCGCGTTGGTCCCGTCTTTCAGGGTGGCCCACCATGACCGCCCGTCGCCCTCGAAGTAGCGTGGTGCGGCGAGGTCCATTTCCGTCGAGACGGCGGACATCTCCGCTTGGCTGAACATGCCCTTGATGTGCAGGTAGCCGGCTTGTTCGAGGAACCAGGCCATCTCGTCGGCTGGATCGTCTGGGGCGTAAGACGTTTGCAAGTCCAGTTGTTCGCCGTCGCGACCCCGGAAGACGACAGCTCCGTTGACATGAGGGGTCGTGCCGTCGATCGCTGCTCGCAGGAGGAGCCACCAGTCCAAGACGTCAGACAGTTGCCCGTGGATCTGCAGCGTGCCGGTGGTCAGCCACCCCATCGGGGTGACGTGGTCGGCGATCAGCGCCGCCAGCTGCTCTGCGTCGATTCGCAGTACTGTGCCGGTGGTCGACCCTTTCACGCATGTCAAGCGGTCGCCGTCAACGCCGAGGGTCCAACGCTGATCGTCGACCGAAACGGTCAGCGGTCGCGGCGGCCGCTGCTGAAACGATGGCGTGAACCGCTCGTTCGAGTCGGCGAACAGTTGCGGGACCATGACCTCGAAGAATTCGGCGGGCTCAAGAAGTGCGGGCTCGCCGTCGACCCTCGTTCGTACGTCGACACTCATGTGTGCAAACCAGCGTAGGAAGTTCCAACCCTTCCCATCAAGGGCAGACGACGGCCGACGTCATCTCGTCAGGTGGAGCGGTTCATCGACCTCGGCTTCGGTGTTGCGCTCGCGGTGGTGACGCCGGTGCACGCGGACCTCGTAGACCAGGCCCGCCACGCCCAGACAGGCCGTGCAGAACGAGATCAGTACGAGCAGGGGGCTGACGTTGCCGGCCAGAGCGTCGCCGAGGATCACCACCGCCGCCGTGCCCGGCACCAGTCCCGCCAGGGTGGCCAGCGCGTAGGGCAGCACACGCACCGACGACACGCCCGCGGCGTAATTGAGCACCGCGAACGGCACGGCGGGAATCAGCCGCATCGACAACACCGTCGGCCAACCGCGTTCGCGCAACCGCGCGTTGAGGGACTCGATCCGCGGATGGCGCACCGCCCGGTCCAGTCGGAGACCCACGGCGCGGACGAGCAGCACCGCGATGACCGCGCTGATCGTCGCCGCGGTCACCGCCAGAGGGATGCCCAGCACCGGGCCGAAGAGCAGGCCTGCGCCGAGCGTGAATGCCGTGCGGGGGAACGGGAACACTGTCACCACGATGTGGGCGGCCAAAAACGCCAGCGGAAACCACGGCCCGACCGAGGTGGCCCAGTCGCGCAACTGCACGGCGGTCGGCAAGGGGACCAGCAATGCAACTGCGACGAGAATCACAATCGCCAGCAGGGACCCGACCAGGCGCACCCGGGAGAGGCTCGAAATCGTCGCGAGCACCGCCCCGCGGACCGCGCGCAGGGTGCTGACGACGGAGTTCACGTCTACCAAGACTACGGAACCGCGGCCGAAGTCACCGGTTCGCGCGGCCGCGAGTCGACCGACCGGCAGCCACCGCTGTGACTGCGATCATTTAGCCTGATGATCGTGCAGAAACCCACTGTGGTCGAGGCCGATCGCGAGCGCTGGCGCTCAGCGGTTGCCGGGGTGCTGGCAAAGAGCACCAGGCGCGATCCCGCCGATCTGCCCGCCGAACCCGAGCGACTGCTGGATTCGCCCACCTACGACGGCTTCGCGATCCGCCCGCTGTACACCTGCGCCGATGCGCTGCCGGAACCCCCGCTGCCCGGCCAGTGGCCGTTCGTGCGTGGTGGTGACGCACTCCGCGACGTCAAGGCCGGCTGGAAAGTCGCCGAGGCGTTCCCGGCGTACGGGTCCGGCAACGTGGCCGAACACAACGGCGCCGTGTTGCTCAGCCTCACCGAGGGGGTCAGCGCGCTCGTCATCCGCGTCGGTGCGTCCGCGGGCGTCGCGGCCTCCGAGTTGAGCCGGCTGTTCGACGGCGTCTTCCTCGACCTCGTCCCGGTGCTCTTCGAGATCGCCGGGCCGGATTACGTTTCGACCGCCGACGCGGTGCTCGGTCTGCTGAGCGACCTCGACGCCGATCAGCGCTCCCGGCTGTCTTTGGACCTCGGGGCCGACCCGTTGACCGCACCGGTGAGCGGACGCGTGGCTCCCGAGATTTCCGACGTCGTGGCCACCGCGGCGAAACTCGGTGACTACAGCGGCGGCGTTCGCGCCATCACCGTCGACGGACCCGCGTTCCACAACCTCGGCGCCAACGCGTCGTGGGAGCTGGCCGGCCTGCTGGCCGCCGGCGTGAGTTACCTGCGGCAGCTGGAAGAGGGCGGTATCGCTGTCCCGGATGGGTTGCGGCAGATTAGTTTCCGCATCGCCGCCGATGACGACCAGTTCATGACGATCGCCAAACTGCGGGCCGCACGCCTGCTGTGGGCCAGGGTCGCCGAGGTCGTCGGGGCGCCGGAGCAAGGAGCGGTCACCCTGCACGCCATGACGTCGCTGCCGATGATGTCCAAGCGCGATCCGTGGGTGAACATGTTGCGCACCACGGTGGCCGCCTTCTCGGCCGGTGTCGGCGGTGCGGACACCATCCAGGTCCATCCGTTCGACGTCGCAATCCGCGGCGGCTTCCCGGGGACGGCCCCGAGCTTCGCGCGCCGGATAGCCCGCAACACCCAACTGCTGTTGCTCGAGGAGTCGCACCTAGGCCGCGTGCTCGACCCGGCCGCGGGTTCCTGGCATGTCGAGGACCTCACCGAGCAACTCGCCGAGCAGGCATGGGAACACTTCCAGGACATCGAATCCCGCGGCGGCTTCGACGCCGGCGTCGACGGCGGCGATCAGAGCGTCCGGGATTACGTCGCCGCCCGGATCGCCGAAGTGGCCGAGCGACGCGCCGAGGACATCGCACACCGGCGGACCGCGCTGACCGGCGTGAACGAGTTTCCCAACATCGCCGATCCGGCTCTGCCGCAGGGTGATTCGCTACCGGGGGTGGCCCGCTATGCGGCAGGTTTCGAGGAACTGCGGGACCGTTCCGACGCCTTCCTCGAGAAGACCCGGGCCAGGCCGAAGGTGCTGCTGCTGCCGCTCGGTCCGCTCGCCGAACACAACGTGCGCACCACCTTCGCCACGAACCTGCTCGCGTCGGGCGGCATCGAAGCGGTGACCGAGGCGGACCAGACGCCGCCGATCGCCGTGATCTGCGGCACCGACGCCCGTTACGGCGAAGAAGCCTCGACCGCGGTCGACTCGGCACGCAAGGCGGGCGTATCGCACGTGCTGCTCGCCGGGCCGGAAAATGCCGTCGCGGATGCCGATTCGAAGCCGGACGGCTACCTGACCGCGAAGATCGACGCGGTCGCCACCCTGTCGGACCTGCTCACCAGATTGGGGGCCTGACGTGACTGCCACAACCGGGATCGGAAAGACCATCGGGAGTTTCGCCGACGTCCCGCTGCACGGCGACAAGCGTGCCGACGCGCCGACCGAAGCCGCCGTCACCGCCCATGTCGAGGCGGCCGCCACGACGCACGGATACGGCGCCGACCAAGTCGACTGGGTGACGCCGGAGGGTATCGACGTCAAGCCCGTCTACATCGGCGCCGACCGCGACGCCGCCGTCGCCGCCGGATATCCGCTTGACACCTTCCCGGGCCAACCGCCCTTCGTGCGGGGCCCGTACCCCACCATGTACGTCAACCAGCCGTGGACCATCCGGCAGTACGCGGGTTTCTCCACCGCCGCGGAGTCCAACGCCTTCTACCGGCGCAACCTGGCCGCTGGGCAGAAGGGCCTCTCGGTGGCGTTCGACCTGGCCACCCACCGCGGTTACGACTCCGACCATCCACGGGTGCAGGGCGACGTCGGAATGGCTGGCGTGGCCATCGATTCCATCCTCGATATGCGCCAGCTGTTCGACGGCATCGACCTGTCGACGGTGTCGGTGTCGATGACGATGAACGGGGCGGTGCTGCCGATCCTCGCGCTGTACGTCGTCGCCGCAGAAGAGCAGGGCGTGCCGCCGGAGAAGTTGGCCGGGACCATCCAGAACGACATCCTCAAAGAGTTCATGGTCCGCAACACCTACATCTACCCGCCGAAGGAGTCAATGCGGATCATCTCCGACATCTTCGGCTACACCAGCGTCAAGATGCCGAAGTTCAACTCGATCTCGATCTCGGGCTACCACATCCAGGAAGCCGGTGCCACAGCCGATCTCGAGCTGGCCTACACGCTGGCCGACGGTGTCGAGTACATCAAGGCCGGCCTCGATGCCGGGCTCGACGTGGACAAATTCGCGCCGCGCCTGTCGTTCTTCTGGGGCATCGGCATGAACTTCTTCATGGAGGTCGCCAAACTGCGGGCCGGCCGGCTGCTCTGGAGCGAGCTGGTCGCCGAGTTCAACCCGAAGAACCCGAAATCGCTGTCGCTGCGCACCCATTCGCAGACGTCGGGGTGGTCGTTGACCGCCCAGGACCCGTTCAACAACGTCGCGCGCACCTGCGTCGAGGCGATGGCCGCGACGCAGGGGCACACCCAGTCGTTGCACACCAACGCGCTCGACGAGGCGCTGGCGTTGCCGACCGACTTCTCAGCCCGCATCGCACGCAACACCCAGTTGCTGCTGCAGCAGGAGTCGGGCACCACGCGGCCGATCGATCCGTGGGGCGGCTCGTACTACGTCGAGTGGCTGACCCACCAGCTGGCCACCGCGGCGCGGATGCACATCGGCGAGGTCGTCGAGCACGGCGGGATGGCGCAGGCGATCTCCGACGGCATCCCGAAACTGCGTATCGAGGAGGCCGCCGCTCGCACCCAGGCGCGCATCGACTCCGGCCAGCAGACGGTGATCGGCGTCAACAAGTACCAGGTCGACGAGGACCACGAGGTCGAGGTCCTCAAGGTCGAGAACAGCCGGGTGCGGGCAGAACAGCTCGCCAAACTCGAGCGGCTGCGTGCCGAACGCGATCAGGCCGAGGTGGACGCCGCGCTGGCCGAGCTGAGCCGGGCGGCCGGTGCCCGCGGGCCTGCGGGAGAGGACGGGCTCGGCAACAACCTGCTCGCCCTGGCGATCAACGCCGCGCGGGCCAAGGCCACCGTCGGCGAGATCTCCGATGCGCTCGAGCGGGTCTACGGGCGCCACGTCGCCGAGATCCGTACGATCGCCGGCGTCTACCGCGATGAGATGGGGGGTGCAGGGGTCAGCAACATCACGAAAGCCACCGACCTCGTGCAGAAGTTCGCCGAGGCCGACGGTCGCCAGCCGCGCATCCTGATCGCGAAGATGGGCCAGGACGGCCACGACCGCGGCCAGAAGGTGATCGCGACCGCGTTCGCCGACATCGGCTTCGACGTCGACGTCGGCTCGCTGTTCTCCACCCCCGACGAGGTCGCACGGCAGGCCGCCGACAACGACGTGCACGTCGTCGGCGTCTCGTCGCTCGCGGCCGGGCACCTGACCCTGGTGCCCGCGCTGCGCGAAGCGCTGGCCGAGGTGGGTCGGCCCGACATCATGATCGTGGTCGGCGGCGTCATCCCGCCCGGCGACTTCGATGAGCTCTACGCCGCCGGAGCCACCGCGATCTTCCCGCCCGGCACCGTGATCGCAGACGCGGCGGTCGGCCTCCTGCACAAGTTGGCCGATCGGCTGGGCTACCGCCTCGACTAGATGGCCGATCCGACCGCCGACCTTGCGGCCGCCGTGGCGGACGGCGACCGAGCTGCCCTGGCAAGAGCCATCACGCTGGTGGAGTCGACGCGTGTCGACCACCGCGAGCAGGCCCAGGAACTGCTGCTGAAGCTGACCGAGCACGCGGGCAGCTCGCTGCATGTCGGGATCACCGGAGTGCCCGGCGTCGGCAAGTCGACGACGATCGAGGCGCTCGGCATGTACCTGATCAACCAGGGGCACCGCGTCGCCGTGCTGGCCGTCGACCCCTCGTCGACCAGGACCAGGGGCTCGATCCTGGGCGACAAGACCCGCATGGCGCAGTTGGCGGTGCACCCCGACGCCTACATCCGCCCATCGCCCACCTCGGGCACACTCGGCGGCGTCGCCAAAGCAACCCGCGAGACGATCGTGCTGTTGGAGGCGGCCGGGTTCGACGTGGTCCTGGTCGAGACGGTCGGTGTTGGGCAGTCCGAGGTGACCGTCGCCAACATGGTCGACACCTTCGTGTTCCTCACGCTCGCGCGTACCGGCGATCAGCTGCAGGGCATCAAGAAGGGCGTGCTCGAACTCGCCGACATCGTCGTGGTGAACAAGGCCGACGGCGAGCACGCGATCGAGGCAAAACGGGCCGCCCGTGAGCTCACCGGTGCCATTCGGCTTATTTATCCCCGCGAAACACTGTGGCGCCCACCGGTTCTCACGATGAGCGCGTTGGAGGGGACGGGCCTCGAGGAGCTGTGGGCGACGGTGCTCAAACACCGCGGCGTGCTCATCGAGGCCGGGGAGTTCGAAAGCCGCAGGCGCGCTCAGCAAGTCGAGTGGACCTGGTCGATGGTGCGCGATTCGGTCCTCGACCGGGTGCTGTCGAACCCGAACGTGAAGCGGATGCGCGCCGAGATCGAACGTCAGGTCCGCGACGGGGAGCTGACTCCCGCGCTTGCTGCGCAGCACCTGCTCGACGCCTCTGACATGCGCGAACCTAACAAATAGGTAACGGTAGGTTTATTTGCCGGGGCTACGAGTAAATTAAATAAATTGTGACGGGTGTCAACAAACGGGAGCGCAGCGCCGCGCTTCCGCACGGTGTCCAGGGCGCTGCGGATTCCAACTTCGCCTGCACCCTGCGTGGTTTCTCGCGACTGTTCCCCGGCCGTCGCTACGGCGGCGGCGCCCTGTCGATCTACCTGCACGGTGAGCCCGTCGTCGACGTGTGGACCGGCTACTCGGACCGCCGCGGCACGCAGTACTGGAGCGCCGACACCGGCGCGATGGTCTTCTCGGTCACCAAGGGCATGGCGTCGACGGTCATCCACCGACTCGCCGACCGCGGCCTCATCGACTACGACACCCCGGTGGCCGAGTACTGGCCCGAGTTCGGCGTCAAGGGCAAGGCCGCGATCACGGTGCGCGAACTGATGCAGCACCGGGCCGGACTGTCCCACCTCAACGGGTGCACCAAGGCTCAGCTGCTCGACCATCAGGTGATGGAAGAGCGGGTAGCGGCCGCGCCGGTCAACAAGCTGCTGTTCGGACATCAGGCCTACCACGCGCTGACCTACGGCTGGCTGATGTCCGGCCTGGGCCGAGCGGTCACCGGCAAGGGCATGCGCGATCTGATCCGCGAGGAGCTGGCCGAGCCGCTCGACACCGACGGGTTGCACCTGGGCCGCCCGCCGGCTAACGCGCCGACACGCGCCGCGCAGATCCTCGCCCCGCAGGGCGCCCTCGCCAACCCGGTCTTCAACTTCGTCGCCCCGCGCGTCGCGGCGCTCGGTGTATCCGGGATGTTCGGTTCGATGTACTTCCCCGGCATGAAGTCGGTGGTCCAGGGCGACACCCCGTTCCTGGACGCCGAGATTCCGGCCGCCAACGGTGTGGCCACCGCCAGGAGCCTGGCCAAGATGTACGGTGCGATCGCCAACGGCGGCCGCATCGAGGGCAAACAGTTCCTGTCCGAGGAGCGGGTCGCCGCGCTGACCGGCCGGGCGAGCTACTGGCCGGACCGCAACATCTTCGTGCCCTTGAGCTTCAATCTGGGCTACCACTCGCTCCCGGTGCCGCCGGGCGTGATGCCCGGGTTCGGCCATGCCGGCCTGGCCGGGTCGGTCGGGTGGGCCGATCCGAGCACCGGGCTGGCATTCGGCTTCGTGCACAACCGGCTGCTGACGCGGATGGTGCTCGACCAGGCGACGTTCGCCGGGCTGGGCGTGTTGATCCGGCGCGACGCGGCGCGGGCGCGCAGGCGTGGCTATCAGACGGTGCCCGATCTGGGTGCGCCGTTCTACAGCGTGTCGCGCGAGGTCGCGGGGTAGCGCGCGGTCACTGAGAAGCGCTGCTGAACCACTTCGTCTTCTGCCGCCAGGACTCCGCCGAGGTCAGCGCGAATCCGGCACCGCACATACACGCGAAGACCCACACCAGGGTCGTGCCGCCGTCGTGCTGTTGCAGCGCGGGGATGTAGGCCGTCAGCAGGCGCACGATGCACGCGGCGATGCCCGCGGCGGACGAGATCAGATAAACGTTGGCGATCTTTCGCGACCGCGGATCCCTGCGCAGCACCAGCAGGGCCCGGCTGCCGTACCCCAACAGGTAGATCAGGATGCCGCAGAGGATCAGCCAGTAGGTGTTCAGCCAGAAGTCGGTGGGCACCTGGAAGAAGTCCGGCTTGTAGATGCGCGCACCGTTGCCGAGAGAGAACGTCACCAGCAGCAGCGGGATACACAACGTGGCCGGGATTTCGACATACTGCTTGAACGACCTCTGGAGCAGGTGGTCGTCCTGCAGGCGACCGAGGGCGTTGTAGACGACGGCCGACGCGGCGACGATGTAGCAGTCATGGCCGATGAAGTCTTCGAGGTTCCACTTGCCGGTCAGCGCATGCAGCGCGACACCGAGCGTTTCCGAGGCCCACGGGGACATCAACAACACCGCCATGCCCTGCAGGGCGATGTTGAGGGTGGCGGCCACTTCCCAACGGGAGGACCAGGTGACCCGGCGAATCCACAGGCTCCACGCGATACAGCAAAGCGTGATCGCGATCAGTGTCGCCAAAGCCATAGGGTTGCCTTCGGAGCTGCCGTAGTACTCAGCAAAGTGTACGGCTAAAGGGGCGGGGCGTCACTCCGCGGTCGCAGCTCGGAGAGTCGAGGGATGCGGGTTCGCAACCTGGTCGTCTCCCGCACGGCCGTCTGGCCGGAACCGCCTGTGCGTTCCAGGTATTCGACGTAACTGAGCACTTCTTGCCTGGTCATCAGGCCGAACCTGATCTGCAGGTCCGGATAGTTCAGACCGAACCGGTCGGCGACCCGCCGCAGCTCCTCGGCGTCTGGGTAGTCGGGCTCTTTGATCCTGCGGTAGTACGTGCTGCTGGATGTGCCCAGTGCGTCGTAAATGTCTTTGGCCTCGATGTCGCCGTCGAGCAGGTAGTCGAGCAGCGCTTTGAGTTGTCTGCCGTTCTCGTCTGTCCGAGGCACTTGTCCACTCTAAACCAAACGTCCCGCATTTGGGCAGTGCGGTCCGCAAACTGGAGGAGTTTGCCTAAATTGACACTGGCGTCACAGTTTTGGGAGGCGTCTCCCATTTTTGGGACACGTGAGCTATCTTTGGTCGCATGGTTGCTCCCTACCTGGCTTCGCCGACAGAGGTTCTGCGCCCGCTCGCCGAGTTTGCTACGGCAATGGTCCGCGTCACGGACTACGACGCTGCGGATGCCGGTGCCTCCGCCAGCATGGTCAAAGTTTCGACCCCGGCAAGTGACGAGCTGACGGCCGAACTCGACGGGGCCACCGAAGGGCTCGGTCTGCCGGCCGACGAGATCCTGGTCGCCGCGCTGAGCCGAACCATCGCCCGCACACTCGGTGAAGGTCTGGTCCGAGTCGACATCGCCAGCGAGCGCGGTTCTCTGCTCGATGCAGTACCCCTGGTGTGTGTGGCGGGGCAGCACGCGAGCGCCACCGAGGTGCTGGCCTCCGTGCACCAGACATTGGCCGCCGCTTCGGAGCGCGAAGTGGCCGCTTCACCGGAGGTGTACTTCAACTACATCGGCGAATCGCCGTCGGACACCGTGCCGGTCCAGGAGACGCCGCCTGGCCTCGGCCACGCCCTCGAGGTGCGTGTCTACCGCGCTGGTGGCGACGTGCAGATCGACTGGTGGTACGACACCAGCCGCTTCGAGCAGTACACGATCGAGGAGCTGTCCGAACAGTTCCCGCTCGCGCTCGTCGAGATGACGTCCGACGCGCTGCCCCCCAACTGAGCGCGCGCCGTTCGGCGGTAAGATCGACGTCAACGGCTTGGATCCGGCCATCACCGGGGAGCCTTCGGAAGAACAGTTCGGCGCCACGATTTCTGAGGCGTTCCGAGCCCAGTAGAACCGAACGGGTGGGCCCGTCAACGCCCGAACTGAGCGGCGCACATCTCTTAGAGGGTGCGCAAGCGGGGTGGTACCGCGGCGCCCGCGCACCGGCGCGACGTCGTCCCCGTGCCTTGACGAACATGTGAGGCCTTTCGAACCGGAAGCCGAGCGAGGCACAGGAGCTATGACCGCCTACCCGAAGCCGGCCGCTGGGGCGCCCAAATTCCCCGCGCTGGAAACCGAGGTCCTCGAGTACTGGGACCGCGACGACACCTTCCGCGCCAGTATCGCCCGTCGCGACGACGCCCCCGAGTACGTCTTCTACGACGGCCCGCCGTTCGCCAACGGGTTGCCGCATTACGGGCATCTGCTCACCGGCTACGTCAAGGACATCGTGCCGCGGTACCGCACCATGCGCGGCTACAAGGTGGAGCGTCGCTTCGGCTGGGACACCCACGGCCTGCCCGCCGAACTCGAGGTGCAGCGCCAACTCGGCATCACCGACAAGGCGCAGATCGAAGAGATGGGCATCGAGAAGTTCAACGACGCCTGCCGAGCCTCGGTGCTCAAGTACACCGACGAATGGCGTTCCTACGTGACCCGCCAAGCCCGCTGGGTGGACTTCGACAACGACTACAAGACCCTCGAACCCGAGTTCATGGAGTCGGTAATCTGGGCCTTCAAACAGTTGTGGGACAAGGGCCTTGCCTACGAGGGCAACCGCGTGCTGCCGTACTGCTGGAACGACGAGACACCGTTGTCCAGCCACGAATTGCGCATGGACGACGACGTCTACCAGAGTCGCCAGGACCCCGCGATCACCGTGGGCTTCCGGATCGCCGAAGGAGATCTGGCCGGCGCCTACCTGTTGGTCTGGACCACGACGCCGTGGACGCTGCCGTCCAACCAGGCGGTCGCGGTCCACCCCGACGTCACCTACGTGCAGGTGCAGGGGCCCGACGGCCGGCGTCTCGTGTTGGCCGAGGCGCGGGTCGGCGCCTATGCGCGCGAATTGGGCGAGGAGCCGGAGGTTCTCGGGACGTACTCGGGTCGCGAGCTGCTCGAGACCCGGTACCTGCCGCCCTTTGCGTACTTCGCCGATGCGCCCCACTCGTTTCGCGTGCTGCCCGCGGACTTCGTCAGCACCGAGGACGGCACCGGCATCGTGCACATGTCGCCCGCCTACGGCGAAGACGACATGCTCACCGCGCAGGCTGCGGGCATCGAAGCCGTCACACCGGTCGATTCCAAGGGGCGGTTCGACGCCACCGTCCCCGACTACGCCGGACAGCACGTCTTCGACGCCAACCCGCAGATCATCCGCGACCTGAAGAATCAGAGCGGGCCCGTGGCTGCGCACGGTGCGGTGCTGTTGCGTCACGAGACCTACGAGCACTCCTACCCACACTGCTGGCGGTGCCGCAATCCGCTGATCTACCGGGCCGTGTCGTCCTGGTTCATCAAGGTGACCGAATTCCGCGACCGCATGGTGGAGCTCAACCAGGAGATCACCTGGTATCCCGAACATGTCAAGGACGGGCAGTTCGGCAAGTGGCTGGCCGGTGCCCGCGACTGGTCGATCTCGCGAAACCGCTACTGGGGCACCCCGATCCCAGTGTGGAAGTCTGATGATCCGGCGTATCCGCGCATCGACGTCTACGGCAGCCTCGACGAGCTCGAACGTGACTTCGGGGTGCGGCCCACCGATCTGCACCGGCCCTACATCGACGAGCTCACCCGGCCCAATCCCGACGATCCGACGGGCCACTCGACGATGCGGCGCATCGAGGACGTCTTCGACGTCTGGTTCGACTCGGGCTCCATGCCGTACGCGCAGGTGCATTACCCGTTCGAGAACCAGGACTGGTTCGACTCGCACTTTCCGGGCGACTTCATCGTCGAGTACATCGGGCAGACCCGCGGGTGGTTCTACACGCTGCACATCCTTGCCACCGCGCTGTTCGGCAAGCCGGCGTTCAAAACCTGTGTGGCGCACGGGATCGTGCTCGGCAACGACGGCCAGAAGATGAGCAAGTCGCTGCGCAACTATCCGGATGTGACGGAGGTGTTCGACCGCGACGGCTCCGATGCCATGCGGTGGTTCCTGATGGCATCGCCGATCCTGCGCGGCGGCAACCTGATCGTCACCGAACAGGGCATCCGCGAAGGCGTCCGGCAGGTGTTGCTGCCGCTGTGGAACGCCTACACCTTCCTCGCGTTGTACGCACCGAAGAAGGGCACCTGGCGCACCGACTCGAAGCACGTTTTGGACCGCTACATCCTGGCCAAGCTCGCCGTGCTGCGCGACGACCTCACCGCGTCGCTGGACGTCTGTGACATCTCCGGGGCCTGCGACGATCTGCGGCAGTTCACCGAGGCGCTGACGAATTGGTATGTGCGACGGTCTCGTTCGCGGTTCTGGGAGGAGGATCCCGACGCGATCGACACCCTGCACACCGTGCTGGAGGTGACCGCCCGGCTGGCCGCCCCGTTGCTGCCGTTGATCACCGAGCGCATCTGGCGCGACCTGACCGGTGAGCGGTCGGTGCACCTGACCGACTGGCCCGAGGAGAACCTGCTACCCACCGACCCCGAGTTGGTCGAGACCATGGACCTGGTGCGCGAGGTGGCGTCGGCGGCGTCGTCGCTGCGCAAGGCCAAGAAACTGCGGGTGCGACTGCCGCTGCCGAAACTCACTGTCGCCGTGGACAACCCGCAGCGGCTCGAGCCGTTCGCCGACCTGATCGCCGACGAGCTCAACGTGAAGGCCGTCCAGCTCACCGACGACATCGACACTTACGGCCGCTTCGAGCTCACGGTCAACGCGCGCGTTGCGGGTCCGCGACTGGGCAAGGACGTGCAGGCGGCCATCAGAGCCGTCAAGGCGGGAGAGGCCGTGGTCAACGCCGACGGCACGCTGACCGCCGGACCGGCGGTGTTGCAGCCCGACGAGTACAGCTCGCGGCTGGTCGCCGCCGACCCGGAATACACCGCGGCGCTGTCCGACGGGGCCGGGCTGGTGGTGCTCGATGGCACGGTCACCGAGGAGTTGGAGGCCGAGGGCTGGGCCCGCGACATGGTGCGTGAGTTCCAGGAAGCCCGGCGGCGCTTCGGTCTCGACATCGGCGACCGAATCGAACTGGAGTTGACCATCCGAGAGTTCCCCGCCGGTTGGCGCGACGAGCTGGCCGATCTCATCGCCAACGAGTTGTTGGCGCCCAGCTTCACGATCAGGCCCGACCCGAACCTGAAGCTTCGAGCACGCGACGATTCGGGGCTCGACATGGTAGGCGGTGCCCTGAATCTCGAGGATGGCGAATGGAAGACGGGGACTGTCGGTGGCGGGTACCCGTTCAGGCTCAGGAGAATAAGAATCTAGCGATCGCGCCCGCCCGCGAGTGTGGGGTCGATGAACGCATTGCGCGAATCAGCGTGACACGATCCCACACTCGGCAACGCCCGACCGCTAAACCGTCGGAAACGCGGGCGCCGCGCCCGGCGAACATTACGACATCGGCGGGGCGCAGCTGCCTGCCGCGTCGGCGCTCGACCTCGCCGTTGACGGTGACCAGGCCGTCGGCGATCACCGATTTCGCGTCTGCCCCCGAGTCGATGAGCCCGGCCAGCTTGAGGAACTGACCAAGCCGGATCGAGGCATCCTCGATGACGACATCGAACGGTTCGGCGCCCGGGTGTGCCATGCAGGTCAGGCTAGCGCCTTAGCATCTGCAGCAATGGACGCTCGCTGGGTTCTGCACCTCGACATGGACGCCTTCTTCGCGTCCGTCGAACAGCTGACGCGTCCCACGCTGCGGGGGCGCCCGGTGTTGGTCGGTGGGCTCGGCGGGCGCGGTGTGGTCGCCGGGGCGAGCTACGAGTCCCGGGTGTACGGCGCCAAGTCGGCGATGCCGATGCACCAGGCACGCAGGCTGGTCGGCGCTGCGGCGGTCGTCCTTCCACCGCGCGGCGTCGTCTACGGCGTGGCCAGCCGCCGGGTGTTCGAAACCGTGCGCGCGACGGTGCCCGTTCTTGAACAGCTCTCGTACGACGAGGCTTTCGGTGAGCCCGCCGAGCTCTCGGGCGCGTCGGCGGATGAGGTCGAGGACTTCTGCCGGATCCTGCGCGCGCAGGTGCTCGAGGTGACCGGGCTCGTCGCGTCCATCGGGGCGGGCTCGGGGAAACAACTCGCCAAGATCGCATCCGGGTTGGCCAAACCCGACGGTATGCGCGTGGTCCGCCGCGATGAGGAGCGTGCGCTGCTCGACGGCCTGCCGGTGCGGCGGCTGTGGGGGATCGGACCCGTCGCCGGGGAGAAGCTGCACAGGCTCGGCATCGAGACCATCGGCGCATTCGCCGCGCTCAGCGAGGCCGAGGCCGCCGACATCCTCGGCGGCACCGTGGGCCCGTCGCTGCACCGGCTCGCCCGCGGCATCGACGACCGGCCGGTCGCCGAGAACGCGCCCGCCAAACAGATCAGCGCGGAGTCCACGTTCCCCGAAGACCTGACCACCCTCGATCAGCTTCGCGAAGCGATGGGCCCGATCGGTGAGCACGCCCACCGGCGCCTGGAAAAGGACGGCCGCGGCGCGCGCACCGTCACCGTGAAGCTGAAGAAGTCCGATATGAGCACGTTGACCCGCTCGGCGACCCTGCCGTACGCAACCACCGACGCGGCCACCTTGATCGCCACCGCACGCCGGCTGCTGCTCGACCCGGTCGAGGTCGGGCCGATTCGCCTTCTGGGCGTGGGTTTTTCGGGGCTCACGGATGTTCGGCAGGAGTCGTTGTTCCCGGACTTGGAGCTGATGGCGTCCGACGACGACGTGACGCACACCGGGGTGCCACCCACCGTCTCGGACCTCGCCGCGACCGCACCCGCCTGGCGCATCGGCGACGACGTCACCCATTCCGACTTCGGGCACGGTTGGATCCAGGGCGCCGGGCACGGCGTGATGACGGTCCGGTTCGAGACCAGGACCAGCGGACCGGGCCAGGCCCGCACGTTCCCGGTAGACACGCCCGGTATCGAGCGTGCGAACCCCGTCGATTCCCTCGACTGGCCCGACTACCTCGCCGAGCTGGCGCGCTACCAGAGCACCCCGTAAACGCTCGAGATGGTGAAGCCGTGATCGCCGTACGTCTTACAGGTCACGGTGCCCTGATATCCGACACCGCAACTGGCGCCCCAGTTTTCGAGCCGGTGCCCAGCCGGCAGGACGTCGACACCCTCGCGGGTGAACGTTAGTGTGGGGGAGTGCCGGTACTCTGCTGGGCCGCCGCTGATCAAGAAAGTCTGATTGGTTCCGGGCGGGGCGTCCAGCGGGACCCCGTCACAGCCGATGGGTCCGCCGTTGGGACCGATGCCGCATGACAGGCCGTCGGGTGTCTTGAAGAACACGTGGTAGTTGGGCGGTGGGCCGGGTCGGTAGAAGCCTTGCGCGACGGGGTAGTCGTCGATCGTGTCGGTGCCCGGGGGCGCTTCGGCGCGGGCCACCGCGCCCGCGGCCAGGGCCAGCACTAGAACCGCGATCAGCGTGGCGCCTCGGCGAAGCAGGTTCTCGAAGGGCACGCGTCCACGGTGCCATGCGCGTCAACCCCATCGACCGACGGCTTCGTCGACGGGCACACCGCTCGCCAGCGCCGCCATCAGCAGCACCCGTGCCTGCGGGGAGCGCAGCCGACGCACCGGCACAGCTCCGGCGGCGACAAGTTCGTGGCCCGGTCCGTATGCGGGCCTCACCCGCGCTCCCGGCACACGCGTGGTGACCGCGACGGCGACGCCCCCGTCGCGGAGTCGCCGTACCCCGTCGATCACCGCCGCGCCGGCATTGCCCGCTCCCAGTGCCTCCAGCACGATCCCGCGCGCACCCGCGGCCGCGCAGGCGTCCATCGTCACGGCATCCGCACCCGGATAGGCGGCGACGATGTCCACCCTCGGCGCCCCGGCGGCCGACAGCGCACCGAAATACGGTCGCTCCTTGTTCGTATGCCGGTCGAAGCCGTTCCGCGACACGGCGCCGACCACCGCGCCGATGAAACCACGCAGGTCACCCGTCGTCGCCTTGTGCAACCCCAACGGCTGCCAGACCGAACCCGAGAAGGTGACCACGACACCGAGGTCTCGCGCGTGCGGGCTGCCGGCAATGGTCAGCGCGTCACGCAGATTCGCTGGGCCGTCGGCGTCGGGGGCGTCGGCGCTGCGCTGCGCCCCGGTCAGCACCACCGGCGCGGTGCCGCGATAGGTCAGTTCGAGCCACAGCGCCGTCTCCTCGATGGTGTCGGTGCCGTGTGTGACGACGACGCCGTCGGCGTCCGCCGCAGCCGCGACCGCCGTGCCGATGCGATCCCAGTCGGCGGGAGTCAGCTGGGAGCTGTCGACCGCCACCACGTCGACCACCTCGACGTCGAGAACGCCCTCGAGTCCCGACGTCAGTTCGGCCCCTGTACGAGCCGGACGCTTGATGCCGTCCTCGCCCGTGGCGCTGGCGATTGTGCCGCCGGTGGTGATGACGACGACGCGACCCATGGTGCGGGATTCTTCCGCATCGACGTTTTGGGATGATGGTTCAGTGACTGACGACCCAGACGTGGCCGACGAGACGTCCCAAGAGGCGGCGCCGCCGAAGCGACGGCTGGGCCTGTTGCTCGGCATCGCCGGCGTGGTGCTGGTCACCGACGTCGTCACCAAGGTGCTCGCGGTCAGACTCCTCACCCCGGGCCAGCCCGTGTCGATCATCGGCGACACGGTGACCTGGACGCTGGTGCGCAATTCGGGTGCGGCGTTCTCGATGGCCACCGGCTACACGTGGGTGCTCACGCTGATCGCCACCGGCGTGGTGATCGGGATCATCTGGATGGGCCGACGGCTGGTGAATCCGTGGTGGGCGGTCGGGCTGGGCATGATCCTCGGCGGGGCCCTCGGCAACCTCATCGACCGGTTCTTCCGTTCACCCGGCCCGCTGCAAGGACACGTCGTGGACTTCCTGTCCATCGGGTGGTGGCCGGTCTTCAACGTGGCCGATCCGTGCGTGGTCGGCGGGGCGATCCTGTTGGTGGGGCTGTCGCTGTTCGGGTTCGACTTCGATACCGTCGGGCGGCGGAAAGCCGCCGAGGACGAATAGATGGTCGATCGGTCGCTTCCAGTCCCCGAGGGTCTGGCCGGCATGCGGGTCGACGCGGGCCTCGCCCGGCTTCTCGGTTTGTCGCGGACGGCCGCCGCGGCGCTGGCCGAAGAGGGCGGTGTCGAGATCGACGGCGCCCCTGCGGGAAAATCGGACAAGCTGACCGCGGGCGCCTGGCTGGACGTGCGGTTGCCCGAAGCACCTGCGCCGGTGGAGAACACGCCCGTCGAGATCGACGGGATGGCGATCCTGTACTCCGACGAGGACATCGTCGCGGTGGACAAGCCGCCGGGGGTCGCCGCACACGCCACCGTCGGCTGGTCGGGCCCGACGGTGCTGGGAGGCCTGGCCGCGGCGGGCTTCCGAATCAGCACCTCGGGGATCCACGAGCGCCAAGGCATCGTGCACCGCCTCGACGTCGGCACCTCGGGGGTCATGGTCGTCGCGCTCTCTGAACGCGCATACACGGTGCTCAAGCGGGCGTTCAAACAGCGCACGGTCGAGAAGCGCTATCACGCGCTGGTGCAGGGACATCCCGACCCGTCGAGCGGCACGATCGACGCACCGATCGGCCGTCACCGCGGACACGACTGGAAGTTCGCGGTCACCGAGGGCGGCAGGCACAGCGTCACTCACTACGACACCCTGGAGGCGCACCGCGCCGCGAGCCTGCTCGACATCGAACTGGAAACCGGCCGTACACACCAGATCCGGGTGCACTTCGCCGCGCTGCACCATCCATGCGTCGGTGATCTCACCTACGGTGCGGATCCCACGCTGGCCAAGCGGCTCAAGCTGGACCGGCAGTGGCTGCACGCGCGGTCGCTGGCTTTCGCGCATCCCGCCGACGGGCGCCGCGTCGAGATCACCAGCCCGTATCCGGCCGATCTGCAGCACGCCCTCGACGCACTGCGCAATCACGAACTGTGAGCGAGACCCGCAGACCCGGCTTGCTGTTCGGCGTCGGCGCCTACGTGTGCTGGGGAACGTTTCCCGCGTTCTTTCCGCTATTGAAACCCGCCTCGGCCCTCGAGGTGCTCGCGCACCGCATCGTGTGGAACTTCCTGCTGATGGTCGTCGTGGTCGCGGTCGTGCGCAGGCTCGGCGACCTGAAGCGGATCACCGGCCGCACCTGGCTGCTGCTGGCCGCCGCGTCGGCGTTGATCTCGATCAACTGGGGGATCTATGTCTATGCCGTCAACAACGGGCACGTGGTGGACGCGGCGCTCGGCTACTTCATCAACCCGTTGGTGGTCGTCGCGTTGGGGCTGATCGTCTTCCGGGAGCGACTCAACCGCGCGCAGTTCGGCGCGTTGGCCATCGCGGTGACCGGCGTGGTGGTGCTGACGGTGGAAGTGGGCGCACCGCCCTACATCGGGCTGGGCCTGGCGCTCTCGTTCGGCCTCTACGGCGCGGTGAAGAAAGTGGTGACGACCGATCCGCGGGTCAGCGTCGGAGTGGAAGCCGGCATCGCCACGCCGTTCGCGGCGGCCTACATCGTCGTGCTGCAGAGCACCGGGCACGGGACGTTCACCGACTACGGCGGTGACCACGCCGCGCTGATGGTGCTCTCCGGCGTCCTGACGGCGGTGCCGCTGTTGCTGTTCGCCGCGGCCGCGCAGCGATTGCCGCTGGTGACGATGGGCCTGCTGTTCTACCTGACGCCGGTGATGCAGCTGACGTGGGGCGTGGTCGTCGGCCGGGAGCCGATGCCGCCGGCCCGCTGGTTGGGCTTCGCGTTGATCTGGCTGGCGCTGCTGGTCTTCAGCGCCGACGCCATCGGGCGGTCCAAGGCCGATCGGGAACTTTGCGAAACCGCTGGTTGACCTCGCACTAGCAATGTCATAACGTTTGCTCGTGGCTGAAGAGACTGCGCTGGCTCTCGGCCCGCGCGGGCGGGGGCGTCCCGTGGGCTCCGACTCGGCCGAGACACGGGCCAACATTCTGCGGGCCGCGCGAGCGGTGATCAACGAACGCGGATACGAGGCGGCGACGTTCAAAGCCGTCGCGGTGCGCGCGGGGATCAGCCGGCCGACCATGCACTATTACTTCGCCACCAAGGAAGACCTCTACGACTGTCTCCAGCGTGAGGCGTACGCGGCGGTTTCCGCCTCGATCGCGGCCGCCAAACAACGAAATACGCTGCTGGAACAGCTAACTGCGTTCATCACGGCGGCCGGTGAGCGAGATCCCTCGGACGGTTCGATGATGCGGTTCGTGATCGCGTCGCGACTCGAACAGCACCGCCATCCCGGGCTGCGCGGCAGCGTCACACCGGTTGCCGAGGCGGTGGCGGACTTCTACACCTGGATGGTCGAAGAGGCGATGCGCCGCGGAGAGATCCCCGAGGGCGTGGACATCCAGGCGGTGGTCAACATGCTCTCGGCGATGTTCTGGGGAATGGGCTTCTTCGGACGGTTCGTCCACGGGTCCGAACCGGCGATCGCAGTTGCCAAGCAACTTAACAGGTTGTTGCGTCGGGGATTGCTCCCGTCACCGGCGAGCCTCGCGGTCTAGCGAGAAGCCGAAATTCTGCGCGCGGAGTGAAGACACGCATTTCCGACACGCCGAGAAGTGTCGGAAGGCGGTCATAGACTGGCCCTCCTATGAGCCCTTCGGATTCGCGGTCGTTCGTGCACCTGCATAACCACACCGAGTACTCGATGCTGGACGGTGCCGCGAAGGTCAAGCCGATGCTCGCCGAGGCTCAGCGTCTGGAGATGCCCGCGATCGGGATGACCGATCACGGAAACATGTTCGGCGCCAGCGAGTTCTACAACGCCGCCACCGACGCCGGGATCAAGCCGATCATCGGTGTCGAGGCCTACGTCGCGCCGGGATCGCGCTTCGAAACCAAGCGCATCCTGTGGGGCGATCCCGGCCAGAAGGGTGACGACGTATCGGGCAGCGGGTCCTACACCCACATGACGATGGTGGCCGAGAACGCCACCGGGTTGCGCAACCTGTTCAAACTGTCCTCGCTCGCCTCGTTCGAGGGTCAACTCGGCAAGTGGTCACGCATGGACGCCGAGCTGATCGCCGAACACGCCGAGGGCATCATCGCCACCACCGGCTGTCCGTCGGGCGAGGTGCAGACCCGGCTACGGCTCGGCCACTATGACGAGGCCGTCGCTGCGGCCGCCAAGTGGCGGGACATCTTCGGACCGGACAACTTCTTCCTCGAGCTGATGGACCACGGCCTCGACATCGAACGCCGGGTGCGCGAGGGGTTGCTTGACATCGGACGCAAGCTCGGCATCCCGCCGCTGGCCACAAACGACTGCCACTACGTCACCCGTGACGCCGCCCAGAATCATGAGGCGCTGCTGTGTATCCAGACCGGCAAGACGCTGTCGGATCCGAACCGGTTCAAGTTCGACGGTGACGGCTACTTCCTCAAGACGGCCGCCGAGATGCGTGCGCTGTGGGACGGCCAGGTGCCCGGGGCATGCGACTCCACGCTGCTGATCGCCGAGCGGGTGTCGTCCTACGAGGACGTGTGGACCGTGCGCGACCGGATGCCGGTTTTCCCCGTGCCCGAGGGACACACCCAGGAGTCGTGGCTGCGCCACGAGGTCCGCGCGGGGCTCGAGCGTCGCTTCCCCTCCAGTGACGTACCGCAGGAGTACACCGATCGCGCCGACTACGAGATCAAGGTCATCTGCGACAAGGGTTACCCGTCCTACTTCCTGATCGTGGCCGACCTCATCAACTACGCGCGGTCGGTCGACATCCGGGTCGGGCCCGGCCGCGGGTCGGCCGCCGGGTCGCTGGTCGCCTACGCGCTGGGCATCACCAACATCGACCCGATCCCGTACGGGCTGCTGTTCGAGCGGTTCCTCAATCCCGAGCGGGTGTCGATGCCCGACATCGACATCGACTTCGACGACCGCCGCCGCGGCGAGATGCTGCGGTACGCCGCCAACAAGTGGGGCAGCGACCGCGTGGCCCAGGTGATCACCTTCGGCACCATCAAAACCAAAGCTGCGCTGAAGGATTCGGCGCGTGTGCACTACGGCCAGCCCGGCTTCGCGATCGCCGACCGGATCACCAAGGCGCTGCCTCCGCCGATCATGGCAAAAGACATCCCGCTGTCGGGGATCACCGACCCCAACCATGAGCGGTACAAGGAGGCCGCCGAGGTCCGAGGCCTGATCGACACCGACCCCGACGTCCGCACCATCTACGAGACCGCGCGCGGACTCGAGGGTCTGGTGCGCAATGCCGGTGTGCACGCCTGCGCGGTGATCATGAGCTCCGAGCCGCTGATCGATGCGATCCCGCTGTGGAGACGCCCGCAAGACGGTGCTGTGATCACGGGCTGGGACTACCCGTCGTGCGAGGCCATCGGCCTGCTGAAGATGGACTTCCTCGGGCTGCGCAACCTGACGATCATCGGTGATGCGCTGGACAACATCAGGGCCAACCGGGGGATTGAGCTCGACCTCGAAGCCGTCTCGCTCGACGACAACGCGACCTACGAACTGTTGGGCCGCGGCGACACGCTCGGCGTGTTCCAGCTCGACGGCGGGCCGATGCGCGACCTGCTGCGGCGCATGCAGCCGACCGGCTTCGAGGATGTCGTCGCGGTGATCGCGCTGTACCGCCCCGGCCCGATGGGCATGAACGCCCACAACGACTACGCCGACCGCAAGAACGGCCGTCAGGCGATCAAGCCGATCCACCCCGAACTCGAAGAGCCGCTGCGCGAGATCCTCGCCGAGACCTACGGCCTGATCGTCTACCAAGAGCAGATCATGCGGATCGCGCAGAAGGTGGCCGGGTACTCGCTGGCCCGAGCCGACATTCTCCGAAAAGCCATGGGCAAGAAGAAGCGCGAAGTCCTGGAAAAGGAGTTCGAGGGCTTCTCCGAGGGCATGAAGTCCAACGGTTTCTCCGCGGCCGCAATCAAGGCGCTGTGGGACACCGTGCTGCCGTTCGCTGACTACGCGTTCAACAAGTCGCACGCCGCCGGGTACGGCCTCGTCTCGTACTGGACGGCCTACCTCAAAGCCAACTATCCGGCCGAGTACATGGCCGGCCTGCTCACGTCGGTCGGCGACGACAAGGACAAGGCCGCGGTGTACCTGGCCGACTGCCGGAAACTGGGCATCACGGTGCTCCCTCCGGATGTCAACGAGTCGGGGCTGAACTTCGCCTCGGTGGGTGAGGACATCCGCTACGGCTTGGGGGCGGTGCGCAACGTCGGCGCCAATGTCGTTGCCTCGTTGATCAACACGCGCACAGAGAAGGGGAAGTACATCGACTTCTCCGATTACCTGAACAAGATAGAGATCGGCGCCTGCAACAAGAAGGTCACCGAGTCGCTGATCAAGGCAGGCGCGTTCGACTCGCTGGGGCATCCGCGCAAGGGGCTGTTCCTGATCCACACCGACGCCGTCGATTCCGTGCTCGGCACCAAGAAGGCCGAGGCGATGGGGCAGTTCGACCTTTTCGGCGGCGCCGACACGGCCACCGACGCGGTGTTCACCATCAAGGTGCCCGACGAGGAGTGGGAGGGCAAGCACAAACTCGCGCTCGAACGCGAGATGCTCGGCCTGTACGTGTCCGGTCATCCGCTCAACGGCATCGCCCACCTGCTGGCCGCCCAGGTCGACACCGCGATCCCGGCCATCCTCGACGGCGACCTCCCCAACGACACCCAGGTGCGCGTCGGCGGCATCCTTGCCTCCGTCAACCGCAGGGTCAACAAGAACGGGTTGCCCTGGGCCTCCGCGCAACTGGAGGATCTGACCGGCGGCATCGAGGTGCTGTTCTTCCCGCAGACCTACTCGACGTTCGGTGCCGAGATCGCCGACGACGCCGTCGTGCTGGTCGGCGCCAAGGTGGCGATCCGCGACGATCGGATCTCGTTGATCGCCAATGACCTTGTGGTGCCCGACTTCTCGAATGCGCAGCTGGATCGACCGCTGGCGGTGAGCTTGCCGACGCGGCAGTGCACCGTCGACAAGGTGACCGCGCTCAAGCAAGTGCTGGCCCGTCACCCCGGCACGTCGCAGGTGCATCTGCGGTTGATCAGCGGGGAGCGGATCACCACGCTGGAGCTGGACACATCGCTGCGCGTCACACCGTCGTCGGCCTTGATGGGCGACCTCAAGGCACTGCTCGGTCCTGGCTGCCTGGGCGGCTGACGACCTCCGGGAGCACGACGGTGAACACCGTAGCTCCTGGCCGGGATTTCACCGACACCGCGCCGTTGTGTGCCTGCGCGACCGACTGGACGATGGCCAGGCCCAGTCCTAGGTTGCCGAGCTTGCGGGAACGTGACTTGTCTGCTCGGACGAATCGGTCGAACAGGTGCGGGAGGAGCTCAGCTGGAATGCCCGGGCCGTCGTCGTGAACTGTCAGCTTCGCGCGGGCAGGGCCTGGGGCGTTGGGGTCGCGCGAAACCGTCGTCGTCACCGTGGTGCCAGGCGGGGTGTGGTCGACCGCATTCATCAACAGATTGGTGACCAACTGATGCAGCCTGGCCCGGTCGGCGGAAACCCAGATCGGATCTTCGGTGAGCACCGTACGCCAATCGTGGTCTGTGGCCGAGACCGCGATGTCGCTGACGGCGTTGGTAACCAAGTCATTGAGGTCGACGTCCTCGGTCAGCAGATCCTGCCGTTCGTCGAGGCGTGACAACAGCAATAAGTCGGCAACCAGCGAAGACATCCGGCTGGATTCGGCTTCGATCCGGGCAAGCGCATATTCGGTGGTCTCGGGTAGTTCGGCGCTGTCTTGCCGAGTCAGCTCGGCATAGCCCTGAATCGCGGTCAGGGGAGTGCGCAATTCGTGACTGACGTCGGCAAGGAATCGACGCATGCGGCGGTCAGATTCGGCGCGTTCGGCCAGCGCCGAGTCGACGTTGACCAGCAACCGGTTCAGAGCTTGCCCGACAATGCCGACTTCGCTATCCGGGTCGGTGTAGGCGTCGGGGATGCGGATGTCGATACGGTTCTCCGGAGCCGCGAGTGGGAGCTTGGCAACAGTCGCCGCTGTTGCCGCGACTCGGCGCAACGGACCCAGCGCATAGCGCACGATCAGCAGCGTGCCTATCGCGATGACCAGCAGCGCGGCGATCACCAGGAGAACGGTGGCGACGAATCCCCTGGCAACCGCTTGGTCGGTTGGACGCAAGCTCGCGGCGGCCACCAGCCAGTCACCGTCGTCGATGCTCATGCTCTTCAGCCGGTAGCGGCCGAGCTCACCGAGTACGGCATTGAACGGCGAGCCGTTGTCGTTCCACTCGATGGCTTCGAGTGCGGAGACCGCACCAGGTGGTGCATGGCGTGCCTCGTTGTCCGTGAAGACCGCCGAACCGGTCACGGTCCCGTCACGAACCACCGCGATCAATGAGCCCACCGGTTGCCCGGTGAAGGTTATCAGCGCATCGGGTCCTTTCATGCCGAACGGTTGCGGATGCGCCTCGGTGTACGACAGTTTGGTGAACGAATGCCTAAGCGCATCAAGCGAATTGGTAAGACGGTCATCAGTCAGGTCATAGGCGTAGTCGCGCAGGCTGATCATATGGAGCACGCCCATGACAACCATCACGACACCCACCACGCTGGATAGGCCCACCACCAGGCGCCGTCGCAGGGTGCGTGGCACCCACCATCGCGCTCGCCTGGTCGGTGTCACGAGGGGGACCGCAGCATGTACCCGACGCCGCGCACGGTTTGAATCATCGGCTGCAGGCCGCCGTCGATCTTCTTGCGAAGGTATGAGATGTAGAGATCGACGATGCTGGTTCTGCCGTCGAACCCGTAATTCCAGACGTTATCCAAGATTTCGGCTCTGCTGATGGCACGATCGGGGTTGCGCATTAGGAATCGCAGGAGCTCGAATTCTGTTGCCGTCAGATCGATAACACGCCCACCCCCGGTGACGGTCCGGCTGGCACCATCCAGCCTCAGCTCGCCAACGGAGATCTCGTCCTGTGGGGCAGATGCGGTGTACTGCCCCCGCCTGAGCAGACCGCGGATGCGCGCGACGAGTTCCTCCAGGCTGAAGGGTTTGGTCATGTAGTCGTCTGCGCCCGCGGTTAACCCCGCGACGCGGTCGGCGACTGAATCACGGGCGGTCAGGAACAGTATCGGCGTGTTGGCCTCCGATTCCCGCACGCGATGCAGGATCTGCATGCCGTCGATGTCGGGCAGCATGATGTCGAGGATCAGTACGTCCGGCGCGTTGGCGTTGAACTTGGCGACGGCGTCACCGCCGGCATGGGCGACATCGACTTCCCAACCCTCGTACCGCAAGGCCATCTTGACGAGATTGGTCAGAGCCAACTCGTCGTCGACGAGAAGTACCCGGATGGCCGAGCCGTCGGCCCGATAAATCCGCGGCAGTTTTCCCAGGATCGCTTGACGGTGTGACGGCCTTGGAGCCGGTTGCTTCATCTTCTAACTACTCCCTTTACGAGCGGCATACGAGGCTGTCAACGAATTCATATCTAATTCACACATCGGTATGCACGCCGAGTTGTTCTGGTTACCAACATATATGCGTTCCATATGAAGCACGAGGATCCGTTTGCCCCCTCAGTTCCCACATTCATAACTTGGACCTCGTAGACGATGAGGTCTCACCATCTGACTCTGTGCAGCGCTTCGCCGGCTGAGAGTGTGTCCGCGCTGACACGGCCAATTGGCGCTTTATCAAACGACTTTGGAACGACGAACGGGAATCGCCCATGAACGAAGGACAACAGGCCGCCGTCGCGAACGGACATGACAGCATTATGGGAGAAAGGTCGAAGACGACTCGTTGGCGATCGATAATGCGTTACGACCTGCCCGCGTCGTTGGTGGTGTTCCTGGTTGCTCTTCCGCTGTCGCTGGGTATCGCCGTCGCCTCGAACGCGCCAGTACTTGCCGGACTGATTGCCGCCGTCGTCGGCGGTATCGTCGCTGGCAGCCTCGGCGGATCACCGCTGCAGGTGAGCGGGCCGGCCGCAGGTTTGACCGTCATCGTAGCCGGATTGGTCGGGCAGTTCGGATGGGCAGTGACCTGTGCCATCACGGTATGTGCAGGGCTACTACAGGTGCTGTTCGGGCTCAGCCGGATTGCGCGTGCGGCGTTGGCCATCGCACCCGTCGTGGTGTACGCGATGCTGGCCGGCATCGGGGTCACGATCGCTCTTCAGCAGCTGCACGTGCTGCTCGGCGGTGAATCGAAGAGTTCGGCACTCACCAGCATCACCGAGTTCCCGGCACAGTTGGCCAACGCCGACGGCATGGGCTTGGTCTTGGGCCTGGCTGTCATTGCCCTGCTTCTGGTGTGGCCGAGGGTTCGGGGGGCCGTGGGCAAGGTGCCGGGACCGTTGGTCGCGATCGCCGGCGTGACGCTGGCCTCGGTGGTGTTGTCGCTCGACGTTCCGCGTCTGGCGATCGACGGCAACCTCTTGGATGCGCTGCAACTTCCGGAATTACCAGACGGCAACTGGGGTGCTTTCGCCATCGGGGTGCTCACCGTGGCGCTCATCGCCAGCGTGGAGAGTTTGTTGTCGGCCGTGGCGGTGGACCGACTCCACGGCGCCACTCGCACGGACTTCGACCGGGAACTGCTCGGCCAAGGCAGCGCGAACATCGTGTCGGGCGCCATCGGCGGGTTGCCCGTCACGGGCGTCATCGTGCGGAGTTCGACGAACGTCTCCGCCGGCGCCCGCAGCCGTGCCTCGGCCATCTTGCACGGTGTCTGGGTGCTGTTATTCGCGCTGCCCTTCACGGCCCTCATCCAGCAGATTCCCTCCGCGGCGCTGGCGGGCCTGCTGATCGTGATCGGCCTTCAGCTTGTCAAGTGGCCGCAGATCAAGACCGCCCACCGCACCGGTGATTTGGCCGTGTATCTCGTCACGATCCTGGGGGTGGTGTTCGTCAACCTGCTCGCAGGCGTGCTGATCGGACTGGGGCTGGCGGTCTCTCTCATTATCTGGCGCGTCGTCCGAATGCGAATTCGGGTCGAGCAGGAGGGCGAAGACGATTGGCGCGTCACCATCGCGGGCTCGCTCACCTTCCTCTCGCTGCCCGTATTGACCCGGAAGCTTGCGTCCATCCCCGCGAACGCCACCGTGACGCTCGAGTTGTCGGTGGACTTCCTCGATCACCCGTGCCTGGAGTCGATCGCACATTGGCAACGCCAGCAGCAGGCTGCGGGAGGCGCGGTGTATATTCACGAACTCGGTGCTGTGAAGATGGGCAGCGCCATGCAGGGGCCCCCGGAACGTGTACTCGAGTCGCCGACCGGCAGTCTGGCCGGCGTTTTACCGTGGAGTTCGTGGCAGGGTAACGGCGTTGAGAACACCGACGGCCGCGAAGCGAGCGGTGCCGACAGCCCACCGCGGCCGCTCTTGGATGGCTTGGCCGTATACCAGCGGCGCACCGCGCCGGTGATTCGACGGCATCTGCGCGATCTCGCCCATGTTCAACGACCGCAGACGCTATTCATCACGTGCGCGGACTCGCGCCTGGTACCCAACGTGATCACAGCGAGTGGACCGGGTGATCTGTTCACCTTCCGCAACGTCGGCAACATGGTGCCGCCGGATCGCAACGATGCCTCGGCGGAAGCGGCGATAACGTTTGCGGTTGAACACTTGGCCGTTTCGTCGATCGTGGTTTGCGGGCACTCGAGCTGCGGGGCTATGACGGCGCTCTTGTCCGCACCGACCAACGGATCGATGCACGGCGATGACGGTGATCCACTTGTGCGCTGGCTACGAAATGGTCGGCACACGGTCGCGGCGTTTCGCTCGGGCGACCACCCGGTCGCGCGATCTGCGGCTGCTGCAGGGTTCTCGATAGTAGACCAATTGAGCATGGTCAACGTCGCGGTCCAAATGGAGACTCTGCGACAACATCCGGTCGTCGAAAAGGCGTGTCGGGAAGCTGGGCTGCAGCTGAGCGGTCTGTTCTATGACATCGCCTCTGCGCGGGTCTTGCGGGTCAGTGACGACCATATCGGGGCCTTGGCTGTCGAACCCAGCGCTTGACAGGCCAGACACCCGAATCCAAAGCGCAATGCGGTGAAGGCACATATATGTGAATGCACATATATGTGCCTTCACATATGCGCCCTCTATGAATGTATGGCAGTTCCTGGAGGGCAGCTCCTAGGCTTGGGGTATCACGAAATACCAAGCACAATAGGAGGATTCGAATGTACACCAAATGTATTGGAATCGTATCGGGTATTGCCGCTGTCGGCATGGTGGTGGGTCTGACCGCCGGCGCAGGGTCGGCTTTCGCGGCACCGACGGGACCGTCGGCGAATGAGACCATCGCCAGGTTGCAAGCCGAAGGGAACAGGGTCGTCATCAATAGGGTTGGGGCCGGCCAAGATTGCTCGATCACCTCTGTTCAGACCGTGCGTACGCCGCAGCCGCCGGCACCGCGCGGCAGGTCTATCGGAGGTAACCCGCAAATGGGCAACGCCTTCCAGCAGCATCAACCCACCGTCCATGTCGGTGTGCGGTGCAAGTGATCGATGCATGCTGAGAGCGCTCCACCGCAACGGATCTCGTGACGCTCAGTTCAGAACATTCACCGCCCGCGCAATGACGAGCCCCGCGGTGCCCAGTGCGACGATCGCCTGCACCGTCATCATCATCTTGGCCCACCGCGCGAGGGGCATGGTGTCGGTCGGGGAGAACGCCATCACGTTCGTCACGCTGACGTAGAGGTAGTCGACGAACGTGGGCCGCCAATCCGGTTCGGCCACATGCGGAGTCGTCATCTGCGGGAACAAGAAATCGGGATAGGGCCGCTCTCCTGCACGCCGCGCGAACGGCCCGCCCCGATCCAGCTCCCAGTACCAGATACCGAACACGATCACGTTCGTGACGATGATCGAGGCGCCGCTGCCGAGCAGCACCGCCGCATCGTTGCTTTCGCCGCCGCTGAGGATGCCGAAGGCCAGCACGACCGCCGACAGCGTGTTGTCGAGGGTGATCGCCGCCAGCAGAACCCATGTGGTGTACCGACCGATCCGCGTGCGCCGGGTCATGACGCGCGGGTTGATCGCCAGCAGCGCCAGCAGCAGAAGTCCTTCCAACACCACCAGCGGCCAACGGGGGACCAGCGTGTAGTCCTTCGGGATCGCGAGTTGCAACGCCATGACCGCCACCACCGCGATCAGCACGGGCATAGTGCTCTCCGGATCGCCGCGCCGCAACCAGGCCGGCGCGCGGTGCTGTTCCGGCGGTGATTCCATCCCGTCATTGTGATGCGCCAGGATGGTCGGATGGAGTCACGACACGTCAGCACCTGGATCGCCGCGCCGGCCGAGGCCGTCTATGAGTTCGCCGCGGACCCGCAGACGTGGCCGCGGTGGGCGGCGGGCATCGCACAGGGCGGCCTTCGCCAGACTCCGAGCGGTTGGGTGGCCGACTCACCGATGGGCGAGGTGATCGTCGAATTCTCGCCGCGCAACGATCTCGGCGTGCTCGACCACGTCGTGCGTCTGCCCACCGGGGAAGCGGTCTACAACCCGATGCGGGTGCAGCCCTGGAGTGTGCCGACAGACGCTGACGAGCCACGCTGCGAGGTGGTGTTCAGCGTGCGTCGACGGCCCGCGATGACCGACGAGGAGTTCGAGGCCGACACCGAAGCGGTTGTCGCCGACCTGGCGACGCTCAAGAGGCTGATCGAGGACTAAAGGCGCGACGAGCAGAGCGCGCTGAACGCCAGCCATGTGACGGTTCCGACCGCGGCACCGGCCAGCACCGCGGTGGCCGCCGTCGCGGTGGCGATCCCGATCACCAGCGTCACCAGCGCGCCGAGCACCAGAGCGATCAGCTTGTAGGCCGGCCACGGCACGCCCGCCACCGACACGTCGCACGTCACGCGTGCGGCCGCGGTGCGGAAGTTACCTGCGGTGGTCATGACACCCACGATAGCTCGTAACCTATTTTTCGGCCACCCGAAACACCGGATAAGGTCAGTGGATCTCCAGCGCGTCTAAGCTGATGGGATGCCACTTTCCGGAGAGTATGAGCCCAGCCCGTGGGACTGGGTGAGGGAACACGCCGACAAAATCACGGAGTCCGGCACCACTGCGGGTGTGGACATGAAGGGTAAGCCGCTCATCCTGCTGACGACCGTGGGCGCGAAGACGGGCAAAATCCGCAAGACCCCGCTGATGCGGGTGGAACACGACGGCCAGTACGCGGTGGTGGCCTCTTTGGGCGGCGCCCCGAAGCATCCGGTCTGGTACCACAACATCAAGGCCCATCCGCGGGTGGAACTGCAGGACGGGGCGGTGACCAGGGAGTATGACGCTAGGGAGGTCACCGGCGAGGAGAAGGCGGTCTGGTGGGAGCGCGCCGTGTCCGCATGGCCCGACTACGCCGAGTACCAGAAGAAGACCGACCGCCAGATCCCGGTGTTCGTGCTGACCCCGATTTCTTGAAAACCGCTGGTTGGTGGCACCATTGACCGGTGTCCGCTGAACTGAGGCAAAGCCCGAGGACGTCGCCACTTCGTGCGGCGGATATCGACGAGGCCGCTCAGCGAATTGCGGACGTCGTGCTGCGCAGCCCGCTGGAACTCAGCGACAGGCTCTCGGACGCCACCGGCGCTGCGGTGTATCTGAAGCGTGAGGATCTGCAGCCGGTGCGGTCCTACAAGTTGCGCGGCGCGCACAACCTGCTGATGCAGTTGTCCCCCGACGAGTTGGCCGCTGGCGTGGTGTGCTCGTCGGCGGGCAATCACGCGCAGGGCTTCGCGATGGCGTGCCGCTCGATGGGCGTGCGCGGCCGGGTCTACGTGCCGGGCAAGACGCCCAAGCAGAAGCGCGACCGGATCCGATACCACGGCCGCGAGTTCATCGAGTTGATCGTCGGCGGCAGGACCTACGACGACGCCGCGGCCGCCGCAGCCGAAGACATCGCCCGCACGGGTGCGACGTTGGTGCCGCCTTACGACGATCTGCGCACGATGGCCGGACAGGGCACGATCGCCGCCGAAATCCTCGTCCAGCTCGACGCCGAACCCGACCTCGTCGTTGTCCCGGTCGGGGGCGGCGGATGCATCGCCGGCATCACCACATATCTGGTCGAACGAACCAGCGGCACCTCCGTGTTGGGCGTCGAGCCGGCGGGGGCGCCCGCGATGATCGCGGCGCTGGCCGCCGGTGAGCCGGTGACGATCGACGATGTGGACCAGTTCGTCGACGGTGCGGCGGTGAAGCGCGCGGGAACGCTGCCGTACGAGGTGCTGGCGGCGGCCGGCGACATGGTGTCGATGACGACCGTCGACGAGGGCGCAGTGTGCACCGCGATGCTCGACCTGTACCAGAACGAGGGCATCATCGCCGAGCCGGCGGGAGCGCTGTCGGTGGCCGCGTTGATGGAGGCCGACATCGAGCCGGGATCGACTGTGGTGTGCGTGATCTCGGGCGGCAACAACGACGTGTCGCGCTACGGCGAGGTGCTGGAGCGTTCGCTGGTGCATCTCGGCCTCAAGCATTACTTCCTGGTCGACTTTCCGCAGGAACCGGGCGCACTGCGCCGGTTCCTCGACCAGATCCTCGGGCCCAACGACGACATCACCTTGTTCGAGTACGTCAAGCGCAACAACCGCGAGACCGGCGAGGCGTTGGTCGGAATCGAGTTGGGTTCGGCGACCGACTTCGAAGGCCTGCTCGAGCGCATGCGCGCATCGGACATCCACGTCGAGGCGCTCGAACCGGACTCACCGGCGTACCGCTACCTGCTCTGAGGTAATCGGTGCCGCGCGCCCGGCGTCGAAACTGAAGCTGTGTAGGACTTTTCCGCGCGAAGTAGCGAATAAGTTCAGTTTCGGCGGATGACCGCGAACGAGTGCCCCTCGAGGCGGGTGGTCTTTTCGGCGACCTCGGGCCCGCCCCACGCCAGCACCACCTCGCCGGTGACCGGGACATCGACCGCGTCGGTGCCCAGATTGCATGCGATCGACAGCGACCCGCGGTGCATCACGATCCAGCGCCGGTCTTCGTCGTAGTCGATCCCGAGGCTGCCCAGCCACGGGTCGGCCATATCGGGCTCGTTGTGCCGTAACACGATCAGGTCGCGGTATACCCGCCGCAGCCGGCCGTGGTCACCCTCGTCGATCTCATCCCATTTCAGCTTCGAGCGCTCGAACGTCTCGGGGTCTTGCGGATCGGGGATCTCGTCGGCGTCCCAGCCGTGCTCGGCGAACTCGCGCTTGCGGCCCTCGGCCGTGGCGCGCGCCAGTTCGGGCTCTGGATGCGAGCTGAAGAACTGGAACGGCGACGACGACCCCCATTCCTCGCCCATGAAAAGCATGGCAGTATACGGGCTTCCGAGCGCCAAGGCGGCTTTGACGGCGAGTTGGCCGAAGGTCAGGTTTTGCGACGGCCGGTCTCCGACCGCGCGGTTGCCCACCTGATCGTGGGTCAGCGTATACGCCAACAGGCGGGTGCCCGGAATCGTGGCGGTGTCCAACGGGCGCCCGTGCCTGCGGTGGCGAAACGACGAGTACGTGCCGGCGTGGTAGTAACCGTTCTTCAGCGTGGTTGCCAGCGCCTCGACGGTTCCGAAATCGTTGTAGTAGCCCTGCTGTTCGCCGGACACTGCGGAGTGGATTGCGTGGTGGATGTCGTCGTCCCACTGCGCGGTCATCCCCAGGCCGCCCTTGTCACGGGGTGTGATGAGCCGCGGATCATTGAGGTCGCTCTCGGCGATCAACGACAGCGGCCGGCCCAACTTGGCTGCCAGCGCGTCGGTTTCGGCGGACAGCTCTTCGAGGATGTGGATCGCCGTCGTGTCGACGAGGGCGTGCACCGCGTCCAGGCGCAGCCCGTCAGCGTGGAAGTCGCGCATCCAGCGCAGCGCACAGTCGATGATGTAGCGCCGCACCTCGTCGGCGTCGGCGTCGGCGATGTTGATCGACTCGCCCCACGGATTGCTACCCGTCGACAGGTACGGGCCGAACAGGGGCAGGTAGTTCCCCGAGGGGCCCAGGTGGTTGAACACGGCGTCGATCAGCACCCCGAGTCCGCGTTCGTGACAAGCGTTGATCAGGCGCACGAGCGCGTCGGGCCCGCCGTAGGGTTCGTGTACCGCGTACCAGAGCACACCGTCGTAACCCCACCCGTGGGTGCCTCCGAAGGCGTTGACCGGCATCAGCTCGATGAGGTCGACGCCGAGGTCGACGAGGTAGTCCAGCTTCTCGATCACCGCGTCGAAAGTGCCTTCGGGAGTAAAGGTTCCGACGTGCAATTCGTAGATCACGGCGCCCTCGATCGAACGCCCAGCCCAGTCGCCGTCCGTCCATGCCGACGGATCCGGTTGCCACCGCTGCGACCTCTCGTGCACACCGTCGGGCTGACGGGGGGAGCGGGGGTCGGGGAGCACCTTCGGGTCGTCGTCGAGGACGAAACCGTAGCGCGCGTCAGGCCGGGCCTCGACGTCGGCGCGCCACCACCCGTCGTCGGACCGGGTCATGTCATGAAGTTCACCGTCGACGTCGAGTCGGACCCGTTGCGGTCGCGGCGCCCACACGCTGAATTCAGCCATCGACCCGCTCCAACAGTACGACCGGCAGTTCGGTGAAGAGTTCGGCGGCCAGCACCCGCCCGGTGTGCCGGCGCCCGCCGATGCGGTCCGCCCACGTGCCGGGAGGTAAGGCAAAAGCTGTTTCTCCCCAGCCGGTTTCGGAGAGCCGCACGGAATGCCGGGTGACGGCGGTCAGCACGTCGTCACCGCGCAGGAACGCCACGAGATGTTGCGCCGCCGGCCCGTCGGCCAGCACGGGGACGTAACCGCTGCTCGAAAACGTCGCCGGCCGCTCCCGCCGGACCGCCAGCGCGGAAGTGACCACCCGCAGCTTCGGATGGCGCATCGCCTCCAACGCCTTGCGGCGAGCCGCGTAGTCGACGGGTCTGCGATTGTCCGGATCGACCAGGCTGTCCTCCCACAGTTCGGTGCCCTGATAGACGTCGGGGACCCCGGGCCCCGTGAGCGCCAACAGTTTCTGGCCCAGCGCGTCGCTGCGGGCATGCAGGTCGAGCCGCGCGACCAAACCAGTCAATTCGGTGGCCACCGGGCCGTCGATCACGGCGTCGATCCAGGTGTGCAGCCGGGTCTCGAAATCCTCGTCCGGATCGTTCCAGGTGGTGTGCACCGCGGCTTCGCGGATGGCCTTCTCCGCATAGGCGTGCAGTCGCTCACGCAGCTCGTCGGTCACCCTACCGTCGGCAGGCCAGACGCCGAACATGTTCTGCAGCAGGAAGAATCCGGTGGCGCGGTCGGGAGCTGGCGTGCGCTGCTCCCACGCGGTGACGTACTCCGCCCACAGCGACGGAACCTGCGACAGCAGTCCGATGCGTGCCCGCACGTCCTCACCGCGCTTGGTATCGTGGGTCGTCATCGCGACCATCGCGTCGGGCCACATCCGTGCGCGCACCGCGGCCCGCTGGTGGAACTCTGCGACGCTCACTCCGAAATGGTGCGGTTCGGAACCGACCTCGTTGAGGGAGACCAGCCGCGCATCACGGTAGAACAGGCAGTCCTCCATCGACTTCGCCGTCGCCGCACCGCACAGTTGCTGCAACCGGACCTCGGCCTCGTTGTTGACCGCCAGCGCAGTCGTGATCAAGGCCAGGGGCTCGGCCAATTCAGGTTCTGCAGTGGCTGTTTCGGCCAGCGCGCTGGGCAGGACACCAGACAGCGAGCGGTAGTCGGAGCGGTAGACGTCGATGCGGCTGAGCAGAGCCGCGGTCGCCGCGGGCAGGTCATCATGGTCGGTACCGACGGCGCCGACGATGGTGCGGCGCAACCGGGCGAGTTCGCTGCCCAGGGTGACCGTGACGGCATTCGCCTTGAGCGTGCGCGCGAGATCCGGCATCGAGCTGTAGGCCAGCCCGGTGGAGTCGAACAGGTTGGTCAGGGGTTCCTCGCCCGACGGGTCGATGAGCACGCCGCCGATTTCCCGCATCGCGTCATAACCGGTGGTTCCGGCGACCGGCAGCGTCGGTTCCAGCGGCTCGTCGGCGGCCAAGATCTTCTCGATCACGATCCAGGCGTCGGGTCCGGTGAGTTCGCGCAGCCGGGTCAGATAGCCGGCCGGGTCCGACAGCCCGTCCGGGTGGTCGATGCGGATGCCGTCGACCAATCCCTCGTCGAACCACCGTTTCACCTCGGTGTGGGTGGCGTCGAAAACGGCGCGGTCCTCTTGGCGCAAGCCGGCCAGCGAGGTTATCGAAAAGAACCGGCGATAGCCGCAGATACCGTTCTTCCAGCCGATCAGGTGATAGTGCTGCCGATCGTGCACCTGTGGACCGGTCCCGTCCTCGGTGCCGGGGGCGATCGGGTAGACGAGGTCGCCGAGGCGTAGCACGGGCTCAGCGCCGCTGGCGTCGACCTCGAGATTGTCGGCGTCGTCGTCGGATCCGAGTACCGGCACCACGACGCGCCCGCCGTCGAGGTCCCAGTCGATGTCGAAATAGGACGCGTAGGCCGACTCGCGCCCGTGCTTGAGCACGTCCCACCACCACGCGTTATCCCGCGGTTTCTCCACACCGACGTGATTGGGCACGATATCAACGATCAAGCCGATGCCCTTGTCACGGGCCGCGCGCGACAGGCGCGCGAACCCTTCGGGCCCACCGAGTTCGGCGGACACCGTCGTGGGATCGGTGACGTCGTAACCGTGGGTGGAGCCTTCGGCCGCGGTGAGGATCGGCGACAGGTACAGGTGGGAAACGCCGAGCGCCGCGTAATAGTCGAGCAGGTTCTCGGCGTCGGCGAAAGTGAAAGCGTCGCCGCGCATCTGGAGGCGGTATGTGGATTGGACGGGCATGTGTCGCGCCATCAGGCCGTCTTACGCATCACCAGCAGGGAGCGCGCAGGCAGCGAGATCTTCTCCCCGGCCTTGGCCACCAGCTCGGTGGACCCGGTGTCATCTGCGGTGTCGAGCGCCGCGGTCCACTCCTTCGCGTAGTAACCCGATGGCGTGACGAAGTGCTGTGGACGGTCATGGGCGTTGAAACACAACAGGAACGAGTCGTCGACGACTCGCTCACCGCGTTCGTTCGGCGCCGAGATGGCGTCACCGTTGAGGAACACCGCAACACATTTGCCCAACCCGGTGCCCCAGTCCTCGAGCGTCATCTCCTCACCGGCGGGGGTCAACCACGCGATGTCGCGCACCTGATCGCCGCTGCGGATCGGCTTGCCCTCGAAGAACCTGCGCCTGCGGAACACCGGGTGGTCCTTGCGCAGCTGGGTGACCTTGCGGGTGAACTCGAGCAGGTCGGCGTTCTTCTCGCACAATGACCAGTCCATCCAGGAGAGCTCGGAGTCCTGGCAGTAGACGTTGTTGTTGCCCCGCTGGGTGCGGCCGATCTCGTCGCCATGCGAGATCATCGGCGTGCCCTGCGAAACCATCAACGTGCCCATGATGTTGCGCATCTGCTTACCGCGTAGCGCCAGAATGTCAGGATCGTCGGTCGGACCCTCGACGCCGCAGTTCCACGACCGGTTGTGGCTCTCGCCGTCGCGGTTGTCCTCGCCGTTGGCCTCGTTGTGTTTCTCGTTGTAGGACACCAGGTCGTTCAACGTGAAGCCGTCATGGCAGGTGACGAAGTTGATGCTCGCGCTAGGGCGCCGGCCGGTCGCCTCGTAAAGGTCGGACGAACCGGTCAGCCGCGATGCGAACTCGCCGAGGGTTGCGGGCTCGCCCCGCCAGTAATCACGCACAGTGTCGCGATACTTCCCGTTCCACTCGGTCCACAAACCTGGGAAGTTGCCGACCTGATAACCACCTTCGCCGACGTCCCAGGGTTCGGCGATCAGCTTGACCTGACTGACCACCGGATCCTGTTGCACCAGGTCGAAAAACGCGCTCAAGCGGTCGACGTCGTAGAACTCGCGGGCCAAAGTGGCGGCCAGGTCGAAGCGGAACCCGTCGACGTGCATCTCCATCACCCAGTAGCGCAGCGAATCCATGATCAGCTGCAGGGTGTGGGGATGGCGGGCGTTGAGGCTATTGCCGGTGCCGGTGAAGTCCTTGTACAGCCGCAGATCGCCGTCGAGCAGCCGGTAGTAGGCGGCGTTGTCGATACCCCGGAAGTTCAGCGTCGGGCCGAGGTGGTTGCCCTCGGCGGTGTGGTTGTAGACCACGTCGAGGATGACCTCGATCCCGGCCTCGTGGAATGCGCGCACCATGGTCTTGAACTCGGCGACCGCGCCGCCGGCGTGTTTGTTGGCCGCGTACTCATGGTGTGGTGCGAAGAATCCGAAAGTGTTGTAGCCCCAGTAGTTTCGCAAACCGAGGTCGATGAGCCGGTGGTCGTGGAGGAACTGGTGCACCGGCATCAACTCGATGGCAGTCACGTTCAGCGACTTGAGGTGGTCGATGATCACCGGGTGGTGCAGGCCGGCGTAGGTTCCGCGGAGTCCCTCGGGGATACCGGGATGTCGCTGCGTCATGCCCTTGACGTGGGCCTCGTAGATCACCGTCTCGTGGTACGGCGTGCGCGGCGCGCGGTCTGAAACCCAGTCGAAGTACGGGTTGATCACGACGCTGGTCATGGTGTGACCGAGGGAGTCGATGCGGGGCGGAGTACCGCCGGAGGCGAGATCCTCGGCGTTCAAGTCGTACGAGAACAGCGCCTGGGAGAACTCGAAATCACCGTGGAACGACTTGCCGTACGGGTCGAGCAGCAGCTTGCTCGGGTCGCACCGGTGGCCCGCCGCGGGGTCCCACGGGCCGTGCACGCGAAAGCCGTAGCGCTGTCCCGGGGTGACCGTGGGCAGGTAGCAGTGCCAGACGTAGCCGTCGACCTCTTCGAGGTTGATGCGCTCCTCGCTACCGTCCTTGCCGATCAGGCAGAGCTCGACCCGATCGGCCACCTCGGAGAACACCGAGAAGTTGGTGCCCGCGCCGTCGTAGGTTGCGCCAAGGGGATACGCCACTCCCGGCCAGACGGTGGGCACCGCCGCCGGTTCGCCGGAAGGCATCAGCCACCCCACCAACCGGTGGCGGCGGCGATCTGCCTTCCGAGTTCGGGCGCCATCGTGCGCATATACGTCTTCGAGATGTGATGAGCGTCGTGGTAGAGCAACACGTTACCCTCCACGGCTCGGCAAATGTCCTTGCGGCACACCGCATCACTCATGTCGAGCGGCTTCATCAACGGGAATCGCTTGACGAAATCGAGTGTCGGGTTGCGCTCCGAGAGTACGTCGGATCGCCGTGTTCCACAGGAGATAGCGTCACCGCCGCCCGCGAGGCAGTCAGCGGCGAAGAACGGTTCACCGTTCCGGACCAACCACGGCGTGTCACGCATGGCCAAGATCGGAATCTTGTTGGCGGACAATTCCTGCCAGATGCCGACATACGTCGACGGCATCACATCGCCGGCCCTGATGTTCCATGGCCGCGTGGAGGTGGTGAAGACGTAGTCGGGCCGGTCGGCCACAATCTGGGCCATCACGCGCTTGTTCCACTCGTGGCACTTCGGATACGGGCGGTTGTCGCCCATCACCAGCGGCACCTGCTCGGTGGTCAACGGACAGCCCATCTTCAGGTAGGTGACCACCTTGAAGTGGTGCTGTTTGCCGAGCAGGTCGAGAGCGGTGATCCAGTGTTCGGCGTGCGATCCGCCGGCCAGCGCGATCGTGCGCTTGGCGTTCTTGTCACCGTAGGCGCAGTTGATCACGTCGACGGTTTCGAAGTCACTGATGCACCCGTCCTCAGTGGTCTCCGGCAGGTCGTTCTTGGCCTCCAGCACGCTCGGGCGCATCGGCAGCTTGGGCACCCTGGCATTGCTCAGCAGGGCAGCGGCGCCGGGGTAGTCCTGTGTCGAAAGCGACACGAGCTCGGCCCCGTTGGTGCGTTGGACTAGCACATGCTCACGCCAGGTGAACGAGGTGACGGTCAACGCCACACCCAGCAGGGCTACCACAGACCCCAGCACCACCGGCGGCCTGCGCCGGCGGGCCTTCTTCGGTGCGACCGCGCGCTGGACCGTGGAACTGCGGTAGCGCAGGGGGTTCTCAACGTACTTGGTGGTCAGCCAGGCCAGCACCCCGGACAGCAGCAGCACCACCGCGCCTTCGAGGAAGGTGGCGCGGCTGTGCCCGGTGTAGGACAGCCAGAAGATCAGCAGCGGCCAGTGCCAGAGATACAGCGAGTAGGCCATCGCGCCCAGCGAAACGAAAGGCGCCGTGGCCAGCAGCCGGTTGGGCAGCGGCATCCGGCCTGCGGTGTGCGGGTCGGCCACCCGGTTCGCCGCTGACAGGATGAACAGTACGGTGGCGCCGACCGGGACCAGCCCCCACGGCCCGGGGAACTCCTTGACGCCGTCAATCAGCGCCCCGCACGACAGGATTGCCGCCAGCGCCACCACCGCTGCCGTCGTTCGCAGCCACATCGGCATCCGCAGATGTGTCACGAGCGCACCGACCAGTGCACCGAGCAGCAGCTCCCAGGCCCTGGCGAAACTGTTGTAGTACGCGGTGGCCTGGTCGGCGTTGTGGGCGTGGACGGCGTAGACGAACGACGCGATGGTCAGCACGCTGAGCAGCACGACGAACGCCACGCGCGTATACCGGCCGAAGACCCGCCGAAACAGCAAGGCCGACAAGAAGATCATCGCCAGGAATGCGATGTAGAACTGGCCCTGCACCGACATCGACCAGATGTGCTGCAGCGGGCTCACGGCCTCGCCCGCGCGCAGGTAGTCCGACGCGGAGTTGGCCAGCTCCCAGTTCTGGAAGTAGCCGAGGCTGGCCAGGCTCTGGTCGGCGAAGGTCTCCCAGCGCGTCTGCGGCTGGATCAGGACGGTCAGCACCGCCGACGCCGCGAGCACCACGACCAGGGCGGGCAGCAGCCGCCGGATCAGCCGCGTCACCTCCGGGCGCGGCCGCAGCGACACGCCCGGCGTCATCGCCGAGCGCAGCAACCGGCCGCCGAAGAAGAAGCCCGACAGCGCCAGAAACACGTCCACACCGCCGGAGACCCGGCCGAACCACACGTGGAACACCGCGACGAGCGCGATCGCGATACCGCGCAAACCGTCGAGGTCATGCCGGTAGGCCGCTGAGGAGCGGGTGCCGGCCGAGGCTTTCGCGGCGCGCAACGGACGTCCCGGATAGCTGGCGGGCGCCGACCGGGGAGGGGCGAGGGTCATCATGGTCGACCGATAATCTACCGAAGGTGCCAGCCATGACGCCCGCCGAGATCGCTGCGATCGACGCCGCCCACGTCTGGCATCCCTACAGCACGATCGGCGCGGAAGCCTTGGCTCCCGTCGTCGCGGTCGGTGCGCGCGGCGCTTGGCTCAGCCTCCATCACGACGGGCGCGAGGTGAGGGTTCTCGACGCGATGGCGTCGTGGTGGACCGCGATCCACGGCCATGGTCATCCGGTGCTCGACGCCGCGATCACCGACCAGCTCGCCACCATGAATCACGTCATGTTCGGCGGGCTCACCCACGAACCGGCCGCACGGCTCGCGCAGTTGCTTGTCGAGATCACGCCCAACGGCCTGGACACCGTGTTCTTCAGCGACTCGGGGTCGGTGTCGGTCGAGGTGGCCGTGAAGATGGCGCTGCAGTACTGGCGCAGCGAGGGCCGAGGCGCCAAGCATCGCCTGATGACTTGGCGCGGGGGCTACCACGGCGACACCTTCACCCCGATGAGCGTGTGCGACCCGGACGGCGGGATGCACGAGCTGTGGACGGACGTGTTGGTCGCCCAGGAGTTCGCACCGCCGGTGCCGCGCGACTACGACGCCGGTTACGTCGAGTCGTTCGAGAAGCAATTGGCCGAACACGCCGACGAACTGGCCGCGGTGATCGTCGAACCCGTCGTGCAAGGAGCGGGCGGGATGCGGTTCCACGACCCCCGCTACCTCGCGGAGCTCCGCGACATCTGCACCCGGCACGAGGTGCTGCTGATCTTCGACGAGATCGCGACCGGCTTCGGCCGGACCGGTGAACTGTTCGCGGCCGACCACGCAGGCGTGAGCCCCGACATCATGTGCGTCGGCAAGGCGCTCACCGGCGGCTACATCACGTTGGCCGCGACGCTCTGCACACGGGAGGTCGCCCACACGATCAGCTCGAACGAGCCGGGCGCCCTGATGCACGGACCCACGTTCATGGCCAACGCGCTGGCATGCGCGGTCGCGGTCGCCGCGGTCGAACTGCTGCTCGACCAGGACTGGCGCACGCGGGTCCGCGAGATCGAGGCGGGACTGCGCTCGGGGCTGGCCTCCGCGTCGTCCCTGCCCGGGGTGGCCGATGTGCGGGTGCTCGGCGCGATCGGGGTCATCGAGATGGACCGTCCCGTCGACCTGAAGGTCGCGACGCCCGTGGCGCTGGAACACGGCCTGTGGCTGCGCCCGTTCCGCAACCTGATCTACGCGATGCCGCCGTACATCTGCACGTCCGGGGAGATCGCGCAGATCACCGCGGGGATGGGCGCGGTCGCCCGGGCCCTGGGTGATGAACCAAGCCATTAACTCATCAGGCGCTCGCGAACCATGACTACACATTTGTGCCGCCGCGCGCGGGTGCCCTAACCTGAACGCTGTTCAAGTCCGATGCGAGGAGCACGGTGACGCGCGCAGGTCTCTCACCGCTGGCGTGGCTCGACGATGTCGAAAGGCAGCGGCGCGCCGCGGGGCTGAGGCGTTCCCTGCGTGCGCGGCCACCGGTCAGCACCGAGCTCGACCTGGCCTCCAACGACTATCTGGGCCTGTCGCAGCATCCCGCGGTGATCGACGGCGGGGTGGCAGCGTTGCGAACCTGGGGTGCGGGTTCCACCGGATCGCGCCTTGTCACCGGAAACACCGAGCTGCACGAGGGTTTCGAGAGGGCGCTGGCCGGCTTCGTCGGCGCGGAGGCCGCGTTGGTGTTCTCGTCCGGCTACACCGCCAACCTCGGCGCGGTCGTCGCGCTGTCGGGTACGGGGTCGCTGCTGGTGTCCGACGCGCTGACACACGCCTCGTTGGTCGACGCGTGCCGCTTGTCGCGGGCGCGGGTCGTCGTCACGCCACACCGCGACGTCGCCGCGGTGGAGGCGGCGTTGGCGGCACGCAGCGAGGAGCGCGCGGTCGTGCTGACGGACTCCGTCTTCTCCGCGGACGGTGACCTCGCACCGCTGCGCGCCCTGCACGACGTCTGCCGCCGCCACGGCGCACTGCTGATCGTCGACGAGGCCCACGGTCTCGGCGTCCGCGGCACGGGCGGACGCGGGCTGTTGCACGAAGTCGGCCTGGCCGGTGCGCCCGACATCGTGGTGACCACGACGCTGTCCAAGGCGCTGGGCAGCCAAGGCGGTGTGGTTCTGGGCCCGACGGTCGTGCGTGACCACCTGATCGACGCGGCGCGACCGTTCATCTTCGACACCGGGCTGGCGCCCGCCGCCGTCGGTGCGGCCTGGGCTGCGCTCGACATTCTGGCCGCCGAGCCGTGGCGCGCACGGGCCGTGATCGACCGCGCCGCAGAGCTCGCGTCTATCTGCTCGGTGTCGGAGCTTCCCGAATCGGCCGTGGTATCAGTGGTTCTCGGCGACGCAGACGTCACCTTCGGCGCGGCGGTGGCATGCCTGGATCGCGGTGTGCGCGTGGGGTGCTTCCGGCCGCCGACGGTGCCGGCAGGCACATCGCGGCTGCGACTGACCGCGCGGGCGTCGCTGACCGACGACGAGATGCAGTTGGCGGCCGAGGTGCTCGCCGACGTGCTGACCGCGCGCCGGTGAGCACGCTCCTCGTCACGGGCACCGACACCGGCATCGGAAAGACGATCGCCACCGCAGCCCTGGCATGCCACGCCCGAATGGCGGGCATCGACGTCGCGGTGTGCAAACCCGTACAGACCGGCAGCCCCCACGACGACGACCTCGCCGACGTCGGGCGGCTCTCGGGTGTGTCCCGGCTGCACGGCGGATGGCGCTATCCCGAGCCGCTGGCGCCCGTCGCAGCCGCGCGCCGGGCGGGCATGACGCTGCCGACCCGCCCCGAACTGGTCGAGTCGGTGCGGTCCGCGGCCGCGTCGCTGACACTGGTGGAGGGGGCCGGCGGGCTGCTCGTCGAGATCGGAGCGGGGACGACGCTGCGCGACCTCGCGGGCGACCTGGGTGCACCGGTATTGGTGGTCGTCGGGGCCGGGCTCGGTACGCTCAACCACACCGCGCTGACACTGGAAGCGCTTGCACACGAGGGTATTCCGTGTGCCGGCTTGGTCGTGGGCGCGTGGCCGTCGTCGCCGGGTGTCGCCGAGCAGGGCAACCGCGCCGCGCTGGCCGAGCTGGCTCCCGTGCGGGGGATCCTGCCTGCGGGTGCCGGTGTGCTGACCGCATCCGATTTCGAGCACATGAGCGCCCACGCCTTTGATCCCGCGTGGGTCGAAAGCCTGGTCTAGACATGGTGCATTCGGTCGAGCTGGTCTTCGATCCAGACACGGACGCGGCGATCCGCGGTGTCTGGGACGACCTGACACGCGCCGGGATCCGCAGTCAGGCGAGCAACACGTCGCCGAGCAATCGGCCGCATGTCACCGTGACCGTCGCCGAGAACCTCGAAGAGACGGCCAACACCGCGCTGCGTCCGGTGCTCGAGCGACTGCCGCTGGACTGCACCATCGGAGCGCCGATGCTGTTCGGCGGTCATGTCTTCACGCTGGTGCGGCTGGTGGTGCCCTCCGAAGAACTGCTGGCAATGCATCGCCAGGTGCATGAGCTGTGCCTGCCGCACATGCCTAACGGCGTCCTGGGCCACGCCGATCCGGGGCAGTGGACACCGCATGTGACGTTGGCGCGTCGCGTCGCGCCCGACAAGCTGCCTATGGCGCTGACGCTCAAGTCGGTGGGCCGCGACATAGTGGGTGCGGTGACCGGCCTGCGTCACTGGGACGGCGACAACCGGGCCGAGTATCCGATCAGCTGACTGTTGCGCCAACGCTTTTCGGCACGCACATCCGCCAACCGTCGATCAGCAGCTCGCGAAGTTCGTCGTGACCGATCGCGTCAAGCCGGACAAGTATCCAGTTGAACCGCATCTCCGACTGGCGCGGCAGCGCGAACTTGTCGGGCTCGGCGGCGACCATCGCGGCCCGTTCCTCCTTGGGAAAGGCGACGCCCATCACCGTCTCGTCGCGCGAGAACGCGGCGTAGACGAGGCGCCCGACCCGGAACCTGATGCTGTCGCGGACCACCGCCTCGTACGACCGCGGCAGCGTCGCGGTGGTGCGTCGCACATCGTCGACGGTGATCACGTACGGAACGCTAGCCGAGTGCTACGACATCGCTGCTGATCTGCCATTTTGCGGCGGTCAGTCCGGTAACTTACGCCTCGGTGGCCAAGCAGTCGGACGACGATGCCGGGACTTCGGGTTGGAGTCCGGGCCGCCACCATTGGTGGACGACGACGGCGATCGCCATCATCGGCGCTCTAGTCGGCGGCACATCGCTGATCATGAATTTCTTCTATCACCCGAATCCGCCGCCGACGACCATCGACTCGGCGCACTCGGAGTTCATGAAGTTGAGCTACTCCGATCGGATCGATCGGTGCGTGCCCTACATCTCCGAGCATGCTGCCGCCTGGCGCGACAAGTGGCGCGCCGCACTCGACGACTCTGGAGGTTCGCGTCAGAAGGCGCCCGTACCGTTTGCGGCCCTCGACGATGCGAACGCCACGGGCCAGGCGATCGTCAACACCTATCTGACCGTGGTCGACTATGCCGAGAAGTCGGCGCCCACCGACGAAGGCGAGAATCTACTCTCGTGCGTGTACGCCCCCGTTTTGAAGGTGGACCCGGCCAACACCTATCCAGATGTGGAATCCCTTGTCGGAAGCGGTAATGAAGCGCCCAAAGCCGACAACGTCGTCGTACATGAGAGCCCGCTCTACGACCAGGGTGAATTCGCCGGAGTGACAGCCGAGGGCCGCCCGAACAAGATCGTCGAGGTGCTCATTCGGCCCGGGCCAAGCGAAACACACCGCCAGCTCGGCTTCGCGATGGTGGGCGGGCATGACGAGGGGGTCCGAATGTGGGCCCTCACCGCATCGGTAGACGCCGGCGATCCTCGGTGGATGAACGACGTCGAGAATTACCGCGGCTTCTAGATCGGTTGATCTTGTCTGCCGCGGATCCCGCTGACGAGCAGGCCCACCCCGAAGCGGAACCGGGCGGACGCATCCTCGGCCAACACCGACTGGTCGCCTGGCAGGTCGGCGCCGGCGGCATCCCACTGCAGTCGCGACTGCTCGTCGACGGTGAAGCCCAGCACGTAGTAGACGACGGTGCGGGCGGCCAGCTCGGCGTGGCCGTCGGGCACACCGGCGTCGCGGGCGGCCTCGGCGAGCCGTTCGAGGATCCGCGCCATCGCGGTCGACTGACCGGCCGCGAAGCTGGCCGACACCAGCTCGGCGCCGTCGGTATGCGACAACAGCGCATCGCGCAGCGCCACACAGACACTCGAGACCCGCTCCCGCCAGGCCCCGGTGGCGTCACCGACGGGCGCGAGGATCCGGTCGGCGACCGCACCCAGCAGCTCCTGCTTGTTGGTGAAGTGCCAGTACAGCGCGCCGGGGGAGACCTCGAGCTCGCGTGCCAGCCGCCGCATGGTCAGGTCGGCCAGACCGTAGCTGTCCAACAGCGTCGCCGCCGCGGCCACCACGTCACGTTTGTGAAGCTGCACGCCCGTACCCTAACCTGAACAGCGTTCAAGTGTCGGCTCGCCGACGTGTTCAAGTGTCGGCTCGCCGACGTGTGCAAGTACCGAGAGGTGATCAGTGAGCGACATTCTGGCAGTGGCCGGCGAGCAGGTGCTCGAGCGCGGCGAAGGCCTGAACCAGGACCAGACGCTGCAGGTGCTGCAGTTGCCGGATGATCGGCTCGACGACCTGCTCGCGTTGGCGCACGAGGTGCGCATGGCGTGGTGCGGCCCCGACGTGGAGGTCGAGGGCATCATCAGCCTCAAGACCGGCGGCTGCCCCGAGGACTGCCACTTCTGTTCGCAGTCAGGACTTTTCGCCTCACCCGTACGAAGCGCATGGCTGGATGTGCCGAGCCTGGTCGAGGCGGCCAAGCAGACCGCGAAGACCGGCGCGACCGAGTTCTGCATCGTGGCCGCCGTGCGCGGGCCCGACGAGCGGCTGCTGGCACAGGTCGCCGCGGGTATCGAGGCGATCCGCAACGAGGTCGACATCCAGATCGCCTGCTCGCTGGGCATGTTGACCTCCGAACAGGTCGAGCAGCTCTCCGAGATGGGCGTGCACCGCTACAACCACAACCTCGAGACCGCGCGGTCGTTCTTCACCAACGTCGTCACCACGCACACGTGGGAAGAGCGCTGGGACACCTTGCAGATGGTCCGCGAGGCCGGTATGGAGGTGTGCTGCGGCGGCATCCTCGGCATGGGTGAAACCCTCGAACAGCGTGCCGAATTCGCCGCCAACCTGGCTGAACTCGATCCGCACGAGGTGCCGCTGAACTTCCTCAACCCACGACCCGGCACCCCGTTCGGCGACCTCGACGTGCTGCCGGCCGCCGATGCTCTGCGGGCCGTCGCGGCCTTCCGCCTTGCGTTGCCCCGCACCATGCTGCGCTTCGCCGGCGGCCGGGAGATCACGCTCGGCGACCTCGGCGCCAAGAAGGGCATTCTTGGCGGGATCAACGCCGTCATCGTCGGCAACTACCTGACGACGCTGGGCCGGCCCGCCGAGTCCGACCTCGAACTGCTCGAAGATCTGCAGATGCCGATCAAGGCGCTCAATGCCAGTCTCTGAGGCCGGCCGGTAGAACGTAGAAGTATGGCGTTCAACGTCTACACCGGCGAGCCCGACGGCACCGCTGTACCGACCGCGGCCCGGCTGGGTCTGGAGCCGCCCCGGTTCTGCGCCGAATGCGGCAGGCGGATGATCGTGCAGGTGCGCCCCGACGGGTGGTCTGCCAAGTGCTCACGGCACGGGCTGACCGATTCAAAAGATCTGGAGCAGCGATGAACGACGTTGCCCCGCCGCGATTCTCACGTACCCGTGCAGCGCTGACGGTCGTCGTGGCACTGGCGGCGGCCGGTGCCCTCGTCGGTGCGCTGTGGGCGATTCTGGCGCCGCCTGTCCACGGTGTCGTAGCGCTGACGCGCGACGGTGACCGCGTCCGCGCACACCTGGGCAACGAAAGCGACCATTTCTTCGTCGCTGCCTTCCTGCTGGTCGGCATGCTCTGCGTCGTGGGGGCCGTCGCCGCGGTGGCCGTGTGGCAGTGGCGCGCGCACCGGGGACCGGTGATGACCGCGGCACTGGCGACGGGATGCATGCTCGCCGCGGGCGTGGCCGCCGGTATCGGGGCGCTCCTGGTGCGCCTGCGCTACGGGACCATCGACATGGCCGCCGCACCGGTGACACCCGAAAACCGTGTGTACTACGTCATAGAGGCGCCGCCGGTCTTCTTCGGGCCCTCCCCGATACAGGCGGTGCTGACGATCCTGTTTCCCGCCGCGGTCGCCGCACTCGTCTACTCGCTGGCCGCGGTGTCCACCGCGCGCGACGATCTGGGTGCCTGGCCGCCTGTCGAGGTGCCTGCGTTCGTGCCCCCGCCGGCCGCGGCGGACGTCACAGCGGAGAGCGCTCCACCTTCCGGCCCGTCATCACCCTGACCGCGATGCGGACCAGCCGCGTCATTCCGACATAGGTCATCGGGTTGAGCAGCGTCGGCCACGTCGTGCGGACCAGATGCTCCGACAACGGCTTACCGTCGAACCGGTCGATCAGCCAGCGCAGCGCCATCGGCGCTGACATCGGGTGCAGCAACATGTGTTCGCTGAACATGTCGCGGTGATACGTCACCGATGCGCCGCCACTGCGGTAGATCTCGCTGAGCTCGTCGATGTCGTCGACCGAGACGATTCTGTCGTGGACGGCCTGCACGATCAGCACGGGCGGGGTGGGCACCGCGGTGCCCAGCTTGATGCTGTCGAAGACGTGCTTGACCTCGGGCATATCGAGGATCTCGTTCAGCGGCCGGTCGACCAGCTTGCCCATGTCCATGCCCGCGAACCGCAGCACAGCCTGGGCGGTGGTCATGTCCTGGATGCGCATCAACATCGCCTTACCGGCGTCGGTGGCGTGCTCCTGGATGACCCGGTCCAAGTCCGGATAGACGTGGCTCAGCGCGGCCACCACCATCGCGGGCAGCCCCGAGTACAGGCTGCCGTTGAGCCGCCGGTAGGCGTGTCCGAGGTCGCCGACGGGCGAGCCGAGCACGGCGCCGACGATGTTGAGCTCAGGGGCGTACTGGCTGTGCATCTCGGCCGCCCATGCCGACGCCAGCCCGCCGCCTGAGTAACCCCACAGGCCGATCGGCGCCGATTCGTCCAGCCCGAGCCGTTCGCAGCTCACAGCCGCACGTAGGCCGTCGAGAATGCGGTATCCCGGCTCGTACGGCGTGCCCCACAGCCCGTGCGCACCCTCGTGGTCGGGCACCGAAACGGCCCACCCCTCGGCGAGCGCGGCGGCAATCAGCAGGAACTCCAGCTGCGCGAGCGCGCCGGGGGCCAGCGCCTTGCGGCGCAGCGCGTAGGACGGGAAGCAGCGCGAGGACACCGCGTCGATCGCGCACTGGTAGGAGATCACCGGTATGACGTCGCGGTTCGTCCGCTCGGCGGGCACGATCACCGTGGTCACGGTGGCTTCCGCCGCACCGTTCATGTCGGTGGTGCGGTACAGCAGCTGCGTCGCGGTGAACTTCTGCGGAATCAGGCCGAAAAAGGCCAGCTCGACATCGCGACTGCGCAGCACTGTGCCCGGTTCGGCGTGCTGAAAGCCGCTCGGGGGTTCATAGAACGGGTCGTCGTCGGGACGCAGCGGCCGGGAGCCGCGCGCCAGGTCCTGGTGGGGTACGTGCCCGATCCACTCGGCACCTGATGCTGGCGCGGCATTGCCCAGAGACATTCGGCCATTCTTACTTAAGGAACCGTTAAGAATCCAGTCGACTCACCCGGGCGGGCGCAGTGCGGCGAACTCGTCGGTCACGCGGTAGCGCGACTCGGTGAACCGGTACAGCGCCGCCGGGCGGCCGCCGCTGCGACCGGACCGCGCCGTGGTGCCCGTGCGGGTGATCACCTTGCGACGTTCGAGCACGCGTTGCAGATTGGTGGCGTCGACGTGGTGTCCGAGCGCGGCGCTGTAGATGTCCCTCAACGCCGATAACGCGAACTCCGTTGGTGCCAGGGCGAATCCGATGTTGGTGTAGGAAAGTTTGGCGACGAGCCTGGTGCGCGCGTGTTCGACCATGGTGCCGTGGTCGAACGCCATCGGCGGCAGATCGTTGACCGGATGCCAGCGCGTGTCCGGCGGCAACTCCGGAACCGCGGGGGAGGGCACCAGCCCGAGGAAGGTCGACGCGATCGTCCGATCGCCGGGGACTCGATAGGGATCGGAGAACACCGCGAGCTGCTCGAGGTGGGCAAGCTCACGTAGGTCCACTTTTTCGGCCAGTTGACGGCGCACCGAGCTGGTCAGGTCCTCGTCGTCGCCGAGACGTCCGCCGGGAAGGGACCAATTTCCGCGTTGCGGATCGAGTGCGCGCTGCCACAACAGCACGTGAAGTGCTGGTTTCCGGTCGGTGTCCCCGTGAGCGGCTTCGCGAACCTGGAACACGGCGGCGAGCACCTCATGGGCGGTGCTAGTATGTGCCATGTTTTCGATTGTAAGTCGAAAACTCGATTTGGACGAAGGAGGCGGCCATGACGGTTCTGGACCGGATGCCCGCAGACAACCTCTCGAGCCGCATCGTCGACGGTCCCACCGGTTTCTCCGGGATCGACGGCGACGAGGAGTGGGCCGCCGAGGTTCGTCGCCTTGCCGATCTGCGGGGCGCGACGCTGCTGGCGCACAACTACCAGTTGCCCGCCATCCAGGATGTCGCCGATCACGTCGGTGACTCGCTGGCGCTGTCGCGGATCGCCGCCGAGGTGCCCGAGGACACCATCGTGTTCTGCGGCGTGCACTTCATGGCCGAGACGGCCAAGATCCTGTCACCGGACAAGACGGTGCTCATCCCGGACCAGCGAGCCGGATGTTCGCTCGCCGATTCCATCACCGCCGACGAACTGCGCGCGTGGAAGGCCGAGCATCCTGGCGCGGTCGTGGTGTCCTACGTCAACACCACCGCGGCGGTGAAGGCCGAGACCGACATCTGCTGCACGTCGTCGAACGCCGTCGAGGTGGTGGCGTCGATACCCGAAGACTGCGAGGTGCTGTTCTGCCCGGACCAGTTCCTCGGTGCGCACGTCCGGCGCGTCACCGGCCGTAAGAACCTGCACGTGTGGGCGGGCGAGTGTCACGTGCACGCCGGGATCAACGGCGACGAGCTCGCCGACCAGGCCCGCTCTCACCCGGACGCCGAGCTGTTCGTTCACCCCGAATGCGGTTGCGCGACATCGGCTCTGTACCTCGCCGGCGAGGGTGCCTTCCCGGAGGACCGCGTCAAGATCCTGTCGACGGGCGGCATGCTGGACGCCGCGCGCGAGACCGGCGCACAGCAGGTGCTGGTCGCCACCGAGGTGGGGATGCTGCACCAGTTGCGCCGCGCCGCACCGGGTGTGGACTTCATGGCCGTCAACGACCGCGCGTCCTGCCGGTTCATGAAGATGATCACCCCCGCCGCGCTACTGCGCTGCCTGGTGGAGGGCAAGGACGAGGTGCACGTCGATCCCGAGACCGCACGACTGGCCCGGGCCAGCGTGCAACGCATGATCGAGATCGGCCAGCCCGGCGGCGGAGAATGACGCGCCCGGTGGCTTGCGGCGCCGGCAGGTGGGCCGGTCATTGGCAGCAGCGCGCCGATGTCGTAGTCATCGGGACCGGTGTGGCCGGCCTGGTGGCTGCCCTCGCCGCACAGCGTGAAGGCCGTAAAGTCGTGGTGCTCAGCAAGACCGGTGACACTGCGACGTTCTACGCGCAGGGTGGGATCGCCGTTGTGCTGCCCGACGCTCTGCGCGAGGAGGGCGACTCGATCGAGGCGCACATCGCCGACACGCTTGCTGCGGGCGCGGGGCTGTGTGATCCCGAAGCCGTGCGCTCGATCGTGGCCGACGGGTACCGCGCGGTCGCCGAACTGGTCGAACACGGCGCACAATTCGATGAGTCGAGGCCGGGCACATGGTCACTGACCCGCGAGGGGGGGCATTCCCGACGCCGGATCATCCACGCCGGCGGCGACGCGACAGGTGCCGAGGTTCAGCGAACCCTCAACGTTGCCGCGGCCACGCTGGACGTCCGACCCAACCACGTCGCGGTCGAGATCCTGCAGGACGCCGGAGCGGTCACCGGTGTGCTGGTGCTCAACGACGACGGGTTCGGTGTGGTGCACGCACCGTCGGTGATCCTCGCGACCGGAGGACTTGGTCACCTGTACTCCGCGACAACCAATCCCGATGGGTCGACGGCAGACGGTGTCGCGCTGGCCATATGGGTCGGAGTTCCGGTCAGCGACATCGAGTTCATCCAGTTCCACCCCACCATGCTCTTCGACGGACACAACGCGGGCAGGCGCCCGCTGATCACCGAGGCCGTCCGCGGTGAGGGCGCGATACTCGTTGACTCGCAAGGTTGTTCGGTCACCGAGGGTGTTCACCCGATGGGCGACCTGGCGCCGCGCGATGTGGTTGCCGCGGCGATCCACGCCCGCATCGAGCAGACGGGCGCGCCCTGCGTGTTCCTCGACGCGCGGCGGATCGACAACTTCGAGAAACGATTCCCGACGGTGACCGCGGCATGCCGAGCAGCCGGTATCGATCCCACGCTCGAGGCCATTCCCGTGCTACCGGGTGCGCACTACAGCTGCGGCGGTGTGGTCACCGATGTGCACGGACGCACCGAGCTCGCGGGCCTGTTCGCAGCAGGTGAGGTCGCGTGCACGGGTATGCATGGCGCGAACAGGCTGGCGTCGAACAGCTTGCTCGAGGGGCTCGTCGTCGGAGGTAGAGCCGGAAAAGCCGCTGCCGCATACGCTTTGGCCGCCGCGTCCGTGACGGCGCGTCCTCCGGAGCCCGTGATGCGGCCTGCGCTGACCCGTGCCGATCTGCAGCGGGCGATGACCAAGAACGCCGGTGTGGTCCGCGACGCCGACGGCCTGCGCATCCTGGCAAAGGAACTCGACACCGCGCCACCCCGGGTGGTCGGCTCGCGCACCGACTTCGAGGACGCCGCGCTGACCACCGCTGCGGTAGCGGTCGCCGCGGGTGCGTTGACCCGCACCGAGTCTCGGGGCTGCCATCATCGCCGTGATTACCCCGGCACCGACCCCGTACAGGCACGCGCGCTGGTCCCAGCAGGAGCGTGCTGCTGATGGAACTGACCGCCGACGAGCTCACCGAGGCTCGAAGCGTCATCGCTCGTGCGCTCGAAGAAGACCTGCGGTACGGGCCCGATGTCACCACGCTGGCCACGGTGCCCGCCGACGCCAGGACCACGGCGTCCATGGTGGTCCGCGAGGCCGGTGTGATCGCGGGTGTGGACATCGCACTTCTCGCGTTCGACGAGGTGATCGGTCCCGACAACTACCTGGTCAAGCATCGCGTCGAGGATGGTGCCCGGCTCGAACCGGGCGGCGTCGTGCTCACCGTCGAAGCCCCCACGCAGGGGCTGTTGACCGCTGAGCGCACCACGCTGAACCTGGTTTGTCACCTGTCGGGCATCGCAACCGCAACCGCGGCGTGGGTCGAGGCCGTCTCCGGGAGTGCGGCGAGGATCCGCGACACCCGTAAGACGTTGCCGGGCTTGCGCGCACTGCAGAAGTACGCGGTGCGCGTCGGCGGAGGGATCAACCACCGGATGGGGCTCGGGGACGCGACGCTGATCAAGGACAACCACGTCGCGGCGGCAGGGTCGGTGGTGGCGGCACTGCGGGCGGTGCGCGCGTCCGCGCCGGAGCTCGAATGTGAGGTCGAGGTCGACTCACTCGAACAACTCGACGAAGTGCTGGCCGAGAACGTCGAACTCGTGCTGCTCGACAACTTCCCCGTATGGCAGACGCAGATCGCGGTGCAGCGCCGCGACTCTCGCTCACCAGCGACCAAACTGGAATCGTCGGGCGGGCTGTCGCTGGAAAGCGCAGCGGATTACGCGGGAACCGGTGTCGACTATCTCGCGGTGGGGGCGCTCACGCACTCGGTGCGGGTGCTCGATATCGGGCTCGATATCTGAATGGGCCGATAGCATCGGTCGCGTGGATGAGGATTCGTCGCGGCGCCTCACATTGTTGGTCGTCGCCAGCCTGGTTGTAGCCGTCGTCGCTTTGGCGCTCGCCGGATGGACGCTCTACAAGACCAGCCCGTCTGAGCCTGAATACGATTCCACGCAGGTCGCCGAAGCCAAGGCCAAGATCTGTAGCGCCGCCGACGTCGTCCGGAAAGGCATCACGCTCAACACGAACATGCAACCCGAAGGCGGTCCACAGGACGTCACCGGCGCGCAGGCGGTGGCCGCCAATGCGCGCATCTCGCTGTACGACGGAGGTCAGTACCTGCTGGACCGGCTCGATCCGGCGACCCCGGTGGTGCTCGCGGAGAAAGTCGAAGAGTTCGCGAACAGTCTGATGGACATCGGCGCCAACGCTACGGCCGGAGTGCCCAATGATGATCCGGCGCAAACGAAGCGGCTGTCCGACGCCGACGCGCAGAACAAGAGCATCACCGAGCTCTGCAAGTAGCTCACCGGCTCAACAGCGTCCTGGCGGCGACTTTCGCGGAGTCGAGGGTGGCGGTGTCACCCGCGATCCGGGCGAGTATCAACGCACCCTCGATGAGTGCTATCAACGCCAGCGCAGTCTGCTCGGCGTCGTCCTGCGCCCACCCGTCGGCGTGCAGCCGGTCGGCGATGGCCCTGCGCCAGCCGGCGAATGCCGTTGCCGATGCCTGCCGAACCCGTGCGCTGGCGTCGACCGACTCGGTGGCGATCGGTTCGATCGGGCAGCCGTCGCGTGGATCGGAGGTCAGTCCCAAGGCCATCAGGTCGATCCAGCCGTCGATGAGGTCGGGTACGGGGGAGCCGGCGGCCAGCAGATCCCGTAGTCGCTGCTCGATGTCGGCGCCGACGCGCTCCACCACGGCGGCCGCCAACTGCTGCTTGCCCTCGGGGAAGTGGTGGTACAGGGAGCCCGCTTTGACGTCGGCGAGCTCGAGGATCTGGTTGACGCCGGTCGCTGCGTAGCCCTGCCTGCGGAACAGAAGTGCCGCGGTGTCGATCAGGGCGGTGCGGCTGCGGTCCGGACGAGGCATGCCTTGACTTTACTAGAAAGATCGCTCAAGAATAATTGAGCGATCACTAAAGAAAGGGCCGACCATGCAACAGCTGATGCTCGAAGACGCCGGCAAGTACGCGTGGCGTGAAGGATCCGATCCACGACTCGCCGGTCCGCGACAGGCACTCGTCAGGCCGATCGCCGTGGCGTGTTGTGACCTCGACGTGGCGGTGGTGCAGGGTCGGCTCCCAATGCCGCCCGGTCATGCCGTGGGACATCAGGGAGTAGCCGAGGTGGTCGCGATCGGGGACGACGTCCGCAGCGTCGCGGTCGGTGACCGTGTCGTCGTGCCGTTCCAGATCAGCTGCGGTGAGTGCAGTGCGTGTCTGCGCGGCGCGACCGGATCGTGTGCGTCCTTGCCGCTGATGGCGACGTACGGAATGGCGCCGCTTTCGGGTCTCGACGGCGGCGGTTTCATGGCGGACCTGGTGCTGGTGCCCTATGCCGACGCGATGCTGGTGCCGTTGCCCGATGGCGCCGATCCCGTGGCCGTCGCTTCGATGTCGGACAACATCCCCGATGGTTGGCGCGGCGTGGGGCCGTATCGCGAGGAGCTTGCTCTGCTTACACCGGCCGACCGCAGGGTGCTGGTCGTCGGGCAGCTGTCGATCGGCTTGTACGCGGCGGCGACGGCAGCCGCGGCGGGTGTGCACGTCGACTACGTCGACACCGACCCGCACCGGCTCGCTATGGCCGAGAAACTGGGCGCGACCGTGCACGACCGCGAGAAGCCGGACAAGAGCGCCGAACCGTATCCGGTGACGGTGCATACGTCGGCGGACCCGGCGCTGTTGGCCGCGACTCTGCGGGCGACCTGGCCGGACGGAGTGTGCACGGATACCGGCATCTACTACCAGGGCGCGGTGGAGATGCCGCTGCTGTCGATGTACACCCGCGGCGTGCGCTTCGTCACCGGGCGGGTCAACTCTCGCGCCGTACTACCTGAAGTATTGGAACTGCTTGCCGGACGTGATCTTTCGCCTGCCGTCGAACGTGTGGTGTCGTGGGAGGAGGCTCCGGAGGCGTGGCCGAAGATGACGGGCAAGACGGTGTTCAGCCGGTTGTAGCTCAGGCGATATCGGCGACGAAGATGCCCATCTTCTTGGCTTGGAGGCGGGCCATGAACGGAAGCCCGTCCGCGTCACCGCCGGCAGGCACGATCCGCGGATTGACCAGATGCAAGTCTCGGCGGGCATGGCGTAGGTCTGCCTCGCCGGCGGCCAGCACGTTCTTCACCCAGTCGGTTTTCCCGTGCCCGAGTGCGACGGCCGCGGTGTTTCCCTTGCGATAGACAGTGACGATCGTCTCGTACGGTTTTCCGGATTTGCGGCCACGGTGTTTGATCATCGCCATCCCGGGCATCAGTCGAGAAAGCGGTCTGATCATGTTATTCAGGTACTTGACCTGCAGTTTCTCAAACCACGGCGGAAATAGCATAGGCACGCCGGGCGCGTTATTCGGGTGCTCGCTGGCTCGCATGGTGCCTCCATAACCAATTTGGTCTGCTCTGGGAGAATGGACACCGTGAATCTATCGCCGGGCCCGATCGCCCGCATCGATCTGCGGGGTGCGCACCTTTCTGCCGCGCGCCTGCGATCCGCCCTGCCGCGCGGCGGCGTGGATGTGGACACGGTGGTGCCGAAGGTGCGCCCGATCGTCGACGCGGTCGCGGCACGCGGCGCCGATGCGGCGTTGGAATACGGCGAATCGTTCGACGGTGTGCGACCCGCGCAGGTCCGAGTACCTACGGCTCAATTGCAGACCGCCCTGGCTGAGCTGCCCGCAGATGTCCGCGCCGCGCTCGAGGTCGCCATCGAACGCGCCCGCGCGGTCCACGCCGACCAACGCCGTACCGATACGACGACGACGCTCGCCCCGGGCGCCACGGTCACCGAGCGTTGGGTACCGGTCGAGCGCGTCGGGCTGTACGTCCCCGGCGGCAACGCCGTCTATCCCTCCAGCGTCGTAATGAACGTCGTCCCTGCGCAGACCGCCGGTGTCGACTCGCTGGTGATCGCCAGCCCACCGCAGGCACAGTTCGGCGGCCTGCCGCACCCGACCATCCTTGCCGCCGCCGCGCTGCTCGGCGTCGACGAAGTATGGGCGGTCGGCGGTGCGCAGTCCATCGCGCTGCTGGCCTACGGCGGCACCGACACCGACGGCGCCGAACTGGCGCCCGTCGACATGATCACCGGTCCGGGCAACATCTACGTCACCGCCGCCAAGCGCATCTGCCGCTCACAGGTCGGCATCGACGCCGAAGCCGGACCTACCGAGATCGCGATCCTGGCCGACCACACCGCTGACCCCGTCCACGTCGCCGCGGACTTGATCAGCCAGGCCGAACACGACGAGATGGCGGCCAGCGTGCTGGTTACCCCCAGCATCGAATTGGCCGACGCGACCGACCGCGAGTTGGTCAACCAGCTACAGACGACGGTGCACCGCGAGCGGGTAACCGCCGCGCTTGGCGGAAAGCAGTCCGCCACCGTGCTCGTCGACGATCTGGAGGCCGGCATCCGAACCGTGAACGCGTACGCCGCCGAGCACCTCGAGATCCAGACCCTCGAGGCGCGCGAGGTGGCCGCTCGAATCCGTTCCGCTGGCGCCATTTTCGTCGGCCCATATGCACCGGTCAGCCTTGGTGACTACTGCGCGGGATCCAACCACGTGCTGCCCACCGCGGGTTGTGCCCGTCACTCCAGCGGGTTGTCGGTGCAGACGTTCCTGCGCGGCATCCACGTCGTCGACTACGACGAGGCCGCGCTGAAAGACGTTTCCGGCTACGTGATCACCCTCGCCGAAGCCGAGAATCTTCCCGCGCACGGCGAAGCGGTGCGGCGGAGGTTCGAAAGGTGACGCTCGGAAAGAGGGCGACGCTCGACGATTTGCCGCTGCGGGCCGATCTGCGCGGTAAAGCGCCGTACGGCGCACCTCAATTGGACGTTCCGGTGCGGTTAAACACCAACGAGAATCCGCATCCGCCGACCAAGGCCCTGATCGACGATGTGACGGCGTCCGTCGCCGCGGTCGCGGGGGAGCTGCACCGGTACCCGGACCGCGATGCGGTGGCGCTGCGCACCGATCTGGCCGCCTACCTCTCGGCGCAGACCCGAACTCCGCTGACCGTTGAGAACCTCTGGGCGGCAAACGGTTCCAACGAGATCCTGCAGCAACTCCTGCAGGCCTTCGGCGGGCCGGGCCGCAGCGCGATCGGCTTCGTGCCCTCGTACTCGATGCACCCGATCATCTCCGACGGCACGCAGACCCAGTGGCTGGTGGCCAACCGGGCCGATGACTTCGGCCTCGACATCGACGTGGCGGTGCACGCGATCAAGGAGCACACGCCCGACATCGTGTTCATCGCGAGCCCGAACAACCCGTCTGGGCAGAGCGTTCCAGTCGACGACCTCCGCAAGCTGCTCGACGCGATGAGCGTCGGCATGATGATCGTCGACGAGGCCTACGGCGAGTTCTCGTCGCAGCCCAGCGCGGTGCGTCTGATCGACGAGTATCCGACTCGGCTGGTGGTCACCCGCACGATGAGCAAGGCGTTCGCGTTCGCAGGCGGCCGACTGGGGTATCTGATCGCCGCACCCGCGGTGATCGACGCGATGCTGCTCGTCCGCTTGCCCTACCACCTGTCGTCGGTGACGCAGGCTGCCGCTCGCGCCGCACTGCGCCACGCCGACGACACCCTCGGCAGCGTCGCCGCTCTCATCGCCGAACGCAACCGCGTCACAGAAGCGCTGTCGCAGATGGGTTTCCGAGTGATCGGCAGCGACGCCAACTTCGTGTTGTTCGGCGAGTTCGCCGACGCCCCCGCCACCTGGCAGCGCTACCTGGACGCGGGCATCCTCGTCCGCGACGTCGGAATACCCGGCTATCTGCGCGCCACCACCGGTCTGGCCGAGGAGAACGACGCGCTGCTGACCGCCAGCGCCCGCCTGGCCGCGACCGAACTATCCCCAGTAGGAGCACCGTGAACGAACCCCGCCGCGCGACGATCGAGCGCAAGACCAAAGAGTCCGACATCGTCGTCGAACTGAACCTGGACGGCACTGGGCAGGTGCACGTCGACACCGGTGTGCCGTTCTTCGACCACATGCTGACCGCACTCGGCAGTCACGCGAGTTTCGACCTGACCGTGCAGGCCAAGGGTGACGTCGAGATCGAAGGCCACCACACCATCGAGGACACCGCGATCGTGCTTGGGCAGGCACTCGGGCAGGCACTGGGCGACAAGAAGGGTATCCGCCGCTTTGGTGACGCGTGGATCCCGATGGACGAGACCCTCGCGCACGCCGCCGTCGATGTATCGGGCCGGGCGTACTGCGTGCACACCGGAGAACCGGATCACATGCTGCACTTCACGATCGCCGGTTCCTCGGCGCCGTACCACACCGTGGTGAACCGGCACGTGTTCGAGTCGGTGGCGACGAATGCGCGCATTGCGCTGCACGTGCGCACGATCTACGGACGCGACCCCCACCACATCACCGAGGCGCAGTACAAGGCCGTCGCGCGGGCGCTGCGCCAAGCGGTCGAGTACGACCCGCGGGTTACCGGTGTGCCGTCGACGAAAGGCACGCTGTGACAACGAAAGTCGTGATCCTGGATTACGGTTCAGGCAACCTCCGGTCCGCTCAACGCGCCTTGGAGCGCGTCGGTGCCGACGTCACGGTGACATCCGACGCCGACGCCGCGATGAACGCCGACGGCCTCATGGTTCCCGGCGTCGGAGCCTTCGAGGCATGCATGGCCGGCCTGCGAAAGATCGACGGTCCAAAGCTTATCGCCGACCGGGTGGCGGCCGGGCGTCCCGTGCTCGGCGTCTGTGTCGGTATGCAGATTCTGTTCTCCCGCGGCGTGGAGTTCGGGGTCGAGACCACCGGCTGCGCCCAATGGCCCGGTGCGGTGGTGCGACTCGACGCGCCGGTGATCCCGCACATGGGCTGGAACGTGGTCGACGCCCCCGAGGCCAGCACATTGTTCGCCGGAATGGAGGCGGACACCCGCCTCTATTTCGTGCACTCGTACGCCGCCCAACAGTGGGAGGGCGAACCGGCCGCGAAACTGACATGGGCCACGCACCACGTGCCGTTCCTGGCCGCCGTCGAGGACGGGCCGCTCTCTGCCACGCAGTTCCACCCCGAGAAGAGCGGCGACGCCGGTGCCGCATTACTCGCCAACTGGGTGAAGGCATTAGGTTGACCACCGATGAGCGCTCGCGCGAAGAGGAGACCACCACGGTGCCGAAACGTTTGATTCTTCTGCCCGCCGTCGATGTGGTCGCGGGCCGCGCTGTGCGCCTGGTGCAGGGCCAGGCCGGCAGTGAGACCGAATACGGCTCCGCGCTGGAGGCCGCGCTGACGTGGCAGCGTGACGGCGCGGAGTGGATTCACCTCGTCGATCTCGACGCCGCGTTCGGCCGGGGAAACAACCGAGAACTGCTGGCCGAGGTGGTCGGCAAGCTCGACGTGGCGGTCGAGTTGTCCGGTGGCATCCGCGACGACGAGTCACTGTCGGCGGCGCTCGCAACCGGCTGTGCCCGCGTGAACCTCGGCACCGCGGCGTTGGAGAACCCGCAGTGGTGCGCGAAGGTCGTCGCCGAACACGGCGAGAAGGTCGCGGTCGGCCTCGACGTGAAGATCGTGGACGGTGACCACCGTCTCCGCGGCCGCGGATGGGAGACCGACGGCGGAGACCTCTGGGAAACATTAGATCGTCTTGACCGCCAAGGAATCCCACGCTACGTCGTCACCGACGTCACCAAGGACGGTACGCTCAAGGGGCCCAACCTCGAACTGCTGTCGCAGGTTACCGACCGCACCGACGCGCCGGTGATCGCGTCCGGGGGTGTGTCGAGCCTCGACGACCTGCAGGCGATCGCCACGCTGACCGACCGAGGAGTCGAAGGGGCGATCGTCGGAAAAGCGTTGTACGCCGGTCGATTCACCCTGCCTGAGGCCCTGGCCGCGGTGGAGCGGTAATGGCCCTCGATGCGGCCGACCTCGACGCCCTGGTCGCCGAGGCCGCGCAGATCCTCGATGATGCAGCCGTCCCGTTCATCGACGGCCACCGCGCTGATTCCGCGGTGCAGAAGAAGGGCGACGACTTCGCCACCGAGGTGGACCTGGCCATCGAACGACAGGTCGTCGAGGCGTTGACCGCTAGAACCGGGATCGAGGTGCATGGCGAGGAATTCGGCGGCGCAGATCTCAAGTCGCCGCTGGTGTGGGTGCTCGATCCGATCGACGGCACCTTCAACTACGCCGCCGGTTCGCCGATGGCGGCGATCCTGCTGGGCCTGGTGCGTGATGGAGAGCCGGTGGCCGGACTCACGTGGGTTCCCTTCACCAGGGAGCGGTTCACCGCCGTGGTCGGAGGGCCTCTGCGCAGCAACGGCGTCGAGTTGCCGATGCTGAACCGGGCAGCGCTTTCCGACTCGATGGTCGGGGTCAGCACGTTCAGCGTCGACTCCCGCGGCAGGGTGCCGGGACGCTACCGACTCGCGGTCATCGAGAGCCTCAGCCGCAAGTGCTCACGCATGCGCATGCACGGGGCCACCGGCATCGACCTGGCCTATACGGCAGCCGCAATCCTCGGCGGCGCAATCAGTTTCGGTGGCCACGTGTGGGACCACGCCGCGGGAGTGGCGTTGATCCGCGCGGTGGGTGGTGTCGTGACCGACCTGGCGGGCAACGAGTGGACGGTGGACTGCCCGTCGGCGCTCGCCGGGGGACCCGGTGTGCACGAAGAACTGCTCGATCTGCTTCGTTCGGTCGGCGATCCCAAGGACTTCTGATGGACGGCAAGGATCTGGCCGTGCGGGTCATCCCGTGCCTGGATGTCGACGATGGCCGCGTGGTCAAAGGCGTCAACTTCGCAAATCTGCGTGACGCAGGCGATCCCGTGGAGTTGGCGGCGGCTTACGACGCCGAGGGCGCCGACGAACTGACCTTCCTCGACGTGACGGCGTCTTCCTCTGGGCGGGCGACCATGCTCGAGGTGGTCAAACGCACCGCCGAGCAGGTGTTCATCCCGTTGACGGTCGGCGGCGGGGTGCGGTCGGTGGCCGACGTGGACGTGCTGCTGCGCGCGGGTGCGGACAAGGTCGCGGTCAACACCGCGGCCATCGCTCGTCCCGAACTCCTCGCCGAATTGTCGCGGCAGTTCGGTTCACAGTGCATCGTGTTGTCGGTCGACGCCCGCACGGTGCCGCAGGACCAGGAGTCGACGCCGTCGGGGTGGGAGGTCACCACTCACGGCGGGCGCCGGGGGACCGGGTTCGATGCCGTCGAATGGGCAACGCGGGGCGCCGAACTCGGTGTGGGGGAGATCCTGCTGAACTCGATGGACTTCGACGGCACGAAGGCCGGTTTCGATCTGCCGATGATCGAGGCGGTTCGCGGGGCCGTCAACGTGCCGGTGATTGCCAGCGGCGGTGCGGGGGCACCCGAGCATTTCGCACCCGCCATCGCCTCGGGGGCGGATGCGGTGCTGGCCGCCAGCGTGTTCCACTTCCGAGAGCTCACCATCGCAGAGGTGAAAGCGGCGATGGCGGCCGAAGGGATAACCGTGCGATGACGCTCGATGCAGACATCGCGTCGCGACTCAAGCGCGACGCCAACGGATTGATCACCGCCGTCGTCCAGGAGCGCGGTACCGGGCAGGTGCTGATGGTGGCGTGGATGGATGACCTCGCGCTGGCCCGCACACTGGAAACCCGCCGCGGGACTTACTATTCACGCTCTCGACAACAGCACTGGGTGAAGGGCGAGACGTCGGGGCACACCCAATACGTCCATTCGGTGCGGCTCGACTGCGACGGCGACACGGTGCTGCTCGAGGTCGATCAGGTCGGCGGCGCCTGCCACACGGGCGATCACACTTGCTTCGACGCGGATGTGTTGCTCGTACCGGAGGACAGCTGACGACGAGAACCGGTGTCATGCCGACTGGCGCTGGCGCAGCACCTCGAGAGCCTTGTCGGCGTGGCTGTCCATGCTGATCTCCGATGCGATCACGGCCAGGATCGTGCGGTCGGTATCGATCACAAAGGTGGTCCGCTTGACAGGCATGAACTTGCCGAGAAGACCCCGCTTCACGCCGAATTGCGTTGCGACGGCGCCGTCGGCATCGGACAGCAGCGGATAGTCGAACCGCTCCTTGTCGGCGAACTTCGCCTGCTTGTCGACCGCGTCGGTGCTGATTCCGACACGCTTGGCACCGACGGCGGCGAACTCCCCGGCCAGATCGCGGAAGTGGCAGGCCTCCTTGGTGCACCCCGGTGTCATCGCGGCAGGATAGAAGAACAACACGATCGGGCCGTCGGCGAGCAACTCGCTGAGGCTTCGCACCGTGCCCGTCTGGTCCGGCGATTCGAACTCGGCAACTCGGTCACCCTTTTTCACGGTGGTAACGCTACGCCGCGAAGTGATCGAGCGACCGCGCCGCGCGAACCAGACCGACGTTTTGGCTGGTTTCTGGCAGTCGGATCGACCATTGCGTCGGTTTCGGGCACCGAAAATCGTTGGTGCGGGACGCGGTTACCGTGAGAACCTCGCCTCGATGGTGGATCTCGACGCCTTCTGTACCGACGGCTATCTGAAGATCGACGCGGCCGCTCCGCGCGTCGTCGCGGATGCGGCGCGAACGGCGCTGTGGCAGCAGCTCGGTTTGTCGCCTGACGAGCCCGAGAAGTGGCTCAAGCCCGTCTACTGGGCCAGCGACATGACGGGCGCGGGAGCGTTCGGCGAACTGATGGCGAGCCCGAAACTGGCTGCGGCGTTGGATCGCATCTGCGGTCCCGGCGGTTGGTCGCCGCGCGGCGCGCTGGGCAACATCCCCGTGCGTTTCCCGGTATCTCCGGCCGACGACGACCGCGGATGGCACATCGACGCGAACACGCCCCAATCCGACGGGGCATGGGTGGTCACCGGACGACCGCAGACCGTGCTGTTGCTCACCGTGCTGTCCGATGTGGGCCCGGATGACGCACCGACGCGGATCAGGGCGGGCTCGCACCGCGACGTGGCCAAGGTGCTCGGTCCCGAACCCGTCGCACTCGCCGAGATGGGCCGGCTCGTCGACGAAGCGAGCGCGGCTCGTCCCGTGGCGTACGCCACAGGTGAGGCCGGCGACATGTACGTGCTGCACCCGTTCACCGTGCACGCCGCCGACGAGCATCGAGGCAGGACACCGCGGTTCATGGCGCAGTCGCCGATCATGCTGACCCGCCCGCTCACGCCCGCGTCGTCGTCGGCACTGGGGCGCGTCTGGGACACTTGACCCGTGCAGACCACGGCCGACCTCGCGATCACCACCTCGCGGGAGGACTTCCGCGCGCTGGCCGCTGAACATCGCGTGGTGCCGGTGACCCGCAAGGTCCTCGCCGACAGCGAGACCCCGCTGTCGGCGTACCGCAAACTGGCCGCCAACCGGCCGGGAACGTTCCTGCTGGAATCGGCGGAGAACGGCCGTTCGTGGTCGCGCTGGTCGTTCATCGGCGCCGGTGCGCCGTCGGCGCTCACGGTCCGTGACGGAGAGGCCGTGTGGTTGGGCACGACGCCGCAGGACGCGCCGCAGGGCGGCGACCCGCTGCAGGCGCTGCGCGCGACGCTGGAGCTTCTCAAGACCGAACCGGTGCCGGGCTTGCCGCCGCTGTCGAGCGGGCTCGTGGGCTTCTTCGCCTACGACATGGTCCGGCGCCTGGAAAAGCTTCCCTCGCTGGCCGTCGACGATCTCGGCCTTCCGGACATGCTGCTGTTGTTGGCCACCGACATCGCGGCGGTCGACCACCACGAGGGCACCATCACGCTGATCGCCAACGCGGTCAACTGGAACGGCACCGACGAGCGGGTGGACTGGGCCTACGACGACGCGGTGGCCCGCCTCGACGTGATGACCGCCGCGCTCGGTGAGCACCTGCCGTCGGCGGTCGCGACTTTCAGTCGACCCGAGCCGGTGCACCGGGCTCAGCGCACGCTCGAAGAGTACGAGGCCATCGTCGAGAAACTGGTGCGCGACATCGAGGCCGGCGAGGCGTTCCAGGTGGTGCCGTCGCAACGGTTCGAGATGGAGACCGAGGCCGATCCGCTGGATGTGTACCGGATGCTGCGAGTGACAAACCCGAGCCCGTACATGTATCTGCTCAACGTGCCGAATGCCGTAGGCGGACCGGACTTCTCGGTCGTCGGCTCGAGCCCCGAAGCGTTGGTGACCGTCAAGGACGGACGGGCGACCACACATCCGATCGCCGGTACGCGCTGGCGCGGCGCGACCGAGGAAGAGGACCTGCTGCTCGAAAAGGAGCTGCAGGCCGACGAGAAGGAGCGCGCCGAGCATCTGATGCTCGTCGATCTGGGCCGCAACGATCTGGGCCGGGTCTGCCGGCCCGGCACCGTACGCGTCGAGGACTACAGCCACATCGAACGCTACAGCCACGTCATGCACCTGGTGTCGACGGTGACGGGCCTGCTGGCCGACGGCAAAACCGCACTCGACGCGGTGACCGCGTGTTTCCCGGCAGGCACACTTTCCGGTGCCCCGAAGGTCCGGGCGATGGAGCTGATCGAGGAGGTCGAGAAGACGCGTCGCGGCCTCTACGGCGGGGTGCTGGGGTATCTCGACTTCGCGGGCAACGCCGACTTCGCGATCGCCATCCGCACCGCCCTGATGCGCGACGGCACGGCGTACGTGCAGGCAGGCGGTGGCGTCGTCGCAGATTCGAACGGCCCCTACGAGTACACCGAGGCGGCCAACAAGGCCCGCGCGGTACTCAATGCCATCGCTGCCGCCGAGACGCTGACCGAGCCATGATCAGGGTCGCCCAGCTCGGTCTCGTGCTCGCGGCGGCGGGCCTGTGGGTGGCGTCGCGGATGACCTGGGTCGAGGTGACCTCGTTCGACGGCCTCGGCGAGCCGAAGACGGTCGCCCTGTCCGGCAGCACCTGGTCGACCGCTCTGATCCCGCTGGCGGTGCTCCTGCTCGCCGCGGCCGTCGCCGCCTTGGCGGTGCGGGGTTGGCCGCTGCGGCTGCTGGCTCTGCTCGTCGCCGCGGCCAGCGCCGGAACCGCGTATCTGGCCATCAGCCTGTGGGTCATCCGGGATGTGGCAGTACGCGCATCGCACATCGCGCAGGCGCCCGTTGCGGACCTGGTCGGTACGCAGCGGCACTACGTGGGTTCCGCGATCACTGTGGTCGCCGCGGCGGTCGCACTGGCCTGCGCGGTGCTGTTGATGCGGTCTGCGGCCAGCGAGCGCTCCGGCGCGGCCCGGTACTCGCGACGTGCCCCGCAACCCGACGAACCCGCTGGCGAGATGTCCGAACGCGCGATCTGGGACGCCCTCGACGCGGGTTCCGATCCGACGCGGGATGCGACGAATCCGGACAACAAGGGCCGGTGATCGGCGGTGTTGTGGTGGCGGCTACCCTTCGTGGTTGAAGATCGTTCGGTGTTTCCGGGGGAAGGGAAGCGGCACTCATGAGTTCGGCGACGGTACTCGACTCGATCATCGAGGGAGTCCGAGCCGACGTCGCCGCCCGCGAGGCGCTCATCCCGCTCGCCGACATCAAAGCCAAGGCCAAGGACGCGCCGCCCCCGCTGGACGTGATGGCCGCGCTGCGCGCCCCGGGGATCGCGGTGATCGCCGAGGTGAAGCGCGCGAGTCCGTCCCGCGGCGAGCTGGCCCCCATCGGTGACCCCGCCGAACTGGCGAGCGCCTACGAAAGCGGTGGTGCGCGCATCATCAGCGTGCTCACCGAACAGCGTCGCTTCAACGGATCGCTCGAGGACCTGGACGCGGTGCGCGCGGCGGTGTCAATTCCGGTGTTGCGCAAAGACTTTATCGTTCGGCCCTACCAGATCCACGAGGCTCGCGCCCACGGCGCGGACATGCTGTTGCTCATCGTCGCGGCGTTGGAGCAGCCGGTGCTGGAGTCGTTGCTTGAGCGCACGGAATCGCTGGGCATGACCGCTCTGGTCGAGGTGCACACCGAGGAAGAGGCCGACCGCGCGCTGTCGGCCGGCGCCGCGGTAATCGGCGTGAACGCACGCGATCTCAAGACGTTGAAGGTCGACCGGGATTGCTTCGCGCGGATCGCTCCGGGATTGCCGACCGACGTCATCCGCGTCGCGGAGTCCGGGGTTCGCGGCACCGCCGATCTGCTGGCGTACGCCGGTGCGGGCGCCGACGCGGTGCTCGTCGGTGAGGGTCTGGTCACCAGCGGTGACCCCCGCAGCGCCGTCGCCGATCTGGTCACCGCAGGCACCCATCCGTCGTGCCCGAAACCAGCGCGTTGAGAAGTGGCCGATCTCGCCGGGCCTGAGCTGCCCCGTTCCAGCGCGGCCGTAGCCGAGCCAACCGCTCACGACCCCGACGAGCGTGGCCACTTCGGCGTCTACGGCGGACGATTCGTCGCCGAGGCGCTGATGGCCGTCATCGAAGAGGTCACCACGGCTTACGAGAAGGCGCGTGGAGACCAGACCTTCCTCGACGAGTTGGATCGGCTGCAGCAGCACTACAGCGGACGTCCTTCGCCGTTGTACGAAGCCGAACGGTTGTCCGAGCACGCCGGCGGTGCGCGGATCTTTCTGAAGCGAGAAGACCTCAACCACACCGGATCCCACAAAATCAACAATGTCCTCGGCCAGGCCTTATTGGCCAGGCAGATGGGCAAGACCCGGGTGATCGCCGAGACCGGCGCGGGGCAGCACGGTGTGGCGACCGCGACGGCGTGCGCGCTACTCGGCCTGGAGTGCGTCATCTACATGGGCGCCGTCGACACGGCGCGCCAGGCGTTGAACGTCGCGCGGATGCGTCTTCTGGGTGCGACGGTGGTGTCGGTCGAGGCGGGCTCGAAGACGTTGAAGGACGCGATCAACGAGGCATTCCGCGACTGGGTGACCAATGCCGACAACACCTACTACTGCTTCGGCACGGCCGCCGGACCGCATCCGTTCCCCACGATGGTGCGCGACTTTCAGCGGGTCATCGGGCTCGAGGCGCGCGCCCAGATCCAGGCGCAGGCGGGCCGACTGCCCGATGCGGTGACGGCCTGTGTCGGCGGCGGGTCGAACGCGATCGGAATCTTCCACGCGTTCATCGACGACCCCAACGTGCGGCTCGTGGGTTATGAAGCCGCCGGTGACGGCGTCGAAACCGGGCGGCACGCAGCGACTTTCACCGGGGGTTCACCGGGTGCGTTCCAGGGCTCGTTCTCATATCTGCTGCAGGACGAGGACGGTCAGACCATCGAATCACATTCTATTTCAGCGGGTTTGGATTATCCGGGTGTCGGGCCGGAGCACGCGTTCCTCAAGGACATCGGCCGCGCAGAGTATCGGCCGATCACCGACACCGAGGCGATGGACGCGTTCTCTTTGCTGTGTCGCACGGAGGGGATCATTCCTGCGATCGAGTCGGCGCACGGACTGGCGGGTGCTTTGCAGTTAGGACGGGAGCTCGGGCCCGGGACAATAGTGCTGGTGAATCTGTCCGGACGTGGCGACAAGGACGTCGAGACCGCGGCGAAATGGTTCGGCTTGTTGGACGGTGTGCCGTGAGTCGGCTGGCACCGTTGTTCGACACGTGCCGAAGCGAGGCGCGCAGTGCACTGATCGGTTACCTGCCGACCGGCTTTCCCGATGTGCCCGGCTCGATCTCGGCGATGACGGCACTGGTCGAGAACGGGTGCGACCTCGTGGAGGTCGGCGTCGCGTACTCCGATCCCGGGATGGATGGCCCGACGATCGCCGCGGCTACCGAGGCAGCGCTGCGCGGGGGAGTGCGAGTGCGAGACTCGCTGGCCGCAGTCGAGGCGATCACCAATGCCGGCGGCAGGGCCGTGGTGATGACGTACTGGAACCTCGTGCTGCGGTGGGGTATCGACGCATTCGCCCGAGATCTGGCGTCGGCAGGCGGTCTCGGGATGATCACCCCCGATCTGATTCCCGACGAAGCCGACGAATGGCTCGCGGCCTCCGAGGCCTACGACTTGGACCGAATCTTCTTGGTGGCGCCGTCATCGACACCGGAACGGCTGACGATGACGGTGCAGGCATCACGCGGATTCGTCTACGCCGCATCGACGATGGGTGTGACCGGTGCGCGTGATGCGGTGTCGACGGCCGCTCCTGAATTGGTTCGCCGGGTGAAGGCCGTCTCGGATATCCCTGTGGGCGTGGGCCTAGGTGTCCGGTCGGGGGCCCAGGCAGCCGAGATCGGTGCCTACGCCGACGGAGTGATCGTGGGATCTGCGTTGGTGTCGGCGTTGCAGAACGGTGTCGAGGCGGTGGGAGCGTTGACAGCCGAACTTGCCGACGGCGTCAGGCGAAGGGTTACTGCGTGACGACGACTGTCTTGGCCGCCATCCCCAGCCCGGCTCAGGGCGTCTGGCAGCTCGGTCCTGTGCCGATCCGGGCGTACGCGGTCTGCATCATCGTCGGCATCGTGGCGGCGCTGATCATCGGTGACCGCCGCTGGGAAGCGCGCGGGGGCGAACGCGGGGTCATCTACGACATCGCCTTGTGGGCCGTGCCATTCGGTTTGATCGGCGGCCGGCTCTACCACGTGGCGACCGACTGGTGGCGCTACTTCGGGGACAACGGTGCGGGGCTGGCCGGCGTGTTCCGAATCTGGGACGGTGGTCTCGGAATCTGGGGAGCCGTCGCTTTCGGCGCCGTTGGCGCGTGGATCGCATGCCGGCGCAGAGGCATTCCGCTGCCCGCGTTCGGGGACGCGATCGCGCCCGGAATCATTCTCGCGCAAGGGATCGGCCGCCTCGGCAACTACTTCAACCAGGAGCTGTGGGGCGCCGAAACCACGCTGCCATGGGCGCTGAAGATCTACGAGCGCCGAAATTCAGCCGGCATGATCGACAATCTCAACGGCGTGTCGACCGGTGAAGTGGTTCACCTCGTCCACCCCACTTTTCTGTACGAACTGCTGTGGAATCTGCTGGTTTTCGCGGTTCTCATCTACGTCGACCGCCGTTTCAAATTCGGTCACGGCCGTCTGTTCGCGTTGTATGTCGCTTGCTATTGCGTGGGCCGGTTCTGGATCGAGCTGTTGAGGGCCGACGATGCGACGCTGATCGAGGGGGTCCGGATCAACTCCTTCACGGCGACGTTCGTGTTCATCGGCGCAGTCGTCTACATCATGACCGCGCCGAAGGGCCGCGAGGATCCCGCAAGCTTGCGTGGCGAGCCGCAGCCGGAACGCACGACCGTCGAGGAACTGACCGAGGAGCTGGCCGCGGTGACCTCACGGACAGGGGTGGTCGCGGCTGCCAAGGCTGCGTCCGTCGACGAAGACCAGACATCTAAGGCAACCTCGGAAGCGGTGAAGGCCGAATCGCTCACGGCAGACGTTCCGGAGGGCGAGGAGGTCCCAGCCGAGGACGTGTCGGCCGAGGAACTCGGCGCGGACGTGGCAGGTGTGCCGGCGGACGACGTGGAAGAGGCCGAGGAGTTCGCAGCAGAGGGCGACGAGGAGTCGGCGGAAGAGCCCGAGACTGCGATCGAGGCGGTCGCTGAAGCCGAAGCTCTCGCCGAAGAGGTGGACGAGGCGCCTGCCGAGGAGATTCTCGAGTCGGAGGAGTTCGCCGAGGCCGGCGGTGTGGGTGCGGTGGAGGATGAGGAGGCCAGCGACGCGCTGGTCGACGCCGCCGAGGTCCACGAATCTGCGGTCGAGCGCGAGGCAGCGGCTGAGGAGCTGGCGGACGAGGCGGCTGCACAGACGACTGAGGTGCCACCGGCAAAGGCGCGGCGCAGGCTGCGGTTCTGGTCGAAGCGCGGGCGGAAGGACGTCGCGGAGGAGCCCAGTGGAGTTGCGGACGTAAGCAGCGCGGCGGTAGCCGATGCGCCCGTCGAGGCGGAGTCGGTCGCTGAGGCCGAGGCGCTGGCTGAGGATCTGGCCGGGGCACCGGCGGAGGAGATTCTCGAGGCGGAGGAGTTCGCCGAGGCCGGTGAAGCCGCTGACGCCGGCGGCATGGGCGCGGTTGAGGGTGAGGAGGCCAGCGACGCGTTGGCCGACGCCGCCGAGGCACACGAGTCGGCGGTAGAGGGTGAGGCAGTCGCCGAAGAGTTGGCAGACGAGGCTGAGGCTGAAGCGGCGGCTGACGGGGCTGACGGGGACGCTGCTGATGAGGCCGAGGAGGCTGACGCCGACGCAGCCGTCGATGCCGGTGAAGCCGCTGATGCTGCCGAGGCACACGAGTCGGCGGTAGAGGGTGAGGCAGTCGCCGAAGAGTTGGCAGACGAGGCCGAGGCTGAAGCGGCTGACGGGGCTGACGGGGACGCTGCTGATGAGGCCGAGGAGGCTGACGCCGACGCAGCCGTCGATGCCGGTGAAGCCGCTGATGCAGGTGGTGTCGGTGCGGTTGAGGGCGAGGAGGCCGGCGATGCGCTGGCGGACGCTGCCGAGGCACACGAGTCGGCGGTAGAGGGTGAGGCAGTCGCCGAAGAGTTGGCAGACGAGGCTGAGGCTGAAGCGGCTGACAAGGCTGAAGGTGACGAAGCCGACGAAGGGACGGACGAGGCCGAAGCCGAGACCGAGACCGACGAGGCGTCTGATGCCGGTGAACCCGCTGACATCGGTGGTGTCGGTGCGGTCGAAGGTGAGGAAGCCGGCGACGCGCTGGCAGACGCCCCTGAGGCACACGAGTCGGCGGTAGAGGGTGAGACTGTCGCCGAGGAGTTGGCGGACGCGGCCGAGGCTGAAGCTGCTGGGGCGGCCGACGAAGCGGGCGACGCCGAAGCCGAGGAGTCGGCCGCCACGGAAGCGACCGAAGATGTTGCGGCGGGCGAAGAATCGGCCGACACCGATGCTGACGACGTCAGTAGTGTCGGCGTGGTCGAAGGCGAGGAGGCCAGGGACGCGCTCGTAGACGCTCCTGAGGCGCACGAGGCAGCCGTCGAGGCTAAAGCCGCAGCCGAAGAGCTCGCAAACAAAGCCGAGGACTCGGACGGCGGGCGAGTGCGTAAGTGGCTGCGCCGCCGCCGCAGAGGTTAGACCTTCCCCGGGTTCTCCACAGCCCGACCGTCGAATGTGTTGTCCTGTCGGTGGGTTCGAGTAGTGTCGAACTCATGTTCGAAGATGCTTCCAGCGGCGATCTAATCACCCTTATGGGTGAGGAGGCTCGCGAGGAGGCTGCGGCGATGGGGCGCCGGTTGGCACTCGTCGCCGAACTCTACGCACGGCGCGTCACTGAGCATATCGAAGCCAAGATGTTCTTAACCGATGTCGCTGTCGTCGTAGCGGCCGAAATATCGCCGGTTCAGAACATCAGTCATGCCCGCGCGCTCAGTCAAGTACATGCGGCGAACACGTTGCGCGAACGGCTTCCCCGGGTAGCAGAAGTGTTTCGACGCGGGTGGATCGATTACCGGGTGGTGGCCACCATCATGTCTCGCACCGAGAACGTCGAGCCCGACATCATGCCCGCACTCGATGAGGCGTTGGCTGCCAGGGCCGAGAAGTGGATGAAACTGTCTGGTCCCAAACTGATTGACCGCGTGGACGTGTTCGTAGCACGCTTCGATCCGGAAGCAGTACGGGTCCCGCGCCGAGCCGAGGACAATCGCCACATCAACGTCGAGCCGGGCTGTCCAGGGATGGCTTGGATCGGGGGTAATCTGCGGGCGACCGATGGTGCGGCACTGGACAACCGACTGAACGCCTTGGCCACCACGGTGTGCGAGAACGATCCCCGAACCCAGCAGCAACGCCGCGCCGATGCATGTGGACCGCTGGCTCGCGGGGAATCGACCCTGCCCTGTGAATGTGGGCTCGACGACTGCCCCGCAGCCGCAGAACGCGCGGCCGCAACGACGGCCATCGTCCACGTGCTTGCCGAGCAGGGCACCCTCGAGGGAGGCAGTGACAAGCCCGGTTACCTAAAGGGCTTCGGGGTGCTGCCCGCCGACTCGATTCGTAAGACGGCCAAGACCGCGCTATTGAAGCCGTTGACCGTGCCCACCAAAGCCGATAACGGGTACCGGCCCAACGTGGCGCTGCGCGACTTCCTGCAGTGGCGAGACCTGACCTGCCGATGGCCGGGCTGCGACAAACCGGTGCACCAGTCCGACGTTGACCACACCACTCCTTGGCCCCAAGGTCCGACGCATCCGTCGAACACCAAGCACTATTGCCGGACTCATCATCTGATCAAGACGTTCTTCTGTGGGCCACGTGGCTGGACCGATCGACAACTCCCCGACGGCACAATCGAGTTGGTCGCGCCCACAGGACACGTGTGGCGCAGCGAACCCCATGGCGCAAGCCTGTTTCCGGCACTCGGGCAGTCGGCGGGCGAGCTTGAGATTGCCGCCGATACCGCGCCCGACACGGCCGTTCGAAGCCTGATGATGCCCCGGCGCAAACAGACACGCGAAGACGACCGTCGCGATCGCATAAAAGCCGAACGTCGCCAGCGCGCCGAGCTGATTGCCGAAGAAGAACGGCAGCGGCAAGCCTGGCTGGCCGCTAACTACCAACCGCCACCGTTCTGACACGCGCGGTATCGGCACTTGCGAAGTCCTTCCGCGGTCGCTCCAGCGAATCAGATTGAGCGACAATCTCTTGACCCTTGTCGGCTACGACCGCGGGTTTCGTCGAGCCTCCGCAAACATCGGGGCAATGCCGTGAGGCCAGTGCGCACAGAATTCTTACTGACTGGCACCACCCCTGTCTGGCATGCTGGGTGCCATGACGGAGCCGCAGTTCGGTGGTAGTGAGCATGGCAGCACGCCCCCGCAAGAGCCGAATTACCAGCCGCAATATCCGCCCCCGCCAGGCAGCGAGTACGGGCCGCCGCCGGGGGGTTACCCGTCGGCATACGGCGATCCATTGGCGCCCTACGGCCGTCACCCCATCACGGGCGAACCCTATTCCGACAAGTCCAAACTCATCGCGGGGCTGCTTCAGCTGCTTGGCCTCTTCGGCCTGGTCGGCATCGGCCGCATCTACCTCGGCTACACCGGGCTGGGTATAGCGCAGTTGGTCGTCGGCCTGATCACATGCGGTATCGGCGCCATCATCTGGGGCATCATCGACGCAATCATGCTGCTCACCGACAAAGTCCGCGATCCTCAGGGGCGCCCGCTGCGCGATGGCACCTAGCGTCGGCACGAGCCGCAAGCGGCTGTACGGCGCACTCGGTGCAGGCGCCGTCCTGACTGGCGCGCTGGCCTACATCGGCATCGCCGATCCGCATCGCCCGGGTTTCATCTTCCCGGCGTGCCCCTTCAAGACACTCACCGGTCTGGACTGCCCCGCCTGCGGCGGACTGCGCATGACGCACGATCTGCTGCACGGTGATCTCGCTGCGGCCGCGGTGGACAACCTCTATCTGCTCGTCGGCCTTCCCCTCTTGCTGACGTGGCTTCTGGTCCGATGGCGTCAGAGCAAACCGTTGATGAACACCCCGATGATCGCCGTGATTGTGGTCTCAGCCCTGACCTGGACGGTGGTACGCAATCTTCCCGGATTCCCGCTGGTCCCCACCGTTCTCGACGGGTGAGCGCTTAGCCGCGCTGTTACAATCGGCTGCGGGCCGGTGCAGTCCCGGACATGAACACTTCCGGACTGCGAAGGTGCTCCTCAATGCTCTTTTCGGCATTCCCCGAACCCCAAGGTCTCTACGACCCCGCCAATGAAGCGGATTCCTGTGGTGTCGCCATGGTTGTCGACATCCAGGGCCGACGCTCGCACTCCATCGTCGCCGACGGGCTGACCGCCCTCGAGCATCTCGACCACCGCGGCGCCGCGGGCGCCGAGACCAACAGCGGCGATGGTGCCGGCATCCTCATCCAACTGCCCGTCGAGCTGCTGCGCGAGGTCGTCGACTTCGACCTTCCGGCCCCCGCACTCGACGGGAGCAATACCTTCGCCGCAGGCATCTGTTTCATGCCGCAGGAACCCGCGGCCCGCTCCGCCGCCCGCGAAAGCGTCGAAGCCATCGCCGATGACGAAGGGCTGAAGGTGCTCGGCTGGCGCATCTTGCCGATCGAGCCTCTCGGCGCGAACCTCGGTGCCACCGCGCTGGGTTGCATGCCGCACATGGAGCAGCTGTTCGTCGCCTCGACCACCGAGGTCGGCGGCATCGAACTCGACCGACGCGTCTATCCGCTCCGCAAACGGGCCGAGCGCCAAGGCGTCTACTTCCCATCGCTGTCCAGCCGCACCATGGCATACAAGGGGATGCTCACCACAAAGCAGCTACCTCAATACTTTTCAGATCTGCGCGACGAGCGCTGCCGCAGTGCCATCGCGATCGTGCACAGCCGGTTCTCGACGAACACCTTCCCGTCGTGGCCCTTGGCTCACCCCTTCCGCTACGTCGCCCACAACGGTGAGATCAACACCGTTCGCGGCAACCGCAACCGCATGCGCGCGCGGGAGGCGATGCTCGCCAGCGCGAACATCCCCGGTGATCTGTCCCGCCTGTTCCCGATCTGCACGGCGGAGGCTTCCGATTCGGCCTCCTTCGACGAAGTGCTCGAACTGCTGCACCTCGGCGGCCGCGGCCTGCACCACGCCGTGCTGATGATGATCCCGGAGGCCTGGGAGAACAGCACCACCATGGACGACGCCGAGCGCGCCTTCTGGCAGTTCCATGCGTCCTTGATGGAGCCGTGGGACGGTCCGGCCTGTGTCACCTTCACCGACGGCACGCTGGTCGGTGCGGTATTGGACCGCAACGGATTACGCCCCGGTCGGTGGTGGCGCACGATCGACGACCGCGTCATCCTCGCCAGCGAAAGCGGCGTGCTCGACGTGCCGTCGGCACAGATCGTCGCCAAGGGCCGCCTGCAACCGGGCAAGATGTTCCTAATCGACACCGCCGCTGGGCGCATCGTCACCGACGACGAGATCAAGGCGGATCTGTCGGCGCAGGAGTCCTACGGCGAGTGGTTGCACGCCGGCCTGCTCGACATCGCCACCCTGCCCGACCGCACCCGTGTTCAGCCCAACCACGACAACGTCGTCAAGCGCCAGATCGCCTTCGGCTACACCGAAGAGGATCTACGCGTCCTGCTCACACCGATGGCCGCCTCCGGGGCAGAGCCGCTCGGGTCCATGGGCACCGACACTCCAACCGCGGCGCTCTCACAACGATCCCGATTGCTCTACGACTATTTCGTCGAACTCTTCGCGCAGGTGACCAACCCGCCGCTGGATGCCATCCGCGAAGAGATCGTCACTTCGATGGCGCGCATCATGGGTCCCGAGCAGAACCTACTCGAACCGTCCGCCGCCTCATGTCGCCAGATCGTGCTGCGCTGGCCGGTTCTCGACAACGACGAGCTCAACAAGATCGTCCACATCAACGACGACGGTGAACACCCCGGGCTGCGCACCACCGTATTGAAGGCCCTCTACGACGTCGAGCGCGGCGGGGAAGGCCTCGCCGAGGCCCTCGATGACCTCCGCGTGAAGGCCTGCGAGGCGATCGCCAAAGGCGCACGGATGCTTGTTATCTCCGATCGGGACTCCGACCACACCCGTGCGCCGATCCCGTCGCTGCTAGCCATCTCAGCCGTACACCACCACCTCGTGCGCACCAAGGAACGCACCACCGTCGCGCTGGTCGTCGAGAGCGGCGATGCCCGCGAGGTGCATCACATCGCGACGCTCATCGGCTTCGGCGCGGCCGCGGTCAACCCGTACCTCGCCTTCGAATCGATCGAAGACCTCGTCCGCGAAGGGGAACTGACCGGCATCGAACCCGCCGCCGCAGTACGCAACTACTGCAAGGCCCTCGGCAAAGGTGTCATGAAGGTGATGAGCAAGATGGGCATCTCAACCGTCGCCTCCTACACGGCCGCGCAGGCCTTCGAGGCGGTCGGCATCGACAAAGACGTCATCGACGAGTACTTCACCGACACCCCAAGCCGGCTCGGCGGTGTCGGCCTCGACGTGATCGCCGAAGAGGTCAAACAACGCCACCGCCGGGCCTACCCGGAAAACCCGACCGAGCGTGTCCACCGACGCCTCGAGGTCGGCGGCGACTACGCATTCCGCCGGGAAGGCGAACTGCACCTGTTCACCCCCGAAGTCGTTTTCCTGCTGCAGCATTCGACGCGCACCGCGCGCCACGACATCTTCCAGCAGTATTCCGACGAGGTGGACCGCCTCGGCCGCGAAGGCGGAACTCTGCGGGGCCTGTTCGAGTTCAAGAAGGTCAGGCTGTCGGTACCGCTCGACGAGGTGGAACCCGTCGAGGAGATCCTCAAGCGGTTCAACACCGGCGCCATGAGCTACGGTTCCATCTCGGCCGAGGCCCACGAGACGATGGCGATCGCGATGAACCACCTCGGCGGCCGTTCGAACTCGGGTGAGGGCGGCGAGGACACCGATAGGCTCTACGACCCCAAGCGCCGCAGCGCCGTCAAACAGGTCGCCTCCGGCCGCTTCGGCGTCACCAGCGACTACCTGGTGAATGCGACGGACATCCAGATCAAGATGGCCCAAGGGGCGAAACCCGGTGAAGGCGGTCAACTCCCGGGCTACAAGGTGTACCCCAACATCGCCAAGACGCGACACTCCACCCCCGGGGTCGGCCTCATCTCGCCGCCGCCGCACCACGACATCTACTCCATCGAGGATCTCGCGCAGCTGATCCACGACCTCAAGAACGCGAACGACCAGGCGCGCATCCACGTCAAGCTCGTCAGCAGCGTCGGCGTCGGAACCGTCGCCGCAGGCGTGTCCAAGGCCCACGCCGATGTCGTGCTGATCTCGGGTTACGACGGCGGCACCGGGGCGGCACCCCTGACGAGTCTCAAGCATGCCGGCGTGCCGTGGGAGATCGGGCTCGCCGAGACTCAGCAGACGTTGATGCTCAACGGGTTACGCGACCGGATCACCGTTCAGTGTGACGGGGGAATGCGCACCGCGCGCGATGTCGTCGTCGCCGCTCTGCTCGGCGCCGAGGAGTACGGCTTCGCCACCGCCCCGCTCATCGTGTCGGGCTGCATCATGATGCGGGTCTGCCACCTCGACACCTGCCCGGTCGGCGTCGCCACGCAGAACCCCGAACTGCGCGCCCGGTTCACCGGCAAGCCCGAGTTCGTCGAGAACTTCTTCCGCTTCATCGCCGAAGACATCCGTAAGTATCTGGCGGAGCTCGGATTCCGGACCCTCGACGAGGCGATCGGGCACGCCGAGCTGCTCGACACCGACAAGGGTGTCCAGCATTGGAAGACTCAGGGCTTGGACCTCTCGCCGATCTTCGCCGTGCCAGCCGACGGGCACACCGGCCAACCCGCGCCTCGCCGCAAGGTTCGCGACCAATACCACGCACTGGACCAGGCGCTCGACCAGACGCTGATCCAGCTCGCCGAGGGCGCACTCGAGGACGCCCATACCGTCCGACTCGAACTGCCCATCCGTAACGTCAACCGCACCGTCGGCACACTGCTGGGCGCCGAGGTGACCCGGCGCTACGGCGCGCAGGGGCTGCCCGACGGCACCATTCACATCACCCTGACCGGCTCGGCGGGCCAGTCGCTCGGTGCGTTCCTGCCACCGGGCATCACCCTGGAACTCGTCGGCGACGCCAACGACTACGTCGGAAAAGGCTTGTCCGGCGGCCGGATCGTGGTGCGGCCGCCCGACGACGTGCTGTTCCTGGCCGAGGACAACGTGATCGCCGGCAACACGCTGCTGTTCGGCGCGACGTCCGGAGAGGTGTACCTGCGCGGCCGCGCAGGCGAACGCTTCGCCGCCCGAAACTCGGGCGCGCTGACGGTCGTCGAGGGTGTCGGCGACCACGCGTGTGAGTACATGACCGGTGGCCGCGTCGTGGTGCTCGGCAAGACCGGGCGCAACATGGCCGCGGGCATGTCCGGGGGCATCGCCTTCGTCCTCGGCCTGGACCCGCGGCGGGTCAACACCGAGATGGTGGAGTTGCAGCGCCTCGACCCGGAAGATCTCGCCTGGCTGCGCGACGTGATCTCCCGGCACGCCCAGTACACCGGCAGCAGCCTGGCGACCTCGCTGCTATCGGACTGGCCAAGGCGCAGCACCCAGTTCACCAAAATCATGCCCCGCGACTACCAGCGCGTCCTGCAGGCCACTCTCACCGCCCAGCGCGAAGGGCGCGACGTCGACACCGCGATCATGGAGGCCAGCCGTGGCTGATCCCACCGGATTCCTCAAGGTTCCGAAGGTCGAGGCCGCCAAACGTCCGGTCGACGAACGCGTGGGTGACTGGCGCGAAGTCTACGAGCAACAAGACCCGAACCGGCGCGCCGCCGAGGTGTCCCAGCAGGCCCGGCGGTGCATGGACTGCGGAATTCCGTTCTGCCACTCCGGAACCGCGGGCTGTCCGCTGGGCAACCTGATTCCGGAATGGAATGATCTCGTGCGCCGCGGCAGATGGGACGCGGCCAGCGACCGCCTGCACGCCACCAACAACTTCCCGGAGTTCACCGGCCGGTTGTGCCCAGCACCGTGCGAGGCGGCGTGCGTGCTGTCGATCTCTGAGGAGCAGACCGGCGGCAGCGTCACGATCAAGCGCATCGAGCAGACCATCGCCGACCACGCATGGCACTCGGGCGCGGTGCAACCGCAACCCGCTGCGATCGCTTCCGGTAAGCGCGTCGCGATCGTCGGCTCCGGCCCCGCGGGATTGGCCGCGGCACAACAGCTCACCCGCGCCGGTCACGAGGTGACGGTCTACGAGCGGGACGACCGCATCGGTGGGCTGATGCGCTACGGCATCCCCGAATACAAACTCCAGAAGGCGACGCTGGATCAGCGGCTGGCTCAGATGCGCGCGGAAGGAACGCGATTCGTCACCGAGACCGAGGTCGGCGTCGACGTCTCCGTCGAGCAGCTCCGCGCGCAATACGACGCCGTCGTGCTGGCCGTCGGTGCGCTGCGTGCGCGCGACTACGAAGTCGAGGGACGCGATCTCAACGGTGTCCACCTGGCGATGGAGCACCTCGTGCCCGCGAACAACGAATGCGAGGGCGACGGGCCCAGCACGATCAGCGCGACCGGCAAGCACGTCGTGATCATCGGTGGCGGTGACACCGGCGCCGACTGCCTCGGCACCGCGCATCGGCAGGGCGCACTGTCGGTGACCCAGCTCGACTACAACCCCGAACCGCCCGAAACGCGCGACGACTCGCGCACACCGTGGCCCACTTGGCCGCTCGTATTGCGGACCCGACTCTCACCGGCCCACGCCGAGGGTGGCCACCGGCGCTACGAGGTCGCCGTCCAGCGATTCGTCGGCGACGACAGCGGGAACCTCCGCGCCCTGGAGATCGCCGAGGTCAAGGTAGAGCGTGACCCAAACGGCCGTCGCACCATCACCCCGGTCGGCGAACCGATGGAAATTCCCTGCGAGCTGGCATTGTTGGCCATCGGTTTCGACGGCGTCGAACACATGCCGCTCCTCGATGAACTGGGCCTGACGCTGAACCGGCGCGGCGCACTGCCGTGCGGCTCGGACTGGCAGACCGACGCCCCGGGCGTGTTCGTCTGCGGGGACGCCCATCGCGGCGCCTCGCTGATCGTCTGGGCGATCGCCGAGGGCCGTAGCGCCGCGCACGCGGTCGACACGTTCCTGATGGGGGAGTCGGATCTGCCTGCCCCGGTGATCCCGGGTGCTCTTCCGCTGGCCGTCGTCTGAATCGATAACGACTATGCTCGAGTGTCGTGAATAGACGCGGAAAGATCGTCTGCACCCTCGGTCCGGCCACCGCGACCGATGACGCCGTCCGTGCGCTGGTCACAGCGGGAATGGATGTTGCGCGACTCAACTTCAGCCACGGCGACTATCCCGATCACGAAGCCAACTACAAGCGGGTCCGGTCCGCGTCGGACGCCACCGGCCGCGCGGTCGGCATTCTCGCCGACCTGCAGGGCCCCAAGATCCGGCTCGGCCGCTTCAAGGACGGCCCCACCTTCTGGGCCGCCGGTGAGACGGTGCGCATCACCGTCGACGACGTCGAGGGAACGTCCGATCGCGTGTCGACCACCTACAAGCGCCTGGCCGAGGACGCCACACCGGGTGACCGGGTCCTGGTCGACGACGGCAACGTCGGCCTCGTCGTCGAGAGCATCGAGGGCAACGACCTCGTCTGCACCGTCACCGAGGGCGGTCCGGTCAGCAACAACAAGGGCATGTCGCTACCCGGGATGAACGTCTCGGCACCGGCGCTGTCGGAAAAGGACATCGACGACCTCGAATTCGCTCTGCGCCTCGGCGTGGACTTCGTCGCGCTGTCGTTCGTCCGGTCGCCGGCCGACATCGAACTCGTGCACGAGGTGATGGATCGGGTGGGTCGCCGAGTGCCCGTCATCGCCAAGCTCGAGAAGCCCGAAGCCATCGACAATCTCGAGGCAGTGGTACTGGCATTCGACGCGATCATGGTCGCCCGCGGTGACCTCGGCGTGGAGTTGCCGCTCGAGGAAGTCCCGCTGGTGCAGAAGCGTGCGATCCAAATGGCAAGGGAGAACGCGAAACCGGTCATCGTCGCGACCCAGATGCTGGAGTCGATGATCGAGAACTCGCGGCCCACCCGGGCCGAAGCGTCCGATGTCGCCAACGCGATCCTCGACGGCACCGACGCGGTGATGCTCTCCGGTGAGACCTCCGTCGGCAAGTACCCGCTCGAAACGGTCAGGACGATGGCGCGCATCATCAAGGCGGTCGAGGAGAATTCGGTGGCCGCACCGCCGCTCACGCACGTGCCCCGGACCAAGCGCGGTGTCATCTCCTATGCCGCCCGCGACATCGGCGAGCGCCTCGATGCGAAGGCGCTGGTCGCCTACACCCAGTCGGGTGACACGGTGCGCAGGCTCGCGCGGCTGCACACGCCGCTGCCGCTGCTGGCGTTCACGTCGCTGCCGGAGGTGCGCAGCCAGCTCGCGCTGAGTTGGGGCACCGAGACGTTCATCGTCCCGCACATCCAGACCACCGACGGAATGATCCGCCAGGTCGACAAGTCGCTGCTCGAGCTCGGTCGCTACAAGCGAGGGGACCTGGTGGTCGTCATCGCCGGCATTCCGCCCGGCACAGTAGGCTCCACCAATCTGATCCACGTGCACCGGATCGGGGAGGACGACGTCTAGGCAGCGACGATCAAGGAGGCCGTGAGTGTCGGTGGCGGATTTCGACGAACTGCTCGCGGTACTTCACCTCCACCAGATCGCCGACGACATCTACGTCGGCTCGCATCCCAGCAAGAACCCCGTGCGGACCTTCGGCGGGCAGATGATGGCCCAGTCGTTTGTGGCCGCCGGCCGCAGCTTGAAGTACCCCACACCGCCCAGTGCGTTGTCGGCCCACTTCATCGCGGGCGGGGATCCGGAGAAGGATCTCGAGTTCCACGTGGTGCGGCTCCGTGACGAACGCAGGTTCGCCAACCGCCGCGTCGACGTCGTGCAAGACGGCCAACTGCTGACTACGGCGATGGTGTCCTTCCTGGCCGGCGGTCGCAGCCTGGAGCACGCGATCGCGCCACCTGACCTGCCCGATCCGGAGTCTGTGCCGCCGGTGGACGACCTGCTGCGCGGCTACGAGGAAGTCGTCCCGCATTTCGTCAATGCGTTGCGCCCCATCGACTGGCGCTACACCAACGATCCGAGCTGGGTGATGCGCCACAAAGGCGAGAAGCTGGCGCACAACCGCGTGTGGATGAGGGCGCTCGGCCAGATGCCCGACGACCCGGTGCTGCACGCCGCCGCGCTCGTCTATTCGTCGGACACCACCGTGCTCGACTCGATTATCACCACGCACGGCTTGTCATGGGGTTACGACCGGATCTTCGCGGTCACCACCAACCACTCGGTGTGGTTTCACCGGCCCGTGCACTTCGACCAATGGTTGCTGTACTCGACGGCCTCACCCGTGGCCGCCGACTCCCGCGGTCTGGGAACCGGCCATTTCTTCGATCGGTCCGGTCAGCCGGTCGCCACCGTGGTGCAGGAGGGGATCGTCAAGTATTTCCCGCCGCGCTGACTACGGCGTCGGCGTGATCGTCACGTCGAACTGGTCCTCGACACGGTGTTGGAACTCCTCAGCGCACTGCTGCACAGCGTCCTGGTCGTTGCCCGCGCGAGATATGCAGTCGATGTAGTCGCTGCCGCCCACCTCGTTGAAACCCCAGACGGCCAGCCAGATGACGACGATGGCTTCGATGATGCTCAAGAACCCGAGCACGATGCCGGCGATTGCGATACCGCCGTTGGTGGCCTCACCGCGCTTGGCCCTGCCCCAGCCGATGAAGCCGAGAATCACGGCGACGACACCGAGGACGACGCCGCCGAAGACCGACAGCAGCGCGATGATCGCGACCACCAGGGCCGCGATGCCGATGCCGTTCTTGGGTGCGCTCGCCGGCGGTGGATAGGCGTAACCCTGCGGCGGAGGCGGGGGATAACCGCCCGGATAGGCGCCGTACTGCGGCTGTGACGGAGGCTGCGGTGGCGGCGACTGCGATGGGGGCGGTGGTGTTTGGGGTGGCGTTTGCGGTGGCGTCTCGGGGTTTTCCGGCTCGCTCATGCCGAGGAGGTTACTCCGCGACCAGCGAGGATGACGGTAGGACACTCAAGGTGCTCGGGCAGATGATGTGTGGCCACGACGACCGCGCGGTCGGCAGCGAACAGCGCACCCGGCGTGAGCAGGTCGATCAGAATCCGGTTGGCATCGGCGGCGTCGAGATGCTCGGTGGGTTCGTCGAGCAACACCGTCGCGGCCGTGGTGAGAAGAGCGCGCGCCAATAACAGCCGCCGACGCTGCCCGGCAGATACGGCGGCCGCCCCGCCGGTCAGCACCGTGGACAGCCCGTCCGGCAACGCGTCGAGCCAGTCGCGCAGACCCACTCGCTGTAACGCGGCTCGAATCTCGTCGTCGCTGGCATCACCGCGCGTCACCAACATGTTGTCGCGCACTGTGGTGGCGAACAGGTGGGCGTCTTCGGCGAGAAAGACTGCGGTCGGGTCGCTGTCGGCCATGGACAGCAACAGCGTGGTCTTGCCCGATCCGCTCGGGCCCACGATCGCGAGGCGGTCGCCGGGCCCCACAGAGACCGCGGGAACGGTCGGCCGCTCGCGCGGCGAGTCGATCGGCTCGGTGATCTCGGCGAGGCGGCGCGCCGCGATACGCCATCTGGTCAACTGCACCCCGGCCGCGGGCAATGCGGCGCTCGCCTCGAACGCCGACAGCGGTAACAGCATCAGGATCGCGAGTGTCGTCGGTGCGACCGAGTCGGCGATCGCGATCGCGGCGATCACGGCGCCGAACACGCTGGCGCCGATCGCCGCGGTCGAAGCCGCGGTCGCCACCGCGGCGGGTGCCGCCGCCATGTCCGTGGCTTGCCCCCAGTCGCGGTGATGACGCTCGGCTTCGGCGAGGACCGCGTCGAGGCGTCCGCAGACCCGAAGCTCCGGAGCATGGTCGAGGGCGTGCATCACCGCCACATCACGTCCCGAATGATGTTGCGTGGCCGCATCTTCCGTCGCCTCGGCGGCGCGGGCGGCCATCACGGGCGCGACGACGCCCGCGATCAGCAGACACAGCGCCAGGAGGACGGCCGCCTCGAGGGAGATGAGGCCGATGCCGACGACGGCGGCCAGCCCGAGTACGGCGGCCACCGCAATCGGTAGCACCGCCCGCACCACGACGTCGGCCAGATCGTCGACCGACGCGCCGATCCGGGAAACCAGTTCACCGCTGGGCATTCGCATCGCGGTGTCGGCAGGCGCTTCGGCCAGGCGGCGGTACAGGGCCTCGCGGGTGTCCGCCGCGCAGCGCAGCGCGGTGTCGTGTGACGCCAGCCGCTGGCAGTACCCCAGCACACCGCGAGAGATGCCGAGCGCGCGTACCGCGACGACCGCGACCGTCAGGTGCAGCACCGGCGGCATCTGCCACGCCCTCGTGATCAACCAAGCCGAAATCGCGGCCAGCGCCAGCGCGCTTCCCAGCGACAGGACACCGAGCACCACCGCGAGCGACAGTCGCCCCCGCCGAGCTCTCAACAGTTCACGCATCGACGAACTCCCTCATGACGAGCACCCGGTCGCCGATCGCGCGCACCGGATCCCGGTGACCGACGACCAGCACCGTGGCGCCGGCGCGGGCCCGCGCGACGATCGCGTCGAGCGCACGGGCTTCCATCGCCGCATCGAGATGCGACGTCGGCTCGTCGAGCAACAGCACCGGCGCGGTCGAGCCCAGCGCCCGGGCCAGCCCCAGCCGCTGGCGCTGGCCGAGCGACAGGCCCGTACCGTCGCGACCGAGCACGGTCTCCAGGCCCTGGGGGAGCGTTGCGAGAACTTCGTCGAAACCTGCTGAGCGGCAAGCTGCTTCGAGGTCCGCGATCGGTCCGAACAGCTCGAGGTTGTCGCGGACGCTGCCGGGCACCAGCACCGGACGATGCGGTAACCAGGAGACCTGGTGCCACCATGACGGCAGGTCGAGGTCGTCGACATCGATCCCGCCGATCGAAACCTCGCCAGGATGCAGGCCGAGGATCGTGTGAAGCAGCGTCGACTTACCGACACCGTTGGGACCGGTCAGCACCGTCACCCGGCCCGGCTCTACATCCTCGTCGAGGGCTCCGAGGTGGATGGTGGCCCCGTCCGCCGGGACCGTGCGGGTTCCCGCCGGTGGGCTGGGCAGCTTGTCGAGGAGCCGGAGTGCCGCATCGGCCGCCGTCTTGCCGTCCTGGGCGGCGTGAAACTCCACGCCGACGCGCCGAAGCGGCCAGAACACCTCCGGTGCCAGCAGCAGCGCGGTGAGGCCCGCGGTCAGTGTCATCTCGCCGAACACCAGCCGCAACCCGATGCCGACGGCGACGAGCGCGACGCCCAACGTGGCCAGCAGTTCGAGGACCAACGCCGACAGAAACGCCATCCGCAGGGTGGACATCGTCGAACGGCGATGCGCCGCAGCCAGTTCGGTGATGCGCCCGACAGAGCCTTCGAGTCGCCCCAACGCCCGCAACGTCGGTATTCCCGCCACCAGGTCGAGCATCCGTGACTGCAATGTGCTCATCGCCGACAAGGCGGCCTCCGAGCGTTCCTTGGTCAGCAGCCCGATCAACACCATGAACATCGGGATGAGCGGCAGCGCAATCAGGACGATGAGCGCCGAGCGCCAGTCGACCGCGGCGATCACCAGCACCGCAGCCGGGGTGAGGATGCCCGCGAGGAATACCGCCGGCAGATATGCCGTGAGGAACGGTCGTAGACCGTCGAGGCCGCGAGTGATCAACGCGGCTGCCGTGTCGCGTTCGGCGGCGAGAAGTCGCGGTGGCAGCGCGGTGACCGCGCGGAGCACCTGAGCGGACAGATCGGCGATCACCTGCGTCGCGCCCGTCGACGCCAGCCTGCTCTGGAGCCAGTGTGCGACGGTGCGGATCACCCACAGCCCCACCAGAAGTGCGAGGGGGCCGGCCCAGTGGCGGAGGTGGCGCGTGGTGGGGTCGGAGATCACACCTGCCACGACATCGGCGAGCACGACCGCCGCGCCAATGGTCGCGCCGGTGATGAGCACCCCGCACAGCACCGATGCGACCAGGTAGCGACGCATTGCAGGCGAGGTCCGCCACAGGTTCATGTCCGCCGCCGCGTCAAACCTGCGGGATCGGGGATCCGATCAGCCGAGATACGTTGGCGGAAAACCCAATACGTCCATCCCTGATACACCAGCACCAGCGGTGCGAAGATCAGCGCCGCCCAGCTCATGATCGTCAACGTGTACGGGCTGGAGGCGGCGTTGTCGATCGTCAGGCTGTAGGCGGGATCGATCGTCGACGGCATCAGGTTCGGGTAGAGCACGCCGAACAGCAGAACCACGACCGCTGCGACGGTCAGGGTCGTGTACGCGAAAGCCCAGCCTTCGCCCACACCGCGCCACACGCGAACGGTCGCCGCCAGCTGTGCCATAACCGCGACGAGAAGCACGAGCCTTGTCCAGTTCCTGCCGTACTCCAGCTGCGTCCACAGCCCGAACGACACCAGTACCGCGGTCACGGGCAGTGCCAGCCGGCCGGCGAATCGCAATGCGTCCTCGCGCACGGCGCCCTCGGTTTTCAACGCCACGAACACCGCGCCGTGGAACAGGAACAGTCCGGCGGTGGCCAGGCCGCCGAGCAGCGTGTAGCCGTTGATCAGGTCGCCGATCGAGGTGCGTAGCTGCTTGTCGGCGTCGACGGGAAGCCCGCGTACCAGCGCCGCGAAGGCGACACCCCACAGCACGGCCGGCACCCACGATCCGACGGCGATCCCGATGTCGGCCCACCGTCGCCAGTCGTTATCGTCGATCTTGCCGCGCCATTCGATCGCCACGACGCGCAGGATCATCGACAGAAGAATCGCCAGCAGCGGTAGGTACAGACCTGAGAACATCGTCGCGTACCAGTCGGGGAAGGCGGCGAACATCGCGCCGCCGGCGGTGATCAGCCAGACCTCGTTGCCGTCCCAGACGGGTCCGATGGTGTTGAGCACAGCGCGACGTGACCGCTCGGGGTCACCGCCGCCCTTGCGGCCGAGCATGCCCATCAGCATGCCGACGCCGAAATCGAAGCCTTCCAGGACGAAGAAGCCGAGGAACAGACCGGCCATCACCACGAACCACAGTTCGGCAAGCGCCATTGCCACCACTCCTCTCAGTACGCGAACGACAACGGCGCTACCTCGTCGCTACCGGGCGGCAGCGGCGCGGCGGGCTCGGAGTCGTGTTCCAGCGGACCTTCGATCGTGTAGCGGCGGATGAGCCAGAACCAGATGACCGCCAGCGCCGCATACACCAGCGTGAAGGCCACCAGGGAGAGGACCACCATGCCGACCGGATGCCCGGAGACCCCGTCGGCGACCGTCAACCGAATCATCGGATCCCCGGTCGGATTGGGCACGACCACCCACGGTTGCCGGCCCATCTCGGTGAAGATCCATCCGGCACTGTTGGCCAGGAACGGCGCGGGAAGCGCTACGAGGGCGAAGCGGGACAGCCGGTGCGACTGCGGAATCCGGCGGCGACGCGTCAGCCACAGCACGGTCAAAGCGAACAGCACTGGGACGGCAAGGAATCCGATCATGGCGCGAAACGACCAGTACGTGACGAACAGGTTAGGCCGGTAGTCGCCCGGTCCGAACTTCTCGACGTACTGGTCCTGAAGATCCTTGACACCCTCGAGGTGAACGCCCTCGAATTCGCCTTTGGCTAGAAACGACAGCACGTACGGCACCTCGATGAGATGCGTGACGCTGTCACAGTTGTTGTGGGTGCCGACGGTCAGGATGGAGAAGTCGGGATCGGTTGCGGTGTGGCACAAAGATTCTGCCGACGCCATCTTCATCGGCTGTTGTTCGAACATCAGCTTGCCCTGGACATCGCCGGTGACGACGAGGCCGAGCGTCGACGCCAGGACGACCAGGCAGCCCATGATCGCCGCCGGCCGGTACATCGTCAGCGTTTCGGAACGCTTGTCGTCTCGCGCGCGGATCATCCACCACACGCACACGCCTGCGACGAACATCCCGGCGGTCAGAAACGCCCCGAACACCGCATGCGCGAACGCGGCGATCGCGGTGTTGTTGGTGAACAGCGCGACGATGCTGGTCAACTCCGCGCGACCGGTGTCCGGGTTCAGCCGGGCGCCGACGGGATGCTGCATCCATGAGTTGGCGGCGATGATGAAGAACGCCGACAGGTTCACCGCGATGGCCACCACCCAGATACACGCGAGGTGCACGAGGCGGGGGAGCCGGGTCCACCCGAAGATCCACAGGCCGAGGAACGTCGACTCGAAGAAGAAGGCGGCCAGCCCCTCCATCGCCAGTGGTGCGCCGAAAACGTCGCCAACGAACCGTGAGTACTCGCTCCAGTTCATGCCGAACTGAAATTCCTGGACGATGCCGGTGGCCACGCCTAGCGCGAAGTTGATCAGGAACAGCTTGCCGAAGAAGCGGGTGAGGCGGTACCAGGACGAGTCCCCGGTGACCAGCCACGCGGTCTGCATGGCAGCGATCAGCGGCGCCAGCCCGATGGTCAGCGGGACGAAGATGAAGTGGTAGACGGTCGTGATGCCGAACTGCCACCGCGACACATCGAGTGCGTCCATCTCACCCTCTTCCGTGGCTGTGGCACCAGCCTACGACAGGGTGTAGTAGACGTCAGTGTGGGTTAGCTCACCGACTCTTCCGACGCAGGTGGAGCGGCCGATCCGGCGTTGTTGTGGTCCTTGGATGCCTTGCGGATCCCGAACGCGGCCACGATCTCGAAGATGCCGATCACGACCAGCGAGATGCCGGCCACGACCGTCAGAATCGCGAGCGACTCGAACGGCAGAGCGAGCATCACCACGCCCGCGATCAGGCTGATCACGCCGACGAAGATCTCCCAGGCCCGCCCGGGAAGCGTCGGGTCGCTGATCGCCGAGACCGCGGTCGCGACACCGCGGAAGATGAAGCCGATGCCGATCCATATCGCCAGCAGCAGAATCGACTCCTGCAGGCTACGGAAGCACAAAACCGCAAGGATCAGCGCCGCGGCGCCGGAGATGAACAGCAACACCCTGCTCCCGGCGGAGACGTGCAGGCTGAACGCGAAGATCACTTGGGCGATACCGGCGATCAGCAGGTACACCCCGAAGAAGATCGCCGCGACCACGATCGTCTTGCCCGGCCACGCCCAGATGAGGACGCCGAGGATCAGCGCGAGAAGTCCGGAGACCAGGGTCGTTTTCCACAGATGCCGCAGCAGGTCGGGCGGCGCGGTGCTAGTCATGGCCGCAGTGTGGCACAGCGAAACGTCAATGATCGTCGCATTTCGATATCAGTTCGACTGTCAGTGGTGGGGTCTCTCGTATGCGCCGTTGGGTTCCCCTGCCGCAGCGTGGCGTCTCCACTACTGTTCCGTTACCGGTGCTGCGCACCCATCCCACGACGCAGAAAGTAGGGCATCCGTGTTAGGTGAGTGTCACAACCGTCGAGGTGGATTCTGGCATTTCGCAGTCGTATTCGCCGCGGCCGGCGCCCTGGCGATGTCCGGATGCGCCAGTGGCGAGGGAGGCGGCGGTGGGGATGCCACCACTGCATCCCCGACGGCGCCCGCAGCGAAGGTCGACGAGATCGCCAATACCGTTCCAGAGGACATCAAGTCGAGCGGAGAGCTGATCGTCGGTGTCAACATCCCCTATAAACCCAACGAGTTCAAGGATCCCAGCGGCAAGATCGTGGGCTTCGACGTCGACCTGATGAACGCGATCGCGGCCACGCTCGGATTGACGCCCGAATACCGCGAGGCGGACTTCGCCAGGATCATCCCGTCGATCCAGGGAGGCACCTTCGACGTCGGGATGTCGTCGTTTACCGACACCAAGGAACGCGAGGAGTCAGTCGACTTCGTCACTTACTTCAACGCCGGGACTCTGTGGGCTCAGCGACCGGAGGCGCCGATCGACCCCAACAATGCGTGCGGCAAGAAGGTGGCGGTGCAGGCCACCACCTATCAGGACACCGACGAGCTGCCTGCGAAGAGCAGGGCGTGCACCGACGCGGGCCAGCCGCCGATCGAGATCGTCAGGTTCGACGGGCAGGACGCCGCCACCAACGCGGTGGTGCTCGGCCAGACCGACGCGATGTCGGCCGACTCACCGGTGACCTCGTATGCGATCAAGGAGACCAACGGCAAGCTCGAGGCCGCCGGTGAGATCTTCGATTCGGCACCGTACGGCTGGCCCGTGCAGAAGGGATCGGCCCTCGCGCAGTCGTTGCAGAAGGCGCTCGAGCATCTGATCGAAACCGGCACCTACAAGGAGATCGCCGCCAATTGGGGCGTCGAGAACGGGATGATCGACAAGCCGGTCATCAACGGCGCCGTCTCGTAAGGACGTATCCATGAGCGATGTCGACACGTCGTCACCCGAGGCCCCTGCCGCCATCGATGCGGTTCCGCTGCGCCATCCGTGGCGGTGGGTGGCGGCGGGCGTCATCGTCATACTCGTCGCCCTGTTCCTCTACGGCGCGGCGACCAACGATTCCTACCGCTGGTCGACGTACTGGAAGTACCTGTTCAACGAACGGGTGCTGACGGTCGGGGTGCTCAACACGTTGCAGCTGACCGTCTATTCGATGGTGCTCGCGATCGTGTTGGGCGTGTTGCTCGCGGTGATGCGCCTTTCACCGAACCCGGTGCTGAAAGCCGTTGCGTGGGTGTACCTGTGGATCTTCCGCGGGACCCCCGTGTATGTGCAGCTGGTGTTCTGGGGGTTGCTGCCCACGATCTACCAGAACCTTCGGCTCGGGGTGCCGTTCGGGCCGTCGCTGCTTGAGGTGGACCTGCAGTCGCTGTCGATCCCCTTCCTGCTGGCGATCCTCGGACTGGCACTGAACGAGGCCGCGTACATGGCCGAGATCATCCGCGCCGGAATCAGTTCCGTGCCCGAAGGTCAGACCGAGGCCTCGACGGCGCTGGGCATGTCGTGGGGGATGACGATGCGGCGCACCGTGCTCCCGCAGGCGATGCGGGTGATCATCCCACCGACCGGCAACGAGGTGATCAGCATGCTGAAGACCACGTCGCTGGTGACCGCGGTCCCGTTCACGCTGGACCTGTACGGCATCACATCGCGGGAGATCGCCGCGCGCATCTTCGAACCCGTTCCGCTGCTGCTGGTCGCCGCGACGTGGTACTTGGCGATCACCAGCGTGCTGATGGTCGGCCAGTACTACCTGGAGCGCTACTACTCGCGTGGTGCGTCGCGCAAGCTGACCACCAAACAACTCGAGGCGCTGGCCGAGGCGCAGACCTTGGGGGAGGCGCACCCGTGACACCGATGGTCAAAGCCGAGGCCGTCTGTAAGAACTTCGGTGCGTTGCAGGTTCTCAAAGGCGTCACACTCGAGATCGGGCGCGGCGAAGTGCTGTGCATGGTGGGGCCGTCCGGTTCGGGCAAGTCCACGTTCCTGCGGTGCATCAACCACCTCGAACAGGTCAACGCCGGGCGCCTGTACGTGGACGGAGAGCTCATCGGATACCGGCAGCGGGGTAACAAGATTCACGAGATGCCCCCGCGCGAAGCGGCCCGGCAGCGCCGTGACATCGGCATGGTCTTCCAGCACTTCAACCTGTTTCCCCACCGCACCGTGCTGGAGAACATCATCGAGGCGCCCATTCACGTCAAGCGCGTCAAGAAGGACGAGGCGGTGGCGCGCGCCCGAGACCTGCTCGACCAGGTGGGGCTGACCGCCAAGACCGACGCCTATCCCGCCCAGCTGTCAGGAGGACAGCAGCAACGCGTCGCGATCGCCCGCGCTCTGGCGATGAGCCCCAAGCTGATGCTGTTCGACGAGCCCACGTCGGCGCTGGACCCCGAGCTTGTGGGTGAGGTGCTCGAAGTGATGAAAAAGCTTGCCGCCGAGGGTATGACGATGGTGGTAGTGACACACGAAATGGGGTTCGCCCGCGAGGTAGCCAACCATCTGGTGTTCATGGACGGCGGCGTGGTTGTGGAGGGCGGACCGCCGCGCGACGTGCTGGCCAACCCGAAGCACGAACGCACGAAGGCGTTTCTGTCCAAGGTGCTGTAGACAGATGTCGGCCAACGCCCCGGATCCGGCCACCCCGCTGTGGCGGGCGGCCCAGGTGTTCCGATTGCTGAGTTGCCTCTACGCGCTCGGATTCCAGGTGTCGGTGAACCCTGACCTGGACCGCCCGGGCGTGGCGTGGGCGTTGTTCGCGGTGTTGCTGGGGTTCAGTGCGCTGTGCGCCGTCGCCTATCTGCAGGGGTTCGGCCGACGCCCGGCGTTCGTGCTGGTCGAGGTCGTGGTGGTCGTGGCGTTGATCCTGTCGACCGAGGTGGTCGCCTCGTCGCAGTGGGCGTTCGACAACCAGTCGTGGCCGACGACGTTGTGGGCGACCAACGCGACCATCTCGGCAGCGATCGTCGCGGGGCCGATCGCGGGCATGTTCACCGGCGTGCTCGTGATGGTGGCCAGCACCGTCGTCAAGGGCTTCATCAACTACGACCTCGGCCGCAACGCGACGATCGTGATCGAACTCGCCGTCGGCCTGGCGGTGGGGATGGCCGCGCAGACTGCCCGACGGGCCCATTCCGAGCTGGAGCAGGCGACCCGGCTGGCCGCGGCCCACCAGGAGCGCGAGAGGTTGTCGCGGGAGGTGCACGACGGTGCCATCCAGGTGCTCGCGCTGGTCTCGCGTCGCGGCCGCGAAATCGGGGGAGCCACAGCCGAACTCGCTGAACTCGCGGGCGAGCAGGAGCGCGCGCTGAGGCGGTTGGTCAGCTCCGCTGACGCCGAACCGCGCGTCGGGACGATGAGAGACGTCGGCGCGTTGTTGCGGCAGCGAGCGTCCGACCGCGTATCGGTCAGCCTGCCCGCCGAACCCGTACTGCTCGACGCCGTCGTGGCCACCGAGTTGTCCGCCGCGGTTGTCAACGCGCTCGACAATGTGGTCGCGCACGCCGGGCCGGACGCTCATGCCTATGTGCTGCTCGAAGACCTCGGCGACACGATCACGGTGAGTATCCGTGACGACGGCACCGGGATTCCCGAAGGGCGGCTCGAGGAGGCGATGCGCGAGGGCCGCATCGGTGTCGCGAAATCGATTGTCGGACGGATGGACTGGCTCGGTGGCAGCGCCAAGCTGACCACAGCGCCGGAGAGCGGGACGGAATGGGAACTGACGCTACCCCGACGGTGATGGTCGTCGACGACCATCCCATCTGGCGCGACGCGGTGGCCCGCGACCTCGAAGAGGACGGTTTCACCGTGGTCGCCACGGCCGACGGCGTCGGCGCTGCGCGGCGCCGCGCCGCGGCGGTCCAGCCCGATGTCGTGGTGATGGACATGCGGCTCGCCGACGGTGACGGCGCGCAGGCGACCGCGGAAGTGCTCGCCGTATCGCCGTCGTCGAAAATCCTTGTGCTGTCGGCATCCGACGAACGTGAGGACGTGCTCGAGGCGGTGAAGGCCGGGGCGACCGGGTATCTGGTGAAGAGCGCGTCGAAGCAGGAACTCGGGGATGCGGTGCGCGCGACCGCCGAGGGCAGGGCCGTCTTCACCCCCGGCCTGGCAGGCCTGGTGCTCGGCGAGTATCGGCGGATCGCCCAGAATCGCGGCGGGCCGGAGACGCCGAGCTTGACCGAGCGGGAGACCGAGATCCTTCGCTACGTCGCCAAAGGGTTGACCGCCAAACAGATCGCGGCGCGGTTGTCGCTGAGCCACCGCACCGTCGAGAACCACGTGCAGGCCACGTTCCGCAAGCTGCAGGTCGCCAATCGCGTCGAGTTGGCGAGATATGCGATCGAACACGGGTTGGACGAGTAGTCCTACTCATCCGGGGAGGCCGTCGCGCTGTGACGATGGCTGCATGACCGAACCACAGCGTGCCGTCGTCGCCCGCCTGTCCGCTGATGTCGCCGCGATCTCCGCGTACCTGGCGAGGGTGTCGTCGGACTTGACCGAGCTCGACCGGCAGCTGACGTCGTCACCGCAACACGAGCGGCAACACCAGCCGCATGCCTACACGGCGCCGCCGGATTATCCGACGTATCACGCTGCGCCCAGAGCGTCTTCCCCTCAGCCGGCTGCGCCATCACCGACGCCTGCGGCTGCGCCTTCGTCCCGGGACGAAGGCTGGATCGGCAAGCTGCTGGCGGTCGCAGGTGTCGCGGTGACACTGATCGGGGTGGTGTTTCTCCTCGTGCTGGCCGCGCAGGCGGGCCTGTTGAGGCCGGAGATCCGCGTCGCGGCCGGGGCGGTGCTGGCCGGTGGACTTGTGGGCGCAGGCTGGTGGCTGTATCGCAGGCCCGGCGGCCGCACCGGTGCCGTCGCCTTGGCGGCGACCGGTATCGCCGCGGCGTACATGGACGTCATCGCGTTGACAACGATCTATGACTGGGTGGCCCCGCCCGCCGGACTGGTACTCGCCGCGTTGATCGGCGGCGGCGGGCTCACGCTGGCCCGGCGCTGGAACTCCGAGCAGCTGGGGCTGCTCGTACTGGTGCCGTTGTTGGTGCTGGCGCCGATCGTGGTCGGTGGTGTGACGCTGCTGCTCGTGGCGTTCATGCTCGCGCTGTCCGCGGCCTCGCTGCCCGTGCAGATCGGCAAGGATTGGCTCTGGCTGCACGCCGCCCGCATCGCGGCGGGCACGCTGCCGCTGCTGGCGGCGCTCATCGGCGTGTATTTCGACGACGGCCGCGATCCGTGGCTGGTCGGTGCGTGCGGCATCGGGGCGCTGCTCGCGATCGCCGGCGCGCTGATCCTGCTGCCGGGTACGGCCAACAAGTCGGCGATGGCTGTGCTGACGGGGGCGGGTTTGCTGCCTGTGCTGTCGGTCGCGCTGGCCGTCGACCGCATCGTCGCGGCGCTGATGGCGGCCGCACTGGCGGCCGCACTGCTTGCCATCGTGCTCATCAGCGACCGGCTGCCGGGTGTGGACGGCGCGGTGCGACGCATCTGGACGGTGCTCTCCGCACTGTCGGCGCTGATCGCGGTGGTCGTCGCGTTCGACGGCCCGATCGCGGGGCCGGTCCTGTTGGCGATGGCGCTGGTGGTCGCGACGGCAGGGCGCCAACACGTCATGGCCAAGGCGATCTCGATCGGCTTCGCGGTCGTGGGTGCCGTCTACTACGTGAACTGGGCTCCGCCGGACACTCTGATGCGGGGGACGTCGACCAGCGGCGGGGTGGCGGCGTCGACGCTGATCGCGAGCGTCCTGCTGATCGCGTGGTCGGTGACGATCGTATGGGCGTTCGACCGCAGGAACTCGGCCTTGTGGGCGGTCGCGGCCGCGGTAGCCGGATATGCGGTCACCACGTTCGCCGTCACGGCCGGCGTGTTGGTCGGCGGCACCGACAGCGGCTTCTACGCCGGTCACATGGCGGCGACCATCTGCTGGATCGGTCTGGCCGCCGCGTTGTTCGGCTACGCGGCGCGGTTGACCCGAACCGACCGCCCGGTTCCGATTGCGGGGGGACTGGCGCTGGTGGCCGCGGCGGTGGCGAAGCTGTTCCTGTTCGACCTGGGCACCCTCGACGGCATCTTCCGGGTCGTGGTGTTCATCGTCGTCGGTCTGGTGCTGTTGGGCATGGGCGCCGGATATGCCCGTCTCCTGGACAAGCAGGACCAACAAAATGGCCTCTGACCAGGACTTGTGTTAAACTGGAATCAGTCTAGAAAAGGAGGCGTTGTACCGATCATGACCACAACAACACGTCGTTCAGAAGCAGACATCCAGGCATTCGAGGCCTCGCCGGAACTCAGCGACAGCCTGCAGCGGGTTCTGGTCGATCTGATCGAGCTGAATCTTCAGGGCAAGCAGGCGCACTGGAACATCGTCGGCACCAACTTCCGCGACCTCCATCTACAACTCGACGAACTCGTCGACTTCGCCCGTGAGGGCAGCGACACCATCGCCGAGCGGATGCGTGCGATGGAGGCCTGGCCCGATGGCCGGTCGGATACGGTCACCGCCAGCACCTCGCTGCCACAGTTCCCCGCCTACGCGGTAAGCACGCAGGACGCGGTCGACTTGATCACGGGTCGGGTATACGCCGCGGTCGACACCATGCGTCAGGTTCACGACGCGGTGGACGCCGAGGACCCGACCTCCGCCGACATCCTCCATCAGCTGATCGAGGGTCTCGAGAAGCTGGCCTGGCTGATCAAGTCCGAGAACCGCAAGGTCTAGAGGGACTGCCGACGCCGCGACCAACCACGCCGCGACCGTGCGTTTTACTACGCCGGTCGCGGCGTTTTGCGTATGCAACGGCACAGTCGCGGGGGTGAGTCGATTCGCAGCGAACGGGGTATATCTCCCGCCGTGACTGTGACTCGCGATATTCACGCTTCCCGTCAGCAGGTCTGGGACGTCATGGCCGACGGATGGACGTACTCACAATGGGTGGTCGGCAACAGCCGGATGCGCGCTGTCGACCCGAACTGGCCGGCACCCGGATCCGAGATTCGCCATTCGATAGGCGTCTGGCCGTTGTTGCTCAACGACGTCACCGTGGTGGAGAAGAGCGCGCCGCCCGAGGAGTTGGTGCTGCACGCCAAGGGCCGGCCTTTTGGAGGCGCACGAATCACTCTGCGGCTGCACGACATTCCCGACGGATGCCGGGTGGAGATGACGGAGGTCCCGGTGAGCGGACTCGCAGCGGTTATGCCGAGCAAGCTGTCCGACATTGCCGTCTTCCCCCGTAACCGGGAGACTTTGTGGCGGCTGGCCTCGCTGGCCGAGCGGCTCAAACCGACTGAGGTCGACGACTGAGCGGTTCGAGTTCGACCGCGTCGCGCACGGCCGCGTCGTCGCGGCGTCCGACGAGGTACCACGTCGTCATGACGCCCTTGCCTTTGACCTCGACTTCGCCACGAGGCTCCAGCACGAAGGTGCTGCGCAGGCGTTCGTAGACGTCCTGGGGCACCTGGATGCGCCCCTCGACGTCGGTGGTCTCCATCCGGGATGCGACGTTGACCGCGTCGCCCCACACGTCGTAGAAGAACTTGCGGGCCCCGACGACCCCGGCTACGACCGGTCCCGCGGCCAGGCCGATCCGCAACGGCACCTTGCGTCCGCGCGGGTCACGCAGGTCGGCGACGGCGTCGGCCATGTCGAGCGCCAGGCACGCCAGTGCTTCGAGGTGATCCGGCCGGGGATGCGGCACACCGCTGACCACCATGTACGAGTCGCCGCTGGTTTTGACCTTCTCCAACCCGTGACGGTCGACGAGTGCGTCCAGATCCGTGTAGAGCCGGTCAAGGAAGCGCACCAGATCACAGGGATTGGTGTCGCTGGCCCGCTCGGTGTACCCGGCGATGTCGGCGAACAGGATCGACGCGTCGTCGTACCTGTCGGCGATGACCGTGCGGGTCGGGTCCTTGAGCCGCTCGGCGATGGTCGCGGGCAGGATGTTGGCCAGCAGACGTTCGGAGCGTTCGTATTCGGCCTCCATCGCCAACCGCGCCCGGCGGAGCTCCCGCAGCGCGAACCACAGGGTGGCGACCACGAGGATCCACGCGGTGGCCACGGTAAGGATGAACGAGGTCGTGCGGGCCCAATCCGGTTGAATGCCGGTGTTTTCGGGGACGAGGTACTCCAGCGCCACCACCGTCACCGCGCCCAACGCCGCCAGTACGGAAGCCAGCACGATGTGGTCGATCCCGAGAATGACCACCACGATCGCGGCCGCGGCGACGAAGTAGAACTGCAGCCCCGACCCCGTGCCCAGCTGTATGCACTGGATCGCGATGGTCACGTACGCGACTGTGAAGAACACCAGCGGTGCGACGAGTTCGCCGAACCGGCACAGCAGCGGAATCGTCGCGAACGCCACGGCACTGACGAGGCTGAGGACCGGGATCCACCACACCTCGACACCGACGAGCAGACCCTGGAAACCGAAGAAGGCGCTGATCGCCGCACTGATCATTGCGGTGACGTCGAGCACCCGGCGGCGTCGCACGGACCTTTCCGCTTGGTGCCGAACCCGGGCGGGCGTCCGGTTCTCCAGCGCCACGTCGGGCACGCAGACCGGCCGCAGCCTCATCTCCACGACTAGAGCGTAACGCCGAACGGGATCGACCTGCTGATTCTCGGTGCCCTCGGTGAGACTCGAACTCACACTGTCACGATTTTGAGTCGTGTGCCTCTGCCAATTGGGCTACGAGGGCTGTAGTCGTTGTACGGCTCTGTTGCGCGGCTTACCACCTTAGATGATGCCCCGAACTCGCTGAACGGCACTGCTACCGCCACAATGGCTTCCATGGCAACCGCTGCTGGGGCACCACCTGAGGCCGTGAAGGCCCGCCGTGTGCTCGTCGCCGAGGACGAAGCGCTCATCCGGATGGACTTGGCCGAGATGCTCCGCGAAGAGGGCTACGAGATCGTCGGCGAGGCCGGCGACGGCCAGGAGGCCGTCGATCTCGCCGAGAGCCTCAAGCCCGACCTCGTGATCATGGACGTCAAGATGCCCCGCCGCGACGGCATCGACGCGGCGGCCGAGATCGCCAGCAAGCGCATTGCGCCGATCGTCATCCTGACCGCGTTCAGCCAACGAGAACTGGTCGAACGCGCCAGGGATGCCGGTGCCATGGCCTACCTGGTCAAACCCTTCACCGTCACCGACCTCATCCCGGCCATCGAGGTCGCGGTGAGCCGCTTCGGCGAGATCGCCGCGCTGGAGCAGGAAGTGGCCACGCTGTCCGACCGGCTGGAGACGCGCAAGCTCGTCGAACGGGCCAAAGGTTTGCTGCAGGCCAAACAGGGGATGACCGAGCCCGAGGCGTTCAAGTGGATTCAACGCGCCGCGATGGACCGGCGCACCACCATGAAACGCGTCGCCGAAGTGGTCCTCGAAACCCTCGACACGTCGAGCGACGCGTCGGAGCCGAGCTAACCCCCGACTCCGCCACCCCGTAAAAACTGCGTTTCCGATGGCGCGGTTTGACAGCGACGGCCGCGACGCGTCGTTCAACACCAAGCACCAGCGCCGAGCGTTGGCTATGGTCTTCCCGGAACGTCGCCGCCCCCGCCCGCCGGGCTGAGGCGCTGGAGCTGACTAACACAACGACCCGGAGGTGAAGCGTGCGCGGTCGCATGGCACGGAAAGCATTTGCTATCAGCAGCGCTGGTCTGGTCGTGCTCGGCATAGCCGGCTGCCAACAGGCCGAGCCGACCGAGGGTGGTGAGGCACAGACCGATCTGAAGATCGTCGAACAGGTACAGATCGATGAGAACGGCGCCGAGGTCAAGGCCGATGAGAGCGCCGCGCCTGCCGACCCCGCTGGTGACGGCAACGCGCAGTGCCCGCCGGTGTCGCTGGCGATGGCCGGGGCGCTCAACGGTCCCGACGCGGCACTGGGCATCAACATCAAGAACGGCATCCAGCTGGCCGTGGATAAGCACAACGCCGCGAACCCGGGCTGCCAGGTCCAGTTGAAGACCTTCGACACCGAGGGCGATCCGCAGAAGGCCACCCAGATCGCACCGCAGATCATCAACGACGCCTCCACCATCGGTCTGATCGGTCCCGCGTTCTCCGGTGAGACCATGGCCACCGGCGACGTCTTCAATCAGGCCGGCCTCGTGGCCGCCACGGCCTCGGCCACCAACGTGACGCTGTCCGACAAGGGCTGGCGGACCTTCTTCCGCGGTCTGGGCAACGACGGCGTGCAGGGTCCGTCGGTCGCCAACTATCTGAAGAACACCCTCGGCCACAAGAAGGTCTGCGTCGTCGACGACAGCACGGACTACGGCCTGGGCCTGGCGCAGACCGTTCGCGAGACGCTCGGCTCGGTGGCCGACTCGTCCTGCAACATCTCGGTCAAGAAGGGCGACAAGGACTTCTCGGCGGCCGTGACCCAGATCAAGGGCGCCACCCCGGACTCGGTGTTCTTCAGCGGTTACTACGCCGAAGCGGCGCCGTTCGTGCAGCAGCTGCGGGACGGCGGGTACGAGGGAACGTTCGCCAGCGCCGACGGCACCAAGGATCCCGAGTTCGTCAAGCAGGCCGGCGACGCGGCCAAGGACGCCGTGCTGTCCTGCCCGTGCGGCCCGGCCACCGGCGGCTTCGCCGACGAGTACAACAAGAAGTTCAACCAGGAACCGGGCACCTACAGCAGCGAGGGCTACGACCTGGGCACCATCCTGCTGAAGGGCATCGACTCGGGTGCCGTCACCCGGCCCGCGCTGCTCGACTTCGTCCGCAATTACGACGGTCGCGGTGTGGCCCGGCAGTACCAGTGGACTCCGAACGGCGAGCTGACCACCAGCTTGATCTGGATTTACAAAGTTCAATAGCCGCTGAGGCGAACGCGTCCGAGACCGAAAGGCTCGGACGCGTTTTCGCTAGAGGCCCGTTCCCGCGAGGAGCCGCCACCGGATGACCGGGATCCCACCCGAGTGCGTCGACCAGTACACCTGCTTGGCCGCCAACATCAGCTTCAACCTCGACGGGTTGCGAGACGGCTTCTGGCAGTTGACGATCGACGGACTGTCGTGGGGGGCCATCTACGCGCTGGTGGCCGTCGGCTACACGTTGGTCTACGGCGTGCTGAAGCTGATCAACTTCGCGCATTCGGAAGTGTTCATGTTCGGCATGTTCGGCGCGTACTTCTGCCTCGACATGATCCTGGGTTTCACACCGAGCGGTAACACCTACAACAGGGGTATCGCCCTGACGGTGCTATATCTCGGTATCGCCATGCTGTTCGCGATGGCGGTGTCCGGCGCCACCGCGGTCGGCCTGGAGGCGGTGGCCTACCGACCGCTGCGACGACGCAAGGCCGACCGACTGTCGTTTCTCATCACCGCGATCGGCATGTCGTTCGTGCTACAGGAATTCGTACACTTCATCCTGCCCAAGATCATCGACGGGTACGGCGGATCCAATGCGCAACAACCGATCCGGCTCGTCGCACCCGAAACCCAGTTCACGGTGTTCGGTTCGGCGGTCTCCAACATCACGCTGATCATCGTCGGTGCGGCGCTGATTCTCGCCCTGATGACCGATCTGACCATCAACCGAACCAGGTTCGGCCGCGGGATTCGGGCGGTGGCCCAGGACCCGGATACCGCGACCCTGATGGGCGTCTCGCGCGAACGCATCATCATGACGACGTTCCTGATCGGCGGCCTGCTGGCCGGGGCGGCCGCGCTGCTGTACACGCTGAAGGTGCCGCAGGGCATCATCTACTCCGGCGGCTTCCTACTCGGCATCAAGGCGTTCTCGGCCGCGGTCCTGGGCGGCATCGGCAACCTGCGCGGCGCCCTGCTGGGCGGCCTGCTGCTCGGCATCATGGAGAACTACGGGCAGGCCGTGTTCGGGACCCAGTGGCGTGACGTCGTCGCCTTCGTGCTGCTGGTTCTCGTTCTGTTCTTCAGGCCGACGGGAATACTCGGCGAAAGCCTCGGGAAGGCGCGAGCATGAGGGCCAGCGAGAAGGTCTTGGCACCCGGCGACGCACTGCGTCGTTGGTGGGACGGCCTTTCCCGCGCGCAGAAGTGGGGCTTCGGGCTGATCGCCTTCGGCCTGCTCGCGCTGCTGCCGCTGTTTCCGCCACCGTTCCTGAACACGCCGAACATCAGCTTCGGCGGCACCATGGCGCAGTTCGCGATGGTCGCGATCATCGCGATCGGCCTCAACGTCGTCGTCGGCCAGGCCGGTCTGCTCGACCTCGGCTACGTCGGGTTCTACGCCGTGGGCGCGTATACCGTTGCGCTGCTGACCAGTCCGAACAGTCCGTGGAACAAGATGGGCGCCACGGGATGGTTCAACGAGGACTGGGCGTGGCTCGCGTGTGTACCGCTGGCGATGGCGATCACCGCGCTGACGGGTCTGATCCTGGGGACGCCGACGCTGAGGTTGCGCGGCGACTATTTGGCGATCGTCACGCTGGGCTTCGGCGAGATCATTCGCCTGATGGCCGACAACCTCTCGGAGGTGACCAACGGGCCGCGCGGCCTGAACGAGGTCGCCTATCCGCGGGTGGGGGCGAGCGAACGCGTGCCCGACGGCGTCTTCTCGAGCGGCAACTCCGCGGGCGACGCCAACTACGGGACCTGGTGGTTCTGGCTGGGCATCGTGCTGATGATCGGCATCCTGATGCTGGTGGGCAACCTCGAACGCAGCCGCGTGGGACGCGCCTGGATCGCGGTCCGCGAGGACGAGGACGCCGCGGAAGTGATGGGCGTCAACACGTTCCGGTTCAAGCTGTGGGCCTTCGTCATCGGCGCGGCGATCGGCGGGCTGTCGGGCGCGCTGTACGCCGGTCAGGTGCAGTTCGTGGCCCCGCCGACGTTCAACATCATCAACTCGATGCTGTTCCTGTGCGCCGTGGTACTCGGCGGGCAGGGCAACAAGCTCGGCGTGGTGGTCGGCGCGTTCATCATCGTCTACCTGCCGAACCGACTGCTGGGGGTGGAGCTCCTCGGCATCAACCTCGGTGACCTGAAGTATCTGTTCTTCGGGCTGGCGCTGGTGGTGTTGATGATCTTCCGTCCACAGGGGCTGTTCCCCGCGCGAGCGCAGTTGCTGGCCTACGGCAAGGCCGCCCGCGACCTGCTTCGCTCGCCGGAGAAGGAATCTGCGCGATGACCATCGAAGAGCTGGCGGGTGTGCACCGCGAGATCGAGGCCGCCGAGGGTGAAGTCCTTTTGCGGACAACCGATCTCACGATGAAGTTCGGCGGGCTGACGGCCCTGGACTCGGTGTCGTTCGACATCCGCCGCGGTGAGATTCTCGGCATGATCGGGCCGAACGGCGCAGGCAAGACCACGTGCTTCAACGCGATCACGGGCGTGTACCGACCCACGTCGGGCACCGTCACGTTCGACGGCGCGCCGCTGGGCCGGATCAAACGCCACCAGATCACCCGCCGCGGTATCGCCCGCACCTTCCAGAACATCCGGTTGTGGGGCGAGATGACGGCTCTGGAGAACGTCATGGTCGGCACCGACGCCAGGCACTTCACCTCGGTGCCGGGCGCGCTGGTCCGCTCCCCGCGCCACCGCCGCGAGGAGCGGTCGGCCATCGAGAGGTCCGCGGCGCTGCTGCATTTCGTCGGGATCGCGCACCGCGGCGAGGAGAAGGCGAAGAACCTGTCGTACGGCGATCAGCGCCGGCTGGAGATCGCGCGGGCGCTGGCCACCGAACCGAAACTGCTGTGTCTGGACGAACCGGCCGCAGGGTTCAACCCGCGCGAGAAGGCCGCCTTGATCGAACTGATCCAGAAGATCCGCGACGACGGCTACACGGTGCTGCTGATCGAACACGATATGAGGCTGGTGATGGGCGTGACCGATCGCATCGTGGTGCTGGAGTTCGGGCGCAAGATCGCCGACGGCCTGCCTTCCGACATCCGCGAGGACCCGAAGGTCATCGCAGCCTATCTGGGGGTGCCCGATGACAGCCTTGAATGAAGGGCCGAGTGAGCAGGCCTCCGAACGGCCCGTCATCCTCGAGTTACGCGACATCGTCGTGCAGTACGGCAGAATCCGTGCACTGCACGGTATTTCGCTGAGGGTCCACGAGGGTGAGCTCGTCACGCTGCTCGGCTCAAACGGCGCCGGTAAGACGACCACCATGCGTGCGATCTCGGGGCTGCTGCCCGTGACGTCGGGTTCGATATGGTTCGAGGGTCAGGACATCAGCAAGGTCAAGGCCCATCAACGCGTGATCCAGGGGTTGGTGCAGGCGCCAGAGGGGCGTGGGGTGTTCCCGGGGATGACGGTCGTGGAAAACCTCGAAATGGGTTGTTACGGCCGTAAATTCTCCTCCCGCTCCGAGCACAGGCAACGGCTGGACTGGATCCTGGAGACGTTCCCTCGGTTGGCGGAACGCCGCAGCCAGGTCGGCGGCACGCTGTCGGGTGGCGAGCAGCAGATGCTCGCGATCGGCCGCGCGCTGATGGCCAGGCCGCGGGTGTTGCTGCTCGACGAGCCGTCCATGGGCCTGGCGCCGATGGTGATCTCGCAGATCTTCAGGATCATCGCGGATATCAACGCACAGGGCACCACGGTGCTGCTGGTGGAGCAGAACGCGCAGCAGGCGCTGAGCCGGTCCGACCGCGCCTACATCCTCGAGACCGGTGAGGTCACGCGCACCGGGGATGCCCGGGAGCTGTTGAACGACGACAGCATTCGCGCCGCCTACCTCGGTGTCGCCTGATCAGCTGACCTCGAAGCGCTTGATCCGCGACGCGGCGCCCGATACCAGCTTGAGCCGGCTTGGCGCGACGCCCAGGTGCTCGGCGAGCAGTTTGGTGACGGCCTTGGTGGCCTTGCCCTCGACGGCTCGCTCCCGCACGTAGACCGTCAGCTCGCCGGCGTCGCCGACCTCCACCAGCGGGCCTTTCGCGCTGCCGGGCTTGACCCGGACGACGACGATCATCGCCGCCGCACCCAGGGCCATGTCATCAACGCCCACACGGCGAAGACCAGCGCCGCGGTGCTCACGATGTAGACCGGCCACGGCCCGAGGACGTCCAACACCGAAGCGGTCTCCGGTTTGTAGTTCGTGAAGCCGTAATTGGTGTCGGCGATCCTGTTGAACACGACGGTCACCACCGCCCACCCGCTGGTGACCGCCACCGCCAGCCGGTAGTCGCGCCAGTCGGGCCGCATGCCGCGGCCCCACGTCAGATAGATCGCCGCCCACACCACGAGCAGGTGGATCGCATAGAACGCGAGGAAGCGGTAGTGCGGAAAGTCCGGGCCCCGCAACACCGGTGAGATCAACGCCTGCACGCTCAGCACCAGACCCCAGTAGTAGGTGAAGGCATACGCCCACTGCCGCTGGGACCACAGCGCGTAGGCCGCGACGACGGTCGCCAGGTCGGTGAGCTGAAGCGGCACCGAACCCGCGAGGGTCGGAGGCACCAAGTTGTAGATCAGGATCGCACCGTAGATCAGCGCGGTCAGCCCGCCGAGCGTACGGCCCCACCGCTGCGCCTGGGCGTCCGTCTGCCGGCGACCAGCCCACACCAGCCCGACGGCGCCGACCACGAACACGGCCATGGCGCCCCAGTAGGAGGGGCCGTACGGTTCGAACTGCCTAGCGAGCAACAATCACGGACGAGCCGTGTCCGAACAGGCCCTGGTTGGCGGTGACGCCGACCGTCGCGCCTTCGACCTGGCGGCCGGTCGCCTGCCCCTTCAGTTGCCAGGTCAACTCGCACACCTGCGCAATGGCCTGTGCCGGAATGGCTTCGCCGAAGCACGCCAGGCCGCCGGATGGGTTGACCGGGATCTTCCCGCCGATCGCCGTCGCACCGCTGCGCAGCAACTGCTCGGCCTCGCCCCTCGGGCACAGGCCCAGGTGCTCGTACCAGTCGAGTTCGAGCGCGGTGGACAGGTCATACACCTCGGCGAGGCTCAAGTCCTCCGGCCCGATGCCGGCTTCGGCGTAGGCGGCGTCGAGGATCTGGTCCTTGAACACCCGCTCGGGCGCATCCACCACTGCCGTGGAATCCGTTGCGATGTCCGGCAATTCGGGCAGATGCTGCGGGTACTGCGGTGTCACCGTGCTGACGGCTCGCACCGACGGAACCCCGTCGACGGAGCCCAGATGCTTTTCGGCGAACGACTTGCTCGACACCACCAGCGCGGCTGCGCCGTCCGATGTCGCGCAGATGTCAAGCAGCCGTAGGGGATCGGAGACCACCGGGCTGGCGAGCACATCGTCGATCGTGGCTTCCTTGCGGTAGCGCGCGTTCGGGTTGTCCAACCCGTGCTTGGCGTTCTTCACCTTCACCGCGGCGAAATCCTCCAGCGTGGCTCCGTAGAGGTCCATGCGCCGGCGCGCCAGCAGGGCGAAGTAGACGGTGTTGGTGGCGCCGATCAGGTGGAAGCGCTGCCAGTCGGGGTCGTTCTTGCGCTCACCGCCGACCGGGGCGAAGAAGCCCTTCGGGGTGGTGTCGGCGCCGATCACGAGCGCCACATCGCAGAATCCGGCGAGGATGTGGGCGCGGGCACTCTGCAGCGCCTGAGAACCGCTGGCGCACGCGGCGTAACTCGACGACACGGGCACACCGTTCCAGCCCAGCTTCTGCGCGAACGTCGAGCCGGCCACGAATCCGGGGTAGCCGTTGCGGATCGTGTCCGCTCCCGCGACGAGCTGAATCTGCCGCCAGTCCAGGCCCGCCTCGGCCAGCGCGGCCCGCGCGGCGACGACGCCATACTCGGTGAAGTCGCGCCCCCATTTGCCCCACGGGTGCATGCCTGCGCCGAGGATGTACAGCGGTTCGGGACTCATGACGCAGGCCTCCATGCGTAGACGACACGTTCGACACCTTCGTCGTCGACGAACAACGGCATCGTGGTCAGCTCCATCTCCATACCGACCTTCAGGTCGGCGGCCAAGGTACCCTCGACGACCTTGCCCAGCACGATCAGGCCCTCGTCGGCGAGCTGCACTGCGGCAACGGCGAAGGGCTCGAAGGGATCCGGCGCCGGGTACGGCGGTGGGGGAGCGTAACGGTTCTCGGTGTAGCTCCACAGAGTTCCGCGCCGAGACAGCGGCACCTGCGCCAGTTCGTCACCGTCGCACGCGGGGTTGGGACAGTTGTTGGCGCGGGGCGGGAACACATACGTGCCGCATTTGTGGCACTTGCCGCCGATCAGATAGGGCTCTCCGGACCCGTCGGTGGCGAACCAACCGTCGATCGCGGGCTGAGTGGAAGCTGACACCCGCTCAGAGTACCGAGTGGAGCGGCAGAACTGAAACGTGTTCCAGTTCAGTGGGACGTGGGGTCTGTCCGCCGTGAGCGTGCCAATTCATCCGACCGCGCCGGCGAGTCGCGGATGAAACCGCACATCCACGGGCCACGTCGGTCGCCGCGGCGGTGGCCTCGATGTCGGCGGCGGTGCCTAGAGTTAGGGCCGTGAGCCCTGCCACCACCGCCACCGGCAAGAAGAAGACGGCGTCCCAGCCGACGGACCAGAAGCCGACATTGATGTTGCTCGACGGCAATTCGCTGGCATACCGGGCGTTCTACGCACTGCCCGCCGAGAACTTCAAGACACAGGGCGGGCTCACCACCAACGCGGTGTACGGCTTCACCGCCATGTTGATCAACCTGCTGCGCGACGAGCAGCCCAGCCACATCGCCGCCGCGTTCGACGTGTCGCGCCAGACGTTTCGCGTGGACAAGTACCCCGAGTACAAGGCCGGCCGCTCGTCGACGCCCGATGAGTTCCGCGGCCAGATCGACATCACCAAGGAGGTGCTCGGCGCGCTGGGCATCACCGTGCTCGCCGAACCGGGCTTCGAGGCCGACGACATCATCGCCACACTGGCCACGCAGGCCGAGCAGGGCGGTTATCGGGTCCTGGTGGTCTCCGGCGACCGCGACTCGCTGCAGTTGGTCAGCGATGACGTCACGGTGCTGTACCCCCGCAAGGGCGTCAGCGAGCTCACCCGGTTCACGCCGGAGGCGGTGCTGGACAAGTACGGCTTGACTCCCCAGCAGTACCCCGACTTCGCGGCGCTGCGCGGCGACCCCAGCGACAACCTGCCCGGCATCCCCGGCGTCGGTGAGAAGACGGCGACCAAGTGGATCGCGGAGTTCGGCTCACTGCAGGCGTTGGTCGACAACGTCGACACCGTCAAAGGCAAGGTCGGCGACGCGTTGCGGGCCAACCTGTCCAGCGTCGTGCTCAATCGGGAACTGACCGATCTGGTCAGGGACGTCCCGCTGCCGCAGACCCCTGACACCCTGCGCATGCAGCCCTGGGACCGCGACCAGATCCACCGGCTGTTCGACGACCTGGAGTTCCGCGTCCTGCGCGATCGGCTGTTCGACACGCTGGCCTCGGCGGATCCCGAGGTCGACCAGGGCTTCGACGTCCGCGGCGGGGCGCTGGAACCGGGAGAGCTGGCCGCGTGGCTGGCCGAGCACAGCTCGGGCAAGCGGTTCGGCCTGGCCGTCGTCGGCACGCATCTCGCGTTCGACGCGGACGCGACGGCGTTGGGCATCGTTGCCGCCGACGGCGACGGGCGCTACATCGACACCGCCACGCTGACCGAGGACGACGAGGCTGCCCTTGCCTCCTGGCTCGCCGACCCCGGCCCGCCGAAAGCGCTTCACGAGGCCAAGCTGGCGATGCACGACATCGAGGGCCGCGGGTGGAAGCTCGCGGGCGTCACGTCGGACACCGCGCTCGCCGCGTACCTCGTGCGGCCAGGGCAGCGCAGTTTCACGCTCGACGACCTCTCGCTGCGTTACCTGAAGCGCGAGCTGCGCGCCGAAAACCCGGAACAGCAACAACTTTCGTTGCTCGACGACAATGACGGCGTCGATGACCAGGCCGTGCAGACCGTGATCCTGCGGGCCAGCGCGGTGATGGACCTGGCCGACGCGCTCGACGAGGAACTCGCCCGCATCGACTCGCTGGCGCTGCTCAACAACATGGAGTTGCCGGTGCAGCGGGTGCTGGCCGAAATGGAGACCGCGGGCATCGCGGTGGACCTCGAGCAACTTGGGCAGCTGCAGAGCGAATTCGCCGACCACATCCGCGACGCGGCCGAGGCGGCGTACGCGGTGATCGGCAAGCAGATCAACCTCGGCTCGCCGAAGCAGCTGCAGGTGGTGTTGTTCGACGAGCTGGAGATGCCCAAGACCAAGCGCACGAAGACCGGGTACACCACCGACGCCGACGCCCTGCAATCCCTGTTCGACAAGACCGGCCACCCGTTCCTGCAACATCTGCTGACCCACCGCGATGCGACGCGGTTGAAGGTCACCGTCGACGGGCTGCTCAATTCGGTGGCGTCTGACGGCCGTATTCACACCACCTTCAACCAAACCATCGCGGCCACCGGGCGGTTGTCGTCGACCGAGCCGAATCTGCAGAACATCCCGATCCGCACCGACGCCGGCCGCCGAATCCGCGACGCCTTCGTGGTGGGCAAGGGTTATGCGGAGCTGATGACCGCGGACTACAGCCAGATCGAGATGCGCATCATGGCCCACCTGTCCAAGGACGAGGGCCTGATCGAAGCTTTCAACACCGGCGAGGACCTCCACTCCTTCGTCGCATCACGGGCGTTCTCGGTGCCGATCGACGAGGTCACCGCCGAACTGCGGCGCCGGGTCAAGGCGATGTCGTACGGGCTTGCCTACGGGCTGAGCGCCTACGGGCTGGCCGCCCAGCTCAAGATCTCCACCGAAGAAGCCAAGGTTCAGATGGAGCAGTACTTCGACCGCTTCGGCGGGGTGCGCGACTACCTGCGCAACGTGGTGGACCAGGCGCGCAAGGACGGCTACACGTCGACGGTGTTCGGCAGGCGGCGCTATCTGCCGGAATTGGACAGCAGCAACCGCAACGTGCGCGAGGCCGCCGAGCGTGCCGCGCTCAACGCGCCGATCCAGGGCAGCGCCGCCGACATCATCAAGGTCGCGATGATCAATGTCGACACGGCGCTCAAAGAGGCGGGGCTGACATCGCGGATGCTGCTCCAGGTGCACGACGAGCTGCTGTTCGAGGTCGCCGACGGTGAACGCGACGCGGTCGAGGCGCTGGTCCGCGAGCAGATGGGCAACGCCTACCCGCTTGACGTGCCGCTGGAGGTCAGCGTCGGTTACGGGCGTAGCTGGGACGCCGCAGCCCACTAGCGGGCGTAAGGCGCCAACTGCTGCAGCACCGGCGCAGCCGCGCGGGCGGCGTAGAGCGCGTAGGTCTCCTCGACCAGCATCGCCTGCACGCGCGGATCGCTGAACCCGCGGTCGATGCGGTCGCGCACGAACGCCAACTCGACGACCTGGCCGGCGAACCGTTTGACCGCGTTGCGAGCGGGGCGCCCTCCCTGCCGGGCGGCCTGGGCGAGCGCCAGCTTGCGGTGCCGTAGCGAGCCCAGCCAGCTGGCCTCGGCCGGCGTGACCAGGCCGGCCTGCACCATGCCCGGCAGCTTGCTGGCGACGATCGCCTGCTCGCGACGCCGACTCTGCACGCCCAGGACGATCGCCAGCGCGAACAGCGGCATCATCCAGTACAGGTAAACCCCGAGATACCACTCGACGCCCAGCAGCGACGAACCGTTCCACAGTGCGTGGGTGAATACCGCCGCCAGGTAACCCAGCAGAACGGCGCCGGCCTTAGCGGAGGCGTCGCGGCGGTGCAGGGCGAAGTAGACGCCGATCCCGAAGAACGTGGTGAACAGCGAATGCGCGAACGGTGCCATGACCAGTCGCAGCGCGGCTGTCAGCAGCGATTCGCCGAGCGATTCGCCGCTGGCGATGTAGAGGATGTCCTCTAACCAGGCGAATCCCGCGCCGACCAACCCCGCGTACACCAGACAGTCGGTCAGGGAGTTCAGCTCGCGGCGGCGGCGGCCGGTCATCATGACCAACAGGAACGCGCCCTTGGCCGCTTCCTCGATGACCGGGGCGATGACCACCACCGAGACCGCGCTGACTCCGTCGGAGTCACCCGTCACGATCAACGACTCGAGGTAGAGGCCCAGGATCACCGACAACACCACCGCGACAGAGGCACCCCACAGGAACGCGAAGGCCAACAACCGCGGCGGTTCGGGCTCGAAGCGGTCGAGCCACACATAGGCCAGGACCACGACCACCATGGCCAGGCTCGACAGCACCAGCCCGATCCCGGCCCCGACGGGATTCAGCGCCGTCAGCCCGATGATGATGAGCCCGACCACGGTGGCGAGGAGAATGAGCACCGCGAGCGGCGCACCGACCTTGCGGACCTTGCGTTGGAACGGTGGCGCAGGCAGCCAGGGTTGATGCGGGGCGCCGGGATGTGACACCAGAGCAGACTAGCGGCCGGTGGGGACCGAGTTTGTCCAGCATGTGCCCAGTCGAGTAACCTCTACGGGTACCTGTCTGTGGTTTTCGTCATCTTCTGCGGCGGGTAACACCAATAACAACTGTCCCTACGATCAAACCTGTCCGGAGCAACCCACCACATGCCAAGTCCCTCCGTCACCTCGCCGCAAGTAGCCGTCAACGACATCGGCTCGAGCGAGGACTTTCTCGCCGCCATCGACAAGACCATCAAGTACTTCAACGATGGCGACATCGTCGAGGGAACCATCGTCAAGGTTGACCGGGACGAAGTCCTGCTCGACATCGGTTACAAGACCGAAGGCGTCATCCCGTCCCGAGAACTTTCCATCAAGCACGACGTCGACCCGAACGAGGTCGTTTCCGTAGGCGATGAGGTCGAAGCCCTGGTCCTCACCAAGGAGGACAAAGAAGGCCGTCTGATCCTGTCCAAGAAGCGCGCTCAGTACGAGCGGGCCTGGGGCACCATCGAAGAGCTCAAAGAGAAGGACGAGGCCGTCAAGGGCACCGTCATCGAGGTCGTCAAGGGCGGCCTGATCCTCGACATCGGCCTCCGTGGCTTCCTGCCCGCGTCGCTGGTCGAGATGCGTCGCGTCCGCGATCTGCAGCCGTACATCGGCAAGGAGATCGAGGCCAAGATCATCGAGCTCGACAAGAACCGCAACAATGTCGTGCTGAGCCGCCGCGCGTGGCTGGAGCAGACCCAGTCCGAGGTCCGCAGCGAGTTCCTCAACCAGCTGCAGAAGGGCGCGATCCGCAAGGGCGTCGTCAGCAGCATCGTCAACTTCGGTGCGTTCGTCGATCTCGGCGGCGTCGACGGCCTGGTGCACGTTTCCGAGCTGTCCTGGAAGCACATCGACCACCCGTCCGAGGTGGTTCAGGTGGGCGACGAGGTCACCGTCGAGGTGCTCGACGTCGACATGGACCGCGAGCGGGTTTCGTTGTCGCTCAAGGCGACTCAGGAAGACCCGTGGCGCCACTTCGCCCGCACCCATGCGATCGGCCAGATCGTGCCGGGCAAGGTCACCAAGCTGGTTCCGTTCGGCGCGTTCGTCCGCGTCGAGGAGGGCATCGAGGGCCTGGTGCACATCTCCGAGTTGTCCGAGCGCCACGTCGAGGTCCCGGATCAGGTGGTGCAGGTCGGCGACGACGCGATGGTCAAGGTCATCGACATCGACCTGGAGCGTCGCCGTATCTCGCTGAGCCTCAAGCAGGCCAACGAGGATTACACCGAGGAGTTCGACCCGAGCAAGTACGGCATGGCCGACAGCTACGACGAGCAGGGCAACTACATCTTCCCGGAGGGCTTCGACTCCGAGACCAACGAATGGCTCGAGGGTTTCGAGAAGCAGCGTGAGGAGTGGGAGTCCCGCTACGCCGAGGCCGAGCGCCGGCACAAGATGCACACCGCGCAGATGGAGAAGTTCGCCGCTGCTGAAGCAGAAGCTGTCGAGGCGTCCGGTTCCAGGTCCAACGGCGCTTCACGCGGCGAGGAGCAGTCGGCAGGCGGCTCGCTGGCCAGCGACGCCCAGCTCGCGGCGCTGCGTGAGAAGCTCGCAGGCAACGCCTAACTCGTAACGACCGAAGGCCCCGGCTCACCGAGCCGGGGCCTTCGTCGTCGAGCGGCCCTGACAGACTGGTGCGGTGCTGCGCATTGGGCTGTCCGGCGGTATCGGCGCCGGAAAATCGACCGTATCTTCGACGTTCAGTGATCTGGGAGGGATCGTCGTCGACGGCGACGTGATAGCCCGCGAGGTCGTCGAACCGGGGACGGAAGGATTGGCCAAGCTCGTCGACGCGTTCGGCAGGGAGATCCTGCACGACGACGGCGCCTTGAACCGCCCCGCGCTGGCAGCGATCGCGTTCAGCGACGAACAGAAGCGTCAAACCCTCAACGGGATCGTGCACCCGCTGGTGGCTCACCGCCGGTCCGAGCTCATCGCGGCCGCAGCCGACGACGCCGTGATCATCGAGGACATCCCGCTGCTCGTCGAATCCGGTATGGCTCCGATGTTTCCCTTGGTGGTCATCGTCCACGCCGACGAGGAAGTGCGGGTGAAGCGCCTGCTCGAGTACCGCGGCTTCACCGAAGAGGATGCCCGGGCGCGGATCGCCGCGCAGGCCACCGAGGAGCAGCGCCGCGCCGTCGCCGACGTCTGGCTCGACAACTCGGGCACGGCGGGTGAACTGGTCGAGCAGGCCCGCGCGCTCTGGCACGAGCGAATCCTGCCGTTCGCGCACAACCTGCACGAAAAGCAGCCCGCACACTCCAAGCCGGTCCTGGTGCCATTCGACCCGACGTGGCCAGATCAGGCGCGGCGCATCGTGGCTCGGCTCAACACCGCATGTGGGCACCGCGCCGTCCGCGTCGACCACGTCGGGTCCACGGCGGTGCCGAGGATGGACGCCAAGGATGTGGTCGACGTGCAGGTGACGGTCGCCTCGCTCGCGGATGCCGACGAGCTGGGCGATGCGCTGACCGGCGCGGGTTACGTGCGCGGACAGGCCACCGCGGACGTCGCCAAGCCGGACGCCCGCAGCACGGTCCCCGAGTTCGACCACTCGAACGTTGACGCGTTGTGGCACAAGCGCATTCACTGTTCGGCCGACCCCGGGCGCCCGACCAACGTTCACATCCGCGTCGACGGATGGCCGGGCCAGCAGTTCGCGTTGCTGTTCGTGGACTGGATGCGTGCCAACCCCGGCGTCCAGGCCGACTACCTCGCGTTGAAGCGGCGCGTCGCCGAGGAGGGGCACCTGCACACGGGCGCCTATGCCGACGCGAAGGAACCGTGGTTCCTCGACGCCTACCGGCGCGCGTGGGAGTGGGCCGACACCACCGGGTGGCGGCCGTGAGGCGTCAAGCCTCGGGAGACGGCGGTGCGCCGACGTCCGGCGTCGGTGCGGTGGCGGCCCCGTCGATCGGCAGGTTCAGCGGGGCACCGCATTGCAGCACCCCGTACATCGGGTCATCCTTGGGCCGCAGCAGGCGCGGCGCGATGAACTGGTCGGCCTTGGCCACGACCTGGTCGTCGACGATGATCTCGCAGTGCAGGTTGGAGCCGTAGGGCCATTCGATGGAGATTTCCATGCCGGCCAGTTGGGGATCGGCCAGCACCGCATTCACCTCGAACGTCTGACCGGGTAGCAGCGTGGGCTGCGCGCTGTTGACGTTCTGGTCGTCCATCTTGTACGCGACGACCGCGCCGCGGGAGGTGCCGTCCGCACGCGCTCGGTAGATGACGTTGTGCAGAACTTCAGGCGCCGGCGGCGCAGGCTGCGCCTCGGTCTCGGCGCTCGGTTGGGCAGCGGCGCCACCCGGGAACAGAACCGAGCCCACGAGCATCGCCGCGGCCGTTGCGCCAGCGGTCCGGATGCGGGTTGTGGGGGACATGCGACGAGAGAATACCGGCCGTACCTGGGCAGACAAATTCGTAGCGGTAGCCATCAGAATCAAGATCGGTCAGTGCAGGTGGTTCGTTACCCGGGGGCCGGCTGGCAGCGCGGGCACCACACCGATGTCCTCCCCGCGATGCGGCCACGCGCGAACCGGGTGCCGCAGCGGGGACACGTCGGGTCGGGCCCGTCCCGGTTGCCGGTCAGCCACCGCGGCAGGTCGGGCACCCGCCCGTGGCGCACCGCGGTGTCCAGCACACGTCGCATCGCCTCGTGGAGGCTTTTGACTTCGTCGGCGGTCAGGCTCGGCACGGGCAGTGACGGCGACAGGCGCGTGCGCCAGAGAATCTCGTCGACAAGCAGGTTTCCCAGCCCCGCGACCACCGCCTGATCCATCAGCGTCGGTTTCAGCTGTCCGCGCCGACCCCGCAGGACCTCGCGAAACGAGCGCAGGTCGAGGGACAGGGCGTCAGGCCCCTGCTTGCCGGTCACCTCGCCGATCTCCTCGTCGGAGGCAAGGAGCCACACGCCGCGCAGCTTGCGCAGGTCCGCGTACCGGAACTCGCCGCGGTCGAGCTCGATGACCAGCCGGACGTGCCTGGTGTCGTCGTCGCCGAGCGTGTAGAACGGCCTGCCGGTCATACCGCTGTGCACCAGCAGCGCGGGGCCATCGGTCGGCAGGATCAGCCATTTACCGTGCCGACGAGGCTGTTCGAAGCTGCGGCCGGCCAGGTTTCGGGCCAGCGAGCGTGCGGTGGTGTTGCGCAGCACTCCCGCGTCACGCACGTCGACGCGGCGGATGCGACGCCCAGGGAGCTCTCGCGCCAGCTCCCTGCGGAAGCCCTCGACGTCGGGTAGTTCGGGCATGGCTACTCGTCGCGCCAGGTGAGCGGCATGCCCAGACCGCCAAGCCACCGGTTGAGGTCGTAGTCGTGCCTGGCCAGCCCGTCGATTGCGGCGGCTGCGGTCTGCACGGCCTGTTCTCCCGTCTCGGGCGCCAGCAGGTTGTGCCGGACCGCGGTGAGCAGTTCGTCGACGTCGTGCAGTTCAACGCCCCGGCCGGTGCGAACCGCCAGGTCGAGGTAATGGTCTTCGGCGTGCCAGACCTCCGAGCCCGGTGCGTAGCGGCCCACGTCCAAGTAATAGTCCTGGTCGAGCTCGTGACCCGCATTGAAGTGGAACACCGTCGCGCGCAGCCGCAGCGAGGGCAGCAGCCAGGACTCCAGATAGTGAAACTGCGCCCGGCCCGGGGTCGGACGGGCCATGTAGAGGCCCCAGGGCTGGACCGTGTAGACGTCGACCGCCCGCACGATGCCCTTCGGGTCGGTGTTGGTGCGGGCGACGAGGTCGAACGTCTCGTGTTTGGGAGCGTGGATGAGAACAGGATAGGGCTGAGCGGGAATGAACTTGTCGGAGTGCGCGCTTACCCTGAGTGATTATGGCTTTCGCTACTGAACACCCCGTGCTCGCGCACTCGGAGTACCGCCCCGTCGATGCGATCGTGCGCACGGGCAACCGCTTCGAGGTGGTCAGCCCCTACTCACCGGCGGGCGACCAGCCGGCCGCCATCAACGAGCTGGAGCGCCGGATCAAGGCGGGGGAGCACGATGTGGTGCTGCTGGGCGCCACGGGTACCGGTAAGTCGGCGACGACGGCGTGGCTCATCGAGCGGGTCCAACGGCCGACGCTGGTGATGGAACCGAACAAGACGCTCGCCGCGCAGATGGCGAACGAACTGCGGGAGATGTTGCCGCACAACGCCGTCGAGTACTTCGTGTCGTACTACGACTACTACCAGCCCGAGGCGTACATCGCCCAGACGGACACCTACATCGAGAAGGACAGCTCGATCAACGACGACGTCGAGCGGCTGCGCCATTCGGCGACCTCGAGCCTGCTGTCCCGCCGTGACGTGGTCGTCGTCGCCTCGGTGTCCTGCATCTACGGTTTGGGCACACCGCAGTCCTACCTGGACCGCAGCGTCGAGCTCAAGATCGGTGACGAGGTGCCACGCGACGCGTTGCTGCGGCTGCTCGTCGACGTGCAGTACACCCGCAACGACATGGCGTTCACCCGCGGCTCCTTCCGCGTGCGTGGGGACACCGTCGAGATCATCCCGTCCTATGAGGAGTTGGCGGTCCGCATCGAGTTCTTCGGCGACGAGATCGAGGAGCTGTACTACCTGCACCCGTTGACAGGCGACGTCGTCCGCAAGGTCGACTCGCTGCGCATCTTCCCGGCAACGCACTACGTCGCGGGCCCGGAGCGCATGGCGCACGCGATCTCGACCATCGAACAAGAACTCGAGGAGCGGCTGACCGAGCTCGAGGGCCAGGGCAAGCTGCTGGAGGCGCAGCGGCTGCGGATGCGCACGAACTACGACATCGAGATGATGCGTCAGGTCGGCTTCTGCTCGGGCATCGAGAACTACTCGCGTCACATCGACGCCAGGCCCGCCGGCTCCGCGCCCGCGACGCTGCTCGACTACTTTCCCGAAGATTTCATGCTGGTCATCGACGAGTCGCACGTGACAGTGCCGCAGATCGGCGGCATGTACGAAGGTGACATGTCGCGGAAGCGCAACCTGGTCGATTTCGGTTTCCGGTTGCCCTCGGCCGTCGACAACCGCCCGCTCACCTGGGAGGAGTTCGCCGACCGCATCGGGCAGACCGTGTACCTGTCGGCGACGCCGGGACCGTACGAGCTCAGCCAGTCCGGCGGTGAGGTCGTCGAACAGGTCATCCGCCCAACGGGTTTGGTGGATCCGAAGGTGGTCGTGAAGCCGACGAAGGGGCAGATCGACGATCTGATCGGCGAGATCCGCACGCGCACCGAGCGCGACGAGCGGGTGCTCGTGACCACGCTGACCAAGAAGATGGCCGAGGACCTGACGGATTACCTGCTCGAGATGGGGATCAGGGTTCGCTACCTGCACTCCGAGGTGGACACGCTGCGTCGCGTCGAATTGCTGCGCCAACTGCGCCTCGGCGACTACGACGTGTTGGTCGGCATCAACCTGCTCCGCGAGGGTCTCGACCTGCCGGAGGTGTCGCTGGTCGCGATCCTCGACGCGGACAAGGAGGGGTTCCTGCGGTCGACCCGCAGCCTGATCCAGACCATCGGCCGGGCCGCGCGCAACGTGTCGGGTGAGGTGCACATGTACGCCGACAACATCACCGATTCGATGCGAGAAGCCATCGACGAGACCGAGCGCCGGCGTGCCAAGCAGATCGCCTACAACGAGGCCCACGGGATCGATCCGAAACCGTTGCGCAAAAAGATTGCCGACATCCTCGACCAGGTATATAGGGAGGCCAGCGACGATGAAGCCGTCGAGGTGGGCGGTTCCGGACGGAACGCGTCACGCGGCCGCCGGGCGCAAGGCGAGCCCGGGCGGGCGGTCAGCGCAGGCATCATCGAGGGCCGTGACACCTCGAACATGCCGCGCGCCGAGTTGGCCGACCTGATCAGGGACCTGACCGAACAGATGATGGCCGCAGCGCGGGATCTGCAGTTCGAGTTGGCCGCGCGCATCCGCGACGAGATTCACGACCTGAAGAAGGAACTGCGCGGCATGGACGCCGCGGGTCTGAAGTAGCCCGACGAGACCGTCGGGACCTTCGGCCCTAGTCCCGCCCGGTCGGCTCGCGTACAAACGAAAGTATGAGTGACAGACCGGATATCGAATCGCCAGTCCACATCAACGTGACGTCGCGCGGTGATTTTCCCGGCGCAGCCGAATACGCGCGGGGCAAGATCGAAGATGTCAGCCGATTCGCGCACCGACCGTTGATTCATGCCCATGTGAAGCTGACGCGCCACGGCGACCCGGAGCTGGTACGTCCGGTCATTGCGCAAGCCAATCTCGACGTCGACGGCCGACTGGTCCGCGCTCAGGCCTCGGGCGACACCGCGCGCGACGCGATCGACCGCCTCGGGGAGCGCCTCCGAACCCAACTTCGGCGTGCCGCCGAGCACTGGCAGGCTCGCCGCGACGGCCGTACGGTACGGGCTCCGCAGGACACCGACGATTCCGCGCAGCAACCCAACCGCGTTGCCCTTCCGCCCGAGGAGCGCCAGATTGTGCGGCGCAAGTCGTTCACGCTGGCGCCGTGCACCGTGGACGAAGCGGCGATGGAGATGGACCTGCTCGACTACGACTTCCACCTGTTCACCGAGGAGCGCACTGAGATGGCGAGCGTCCTCTACAAGGGCGGCCCGTCCGAATACCGGCTGGCGCAGGTGGATCCAGCCTCGGAAGACGAGCTGGCACCGTTTGAACTGCCGCTGACGATCAGCCCGCACCCGCCGCCATTCCACACCGTCGAGCAGGCCGCCGAGCGGATGGGCCTGCTCGGGCTGCCGTTCATGTTCTTCATCGACGCGGCGCAAGGTCGTGCAGCCGTGCTCTACCACCGCTACGACGGCCACTACGGGCTCATCACTCCTGCCGGCTGAGGTCGCCGCTTGACCTGAACGATGGTTGAGCTCGTAGCGTGTCCGGCGTGACCGACACCGCGCCGATGACCCCTGCGGGACGCTGGCGCGACCTGTTGGGGCCGAAGTACCTCGGCGCCAGCACGGTCCTCGCCGGCGGCGTCGCGCTGTACGCCACCAACGAGTTCCTCACCATCAGCCTGATGCCCAGCGCGGTGGCCGACATCGGCGGTTACCGGCTGTACGCATGGGTGACGACGGTGTACCTGGTCGCTTCGGTGGTCGCGGCGACCACCGTGCACTCGACGTTGATGCGTTTCGGGCCGCGGGTGTCGTATCTGGGGGCGCTCAGCGTATTCGGTCTGGGCAGCCTGGCCTGCGCGGCGGCGCCCACGATGGAAGCCCTGCTTGTCGGCCGCACGGTGCAGGGGCTGGCCGGCGGGCTGCTGGCCGGGTTGGGCTATGCGGTGATCAATACGGCGTTGCCCGAGTGGTTGTGGACCAAGGCGTCGGCGTTGGTGTCGGCGATGTGGGGCGTCGGGACGCTGCTGGGTCCCGCCGCCGGGGGTCTGTTCTCCCAGTATGGTTCGTGGCGTTGGGCTTTCGGTGCGCTGGCGATCCTGACCGTGGCCATCGGTGTATTGGTCCCGTTGGCGTTGCCCAGACGTACGGGCGCCGACGTCGATACGCCACGGACACCGATTCCCGTGTGGTCGTTGATGTTGTTGGGTGGTGCGGCGTTGGCCGTCAGCGCGGCCGGTATCCCGCGCGATGTGTGGCTCACGGTCGCGTTGCTGGGCTTGGGCGCCGTCATGGTGGCGGTGTTCTTGTTCGTCGATCGGCGCCAACCCGCAGCGGTGTTGCCGCCCAGCACTTTCGGGCGCGGGCCGCTGAAGTGGATTTATCTGACCCTCGCTGTGTTGATGGCCGCAACGATGGCGGACATGTACATCCCGCTGTTCGGTCAGCGACTGGCCGATCTCACGCCCGCCGCGGCTGGTTTTCTCGGGGCGGGCCTGGCGCTCGGATGGACGGTCGGTGAGATCGGCAGCGCCTCGATGAGCGACCCGCGCGCGATCAAGCGCACGGTCGCCGTCGCACCGGCGGTGATGGCCACCGGCCTCGCCCTCACGGCGTTGGCCATGCGCGACGACGCATCGGCCGCCGCGGTAGCGGTCTGGGCGGTCGCGCTGATTGTGGCAGGCGCCGGGATCGGGATCGCGTGGCCGCATCTGTCGGCATGGGCGATGAGCCGGGTGGACGACTCGTCGGAGGGGCCCACCGCGGCTGCGGCAATCAACACCGTGCAACTGATTTCCGGCGCCTTCGGCGCGGGGTTGGCCGGGGTGCTCGTGAACATGACCGACAGCGGCGACGCCACGCCGGCGCGGTGGCTACTCGCGGCATTCGCCGGGCTCGCCGCGGTGGGCTTGATCGCGTCGACGCGAAGCGGACGGCCGGTGGTGAACCGCTTTAGCCGAGGGCGCCGAAGCTCACGCGACCGTCTCCGGCGGGCAAATTAACGTCTCTCAACTGAGCTGTGCGACAGCTTTATTCAGCGCACTCTCCGCAGGACTGCGCGTCACTTTGCTGCTGCGAAATGAGCCACGCCGGGTGCAGGCGGGATCGCCGACGGGAGGATCGCGAGTATAAGATCGACGTGGGTCGAAACCGATAATTTGTTGCAGTAGTGAGGGATTGGTCGTGAGCGTAAAAAAGGTCGGAGTGCAAGCGGGACTCGTCGGTGCACTGGCGTTCACTGCCTTGGGCGTCGGAGCGGGTGTCGCCGACGCCGAGGAAACGGTGCCCAGCACACCAAGCGTGACCTGGAAGCTCGACAAGTGGGACGACTGGGACGACTGGGATAAGCGTCGTGGTCCGCGCTGGGACGGCCCGGCCTACTACGGCCCGCATTACGGCGGTCCCTGCGCCTGGGTGCCTCCCGCCGTCTCGATGTGGGTGCCGCCGGCCGCCTGCTAGCGGCCTCTGGCTCCGTCGCTCCACGCCAACGGTTCAGCCGCGTGCACGCAGGGCGTCGGCGAACCGCAGATCGGACACCAGCGCGTCAAAGGCTTTCTCCCGATCCTCCGGTGGCCCGCGCAGCACCGATGACGGATGCACGGTCACGGCGACTTCCGGTGCGACGTCGAGCTCCTCGATCGCCGGGAGTTCCAGCGCCTCGCCGCGGTGCGCGGTCAGCCGAAACTTGCTGCCCAGCAGCGACTGTGCAGCGGTCGCACCCATCAGCACCAGCACCTCGGGTCTGACGGCATCCAGCTCGGCCAGCAGCCACGGTCGGCATGCCACGACTTCCGAGCGGCCCGGGGTCTTGTGGATCCGCCGCTTGCCGCGTTCGGGCAGGGTGAACTTGAAATGCTTGACCGCATTGGTCACGTACACCCGTTCACGGTCGATACCGGCCTGAACCAGCGCCTTGTCCAGCAACTTGCCCGCGGGGCCGACGAACGGCTGTCCGGCCTTGTCCTCCTGATCGCCGGGCTGTTCGCCGACCAGCATCATGTCCGCGGTGGAGGAACCGCCGCCGAACACCACCTGCGTCGCGTCGAGGTAGAGATCGCATCCCTTGCAACCGTGCGCGGCGTCGGCGAGCACATCGAGATCGCGGGTGTCGGGCACGAACTCCGTGGCGGTGTGGGCTGGCCTTGCGGGCATGAGAAACGGTTACCCGGTTCTAAAAGCCGCCACTCGCGCTACCGGGTCGACTTGACCACCTGCGCGAAGCTGAACTGCCAGCGCTCAACGAGCCGGAAACCCATCGCCTGCGGTACCCGGTACGCAGGCGCGCGGCGCAGACGCGGTCCCGGATCCAGCGCGGGCCCGCTCGCCCGATCCGGGACGGTGGCGTCACGTTGCGAGATCGTCCACAACACGGTGCAGGGCCGAAGCCGGTCGGCCACACCCCAGATCCCAAGATGGGCGTCCCACAAGCGGTTTCGCTCCGCTGCGCGACGACCGCGTCCTGGGTCGACGAGGGCCGCGTACGCCTCGGGGCGTGCGGCCGTCAACGGGCGAATCGGGCCGGGCGCCCAATTGGTGGTGTTGTCGAGCACCAGGCAGTCGCCGGGGGAGGCGTGCGTCGTGAGGACGTCGGCCACCTGGCTGAAATCCATTCCCTCCTTGGCGTACGGACCTCGTTGGTCGAGCAGATAGTTCGGGGTCGCGGCCACCGCCAGCATGGTCAGCATCACCACGACGGACTCGCGCGATCTGGCGATGGCGGTGATGCCGACCGCCAACAGCAGCGCCATCGCCGGCGAGGTGTAGGTCAGATAGCGCGGGTAATAGACGGGTTCTGACCACACGGAGTAGAGCAGCAGCACGGCCGTCGGGAGTACGATCCACGCCGCGCTCATCGCCACCAGTGACCGGACGCCGGCATCTGTCGGCCGGAGCCGCCGCATCGCAAGCAGAGCCAGCACCAGCCCCGCCGAGACCGCGAACGCCACGCTGTGGTCGAAGTACTGCTCCTGCACCACTTCTGCGACCGTGTGCCAACCCGGCGGCGAGATCCACCGCACCTGGGCGACCTGCGTCCTGCTGAACGCCAGAAACGGGGCCAGGACCGCGATCGCCACCGCGGCCGTCACGATCCACCGGCGCGCGACCGCTCGCCGGGCCGTCACCGCGGCCAGCACCACGGCGTGCACGAGCACCATCAGCAGGACGAAGATGTTCAGCAGCGACGACCCGACCAGCGCCAGCCCGTAGCAGACCCACAGCCATCTGGCGTTGCGGCGGACCGCGAGCAGCAACAACACGGTCAGCCAGACCGCCGCGGCCGCGGTCAGCGCATAGGACCTCGCCTCGATGCCCGCCCACGTGACGCGGGGCAGGATCGCGAACACGATGCCCGCACATACGGCCGTCGTCCGCGAGGCGAAGCAACGCGCCAGGACGACGACGCCGCCGGTCGCCAGCCCTACCGCCAGGCAGCTCGACACCCGGGAGTAGAACTCGGTGACCGGAAACACCGCGAACCACCCGTGCATCAACAGGTAGTACAGGCCGTGCACCGCGTCGATGTTGTGTAGCAGGCCCCACAATTGGGGAATCGACCGCGTCGAGGCCGAGATCGTGGCCGCCTCGTCGAACCACAGCGACGGCCGAGCCGCACCCGCCGCCGACACCGCGACCGCGAACAGCGCCGTCAGCGCGGCGTCGAACCGGCCGGCGCGAAGGGATCCCGACCGGTCGAGACGCGCGAAACGTTGCGGTCCCAGCGACAGATCCACGCCCTGCTACCCACCCTTCCCGCGAACGGCAAAACGCTAGCGTGCGCACTCCCGCAGCGCTCGCCGAAGGGGTACGGAAGTCACGACGACCGAGGTCCCGACGCCGCTGGCGATCGCTTCGTGCGGCCGGGTGTAGGCGGCGTCACCTGGGCCGGTCCAGCGTGACGTTGGGTGCGAAGTAGGACGAAATCGCAGGCAAATGCCACTCGAGCGGCTACTGTTCCGGGTGGCAACGAACTGAAACTGGGAGGATATGGATGAGCGCCTATCAGACCGTCTTGGTTGGCACGGACGGATCGGACTCGTCGCTGCGCGCGGTCGAGAAAGCGGGTCAGATCGCCGGTGACGCCCAGCTGGTCATCGCCACGGCGTACTTCCCCCAGAACGAAGATCAGCGCGCGGCCGACGTGCTCAAGGACGAGGGCTACAAGATGTCCGGCAACGCCCCGATCTACGCGATCCTGCGCGAGGCGAAAGAGCGCGCTCACCAGGCGGGTGCCACGAACGTCGAGGAGAAGGCCATCGTCGGCGCCCCCGTCGACGCGCTGGTCGAACTCGCCGAGGAGGTCAAGGCGGATCTGCTGGTCGTCGGTAACGTCGGCCTCTCCACGATCGCCGGCCGGTTGCTCGGTTCCGTTCCCGCCAACGTCGCACGCCGCTCCAAGACCGACGTGCTGATTGTGCACACCACGCCGTAACCACCACCAGCGCCGCCACGATCGTCCAGCCACCCCACCGCTGATAGAGGGTCGTCCGCGCGTCCAGCGGGACGTCGACGACACTGACCCCGCGCTCGGCGGCGGGCATCCATGCCAGCCGGCGGCCGCGAGTGTCGAACGCCGAACTGACTCCCGACAACGCGGCGTGGACCGCGGGACGGCCCGTTTCGACCGCGTGTACGGCGGGCATAGTCGCCAACTGCGGTTGTGCCCAACTGCCTTGGTATGACGACGTCGAACTCTGGTAAACGAGGAGCTCCGCTCCCCGCCGGACCGCTGCCCGCGCGAGGTCGGAGAACATCGTCTCGAAGCTGATCAGCGGTCCGATCGCGACGGCGTCGGTGTGCAGGACGACGGGGCCGTCCCCGCGGCGGCGGTCCTCCCCCGCGGCCTGGGTGTTCGACGTGGCCCAACCGATCAGGGGCCGAAGCGGCACGTATTCGCCGAAGGGGACCAGTCGGGTCTTCGCGTACGAGCCCTGCACACCGTTCGGTCCGACCAGTACCGCCGACTTGTAGATGCCGCCCGATGCCGCCCGGGCGTCGACGTTTACCAGCAGGTCCGCACCGACGCGCCGCGAAAGGCCGGCGAGCCGCGCGGCGACTTCCGGGTGGGCCGCGAGGTCGGCGCCCACACTGCTCTCGCCCCATACGACCAAGTCGAGTGGTTGCCCGGCCAGTTCTGAGGTCAGGGCCTCGCTCGCGGCCTGTCGCGACGTGGATTCGGCGATGTCACCCGGTTGGACGAGCGCGACGCGGACCGTCGGGCCGGACGTGGGTGCCGGCCCCCACCAGAACCAGGCCGGACCGACCGCCAGAAGAACCACGGCCAGCACGGCCGGCGCCGCCGAACGCCGCACCAGGGCCGCGACAACCGCGGTGTTGACCGCCACCACCAGGAAGCTGACGAGCCACACGCCGCCCAGCGCGGCGGGCGCCAGTGTGGCGGGTTGATTCCACTGCGATGCGCCCAGGACCGCCCACGGCCCGCCGAGCCGGTCCCACGATCGGACCGCTTCCGCGAGCACCCACAGGCTGGGCAATACCGCCGCGGCGCTGACGGCTCGAACGGCATCGACGTCGCCGGAGAGCAGGCGGTGCGCCGCCCACCCGAAGGGCAGCCACAGCGCACCGAGTCCGGCGGCGAGCACGAGCAGCGGGGGACCGGTGCTCGGCCACAGCCAGTATTGGGTGACGCCGACGAACGCCGCCATCGCCAACCAGGCTCGCGCGGCGGACTGTCCAGCCGTCGGCGCCGCCCGGAGCACGAGCAGCAGCGGAATCAGCCCGATCCAGGCCAGCCACCACAGGGCGGGCGCCGGGAACGCGAGCGCGGGGAAGGCGCCGGCGAGGACCGCCGACGCGTAGCCCCGCAGCGAGATCAGGTGCTCGACGCTTTAGCGATGCTCGCGATCGCCTGGTCGAGCGTGGAGTTGAACTCTTCGTCGCTCTGCTGGGCGGTCAGACCCTCGGTCAACGCGCGCGAGAAACTCGCGATGACACCGATGTTGCGCGACAGCTTCTCGTTCGCCTCGTCGCGGCTGTAGCCGCCAGACAGCGCCACGACCCGCAGCACGTTCGGATGCTCGACCAGATCCTTGTACAGGTTGTCGGTGTCGGGCAGCGTGAGCTTGAGCATGACCTTCTTGTCGCCGAGCTTGCCGACGCCGTCGAGCAGCGCGGCTTTGAGCTGCTCCTCGGCCTCGGCCTTCTTCGGGCTCTTGATGTCGACCTCGGGCTCGATGATCGGCACCAGGCCCTTTGCGAGTACCTGCTCGGCGACCTCGAACTGCTGGGCGACGACCGCGTCCAGACCGGCGCCGGGCAGCTTGATGACCGAACGCTCCTTGGTGCCGAAGACCCCGTTCGCCGCGGCGCGGTCGAGCAGATCGTCGAGGCCGGGCATCGGCTTCATCGTCTGCGCGCCGTCCTGCTCGTCGTTGAGACCCTTGTCGATCTTGAGGAACGGAACGATGTTCTTGACGTTCCACAGGTAATTGGCGGTCGGACGGCCCTCGATCTCGCGGTCCATCGTCTGCTCGAACAGGATCGTGCCCATGATGCGGTCGCCGTCGAAGGCGGGGCTGGTGATGATGCGGGTGCGCATCTCGTGCACGAGGTCGAACATCTGGTCGTCGCCGGAGTAGGCGTCCTCGGCGATGCCGTAGAGCTTCAGCGCCTTAGGGGTGCTGCCGCCGCTCTGGTCGAGTGCCGCGATGAACCCGGCGCCGCTCTGCGCCTTCTTCAACTGATCGGTGTTCATGTCTGCCCTTTCTTCGTCACCAGGCAATCTATCGAAGTTCGCACGGCCGAGCGCCAGATGGCTGCTCAATAGCGCCGAGGGCACACTTCGGTGTCACCGCAGGACGCGATCGAATTGGCGGATCGGATGAATTCCGTGCAGGTCCCGGTACGACGGCGGCCTGCGACCTCCGGCGTCTTCGATGCCGTACTGCGCCGCCAACTCCGCGCCGACGAAGGTCTGGCCGCTGTTGCCCATCAGCTGGGGGTCGTTGAACAGGGCCCAGATCAGATGCCCGGTGAGCTCCGGTGTCTCGGTGTTGTCGAGCAGATGAGCGAGTTTGTCGGGCGCGCCCGCGACGAGCTTCTTGAAGCGTTCGGTCAACAGCACGCCCATCCAGATCGACGCCGTCGCGATGCCGAAGTCTCTGAAGTCGACCGCCATGTCGGCGGCCATCTTGTCGGTGCCCGCTTTGTGAACGCCGTATGCCGGACCGAACACGTAGTGGGCGGCGCCGGGTGCGGAGGTGAACACCACCAGGCCGCGCCGCTGCGCGAGCATCAGCGGGGCCGCGTACACGGTCGCGACGTAGCTGCTGCGCAGGCCGACCTCGATGGTGTCGATGACGTTGACCGGCTCTTCCCAGAACCGGGTTCGGCCCATCATCTCCTCGCGGATGATCACCGCGTTGTTCACCAGGATGTCGAGCCGGCCCTGTTCCCGTTCGACCCGCTCGAACAGGGCCTTCGTCTGATCGTCGTCGGCATGGTCGACGCGAACGGCGATTCCGGTGCCGCCTGCGGCCGTAACGAGTTCGGCGGTCTCGTGGATCGTGCCGTCGAGCACGGACTCGCCTGCGCGCTCGGTGCGCCCGGTGACATACACCGTGCAGCGGTGGCTGCCCAGCGCGTGCGCGATCCCGCGTCCGGCGCCGCGGCTGGCACCTGTGACGACCGCGATCGGCGCGTCTACCAACCGCGTTCTTTCCACTCAGTCAGATGCGGCCGTTCCGTGCCGAGCGTGGTGTCGTCGCCGTGGCCCGGGTAGACGACCGTCGAGTCGTCGTAGACGTCGAAGACGCGGCGGGTCACATCGCCCAGCAACTGGTCGAAAGCCCCGTCCTCCCACGTTTTGCCGACACCGCCGGGAAACAGGCAGTCGCCGGTAAACAGGTGGGTGGCCTCGTCGGCGCCGTCGAGCGCGAGCGCGACCGAGCCGGGGGTGTGGCCCTGCAGGTGGATGACGTTGAAGGACAACTCACCGATGTCGACGGTGTCGCCGTGGGCGAGGATCCGATCGGGTCGGACCGGCAGCGGGTCGGCGTCGAGTTGGTGCGCGGCCGTCGGCACCCCGGTGACCTTGGCCACTTCTTCCAGCGCCTGCCAGTGGTCGAAGTGCTGGTGGCTCGTCACGATCAGCGACAGTTTCGGGGCGTGCTTCTCGATCAGTTCGAGCAGGATCGGCGCATCGTTGGCGGCGTCGATCAGGAGCGTTTCGCCGGTTCGGGAACACGTGATCAGGTAGGCGTTGTTGTCCATCGGGCCGACGGAGACCTTGACGATCGACGCGCCCCCGAGCGTGCGCCTGGCCGCGGTTCCTGGTTCGACGTGGCCGGTGTAGTTGTCGTCGACGACGGTCATGTTCTTCACCGTATCCGCCTTGTCTCGGGCTTGTCGGTGGGTCCACATAGAGTGGTTTTTGAACTATGTCTTCGGGAGGAACCGGGTGGCTGACCGCCTTGTCGTCAAGGGTGCGCGCGAGCACAACCTGCGAAGTGTCGATCTTGATTTACCACGCGACGCGCTGATCGTCTTCACCGGCCTCTCCGGTTCGGGGAAGTCGTCACTGGCCTTCGACACGATTTTCGCCGAGGGCCAGCGCCGTTACGTCGAGTCGCTGTCGGCCTATGCCCGCCAGTTCCTCGGTCAGATGGACAAACCCGACGTCGACTTCATCGAGGGGTTGTCGCCCGCGGTGTCCATCGACCAGAAGTCGACCAACCGCAACCCGCGGTCGACGGTCGGCACCATCACCGAGGTCTACGACTACCTGCGGCTGCTGTACGCCCGCGCGGGCACCCCGCACTGCCCAGTCTGCGGTGAGCGCATCGCCCGGCAGACGCCGCAGCAGATCGTCGATCAGGTGCTGGCCATGGACGAGGGGCTGCGCTTCCAGGTGCTCGCACCGGTGGTGCGCACCCGCAAGGGCGAGTTCGTCGACCTGTTCGACAAGCTGAACACGCAGGGCTACAGCCGCGTGCGCGTCGACGGTGTGGTGTATCCGCTCACCGATCCGCCGAAGCTGAAGAAGCAGGAGAAACACGATATCGAGGTGGTCGTCGACCGCCTGACGGTGAAGGCGAGTGCCAAGCAGCGGCTGACGGACTCGATCGAGACGGCGCTGAATCTCGCCGACGGCATCGTCGTGCTGGAGTTCGTCGACCGTGAGGACGACCACCCGCACCGCGAACAGCGGTTCTCCGAGAAGCTGGCCTGCCCCAACGGGCATCCGCTGGCCGTCGACGATCTCGAGCCGCGGTCGTTCTCGTTCAACTCGCCCTACGGCGCCTGCCCCGAATGTCTGGGCCTGGGCATCCGCAAGGAGGTCGATCCCGAACTGGTGGTGCCGGACCCGGACCTGACCCTGGCGGAGGGAGCGATCGCGCCCTGGTCGATGGGGCAGACCGCGGAGTACTTCACCCGGATGCTGGCGGGGCTCGGTGACGCGCTCGGGTTCGATGTGAACACGCCGTGGAAGAAGTTGCCCGCCAAGGCGCGCCGGGCGATCCTCGAGGGCTGCGACGAGCAGGTGCACGTGCGGTACAAGAACCGCTACGGCCGAACCCGTTCGTACTACGCCGATTTCGAGGGCGTGATGGCGTTCCTGCAGCGCAGGATGGAGCAGACGGACTCCGAGCAGATGAAGGAGCGTTACGAGGGCTTCATGCGCGACGTGCCCTGCCCGGAGTGCGAGGGTACGCGGCTCAAGCCCGAAATCCTCGCGGTGACACTGACGGCGGGGGAGTTCGGGCCGAAGTCCATCGCCGAGGTCGCCGAGCTGTCGATCGCGGAGTGCTCGGAGTTTCTCAACGCGCTGACGCTGGGCGCACGCGAGCAGGCCATCGCGGGGCAGGTGCTCAAGGAGATCCAGTCACGGTTGGGCTTCCTGCTCGACGTCGGACTGGACTACCTGTCGCTCTCGCGGGCCGCCGCCACGCTGTCCGGCGGTGAGGCGCAACGCATTCGGCTCGCCACCCAGATCGGGTCGGGCCTCGTCGGGGTGCTCTACGTCCTCGACGAACCGTCGATCGGACTGCACCAGCGCGACAACCGCCGGCTGATCGACACGCTGGTCCGGCTGCGCGATCTGGGTAACACACTGATCGTCGTCGAGCACGATCTCGACACGATCGCCCATGCCGACTGGGTCGTCGACATCGGCCCCGCGGCGGGCGAGCACGGCGGTCAGATCGTGCACAGCGGACCCTATGACGAGCTGCTGAAGAACCCGGAATCGCTTACCGGAGCCTACCTTTCGGGCAAGGAAGAGATCGAGGTGCCGGCGATCCGGCGGCCGGTCGACAAGAAGCGGCTGCTGACGGTCGTCGGGGCCCGCGAGCACAACCTGCGCGAGATCGACGTGTCCTTCCCCCTCGGCGTACTGACCGCGGTCACCGGCGTTTCGGGCTCGGGTAAGTCGACGTTGGTCAACGACATCCTGGCGTCGGTGCTGGCGAACAAGCTCAACGGGGCCCGGCAGGTGCCGGGTCGCCACACCCGGGTCACGGGGCTCGACAAGCTCGACAAGCTGGTCCGCGTGGACCAGTCACCGATCGGCCGCACACCGCGGTCCAACCCCGCCACCTACACCGGCGTCTTCGACAAGATCCGCACGCTGTTCGCGGCCACCACCGAGGCCAAGGTGCGCGGATATCAACCGGGGCGGTTCTCGTTCAACGTCAAGGGCGGTCGCTGCGAGGCGTGTTCCGGCGACGGCACCATCAAGATCGAGATGAACTTCCTTCCCGACGTGTACGTGCCGTGCGAGGTGTGCCACGGCGCCCGGTACAACCGCGAGACGCTCGAGGTGCACTACAAGGGCAAGACCGTCGCCGAGGTCCTCGACATGTCGATCGAAGAGGCCTCCGAGTTCTTTGCGCCGATCACCTCGATCCACCGGTATCTCAAGACGCTCGTCGACGTCGGTCTGGGCTACGTGCGGCTGGGTCAGCCCGCCCCGACGCTGTCCGGTGGTGAGGCGCAGCGCGTGAAGCTGGCCTCCGAACTGCAGAAGCGGTCGACGGGGCGCACGGTGTACATCCTCGACGAGCCGACCACCGGCCTGCACTTCGAGGACATCCGAAAGCTGCTCAAGGTCATCAATGGGCTTGTCGACAAAGGCAATACGGTCATCGTCATCGAGCACAACCTCGACGTGATCAAGACGTCGGACTGGATCGTCGACATGGGGCCCGAGGGCGGAGCGGGCGGCGGCACCCTGGTCGCGTCCGGGACCCCCGAGGATGTCGCCGCCAATCCCGACAGCTACACCGGCCACTTCCTCGCTGAGTGCCTGGGCGTGGAACGGCCGAAACCCAAGGCGCGCAACGCCAAACGCAGCAAGGTCAGCGCCTGACTACCTGTCGAAACTGAGCTTGTGTTCGAGTATTCAGCGCAATCTCGTGCATATCTTCAGCTTCGGCAAGCCTTCGACAGCGGCGATGGGAACCGCGGGCTGACCCGTACACCGTCGAGCCACTGGGTCAGGTGGTCGGCCTGCCTTTGCAGTCGGCCCTGCGCCGAGCGGCCCACGTCCTCGAGCAACCGCAGCTCGACCCGCCCGGCGTCGTCCTGACCCCAGGCACCCACGATCCTGCCGGCGCACCATGCCGTGGGGCCGCCGTTGCCATTGCGGTCGAATACCTGCGCTCGGTGCGGTCCGAGGTACCAGCCGCGGTCGAACCAGCCCATCGTCGTGACGTCCAGACCGGGCAGCAGTGCGCACCACGGTTCGGGTTGGGGTTCGACGTCGAGATCGTCGGGTAGGACGAAGCCCGGCGTGCCATCGAGGTCGACCTGGACCGCGCCGATGTCCTGCAACGCCTCTCGCGCCCAGGTCAACGTGTTGCCGAACCACCACTTGATATCGGTCACGGTGGCCGGGCCGAACGCGGCGAGCCAGCGGCGCACGAGCTGGGAGCGGGCCGTCTGCGGGTCGGCGGCATCGCCGGTGCCGATCCAGTCGGCGGTGGCGACCCAACGGGGTCGCGACGTCGTCCACTTCCCGTCGTTGGGACCGCGCATGATGTCGCCGCGCACCGCCAGCACGGTCAGGATGCGCGGTGCCAGGGAGGTCTCGCCGCCCCACCGCTTACCCGGAGCCGGATCCCACGACCCTGCCAACTCCGGCAGCGCCTCGCGCAGATCCTTCGCACTCGTCGCCCCATGCTCGCTGAGATGCGTAAGGACCGCCGTGCGGGCCGCATCGAGCCACGCGTCGCCATCGGTGCAGACACCGGCCTTCTGCGCGTCGGCGATGAGCCGGCGACGCTCCGTGTCGGCGACCCGATCGCTTGCCGCGGACTGTATCAGCGGCATGTCGCCGGCGTGGACGGTCCACAGCGTCCTGCGCATCGCGAGATGCTTGACCAGCGTGCGCCGATCGTAGAGTTCGGCGTCCAGATCGGCGACACGGAACCCCGCCAGCCGCGCCCACAGCGACAGGTACGGGGTCGCCGGATCGGTCGCGTGCAGCCCGAGCACACCGTCGACGACGGCACCGACGGAGTCCGCAGGCGCGCAGAGGAAGTGCCGACGGGCCAGCCGTGCTCGCCGTTCGGCGACCGTGAATCTGCGCATCGCCTGCGAACCGTACCGGCGGGCCCCGACAAAAGTTTGGGATCGGTAGCGACCGGTGCGGTTTTGACTTACCGCCATGACGGGCGCCATCGGGGCGACGTCCCAACGAAGGGTAGATCGATGAATCGCGTTGTTGTGGGTCTGATCGGACTGGTCGCTGGCGCCACCGTACTGGTGGGCTGTTCGGACGACAAGGGAAGCGCCCCTGCGGCCAGCGCGGCGGGCGTGAGCAGCGGCGGCAGCACGGAGGTGAAGGTCGATGGCAAGGATCTCGAGGGCCTCGACCTCAACACCGTCACCTGCGTGAAGCAGGGCGGCCGGATCAACGTCGCCAGCGGCGCGATCGGCGGCCAGCAGGGCCTGGGCATCGTGATGAGCGATGAGGCGAATCCGAAGGTGGAGTCGCTGGGCATGGTGGTCGACGGAAACGCCCTCGCGGTCAGCAACACCATGGGTGCCAAGGTCGGTTCGGCCGAGGTGAAGGTCGACGGTGACACCTACACCATCACCGGCGAAGCGGCGGGCGCCGACATCTCGAACCCGATGGCAGGGTCGATCACCAAGCCGTTCACCGTCAAGGTCAACTGCAGTTGAGCGATCCACCTCCTGAAGCGGCGGGCGTGCCAGGCATGCCCGCCGCTTTCTATGATTGCGCGGTGGCGATCCCCACGGACCTCGAGCGTGCGCGTCACCTCGCGTTCGCCGCCAACGAGGAGGCGGCCAAGGATCTCCTGTTGTCTCTGGTGCCGCAGATCGAGCAGGCCGGCCGCGACGACTGGATGCTCGAGGTGTACGCGCTGCTCGGCGAGATCTACCTCGTCCGCACCGCATACAACGGCACCGAGCAGTGCCTGAACCGGATGCGCGAATGCCTGGCCGTCTATTCGGCGATCCTTGCGGGTACCAACCCCGAGGCCGCGGCACAGGTGACGATGTCGACGGCCAAGATCGAGCTGATGGTGCGCCGGTACTCGCGGCGCGCGCAGTTCCTGCAGACCGGACTGGCCGCAGCGCACGGTGACCATGAGACCGCCGAGGCCGCGCTGATCGCCCTGACAGACGACGAGCCGGTCGCCGAACTCGCAGCCGAACACCGATTCCTGGTCACCTACGCCGAGATCCTGTGTGCGGTCGCGCTGTGCGACGACGACCTGCATGTGAAGTCGATCCCGTTGTGGGAGCGGGTGATCGACGTGATCGACCGTCTCGGCGACGGTGGCGAGCACCACGATCACCTCCTCGTCCTGGGGGCGACCGGGTATGGCAGGTTCTGCGTCGAGACCGGCCGGCTCGTTGCGGCCGAGCCCTGGCTGCGGCGGGCGGGGGCACGCGCGGAGGCGCGTGGGTGGAGGCTCGCAGTGGCGCGAACCCAACTCGAACGTGCGACGGCGGCGTGGTCGGCTGGCGACCGGCCACAGGCGCAGACGTTGGTCCACGAGGCATATCCGGCTATCGCCGAACATCTTCGCGCACACGACGTCTCGCGGTGCTGGCTGTACTTCGGGCTGATCAGCATCTCCGTGAACGCGCTCGACGACGCCGACGAACGACTCGGCCATGCCGAACGGCACTGGCGTGAGATCGAGAAGCCCCTGCACATCCACCGGATCCTGTTGCAGCGCAGCTGGGTCGACATCTTCCGCGGAGACTTCGCCGCAGCACTCGAGCGCGTCGGACAGGCGCGTGAACTGCTCGACGCTTGGCCCCGCCACAGCTGGCTGCAGTACGCCCGCCTCGACGACCAGCTCGGCAACATCTGGCGGGCCGACGCACTGGCCGATCCCGTCCACGCGGCGGAAAAGCTCCAGAAGGCCGCCGAACTCAAACTTCCCGCCGCGATGGCCGTCGACTCGGTGCGGTACGCGATCCCCGATGCCGACGCCCGAATGCGGTGGGCGACCTACGTTTCCGCTCCGATCCTCGCCGGTGCATTCGCCGTCGCATGGGAGTGGGGCAACACCGAGCTGGTCAGTGAGCTCATCGAATACCACAGCGCGCGCGGAACCTTCACCGCAGAACCCGCTTCCGCCGACGCCATGGATTGGGCGGGCACGGCCACGGCGGCCGTACCCGTGGAGTCCGCGGACGAGTACGCGCTGGTCGCCGCGGGACCGGCGGTCACCGCGAGCGCGTCGCTGACCAGACTCGGACCGTTGCCGCCGCTGGTGATGGACCCGGCCACCGCGCCGATCATCGGCCGCTACCGCGCCCTGGCAGCCGAGCGGTACGGCCGCGACGTGACCGCGGACGAGCCCGCGTGGTGCACGTGGCCCTGACCGAGACTCTCGTCCTGCGGTTCGCCGACGTCGGGGTGGCGACGTACGCCGGGCTGCGGGTCGTGGGAGACCCGTCGCGAACCGTCACCTGGGTGGTCGAACAGCCGGATCTCGTTACAGCCGAACAGCGGCTGGCCGAGGCGCTGCCCGACCCCATCGGCACCGAAAACCGTAGCGACGCACTCAACCGCGCGATCGCCCGAGGCGCCTTCGCCGCGCCCACAACCGAATTCGAACTCGCCCGCGCACTGGGCAAACTACTGATCGCCCCCGCCGCCTGGCAGCTGCTCGTCGAGTATGCGGCGTCACCGCGCGCGACGCTGTTCGTGTCGCCGAGCGCACGGTTGGCCAGGATGCCCTGGGGTCTGCTGGCGGCGCCGGAGGATGACGGCATCCGGCTGATGGAGCTGGCCGAGGTCATGATGGCCGTGCCACCCAACATCGTCAATTCGCCGCGGGCGCCGGTGGATTGGAAGGACAGAAGCGACAACCCCGTTCTGCTGGTGCTCGACCCGCGCGTGCCCGGCCAGCGCCCGGACGCGGCGTTGGGCTCCGTGCTCGGCAGACCGTCGCCCGATACCGCCCTGGCTCGTCATTTCGCTGATCTCGCCGACCGCCGCGCGGTGCTGCCGGACGTGGCGGCCGTCACCGAGTTGTTCCGGCGTACCGACGCCGACCGCGGTTGGCTCGCCGGTCAGCTCGCGCGGCAGCCCGGTCGCATGGTGTACGTCGGGCACGCCACCGCCGCCGACGGCGACGCCGGCCACGCGGACCGCGCGGCGCTGCACCTCGCCGACGAGCGGCCGCTCACCGCTGGTGAGCTCATGGCGGCGGGATTGCCGTTTCCTCCACGGGTTGCGTTGCTGGCGTGTGCATCCGGTGGGGACTATCAGTTCGACGAGGCCAGTGGGCTGGTGGCGGCGATGGTCCTGGGTGGCGCTCAACTGGTCACTGCCACGTTGTGGTCGCTGCCGACGACGGCGGGCTACCGGCAGTTCGCCGCATCCGAGGCCGATCCGATGAGCGAGGCGATCGTCGCCGTCGACCGCGCCCATGAGGCCGATGAGGCCGGTCGGGCGGTGAACCGCTGGCAGCGGAGCCGGATGCGAGACTGGCGCGGTGGCGATCTGACTGCCAGCCCGCTGTATTGGGCGGCGCTGGCCAGCTTCGCTGTCGACGGCGCGCGCTGATCACACCGGCGCCACGCAGATCGCCACGGCGGTCTCGTCACCGGGACGGTAGTAGGTGTCGATGACGCTGCCAGGGAAGACCTTGATCAGCGCGGACGCCGGCACCAACGCGGTCTCCCGGGCGGGAAACTGCCCGCCTTCAGGCTTTATGACCATGACATCGAGTTCGACCTCCCGGCAGTCCTCGAGCGCCTGCCCCGTGGGCCGCATCGCGGTGACGACCGCCGGTGAGCGGATGCCGTTGCGGATCAACTCGAGTCGGTCGCGGGTGAGCAGGCCCTTGCGCACCATCGTCCGGTCGAACTCCGCTCGCGCGGCGAGGATGTCCTCCGCGGTGGCCAGGCGCTCGTCGGCCTCACCGCAATCCACTCGGGAGAGCTTCCAAGCGGGTAGTAACGAAGCGGCCGTCGTGCCGATGTAGACGATGCAGACGAACGCGAACAGCGCAGTGAACATGACCTAAGGATCGGGCGGCCGCGCCGCTACCGAACCCAACTTTCCTGCTGTCTACACCCGGAACCTACTTCTATCCTGTCCTGATGAGCACCGGGACGGCCGTCGCCGTCGCCCATCCGCGCCGGGCGGTCATCGACCGCGCCTGGCGCGCCATCGGGCCCGGTGTCGAGGTGCTCAGCGGCGACGACGGCGGGCCGCTGCGGCGAACGGTGAAACGGATCATCGATCCGCTGGTCCTGCGGCTGCGATCGAACACCCAATTCTCGGCGCCGTTCCTGGCGCCCGACGTGGCCGTGGCGATGTACGACGCGATCGTCGGGCACAGTGCGCAACTGCGGGACACCGCGGCCTGGTTCGACGTGCTCAAACGAGAGCGGCGCCGGTTGCGCATCACGTCGGGCAATGCCCAAGAGCTGTACTTCCCGGTGTGTTTCGAGCTGGCCGTGACGAAAGGACCCCCCGCACAACATGGTTCCGTTGCCCAGGCTGCCGAGGAGGTGCTGCGCGAGATCCACGGCGAACGCGACCGCCCCGCCATCGAGGTGCTGAACCGGTTTGTGTCCGACGAGAACGTCATCGCCGAACTGGAGATGCAGCTGAGCCGCAGTTGGCGAGATGTTCGCGCGGGCACCGATATCACCGGTCCGTTCATGTCCGGACTGACCACGGTGCTCGGCCCCGCCGAAGGCCACTCGGCCGCGGCCGCGCGACAGCGTGTGTGGCAGGCGTTGATCGCCGATGCCGCGCCGTACAACCTCGGAGCCAAGGCGCGCAGCGGACCGGCCGAGCTGCCATGGTCGATCGTCGACCTCGGTCTGAGTTCTGTTGAACCACAACCGCAGCCGAGCGTCATCGGTGGCCCGGACAACGTCCGGCCCCTGAACCGCAGCGTGATCGACAGGGTGCGGGCAACTCTGCGAAGGGCGATGGACCGCGACGAACTTCCCGATGTGCCGACATTGTGCGCCGAGGAGGTCGACCGGGCGTGTGCCCCCTGGGGGCTGATCGGAGAAGACAAGCAGGCCGCGCTGGTCGCGGGAATCGAGGTCGCGGTGCATCTCGCGCCGCTGGCGCATGGCGCCGAGCCCCGCTACGAGTTGGCCCGCCAGATTCAGGCGCGGCTCCGCAAAGAGGCATATGTGCTGCATGCGCGCCGCTACCTGGCCGCCGGCGGGCCGATCCATCCGCGCCAGCAGCAGGTGATCGACGAGCTGGCGATGTTCGCGCGCCCGTACCTGAGCCGGTTGTGGGCCCGGCTGCACGGCCGCGACGTGTGGCAGGAGCCCTGTGGCGATGTCGATGAGGTTCGAGCGGTGCTGGAAGGGGTGGCGAGGTCGGTCAGCCTGGACCACCGCCAGCGGATCAAGACGATGCTCGAGTTGCAGGTGGCGGGATGAGGCTGATGGCGGATTCGGGCCTGTGGACGACGGGACCGCTGGTGGCCCCGGCACCGGTGGTGGCCGTTCTCGAAGTCAGCGGTGCGGTGCTGTCGTGGACGGTCGACGAGCCGACGGATGCCCAGATCGCGTTCACCGATCCGGCACGGGCGGACTGGTTGTGGCGGGTGGTCGGCGAGGCGGGCCACCACGCCGTGATCTCCGCGCTGGGTGACCGCGCCGCAGCCGACAGCGTCGAGGTGACCGGCGTGGCCCTGCTACCCGATGCGCTCGAACCGCTGCGCCGCCTCGCGCTCGGCCACTGGCTGCGGCGCTGGTGGCCGGCGAGCCAGCGCGATGCGATCGCGACGCTCGACGGGGCGCTCCTGGATGCCGAAGTCGCGCTGCTGACCGCCGCGGCGCAGGACTACTTCGGCGACGACACCTTCGACTCGGAGATCACCCATCTGCTTGCGCCGCACGCCGCGGCACTGAACGCTGCTGCGCACGAAGGTGATCCACGGATCACCGCGCTCATCGAGCTGTGTCGCGATGTGGCCGACGACGTCGGGGTCGCACTCGATGCGGACCCGGTGAGCGGTCGGCGCGCCGACTATGCGCTTGCCGCAGGGGCGGATTCGCGAGCCCGGGGTGCCGCGGTCATCGCCGGCGGCACCGCCTCGCTCAATTGGGCGGCCGTACCACCGGGTGTCTTCGACGCCGCCGAGGACACCGTCGAATGGTCGGTGGAAGCGGTCGGCGACGGTGTGAGCGCGGTCGTCGGGGTGGAATTGACGGGTCTGGGCTCACCCGACGGGGTCACGGTGCGGTTGGTGTCGGGGGCCGTCGGCGGGGCGGGCGCACTCGGCGCGGACGGGCGCGCGTCGTTTCCCGTTACCGACACTGACGGAACACCGATTCCCGAAGCGGTTGCCTGGAACCATGACTGGCGCGGCGCGAGGGTGGTGGTGGGCGCCGATGTCGACGAGTCGGCACAGACCCGCGACCGGGTCCGCGCGTTCGCCCGGTCCCGAATGGATCGACCCGGACCCGATGCGTTCTTAGCCGAGATCCTTGCGGCCGAGTCGGATTACTGAGATTCGTCGGATTGTTTGCGCATCTGCTCGCGGATCTGTTCCAGACGCTCGGCCGCTGCTCGCTGGCGCTCGTCGTATTGCTCGGCGACGCTTCGACCCTCGGGGGTTTCACCCGCGAGCTCGGAGGCGCCGATCGCGGTGCCGTAGCGCGTCTCGACCTTCTCCCGGACGGCGTCGAACGTCGGCACACCACCCGGTGTGTAGCCGCTGTCAACCGGCTCGACCGGCGTGGTGGACTCGGGTTTCGGGTCCACGACCTCGGCCTCGACGGCGGGTTGCTGATCCCGTTCCGGAGTGGTGTCGCCCGGCATGTCGTCCAGGCTACCCCCTCGCAGGTCAAGGCGGTTGTGACAATTTTGACGAAAGTCCGGCGCCGCTCGAACGCTGCGCGTAGCGTCTTGCCGTCATCACTGCGAAAGGAACCACCATGCGCGGCACCATCATCTTTTCAACGGTTGTCGGCGTCGCCATGGCGCTCGGCACAGCCGCACCGGCCCTGGCCGACGAGACCGACGACATCTTCGTCAGCGTGCTCGAAGAAGAGGGAATCCCGTTCTCGACACCCAAGGACGCAATCACCCTCGCCCACGCGGTATGCGATTACGTGGCCGCCGGGCAGAAGCCCGAACAGGTCGCGGTCGAGATCAGCGAACCGGCCCAATGGACCCTGGACCAGAGCGGGTTCTTCGTCGGTGCCGCGACCCAGTCTTACTGCCCGTCGTAGCTTTTCCGACGCGGTCGCCCGCAGGCGCTTCCGGGCCTCGCCTGTCGAAATGCGTGTTGCGCTTTCGGTTTCGTTGCGTACGGTGACGTGGCTGGTGCCAGCACATTCTCGCGGCAGGCGTGCCGAACAGCCCGACGACTACTTCGGCTTCCCGATCGGGGCGTCGGCGCGCACGGGAGGCTGACGCGGTCCTTCGGGCAGTGGCGTTGGTCTTGCGACGCTGCGAAGCGCGGCCGGCACCGGGACGGCCGCGAGGTCCGGCGTGCCGAGTCGCGCCGCCAGCCACGGCAGCGCCGTCGCGAAAGCCTGTGCGGCGTAAGGCCAGTCGTGCTTGCCCGGTTGGACCACGACGGAGCAGTTGATGCCGTTGGCTGCGGCGAGGCCACACAGCACGTTCGCCGCATCCTTCTGTGGGCCTGCGTCAATCGTATTGACGTCGAACCGGCCCTCGAGGTTCGAATAGCGACCGTGGCGGTTGATCACCGTCATCGGGTCGAACGCCGCGTAGGCCCCTGAATTCCCGCCGAACAGGCGTTCAATCGTCTGATCCTTGGTGCCGGAGTTGGGGCTCAGATCCCCGGCGATGTCGTCGAAGGCGCCGAACATCTCGGGATGCATCACCGCCAGGTCGACGGCGCAGGTGCCCCCCATCGACCATCCGACGATGCCCCAGTTCGACTGCCGGGCACTCACTTTGAACGTCGAGATTACAAACGGGACGACGTCCTTGGTGAGATGGTCGGCGGCATTGCCCCGCCTGCCGTTCACGCATTCGGTGTCGTTGCGGAACGTGCCGCCGGCGTCGACGAACACGAGCACCGGGGCATACCCGCCGTGCGCGGCGGCGAAACCGTCGGCGGTGGCGACCGCATTGCCGGCGCGTACCCAATCCGCAGCGGTGTTGAACTCACCGCCGATCATCATCACCGTCGGAAGCGGCGGCGGCGGATTGGTTGCATACCACGCGGGCGGCAGGTAGACGAGTTCACCGCGGTGCTTGAAACTGGATGCCCTGTCGCCGATGTTGACGGGAACCACTGTGCCCCTGACCGGGAGCTGGTGCCGCTGCTGCATCGCCAGCATGATCGCCGCATCGGTCTGATCGGGCAGCGGTCCGGCGGTCAGTTGATTCCACGCGGCCCCAACGGTGGGGACGTAACCAACCCAGAGGTTCACAGCCAACGCGACGGACAGCAGGCACAGCGGCAGCGACACCAACGAGAGGCCGCGTCGCCACCACCGCGCGCCCCGCCAACCCGCGACCAACACGGCGCCTGCCGCACCCGTCAGCGCCACCCACACCCACAGCGATCGCGGCGCTGGGTTGTCAGAAAGCCCTTCCGACGCAATGAAGGCGTATGTCGCCATCGCGAGCGCGATGCCGCACAGAGCGGCCCACGGCACCCACACCAGCCGCCATCGGCGCGTTCGCCATCCGATGGCGGCGATCAGGACGATCACCGAGACAATCTGCACAGTGGTGGGAATCCACCCATGCATCAACGACAGGTGCCCACGCAGCGAATGAGCCAGTGTCACCAGTGTCACGCAGTACAAGGTGACCGGTAATCCTTATGGCGCGCTGTGGGGGAGCTGTCAGCGGGGCTTGGCCAACGGGAACGGCAGCGTCTCGCGGATGCTGCGCCCGGTGATCAGCATGACGACGCGGTCGACACCCATGCCCAGACCGCCCGTGGGCGGCATCGCGTACTCCATCGCCTGCAGGAAGTCCTCGTCGAGTTCCATCGCCTCGGGATCGCCGCCCGCAGCCAGCAGCGACTGCTCCTGTAACCGGCGTCGCTGCTCGACCGGATCGGTGAGTTCGCTGTAGGCGGTGCCGAGTTCGACTCCCCAGGCCACCAGATCCCAGCGCTCGGCGACGCCGGGAATGCTGCGGTGCGGACGGGTCAGCGGCGACACGGACGTCGGGAAGTCCTTGTAGAACGTCGGCGATTCGGTGCGGTCCTCGACCAGCCGCTCATAGAGTTCCAGCACCACCGCGCCGGCATCCCAGTGCGTGAGGTACGGAATGGCCGCGGCGTCACACAGCTTGCGCAACCGCGGCAGTTCGGTGTCGGGGCCGATCTGTTCACCGAGGGCTTCGGACACCGCATCGTGCACGGTCCTGACCGTCCACTGACCGGAGATGTCGACGGGCTCGAGTCCGCCGCCTTCTTGCGGCCGGTAGAACACCTGGGCACCGTTGGCAGCCTCGGCGGCGTTCTGGATGAGCTGCCGGCAGCCGTCGATCCAGACGTTGTAGTCCGCGTGCGCCTGATACGCCTCCAGCAGCGTGAATTCGGGGTTGTGGCTGAAGTCGACGCCCTCGTTGCGGAACGCCCTGCCCAGCTCGAAAACCCGCTCGACACCGCCCACGCAGAGCCGCTTGAGGTACAGCTCAGGAGCGATCCGCAGGTAGAGGTCCAGATCGTAGGCGTTGATGTGGGTGAGGAACGGCCGGGCGTTCGCGCCGCCGTGGATCTGTTGCAGGATCGGCGTCTCGACCTCGAGGAACCCCTCGCCCACCAACGTTTCCCGAATCGCGTGCAGCACGCCGCTGCGCGCGCGGATGAGGTCGCGAGCCTCGGTGTTGATCGCCAGGTCGACGTAGCGGGCGCGCACACGGGCCTCCTGGTCGGTCAACCCCTTCCACTTGTCCGGCAGTGGACGCAAACACTTGCCGATCATCCGCCAGTCACGCACCAGAAGTGAGCGGGTGCCCTTCTTGCTGTAGCCCACGGTGCCGGACACCTCGATGAGGTCGCCGAGATCGATGGAGTGCGTGAAGTCGGCGGTCGTCGCCGATTCGAGCAGCGAGTTGTCCAGCAGCAGCTGGATTTCGCCGGACCAGTCGCGCAGCTGGGCGAACAGCACGCCGCCGTAGTCGCGGCTGCGCAGCACACGCCCCGCCACCGTCACCGGAACGTCGCCGTCGGCAACATCGGCTTCCAACGCCTCGGCGATGGTATGCGACGGTGGCGTACCGACGGGATAGGCATCGATTCCGTTGTCCTGCAGCGCCTTCAGCTTGGCCATGCGCACTCGCACTTGTTCAGGCAGCCGCGGCTCATCGGCATCGGGCAGATCCGCCGCCAGCCCGCTGAGATCGGGGGCCGTACCGTCGTGGTGCAGCAATCCGGTCGCCATCAGATCCTGCGGCACCGCCGTATGGTGTCCGGTGTGCGGCTGTTCGTGACGCCGCGAAAAGGGCAGCACCAGAAACCCTTCGGCGATCACCGACGCCACCCCGACCCGGGGCACCAGTCGGGCGTCGTCGTAGCAGGCGTAGCGCGGCACCCATTCCGGGTGGTATTTCATGTTCGAGCGGTACAGCGTCTCGAGCTGCCACCACCGGGAGAAGAACACGAGCAGGCTGCGCCACAGCCGGGCGACCGGGCCGGCCCCGAGCTGAGCGCCCTGTTCGAACGCCGAGCGGAACATGGCGAAATTCAACGAGATCCGTGTGATGCCGATGTCTTCGGCCTGCATGCACAATTCGCTGACCATCAGCTCGATGGTGCCGTTGGGAGAGTGGGGTGCGCGCCGCATCAGGTCCAGCGAGACGCCGTTGGTGCCCCAGGGCACCAGCGACAGCATGGCGACGACTTCGTCTGTCTCGCCCGCGGTCTGGACCGCCTCCACCAGGAGGCAGTCGCCGTCGGCCGGGTCGCCGAGCCGGCCGAGTGCCATCGAGAAGCCGCGTTCGTCCTCGGTGTCGCGCCAGGCCTCGGCGCGGGCGATGACGTCGGCCATCTCCTGGGCGCCCAGGTCGCGGTGCCTGCGGATTCGCACGCTCACACCCGCACGCCGCGCCCGGGTCACGGCCTGCCGGACCGCGCGCATGTCCGGCCCGGACAGCCGGAAATTGTCGGGGTACAGAATGGCCTCGTCGCCGAGTTGCAAGGCGTTGAGCCCGGCCTCGCGGAACGCCTCGGCGCCCGCCGAGCTCGCGCCCATCACCCCAGGGGCCCAGCCGTAGGTCTGGCATAACGCGAGCCATGCTTCGATCGCCGCCGGCCACGCCTTGGGATCGCCGACTGGGTCCCCACTCGCCAGGCACACACCGACTTCCACGCGGTAGGTGATGGCGGCCCGCCCGTTGGGCGCGAACACCACCGCCTTGTCGCGGCGCGTCGCGAAGTACCCGAGCGAGTCGTTCTTGCCGAACAACTCCAGCAGCCCGCGCAGCGCGGATTCGTCCTCGCCGGTCAGCGCGTTCTCGGCGCGCTGGGACTGGAACAGCACGATCGCTGCGACCATGAGGGCCAGTGCACCGAAGAGGCCGAGCACAGCGTTGATCAGAACGTGCGGATGACCGGTGAAATTCGAGGAGTCGGCACCTGCGAACGCGCTGACCCGGTTCAACGCGTACCAGAACCGGTCGTCACTGGTCAGCGTGCCCGGGAACAGTTCGAGCAGGCCCCATCCGATCAGGGTGCCGATCGCCATCCCTGCGACCAGCACGACCGCTGCCTTCAGCAGGGCGCCGCGGCGCACCTTCGCCCAGAATTCTCCGCGAGCCAGCAGCAGGAACAGGATCGCGGCGACGTGGAAGGCCAGGCCGATGACTTCGCCGATCTCCTCGACCACCGACTCGTCGCCTGACACCAGGTCCGCGATGTTGAAGACGATCGCGCCCACCATGTACGCGATGAGGATCCACCAGGCGATCCGCTTGCGCGCCGCCAGCGCCGCGGCCAGCAGCGCCAGCACGAACGCCCAGGCGAAGCTGGTGTCGGGGAAGTTGAAGATGTAGTCGTTGACGAACTCGCGCGGAACCCGGATGACCGAGCGCACGAACGGCGAGACGCTCGCCAACAACGAGAGCGTGGCGATGATGCCGACCGTCCAGCCCGCCGCCGCGGGCACCCACCAGAACCTCGACCTGCGGCGGGTGAAGGGCAGGCTAGCGACGGTCATAGGCCGCGACATTATTCGGTTGGGACCCCAAATGGGTGGCGACTCACGACCAGACGGGTCCGGTGAATTTCTCGCCGGGACCCTGCCCTGGTTCGTCCGGCGATGCGCTGGCCTCACGGAAGGCCAGCTGCAGCGTCTTGAGGCCGTCACGCACCGGTCCGGCATGGGGTCCGAGATACTCCGCGGACGCGGTGACCAACCCGGCCAGCGCGGTGATCAACCGGCGGGCCTCGTCGAGATCGCGGTACGGGCTCTCGTCGGGATTGTCGGCCGACAACCCGAGCTTCTCGGCCGCCGCGCTCATCAGCATCACGGCCGACCGGGTGATCACCTCGACGGCGGGGATCTCCGCGAGTTCACGAACGGCGGTGCCGTTCAGATCACCTGAGCCGTCTGTACCGTTTGGATCTGGCGGGTCAGCTGAGTTCGGGTCATCGGTCACGCCTGTTAGACTGGCATGCGCGACCGTCCCGGCAAACGCCAGGGACAGCAAGTGGAGTCCCCCTCCCACCGCTGGCCAAACCGGCTCAGCGGTCCGGTCACAGGCAACATATTGCCTGTCCTGGTCGGCTGTGGGCCCTGCTATGAGCAGGGCTTTTCTGTTCGTTGAGCAGAGCTGACGGAGTGGGCTCCTAGAGGACAACATAGGAGGCCCCATCAGCACTGAGACCCGCGTCAACGAGCGCATCCGCGTACCTGAAGTCCGCCTGATCGGACCGGGCGGTGAACAGGTAGGCATCGTGCGCATCGAAGATGCCCTCCGCGTCGCCGCGGATGCCGATCTCGATCTCGTCGAAGTAGCCCCGGATGCCAAACCCCCGGTCTGCAAGATCATGGACTACGGAAAGTTCAAATACGAGACGGCTCAGAAGGCGCGCGAGTCTCGCAAGAACCAGCAGCAGACCGTCGTCAAGGAACAGAAGCTCCGTCCCAAGATCGACCCGCACGATTACGAGACCAAAAAGGGTCACGTGATCCGCTTCCTCGAGGCCGGGTCCAAGGTCAAGGTGACGATCATGTTCCGCGGCCGCGAACAGTCGCGACCCGAGTTGGGCTTCCGTCTCCTGCAGCGGCTGGGCGCCGACGTCGCCGACTATGGCTTCGTCGAGACGTCCGCCAAGCAGGACGGCCGCAACATGACGATGGTGCTGGCCCCGCACCGCGGCGCGAAGACTCGCGCCAAGGCGGCGCAACAGGCCGAAGGCTCCGCAGAGCCGGCCTCAGCACCCGACCGAAACAGTTAGAACAACAGAGCAGAGGACCTATGCCCAAGGCGAAGACCCACAGCGGCGCTTCCAAGCGGTTCCGTCGCACCGGAACCGGCAAGATCGTGCGTCAGAAGGCCAACCGCCGCCACTTGCTCGAGCACAAGTCGAGCAAGCGCACTCGGCGACTCGCCGGTCGCACCGTTGTGTCGGCCGCCGACAACGCCCGCATCAACAAGATGCTCAACGGCTGACCGACGAACACGTACGACCTGAACGAAGGACATTCCCATGGCACGCGTCAAGCGCGCAGTCAACGCCCAGAAGAAGCGGCGGACAATCCTCAAGGCCTCCAAGGGCTACCGGGGCCAGCGGTCAAGGCTTTACCGCAAGGCCAAAGAGCAGCAGCTGCATTCGCTCAACTACGCCTATCGTGACCGGCGCGCCCGCAAGGGCGAGTTCCGCAAGCTGTGGATCTCGCGTATCAACGCCGCGGCCCGCGCCAACGACATCACCTACAACCGCCTGATCCAGGGGCTGAAGGCCGCTGGTGTCGAGGTGGACCGCAAGAACCTCGCCGAGATCGCCGTCAGCGATCCCGCGGCGTTCACCGCGCTGGTGGAGGTCGCCAAGGGCGCACTGCCCGAGGACGTGAACGCGCCGTCGGGCGAGGCTGCCTGACGCTCACCGAACGCTCCGCCCGGGTGGTCGCAGCGGTCAAGCTGCACCGCCACGTCGGGCGACGCCGCGCCGCACGCTTCCTCGCCGAGGGGCCCAACCTCGTCGAGGCGGCGTTGCGGCGCGGACTCGTATCCGAGGTGTTCGCCACCGACGATGCCGCGCACCGGTTCGGTGCGATGCTGGCCGATGTCCCGGTGCACTTGGTGACAGAACGGGCCGCGAAAGCGTTGTCGGAGACGGTGACTCCGGTCGGCCTGGTCGCCGTGTGCGCGACACCGGAGACGTCGCTGGGCGAGGTGGTGGCCGCCTCGCCGCGTCTGGTTGCGGTCGCGGTCGAAATTTCCGAGCCGGGCAACGCGGGCACGCTGATCCGGATCGCCGACGCGATGGGGGCGGACGCCGTCGTGTTCGCCGGGCACAGCGTGGACCCCTACAACGGCAAGTGCCTGCGCGCGTCCGCAGGCAGCATCTTCTCGATACCCGTTGTCACCGAGAACGATCCCGGTTCGGCGGTGTCGGAGCTCGCCGGCACCGGCCTGCAGATATTGGCGACGACCGTCGACGGCGAGATGTCATTGGACAGTCCCGCTCTGGAGGCCGCAATGGTCGAACCGACGGCGTGGTTGTTCGGGCCGGAGGCCCATGGTCTGCCCGCGGGACTGGCGGCGTCGGCCACCCGTCGCGTTCACATCCCGATGCCGGGGGCCGCTGAGAGCCTCAATGTGGCGGCGGCCGCGGCGATCTGCCTGTACCAGAGCGCACGCGCGCACCGCCGCTCCTAGCTCAACAAGCCCCGCGCCACGTGGGTGATCTGCACCTCGTTACTGCCGGCGTAGATCATCAACGACTTGGCGTCGCGCGCAAGCTGTTCGACGCGGTACTCGGTCATGTAGCCGTTGCCACCGAACAGCTGCACCGCCTCCATCGCGACGTCGGTGGCGGCCTGCGAGCAGTACCACTTGATCGCCGACGCCTCCGGCAGTGAGATCGACACACCGGCCTGCGCCGCCTCAATCACGCGAAACAGGATGTTGCGCACGTTCATCCGCGCCACCTCCATGTTCGCGAGCTTGAGCTGAATCAGCTGGAACTGGCCGATCTCCTGACCCCACAGCGTGCGGCTCTTGGCGTAGTCGACGCACAGCCGTAGGCATTCCTCGATCACGCCCAGCGACATCGCGGCGACGCCGATGCGTTCGGCGCTGAAGCTCGACCGCGCGCTGGCGCGCCCGTCACCGGCGGAGTTGTCCTCGGTCTCGCCGAGCAACCGGTCCCGGCCCAACCGCACGTTGTTGAAGAACAGCTCGCCGGTGCGTGAGCTGTGAATTCCCATCTTGCGGAACGGCTTCGACTGCACGAAACCCTCCATGTCGCGGTCGAGCACGAAGGTGAGCACCTTGCGGTCGCGCTTGTCGACGCTGGCGTCGCCCGCTTCATCTTCACTGAGCTTTGCGTAGACCACGACGACGTCGGCGTCGGGGCCGTTGGTGATGAACGTCTTCTGGCCGTTGAGGATGTAGTCGTCGCCGTCGCGCACGACGTAGGACTTCATGCCGCCGAACGCGTCGGAGCCCGAATCGGGCTCGGTGATCGCCCATGCGCCGACCTTGTCGTAAGTGACCAGATCGGGCAGCCAGCGCTCCTGCTGGGCCAGCGTGCCGCGGCTCATGATCGTCGGCACCGTCAGCCCTAGGCTGACGCCCATGCCGGTGACGAGGCCCATCGACACCCGGCACAACTCGCTGACCACAACGAACCCCATGCCGCCGGAACCCTCGCCGAACATCCCGCCGCCCGAGGACTTCTCCGATGAGCCGCCACCGTCACGCAGCCGGGCCAGGCGCTTGTTCAGCGACTCGCGCGCCATATCGGCGATGCCGAACGTCGCGAACAGCTTGCGGACGATGGGGTAGGGCTCCATCTCGCCGCTTTCCAGCGCGTCGACGTGCGGGCGGATTTCCTTGTCGACGAACTCGCGGACGGCATCGCGCACGGCGAGATCGACATCAGACCATTCGAGCATGCCCTCTAGGCTGCCTTATGGCGTCCGCGGGCCGGACGCAGCCCCGCCAAAGAGAACGTCGTGTGCACCAGCGACCCGGCCCGATCGAGCAGCGACTTGCGCGGGGGGACGTAGTGCATCGGCAGCCCGCGCCGGTCGCTCGGGGGCGCCATGAACGCAGGCGCCTCGACCAGTGGAGCGTCGGAGGGAAGCCGGCCCTGGGCACGCCGATAGGCCGTCAAAGCCCTTGGGTGCAAACGGATTTCGTCGGGCACCGCCACGAACGCGAATTCCACCAGTTTGCCGAACAGGCGAAGAAGTACCTCGTCTCCGGGCGTCCAGCGCATGTTGGCCTTCTCGCGAAGGGCGTCGTCGAACACGCCCGCCGCGATCCAGCGCTGCGCACCGACCATCGGCTTGAAGAGCTGATCCCACAGCCCGGTGGGCATCAACACGAACCAGGGCTTGGGAATCCGGATCGAGAAGATGTCGAGGGTGGCACGATTGATCTCGAGCTCCTCGCGGCACTTGCGGTCCCAGTACTCGCGGAACTCCTCCCAGCTCTCGGGCACCGGCCGCATGCTCATGCCGTACATCCGGTACCACTGCACGTGTTCGTCGAACAGCTGGCGTTTCTCGGCCTCGGTCAGCCCGCCGCAGAAGTACTCGGCGGTCTTGATGATCAGCATGAAGAAGGTGGCGTGCGCCCAGTAGAACGTCTCGGGGTTCAGCGCGTGGTAGCGCCGGCCCTCGGTGTCCACACCCTTGATGGTGGTGTGGTAGCTCTTGATCTGCTCGCCGGTCTGCGGCGCGCGTTCGCCGTCGTAGACCACACCCATGATCGGATACACCGAGCGTGCGACACGCTGCAGCGGTTCGCGCAGCAGGATCGAATGGTCCTCGACGCCCGCGCCCAGTTCCGGGTACATGTTCTGGACGGCGCCGATCCACACACCCAGCAGCCCTGTGCGCAGGTCGCCGAAGTACTTCCAGGTCAACGACTCGGGACCCAGGGGATTGGCGGTGCTGCTCACGGTCATCTGATTCCTCGCTGAATCGGGGTCAAACTCCACGATAATGTTGACAACCAACGTTGTCTACGATTTGCGGGGCGCGTTGCCGGACAACGTTATGCAGCGGCTACTGGCCCGCCACAAACCCGTGACCAGCCCCTTCGCTGGCTCCGGTTTCGTCATTCGGACGACCGCTTCGCATTAGGAGATTGCTCGGCGCCAAGCGGCCCGCTTAGGCTTGCGGGCGTGGATGTCGAGCCGTTCGAGCGGTCGACCGGACCCCTGGGCTGGCTGAAGAACACCAATCGCAACGAGAACATCATCGCGTTCCTGCGACGTACGCGGCGCGCGTTGCCCGGTGATCCGGAGTTCGGGGATCCCTTGTCGGTCGACGGGGTGGGCGGACCTCGCGCTGCCGCCCGCGCCGCAGATCGACTGCTTCAACACAACGTCGCCACCCGCGAGGTGAGCCTCGGCGCGCTGCAAGTGTGGCAGGCCCTCACCGAGCGCGTGTCCGGGAAACCGGCCAACCGCGAGGCGACGCTGGTCTTCACCGATCTCGTGGGCTTCTCGACGTGGTCACTCGACGCGGGCGACGAGGCCACGCTGCGGCTGCTGCGCCGCGTGTCCCAGGTGGCCGAACCGCCCCTGTTGGAGGCCGGCGGGCAGATCGTCAAGCGCATGGGAGACGGCCTCATGGCGGTCTTCCTCGACCCGATGACGGCGGTGCAGGCCGCGATCGCAGCGCGCGACGGGGTGAAAAGCATTGACGTCGACGGGTTTACACCGCGGATGCGGGTCGGTGTGCATACCGGCCATCCCCAACGCATCGGGTCGGACTGGGTCGGAGTTGACGTCAACATCGCCGCCCGCGTGATGGACCGCGCGACCCGCGGGGAGCTGGTGGTGTCGCAGACCACACTGGACCGCATCCCCGCCGAGAAGTTCGATTCGCTCGGCGTCGAGGCCAAACGCCTCCGTCGACAGCTCTTCGCTTCGAAACATGACGGTGTCCCGGCCGATTTCGTCATGTATCGACTGAAAACTCTCAGGCACCCGCCGGATGGCAGAGACGACGCGGAGCAGCCCGCAGCGGAATAGCGGTCGGCGGCCTGCGGCGCGTGCCGGCCTCGGCATGCGTTCGAGGGCCATCGGGCGCATCGCCTATGATCGCCGGGTGGCTGATCAGCCCGCAGACCTGTCCGAAGAAGCGCTGACCGAGGCCGTCAGCGCTGCTCGGCGTGCGTTCGACGCGGCCGCCGACCTCGATGCGCTCGCGCGGGCGAAAACCGAGCATCTCGGCGACCGGTCTCCGATCGCGTTGGCGCGCCAGTCGCTTGGGTCGCTGGCCAAGGCCGATCGGGCCGACGCGGGTAAACGGGTCAACGTCGCCCGTACACAGGCGCAGAGCGCGTACGACGAGCGGCTGGCGGCGCTGCGGGCAGAGCGCGATGCCGCGGTGCTGGTGGCCGAGCGTATTGATGTGACGCTGCCCACGACCCGGCAACCGGTCGGCGCCAGGCACCCGATCACGATTCTGGGCGAGCGCATCGCCGACACGTTCGTCGCGATGGGATGGGAACTCGCCGAGGGACCCGAGGTCGAAACCGAGCAGTTCAACTTCGATGCGCTGAACTTCGCTCCCGACCATCCCGCGCGCAGCGAGCAGGACACCTTCCACATCGCGCCCGAGGGGTCGCGGCAGGTGTTGCGCACGCACACCTCACCGGTACAGATCCGCACCCTGCTGGAACGCGAGCCGCCGGTCTACATCGTCTCGATCGGCCGTACGTTTCGCACCGACGAACTCGACGCCACCCACACTCCCGTCTTCCATCAGGTCGAAGGCCTCGCGGTGGACAAGGGACTGACGATGGCCCATCTGCGCGGCACGCTAGATGCGTTCGCCCGCTCCGAGTTCGGCCCGCAGGCCCGCACCCGGTTCCGTCCGCACTTCTTTCCGTTCACCGAGCCGTCGGCCGAGGTCGACATCTGGTTCGAGAACAAGAAGGGCGGAGCCGGCTGGGTCGAGTGGGGCGGCTGCGGCATGGTCAATCCGAACGTGCTGCGCGCCTGCGGGATCGATCCCGATGCTTACTCCGGCTTCGCGTTCGGTATGGGTCTGGAACGAACCCTGCAGTTCCGCAACGGAATTCCGGACATGCGCGACATGGTCGAAGGTGACGTACGGTTCTCCTTGCCGTTCGGGGTAGGGGCCTGATGCGGCTGCCGTACAGCTGGCTGCGCGACGTCGTGCGGGCCAGCGCGCCGGGTTGGGACGTGAACCCTGCCGACCTCGAAGAGACGTTGATCCGCATCGGCCATGAGGTCGAGGAGGTCATCCCGGTCGGCCCCGTCACGGGCCCGCTGACGGTGGGGCGGGTGGCCGCCATCGAGGAGCTCACCGAGTTCAAGAAGCCGATCCGCGCCGTCAAGGTCGACGTCGGAGAAGCCGAGCCACGTGACATCGTCTGCGGCGCAACCAACTTCACCGTCGGTGATCTGGTCGTGGTGGCACTGCCCGGTACGGTGCTGCCCGGCGACTTCACCATCGCCAGCCGCAAGACTTACGGCCGGATCTCCGACGGGATGATCTGCTCGACGGCCGAAATGAACCTGGGCACCGACCATTCGGGAATCCTGGTGCTACCTGCCGGCACCGCCGAGCCGGGCGCCGCCGCCGCCGATCTCCTCGGCCTTGACGACGTCGTCTTCCACCTGGCCATCACGCCGGACCGCGGCTACTGCCTGTCGGTGCGCGGTCTGGCCCGCGAGATCGCCACCGCCTACGACCTCGATTACGTGGACCCCGCCGACGTCGCCCCGCTACCGGCCGAGGGCGAGGCGCTGCCCGTGTCGATCGACCCGGGCACTGGTGTCCAGCGCTTCGGACTGCGCCCGGTGACCGGCATCGATCCCGGCGCCGTCTCGCCGTGGTGGCTGCAGCGACGGCTTCTGTTGTCCGGCATCCGGGCCATCTCTCCCGCCGTGGACGTCACCAACTACGTGATGCTCGAGCTCGGCCACCCGATGCACGCCCACGACCGCAGCCTGATCACCGGCGGATTCCGCGTGCGGTTCGCCGAACCGGGGGAGACCGTGGTCACCCTCGACGACGTCGAACGCCGCCTCGACCCGGCCGATGTGCTGATCGTCGACGACGAAGCGACCGCCGCGATCGGCGGCGTGATGGGTGCGGGCACCACCGAGGTGCGCGAGACCACCACCGACGTCCTGCTCGAGGCCGCCGTGTGGGACCCGGCCGCCGTCTCGCGCACGCAGCGACGGCTGCGCCTGTACAGCGAGGCTGGCCGGCGCTACGAACGCAGCGTCGATCCGGCGATCTCGGTCGCCGCGCTGGACCGCTGCGCCGCGCTGCTCGCCGAGATCACCAACGGCACGGTCGAACCCACGCTGACCGACTGGCGCGGCGAGCCACCCCGAGACGACTGGTCGCGACCGCCCGTCACGATGGCGGCCGACCTGCCCGACCGCACCGCCGGTGTCGACTACGCCCCAGGCACCGCAGAACGGCGGCTCACCCAGATCGGCGCACGGGTCGTCGCCGCCGAGGGCACGCTCACCGTCACCCCGCCGAGCTGGCGTCCCGACCTGGTTCAGCCCGCCGACCTCGTCGAAGAGGTGCTGCGCCTCGAGGATCTGGAGACCATTCCGTCGGTGTTGCCGCTGGCCCCGGCCGGTCGCGGGCTTACCCCGGTGCAGAGGCGACGGCGTGCGATCGGTAAGTCGTTGGGACTCAACGGGTATGTGGAGATCCTGCCCACCCCGTTTCTGCCGGCGGGCGTTTTCGAGCAGTGGGGCCTGCCCGCCAACGACACCCGCCGGACCACGACCAACGTGCTCAACCCGTTGGATTCCGACCGCCCGCAGTTGGCCACCACCCTGCTTCCAGGGCTACTGGAGGCACTGAGCCGCAACGTGTCTCGCGGAACCGTGGACGTCGGTTTGTTCGCGATCCAGCAGGTCGTCCAACCGACGCCGGACAGCCGTTCCCTCGAACGGATACCGACCGACCGGCGGCCCAGCGACGACGAGATCGCCGCCCTGAACGCGTCGCTTCCGCGACAGCCCCAGCACGTCGCCCTGGTGGTGGCGGGGTTGCGCGAGCCCGCGGGCCCATGGGGTCCGGGTCGCGCGGCGCAGCCCGGTGATGTGTTCGAGGCAGTGCACGTGATCGCTCGCGCCGCCGGTGTCGAGCTGACCCTGCGCGCCGCTCAGCACCTGCCGTGGCATCCGGGCCGCTGCGCCGAAGTGGTGCTGGGCGACCGGCAGAGCGGGGCCGTCGTCGGCCACGCCGGTGAACTGCACCCGGCGGTCGTCGAGCGGTCGGGTCTGCCCAAGCGCACCTGTGCGCTCGAACTGGATCTGGACGCCATACCCATCGTCGAGCGACTCCCGACTCCGAGGGTGTCGCCGTTTCCTGCCGTGTTTCAAGACATCAGCCTCGTTGTCGACGAGGACGTCGCAGCGGCCGCCGTGGTCGAGGCGGTACGGACCGGCGCGGGGCCGCTGCTCGAAGACGTGCGGTTGTTCGACGTCTACACCGGCCCGCAGGTCGGCGAGGGCCGCAAATCGCTGGCGTTCGCGCTGCGGTTCCGTGCCGCCGATCGCACGCTCACCGAGGATGAGGCCAGCGCGGCGCGCGAAGCGGCCGTGCAGGCCGCGACAGAGCAGGTCGGCGCCGAACAACGCCGCTGATCGTAATGAATTTGCATGGGTATGCATAAACATGCAGAATCGTCTGCATGGTTTCAGTTGCGGTAGCGGGCGCCAGCGGATACGCCGGCGGTGAGATCCTACGCCTGCTTCTCGGACATCCCGCGTACGCCGACGGCCGGATGACGATCGGTGCGCTGACCGCGGCGGCGAGTGCGGGCACCTCCCTGGCCGAGCACCATCCGCACCTGTTGCCCCTGGCCAACCGCGTGCTGGATGCCACCGACGAAGAGGTGCTGCGGGGGCACGACGTGGTCTTCCTGGGGTTGCCGCACGGGCATTCCGCTCAGCTTGCCGAACAACTCGGCGACGACACGCTGATAGTGGACTGCGGCGCCGACTTCCGGCTCACCGACGCCGCGGCCTGGGAACGGTTCTACGGCTCGGAGTACGCCGGTACCTGGCCCTACGGGCTGCCGGAGCTTCCGGGTGCGCGCGACCGACTGCGCGGTGCGAAGCGGATCGCCGTGCCCGGGTGCTATCCGACCGCGGCTCTGCTGGCGCTGTGGCCCGCGGTGGCAGAAGACCTCATCGAGCCGGCCGTGACCGTGGTGTCGGTCAGCGGCGCGTCGGGGGCGGGCCGGGCCGCCAAACCCGATCTGCTGGGCGCCGAGGTGATCGGCTCGGCACGCGCGTACAACATCGGCGGTAAGCACCGGCACACACCGGAGATCGCCCAGGGGCTCCGCGCGGTCGGCAATAAGGACGTGACGGTGTCGTTCACGCCGGTGCTCATACCGACCTCTCGCGGCATCCTGGCCACGTGCACCGCGCGCACGGACGCCTCGCTTCCGGAGATCCGCGCCGCCTACGAAAAGGCCTACGACGCCGAGCCGTTCGTCCATGTGCTTCCCGAAGGGCAACTGCCGAAGACGGGTTCGGTGCTGGGCAGCAACGCCGCCCAGCTGGCCGTCGCCCTGGACGAGGACGCGAAGACGTTGGTCGCCGTCGCCGCGATCGACAACCTCGTCAAAGGCACCGGCGGCGCTGCGGTGCAGTCGATGAACCTGGCGCTGGGCTGGCCCGAGACCGAGGGGCTTTCGATCGTGGGCATGGCACCGTGACCTCCGGAACCCGGTTGCTTCGCACCCAGGGCGTCACGGCCCCAGAAGGCTTCCGCGCGACCGGAATCGCCGCTGGCATCAAGGCATCCGGTGCGCTGGACCTGGCGCTGGTGTTCAACGAGGGACCCGACTACGCCGCCGCGGGGGTGTTCACCCGCAATCAGGTCAAGGCCGCGCCGGTGCTGTGGAGCCGCCAAGTGCTCACCACCGGCCGCCTGCGCGCGGTGATCCTGAACTCCGGCGGCGCCAACGCCTGTACAGGACCGCAGGGTTTCCAGGACACTCACGCCACCGCCGAGGCGGTTGCGGCGGCGTTGAGCGACTGGGGCACCGAAACCGGCGCGATCGAGGTCGCGGTCTGTTCGACCGGGCTGATCGGCGACCGGCTGCCGATGGACAAAGTGCTCCCCGGCGTGACCGAGATCGTGCACGAGCTGTCGGGTGGACTCCACGGCGGCGAGGAGGCCGCACGGGCCATCATGACCACCGACACCGTGCCCAAGCAGGTCGCGCTGCACCACGCCGACAACTGGACTGTCGGCGGAATGGCCAAGGGCGCAGGCATGATCGCCCCGTCGCTGGCCACCATGCTGTGCGTGATCACCACCGACGCCGTCGCCGATTCCGCCGCACTCGACGAGGCGCTGCGCAAGGCCACCTCGCTCACCTTCGACCGCCTCGACGTCGACGGCAGCTGTTCGACGAACGACTCGGTGTTGCTTCTGTCGTCCGGAGCCAGCGCGGTCAAGCCCAGCCAGAGCGAACTCGACGAGGCGATCCTGCGGGTGTGCGACGACCTGTGCCAGCAACTGCAGGCCGACGCCGAGGGTGTGACGAAACGGATCGCCATCACGGTGGCCGGTGCGGCCTCCGAGGACGACGCACTGCTCGGCGCCCGCATCGTCGCGCGGGACAGCCTGGTCAAGACCGCGCTGTTCGGCTCGGACCCGAACTGGGGCCGGGTGCTGGCAGCCATCGGCATGGCGCCGTTCAAAGTGGATCCGGAGCGGGTCACCGTATCCTTCAACGGATTTGCAGTCTGGCGGGACGGGGCGCCGCAGCCGGGTTCACGCGACGTGGATCTGTCCGGTGCCGACATCGCCGTCACCATCGACCTCGGCGACGGGTCGGCCCAGGCCTCCGTCCGCACCACCGACCTGTCCCACGGTTACGTCGAAGAGAACTCGGCGTACAGCTCATGAGCGTCGAAACCCCGGTCAAGGCGAAGGTTCTGGCCGAAGCACTGGAGTGGCTGAAACAACTGCACGGCAAGATCGTCGTGATCAAGTACGGCGGCAATGCGATGACCGACGACGTGCTCAAGGCCGCGTTCGCCGCCGACATGGTCTTCCTGCGCAACTGCGGCGTCCATCCCGTCGTCGTGCACGGGGGCGGTCCGCAGATCAGCGCGATGCTCAAACGCCTCGGCATTCAAGGTGACTTCAAGGGCGGATTCCGGGTCACCACACCCGAGGTACTGGACGTGGCGCGCATGGTGCTGTTCGGTCAGGTCGGCCGGGAACTGGTCGGGCTGATCAACGCCCACGGCCCGTACGCCGTCGGGGTCACCGGCGAGGATGCCCAGTTGTTCACCGCGGTACGGCGCAGCGTGACCGTCGACGGTGTGGCCACCGACATCGGCCTGGTCGGCGACGTCGAGAGGGTCAACGCCGGTTCGCTGCTCGATCTCATCTCCGCGGGCCGGATTCCGGTGGTGTCGACCATCGCTCCTGACGTCGGCGGGGTGGTACACAACATCAACGCCGACACGGCCGCCGCAGCACTTGCCGAGGCGTTGGGTGCCGAGAAGCTGCTGATGCTCACCGATGTCGAGGGTTTGTACACGGACTGGCCCGACCGCGGGTCACTCGTCAGCGAGATCGACTCCGCCGCACTGACTCAAATGCTGCCCACACTGGAGGCCGGGATGGTGCCCAAGATCGAGGCGTGCCTGCGCGCGGTGGCCGGCGGCGTGCCGAGCGCACATGTCATCGACGGCCGCGTCGAGCACTGCGTGCTGGTCGAACTGCTCACCGACGAGGGGACGGGAACGAAAGTGGTGCCGTCATGACCCTGCTGCAGCGGTGGCAGACCGTGATGATGAACAACTACGGCACCCCGCCGCTGGCGTTGTCCAGCGGTGACGGTGCGGTGGTGACCGACGTCGACGGCAAGACCTATGTCGACCTGCTCGGTGGCATCGCGGTCAACATCCTGGGCCACCGCCACCCCGCGGTCATCGAAGCCGTCACCGCTCAGCTCAACACGCTGGGCCACACGTCTAACCTGTATGCGACCGAACCCGGTGTCGCGCTGGCCGAAGCGCTGGTCGGGCTGCTCGGCGCGGGCCCTGCTGCGCCGGCCAAGGTGTTCTTCTGCAACTCCGGCACCGAAGCCAACGAAGTCGCGTTCAAGATCACACGACTCACCGGGCGCACGAAACTGGTTGCGGCGCAAGGCGCCTTCCACGGTCGCACCATGGGCTCTCTTGCGCTCACGGGTCAGCCGTCCAAGCAGGCGCCATTCGCGCCGCTTCCGGGTGACGTGACCCATGTGCCGTTCGGCGACATCGATGCGTTGCGAGCCGCCGTCGACGACGAAACCGCCGCGGTGTTCCTCGAGCCGATCATGGGCGAAGGCGGGGTCGTGGTTCCGCCCGCCGGCTACCTCGTCGCCGCCCGCGAGATCACCGCGCAGCACAACGCGCTGCTGGTGCTCGACGAGGTGCAGACCGGAATGGGCCGCACCGGAGCGTTTTTCGCGCATCAGCACGACGGGATCACTCCGGACGTCGTGACCCTGGCCAAGGGCCTCGGCGGCGGGTTGCCGATCGGCGCATGCATCGCGACGGGCGCCACCGCGGAGCTGCTGACGCCTGGATTGCACGGCAGCACGTTCGGCGGCAACCCCGTCTGCACCGCCGCCGCACTCGCGGTGCTGCGGGTGCTGGCCGACGACGACCTGATCAACCGCGCCCACGTGCTCGGCAAAACGCTGTCGACGGGCATCGAGGCCACCGGGCATCCGTTGATCGACCACGTCCGCGGCCGCGGCCTGCTGCTCGGCGTTGTGCTGACCGCCGAAACTGCCAAAGCCGTCGAGGCCGCGGGCCGCGACGCCGGCTTCCTGGTCAACGCCGCGGCTCCCGATGTGGTGCGGCTGGCCCCGCCGCTGGTGATCAGTGAGGCTCAGGTCGACGACTTCCTCGCCGCGCTTCCCGCCGTCCTCGACAAAGGCGCCGCCTCATGACCGCAACCATCCGGCACTTCCTGCGTGACGACGATCTGAACCCCGCCGAGCAGGCCGAGGTGCTCGCTCTGGCAGCCGAATTGAAAGCCCAGCCGTTCAGCCGTCGCCCTTTGGAAGGTCCGAGCGGGGTGGCGGTGATCTTCGACAAGAACTCCACGCGGACCCGGTTCTCCTTCGAGTTGGGCGTCGCTCAACTCGGTGGCCACGCCGTCGTGGTCGACGGTCGCAGCACTCAGCTGGGTCGAGACGAGACGTTGGAGGACACCGGCCGGGTGCTGTCGCGCTACGTCAAGGCGATCGTGTGGCGCACTTTCGCACAAGACCGGCTGACCGCGATGGCCGTGGGTGCGAGCGTGCCGATCGTCAACGCGCTGTCCGACGAGTTCCACCCGTGCCAGGTGCTGGCCGATCTGCAGACGCTGGCCGAGCGCAAGGGCAGGCTGGCGGGCTTGCGGATGACCTACCTCGGCGACGGCGCCAACAACATGGCGCACTCGCTCATGCTGGGCGGTGTCACGGCGGGCGTGGATGTGACGATCGCGGCACCGGACGGCTTCCAACCGCATCCGGACTTCGTCGACGCCGCACAGAAACGGGCTTCGGAAACCGGTGCGACGGTCACCGTGACCGACGATGCGAACGCAGCAGCCGACGGCGCCGACGTCCTGGTCACCGACACGTGGACGTCGATGGGTCAGGAGAACGACGGCCTCGACCGAGTGGGGCCGTTCCGGCGGTATCAGGTCAACGAAGCCCTGCTGGGCCGTGCCGACGCCGATGCGGTCGTGCTGCACTGCCTTCCGGCGCACCGCGGTGAAGAGATCACCGACGAGGTGATCGACGGGGCGCAGAGCGCGGTGTGGGATGAAGCTGAGAACCGCCTGCACGCGCAGAAGGCGCTGCTGGTGTGGCTGCTGGAGCGGGCGGGAGCCGGGCAGTGACTTCCGCGGCGACTCGTGCCGGGCGGCAGGCCCGCATCGTGGCGATCCTGTCGTCGCGGTCGGTGCACAGCCAGACCGAGCTGGCCGCCCTGCTGGCAGAGGAGGGCATCGAGGTCACGCAGGCCACGCTGTCGCGCGATCTGGAAGAACTCGGCGCGGTGAAACTGCGCGGCGCCGACGGCGGCGTCGGCGTGTACATCGTCCCCGAGGACGGCAGTCCGGTGCGCGGCGTTTCCGGTGGCACCGAGCGGATGTCGCGGCTGCTGGCCGAACTGCTCGTGTCGACCGACTCCAGCGGCAACCTGGCCATCCTGCGCACCCCGCCCGGGGCGGCGCACTACCTTGCCAGCGCGATGGACCGCGCGGCCCTTCCGTTCGTCGTCGGTACCGTCGCGGGCGACGACACCATCCTGGTCGTCGCGCGTGAGCCGATGACCGGCGCCGAACTGGCAACGAAACTCGAGAGCATTAGACAAAAGGAGACCTGCTGATGTCCGAACGCGTCATCCTGGCTTATTCCGGGGGCCTGGACACCTCGGTGGCGATCAGCTGGATCGGCAAGGAGACCGGGCGCGAGGTCGTCGCTGTCGCAATCGATCTCGGCCAAGGCGGCGAGGACATGGAGGTGGTGCGCAAGCGCGCCATCGACTGCGGCGCCGTGGAAGCCGTCGTCGTCGACGCCAAAGACGAGTTCGCCGACGAGTACTGCCTGCCCGCGATCCAGTCGAACGCGCTGTACATGGACCGCTATCCACTGGTGTCGGCGTTGAGCCGACCGCTGATCGTCAAGCATCTCGTGGCCGCGGCCCGGGAGCACGGCGGCGGCACTGTCGCGCACGGCTGCACCGGCAAGGGCAACGACCAGGTCCGCTTCGAAGTCGGATTTGCTTCGCTGGCACCGGATCTCAAGGTGCTGGCGCCGGTGCGTGACTACGCGTGGACGCGGGAGAAGGCGATCGCGTTCGCCGAGGAGAACGCGATCCCGATCAACGTCACCAAGCGTTCGCCGTTCTCGATCGATCAGAACGTCTGGGGTCGCGCCGTGGAGACCGGCTTTCTCGAGCATCTGTGGAACGCCCCGACCAAGGACGTCTACGACTACACCGAGGATCCGACGGTCAACTGGAGTACACCCGACGAGGTGATCATCGGTTTCGAGCGTGGCGTGCCGGTGTCGATCGACGGTCGGCAGGTGACGGTGCTGCAGGCGATCGAGGAGTTGAACCGCCGGGCCGGTGAACAGGGTGTCGGCAGGCTCGACGTCGTCGAGGACCGGCTGGTCGGCATCAAGAGCCGCGAGATCTACGAGGCGCCGGGCGCGATGGTGTTGATCACCGCGCACACCGAACTCGAGCATGTCACGCTGGAGCGCGAACTCGGCCGGTTCAAGCGCCACACCGACCAGAAGTGGGGGGAGCTGGTCTACGACGGGCTCTGGTACTCGCCGCTGAAGACCGCGCTCGAGTCCTTCGTCGCCAAGACCCAGGAGCATGTGACCGGGGAGATCCGGCTGGTGCTGCACGGCGGACACATCGCCGTGAACGGCCGTCGCAGCGCCGAGTCGCTCTACGACTTCAACCTCGCTACCTACGACGAGGGCGATACGTTCGACCAGTCGGCGGCCCGCGGTTTCGTGCAGATCCACGGTCTGTCGTCGAGCATCGCGGCCCGCCGAGACCTCAGCACGTGATGCCCTCCGATCCACTACCGCGAGCGACCGTGTCTGTACGGCGACACGCCGGGTTCGGGCGTACAAACGCGGTCACTCGCGGGAAGCGAGGGTCCTGAGATGAGCACGAACGAAGGTTCGCTGTGGGGCGGACGGTTCGCCGACGGGCCGTCCGACGCGCTCGCGTCCCTGTCGAAGTCGACCCACTTCGACTGGGTGCTCGCGCCCTACGACATCCGGGCATCCAAAGCGCACGCGCAGGTACTGCACGGCGCCGGGCTGCTGACCGACGATCAGCGCGACGGGCTGCTCGCGGGCCTCGACAGCCTGGCTGTCGACGTCGCCGACGGCAGCTTCGAACCCCTGGTGACGGACGAAGACGTGCACGGCGCCCTCGAGCGCGGCCTGATCGATCGGGTCGGTGCGGAGCTCGGTGGCCGGTTGCGGGCGGGCCGGTCGCGAAATGATCAGGTGGCCACGCTGTTTCGGATGTGGCTGCGCGACGCGATCAGGCGCGTCGCCGACGGCGCTCTGCAGGTCGTCGACGCGTTGGCCACCCAGGCAGCCGCTCACCCGACCGCGATCATGCCGGGCAAGACGCATCTGCAATCCGCGCAACCCGTACTCCTCGCGCATCACCTGCTCGCGCATGCGCATCCGCTGCTGCGCGACGTCGACCGACTGGCCGACTTCGACAAACGGGCGGCGGTGTCGCCCTACGGGTCCGGCGCGCTGGCCGGGTCGTCCCTGGGCTTGAATCCCGATGCGATCGCCGAGGATCTCGGTTTCGACACCGCCGCCGACAATTCGATCGATGCCACCGCGTCGCGCGACTTCGCCGCGGAGGCGGCATTCGTGTTCTCGATGATCGGCGTCGACCTGTCCCGGCTAGCCGAGGACATCGTCTTATGGAGCACAACCGAATTCGGCTACGTCACCCTGCACGACGCCTGGTCGACCGGTAGCTCCATCATGCCGCAGAAGAAAAACCCCGACATCGCCGAACTCGCCCGCGGCAAGTCCGGCCGGTTGATCGGCAACCTCACCGGGCTGCTGGCGACGCTCAAAGCGCAACCGCTGGCCTACAACCGGGATCTGCAGGAGGATAAGGAACCGGTGTTCGACTCCGTCGCGCAGCTCGAACTCCTGCTGCCGGCCATGGCGGGGCTGGTGGCGACGTTACGCTTCGACGTCGATCGGATGACCGAGCTCGCGCCGCTCGGCTACACCCTGGCCACCGATGTCGCCGAATGGCTTGTGCGCAGGGGAGTGCCGTTCCGGGTGGCGCATGAGGCTGCGGGTGCCGCGGTGCGCGCGGCCGAAACGCGCGGGATCGGGCTGGAAGAACTCGAAGACGCCGAACTCGCCACGATCCATCCCGAACTCACCCCGCAGGTGCGTGAGATCCTCACCGTCGAGGGATCGGTGGACTCCCGCGACGCCCGCGGCGGCACCGCACCGACGCAGGTCGCCCGGCAGCTCGGCACCGTGCACGAGACCGCTGAGCAGCTGCGGCTACGGTTGAGGAGATGACCGAACGCGTCGAGTTCAGCTCCGGTGCGACGACTCTGGTCGGCCACCTCTACAACGGCGACCAGGACGAGCCCCGACCGTGCGTGGTGCTGTGTCAGGGCTTCGGCGGCACACAGGACACCCCGGCGTTGACGGCGAACGCGCGGAGTTTTGCCGACTCCGGTTACGCGGCCCTTACGTTCGACTATCGCAACTTCGGTGAAAGCAAAGGGGAGCCAAGGCAACTGGTCGACATCGGCGGCCAACTCGACGACATCGCCGCAGCGGTCGCGTTCGCGCGCGGCCGCAACGGTATCGACCCCGACCGTATTGTGCTGTGGGGCAGCTCGCTCGGTGGCGGCCATGTGGTCACGGCGGCGGCACGGGACCCACGGATCGCGGCCGTGATCGCCCAGATCCCGTTCAACGGATTTCCGAAGAAGGTTGAGGGCCGGTCGACGGCGGCCACGCTGCGGCTGCTGTGGGCGATGACCACCGACACCGTCCGCGGCGCTCTGGGCGCATCGCCCGCTTACATCAAAGCGATCGGCGATCCGGGTGAGCTCGCGGTCATTGCCAGTTCCGAGGCGCACCAGACCATCGAGGGCATGCAGAGCGCGATGTGGCGCAACGAGGTCGCACCGCGAGCGCTGTTCGCGATGATGCGGTACAAGCCCGACGACCAGGCACCGCGCGTGCGTGCGCCCGTGTTGGTGTGCATCGGCAAGCGGGACAAGGAAACTCAAGAGGCCGACGCGGCACGACTGGCCGAACTCGCGCCCCGAGGTGAGCTAAAGAGCTACGACCTCGCCCATTTCGACTTCTACCGCGACGACGTCCGGCAGCGCGTGATCGCGGATCAGATCGCGTTCCTGCGCCGGGTCCTCGCTTAGCCGCCCGGCATCAGTCGTCGTCGTTGCAGATGCTGACCTCGAGACGACCGTCGTCGACCTCGATTTCCAGGCCGAGGTTCTCAGCCCCTCTGCGGAACGAGATCTCGACCTCCTACTACGGCGTCAGCCCTCCGCGGCGGCCAGCCACGCTTCTTCGAGAGATTCCTTGCGGTTCAACAGCTCTTGGAGCTCGACGTTGAGTTCACCCAACCGGACGTGGTCCGCGGCGGCCTCGGCCATGGACTCGTGCAGTGCGGCGATGCGCGACTCCAGTTTTTCCAGCTGCCCCTCGATGCGCGCCATCTCCTTGCCGGTGCGTCGCTCCCGCGCCGACGCCGTTTCGCCTTGCGGACCTGCCGTCGCTGCACTTGCCGTCGATGCAGGTGCTGGTGACGCGGCCGCGGCGCGGTCCGCCAGGTACTGCTCGATTCCGCCCGGCAACAGCTCGCAGCGGCCACCTCCCGTCAGGGCGTAGGTGACATCGGAGACCCGTTCGAGGAAGTAGCGATCGTGGGTGACGGCGATCAGCGTGCCGGGCCAGCCATCGAGGTAATCCTCGATGACGGTCAACGTGTCGATGTCGAGGTCGTTGGTGGGCTCGTCGAGCAGCAGCACGTTCGGTTCATCGAGCAACAGCCGCAGAAACTGCAGCCTGCGCCGTTCACCACCTGAGAGCTCCGACACCCGCGTCGTCAGCTTGTCGCCGGTGAACCCGAAGTCCCGCAGCAGCGTGTCGGCGCTGATCTCGCCGCCACCCGCCAGTTGGGTGATCCTTCGCCGGTCCTCGACCGCGTCGAGCACCCGAGCGGCGCCGTCGAGTTCGGCAATGGCCTGGCTGAGGTGCCCGATCCGCAGCGTCGCGCCCCGCTTGATCGTGCCCGCCGCCGGCGCGAGCTCACCTGCCAGCAGTCGCAGCACCGACGTCTTGCCGGTGCCATTGACGCCGACCAGCCCGATCCGGGCACCGGGGCCGATCGACCAGTCGACCTGGTCCAACACCACGGTGTCCCCCACCTCGAGCCGCACCCGGTGCAGGTCGAACACGTCCTTGCCCAGCCGGGTGGTGGCGAACCGCTGCAGGACCAGGGAGTCCCGCGGCGGCGGCTCGTTGGCTATCAACTCGTTGGCGGCCTGAATGCGGAACTTCGGTTTCGACGTCCGCGCCGGCGGTCCGCGCCGCAGCCACACCAGCTCCTTGCGCATGAGGTTCTGCCTGCGCGCCTCGGCGCCGGCCGCCAGCCGCATTCGCTCTGCCCGCGCGAGCACGTAGGCCGCGTAACCGCCTTCGTAGCCGTCCACCTTCCCTTTTCCGCTGCCCGCATGCACCTCCCACGTCCTTGTGCACACCGCGTCGAGGAACCAGCGGTCGTGGCTCACCACCACCAGTGCCTTGGCCCGACGCCGATTGAGGTGTGCGGCCAGCCATCCGATCACCTCGACGTCGAGGTGGTTGGTCGGCTCGTCGAGCACAAGGACGTCATGACCGGCGATCAGCACCGCGGCCAGCGCCACCCGGCGCCGCTCGCCGCCGGAGAGCCGGCCGACCGCACTGTCAAGGGAGACGTCGGCCAACAAATGCGAGACGACCTCGCGGGTCTCGGATTCGGCCGCCCAGACGTGATCGGGACGGCCACCGACGATCACGTCGCGCACGGTGGCGTCGGCAGCGAAGTCGTCACTCTGCCGCAGATAGCCCACCGACAACCCCGAAGTGTGGGTCACCCGACCCGAATCCGGCTCGCGGGTGAGCGTCAAGATCTGCAGCAGCGTGGTCTTACCGTCGCCGTTGCGCCCGACGACGCCGATCGCGTCACCCTCGTCAATGCCCAGGCTGATCGCATCGAGAAGCGTGCGGGTGCCGTAGCCGACGGTCGCGCGCTCGACATTGATCAGGTTCGCCATCAGCCGCCGATGATAGGTCGGCCCTGCGGGCCGGGCCCCTGTGCCATGATGACGTCGGCCGAATCGGGGGTTCTGTGGCGGCCAGAAGGGGAGCGTGCGGCGTGGATCTGTCGGCGATAACCAAGCCGGTCGGACGACTGGTGGCGACCGCCCAGAACGGGCTGGAAGTGCTGCGCTACGGCGGCCTGGAGACCGGCGCCGTGCCCTCGCCGTTCCAGATCATCCAGAGCGTGCCGATGTACCGGCTGCGGCGCTATTTCCCGCCGGATACCAGGCCGGGAACCAAGCAACCCGGCCCACCCGTGCTGATGGTGCATCCGATGATGATGTCTGCCGACATGTGGGATGTCACCCGCGACGACGGCGCCGTCGGCATCCTGCACAACGCGGGCATCGACCCGTGGGTCATCGACTTCGGCTCACCCGACAAGGTCGAAGGCGGTATGGAACGCACGCTGGCCGACCACGTCGTCGCGCTCAGCGAGGCCATCGACACCGTCAAAGAGGTCACCGGTCGCGACGTGCACCTGGCCGGCTACTCGCAGGGCGGAATGTTCGCCTACCAGGTCGCCGCCTACCGCAGGTCGAAGGATCTGGCGAGCATCATCGCGTTCGGCTCGCCGGTCGACACCCTGGCCGCGCTACCGATGAACCTGCCCGCCAGCGTCGCGCCCGCGGCCGCCGATTTCATGGCCGACCACGTGTTCAGCCGGATCGACATCCCGGGCTGGCTCGCCCGCACCGGCTTCCAGATGCTCGACCCGATCAAGACCGCCCAGTCGCGCCTCGACTTCCTGCGTCAACTACACGATCGCGAAGCCCTGTTGCCCCGCGAGCAGCAACGCCGGTTCCTGGCCTCCGAGGGCTGGATCGCGTGGTCGGGCCCCGCCATTGCCGAGCTGCTGAAACAGTTCATCGCGCACAACCGGATGATGAGCGGCGGCTTCTCGATTCACGGTGACCTGGTCACGCTGTCGGATATCGAGTGCCCGGTGCTGGCCGTGGTGGGTGAAGTCGACGACATCGGCCAGCCGGCTTCGGTGCGCGGTATCAAGCGCGCCGCCCCGAAGGCCGATGTCTACGAATTCCTCATTCGCGCAGGCCATTTCGGGCTTGTCGTCGGATCGAAGGCATCAAGCCAGACGTGGCCGGCGGTGGCGCAGTGGGTCAAGTGGCTCGACGGCACCGGCGAGCGGCCCGACGGCGTCAACGCGATGGCCCTGCAGCAAGCCGAACCCAACGAGACCGGCGTCTCGATCAGCTCACGCCTGGCGCACGGCACCGCCGCGGCGACCGAGATGGCTTGGACCCTGGCCCGCTCGGCTGCCGATGCCGTGGTGAGCGCCAACAAGTCGGCCAGAGCCCTGGCCGTCGAAACGGCGCGCACGCTGCCGCGCCTGGCCCGGCTCGGCCAGATCAACGAGCACACCCGGATCTCGTTCGGCCGCATCATGTCCGAACAGGCCCGCGACTTCCCCCGCGGTGACTGCCTGCTGTTCGACGGCCGAGTCCACACCTACGAAGCCGTGGACCGGCGCATCAACAACGTCGTCCGTGGCCTTATCGAGGTCGGGGTACGCCAAGGCACGCGCGTCGGCGTCCTGATGGAGACCCGGCCCAGCGCGCTGGTGGCGATCGCCGCGCTCTCGCGATTGGGTGCGGTGGCGGTGCTCATGCCGCCGGATGTCGATCTGCCCACCGCTGCCCGGCTCGGCTCGGTGTCCGACATCATCGCCGACCCCAGCAACCTCGAAGCCGCCCGGCGACTCGACATGCGTGTGCTGGTGCTCGGCGGCGGTGAGGCACGCGACCTCGACGTTCCCGAGGACAGCGATGTCATCGACATGGAGAAGATCGATCCGGAAGCGGTCGACCTGCCCGGGTGGTACCGGCCGAACCCCGGTCTGGCCCGCGACCTCGCCTTCATCGGTTTCAGCTCGATCAGCGGCGACCTGGTCGCTCGTCAGATCACCAACGCTCGGTGGGCGATCTCGGCGTTCGGCACCGCGTCGGCGGCCAATCTCAGCCGCAGCGATACCGTTTACTGCCTGACGCCTCTACACCACCAGTCCGCCCTGTTGGTGGCGATCGGCGGCGCCACCGTCGGCGGCTCGCGGATCGCGCTGTCGCGCAGTCTGCGGCCGGACCGGTTCCTCAACGAGCTTCGCCAGTACGGCGTCACGGTCGTCAGCTACACGTGGGCGATGCTGCGCGACGTCATCGACGACCCGTCGTTCGCGCTGCACGGCAGCCACCCGGTTCGGCTGTTCATCGGTTCGGGCATGCCGACCGGACTGTGGAAGCGTGTGGTCGAGATCTTCCAGCCCGCCCACGTCGTCGAGTTCTTCGCGACCACCGACGGACAAGCCGTGCTGGCCAACGTGTCCGGCGCGAAGATCGGCAGCAAGGGCCGCCCGCTGCCGGGTGCACGCGAACTGGCGCTGGCGGCCTACGACCCCTCCGAGGACCTGATTCTGGAGGACGAACAGGGCTTCGTCCGCCGTGCCGAGGCCAACGAGGTCGGTGTGCTGCTCGCCCGTCCACGCGGGCCGGTCGACCCGACCGCCCCGATCAAGCGGGGCGTTTTCGCCCCGGCCGACACCTGGGTGTCCACGGAGTACCTGTTCCGCCGCGACGACGACGGCGACTACTGGCTTGTCGACAGCCGCGGACTGGTCATCCAGACCGACCGTGGCTGCGTCTACTCATCGACCGTCAACGATGCGGTCGGCTGCCTCGGCGCGGTCGACCTCGCGGTCACCTACGGGGTGCAAGCCAACGGACGCCAGCTGGCCATCACGGCGTTGGAGTTGCAGCCCGGCGGCAGCATTCCGTCTGCCGACCTTACCGAGGCCCTCGCGAACCTGGCCGTCGGCGAACCACCCGACATCGTCCACGTGGTGCCGGGAATGGCGCTCAGCGCGTCATACCGGCCGCTGGTCAGCCCGCTGCAAGCGGAGGGCGTTCCGAAGCCGTCGCGTAACGCGTGGTACCTCGACCCCGATACGAATCGGTACAAGCGGCTGACCGTGGCGGTCCGTTCCGAGATCGCCGAAGGCCAGTAGCGAAGGTCGGTCATGACGACCTGCCGGCGAGGCCGAGCGCTGTTAGGCTCCCGCTGGCGGTAAGTCGGCAGCCTGGCGACCGCGCCACCGAGCTGGAGGATTGATGACATCGCGAACCGGTAGCCCACGCGACATCTGGCGCCGCCTCGTCATCGGCGGTATGGCCGGAGGCGTGTTGACAGTCGGTGTGCTCACCGGTGTTGCGGGTCCGACGGCGTTGGCGCAGCCCGCCGAGCCGACCGTTCAGACCGAGGCGCCCGAGCCGCAAGCCGATAGCCCGAAGAGACCGTGCACCGGCGACGACTGCAATAGGGCCGAAGAGACAGCACCGAAGGTCAACGCTGACCAGGTACTGCAGATGATCCACGAGGAGTACCGGCAGGGCGACGGCGGCGGCCAGGTCTCTGTGCTGATCGACGACGCCGTGAAGCTGCGCAAGCTGGGCTTCCGCCCGTCCAACGCGAACGCCACCGCGCTCAAGGAGGCCCTCGAGGACCGGCCGAATCAGACGCCGCTCGTCGAAGCGCTCAAGGAAACGATCACCCACCAGCGCAAGATGCAGGCGCGCGCCGCGCAGCAGGCCGCTGCCGGCGGCGGATCGATCGCCGGGATTCCCGTCACGCCCGCCGTCCCCGTCCCGGCCGGCTGATCGCCGTGGCCCTCGACGAGAAACTGCTCGACATCCTGGTATGCCCGCAGGACCGGGGCACCTTGCTGCTCATCGGCGACGAATTCCTCTACAACCCACGGCTGCGCCGGGCGTATCGCATCGACGACGGCATCCCGGTGCTGCTGATCGACGAGGCCATCGACATCACCGACGACGCCGAGCATCAGCGGATGCTGGAGCGCGCTGTCAGGTGAAGCCGGGTAGCTCTCCGGTGAGGTAGCGCTGCAGGTTCGGGGCAATGGTGTCGACGATCTGTTCCACCGGCAGCGATTTGAACGGCTCGAGTTCGAGGATGTAGCGGGCCATCACCACGCCCACCAGTTGCGAGGCGACGAACTGCACACGGACCGGCCCGCTGCCCGGGGGATCGTCGACGCGCGAACCGACTTCTCTGGCGATCACCTCCTGCAGGAACGACCGCACCAACGAGGTGTCGTTGCCGGCGATGATCGACCGCAGTGTCGCGATGAAACCCTTACCCAGTTCCGAATCCCACAGCGGCAGCAGAAGGGACGGCAGCGTGCGGCCGATCTCCTCGACGGGGACCTGCTGTATCGGGCCGATGACCTGCATGGGATCGATCGGAATGTGGATCGCTGCGGCGAACAGCTGGGTTTTGGTTCCGAAGTAGTGATGTACCAGCGCGGGGTCGACGTCCGCCGCCGCGGCGATCGCGCGAATAGACGTCTTGTCGATACCGTTGCGCGCGAACAGCTCTCGTGCACTGTTCAGGATCCGTTCGCGGGTATCGGACGGCCCGGGCGGCCGCCCCGGTCGCTTGCGTTCGGCGTTGGTGGTCAACGTGGTCACAGTGTCCTTCGTCGTAGAGTGGCCGCCGCCAGGCAGAGGGAGACGCTCGCGAAGCCGATGACCACCGCGACGTCGCGCACGACGGTGAACGTCGGCTCCGCATATGCTCCGACTTGTTGCAGCGCCTCCAGAGCGTAGCTTGCCGGCATCACGTTGCTGATCCACTGCAGCCACTCCGGCAGCATGGCCCGCGGCACGATGATCCCGCACAGCAGAAGCTGCGGGACGATCACTACTGGCATGAACTGCACGGCCTGAAACTCCGTGCGCGCGAAAGCACTACACAGCAACCCCAGCCCGACTCCGAGGATGGCGTTGATGATCGCGATCGTGAAGACCCACACAGGGCTGCCTTCGGTGTGCAGGCCGAGAAACGCGTAGGACACGACGCACGCGATCGTCGCCTGGGCTGCGGCTGCAAGCGAGAACGCGGTGCCGTACGCCGCCAGCAGGTCGAGCCGACGCAGGGGAGTGGTCAGGATCCGCTCCAACGTGCCCGAAACCCGTTCCCGCTGCATCGTTATCGACGTGATGAGGAACATCACCACAAGGGGGAACAGCCCCAGCATGATCAGGCACGCAGTGTTGAACGGACTCGGTGCGCCGGGCGGGTGCGGAAGGTTCTGAAACATGAAGTACATCAGGGCGACGACGACGCTCGGCACGACGAGAATCATCGCGACGCTTCGGTGATCGGTGGCGAGTTGGCGCAGGATGCGACCGGTGGTGGCCAGATACGCCTGCGGGCTCAGCCGGCTCCGGCTGCGCTCGCTGCGGTGCTGTGCTTGATGACGGACAGAAACGCTTCCTCCAGTGACTGACATCTCGTGTCCTCTCGTAGTTTCGAGGGCGTGGTGTGGGCGAGCACTCGGCCTTCACGCATGAGCAGGAGGTCGCCGCAGTGATCGGCCTCGTCCATGACATGGCTGGAGACCAGGAGAGTGGTCCCTTGGCTGGCCAGGCGCTGAAAATGGGCCCACAGCTCGACGCGTAGAACGGGATCCAGTCCCACGGTGGGTTCGTCGAGCACCAGCAGATCGGGATGCGAGACCAACGCACACGCCAGAGACGCCCGGGTACGTTGGCCTCCGGAAAGGTTGGCGCCCAACGCTGTTCGGTGGTCGTTGAGCCCAACGGCAGTTATGGCATCGTTGGCGGCGTCGGCACCGGTGCCGTACAGCGATGCGAAGTAGCGGACGTTGTCGATGACCCGTAGGTCGTCGTAGATGGTGGGGTTCTGGGTGACATAGCCGACGCGGTGACGTAGCCCGGCCGAGCCGGCCGGTTTCCCGAGCACCGTCACCGTGCCGGAACTGACGATCTGGGTACCGACGATGCTTCGCATCAGCGTCGTCTTCCCGCAGCCGGACGGACCCAGCAGGCCCGTGATCGTCCCGGGGGCGATCGCCACGCTGACGTCATCGACGGCCAGGCGATTACCGCGGGTGACCCGCAGGTTCTTGATCTCAACGGCCGGTGCGACATGCCGGTCGAATAATTCATCCGCCGATGAAGTCATCATGTGATGAAATATCCTCGCGCTGCGCTGTCGTGTCAAGAGCCTCCGTAGGATCGCCATCGATGAATCGAAAAGGCCCGGTCGACGGTGGCCACTGATCTGTTGTCGGTCGACCCGCTGACCGCTGCCCATCGACTGCTCGGCGCCGACCTCACCTGCCGGGGGGTCAGCGCAATGATTGTCGAGGTCGAGGCCTACGGCGGGCCACCGGACGGACCGTGGCCCGACGCTGCCGCCCATTCGTACCGCGGACCAGGGCCGCGCAATCGCGTGATGTTCGGCCCGCCGGGGCGGCTGTACACCTATCGCAGCCACGGCATCCACGTCTGCGCGAACGTCGTGTGCGCGACCGACGGCGTGGCAGGTGCCGTGCTGCTCAGGGCCGCCGCCATCGAGGCGGGTTTGAGCGCCGCGCACGCCCGCCGCGGAGAGTCGGTCCGCCCCGCCGCGCTGGCCCGAGGGCCGGGCAACCTGTGCTCGGCACTGGGAATCACGATGGAAGACAACGGGATCGACATCTTCGACCCCGACAGCCCGATCCAGTTGACGCTGGGGGAGCGGCATGTGGCCGCCGAAGGGCCGCGCGTCGGCGTGAGCAAGGCCGCCGACCGTCCCTGGCGATTCTGGCTGGAAGGCCGGCCCGAGGTGTCGGCGTATCGGCGGAGCCCACGGGCACCCGCTCCCGGAGGAAGTGACTAGTACGGAAAGATCGCACGCATGGGTACGTCGATCCTCGACGAATTGGAGTGGCGCGGGCTGATCGCGCAATCCACCGACCGTGACGCGCTGGCCGAAGCACTTGGGGCCGGGCCGGTCACCGTCTACTCGGGCTTTGACCCGACCGCTCCAAGCCTGCATGCGGGCCATCTCATCCCGCTGTTGACACTGCGCCGCTTCCAGCAGGCGGGCCATCGGCCCATCGTTCTCGCAGGCGGCGCGACCGGCATGATCGGTGACCCCCGCGATACCGGAGAGCGCACGCTGAACACGGCCGACACGGTGGCGGAATGGGCGGACCGTATTCGCGGGCAACTCGAGCGCTTCGTCGAGTTCGACGACACCGACACCGGGGCCGTCATCGAGAACAACTTGTCGTGGACTGGCCCGCTGTCGGCGATCGAGTTCCTGCGCGACGTCGGCAAGTACTTCTCTGTCAACGTCATGCTCGACCGCGACACCGTCCGGCGCCGCCTCGAGGGCGAGGGCATTTCCTATACCGAGTTCAGCTACATGCTGGTGCAGGCCAACGACTATGTGGAGCTGCACCGGCGCTACCACTGTTCTCTGCAGATCGGTGGCTCCGATCAGTGGGGCAACATCATCGCCGGCGTCCGGCTGGTTCGTCAGAAGGACGGAGCCACGGTCCACGCCCTGACCACCCCGTTGGTGACCGACTCCGAAGGCAAGAAGTTCGGTAAGTCGACCGGAGGCGGCAGCCTGTGGCTGGACCCGGACATGACGAGCCCGTACGCCTGGTACCAGTACTTCATCAACACCGCCGACGCCGATGTCGTCCGCTATCTGCGTTGGTTCACCTTCCTATCGCCCGACGAGTTGACCGAGCTGGAACAGGCGACCGCGGAGCGCGCCCACGAACGTGCCGCACAGCGACGCCTCGCACGCGAGCTCACCACGTTGGTGCACGGCGAGGCCGCGACGCAGTCCGTCGAGCATGCCAGCCAGGCCCTTTTCGGACGGGCCGAACTGGCAGAGCTGGACGAGCCGACACTCGGTGCCGCGCTGCGCGAGGCCGCCGTAGCTCAGCTGAAGCCCGGCGGGCCCGATACCATCGTCGATCTGCTCGTGGCCAGTGGGCTCTCGCCGAGCAAGGGGGCGGCCAGGCGCACCGTCGCCGAAGGCGGCGTCTACGTCAACAACGCCCGGGTCGATAGCGAGGAATGGGTTCCACAGCCGACCGACTTCCTCCATGAGCGATGGCTGGTGCTGCGTCGCGGTAAGCGCAACATCGCCGGCATCGAACGGGTGGCTTGAGGGCTCGAGCGAGGCGGGAACAATAACGCGGGGGGAAGCGTTGAACCACCCGGTAGGAGCAACGCACCCCGGTGCGCGCGACGGGTATCGATTTGAAAAACCCGTTCTATCAGGCCATTTGACTCCTACTTTTCCCTCACGTAACTTATGGACTCGTCGCTGCGACACGGGCCAAGCCCGAAGAGCGCGGCGACTCCCAGAGGGAAATCCCACTTCGGTGGGTTCCTGAGCGTCCGCACTACGAGTACGCGGCTACAAAGCCGCGGACTAGTGGCGCGGCCGTGCGGGTGTGTTGTTTGAGAACTCAATAGTGTGTTTGGTGGTTTTTGTTTGTTGTTGTTTTTTGCCATGCCCTGTTTTCCCGTTTGTGGGTGTGGTGTTTTTTGATGCCAGTTTTTGGTGTCTGTTTG
>NZ_JBCGVF010000007.1:4958-85254 GCF_048452905.1 Mycobacterium neumannii | reverse complement strand
GAGTTACGGCGGTCAATAGCGGCAGGGAAACGCCCGGACCCATCCCGAACCCGGAAGCTAAGCCTGCCAGCGCCAATGATACTGCCCCACCCGGGCGGAAAAGTAGGACACCGCCGAACACAAATTAGGATTACCCCCCACGATTGCGTGGGGGGTAATTCTATTTCGCGACAATTCATTACGTATTATCGCGAGACTCCTCCATCGGGTAGAAAGGCATACGTGGCTCAGGACAGAAGGGACGGCGACGCCAGGCGCCGCCCGCAGCAGTCAGCGCCGCGCAGCTCCGGTCCGAACCGGGCCCGCAGGGCGCAGCCCAAGCCCGACGAATCCCGTCAGCCGCCAGGTCCGCCGATACCGGAGGGCATCGAGCCAAGGCAACTCGCGCCCGACGTGCGTGGCGAGCTCACGACACTCGACCGCTCGACCGCCGACTTCGTGGCTCGCCACCTGGTGGCCGCCGGCCAACTCATCGACGACGATCCACAGACCGCACTCGAACACGCCCGCGCCGCGCGCAACCGCGCCGCCCGTATCCCCGCGGTGCGCGAAGCTGTCGGCATCGCTGCCTACCACTGCGGCGACTGGGCGCAGGCGCTCGCCGAACTGCGAGCCGCCAAGCGGATGGGCAGCAAATCATCCCTGCTCGCGCTGATCGCCGACTGTGAACGCGGTGTCGGACGTCCGGAGCGCGCGATCGAATTGGCCCGCAGCCCGGAGGCCGCCCAGCTCACCGGCGACGACGCCGACGAGCTCAAAATCGTTGTGGCCGGGGCTCGCTCCGATCTGGGCCAGCACGAGCAGGCGTTGGCGCTTCTGTCGACGCCGCAACTTGATCCGAGCCGTAAGGGACAGACCGCGGCGCGCTTGTTCTACGTATACGCCGAAACGCTTCTGGCCCTTGGCCGCAGCGAGGACGCGCTGCAGTGGTTCATCAACGCCGCCGCCGCCGACCTCGAGGGCGTTACCGACGCCGAAGAACGCATCACGGAGCTCTCCTGAGGTGAATACCCTCGCGCACGAGCACGACTGCCTTCTACTCGACCTCGACGGCACCGTTTTCCGCGGACACGAAGCCACCGTCGGAGCGGTCGAGACGCTCGCCACGATCAGTGCACGCACCCTCTACGTCACCAACAACGCCTCGCGTGAGCCCGCCGACGTCGCCCGACATCTTCGCGCCCTGGGCTTTCGCGCCGCAGCAGGGGACGTCGTCACCAGCGCACAGAGCGCCGCACGGCTGCTGGCCACCCAAATACCCTCTGGCGCAGTCGTTCTCGTCGTCGGAACCGAAGCACTCGCCAACGAGGTCATTCGCGTCGGGCTCAAACCTGCCCGACAATGGTCGGACGGACCGGTCGCCGTCGTGCAGGGACACTCACCGCAGACCGGTTGGCCCGACCTGGCCGAAGCGGCCTTGGCCATCCGGGCCGGCGCACTGTGGGTGGCGGCCAACGTCGACCGGACCCTGCCGTCGGAACGGGGATTGTTGCCCGGCAACGGATCCATGGTGGCGGCGCTGCGTGCTGCGACCGACCGTGAACCCCAGGTGGCGGGCAAGCCGCAGCCGACTCTGCTTACCGATGCCCTGGCCCGAGGGACCTTTCAGACCCCGCTGGTGATCGGTGATCGCCTCGACACCGACATCGCCGGGGCCAACGCCGCCGGACTGCCCAGCCTGCTCGTGCTCACCGGTGTCAGCACGACCGTCGATCTCGTCCGTGCACAGGCCTCGGAGCGGCCGACCTATCTGGCCGCCGATCTGCGGTCGCTCGGCACCCCGTCGGGCCCATTGCGTATCGAGGCCCACCCCGCCTGGCGCATCGACGTCGCGTCACCGACGGTCACTGTGCACTCCACCGGCCACGATCCCGGCGACGCCCTGTCAGTGGTGCGGGCCACCGCCGATGCGGTGTGGAACGCCGGCCTCGACGGCCGGTCGGTCGCGATCGCCGCCGGTGACGACACCGCCCGACAGGCCCTGCAACGCTGGTCCATGCTTCCCCAGTCGAATCCGCTAGCGTGAACCTCGATATGAGTACCGATCCCGAACAGATCCGCGCCCGGATCGCGGAGTTGCTGGCAGACCTGCCCGACCCCGCGCAGGAAGGCTCGGGTTTCGCGGACCTGACCGACGACGACGTCGCGCTGCTGGCGGCACGGCTGGAAGAGGCGCACGACGTGCTCGTGCAGGCGCTCGAGTCGGTCGAGAAGGGCTGAGCGCCGTGGCACGGCGCGCGCGAGTGGACGCCGAGTTGGTGCGACGGGGGTTGGCCCGGTCCCGCCAGCAGGCGGCCGAGCTGATCGGTGCCGGACGGGTGAGCATCGACGGGATGCCTGCCGCCAAACCCGCCACCGCCGTCTCGATCACGGCGAGCCTCACCATCGAGGGTGCCCACGAACGCACCTGGGTGTCGCGAGGCGCGCACAAGCTGATGGGCGCACTGGACGCCTTCGGTCTCCCGGTGGACGGTAAGCGATGCCTGGATGCCGGCGCGTCTACGGGCGGCTTCACCGAAGTGCTGCTCGACCGGGGCGCCCGCCAGGTGATCGCCGCCGACGTCGGCTATGGACAGCTGGCCTGGTCGCTGCGCAACGATCCGCGGGTGACTGTGATGGAGCGCACCAATGTGCGTGAGCTGACGGCCGCCGCGATCAGCGGCCCCGTCGACCTGATCGTCGCCGACCTGTCGTTCATCTCACTGTCCACAGTCCTGCCGGCGCTGACGTCGTGCGCGTCACCGGACGCCGATATCGTTCCGATGGTGAAACCGCAATTCGAGGTCGGCAAGGACCGGGTCGGCGCCGGCGGCGTGGTCACCGATCCGGCGCTGCGCGCCGAGGCGGTCCTGTCGGTGGCCCGACGCGCCGCCGAACTGCGCTGGCATCCGGTCGCGGTGACATCGAGCCCGCTTCCCGGACCGTCCGGCAACGTCGAGTACTTCCTGCATCTGCGCGCCGGCGGGGGATTGGCAGGACACGACCTCGAGACCGCCGTCCGTACCGCCATCGCGGAGGGTCCGCAGTGAAGACCGACCGCGCGATCCTGATGGTGGTGCACACCGGCCGTGACGAAGTCACCGAAGTCGCCCGGCGCGTGCAGAAGGTACTCGGCGACAACGGAATTGGACTCAAAGTTCTGTCGGCCGAAGCCGTCGACCGCGGACCCGTTCCCGTCTCGCCCGACGACATACGCTCGCTGGGCGTCGAGATCCAAGTGGTCGACGCCGACGAGCGCGCCGCCGAGGGTTGCGAACTCGTCCTGGTCCTCGGCGGCGACGGGACCTTCCTGCGCGCTGCCGAACTCGCTCGCAACGTCGAAATCCCCGTGCTGGGTGTCAATCTCGGCCGCATCGGCTTTCTGGCCGAGGCGGAGGCCGATTCCATCGACACAGTGCTCGACCGGGTCGTCAAGCGTGACTACCGCGTCGAGGAGCGGATGACGCTCGACGTCGTGGTGCGGGTGGACGGCGAGATCGTCGACCGCGGCTGGGCCCTCAACGAAGCCAGCCTCGAAAAGGGACCCCGACTCGGAGTGCTCGGAGCCGTCCTCGAGGTCGACGGCCGCCCCGTGTCGTCCTTCGGCTGCGACGGCGTGCTGGTCGCGACGCCGACCGGGTCTACGGCGTGGGCGTTCTCCGCCGGCGGGCCGATCGTGTGGCCTGACCTCGAGGCAATCCTGGTGGTACCGAACAACGCTCACGCATTGTTCGCCCGGCCGATGGTCACCAGCCCTGAATCGGCCATCGCGATCGAGGTCGAGGCCAGGAGCCACGACGCGTTGGTGTTCTGCGACGGGCGCCGCGAGATGGTGGTTCCAGCCGGCGGACGCGTGGAGGTCACCCGGTGCGGAACCCCGGTGAAGTGGGTGCGCCTCGACAGCGCACCGTTCACCGACCGCCTGGTGCGCAAGTTCCGCTTGCCGGTCACTGGGTGGCGCGGGCAGTAGTGCTTTCCGAGATCCGTATCGAGTCACTGGGCGCGATCAGCGCCGCGACCGCTGAATTCGATCGCGGTTTCACCGTACTGACCGGCGAGACCGGTACCGGCAAAACGATGGTGGTCACCGGCCTGCACCTGCTCGGCGGCGCCCGCGCCGACGCCACCCGGGTGCGTTCCGGGGACAACCGGGCCGTTGTCGAAGGGCGTTTCACCACAACCGAACTCGGTGATGTTGTGGCGACGCTGGTGGATGAGATCCTCGACAGCTCGGGCGCCGAACGCGACGACGACGGCTCCGTCATCGCGACCCGCTCGGTCAGCCGCGACGGTCCCTCGCGCGCCTTTCTGGGCGGCCGCAGCGTGCCTGCCAAGTCGCTGAGCAGCTTCACCGCCGAACTGCTCACGCTGCACGGGCAGAACGACCAGCTGCGGTTGATGCGCCCCGATGAACAACGCGCCGCGCTCGACCGGTTCGCCGACGTCGAGACGCATCTGAAGAAGTACCGCCGCGTCCGGGACGAGTGGCTGTCGGCCCGGCGCGACCTCTTGGACCGCACGCAGCGGGCGCGGGAACTGGCGCTCGAAGCCGACCGGCTGAAGTTCGGGCTCAACGAAATCGACGCGGCCGCACCGCAGCCGGGTGAGGATGCCGCGCTCGTCGACGACATCCGGCGGCTTTCGGAACTGGACGCACTGCGCGACGCGGCCCAGATCGCTCGGGCCGCCCTCGCAGGACCCGACGACCCCTCGCCCGACGCGGTGTCCGCGGCCCATGGTGTCGCACAGGCCAAATCGGCACTGGAGGCAACGGGAGACACCTCGTTGACCGCATTGGCCGAGCAGCTCAGCGAAGCCGTCGCGGTGATCACCAATGTCAGCGGCGAACTCGGCACCTATCTGTCCGGGTTGCCGACCGACACCAGCGCGCTGGAGACCAAGCTCGCGCGGCAAGCCGAACTCCGGTCCCTCACCCGCAAGTACGCCGCCGACATCGACGGCGTGCTCGAGTGGGCCCGTGAGTCCCGGGAACGGCTCGAGCAACTCGACGTGTCCGAGGAAGCGCTCGCCGGTCTGCAACATCGGGTCGACGAACTCGAGACGAAGACCGTCGCCGCGGCTGCCGACCTGACCAAGGCCCGAACCAAGGCCGCCAAAGGTCTTTCCAAGGCGGTGACCGCGGAACTGTCCGGGCTGGCCATGGCCGGCGCGGTGTTCACCGCGTCCGTGGGCCCGCTGCTCGCGCGCGCCGACGACTCGGCGCCGGTCGTGTTGCCGTCGGGCGAGACGGTGCATGCCGGCCGCGACGGCGTCGATAATGTCGAGTTCGGCTTCGCCACTCGCGGCACCGATGTCCTGCCCCTGCACAAGAGCGCATCGGGCGGTGAGCTCTCGCGGGTCATGCTGGCACTCGAGGTCGTGTTGTCCTCGTCCGCGGAAGGAACCACGATGGTGTTCGACGAGGTCGATGCCGGGGTGGGCGGCCGAGCCGCGGTGCAGATCGGCCGTCGATTGGGTCGGCTGGCTCGCACCCACCAGGTCATCGTCGTCACGCACCTGCCGCAGGTCGCCGCCTATGCCGACGTGCACCTCGTCGTCGGGGGGGAGGGTGGGAAAAACACCGACAGCGGTGGGGGGAACGCCCCGAGGAGCGGGGTTCGGCGCCTCGACGACGAGGAGCGGGTGGCCGAGCTGGCGCGCATGCTGGCCGGGCTCGGCGAATCCGACAGCGGCCGCGCCCACGCCCGCGAGCTGCTCGAGGCGGCGCAGAAAGAGCGCGCGGAAAGCGGTTAGCCGCCCAGCACCGTGTCGATCAGCGCGCTGAGGAATTTCGGCTCGGCCGCTTCGTCGGTCGCCAGGCGCCGGTAGAACAGGGCCCCCGACAGCGCCACCGATGCGGCCTCAGGATCGATGCGGGCCGGAAACTGCCCGTCACCGACACCGGAGGCGATGGTGGCGGTGAGCCGCCGCCGTCGTAGCGCCGAATATTCATGGAAGAACCGGCGGATGTCCGGTTCGGTCTCCGCGGCGTGTACGAGCGCGGGGATGCAGGCCGAGACTGCGGAATCGCTCAGGGCGCCGGCGAGGTGCTCCAGCAGAATTTGAACCTGCTCGCGTGCCGTCCCGGTGGGTGCTTGCCGCCCAGGGTCCGGCTGCACGTTGAGAGTCTCGAGAGCGTCGGCGATCAACGCGGTCCTGTCCGGCCAATGCCGGTACAACGTGCTGCGGCCCACGCGTGCCCGACCGGCGACGGACTCCATCCGGAACCCGGCGTAGCCGACCTCGGCGAACTCGTCGAGTGCGGCGCGAAGGATTGTCCGGCGAGAGTGTTCTGCGCGCGGATCGAGTCGACCTATCTGGGACATTTATGTATCATAACCTTCAGGAGGTGCAATTATGAGTACTGTTAGTGTCCGCTACATAGTGGATGACGTCGATTCAGCCGTCCAGTTCTACATCAACCACTTGCGCTTTGACGTGGACTTCAGACCCGGACCCGGGTTCGCCATGCTCCATCGCGACGAGTTGCGACTGCTGTTGAACGCACCCGGCGGCGGAGGCGGAGCGGGGGACACGCTCAGCGACGGGAGCAGGCCCGCCCCCGGTGGCTGGAATCGAATCCAGTTGGAAGTCAACGACCTTGACGACACCGTCTCCCGGCTCACCGACGCCGGCGTGTCTCTTCGCGGGGATGTCATCACCGGCCGCGGCGGGCGTCAAGCTTTGGTCTCTGATCCCTCCGGCAATCTCGTGGAACTGTTCGAACCATCGCGTTGAGTGTTACGTATGTGACAAAAGGGACAGATGATACGGCGCGCCTCCGACAGATAGCTCGCTGATCTCGACAAAATCGGCGCATGAAGATGTCAGCGCTGCTATCTCGTAATGCCAGCTCACGTCCGGGCATCACCGGCACGGCCAGAGTCGACCGCGACATCGATCGACTTCTGCGACGCGTCACCCCCGGCGACATCGTCGTCATCGACGCCCTTGACCTCGACCGCATCACCGCGGACGCGCTCGTCGAGGCCGGCGTCACCGGCGTGGTCAACGCCTCGCCCTCCATCTCCGGGCGCTATCCCAACCTGGGGCCCGAGGTTCTGGTCGCCAACGGGATCACCCTGATCGACGACACCGGCGACGACGTCTTCAAGAAGGTCAAGGACGGCGCACGGGTGCGACTGCACGAAGGCGGCGTCTACACCGGTGATCGGCGCCTCGTGCTGGGCGTCGAGCGCACCGACCACGAAATCCATGAGCTGATGCACGAGGCCAAGAGCGGGTTGGTGGCCCATCTGGAGGCGTTCGCGGGCAACACCATCGAATTCATCCGCAGTGAGAGCCCGCTGCTGATCGACGGCATCGGCATCCCCGACATCGACGTCGACCTCAACCGGCGCCACGTCGTGATCGTCGCCGAGGACGTCGACGCCGCCATCGACCTCAAAGCACTCAAACCCTTCATCAAGGAGTACCAACCGGTGCTCGTTGGCGTCGGTACCGGCGCCGACGTGCTGCGCAAGGCGGGCTACCGGCCCCAACTCATCGTCGGTGACCCCGACAAGATGAGCGCCGAGGTGCTGCGGTCCGGGGCGCAGGTGGTGCTGCCCGCTGACGCCGACGGACACGCCGCCGGTCTCGAACGAATCCAGGACCTCGGAGTCGGGGCGATGACGTTTCCTGCTGCGGGATCGGCCGCCGACCTGGCATTGCTGCTGTGCGACCATCACGGCGCGTCGCTGATCGTCACCGCCGGCCACACCGCCAGCATCGAGGAGTTCTTCGACCGCGCGCGCCAGCAGAGCAACCCGTCGACGTTCCTGACCCGGCTCAAGGTCGGGGAGAAGCTCGTAGACGCCAAAGCCGTTGCCACGCTGTACCGCAGCCGGGTGTCGGGCGGAGCGATCGCGCTGCTGGTGCTCGCCGTGTTGATCGCGGTGATCGTCGCGCTGTGGGTGGCACGTGTCGACGCCGCGCTGCTGGACTGGATCGTGGACTATTGGAACCGCTTCTCGCTGTGGGTCCAGGGCTGGGTCACCTAGGAGCACCCGATGATATCGCTACGCACACACGCGATTTCGCTCGCGGCGGTGTTCCTCGCCCTGGCCATCGGTGTCGCGCTCGGATCGGGGATGCTGTCCAACACCGTGCTGTCGGGGCTGCGCGATGACAAGAACGAGCTCCAGGAGCGGATCAACACCCTGACCGACGAGAGGAACGCGCTCAACGAGAAGCTCGGCGCGGCAGGGGAGTTCGATGCGCAGATGTCACCGCGCATCCTGCGTGAGACACTCGTCGACAAATCGGTGGTGCTGTTCCGCACCCCCGATGCCGCCGATGACGACGTCGACGCGATGACACGACTCGTCGGTCAGGCCGGCGGAATGGTCAGCGGAATAGTCGGGCTGACATCACAGTTCGTCGAGGCCAACGCCGCCGAGAAGCTGTTGTCGGTGGTCAACTCGCCGATCGTGCCAGCGGGCAAACAGCTCAGCACCACGTCGGTGGACCAGGGCTCCCAGGCCGGCGACCTGCTGGGCATCGCGCTGTTGATCAATCGCGATCCCAAGGTGCAGACCGTCGACGACACCCAACGCGAAACCGTGCTCGCCACGCTGCGCGACACCGGTTTCATCACCTACACCGACCGGGTGGGCGCGGCGAACACCGCGGTGATCGTGACCGGCGGACCGCTGGGCGATGACGCCGGCAACCGGGGCGCCACCGTGGCCCGATTCGCCGGCGGGCTGGCCCCGCACGGTTCGGGCACCGTCCTGGTCGGCCGCGACGGATCGGCATCGGGGACCGCGGCGATCGCCGTGACGCGCTCGGATCCCGCACTGACCTCGGCGGTCAGCACGGTCGACGACGTCGGCACCGAATCCGGCCGCATCACCTCGGTGCTGGCGCTGGGCGATCTGGCGAACGGCGGCAAGCCCGGCCAGTACGGCATCGGCCAGGGTGCGACGTCGGTCACCGTGCCGCAGTAGCTCGTCGCAAGCTAAGCCCCAACGGCGCGTCACCGGCGCTCAGGTCCTCGGCGCGTCACCGACGCGGTGTCGCCCTCGGTGTTAAGGTGGGGTTCCGTGGGTCGGCAGGCCCCAAACTAGGAATCAGCCTAGAGACGCAAGCCCTGCCCGTCGTCACGGAGGTCGTTCTTGCCAGCGTTACGCAAACATCCGCAAACGGCCACCAAGCACCTCTTCGTCACCGGTGGCGTCGTCTCTTCACTCGGCAAGGGACTCACCGCTTCGAGCCTCGGGCAGCTGCTGACCGCGCGCGGCCTGCAGGTGACGATGCAGAAGCTCGACCCGTACCTCAACGTCGACCCCGGCACCATGAACCCGTTCCAGCACGGTGAGGTGTTCGTGACCGAGGACGGCGCCGAGACCGACCTCGACGTGGGCCACTACGAGCGCTTCCTCGACCGCAACCTGTCAGGGTCGGCGAACGTTACCACGGGACAGGTGTATTCGACGGTCATCGCCAAGGAACGCCGCGGTGAGTACCTCGGCGACACCGTGCAGGTGATCCCGCACATCACCGACGAGATCAAGGCACGAATCCTGGAGATGGCCGCGCCGGACGTCGACGGCAGGCGTCCCGATGTGGTGATCACCGAGATCGGCGGCACGGTCGGCGACATCGAATCGCTGCCATTCCTCGAAGCAGCGCGCCAGGTCCGCCACGAGGTGGGCCGCGAGAACTGCTTCTTCCTGCACTGCTCGCTGGTGCCCTACATGGCCCCGTCGGGTGAACTGAAGACCAAGCCGACTCAGCATTCGGTAGCCGCGCTGCGCAGCATCGGCATCACCCCGGACGCGTTGATCCTGCGCTGCGACCGGGATGTCCCTGAACCTCTGAAGAACAAGATCGCGTTGATGTGCGACGTCGACATCGACGGCGTCATCTCCACCCCGGACGCGCCGTCGATCTACGACATCCCGAAGGTGCTGCACCGTGAGGAGCTCGACGCCTACGTCGTGCGCAGGTTGAACCTGCCGTTCCGCGACGTCGACTGGACACAATGGAACGACCTGCTTCAGCGGGTGCACGAACCGCACGAGACAGTGCGAATCGCATTGGTGGGCAAGTACATCGACTTGTCGGATGCGTATCTGTCGGTGGCCGAGGCGTTGCGAGCGGGCGGGTTCGCGCACCGGGCCAAGGTGGAGATGCGCTGGGTGGCCTCCGACGACTGCGAGGTCGACGGCGACGCGGCCGCGGCGCTGGCCGATGTGCACGCGGTGCTGATACCCGGTGGCTTCGGCATCCGCGGCATCGAGGGCAAGATCGGTGCGATCCAGTACGCCCGCAAGCGGGGTCTGCCCGTGTTGGGGCTGTGCCTGGGGCTGCAGTGCATCGTGATCGAGGCAGCCCGGTCGGTCGGCATCACCGAGGCCAACTCCGCGGAGTTCGACCCGACCACCCCGCACCCGGTGATCTCCACCATGGCCGATCAACGCGACGCCGTCGCAGGGGAGGCCGATCTCGGCGGCACCATGCGGCTGGGCGCGTATCCGGCTGTTTTGGAACCGGATTCGATCGTAGCGCGAGCCTACGACGCCACCGAGGTGTCGGAGCGCCACCGTCACCGCTACGAGGTGAACAACCAGTACCGCGACCGCATCGCCGAGAGCGGACTGCGGTTCTCGGGAACCTCTCCGGACGGCCACCTCGTCGAGTTCGTTGAGTATCCGCGCGACACGCACCGCTTCATCGTCGGCACCCAGGCCCATCCCGAGCTCAAGAGCAGGCCCACCCGGCCGCACCCGTTGTTCGTCGCGTTTGTGGGAGCGGCCCTGGACTACAAGGCCGAGGAGCGCTTGCCCGGTATGGACATCCCCGAGCAGCGGTCCAACGGCGTCGAGCACGGCGCCGAGGTCGGGGCCCTGTTGCAAGAGCCCGCGACTCGTGGCTGACCATGACTTCGAGACGGTCTCTTCTGAAACCCTCTACGTCGGAAACATCTTCGCGTTGCGCGCCGACGAGGTGCGCATGCCCGGCGGCCATACCGCCCGCCGCGAGGTCGTCGAGCACTACGGTGCCGTCGCGGTGCTGGCGATGGACGAGGACCGCAACATCGCGATGGTCTACCAGTACCGGCATCCGCTAGGGCGTCGCCTGTGGGAGTTGCCCGCTGGCCTGCTCGACCTCGGAGGCGAACCGCCGCACGTCACCGCCGCGCGTGAACTCGAGGAGGAGGCCGGACTATCGGCCACCGATTGGCGCGTGCTGGTCGATCTCGACTCCGCGCCGGGCTTCAGCGACGAGAGCGTGCGGGTCTATCTGGCCACCGGGCTCACCGACGTCGGACGCCCCGAAGCCCGCGACGAGGAAGCCGACCTGACGCTGCGGTGGTATCCGCTCGGCGAGGCGGTACGCATGGTGCTGGCCGGCGAGATCGTCAATTCCATTGCCGTCAGCGGCATTTTGGCGGCCAACACCGTCACCGACCCGGACGCGCTGAGAAGCGTCGACGCACCGTGGACCGATCGGCCCACCGCGTTCGGTCGCCGTCAGGGGCACCCGTGACGACCTTCACATCCGCGCTCGAAGGTCAAGTCCAGGGCTATCTCGACCACCTGACCATCGAACGCGGTGCGGCCGCCAACACATTGAGCTCCTACCGCCGCGATCTGCGTCGCTACATCGAACACCTGACCGCGCGCGGTATCGACGACCTGACAGAGGTGACCCAGACCGATGTCAGCGAGTTTCTGGTGGCGTTGCGCCGCGGAGACGCCGAGGTCGGAACCGCCCCCCTGTCGGCGGTGTCGGCGGCGCGAGCACTGATCGCGGTGCGAGGCCTGCACCGCTTCGCGACGGCCGAGGGGTTGACCGAACTGGACGTCGCCTCGGACGTCAAGCCGCCGACCCCGAGCAGGCGGCTGCCCAAGAGCCTGTCGCTCGACGAGGTGTTGGCCCTCCTCGAGGCAGCGGGCGGCGACAGCGACGCCGACAGCCCTCTCACGCTGCGTAACCGCGCTCTGCTGGAACTGCTGTATTCGACCGGGGCGCGCATCTCGGAGGCAGTGGGGCTCGACATCGACGATGTCGACACCCATGCCCGTTCAGTGCTGCTGCGCGGCAAGGGCGGCAAGCACCGGCTGGTCCCGATCGGCAGGCCGGCGGTGACCGCACTCGACGTCTATTTCGTGCGCGGTCGTCCTGACTTGGCGCGCCGCGGCCGGGGTACACCCGCGATTTTCCTGAACGCCCGCGGCGGGCGGCTGTCGCGGCAGAGCGCATGGCAGGTGTTGCAGGACTCCGCCGAGCGCGCCGGAATCACCTCCGCGGTGTCGCCGCACGTGCTGCGGCACTCGTTCGCCACGCATCTGCTCGACGGCGGCGCCGACGTCCGTGTCGTGCAGGAGCTGCTCGGCCACGCCTCGGTGACCACGACCCAGATCTACACCATGGTCACGGTCAACGCGCTGCGCGAGGTTTGGGCCGGCGCCCATCCGCGGGCGCGGTAGCCGTTGGCCTTAACGGGGTGATCGCCCGCACCAGCTGCGTGGAATCCACCCGTTAAGGCTTTTGTCCGCCCAGATACTCGGACTCGAGAACCAGGTCGGCGAACAGTGACTGGTACTCCGCGTGCGTCTTGTGCTCCACGGTGTCGAACAACGTGCCCTGCTGCCGGCGCATGTATTCGCGGTACTTCGGCGTCCCGGGGAGTTTCACGTTGTCGGCGACGACGACGGAGCCGCGGTGCAGCCAGCCGCGGTCGAGGATGCTCTGCAGATCGGCCAGGTAGGCGGCCTTGTCGTGGTCGATGAACACCAAGTCGAGCAGACCCGGGCCGAACCCGTGCTCGGTGGCCAGCGCGTCGAGGGTGCGTCCGCCGTCGCCGATCGTGCCGACCACACACGTGATGCGGTCCGCGACGCCGGCGTGCGCCCAGACATCCCGGGCGATATCGGCATTGGCCTCGGCGAGTTCGACCGAGTAGATCCGCGCCGACGGTGCCGCCCTGGCCAGCCGCAGGGCACCGTATCCGCAGTAGGTGCCGAGCTCGAGCACCAGGCGAGGGTCGGCGCGGCGCACCGCTGCGTCGAGGATCGCGCCTTTCTGGTCGCCGACATTGATCAGGAAGGACTCCTCGTAGGCGAACCGGTCGATCGTCGCGAGGACGTCGTCGATGTCACCCTGCCGCGCGTTGGCCACCACGTAGTCGCGAAGCGCGGCCTCGCGCCCGTCACCGACCTGACCGGTGCTGGAGATGTTGCGCACGCCTAGCGCCAATCGCAGGAACGACCACCTCAGCAGCGGGATCCGTTGCCTCAAGCCCATGGCGTCAGCCTAGGACGCGACGCGGCTCAATCGGCTCTCAACTCGCCTGCGGGTCTGGCTGACCTGGCACGTTCCTGCCGTTAAACTTGCCCGGATGTCCGCCATGCCCGTGAACTGCCTGACCAGCGACGGTCAGGCATGAGCGACGACGCGGGAGGCGGCGGAACGCCGGAAACCCTGGGCCTGACCGGCCGTCCACCGCGGGACATCCCCGAACCGCAGCCGAAGACGACGCACGGTCCGGCCAAGGTCATCGCGATGTGCAACCAGAAGGGCGGGGTCGGCAAGACCACGTCGACGATCAACCTCGGCGCCAGCCTGGCCGAGTACGGCCGCCGGGTGCTGCTCGTCGATCTCGACCCGCAGGGCGCACTGTCGGCGGGCCTGGGGGTGCCGCACTACGAACTCGAGCACACGGTGCACAACCTGCTGGTGGAACCGCGGGTGTCGATCGACGATGTGCTGATCCACACCCGGGTCAAGAACCTCGACCTCGTGCCCAGCAACATCGATTTGTCGGCGGCAGAGATCCAACTGGTGAACGAGGTGGGTCGCGAGCAGTCGCTGGCGCGTGCGCTGTACCCGGTGCTGGACCGCTACGACTACGTCCTGATCGACTGCCAGCCGTCGCTCGGCTTGCTCACCGTGAACGGCTTGGCGTGCAGCGACGGTGTGATCATCCCCACCGAGTGTGAGTTCTTCTCGCTGCGCGGCCTGGCGCTGCTCACCGACACCGTCGACAAGGTCCACGACCGGCTGAACCCGAAGCTGTCGATCAGCGGCATCCTGATCACCCGCTACGACCCGCGCACCGTAAACTCACGCGAAGTTATGGCCCGGGTTGTGGAACGTTTCGGTGACCTTGTGTTCGACACCGTCATCACCCGCACGGTGCGCTTTCCCGAAACCAGTGTCGCCGGCGAACCGATCACCACATGGGCGCCGAAATCCGGTGGGGCGCAATCGTATCGATCTCTGGCTCGCGAGGTCATCCACCGGTTCGGCGCGTGAATGACCCGGTGACGGAGACCGAAGCCGCGACAACTCCGGATTCGGACGACGCTCCGCAGTCGGGTTTTCAGGTCCGGCTCAGCAATTTCGAGGGCCCGTTCGATCTGCTCTTGCAGCTGATCTTCGCCCACCGCCTCGACGTCACGGAGGTGGCGTTGCACCAGGTGACCGACGAGTTCATCGCCTACACCAAGGCGATCGGCCCACAGCTCGAACTCGACGAGACCACCGCGTTCCTGGTGATCGCCGCGACACTGCTCGATCTGAAGGCGGCGCGGTTGCTGCCGGCCGGCGAGGTCCACGACGAAGAGGACCTCGCCCTGCTCGAGGTGCGTGACCTGCTGTTCGCCCGCCTGCTGCAGTACCGCGCGTTCAAGCACGTCGCCGAGATGTTCGCCGAATTGGAAGCCGCCGCGCTGCGCAGCTACCCGCGCGCGGTCGCGCTGGAGGAGCGCTACTCCGAGCTGCTGCCCGAAGTGATGATCGGTGTGGACGCCGAGGCCTTCGCACAAATAGCCGCGGCGGCATTCACACCGCGGCCGGTTCCGACGGTGAGCACCGAACATCTGCACCATGCGGCGGTGTCGGTGCCCGAGCAGATCGGTAACCTGATGGCACTGCTGGAGAGCCGCGGGATCGGGCAGTGGGCGTCGTTCCGGGATCTGGTCGCCGACTGTGAAGCGCCGATCGAGATCGTCGGGCGGTTCCTGGCGCTGCTCGAGCTGTACCGCGCCAGGGCGGTAGCATTCGAACAACCTGAAGCGCTTGGTGTGCTGCAGATTTCGTGGACCGGCGAGCGACCGACACACCAACACCTGGCGGTGGAAGAAGATCAGTATGGATAGCGAAGACCACGACAACCTCGACGAGGTCGCGACGGACCTCGACCACGAGGACGCCGCGGCCGACGCCACCGATCTCGGGATCGACGTCGCCGAACCGCCCGAACTGGAAGACGGTGAACTCGGCGCGGTGCTCGAGGCGCTGCTGCTGGTGGTCGACACCCCGGCCACCGTGGAGCAACTCGCGCTGGCCATCGAGCAGCCGCCGTACCGGGTCGCGGCCAAACTGCAGGCGATGGCGCAGAAATACTCCGCCCGCGACAGCGGTATCGATTTGCGCGAGGCCGGCGGTGGCTGGCGGATGTACACGCGTTCGCGCTACGCCCCGTACGTGGAACGATTGCTCCTCGACGGGGCGCGCTCCAAGCTGACGCGCGCGGCGCTGGAGACATTGGCCGTGGTGGCGTATCGGCAGCCGGTGACTCGCGCCCGGGTGAGCGCGGTTCGCGGTGTCAATGTCGACGCGGTGATACGCACGCTGGTGGCCCGCGGCCTGATCACCGAGGCGGGCACCGATCCCGACACCGGCGCAGTGACGTTCGCCACCACTGAACTGTTCTTGGAGCGGCTGGGTCTGACATCGCTGGCCGACCTACCCGACATCGCGCCGCTGCTCCCCGACGTCGACGTGATCGACGACCTCAGCGAAACCCTCGACGAGGACCCGCGTTTCATGAAACTCAGCGGTGCTCCGGCGCCCGAGAAGCCGCTGGCCTTCGACGTGGACACCGATGCACATGGCTGAACCTGAAGGCGTGCGGCTCCAGAAAGTGTTGTCGCAGGCGGGAATTGCGTCGCGCCGGGTCGCCGAGAAGATGATCAGGGACGGACGTGTGGAGGTCGATGACCGCGTCGTCACCGAGTTGGGCACCCGCGTCGACCCCGAGGTTTCGGTGATCCGCGTCGACGGCGCACGGGTGACGCTCGACGACACGCTGGTGCACCTGGCGATCAACAAACCCAGGGGCATGCATTCGACGATGTCCGACGACCGGGGCCGCCCGTGCATCGGTGACCTCGTCGAGCACCGGGTTCGGGGTAACAAGAAGCTGTTTCACGTCGGCCGGCTCGACGCCGACACCGAGGGGCTGATGCTGCTGACCAACGACGGGGAGCTGGCCCACCGGCTGATGCACCCGTCGTTCGAGGTGCCCAAGACCTACCTGGCCACCGTGCTGGGCGCGGTGCCACGCGGTGTGGGCCGTGAACTGCGAAACGGCGTCGAACTCGACGACGGACCGGCGCGGGTCGACGATTTTGCCGTCGTCGACAAGGTTCCCGGCAAGACGCTGGTGCGGGTCACCCTGCACGAGGGCCGCAAGCGGATCGTGCGTCGGATGCTCGCAGCGGTCGGCCATCCGGTGCAGGAGCTGGTGCGAACCGACATCGGCACCGTCGCGCTCGGTGATCAGCGCCCTGGCAGCATCCGGGTGCTGACCCAGAAGGAGCTCGGCGAGTTGTACAAGGCGGTCGGCCTGTGACGTCACTGGTCATCGCCGTCGACGGTCCCGCGGGAACTGGGAAGTCAACGGTGTCAAGGGGATTGGCGCGTGCACTGAACGCACGCTACCTGGATACCGGCGCGATGTATCGGATCGTCACGCTGGCCGTCCTGCGTGCCGGTGTCGACCTCAACGACACCGAAGCCGTCGCGGCGACGGCTGCAAACGCCGAACTGGCGGTCGGCTACGACCCCGACGAAGACCGCTCCTACCTTGACGGAGAAGACGTTTCGACAGAGATCCGCGGCGACGCAGTGACTAAAGCGGTGTCGGCGGTCTCGGCGGTGCCCGCCGTGCGCACCCGGCTCGTCGACCTGCAACGCACGCTGGCCGCCGGACAGGACAGCGTCGTCGTGGAGGGCCGCGACATCGGCACGGTGGTGCTGCCCGAAGCCCATCTCAAGATCTTCTTGACCGCGTCGGCCGAAGAGCGTGCCCGCCGCCGCAACGACCAGAACAAGACGAGCGGTCTGGACGACGACTACGAGGCGGTGCTGGCCGACGTCAAGCGGCGTGACCACCTCGACTCGACGCGGGCGGTGTCGCCGCTGCGGCCCGCCGACGACGCCGTCGTGGTCGACACCAGCGCGATGACGCAGCCCGAGGTGATCGAGCACCTGACCCACCTCGTGCGGGAGCGAGCGGGAGCGCAGCGATGAGCGAGGACGGAACCTGGGTCGACGAAAGCGATTGGAAGATCGCAGAAGACTCGGCAAGAGATATAGCCGAAGCCATCGAGGAGGCCGCGACGGCGCCGCCCGTCGTCGCCGTCGTCGGGCGACCGAACGTCGGTAAGTCGACGTTGGTGAACCGGATCCTGGGCCGGCGCGAAGCCGTCGTGCAGGACGTACCGGGGGTGACGCGCGACCGGGTGTCCTATGACGCGTTGTGGTTGGGCCGCAGGTTCATTCTGCAGGACACGGGCGGCTGGGAACCCGACGCTAAGGGTCTGCAACAGCTGGTTGCCGAGCAGGCGTCGGTGGCGATGCGCACCGCCGACGCGATCATCTTCGTGGTCGACGCTGTGGTCGGGGCCACCACCGCCGACGAGGCGGCAGCGAAACTGCTGCAACGCTCCGGTAAGCCGGTGTTCTTGGCGGCCAACAAGGTTGACAGCGAGCGCGGGGAAGCCGACGCCGCCATGTTGTGGTCGTTGGGTCTGGGGGAGCCGCACGCGATCAGCGCGATGCACGGCCGGGGTGTGGCCGACCTGCTCGACACCGTGATCGACGCCCTGCCCGCGGTGTCGGAGATGTCGGGCGGCGGGGGCGGGCCACGCCGGGTCGCGTTGGTGGGTAAGCCGAACGTGGGCAAGAGCTCGCTGCTGAACCGGCTGGCCGGTGATCAGCGCTCTGTCGTCCACGACGTCGCGGGCACCACCGTCGATCCGGTCGACTCGCTGATCGAGATGGACGGCAAGATGTGGCGGTTCGTCGACACCGCGGGTCTGCGCCGCAAGGTCGGGCAGGCCAGCGGGCACGAGTTCTACGCGTCGGTGCGCACGCATGGCGCCATCGACGCGGCCGAGGTGGCGATCGTGTTGATCGACGCCTCCCAACCACTGACCGAGCAGGACCAGCGCGTGCTGTCGATGGTGATCGAAGCGGGTCGGGCGCTGGTGCTGGCATTCAACAAGTGGGATCTGGTCGACGAGGACCGGCGCTACCTGCTGGACCGCGAGATCGACCGCGAGCTCGTGCAGCTGCAGTGGGCGCCGCGGGTGAACATCTCGGCCAAGACGGGCCGCGCGGTGCAGAAACTGGTGCCGGCCCTGGAGAAGTCGCTCGAGTCGTGGGACACCCGCATATCCACGGGGCGATTGAACACGTTCCTCAAGGAAGTGGTGGCGGCGCATCCGCCGCCGGTGCGCGGCGGTAAGCAACCGCGGATCCTGTTCGCCACCCAGGCCACAGCTCGCCCGCCGACGTTCGTGTTGTTCACCTCGGGGTTCCTGGAGGCCGGCTATCGGCGGTTCCTGGAGCGGCGACTGCGCGAGACGTTCGGCTTCGAGGGCAGCCCGATCCGGATCAACGTGCGGATGCGCGAGAAGCGGGGACCCCGCTCTCGGTGATTTGTGGAGCGCAACCGGCGGTGGGCGCCGCTACCGCTCCACAAATCGACGATTAGCCTTGCCCAAGTGCCCGTCGTCGACATGGTCCTCATCGCGTTGGCGGGTCTGGGAGCGGGCGCGATCAACACGCTCGTCGGCTCCGGCACCCTGATTACCTTTCCCACCCTGGTGGCGTTGGGCTATCCGCCGGTGACGTCGACGATGTCGAACGCCATCGGTTTGGTGGCCGGCGGGGTGTCGGGCACCTGGGGATACCGCCGCGAACTGCGGGGCCAGTGGCACCGGCTCCGCTGGCAGATCCCGGCATCGTTCGCGGGAGCGGTGCTCGGCGCGTGGCTGCTGCTGCACCTGCCAGAGACGGTGTTCGAGCAGGTTGTGCCCGTGTTGCTGGTCGCGGCTCTGGTGCTCGTGGTCGTCGGCCCACGGATCCAGTCTTATGCGCGTTCGCGGGCCGAAGCGGCCGGGCAGTCCGCCGAGCACGTGTCGCGGTTCCAGTTGGCCAGCGTCGTCTTCGCGACGTTCGCAGTCGGGATCTACGGGGGATACTTCACCGCGGCGCAGGGGATCCTGCTCATTGCGGCGATGGGCGCGCTGCTCCCCGAGGACATGCAGCGCATGAACGCCGCCAAGAACCTGCTGTCGATGGTGGTCAACATCGTGGCCGCGGTGGCGTACACCTTGGTGGCGTTCGACCGGATCAGCTGGGCCGCGGCGGGCCTGATCGCGGCCGGTTCGTTGGTCGGCGGCTTCCTCGGGGCCCGCTACGGTCGCCGACTTTCGCCCAACGCGCTGAGGGCTGTGATCGTGGTGGTGGGAATCATCGGGCTGTATCGATTGCTGACCCTCTAGAGCAGTTCTGTATGGTTAGTCGAAGCTGACCGACCAGGAAGGGGAGCCGGGTGGCCGAACGCCGATTCCGCACCGCGCCGTCTGCCCTCTGCGCTCTCGAGCCGTTCTGGCCGTCACGTCGGATCATCGCCTTCGACGAGTGGTGTCGCGCGCGCATCTGATTTCGCGCCCACTGTCCGTCTGGTCGGCCCCGCCGCGCTGACCACTTCTGAAAGCAGTCGAACCTGTGCGTTCGCTTCTGATATTCACGCTCGTCGGTGTCGGAGCGCAGCTGGTGGACGGCGCGCTGGGCATGGCGTTCGGCGTGACCGCCTCGACGCTGCTGGTGCTCAGTGGCCTCGGAGCGGCCCAGGCGAGCGCCGCGGTGCACCTGGCCGAGGTCGGCACGACGCTGGCCTCGGGTCTGTCGCACTGGCGGTTCAAGAACCTCGACTGGTCGATCGTGCTGAAGCTGGGCCTGCCCGGTGCAATCGGGGCATTCGTAGGTGCGACCGTGCTGTCGTCGCTGTCGACCGAGCATGCCGCCCCGCTGATGGCGGGGATCCTGGTCGCGATCGGAATCTACGTGCTGTTGCGGTTCTCGCTGCGCAACCCTCCGGTGATGCGGCACGGTGAGACACCGCATACGGCGAGGTTCCTCAGCCCGCTGGGGTTGTTCGGCGGGTTCATCGACGCGTCCGGTGGCGGCGGCTGGGGCCCGGTGACGACGAGCACGTTGCTGTCGCGCGGTAAGATGGCCCCGCGCACGGTGATTGGTTCGGTCAGCGCCTCGGAGTTCCTGGTGGCGGCCTCGGCATCGGTCGGTTTCGGTATCGGGTTGCGCGAGGAGTTCGTCGAGAACCTGCCGGTGGTGCTCGGACTTGCCGTGGGCGGCGTGGTCGCCGCCCCGTTCGCCGCGTGGCTGGTGAGCCGGATTCGGCCCGCGCTGTTGGGCACGGCCGTGGGCGGCGTCATCGTGTTGACCAACAGCCAGAAGCTCGTGCACTACTTCGGTATCGAATGGCCGTGGTCCTCGGCGGTGTACACGCTGATCGTAATCGGCTGGGCTGCTGCGCTTTACGTGGCGTGGCGCTACCGGCGCATCGTGGAGCCGGCGGCCACCGCGGCGGAGGTCGATGCGGTGCCCAGCGCCACTCGCTAGGCGTTCGAGCTTCGAGGTTTGCGCGCCAGGTGGCGGTTGGGATTGCAGGCGGGGCCTGCGGTAGCATTTCGACCTGCTGCCGGCGATCCCGGCGGCGTTGCGGGCTGTGGCGCAGTTTGGTAGCGCACTTGACTGGGGGTCAAGTGGTCGCAGGTTCAAATCCTGTCAGCCCGACGCAGGTCAAAGGCACTTTCCGAGGTTTCGGGAGGTGTCTTTTTCGATTTGTGGGCAAACCCTGTACACGAACCAGGGCGTGGGCAAAAGGGGGTAAGGGCAACCTGGTGATCTCCGGCTTGACGCGTTGCCGATCGCCGGAAGCGAAGCGGTCCGCCACCTGGTCGGCAGACAGATCACCAGCGAGCGGCCACCTTCTCGGCGATCTGTTTGGCGATGCGCTGGGCCGAGTCGCCCGGGTTGGCGCTGCACGTGTTCACGTCGATGATGACGTTGTTCTCCAGCGCGACGGCGTGCCCGCAGGCCCACCCGGGCGCAGCGGCGTTCTGCAGAGTCGCGACGGTGCTCAGCACGTCGTCGGCGTGGGTGATCGGCCCGACCGTCCACTTCGTCCCACTCTGCAGGTGGGTGTACTCGTGGCAGGCCGGCCACTGCTGTGCGGAAGCATCGAGAAAGGCGCTGGCCTTCTTCACAAGCGGATACAACACGACGGCCTGCTTCACGTAGTGCGCGAACTTATCTCCGTCGTTGAGGCTCTGATCCCGTGAGGCCTGGAACCCGCTGTCGCCGTAAACCGGCGCCTCCGCCGCCCCGTCGATGCCCAGGCACTCCTGCGGCTCCATCGTGGCGCTGTTGTCCGACATCGAACTTCCAGCGCTCGTGACCGCCATGTTCGTCGCGCCCATCGCGGCGTTCAGCTCGTCCGCCGTCAACAGCAGCTCGTCCAGTTCGCGCTCCACGAGAGGGCGCGGAATCAACGTGCGCGTGGGTGTGGTCGTGACCGCATTGCCGACCGAGCTGGCACACCCGGCGACCAGAAGACAAACCATCGCAGCACCGAATGCCGTCACTGGTTGGCGCATGTGTTCCTCCCCATGGCAGCCGTCTCCAACTAATCAGCGCAGCAATGCCCCCTACATCGCGGCGCGTGAAGCAATCGTGCAACAGGGCGGCCGTCGACCGCACGAAGTACGGCGGTGTTTCTGATAACGATGGGCGCTGCTTCTGATAACGATTGATGCGTCGCGCAGCGCGGCGACCCAGCTGGAAACCAACAAGGGGTGGCGGGGATACCCCGGCAGCCTTGTGGGAGAGCGGGATTCAGTCGCCGCTGGGCAACCTCAGTCCGACTTCTTATCGTCCTCGTCGTCGGCGTCCTCGTCGTCGTCGTCCTCGTTCTTGTCGTCGTCGTCGTCGGACTTGTCGTCATCATCCGAGTCGTCGGAGTCGTCCTCATCGCGGGACCGAGAGGAGTCGTCGAGCTTGTCTGCGAATTTCGTCAGCGCCCGTGCGAGCTGGCGCGCTTCATGCGGCTCAACTGAGTCCCCGAACAACAACTCGCCATCATCATTGGTGCGTTCGAGGTAAACCCTGTTCTCCTTGGCCGCGACGTTCCACTGGCCGGACTCGGGCTCTGCCATCGTTGTCGCCTTTCGCAGGTGGACGTTTTGGCCTCGTATACCCACCCAGATTCGCTGTCACGCAACAAACGACGCGTCGTCACGCATTGCTTTCAAACGCAAGCAGTCGACCGTGTGGGCCCTTGCCGCGGGGATAGAAAAGCCTCCCCACACGCGAACGAATTCTGGCTTCGCGGCGATTACGGAGCCCCCCGTTGACCCGCAATCATTTCTTTCAACACCCCGCACCACCCCGAGAGGACAACGACATGACCACCACACACGCTCGCCGGACCCGACTCCAGTACGCCGCCACGCTCGTCGGCGCCCTGGCCGTCTTCGTGTTCGCCCCGGCGACCGCATATGCCGTCGACAACGAACCCACACCCGGCGGCGGCGGATGCACCTACACCGACGCGGACGGCTACGACATCCCGATCGACGACGGGCAGGACGTCTTCGTCGACGGCAAGCTCGTCTCCTGCCGCGGCGGCAAGATCGTCATCACCACCGCACCCCAGCGCAATCCGGCCAGCGTGCGTCCGGCGCTGCCGGCCGGCAAGCTCCCCGTGCTCACCCGGCTGCCCTGAACCCCCCAACGATCGGCCCGTCACCTCACGGTGGCGGGCCGATCCAATACACGAGGAAGACCGACCGCGGACGCGTCTCCTGCGCGTTGTTCGGGACGCGTCACGTAGTACTACTCAAGCGGAGCCGCGGCCTGCCGGGGCATGCTGAACTCATGCCGCTGACCAAGCCTCTGTCGGGCGCCGACGAACTGGCCGCCGACACCCCGCCGACCCGGGACCGCGCCGTCGACGTCGCCCGCCTGGCCGCGCTCATCGTGGTCATGTTCGGCCACTGCGCGCTGCTGCTGGCGACCATCGACTCCGGCGGCGTCCGAATCGGCAACATCCTCGGAGAGATTCCGGCACTCACCCCGGTGACCTGGATCGTGCAGGTCATGCCCCTGTTCTTCCTCGCCGGAGGCGCCGCGGGGGCATACGGCTGGCATGCAGGCAAGTCGTGGGGCACGTGGCTGGTCGCTCGTGCGCAGCGATTGTGTCGTCCCGTCTTCTGGTACCTGGCGGCCTGGACGGTCGGACTGCTCGCCGTGCGACTGACCCTGGGCCCGGACTCCGCCGCAGACCTCGGTCGCGAGTCCGTCGCGCTGCTGTGGTTCTTGGGCGTGTACCTTGTCGTGCTCGCCTTCGTCCCGGCTCTGACCCGACTGTCGACAGGCCGCCAGGTCGCGGTCTTGGTGGCCGGTCTGCTGGCCGCGGCCACGGTCGTCGACACCATCCGGCTCTCGGTCGGTGCTCCGATGGCCGGGGTCGCGAACATCGTCATCGTCTGGCTCATCCCGGTCGCGCTGGGCGTCGGATACGCGCGACGGTTGATCGGCCCGCGCGTCGCGCTCGCGGTGGGCGCCGGTGCGCTCGTCGCGCAGACAGTGCTGGCGGTGGTCGGGCCCTACGAGGTGTCGCTGGTCGTCACCGGAACCGAGCACCTGTCGAACGTCTCGCCGCCCACCCTGCTTCTCGCGTTGCACTGCACGTGGGTGTCCGCAGCGTTCATCGCCTGCGCTGGGGCGATCCAGCGGTGGGCTCAGCGCCCGCGGGTCTGGTACGTCGTCGCGGTCGGCAACGGGGGAGCGATGACGCTGTACCTCTGGCACATCGTGGCGATCGCCATCGCCGCGTTCTCACTGCACGCGATCGGACTCGATGCGTATGACGTTGATGCGCCGCACTTTTGGGCACTGCTCGCACTTCGCGCCGCCGTGTTCGCCGTCGTCATGTTCGCCCTGTTCCGGCTGCTCTCGCCGCTCGAGCATCGCCGCCTGCCGTGGTGGGACGCACCAGTGGGCGCCACCGGGGCACGTTCGGTCGCGGCCGGTGTGCTGATCGTGCTCGCGGGCGTGGCGATGGTGCTGCTGGCCAAGAACGGGCTGACCGGAGCCTTCGGCTGGACGATGCTGGGTTGCTTTACGGCGTCGGCTGTTTCGGCGCGGGCCATGGCACGGGCCTAGGCTTGGCCCTCACCCGCTGCGGCCACCAGAACCACCGGCCAAGCAGCGCGGCGATCGACGGCGTCATGAACGCGCGGATCACCAATGTGTCGAAGAGCAGACCCATGCCGATCGTGGTGCCCATCTGCGCCACCACGGTCAATTCGCTGACCACCATCGACATCATCGTGAACGCGAACACCAGGCCCGCCGCGGTCACCACCGATCCGCTGCCGCCCATGGCCCGGATGATCGCGGTGTTGACGCCCGCGGGTAGTTCCTCCTTCAACCGGGCCACAAGGAGCAGGTTGTAGTCCGCACCCACGGCCAACAGGATGATCACCGCCATGGCCATGACCATGAACTGCAGCTCGATGCCCAAAATGTGCTGCCACACCAGAATTGACAGACCGAAGGACGCCCCGAGCGACAACACGACGGTGCCCACGATCACCGCGGCGGCGATGACGCTGCGCGTGATGATCAACATGATGGTGAAAATCAGCGCCAGCGCGAGGATGCCCGCGATCATCAGGTCGTAATTGTTGCCCTCTTGCATGTCCTTGAACGCCGCGGCGGTACCGCCGACATAGATCTTGGCCCCTTCGAACGGCGTGCCTTTGATGGCCTCTTTGGCGGCCTGCTTGATCGCGTCGATGCGTTCGATGCCGTCGGCGCTGAGGGGATCGCCCTCGTGCTGGACGATCATTCGCACCGCATGACCGTTGGGCGAGATGAAGTTCTCCATGCCGCGCCGGAATTCCTCGTTGTCGAAGATCTCAGGCGGCAGGTAGAACGTGTCGTCGTTCCACGAGTCGTTGAAGGCATCGCCCATCGCCGACTGGTTCTCGCTCATGGCGGCTTGCTGATCCTGCATGCCTCCTTGAGAAGCGTGCATCGTCAGCATCATGGTCCGCATGGTGCGCATCGACTCGATCTGCTCGGGCATCAGCGCCAGCAGCTGCGGCATCAGCGCATCGAGGCGCTCTAGATCTGGAATCAGGTCCTGGACGTTGTCGGTCAGCTTGTTCGTGCCGTCGATGGTGTCGAAGATCGACCGTATCGACGAGCACACCGGGATGTTGAAACAGTGCGGTTCCCAGTAGAAGTAGTTGCGAATCGGGCGCAGGAAGTCGTCGAGATTGGCGATGTGATCTCGCAGTTCGGCGGTGTCGGCGGCCATGGTCTTGGTCTTCTGCACCATGCTGTGCGTGGTCGCGTTCATCTCGCCCATCAACGCCATCATCCGCGTCATGGTGTCGATGTTCTTCTGCATCTCGTCGGCCTGCACCAGCATGTCGGCCATGCGGTCCTGGCTGTACTTGCGGTTTAGGTCCTGGCCGACCCCGCCGAGGCTCATTTGCGCTGGGATCGTGCTGAATTCGATCGGCTTGCCGTTGGGGCGGGTGATGGTCTGGACCCGTGAGATGCCCGGCACCCGGAATACCGCCTTGGCGATCTTGTCGATCACCAGGAAATCGGCCGAGTTGCGAAGGTCGTGATCGGTCTCGATGAGCAGCAACTCAGGATTCATGGTCGCGGGGGAGAAGTGCCGTTCGGCGGCCGCGAAGCCCTGATTCGCCGGCAGATCGGCGGGCAGATACAAACGGTCGTTGTAGTTGGGCTGGTACCCGGGCAGCGTCAACAATCCGACCAGTGACAATGCGACGGTCGCGAGCAAGACCGGCCCGGGCCAGCGCACGATCGCGGCGCCGATCTTGCGCCAACCACGGATGCGCATGGCGCGCTTGGGTTCCAGCAGACCGAAACGGGTCGCGATCGTGATGATCGCCGGACCGAGCGTCAGCGCAACGAACACCGCCGTCGTCATACCCACCGCCAGCGGCACACCCAGTGACTGGAAGTACGGCAGCCGGGTGAACGACAGGCAGAAGGTGGCGCCGGCGATCGTCATACCCGAGCCCAACACCACATGGGCGGTGCCGCGGAACATGGTGTGGAACGCCGACTCTCGGTCCTGACCCAGCGTGCGGGCTTCCTGGTAGCGCCCGATGAGGAAGATCGCGTAGTCGGTGGACGCCGCGATCGCGAGCGTCACGAGTAGGTTCGTCGCGAATGTCGACAGCCCGATCAGGTCGTGGTACCCGAGGAAGGCCACCACTCCGCGCGTGGCCGCCAGCGCCAGAAAGACCATCACCAGTGTGATGAGCATGGTGCCGATCGACCGGTAGACCAGCAACAGCATCGTGATGATGACGGCGAACGTGGCGTACTCGATGATGCGGATGCTGCGGTCGCTGGCGATCTGCTGGTCGGCCACCAGGGCGGACCCGCCCGTGACGAAGACCTTCACCCCCGGCGGAGGCGGGATGCTGTCGACGATGCTCTTGACGGCTTCCACGGACTCGTTGGACAGCGCCTCGCCCATGTTGCCGGCCAGATAGGCCTGGACGTAGACGGCCTTGCCGTCGGCGCTCACGGCCGCGGCCTCTGTCAGCGGGTCGCCCCAGAAGTCCTGGATGTGCTCGACGTGCTTGTCGTCGGCTTCGAGCCTGTCGACGAGTTCGTCGTAGTAGCGGCGCGCATCGTCGCCCAACGGCTGCTCGCCCTCGAGGACGATCATCGCCGAGCTGTCGGATTCGAACTCTTCGAAGACCTGGCCGACGCGCTGCATCGCGATCACCGACGGAGCCTCCGAAGGGCTCATCGACACCGAGCGCATCTGGCCGACGACCTCGAGTTGCGGCACGGTCACGTTGAGCAACGCGATCAGCGCGATCCACCCGACGATGATGGGTAGGGCAAGCCGCCGGATCCACTTGGCCAGGGCAGACCGTTCAGAATGCGCGGCGTGTTCGGTTGAAGGCGCGGTGGGAGCGCTCACCAGGAATTCACCTCGGCGGAGCTCCTCCCTAGGGGGTGTTAGGACCGCCTTAGTTCCTACCAGATATGGGCCTTGAAACGGTAGTCAGATCCGCCCCGCAGCGAACTCTGCAGCTTGGTTAACCAATCCGGCCTGGACATAGGCGACGTGTGCGCCCATGTCGCGTCCCCCCTCGAAGCAGATCGGGTCGTTCGGGACACACAGGTCGATCGTCTTGGCCGCGTAGTCGGGCCCCACAGACGGCAGCGGTCCCGGCGAGAGCCGATCGGCAAAGCTGCTGCGCGGACCGCCGAACAGGGCGACCGCGGCGACGTGCGGAACGACCGTCGGCGCCATCTCGGCGGTGGCGACGTCCATCACCGCCGCACCCTGGGAGTAGCCACCGAGCACCATCCTGGTCGCGGGGCAGCCCGCGGCCATCGATTGCACGTGCGCACGGGTGTCCTCGGCGCCTGCACGGGTGCTCACCGCAAAGTCGCGACTGGCGGGATAGTCGACGGCGTAGACACCCACGGACCGGTCACCCAACCGCGACCGCACCGAGTCGACGAAGGCCTGTCCGATTCCGCCTACACCCGGCGGCTCGGTGGTCCCGCGCGCGAAGACGATCTCGACCTCCGGGCACGGGGCCGCCTGGGCAGCGGGGACACCGATCAGTGCGGACAGCGTGATCGCGGCGGGCAGGAGGGCCGCGCGACCGGCGAATGCGCTCATACGGGTATTTCGCCGCGCGGGGCCAATACGTGACATCACGCCGGACGCCGTTAACGAGAAGTCAACGGAGCGGACCCGGCAAACGCACTCCAATGACGGGTCGCTAGGTGCCCGCAGGCTTTCAAGATGCCGAGCGCGGCGAAGCAAATTATGCTCGCTTCGCCGATCTTGACTGCGCAGCGCGGGTGCGGCGGAATCCGGGCAAGAAGGGAGGCGGCGTGGACACGGTGCTCGGACTGTCGATGACATCGACCGGTATCGCGTGGGTCCTGCTCGAAGGCGTGGACGCCGAGGCGAAGACGGTGGATCACGACCACTTCACCGTCGTCGCCGACGTCGCCACCGACGGCGACATCTCCACCCACGAAGCAGCGGTGCGGGGCGCGCGGGCGATCGCGTCCGCCAGCGGCCATCGGGTCGACGCGGTCTACATGACGTGGAGCGCCGATGTCGGCGCGAAGGCCGAACTGCTCCGGAAGTCGCTGTCCGACTTGGGGTTTACGAAGGTGGCGACGGTACGGATGGCGGACGCCGCTCGAACGTGGGCCCGCACGCTCGAGCCCGCCGATGAATTCGACGGCGACACCCAACTCGCGCTGGCCCGCGGCGCCGCGCTGTCCGGACCGGTACTCAGTGCTGCCGCGCCGTCCACACCGTCAAGGAAGTCGACGCGGCTGCGCTCCCGGCGCCGGTTGGGTTCGCACGGCCGGGCCACGATGGTCCTCGCGGCGGGCGTGATCGCCCTGTTCGCCTTCGGTCCGGAACTCGCCCGCTGGGATTCGCCGGACGCCGGGGTCGACCCTTCGGCCGAGACGGCGCCGATGATTCCGGCGGCCGCGGTGTCGGACGTCGGCCCGTCGATCAGCGTCCATGCGGTGCCGTCGGCGCCGGTCGTCCCTATCGTGGTGAAACAGGTGATTCCCGTTCCGGTACCGGCACCGGCACCGGCCGCGATCGGGTCACCCGAAGCGGTACCGGGCGTCGCCCCGCATATCGCCATCGCGGCAGAGGGCACCGAGCAACCGGCCACGGAAGCGGTGGCACCGAAGGCCGGCCTACATCAGGAGCCGACCGCGACAGTCGTTGTGGCGCAAACAGCTCCGGCAGCGTCAAGCCCGGCGCCCGCTGCGCATTCCACTACGGCGCCGCCAGCGTTCGTGCCGCCTCCGGATCCGATTCAGGCGGCGTTGAGCCCGCTGTTCGGCGGGCTGCCCTGACCCGCGCTACGGCGCGGTGGTCCAGTTCCAGATCTCGGGCTGGCTCGGGGGGTAGTTCATGCACACTTCGGTCGCGTGCGCGACGACACCCTTGTTGTTGAAGAACAGCTTGGCCCAGTTGCCCCACCGGGTGGCCATCTGCTCGTAGTACACGTTGGTCGCGGTGTTCTCCGAGTACTGCCGGCGACCGGCGTAGTCCAGCGAGAAGAACCAGTAGATCCGGTCGCGGGCACCCTTCTGCACGTCCGCGGGCCGGTTCCGGTAGTCGATCATGTAGCGCTCGAAGTAGAACGGGTCCTCATCGCGAACGGCGGCCATGTACTGGTCGACCGTGCAGGTGGTCCTCATGATCCGGTTCGGGATCGGGTAGTCGTCGGTGGCGTCCGCGGCTGCGGTGGCCGGGAAGATCATCGCCGCGCAGCCGAAGGACGCCAGCGCAATGGTGGCTTTACGAAACACTTTCGGACTCCTAGCTCTCGCGGTCACGGGCTTGGTCGAGGGTGTGCAGGAGGTCGGGGCAGTAGAAGCGCAACGCCCCGGCCAGGAACTTCCACGACTGCTCGGTGCTGTTCTGACCCCGCGCCAATTGCTTCTGGACGAACTCTGCCGAAGCGAAGGCATCGCGGTCGACACCCTTGCGTATCCGCTTGCAGGTGATCTTGCCGATCCAGGCGTTGTAGTCCTTCTGCCCGTAGATGCCGTACGTGTGCAGCTCGTTGCTGAAATCGGTGTCGATGTCCTGCGCTTGGGCGGGTGCGGCCAGCACCAGCGCCGCCGCTGCGGCAGCAACCCCACTGATCAGTCGTTTCATGACTGTGCTCCTTCCCCCCCTGACGGCGTCAGTTCCCTCGGTTTCGGCCACGGTACAGGCACTGGACGTTCTCGCACCCGCTGTGGCCACCAGAACCACTTACCCATGAGCGCCGCGATGGACGGCGTCATGAATGCCCGGATGACAAGAGTATCGAACAACAGGCCAAGTCCGATGGTCGTTCCGACTTGTCCGATCACTGTCAATTCGCTGACGGCCATCGACATCATCGTGAACGCGAACACCAGACCCGCCGATGTCACGACCGAACCGCTGCCGCCCATCGCCCGGATGATCCCGGTCCTGATGCCGGCGTGCAGCTCTTCTTTCATCCGCGACACCAGCAGCAGGTTGTAGTCCGCGCCGACCGCCAACAGGATGATGATCGCCATCGCCATGACCATCCAGTGCAACTCGATGCCCAGGATGTGCTGCCAGATCAGGATCGACAACCCGAACGACGCGCCGAGCGAGATCACCACTGTGCCAACGATTACTGCGGCCGCAACGACCGCGCGGGTCAGCAGCAGCATGATCGTGAAGATCAGGGCGAGCGCGAGGATGGCCGCGATCATCAGGTCGTAGCTGTTGCCGTCCGACATGTCCTTGTAGACCGCCGCGGTGCCCGCCAGGTAGATCGTGGAGCCCTCCAGCGGCGTGCCCTTGATGGCCTCCTTGGCGGCCTGCTTGATCGCGTCGATGCGCGCGATGCCCTCTGGGGTCATCGGGTCACCGTCGTGGGCGATGATGAAGCGCACCGACTTGCCGTCCGGAGAGATGAAGTTCTCCATGCCCTTCTTGAACTCTTCGTTGTCGAAGACCTCTGGCGGAAGGTAGAAGGAGTCGTCGTTCATCGACGCGTCGAAGGCATCACCCATGGCAGTCGAGTTCTCCTGCATGGCTGCCATCTGGTCCTGCAGACCCTTTTGCGACGAGTACATCGTCAGCATCATCGTCCGCATCGTCTTCATCGTTTCAATCATCGGCGGCATCAGCGTGACCATCTGCGGCATCAGCTGGTCCAGCCGCTCCATATCGGGCAGCAGGTCCTGGATGTCGTCGGTCATCGTGTTGATGCCGTCGAGGGTGTCGAAGACCGACCGGAACGCCCAGCAGATCGGGATGTTGAAGCAGTGCGGTTCCCAGTAGAAGTAGTTGCGGATCGGTCGGAAGAAGTCGTCGAAGTTGGCGATGTTGTCGCGCAACTCGGCCACGTCGACCGTCATGTCCTTCATCTTCGTGACCATGCTGTGCGTGGTCGCGGCCATCTCCTCGGTGAGCTTGGACATCCGCTCCATGTTCGCGATGGTCTTGGACATCTCGTCGGCCTGCACCAGCATGTCGGCCATCCGGTCCTGCAGGTACTTCTGGTTCATCTGCTGGGTGGTGCCCTGCATGCTGATCTGGAACGGAATCGACGTGTGCTCGATGGGTTTCCCGTCGGGCCGGGTGATGGCCTGCACGCGCGAGATTCCGGGCACCCGGAAGATCTGCTTGGCGATCTTGTCGATGACCAGGAAGTCGGCAGAGTTGCGAAGGTCGTGATCGCTCTCGATCATCAGCAGCTCGGGATTCATCCGCGCCGGCGAGAAGTGCCTGTCGGCCGCCGCGTATCCCTCGTTGGCCGGCAGATCGGCCGGCAGGTAGTTGCGGTCGTTGTAGTTGGTCCGGTACCCCGGCAGCGCGAGGAGGCCGACCAGCGACAGGGCCACCGTCGCGACCAGGATCGGTCCGGGCCACCGCACGACCGCGGCGCCGACCTTGCGCCAGCCGCGCACCCGCATCGCCCGCTTGGGTTCGAGCACCTTGCCGAACCGGCTCGCGACGCTGATGATCGCCGGCCCCAACGTCAGCGACGCGATCACCGAGGTCACCATGCCGACAGCCAGCGGCACACCCATCGTCTGGAAGTACGGCAGCCGCGTGAAACTCAGGCAGAACAGCGCGCCCGCGATGGTCAGACCGGACCCCAGCACCACGTGCGCCGTGCCGTGGAACATCGTGTAGTACGCGGTCTCTCGGTCTTCTCCGGTACCGCGCGCCTCTTGATAGCGGCCGGTCAGGAAGATCGCGTAGTCGGTTCCCGCGGCGATCGCCAACGTCACCAACAAGTTGGTCGCGAACGGGGAGAGCCCGATGATCTCGTGGTAGCCGAGGAACGCCACCATGCCGCGGGCGGCGGCCAACTGCAGGACGACCATCACCAACGTCAGGATCACGGTGATGATCGACCGGTACACGAGCAGCAGCATCGTGATGATGACCGTGAACGTGAGGGCCTCGATGACCCGCATGCTGCGGTCGCTGGCGATGTGTTGGTCGGCGGCCAGTGCCGCCGGACCGGTCACGAACACCTTCACGCCCGGCGGTGGCTGCATGCCATCGACCAGGTCCTGGACCGCCTCGACCGACTCGTTGGCCAGCGCTTCGCCCTGGTTACCGGACAGATACACCTGCACGTAGGCGGCTTTGCCGTCGCTGCTCTGCGCGCCGGAGGCGGTGAGCGGATCGCTCCAGAAGTCCTGGACGCTTTGCACGTGCTTCGTATCGGCTTCGAGCTTGGCGACCATCTCGCCGTAGAAGGCGCGGGTGTCCTCGCCGAGGGGTTGCTCGCCCTCGATCACGATCATCGCCGAGCTGTCGGAGTCGTACTCCTGGAAGACGTGGCCGACGCGCTTCATCGCGATCATCGACGGCGCGAAGTCCGGGCTCATCGAGACCGCGCGCTCCTGGCCGACCGTTTCCAGCTGCGGCACAGTCACATTGAGCACCGCGATGATCGCGATCCAGCCCAGGATGATCGGGACTGCGAACGTGCGGATCGTTCGTGGGATGAGGGGCCGCTTGGCGCGGCGAACAGGAGGGAAAGCGTCCGTCGGGGCCTCGTTCGTCGGTGAGGTCATGCGGATTTCACAAAGCAGAAGGTTTGGGCGCTCACGCCAGTGGAGGTTCTTTCGTCCTTGATCTCGTCATCGACGGTGATTCGGCAGGTGATGGTCTGGCCATCGCCCTGCGCGACGATGTTGGGCGCGGCCGACGGCGCCGTGGTCTGAAGTGTCAGCGACCAGGGCAACGACGCGCCGTCGATGCGTTGCGGCCTGGCGTCGAGGTCCAGATAGTTGATGTCGGCATACGAGCCGGTACCGAAGATCTCGTATTTGATGACCTTCGGGTCGAACGGTTCGGGGTCGTCAGCGAACACCCGAGGAGTGACGATGACGCCTTCGGCGCCGAAGAAGGTCCGGATGCGGCTGACCGTGAAACCCGCGATGGCCACCACAACGATGATGACGATGGGCAGCCAGACCTTTCTCGCCTTCCGGAGCATTACCGCGTCCGCCCGATGAAACCCATATCCGCCCTCAAGTCGTATTCGTCGCTGTGCATGCGTCTGTGCGTAACTTAGCCCGTATAAGTTCTCATTGAGCCCTAGGTTAACTCAAGTCAGAGTGCTGCTGGTCACCCGTTCAGCAACGGTGTGAGCCAGGTCACGACGACTTGATTTCGAAGCGGTTCAGGTAGCCCTCGATGAACGCTTCCGCCTCGGCATGACCTCGGGTTATGCCGAGCCCCCGTTCGAGAAGGACGATGCGGGCCAAGCTGGTGACGATCATAGACATGACCACGGGCGGGAATGCCTCGACGTCGGCGCCATGGGCCTTCATCGCTGCGGCCACCACGCGTTCTTCGACGCCTCCGAACCGCTCGGCGTAGGCCGCGATCTCGCTGCGGATGTCCTTGCGGTGATTGGCCAGTGCCATGAACTCCATGAAGAGGCGCGCCCCATGGGTGCTGTTCAGGCGCCACAGCGCGTGCAAGGGTTCGTCGGCATCGGCGGCTTCACGCTGACGGGACAGGTTGGCCTCGGCGCCTTCGCGCAGCACGGCAAGGAACAAATCGTCCATGCTCGGGAAGTAATAGTGCACCAGCGCGGGCTTCACCCCTGCCCGCGCGGCCACCCTTCTGGACGTGGCGGCGGCGTAGCCCTCTTCGAGCATGACCTGGGCGGTCGCCTCGATCAGGGCCGAGCGAGCGGAAGACTCGCGTCCGCCCCTTGACCGCTCGCCGACGGGGCTGCTAGACATGGCGCCAGCCTAGATGTTGGGCGATCGCCCAACAAGTGAGGGGAGCTGCGGCGATGGCGGGTCGGGTAGCAGGCAAGGTCGCATTCGTCACCGGTGCGGCACGCGGTCAGGGACGCAGCCACGCGGTGCGGTTGGCACAGGAGGGCGCCGACGTCATCGCGGTCGACATCTGCCGCGGTTTCGAGGACTCGACCGCACCGGCGGCCACTCCCGAGGACCTCGCCGAGACCGCCGACATGGTCAAGAACCTCGACCGACGCATCGTCACGGCCGAAGTCGACGTCCGCGACTTCGACGCGCTGAAGTCCGCCGTCGACGACGGCGTGGAACAACTTGGTGGTCTCGACATCGTCGTGGCCAACGCCGGCATCGGTACGACCGGCGTGAAGCTGCACAAGATGGCCGAGGACCGCTTCGACGAGACGATCGACGTCAACCTCGGCGGCGTGTGGAAGACCGTCAAAGCGGCGGTCCCACATCTTCTGGCCGGCGGCCGCGGCGGATCGATCATCCTCACCAGCTCGGTCGGCGGCACCAAGGCCTACCCGCAGGTGGGCCACTACATCGCCGCCAAGCATGGTGTCGTCGGGTTGATGCGCACCTTCGCCGTCGAACTCGGAGCGCACTCGATCCGGGTCAACAGCGTGCACCCGACCCATGTGTGCACCCCGCTGTTGATGAACGAACCGACCTACCGACTGTTTCGTCCGGACCTGGAGAACCCGGGACCCGACGATCTCGCGCCGATCTGCCAGTCGTTCCATTTCCTTCCGATCCCGTGGGTGGAGCCGGTCGACATCAGCAACGCCGTGCTGTTCCTCGCCTCCGACGAAGCCCGCTACATCACCGGCGTTACTCTGCCCGTCGACGCCGGCAGCCTCCTGAAGTAGGGGAGACCGATGACCGCTGTTGACGAGAAGGCCCACGGCAGCGCCGTTTACTACGACCCGTACCGGGTGGACATCGTCGCCGACCCGTATCCGACGTATGCCCGCCTGCGGGAGGAAGCGCCGCTCTATTACAACGAGTCCTACGACTTCTGGGCGCTGTCGCGCCACGACGACGTCGAGCGGGCCCTGCTCGATTGGCAGACGTTCTCCAACAGCCGCGGCGACATCCTCGAACTCATCCAGTCGGAGTTCGAGATGCCCAAAGGCGTGATGATGATGGAGGATCCGCCGGTTCACACGAGGCTGCGCGGCCTGATGTCGCGGGTGTTCACCCCTCGCCGGATGGCCGAGCTCGAGGACCAGATCCGCCAGTACTGCGTCAACTGCCTCAATCCGTTGGTCGGCGCCGAGCGGTTCGACATCATCGCCGAGCTCGCGTCGATGATGCCAATGCGCGTCATCGGGATGCTGCTCGGCATACCCGAATCGGAACAGGTGTCGGTGCGCGACGCCAACGACGCGAGCCTGCGCACCAAACCCGGCTCACCCATGAAAGTGGTACGCGCGGACAAGATCGCCGACGGCAGTATCTATGCCGAATACGTTGACTGGCGCGCGAACAACCCCTCTGACGACCTGATGACCGCCCTCCTCAACGTCGAGTTCGAGGACGAGAACGGCGTGACGCGCAAGCTGACCCGCAAAGAGATCCTGCACTACACGCAGGTGGTCGCGGGCGCAGGCAACGAGACCACCGGGAGGCTCATCGGCTGGCTGGCGAAAGTGCTCGCCGAGCACCCCGATCAGCGTCGCGAGGCGGTGCAGGACCGGTCGTTGTTACACCGGGTGGTCGACGAGACGTTGCGGTACGAGCCGACCGGCCACAACGTGGCCCGTTTGGTCACAAGGGATTTCGAGGCGCACGGGCGGACCGTGCCGGCCGGCAGCGCGATGCTGCTGATGTTCGGCGCCGCCAACCGGGACCCGCGCCGCTACGACAATCCGGACACGTTCGACATCCATCGGGACAACATCAGCCACATCACATTCGGCAAAGGGGTGCACTACTGCCTGGGCGCCAACCTCGCCCGGTTGGAGGGACGCGTCGCGCTCGACGAGCTGCTCAACCGCTGGCCGGAGTGGGACATCGACACCGCGACCGCGCGGCTCGCGCCGACGTCGACGGTCCGCGGCTGGGAGCGGCTCGACGTCGTATTGCCCTGACACGGGCGACTTTGGGGCTTAACGGGTTGATCGCACGCACCTGATGCGTGTGATCAACCGGTTAAGCGGTTTTCTCCGGAGCCGGCGGTTTGCGACGGCACCATTCGGGGCAAGCTCGTCGCATGAGCAAGATCAGTTCTCGTGCGATGGTCCTCGCCGCCGCTGCCGGCCCGATCGCGGCCTTCTCGATCGCAACCGCGGCAACCGGTGCGGCGCAACCCCTCGACTGCCCGAACGGGTGGTGGGATCCGGTCGCGAACGTGTGTCGCGGTCCGGTGGCGACCGCCCCGTTGGCATGCGCACCGGGCGAGTACTGGAATCCCATCTCCAACGTGTGTCGCCCACTGGGCCAGTACTAGTCGCGATCCGGCCGGGCTGCCCGCGCTCTAGTCGAGCGCGAAATCGATGACGCCTCGGATGATCTCGCCCTCCAGCAGGTCGTCGTACGCGCGGTTGATGTCGTCGAGCCGATACCGGCGGGTGATCATCTCGTCGAGCCGAAGTAGGCCCGACTGGTAGAGGGTGGCCAGCCGGCTGATGTCGGCTCGCGGGTTGCAGGAACCGAAGACGGTGCCGACGAGGTTCTTGTTCCACAGGATGAAGTCCTGCAGCGCGATCTTCGCCGATCGTGTTGTCTGGGCCGTCATCCCGGTCAGCACGCAGGTGCCGCCCTTGCGCGTCAGCTTCAGGTAGGCCTCGACGTCCTCGCCCGCGATGAGCGACGGCGCGGCCACGACACTGTCGGCCATCACGCCGTTGGTGAGGTCGCGTACGAGGTCGAGCGCCTCCGTGAGGGTCGAAACACTGTGTGTGGCGCCGAACTGCAGCGCGGCCTTCTGTTTGAACTCGACTGGGTCGACGGCCACGATCTGTGCGGCGCCGTTGATCCGCGCGCCTTGGATGGCCGCGGTTCCGATGCCACCGGCCCCGATCACCACGACGGTGTCACCGCCGCGCACGTTCGCGCGGTTGGCGGCCGAACCGTAGCCGGTCGGAACCGCGCAGGACAGCAGCGCGCTCGTGACGAGCGGCAGGTGCGGGTCGATCTTGACCAGCGAGTGCGCCGACACCACGGTGTGCTCGGCGAATGCACCGACCTTCGACAAGTGCCCAAGTGGACGGCCGTCGGTGGTGTGGTGGCGAAACGTCAGATCGGTCGGCATGCCTGGCACCATCGTCCCGGCGCCCTCGTCGCACAGGTACTCCAACCCGGAGGCGCACCAGCGGCACTGGCCGCACACCGCGACGAACGACATCACGACGTGATCGCCGACCGCGAATTCGGTCACACCCTCGCCGGTCTCGAGCACCCTGCCAGACCCCTCGTGGCCCCCGATCATCGGGAACATCGGTGTCAGACCGTACTGGCGGGCGATCTCGTTGGAGACCGACATGTCGCCCTTGAGGATGTGATCGTCGGAGTGACACAACCCGGCCGCAGCCATCTCGACGAGCACCTCACCCGCTCGCGGCGGGTCGAGTTCGAACTCTTCGACCGACCATGGACCGCCGACGTCGTGCACGATCGCCGCGCGGCTCCTCATCGTGTCGGGCGGAACGTGACCGGCAGATGGATGGGGGAGCGGAACGGCAGACCGGCGAGCCGGGTGTCGTCATCGACCTGCAACTCGAAATCCGTTGCACGGTCGAACAAACTGGTCAACATCACCCTGGTCTCCACTCGGGCCAAGTGCATTCCCAGACAGCTGTGCAGCCCGCCGGCGAACGAGGTGTGAGCACGCCGCGGACGGTGGATGTCGAATACATTCGCGTTGTCCCAACGCTTTTCGTCGCGGTTTGCCGATCCGATACAGAGGTTGACCTGTGCGCCCTCCGGTATGGAAATACCGTGCACCTCCACGTCGCGTGTCGTGGACCTCGGAACGCTCACCAGCGGTGTCTCGAAACGCAACCCCTCCTCGAAAGCGGCTCCGATCAGCTCGCGGTTGCGTTGGACCGCCTCGAGTTGATCAGGGTGCGTCAACAGCAGATACAGCAGGTTGCCCGACGACCGGTAGGTGGTCTCCAGCCCGGCGGGCAGCAGTAGTCGCAGAAACGAGATGATCGCCTCGTCGGTCAGCCGTTCACCGTCGATCTCAGCGCCGACCAAGTCGCCGATGACGTCGTCGGTCATCCGGCGGCGCCGCTGGTCCACCTGCTGCTGGAAGTACGCGCCGAGTTCGACCGAAGCGGTCAATCCCGCCTCGATGTCTTCGGTGATCGAGATCAGTTCGAGTGAGAGGCGGCGGAACATCTCCAGATCGTCTTGCGGGAGCCCCAACAGCTCTGCGGTGACGCGGGTCGGGAACTCGAAGGTCACCGCCTTGACCAGGTCGACCTCGCCGTCGTCGATGAACTCGTCGACCAGCTTCTCGCAGATCGGGACAATCACCTCGGGTTCCCACTGGGCCAGCGCGGTCTGCCGGAACGCCTTGGCCACCAGGCTGCGGTGGTCGTGATGTTGTTTGCCGCGCATCCCGAGGATGGTCGGACCGAACACCAACTCGATGGTGCGGTGGTACACCTCCGAGCCGTAGACGTCGCTGTCGCGGAAGGCGTTGTACACGCTGTCGTAGTCGAACACCGTCCATTCCTCTGGTGGCAGGAGCTCCGGCGGGATGTCGGTGGTGTCCATGATGGTGCCGCGCCACACCGGCTCCGTCCTGCGCATGCGCTCGAAGAAACCGTAGGGATCGCTGGCCACATCGGGAGCGGTCTGGTCATCCGAACGGGTGCTGATCGTCACCTTGCCTCCCGGCAGCGGGGTTGGCGCTCTACCCGCCCATCTTTACTATTTTAGGTAATCTAGGTCAAGGTAAGCGCAGGGGCTGCGGAGCCACCGAAATCACGTGTTGGCGCGGCGTTGTGCCTCGAGGGGGACGACGGGCGGACGGGCCGACGGCCCGCGCGTGATCGCATGCAACCTGATCTCCGGCACGTCCACTGCGGGGTCGACGGTGTCGAGCCAGGCGACGGCGTCGGCCACATCGGCGGCCCGGATCGCATACATCTCGAACGGTACGTCTTGAAGCATCTCGGTCTCGACGGGCCCGGGAGTGACCACGTGCACGTTGATCCCGTCGCGGTCGACCTCCTGCGCCAGCGCGCCGGCGAACGCGTTCATGCCCGCCTTCGCCGCCGAGTAGGCGGTGCGGGCCCGCATCGGCTCATGAGCCGCCGACGACGAGATGAACACGAACCGGGAGCCGGCCCGCATCCGTGGCAGCGCGGCCGACGTCACCACGAAGCAGGAGTCCAGGTTCGCCGACATCGTCGCGCGCCACTGCTCGAAAGTCTGTTTGCGGGCGTAGGTTCCACCGAGGATCCCCGAGGCGTGCACCAGCAGGTCGATGGTGCCTGCCGCCTCGACGGCGGGGGCGAACCCTGACGGCAGGCTCGCGTCGGCGACGACGTAGCGCGCGCCCATCTCCTCGGCGGCGGCCCGTAGCGGCGCCTCACGCCGTGCCGTCAACACCACGTCGTAACCGAGTTCGGCGAGCTTGCACCCGCACGCCTTGCCAATTCCACCGCTACCGCCGGTGATCAAAGCCGTTCGCACGCATTGCCTTTCAAGCCGTCTAGCGCTTCCGCTGCGCGAGCGCCTGCGGTGACAGTGCGACGATCCGTTGTTCGGGATTTCCTGCCAACAGGTAGGTCTGAGTGTCGGCGACGTGCTTGGCGGCCAGCTTGCGGGCGCGTTCGCCGTCGCCCGACTCGATCGCGTCGGTGATCTTGGTGTGGACGGTCAGCGCGATGCGGCGCTTGTTCATCGCCGGGTACTCGCCCTTGGCGGCGCTCTCCTCGGCCCACCAGTTCAGGTGCCCGGTCCACAGTGTCTCCAGGCTGCCGACGACCGCGATCATCGTGTGGTTACCGCAACCGCGGACGATCTCATCGTGGAATTGCCCGCCGATCTCGGTGAACCGTGCTCCGTCGTCGATGTGTTCGGCCATCGCCGCATTGAGTTCCCTGAGTGTGGGGATTAGCGTCGTACGGCGGTCGGGTCTGCGCGCGGCGAGCGCCGCACACATCGGATCGAGTTCCTGTAGCGCCGTGCCGAGGTCGGCAAGCGGCACGTAGTCGCTCTGCAGCAGCAGGCCCAGCATGTAGGCGGCGCTGGCTTTGGCGGGCGCATGCACGACCGCTCCGCCACGGTTACCTCGACGCACCGAGACGAGGCCTTCAGTCTCCAGAATTCGCAGGGCTTCTCGTAGCGACACCAGACTCACGTTGAACTGCTCGACGAGCACTTCTTGACGCGGCAGTAGGTCGCCGTCGTTGAGTTCACCCTCGATGATCTGCCGGCGCAGCTCGTCGGCCACGATCTCCGCTGTGCGGCGCGCGCCGAGGCGGCGACGTGCCTCGGGCCCGATTCCCAGTGTTGTCATATCTTAGCAATATTAACAGTGATAGCCCGGCCACCTGCAGCGTTGCCCTGCCATGTGCCAGTTGTCACTAAGATGACGGCGGACCGGGAGGTGCGCGTGGGCGGCGGTGTGAGTGGCACGGTACCCACCCCGCTGAACGATGTGCGGGTCCTCGAGATCAGCGACCGCATCGCCGGGGCGTACTGCGGCAAGCTGTTGGCCGACGCGGGCGCCGATGTGGTCAAGATCGAATCGCCCGACGGCGATCCGCTGCGCCGGGTCACAGTCACCGACAGCACGCTCCGTGACGACGCCGACTCGCCGCTGTTCTGCTATCTCAACGCCGGAAAGCGCTGCGTCACACGCGTTTCAGAACATCTGCTGTCGTGCGCCGACATCATCGTGGTGACCGCGGATGAGGCCGCTGCCCGACGGAATGGTGTCGACCCCGAAGCGCTGCTGGCGGCGTCGCCCGGATGCATAGTCGTCTCGATCTCGGACTTCGGCTGGACGGGGCCGTGGTCTCGGCGGCCCGCCACCGAATTCACGCTGCAGGCCGCGTCGGGGCTCACCGGGTTCCGCGGCGATCCGGCGGGTCCGCCAATCTCGATCGGCGGAGATCTGGGGGAGTACATGGGTGGAACGTGGGCCGCCTACGGTGCGCTGGCTCTGCGGCGGCGCGTACGTGACGGCGGAGCGGGTGGCCACCTCGACATGTCGATGCTCGAGGCCATCACGCTGATGCAGAGTGGGGAATGGCTGCATTCGGCGCTCCTGCAAGTCCCGCCCGTGCGGCGGTCGGTGGAGGTACCGTCCATCGAACCCGCCAAGGACGGTTACGTCGGGATCAGCATGGTGACCGGCCAGCAGTGGCTGGACTTCGCCGCTATGGTCGACTGCCCGGAGTTGACGGAGATCGCGCAGTTGCAGTTCCAGATCGGCCGATGGGACTACCGCGACTGGATCCGCGAACGCATCGACCCGTGGATGAGGGAACGCACGGTCGCCGACATCGTCGAACTGGGACAGCTGTTCCGGTTGCCGTTGGCGCCGTTGGGCAACGGCGCGACGATCCCGTCGATGGATCACCTTCGCGAACGGGAGGTCTACGTCGACAACCCGGCCGGGTTTCGCCAGCCGCGACCGCCGTGGCTGATGTCGAGCGCGCGTCCCGCTCCGGTCCGCACCTCACCCGCCGTCGGTGACGGTGACGATGAAACACTCTGGGAACCACGGGAACTGCGTGCCGAATCGGTAGCTACCGGGCGCATGCCGCTCGCGGGGGTGCGGGTCGTCGACTTCACCGCGTTCTGGGCCGGTCCGGCTGCCACCCATTCGTTGGCCGCGTTCGGCGCGGACGTCATCAAAATCGAATCCATCCAGCGCCCGGACGGCATCCGCTATTCGGGCGGGATGCGCAAGGACGTCGACGACTGGTGGGAGTACGGCTGGGTCTTCCACGCGATGAACACCAATAAGCGGTCGGTCACCCTCGATCTGCAGTCCGAGGAAGGGCTTCGGCTGGTTCGGCGCCTGATCGGTCAGGCGGACGTCGTGGTGGAGAACTTCTCGCCGCGCGTGATGGAGCAATTCGGCCTCGGCGCTGCCGCGCTGCTCGCACTCAATCCGCGCCTGGTCGTGGTGCGGATGCCCGCGTTCGGGTTGACCGGCCCCTGGCGTGACCGTGTCGGTTTCGCTCCGACCATGGAGCAGATCGCCGGCCTGGCTTGGGTCACGGGTATGCCCGACGGCCCGCCGATCGCCCCGCGCGGAGCCTGTGATCCGCTCGCCGGTGCCCACGCCGCCTTCGCGACGCTCGCTGCGCTCGAGTTCGCCGACCGTACGGGCGAGGGGCAGCTCGTCGAGGTGCCGATGATCGAGGCGGTACTCAACGTAACGGCCGTTCAGACAATCGAATACGAGGTGTTCGGGCGGGTGTTGGAACGACGAGGCAACCGGGGGCTCGGGGCGGCCGTACAGGACGTCTATCGGTGTGCAGGGGACGACAGCTGGATCGCACTCGCCGCGCGCACCGAAGACGAACTGACCGCACTTGCCGATGTCACCGGAGGTGCGGAGCTCCAGACCTGGCTTGCGGCGCTCGACGCCGAAGTCGCCGCCGAGGAACTGGTGCGCGCGGGCGTGCCCGCCGCGGTCGTGGTGTCGCCGTCCCTCGTCACCGAGAACCCCCAACTGCGTCACCGCGGGTTCTTCGAGCAGCTGGACCATTCCCGTACCGGGGAGAACCTCTACCCGTGCCCGCCGTTCACCCGGCTGCCCGACAGCGAACGATGGCTGCGGCGCCCACCACCGACACTTGGTGAGCACAACGCCGAGGTCCTCACCGAACTGTGCGGTCTGACCGCAAGCGACCTGGAACGGCTCGAAGCCCAGGGTGTCATCGGGTTTCGACCGAAGGGGTTGTGAATTCAGCGGCGCCGCAACGAGATCGGCATCGAGTGGTAGATCGTCATGTTGTTGGTGAGGGTCGGGTAGGTGACCTCGACCCGTCCGAGCGTGATGTCCTCGGCCCGGCACAACAACTCGTCGAGCACAGCGCGGATCTCCGCCCGGGCCAGCATCGCACCGAGACAGTGGTGCGGTCCGCCGCCGCCGAACGCCACGTGCGGGTTGTCCGCGCGAGCAATGTCGAACACGAACGGATCGACGAACACGTCCTCGTCGCGGTTGGCCGACCGCAACATCGACACCACGCGCTCGCCTCGGGGGATTGTGATGCCGTCGATCTCGACGTCAACCTTGGTGACCCGGCTCCAGAACGCCACCGGTGTGGACCATCGCAGCACTTCTTCGACCGCCGACTGGCGCACCGACGGATCCGTGCGGTAACGCTCGATCTGTTCGGGATTGTCGACGAACGCCCGGAGCCCGTAGGCCAAGGCGTTCTTCGTGGTGTCACTGCCCGCGAACGCGATCACGAAGAAGAAGATGTCGAGCTCGGTGGCCGGAATCGACAGCTGCTCGCCGTTCTCGTCGGTCACGACGGCCGTGGCCAGGGTGCTCCAGATGTCGTCGGTGGGTTGCAGGCGCTTCGCCGCGGTCAGTTCCGAGGCATAGGTGAAGACCTTGCCGAACAGCTCGAGATGCTGCTGTTCGGCCTCCTGTCCCGACGAAGCCGAATTCGCCTGCAGGATCAGGTCGAAGGTGTCGAAGATCTCCGGTCTGTCCTCGTCGGGTATCCCGACGATGTCGCCGATCACCGACATGGGCAGAGCATCGGCGACATCGGCGATCCAGTCGCCGCCGCCGCGCTCCAGCAAGTGGTCGATCAGGCCGACGGCCCGCGTGCGGATGTCCTGCTCGAGCTTCCCGATCGCCTTAGGGGTGAACGCGTGTGACATCACCCGGCGCCGCTTGATCAGATCGGGTGGATCCATGTTGATGATCGTCGGGAAGGCGCCCACGGCGCCGACGCCCTGGATCAACGGTCCCTCGGCGGCAGTGAACGATTCGGTGTCACGGTGGATGCGGTGCGCGTGGTGCACCTTGGTGGTCATCCAGAAGTCGCGTTTCAGCGTCGCCGCCACCCGGTCGGTGAGCTCGTGCCGAAAGATCGGTCGCTCGCGCCGCAGCTCCGCGAACAGCGCGTCGGGAAAGCCGTTCTGCCACAAAGCAGGATCGGACAGGTCCACCGGAGTGGTCGTGACCATGCGCCGTTCCCTTCGCCGTTCTTGACCAGAATGCCTAAAATAATAAAAATAGGCAACGGACAGCGCCGCTGACCTCGGCTGGTGCGTGCGCGGACGGAGTTGTGCGATGACGGACACGGTCGACGATCCCACCCTCGACCCGTCGGAGCGCGAATTCGGGCCCAGCGGAATCAGCCTGTCGACTTACCGGTTCCCGACCGGATGGTTCATCGTCGGATTCTCCTCAGACCTGGTCGAGGGTCAGGTCAAACGCGCCCACTACTTCGGCGAGGAGCTGGTGATCTTCCGGACGCAATCGGGTCGGGTGAACGTGCTCGACGCCTACTGTCAGCACCTGGGCGCGAACATGGGCGTCGGCGGCACCGTCGAGGGCGAGAACATCGTCTGCCCGTGGCACGGCTGGCAGTGGACCGGCGAGGGCACCAACGCGCTGATCCCGTACAGCAAGATCGGCTGCAAGCAGAACGTGCGGATCAAGCGCTACCCGTGCACCGAGTGGTACGGCTTCATCCTCGTCTGGCACGAACGCCACGGCCGCGCGCCGTACTGGCAGCCGCCGGTGTTGCCCGAGCTCGAGACCGGCGAGTACTACCCGCTGCACCCCCACACCCGGATGGTCAACAGGGTCAAGGTGCATGCGCAGATGATCATCGAGAACGCGGCCGACCCCTACCACGTGCAGTACGTGCACAAGGCGGCCAACCCCGCCCACACCGCGTCGTTCGAGGTGTCCGGTTATCACCTGCACGCGACGGTCAACGCGAATTTCGGTGGGGGGCGGGCGAAGACGTGGCTCACGCCCAACGGGCCCGTCGACGCGAAGATCATCTACGACAACTACTCGCTGGGCCTCGGCGTGGTGCGCTTCCCCTCGGAGTTGGTCGCCACCGTGCAGGTGACGGGCCAAACCCCGGTCGACGAGGACTACACCGACTACTTCTACACCCAGGCGTCGATTCGCGAACACGGCGACCGCGGCGACAAGCCGACCGGCCGCGCCGCGAAGTTCTTGCAGCTGCAGCAGGAGGTCATCAAACAGGACTTCTTCACCTGGGAGAACATGAAGTACCTGGAGAAACCGAACCTTGCGCCCGAGGAAGCCCGTGACTACGCCGCGCTGCGCCGCTGGGCGCACCGGTTTTATCCCGGTATCCAACCATCGGCGACCGACTTCGGATACACGGCGACCGGCGAACCCGACCCGTCCGCGGCGCAGGTTTGATGCCCGCGGACCGGACGTGGCCCGTCGAGCCCGCGGCTTTCGGCGTCGAACGGTTCACGGTCGCTTCGGTTCTCGACCGCCGTGTCGACCAGTTCGGCGACCAGGTGATGATGTCGATCGACGGTACGCCCATTACGTTCGCCCAGATGCGCGACCGGTCCTGCGCCGCCGCGGCGATGCTGGCCGACCGCGGCGTGCGCCGCGGTGACACCGTCGCGCTGTTCGCCGGCACCTGTCCGGAGTGGGTGTACTTCTGGCTCGGTGCCGCCCGGTTGGGCGCGGTGAGTGCGGCGGTCAACGCCGCGAACAAGGGCGATTTCCTGGGGAACGCGCTGAACGCGTCGCAGGCCAGGCTGGTGGTGACCGACGACGCCCGTCGCGCTCGACTCGCCGAGGTGACCGACCACCTCGACGCCTCGGCGGCGACCCTGTCCATCGACGGTTTGGTCGCCGCGGAGTTGAACGCATCGGACGGCGCCACCTGCCCGACGGTGCACACCGACGCCGACGACGTGGGAGCCCTGTTCTTCACCTCGGGAACCACCGGTCCGTCGAAGGCGGTGGCGACCACGTGGCACTACCTGTTCGTCGCGGCCGCCACCGTCGCGTCGGCATGGGACTACGGCCGGGGCGACGTGATCTGGACGGCAATGCCGCTGTTCCACCTCAGCGCCGCCCCGACGGTGCTGGCGCCGATGCTCGTCGGTGGTACCAGCGTGTTGGCAAGCGCGTTCCACCCCGCCGAGGTGTGCGACGAGCTGCGCGCCTGTGGCGCAGCGGGGTTCGCTGGGGCGGGTGCGATGGTGTCGATGCTGTGGACTCTGCCGCCCGATCCCCGCGACGCGCAGCTCGGGATCCGCTTCATCTCGGCCGCACCCATTTCAGCCAGGCTGTACCGCGCGATCGAGGATCGGTACCGGTGCCGCGTCGTGACGATGTACGGGCTGACCGAAGCGTTCCCGATCGCGTACAAGGCGGTTTCGGACGACGGGGTCCCGGGTACGTCAGGACAAGTCAACCCGGCCTTCGAGGTACGCGTCGTCGACGGGGACGGTCGCCCCGTCGCCGTCGGCGTGACGGGTGAGATCGCGTGCCGGCCGCGGACAGCGCATGTGATGAGCGAGGGGTATGTGTCGTCCGCGCCCGGGCACCGCGGCCTGCGCATTGAACGCCACCCGGAGTGGTTCCGGACGGGCGATCTGGGTTTCCTCGACAACAACCACAATCTGACGTTCGTCGACCGCGCCAAGGACTCGCTGCGCAGGCGCGGGGAGAACGTGTCCTCGGTCGAGCTCGAGCAGGTGGTGATGCAGCACCCGGCGGTCGCGGAAGCCGCCGCGGTCGCCGTCCCGAGCGATTTGGGTGAGGACGACATCCTCGTCGTCGTGACCGTTCGTCCCGGCGCGACGGTCGATCTTCCCGAGCTGCTGGACTTCTGCGCGGCGCGCATGCCGTACTTCTGCGTGCCCCGGTATCTCGAAGTGCTGGACGAGATTCCGAAAAACGTCGTCGGGCGGGTGCGGAAGGATCTTCTGCGGCAACGGGGCCTGAGCGCGGCGGTGTGGGACCGAGAAGCCCACGGCTACCTGCTGAGTCGGTGAAGGAGAGACAGACGATGTCATTGAGCTACCAACAGCAGTACGTGCTCGACGGGCTGGCGGGGCGGGCAGGAATCCTCAACCTGGACGCCAGGCACAACCGGTTGTTCTCCAGCGGTGACCTGGCCGGCTGGCTCGCCACCTTCCGGCATTCCGGTGCGACCTACACCAGGGGCGAGGAGTCGTTCACCACCCTTGCGGACGCCTTCGACGGTGGGAACGGACGGCGGCTGGTCACCGTCGACCACGACATCACCGTCGACGGCGTCGAAGCGACTCAACAGTGCGTCGCATTGCTGTTCTGCGACAACGAACTCCAGACCACCGGCAGCTACACCGACCGTCTCGTCTACGAGCGCGGCGGGTGGTACTTCGCCTCGCGCCGACTGGCCTGGGATGCGGCTCCGCGAGAGAGCGCGCTACCGGGGTGACCGAGACTGTGCGCTACGAGCTGGCGTTCGGCACGTACGAGGACGCGTTGCAGATGGTCGGTACGCGCACCGAGCCGCGGTACGCCGGGACCGCGGTGAGCGCGGCCCGCATCCAGCACTTCGCGGCCATGGTCCGCGACTCCAATCCGGGCTACTGGGACGAGGATTTCGCCCGCCGCCAGTGGGGCGGGTTGCTGGCCCCACCCGGGCTGCTGATGGGGTGGCTGATCCCGCCGCCGTGGCTGCCGAACGGCCGGCCGCCGATCGCGGCGATTGCGATTCGCGTGCCGCTGCCCGGGACCACATTCATCAACGCCGCCAACGACGCCGAGTTCGCCTGCGCGATCGTGGAAGGGGATCGCTTGCACCTGATCGAGGAGGTCGTCTCGGTCTCGCCTCAGAAGCGCACCCGCCTCGGGGTGGGCCACTTCGTGCAAACGTGCGACGAGTTCCACCGCGACGACGGCACATTGGTCGCCGTCAACCGCAACACCTTGTTTCGGTTCACTCCCGGAGCGCAGACATGAGGGCAGACCTCGGCGTGCAATGGGATCGGGTGACTGTCCCTACGGACCTGCCGGAACTGGTGGACCACATCGACTACCAGCGCGTCGTGATGAACCCCGGCGCGACGTGGGATTACTTTCCCGCACACTACGACCCGCGCTACGCCGAACAGCAGGGGTACCCGACGATCTTCGTCAACACGATGCACATCGCCGGATTCGTCGACCGGATCGCCACCGACTGGGCCGGCCCCTACAGCCGCGTGGTGCGCCGCAAGATCACCCTGCTGGGCTCCATCTACGCCGGCGACTCGATGGTGGGTCGCGGTCGCGTCGTGGCCAAGCGGGACAGCGCCCTGGTCGATCTGCAGATCACCGTGACCAACCAACGCGGAGAGCTGTGCTGCCCGGCGGAGCTGACGCTCGAGCTGTCACGTTAAGTCGGGCATCTTGTCCGCGCTGATGGTCGTCTGCAACTCGACGTACTCCGACAGTCCCTCCGCGCCGAACTCGCGACCGATTCCGGACTGCTTGAACCCCCCGAACGGCATGGTCGTATCGAGCGTGTACATGTTGATCCCGTAGGTGCCGGTCCGAACTTGCGCGGCGATCTCCAGCCCGTGCGCGACGTCGGCCGTCCAGACCGAGCCTGCCAGCCCGTAGTCGCTGTCGTTGGCGATCCGGATCGCGTCGCGTTCGTCGGAGTACGTGAGCACGGTCAGCACGGGCCCAAAGATCTCCTCGCGGGCGATGCGCATCGCGTTGGTGGTGTCGGTGAACAGCGTCGGCTGGACGTACCATCCGCGCTCACATGGTGAGTCGTTGCCGCCCAACACCATTCGCGCCCCCTCGGCGAGCCCGGCGTCGATGTAGCCCTGCACCCTCTGCTGTTGACGCCGCGCCACCAGCGGGCCGATGTCGGTGGAATCGTCGGCGGGATCACCCACCTGAAGCCCCGACATCATCGCGCTCAGCGCATCCACCACATCGTCGTGTCGGCGTTCGCTGACCAGGATCCGCGTCTGCGCGACGCACGCCTGCCCGTTGTTCATCAGGCTGGCCGTCTTCAAATGCTCGACGGTGCGCTCGATGTCGGCGTCGTCGAGAATGATCGCCGCCGACTTACCGCCCAACTCGAGGCTGACGCGTTTGAGTTGCTCCCCGCATACGGCGGCGATATGGCGTCCGGTGGCCGACGAACCGGTGAACGAGATCTTGTCCACCCCGGGGTGACGCACCAGGTGCTCACCGGTGTGGCGTCCGCCCGGAAGGACCGAGACGACACCTTCGGGAAGGTCGACTTCCTCGAGCATCTCGGCCAGCCACAGCGCGTCGATGGGCGTCTCGGGAGCCGGTTTGACCACGACCGCGCAGCCCGCGATGAGCGCCGGGATCATCTTCGGCATGATGAGGAACTGCGGTACGTTCCACGGCACGATCGCCCCAACCACGCCGACGGGTGCGCGCCGAATCTGTACGTCGCCGAACAACCCTCGGCGGCGCTCGATCCACGGAAACTCCTTCGCGGTGGCCAGGATCAGATGCATCTGGGCCAGCGCACCGGTGGCCTGCCCCAACCGGCTGAAGCTGCGCGGCGAGCCCATTTCCGCGGTGATGAGGTCGGCCATCTCGTCGGTGTGCGCCGCGTAGACCGTCGCGAGCTTCTCGACCTTCTCCATGCGTTCGTCGACGCTCATCCACGGCCACGGGCCCTCGTCGAACGCCTTGCGCGCGGCCTGCACCGCGCGGTCGACATCGCCGGCGGCGGCCTCGGGCGTCTCGCCGATCTGCTCCTCGGTGTGCGGCGAGATGACCGCGATACGTTGCCCGGTGGCCGGCGCCTCCCATCGGCCGCCGATGAAAAGCCGTTCGTATGTCAGGGGTCTCATGACGGCGCGCCTCCTCGTCGACCAACGGGCGAGGTCCGCGTCGAGCGCACCATACGCCCGCCCAAGTCGCTATTTATACAAACTTAGCAAAACGGCGCTCCGGGATCGTGCGTCGATTCCGTCGTCGAACTGCTTTCCGGCAGGCGTCCACTCGAACTTTCCCTGCCGGAATGCCATTTCGCGAAAGAGGGGCGAGTGTTGCGAAAAGCGCGGGTGATGGCTCTTCGCGGGCGTATGGTCCGCAAAGGGTCGGCGATGATAGGGAGGTCATCGATGGCGCTCGTGAATTGGCCGTCACTCCGCCGGGCTACGCGATGGGTTGCAGCAACGGTGGCTGCCGCGATGCTGCCGGCCGTCGCTGCCGGCGGTGCCAGCCCAACCGCACAGGCCTTTTCGGATCCGAGCCTTCCGATCGAACACCTGGAAGTGCCGTCGGCGGCGATGAACCGCACCGTCCGTGTCGAGTTTCTCGACGCCGGCGCCGATTCACCGGCGTTGTATCTGCTCGACAGCATGGAGGCCGGCGACGACCTCAACGGCTGGGACATCAACACCCAGGCCTTCGACTGGTATGCCGGCTCAGGCATCTCGGTGGTGATGCCCGTCGGCGGCAAGTCGAGCTTCTACTCCGACTGGTATGCGCCCGCGGCCGGCAACGGCACGACCTACACCTACAAGTGGGAAACCTTCCTCGCCCAGGAACTCCCGGCGTGGCTGGCCTCCAAAGGGGTCCGGCCGACCCGCAACGCCGTGGTCGGGTTCTCGATGGGCGGTTCGGCGGCGCTGATCCTGGCGGCCTACCACCCGCAGCTGTTCAGTTACGCCGGATCGCTGTCGGGCTTTCTGAACCTGTCCGCACCCAACGGCCCAGGTCAGGTCAGGGTGGCCCAGATGTGGAACGGCGGTTTCGATCCCGCCGCGATGTGGGGCCCGCCCGGCGATCCGGCGTGGGCCCGCAACGATCCCACGGTGCAGGCCGGTCGGCTCGCCGCCAACGGAACGCGCGTCTGGATCTACTGCGGCGACGGCACACTCACTGACCCCGCGCTGACCAATCCGGACGCGCCCATCGCAGGGCTCGGCTTCCTCGAGGGCTTCGCGATCGAGTCGAACCGGGCTTTCGTCGACGCATACATCGCCGCCGGCGGAAACAACGGCGTCTTCAACTTCCCCGCGGGCATCCACAGCTGGGGCTATGCAGGCCAGCAGCTACAGCAGATGAAGCCCGATATCCAGCGAGTGCTCGAAGTTCAGCCGACCAACCAACAGTGAAGCGGCGTAGACGGTTTCGCGCTAGGCGTCGTCGCTCGGGGTGGATTCGGGGTCAGATGCGTCCAACACGCTGACCGCGATGCCGTACGGCAGGAAGCGCACCTTGCGGGCGGGATCGGTGTTGTTCTTGTTGGCCCGCAGCGCGTCCAATTCGGTGGGGTAGACCTGCTCGATGTGCGCACCGCCGTCGTCGTCCACGGTGTATATCGCCCACACCCCGTCACCGGTCTCCCCGGTGGTCTCCGGTTCGCGTCGGGGCCGCGACGAGCGGGTGAACTCGTCGACCAGGTTGGCCCAGCCCGCGCGTTCCCCCGACGTGCTGAAGAACCTGCCGAAGCCGTCGAGCGCGTCGCGCAGGCCCTCACCGGCTTCGCGCACGACGCGGTCAAACTCCTCGGGGTCGAACCCGAACGGGCCGTTGCTGCTCATCGTGCCTCCTCCTGGGGCGCCCGCACCTGTGCGCGGTGTCTCTTCCAGTGTGCCCGCATGCGGGGAAGTAGTCGACTGAAGCGATCCCGAAGTGGTAGGCAACCTCTATGGCCATCTCCCGGGCCGACGCCCTGGCCGCCGTCGAGCGATCCCCGGCCGCGGTCGCCGTCCACGACCGCGAGGCGTGGGTCGCCGCCTTCACCTTCGACGCGATCATCGAAGACCCGGTGGGTTCGCAACCGCACCGTGGGACGACGGCCATCACCCGCTTCTACGACACCTTCGTCGGTCCGCGCGACATCACGTTCCACCGCGACGTCGACATCGTCGTGGGCTCGACCGTGGTCCGCGATCTGAAGCTCGAGGTCAAGATGGCGGCCGGTTTGACGATGCGGATTCCCGCCTACCTGCGCTACCACCTCGAAGACGACGCGAACGAGCTGAAAATCGCTGAGCTGTCAGCCTATTGGGAGCTTCCGGCGATGGTCGGGCAGTTCCTCAGAGGCGGGATCCGATCGGTGCCCGCCGGGCTGCAATTGTCACGGGGGCTGCTGACGAACCAGGGCATCGTCGGGGCGCTCGGCTTTCTCGGCGGCTTCCGTGGGATCGGCCCCCAGGGTAAGCGTCGGTTCGACGAGTTCCTGGCGGCCGCTCATGCCGGTGACGAGGTGGGGGTGCGGCGCTGGTTGGGCGGCGGCGCACAGATCACCGCGGGCGAGCACACACCGATGGGCAGCACCGAGCTGCTGTCCCGGCTGACCGGCGCCCGCTCGCGCAAACTGATCGGTTCGGGTCACAGCCTGGTGTGCGGCATCGAGGGCGCCGGGTCCTGCGATGTGCTCATCGCCGACGTGGCGGCGAAGCCGTTCGCGATCAGGCGAATCCGCTACTACGCCGCCCCGGTGGGCTGAACCACCCGACGTTTCGCCTCCTCGGCCCGGGGCAACCCGGCAACCATGCGACACACTGATTCACGCGAGGTCGCCGTTGTGGGCGTGGTCGTGGCCGCGGTGCTGGCGTCCTGCCTGATCCTGCCCACGATCGGACGGCTCGCGACGCTCGACCAGATATGGGCGGCCGCCGCCATCCTGGGCATCCCGACCGTCGCGGTGCTCGCTGTCACCGGTTACCGGCACTACGGGGCAGCCCGCAGCATGGCCGTCGCGGTGGTCGTGATGAGCGTCGCCCTGATGGCGAGCTGGGTGTTCTCGATCTACGTGGTGGCCGCCGCGATGAGCGGTTCGACCACAACCCTGGCCATGGGGGTCCTGCTGTACGGGACACCGGCCCTCATCGTGGCCGCGCTCGGGCTCTTGGCGCTCAAGCTGGTGCCTCCCCGGTCTCCCTCCACGGACCGTTTGACAACATCCACTGCGGGTAACCCGGCCGCATGACTCCGCGCGAAGACGACGACACCAGCGAAGAGGGCGTCACCGACGACGACCACGTGGCAGCCTCCCGCGCCGGTAAGGACAACGGCGACGACGACGGCACCTACGTCGGCCAGACGTTCTCCGACGACGCTATCGACGCGGAGGAGAGCGGAGCCGAGGCGCGCAGCAACGACGGTCGTTGACGGGAAAGCACGGATCGCGGAACGGTTGCGGGAACGTCGCGAGAGGCGTGTACGAGGTGTCTCGATTCGGTCGCGGCAGTCGCGTCGCGTACAGCGTGAAGTGGGCGCGTGAGACTGTATGAGCACCATGCCTGTCGACGATGAGCCCACCGAGATCACCTACGAGGAATTCGGCCGTAGATTCTTCGAGGTCGCCGTGACCGAGCAGCGCGTCGGCAGCGCCATCGCCGAAATCGCCGGCGACGAGTTCGAGATGGGCCCGATCGCTCAGGGTCCGGGCAAGATCGCGAAGGTCACCGCCAAGGTGCGGATCCAGGAACCGCGACTGACCCGCCACGTGGGGCCGATGATCACGTTCGCCATCCGCATCCCGCTGGAGATCGACATGATGGTCGATCTGCGCATCGACAAGCCGAAGTTCATGGTTTTCGGCGAGATCGCGCTAAACGCGACCGCACGCGCCGCGGAACCGTTGCTGTTGATCCTCGACGTCGAGAAACCGCGGGCCTCCGACATCTCCATCCATGTCACGTCCAAGTCGCTACGAGGGGAGCTGGTCCGGATCCTCGGAGGCATCGACGCCGAGATCCGGCGGTTCATCGCCGCCCACGTCGCCGGCGAGATCGACAGCCCGGCCTCCCAGAAGGCCAAGGTGATTGATGTGGGCTCCACCATCGACACCACCTGGACGGGCGTCTGAGGGTTCCACAGCGTAGGCTTCCCGGGTGCTTAGCAAACCCGTGTCGGCGCTCGCGCTGACCTCCGGACTTCTCGCCGCAGCGGCCGTGGTGGCCGCGCCCGCGCAGGCCGACCCCGTCGACGACGCGTTCCTCAACGCGGTGTCTGAAGCCGGCGTCGTCATGAGTGACCCGAGCAGCGCGGTCGCCGTGGGCCAGCAGGTGTGTCCCATGCTGGCCGATCCGGGCCAGAACGCCGCCAACGTCGCGGCCAAGGTCGCCGACATGGGCGGCATGTCACTGGGCCCGGCGACCATGTTCACCGGCATCGCCATCTCGATGTTCTGCCCCGCAATGGTGTCGTCGATCGGCAGCGGTAACTCCCCGATCCCGCTGCCGTTCCTCGGGATCTAGACCGCCAAGGTCTGCTTAAGGACGCAGCGCCGCCGTCACCTGCGTGACGCCGGCACCCGTCGCGAGCTCACGGTGCCGCGCGGTCACCTCGGCGCCGCCAGTGCGCAGCACATCGACGACGTCGGCGACGACACCGGCCCGGTCGGCGCTGACTTTTCCCCCCATAGCCCACCACGACATCAGCGCGTCGAGGCCGCGCCCGGGGTCGGCGCCGTGGTCGACGAGCGCCGCGACGGTCGCGGGCAGCACGAGGCGCGCGGCCCGGTCGATGGGTTGAGCGCCGTCGGGCAGCGCGGCGTGGACCGGCGCACCGGCACGCACCAGGGCGCGCACCATTTCCGGGTTCACGTTGTCGGCGTCGCTGCTGAGCACGTGCAGAGGTGTCGCGCCCTCGGAGTCGAGCACCGTCGGGCAGACGCCGTTGGCCAGTGCATGGTTCAGCGCCACTGTGCGGCCCCTGCGCACGATCTCGTGCAGGATCGTGGTGTAGTGCTCACCGTGGGCCGACAACTCGATGCGGCGTCCCGCGTCGGCGCCGGCATCGATCAACGCCACCGCGATACCCAGCCCCGGTGAGCGCACCGCATACCAGAGCGGTGATGCACCACACGCGTCCACCGGATCGGGATCGGCACCCATCGCGAGCAGTTCAATCACCGCCGAGTCGCCGCGCTGCGCCCGGCGAAACAGGTCAAGGACGTCCGGTTCTAACGGCTCGGTCCAGTCCGGTGGGTCGACGCCGAGCGCGGCCAGCGCCCTTGACGCACCCTCGCGTTTAGGACCGAGGTCGTACCAGGGCCACGGGCCTTCGCCTCGGGCGACGAAATCGGAGACCGACATTCGGGTTTCGGTGAACTTCGGCCGTTGGCCGTCTGCGTAGTCGGTGCGGAAGACCACATCGGCGGCGTCTGACAGGATGACGACCCGTGCGGGCCCGTCCTGATACCGGGCGAGTTCGGCCACGCCCAAAATTGTGCCCATACGCGAAGAGGGGCACCCCTGCGGGTGCCCCTCTCGACAGATGCTGCCTACTTGACGTCTACGTAGACGAGACGATCCTGATGCGTGATGTAGTTATCGCTGCTCCCGATCACCGGGCTGCCCGCATCGATCCGGGTGAAGGTGGGGCCCTCGCGGACCGCGACCACCTCGGCCTCGCTCAGCGGGGCGGTACCCACCTGAGTGACGACGACCCGGTACCCCTCAGACCTGAGCTGGTTGATGGTGTCCTGTGCGTTCTGCGAACCCGAAGGTGCGGCGGCCACCGGTGCGGCCAGCCCGATCAGGCCGGCGGCCAGTCCGCTCGCTACTGCTGCGATTCCTATCTTCTTCATATACTGCCTCTTTTCCCTGTCCACGAGCCGCCGAAATCGATTTTCCACCAATTAATTTCGGCTTCGAGCGTGTTCGGACGGCTCACAGGCGGCAACGAAGAAGGGTCCGGCTTAATTCCATGGCAGGAAATGACCGAAAGAATGGCAGATTTTAAGCGGCGCAACGTTCTTGGGTATGCGCAATAACGTCAGAGCAGGCGGCCCAACCGGCTCAGTTGCAGCGGACGGCCGACGACGCTCAACTGTCCGAGGATGTCCTCGAGCCTGGTCAGGGGCAGGTCCATCCGCCACTCCGCCACCGACGCCGACAGCTGCACCACGCCCGGCGCGAAGCTGATTGCGGTGAGTCTGACACCGTACGGCAGGTCGGGCAGCCGCACGGGATAGGCCGGGGTCCGCGCCGGCAGCGGACAGCGGGTCCGGCGAAAGGTGATGCAACGTGGCTTGAGCCACAGCGTCGAGCCGTCCAGGTGGGCGTCGACCTCGAGGTGGCCGGCCCCTGGCCGTCGCGCAAGGCGCAACCGGGCCACACCGTCGGTGCCGATCGCGCCCGCGAGCCGCGGCGCGGCCCAACGGAACACGTCGTCAAGAACCGGCGCCGGAATCTCCAACATCAGCTCGACGGGAGCCGCGACCAGGACCGGTGGTGCCGTCGGCCGTATATGGACGTTGTGCAACACCGCGGTGGCATGGTCGAACCGCGCCTCGTTGCACCGGATGTCGCGTGCGGCCAGCCGGACGTCGTTGAGCTGGCCGACCGAGAGGCCGCGGGAGTCGAGGTGCGAGTCGAACTCGGTGACCGTCAGGGTCAGGTCTGCCTCGTCGAGTTTGACGCTGAGCCGCCTGCCCACCACGAGCCTGCGCACCGTCATGAACAGCGTGCGGTACGCCGCGGCCGCCCCTGTGGTGACCGGCGTCACCGCGGCCGACGACCACAACGCGGTCAACATGTCGATGGGTCGGAACGGATCGAATCGGCGCAGAGGTTCCGGGCGCGTCATGCCTCCAGCATTCCCCGCCGGGGCCGGTTCCGTACAGTCGGGCCCATGACCTCCGTGGTAATCGTCGGCAGCGGCTTCACCGGTTTCGAATGTGCGCGCACACTGGCCAAGAAATTGCGTAAACAGCGCCCCGACGTCGAGATCTCGCTCATCTCGCCGGTCGACTACATGCTGTACACGCCGCTGCTGCCGGACGTCGCGGGCGGGTTGGTCGACGCCCGTTTCGTCGCGATCCCGCTGGCCAACGCCTTGCGCGGGGTGCAGGCGATCCGCGGCCGGGTCGACGAGGTCGACTTCGAAGGACGCACCGTCACGTTCACCGATCCCGAAAAACGGTCGCGGGCGCTGCAGTGGGATCGGCTGGTGCTGACCCCCGGTTCGGTCACCAAGCTGTTCGACGTGCCCGGCCTGGCCGAGCACGCGCGTGGTCTCAAGTCGACCGCCGAGGCGCTGTATCTGCGCGATCACGTGATCCAGCAACTCGAACTGGCCGACGTCGACGACGATCCCGGCCGCCGTCGGGCGCGGCGCACGATCGTCGTGGTCGGCGCGTCGTACTCGGGGACGGAACTGGCCGTGCAACTGCGGGCGCTTGCCGATTCGGCCGCCAACCAGATGAGCTTCGACCCGAGCGAGGTGAACTTCCTGCTGCTCGACCTCGCCGAGCAGGTGATGCCGGAAGTCGGGGAGAAGTTGGGCGAGGCGGCGCAGCGCGTGCTCAAAGAGCGCGGCATCGATGTCCGATTGGGGGTCACACTCAAGGAAGTGCATGCCGAACACGTTGTACTCAGCGATGATTCGCTGATCCGGACCCATACCGTGGCGTGGGTCACCGGGGTGACGGGTGCACCGCTGATCGAAAAGCTCGGGCTGCCGACCGAGCGCGGGCGGCTGAAAGTGACCACCGAGCTCCAGGTTCCCGGCCATTCCGGGGTATTCGCCGCGGGCGATGCCGCCGCGGTGCCCGACGTCACACAGCCGGGCAAGATCACGCCGCCGACCGCCCAGCACGCCACGCGGCAGGGAAAGGTGTTGGCGCGCAACGTCGCAGCCAGTCTCGGCGTCGGCAAGCCGAAGCGTTACAAGCACCGCAACATGGGGCTGGTCGTCGACCTGGGCCCGCGCTACGCCGTGGCCAATCCGCTCAACGTCCAGTTGTCCGGCTTTCCCGCCAAGATCGTGACCCGGGCCTACCACGTCTATGCGATTCCGCGGTTCGTCAACCGCTGGGCGGTGACACTGGCGTATCTGACCGACCTGTTCTTCGACCGGCCTGTCGTCTCGTTCGGGCTGTCCACACAGGAGGACGCGCAGTTCTCGGCCAGTGAGGGCATTCCGACGCCGAAAGCCGGCTGATTCAAACCCGTTGAACCGGGGAACTGTGTCGGCATGGCTACTTATCGCGTGCTCAATCCCAAGGGCGAGGTCGTCGACACCAAGGACATCGAGAGCGCCGACGACGCACACGCCTGGTTCGTCGACCAGAAGGCCGACCCCGAGCTCGGCTGGCGCATGGAGGTAAAGAACGACGATGGTGACTGGGACTTCTTCGACAGCAGCGAAGGCGACCGCAAGTACTGACCGTTGACAGTCTCGTGAGCGCTGACAGTCTCGTGCCACCCGCAGTGGGCGACCGACCGCTTTTGTACGCCTGGGCGCGGCGTGTCGCGGTGCAGACACGGTCGCTCGCGGAAGGAAAAATGAGGGCGTGCCGAAGCTGAGTGCGGGGTTGCTGCTCTACCGGGTGCGTGACGGCGGAGTCCAGGTGCTCATCGGCCACCCGGGCGGACCGTTCTGGGCGCGCAAGGACGACGGGGCCTGGTCGATCCCCAAGGGCGAATACGACGAGGGCGAGGACCCGTGGGCCGTCGCGCGCCGTGAATTCGAAGAGGAACTGGGCAAGCGGCCGCCGGACGGTCCCCGCATCGAGTTCGCACCCGTCAAACAGCCGAGCGGCAAGATCGTCACCGCATTCGCGGTGCGCGGCGACCTCGACCTGGACGGCACCTTCTCCAACACGTTCGCCATGGAGTGGCCGAAAGGGTCGGGCACAATCAGGGAGTTTCCCGAAATCGACCGGGCGGGTTGGTTTTCCGTGGCGCAGGCTCGGTCCAAGCTGTTGAAGGGTCAGCGGGTCCTGCTGGACCATCTGCTGGCGGCAATCGCAGACGACGCACCGGCCGAGTCTCGATCGCATTGATCGTCAACGCCCGGCCGTGGATCCGCCAGCCGGCCCGTGTCCGCAGATACTCGTCGTCATAGCGCAGATGCCACACCAGATCGGAGGCCTGACCGCCGCTGACCGTCCAGTGGTGGGCGATACAGGTGATGCGACCGAGCGCATAGTCGGGTTCGTCGGCCCCGGCGTACACCTCGCCGACGATCGCGTGTTCGGTCCTGGCCACCGCGGCCAGTGAGGCCATCGCCGCCCGCACCCCGTCGCGACCTTGGTGGCGGCGCACCGGCTCCAGCGCCCGCGGCGGGTCCGGCAGCCGCAGCTCGGCGTTCTCGGTGAACAGCTCGGCGACATCGTCGAAGCGACGGTCGTCGACAGCGGAGGCGTAGATGTGCACCAGGTCGGCGAGCGCCAGTCGATCGGCGGTGCGCAGCCTCATCCGCCAAGCCCCAGCCGCTGCGCGCACGCAGACAACGCGTCGCGCGCTTCGTCGATATTGGCCATCGGCGGCATGGCCAGGATCAAGCGGTCCGCACCGAGCGCCTCCAGTTTGGCCGCCCGCTCACTGTCGATCTTGGTGACGAGATGCCCGAGCGAGAGTTCCAACGCATCGGGGTTACGCCCGCACCGTTCGGCCTCCTCGCGCATCAACGAGACAAGCCCGGCCAGTTCTGCGCCGCCGACGCCGAGCGGTTGAAACCCGTCGCCGAGCCTGCCCGCTCGCCTCGCCGCCGGCTTGCTGTGTCCGCCGATGTGAATTGGTATGTGCGACATGGGTTTCGGATAGCACATGGCGTTGTCGAAATCGAAGAACTCGCCGTGGAAGTCGGCTCCGTCGGAATGGTCCTCCCAGAGCAGCCGCAGCACGGCGAGTTGCTCGTCGGCGCGCCGACCCCGGCTGCCGAAGTCAGCTCCGCACGCCTCGATCTCCTCTTTGAGCCAACCCGTTCCCACGCACAACCGCAGTCGTCCGCCCGAGAGCACGTCGACGGTCGCCACCCGCTTGGCCAACACGACGGGGTGATGGTTTGGCAGCACGAGCACGCCGGTGGCGAGCCCCAGTCGCCGGGTGTGACCGGCCACGAAGGCGAGCAGGTCGAGCGGATCGGGCACGTCGCAGTCGGCTGGCAGTTCGACCCGGCCGGACTCGTCGTAGGGGTAGACGCTGGTGTACTCCGACATCAACACGGTGTGCTCGACCACGACCAGTGACTCGAACCCGCAGGCCTCCAAATGCGTGGCGAACGCGGCCATGAAGGCGGGGTCTGCGGTGACGCCCGCCGCAACGGGCGCGACGACGGCGTATTTCATGGCAGCGGCGGCAAACCGTTGCTTTCCCGGATGTCCCTGCGACACTCGCGGCGGGTCTGGCCGGTCTGTTCCATGCACACCCGGACGGGGGATTCCTCGGCGACTGGCAGCGGTGGGTCGGTCACCTCGGTGGTGACCGTCGGGCTCGGGACGTCGCCCTCGGTCAGTGACCAGATCGTGGCGCCCGTGCTCTGCAGCGTCGAGCAGTAGGCGGTCGAGCCGTCGGCGGTTTGGGCGGTCGCGCCCTCGGGGGAGCAGTTGGCGCCGATCACCGCGGCGGAGTCGTCGGCGGGCGAGGACGGCGCTGTTGTGGTGGTGGCGTCGTCATCGGTCGCGGTGGTCGTGGGAGTGTCGGTCACCGTGGTGGTCGTCGTCGGCGCCGGGGGTGGCGGCGGAGGAGGAGGTGCGGATGGCGGCGTTGACGACGCAGCCGTCGCCGACCTGCCCGGGGCGTTCGCGCGTTCCTCGCCGAACAGGAAGGCCGCCACCACGACCGCGATGAGCAGCAGCACCGCAAGCACCGCGGGCACCAGCACCCCCGGCCGCAGCCATGACCTTGTCGGTTGAGCGGCGGCCACGGCGAGTCGGGTGCTGTCGGGGTCCGACGAGTCGACACCGAGGTGGTGGCTGAGTGCCCTGGCGAAGTCCGCGCACCGCTCGAACCGGTCCTTGGGGTTCTTCGACAGCGCCTTGGCCAGCACCGGGTCCAGGTTCGCGAGCTCCGGTCGGTGGGAGCCGATCGCCGGCGGCGCCGCCGACAGGTGCTGGCTGATGACCACGGCCGGATTTGAGTTGCGAAACGGCGGCGACCCGGTTAGCAGGTGAAATGCGGTGGCGGCCAACGCATATTGATCGGCTCGGCCGTCGAGCGTCTCACCCATCAACTGCTCGGGTGCGGCGTAGGACACCGTGCCCACCGTCATGTTGGTCGCGGTGAGACCGCTGACGTCGTCCGCCCAGCGCGCGATCCCGAAGTCGGCCAGCAGGATTCGCCGATCGTCTGCCTCGGGCCGAGCGAGCAGGATGTTGGCGGGTTTGACGTCGCGGTGCAGCAGGCCGCCGTGGTGGGCGTAGTCGAGGGCGTCGGCGATGGCGGCGACGATCGCGGCGACCTCCCTCGGAGGCATGCCGTTGGGATGGTGCTCTTTCAGCAGTTGTGCCGCGTCTGTGCCGTCGACGTAATCCATCGAGATCCAGATCTGGCCGTCGGCCTCGCCGCGATCGTGGATCCCGACGATGTGCGGGTGCCACAACGTGGCCGCGATGTCGGCCTCGCGCTGGAACCGTTTGCGGTACTCGTCGTCGGCCGACACCGACGCGGGAAGCACCTTGAGCGCGTCGCGTCGGGGCAGGCGCGGATGGTCGGCCAGATAGACCTCGCCCATCCCGCCGGAGCCGAGTAGTCGCACGATGGTGTATCCGGCGAAAGTCTCCCCCTCGGCCAACGGCATGGGCGAATAGTACGAGACGACTACAGATCGAGTGTCAGATGGGAACCTTCGGCGGCGCGGGAGATGCAGATCAGCATCAGCCCGCCGTCGCGTTCGGTGTCGGTGAGCAGCGTGTCGCGGTGATCGACGGCGCCGGCCAGCACCCGGGTGCGACACGTACCGCAGAAACCCTGCTGACACGAATACGGCGCCTGAACACCGGATCGGCGCAGCGCTGCGAGCAGCGTCTCCTCGGCGCCGACATCGATGGTCTGCCCGCGCGCGGCGACCGTCACCGAGAAGTTCGTGCCGTCTTCGACGGGCGGGGCGGCGAACCGTTCGAAGTGCAGTTCCACGTTGTCGCGCCCGACCAGCCGCTCGCGGATGACGGTCAGCATCGCCGCCGGACCACACGCGTAGACCGCGGTGCCGTCGGGGCAGGTGCCGAGCAGGTCGTCGGCGCTGGGAAGTCCGTCCACGTCGTCGGTGCGAATCTGCACGCGAGAGCCGAACCGGGCGACTTCGTCGACGAACGGAAGGCTGTCATGACTGCGGCCGGTATACACCATCGACCACTCCACACCGAGCGCTTGCGCCAGCCGCAGCATCGGCAGGATCGGGGTGATGCCGATGCCGCCGGCGACGAACCGCAACCGCCGGGTGGGAGAGCCGTAGCCGGGAACGGTCAGGGGGAACGCGTTGCGGGGCCCGTGTGAGGTCACGGTCGCGCCCCGGTGCAACCCCTCGTGCACCTCGATCGAACCGCCGCCGCCGTCCGGGATGCGCCGTACCGCGATGCGGTAGCTGTCGGCGCACGCGGGATCGCCGCACAGCGAGTACTGCCGCACCAGCCCGCTGGGCAGCGTGATGTCGATGTGCGAGCCGGGATGCCACCGCGGCAGCGGTTGGCCGTCGGCGGCGACCAGCGTCAGCGCCACGACGTTCTCGTCGCGGGCCACCACCTCGCGGTCGGCGACCCGAAGGACCAGGGTGCGGTCGAGCTCGCGCGGAGGTGTGACCTTGCGGACGGCGCCGGCCAACGCTTCCATCCCGTTGATCACGACGTCGGCGATGCCGATCATCGCGTAGCGCCGTTCCGGCCGCAGCGGATGGGCAGGCAGTTGCCGGTAGCGCTCGCGCAGACCCATCAACGGTGCGCGGCGCGCGCGGCGGGTGAGGTGGCCAGGTAGGCCACGGCCTGGGCGGTCGACCCCATGTCCTCGGGCGAGTAACCGGGCCGGAAGTAGGACAGCGTGTTCGCCCCGAACAGGGTCCGGAACTTCGGCAGCAGACCCAGTTCGGAGTCGCGCATCCGCAGGCGCTGCATCTGGAACCAGCCGATGTCACTGCTGGGATCGGACTTCAGGAGGTACCAGGTGCCGCGTTGGAAGAACGTGAATATCGCCGTCGCGGCGACCGTCATCGCCCGGATCCGGTCGGGATAGCTGTCGTGGAAGTAGACCGCGACGTCGTGGGCGACGCAGCGGTGCTCGACCTCTTCGCTGCCGTGCCAGCGGAACAGGTCGACCAGGGTCGGGTCGGCGCCGTGGTCGTCCCAGGTGGAGTTCAGCGCGAAGTCACCGAGCACCGCGGTGTAGTGCTCGATCGCCGCGATCAGCCATAGCCGCTCGCACAGGTTGCTGAGGTGCCGCTCGGGGTCGTCGAAATGTTTTGGCGCCAAGACCTTTTCGAACATGTAGCCGACGAGGTCCAGCATCGGCTTCGGGTCGACCCCGTTGCCGATGAGGAAGTCCGAGATCACGTCGTCGTGGGCTGCGGCGTGCGTCGCCTCCTGGCCGATGAAGCCGCGGATGTCGTCGGCGAGCTTGGGATCCCTCACCAAGGGCAGCGCCTCGTTGTAGGTGCGCACGAACCAGTGCTCGGCGGCGGGCAGCACCACGTTGAACAGGTTGATCATGGTCGAGGCCACCGGGTGGCCGGGGATCCACTCGAGGGGTACTCCGGACAGGTCGAAATGGACCTTGCGGGCCTGGATCTGGACGGGGCCGGGGTCGACCTCGTGCGCGAAACGGCGTGGACGTAAGGCCCCAGCCGGCCGGGCCGGCAAATGGCCCCCAGGGCGGGCCGGCGATAGTGCCATCTCGGCTCCTCCTTCGTGCCGCACAGTCTACGTGCGATAGGTGGGAACGGAGGTTTGCGGTACGCAGCGCGCGTCTATAACACGTTCATGGCTGCGATCGATGACGTTCTCGGATGGGCCAAGCAGCAGGTGGCCGACCGGGTTCCGAAAGCCGACCTGGACCAGCGCGATCCGGACTACATCCGTGAGCAGCTTCCGGGGCTGTGGCTGTTGGCGTCGCTGTACTTCCGTGCCGACGTCCGCGGCCTGGACCGCATCCCCTCCGACGGCCCCGTGCTGTTGGTGGGCAACCACAGCGGTGGCAACCTTCCGCCCGACACGTTCGTGTTCACGCTGGCGTTCAGCTCGTACTTCGGCGTCGAGCGGCCCTTCTATCAACTCGCACACAATCTCGTCGTCTCGATGCCGGGCCTGGGTTCGCTGCGCAAGTTCGGCACCGTGGCCGCCAACCACGACAACGCCAAGCTGGCGCTGGAGTCCGGCGGGGCGCTTCTGGTGTACCCGGGCGGCGACTACGAGGTGTTCCGGCCGTCGTGGCACCGGCACGAGGTCGATTTCGGCGGCCGCAAGGGCTACGTGAAGCTGGCCCGCGACGCCGGTGTGCCGATCGTGCCCGTCGCCAGCGTCGGCGGTCAGGAAGCCGCGTTGTTCCTCGACCGGGGCCAGTGGTTGGCGCGCCTGCTGAGAGCCGACCGGCTGGCCCGCCTCAAGAGCGTGCCCATCCTGCTGGCGCCCCCGTGGGGGCTGACCGTCAGCGACTTCATCCCGCGACTGCCCCTGCCGACGAAGATCGCGATCGAGGTTCAGGATCCGATCGACGCCGACGACATCGCGGCCAGCGACGACGACGTCATCAACGACAAGGTGTTGAGCAGCCTGCAGGCAGGAGTCGACAAGTTGGCCGCCACACGACGCTTCCCGGTTCTGGGCTGACGACGATGAGGGTTCAACGCCAGTGCGTGATCGACGCCGACCGCGACCAGGTGTGGAAGGTGGTCAGTGACCCGGAGTGCTATCCGGACTTCATGGCCAGCCTGGAGCGCTGGGAGACGATGACCGATCCGCCCGCCGGCCTCGGGTCCCGCTACACCGTGCACTGGAAGGTCGGTTCGGTGCCGATCGGCGGCACCGTGGAGGTCGTCGAGTTCGACGCGCCGCGTGAGGTGTCCTGGATCGGGCTCACCGGGGTCTCACAACGCGGCCGGTTCCGGCTGCGCGAAACCGGGGACGGCCGCACCAAGGTGACTTTCCGGCTGTCCTACGAGTCGGCGGGCAACCTATTGGGCCTGATCGCCGACCGGGTGGCCGCGCGCCAGGTCGGCCGCACGATGGGGCGGACGCTGAGCAATCTGCGCCAGATGGTGGAGGGCTGACGCGTTAGCCCGCCGGGGCCGGCGGCGCGGTGCCCGCGCCGGGGGCGCCCTGGATCGGTACCACCGGGGTCGGGGTGACGGTGGTGACGCCGTTTCGGCCGACCGTCGGACCGCCCGAGGGACCTTGCTCGGCGATGAAGTCCGCCGCCTTCTGGCTGCAGTCCAGCATCAGCAGCATCCGGCCGCCCGAGGTGATCTTCTGCTGGTCGACCAGGCACTCCGCCTGGGGGAGCACGCTGCCGACCGAACCGCCGAAGTAGGCTTTGACGCCCTGGGACTTCAGGATCTGCAGCGCCCGGTTGTACGGTTCGCCCACCACGTTCAGACTGCTCGGTTGCGACATCGCGATGCCGGCGCCGACCAGCGCCGCCGAACCGACAGCCACGAGCCCGCCGCTGAGCACAACAAGCTTGTTCACGTGATCTCCTCAGGTCGGTGCGGTGCGAACATATCGCAGCCGTGACGAATGTGAAACCGGAGCAGACGGCGCCGGCGTTACACCGTCGGGCGCAGCGCTTTTCGCATGACCTCGCCGAGCCGCGCCGCGGTAACGTCGTCGAAGACGTCCTCGAGCAGCAGTTTCTTACCGTCCGGCCCGGCCAGCGGCACCCGCCAGTTCGGATACTCGTCGGTGGTGCCCGGTTGATTCTGGGTGCGCAGCTCGCCGACGGCGTCGGCCAGCGACAGCGACAGCAACCGCGACGGGGTGCGGCCGAGATAGCGATGCAGGGCCTCGACGATCGCGGCGGTGTCGGCCTCGGTGTCGCTGTCCAGAAGCCCGCCGCGGCGCAGTTCGTCCAGCCATCTGTTCTGCTGCTCGCGGTCGTCGGCCAGCTCCTCGGCGGCGGGCCGCGTCAGCAGCCCGAGTTCGTCGCGCAGGCGGACGTGTTCGCCGGCCAGGTAGCCGGCGGTGGGAGGCAGGTCGTGCGTGGTGACGGCCGACAGGCAGTACTCGCGCCACAGCTCGGCGGCCAGCGGACCCCCCGCCGGTCCGTGAGCGCCGTCGCGGTCGGCCTCGAACCACAGGATCGACGTGCCGAACAGACCGCGCTCTTTGAGGTAGTCGCGCACCCACGGTTCGACGGTGCCGAGGTCCTCGCCGACGACGACGGCTCCTGCCCGGTGGGCCTCGAGCGCCACGATGCCGATCATCGCTTCGTGGTCGTAGCGCACGTATGTGCCGTCGGTGGGCCGCGCCCCGTTCGGAATCCACCACAGCCGGAACAGCCCGATGATGTGGTCGATCCGCACACCGCCCGCGTGCCGCAGCACCGCGTTGACGAGTGCGCGGAACGGCTCGTAAGCGAGCTTCTCGAGTTGGTCGGGCCGCCACGGCGGTTGCGACCAGTCCTGCCCGAGCTGGTTGAACTCGTCGGGAGGAGCGCCCGCTGTGACGCCGAGCGCGAGCACGTCCTGCAGAGCCCACGAGTCCGCGCCGTTGGGGTCCACGCCCACGGCAAGGTCGTGCATGATGCCCAGGCTCATCCCGGTCTGCAGCGCGGTGGCCTGCGCCGCGGTGAGCTGGTCGTCGAGCTGCCACTGCAGCCAGCGATGGAAGTCGACCGAGTCGGCGTGCTCGGCGGCGAATTCAGCGACGGCGTCACCCGCAGGATGCTGCAGTTTCGGAGGCCATTGGTGCCAGTCGGCGCCGTACCGTTCGGCCAGCGCGCACCAGGTGGCGAAGTCGTCGAGGCTGCGGCCCTCGCGCTCCCGGTAGGCGGCGTAGGCCATGTCCCGTCCCGCCGAGCGCGGTACCTCATAGACCGCCTCCAGCGCCGAGCGCTTCGCCTTCCACGCCGCGTCACGGTCGACCTGCTCGGCGCGGGCGGCACGCGACTGCACGGCCTCGCGCAGTTTACGTAATCGGTTGCGGCGGCGGACATAGGCGTATTCGGGGATCGCTTCGACCCGCAGATAGATCGGGTTGACGAACCGGCGCGAGGTCGGCAGGTAGGGCGAGGGTTCCATCGGCGCGACCGGAGCGGCCGCGTGCAGGGGATTGACGAGGATGAATCCGGCGGCATGTTGGGCGGCCGACCATACCGCCAGGTCGGTCAGATCGGTCAGATCGCCGATACCCCACGACCTTTCGGACCGCACGCTGTAGAGCTGGGTGGCCAGGCCCCAGTTCCTGCCGGAGGGGGGCAGTAGCGACGCGGGGGAGACGATGATCGGGGTGCTGAAGTCCGCCCCGTCGGCGTGCAGCTCCAGGCGGTGGTATCCGATCGGCAGGTCGGCGGGCGTCTCGAAGGTCGCCTCGCCGACCAGTCGCCCGTCCAATTCGTAGGGGGGCCTGTTGTTTTCGAGTTGGGGTAGGTCCGTCCGCACCGACCCGTCCTCCAGTCGGATCCGCAGCGACACCGGGTTTCCGTGCGTGACGTGCACCCAGAACGTCGAAGCCGCGCCGGTGCGCCCGATGATCGTCGGCGGAAGGTGGCGTGACCAGTACTCGCGGTCGTGCGCGGTGAGTGCGGCGGCGCGGTCGTCCTCGGTGGCCGCGCTGACACCCAACGCCGCCAGCACCGAGACCAGCGTCGAGGAGGCCACGGCGACGCGGGTGCCCGTCCAGTCTTCGTAATCGGTTGCGACACCGTAGCGTCGCGCCAACTCCACTAGCGACGCTGCGGGCCCTGTCATGTCGCCAATCTTGCCCGGAATCGGTCACCACGTCTCATCACAGGCTCGCTCATACCCGATCTGCGCGAAGTCAACCGGCGCTCATCCGCGCTCGGCCCGGGTGGGTAGGGTCGGCCGGTATGGCGCCCGACCGACAGGAGACGGCCGAGGCGCAGAGTCGACGGGCCCGTATCGCGGTGGCAGCGCTGTTCTTGACCAACGGTGCCGTGTTCGCGAACCTGCTGCCGCGCTACCCCGAGATCAAGACCGATCTGGCTCTGTCCAATTCGGCGTACGGCGCAGCGGTCGCGGCGTTCTCGGCGGGGGCGCTGGCGGCGGGGCTGACCGCGGCCGCACTCATCCGGCGTTACCGCTCGTCGCGGGTGGCTGTCGTCGGCACCATCGGAATCGGTGTCTTCGTGGCGCTCGCGGGCTTGGCGACGTCTCCGGTGTTGTTGGCCGCCGGGCTGTTCGCGGCGGGCGCCTGCGATGCGGTGACCGACGTCGCCCAGAACGCACACGGCTTGCGGGTGCAACGCGTCTACGGCCGTTCGATCATCAACTCGCTGCATGCGGTGTGGGCGGCGGGCGCGATCATCGGCGGTGTGATGGGCGGGACGGCGCTCGCGCTGGACATTCCGCGCGTGCTGCATCTCGGCTTCTCGGCGGTGTTGTGCAGCGTGGTCGTGATCGTCGCGTACCGCTTCCTGCTGCCCGGGAACGATCACGACGTCCACCGGCAGGGGCGCGCCGACCGAGCGGGCGGTGCCGGCAGTGCGGTGTACGCCGCGCTGCTCGGGCTGGTGCTGATCGCCGTGGCCGGTGCGATGGTCGAGGACGCCGGCAACTCCTGGGCCGTGTTGTATCTGCGTGACGCGCTCGGTGCGCCCGGGCCGATCGCGGTGTCGGGTTACATCGCCGTCGTCACGTTCCTTTTCATCGGGCGACTGGTCGGCGACCGCCTGGTCGACCGGTTCGGAGAACGCGCCGTGGTGCGCACGGGCGGCGCGATCACCGCGATCGGTATGGGCCTCGCGCTCGCGTTCCCGTCCGTTCCGGGCACGATCGCCGGTTTCGCGATGGCCGGCCTCGGCGCGGCCACCCTGGTGCCGTCGGCCATGCACGCCGCGGATCAGCTGCCGGACCTGCGACCGGGCAGCGGTCTGACGATCCTCACCTGGCTGATGCGCATCGGGTTCCTCGTTGCCCCGGTGTTGATCGGAGTGATCGCGGACGCGACGAGCCTGCGCATCGGCCTGCTCGTGGTGCCGATCGCGGGCATCGTGGTCGTGGTGTTGTCGGGCGTGCTCAGTGCGCGACCCCGGCAAGCTCGATCGTGAGCACACCGCCGACGACGAGCGCGATGCCCAGAGCCATCACCCAGGTCAATGGCTCGGTGAACATGAAGCGCGCGATGACCGCGACCAGCGCCACGCCGCAGGCGGTCCACACGCCGTAGGCGATGCCGACCGGCATCCCGAGCGTCAGCGTCAACCACAGCAGATAGAACGACGCCAGGTAGCCCAGGACGATCGGTGCGATCCAGGCCTTATTGCGGAACCCCTCCGAAGCCCGCAGCGACAGCGTCGCGAACACCTCGAAGAGGATCGCAGCGGCCAGTGTCCAGTACATCACCGCTGTTCGACCGCCCGGTGCGAACCGAACTCGATAAGCAGCACACCGGCGATGATCAGACCGATGCCGGCGACGATCGGCCAGGTGAACGGGTCGCCGAACAGGACAGCGGCGAGAGCCGCGGTACCGGCCGTGCCGACCGCACCCCAGATTCCGTACGCCACCCCGACCGGCACTCCAGCGCGCAACACCAGCGTCAGGAATGTGAAGGCGGCGAGGTAGCCCCCGACGACGACGAGAAGCCACGCCGAATGGTCCTGGGACGCCCGCAGTGACAGCGTCGCGGCGACCTCGACGACGATCGCGCCGGCCAAAAGGGCCCACTTCCGCACGCGATCAAGCTAGCCGACAGAACCCGCCGCGCGTTCGACCATCGGGGTGAGCACCTCGTGTGCGAACCGGCGCAATTCCCTGTCGTCGCCGAAGTCCGGGTCGGTCGGCGGCTTCGAGATGTAGGTGAAGAACAACCGGGCGAACACGTCGGCGACCCAGCGCACCGGTTGAGACGGGGTACCCGGCGTCTCGCCGTGGATGTAGTTGGCGATGAACGCCGAACCCATCGCGAGCAGTTCTGTCGAGTCATCGATCGGATCGGATTCCACCTGGCCTGCGCGCCGCAGCATCGGGTGTTCCCTGGCGAAGGCCACCGCCGCGATGAATGCTTCCGCGACTCCCTCGTGTGGACACTCGGCCGCGTCGATGGCGTCGGCGACCGCGGCAAGGAAGCGCTGGGTCTCCCTCCGAACCAACGCCTCGACCAGATCGTCGCGGCGGGGGTAGCGCCGGTACGCCGTCATCCTCGACACGCCGGCGCGCCGGACGACGTCTTCGACGGTGAGTCGCTGTAAGCCGACGGCGGCCGCCTCCTGCAGGGCCGCGTCCAGGATCCGCCGACTGGTCCGATCGGCAGCCTCGTCGACGCTGTCGACGGCCGCAGCACCGCCGACCACTTCGAGCAACTGCCCGTCGATCACGAGACCGCGACCTCGGCAAGATCCGTCGCCGCCGCCGCGCGGGCGCGGGCGATCTGGACGTACCGCGGAGTGCCGAGCGCCCACCGCAGCTGCCGCGCGTCGAGTTGCAGGGACGGCTCGATCAATCGGCGCATGACCGCGGGCGGGCGGTCGTACCCGATCAGCTCCTGTGCCCACCGAGGCGCCCGGCTCATACCCGCGTAGATCGCGAATCGATGCAGTCGACGGTCGACCGGCGCCGGCAGATCCGGGAAGAACGGTGAGGTCATCAGGAAGTCGAGGAACTCGCGGGTCTGAGCGTTCACGGCCAGCCGTGGCCGCATCGTCGTCACATACTCGTCGAGTTCGGCCTCGGTCTCGGGCACCCAGTCGGCGCCGCCCAGCCGTCCGATGACGGCCTGCTCGGCGAGATAGCGGTCGCGCTCTGTTTGTGACAGCGGCCTTTTGGTGTGCTCGAAGGCCCGCAGGATCATCCATGGGATGCAGGTGTGCACCCAGGCGATGAGCTCCGGATCCAGCGCCCGGTACGGCAACCCGTCGGGACGGGTGCCGGTGATGAAGGAGTGAACATGTCTGACGTGGTCGATGACCGCGGTGGCGGCGGCAGTGTTGCCGAACGTCGTCGTCAGTACATAACCGAGTGTGGCCCGCGCCCGCTGGAACGGATCCTGCCGGTAGTTCGACAGGTCCTGGACGCCCGCCACCACCGACGGGTGCAGGATCTCGAGCACGATCGCGGGCAGTCCGGCCTGCGACACCGAGGCCAGATCTGCGTGAATCTCCCACGAGATGCTGTCAGGGCCGAGCAGCCCTGGGTCGCCAGGCGGGCCGCCGTAGACGGCGGGGTCGTCGTGGCGACCCGCCGACTTCTCGAAATCCGCGACAATGCGGGCCTTGAGACGTCGTACCGATATAGATGTGACACTCATACCAACATGTATACCACCCGATGGGCGCGCGCGTAGCCTGATATCGCTTGCCTTCATCGATTGAGGAGTTCCATGCCCGTTCATTCGGCGCGCCGCCACGCTCCGGGAGGCCAACGGTGACCGCAGCGGCCCGGGGCCCCGACGACGCGCTCGTCGTCGACACCGCGTACGGACCGGTTCGCGGCCTCGACGACGGCACCGTGAAGGTGTGGAAGGGTATCCGGTTCGCCGCCCCGCCGGCGGGTGAGCTGCGGTGGCGGGCACCCGAACCGCCGCGGCGCTGGTCCGAACCGGCGGACGCCACGAGGGTCGGCCCGGTGTGCCCGCAGCCGACGGATCCGCGCATCCCAATCGACCTCGGCGCTCCCCAGGGCGACGACTGCCTGAGCCTGAACGTGTGGGCGGCATCAAACGTCGAGCCAGGCGCGGGCAAACCGGTGATGGTGTGGGTGCACGGCGGCGCCTACGTCCTCGGTTCGTCGGCGCAGCCGCTGTATCACGGCCGCACGCTCGCCGCCGACGGCGACGCCGTGATCGTCACGGTGAACTACCGCCTCGGAGCGCTGGGCTTCCTGGACCTGTCGGCGGTGAGCGACGACTTCGCCACCAACCTCGGCCTGCGCGACGTGCTGTTCGCGCTGCAATGGGTGCGCGACAACATCGCCGGTTTCGGGGGAGACCCGCACCGCGTCACCGTCTTCGGAGAATCCGCCGGTGGCGGAATCATCACCACGCTGCTGGCCAGCCCGCACGCAGCCGGCCTGTTCGGCGCGGCGATCGCGCAGAGCTCACCGGCGACCTCGGTCTACGACCGCGAGCGCTCGCAAAGGGTGGCGGCGCTGTTGCTCGACCAGCTGGGGCTGCGCGCCAGCGACGCCCAGCAGTTGGTCTCGGTGCCCACCTCCGCGCTGATGACCGCCTCCAAGCACGTGTTCGACCACATCCCGGCGAGCACCCCGGGCACACTGGCGTTCGCGCCGATCATCGATGGCGATGTGTTGCTTGCGCATCCGGTGCAGCTCGCCCGGGATGGGCGCACCCTCCCGGTGCCGCTGATCATCGGCACCAACAAGCACGAAGCCGCACTCTTCCGCTGGATGAAGTCGCCGCTGATGCCGATCACACCCAAGGCGATCCGGGCGATGTTCGCCGAGATCGCGGCCGAACAACCCGACCTGCAGCTGCCCGCCGAAGAGCAGATCCGCGCCGCGTACCGGGGCCGAGGGAAGACCATCGGTATGGGCGTCGCGCGTGATATCGGTTTCCGGATGCCGTCGGTCTGGTTCGCCGAGGGCCATCGCGAGGTCGCACCCGTGTACCTCTACCGATTCGACTTCGCCACCCCGATGTTGCGGCTGCTGCGGCTCGGCGCCGCGCACGCGACTGAATTGCCGTATGTCTGGGGCAATCTTGTCGCCGGTCCCAAGGACCCGACCTTCAAGCTCGGCGGGCTCAACGCGGGGAAGAAGGTCTCGGCGCGCATCCGGCGGCGCTGGGTGAACTTCGCCGTCGACGGCACACCCGCGGGTTCCGCTGGCGACCCGGTGTGGCGGCCGTACCGCACCTCCGATCGCGCTACCTTGCTCATCGACGCCGAGGACAAGGTGGTCGACGACCTCGACCGCGAGTTGCGCACCGCATGGGGCGATCAGGTGCTGAGCTTCCGGTGAAACGTATGCTTTGCCTGGAGGTTTCGAAGTGGATGTGAATGGCGCCTTTTCGCACGTCTTGCCACCGTTGATGCACGATCCCGTGGTCTTCGCGGTGCCGTTCTTCCTGCTGCTGCTGGTCATCGAGTGGGCGGCCGCCCGCAAGCTGGCCCACGAGGAGGCCGATCGTGCACCGGCCGGTGCGTATCAGCGGTCCGACGCGTGGGCCAGCATCTGGATGGGCGTGGTCTCGATCGGCACGAGCGGGGTGCTGAACTTCATTGCGCTGCTGGGCTATGCGGCGCTGTTCGTCTACGTCGCGCCGTGGCAGCTACCCGCGAACGCGTGGTACACGTGGGCGATCGCGATCGTCGGGGTGGACCTGCTCTACTACGTCTATCACCGGATGGCGCACCGGGTGCGGCTGATCTGGGCCACCCATCAAGCGCACCACTCCAGCCAGTACTTCAACTTCGCCACCGCGCTGCGCCAGAAGTGGAACATCAGCGGTGACGTGTTCCTGCGGGCGCTGCTGCCGCTGTTCGGCGTACCGCCGTGGATCGTCTTCGCCAGCTTCTCCATCAACCTGATATATCAGTTCTGGATCCACACCGAACGTATCGGGAAGCTCTGGGGGCCAATCGAATTCGTGTTCAACACGCCGTCGCACCACCGGGTGCACCACGGCATGGACCAGCAGTACCTCGACAAGAACTACGGCGGCATCTTCATCCTGTGGGATCGGCTGTTCGGCAGCTTCCAGGCCGAGACGGTCCGCCCGCACTACGGGCTGACCAAGCAGGTCGACACCTACAACATCTGGACGTTGCAGACACACGAGTACGTGGCGATCGCGCGTGACGTCCGAAGGGCGCGGCGGTGGCGCGACAGGCTGGGCTACATGTTCGGCCCGCCCGGGTGGGCGCCGGCGCGACCGCCGCTCGTCGCAAAGCAGCGGTCGACCCCCGTCAGCGCCTGAGCCACGCGGCGCCTCTGCGCGCCGTAGTCTGCGCTGTGTGGAAACCGTCTTCGACGCCCCGGTCGACGCCGGTCTGGTCGAACGTTCGCTGGCGACAAGCACGTTGGGCTCGGTATGGCTGGACGAGCGCGTCGGCCCGCCGCGGCCTCAGTTCCCCGTCCTGACGAAGCCCGTCACCTGCGACCTGATCGTCGTCGGGGGCGGATACACCGGCTTGTGGACCGCGCTGCACGCCGCGCGACGCGACCCCGATCAGCGCATCGTGCTCATCGAGGCCAACCGGGTGGGCTGGGCGGCCTCCGGCCGCAATGGAGGCTTCGTCGACGCCAGCCTGACGCACGGCGCCACGAACGGAAAAACCCGCTGGCCCAACGAGTTCGACGTTCTCGAGGAAATGGGCTTGGACAACCTCGGCGGCATGCAGGCCGAGATCGCCGAGCTGGGCCTCGACACCGACTGGCAGCGCACCGGCACCCTGACAGTGGCCACGGAACCCCATCAGGTCGAGTGGTTGCGCCAGGCCGCGGCCGACGGCGAGGGGGAGTTCCTCGACACCACCGAGGTCCGCGGCGAGGTGGCCTCACCGACCTACCTCGCCGGCCTGGTCGACGCCCACACCTGCGCGATCGTGCACCCCGCCAAGCTGGTGTTCGAACTCGCCAGGGCGTGCCAGGACGCGGGTGTGCGCATCTACGAGCACACCAACGCCGTCCGGCTGGATTCCGGTGGCGTCGGGTTGCGTATGCAGACCGGCCAGGCCGTCGTCACCGCGCGGCAAGCAGTGCTCGCGACCAACGTCTATCCGAGCCTGCTCAAGCGCAACCGGCTGCACACGGTGCCGGTCTACGACTACGTGTTGGCCACCGAAGCGCTCACCGACGACCAACTGGGCCGCATCGGCTGGCGCGGTAGGCAGGGAATCGACGACTGCGCCAACCAGTTCCACTACTACCGCCTCACCGCGGACAACCGGATCGTCTGGGGCGGGTACGACGCCGTCTACCACTTCGGGCGCAAAGTGCGGCCCCGCTACGAGGACCGGCCCGCGAGCTACCGCCGGCTGGCCGAGCACTTCTTTTTGACCTTTCCGCAACTCGACGACGTCCGATTCAGTCATCGGTGGGCCGGCGCGATCGACACCAACACCCGGTTCTGCGCGCACTGGGGACTGGCCAGGGACGGCCGCGTCGCATACGTCAACGGCTTCACCGGACTGGGCGTGGGTGCTTCCCGGTTCGCCGCCGATGTGTGCCTGGACCTGCTCGGGGGCCGGCCCACGCCGCGCACCGAACTGCAGATGGTGCGCGAGCGCCCGCTGCCGTTCCCTCCTGAGCCGCTGGCCAGCGTTGGTATCCAGGCGACCCGGTGGTCGCTCGACCGCGCCGACCACGCCGCCGGACGACGGAACGCCTATCTGCGGACGCTGGATGCGTTAGGCCTCGGTTTCGATTCGTAGCTGTCCCGTGCCGAAACCGCGGCCGGGGCGTAACGTCTCTGTGACCTTCACCGATGGGCAAGTGACGGGACCATCGTCGAGTGGTTGCTCCTGGTCGGGCGGTGATTGTCAGCTCTCCCGACCCGGTAAGCGGCTCACAACGCGCCGGTACCGAACCTTCATCGGCTCGACGAGCGGAGACGACAGTGCGCCGACATTCGCTACGGGTACTGGCGGCGCTGGCCGCCCCGATCACCGCGGTCGCGCTGATGTCGGCGCCCGCGCAGGCCAACCCGGGTGTCCTGGTCTACCCCGGCATGGAGATCCGCCAGGACAACAACGTCTGCACGCTGGGTTATGTCGATCCGGCAACCCGCATCGCGTTCACCGCAGGCCATTGCCGAGGCAGCGGACCGGTCCGAGACCGCAACGGCAACCTCATCGGGATGCAGACGGTGTACCGCGACAACACCCCCAACGGCGCGACCGTCGACACCAATCACCAGATCGCCGACTGGGAGGCGATCGCGCTCGCACCCGACGTCGCGGTCAACAACGTGCTTCCGGGCGGCAAGATGCTGGTGGATGACCCCGGTGTCGTGCCTACGGCCGGGCAGCCAGTGTGCCATTTCGGCGTGGTCACGGGCGAGAGTTGCGGCAACGTCGAGGCCGTCAACAACGGCTGGTTCACGATGGCCAACGGTGTGGTCAGTCAGAAGGGCGACTCGGGCGGCCCGGTGTATGTGATCACCCCCGACAACCGGGCGGTGCTGATCGGCATGTTCAACAGCACCTGGGGCCAGTATCCGGCCGCGGTGTCCTGGCAGACGGCGAGCCAGCAGGCCAGCGAGGCCGTCATTTCCGCCGCATCCGCCAACGTCGGCTCCGTATCCCTGCCTTAACGCACGAGCTCGAACACCGGAATCGACGGCGCCGCGGCGCGCAACTCGTCCGGTGAGGACGTCGGCGTCAGACCGCCGACATGTCTCTTGACCTCCCAGAACCAGCGGTTCAGGTAGCGGCCGAGCAGCTCGGGCTTCGACTCATCGGGCACCTCGGCGATCCGCACCTCGCGGCGACGCCAGCGGGGACCGACCTCGACGACGCCGGCCGCCCTGGCGTTGCGGGCCCACTGGGTGTGACCGCGCGGGGAGACGAGGTAGTCGCGACCGCCCACCGTGAGCACGTTGACCACCACGCTTCGGCGCTTGCCCGTCTTGCGGCCTCGCACCGAGAGCGCCGTCGTCCCGGCGACACTGACACCGGCCTCGGCCAGCCAGCGGAAGACGTGGTTGACGACGCGGGCGGCCCGCGTCGGTTCGTCGTAGTGCGTTGTCGTCACAGGGACCTCCTCAATCAGAGAGCGGTGCTCTCTTACCGAGGATGCCACTTTGTCGCGACGAAATCAAGAGCAGTGATCTCGCTTTCTGTCACACTCGGCATATGGGCAAACGGGCCGAAAGCCGGCAGAGGATCGAGGAACAGATCATCGAGTTGGGTCGGCGTCATCTCGTGACCGACGGCGCGGCCGGGCTCTCGCTTCGGGCGATCGCCCGCGACCTCGGCATGGTGTCGTCAGCGGTGTACCGCTACGTGTCCAGCCGCGACGAACTGCTGACGCTGCTGCTAGTCGATGCATATTCCGAACTCGCCGACCAGGTCGACCGCGCCCGCTGCGACGGCGGACCGTGGCATGAGCAGTTACGCGCGATGGCGCACGCCGCGCGCGCATGGGCGGTCGACCGGCCCGCCTCGTGGGCGCTGCTCTACGGCACCCCGGTGCCGGGTTACCGCGCGCCGCGGGAACGCACCGTCGGCCCGGGGACCCGCGTCGTGGGCGCCTTGTTCGACGTGGTCGCCGCCGGTATCGCCGACGGCGACATCCCCTTGTCGAAAACGGTTGTCGGCGAACCGTTGTCGTCGGATTTCGAGGAGTTGCGCAACGAGTTCGACTTCCCGGGCGACGACGGCGCGATCGCCAGGAGTTTCCTGGCATGGGCAGCGCTGGTCGGTGCGATCAGCCTCGAGGTGTTCGGCCAGTACGGGCCCGACACGCTGACCGATCCCGCGGCGGTCTTCGATCTGCAGATCGGGCTGCTGATCGACGCACTGCAAAACGAATAAATATTGACTTATATAAGTAAAGACTTTACTTTGTAGGCGTGCACGCGTTCGACGTCCTCGGCGATCCGGTGCGCCGCCGGATCCTCGAACTGTTGGCCGACGGCGAGCAGCCCGCGGGAGCCATCGCCGAGACCATCGGCGACGAGTTCGCGATCACCCAGCCTGCGGTCTCGCAGCACTTGAAAGTGTTGCGCGACAACAGGTTCACCTCGGTGCGGCCGGACGGTCAGCGTCGTCTCTACGCGGTCAACGGGGCAGCGCTGCGCGATGCCGACGAGTGGCTCGCGGGCTTTCGCCGTTTCTGGTCGCCGAAGCTCGACGCGCTCGGCACCGAGATCGCGCGCGGTAAGCGACAACGACGAAAGAAGGCAACATGACCGAGATCGACGTGGATCACCAGATCAATGCCGTTGCACGCACGGTCGGAAAACGCACGATCGACGCGGGTGAGGCACACGTCGTCACCATCAAGCAGACCTACGACACCGATCAGGCGGATCTGTGGGATGCCGTGACCAACATCGAGCGCATTCCGCGGTGGTTGATGCCGATCTCGGGCGACCTGAAGGTCGGTGGCAGCTATCAATTGCACGGCAACGCCGGCGGAACGATCCTGACGTGCGACCCGCCGAAGAGCTTCACCGCCACCTGGGAGTACGGCGGCAACACCAGCTGGATCGAGGTCAGCGTCGGTGACCACGGCGCGGACCGCGCACAGTTGGTCATCGAGCACATCGCTGTCGTGGGCGACGAAATGTCGCTGCAGTTCGGCCCCGGCGCCGTGGGCATCGGCTGGGATTCGATGGTGCTCGGGCTGGCGCTGCATCTGTCCACCGGCGAGGCGGTCGACCCGGCGTTCGGCGCACAGTGGGTCACCACCGCCGAGGGCCGACGCTTTCTGGCGTTGTCCAACGACGCCTGGTACGAGGCGAACATCGCCTCCGGCGCCGACCCCGCCGCCGCGCGGGAGGCCGCAGACCGCTGCCTGCGCGCGTACTACGGCGAGGCCTGAACTAGAACACGTTCTAGCCAATCGGACGGGGCGCGGATATTCTCGACGCGATGCTTGCCCAGACACCTGTCCAGATCGCATGGGTGACGCGGGACCTCGACGCCACCGAGGGCGCGCTCACCTCGATCTTGGGCGCCAAGAAGTGGGTGCGCATGCCGGGCGTGCACTTCGCCCCGGACGCGTGCACGTACCGCGGCGAACCCGCGGACTTCGTGGCGGACATCTCGCTGAGCTACGCCGGCGACATGCAGCTCGAACTGATCGCACCGGTCTCCGGACGCAACATCTACACCGACTTCCTCGACACCGCGGGCCCCGGGATACACCACATCTGCATCGAGGTCGACGACGTGGAAGCGGCACTGACCGAACGGAAAGCCGAGGCGGTGCAGCGCGGCGTGATGCCCGGCGGCATGGAGTTCGCCTACATCGCCGCCGCCGGTGTGCCGTACCTGGAGATCGCCCACATCCCCGAAGAGATCAGGGCATTCTTCGACTACATCAAACAGGAGCAGCAGTGAGCACCAGTGAGATTCCCGACACCGTCGACGCCGCCGATGTCGCGTCGTGGTCCGATGAATTCGATGTCGTAGTGGTCGGATTCGGCATCGCGGGCGGGTGTGCCGCGGTCAGCGCCGCCGCCGCGGGCGCCCGGGTGCTGGTGCTGGAGAAGGCCGCCGACGCCGGCGGAACCAGCTCGATGGCCGGCGGACACTTCTATCTGGGTGGCGGGACCGCTGTGCAGCAGGCCACCGGTCACGAGGACAGCGCCGACGAGATGTACTCCTACCTCGTCGCAGTGTCCTGTGATCCCGAGCTCGACAAGATCCGCGCCTACTGCGACGGCAGCGTTGAACACTTCAACTGGCTGGAGGACTTGGGTTTTCAGTTCGAGCGCAGCTTCTACCCGGGCAAGGTTGTGGTGCCACCGGGGACCGAAGGCCTTTCGTACACCGGCAACGAGAAGGTCTGGCCGTTCTGCGAGCAGGCCAAACCGGCACCGCGCGGCCATTCGGTGCCGGTGCCCGGTGAGCTCGGGGGAGCCGCGATGGTCATCGATCTGTTGGTCAAGCGCGCCACCGAGCTCGGTGTGCAGATCCGCTACGAGACAGGGGTGACCAACCTGGTCGTCGACGACGGATCGGTCGCCGGCGTGCGATGGAAGCACTTCGGCGACACGGGTGCGATAAAGGCCAAGGCGGTGATCATCGCCGCGGGCGGATTCGCGATGAACACCGAGATGGTCGCCGAGCTCACGCCGGCACTCGGCCAGAAGCGCAAGACCAAGCACCACGGCGAGGTGGAGCCCTACATCCTGGGCAATCCGAACGACGACGGTCTGGGCATTCGAATGGGCATCTCGGCGGGCGGCGTCGCCAAGAACATGGATCAGCTTTTCATCACCGCCGCGGCGTATCCACCGGAGATCCTGCTCACCGGTGTGATCGTCAACAAGGACGGCAACCGCTTCGTCGCCGAGGACTCATATCATTCGCGCACTTCGGCTTTCGTGCTCGAACAGCCCGAGCAGACGGCCTACCTCGTCGTCGACGAGGCCCACATGGAGATGCCCGAGATGCCGTTGATCAAATTCATCGACGGTTGGGAGACCGTGGAGGAAATGGAAGCGGCGCTGGGAATTCCGCAGGGCAACCTGGTCGCGACCCTGAATCGGTACAACGAATTCGCCGCTCGCGGCGAGGATCCCGACTTCCACAAACAACCCGACTACGTCGCTGCCCAGGACACCGGCCCGTTCGCGGCGTTCGACCTGTCGCTGGGGCGCGCGATGTACTCGGGTTTCACCATGGGCGGGCTGGCGGTGTCGATCGACGGAGAGGTCCTGCGCGAGGACGGCTCCGCCGTCTCAGGCCTCTATGCGGCGGGAGCGTGCGCGTCCAACATCGCCCAGGACGGCAAGGGCTACGCCAGCGGAACCCAACTCGGCGAAGGGTCGTTCTTCGGGCGGCGGGCGGGTGAGCACGCAGCCAGACGCGCGGGTGCACACGCCGCGGCGCGTTGATATGAGTTGAGGTAGTCCTTCACAAACGCCTCCGGGGGTGTCAGGAAGGGATTGTCAAAGATTCCTTTCGAGGACCTGAGCGTTACGCGCTCGGGTGCTCCTGGCACGCCCCGGAGGTG
>NZ_JBCGVF010000007.1:0-4953 GCF_048452905.1 Mycobacterium neumannii | reverse complement strand
GTGGGCGCCCGGCACCCCGCCGCATCACCCGACAGCCGACATCACAGCGCTACCAAACCCGCACCAACCCGGATGCTCAGTTCACTACGCCCACTCAAAGCCTTGACACGACCTACAGCCAGTTAGACCTTCGCCGGTTCGTCACCCTCGACGCGACCCAACCGCCAGTCGCCGTCGCCCAGCAGCTCGAGTTCGTGGGTGTGGTGCTGTTCGACTGTGCTGCGGTGGCTCACGCTGACCAGGATGGTGCCGGGCAGTTCGGTGCGAACCAACTGGTAGAGCATGAACTCCAGGCCCTCGTCGAGCGCGGACGTGGACTCGTCGAGGAACACGGCCTTGGGTTTGGTCAGCAGGATGCGGGCGAACGCGATGCGTTGCTGTTCGCCAGGGGAGAGCACCTTGGCCCAGTCGTCGACCTCGTCGAGGCGGTCCGCCAGATGCGGCAGCGCCACCTTGTGTAGTACGTGTTTCAACGTCCTGTCGTCGATCTCGCCGACTTCATTGGGGTAACTGACCACGGTGCGCAGATCGCCCAGCGGCACGTACGGCATCTGCGAGAGGAACATCGTCTCGTTGGGCCCGCACGGCCGAGTCAGCCGTCCCGAGGTGAACGGCCACAGCTGCGCCAGGCTGCGCAGCAGGGTGGTCTTGCCGCTGCCCGACTTGCCCGTGACCACCAACGAGTCACCGACCTCCAAGCGCATGTCGAGCGGTCTGATCAGTTGTCGGCCGTCGGGGGTGCGGACTTCGACGGCGGAGAGCTCGACGGTGCCGTCCGCGCACGGCGTGGTGGTCAGTTCGGGCAACGCCCGGCCCTCATCGTTGGCGATCACCAGGCCGTGCAGCCGGATGATCGCCGCCCGGTAGCCGGCGAACTGGTCGTAGACGTTGCGGAAGAACGACAGGCCCCCCTCGATGTTGCCGAACGCCGCCGCGGTCTGGCTCATCGCGCCGAGCGTGATCTCACCGGTGAAGAACCGGGGGAACTGCAGCAGATAGGGCGGCACGACGATGATCTGGTCCATCGACAGGTTCCAGCCGTAAAAGCCCATCATGCGGTTGATGTAGCGCTTGTAGTTACTGACCACCGGCGCGAACAGCCGCCGCAGCCCTGACCTTTCGGCGATCTCGCCGCGGTAGAAGGCGACCGCCTCGGACGCGTCGCGCAGGCGCACCAGCGCATAGCGGAAGGCGGCGTTGAACTTCTCGTTGTAGAACGACAGCCAGATGATCGGCCTGCCGATCCAGAAGGCGAAGACCGAAGCCAGCAGCACGTACGCCAACAGGATCCAGAACATCGCCCGGGGCACGTCGCCGATGAACGGCAGCGTGAGCGTCCCCGACAGGTTCCACAGGATCGCGGTGAAGGAGACCATCGAGACAATCGCACTGATCGCGCCGAACAGCAGTGTGGCGGTCGAGGTGTTGTTGGGTGTGTTCGGCAGGCCGCCGACACCGGCGGTGAAGATGTCGATGTCGTACTGGATGCGCTGGTCGGGATTGTCGATGGTGTCGTCGATGAATCGGCCGCGGTAGTAGGCCTTGTCGTCCAACCAGTCACTGGTGAGCCGGTCGGTGAGCCAGACTCGCCAGGCCAACATGAACCGCTGGGTCAAGAAGAGGTCAAGCATGATCCGCGCGACGTGGATGACGGCCAGGATCGCAAAGATCATCATCGACAACCAGAACCCGTCCCTGCCGGAGTTCCGGATGGTGTCGTCGCCCGTGCCCAGGCCGGAGGCCACCACCTGGAAGCTGGTCATCATGTCGTTGCCCTGGAAGGTGAACAGCACCGTCAGGCGAACCCCGATGATCACCGAGAGCAGCAGCGTGCCCAGCCACAGCCAGATCTTGACGCTCTCCGGACCCTTGAAGTAGTCGCCGGTGATGCGCCAGAACTGACGGCCCCACTCGGTGAACTTCGCGATGAGCACCAGGACGATCAGAGTGCACACCGCCGTGATCGCCCAGGCCCGGGCGATCCACACCAGCGATGTCCACAGTTCACTGCCCCAGTCCAGCGTCGGGCTGAACATTCCCTCATTCACTCCGGCAAGGTACCTTCTCCGACCGCCGCAGGCGTTTCAGAAAGACCAACCATGGGCCGCGAGTCGGACGAAGTGCGCTTATCGGGTGAATGTGGAGCGCAGATGGGCAGCGAGGTTGTCCTTCTGCGTCGCGGATCAGCGGTAGCGTCGTGTCGGCGACGTCGGCGTCGGGCGCGGCGACCAGGTGCACGGTCATGCGCTCGCCGGCGACCGCGATCGCCGCTGCGGCGGCACGTTCGAAGTTCGCGACGTCGGCTTGGCCGCAGCCGGACCCGCGTACAACAGCGTGGTGTGGTCGCGGCCGAAGAGCTGGAACAACCGCAGCGGCCCGGTGACGGTGTCGCGTGTCAGCCCGTTCGCGTCGTCGGCCCGTCGTCCTGCACCCGACGCGACGATCGGGCTGTCCGCGTAATCGATGAGCAACTGCGCCTCGCGGCGGATCACGTACTGCGGATCGGTCGAGTCGGCGCCGATGCCGTCGCGGGCGCTGCGCACGGTGCGCCCGACCACTTCCTCGCCGACCGGCCGGCGTTCGGCGTCGTAGCTGTCGAGCAGATCGGGCGTCGTGGCGCCCGACACCGCCAACGCCAGTTTCCAGGCCAGGTTTTGGGCGTCCTGGATGCCGGTGTTCATCCCCTGCGCGCCGGTCGGCGGGTGGATGTGGGCGGCGTCGCCGGCGACGAACACCGGGCCGCGCCGGTAGGCGTCGACAATGCGGTGGCTGATCCGGAACACCGACGACCAGCGCAGGTTGCGCGCGGTGGTCGGTACTGAGGAATCGCGACGAAGCCGAAGGGCACATCGGCGGGGACGTCGAAGTCGGCCTTCGCGACCTGCTCGCCGTTGACGTAGACCAGCTGACCGCGCATCGGCGTTGCCGCGTCGAGGATCCGTCCCAGGAGGCCCAAGTTCTCGAACACCTCGAGTGAGCGCGGTTGTACGCCAACCGCTTTGGCGTACAGCGGCGGCTCGGGCAGCGGGTCGACGATACGGCGGTCGACGCTGCGCCTGGCCAGTTCGATGGCGGCGGTGAGACCGACAAGCCCGGCGCCGGCGATCAACACTTGCGTTTCCTCGGGGTTCGTCACGCGTGGTTATGCTGCCACCATGAGCAGCGATGCGCCGGTTCCGTCGACGGTGAACGCGGGGCATCTGGTCGCGCGGCGGTTGCGGGCGAGCGGAATCGACACGGTGTTCACACTTTCCGGCGGGCATCTGTTCTCGATCTACGACGGTTGCCGGGCGGAGGACATCCGACTGGTCGACACCCGCCACGAGCAGACCGCCGCGTTCGCCGCCGAGGGCTGGTCCAAGGTGACCCGAATACCGGGTGTCGCGGCCTTGACGGCCGGGCCCGGTGTCACCAACGGCATGAGCGCGATGGCCGCCGCGCAGCAGAACCAATCACCGCTGGTGATTCTCGGCGGTCGCGCACCGGCCATGCGGTGGGGTCAGGGAAGCCTTCAGGAGATCGACCACGTCCCGTTCGTCGCGCCGCTTACCCGCTTCGCCGCGACCGCCCAGGCACCGGATGCCGTTGCGGGACTGGTCGATGACGCGTTGCGCGCCGCCGCCGGGACGGCGGGCGGACCCTCGGGTGTGTCGTTCGTCGACTTTCCGATGGACCACGTGTTCAGCGAGGCCGCGGACACCGGCACGCCGGGGGCGCTGAGCGAACCGACCGCGGTGATGCAGGCCGACGGCGACGCCGTGAGCACTGCGCTTGGCCTGCTGGCCGAGGCGCAACGGCCGGTCATCATGGCCGGGACCAACGTCTGGTGGGGGCACGCCGAGACTGCACTCCTGAATATGACCGAGGCGCTGCGCATCCCGGTGCTGATGAACGGGATGGCCCGCGGCATGGTCCCTGCCGACCACCAGCTCGCGTTCTCCCGGGCACGGTCAAAGGCCTTGAAGCAGGCCGATGTTGCGCTGGTGATCGGCGTGCCGATGGACTTTCGGCTGGGCTTCGGGGGTGTGTTCGGCGCGAATACCGCGCTGATCGCCGTCGACCGCTGCAACCCGGAACGACCACAGCCGCGACCGGTCGCCGCCGGCCTGTACGGCGACATCAGCGCCACGTTGTCCGCCCTGTCGGCGGCCGGCGCCAACGATCACGAACCCTGGATCGCCGACTTGCGTGCCACCGAAACCGCGATGCGTGCCTCCGAGGCCGATGAGCTGCGCGATGACCGCACGCCGCTGCACCCCATGCGCGTGTACGCCGAAATCGGCGCCATGCTCGACCGCGATGCGATCGTGGTGGTCGACGCAGGCGACTTCGGCTCCTATGCCGGCCGCGTCATCGACAGCTACGTGCCCGGCGCCTGGCTCGACAGCGGCCCGTTCGGCTGCCTGGGTTCCGGACCGGGCTACGCCCTGGCCGCCAAGCTTGCCCGGCCCAATCGGCAGGTGATCCTGCTCCAGGGCGACGGGGCGTTCGGGTTCTCCGGTATGGAGTGGGATACGTTGGTGCGCCACGGGATTCAGGTCGTATCGGTGGTCGGCAACAACGGTATCTGGGCGTTGGAGAAGCACCCGATGGAGGCAATCTACGGGTATTCGGTGGTGGCCGACCTGCGGCCGGGCACCCGGTACGACGAGGTCGTGTCCGCGCTCGGCGGACACGGCGAGTTGGTGTCGACGCCCGCCGAACTGCGACCCGCCCTCGAGCGCGCCTTCTCCTCGGCGCTGCCCGCGGTGGTGAACGTGCTGACCGATCCGACAGTGGCCTACCCCCGTCGCTCCAACCTGGCCTAGCCCTATTTCCGCGAGCGCGCGTAGTAAGAGGCTGTGTTTCGCGTTGATGGTGATTTCGCCGTAGACGAGGACGTCCTCCTGCTGTTGTTAACGGGCTTGGTGTCCCAACAACAACGAGGAGGACGTCGTGGTTCACAGTAGTGGT
>NZ_JBCGVF010000006.1:5398-533639 GCF_048452905.1 Mycobacterium neumannii | reverse complement strand
TCTCGGGGTGACGCCGCGCGCACAACTCCCCCACCAACGACAACCGCCGTCCCATCGCCGCCGACTCCTCACGCGCCTCCTCACCCATCAAGGTGACCAAGTCCGCATCCGAAGCCTCTTCGAACATGCTTCCGACACTACGCCCGACCACTGACAAGTCTTAACGACGAAAGCATTTCTCTGTGAATGAGTTTCGGCCTGTGGAGAACCTCACGAAATGTCGACCGCGACGGGCGTCTACCGGCGCCGCAGCAGGATCACGTTGTCGGACCACTGCGCCGGCTCGCCGTCCGGCGTCGTGACGTCACGCATCGGCGTACTGATCTTTGCCGGTTCCCATTCGGACTCAGGCAGGTTCAGCGCGGCGACGACCTCCTCGGGAGGTGTGAACGTCTGATGGTGACCATGAAGTTCGGAAAGCCACGGCGGTGGTGTGCCGTGGTCGACGATGAGCAGAAGTCCGCCCGCCCGGACCGCCCGCGCGGCCGACCGGAAGATCGCCGTCCGGTCAAGGGGGAATGTCGAGTGCAGGAACTGCGCGTTCACCAAATCGAATTCGCCATCGGGGAAGCTCTCTGACAGGTCGTGTTGCTGAAAGTCGATCCGATCCCCCACCCCGCGCGCGACGGCATCGGTGGCCGCACGTCGCAAAGCGGTCTCGGCGATGTCGACGGCGACGACGCGCCAACCCCTCTCGGCGAGCCACATCGCGTCACCGCCCTCACCGCTGCCCAGATCGAGCGCGGTACCGGGCTCAAGGTTCGAAACCATCTCGACGAGACGAACGTTCGCCCGCCCGCTCCAGATGCGATTGCGTTCGCTGTAGCGCTCTTCCCAATGCTGTTTTGCGTCAGGCGTTGACATGTCGGCTCCCTTCCGAAATGACTGCTGGAAAATCTTCTTCGACCAGGCTCTGCACGACGGCGGCCGCCGCCGCAGAACCCGCCGCCACCGCGGCGGCCACCTGCGGCATCTGGGCGACCAGGTCGCCTGCGGCGAAAACCCCGTCTGCACTGGTGCGATAGAACGCGTCGATGTGAACCGGATTGTGCGTGACCGGCGTCGGCTCGCCCGTAGCGGCACCGAGTTGTTCGGCCAGCGACGAGCGCTGGTGAAGCGCCGTCGCGACCAGGATGCCCGTCCGCGGCAGCCGGCTGTCGTCGGTGAACACCACCGCCTCAAGGTTGCCTGCGGCACCTGCCAATTCGGCTACCGCCCGTTCGTCGACCGTCACCCCCGCAGCTGCCAGCCGTTCGCGCTGTGCGGGGTCGAGATCGGCGGGACCGTCAGTGAGCAGGACGACGTCGTCGCTCCAGAGACGCAGCAACAGTGCCGTATGCACCGCACGCTCACCGTTAGCCAGCACGGCCAGGGGCTGATCGCGAACTTCCCAGCCGTGGCAGAACGGGCAGTGAAAAGCGGACCGACCCCACAGCTCCGCCAGGCCAGGAAGCGGCGGCGGCCGGTACTCCATGCCAGTGGCCAACACCACCTTCCGGGCCCGCTCGACTCCGTCGTCGTCCAACCGAAGGACGAACAGTTCGTCCGCGCGCTCCCCGCCCGTGGCTTCCGCCGTTCGCAGTTCGACCGACGGATACGCCGACAGCTCTTGACGTCCCAACGCGTACAGCTCCGCCGGCGGTCGGCCGTCGTGGCCCAGAAGCCCACCGATGCCGTGCGCGGGGAGGTTGCTCTGTGCGCCGCCGTCGATCAGCAGTGTGCGACGACGGGCCCGGCCAAGCACCAGTGCGGCACTCAGCCCGGCGGCACCGCCACCGACGACGACGCAATCCCAAATCCTGTCCATGCGACCACCTTGCAGCGGTCGCGAGAAACTGCCAAGCTTTCTTGCCATGCAGGCAAAAGATGAAGACGGCGGCGTAGACGCGCGGGTGCGCCGCAGGCTGCGTGAACTGCGCACCCAGCACGGCCTGACGCTGGAGGAGGTCGCCCGGCGGTCGAACATCGACGTGTCCACGCTGAGCCGCCTGGAGTCGGGCAAGCGCCGCCTCGCGCTCGACCACCTGCCGAGACTCGCGGCCGCGTTGTCGGTGAGCACCGACGAACTGCTGCGCGCACCGGAAGCCGAAGATCCGCGCGTGCGCAGCGGATCCCATACAGCACATGGGATCACGTACTGGCCGTTGACTCGGCAGTCCGCCGGCGGTCTGCACGCCTTCAAGATCCGAATCAGCGCCCGGCGGCGCAACCCGCCCGCCGAACTCCCCGTGCACGAGGGCCAGGACTGGATGTACGTGCTGTCGGGCCATCTGCGCCTGATCCTGGGCGAGCGCGACTTCACGGTGAAACCCGGTGAGGCAGTCGAGTTCTCGACGTGGACGCCGCACTGGTTCGGCGTCGTGGACGGGCCGGTCGAGGCGATTACGATCTTCGGACCGCACGGCGAGCGGCTGCACCTACACGACTAATCCAGGTAAGCCGTCTGATTGACCAACCGCACCGATGCCGCGCCGTCGGGATAGAACTCGGCGATCGACAGCGACGCGAGATCGAGGTGCAGCCGGTACAAGATGTTCGGGCCACCGTCGAGCGCCATCCGCAGCAGCGTCTTGATCGGCGTCACGTGCGAGACCACCAGCACCGTCTCCCCCGCATGCTCTGCGAGAATCCGTGCCCGCGCCCTGCCGACCCGCTCGGCCGCGGAGTCGAAGCTCTCGCCGCCTGGAGGCGCAAGCGAGGTGTCGCGCAGCCAACGCCGGTGCAGGTCGGGGTCGCGTTCGGCCGCTTCGGCGAATGTCAGCCCCTCCCAAGCCCCGAAGTCGGTCTCGATGAGGTCATCGTCGACGGTCACGTCCAGGCCGAGCACCTTGGCCGCCGCCGCGGCGGTGTCGTACGCCCGCTGCAGCGGTGACGTGACGACCGCCGCGACACCCCTGCGCTGTCCGAGATAGCGCGCGGCGGCTTTGGCCTGACGCCCCCCGAGTTCCGTCAGCGCGGGGTTGCCGCGCCCGGAGTATCGGCGGTCGACCGACAACTCGGTCTGGCCGTGGCGTAGCAGCAGGAACCGCGTCGGCGCACCGCGCGCACCGCTCCACGCGGTGGGGTTCGACGCTTGGTGTGGCTTGGATTCTCCGATGTCCGCAGGTATTTCGGCCGCGGCGTCCATCGCCTCGTTGGCCAGCCGGTCGGCGTGGCTGTTCTCTGCACGCGGAATCCACTTGTAGCCGACCCGGTCGAAACGGGTGGCCAGCGCCGTGGCCTGCTGATACAGGGCCGCGATATCCGGATGCTTGACCTTCCACCGGCCCGACATCTGTTCCACCACGAGCTTGGAGTCCATCCGCACGTCGACCTCGGTGGCGCCCAGGCTCGCCGCCTCGCTCAGACCGGCGATCAGCCCGCGATACTCGGCCACATTGTTGGTGGCGTGGCCGATCGCCTCCTTGCGCTCAGCGAACACCGTGGCATGATCCGCCGACCAGACCACCGCCCCGTAACCCGCCGGCCCCGGGTTACCGCGCGAGCCACCGTCGGCCTCGACGATGACCTTCACGCGCCAGAGCCTCTGAGACGCAACAGGATCGCGCCGCATTCGGGACAACGAAGGAGGTCATCGTCGGCCGCCGCGGAGATGCGCGCAAGCTCGCCCTTGTCGATCTCGAGGCGGCACGCTCCGCATCGACGGCCCTGCAGTTGGCCTGCCCCCGCGCCGCCGCGGGCGCGCTGCTGCTCGTAGAGCCTGACCAAGTCGGCGTCGAGTGCCGCGACGAGTTCGTCGCGGCGCGACAGGCTCTGGTGGCGCTGCTGATCCAGTTCGGTACGGACGTCGTCGCATTCGGTCTGCGCGAAACCCAGCTCGTTCTGCAGCTCGTCCACCTTCGCGAGCGCGGCCTGTTGGTCGCGTTGCAGTTCCTCGCGTCGCTCCATCACCTCGAGTTGCGAATCCTCCAGCGCGGCTTGCCTGCGCTCCAGCGTGTCGAGTTCGTGCTGCAACTCGGTGAGCTGTTTTGCGTCCACCGAACCGCCCGAGAGCAGCTTGCGGTCACGGTCTTCGCGCTGGCGGACCGAATCGATCTCGGATTCGAACTTGGCGATCTGGGCGTCGAGATCCTCGATGGCAATCTGCAGGGCCGCCAGTCGGTCGTTGGCTTCCCGATGCGCGGCCTGTACCTCCTCGAGCCGCTGCTGTTCGGCGAGGTTCTTCACCCGATGCTCCAGCCGGGCAAGGGAGGCATCGAGTTCGGCCAACTCGGATAGCGTCTGTTGTTGAGCTACTTCAGCTTTCATGCTCATCTCTCGACATTCCAGGGATCGGTGCGCACGTCGGACACCCACACAGGCAGCGCGTCACCGAAATGGGCTTGCAGCAGGTCTGCGGCTTGGCGGCACCACGGGTATTCACTGGCCCAGTGCGCGACGTCCACGAGCGCGACCTGCGAAGCGCGTCGGTGTTCGTCGGCGGGGTGGTGCCGCAGGTCCGACGTCACATACGCGTCGACATCCATGCGGGCGACGAGGCCGAGCAGCGAGTCACCCGCGCCGCCGCATACCGCTACCCGCGACACCTCGGCGTCCGGGTCACCGGATGCACGCACCCCCCACGACGTGACGGGCAGCGCTTCGCGCACGCGAGACACGAACGCCGCCAACGGTTCAGGACGATCCAGCACGCCAATGCGTCCCAACCCGGCATCGCCGGGAATCGGCGCCAGCGCGAAGACGTCGAACGCGGGTTCCTCGTAGGGGTGCGCGGCCCGCAGCGCGGCCAGCACGTCCCCGCGCAACCGCGCGGGAGCGATGACCTCCACCCGGTCCTCCGGGACGCGTTCGACGGATCCAACGCTGCCGATCGCCGGTGACGCGCCGTCGTGCGGCAGGAACTGCCCGGTGCCTGTCGTGGTCCAGCAGCAGTGCGAGTAGTCACCGATACGGCCCGCACCCGCGGCGAACAGGCCTTCGCGCAGCGCCTCCGACTTCTCCGCAGGCACGAAGACGACCCACTTGTCCAGGTCGGATTCCGTGCTCGCGGGGGCGAGCACCTCCTCGACGGTAAGCCCGAGCGCTTCGGCCAGCGCGTCGGAGACGCCGGGCGAGGCCGAGTCCGCGTTGGTGTGCGCGGTGAACAGCGCCCGGCCGCTGCGGATCAGGCGATGGATCAGGGCGCCCTTGGCGGTGCTGGCCGCCACGGTGTCCACGCCGCGCAGCAACAGCGGATGGTGAGCCAGCAGCAGGCTGCGGTCGGGAACCTCGGCGACGACCTCGGCGGTGGCGTCGACAGCCACCGTGACCGTCTCGACGGTCTCCGACGGATCGCCGCAGACGAGGCCCACCGAGTCCCAGTCCTGCGCCAACTCCGGCGGGTATGCCGCCTCCAGCACGTCGATGATGTCGGCCAGCCGGGCGCTCACCGCAGCACCTCGGCCATCGCCTCGACAAGCACGGGCCACTCCGGGCGTACCGCCGCGCGCAGGAAGTGACCATCGAGCCCGACGAACGTGTCGCAGCGACGCACGGCAATGTCCCTGCGGTCCAGGTGTTTTCGCATCAGTTCGGCATCCGGGACAGAGAACAGGACGAAGGGGGCCGAACCGGTGACGACATGCACGCCGATGCTAGTCAAGCCAGCCACCATCTCCGCGCGCACCTCCGTCAGACGCCGGGCGGCGCGGTCGGCTTCGGCCACCGCCTCGGGTCTGCTGCACGCGGCGATCGCCTCGAGTTGCAGCGTGCCAAGGGGCCAGTGCGGACGCCGTGCCGTCAACCGTGCCAGCACGTCGGGCGCGCCCAGCGCGTAGCCGACGCGCAACCCGGCCAGCGCCCACGTCTTGGTCAGACTGCGCAGGACAAGGACATCGGATAGTGCCTCGGCGGCCAGCGACCCGGGCTCACCGGGAATCGCGTCGGCGAACGCCTCGTCCACCACCACGATCCGGCCGGGCCTGCGAAGGGCGAGCACCTGCTCGCGGGTGTGCAGTACGCCGGTCGGATTGGTCGGATTACCGACGACGACGAGGTCCGCGTCGGCGGGCACCGCATCCGGGGTCAGGGTGTACGGCGCCTCCAGCACCACGTGCACGAAAGGCACCCCGGCTGCGGCCAGTGCCGCCTCCGGTTCGGTGAACGACGGCGCGATGAGGGCGGCGCGTCGCGGCCGCAGGTCGGGCAGCCGCGCGAACCCCTCGGCCGCCCCCGCCAGCAGAACGACCTCGTCGACGGCGCGGTCGTGCCTGCGGGCGACCGCCTCGAGCGCCCGCTGACAGTCGGTCGCGCTCGGATAGCGCGCCAGATCAGTCAACCGGGCCGAAAAGCGGTCGACCAGCCAGGACGGTGGCTCGTCGGCGCGGACGTTGACGGCGAAGTCCAGCATCCCGGGGACCACGGCCTGATCGCCGTGGTAACGCGCGGCAGCACGCGACGGACTCACCACATCACGACCCTAGTGCGCTGGCTGCGGTGGTTCTGCGATCGGGGAGAATGGACCCGTGACCGACATGCTGGCCTCCACGACTACGGCGTCCCGCCCCCAACTGGTGATCTTCGACCTCGACGGCACCCTGACCGATTCGGCGCAGGGCATCGTCTCGAGTTTCCGCCATGCCCTGGGGTCGGTGGGCGCCGTGGTGCCCGATGGAGACCTGGCCGGCATGATCATCGGCCCGCCGATGCACCACACGCTGCGGGGTCTCGGGCTCGGCGACCGCACCGACGACGCCATCGAGACATACCGCAACGATTACCGGACCCGAGGGTGGGCGATGAACCGGGTCTTCGACGGCATCCCCGCGCTGCTGACCGATCTGCGTGCCGCAGGCGTGCGCCTGGCGGTGGCCACCTCGAAGGCCGAGCCGACCGCGCAGCGGATCCTCGCCCACTTCGGCCTGGCCGACTGCTTCGAGGTCATCGCGGGCGCGAGCGTCGACGGCTCGCGCGCACACAAGGTCGACGTCGTCGCCCACGCGTTGGCCCAGCTGGGCGAGATCCCCGAGCGCACACTGATGGTCGGCGACCGGTCGCATGACGTTGAAGGCGCCGCCGCGCACGGTATCGAGACCGTGGTCGTCGGATGGGGCTACGGCAAGGACGATTTCGACGGACCCGACGCCGTTGGCGCCGCCGCGCACGTCGCCTCGGTCGCGGACCTACGCGAGGTGCTTGGTGTCTGAACCCCTGCATGTGACGTTCATCTGCTCGGGCAACATCTGCCGATCGCCGATGGCGGAGAAGATGTTCGCCCATCAGATCGACGAGCGCGGGCTGGGTGAGGCGGTCCGCGTGACAAGCGCCGGCACCGGCGGTTGGCACGCCGGCGAGCCCGCGGACCGCCGGGCCAGCCACGTCCTGCGCGAGCACGGCTATCCGACCGCGCACCGGGCCGCCCAGGTCAACGAGGACCACATGACCGCCGACCTCGTGATCGCACTCGGCCGCAACCATGTTCGGATGCTCAAGGATCTCGGTGTGCCCGCCGAGCGGATCCGGATGCTGCGCTCGTTCGACCCGCGTTCGGGCGCCCACGCACTGGACGTCGAAGACCCCTACTACGGCGACCACTCCGACTTCGAGGACGTCTACACGGTCATCGAAGCGTCGCTGCCAGGCCTGCACGACTGGGTCGACGAACAACTCGCCGACCGGGGAATCGCCAGCTGATGCGCCGGTGGTCCTTCCTGCTGCGGCCGTCATGGCTGGCGTTGTTCGTCGTCGTGGCCGCCTTCGCGTATCTGTGTTTCACCGTGCTGGCGCCGTGGCAGCTGGGCAAGAACACCAAGACCTCGCGGGAGAACGCACAGATCGCGAACTCCTTGACCGCCGAGCCGGTCCCCGTGGCCTCGCTTCTGCCGAGCCAGGATTCGGCGGCGCCGGATGACCAGTGGCGGCGGGTCACCGCGACCGGACGCTATCTCCCCGAAGCTCAGGTGCTCGCGCGCCTGCGGATGGTCGAAGGCGAGCCCGCATTCGAGGTGCTGGTTCCGTTCGCCGTGGACGACGGGCCGACCGTGCTCGTCGATCGCGGATACGTGCGGCCGGTGCAGGCTTCGGGGGTGCCGGAGATCCCACCGGTGCCGGACGGCACGGTGACGATCGCCGCGCGGTTGCGCGACTCCGAGGGGCTGGTGCAGGACAAGCAGCCGTTCCGACAGGACGGCATCCAGCAGGTGTACTCGATCAACACCGCGCAGATCTCGGCGATCACCGGCGTCCCGCTGGCCGGTTCCTATCTGCAGCTGGAGGCCGATCAGCCGGGCGGGCTGGGCGCAATTCCGCTGCCGCATCTCGACGCCGGACCGTTCCTGTCCTACGGCATCCAGTGGATCGCGTTCGGCATCATTGCGCCGATCGGCCTCGGCTACTTCATCTACGCCGAGGTGCGCCAGCGCAGGCTGGAGAAGGCCGCCCGGGAGGCCGCGCAGGCGCGCCCCGACGCTCCGCTCACCACGGAGGAGAAGCTCGCCGACCGCTACGGCCGACGGCGCTGAACGCGATCGCCACTCCGGCGGCGGCCAGCTGGACCGCCCGCGACAGCCGCACAGCCCTGCGCAGGTCGCGCACCTGCGGCGGCGGGCCGTCGCCGAGCGTCGGCCGGATCTCCAGTTCGTGCGCGTACTGAGTGGGGCCGCCGAGCCGCACCCCCAGCGCACCCGCGAAAGCTGCCTCGACCACGCCGGCGTTCGGACTCGGATGGCGGCCCGCGTCGCGCTTCCACACGCGCAGGGCCGCGACGGGAGAGCCGCCGACCACGGGAGCGCATGCGGCCGCCAGCACCGCGGTCGCGCGGGCGGCGAGATGATTCAGCAGATCGTCGAAACGCGCTGCCGCCCAACCGAACCGCGAATAGCGCGGCGAGCGGTGACCGATCATCGCGTCCAATGTGTTCGCACCGCGGTACACCAGCACCGCGGGCACACCCCCGAGGGCGGCCCACAGCAGCGGCGCCACGTGGGCGTCGGATGTGTTCTCCGCGACCGACTCGAGCGCCGCGCGGACGAGGCCGGCCTCGTCGAGCACCGCGGGATCGCGGCCACACAGCGCCGGTAGTAAGCCTCGCGCGGCGTCGACGTCGCCACAGTGCAGATGACGAGCCATCTGGTCTCCGGTGCGGGCCAGCGACGTCCCGCCCAGCGCGACGAACACCGTCGCGGCCGTGGTGACCGTGGCCGCGACGACGCCCCGGTGCAGCGCCGTTCTGTGCGCCGCGGTCCCGAGCAGTGCCAGCGCGCCGAGCAGGGTTGCCGTGTGGACGACGCCCGCCGCGCGGGTGTCGGCGTAACTGCGACCCTCCAAAGCGGCCGCCGCGTTGCCGAACAGCGCCACGGGATGTCCGCGCCGAGGGTCGGCGAACAACGAATCCGCGACACAACCGGCTGCGATCCCCACCACACGCGGGCGTGAGGTCGGCACAAACACATCGCGAGCGTCTCACAAGGTGCTCTACTCGGATGCATGAGGTTCGGGCCACCGCGTCGGCCGAGACGCGTCGTCGACTTGCTCAATCCGGCTGCAGCGCTGGCGCCGGCGGCCAACGTGATCATGCAGCTGGCCTCGCCCGGCGTCGGTTACGGCGTGCTGGAGAGCCCGGTCGACAGCGGCAACGTCTACAAGCACCCGTTCAAACGGGCCCGCACCACCGGCACCTATCTGGCGGTGGCGACGATGGGCACCGAGAGCGACCGCCGGCTGATCCGCGAAGAGGTCGACCGCGTGCACGCGATGGTGCGGTCTACCCCGTCAAGCCCGGTGTCCTACAAGGCGTTTGACCCCCAATTGCAGCTATGGGTGGCCGCCTGCCTGTACCGCTACTACATCGACCAGCACGAGTTCCTGTACGGACCGCTCGACGACGAAGCGGCCGATGCGATCTATCTCGACGCCAGAAAGCTCGGAACCACGCTGCAGGTGCACGAAGACATGTGGCCGCCGGATCGCGCCGCGTTCGACGAGTACTGGAAGCGTTCACTCGACGAACTGCGCATCGACGAACCCGTCCGCGAACACCTTCACGGGGTGGCCGCGATGGCGTTCCTGCCCGCTCCGCTGCGGCTGCTCGCCGGCCGGTTCAACCAGTTCGCGACGACGGGGTTCCTGCCGCATGAGTTTCGTGAGCACACGGGGCTGCCGTGGTCGGGGCGCCAGCAGCGCAGGTTCGAGGCGCTACTGACCGCGCTGCGTGTCGCCGACCGCGTCATCCCGCGCGACGTCTGGATCCTCGGCTACCGGCTGTACCTGTGGGATATGCGGGCACGGGCACGCCTCGGAAGGCGAGTCGTGTGAACCCACAAACGCAGGAGGTGCCATGCTCTTGCCGCTTCAGGCCGGCGCCGCAGTCTCGCGCGCCTTCGCGGTCATCTCGGAGAATTCGGACTGGATCTCGTCGTCCTCGCGGGCGGTCATGAGGGATATGGCGACGCCGACCGCAAGACACGCGACGAAGCCGGGAACGATCTCGTACATCGCGCTCGCCAGCGCCTCGGTCTGACCCCAGACGCCGACCACCACGGCGCCGGCGATCATGCCGGCGATCGCCCCGGCCGAGGTGAGTTTGCGCCAGAACAGGGACAGAATGATCAGGGGACCGAACGCGGCGCCGAAGCCTGCCCACGCGAATCCGACGAGGTCGAGGATCGTGTCATCGGGGTTGAGCGCCAACAAAACCGCCACCACCGCGACCGCCAACACCCCGAGCCGACCGTAGGTGACCAACCTCGTCGGACTCGCCTCCTTGCCGAACGCACGATAGATGTCTTCGACCAGGGCCGACGAGCACACGATGAGCTGCGACGAGATCGTCGACATGATGGCTGCCAGTACCGCGGCGAGCACGATCCCGGCGACGAAGGGGTGGAACATCACCTGCGCGAGGCGGAGGAACACGGTCTCGGGATTGTCCAACGTCACGCCCTCGCGGAAGAAGTACGCCAAGCCCGCGAAGCCGGTGGTGATCGCGCCAGCGGAGGTGAGGACCATCCAGCTGATGCCGATACGACGTCCGGCCTTGGCGTCGGCCGAGGAGCGCATCGCCATGAAACGGACGATGATGTGCGGTTGTCCGAAGTAGCCGAGGCCCCAAGCCGCCGCCGACACGATGGCGAAGAAGCTTCCGCCGAAAAGCAGTGATGTGCGCTGGATTTCGTCACCGGGGTTGGCGGTGTTGTGGGCGGTGTCGGCGGCCTGGACCAGATGGACCATTTCACCGGGTCCGCCGGTGGCAATTATTGCGGCTAGGGGGATCGTGACGAGCGCCGCCAACATCAGCAGCCCCTGCGCGACGTCGGTGAGCGACGCTCCGAGGAAACCGCCGAACAGCGTGTAGCACAGGGTGACTCCGGCGACCAGCAACATGCCCGTCAGATACGACGAGCCGAACGAGGACTCGAAGAACACGCCGCCGGCGACCATGCCCGACGACACGTAGAACGTGAAGAAGACCAGGATGATCGTGCCTGCCGAGATTCGCAGGACATGCGACTTGTCACGCAGCCGGTTCTCGAAGAAGCTCGGCACGGTGATCGAGTTGTTGGCGATCTCGGTGTAGGCCCGCAGTCGCGGGGCGACGAACTTCCAATTGAGCCAGGCGCCGATCACCAGCCCGATCACGATCCACGACTCGAGCAGACCAGAAGCGTAGATGGCGCCGGGGACACCGAGAAGCAACCATCCGGACATGTCGGAAGCGCCCGCCGACAGCGCGGCGACGGTCGGGGTGAGCCTGCGCCCGCCGAGCATGTAGTCGTCGAGATCGCTGGTCTGGCGGAAGGCGTAGAAGCCGATCGCGAGCATCATGGCGAAGTACAGGCCGATCGCCAACATCTGAAACGCGGTGTCGGATATGGGTCTTCTCGTTCCGCCGGAGAGTCTCGAACTTACCCGCAGATCGTATGAGAAATTCGGTGGGCGCGGACGGTATCGAACCGCCGACCGCTGGTGTGTAAAACCAGAGCTCTACCACTGAGCTACGCGCCCCTGCAGGGCAAGCTACACGGCCATGACCTGCGGCGAGAAATCACCTCAATCGGAGCGCAGCGCCGCCAACGCGTCCGTCCACAGCGCCTGATCGCGGGCCTCCCCCGGCTCGTTCATCTCGGCGAACCGGAGGATCCCGCTGCGGTCGACGACGAACGTGCCGCGGTTGGCGATGCCCGCGTCCTGGTTGAACACCCCGTAGGCCATCGCGACCTCGCCGTGCGGCCAGAAATCCGACAGCACGGGGAACGTGAAGCCGCTCTGGGTGGCCCAGATCTTGTGCGTGGGCGGAGGGCCCACCGAGATCGCCAGCGTCGCGGTGTCGTCGTTCTCGTACTCAGGCAACCGGTCGCGGATCTCGTCGAGTTCACCCTGGCAGATGCCCGTGAACGCCAGCGGGAAGAAGACCAGCAGCACGTTCTTGGCACCCCGGAAATCGCTCAGCGTGACGGGCTGACCGTTCTGGTCCTTGAGGGTGAAATCGGGTGCCTCTGTGCCGACCTCGATCGTCATCGCAGCCCTCTGGTCTTCGCGCAAGCACTCATCCGCGCCTCCCCGCTGCCTTCGACTTCGGCTGCACCAACCGAGTGGCGATCCAGTCACCCAGGTTGGCCGATGACGTCTGCATCAGGCCGGCTGTGGGTGCCGACTCGGCGACCTCTGCCGGTTGGACGTGACCGGGTTTGCCCGTCTTCGGGGTCACCACCCAGATGACGCCGTCGTCGGCCAACGGGGTGATGGCGTCCATCAGCGCATCCACGAGGTCCCCGTCGTCGTCGCGCCACCAGAGCAGCACCACGTCGATGACCTCGTCGGCATCCTCGTCGAGCAGCTCGCCGCCGCACGCTTCCTCGATGTCGGCTCGGATGTCGTCGTCGACGTCCTCGTCCCAGCCCAGTTCCTGTACAACCTGATCTTTTTGGATGCCCAGTCTGTGGGCGTAGTTCGGGGCGTCATCCGCCGCGACCACGGTCGGTCCTCCTTCAGCCGGCTCGGGCGCACGTTGCGCTCGGCATCTCTTAGGCGATTGTCCTGCGCCCTATCGTCGCACGAAGCACCGCACCCGCACGCGACTGGCAGCAAGGTTGGCCAAAATATCGCTCGGTCAATACGCGGCGTCACAAAGGTTGAGCGCAGTGGTCTTGGTGTCGTTGAGCGCGGTGATCGCGGCGTTGAACTCGTCGGGCCCGTAGTTGCCTGCGATCGCCGTGGCCACATCCCGGGCGGCGCGGACCCAGCCGTTGAGCGCATCCGTGAGCTCGGGTCCCAGCGGATCGGCGATGCTGCGCGCGACCATGTCGGCGCTGTGGTTCAGGGCGTCGATCGCGGGCCCGGCCTTGGCGGGCACGTCCCCCGCGCTCCGGTTGAACGCGTCGACGTAGGCGTTGACCGCGGTGATCGCCTCGACACTGGTGGAGCTCAACGTCTCGCACGACGAGTGGATGGCCTCCTTGGTGATCGAGGCCTGACGTTCCGACTCCCTGGCGCTGGAACTGGCCGCGGACTCCGCCAGCGAGGCCGACACCGACGCCCGGTACACGGGCGCCTCGGCCGCGTCCACCTGTGCGGAACCCTCGGTGACGCTGCTACAGCCGACCACGACCATGGCGGCGGCGGCCGAGATGCCGACCACGAGTGCGCCGATCCGCAGCGGTTTTTGCACCAGCGCACCGATCACCACGGCTGCAGACGTTACCGGGTCGCTCCGACGACCGCCGGTTCATTGCAGTCGGCAACCCCCACCGGTGCGTGTGGGGCAGGATGGGAGAAGGATGGAACCCGTCGCTCACGGTTCGAGCGCAGAAAACATCTGCGCGAGGAGCGGGGGCACCCGAACCGCCTACCAAGGAGCGGAAGTTGACCACCGAGTTCGCGCGCCAGGACCTGGCCCAAAACTCCACCAACGCAGCCGAACACGACCGGGTCAGGGTGATCCGCGAAGGCGTCGCGTCGTACTTGCCCGACATCGATCCCGAAGAGACCGGCGAATGGCTGGAATCGTTTGATCAGCTGCTCGAACAGTCCGGCCCCGCGCGGGCACGCTACATGATGTTGCGTCTGCTCGAACGCGCCGGCGAACAGCGCGTGGCCATTCCGTCGCTGACGTCGACCGATTACGTCAACACCATCCCCACCGAGCTGGAGCCGTGGTTCCCCGGCGACGAGGACGTCGAACGCCGCTACCGCACCTGGATCCGGTGGAACGCCGCGATCATGGTGCACCGCGCACAACGGCCGGGAGTCGGTGTCGGCGGACATATTTCGACCTACGCGTCGTCGGCCGCACTCTACGAGGTCGGCTTCAACCACTTCTTCCGCGGCAAGCAGCATCCCGGCGGCGGCGACCACGTGTTCATCCAAGGTCACGCCTCACCGGGCATTTACGCCCGCGCGTACCTCGAAGGACGCCTGTCGGCAGACCAGCTCGACGGCTTCCGCCAGGAGCACAGCCACCCCGGCGGCGGGCTGCCGTCGTACCCGCATCCGCGGCTGATGCCCGACTTCTGGGAGTTCCCGACGGTCTCCATGGGGCTGGGCCCGATGAACGCCATCTACCAGGCCCGGTTCAACCATTACCTGCACGACCGGGAGATCAGGGACACCTCCGATCAGCACGTGTGGGCGTTCCTCGGCGACGGGGAGATGGACGAACCCGAGAGCCGGGGATTGGCGCACGTCGCCGCGCTGGAGGGGCTGGACAACCTCACCTTCGTGGTCAACTGCAACCTGCAGCGCCTCGACGGGCCGGTACGCGGAAACGGCAAGATCATTCAGGAGCTCGAGTCGTTCTTCCGAGGGGCCGGCTGGAATGTCATCAAGGTGGTGTGGGGCCGCGAATGGGATGCGCTGCTGCACGCCGACCGCGACGGCGCGCTGGTCAACCTGATGAACAGCACGCCCGACGGCGACTACCAGACCTACAAGGCCAACGACGGCGCCTACGTGCGCGACCACTTCTTCGGCCGCGATCCCCGCACCAAGGCGCTCGTCGAGAAGATGTCGGACTCCGAGATCTGGAACCTCAAACGCGGCGGCCACGACTACCGCAAGGTGTACGCCGCCTACCGCGCCGCCATGGAGCACAAGGGCCAGCCGACGGTCATCCTGGCCAAGACCATCAAGGGTTACTCGTTGGGTGCGCACTTCCAGGGCCGCAACGCCACCCACCAGATGAAAAAGCTTGCGCTCGAAGACCTCAAGTACTTCCGCGATGCCCAACGCATCCCGATCAGTGACGAGCAACTCGAGGAGAACCCGTACCTTCCCCCGTACTACCACCCCGGCCCGGAAGCACCCGAGATCCGCTACATGCTCGACCGCAGGCGTGCGCTCGGCGGGTTCCTGCCCGAACGTCGTACCAAGACCAAGTCGTTGACACTGCCCGGTCGCGACACCTACAAGGCGCTCAAGAAGGGGTCCGGTAAGCAGGAGGTGGCCACGACGATGGCCAGCGTCCGGACGTTCAAGGAACTGTTGCGCGACAAGGAGATCGGTTGGCGCATCGTGCCGATCATCCCCGACGAGGCACGCACGTTCGGCATGGACTCGTGGTTCCCCAACCTCAAGATCTACAACCGCAACGGTCAGCTGTACACCTCGGTCGACGCCGAACTGATGTTGGCCTACAAGGAATCCGAGGTCGGCCAGATCCTGCACGAGGGCATCAACGAGGCCGGGTCCTCCGCCAGTTTCATCGCGGCAGGCACGTGCTACTCGACGCACAACGAGCCGATGATCCCGATCTACATCTTCTATTCGATGTTCGGATTCCAACGCACCGGCGACAACCTGTGGGCGGCCGCCGACCAGATGACGCGAGGCTTCCTTCTCGGCGCCACGGCGGGGCGCACCACGCTGGTGGGTGAGGGCCTTCAGCACGCCGACGGGCATTCGCTGCTACTGGCCGCGTCCAACCCCGCGGTCGTCGCCTACGATCCGGCGTTCGCCTACGAGATCGCCTACATCGTCGAGAGCGGTCTGAGCCGGATGTACGGCGAGGACCCCGAGAACGTCTACTTCTATATGACGATCTACAACGAGCCCTACGTCCAGCCGCCGGAGCCGGAGGGCCTCGACGTCGAGGGCCTGCTGCGCGGCATCTACCGCTACCAGCCCGCACCCGAGAAGCGGTCCAATACGGCTCAGATCCTGGTGTCGGGCGTGGCCATGCCGTCGGCTCTCAAGGCCGCCGAGCTGCTCGCCGACGAGTGGGATGTCGCCGCCGACGTGTGGTCGGTGACCAGCTGGGGCGAGCTCAACCGCGACGGCGTCGAGATCGAGAAACGACGGCTGCGCCATCCGGACCAGCCGGCCGGCACCCCGTACATCACCAAGGTGCTCGCCGACGCCGAAGGCCCGGTCATCGCGGTGTCGGACTGGATGCGCGGGGTTCCCGAGCAGATCCGGGCGTGGGTCCCCGGCACCTACATCACGCTGGGCACCGACGGGTTCGGCTTCTCCGACACCCGTCCCGCCGCGCGTCGGTACTACAACACCGATGGCGAATCGATCGCGGTCGCCGTGCTCGAAGGCCTGGCCCGTGACGGCAACATCGACCAGTCCGTCGCGGTCGAGGCGGCCAAGAAGTACGAGATCGACGACGTGCTGGCAGCCCCCGAACAGACCTCGGACCCCGGAGTGGCGTAGCCACGACATTGGACGGAAGCGTGGCCTGACCGCACTCCGCCGCTTGGAGGTTTCCTCCATAACAGTGGCGTAGCCTTTAGAGGTGCCTGACAACCGGTTCGTGCCACCGAAGTCGACGGTCGAGGTTCTCGAAGCCGTTCCCGACTCGGTGCTTCGCCGGTTACAGCAGTATTCGGGCCGGCTGGCCACCGAAGCGGTGCGGGCGATGGAGGAACGCCTGCCGTTCTTCGCCGAACTCGAGGCCTCGCAGCGGGCCAGTGTCCAGCTGGTCGTCCAGACCGCGGTGGTCAACTTTGTCGAGTGGATGCGCGACCCGCAGAGCAACGTCAGCTACACCGCGCAGGCCTTCGAGGTGGTGCCACAGGACCTGCGGCGGCGCATCGCGCTGCGCCAGTCGGTGGAGATGGTGCGCGTAACCATGGAGTTCTTCGAAGAGGTGGTGCCGCTGCTGGCCCGCTCCGAGGAGCAGCTGACCGCGCTGACCGCGGGCATCCTGCGCTACAGCCGCGACCTCGCGTTCGCCGCGGCCAGCGCGTACGCCGACCAGGCCGAGGCGCGCGGCGCATGGGACACCCGGATGGAGGCCAACGTCGTCGACGCGGTGGTGCGCGGCGACGTCGGCCCCGAGCTGCAGTCCCAGGCCGCCGCGCTGAACTGGGACGCCACCGCACCCGCCACCGTCATCGTCGGGCTGCCGCAGCCCGACCGCATCGATCTGGCCAGCGACGACGTCCACGACGTGGTGCGGCGCAATGGTCGCGCCGCGCTGTCGGACGTGCACGGCACATGGCTGGTTGCGATCGTGTCGGGTGCGCTCTCCCCGACCGACAAGTTCTTGACCGACATGATGACGGTGTTCGCCGAGGGGCCCGTCGTGATCGGACCCACCGCCACCACGCTGGCGAGCGCACACCGCAGCGCGACCGAGGCCATCGCGGGCATGAACGCCGTCGCAGGCTGGTCGGGCGCGCCGCGGCCGGTGTCGGCGCGCGAACTGCTCCCCGAACGCGCACTCCTGGGCGACGTGTCGGCGATCGCGGCGTTGGAGACCGAGGTGATGAGGCCGCTTGCCGATGCGGGTCCGGCGTTGGCGGAGACCCTCGACGCCTATCTCGACTCCGGCGGGGCCATCGAGGCCTGCGCACGCAAATTGTTCGTTCATCCAAATACCGTTCGGTACCGGCTGAGACGAATCGCCGACTTCACCGGGCGTGATCCCACGCTTCCGCGCGACGCCTACGTGCTGCGGGTGGCCGTCACCGTCGGCCGATTGGGCCGTCAGCCATACCAGACGAGCACAGCAAACATGATCAGTCCGGCGCGTTCAGCGCTGCGACCAGCACCGCTGAACGCTCAGCTGGACAGGGCGTAGATCGCGGGCAGATTTCGGTAGCGTCGCATCACAGGCGATTTTGTGGGGTCTCCACAAAAACATAAGACGAGGTTCATAATCTCTTACACCGCGCAAACCCGTCTTCACAGTGTTTTCTTAATTCGTGCCTCATAACGCTGTGCTTGCACTTCTCGCGCCCGGGCAGGGCTCCCAGACACCCGGCATGCTCGCCGCATGGCTGGAGCTGCCCGGTGTCGCCGAGCGGCTCGCCGGATGGTCCGAGATCAGCGGGCTGGACTTGGCCCGCTTGGGCACCACCGCCTCCGCAGAGGAGATCACCGACACCGCGGTGACCCAGCCGCTCGTCGTCGCGGCGACGCTGCTGGCCCATGAGGAACTGACCCGTCGCGGTGCAATCGCCGACAAAAAGACCGTGGTGGCCGGCCACTCCGTCGGCGAGATCGCCGCTTACGCAATCGCCGGCGTCATCTCCGCCGACGACGCCGTCAAGCTAGCGGCCACCCGGGGTGCCGAGATGGCCAAGGCGTGCGCGGTCGAGCCCACGGGCATGGCCGCCGTGCTCGGCGGCGAGGAAGCCGATGTGCTGGCCCGCCTCGAAGCGCTCGACCTGGTCCCGGCCAACCGCAACGCAGCCGGACAGATCGTCGCCGCCGGTGCGATCGCCGCGCTGGACAAGCTGGTCGAGGATCCGCCGGAGAAGGCGCGGGTGCGCAAGCTGGCGACCGCCGGTGCATTCCACACCCACTACATGGCCTCGGCCCTCGACGGTTATGCCGCCGCGGCCGACGGTGTAACGAGCACAGAACCGAACACGACGCTACTGTCGAACGGGGATGGCCAGCCGGTGGATTCGGCTGCCGACGCCATGAGCAAGCTGGTGGCGCAGATGACGCGCCCGGTCCGCTGGGACCTCTGCACCGAGACGATGCGCCGGCTCGCTGTGACCGCGATCGTCGAGTTCCCGCCGGCCGGGGCCCTCGCTGGTATCGCGAAAAGAGAACTTCGGGGGGTGCCGACGCACGCCGTCAAGTCCCCCGCTGACCTGGACGGGCTCGCCGAACTCTCATAGGCAGGCCTGCGCCAGACACAACCACATAACGATCGTCATTCCCATCAAGTAACACCACTAAATAGAAGGAGCCACCGTGCCCGCCAGTCAGGACGAAATCATCACCGGTCTCGCCGAGATCATCGAAGAGGTCACCGGCATCGAGCCTTCCGAGGTCACCCCTGAGAAGAGCTTCGTCGACGACCTGGACATCGACTCGCTGTCGATGGTCGAGATCGCCGTGCAGACCGAGGACAAGTACGGCGTGAAGATCCCCGACGAGGACCTCGCCGGTCTTCGCACCGTCGGTGACGTCGTCACCTACATCCAGAAGCTCGAGGAAGAGAACCCCGAAGCGGCCGCGGCCATCCGCGCGCAGATCGAAGCCGATCGGGCATGAGTAGACCTTCCACTGCTAACGGCGGTTTCCCCAACGTCGTCGTGACCGCCGTCACGGCGACCACGTCGGTCGCGGCGGACATCGAGAGCACGTGGAAGGGGCTGCTGGCCGGAGAAAGCGGCATCCGCGTCCTCGAGGATGAGTTCGTCACCAAATGGGACCTTCCGGTCCGCATCGGTGGTCACCTCGTGGACGCGATCGACGACCACATGACGCGACTGGACATGCGACGGATGTCGTATGTCCAGCGCATGGCCAAGTTCCTGTCTGGCCAGCTCTGGGAGACCGCGGGTACGCCCGAGATCGATCCCGATCGCTTCGCCGTGGTCGTCGGCACCGGTCTGGGTGGCGGCGAGAAGATCGTCGAGACTTACGACGCGATGAACGAGGGCGGCCCCCGCAAGGTGTCGCCGCTCGCGGTGCAGATGATCATGCCGAACGGTGCGGCCGCGGTGATCGGTCTGCAACTGGGCGCGAGGGCCGGGGTCATCACCCCGGTCTCGGCCTGCTCATCGGGTTCGGAGGCCATCGCCCACGGCTGGCGCCAGATCGTCATGGGTGACGCCGACATCGCCGTCGTCGGCGGCGTCGAGGGCGGAATCGAAGCGCTGCCGATCGCGGCGTTCTCGATGATGCGCGCGATGTCGACCAACAACGAGGATCCCGAGGGCGCCTCGCGGCCGTTCGACAAGAACCGCGACGGGTTCGTCTTCGGCGAGGCCGGTGCACTCATGGTCATCGAGACCGAGGAGCACGCCAAAGCCCGCGGCGCCAAGCCGCTGGCACGCCTGATGGGTGCGGGCATCACGTCCGATGCCTTCCACATGGTGGCGCCCGCGTCCGACGGCCTTCGCGCCGGCCAGGCGATGAAACGTGCGATGGAGACCGCGGGCCTGGATCCCAAGGACATCGACCACGTCAACGCCCACGCCACGGCCACGTCCATCGGTGATGTCGCCGAGGCCAACGCGATCCGGTCCGCCGGGGTGGAGCATGCTGCGGTCTACGCGCCGAAGTCGGCGCTCGGCCACTCCATCGGAGCGGTCGGCGCGCTGGAGTCGGCTCTGACCGTGCTCTCGCTACGTGACGGCGTCATCCCGCCGACACTGAACTACGAGACGCCCGATCCTGAGATCGATCTCGATGTGGTTGCAGGCGAGCCTCGTTATGGCGACTACCAGTACGCCATCAACAACTCCTTCGGCTTCGGCGGACACAATGTCGCCCTGGCCTTCGGACGCTACTGAGCGGAAGGAAGTCCTCAGCAGTAATGGCAGGGTTATCGACGGGGGACGGTTTCCCCAACGTCGTCGTCACGGGTATCGCCATGACGACGGCCCTGGCCACCAGCGCGGACGACACCTGGAAGAAGCTGCTGGACGGCCAGAGCGGAATCCGCAGGCTCGAGGACCCGTTCGTCGAGGAGTATGACCTGCCGGTTCGGATCGGCGGGCATCTCCTCGAGGACTTCGACCACGAGTTGACCCGAGTGGAACTACGCCGGCTGTCGTATCTGCAGAAGATGTCGACGGTCTTGAGCCGGCGGGTCTGGGAAGACGCGGGCACACCGGAGGTCGACCCCAAACGGCTGATGGTGTCGATCGGCACCGGCATGGGCTCCACCGAGGAGTTGGTGTTCAGCTACGACAACATGCGCGCCAAGGGCCTCAAGGCGGTTTCACCGTTGGCCGTGCAGATGTACATGCCCAATGCCGCTGCCGCCGCAGTGGGATTGGAGCGAAAGGCCCGCGCCGGGGTGGTCACTCCGGTGTCGGCCTGCGCATCGGGTTCCGAAGGCATCGCGCACGCCTGGCGCAACATCGTGCTCGGCGATGCGGACGTCGCGATCTGCGGCGGGGTGGAGACCAAGATCGAGGCGGTGCCGATCGCCGGCTTCGCTCAGATGCGAATCGTCTTGTCCACCACCAACGATGACCCTGCCGGCGCATGCCGCCCGTTCGACAAGGACCGTAACGGGTTCGTGTTCGGCGAAGGGGGTGCGCTGATGGTCATCGAGACTGAAGAGCACGCCAAAGCCCGCGGCGCCAACATCCTGGCCCGGCTCATGGGAGCCAGCATCACCTCGGACGGCTACCACATCGTGGCGCCGGACCCGAACGGCGAACAGGCCGGTCACGCGATGACGCGCGCCATCCAGCTCGCCGGGCTGCAGCCCACTGACATCGACCACGTCAACGCGCATGCCACCGGCACCAGCGTCGGCGATGTGGCCGAGGGCAAGGCGATCAACAACGCGATGGGCGGCCACAAGCCTGCGGTGTACGCACCCAAGGCGGCGCTCGGCCACTCGGTCGGCGCGGTCGGTGCCGTGGAGTCCATCCTGACCGTTATGGCGTTGCGCGAAGGCATCATTCCGCCGACGCTGAACCTGCGAAACCTCGACCCGGAGATCGATCTGGACGTGGTCGCCGGTGAACCGCGGTCAGGCAATTACCAGTACGCGATCAACAACTCGTTCGGATTCGGTGGGCACAACGTCGCGCTCGCTTTCGGGAAGTACTGACACTCCCCGGAATCCAGCGCAACAGGAGGTATTGAATGACGACCATGGCGCCCGAGACAGTCGGCGAATCGCTCGACCCTCGTGACCCACTGCTGCGTCTGAGCACCTTCTTCGACGACGGCAGTGTCGAACTGCTGCACGAGCGCGACCGTTCGGGCGTTCTCGCCGCCGCCGGAACCGTCAACGGGCTGCGCACCATCGCGTTCTGCACCGACGGCACCGTCATGGGCGGGGCCATGGGCGTCGAGGGCTGTGCCCATATCGTCGACGCCTACGACCAAGCCATCGAGGAGCAGAGCCCGATCGTGGGCATCTGGCACTCCGGTGGCGCCCGCCTCGCCGAGGGCGTCAAGGCGCTGCACGCCGTCGGCCTGGTGTTCGAGGCGATGATCCGGGCCTCCGGCTACGTCCCACAGATCTCGGTCGTCGTCGGGTTCGCCGCCGGCGGTGCGGCGTACGGTCCGGCACTCACCGACGTGATCGTGATGGCGCCCGAGAGCCGGGTGTTCGTCACCGGACCCGACGTAGTGCGCAGCGTGACCGGCGAGGACGTCGACATGGCGTCGCTGGGCGGCCCGGACACCCACCACAAGAAGTCCGGCGTCTGCCACATCGTCGCCGACGACGAACTCGACGCCTACGAGCGCGGCCGCCGACTGGTCGGATTGTTCTGCCAGCAGGGCCATTTCGACCGGGCCAAGGCCGAAGCGGGCGACACCGACCTGCACGCGCTGCTGCCGGAGTCGGCGCGGCGCGCATACGACGTGCACCCGCTCGTCGAGGCGTTGTTGGACGAGGGCGTGCCGTTCGAGGAGTTCCAGGCCAAGTGGGCCCCGTCGATCGTCATCGGTCTCGGTCGGTTGTCCGGTCGCTCCGTCGGCGTCATCGCCAACAACCCACTGCGTCTCGGCGGCTGCCTGAACTCTGAAAGCGCCGAGAAGGCGGCGCGATTCGTGCGCCTGTGCGACGCGTTCGGGATTCCGATCATCAACGTCGTCGACGTTCCCGGTTACTTGCCCGGCGTTGATCAGGAGTGGGGCGGCGTCGTGCGGCGCGGAGCCAAGCTGCTGCACGCGTTCGGTGAGTGCTCGGTCCCGCGAGTGACCCTCGTGACGCGCAAGATCTACGGCGGCGCCTACATCGCGATGAACTCGCGCTCGCTGGGTGCGACGAAGGTCTATGCATGGCCGGACGCCGAGGTCGCGGTCATGGGTGCCAAGGCCGCGGTCGGCATCCTGCACAAGAAGAAGCTGGCCGCCGTGGAAGATCTCTCCGAGCGCGAGGCTCTGCACGAGCAGTTGGCCGTGGAGCACGAGAAGCTCGCGGGCGGAGTCGATTCCGCGATCGATATCGGCGTCGTCGACGAGAAGATCGATCCGGCGCACACCCGCAGCAAGCTGACCCAGGCGCTGGCGGAGGCGCCGGCACGCCGCGGCCGGCACAAGAACATCCCGCTGTAACCTCCAGCGGCGCCGCAACCTCCAGCGTCGAAACCGACGTTTGGGCGGGAATGCGCGCGTGGAATCGACCATTTCGTCGGCCTCGGTGAAAGAGGCGCGAAGCTACCGTTCGCGCGCTGACACCAAGAACTCGTCGGCTACCGCCACCACCCGTTCGCGGTCGGCCTCGACCAGTCCGATGCGGGTGCGGCGGTCGACGATGTCCTCGACGGTGAGCGCGCCCTCATGGGTCACCGCGTACTCGAATTCCGCACGGATGACGTCGATATCCTCGGCGACCGGTTCCGTAGGCCGCTCGCACGCAGCGGCGGCGATGACGTTCGGCGCCTCGGCGCCGAAGCGAGCCACCAGTGAACCGGGCATCTCCGTCGGATGACGCAGCGTGGCAACCGGATTCGACGGCGCCCCGACAAGTGGCAGGTTGCGGGTGCGGCAGTCGGTCGCGGTCAGCCCGCGCCACTCGATCGCCCGGTCGAGCACGTCCTCGGCCATGAAGCGGTACTCGGTCAGCTTGCCGCCGATGACACTGATGACGCCCGAGGGTGATTCGACGACCGCGTGTTCGCGCGACACATCGGCGGTGCGGCCCGCGCCCGTGTCGATCAGAGGACGCAGCCCTGCGTAGGCGCCGATCATGTCGGACGGGCTCAACGCGACATCGAGGGCGGTGTTCACCGTGTCGAGCAGGAACGAGACCTCCTCAGGCGCGGGTTCGGGAATGTCCGGGACCGGCCCTGGCGCGTCCTCGTCGGTCAGCCCGAGGTACACCCGGCCCAGCTGCTCGGGCATCGCGAACACGAAACGGTTGATCTCCCCTGGTATCGGAATAGTCAGCGCCGCAACCGGTTTGCCGAACGCCGCCGCGTCGAACACGAGATGCGTTCCACGGCTGGGCCGCAGCTTGATCGAGAAATCCACCTCGCCCGCCCACACCCCGGAGGCGTTGATCACCGCGCGCGCTGCAACCTCCAACGACTCGCCGGTGAGCTGATCGGTCAGCCGGACCGAGGTGCCGGTCGCGTGCGACGCCGCCACCCGCGTCAACACCCGGGCGCCGTGTTGGGCCGCCGTGCGCGCCACCGCGGTGACCAGGCGGGCGTCATCGATCAACTGCCCGTCATAGGCCAGGAACGCGCCGTCGAGACCGTCGCGGCGCACGGTCGGCGCCAGCTCGACGGCCCGGCGCGCGTCGATCCGCCGGGAGCGCGGCAACACCGACGCCGGCGTGCCCGCCAGCTTGCGCAGGCCGTCGCCCGCGGCGAAGCCGATACGCACCAACGCCCTCGACGCGGGGTTCATCGACGGAAGCAGCGGAACCAGTTGCGGCATCGCCGAGACCAGGTGAGGTGCGTTGCGTGTCATCAGGATTCCGCGTTCAACGGCGCTGCGGCGGGCGATTCCGACGTTGCCGGTCGCCAAATATCGCAGCCCGCCGTGAACCAGCTTGGAGCTCCAGCGGCTGGTGCCGAACGCCAGGTCCTGCTTCTCCACCAGCACAACGCTCAGACCGCGGGTCGCCGCGTCCAGCGCGATGCCCGTTCCGGTGATACCACCGCCGATGACGATGGCGTCGACGCGCTCGCCGTCGGCCAGCGCCGCCAGTTCGGCGCTGCGCCGCGCGGAGTTCAGAGCCGTCGAGCCGGTCACGGTGCCAGATACCCGTCGAGGGCGTGCGCCAACTCGGCGTCGAGCGCATCGGTGTCCAACAGCTTTTCGACCATCTGCGCGGACTGAATCGCCGACTGGGTGATCAGCAGGCACATCGCGGCCAGCTGGCGCGCATCACCGGCGCGCACGCTGCCCTCGTCCTGAGCAATCTTGATGGCGTGGGTCAACGCGTCGATGAGGATCATCTGGCTGGTCCCGAGCCGGTTGGCGATGTAGACCATCGCGAATTCCGGTGCATCCCGCAGCACCGACATGATGATGTCGTCGTTCCGCAGGTGCCGGGCCACCTCCACTACCCGCTGCACCAGCGCTCTGCGGTCGGAACCGCTGTCGGGCACTTTGTCCAGCACGCCCGCGATGCGCTCGGTCATCAGCGCCGCGAGCACGCCGTTCGTATCGGACCACCTGCGGTAGATGGTCGGGCGGCTCATGCGCGCGCGCCGGGCGATGTCGGTCAGCGTGACCCGCTTGACCCCGACCGCAAGCACGCAGGCCGCCGCGGCATCGATGATGCGCGCCTCGACCGTCGACTCCTCGTTACGGATTGACGACATGTGTAATACTGTAACGCATGACGCGTCCGGATGCTCCCTCGACCACTCTCCTGCCCCCGATGAAGTGGAACGCCTGGGGCGATCCCGCCGAGGCGAAACCACTATCCGACGGCATCCGGACGCTGCTCGAACAGGCGCTCGGCGTAGAGACGTCGACCGACGGAGAACTCGAATCCGAGCAGGTGCGCCTGCGGCCGTCGGCGCTGACCGACGAGGACCGCGATGCGCTCACCGGCATCGTCGGGAGCGACTACTGCCGCGTCGACGAGCGGGGTCGTCTGCTCCGGGCCGGCGGCAAGTCGACGCTGGACCTGCTGCGCCGCCGCGACCCCGGTGAGCAGGACGCGCCGGACGCCGTGGTGCTGCCGGGCACCGAGGAGGAGATCGCGGCGATCCTGCACCTGTGCGGTGAGCGCCGCCTCGCCGTCGTCCCGTTCGGCGGCGGCACCAGCGTCGTCGGCGGCTTGGATCCGATCCGCGGCGAATTCCGCGCGACGATCTCCCTGGACCTGCGCCGATTCGACGAACTGCACTTCCTCGACGAGGTGTCCGGGGAAGCCGAACTCGGCGCGGGAGTGACCGGGCCGGACGCCGAACGCCTGCTGGGTGCGCGCGGCTTTTCGCTCGGCCACTTCCCACAGAGTTTCCAGTTCGCCACCATCGGCGGCTTCGCCGCGACCCGTTCGTCGGGCCAGGACTCGGCGGGCTACGGCCGCTTCAACGACATGGTGCGCGGCCTGCGGGCGGTCACGCCGGTCGGCGTTTTGGACCTCGGCCGCGCACCGGAGTCGGCGGCCGGACCTGACCTGCGACAACTGCTGATCGGGTCAGAGGGCGTGCTCGGCGTCATCACACGGGTTCGAGTAAGGGTGCATCCGGTCCCGACGGCCACCCGCTATGAGGCGTGGTCGTTCCCCGACTTCGCCTCCGGCGCCGACGCCCTGCGCGCCGTCGTGCAGACCGGAACGGGCCCGACGGTGATCCGGCTGTCCGACGAGGCCGAGACCGGAGTGAACCTCGCGACCACCGACAGCATCGGCGAAAAGCAGATCACCGGCGGCTGCCTGGCGATAACGATGTTCGAGGGCACCGAAGCCCATGTCGCCAGCAGACATTCCGAGACGCGCGCGGTGCTCGGGGCCGCGGGCGGCACCTCGCTGGGCGAAGAACCCGCACGCGCATGGGAGCACGGCCGGTTCAACGCGCCGTATCTGCGTGACTCGCTGCTGTCGGCGGGCGCGCTGTGCGAGACGCTGGAGACGGCGACGAACTGGTCGAACGTGCCTGCGCTCAAGGCCGCGGTCACCGAGGCGCTGACGAACGCGCTGACCGAAACCGGCACGCCATCGCTGGTGCTGTGCCACATTTCGCACGTGTATCCGACCGGCGCGTCGCTGTACTTCACGGTCGTCGCCGGGCAGCGGGGCAACCCGATCGAGCAGTGGCGCAAGGCGAAAGCCGCGGCGTCGGAGGCGATGATGCGCACCGGGGCCACCATCACCCACCACCACGCCGTCGGCGCCGACCACCGGCCGTGGATGCGTGACGAGGTGGGCGACCTCGGCGTCGCGATCCTGCGCGCGGTCAAGGACGCACTTGACCCGGCGGGAATCCTCAACCCGGGCAAGTTGATTCCATGACGATCGACGGCCGCGTCACGATGCTGACGAACCCCGCCTCGGGGCACGGCAGCGCACCACACGCGGCCGAACGCGCTGTCGCGCAATTCCATCGGCGCGGCATGGACGTCGTCGCGATCGCGGGCACCAGCGCCGAGCACGCGCGCAAACTCGTCGAGGGCGCACTCGAACGTGGGATGGATGCGCTCGTGGTCGTCGGCGGCGACGGCATCATTTCCCTTGCGCTGCAAGTGCTTGCGCAGACCGACATCCCGCTGGGCATCATCCCGGCGGGCACCGGCAACGACCACGCACGCGAATTCGACATTCCCACCCGTGATCCCGAAGCCGCCGCCGACGTCGTTGTCGACGGCCTGACCGGCGGGGCCGCCCGGACGATCGACCTCGGGCGGATCCGCGGCGCCGACGGCACCGACAAGTGGTTCGGCACCGTGATGGCCGCGGGTTTTGACTCGCTGGTCACCGACCGGACCAATCGGATGCGCTGGCCCCACGGCCGCATGCGGTACAACCTCGCGATGGTCGCGGAGCTGTCGAAGCTGCGGCTGCTGCCGTTTCGGTTGTCGTTCGACGGCGAGGAGGTGACGACGGAGTTGACGCTCGCCGCATTCGGTAACACCCGCAGCTACGGCGGCGGCATGCGGATCTGTCCCGGCGCCGACCCGACCGACGGGCTGCTCGACGTGACGATGGTGGCCTCGGCGTCGCGCACCCGGCTGATCCGGTTGTTCCCCACCGTGTTCAAGGGCACCCACGTCGACCTCGACGAGGTCAGCACCGCACGGGCCAAGACCATCACTGTGGATTCCCCCGGCATCAACGCCTACGCCGACGGCGAGTACATGTGCCCGTTACCGGTCGAGGTGTCGGCGGTGCCCGGCGCCCTGAAGATCCTGACGCCGCACCGAAAGTGAAATCTACGACGGAAAACCGGCGACAAGCGTCGCCGGATGCACATTCGGCGTCGTCGGCTACCCGACTCCCTGCCTGATGTCGTCGGCTACCCGACTCCCTGCCTGATGTCGTCGGCTACCCGACTCCCCGGCTCAGCCAGCTGACCTCCGCGCCCGCACCGCCGTCGCGGTACGGCTCCAGGGCCTCGTCCCATGCCGTGCCCAGCACGGAGTCCAGTTCGGCGGCCAGCGTGTCTGCGCCGGCGGCCATCATCGCCCGCAGGCGCATCTCGCCGACGATCACGTCGCCGTTGGCGCTCATCGATCCGCTCCACAGTCCGAGCTGCGGCGTGTGACACCAGCGATGGCCGTCGACGCCGGGGCTGGGGTCCTCGGTCACCTCGAAGCGCAGCACCGACCACGAGCGCAACGCACTGGCCAACGCGCCACCGGTCCCGACCGGGCCGACCCAGTTGGTGACGGCACGCAGCTGTCCCGGCATGGCCGGTTGGGGGGTCCACTTGAGGTTCGCCCTCGACTGAAGGGTCGACGACAACGCCCACTCGACATGCGGGCACACCGCAGCGGGTGACGCGTGGATGTAGACCACGCCCGTCGTCGCTTCGGCGAACTGGTTCGACGCACGCATTTGCCACTCCTTCGGCTCCACGAGGGACGTCTTCCCCAAGCGGCCTCTTGGACCCGAAATTACAGCTGTGTCGTGCGTGTCTATTGTGCCTTGTGAGGCGCCTGTTGCGCTAGTCTGCGGCAAATTCTCTCAGGAGTTCGTCAGACAAGGCCCGCCAGGGCTTGTACGCCCACTCGCCGAAATTGCGGTCGGTGAGCACGACGAGCGCCAGATCGGCGTCCGGATCGACCCACAAAAACGTCCCTGACTGGCCAAAATGCCCGAACGTGCGCTCGGAGTTCGCCGCGCCCGTCCAGTGCGGCGACTTGCCGCCGCGGATCTCGAAGCCCAGCCCCCAGTCGTTGGGCCGCTGCACACCAAACCCCGGCAGCACCCCGTCAAGGCCAGGAAACTGCACCGAGATCGCCTCGCCATGCAGTTGTGCGGAGACCGTCGCCGGCCGCAGCAAGTCCGCGGCGAAGGCCGCTAGATCGGCGACCGTCGACGTCGCGCCGTACCCCGCGGCAGCCGCGCCACCATCGAGCACGCTGTCGGTCATGCCCAGCGGTTCGAACACCGCCTCGGTCAGATACCGGTCGAACGCGATGCCCGTCGCCTTCTCGAGCGTCTCGGCGAGCACCCCGAACCCGTAGTTCGAGTAGACGCGCCGCGTCCCCGGCTCGGCCATCGTCTCCGACGAGCGCATCGAGTAACCCGACGCGTGCGCCAACAGGTGACGCACGGTCGCCCCAGGCGGGCCCGCCTCGGTGTCGAGTTCGACGGCGCCCTCCTCGACACCGACCTGCACCGCACGTGCGGCCAGCGGCTTGGTCACCGACGCCAACTCGAATCGCCGCCGCTGCTCGCCGTGCTCGGCCAGTACTCCGGACGGCCCGACCACCGCGGCCGCGGCGTGGGGAACCGGCCAGTCGTCCATGAGATCCAGCGCGCTCATCGCGCCGAGCCTACTTGCGCGCGATGTAGTAGTTGTTGATCGGATCGGTCTCGATCTCGCGGACCTGCACGTCGCTGAAGCCGGCATCGGCGAGCATCGACGCGGCGAGCTGGTGGCCCCAACAGGTGCCGAGTCCCGCGCCGTCGAGGCCGAGCGACACCGTCATGCAGTGCATGGTCGAGACGGTGTAGAGGTACGTGGACAGCGGCACGCCGACGTTGTCCTCCAGTCGGCTCGAGGCCTTGATATCGACCATGAGCAGGTATCCGCCCGGCCGCAGCGCACGGTGGATGTTCGCCAACACCGCGGCCGGCGCGGCCTGATCATGGATGGCGTCGAAAACCGTGACCACATCGAAACTTTCGGGCAAGTCGAGGGCGGCGACGTCGGCGGCGACGAAGGTGACGTTGCCCAGGTCCAGCCGAGCCGCCTCGGCGCGCCCCACGCCGAGCCCCTCGTCACTGAAGTCGATCCCGGTGAACCGGCTGGCCGGGAAGGCCTGGGCCATCACGTTGATCGCGTGCCCGCTACCGCAACCGATGTCGGCGACGTCGACGCCCTCGCGCAGCCGCTGCGGCAGTCCGTCGGCCATCGGAAGGATGACGTCGACGAGCGCGGCGTCGAACACCTCACCGCTCTGCTCCGCCATCACGTTGTGGAACCGCGGGTACTCGCTGTAGGGCAGCCCTCCGCCGGAGCGGAAGCAGCCGATGATCTTCTGCTCAACCTCGGCCAGCAACGGGATGAACTGCGCGACGCGCGCGAGGTTGTCCGGGCCTGCGGCGCGGGTGAGCACCGCGGCACGGTGTTGCGGCAGCGAGTACGTGCCCGCCGCCGCGTCGTAGTCGACCACCCCGGCCGCGACCACACCGCCCAGCCACTCCCGCACATAACGTTCGTTGAGTCCCGCGGCCGCGGCGATCTCGGCGCTGGTGGCCGGGGCCGAACCGGCCATGGTGTCCCACAACCCGGTCTGGTGGCCGATCGACGACAGCAGGGCAAGGCTGGCGTTGTCGATCGCGGACACCATCCGCGCGGCGAAATCCTCGGTCGTGTCCGCGGCTGGGCTGTGGTCGATATCGGTCATCGCGATTTCCTTCCGGCGTGCTGAGCTGATGTCCATTGCACAACGGAGTCCCGCGCCGGGTGGTTCAACCGCTAAATCAATTCGATCGATCTCTTGGCCAGCCCCATCCAGTAGCCGTCGATCACCTGCCGTGCCTGCTGTGCGGGATCCCTAGAGGCGCCGAGCGCGACGAGGATGGCCGCTGGACGCGGCAATTCGCCCGCCCATGCCGCCAGCTGACTCACCCACGTCCCGTCGTCGACGAGCGGCGGCGCACCGTAGGAGAGGAACAGCGCGGGAAGCGAATCAGCCATATGTCCCGGTGTTCCCCGCAGCCGATAGGTTGTACTCATGAGTCAAACGGTGCGCGGAGTGATCTCACGAAAGAAGGACGAACCAGTCGAGGTCGTGAACATCGTGATTCCCGACCCGGGTCCGGGTGAGGTGGTGGTCGACGTCACCGCGTGCGGGGTCTGCCACACCGACCTGACGTATCGGGAGGGCGGCATCAACGACGAATTCCCGTTCCTGCTGGGCCACGAGGCCGCGGGCACGGTTGAATCCGTCGGCGAAGGCGTCACCAACGTCGAACCCGGCGACTTCGTGATCTTGAACTGGCGCGCGGTGTGCGGCCAGTGCCGGGCCTGTAAGCGCGGCCGCCCGCACCTGTGCTTCGACACCCACAACGCCGCGCAGAAGATGACGCTGACCGACGGCACCGAGTTGACCCCGGCGCTGGGCATCGGCGCGTTCGCCGACAAGACCCTCGTGCACGAGGGGCAGTGCACCAAGGTCGATCCCGCCGCCGATCCCGCCGCGGCCGGACTGCTCGGCTGCGGCGTGATGGCCGGCCTGGGCGCCGCGGTCAACACCGGTGCGGTGAGCCGCGACGACACCGTGGCGGTGATCGGCTGCGGCGGTGTCGGCGACGCCGCGATCGCCGGCGCCGCACTGGTCGGCGCCAAGCGCATCATCGCCGTGGACACCGACAACAAGAAGCTCGAGTGGGCGCGCGACTTCGGCGCTACCCACACCATCAACGCCCGCGAGCTGGACCCCGTGGAGACCATCGCCGACCTCACCGACGGCTTCGGCGCCGACGTGGTGATCGACGCGGTCGGGCGACCGGAGACCTGGAAGCAGGCGTTCTACGCCCGCGACCTGGCGGGAACCGTTGTCCTGGTGGGTGTCCCGACCCCGGACATGACGCTGGAGATGCCGCTGATCGACTTCTTCTCGCGCGGGGGCGCACTGAAGTCGTCGTGGTACGGCGACTGCCTGCCCGAACGCGACTTCCCCACCCTGATCAGCCTGTACCTGCAGGGGCGTCTACCGCTGGACAAGTTCGTCACCGAACGCATCGGCATCGACGACGTCGAAGAGGCGTTCCACAAGATGCACGGCGGCTCCGAGGTGCTGCGCTCGGTGGTGATCTTGTGATGAATGCTCGCGCGAAGAACGGAGAATCATGAACGGCGGACCGGTCGGCCGGGTGGTCACCCACGGCACCTTCGAACTCGACGGCGGCAGTTGGGAAGTCGACAACAACATCTGGATCGTCGGCGACGACTCCGAGGTGGTGGTGTTCGACGCGGCCCACGACGCGGGACCGATCGTCAACGCGGTCGGCGGTCGCCATGTGGTCGCGGTCGTGTGCACTCACGGGCACAACGACCATGTGACGGTTGCGCCCGAACTGGGTCAGGCGCTCGACGCTCCGGTACTGATGCACCCGGCCGACGACATGCTGTGGCGAATGACGCACCCGGACAGCGACTTCCGCACTGTCTCCGACGGCGACACCCTGCGGGTCGCCGGGACCGAGCTTCGCGCCCTGCACACGCCCGGCCACTCGCCGGGTTCGGTGTGCTGGCACGCGCCCGAGTTGAACGCGGTGTTCTCCGGCGACACCCTCTTCCAGGGCGGGCCTGGGGCGACAGGGCGGTCGTTCTCCGACTTCCCTACCATCCTCGAGTCGATCTCCGGCCGACTCGGCAAGCTGCCCGACCACACAGTCGTCTACACGGGTCACGGCGACTCCACGACGATCGGCGACGAACTCGTCAACTACGACGAGTGGGTGGCCCGCGGCAGCTGAGCTGCCAATCGGCTCGGCGGCTAGTCCCCCAGGATGCGGCGCTTCTCTGCCTCGAACTCGGCCTCGGTCAGCGCACCCGAATCCCGAAGAGCGGCCAGCTGCTTCAGCTGTTCGAGGCGTGCGCCCCGGTCGTCGGGTTGATACGCCGACGCGGGCGTCGAGACCGCCCGAAGCGTCGGCGGTGCGTCGGCGTTGACGATCTCGTGCGGCGCCAGCGGGCGCGCCGCCTTGGCCGCGCGGCCCGACCAGATCAGGGCGGCGATGAGCGCGAGTACCCCGACTGCGGCCAACGCGCCGCACAGCCACGCCAGCCAGCCGTACGAACTGCCGTGGCCGAAGGACAGGCGGGGATCGATGTATCCGTTCACATTGCCGTCGGTCGAGACTCGATAGGTGCCGGGCTCGGCGACCCGGACCACCCAGATCCGCACGTGGGTGTCGCTGTTCACGGTGGTTGTCCCGCCGATACTTTCAGTCACCTCGGGATCCGCTGCACCGCCGGGCGCGTCGATGTTGATGCTGAGCGCGGGGATCGGAAAGCCACTGGTGGGTTGTCCGGTGGTCACGGTGTGGAAGCTGACGGTCACCTCGCCTGCGGGCAACTCGATGTTTCCGGACCCTGGTATCGGCACCTCGCCGTATGCGTCGAAATCGTCGAGGACGAACGCGTTGAGCACCAAGGTGACGATGAAACCGACGACGGCGGTCACGAGGGTCAACACGGAGACGACGACGGCGACGCGCGGCCCGACCCTTCCGCTCATGGGCAGAGTTTGGCACGGCAGGCAGCGCGCGGCGCGGTGTTGCAACGGATACGTCGACCTCCGTCGGCGGCGACGGCCCGCGGGGACTACGGTCGGATGGGACCGAACCTGTTGTCCGCACGTCACGGAGGTCGCGATGCCCGAGTCCAGCATCGTCGTGCGGCCCGAGCCGATGGAGAGCGGGTCGTACACCGCCGGTTCGCGTCTGCAGGCCGCGGGCTTGCAGGGAGCCATCAAGCTCTTCGAGGAAGCGGCCGCAACCGTTCCGATCCCGAGGCCTCCGCAGCCGTTCGTCATCGCCGACTACGGCGCGTCGACCGGCCACAACTCGCTTCTACCCATCTGCGCGGCAATCGCGGTGGTGCGCAAGCGGACCCGCACTGATCACCCCACCCTGGTCGTGCACACCGACGTACCGGATAACGACTTCACCGCGCTGTTCCGCACTCTGGCCGAGGATCCGGACACCTATCTGAGCAAGGACTCGGCGGCCTTCGCCTCCGCGATCGGGCGGTCGTTCTACTCGCAGATCATGCCGTCGAGCAGCGTGATCCTCGGCTGGAGTTCGTGGGCCATCCATTGGCTCAGCCGTGTCCCCGCGCCGATCCCCGACCATGTCCACGTGGCCTACAGCCGCGACGAGACCGTGCGCGCCGCCTACGCCAGGCAGGCCGCCACCGACTGGCACGAGTTCATCGCGTTCCGCGGTCGTGAACTGCGCCGCGGCGGACGTCTCGTCGTGATGACGACGGCGGTCGACGACAACGGTGAGGTGGGGTACCGCAAGGTGCTCGGCGCGCTGGTCGACGCGATCGACGAATTGGCCGCTGACGGCTTGCTGACGGCCGACGAGGTGCACCGGATGGGTATCCCGATCGTCGGCCGGCGCGAGCAGGATTTCCTGGCGCCGTTCGCTCCGAAGGGCCGCTTCGAACAACTCGAGATCGAGCATCTCGAGATCTTCGACGCCGGGGACCGCTTCTGGCAGCAGTACCAAGTCGACGGCAACGCAACGGCTTTCGGGGCGCAGTGGGCATCGTTCGCCAGGGCGGCGGTGTTCCCGATGCTGGCGACGACACTCGAGGGCGGCGTGGCCGACCCGCGATCGGTCCAGTTCTTCGATCGCCTGGAGGCGGGCCTGGCCGCCCGGCTTGCCGCGGCCCCCGAGAAGAGTCAGATCCCGATGGCGCACCTGGTGTTGACCAAGAAGCCGAGGAACCCCTGAGCCGTCAGCCGGCGATGCGATCGCGAAACGTGTTGCGGTAGCTCTGCGGCGACACACCGGTCAGTCGCCGGAACTGCTCGCGGAAGTTCGCCGCGGACGTGAAGCCCACCTCGCGGCCGATGCGTTCGACACCGTGATCGGTGCTCTCCAACAACTGCTGCGCATGGCGGATACGCACGCCGGTCAGCCACTGCATCGGCGTCTGCCCAGTCTCGGCCTGGAAGCGACGGTTGAGGGTCCGCACGCTGAGCGCCGCCTGCGCGGCCAAGTCGTGCAGTGTGAGGTCGCGATGCGCGTTGTGTTCGAGCCATGCCAGCAGGTCATCGAGCGTGGTCTGCTCGGCAATGCTGTTGATCGCCGGGCGGTTTCGCACGATGAACTGGGCCTGGCCTCCGCTGCGGTGCAATGGAGCGACCGCCATGCGTGCGGCATCGGCGGCCATCGCGCTGCCGTGGTCGAGCGCCACCATGTGCAGACACAGGTCGAGCCCGGCCGACGCGCCGGCCGACGAGAGGATGTCGCCGTCGTCGACGTAGAGGACGTCGGGATCGAGGTGCACATCGGGGTACCGCGCACCGAACAGGTCGGCGGCCACCCAGTGGGTGGTGGCCCGCCTACCGTCGAGCAGTCCGGCCTCCGCGAGCGTGAACGCGCCCGTGCAGATGGACGCGATCCGCGCGCCCCCGCGGTGGGCCGATCGCAGCGCGTCGACGAGCTCATCGGGCGGCGGGGTGTCCAGGTCGTCGCAGCCGGGCACCACGATGGTCTCGGCGCGCCGCAGATCTGCGATCCCGCGGTCGCTCGCGATGGCGAGTGGACCTGCGGTCACAACCGGAGCCGTCGCACACACCATGACGCGGTATCCCGGCTCCCCTGAGGGCAGTCGAACGCGGCCGAACACCTCGACCGCCGTCGCCAGGTCGAACGCGATCGTGTTCGGCAGCGCGACAACCGCGACTGTATGCATGCCGGCACCCTACCAATAGGTGGCAATAATCAGCAGAACCGCCGAAATCTTGCCAGCCGACCGAACTACCCTACGGTCCCGGCTGACCGGGTAGTTGCGGAGCGGGCACCCACGGAAGACCTGGGATGGTCGGATACGGCGCCGTCGGGCTCCACGGCGGTGGCTGGGTGGTCGGCGGCGGCTCGGACGTCGGCGGCGGCTCCGTCGTCGGCGGCGGGGGCTCCGGCGACGGCGGAGGTGGAGGTGGCGGTTCGGGCGACGGGGGCGGTTCGGTGACCGTCCGCGTCACCGGCGGAGGCGGCCGGTAGACGGTCTGCGGCGCCTGGGTGGCCGGCGGCGGTGGCGGCGGCTCGGCGGTGGTCGGCGTCGTGGGCCGCGGGGTGACCGTCATCGGCGGTGGGGTGGTCGACGCGGGATCGGGTGCGGACTCGTCGCCGGACATCACCCACAGCACCGCGGCCACCAGCGCCGCCAGCACCACGAGGACACCGCCGGCCAGCGGGACCGCCGGATTGCGGTACCACGGCACCGGTCGCGGCGGCAGGTCGTCCCAGGACTCGTCGTCTCCGAACTGCATCTGCGGCCGCACCTCGCCGGCGCCCGCGGGCGGTCCGTAGTCGTAGGGGTCCGTTGCCATGCCTTCCGGGACCTCAGGCAACTCCTCGGCGTCCGACCAGGCCAACGCCCCGAAGGAACCCGACTGTGGTGCCCCCTCGTCGCCCGAGGAGCCGACCTCGGGGGCCATCGCCGTCGCCGCGGCGGCGGCAGCCGCAGCCCCGGGCGCCGCGGACATCGCGGTCATCCCCTCTTCCACGGTGCCCCGCACGGCGGCCAACCCGCCGCCTACGGCCGCGGCCAATTCGGGATGGGCCGAGGTGATGACCGGCGCCCGGAACCGCTCCGAGAGCGTGGTGGTGACGATCGGGATCCGCGCCCCGCCGCCGACCGACGCGACGGCCGCGAGTTCACGAATTCCGTTGCGCTCCAGGGTCTCCTGCAGGGTGTTCGCGAAGCCCGTGAGGGGTCCGCTCAGCACTTCGTCGAGTTCGGTGCGGGTCAGCCGCACGTCGCTGCGGTGTCCGGGCAATTCGGCCACCAGCGAGGTGAACGTCGCCGTGGACAGCCGCTCCTTGGCGCCGCGACACTGCGCTCGTAATCGAGACAGCGAGCCGATCGCCGAGGTGCTGGACAGATCGACGGCCCCGGCCGCCGACAGATCCTCGAGGACGTGGGTGAGCAGCGCCTGGTCGACCAGGTCACCGGACAGGTCGTGGTGGCGGACGGTCTCGCCGATCTGCGCGTAACCGTTACCGGCATCGAACAGGCTGACGCTCGTTCCGGTCCCGCCGAAGTCGCAGAGCGCGATGACGCCGCGGCTGGGCACCCCCGGTTCGTCCTGCAGCGAGGTCAGCGCCGCCACCGCGTCTGAGACCACGGGCGCGGTCCGGGGCCGCGCAAACTCGGGAACCGCGGCCAGCGCGCCGCGCAGCGCGTCGACGGATGCGGGCCGCCAGTGCGCCGGGTGCGTCACTGCGATGTTGCCGCCAGGACTTCGGCCGCCTCCGACCGCGTGAAGCATCGCCCGCAGGGCGTCGGCGAGCACGACTTCGGCCTTGTGAGTGGAACCGTCGGCGGCAACGATGCCGACATGGTCGCCGACCCGGTCGACGAAATCGGTCAGGATCAGGCCGCGTTCGTCGAGGTTGGGGTTTTCGTTGGGCACGCCGACCTCGGGCGGCCGGTGCGGGAACCGCGTCAACACCGGCGACCGGGTCAGGGCTGATCTGCCCACGACGACGGCCGCCAGGTTGGTCGCGCCAACCGACAGCCCTATCCCATCGGCCATCAGCGGATGGTGCCTGCGCCCGGAATCAATGGCAAATCCAACGCCGTCACCCAGCCCGGCGAGAGGTCGTTGACCGCGGGCACCGCGTTGAGCGCGCGCAGGCCGGTCGCCAGGCAGCCGGCCGCGGCGGCGTCTCGCCCGGAACCGTCGGTGAAACGGAACGCGGTCTCCTGGAAGATGCTGGGTGTGCCCTCGATGTCGACGCGGTAGACGTCGTTCTCGTTGCCCGACGGCCAGTCGGGCGCCGCGTCGTTACCGATCCGGTTGACGTGTTCGAGCTGGATGCGGGTCTCGCCCCGGTACACGCCGTTGATCGTGAACCGCACGGCCGCGACGTTCCCCGGGGCGATGATGCCCTTGGCGGTCTTGCGTTCGGTCGGCGTGACCCACTTGTCCCATGTGGTGGTGATCTCGTCGAGCATGATGCCCGCGGCATGCGCGATCATCGGAACGGTTGCGCCCCAGGCGAATATCAGGATGTCGGGATTTTCGAGAAGCGGACGGTACTCGGGCGGCTTGCCGATGCCCATCTCGCGGTCGTAGTCGCCTTCGTAGTTGGTGTAGTCGAGCAGTTCGGAGGCACGAACCTTGCGCACCTCCGAACACAGACCCATCAGCGTCATCGGGAATAGATCGTTGGCGAACCCGGGGTCGATGCCGGTGGTCAGGCACGACGATTCGCCGAGTTCGCAGGCTTCGGTGATGGGTTCGATCCAATTCGGCGGGTTCAGATGCATCGTGGGCCAGATCCAGGGCGTCATCGCGGTCGAACAGACGTCGATGCCGGCCCGAAGGAATCGGGTGATCAGTGCGATGTTGTCGTCGGCGTGATTGGCCGTCGGTCCGTAGTGCACCAGCGCGTCGGGTTTCAGCGCGATCAGCGCATCGACGTCGTCGGTCGCGGCCAGACCCAACTCCGTGTCCAGCCCGCAGATCTCACCGACATCGCGGTCGACCTTGTCCGGGTCGTTCACGCCGACGCCGACCAGCTCGAACAGGGGGTGTTCGACGATTTCGGGGATCACCATCTTGCCCACGAAACCGGTGCCCCAGACCACTACACGTTTGGCGCCGGAATCCCCAGATCTCCCAGCCACTGCTCGCCTTCCCTTCGGCCCCGCTCTAACACCATAGGGGCGTCACGACCCCGACGGATCGGACGCTACAGATTGATCGGGTCGGGCGGCGGCACCGTCTTGGTGCTGTCTTTGAGCGCGGTCTTGAACTGCATCGCTCGATACGGCCAGCCGGTCGTCGTATTCCACTGCGAGACAATCAGCCCGATGCCACCGTCGATGTCGAAGCGCGATCCCGGCAACAGGTAGCCGCCGTAGAGCTGGGCGACCCGGCTGCCGAGATGGTCTTCGTCCTGCCACGCCGATCCGAGGATGGGTGTCTGAACCGGCGTGGTGTGCATGTTGGCGACCGGTGAGGCCACCACGCGGTAGCCGAGCGCATACTTCGATGCGAGAAATCCGCCGAGGACCCACTTCCCCGGCCCGATGCGGCGGAACGCGAGCTCGCCCCATCGCTCGCCGGCGGGCGTGATCGGCGTCGCCGATCTCGTCCCCCACGACCATCGCGTCCCGTCGAAATGCCAACTCAGATAACGGGTCCTGTCGCCGATATGCTCCGGACGCACGCGCATCAGCACGATGCCCTTGTCGCGCTGGAAGCCGGTCGCGGCCACGTACACCCAGCCGTCGTCGGGGTCGTAATCCCAAGCCCAGCACTGTGCATGACCGTCGTGGAGGTCGGCGGGAAACTTGGCCTTGTCCCCAAGATGTGTCCAGTTCACACCGCTGTCGTGCGAGCGCCAGATCTCGGTCCAGACGACGTTGCCGAAGCCGCGGTTGACGATCGCGTGCAGATACATCGACCCGCCGACGGTCAGCAGGTCCGACGGGATCACCGTGCTGATACCGCCGCGAAGCCAGCCGGTGCCGGCGTCGTCGTGCTCGTAGTGCCACAGTTGGCGCGCGTAATCGGGATCGCTGCCGCCGGCGCGTTCGTAAACGATCGGGTGGTCGGCGTCGCCCGTGCCGATCAGGACGACCGGGGATCGCCAGTCCCCCAGGCCGACCCGCAGACCCGAGAAGGTGTCACCGAACACCGAGACCAGCTTTCCGTTCGGCGCGACCGCCGACGCGCCGAGGTCGGTGCACGTGACACCCCATCGATCGGTCAGGCCAGGACCGGTCAGATCGAGGGCCTTGCCGTTGAGGAGCGGCAGGCGGGCCCGCCCGGCGGGGTCCAGCCCGCCGGCCGGCCGCTCCTCCGATCGACGGATCGTCAGCTACCTAGTAGCAGATGCGCAGACCGCCGGGCTCGCAGATGAGTGGATACGGCGTGACGGGAATCGCCAGCGGTTCCTTGAACGTCATCGTCAGCGGCAATTCGACCATCCCGGGCTGCTCGCCGCACACCGCACCGTGAATGATCCTGGCGCGCCCGGTGAGCGTGGCCCCGTTGAAGGAGTAGATCTCCTTCTGCAGCGCGGTGCTGCCGTCGGGGCAGTTGCGGATCGAGTCGAAGGTGTTGGCCTGGAACGTCCACTCGCCGCCGACCATGTTGGCTTCGGCGCCTCCGCGGCCGGCCGGTGTGACCTTGAGCCGGCACCCGACGGGAAGGATCAGCGGCTCGCGCAGATCGCCCACCGTCGGTACGCAGATCGGGTAGATCTCCCAGGTGGTCTCGGCCTGTCCGGCGATCTTGACCGTGTAGACCCCTTCGGGGGTGTCGGGGGATTTCACATCACCCTGGCCGGCCGCGATCCCTACGGCACCGAACATCAGCCCGAGCGCGCACGCCGCGATGCCCAACGCCCGTGCGATCGTCTTGGTCACGTCGTGCCCCTCCAGCCGTCTACGGTTGATGTCGAGTATCTCAGTGTGCACGCAGCGTCGTCACGGCTTTCCCCGGCTCCGGGTTTCGCTGCTCCCTGGCGAGGGGTAGAAACGATGCACACAACCGGCGGGGTGAAGGCATGAAACGACTGGTGGAAGTACTCGCCACCGTGGTCGTCACCGCCGTCGCCGCCGTGACGGTGCTGGCCGGGTGCTCCACCGGCCAAGGTGTGGATCTCGGGGAGTCCTCGAACAACCTCGTCGCCGCCATCGCCGGCGAACCCGACCAGCTCGACCCGCACAAGACCAGCGCGTACTTTTCCTTCGAGGTGCTCGAGAACGTCTTCGACACGCTCGTCGAACCGGACTCCAACCTCGAGATGCGGCCCGCACTCGCCGAGTCGTGGGAGGTCAGCCCCGACGAGTTGTCGTGGACCTTCCATCTGCGGCCGGGCGTGACGTTTCACGATGGCAGCCCGTTCACTGCCGACGACGTCGTGTTCTCGTACCGGCGCATCATCGACGAGCAGTTGGCCAACGTCGACAAGTTCAGCGCCGTGACCGACGTGCGGGCCGTCGACCCGATGACCGTGGTGCTCCGGGTCAAACATCCGACGCCCAACCTGTTGACCAACATCGGCGGATTCAAGGGCATGGCGATCGTGCAGCGTCGCAACGTCGAAAGCGGTCAGATCGCCACTTACCCGGTGGGTACCGGACCGTTCGCGTTCCAGTCGCAAAAGAGCGGCGACTCCATCATCTTGACGGCGAACAAGGCGTACTGGGGTGGCATTCCGAAGGTGGGCGGTGTGACGTTCCGGTTCATCTCCGAACCGTCGACCGCGCTGTCGGCGCTGCAGGCCGGTGAGGTCGACTGGACCGACTCCGTCCCGACGCAGCGGGTGGAGCAGCTTCGTGACGACGACTCGCTGCATCTGCAGGTGGCCGCCAGCAACGACTACTGGTATCTCGCGCTCAACGAGGCGCATAAACCGTGGGACGACGTGCGGGCACGCCAGGCCGTCGCCTACGGCATAGACCGCGCCGCGATCGTGCAGGCCACCAGCTACGGCACCGCGGCCGCCAACCAGCTCGCCATCCCCGAGGGCAACCCCTGGTACACCGCATACGACCGCTACCGCTACGACACGGAGACCGCCCGGCGGCTGCTCGACGAGGCGGGCGTCGGTGACGTCGATCTCGACATGCTGGTCACCAGCGAGTATCCCGAAACAGTGACCGCGGCGCAGGTCATCGCGGATAACCTTGCCCCGCTTGGCATCACGGTCAGCATCCGCACCGTCGACTTCGCCACCTGGCTCGACGAGCAGAACAACGGCAACTTCGACATGCTGATGATGGGCTGGCTCGGCAACATCGACCCGGACGACTTCTACTTCGCCCAGCACCATACGAACGGAACGAGCAACGCCCAGAAGTACTCCAATCCCGAGGTCGACCGCCTGCTCGACGCGGGCCGCGTCGAGACGGACCGCCAAGCGCGCTTCGAGCTCTATCAGCGCGCCGCGACGATCATCGCCGACGAGGTGAGCTACATCTACCTGTACAACCCGTCGGTGATCCAGGCGTGGGTGACCAATCTGTCCGGTTACGAAGCCCGCCGTGACGGTGCCGTGCGCTTCCGCACGGCGAGCCTGAACGGGAGCGAAACCTGATGACCGGCTTGCTCACTCACCCGATCACGCGGTTTCTGGCGCGCCGGTTGGCGTACTCGGCGGTGGTGCTGCTCGGCGTGCTGGTCGTCAGCTTCGCGCTGGTGCACCTGGTGCCCGGCGATCCGGTGCGCATCGCGCTGGGAACCCGCTACACACCGCAGGCTTACGAGGCGTTGCGGTCCGCGAGCGGCCTCGACAAACCGCTCGTCGAACAGTTCCTGTCCTACATCGGGAACGCGTTGACCGGCAATCTCGGGGTGAGCTTTCGCAACGGCGACCCGGTGACGGTGATCCTGCTCGAAAGACTGCCAGCCACAGTGTCACTGGCGGCGGTCGGAATCGTCATCGCTTTGCTGATCGCCATCCCGGCCGGAATCTGGTCGGCGCTGCACGAGGGCCGGGTCAGCGACGCGCTCGTGCGGGTGGGCAGCCAGTTCGGGGTGTCGATCCCCGACTTCTGGATGGGCATACTGCTCATCGCGCTGTTCGCCTCGACGCTGCACTGGCTGCCCACCTCGGGCTACCGGCCACTGTTCGACGACCCCGTGGGCTGGTTGCGCCATCTGATCCTGCCCGCGCTCACCGTCGGACTGGTGGCGGGCGCGATCCTGACGCGCTATGTGCGCTCTGCGGTGCTCGAGGTCGCCGCGATGGGTTACGTGCGAACCGCGCGCTCGAAAGGGCTTGCGCCGCGGGTGGTCACGCTGCGCCACACCGTGCGCAACGCTCTGATTCCCATCCTGACCATCACCGGTATCCAGCTGGCCACGATCATGTCCGGGGTGATCGTCGTGGAGGTGGTGTTCGCCTGGCCGGGGCTGGGCCGGCTCGTCTACAACGCAGTGGCAGGGCGTGACTACGCGGTCATCCAGGGCACGGTGCTGTTGATCGCGGCGCTGTTCCTGTTGATCAACCTGATCGTGGACGTGCTCTACGCCGTCGTCGACCCGAGGATCCGGTTGTCATGACAGCTCCCGCCGAGTCGAGCAGCAGGGTGTCGTCGCTGCGGCTGCTCATGGGGAACCCCGTCACGGTGGTCAGCGCGGCCCTGCTCGTGCTGATCGCGTTCGTCGCCGTCACCGCCAACTGGATTGCGCCGTACGGCATCAACGACGTCGACGTCCCGAACGCGCTGCAACCGCCCAGCGGGGCGCACTGGTTCGGCACCGACGAACTGGGCCGCGACGTGTTGTCGCGGGTGCTCGTGGCCACGCAGGCGTCGATGCGGGTGGCGGTGGTCAGCGTGGCGTTCGCGGTGGTGGTGGGCGTGACGGTCGGTGTGGTGTCGGGCTATCGCGGCGGATGGCTCGACACCGTGTTCATGCGCGTGGTCGACGTGATGTTCGCGTTTCCGGTGCTGCTGCTCGCGCTCGCCGTGGTCGCAATCCTCGGACCCGGTGTCACGACGACGATCCTGGCGATCGGCATCGTGTACACACCGATCTTCGCCAGAGTGGCCCGCGCCAGCACCATGAGCGTCCGCGTCGAACCGTTCGTGTCGGTGTCGCGCAGCATGGGCACCGGACACCTCTACATCCTGGGCCGTCACATCCTGCCCAACATTGCCGGACCGCTGGTGGTGCAAACGTCGCTGTCGCTGGCCTTCGCCATCCTGTCCGAGGCCGCATTGTCGTTTTTGGGGCTGGGCATTCAGCCGCCGCAGCCGTCGCTGGGGCGGATGATCTTCGATTCGCAGGGCTTCGTGACGATGGCGTGGTGGATGGCGGTGTTCCCCGGTGCCGCCATCTTCGTCACGGTGCTCGCGTTCAATCTGCTCGGTGACGGTCTGCGCGACGTCCTCGATCCCCGGCAGCGCACGCTCGCCGAAACCCGCCGGAAAGGGACGCAGCAGTGAGCGATCCGGTGTTGAGCGTGGGAGACCTGCGGGTGAGCATCGGCAACCGGGAGATCGTGCGCGGAGTGTCGTTCGACGTGCACCGGGAACAGACCCTCGGCATCGTGGGCGAGTCCGGTTCGGGCAAGTCGATGACCGTCCTCGCCGCGACGGGCCTGCTCGACGCGCCGGGTGCGCGGGTCTCCGGAACCAGCACGCTGACAATCGAAGCCAGCCGTACCGAGCTCGTCGGCGCCTCGAACCGAGTGTTACGCAGCGTGCACGGCGGCCAGATCGGCTTCGTGTTCCAGGACCCGGGTACGTCGCTGAACCCGCTGTTGACGCTGGAACGGCAGATCACCGAATCACTTGAGGCGCACCGGCGGATGACCCGACAGCAGGCGCGCGTCCGGGCGCTCGAGTTGCTCGAGGCGGTCGGGCTTCCTGACCCGCAATCGCGGCTGCGCGCCTTTCCGCACCAGCTGTCCGGTGGGCAGAAGCAGCGCGTGATGATCGCGATAGCGATGGCATGTGACCCGGCTCTGCTGATCGCCGACGAACCGACCACCGCCCTCGATGTCACCACTCAGGCGCAGATCGTCGAACTGGTCGCTGAACTGCAACGCGACTTCGGCACCGCGGTGGTGTGGATCAGCCATGACCTCGGCGTGATCGGCCAGGTTGCCGAGGACGTGACGGTGCTGCGCGGCGGCGAAGCGGTCGAACAAGCCTCGGTCATGGACGTTTTCGACCGGCCTCGCCACGAGTACACCCAAGAATTGCTCGAAGCGCGACCGCTCGTCGGGCGCCCGGGTCCACCCCCGGCGCCGGATGCACCGGTACTGCTGAACCTCGAGGGTCTCGACGTGCGGTTCGAAGTCAGCACACCGGTCGGCAAGTCGATCGTGCACGCCGTCAAAGACCTGTCATTTCAGATCCGTCGGGGCACCACGCTGGGCCTCGTCGGCGAGTCGGGCTCGGGCAAGTCGACCGTGGCGTCCGCGCTCACCGGTCTGCTGCGGCCAGACGCTGGCACCGCGAAGCTCGGTGACGCCGACGTGTTCGGGGTGCGGGGGAAGGCGGAGAAGGCGTTGCGCCGGCGGATCGGCCTCGTGTTCCAGGACCCGTTCTCGTCGGTGAACCCGCGCGCCCGCGTTAGCACCGCGATCGCCGAGCCGCTGATCGTGCACCGGCTCGCGAAGGGTCGGCGCGCCCGCGCCGCCCGGGTCGATGAACTGCTCGACCTCGTCGGTCTGCCGACGTCGTTCGCGTCGCGCTACCCGCACGAGCTGTCGGGCGGCGAGCGCCAGCGGGTGAGCATCGCCCGCGCGCTGGCCGGTGAACCCGAGTTGCTGATCCTCGACGAAGCGACTGCGGCGCTGGATGTTTCGGTACAGGCGAAGGTGCTCGATCTGCTGGCCGGTCTGCAACGCGACCTGGGGCTGACCTACCTGTTCATCGCGCACGACCTCGCGATCGTCCAGCAGGTCAGCCATGACGTGCTGGTGATGCGCGAAGGTGCGGCGGTGGAGTACCGGCCGGCCGCCGATTTGTTCACCTCACCCCGCGACGACTACACCCGCGCGCTGTTGGCCGCCGTACCCCCGGAGCGTCCCCGGGCTTCGGCCCAGTAGGGTTGTCAGCTTCCTAGCGGCGAGAATGCATTCAGGGCTGTGATCGGCTGAACAACCCTGGATGCAATCTCGACCCTAGGAACCAGATTCGTCTGTTGGGTGACTCCGGTCGCCGGCTCGCACGCTTGTCCGTGAGAAAGTCTTCAACCATGACTCAACTCAGCGACAAGGTCGCACTGGTGACGGGCGCTTCGGCGGGATTGGGCGCGGCGGTCGCGCAACTGTTCGCGCGACGCGGTGCCACCGTCTTCGGGATCGCGCGCGACGCCGAACGGATGGCGTCGGTGTTCGAGGCCGTGCCTGGCGGCCGCTTCGCGTCGGTGGACGTGACGTCATCGGCGGCGTGCGGTGAAGCCGTCGCGCGGTGCGTGGAGGAATTCGGGCGACTCGACGTACTCGTGAATGTGGCGGGCTTTCATCAGATGCGCCACACCACCGCGGTGACCGACGACGAGTGGGAACGCGACCTGGCGGTGAACCTGCACGGGCCGTTCTACCTTTGTCGTGCCGCGCTGCCGCATCTCCTGGAGAGCGGCGGCAACATCGTCAACGTCTCGTCGATCGCGGGTGTGGAAGGCGAGGTGTATTCGGCCGGATACTGCGCGGCCAAGCACGGTCTCGTCGGGCTGACCCGGGCGCTGGCCGTCGAGTACACCAAGGAGAAGGTCCGGGTGAACGCGGTCTGCCCTGGCGGCATGCCGACCGCGCAGACCACCGAGTTCTCCGCACCCGACAACGCCGACTGGGACCTCATCATGCGCATCGCGTCGCCGCGCGGGTTCATGGACACCGTTGACGTCGCCAAGACGATCGCATTTTTGGCCAGCGATGACGCCGCGGCGATCCACGGTGCGGTCTACCGTGTCGACAACGGCAAAGGCGCCGGCTGAAGCGATTTCAGAGTAGTTTGTGCTCGATGACGGTGGTCAGGTGCGGCTTGCGCCAGCGGCCAGTGACCTTCTCGATCCGTACGCCCATCTCGCCGCCCGCGATCTCCAGCGTCCCGACCTGGTTGCGGAAATGCGGCTCGGAGACGGGGCGCCAACGGAGCCGCGGCTTGGGCACTTTCGTGGTTTTCACCAGCGCGTTACCGACGGTCTCGACGAACCCCGTGTGGCCGAGCCGCAGGATGACTCGTTCGACCGCCGACGGCTCCTTGCGCAGTCCCGAACACACCACCTGCCAGACCTTGGTGCCCAGCCTGGTCGCCTCGTCGGGTACCTCGACCTCGGACACCCAGCAGTGGTGCACATCGCCGCCGAACAGCACCACTGAATCGGGCGCGGGACCTCGCCGTCCGCTCGCCACGTCGATGACCAGGTCCTCGAAGCGCCGGAAGCTCTCCTGAAAACAGGCCCAGTGGTCGAGATTGGCCGTGATCCGGACCTTCTCCCCCAAACCAGTGAGCCACCGTCCCCAGGCGCCGTCGCCGACGGCCTCCGACCACGCTTCGATGTGGTGCATTCCGTAGGGCAGCAGGATCGGCAGCGAGCTGGCGAACAGCAGGTGCTGGTAGTTCCCGTCGGCGTTGGCGGTGATCCAGTCCCATTCCTCGTCGGTGGTGATCCGGCGCCGCCCCGGTTTGAGCTGGCGGCCGGTGCGGGCGTCAACGACGATCAACCGCGCCGGACCGAGATCACGACACATGCTGAAATGTGATGCGCCGTCGTCTTTTTCGGCAATCTGAGCGAGCTCGCGAACCAGTTCGGAACCCTGCCTGGTCTCGATGACGCGCTGGAACGTCTGGTCCTTGGCCAGTTCGTCGGGCGACATGTTGCCGAGGTGCTGGTAGATCCAGTAGGCCATCAGCCCGCCGATGATCCGCGTCTGGTACCAGTCGGTCTGGCGCTTCTCGTCGAGCCAGGCCTGCGACGTGTTCCACTTGTCGTTGATCTCGTGGTCGTCGAACATCATCGACGTCGGAATGGTCGAGAGCATCCACCGCACGACCGGATCGCACCAGGCGTCCCAGTAGCCGATGCAGTACTCCTCGAAGTCCTCGAGCACCTCGACCGGGCCGTCGGCGTGTACCTCGCGATCGGCGACCAGATCCTTGATCGTGTCGTTCACCTGGTCGGCGTAGAGCTGGTCACCCATCATCAGCAGGGCGTCGGGCCACAGCGCCGACGGCTGGCGCAGCATCCGCATCCCGTATGTGCGCAGCACGTCGATGCCCTTGCCCTTGGGGTGCCACCAGTGCTGATACGTGTAGGGCGGGTGATGGGGGGCCGACGCGCGGCAGGACCCGAACAGCAGCCGAAGCGAGCCGTCCCGCGGCATCAACCGGATCCGCGGTTGCGGATACTCATATCCGTTTGGCGGCCAAGCCTTTTCCCCGTCGAGATGCACCTCGTAGGGGTGGTCGCTGTCGGGGTCGAGGTCGGTAACGCAGACGATCGCGAAGTGATGACCTTCGACCTCGAAGGTGTCGGCGTGACTGCCGAGGATCTCGACCCCGCACGGCTTGTCCGTCTCGACCCATACGGTCGCGTCGGTTTTGCCGACGTGGCGAAGCAGCGGACCCACGCGAACCTCGGGCATCGCACCATCATGCACCCTCGTTGACGGCGGCGTAACGGCGGTGACGACTTTCGCGGTGCGCCCGCGACCCGTCAGTGTTCGGGCCGCCGACGACCGAGGAAGAACGCCAGTCCGATGGCGCCGAAGCCGAGCGTGCCGATCACACCCGCCGAGACCATCAGGAAGATGTCCCTGCCGGTCAGACCGCCGGTCGACGCCTCGTCCGACGCCAGCCGCAGCCGGTAGTCGCCGGGCAGCGGAGCCTCGGCCGGCTCGCTCAGACCGGGGAACTGCTGAGTCTTGCGGACCTCGAATTGGCGCTCCCCGCTTGCCGTTTGCGTCCATTCACCCCAGACCGGCGTCGCGCCGTCGAGCAGCACCTTGCGCCCGCCGTACACCCGGTCCTCACCGACGTCGACGATCTGGCGCACCCGGAACGGCTCGTAACGGGCGTTGGAGTAGTTGACCAACACCGGCACGTTGTCGTAGCGCAGAACGGGTGGCGGAGGCGGAGGCAACGGCAGGCCGGCGCCCGGGAAGTAGCCGCCACCGAAGAAGGTGCCGACGGCGATGTTGCTCACCGCCTGCGCGACGTTGGCCGCCGCGACGACAGGGCTGAGCACGGCCGCGGTGAAGCTGTAGGCGGCGAACTGTGCCGCCTCGAGCACCAGCCGCGACAGCGGCGGGATGTAGGCGATGCGCGGTCGCATGTCGTAGACGTAGACGATGCGCACCGGGGCCCGGAACGGGTTCATCAGCACCGGGCGGTAGAACTCGTCGTACTCGATCCACTCCGGTTGCCACTGACGCACATTGCTGACCAACTCGAAGTCGCGGTCGCGCTTGGCCTCGAGTTCGACCTTCGCACTGGCGCTGGCCTCGGCGCCGTTCAAGCCGAGCGTCATGTCGACCGACTGCTTGAAGGCGTTCACGTCCTCCTCGGGGGCGGGCGCAGGCTCCGGTTCGAACACCGGCTTCGCGTTGCGTGCGAGTTCGACGTCTTCGGCCGGCGCTTCGAGCGTCTCGGGCGCCAGTGTCTCGATCTCCTTAGAGGCGTTCTCGATCGACACGGTCGGGGTGTCGGAGTCCGAACCGCTCTCCTCGTTGGCGGTGGTCTCCGCCACCGTCTTGTCGCTCGACGTCGGTGTCTCGGTGTCCGACGCGGGTGCGACCGCTGCAGACGACGCGGTGGACTCGCCGGGTTCGGCCGGTTCGCTGGTCTCGGGCTTGGTCGCCGGAGCGGCGCCGCTGGTACGCGGCGCCGCCGACGTCGCCGGGGTCCGCTCGGCGGGCGTCGACGGCTCGGCGACTGGCGTCGACGGCTCCGCGGACTGGACCGCGGTGCTGGTCTTCGGCGGGGCCACGGTTTGCGGCTCGGGCTCCGGCTGCTTGGTGGGAGCCGGCTCAGGCTCGGCGGCGGGCTCCGGCTCGACGGCCGGCGCCTGCGTCTGCGGTGCCTGCGTCTGCGGCGCCTGGGTCTGCGGTGCCTGCGTCTGCGGCGCGACCTGGGTCGCCGGCACCTGCGGCTCGGGGGCCGAGGTCGGCTGCTCGGCGGTCACCTCCGGCTCAGGAGCGCTGACTCTAGGTTCCGGTGCGACGGTCGTCACGACGTCGTCGGAATCCGGCTGCGCCACGGCAGGCGCGAGCCCGGCGGTCAGCGCGGTCAGGGAGATCACGGCTCCCGACGCGACGACGGCGATACCTCGTTTCCGGACATCCCTGCGGAATTCATTCAGCGGAGCACCCATCGTGCCTCCACTCCCTTCTCTGCCTGGTTGGCGGCTCGGCGCCGTGCGACACGGTTCGTCGCTGAGACGGAAACGAGCACCCTGAGGGCTCCCCCGACGCTGCCGGCCTCACAGAATTCATCGCTCCGCCTACCCGAGCGTTACAGAGCGGCGGCCCCCGCTTGTGCGCTTTCAGCGAACATCAACGATCGCCTGTCCACCTGGCCCGGGCATGCTCCGTCGCCCTCACGAAGTCGGCGCGACAGGAGGGTATACATGCCCCGTGTCCGGGGCCTGCCGGGCCACCAGACCGTCGACGACCGCGGCCACTTCGGCAAAGCCCGGCGACGCGGCCATGTCGGCCGCAATGCGGGTACTGGCCTGTCGGTATCGCGGCTCATCGATCACCCGCAGGATCTCTCGGCGTAGCGCGCGTGCGGTCGGTCGCTCGCTTCTGATCCGCCGGCCGACGCCAGCCCACTGAACGCGAGCGCCGACCTCCGGCTTGTCTTCCTTGCCGCCGGTGGCGACGATCGGCACGCCGTACCGCAAGGCGTACTGGACACCTCCGTAACCGCCGTTGGTGACGAAGACGGCGGTACGCGGGAAAAGTCGTCGTACGGCAGTGCTCGGCAGCGTCGAAACGTTTCGCCGAGTGACCCACCGCGACGGCTGGAGCGTGGAGGCTTACCGGCTGTGGTGCCGGCGACTGCTCATCGAAACGGTGTTCCGCAGGCCCGTACGAACGTCACGGCCTACGACGGCGAAGACCGCGAACGGCCAGCGCGATACCGACCAGAGCGATGATCGGGCCAAGGATCGACCACGTAATGGTGTTGCTCATCGGGCTGCCACCGACCACGCCGAAGCCTTGGAGGGTGAACAGCAAGCCGAATAACGCGACGATCACTCCGAGTAGGGCGATGGCGAACCGCATGCCTTCACCCTAGGCGAGCGCCCTCGAAGTGAACGTCAGCGGCGCCCCGACAGATATTTCTGATATGCCTCGGCGGCGGCCGCCAATTCGGGGCGGGCATCGAGCACGGGCTGCATCTTCTGGCGCGCCTGCTCCCGCTTGTAGGGCAGGAACTCCGTCGGGAAGTCGCCCTCGTGCGGTTGATAGTCGCGCAGCACACGGCGCGCGACGGTGGCCTTGTGCACCTCGTCGACGCCGTCGGCGATGCCCATCGTCGGGGCGGAGGCGTACATCGCCTGGATCGGGGTGAGGTCGGTGGTGCCCAGCGACCCGAGGATGTGCAAGGCGTTGAACGACACCTCGCGCAGGACCTTGGCCATCGTGAACTTGACCGCGGCGATCTCGGTGCGAGCCTCCTGGGTCGAGGTGTTGTCGATCTTCCACGCCGTCTCGAGGACGAACAGGCGCAGCATCTTGATCATCGCGTAGGACTCGGCGATCTTCTCCTGCACCATTTGGTGTTCGCCGATGATCTTTCCGTGCGATTCGCGGCTGAGCGCGCGCTCGCACATCATGTCGAAGGCCAGTGTGCACTGCGCGATAGTGCGCATGGCGTGGTGGATTCGTCCGCCGCCGAGTCGCCTCTGTGCCAACACCTTTGCGCCGTTCTCCGGCCCCAGCAGATGGTCGAGCGGCACGCGTACATCGCGGTAGATGATGTGGTTGTGGTTGCGCGGCTCGGGCATGATCTCCACGCCGGGCGTCTTGCGCGGGACGACGAACATCCCGTTGGTGCACATCACGAAAAGAATGTCGGCGACCCGGCCTGCCGAGGTGAACCACTTCTCGCCATTGATCACCCATTCGTCGCCGTCGCGCACCGCGTGGGTCTTGAAAAGGTTGGGGTCGCTGCCGCCTTGCGGTTCGGTCATCGAGTAGGCGGAGAACATGTCCTGGTTGAGCAGCGGTTTGAGCCATCGCTCCTTTTGTTCCTCGGTGCCGTAGGCCGCGAGCATCTCCATGTTCCCGGTGTCTGGGGCAGACGCGCCGAACATGTGGGGGGCGCCGGAGTAGCGGCCGATGATCTCGTTGAGCAGGCCGAGCTTGAGCTGTCCGAAGCCTGGGCCGCCGAGGTCTTTGTCGAGGAAGATCGCCCACAGGCCCTGGTCCTTGACCTCCTGCTGGAGCTCGCGGACGTAGGCCTTGACCGCCGGATCGGGTATGCGCACCGCGTGCGCGAACACGTGGTCGAGTGGCTCGACCTTCTCTTCGCAGAACTGCTTGACCCAGTCGAGCTTCTCTTGAAATTCCGGATCGGTGCTGAAGTCCCACGCCATGCTCGCAGTCTGTCACCACCCCTGCGCAGCGATGCGGCAATCCCGGCCTCGGTAACGCCGTAATCTCGATATGCATCCGATCCTGCGTGCCCCGAACCAGAACGGGTAGTCGGGCGCTAGGAAGGACGTGACATGACTACGCGTGCGCTCAGAGCGCTTTCAATCGCAGCGGTCGGCCTGCTGATGGCCGCGCCCCAGGCTGCCGCTTCGCCCGAGGACGACCTCTGCCGCAGCATCACCTCGGTGGGTTATACGGGCGACTGCACGACACTGACCACTCTGGCCCGCGACGCGTGTACGCAGTTCGCACGCGGTGCCGATTCGACCGCCGTGGCCGAAAAGCTGGACATTGCGACCAAGGACGAAACGCTGTCGAACTTCATCGTGGCCGGTGCGCGGCTGTACCTGTGCCCCGAGCCGACGAGCACCTAAATTCGCTGACGGGATCGGCGCGCGCTCGGCGGCGCTAGACTCCGACGGCAATGAACGCCCGTCTCGACGCCGCCAAAATCATTGCCGCCGCAGGCACCGTGGTGATCTTGTTCGCGCCGGTGGGCTGCTCGAGTTCGGACAGCCCGGAAGCGTCCTCCACGACGACGGCTGGGCCGGCTCCTTTGACCCCAGCACCCGCAGCAGAGGAACCGCGCCGAGAATTGGCATCCGATCCGGTGCGCATCGCCGAGGACCTGGTCGCCGACGAACGAGCGCTGCGGGATCCGTCGTCGACCGAGTCGTTGAAGAACGCGGCGGCGCAGCGGCAGCAGTTGGCGTATCGAGCCATCGGACGACACCCCGAGTGGGACCCGATCGTGCGCCCGCGGATTCCGCCGGAGCTGGGGAAGATCTACGACCACAACGTCCACGCGCGCCGTGAACTCGGCGTGATGAGCCGGCCGAAGGACACGCTGCCCGCGTGGCGGATCGTTGCGCCCACGCCGGTGGACCAGCTGATGACCCACTACCGCGAGGCGGAATCCGAGTTCGGGGTGCCATGGCACTATCTGGCGGCGATCAATCTCGTCGAGACCGCCTTCGGACGCGTCGCCGGGGTGAGCACGGCAGGTGCGCAGGGACCGATGCAGTTCATGCCGTCGACGTTCGCCGCTTTCGGCGCGGGCGGCGACATTCACTCGCCTCGCGACAGCATCATGGCGGCTGGCCGCTACCTGTCCGCCAACGGGTTCACGCGCGACCGCGACTACGCGCTGTACCGCTACAACAACTCGAACAATTACGTGCGGGCGATCCACGACTATGCCGCGGTCATGGCCGCCGATCCTGCCGGCTTCGACACCTACTACCGGTGGGAGGTCTACTACCTGTCCACCGCCGGTGACGTGCTGCTGCCGGTGGGCTACGCCGAGGCCGACCCGATCCTGGCCGTGAACTACCTTGCCGCCACGGAAGCGCCGGCGCCCGATGTCCAGATCTCCGAGCAGAACACGCAGGCCCTCGAGCGGATGCTGGCCGTCAGTAACGGCGCGGCACCACCGAAGCGAGCCGAGGTCATCTCGCGCGAGTTTCTCGGAACCCCTTATGGCGCACACACTCTCGTCGGTTCGGCGAGCAAGCCGGAGCAGTTGGTGGTCGAACTGTCCAACGTCGACTGCTTCACCTATGCAGATTACGTCGAGGCGCTGAAGCGGGCGGGTAACCGCGACGAGTTCATCTCCGCGCTGATCGATGTCCGCTACAAGGACGGTGTCGTGGGCTTCGCGAACCGCAAGCACTTCTTCACTGACTGGGCGGCGGCCACACCGGCGGTCGCGACCGACATCACAACCAGCCTGAGCACCAACGCGATTCAGGTGCAGAAGAACCTGAACCAGAAAGACTCCGGCGGCGTGTATCTGCCCGGCTTGCCGGTCGTTCCCCGAACGGTGTCCTACATACCGAGCGCGCAGTTCGACATCGGCGTGGTGAGCGGACTTCGAACCGGCGACTACATCGGAGCGTATTCCGGAGACGGCGGCCTCGACGTCACGCACGTCGGCATCTTCGTCGACACGCCGGATGGCCCGGTGTTACGCAACGCCTCCTCGCTTCCCGGCGACAACAAGGTCGTCGACACCCCACTGTTCGACTACGTCCGGACCGTTCCCGGAGTGGTGGTTCTGCGGCCGGTTCAGTAGCCGGCCCCTACGCTTCGCCCAGGGTTACCTTCGTGGTCTGAGCAGCCCCCGCTTCGTCGAGATAGGTGACGGAAACGCTCTCACCGGGGGCGCGCGATCGGATCGCCGCCACGAGCGCTTCCGGGCCGTCGATCGGCTGATTGTCGACCTTGGTGATCACTGCTTCGCTCGGCAGTCCAGCGGCGGATGCGGGGCCACCGTCGACAACGGCGACGGCTGCGCCGCCGGCCTTGGTGGCTTCCCTACCGAGCTTTACACCGAGCGCACCATGACTGGCGGATCCTGTCGTGACCAGTTCGTGGGCGACACGCTTGGCCTGATCCGAGGGGATCGCGAAGCCCAGCCCGATAGATCCGCTCGGACCGTCGGAGCCGCTGCCCATGCTTGCGATTGCGGAATTCACGCCGATCAGCTCGCCGCGCATGTTCACCAGTGCGCCGCCGGAGTTGCCCGGGTTCACTGCAGCATCTGTCTGGATGGCGTTGAGCACAGTGACGTCTCCACCCGCATCGCCGCCGGCGAACACCGGCCGGTTCAGCGCGCTGACGATGCCCGTCGTCACCGTTCCCTGCAAGCCGAGGGGCGAGCCGATTGCGACGACTTGCTCGCCGACATTCACATCCGCCGAGGATCCGATGGTGATGGGCGTCAATCCGGAAACCCCCTCGGCGCGAACGACGGCAAGATCGCCCGATGGGTCGGCACCGACAACGCTGAACGGTGCGGTTCTGCCGTCGGAGAAGGCCACGGTTGCCGTGGGCCCGCCACGCCGCGAGCTGGGAAACACTCCGCGATCGCTGTCGGCCACGGCAGCCACGACGTGGTAGTTGGTGAGGATGAGTCCGTCCTCGCTCAACACGATCCCCGAACCCGAAGGGCCCTCACCGCCCAAGTCGATCTTCAACTGGACGACGCTCGGCAGCACCCGGGCCGCCACCTCCTCGACGGTGCCCGTGGGAGCAGCGGCGGCCGGGCGTGGTGTGAGGGGCGCAGCACCGATGGGTGTCTGGGCGGCGGTCGCGTGGTGCGTAGGGTCGTCGATGCCCACGACGGCGGCACCGACCCCACCGCCGACGACCGCGCATACGACAGCGCCGGCGACGACGAGCCCGCGGCGAGACTTCTTCAGGCCGATCCTGGGAATGGGAGCTGTATCAGCTTGCTGTGCAGGATGTTTCAGGTCATAGAGTGGAGGCTGGCCGCCGTGCCGCCACTCGTAGCGGAGATGTGACGGGATGTGAGCCTGGTTGTGCAGATACGACTGTCCCGCAGCCGAACTCGAGGGCTGGTCCGTGGAATACCGCGGAGTGTTGGTCATTTGCGTTCGTTCTCTTCCTGGATCGTTGATCAGCCCACATGGCCTCAGCACACGGTCCCCGCATCGACTGAGAGTGGACTGAGAACTGACTCAACAATTTCCGAGAGATCGAATCGTGACCGTCACACCGCAGAGGTAGTGGTTCTACTCGGGATCGGTGAAGACGGGCCGCTCGCCCGACATCCCGGCGCTGACAGCGGCGATCTGGTTGGGCTTGCCAAGCAGTTCGGTCTGCAATTGGGATTCACGCGACAGCGCCGCCGCGGCGTCATCACTGACCCAGGTCTCGTTGTAGAGGCACTTGGCGGCGCGCACGGCGTCCGGGGATCTCTGCGCGATCTCGCCGGCAAGTGTCAACGCGGCGGCGAGCGGATCGTCCGCGGTGCGAGTGACCAAACCGAGCTCCGACGCTTCACTGCCGGAGACGATGCGACCGGTGAACGTCAACTCCTTGGCGACGTCGATCTGTATCAGCCGGGGCAGTGTCTGCGTGATACCCATGTCGGGAACGAGGCCCCACTTGATTTCCATGATGGACAACCTCGCATCGGGAGCCGCTATTCGGATGTCTGCGCCCAGCGCGATCTGAAGACCTCCGCCGAAGCAGTTGCCCTGGATCGCGGCGATGACGGGCGCGGGCACCAGCGACCAGTCGTAGGTCACACGCTGGGCGAAGTTGGCCGGGTGATCGGAGTCTCGGTTCAACAGGACGTTCGTGCCGCCCCGCTGGGCCGCGAAGCTCGCGACGTCGAGGCCTGAGCAGAAGCCCTTACCCTCGCCGTGGAGCACGACCGCGCGGATCGAAGGGTTGCCGGCCACCTGCGCAGCGGCGTTGACCAGGCCTTCGAACGTGGCGTGGTCGAGCGCATTGTGCTTGTCTGCGCGGGTCATCGTCACGGTGGCCACGCCGGTGCCGCCGATTTCCACTCGAACTCTGTCTTCGCTCACCTGTGGCAACTTACCGCGCAGCGTTGCGGTGTTTGGGCGACGGCGTCGCTATCGCAGCTATCAGTCATGAGCGGCTGGTCACCGATGTCGAGCACCGAGGCCGGGCTAGGGCGCCAGACGTAACACAGCCAAGCGGACGAGCGGCTGGATCACGGCGACTTTCTCCGCCTCGGCGAGGCCGCCCGGCAGCTCGCGGACATAGAACGCGTGCATGTTGACGATGAATTCCACTGCCTCGCTTGCTATTTCATCGACGGAAAGCACGGTTCGACCGGTGCCGTCCATAACGTGGATGGTGTGGTGTTCGGCGATGACACTGAGCGCCCCGAGCCTGTCGTTGATGACCCGGCTTGACGCAGTGACGTTGTTGCTGTCGTACCAGACCGCTGGGAGCGGGTCTCCGAAGAACTCCTCATATCGCAAGCAGAAGTCGTCGAAGGAAGCCGTCTCTTGTGAGCCCCCGTCCAGTGTCGTTGTTTCGGGTCCGCCGCGTTCCCCGGCCGGCGCGTGGTGGAGGTAGTCCCCGAAGTAGCGCTGACTGAAGTCGGTGTACTCGGTGGTGAAGAGGACGAAGGCGTGCCAGGCTTCGTCCACCATCGCCGAACACATGTCGAACGACTTCTCAGGGGTTGCCGCGTTCAGCACGAGGTACTTCTTTGCCTCGGTGAAAAGCTGTTCGGCGGACGCCCGGGTCGCGACGACCCCGTCCCTGACAAGTCGATCGATCACGTAGGGCGCTTCGAACGCCAACGCCGCCTCAAGTCGACCTTCAAGCGCCACAGCTGATCACCGCTTCCCGGACGAAACACCGGCGCGGGGTTGAATGCACCCGCAATTGGCGGGCGCGGACCGTCCTGCGGGGCTGGTGATGGTGAGCCTGCCGACGGTGACCTTCTCCGTGGTGTCCTTCTTGTTCATGTTGCTACCTTCCTGTTCCCCAGGCCCCACTGGTCGAGGCCCGTTCGGTGAACCAACTATCGCCCGAAACGACAGCTCGGACAGTCCGCAGACTGGAGGGTTCGGAGGGGGAACCGCGGTCCACCGATCGGCGGACCCAGCGGCCGGCCGGCTCTCAGATGAGTGTCAAGGTTCCACCGAAGCAACTGTCAACCATCAGCCGAAACACTGTCAGGAATCACCCGAAACAGATATGTCCAGCATCAGCCGACCTAATACACCTTTGAAGTGGGGCGGGCGGGGCTCGAACCCGCGACCAACGGATTATGAGTCCGCGGCTCTAACCGACTGAGCTACCGCCCCCGGCGCTGCGCGGCACCATCGTCCCATATCCCGATGTGCCCACCTCTCAGCGACTGATTCGCTCCCAGCGAATTAGTCGCTCAGAGGTCGGCACAAACAGCACTGGCCGAGAGCCGTCAGGCGATATCGGCGTACACCGGCTGCCCGTCGTCGCCGATCGAGTACCGCTCCGTGCCCGACGCCACCCGCGGCGTGTCAGCCCCCAGCGATACCGCGATCTTGTTGCACGCGTTGCGCATGACATCCAGGGTCAGCTCCAATGCCTGCTTCTCCGAGAAATTCCGCCGCACCTCCGCCGCCAGCTCGGCGTCGATGCGCGCCGGCGACCAGATCAGCGCGTCGACGTACCGCAGCGCCGCCTTCTGCGCCTCGGTCAGGCTCTCGGCGGATTGATAGGCCTCGATCTGCCCATACATCTCCTCCGAGCCGCCCGAGTCCAACGCGTCGCCGTCCCGCAACGACTTGCACAACCTGCAGTTGTGCTGCGTTGCGCCACGCAACCGGACGATTTCGGTCGTGACCGGATCGAGCGTCCGCAACCGCGCCACCGCAGGGGCGAACCCGTTGAGCAGCGCATCGACGGGATCGGACTCCGGATCCCACTCCACGACGCTGACGTAACCGGGTCTACCTAACCCCAGCGCTTCACAGCCCGCCCACACCCGCGGCACGAAGTCCGCGATGAAGGTCGCGACGACGGTCCGAAAGGCGTTGTCGCCCAAAGTCTCCAATAGCCGCTTACGCTGGTTGTCACCGATACCCGACACGTCGGTCGCGAACTGCTCGGCGAACGCCGCCACCACCCGGTCTGCTTCGGTGTTCTCGTCGACCAGATCGACCTGCACCGCCAGCGGCGGCAGCGACAACGACCTGCCGCACGTCAACCGGATCAGCGTGTCCCGTTGGCTGTCACCCGACGACATCGCCACCAAACCGGCAATCCGATCGGCAAACTCATCAGCGCCCACGCACCGATTATTGCGCCTGACTGACCGAAGACATGTGAAAGTCCGGAATCCGCAACGACGGCATCGCCGCCCGCGTCGCCCAATCACCCCACTCGCGCGGCAACGTGAACTCGCTGACTCCCGCCTCCGTCGCGCGGCGCAGCAGGTCCAGCGGGCTTTCGTTGAACCGGAAGTTGTTGACCGCCGCCGTCACCTCGCCGTCCTCGATCAGATACACACCGTCACGGGTCAGTCCGGTCAGCAGCAGCACCGACGGGTCGACCGCCCGCAAGTACCAAAGTGTGCTCAGAAGCAGACCATGCTCGGTCGCCGCGATCATGTCCGCCAACTCCGACTCGCCACCGGTCATCAGCAGGTTGCCCGCCGGCATGGCCGGGGTGGCGTCGAATTCCGCCGCCGCAGCCCGCGAATACGCCAGTGCGTTGATCGCGCCATCGCGCATCCAGTCCACCCGCTCGATGTCCATCCCGTTGTCGAACACCGAAATCCGCTCCGACGACGTCGACGTCGCAACGAACGGCGTGCACGCCAGCCCCTCGGCGAACGGATCGGAGTACAGCGTCAACGGCAGATCGGTGAGCCGCTCCCCCACCCGCGTGCCGCCGCCCGGCGCGGAGAACGCCGTACGACCCTCCTGCGCACCTCGGCCGTCCATCGCCCACGTCAAGAAGATCATCAGGTCGGCCACCGCCGACGGCGGCAGGATGGTCTCGTAACGGCCGGCGGGAAACTCCACCGTGCGCCGGGCCCACCCCAGGCGCATCGACAACTCCTCGAGCATGGAACCGATTGGTACACCGTCGAAGTCGGCGGTATTGACGCCGACCCACGCGCTTGCGTCGTCACGTTTGCCATTGATCTCCACCGACCCCGTCGGCTGCGTGTAGCGCCGCCGCAGCCCGCCCGACGTCGCGACGAACGTCGTCTCCATGATGTGCCGGGCATAGCCGTACAACCGGTCGCTGCCGCGAAACGCGCGAGCGAGGCCGTCAGCAACCGGCAGAAACACCTCCGCTCCTGTGCTCGGCACCGGAGCATCCCAGTCCGGCGGTGCGTCGCCACCGGCCAGCAGCGGTGCGCTGTCGCGAGCCTCGGGCGCCGAGCGCGCCCCCTCCTGCGAAGCCGCCACCAGACTCCCGACCGTCGATGGGTCCACCTCGCTGGATCGCACCGATCCGACATGCGCTGCGCTTCCCTTGCGCACCACCGAAATCACCGTCGTGTAGCGCCTCCTCGACTCGCCGTTCGTGGTCATCGAGTTGCCCGCCCACCGCAACGACGCGTCCGCCTGGTCGGTCACCAACACGACCGTGTCGTCGGCCCCACCCAACCGGGTCGCCTCGGCCAGCGCGATCTCCACCACCTGCTGTGCGCCGATCATCGCTTACCGCCCGCCCTCGGCGCGGGTGTTGAGCACGTTCACCCCGCGGTACAACGCCGACGGGCTGCCATGGCTCACCGCGGCCACCTGGCCGGGCTGCGCCTTGCCACAGTTGAACGCACCGCCGAGCCGCCACGTCGACGGACCACCGACGGCCTCCAGCGAGCCCCAGAAGTCGGTCGTGGTCGCCTGGTACGCCACGTCGCGCAGCTGGCCGTCGAGCCGGCCATCGCGGATGCGGAAGAAGCGTTGCCCGGTGAACTGGAAGTTGTAGCGCTGCATGTCGATTGACCAGCTCTTGTCTCCGATGATGTAGATACCGTCGTCGACGCGGGCGATCAAATCCTCTGTGCTCACCTCGTCGGGGCTCGGCGCCAGCGACACGTTGGCCATCCGCTGGATCGGCACGTGGTGCGGTGAATCGGCGTAGGCGCACCCGTTGGAGCGCTCCTCCCCGAGCCGCGGTGCGAACACCCGGTCGAGTTGGTAGCCGACGAAGATACCCTCACGCACCAGGTCCCACTTCTGCGCCTGCACTCCTTCGTCATCGAAACCCACCGTCGCCAAACCGTATTCGACGGTCCGGTCGGCGGTCACGTTCATGACCGGTGAGCCGTAGCGCATCGCGCCCAGCTTGTCGGGCGTGGCGAACGAGGTCCCCGCGTACGCGGCCTCGTATCCGATCGCCCGGTCGTATTCGGTGGCATGGCCGACCGACTCGTGGATCGTGAGCCACAGATTCGACGGATCGATGACGAGATCCGTCGGCCCCGCCGTGACGCTGGGCGCCTTGACCTTCTCGGCCAGCCACGTCGGCAGCATGGCCAGCTCCTCGGTCCAGTTCCACACTTCGTCACCGGCCACGTACTCCCAGCCCCGCGCGGTCGGCGGGGCCAGCGTTCGCATGGTCTCGGACGTCCCCGCCGCGGCATCGACGGCGACCGCCTCCAGCGACGGTTGCACCCGCACCCGCTGCTGGGTGATCGTCGAACCGAAGGTATCGGCGTAGAACGTCTGCTCCTTGGCGGTCTGCAGTCCCGCCGAGACATGATCCACGCCGTCTGCGGCCAACAGCCGTCCCGAGTATTCGCCGAGCACACCGAGCTTGTCGGTGGTTGCGACGGTGAACGGGTCGACGTCGTAGTCCGAAACCCAAATGGCCTCGGAGTACACGGGCTCGGAGGCCAACTCGATGCGCTCGGCGTTGAGCGCCGCCAGCGTCCTGGCCACCCCCACGGCGCGGCGCGCGGTCTGGGCCGCGACGTCCGCGCTGAGCTCGGCATGCGACGCGAAGCCCCACGTCCCGTCGACGATCACCCGCACCGCCAAGCCGATCTCCCGGTCGACCACCGCGGTCTGCAGGACACCGTCGCGCAACTGCACGAACTCCGAAGTGACCGCCTGGATGCGAAGGTCGGCGTAGCTGGCGCCTGCGGCCACCGCCGCCGAGGTCGCGGCCTCGGCCAGCTCGCTCCTCGGCAGGTCGAGGAAGTCGGCGTCCACGCCTCGAGTAGCTGTCACGACACCACCGTAGTGGTGGCGCCGCCGGGCCGCTTTAATGACTCGGATGGCACAACGCCGCCGCACGACCGCGACCGCGTACGCACTCCTGGCGCCGAGCCTGTTCGGAGTCGTCGCGTTCATGCTGCTGCCGATGCTCGTGGTGGTGTGGCTGTCGTTGCATCGGTGGGACCTGCTGAGCCCGATGGAGTATGTGGGCCTGCGCAATTGGCAGTCGGTGCTGACCGACCCGACGTTCGGCACCTCGCTGGTCGTCACGCTGCTGTTCGTCGTGCTGGTCGTGCCCGCGCAGACCCTCCTCGGATTGATCGCGGCCTCACTGCTGACACGCGGGCTGCCCGGCAGCGGGTTTTTCCGGACGTTGTATGTGCTGCCGTGGATCTGCGCGCCGCTGGCGATCGCGGTGCTGTGGCGCTGGATCCTGGCCCCCACCGACGGAGCGGTCAGCACCGTCCTCGGCCGCCAGATCGAATGGCTCACTGATCCGACGCTGGCACTGCCGGTGGTGTCGGCGGTGGTCGTGTGGACCAACGTGGGATACGTGACGCTGTTCTTCCTGGCCGGCATCCTCAACATTCCCGAGGACATCCACAATGCCGCCCGCACCGACGGCGCGACGACGTGGCAGCGGTTCCGGCACATCACCCTTCCGATGTTGCGGCCGACGTTGTTCTTCGTACTGGTGACCGGAATCATCAGCGCCGCCCAGGTTTTCGACACCGTGTACGCGTTGACCGGCGGCGGCCCGCAGAACCGGACCGACCTGATGGCGCACCGCATCTACGCCGAGGCCTTCGGCGCCGCGGCCGTAGGCCGGGCCGCGGTGATGGCGGTTGTGCTGTTCGTCCTGTTGGTCGGTGTGACCATCGTCCAGCAGCTGTATTTCCGTCGACGGATCAGCTATGACCTCACCTAGCCGCGTCACGTCCGCCGCCGTCATCTACCCCGTCCTGCTGGCGGGCGCGTTGATCACGCTCGCGCCGTTCGTCCTCGGCCTGCTGACCTCGCTGCGGGACCCCCGCGCGTTCGACACTGAGTCGCCGCTGTCACTTCCCCTGCCACCGACGCTGCAGAACTATGCGAACCTCGCCGACGCCGGATTCGGCCGGGCCGCCGTCGTGACCGCGCTGATGACCGCGGTGATCCTGCTCGGCCAGCTGACCTTCTCGGTGTTGGCGGCGTACGCGTTCGCGCGGCTGCAGTTTCCCGGCCGCGACGCGCTGTTCTGGGTGTACATCGCGACGCTCATGGTGCCAGCGACGGTCACCGTCGTCCCGCTGTATTTGATGATGGCCGAAGCGGGCCTGCGGAACACCTTCTGGGCGCTGGTGCTGCCGTTCATGTTCGGTTCGCCATACGCGATCTTTCTGCTGCGCGAGTACTTCCGCGGTATCCCGGGTGACCTCATCAACGCCGCCCGCATCGACGGCGCCAACACGCTGGACGTGATCGTGCATGTGGTGTTGCCTGCGAGCAGGCCGATCCTGGTTACGCTGGCGCTGATCACCGTTGTCTCGCAATGGAACAGCTTCATGTGGCCGCTGGTGATCACCAGCGGGAGTCAGTGGCAGGTGCTGACGGTCGCTACTGCGGGCCTGCAGTCGCGCTACAACGCGCAGTGGCCGCTGGTGATGGCGGCGACGACGGTGGCGATCGTGCCCCTGCTGGTGTTGTTCGTCGCGTTGGGTCGTCACATCGTGCGCTCGATCGTGGTGACGGGGCTGAAATGAGCGTGCGGCCGAGGTTTTCCACACTGCTCGCCACAGGTGTGGCGATGACGGGTGTGCTGCTACTGGTCGCGGCCATGCTGCTCGGACAACCGAACGACGCGGGCGAGCGGACCGTGGTGACCGTGCGGTTGTGGGATGAGCAGGTGGCCGCGGCCTACCGCGCGTCGTTCATCGAGTTCGAGCGTGGGCACCCCGGCATCGAGGTGCGCGTCAACGTCGTCGCCTACTCGACGTATTTCGACAGCTTGCGCACCGATGTCGCGGGCGGGGGCGCCGACGACATCTTCTGGATCAGCAACGCCTACTTCGCCGAATACGCCGACAGCGGCCGCCTGATGAACATCGATCACACGGCGGCGTCGCGGGCGTGGGAGCCGTCGGTGGTCGACCAGTTCACCCGCGACGGAACGCTGTGGGGTGTACCGCAACTGACCGACGCCGGTATCGGGCTGTACTACAACGCCGACCTGCTCTCCGCGGCGGGAGTCGACCCGAGCGAGTTGGCCACGCTGCGCTGGTCACCGGATCCGGCCGTCGACACGCTGCGACCACTGCTGGCCCGACTCACCCTCGACCACCAGGGCGGCACCGCCGGCGCAGCGAACTTCGACGCGCAGCGGGTCCGGCAGTGGGGGTACAACGCCGCCAACGACCTTCAGGGCATCTACCTCAACTACATCGGTTCGGCGGATGGGGTGTTCGCCGTGGGCGACCGGTTCGCGTTCGACAATCCGCAGGCCGCCCAGGCGTTCAGGTATCTGGTGGCGCTGATCAACATCGATCACGTCGCCCCGCCCGCATCGGCCACCAACGACAACGGCGACTTCTCCCGCAACCAGTTCTTGCAGGGCAAGATGGCGCTGTTCCAGTCCGGGACGTACAACCTGGCGGCGATCGCCGACGCCGCCCCGTTCCGCTGGGGAGTCGCGATGCTGCCCGAAGGACACGCCGGCCGCGTCAGCGTGACGAACGGCATTGCCGCTGCCGGTAATTCGGCCACCGCGCAACCCGAGGCGGTGCGCGAGGTGTTGACCTGGATGGGCAGTGCCCGCGGCAACGCTTATCTCGGCGCCGGCGGCGCGGCGATCCCCGCGGTGCTCGGCGCGCAGCGGGTCTACCACGAGTACTGGCGTTCCCGCGGCGTAGACGTCAGCCCGTTCTTCGATGTGCTCGACGGTCCCCGCATCGAGGCGCCCGGCGGCGCCGGTTTCGCCGCGGGATTCGACGCGCTCAAACCCTACTTCGACGAGATGTTCCTCGGCCGTCGCGACGTGGCGGCCACACTGGCCGAGGCTCAGGAGGCAGCGAACGCGGCCGCGCAGCGTTAGTACTCACCGAGACTGCGGTTTCTGACGAGATTCGATGATATTCCGTCATAAACGGCAGCCTCGCGGCGGTGATCATTGAGTGACGGCGCTGGTGCCCGCCACCGTCAACTCCAGCGCCAACGCCGTCCCGCACACTGCGGCGACGATGAGAAACGCCCACCAGTCAATGGCTTTCGGGCCCGACGGTGCGGCGGAGATCTGTCCGGCACCACCGCGCGCGGTGATCGCATCGCCCATCTCGTCGGCACGCCGCAGCGCGACGGTGATGGCAGCGGCCAACAGATCGATCGCCTCGAGCCACCAACGACGCCACCGTCCGCGGCGGCTCGGGTGCACCTGCTTCGGGCGCAGATTCCGCGCGGCGTAGAGCACGCGAAACTCGTCGATCAGCATCGGGAAGGCGCGCAGCGCCAGCGCCAGAGCGACCGCCCACTCGTCGACCGGTATCCGGAACACCCGCAGCGGTCTGCCCAGCTTCGCGACCGCGGGCGCGATTTCGGCAACGTTCGTCGTCCAGGACACCATCGCCCCGAGACCGAGCAGCACGATCGACAGCGCGGTGATGCGCAGGAAGTTCAGCAGACCGCCCAGCCCGACCTCGACCGAACCCATGGAGATGATGGGGCTGCCGCCGGCGAAGGTCGCCGTCAAGCCGCCGAGAAAGAGCAGGAACCACAGCCAGCCGGGTATCGACGGGAGCACACCGCGCGGGATGTTGGCCAGCCGCGCCGAGATCAGCACGACCACCGCGACGGCGCCGATCGGCACCCAGCCCGGATAGAACGTCATCAACACGCCGATGACCGCGACCAGCAGGAGCTTCGTACCGGCCCAGAGTTGGTGAACCACGCTGTTGCCGGGCACGGGCCGCAGCAGCACGACGCCCCTGCGCTGCCGACGCTTCGTCGGCGCCGTCATGACAGTCCCCCCGCCGTCGTCGGTGCGGGCACCAGCACGCCACCTTCCAGATGCAAAGTGCGCGGGCACAATTCCTCCAGCCCGGCGAAGTCGTGGGAGATCACGACGACGGTGAGCCCGACGCGGCGGCGCAGGTCGACCAGCAACCGCAGCAGGCCCCGCTGACTCGCGCCGTCCAGGCCGGCAAGCGGCTCGTCGAGAATGAGGGCCCGCGGCGAGCGGGCGAGCAGCCCGGCGAGGACGACGCGACGCATCTGTCCGCCGCTGAGCTGGTCGATGCGCCGTTCGGCCAACGTGGAATCGAGGCCGACGGTCGACAGCGCCTGGTTGACCCGACCGCGATCACGCGGAGAGAACCCGGCAGCGGACGCGATCTCGAGATCGACCCGGCTGCGCATCAGCTGCAACCGCGCCGCCTGGAACGAGATCGCCACGGCGCCAACCTGTTCTGACGCAGGCTTCCCGTCGAGCAGGCATTCACCCGCGGTCGGTTCGGTGAGACCCGCCATGATCCAGGCCAGCGTCGACTTACCCGACCCGTTGAGGCCGTGGATCAACAGGCCGTCGCCCTCGTGAACCGTGAAGGTGATATCGCGCAGCGCCGTCGCGGCCCACGGTGTGCCGCTGCCGTACTCGTGGCTCACATCCACGAGTTCCAGCACGGGAGCGGCATCGACGCCGGCAGCGACGGTGCCTGCCGGTGCATCGGCGGATTCCACCATGTCGGCGTTGTCGGCTGCGCCGCCGTTACCGGACAGGTCGACCGTGCGATCGGCCGCGTCGGCCTCGTCGTTGTAGTGGGTGATGTGCACCAGCGACATCTGGTGGCGCCGCGTCAGCCCGGACAGCACCGACATCAGTCCCTCACGGCCCTCCTGGTCGACCATGCTGGTGACCTCGTCGGCGATCAAAAGCGACGGTTCGCGCGCCAGCGCCGCCGCGACGGCAAGCCGCTGCAGTTCGCCACCCGACAACCCGCCGGTGTTGCGTTCGGCCAACCCGTCGAGGCCCACCTCGGCGAGCAGCTGGCCGACGTCGGTGGCCTTGCCGGGTGGGAGCCCCCAGACCACGTCGTCGGCGACGCGGGTGCCGAGCACCTGGCTCTCCGGGTGCTGCATGACGACCGCCGTGCCGCCGATACGGCCCAGCCCGACGGCGCCCGGCCGTTCGATGGCGCCCGCCGTCGGCTCCCGCCCGGCCAGCATCAACATCAGCGTCGTCTTGCCCGAGCCGTTGGCACCCGTTATCGCGAGGTGCTCACCCGGTTCCACGCGCAGCGAGACCGGCCCCAGCGCGTCATGGTCGGCGCTCGGATAGCGGAACCGGACGTCGCGCAGCCGCGCTGGCACCGGGGCGATCGCGCCGACGTCTTTGGAGGACTCCAGTTTGTGGACATCGGGGATGCCCGACAGCCGCTCCATCACCCGCGACAGGGCCCACCACCCGACGAGGCTGACGAAGGTGATCGACATCACCCCCGCACTGAAGAACAACAGCGGCCAGTACTCGAGCGCTGTGGCGAAGTCGCGCTTGAGTCGCTCGGCCGCGCCCTCCATATCGGGGATGCGGGCGATCACCGCGGCGAGGCCGTTGATGTTGGCGGTGACGGACTCGAAGATCAGGTGACGCAGCCGCGACAGGATCGACAGCGCCACCACCACCGCCGTCCCGAACACCGCTCCGGCGATCAGCGCCGCGAACAACACGGTCGGGGTGCCGCGTCCGCGGCGCTTGACGATGCCGGTCAGCCCGCCGATATAGGCGCAGTTGACGACTGTCATGAACCCGCCCATGCCCGCGATCAGGAACGCGATGATCCCGCCGGCGATGGTCGCGGTGAGCAGCACCCGCAACCGGTAGCGGTATGCCAGCAGCCCCATCGGCACCGTGCCCAGCAGAGAAAGCCCCGCAGCGAACGGAACGACCACGGAGATGATCGCGGTGGCCGCGCACAGCGCAGCCATGACGGAGGCCTGCGCGAGTTCGACGGGACGCAGACGACCGGTATGTCGAGTTCGTGCCCCGGTCGCGGTCATTGCACGATTCTGCCAGTCGCGGTCGGGGCGGCCACACTGCGCTGGGATCGATCGAGGCGGATTCGGCGTTTGAAACACCTAATCTGGCGGCATGACCCAGACGCTCGGGGCCGATCTGCTGTCCGTGGTCGCCCGGATCAACCGCCTGGCCACGCAGCGGGCCCGCCTGCCCCTCGGCTATGCCCAGGCGCGACTGCTGTCCACGATCGAGGACCAGGGCGAGGCCCGCATCTCCGATCTGGCCGCACTCGACCACTGCTCACAACCGACGATGACGACCCAGGTCCGCCGCCTCGAAGAGGCGGGCATGGTGTCGCGAACGGTCGACCCCGAGGACGCACGCGCGGTGCTGATTCGCATCACCCCCAAGGGCGTGGACACGCTCCGACAGGTGCGGCTGGACCGCGGCGCGGCGATCGATCCGTACCTCGAACGGCTCGACGTCGCCGACCGGGAGACGCTCACTGACGCGGTGCGCGTACTGCGACGGCTGCTGGACGAGGCGTCGACGTCCAACACCGTCACCAAGTGACCACCAAAGGAGAGGTCACCGTCGGCGACAGCTGATGCCTGCTTCGTCGCGAAGCCGCATTCGAGCAGCAGAAGTTCGACGAGTGGGAGCCCGCCGGAATACAATCTCGCGGTTTGAACTCAGGCGGTGACCCGCGACTGCCGCATCTGCGAATATCGCAGTCTCCGAACATGTTCAGCAGCACTTGGGTCGCCTCGTAGCGGGCCATCCGGCCGGCGGGTGTGAACCCCGGGGGGTTCATCAGCTGCCTAACTCACAGCGGATGCAGATCCTGGACCGCCCGGTTAGTCAACGAGGACAGCGGTCGCGGACACCGGTTGAAACGTCTGGGAGGATCAAGGGTCTTGCGACGCTCGCGCCGATTCTGGGAGACGAGTAGCGGTGCGAACCGCTTCGCTCACGTGACGGACGTGCCGACCAGCAGTCCGACGACGTAGGTCGCCGCGATGGCCACACTCCCGAATGCCAACTGACGTAGAGAGGCGAACCAGATCGGTCGCCCGGTGAAACGCGCTGCCACACCGCCCGCGACGAGCAGGCCCACGCCACCGCACGCCAGCCCTGCCCACAGCGAATGGAAGCCGAGCAGATACGGGATCAGCGGGATGATCGCGCCAAGCGTGAACATCAGGAACGACGAACCGGCCGCGACCGACGGCGACGGCTTCTCCCGGGGGTCGACGCCCAACTCCTGGACAAGATGGAAGTTCAGGGCCCGGTTCTCGTCGCGATGGACCTCGTCGGTGGCCTTGACCGCGGTATCACGGGTCATGCCCATGTTCATCAGCATCGCCACCAGCTCCGCCCTCTCGGCCTGTGGGTGCTTGCGAAAGGCTCGTCGCTCGACGAGGACCTCGGATTCGATCTGTTCGTTGGCGGTGGTCACGGAGGTGTACTCCCCCAGCGCCATCGAGAACGCGCCGGCCAACAGCCCGGCGACGCCGCTGATGACGACGGTGTTGGCATCGGCCGCTGCGGCGACGCCGGCGATGAGGGCGGTGTTGCTGACGAGACCGTCCATGGCGCCGAAGGTCGCGGCGCGCAGCCAGCCGCCGGTGACATCGGCGTGCCGATGCGTCGAGGTGTGCGGTACTCCGGTAGGCGCGGCCATGGGGATGATTCAACGCCTCGGATTTCGGCTGGTCCAGTGAGGATTGCCTGGGTTTACCGCATCACGTTTGCGGGAGCGCGCGGACGGCTACCGTCGAGACATGACCACCACTGCGGAACATCTGCGCAATGCGCTCGACGGACGTTGGCGCGATGTGAAGAACCGGATGCGTGCGGAGCTCTCCAGCGAGGTCTTCCGACCGCACTACACCCCCAACACCGTCATCGCCCGTACGAAGGTGGCGGAGCAGCTCAAGATCATGGCGGCTATGGGTGCCGCCGAGGACGGCTTCAAAAAAGAGCACGGCGGCAACGGCGACGTCGGTGCGGCAGTCACGCAGATCGAGATGCTGGCTATGAGCGATCTGTCGCTGATGGTGAAAGCCGGTGTGCAGTGGGGGTTGTTCGGAGGGGCCGTGGAGAACCTCGGCACCGAGCGACATCACGAGAAGTACGTCAAGCCGATCATCGATTGCGAGCTTCTCGGCTGCTTCGCAATGACCGAGACCGGTCACGGCAGCAACGTGCAGGCGCTGGAAACCACCGCCACCTACGACCCGGCAACCCAGGAGTTCGTGGTCGACTCCCCCACGCCGACCGCGCGCAAGGACTACATCGGGGGCGCCGCCGAAACTGCCGGCATCGCCGCTGTTTTCGCCCAACTGATCACCCCCGATGGTGAAGGGCACGGTGTGCACTGCGTGTTGGTCCCGATCCGCGACGAGGAGGGCAACGACCTGCCGGGCGTGACCACGTCGGACTGCCATTACAAGGGTGGCCTGCCGGGCGTCGACAACGGCCGGATCCAATTCGACCGGGTCCGCGTCCCGCGCGAGAACCTTCTCAACAAGTACGGCGACGTCGCGCCCGACGGCACGTACAGCTCGCCGATCGAGAACCCCGGCCGCCGGTTCTTCACCATGCTCGGCACCCTCGTCCGCGGCCGCGTCACCGTCGGCGGCAGCGCCGCGGCCGCGGCCCGCGTCGCGCTCGACATCGCCACGCGATATGCGTTGCAGCGCAGGCAGTTCGAGGCGCCTGGTGACGGGGATGAGGTACTCGTCATGGACTACCTCGCGCACCAACGCCGCCTGCTGCCGCTGATCGCCGAATCGTATGCGCTGCAGTTCGCGCAGAACGAACTCGTCGCCAAATGCCACGACCTGCAGAGCGCCGAGGAACCCGATCCGGAGGAGCAGCGCGAGCTCGAGGCCCGCGCGGCCGGTTTGAAAGCCGCCAACACCTGGCATGCCACCCGCGCGATCCAGGAGGCGCGCGAGGCGTGCGGCGGCGCGGGCTACATGGCCGAGAACCGTCTGATCGCGTTGAAGGCCGACACCGACGTGTTCACCACCTTCGAAGGCGACAACCACGTGCTCACGCAGTTGGTGGCCAAGCAGCTGCTCACGGCCTACGCCGACGACGTCAAGAGCATGAGCCCGGTCGAATGGGTGCGGTTCGCCGCGAACTTCGCCGGTGAACGGGTGCTGAAACGCACTGCGGCCGAGACGATCATGCAGACCATCCTCGATACCCGGCAGGACAACGAAGAGGAAGGCAGCCTGTTCAACCGCGGCACCCAGGTCAAGATGTTCGAGGACCGCGAGGAATACATGATCTCCACGGTGGCGCGCCGGTTGCAGGGCAAGTCGAAGGAGATGAGCGAGTTCGACGCCTTCAACGCTGTGCAGGACCATGTGCTGCACAGCGCCCAGGCCCACATCGACCGGGTGATCCTCGAAGCGTTCGTCGCCGGCATCGATGCGTGCGAAGACGACGAGGCCCGCAAGATCCTGAACATGGTGTGCGATCTGTACGCGCTGACGGTGATCGAAAAGGACCGGGCGTGGTTCATCGAGCACAGGTTCATCTCGACCGAACGCGCGAAGGCCGTCACCCGTGGCATCAACGAACGCTGCCGGACACTACGCCCGTACGCCGAACTCCTCGTCGACGGCTACGGCATACCCGAACAGTTGCGTTATGCGGAGATGCTGCATCCCGAGCGCATTCCCGACGCCGACGAGCACACCGAGCAGGACGCGATCAGCTCGGGCACCATCGAGCCGAAGTAACGGGGTTCTTGGGATCGGTAGCAGCGGGACGGCCGTGTACTTGACCGCATAGGCACCGCCGACACGGCGGTGCCGTGAGGCAAAGGATGCGATCATGAAGGCCTTATCGCGATTCGCCGCAACGGCAGCGGTTTCCAGCGGCATGGCGCTAGCCGGGCTGGGTTTGGCAAGTGCGGCCGGGGCCGACTACTACTGGTTCAGCTGGTGTCCCGGTCAGACTCCTCCGTCGGCGGCATCGAACCGAACGCTTGACTGGGATTGGAACGTCTGCCACCAGTATCGGTATCAGGGCAACGACCTCATCGACGAGAGCGGTCGCCTCTATCCGGCTCCCCCACCGGCGCCCGGTGCGATCTGCGGTAGGGACCTGTTCACCGGGACGCCCATCTACTGCGGGCCCTGACGGAACTCAGCTACGCGTCCACACGCAGTCGCCGCTCAGTTCGATCAAGAACATCCTCGCGGGCACGTCGAAGTGCAGCGGTTGACCCGGGTTGCCTTCGACGGCGGTCGGCGTACTGAGCTCACCGGGGCTGACGACGACCTGCTGTTGTGCGCGGCACGTCGTGCTCGAATCCCGCGGCGTCCCAATCCATTTGCCTGCGGCCATGTCCGAATTGCGCATGCCCTGTCCGTGTAGTTTCAGCGGAGACGCCTGGCTCACCCAGCGGTCGGCGGGCGGCTGCGGACCGGTCACGTCCTGCCACGCACCGCCCCGGCACACCGACAGGGTGTTCGTGCCAGGCACCTGCGTCATGGCGCCCTCGAGATCGGCGGTGCACTGACCGGTCTGCGGCGGCGGACCTGGCGGCTGACCGGGTTCTGCGCACGCGACGGGGGCACTGATCAGAGGGATCAGCATGCCGACGAGCACGACTCTCAACACGTCAGACCTTGCTCAGATCGGTCTTCATCATCATCACGTTGTAGGAGTTCCACTCCGACAGGTTCCAGTACAGGTCGGTGCCCGTGCCCTGGGTCGACGGCGACCAGGGATGCATCATCGGGGCATAGATCCCACCCGGCTGCTGCTTCATCAGCACCTTCGGTTTCGACCAGGTGCCCTGCGGGGTGTCGGACGTCCGCATCACGATGTTGTTGAACTGGTCACCGTGCATGGCGACGTACTTGTTCAGCTGTTTGTTGTATTGCACAGACATTTCGCTGACCTGGTTTCCTTCGGCGGCGGCACCACAAGCACCCTGCTCGACCCCGAAGACGACCGTGGCCGCGGATGGGTTGTTCTTCACCCAGCCGGCCGGGGCTCCGCCCCAGGCACTCCCGCCGTTCCAGTATTCGTACTTGGAGAGGTCCAAGATGTCCTGCTCAGGCACCCGCGCCAGGTAAGCCGCGCCCTGACGGCCGTTGGGGGTGCCGTACGCGTAGACATATCCGTCGCCGGGCCGGACGAACGCCATCTGCTGAAAGTTCTGGTTGCCGGTCCACGACTGGTTGTAGCGAACGGTTTCCGGTGCGACATGGAAGGTTTCGCCGTTGTCATCGGACCAGGCGATCGCCGAGTAGTTCGTCGTCCAGGTTCCGGGTGCGCCCCACTGCGTCACCGACATGAAACTCACGTATTGGATCGCGCCGTACTTGGAGCCTTCTACGGGCACCGAGATTCCCGCGGTGGGTATCAGGGTGATCCCGGCGGGCAGACCTTCGGGGAAGATGACCTGCCTGGCTCGGGTGGGGAATCCGTCGGGGCCCAGCGGCGCGCCGCCGAACATGTTGCCGTTGTACCACTCCCCGTCGGGGATCTCCATCCCGTTGGCGAGGTACCAGTCGGAGGTCCGCATGATGGTGTTGGATCGCCAGTCCTGCGACATGTTGCCGTCGAAGAACGTGTCGCCGAACGCGATCAGGACCTGATGTTCGTTTTCCGGGGTGGTGGGGTCGTCCTCAATTCCGTTGTCCCACATGATGCCGAGGTCGGTGCCACCAACCGAGAAGCGGTCGACGGTATTGGCCATGAGCGGATTGCCGGGGTACGACCAAGGACCCGTGACCCAGGAGACGAACTGCGTCGACGGGCTCACCTGCGGGTTGGGGAACGGCGAGTACAGCGGATTGAAGGGTTCGGCGGCCGTCAGCGCCATCCTGGCCATCGGGTCCGCCAGCATCATCGTCGGGGTGGTCACCACCGGCGTGGTGGTGGGCCGCCCCGCCAGCGCCGCGAAGAAGTTCTCGAACTCCCGACGCGCGAACGCGAGCAGGCCCCAGATCAGCGGCGGCTGCGCAGGTGACGACGGCACCGTGCCTGCCAGTGGGTTGAGAATCCAGTTGATCGTGTTGGTGACCAAATTCGTCACGGCGGTGAACAGGTTCGCAGGAGCCGCCGGCGTCACGGTCGTCGGCTGGTAGGCGAGCATCAACGGCGACGCGTTGTTCATCGTTGTCGTCGCCAGTGATCGTGCATCGGCGAACACGACGTAGTTCCCCGTTTCCTGCACCGCGGCGGCGGGATCGGAAAGCGACTGCGTGGCATCCGTGTCGGTCGTTGCGCCGGCTTGTTGGGTGGAAGTTTTCGAGGTTCCGTCGGGCTTCGGTTGCGATGACGGGTCCGCTTCGCCGGTGTCGGAGTCCTTAGCCGGCTCGGCGGTCGGCTTCGGCTCGGCGGTCGGCGTCGGCTCGGCGGAGGGTGTCGCGGACGGCTCGGCGGTCGGCGTCGCTGTGGGCTCGGCTGTCGGGGTGGGTTCGGCCGTCGGGGCGGCCGTCGGCTCGGGGCTCGGTGTTGCCGTGGGCTCGGCGGTCGGCGTCGACGTGGCCTTCGGTGCTTCCGCGGTCGCAGTCGAGCCTTCTTCCTCCTTTTTTGGCTCTTCGTCGGCGTCGTCGACGGTCTTGCGCGACGACCCCGTATTGGTCTGGGCGCTGACCGTCACCCCGCCGGTGACCGTGCGGGTCCGCGTCGTCGAGTCGGTCGCCCCGTCGTCTTTGTCGTCTTTGTCTTCTTTGGCGGTTCCAGCCGAGGCCGAGGTCGAGGTCGACCCCGTCGTGGACGTCGACCCCGTCGTGGAGGCGGTCGCACCGTTGCCTGACGTCGCGGACCCGGTCGCGGTCCCCGTGCCGCCGCTGGCGCCGGTTGCGCTGCTCGCGGACTCCGATTTAGAGGACTTGTCCGATTGCGAGTCGGTGGTGTCGGCCACTGCGTAGCCGTGTCCCACGGCGATCGCGGTACCCACTCCCATCGCGACGGCCAGCCCCCCGGCACGACCGACGTACCTTGCTGCGCCCATGTTTGCCCTCCGAAGAAAGTCCCCGCCCCGTCGAAGCAATGTAATAGCAGCTATGGGGGGTGTACAGCAAAATCGGCAGATGTCCCATTCGCAACAACTGTCAGTCCAGTCATCGCTGTGCAAGGGTTTTGCGTTACGGGCTCATGGAGGAGCTATCGCCTATGGGGCCAGAAGGCCGCCCTTGCGTAGCGCCTTCTCATACAGATCGAACGCGTCACCGAGGCCGTCGTTGACCCACGCGTCCACCATTCCGACGCTGTCGGCCACCAGCTGGACCTGAGTCACGAACCGCTGAAAGTCCTCGTCTCGACGCAGCGTGTCGATCTGCTCCTGCGAGCCTTGGATCAACACGAACCCGCCGAGCTGCATGCTCTGTGGGCGCAGCACGGCGACGTCATAGCGCTCGATCGCCCCGTCGCGCAGAAGCTGGGCGCCGTAACCCTCGAGGGACTCCCGGAAAAGTTCGAGTGCTTGCACTTCGCGTCCGCGGGTGGGAATACCCCACGCGACCCAGATGCCTGCATCAGCCATCCGCCCATCATGCGCTGCGCGAGGTGAGATGGGTTGGCTCGACACGGTTGCGAAGCCGAAAGTGGTGGTGTTGCTCCCCCGGCTGGACTCGAACCAGCAACCCTTCGGTTAACAGCCGAATGCTCTGCCAATTGAGCTACAGGGGACTGCTCTCCCGCCATCGCGCTGTGTGCGGGACGGGGGTTGACTCTAGCTTACGTGTCGGCGACGCCGCCAATACGCCGCCACCGCTCACGCTCTCAGGTACGTGAGGCAGGATGGAACGCAACGCACCGTCGTCTGGAAGGGACCCAGTGATCGGGTATTTCGTCGTATTGGGTGTCGGCTATGTACTCGGCTCGAAGGCCGGCCGCCGCCGATATGAGCAGATCGCCGGCACCTACAAGGCGGTCACCGAGAGCCCCGCGGCGAAAGCCGTACTCGACGCCGGGCGACGCAAGATCGCCGACCGGGTGTCACCGGATCCACCCATGATCAAGTTGACCGAGATCGACAACGGAACCGAGATCATCGGCCCCGAGACCGCGCAGGCGAGAAGGGTCCGTTAGCGGTACGGGTCGGTGATCGTCTGGCCCGGGACCAGCGGACCCGTGTTGACGCCGGTCTGACTCTGGTTGAGCCCGAAGTCGGGAGTGCCGACGTTAATGCCGTTGCCGTTGGAGACGCTCAGGCAGCGACCGTCCTCCTTGTTCCCGAACCACGCCAGGCACTGGCTGAGCGGCTGCGGGTCCGCATTGGATTCAGATAGTGCGGAGGCTGCGAGCGGCGCAGCGACAGCGGCCATCGCTATCGCGCCTGCGGCGACGAACCGTCGCGTCCGGTTGTTGGTCGATGTCACGTGCACGCCTTCCTGACCGTTCCCACGGTTGTATAGCGCGCCCACCATATCGCGTTACCGGGGGCTACGCAGAGATGTCGTCTCCGCTGGCCTGCTCGAGCAGGCTGCGCCGATACGCCTCCATCGCGACCAAGTCCCCGAACAATGCGTGGTACTCGTCACCCTGCTCGACCGGTGACATGCGCTGGAGCTTGGACTTGACTTCGGCGATCTGGCGGCCAACCCAGACTTCCTGCAACCGGGCCAACACTCCACCGATGTAGCGAGGTAACCGCTCGTCGTCGTCGACGTTGATGGCTTCCACCCCGAGTTCGTTGACCAGGCTTGCCGCGGCGGGTGTCGCGGTGTGCGTTCGAATTGTCTCGATCCACTCCGCGCCGGACTGGCCGGTGGACGTACCACCGGCCGCGTCGATGGCCGAGCGGACCGCGGCGTAACCCGGGTGCGTGAAACTTTCGACCGTCAGCGAATCGAACACCGGCCCCGCCAGCGCCGGATACTGCAGCGCGGCCTTTAGCGCCTCGCGCTGCGGCCACAGCGTCGGATCCGCCGGATCGGGTCGCGAGGCCGGGTCAGGGGTACGCGACCTGCGTGGCTGCGCCTGCTCGCTCGCGGCGCGCCTGCGAGCGCCGCGTTCGGGCATCCCCCGCTTCTGCGCTTCCTCGCGCACCCGGGCCAGTACCTGCGCCTCGTCGGCCCAGCCCACCCAGCCCGTCAGCCGCCGCGCGTACTCGTCGCGCAGCATCGGTTCCTTGATGCGGGCCACCATCGGCACGCACCTGCGCAGCGCGGAGACCCGTCCCTCGGCGCTGTCGAGGTCGTGTTCGGCCAGCGCGGTGCGAATTGCGAACTCGAACAACGGTGTTCGACGGGCTACCAGGTCGCGTAGCGCGCCGTCGCCGAAATGAAGGCGTATGTCGCACGGATCCATCCCAGCCAACTTGTCTTCTGAAGCCACCGCCACAAACGATTGCCCGGCCAGGTTCTGCTCACCCTCGAACGCCTTGATCGCCGCCGCGCGGCCCGCGGCATCGCCGTCGAAAACGTAGATCAACTCGCCGCGAAAGAAGTTGTCGTCCATCATGAGTCGGCGCAGCATCGACAAATGCTCATCACCGAACGCGGTTCCGCAGGACGCGACCGCGGTGGTCACCCCGGCCAGGTGCATCGCCATCACGTCGGTGTAGCCCTCGACAACGACCGCCTGATGCCCCTTGGCGATGTCGCGCTTGGCCAGGTCCAACCCGAACAGCACCGACGATTTCTTGTACAGAACGGTCTCAGGGGTGTTGACGTACTTGGCTTCCATCGGGTCGTCGTCGAAGATCCGGCGGGCGCCGAAGCCGATCACCTCGCCGCCACTGGCCCTGATCGGCCACAGCAGCCGGCGGTGGAAGCGGTCCATCGGGCCGCGTTTGCCTTCCCGGGACAGGCCGGCCGCCTCGAGCTCTTTGAACTCAAAACCCTTGCGTAGCAGGTGCTTTGTCAACGTGTCCCAGCCCGACGGCGCGAAGCCACAGCCGAACCGCTTGGCGGCCTGGCCGTCGAAGTTTCGCTCGATCAGGTACTGGCGCGCCGGTGTGGCCTCCTCGGACTCCAACGTCGTCGCGTAGAACTCCTGGGCTGCCGCGTTGGCGGCCAGCAACCTGCTGCGGCTGCCGCGGTCGCGTTGCACGTTGGTGGTCGAGGCGCCGGTGTAGGTGATCGTGTAGCCGACGCGATCGGCGAGCAGTTCGACCGACTCGACGAAGTTGACGTGCTCGATCTTCTGGACGAAGGCGTAGACGTCGCCACCCTCGCCGCAGCCGAAACAGTGGAAGTGGCCGTGATTGGGCCGCACGTGGAACGACGGCGACTTCTCGTCGTGGAATGGGCACAGCCCCTTCAAGGAGTCCGCGCCCGCGCGCCGCAACTGCACGTAGTCGCCCACGACCTCCTCGATGCGGACCTGGTCGCGGATGGCCGCGATGTCGCGATCAGGAATGCGGCCGGCCACCGGGCCAGTCTAGAGCGCCCCTGGCGAGCGCCTAGGCGGGTTCCAACCGCTCGAGGCGGCCCTCGGTGAAGGATGCGACCTGGTCGATGACCACCCGCAGTCGGGCGCCGTCGCCACCGGCGGCGTTGAACGCCGGCACGAAGATCGGGTCGAGCGTCGCCGGTGCGCCCGCGGCGACCCAAGCCACCACCCGGTGGACGCGTTCGCGCTGTCGTGCCTGCAGGTCCAGATGCCGAGGGTCCGACATGATGAACTGCAGCGCCAGGATCTTGAGCACCGCCACCTCGGCCCGCACCAGATCGGGGACCCGCAGGTCGGCCTGATAACGAACCAAGGGTCCCCGGCCGGATTCCTCGCGGGTCGCCGCGATGGCCGCCGAGGCGAACCGGCCGACGAGTTCGCTGGTCAACTTCTTGAGCGCGACGGATGCGGCCAGCGTGCCGTCGTACTTACCCACAGCGGCTACGACCGGCAGGCTCGACAGCCGCGCCGCGGCGGCCACCAGGTCGTCGGACCGCAGCCCGGCACCCATCCCGCTCGACTCCCCCAACTGACCCAGCACGGCCGCCGCGTCCTTGTCGGCCAGCACCCGCATGTCGATGCGGCCGGAAACCACGCCGTCCTCGACATCGTGAACCGAGTAGGCGACGTCGTCGGCCCAGTCCATGACCTGCGCCTCCAGGCAGGGTTTCTCGTCGGGCGCGTTCGTGCGCACCCAATCGGCCACGGGTACGTCGTCGGAGTAGAAACCGAATTTGGCCTGCCGTGACCCGCGCCGCCACGGGTACTTGGTGACGGCGTCCAGCGCGGCCCGAGTGAGGTTCAGCCCCGCGCTACCACCTTCTGTGTCAAGGGTTTTCGGTTCGAGGCGGGTCAGGATTCGGAAATTCTGGGCGTTGCCCTCGAAGCCGCCGCAGTCGGCGGCGATCTCGTTCAGGGCGCGCTCGCCGTTGTGGCCGTAGGGCGGGTGACCGATGTCGTGAGCCAGGCCTGCGAGGTCGACGAGGTCGGGGTCGCAGCCCAGGCCGATCGCCATACCGCGGCCGATTTGGGCGACCTCCAGCGAATGGGTCAGCCGGGTGCGCGGCGTTTCGCCCTGACGGGGGCCGACCACCTGCGTCTTGTCGGCCAGCCGGCGAAGCGCCGCACAGTGCAGCACCCGCGCCCGGTCGCGCGCGAAATCGGTGCGGTGCTCGGTGTCGGTACCGGGCAGCGCAGCGCTCTTCGGCGGCTCGTCCACCCATCTCTGGCGGTCGAACTCGTCGTAGGGATCTCCGTTGCCTGTCACCGACGGATAGTCTGCCAGCACCAACCGGCTTGACCGTGGTGCGCACTAGATTGGCGGTCATGCGCCTCGTCCGCCTGCTGACCCTCGTGCTCGCCATGCTCACCGCCGGTGCACTCATCGCGCCGACGGCGGCTGCCGAGCCGCCGTTTCGGCTGCCGGGCTACGTCACCGACAACGCGGGCGTCCTCGACGGCGCCGCTCGGGCGGAGGTGACCTCGGCGGTCGACTCGCTCTACAACAGCCGCAGGACCCGGTTGTGGGTCGTCTACGTCGATACCTTCTCCGGTCAACCGGCCGAGACGTGGGCGCGCAACACCATGCGTACGAGCGACCTGGGCACTTATGACGCGCTGTTGGCGGTCGCCACGGTTGACCGTTCATACGCCTTCCTGGTGCCCGACAGCGCAACGGAGTTGAGCTCGAGCCGGGTGGAAAGCGTGCGGCGCAACGGCATAGAGCCTGCACTACGCAACAGCGATTGGGCAGGTGCGGCGGTCGCGGCGGCCGACGGGCTCGCCCGGTCGGGCAGCTCGGGTTCGAGCCTCAGCTGGGTCGGGTTGCTCATCGCCCTCGGAGTGATCGCGCTCGCAGTGGTGGTGCTGATGATTTGGCGCCGACGACGGCAGCGCAAGCGCCGCGAGGCCGAGTTCGCCGCTGCGCGCAGAGTCGATCCGAGCGACCCGCAAGCCCTGGCGGCGGTGTCGCTGGACGCGCTCGACGACCTGTCGCGAGCGATGGTGGTCGAGGTGGACAACGCGGTGCGGACCAGCGACCACGAACTGGAGTTGGCGGTCGAGGAGTTCGGCACCTCACGGACCGAGCCGTTCACGCGGGCGGTCAACAATGCGAAAACGACGCTCGCCCAGGCATTCAACGTCCGGCAGATCCTCGACGACGCCATCCCCGAAACCCCGGCGCAGCGACGCGACCTCTTGACCCGGGTGGTGGTCGCGGCGGCCAAGGCCGACCGTGAGCTCGACGCGCAGCGCGACGCGTTCACCGAGCTGCGGAACCTGGTGATCAACGCCCCGTCGAAACTGGACTCGATGACGCAGCGGGTGGTCGACATCACCGCCCGGCTCGAGCCGTCACGCCGGAAAGTGGCCGAACTGCACAGCGAGTTCGATTCGACCGCGCTGAGTTCGGTGGCCGGCAACGTCGACGCGGCCAAAGAACTGCTCGACTTCGCCGATGCGAGCATCAGCCGTGGGCGCGATCTTGCCGCCCGCCCGGTGCCGGGCCAGCAGAGTGAGCTCGTCGAATGTGTGCGTGCGGCGGAGTCGGCTTTGGTGCAGGCGCGCGGTCTGCTCGACGCAGTGGAGAGCGCCGCGAGTGACATCCGTCGCGCCGCCGCCACGTTGCCCGCGGCGATCGAAGACATCCAGAACGGCATCAAGCAGGCTGGCGCGTTGCTGCAGCAGGGCAACGTGCCGCAGGCCGCGCAGTTGGCCGAGGCGCGCGACGCGGCAGCGGCCGCCGTCGCCGCCGCGCAGCGCTCCAAAGCCGCTGACCCGCTGGGCACTTTCACCGAACTGACGAAGGCCGACGCGGATCTCGATCGACTGCTGGCCGCCGTCGAGCAGGAGCGGGAGGCCGCCGATCGACTCAACCGAGCGCTGGACGAGGCGCTGTTCACGGCGCGGTCGAGGGTCCGGTCGGTGTCGGACTTCATCGATACCCGCCGCGGCATCGTCGGGCCCGAGGCCCGGACCCGCTTGGCAGAGGCCGTCCGTCAGATCGGCGCCGCCGAAGAGCGGCGGGCCAGCGATCCGGCCGAGGCCATCAAGCACGCCAACGGTGCGGCGATGCTCGCGTCGCAGGCGCAGAACCTGGCCAACGCCGACGTTCAGAACGCGCACAGTTCGTACATGGGTCCGTTCGGTGGCGGTCGGGGCGGTGGGGGCAATATGGGCGCGATCATCGGCGGCATCCTCATCGGAAACATCCTCAGCGGTGGAATGCGCGGTGGCTTCGGCGGTTTCGGCGGTGGCGGATTCAGCCCCGGTTCGTTCGGCGGCTCCGGTGGCGGTGGCGGAATGTTCGGCGGTGGCGGCCGCTTCTAGCCGCCTGCCCCTTTCCTTTGCACCGCGCGCGTGCGTGTCTGCTCAGGACACGCCGCTGTTTTTGCGCAGCTCGCGCACGCTCGACGCAGCGCGACCGTGCGAAAACTGTTGCCTTACAACGGTGTATTGTCGACAGACACGCACGCTCAGCGACGAGTGAGAGTGCGTGCAGTGCTCAATTTTCGCGGCGTGGCGTGGGCAGACACGCACGCTCGCGGCAAGGGAGTGACACGCACGCGCGCGCAGCTAGTCAGCAGCCTTTGAGACGGGCGGCGAGGTAGTCGCTGACGTTGTCGAGCGACACCCGGTCCTGCGTCATCGTGTCGCGCTCGCGGACGGTGACGGCTTGATCCTCGAGTGTGTCGAAGTCGACCGTCACGCAGAACGGGGTGCCGATCTCGTCCTGGCGGCGGTAGCGCCGCCCGATCGCGCCCGCGTCGTCGAACTCGACATTCCAGCACTTGCGCAGTTCGGCTGCCAGGTCGCGGGCCTTCGGCGAGAGTGCCTCGTTGCGCGACAGCGGCAGCACTGCGGCCTTGACCGGCGCGAGCCGCGGATCCAGCCGCAACACCGTGCGCTTGTCGACGCCGCCCTTGGCGTTGGGCGCCTCGTCCTCGGCGTATGCGTCGACGAGGAACGCCATGAACGACCGCGTCAGGCCGGCCGCCGGCTCGATCACATAGGGGACGTAGCGGGTGTCGCTGGCCTGGTCGTAGTAGGACAGGTCCGCACCGGAATGCTTTGTGTGCGTGGACAGGTCGAAATCGGTGCGGTTCGCGACACCCTCCAGCTCGCCCCACGGGTTGCCCTGGAATCCGAACTTGTACTCGATGTCGACGGTGCGGTCGGAATAGTGCGACAGCTTCTCCTTCGGATGCTCGTAGAGCCGGAGATTGTCGCGGTCGATGCCCAGTTCGACGTACCACTGCAACCGCTCGTCGATCCAGTACTGGTGCCACTCGCGTGCGGTCGACGGCTCAACGAAGAACTCCATCTCCATCTGCTCGAACTCGCGGGTCCGGAAGATGAAGTTGCCCGGCGTGATCTCGTTGCGGAAGCTCTTGCCGGTCTGGGCGATGCCGAACGGCGGCTTCTTACGTTGCGTGGTCACCACGTTGGCGAAGTTGACGAAGATGCCCTGCGCGGTCTCCGGCCGCAGATAGTGCAGGCCCTCTTCGCTCTCGATCGGACCGAGGTAGGTCTTGAGCATCATGTTGAAGTCGCGCGGTTCGGTCCATTGGCCTTTGGTCCCGCAGTCCGGGCACGCGATCTCGGTCATCGCCACGGATTCGGGGTCGCTGATCCCCTTCTTCTCGGCGAACGCCTCCTGCAGGTGGTCCTGCCGATGCCGCTTGTGACAGTTGAGGCACTCGACCAGCGGATCGTTGAACACGTCGACGTGCCCGGACGCCACCCACACCTCGCGGGGCAGAATGATCGACGAGTCCAGGCCCACGACGTCGTCGCGGCTGGTGACCACCGACCGCCACCACTGGCGCTTGATGTTCTCCTTGAGTTCCACGCCGAGCGGGCCGTAGTCCCACGCCGACTTGGTGCCGCCGTAGATCTCCCCCGCCTGGTAAACCAGCCCGCGCCGCTTGGCCAGGTTCGCAACGGTGTCGATGATCGAGGAAGAGTGAGCCACGACTGCATAGCCTAGCGACACGCTCACGGCCGCCGAGCGACCGCATTTGCACGGTGACACGCCGCGATTTCGCGGACAGACACGGTCGCTCGCGCAAAGGGTGGGGCACCGCATCCCTGCGTTGACATGCATAGAAGCGCATGTATTGTTGACCGTAATGAAAATTGTTTCCACTTTGGCGGACGGACGCGTCGCCACGGATGACACCCACGACCACGGCGGCGCACCGTATCCCGACCTGCCACCGCGTGAGGTGCTCGACACCTCCGGCGACCTGCTGCGCGCGTTGGCCGCCCCGATGCGGATCGCGATTGTGCTGCAGCTGCGGGAGTCGGCGCGCTGCGTGCACGAGCTCGTCGACGCGCTGGCGGTGGCCCAGCCGTTGGTCAGCCAGCACCTGCGCATCCTGAAGGCCGCGGGCGTCGTCGCCGGTGAACGGTCCGGGCGCGAGGTGATGTACCGCCTCGTCGATCATCACCTCGCCGACATCGTCGTCGCGGCGGTGACGCACGCGGGCGAGGCGCACGAGTAAACGCATGTCGATGAGCATGGGAGTGCGCGCGACAAGGCAACGCGCAGCCATCGCAGACCTGCTGGAGAACGTCGACGAATTCCGTTCGGCCCAGGAACTGCACGACGAGCTTCGCCGGCGCGGCGAAGGCATTGGGCTGACCACCGTCTACCGCACGCTGCAACAGATGGCGGCCGCAGGCGTCGTCGACACGCTGCGCACCGACACCGGCGAGTCGGTGTACCGCCGCTGTTCGGAGGACCACCATCACCACCTGGTCTGCCGCGCATGTGGTTCGACGGTGGAAATCCAGGGCGGCGACGTCGAGGCCTGGACCGCCGACATCGCCCGACAGCACGGCTTCTCCGACGTCAGCCACACGATCGAGATCTTCGGCGTCTGCGGGCAGTGCGCGACGACGAACGGTTCAGCCGACTAGCGCACGGCGCACCTCGGCGCCGGTGGCGAGCACCATGAGGATCAGCGTGCGCAGCGCGTCATCGGTCAGCCCGGCGGCCGGAAAGTTGTAGCGCAGCAGCACATCCGCGGCCTTCTTGGAATTGCGCCTGGCCCCGGCGGCCACCTCTTTGGGTGCGCTCTTGGAGGCCAGCGACACCGTGCCCAGCAGTGTGTTGTGGGCGTGTTCGGCGACCGCGGCGCGCAGTTTGGCGTCCAACGGCAGATCCCAGGCCAGGATCTGGGTCAGCGACACCAACTCCAGACCCTCGGCGACCGCCACCGTGCGCAGCGAAGCGAAGGTCTCGTCGTGGTGGACGGTGACCGCCCCGTCGTCCTCCCGCGTCACGGGTAGGACGCCGTCGAGGATCTCGCCCAGCCGCTCCTGCAGTGCCATCACGCTCTCCCGCTCAGGTACATCATTCGGCTCTGCCGCTCAGGTACATCATTCGGCTCTGCCGAAGCGACGGTTGCGGTTGACGTACTCCTCGCAGGCGGCCCACAGGTCCCGCCGGTCGTAGTCCGGCCACAACTTGTCCTGGAACACGAACTCCGCGTATGCGGCCTGCCAGAGCAGGAAGTTGCTGGCGCGCTGTTCCCCCGAGGTCCGGATGAACAGGTCGACGTCAGGGATGTCGGAGCGGTGCAGGTGCTTGGCGAACGTCGCCTCGCTGATGCGGTCCGGCTTGATCTTACCGTCGGCGGCCAACCGCGCGAGCTCACGCGTCGCCTCGACGATCTCGGTGCGTCCGCCGTAGTTGACGCAGTAGTTGATCGTGATGACGTCGTTGCCGACGGTCATCTGCTCGGCGATGTCGAACTCCTTGATCACGCTGCGCCACATGCGCGGCCGCGAGCCGACCCAGCGCATCCGCACGCCCATGTCGTTGAGGTTCTCCCGGCGGCGACGCACCACTTCCCTGTTGAAGCCCATCAAAAAGCGCACCTCTTCGGTGCTGCGTTTCCAGTTCTCGGTGGAGAACGCGTACACCGTCAGGTGCTTGATGCCGATTTCGATTGCGCCGCAGGTGATGTCGATGAGGACGGCCTCACCCATCTTGTGTCCCTCTGTGCGGTGCAGGCCACGCTGGGTGGCCCAGCGTCCATTGCCGTCCATGACGACGGCGACGTGCTTGGGCACCTGGTCAGCAGGGATGCGCGGCGCGGCCTCCTTCGACGTGTGCTGGGGCGGACGCGCGAACCGGCCGTTGGTTCCTGCGGGGATCTCGGGAAAGACGACGGGCCACGTCGACTTGTCCGGGAACGTGGGATAGTCGTCAGGCGCCGGGGGCAGCTGTGGGTAGGCCGGCGGAGCCTTCTTCCTCCGCCCATCCCGTTCGCTTGCCATGTGGCACATCCTGCCCGACCACCGACGCGTGCTGCTCGCCGACACTCCTATCCACCCGATACACCCGTTCCACCAGTGGCAACGTCCGCAATTGGCGCTCCAGATGCCACTGCAAATGCGCGGCCACCAGCCCGCTGGCCTGGCTGCGGTGCGACGCCGTCGACGTCTCGGCGTACTCCCAGTCCCCGTCGTGCAGCGCGGCCATCAAGTCCAGCACGGCCTGGGGCGGCGTCACCGATCCGGAGGGTCGGCAGTGCACGCACACGCTGCCCCCGGCCGCCACGTGGAACGCCCGGTGGGGGCCCGGCGCAGCACAGCGGGCGCATTCGGTCAACGCCGGCGCCCAGCCCGCGATCCCCATGGCGCGCAACAGGTACGCGTCCAACACGAGCTCACGCGGCCGGCCGCCGTCGGCCACCGCCCGCAACGCGGCCACCGTCAGCCGGTGCAGCGCGGGCATCGGCGCGCGTTCCTCACCGGCCAGGCGTTCTGCGGTCTCCAGAACCGCGCAGGCGCACGTGTAACGGCCATAGTCGCTGACGATGTCGGAGGCGAACGCGTCGATGGCCTGCACCTGGGTGACGATGTCGAGGTTGCGGCCCGGGTGCAGCTGAACGTCGATGTGCGCGAACGGCTCCAGCCTGGCGCCGAATTTGCTGCGAGTGCGCCGCACCCCCTTGGCCACCGCCCGCACCAACCCGTGATCGCGGGTGAGAAGAGTCACGATGCGGTCGGCCTCGCCGAGCTTGTGCTGGCGCAGCACCACCGCCCGGTCCCGATACAGCCGCATCGGTTCAGTCTCCCACTGCGGTCCGTCAGATTCCGATCCGCACCGCCGATAAGCTTCTACTCGATGGTCAAAAACGCGCGATTCCCCACCCTCACTCAACAGCTCTTCCAGCTCGCGAGCGGCTCCATTACGTCGGTGGAACTGGTTCAGCGCTCGCTCGAGGCCATCGCGGCCAGCCAACCGACGCTCAACGCGTTCCGCGTGGTGTTCACCGAGCAGGCCCTCATCGACGCCGCCCGCGCGGACCGCAAACGCGCCGCAGGCCAGGATCTTTCGAAGTATCCCCTGCTGGGCATCCCGATCGCGGTCAAGGACGACGTCGACGTCGCGGGCCACCCGACCCGGTTCGGCGCCGACGGCAACGTCCGCCCCGCCACCCGGGACGCCGAGGTGGTGCGGCGGTTGAAGGCGGCGGGCGCGGTCATCGTCGGCAAGACCAACACCTGCGAACTCGGTCAGTGGCCGTTCACCAGTGGACCCGCCTTCGGCCACACCCGCAACCCGTGGTCACGCGACCACACACCCGGCGGTTCGTCCGGCGGCAGCGCCGCGGCGGTGGCGGCCGGGCTGGTGACCGCCGCGATCGGATCCGACGGGGCGGGCAGCGTGCGCATCCCCGCCGCGTGGACACATCTGGTCGGCATCAAACCGCAGCGCGGCCGAATCTCGACGTGGCCGCTGCCCGAGGCTTTCAATGGGATCACGGTCAACGGCGTGCTGGCGCGCACCGTCGCCGATGCGGCGCTGGTGCTCGACGCAGCGTCCGGCAACGTAGCAGGCGATCGCCATCAGCCCCCACCGGTCAAGGTTTCGGAGTACGTGGCGCAGGCGCCTGGTCCCCTGCGGGTCGCGACGTCGACGAAGTTCCCGTTCACGGTGTTCCGCGCCAAGCTGCACCCGGAGATCCAGGCGGCGATATCGGTCGTCGCCGCTCAGCTCGAAGACCTCGGGCACAGCGTGTTCGGCGCCGATCCCGACTACAGCCTCGAGATGTCGTGGAACTTCCTGTCCCGGTCGACGTCGGGGCTGCTGGACTGGGCCGACCGGCTCGGCCAGGGCGTCACGCTCGACAAGCGGACCAAGGCCAACCTGCGCACCGGCCGGTTGCTGTCGGAGCACGTGCTGCGCAAGGCCCGCGCCCGCGAGGCCCGCGCGCATCGCCGCATCGGATACATCTTCAACATCGCCGATGTGGTGCTGGCACCCACTACCGCACAGCCGCCGCCGAAGGTGCACGAGTTCGACGAGCTCGGCGGGCTGGCCACCGACCGCACGATGATCAAGGCGTGCCCGGTGACCTGGCCGTGGAATTTGCTGGGCTGGCCGTCAATCAACGTGCCCGCCGGGTTCACCTCCGAGGGCCTGCCGATCGGCGTTCAGCTGATGGGGCCGGCCAATAGCGAGCCGTTGCTGATCTCGCTGGCCGCGGAGTTGGAGGCGATCAACGGCTGGACGGTGCGCCAGCCCGAGCCGTGGTGGTTTCCCGCCCCCGCCCCCGACCCCGAGCCAGCGGCATCCGACAAGCCGGTAGCGGCCTCCGACCGGCGCGAACCCGAGGACGTCTCCGACGAGGTCGCGTAGAGTCTCCCGGCATGAGAGCGCTGGGTTATGCGTGCGCGTTGCCGGTCCTTGGACTGGTGGGCGGCTTGGTGACCGGGGTTCCGACCGCCGCCGCTGACAACAAGCGGTTCAACGACGGTGTGGTGGCCAACGTCTACACCGTCCAGAAGCAGGCCGGCTGCGATACCGACATCAAGATCAACCCGAAACTGCGTCTGGCCGCCGAATGGCATACCAACGACGTGCTCAACAACCGCGCGCTGGGTGGCGACCTCGGCTCGGACGGCAGCACGGTCGCCGACCGTGCGCGCAACGCCGGCTACGCGGGCCCGGTGACGGAGACGGTGGCCATCAACCCCGCGCTCGCGATGAGCGGCATCGAGTTGCTCAATCAGTGGTATCACCGACCGGACTACAAGGCGATCATGGCCGACTGTTCGAACGTCGACATCGGCGTGTGGTCGGCCAACGCGCTCGATCGCACGGTGGTGGTGGCGGTCTACGGAAAGGGCGACGGCGCCCCACCGGCACACGGCCCGGGAAGGCCGTTCGGGGAGCCCGGCTCGGGCGCCCAGAGCTGAAGCGCTAGAAGCCCAGGCGGCCCAGTTGTTTCGGGTCGCGTTGCCAATTCTTGGCGATCTTGACCCTCAGGTCGAGATAGACCTTGGTGCCCAGCAACTTTTCGATCTGCTGGCGCGCGGCGGTGCCGACCTCGCGCAATCTGGCGCCGCCTTTGCCGATGACGATGCCCTTCTGGCTCTCGCGTTCGACGAACAGGATGGCGTGGACGTCGATCAGCTCGCCCTGCTCGGGTGTGCGGCCCTCGCGCTGGGTGACCTCATCGATGACGACGGCCAGCGAGTGCGGTAGTTCGTCGCGCACGCCTTCAAGTGCGGCCTCCCGGATCAGCTCGGCCATCAGGGTCTCCTCCGGCTCGTCGGTGAGCTCGCCGTCGGGGTAGAAGGCCGGTCCCGGCGGCAGTTCGGAGACGAGCACGTCGACGAGCACGTCGAGGTTGTCCCCCGCGGTCGCCGACACCGGAACAATCTCCGCGTCGGGTCCGACCAGCTCGCTGACCGCCATCAGTTGCGCCGCGACGCGGTCCTTGGGCACCTTGTCGATCTTGGTGACGATCGCGACCAGTGCGGTCTTGGGTGCGACCGCGCGGATCTGGTCGTAAATCCAGCGGTCGCCGGGACCGATCCTCTCGTCGGCGGGGATGCACCATCCGATGACGTCGACCTCGGAGTAGGTGTCCTTGACCAGGTCGTTGAGCCGCTGCCCGAGCAGCGTGCGCGGGCGGTGCAGCCCGGGGGTGTCGACGAGCACGATCTGGAAGTTCTCGCGGTGCACGATTCCGCGGATGGTGTGCCGGGTGGTCTGCGGGCGGTTCGACGTGATCGCTACCTTGGCCCCGACCAGCGCGTTGGTCAGCGTCGACTTTCCGGTGTTGGGTCGGCCGACGAAACAGACGAAGCCCGAACGGAATTCGTCGCTCATAGGTTTCGCACCGGGCGCCCGGATCGGTCTGTGACGATCACGACCGCGTCCGCCGACAGCTCCCGCACCGCGGCCACGCCCGCGTCGTCGGCCGATCCGCCGAGCACCACCGCGGCCTCCAGGCCGGTCGCGCCGCTCGACACCGCTGCGGCCACGGCGGCCTGTAATGCGGTCAGCTCCAACGCCGTCAGCGCCACCGGGGCCGCCGCGTAGGTGCGGCCGTCACGGTCGCGGACGGCGGCGCCGCTTCCGGCCTCCGCCCGCGCCATCGCCCCGCGCGCCAGCGTCACGAGCTTGGCGTCCTCGCCGTCGAGGTCAGTCATCGTGCCTCACCGCTCCTCGCGCAAGCGCTCATCGTCGCCATCATCATCGTCTTCTCTCTGGGGAGTCTCGGTGCGGCTGACCAGCACCGTGCCGATACGCACCCGCCCGCGGGGGTCCGGCCCGCCTTCGGCCTGCAGCCGCAGCCCGTCCCACGTCACCTCCGCGCCCGGCAGCGGGACGCGGCCGAGTTCCAGCGCGACGAGACCGCCGACGGTGTCCACGTCGAGGTCGTCGTCGAACTCGATGTCGTAGAGCTCGCCGAGATCCTCGATCGGCAGCCGGGCCGAGACGCGATAGCGGTTGTCACCCAAGTCTTCTACGGGCACCACTTCGCCGGCGTCGTACTCGTCGACGATCTCGCCGACGATCTCCTCGAGCACGTCCTCGATGGTGACCAGGCCGGCGATCGCGCCGTACTCGTCGACCAGCAGGACCATGTGGACGCGGTCGCGCTGCATCTCGCGCAGCAGCTCGTCGAGCGGCTTGGAATCCGGTACGAACACCGTGCGCCGCATGACATCGGAGACCTTGGTGCCGCGGCCGCCGTCGGTCGAGTAGTACGTCCGCTGCACGAGGTCTTTGAGGTAGACGACACCGACGATGTCGTCGACGTTCTCCCCGATCACCGGGATCCGGGAGTGGCCGCTGCGCACCGCCAGTGACGTCGCCTGCCCCGCCGTCTTGTCGCTTTCGATCCACACCATCTCGGTGCGCGGCACCATGACCTCGCGTGCCGGGGTGTCACCGAGTTCGAACACCGACTGGATCATCCGCCGCTCGTCGTCGGCCACCACACCGCGCTGCTGGGCCAGGTCGACCACCTCGCGCAGTTCGATCTCGGACGCGAACGGGCCGTTGCGGAACCCTCGGCCCGGTGTCAACGCGTTACCGAGCAGCACCAGCAACCGGCTGATCGGTGTCAGCAGCACCGAAAGCGCTTGCAGCGGAAGGGCCGCGAGCAGGGCGATCGTGTAGGCGTGTTGTCTGCCGAGCGTTCGCGGGCCGACGCCGATCACGACGAAGCTGACCACCACCATGATCGCGGCGGCGACGAACAACCCCCAGGTGACCCCGAGATGCCCGTCGAGGTAGGCGGCCAACAACACCGTCGGCCCGACCTCGCAGGCGATGCGTAGCAGCACGATCAGGTTGATGTAGCGAGGACGCTCGGCCATCACCCTGGCCAGCCGCACCGCTCCCGGCCGTTCCTCGCGGACGAGTTCTTCGACTCGCGCCATCGACACCGTGCTCAGGGCCGCGTCGATCGCCGCGAACAACCCGCCGAAGAAGACGAGGACGATCGCGAAGATCAGCTGTCCGACGCCGGTCACAGTTCGTCGAAGTATCGGGAGTTGTCGAGGAGCCTGCGTTCCTTCTCCGACTGGCGGTCGTGGTGGTAAGCCTCGACCTGGTCGGCGACCCACTCCTCGAGCAGTTGACGCTGCAGGGTGAACATCTCTTTTTCCTCGGCGGGCTCGGCGTGGTCGTAGCCCAGCAGGTGCAGCACCCCGTGCACGGTGAGCAACGCCAGCTCCTGGCCCAGCGAATGCCCGGCCGCAGCGGCCTGATCGGCGGCGAACTGCGGGCACAACGCGATGTCACCCAACATGGCCGGACCGGGCTCGGGGGCGTCGGGCCGTCCGCCCGGCTCCAGCTCGTCCATCGGGAAGCTCATGACGTCGGTGGGGCCCGGCAGGTCCATCCACCGCATGTGCAGATCGGCCATCGCCGCCGTGTCGAGCAGCACCATCGACAGTTCGGCCGCGGGGTTGACCTTCATCTTGCGGATGACGAAACGGGCGACGCTGATCAGTTCCTCTTCGGAGACGTCGATGCCCGACTCATTGGACACCTCGATGCTCATATCGACCGCTACCGTCGGGCTCGGCCGCCGGAGGCGCGGCGCTGGGCCCGGTTCAGCTGCGTGGGCTCGTCGTGTCGCGCGTACGCGTCGACGATCTCCGACACCAGCCGGTGCCGCACGACGTCGGCGCTGGTGAGCTCGGCGAAGTGGATGTCGTCGATGCCGTCGAGGATTCGCATCGCCGCGTGCAGGCCCGAAGCGGCCCCGCCGGGCAGGTCGACCTGCGTGATATCGCCCGTCACAACGATTTTCGAGTTGAAGCCGAGCCGGGTCAAAAACATCTTCATCTGCTCGGCGGTGGTGTTCTGCGCCTCGTCGAGGATGATGAAGGCATCGCTAATCGTGCGGCCCCTCATGTACGCCAGCGGCGCAACCTCGATCACCCCGGCGCTCATCAACTTCGGGATCAGCTCGGGGTCCATCATGTCGTGCAGCGCGTCGTAGAGCGGGCGCAGATACGGGTCGATCTTCTCGCTCAGCGTGCCGGGCAGGAAGCCGAGCCTCTCACCGGCCTCCACTGCCGGCCGGGTGAGGATAATCCGCGACACCTGCTTGGACTGTAAAGCGTTGACGGCCTTGGCCATCGCCAGATACGTCTTGCCGGTGCCAGCGGGACCGATGCCGAACACGATGGTGTGCGCGTCGATGGCGTCGACGTAGCGCTTCTGGTTCAGCGTCTTGGGCCGGATGGTCTTACCGCGCCGCGACAGGATGTCGAGGGTGAGCACCTCGGCGGGCGACTCGTTGCCTGTTCCAGTGAGCATTCCGACGCTGTGCCGCACGACGTCGGGGTTCAGCGCCTGACCGTTGCCCACGATCGCGATCAGCTCAGAGATCACCCGTTCGGCCAGCGCGACGTCGGCGGGTTCGCCGGACAGGGTCAGCGCGTTTCCGCGCACATGAATGTCGGCCGCCAGGATGCGCTCGAGCGCGCGCAGATTCTCGTCGGCGGAACCCAATAGGCCCACGACGAGGTCGGGCGGAATGTTGATGCTGCTGCGTACCGACTCAGAAGACTGATCAGAGTCAGCGGTCGTCTCGCGGGGCGTCAAGAGGGTTCAGTGCCTGCTTTCTGGTTCTGGCCTGGCCGTTGCTGATGTCTGTTCACAGTTTACCGCTGGTCAGCGACACGACCCAATGGTTAAGGCGGCCACCCATCACGACCACCGGTCGGTCAGCACGCCCAGCGCCCCCAGCGCGACCGCGGCGGCGGTGGAGGTCCGCAGCACCGTGGGCCCCAGCCGCACGGCCGTCGCACCCGCATCGCGCAGCGCGGCCACCTCGTCGTCGGCGATGCCGCCTTCCGGTCCCACCACCACGACCACCGCGTCGGCCGCGGCGACCGGCACATCGGTGAGCCGCTGCGTCGCCGATTCGTGCAGCGCGAGCACGACGGCGTCCCGGTCACCGAGTCCGTCGACCAGCTGGGTCGTCGAGACCGGGCCGCTGACCTCGGGGATGCGGGCCCGCCGCGACTGCCGGGCTGCCGAGCGGGCCACCGCACCCCACCGGCGCAGACCCTTCTCGGCCTTGGCCGGCGAGTCCCACCGGGCCACGCATCGGGCGGCCTGCCAGGCCACGAACGCGTCCGCGCCCGCCTCGGTGGCCAATTCGATCGCCAACTCCGAGCGCTCCGACTTGGGCAGCGCCTGCACGACGGTCACGGTCGGGGACGGGGGCGGCACGAAGCGCCGGTCCAGCACCCGCGCCGTCAACCTGCCCTTCGCCACCTCGTCGACCTCGCAGTGCGCCAGCTCTCCGGCGCCGTCGCCGAGCTGGAGGCGCTCACCTGGCCGGATGCGGCGCACTTTGGCGGCGTGGAAGCCCTCGTCGCCCTCGACGACCGCGAGCTCACCGACCCCAGGCAGGGCGTCGACGTAGAACAGCGCCGCGGACATCGGCGTTACCGAGGCGTCCGGGTCGAAATCTGTGGCCGGGTCGTCATCCGAGCGGGATCACGACCACGTCAGCGGCCGCTGAACGTCTCACGCAGCCGGCTGAACAGCCCGCCGCCGCTTGCGGCCGTCGGCTGCGCCGAGCGCACCTCGGCGACGTCGCGGGCACGCTTGGCCTTGAGCTTGCGCAGCAGTTCGGCGTCCTCGTTGTCCAGCCGCGACGGCACCACGACATCGATGTGGGCGTGCAGGTCACCGCGAACCCCGGAGCGCAGATGGGGCATGCCGTGACCCCGCAGCGTGACGATGGCGCCAGGCTGTGTGCCGGACGGGATCGCGATTTCGGTCGGCCCGTCGAGGATCGCGTCGACGGTGACGGAGGTGCCCAGCGCCGCGTCGACCATCGGCACCGAGACCGTGCAGTGCAGATCGTCGCCGTCGCGCACGAAGGTGGCGTGCGGCTGCTCGTGCACCTCGACGTACAGGTCGCCAGCGGGCCCCCCGCCCGGTCCGACCTCGCCTTGTGCCGCCAACCGCACCCGCATGCCGTCGCCGACGCCTGCCGGGATCTTCACGCTGATCTCCCGGCGGGCGCGCACGCGGCCGTCGCCGCCACAGCGGTGGCAGGGGTCCGGAATGACCTCGCCGACGCCGCCGCACACCGGGCAGGGCCGCGACGTCATGACCTGGCCCAGCAGGGACCGCTGCACCGTCTGGATCTCGCCGCGACCGCCGCAGGTGTCGCAGGCCATCGGGGCGGAGTTGCCGTGGGTGCCCTTGCCGTGGCACAGGTCGCACAGCACCGCGGTGTCGACGGTGACCTGCTTGGTCACGCCGGTCGCGCACTCCGACAGGTCCAACCGCATCCGCAGCAGCGAATCCGATCCGGGCCGCACCCGGCCGATCGGCCCGCGGGTGGCGCCACCGCCGCCGAAGAACGCCTCGAAAACGTCGCCCAGGCCCCCGAAGCCGGCGAACCCGTTGCCGCCCGCGGCCGCCGCCGACTCCAGTGGATCGCCCCCGAGATCGACGATGCGACGCTTCTCCGGATCGCTGAGCACCTCGTAGGCGGCGCTGATGTCCTTGAACCGGGCCTGAGCGGCTTCGTCCGGATTGACGTCGGGATGCAGTTCGCGCGCCAACCTGCGATAGGCGCGCTTGATTTCCGCATCCGACGCGCCCTTGCTGACGCCGAGCAGCCCGTAATAGTCGCGTGCCACGCTGACTTGCCTGACCTTCCACCTGTGCCGGGTCTACCGGCTACCTAAGACTTCCCCGATATAGAGAGCAACCGCAGCGACATTAGCGATAGTTCCCGGATAGTCCATTCGGGTGGGCCCTAACACACCCATGCCGCCGTACACCTTGCCCGAACTGCCGTATGCGGTCGTCACCACCGACGTGCCGGCCATCTCCTCGGCCTCGGTTTCGTGGCCGATGCGCACGGTCACCTTGCCGGCCTCCTGCTGCACCGCCAGCAGCCGCAGCACCACCACCTGCTCCTCGAGCGCCTCGAGCACCGATCGCAGGGAACCGCCGAAGTCGGCGGTGTTGCGGGTGAGGTTGGCGGTGCCGCCCAGCAGCAGCCGCTCCTCGCGGTGCTCGACGAGCGTCTCGACCAGCACGGTGGCCGACCGGCCGATTGCGTCGGCGAGCCCGCCGTGCCCGTCGAGCTGCGAGGCCAGGTCCGCAACGGCGACCGATGCGGCCGCCAGCGGTTTGCCCTCCAGGGCCTGACCGAGCAGGTCGCGCAGCTTGCTCACATCGTGCTCATCGAGCGTGTCGCCCAACTCGACCATGCGCTGGTCCACCCGGCCGGTGTCGGTGATCACCACCAGCAGCAGCTTGGCCGGGGTGAGTGCGACCACCTCGAGGTGGCGGACGGTGGAGGTGGACAGCGTCGGGTACTGGACGATCGCGACCTGGCGCGTCAGCTGCGCGAGCAGCCGCACGGCGCGGCGCAGCACGTCGTCCAGGTCGACGCCGGATTCGAGGAACGACAGGATCGCGCGGCGCTCCGACGACGACAGAGGTTTGATGTCGTCGATCCGGTCGACGAACTCGCGGTAGCCCTTCTCGGTGGGCACGCGCCCGGAGCTGGTGTGGGGCTGGGTGATGTAGCCTTCGGCCTCCAATACCGCCATGTCGTTGCGCACGGTCGCGCTGGACACACCGAGGTTGTGCCGCTCAACGAGCGTCTTCGACCCGATCGGCTCCTTGGTGGCCACGAAGTCGGCGACGATCGCGCGCAGCACCTCAAACCGGCGGTCGTCGGCGCTACCCATGTGTGCTCACCTACCCCTCGAATCGCGTTGTCACCCATTTTAGGGGCACCAACAGCGCCGATAGCGCGTGCGCGGCTCTTCGACACGTGCAACACGCGCGATCGCAGTGCATTAGCCTTGCTTTTTGTTGTCACAGTCCGGGGAGGACTCGGGGGACGACTCGAAGGACGCCGGCCCAATGATCTTCAAGGGAGTCAGGGAGGGTAGGCCCTACCCCGAGCACGGGTTGTCACACCGCCAATGGGCGCAGATCCCTCCGCGCCAGATCCGGCTCGACGAGTTGGTCACCACCACCACGGTGCTCGCGCTCGACCGACTGCTCTCCGAGGATTCGACCTTCTACGGCGACCTGTTTCCGCACGCGGTGCGGTGGAAGGGCATCACCTACCTCGAAGACGGCTTGCACCGCGCGGTGCGGGCCGCGTTGCGCAACCGCACGGTGCTGCACGCGCGCGTGTTCGACATGGACGTGCCGTCCCCAGCTGACGCGTGGGCCCCGGCGCGACAGGTTTAGAACCGCGTCACCGAACTGATTGACGCTCATGTCCTTTCGGTGACACACCTGCGGCCTCGCCCAGGTCCGCGCCGAGGATGCGGTCCGACAACAGGCCCAGGCACGACAGGTTGGGAAAGCCCGGCCCCTGCGTCAGTCCCGACAGACCCGGCAGGAAGAGCTTGGGCCGCAACCCGCCGACGGCGAGGTCGTCGCCGATGGCCTCCTGCAGCACATCCGGGGTCAGCGGCGCGCCGAGGCCGAGTTCGAGCAGATCCAATGCGTCCTGGCCGAGCAGTGGCACGAACCACATCGCGTCGGCGCCCGAGCCGTCGATGACCAGGTCGAAACCGTGCACCGTCTCGAGCGACTCGCCGCCCTGAGTTGTACTCAGCGTCAACCGGATCCGGCCTTCGCGGGCCACGGCGTGCGCGACCCGGCCCCGCAGGTGGCGGATCCGGTCGTCGGCGAGCAGTGCCTCCTGCACGCGGGCGGAGAACACCCCGCGGTCGGTCCGCAACAGCGCATCGCGGCGCTCCGTCATGGTCAGGCTGGTCCAGCCGGTGGGGTCGGAGAACAGCGTGTTCTCGAAGAACCCCTCGCCTCGGGTGAACAGGGTCACCTGCGGGGAGATCACCGTGATCGTCGAAACCCGATGCCGGAACAGCTCGTTGAGCATCGACGCCGCGGTCTCTCCGCCGCCGATGACCGCCACGCGTTCGGCGCGGATCAGCTCGTATTGCGCCGCGCGATGCCAGAACTGCGCGATCGACAGCACCCGCGGATTCCCCGGCAGGATCGAGCGCTCCGGCTGACCGGGGCCCGTGATCATCAGGCCATCGGCCGTCACGGTGCGGTCGGGTGTCTGCAGCGCCCACCGCGGCTCACCGGATTCGGTGTCGACCGAGATGCCGCGCACCTCGCCGCGGACCATGTTCATCTCGACGTTGTCCGCGACCCAGCGCAGGTACTGGCTCCACCTGCGATGGGTGGGGGCGGGCCTTCCGCGGTCAACCCACTCCGCGAACTGGCCCGTCGAGATCAGGTACTGCTGCCAGCTGTGCCGGGTCATGCGCTCGTCGAGTTCGGCGTTGCGGCGCGGCACCAGGGCCGAGCGGTACGGGAAGCCGACGTCCTTCTCCGGGCTCGTGCCCAACCGGTGTTGTCCGTCGGTCCAACCGCCGTCGGCCTGCCAGTTGGCGGCCACGCCGGTCTTCTCGACGGCGACGACCTCGGGCACGTCGATGCCCATGTCACGAAGTTCTGCGGCCTTGGCGGCGACGGCGACGGCCTTGGCGCCCGCGCCCACCACCGCAAGTGTCCGGCTCATGAAACGACCTCTCGTAGCGATTCCTGCCACATCGTCTGCAGTGCAGCGACATCGTCGGCGGACAGAATTTCGGGAAGCGTGCGCCATTGCGTGCCCAGCACCGGCGCGTCGCTGTCGCCGAGCACCGCGGCAAGCACCGTCAGTTCGTGCCGGACCGCCAGCCGCGGCTCGGGCAGCGGCGACACCCCCGCCAGCAGTGCCCGGTCCGGACGCAGCGCGCCGCCGTCGAACCCGGCGTGCACCCGGCCCAGGAAGTTGAGCAATATCTGCGGTTCGGGCAGGACCGCCAGGCGTTCGGCGGTGTCGGGGCGCAGATAGCGCAGCAGCCCGTAATCGATGCTGTCACCGGGGATGTCGCCGACATCGCGGGCGGTCTGCACACGCAGCGGGTAGATCGCGGTGAGCAGGCCGACGGTGTCGGAGGTGTCGACTGTGTCGATCAGGTTGTCGGCGCGGCCGTGTGTCTCCAGTGCCAACAGCGGCGGTGGGGTGTCCTGGCCGCGGTGCAGCCGCCAGCGAGTGACGGTACGCGCGGCGGCCGCAGCCAGCAGGTGTGGTGCGGGTTCGGACGCGTTGAGTAACCGCAGCGTGAGGTCTGTGTCGGTCACCGCCATGGAGACGACGACGTCGCCGACCCGATCGGTCTGCGGGCGCAACCTGCGGGCACCGAGCGGTGGGTCCTCGCCGTCGAGTTGGGCCGCCCAGAAGTCGGCCGTGTCGAGCGTGTACGCCCGCTCGCGCAGCAGTCTCGACCAGCGCCGGTAGCTGGTGTGTTCGCGGATGGGCGCCGGCTCGCGGCCCGACGAGATGGTGTGCCAGGCCGCGTCGAGTTCGGCCAACAGGATCCGCCAGGACGCCGGGTCCGCGGCCAGCACGTGGGCAGTCAGCAGCAGGAGGCCAGGTCCGCTGGGCGGGCGCAGCCACACCGCGGCGAGCATCGAACCCTGCTCGGGGTCAAGGTCTTCCACCGACCGGTGGGCGTGTTCGGCCACGGCTGCGACGAGCGTTTCGTCGGTATCGTCGTCGACGGGCACCTCGGTCAGCAGATCGCACGCCTCGTGCTCGACGAGCGTCATCGTCTGCCGGTCGATGCGGCTTCGCAGCACCGGGTGACCGCCGATCACCGCGCGCAGGATCTGCTCGAGTCGCTCTCGGGTAACGCCGTCGGGCAGCCGGATCGCTTCGGTCTGCGCCAACCGTTGCGGTTCGCCCAGTTCGTAGAGCCAGTGCGCACTGGGCAGCACGGGCGTCGGACCGTCGGGGTCGTCGTCGTGCTCGGCGAGCGCCGAGTCTTTCTCGATCGCCTCCGCGAGCTCACGCAATGTCGCGCACTCCAGCATCAGCCTGGCGCGCAACGGGATCCCTCGCCTACGGGCGGCCTGCACCACCGAGAGCGCCACGATGCTGTCCAGGCCGAGTGCCAGAAGGTCCGCGTTGACATCGATGGTGGTGGTGGCGGAGCCTTCGAGTAACTCGCAGAGCACAGCCGCCAGCGCCTTCTCCGTCTCGGACTCCGGCGCGGTCGAGGGCCCCTCGGCGACGGCGATCGCGTTCAGGGCGGCTTCGTCGACCTTGCCATGCGTGGTCAGCGGCATCTGGTCGATGACCACGATCGAGTGCGGAACCATGTAGCGCGGCAGGCGTTTTGACACCATGGCGCGCAACTCGGAGGCCGCCGGCGCGGGTTCGGCGGCGACGAACGCCACCAGTTGTGCGCCCCACCGTTGTGGGCGCACCACCACGTGGGCGTGTCGCACCGCGGGATGGGTGTGCAGAACCGCCGAGATCTCGCTCGGCTCCACTCGGAAGCCGCGGATCTTCACCTGCGCGTCGGAGCGCCCGAGGAACTCCAGTGCGCCGTCGGGTTGGCGCCGCACCACGTCACCGGTCCGGTACATGCGCTCGCCGTGCCCGAACGGGTCGGCGACGAACCTGCAGGCGGTCTCGCCGAACCGGCCCAGATAGCCGCGGGTCAGTTGGCCGCCCGACAGGTACAACTCGCCCGGGACGCCGTCGGGTACCGGCCGCAGCCACGAGTCCAGCACGTAGGCCGTGCTGGCCGACGTGGGATGCCCGATGGTCGGTTGGTCGTGTTCGGCGATCGTGGCGACAACGGCTTCGACGGTGGTTTCCGTTGGGCCGTAACAGTTGTAGGCCGCCATGCCGGTGCGCGCGCATTCGTCGCGGATCAGGTTCCACGCCGGGATCCCGACGGCCTCCCCGCCGAGTGCCAGCACCCCGAGCGGCACCGTCGTGAGCAGTCCGACCGCGTGCAGTTGGGCGAACATCGACGGTGTGGTGTCGATCAGGTCGATCCCGTACCGGCCGATCGTTTCGACAAGGGCCTCAGCGTCACGCTGGATGTGGTCGTCGACGATGTGCACCGCATGCCCGTCGAGCAGGGCGGCCAGCGGCTGCCATGCCGCGTCGAACGTGAACGACCAGGCGTGCGCCACCCGCAGCGGGTGGCGCAGCCGAGCCGCCGCCGGGCGCAGCACATTTCGGGCGTGGTCCTCGGCGTAGGCCAGCAGCGCCTGATGGGTTCCGATGACACCCTTGGGCCTGCCGGTGGTTCCGGAGGTGAACACCATGTACGCGGCCTGACCCGGCAGCGCGACCGTAGGGCGGTAGTCCTCGGTGGTCTCGGACGGGCCCTCTCCGAGCATCTCGTCGTCGACGACGACCGTTGCAGCGCACTGGTCGAGGATGTCGGCGATCCGCTCGGCGGGCATCCCGGGGTCCAGCGGCACGATCACACCGCCTGCCTTTAGCACCGCCAGCATCGCGACGACATACTGCGGTCCTCGCGAAAGGCGGATCGCCACAGGTGTTTCAGCCTGTACACCCTTCGCCACCAGCATGGCGGCGAGCTGATCGGCCGCCTCGTCGAGTTGTCGATAGGTGAGCTCGCCGCCGGACCAACTCAACGCCGGTGAACCCAACCGCGCGCTCGCGGCTTCGGCGAACGCGGTGTGCACACCGAGATGTTCGCTCGCCGGCGCGGGCTCGGCGGTCGCGATCGCGCTTTCGCCGTCGAGCAGGACACTGACGTCGCGCAGCGGGCGATCCCAACCGGCGATCAGTCGCTGCGTCGTGGTGAGCAACCGGTGCCCGAGCGACTCGGGACTCATCTGGCCGAGCGCCCCCTCCACGACCTCGACCAGGACCGTGAGCTCGTCGTCGATCATGTGCGCGGCGATGGTGACCGGGAAGTGCGACACGCTCTCCAACGCCGCAGGCCGGAATGTCGCACCGTTGGCCTCGAAGTCGCCGCCGCCGACCAGACCGCCGGGCGGAAAGTTCTCGTACACGAGCAGGGTGTCGTACATCTCGCCGATGCCACCCAGGACCCGCAGTTCGTTGTGGGGAAGGTATCCGTGGTCGCGCAGCTTGGCCGCTTCGCGTTGCAACGCAACGCATTGCGCGCCCACTCGGGCCGTTGGGTCCAGCCGGACCCGCAGCGGCACCGTGTTGATGAAGAGCCCCACCATGGTCTCCACGCCCGCCAGCTCGCCGGGGCGTCCGGACACCGTCACGCCGAACACCACATCGGAGCGGTCGGTGAACGCCGAGAGCACTGCGGCCCAGGCCATCTGGACCAGGGTGTTGACCGTGACACCACGGGACCGGGCGGCCTCCGCCAACTGCTGCGTAGCGTCCCGATCCAGGCGCAGCTCGGTGCGGTGCGGTTCACCGGTGGGCGGCTCCCCGGAGGTGAGAGCCGGTGTGACGAGCGTCGGGCCGTCGAGGTCGTCGAGGTGCTCACGCCACAGGGCGCGGCTGGTCTCCTGATCGCGGCCGGCCAGCCAGCCGATGTAGTCGCGGTAGGGGCGCGGCGGCGGTGGTAATACGGACGGATCGCCGCCCGAGCGGTACAGCGAGATCAACTCGCCGACGAACAGCGGCAGCGACCACCCGTCGATGATGATGTGGTGGGCGACGACGACAAATCGCCAGTGCGATTCGGGCACCTCGATCAACAGAAACCGGATCGCCGGTCCGCGCGCGAGGTTGAACGGCCTACGATATTCATCGGCCTCGAGCGCCTCGACCTCGTCGGCCCTCGCGGTGATGTGACGCCACGGCACGTCGACGCGGTTCGGCACTACCTGGACCGGTTTGCTCTGCGCCCGAACGAAACTCGCCCGCAGGTTGGGGTGGCGGACGAGCATCGCGGCCGCGCACTCGCGCAGCAGTCCCGCGTCGAGCGACCCGGTGACATCGGCCGCCATGGTGATGACATACGGGTCCTCGCCGCCGTCTTCGGCGGTGCTCAGCTGCGCCAGCGAGAACAGCCCCTGCTGCAGCGGGCTGAGCGCCATCACGTCCTCGATGGCGACCTTCGGTTCGGCCTGCGTCGAGGTCACGGTGCGCCCTCTTGGGAGGCCGACCACATCGACGTGACCGCCGCCAGTTCGTCGGCCGACAGGCCGGAGGCCGCCATCGGCTCGTGATGGACGTCGGGCGACTCCGTCTCCGCGCCGCCGTCCACCTGGGCCGCCAGTTCGTGGATCGTGGGGTGCTCGAACACCATTCGCGCAGTGACCGCCAGCCCGACATCGCGCGCCCGGGCGGCGAGCTGAACCGCCAGGATGGAATCGCCACCGAGCTCGAAGAAGTCGTCGGAGCGGTTCACCTCTGGCACGTTGACGACCTCGGCGAGCAGCGATGCCAGCACGCGTTCGGTTTCGGTGCGCACGGGTTCTGCCGGCCCGGCGGGCGCCGACGGGCGGCGCGTCTCGACGGCCTCGATGTACTCCAGTTCGCCGTGGGCGGTCCAGCGCCCACGTCTGCCCGTCGCACGCAGGTCCGCGCCCGTCTCGTCGACGACGTGCTCGTAGACGTCGCCGACCACGCCGATCGCGACCGGATCGCGCCAGCCGTCGAGCACGCTGGCCGATGCCGCCGCGCCGAACCGCTGCACGCGGCGGCGCTCCTCGCCGTCGGAGATTTGCACGTCGCGAACCCGTTGTCCGGGATCGTCTGCGAAGGCGGCCAGCACGCGATTCAGCCACCCGACGAACCGTTCGGCGGTGCTGCGCCGATACAGGTCGGTGCGGTAGATGACGTGGCCGCGGTAGCCGTCTTCGGCGCCGAAGAAGTTCACCGACAGGTCGGCGTGCGCGACGTCGAACGGCGGCTCGAGCGCGGTGAATGTGGTGTCGCCGTCGGGCTGCGATTCGATCACCTGGTCGGCGGGCAACGCCTCCCGCACGTGCACGACGACACCGAACAACGGGTTGCGCGACAGCGACCGTGCCGGGCTGACCGCATCGACCACCTGGTCGAACGGCAGGTCCTGGTGGGCGTAAGCCTCCAGCGCGGTGTCGCGGGCCCGGCGCAGCACCTCTCGCAGCGTCGGGTTGTCGGTCAGATCGTTGCGCAGCACCACGATGTTGATGAAGAAGCCGACGAGCTGGTCGAGTTCGGCCTCGGTGCGGCCCGCGACCGGCGTGCCCAGCGGAATGTCCGGGCGCTCACCGGCTTTGTGCAACGCGACCGCCACGGCCGCCTGCAGCAGCATGAACTCGGTGACGCCGAGCTCCTGGCTCAGTTCGGCGAGCTTGCCGCGGGTGGCGGCGTCGATAGCGAACTCGACGGCGTCGCCTTCCCCGCTGAGCACCGGCGGGCGCGGGAAATCCGGGGTCAGGCCCGGATCCTCGTGCAGACCGGCCAACTGCTCGCGCCAGTAGTCGCGCTGCGCGGCGACGGGCCCGTCGGTTTCGCCGATCAGGGCCGCCTGCCACGCCGCGTAGTCCGCGTACTGGACCGGCAGCGGCGCGAAACCCGGTGCCTCACCGGCCCGCCTGGCCCGGTAGGCCGTCAGCAGGTCGGTGAACAACACCATCGCCGACCAGTGGTCGGCGGCGATGTGATGCACCACCAGCGAGACCACGTGCGCGTCCGGCGTTGCGAGCACGGCCGCGCGAACGGGTGGGTCGGCTTCCAGGTCGAAGACGTGCCTGCGCTCCTTGCCGAGTTCGGTGTCCAGCCACTCGTCGTCGGCGCCGTGGGCGCGGCGCACCGCCACCTCCAGATCGTCGTTGACGATCTGGTATGGCGCACCGTCGATTTCGCGGTAGGTCGTGCGCAGCACCTCGTGCCGGGCCACCACGTCGCGTACCGCGTGCACGAACGCGTCGGCGTCGCACGGCCCGTTGATGCGGGCCGCGAACGGGATGTTGTTGACCGGACTCGGTCCGTCGATGCGGTACTGGAACCACATCCGCAGCTGCGAGGCCGACATGAGCAGCGGTCCGTCGTGCGGGACGGGGACCAGTCTGGGGCGGGTGGGACCGCCGTCGGTCGATGACGAGTCGATCCGTTGCGCCAGGGCGGCCACGGTGCCCAGTTCGAAGACCTCGCGCACGCCGATGTCGACGTTGAACGCACTGCGCACCCCGGCAACGAGTTTGGTGGCCAGCAGCGAGTGGCCGCCGAGGTCGAAGAACGAGTCGTCGGCGCCTATGCGGTCTCGTTCCAGAAGTTCGGCGAACAGGTCGGCGATCCGGCGTTCGGTACCGTCGGCCGGCTCGCGGAACACTGCACCGGAGTCGATGTCGGGTTCGGGTAGCGCCGCCCGGTCGATCTTGCCGTGCGCGGTGATCGGGATCTCGTCGAGCACGACGTATGCCGCCGGGGTCATGTACTCCGGCAGAGCGGCGGCGACCCGGTTGCGGATCCGCTCGACATCCACCGATTCGATGTCTTCGGCCGGCGTGACGTAGCCGACGAGGCTCTTGCCCACACCGGGCAGGTCGCTGACCACCACGACCGCCTGACCGACGCTCGGGTCGACGGAGATCGCCGCGGCCACCTCGCCGAGTTCAATGCGGAACCCGCGGATCTTGACCTGCTCATCGGCGCGGCCGACGAACTCGATGTCGCCGTCTGCGTTGCGACGGGCCAGATCACCCGATCGGTAGAGCCGGCCGCCGGGGTTGAACGGGTCGGCGACGAACCGCTCCGCGGTCAGCTTGGGCCGGTCGTGATAACCGTGCGCGACATGTGTTCCACCGATGTAGATCTCACCGATCACACCGACCGGGACCGGCCGCAGAACATCGTCGAGCAGGTGGATCTGGGTGTTGATCTTGGGCTTGCCGATCGGCACGATCCGGGTGCCCTGCTTACCCTCGACCTTGTACCGGCTCGCGTTGATGACGGTCTCGGTCGGTCCGTAGAAGTTGTGCAGCAGCGCATCGAATGTGGCGTGGAACTTGTCGGCCAGCTCACCGGGCAGCGCCTCGCCGCCGATGGGCACCCGTTGCAGTGTCCGCCACTGGTTGACGCCGGGCAGTGACAGGAACAGGCCCAGCAGCGAGGGCACGAAATGCATTGAGGTGATGCCCTCGTCGTGCAGCAAGTCGGTGAGGTAGCCGACGTCGCGGAGACCGTCCGGGCGCGGAATGACCAGCCGGCCGCCGCACGCGAGCATGCCGAATATCTCGGCGATCGAGACGTCGAAGCTCGGTGAGGCGACCTGCAGCAGCCGCTCGCTGTCATCGATCCCGTAATCGCCCTTGAACCAGACGAAATACTCGGCGACCGGCTTGTGGGCCACCGGGACACCCTTGGGCAGACCGGTCGAACCCGAGGTGTAGATCAGGTAGGCGGTGCTCTCCGGGTACAGCGGGCGGACGCGCTCGGCGTCGGTGGGGTTGGTGGTCGGGAACCGGTCGAGATCGGTGATCGGTTCGCGGATGGCCAGTTTCGGATCGGAGTCCGACAAGATGAACGTCAACCGGTCCTCGGGGTAGGTCGGGTCGACAGGCTGATACACCGCGCCCGCCTTGATCACGCCGAGCGCGGTGATCACCAGCTCCGGTGAGCGGTCCAGCAGCACCGCCACGCGGTCCTCGGTGCCGATACCGCGCTCGATCAGCCAGTGCGCCAACCGGTTCGCAGACTCGTTGAGTTCCCGGTAGGTGTAGTTGCGTCCCTCGTAGACCACGGCGACGGCGTCGGGTGTGCGCGCCACCTGCGCCTCCACCAGTGCCGTCATGGTCGACGGTGCGGTGTCGAATTCTTCTCCCGCCGAGACCCGGCGCAACCATTCGACGTCCTCGGGCGCCATCAGTTCGAGCTCATTGACGGGAAGGTCGGGGCGCTGAAGCGCGTCATCGAGCAGCACCGCGTAGTGCTCGAGCAGCTGGCGCACCAGCGGCGCCTCGAGGATCTCGACGAGGTACTCGGCCTCCACCACGATCCCGGGTGCGTCGAACTCCACCATGAAGCCCAGCGGCAGCTGGGTGAGATGGCCGCGTAATTCGGCTCGGCGGCAGATGATTCCGGGCGGATTGAAGCCCTGCCCGTCGGCGCCGCGCGCACCGAAGGTCACCCGCGTCATCCGCTCTACGCCGTGGCGGCGGTCGGGGTTCAGTTCGCGTACCACCCTGTCGAGGTTGACGCGCTGATGAGCGAACGCACCGACCGCGGTGTCGCGGGCGTGTGCGAGGACGTCGCGGAAGCTCTCATGGGCGCCGGGCCGCAGGCGCAGCGCCACCGTGTTGCCGTAGTACCCGATCACGTCCTCGACGTCGGCGGTGCGGTTGAGCACCGGTGTGGCGACCAGGAAGTCATCGGCATGGGTGTAGCGCTGCAGCAGTACCCCGAAGGCGGCCAGCAACACCATGTACGGCGTCGCACCTGCCTCCTTGGCCAGCACGGCAACCCGCTCGACCGTTGCGTCCGGCAATTGCAGCGTCAACCGCTGCGAACGCCAGTTCGTCGGCACCGCAGAACCGTTCGGCCCGGGCAGCTCCAGCGGCTCGGGCGGGTCGGCGAGCGTATCGCGCCAATAGTCCAGGTCCTCGTCGACCGGGCCCAGCGCGTGCGACGGTGGTGTGACCGCGGGCGCCAAGGCCTCACCGGCGTACGCGCGCGTGAGATCGCCGAAGAAGACCTGCCAGCAGCCGTCGTCCCAGGCGATGTGGTGCGCCACGAGCAGCATGACGTGTTCGTCGGGCGCGGTGCGCACAACGGTGAGCCGCAGCGGCGAGTCGGTGCTCAGATCGAAGGGGGCGCAGAACTCGCGCTGGGCCAGCACCTCCAGGCGCAGCCGGCGCGCATGCTCGGACAGCTCGGTCAGGTCGTGCACGGTCCAGCCCGGCATCAGGTCGTCGTGGACGGTCGGTTGTGGTTCGCCGTCTTCGTCGACGCCGTAGGTGGTGCGCAGCGCGGCGTGACGCGCGGCGACTGCTTTGACGGCGTCGTGCAACCGGGCGACATCGAGGTTGCCGGTGAGTCGGTAGGACAGGCAGATGTTGAGAATCGCCCCGGTCGGGTCGGCCGCTTGGACGAACCACATGCGGCGCTGGCCGTCGGACAGCCCGTCTTGTTCGTCGGTCGAGGTGTTCTCACCGCGCAGACCCCGCTCGGCGAGCTTGCGGCGCAACAACTCCAGCCGGCGGTCCTCCACCTGCTCGCGGATATCGACCGTGTCAGTCACGCGTTGTCCACCTTCTCTGATCGTTCTTTGCTGTCGAGGTCGGCGATGAGTTCGCCGCCGGTAACGCCGCCGAGCAGGACCGCCAGCGACACCTTGTGTCCGGTCGCCCGTTGCAGCCGTTTACGCAGATCCAAAGCCAGGAGCGAGTCGACCCCCAGGTCGAGCAACGACGTCTCGAGGTCAATCGAGCTCGCCTCGATGTTGAGCACCGCACCCAGCTCCGACGTCACCACCGCCGTGGTGTCGCGCGCGGGTTCCGGTGCGGCCACGGCTGTTTCGTTGTGCTCTGCCGTCCGGCTCTCCAAGAACACCCGCAACCGAGCCTGGTCCGCGCTGAACAGCAGCGGATCCTCGCCGTGGTCGCGCAGGCTGGCCTCGACGGCGGCGTCCGGGGACATCGCCAGCAGCCCGGAGCGCTCGATCTTGGTCACCTCGTCCGCGTCGGCGATGCCGCTGCCGCGCCACAATCCGTACCTGGCGGCCACGCAGTGCTGCCCCTTGGCCCGCAACTGGCCCGCCATCACGTCGAGCATCCGGTTGGCAGCCGAGTATGCGGCGTGTGCGCGCCCACCCCACACTCCGGACACCGAGGAGCACACCAGGATTCGACCATCCCCGCGCATCGGCCAGAGCTCGGCCGCCCTGGCCAGCCCGCCGATCTTCGCGGCCGCCGCCTCGACGAACGTCTCCGATGTGAGCTCGTCCCGATCGGCGAAGGCCGCCGCGCCCGCCGCATGGATGAGCAGAGACGCACCGTCGCCGCCGAACTCCTCGGCCGCCGCGGCCACCTCCTCGGCGGAGGTGATGTCACACCGCGGCGCGACCACGTCGAGGCCCGATGCGGTCGCGGCGAGGTCGGCCTTGGTGGCGGCGTCGACACCGCGGCGGCTGAGCAGCACGATGCGGCGTGCCCCGTGGGCGGCCAGATACCGGGCGAAATGCAATGCCACCGCGCCATTACCGCCGGTGATCACGACGTCGTCGAACGCGCCGGGCGCCGAGAGCCACGAGGGTGCGGGTTCCATCGCCTCCGCGACGGAGCGGAGGAAAACCGTTGGACCCGAACCATCGTCGCGCACGGCAACTTCGTCGCCGCCGGACAGAAGTGCACTGACCGCCGCGGCGGTGAGGGTGTTGTCGGGTTCCCAGGAGGGCAGGTCGAGATGCCTGAACGCCTGCTCGGGTCGCTCGAAGCCGAGACTGCGGTGCATCGCCGCCAGGGCGGTCTGCGCGGGCAACGCGACCGGCTCCCCCGGCTGGACGTGCTCACCGCCGACCGTCACCAGGCACACCGCGCGGCAGTGCGGTCCCGACGCGTCGACGTAATCAAGCAGGCCCTCGCCGACGAGCTGGGAGATGTCGTGGGCCGCGCGTTCGGCGTCGGGATGGTCGAGTAGGGGTGCGACGGCGACGACGAGCTCAGCGTCGGACGGCTCGACCATGTCGGATCCGTTGTCCCGCAGCGCCGAGCGCAGCTGTTCACCGAGCGGCCCGCGCGGGCCGGCAAGCTCGACGACGGCGACGCGCCGCGCGATCTGGTCTGATCGCGCTGCGGTGGCGTCCCATTTCTCATGGGCGACGGTGAGACCGTAGACCGGGGCCAGCGGCTGCGGTTGTGCCCACAGCCGCACCGCCCGCATCGGCGCGTTCGGGAAGCCGCGCAGCTGGGGATGCGCAGTGACGTCGACCAGGTCGGCCCAACGAAATTCGGGGTTGGCCACCGCGGCGGTGGCGATGCTGGTCGACAGCGCGTCGATGGCGGAAAGGTCGCGATGCCCCGATCCGATAACCAGTGGGTCCTCGTCGGCCAGCAGGTCGCCCAGCGCGAACAGCAGGGCCGGATGCGCCGACATCTCGATGTACGCCGTGGCACCGCGGCGGGCCGCGGCCGCAACGGCCCGGTCGAATCGCACGGTGTTGCGCAGGTTCTGGTACCAGTAGGAGGTGAACGTGGTGCCCGCGGGCACCACGTCGGTAGTGGTCGAGCCGATGAACTCGACTGGGGCGTCGCCGAACTCGGTGTCGGGAAGCATCGCGAGCAGGTCCTCGCGCACCCGCTCCAGCGCACTGGTGTGTCCCGGATAGTTCACGTCCAGTTCGCGGGCGAACAGGCCATGTTCGGTCGCGGTCGCGACGAGCGCGCTGATCGCTGCGCGCTCCCCCGCCACCGCCACCGACGCGGCGGCGTTGACCGCCGACACCTCGAGCCACCCCGGCGTCGATTCGATCAACCGCTCGGCGTCGGCCAGTGAAACCCCCAGCGCGGCCATGCCGTAGTCACCGGAAAGCCGCTCGACTGCCCTGGCTCGGGCGATGACCACAGCGGCCGCGTCGGGCAGCGCGATGCTCCCGGCGACGTAGGCGGCCGCGACCTCACCGAGGCTGTGCCCGACCACCATGTCGGGTGCGATTCCGCATGAGCGCCACATCTGGGCCAGCGCGACGGCGTGGGTGAACTGCGCCGACTGGATCTGTGTCTGCGACCAGGAACCGCCGTTGGTCTCCGCGGTCAGGTACGGCAGCGGTGACGGCTCGCCTGCGGCGACGAACGCCTCGGCGCATTGGTCGACGTGGGTGCGATACACCGCTGACCGCCGGTAGGCGTCCGCCCCCATGGACGGCCACTGGTTGCCCTGTCCGGGGAAGACGAAAGCCGTTCGTGGCGCGGTTGATTGCGACGAGCGGACCGTCAGCGGGTGCGTACCGCCGTCGGCGATCGCTCGGAGCCCCTCGGCCAGTTCGGCGGTGTCGGCGGCGCGCACGACCGCGCGGTGCCTGCGTATGCGCCGGGTGCGCAGCAAGGTCGAGGCCACCGCCGCCACGTCGGGCTCGCGATCGAGGTAGCGCAGTATCGCCTCGGCGTCGGCGGCCAGCAGTTCCTCGGCGTGCGCACTCAACACGACGGGCACCCGGCCGTCGGGGAAACCAGTGGCCATCACGCCGCCTCGGGACGGCTCGACGGAACCGACACGATCACGTGGGCATTGGTGCCGCTCATGCCGAACGCGGTGACCGCCGCGAACCGCTCACCGTTGGTGGCGGGCCAGGGCGTCAGCTCCGATGCCAGCCGCAATCCTTGGGTTTCCCAGTCGATTTCGCGGCTTGCCTCGTCGGTGTGCAAGGTGGCGGGGATGGCGCCGTGTTCGGCGGCGATCAGGGCTTTGGCCAGGCCGAGTCCCCCGGCGGCCGCCTGGGTGTGCCCGAGGTTGGACTTCACCGAGCCGAGCAGCGGGCCCTGGCCGGGTTCGGTGGCGCCGTAGGTCCCGACGAGCGAGATAAGCTCGGTGCGGTCCCCGAGCCGGGTGCCGGTGCCGTGCCCCTCGACCATCCCGATGTCGTGCGGACGCAGTCCACTCTGTTCGAGGGCCCGTGCGAACAACCGCGCCTGCGCCGGGCCGCTCGGTGCCGTCAGCCCGACCGAGCGGCCGTCCTGGTTGAGGCAGGTCGCCCGCAACTCGGCGAGAACGCGGCGTCCGTCGCGCAGCGCCCGCGACCGGCGCTGCAGGACAAACATGGCCGCGCCCTCGGCCCATACGGTTCCGCTGGCTTGCGCGCTGTAGGGCCGGCAGTGACCGTCGTCAGACAGCGCGTGTTGTTTGGAGAATTCGACGAAGAAGCCGGCTGAGCCCATCACGCAGACACCGCCGGCCAGCGCCAGGTCGCAGTCTCCCGACCGCAGCGACTGTGAAGCGGTGTGGATCGCGGTCAGCGTCGACGAACACGAGGTGTCGATGGTCAACGCGGGACCTGCCAGACCGAGGGTGTAAGCGATGCGCCCCGAGATCACGCCGAGCGCGGTGCCCGACATCAAATGCCCGGTCAGATTGGAGAATTCGGCAAGGTCGGGACCGTAGCCCATCACCGAAGCGCCCACATAGCAGCCGGCGTCGTGGCCCGCGAGGTCGTCGGGGTTGATGCCGCTGTTCTCCAGTGCCCGCCACGCCACCCGGAGCGCGACCCGCTGCTGCGGATCCATCGCGACCGCTTCCCGCGGGGAGATCCCGAAGAACTCCGGATCGAATTCGGCTGCGCGAGCGAGGAATCCGCCGAGATCGTGGATGCGCTTGAACCCGTCGCGCGTCGACCCGTCGAGGATGTCGCGGACCGACCAGCCGCGGTCCCGCGGGAAAGGGCACAGGCCCTCGCGGCGGTTGACCAACAGATCCCAGTAGTCCTCGACGGTGTCGATTCCTCCCGGCGCCTCGATCGCCATCCCCACGATGACGATCGGATCGTCGCCGACGCCGTCGGGCGCGCTAACCGGCATTGACCAACTCCGCGACGGCGTCGAGATGGTCGTTGATGTAGAAGTGGCCGCCGTCGAACAACGACAGCGTGAAAGCGCCCTGGGTGTGAGTCTCCCATCCGCGCAACATGTCTGGGCTGATTCGGTGATCGTTGCGGCCACCGATGGTGTGTATGTCGGCGGCGAGGCGGACGTCGGGTTCACAAGCGTAGCGGTTGAACGCCTCGTAGTCCGCACGCACCGCGCGAACGAGCAGTTCGATGAAGTCCTCGTCGGCCAACAGGCGGGGGTCGGTCCCGCCGAGGTCGACCATGTTGGCGACGACTTCGGTCGCGGCCGTCGGCAGGCGCGGTGAGGTGGCGATGGTCGAGGGGGCCTGGCTCGCCGAGACCCACAGCTGGTGGACGGGAACGCCGTTGCGCTCGGCCACGCGGCCGAACTCGAATGCGATCACCGCACCCATGCAGTGGCCGAACAAGCGCAGCGGTCCCAGTTCGGACCAGTCCCCCGCGGCGAACAGGTCGGCGGCCAGATCCTGCACCGTCTCCGGTGCGGGATGGCGGAGCCGGTCCGCGCGCTGCGGGTACTGGACCACGTACGCGTCGTCACCGGTGCGGGCCAGCGCCGAGGCGAACGCGCGGTAGGCCGCGGCCGCGCCGCCGGCGTGCGGGAAGACGATGGTCGCACCGTCGGACGACTGTCCCGCGGAACGTTTGATCCAGGGCGCGAAGGTTAGCTGGCTCCGTTCGTCGATCATCGCGTCGGAGTCGCGTCGGGGCGGCGTGGAAGACCGGACAGGTGCGATGAGCGGGCCTGCGATTCCGCGGTGAAAACACTCATGAATTCCTCCGTGTGATTAGCGCAGGCTGTCCTAAATCGGAAGTGAGGTTACCCTATCCTTCGCGCCCCGGACACGCCTACGTCGCCCCTCCGCTAAGGGGCATCCCGGTCCTGTCCGCTTCGCCGCTTCGCGTAGCTCTACCCATTCTGACGTGCGCGAACGCAGTTATCGTTCCGCGGCTGCCATCACCCACCCGCTGGCGGCGACGCGTTGATTCCAGAACTGCGCGTACTGGCCGCCGCGGGCCATCAGCTCGGCATGGCTGCCCTGGTCCTCGACCGAGCCGTCGGCGGACAGCACGACGATGTTGTCGGCGGCGGTGACCGTGGACAGCTTGTGTGCGATCACGACGACGGTGCTGTGTTGGGCCAACGTTCGGATGGACTCGGCGACGTGATGTTCGTTCTCCGGGTCCAGCGCGCTGGTCGCCTCGTCGAACAGCACGATGGGCGCGTTCTTGACCAGCGCCCGCGCGATCGACACCCGCTGCCGTTCGCCGCCCGAGAGTGCCGAACCGCCTTCACCGACCCGGGTCTGCCAGCCGTCGGGCAGGCGCTCGACGACCGACAACAGGCCCGCGGTGCGCGCGGCTTCCACGATGGCGGCGTCGTCGGCGTCGGGCCGACCGATGCGGATGTTCTCCCACAGCGTGTCGTCGAACAGATACACGTCCTGGAAGACCAGCGACAGTTGCGCCATCAGGTCGGCGGTCAGCTGGTCCCGCACGTCCACGCCGCCGACCCGGACCACGCCGCCGTCGACGTCATAGAAGCGCGCGATCAGCTTGGTGATCGTCGACTTACCCGAGCCCGACGGGCCGACCATCGCGGTCATGGTGCCCGGTTCGGCGACGAAACTGACGTCCGTGAGCACCTTGCGGTCCGAGTAGCCGAACGCGACGCGGTCGAGCTCGACGCGCCCAGGCGCCGGAAGCGTGCTCGCGGTGGCCGGCTCTGTCAACGACGGGGTGTCCAGGATGGAGGTGATGCGCTCCAGCTCGGCGGTCGCCAGCCTGACCGCGGACCCGAGTTCGGCCAGCTGCGACAGCGGTGAGGCGAACCGGGCGGCGAGCCCGAGGATGGCCACCAGCGTGACGGGGTTGATGTCGCCCTGGACCGCGACCCACACACCCGCCGCGATCAGCGCCGAGAAAACCGCCTGCACCGCAACGCCGTTCAGCAGCAGCCCGGTCACCGACTGCCACAAGGCAGCGCGTCCGGCGCGATGCTGGGTCTGCAGCGCGTCGCCCAGGGGCGTGTAGTCGGCCCCGGTGCGTCCGAAGGCCCGCAGCACGGGTTGGTAGCGCGCGAACTCGATCACCCGATTGTTGACCTCGATCGCCGCATCGTGCGTGCGCACCTCGGCGCCGGCGATCAGCCGGGAGGCGAACCGCCCGCACATCACCAGCAGCACACCGCCGATTAGAGCGACGAGCCCGATCCGCCAGTCGAAGTAGAACAGGCCGGCCACCACGGTCACCGCGCTGACGGTGTTGACCACCAGCGGGGTGACCAGGTTGCCGCCGCTGGTGCCGACGAAAACCGTTCCCTTGACCGCGATCTGAGAGACCTTGCCGACCGTCTCACGGCTGAACCAGCCCAGCGGCAGGGTCACCATGTGGTCGCCGAGCCGGTGGTGCAGCAGCCGCATCGTGGTCAGCGCCATGCGGATCGCGAGTTTGGCTTGAACGTAGCTGAGCACCGACGCGACCAGCACGGTAACCGCCATCAGGCCCAGCCAGCGGCCGGTGGCGGCGTAGTCGCCGTCGAACAGCGAGACCGTCACCGGCACCAGCAGCAGCATCACCAGGCCGTGCAGGATTCCGTAGACGGTCACCACCGCCAGGAAGCTGAACATCCGGCCCCGCTGCGGGCCGAGGATCTGCAGAAAGCCCCGGATCATCGGGCCACCTCCCATTCCCGTGCGTGCCCTGCGGTGTAGGACTGCCACATGCGCGCGTACTGCCCGCCCGCGGCGAGCAGCTCGTCATGCCTGCCTTGTTCGACGGCGCGTCCCTGATCCAGCACGACCACGTTGTCGGCGGACACGATCGAGCCGAGCCGGTGCGCGATGACCAGCACGGTGCGCCCGACGATCAGCCGCGACAACGCCTCTTGGATTTGGGCCTCCGAATCGGGGTCGGCGAACGCGGTCGCCTCGTCGAGCACCAGGATCGGCGTATCGGCCAGCACGGCGCGCGCGATGCTCACGCGCTGAGCTTCGCCACCGGAGAAGTGCGCGTCCTCGTCGATGACGGAGTCGTATCCCCTTGGCAGCTGCAGGATCCGGTCGTGGATGCGAGCGGCCTTGGCCGCCGCGACGACGTCCTCTTCGGTGGCGCCGGCGCGGCCGAGGCGGATGTTGTCGGCGACGCTGATGCCGAGCAGTTGCACGTCCTGCAGCACGAACCCGACGTGCCGGTACAGCTCGGCGGGCGCGATGTCGCGGACGTCGACATCACCGACGCGGATCGCGCCCGCGGTGACGTCGTGAAAGCGCGGCACGAGCGTGGCCAGCGTCGACTTGCCGCTGCCCGACGGCCCGACCAGCGCGGTGATGGTCCCGGCTTCAAGTGTGAGCGACACGTCGTGCAGGACGGTGTTCTCGCCGTCGTAGGAGAACCGGACATCTTCGAATCGGATCGAATTGTCCTGCGGTACCTGCGGTTCGCGCGCGACGGGCAGCACGGGTGTGTCCAGCAGGCGCTGTAGGCGCCCGGCGGCGGCCGCGGCCTGGCGTTTGATGTGCGTGGAGTAGCCGACGGTCAGCACGGCCGCCGGGATGGTCACCGCGACCAGCGTCGAGCCCAGCACCTCGATCGGGCTGACCCAGCCGCTGCGGACGAACCAGAATCCGCCGGCCAGGTTGGCCAGTAGCAGCACCGGGGTGTCGATGAAGACCGACGACACCGCCTTGACCCGAACCAGCGGTCCGATCCATCCCGCGAAGCTCTCGTTGAACTCGTCGGCGGCGTCGGCGAAACGCTTGTGCGCCTTGCCGGCCTGGCCGAACGTCTTGACCACTGACACCCCGGCGATGAACTCGACGATGGTGGCGCTGATCCGTTCGACGCCCTGGTCGAGCCGTTCCATCTGCGTTCGGGAGTCGCGCCCCAGCGCGAGGTAGATGCCGATGTAGAACGGCACGGTGGCCATTGCCAGCAGGCCCAGCCGCCAGTCGAGGTAGAAGCAGTAGATGAGGCCGAACAGCGGGGTGGCCAGCGCCCCGGTGTTCTCCACCGCCGAATGGGCGACCAGGAAGTGCAGTTCGCCGACGTCGTTCTGGACGGCCTTGTTCACCTCGCCCGACGACTTGCTGCCGAACCAGCCCAGCGGCAACCGGCCCAGCTTGTCGACGATCCGCAGCCGCAACGACCGCTGCAGATCCACGTCGGCGAAGTGGGTGATCGTGAGCGCAGCACCGCCGGCGAGCGTGCGTACCAGCAGCGCGACGACCACGATGGCGACGACGGTCCAGAGCCTGGCGGTGTCCGGCGGCCCGTCGGCGAGCAGTTCACGCCCGATCTCCACGATGCCGATGAACGGCACGATCGTCGCCGCCGAGGCCAGCAGCTGGTACCGCTGCGCCCGCGACGAACGCGCCCGGGTGGGCGCGAGCAGCTGCTGCAGCGCGAGCTTGTCGTAGGTGGCTGCGCGCTTGGCTGCATCGGCCGCGGTTTCGGGGGAACCCGTCTCGATGGCGGGCGCGGGTTGCACAGCGGTCATGCACCCTCCAGGTCTAGCGGTGGGTAAGGGTCGCCTAACCCTACCGGTCGCCTATGAGGCGGCGGTCGCTACGTAACGTGAAAGGCATCGATTACGGGCTCACACCTTTCGAAGGGATCGTTCATGGACCTGGCAGGCGTCGGTATCTGGAGTTCGCAGTTGCGCTACGGCGATCAGGGTGAAGCGGCCGAAGCCGCCGCGGAGCTGGAGGACCTCGGGTTCTCGGCCCTGTGGATCCCCGACGTGGGCGGGCCGGTCCTCGATTCGGTGGACAACCTGCTCTCGGCGACGAAGCAGGTGGTGATCGCCACCGGAATCCTCAACCTCTGGATGCACGAGCCCGCCGACGTGGCCGCTCGCTACGCGTCGCTGACCGACACCCACGGCGAACGCTTCCTGTTGGGCATCGGGGTCAGCCATGCCCCGCTGATCGATTCGAAGGAACCGGGGCTCTACCGCAAGCCACTCGCGGCGACCCGTAAGTACCTCGACGATATCGATGCGGCTCCCCAGCCGGTTCCGGTCGCCAACCGGGTACTCGCGGCCCTGGGCCCCAAGATGCTCGAACTCTCCGCGACCAGGGCGCGCGGCGCTCACCCCTATCTGGTCACCCCGGATCACACGCGCTACGCCCGCGAGCAGCTCGGCGAGGGTCCGCTGCTGCTCCCCGAGCAGACGGTGCTGCTCACCACCGACGCCAGCGAGGCCCGCGCACTCGGAACCGATTGGCTGCGTTCGTATCTGGCGTTGCCCAACTATGCCAACAACCTGTTGCGGTCGGGCTTCACCGAAAAGGACGTGGCGACGGTCAGCGACCGGTTGTTCGACGCGATCATCGCCTGGGGCGACGAACAGACCGTGCTGGACCGCGTTCAGCAGCACCACGACGCCGGTGCCGACCACGTGTGCGTGCAGGTGCTGACCGCCGACCCGCGTGAGTTCCCGCGCGATAAGTGGCGACGGCTGGCCAGTGCCCTTCGCTGAGGCCCTAGGCTGACGATTCGAGCTCGGACAGCACCGCGGCGCTGTCCATCTGCGCGACCTCCAGGTAGACCTCGGCGACGGCGTTGAGCCGCTCGCCGTCGGGTTCGCGGCCGAGGAGTCGTTCGGCGAGTTTGGCGACGCACCGGGCGGCGAACATGTCGGTGACCAACACCGTCGGGGTGTCCAGCCAGTCGCGCACCCGGGCGATCACCTGGGTGGCCAGGACGGAATCCCCTCCGAGGGAGAAGAAGTCGTCGTCCACACCCACGCGCACGTCGTCATCGACATCGAGCACGTCTGCGACGATCGCCACCAACGCCGACTCCAACGGTGTGGCCGGCGCCCGGTACTCCTGGGCCGCAGGCGGTTCCACGTCAGCGAGCAGCCGGGCCGCGGCCTTGCGGTCGATCTTGCCGTTGACGGTGAACGGGATGCGGTCGGACACCGCGATGATCTTCGGGATCATGTGGGCGGCCACGAGATCGGTCATGGCCTGGGTGACCGTCCGCGCGTCGACCGCGGGGTCGTCGGTGCGCACCAACGCCGCGAGCACATCGCGTTCGCCGGGAATGACGGCGGCGACCGCGGCGTCGATTCCGGCGACCCGCTTCAGCGCGGCCTCGACCTCACCGAGTTCGATGCGGTAGCCGCTGATCTTGACCCGGTGGTCGACACGGCCGACGAACTCCAGTGTCCCGTCGGGAAGGTAGCGGACGAGATCGCCGGTGCGGTACCAGGTTCGGCCGTCGTGCTCGACGAACTTCTCGGCCGTCAAGTCGGGTCGCCCGCGGTATCCGCGCGCGATGCCGCGGCCGGTGAACCACAGTTCGCCGGGCACCCAGTCGGGGCAGTCCGATCCGTCGGCGGCCACCACGCGGCAGGAGTTATTCGGGAATGGGGTGCCGTAGGGCACCGACGTCCAGTACGCGGGCGGATCGTCGACCTCGCAGATCGTGCCGTGCACCGCGGTCTCGGTCGCTCCGCCCAAACCGGCGGCGCGGACGCCCGGAGCCGAGTTGCGCAGTGCCCGAATCAGTTCCGGTCGCACCCAGTCGCCGCCGAGCAGCACCACCCGCAAGCTGGTCAACCGGTCACCGCCGACCTCGAGCAGCATGTCGAGCCATCCGGGCATCCAGTTCAGGAACGTCACCCTGTGCTGCTGGATCAACCGCGCCCAGGTGTCCGGATCGCGGCGCTGATCCTCGTCGACCACCACGACCGCGCCGCCTGCGCGCAGAAGCGCGAAGATCTCCAGCACCGACATGTCGGCTTCCAACGAGGCCAGCGCCAGGCTGCGATCGCCCCGGTGCAGGCTGAAGTGCTCGGAGACGAACTCGATGGTGTTCATCACCGCGTCGTGGGTGAGCTCCACGCCCTTGGGCTCGCCGGTCGAACCCGAGGTGAACAGCACGTAGGCAAGCGAATTCGGGTCGGTTTGGACCGGTTGCGTGTCGGTGTCGCGGGTGATCGCGTCGGCGACGGCGATGACCGGCACACCGGTGTCGTTCGTCTGCGCGCTGCCGCATACGAGCACCGCGGCCACCGCGCTCGACTCGAGAATCCGCGCGGTGCGCTCGGCGGGTTGGTCCGCGCCGATCGGGAGATACGCGCCGCCCGCCGCGAGGATGCCGAGTACCGCGGGAATCTGTTCGGCGCACTTGGGACCGATCAGTGCGACGAGGTCACCGGGGCGAACACCGTTGTCGCGCAACGTTGCAGCCACGCCCAGGGCCCGGTCTCGAAGCTCCCCGTAGGTCAGCTCGCAGTCGCGGCTGAACACCGCAGGGGCGTCGGGGTCGGCGAGCGCTCGGTTGAAGAACCCGTCGTGGATCGTCTCTGCGCTCGGCGGCGCCGTGGTGCTGTTGACCGCCTGCCGGACGGCTCGTTGCGCCTCGGGCACCGCGGACGGATCGGGTGCGTCCCATGCGGCGTCGTCGGTTGCGAGCCGGGTCAGCTCGGCGAGGTGGTAGGCGAACATCTCGTCGGCGACACCGGGCCGAAACGCGTCGACGCGCACATCCCAGTTGATCATCAGGCCGTCGACGAGCGGGGTCGCCTGCGCGTCGATGAGCACCTGCGGGCCTTGCGAGATGGTCCACACCGGTGCCCCGAACTGGTCGGTGACCTCGCCGGCGAACAGGTCGCCGAGCCCCAGTGCGCTGGTGTAGACGATCGGTGCCAGCACCTGGTTGCCGCGGTGGCGCCCGAGGTCGCGCAACACCGAAAGGCCCGAGTATCCCGAGTGCCGTGCGGTGTTGTGCAGGGTCTCCTGCACGGCGCGTGCCCGCTGTGCGGGCGTGCGGGCTTCGGTGAGGTCGATGTCGAGCATCAACGAGGACGTGAAGCAGCCCACGAGTTTCTCGACGTCGGGATGGAACGGCTCACGGCCGAACATCGGCAGGTTCAGCAGGAACCGCGAACCGCTCGACCAGCGCGCCAGCGCATGGGAATACGACGCCGCGACGGCCATTGCGGGCGTGATGCCACGGCGGTGCGCGGCGGCGAAAAGGGCGTCGCGCGTCGGCACGTCGAAGATGTGCCAGAGCCGCACGCTGCGCCGGGGGTCGTCCTGTTCGGCAGGCGGAATCAGCGGCAGCGCCGGCGATTCGGGAAGTTCAGGGATGCGCTCGGCCCACCACCGGACATCCTCGTCGGAGGGGCCCGGATCGGCCGCGGCCAGCGCGGCGCGGTACTCCCGGTAGGTGTAGCCCAGGTCGGGAAGATCGCCGCCGCGGTAGAACACCGCGAGGTCGGCCATGAACTTGCGGTAGCTCACCGCGTCGGCGGCGTTCATGTCCATGTCGACGTGCAGCCGGGTGCGACCGTCGGGGCGCAGCGTCAGGCTCAACTCGAGTACGTCGCCGTCGAGGATCTGGTGCGATTTCTCGTGCCGGATGGACTCGAGTCGCCGCTCGGCGGCCTCGGCGTCCAGGTCGCGCAGGTCGTGGACCGTCACGGGCAGGCCGCGGTCACCGATGCGCTGCGTGCCGTCCGGAAGGATCTCGATCCGCAACATCGGGTGACGCGCAACGAGTTTGGTGGCCGCGTGCTGTAGCCGCTCGGGGTCGACGCCGGCACCGTCGAATTCGACGTACAGGTGCGCGGCCACGCCGCCGAGCTGCTGATCGTCGTTGCGGCCCAACCACATCGCGTGCTGCATGGGCGCCAACGGGAAGGGTTCGTTCTCGTTGCCGGTTTGCGTGGGCTCGGCCGTCGGTTCGGCGCTGCCGCCACCGGACCGCTCGGTCACCAGTGCCGACCATGCCGCCACGGTGGGGTTCTCCGCGAGAGCGGCGAAGTTGATGTCCATGCCCTGTTTGCGCCACCGGCCGGACAGCGACATCATGCGGATCGAGTCGAGTCCAGAGGCGATCAGGTCGGCGTTCGGATCGACCTCGTCGGGGCTCACCCCGAGGAGTTCGGCGACCTCCTCGCGGACGGTGCGATCGGTCGTTCGCTCTGTCGACGAACCAGTCTCACCCACACCCACGACGCGTCCTCCGGATTAGTACAGGCTGCCCTAACTAACGCGGGGCACGCTACCTTATATGCGACCTACCGAACACACCTACCCCAAGGGGTCGCATCCTTCATGAGCACCGGTTTCGAGCAGCGCTCACAAGCAGATCAGCCGCTTCAGGAAGGCGGGCTCGGCGACCTCATGACGGGTTTCGTGCCGTTCCCCGCAAACCGCGCCGACGAGTACCGCCGCGCGGGCTACTGGACCGATGAACCACTCGAGTCGATCCTCAAAGATGCGGTCGCCGCGTGGCCCGATCGGACCGCCGTCATCGACGAGCACGTCAGCTACACGTTCGCCGAACTCGATGCCCGCGCCGAGCGGATCGCGGCGGCGCTGGCCGACCGCGGCATCGTCCCCGGCGACCGCATGATGCTGCAGTTGCCGAACACCTGCGAGTTCGCCGTGGCGCTGTTCGGTGTGCTGCGTGCGGGTGTCGTTCCGGTGATGTGCCTGCCGGGGCACAGGTCGGCGGAGCTGAACCATTTCGCCGCGGTCAGCGGTGCGGTGGGCCTGATCGTGCCCGATTCGGTCGGCGGGTTCGACTACCGCGAGCTGGCCGAGGAACTCGTCATGGACAACCCGGCGATGCGCCACGTGTTCGTGCACGGCGACCCGGGCCAGTTCCAATCCTGGTCCGCGCTGGCCGATTTCGACGGTCCCCTGGCCCAGCGGCCGCCGGTCGACCCCGATGCGCCCGCCCTCCTTCTGGTGTCGGGTGGCACCACGGGTCTGCCGAAGCTCATCGCCCGCACCCATAACGACTACCTGTACACCGCCAGGACGAGCGCGCAGGAGTGTCACCTCACCGGCGACGATGTCTACCTCGTGGTGTTGCCCGCAGGGCACAATTTCCCGCTGGCGTGCCCGGGACTGCTGGGGTCGATGACCGTCGGCGCGACATCGGTTTTCACCACCGACGCCAGTCCGGAGGCCGCCTTCGCGCTGATCGACCGGCACAAGGTCACGGTCACCGCGCTGGTCAACGCGCTGGCCAAGGTGTGGACGCAGGCGTGCGAGTGGGAGCCGGTGCTGCCGACGGGGTTGCGGCTCGTCCAGGTCGGCGGTTCGCGGATGACACCGCAGGAGGCCGAGTACATCCTGTCCGGGCTCACGCCTGGGCTGCAGCAGATCTTCGGCATGGCCGAGGGCATGCTGAACTTCACCCGACCCGGCGATCCGGTCGACGTCGTGGTCAACACCCAGGGCAGGCCGATGTCGCTGCACGACGAGATGCGCGTGGTCGACGAGTCCGGCGCGCAGGTGGCGCCCGGTGAGGAAGGCGAGCTGCTGGTGCGGGGCCCCTACACGCTCAACGGCTACTACCGCGCCGAGGAGGCGAATGCGCGCTCGTTCACCCCGGACGGCTTCTACCGCAGCGGTGACCGCGTGCGGATCTTCGCCGACGGTCCGCGCGCCGGCTACGTCGAGGTGACGGGTCGCATCAAGGACGTCATCCACCGCGGCGGTGAGACGGTGTCAGCGTCGGATCTCGAAGAGCATCTGTTCGCACACCCGGCGGTCTACACCGCGGCGGCGGTGGCGCTGCCCGACGAGTTTCTCGGCGAAAAGATCTGCGCCGCAGTCGTGTTCAAGGGCGCCCCGATCACCCTGGCCGAGCTCAACCAGTTCCTCGACGAGCGGGGGGTTTCGGCGCACTGCAGGCCCGACGTGCTGGCGCCGCTGCCCACGCTGCCCAAGACCGCTGTCGGCAAGGTCGACAAGAAGAAGGTCGTCGCCCAATTGACGTCGTGACGCGAGCTTGAACGCGCCGCCGAATCTGAAGAACTGCAGCAAATACTGGCGGCTTTTCGTGCAAACCTTCGGTTTCGGCCGGCGCCGGTCAGGACACCTCGACCGTCTCCGCACCCTCCGGTACGCCGAGCAGCTCGACGAGGCGTTCGGAGACCGCCGCCACCGTCGGGTATTCCCACAGCAGTGTCGGCGGCAACGACAACCCGGTCTGCTTCTCCAGTTGCTTGAGCAGCCCTACCGTCATGATCGAGTCCACGCCGACCTCCACCAGCGGCAAACCGGTGTCGACGTCGGCCTCGGCCACGCCCAGCTGTGCGGCCACGGCGGCGGTGACGACCTGGGCGACGCATTCGGGGTCGGCGTCCACCAGGCTCAGCTCCGGCGCATCGTCGCCTCCGGGAGCATCGAGTTCCGTCGGCGCGACGTCGGCCAGCATCGGTACCGACGCTGCCGCCGGAAGGAGCGGCAGCACAACGACGTTCGGATCGTCGTGGCGCATCGCCAGGTCGAGTGCCCGCATCGCCTCGTCCGCCCCGATGGTGTCCATGCCCAGCGCGTCCAGTTGCGCCGCCACGAACCCGGACGTCGAGCCCATGCCCAGGCCCCGCCATGCGGTCCAGGCGACGCTGACGGTGCGGTCACCGAGCGCCCGCCGATGGCGCGCCATTCCGTCGAGGAACGAGTTCGCGCATGCGTACGCGCCCTGGCCGGGGAAGCCGGCGAGGTAGCCGCACGACGAGAACAGAACCAGCCAGTCCAACTGTTCGGGCGGGAACACCTCGTGGAGGGTCAGAGTCCCGTCGACCTTGGGACGCATCGCCGAGGTGAAGTCCTCGGGCGTCGTGTTGACCAGCAGCGCACCCGCTTCGACACCGGCGGCGTGGATCACCCCGCGCACCGGAGGCAGGTCGCGCAGCGCGGTGCGCAGCGCGTCGGCCGCCCCTGCCGCGGCGATGTCCAACGCCACCACGCGCACGGACACACCGCGCTCCTCGAGTGCGGTGACCGTGTGGACCAGACCAGAATCCGGTTGCCACTCACAGCGGTCGGGCATACCGCTGCGGGAAAGCAAGACCAGTCGCCGCGCGCCGATGTCGGCGAGCCGCTGCGCCATCCGCAAGCCGAGCGCTCCGGTGCCGCCGGTGATGACATACGTGCCGCCGGCCGAGCATTGCATCGGCGCTCCGGTCCCCCGCCCTGCCGCGGAGAGCCGCGCCGAATGGGCCGCACCGTCGCGGAAGGCCACGACCGGTTGGCCCTGCACCGAGGAGAGCACCCCGACCGGCAGTTCGGCTGTGGCGACGTCGATCACGCCGCCGAAGGTCTTCGGGTGTTCGGCGGCGGCGACCCTTGCCAAACCCCACAGCGGTGCGTGCACCACGTTCGCGCCCTCGTACACGCCCTGCGTGAGCACCCACATCCGCGCCTTGGCGCCGTGGTCGAGCAGCCCGCGCAGCGTCTGCGTCACCACAGCGACTGACTGTTCCGGTGTGTCGTGCGCGCTCGGAAGCACCAGCACGACGGTGTCACGGTCGAACGGCTCGGCCGCAGAGGCGATTTCGGCCGTATCACCGTAGAGCGCATGGGGCACCTCGGCAACCGACAGGTCTCGCGTCACGAAGTCGCGGGTGGCGGCGTCTCCGCCGACGACCACGACCGCCCCGGGCCGGCTGTCGACCTGCCACGGCACCGGTTGCCACGAGAGCCGGTGCAGCATCCGAGATACATCGCTGCCGGAAGGGTTCTCGAGCTCCTCGAACGACATGCCCGTGAGCGAGGCGAGGACCTTGCCGGACTCTTCGGCGAGCAACACGTCGGTCGTGGTGGTGCCGGGCCTGCGCCGTACATGCAGCAGCACCACGGCCGGCGGTCGGCCGTGCACCTGCACGCGGTCGATGTGGGCGGGCATCCGCAGTCGCGGTGGCCCGTCGAACACCGTGGAGGCCGCCGAGGTCGCCGCGTCCAGCAGCGGGGCCCAGGTGTCCGGCGTCGCCCGGTCCCCGCGCGCGGCGACCCGGGCGACCAGTTCGCCGTCTCCGCCGTGCAGTTCGAGGATCTCCCAATCGAATCCCATTGCGGCCACACCCAGTGTCGCGAGCGTGTCCACGACATGGTTCGACGGCAACAGGTCACGGCAGCCGTCGCGCGCGGACGACTCGTCGAACACCTCCCCGAGGAGGTCTTCGATGTCGTCATCGGCCGCGACCACCGCGCTGCTGTGGGTCAACCAGCCGCCGTCGACGGTGTCCTCGTCGTCGTCGACGACGCGTGTGGCCAGCGTCAGCCCGCGGTCCTGCAGGACCACCTGCACGTCGCGGGCGCGTCCCGGCGCCACCGGGGTGCGCAGCCGGACGTCGACGAGGTCCCTGCCCGCGCGGTCACAACGCGTGTCCAGCTCGTTGGCGGCACCGAGGAAGGTGTTGATGATGACGGCGGCGGGCACGATTTCGGTGCCCTTCACCGGGTGGTCGCCCGGATACGGACGGGATTCAAGGTCCACGCGCGTCTGCCACATCTTGGAGGCGACCGCACCGGTCACCTCGATCCGGCCGCCGAGCAGGGTGTGGGTGTCGACGTCGTGCACACCTCGGCCGCCGGGTGGAGGGGTGGGAGTGCGCCAGAAGTGGCGGTGGTGCCACTGCGTCACCGGGAGATCGGCCACCCAGGACACCGACGACAGCTGGTGCTGCACCGGAGCACCGTGGCAGTGCAGTGCGGCGACCGCCGTTGCCACCGAATGCATCTGGGGGCGCTCACGACGTAACAGCGGGACGACGGCGTGCTGGTCAGCGCCGGCTGTCGTGAGCGTCTCGACGATCGAGTGCGCCACCACCGGGTGCGCCGACACCTCGAGGAACAGCCGATGCCCGTCCTCGATGGCCGCCGAGACGGCTTCGGCGAACCGCACCCGGTCGCGCAGGTTGGCCACCCAGTAGTGCTGATCGCGTGGTGCCACCGAGCGGGGGTTGGCCAACGCCGTTGTGTAGAGCGGAATCTCGGGTGTGCGCGACGGCGGAAGCGAAGCGGTGAGGCGTCCGAGCTCGCCGGTCAGCGCGTCCATCGCGGGGCTGTGGAAAGCGACGTCGGTGTTGACGCGACGTAGCATGAAGCCTTGCTCGGTCCACTCCTGGCAGACGTCGTCGACCGCATCGACCGTGCCCGATATCACCGTCGACTCCAGCGACGCGCTGATCGCCGCCACCACGTCGGCCCGCCCGGCCAACCGCCGCTCGGCTTCGGCGAACGGGAGCCGCACGAGCGCCATCGCGCCCTTGCCCATCACCGACCGGAAACCGCGGGCGCGGTAGCACGCCACCGCGGCACCGACGGTGAGATCGAAAACCCCTGCGGTGACACAGGCCGCGACCTCACCGACCGAGTGTCCGATGACCGCCGCCGGAGTGACGCCGCGCGCACGCAGCATCGCGGCCAGACCCACCTGCATCGCGAACGTCAGCGCCTGCACCTGGTCGGTGCCGCCGAGCTCTCCCGTGGTCAGCGCCTGGCGCGCCGAGAATCCCAGCTCCACGGTGAACACCGGATCGATCGTGTCGATCACCGTGGCGAATTCCGGTGCCGCCGTGAGCAGTTCGCCACCCATACCGGCCCAGTGTGAGCCGTGACCGGAGAACACCCAGACCGCGCCGTTGACCACGGCAGGCAGCACCGTACCGGTCACCACGGATGGGTCAGGGACGTCTTCGGCCAGTGCGGTCAACGCGGCGGCCGCACCGTCGGCGTCGTCGGCCACCACGGCGGCCCTGGCCGGTTCGTGTGAACGCCGCGTCCACAGCGTCGCCGCGACTTCCTCGATCGGGACGGGGTGGTCTCGCAGGTATTGCGCGAGCGCACCCGCCTGGGTGCGCAACCGGGCGACGTTGCGCGCCGAGACAGGAATGATCGCCGGAAGTCGTTGCACGGGTGGACTTTGCGCCGCCGGTTGCGCGTCGGGCGCCTCCTCGAGGAGCACGTGGGCGATCGTTCCGCCGTAGCCGTAACTGCACACCGCGGCCCGCCGCGGCGCACCGTCGGAACTGTCCCAGGGTTCGACCCGCGTCGGCACCCGCAGGCCGCTGTTGGCCCAGTCGACGGCCGGAGTCAACGAGGTGACACCCGCCGTCGGAGGGATGGTCCGATGATGCAGTGCCAACGCGGCTTTGATGAGTCCCACCACTCCGGCGCCGCCTTCGAGGTGGCCGACGTTGGGCTTCACCGACCCGATCCTGCACGGCGCATCGGCGGGCCGGTCGGCCCCGTAGACCGACGCGAGCGCCCCGACCTCGGTGGGGTCACCAGACGGGGTGCCGGTGCCGTGCGCCTCGACGAAACCGACGCTCGCGGGCGCGATGCCGGCGAATTGGCATGCGCGCCGGAACATGTCGGCCTGCGCGTCGCCGTTGGGCGACATGATGCCGACGGTGCGCCCGTCCTGCGCCACCGCGCCGCCCCGCACGACCGCGTACACGTGGTCGCCGTCGCGCACCGCGTCGGCGAGGCGTTTGAGCACCACCACGCCTGCGCCTTCGCCGCGCCCGTAGCCGTCGGCCGAGGCGTCGAAGGTCTTGCACCTGCCGTCGGGCGCGGTCGCGCCTGCCACGTCGAGCACCCGGGTCAGACCCGGTCCGATCAAGGCGCTGACCCCGCCGGCCAGCGCCAGCGACGTCTCACCGGCATTGAGCATCTGGCACGCCTGGTGCACCGCGACCAGCGAGGCCGCGCACGCCGCGTCGAGGGCGACGCTGGGGCCGCGCAGGTCGAGCAGGTGTGAGACACGGTTGGCGATGCCGCACAGCGACGTGCCGATGCCGGTCCAGGCTTCGATGCCCGATAGGTCTTCCATGATCAGCTTGCCGTAGTCGTCGGAGTTGACGCCCATCAGCACCGCGGTGTCGCTGCCCGCCAACGACTTCGGCGGAACGCCAGCGTGCTCGAGCGCCTCCCAGCTCACCTCGAGCGCCAACCGCTGTTGGGGGTCCATCAGCTCGGCCTCGCGCGGTGAGACCCCGAAGAATTCGGCGTCGAACCCGGCTAGGTCGTCGAGGAACGTTCCCCACCGGGTGACGTCCTTGAGCACCGCCGCGTTGCGGGGATCGCGTTGGAGGTACGGCTCCCAGCGCTCCGGCGGGACCTCGCGGACGTCGCTGCCGCCGTCGAGCAGGAAGTTCCAGAACTGTTCCGGCGTGCCGATCGCACCGGCCACGCGGCAACCGATCCCGATGATCGCGACCGCGTCGGGGCGTGCGGAATCCTCGGATGGGGCGGTATCGGTCACGTCAGCTGAGTCCCAAAGCCTGGATAGCCTTGCCTAAGAAGCCACACGCCATGGCCGCAATACTGGCATAACCGGGCTCATTTGTGGAACCTACGAAGGCTTCACGAACGTGGTGCCGATCACGTTCGAATTAGCTTGCCGTGACGTCAATCCGCCGACGGTTTGGGGCGCGTCCGAGCCGTCACAAGGTGCGGACAGCCAGCGGTTCGTCGCTGCCCGACACCCGGATGTCGATGCTGCGGATCTCGGCGGTGGGGATGCTGGTGGCCGCGGACAATCCGGTCGCCTCGTCACCCGCGGGGCGCCACGAACCCACGGCCGTCTGGACGCCGTCGCGCGTGGTCACCACGATGTCGTAGCTGTCGACGTCGCGGGCCCAGTCCTTGGTGTACTCGCAGGCCCAGTTGAGCTCGGTGCCCCACTTCTTCTCGGTGACCGCCAGCTGCGCGGTCAGGCCCTGACGCTGACCGGGCTGCATCGGCTCCATCGCCACCGTCTGCACCGACGACGTGCGCGGAAAGACCGTCGCGCCCACGACGCCCCCGACAACCGCGAGGGCCGCCGCAACCGCGATGGTCGCCGCGAGCATCGAGCGCCGTGAGCGCCGTTGCCGCTTGGCGGCGGCCTGCGCCAGTGAGGCGACGTCGGCGGAGTGATCAGCGGCGGGAGCATCGTCCAGATCGATCAGCGCCGCGGCCTCGTCGCGGCTGAGCGCGTCAAGGATCGCGGGCATCTCGGCGAGGTCGGTCAGCTCCGCGGCGCGCGCCGGGTTCGCAGCGAGGTAGTCCTCGTAGGTGCGACGTTCCTCAAGGCTCAGCGCGCCGAGGACGTAGGCCGCATCCCATTCCGCGAGGTTGTCGTCGGGTGTCCGGTCGAACTTGTCGCTCATTGGACAACCCCCCTTTCCTGCAGCGCAATCCGCAACGCGCGCAACCCGTAATGAAGCCTGGACTTGACGGTGCCCGGTGCGACCCGCTCGTGCTCGGCGATGTCGGCGACAGTCTGCCCGAGGTAGTAGGCGCGCACGATCGCCGTTCGATGGTCGGCGCTGAGCGATTTCAGCGCCTCGGTGAGCACCCACTTGTCGACCGCGGGACCGATCGCGTCGAGAGAGGGCCGCTCGGGCAGGTCGTCGGTCTGCAGTTCCCGGCTGAAGCGCGCGCTGCGCCGGTCGTCGATGACGAGGTTGCGTGCGACGGTGAACAGCCACGCCCGCGCGGCGTCACCCGGCTGCTGCAGGATCTCGGGTTTGCGCCACAGCCGCAGCAGCGCTTCCTGCACCACGTCCTCGGCGAACGGCATGTCACCGCGGGTCAGCCGCAGCACGTATCGCAGCAGCGCCTGGCTGTGCTCGTCGTGGATCGCGCGCAGCAACTCGGCCTGCGCGGGGTCGGGAGTCATCGCTCATCCACCGCGGTCGTCATCGCTGGTCACAACGATGTCCATCGGACAATCGTTCAACGCCCGGCCCGCGAACGTGAGCTTATGCGCGAGAAATCGCCGAATCTTCGAGCACAAGCTCACGTTGGGCGCGGTCAGTCCAGCAGATCGCGGACCACCGCGTCGGCCAGCAGCCTGCCGTGGTCGGTGAGCACCAAACGGTCCCCGGCGCGGCTCAACAGCCCGTCGGCGACCGCAACGTCGGCGCGCTCCCGCTCGGGCGCACTGAGCACGTTCGTCGGCAGCCCGTCGCGCAACCGCACCCGCAGCATCACGTCCTCGATGTGCAGGGTTCCGGCGTCGAGGTGCTCGTAATCGGCCACCGGCAGTCGACCATCGGCCAGGGTCTGGGCGTACGCGCTCGGATGCTTGACGTTCCACCAGCGCACGGAGTCGACGAAACCGTGCGCGCCCGGTCCCGCACCCCACCACTGGCCGCCGTTCCAGTAGCCGATGTTGTGTTGGCACTCACCGCCGGGCCTGCTCCAGTTCGAGACCTCGTACCAGGCGAAACCGGCGCCGGCCAAGCGCGCGTCGAGCAGCTCGTAGCGGCGGGCCAGCACGTCGTCGTCGGTCGGTAGGAGCTCGCCGCGGCGCACCCGCCGGGCCATCGCCGTGCCGTCCTCGATGACCAGCGCGTACGCCGAGACATGGTCTACGCCGGCCTCGACGACGGTGTCGACCGAGCGCAGCAGGTCGTCGTCGGACTCCCCCGGCGTGCCGTAGATCAGGTCGAGGTTGACGTGGTCGAACCCGGCCGCACGGGCCTCCCGCGCCGCGGCGAGCGCCCGGCCCGGCGAGTGTTTCCGGTCGAGGACCGCCAACACATGCGCAGCCGCCGACTGCATGCCCAGCGAGATCCGGTTGTATCCGGCCGCCAGCAGCTGGTCGAACAGCAGTGGAGACGTCGACTCCGGGTTGGCTTCCGTGGTGACCTCGGCACCCGCCGCCAGCGGGAAGTGCGGCCGCACGGCGTCGAGAACCGCGGCCAGCCCGGGCCCGCCCAGCAGCGACGGTGTGCCACCGCCGACGAACACGCTGTTGACCTCAGGGGTGCGGCCCAGGTGCGCAGCCGCCTGCGCCAACTCGATCCGCAGCGCCGCAAGCCACCCGTCCGGGTTGGCGCCGCCCAGCTCGCCGGGCGTGTAGGTGTTGAAGTCGCAGTAGCCGCAGCGGGTCGCGCAGAACGGCACGTGGATGTAGATGCCGAACGGCCGCCCCTGCGCGGGGGTCATCGGCGGCAGCACCGCCGCGGATGCGGCGTCACCGGGCGCTTCGGTTCGAACGGTCACCCAGCCAGTTTCCCAGACCGCGGTTTTGCTCGCCGTGAGCGCAAATCTCGTCCGGTTAGGGCAGGTGCGGCGATTCGTGGCACAATGGCCGACGTGACTGCCCCCCGCATCTTCCCCAAGCGTGTATCGCTGGTGGTGCGTCGGCACGTCGACTTCAAGCGCGTGTGTACGTGTTGCTGTCTGCCTTGACGCGCTTGATCTAGACCCAGCCCACCCGTACTTCAGCTGGCCGCCGGATCTGCGCCGCCGGACAGCCCCGGCGATGACGCGCGATCCGGCTCCTCAAAGGAGCCAAAACCATGACCACCGCGGAATCCAAGCCGAAGCCCGCTAAAAAGACACGTGCCGAAGGGCAGTGGGCGCTCGGTTACCGCGAGCCGCTCAACGCCAACGAGCAGTTCAAGAAGGACGACGATGCGCTCAACGTGCGCGCCCGCATCCTCGACATCTATTCCAAGCAGGGCTTCGAGAGCATCGACAAGCAGGACCTGCGCGGCCGCATGCGCTGGATGGGTCTCTACACGCAGCGCGAACAGGGCTACGACGGCACCTGGACCGGCGACGAGAACGCCGACCTTCTGGAGGCCAAGTACTTCATGATGCGGGTGCGCTGCGACGGCGGCGCGCTCAGCGCCGCGGCGCTGCGCACCATCGGCGAGATCTCCAGCGAGTTCGCCCGCGACACCGCCGACATCAGCGACCGCGAGAACGTGCAGTACCACTGGATCCGCATCGAGGACGTGCCGCAGATCTGGGAGCGGCTTGCCGCGGTCGGGCTGCAGACCACCGAGGCGTGCGGCGACTGCCCGCGTGTGGTGTTGGGCGGCCCGTTGTCCGGCGAGTCCCTCGACGAGGTCCTCGACCCAAGCTGGGCCGTCGACGAGATCGTGCGCCGCTACATCGGCAACCCCGCGTTCTCGAACCTGCCGCGCAAGTACAAGACCGCGATCTCCGGCCTGCAGGACGTCGCCCACGAGGTCAACGACGTCGCGTTCATCGGGGTGAACCACCCCGAGCACGGGCCCGGCCTGGACCTGTGGGTGGGCGGCGGCCTGTCCACCAACCCGATGCTCGCCCAGCGCCTCGGTGCGTGGGTGCCGCTGGAAGAGGTCCCCGACGTCTGGGAGGGCGTCACCTCGGTCTTCCGCGACTACGGCTATCGGCGGCTGCGCAGCAAGGCGCGGTTGAAGTTCTTGATCAAGGACTGGGGTGTAGAGAAATTCCGTGAAGTTCTCGAACAGGAGTACCTGGGCCGCAAGCTGATCGACGGGCCGGCGCCCGAACCGGTCAAGCACCCGATCGACCACGTCGGTATCCAGAAGCTGAAGAACGGGCTCAACGCCGTCGGCGTCGCGCCGATCGCGGGCCGTGTGTCGGGCACCATCCTGACCAAGGTGGCCGACCTCGCCGAGGCGGCCGGCTCGGACCGGATCCGGCTGACGCCGTACCAGAAGCTGGTCATCCTCGACGTCGCCGACGACAAACTCGACGAGCTGGTCGCGGGCCTCGACGCGCTGGGCCTGCCGTCGCGGCCGTCGGCATGGCGTAAGAATCTGATGGCCTGCACCGGCATCGAATACTGCAAGCTCTCGTTCGCCGAGACGCGCAACCGCGCGCAGGTCCTGGTCCCCGAGCTGGAGAAGCGGCTCGAGGACATCAACGCGCAACTCGACGTGCCGATCACGGTCAACATCAACGGCTGCCCGAACTCGTGCGCACGCATCCAGGTCGCCGACATCGGGTTCAAGGGCCAGATGGTCGACGACGGTGACGGCAACTCGGTCGAGGGTTTCCAGGTGCACCTGGGCGGCAGCCTGGGCCTGGACAGCGGTTTCGGGCGCAAGCTGCGCCAGCACAAAGTGCTTGCCACCGAGCTCGGTGACTACATCGACAGGGTCGTTCGCAATTTCGTGAAACAACGAGAGCAGGGCGAGCGTTTCGCTACGTGGGCCATACGAGCAGACGAGGCGGACTTGCGGTGACTAGCGACAACACGGTGATGAACGAGATGGAACTGCAGGCACTGGCCGAGCGTGGTGCTGCCGAACTCGAGGGTGCGAGCGCACACGACCTGCTGCGCTGGACCGACGAGAACTTCGGTGGCGATTACGTGGTGGCGTCGAACATGCAGGACGCCGTGTTGATCGACCTGGCCGCCAAGGTGCGTCCGGGAGTGGACATCCTGTTCCTCGACACCGGTTACCACTTCGTCGAGACGATCGGCACCCGCGATGCCGTCGAGGCGGTCTACGACGTCAACATCGTCAACGTCACCGCCGAGAAGAGCGTGGCCGAGCAGAACGAGTTGTTCGGCAAGGACCTGTTCGCCCGCGAGCCCAACGAGTGCTGCCGCATGCGCAAGGTCGAGCCGCTTTCGGCGGCGCTGCACGGCTACTCGGCCTGGGTGACCGGCATCCGCCGCGTCGAGGCGCCCACGCGCGCCAACGCGCCGTTCATCAGCTGGGACAAGGCGTTCGGGCTGGTGAAGATAAACCCGTTGGCGGCCTGGACCGACGAGGACATGCAGAACTACATCGACACCCACGGTGTGCTGGTCAATCCGCTCGTCTACGAGGGCTATCCGTCGATCGGCTGCGCACCGTGCACGGCCAAGCCCGTCGAAGGCGCCGATCCACGCAGCGGCCGCTGGGCAGGCACCGGCAAGATCGAATGCGGGCTGCACGCATCGTGAGGTCACTGTGACCCTCGTGCTGACCGCGCACGGCAGCGCCGACCCACGCTCGGCGGCGGTGACGCATGCGGTGGCAGGCCGGATCCGGCGTCTGCGTCCGTGGCTCGACGTGCGTCCGGCGTTCCTGGAACAGAACGGCCCCAGCCTGCTCGACACTCTGAGCGGGCTGCACGCCCCGGCCGTGGTCGTACCGTTCCTGCTGGCCAGTGCATTTCACGCGCGGGTCGACATCCCTTCGGTCGTCGAGCAGTCGGGCGCGGTGGTCGATCGCGCCGAGGTGCTCGGCGAGGACCCGGCGCTGTTGACCGTGCTGCGGCAGCGGCTGGCCGAGCTCGGGGTCTCACCCGACGACGACGGCCTCGGCGTCCTCGTCGTCGCGGTCGGCTCGTCACATCCCGCCGCGAACGCCAGGACCGCCACGGTCGCTGAGTCTCTGCGCTCTGGAACACGCTGGGCGGGAGCCGAAGTCGCGTTCGCCACCGGACCGTATGCGGGTATCGCCGAAACCGCCGAGCGCCTGCGTGCCCGCGGGGCCCGACGCCTTGTCATCGCTCCGTGGTTCTTGGCGCACGGCCGGATCACCGATCGTGTCGCCGAATACGCTGGGGCTCAAGGTATTGCGATGGCCGAACCACTCGGGTCGCACAACCTCGTCGCGGCGACGGTAATGGACCGGTACGACGCGATCACCGCCCGCGCCGCGGCCGCCGCCTGAGTCAGATGCGTTGACGGCGGTCAAAGAGGCTGGCGTGACTCTTGTTTGACAATTCGTTCGACCCAGTCAACAAGCTGCCTCATCGGGTATGGTGGTGCCGCGTGTTCCTCAAACCACTCTTGAACTAGGACGCCCGGTATATGTGGGGCGAGCTTACCGGTCCTAGGGCGGTCCGAATTCCATCCCTTAGACCCCATCCAAGCTGCTAGCTTTTCATATGCACCCTCGTCCTCCTGAAGCGCCACCGCGAACTGAGAATCGATCACCTTTTGTCCGCTCGGACCCAATCTCTCGACCAGTTCGTCGACGCCAAAAGAATCTAGTAGGAGGCCTTCCAGGTCTGAGCTAAGTACGAACGCGTCGTACTTCGCGAGGATTCGATTCAATCTTCGCTGTTGTGCAACAGCGCGGGGAAGAGAGGACACGTGCTGGTCGGCGAGCTTGCGTAGTTCGTCCACGTCGCCAGACGTCGGTCTTGTTCGCCGTTCCGAAAGGACATCCGGGAGCACCCTGTGTCCATCCCTGGTGGAGAGCCCATCTCGATCGGAAAGCACGTAGGAACGTACGCCAAAGTGCTCCGCCAGCTGAACTAGATACTTCATCTTTCCGAGGCCTTGCGCTTCGATCACAGTGACGCCGAGTGCGTAGTGGCCCCCGGGGAAACCGCAAGCGCGAGTGAGCAACTTTTCTACTACTGCGAAGTCTCCTTCCCCTTCGACGAGGATAACCGCGTTTGCGAACACCAATTCGCTATTGCTGCCCGAACAATAGCGACTTAGTCGACCTGCGTCTGTCGGTTCTAACCGCGGCCGCTTCCACTCATGGTTAGTGCCGCCGTGCTGGAGGGGTATTCGTGCAACTTGACCGATATTGAACGAATCGACGAGCACAGAGCTGTGCGTTGTTACGAATGTTTGTGCGGACGCGGAGATATCTCCGATAATCTTCGCCATGGCACGCTGCGTTTGCGGATGAAGGAAAGCCTCCGGCTCCTCGATTGCAAATGTGACGTTTGCGCCAGCTTGAGACTCGCGACTCGCTACATAACGAAGTATGCCGAGAACGAGAGCCGACTGGAAGCCCGTGCCCCTCTCAGCGACGGAAACACTGACGTCCCCAGTGCTGTGTATTACGGCTGACTCGAGAAGCCCTCGAAGTGCGAATCGCGAATCCGGCAATCGGAACTCTACCGAGTTCTCGCGGAACGGTAAGTCTGCGGCGATTGATTGGGCCGACTCGTTCATAACCGTTCGCACCAGATCAGCCACTGGCTTGATCTTGCCTGCGAATTCCTTTTGCAGATTGGTGCTGCGAGCGGACCCGCTTCGGATCAAGATGGCTTCCAGTGTGTCCAGAAGTCGTTCCAACGACTGACTCTCACCTTGATCGCCGTCCGCCCCGACACGAACTGATGGGATCTTCACGAAGTGAAATCGCTCGAGCACTTCGTGGTAGAACTGCCTGGAGTCTTCTGCGGTAGCATCGCGCGATGCGCGATAGCTCAATCCACCTCCGCGACTACATCGAATGCTTACCCATATCCGACCGTCGTTTCGCAAGATTGGCGCGAAAACTTCTTCTTCAGAGGGATTCAATTCGTCGAACCAAACTTGTATGGACGACAGCGTTCTCGGCCCCAGTTCGGAGTAGTACTTATGGAGAGGAAGCATATCGACTAGCGCAGCACCGTCAGGGCCGCTAAAGAACACTTCGAGGAGCCTGATGAGCGAAGACTTCCCGGAGTTGTTCGGCCCAGCGATCAACTGGAGCCTTTTGTCTACATCCATCTTGAGCTGCTCGAAGCAGAGAAACTTGTCTATCTCGATGCGGCATATTCGCATGTCCGTCGCCCGTGATCGTCGTCGTAGTCGTCTGCCGAATATACAAGAGGAACACGGCGATTCCGCCTGGCTCGGAGACCCCGGCTGGGGAAAGGTTGCGCAGGGAATGGAGCCTTAACTCGGTTGCCGGGACGGATAAAGGTCCGTAGCCAATGGACGTACTCGCGCTAAAGGCCTTCCCCTGTACCGCTTAGCTGTTCATCACTGGCGCCAACTCTGCGTCGGGCTCGCTCCTCCAGAACTCGTGCCGAGTAGCAGCCGTGTCACGCGTTTCGCACTACCGAACTCTAGATAGGTAACAACGCTGTCATGGAAGTTGGGGCGCAATCTTCCTGTCGACGGTCCCTCCACGACCGCTGCGTCGACTGCGCGCCGCTCCCGCTGGCCACGAGAGCGAATTTGAGGTGAGATAGCGGCATCCTCAACGTCCGAAGGACCGATCTCGCCAAGCTGGCCCGGCTCGCCCTCAATAGGGGCGCTCGACGACCCAGCCAAGCAACTGATCTAGCGAACTTGGCCTCACAGGACGGGTGCTTATCCCACATTGCGGCCCCCGCCTGAGTCAGGCCTTCGTCAACGCCTCGTCGTCGGCATCGTCGCTCGGCGGGACGTGCGTGCCGCCCGGCAACGGCGGCACCCTGGTGGCGCGGACGTAGACGGTGTCCCCCTCCTTGAGGGCGAGCGCCTCGGCGTCACCCCGGGTGATCTGCGCGGTGAACGGCGTCTGGTCGGTAGCGCTGTGCAACTCGACTCGAACTTCGAAGCCCAGCATGACGATTCGGTCGATGGTCGCGCGCAACACACCGGTGGACTTCACCGAGTCATCGCTGGAGGCGATCGCCATGTCCGGGTTGCGGCCGACGCGGATGTCGTGCGGCCGGACCAGCGCACCGTTCAGCGAGGAAACCGCACCGAGGAACGACATCACGAACGCGTTGGCCGGTGAGTCGTAAACCTCTTCGGGAGAACCGACCTGCTCGATGCGGCCCTTGTTGAGCACCGCGATCCGGTCGGCGACGTCGAGCGCCTCGGACTGATCGTGCGTTACCAGCACCGTGGTGACGTGCACCTCTTCATGCAGCCGACGCAGCCAGGCCCGAAGGTCCTCGCGCACTTTGGCGTCCAGCGCCCCGAACGGTTCGTCCAGCAACAGCACTTGCGGGTCGACGGCCAGCGCGCGGGCCAGCGCCATGCGCTGGCGCTGGCCGCCGGAAAGTTGGTTCGGGTAGCGGGTCTGGAAACCGGCCAGCCCCACCACTTCGAGGAGATTGTCGACCTTCTGCTTGATCTCGGACTTGGGCCGCTTACGGATCTTCAGCCCGAACGCGACGTTGTCGCGCACTGTCAGGTGCTTGAACGCCGCATAGTGCTGGAACACGAACCCGATACCGCGCCGCTGCGGCGGCACGTCGGTGACGTCGCGGCCGTTGATCGTCACGGTGCCGGAATCGGGCTGATCCAAGCCGGCGATGGCCCGCAGCAGCGTCGACTTACCCGACCCGCTGGGTCCGAGCAGCGCGGTCAGCGAGCCCGAGGGCACCTCGAAGTCGACGTTGTCCAACGCGGCGAAGTCACCGTAGTGCTTGTTCGCGCCGCGCACGACGATCGCGTTCGTCATCTGTTCTTCTCCCTCCGCCTACTTGCCCGCCCGGCCCCGTCGCGCGTCGAGGACCACCTGCGCGACCAACACCACCACCGCTACGGTCATCAGCAGCGTCGACACCGCGTATGCGCCGTACTCAGCGCCGCGGGCGTACCGGTCCGACACCAACAGTGTGAGCGTCTGCGAGGAGCCCGGAAGGTTGGACGACACCATCAGCACGGCCCCGTATTCGCCGAGGGTGCGCGCGATCGTCAGCACGACGCCGTAGGTCAGCCCCCATCGGATGGATGGCAGCGTGACCCGCCAGAACGTCTGCCACCACTGCGAGCCCAGCGTGGCGGCGGCCTCCTCCTGGTCGGTGCCCAGTTCGTGCAGCACCGGTTCGACCTCACGGATCACGAACGGCACCGTCACGAAGACGCTGGCCAGCACGATGCCGGGGAAACCGAATATGATCTTGAACCCGAGGCTGTTCTCGACGAACCCGAACAGACCCGCCGATCCCCACAACAGGATCAGCGCGACGCCGACCACCACCGGCGACACGGCGAACGGCAGGTCGATGACGGCCTGCATCACGCTTTTGCCACGGAACTTGTTGCGCGCCAACACCAGTGCCGTCGGTACACCGAACAGCACGTTGAGCGGCACCACGATCGCGACCACCAGCAGCGACAGGTTCAGCGCCGAAATCGCCGCCGGTGTGCTGATCGAGCCGATGAAGGCGCCGATGCCCGGCGAGAAGGTGCGCCACAGGATCAGAGCCACCGGGACGACGACCAGTACGAAAATGTAGGCCAGCGCGACGTAGCGCAGCAGGTGTTTGACCGCAGGCGAAAGAATCACTGCTCCATCGCGTCCCGTCGGGCGGCGCGCGATCCGATCGCACGCAGAATCAGCAGCACGACAAACGAGATAGCCAGCAGCACAATCGAAATAGCGGCGGCGCCGGTGCGGTCGTCGTTCTCGATCAGGGTGCGGATCCACTGCGAGGAGACCTCGGTCTCACCGGGCACGGCACCGCCGATCAGCACCACCGAACCGAATTCGCCGATCGCGCGGGAAAACGCCAGACCGGCGCCCGACAGCAGCGACGGCAGAAGTGCGGGCAGCATCACCCGGGTGAAGATGACCCAGTTGTTGGCGCCCAACGATGCCGCGGCTTCCTCGATCTCACGGTCCAGTTCCAGCAACACCGGCTGCACCGAGCGCACCACAAACGGCAGGGTGACAAACAGCAACGCCACCCCGATGCCCCACTTGGTGTGCTGCAGATGCAGCCCGACCGGGCTGGCGGGGCCGTAGAGCGCCAGCATCACCAGGCTGGCGACGATCGTCGGCAACGCGAACGGCAGGTCGATCACCGAGTCGACCAGCCGCTTGCCGACGAACTCGTCGCGGGTCAGCACCCACGCCACCAGCAGTCCGAACACCAGGTTGACCGCCGTCACCCCGAACGACACGGTCAGCGTCACCTTGAACGACGCGACGGCCGCGTTCGAGGTGACCGCGAACCAGAACGCCTGCCATCCGCCGCCGGCCGACTGCCACAGGATTGCGGCCAGGGGCAGCAGCACGATGATGCTCAGCCAAATCGTCGCCGCACCAACCCGTAGCGAGGTGGTTCCATGACGACGCTCCAGCAGCCGGGACGCCCGGCCCGGCTCACCACCGGTGAACTCGGGCCGGGACACCACGGAAGAGGTCATCCGGTCGCCTGGGTGTAGATCTTGGTGATGGAGCCGTTGTCCTTGTCGAACAACTCGGGATCCAACTTCGCCCATCCTCCGAGGTCGCCAACGGTCCACAGTTTGGCGGGTGCGGGGAACTTGTCCCGGAACTCCTCGAGCACCGCGGGATCGACGGGCCGGAAACCGGCTTCGGCCCACAGTTTCTGCGCCTCGGGGGTGTAGATGAAGTTCTTCAGCGCGTTCGCCTTGTCCAAATGCCTGCTCGACGTCACCACGGCGACCGGATTCTCGATCTTGAAGGTTTCCGGCGGGTTCACGTACTCCAAGCCGAAGTGCAGCGCCTCGTTCTCGTAGGCCAGCAGCACGTCGCCGCTGCCCTGCCGGAACACGTCGGTGGCCTCACGACCCGAACTCGGGCGCAGCTTGACGTGCTGGGTCACCAACTCGGTGACGTAGTCGAGACCGGCCTGCCGATCCCGACCGCCCTTGCTGGCCCATGCGTACGGCGCCAACAGGTTCCACTTGGCCGACCCGGAGCTCAGCGGGCTCGGCGTGATGACCTCGACGCCGGGCTTGAGCAGATCGGGCCAGTCCCTGATGTTCTTGGGATTGCCGGGCCGCACCGCGAAGGTCACCACGGATCCGAACGGGATGCCCTTGGTGGCGTCGGCGTTCCAGTCCTCGGTGACCTTGTCGGCCTTGACGAGTCGGGTGATGTCCGGCTCGACGGAGAAGTTCACGATGTCGGCGGGCTTACCGTCGACGACGGCGCGCGACTGGTCGCCCGAGGCGCCGTACGACGTCGTGACGCCGACACCTTTACCTTCCGGTGTTGCGGCGAACGCGGGAATGACCTTGCTCCAGCCGGGCTCGGGCACGGCGTAGGCGACCAGCGTCAGCGTCGTGTCGGCGCTGTCCCCACCGCTGTCACCGACCACATCGCTCGAGCCGCCTGCGCATGCGGCGAGCACTGTGGCGGTGGTGGCCAGCGCCGCCGCGGCGCGCCAGGTTCTGCGGATGTTGACCATCGGGGACCTTTCGTTGGGGGACTTCGGTGGAACCCGACCCGACGGGAAGGCGATGGATCAGCGCGAGGCGTCATCTGACAGCCGTTACCGGCACCGGACCGCGGACGGGCGGAAAAGTCAGCAACAACAACAGACATCGGCAACAGCGCTGAAACTCACGGCAATGAGGGCCAGAACATGGCCGCTCTTGTTGCCGGACGCTGTTTGCATGGCGCGAAGCCTAACAGAGTTCGCGCAACCTGCTTGGTGAGGGATCCGGCGGCGTCAACGAGTGAACAGCCACATGACGATCACCAGGATGACCAGGATGACGAGCACCAACGTCACCCGCGACCGCGGCATCCCGCCGCTCATCGGTCAGCATCCCGTTCGTCGTGGCGAACGTGGCGCCACAACCTGATCCCGTTACCGAGGGCGCCGTCGAGCACGACCGCGGTCCCATACGCCAACGCGAGGACCACCGGCATCACCACCGCGGTCTGGGCGACGAACGGCAGGCCGGTGAGCCAGAGCTCCACACCGTCCCACCAACTCAGAAAGCCGCCCACGCGGCCAGCCTAGGCGATGCGAAGATGGGCGCGTGGCCGCCGACTCCGACCCCGCCTTCAGTGCCGGTAACACCACCTGCATCGTGGCCGGCGGCGGTCCGGCGGGCATGATGCTCGCGTTGGTGCTCGCCCGCGCCGGGGTCGACGTCACGGTGATGGAGAAGCACGCCGACTTCCTCCGCGATTTCCGCGGTGACACCGTGCACGCCAGCACGCTGCGGCTGCTCGACGAGTTGGGGCTGTCCGATGAGTTCGCGGCGATTCCGCACCGCGAGATCGACACGCTGTCGATGACGGTGCAGGACACGCCGGTCACGATGGACCTGCGGCGAATTCCTGGTCCGCACAAACACATTGCGTTGGTTCCGCAGTGGGATTTCCTGGAGCTGCTGGCCACTGCCGCGAAGCGGGAGCCGTCGTTCACCTTGCTGCGCAGCACCGAGGTGCTCAGCCCGATCCGTCACGGCGACAGGGTGGTCGGTGTGCGCTACCGCGGCGCCGACGGTGAGGAGCGTGAGATGCGCGCGACGTTGACCGTCGCCTGCGACGGGCGGTCATCGACGCTGCGCACCAAGATGGGGCTCGAGCCGAAGGACTTCGGTGTACCGATGGACGTCTGGTGGTTCCGGCTGCCGCGCGATCCCGAGGACCCGCACGGGCTCGCCGGTGTCCTCGGCGCCGGGCACGCGCAGATCGTCATCGACCGCGGCGACTACTACCAGTGCGCCTACGTCATCCCCAAGGGTTGCGACGAGGAGCTGCGGGCGCAGGGAATCGGGTCGCTGCACCGCGGTGTGGTGGCGCTGGTGCCGTGGCTGGCCGACCGCATCGGGGCAGTGACGTCGTTCGACGACGTGAAGCTGCTCGACGTGCAGTTGAACCGGCTCAGGCGCTGGTACGGCGACGGCCTGCTGCTCATCGGCGATGCCGCCCACGCGATGTCTCCGGTCGGCGGGGTGGGCATCAACCTCGCGGTGGCCGACGCCGTCGCCGCGGGCCGGATCCTGGCGGGTCCGTTGCGCTCGGGCACGCTGTCGACCAGGCATCTGGCCCGCGTGCAGGCGCGGCGCTGGCTGCCCGCCGCGCTGATCCAGGCGGTGCAAAGGCTGATCCACCGCCGTGTCATCGCGGTCGCCGTCGCGTCGACCGGCCAGGCCGATGCGCCCCGGTTCGTGCGGGTGGCCGCCGGGCTGCCGCTGCTGCGCCGATTGGCGGCCTACGGTGTGGCCATCGGTCCCCTACCGGAACGCATTCCGGCCTTCGCCCGCCGCTGACGCGCCGTTAACGGCCAACGAGTAGACGGCGAGCGCGTCGGCAGTTGATGATGGCGGCATGGTTCTGCAACAAACCGGGCCGTCGGACGGGTCAACGGAGACCGAGAACGGGGCGAAGCCGGCCCAGGCCGTCACGGACAACACCCCGCTGACCGTGACCGCACCGACGCCGTACGCGCCCACCGGAGCGTTGCGAAACCCGTTTCCGCCCATCGCCGACTACGGCTTCCTGTCCGACTGCGAGAACACGTGCCTGATCTCGTCGGCCGGATCGGTCGAGTGGATGTGCGTGCCGCGGCCCGACTCGCCCAGCGTGTTCGGCGCCATCCTCGATCGCGGCGCCGGCCATTTCCGCTTGGGGCCCTACGGGGTGACGGTGCCCTCGGCCCGGCGCTACCTGCCCGGCAGCCTGATCCTGGAGACGACGTGGCAGACCCACACCGGGTGGCTGATCGTGCGCGAGGCGCTGGTGATGGGTCCCTGGCATGACCTCGAGACCCGTTCGCGCACCCATCGCCGCACGCCGATGGACTGGGATGCCGAACACATCCTGCTGCGCACCGTGCGATGTGTGAGCGGCACCGTCGAACTGGTGATGAACTGCGAGCCGGCGTTCGACTATCACCGGATCCCCGCGACATGGGAGTACTCCGCGCAGGCGTACGGCGAGGCGATCGCGCGCGCCAGCCGCGACGCCGACGCGCACCCCACGCTTCGGCTCACCACGAACCTGCGGCTCGGCCTGGAGGGCCACGAGGCTCGGGCCCGGACCCGGATGAAGGAAGGCGACGAGGCGTTCGTCGCGCTGTCGTGGTCCAAGCATCCGGCGCCACAGACCTACGACGAGGCCGCCGACAAGATGTGGCAGACCAGCGAGGCCTGGCGCCAGTGGATCAACATCGGCGACTTCCCCGACCACCCCTGGCGGGCCTACCTCCAGCGCAGCGCGCTGACGCTGAAGGGGCTGACCTACTCCCCGACCGGTGCACTGTTGGCCGCGCCCACCACGTCACTACCGGAAACGCCTCAGGGCGAACGCAACTGGGACTACCGCTATGCGTGGGTGCGCGATTCGACGTTCGCGCTGTGGGGTCTTTACACACTGGGCCTGGACCGCGAAGCCGACGACTTCTTCGCCTTCATCGCCGACGTGTCCGGCGCCAACAACGGTGAGCGACACCCACTTCAGGTGATGTACGCCGTCGGCGGCGAGCGCACCCTGGTCGAGGAGGAACTGCGCCACCTGTCCGGATACGACGGGGCGCGGCCGGTGCGCATCGGCAACGGCGCCTACAACCAGATGCAGCACGACATCTGGGGCACCATGCTCGATTCGGTGTATCTGCACGCCAAGTCGCGCGAGCAGATCTCCGACACGTTGTGGCCGGTGCTCAAACAGCAGGTCGAAGAGGCGATCAAGCACTGGAAGGAGCCCGACCGCGGGATCTGGGAGGTGCGCGGCGACCCGCAACACTTCACCAGCAGCAAGATCATGTGCTGGGTCGCGCTTGACCGCGGCTCGAAACTCGCGGAGTTCCAAGGCGAGAAGTCCTACGCCCAGCAGTGGCGCGCGACCGCCGAGGAGATCAAGGCCGACGTGCTCAAACACGGCGTCGACTCCCGCGGTGTGCTGACTCAGAGGTACGGCGACGACGCGCTCGACGCCTCGCTGCTGCTGGCCGTGCTGACCCGATTTTTGCCGCCCGACGATCCGCGGGTGCGCGCGACCGTGCTGGCGATCGCCGACGAGCTCACCGAAGAAGGCCTGGTGCTGCGCTACCGGGTCGACGAGACCGACGACGGGCTGTCCGGCGAGGAGGGCACCTTCACGATCTGCTCGTTCTGGCTGGTGTCGGCGCTGGTAGAGATCGGCGAGATCAGCCGCGCCAAACACCTGTGTGAGCGGCTGCTGTCGTTCGCCAGCCCGCTGCACCTGTACGCCGAGGAGATCGAGCCGCGCACCGGCCGCCATCTCGGCAACTTCCCGCAGGCGTTCACCCATCTGGCGTTGATCAACGCGGTGGTGCACGTGATCCGGGCAGAGGAGGAAGCCGACAGCTCCGGAGTCTTCGTCCCGGCCAACGCCCCGATGTAGGTCGCTTTTTCGCCCCAACGGAGTCGTCGAGGTTACGGTTTCTGATGAGAATCGGCTGATTCTCGTCATAAACCGTTGTCTCGGCGCGCTCTTCGCTACTTCGCGGCGTTGGCGAGCATGTCCTGTGCGATGGTGGCCGCCTCGTCGCCGATCGAGTAACTGCACGCCCACGCCTCGACGGTCAGGTTCGATGCGGCCGACAGCGCATGTTGGCAAGCCCAGCCGTCGGCATCCTGCTGCGTCGTGACCTGAGTGATCATCTTGCCGTCGGTGCGGACCTCATCGAGTTCCCACAGGTACACGTCTCCCGAATTACCCACGAGCACCGTGGAATTGGCGCAACCCTGCCACGCCGACCTGGACGAGTCCAAGAACCGCCGCGCCTCTTCGGCCGAGGTGTACAGCACCGCGGTCTGTTCGACCCAGTGGTTGTTGTCGTCATCGGGTTCGCGCGCGACCTGGTCACGCACATCGGTCCATCCGCTACCCGCGTACACCGGACCCTCGGCGCCGTACATGGCGCCGAGACACTCGGGATCCGACACGTCGTCGGAATGATCGGTCATCTCCTCGAGTTCGCTCGTGACCTTCATGGTCGTCGAGCCCATGATGCCGTTCAGCTCGCCGATGGTGAGCAACACGTCGTCGAGCTTGGCCACGGTCAGCTCCGGCACGTCGGCCTGCCCGGCCTGGGCGCGCACCGCCATGCCCGCAACGGTGCTCACACAGCCCGCCAGCACAGCCGACGTCACCAGGACGACACCCGCGGCGCACAGCCGCGACACCGTGCCGAATCGGGTCACCGCATTATTGTGACCGACTTCGGGCGAATCCGCGGCGTGGCCGACAATCTCGACCGCGTGCTCAGGACTGGCCGATCTTGTCCATCATCAGGTCCGCGACCGCGGTCGCGTGCCGGGCGCCGGTCGGGCTGGGGCCGGCGACGTCGGTGATCTCCACCTCCACGATGCAATCGCCTGCCACACCGAGGGCCCGCTGAAGCGTCGATCCGGCGTCCTGCATCACCACCGCCGAGACAATCTCGTCGTCGACGCCGACCTCGGTGATCCGGCTGGATCCCTGTGCGCCGCGGTCGGGTTGGTTCAAGACCAGCGTCTGGCCGTTGCATCGATGCCACTTGTCGGCCGACGAGGCGAAGAACTCCCGCGCGGCATCGGCGTCGATGAACTCGACCACCCCGAAGAAGCCGGCGACGGTGGGGCCGTTGGCGTCACCTCCGGCCCACGACTGGCTGACCACCGACCGCACCGGGCTGGCTTGATACACGACCTTCTCCAGCCGGTATCCGGTACTCACACAGTCGGGCGGGCTCGCCTCGGCCTCCCGCACACCCTGCAGCAGCATGTCGGCGCCACCTTCGACGACCTGACCCATGAAGCCGCCGGCCCCGAACATCGTGGTCAGCTCCTCGGCGGTGGGCAGCGCCTGGTCCAGCATCCGGTTCGGCGACGGTTTGGCGACCTCGGCGATCTGCGGGGTCGGGGCATCACCGGCGGGCGAAGAACAGCCGGCGAGGATCGCGCATGCGCCAACGGCCGCCGCCGTCATCGCCGCCGAGCGCACGCCGTCCTACTTCTTGGCCTTGTCGGCGGCCGACGAGTCGGTGGACAGGGCGGCGACGAACGCCTCCTGTGGCACCTCGACCCGGCCGATGGTCTTCATCCGCTTCTTGCCTTCCTTCTGCTTCTCGAGCAGCTTGCGCTTGCGGGTGATGTCCCCGCCATAGCACTTCGATAGCACGTCTTTGCGGATCGCGCGGATGTTTTCGCGAGCTATGATCTTCGAACCGATCGCCGCCTGCACCGGAACCTCGAACTGCTGGCGCGGAATCAGCTCCTTGAGCTTCGTAGTCATCTTGTTGCCGTAGGCGTACGCCGACTCCTTGTGCACGATCGCGCTGAACGCGTCCACGGGCTCGCCTTGCAGCAGGATGTCGACCTTGACCAGGTCGGCCTCCTGCTCACCGGCCTCCTCGTAGTCCAGGCTGGCGTAGCCGCGGGTGCGCGACTTCAGCGCGTCGAAGAAGTCGAAGATGATCTCGCCCAGCGGCATCGTGTAGCGCAGCTCCACCCGCTCCGGGGAGAGGTAGTCCATGCCGCCGAGTTCGCCGCGCCGCGACTGGCACAGCTCCATGATGGTTCCGATGAACTCGCTCGGCGCAATGATCGTGGTCTTGACGATCGGCTCGTAAACCGTGCGGATCTTGCCGTCCGGCCAGTCCGACGGATTGGTCACCGTGACCTCCGAACCGTCTTCCTGCACAACGCGATACACGACGTTGGGCGACGTCGAGATCAGGTCGAGGTTGAACTCGCGCTCAAGGCGCTCGCGGGTGATCTCCATGTGCAGCAGGCCCAGAAAGCCGCTGCGGAAACCGAATCCGAGCGCCACCGAGGTTTCGGGTTCATACGTCAACGCCGCATCGTTGAGTTGCAGCTTGTCCAGCGCGTCGCGCAGGACCGGATAGTCCGAGCCGTCAACGGGATACAGCCCCGAATACACCATCGGTCGCGGCTCCCGGTATCCGGTGAGCGGCTCGGCCGCACCGTGGCGCGCAGTCGTCACGGTGTCGCCGACCTTGGACTGGCGCACGTCTTTCACGCCGGTGATCAGGTATCCGACCTCGCCGACGCCGAGCCCCGCGGATGCTTTCGGCTCGGGCGAGACGATGCCCACTTCGAGCAGCTCGTGGTGCGCGCCGGTGGACATCATCTTGATGCGTTCGCGCGGGACGATCTTGCCGTCGACGACCCGGACGTAGGTCACCACGCCGCGGTAGGTGTCATAGACCGAGTCGAAGATCATCGCCCGAGCGGGTGCGTCGGCGTCGCCGATCGGCGGCGGCACCTCGCGCACGACGTGGTCGAGGAGGTCTTCCACGCCCGCGCCGGTCTTCCCGGAGACCCGCAGCACGTCTTCGGGTTCGCAGCCGATGATGTGGGCGAGTTCGGCGGCGTACCGGTCGGGGTCGGCCGCAGGCAGGTCGATCTTGTTGAGCACCGGGATGATGTGCAGGTCGCGATCCAGGGCCAGGTACAGGTTCGCCAGCGTCTGCGCCTCGATCCCCTGGGCGGCGTCGACGAGCAGCACCGCACCTTCGCACGCCTCGAGCGCACGCGACACCTCGTAGGTGAAGTCGACGTGCCCGGGGGTGTCGATCAGGTGAAGGACGTACTCCTGGTCCCCCAATTTCCACGGCAGCCGGACGTTCTGCGCCTTGATCGTGATGCCGCGCTCGCGCTCGATGTCCATCCGGTCGAGGTACTGCGCGCGCATATCGCGATCGGCAACCACACCGGTGAGTTGCAGCATCCGGTCGGCCAGCGTCGACTTGCCGTGATCGATATGGGCGATGATGCAGAAGTTCCGGATCTGCGCCGGCGCCGTGAAGGTCTGATCGGCGAAAGTGCTGATGGGAATCTCCTGGTTAACGCGGACTTCGGGTGCCACCAGCGTATCCAGGCGGCGCCGGAAGCACACAATCGCGCTGGGCGGCGCTCGCTTATGCTCGGAAATATGCCTGCGCCCTGGAAACCACTGCAGACATTCCAAAGGTTTGCCGAGAATCTGGTGTTCAACGAGGCGCCGAAGGTCATCCGTCAGATCGGTCAGTCCGAGACCGTCCAGCGCGGCATCCAGCAGGGCATCCGGATCGGTCTGGACGCGATCGCCGGCGCATCCAGGGACGAGGCGCCCGCGATCACCGCCGGTCGACCGGTCAGCCGGCACTTCGTGCCCACCGCCCACCGCGCGCGCAAGGTGGTGTACGCCCCCGACCTCGACGGGCGCGCCGACCCGGGCGAAATCGTGTGGACGTGGGTGGTCTACGAGGACGACCCGACACAGGGCAAGGACCGGCCGGTGCTGGTGGTGGGCCGCGACCGGTCCACGCTGCTCGGCCTGATGCTGTCCAGCCAGGACCACCATCGCGACGACCGAGACTGGATCGCGATCGGGACGGGCACCTGGGATTACGAGGGCCGGGCCAGCTGGGTCCGGTTGGACCGCGTGCTCGACGTCCCCGAGGACGGGATCCGGCGCGAGGGCGCGATTCTCGCCCGCGAGAAGTTCGAGGTCGTGGCCGCGCGGCTACGCGCCGAATACTCCTGGAGCTGACCCCCCGTCACACCCGTTGCGCGAGCGAGCGTGTCTGCCCGTCGACACGCCGCACAAATGCGACAGTTTGCGGTCGCTCGCTCCCAGCGGCCGCAACATTTCGCCCGAAAACGGCCACCCTCAACCGGCGACCACGACCCACACGAGTCCGGCGCCGACCCCCAGGGCGAGGCTCCCAGCCGCAGCGACGACGGCGGTGGCGGCCGACCATGGTCGTGTCGCGAACGCGTCGTGGCGTCCATCGGCGGTCTGCTGATAGGCCGGGATAATCCAGCGCAGGTAGTAGAACAGGCTGATCACGGTGTTGACGAAGACGACGACCGCCAACCATGCCGCGCCACCGTCCCAGGCGGCGCTGGCGGTCGTCAGTTTGCCGACGAACACGGCGGTCGGCGGTGTTCCGAGCAGTCCGAGCAGCGCCACCACGAGCGCGCCGGCAAGCCACGGCCGCGCGCGTGCCAGTCCGCGGTACGAGCCGATGTCCCGAAGTTCTGGCAGTGTCGTGGAGATCGCGAACGCGGCGACGTTGGTGAGGGTGTAGGCGGCGAGGTAGAACAGCAGCGAGGGCACGGCGAGGTCGCTGCGTCCCACGACGGCCACCGGCACCAGCAAGTAGCCCACCTGGCTAACCGTGGACCAGCCCAGCATCCGCCGAGGGTCGCTCTGCCAGTACGCGGCCAGGTTGCCCAGAGTCATGCCCGCGACGGCCAGCAGCCCGATCAGCAGCGACCAGGAGATGGCGCCGGGGAGCACGTCAGCCACCCGGTACAGCGCGACAAACGCGCCCAGCTTCGGCACCGTGGTCACGAACATTGCCACCGTGCCCAAGGCGCCCTGCGCGGCGTCGGGAATCCAGAAATGCGCCGGCACTCCGCCGGCCTTGAACAACAGAGCGCCAAGGACCCCGATCAGGCCGGCTGCGACGGCACCCACCGGTGCGCCGCCGAGTTCGCCGGCCAGCTGCGGGTACCAGGTGCCGCCCGCGGCCGCGTAGAGAATGCTGACTCCGAGCAGCAGAAGGATGCCGAACAAGGCCCCAAGCAGGTAGGTCTTCATCGCGGCCTCGGCCCCTTCGGCGGTGCGGGCCAGCCCGATGAGCGCATACAGGGGGATGCTCGCCAGCAGGTAGCCGGTGACGAGCACGATCAAGTCGGCCGCGCAGGCGAGCACCAGCACCCCGGTGGTGGCGAACAGCAACAGCGCGTAGATCTCGCTTTCCCTTGCCGCACCGGCTATTTCGTCACCCGCGACCGCCAGCACCGCCAGCAGGCCGACGGCGGCGGCGATGCGGACCACCCCGGTCGCAGTGTCCACCGCGAAGGTGCCGTCGAACGCCACCCGATCGGGTCCCGCGAGCTGAAACGCCGCGACGACCCCGGCGCCGCAGAGCGCTGCGGCGGCCACGACGCGGCCCCACCACTGCCGGTGGCGCGGCATGAACGAACCGCCGATCAGCACCGTCAATCCCGCGCCGAGCACCAGGATCTCCGGCAGCATCAACGGCAGATGCGTGCCGGGGTTGGGATTCACGGCCTACCTCCCGACAAGGCCGATCAGCACCGCGGCGGCCGGTTCGATCGTGTCAAGTATCACCCGGGGAATCAGGCCGATCAGTACCGACAGCCCCAGAAGCATTGCCGCCGACCATGTCTCCGGTCCCTGGAGGTCGAGAAAACCGTTGGAGCGCAGTCGGGTTTCGCCGGTGAAGATGTGCTGGAAGGCGCGCAGAAAAAGCGCCGCAGTGATGACGATGCCCGGTAACGCGACTGCGGTCACCGGTGCGGCGGCGATGCTCCCGGTGAAGATCTGGAATTCGGCGATGAAGCCGGAGAACCCAGGCAATCCGAGCGAAGCGAATGCGCCGACCGCGAACAGCGCTGCGAGTTTCGGAGCGGAACGGGCGAGCCCGCCGTACTCCTTGATGGCGTAGCTGCCGGTGCGCGCGTGGAACACACCCGCGAGGAGGAACAGCGCACCGGTGATCAGGCCGTGACTGACCATCTGCGTGACCGCCCCGCTCACCGCCACCTCACGCGCGTGAGCGGTGTCCCCGGCGACCAGGCCGACCGCGCCGACCGCCAAAACGATGTAGCCCATGTGGTTGACCGACGTGTAGGCGATCATCCGCTTGAGATCATCCTGGGCGAGCGCGACCAGCGCGCCGTAGAGCACCGACACCACCCCGACGGCGATGATCACCCAGGCCCAGTCGCGCCACGCCTGCGGCAACATGGGCATCGCGATCCGCACGAAGCCGTATGTCCCCATCTTCAGCAGCACGGCGGCGAGCACGGCGGAACCGATTGCAGGGGCGTCGGTGTGCGCCGGCGGCAACCAGGTGTGGAACGGGAACGTGGGTGTCTTGACCGCCAACCCCACGACGATCGCGGCCAGCACCAAACCGCCAGCGAGCGGGCGACCCGCCAGCGGAGTCGCGGCGGACAGCTTGAGCATGTCGAACGTGTGCGGTTCGGCGGCGATGTAGAGACCGATGAAGCCGACCAGCAATGCCAGCGACCCGAGGAACGTGTAGAGGAAGAACTTGAGCGCCGACCGGCCTCGGTCGCCGTGTCCCCATCCCGCGATGACGAAGTACATCGCGACTATCGACAGATCGAAGAACAAGAAGAACAGGATCAGGTCGGCTGACACGAAAAGACCCAGGCTCACCGTCTGCAGGAAGAGGAAGAGCGCAGCCTGCGCTCGTGGCCGGTCCGCGTCGCGCAGGCTGTAGACGGCGCACGCCAGGAAGACGACCGAGGTCATCGCGACGAGTGGCAGCGATAACCCGTCGACGCCGACGTGGTAGCTGCTGTCCACACCCGGGATCCAGGCGACCCGCTCTTCGAAGGCCAGCTCGTGGGGAGCCGGCGTGGCGTACCGCGACCACAGCACGGCCACGAGCACCACCTCGACGGCGGTGACCGCCACCCACACCCGTGCGGTGACCGCATCGGACAGCCCCGGCACCGCGAGCAGCGCCACTGCGGCGGCCAACGGAAGGAAGACGATGACGCTGAGCATGCTCACCTCACGACAATCAGGAGCAGGACGGCAAGCGCGACGATGACGACGGCGCTCGTGTAGTACTGGTGCAGCTGGCCGGTCTGCGGCTTGCGCGCCAGTTCCCCCAGCCGCCGCAGCAGGGCGGCGGCGCTCTCCACCACACCGTCCACATCCCGCCGATCCACGCGCGCGGCCGCGGCAGCAGACGTCAGGGTCCCGGCGGCGCTCTCGTTCACGACCCGGTCGAGGATCTGGTCGTCGAACCGCGCCGCACCACGCGACAGGGAAAGTGTCCGCACCGCGGCCGCGTCCACGGCGCGATCGAGGATGCGGTCGTCGAACCGGGCGAGGGCGCCCGCGAGCCACATGGTGGGTGCGACGACCCACGCGTGCGCCATCCACTCCAAGCCGAGCCACGACGCCATGCACCGCGGCTCGGGCACACCCCACCGCAGCACCGCGGTCAGCACGAGGACGGCGAGCGCCGCCGAGATCGTGAGCTCGAGGACCGTGGCGTGTGCGGTGGGACCGGGATCCAGGGCCCGGCTCAGTCGCGGACCGATCGGCGGCAGTGCGAGCGCGCCGCCCACCGCGGTGCCCACCGCCAGGACGATGAGCGGGCCCCGTTCAAACATGCTGGGCGACAATCGTTTCTGCATGCCCTGGCGGCCTTGTGCGGGGCGGCGCCAGATCACCAGCAGGATCTTGCCCGCGTATGCGGCTGACAGCGCGGTCGCCGCCAGGCCGGCGAGGTACAGCGGTATCGAATATTCGCGGGCGACGGCCAACACGGCGTCCTTGGTCGCCCACAGCGACAGCGGTGCCACGCCCGCCAATGCGAGGGCCGAGACGCCGGCCGTCACGCCGATGAGCGGCCAGCGCCGCGCAACGCCGCGCAGGTCGTCGAGGCGCTTGCTGCCCAGTAGCGACAACCACGCTCCAGCGGCCAGGAATAGGCCCGCCTTGGTAAACGCGTGCGAGATCAACTGCGCGGCTCCCCCACCCACCGCGGCGAGTCCGGCGGCCATCACGACGAAGCCCAGCTGCGCGGACGTCGACGCGGCGAGCAGCTGTTTGAGGTCGCGTTGAGCGACCGCGACCGCGCCCAGCAGGACGGCGGTCGCCGCCCCCAGCCAGGCGGCGGCCGTGGCCGCCCACCCCGCGGCCGCTAGCAGAGGGCCCATGCGCAGCAGCAGATAGGCGCCCATCGCCACCATCGCCGCGGAGTGCAGCAGCGCGCTCACCGGGCTCGGCCCCTGCATCGCGCGCGAGAGCCAGAACGAGAACGGCAGCTGCGCCGCCTTCCCGAGCGCGGCGACCAGCACACCCGCGGCGACGACGTGTCTTAAGCCGCTCGACGCATCCGCCATGTCCGCCAGTGCGAGGCCCGCGCCGCCGGCCAGCGCGGCACCGGCGGCGAGATAGAGACCGAGGTCGGCCGTGCGCGTGGTCAGAAACGCGGTCAGACCGGCCGACACCCGGTACGTCTGCTGCCATCGGTAGCCGATGAGCGCGTAGGAGACGGCGCCCATCACCTCCCACGCCAGCAGCAGCGTCGGCAGGGTGACCGCGGTGGCGGTCAGCATCACCGCGGCGGCGAACACGAGCATCAGGCCGTGGAAACGACCACCCCCCACGGCGCCGTCTCCGACGGCAAAAACGAGCACGAGCAGGGTGATGACGGCCACGGCCGGCACCACCACCGCCGAGAGCGCATCCACGCCCAATGTGAAGTCCGCGCCCGCCATGAACGGCACACTCACCCTAGGCCTGCCCACCGCGACCACCGCGGATAATGCCACCACCACCAAAGACGTCCCGACCGACGCGACCGCGGCCAGGCGATCGGCGTCGGGACGTCGAAGGTGGTTGAGTAACAACGCGACCCCGGCGATGGCGGGCAATGCGACCAGCGCCCACAGCGACCACTGCGCAACCGAGGTCATCGTCGTGTCACCCGGCCAGGTCCGTCGCCATGTCGGTCATGTCGGCCTGCCGGTCACGATGCAGCAGCGTGGCCACCGCGAAGCCCATCGCCATTTCCACCGTCATCGCGGCGATGATCACCATCAGCAGCACCTGCCCCGTTGGGGCCGGCGCGAGGAACCACCAGAAACCGGCGGCGGCGAGGATTACCGCGTTGATCATGAGCTCTAGGCCCATCATCACCATGACCACGACCTGTTGTGACAATGCGCCGTACAGACCGACGCTGAACACCGCGGCCGCCACCAGCAACACCGTCTGCAGGGTCATCGGCCGACCCCTCCCGGTTGCGGATCGCGCGCGGGCCGTTGTCGCAAGTCATCGCCGAACCGGTCGTAGCGGGTGCGGTGGGCCGCCAGCACGACCCCGCCGACGATGGTCGCGACCATCACCGGGCTGATCACGACCATCGCGAGCATCTTCGGGCCCATCAGCGCATCGCCGAGCGCGGCGGTGACGTCGGCGGGGGGCGAACCGCGCCTTTGCGGCCAGTCCACCAGCAGGATGCCCACCGCCAAGAGGAGAAAAGTGCCGATCCCGATCGCCAACGACATGCGTTTGCCGTGCACCATGCTCATCGGCATCAGGGCCGGATTCATCCCCATGAACATGACCATGTAGACCGCCATCACGGCCATCTCCATGACCATCATCAAGATGATGATGACGCCCACGTAGTTCTGCTGGAGCAGCAACACCGCCACGCCGACGGCGATGAAGGACGTCGCCAGGGCGTAAGTCGCCCGAGCCATTGAGTCGACGACGAACACTGCCACGCCGGCGAGCACGGTGATCCCGCCGACGGCCCAGAAGACGATGTCCGTGAGCATTTCCCGCTACCTCCAAACGGCGACTATCGCCACGATCAGGTCCTGCACCAGCACTGCCGGCAGCAACACCAGCCAGCCGATCTCCATGAACTTGTCCGGCCGCAACAGCGGCAGCCGGCGGCGCAGCCACACCAGGACCGTGAGCAGGACAACAGTTTTCACGATCGTCCACAACCAGTCCGGTAGCAGCGGACCCGCGCCGCCGCCGAGGAACAGCGGCACCGCGAACGCCGATCCGGCCGCCAGGAGTGCGTACCGGCCGACGGCCATCAGCAAGCGATCGACACCGGAGAGCTCGGCGGTCGCCCCGCCGGCGATGTCGGCTCCGAACGCCGCCGACATCGGCCCCCACACCGAGAAGCCAGCCACCCCAAGGCAATAGACGGCGAATGCGACCGGCATCCACACCACGTACCACAGCCCGTGCTGTGCCTCGGCGACCGTGCCGACCCGCAGGCTCTCGGCGGCGATCACCGGTGCGACCAACGCGAACATCAATGACAACTCGTACCCGAGCCCCTGCGCCAGGAACCGGTAACCTCCCACGAGCGAATGGGTCGAGTTCGCGCCCCATCCCGCAAGCCACACCAGCGCCCACACGCAGACGTCCATCGCGTTGAACCAGACGATCCCCATGTCGAAGTCGAACAGGGTCCACCGACCCAGCGGCACCACCGTCACCATCAGCAGGGCGACCGAAATCAGTCCGCCACCGCCGACCCGCCACAGCAGCCGGTCCGCCGCGGGCGTGACGCGCCTTCGCTGCCGGAACAGCCGCGCCGACCCGGACAACGGGGTGAGGGCACGCACCGCGCCACCGTGATCGCGGGCGGAGAAGACTCCGTCGAGTGCGGCGGCGTAGTAGGCGAGCCCGATGAGCAAGGCGGCCGCGCCAATCGCCCATGTTCCGGACACCGTGGTGGTCGTCATGGTGTGCGGGCCTTCGCGTAAAGCGATGTTTCCATGCCCAGCGCGGCGACGGCCAAGCGCGCGGTGGCGATGTCGAGCCCGCCGACGAGGTGGGGCAACGCGTCGAGACCTGCTTGCGTGTCGACGCGAAGTGGGTTCGCAGTCGACGCGTGCGATGCCAGATCGCCTGCGACGTCGAGCCTTTGCAAGAGCCCGGTATACGCGTCGCCTTCGAGGGCAGCGGGCAGTGCTCGCGCGTCAAGCTCTTCGCGGGTCAGCGTCCCGACGCCACGCAATGACCAACGCAGCAACATCGATCGGCGCACGCTGTGCTGCAGCCCGTGCAGCAATCGCACCGCGTTGGCGTGGTCGTCACTCAGGAGAAGATCGCGAGATCGCCGTGCGATCCCGGCGCCGCGCGGCCAACCCGCCAGGGCCAGCAGGTTGTGGATGTGGTCGCACTCCCGCGCCGCCAGCACCGAGCCGCCGAGACTTGCAGGCTCTGACGGGTTTCCGTGCCGTTCCGCGTCGACCAGCCCAGCCCGCGCGTCTGTGATGACGTCACCGTTGATGCTGCACCGAATTACGAGCGCGGGCGGCCAGTACGGCAGCACCGGGCCCAGTCGCAGATGCAGCGAGTCCATCTTCAGGCCGTCGCGGTCCTCGCTGCCCCGGGCCAGCGGGATACCCTCCGGCGCCATGTCCATGGGGCCGTGGTCCATGTCGCCCTGGTCCATGTCGGCGTGGTCGTCCTCGCCGTGGTTCTCGTCGTTGACGATGTCAGGACGTTGCGGTCTGCTTCGCGCGTCGGCACGCTGGCGGTCGTCGTCGAGCAATCCGACTGCGGCACGGTCCAATCCGCTGCTCACGCTCGGGGGGCCGATGACCTCGACCCGAACTCTGGGCCCGGGGAGCTGATCCCAGATCCGATCGACGAGACCGGCCAGTTCGGGTCCCGGGCTGCCACAGACCGCGAGGACGTCGGCGTCAGCCGCCGACAACGCGTCTCGCCACCCTCGGTCGACCATCTGCCGCTGCAAGGCGCACCTCGTCGTCCAGTGCCCGGGCACCTCGACGGTCAGCACATGGACCCTGCTCACGGCCAGCCGGGCGACCGCCTGCCTCACACCCATCGCAGTGCCCCCTCGCGCCAGGCCCATGCGACCGCGACCAACAGCGCCCCGAGGAAGACGAACATCTCGACGACCGCCTCGACCCCTTTCTCGGCGACGACGACCGCCCATGGATACATGAACAGCATCTCGACGTCGAACGCCAGGAAGACCAGCGTCGCTGGATACCACCGCACGTGGTACCGCGACAATGCGTGTTCCTCGGGCTGCCATCCGGATTGGTAAGGCAGTGACGACAGAGCGCTAGGCGCCACCGCGGTGATCCGGTGCAGCACATACACAACCGCGATGCCGACCACGGTCACCAGCAGCATCGCCGCCACGCCGGTGTACATGGTTCAGCTCCTTCGCATCTCGAGGCCGCCGCGGTCCCCTCCCGGCAGACCTTCGCCGAGGTTCCCTGACAGGAACTCCATAAACGTCAGGTCGCCGATCACTTCTCAATCGTTCGCAACGGCGAGTCTGAGCTGCGGACTAACGCGGATGGCGCCACATCGGCCACATGGGCGGGCCGCCGTCGGGCAACGCGATCTCGCCGGTGACGTCGAACCCGAAGCGCTGGTAGTAGGCGATGTTGTCGGGATTACTGGACTCGAGGTACGCGGGCGCATGCTCGGCGTCGCAGCGATCGAGGCGCGAGCGCATCAACGCCTGCCCGTATCCGGTTCCGCGCACCGTCGGATCGCTGCCGATCACTCCCAGATACCAGTGCGGCTCCTCGGGGTGGTGCTGCTTCATCAACTCGGCCATCGCCTGGCCGCGCCGCACGTTGGCTCCCATCGCCCGGATGAACGCCGGCATCATCCGCAGCTCTTGGAGCCCGGTCTGCCGCCACTCGCCCGGCGGGTCCCACAGCGCGGCGGCCCCGATGCGCTGGCCGCCCGCCACCTCGACTCCTTCGTTGCGCAGGAAGTGGTGGCGAATCATGGTGGCGAACACCCGTGATAGAGCTCGCTCCCGCGCGGCGTCGTTCGGCAGCATCCACTTCATCACCGGGTCGTCGTAGAACGCGCGCGCCAGCACCCCCGACATCTGGCGCACGTGCTGCCGCGTCGCCGGAGCGACCTCGACGTCAGCCACGGGTGATGTAGGCCTGCAGCTGCTCCTGCTGCGTTTCGAGCTCTTCCATCCGGGTCTTGACGACGTCGCCGATGCTGACGATGCCGACCAGCCTGCCGTTCTCCATCACCGGCACGTGCCGGACCCGATTCGTGGTCATCAAGGCGCTCAGGCTGTCGACCGAATCGTCGGGAGCGCAGGTCGCCACCAGCGTGGTCATGATCTCCGACACCGGCTTGGTGAGTAGTTCGCCGCCTCGTCGGTGCAGCGCGCGCACGACGTCGCGCTCGGAGACGATCCCCATCAGACCGTCGGGCGACACCACGATCATGGCGCCGATGTTGTGCACCGCCAGTTCGGTGAGCAATCCCGAGACCGACGTCTCCGGAGTTATCGTGGCCACCGCGGCGCCCTTGCTCCGCAACACGTCCGCGATCCGCATCCTTGCCTCCGCTCGTGATCTTCCTCACAGGCTAGGTTGGACTGAGTCGGCGCGGAAGGCTTTGCGAGGTTGCAACCTGGTCACACTCGGGTGCGCAAAGTCGCGAAACGGCATTCCAACAGCGCAAAGTCGAGTACACGGCTGCAGGAAGACCGTTTCGGCCCCTATTGGCGCCAATTCGACGAGGCCCTCGGGTATATGTGGGGCCATGATCGAGGTCACACTGCTTGGCACTGGAAGTCCCATCCCCGACGCCCGCCGGGCGGGACCGTCGACGCTCGTGCGCGCGGGCGGGCAGACGTTTCTGATCGACTGCGGTCGCGGTGTGCAGCAACGTCTGACGGCCGCGGGAGCGCCGGCGAACGGATTGTCGGCGCTGCTGTTGACGCATCTGCACAGCGACCACATCGCGGATTTGGGCGACGTGATCATCAGCCGTTGGGTGTCGACGTTCACACCCGAACAGACGCCGCTGCAGATCATCGGACCGCCGGGCACCGCCGAGGTGGTCGAGCACACCCTCAAGGCGTTCGGCTTCGACATCGGGTACCGCATCGCGCACCACGCCGACCTGACGGCCCCGCCCCCGGTGGAGGTGCACGAGTACACCGACGGTGAGGTGTGGAACCGCGACGGCGTGACCATCCGTGTCGCGCCCACCGACCACCGCCCGGTCGCCCCGACGATCGGCTTTCGCGTCGAGCACGCCGACGCCTCGGTGGTGCTGGCCGGTGACACCGTCCCGTGCGAGAGCCTCGACGAATTGGCGGCAGGGGCAGGAGCGTTGGTGCACACCGTGATCCGCAAGGATCTGGTCGACAGAATGCCTATGCAGCGCATCCGCGACATCTGCGACTACCACTCATCGGTCGAGGAAGCGGCGGGGACCGCGGCGCGCGCGGAAGTGGGGATCTTGATCCTCACCCACTACGTGCCCGCGATCGAACCCGGACAGGAAGAGGACTGGCGCGCACTCGCCGCGTCGGTCTTCGACCGGCAGATCGAACTCGGTGACGATCTGCTTCGCGTCGAGGTGCATCCCGGCATCTCGGCGAAGCCGGCCGGGTGACCGGTCAGGCCAGCCGGGTGATCTCGACGACGACGTCGAGGTCGGTCGAGCCCTCTCCGGAGTAGATCCCCTTCAGCGGGGTGACATCGGAGTAGTCCCGGCCGACACCCACGCTGATGTACTGCTCATTGATCGGGGCGTCGTTGGTGGGGTCGTAATTCCACCAGCCACCAGTCCAGGCCTGCACCCAGGCGTGGCTCTGCCCGTCGATGGTGTCGCCGATCACCGCTTTGCGGTTGGGATGCAGATACCCCGACACGTAGCGGGCGGGAATGCCCATGGAGCGCAACAGGATCAGCGTCAGGTGGGCGAAGTCCTGACAGACTCCCTTGCCCTCGCGCAACGCGTCCAGCCCCGACGAGTGCACTCCGGTGGTGCCCGCCACGTACGCCAGCTCGCTGCTCACCCACGACGCGGCGTCGGTGACGGCCTCGTGCGGCGCGCGGTCCTTGATGATGCGCTGACCGACCCGGCGAATGCGCTTGCTCGCGGGCGTGTAGTGGGTGGGCGCAAGGACCTCATCGAACCTGTCGATCACGGCCTCGGATTGCAAGTCCTCCCACGTCACTTCGCGTTCGGACACCTGGTCCACGTCGGTCTCCACGACCGATGACGACGTCACCTCCAACTCGGTGTGCGGTGCGTGCAGGTCGAACGCCGTGACCGCGGTCCCCCAGTAGTCGACGTAGCGGTAGTTTCGGGTGGCCGGGACGGTCTCCACGCGGTTGAGGATCACGTTCTGCCGTGAGTCCGATCGCGGCGTCAGGCGTGCCTCGTTGAACGACGCCGTCACCGGCGACTTGTATGCGTATCCGGTCGAATGCACGACCCGCATCCGCCACATCAGAGCTCTCCCTCTTCGATGACGAGCGTGCCGTTGTGGCCCGCGTCGTGCCACGCCACCCACGGTGCGGAGTGAAAGTACTGCAGCGCCAACGCTTCACCGACATCGAAGCAGGTCTTCTGCAGGCCGGCCAGCCGCTGTTCCAGCGACTCGAGCAGCACACCGGGGCGCAGGAACTCCAGCTCGCTGCGGGCCCTGCCGAGGAGCCGCTGCGCCTCGGCGGTGGCGCCGAGGCGGCTGTGGGGTCGATTCATCAACTCGTCGAGGCTGTGTTCGGCAAGCCGCAGCGAATAGAAGATCGACCGGGGGAAAAGCCGGTCCAGCAGCATGAATTCGACCACGCGACCGGCGTCGAGCACGCCGCGGTAGGTGCGCAGATAGGTGTCGTGGGCGCCTGCCGACCGCAGCAACGTCACCCACGCCGGTGACGACGCGCTGTCCCCTACCCGCGAAAGCAGCAGTCGCACAGTCATGTCCACCCGTTCGATGGCCCGGCCGAGCACCATGAAGCGGTAGCCGTCGTCGCGCGACAGCGTCGAGTCGGCCAACCCGGCGAACATCGCGGCGCGGCCCTCGACGAACGAGAGAAACTCGTGCGGCCCGAGACGCTTGGCGGCTCGTTCCCGCTCGGCCAGCGCGTTGTATGTGGTGTTGAGGCACTCCCAGATCTCGGTGGACGTGACTTCCCGTGCACCGCGGGCGTTTTCGCGGGCCGCCGAAATAGCGTCGACGATCGACCCCTGCGTGCCTCGGCTGAAGGCGACGATGTCGGTCAGCGACCACACATCCAGCGGTGCGTCGGGAGCCTCCATCCCCAGCACCCTCAGAAGCGTCCGCGAGGCCTGGTCGGGGTCGACGCTGGAGTCCTCGAGCAGTTGATGCACGGTCACGTCGAGGATGCGGGCGGTGTCGTCGGCGCGTTCGACGTACCGTCCGATCCAGTACAAGGATTCGGCGTTGCGGGCCAACATCAGCGCACCACCCCTTACTGCTGCTGTTGCTGTTGGTCTTGGGTCTGCCCATCGCTGCTTTCGGCCTTGGGCCCACGCGCGGACTTGGGCAGCTTGCGCACCACTTCCGCAGCGCCGAGCTCGCGGTCGGCGACCGAGGTGCGCGAGGCCAGCACCCAGGTGTCCTTCGACCCGCCGCCCTGGCTGGAGTTGACCACCAGCGAGCCCTCGGGCAGCGCGACGCGGGTGAGTCCGCCGGGCAGCACCCATACGTCGTCGCCGTCGTTGACCGCGAACGGACGCAGGTCGACGTGCCGCGGCACCAACTGGTCGCCGATCTGGGTGGGCACGGTCGACAGCTGCATGACGGGCTGGGCGATCCAGCCGCGCGGATCGCTGCGGATCTTCTTGGCGACGGTGGCGAGCTCCTTCTCCGAGGCGTCCGGGCCGAACACGATGCCGTAGCCGCCGGAGCCCTCGACAGGTTTGATGACGAGTTCGTCGATGCGGTCGAGCACTTCCTCGCATTCGTCGTCGAGCCAGCAGCGGAACGTGTCGACGTTGCCCAGCAGCGGTTTCTCGCCGAGGTAGTACTCGATGATCGTCGGCACGTAGGTGTAAACGAGTTTGTCGTCGCCGATGCCGTTGCCGACGGCGCTCGAGATCACGACGTTGCCGGCCCTGGCCGCGTTGAGCAGCCCGGCGACGCCGAGCACCGAGTCCGGTCGGAACTGCATCGGGTCGAGAAATGCGTCGTCGATGCGGCGGTAGATGACGTCGACCTGCCGCTCCCCCTCGGTGGTGCGCATGTAGACGGAGTTGTCGCGGCAGAACAGGTCGCGGCCCTCCACCAGCTCGACGCCCATCTGCCGGGCCAGCAGCGAATGCTCGAAGTACGCGGAGTTGTAGACACCGGGCGTGAGGACGACGACGGTTGGGTCGGCGACGTTGTTGGCCGCGGCGTTGCGCAGAGCCCGAAGCAGATGCGAGGAGTAGTCGCCGACCGCACGCACCCGGTGTGTGGCGAACAGGTTCGGGAACACGCGCGCCATGGTGCGGCGGTTCTCCATTACGTACGACACCCCGGACGGTGAGCGCAGGTTGTCCTCCAGCACGCGGAAGTCGCCCTTGGCGTCGCGGATGAGGTCGATGCCCGCGACGTGGATGCGCACCCCGTTGGGCGGGACGATGCCCGCGGCCTCGCGGTGGAAGTGCTCGCAGGAGGTGATCAGCCGGCGCGGGATGACGCCGTCGCGCAGGATCTCCTGCTCGCCGTAGATGTCGTCGAGGTAGAGCTCGAGCGCCTTGACGCGCTGGATGATGCCGCGTTCCAGGCGCGTCCACTCCGCCGCGGAGATGACTCGCGGGACCAGGTCGAGCGGAAAGGGACGTTCTTGGCCGGAGAGCGAGAACGTGATGCCCTGGTCGATGAACGCGCGGCCGAGCGCTTCGGCGCGAGCTTCGAGCTCGGAGGCATCCGACGGGGCCAGCTCGGTGTAAATGCCTTTGTAGGGGCCCCGCACGTTGCCCTGGGCGTCGAACATCTCGTCGAAGGCCTCGGCGTAGCTACCGAGATCGCTATATCCGGCGAAGACGCCCTGATATCGCTTGTCCTGCCTACGTGGGCTCCGCGATTGTCGTGCGGACTCGGTCGGCAGGGTACGCAGGCTCATCCCTGCCATGCTGCAGCACTTCGGACGTTTCGGCAGGCCAGAGGACTCACTTTGGGCATTTACCCACTCCGCTGGTAACCTGAACCCTCGCTGCCCGCGTGCCGGGCGCCTATCAGACTTTGGGAAAACTCCTACAGGATTTACGAAGGACTACACGCGTGGCCAACATCAAGTCGCAGGAGAAGCGCAACCGGACCAACGAGCGCCGCAGGTTGCGCAACAAGTCGGTCAAGTCGTCGCTTCACACGGCGGTGCGCGGCTTCCGGGCGGCCGTCGAGGCCGGCGACAAGGACAAGGCTCAGGAGCTGCTGGCGTCGACCAGCCGTCAGCTGGACAAGGCCGCCAGCAAGGGCGTCATCCATAAGAACCAGGCCGCCAACCGCAAGTCGGCGCTGGCTTCCGCGTTCAACAAGCTCTGATCGACCGCTCGTTCAGTACGCTCAGTCTTCTATGAGCTCGGCGACGCGCCGCACCGTCGCCTCCAACGCGTAGTCCGCATCCGCTGCGGCCCCTTTGACATCCGCATTGAGCGCGGCCACCAACCGCATCGCCTCGGCGACGGTGGTGTTCGACCATCGCCGCGACTGCTTCTGCGCCTTCTGCACCCGCCACGGCGGCATGCCCAGCTCTGACGCCAGCCGGTAGGGGTCGCCCGACAGCGGCCGCACCCGCGCGATGGTGTGCACCGCTTCGGCAAGGGCGTCGGCCAGCACGACGTGCGGTTCGCCGCGCATCATCGCCCACCGCAGCGCCTCGGCCGCCCCGGCCACATCGCCGACGACCGCCTTGTCGGCGACGTCGAACCCCTTCACCTCGGCCTTGCCCGAGTGGTAGCGGCGCACCGCCTCCGCGTCGACCGCCCCGCCGGTGTCGGTGACCAACTGCGAACAGGCCGCCGCCAACTCGCGGATGTCGGAGCCGATCGCGTCTAGCACCGCATTGACGGTGTCCTCGCCGACCTTCACCTTCAACGCGCGGAACTCGCGGCGGACGAAATCGGCGCGGTCGGCGGCCTTGGTGATACGCGCGCACGGATGCACCTGCGCGCCGAGTTTCTTGAGCTGGTCGGCCAGCGCCTTGGCGCGTCCACCACCCGAGTGCACGACGACGAGCATGGTGCCCGGTGGCAGGTCCCCCGCGGACTCGGCGATGAGCGCAGCCGCGTCCTTGCCCGCCTCGGCCGCCGACTCCAGCACCACCACCCGCTCCTCGGCGAACAGCGACGGGCTCAGCAATTCGGCCAGCTCGCTGGTGCTGACCTCACCGGCGCGCAGGCGATCGACCGAAATGTCGTGGACGCCCGCCTGTTCGCGCACATCCCGAAGAACCGCCGCCACCGCGCGTTCGACGAGCAACTCCTCGTCCCCGAGCACCAGATGCAACTGCGACGCTTCGCTCACCCCACGATCGTGTCACGGCCGGCCGACAGTCCCGACACCGTCCACGCCAGCAGGCATAGCGCGGCGGCGCCCGCCGCGAGCCGCACGAAGCGGAAGCGCCACGCGAGCACCACCGCCGCTCCTACGCCAGCGGTCAGCATCACACCCGGTAGTCCGGACGGCACCGCCACGGTCGACCCCGGCACGCCCGCCGCCCAGCGGGCCACATGCAGCAGCCACCACACCTCCGGGCCGGTGAACCGGATCAGCAGGTCGGCGCCCGCGGGCCAGATCCCACCCAGCGCGGCCGCTGCGGTGCCGAGCACGGTGATCGGCGGAATCACCGGGGCCACCGCGACGTTGGCCGCCAGCGATACGACGCTGATCGTCCCGGCCATCCCGGCCACCAGCGGTGCGGTGACCAGTTGCGCGGCGGCGGCCACGCTGAGCGCGTCAGCGGCCGGCTTGGGCCAGTCCCGGCCGACGAGGCGCCGCGACCACACCGGCGCGACTACGACGAGTGCCGCCGTCGCCGACACCGACAGCGCGAACCCAACGTCGACGGCCAGCTCCGGCGATCCGATCATCAACGCCAGCACGCTGGCCGCCAACGCGGGAATGGCCTGCCTGCGCCGGTGCGACAACACCGCCAACAACGTGATCACCCCCATCACGGCGGCGCGCAGCACACTCGCTGTCGGCTGGACCACCACCACGAACGCCAGCAGCGCGACCGCGGCGAGGCCGACGGCCACCTGTGGCCCGACCAGACCGGCCGCCAACAGCACCGCCCCGCACACGATCGTCACGTTCGCCCCGGACACCGCGGTCAGATGTGTCAAGCCCGCCGCACGGAAGTCGGCCGTCGTCTGACGCGGCACACCCGACGTGTCGCCGAGCACGAGCGCCGGCAGCATCGCCGCCTGATCGGCAGGCAGCGACCGCCGCGCGGCCTCGGCGAATCCGGCGCGGACCTCGGCGGCCGCACGTTGGACGGCGGACGCCTCGCCGAAGGTGGGATCGCCGATCGCCGACAGCACCGCCACGCTGAGATCGCGTCGCGTGGGCCGCCCGATGCGGGCCCGAAACGCCACCGGTGTACCTGCGGTCAGCTCCCCAAGGCGACTGGTCGACGCGAAAACCACGACACGGCCCGATATTTCGCGTCCATCCAGATTCATCAGGGACCCACGGAACATCGTTCGGTTGCCGCCTAGCGCACGCGGACTTTCCGTCGGCTTGACGACGACGGCGGCGGCCGTGCCGTAGCGCTCGGTGACCGGATGCTCGCGCACCTCGTCGACCCGCAAACCGATCGCGATCGCGAAGCCCGCCGCCACCAACCCGACGGCCAGCACGCTCGCGCCGACACCTTTGCCGTCGGTCGCCGCCCGCCGTCCACTACCCCACCACCCCAGCGCCGCGGTGGCCGCCACCGTCGCGATGGCGGCGACCGCTGATCCCCCGACCGGCCACAGGATTCCGGCGCCGGTCACTGCCCAGCCGGTCAGCGCCGCCGGGACCAGGCGAAGATCCAGTGGGGCCGCGTCGGCGTCCGCCACTGGAGTCACACATGCACGAGGTCGCGCAGCTTCTCCAGCCGCGCCGGTCCGATGCCGTCGACGTCCCCAAGCTGGTCGACACTGGTGAACCGGCCGTTGGCGTCGCGCCATGCCACGATCGCCGTGGCGGTCACCGGCCCGATACCGGGCAGCGTGTCGAGCTGCTCGACGGTCGCGGTGTTCAGGTCCACCGTGCCGCCGGTCGGTGCTTCGCCGCCTCCCGTCGACGGCGTGTTCGTCGACGCGGGCGCCGCGACGCCCGTGCTGACCGAGCTTCCCATGGCGGCCGGCTCACCCGCCGCAGGCGCGATACCCACGACGATCTGCTCACCGTCGGCGATCCGTCTGGCCATGTTGAGCCCCACCAGGTCGGCGCCGTCCAGCGGCCCACCGGCCGCAGTGAGCGCGTCGGCGATCCGAGCGCCTTGAGCGAGCGTGACCAGTCCCGGCTTGTGCACCAGGCCCACGACGCTGACGACGACGGGGGCGCCCGGTTCCTGCGGCTCGCCACCTGGTGTCGGGCTGGCCGACGAAACCATCTGCACCGGCGGCAGTTTGGCCGCTGCCACCGCTGGGCGGTCGTCGCGCAGCAGCACGAACACCGTCACCAGCACGGCAATCAGACCGACACCACCGAGCGCCACCACCCCGGCGCGGCCGGGATCTGCACGGACCGCGGCGATCCAACCGGCCGCGCCGCTGCCTGCGGATTCCGGCAACCAGCGCGTCAACGACGTATCCGGTCGGCGATCTTCATCGTCCGGCTCGGGCTCCGCTTCCCCATCCAGCCTGCGCTGCACGCGCTCGGCAGGCAATTCAGTTCGCATGCATGTGAAGTTAGGTGCAGAAACCGACCGCCGGGCTCGCCAGCGGTGGCCGGCGACTCGCCCTGTGGATGAAATGAGCGTTGGGGATGGGGCCGATGTCTACAGTGTTGCTGTGGATCGTCGAGTGCCGATGGTCGCGGCCATCGCGTTCGCGGTGCTGTACGCCGTTGCGCTGCTGATGGTTCCGGCGCTGCCCGGCATCGATCGTTCGGGCCTCGACATCGTCACCCACCTCAACGAACACTCCGGCGCGATGCGGACCCAGGCGCTGTTGCTGGCGTTCGGTGCGCTGGCTCTGGTGGTGGTGCTCGGCCACGCCCGCGACCGACTCGCGGGACCGTACGCGTTCGTCTTCACCATCGGGTCGGCCGTCGTCCTCGTCCAGATCAGCATCGCTACCTGGTTCACCGCCGGGTTGTCGCTGCATCCCGCCGATCTCGGCTCCGGAACCGCCCGGGCGCTCGCCGACGTGGTCACGATGTGGGGACCCCTGCTGACCGTGGCCGACATCATGGTCGCCGCACCGATCCTGTTGGCGGCCAACGAGGGACGCTTCCCCCGCTGGCTCGGCGTCGTCGCCGCGGTCTTCGCCGTCGAGCAGCTGATCGAGACCATCACGATCATTGGGCCGCCGGGAAGCTTCATCTCCCCGGGTGGCCCGATGAACATGTACCTCGGCGGGCCGTTGTTCATCCTGTTCTTCCTCGCGCTCGGGGTGGCGCTGTCGTTTCCCGACGAATCCGAGACTCCGGCGTTGCCTGCCGGCGCCGGCGACTCCGGCCCGGCCGACCCGTCCGCCTCGGAAGACGCCGCCGAGCGCGACCCGGAATAGCCCGGCCCGCCGCACGAACGCACTAGCATTCCCCGGGTGGCGACGTTGCAGCGGTTCACCGACCGTCGGGTACTGATCACCGGGGCCGGATCGGGCATCGGTCAGGCGACGGTTTTGCGGATTCTCGACGAGGGCGGCATCGTGGTCGCCGCCGATGTCAGCAAGCCGGGGCTGGCCGACACGGAGGCCAAGGCCGGTGAGACGTCCGCTGGACTCACCACCGTGGTGATGGACGTCGGCAGCGAGGATTCGGTGCTGGCCGGGGTCGCACGCGCCGTCGATACGATGGGCGGTCTCGATGCGCTAGTCAACGCCGCGGGCATCCTCCGGTCGTCGCACTTCACCGACACCACGCTTGCCGACTTCGAACAGGTCCTGCGCATCAATCTCATCGGGACGTTTCTGGTCACCCGCGAAGCCCTGCCCGCGCTGCGCATCGGCACTGCCCCGGCCGTGGTCAACTTCAGCTCGACATCGGCGAACTTCGCGCATCCCTACATGTCGGCCTACGCGGCGTCCAAAGGCGGCATCCAAGCCATGACCCACACCCTGGCGCTCGAGTTCAGCAAGCAGGGCATTCGGTTCAATTGCGTCCAACCCGGGTCGATCTCATCGGGGATGACCGACGGCACAGGGCGATCCGGTCAGAGCGTCGGACCGGGCCTGCCGGAGGACGCCGACTACACCCTGTTCGGCAAGATCATGCCGACACTGCCCGTCGACGGTGACGGGATGTTCGCCAAACCTGACGCCGTCGCGGCCGTCGTCGCCATGCTCGCAGCGCCGGAGGCCTACTTCGTCACCGGCACCGAGGTCCGCGTCGACGGCGGCACCCACATGTAAATTGCTGACACCGAGGAGTTTTCGTGACGACACCTGACCGGCCGCTGCGGGTCATCCAGTGGACCACCGGCAACATCGGCCGCCGGTCGCTGCACGCGATCATCGGGCGCGACGATATGGAGCTCGTCGGCGTCTACGCCCACGGCGCCGACAAGGTCGGGGTAGACGCGGCGGAACTAGCCGGCTGGCCCGCACCCACCGGAGTGACGGCCACCAACGACATCGACGCGCTTCTGGCCCAACGGCCCGACGCCTGCTGCTACAACCCGTTGTGGCCCGACATCGACGAGCTCACCCGGCTCCTCGAGGCGGGCGTCAACGTCTGCTCGAGCGCGGCGTGGATCACCGGCGGAAAGCAGTCGTCCGAGGACCTCGACAGGATCCGAAAAGCCTGCGAGAAGGGCAATTCGACGATTTTCGGCAGCGGTGCGCATCCCGGTATGAGCAACATGGTGGGAATGGTGCTCTCCGGCGCCTGCGAACGGGTCGACGAGATCCGTATCACCGAGTCGGTGGATTGTTCGACCTATGAGTCGGCGGGAACGCAGACGGCGATGGGGTTCTCGCAGGATCCGGACACCCCGGGCCTGGCCGAGAGTGTGCGGCGCGAAAGCGAGGTGTTCGCCGAGTCGGCGGCCATGATGGCCGACGCGATCGGCGCCAAGCTCGACCGGATGACCTTCGACGTCACGTTTACCGCGGCCACCGGCGATTCCGATCTCGGATTCATGCGGATTCCCCAGGGCACGGTCGCCGGGGTCCACGGCTACCACCGCGGTTGGGTGGGTGAGAAGAATGTCGTCAGCGTCGGATTCAACTGGATCATGGGCGAACACGTCACCCCGCCGAAGCCGCTCGAACACGGCCATGTGATCCAGGTGTTCGGACTGCCCAACATGCGAACGGTGCTTCATTGCCTGCCGCCGAGGGACTGGACCGAACCCGGCTTCATGGGCCTGGGCATGATCTACACCGCGCTGCCGGTGACCAACGCCGTACCCGCAGTGGTGGCGGCGCCGGCGGGCATCGTCACGCTGAAGGACCTTCCGCCGATCACCGGGCGCGCGGCGGTATAGCCGAGCGCTCATTGTGGTACGGAAGTCAGGGCTGAAACCGCACAAGCATGAGCGCTCATCGGCAGAGTCAAACCCTCAGAGCCGCTGCGCCAGCGTCGCTTTTCCGGGTCCATCGAGATCGCTGAGCGCAGCGCCTCGCCCAGCCATCGTCATCAGCAGCGCCTCGCCGCTACCCCGCACCGCCGGGCCGCTGCCATGGGCCCAGTCGAGATCCGTCGCGACGAGCCGTAGCCCGCGCGCCCGCCACGCTCCCCTCAAGAAGGGGGCGTACTTGGTGAATTCCAACGCAACGACCAGTCTTTCGGGCTTGATCAAGCGCGGCATGTCGAGCGGTCGGCGGATGTCCTGTTGGTGGATCATCCCGTCGGTGAGCGCGATCCGCCCGTCGAATCCGGCCGTGCTGCCGCGCGGGCGGGCGTACTTGCGCATCAACGCGGTGAGTTCGGACGGCGACTTGTCCGCGTTCAACGCGACCCCAATCGCGTTCGGATTCCCGTGGCGCAGTACGCCCAATGCCATGCGGGCCACTGCGCGGGGCCGGCTCAAATTTTCGTAACTGATGACGTGGGCGACCACATCGCGAACCCGCCACTCCGTGCACAAACTCGGCTGATCCCATTGCTCTGGGGTCAACTCGTCGAGCAGCGCGGCGAAATCCTCGCGCTCCTCGCGTGCCATCTGCATTGGCGCTGTCACTGCGCCTCCCGCTCCAGCAGCTCACCGAACCGACGCAGGTACAACGGCCAACCCGCATCCCCGCCGACACCGGAAGCGACCGAATCCCAACCGTCACCGTGCCGTTCGATGTGGCGATGCTCGAGGCTGATTCGCGTGCGGCCGTCCGCCTCGGCGGTGAACAGCACCTCCACCTCGCTGCACCGCGCCGGATCCGATTCGATCTGCCACGTCGTGCCGATGTCCCACGAGAAGACGAGGCGATGCGGAGGCTCGACGACGAGCACCCGCGCCCACGCACACACGCTGCCGTCGACACCGCGGTCGTAGATGCGACCGCCGACGCGGGATTCCAACACCGTCTCCGCGATCGGCACGCCGAGCAGGTTGTGCTCGCGGGGCTTGAAGTCACCGAATCTCTCGGTGAACACCTGAAATGCCCGCTCTAGAGGAGCTTTGACCGTGATGTCGTGGCGGATCACCGCGGACCGGGCTGAGGTCATTGTGGGTCTCCTTCGCTTTCGACTATCTCTTTGAAACCGGACAGCGCCTGCATCCAGAAGCGGTCGAGTTCGGCCCGCATCGCGGCCAAGCCTCCCGGGTCCAGGTGATAGACGCGGCGGGTGCCGTCGGCGCGGTCGCACACCAAGCCGGCGCGCTTGAGCACCTTGAGGTGTTGGGACACCGCCGGCCTGCTGACCGGAAGTTCGCGGGCCAGCTCGCCCACCGCCATCGGCCGGTGCGCGAGACGTTCGACGATCGACCGTCGGGTGCGGTCGGCCATCGCCACCCAGGCGTCGCCCTCTTGGTAAGCCAGCACGAACGGTAAGTTAACACTTACTAATCTCCGACACAAGGTCTCGCCGAGCGCACGGTTGTGTACGCGAAACGCGAGTGACAGCCGGAAAAAGCGTGCGCTCGGCGGACGTTATTCGGCAAGTTGGACGACGACGCCGATTGCACCGGCGCCGAGATGAATCGCCAGCACCGGCCCCATATCGGTGACGGTGAGCGATTCGAGCTGAGGGAGCCGATCGGTCAGGGCGGCACCGACCTGGTCGGCGCCGTCGTGGTTGTCGACATGGTGCACGGCGATCGACGCCTGACGCTCACCGACGAGGTCGGCGATGCGGTCCACCATCGCGGCGTGCGCCTTGGTGATCGTCCGGATCCGCTGGTCGAGTACGAGCCGGCCGTCGACATCGAGGCGCAGCAGCGGTTTGAGCGACAGCGCGGTCCCCAACCACGACGCCGCGGTCCCGATCCGCCCGCTTCGCCGCAGGTTGTCCAGCCGGTGCACCACGATGAACGCATGGGTGCGCTGGGCTGCCGAACGGGTAACGGCCTCAACCGAATCCAAGTCCGAACCGGAAGCCGCGGCCTTGGCCGCCGCCACGGCCGTGAAGCCCACGCCCATTGCCGCCGAACGTGAGTTCACGACCCGCACCGACGATCCGAACTCACGGGCCGCCTGAACCGCCGAACTGTAACTGCTCGACAGCGCCGACGACAGGTGCACCGCGACCACGCCGTCGCCGCCACTGTCCCGCAGCGCTTGCCGGTAGGTGTCCACGAGGTCGGCGGGCGCCGCACCGGCGGTGCTGGCGCGCGGCACGTCGTGGATGTCGTAGGGCACCTCGTCGATTCCGTCCCGCAGATCGATCACATCGACCAGCACATGCAACGGCACCTGCCGGATGTCCCACTGTTTCAACTCGTCGGGCGCCAACCGCGACGACGAGTCGGTCACCACGATCACCGACATGGCACGCCGGCTTCGACGAGCGCCTTGAGCATCGAGTCCGCCACGGCCTGATGGGCTTCGAAGTTCCAGTGGATCCCGTCGGGATTGCCCTGCCCGCTCATGACGTACTCACCGACCGCCGCCTTGAGGTCGACGAGCGGGACCTCATGCTGCTCAGCCCATTCGGTGAGCGCCTTGACCGTGCCCTCGCGGCCGTGGTGCGCCCTGCCGTACGTGTCGGCGATGTGCACCGATGGCAGGCACGCGACGACGGGAATCCCGGGGCGGTTGAAGTCGATCGCGCCGCGCGTCATCTCGAGGTACTCGGCGGACAGGTGCGGGGGCAGCGCAGCTCGCGCCACCGGCGACAGACGCGGCTGCACCCAGCAGTACCCGTCACGCACCCAGCGCCGCAGCAATGGCGGTCGCACGTAGCGGATGAGTTCGCGCAGCGCGGTCGGCAGCGGCGACGGCAGCGAATCCATCCCGCCCGTGGCGAACACGACCGCACCGGCCCGCGGCAACGCCGCCCAGGCCCGCGGATCCTGCGTGGCAGCCCACCACACGTCGCGACATGTCCAACCGATCCGCCCGATCAACTCGACATCCCAACCCAGTTGTGCGGCAACGATGTTGGGCCAGATACGTGGATCGTCGGAGGGAAGCCCGCCCGTCGGCCCGTAGTAGGAAAGCGAATCGCAGAAGACCAGCAGGGCCTGACGGTCAGAGGACATCGCCGGCAACCTGCGCTGAGGCGTTCCACACGTCGAGCCGCCACCGGATACCGGCGTGCGCGGCGTCGACCGGACTGTGGCCGGACAGCTGCACCCAGCTGGCGTTGCCCATCCCGCCGAGGATGGGCCAATTCTCCACCGGCAGGTCGAGCAGCGAGGCGGTCAGCGCCGCGATCAACCCACCGTGCGCCACCAGCACCACCGGCCGGTCCGGCCCGTCGCCGGACTGGTCCAGCCCCCACTGGGTGTGTTCGTCGACGAGGTCGTCGACCAGCGGCCTGCTGCGCGCGGCGACGTCGACGCGGCTCTCACCGCCCGGCGGCGCCCACCGTGAGTCGTCGCGCCATGCCAGCCTGGCCCCCGGCGCGACGGCGTCGACCTCCAGGTGCGTCATACCCTGCCACTGGCCCAGGTGGGTTTCCCGCAGGCGGGTGTCGGCGATTACCGGCATGCCGGCGTGTTCGCCGAGCGCAACGGCGGTGTCGAGGGCGCGGCGCAGATCCGACGACACGATCGCCAGGGGTCGGCGTTTGGCCAACGCCTCCGCGGCGGCGACGGCTTGATGACGTCCCAGATCGCTCAGCTCGGTGTCCAGCTGGCCCTGCATCCGGCTGCCCGCGTTGTACTCGGTCTGCCCGTGCCGGAGCATGACCAGGCGCCGGATCCTCCTCACCGTCCGCCGTCCTCGTCCGCGGCTGTTTGTGCTGACGGCTCACCGACATCGACGGGAATGGTCGGGCAGTCTTTCCACAAGCGGTCCAGCGCATAGAAGTTGCGCTCGTCCTGATGCTGAATGTGCACCACGATGTCGACGTAGTCCAACAACGTCCAGCGGCCTTCGCGGGCGCCTTCGCGGCGGGCAGGTTTGTAGCCCGCCAGACGCATCTTCTCCTCGACCTCGTCGACGATCGCATTGACCTGACGCTCGTTGGAGGCTGAGGCGATCACGAAGCAGTCGGTGATGACGAGTTGACCCGACACGTCGATCACGACCACGTCGTCGGCCACTTTGGACGCGGCCGCCTTCGCGGCCACCATCGCCATGCGGACGGCTTCGTCGGAGGCGCTCATTGGTGCTTTCCTTGGGTTGTCAGCTGTTGCGCATAGAGTTTGCGTTTCGCCACGTACTGCACGACGCCGTCCGGCACCAGGTACCAGATCGGCCGGTTCTCCTGGGCGCGCTTTCGGCAGTCGGTCGAGGAGATGGCCAGCGCGGGCACCTCGACCAGCCGCAGCGCATCGTCGGGCAACTCCTTGACCGCCGCGGCGATGTGCTTGCCGTCCAGCTCGTAGCCGGGTCGGCTGACCCCGACGAAGTTCGCGATCGCGAACATGTCCTCCCAGTTCTGCCACGTCAGGATCGACGCGAGCGCGTCGGCCCCGGTGATGAAGTACAGATCGGCGTCGGGGTTGAGCGCATGCAGATCGCGCAGCGTGTCCTTGGTGTAGGTGGGCCCGCCCCGGTCGATGTCGACGCGGCTCACGCTGAAACGCGGATTGGAGGCCGTGGCGATCACCGTCATCAGGTAGCGGTCCTCGGCGGCGGTGACGTCGCGGTCCTTCTGCCAGGGCTGTCCGGTCGGGACGAACACGACCTCGTCGAGCCCGAACCGATAAGCCACCTCGCTGGCGGCCACCAGGTGGCCGTTGTGGATGGGATCGAACGTCCCACCCATCACGCCGAGCCTGCGTCGCGGAGCCACGAATAGCCAGCTTACGGGGCTGCCGCGAAATGGCATTCCAGCAGGGCTCTACTCGCACTTTCTCTGCTGGGACGCAATTTCGCGGAACAAGTCAGACCGGTAGCAACTGGTCGATCACCGTGGCGAGCTGCTTGGCCGAGCGGCATTCATGCATGGTGATGACGTCGGAGTAGCGCGGCACCGCCGAGTCCCCGCTGCCCCACAAGTGTCGTGGCTCGGGGTTCAGCCAGTGCGCGTGCCTGCTCGAGTTGACCATGTGTGCGAGCAGCTCGATCTCGGGGTTGCGGTAGTTGTTGCGGCCGTCGCCGAGAATCAGCAGCGCGCTGCGCGGCGACAGCGCGTTGGGCCATCGGTCCATGAACGACACGAACGCATGCCCGTAGTCGGAATGCCCGTCGCGGGTGTACACCCCGGCCTCGCGGGTGATGCGCTGCACTGCGACAGCGAGGTCGGCGTCGGGGCCGAACAGTTCGGTGACCTCGTCGGTGGTGTCGATGAAAGCAAAGACGCGAACCCGACTGAACTGCTGGCGCAGCGCGTGCACCAGCAGCAGCGTGAAATGGCTGAAGCCGGCGACCGAACCGGACACGTCGCACAACACGACCAGCTCGGGCCGCGCCGGATGGGGTTTCTTCAGCACGACGTCGATCGGCACCCCGCCGGTCGACATCGATTTGCGCAGCGTCTTGCGCAGGTCGATCTCACCGGCGCGCGACCGTCGTCGCCGCGCGGCCAGCCGGGTCGCCAGCGTGCGGGCCAGCGGTTGGACCACCCTGCGCATCTGGCGCAGCTGGTCGCCGGAGGCTCGCAGGAACTCGACGTTCTCGGCGAGCTGCGGCACCCCGTACATCTGCACGTGGTCGCGGCCGAGCTGCTCGGCGGTGCGCCGCTTGGTCTCACCCTCCACCATCTTGCGCAGCTGGTTGATACGTTGCGCGGCAAGCGCTTTGGCGATCTGCTCCTGCGTCGGTGTCGGCTCGTCGCCGTAGGGCGCCAGCAGACCGGCCAGCAGCCGGCCCTCGAGGTCGTCCAGATTCATCGCCTTGAGCGCCTGATACGACGAGTACGACGGGCCCCGACTGGAGTTGTACCGGCCGTAGGCCTCGACGATCTGGGCGATCATCGCGGCCATCCGCTCGTCGAGGTTGGCCAGGTCCTGGTTCTCGGCCAGCATGTCCAGCAGCGCCGCGCGCATCGCCTCGACGTCTTCGGGCGGCAGACCCTGCTCGTCGGCGTCGGTGTCGTCGTCGTCCTCGACCAGGATCGTCCTGGCGCCCAGTGCGGCGGGGAACCACAGGTCGAACATTGCGTCGTAGGTGTCGCGGTGGTCGGGGCGGCGCAGCACCGCGCAGGCGATGCCTTCACGCAACGCGTCGCGGTCGCCAAGTCCAAGCACCGAGAGCACCCGTCCGGCGTCTACGGTCTCCGACGGTCCAACCGAAATACCTTGTGCCCGTAGCGCTTCGACGAACCCGACGAGATGACCGGGCACGCCGTGCGGTGCCAGCGGCTGCGGCGGTCGGGTCCGGCGGACGGCCATGTCAGTTGAGCCTCAGCTCGCCGGACGCCTTGATCTGGTCTGACTGATGTTTGAGCACCACCCCGAGGGTGGCCGCGATCGTCGCATCGTCGATGGTGTCCAGGCCCAGTGCCAAAATCGTGCGGCCCCAGTCGATCGTCTCGGCCACCGACGGAAGCTTCTTGAGCTGCATCCCCCGCAGCACACCGATGATCTTGACCAGTTCGTCGGCGAGCCGCTCGGGCAACTCGGGCACCCGCGACAGCAGGATCCGCCGCTCCAGGTCGGGATCGGGGAAGTCGATGTGCAGGAACAGGCAGCGACGTTTGAGCGCCTCCGACAACTCCCGCGTGGCGTTGGAGGTGAGCACGACGAACGGCGGCCGCTCGGCGGTGATGGTGCCCAACTCAGGCACGGTGACCGCGAAGTCCGAGAGCACCTCCAGCAGCAGGCCTTCGATCTCGATGTCGGCCTTGTCGGTCTCGTCGATCAGCAGCACCGTCGGCTCGGTGCGCCGGATCGCGGTGAGCAGCGGACGCGAGAGCAGGAACTCCTCGGAGAACACGTCGTCGCGGGTGCTGTCCCAGTCACCGTTGGACGCCTGGTTGCCCGTCTGAATACGGAGGATCTGCTTGGCGTGGTTCCACTCGTAGAGGGCTCGGGCCTCGTCGACGCCTTCGTAGCACTGCAACCGCACCAGACCTGAACCCGTCGATTGCGCGACGGCGCGGGCCAGCTCGGTCTTGCCGACCCCGGCGGGCCCTTCCACCAACAACGGCTTGCCCAACCGATCGGCCAGGAAAACCGCTGTGGCGGTTGCGGTGTCGGGAAGATAGCCGGTTTCGGCGAGTCGCCTACCGACATCTTCGATGTCAGCGAAGAGCGGCGCTGGGCGCGCGGGGACGCTCACGGATAAGTCTCCTGTTCAGGCGGGACGAGTGTGACCGTCGCCCCACACAATCCATTTGGTCGAGGTCAGTTCGGGCAGACCCATGGGTCCGCGGGCGTGCAGCTTCTGGGTGGAGATGCCGATCTCGGCGCCGAACCCGAACTGCTCGCCGTCGGTGAACGCCGTCGACGCGTTCACCATCACCGCGGCGGCATCGACCCGTTCGGTGAAGCGTTGCGCGGCAGCCAGATCGGTGGCGACGATGGCTTCGGTGTGTCCGGTGCCGTATTCGTTGATGTGGGCGATCGCGGCGTCGACACCGTCGACCACCGCCATCGCGATGTCCATCGACAGGAACTCGGCGCGTAATTCGTCCTCCGACGGGTCGTCGTGCACCGTCACACCGGCGTGTCGCAGCGCCTCGGTCAGCCGTGGCAACGCACGGTCGACGATGGCGGCGTCGATCAGAACCGACTCGGCCGCGTTGCAGACGCTGGGTCGACGGGTCTTGGCGTTGAGCAAGATTCGTTCGGCGACGTCGAGGTCGGCCGATTCATGCACGTACACATGGCAATTGCCGACACCAGTCTCGATCGTCGGCACGGTCGCGTCACGGACGACGGCGTCGATGAGACCCGCACCGCCGCGGGGGATGACGACGTCGACGAGCCCGCGGGCCTGGATCAGGTGCGTCACACTGGCGCGGTCGGCGCTGGGCAGCAACTGCACGGCGTCCACCTCGAGCAGTTCGGTGGCCAGTGCGGCCCGCAGCGCGCTGACCAGTGCGGCGTTGGAGCTGGCCGCCGAGGAGCTACCGCGAAGCAGCACCGCGTTGCCGGATTTGAGTGTCAACCCGAACGCGTCGACCGTCACGTTGGGCCGTCCTTCGTAGACGATTCCCACGACGCCGAGCGGTACGCGCACCTGGCGCAGGTGCAAGCCGTTGGGCAGCGTGCGGCCCTGCAACACCTCGCCGAGCGGATCGGGCAACCGAGACACTTGACGCAACCCGTCCGCGATGCCGTCGATCCGTTTCGGGTTCAACGCGAGCCGATCGAGCATCGCCTCGGGCGTGCCTGCGGCACGGGCGACGTCGAGATCGCGCTCGTTGGCCTCGAGAATCTGGCCCGCCGACATCAGCACGTGGTCGGCGGCGGTGTTCAACGCACGGTTCTTGGTTTCCGAACTCAGGGTGGCCAGCGCGCGCGCCGCCAGGCGAGCCCGGCGGGCGGCGTCGTGCACCTGCTGGCGCAGATCGGCGCCCACGGCGCCGACGGGTGCCTCCACACTCATTTATCCAGGGTATCGAACGAGGTTCGGACGTTCGACACGTGTCAGGCGGGGCCCCTGCATTAGCGTTGGGAGCCATGGCGCCGCGGGACTGCAGCCGGGTATGCGTGGTCGGCAGTGTCAACGCTGATCTGACTTTCACCGTGCGCACCCTGCCCCGCCCGGGCCAGACCGTGCTGGCGTCGGGTCTGTCGATGGCCCCGGGCGGCAAGGGCGGCAACCAGGCCGTCGCGGCGGCCAGGGCAGGCGCGACGGTGCGACTGGTCGCCGCGCTCGGAGACGACGGGTCGGCGGAGATGTTGCGCCACCACCTGGCCGCCAACGGCGTTGCACTCGACGGCGTCGTCACCGTTGCGGGACCAAGCGGGTCGGCCGTCATCACCGTGGACTCGTCGGCGGAAAACACGATCGTGGTCGCCCCGGGCGCCAACGGCGCGCTCAGCGTGGACTCCGCCGAGGTCCGCGCCGTCATCTCCGACAGCGACGTGGTGTTGCTGCAGCTGGAGATCCCGATCGCGACCGCGATCGCCGCCGCGCAGGTCGCTTCCTCCGCAGGCGCGGCCGTCATCGTCAACGCCTCGCCGGCCGGGGCCCCACCGCACGATCTGCTCGCCTTGTCCGAGCTGGCCGATGTGGTCGTGGTCAACGAAACCGAGGCGGGCGCGTGGCACTGGCCGGTCCCCCACCTCGTGATCACCCGCGGGGCGCGGGGAGCGAGCTACCTCGGTGACGGCGAACGCTTCAGCGTGCCTTCCCCCGCGGTGCGCGCGGTCGACACCACCGGCGCGGGTGACGTGTTCGCCGGTGTGCTCGCCGCGCACTGGCTCGACGGCCACGAAGTCGCCCTGCGCCGAGCCTGCGCCGCGGCGGCCCTGTCGACGCTCGTACCGGGAGCGGGTGACTGCGCACCCTATGCCGAAGCCATCGACGACGCTGTGTCCAACAGAGCAACAGAAAGGCAGCTATGACGACCACCCAGCCGAGCACCACCGACGCCCCACGGCCGCCCGACGGCGACTGGCTCGGCACCCCGTTCCTGAAGTTCACCCGCGAGGGCGCGTTCGGGGTGTGCCGGCTCGACCGGCCGGAGGCCCGCAACGCGATGACGCCCGCGATGTACTTCGGCATCAAGTACGCGATCAAGCATGTCGAGAGCGACCCTGATCTCGCCGGACTGCTGATCACGGGTACCGGCGACGTCTTCGCGCCCGGCGGGGACATGGGTGGGGGCGGTGCCGACAACTGGATGACGTTTGGGCCCGCACTGGGGATGGACGCGTTGCCGTTCGACACGCTGCGCCAGTCCGCCAAACCCGTCGTCGCCGCGGTGAACGGGTTGTGCCAGGGCGGTGGGCTGCAGATCGCGCTGTGCGCCGACATCGCCGTGGTCAGCGAGCGGGCCACGTTCCGGGTGCCCGAGTTGTACCGCGGGATCGCCGACACGTACTACAGCCACATGTTGGCCCGGCTCATCGGGCCGGTGCGCACCCGCGACCTGATGTTCACCGGGCGCACGTTGACCGCCGCCGAGGCACACGATTGGGGCATGGTGGCGCGCGTGGTGCCCCATGACGAGTTGGCGGAGGCCGCTCGCGAGGTCCTTGCCCAGTGCTGCCGCACTGCGCCCGCGGCTCGAACCGTCGTCAAGTCCAGCCTGGACAACTACGTCGGCCTCTACGACCGCATCGGTATGCAGGCCAGCCTGGGCGCGCCCGAGTCCATCGAGGGCTTCATGGCCTTCAAGGAGCGCCGCTCGCCGAACTGGGTGCACCCGGACCTGCGCATCGACGGCCGCCTCTAGGGGCGATTTGGGTGTAGTTGGTGGCGTTGACCGCAACCAACTACACCCAAATCGCAACGTGGTGATAGTACAGCGGTTGATGTACCGTCTGCGTCATGCAGACGGTCACTCGCAGCGATGCGCTGTCGCGATTCGGTTGCGCTCTGTCGGATCCGACCCGCGCCGAGATCCTGTTGATCCTGCGCGACGGGCCCGGATATCCGTCGGAGCTGGCCGACAAGATCGGCGTCTCCCGCCAGATCCTGTCCAACCACCTGACGTGTCTGCGGGGCTGCGGTCTGGTGACCGCGCAGCCCGAGGGTCGGCGCAACCGCTACGAACTCGCCGATGAGCGCATCGCACATGCGCTCGACGACCTGGTCGGTCTGGTGCTCGAGGTCGACCCGGCCTGCTGCCCCGCCGCCGCCGACGACGCCTGCTGCTGATGGCTACCCCGAGCGAAACCCGACGCACGGTCCTGGCGCGCCGGATTCGCTGGTTGGTGGCGGCCACGATCACCTACAACGTCATCGAGGCGATCATCGCGCTGGCCGAGGGCGCGCGGGTGTCGTCGTCGGCGCTGGTGGGTTTCGGCCTGGATTCGGTCGTCGAGGTGTCCTCCGCAGCAGCCGTCGCATGGCAGTTCTCCGCACGCGATCCCGAAACGCGGGAGAAGGCCGCGCTGCGATTCATCGCGTTCTCGTTCTTCGCACTCGCCGCGTACGTCACCGCCGACGCGGTGCTGACGCTGACCGGCCGAGGTGAGGCCGCACCCTCCGTCGTCGGCATCGTGCTGGCCGCGCTGAGCCTGGTGATCATGCCGGTGCTGTCGTTGGCGCAACGGCGTGCCGGTCGCGAATTCGGGTCGACGTCTGCGGTCGCCGATTCCAAGCAGACACTGCTGTGCGCCTACCTGTCGGCGATCGTGCTGGCGGGCCTGGTTCTCAACGGCCTGTTCGGCTGGTCGTGGGCCGACCCCGTCGCCGCGCTCGGGATCGCGGTGATCGCGGTCCGCGAAGGGGTCGAGGCGTGGCGCGGGGACCCCTGCTGCGGGTGAGCGTCGAGAGAGGAGTGGGCATGCCGATCGTCGCCATCGCCTTATACGTGGTGTTCGCCATACTCGGATTCGGTTGGCGCAGTTGGCAACAGAAACGCCGCACCGGGTCGACCGGTTTTCGTGGTATCAGCGGGCGGCCGCTGTCGCTCGAGTGGTTCGCAGGCGTGGGGTTCGTCGTTTCGATGGGTGTCGCGGTGTTCGCGCCGATCCTGCAACTGGCCGGCGTCGTCGCTCCGCTGGCGCCGCTGGATCGAGCGTGGGTGAACATCGCCGGCATCGCGATCGCGGTGGCAGGCATCGCCGCAACGCTTTATGCACAGGTCGACATGGGTGACTCGTGGCGCATCGGGGTCGACGCCAGTGAGAAGACGACGTTGGTGCGTCGCGGCGTGTTCGCATGGGTGCGCAATCCGATCTTCACCGCGATGATGGTCTTCGGCTTCGGAATCGCCCTGATCACACCGAATCCCGTCGCGGTGATCGGGTTCGTACTGCTGATCGCGACGATCGAGACACAGGTCCGTGTCGTCGAAGAACCGTACCTACTCACCGTGCACGGCGACGACTACCGCGACTACCTCGCAACCGTCGGTCGATTCCTTCCCGGCGTGGGACACCGGTAGTGGCCCAAGTCACTCCTCAGGGATTTCGCGCTCGATCTCGTCGAGCCAGGTGCGTGCGGACATGTCCGATGGTGCCCGCCAGTCGCCCCGCGGCGAGAGCGATCCGCCGTGCGACACCTTGGGTCCATTCGGCACGGCCGACCGCTTGAACTGGGCGAACGAGTAGTAGCGCTGGGCGAACACCTGCAGCCAGTGCCGGATCTCCTTGAGCGAGTACGACGGCCGCTTCGACTCGGGGTATCCGGTCGGCCACTCGCCGCGCTGCGGATCGCTCCATGCGTGCCAGGCCAGAAACGCGACCTTTGAGGGCCGGAACCCGAAACGCAGCACCTGGAACAGCGAAAAGTCCTGCAGCACATATGGTCCGACCTTGGACTCGCTGCTCTGGATCTCCTCGTCCTCCCCTGCGGGGACCAGCTCGGGCGAGATCTCGGTGTCGAGAACCGACTGCAACACCTCGTTGACCCTGTCGTCGAACTCCTTGGACGAAATCACCCAGCGAATCAGGTGCTGGATCAACGTCTTCGGAACACCGCCGTTGACGTTGTAGTGCGACATCTGGTCGCCCACGCCGTACGTCGACCACCCCAGCGCGAGCTCCGACAGGTCGCCGGTGCCCAACACGATGCCTCCGCGCTGGTTGGCCAGGCGGAACAGGTAATCGGTGCGCAGTCCGGCCTGCACGTTCTCGAACGTGACGTCGTAGACCTTCTCCCCCCGGCCGAACGGGTGGTCGATGTTGGTGAGCATCAACTCCGCTGTGGAGCTGATGTCGAGTTCGGTGAACGTCACCCCCAGCGCCTCGGCCAACCGCTCGGCGTTGCCCTTGGTCCGCTCACCGGTCGCGAACCCGGGCATGGTGAACGTCAGAATGTCGCTGCGCGGGCGCTGTTCACGATCCATCGCCCGGGCGGCGACGATCAAAGCATGCGTCGAGTCCAGACCTCCGGACACACCAAGCACTATCTTGGGGAAGTCCAGCGCGCGCAGGCGCTGTTCGAGCCCGGCCACCTGGATGCTGTAGGCCTCATAGCAATCCTGCTCCAGCCGTTCGGGATCCGACGGCACGAACGGGAAACGCTCGATGTGGCGGAGCAACCCGACGTCGCCGGTCGGCGGATCGAGTTGGAACTCCACCCGCCGGTAGGTGTCCGTCGATGCCGCGTGGTGCCTGCGGTTGTCGTCGAAGGTGCCCATCCGGATGCGTTCGGATCGCAGCAATTCCAGATCGACGTCGGCGACGGATCGGCGTTCACCCTTCGGAAAACGCTCGGACTGCGCAAGGCATTCGCCGTTCTCCCAGATCATCGTCTGACCGTCCCAGGCCAGGTCGGTCGTCGACTCGCCCTCGCCCGCCGCGGCGTACACATAGGCGGCCAGGCAGCGCGCCGACGCCGAGCGGGCCAGCAGGCAGCGGTCTTCGGAGCGTCCGATCGTTATCGGGCTTCCGGACAGGTTCGCCAGCACCGTCGCGCCGGCCAGTGCCGCCGACGCGCTCGGCGGGATCGGCACGAACATGTCCTCGCAGATCTCGACGTGCAACACGAACCCGGGCACGTCGGTCGCGGTGAACAACAGATCCGGCCCGAACGGCACGTCGGCCCACTCACCTCCGCGGCCCATTCGGATCGCGCCGCGCACGTCGTCGCCAGGTGCCATCTGCCTGCGCTCGTAGAACTCCCGATACGTCGGCAGGTAGGACTTGGGCGCGACGCCGAGCACGCGGCCGCGGTGGATCACTATGGCCGTGTTGTAGATCCTGTGCCGATAGCGCAGCGGAGCCCCGATCACCAGGACGGGCATCAGGTCGGCGGAGGCGACGACGATGTCGAGCACCGCGTCCTCGACCGCATCCAGCAGCGCGTCCTGCATCACGATGTCCTCGATGGAATATCCCGACAGCGTCAGCTCCGGAAAGACCGCGAGCGCGACGTTGTCGTCGTGGCAGGCGCGCGCCATCCGCAGCACCGACTCGGCATTGGCCCGCGGATCGGCGAGCGTCGTGTGGTGCGTGCATGCGGCTACGCGGACGAAGCCGTGCCGGTACGCCGAGTAGAAATCCATGCCTCATTGTTGCCCGAAAACGGAACGGGGTATGCAGGTCCCCATGAGTGACACCGCAGTGCTGGTCATCGACATGATGAACACCTACCGCCATCCCGACGCCGAGAAGCTGGTCCCACACGTCGCCGAGATCATCGATCCCCTGGCAGGGCTCGTGGCCGAGGCCCGTGACCGTGACGATGTCGACCTCATCTACGTCAACGACAACTACGGCGATTTCACCGCCGAGTTCAGCGACATCGTGCAGTCGGCGCTGCAGGGCGAGCGCCCCGACCTGGTCGAGCCGATCGTCCCGCAGAAGGGCTGCCGCCTGATGACGAAGGTGCGTCACAGCGCCTTCTACGCCACGGCGCTGGCATACCTGCTGGGGCAGTTGAAACCCGAGCGGGTCATCCTCACCGGTCAGGTCACCGAGCAATGCATCCTCTACACCGCGCTGGACGCCTATGTCCGGCACTTCCCCGTCGTCGTGCCGCCGGACGCCGTAGCCCACATCGACCCGGAACTCAGCGACGCGGCGCTGACCATGATGAAAAGCAATATGAGCGCCGAGATCACGCCCGCGGCAAAGTGTTTGCAGTGATCACTCGGCCGCGAGGTCCTGCTCGAAGCCGCGCGCCGATGTCTCGGTCCTGGCGCCGGTCAGTTCGCGGGCGGTGTTGATCAGCCCGACCATGCTGAACGCCTGCGGCGTGTTACCCACATGCCTGCCGACCGTGGTGTCGAATTCCTCGCTGAGCAAACCGACATCGTTGCGCAGCCCAATCAGGCGCTCGAACAGTGCGGTCGCCTCCTCGGTGCGACCGATGCCGTGCAAGGCGTCGGCGAGCCAGAACGAGCACGCGAGGAATGCGCCCTCGTGACCGGGCAACCCGTCGACGCCGTGCTCGGTGCGGTACCGCAGCAGGAAGCCGTCGGTCGTCAAGCGCGCCTGCACCGCGTCGACGGTGCCCCGTACGCGTGGATCGTCCCACGATAGGAAGCCGACCCGCGGGATCAGCAGCAGCGCGGCATCGACCGCATCGGACCCGTAGAACTGGGTGAAGGTGTTGCGGTCGGTGTCGTAGCCGTTGGCGCACACCTCGGCGTGGATCTCGTCGCGCAGGGCACGCCACCGATCCACCGGCCCGGGCAGCGCGTGGTGGTCGACCGTCTTCACCGCGCGGTCGACACCCGCCCATGCCATCACCTTCGAGTGCACGAAATGTCGTCTCGGCCCGCGAACTTCCCACAGGCTGTTGTCGGGGTCGCGCCAATGACCCTCGAGATAGTCGAGCAAGGCGCGCTGCACATCCCACGCCGTGTCGTCGGTCGTCATGCCGGCGTCACGGGCCAGATGCAGCCCGTCGAGTACCTCGCCCCACACGTCGAGTTGGAACTGGTCGGCCGCGGCGTTGCCGATTCGCACGGGTGCGGACCCCTCGTAACCCGACAACCACGGCAGCTCCTGCTCGTAGAGCCTGCGGCTGCCGTCGAGCCCGTACATGATCTGCAGTTTCGACGGATCGCCTGCGACAGCTCGCACGAGCCATTCCCGCCAAGCAGTGGCCTCGGCGACGAACCCGGTGCCCAGGAGCGCTTGCAGCGTGAAGGCCGCGTCGCGGAGCCAGCAGAAGCGGTAATCCCAGTTGCGTGAGCCACCGAGTTGTTCCGGCAGCGACGTCGTGGCCGCCGCCACGATCCCGCCGGTGGGCGCATAGGTCAGAGCCTTGAGTATCACCAGCGCCCGGCGCACCTCGCTGTCCCACCTGCCTCGGTAGCGACACCGCGAAATCCAATCGGTCCAGAACCTTTCGGCCTCCGCGATGGCGGTGTCCGGGTCGACGGGGGCGGGCCGGGGCAGGTGCGACGGCGCGTAGGTGAGTACGAACGGGATCCGCTCACCGGCGGCGACGTCGAATTCGGCGACCGTGGAGAGATCCTCGCCGCGTATCGGCGCCGTCGTGCGCAACCAGATCGCGTCGGGTCCGGCGACGGCAGCGAGGTCGGCACCTTCGCGGCGCACCCACGGCACGATGTGGCCGTAATCGAAGCGCAGCCGAAGCACCATGCGCATCGGCACACGACCGGACACTCCCTCGACGACGCGCACCACATCGGGTTCGGTGCCACGCGGGGGCATGCAGTCCACCACGCGGACGGTCCCTCCCGGGGTGTCCCATTCGCTTTCCAGGATCAGCGTGTCTCCGCGGTATCTGCGCCGGGCGACCGGTCCACCGGATGCCGGTGCGATCCGCCAACTGCCGGCTTCCTCGTCGTGCAGCAGTGCGGCGAGACATGCCGGCGAGTCAAACCGCGGTAGGCACAGCCAGTCGATGGCTCCGTCGCGGCCCACGAGCGCGGCCGTCTGAAGGTCTCCGAGCAAGGCGTAGTCCTCGATCGCCGCCATTTTCACGCCGACCCGTCGAGCGTGATGACGACCTTGACGTCGTCGTCTCGGGTGTCGAAAGCGTCTTCGGCACGGTGCAGGGGTACCCGGCGGCTGATCATTCGCTCCAGCCACCCGGTGTCCGCGGTCCCCAACGCTTCGGCCGCCTGACGGTAATGCCGCAGGTTTGCGTTCACCGAGCCGACGACGACGTCGTTCTCCAGGACCAGTTCACGGTTGAGACCGCCAACATCAACGTCGATTGTGCGTCCGGACGGTGACACCCCCGTCAAGCAGACGATGCCGTAATGCGCTGTGCTGCACATGACCTCGAGCGCCACGCGACTGGCGCCGGTGGCCTCGATGACGATGTCGGGCTGAAGCCGGTCGGCGACATCACCGGCAGGCTCGTAATGATAAGTGGCGCCGAGAGACTCGACCAGCGCGGGTTTGGGCCCCTCGGTGACGAGGTCGAGCACATGAACGTCAAGGCCCTGCTGCACTCCCAGCAGCGCAGCCAGCAGGCCGATAGGGCCGGCGCCCGTGACCAACACGCGTTGCGGTTCAAACCACGACCGCCGCCCGATCGAGTGCACCTGTTCCCATGCTTTGGCGACGACTGTGGTGGGCTCCATCAAGACGCCGACGTTAGCGAGTTCGCGGCTCAGCGTCACCGCGTAATCTGTTTCTACACACCATTTTTCGCTGCCGTAGCCGTGGATGCCCTTGATGCCGCGTTCGGTATACCGACCGTTGCGGCACATATCGAATTCGCCGTGGGCGCAGGCAGGGCACGGAACCGGGTCGGGGCGCCGCACCACGCCGACCACCAGATCCCCGGTGTCAAAGCCGCTGCCGTCGGGCGCTTGCAGCACCCGACCCAGTGACTCGTGACCGAGGATCAGGCGGTCACGGCTTGGCGGTGCCTCACCGTACAGCCCGTCGGCGATCTCCTTGTCGGTCCCGCACACGCCGACCGCGATGCCCTCGACGAGCAGTTCGCCGGCTGCTGGCTCCGGATCGGCCACCGTCTCGACGCGCAGCGACCCCGCGTGTCCAGGTTCGGTGGTCAGCGCGCGCATCGAGTATCAACCGAGGGAGGGCAGAAGTTCGTCGCACAGGCGTTCACACTGGCGGCAGACGTCGGCGCAGATGCGGCAGTGGTCGTGATGTTCGGCATGGCGGCCGCACTCGTCGGCGCATGCGCGGCAAGCGGCCACACACGCCCGCAGCACCTCAGCGGTGACGTTTGCGTCGTAGCCGGTATGCCGGGACAGCACCCGGGCGGTCGCCGCGCAGACATCCGCGCAGTCCGAGTTGGTTCGGATGCACTTGGTCAGTTGCGCGACCGACTCTTCGCTCAGGCAGGCGTCCGCACACCCGGTACACGCCTGCGCGCATTCGAGACAGGCCTCGATGCACGCCACGAGTTTTCCGCGATCGACTCCGCCGACGTCCTGCGGGTAGGTCTCGAGCATTCTGCCCGCGACACTCATAGCGTCCTCCTCGATTGTCGGTGCTTGACGGTCGCGTACCCGCGGTCGTCTCGCGGAAACGGGTGATACGGCGTCGACGTCGACCATCGCCGATCCGTCACCGCGCTGCTCGGTCGAGATGACGCTGAATGAACCGTCGGTTTCCAGTACCACGGCCGCGACGCCCGCAAGATCGCCGGACCCTGAGGAGCGCACCGCCTGGCGCACCTCGTCAGCGCTCACCCGTTGACGGCGCAGCGCGTCGTCCCGGAACAGCCCGTGAGTCAACAGCAGCGTCGGGGTGGACTTCAGCGCCATCCGGGCGGCTCGCGCGCGGGAGGAGATCAACGCCGCAACGAATTGCAAGGCCACCAGAAGCGCCAGCGCTGCGACACCTTCGACATACGACACATCGGAGCTGAGCAGAATGGTGGCCAGGGTGGACCCCACCGCGACAGTGACGACAAGGTCGAAGGCGTTGAGCTTGGCCAGCGTGCGTTTGCCCGAAATACGCAGCAGCACAACCAACGTCGCATAGGCGGCCGCACCGATCACCAGGACCCTCGCCACGTCCGCCCATCCGCCGGACCACACGTTACTCAGTCCTCCCGATCAGAGCCATCGGCCACTCCCGTTCCGCCACGGCGGCCAACGCGAACGCTCCTCGCCTACCCTCGTGGCACCGGCACAAAACGGGTAATCGGTTGGACGTTTGGCGCCGCGGGCTGCGGGTAGGCCCGCTTCGGTGATGAAATTCAAACGATCCAAGCCCGCCCCCGTGGCGACGGCCCTGCTCGTGATGTTCTTGCTGGCTGGCTGCGGTAGCTACACCACTGGCGAATCGACCAACCGTGGGTCCGGTTCGGAAACGCCCGAGACCACCGTCGAGAACGCATTCGTCGTACCGCGCTACTTGCCCGGATCGTGCGCGATCCAGGTCGGCGAGAGCGCAGAATTGCGGTTCACGATCACCAACAATCGGCCGGCGGAGGCCGAACGGCTGGAGGCGATCACGACACCAGCCGCCGAGGCCGTCCGGATCGATCCGAGTCCGCCGATCGAGATCGCTGCGGGCACCGCGCTGGCCACCGGTCAACCGGTCGAACCGGGCCAGCCGTTCACCGTCACCTTGGACGGCATCAACCAAACCGTCCGGCCCGCCTACAACGTCGACGTGACCTTCCGCTTCCAGAAGTCCGGCGAGCTGACCATGCCCGTCCCCGTCGAAGCCTGCCCGAGACAGGAATGAGCAACCGCCAGCGGGATCGCATCGCCGGACCGTGGGGTGTGCCGCCCGCCCCGCTCTAAGAGGTTGCTTCCACGCCCCTGCTGCGTGCCAGCCCCCCCATACCGTCTAAGGGCGCTTCCGCTGAATCGCCGCGAACTGACTACCCTCGACCAGGTGGACGCACCCGAACTCGTCGCCCTGCTGCGCGACCGGCGGATCGTGGTGCTCACCGGCGCGGGGATGTCCACCGACTCGGGAATCCCCGACTACCGCGGCCCGGACTCGCCGCCGAGCAACCCCATGACGATCCGTCAGTTCACCTCCGACCCCGTCTTCCGGCAGCGGTACTGGGCGCGCAACCACCTCGGCTGGCGTCATATGGACGCCACGCTGCCCAACGCCGGCCATCGGGCCCTCGCCGCGCTCGAAGCCGCAGGTGCGGTGTCGGCCCTGATCACCCAGAACGTCGACCTGCTGCACAGCAAGGCGGGCAGCCAGAACGTCGTCAACCTCCACGGCACCTACGCGCAGGTGATCTGCCTCGACTGTGCGCACACGATGAGCCGCGCCGCCCTGGCCGATCTGCTGGAGACGGCTAATCCGGTATTCGCTCAGCGGGTCGCCGAGTCGGTGGGCGGCATCGCGGTCGCCCCGGACGCCGATGCCGTCGTCGGCGACACCACGTCGTTTCGCGTCGTCGACTGCCCGCACTGCGGCGGGATGCTCAAACCCGACATCGTCTACTTCGGCGAGAGTGTCCCGAAAGATCGTGTGGCTCAGTCCTATTCGATGGTCGATGCGGCCGATGTCCTACTGGTCGCGGGGTCGTCGCTGACGGTGTACTCGGGCTACCGGTTCGTTCGCCACGCGGCGGCGGCGGGTATGCCGATCGCGATCATCAACCGCGGACCCACCCGCGGCGATGCGCTGGCGACGGTCAAGATCGACAACGGGTGCTCGCCCATGCTGGCGTTGTTGGCCGACGAGCTGCCGGCCTTCGCGACGTCGACGGGGATGACGGCGTGACCCAGACATCCGAGGACGCCTCGTGGCTCCGTGAGCTGATCGACCGGCATCGCCCTGGTCCTGGGCCGGTCACCGGCCGGTGGGCACTGGGCATCGGCGACGTGATCGCCGAGCACTCGCTCACACCCGACAAGCTCCGGTGGCTGGTGCGCAAGCTCAACCACTTCGGCGGTGTGGCCATCAGCGAGGAGTCGGTCGAGTTCGACGGGGACACCGTCGAATGGGCGGACGTTGAAGAGGTCCGCACCCGCAGCCTGATCGAGTACCTGTTCACCGGCGGAGTGGACAAGCAGATCGACAAGCTGCCGCTGCCGTGGTTTCCGTTCCGGCACAAGGTGCTCGGCGTGGTCTCGCGCGCGGCGCTGACGCTTCTGCTGGCCGCGGCCAAGCAGCAACTCGAAGGCGGCGCACTGGAGATCCGCATCCCGGCGGAGGTGCGCTACGACGGCCTGTTGCGCACCCGCGAGCTGACACCCGGAATGCTGGCGGCGGTGATCCTCGCCGATCCGGTGGTCCGCGAATGCTTCGAGGCGACCGCGAAGGCCAACGGCGTGACGGTGCAACCGGCCGACGACGACGTGATGGAAAGCGCCGACGAACGCGCCGACCAGATCAAGGCGATGTTCGAGGGAATCTCGGCGCGCATTCGATCGCTGGGCGATCACTAGCGCAGCGGCTTAGACGGCCACCAGGTCGTCGGCGTGTACGGCGGGTCGGCGCAGCTCCGGAGACAGATCCGACGTCGACCGGCCCAACATCGTCGCCAACTCACCGCGGTCGTAGGCGACGACACCGCGCCCGACCATCGTCCCGTCCTGCGCCCGCAACTCGACGACGTCGCCGCCGTAGAAGCGCCCCGACACCGCGGTGATACCGGCGGGCAGCAGCGAGCGCCGCTGTGTGACCACCGCGCGCACCGCACCGTCGTCGAGCGTCAGCGCGCCCGCGGCCTCGGCGGCGTAGCGCACCCAGAACCGGCGCGCCGACATCCGTTCGGGCCGCGGCGCGAACACCGTGCCGACGGACGCGTCGGCCAACGCGGTCGCCGCATCCGAGGCCGCGGCCAACAACACCGGCACCCCGGCGTCGGCGGCCAGTAACGCCGACGACAGCTTCGACGCCATCCCGCCGGTGCCCAGTTGGCTACCTCGGCCGGCCACGACACCGTCGAGGTCCTCTGGCTGCGCCACTTCGGCGATGAAGCGCGCGTTACGCTTTCGCGGATCCGAATCGTAGAGCCCGTCGATGTCGGACAGCAGGATCAGCGCGTCGGCGCCGACCAGGTGCGCGACCAGCGCCGAGAGCCGGTCGTTGTCGCCGAACCTGATCTCGTTGGTGGCCACGGTGTCGTTCTCGTTGACGATCGCCACCGCGTGCAGCGCGCGCAAACGGTCGAGCGTGCGCTGGGCGTTGGTGTGCTGAACTCGCATCGAGATGTCGTGCGCGGTCAGCAGGACCTGTCCGACGGTGCGCTCATAATGCGCGAACGCCGCGCTCCACGCGTTGACCAGAGCCACCTGGCCGACGCTGGCGGCGGCCTGTTTGGTGGCCAGGTCCGCGGGCCGTCTCGACAGCCGCAGCGGTTCGATGCCCGCCGCGATCGCTCCCGACGACACGATCACCACATCCGAGCCGGCCCGCATCCGGTTCTCGATGGCCTCGACCAGCACCGCGAGCCTGCTGGCGTCGAACACTCCGGTCGGCGTGGTCAGCGCGGTGGTGCCGACCTTGACGACGACGCTGCGCGCGGTGCGCACCGCCGCGCGGTGCGCCGACTCGTCGGGGCGCGCGGAGGCGGTCATGACTCGCCGCCGGGGCGCCGCCGTTCCCGCCGCGCGGCCTTACGCTCCGCGGCCCCGACGCGATCGGTCTGCTCGAGCCGCTGATCCGTGCCGCGACCCGACATCGGCACGTCCACGCCGGCCGGTGTCTGCGGCTCCCAATCGAAGGTGACCTCGCCGATGGTCACCGCGCATCCGGGCCGCGCGCCCAGCTTCAACAGCTCATCCTCGACACCCAGGCGGGCCAGCCGGTCACCGAGGTAGCCGACGGCCTCGTCGTTGTCGAAATCGGTCTGGGCCACCCATCGTTCGGGTCGGGCACCATGCACGACGAAGCCGCCGTGCCCATCCGGCTCGACGGTGAAGCCGCTCTCGTCCACGGGGACGGGGCGGATGACGGGTCGGCGCGGTACCACTGGCGGTTGCGCCTCACGATACGCCGACACCATCTCCCACAGCGCGAAGGTCAACTGCCGCAACCCTTCCCGGGTCACGGTGGACACCTCGAACACCGGCCAGCCGTAGCGGCGCACGATCTCCTCGCGCACGAATTCGGCCAGCTCGCGGGCATCGGGCACGTCGATCTTGTTCAGCACCACCGCACGCGGACGCTCGGCGAGGTCGCCCAGCGTCGAATCGCCTTGCAGTGTCGGCGTGTACGCGGCGAGCTCGCCTTCCAGCGCGTCGATATCGGAGACCGGGTCGCGGCCAGGCTCCATCGTCGCGCAATCGACGACGTGCACCAACACCGCGCAGCGTTCGATGTGCCGCAGGAAGTCCAGTCCCAGCCCGCGCCCCTGCGAGGCGCCGGGGATGAGCCCGGGCACGTCGGCGACGGTGAAGGTGTTGCCGCCCGCGGAAACCACGCCGAGGTTGGGCGCCAGCGTGGTGAACGGATAGTCGGCGATCTTCGGTTTGGCCGCCGAGATCACCGACACCAGGGAGGACTTGCCTGCGGACGGGAAGCCGACGAGCCCGACGTCGGCGACCGTCTTGAGTTCCAGCGTCAGGTCGCGGACCTGACCCTTCTCCCCGAGCAGCGCGAACCCGGGAGCTTTGCGTGCGCGCGATGCCAGCGCGGCGTTACCCAGGCCGCCACGGCCACCGGCGGCCGCTTCGAAGCGGGTGCCGGCGCCCACGAGGTCGGCGAGCAGTCGGCCGTCCTCGTCGAGCACGACCGTGCCGTCGGGAACCTTCACCTCGAGGTCGGCGCCCGCGGCCCCGTCCCGGTTGCCGCCCGCGCCCTGCTTGCCGGACGGTGCGACGACGTGCGGATGGAAGTGGAAGTCGAGCAGCGTGTGCACTTGGGGGTCGACGACCAGGATCACGCTGCCCCCGCGACCGCCGTTGCCGCCGTCGGGACCGCCGAGCGGTTTGAACTTCTCGCGGTGGACCGAGGCGCAGCCGTTGCCGCCGTTGCCTGCCCGCGCGTGGATCACGACGCGGTCGACGAAGCGAGGCATCGGTCTTCCTTTCCGTGACGAGTGTGAGCTACTGCCAGCTTCAGCCGGGAAGTCGCAGCAGCATCACATTCGCGGCAGGAAGTCAGGCCTCCTGCGCTGCCGGTCGAACGACGCTGACGATTTTGCGGCCGCGCTTGGAACCGAATTCGACGGCGCCGGGAGCGGTGGCGAACAGGGTGTCGTCACCTCCGCGGCCGACGTTGGTGCCGGGATGGAAATGCGTACCCCGCTGCCGCACCAAAATTTCGCCGGCCTTGACGATCTGGCCGCCGAACCGCTTGACGCCGAGCCGCTGTGCGGCGGAGTCGCGACCGTTCCGCGAGCTGGAAGCGCCCTTCTTGTGTGCCATGTCTGTGGTTCCCCTCAGTGCTTTCTGTTCGTCGCCTGACGGCTCATCACTTGATGCCGGTGACCTTGAGGACGGTCAGCTGCTGACGGTGCCCCTGCCGCTTGTGGTAGCCGGTCTTGTTCTTGAACTTGTGGATGCGGATCTTCGGGCCCTTGGTGTGCTCGAGGATCTCACCGGTGACGGCGACCTTCTCCAGCGACTTGGCGTCGGAGGTCACCTTCGACCCGTCGACGACGAGGGCCACCGGCAACGAGACGCTGGCGCCGGGCTCGGACTCGAGCTTCTCGACCTTCACCACGTCGCCGACGGCCACCTTGTACTGCTTGCCGCCGGTCTTGACGATTGCGTACGTGACCTTTTCGGCTGCCATCGTCTTACTACTCCTACGTCGTTCACTGGGCGCGCGCGATTTGCCGCTGCGCTGGTCTGGGTTTGCGACTGCCGCCGACTCGCATGGTCCAGCCTGGCGACAACTGCTCAAGGCTACTTGAGCCGCCGCATGAGGGTCAAATCACCGCAGGTCACGGCTCATCGGCACCGGGGGCCACCAGGTCAGCGCTCGGGGCTTGGCGGGCCCGCAGGTCGAGCGGCCGCGCGACGCCGGTGACGGCCTCGGGAGGGGGCCGCGGATGCGACTCTCCTGGTGTCGTAGTCGCCGGGGTCCTCGTCCTCGTCCTCGTCGTCGGAGTCTTCGTCGTCGTCGGAGTCCTCGTCGTCGTCCTCATCAGAGTCGTCGTCGGAGTCGTCGGCGCCGATGACCTCGATGTCGTCGATGTCGTCTTCGTCGTCGTCGGAGTCCAGGTCGATCTCGTCCTCGTCCTCGTCCTCGTCGTCGGACTCGTCGTCCTCGTCGGAATCATCGGAGTCGGTCTCATCGAAGTCCTCGTCCTCGAGGTCCTCGATATCGTCCTCGCCCGACTCGATCACCGCGGTGCGGATAGCCCCCGAAATGGCTTCGGAATCGGTCTCGGCGACCTCCTCGGGCTTCTGATCGCGGCGCTCATCGTCGGTGGTGTCTTCGTCGGCGGCGTCGTCGTCTGCGTCATGGCGACCGTTGGCGGCCGCCATCGCCTTGAACATCGGGTGCTCGCCCGCGGGATGCGGCGGGACCTTGGCCACGGCGACGTCGTCGGACTTGGCACCGCGCTTTCCGCGCTTACCGCGCCGACCGCCGGTGTCGGACTTTCGTCCGCTGCTCGACGTCGAGTCGACCGGGTCGCCATGCAGCACGATCCCCCGCCCGCTGCAGTGCGTGCACGGCGTCGAGAACGCCTCCACCAGACCGGTGCCGAGTCGCTTGCGCGTCAACTGGACCAGGCCCAGCGAGGTCACCTCGGAGACCTGATGGCGGGTCCGATCCCGGGCCAGCGCCTCGGTCAGCCGCCGCAGCACCAGGTCGCGGTTGTTCTCCAGCACCATGTCGATGAAGTCGATTACCACGATGCCGCCGATGTCGCGCAGCCTCAGCTGGCGCACGATCTCCTCGGCCGCCTCGAGGTTGTTGCGGGTGACGGTCTGCTCGAGGTTGCCGCCCGACCCGGTGAACTTGCCGGTGTTGACGTCGATGACGGTCATGGCCTCGGTGCGGTCGATGACGAGCGTGCCTCCCGAGGGCAGCCACACCTTGCGGTCCATCGCCTTGGTCAGTTGCTCGTCGATGCGGTGCACCGCGAACACGTCGGGGCCGTCGGCGGAAGCGGGCTCGTACTTCGTCAGCCGCGGAAGGAGTTCGGGTGCAACCGAATTCACATAGTCGTTGATGGTCTTCCACGCCTCGTCGCCGGAGACCGTCAGGCCCGTGAAGTCCTCGTTGAACAGGTCGCGGATCACCTTGACCAGGACATCGGGCTCCTCGTAGAGCGCGACGGCCGCACCGGCCTTCTTGGCGGTGATGTCGGCGGCCTTGGCCTCGATCTCCGACCAGCGCTTGGCGAGGCGTTCGACGTCGTTGCGGATGTCTTCTTCTTTGACGCCCTCGGACGCGGTGCGGATGATCACCCCGGCGTCAGGCGGCACCACCTCACGCAGGATGTCCTTGAGACGCTGGCGTTCCGTGTCGGGCAGTTTGCGGCTGATACCGGTCGACGAGGCGCCGGGCACGTAGACCAGGTACCGACCCGCCAACGACACCTGCGTGGTCAACCGGGCACCCTTGTGGCCGACGGGGTCCTTGCTGACCTGGACGACGACGTAGTCGCCCGGCTTGAGCGCCTGTTCGATCTTGCGGGCCGCGCCGCCGAGTCCGGCGGCTTCCCAGTTGACCTCGCCGGCGTAGAGGACACCGTTGCGCCCGCGGCCGATGTCGACGAAGGCCGCCTCCATCGAGGGCAGTACGTTCTGCACGATGCCGAGGTAGATGTTGCCGACCAGGGAGGCCGACGCCGCCGAGGTCACGAAGTGCTCGACGACGACGCCGTCCTCGAGCACGGCAATCTGGGTGTAGCGGGCGCCCTCGTGTGGAGGTTCGGTGCGGACCTTGTCGCGGACGACCATCATCCGTTCGACGGCCTCGCGCCTGGCCAGGAATTCGGCCTCGCTCAGGATGGGCGGGCGACGCCTGCCTGCGTCTCGGCCGTCGCGCCTGCGTTGCCGTTTGGCCTCCAGTCGGGTCGACCCGCTGATGCCCTGGATCTCGCCGTCGCCGCTACCGGACTTGTCGTTCCTGGTCGATTTCCGCGGTTCGCGCTCGTGCACGACGGTGTTGGGTGGATCGTCGGGCGAGGTCGCCTCGCTGTCGTCCCCCGATCCCGATTTGCGACGACGGCGGCGGCGGCGACGGCGGGTAGCCCCATCCGTGCCGGTGTTCTCGTCGTCGCCGTTGTCCTCGTCGGAGTCGTCCGAGTCGTCGCCGTCGGAGTCCGAACCCTGAGAACCGCCCTGATCGGCGTCCCCGTCGCCGTCGGCGTCGTCACCGTTCTGCTCACCGCGACCGCGGCCCCGTCCGCGCCTGCCGCGGCGGCGACGGCGACCGGAGGGCCGCTCGGATTGATCGTCCACACTGTCCGGGGCGTCGTCATCGTCGTCGTCGGTGTCGTCGTCATCGTCGTCGGCGTCGTATTCGAAGCGGACGGGCTGCGGCGCGACGAACAGCGGCATGTATTCGGCGCGCTGCGGCGCCTCTTCCGCGGGGGTCTCCAGAATCGTCCGGGACTCCGGCTCGTCTTCGTTGCTCGGTTCGGAGGAATCCGGAGGTTCGGCGGCATCCGCCGGTTCGGGTGTCTGCGGCGCGTCGGCACCGTCGGCGAGCGCTTGGCGCACCCGTTGCGCCTCGCCCTCCTCGACGGTGGACTCGGCGGTGCGCGGTCGACCGTCGAGTCCGGTCAGCGCTTCGAGGACCCGCTCGCTGGTGGTGCCGAGCACCTGGGCGAGCGAATCGACCCTCAACGTCTCCGGCTGAGAGTCCTGTGCTTCTCGCGTGTCTTCAGAAAGGTCTTCGGTTGGGGCATCTTCGGCCACGTAGTCTCCTTAAGCCCCCGGGCGCGTCGTTTCTGACGCGGCCACGCGAGGGCTTCCGCTATGGACCCGGGTGACTTCGCCCGAGCTTGTTGTGGTCTCGCTCCGAGCGGTCCACAGGGGACCATCCCGGTGCCGGTCTGAATGATGGCTGGACGGTCGGCGCCGCATCACGCGTGGCGATGGTCGCGCACGTCTAAGTCTTCATTCGGGCTTCCGACCCCGGTTTGGCGGCCGGCAACCCGAGTCGAGTATCCCACATCACGACGCCCCGCCTGACCAGGCTGGGCGAGACGGGTGCAGAAAGCCGCTACTTGCTGGGGAACCAGAGATCGATCTCGCGGGCGGCGGACTCCGGCGAATCCGAACCGTGAACGAGGTTGTCCTGGGTGATCAGGGCCAGGTCACCGCGGATGGTGCCCGGTGTCGCCTTCTCCACGGGGTCGGTTCCGCCTGCGATCTGGCGGAACGCGGCGACGGCACGGGGACCCTCCACGACTGCCACCACGACGGGGCCGGAGGTGATGAACGCGAGCAGCGAGTCGAAGAACGGTTTGCCCTCGTGCTCGGCGTAATGCCTGCGGGCCAGCTCGTCGCTGACGGTCACCAGCTTCAGCTCGGCGATGGCCAGCCCTTTGCGTTCGATCCGGGAAAGAATGTCACCGACAAGACGCCGCTTGACGCCGTCGGGCTTGACCAACACGAGGGTCCGTTCAATCGGCTCAGTCACGGCCGACAGAATAGCCGCAGAAATCGACTACTCCGGCGGACGCTGCTGACCAGGCAGAAGTCCCCTCTTCTGCCGGCGAAGGACCTCGGCGCGCAGGTAGGCGATCAGCAGCCACACCACCAGGAAGATCACCCCGACGAAGGCGATCGCCCCGTCGAGGACGACGCCCGCGATCAACACGACCTGAAGGCCCACGTTCACCCAGATCGCCCAGGGCTTGCCCTGCACTCCGGCCAGCAGCACCAGGATCACCGCCATCCCGACGAGGAAGCCGCCGTTGGCCGCGGTGAGCCCGCCGCCGATGTTGGCCACCACCGGTAGCGCCAGCAGTACGACGATGGCTTCCAGGATCAGCGTGCCCGCCATCACCCCGCGGAAGCTCTTCCAGGGATCCGGCTGCTGCGGTGCCGGTTCGGTCATTGCGGATCCTTTCCGAACAGCGTGCGTGCCGCTCCCGCTGTGACGACCGAACCGGTGATTACGATCCCCGCGCCACCCAGCAGTTCACCCTCGATCGCCGACTCCTCGACGATCGCGGTGGCAGTCTCGATCGCGTCGGGCAGCGTCGCCGCGGTGACCACCCGCTCAGGACCGAACCTCTGCTCGGCCACTAGCGCCAATGCCTCCACGTCGAGCGCGCGCGGTGATCCGTTGTGCGTGACGACGACCTGGTCGAACACCGGTTCCAGGACGGTCAGGATGCCGTCGACGTCCTTGTCGCCCATCACCGACACGACGCCGACCAGAAAGCGGAAGTCGAACTCCTCCTGCAGTGCCTGCGCCAACGCCGCGGCTCCGGCCGGATTGTGCGCGGCATCGATGAAAACCGTTGGCGCGCTGCGCATCCTCTCCAGGCGGCCGGGACTCGTCACGGCGGCGAAGCCCCCCCGCACCGCGTCGATGTCCAGCTGGCGCTGTGCCCCGGCACCGAAAAACGCTTCGACGGCCGCAAGCGCGAGCGCGGCGTTGTGCGCCTGGTGTTCTCCGTGCAGCGGCAGGAAGATTTCGGAGTACAGGCCGCCGAGGCCCTGCAGTTCGAGCAGCTGCCCGCCGACGGCGACCTGCCTGCCGAGCACCGCGAACTCCGAGTCCTCGCGCGCGACCGCCGCGTCGGCGCGCACCGTCTGGGCCAGCAGCGCTTCCATCGCCTCGGGGGCCTGCCTGCCGATGATCGCGACTGTGCTGAGATCTGTTCCCGAGGGCACAATCTCGACTTCCTGTTTGCCGATGATCCCGGCCTTCTCGGCGGCGATCTCGGCGAGGGTGTCGCCCAGGTACTCGGCGTGGTCGACACCGATCGGAGTGATCACCGTGACGGGCGCGTTCACGACGTTGGTGGCGTCCCAGCGACCGCCGAGGCCGACCTCGACGACGGCGACGTCGATCGGCGCATCGGCGAAGGCGGCGAACGCCATCGCGGTGACGACCTCGAACTTGCTCAAGCGGGGGCCACCCGCGGCCTCGGACTGCTGATCGACCAGGTGCACGAACGGCTCGATCTCGCGGTAGGTGTCGACGTAGGCCGCGGGGCTGATCGGCTTGCCGTCGATCGAGATGCGCTCGACGGCCGATTGCAGGTGCGGGCTGGTGGTGCGTCCGGTGCGACGGTGCAGCGCGGTCAACAGCGCATCGACCATCCGCGCGACGGACGTCTTGCCGTTGGTGCCCGCGATGTGGATCGACGGATAACCGCGCTGAGGTGAACCGAGCAGTTCGAGCAGCGCCGAGATGCGCGCCGTGCTGGGTTCGAGTTTCGTTTCGGGCCAACGCTGGTCGAGTAGGTGCTCGACCTGCAAGAGCGCCGCGATCTCGTCCGGTGAGGGTTCGCGATCCGGAGGCGGGCGCTCAGGCGACTCCGGGTCCAGATACGGCCGGTCGTCCGGCTCCGGGTCGGTCATCGCAGCGCGGCTAACCTAGCTCTGATGCGGTCGACTTCCTCTTGGGCGATCTGTTGACGTCCGCGGATCTTGTCGACGACCTCTGCGGGCGCCTTCGCCAGGAACGCCTCGTTACCGAGTTTGCCTGTGGTACTGGCCAGTTCCTTCTGCGCCGCCGCGAGATCCTTCTCCAGGCGGCGCCGCTCGGCGGCCACGTCCACGGTGCCCGAGGTGTCGACCTCGACGGTCACGGTGCCGCGCGACAGCCGCACCTCGATGGCCGCGGTCTGGGCGAAGCCGTCACCGTCGGTGGTCAGCCAGGCCAGCGAGCGCACGGCCGGCACCTGCGCCTGCAGGTCCGCGCCGGCGATGTCGGACAACCGCGCCGGCACCTTCTGCCGGTCGTTGAGTCCCTGATCGCTGCGGAAGCGACGCACCTCGGTGATCAGCTTCTGCATATCGGCGACCCGTTGCGCGGCAACGGGATCGGGCTCGAAGCCTGATGGCGTCGGCCAGTCGGCGATCACCAGCGACTCGCCGCCGGTCAGTGTCTTCCACAACACCTCGGTGACGAACGGCATCACCGGATGCAACAGCTTCAGCAGAGTGTCCAGCACCTCGGCGAGCACGGCCGTCGTGTGCGTGATCCCCTCGGCAAGCTGCACCTTGGCCAGCTCGACGTACCAGTCGCAGAACTCGTCCCATGCAAAGTGGTAGATCGACTCGCACGCGCGGCTGAACTCGTAGGCGTCGAACGCCGAATCCACTTCCGCGCGAACTTGTTCCATCCTGCCCAGGATCCACCGGTCGGCGTCGGTCAGCTGCGCGGTGTCCGGCACCTCAGCGGGTGCGGCGCCGTTCATCAACGCGAACCGGGTGGCGTTGAACAGCTTCGTGGCGAAGTTGCGCGACGCTCGGGCGTGATCCTCGCCGATGGACAGGTCACCGCCTGGGCTCGCCCCGCGGGCCAGGGTGAATCGCAGCGCGTCGGCCCCAAAGATCTCCACCCAGTCCAACGGATCGATCCCGTTACCGCGCGACTTGCTCATCTTGCGGCCGTGCTCGTCGCGAATCAGCCCGTGCAGGAAGACGTTCTGGAACGGGACCTGAGGTCCGCGCTGACCGTCGAGGGTGATCGCCGGGTCGTCGGCAACGAATGTGCCGAACATCATCATCCGCGCCACCCAGAAGAACAGGATGTCGTATCCGGTGACCAGCACGGTCGTCGGATAGAACTTGGCGAGGTCGGGAGTGTGGTCCGGCCAGCCCATGGTGGACGACGGCCACAGCGCCGAACTGAACCAGGTGTCGAGGACGTCGGGGTCCTGCTCCCACCCCTCGGGCGGCGTCTCGTCGGGCCCGACGCAGACGGTCTCGCCGTCGGGGCCGTGCCAGATCGGGATGCGGTGGCCCCACCACAGCTGGCGCGAGATGCACCAGTCGTGCATATTGTCCACCCATGCGAACCACCTGGGCTCGAGGCTGGGCGGGTGGATCACGGTGTCGCCGTTACGAACCGCGTCGCCGGCGGCCTTGGCCAACGCCTCGACCTTGACCCACCACTGCAGCGACAGCCTTGGCTCGATCGGCTCGCCGCTGCGTTCGGAGTGGCCGACGCTGTGCACGTACGGCCGCTTCTCCGCGACGATGCGGCCTTGCGAGGCCAGCGCCTCACGCACCTTGACACGCGCCTCGAAGCGGTCCTGGCCGTCGAAGTCCGTTCCGGTGTCGACGATTCGGCCCGTGGTGTCCATGATGGACGGCATCGGGAGCTGGTGACGCAGACCGATCTCGAAGTCGTTCGGGTCATGGGCCGGAGTCACCTTGACGGCGCCCGTGCCGAATTCGGGGTCGACGTGCTCGTCGGCGACGATCACGATGTCGCGGTCGATGAACGGGTGCGGCAGCGTCTTGCCGACCAGATCGCGGTAACGCTCGTCGTCGGGGTGCACCGCGATTGCCGTGTCGCCCAGCATCGTCTCGACACGGGTGGTGGCAACGATGATGTGCGGTTCGTCGTCGTTGAGCGAGCCGTACCGGAACGACACCAGCTCGCCCTCGATGTCCTCGTATTTGACCTCGAGGTCGGAGATGGCCGTCTCGAGCACCGGCGACCAGTTGACCAGTCGCTCGGCCTGGTAGATCAGGCCCGCGTCGAAGAGCCGCTTGAAGATCGTGCGCACCGCGCGCGACAGGCCCTCGTCCATGGTGAACCGGTCGCGGCTCCAGTCGACGCCGTCGCCGAGACGGCGCATCTGCGCGCCGATCGTGCCGCCGGATTCCCGCTTCCAGTCCCAGACCTTGTCGACGAACAGGTCGCGGCCGAAATCCTCTTTGGTCTTGCCGTCGACCGCGAGTTGTTTCTCGACCACCGACTGGGTGGCGATGCCGGCGTGATCCATGCCCGGCAGCCACAACACCTCATAGCCCTGCATCCGCTTGCGGCGGGTCAGGGCATCCATCAGCGTGTGATCCAGCGCGTGGCCCATGTGCAGGTTGCCGGTGACATTCGGCGGGGGCAGCACGATCGAATACGCAGGCTTGCTGCTGGTCGCGTCGGCGGTGAAGTAGCCGGCCTCGAGCCAGCCCTCGTAGAGGTCGCTCTCCACCGCGGCCGGGTCCCAGGACTTGGGCAGGGCTTCGGCAGAGGATCGGGGGCTGGCGGTCACCCCGCAATTCTAGGAATGCGGTGCGCCGTGTCGCTAACTGCCCCGAACGGAGCGGTTTTTCGCTCCTGATGGGATGTGACGTGCGCTACCTGTGCAGGCGTGTCGTCTCCAGCGTCACCCCCGCGGCCGGCAGGCGGGTGAGCAACGCGTCGCCCATCGCCGCGGCGGGGGTGAGCACGCCGCGAAGGTCGGTGAGCTTGTTCCGGTCCAGCGCCAGCGCCAGCCCACACTCCCCCAGCAGCACCGCCGTCGCCTTGTAGCCCGGATCGCCCTTCTGCGACATGACGGCCCGATACCGGGTGCCCGTGGTGGTCGTGGCGTACGTTTCGACGGTGTAGTGGCCGCTTTCGCGGACCTTCTCGCTGGGCCCGGTGCCGGGTTTCGGCAGCACCCGATCGACCAGCTTGCTGGGCACGCGGTCGAAGTAGCGGCTGCCCAGCGCCATCGTCGCGACGTTGCCGGCCGCGGCCAGCGCCGATGCGACCGGCGCGAGCACCGACTTGCCCATGCTCATCTGTTCGCCGTACTCCAGTCGCCGACCATAGGCGTAGTCGAGTAATGCGTTGCTGCGCCGCACGATACGGGTGTTCACCGCCGCCATCACGAAAGGCGCTACCCAGTACCCGTCGAGTTCCGGTGCGATCTCCGCGCCCCGCCGCCACCGCAGATCGGGTTGGCCGCCCAGTTCGGGTTCGGCGGCGCGGTCGGGGGTGAGCGTGTACGGATCGTTCATCACTCGTCGAGCCTCTTCGTCCGACGATGCCGCCCGCATGACCTCGATCATCGACGCGGCCGTGCCACCGGAGACCCCGCCCTTGAAGGACCGCACCACCAGGTTGGTGTCGGTGAGTTCACCCGCACCGTCCTGCTGCGCGCGCCGGTACAACGCGAACACCGTGAGATCCGATGGGACGGAATCGAATCCGCAAGAGTGCACGATGCGCGCGCCGGTGTCGGCGGCCTGCTTGTGGTACTGGTCGATGCTCTCGCGGATGAACAACGACTCACCGGTCAGGTCCGCATAGTCGGTGCCGGCGGCCGCGCACGCCGCGACCAAAGGCAGGCCGTACTTCGCATAGGGCCCCACCGTGGTCACCACCACGCGCGTTTGTGCGGCCATCGCGTTCAGTGTCGACGGCTGCGACGCGTCCGCGGTGATCAGCGCCCAGGAGGCGGCCTTGTCGCCCAGGGAGTCTCGGACCGCGATCAGTTTGTCGTGCGATCGACCTGCGAGCGCGATCCGGGCGTCCGGCGCCGTCCTGGCGAGGTATTCGGCGGTGAGTTTCCCGACGAACCCGGTTGCTCCATACAAGACGATGTCGAATTCCCGCTCCGGTGCGCTCATGGTCGCGACGCTACCCGAGCGTTTCGGGCACCTCGACGTCTTCACCGAGCACGTGCCGGGCCAAGAACCCGATGACCACCTGGTACCAGATCTTGGCGTGTTGCGGAGTGAGCACCCAGTGGTTCTCCGACGGGAAGTACAGGAACCGGTGCGGGCTGTCGCCGTCGGCGTCGGCGGGCAGCGCGGAGTGGGTCAGCAGCTCATACCAGAACCGCAGTGCCTGGCCGATCGGCACTCGGTAGTCCTTGTCGCCGTGGATGACCAGCATGGGCGTGCGAATGTCACCCACGTGGTGGTGCGGCGAGTTCGCCTGCGCCATGTCGCGCGTCATCTCGCGTAGCCAGTAGTACGACGAGTCGGTCGTGGCGCCGAATTGGTCGAGCGCCCAGAGGCTGGCGTGGGTGACGATCGCGTCGAACCTGTCGGTGTGGCCGGCGACCCAGTTGGCCATATAACCGCCGAACGAGCCACCCATCGCCGCGGTGCGGGACGCGTCGATGGACGGATGCGCGCACGCGGCGTCGGTGAGGGCCATCAGATCCTCGAAGGGGGCGCCGCCCCATGCTCCCCAGCCGCGCGCGATGAAGTCCTGCCCGTAGCCGGTGGACATCCCCGGATCGGGCAGCAGCACCGCATACCCGCGAGCCGCCAGCAGCCACGGATTCCACCGCCACGACCACACGTTCCAGCTGGCCAGCGGGCCACCGTGGATCCACAGCAGCAGCGGCGCCTCGCCGTCACCGGCCGGGAGCACCAGCCACGAACGCACCCGCGTGCCGTCGCCGGAGGTCGTCTCGAGTTCGGTCAGTGTCCCCGGCAGCGGCGGCAACCCCACGCATGGGAGTTCGGTGACGGCGCCGTCGGGGTCGATGCGCACCGGGTGGGATGGCGCGGCATAGGAGCTTCGCAACGCGAACAGCACACCGTCCGGAGCGGCCACCACATCGGAGTAGCAGTAATCGTCGAACGTCAGTTGCCTCACCGCACCGTCGCCGAGGTCGACACGGAAAACCGGGGCCCTGCCGTCCTGATCGGCGGTGACGATCACCGCCGAGCCGTCCCGCAGCCACGTCACCGATGCCGGCCACCGGTCCCAATCGCCGGTGAGCACGTTCGGGTTTTCACCAAACCGAATGCAGCCCAGCGTGATACGCGGCGGCGTGTCGGGTGTCGAGAACGTCTCGCGCAGAAAGACGACGGTTGAACCATCCGGCGAGATGGCCGGACTCCACACGTCGGCGTCGGGCTCCTCCACCACCACCGTGCGTTCGCCGCTGTCGAGGTCGATGCGCATCAGCACCGAATGCCGGGACGCGCCGGGCGCGGGCCGTTGCCACGTGGTGACCAGGAACCGCCCGTCGGGACTGATGTCGAAGTCGGAGTCGCGCAGCGCGCCGCCCGGCGCGGCGGTCAGGTCGCGGACGTCCTCACCGCGCGCGGAATCGTCGGTCAGCGCGACGCCGAGCAGGTGCGGCTCGCCCGGGCCCAGATCGGAGTCCCAGTGGCGGATCGGATACCCGGTGTGCAGGATCGCGGTGATCTTGCTGTCCTTGCGCAGGGACCGGAGCCGACGGTCGTCGTCGATGGTCCGTGCCGACGGCATCAACGGCGAGCGCACCGCAGCCACATCGGCCTCGCGGGCGGGGCGCACCGCCTCGACGCCGCCGGGCAGCGACAGCACCTGCGCCGCCTCACCGCCGGTCGACGGGAGCCGCCACAGCGCGGCGGGCGGCTCGTCGTCGTCCACGGTCGGGCGGACGGCGACGAACAGCAGATCGCCGTTGGCCGCGAACGCCGGTGCCGACTCGCCCTTGGTTCCTCGCGTCAGCCGGCGTGCCGGTTGGGCGCCGGTGGGATCGAGTTCCCAGACCGCGCTGACGTATTCGGTTCTCTTGTCGTTGACTTGCGCGACGGTGGTCACCAACCGTGTTCCGTCCGGCGACAACGCCATCCCAGAGACGCGGGGCAACGCGACGTACTCGTCGAGGTCGTGGAAAGGGGCGTGAGACGAGGTGGACGGGGCGTCGGGGGCCGTCGCGGTCATGCCCCGTTCGTAGCACACCGATCGGACGCCTTCTCTGCACGAACTGCGCGCTCGGCACGCTACGTTCGACAGATGCCGAAGCGGATCGTAGTTGTCGGGGCAGGCATCGCCGGGCTGGCGAGCGCCGTCGCGCTGCAACAGCGCGGACACGACGTCACGCTCGTCGAGGAGCGTGACGACACGTCGTCCGGCGCCGGAATCAGCATCTGGCCCAACGCATTGGCCGCACTCGACGACATCGGCCTCGGCGACCCCGTGCGCCAGGCCGGCGGCCGCGTCACCGCCGGCGCGGCCCGTTGGCGTGACGGCAGCTGGCTGCGGCGACCCGAACGGCAACGCCTTATCAAGGCCCTCGGCGAACCTCTCGTGGTCATCCGCCGCGCGGCGTTGACGTCGATCCTGGCCGGTGCGCTCGCCGAGGGCACCCTGAAAGCCGGAGTGGCGGCCGAGGCGCTGGCGATGACCGCCGACGGCGTAAGAATCAGGCTGGCCGACTCCGCGGTGCGGGAGGCCGAGGCCGTCGTGGGCGCCGACGGCACCCATTCGATGGTCGCCCGTCATCTCAACGGACCGCTGCACAACCAATACGTCGGCTACACCGCGTGGCGCGGAGTGGCTGAGTGCACGATCGATCCTGAGCTCGCGGGCGAGACGCTCGGACCCGCGGTCGAGTTCGGCCACGTGCCGCTCGGAGAGGACCACACCTACTGGTTCGCCACCGAACGCCTACCCGAGGGGACGACGGCGCCGCAGGGTGAACTGCCCTACCTCCAGGAACGGTTCGGCTCGTGGGCCGCGCCCATCCCCCAGATCCTGGCCGCCACCGACCCCGAGGCCGTCCTGCGCAACGACCTCTATGACCGCGACGAGGCCCGCCAGTGGTCGCGGGGTTCGGTCGTGACGGTCGGTGACGCCGCGCATCCCATGCGCCCGCACCTCGGCCAGGGCGGTTGTCAGGGACTGGAGGACGCCGCGATCCTCGCGAGGTTCCTCGATGGCGACGACGACGTCGCCACGGCCTTCGCGCGGTTCGTGAAGTTCCGCCGCCCGCGGGTCCGCTCGCTGGTCCGCGAATCGCGGTTCATCGGGCGCGTCATGAACCTGCCGCCGGCGATCAGTGCGCTCGTGAGCCGTGCGACGGTGCTGGGACCCGAAGCCCTGGTGGCCCGCCACCTGGCCGATGTGGCGTCGCGGTCGGCGTTCAAGCTGCCTACCGACCGCGACCTGTTCGCGGTGTGACCGTGCGGCTGGGCCCGCTGGTCGTCGACGCGGCCGACCCGCCGGCGATGACCGCCTTCTGGGCCGCGGTCCTGGGCGCCGAGGCCCAACGCAGGCTGTTGGTCTTCCGACCGCAGGACCGCCCGAAGACGGTGAAGAACCGCGTCCACGTGGACCTCTACGTGCACGACGTCGCGTCACTCCTCGACCTCGGCGCCCGCGTCCTCGCCGAGCACATCGGGTGGACGATGCTGGCGGACATCGAGGGCAACGAATTTTGCGCGTTCCCGCAGGACCTGGAGGCGGGCCCTCCCGCCCGCGTCTTCGCCGTCTGTACGGACAGCGACCGGCCCGAAGAGCTCGCCGCCTGGTGGGCGCCGCGGGTGGGTGCCGAACTGCGGGACGGCCCCGACGGGACGCCGCGGTGGCTCTACGGGTCGGCCGGTTGGGAGGACCTCATCTGGAAGTTCGTCCGGGTCGACGACAACCGTGTCGTTCCGAACCGCTGGCAGTGGAGCGTCGACTCTGCTCCCGGGACGATGAGCGACCCGCAGGGTAACCAGTTCAGCGTGCTCCGGCGATCGTTCCGACCGGGTTGAGCAGCGCGGTGCACATCTGACGCGGGTTGACGAAGCCGAACAGGCCGCTGGACGGCATCGCCGCGCAACCGGTCGCCGAGGCAGGCACCGTCCGTGCGGTCGGAGCGGACGGACCCGACGGCGTGGCCCACACGGCGGGCGTCGCGCCGCGGGGTCCGCACTTCGGCCACGCCTTCAGCCCCTGGGTGCGCAGGACGTTCTCGGCCACGCGGATCTGCTCGGCGCGCGAAGCGGTTGCCGGGTTGCCGACACCGCCGTTGGCGGCCCAGGTGGCCTGCTTGAACTGCAGCCCCCCGTAGTGGCCATTGCCCGTGTTGATCGCCCAGTTTCCACCGGATTCGCATTCGGCGATGGCGTCCCAGTTCACCGAATCGGCGTTGGCTGTGGCCAATGACGACTCGGACAATGCCATCGGCACCATCGCCAGCGCTCCGGAGATCGCCGCGGCCAAGAGGCCCTTGCTCACTGCAGTACGAACGTTCATCTCTGCGGTCCTTCCCCGACCGTTTTCACAAGGCCCGCATCCGAGAACCCCTCGATCTCCGCTGCGGTTATCCGGTGTGTCGGGTGATGAACGTCACGTGTTACGCGAGGGCCAAAAGTTTTATTCGTTACTTAATTGGCGTAAGAGCCTTCTGAGAAAGAAGAGGCGGTGCCGGATAACCGGCACCGCCTCTTTGTAAAGACGAAACGCGTGCTTAGCCACGACCGCCGCAGGTCGGCCACGCGCCGATGCCCTGCGACTGCAGCACGTTCTCGGCGACGCGGATCTGCTCCTCGCGGCTGGCGTTGTGCGGGGAGCCGCTGCCGCCGTTCGATTGCCACGTGCCCATGGTGAACTGCAGGCCGCCGTAGTAGCCGTTACCGGTGTTGATGGACCAGTTACCGCCCGACTCGCACGCCGCGACGGCATCCCAGTCCACACCGCTGTCCGCATTGGCAGTGCCGGTGGCCAGAGCCATGGGCGCCAACGCGAGCGCTCCGGCAAAGGTCGCCAGGCCAAGTGTCTTGCGGATGTTCTTCAACTTCTATCCTTTCGCCACGCGCGCGCCAACACACACCCGCGCCAGAGCGCACGGGGTGGGTATGCCTGTCGCCAGGCCAGGGAGTTGGGCCGCACCGTCTCGGTCGGGTGCGACAGCGGGAGGCCGGATATGCCTCGCCGGGCCTCAGCGCCGGCGGCCGCCGGAGACCGTTCGCCTCCTACAGCCCCACTCACACACAGGTTCGTGGTTTCAAATTGTTTGCTCCGGGTAGAGCCATTGGGGACCGTACAAAAAGAGTTCGGTCGCCGTCACATCGAGCGAAGGTGTGTCGCGGCACGATCACGAAACGATTACGGCGCAGATCTCTCAGCATATTCCCAGGTTGCACGGCGCTTTGACGGGCACGGCAAAACTGATTTCAGGACACGTTCTCGTGAGCCATCTCACGGGCATTTTGTGAGCTGGAACACGTGTCTGTGCGGTCGCGCGCTGGTTATTGCGGCGAAAACCGCAGTGTCGTCGATGAAGTGGTCGCCGCGAGGATGATCGTTGCCCATGTCTGCGGCAACTTCGCTGGCCTGCAACCCGCTTCGATAGCTGAAACACGTTGCGCGTCAGCAACTCACGAGACGACCGACTCGAGGCCGCCTGTGCCGCCCTGAGCCAGCTTCCACCGGCTCGTCACGGGATCGGTTACGCCCGAGCGGCTTTCGCCGTCAGTGCGATAGAGATCGGCGCCCTCGGGCCGTGAACCAGCTCCTGATACCCCGGGCAAGCCGTGCGTCGCTAGTTTCGCCGCGACTGGCCCTCCGCAGGGGCCATGCCTTTGGGCGACTTCGGGCACCGAATCAGGCCTCAGGGAGCTCGAATTCGCCCACCGCTGCGAATGATGCCGTCGAAAGGCGCTCGGGGCCAGCTATATTCGTGCATCTGCTATGTCAATATTGCGCTTACGCGCTGAACCGATATCAGCACGTTGATGTGCTTATCACGGCAAAACGCGAACTAATTCACTGGCAGGAATTCAATTCACACAATCACGAATAGCAGGTATTCAAATCAGTGAATTTGCTAGGCGATTTGCACGTTGCGGATCGCCTCGAGATCGGCGGCGGTGTTGATGTTTGTCAGCGCACGAGTTTCAGGCATCACGATCCGCTGTGTGTCGACCCGGTCGACCAGCGCGCGCATGCTGCGCTCCCCCGCGTCGATCAGTTCGTCCACGCGTCCGGCCAGCGCGGTGCGGTAGACGCCCGCCAGGTAGTGGTCACGACCGTCCCAGGGCAACACCACGTCCGCGCCGACGTGCACCGCCGGAGCGACCAACGCGTCGATCAACTCGACGGTCAACAGCGGCATGTCCACCGCGGAGACGAAAGCGAGTTCCGCTCCGGCGTCGGCGGCCGCCCGCAGCCCCCGGCCGGTCGCCAGCAGCGGGCCGACGCCAAGCACCTCGTCGCGCAGAACCTCGGCGTCGAGCGCGGGAATCGCCTGCCCCGGGGCGGCGATGACGAAGATCGGCGCGCACCGCGGCTTGAGGAGGCTCACCATCCGCTCGACGAGCGTGGCGCCTTCGTACAGCAGCGTGGCCTTGTCGCGGCCCATGCGGCGGGAAGCCCCGCCCGCCAGGATGATTCCGGCCAGCGGAACGGTGGTCGTCATGACCGTGACGTTAGTCGACAGTCCAGGTGTCTTTGCCCCGAAGCAGTGACTGAAGCGCCGCCGTGTCGTGTGCCTTCTCGGTGCGGGCCGCGGTGATCTGCTGACGGGCCGCGTCGTCGTAGGTCGGCTTGCTCACCTGACGGAAGATGCCCATCACCATGTGCTCGAGGCTCTGGTCCGACAGCCGCGACAACGCAAACGCGTAAGCGGGATCCTCGAGGTTGGCGTCGTGCACGACGATCTCATCTGCCGACACGTCGGCGGTCTTGGCGATCTCGAGCCCGTAGCCGGACTTCACCACGCAGTACTCGCCGTCGGTGCCGAAGGTGACCGGCTCACCGTGGGTGAGGTTGATCAGCCGCTCCTCGGCGCCTTCCTTGCGCAGGGCGTCGAACGAGCCGTCGTTGAAGATCGGGCAGTCCTGCAGGATCTCGACCAGGGCCGCACCGCGGTGAGCGGCGGCGGCGCGCAGCACCTCGGACAACCCCTTGCGGTCGGAGTCCAGAGCACGGCCGACGAACGTCGCGTCGGCACCGAGCGCCAGCGACACCGGGTTGAACGGGTAGTCCAGCGACCCCATCGGGGTCGACTTGGTGACCTTGCCGACCTCCGACGTCGGGGAGTACTGACCCTTGGTCAGCCCGTAGATCCGGTTGTTGAACAACAGGATCGTGATGTTGATATTGCGGCGCAGCGCATGGATCAGGTGGTTGCCGCCGATCGACAGCGCGTCGCCGTCACCGGTGACAACCCACACCGACAGATCCTCGCGGGCCAGGGCCAGGCCGGTCGCGATCGTCGGGGCGCGGCCGTGGATCGAGTGGAACCCGTAGGTCTCCAGGTAGTACGGGAAGCGACTCGAGCAGCCGATACCGCTGACGAACGCGATGTTCTCGCGGCGCAACCCCAGTTCGGGCAGGAAGTTGCGGATGGTGTTGAGGATGACGTAGTCACCGCAACCGGGGCACCAGCGGACCTCCTGGTCGCTGGTGAAGTCCTTCGACTTCTGCGGCTGATCGGTTGTCGGCACCCGACTGGTGCCTGCGGTCAACCCGAGATCTGCTCCGATCAAGTCGGTCATACGTTCGCTCCCACACCGCTCACGCCGACTTCGACGGTGGCCGCCGCCAGTCGTGCGAACTTCACTTTGTCACTTTCCTTCTCGCCCAACGTTCCGTCCAGCGCCGCATCAATGATGCCCTCGACCTCGTCGGCCAGGAAGGCCATGCCTTCCACCTTGGTGACCGACTGGACGTCGACGAGGTACTTGCCCCGCAGCAGCAGAGCGAGTTGGCCGAGGTTCATCTCCGGGCACACGACCGTCGGATACCGCCGCAGCACCTCGCCGAGGTTGGCCGGGAACGGGTTGAGGTTGCGCAGGTGCGCCTGGGCCACCTTGATGCCCTTGCGACGCGCCCGCCGGCACGCCTCACCGATCGGCCCGAAGCTGGAACCCCAACCGAGCATCAGCAGGTCGGCGTCACCGGTCGGGTCGTCGACCTCGAGATCGGACACGGCGATGCCGTCGACCTTGGCCTGCCGCAACCGGACCATCAGGTCGTGGTTCTTGGGCTCATAGGAGATGTTCCCGGAACCGTTGGCCGCCTCGAGGCCACCGATCCGGTGCTCGAGACCGGGCGTACCGGGTATCGCGAACTGGCGCGCCAGGGTCTCGGGATCGCGGGCGTACGGCTGGAACGGCTCGCCGGACTTGGCGAACGTGTGCTCGATGGCCGGGTAGCTGCTGACGTCCGGAATCCGCCACGGCTCAGAACCGTTGGCGATCGCACCGTCGGAGAGGATGACCACCGGCGTGTGGTAGTTGACCGCGATGCGAGCGGCCTCCACGGCCACGTCGAAGCAGTCCGACGGTGAGCGGGGCGCGACCACCGCGACCGGCGACTCGCCGTTGCGGCCGTACATCACCTGCAGGAGGTCGGCCTGCTCGGTCTTGGTCGGCAGACCGGTGGACGGCCCACCGCGCTGCACGTCGATGATGATCAGCGGCAGTTCTGTCATCACCGCCAGACCGATCGCCTCGGACTTCAGCGAGATGCCCGGGCCCGAGGTGCTGGTGACACCCAGGGCGCCGCCGTACGACGCGCCGATGGCCGCGCCGATGCCGGCGATCTCGTCCTCGGCTTGGAAGGTCATCACATTGAAGTTCTTGTGCTTGGACAGCTCGTGCAGGATGTCCGACGCCGGGGTGATCGGGTAGGTGCCGAGCACGACCTGCAAATCGGCGAGTTGACCGGCGGTGACGATTCCGTAGGCCAGCGCGGTGTTGCCGGAGATCTGGCGGTACTCACCGGTTTTGAGCTTGGCGGGTGCGACCTCGTAGGTGCTGGCGAAGGCCTCGGTGGTCTCGCCGTAGTTCCAGCCGGCCTTGAGCGCGAGCACGTTGGCCTCGGCGACGTCGGGCTTGCGCGCGAACTTCTCGCGGATGAACGCCTCGCTGTGCTTGAGTTCGCGCCCGTACATCCACGACAGCAGACCGAGCGCGAACATGTTCTTCGCCCGCTGGCCGTCCTTCTTGGAGGCGCCGATCGGCTCGACCGCGCCCAGCGTCAGGGTCGTCATCGGTACGGCCTGTACGACGTAGTCGGACAGTTCCTCGGTCTCCAACGGGTTGGCTTCGTAGCCGACCTTGGCGAGGTTGCGCTTGGTGAATTCGTCGGAGTTCGCAATGATCAGACCGCCGCGGGGCAGATCGGAGACGTTGGCCTTCAGCGCCGCCGGGTTCATCGCGACGAGCACGTCGGGGCGGTCGCCCGCGGTGAGGATGTCGTAGTCGGCGATCTGGATCTGGAACGACGACACGCCGGGCAGCGTGCCCTGCGGCGCGCGGATCTCGGCGGGGTAATTCGGTTGGGTGGCAAGGTCGTTGCCGAACAGGGCGGCTTCGGAGGTGAACCGGTCACCGGTGAGCTGCATACCGTCGCCGGAGTCGCCGGCGAAACGAATTACGACCTTCTCGAGCTTCTGTCGAGGACCCGCACTTCCCGGACTGACCGCGTTGTCCTTCGCTGCCACGAGGCCTGCCTTCCACACTGCGTGGGGACGTCCTCCGAGTCACAGTCGAGTCGACGCGCCGTCGGTGGACGTCCACCAAAAATTTTTGATGTCACTGCCAGTACCGATTATTGCACTTTTCTTAGGCGGCCCTTCACCGGACTCGCCCGCGGCGTGCCGCATACGGGGGGTCGAACACACAGCTCAGCCGATGTGCGGATGCCTGGCGTGAGACATAACTGTGTTGTTCGTCACGTCTACGAGACAAAAATTCTAAGGAAATGGTTACCGTTCAGTAGCCCGTAGCTAGCACCCATCGTCGGTGCTGGTCGTCCACTTGTCAGTGCCGGGTGGACGCCGTTTCCCCGCGCCGTTCGTGCCAACGCAGGCGCAGTAACAGCAGGTGACGGTGCGCGCGGAATCCAGCCGACAGCGGATCACGCCAGACCGGCATGCGGCGGTTCGGTTCGAGTTCGTTGTGCACGCATCCATTGTGCCGTTCGGGGGGCGATGACGCCGCCTCGCGCGCTGTCCCCGGCATGAACAGCACGGAAACGTTATCGACGTCGATTCGCCCTAGGGTGGAGTCATGGGTCGGGTCACAGCCAGGCGGCGCGTAAAGCATGTGACCATGGACTCCGCGGTGGCGCGGCCGGAGACCCTCGTCGTCGAGGAGCCGATGGAGATCCGCGTCAACGGCGCGCCCGTCACGGTGACGATGCGCACTCCGGGCTCCGATGTCGAACTCGCGCAGGGGTTTCTGCTCACCGAGGGTGTCATCGCCGGACGTGACGACGTGCTCACGGCGCGCTACTGCAGAGGCACGGGCGTCGACGACGCGGGTTTCTCCCAGAACACCTACAACGTCCTCGATGTGACGCTGGCCCCGCATGTCGCGCCGCCCGATGTCGACGTCACGCGCAACTTCTACACCACGTCGTCGTGCGGTGTCTGCGGTAAAGCCTCGCTGGAGGCAGTGCAGCTGAGCAGCCGGCACGGCCCAGGCGACGATCCGACAACCATCACCGTCCAAACCCTCTCGCAGCTGCCTGCGCGGCTACGCAAAGCCCAGAAGGTGTTCGCCAGCACGGGTGGCCTGCATGGCGCCGCGCTGTTCGACTCCGAGGGCGCCACGCTTGCCGTGCGCGAAGACGTGGGCCGGCACAACGCCGTGGACAAGGTCATCGGGTGGGCGGTCGAGCAGGACCGCATTCCGCTAACGGGGACCATGCTGCTGGTCAGCGGACGCGCGTCGTTCGAGCTGACGCAGAAGGCCGTGATGGCGGGCATTCCAGTGCTCGCGGCGGTGTCGGCGCCGTCGTTGCTGGCCGTCGACTTGGCAAGCCAGTCCGGGCTGACCCTGGTGGCCTTTCTGCGGGGACGGTCGATGAACGTCTATACGCGTCCCGACCGCGTCGTGCACTGACGCGGCTCGTACCTCGCCGCTTGATCGTCGTCAGGCGGGAACCTGATTGCCCGACTCCTCAACGCGGCTCGTACCTCGCCGCTTGATCGTCGTCAGGCGGACTTGTCGCGACGCTCGGGGCGTGAGGGCTTGCGCGGCACGATGGTCGGCAGCACGTTGTCCTGCACGGTCTCTTTGGTGACGACCACCTTGGCGACGTCGTCGCGGCTGGGGATGTCGTACATCACCGGCAGCAGGACCTCTTCCATGATGGCGCGCAGTCCGCGAGCACCGGTGCCGCGATGGATGGCCTGATCGGCGATCGCCTCGAGCGCCTCGTCGGTGAACTCGAGTTCGACACCGTCCATCTCGAACAGGCGCGTGTACTGCTTCACCAACGCGTTCTTGGGCGTGGACAAAATCTGCACAAGGGAGTCCTTGTCCAGGTTCGTCACGGACGCCACCACCGGCAGGCGGCCGATGAACTCCGGGATCAACCCGAACTTGATCAGATCCTCGGGCATGACCTCGGCGAAGTGGTCGGCGGTGTCGATGTCGGCCTTCGAGTGCACCTCGGCGCCGAAGCCCAGGCCGCGCTTGCCGACGCGGTCGGAGACGATCTTCTCCAGACCCGCGAACGCACCAGCCACGATGAACAACACGTTGGTGGTGTCGATCTGAATGAACTCCTGGTGCGGATGCTTGCGGCCGCCCTGCGGAGGCACCGACGCCTGCGTTCCCTCCAGGATCTTCAGCAGAGCCTGCTGGACACCCTCACCGGAGACGTCACGGGTGATCGACGGGTTCTCGCTCTTGCGCGCGATCTTGTCGACCTCGTCGATGTAGATGATGCCGGTCTCGGCGCGCTTGACGTCGTAGTCGGCGGCCTGGATCAGCTTGAGCAGAATGTTCTCGACGTCCTCGCCCACGTATCCGGCTTCGGTCAGCGCGGTGGCGTCGGCGATCGCGAACGGCACGTTGAGCATCTTGGCCAACGTCTGCGCCAGGTAGGTCTTACCGCAGCCGGTCGGACCGAGCATCAGGATGTTGGACTTGGCCAGCTCGACGGGCTCGGAGCGCGAATCGCGACTCTTCTCCCCGGCTTGGATGCGCTTGTAATGGTTGTAGACGGCGACCGCGAGCGTGCGCTTGGCGGTGTCCTGTCCGATGACGTAACCCTCGAGGAATTCGCGGATCTCCGCGGGTTTGGGCAACTCGTCAAGCTTTACGTCGTCCGCGTCGGCGAGTTCCTCTTCGATGATCTCGTTGCAGAGGTCGATGCACTCGTCACAGATATAGACGCCCGGACCCGCAATGAGCTTCTTTACCTGCTTTTGACTCTTGCCGCAGAACGAGCACTTCAGCAGGTCACCGCCGTCTCCAATGCGCGCCATGGTGGTGGGGTCCTACTTTCCTCGCAGCCGATGAAGCTTCTTTTCTGTGGTTGCCTCGGGTGGTTGAACCCGACGCTACCCGTTTGTTCCCGCGCGAGGCGACCGATAAAGCCGAATCGCGCCAGTGGTATTCATCTGTGTTCGCGCCAACATATCGTCTGATTACCCTCGGACCCCAGCGAACGCGCCGCCGTGTCGTTGGCGTGTCGTGGCCGTGACCGGACCGAGAGGGCGTCCGCACCCAAAGTACCCGTCGTTCCGAGGAGCGTGCTGATCTACCGACGGCCGGGGCCCACCGGCCCAGGTCCCACGGGACCGGGTCCCACGGGGCCGGGGCCTACCGGGCCGGGCCCCACCGGGCCGACCACCCCGCCAACCCCGACGGGGCCCACGGGCCCGACAACAGGGTTCGGAGGGTTGATGTAAACGGTCGCGTCGACGGGCATGCATTGAAGCGTGTAGACGTCCCAGTACGTCCCGGCCGGACATACCGGCGGCGGAGGCGGCGGTGGCTGGGCGCTGCTGACCGCAGTCGACCCCAATTGCACACACACACCGGAACCGACCAGCGCCAGCGCTGCGGCACCAAGCCTAAAACCCGCCATTTGCCCTCCCCGTCTGTCTGCACGGTGGCGTCAGCTTGCCATGCACAACGGTGCCGGTGACGCGCTTCGGCGGCATTGCTGACGTCGGGCGTCGACCTGGCTTGCGGTGACTCAGGCGGTCTGCGTGGACAGTTTCCGGTACTCCAGGACGGTGTCGATGACGCCGTAGTCCTTGGCCTCTTCGGCGGTCAGGATCTTGTCGCGGTCGGTGTCCTTGCGGATCTGCTCGGGGGTCTTGCCGGTGTGGTTGGCCAGCGTGACTTCCATCAGCGTGCGCATCCGCTCGATCTCCTTGGCCTGGATCTCGAGATCGGAGAACTGGCCCTGAATGACGCCCGCCAGCGCGGGCTGGTGGATCAGCACACGAGCGTTGGGCAGCGCCATGCGCTTACCGGGGGTACCGGCGGCCAGCAACACCGCGGCGGCCGAAGCGGCCTGACCCAGGCACACCGTCTGGATGTCGGCGCGCACGTACTGCATGGTGTCGTAGATCGCCATCAGCGAGGTGAACGAGCCGCCTGGGGAATTGATGTACATGGTGATGTCGCGGTCGGGGTCGAGCGACTCGAGCACCAGCAACTGGGCCATGATGTCGTTCGCCGACGCGTCGTCGACCTGCACGCCGAGGAAGATGATGCGTTCCTCGAACAGCTTGTTGTACGGGTTGGATTCCTTGACGCCGAAGCTGGAGTGCTCGATGAACGACGGCAGGATGTAACGGGCCTGGGGCTGCAGGCGGGCGTCAGCCTGAGGATGCAAGTGATCGGTCATTTGTCTAGTCCTGCTCCTGGTCCTGAGCCGTTGACGCTCGCGCTGGTGATGATGTGGTCGACGAAGCCGTACTCGAGGGCCTCCTGCGCGGTGAACCAGCGGTCGCGGTCGGAGTCCGCTTCGATCCGCTCGATGGGCTGCCCGGTGAACTCGGCGTTCAACCGGAACATCTCCTTCTTGATCACCGCGAACTGCTCGGCCTGGATCGCGATGTCGGCCGCACCGCCGGTGATGCCGCCGAGCGGCTGGTGCATCAGGATCCGGGCGTGCGGCAGGGCATAGCGCTTACCCTTCGTGCCCGCCGCGAGCAGGAACTCGCCCATCGAGGCGGCCATACCCATGGCGTAGGTGGCGACGTCGCACGGCGCCAGCACCATGGTGTCGTAGACCGCCATGCCGGCGCTGATGGAGCCGCCGGGCGAGTTGATGTAGAGGTGGATGTCTTTGGTGGGATCCTCGGCCGACAGCAGCAGAATCTGCGCGCAGAGTTTGTTGGCGATGTCGTCATCGACCTGCGAGCCCAGGAAGATGATCCGCTCCGCCAGCAAGCGCTCATAGACCGAGTCGACAAGGTTGAGGCCTTGCGAGGCGCCACGCATGTGGGTCACGTCTGGATACCTGCTTTCTTCAAGAGCTTGATACTCACCGACACTAACCAACCCGCGCGGGCGTGCAGTCCCTAGACGGGCCGCGTTCGCTCTCAGCGTCACTTCGCGTCGGCCGACTCCTCGTCCGCTTGTGGCTCGGCGGCGTCCGAGGCCTCCTCGGCAGCTTCGTCGGTCTGCTCTTCGGACCGGCCGAAGAACTCGGTGGTGTCGATCACGTTGCCGTCGGAGTCTTTGACGGTGGCGGCCTCGACGACAGCGGCCAACGCCAGCCCGCGACGCACGTCGGCGAACAGCGCGGGCAGCTGGTTGTTCTGCTGCAGCGACTGGATCAGCTGCTGCGGCTGCAGGCCGTACTGCTGAGACATCAGCATCAGGCGCTCGCTGATGTCGTTCTGGCCGACCTGGACGTCGAGCTTGTCGGCGATCGCGTCGACCAGCAGTTGCGTCTTGACCGCCTTCTCCGCGTTGGTGCGGTTGTCGGCGTCGAACTGCTCGCGGCTGCTGCCTTGGGCTTCGAGCGCCTCGGCCAGACGCGCCTCGTCGTGGTCGAGTCCGTGGATGGCGTTGTGCAGCGCGTCGTCGACCTGAGCCTGCACCACGTTCTCCGGCAGCGGCACCTCGACCTGTTCGAGCAGCGTCTCGAGCACCTTGTCGCGGATCTTCTCGGCCTGCTGCACCCGCTTGACCCGGCGCACCTGCTCGACGAGCGACTCCTTGAGCTCATCCATGGTGTCGAATTCGCTTGCCAGCTGGGCGAATTCGTCGTCAGGCTCGGGCAGCTCGCGCTCTTTGACTGACTTGACGGTGACGGTCACCTGCGCGTCCTCGCCGGCGTGCTCACCGGCGGCCAGCTTGGTGGTGAAGACGCGGGTCTCCCCCTCCTTGAGGCCGACGATCGCCTCGTCGAGACCGTCGATCAGCTGGCCCGAGCCGACCTCGTGCGACAGTCCCTCGGTGGCGGCCTCGGCCAGCTCCTGGCCGTCCACGGTGGCCGACAGGTCGATGGAGACGAAGTCGCCGTTCTCGGCGGCGCGCTCCACGCCCGTGAGGGTTCCGAAGCGTGCGCGCAGCGTCTGCAGTTCGGCGTCGACCTCGTCGTCGGTCACCTCGATGGCGTCGACGGTCAGCGTCAATTCCGACAGGTCGGGAAGCTCGATCTCGGGGCGGACGTCGACCTCAGCCGTGAACGTGAGGTCCTTGCCGTACTCCTTGTTGGTGATCTCGATCTCGGGCTGGCCCAGCGGCTGCACCTCGGAGCTGGTGACGGCCTCGCTGTAGCGGCCGGGAAGGGCCTCGCTGACGACCTGGTCGAGCATTGCTTCGCGGCCGACGCGCGCCTCGAGCAGCTTGCGCGGCGCCTTGCCGGGACGGAAGCCGGGGAGCCGGACTTGCTTGGCCAACTGCGCGAACGCGCGGTCGAAGTCGGGTTCGAGCTCAGTGAAGGGCACCTCCACGTTGATGCGCACCCGGGTGGGGCTCAACTTCTCGACGGTGCTCTTCACGATCTTGCTCCTCATATTCTGGTTCGGTCGGTGTCGCAGTCGGGGTGACAGGATTTGAACCTGCGGCCTTCCGCTCCCAAAGCGGATGCGCTACCAAGCTGCGCTACACCCCGTGCTCTGCTCGTCGCGCTGACGCTTGAGCGCTGCGCCCGCGCGGGCCGTCCGCAAAACACCGAACGACCACGCGAGATACTACGGGCTGGACACGCGAAGCCTTCAATTGGATTTGATTTGGCTACCGCCGGTACGATCTGGTCTTGCTGTACATGCGGGCGTAGCTCAATGGTAGAGCCCTAGTCTTCCAAACTAGCTACGCGGGTTCGATTCCCGTCGCCCGCTCCACGAGGGCAAGCGCGTTGCCGGCGAACAAGCGTTCGGCAGCTCGCGCGGCCGGTGTCGCTGCCTTTTCGAACCACACCGACTCCCACGCGCCGGGTCAGCTTCGTCTTTCCCGTTATGGCGCGCAGCGTGCGCTCGACGCCCGCATGCCTGCCGAACACGTAGTGAAAACCTGGCCGCTTTCCCGACTGTCGGTCTGGACGCGTTCATTAATTGACGCTAGCGTGGAAAGAGTTCGCCATCGGTTCGCGATGTGGATATGGGCCATTCGCTGCTGGCTAACTTTAGTTCGCTCAGGTTCCTTCGATTCCGCGGCCAAATTGGCGTGGAACGTGGATGCTGGGGCAGGGAATCGCGCAACTTCACGCAATTGCCAAGTGAAAGATTTCAAAAACAACGCCGCAGCTCATCCAGGTTGTTACCGTGCCTACACATTGCATTCAACCAAAAGTCCGGTGATTTCCCACCTGATGTGAATGTGCAGAAGGGACCCACTCGATGGCTGCCACAGCGAAACACAGCTTCGATCTCAGCAAACCAAGTAATCCACCTACGGGTGGATGGTTAAGGCCGAGTTCCACGGCCTATGCGCGGCATGTCGGTAGGGTCGGCGCGTTGGCGGTGGCGTTGGGCGTCGGCGTCGCAGTCGCGACGGGCGGTTCGGGGCTGGCGTGGGCCGATACGGGTCCGGCCGGTGATTCGCAGACCTCCGACACCTCACCAGGCGATGCTCCGAATACCTCGACGAGTGAGGACGCGGATGCTGACGCGCCGTCGACGAGCATCAACGGCCTCGGCGTCGGAACCGACGCGGGCGGTGCCCCAGCGACCGATGCGGGCGATTCGGCTAGCGATGGCGGCAACCCGACGAGCGGTCAGCCCACCGGCAACGCGCCGGCGATGAATGTCCGCAGTTCCGGCTCGGTGAATACCTCCGTCAACGACGCGGGACAAGCCACCGACACCGGCGTATCAGTCACCGAGGCCGAAGAAGATGACGAGCTCCTCGACGAAACCGCGACCGAAATCGAGGACGAACTCGAGGTTGTAGACGAGGTTGAACTCGAGATTGTAGACGAGAGTAAGCCCGAGATTGTCGGGCAGGAACAGGAGGATGTGCGCGCCGCCGTGGAGCCGGAATCTCCTCGTACCAAACAGGATTCCGTCCTACAGGACACCATGCTCGACGATGCTTATCAGGTGTCGAGCAGCATCGACGATGTGGAGCCGGCCGGCCAGAAGGTCGTTGACAGCGACACCCACCAGCTCACCGAACCGCAGCAGTCACCCACCTCGTTGACAAGCCGGGTGATGCTGGTCGTCGAGAGCGCCACAGACGGTGGAGATCTGCAGACGTCGACCACGTCGGTAGTCGATGAGCCCGCCACCGCACAGACTCAGGCGTTGACGAGCGCCCCGGCCACATTCATCGGTATCGCGAGCAAATTCGTCGCTGCGTTGCTCGCACCACTGTCGGCGCCCAGCCCCGTCGCGCCGGCTGAACCGCCGTTGGCCTGGGCGCTGGTGGCGTTTGTACGCCGCGAATGGCACCACATGCTCTTGAACCGCACCCCCGATGCGGTGGTCGACACCGTCACCACGTCGGAGGGCGCCACCGTCACCATCGATGTGGTCAGCGGTGCCGACCCTGATGCGCCCGCAGGTGATGTGGTGACCGTGACCGAGGTGAGCCAGCCGCAAAACGGGACGGTGAGCATCGACGGCGGCTCATTGACCTACGCGCCCAACCCCGGTTTCCACGGCACCGACACCTTTACCTACACCATCTCCGATGAACAAAGCCCCCTGCACCTCCACGGGTGGCGTGGCCTGTGGGGCGCGTTGTTCGGCGGCGACGCCTTGCACACCGACACCGTCACCGTGACGGTGACCGTCACTCCGGTCAACGATGCCCCGATCGCTATCGACGACGCCGTCGCGGTCGGGGAGGATTCCGGGCCCACTGTGATCGACGTCTTGGGCAACGACACAGACGTCGACGATGACGAGCTCACGGTGGCTGCCGTAGGCGCCGCCGGCAACGGCACCGTCTCGTTGGTGGGAGGTGTCGTCACCTACACGCCCGAGGACGATTTCGACGGTACGGACTCGTTCACCTACACCGTCACGGACGGCAACGGCGGCACCGCGACCGCGACCGTAACCGTGACGGTCAACCCGGTCAACGATGCGCCGATCGCCGCAGACGATCACTACACGACCCAGGTGAACACCCCACTGACGATCGCCGCGCCTGGCGTGTTGGCCAACGACATCGATGCCGACGGTGATGAACTGACCGCGCTTATCACCTCAATGGCCACCTATGGGATGGTCGTATTGAACGGTAACGGGTCGTTCGACTACATCCCCAATGCTGGCTTCACCGGCGATGATTCGTTCACCTACAGGGTCTACGACGGCAGCGGCAGCTTCGCCACCGCGACGGTGACCGTGACGGTCGAGACGAGCCTTACCGTGATCACCTTCGACGACGGCGCCGCACCGTCGGAGGTCTTCACAACCGACGACCCGACCCGGATCCTTGTGCGCACGGGCAGCCAACTGCGGGTCGTCGACGCCACTACCGGCGAATGGCTCGACACCATCGAGCTAGGCGCCACACCGTGGAGCATGACGATGAGTCCGGACGGGCGATTTGCCTACGTCGGGACCCTGTCCTTCAGCACGGATCCCGAGCCCATTAAGCAGATCGACGTCGAAACGGGCGCTGTGACGTTGATCGGCGGGGTCCGACAGCCGACGGCCATGGCGCTCAGCGGCGACGGCGGCACGCTGTACGTCACCAATAACCAGGACGGTACCGTGTCGGTAATCGACACCGAGACAGGTGAATACACGCTCATCAACACCGGACTGCAGAGCAGTGCGATCGCAGTCAGCGAGGACGGCACCACCCTGTACGTCGGCAGCATCATCAACGATGTGCGGGTGGTGAACCTGGCGAGCGGGACTTACACGGTTCTGCCAACGGGCACGAACGACGGGACGCTCTCGGACCAGAGCATCACCGTCGTCGGCAACCGCGTCTATGTCACCGATGGGGTCCAGGACAAGTTGGTGGTCATCGGCACCGATAACAACGCCATCATCGACACCTACGACGTGGGTGATCGCCCGACGGCCGTCGCCGCCATGCCCGAAGACCCCACGATCTTCGTGGCCAACGCCACTGGCAGCAGCGTCACGGTCATCAACACCGAATTCGGCGGTGTGATTGGCGAGATCGAACTCGCCGACAGCCCCGTCGACATCGACGTGGTGGACGGGTTTCTGTATGTGACCACCACCCGGGGCGTTGTGGTCATCTCGGCCGAGGAGGTCGGCAGCCTCATCGATGCGCCGGCGCTCGACGCATAGGCGCATCGCTGGCCCCCTCACGCGACACCCGCGCAACCGACCGCGGTCTGGACAAGATCATCGCTATGCTCTCGGCGATGCTCACCGCCGTCGGTTCCGCCGTCCAACCGCAGGTCAGCGGAAGTAGGCGATGATGCGCGTCCTGGCGATGTTCCGCGTGCACAACGGCGAGGACGTACTGCCGAAGGTGCTGGATGCCCTGGTCGGCTGGTGCGACGACGTCTACGCGGTCGACGACCGCAGCACCGACGGGACCGCGCAGATCCTGCACGCCCATCACGCGGTCACCAACGTCGTGCACGCCCGCTCCGATCTCCCGCAGACCCCGTGGCTGATCCCCGAACCGCCCGGGCTCGAATTGCTGTACCGCATGGCCGATTTCTGCCGCCCCGACTGGATCTTCATGATCGACTCCGATCAGGTGGTCCAAACCGACATCAATATCCCGGCGATGCTTGCGGGCGTCCCCGACGATGTCGCGGCGCTGATGTGTCCGATGATCCCCAGCTGGGACGATCGGGACTACCCGGACATGATCCCGCTGATGGGCACGGCCGAATCGATGCGCGGACCGTTCTGGCGCTGGCGTCCCGGTTTGCGCGCCGGGACGCGCGCGATCCACAACCCGCACTGGCCGGCCAACATCACCGAACACGGTCGCATCGGCGTCGCCAACGACGTTCGCCTGCTGCACACCGGGTGGTCGACGCTGGCCGAGCGGATCGCCAAGGTCGAGCACTACCGCAAGCTCGATCCCCACTCCGAGTTGAACTACGGCGTGCCCTACGACCGCGCCCTGCTGTTCGGGTACGCCTACGACGAGATCGAGCTCTTGCGGTCCGATTACCGGCGGCGGGCATCAGGTGACTTCGATCCCGCCGAACCCGGCGCCCGGGTGCCCATCGATCGCGACCGGCTGGCGATCGCGTCGGGCTACGGACGCCGCGCCACCGGTTTCCACCCCGGCGTCGACTTCGCGGCGGCGCCGGGAACACCGGTCCACGCCGCGACGTCAGGCACCGTCAGCCACGCGGTGAACCTCGACGACGGGCTGTTAGCGGTGACGATCGCGGGAGCCGACCGCGAGACCGTGTACGTCTTCCGGCCGGGCGATGACCGCCGCATCGACGTCGACGACCGGATCGACGCCGGCACAGAAATCGGCGTCCTGCAGGCCCACGACGAATCTGCCGACGGCTTCCTGCATTTCGAGGTCCACGTCGACGGCGAGCACGTGAACCCCGTGCGCCACCTGGCGAACATGGGCCTGAAGCCGTGGACACCGTCGGGGCGTCCGCGCCCGGTGTCGGGCACGTTCCCGCCGTCGTCGCCCTGCGCCATCATCGTCTGAGCTGACCCTCCAAAGCGCGCGCGGACCGGATGGTCGAACGCACCTCCTGGAGCAGCTTGGCCGGATGCTGCTGGTCCATCGCGCTGAGCCGGTTGTACTCCTGCACGCCGAAACCCGCTGACTCCAAACGGATGTCGTATCGCAACGCCAATGTCCGCAGGGCTTCGAAGTGCAGGTAGGGAACCAACGGCTGACCCGTCACCATCAGACACGAGGAGCCGCGCATGCCGGCCGTCTGCGCCGCGAACGTATACGTGTCAGCGGAATTCGCCCGGCGACGTTCGGGATCCGGTGACGGCGTCTCGAGCAGCATGACGGGCACGCCGAATTCGTTGCTGTCAGGCGGAAAGTGCCAGACCGTCTCGTTGCACTGCACCCGATCGACGCGACGCCTCACATGCGCGCAGACCTCGTCGACGTCGAGGCCGAACACGTCGCGGGCTGCGGCGACCATCATCTCGAACTCGGTACGTGCGCCAGGCGCGCACGCGGCGACGGCATCGGCTTCGGAATCCAGCAGGCGACGGGACGCCGCGGCGAGTACGACATTGCCGACTCGGCGGCTCGCGACCATCTCCCCCGCGTAGCGGGTTCGCAGCAGGTTCGTGTACCGCCCGCCGCCGATGACGACGAGGTGGTCGAACTCGGTTCCGGCGGGCGGTAACTCGGCGATGAGTCCCAGCTGATCGGCCAAACTCTCGATCCACTCGAGCCGATCACCAGGCAGTTCGAGACGAGGGATCAGCCACCGGACCGCTCCGCCGGCGTCCTGGTTGTGGAACCGGACGGCACTCTGCTGCCGCGCTTTGCCCCGGTAGTCCCATACCTCGCTGAACTCGTCCAGGAAGGCGAGCCGTTCGCTCAATGTCAGGCCACGCGGAATGCTTCCGCCGAACATGTCGACCAGTTCGGTCAGGGCGGGGTGAGTGCACCACGCCTCGATCTGTTCCCGGTATTCCGTGGCGACGTCGCACATTCGATGCATCCTTTTCGCATACCGCCAGCGGCGCCGGGTGGTAATCATAATGCGGCATATGTCTTGAGACGGGAGCACTTTAGGTGAGGATCCTCGTTACCGGCGGCGCCGGCTTCCAAGGGAGCCACCTCTGCGAAGCCCTCCTCGCCGCAGGACACCGCGTGACCGTCCTGAACACCTTCTCGGTAACCGGCAAGCAGAACCTGGCCGAAATCGCAAACGATGACCGGGCCGACGTGGTGTTCGGTTCGGTCACCGACTGGGAGTTGATCAGCAAGACAGCGCGCGATCACCAGGTGATCTTTCACCTGGCGGCCAACGTCAACGTCGACAAGTCGCTCAGCGACCCGAAGAGCTTCATCGAGACCAATGTGGTGGGGACCCAGAACGTTCTGGAGGCCGCCCGCGAATACGGGGCGCGGGTGATCCTCGCGTCGACCTGCGAGGTGTACGGCGACGGACATCGCTTGGGCCCGGGCTCGCTGCTGGACGAAACCGCCGAATTGAAGCCGAACAGCCCGTATGCGGCGTCGAAGGCCGCCGCCGATCGTCTCGCGTATTCGTACTACCGGTCCTACGGCATGGACGTCACGATCGTCCGACCGTTCAACATCTTCGGTGAACGCCAGAAGGGCGGCGCGTACGGGGCACTCATCCCGATCCTCGTCCGTAAGGCGTTGACGGGTGAGGACCTCGTGATCTTCGGGGACGGAAGTGCCACCAGGGATTATCTCCACGTCAGCGATGTGGTGAACGCATACCGGCTGGTGTTGGACACGCCGGAGTTGGCGGGCCGTGCCATCAATGTCGCCAGCGGTGTGAACACGCGCGTACGCGACATCGCCGACTACATCGCGCAAAGTTTCGGCAAGACAGTGGTGAACGGGCCAGCGCGGCCAGGAGAGGTGACGCGCTTTCCGGCGTCCATCGACTTCGCGCAGCAGATCGGCTTCGCTCCCGAGGTGAAGATCTGGGAGGGCATCGATCGCTACATCGAGTGGGCGAAACAATAGCCCCTCCCGGCCCGCTGAATCCCAGGACGTTACAACCGCTTTCGGGCCTCCACGAGCACCCGAGTGGGATGGGTGACGAACCGGCCGTGCGCTTCGATGTGTTCGTGCACCGCGCGCAGGCGCGTCTGGTACGGCTCCGCGGTGAAATCCGGCACCGTCCAAATCAGCTTGCGCAGAAAGTAGACGACCGCGCCGATGTCGTAATACTCCGAAGTGAGCGTCTCGAGGCGCAGGTCGACGACCTGCAGACCCGCCGCCTCCGCCTGCGCGGCCTGGACGGAGGGCTCCATGTGCGCGCCCAGCTCCGGCATCGGGCCCATGACGGCTTCGATGAGCTCGAGCGCAGTCGCCGGCCCCGGATGCTGGGCCAGATAGGTTCCGCCGGGCCGCAGGACCCGGGCGATCTCGGTCCACCAGACGGCGATGGGGTGGCGGCTGCTCACCAGGTCGAAAGCGTTGTCGGCGAACGGCAACGGCGGTTCGCCTCGGGTCTGCAGAACCACGACGCCGCGAGGATGGAGCAGACGGGTCGCTTTGGCCGCGTTGGGTGGCCACGATTCGGTGGCCGCCATCGTCGGCGGGAACTTCTCCACCCCGGCGAGCACCTCTCCTCCGCCGGTGTAGAGGTCCAACGCCGCTGACACCTCGCCCAGCCGTCGGCTGAGTAGGCGCTGGAAACCCCACGACGGCCGCTCCTCGGTGGCGCGGCCGTCGAGCCAGGAGAAGTCCCACCCGTCGATGGGCTCGGCGACGGCCTCGGCGACGAGTTCCTCGAAGGACCGGCTCATCGACCTCACGCGGCCACCTCTGCGCGGTCGGGTGCGCGGGTCGCCACCGCCACGGCCAGTACACACAGCATCAAGACGACGAACACCGGCCAGATTGCGACGACCTGAGCCAGCAGGCCAAAGCCCGCGCCGAGGATCCCGGTGACCACAGCGGTGAGCGTAGCGGCGAAGCTGATCAGAACTGCGCGTTGTTCTTCGGCGGCGAACGCACTGATCCACGACACCATCGCGGCCGCGATCGCGGCGTTCGACAAGACGACGAGAAAAAAGACGACGCCGTACGCCCACAAGCGTGGCTCGTCGAAGATCAGTTCGTTGGCAAGGCAGATCGCCGTCGCGACGCAGCTCGTGAACGCGCTGGACACGAGCATTCCGCGTATCCCGGCCCGACCGAACACGTTGCGCCACAGGAACGAACCGGCGACGAGCCCCGCCGCCGAACCGATCACGATCATGTGCAGGCTGCCGGCGGTGTCGACATGGGCCAGTGAGGTGCGCAGCGCGAAGAACGTCTCGTTCACCAGGATCGGGACGAAGACGATCTGCGTGGTCAGGAACACCCGGTACCAGCGCGTGGTACGGAGCACGGCGAGCCCTTCGCGGAAATCGTCGACGATACGGCGTGGCGGAGCCACCGGGCCCGGCCTCGCCGGCCCGACGATGAGCGCGGCCACGAAGGCGATGCCCATCGCGGCGGCACCTAACCAGAGCACATCGAGATGTCCGTCTGCGGTGTCGCGGTTGGGCAGCAGCGGGATGAGCAGCAACGTGGCCGCGACGGTCAGGACGGCGCCGAGCGCCTGCTGGTTGAGCACCAGTTCGTTGCGGCGGGCCGCGGTGACCATGCGCGAGATGATCTCGGCGAAGGCGTTGTTCGCCACTCCCATCGCGCCCCCGATGAGCACTGACGACGACAGGAACGTGAGCACCACCAGTGTGTTGTGCAGCGCGGCCGTCGCCACAATTGCGGTCAGGACGGCGATGCTGCCCGCGGCGGCGGCGATGACGACGTTCGGGCGGTGACGTGACCGTTTGAGCAGCAGCGATGACATCGCATTCCCGAGCACGAAACCGACGCTGAAGCTCGGGACGACGAACCCGGCCGCCATGTCCATGTCCTCGGCCACCAGGAGGAACGGCAGAACCGCCAGAACGCTGCCCAGCTGCGCGCCCATGAAATAGAAGGCGCCGAACCCCAGCAGTACCCGATAACGGCTCTGCGCCACGGCCACCCCCGACCCACCTTTCCTGCCGGTGTCGACCGGCCTGTCGATGGTGTCAGTCCGACCCGGGTTGCGCTGACGAAAAGCAGTGGATCGGTCCGGATCTCGCGACTCCTCGGGCGCCACCCTCCTCACCGGAACATCCGCGACGAACCTCACTTCTTCGCTGCAATTGACGCTTCCGGAATAAAAGTGGTGCCGCCTCCGGTCGCGCACCACCCTCTTGCACTCGTTTCAGCGGCAAGCAAGCTACCCGGGCCTGCTTGCATGTTACGACCTGTTAATTTGCTGCTTTTGCACGGCGGCGACACGTTTTCAGAACTTAATGTCGGCCTATTGACACCCAATGCCATATTTCGGCCATATCTCGTTCCCACGGAATGTCATCTTTTTTTGTCAAAGACTTGACCCATGATCGTCGGTGGCATACCTATCTAAGAAGGAACAATTAAAAGGGGTTTGAATGGGCCCGATCGACTTCCGGCGCGAGGAAGCCGCCGCTTGCCGGCGGTGGCCAGAGTCGGATGGGAGTGCGCCCAGTACGGATCTCCCATTACCGTCCAAGATCAGGACGGACGATTCCTCCCGCTTGACCCCGCATGCCGGCCCGTCCCAAGGGCCGTCGCGATGAGGCGCGAGCTGGAATGTTTGAATAAGTGGCCTTATTGGAATGGAATAAGTACCCTTACTCAGGGTTATAAGTGTGTTTACGGGGGGATGGATTGCGCGTATTGACGGGCTTCGAGCCTGCCCATGTCGGTTTGATACCAGACGGTATGCGTCGATGGGCGAAAAGCCGCGGCATCTCCTTGGCTGAGGCGTATCTACTGGGCGCGGAAAAGGTAGCCGACATCCTTCAGTTGCTGCGCCGACACAACGTGCGGACCGTCTCGGTGTACAACCTGAGCAGAGCCAACCTCGCCCGCAGTCAGGTCGAACTCGAGCCGGTGTTCAACGCCTCGATCCACTTCCTCACCCACTTGATTCCCGCCCGCTTCGAGCCCGACGCCTGCAGTGTGCGGTTGCACGGTGACCGCACGGTGCTGCCCGCGGAGTACGTCGCGGCAGCCGAGCGCGCCGAATCGGTTATGCGCGGCGAAGAATTCCGGATCAACATCCTCGCCGCCTACGACGCGAACGACGAGTTACGAACGGCTCTTCTGCAAGCGCAGCAACGGGGCGGCGAAGTCCGCAGTTCCTTCGACATCGACGATGTGGACCTGGTCATCCGTACCTCCCCCGAGCCCCTGCTGAGCGGCTTTCTTCCGCTTCAGACCCAGTACGCCCAACTGCGGTTCTTGACGACGCCGCTCAACGAACTCGAGGAGCGCCACGTCGACGAGTTCATCGACGACTACCGGCGGACACCGCAGCTCCGGGGACGGTAGACACCGATGCACTCCGACCGGCGCCCCTTGATCATCGGGGCAGGCCCCGCCGGCCTCACCGCGGCTCTCGAACTGGCGAAGAACGGTGTCGCGGCCCAAGTCTTCGAGGCATCGTCGAACGTCGGAGGTCTGGCGCGCACCCCGGGTGAGCACGGGTTCCGGGTCGACCCCGGTGGCCACCGCTTCTTCACCAAGAACGAGCAGATACTCGAACTCTGGAAATCTCTGCTTCCGGCCGAAGAGTGGCACTCCGTGTCGAGGCGCTCCGCCATGCTCGTCGACGGCCATTACGTGCCTTACCCGCTTCTCGGTCGAAACCTGCTGACTCAGTTGGGTTATGGGCGCGGAGCGCGGGGCTTGGGCAGTCTCTTGTGGTCCAGGCTTCGACGTGGAGGGCGTTCGCTCGACGATTCTGCGACCTTCCTCGATTGGGGCCGGTATCAGTTCGGCGACTATTGGTACCGCATGTTCTTCGACGGGTACGTCCGCAAGACGTGGCTCGCCGAGCCCGCTCAACTCACTAGCGATTGGGCCGAGCAGCGCATCAAGCCGATCGTGTGGGGCGGTCGCGACGCGATGGCCGCCGATGCGTTTCTCTATCCCCGCCGCGGGCCCGGTCAGCTCTGGGACGCCGCAGCAGCGGAGCTGGCGGGATTCGGTGTCGAACCGTCGCTCGACTCACCGGTGACCAAGCTGGGTTTCGATGGCAGAAGGTGGACGATCGAACTGCGCGACGGAGGCATCGCGACCGGAGATGCCGTCTTTTCCAGTATGCCCCTGCAGATGTTGATCAATGCCCTGGAACCGGCACCACCACAGCACATTTGGGAGGCTTCCGCCCAACTCAAGCACCGAGGACTGATCACGGTCGCAGTCGCTCTGGGACAGCGCCGCGAGCTCCCTTTCAACTGGGTCTACACGCCGGGCATGGACCTGCGGGTTGGTCGTATCCAGAACTACCGCCAATGGTCCGACGACCTCACTCCACCGGACTGGGACGGGACATACCTGGGGTTCGAGTACTTCATCGGTGCAGGATCGGCGTTGTGGGCCACCGACGACGATCACATGCGGCAGATCGTCGAAAGCGACTTGCGCACACTGGGTTTCGATCCGTCCACGATCGAGCGTGTCATGGTGGTCCGCTCGCAGTTCGCCTATCCGATCTGCAATCCGGCGATGGAGACAAGCGTCGCCCAGATCCGGGATTACCTGCGCAAGCACTACCCGTCGCTGCATCCGATCGGACGCAACGGCATGCACCGCTACGACAACCAGGACCACGCGATGCTCAGTGCCATGCACAGCGTCAAGCGGTATTTCGGCGAGAGCGTCGACCCCTGGCAGGTCAACAAGGAACGCCGCTACCACGAGTCCGGGTTGCTGAAGGTCTAGTACTCCGCCCCTCCGGGGCCTCCGAATTGTTCCTACTCGGCGGGTTTCAGCACCGCAAGCACGGTCAGGACCAGGATCTTGAAATCGAGCAGAAGCGACCAATTCTCGATGTAGTAGTTGTCGAATTCCGCCCGGTCGGCGATCGAGGTCTGGCCCCGAAGTCCGTGCACCTGGGCCCAACCGGTGATGCCCGCCTTCACTCTGTGGCGGTCGCCGTAGCGTCGCACCTGCATCTCGAACAGTTCGACGAACTCCGGTCGCTCGGGGCGCGGGCCCACCAGCGTCATGTCCCCGCGCACCACGTTGACCAGTTGCGGTAGTTCGTCGAGGGATGCCTTGCGCATGAACTTGCCGATGGCGGTGCGCCGGTCGTCGCCTTCCACTCCCCCAGGTGCCGAACCCTCCTTCAACGCGAACGCTTTCGTCGCCGCGCCGACGGGTCTCATGCTGCGAAACTTCAGGCAGTCGAAGACCTTGCCGTCGCGCCCGACGCGTTCCTGACGGAAATAGACAGGGCCCGGCGAATTCAGCTTCACCAGAATCGCGAGCGTGAGATACAGGGGCGAGATCACGATCAGCAGGACCGCCGCGATCAGCCGGCCCAAGGCATGCTTGACGGCGAACTGCCACCCCTTCGGGTCGGTGTGGGAGAGCACCAGCAGCGGGATGCCACCGAGGTGCTCGACGTAGGTCGCGCCGCCGATGACGTCCATCAATCGAGGCACGACGCGCACGCGCAGCCCCAGGTTGTGCGCCAACTGGGCGGTGAGGGCCAGCTCGTCGTCGGGACTCGACGAGGGCGCCACGATGAGTTCTTTGGCGCCCGTGGCCTGAGCGGCGACTTCGAGGTTGGCCGTGGATCCGTAGTACGGCACGTCGGCTAACTCCACGGCGCTCGGACGAGTGTCGTCGAGCACCCCGACGGGGTGCAGACCATAATCGGGGATCTGACGCATCCGCGTGATGAGCTGATGGGCGAATGGACCGGAACCGATGATCAGCGCCGACGATCCGAAGCCGTGCCTTCGCCGAAGGTAGCGCTCGGCCAACGATCTGATGAGGCGGTTCGCAGGCAGCACGATGGCCGCACAGACCCAGATGCGGACGGCCAATTCGCTTGGGCGGACGTACTCCACGACCACCGACCCGGTCGGTAATGGGGGTACGAGCACAAGCATGACGGTGAGTGTTGCCAGCGCAGATACCGCTACCGAGGTTTCGACGGGTTCAAAGTCGTCGAGGAAACTGTGGCCGAGTTTGCGCTTGTACATCGACCGGGTGTGCATGATCACCAGGAGGATCGGCACGAAGAGCCACGAGATTGCGGCGATGTTCCGTTCATGAATCGGGCCCGGCGTCAGCCAATGCGCTATCGCGACGGACCACGCCGCGGACCAGATGTCCAGGCCGACGGTGAGCGCCACATAACCCGACTCGGCGCGAAGGGTTTCGATCCAGCCCGACTTCCCACCGCGAGAAGTGGGTGACGGCATCGCCGTGAGCTGCGGGACCGTAGTCCTGAGCCGAGGCTGCGAATCACGGGTGGGCGCGTTCGCGTCAGGCTGCATGCTCCCCCCGATGGAAACCCGACGTGTACAGAAGTGTCTGCGTCCGCAAACGTTGACAGTCTAAGTCATGACGCCGAAGTTCCAGCCAATTCGCGGTGGCCGAACGGCCCGCTCATCGTTGCCGCTAGGTGCCCGGGTGAAACATGCGTTCTGCGGCGAGCGCGGCGAGGTCACTGAGCACCTGAAGATGACCCGTGCTCCACAGGCGTGGCTTGGTGTCATACACGCACAGCGTCCCAACCGCATTGCCGGCATCGTCCATCAGCGGTATGCCGAGATAGGCCACCACCGTTCCGTCCCGCACCGCGGGATGCTGCTTGAAAGTCGGATCGACCCGCGCGTCCTCCAGGATCAGCGGCGCGCCATTGACCACCGCGTACTGACACACCGAGCGCTCCAGCGGTGTCTGCCGATCCTCCGGCGAGGTGATTGCTTGACCGACGGCACTCTTGAAGAACTGTCGATCGACGTCGACAAGGGACACCAGCGCAAAGGGAGTGTCGAGCGCTTCGGCCGCGGCCCGGGTGATCCGGTCGTAGATCACCTCCGGCGGCGAGTCCAGCAAGCCGGTGTGGCGCAGGGCGGCAAGTCGGTCAGGGTCGGCAATGAGGGCCGACACGTCTGGCATCGCCGTCTCGTCGAGCACACCTGCCGCGGCAAGATGAGTTTGCAGGTCGGCGATGTTCGGATCGTTGGCGCGCCTCAAATCGGTGGCCATTTGCGCCGCAACCGCACGGGCAACGTAGGTGTCGACGCTCTCGCCTGCCTCGCGCGCATGCTCTTCGAGCAGGCGGTTAAGGAAGTCGTCGAATCTGCGTACCCACCGCGTCACTCCATTCACGGTACGCAAATTGACGCTCGAACAGAAATCGGGGGGCCGGTTGACCGGGTTTGCCCGAGACCACCACGACCCGCCACAATATCGCGCACCGACGGACAACTCGCGTGACCGCGCGGCCACACCGTTCACGATCCGGTTTTCGCGTTCGCGCTGGGTACGCTGGGCGCTATGAACGGTGTTCTGCTCGTTCTCGTCGTCCTGGTCATCGTCGCTCTCGGCGTCGTGGCCTACGCCGCGATGAGGGCTTCCGACCGGCGCAAGGCGGCCTCCCTCGAAGACGCCAAGGCCGACGCCCGCCGCGTCATCGAACGTCTCGGCGGTCAGGTCATCGGCCTGACCGGCAATGACGACGCGTCGAAGCAGGCGCTGGCCGACGCGTCCGAGCGCTACACCGCTGCCGGGTCGCAGATCGACCAGGCCAACACCGCCAAGCAGGCGTTGCTCGCCAAGGAGAGCGCACTCGAGGGCCTTTACTACGTGCGCGCCGCCCGCGTCGCGATGGGCATGGATCCCGGCCCCGAACTCGAAACGCTCGCCGGCCAGCGGTCGGCGGGCACGGTGACCGAGGAGCGCAAGGTCGACTTCGAGGGCCGCGAGATCGAGGCCTCGCCGACGCCATCCGAGCGCACCCCGAACTACTACCCCGGCGGCCGGGTCGCGGGTCGGCCTGTGCCTTCGGGTTGGTATTCCGAGCCGTGGTGGAAGCCAGCGCTCGTGGCCGGCGCCTGGGGCCTGGGCTCGGTGCTGCTGTTCGACGCGTTGTTCTCTGGCATGCACGGCAGCGGCTATGAACAAGGCTTCGCCCAGGGATACGACCAAGGGTTCGACCAAGGCCAGGATCCCGGCGGCGACTGGGGCGGTGACGGCGGCGGCGACTGGGGCGGCGGCGGTGACATCGGCGGCGGCTTCGGCGATTTCGGCGGCTTCTGACCTTCTGCTACAGCCGGCTCTCCAGACGCGCCGACACGCCGGCCTCCTGTAGGTCGAGCCGTTCGAGCATCGCGCGGACCGCCTCGTCTTCGATGCGGCCCTCGTCGCGTTCGGCGATCAGCGCGGCGCGCTGGTGGGTGAGCACGTCGCGGTACAGCGCCGCGAACACCTCCGCGCGCTTCGTGTGCGCCTCCGGGTCCGGCATCTCGTCGGCGTCCTGCGAGTGCCGCGCGATCGTCGCCTCGATCTCGGCGGCCACGCGAGAGCTCAGGCCCGCAGGCGGATTGGCCCGGAAGTCGGCCAGCACCCGATCGGCGGCGTCGTGCACGACGCGTTCGGCCTTGAGTTCCTCCTCGCGATCGACTGCGTGATCATCCGAGAACCGCGAGATGTGAAGCCAGCGGATCAGGATCGGCAGCGTCGAGCCCTGCAGCAACAGCGTGCCGACGCTGACCACGAATGCGATGGCCTGGATGGTGGCCCGCTCGGGAAACGGCTCGCCGGTGACCGTCGTCGCCGGAATGGCCGCGGCCGCAGCCAAAGTCACCACCCCGCGCATCCCGGTCCACGACACGACCACGTTCTCCCGCCAGGACAGTGACCGCCGGTCGACGCGTGACCGCCACTTACCGGGCGGGTTGTTGCGCCGCCGGGTTCCCAGCGCACCGCGAGCTCCGCCCGCCGGCACGGGAACGCTCAACCGCGTCTCGACGTGGTGGGTCAGCTTGTTGCGCCCGAAGATGGTGAACACCGACAGCGGCCGGATCACCAAGACGATGACCAGCACGACCAGCGACGCCACGGCGACCTCGGCGAGTGACTCGTGCGCCTCCTGCAGATCCTCGAGCACGAAGCGCAGATGCAGCCCGATGTAGGCGAACACGAACGCCTCGAGCAACACGTCGACGGAGTTCCACACATAGCGTTCCTGCAGCCGGGTCTGGTACCCGGCCGACAGCGTCCCGTTGGCCACCACGAAGCCCGCGACGACGACCGCCAACACCCCCGATGCGTGCAGTTCCTCGGCGACGATGAACGCCGCGAACGGCACCACGAGGCCCTGCACCGTCTCCAGCCCCGGATTGGCCAGTCGCCTGCGGATCCACAGCGTCACGTAACCGAGCAGCGCGCCGACGATCGGCCCGACGACAGCGCTGTAGCCGAACAGCAGGAACGGGTTGTGGATGAAGATGTGTCCCCCGGTGACCTGCACCACCGCGATCGAGAACAGCGTCAACGCAGCGGCGTCGTTGATCAGGCTCTCCCCCGTCAGGATCGCCATCACCCGCCTCGGCAGGCCCAGCTTGCGTCCGACGGCGACCGCGGTCACCGCGTCCGGCGGCGCCACGATCGCGCCCAGCACCAGCGCCGTTGCGAACGTCAGGGGAACCACTACCAGCCACGCCGAGGCCGCCACCGCGAATGCGGTCACCACGACCAGCCCGACGCCGAGGCCCAGGATCGGCCGGATGTTGCGCAGGAACGTCGGGAACGAGAAGTTCAGCGCCGCCGAGTACAGCAGCGGCGGCAGCACCACCGTCAGCAGGATGTGCGAATCCAGTTCGGGTGGCTCGAAATCCAACAGAAACGACACAGCGGCGCCGATGATGACGATGACCAGGGCCGGTTCGAGACCGCGCCGGTGTGCGACAGCGGTGACGACGATGGCTCCGACGACGACGAGAATCAACTCCACGCGCCGATTGTCGCGCAGGAGCGCCCGTCACGTTGACCCAGCCGCCGTGCCTACGTCTGGTCGGTGGGGCACCAGAACAGGTTGCGGCCTTCCATCACCTTCGTGCGGATCTCGGTGCCGCACAGCCGGCACGGCTCGCCTGCCCGCCGATAGACGTAGGTGCGGGGCCGTCCGGGCCCGTACGAGGGCAGCCCGTGGTCGTCCTCGGGGCGGATGGTGTGGATCTTGCCGCGCCGCAACCCGATCCGCATCAGCTCGACGAGGTCGGTCCACATCGCGTCGAACTCGTCTTCGTCGATGCGGACGCCGGGCCGGTGCGGGTCGATGCCGTGCCGGAACAGCAACTCGTTGCGATACACGTTGCCTACCCCGGCGATCACCGTCTGGTCCATCAGCAGCGCTCCGATCGGCCTGCGCGACTTGCGGATTCGGGCCCACGCCAGCGATCCGTCAGCGTCACGGCGAAGCGGATCGGGACCGAGCCGGTCGATGACGTCGGCGATCTCCGGTTCTGCGAGCACCTCACACACCGTCGGCCCCCGAAGGTCGGTGCCGTACTCGGCGCCGATCATCCGCATCCGGACCTGCCCCACCGGCGGCGGCGGTGCCGTCCCCGCAGGCAGCGCCCACTCGGTGAACGTGCCGTACAACCCGAGATGCACATGCACCACCCGGCCACCTTCGTAGTGGTGGAACAGATGCTTGCCGTAGGCGGTGGCCTTCTTGAGCACCCGCCCGTCGACGGCGGCTGCGCCGTCGGCGAACCTCCCTTGCGGGCTGGACACCATCACCGGTGCACGAGCGAAGCGCCGCTGGTGCGACCGGGCGAGCCGGTGCAGGGTGTGGCCTTCCGGCATCCCTAGGCGCCGGGTACCGGAGGCGCGACGTGGGTGCGTTCGTACTCGGTGAGGATGTCGATGCGACGTTGGTGCCGTTCGGCTTCCGACCACGGGGTGCTCACGAACGCGTCGACGATCGCGAGCGCCTCCTCGACGGTGTGCATGCGCCCGCCGATGCCGATCAGCTGGGCGTTGTTGTGCTCGCGTGCGAGTTTGGCGGTCTCGATGCTCCACGCCAGCGCGCAGCGTGCGCCGGGGACCTTGTTGGCCGCGATCTGCTCGCCGTTGCCCGAGCCGCCGAGCACGATGCCGAGGCTGCCCGGATCGGCGACGGTCTGCTGCGCGGCTGCGATACAGAACGCGGGATAGTCGTCGTCCGGGTCGTTGACGAACGCCCCGCAGTCGACCGGTTCGTGCCCGGAGCCGCGCAGGTGCTCGATGATGGCCTTCTTGAGGTCGAAGCCGGCGTGGTCGGCTCCCAGGTAGACGCGCATGGCCGTCATTGTGGCAGACGCCGTCGGCCCGACCCGGGCGCGCTCCGGGCGCGCTCAGTCGAATTCCGGCGACTCCGTGCGGGTGCGTTTGAGCTCCCAGAAGTGCGGATAGGACGCGAAGGTCACCGAGGCGTCCCAGAGCTTGCCGGCGTCCTCGCCGCGCGGGATCTTCGACAGCACGGGTCCGAAGAAGGCGACCCCGTTGACGTGGATGGTCGGGGTACCGACGTCGTCGCCGACGGGGTCCATGCCCTCGTGGTGGCTCTTGCGCAGCGCCTCGTCGTACTTGTCGGTGGTGGCGGCCTCGGCCAGTTCGGCCGGGAGGCCGACCTCGGCGAGCGACTCCTTGATCACCACGTCGAAGTCTTCAATACCCTGGTTGTGGATGCGGGTTCCCATCGCGGTGTACAGCGGGCCGAGGACCTCGCGGCCCTTGGCCTGTTCGGCGGCGATGGCGACGCGCACCGGCGCCCACGCCTTCTTCATCGCCTCCTGGTACTCCTCGGGCAGGTCGCGTCCCTCGTTGAGCACCGCGAGGCTCATTACCCGGAAGCTCACGTCGATGTCGCGGACCTTCTCGACCTCGAGGATCCAGCGCGACGTGATCCAGCACCACGGGCACAGCGGGTCGAACCAGAGTTCTGCGACGGACTTCTCGGGCATGGGCGAATCCTTCCGGGGGCGGGGTGGGCAGAGTCCACTTCTGACAACTGCGGTCGTGCTGGGAGTGTTCCCCCGCCGCGGCGCCTATAGCGGCCCACTTCGCAGGCCGCGATATGAGAAACGCCTAAGAGTGCAAACGGTGATCGAACCGTGTTCCTGATGTGACCAATGTGAAGAATCGTTACCGAAGTGAATAAACCTGTTGATCTTCGAATACGCGCTCTGGCGTTAGGGGTTGGTCTGGCGGCGGTCGCAACGACGTTCGCCGCACCGGCCCAAGCCGACACGACCGACGAGGCCTTCCTGGCCGCCCTTCGCGGCGCAGGCATGTCCGTCGACAATCCCGTGAACATGGTCGCGATCGGGGAATCCGTTTGCCCGATGCTCGTCGAACCGGGCAAGAACCTCGCGAAGGTGTACACGCAGGTGTCCGACAACGGCGTCCCGCCGGACATCGCGGCGTTCTTCACCGGCATCGCGATCTCGATGTACTGCCCGCAGATGTTGGCGTCGGTGGGCAACGGCACCGTGATGGACTGGCTGCCCGCGGCGCGGGCGATACCGGGTTTCTGACTCGAGACGTGCGACGCGCCGCTTGACGGCGCGGGCGTTAGGTTGGTCGGGTGGCACTTCCCAACCTGACCCGCGACCAAGCCGTCGAACGCGCCGCCCTGGTCACCGTCGACAGTTACCGCATCGAACTCGACCTGACCGACGGCGCCGGCAAGCCCGGTGAACGCACGTTCCGGTCCACGACGACGGTCGAATTCGACGCACTTCCCGGCGCCGACACCTACATCGACATCGCGGCCGACACGATTCACAGCGCCACCCTCAACAGCCGCGACATCGACGTGTCGGGCTATGACGAATCGACCGGCATCCCGCTGACCGGACTGGCCGGGCACAACGTCCTCGTCGTCGACGCCGATTGCCGCTACTCCAACACCGGAGAGGGTCTGCACCGCTTCGTCGACCCCGTCGACGACGAGGTGTACCTGTACTCGCAGTTCGAAACCGCCGACGCCAAGCGGATGTTCGCATGCTTCGACCAACCGGATCTCAAGGCGGCCTTCGACGTCACTGTGACAGCGCCGTCGCACTGGGAGGTCGTGTCCAACGGCGCCACCGTCCACGTCGAGGACGCCGGTGCAGCCAAGCGGCACACCTTCGCCGCGACACCACGGATGAGCACGTATCTGGTGGCGCTTGTCGCGGGCCCGTACGCACGCTGGGACGACGTGTACAGCGACGACCACGGCGATATCCCGCTGGGGTTGTTCTGCCGCAAGACGCTGGCCGAGTTCATGGACGCCGAGCGGCTGTTCACCGAGACCAAGCAGGGATTCGGCTTCTACCACAACAACTTCGGCATCCCGTATGCGTTCGGCAAGTACGACCAGTTGTTCGTACCGGAGTTCAACGCCGGCGCGATGGAGAACGCCGGCGCGGTGACGTTCCTCGAGGACTACGTCTTCCGCAGCAAGGTGACCCGAGCTTCCTACGAACGGCGCGCCGAGACCGTCCTGCACGAGATGGCGCACATGTGGTTCGGCGATCTCGTCACCATGCAGTGGTGGGATGACTTGTGGCTCAACGAGTCTTTCGCGACGTTCGCCTCGGTGCTGTGCCAGGCCGAAGCCACCGAGTACACCGAGGCGTGGACGACGTTCGCCAACGTGGAGAAGTCGTGGGCGTACCGCCAAGACCAACTGCCCTCCACCCATCCCGTCGCCGCCGACATCCCCGATCTGGCGGCCGTCGAGGTGAACTTCGACGGGATCACCTACGCCAAGGGCGCCAGCGTCCTCAAGCAACTGGTCGCCTACGTCGGCGAGGAGGAGTTCCTCTCCGGCCTGCGCGACTACTTCCGCGACCACGCGTTCGGCAACGCCACATTCGGTGACCTGCTGGGCGCCCTGGAGAAGGCGTCGGGGCGCGACCTGTCGGGATGGGGACAGCAGTGGCTAAAGACGACGGGCCTCAACACGCTGCGACCCGACTTCGACCTCGACGCCGAGGGCCGGTTCACCCGGTTCGCCATCGACCAGAGCGGGGCTGCGCCCGGCGCCGGTGAGACCCGGGTGCATCGCCTCGCGGTCGGAATCTACGACGACGACGACTCCGGCAAGCTGGTGCGGGTGCATCGCGAGGAACTCGACATCGAGGGTTCGAACACGGACGTGCCTGCGCTGCACGGTGTTCCGCGCGGCAAGTTGATTCTGGTCAACGACGACGACCTGACGTACTGCTCGCTGCGGCTGGACCAGGATTCGCTGCAGACGGTGCTGACGCGCATCGCCGACATCGCCGAGCCGCTGCCGCGCACCCTCGCGTGGTCGGCGGCGTGGGAGATGACACGCGAGGCCGAGCTCAAGGCCCGCGACTTCGTGTCGTTGGTATGCGGCGGTGTGCACGCCGAAACCGAAGTCGGTGTGCTGCAACGACTTCTGCTGCAGGCCCAGACGGCGCTGAACTCCTACGCGGATCCGGAGTGGGCGCGCTCGTCGGGCTGGCCCGAGTTCGCCGACCGGCTACTCGACCTGGCCCGAAGCGCCGAGGGCGGCTCCGATCACCAATTGGCCTACGTCAACGCGCTGTGCGGATCGGTGCTCAGTGCGCGGCATGCGGAGGTGCTTTCGGCGCTGCTGGACGATGACCCCGCGCTAAAAGGTCTGCCCGGTCTCGTCGTCGACACCGACTTGCGGTGGCGCATCGTGACCGCGCTCGCCGCCGGGGGCGCCGTCGACGCCGAGGGTATGGAGACGCCGTTCATCGACGCCGAGGCCCAACGCGATCCGACCGCGGCGGGACGCCGGCACGCCGCGGCGGCCTCCGCGGCGCGTCCCGAACTGGCGGTCAAGGAAGCGGCGTGGGAGCAGGTGATCGAGGACGACACGCTGGCCAACATCACCGCGCGCGCGATCATCGGCGGCTTCGTGCAGCCCGGTCAGCAGGCGCTGCTGTCACCCTTCCGCGAGAGATACTTCGGCGCGATCGCGGGCGTGTGGCAGCGGCGGTCCAGCGAGGTCTCCCAGACCGTCGTCATCGGCTTGTACCCGTCGTGGGACATCAGCGAAGACGGATTGGCGGCCGCCGACAAGTTCCTCGCCGACCCCGATGTACCGCCCCCGCTGCGCCGTCTGGTCATCGAGGGCCGCGCCGGTGTCGAGCGGTCCCTGCGCGCCCGCGCCTTCGACGTCAGCTAGGCGCCACTTTTTTGCTGCGCGAGCGACCGTGTCAGTGCACGACACGCCGCCCCGCGCCGTACAAGAGCGGTCGCTCGCAGTGCATGCTGAGCGCGTGGCGGTCAGTAAAACTCGCCGGGCCAGGGCGGCCCGCAGGCGTAAGCGGCGACTCGGCGCCGTCGACAACGACCTCACGCCGCAGCAGTGGCAAGCGCTGAAAGACGCGTGGAAGGGCTGCGCCTACTGCGGCGCGACGGATCGAGCGCTGCAGCGCGACTGCGTCATGGCGATCTCCCGCGGCGGCCGGTACACCATCGACAACGTCGTACCGGCGTGCGCCTCGTGCAACACCAGCAAGTGCAACGACGAGGTCACCGCGTGGCTGCGGCGCAAGCGTCTCGACGAGCGGCGCTTCCTCGAGCGTTACGTCGAAATTCGTGCCGCGCTCGCACTCGATGCACCGTGACGTGCCCGCGAACGTGCGGATAACGCTGCTCTGGCGCGGTGTGTCGTGTACACACACGCACTCTCGCGCGACAAAGAAGGGTGCGGTCAGGCCGGGGTGACGCCGGCGCTCATCACCCGCACCGCGCTGATCAACCCGTCCATCAGGTTGCCCTCTTTGAACGACGCGGCCGCCGCGGAGACGCCCAGCGGTGCGGCCTCCTCGATGCCGCGTCCCTTGACGTCGGCGCCGTAGACCACCTCGATCGCATGCTGATCGGGCGAGACCGCCAGCAGCACGGCGTTGTTCGGGGTGGGCACCTGGGCGAGGATCTCGCGCGCGGTGGCCGCGGTGTCGTCGCCGAGATCGCCGATGTACACGGCGAACCGGGCCTTCGAAGCGCGCGAGCCGTACTTGAGCGCGTCGTCGAGGAACACCAGGTCCTTGGTCGGGAAGGGGTAGTCCAGCGACAGCTCACCCGGCTGCGTGACACCGGAGATCCGGCCGCTGGAGGTGACCACCCAACCCATCGGGAGGTCGGTGTGCTCGAGCGCGGCCCGATGGCCGGTTACCGCAACGTCACCACTTGCCACTGGCGCCGCCTCCAATCGTCACCGCGTTGGACTGGTGTTCACCCACGTTTCCGCCGTGGGCCGCCGAGTCGGCGGCCACACTGCGTCCGGTCGCGTGCCCGTGATCGGCGGGCTCGTCGGACGCCCACAGAATCGGGGAGTGCTTCCAAGGGTCGGACATCTTGTAGCTCGCCGGGTGCGGGCCCTTAGTGCGCCAGATCAACAGGGCAAGGACGGCCGTCAGCCCGAGCGGCACCAAGGTCAGAAGCGCGATTGTCGTTGTGGTGCTCACGTCGCAAACCGTATACCAGCCGCGTTTACGCCGCGCCCTCGCCCAGATATCGAACCCATGATGGATCGAGTTCCTTGACGCTGGACAGCAGCCGCCAGTGCTGGCCCTTCGGCGGAACGGGCACGGTGCGCAGCGACCACCCCAGCTCGGTGAGCAGCCGGTCGGCCTTGCGGTGATTGCACGACGAACAGGCCGCCACGCAGTTCTCCCACGAGTGCGCTCCCCCGCGGCTGCGCGGAACCACGTGGTCGACGGTGTCGGCCTTACTCCCGCAGTAGGCGCAGCGAAACCGGTCGCGGTGCATCAGCGCCGCGCGCGTCATCGGGATGCGCGCCCGGTACGGCACCCGGACGTAGGAGCGCAACCGGATGACCGAGGGCACCACGATCGATCGGGTCGCCGAGTGGATCACCGGCCCGCCGGGATCGTCGTGTACGACGTCGGCCTTACCGCACATCAACATGATGACCGCCCGCCGCATGGGCAGAGCGGTCAACGGTTCGTAGGTGGAGTTCAGCAGCAGGACACGGCGGCGACCCCAGATCGAGCCATCGGTGGTACTCGGCGGATGGATGTCGACGCTGTGGAGGACGCGTGCCTGCGCGCCCGGTATCACCGACCCGGCTAGGGCGGTCGCGGCACCGTGACTCCGCGGGCCAGCCCTTTTGGACGGGCCTTTCTTGCGATGCGCCATACGTCCTCCGTCCGACAGTTCACCACGGATTCCTGTGAATCGCACGACAATTCTCGACGTGTTCGCAGGTCAGTCAGGTGAACATCGGGTGGTGCGCCCGCCTGACCTGGTGAATCCAGCAACAAGGAACAATGGTCGGCGTGACACAGCCACAGAGGTCGTTCTACGACGAAGTCGGTGGCCACGAGACGTTCCGCGCGATCGTGGCGCGGTTCTACGAGTTGGTCCGCGAGGACGAGATTCTGCGTCCGCTCTACCCCGAAGAGGACCTCGGACCGGCCGAGGTGCGGCTGCGGATGTTCCTCGAGCAGTACTGGGGCGGCCCCCGCACGTACTCCGACCAGCGTGGGCATCCGCGGCTGAGGATGCGCCACGCCCCGTTCCGGATCGGCTACATCGAACGCGACGCGTGGCTGCGGTGCATGCACACCGCGGTCGCGCAGATCGACTCGGACACGCTCGACGACGAGCACCGCAAAGAGCTGCTGGCCTACCTGGAGATGGCCGCGCATTCGATGGTGAACGCGCCGTTCTGATGACGAATCCTTGGTGGTCTGACGCGCTGTTCTATCAGGTCTATCCGCGCTCGTTCCGCGACAGCAACGGTGACGGGGTCGGCGACCTCGACGGGGTGACCGCCGGCCTGGGCTATCTCGAGGCGCTCGGCGTCGACGCGATCTGGCTCAACCCGGTGATGGTCTCGCCGATGGCCGACAACGGCTACGACGTGGCCGACCCACGCGACGTCGATCCGCTGTTCGGCGACATTGCGGCGCTGGACCGGCTCACCGCCGCCGCCCATGACCTGGGCATGAAGGTGACGATGGACCTGGTGCCCAACCACACCAGCTCCGCGCATCCGTGGTTTCAGGCGGCCCTGGCCGCGAGCCCGGGCAGTCGGCAGCGCGAGCGCTACATCTTCCGCGACGGCACCGGGCCCGGCGGTTCGGAACCCCCCAACAACTGGCTGTCGGTGTTCGGCGGGCCGGCGTGGACCCGGGTGACCGAAGCCGACGGCAACCCCGGCCAGTGGTATCTGCACCTGTTCGACGCCGAGCAGCCCGACCTCAACTGGGAGAACCCCGAGGTCTTCGACGACCTCGAACGCACACTGCGGTTCTGGCTCGACCGCGGCATCGACGGCTTTCGCATCGACGTCGCGCACGGCATGGCCAAGCCGCCCGGCCTTCCCGACATGAAGATCGTGGGACGCGAGATGCTGCTGGCCGAGATGGACGACGATCCCCGGTTCAACAACGACGGCGTGCACGAGATCCATCGCCAGATCCGGCGGGTGTTCGACGACTATCCGGAATCCGTTGCGATCGGCGAGGTTTGGGTTTACGACAACGAGCAGTTCGCCCGCTACGTGCGCCCCGACGAACTGCATTTGGGCTTCAACTTCCGGCTTCTGCGCGCGGCGTTCGACGCCGCCGACATCCGTCATGCGATCGAGAACTCGATGGCCGCAGCCGATCTAGTGGACGCCGCCCCGACGTGGACGCTGGCCAACCATGACGTCGACCGCGTGCCCACCCGCTACGGCGGTGGTGCCGTCGGTCTGGCCCGCGCCAAGGCGATGGCTCTGGTCATGCTGGCGCTGCCGGGGCCTGTGTTCATCTACAACGGCGAGGAACTGGGGCTGCCGAACGCCGCACTCCCCGACGAGGCGCTGCGCGACCCGGTGTGGGAGCGCTCCGGGCGCACCCGCCGCGGACGCGACGGCAGCAGGATTCCGATGCCGTGGGAGGGCGAAACCCCTCCGTTCGGCTTCTCGGACAACCCGGACACTTGGTTGCCGATTCCCCCGGAATGGTCAGCGCTGACGGTTGAGAAGCAGTTGGCGGACCCCGACTCGACGCTGGCGTTCTTCCGTCGGGCTTTCGAATTGCGTTCACAGCGTGCCGAATTCGACGGTTCGACGGTCGAGTGGCTGGACTCGCCCGCCGACAGCCTGGTGTTTCACCGCACCGGCGGGTTGGTGTGCGTACTGAACGCTGGCTCGCGGCCGATACCGCTGCCGGAAGGTAAGGTCCTGCTGGCGAGCGCGGAGGTGTCCGACGGCGCCCTCCGGCCCGACAGCGCTGCGTGGTTGGTCTAACGACCGCACGCTCGTGACGGCGCCAGTGACCGCACACTCACGGTGGCGCGAGCGGCCGCAAAATGTACACCTGTAGCGGCGTGTCGCTGTGCAAGCACGGTCATCCAGCTTCGCGTGGGGTCACGCGGCGTGAAAGGTCAGCGCAGGACGACAGCCGGGTCGCCGCGGCGGCGGTACACCGAACCGAAACGTGCGTCGATGCGTAGCCACGTCGGCGTCACGCGCACCCGCACTATCTCGTCGGCGCCCACCGCCGAACCCGACGGGGGTAGGAAACCCATTGCCGTCAAAGCGAATACACACCTCATCGGGATACCGACGCTGTCGTCGCCGGAACTGACCGCGACGACCTCCTGATCCAGCAGCGACACCGGTGGACCGTGGCTGCTGGAGTGCTCTTTGGCCAACTCCCCACCGCGCTGCGCCAAGTCAAGCACGACGCGGGCGGGCACATCGTCGAGGTGGACGAAGCCGGAGTCCGGCGGAAGCGCTCCGCGCCAGGCGGAATCCAGCGCGAAGCCGGGTTCGACGAAACCGGTACTGTCCACGGTCCGCAGACCCTCGGCCAGCGCGTCGGCGCCCGCCGAAAGATCCGGCGGATTGACCCGGCCCTCGACCACCCGGCTGGCCAGGACATCGAATCCCGTTGCCACCCAGGCGACCAGCACATCCTCTGATCGTTGACGCAACCTGATCACCGCGGCTTCGTCGAGACGTAAAGCCCGCTCGGCGAACGTCGCGAGGTCGCCGCGATGCGGTAGCTCGGTCAGCCAGAGGCCACGCTCGGATCGTGTCATCGTGTCCAGCGCTGCAGATACTCTTTTTGCTGCAGCGAAAGCCGGTGCAGCCGCTGCTCTTTGATGTGTACAGCGGCCAACTGGGTGTCCGCGATCACCGCCGGCTTCGAGTCCGGCGGCGCGCCCACCGATCGCACCTCGTAGCCGACGGTGAAGTCGACCGAGCGCACCCTCTTCGACCACATGGTCACCTGCAGCGGCGAGTCGATCAGCCGCAGCTGGGCCTTGTACGAGATGTTGACCTCGGCGATGAGCAAGCCGATCGTCTCGATCTCCGGGCCGAACGGCTCTCGCAGGAACGGGATCCGGGCTTCCTCGAGAATCGTCACCATGGTGGCGTGGTTGATGTGCTGATACATGTCGATGTCCGACCACCGCACATGGACCGGCGCGACAAACCCTGCCCCGCTCGTGGTGCGCGCGAGATCAGCGCCTGTCATCGAGAAGTCCCCGTTCCACTGGTCCGTGTCATGCTGCGAATCTGACGCGCCGCCACCGACAGCGTCGCGAGGTCGTGCTGACCGCTTTCATGAATCTCGTCGAGCGTGCGACGGGCGCGGTCCACCCGCGAACCGTTCGTGGTCTCCCATTCGGCGATCTTCTCCTCACCCGTCTCCTCGGGCTCGCCCACCGCCAGCACGTCCAGGCACAGAGCCCGCAGTGACCCGTAGATGTCGTCGCGAATCGCCAGCCGCGCCAACGAATGCCAGCGGTCGTCACGTTCGAGTCGCGACACCGCGGTGAGCAAAGTATCGGTGTTGAGGTAGTTCATCAACGCGAAGTAGGTGTCCGCGACCTCGTCGGGTTCGCGCTCCACGATGTCCCCGATGTCGATGATGTCGAGAAGGCTGAACTGGTACAGCCCCGTGGCCAGCTCGTACGCCAGATCCTCTGGGACTCCGCGCGAGGTGAGGTCGTCGGCCTCCTTGGCCACGATGGCCTCGTCGTCGCCGCGCAGCCACTCGGACATCCGCGGTGTCAGTGCCGCCACCTTGGCGGCGAACCGGTTGGTCTCGGCGCCCACGGCCAGTGGCTGAGGACGGTAGTTGAGCAGCCAGCGTCCGGCCCGGTCCACCAGCCGCCGCAGATCCAGCGTCATCCGGTCGGTCACCGCGACCGAAACACCGTTGTCCCCCGCCGCGCGGATCTGTCGCCAGATGTCGTTGATCCGGAAGATCGCGTTGGCCGCGGCGTAGCTGCGCACGGCATCCAGCGCGCCTACCCCGGCGTCCTCGCTGATGCGGTACACGTACGTGATTCCGCTGGTGTCGATGACGTCGTTGACCAGCATAGTGGTGACGATCTCGCGGCGCAGTTCGTGCGACCTAATCTCGGCGGCGAACGGCTCACGCAGCTTCTCGGGGAAGTACCACGGCAGCCGGGAGGCGAATGCCTCCTGATCGGGCAGTTCGCTGGCCAGCACGTCGGCTTTCAGCGCAAGTTTCACATGAGCCATCAGCGTCGCGAGTTCCGGTGAGGTCAAGCCGATTCCGGCGTCGGTGCGGCGGTGGATCTCCTTCTCCGACGGCAGCGCCTCGAGTTCACGGTTGAGGCCGCGGTCGGCGACGAAGGCCTTGATCATGCGCGAGTGCACCGGAAGCAGGCTCGCCGCGTTGGCGCGGCTGGTGCCCATCAGATCGTTCTGGTCCTCGTTGTCCCTGAGCACCAACTGCCCGACCTCGTCGGTCATCGACAGCAGCAGTTCGGTGCGGTCTTCGGGGCTGACCTTGCCCGCGGTGACCAGCGAGTCGATCAGAATCTTGATGTTGACCTCATGATCGGAGCAGTCGACCCCAGCCGAGTTGTCCAGCGCGTCGGTGTTGATCCGGCCACCCGCGAGGTCGAACTCGATACGCCCAAGCGCGGTCACGCCGAGGTTGCCGCCCTCACCGACTACCTTGGCCCGCAACTGGTTTCCGTTCACCCGGACCGGGTCGTTCGCACGGTCGCCGACATCGGCGTCGGATTCGGATTCGGCCTTGATGTAGGTGCCGATACCACCGTTGAACAACAGGTCGGCGGGCGCCTTCAGGATCGCCTTGATCAGGTTGGGCGGGGTCAGCTCATCGACGCTGTCGTCGATGCCCAGCGCGGCGCGGGCTTGCGAGCTGATCTGGATCGACTTGTGCTCCCTGCTGTAGACGCCGCCACCCTCGCTGATCAGCGAGGAGTCGTAGTCCTCCCAGCTCGACCGCGCCAGCTCGAACAGGCGCTTGCGCTCCTCCCACGAGCGCGCCGCGTCGGGATCGGGGTCGATGAAGATGTGGCGGTGGTCGAAGGCAGCCAACAGGCGAATGTGCTTGGACAGCAACATGCCGTTGCCGAACACGTCGCCGCTCATGTCGCCGACACCGACGACGGTGAAGTCCTCCGCCTGGGTGTCGACACCCATTTCGCGGAAGTGCCGCTTGACCGACTCCCACGCGCCTCTGGCGGTGATGCCCATGGCTTTGTGGTCGTATCCCACCGACCCGCCCGAGGCGAACGCGTCGCCGAGCCAGAAGCCGTAGGACTTGGCGACCTCGTTGGCGATGTCGGAGAACGTCGCGGTGCCCTTGTCGGCGGCGACAACGAGATAGGCGTCGTCGCCGTCGCGGCGCACCACATCCGGCGGCGGGGTGACCTGGCCGGACCCCTTGTCGACGTTGTCGGTCACATCGAGCAGACCGGCGATGAACAGCTTGTAACACGACACGCCTTCGGCGCGTTGGGCTTCGCGGTCGTCGGCGGCGTCTCCGGTCGGTGTCGGCGGCTGCTTGACGACGAAACCGCCCTTGGCGCCGACGGGCACGATCACCGCGTTCTTGACGGCCTGTGCCTTGACCAACCCGAGGATTTCGGTGCGGAAGTCCTCGCGGCGATCCGACCAGCGCAGGCCTCCGCGCGCCACATAGCCGAACCGCAGGTGCACACCCTCGACCCGCGGCGAGTACACGAAGATCTCGAACTTCGGTCGCGGCAGCGGCAATTCGTCGATCAGGCCGGGATCGAGTTTGAACGACAGCACGTCCTCGTGCCGAGCCGACTCCTGCCGCCTGACGAAGTAGTTGGTGCGCAGCGTCGCCTGGATCATCGACGCGAACGCCCGCAGCACACGGTCGGTGTCCAGGCTGACCAATGCGTCGATGTCGGCGCTCACCGCCGCGGCGGCCGCCTGGGCGTCGTGACGTTTCGGTGCATCATCCTGCTCGTCCTCGAACGGACAGAACAGCGCCTCGAACAGTTCGACCAGCGAACGCGCGGTCTTGGCGTGGTCGTTGACCACGGCCTCGATGTGCGACTGGCTGTACGGAAAACCCGCCTGCCGCAGGTATTTCGCGTAGCTGCGCAGGACCGACACCTGCTGCCAGTTCAGACCGGCCCGCATCACCAGCTCGTTGAACCGGTCGGTCTCGGCGCGGCCCTGCCAGATCGCGGTCAGTGCGTCGGCGAAACGCGTGGCGGTTCGGGTTCGTTCGGATTCGCTCTCGATGCGCGGGATCGACTTGTGCGGTGAGATTTTGAACTGGTAGATCCACACCACGAGTCCGTCGGGCCGTTCGACGGTGAACGGGCGCTCTTCGAGAACCACCACGCCCATCGACTGCAGCATCGGCAGCAGATCGCTCAACGAAGCGGAGTGCCCACCCAGATACAACGTGAGCTGCGCGGTGCCTTCCTCGAGATCGGTGAGCACCGGTTGGATCGAACCGTCCTGCAGCTCTTCGATGACCGTGATGTCATCGATCGCGTCGAGCGGCGCGACCGCCTGCTTGTACGCCTCAGGGAAGGCGGCGGAATAGTGTTGCGCCGTGCGCTGATTGATCGAACCCGTCTTCACCGCGCCGATCAACCGGTCTCCCCAGGTGCGCGCCGCTTCGGTGAGCAGATCCTGGATCCGCGATTCGTTGGTCGGGGACGTGTCGATGTCGCGGGCGTTGGTGTCGTCGGGCATTCGCACGGCGAAATGAACTACCGCCCATGGCGATTCGCTCACCCGCGCGGTGTACTCGATGCTTACACCGCCGAGTTCGCGCACGAGGATGTCCTGCATCTCCAACCGCACCGCGGTGGTGTAACGGTCGCGCGGTAGGTACACCAGGCACGAGACGAACTGCGCGAGCGAATCGGCGCGCATGAACAGCAACGTGCGCCGACGGGACCCGAGGTCGACGACGGCTTTCACCATGTCCAGCACGTCCTGCGCCGACAGGGCGAACAATTCCGCTCGGGGAATGGTCTGGATGATGTCGAGCAGCAGTTGCCCGGGGTGGCTGGGGTCGTTGCGGGACAGCGACAACGCCTCGTTCACTCTGCGTGAGATCAACGGGATCTCAAGCACGTTCGCGTTCATGGCCGCCACCGTGAACAAGCCGACGAAGCGATGTTCGATGACGGTCGGCCCGTGTTGTTCGCGCACGACCGCGATGTGCGGATAGGCGCCGTATCGCAGGTAGCTCGGAATGGTGGCCTGCGCCAATACGAGAAGGTCGTCGTCGTCGGTCAGCGGCGGCAGCACATCGTGGCGAAGTCGAAGCGCCCCCAGCCGGCTGGACGGATCGACCGACGACCGGCCGTCCTGTATCGAACATCGCTGGTAACCCAGCAGCACGAAATGTCCGTCGGCCAGCCATCGCAACAGCGCGGCGACGTCCTCGCGGTCGGGCCCGCGGAACCTGTTGCCGGTGTCGGTGGCCAGGTCGTGCGCCAACCGGCGCAGCGTCGACGACAGTTCGTCGGCATCGAGCGCGACATGACGCGCATCGGCGAGCACGCTCGGCAGCATCTGCGCCACCTGGGCCAGCGCCTTGGGGTCGACGGTCGCCGCGAGCTGAACGTGAATCCAGGCCTCGAACACACCGTTTCGGGACCCGCCGGCTTCAGCGGCCGGCGCGGCGTCGAGCAGTTCGCCTGCCCGAGCGCGGTGCACCCGCAGCACCGGGTTCATGATCGCGGTGTAGGCGACGCCGAAGCGGTGCAGCAGCACCGTGACCGAGTCCATCACCATCGCGGAGTTGTCGGTGACGATCTGCAGCGCGGGGCCGAACCCGGGCGGGTCGTCGGCGCGGTACACCTCGACGCGGGTATCGCCGTAGGGGCGGAAGCGACCGAGCCGGTGATGCGCCGCGATGAGGTTCGGCGTGACGACCTTATGCGCCGTCGCCGTCACCGGCATGGTGACCGTGGACTCGGCGGCGGGGGCGTCGGCGTGCGGACCCCGGTAGGTCTCGAGATAGGCCCGCGCGAGTCGCGCCATGGTCTGGTCGTCGAGTCCAGGAGAGTGGTTGGCCCCGGTGACGCCGACCCCGGCGCCCGCTGATCTCCCGACGTCTCCCGGATTCACCGACATGCGACGCTCCTGAACTGTAGGCGCGGACCTCCGCCATTGGATGTCACCACCAGCCCCGATGGGCGAAGCGGCTCCGCGGTCCGCAGAAGACGACCCTAGTAGCCCGCACGCGGGCTTTGCGGCTACCCCGCCGGATCAGTCGCGCGTGAGCTTCCGGTGCGTCACGCGATGCGGGCGGGCGGCCTCGGCGCCGAGCCGTTCGACCTTGTTCTCCTCGTAAGCGCCGAAGTTACCCTCGAACCAGAACCACTTGGCCTCGTTGTCCTCGTCGCCCTCCCACGCCAGGATGTGGGTACACGTGCGGTCCAGGAACCACCGGTCGTGGGAGATCACGACCGCGCAGCCGGGGAAGCTCTCGAGCGCGTTCTCCAGCGACGACAGCGTTTCGACGTCCAGGTCGTTGGTCGGCTCGTCGAGCAGGATCAGGTTGCCGCCCTCCTTGAGCGTCAACGCCAGGTTGAGCCGGTTGCGTTCACCGCCGGATAACACACCGGCCGGCTTCTGCTGGTCCGGGCCTTTGAAGCCGAACGCGGAGACGTAGGCCCGCGACGGGATCTCGTTCTGGCCGACCTCGATGTAGTCCAGTCCGTCGGAGACGACCTCCCACACCGTCTTCTTCGGGTCGATGCCCGCACGGCTCTGGTCGACGTAGCTCAACTTGACCGTCTCGCCGACCTTGACCGTGCCGCTGTCGGGCTGCTCGAGGCCCACGATGGTCTTGAACAGCGTCGTCTTACCGACACCGTTGGGACCGATGACCCCGACGATGCCGTTACGCGGCAGCGTGAACGACAAATCCTTGATCAGGGTGCGTCCACCGAAGCCCTTGTCGAGATGCTCGACCTCGACGACGACGTTGCCCAGCCGTGGCGGCGTGGGAATCTGGATCTCCTCGAAGTCGAGCTTGCGAGTCTTTTCCGCCTCGGCGGCCATCTCCTCGTAGCGCTGCAGGCGGGCCTTGCTCTTGGCTTGCCGTGCCTTGGCGCCCGATCGGACCCAGGCGAGCTCGTCTTGGAGACGCTTTTGCAGTTTGGCATCCTTGCGTCCCTGCACGGCGACGCGCTCGGCCTTCTTCTCCAGGTACGTCGAGTAGTTGCCCTCGTAGGGATAAGCCCGCCCGCGGTCGAGTTCGAGGATCCACTCGGCCACGTTGTCCAGGAAGTACCGATCGTGCGTGACGGCGAGGATCGCGCCCTTGTACTCGGCGAGGTGCTGTTCGAGCCACTGCACGCTCTCGGCGTCCAGGTGGTTGGTGGGCTCGTCGAGGAGCAGCAGGTCGGGCTTGGACAGCAGCAGCTTGCACAACGCGACCCGTCGGCGCTCGCCTCCGGACAGATGGGTGACCGGCTCGTCGGGCGGCGGGCAGCGCAACGCGTCCATCGCCTGCTCGAGCTGGGAGTCGATGTCCCAGGCGTCGGCGGCGTCGAGCTCCTCCTGCAGCCGGCCCATCTCCTCCATCAGCTCATCGGAGTAGTCGGTGGCCATCAGCTCGGCGACCTCGTTGTAGCGGTTCAGCTTCTCCTTGATCGCCACGCCCTCTTCGACGTTCTCGCGGACGGTCTTGTTCTCGTTGAGCGGGGGCTCCTGCTGCAAAATGCCCACAGTCGCTCCGGGCTGCAGGAACGCGTCGCCGTTGTTGGGCTGGTCCAGCCCGGCCATGATCCGCAAGACGCTCGACTTGCCGGCCCCGTTGGGACCGACGACGCCGATCTTCGCGCCCGGAAGGAAGTTCAGGCTGACGTCGTCGAGGATGACCTTGTCGCCGTGCGCCTTGCGGACCTTCCGCATCGAATAGATGAATTCGGCCATGCCGTGGGATGCCTTTCAAAGTTGCGAGTCTCTCGGGTGATGCTCGCGGACCATCGTAGGCGTGGCCCCGCCGGCGCAGCCGAGTGAGCTACTCGAGCTCCTGCGCCGGCGGCGTCCCCGCGCTACGCGGTCAGGGGCAGCGCCGTGTGGGGCTGCTCCGTGTCGTCGTCATCACCGGTGTCTTCGGAGTGGTCTTCCGGGTCGGTGAACCGCTGTTCGGTCTGCTGGCGCCCCCGGTCGATGCGTGCCGAGCACCGTGCCAGATCCGGCCCGACCGATGTGGCGCGAACTTCGACCGACGAGCGTCGGTTGCCGTCCCGGTCGTCGTATTCGCTTGTGTAAACGTGTCCGACGACGATGACGGGGTCGCCCTTGACCAGCGCCGCGCTGGTCCCGGCAACCACTCTCCCCCAGCAATTCACCGTCACGAACAACGAGTTTCCGGGCTCCCATGTTCCCTCTGCCGTGCGGCGGCGCGAGTTGCTCGCGACCCGGAACCGGACCATCTCCTGATCCCCCACCCGCCGATGGATCGGGTCGGTGACGATGTTGCCGACGATGGTGAACGGTGTCTCGAACATGACGATCTCCTGTTTCTTTGCGTTTGCTTGCCGACCAGCCTTGTGGCGTGTCGGTGACACCGCTATTGAGCGCCGCGGCGCCGACACCGGAAGAAGATCAGCGCGCGTCGCGCAAAGATGCTGTGGATGAATCAGGCGTTGGGGATGAGCCGCCTATCCCCCCGCCGAGCCCAACGTTTTGGTTGCTCGACTCGCGCGAACTCGACCATTGCGTCGGTTTCGAGCGGGCGTCCCCGGAACCTACGGGCGCCAGCCCCTCGACAGCAGGGCGTTTCGCGCCTGCTCGACGATGTCGACCCCGCGGTCCTCTTTGATGACGTGGATGACGTGCCAACCGAGCCGCTGCAGAACGCGATTGACCTGAACGTCGAGCACATATTGTCGCCGGCTGGTGAGGTGTTGTTCTCCGTCGTACTCGGCGCCGACTTTGAAGTCCTCCCAGCACATGTCGATGCGCCGGACGTAGCGGTCCCACTCGTCACGGACGACGAATTGTGTGGCGGGGCGAGGTAGGCCGGCGTCGATGAACAGCAGCCGCAGCCACGTTTCCCTCGGCGACTCGGCGCCGCCGTCGACGAGCGGCAGCGCCGCCCGTAGCTGGCGCAGACCACGCACACCGCGATGACGTTTCGCCAGTAGCGCGACGTCCTCGGTGGCGAACGGGCACGCATTCATCAACGCGTCCAGGCGTGCGACAGCCCGGTCACGAGGCTGATGGCGGCCCAGGTCGAACGCGGTTCGAGCCGGGGTGGTCACGCGAATGCCCGCCACCGTGGTGACCTCGCCCTCCCCGAGGGTCTCGTCACGGACGATCAGCCCGCGCTGGCGCCGGAGCGCCGCGACCAATTCGATGGGAACGTCGTCCACGACCCATTTCGCCCCGTGCATCGCAGAGGCGGCCACCCCGGCGATCACCGCCGAAGGCGAGGCGAGGGATACGCCGGCGATCCGGTCGCGCAGCGACACGTCGTGGCGTCTCGGCACGTAGATGCCCCGATACAGCGGCCGATACTGACTACGCAGGCGTGCCCTCGTGAGGTGGCCGGCGGCCACGGCGTCACGGCCGACGAACGGGATCTCCACACTGTTGGGACGCAGACGGCCGCTGGTCTGGCTCCCACCGTTCTCGAAACCGACGCAATGGTCGATTCGCCGGCCGGAAACCAGCCAAAGCGTCGGTCTGGGCGCCAGATCGCCAGATCTCAGCGCGAAGAGGCGTCGCGGCGGGCGAGCTCGGCGAGCATCGCGTTGTAGGCGGCGAGCTCCGCGTCGTCGTCGCGGTCGGCGGCCCGGTCGATCCGCTCGGCCGTGCGCTGGTCGCTGCGCGTCCACTGGATCAGCAGCGCGAGCATCACCAGCACGAGCGGGACCTCACCAGCGGCCCAGGCGATTCCACCGCCGGTGCGCTGATCGGCGAGCAAGTCGGTGTGCCAGCTCAACTGCAATGACCGGTAGAACGGCTCGCCCAGCACGGTCTTGGTCCCCATCAGCACCACACCGAAGAACGCGTGCAGCGGCAGCGACGCGAACACCATCGCGACCTTGCCCAGGTGAGGAATCTGGCGCGGCGCCGGATCGATACCGATCGTCACCCAATAGAAGAGGTATCCGCTGAGCAGGAAGTGCACATTCATAAGCACGTGGGCGCCGTGGTTGTCGACCGCCGCGTCGAACAGCCCGCCGAAGTACAGCCCATAGAAACCCGCCACGAAGATGACCGTCGCGATGATCGGCTGGGTCAGGAACCGCGACACCCGCGAGTGCAACGCGGCCAGCAGCCACTCCCTGGGACCCGGCGGCTCGCCGCGGCGAGCGGTCGGCAGTGCCCGCAGGGCCAGCGTCATCGGCGCGCCGAGCACCAGCAGGATCGGCACCAGCATCGACAGCGTCATGTGCGCGATCATGTGCATCGAGAACATGGCGGGCATGTAGCGGCCCAGCCCCGACGACGTCGCGATCAGCAGCGACGCGCAGCCGCACAGCCAACCCAGTGTCCGTCCGACCGGCCACGCGTCACCCCGACGGCGAAGGCGACGCACACCGAGCAGGTAGACCACTGCGAAGACGATCGCGGCGGTGCCGAAGATCAGGTCGAAACGCCAGTCGAGCACGATCCGCTCGAAAGTGGGCGGGCCTGTGAGGTCGTATCCGATCGCCACCTCGACGGGGGTGGGCTGTTCGGCCAGCGGCGGTGGTGGAGTGCGGCCGAGCCCGACCGCGATGCCGAACGTCGCCCCGAACAGCAGCGCCTCGAGCAGCGCCAGACGCATCAGCGGACCGCGCGCGTCCGGGTCTTCCTGCAACGCGGCCACCGCGGAGCGGCGTTGCCACCAGCCGATCACCGCGAGCAGGGCCAATGCGCAGATCTTCGCGACGATCAACCAGCCGTACTCGGTGCGCACCAGGTCGGCGGGTTCGACGCGCACGAGCGCGTTGATCACACCGCTGACGGCCATGACGACGAAGCACCAGAACGCGAGCGCCGAGAACCGGCGGGCGGCGAGATCGGCGTGCTTGCCGCGCCGCATCGCGTGTACCAGCAGGGCGAGCAGACCACCCGCCCACAGCGCTGCGGCGGCCAGGTGAAACAGCAGGCTGTTGGTTGCCATGTCGTGAGCGCCGCCGGTGGACGAATGCCCGGCCAACCCAAGCGGGATCAGCGTCGTCAACGCCCCGCCCAGCAGGACCGGCGTCCATGACCAGCGGAGCACCGGGATGCTGGCCACCGTGACGGCGGCAGCCAGAAACGCCGTCCACCGCCACGCGCTGGCCATGTCGACGAGGTCGGCCGCCGACCAGACGGCCACCGGGTCGAGCGTCTGGTTCAGTGGCTGACCCGAGACGTCGGACACCGTCAACGGAACCATCAGCGCCGCGCACACCGTCCAGGCCGCGGACGCGCCGGTGCCCAGGCGCAACGCGCGGTACCCGCCGGCGTCGAGCACGCCGTTGGTTTGGGGCGGCGTCAGGAACGCGGCGAACAGGAAGGATCCGACGGCGATGACCGCAGCGATTTCGCCGGCGGCCCGCACGAACGGCAGGCCGTAGGTCGTGATCGGGCCGGGATCCGGCAGTCCGGTCGCACTCAGCGCGTCGGCCAGCGACAGAGCGCCGATACCCGCGGCGATCGTCCCCGCCAGGACAGCCACCCCGACGAGCACCGGCCATACCGCGCTGGTGCGCATGCGCGATGCCGTCGTCGTCATCCCACCAGCGTATGGCGCGGCTCGGCCTTCAAGGGAATCGCCGAGCGTACGGTTGCTCACGCTGCTACTCGCGATACGCGTACACCACCGTGCGCTCGGCGGACTCAGGAGGCTTGGCGCGCCTCACGACGCGCGATCTCGCGCGCGATGAACTGCTCGCGGGCGAGCTGCTCGACCTTGTCCATATCGCGCAGGATGGCCCGCAGTTCGTCCCGGAACGCGGTACGGCGCTCGTGCAGGTCGGCGGCGGGTTCGATCAGGTCCTGGTCGGCGGCGACCTGGCGGGCGGTCGCGAACAGCAACGCCGACACCGCTTCGTTGCTGCGCACCCGGCTCTGCGCGACGTACTGGTTGCCCAGTCCGAGTGCCTTCTTCGTCAGGTCCTTCTCGTCGATCTCAGCGGGGGCGTCGAGCAGCACGTCGGCGACGATCTCGTACGCCTCGAAGAACGGGCGCAGCATGGCGCCCGCCAACAGCGGCGACTTGGTCCGCAATAGCTGCTCGACCTGCGGCTCACCGGCCGTCACCTGCTCCTCCCAGCCGCTCTGCCAGGACAGTTCCTCGGCGACGTGTTCACGGAACGCCGCCGAATCGGCGAAGTAGAAGTCGAACTTCAGCAGATCGCGCAGTCGCATCACCTGCGACCAGAACGCCTCCAGCCGGTCGGACCCCGCACGGCCGGCGTGCACCAGCGCCAACTCGACCAACGAGGTTTCGAGGAACGCGTCGATAAGGGTGTTGCGGTAGAACGCCGCTTCGTGTTCGTCCTCGGGAGCGATCCGCCAGACCGGCTCGCGCCCGCCCTCGACGCAGGTGACGGGGTGCCGGTTGGACAGCGCGTCGAGCGCGGCCCGCACACCTTCTGGGGTGCGCAACCGCAACGCGCTGTTGGTCATCGGGGTCTGCTTACGCTCGAGGTAGTCCAGCGAAGGCTGCAGAGTGTGATGAATCTGGTTCAGCGTCAATGCGATTCCGCGCGTAGTGAGCAACAGCGCCGACACCAGCGCCGAGGCGTTGACCGGTGTCGCCCGCAGGATCCGCCACGACACTTCGAACGCCATCTTCTGCAGGGCAAGGCGTTTGGCGCTCTCATCGGTGGTCATCGGCCCGTGCGGCGCATCGAGGTACTCGCGCATGGAGACGGCCTCGGGGAAGCGGACGTAGATCTTGCCGTAGTTGCGCTCGCCCTGGGCCTTGATGAAGTTGTACATCCACGACAGGCTTTCGGGCGTCTTCTCGCCGCCGCGGGCGTAGGCGGCGTATTCGGACGTCTCGTGCAGCTGGTCGAAGCTGATCGACACGGGCTGCAGCAGGATGTCCTCGCTGCGGCCGTCGAGGTACGCGTCGGCCACGTAGGCGAGCAGGCCGAGCTTGGGCGGCAACATCTTTCCGGTCCGCGACCGCGTACCCTCGATAGACCAGCTGAGGTTGAATCGCTTCTCGACGATGTAGCCGACGAACTGCCGCAGCACATACTTGTAGAGCGGATCGTCGAGCTTGCGACGCAGGAAGATCACGCCCGAATGGCGCATCAACGGCCCCATGAAGCCGAACGAGAGGTTGATGCCCGCGAAGGTGTGCACCGGCGGTAACCGGTTTTCCTGCATCGCCACCGGTACGATCACGCCGTCGAGGTAGGACCGGTGCGAGAACAACAGCACTGCCGGATGGTTCTCCAGGTTGCGCCGCATCAACTCGACTTCGTCGCGGTCGTAGTCGATATTGGGATCGAAGCCGCGGCTGAAGATCGCGCGCCCCAGCGATGGAATCAGATCGACCGAGAACCGACTCCACCCGGTGGAGAGTTCGTCGAGCATCTCCCCAGCGGTCTCGAGGTCAGCACCCGGAATTTTCGTCAGCCCTTCGCGGAAACGCGCCGACGCCAACAACTCCGGCTTGATGAGCCGTGGTGATTTGTATTCGGGTCCCAGCAGCCGCAGTTCCACCCGCTCGATCGCCAGAATCGCGCGGCGGATTACGAAACGCGCGAATTCCCGGGGGTTTTCGGCGACGGTAGTGTCGGCCCACTGCTGACGCAGTTCGGAGACCTTCGCCGGTTCACCGGCGACGACGCGGGCTCGCGTCCGGTCGCGGCGCAGGATGCGGCGCTGCAGAATCTCGGGCGGCCGATAGGTGTCGCGGCCCGAGAGCAGCGCCACCACCTTGGATCGGGTGGGCAGGCCGCCGGGCACCCAGAACACCCGCACCGGCACCACGGAGCGGTCTTCTCCCGCTTCGAGTTCGGACACGAGCGAAGCCAGCACACCGGCAGGCGGGTCCTCATACGGCAACAACAGGACGTCGATCTTGGCCTCGGGGTTCTCGCGCCGTTGCCGCTCGAGCCAGTCGTCGAGCAGATCACGTTCGGCCGCAGAGGAAGCCGACGCCAGCACGAGCGCGTCACCGGTGGGCGTGAAGGGCGTGTACTGATCGACAGACGGCTTCACGGACGCCCCCTCCCCGCGGATTTCGTCGCCGACTTCTTGGCGGCCGGCGCGTTGCGCACCGACTTGGTCGCAGACTTGGCTTCGGACTTGGTCGCCTTCTTGGTCGCCTTCTTCGCCGTCTTCTTGGCGGGCGTGCTCTTCGGCCGCACGTTGCGGTCGTAGAGCTCGGGAAGCGACGACTCGTCGTGCGGCCAGTCCGCCAACGTGTCGAGGTAGAGCTGGCGCACCTCGGCGATGCGCTCCCCGAGATTGTCGTGCGTCCAGTCGTCGACCGGGATGGGCGGATAGACCACGACGTCGACGGTGCCCGGGTTGAAGGTGCTCGAATCGCGCGCCGCGATCACTTCGGCGTTGCGAATGACGATGGGCACCACCGGAATACCGGCTGACATCGCGATTCGGAACGGCCCCTTCTTGAACGGCCCCACCTCGGTTGTGTCCAACCGGGTGCCCTCCGGCGCGATCAGGATCGACAGCCCCTTGCGCGCGAGTTCCTCGACTTTCTTAAGCCCTTCGACCGCCTTCTGCGGATCCTCGCGGTCGATGAACGCAGCGTCCATGATCTTGCCGAGGGTGCCGACGATCGGATCCTTCTCCAACTCCTTCTTGCCCACCGACGTGAAGTTGGTGTCTACCAAGTGGCCTGCGATCAACGGGTCGGCCTGGTTGCGGTGGTTGAACAGGAACACCGCGGGACGCTTCTTGGTCAGGTTCTCCTTGCCCAACACGTTGATGTTGATGCCAAGGGTGCTCATCAGCGCCCGGCCGAAGGCCGCGGTGAAGAAGTTGACCCCGTTGCGCTTGCTCCGCGTCAACAGCCCCAGACCGAGCGCCCCGGCCGCGATGGGTCCCATCGTGGCGATACCCGCCGCCGTGCGCAGATGTGAGACCGGGCTCGCACCACTGCGACTGCTGAAGCGCAGCACCGGCCAGCCCCGCTTCGCGGCGACCGCGGCGAGTTTGCCTCCCGGATTCGTCGGGCGGGGGTTGCCCACCAGATACATCAGCGCGACGTCCTCGTCGCCGTCGGCGTAGAAGTAGCTCATCGACAGGTCGACACCGTGCTCGGCGGCGAACTTCTGCACCGCCCTGGCCTTGCCCGGCCCCCAAATAATCGGGCGTGTCACCTCGCCGGTGAGCAATCCGTGCTCATCGATCTCGAACTTGTTGCTCAACACATTCGAAATGCCGAGGAAGCGCGCGACCGGCTCGACCTGCACCGTCAGCGCCGACGAGCTGAGGACGACGGTGTGACCGCGGGCCATGTGCGCGCGCACCAACTCGCGCATCTCGGGATAGATCCGGCCGACGATCTTCTGGACGAACAACCGCTCGGCGAGTTCGTCGACGTCCTCGAGCGAGTTGCCGCGCAACATGCGCGCACCCTTGCCGATCAGGTCCTCGAACTCCGACCGCCCCAGTTGGTGGTTGAGGCCGGCCTGAACCATGCCGATAAACTCGCCCATCGACATCTGGCGACGACGAAACCGGTCCTGCGTCATCACGACGCCCGTGAAGCCGGCGACCAGGGTGCCGTCGAGATCGAAGAACGCGCCGACTTCGGGTCCCTGCGGGCTGGCCTGAATCTCGGCGACCGAACCCGGCAGACGCATGGTGCGCCGCGAGGTCTGACCATTTGGCGAAGTCATTGCGCTGCGCTCCCATTCGACGACGAAACAGTGGAAGGGGCCGGGTCGACGGTGAACGAGGCGGGTTCGGCTCGACCGTCGCCGCCCAGGGCGAGGACCTCGTCGAAACCCGACAGCAGGCAGCGCGCCCACAACTCCTGGTCGGTGATCGCCGCGCGGTCATAGCGGGTGGTGATCGTGCAGTAACCCGAGCGCGAGATCAACACCACCATCATCGCCACGCCCGGCAGCGGACCAAGTCCGTACTGGCGCAGGACTTTTGCGCCCGCGATGTAGGTGTCCCCCGCGTACACCGGGACATTGCTGGCCTGCACGTCGGAGTTCACGATCGAGCCGGCCATCGTCTCGAGGGCGGTGTCAGGTAGCAGGCCGACCAACGGAGCGATGGCGCTGACCATGTCGATCGCGCGTTCCTCGCGCTTGGTGGTCATCTGCGAGCGGATGTTGCGGATGCGGATCTCGGGGTCTGTCAGGCCGATCGGCGCGGCGAGGTTGAGACCCGCGAACCGGTTTCCGCCCGCCGGGTCCGCATCCGAGCGGAGGTTGACCGGAACCGCCATCGGCAGCGTGTCGAGCGGTACGCCCTTGGCTTCGTGGTAGAGCCGCAGCGCGCCACTCAAGCCCGCCAGATACGCGTCGTTGATCGAACCGCCGGCCGCCTTAGCGGCCCGGTGCAGGATGCCGAACTCGATGTCGATGGCTTCGCTGCGCGACGACAGGCTGCGTCGCCGCAGCACCGGCGACGGATCGGCGACGGGACCGATCACGCGCGCACCCGACATGGCGTATCCGACAGCGCCGCCGAGCCGGGAGATCGGGTCGCGGATCACCTCCCCTGCTACGTGCGCGGCGCCGAACAACGCTCCGCGCACGCGGCCCGCGATGGTGCCGGGCAACCGGACGAGCCCTTGGCGCATCAGGTCGTTGGGCGACAGGTCCTGCGGGATGGGAAGGGGCGGGAGGGGCTGTGGCGACGGGTCGCGCTCGAGGTCATAGAGATTGGCGAACATCTCGACTCCGCCGACACCGTCGGTGACCGCATGGCTGAGGTGAACGACCATCGCGGCGCGGTCGTGGGCGAGTCCTTCGACGAGCGTCGCCGTCCACAGCGGCCGGGAGATGTCGAGCGGCGATTGCGCGGCAACCTCGGCGAGGTCGAGCACCTGACGGAACGTGCCGGGTTGCGGGGCGCGCACCCGACGGAGGTGGAAGTCGAGGTTGAAGTCGGGGTCCACCACCCACCTCGGCGCCACGGTCGGCAGCGTCGGCATCACCACCTTCTGCCGCAGCCGCAAGACCTTGCGCGAGGCGGCGTCGAACTTGGCGCGGAACGTCTCCCAGTCCGGCGCGCAGTCCAGGAGCTCGACGGTCATGATCCCCGAACGGGTACGCGGATTGGCCTCGCCGCGATGCAGGATCTGGTCGAGCGGGCTGAGCTCCTCAGGAAGTCCCGCCGCATCGAGTTCCGGCACGTCGCTCATAACCCGTAACGTCCTCCTGGTCGTGAAGCTGTCGTCCCCACGCTAGTCGGCGGCAAGAGGGCGCGAGAGCCCTTTAGTGCTGTCGTGCGGCAGGAGTTGGCGCGTGCTGACCGGTGACGCCGTGGGCCATTGGTTAGGGTTAGCCCACCCGCCCCCGTAGCTCAGTGGATAGAGCAACCGCCTTCTAAGCGGTCGGTCGCAGGTTCGAGTCCTGCCGGGGGCACTTCGCGTTTTGTATTAGGTCGGCTGATGCTGGACATATCTGTTTCGGGTGATTCCTGACAGTGTTTCGGCTGATGCTTGACAGTTGCTTCGGTTGATCCTTGACACTCCCTTAATGAGGGAGTTGAGCGTGGCTAGCAAGTCAGCCTGGGGCAGCACTACGCCGGTTCGCGCTGTGATGTTCACGTCGACGGTGACCTGCTGCGCTTTTACATTGGCGACGTTCTGGTCAAGACCGCCGCACGCGCCAGCACCGGCAAGGTAAGAAACAAACGGGCCCTGCGCACCCAAACAGAGCCCTAACCACCACACCGAGTGTCAAGGATCAACCGCAGTAGATCCGTCAAGAATCAACCGAAGCCCAACAGGGGGCGCTCATAGCGCGGCGCCCTCCATGCCCGGCGCCGTCACCTCCGCGCACCAGCGATCACGGCGGCGGTCTGCGGATCGCTGGCATCACACTGCGGGAGGATCGCGTCGTTCGGATACCCGATGCCGACGGTCCAGGCGTTGCCGGATTCGTTCTTCTCAGAGCCGCTTGACACGCAACTCTGGAGACGGGCTCGGGCGATTGCCTCGAGGCAGCGCCACTGCTGATAGCGAGGATCCGTCTTGTCGGCCTCGATGTTCAGCCACTTGCTGTAGTCGTCCAGGTCCGTGAAGAGTCGGTCGTCGAACAGAGTTCCGTACATCTCGAACCCCTTCGCGCACACCAGCGTGTTCTCGAAGGCGTCCGGATTGTTGACCCCCGGGAAACCCTTCACCGTGGCACGGATGTCCCGATAGGCGGTGAAATTGGGGAAGTACTGCGGCAACTCGTTCAGCGCAATGGGCTTGCCCCCGGGTTTGGTGGGCTTTTGAATCGTCAGGGTGTTGGTGAACAGCTGCCAGCGCCACATGAAGTCGTTCACCTGCCCAACCTGCTTGTCATCGGCGGCGAGGTCGCCGGCGGCAATGGCCGCCGGCAGAAATTTCTCCTTGAAGAGCTGCTGCGGTACCGCATAGGTCGAGGTGAAACCGTTGTAGGAGAGTTCAAGGACGACGATCTGTTTGTCGTTGTCCACGGTGTACTTGGCGTGCATCACCGAGTCCGGGGCGGCCAGCGTGTCATCGGTGCTACCGGGCGTCCGTACGGCGTAGCCGGCAGGCGGCCCTCCGGCCCCGTTGCCCAGCGCCATCAACGGATAGGCGGTCCAACCGTCGAAAAGTTCGTCGTTGAATCCCGCCTGCCACGGTGAGTTCCAGGGCACGACCTCTCGCGCATCGCCGACGTCGAAGCCGGTGTTGCCCGCAGTGAGTTCGAAGTTGAAACCGCCGTTGGCCCACAGGGTCTTCGTTCCGCCGAACCCGCAGTAGGTCGGAGCCACATCGGAGAAGACGGGCATCGGTTGAAGAATGGTCATCTGGTCCCAAAGGCTTTGCGCATCGTGGATCGCGGGCAGAGCACTGCGGGTGACCGGCAAGTCGAAGGAGATCTCCTCGAAGTTGTTCTTCGCGAACATATTTGGGCCGTCGTAGTAGCGCAGCCAGACTGGGGGCCTGCCGTCGCTGGGACACTTGCGCGCATCCAGCCGAAATGCGTCGGTCTTCCGGGTGGTGGTGAAGGTGGGGTCGCCGACGATGCCGATCGCGTCACCGTCCTTGGTGAGGCAGACCGCGGCTTGATTTCCGTTTTCGACCCTCAGCTGCGGCGGGCCGCAGAGTTCGGACAGGAAATTGCCGTCCGTGGCGAAGGTCTGCGCGGGTGAGGAGCAGCTGACGAGGGAAAGGGTCAGGACTGAAATTGCCGCGATGGCCACAGCGTTGACTCTGGAAAGCCTGATCGGCATTGAGGTTCCTCCCGATCGTGGAGTCGCCTCCGCGGCACAAGTTATCAGGCTTCTGCGGCCCAGGGCGGTAATGACCATCAACTGCGCATGCATGTCCTCGCGCCGGTGCCAAATGGCGGTGCCGAGCACTACGGCCGCCACAGGGCGCGAAGGGCAATCCGCCCGCGCGCACGCCGAGACGCCGGACTGAGGCAGGAGTCGCGCCCGCTTACGGGCGCCGCTGTCGGAGGAGGTACACATGACTCAATGCCCGCCAACGACGTTGACCACCGACTGAGCCCGCCGCCGGAGACGGGCTACATCTATCGCACGGCGTGGCGCGTCGCCACGGGCGACATCGACGGCGACCTGAACCTGCGCCTCGACGGCGTGGCCCGCTACATCCAGGAGGTCGGCGCGGAGAACCTCGTCGACGCCGGCGAGGCCGACGACCACCCGCACTGGCTCGTCCAGCGCACCGTCATCGATGTCATCGAGCCGATCGACTTTCCGAACGAGATCTCGTTCAGCCGCTGGTGCTCAGCCCTGTCGACCCGGTGGTGCACGATGCGCGTCGACCTGGTCGGCAGCGACGGCGGCCGCATCGAGACCGAAGGCTTCTGGATTGCGATCAACAGCAAGACGCTCACCCCCCAGCGCGCCTCGGACAGCCTGATCGCGCGGTTCGCCACCACCACCGACGAACTCCGCCTCAAGTGGCGGCCCTGGCTGACCAACCTCGACGACGCCGACGAGCAGATCCCGTTCCCGCTGCGTCGCACCGACATCGACATCTTCGAACACGTCACCAACACCGCCTACTGGCACGCCGTCCACGAAGTGATGGCGCACGTGCCCGACCTCGGCCGCGCCCCGTACCGCACGGTGGTCGAGTACCGCAGGCCCATCCGGTACGGCGAGGACGTGACCATCCGGTGGGCGCGCCGCGGTGACGCCGTGCACATCGCGTTGACCGTCGGCGAGGACGTCCGCGCCGCGGCTCTGATCGCCAAGCTGTAGCCCGTCGCGTACTATCGCGCCATGCGCCGATGTTTGCTGCGCATGGGGTGGGAGGACGAAGGATGGCCGGTTCGGGCAAAAGATGGACGCGGTTGGCGACAGGCGTCGCCGCCACGGGGGTCGCGACCTGTGTCGTCGGCCTCGCCGCCACCCAGCCGGCATCGATCTCCTCTGCCGCGGTCGACCTGACTGCGCTCATCGTCGTCGGCAGCTCCACCAATCCGACCGGCGCGGGCGTCGCGGATTTCTTCGGTGGGAAGTTCCGTGACCCGATCTACACGGGCGCCGACGGCAAAGACATCGTCCTCGTCGACTTCCGCACCGGTCCCGCCGGAATCGAACAGGCCCTGCGAGCCAACGCCGGCGAACCGAACGCGGTGCTGGCCTCGGGCTGGGGCGCGGCGAACGCCAGTTTGCTGCTTCTGCGCAATCGAGATGATCTCGGCAACACGGTCTTCATCGTCGACAACGACGTCGCGCGCCCCGACGGCGGCTTCGGCACCCGGTATCCGTGGTTCGCGCTGATCGGGGTGAACCCGATTCCGACCCCGAGCGACGTCCCCGCATTGCGCGTCGTCAACACCGGCTACGAGTACGACTACAACTCCAACGCCCCGGCGGACGTGCTGAACCCCGTCGCGGCGGTCAACTCGCTGGTCGGCTACCTGTACACCCGGCTCAACCAGTCCGAGCGCGAGCTCCCGGTGGACGCCGAGGGCAAGCCCACGGTCGACTGTGACGCCAACACCTGCGCGATCCTGGCGACCGGCGACGTCCTCGACTGTCCGGACGCGCAGTGCAGTGCTCCCCCCGGCGACAGGATCACGGCTTACGTGGCCGAGAGGGACAACACCACCTACGTCACGTACACCGCCGAAGAGCTTCCGCTGACTCGGCTGATCCGCGACGTCTTCGGTGACCAACTCGCCGAGCTCACCGGGCCGGTTCTGAAGCTGGCCGTCGACTCTGCCTACTACGGCGGCAATCCGATCCCTCGGGATCCGAGCGCCTACCGCCCGGCCCGGCTGGCTCCCCCGCCCGACGAGTTGTTGGCCACGGCGGTGAAGGTCCCGGGCGCGATCCTGCAGGGTCTGTCGGCGGCGTCCTCGCCGCGGCCGACGGTGCAGCCGGAGACGACGGTGGTGCAGGAGACGACGGTGGTGCAGGAGGCGACGGTCGACCCGGAACCGACGGTCGAGCCGGAGACGACGCAACGGCGTACCGACACCACTCGGCTGGCCACGGTAGAGCCGCCTCGACGACTCGGAGCAGGCGATCCGGATACCGCGCAGGAGCGCCGACCACAGCTCAACGTGCTGCGCGACAGCGTAAGAGCCGTGCCGGGCCAGCTCCGCGACGAAATCAGCCCGAAACGGGTTCAGCGGCACGATGATTCCGCTGTCAACGGCTCGCAGCCCGGCACCGCAGACGACGCCGAAACCGACGCCACGGCCGGCAACGCCGGCGCACCCGGCGAGGGCGCGAAGGCGGGAGCCGACGCCGCCGCCTGACGGCCTTCGTGCACCGGTCGGGCGATATCTCCCTGGCCGCAGCGCCCGGTCGATAGACTCAGCGGCGTGAACTCGAGGCGCGGGATCGCCGCCGCCGTGTCGGCAGGCGCGATGGCCGGCGTAATGCCCATTGCGCTCGCCCTGCCCGTTCATGCCGCGCCGCCGCCCAGTTACGGCAGCAACGGCGTCTTCAACGTCACCACGAACCCGAGACCGGGCTGGACCACGGCCTCCATCGAACCCGGCCGCTACCGGGTCGACCAGGCGCCCAGCATGTTTCCCTACCAGAGTGCACCCGGCTCTTGGTATCGGTGCCACAACTTCCCGTGCAGCCCCAGCTACCCCGGAAACCTGATCGCCTCGGGCGGCGCGATCCGCGACGTAGCGACGTTCGTCGACATCCTGCCCAGCGATGTCGCGGTGGCGCTGCACAACGTCACGCTCACCGTCACCAACTGACGGGGCGCGCCGGTCACTAGGCTGAGCCGGTGACTGATCCGGTACTGATCCATATCGAGGACCGCGTCGCCGTCCTCACCGTCAACGACCCGGAGCGCCGCAACGCGGTCACGTTCGACATGTCCGCCGCGCTGCGCGAGGCGGTGGACGCAGCGGAGGCCAACCCGGATGTGCACGCGGTCATCGTCACCGGCGCGGGCAAGGCGTTCTGCGCAGGCGCGGACCTGAGCGCGCTCGGTTCGGCGACCGAGGACGGGCTGCGCAAGATCTACGACGGTTTCCTCGCCGTCGCCAACTGCGCGCTGCCCACGATCGCAGCGGTGAATGGCGCCGCCGTCGGCGCCGGGTTGAACCTGGCCCTTGCGGCCGACGTACGCATCGCCGGGCCGGCCGCCCTATTCGATCCGCGCTTTCAGAAGTTGGGGATCCATCCCGGCGGAGGCGCCACCTGGATGCTGCAGCGAGCGATCGGTCCGCAGGCCGCGCGCGCGTCGCTGTTGTTCGGCATGCGGTTCGACGCCGAGGCCGCGGTCCGCTACGGCCTGGCGCTCGAGGTCGCCGACGACGCCGTGACCGCCGCGAAGGAGTTGGCCAAGGGACCGGCGGGGGCGCCGCGGGTGGTGGTGCTCGCGACCAAGGCGTCGATGCGGGCGACGGCCAACCCCGGCGTCGTCGACGTCGAGCAGCACCGCATCGCGGTCGACACCGAACTCGGCCCGCAGGCCACCTCGATCCTGTCCCCCGAGTTCCAGCAGCGTCTGGCGGCCGCACAACGCAAGTGAGTTACACGCGGTCGACGTAGAACCAGCGGCCCGCGCGGCGCTCGAACCGGCTGCGTTCGTGCATCGTCCCTGGCCGGCCCGCGTGGATGTACCGGGCCGTGAACTCGACCTGGCCGTGCTGGTCGGCTTCGCTGCCAGCGATCACATCGCTGATCTCGAGCCCGGTCCACGCCATTTCGCGGTCGAGCGTGACGTCGGGTGGCCGTGTCCGCGGGTGCCATGTCGTAAAGAGGTAGTCCGCAATGCCTTTGGCGAATGCGGTGTAGCGCGAACGCATCAGCTCCTCGGCTGTCGCCGCAACGCGTGCACCGTCGTGCAGTGGTTCGCAACATGCGGAATACACGTCCCCGCTGCCGCACGGACACTTATCGTCTTGCGCCATGGCAGAAATCATTGCCTGCTACAGATCGAGCAGCGCTGTCTCCGGTGCTTCGATCAGATCGCGCAGTTCGCACAGGAACGCGGCCACCTGCGCTCCGTCGGCGATGCGGTGGTCGAACGCGCAGGTGAGGTTCATCGTCGGGCGCGCGACGACCGCGTCGTCGACCACGACGGCGCGCGGTTTGAGCGAGCCGACGCCGAGGATGGCGGCTTCGGGGTAGTTGATGACGGGCACTCCGTCGTCGAGGCCGAGCGCGCCGAAGTTCGACACCGTGAACGTCGAGCCCTGCAGCTCGGTCGGTTTCAGCGTGCTCGCGCGCGCCTTGCGAATCAGCCGGGCCACCTCGTCCGCGAGTTGGCGGGTGGTCTTGAGGTGGGCATCGCTGACGACGGGCACCAACAGGCCACGCGGCGCGGCGACACCGAAGCCGAGATGTACGGCCGAATGTAGGTGGATCTGAGCACCGTCGGTGGTGTCGACCCACGTGGCGTTCAGAATGGGGTGGTGTCGCAGGGTGATCGTCAGAAGTCGCAGCGTGAGCACGAACGGCGTGATCGGCGCGTCCTCGTCGGCGCGGTCGCGCAACCGGTCGCGCAGCCGCAGCAGGTTGGTCCCGTCCACCTGCACGCCGGTGTGCGCATCGGGAATCTGCTTGCGCGACATGGTCATCCGCCGCGCCATCTCGGCCTGCACACCGCTCACCGTCACCATGTCGGGGCTGGGCGCGGACCGGCCGGCCGCGGCGAGCACGTCTTCGCGGGTGATGACACCGTCGGGGCCGGAGCCCGTCAGCGCCGCCAGATCCACGTTCAGCTCCGCGGCCAGCTTGCGCACCGGCGGCTTGGCGCGGACGCGGTGCGGCGGCGCCGTCGCTCGCCTGCTGTGGTCCATCGTCGCGTCGGCGCCGTAGCCGACGAGTAACGGTTTGCGCTTCTCTGCGGGCGGTTCCGCCGCGGTCGCGATGCGCACCAACGTCGCGCCGACCGCCAGCGTCTCGCCTTCGCCGCCGCCGAGTTCGACCACGCGGCCCGCGTACGGGCTGGGGATCTCGACCTCGGCCTTGTTGGTCTCGACGGTGCACAGCGTCTGGTTGAGGTCGACATCGTCGCCGACCGCGACGCTCCACGCGGTGATCGTCGCGTCCTCGAGTCCCTCGCCGAGGTCGGGCACCAAAAAGTCCATGACGGTCATGGCTGCTCCAACGTTCGTTCGACGCAGTCGAGCAGTCGGTCCACCCCTGGCAGCCACAACTTCTCGAGACGCGCAGGCGGGTACGGGGTGTCGAATCCGGTCGCCCGCAGCACCGGGGCCTCCAGGTCGTAGAACAGTTCCTCCGAGATTCGTGCCGCCAGTTCGGCGCCGAAGCCCAGCATGCGGGGCCCCTCGTGCATCGCGACGACCCGGCCGGTGCGCCGCACCGACTCCGAAATCGCCTCGAAGTCCAGTGGATTGAGCGTACGCAGGTCGATCACCTCGAGGCTCCAGCCGTGGTGCTCGGCGGCGATGTCCGCCGCGCTCAGCGCCGTTGCTACCAGCGGACCGTAGGTGAGCACGGTCACGTCGGCGCCGGGGCGCCGTATCGCCGCCCGACCTAGAGGAAGGCCGGGGATCGACGTGTCGACGGGTTCGCGTGCCCAGTATCGGCGCTTGGGCTCCAGATAGACGACAGGGTCGCGGCTGGTGATCGACTGCCGCAGGAGCCAATACGCATCCGATGGTGTCGAGGGCACGACGACCTTCAGGCCCGCGGTGTGCAGCCAGTAGGTCTCGGTCGACTCGGAATGGTGTTCGACCGCGCCGATTCCGCCGAACGAGGGGATGCGGATGGTCACCGGCATGTCGGTGTCGCCGTGTGTGCGCGTCCGGTATTTCGCCAAGTGGCTCACGATCTGGTCGAAGGCCGGGGCGGCGAACCCGTCGAACTGGATCTCGGGCACGGGGATCAGGCCGCGAAGGGCCATGCCGATCGCGATTCCGACGATCGCCGATTCGGCCAGCGGCGTGTCGAAACACCGCTGGGCGCCGAAGGTTTCGGCCAGGCCCTCGGTGACCCGGAAGACACCGCCGAGGGTCGCGACGTCCTCGCCGAAAACCAGCACCCGGTCGTCGGAGGCCATCGCGTCGTGCAGTGCGCGGTTGATGGCCTGCGCCATGGTCAGCGTCGGTACGGCCGGCATCGCGGTCATCAGCGGCTCGGGAGGTTCGTCCTCACCGAACATCGACGGGCGCTCGATGATCTGCGTCATGTCACGCCTCCTTCGCGAGTTCGGCGGCGAGTTGCTCGCGCTGGGCGGCGAGGTCCGGCGTGATGTCGTGGTAGACCGCGTCGAACACCTCGGTGACGTCGAAGTCCTCGGCGCCGACGACCGCGTCCCGCAGGTCGGCGCGCAACCGTTTCGATCTGGCCCTGACCCGCTCCTCGAGCCGTTCGGTCCACACGCCGGCCGACTGCAGATACGTCCGGTAGCGCGCGATCGGGTCGCGGGCCGCCCACTGCTGCACCTCTTCGGGGCTGCGGTACCGGTTCGGGTCGTCGGAGGTGGTGTGCGGGCCCATCCGATAGGTGACGGCTTCGATGAGCGTCGGACCGCCACCGTCACGGGCCCGGTGCGCGGCCTCGGCGGTGACGGCGAAGCATGCGAGCACGTCGTTGCCGTCGACGCGGACCCCCGGCATTCCGTAGCCGATCGCGCGATGGGCGATGGATGGCCCAGCCATCTGCTGGTGAACCGGCACCGAGATCGCCCACTGGTTGTTCTGGACGAAGAACACGCACGGCGCCCGGTACACCGCGGCGAAGTTCAGCGCCTCGTGGACGTCGCCCTCGCTGGTGGCGCCGTCGCCGACGAACGCCAGCGTCACCGACTCTTCGCCCAAGCGTTGGGCCGCCATCGCCGCGCCGACCGCGTGCAGACCGTGGGTGCCGATCGGGATCGCGATCGGGGCGACGCACTTGTCGGTGAAGCCCAGTCCGCCGTGCCACTTGCCCCGCCACACGGCGGCGATCTGCGCCGGCGTGATGCCGCGCACCAGGAAGGCGCCGATCTCGCGGTACTGCGGGAACAGCCAGTCGGTCTTGCGTAGGCACGCGGCGGCGCCGATCTGAGCGGCTTCCTGGCCGCGACACGAGGCGAACAACGCCAGTTCACCCTGTCGCTGCAGGTTGACGAACTCTCCGTCGAGATCTCGCGTGACGACCATCGACTCGTAAAGCCAGGCGAGTGTCTCGGGCGGAAGGTCTCTGCGGTACCGGGTGGCCCTGTCCGAGGTGGTCGGCGTCCCGTCCGGGGCGACCAGTTGTATGGGCTCCATCTCGACGTCGAGCGACTCGAGGGGTGCCGAAGCCAACCCTGCCATACCGCCTCCTAGGGTCACTGGCGGCGGATCGCGCCGTCAGGCGACTGAGGTGCTCAGCACGGGGGCGGGGAGAACAGGCTCTCCGGTGGGAGGCTGTCGGCTAGTCGCCGGGGTGGGGCGCTAGCGCGACGATGCGCTCTGCTCGCCGCAGTACTGGGGCATCCACCATTATGCCCTCGAACTGGAAAACGCCTCGGGCATCGCGGGCGGCCGCCAGCACGTGTCGCGCCCACTGCACCTGCTCGGGCGTCGGTGTGTAGCCCTCGCGGATCACCGCGACCTGGGACGGATGGATCGCGACCTTCACGTCGAAGCCCACCGCGACCGCATCGTCGACCTCACCGCGCAGACCGTCGAGGTCTCTGATGTCGAGGTACACCGAGTCCAGCGCGAGCCGGCCGTAAGCCTTGGCCGACAGCAGCGTCTGCGATCGCACGTGCCGCGCCACCTCGCGGTAGCTCCCGTCGGGATACCGGTTCGCGGTGCCGCCGGTGACCGCGAACAGGTCCTCGGCCCCCCACATCAGCGCGACCGTGTTGTCCATGCGAGCCAGATCCGTCACGGCCAGCGCCCCGAGCGGTGTCTCGATCAGCACCACGACGTTGCGCGGTGCCAGATCGCGCACCTGCTGCGGGCCCTCGGTCTTGGCGAGCATGACGGTGGTGTAGTCGGTCTTCGCGAGCGCCTCGAGGTCGAGCGGATGGTCGGCCGTGGCGGCGGGGTTGACGCGCACCACGGTCCGGTCCGGGTCAAGGCGCGTCTCGATCAGAGCCGCGCGGGCGGCTTCGCGATCCCTGGCCGCGACGCCGTCCTCGAGGTCGAGGATCACGACATCTGCTGTCGCTGCGGCCTTCTCGAACCGTTCCGGGCGGTCGGCCGGACAGAACAGCCACGCGGGTCCCGTCGCGAGCGCCACTACGACTCTCCCTCCGGGCGCTTGCGCACCATGGTCTTGCGCGACGCGGTCGCCACGATGTCACCGTGCTGGTTACGGCCGACGTGCGAGAACGTCACGATGCCCTCCCCCGGCCTGCTCCTCGACTCGCGCTTCTCGAGCACCTCGGACTCCGCGTACAGCGTGTCGCCGTGGAAAAGCGGCTTCGGGAAGGCGATTTCGCCGAAGCCGAGGTTGCCGACGATTGTGCCCTGCGTCAGCTGCGTCACCGACAGGCCCACCAGCGTGGACAGCGTGAACATCGAGTTGACGAGCCGCTGGTTGAACGGCGGCAAGGCATCCGAGAACGCGGCGTCCAGGTGCAGCGCCTGAGTGTTCATCGTCAACGTGGTGAACAAGACGTTGTCGGCCTCGGTGATGGTGCGTCCGGGCCGGTGCTGGTACAGCACGCCGGTCTCGAACTCCTCGTACCACAGCCCGCGCTGGACGATAACTTTCCCGCCGCCCCGCCCGCTGATCTTCTTCGTCCCATCTTTCTCACTCACAAGCCCAGCTCCCGCCCGATCAGCATCAACTGCACTTCCGTTGTGCCCTCACCGATTTCGAGGATCTTGCTGTCGCGGTAGTGCCGGGCGACGGAGTATTCGTTCATAAAGCCGTAGCCGCCGAAGATCTGGGTGGCGTCGCGGGCGTTGTCCATCGCGGCCTCACTGGCCACCATCTTGGCGATCGACGCCGCCTTCTTGAACGGCTTTCCAGCCAGCATCAGCGCGGCGGCGTCGTAATAGGCCGTGCGGGCGACGTGTGCGCGCGCCTCCATGCGCGCGATCTTGAAGGCGATCGCCTGATAGCTGCCGATCGCGGCGCCGAAGGCCTCGCGTTCCTTGGCGTACTTGACCGATTCGTCCACACACCCCTGGGCAGCGCCGACCGACAGCGCGGCGATCGCGATGCGGCCCTCGTCGAGGATGCGAAGGAAGTTCGCATAGCCCCGGCCGCGCTCACCGAGAAGGTTCTCCTCCGGCACGCGCACGTCGTCAAAGCTCAACGGGTGGGTGTCCGAGGCGTTCCACCCCACCTTGCTGTACGCCGGTTCGGCGGTGAACCCGTCGATGGGCACCGGAACCAGAATCGACGAGATCTCCTTCTTGCCATCGGGTTTCTCGCCCGTGACGGCGGTGACGGTGACCAGCTTCGTGATGTCGGTGCCCGAGTTGGTGATGAACTGCTTGGAACCGTTGATGACCCAGTGGCCGTCGTCGAGACGGGCGGTGGTCTTGGTGGCGCCGGCATCGCTGCCGCCGCCGGCCTCGGTGAGGCCGAACGCACCGAGCGCTTTACCGCTCGCCAACAGCGGCAGCCACTCCTGCCTCTGCTGCTCGCTGCCGAACCGGTACACCGGCATCGCACCCAGCGACACCCCCGCCTCGAGCGTGATCGCCACGCTCTGGTCGACCTTGCCGAGTTCCTCCAACGCGAGGCACAGCGCGAAATAGTCGCCGCCCATGCCGCCGTACTCCTCGGGGAACGGCAGGCCGAACAGTCCCATGTCGGCCATTCCCGCGACGACCTCGTACGGGAACGAGTGTTCCTCGTCATGTTTGGCCGAGACGGGCGCCACCACGCTCTGGGCGAAGTCGCGAACCGTCTTGGCCAGCTGCTCGTAATGATCGGGAAGTGTCCCCGTAGCTAGAAAATCAGTCATGCTTCTTCCTTCTCGACGATGAGGTCCGCGATGACCTTCGCCAGCGGTTGCCCCACCTTGACCTGATCACCTTCGGCGACAAGGAGTTCCACCACGCCGTCGACCGGCGCGCTCAGCGCGTGTTCCATCTTCATGGCCTCGACGGTCACCACGACGGTGCCCGTCGTCACCCGATCGCCGTCGGCCACCCCCACGGCCACTACGGAACCCGGCATCGGGCTGGTCAACTCGGCGTCGCCGCTGTGCGCGTCGTCGGGTCGCACCGGCGCTTCGCGCACCTCGTCGACAGCAAGCGTGCGGCCCCCACCCGCCAGCCAGATCCGGTGGTCGTCGGCGACCACCACGTAGTCCGTGACGATCCCGTCGAAGGTGACCGCCAGCCGGTCGCCTGCCATCGACACCGCCAGCGATCGCGATGGGCCATCTTCGATCGCTGCACCACCCGCCGACGGTGTGCCGGTGAGGTAAACGTGGTCGACACGCTCACCGGACTGCAGCCGATACGTCGTCGGCGCATCGCGGCCCATCCGCCAGCCCGACGGGACCGCCCACAGGTCACCGACGGGTTGCGGCCACGAGCGCAGCCACCTGTACGTCGCGGCGGCGACCAGGTCGGCGTCCTCGGCACTCGCCGGGTGAAAGTCCGGGCTGCGACGATCCAGCAGGCCGGTGTCGAGGCGGCCCGCCGCGACGTCGGGATCGGCGAGCAGGAACCGCAGGAACTCGACGTTGGTGATGACCCCTAGAACCGCGGTGTGCGCCAGCGCCCGATCCAGCGTCCGCAAGGCCGCTGGCCGGTCGCTGGCATGCGCGATGACCTTCGACAGCATCGGGTCGTAGTCGCTGCCGATCACCGAACCCGGGGCCAGCCCCGAGTCGACCCGGATGCCGGGGCCTTCTGGCTCGGCGAGGCCCAGCACGGTGCCGCCGGTGGGCAGGAACCCGTGTCCGGGGTCTTCGGCGTACACCCGCGCCTCGATCGCGTGCCCGGTCATCGAGATGTCGTCCTGCGCGATCGCCAGCTTCTCCCCCGCGGCGATCCGCACTTGTTGCTCGACGAGATCGATGCCGGTGACCATCTCGGTGACCGGATGCTCGACCTGCAGTCGGGTGTTCATCTCCATGAAGAAGAACTCATCGGGCCGGTCGGCGGACACGATGAACTCGACGGTGCCCGCGCCGGTGTAGTCGACGCTGCGCGCGGTGTCGCACGCCGCCGCACCGATTCTCGCCCGCGTCGCCGCGTCCAGCAGCGGCGACGGCGCCTCCTCGACGACCTTCTGATGACGCCGCTGCAGGGAGCATTCGCGCTCGCCCAGATGTACGACGTTGCCGTAGCCGTCGGCGAGCACCTGCACCTCGATGTGGCGCGGGTTCAGCACGAACCGTTCTAGAAACAGCGTGTCGTCACCGAACGCGGCGGCCGCCTCCCGGCGCGCGCTGGCCAGCGCGGCAGGCAACTCGGCCGGCTCATGCACGACGCGCATACCTTTGCCGCCGCCGCCCGCCGAGGGTTTCACCAGCACGGGGAATCCGACGTCGCCGGCGCCGGCGACGAGATCGTCGTCGGACAGGCCGGGACGCGAAACTCCGGGTACCACCGGAACCCCGAACGCCGACACCGCCGCCTTGGCCGCGATCTTGTCGCCCATGGTCTGGATGGCACCGACCGGTGGGCCGATGAACACTATTCCCGCGTCCTGGAGGGCAGCGGCGAATTGCGCGTTCTCCGAGAGGAATCCGTAACCCGGATGCACGGCCTGGGCGCCGGTGCGCCGGGCCGCTGAGACCACGGCGCCGATGTCGAGGTAGCTCTGTCTGGCCGGCGGCGGTCCGATGCGGACTGCGACGTCGGCTTCCGCGACATGGCGGGCGCCCGCATCGGCGTCGCTGAACACCGCGACCGATCGGATGCCGATGGCGCGCAGCGTGCGGATGACGCGGACGGCGATCTCACCTCGGTTGGCGACAAGGACGGTATCGAAGATCATGTCCTCACATCCGGAACACGCCGTAGGAGATGGACTCGAGCGGTGCCTGACCGACCGCCGAGAGCGCCAGTCCGAGAACCGTTCTGGTGTCGGCGGGGTCGATTACCCCGTCATCCCACAGCCGGGCCGTCGAATAGTACGGATTGCCCTGGTGCTCGTACTGCGCGCGTATCGGCGCCTTGAAGTTCTCCTCCTCTTCGGCGGTCATCTCGCCGCGCACGGTCGCCAGCACCGATGCGGCCTGCTCGCCGCCCATCACCGAGATGCGGGCGTTGGGCCACATCCACAGGAACCGCGGCGAGTACGCGCGCCCGCACATCGAATAGTTACCCGCCCCGTAGGAGCCACCGATGACCACGGTCAGCTTCGGCACCCGCGCGCAGGCCACCGCGGTGACCATCTTCGCGCCGTGTTTGGCGATACCGCCAGCCTCGTAGTCGCGGCCGACCATGAACCCGGAGATGTTCTGCAGGAACACCAGCGGGGTGTTGCGCTTATCGCACAGCTCGATGAAATGGGCTCCCTTGAGCGCTGATTCGCCGAACAGCACACCGTTGTTGGCGATGATGCCGACCGGATGCCCGTGGATGCGGGCGAATCCGGTGACCAGGGTGCTGCCGTATTCGGTCTTGAACTCGGCGAATTCGCCGCCATCGACGATGCGGGTGACGACCTCGTGCACGTCGTAGGAAACGCGCGAGTCCACCGGCACCACGTCATAGAGCTCATGTTGATCGGCCACCGGTTCCACGGTCGGCCGCACCTCCCAGGGCAGCGGCTCACGGGGGCCGAGCGTGGCGACGATGCGCCGCACGATGCGCAATGCGTCGCGGTCGTCGTGCGCCAAATGGTCTGTCACACCGGAGGTCTTCGAGTGCAGGTCGCCCCCGCCCAGATCCTCGGCGGTGACCACCTCGCCCGTCGCGGCCTTCACCAGCGGTGGGCCGCCGAGGAAGATCGTGCCCTGGTTGCGCACGATCACGGCCTCGTCGCTCATCGCGGGCACGTATGCGCCGCCGGCAGTGCAGGATCCGAGCACCGCGGCGATCTGCGCGATCCCCTGGGCGCTCAGATTGGCTTGGTTGTAGAAGATGCGGCCGAAATGATCGCGATCGGGGAACACCTCGTCCTGTCGCGGCAGGAACGCACCGCCGGAGTCGACGAGATAGATGCACGGCAGCCGGTTCTGGCCCGCGACTTCCTGCGCCCGTAGGTGCTTCTTGACCGTGATCGGATAGTAGGTGCCACCCTTGACGGTCGCGTCGTTGGCGACGATCACACACTCACGTCCCGACACGCGACCGATTCCGGTGATCATGCCCGCACCCGGACACTCGTCGTCGTACATGCCGTCGGCGGCAAGCGGCGACAGTTCGAGGAACGGGCTGCCCGGGTCCAGCAGGCCGTCGACGCGGTCGCGCGGCAACAGCTTGCCGCGGCTGACATGACGCTCGCGGGCGCGCTCGGAACCTCCGAGGGCCGCCGCGGCGAGCTTGGAACGAAGTTCGTCGACCAGCGCGAGATGCTCCTCGCGATGTGAAGGCCGCGATGCCATCGGAAACCCGTTCGTTGAGTTAATGAGGAATAACTGATGGTATGTTAGCCACGATTAACTCCAGATGTCTACAGGCGGGCGGGAGGCGCGGTGTCGTCAACTTCGATCCCCGACGTGCCCGCGACCACCAGGCGCAGCAAGGCGAAGTCGGACCGGCGATCCCAGTTGATAGCCGCGGCCGAACGCCTGGTTGCCGAACGCGGCTATCTCGCGGTGCGACTGGAGGACATCGGCGCCGCGGCCGGTGTCAGCGGTCCGGCGATCTATCGGCACTTCCCGAACAAGGAAGCACTGCTGGTCGAGTTGCTGGTTGGGATCAGCACCCGCCTGCTGGCCGGCGCCACCGAGGTGGTCGCGCGCGCCGACGATCCCGCGTCGGCGCTGGAGGGCCTGATTGACTTCCATCTGGATTTCGCCCTCGGCGAGTCCGACCTGATCCGCATTCAGGATCGCGATCTCGCGAATCTGCCGCCGACGGCCAAGCGTCAGGTGCGCCGCGCGCAACGGCAGTACGTTGAGATCTGGGTCGATGTGCTTCGGCGGTTGGACGACTCGTTGGCGGAGGCCGATGCCCGGTTGATGGCGCACGCGACGTTCGGGCTGTTGAACTCCACGCCGCACGCCCTCAAGCCCAGCGCCACGAAAACGGCCGAGGCCAGACCGCGATCCGTCTTGAAAGCGATGACGGTCGCGGCGCTGACCTCGGCCGCGCGGGACGCTTAAGCGCCTAGCCCGTTAGTACCGGGCCCGTTAGTACCAGGCGCGTCTGCCTCCGACGGGACGGCCCATGGACCCCAGAATCCAGAACACCGCTCCGATGACCATGAGTACGATGCCGATGGTCCAGAGGATGTTGATTCCAAAGATCAGTCCGAGGATGAGGAGAATCGCTCCGAGGATGATCATTAGCATTCCTTTCGAATTGGCAAGTGCCAGTTGTCACTGGCTGGGTTCTGGCAGGTTGCAGGCTTCAACCGTGGGGTTGACGCCCGCGTAGTTCAGCGGACCGGCCACCACCGTCAAAGCGATGCTTCCCGCTGTCGCGCAATTGGTTTCACTGGTTTCGAAATAGCCGCGTTGGTAGGCGGCGAAGGCACCGATCAGCAACCAGATGAGCACCAAAACGCCGAGAATTCCGCCACCTCGCATGCTCCGCCTCCTTTGTCGCGCCGTATCGGCGCGTGCGCAGCGTTTACCCGGCAGATAATTTCGGTAAACGTGGCTACGGAGAACGATTCGGTTACGGATTCGAATACGGGCTGAATGCCGCAATCAGCCACTCGCGCATGGCTTTGACCAGTACGGCGCGATTCTCGCGCCGGTCGATCTCGTGTCCGTCGTCATCGAACATCAGCAGTTCCACTTTTCGGTTAAGTGACTGCAGGGCCTCGAACATTTGCTGAGATTCGGTGGGGGGCACGTTGGTGTCGTTGGCGCCGTGCACCAACAGCAATGGCGCGGTCATGGCATCGACCCGTTGTAACGGCGATAGCTGCTCGAGCAGTTCGCGGTCGCCGATCGGGTGGCCGTACTTCGGATATGCCGCGGCGGCGATCCATGGCTCGGTGTTGCGGTACCAGGTGTTCAGATCGCTCATTCCGCAGATGCTGATTCCGGCGGCGAACCGGTCGGGGTGGAAGGTGAGCGCCGCCTGGGTCAGGTAGCCACCGTAGGACCATCCGCAACATGCGATCCGGTCGGCCGGAGCGACCTCACGCTTGACCAGATAGTCGACCGCGTCGGCCACGTCGTCGATCGCGGCGAACCGTCGCTCCTTGTCGTCGGCGTGCATGAAGGTTCTGCCGAACCCGCCCGACCCACGGACGTTGGGCAGGAACACACTGATGCCCTCTTCGAGCAACGCCGGGAAGAACTCGTTGTAGCCGGGCCTCCCCTGCCCCTCCGGGCCGCCGTGCAGGAACAGCATCGCGCCGATCACCGGAACTCCGTCGCGCGGCCGGAAGAGCCACCCGGTGAACTCCATGCCGTCGCGTGCCGTGACCCGTTCCAGCGTCGGGTCCGGCGACACCGGTCCGGAGCTGGGTTCGCGGTCGACGATCTCCCACTCCCGCGTACGCGGGTCGACCAGTTCGACGGTCGGCGGGGTGGACGGGCCTTCGACGGTCATGGCCAGCATCGAGCCACCGGCACTGATGCTCAACTGGGTGGCCACCATCCCCGGCAACGGGATCGGCGGCTGCAGCGTGTGGTCGGTGCGTTCCATGATCTGTAACTCGCTGGCACCGTGGATGTTCCAGAGAACGGCCACGGTCGACAGATCGTCGCTCACGGTGAACTCGTCGAGTTCATAGCCGGGACGTTCGGCGATGACCTGGTAGGCCACGCCGTCGGCGGTGACCGTCACCTCGAGGAGTCGCGCATGTTCGGTGCCGTTCTCGCTGCGGATCAGGGCCCGGACATAACCTTCGGTGCTGTCGGCGTCGTAGGTGCTCGCCGGCTGGTAGAGCTTGGTGAGCTCGCCCTCCAGGCCTGCGCGCAGTCGGCGCGCGTAGTGGTCGTCGAGGATGATGCCGGTGTCGGTGGTCGAGCCTGGATCGTATGGCAGCAGCGCGGTTTCGGTGCGTCCGCGCAGCATGATCAGATCCCGGTAACCGCGCGGTCCGACGCGCACGAGCGCGGCGCCTGCCCAGGCGTCGACCAGACGGCCGCTCGAGCGGCGGTCCAGCACGGTGGTGCGGCCGGTGGCCGGGTCGATGAGACAAGAGCTACCGACACCGTCCCCGCCGGTGAGGATCGCCGCCACCAAGGTGCCGTCCCAGGCGATCAGTTCGGCGGTGCCCTCGGGCGCTCCTGGCGTCCACGAGTCGATGCGGCGGGCGTCGCGGTCGTCGGGATCGGTTGTCACGACCCAGATCTGGGTTCGGGTGCTGCCCTCGGGTGCGACCTCACATGCGAGCCAGTGGCCGTCGGCCGAATGCAGTACGCGCGTCACCGGCCCTTCGACCGGCAGCTCGACGTCTCGCGACGAGCTCGCCCGCCAGCCGCGCAGGAAACGCTGCACTGCGCGCGGAAAGCCACCGTCGTCGACCAGATGTGCGAACGCGGTGGCGTCCGGCGACATGGATGCGCCATAGACTCTGCGAACCTGCTCTCCCACCGGACCAATTGTGCCTACCCAGGCAAGTCCAGTGCCGACCTGCGCCTGTTGGGCGGTCGCACAGGTACCCTCGCACGCATGAGGTGGGTATGACCGGTACACCACAGCCCGGCCGCGACGAGCAGTCGGGTTACGGCCGCGGGGAGCAATCGCAGGGCTACGGCTATTCCGGATACAGCGATCCGGCATACGCCAGCCAGGCGTACGGCCCCACCTATCAGGCACCGCCCGAACCCGCTCCGACTCAGCATCTGCCGCCGTACGGCGCATACGGGTACGAAACCTACGGTTCGGGCCAGTACGGGGCGCCCTACCCGTCGGGCGATCCGCCCCCGCCGCCAGAGGAACCGAAGTCACCCCGCTGGTTGTGGGTCGCCGCCGGGATCGCGGTGCTGACCGTGCTCGGCCTGGTGATCGCGCTGGTCGTCGTCAACAGTTCGCAACAGCAGACGGTCGTCGCGCCGCCCCCCATGCAAGAGCCCGACTTCAACACGCCGAATCCGACACCCGCGCCGCGCCCGACCGTTCCGCGCACGACGCGGCCCACCGTGCCCGCGGTCCCCACGGTGCCCAGTACGCCCGGCGCACCCGGTGCCCCTGGTACGACGACCCCTGGCGTCACCCAGACCGTCGTCTACGTCGTCAGCGGTTCCGGGCGCGCGATCAACATCACCTACGTCGACACCGGCGGTCTGCTGCAGACCGAGTTCAATGTGATGCTGCCCTGGAGCAAGGAAGTGGAGTTGTCGCAGTCCGCGGCGGCGACGGCGAGCATCAGCATCATCAACGTCGGCCGCGAGGTGAACTGTTCGATCTCCGTCGATGGTTCGGTGGTGCAGAAGCGCACGGGCGCGGGCCTGACCATCTGCACGGCTAGCGGTTAAGCCGGCGCGCGCCGCGGAACCCGCACGGCGAGCATCGCGATCAGTCCGGCGGCGAGGACCACGACCAGCCCGCCCATCCCCGCGCGGTCGCTGCCGAAGACGGCGATGAAGACCGAGAACAGCATGGGCGCAAGGTAGGAAACAGCGCGGCCCGTGGTGGTGTAGAGCCCGAACGCGACGCCCTCCTTGCCCTCGGCGGACATGCGCAGCATCAGCGTCCGCGCCGCGGACAGCGTCGGCCCGATGAACAGACAGAGCAGCAGTCCGCAGATCCAGAACGCCAGGACCCCGTTGAGCGACATCAAGATGAGGCCGACCGCGATCATCCCGCTCAGCGCGACGACGATGACGGGTTTGGCCCCGAACCGGTCGTCGAGGAACCCACCGCCGACCGCGCCGAGGGCCGCGACGGTGCTGGCGCACACCCCGAACAGCAGCACATCGGCCTCGGACACGCCGTACACCCGCACGCCCAGTACCGCCCCGAACGCGAATATCCCGGTCAGCCCGTCGCGGAACACCGCGCTGGCCAGCAGGTAGTACACCACGTTGTGGTCACGCCGCCATTCGCTGCGGATGTCGGCCCACAGCTTGCGGTACCCGCCGACGAATCCGACGGTCTGGCGTTGATCCAGCGGGTCGGGTTCGGCGCTGGGCCCGGCGATCAACACCGGTAAAGCGAACAGCCCGAACCAGACGGCCGTGAAAACCATGGCGGCCCTGACGTTTCCGCCGTCCTCGACCGGCAGACCGAACAACCCACCGTCGCCGGTGATGAACCCGAAGTACACGACCAACAGCAGCGTGACACTGCCGAAATAGCCCAGGCCGAGCCCGAAACCCGAGATCTGACCGGAGGTCTGCGGAGTCGACAGTTGGCGCAGCATCGCGTTGTAGGGCACGGTGGCGAGCTCGTTGCACGCCGACGCGCAACCCAGGAGCACCAGACCCAGCGCCAGGTAGCGGTAGTCGTCGCGAACTGCGCTCATCGAGGCGATCAGTACGACCGCCAGCGCGCTGAGCACCGCCAGCACACGGCGCCGCCGCCACGGGGCGTCGACCCACACTCCCGTCACCGGAGCCAGCAGTGCGACGACCACGCCGGCCGCACCCAGCGACCAGCCCAGCCAGCTGGTGGCGCTGGTGCCGCCGGGCAAGTCGGCGCCCACGGTATTGGTCAGGTAGATCGAGAACACGAAGGTCACGACCACCGCGTTCAATCCGGTCGCGCCGAAATCCCACAGCGCCCAGGAGATGATCTGGCGGCGAGCCGCCCGAGGGGCGCCGGAATCGGGTGGGTCGCTCATGGTCCGCCCACGATATAGTCCGGCGCATGCCAGTACCCGCACCCAGCGCCGACGCCCGCGCGGTGGTCACCGGCGCGTCCCAGAACATCGGCGAATCGCTGGCCACCGAACTCGCCGCCCGCGGACATCACCTGATCATCACCGCGCGCCGCGAGGAGGTGCTGCGGGCGCTTGCCGACCGCCTGGTGCAGCAGTACGGCGTGACGGTGGAGGTGCGCCCCGTCGATCTGGCCGACCCCACCGAGCGCACGAAGCTGTGCGACGAGTTGGCGACACGCAACATCTCGATCATGTGCGCGAACGCGGGCACCGCGACGTTCGGTCCGGTGTCCTCGCTGGATCCAGGGGACGAGAAGGCGCAGGTTCAACTCAACGTGTTGGGCGTGCACGACCTCGTGCTCGCCGTCCTGCCGGGAATGGTGCAGCGCAAGGCCGGCGGGATCCTCATTTCCGGTTCCGCGGCGGGCAATTCACCGATTCCCAACAACGCGACCTATGCCGCGAGCAAGGCGTTCGTCAACACGTTCAGCGAGTCGCTGCGCGGCGAGCTCAAGAAGGACGGCGTGCATGTGACGTTGCTGGCACCGGGACCCGTGCGCGAGGCGCTGCCGGCCCCCGATGAGCAGTCGTTGGTGGAGAAGGTGATCCCGGACTTTCTGTGGATCTCCACCCAGTACACCGCCAAGCAGTCCTTGGATGCGTTGGAGCGCAACAAGATGCGCGTCGTCCCCGGTGTGACGTCGAAGGCGATGTCGGTTGCGGCGGGGTACACGCCGCGCGCGATCGTGACGCCGATCGTCGGCGCCGTCTACAAGAAGCTCGGCGGCAGCTGAGCCGTTCTGCTGCCGCCGCGAAACTGCGTTCCGGCAGGGCCCTTCTCGCACTTTCGCTGCGGGAATGCAGTTTCGAAGCCACTAGCGACGACGACGGCTGCGCCTGCGCCCGGTGCCGAAGATGCTGCGGGTGATCTCGCGGCCGATCACCGTGCCCGCCGAGCGCATCGCGCTCTTGAAAGCCGGACTGCTGACGACCTTCTCGACCATCGACGGCTCTGCGGTGTCGCGAGACTTGACCTGACCCGAGGCGCTGGCCCCACCACCCTGCGACACCGGAGGCAGCGGCGGCGGTAAGGCGTCAGGCGCGGCGGGGGGCTCCTCCGGCGGGGCCAACCGCGCGTTGAGTCGCTCGTAGGCGGACTCCCGGTCGATGTTCTGGCCGTATTCAGCCTGCAGCGCACTGGCTTTCGCGGCGGCGGTGATTGCTTCTGGACCGATGGTGTCCATCAGCGATCGCGGGGCTCGCATCCGGGCCCACGCCACGGGCGTCGGCGCGCCCTTATCCGACAACACGGTGACTATCGCCTCGCCGATACCCAGCGACGTCAAGGCCGACTTCAGGTCGTAGACATCGGTTTTGGGATATGTGCGCACCGTCTTCGACAGGGCCTTCTCGTCGTCGGGTGTGAATGCGCGCAGCGCGTGCTGAATACGCGCACCCAACTGCGACAGGACGTGGTTGGGCACGTCGGTGGGCAACTGCGTGCAGAAGAACACCCCGACCCCCTTGGACCGGATCAGCTTGACCGTCTGCTCGACCTGTTCGAGGAACGCCTTGGATGCGTCAGAGAACAGCAGGTGCGCCTCGTCGAAGAAGAAGACCAGTTTCGGCTTGTCGAGGTCGCCGACCTCCGGAAGCGTCGCGAACAGGTCGGCAAGCACCCACATCAGGAAGGTGGAGAACATCACCGGACGGGCGGCCTGGCTGCCGAGCTCCAGCAGCGTGATGATGCCGCGGCCCTGCTGGTCGACACGCAGCAGGTCCTCGGGCTCGAGTTCGGGCTCTCCGAAGAACGTGTCACCGCCGTCGGCCTCGAGATTGATGAGCGCCCGCAGGATCACTCCAGCGGTCGTGGTGGACACCGCGCCGAGCGCCTTGAGCTCGGGCTTGCCCTCGTCGCTGGTGAGGTACTGGATCACCGCGCGCAGGTCCTTGAGGTCCAGCAGCGAAAGCCCCTGCTTGTCGGCCCAGTGGAAGATCAGGCCCAAGGTCGACTCCTGCGTGGCGTTCAGCCCGAGCACCTTCGACAGCAGGATCGGGCCGAAACTGGAAATGGTCGCGCGCACCGGCACCCCGATACCGGTGGTGCCCAGGGACAGGAACTCGACGGGATACCCCGTCGGCGCCCAGTCGTCACCGGTGTCGGCGGCCCGCGCAGTGACGTTCTCGTTGGCCTCGCCGGGTCGCGACAGCCCCGAGAGGTCGCCCTTGACGTCGGCCATCACACACGGCACCCCCGCGGCCGAAAGCTGTTCGGCGAGCACCTGCAGCGATTTCGTCTTGCCGGTACCGGTGGCGCCGGCGACCAGCCCGTGGCGGTTGACGGTGGCCAGCGGGATGCGAACCTGCGCGGTCGGATCACAGGCGCCGTCGACGACGACGGAGCCAAGCTCCAGCGCGGCCCCTTCGGCGGCGTAACCTGCGGCGATCTTCTGTGCGGGGGTGGGCGTGGACTCACTGGCCATGGCTGGCACCCTAACGCCCGCGACGCACCCGACGGACGGGGTGCAACGGGCCGCATGCAGCGGCAAGGCTTAATGTGAGCGTCGTGCGTGACGAACTGGTGTGGATCGACTGCGAGATGACGGGCCTGGATCTCAAGACCGACCGGCTCATCGAAATCGCGGTGCTGGTGACAGACGCTGATCTCAACATTCTCGGCGACGGCATCGACGTCGTCATCCACACCGACGACGAAGCGTTGGCGTCGATGATCCCGGTGGTCACCGAGATGCACACCCGCTCGGGGTTGATCGACGAGGTCAAGGCGTCGACCGTCACCGTGCCCGAAGCCGAGGAGCTGGTCCTCGACTACATCCGCACCCACGTCAAACAGGCCAAGACGGCGCCGCTGGCGGGCAACTCGATCGCCACCGACCGCGGCTTCATCGCCCGCGACATGCCCAAGCTCGACGACTACCTGCACTACCGGATGATCGACGTGAGCTCGATCAAGGAGTTGTGCAGGCGCTGGTATCCCCGCATCTACTTCGGCCAGCCCGAGAAGGGCCTCGCGCACCGTGCGCTGGCCGACATCCACGAGTCGATCCGTGAGCTGCAGTACTACCGCCGCACCGCGTTCGTGGCCCCACCCGGGCCGTCGACCAGCGATATCGCGGCCGTGGCCCAAGAATTGGGGCCGCCGAACGAGAGCGCCGACGACATCGATTCGGCCGCCGAGCGTTCGAGCGGTTAGTATCGACGTCGCCGCCGTGCCCAACAGGGTTCGCGGCGATGGTGGCTGTAGTTCAGTTGGTAGAGCACCAGGTTGTGATCCTGGATGTCGCGGGTTCGAGTCCCGTCAGCCACCCCAATGAGTCAGGGAGCGAATCTTCGCTTCCTGACTCTTTTTTCGACCGTCGGCAGGGCTTATGGCGCCCATTCGTGAGCCCATGCGAAATTCCGGGCGCAATTCCGCCCAGGTTTCACATTCGCCGCGGCGCTGAGGGGCCTTCGGCGCTGAGGCGCTGTGCCCCGTCAGCCGCTCACATCAGAGGTTGGCGTTGCCGGCCTTCCACTGATCCCACGGGATGTTCCAGTCCCCGAGACCGTCGGTGCCCGGCAGCGTCGACCCGACGGTGTTGACGATCTCAACGACGTCTCCGCGCTTGGAGTTGTCGTGGAACCACCGTCCGTTGCTCGTGCTGACGTTGATGCACCCATGGCTGACGTTGCTGTAGCCCTGACTGCCCACGGACCACGGTGCGGCGTGGACGTAGATGCCGCTGTAGGAGATCTGGGTCGCCCAATCCACCTCGGTGCGATACCCGTTGGCGGAGTTGACCGGAACGCCGTAGGTCGACGAGTCCATCACCATGTGTGAGCGCCGGTCCCCGACGATGTAGACGCCGTTGTTGGTGGGCGTGCTGTTCTTGCCCATCGACACCGGCATGGTCTTGATCACCTCGCCGTTGCGCTTGACCGTCAGCGTCTTCGTGCTGTCGTCGATGCTGGTGATGACCTCATCGCCGATCGTGAAGCTCGTGGTGACGTTCTCCTGACCGAAGAGGCCGTCTCCGAGGTCGACGCCGTAGGTGTTCACCGCGACGTCGACCTTCGTGCCGGGCTCCCAGTAGTTCGCGGGCCGCCACCGCACCTCTTGGTTGCTCAGCCAGTAGAACGCGCCCTCGACCGGTGGATCCGTCTTGATCTTGATGGCCTTCTGCGCGGCCACCCGGTTGGTGATGCTCTCGTCGAACCGGACGGCGACCGGTTGTCCGACGCCGACCACCTCACCGTTGTTGGGCAGCACGTACGGCATGGTCAGGTTCTCGGGCGAATGGGTCTCGAAGGCGATCCGCCGGGTGGTGGCGCCGCCGAGCCCAAGCGACTCGGCCGTTAGCGTGTAGCGCTTGTTGTAGCCGAGTGGTTCGGTGGTCGACCAGGTCAGCCCGTCCGGGCTCAAGACGCCCGCGACCGACTTGCCGGACTCGTTCACCATGGTGACCGATTCGAGCACGCCGTCCTCCGCGCTGACGGTCACCGGTGAGTCCACACTGACGCCCACGGCGCCGTCGGTCACCGATGCGGTCAGCTTCGGGACGAGCAGGTCTCCGAACGGAGTTCCCTTGTCGTCGATCACCTGGGGCTGCTGCGGCGCCGAGTTACCGCCGCATGCGGACAACGCGAGCGCCATGGCGGGGATCAGCGTAACGGTCACCAACCATGCACGTCGACGCGGACGGGCCACTGAACGGACTCGCCACATTGCTTACTCCACCTCACAACCAGGGACTACGGGATCGATCATTCTTGGCAACAGTCTAAGGGCAAAATCGAGGACGGGTTGCGACGCGGACATCGTCGAGGCGACGTCGGGGCCGGAGATTTCGTCCTGCACAGCAAGTCCTGTTATTGTCGCACCCGCGCGCCGTTAGCTCAGTTGGTAGAGCAGCTGACTCTTAATCAGCGGGTCCGGGGTTCGAAACCCTGACGGCGCACAAGCTTCGATTGAGTGCGACCGTGACAGTGCGTCACGGTCGTGTTCGTTTTTCCCGCGCGGTGTCGCGCGCAAACATCAAGTGCCGACGTTGCCGGATTACGGTTGCGTAAATTTTGAGCCCAATTTGCTGCCTTGTGAGACATGTGTGCTGTGGACTACATAACGCGGCTTATGGAGACGAACATCTCACCTTCGGCGCCGTTGCGGAGATGCTGCCCCCCTGGACTTTCTATGGTTCAAGCTGCGATAAAAGAAGTCGGTCTGCTACAGTCACGTTAGCTGACCTACGAGAAGCACAAAGACAGCAAAAATCCGAAAGGAATAAGGAACTTAGCTGATGGCGCAGCCTAGCGGCTCATATACGGCAGACGGAGCGGGCGCGGGTGCGTCCGCCGAAGTAACTGCCCGGGGTCCGGTCGCTGTGTACAGCTGCAACCGGCTGGGCCGGGTCGCCAATCCCCCTGGTTTCTCGTTCTCCGACCTGTTCCGCACGCCGCGACGGCGCTGAGAGCGTTCGCTCAGTTCTGCCGAACCCGGCGCACGACGAGCACGAGCGCGACTACTCCGAGACCGGCAAGCGTCACCGCCACTGCGGGTTTCGTCACAAATCGGATTGCCGCCGACTTGGCGTCGTCGAGCAACCGACTGGGGTTGGCACGCTCGGCGAGGGTGTCCACCGTCGCCGCGAGTTGCTCCCGAGCCTGGTCGATGTCCTGCTTGATGGTCTCGGGATCGCGGTCTGCCACGTGCGCCTCCAAGCCGTCCAAGTCGGTGCTCCCAGATGGAGCCTGCCGATCTACCCTAGAGCAGCCCGCGCTCGCTGTAGCGCACCGGTCGACAGAAGGGATGCCCGCGCGTGCCACAGACTCCGCGACTCGAGGTCGGTGACAAAGCCCCTGCGTTCAGCCTGCCCGACGCCGACGGCAACACCGTCAAGCTGTCCGACTTCAAGGGCCGCAAGGTCATCGTGTACTTCTATCCGGCGGCCTCGACCCCCGGCTGCACCAAACAGGCCTGTGATTTCCGCGACAACCTCCACGAACTCAACGATGCCGGCCTCGACGTCATCGGCATCTCACCGGACAAGCCGGAGAAGCTGGCCAAGTTCCGCGATAAGGAGAAGCTGACCTTCCCGCTGCTGTCCGACCCGGATCGTGAAGTGCTCACCGCGTGGGGCGCGTTCGGGGAAAAGACCATGTACGGCAAGACCGTTCAGGGTGTGATTCGGTCGACGTTCGTCGTCGACGAGAAGGGCAAGATCGAGGTCGCCCAGTACAACGTGCGCGCCACCGGGCACGTCGCCAAGCTACGACGCGACCTGTCCCTCTGAGCCCAGGTTCGCCAGCAACAGGGCCTCGGACACGGCGGCGCGTTCCAGCACCCCGAGGTGCAGGCTCTCGTTGACGCTGTGCGCCTGTGTCGCAGGGTCTTCCACGCCGGTCACCAGGATCTTCGCCGACGGGAACGCATCGGCGAACTCAGCGATGAACGGGATCGAACCGCCGACGCCGGTATGGACGGGCTCGGAGCCCCACGCCTCTCGGAAGGCCGCTCGGGCAGCGTCGTAGACCGGGCCGGTGGCGTCGATGGCGTACGGCTGCCCGTGGTCACCCCGGGTGACGGTCACCTGGGCACCCCACGGGGCGTGCTGCTCGAGATGGCGGGTCAACGCCTCCATGTGCTGTTCCACGTCTGCACCCGGCGCGATGCGCATGCTGACCTTGGCCCGTGCTCGCGGGATCAAGGTGTTGGACGACTTGTCGATCGGCGTCGTGTCGATCCCGATGATGGTGATCGCCGGTTTGGCCCACAACCGCTGCGGCACTGAGCCCGAACCGATCTCGGACACACCCGCCAGCAAGCCGGTCTCCTCGCGGACACGCTCGGGTGGGAAGTCGACGTCGGCGGCCACACCCTCGTGCAGGCCGGTCACCGCGACGTTGCCATCGTCGTCGTGCAGGCTGGCCAACAATCGCACCAGCACGCTGACCGCGTCGGGCACGACGCCACCCCACAGCCCGGAGTGAAGGCCGTGGTCGAGCGTGGCCACCTCGACGACGCAGTCGACGAGCCCGCGCAGCGACACCGTCAGCGACGGCACCTCGGTGCTCCAGTTGTCGGAGTCGGCGATGACGATCACGTCGGAGGCCAGGGCGTCGTGGTGCGCGGCCAGCAGCCGCGACAGTGACGGGGACCCCGACTCCTCCTCCCCTTCGACGAACACGGTGACGCCGACGGGCGGGTTGCCGCCGTGCGCGCGGAAGGCCGCCAAATGTGTTGCGATGCCTGCCTTGTCGTCGGCGGTGCCTCGACCGTAGAGGCGTCCGTCACGCTCGGTCGGTTCGAACGGCGGCGAAAGCCACTGCGCCGGATCGCCTTCGGGTTGCACATCGTGGTGGGCGTACAACAACACCGTCGGCGCTCCGATCGGTGCGGGATGGCGCGCGATGACGGCGGGCGCACCGCCCTCGCTCACGATCTGTACATCACCGAAACCGGCGTCGGTCAACAGCTTCGCCACCGCGTCGGCGCTGCGTTGCACCTCGCCGCGCCGCGCCGGGTCCGCCCACACCGATTCGATGCGCACCAGATCTTCCAGATCGCGCTGAACCTCCGGCAACACCTCACGCAGCCTCTGCACCAGATCGCCCATGGCGACGACACTAGCTGGTCAGTCACCTGCCGCGAGCGACCGCGAAGTGCCGCAAATCCGCGGCGTGTCGTGTGCGGACACGGTCGCTCGCCTACTGGCGTGGGGTCGCTCGCATGTCGGGGTTAGCGCTCTTCGAGGATGGCGACGGCGGCGGCGGTGCCCGCCTCGTGGGTCAACGACAGGTGGATCGTCACATCCTTCAGGTGCTCGGCGATCGCGCCCGACAGCCGCACCTTCGGCCTGCCCCACATGTCGGTGATGACCTCGATGTCGCGGTGGATACCCTCGGGCAGCACCGGCCGCTTGGAGAACCGCGACCCCGACCACGCCTTGATGACAGCCTCCTTGGCCGCCCAGCGCGCGGCCAGATGCCGCGCCGCCGACGAACTCTTGTCGGCGGCGTCGCGCCGCTCACCGGGGGTAAACGTCTCGGCAAAGACCGTCCCGGGCTGGTCGACCTGTTCGGCGAACTCGGGAATGGAGACCAGATCGATCCCCACCCCGACTATCGCCATGGGCCGAACGCTATCTCATACCCTTCGCGCGTCGCGCAAGCGCTCATCGCCCGCTTCCGCCGGGCACATACACGTCGTCGTCGCCGAGCCGCGATGCCGGATCGAGAAGCATGTCGGCTTCCTGCCGCTTCTCGGGGGCGTCGTGGCCGAACCGGCGGTCGGCCGGCTTCTCGTACAGCGACTTGCCGCCGGCGATCGCCGATGCCAGCCGGTGTTGGCCGGCCAGCACCCGGGCATCCGCACGCTGCTTGTAGTCGGCGCGCTGCTCGGGGCTCAGCGCGGCAAGGAACGCCTGCGGATGCACCAGCGCGATCAGACCGGACACATGGCCGAAGCCCAGGCTGGTGATCAGCCCCGCCTTCAGCGGGAACGAGCCGCCGAAGTGCAGGGTCTCCCGCAACCACACCATGTGCGCGGAGCCGGCGAGCTCGTCGTCGACACAATCCAGGCTGCGGTTCGGCGGAATGACACCGTCGCGCAGGATCTGACACAGCCCCATCATCTGAAACGCTGCCGCGCCGCCCTTCGAGTGACCGGTCAGGCTCTTCTGCGACACCACGAACAGCGGTGCCCCGTCCGAGCGACCCAGCGCGTCGGCGAGCCGCTCGTGCAGCTCGGTCTCGTTGGGATCGTTGGCCAGCGTCGACGTGTCGTGCTTGGACACCACGGCGATGTCGTCGGGTCCGACGCCGAGTTCGCCCAGCGAGTTCGCCAGCTGCGACTTGCGACCGCCGCGGCCTGCGGCCAACGCACCAAGACCGGGCGCCGGGATCGACGTGTGCACACCGTCGCCGAACGACGACACGTAGCCCACCACCGCGAGCACGGGCAGTCCCATCTTGAGCGCGAGATCGCCGCGGGCGAGCAGGATGGTCCCGCCGCCTTGGCCCTCGACGAACCCGAGCCGACGACGATCGTTAGCGCGGGAGAACTTCGAGTCACTGATCCCCCGGGCCCGCATCATCGCGGTGTCCGCGGTCGCGGCCATGTCACCGAACCCGATGACCGCTTCGAGGGTCGTGTCGTCGTACCCGCCGGCGACCACGAACTCGGCCTTGCCCAGCTTGATCTTGTCGACGCCCTCCTCGACGGAGATGGCCGCCGTCGCACAGGCACCGACCGGGTGGATCATCGCCCCGTAACTGCCGACATAGCTCTGGACGACGTGCCCGGCGATGACGTTAGGCAGGACCTCCTGCAGGATGTCGTTCGGCTTGTTCCGGCCCAGCAGGTTGCCGTGGTACATCGTCTGCATCGACGTCATACCGCCCATGCCGGTGCCCTGCGTGCTGGCCACCAGGCTCGGGTGCACCCAGCGCATCAGCTCGTTCGGGCTGAACCCCGCCGACAGGAACGCATCGACGGTGGTGACGAGGTTCCAGATCGCCAGCCGGTCAATGGAGTTCGTCATCTCCTGGCTGACACCGTACACCATCGGGTCGAACCCGGTCGGGATCTGCGCGCCCACTGTGCGGGACAGCTTGACCTTCCGCGGAACCCGGACCTCGGTGCCCGCCTTGCGGGTCACCTGCCAGTCGCCGCTGTCGGGCACGGGCGCGATCACGGTGTGCTCCGGATCGAACTTCAGGAATCCGCGGGCCTCGGCCTCCGACGACACGACGAATGTGAAGTCCTTATCGAGGAAGACCGAAACCAGAAGCGGCGACGCGTGATCCGGGTCGATCGCTCCGTCGTCCACCCATTCGCGGATACCGACCCGCTCGACCACGGCGTCGTGGTAGCGCTCCACCAGCTCGCCCTCGTCGACCAGGTCACCGGTTTCGGTGTCGTACCAGCCCGGCGTGGGATCGTCCTCCCACTTGACCAGCCCGGTCGTCCACGCCAGTTCGAGGACGCCGGCGGCCGACAACTCGTTCTCGACCTCCATCTCGAAACGGGTGCGCGAGGAACCGTACGGCCCGAGTTCGGCGCCGCCGACGATCACCACCATATCGGCGGGATCGACGTCGAGGTCGGCCCACTCGGGCGCCGGCGCGGACTTGTAGCCGCGCGGCGGTGACGGCAGGGCACGCACGGTGCCCTCGGGATCGGTTTCCTCAGTGTGGCTTTCGGTCACCATCTCTTCGCGGGCCTTGGCGGCCAGCTCGGCCATGTCGATGTCGACATCGGCCAGCCCGCCGGTGAAGTCCGCCTGCAGCGGCTCACGCGCCGCGGCGACCTTGGCCTCGATGTCGCACAGCCCGAGCAGCATGCCCGCCATCTCGTCGGTGGTGAACGTGCGCACACCGGCCTCTTCGACCGCACCGACGATCGCGTCGTTGTGGCCCATCAGACCAGTTCCCTTGGTCCAGCCGATCAGCGCGTGTGCAAGCGAAACCCGCTGCGCCCACGACGACTCGGCCTTCCACCGCGAGACCAGCGCGTCGAGCGAGGACTTCGCCTCGCCGTAGGCGCCGTCGCCGCCGAACATGCCGCGGTTCGGCGAACCGGGCAGCACCACGTGCAGGCGTGCGGCGATGTCGCGCTCGGCGCCGATGTGCGACAGGCCGGCGATCAGCCGCTGCACCGCCCACAACAGCACCTTCATCTCCATCTCGGCGCGCGACCCGGCGTCGGACAGGTCGCCCGCCACCCGCGGCGCGGCGAACGGGAACAGCAACGTCGGGGTCTGAGCGTCCTTGATGTGGATCGACTGCGGCCCAAGGCTTTCGGTCTGCTCGGTGCCGACCCACTGAACCAGCGCGTCGATGTCGGTGTAGGACGCCATGTTGGCGGGCACCACCCACAACTTCGCGTTCCAGCGGGCGTGGTCGCGGTAGAGCGTCCGGTAGAACGCCAGCCGGTCGTCGTCTAGCTTCGACGTCGTCGCGATGACGGTGGCACCGCCGTCGAGCAACTGTGCGACCACCGACGCCGCGATCGAGCCCTTGGACGCGCCGGTGACGACGGCGACCTCGTGGTGGTAGCGGCCGGTGCCCGGATTCTCGGCACCCGCGGCCGCGCGGCCGTACAGCGAGGCGTGGATGTTGCGACCCGCGGCCAGCGCCTTACCTTGCCACCACGTGGCCTGCGTACCGACCACGTGGCCTGCGCCCTCGAAGCGTTCCGAGAGTCGCTGCCAGCCCTTGTCGATCTCGTCCTCGTCGTACAACCAGAGACGGGCCAGGTCCTCGCGGGCGCTGGCCCAGCGGTCGTCGAAGAGCACCGCCTTGCGACCGTCGAACACGGGCGCCACCAGTCGCGGCCAGTCCGAACCCAGTTCGGCGGTGACCAGATCGATCAGCTCGGCGTCGGTGGCCTCCGGCACCGGGACCGGGGTCTCCAGGCCGAGCTGTCCCAGGATCATCCGCGCTGCCGAGGCGAGCACGCCGTCGGGGCCGGTGACCCGTTCGGCGAACTCGGTCAGCGCGGCGGAATCCACCACGCCCCCACTGCTTCCCGCGGCCGAAGGCAGAGACACCGCCACACCGCGGCGTGCCGCCACCGAGGCGACCGCGCTGTCGATGACCTTGTCGACGGTGGCGGCGTCGGCCAGCGCGCCGTCGTGCAGGCCACCCAACTCACCACCGCGCACGCTGGTTCCCTCACGGGTACCCAGCGCCACCTCGACGGTGACATGCTTGATCCAGCCCGGGCCCAGCTCCCAGGTCTTGGTGACCCGCTCGCCGATGTAGGCCGGACGCTTGCCGGACGGCCCGAAAGCGGTGCGCAGCTGGTCGTTGACCGCGTCGGACAGCACGGGGCCGAACGGTTTGTAGGTCCTGGCCAGCTTGGTGACCTGTCCCTTCAACGCGGCCAGGTCGGCTTCGCCCGCCCCGTCGATGGCACCGAGGTTGAGCTCGGAGCCGAGATCCACCAGCAGCTGGTTGCGCCGCGAAGACGCACCGTCGGTGATCGACTCGATGGAGTCCAGCGGCTCGATCTGGTCGATGCGCATCTTGGCCGACAGCGCGATCAACGCCATGGTGGCGTCGGAGGCGTCGAACGTCAGGTCGTCGGGTCGCGGAGCGCCCGCGGGTGCGACAGACGGCGAAGGACCGCCCGCGGGCGCGGCCGCCGCCGGGGCGGCCGGTGCGGCCGTCTCGACGGGCGCCGCGGCTTCGGCCGCGGGAGCCGGGGCCGGTGCGTCCTCGAGTTCGGGCTCAGGGTCGGTGTCGGTGGCGAACAACACCGCAGCGTCGCGCTCCGAGTTCAGCACTTCGGTTGTGCTGTGCGAGTACTCGGGAAGCTTCAGTGTGTTGGCGGCCAGACCCGCGACGGTCGGCGCGGACTTCACACCGATCTCGACGAAGCGCTCGATCCCGAGACCGCCCGCGGCCTCCTCGATGAACAACAGGTCCTGGGTCTCGATCCACCGCACCGGGCTGGCGAACTGCCACGCCAGCAGCTCGATGACGATCTTGCGGCAGAGCTCGCGTGGCTTCTCGTTACGCCAGGTGTCGTAGTCGGCGAGGATCTCGTCGAGCGGCTCGGCAGGCACCAGATCCCTGATCTCCTCGATGAAGTCGCGATCGAGTGTGAACGGACGCGGCACCAGGTTCGGAATGTACTTGCCGACAATGAGATCCGGATCCTGATCGCGCGGCATCACCCGCTCCAGGGAGCGGCGGAAGTCGGCCACGCCGACCCGCAGCACCGAGGAGTGGAACGGCACGTCGATGCCGGGCACCAGGATGAACGACCGCTTGCCGCCGCTGATCTCGCGGCGCCGCTCGACCTCCTCCTCCAAGGCCTCGAGGCCGCGCACCGTGCCGGCGATCGCGTACTGCGAGCCGCGCAGGTTGAAGTTGACGATTTCTAGAAATTCACCGGTACTCCGGGAGACGTCAGCAACAAACTGTTTGACGTCGGCATCGTCGAGGTCGATCTGCGACGGCCGGATCGCGGCGAGCCGGTAGTTCGACCGGCCGAGGTGGTCGCGCGGCACGATGTCGTGCATCTTGCTGCCGCGGTGGAACACCACCTCGAGTAGCGCCTCGAGCTCGTAGACGCCGCTGACGCACGCGAGCGCGGTGTACTCGCCGACGGAGTGACCGCAGGCGATCGCACCCTCGACGAACGCGCCCTGCTCCCGCATCTCGGCGACCTGGGCGGCGGCCACGGTCGCCATGGCGACCTGGGTGAACTGCGTCAAAAAGAGCACACCGTCGGGATGGTGGTAGTGCACACCGCTGGCGATCAGGCTGGTCGGGTTGTCCCGCACCACGTGCAGCACCGAGAAGCCCAGCGTCTCGCGGGTGAACTTGTCGGCGGTGTCCCACACCTTGCGGGCCGCCTTGGACCGGGCTCGCACCTCCATGCCCATGCCCTTGTGCTGGATGCCCTGACCGGGGAACGCGTACACGGTTTTCGGCGCGGCCAACTGCGCCGTCGCCGACATCACGAGCTCACCGGCGACCTTGGCGCTGATCTCGAGAATCTCGGCGCCGCGGTCGATTCCGACGCGGTCGACGCGGAACTCGATGTCGTCACCCGGCAGCACCATGCCGAGGAACCGCGACGTCCAGCCGACCACCCGGGCCGGCGGGGCGGGCCTGCCGTCGGTAGCGGCCACGACGTGCTGCGCGGCCGCCGACAGCCACATGCCGTGCACGATAGGCGATTTCAGACCCGCGAGCAGCGCGGCGGCGCGGTCGGTGTGAATCGGGTTGTGGTCTCCCGACACGACGGCGAACGCACTCATGTCGGTGGGCGCGGTGACCGTGACGTCCCGGCGGCGACGACGCTGGGTGTCGGTCGCGTTGTCGGTGACCGCACCGCCCGCGCGCGACGGGTCGCCCAGTTCGGCAGCACCGGTGCGCCCGCGGATCGCGAAGCGTTCCTCGAGCTCGGCCAGCAGCGTGCCCCCGGTGTCGCGGATCTGCACCGACACGGGTACGACGCGACCATATTCGGTGTCGCGGGCAGCCGAAGCGGTTGCGGTGACGGTCAATTCGGCCCGGTCCTTGGGCATCTGCGTCAACAGGTGCGCAGCGTGGTCGAGGTGGACCAGGCTCAGCAGCCCTTCGATGACGGGGAAACCGTCATCGGTGATCGCCGAGCCGATCGCGGCGAACACCGCGGGCCAGCAATAGCCGACGAGCGCGTCGGGCACCAGCGTCAGGCCGGGCGCCAGCGGCGCACCGAACGCGGCGGTGACCCCGGTGTGGTCGGCGACCCGTTCGGGGTCCCAGTCCGCGGTCACCGTCGCGGTGTTGTCGTGCACCGGTGGAAGGGCATCGGGCCCGTCCACACCGGCGGCGATCGCGAGCACGGAACGCATTGCGACCGAGGCGTCTTCGACGGTGACGACCGGCATGCCGCCGTTGACGGTGCACGACGGCAGGGTGAACGGGATGTCGATCCAGATGTCGGACAGCGGGACGCTCAACGTCACGCGCTCACCGCTGAGCTCGAGGCGGGCACCGGTCGACGGGTGGGTCGCACTCCGGTTCTCGTTGGCCTGCCACTCGTCGGGACAGCCGATCCGATGCACCGGGTTGATCGCGACGCGGCCGGCCCACAACACGTCGGGCGAATCCAGCACCACCGCAAGCGGGCCGGTGACGTCGGCGCGCGCCTGCCGGCGCGACACCACCTTCACCGGTTGGCCGTTGACGACCACCGCCTCGTCGATGGCGGCCTGCTCGAAGCGGTCGAGCAGCTCACCGACCGGCTCGTCGACGCGGGTGATCCCCGCGACGGCCTGGGTACCGGGGATGATGCACACCTGGTCGGCGGTGTAGCGGGCGTCGTGGGCCTGCCACAACGAGTCGCTGCGCCACCACCGACGCACGTCCTTATCGATCACCGGGACGAAGTTGACCGGCTTACCCGGCTTCTTGCACAGCGTGACGAACCATGGCACGTCGGCGGGGTGCAGGCGCAGCGTCTCGGCCTCCGGGTAGCGCCCTGCCAGGGTTGCGATCGCCCGAGCCGGATCGTCCAGCAGCGCAGCGTCATTGAACAGCGTCGGGATCGGGCCGGAGTCCTGCGGGTGCAGGCGAGCTTCGGCGCGGTGCAGCATGTCAGCGAACCGCTCGCGCCAGGTATCGGCCAGCCATGGGCTGTCGGCCAGTTTGGTGTCGGCGGTGCTGTCGTCGTCACCGATGGCCAACTCCACGTAACGCTGCAGCCACTGCAGGTAGGTCATCTCCCCGATGTCACCGAAGTACGGCTTGCAGGTGGTGGCCATCGCCGCGATGATCTCGTCGCGCCGCTCGGCCACGGCCTCGGCGTCACCGGCGACCTCGTCGAGCAGCCGGCCGCACCGCGAGGCGGCGTTGTCGATCTCGTGGATGTCCGCACCGAGCTGGCTGCGGCTGGATGCCATGCCGCCCTGCGCTTTTCCGGCGCTGATCCAGTGGTCGGTTCCACTGGTCTCGACCAGCATCTGCTTGACGGCCGGAGACGTGGTGGCCTCCAGCGTCGCCATCGCCGCGGTCCCGACGAGGATGCCGTCGACCGGCATGGCCGGGAAGCCGTACTCGGAGGCCCAGCGTCCGGACAGGTACTCGGCAGCGCGCTCGGGGGTGCCGATGCCGCCGCCGACGCAGACGGTGATGTTCGACAGCTTGCGCAGCTCGCCGTAAGTGCTCAGGAGCAGGTCGTCGAGGTCTTCCCAGGAGTGGTGTCCACCGGCCCGGCCACCCTCGATGTGGACGATGACGTCCTTGTTCGGCACCTCGGCGGCGATCTTGATGACCGACTTGATCTGGTCGACCGTGCCGGGCTTGAACACCACGTGCTTGATGCCGACGGTGTTCAGTTCGTCGATCAGCTCGACGGCTTCCTCGAGCTCGGGGATGCCCGCGGAGACAACGACACCGTCGATGGGCGCACCCGACTGACGGGCCCGCTGCACCAGGCGCTTGCCCCCCAGCTGCAGCTTCCACAGATAGGGATCGAGGAACAGCGAGTTGAACTGCACGGCACGGCCCGGCTCGAGCAGGGTGGTCAGCTCGGCGATGCGGTCGGAGAAGATCTCCTCGGTGACCTGCCCGCCGCCGGCGAGCTCGGCCCAGTGTCCGGCATTGGCTGCGGCGGCGACGATCTTGGCGTCGACGGTCGTGGGGGTCATGCCCGCGAGCAGGATCGGCGAGCGCCCGGTGAGGCGGGTGAACTTCGTCGAGAGTTTCACCGAACCGTCGGGCAGCTGGACGGTGGTCGGCGCATAGCTCGACCACGCTGGCGGAACCTCGGGTTCAGCGCCGACCGTGAACAGGTTGCGCTGTCCCACCCGGGTGGCGGCGGGGACGATGCCCACGCCCAGCCCGCGGATGATCGGGGCGGTCAGCCGAGTCACGGTGTCGCTGGGGCCGAGGTCGACGATCCACTTCGCGCCCGCATCGTGCAGCCGCTCCACCTCGGCGACCCAGTCGATCGGGCGCACAAAGATCGCCTCGGTCATTTCGTGGGCGAGATCGGGGTCGATGCCGCACTTGGCAGCCCACCCGTCAACCACCTCAACACCGTCTGCCAGCCGCGGCGTGTGGAAGCCGACCTCGACCTGCACGCCGTGGAAGACCGGGCTGAAGATCGCGCCACCGCGAACCTTGTTCTTGCGCTCGGCTTCTTCCTTCTCGGTGATCTTGGAGCAGTAGAGCTCGAACCGCCCGAGCTGCTCGGGGGTGCCGGTGATGACGACCGAACGCCTGCCGTTGCGGATCGACAGCACCGGCGGCAGCACTGTGCGCACATCGGAGGAGAACTCTTCGAGCAGTTCTGCGATTCGGTCGGGATCGACGTTGGTCACCGACACCATCGGCGACTTGTCGCCGCGGCCCACCATGCCGCGCCGACGGGACACCAGTGACCCAGCCGCGCCGATCAGCTGCAGCAGCGCCAGGAGTTCGGCGTCTTTGGTGCCGCGCGACCGCAGGGATTCACAGGCCATGATTCCCTGCGAGTGCCCGGCCATCGCGACAGGCGGGGCGTCGTACAGATCCAGGCCCTGGCGGACGGCGGCGCGGATCGCGGCCATCTGCGCCAGCAGGATCCCGGGTCCGGAGATGGCCGCGGTGATGAGTTGCTTCGTCGCGGGCAGAGGCTCGTCGGCGGCCAGCGCGCGCACCCATTGCAGCGGCTCAAAACCGATCGGGCGCACGACGACCAGTTCGCGTGCGACGGGCTCGAGGAGAAGTGCCGCCTCACCGACCACCTCGCTGAGTTCGGACTCGATGCCGGCCGAGCTGACCAACTCCTCGAGGTTCTCCAGCCACGAGCCGCCTTGGCCGCCGAAGGCCACGGCATAGGGCTCGCCGGAGTTCAGCCGATCGACGAGGGCCTGATTACCGGCATGGGCCGCTCCCGCAGTGCGGTCGGTGGTCACCCGGTGCTGCTCGTTGATCGTCACGTCTCGTTATCTCCCTCTGTCCCGCGTCATGCTCGTCGTCGGCTGTCGTCTCAGAAGCTCGGATGGCTCCCGGCTTCCTGCCGCGGCGCCACGCGATTCGGCGTCGAATCCGCTGGTCCGGTCGGGCGGTTTCGAGGCCTTCCGAGGTTTTGTCGTGACCTCGCCGAACCGCCTTCCGTGCACTCCAGCCGTACTAAGAGTGTCATAAGAAGCGCGCTCGATTTCGCACCCGAAATGGTTACTGACGGGTTCTACGCTCGGGTAACCAGCGGTTGGATAACGTGCAGTTCGACACCGGCCGAAGGTATTCGGGACAAACGTCCTGCATGAAGGTGGTTACGGTCGAGTAGGCAGAAGTGCCCTGATCACGGCGGTTTCGTTATCAAATCGTTATGAAGAAATTTTCGACGCGTCTCACCAGCGGCGTCGCCGAGCTCAGACGAGACAGACGGGCGTGATCTGTCTTCTCGGAGCCGTCGGCCACCGAGAAAAGTTTGCTGAACGTACTTACTGATCGGTAAGGTTTAGTCCCACTGCCCAAATTGGGGCTTGAGGATGTGGTTGATGTCCACGCCGACCCCCGCGATCGATCGGCTGTCGATCTCGACCTGATGCAGATGGGCGGCCGCATGCGCGACCTTCCCCGGCGATCCCCAGTTGTGCTGCCAGTAGTACGTTCCGATGCCGTCCTGTAGCGCCCACTCGATCGTCTTCGAGTTGGCATAGACACCGACGCGCTGCTTGCCCAGCACCGCTTCCCAGCCACGCAGGTACGGGGCCACCTGCTGTTTGTACTGCTCGTAGGTCGGATTGTCGTCGATCGATGCATAGATCGGCGCGCCTTGAGGGCCGCCGGCGGCGACGTGCAGCTCCCAGCCGCGTTTCGCGTGGGCCACGCCGGCGTTCTGGCCGCCGAGCCAGTCGGCAGTGTCCTTCTTGCCGTACTGATAGCAGGACGCGATTTTCAGCCCAGCCTGGTACAGGTCGCGCGCCTCGGCCAGTTGGATCGGCTTTCCCAACATCCATGCGCCGCCGGGTCGTCGGTCGGAGACGTAGCGAACCGCCCCCATGGCGCCCGCCGCTCGGATGTCGCTGGCCTTGAGCACACCCGCGGCGTAGTCAAGGAGAATCCCAAGCGGCGCCGCCGACGCGGGTGCGGCGTGCACACCGCCACCGAGGACGAGCGCCGCAGGCGCAGCCACCGCGCCCTTGAGGACGGTCCGCCGCGATATCGGCCACGATCCTGACACGTGCCACAGAATACGACAGCCGTCACAGCAATCACGCGGATGTCACTGGCAACATCTGCACCAATCTTCGCTCTCTCGGCGCGGCGTTGCCGAGCTAAGCCGAAACGCGAAATCATCGGGTAGCACGGTTCGACGATCCGCCAACCGACCGAGGAGTGACACCCATGGCGCGCAGGCCGCCCACCGCCGCGCGAACCGGCTTGATCGTCATCACCTGTGCTGTTCTGGTGTTCGCGCTGACGTCCGGATGCTCACCCGGGCAACGGTCCCCCGCGGGCCAGGAGCCACCGAACATCGAACCGCTCAGCTCGGTCGGCGAGGGCGAGGGCCGACTCAACCTGATCGCCTGGGCCGGATATGCCGAAGACGGCTCCAACGACGCGCAAGCCGACTGGGTGACGCCGTTCGAACAGCAGACCGGATGTCAGACCGAGGTGACGCTGGGCAACACGTCCGACGAGATGGTCGGGCTGATGCGCAGCGGGCGATACGACGGGGTGTCGGCCTCCGGGGACGCGACCCTTCGGCTCATCTACGCGGGCGACGTGGCTCCCGTGAACACCGCACTGGTCCCCCACTACGAATCGATCTCGCCGTTCCTCAAGGACAAACCGTGGAATTCGGTCAACGGTCAGATGTACGGCATCCCGCACGGGTGGGGCGCCAACCTGCTGATGTACAACATCGCGGTCGTGCGCGACGCGCCGAACTCCTGGGCGGCGGTCTTCGACGACGCCGACAGGTACCGCGGCAAGGTCACCGCATACGACTCGCCCATCTACATCGCCGACGCGGCGTTGTACCTGTCCAAGAAGAGACCCGAACTGGGCATCGACGACCCGTACTCGCTCGACGACCGGCAACTCGACGCCGCCGTACACCTGCTCGAAGAGCAACGCCAAAGCATCGGCGTGTACTGGTCGGACTATCTCAAGGAGGTGGAGGCGTTCGAGTCCGGCGCCTCCGTCATCGGCACCACCTGGCAGGTGATCGCCAACACGATCGGGGCGCGCAACAAGGTTCCGGTCAACACGGTGCTGCCCAAAGAGGGGTCCACCGGTTGGTCGGACACGTGGATGATCGCATCGAAGGCCGCGCACCCGAATTGCATGTACAAGTGGTTGAACTGGATCTCCTCGCCGGAGGTCAACGCCGAGGCCGCCGAGTTCTTCGGCGAGGCACCCGCCAACGCCAAGGCCTGCGAGTTCACCACCGAGCGCGACTTCTGCGACATCTACCACGCCACCGATGCGAGCTTCGCCGCCAAGATCCACTACTGGACCACACCGCAGAAGAAGTGCGTCGACGGCGGCGGTGACGACTGCACCGACTACGACGAGTGGGTCGAACGATGGCGGCAGATCACCGAGTGAGCGGGCCGCGCTGAGGGGGTCCCGCCTGTCCGCCGAGTAGACCGCCCACGCTGTATTTCGCGTCGGATATGTGACGGTGCAGCGCCTCGTCCAGGCGAGTGGACACGACGCTGGTCCACAGGTTCCGGTACTCGCGCACCGTCCGCGTGAGCTCATCACCGCTTTCCGCCGTCGGCGCGTACTCTGCGCCAAACCGTGCCGCGACGAAGTCGTCGAGGGCCTCGAAGAACTGAGCCGCCAACGCGTCGACAGGCCCGTCAGTGGCCTCGACGATGTGCGACAGCACTTGCACGGATAAGAGTGGATCCGCCGACTGCGCCACCGCCCGGCGCACCGCGGTATCGGTCAACACCACGGCGCCATCGACCACCTCCGCCAAGCCGAACTCGACCAACTGCCGCACCTCGTGGCTGTCGGCGCCGATCGCAAGCCCCTCCCCGTTCGCCTCTGCCGACACGGACGCTTCCCGGGCGTCTGCTTCGGGTTGAGGACGACCCAGCACGGCCCGCTGGATGCCGAGGATGTCGGCGAGGTCGGCGCCCTCACGCAGGCTGGCGAAGAACTCGGCGATGTGGGCGGAGTTGAAGCCGCGGCGGTGCAGCTGGTTGATGGTGCGCAATTGTGAAAGGTGGTAGTCGTCGTAGAACGCCGACCGGCCGACCCGGCGCGGCGGATCCAGCAATCCACGCTCGCGATACGCACGAATGTTGCGGGCGCTGACACCGGAGATCTTCGCCAGCTCGTTGAGGCGATATTCAGTCAACGTAGCGAACCCCGCCGGGGGCGCGTGCCGGCTGAGCCACGCGGCGATCCATGCGATCACTGTAATAGCGCCGACGGTCGCGAGCAAACTATCGACCTCGCGGCCACTGTCGCTCTACGAGGCGATCATAGTGCTTCTATCAGCGTCAATTTAGTAGTCTCAATCGAGAACCTACGCGAAACCACTGTTGCTAGCCAACTCGGCGCCACGGCCCGATCAGGTCGGTGAGCGAACTCACCGGCGCAGAATTAGCGCTGCCGCACGGCCGTGCGGAACCATGGAAAAGTCAGACTTATCAACCGCGGGCGAGAAAGGGTTCGGTGTGCGTCCCTGGATCGTCTGGGCCACCGGCCTGTTTGCGTACATCGTCGCCGTCCTCGACCGCACCACGTTGGGCGTGTCCGGCCTCGATGCCGCCGAGCGGTTCCACGCCACCCCCAGCGTGCTTTCGACGTTCGTCGTGCTGCAGGTCATCGTCTACGCCGCGGCGCAGGTGCCTGCCGGGGTACTACTGGACCGCTTCGGTTCCAAGACGCTGATCCTGATGGGTGCGGCGCTGATGTCCGGCGGCCAACTCACGCTCGCGTTCACCGAATCGCTGCCCACCGCCATCGGGGCACGGGCGGTGGTGGGTCTCGGCGACGCGTTCACGTTCATCTCGGTGCTGCGACTCGTGCCGCACTGGTTCACCCTCCGCCAGGTTCCGCTGGTGACGCAGCTGACCGGTATCTGCGGCCAGCTCGGCCAGGTTTTGTCGGCGGTTCCGTTCTTCGCCGTCCTCAACGCGTGGGGCTGGACGACGGCCTACGTTTCGGTGGCCGCGCTCGGCGTCTTGTCGATGGCGCTGACTGCCGCGTCGGTGAAGAACACCCCGCACGGCAACGCGATAGCGATCCACGCGGTCTCCGTGCGTGAGACGCTGGCAAGCGTCAAGACCGTCTGGCTGCGACCGGGCACCCGACTCGGGTTCTTCACCCATATGGGCACGCAGTTCTCGGTGACCGTGTTCGCACTGATGTGGGGCGTTCCCTACCTGACCAACGCGCAGGGCCTTTCGGCCGGCGTAGCCGGCTTGATGCTGACCGTCTCGGTGATGGCCGCCATTTCGGCGGGGGTGCTGATCGGCATCATCACCGGACGACGGCCACACCGCCGCTCTCGCCTGGTCCTGGCGATCATCGCCAGCAACGCGTTGATATGGACCATTGTGTTGGCGTTACCCGGCAGGGCGCCGCTGTGGCTGCTCGTGGTGCTGATCGTCGTGATATCGGTGGGCGGACCTGGTTCGATGGTCGGCTTCGACTTCGCACGCACCTTCAACCCCAGTGCCACGCTGGGCACCGCTTCCGGTCTGGTCAACATGGGCGGCTTCATCGCCTCGCTGCTGGTGATGCAGGCGATGGGCGCGATCCTCGACGCGACGGGCGGATTTTCCTCCGACTCGTTCCGGCTGGCCTGGACCGTGCAGTACGCGATCTGGACGTTCGCGGTCGTCGGCATTCTCATCACCCGCGGCAAGGCACGCCGGGTGATGAGGGTCGAGCAGGAGCGGATGCTGCTGGAGGGGCTGGATACCAGCGGCCGACACACCGGCGCAGGCGACTGAGCGAACCGATCCGTCAGCGGTTGCGGGCGGTCTCGCGGCGGTTGGCCTTCTTGATCGCCGAGACCAGCTCGTCCTTGTTCATCGACGACCGACCCGAAATATCAAGGTGTCGCGCGATTTCCATGAGGTGCTTCTTTGAGGAATTGGCATCCACGCCCTCGGCGGTGTCGCCCTTGGCGTTCGGGCCGCCGCTGCGCGCGCGCTCATCGGACGGACCCTTCTCGGACTTCGCCTCCCAGTGGTCGCCGACCTTCTCGTAGCTGTGCTTGAGCGCGCTGTAGGCGACGCGGTGCGCGCGCTCGCCCTCGCCGTACTCTTCGGCAGCGGCGTCATGGGCCTTGGCGAAGGTCCGCTGGGCCTTGGCGTCCGACTTCTGCAGTGTGCTGGGCAGTTCGCTCTTCCGGGCGCTGCCGCTCTTCGATGTCTTCGGCATGCAAAATGGCGTACCCGGGCCGTGGGGTGTCGAAACGGTCGGTGCCAAGATACGAGGGTGACCGTCGAGGAGCCCGAGACACCGCCGTGCGCCGTGGCCGTCGTGCTCGCGGCGGGCTTGGGCACCAGGGTCGGCGCCGACGGCAACAAGGCCTACCTCCCTGTCGCGGGTCGACCAATGGCGGTGTGGTCGCTGGAAACCCTGACGACGGTGCCAGACGTCGACCGCATCGTGCTGGTGCACCGAAAGGGTGAGTGGGCGCTGGCGCGGGACATGCTTGCACACGAATTGCCCACCGCCGATGTGGAACTCGTCGAGGGCGGCCACACCCGGCACGGTTCCGAACTCAACGTCCTACGCCATCTGCAAACCGACATCGAGTCCGGGCGCATCGACGTCGTGCTCATCCACGACGCCGCGCGACCGATGGCCAGCGCCGAGATGTTCAACCGCGCCCTCGCGCTCGCCCGCGAATCCGGTGGTGCGATACCGGCATTGCCCCTTCGCGACGTGGTGACCACCGCCCTGCGGCTGCCGGCCGACGGGTCCGCGCTGGTTCGGGTGCAGACACCGCAGGCCTTCCGTGCCGCACCACTGCTCGCCGCGTACCGCAGCTCGGAACGTCACCGCTTCGAGGGCACCGATACGTCGTCGTGCGTCGAGGCGTTCGCCGACGTTGCGGTGCAGACCTTTCCGGGCGAACCGCACAACATCAAGGTGACGTACGCCCGCGACATCGCGACCGCCGAACGTCTGTTGACACCACTCACCGGGCGCGGCTCGCGATGATGGCCTCGAGGAGCGTTCCGTCGTGCGGGAGGTCGACCGTGACGGCCTCCGCGTCACCGTCGACCGTGACAACCGGCACCGCCGAGCGGATGGCCTCGACGGCCTCGTCGAACTCCCCGCCCGACTCGGCGATCAGCCGGCCGAGGTGGTCGGCGGCGAAACCGCGGGGATATTGCACCGTCTGAAGCGTCGACCGATCCAGTGAGGCCGTGACGACACCGCGCTGGTCGACGACCTTCACACTGTCGGTGACCGGCAGGACAGGCAACACGACGGAAGCTCCCTGCCTCAGGCGCTCGACGACCCGAGCCTGCAGCTCCGACGGGGTCAGGGGCTGCGTGACGTCGTAGACGAGCACGTGTGATGCCGAAACAGGCTCGGCCGCAACCTTTTCGAGTGCGGCAGTCAGGCACTGTGCCCGTGTGGCGGTCCCGGCGACCACCACGAGGCCGACGGGTAATCGGTCGCCGGCGAGTAGCGCACGCGCGTCGTCGGCGAGCTGTTCGGCGACCGCCACCACGGCCCTGGCGGGATCGGTGACCGCTTTCAGACAGTCGTGCACGACGCGCGACAGGGGCGATCGGCCCGCCACCGGTTCGAGGGCAGCGCTTTCGGCGGCAGGCACCGTCACGACCGCCGCTAGGGATTGGCCGGTAAGCGCCGTCACGGCGGCGACGCTACACGGGGTCGAACTTGTTGATCAGCCAGCGGCCGTCGGACTTGGTCAAGCCGACCTTGACCGCGCTCGCCGCGAAAGCCCCGTCCGGATTCTCCTTGCTGACCGTCGTCTGGTTGACGAAGACCAACACCACGGCGGTGTCGGGCTGCATCTCGGCCACGCCGGCCTCCACCACAGCAGCGCTGGTCTTGACCTGCTTCTCCTTGACCGCCGGGGTCACGATCTGCTCGGTGAACTGCGTGTAGTAGTTCAGGAAGTCCCCCGTCAGATGCGACTTCGCGTTCGTGAAGTCCTGCTCCATCGAGTCAGGGGCATACGACAAGAGCGCCACGGTGCCCGACTTCGCCGCTTCCAGGGCGACCCTTTGGGCGTCGGGGTTGGTCTGCTGGTCGGCCCGGAACTGGAAGAAGTAAAGCCAGGCCGCTACACCCGCCGATATAACCAGCAGAATTGTCAGCAGAATCGCACCGAGATGCCTCCGCACGGCACTCAGGGATTTCGGCCTGCTCTTCTCGGCCGCTTCCGAGTTGTCGGCCGCTTCCGAGTTGTCGGCCGCTTGCGCCTCCTCGGCCGTCGTCGACTCCGGTTCGACGGCTGTCGATTCCGGTTCGTCGGAGGCCGCGGTCTTCACATTGGCCTCGTCGGGTTTGGTTTCGGCGCTCACGGTACGAACTCGACTTTCGACATTTTGATCTGATCACCCTCGCGGACCAGATCCACCTTCAACCGCCATGAGCGAGGCTCCTGATTGGCACCTGCGGTGTTGGTGACCCGCGAGGTGGCCGACACCAGCGCGGTGGCGTTGGTGTCGGTCATCGACGTCAGCGCGGCAGTGTTCACGGTGACCTCGGTGACCACCTTGGATTCCTTGGCGACCTGGGTGAAGTCCTCGGCCTGGGCCTCGAAGTCCTCCTTGAACTGACCCGTCGAGTTGTCGATGATGCGCTGCACATCTTCCTGGGCCCTGTTGAAGTCCAGCGACATCAGGGTCACGACGCTCTGCCGCGCGGCGGCGGTGAATTCGGCGGTGCGCTGCTGCTCCTCCTGGGCCAGCCGGTGCTGCCACACCATGTATGCGCTCGCGGCGCCGAACGCCAGGATCAGGACGACAGCCACCGCCGCGGCGACGATCTTCCACCTGATTCGCGGCATTCGCAGGCGACGGGACCGCTTCGTCGCCTCAGCGTTGTCGGGCTTCGCTGAGTCGTCGACCACGTCGGTGTCGGCCGCTTCATCGGTCTCGGCTGCCGACGCGTCGTCGGCCTCTGGCTGGGTGGCGTCGTCGGCCACGGTGTCGGTGGGGTCCGCCCCGGGCACCGTCTCCTCGACCGGCTCGGGAACCTCGTCGGCCTCCGAGTTCGGCGCCTTGGAGCCTTTGGCCTCGTCAGCCTGCCTGCGCAACCGGATGGCCTTCGCGCGAGCGCGGGCGGCGGCGGCCAGCGCCTCCGCCTCGGCCGCTTCGGCCTCCGCCTCCTCGGCAAGGCGAAGCGCCTCGTCCGAGTCCGCCGACCGCTGCTCAGGGTCGTCCTGCGACGGCTTTTCGACGCGGTCCGCGTCGATCACCGACTCGCGGCGCCTGAATGACGGCACAGCGCCCTCCTTGTCTGTTTCACCACTAGTGAGAATGCCATTATCGATTTTTGAGTATCGCCGCGACGATACCTGCGCAGGCATCGCCCGGCAAACACTGTCTTCCTGCGGAAATGCTATTTACGCGCTACGCATACGCTCAGCGGCGATTGTCCATAAGGCGGTCCTTCATCACCTTGCCGGTGGCGTTCAACGGCAGGCTGTCGAGGAACTCTACAGAGCGTGGCACCTTGAAACCCGCCATTCGTTCCCGGCTCCACGAAATGAGGTCCTCACCCGTGACGCCGTCGTGGCCGGCGCTGCGCACGATGAATGCCTTGCCCACCTGGCCCAACCTGTCGTCCGGAATCCCGATGACCGCGGCCTGAGCCACCGCGGGGTGTTCGAGCAGAAAGCCTTCGATCTCGGCGGGATAGGCGTTGAATCCGCCGACGATGAACATGTCCTTCTTACGCCCGACGATCCGCAGCCGGCCCGACTCGGTGAACTCGCCGAGATCACCGGTGTGCAGGAAGCCCTCGGAGTCGATCGCGTCGGCGGTCGCAGCGGGGTCGTCGAGATAGCCCTGCATCACGTTGTAGCCGCGCACCAACACCTCGCCGTCGTCGGCGATGCGGACCTCGACGTCCTCGCACGGCAGGCCCGCGGTCGTCGCGACGTCCTCGGGGGTGTCGCCCGGGCGGGACAACGTCACGTTGCCGGCTTCGGTGAGCCCGTAGCCGGTCATCAAGCTCTGAAACGGCAGCTCGTCGCGGATGCGGCGGATCAGCTCCACCGGGATGTCGGCCGCGCCGGTCACACCTGCCCGCAGGGATGCGAGCCGGTCCTTGTCGGCCACGGTCAGCAGCGAGTGGTACAGCGTGGGCGGGCCGGGCAACATCGTGATGCGCTCCCGCTCGACGAGGTCGACCACCGTATCGACGTCGAACGCGGCCACCGGAAGCATCGTGGCGCCCCGTAAGAACGAGGCGATGAGTCCGGCCTTGAGCCCGAACGTGTGGAAATAAGGGTTGATCATCAGGTAGCGATCACCCTCGCGGAGGTCGGCGAGCGTCGCCCACTCCTCGTATGCGCGCAGCGTCTGGAGGTGATTCATCATCGCGCCCTTGGGTCTGCCGGTGGTGCCCGAGGTGAAGATGACGTCGGCGATGTCGGTACCCGTCAGGTCGCCGACGCGGTCGTCGAACGGGGCGCCGGCGGACAGGAACCCCGAACCGAGGTCGATCACCGGCACATCGGTGCTCACCGAATAGTCCAGGCCGAGGAAGTCCTTCTGCACCAGTACGGCCTTCGCCCCGCTGCGGCCGATGACGTCGGCCGCCTCCTCCGGTTTGAACCGGGTGTTGACCGGAACGAGCACACCACCGGCGACCAGCAGACCAAACGCGGCGACGATCCAGTCGGCGGAGTTCGGCGCCCAGATCGCCAGCCGATCACCTTTGGCGATCCCAAAGTCGGCGAACGCGCCTGCCGCGCAACGTATCCGCTCGATCAGCTCGCCGAAGGACAAGCGCAACGGACCGTCGACGACCGCTTCTGCGTCGCCGAAACGGTCCGCTACGCTCAAGACCATCTCGGGGATGGTCTCCCAGGTGTTGATGGCGCTACTCCTCATCGGGCGCGGGGCGCCCTTGATCGTCGCAGCGCCCGTTTATGGCGCTACTCCTCATCGGGCGCGGGGCGCCCTTGATCGTCGCAGCGCGGGGCGTTTCGGTACGTCACACGGTGACGAGGCGACCCAGGTTGCCGCCCATGATCTTCGCCTGATCCTCGACCGAGAGGTGTTCGAGCGCGGTCACGTAGTGCGTCGGTTCGGCCAGGCCCTCGGGGTGCGGCCAGTCCGAGCCGTAGAGCACCTGATCCACGCCGATGAGGTTGATCAGGTCGTCGATGCCCTCCTCGTAGAACGGGCTGACGAAGATGCGGTTCTTGATCTCCTCGATCGGGTTGCCCATGAACGCCTCAGGGGCCTTCTTGTAGACCTCGGCCATCGAGTCCAGCAACGGGAACATCCACTTCGAACCGGCCTCGACGATGCCGACCTTGAGCTTCGGGTGCCGGAACAGCGCACCGTGGATGACCCACGACGCCACGGCGTCCTGGATCGGGCGCCACTCGTTGAGGATCGACATCGCGTTGGTCTGGAACGGCAGCATCTCCTGCGCGACGCCGTCCCACTCCGAGGTGTAGCGCGAGTAGCCGCTGTCCGAGGAGTGCATGCCGACGAAGATGTCGTGGTGGACGACGCGCTCCCAGAACGGGTCGAACTCCGGCAGTGCGAACGAACGCGGGCCGCGGAAACCGGGGACCGGCGCCGGACGGATCAGGATGGCGCGGGCGCCGCGCTCGACCGCCCACTCAAGCTCTTCGATCGCCTTCTCGACGATGGGCAGCGTGATCACCGGGGTGACGAAGATGCGGTTCTGGTAGTTGAAGCCCCACACCTCGTCCAGCCACTGGTTCAGCGAGTGGATGATCACGTGTATGGCGACCGGATCGTCGCGCAGGCGCTCCTCGATCAGGCTGGCCAGCGTCGGGAACATCAGCGACCGGTCCACACCCAGTTCGTTCATCAGCTCCAGCCGCGGAGCCGGTTCGAAGAACGCCGGGATCGAGCGCATCGGCTCACCGAACAGTTCGCGCTTGCTCTTGCCGTCGGGGTTGCCGAACTTGAAGTACTCCTCCCACGCGCCGGGCTTGGCGACGTGCGAGAAGGTCGGGTTCGGGATGTAGTTGCTGATCTGGCCCTTGATCGCGATCTTCGTGCGGCCGTTGACCTCGACGTACTGAACGATGTCCTTGTACTCCTTCGGGAGGTACTTGGTCATCGCCTCGGGTGGCTCGTAGAGATGGTTGTCCGCATCGAACAGCGGAAACGGGATGTCGACCCGGTGTGAAAGTTGTCCCATGGAACACTCCTTTTCTTCTCGCGAGAATCCTATTCTCATTGGTGTCCGGTTCGCAATGTGCTGACGGTCGTGCCGACGGACTTACCCCCGCGCCATGGTTCGCACCTGCTCCCGCAGGACGAACTTCTGAACCTTTCCGCTCGCCGTGCGCGGATAGTCCTCGCCCTCGGGCACCTCGTGCAGTTCCTCGGGCCACTTCTGGACCGCGACACCCGCGTGCTTGAAGTGGGCGCGCACCTCATCAAGCGATGGCATCGTGCTGCCCGGCCGGATGCGAAGCACCGCTGCGGTGCGCTCACCGAGCCGGTTGTCGGGCGCAGCGACCACGACGGCCTCGGCCACTCCGGGCATACCGAGCAGCACCTCCTCGACTTCGAGGGCGGAGATGTTCTCTCCCCCACGGATGATCACGTCGGCCTTGCGGTCGGTGATGGTGAGGTAGCCGTCCTCGTCGAGCACTCCGACGTCGCCGGTGTGGTACCAACCGTCGTCGTCGAACGCCCGCTCGGTCAACTCGTCGTCGGTGTAGCCCAGGCACAAATCCGGTCCGCGCGAGAGGATCTCACCGTCCTCGGTGAGCTTGATCTCCACGCCGGGACGCGGGTCGCCGTCGGTGTAGAGCCGTTTGTCCTCCGGCGCGCTGGGCCGCGAGCCCGTGATGGACGGATGCTCGGTGCTGCCGTAGGAGCGGAACACGAAGAACCCCATGTCGGCGAGCCGGCGCGTCACCGCCGCGGGGACGGTCGACCCGCCGAGACCAACGGTGGTGAACCGGGAACGGTGCGCGTCGGTGCAGTCCGGATGGTCGAGCAGGCTGGTGACGAAGTACGGCGGCCCGCCGCCGATCGACATCCCTTCGGTCTCCATGAGTTTGAGCACCTTGCCGGGATCCCACACGTCGCACAGATCGATCGGGGCGCCCTCGAGCACCGGGATCAGAAACGCACCGACCATGCCGATAAAATGACCGATCGGCGTTGCGGTCAACTGGCGGCCGCGGTCCTTCGGATAGTTCTCGAGCAGCTGACGGGTTTCGAAGCCCAGCGTCTGATGGCTGTGCACAACGCCTTTCGGGTTGCTCGTCGTCCCCGAGGTGAATGCGATCAGCGCCGGGCCCGCCGGATCGGTGGCCAATGTGCCCGCCATCGGGTCGTCGTCGAGGAGCTCGTCGAAACTGTAGACATGCTCCTCGCACAAGCGCTCGTCGGCGCCCACGAGCGCCACGATCGGGACGTCGGCGGCCAGGTCGGGCTGGAATTTCATCCGGCCGAATTCGCGCGTGGTGATGAAGACCTTCGGCCGCGCGGTGGGCAGGATGTGGGCGAGTTCCTTGCGACCATAGAAGTGCACGATCGGCACCACGACCGCACCCAGGAAGGTGGAGGCCCAGAACGCGACCGCGGCCTCCATCCAATTCGGCAGCTGCAGCGCGACGACGTCCCCGGGACCGACCCCGCGCTTGTGCAGGCCGGCCGCGAGGCGACGGGCCTGCAGTTCCACTTCGGCGAATGTGCCCGCGAACGGACGCACATCTGAGTGCACCCAGAAACCGGTATCCGGATTGGCCACCAGGTGCCGGGCCAACAGCTCACCGAGCGTGTCCCGGGTCCACCAGCCTTCCTCCTCGTAGCGTTTGGTCAGCTCGACCGGGATATTGCGCATGGACTCCCCACACTCAGGCGGCTGCTCCGACTCGAGGCGATGCTATTCTCTCAAACCGAGAATGCCAATATCGCAAATGGAGAACGATCGATGGTAGACCTCGAGTTGGAGGACGGCTTGGCGGTCGTCACCATCGACCGGCCGCAAGCGCGGAACGCCATCGCGCCGGAGACCATGGAGCAACTCGACGCCGCGCTCGACGGCGCAGAAGGCGCGACCGCGCTCGTGGTCAGGGGCGCAGGCGACCGGGCGTTCGTGTCCGGCGGCGACCTCAAACAACTGGCCACGCTGCGCACCGAGGCCGACGCGGCCGCCATGGCCAGGCGTATGCGTGCGGTGTGTGATCGCATCGCGTCCTTCCCCGGCGTCACCATCGCCGTGCTCAACGGCCATGCGCTGGGCGGCGGTGCCGAGTTCGCGGTCTCGGCCGACATCCGGCTGGCCGCCTCCGACATCAGGATCGGTTTCAACCAGGTGGCGCTGGAGATCATGCCCGCCTGGGGCGGCGCTGAGCGGTTGGTCGAAATCGTCGGATACAGCAAGGCACTGCTGCTGGCCGGCACCGGCACCATCCTCTCGGCCGAGGAGGCCGAACGCGTCGGCCTGGTCGATCAGGTATTGGCGCGGGAGTCGTTCGACGACGACTGGCGCGCGATCGCCCGCAAGCTCGCCCACCGACCGGCCGGCGAGATCAAGCGCGTGATGAAGGGCGCCTCGACCGACGAGGCCGTCGACGCATTCGCGCGGCTGTGGGTGTCCGACGAGCACTGGGCAGCCGCCGACAAGGCGATGAACCGCGCCAAGTAGTCCGGCGCCCGTCGCGACTACCCGCCCAGCACGCGGATCGGGTCGCTGCCGTCCCAGTTCGCGGCGGCGTCGCGGACGAACGCCGCCATACCGCTGGTGATCTCGGTCAGTTCCATGATCTCGATGATCTGTGCGACATGACCGGGAACGCCCGGTGGTTCGACGTAAGCGAAGCGGGTGCCGACGTCCTCGCCGCCCGACCACACCACCGGCCATCCCGCGTCAGCCACACTGCGCATGGTGGCATCGAAATCGCTTGCCCAGTACGCGAACTGGTGGAAGCCCTCGCCGTGGGCGTCGAGGAACTCGGTGAAGACGCTCGGCGCCTCGCTGTGCTGCTGGATCAGCTCCATCTGCATATCGCCGCTGTTGCTCAGCGCCAGCGACTGGGTGATCTCACACGGCTCGCCGCGGTAGCGGGCGCTCAGCGCCAGATTCCGCATGACGAACCAGGGCCCGACACCGAGCTCGAGCCAACTCGCGATCGCTCGGTCGATATCGGTGACGACATAACCGATCTGACGGATCGGACCGGGAAGAATCCTCATCACACCTCCGGATGAACCACAATGCGCGGCGGCCCGAGCCCTTTGCGCACCTGATCGATGGCCTCGGGCACCTCGTCGAGACCGATCGTCGCCCCGATGCTCGGCGATGGGTCGAGGCGGCCGTCGACGACCGCGTCGAGCGTGCCGTACCAGTCCTGCGGGTGGGGTCCCCCGCCGAACTGGATCGTCACGCCCTTGTGCGTGGCAGCGGTGCAGTCGATGGTGCCCGCGTCGTACCACCCGCCCGCGGCGTGCACTCGCGCCAGGAATTCGCAGTTGTCGACAATCGTCTGCATCAACCCGTGGGCGCCCACACACTCGAGGATCACCTGTGTGGTCTGAAAACTGTTGGCGCGAAACGTCTCCCGCCACACCTCGTAGGGGTCGCGCTGCGCCGGGTTGACGAGCACGTCGGCGCCGAATTCGGCGGCGTAGCGCAGACGGTCGTCGATGTAGTCCGACACCACGATCGGGGCGACGCCGCGCGCCTTGAGCGCGGCGACCGTGGACAGGCCGATGGCGCCCGCGCCGATGACCAGGGGAAGATCGCCCGGCCCCACACCCGAGCACCGTACGTAGTACTCCCCGACCGCGAACGCGTCGACCAGCGCGACCGCGTCGTTCGGCGCGCCGTCGGGCACGCGTCGCGACATCATCTCCGACACCACCATCAGCTCTCCGAACGCGCCGTGGGCGTCGGGATGGTGACCGATCACCAGTGGCTCCTGGCCCGCGCGGATCAGGATCGGCATGCTGGTGACCCGTGTTCCGACCGGGAAGTCGCCCGAGCAGTCGGGTCCGTGACCCACCACTTCACCGACGAATTCGTGGCCCATCACGGTGTCGCGGTCCGGATCCCATAGGAACCGGGGCGACGAATTCGGATGGTCCATGTAGTGCACATCCGAAGCGCAGATCGCCGCCGCCAGCGGTTTGATCAGCAGCTCCCCAGGGCCGGGTTCGGGATCGGCCGTCTCGCGGACGTCGAGCTTTCCGTCGCGCAACACCACCGCTCGCATCTCAGCCCTTTCTCTTGGCGGCGAAATCGGTTGAGGCCGCGCTGATCATCTCGACCAGAGTGCGCCGGTCGACCGTCCAGACCTGAGATGCCATGGCGCGGTTGTTCTCGCCGACGACGTAGGTGGGCCCGTTGCCGATGTTCGCGATGATCTCGGCGGCGACGTCCTGCGAGCGCATCTGCGTCTGCGGGTCGTACTCGACACCCATCCGGGCCAGCGCCGGGGTGTAGGTCATGCCGAGCGGCGTGCAGCAGACGTCCACGCCGTGCGGCCCCAGCTCCGCCCACAGTCCCTCGGCGAAGGTGTGTTGGAACGCCTTCACCGCCGAATACACGGCCAGCGTCGCCGATCCGGCCAGGCAGGCCAGTGACGCGACGATCACGATGCCGCCGCGGCCGCGCTCGGTCATGGCGGGTCCGAAGTGGCGGGCCAGCGCCATCGGCCCGACGCAGTCCAGCGCGACCTGTTTGAGCGAGTACTCGAGGTCGTTCTCCAGGAACGTCGTCGTGCGGTCCGAGGCGCCGGCGTTGTAGACGACCAGCCCCACCTCGAGGCCAGCGGTTGCGGTGGCGACCTTGGCCACCATGTCGGGGGCGGTCAGATCCTGCACGAGAACATGCACCTGGACGCCGTGCCGATCACGCGTCGCCGCGGCGACCTGGTCGAGCAGAGCCCCGTTGCGCGCGATCACGACGAGATTGAGCCCGCGCGAAGCCAATTGGTCCGCCATCTCGGCGCCGATGCCCTCCGACGCCCCCGCGATCACCGCCCACGGCCCATACCGCGCGGCGAACCCGGTGCTCACTGCGCCACGCCGGCCGCGCTCATCACTCGCGCGATGTTGGTGGTCCGCTTCACGATCCGCCAACCGTCCGGAGTCTGAACGAGCTCGTCGTCGTAGTGACCGAGCGCGTCTATCCAACTCCCGTCGTCGTCGGGCACGGCCTTGAGCACGGCGTGCACATAGGACCGCGCCGTGGCCCGGTCGGCCTTGATGTCGACGACGATGTTGGAGATGCGGTGATACGTCTGCCCCATGCCGCCGTGGATCTGCTCCATCAGCGTGGTGAAGGCGTCGGCGTCGGTGAAAGTCCCCAGATCGCCGTAGTCGATGTTGACCTCATCGGCCCAGCACGTGCGGAACAGCTTCCAGTCTTTGAAGTCGATTCCGGTGGCGTAACGAATCAGGATCTCGGCGATCTGCGCTTTGTCGGCGTCCACATCGGGGAGGCTAGCAGCGAGTTGACCGCTTGACGACCCCGGTTCTCTCTAGACGAGAACGTCATTTCCAGTTATCGTCGGCGCGTGCCGACACAGCAAGTGGCGCTCGCGCCCGAAATCTCGACCTGGCCCGATGACAACCCGCAGCTGATCGGAAGCCGGTGCGGCGCGTGCGGCGCCACCGCCTTCCCGGTTCAGCAGCGCTGCCCCAGGTGCAGTGCCGGCGACATGTCCGAGCTCAAGCTGCCCCGGCGCGGCACGCTCGTCGCGTGGACGACGCAGGGGTTCCCGCCCGGCGCGCCGTACAAGGGCCCCACGGGCAACGACTTCGTGCCGTTCGGCGTCGGGTTGGTCCAGCTCGAGGACGTCATCCGCGTCGAGGGCCGTCTCACCGAGAACGACCCCGCCAAGCTCGAGTTCGGCATGGAGGTCGAGCTGACGATGGTGCCGTTCACCACCGACGACGACGGCAACGAGGTCGTCACCTTCGCCTTCAAGCCCGTCTAGACACAGGAGCACCGGAATGACAAACGACGTGGCGATCATCGGCGTGGGACTGCACCCGTTCGGCCGATTCCCGAAGACCGCGATGGAGATGGGCGCTGAGGCGATCCAGTCCGCACTCACCGACGCCGGCGTGGAATGGAAGGACATCCAGTTCGGCTTCGGCGGCAGTTACGAGGTGTCCAACCCCGACGCGGTGACCCGGCTCGTCGGGCTGACGGGCATCACCTTCACCAACGTCTTCAACGCGTGCGCCACCGCCGCCAGTGCGATCCAGCAGACCGCGGACACCATTCGCCTCGGCAAGTACGACATCGGGATCGCGATCGGCCTGGACAAGCACCCGCGCGGTGCGTTCACCGACGATCCCGCGAAACTCGCGCTGCCGCAGTGGTATGCCGAGAACGGCCAGTTCGTCACCACCAAGTTCTTCGGGATGAAGGCCAACCACTACCTTCACAAGCACGGCATCTCGCAGGCCACCCTGGCCAAGGTCGCGGCCAAGAACTTCCGCAACGGCGCGTTGAACCCGAACGCGTTCCGACGCAAGCCGATCCCCGAAGAGGAGATCCTCAGCTCGACGGTGCTGAACTATCCGCTGACGCAATACATGTTCTGTGCGCCCGACGAGGGCGCCGCGGCGGTGATCATGTGCCGCGGCGACATCGCGCACCGCTTCACCAAGAAGCCGGTCTACGTGCGCGCCACCGAGATTCGCACCCGACGCTTCGGCGCCTACGAGGTTCACGCGACGTCGGCGCCGCTCGACGAGGATGCCTCCCCGACCGTTTATGCCGCCAAGGCGGCGTATGAGGCGGCGGGCCTGGGACCGGAGGACGTCGACGTCGCACAGCTTCAGGACACCGACGCGGGTGCCGAGGTCATCCACATGGCCGAGACCGGCCTGTGCGCCGACGGCGAGCAGGAGAAGCTGCTCGCCGACGGCGCCACCGAGATCCACGGTTCGATACCGATCAACACCGACGGCGGGCTCATCGCCAACGGTGAGCCGATCGGGGCCTCCGGGTTGCGGCAGGTGCATGAACTGGTCCGGCAGTTGCGCGGCGAGGCCGGCGACCGTCAGGTCCCCGGCGAGCCGAAAGTGGGCCTGGCGCAGGTGTATGGCGCACCGGGCACCGCATCGGCGACGATCCTGTCGGTCTGATGCGGTTGGCGATTCGCGACCTGGGTCGCGCTCATCGTTCTAAGATCCGGAAATGATCTTCGGTCGCTCGGCCCGTATCGCTTTGCCGGCCCTCGTGGCGGCAACCGTGGTGACCGCCGGTGGCGTGCTGTCGGTCAGCGCGCCCGCGGTGGCGCAGGATCCCCCACCGCCGGTGCTGCACAACGTCAAGTACTCGGTGTTCTCCGAGCAGCCGTTCTACGTCGACATCTACTACCGCGACGTCGATCCGCCGAACTGGGCCGCCTACAGCCACAACCCGTACCAGTTCAGCCCGAAGGTCGAGGCGCAGGTCGGCCCGGACCAGCAGTGGAACCTCGACGTCCAGCTCGCCGATCCCGACCGGTGGGCGATGGTCGCAGCGACCAGCGGTGCCGGCGAGGCGAGGCCGAACGTCCACTGCGTGCTCGCGGTGGACGGCGTGGTGGTCGCCACCCATCAAGGACCCAAGGGTGCGCTCTGCTCGATCCGGAACTGGTGAGCCTCGTTCTCACCCCGCCGTGAGCGGTTCGCCCTCCAGGCGGCGAATCCACTTCTCGCAGAAGGCGAATGTCTCCGCGTGCCCGGTGGTCATGCCGAGTGCCCGCTCGACCACCAGCGCTTGGGACACGCTCGTCGCGAACACCGTCCACACCACCGGCGGAACCTCCTCGGCGTCGGCGCCGTAGCGTTCGAGGACCGACGCGATGGCCTTGTTCTGCTCCTCGCGGAAACGTTCGGCGTAGTAGATGATCTCGGCCCGTAGCGCCTTGCGGTGATTGGCCAGGCCCATGAACTCCATCGTGAGCCGGGTGGCCTCCGGTTGCGTGCTGAACCGCCACAGCGCCCACAGCGGCTGGGGCGACGCGAGTGCCTCGGTGAGCGCCTTCAGACCCGCCTCGGCCATGCGCCGGAAGACGGCGAGGAAGAGGTCCTCCATTGTCCGGAAGTAGTAGTGCACGAGCTGCGGCTTGAGCCCCGCCTTGTCGGCGACGCGTCGCGATGTCACCGCGGCGTAGCCCTCCTCGAGCAGCAATTGCTCGGCGGCATCCAGCAGCACGCCCCGGTTTTTCGCGTCTGGGGCCCCGATACGCCGCGTGGGCCCAGAAACGCCAGTCATTCGATCACTTCTCTTCCCGCCCTTCCGACACGCCGATCGTAGTGGCGCCCCGCCGTCCGATCTTGACCACGACCTTAACCCCATGCTAAGCAAGTGCTCAGCATATTCAGCCAGATTCACGAGCGGCAGCGTCCGCTCTCCATCACGCGGGACAGCGTCGACCCCTGGAGGGCTCACACACCATGACCACAGATTTCGATTCGGTTGACTACTTCACCGATCCCTCCCTCATCCCTGACCCGCACCCGTACTACGACCACATCCGCTCGAAGGATCCCGTCTGTTGTCCGATCAACAACGGCGTGCTCGCCGTCACCGGTTGGGAGGCCGCGAACAGCGTCTACAAGGACAGCGAGAACTATTCGTCCTGCGTCGCGGTCATGGGTCCGTTCACGCCGATACCGTTCACGCCCGAGGGCGACGACATCTGCGAACAACTCGAGAAGCACCGCACCGAGATTCCGTTGTTCGAGCACATGGTCACGATGGACCCGCCGCAGCACACCGATGCGCGCTCGATCCTGGCCCGGCTGCTGACCCCCAAGCGCCTCAAGGAGAACGAGGACTTCATGTGGCGGCTGGCCGACCGCCACATCGACGAATTCATCGCCGACGGCAAGTGTGAGTTCCTCGCCGCGTACGCAAAGCCGTTCTCGCTGTTGGTGGTTGCCGACCTGCTCGGCGTTCCCGAGGAGGACCACGACGACTTCCGCGAGGCATTCGGCGCCGAGCGCCCGGGTACGAACATCGGCGGACTCGACCACGAGGTGATCGCGACCAATCCGCTCGAGTGGGCGGATGAGAAGTTCGCGCGCTACATCGAGGAACGTCGTGAGAACCCACGCGACGATGTGCTCACCTCGATCGCCATCGCGAAGTATCCGGACGGCTCCACGCCCGAGGTCGTCGATGTGGTGCGTACAGCGACCTTCCTGTTCGCCGCCGGCCAGGAGACCACCGCGAAGCTGCTCGGCGCCGCGATGCGGGTGCTGTCCGACCGGCCCGACATCCAGCAGCAGTTGCGCGACGACCGAAGCCTGATCCCGGTGTTCATCGAGGAGTGCCTGCGGATGGACAGCCCGGTCAAGAGCGTGTTCCGGATGGCCCGCAAGACAACAACACTCGGCGACACCCCGGTGCCGGCGGGCACGACTGTGATGGTCAGCCCCGGGGCGGCCAACCGCGATCCCGAGCGGTTCGACAATCCCCACGAGTTCCAGTTGGACCGCAAGAACGTCCGCGAGCACATCGCGTTCAGCCGCGGTATCCATTCCTGCCCTGGTGCACCGCTGGCGCGTGTGGAGGGCCGCGTCTCGATCGAACGACTCCTCGACCGGTTGGGCGACATCACGGTCGACGAGGAGAAGCACGGATCGATCGACGACCGCCGGTACGTCTATGAGCCGACATTCATCCTGCGCGGGCTCACCGAGATCAACATCGAGTTCAAGCCGATCGGCTGAGCGTCACCACGGTCGCCGAAACTGCGGAGCGATCACACGATCCGCAGGTTCGGCGTTCCGTGTGCAGTCTCGGGCAGTCGGCGCGAGACTCTACAGATCCCCGCGCTCCCAGTAGCTGCGCCCGTCCTTGGAGACGCAGGTGAGGAAGAGACCGTCCGGCGCCTGAGCGACCTCGCCGTCCATCGACGGGCACAGATCGTTCTCGAGCTTGACGCCGTGCATCTCCGGCGAGCGGAACCAGCGCGGCTCGTAGCGGCGCGGAGAACCGCAGAACACCAGCCGGCCCCACGACGTCACGCCGAACGCGTAGTACGTCGTGTTGTTGCAGTAGGACCCCAGCACGACGCCCGGCTGGATACCCGGTGTGCAGTTGGGGCTGTTGCATTCGGCGCCCGGCGGCGGCAGCGGCGGCAACGGCGGCTGCGCCTCGGCGGTCGGCGCCGTGAGCATCAACGCGGGGGTAGCCAGGGCAGCAAACACTGCGGCGAGGGAACGCACGGGCACATTGTTCCATACGCGCACAAGGAAATTCTCCCTTTCGGAGAGGGCGGCTACCGACCGCGATAAGCTGCATTCATGCGTGGATTTGGCGTGGCCGCCGGAGCGGTCGCAATCGCTGTGGCCGGAAGTCTGAGCACCGCGACAGCGGCGCACGCCGACGATTTCGCCGACGACTATCAAGTCGCGCTCAACGGCACCTTTCGGGTGATGTCGGACGGGCAATGGGCGAAACGCGGTATGCGACCTGGTGGCGCCGACGTCTTCATCAAGCAGCAGACGGTCGAGCAGACCTGGACGATCAGCACGAGTTGTATCAGCCCGATCGAATGCAGCGGCACCGTGCAGAGTGATCTCGGCTGGACCGCTCCGATCCGGCTCGACGACCTCTGGTACGTCGACCACGATATCCCCAACTGGTTGCCGTGCCCCGACGGCAGCTTCGCACCTGGTCACCAGAAATTCATTCTGGTGGGCTGGGACCCCACCATCAATCAGCGGGTCAACCATAACGCCACCTTCCTGATGGGCCGCGATCAGACAAAGAGCCCGAGCGGTGCGTGCGGCGCCAATCAGCCCCTCGTGATCGAGATGCCTGTCAAGGTCCAGAAAATCTGACGTCCACCCACCTTCACGGAGCTTCCTGACCGGGGCGCTCCCCCGGTCAGGTCGGCATCAGGTCCTTCCACGACTTCGGCTCGTTGCTGGCAAGATTCGTCTGCCGCGGCAGCAAGCCATCGGGTGTCATGTACTGACCCGTCTCCGGATCGTAGTGGGCGACGGCCACCGACGGTCCCCCGGAAGCGTTGCCGCTGTGCGCACTTGGCGCAACGGGGGTCGCCCCACCCGCTGCAGGCGGCGCCGGGATCGGTGTGCCGTTGATCGAGTTGCCGGGCGGCGGAGGCGGTGCCACCGGATCCTGGATCGGTGCCGGCGCAGCAGCGGGTGCCGACGCCGAGCCATGTGGGGTCCCGCCGGCCACCGGCAGCGGTGGCGGCGGCATACCCGGTGGCGTTCCCGCGGGGGCCGCACCGGGAGGCAGCGGAGTGCCCTCCACCGGTGCGTAAAGCCGCTCGGAGAAGTCCACCCGGTCGTCGGGCGGGATCCCCTGGGATATCAAATTCGGGTCGATCGGGTACGCACCGAGGGTGTGCTGACGCAAGGCCAACGGCTGATAGCCCTTGGGGTCGTTGCACAATTCGACGGTCGGCGCCCGTTTACCCGGATGCTCCATGCACGGGTAGTTGCGCGCACCACGCACCGCGATCGGCGAATCCTGCGGCAACTTGCAGTAGAGCCCGTCTGGGGTGTCGATGGACGTGGTGTCCTCCGGCGAGCGCCAACTCGACGGAGGCAGGAACCCGACGGTGCAGGGCGTTGGGTCGCTGATGGTGAGCGCGAAGTCGCCCATCGGGAGGCCGGTGGGGTTGTTCTGCGGAAGCCCGAACGACTGCTGTGCGGCGATGATGCCCGGGAAGATGACCAGCAATTGCTCCAGCGACGGATTGTAGGTGAGCAGAGTCTGGCCCACCGTGGTGAGATTCGCCAGCAGGATCGGCAGCGTCGGCTTGATCTGGTTCAGCAGCGTCGAAACCTCCTGCGCGAAGCCGGGCCCCTGCTGAAGCAGCGTCCGGATCTGCGGATCGTTCTGCTGAAGCTGACCGGTCACTCCCGCAAGGCTTTTCGCCCAGGTGCGGATCTGCTCGGTGGTCTCGGCCTGCGATTCCAGTAGCGGCCCGCTGTCATCGATGAGCCCGCGGGTCTGGTCGGAGACGGTGTTGGCCTCGGCGCTGATCTTGGCCGCAGAGTCCACCAGGGATTGGAAATCGGGACCGGCCCCGTTGAACGCCTTGAACGACTCGTCGAGCAGGTCGGCGATCCGGTCTGACGGGATGCTGCCGATCAGTCGGTTGAGTCCCTCCAGTACCGGGCCGATCTCTTGCGGAATGATGGTGTCCGCGACAGGAATTCGCGACCCGTTCTGCAAGTAAGGCCCGGAGTCGGTACGCGGCCGCAGGTCGACGTATTGCTCGCCGACGGCGGAGACACTGCGCACTTCGGCCTGTAAATCTGCGGGAACCTTCGGCGATGTGTCGAGCGACAGCGTGGCCTCGGCCCCGTTTTCGGTCAGGGCCACGTCGGTGACCTTGCCGATCTGCACACCGCGGTACGTGACGTTGCCGAAGCGATAGAGGCCACCCGCGGCGGGCAGTTCCATCTTCACCGTCAACCGGCCGACGCCGAGCAAGGTCGGCACCTGCATGTAGACGAACAGCATCACCGTCACACCCACGATCGACGCGATCGTGAAGATGATCAACTGGTTTCGTACGAAGCGCGTCAGCATCAGCCACCCCCTCCCGGGGTCGGTTGGGGTTGCACGGGCGGCGCCGCTGGGACCGGTGGCGTCGGGGCTTCAGCCCCGTACGGACCCGCGAAGACCTCCGATGTGGTGGTCGCCTGCGACAGCCACGGCGCTGCCGGCGGTGGCGGCGCCACCGGCAACAGCGGTTGCGCCACCGGAGGCGGCGCCGCGGGCGCGGGCGTGCCTTCGGCAGGCGGCCCGGTCGGCGGCGGGGCAACCCCGAGCGACATCGGGCTGTAGGAGTAATTGAGGTAGTACGGGTCCCCGGGGGCCGGTATCAATCTCGCGTTCTCGTCGCCCCACCGGGTGCCGAGCAGAAGCGTCCGCTTGAGCCGGGGGTACGTGAGATCGAAGCTCGCATAGAGGTTGATGTAATCCCCGCGGGTGATCCGATCGGCGAAGGTCGGACCGTACGGGAACGCGGTCGCCCACAGCAGTGCGAGATTCAGGTCGGGTCCGATGTCGGCAAGCGCGCCGAGCGCGGGCCCGAGGTTCTCCAGATCCTTGACCAGGTCGTCGCCGGCATCGTTGACCAGGCCGGCCGCGGTGTCCCCGAACTGGCCGAGCTTCTCCAGCGCGGCGGTCAGATTCGGCCGTTCCTTGATAAGGACGTCGAGCGCCGGCGGAATCTCTTTGAGTGCGCGGTCGATCTTGTCCCGCTGACCGGCGAATGTGCCCGCGACGCGGTTGAGTTGCTGGATCGAGGCGATGATGTTGTCGCGCTGGCTGTCGAGCACGCCGACGAAATTGTCGAGCCTGGTCAGCAATTCGCGAATCTGCGGTTCACGTCCGTTCAAGGCGGTGTTGAAGTTGTGGATGACGTCGCCGATCTGCCCGAGTCCGCCGCCGTTGACCACGGTGGCCAACGAGGACAGTGTCCGCTCGGTCGACGGATAGGTCGACGAGTCGCTCAGCGGGATCGTGGCACCGGCTGCGAGCCGGCCCTCCGGCTTTTCGCCCAGCGGCGGATTGAGGGCCAGGTGCATCGAGCCGAGCAGGCTTGTCTGCCCGACGGTGGCGACCGCGTTGGCCGGCACCGTCACGTCGGGTTTGACCGAGATCTCGACGTCGGCATGCCAGTTGTCGACCGTCATTTTGCGGACGCTGCCGACCACGACGTCGTCGATCAGCACCGGCGAGTTCGCCTCCAGCGTCGCGACATTCGCTACCTGGACATGGTAGGTAGCGGCGTCCGGGCCGCGGCCGACCGCGCCGGGCAGCGGCAGTGAATTCACACCTTGGAACGAGCAGCCGGTCACCAGTAGCGCCAGGGCGGACCCGGCGACCGACCATCTCTTCACGGTTCGGCGGATCATCGTGGCGGCGCCCCTTCTGCAGGCAACAGGGGTGTGTTCGGCGCGACCGGCGCGGGTGACGGCGGAAGCAGCATGCCCTCCACGGACTTCGGCGGTTCCGGTTGCGCGGGCAGGTTGCTCAACACGTTGGGCGGCCCGGGTATCGGCGCGCCGGGGAAAAGCGCCGGGGACGGGATCGCGGGCGCATCGGGCCCACCGCCGGTGTACAACCCCGGCGGGCCGGGCGGTTGGTTCCAGCCGGGAGGCGGCGGTACATCGCCCACACCGGTGTAGGCCGACACTGTGGGGGGCGGTTCTGGCGGGTCACCCGGGCCGGCGCCCCCTGGCGCGAGTTTCGGATCGGTGATGATCTGCCGGTCCGGGGTGACCGCGGGCCGCAGGTAGGCATTGATCGGCAATGGAACGTTGTTGACGTTGAGCAGTCGCAGCGCCGGGCCGAGGTATTGCGCGCACAGCTTCGCGGTCTCGGGTGCGGTGACGTTCGCGACTGCCCCGACCATGCCGCAGATCATCTGCACCGGGTTGTTGAAGTTGACCAACGCGAATGCACCGGTGACCGATCCGCCGTTGGGATAGAAGATGTTCTGGAAGTTCGCGATCGCGTTCGGTGTGATGTGCAGGACATTCTCGAACGCCAACTTGTGGTCGACCAGGATCTGAGTGAGGCTGCCGAGTCGCTGAATCTGCTCGGATGTCTGGTCCCGGGTGCCGACGACGAAGCGCTGCACCTCTCCGATCGCCGTCGAGAGATTCGACAGCGCCGCATCCAGGTCGGACCTACTGTTGTCGAGGACGCTGGAAAGCGTCGCCAACCGGTTCTCGAACATCACGATCTGCTGCTTGCTGTCGCGCAGCGCTGAGACGAAGGTCTGCAGATTCTTGATGATGTCGACGATGTTCCCGCTGCCTTCGGCGAAAGTCCTTGCCACACCAGATAGTTGGGCCAGCGTCTGACGCAGCTTGTCGCCGTTGCCGCCCATCGCGTTCGCCGCGCTGTCGATGAACCGCGACACCGAGGTATCCGACACACCGGTCTGCGGTCCCAATTCATCGGAAAGCCGCATCAACTGGGTCTTGACCTCGTCCCACTCCACGGGCACCGCGGTCCGGTCACTGGGGATGACCGCCCCGTTCTTCATCGTCGGCCCGTCGCCGTTGCGGTACGCCGGAGTGAGTTGCACGTAACGTGCCGCCACCAGATTCTGCGCAACGATCACGGCCTTGGCGTCGGCCGGAACCGGCACGCCACGATCGACTTTGAGGGTCATCTTGGTTTGGGTGCCCTCGGGTGTGATCGACTCGATGGTGCCGACCTGGACACCGGACACCCGCACCTCGTCGCCGGGGTAGATGGCGGTCGCGGTCGGAAAGTACGCGGTGATCGTGGTCGGCCCGAAGAACACCTGGCGCACCAGGAAGGCCGCGCCGGCGATCAGACCGATGGCCAGCAGGATCGCTGTGCTGACCACCAGGCGCTTACGGGTTGCCATCATCGGGAAGATCTCCTGGCTGCGGAATTCCGTTGAACGGGAACGGCAATTCGGCCCGCGGGCCGGCCTGGTCCGGCGGTTGGCCTGCATTCATGCCGCGCCGGAACCCGAATGCGTAATCGAGGAACGGCTGCAGAATCTGACCGAAGATCAGGTTGGGCACGAGCGCGTTGTAGTAGGCGCCGTTGGCGACGATCTCGCCCTGCGTGAGGTAGTACTTGGCCGCGCCGGGCAACATCTTGGCGAGGTTGTCTCGGTTCTTCTCCAGCATCGCTATGACCGTGTTCAAGTCCTTCAGCGCCGGCGCGAGTTCCGCCTCGTTGTCGGCCACGATGCCGGTCAGCTCCTGCGACACCGCCGAGGTGGCGCGCAGCAGGCTGGTGATCGCGTAGCGGCGCTCGTTGAGCACGGCGAGCAGATCGTTGGAGTTGAGGATCAGCTCGTTGACCTGCCGACTGCGCTCGGCGAAGATACCGGTGACGTCGCCGGCGGTCCGAAGGAGTTCGGCCAGGCTTTCGTTGCGGTTGTTCAACGACTTGGACACCCGTGACAGGCCGTCGAACGTCGGACCCAATTGCGGCGCAACCTGATCCAGGGTGGCCGCAAGGGTGTCCAACGACTGGTTGAGAGTCTGGGTGTTCGTGTCGGCGGTGTTGGCGGTCAGCTCGCTGACCGCGTCGGTCAACGAATACGGCGACGACGTTCGCGATGTGGGGATCGGCTTGGTGCGGTCCAGGTTGCCGCTTCCGTCGGACTCCAGCGCCAGCACGCGCTCACCGAGCAACGTCCCGGTGCGGATGTGGGCGGTGGTGTCGGAACCGAGCGCGTACTTCCCGTCGATGGTGAAGCCGACCAGCGCATCGCCGTTCACCAACTCCACCGACGAGACCGAACCCACCTTGATACCGGACACCGTGACGTCGTTACCGGTCGTGATCCCGCCCGCCTCGGTGAACAGCGCCTCGTAGCGCAGCGAGGTCGCCCAGGAGATGAGCCGTTCCGGCTGCAGGCCGATCGTGATGACGAGGACGATGAGGACAACGCCGATGAAACCCGCCCTCATCAGCTGCGCACCGCGGTACTTGAGCATTACTCGTCCACGCACCTTCCCGTTTCTTGGCGGATCCACGGGAACACCACGGTGCGGCCCTCCAGGTCGCTCGCCCGGAACGTGACACCGCAGATGTAGTACGGGAAGAACGCCCCGTACGAGCCGACGCGCGCGAGCTTGCGGTAGATCTCGGGCAGGCGCTGGATCGTCGCGTCGAGGCGATCCAGGTCGTTGTTGACGAACGGGGCCAACCGGGCCAACTGGTCGACCGTGTTGTTCAACGGTGCCCGCCCGCGGCTGAGAAGGTCTGCGAGCGAGGTGGTTCCGTTGTCCAGGGATTCGATCGCGGTGCCGATCGGGTCACGGTCGGCGGACAGTCCCTCGATGAGTTGGCTGAGCCTGTCGATCGCGCCGGTGAATTCGTCACCGTCCTTGGACAGGGTGTCGAGCGTGTCGCGCAGGCTGTCGATCAACTGCTCGACGATCTGATTGTTGTCCGCCAGAGAATTGGTGAACGACGACGACTTCGAAAGCAGTGATTCCAGGGTACCGCCCTGGCCTTGCAGGATCTGGATCAGCGAGTTGGTGAGCCCGTTGACATCCTCTGGATTCAGGCCCTGGATAACGGGTTTGAGGCCGCCGAGCAGCAAGTCGAGGTCGAGCGCGGGTGCGGTGCGGTCGGCCGGTATCTGGGCGCCGGCCGGCAGGATACGGGCCGAGTCAGGCGTATCGATCAGTTCCAGGTAGCGGTCGCCGACCAGGTTGAGATAGCGGATCGCAGCCTTGGTGCCGGTAGTGAGCTTGGTGTTGCGGTCGGCGTCGAACTTGACCAGGACCTTCCTGTCGGCCTGCAGCGACACGTTCTTCACCGTGCCGACCCTGATACCGGCGATCCGCACGCTGTCGCCCGCCTTCAGCCGCGACGCATCGACGAAGACGGCCGAATATCCGTCTGTCGAACCGGTTCTCGACTCGCTGAAGACCACGAACAAGAATGCGGTCAGCACCATCATGACCACTCCGAAGATGCTGAATTTGATCAGCGTGCCCGTTGAACGCGTCATCCTGGCATCCCAATCTGCGCGGTGTTGCGCGGCGGCCCGGGCAGCGGCCCGAACAGCCAGTTCTTGAGGCCCTCGGAGTTCAGCAGAATGCCCGCGTTGCCGTACTGGTTCGGGTTGGTTCCGACGTCACCGACGATCATCGGCGGCACGAACTCCGGCGGCAGTTCCGGCAGCCCCAATTCCGTGCAGTAGTCACGGCCCCCGCTCTTGGCGGCGACCTTCGGCAAGTCACGCGGATAGCGATAGCGCTCGACGCCGAGCGTCAAACCCGCGTTGACGATGACGCCGGAGTACTGCGGCCCGGACTTCGAGAACGGAACGAGTCCGCCGATTCCGCACCACAACGAGGCCTTGTTCCTGTTGAGCAGTTCGGCGGTCGGCACCAGGAGGTGTGTTACGTCGGTCAGGCCCTGCCGATTTCCACCGATCACGTCGTTGCCGATATCGGCCAAACCTATTGCGCTGATCAAGAACTCGTCGAGGTTGTCCTGCTGGTCGACGATCGAATTGCTGACCTCCGTCGTGTTCTCGATTGTCGACAGCAGGTCCTGGGACCCGTCACCGTACGCGGTGAACGCCGGCACCGCCGCCTCGATGTCGTGCGCAAGGTTCGGCAGGCTCGGTTCGATCTTCGCCAGCAGGGCGTTGAAATCCTCCAGCGTCTGACCGAACTTCTCGCCCCGCCCGTTGAAGGCGGACGCGATCGCACCGAGTGTCTGGTTGAGCTTGGCCGGGTCGATCTTGTCGAGGACCTGAACCAGTTGCTGGAACACGGTATTGACCTCGACGGTCACATGCTTGCTTTGGATGACCTGCCCGGCGCGAAGTCGGTCCGCCGACGGGTCCGTCGGCGCGTTCATCTGGACGAACTTCGCGCCGAAGACGGTCGTCGAGGTGATGTCTACGTCGACGTTGCCCGGTATGAGCCGCAGCGCGGACCGATCCATCGCCAGGTGAAGCGCGGCGGTGCCGTCGGGACGCTCCTCGATCTTCTCGACCTGACCAACCTGGACGCCCCGCATCTTCACCTTGGCGTCGGGGTTCATCACCAGGCCCGCGCGGTCCGAAATCACCGTCACCGGAACGGTATCGGCCCAGTCCCCGCGGAACAGGCTGATGGCCAGGGCGATGATCAGGCCGATGGCCACGATCAAGCCCAGACCCGTCAGGGGGCGAACGACACTGCTCTTCATCGGCGCGACCTTATCCCGACAGGTTGAAGTTGCCGTTGGAACCGTAGATGGACAGTGACACCAGCAAGGTGACCGACACGACGACCACCAGCGAGGTGCGCACCGCGTTACCGACCGCGACCCCCACACCCGAAGGACCGCCGGAGGCAAAGTAGCCGAAGTAGGTGTGAATCAACAAGATCGTGATCGCCATCAGCACCGCCTGAAGAAACGACCACAACAAATCGATCGGATTCAAAAACGTGTCGAAATAGTGGTCGTACAGCCCGCCGGACTGACCGAACAACACCACCGTGGTGAACTGGCTGGCCACAAAGCTCAAAATCACCGCAATCGAATACAGCGGGGTGATCGCCACCATGCCGGCCACGATGCGCGTGGACACCAGATACTCCACCGGCCGGATCGCCATCGACTCCAGCGCATCGATCTCCTCGTTGATGCGCATCGCGCCCAACTGCGCGGTCACCCCGGCCCCGAACGTGGCCGCCAACCCGATCCCGGCCACCACCGGTGCGGCGATACGCACGTTGATGAACGCGGCCAAAAACCCGGTCAACGCCTCGATACCGATATCGCCCAACGACGAATACCCCTGCACCGCCAACGTGCCACCGGCAGCCAACGTCAAAAACCCCACGATCGCGACCGTGCCACCGATCATCGCCAACGTGCCCGCACCCATCGAGATCTCGGCGATCAACCGCACGATCTCCTTGCGGAAATGCACCGCCGCATGCGGAACCCCCGCCAGCGCCCGCAGATAAAACAACATGTGATCGCCGATGCGACCCAAAAAGTCCACCGGACGACGCACCCCCCGCGTCAGCCGCGGATACGTACTACGAAGAACCTGAACCGTTCCCATCGCAGCCCCCCGCTAGCCCGTGGTCATCCGGATACCGATCGCGGTGACGACCACGTTGATCACGAACAACGCCATGAACGCATACACCACCGTCTCGTTGACCGCATTACCCACCGCCTTGGCCCCACCCCCGGTGATCGTCAACCCCCGAAAACACGCCACCAACCCCGCGATCAACCCGAACAACGCCGCCTTCACACACGAGATGATCACCTCAGGCACCCCGGTCAACAACGTGATCCCCGCAGCAAACGCACCCGGATTCACATCCTGGATGAACACCGAAAACGTGTAACCACCCAAAATCCCGATGATCACCACCAAACTGTTGAGCAACAACGCCACCAGACCCGAGGCCAACATGCGCGGGGTCACCAACCGCTGCACCGGGTTGATGCCCAACACCTCCATCGCATCGATCTCCTCACGGATCGTGCGCGACCCCAAATCCGCACACATCGCCGTCGCGCCCGCACCAGCCACGATCAACACCGTCACGATCGGGCCCACCTGGGTCACCGCACCAAACGCCGCCCCCGCCCCCGACAAATCCGCAGCACCCAACTCGCGCAACAAAATGTTGAGCGTGAACGACACCAACACCGTGAACGGAATCGCCACCAACAACGTCGGCGCCAACGACACCCGAGCAATGAACCAACACTGCTCCAAAAACTCCCGCCACTGAAACGGCCGGCGAAACACAAACCGCACCGCATCAGCCGACATCGCAAACAACGCCCCGACCGCCTGCATCGGCCCGGCCAAATTCCGCAACGGCGGCAGACCCGCCGACCATCTTTCCGGGCCACTAGCTTGCGCCATTGCCGTCTCCTTCCAGGATGGTCACCGCCGCCACCGCCGTTGGCCCGCCAATGTTATGGGCAAGGCCGATCCGAGCACCGTCCACCTGGTTCACGGCTTCGCCGCGAAGCTGTGCGAACAGCTCGACGCACTGCGCGACGCCTGTCGCGCCGGGCGGATGCCCCTTGGACTTCAGCCCTCCGCTCGGGTTCACGGGCAACCCCCCGCCGATGGTCGTCTCTTCCGCTTCGACGAGTTTGTGGCCCCCGAACCTCTCGGCGAATCCGAGATCTTCATAGCTGATCAATTCGATGCCCGTGAAGAAATCGTGAACTTCAGCCACATGAACATCGCCAGGAACAAGACTGGCCATCTCAAAAGCCTGTTTGGCGGCCCGGACGGTCGCGGGCATCGTGGTCATGTCCGCCTTGTGTTGGTGCATCACCGAATCGAGGCCGAGCCCGACTCCGCGAATCCATACCGGGCGGTTCGTGAATCGGTCGACGACGTCTTCGGACGCCAGTATCAGGGCGGCCGCGCCGTCGCTCTGCGGTGCGCAGTCATAGAGCCGGAACGGGGTCACGACGACGGGTGCGGCCATCGCCTGTTCGACGGTGATCTCGAATCGCAGTCGCGCCTTGGGGTTGTTCGCCCCGTGCCGGTGATTCTTCACGGCAACCATCGCCAAGTGTTCCTGTGTCGCCGGTGCCTCGTGCAGATAGCGGCGGACGTGTAGCGCGAATCCTGCGGGCGAGACCACCCCCAGCGGGTAGTCCCACGCCATGTCGCGGGCCATCGCCTCCCACTCCCACAACATGTCCCGCGACGTGGTGTCGCGCAACTTGTCGGCGCCCATCACCAGCGCTACGTCGAACGCCCCGGACGCGACGCCGAACAGGGCGTTGCGGATCGCGTCATTGCCTGTGGCGCACGAGTTCTCGACGCGGGTGACGGGGAGGTCCGGCAGGCCCAGCGTGTCGGCCAGGATGCCCGCCGGGAAACCGTCGGCGGTGCCCATCGCGCCGAACCACGCCGCCTGCAGGTCCGACTTCTTCAAGCCTTTGTCCACGCTGGCCGCGCACTCGGCGAAGGCCATCGGCAGAAGATCCTTGAGCCCAAGCGCGAAATGTTCGCCGAAGGCGGTCATCCCGGCGCCGACGATCGCGACCCGCCTCATGCGGCGGCCACCGATTCCGGCTCGAACATGTACCCGTAGTCGGGTACTCCGGACCGAATGGCGAGGCGGCGCAACGCGAGTCGCCCGCGCGTGCCGATGTCCACGGACCCAGGCTCGGCGCCGGTCACCTTTACCAGCGCCCGTACGCCGACACCGTCGAGCGAGACGATCACCAGCGAGTAGGGCGAGCGCAGACCGGGCACCGGGATGTGCACGGTGGTTTCGGTGTAGACGGTTCCGGTGCGCGGCAACGGAATCAGCTCATACCCGCTCGAAAGCGTGGCATTGTCGGCCAGCCGGTACCGGGGCGGGAAGTCGAGCTCGTCGGAACCCGGGTGACGGCCGGCCTCCCAGCGCACCTTGGCCTCGAACGCCCGCTCGTAGGCAGCGAGTGAGATGGGGATCTGGGCGTCGCCGACGATGGTGCCCGCCGGTTGGGGGCGCGCGGCCGGCTCGCGCCGGTTCAGCTCCGCGACGCCACCGGTGACCGTGATTCCGGACAGGCTCGCTTGTTCGACGGCGACCAGCGGGCCCGTCGTATTCCGTTCGGCCATACCGGCCAACGCGAACAACCCGGCGCTCGCGCCGGTGGTCGGCAGCGGGGGTGGATCCCCGATCGTCAGCTCGGCCGCCCACGAATGGTCGACACCAGCGACCGCCGCCGGGGTGTCCAGCCAAGCCGCCTCCAGAGAGGCGATGAGCCCACGCTCGTGCAGGAGCCGGGGGTCGCCGTAGTCGTGCACGTCACCGGTGGCCTTGCGGGTGCGCACCGGAAGGCTGCGCGCCACGCGGGCCGCGGTGCGCACCTGTAGCCCCCGCTCCGCGGTGAGTATCGCCGCCGCTCCGGCCGGATCGAGGTCGGTGCCGATGATCAACGTCCGCGGCCGCGCCGAACTGACCGCGTCGAGCGTCGCGGGTGCGCCACCGAGGCGCTCGTCGACCTCGAGTTCCGGGTCCAGCCCGAGCCCAGCCAGCAGGACCGCCGCATTGCTGCTGTCGAGCAGGGGCAGATCGCGGCTGACCAGCACCACGCGCTCGACCGCCCCGCTGGCGAGCAGCGCCGCGCGTCCCGCCTCGACGGCGAGGGTTATCGCGTCCTCGTCGTCACCGGGTTCGCGGTGTAGCGGCGCACCCCAGCACGGCAGGTATGTGCCGATCGAGGCGACGTAGGGCATGGGCTGTCTTTCGCGTTCTAGGTGACGGCGCCGGCCGTCTTCAGTTCGATGATGCGGTCCCAATCCAAGCCGAGTTCCAGCAATATTTCGTCGGTTTGCTCGGCGAACCCCGGGGCGGGTCCGCTCTGGGGTGCGCTGACATCGAACTGGACCGGATTGGCAACCAGTTCGAGTTCGCCGGCCTGCACCAGATAATCGTTGGCGCGGATCTGGGCATCTTCGGCCGCCTGCAGCGTGTCCTGCACCGGCGCCCACGGCCCGTGCAACGTCGCGAACCGTTCGCTCCACTCCGCGAGCGGACGCTTCGACATCGCCTCCTTGAGGATCTCGGCCGCCGCCTCGGTGTTCTCGGCGATCGACTCCGCTGTGGCAAAGCGCGGGTCATCGGCGAGTTCGTCGAGGCCCATGTGTTTGCAGACGTCGGCCCAGAACTTCGTGGGTTGCATCATCACGAACGAGATGTAGCGGTCGTCGGCCGTCGGGTACAGCCCCACGAGCGGGTTGATCGGCGAACCGTGCACACCCGGCGGGAAGGCCTCCATGCGCTGGCCGAGATGTTTGGTCAGCGCGACCGTGTGCCCGAGCGACCAGAGGCCACTTCCGAGCAGCGACACGTCGACCACCGACGGCTCGCCGGTGCGCTCGCGTTTGAGCAGTGCCGCGGCGATGCCGCCCGCAAGGTTCGTGCCCGAGATCGTGTCCCCGTAGGCGGGTCCCGGGGGGCCGACCATGCCCGGTGTGCCGGGTGGCGTGATGGTGGCCGCGGTGCCCGCGCGGCACCAGAATGCGGTCATGTCGTAACCGCCCTTGACGGATTCCTCGCCTCGCGGGCCGAGTGCGCTGCCCCTGGCGTAGATGATGGCGGGGTTGACCGCCCGGATGTCGTCGACGTCGATGCCGAACCGCTGCCGGTGCCCCGGCAGGAAGCTCGTCAGGAAGACGTCTGCCCGACGGGCAAGTTCGAGCAGGACTTCTTTGCCTTCGGGCACCGACATGTCGAGGCCGATGCTGCGCTTGCCGCGGTTGGCGTGTTCGATGTTCGGGTTGGGGTCGCCTTCGACGCGAAGCAGCCCGGTTTGCCGCAGCCCGCGCTGCGGGTCACCGGTCACCGCATGTTCGACCTTGACCACGTCGGCGCCCCACTCCCGCAGCACCGCACCCGCGGAGGGGACGAACCCGTACATCGCCACTTCCAGGACGCGGATGCCGTCCAACGGTCCACTCACAGCTGTCTCCTCCTCGCGCAAGCGCTCATCAGCCGCCGGTCACCACCGTTGCGAACGTCTTGGACTCCAGGAACTCCTCGAGACCCGCCCTGCCCATCTCGCGACCGATGCCGGACTGCTTGTAACCACCGAACGGGCTGTCGGGGCTGAAATAGTTGCCGCCGTTGATGGAGAACGTTCCCGTGCGGATGCGCCGGGCGACCGCGAGCGCGCGGTCCTCGCTGCCGAACACGGCGCCGGACAGGCCGTAGATGGAGTTGTTGGCGATTCGGACCGCATCATCGTCGTCGTCGTAGGCGATGACGACGAGCACCGGCCCGAACACCTCCTCCTGGGCGATCTCGCTGTCGGGGTCGACGTCGGTCAGCAGCGTGGGCGTATAGAAGTAGCCGGGGTCGACCTTCTCGCCGCCGGTCACCAGCTTGGCCCCGGCCTCGACCGCGCGCTTGACCATCCCGTCGACCTTGTCGCGCTGCTTCTCGCTGATCAGCGGCCCCATGTAGGTGCCCTGTTCGGCCGGGTCGCCGTAGCGGACCAGGCCGAAGTTGTTCTTGACCAGTTCGACGATCTCGTCGTGGTGCGTGCGCGGCACCAGCAGCCGCGAGGTCAGCGCGCAGCCCTGACCGGCGTGGGTGACCATGCTGAATGCGCTGAACAATGCGGCCATGTTGAAGTCGGCGTCGTCGAGCACGATCGCCGCCGACTTGCCGCCCAGCTCGAGGAAGACCTTCTTCAGGGTTTCGCTGGCGGCAGCCATGATCCGGCGCCCGGTCGGGGTCGACCCGGTGAACGTCACCATGTCGACGTCTCGGCTGGTGGTCAGAGCGGCGCCCACCTCCTGATCGGCGCCGCTGAGCACGTTCACCACACCGGCGGGGATGTCGGTGTGGTTGGCGATCAGCTCACCCAGAGCCAGCGTGACCAACGGAGTGTCCGGCGCCGACTTCAGAACCACCGTGCAGCCGGCGGCCAGCGCCGGTGCCAGCTTCGCCAGCGCGAGCTGATTGGGGTAGTTGTAGGCGATGATCGCGGCCACCACGCCCCCGGCTTCCTTCTCCACCCACCGGTGGTGCTGCATACCGCGGCTTTCGATGTTCCCGAGATCCTCGGTCATCGGATAGGTCTTGAGCAGCTCGGCGTAGTACCGCACGATCTCGATCGGCTGGTCCAGCTGCGCACCCTGACAGAGCGCTTCGGTGGCGCCGACTTCGGCGATCGTCAGCGCGGCGAGCTCGTCACGGTGCTCGACGAGCGCCCGGTGAAACTGCTCGAGGCACCGGACACGCAGGTCCACATCGGTCGACCACTCGGTCTCATCGAAGGCGCGACGCGCGGCTGCGACGGCCGCTTCGGCATCGGCCACGGTGGCATCCGGTGCGTGCCCGAGCACTTCGCCGGTGGCCGGGTTGATGGAGGGAAACGTCCGGGAGGTTTCGAGCAGCTGTCCGCCGATCAGCAACCGGCGATCGACGCCGACTGTTCCGGCGGCAGGTTCGGAGCTCGAGACGAGGGTCGCTTCCTGCATCATCCTCCTCAGACGTGGGGTTTTCGTAGTGTGATGGAAACTTCATTCTCATCCCCGGCGAATCATACATTCGCACGAAGAGAACTCAAGGAAATGATCGGAATCGCCACTGCCTGCGCATAACGGTGCGACAATCTTCCGTCGAACGTCTCACCAGTGCGAATCGCCACGCCCCCGTGTCTTGCGGAGTTGCAAGACGCGAGAGTACGGTTCTCATAATCGAAAGGACGATTCTTGATGGCGTCGCGCACGCACGCGGGGAGCGAAATGACACAAGCTCGGGCAATGGCATGAAGAACGCCGTCGTGACTGGGGGCGGTTCGGGAATCGGGCTGGCCGTCGCGCAGCGTCTGCGCGCCGACGGCATGCACGTCGCGACCATCGACATCAACCCGTCGGACGCCGACTTCGCCTATACCGCCGACGTCACCGACCGTGGCCAGGTCGAGGAGGCACTCAACGCCGTACGCGCGCAGCTCGGCCCGATCACGGTGCTCGTCAACGCCGCGGGGCTGGAGAAGTTCAAGCGCTTCACGGATCTGAAATTCGAGGATTGGCAGCGCGTCATCGACGTCAACCTCAACGGTGTCTTTCACTGCGTCCAGGCCGTCCTGCCCGACATGATCGAAGCCGGGTGGGGGCGCATCGTGAACATCTCGTCGTCCAGCACCCATTCCGGTCAGCCCTACATGGCGCCCTACGTGGCCGCCAAGTCCGCAGTCAACGGGCTCACCAAGTCGCTCGCGCTGGAGTACGGACCCAGCGGCATCACGGTCAACGCGGTACCGCCCGGGTTCATCGACACCCCGATGCTTCGCAAGTCCGAGGAGCGCGGCTACCTGGTGGTGCAACAGAACATCGACTCGACACCGGTGCGGCGCATCGGCAAGCCCGAGGACATCGCGGCGGCCTGCGCATTTCTGGTCTCCGAGGAGGCCGGATACATCACCGGACAGATCTTGGGCGTCAACGGCGGCCGAAACACGTAGCGGCGACAAGTAATAAGGAAAGGATCCTCAGTGGGACGCGTACAGGGAAAGGTCGCATTCGTCACCGGTGCGGCTCGTGGGCAGGGACGCAGCCATGCGGTACGGCTGGCTGAGGAGGGCGCCGACATCATCGCGGTCGACCTCTGCGAGAACATCGACACCATCGGCTATCCGATGGCCACGCCGGAGGATCTCGAGGAGACCGCGGCGTTCATCGAGAAGACCGGCCAGCGTGTGTACACGGCCAAGGCCGACGTGCGCGAGGCCGCACAGCTCAAGGCCGCGGTCGAGGAGGGCATCGCGCAACTCGGCGGGCTCGACATCGTCGTCGCGCAGGCCGGTGTCGCGGGCATGAAAGGTCAACCGCCCCTGCAGGCGTGGATCGACGTCATCAACACCAACCTCGTCGGGACGATCAACGCCATTCAGGTGTCGCTGCTGCACCTCAAGGAGGGCGCATCGATCATCGCGACCGGTTCCACCGCGGCGCTGATGGACACCCATCAGAAGAACGACCCGGGCAACGACCCCGGTGGCATGGCTTACGTGCACTCCAAGCGCGCGCTGTCGGCCTACGTGCACGACCTGGCCACCGAGCTCGCGCCCCGGGGGATCCGCGCCAACGTCGTGCATCCCACCAACTGCAACACCAACATGCTGCAGAGCGAGCCGATGTACCGGTCATTCAGGCCCGATCTGGAGAAGCCGGAACTCAAGGACGCCGAGCCGGTCTTCTACGTGCAGCAGGCCATGAAGGTGCCGTGGGTAGAGCCCGAGGACATCAGCAACGCGGTGCTCTGGCTGGCTTCCGACGAAGCCCGCTTCGTCACCGGCGCCCAGCTGCGCGTCGACGCCGGCGGCTACCTGAAGTGGTATGACTACCACAACTGAGCAAAGGAGTTGTGACAGTGAAGGTTTGGGTTGACGGAACACGCTGCCAGGGCCACACCCTGTGCGCGATGATCGCGCCCGACTCGTTCGAACTCGACGACGTCGACGGCCACGCTTCTGCGGTGAACGAAGTGGTTCCCCCGGACCAGGAGGATCTGGTGCGGGAGGCCGCCCACTCCTGCCCGGAACAGGCCATCGTCATCGAATGACGCGGGCCGCGTAGACCGTTGAAAAGCAATAGGAGACACCGCCGTGACTGTCCACAGCGATGAGCCGCTGGCGCGAAGAGCCACCGGAGACGACGACCGCAAGAAGAACAGATACCACTTCGACCGGCACACCCCCGAATACCGGCTGCAGTTCGAGAAGATCACCGAGGAGATGCACGCTCGGTGCCCGATGGCGTGGACGGACACCTACAACGGACACTGGGTCGCCGCGGACAGCAAGCACGTGTTCGAACTGGCCCGCTGCCCCGCGGTGTCCAACCACCACGACATCACCGGCGAAACGCCGTTTCAGGGCATCACCATCCCGAAGGCCAGTCGTGCCACCGTGGTTCGCGGCGGCATCCTGGAGATGGACGAACCCGAACACAGCGCCTACCGCGGTGCGCTGAACCCGTATCTGTCGCCTGCGGCCATCAAACGTTGGGAGCCGTTCGTCGACGAGATCACCCGCGCCGCACTCGATGAGCACATCGAGTCGGGCCGCATCGATTTCGTCGAGCACCTCGCCAACGTCGTGCCCGCGGTGTTCACGCTGGCGATGATGGGCATCGACCTCAAGAAGTGGAACGTCTACAGCGAGCCGACCCACGCCTCGGTGTACACGCCCGAACACGCTCCCGAACGGGAGAAGATCAACGAGCAGCACCGCGAGATGGGCATCGACCTCATCAACAACATGATGGAAATCCGGGAGAACCCGCGCCCGGGCCTGGTGAACGCACTGCTGCAGTTGCGCATCGACGGTGAACCGGCCCCGGACATGGAGATTCTGGGCAATCTGGGATTGATCATCGGCGGCGGTTTCGACACCACCACCGCACTGACCGCGCACGCCCTGGAATGGCTCGGCGAGCACCCCGATGAGCGGGAGCGCCTCAGCCGCGAACGCGACACGCTGTTGCACCCGGCCACCGAGGAGTTTCTGCGATTCTTCACGCCGGCGCCCGGTGACGGTCGGACGTTCTCCGAGGATGTCGAGGTCGAGGGCCAGCAGTTCAAGAAGTATGAGCGGCTGTGGCTGTCGTGGGCGATGGCCAACCGTGACCCCGCCGTGTTCGAGCAGCCGAACGAGGTGATGCTCGACCGGAAAGGCAACCGGCACTTCAGTTTCGGCATCGGTGTGCATCGCTGTGTGGGATCCAATGTGGCGCGGACGGTCTTCAAGTCGATGCTGACCGCCGTGTTGGACCGGATGCCGGATTACGTGTGCGATCCGGAGGGCACGGTTCATTACGACACGATCGGGGTGATCCAGGGCATGCGGAACCTGCCCGCCACTTTCACTCCGAGCAAGCCATTGGGACCGGGTCTCGACGAGACGTTGGAGAAGCTTCAGCGAATCTGCAATGAACAGGAACTGGCCCGGCCGATCACGGAACGCAAGGAAGCCGCAGTCATCTCCTGATCCGCGCTCACCACGGGCGCAAAGGTGATTTGATGGGCAGCGGGCGGGGACAGAGAGGAACGACGTTGAAGCGCTGGAAGGTCTTCGTCGCCGCGGCCGCGCTGGTGATGGCCGCGGGCACCATCGCGCCGCCGCCCGCCAACGCGATGATGACGCTGGGCAACTACGACCTGCTCACCAACAGGTACAACCGGGCGTCGTGGGTGTGGTTCATCACCGCCTGCCTGCCCGACAGACCCCTTGACTGTGTCTATGTGAGCGCGCGCCCGCGCCTGAAGTTCTACGCCTACTACGAGGGCCCCGCCCAACTGGTCGATGGCCGCTACACCATGACGGTCGACGTACCGGACGGTCTGCAATGTCCCGGCCAGGTGCTGCCCACCCGCGAGACGTACTCGTGGGACGAGGTGTCGCTGGTCGGCACCATCGAGTCCCACTACAACGTCGGCTGTTTCAACGGCCCGCCGGGCATGCAGTTCTGGACGTTCAAGCTGCAGCGGCTCTAGGCCCTGCCCTACCAACCGTAGCGTCGACGAATCCCGTTGAAACGGGCCCACATCTGTGCGGTGCGCTCGGCCGGTGTCACGACCGGGCAGTCCGACGGCAGCGCGTCGGCGAGGTCGGCGCGCTTGACCAGTTGGGTGCGCAACGGAACGGGATGCCCGTCGAGCATGTGCCGGTAGGTGAGGTTGCCTCGCTCGAAACCCTGCGTGTCCAGCCAGTTGTGGTAACCGGGGTCGTCGTGTGACAACACCAGACGCACCTTGCCGTCCGAATCGACCGTCGCGCGGCTCGGCGTGTAGCTCACCGGGCGGTAGACGTAATCCATGCTGGTGAAGAACGGCCCCATGTTGGTGAACATCCACAATCCGTCGTGGGCGTCGAACTCGACGATCAGCGATTCGTCGCGGGCCAGCCGCCAGTGCATGTTCACCGCCGCGCGACCGCGCCGGGCGTCGGCGCCGGCCGCGGCCATGTCGGGGAACCGGTTGGGGTGCTCGGCGTCGACGCCGCCGAGTGTGAACGGGAATTCGGGCCAGTCGGACATCATCTGGGTGAGGAAGTCACCCGCCCACTCCATGGCCGAGATCATCTCCGCAGGGTTCGGCACCGGCCTGGGCTCGGCCATGTCGACGCGTTCGATGCGCATGCGGGCCGGTCGCTCCTCCCAGCCGTCGAAGCCCTGGCGGATGAACAGCTTTCGAGACCCCGCGGTGGTGGGCAGCCAGTTCGGTCCCCGTCGCGACCCCCCGATGTAGATCTCGAAGCTTCCATCCTCCTCGGTAAGCAGTTGTGTCCCCGTCAGATTCGCTTCCGGCACGTCTCCGAACGGTTCGTGCAGGACACCGGGGCCGCCGGGGCGCGGTCCCTGCACCGTGATGTTGAGGAAGGGGGCGGTGCCGCGCTCGCCCACGATCCGGTACACCGACGTCCCGTCGATCCACGCCTGCTGGTACAGGAAGTCCGCGCAGTCGCCACCGAGCTTGCGACCTGGATGGCAGAACGTGTGGATCTCGGGATACCGGGTGTTGCGGGTCTCCAACGCGAGGTCGAACGCCTGCCCGAGGTTCTGAGTGAGAAACCGGAAACCGTCTGCCCGGTGGATCCCGGAAGCCGCATTGTGGTCCTTGAAGACGCGCTCCCCCGCCTGTTTCAGCCGATCGCAGAAGGCGTCCCACGCCGATCTCAGCGCGGCGTCATCCGGGCCGTCTCCGAACGCCATTCGGTTCCCCTAGCCGTCGAGTTCTTCCAGCATGGTCGATACCACGTCACAGGCGCGGCGTGCCGCTTCGAAGCGGCCTTCCTTCTCGATGCGCGGCCCGATCAGCTCCAGGTCGAAACCGTGCGGGTAGCCCGCGCCCAGTACCGCCGAGAGGAACGGCACGATCGGGATGGCGCCGTCGCCGGGTACGGCGCGTGCGGGCAGTGCACGATCGCCGAGGACGTAGTCGCTCAACTGGATCATCTGGGTTCGGGGCAGGGCCCGCTGCACCAGCGCAGTCAGGTCCGCCTCCGCCCAGCAGTGGAACAGGTCGATGCAGACGCCGAGTCCGGTCGCCTCGGCGAGGGTGATCGTGTCGCGCAGGGTGTGCGCGATGTGGATGTCGGCGTACAGGGCCGACGCGTTCTCGATCGCCAGAGCCACACCCGCGTGTTCGGCCACCTGGACGCAGGGCATCACGGCCTCGCCGAACCGGTCCGCCGCCTGTTCCCAGGTGAGGTCGCCGCGCCCGCCGGTCAGCATGTACACCGCCCGCGCACCCAGGGCGTGGGCCGCGTCGATCACCCGCAGCAGCGCGTCGCGCGACGAGAAGAGGTGGTACACCGTCTCCACCGAATAGCCCTCGCCGGCAACCACCGTCGGCAGCTCTGGTTCGGACAGCTGCGAGTCGATCAGGCTGAGCCGCCGCACTCCCAGCGCTCGCCAATGCTGCACCAGTTCGCTCAGCGGCGCCCCGTAGAACGTGACGCTGTGTACCGAGAGCCGCTCGTCGGGCACCTCAGCCCCGGTTCTCGATCGGCACGCCGAAACGTTCTCGGAACGGGCGGAACTCGTCGTGCAGGGCGCCGAGATCCTCACCGATGTCGGTGAGCAGCGCGGTGGAGTAGCGGAACTTGCCGTGCCGATCGCCCGGGTTGTCGGCCAGGTATCGCCGCATGGCGGCCTCGGCCTCGACGGTCAACTCTCGGCCACAGAACTCGTAGTAGCGGCGCACGGTGCCGACCTGGTCGGCGATGAAGTCGGCGTAGCGCACGTGCAGGATCCGAGGATCGTCGACCAGCGGATGGGCCATGGTGTTGGCGATGCTCTCGCGGGTCAGCGCCAAATGCATCTTTGCCGCGGCATGCAAGTCGACCGGTCCCACGATGCCTTCGAGGATGTCGGCCATCATCATCGTGCGCGACGCCGCGACCTGCACCGGATCGCGGTGCAGCCACATCAGCGTGGCGTCCGGATAGGCGTCGAAGAGTTCCTGGAGCCGAAAACCGTGAAACCCCTTGAGCACCCACCGTTTTCGGGGACGACGATACTGGAACTGCTGCAACATCGCCTTGTGGATGCGGTACTGCGCGGCGGGGTCGGTCGGCAGCCCTCCCACGACGGTCTGCATCGGCACACGCCACCACGCGGTCGGGGTCAGCACCCGGAAGTCGAAGGCCCAGGTCCGTTCGTCCTCGGGCAACCCGTCGCCCAACATGTCGTTGTACGGGTGGCTGTGCAGCCATTTCGGCAGCTTGGTGTTGATCTCGCGCCAGTCGGCATCGGCCCGAGCGCGACGCGGGTCGTCGCCCGCGACGGTGCCGGGCGGCGGGGACGGGTACATCACCTCCCAGAACCGCAGCGCGCGGGAGTCCGGGTCGACGGACATCAGCGCGTGCATCAGCGTGGTGCCCGACCGAGGCTCACCGGTGACGAACATCGGCCGCTCGATGGCCTCCTCGGCGACGGGGTGGCGCCGGCGGTCCTCGAAGAACTCCAGGCGCGAGGTGAGCAGCCAGTGGCAGACCTCGGCGGCGCGCCGCCTGCCGTCGTCATCCATCCCGATTGTGTTCAGGTGGTCGACGACCAACGAGAAGCGTTCCGGCAGAGTGTGATCGCCGTAGTCATGCAACCCGGTCTCGGCCTGCGCGCGGGCGAGCATGTCCTGTGCCACCAACCGCGCGGTCACCGGATGTCCCCGCACAGTGTCATCAGTTCGTCTTCGACCTCCCGCACGTTCTGCGCCGACTGGGCGGTGTACCGCAGGCCGGCCATGGCGCCGTAATCCATGATCTTGGGCACCCGCAGGCCGGCGTCGACGTAGTCCTTGATGACGCCGGCGAGTTGTTTGGGCGTACCGTGCGGGACCATCGCCAGGATCATCTCCGGTTCGACCCGATCCAGGAAGTCGACGATCCGCTCGCGGGTGAGCACCGCCGGGTCGACGTCCTGGTATCCGCGCCAGTTCTCCCCCATCGGATGCTCGAAGCCCACCTTGCGCAGAACCTCAGCCGACACCTGCAGCAGGAACGACTTCACCAGCGGCGCCTCGAGGATCTCGGCCAGCGCGGCGTCGTCGCGGCCCACCAGACACACCTGAATGAAGCACGGCGTGATCGCCGAGGGGTCGCGTCCGGCCTTGTCGGCGGAACGGCGGACAGCGGAGAGCTTTTCGGCATAGTCGTCCGGCGACCACGCGCCGGTCGGCCACCATCCGTCGGCGTAGCGGCCCACGATGTCCAGCGTGCGCGGACCGCTGCCGCCGATCCAGATCGACGGGAAGCGGCCCTCGTAGGGTTCGGTGTCGAGGCGGGCGTGGCGCAGCCGATAGAACCGGCCCTCGAAATCGACCGGGCCGTCGCTGTCCCACAACAGCCGGATCACCTGAAGTGCCTCTTCGAAGCGGCTGACCGGCGTCGTGAAGTCGAAGCCGTACGGCACGGTGTTCTCGGTCTCCCCGCTGCCCAGGCCGAGGACGAAGCGCCCCTTGGCCAGGTGGTCGATCGTCAGCGCGCTCTGCGCCAACGTCGACGGGTGCCGGCGCACGGTGTCGACGACACTGGTCACCAGCGGCACGTTCGTCGTCAGCACCGCGGCGGCCGCCGCGACGGCCATACCGTCGAGGTGGCGGTGCGGTGACGGCGAAACCGTTGCCAGGTCGGTGAACTCGGGCGTCCAGATCGAGTCGGGCCAGAAGCTGACCATGTGATCGGGCATCCAGATCGAGTGGTAGCGCCCGCTGTCGAGGTCATCGAGTACCGACAGGTCCAGCGGCAGCGTGGTCCGCAGGTACGCGGCGGGCTGAACCCTCACTCGCCGCCTCCTCCCTGTTGCGCCGAACGTGGGTTACCGTCACATCGAACCGCCGGATGGCGTGACACGATCCCACACCCGCGCGGCACCGGCGGACACCCGCGCGTCACGACCGGTCCGTCTCACGCAGGAACGACTGGGTGTTCGCGATGCGACCGGTCAACGACTTCGGATCGCCGGTGCACAAACGGAACGCGGTCTCGGTGATCAGCGAGATGTCTTCGGTGTCGCTCTTGGCCAGGTCGAGCGCGCCGGCGCCCTCGGTGGCGACCGGATTGGTGGGAGCGGCGGCGTTGACGGCGATACCGTCGTCGTACAGTTCGGCCGCAAGGCTTTTCGTCAGCCGGTTCAGCGCCGCCTTGACCGTGCCGTACACACCGAAACCGGCGGTGCGGTCGAACTCCGAAAAGGGCGGACCCTCGGGTAGATCCCCGCCGACCGAGGTCACGTTCAGCACCCAGCCGCGCCCGCGTTCGCGCATCGCCGGGATCGCCATCTGCGTGAGATGCAGTGGCGCCAGGACGTGCATCTCCACCATCAGCCGGACCCGTCGCTCGGGGAACTCGTCGAGGGGCCGCAGGAACGTGACGGCGGCATTGTTGACCAGGATGTCGGGCGCACCGATCCTGTCGACCACCTCGGCGAACAACCGGGCACGCTGCTCGCTGTCGGACAGATCCGCAGCCACCGCGATCGCCGATCCGCCCGCGGCTTCGATCTCCTCGAGGGTTTGTCGCAGCGAGCCTTGGTATTTCGGGTCGGGTTCGAGCGTGCGCGCGGTCAGCGCGACGGTCGCGCCCTCGCGCGCCAGTCGCTGCGCGATGGCCTTGCCGAGCCCCCGGCTGCAGCCGGTCACCAGGGCGATTCTGCCGTCACACGTCACTGTGGGACCTCCTGGCGTCAGCCTCGCGGAATGCCCGCGAGTTTGTCGGCGAATTTGGCTTCGGCGGCTTCGCGTAGCCGCAGCAGGTGTTCGGAGGGGAACACGTCCGGCGCCGGCTTGACGTCCTTGAGCAGCAGCCGCGCCAGCGTCACCTTGTGCACCTCGGTCGGGCCGTCGGCCAGCCCGAGCACGAACGACTCCGTCAGGTACTGCACGAACGGCATCTCGTGGGAGGTGCCGAGCGACCCGTGCAGCTGCAGCGCCCGCGCCGAAACGTCGTGCAGCACTTTCTGCATCATCGCCTTGACCGCCGAGATGTCCGCGCGCACCGCCTTGTAGTCGTTGTACTGGTCGATCTTCCAGGCGGTCTGCAAGGTCATCAGCCGGAATGCCTCGATCTCCATCCAGGAGTCCGCGATCATCTCCTGAACCATCTGTTTGTCGGCCAACATCGAACCCTGGGTGTAGCGCGAGACCGCGCGTTCGGTGAGCATGTCGAAGATCCGCCGCACCAGACCGACGGTCCGCATGGCGTGGTGAATCCGCCCGCCGCCGAGCCTGGTCTGGGCCACCACGAAGGCTCCGCCACGGGGGCCGAGCATGTGATCGTCGGGTACGCGGACGTTCTCGTAGCGGACGTATCCCTCGCGTCCACCGCCGCCGAGGGGTTGGTAGCCCAGGCCGACGTCGCGCAGCACGTTGATGCCGGGCGTGTCACCGGGTACGACGAACATCGAGTAACGCTGATACGGCGGCGCGTCGGGGTCGGTCATCGCCATCACGATGATGAACGACGCCATCGACGCGAACGACGAGTACCACTTCTCGCCGTTGATCACCCAGTGGTCGCCGTCGCGGGTGGCGGTGGTGGTGAACACCTTGGGATCGGCGCCGCCGTGGGGTTCGGTCATCGAGAAGCACGACACGATCCGGTTGTCCAGCAGCGGTTCCAGGTACCGCTGTTTGAGTTCGGGTGTGCCGTAGTGGGCGAGGATCTCGCTGTTACCGGAATCCGGTGCCTGCGAACCGAACACGATCGGTGCACATTCGGACCGGCCGAGGATCTCGTTGAGCAGTGCCAGCTTGACTTGGCCGTAGCCAGGGCCGCCGAGGTGCGCGCCCAGATGGGTGGCCCACAGCCCGCGTTCCTTGACGATCTGCTGCAGCGGCGGGATCAGCGCCTGGCGCACCGGATCGTTGAGATCGTGCGACTCCTTGACGACCAGATCGATGGGTTCGCATTCGCTGCGGACGAACTGCTCCACCCACGCCAGCTGTTCGGCCCACTCGGGGTCGGTCGAGAAATCCCAGGCCACTGTTCGTCCTTCCGTCCGCTTCTCAGCTATCCGACCACTTCCGCCGTCGTTGCGCGGCTTCCTCGGTGGCGTGGCTGAGCACCTGATTGCGGTTCTCCAGCTCCATCGCGGCCTCAAGACCGGAAGCGTCGGTGTTGGTCTGCAACGCCCGCTTCGTCAATTGCACACCCAGCGGGGAGAGGTCGGCGATGGACGCCGCGATCTCCAGAGCGCGCTCGGTCAACCGCTCCGGTGCGACGACCTCGCTGACCAGCCCGCGGCGGTCGGCCTCCTCGGCGCTGACCGTGCGGCCGGTCAACATCCAGTCCGCTGCGACGCTGGTGCCCACGATCCTGGGCAGGTGATAGCTCATGCCCATCTCGGCGCCCGAGAGGCCCAGCAGGATCGCGGCGTTGCCGAAAGTCGCGGCCGTCGAACAGATCCGGATGTCAGCAGCCAGGCACAGTGCGAGCCCGGCGCCGACGCACGGCCCGTTCAAGGCGGCGACGACCGGCTGCGGCAGCGCCCGGATCGCCTGCGGCAGCGCCGCCATCGCCTCCTGGAACCGCATCCGTTCGATCGCCGGGGCCGACGCCTCCATGGGTGACCCGAAGTTGCGTACGTCGATCCCGGCGCAGAACCCACGCCCGGCACCGGTCAGCACGACGACGTTGACCGAGGTGTCGACGCCGATCTCGGCGAAGGTGTGCGACAGTTCGTCGCGCATGACCTCGTTGATCGCGTTGAGCTGCTTAGGCCGGTTCAGTTGCAGGACAACGATGCCCGCGCGGTCCCGGTCGACGATCAACGTCTCGGTCATGTCAGACCCGCTCGATGATGGTGGCGGTGCCCATTCCTCCGCCGGTACACATCGTGACCAGGCCGGTAGCCAGGTCGCGGCGTTCGAGCTCGTCGAGCACCGTGCCGATGAGCATGGCACCCGTCGCCCCGATCGGGTGGCCGAGCGCGATCGCCCCGCCGTTGACGTTGACCCGGTCCGGATCGAGCCCGAGGTCGCGGATGGTCTTCAAGGGCACGGCCGCGAACGCCTCGTTGATCTCCCACAGATCGATGTCGGCCACGGCCATCCCGGCCTTGTCCATGCACCGCTGCGCGGCGGGTCCCGGCGCGGTGAGCATGATGACCGGCTCGCTGCCGATCGCCGCGGTGCACCGGATCTTCGCCCGCGCGGCAACGCCGTTGACGTCGAGCCATCGCCGCGACGCGACAACGGCCGCGGTGGCGCCGTCGACGACACCCGACGAGTTGCCCGCATGGTGGACGTGGTCGACGGCGGTCAACTCCGGATACCGGGCGAGGCAGATCTCGTCGAATGTGGCGGATTCACCCTCGACGCGCGCCGAGCCCATCTTCTCGAACGCCGGCGGCAACTTGGCCAGCTTCTCGGAAGTCGTGCCGGGCCGGGGGTGTTCGTCATGATCGAGGGCGACGTCACCGGCGGCATCGGTCACCGCGATGACCGAACGATCGAAGCGGCCCTCGGCGATCGCGTCGGCGGCGCGCCGTTGGCTCTCCACGGCGTACGCGTCGACGTCCTCGCGACCGAACTTCTCCAGCGTGGCGATCAGGTCCGCCGAAATACCCTGCGGCACCGTGGGATGCAGTTGACGGAACGCTGGGTTGTCGCCGTCGATCGTCGGCACCCCGACGCTGGCGTTCCACCGCGACATCGACTCGACACCGCCGGCGACCACCAGATCCTGCGCCCCGGCCGCCAAGCCGGTCGCCGCGACCGTGATCGCCTGCTGCCCCGAACCGCAGAACCGGTTGAGCGTCATGCCGGGCACGGTCTCGGGCCAGCCGGCGAGCAGCGCGGAAAGACGCGCGATGTCGTCGCCGTGCTCGCCGGCGAGGATCCCGTTGCCCGCGATCACGTCGTCGACGTCGGCTGGGTCGAAACCCGTTCTGGCACAGAGCGCCTGTAGACATTGCGCGAGGAGCGCCTGCGGGTGGATCCCGTGCAGCGCGCCGTCCGCTCGGCCACGGCCCCTCGGGGTGCGTACCGTGTCGACGATCCAGGCGTCCATGTCAGCGCCGCGGCAGCCCGAGCACCTGCGTGGCGATGATGTTGCGCTGGATCTCCGACGTACCGCCGGCGATGGTGCCGCCGAAGCTGCGCGCATAGCGCTCGAACCAGCTCGCGAAGTAGTGATCGAGATTCATGTGCTCGTACGGTCCCGAGGTCGAGGGGTGGATCAGCCCGTCGGCGCCTGCGGCGGCCAACGCGTTCTCCATGGCCTGGCGTTCGGCTTCGGAACCGAACAGTTTGAGCACCGACACCGAGGCGGTGTCCATCTCGCCGCGCGCGGCCCGCGCCAGCGCCGCCGAGCCCATCGCCCGCAAGGCCTGATAATCCATGAGCGTCGTGGCGTACTGGTCGCGTTCGAGTTCGGTACGAGGCCGGAAGTCGGCGATCATGTTGTCGATGCGGTCGGCGAAGCCGAGCCACATCATCGTGCGCTCATGGCCGAGTGAGCCGTTCGCGACGCCCCAGCCGCCGTTGAGCGGGCCGACGAGGTTCTCGGCGGGCACACGCGCGTCGGTGAAGAACACCTCGTTGAAGTCGAGGTTGTCCTCACCGGTCATGTCGGCGAACGGACGACACACGACACCGGGTGTGTCGGTGGGGATGATCAGCGCGCTGATGCCCTTGTGCTTGGGCGCGTCGGGATCGGTGCGCACGAACGTCAACAGGAAGTCGGCGTCGTGGGCGCCCGACGTCCAGACCTTCTGGCCGTTGACGACGAAGTGGTCGCCTTCTTTCACCGCGCGGGTCCGCAGCGACGCCAGATCGGACCCGGCGCTCGGTTCACTCATGCCCAGCGACGCGGTCATCTCGGCCTTCAGCACCGGCACCGCCCAGCGGTGCTTCTGTTCCTCGGTGCCGAACGTGATCAGCGACGCGGCAACGATGTTGACGCCCTGGGGGTTGAAGCTGTGGTAGATCCGCCGCCGACAGAGCTCGTCGAGGTGGACGAACTGCTGCACCACGGTCGCATTGCGGCCGCCGAACTCGGGCGGTTGCGCCGGAAGAAGCCAGCCGTTGTCGAACAGCAGGCGCTGCCAGTCGCGGGCCCACTGCGGCATGTGCGACACCGACTTCGGCCGATCCAGGGTCTGCGACTCGGGCGGCAGATGTTCGTCGAGGAACGCCGCGAACTCGGCGCGGAACTGTTCGACCTCGGAATCGAAAGTCAGCTGCATCAGTTGGTCCTGTACTCCGCGGCGATCACCGCGCGATGCTCGGCGGCGCCGCCGAGCAACAGCTCACCGGCCTTCGCCCGCTTCAGCGCGAATTGCAGGTCGTTCTCCCACGTGAAGCCCATGGCGCCGAACAGTTGCAGGCCGTGCCGGAACACCAGCGCCTGCGCCTCCCCCGCCGACGCCTTGGCCATAGCGGCGGCCAGGCGTCGGCGCGGATCGTCCTCGGCGATGGTCAGTGCGGCGAAATAGGCCAGGGCCCTGGCCCGTTCGATGGCGACATGCATGTCGACGGCCTTGTGCTGCACCGCTTGGAAGGAACCGATCGCGACACCGAACTGCTGGCGCTGTTTGACGTGCTCGAGCACCAGGTCCAGGATGCGCTGGCAGGCGCCGACCATGGTGATCGCCATACCGGTCAGCGCTACGTGGCGGGCCCGTTCGGCGTCCGCGGGCACCCGCGCCGTGTCCGGTACGCGTACGTCGACGAAGGACACCTCGGCGACGTGCAGCACCGGGTCGAAGATGGGACTGCGCCTCGACGTCACCTGATCGGCATCGACGACGAAGACACCGGCGTCGGTCACGACGGCGAAGCGCTCGGCGCGATCACCGTCGAGCACGTGGTGAGCGGTGCCGTCGAGTACCCACCCGTCGGCAACCCGGTAGGCGGACACACCGTCGTACACCGCCGTCCCGGCCTGTTGCGTATCGAAACGGTCGCCGACCAACGGCGCGAACTGGGTCAGTGTCGCCAGAAACGGCGTGGGGTCGGTGGCCCGGCCCAACTCCTCGAGCACGATCGCGAGTTCGACCGCGTTCTCCGGGTCGGCCAACTCGGTCCAACCGGCGTCGACGTAGGTCTTCCACAGCGGCGTCGGGTCGACCCCGTTCTCGGCGATGCCGCGGATCAGCGAGGCCGGGCACTGCTTGGTCACCGCGTCGCGCACGGTCTCCTGCCAGAGCCGCTGATCGGCGTCGAACTCCAGTAACACCAAGCCTCCCGGGGCTTCGAAGATGGGCAGCGCGTCGCTGCGAGAATAACATTCTCCAATCGAGGCGTAACCGTTCTCACGATGTGACTACCACGTTTCGCATAACGTACGTCATGCAGTTGACCAGCAGACACCCTGACCTGCGCAAAAGTAAGCGTTTTGTAGAGAACTAGATTCTTGCGATTGAAGAACAACGCTTTACACTGGGAGGTGTTCGGCGCTCGCGCAGCGCTCTTCCGCGCCTGCCGACGGCCGAATGACATCGGAGGACAGCCTTGGTGATGCAGAACCCGGACGGGACGCAAACCCCCGTCATCGATGCCAGCGTGCACATCTTCAGCAAGTCGAACAAGGACTTCCGCAGCTTCCTTCGTGAGCCCTTCAAAAGCCGCGGGTTCCCCGACTACGAGATGGACTGGTACGGCGCTCCCGGGGGTGAATACGCCCCCGGCACCGAGGGCGACCGCCGCTACCCCGGCTCGGACCCCGAATTCGTCGGCGGGCAGCTGTTCGATGAGCGCGGCGTCGACGTCGCGATCCTTCATCCGATGACCCGCGGCATCATGCCCGACCGGCATCTGGGGACCGCGATCGCGGCGGGGCACAACGAGATGCTGGTCAGCCGCTGGCTCGAGGACAACCCGTACGCCGAGAAGTTCCGCGGCACCATCCGGATCAACCCCGACGACGTCACCGGTTCGCTGCGCGAGATCGCCAAATACGCCGACCATCCCCGGGTCGTGCAGATCGGTGTGCCCCTGCAGTCGCGCGAGCTGTACGGCAAGCCGCAGTTCTGGCCGCTGTGGGAGGCCGCCAACGAGGCGAACCTGCCGGTCGCCGTGCACATCGAGGTGGGGGCGGGCGTCCAGTTCGCGCCGACGCCGTCCGGTGTGCCCAGGACGTATGAGAACTACGTCAGCTTCATGGCGCTGAACTACCTGTACCACCTGATGAATCTCATCGTCGAAGGGGTATTCGAAAGAATGCCGACGCTGAAATTCGTCTGGGCCGACGGGGCGGCGGACCTGTTGACGCCGTTCATCTGGCGGATGGACTGTTTCGGGCGCCCACATCTGGAGCAGACCCCGTGGGCGCCGCGGATGCCCAGCGACTACCTGCCCGGCCACACCTACTTCGTGCAGGGCGCGATGGACGGGCCCGGCGATGTGGACTACGCCGGTGAGTGGTTGAGCTTCACCGGCAAGGACGACATGGTGATGTACGGGTCGAGCTATCCGCACTGGCAGCTCAACGAGCTGACGGTGCCCTCCGCGTACTCCGACGAGCAGCGCGACAAACTGTGCTGGCGCAATGCCGCCGAGCTCTACGGCATAGACGTCGATGCCGCAGTGGGCGCACAGTGATAGGGCGTGAGACGCAGTTGAAAGGCAGGGAGCCACGATGACGGTGACAGTGACAGAGCGCAAGCCCGCAGCGGAGCGCGTCGCGGTGCGCTGCGTCGACTCCGACGTTCATCCGACGCCGAGGGCGGGTGAGCTGACGCCGTACATCCCGGAGCCGTGGCGCAGCAAATACTTCCTGACGCGGCGGATCGGCGACCAGATCTACTACGACGCACCCGACTACGCGCACGCTTACGCGATGCGGGTCGACACCTTCCCCTCGGACGGCAACTTCGCGGGCAGCGACCCCGAACTGGCGTTCAAGCAGCTGATCATGGAGGCCGGCGCCGACATCGCGATCCTGGAGCCCGCCGCCTACCCGGCGCGCTTTCCCGAGGTCAACCACGCGATGAGCGTCGCGCTCAACGACTGGCAGGCCAACCACTGGCTCGACAGCAAGAACAACTGGCACGAGCGGTGGCGCGGATCGATCTGCGTGGCGATCGAGGCGCCTGAGGATTCGGCCCGCGAGATCGAGCGCTGGGCCGGCCACCCCTACATGGGCCAGATCCTGATCAAGGCCGAACCCCGCCCGGCGTGGGGTGACCCCAAGTACAACCCGATCTGGGAGGCCGCGACCCGCAACGACATCACAGTGAGCTGCCACCTGTCGCGCAGCCATCACGAGGAGTTGCCGATCCCGCCGGTCGGATTCCCCAGCTACAACCACGATTTCATGGTCACCTATTCGCTACTGGCCGCGAACCAGGTGATGAGCATGGTTTTCGACGGGCTCTTCGATCGGTTCCCGACGCTGCGAATCGTGTTGGTGGAACACGCTTTCACGTGGATTCTGCCGCTGATGTGGCGGATGGACGCCATCTACGAGGCCCGCAAGTCGTGGTTGGACATCAAGCGCAAACCGTCCGAATACGTCAAGGATCACATCAAGTTCACCACCCAGCCGCTGGACTACCCCGAGGACAAGACGGAGCTCTCGCGAGCGTTCGAGTGGATGGAGTGCGAGAAGATCCTGCTCTACTCGTCGGACTACCCGCACTGGACGTTCGACGATCCGCGCTGGCTGGTCAAGCACCTGCCCGAGCACGCCCGCGAAGCGGTGATGTTCCGCAACGGCATCGCGACGTATCACCTTCCCGACACGGTTCCGGCCCTCGAGGGCCAGGTGCGGGTGTTCTGAGTTGAGCGAACAGGAGAAGACGCCCCGGCTGGCCCAGGGGCGTGAACACGTCGTCGCCACGGTCGACGAGATCCCGCCCGGCAAGCACAAACTGGTGCCGATCGGACGCCACGGCGTCGGTGTGTACAACGTCAACGGCACGTTCTACGCGATCGCGAACTACTGCCCGCATGAGGGCGGACCGCTGTGCTCCGGGCGCGCCCGCGGCCGCACGATCGTCGACGAGAGCGTCCCCGGTGACTCGGTGATGGTCCGCGATATGGAGTACATCTACTGCCCATGGCACCAGTGGGGTTTCGAACTGGCCACCGGCACCACGGCGGTCAAGCCCGAGTGGAGTATCCGGACCTACCCCGTGCGGGTGGTCGGCAACGAGGTGTTGGTACAGGCATGATCACGAGCCCCCTCATTGACGCGAATGTGCGTGTCTGCACCCGACACGCCGCGGAAAATCAGCACTTTGTGCACGTTCGCGGAGGCTCGCGATGACCACAACGGAGTCCGCGGGCCCCGAGCTCAAGGCCGGCGAGAAGACGATGGAGATCAACGGCGGCGACGTCGTCTACGAAATCCTCGGCAAGGAAGGCGATTTCATCGCGCTGACGCCCGGCGGCCGGTTCAGCAAGGACATTCCCGGTCTACGGCCACTGGCGGAGGCGCTGGCCTCGGGCGGTTACCGCGTGCTGCTGTGGGATCGGCCGAACTGCGGCAAGTCCGACGTGCAGTTCTACGGTAAGAGCGAATCTCACATGCGCGCCGAAACTCTGCACGCGCTGATCACCGGACTCGGCATCGAGCAGTGCATCATCGCCGGCGGATCGGGGGGCGCGCGCGACTCGATGCTGACCACCATGCTGTATCCGGAGATCGTGCGAAAGCTGGTGGTGTGGAACATCGTCGGCGGCGTCTACGGGTCCTTCGTGCTGGGCGGACACTACGTGGTGCCGAGCATCCTGGCCGCCCGCGGTGCGGGTATCGACGGCGTGCTGCACGTCGCCGAGTGGAAGGAGCGCATCGCCGAGAATCCTCGTAACGAGGAGCGGTTCAGAGCCCTTGACGTCGACGAGTTCCTGAAGGTGATGTTGCGCTGGCTCAACGCCTTCGTGCCCAAGCCCGGTCAGACGATTCCCGGTGTCGAAGACGAGATGTTCGACAACATCACGGTGCCGACCTTGATCATCCGCGGCGGCGAGAACGACTGGGACCATCCAAAGCGCACGTCGCTGGAGGTCAGCTGCCTGATCAAGGGCTCAACGCTGATCGACCCGCCCTGGCCCGAGGATGCCTGGGAGCGGGCCGGTGAGAAGTTCGCGGCCAGTGGCGGAAAGGACTTCTGCCTGTTCGACACCTGGGTGCAGGCGGCGCCCGCGATCCTGAAATTCCTGGACAGTTGATGGCCGAGTCCACCACAACCGCGTGGGCCCCCACATCAGTTGGGGACGCACATCCTTGTACGCCCGCTTCGGCGTGTCGCGTACACGAGCGCGCGCTCGTGGCGTCGGCTCACGTGGTGCGGATGTGGACCTCGCAGTTGAGCGAGGCCTCCAGCGCGGTGTGCACCCGACTCTCGGGCACGCGGTCGAGGTCGGCTCTGCGCAACGTCACATACACGACGTCCCATCCGTCGTCGCCGGGTACCCGTTCGATCTCCCCGGAGAGCCCGAGCCCGGCCAGCACACCGTGCGCATCGTCGTCGGTGCCGCGGCTGATGAACGTCACCACGCCGGGCACCGGAGTGGTGCCGAATGCGTTGCTGCACAGTTCGAGCGCGACCCGACGGAGCTGCTCGGGATCCTCGCCGATGATCAACAACTCGACCTCACGGCGTTTCGGCGGCAACCCGGCCAGATTGTTGGCCACCACCTCGATGCCGTGCGCAGCCGCCGAATCCCTCAGGCGAACAAGGCCGTCGTCGAGTTGGGCCGCACCGAGTTCGCCCGCCGAGTCGACACCGACGCGCACGACCGCAGTCCTCATGTCCGTCAGCCTATCCGCGGGCCGGAAGGACCAGCCATGACCTCTACTGCCACCGAACTCGCCGTTGCCGCCTGGCCGGATTGTGCGCCGCGCCTGTTGCGCCCCTCGGAGGCGGGAACGGAGAACTACGCCGAATACGCCCGGGCGGGCGGATATCGGCCGCTGATCGACGCCGATGCGCTGCTGACGCAGGTCGATCTGTCGGGCCTGCTGGGTCGCGGCGGCGCCGCGTTCCCGATCGGCACCAAACTACGCACCGTGCACAATGCCCACCAGCGCGGCTCGGAGACCGTCGTCGTGGCCAACGGCGAAGAAGGCGAACCCGCGTCGGTCAAAGACCGCTGGCTCCTGCGCAACCGGCCTCATCTCGTGCTCGACGGTCTGCGCTTGGCGACGGCCGTCGCAGGCGCCCGTCGGGCCTACGTCTACGTCTCCGACGGGCCCGCCGCGGACGCGGTCACGGCCGCGCTGGGCGAAGTGCCGTCGGAGACATTCGGCGCGACCGAGATCAGCGTCGTCACAGTCGAACCCGGATACGTGGCCGGTGAAGAGACCGCCGCGGTCCGGCGTATCAACGGCGGACCCGCCAAGCCGACCGACAAGCCGCCTCGGCCCTTCGAGGAAGGTGTTGACGGGGTTCCGACCATGGTCAGCAACGTCGAGACGCTGGCCAACCTGCCCTACATCCACGAGCACGGCGCCGAGAAGTTCCGGTCGGTCGGCACACCGATGTCACCGGGAACCTTCCTCGCGACCATCACCGGCGGCGGTCGACCCGCCGCGCTGTACGAAATCCCCCACGGCGCAGCGTTCGCCGATCTGCTGGCTCTGCACGGTCTGACCAACGAGGCGGTCACCGGCGTCTTGATGGGCGGTTACTTCGCCGGCCTGGTCAACACCGACATCCTCGATGCGACGCTCGACCACGAATCGGTTCGCCGACTCGGCAGCGGTCTGGGATGCGGGGCGGTCTCGATCCTCACCGACGACTGTCCCGTCGCCGTAGCGGCCGCTGTGATGTCGTACTTCGACCGGGAGAACGCGGGCCAGTGCGGATCCTGCTTCAACGGCACCGCCGCCATGGCTGCGGTCACGTCGGCGCTACGCGACGGCGTAGCCACCCAGGAGGACGTCACCCGCTTGGAACGTTGGTCGGTCGTGCTTCGCGGCCGCGGCGCGTGCGGCACCCTCGACGGCGCCACCAACGTCGCCGCGAGCCTGCTGCGACAGTTCCCCCAGGTGGTGTCCCGCCACCTCGCCAACGACTGCACGGCCTGTCGAACCGACGCATTCGCCGCCCTGCGGCCTTACGAAGTGGAGGCGGTGGCCCAATCATGAGTGACGGCTTGCGAATCCGGCTCGATCGGACGCTGTGCGACGGCTTCGGGATCTGCGCCAAGCACGCCCCGGGGTATTTCTCCCTGGACGACTGGGGTTACGCCTCTCTCATCGGTGACGGGACGGTACCGGAGAAGGACAGGGACGCGGTGATGCGCGCACTGTTGGACTGCCCCGTGCACGCGATCATTTACATGGGTGAACACCGGCCCTCCGACGACACCGCGGTGCATCAGGAGGCGCACGAGGTGCCCGAGCCGGAGCCCAGAACCGATGGCAACGAGGCGATCTCGGGATTCGTGCGGTGACCAGGCCACTACCCGAGCTGACGGTACTCAACGAGTTCTTCTGGACCGCCGGCGCCGACGGTGTCCTGCGCATCCAGGAGTGCCGTGACTGCACGGCGCTGATCCATCCGCCCCAACCGGTATGCCGGTATTGCCGGAGCCGCAACATGGGCGTTCGCGACGTCTCGGGCAAGGCCACGCTGTCGGCGTTCACCGTCAACCACCGGTTCGGCTTCCCGGACCTGCCGCCGCCGTACGTCGTGGCCCAGGTGGCGATCGTCGAGGATCCGCGAGTTCGACTGACCACCAACATCGTTGACTGCGACCCCGACGACCTGAAACTCGGTCAACTCGTCGAGGTGCAGTTCCAACAGCTCGCCGATGTGTGGCTGCCCGTCTTCAAACCCGGCAGCGACGGACAGAGCGGCCCGGCCGCCGAGGACGAGATCGCGCCCCAGGACTTCTCCCGTCACGTCAGCCAGCCGCTGAGTCGCCAACGGTTCGAAGAACATTCGGCGATCACCGGAATCGGCGCGTCTCGACTGGGTCGGCGACTGATGGTTCCGCCGCTGTCGCTGACCATCGAAGCGTGCGAGGCCGCCGTCGCCGATGCGGGTCTGACGTTCGACGACATCGACGGTCTCTCGACGTATCCCGGGTTGGACATCGCGGGCATGGGCGAAGGTGGCGTCGCCGCGCTCGAGGGCGCTCTCGGTCTCCGCCCGGTGTGGATCAACGGCGGCATGGACACATTCGGGCCCGGCGGCTCGGTCATCGCGGCGATGATGGCGGTGGCCACGGGTATGGCGCGCCATGTGCTGTGCTTTCGCACATTGTGGGAGGCGACGTTCCAGCAGCTGATGAAGGAGGGCAAGGCGTCACCGCCGGGCGGCGCGCGAACCTCGAGCTGGCAGATGCCCTTCGGTGCGATGTCGGCCGCTCACACGCTGGCGCTCAACGCCCAGCGCCACTTCGAGCGCTACGGCACCACGCGCGAGACACTCGGCTGGATCGCGCTCAACCAGCGGGCGAACGCGGCGCTGAACCCGACCGCCATCTACCGCGACCCCATGACGATGGACGACTATCTCAACGCGCGGATGATCACGACACCGTTCGGGCTGTACGACTGCGACGTTCCCTGTGACGGCGCCGTCGCGGTCATCGTGTCCGCCGTCGAAGCCGCCGAAGACATGCCGCACAAGCCGGTGCTGTTCGAGGCGGTCGGCACGCAGATCGTCGAACGCACCGACTGGGACCAGAGCACACTGACCCACGAACCCCAGGTGCTCGGCCAGGCCGCCCACCTGTGGACCCGGACCTCGTTGCGGCCCAAGGATGTCGATGTGGCCGAGCTGTATGACGGCTTCTCGTTCAACTGCCTGTCGTGGCTGGAGGCGCTCGGCTTCTGCGGTGTCGGCGAGGCCAAGGACTTCCTCGACGGCGGCAAGGCCATCGCCCGCGACGGGGTGATTCCGTTGAACACCCACGGCGGCCAGCTATCGCACGGCCGCACACACGGGATGGGTCTGATCCACGAAGCGGTCACGCAGCTTCGCGGCGACGCGGGCGAGCGGCAGGTGAAGGACGCCAAGGTCGCGGTGGTCAGCAGCGGCGGGCTCACACCCAGCGGGGCGATCCTGATGCGGACCGACGGGTGAGCGGGGCGGCTCCCGGCCCCAATGTCGCCGCCGGGGCGGCTCCCCGCCCCCGCGTCGTCCTCGTCGACGGCGTACCCATGTCCGGCCTGGTCGCCGAAGCCGACAATCCGGCGGCCGTCGTCGTTGCCTTCCACGGGGGCGCAAGCACCGCAGCGTATTTCGACTGCCCCGGTCATCCCGAGCTCTCGCTGTTACGCGCCGGCCCGGCCCGCGGTATCACGGTCGTGGCGCTGGACCGTCCCGGCTACGGCAGTTCGGCACCTTATCCCGACGCTATGCACCAACCCGAGCAGCGGGTGGCACTCGCCTATGGCGCCGTCGACAAGGTCCTGGGCCAAAACCCGCGCGGCGCAGGGTTGTTCCTGCTCGGCCACTCGGCGGGCTGTGAACTGGCCGTTCGCATGGCCGCCGACGCCCGTGCCGCGAAGGCGGGGGTGCTCGGACTCGGCCTGGCCGGCACCGGGTTACGGTACGCGGACGCCGCGGCCGAGATCTTGAAGACGACGACGCTCACCCGGCGACCGGTCGGACTGCGCGAACTTTTGTGGGAACCCGCGGATGCATATCCACCCGAGGTGCTCTCGGGCATCACGAATTCGTCAACGGGCGCGCCGTACGAGTCGGACGTGACGAAAAACTGGCCGCGGCGGGACTTTCCGGCGCTGGCCGCCCGGGTCGAGGTGCCGGTGCAGTTCACCGTCGCCGAACACGAACGGGTGTGGCGTACCGACCCCGAGTCGCTGGCCGACATCGCCGCGGCGTTCGCCGCCGCGCCCCGCTTCGTACTCAACGAACAGGCCGGCGCCGGTCACAACCTGTCACTGTCGTTCGCGGCCGCGGACTACCACGACAGGGTCTTGTCATTCGTCGAGCAATGCGTCGCGGCCCGACGAGACGCCGAAGAGAAGGCTGAGCAGAAAGTGGAGGCGGATTGATGCGCGTCGGATTCATCGGACTGGGCAGCCAGGGCGGCCCCATGGCCCGCAGGATCGTCGAGGGCGGATTCGAGACCACGCTGTGGGCACGGCGGGCAGCCAGCCTCGAACCGTACGCGGGCACGGCTGCGAAGACCGCGAGTACGCCTGCGGAGTTGGCCGCGGCCAGTGATCTGGTGTGCCTGTGCGTGGTCGGCGACGATGACGTGCGAGAAGTCCTCAACGGTGAGACCGGTGTGCTCGCCGGCCTTGCTTCCGGAGCGGTCATCGCCATTCACAGCACCGTGCATCCCGACACCTGTAAGGAGATCGCCGAAGTCGCGGCCAAACAAGGGGTTTCGGTCATCGACGCACCGGTGAGCGGCGGTGGGCCCGCCGTTGAGGAGGGCAAGCTGCTGGTGATGGTCGGCGGCGAGGAGGACGTCGTCGAACGCTGCCTCCCCGTGTTCGCGACCTACGCCGACCCGATCGTGCATCTCGGCCCCCTGGGCAGCGGACAGGTCACGAAAATCCTGAACAACCTGCTGTTCACCGCCAATCTCGGCAGCGCGCTGAGCACACTCGATCTCGGTGAGTCCCTGGGCATTCCGCGTGTGCGCCTGGCCGAGGTGCTCAACGGCGGTTCGGCCACCAGCAAGGCATTGGGCAGCATTGCAATATTCGGCGGCACGGTAGAAGGGCTGGCCCCGATCGCGGGTGCATTGCTGCAGAAGGACGTTCGGCATGCGGCCAGCATCGCGGCCACCGCATCGGTACCCGAGGGGTCGGTGTTCACCGTGGCCGATACGGCGTTGCGCAACATGGACCATCCGCGGTGACGCGTGTCGGCTTCGTTGGTGCGGGCCGGATGGGCGCGCCGATGGTGCGCCGTCTCGTCGATGCCGGTCACGAGGTGCGCGTGCTCGGCAGGACCGACGAGAAATGCGCCGCGCTACGCGATATCGGCGCGCAGCCGGTAACCCGTGCGGCGGATGTCGCCGACGGGGCCGACGTCGTGGTCGTCTGCGTGTTCACCGACGAGCAGGTCCAGCAGGTGTGCATGGACGACGGCCTGGCGGCGGGCATGCGGCCGGGCAGTGTGCTGATCATCCACACGACGGGCAGCCCGGCCACCGCCCGAAAGCTGGCGGCAGAGTTCGCCGACATCGACGTCGTCGACGCTCCGGTCAGCGGCGGCCCGCACAACATCGCGGCCGGCGAGGTGACGCTGTTCCTGGGCGGCACGCACGCCGCGGTTGACAAGGCCCGACCGGTGTTGGCCGGATACGGCGACCCGATCCTGCACGTCGGTGAACTCGGGGCGGGCCAGGCCGTCAAGCTCGTCAACAACAGCCTGTTCGCCTCCCAGATCGGCCTGCTGCGCGCCGCTGTCGACCTCGGCGCCCGGCTCGGCGTCGGCGAGGCAGAACTGCTCACGTCGCTCACCCACGGCAGCGGTACCAGCCGGGTCGGCGAGTTCGTCGCTGCGCGGGGCTCGGTTCAGGGCTTCGTCGCCGACGTCGGAGAGTTCATCGGTAAAGACGTCGCGGTGGTTCGCCAGATTGCGGGCGAACTGGGCAGCGACCTGGGCCTGCTCGACGGGGTCATCGATGCCGGGATCCGGCCATAAACAGCGGCGATTCCCCTTACCAGGACGCATCCGGTGAGGCATACTAGATGCGTTACATTATTGCGCCCTCGCGTAACGGAAGCGGTCGACAGCCCGCCGCGAAAGAGGAGACCATGACCAAGCCCAAGCTCGTGTTCGACCCGGTGTCGCAGGAGTTCTTCGACAACCCGTACGAGATCTACCGACGGATGCGGGACGAAGCGCCGATCTACTACGACGAGGACGGCGACTTCTATGCGCTGACGCGGCACGCCGACGTGGCCGCTGCGCTCAAGGACCACGAGGCGTTCTCCTCGTCGCGCGGCTGCGACCTGGCCATGGTGCGCTCCGAGGAGGGTCCGCACAAGTCGATCATCTTCATGGACCCGCCCGAGCACCGGCACATGCGCAGCCTGCTCAACAAGGCGTTCACACCCCGCGCGATCCAGTCGCAGCGCGAGACCATCATCGAGCTCGTCGAGCAGTACCTATCGAAGGTCGACCCCGACAACTTCGATGTCGTGCAGGACTTCTCGGGGCCGTTCCCGGTCGAGGTGATCACCCGGATGGCCGGGGTGCCCGAGGAGTTCCGCCAGCAGGTGCGGCGCTGGATCGACATCAGCCTCCAGCGCAAGCCGGGCCAGCTCGAGTTGTCCGAAGAGAACATGCAGGCCAACATCGACTCGGGCATGTACTACTACGGTCTCGTTCAGGAACGGCGGGGCAATCCGCAGGACGACATGATCGGCCGCCTCATCCGCGCCGAGATTCCCGGTGAGAACGGCGAGATGCGCCAACTCGATGACCTGGAGATCACCGGATTCCTCGCGCTGCTCGGCGGGGCAGGCGCCGAGACCGTCACCAAGCTCGTCGGCAGCGCGGTGGTGGAGTTCGCGCGCCACCCCGAACAGTGGCAGCTGCTGCTCGACGACCGCAGCCTCGTCCCCGCCGCCGTCGAAGAGTTGTTGCGCTACGTCGGCCCGGTGCAGTACAACGTGCGCTACACGCTGAAAGAGGCCGAGGTGCCCAGCGGCACCATCCCGGCGCACAAGCCTGTGTTCCTGATGAAGGCGGCGGCCAACCGCGATCCCCGCGCCTACGACAACGCCGAGACGTTCGACATCACCCGCGACCGCACCCAGGCGCCGCACCTCGGTCTCGGGTACGGCATCCACAGTTGCCTGGGCGCCGCGTTGGCGCGGCTGGAAAGCACTATCGCGCTGGAGCATCTACTCGATTTCATGCCGCGTTACGAGGTGAACTTCGACGGTCTCGAACGTGTGCACATGCAGAATGTGGCCGGCTACCACCACGTCCCGGTGAAGGTGTTGAAGTGACCCAGCGAGAAGCGGAGCGGGATCGCGCATGACTCAGAAGATCATTGTCGACTTTGGGCTCTGTGAGAGCAACGGGGTGTGCATGGGCATCATCCCCGAGGTGTTCGATCTGGATGAGCAGGACTACCTGCACGTCCTTCAAGAAGAAGTGACGCCGGAGAACGAGCAGCAGGTCCGAGAAGCCGTGCGGCAGTGCCCGCGCCAGGCGATCTCGATCGAAGACGCATGACGACGTCGAAAGTCGTCTTCGACCCGTTCTCGCAGGAGTACTTCGACGGACCGTGGGAGATCTACGCGCGGCTGCGCGAGGAAGCACCGGTCTACTACAACGAGGAACTCGACTTCTACGCGTTGTCGCGGCACGAGGACGTATCCGCGGCCTACAAGGATTTCGCGACCTACTCCTCGGCGTACGGGCTGGATCTGGCGACCATCCGCTCCGACGAACCGATGCCGGCGAAGATGATCATCCTCATGGATCCGCCCGAACATCGCCATATGCGCAGCCTGGTGAACAAGGTGTTCACCCCGCGCGCGATCGAGGCGATGCGGCCGATGGTGACCGAGACCATCGACAGGTACATCGCCAAGGCCGACCCCGCCCACTTCGACGTCGTCAGCGACTTCTCCGCGTTCTTCCCGGTCGAAGTCATCACCCAGATGCTGGGCGTGCCAGAGGAACATCGGCAGCAGGTCCGAGAATGGGTGGACGCGTCGCTGCATCGTGAGCCCGGCCAGGTCGACATGTCCGAAGAGGGTATGCAGGCCATCGGCGAAGCCATGGGGCTGTACTTCCAACTGATCCAGGAGCGGCGCGCTAACCCGAAGGACGACATGTTCAGCCGCCTGGTGGCCGCCGAGATCACCCGCGAGGATGGTGAGAAGGAGTCGCTCGATGACTTCGAAATCGCCGGATTCGCAACGCTTCTCGGTGGTGCTGGTGCGGAGACAGTCACCAAGTTGGTCGGTAACGCGGCGGTCACGTTCGCCCGTCACCCCGACCAGTGGCAGAAGCTTCTCGATGACCGCAGCAAGATTCCCGCCGCAGTCGAGGAACTGCTGCGGTACGAGCCACCGGTGCACTACAACGTGCGGCGCTCGATGCGCGACGTGGAACTGCACGGCGTGACGATCCCCGAGGGCAAGCCGGTGTTCCTCCTGCAGGCCTCGGCGCACCGCGATCCCGAGGCGTTCACCGACGCTGGCACTTTCGACATCGACCGCAACCGCACCGAGGCGCAGAACCTCGGCTTCGGCTACGGCATACACAGTTGCCTCGGTGCGGCGTTGGCCCGGATGGAGACGGCGATCGCACTCGAGCGGCTGCTCGACCTGATCCCCCAATATGAAGTGCTGTGGGATGACTGCCGTCGGGTGGCGATGCAGAACGTCGCGGGTTGGTCACACGTTCCGGTGCGCGCCCTGAGTTGATGCGATTCGTCTTCGTGCACGGGGGCTTTCACGCCGCCTGGTGCTGGGAGCGCGTGGTCGACGAACTGACGGCAATGGGCCACGACGCGGTCGCGGTGGACCTCCCGGGACACGGTGCACGCGTCGACGAGGAGTCGACCCTGGCCAACCGGCGCGACGCGATCGTGGAAGCGTTGCGAGCAGCAGATTCGGCTGACAGCGTTCTCGTCGGACATTCGGGCGGCGGCTTCGACGCCACGCTGGCGGCCGACGCTGCGCCCGAATTGGTCAGCCATATCACCTACCTCGCCGCGGCGCTGCCCCGGGAGGGTCGCACCTATCCCGAAGCGATGGCGATGCGCGACGACGGCGACGAACTAGGCGAGGACTTCGACGCCGACGTCGGAGAGATGCTGGGGTACTTGAAGTTCGACGACAACGGAGCGATGTGGTTCGCCGACTTCCAAGGCGCGTGGCGGTACTTCTACCATGACTGCGACGAGGCCACCGCGCGCTGGGCGTTCGAGCACCTCGGTCCCGAACGATTCGGCGATACGACGGTGACGCCGGTATCCGTGCCGCGGTTCTGGGAGGCCGATCTTCCCCGCAGCTTCATTCGTTGTCTGCAGGACCAGTCGATGCCGCGCTGGCTGGCCGACACGGTGACCCGTCGCCTCGGCGTCGAGCAATTGACCATCGACACGTCGCATTCGCCGTTCCTGAGTCGGCCGCGCGAACTCGCCGAGTTACTGGTCCACGCCACAACGACGAAGCCCACCGGCCCGCTGGTTTCCGCCTGAAAGTTGCGCCGAAACCGACATTTTGGCGGTTCCTAATCGTATTTTTCCGCCGAAACGTCGGTTTGGGCGAGCGATACTAGCCCAGCCCGTGCAGGATGACGCCGTTGCAGTCGGCGGCGGCCTGACGCAGCTTCACCGCGGCCTGGTACTCGTCGGAGTAGTACCACGCCTTGGCCGCCTCCTCGGACTCGAACTCGAGCAGCACGGTCTGCGTGCCGTGCCAGCTGCCCTCGATCACCTCGGCCTTCTGGTCGAACGCCAGCAGGTTCGCGCTCGCCATCGTCTGGCTGGCTACCTTGCCGTACTCCGCCATACCGTCCGGATCCTTCACGTCCTCGGTGATGAGGATGTACGCCTTCGCCATTCGAGCTCCTTCGTGTTGGATGCCGGCACCGCGCCGACGTGCTTGTCAGTCGATCTCGCGGATTGCGCGTTCCGGGCAGTTTGCGATCGCGTCGCGCGCCGCGGATTCCAGCTCGGCGGGAACCTCCTCCGGATTCGCCACCGCCCAACCATCGTCGTTGAGCTCGAACACCTCGGGACACAGCGTCAGGCACATACCGTGTCCTGCGCAGCGATCTTCGTCGACGGTCACCTTCATTCGGCATCACCCGAGACCACGTCGAACTCCAGATGAAGTTCGGTCAGCCCGCGCAAAATGTAGGTCGGGATGTAGTTGTAGCGACGCTCCCCTGCGGGGCCGTGATGGGCTTCGCTGATCCGAATGTCGGTGGTGCGGTCCAACAGTCGCTCGAGTCCCACCCGGGTCTCGGCCCGGGCCAGCGGCGCGCCCGGGCAGCTGTGAATGCCACGGCCGAACGCCAGGTGCTGACGGGCGTTCTTGCGCTCCGGATCGAAGTTGTCCGGATCCTCGAAGCGGCGCGGATCGCGGTTGGCCGCACCGTTGATCACCATCACGGTGCATCCGGCACCGAGGGCCTGGTCGCCCACCGTCGTCGGCACCCGCGACAACCGGAAGTCGCCCTTGACCGGACTCTCGATGCGCAGGCACTCCTCGATGAAGTTCGGTAGCAGGCTGCGATCGTCGCGCAGCTTGCGCTGGATGTCGGGCCGGTCGCCGAGCACCTTCAGCGCAGTCGACAGCAGCCGCACCGTCGTCTCCTGACCGGCGGAGAACACGTTGGTGGCGACGCGGACCACATCGGCCACCTCTGGGACCGTGCCGTCCGGGAAGGTTGCGGTCGCCAGCCCTGTCAGCACATCGTCACGCGGTTCGCGACGACGGTCTTCGACGTACTCGGCGAACACCTCGTACAGGTACTCCAGCGGTGTCTTCGTCAGGGTCTTCTCGGCGTTGCCCAGCCCGCCGCCGTGCGTGCCGCGGGCCAGCCTCTCTAGCAGCTCGGGCCGGTCCTCGTCGGGCACCCCGAGCAGATCGGCTATCACCCGCAGGGTGAACGGAGCGGCGAAGCCACTGATGAACTCGCCCTCACCGGATGCGAGGAAATCGTCGAGGATGTCGTCGGCGAGCTGCCACATCGCGTCCTCGTTCTCCTTGAGGCGCTTCGGCGTGATCAGCCGCATCAACAGGGCACGGTGATTGGTGTGCGTCGGCGGGTCGAGCGTCGGCAGCTGGTCGCTGAAAGGGATCTCGTCGCGGTGTTCGACGATCAGGTCGGTGACATCGTCCCCTTCGAGCGGAACGGGAAAGCCCGGGAACGGACCGGTCACGGAGATGCACGACGAGAACGTCTCGGCGTCGTTGTAGACGTCCACGGCCTCTTGCCAGCCGGTCACCATCGTCACGCCGTAGTGGTCCTCACGGGCGACCGGGCACTTGTTGCGCAGCGCCTCGTAGAACGGGTACGGGTCGTCCGTCAGGCGCCCGTCCCGGAAGAAGTCGACCGTGGTGAGGTCCTCGGTCATGCGCCCTCCATTTCGACGATCTCAAGATACGAGAACGCGATTCTCATATCTGGGTATCAGATTTCCATAGCGGCACGCCTGCGTCAACGCGCGGGCGGGCGAGCCGGTGTGCCCAGCGGTTATGCCCCGACGCCACTCACTGGATCGGCTCGTCACCCAGCACCGTCGTGCGCAGCATCTCGCGGGGTGAGTTCGGGTCGTACGGCGCGGCGCGGTGTAGAACCCCGTTGTTGTCCCAGATCACCGTGTCGCCGACGGACCAGCGGTGGCTGTACACCAGCTGCGGCTGCGTGGCGCGGTCGAGGAGTTCGGCGAGAAGCGCCCGGCCCTCGTCGATGTCCATGCCGACGACGTAGTCCGCCGACGCGCCCAGCACCAGCGACTTGCGGCCGCTGCGGTGAGTCCACACCAGAGGGTGCTCATGGGTGGGTCGCGACCGCCACTTGGCCACCAGCTCGGGCGACGGGTCGGGCGTGACCCGGCGTTGGGAGGCCTCGAGGGAATGCATCACCCGCAATGCCCCGAAACGCTCCTTCTCGTCGTCGGTGAACGCCTCGTAGGCCGCGTACGAGTTCGCGAACTCGGTCTCGCCGCCGGTCTCGGCGACCTGCTTGGCCGAGAGCACGGTCGCCTTCTGTGGGCATTCGTCGTTGGTGGGCGTGCATCCGTCGATGTGCCAGTCGAACGTGGCCCGCAGATAGTCCGCCGAGGCGTTCTTCGACTTGTCGAGCGTCACAGGGTAGATGCCCGCGACCGGATGGTGGCCGTCCGACGAGTGGTCGATCTCGCCGAGCCGCCGGCAGAACGCCACCTGAGCCTCCGACGTCAGCCCGAGCCCGGGAAACACCAGTACGCCGTTGTCCTCCAACGCATCCAGAATCGCGGCGCCCAGCGCGTCGTCGTGGGCCAGGGCGTCGGAGTCGACGTCGGTCACCTCCGCGCCGACCGATGCGGTCAGCTTGTTGATGGTGAGCAGGCTCATGGTGTCTCCTTCGTCATGGCACCGGCGCGCTGACGCGGTTCATCACCGCGTCGGCGGAGTCGGCGGGTTTCTGGGTACCGAACACCTCGACTGCCATCGACACCATGATCATCGAGTAGATGAGATGCAGCAGGTTCAGCACGTCTTCGGGCAGGTCGTCGAGCGGGAACTTGTCGCAGTAATCGATCGCTTCCTCGAAGCGCGGCGTGAACGCGTCGTAGAACTCCCGGATCTGCGGCATCGGGGTGGCCATCCGGGTGGCCCACCTCTCGGCTTCGGTTGGCAGGCACCACTTCTCGGCGAACGATTCGAACTCTGCGAACGCACTGGGCAGACGGGTCATGGTCACACCCCCACCGGCGAGCGCTCGGCCTTGTACTCCTCGACCCACTTGACGGCCTCGTGGTGCAGGTGGCGCACCAGGATCTCCTGGTCGCTGAGCGGATAGTCGTCGACGATCGGCTCGCCCAGGCCGTACTCCAGCGCCGCCTGCGTGCCGCCGAGCATTCCGGCGTCCTGCAGCGCGAACTCCTTGAGCACCACCGAGGCGACCTCGTGCTCGATGCGTTCGCGCACCGTCCGGGCGGGATGAAATGCGTTGTAGGCCTCGAACTTATGGGTGTTGTGCGACGTCGGCCAGTACCGGTACAGCAGATACCAGCCGTGGTAGATGAGGATCTCCAGGTTCGGGAAGATCTGGAAGTTGGTGATGCCCCAGGGTTCGATGCCGCCGGGGTTCAGCCCGGCCGACTGATGGGTCTCCGGGGTGCGCCACGGCCCGACGAGACCGCTGCGCGTGACCCGTTCGACCGGATACATGTACTCCGGCGCCAACAGCCAGCGACGGGTGCCCGCCGTCGACACCAGCCGGTGGGGGCCGTCGATTTGGAAGTGGCCGCACTCGAACGTCGCGTTGGGTTGGCGCACCGCGCTGGGCACCTGCTGCGAGTGCAGCGAGGGCACGTGGTAGTACTCCTGAAACGCGTCGGCGAAGATCTTCCAGTTGCTGTTGTTGCGCGCCTCGAATTCGTAACGCTCGGTCATCAATTCGAACGGGTAGTCGTCGAGCGCGGTGATCATCGGGCCGAGGAACTCGCGCAGGGTCCAGCGCGGTTCGGGATCGAAGTTGATGAAGATGAACCCGTTCCACACGTCGCACTGCACCGGCTTCAAGCCGCGACGCTCGTGGTCGAGGCCGAAGAACTCGCTCTCCTGCTGGACGAAGGTCAGATCGCCCTTGAGGTCGTAACGCCACCCGTGGTACTTGCAGGTGAACTGTCGACAGGTGCCCTTGACCTCTTCGTGGGGAAAGTCGTTCCACACCAACTTGTTCCCCCGGTGACGGCAGATGTTGTAGAAGGCGCGGATCTGCTGATCCCTGCCCCGCACCACGATCACCGACGTCTTGGCGGCGTCAATCTCCTTGGTCAGGTAGCTTCCGACACGCGGCAGTTCCTCGACACGCGCGACGTTGAGCCAGGCGCGTTTGAACACCGCCTCGCGTTCGAGCTCGTAGAACTCCGGTGAGATCGAGTCACGGAACGAGATGGGCCCGGTTCCCAGCTCCGGATAATGCTCGGTCCAGCTGCCCTCGGCCGGCTTGGGCCACTTAGCCATCGAAACCTCCGTGTCGTGGTTGGTGTGCGGAAAGCGAGGCGGTCATCACAGCACCGACCCACCGTTGACGCCGAGGATCTGACCGGTGATGAAACCGGCCTCCTCAGAGCACAGGAAGCCCACGGCCGCGGCGATGTCGTCGCCGGTGCCGAGGTGCCCCAGGGGGACGGTCGCGGCCATCTGCTCGTTCGACGGCAGGTGTCCGGACTGCTGACCGGCGTGCTGCATCGGCGTCTCGATGGCCGACGGCGGGATGTTGTTGACCGTGATGCCGGCCGGACCATACTCGCGCGCAAGCGATTTGGTCAGCGACAGCAACGCACCCTTGGAGGCGGCATAGTGCGCCATCCGTGGCGAGCCGCGCTGCGCGCTCGACGACGAGATCATCACGATGCGACCCCAGCCCGCGTCGAGCATGTCGGGTACGGCCACCTGACAGCAGTGGAAGGTTCCGGTGAGGTTGACGTCGATCAGCCGCTGCCACGCCTGCGGCGTGATGTCGGTGAACGCCGCCCAGTCCACGGCACCGGCGCTGGTGACCAGGATGTGCACCGGCCCCAGCTCGTTACGCACTTTCGCGAACGCCTCCTCGACCGCCGAGCGATCGCTGACATCGGCGGCCACCCCCAGGGCCGTCACGCCGTCGGCCCTCAGCATTTCGGCGACCCGTTGGGCCGCTTCACCGTTGACGTCGAGCACGGCCACATTGTGCCCACGACGACCGAGCTCGCGGCACGTCGCCTCCCCCATGCCCGAAGCACCGCCGGTCACCACCGCGACACGGGTCATCACTTGACCTCGTCTTCTACTCATAGCTCACGTGGACAGTCCGGCTCGTCGGCAGCGACTGACACGTCAGCACCCAACCTTCGGCCACTTCGTCGTCGTCGAGAGCATCGTTGTTCAGCATGCGGGCGCTTCCGGACACGATGCGCGCCATACACGTTCCGCACGAACCGGTCTCGCATGACGAGGGGGCACGTAACCCCGCCATGCGCGCGGTCTGCAGCAGCGTGTTACCCGACCGGTAGGGCGCGGTGGTGGTCGTGCCATCCAGTTCGATGACCACCTCCTCGGTTCGCTCGGAGGTGGCGGCGACCTCGGCGGGAACCGGTGCCACCGTGAACCGTTCGAGGTGAAGCCGCTCGCGGGGCACACCCATGCCCAGCAGCGTGTTCTCCACCGTGTCCATGAACGGCCCTGGCCCGCAGATGTAGTAGTCGACTTCACCGCACGCCGATGCGAATGCCTCGACCGCCGAGGGTTGCACGACGCCGGCTTCGTCGTCGAAGTGATTGGTCACCGACAGGCGTTCGGCGTTGTCGGCGGCAAGCCTCGCGAGGGGCTCGCCGAAGATCACCGAATCGTGGCTTCTGTTGGCGTAGAACAGTCGAACCCGCCGGCGGGTGCTCACCAACGCGGCTCCGATCAGCGAGAAGATCGGGGTGATACCGCTACCGCCCGCGAACGCGACGATGTCACGGTCGGTGTCACCGAGCAGGAAGCGGCCGTCGGGGGGCGCGGCGTGGATCTCGCCGCCCACCTGCGCGGTGTCGTTGAGCCAGTTCGAGACCAGGCCACCCGGGTCGCGCTTGACGGTGATCTGCAGGTCGTTCCCGTTGTGCGGGTACGACGACATCGAGTAACACCGCCGATGATCGTCTCCGCCGACCCTGACCTGCAGCGTCAGGTACTGACCCGCCTTGTAGACGAAGCGATCCGAGCAGTCCGCCGGAACATCGAGAACCAGCGATACGGCATCGCTGGTCTCGGGCACCACGCGTTTGATGCGCAGCGGGGCGAACTCGTCGTCGGACATCGTCACCACAGTATCAAGTACTTGCGATTGATCTCAACCACTTGAAGCCCCCGGATACGCCGGTGACGTAGCGTGACCGGATGCAACCGCATCGCGTCATCGCATGGGGCACCGGCGCCGTCGGCGTCGAGATGATCACCGCGGTACTCGACAACCGCTCGGCGTTCGATCTCGTCGGGGCACGCGTGTATTCGGCGGACAAGGACGGTGTCGACATCGGGACGCTGGCCGGCCTCGACCCCATCGGCGTCGCCGCCACCACCGACGTGAATCGCATCCTCGCCGTCGACGCCGACTGCGTGCTGTACACGCCACGCAACACCGACGTCGACGAGGTGTGCGCGATCCTGGCCAGCGGTAAGAACGTGGCCACGACCGCATTTCTGTTCCACCCGCGGCGCACCCGGCCCGCCGACCGCGAACGGTTGCTCGACGCGTGCCAGACCGGCAACAGCACCGTGCACGGCAGCGGCCTGAATCCGGGCAACCTCTCCGGCGTGCTGCCGCTGGCGTTGTCGGGGATGAGCCGCACCATCGACAAGGTCACCCTGCACGAGCGCGCCGACTGGTCGGTCTACGACAGCACCGCCATCACGTTCGACAACATGTGCTTCGGAGAACCCGTCGAGACCATCAGCCCCACGGGCAGCGACTTCCTGGCGTTCAACAGCGCGATCTTCAGCGAGCAGGTCTGGCTCATCGCCGACGCGCTCAACGCCGGCATCGACGAGGTGACCGCCTCGGTCGACGCCGTCCCGGCCATGTCGGACCATCAGATCTTCGACCGGATGCTGGCGGCGGGAACGACGGCGGGCCAACGGTGGACCTGGTCGGGCCGACGCGATGGTCAGACCTTGGTCGAGATCGAGACGCTGTGGACCGTCGGCAACGAATACCCCGGGCATTGGCCGAAGCCACAGCACGGCTGGACGCTGACCATCGAGGGTGATCCCTCGATGCGCGCCCACTTCTTCTCCCTCGCCAGCTTCAGCCGCGACGCGAGCATGGCCGAGCATGTGCGGTCGGCGAACGTGGCGACGGCGATGCAGGTGCTCAATGCGGTGCCCGCGATCGCCGCCGCACCCGCAGGATTCGCGACGATGGCCGATCTCCCTTTGATCCGCAGCCACATCGGTTTCGGCAACCGATGAGTTGATCAGTCGCCGATGTGGTCGTCGGCCATCGTGTGCCCGGTGCCCTTCACGACCACCCGGGCCAGCAGGTCACGCAGCGTCTGCTGCTCTTCTGGCGTGAGGACGCCGAAAACGGCTTCGTGCGCGGCGATGGCATCGCTGACGACCGCGCCGGCGACCTTACGTCCTTCAGAAGTGAGGTAGGCCTTAAGGATTCGCGCGTGCTGAGGATCGGGTTTGCGTCCGACCAGTCCCCGCTGCTCCAGAGACTTGACCGCCAGCTGCACCCCCTGCGGGGTGATCAGCAGACGGCGCGCGAGTTCGGCGCCGGACAGCCCCGGCTCATTGGAAAGTTGGCGCAGCACACCGATCTGGGCGGTGCTGACGCCGTGCTGGCTGACCGCGTCGTTGACGGCCGTGAGCGCGAAGTACCACGCCTGCTTCAGATGCCACAGGATGTTGTCGCCCAGTTCCATGCCCAGTTCTGGGTTGGTCTGCCTAGCCACCGTCCAAGTTCCCTTCGTGCTTGTAGACGTGACCGTCCTTCATCACGAAACACACGTCGAGGGTGGCGGTGATGTCTTGGGCCAGATCCCCGGGCACCGCGATGATGTCGGCGAGGTATCCCGGCGCCAGGCGCCCCGATTCGTCGTCGGCCTCGATCAGCTCGGCACTGGTCACCGTGGCGGCGCGGATCGCCTGCATCGGCGTCATCCCCCGTTCGACGAGCGCACACAGTTCCTTGGCGTTCTGTCCGTGCGGGATCGCCGGCGCGTCGGTGCCGCAGGCGATCCGCACACCGGCCGCGATGGCCTTGGGCAGCATGGCCTGTGCGCGCGGAAACACCTCCTCGGCCTTCTTGCGCAACTCGGGAGCGATGCGGTCGATCGCCATCGCCTGGGTCAGGTAGGTGGTCGAGACCAGGAAGGTGCCGGTGTCGGCCATCAGTTTGATGGTTTCGTCGCTGGCGAGGAAGCCGTGCTCGATGCAATCGATGCCTGCTTTGATGCATGCACGGATCGCGCTGTCGCCCACCGCATGGGCGGCGACGCGGACACCGGCTCGGTGGGCCTCGTCGGCGATCGCGGCGAACTCCTCGTCGCTGTACTGCTGGGCACCGGGGGCGGTGCTGTGCGACATCACCCCGCCCGAGGCCGACACCTTGATCAGTTTGGCGCCGTGGCGGACCTGGTAGCGCACACATGCGCGCACGTCGTCGACGCCGTTGGCGATGCCCTCGGCCACCGACAGCGGCATGATGCCCGGAGCCAGCCGCTGGAACACCGTCGGGTCGAGGTGGCCGCCGTACGGGGTGACCGCGTGCCCGGCGGGGTAGATCCGCGGGCCGACGTGCCACCCCTGATCGATCGCCCGCTGCAGCGCGACGTCGAGCAGGTAGCCGCCCGTCTTGACCATCAGACCGAGGTTGCGCACGGTGGTGAACCCGGCCTCCAGCGTGGTGCGGGCATTGACCGCCCCGCGCAACGTGCGATAGACCGGATCGTCCTGCACACCGTGCATCGGACTGGGCAAACCCTCGGGCCCACCGGGTCCGCCGATGAGGAGGTTGAGCTCCATGTCCATCAGGCCCGGCAACAGCGTGACATCGCCGAGGTCGATCAACGTGGCCGAATCATCTTGTGGTTCCGGCGGATTGACGGCCGTGATGCGGTTGCCTTCGACGACCACCACTGCCGGCGAGCGCACCTCTCCGGTATCGACGTCGGCCCAGCGCGCGGCGCGCAGGACGGTGCGCGTCGTCACGGAACCGGTTCGGAAACGCAGTCGAGCGTCGTGGCGCCCGAATCGGGCACCTTCGGCTGCTTCCAGCACTCGACCGGGAAGGACACCTGAATCATCGAGTACAGCAGATGCATCAGGTTGAGCACGTCCTCGGGCAACTCGTCCAGCGAGAACTTGTCGCAGTAGGCGATGGCCTCCTCGGCGCGCGCGGTGATCGCGTCGTAGAAGGCCTGCATCTCGGTCATCGTCGAGGACAGCCGCTTGGCATAGCGTTCGGCCTCCGACCCCAGACACCAGTCCGAAAACTGTTCGAGGTCGGCGAATTCCGGCGGCAACTTGGCGGTCGTCATCTCACACACCCGCCGTCTTGCGTTCGTAGTCCTCCACCCACGCCGCGGTCTCCTTGTGCAGGTGGCGGATCAGCACCTCCTGGTCACAGAGCAGGAAGTCATCGAGCACCCGCGACTCGATCATCGACTGGGTGGCCTCCAGCGTGTTGGCGTCCTGCAACCCGTATTCCTTGAACGACACCGCGGCCAGTTCCTGCGCGATGCGTTCCCGGGGAGTGCGCGGTTGCGGGAAGTACACGGTGCCCTCGAACAGGTGCGTGTTGTACGACGTGGGCCAGTAGTGATAGGTCAGGTACCAGCCCTGCCCCCAGAACAAGATCACGAAGTTCGGGAACAACTGGAACGAATCAAGGCCCCACGGATCGCATTTCGCGGGGTTCAGGCCGGGGGGCATCTCCCCCAGATCCGGTTTGTCCCAGGGGCCGAACAATCCGCTTTGACAGATGTCCTCGATCGGTTTGCGCATCTCGTCGGCCATCTCCCAGGCGCGCACACCGGAGGTGCTGACCAGCCGGTGCGGCCCCTCGATGCGATAGTGCGGGGCCTCGAAGCCTGCCTCGGCGGCGGCCTTCGAGTAGGCGGTGGGCGACTGGTTCGCGTGCAGTACCGGTGCGTGGTAGAACTCCTGGAACGCGTCCATGTAGAGCTTCCAGTTCGCCTTCACCTCGGACCGGTAGTAGAACCGCGACGTCATCTTGTCGAAGGGGTAGCCCTCCAGGGCGGTGATCATCGGACCGAGGAACTCGCGCAGCGACTGCTCGGGCTCCTTGGCGAAGTTGACGAAGATGAACCCTTCCCAGACCTCACAGTGCACCGGCACCAGCCCGTAGCGGCTCTTGTCGAGGTTGAAGAACTCCCCCTCCTGCTGCACGAAGGTGAGGTTGCCGTCGAGGTCGTAGCGCCAGGCGTGGTACTTGCAGGTGAACTGCCTGCACACCCCGCTGGTCTCCTCGAGCGGCATGTCGTTCCACACCAGCTTGTTGCCGCGGTGTCGGCAGATGTTGTGATACGCCTTGACCTCACCCGAGGTCGTCCGCACCACGATGATCGACGTGCTGGCGACCTTCAACTCTTTGGTGAAGTAGCTTCCCTTGCGCGGAACCTGTTCGGTCCGACCGACATTGAGCCAGGCGCGCTTGAAGATCGCGCGGCGCTCCTTCTCGTAGAACTCCGGGCTGATGGAGTCCTCGTAGGAGACCGGATCGGTGCCCAGTTCGGGATAGTGCTCCGTCCAACTTCCTTCCGGCGGTTTGGGAAAGCGAGCCATTGCCTACTCCTGTCCGCCCGGCCTGGACCGTGCCGGGAGCTGCAGCGCCGACGGTATATGCTCCATGTCACAATCGCAAGTAGTTGATATAGACCGGCGCGGGCGAACGCCGTCACCGAGTTTCCGCACGGCGGTCGCGGCCACTCGCCATGCCGCAAGCAGTGCGAAAGGGTGTGCACACAAATGCGATCGGACGAGTTGTTCATCGGCGGCCGATGGTCCAAGGCGAGCGCCGGAGACCATATCGAGGTCGTCTCCCCGCACACCGAGGAACCGGTCGCGCGCGTCGCCGCCGCCGGACCCGCGGACATCGACGCGGCCGTCGCCGCCGCGCGCTCCGCGTTCGACTCCGGCCCGTGGCCGCGCCTCGCCCCCACCGAACGCATCGCGGCCGTGCGCCGGCTGGCCGAGCGGTACGGCGAACGGCGCGGCGAGATGGCCGAGACGATCACCGCCGAAATCGGGGCGCCGATCAGCTTCGCGCAGCGCGCGCAGGTCGGGCTGCCCGCGATGATGATGTCGGCGTTCTGCGATCTGGCCGAGGGTTATCCGTGGGAGGAATCCCGCCCGGGAATGTACGGGACCGACATCCGCATCCGCCGCGAGCCGGTCGGCGTCGTCGGCGCGATCGTGCCGTGGAACATGCCGCAGTTCCTCATCGTCACCAAGCTGATCCCGGCGCTGCTCGCCGGCTGCACGGTCGTGGTCAAACCGGCACCCGAATCGCCGCTGGACGCACTGCTGCTCGCCGACATGATCGCCGAGGCCGGGCTGCCCGAAGGTGTGGTCAGCGTGCTGCCCGGCGACCGGTCCGCGGGTGAGTACCTCGTGAAACATCGCGGGGTGGACAAGGTCTCGTTCACCGGGTCGACCGCGGCGGGTAAGGCGGTGGCCGCCGCGTGCGCCGTCGACCTGCGGCGCGTCAGCCTCGAACTCGGCGGCAAGTCGGCGGCCATCGTGCTCGCCGATGCCGACCCCGCTGCCGTCGCCGCCGGCGTTCGCTCGGCGAGCCTGTCCAACAGCGGGCAGATCTGCAACGCGCTCACCAGGATTCTCGTGCCTGCGCAACGCTCGGGGGATTTCACCGAGGCCCTGGCCGCCGAGATGACGTCGCTTGTGGTCGGGGATCCGACGGATCCGGCCACAAAGGTCGGACCACTCGTCGCGCAACGTCAGCAGCAGCGCGTGCGGGGCTACATCGAGAAGGGCCAGTCCGAAGGTGCCCGCCTCGTCGTCGGAGGCGCCGACATGCCCGACGGGCTCGACCGGGGCTGGTATGTGAAGCCGACGTTGTTCGCCGACGCCGACAACGACATGACCATCGCGCGCGAGGAGATCTTCGGCCCCGTTCTGACCGTCATCGCGTATGCCGACGAGGACGAAGCGGTGGCCATCGCCAACGACTCCGACTACGGCCTGGCCGGATCGGTGTGGACCGCTGACACCGAGCGCGGGGTAGCTGTCGCCGCGCGCATCCGCACCGGCACATTCGGCGTCAACCAGGGCTACACGATGGATCCGTTCGCACCGTTCGGCGGCGTCAAGGACAGCGGCTACGGCCGCGAACTCGGGCGCGAGGGAATCGACGGGTACACCGACACGAAATCCATCTCGATTGCCACAGCGTAGTTTTCGCCCCGTACTCGCGCGGGCTCACGTCAGGGGAACTTGATCGCCGAGACGTACATGTCGATGATCGGCCGGTACAGGTCGACGTCGTCGAGCTCACTGCCGAGCACGATGGCGTCGCTGGTGGCGATCAGCACCTGGGCGAACGTCAACGGCGGGATCACCAGTGTTGCACCGAGCCGGTCGAGGCCGTCGACGATGAACTTCGCCAATGCCTCGACCACCTCGGTCCGCTTGCCGACGACGCGTTCTCGCGCATCCGGATTGCGCAGCAAGTACAGCGTGAACTCGTGACCGAGGGCGGCGTGTTCGGCGCCGCGGTCCCGGCTCAGCTGACGCCACCGCTGCGCGATCTCGTCGCGCTCGCGGGCCCCCACCTGTTTCGACGACGACATCACCTCGGCGAAGTTGTCGAAATAGCGCCGCCAGTAGCGGTCGCTGACGGCCAAAAACAGCTCCTCCTTGGTGGCGAAGTGTTTGTATATGGCGCCCTTCGTGTAACCGGCTTCATAGGCGATGTCGTCGACAGTGGCTGCCGTGAAGCCCTTTTCGGCGAACACGTCCTCGGCCGCGTCCAGCAGCAGGGACCGGGTGTGTTCGAGTCGCCGCTCCCGGGTCCACCGCTCCGCCATGCCGGAATTCTGCCATAAGAATCTGAGATCCCATTGAGTTCTCCAGATACCGACGGGTATATTTCTCGGGATCGCGATGACGAGGCGCGGTCGAGGAGGCGCGGTGAGCGAACTGTCGAACAAGCCATCCACTGAGTCGCTGAGCTCCGTGGGTCGACTCGAAGAGGCGTCGCCGCAGGCTTCGCGCCGAGTCAAGATCTGGGCGACGGCGGGCGGCCTGATCCTGGCACTTCAGGTCTACGTCTGGATCCGGTGGATCACCGGCCCGTACTTCACGCCGGTCGATCCCGGTCCGACGGAACCGCCGACCTTTATGAAGGTCGCGTTGATGATGTGGCAGATCGGCTCGCCGGTGCTCTTCCCGGTCGCCATCTGGTGGTTCATCATCCGGCCGTGGCGACGCGAACGCCGCATCACGTTGGACGGCATGATCATGGTGTCCACGGGCCTGTTCTTCTTTCAGGACCCGCTGCTGAACTACATCAACACTTGGTGCACCTATAACGCGTGGGCGTTCAACATGGGTTCGTGGGCCCCGCATGTTCCGGGTTGGCTCTCGCCCGAGAGGCCAGGCGCCCAGGTGGCAGAACCGTTGGGCATCAACGTTTCCGGATACGCGTACGGCGTGCTGCTGTGCACGATCCTGGGCTGCTGGGTCATGCGAAAGGCCCAGCAGCGCTGGCCGAACCTCGGCACCAAGGGTCTGATCGGCGTCGCTTTCGCGTGGGGTTTCGTGTTCGATTTCGTGATGGAGGGCCTGGTCCTGATGCCGCTGGGGATGTACACCTTCCCCGGTGCCATCCAGGCGCTGTCGATCAACGCGGGCACCTACTACCAGTGGCCGATCTACGAGGGCCTGATGTGGGGCGGCGTACAGGCCGCGCTGTGCTGCCTGCGGTTCTTCACCGACGACCGCGGCCGCACCGTCGTCGAGAAGGGACTCGACAACGTCCGGGGCGGATTCGCCAAACAGCAGTTCGTGCGTTTCCTCGCGATCTTCGCCGCCATCAGCGCATCGTTCTTCGTCTTCTACATCGTTCCCGCGCAGTTCATGGCGACCCATGCCGACCCGTGGCCCGAGGACGTCCAGAAGCGCTCCTACTTCACGTCGGGGCTGTGCGGCGACGGCACCGACCGGCCGTGCCCCGACCCGTCGCTGCCCATTCCGACCAGGCACTCGGGTTACATCAACACCGATGGCGAACTCGTGCTGCCCGAGGGCGTGGAGATGCCCGCGGTGGTGCCGCACGAGCGGAGCGAATGAGGTGTCGGCCAACAACCGCACGTCGACGCTCGAAAATCCCTCGCGAGCACCGTTTTACCGGTCGGTCGGCGATGAGGCCGAGGTGTTCCGCGCCGCGGCGCGGCGAGGTTCGCCGGTGCTGCTCAAGGGCCCCACCGGATGCGGTAAGACCCGGTTCGTCGAGGCGATGGCGCACGAACTGGGCCGCGAGTTGATCACCGTCGCCGGTCACGAGGACATGACGTCGGCCGACCTGGTGGGTCGGTTCCTGCTCAAGGGCGGCGAGACGGTCTGGGTGGACGGCCCATTGACCAGAGCCGTTCGGACGGGAGCGATCTGCTACCTCGACGAAATCGTCGAAGCACGCCAGGACACCACCGTCGTGATCCACCCGCTGGCCGACCACCGCCGTGCGCTCCCGGTCGACCGGCTGGGCACCACCCTGTCCGCGGCACCGGGATTCCAACTGGTGATCTCCTACAACCCCGGCTACCAGAGCGTGCTGAAGAACATCAAGGAGTCGACGCGCCAACGCTTCGTCGCGATCGAACTCGATTTCCCCCTGCCCGAGGTGGAGACCGAAATCGTCGCGCACGAGGCGGGAATCGACGCCGAAACGGCACGCACCCTGGTGGCGATCGGCAACGCGATCCGCGGCATCGACGGCTCACCGCTGCGCGAGGTGTCCTCGACGCGAATGCTCATCCTCGCCGGCGGCCTCGCCGCCGAGGGGCTCGCTCTGCGGCGCGCCGTGCAGGCCGCGATCGTGGAGGCGCTGTCCGACGACAAAGACGTGGTGCGCGCGCTCGGCGAACTCGTCGACGCACTGCTACCCAGCCCGTGAACGCCTCGGGCGCAGCCGAACTCGACCGGTTCCGGTTTCTGGCGACGTTCATCGCCGGTCGGCCAGTCGACCTCGCGGCCGCGCCGCAGGGCCAACCCGCCCACACCAACGGCACGGTCATCTTCGTCACCGGCAATGGTCCGGCAGAGCAGAATCGGCGCGAAGTGATGTTGCACAGCGCGCTCATCGGGGCGGGCAGCCTGCAGGAGCCACTGATCCGTCCGTTGCGTGCACGTCCGACTCTCGCGCGTCGCTACCTGGCAATCGAGGGTCACCGGGTGCTCGCCGAACTGGCCCGCCGGATGCCGCTGGCGGCGGCGCTCCAGCCCGAGAACCCGCACGGCTCCGCATCGGCCGCCGAGTCCCTCGAAATCGCCCGCAGCCGAACACGAGTCAGCGATCCGCCCATCTGGTTCGGCATCCTCAAACCGTCGGCGCTGCTGAGCACGGCCGAGTCGGGCGCCCGGGCCTCCGATGACGACCTGCGGTTCACACTCGATCCGGCCGTCGGACCGATGACCGACGACGACGATGACGAGGGGCCGTCGGAGGAAAGCAAGATCCTCAAAATGTTCGACAACCCGCTGTTCAACTCGAAGACGGTGGGGGACTTCCTGCGCAAGCTGCTCGGCACATCGGGGTCGTCCGGGAACAGCGCCGGCGGGGATCCACAGGCCGAAGCCGTACGGCGGGTCCGCGCGGCCGGGTCGCACGCCAGGCCGCTGCCCACCAAAATCCACTTCACCGGCGACGAACGCCCGGGCGCCGCGGTCGGGGTGGGCGGAGCGCTGCATCCCGAGTGGGACGTCTTCGGGCGCCGGTACCGGCCGGACTGGTGCCGGGTGATCGACTATCCGCTGACCACGCCCGCCGAGGTCGCCGCTGCCGCCGTCACCCCCGACGACGTCCTTCGCCGCCGTCTCTCCCGGATCGGGTTGGGCCCGAGGGTGTTACGACGCCGGCCCGACGGCGACGAACTCGACATCGAAGCCCTTGTCGACCTGTCCGTCGACCTACGTTCCGGCTTCTCCCCACCCGAGCACATTTTCTCCGAACACCGCAAGGTCGCCAGGAACCTCGGGGTGCTGATCCTGCTCGACGCGTCCGGTTCGGTGACCGACGCCGACCCGGACGGCCTTGCCGTGCACGAGCACCAGCGGCGGGCGGCCGCCACGCTGGCGGCGACGCTCGAGGAGCTCGGCGATCGGGTCGCGGTGTACGCGTTCCGGTCCCGCGGCCGGCACGCGGTTCACCTTCCGGCTGTCAAGAAATTCGATCAGCGCTTCGGGGCCGTGTGCCGTGCTCGCCTCAATCAACTGCAACCGTCGAACTACACCCGACTCGGCGCGGCGATCCGTGGCGCGGCCGAGATCCTCGAGCAGGAGGCGGGCACCCCCAACAAGCTGTTGCTCGTCCTGTCCGACGGCCACCCGTATGACGACGGTTACGAAGGCCGCTATGCGGAGGCCGATGCACACAAGGCACTCGAGGAACTGCGCGCCGACGGCATTGCCTGCCTGTGCCTTTCGATCGGTTCCTCCGCTGATGCCGATGCGCTTGACCGCGTCTTCGGTTCCGTCAGCCATGCCGGTGCCGCCTCGTTGGCCGAGCTGAGCCCACGGATCGACGAATTGTTCATGGCGTCTTTGAGGGAACTCGCCGCGCCCGCACCCCGCCGACACGCCTAGCGCGGCGGAAGGCCGAGCACCCGCTGCGCGATGATGTTGCGCTGAATCTCCGACGCGCCGCCCGAGATGGTCCCGGCATACGAGCTGATGTAGCGAGTGAACCAGTCGGCGGTGAAAAGGTCTGGGCTGTAGGGGTTGTACGGCGCGGTGAGCCCCGGGCTGCGCAGGCCATCTGCGCCGGCGGCATCGAGCGCATACCCCAGCGCCCTCTGTTCGGCTTCCGACCCGAACAGCTTCAACACCGAGACGCCGGGGATGTCGCGTTCACCTCGCGCCGCCTGACCGAGTGCGACGGAACCGAGCAGACGCAGCGCCTGATAGTCCATGGCGACCGTCGCATAGCGGTCCTGGTCCACCGCTCCCACCGGGCGAAAATCCTGCAGTAACTGGTCCAGCCGGTTGGCGAACGCCATCCACATCATGGTCCGCTCGTGGCCCAACGATCCGTTGGCCACGCGCCAACCTTCGTGCAGCGGACCGACGAGATTTTCTGCGGGCACCCGAACGCCGGAGAAGAACACCCCGTTGAAATCCAGGTCGTCACGGCTGTACACCGAGGCGAACGGCCTGCGCTCGACCCCGGAAAGGTCGGTGGGGATCAACAATGCGCTGATTCCCTTGTGTTTGGGCGCGTCCGGGTCGGTGCGCACGAACGCCAGGATGACGTCGGCGTCGTGGGCGCCCGACGTCCACACCTTCTGCCCGTCGACGACGAAATCCTCACCGTCGCGCACCGCTCGCGTGGCCAGCCCCGCCAGGTCCGAACCGGCTCCGGGTTCGCTCATACCCAGCGATGCGGTCATCTCGGCACGCAGAATCGGCACCGCCCACCGCTGCTTCTGCTCGTCGGTGCCGAAAGTCAGCAGCGACGCGGCGATGATTCCGACGCCCTGCGGATTGAAGGCGTGGTAGATCCGGCGGCGCGCCAGCTCCTCGCGGTGGACGAACTGTTCGAGCACGCCGGCGTTGCGGCCGCCGAATTCCGGCGGGTTTCCGGGTAACAGCCATCCGTGGTCGAACAGCAACCGCTGCCAACGGCGTGCCCACTGCGGCACGTGGGCCGTCGACCGGGAACGCTCCCCCGCGGCTTCGGCCTCCGACGGCAGGTGCTCGTCGAGGAAGGCGACGAACTCCGCGCGGAACGCCTCCACCTCGGCATCGAAGGTGAGCTGCACCCAGCCAACATATCAAGTACTTAACATTTAGGGTGTCGTGCGCTAAGACTTAAGGGATGCTCGACGGCGAGAAGATCCTGATCACCGGTGCCACCGGCAAGATCGCGTTTCCCCTGGCGCGGGAGTTGGCACGCAACAACGAGGTGTGGGGCGCGGCCCGGCTGCGCGAGCCCGCTGGCCGCGACCGGCTGAGCGCTGCCGGCGTCGTCCCGGTCGCCCTCGACGTCAGCGACGGCGACTTCTCGGCGCTCCCCGACGATTTCACCTATGTGTTCCACGCCGCGGTCGACCCCGGCGCCGGAGAGTGGGCCCGCTGCGTGGAGACGAACGCGCAGCGTTCGGGCGACCTGCTGCACCGGTACCGCGCCGCCAAGGGCTTCGTGTTCTGTTCGACCGGTTCGATCTACGCCTACCAGGGTCGGCGGCCACTGACCGAATCCGATCCGCCCGGGGTGCCGCTGCGGGCGAACTACAGCTTCTCCAAGATCGCCGCCGAGGCTGTCTGCACGTGGGTCGCCAGACAGAACGAGATTCCGTTGACGATCATCAGAATCTGTTCCACCTACGGGCCCGAAGGCGGCGCCCCCGCCGACCGTCTCGACGCGATGCTGGCCGGTAAACCGATTCGGTTGCACCCGGACCGGCCCAACAACTACAACCCCATCTACGAGGACGACTACGTCGCGTTGGGGATCAGGGCGATGGAGGCAGCCGACACGCCGCCGGTCGTGGTGAACTGGGCGGGCAGTGAGACGGTCAGCGTCGAGGAGTACTGCACCTACATGGGCGAACTGGTCGGTGTCGAACCGACTTTCGAGTACACACCCGATGCCCATACCCCGTTGTGGCCCGACGTCACCCACATGCACGACGTGCTGGGGCGCACGACGATCGGCTGGCGCGACGGTCTCCGCAGGATGATCGAGGCCCGCCACCCCGAAATTACGCTGCCACAGCCGGATTCGGTGTAGAGGAGGCGTCGATGCAATTGCCGGGCAGACCGTCGGACGAGGTTCCCGAGGTGCTCGCGAACGGTGACGGAAACATCACCACCATGTTCGTCTCGATGGCGCGGCGCCACCCCCACGGGGCGGACGCGGAATACCTGCGCTGGCACACCCTGGACCATCGCCCCGAACAGCACCGGATGTCGGCGGTGCGCGCATCCCTGCGCCTGGTGTCCACGCCGCAGTGCCGCGCCGCGCGAGGAAGGGGTGAAAGTTCCTACGATGCGATCGATCACGTGATGACGTACTTCTTCACCGGGGTCGAGGGCATGGAACCGTTCCTCGCGCTGTCCAGGGCGCTCGGCGATGCGGGCCGTAAGCTGCCGCTGCTGCCGCCCGTCGAACGCGGTGTCTACGATGTGCGGCAGCGCGCCGCGGCCGCTCGGATCAAGGCCGGCGCCGACGTGCTGCCGTGGTGGCCGAACCGGGGTGTGTATCTACTGTTGGAACGAGGCGCTGGCGCTCTTGACGAACTTGTGGATGTCGAGGGGGTGGCAGGAGCGTGGGCGGCGATGTCGCTGCCGGTCGAAGGCCGTCTGGCCAGCGCCCCTGCGGGACAGACGATCACGTACTGCTTCCTCGACGACGACCCCGTCGCGGTCGGGCAGCGGCTCCGGCCGGTCCTGCAGGCCCGGTGGAGCCGGGACGGCGTCGAACCGCTTTTCGCCGCACCGTTTCACAGCGTCGTCCCCTACGAATGGGACCGCTATGTGCCGTGACCGGAGGTATGGATGCGCATCGGGTTGATGGTCGGCTCCGACAAGGAGCGTTCCCGTGCCGAGCGGCTCGATGGGCTGATCGACGATGCAAGAGCCGCCGAGAAGCAGGGTTTCGCGACCTTCTGGATGCCGCAGGTGCCCGGTTATCTCGATGCGATGACCGCCGTGGCGTTGATCGGAAACGCCACCGACCGCATCGAAATCGGAACGGCCGTGGTGCCGATCCAGACCCGCCATCCGCTCATCATGGCCCAGCAGGCACTGACCACACAGATCGCCTGCGGCGGCCGATTCACGCTGGGGATCGGCCCGTCGCACCACTGGATCATCACCGACCAGCTCGGCCTGCCATACGACAAGCCCGCCCGGTTGGTGCGCGACTATCTCGAGGTGCTCGACGCGGCGTTCGGCGGACCGGGCACCACGGCCGTCGACAACGACACCTACCGCGTCCACAGCCCGGTCGACGTCACCGACGCCTTCACCGTGCCGGTGTTGGTGGCCGCGCTCGGACCGACGATGCTCCGGATCGCCGGTGAGCGCACCGGCGGGACCATCCTGTGGATGGCCGACGAACGCGCGATCGGCGACTACGTGGTGCCCCGCATCACGGCGGCGGCGAAAGGTGCGGGCCGCGAGGATGTTCGGGTCGTTGCCGGTGTCCCTGTCGCGCTCTGCGCCGACGGTGATGTCGACGATGCTCGGGCGTACGCCAGCGAGGTGCTCGGCCACGCCGACTTCTCCCCCAACTACGTACGCCTGCTCGAACACGGCGACGCCGAGGACGTCGGCGACACCATGGCGGTCGGCGACGAAGCGACGGTCGCGGCGCGACTGCGCCGCTACCGCGACGCCGGCGTCACCGATCTGGCGGCGCGGGTGGTTCCGCTCGGAGACGATGCCGCTCAACGCCAGGCGTCACGTCGGCGCACTCAGGAGTTCGTCGCCTCGCTGACTTCGGAATTCGCCTCGGGCGCATAGCTTCCCATGAACTCGATGGGAACCCCTCCCATCGTGCAGAAGAACAGGTCGACACCCGGCACACCGGTGTCCAGCATCGTGACGTCGTCGGCGAAGGCGCTGGCCCTCGCGCGTGTTTCGGCGAAGTCTGGGGCCATGAACGACAATGCGGCCAGCCCCTCGGGCACCACATCGCGGAGGTGCTCGGGAACGTCGAGCACCTCGATGAGCCCGGTGTCGCCGGTGCCCAGCATGGTGACCTCCGCCCCGTCCGACGCCGGCCATCCGAGCGTTCTCTCCAACACCTCACCGGGGACATGCATCTGAAACTGCACCGCCATCCCCATCACCTCGGTCAGAAACGCCGTGAAGGTGTGCGCGGAATGGCTGCGCACGACCACGTGGTGGAGGTTGGGCATGTCTTGCCTTTCGTAGGCCTACGACCCGAGCATGATGAGGCCGCCGTCGACGGCGACGAGTTGTCCTGTCATGAAATGTGACCCCTCGCTGCAGAAGAACACCAGCGCGGGGCCGAGATCGCCGACGGGGTCGCCGAGTGCTCCTCCGAGCGGAATCGATGTCTTGAGCTGTTCGTCCATGAACTCCGCGGCGGGACCGAGGAATTCGCGCAGCCGGTCAGCACCCGGCGTCTGTACCGCGGGCGCCAGCGCGATCACCGACACCTTCTCGGCGGCCCAGGCCCTGGCCGCCGAGCGGGTCCACGCGGCCACCGCTCCCTTCGTCGCCGCGTAAACCGCCGAGAGCGGGCTGCCCATCACCGCCTCGGCGGAGCCGAAGTTGATGATGCGGCCGCCACCGTCCGCGCGCATCACCGCGTATGCCGATTGATTGGTCAGGATCGTGGCCTTGACGTTGGTGTCGAACAGGGTGTCGATGTCGTCGGTGGTGATCTGACCGGGGATGCCCGGCTGCCACAGCCCGGCCGCATTCAGCAGTACGTCGAGCCCACCCATCTCCTCGGCAGCGGCTCGCACCGTCTCCTCGACTGCGTCGGCGTCACGCACGTCGCATTGCAGCCAGGACACGCCCGGCACGTCGGGAGGCGCCGTCGTGTGGCGGGTGGCCACTACGCGTGCACCCGCCTCGGTGAGCACGTGCACCGCCGCCGCGCCGATGCCTGTAGCCCCACCGGTCACCAAGATGCGCCTGCGGTTCAATGTCGCGACCACCCATAGATAGTTAGACAAACGTCAACTATTTGCAACCCACAATCGCCCTGTTACAGTGCCGGAGTGTCGAAGGTCAGCAGCGAGGTCATGGCTGACGGTGGTCAACGGCGCGCATCTTTCCAGCGGGCTCGATCGCATGAGACGAAGCGGGCGCTCGTGCAGGCGGCCATGGCGTTGTGGCGCACGAACGGCTATGCCAAGACGACCGTCGCCGACATCTGCCGGGCCGCGGGCGTGTCGAGAGGCCTGTTCTACTTCTACTTTCCCGCCAAGGAGGACATCCTCTTCGAGGTCGGCCTGTTGTCGACCCGGTCGGCGCAGCAGAAGGTGCGCACGCTGTTGCGCGCCGACTACGACGTCGAGACCGTCATCGCCGAGGCGCTGCGCAGCCTCGAACGGTCGATGGGGCGCAACCCGCGCGAACTGATCATCCAGACGATCTTGGAGGGCTACCGGCATGAGCACCGGATCCTCGCGGGTGAGTCAGTCGACGAGACCGCCGACGCCGACATGTTCGGCGAGCTCTTCACCCGGGCACAGCAAGACGGGAAAATCGGCGCGCATGTCGACATCGAACACCTCTCCCGCTTGGCGGGCATGCACGTCAGCGAAGGCGTCCGGCACTGGGCGAGCGGGAGTTTCGGTGACCGATCGTTCGCCGAGGTCGTGACCGACGACGTCGCGGCACTGATCGCCGGATTCAACTCGAGAAAGGGGCCGGGATGAGGATCCCGGTGGAGTGCGCGTAGGGCGTCGCATTCGACTGATACCTGAACAAAGAGAAAGGAGACCACGATGTCGTGGGATTTCGAGACCGACCCCGAGTACCAGAAGGTGCTCGACTGGGCCGACGAATTCGTCAGGGAGGAGGTCGAACCGCTCGACTTGGCGTTTCCCGATCAGCAGTTCGTTCCTTTGGACGCCAACCGCCGCAAGGTGATCGACCCGCTCAAGGACGAAGTGCGCCGACGGGGTCTGTGGGCCACCCACCTCGGTCCCGAACTCGGCGGACAGGGTTACGGACAGCTCAAGCTCGCGCTGCTCAACGAGATCCTCGGCCGCTCCCAGTGGGCGCCGATCGTATTCGGTTGTCAGGCGCCCGATACCGGCAACGCCGAGATCATCGCGCACTACGGGACCGAGGCGCAAAAGGAGCGCTACCTGCGCCCGCTACTCGACGGCGAGATCTTCTCGTGTTACTCGATGACCGAACCGCACGCCGGCGCCGACCCGACACTGTTCAACACCACCGCGGTCCGTGACGGCGACGACTGGGTGATCAACGGCTGGAAGTTCTTCTCCTCCAACGCCAGAACCGCGTCGTTTCTGATCGTCATGGTCGTCACCAACCCCGACGTGAGCGCCTATCAGGGTATGTCGATGTTCCTGGTGCCGACCGACACACCGGGCGTCAACATCGTCCGCAACGTCGGACTGCACGGCGAGCGTGACGACGAAGGCTCGCATGCGCTCATCCACTACGACAACGTGCGGGTGCCCGCCGATGCGCTGCTGGGCGGCGAAGGCCAGGCATTCGTCATCGCCCAGACCCGCCTCGGCGGCGGCCGTATCCACCACGCGATGCGCACGATCGGACTCTCGCGCAAAGCGCTCGACATGATGTGTGAACGCGCGCTGAGCCGGGAAACCCAGGGCAGCAGGCTGTCCGAGAAACAGTTCGTTCAGGGCTACATCGCCGACTCTTACGCACAGCTGTTGCAGTTCCGGCTGATGGTGCTCTACACCGCGTGGGAGATCGACAAGTACAACGACTACAAGAAGGTCCGCAAGGACATCGCCGCGGTCAAGGTCGTGATGCCGACGGTGCTGCACGATATCGCTTGGCGCGCAATGCAAGTCCACGGTGCGCTGGGCGTCACCAACGAGATGCCGTTCCTGGGCATGGTGACCGGCGCCGCGGTGATGGGCCTGGCCGACGGTCCGACCGAGGTGCACAAGGCGACGGTGGCCAAGCAGGTGCTGCGCGACTATGCGCCCAGCACCGACACATGGCCGAGCGAGTGGATCCCGGCCAAGCGGGAGAAGGCCAGGGCCAAGTTCGCTGAGTATCTAGACCATGAAGTGGGGAATCTGTGAGCGAGAACGCGATAGACGTTGCGCGCCTGACCGACTGGATGGACGCGGCCGAACTACCCGGCAAGGGTGAGCCGCTGCAGACCCGGTTCCTGTCGGGCGGCACCCAGAACGTCATCTACGAATTGCGCCGCGGCGAACACAGCTGTGTGCTTCGGATGCCGCCGCCCGGCGCCCCTGCTGACCGCGACAAGGGAATCCTGCGAGAGTGGCGCATCATCGAGGCGCTCGACGGCACCGACGTGCCACATACCGAGGCCGTCGCGGTATGTGAGGACGCCGCGGTGCTCGGTCGGCCCTTCTACCTGATGGGGTTCGTCGACGGATGGTCGCCGATGGACCTCGACGACCGCAAGTGGCCCGAGCCGTTTGACTCCGACCTCTCCGCCCGCGGGGAGCTGGCCTATCAACTCGCCGAGGGCATCGCGCTGCTGTCCCAAGTGGACTGGAAGGCCAAGGGACTGCATGATCTGGGGCGGCCCGACGGCTTCCACGAACGCCAGGTCGATCGCTGGACCGCGTTCTTCGAGCGCATCAAGGGCCGCGAGATCGACGGCCTCGACGTCGCCACCGACTGGCTGCGCACACATCGGCCGCTGGACTACGTCCCCGGATTGATGCACGGCGACTATCAGTTCGCCAACGTGATGTATCGGCACGGCGCGCCCGCTCGGCTCGCGGCGATCGTGGACTGGGAGATGGGCACCGTCGGAGACCCGAAGCTGGACTTGGGCTGGATGGTGCAGAGCTGGCCCGAGGACACCGCGGCGCCGACGGATTCGGAGATGGGTTACGTCGACATGCGGGGAATGCCCTCGCGCGCAGACGTCGTCGCGCACTATGCGAAGGTCTCCGGGCGCCAGGTCAACGATCTCGACTACTACCTGGTGCTGGCGAAGTGGAAGCTGGCGATCGTGCTCGAGCAGGGTTTCCAACGCGCGGGCGACAACGAGAAGCTGCTCGCCTACGGTCCGGTCATCGTCGAACTGATGCGTTCGGCCGCCGAGCTGGCCGAATCCAGCGACTACCGGTGACGCGGCGGGTGCCCGCCCAAATCAGCTGGCGGGCACCAGGTCCGCGGCCACTGACACCATCATCCCGCAGCGGAACATCTCACTGTCGCCGACCTCGGCGACTGCGGGATCACCGGCTGCGGCCAGCGCCTTGGCCTTGAACGCCCTGGCCGCCGCGCTCAGGCGGTGCTCGACCGAATCGACACTGCTGTCGAGTTCTGCGGGCACCCGCTCGCCCCACAGGATCACCTCGGTCGCGCCCTGATCGAGTGCGTTGCGCACGTGCTGGAGGACACGCGCGTCGCGGTCGATCAGGTTCGCCGCGGCAGCGACGGTCTGGGGATGCGGCCGTTCCTCCCAGGCCGCGAGGACCGTTTCCAGGTCGAGGGTCTCGGCTCCGAGAATCGTCAGCGGGCGAACGTCTTCGCCGCCACCGACGAGCACGGTGACGTCCCACCCGGCCATCACCCGGTCGTAGATCCAGCCGCCGGCAGACTTCACCGCGTCCGACACCGTCGGGGCGACGATGTCGAGCCGGTACCTCATGTCGAGCTCCGCGGCGCCAACTCGCGCCCCAGCGACTCGGCGTACCCCTTGAACACCTCGGCCAATTGAATCGATGGGTCGAGTAACCATAGGGTCTCCATTCCATAGGTGAACGCGAGGATTTCCACGGCCTTGGTGGCCGGGTCGAGGTCTTGGCGATACTTTCCGCTGCGCTGACCGCGTTCGATGATCGCGGTGATGATGTCGACCGCGTCGCGGTAACGCTTGACCAGGCGGTCGTGCAGAGGCGCGTCGGGCGCGATGTTCTCCACCAGCAGCACGGTGAAGGTCCCGACGAGCTCGGGCGCGCGCTCGAAGCGTTCGGGGACCCGGCCGAGTTCGGTGACCAGATCACCCGAGCGGTAGTCGGCGTGGATCGCGTCGTCGGCGTCACGGGCGTCGAGCACCGCGTTGAGCAGCTGCTCTTTGGACTCGAAGTGGTGCAGCAGACCGGCGGGCGTGACCCCGGCTTCCTTGGCGATCAGGGCCAGCGAGGTGTTGCGCCACCCGTTGCGCGCGAGCAGGCGTTCGGCCACCGCCAGGATGCGCTGACGACGATCCTCGCCCTTGGCGAGGAGCGTGGCATACGGCCGCGCGGGCTCCGTGGCGGACACCGAACTCCTTCGTTCAACCAACCTAGTGAACACACAGTAGGTAGGTTTGGGCGCTGTGACAAGCGTCTCAGCCAAATTGGGTTTAGACCGCCGTCACATCGCCAGGTCAGCGCGTGTTTCGGGCGCAATCCGCCGTCCCCGCGCCGGGTTTCCTATCGTCGCGTGAACTCGATGTGCAGCTCGGTCAGCCCGCGCAGCAAAAACGTCGGCTCGTAGGAGTAGCGGCGCTCACCGGATGGACCGTGGACCGCCTCGCTGATCCGGATGTCGCGCATCCGCACGAGCAACCTCTGCACGGTGATGCGGCCCTCCACCCGGGCCAGGGGCGCGCCCGCGCAGGAGTGGATTCCACGACCGAACGCGATGTGCTCGCGCACGTTCTTGCGGTCCGGGCGGAACTCGTGGGGATCGTCGAATTTGCGCGGATCCCGATTGGCCGCGCCGAGGCACAGCATCACGATCGTGCCCGCCTTGAGCGGCACCCCGCCCAGCGTCGTGCTCTTGCGGACGAGCCGGAAGTCGACCTTGGTCGGCGAGTGCATGCGCAGCGCCTCTTCGATGAACGCCGGAATCCGCTCGGGGTGTTCGCGCAGCATCTGCTGGAAGTCCGGCCGGTCTCCGAGGGTCTGCACCGCCGCGCTGAGCAGCTTGGTGACGGTCTCCTGCCCCGCGGCGAACAGGAACGTGGCCGGCTTGACGACCTCGATCAGCTCCGGTGTCGAACCGTCGGGGTACACCGCGGTCGCCATCCCCGACAGCACGTCGCCGCGCGGTTGGCGGCGGCGCTCGGCGAGATAGCCGGCGAACTTGTCGTCGAGATACTGCAGCGGGTCCCGCCCCACCGGGGCGCCGTCGAGCGCGCCGACGCGGGTGCCGTAGCGCTCCTCGACCCCGAGCGCGGCCAGGAACTCGGGCCGGTCCTCGTCGGGCACGCCGAGCAGGTCGATGATCGCCGACGTGGCGAAGGGTTTGGCGTACTCCGAGAGGAACTCGCACTGCCCCTCAGAGGATTCCGGGCCCATGATCTGGTCGATCTGGCTGTCGACCAGCTGCCACATGTAGTCCTCGTTCTCCTTGAGCCGGCGCGGCGTCAGGAGCTTGGTCAACAGCGACCGGGCTCGTTCGTGGGCCGGCGGGTCCATCACGACCATGTGCTCGTAGATGGGAAACAGGTGGCGGTGCGCCTCGATCTGCTCGGTGATGTCGTCACCTTCGGGGACGAACGGCAGCGGCGGGAACGGCCCGCCGATCGCGTTCACCGCCGAGAAGGAATCGTGATCCTTGAAGGCCGCCACCACTTCGGCGTAACCGGTGACGGCGACGACGCCGTAGTTCGGTTCCCGAAACACCGGGCCCTGCTCGCGAAGGTGGTCCCAGTAGTCATAGGGATCCTGACTGATCGCGTGGTCGGAGAAGTAGTCCACCGAGGCGAGATCGGTCATCGACGGCCGTCCTTTCGGTCCTGGCGCCCGTAGCCAGTCTGATCGATCGATCAAACTGTTAGGATGCGCCATGCCTATCACGGGTCGTGACAGAGGGTCAAGCATTCGGACGGAGGGGCGCGCCGGGAACGCCAAGCGAGCCGAGGTCGGGGCGCGCCAGCGACTCATCGAGGCCACCGCGAAGATCATGCGCGACGAGGGCTATGCCGCCGCGACGTCACGACGCGTGGCGGCCGAGGCCGGGGTCAAACAAGCGCTGGTCTACTACTACTTCCCCACGATGGATGACCTGTTCGTCGAGGTGTTGCGGGCCGGCGCCGAGGCGTCCCTGGAGAACATGCGCTCCGCGCTCACCGATGACGACCCGTTGCACACGCTGTGGCTGATCAACAGCGATTTGCGAAGGACGATCCTGAACACCGAGTTCATGGCACTGGCCAACCACCGCAAGGTGATTCGTACGGAGCTGAAGGCCTACGCGGAGCGCGTGCGCGACATCGAGACCGCCGCGGTCACCGTGGCCCTGCGGGCCAACGGTGTCGATCTCGACGACTACCCGCCGGTCGCCGTTTCGATGTTGATCGTGCAGATCGCGCGCAGCCTGTGCAACGAGGACGCGGTCGGCCTCACGCTCGGACACGACGAGATGCGCGACTTCATGCAGCGCTGGATGCAATCGCTGAAGGAGTCGTTGACCGCGGGCGGATCGCTACCTCCGCCCGGCTGAGCTCGCACATCGACCGGCGGTACCGCGACACGCGATCCCTCCGCCTCGCGGGCCCGACTGTTGACACGTGGGCCGATCGGTGCCACGATCCTGATCGATCGACCAAACTATTCGAGCAGCCAGAAGGTGGACACATGGGTGGACGAGTCGAGGGCAAAGTCGCGTTCGTGACCGGCGCGGCGCGGGGCCAGGGCCGCAGCCACGCGGTGCGCCTCGCCGCGGAGGGTGCCGACATCATCGCCGTGGACGTCTGCAAGCAGATCTCCAGCAACGACGACATCCCATGGGCCACACCGGACGACCTCGCCGAAACGGCCGACCTCGTCAAGAACCTGAACCGCCGCATCGTCACCGCCGAGGTCGACGTGCGTGACTACGACGCTCTCAAGGCGGTCGTCGACGGGGGCGTCGAACAGTTGGGCCGGCTGGACATCGTGGTCGCCAATGCCGGCATCGGCAACGGCGGGGCAACGCTGGACAAGACCAGCGAAGACGATTGGCGCGACATGATCGACGTCAATCTCTCTGGTGTGTGGAAGACCGTCAAAGCCGCTGTCCCCCATCTGCTCTCCGCAGGGCACGGCGGTTCGATCATCCTCACCAGCTCGGTCGGTGGCCTCAAGCCCTACCCCCATACCGGCCATTACATCGCCGCCAAGCACGGCGTGATCGGCCTGATGCGCACATTCGCGGTCGAACTCGGTCAGCACTCAATCCGGGTCAACGCCGTCTGCCCCACGAATGTGAACACACCGCTGTTCATGAACGAGGGAACCATGAAGCTGTTCCGGCCCGACCTCGAGAATCCCGGACCCGACGATCTCGCCGTCGCCGCACAGTTCATGCATGTGCTCCCCGTCGGCTGGGTGGAGCCCGAGGATGTCAGTAACGCCGTGTTGTTCCTGGCCTCGGACGAATCCCGCTACATCACAGGTCTTCCGGTCACGATCGACGCGGGCAGCATGCTGAAGTAGCCGGGCAATTCGGGTGGAGTCGCTAGCGTGTACTGCAATCGATCACACCCAATTCACGTGAGTGGAGTCCTGAGTGAAACTCGTCTTCAACCTTCCGCACATGCTGCGGCTCAAGGCCATGATGCAGCCGTGGGAAGCATCGGTGACCGGTGCCGACCAGACGCGGATGGCCAAGTGCGCCGACGAGTGGGGTTACGACATGATCGCCGTGCCCGAGCATTTCGCGATTCCCAACGATCACGTCGAACTGTCCGGACCGCATTATCTGCAGTCCACCGTGGCTCAGGCGTATCTCGCCGGGGCAACACAGCGGATCATGCTCAATTCGTGCATCACGGTACTGCCGCTGCAACACCCGATCGTGTTGGCGAAGTCGCTGGCCACCGCCGACTGGATGAGCAGCGGCCGCATGATGGTGACGTTCGGCGTGGGCTGGCTGGAACGCGAATTCGAACTCCTCGGTGTGCCCTTCCGTGAACGTGGCCGCATCGCCGACGAGTATCTGGCTGCGATTGTCGAACTGTGGACCAGTGAATCGCCGAGCTTCGACGGCAAGTATGTGTCCTTCGATGACATCGCCTTCGAGCCCAAGCCGATCCAGAAGCCGCATCTGCCGATCTGGATCGGCGGCGATGCGGACGCGGCACTGCGCCGGGCGGCGAAGTACGCCTCGGGATGGTGGTCATTCCTCACGCCGCCCGACAAGATCGCCGAGCGCCTCGACTTCATCAAGTCCCAACCTGGCTACGACGGTCGGCCATTCGACGTGGTGCACGGGCTGGGCACGAATCGGGTCGGCGAGGGCCATACCGTGCAAGACGACCCCGAGGGCCGACCGGGCATGAGTGCGGCCGAGATCGTCGACCGGCTCGGTTGGCTCGCGCAGCAGGGCGTCACCGTGAGCGCTGTGCCCCTGCCGCCGGTGTCCGGGGTCGACGAGTATCTCGACTACGCCCAATGGGTGGTCGAGGAGATCAAACCGCAGCTGCCCTAGTGGTTTACAGGCCCAGCGACTTGGCGATGATCACCTTCATCACCTCGCTGGTGCCCGCGTAGATGCGGGCCACCCGGGCGTCGGTGTACAGCCGAGCGATCGGATACTCCATCATGTAGCCGTAGCCGCCGAACAACTGCAGGCAGCGGTCCACCACCCGCTGCTGCATCTCGGTGCAGAACAGTTTCACGCGGGCCGCATCCGCGCCGGACAACTCGCCGTCGACATGCAGGGCCACAGCGCGATCCAGCATCGCCTGTGCGGCCTCCACCTCCGCCGAGCAGGCCGCCAACTCGAACTTCGTGTTCTGGAACGACGCCACCGGTGTGCCGAACGCCTTGCGGCTCTTGGTGTAATCGATGGCGGCGGCGATCGCCGAGCGTGCCTGCGCGACCGATCCGACGGCGACGGTGAGCCGCTCCTGAGGCAGATTGTGGCCCAGGTAGCTGAACGCCTCGCCTTCTTCGCCCAGCATGTTGGTCGCGGGTACGCGGACGTCGACGAATGAGAGTTCGGCGGTGTCCTGCACCTTGCAGCCCATCTTCTCCAACTCACGGCCCCGGGTGAACCCGGGCATCCCGTCCTCGACGACGAACAGCGTGAGCCCCTTGCGCCGGTTGTCCGGGTCGGTCGAGGTCCGCGCGACGACGATTACGAGGTCGGCCTGCATACCGCCGGTGATGAACGTCTTGGCGCCGTTGAGGATCCAGTGGGGGCCTTCCGAATCAACATCGCGGACCGCGGTGGTGCGCACACCGGCAAGGTCGGATCCGGTGCCCGGTTCGGTCATCGCGACGGCGGTCAGCAGCTCCCCGGCGGCAAGGCCGGGAAACCACCGCTTGCGTTGCTCTTCGTTCGCGTAGTGCAGGAAGTACGGGAGGATCACCTCGAGCTGGGTGCGCACGGTCGACAGCGTGACCAGTGCGCGTGCCGCCTCCTCCTGCAGCACGACGTTGTAGCGATAGTCGGGGGTGCCACCTCCGCCGTACTCCTCGGGAATGGCCATCCCGAGCATGCCCAGCGACCCCATCTGCTTGAACACCTCGCGAGGCATGCGGCCGCCCTTCTCCCACTCGGGATAGTGCGGGACCACTTCCTTTTCGACGAAGTCACGGGCGAGTTCGCGGAACGCCTCATGGTCTTCGGTGAACATGGTTCTCTGCACGCGGGTCCTCCCGTGGAATCAGTGCTTACTGCGTCAGCAGCGCTAGGCGATGAGTTCTGCCCCCATCGCTAGGCGATGAGTTCTGCCCCCATCGCTAGGCGATGAGTTCTGCCCCCATCGCTAGGCGATGAGTTCTGCCCCCATCGCTAGGCGATGAGTTCTACCAACGTCGCGTTGGCGGTTCCGCCGCCCTCACACATGGTCTGCAAACCGAACCGAATCCCGTTGTCGCGCATGTGGTTGAGCATGCGCGTCATGAGCACCGCACCCGACGCCCCGAGTGGATGCCCCAGGGCGATCGCCCCGCCGAGCGGGTTGAGCTTGGCTTCGTCGGCGCCGGTCTCGGCCAGCCATGCCAGCGGCACCGGCGCGAACGCCTCGTTCACCTCGAACACACCGACCTCGTCGAGGGTCACTCCGGCCTTGTGCAGGACCTTCTCGGTCGCCGGGATCGGACCGGTCAGCATCAGAACCGGGTCGGCACCGGTGACCGCGCCCGCACGGTAGCGGGCAATTGGGCTCAGTCTGAGCGCCACAGCGTTGTCGGCCGCCATCACCAGCAGCGCCGCGGCACCATCGGAGATCTGTGACGAATTCCCCGCATGGATGACGCCGTCGTCCTTGAAGGCCGGCTTGAGCCCCGCGAGCTTCTCCACCGTGCTCCCCCGTCGCACCCCTTCGTCAGCCACGACTGGTTCACCGTCGGTGAAGACCGGCATGATCTGCGATTCGAACGCGCCGTTGTCCTGCGCGGCAGCGGCCAGCTCGTGTGAGCGCACCGAGTACTCGTCGAGCCGGGTTCGGGAGAAGCCCCACTTCTGGGCGATCAACTCCGCCGAGATGCCCTGGTTGAACGAGAAATCGCCGTAGCGTTCGAGGACCTTGGGCCCGTAGGGCATTCCGGTGGCCCGCGCCGAACCGAGCGGCACCCGGCTCATCACCTCGACCCCGCCGGCGACGACGACGTCCTGCTGACCCGACATCACCGCGTGGACCGCGAAATCCAGCGCCTGCTGGCTCGACCCGCAGGCGCGGTTGACCGTGGTGCCGGGGATCGTCTCCGGCCAGCCCGCGGCAAGAGCCGCGTAGCGGCCGATGTTGCTCGACTGGTCGCCGACCTGAGACACACAGCCCCACACCACGTCGTCGACGATCTCGGGATCGATGCCCGCACGCTCGACGAGTGCGGTGAGCACGATCGCCGACAGGTCGGCGGCATGCATCTCCGACAGCCCGCCGTTGCGCTTGCCGACCGGCGTGCGCACCGCCTCCACGATCACGGTTTCACGCATTGTTCTTCTCCGATCCGGGCCCGATCGCCCATCGACCAGTAAATACGGCCTCGCGTTTGGCGGCGAACGCGGCATAGGCCTCCGCCGAATCCGCGGTGGCGAAGTTGCCCGGCTGTGCGCGGGCCTCATTGGCCAGCGCCTCACGCAGTGTCGCGTTGGCCCCGTCGTTGAGCAGCGCCTTGCTCTGCGCCAAGGCGACCGGTGGGCCCGCTGCGAGCCGGGCCGCCAGATCGGCGACGAAGCCGTCGATCTCGTCGGCGGGCCTCACCCAGGTGACCAGGCCCAGCGAGTGGGCCTCCGCGGCGTCGATCATGTCGGCCAGCAACACCAGCCGCTTGGCCTGTTGCAGACCCACCAGTTTGGGCAGCAGCCACGAACCGCCGAGGTCGACCGACAGGCCGCGCTTCGAAAAGATCTGGCAGAACCGGGCATCCGGCGTCGCCACCACGAAGTCACAACCGAGCGCCAGGTTCCAGCCGGCCCCGACCGCAACCCCGGTCACCTTGGCGATGGTGGGTACGGACAGTTCGTGCAGTGCGAGCGCGACATCGGTGAGCCGCCGTAACTTGTGTCGCGGGTGGATGTCCTCGGGTGTGCCGATGTCGGCGCCCGAGCAGAACGCCCCACCCGCGCCGGTGATCACCAATGCGCGAAGTTCGGTGTCGCGGGCGGCCGCCCGCAGGGCATCGGCCAGGTCCCCCCACAACTGCGCGTTGATCGCGTTCTTGCGGTCCGGCCGGTTCAGCGTCAGGGTCCGCACCCCGTCGCTGTCGGAACTCAGCAGCATGTCATCGCTCACTGGTACGCGGGCCCGATCACTCCGTCGGCACGTAGCCGCGCGAGATCCTCTGCCGTCAGCCCTAATTCACCCAGCACGGCATCGGTGTGCTGGCCCAAACCGGGTACCGCTCCCATCGGTTGCTCGAAGCCGGTGATCACCGGCGGGGGGCGCAGCGCGCGGATGTCACCCTTGGGGGTGGCGACAGTGCGCCACCGGTCCCGAGCGGTGAGGTGGGGGTGTGCGACGACCTCGCTGGGCAGGTTGTACCGCGAGTTGCCGATCCCGGCGTCGTCGGCGATCTTCTGGATCTCGGCGAGATCACGCTGGGCACACCACGATCCGATGGCTTCCTCCAAGATCTCGCGGTGGGCGCAGCGGTCAGGGTTGGTGGCGAAGCGGGGATCCTCGGCGAGGTCGGGGCGGTCGATGATCTCGCGGGCCACCCGCTGCCACTCCCGGTCGTTGGTCGTGCCGAGCGCCACCGTCTGACCGTCGCGCGTCGGAAACGCCCCGTACGGCGCGACGGCGGGTGAGCCGACGCCGAGCGGTTCCTGGTCGATGCCCGAATGCTGGGTGTATGTCAACTGATAACCCATCACGTCGGTCATCACGTCGAACAGGCTCAGCGCAACCGACTGGCTCGCGGCCCCGGCATTGCCCCTGCCTCGTCCGACCAGAAGCGCCAGGATGGAGATCGCCGCGTACAGGCCCGTCGAGAAATCGGCCATCGCGGGTCCCGGTTTGGCCGGCATCCCCGGGTAGCCCGTGACCGCGCACGATCCCGACTCCGCCTGCACGAGAAGGTCGTAGGCACGCTTGTGGGAGATCGGACCGCCGGGGCCGTAACCGTCGATCTCGACCGGAATCACGTTGGGATGACGCGTCGCGAGGTCACTGGGAGCCAAGCCCATCCGCGCGGTGGCACCCGGCGCGAGGTTCGACACGAACGCGTCCGCCCGGTCCAACAGGCGGTGCAGAAGGTCGATACCCTCGGGCGCTTTGGTGTTCAGCGTCACCGACTCCTTGCCGCGGTTGGCCCAGACGAAGTGCGCGGCCAAACCACCGGGCCCGTTAACGACGTCGTCGTAGTCGCGGGCGAAATCGCCGCCGTTGGGGTTCTCCACCTTGATCACGCGGGCCCCGAAGTCGGCGAGCACCCGGGTGCACATCGGCGCGGCCACGGCCTGCTCCATCGCGACGACCGTGACGCCGCTCAGTGGCGCTGGGGCGCTCACATGACCATTCCGCCGTCGACCGGCAGCACCTGTCCGGTGATGTAGGACGCGGCATCGGACGCCATGAACACGAACGCGCCCGCGACCTCCTCCGGGTCCGCCCACCGCTTCATCGGGATCCGGTTCATCATGTTCGCCGAGAACTTCTCATTGGTGCGGATCGTCTCGGTCATCGGCGTCGCGGCCAGCGGCGCCAGCGCGTTGACCATGATCTTCTTGGTCGCCAGTTCGCGCGCAAGGGATTTGGTGAACCCGATGATGCCCGCCTTGGCCGCCGAGTAGTTGACCTGGCCCAGCGTGCCGGTCAGCCCGGCCGCCGAGGTGACGTTGACGATACGGCCGGTGCCGTCGGTCGGGATGTGCGGCAGCGCGGCCTGGGTGACGTTGAACGCGCCCATCACGTGGATGTCGAACAACAGCCGGAACGACTCCTGCGTCGTCTTCTCGAACATCGCGGGCTTGGTGACGCCCGCGTTGTTGATCAGGATGTGTAGGGCGCCGTCGGTCAGCGCCGCCGCCTGCGCGGCCGCCGCGTCGGCGGAGTCCCGGTCGGAGACGTCCAGCGCGGCGGACTCCGCACGGCCGCCGCCGGCTGAAATCCGTTCGGCGACAGCGGCTGCGGCGTCCTTGTCCAGGTCGGTGACGAGGACCGCGGCGCCCGCGTCGGCGAGCGCCTGTGCGACGGCCGAGCCGATGCCGCCCGCGGCGCCGGTCACCAGCGCAGAACGGCCGGACAGGTCGAAATAGTTCACCATCGGTAGTCGTGCTCCTCCGTCAGTAGCTGCGCGGCAGTCCGAGGACATGCTCGCCGAGGAAGTTGAGGATCATCTCCTGGCTCACGGGCGCGATCTTCATCAGCCGCGACTCGCGGAAGTAGCGGGAGACGTGATACTCCTCGGAATAGCCCATGCCTCCGTGCAATTGCAGGGCCCGGTCGGCGGCGCCGAAGCCGGCGTCGGCGCACAGGTATTTGGCCGTATTGGCTTCGCGCCCACACGGTTTGCCGTTGTCATAGAGCCAGGTGGCCTTGCGTAACACCAACTCGGCCGCGTCGAGGCGGGCCAGCGAGTCGGCCAGCGGGAACTGCAGGCCCTGGTTCATGCCGATCGGCCGGTTGAACACATGCCGCTCGTTGCCGTACTTCACGGCCTTCTCCAACGCCACCCGGCCGATGCCCAGCGCCTCGGCCGCGATCAGCATCCGCTCGGGGTTGAGGCCGTCCAGGATGTACTTGAAGCCCTTGCCTTCTTCGCCGACGCGGTGCTCGACGGGCACCATCAGGTCGTCGATGAACACCTCGTTGGAGCTGACCGCGTTGCGTCCCATCTTCTTGATCGGCCGGATGTCGACGTGGTCGGGATCGAGGTCGGTCAGGAACAGCGTCATCCCGTCGGTCTTCTTGGTGACCTCGTCAAAAGGCACAGTCCTGGTCAGCAGCAGGATCTTCTCGGACTCCAGCGCTTTGGAGATCCAGACCTTGCGGCCGTTGATCCGGTACTTGTCGCCTTCCCGCTTGGCGAAGGTGGTGATGCGCGAGGTGTCCAGCCCCGCACCGGGTTCGGTGACGCCGAAGCAGACGTGCAGATCACCGTTGACGATGCGCGGCAGCGTCTCGGCCTTGAGCTCGTCGGAGCCGTGCTTGACGACGGGCTGCATCCCGAAGATCGACAGGTGAATGGCGCTGGCACCGTTCATCGCGGCCCCGGAGCGCGACACCTCTTCGAGCAACAGCGTGGCCTCGGTGATACCCAGACCGTGCCCGCCGTACTCTTCGGGGATGGTCATGCCGAGCCAGCCGCCCTTGGCGATCGCGTCGTAGAACTCCCGCGGGAACTCGTGTGCGAGATCCTTTTCCATCCAGTAGTGGTCGTCGAACTTGCTCGCCAACTCACGAACGGACTTGCGGATCAGCTCCTGGTCCTCGGTCAGCTCGAAACTCATCCCGCCAGGCACGGTGGTTCTCCTCTTGTCATCGTTCCGCAGAACAGTGCGCCGGCGCGTGAACGCAGCTTCCGCACCGGCGCACTCGAAGACGCTGCTTCCGACCCCGTGGCCGGACCTCCCGATACTTGCAGACCTCTCAGTCCGTGTTGCCACTCACCTGCTTGGCGCTGGCCGCGAAGTCCGCGAACGACGCGCCGGTCTTTTCCTTCTTCGACAGGGCTTGGATGGAGACGTCGTGGCCTTCGGCGGCCTTGCGCAGGGCACCCACGGTGGCCTGTTCGCGCGTCATGTGGGTGAACGGGTCCCAGTGATACCAGCGCATCGCGTTCTCGAAGGTCATCTTGTTGATCTCGTCGTCGGGCACATTGTTGGCGGTGAGTACCTCGTCGAGCTGCTCGGGAGCCCCGGGCCACATCGAGTCGCTGTGCGGGTAATCGGCCTCCCAGCAGATGTTGTCGATGCCGATCGCATTGCGGGTGGCCACCCCCACCGGATCGGCGATGAAACAGGTCAAGAAGTGCTCACGGAACACCTCACTGGGCAGCTTGCCGCCGAAGTCCTGACCCGTCCACGTCGAATGCATCTCAAAGGTGCGATCCACCCGCTCCAAAAAGTACGGAATCCACCCCGTACCGCCTTCAGACAGCGCGATCTTCAGCGTCGGGTATTCCTTGATCGGGCGCGACCACAACAGGTCGGCCGCGGCTTGCACGATGTTCATCGGCTGCAAGGTGATCATCACATCCATCGGCGCATCCGGGGCGGTGATCGCCAACCGGCCCGAGGAACCGATGTGCACGTTGAGCACGGTCTCGGTGTCCACCAGCGCATCCCACATCGGCTTCCAATGCTCGAAATCATGAAAGCTCGGATACCCCATGGCCGCCGGATTCTCGGTGAACGTCAACGAATGCACGCCGCGCTCAGCGTTGCGCCGGATCTCCTTGGCGCACTCGACCGGATCCCAGATCACCGGCAGCGTCATCGGGATGAACCGCGCCGGATAGGCCCCACACCACTCCTCGACGTGCCAGTCGTTGTAGGCCTTCACCAATGCCAGCGAGAACTCCTGATCCTCAGTGGCAAACAACCGACCCGCAAAACCGGGAAACGACGGAAAACACATCGAACCCAGGATGCCGCCGGCGTTCATGTCCTTGACCCGCTCATCAACCTGCCAACAGCCAGGCCGGATCTCATCCAGACCCTGCGGCTCCAGCCCGTACTCCTCCTTCGGGCGCCCCGCCACCGCATTGAGCGCCACATTCGGAATCACCGTGTCGCGGAACTGCCAGGTGTCCGACCCGTCCGGGTTGTGCACCAACCGCGGCGCCTCATCGATGTACTTCTTGGGCAGATGATTCTTGAACATATCGGGCGGTTCGACGATGTGATCATCAACGCTGATCAAGATCATCTCGTCCTTGTTCATGCCCGTTCCTTTCGTCGCGTCCCCCGAGGCTAGCTATCAGGACTGTCCTCAATGTGAGGAAACTATCTTCTCACCGTACGAGAATCAATGTCCGAAAGCCACCCTATGCCCTCCTGTCAGGGCGATTGGGTTCCGTGCGGCACCCGATTGACCACCGCGGGACGGCCTCCGCCGTTGACCATCGGCGAGAAAGGTGGAAATCTATTGGCGAAATATGAGAACCTGATTCTCATCACCGAGAGCACACCGGAAGGAGGCGCCTTGCGCGTGCCGCCGCTACCCGCGCAGGAGTGGGACGAAGCCGTCTACGAGGCCCTGTCCAGCATGTCTCCCGAACGGCGCAATCCCGAGCTGGCGGGCAACCTGCTGGCGACGATGGTCCGCCATCCGAAACTGACCCGCGCCTTCCTGCGGTTCAACTTCCACCTGCTCTACGGGTCGACGCTGCCGCCGCGGTTGCGGGAGTTGGCGGTGCTGCGCGTCGCACATCTGACCAATTGCGAATACGAGTGGCGGCACCACGTCGAGATGGGCCGCGACGAAGGCCTGACGGACGACGTCATCGACGCCCTCCAGCGCGGCGAGGCATCAGATGAACTCGACCGGGCCGTACTGCATGCGGTCGACGACCTCCAAGCCCACGCCACCATCTCCGACGCAACGTGGGCCGCATTGTCCGAACACCTCGAGGAACGTCAACTGATGGACCTCGTCTTCACCATCGGCTGCTATGGCGCACTCGCCATGGCCATCAACACTTTCGGCGTAGAACCAGACACCGAAAATCTCGCAGAGAGGTAGATAACCGTGGCGTTTTTCCCCAAACCAGCCGAGGGCAGCTGGACCGAGCACTGGCCTGAACTCGGTACCGCTCCGGTCAACTACGAGGACTCGATCGATCCCGAGCACTGGAAGCTGGAGCAGCAGGCCATCTTCCGCAAGACTTGGCTGCAGATGGGCCGGATCGAGCTGATTCCCAAGAAGGGCAGTTACATCACCCGTGAGCTGCCGTCGGTCGGCCCGGGCACATCGATCGTCATCGTAAACGATGGCGATGAGATCCGCGCCTTCTATAACCTGTGCCGCCATCGCGGCAACAAGCTGGTGTGGAACGACTATCCCGGCGAAGAAGTCTCGGGCACCTGCCGTCAGTTCGTCTGCAAGTACCACGCCTGGCGCTACAACCTCAAGGGCGACCTGACGTTCATTCAGCAGGAGCAAGAGTTCTTCGATATCGATAAGGCCGACTACCCACTCAAGCCGGTGCGCTGCGAGGTATGGGAGGGCTTCATCTTCGTCAACTTCGACGACGACGCGGTCTCGCTCGAGGAGTATCTGGGCGAGTTCGGGCAGGGACTGAAGGGTTATCCCTTCCATGAGATGACCGAGCACTACAGCTACCGCGCAGAGATCAAGTCGAACTGGAAGCTGTTCATCGACGCGTTCGTCGAGTTCTACCACGCGCCGATCCTGCACATGAAGCAGGCGGAGAAGGAGGAGGCCGAGAAGCTGGCCAAATTCGGCTTCGAGGCGCTGCACTACGACATCAAGGGTGATCATTCGATGATCTCGTCCTGGGGTGGCATGAGCCCGCCGAAGGACCTGAAGATGGTCAAACCCATCGAGCGCATTCTGCACAGCGGCCTGTTCGGGCCGTGGGATCGCCCCGACATCAAGGGCATCCTGCCCGACGAACTACCACCGGCGATCAATCCCGGCCGTCATGCGACGTGGGGCCAAGACTCATTCGAGTTCTTCCCGAACTTCACGCTGCTCTTCTGGGTGCCGGGTTGGTATCTGACGTACAACTACTGGCCGACTGGTGTGGACACCCACATCTTCGAGGCGGACCTGTACTTCGTACCACCAAAGAACCTGCGCGAGCGGCTCTCTCAAGAATTAGCCGCGGTGACGTTCAAGGAGTACGCGTTCCAGGACGCCAACACACTCGAAGCCACGCAGACGCAGATCGGCACCCGTGCCGTTCTCGACTTCCCGTTGTGCGACCAGGAAATCCTGCTGCGACACCTGCACCACACCGCCCACAAGTACGTCGATCGGTACAAGGAGTCGCTGGCGAGCGGAAATGGCGCCGGGGCGAACGGCGCAGCTCACGCCAAGACCGATAAGGAGGGAGCAAATGTCTAAGCTGCCTGAGGAGTTCGCGGACCTCGAGCGGTTCAGCGACTGGTGCCTGCCCACCGAGGAGGAGCGTTACCAGAAGCGGCTGAACTCCACGATGGAAGAGATGCAGGAACTGTACGACGCGGGCATGGCTAGGCTCGAGGACATCATGGTCTACGTCGACGCCCGCTTCCCGCTCAAGGGGATGCCGGACGATGCCAAGGCGCTGGTGCACCTCGGTCAGTCGATCGTCATGGTGAGCTTCCCCGTTGAGGTGTGGAAGCAGCCCCGCGTACTCGACAGCGGCGCCGCATATATCAAGCTCATCAAGGAGCCGGTGGTTTAGGAGTGCTGACCCTCAAAGCGGCGGGTCTGCTCGACGTCGACGCCGGACAGATCGTCCGGCCGGGCATCGTTCGGATCGACGGCGACCGCATCGTCGGCCTCGGCGGTGCGGCCGACGGCGAGGGTGAGGTCATCGATCTCGGTGACGCCATCCTGCTGCCCGGCCTGATGGACATGGAGGTCAACCTCCTAATGGGTGGCCGGGGCGAGAACCCCGGCCTATCCCAGGTCCAAGACGATCCCGCGACGCGGGTGCTGCGGGCCGTCGGCAATGCCCGGCGCACATTGCGGGCCGGTTTCACCACGGTTCGCAACCTCGGGTTGTTCGTCAAGACCGGCGGGTACCTGCTCGACGTCGCGTTGGGCAAGGCGATCGACGCGGGCTGGATCGACGGTCCGCGGGTGATCCCGGCCGGTCACGCGATCACCCCGACCGGCGGCCACCTCGACCCGACGATGTTCGCCGCATTCATGCCCGGCGCACTGGAGCTGACCATCGAGGAGGGCATCGCCAACGGCGTCGACGAGATCCGCAAGGCGGTGCGCTACCAGATCAAGCACGGCGCGCAGCTCATCAAGGTCTGCGTGTCCGGCGGTGTGATGTCGTTGACCGGAGAGGCTGGCGCGCAACACTATTCGGATGAGGAACTGCGGGCCATCGTCGACGAGGCGCACCGGCGTGGCTTGAAGGTGGCCGCGCACACCCACGGAGCCGAGGCGGTCAAGCACGCCGTCGCGTGCGGTATCGACTGCATCGAGCACGGCTTCCTGATGGACGACGAAGCCATCCAGATGCTCGTCGACAACGACCGGTGGCTCGTGACCACGCGCCGCCTCGCCGAGGCCATGGATGTGTCCCGTGCTCCGAAAGCCCTGCAGGACAAGGCCGCCGAGATGTTTCCGAAGGCGCGCACATCCATCAAGGCCGCTTACGAGGCAGGCGTGAAGATCGCCGTCGGCACCGATGCCCCGGCGATCCCCCACGGCAAGAACGCCGACGAGCTCGTCACGTTGGTGGATTGGGGTATGCCACCCGCGGCCGTGTTGCGCGCGGCCACCGTCGTCGCCGCCGATCTGATCGACAGAAGCGACCTGGGCCGCATCGCCGAGGGGTACCTCGCGGACATCGTCGCGGTGCCCGGGGATCCCCTCGCCGATATCAGTGTTACACGCGATGTCAGTTTTGTAATGAAGGGCGGTAAGGTCTTCCGACATGACTCGAACTGACGACCTCGTCGAGATCCAGCAGCTGCTGGCCAAGTACGCCGTCACCATCACCCAGGGCGATATCGAGGGGCTGACTTCGGTGTTCACCCCGGACGGGACGTACAGCGCGTTCGGCTCCACGTACACGCTGAACCGCTTCCCCGAACTCGTCGAGGCCGCGCCCAAGGGTCTGTTCATGACCGGCACGTCACTTGTGCATCTGGATCCGGACGACCCCGACAAGGCGTCGGGGACACAGCCACTGTGCTTCATCGAACACTCCAAACACGACATGCGCATCGGCTACTACAACGACACTTACGTCCGCACCGACGACGGCTGGCGGCTGAAAACCCGTGCCATGACGTTCATTCGGCGCAGCGGCGACCACGACTCCGGCCGCCCACACGCGATCGGAAGGCCCGAAGCTGGATGAGTGATGACCTCTTCGAGCCCGCCACATTCCGCGCCAGGCTGCGGGAATGGCTGGACGCCAGATTCGATTCCGGCGAACTGACCCCGCTCACCGACGACCATTCGCTCGACGCGCATCAAGCCCAGCACCTGCGGGTGCTCAAGGCGCTGTACGACGCCGACTGGATGCGCTACGGCTGGCCGGAGTCGGCCGGCGGGCTCGGCGGACCCGATATCCTGCGCGCCATCGTCGGCGAGGAGGTTGTGGGACGCGGTCTCGACCATCCGGGCCCGTATTCGATGCTCGACGTGCTCACGCCGACCATGATCGACTACGCCCGGCCGGAACTGGCCGCGGAGATGGTGCCGCGGCTGCTCTCGGGTGAAGAGTCGTGGTGTCAGGGTTTTTCCGAACCCGGTTCGGGCAGCGACCTGGCGTCGTTGACCACCCGCGCTGTGCCACAGGGCGACAACTGGGTGGTCAACGGCCAGAAGGTGTGGACCAGCTTCGCCCAGTACGCCACCCGCTGCATCCTGCTCACCCGCACCGGTGACGCGAATACGCCCAACCACGAGGCGATCACCGCATTCTTCGTCGACCTCGACTCCCCGGGTGTCTCGGTGCGGCCGCTACGCACCATGCACGACGTCGATGAGTTCTGCGAGGTGTACTTCGACGACGTCGTGGTGCCCGCGGATCGCATGCTGGGCAACCCCGGAGACGGTTGGAAACTGGCGATGGACCTGCTCCCCTACGAGCGTTCCACCTGCTTCTGGCAGCGCATCGCCTACCTGTATTCGCGGTTCGACGACCTCGTCAACGAAGTCAAAGGGCTTGGCACGGCCTCAGATTCGGATCTCGGCGAGGTATACCTGGCGCTGCACACGTTGCGCTGCCGTTCGCGCGCGACCCAGCACCGGCTGGGCGAGGGACAGAAACTGGGTGCGGACACCTCGATCGACAAGGTGTTGCTGGCGGGCGCCGAGCAGCGGCTCTACGACACCGTGCGCGACCTGCTGCCGGGGCGCATCGAACTCGACGACAACGTATGGCGGACCGAGTACCTGTATTCGCGGGCCGCGAGCATCTACGGCGGCACTGCCGAGGTGCAACGCAACATCATCGCCCGTCGCCTGCTCGATCTCGGTAAGGAGTGAGGAGTGGAATCCGGTTTGGACGCCGAATCACTGGCGATGCTCGAAGACACCCTGCGCAAGACGATGCTGTCCGCCTCGGGAGCCGAGCTGGACGCTGCGCTGGCGGAGCTGGGCTGGGCCGAGATGCTGGCGGACGCGCCCGACCAGGCGATTCCGCTGGTGTTCCGCCTGCTGGGCGAAACCGGTTCGCACGCTTCGGTTCTCAACGATGTGCTGCTGGAGACCATCGGCGGCCTGCCCGGTGGTACACCGCCGATGCCCTACACCGGCGGCAGCTGGGTGGTCTGGGAGCGCACGGCCAACACCGAGCCGACGCTGGGTGACCTGCCGTTGCGTCGGGTGCCCGACGGCGAGTTGATGCGAATGGGCGAGGCGCGTCGCGCGGTGGGCTGGTGGCTGGTCGGATCAGCACGCGGAATGCTCGCACTGGCCCGTCAGCACGCGTTGGACCGCGTCCAGTTCGGTAAGCCGATCGCGTCGTTCCAGGCCATCCGGCACCGGTTGGCCGAGACGCTCGTGGCGATCGAAGGCGCCGAGGCGACGCTGGGTCTGCCCGGTACGGAAAGCGCGGACCTCACGGCGATGCTGGCCAAGGCGGCCGCGGGCAAGGCGGCGATGACTGCGGCCAAGCACTGCCAGCAGGTGCTCGGCGGCATCGGCTTCACCGCCGAACATGATCTGCACCGGCACATCAAACGGGCCCTGGTGCTGGACGGATTGCTCGGCAGCTCACGCGAACTCACCAAAAGAGCCGGAGCCGGCCTGCGGGCAAGAGGCTCGGTCCCCCGCCTCGCCCACCTCTAGTTCATTCCGCGAGCTCCCCCTCCTTTTGGCGCGAGCGTGCGTGTTTGCACACGACACGCCGCGGAATATCAACACTTTGCGCGCGTTCGGCGCCACCGACTGTGCACAAAGGCGGTTTCATCCACAGACGGTGTTCTTTGCGTCCGAGCTGTTGACGCGTCGGCGCGAGGATTGCCGCCATGGATACCGCCCTGAGGCAGTTGTTCGACGAGCAAGGTGGCGTGGCGACCAGCGCCCAGATCCTGGCGATCATTCCGAGATACACATTCGAATCAGTGCTGAAAGCCAAGTATCTCGAGCGAATCTGGCACGGGATCTACTGTCTCGGAGAGCCAACGGACGAGCTACGGCTGCGCGGACTGGACCTGTCGTGTGGCACGACGGTACCGGTGTGCCTGTCGACCGCCGCGGCCCTGTTCGGCTTTGACACCGAAGGGCCTCCCGCACTTCACGTTCTCAATCCCCCCGGCCACCAGCTGCGCCCGGCCGACGGTCTTGTCGTGCACCGCCGGAAAGGCGCACCGCTGGTCCACACCGCCGACCGGATCGCGACGTCACCGGCATGGACCGCGATCGAAGTGGCCCGCGCTTTGCGACGGCCCCGCGCACTCGCAACGCTCGATGCCGCGCTCCGCTCCGGCACATGCACCCGGGCTGAGTTGTGGCGCGCGGCAATTCGACAGGCCGGCCGGCGCGGCATTGTCGCGGTGCGCGACCTACTTCCTCTCGCCGACGGACGCGCCGAATCCCCGATGGAAAGTGAAGCGCGGCTGGCAATGATCGACGGTGGATTGCCGATGCCCGAACTGCAGTACGAGGTCGTCGACGGCAACGGACAACTGCGACGTCTCGACTTCGCATGGCCGGATTGTCATGTCGCGGTCGAGTACGACGGCATCGATTGGCACACCGATCCCGACGTGCTGCGCAATGACCGCCGACGCCAACTCGCCCTGCAGGACGTCGGCTGGACCGTCATCGCGATCGTCTCAGACGACGTGCGGCACCGGGCGGCGGACTTCGTAGGCAGGATCGACCGACAGCTCCGTCACGCTCGCGCCGCGTGAGCGCGCGCAAAGTGTCGAAATCTGGCTGTGTGTCGCGCGCAGACACGCACGCTCGCGCCAACAAGGAATTACTGGATGCTGGCCTTCATCTCGTCGAGGTTCACCAGCACCGGCCATCCGCCGACGCTGAGCGCGTTGCCGTGGCCGGTCTGGTGGATGTCGAACACCGACTGGATGGCGGCGTAGAACCCCTGCACGTCGAGCGTCTGGTTCACCGCACGTTTGGCCTGGCGCAGCGCAAACGGTGACATCTTCGCGATCTGTTCGGCCATCGCCCTGGTTTCCGAGTCGAGCTGATCGCGCGGCACCACTTTGTTCACCATGCCGGTGGCAGCGACCTCCTCGGCCGTCATCGCGCGGCCGGTGAACAGGATCTCCTTGGCCTTGCGCGGCCCGAGTTCCCATGTGTGGCCGTGGTATTCGACGCCGCCGATGCCCATCAGCACCACCGGGTCGGAGAACTGGGCGTCGTCGGCCGCGATGATCAGATCGCACGGCCAGCACAACAGCAGCCCACCGGAGATGCAGCGCCCCTGCACCGCGGCGATCGAGGGCTTGGGCACATTGCGCCAGCGCAGCGTGTACTCCAGATAGCGCTTCGCTTCATGCTGGATGATGAATTCCAGCGTGATCTTGTCCGGTACCGGCCCCCCGCCGCGCAGGTCGTGCCCGGCCGAGAAGTGCTTCCCGTTGGCGCGCAACACGATCACCGACACCTCGGGATCCTCTGCCGCGCGGGTCCACGCCCCGTCGAGTTCGTCGAGCAGTTCCGGGTTCTGGGCGTTGGCGGCCTCGGGCCGGTTCAACGTGATGGTCGCGATGCGGTCGGCGACCTCGTATTCGATGTACATGGTGCGGTCCTTCTAGTTTCGAGGCAGTCCCAGCAGGCGCTGGGCGATGATGTTGCGTTGGATCTCTGAGGTGCCGCCGGCAATCGTGCCGCCGAACGTGCGAACGTAGCGCTCGAACCAGCCGCACCGGTACAACTCGAGATGCTGTGCGCTGTAGGGGCCCGAGAACGTCGGATGGGCCAACGCGTCGACGCCCGCCGCGCCCACCGCGTACTCGGCCGCCGACTGCGACGCCTCCGAGCCGAGGAGTTTGAGCACCGACAGAGCGGGCACATCCTCATCGCCGCGGGCGGCACGCGCGAGTGCCACCGAACCGAGCAGGCGCAGCGCCTGGTTGTCCATCACCAGCCCGGCGTACCGGTCGCGATCGAGTGCGGAGGTGGGACGGAAATCCTCGACCAGCTCCTGCAGGCGGTCCGCATAGCTGAGCCACAACATGTTTCGCTCATGCCCGAGCGAACCGTTGGCGACCCGCCAACCCTCGTTCAGCGGTCCGATCAAATTCTCCGCGGGCACCCGCACGTCGTTGAAGAAGACCTCGTTGAAATCGAGGTCGTCGGCGTCACACAGCGACGCGAACGGGCGCCGCACCACGCCCGGCAGGTCCGTCGGGATCATCAGCACACTGATGCCCTTGTGCTTGGGCGCCTTCGGATCGGTACGAACGAAAGTCAGCAGGACGTCGGCGTCGTGCGCCCCCGAGGTCCACACCTTCTGCCCATTGACGACGAAGTGGTCCCCGTCCTGCACCGCGGCCGTCCGCAGCGACGCGAGATCCGAGCCGGCGCCCGGCTCGCTCATCCCGAGCGACGCGGTGATCTCGGCGCGCAGGATCGGGATCGCCCAACGGCGCTGTTGTTCGGGCGTCCCGAACGAGATCAACGACGCGGAGATGATGCCCACGCCCTGCGGGTTGTAGGTCAAATACACGCGCCAACGTGCCAGTTCCTGCTGATGGACGTACTGCTGCAGGATCGTCGCGTTGCGCCCGCCAAATTCCGGCGGATAGCCGGGCAGCAGCCAGCCGTGGTCGAACATCAGCCGCTGCCAGTCTCGAGCCCAGCCCGGCACGTCGCTGCTGGAGCGCGAGCGCTCGAGCGCCACGTCATCGGAGGGAAGATGTTCGTCGAGGAAGGCGTTGAATTCGGCGCGGAACGCCTCGACATCAGCATCGAAGGTGAGCTGCACGGGACTCCCGCCGGATCAAATCTTTGGTAGGACTATTGTTATCTCCAAAATGAGAATACTATTCTCATCGTGAGAAAGTTACAATCTCTGACACGTTGGCCGCGAGGGGGTCGAGGACCGCAATGGCGAGACGTTCTCCGGTACAGTCAGTTCATGTTCTCCCCACCCGGCCGGCGTCTGAGCCACCGGTGACAAGCCCCAGCGAAGAGCCCGCCTGGAAGCAGCGTGCGGTCGAACGGTCGATCAAAACGGCGAAGCTCCGGGCCGCGCAACGCGTGCAGCGCTTCCTGGACGCCGCTCAGGCGATCATCATCGAAAAAGGCAGCACCGACTTCACCGTCCAAGAGGTCGTCGACCGCTCGCGGCAGTCGCTACGCAGCTTCTACCTGCAGTTCGACGGTAAGCATGAGCTGCTGCTGGCGCTTTTCGAGGATGCACTGAGCCGGTCGGCCGACCAGATCCGCGCCGCCACCACCACCGAGGACGAGCCGATCGAGCGACTCAAGGTCGCCGTGCAGTTGCTCTTCGAATCCTCGCGTCCGGACCCCACCGCCAAGCGCCCGCTGTTCACCGACTTCGCGCCTCGGCTGCTGCTCTCGCACCCCGCCGAGGTCAAGGTCGCGCACGCACCACTGCTCGCACTGCTGACGGAACTGATGGAAGAGGCCGGCGAGGCGGGCCAGTTGCGGGAGGGCATCAACCCGAAGCGGATGGCGGCCATGACGATGCAGACCGTCATGTTCGTGGCCCAGTCCAACGGTGCCGAGGACGGCACAACGCACCCGATCACCGCCGACGAGGTCTGGGACTTCGTCTCGCACGGTTTTGCCGCCCAATAGGCGGAGAACTTCGTTCTCACGTCCGGCGCGAGAATCGCGTTCTCGGCTCCCAGCGCTTTGCCCGCGGGCGCCCGACACGCTCTGTGGAGAATCGGATTCTTCCCAGCGAAGAGCTTAAATATTCCGTTTTGAATCCCGTATTGACACTCCTCCGGAGCGAATGCCAGAGTTGTGAGACAAATGCCAGCCCACTGTCTTATGCGACCTGACCGGCGAGAGGCGATCCGGTGACGATCAGCGCTGAAAATCCCGACGTGCACGAAGCGAAGCAAGACGAGTTGTACTACGACCCGTACAGCGTCGACCTCAACATGAACCCCTATGCGGTCTTCGCGCGTCTGCGTGAAGAGGCCCCGCTGTACTACAACGACAAGCACGACTTCTACGCGTTAAGCCGGTTCGAGGACGTCAACAAGGCCGTCATCGACCACCAGACCTTCATCTCTGGTCGCGGTGCGTTGCTCGAGATCATCAAATCGGGCATGGAAATCCCCCCGGGCACACTGATTTTCGAAGACCCGCCGATCCACAACATCCACCGCAACCTGCTGTCCCGGGTGTTCACCCCGCGCAAAGTGCAGGCGCTGGAGCCTCAGATCCGCGAGTTCACCGCCCGTTGCCTGGACCCGTTGACCGGCACGGACAAATTCGACTTCGTCACCGATCTCGGCGCGCAGATGCCGATGCGGGTCATTGGAATGCTGTTGGGCATTCCCGAAGCCGACCAGCGCCGCGTCACCGAACACGGTGAAGCGACGTTGCAGAGCGACTCGGTCGATCTACTGGCAAGCGGTGAGGTGTTCGCCGAGTTCATCGACTACCGCACCGAACATCCCTCCGACGACATCATGACGGATCTGCTGAACGCCGAGTTCGAAGACGAAACCGGCACCCGTCGCCGACTACGCCGGGAAGAACTGTTGATGTACCTGACGGTCATCGCCACGGCGGGCAGCGAGACCACGACGCGCTTGATCGGTTGGGCCGGAAAGACACTCGCCGATTACCCCGACCAGCGCGCCGAGTTGGCCGCAGACCCGAGCCTCATTCCGCAGGCGATCGAAGAGATCCTGCGCTGGGAACCGCCCGCGCTGCAGATCGCCCGTTACGTGACCCGTGATGTGGAGTACTACGGCCAGACGGTCCCCGAGGGATCGGCCATGCTGATGCTGGTGGGTGCGGCCAACCGCGACCATCGCCGCTTCCCGCCGGACGGCGACGTCTTCGATATCCACCGAGAGCTGCACTCACACATGACTTTCGGCGCCGGAACCCACTTCTGCATGGGTAACGCGCTCGCCCGACTGGAGGGCCGGATCGCGCTCGAGGAAATCCTCAAGAGATTCCCGACCTGGGAGGTCGACTGGCCCAACGCGCGCCCGTCGCAGACCACCGCGGTCCGCGGCTGGGAATCCATGCCCACCTTCGTGAACTCGAAATAGCACCGAGACCCCTGTAACCACAACGAATTGAGGTAACCGATGACCGGACGCGTTGAAGGCAAGGTCGCTTTCATCACCGGCGCCGCCCGCGGCCAGGGCCGCGCACATGCCGTACGGCTGGCCCAGGAAGGCGCCGACATCATCGCCGTCGACATCTGCAAGCAGATCGACAGCGTGCAGATTCCACTGTCGACGCCCGAAGACCTTGCGGAAACCGCTGATCTGGTGAAGGGCCTCAACCGCCGCATCTACACCGCCGAGGTCGACGTCCGCGACTTCGACGCGCTCAAGGCCGCCGTCGACACCGGAGTCGAACAGCTCGGCCGGCTGGACATCATCGTCGCCAACGCCGGCATCGGCAACGGCGGCGCGACGCTGGACAAAACCAGCGAAGGTGACTGGACCGACATGATCGATGTCAACCTCGGCGGCGTCTGGAAGAGCGTCAAGGCCGGTGTCCCGCACATCCTGGCCGGTGGCCGCGGCGGTTCGATCATTCTCACCAGTTCGGTCGGCGGCCTGAAGGCCTACCCGCACACGGGCCATTACGTCGCGGCGAAACACGGTGTGGTGGGCCTGATGCGGACGTTCGCGGTCGAGCTCGGCGCACAGAACATCCGGGTCAACTCCGTGCATCCGACCAACGTCAACACGCCGCTGTACATGAACGAGGGGACGATGAAGCTGTTCCGTCCCGACCTGGAGAACCCGGGCCCCGACGACATGAAGGTCGTTGCGCAGATGATGCACACGCTGCCGATCGGCTGGGTGGAGCCCGAGGACATCGCCAACGCGGTGCTGTTCCTGGCCTCCGACGAGAGCCGCTACATCACCGGCGTGACGCTGCCGGTCGACGGCGGCAGCTGCCTCAAGTAACGGGGCCCGGCAGATGACCGCCGCCGAGCTGTCGCTTCCGCGCAGTTGGGAGGAGATCACGCCGGGGTGGATGACGGCGGTGCTCGGGAAGCACTTCCCGGGCGCCACCGTCGACGCCGTCAGCGTCGCGCTGCGCGACGACGGCACCAACCGCCGGGCGCGGCTGGCGCTGAGGTATTCGGCGGGGTCGGGTCCGGCGACAGTGTTCGCCAAGGCCGTCGACCCCGACCACGCCGAACTCGTCGCACTCACCAGCGGCCTGTTCCACGAACCGCGGCTTTTCACTTCGGGGGTGTCACTGCCGCTGGACCATCCGACTGTCTACGCCGCGCTGATCGACGAGCCCGGCTCGAGCTTCGTGATGATCATGGAGGACGTCGTCGCGCGCGGCGCCGACCCACGCGACTCCACCCGGCCGATGACGGTCGAGCAGGTCGCCAACGGAGTGCGCGGGCTGGCGCGCATGCACAGCCAGTTCTGGGGTGAGCGGCTCACCGCGAACCCAGCGCTGGGCTGGGTCGAGCCGTTCGTCGCGTTCGAAGGCCTCGAGCATGCTCCGCTCGACATCGCCCGAGAACGACTGGGCAACACCGTGTCCTCGGAGATCGTCGAGATGAGCGGCACGGAGCTTTTCGTCGATATCTGGGCCCGCTACATCGGCACCCTCACCGGAACTTCGAAGTCACCCGAGACGCTGCTGCACGGTGATCCGCACATCGGCAACACCTACGTGTTGCCCGATGACGACGTGGGGTTCCTGGACTGGCAGATGGCCCGACGCGGTAACTGGTCGCTGGATCTGGGCTACTTCGTGCAGGGTGCGCTGACGATCGAGGACCGCAGAAAAGCCGAGCGGGATCTGCTCGACGAGTACCGGGCCGCGCTCAGGCTGCCCGCCGCCGAACTTCCGTCGGCCGAGGAGGTGTGGCTGCGCTACCGCGCGTCGGTCGCGCACGGGCTGGCCATCTGGATGGCCACCCTCTCCGGGGGCGACGCCTGGCAGGGCGCGGACATCTGTTTAGCTCTGGCACAACGGTATTCGGCGGCGTTCGTCGACCTCGACACCCGCGCCGCGCTGTCGGCCCTGGACTGACCGCGTCCAGCCCGTCACCTGAAACTGAAGGAGAAAAGGGTGACCCGTCTTCGGGACCTGCTCGACATGAGCGACAAGGTCGTGGTCATCACTGGCGGCAGCCGCGGGATCGGCCGGGCCGTCGCCCAGGGGTTCGCGGAGGCGGGCGCCGATGTGGTGATCGCCAGCCGAAAGCTCGAGAACTGTGAAGCGGTCGCCGCGGAGATCGAGCGCACCACCGGTCGGCGCGCTCTGCCCGTCGGATGCCATGTGGGCCGGTGGGACGACTCCGAGGCGCTCCTCGAGAAGGTCTACGACGCCTTCGGTCGATGCGATGTGCTGATCAACAACGCCGGAATGTCGCCGGTGTACGACGATCTCACCTCTGTCACGCAGGAACTCTACGACAAGGTGCACGCGGTCAATGCGCGCGGACCGTTCCGGCTGGCAACGCTTTTCGGAACTCGGATGGCGGAGGCGGACGGCGGGTCGATCATCAACGTCACCACGGCGGGCACACTGCGACCAGATACGGCCGACCTCCCCTATGCCATGGCGAAGGCGGGGCTCAACGCCCTGACCCTGGCCCTAGCCGGGGCGTGGGCGCCGAAGGTTCGGGCCAACCTCGTCATGCCGGGTGCGTTCGACACCGATATCTCGAAATCCTGGGGCCCGCAGGCGCAGGCCGCGGCGGCGGCGATGAATCCGATGAAGCGCATCGGGGTGCCCGAGGACATGGTCGGCTTGTGCGTTTTCCTGGCCAGCGACGCGGCCGGTTACATCAACGGAGCACAGATTCTCGTCGACGGCGGACTGTTCCGCACTCTCTAAACCCGCGCGACTCGAGCGCATTCAGATCCCGATGACGATCTTGCCCAATGCCTTGCGCTCCGCGACGTGGCGCAACGCGACCGCGGCATCGTCGAGCGGAAAACGCCCACCGATGTACGGTCGCAGCTTCCCTTCGGCGAAGAGTGCGTCCAGCTCTTCGTCGTCGCGTATGACCTCGTCCGGATAGTCGGACGCGAAGGTCCGGATCTCCATGCCGCGCACGGTGATCCCTTTGAGCAGAACAAGATTCAGGGGAATGGAAGGAATCTCACCGGCCGCGTACCCGAGCGTGACGAATGTTCCGCCCCGCCCCAGGCCCCGCAGCGCGGGCAGGGAGTACGGCCCGCCGACGGGGTCGACGACGATCTGTGCGCCGGCCTTGCCGGTGATCTCCTTGATCCGGTCCCGCAGGTTTTCGCGGTCGTAGTCCACACATGCTTCGGCCCCGCGCTGGCGGCACAGCTCGAGCTTTTCCTCGCCGGAGGCCGCGGCCAGCACCCTGCCCCCGAGAAGTTGCGCAATGTCGACGGCGGCGATACCCACGCCCCCGGCGGCACCGAGCACGACGACCCAATCACCCGGGCACACCGGCGCGATCGTGCGCAAGGTGTAGTAAGCGGTCCGATACGTGACCCCGAACGCGGCGGCTTCGGCGTAGTCGACGCCATCCGGAATCGGCGACACCGCGCGTGCGTCCACCACCGCCTGCTCGGCGAAGGCACCGACGAACGTCGTCGCCGTCACTCGGGAGCCGACGCGGCAGTCGACGCCGTCACCGACGGCGATCACCTCTCCGGCCATCTCGCTGCCGGGGCTGAAGGGAGGCGGGACCTTGACCTGATAGTTGCCGCCGATCAACAGCACATCGGGATAGTTCACCGCAGCCGCACGCACCCTGATGACGACTTGACCGGGTTGCGGTGTCGGGTCGGGAAGTTCGTCGAGCACGAGATCCTCCGGTTGGCAATACTCCCGGCACACGACCGCTCTCATCACTCACTCCAATCGTTCGATCACCTAACAATAGTCATGAGGTTACGAGCCCCGTAGCTCCGCTGACTGAAACCCCCCGAGCATGTCCGTCCGAGTGGTTCGATGGACCCTTGGGTACCGGTTGTCCGCAAGGGGTGGGGATGTGAAGCGACTCAACGGCATGGACGCCATGCTGCTCTACAGCGAGACGCCCAACCTGCACACGCACACCTTGAAGGTCGCGATCATCAACGCCGCCGAGTTCGACGGTGAATTCACCTTCGATCACTTCCGGCGAACCATCGCCCGGCGACTGCACCTGCTCGACCCGCTGCGCTACCGGCTCGTCGACATCCCCTGGAAGTTGCACCATCCGATGTGGCTCGAGGACTGCCCGGTGGATCTCGACTACCACCTGCGCCGTGTGCACGTGCCGAGCCCGGGTGGTCGCCGCGAGCTCGACGAGGTCATCGGCCGGATCGCCAGCACGCCGCTCGACCGCAGCCGGCCGCTGTGGGAGTTCCACTTCGCCGAGGGAATGGCCGACGACCGGTTCGCGCTCATCGGCAAGGTGCACCACACACTGGCCGATGGTGTGGCATCGGCGAATCTGCTTGCGCGGCTGATGGATCTCGCGGACGGCACGCAGCACGAGCACGAGGACTACGCCGTCTGTGACAGCCCGGGTCGCTCCGAGCTGATGAAGTTCGCGATGCGCGACCACGCCACGAACGTCGCCGCGCTGCCCACTCTCGCCCGTGACGCCGTCCGGGGGTTCACCAAGTTGCGGCGCCGCGCCAAAGAGCGCGCCGATCAACCGGACCTGGCGAAGATGTTCCGCACGCCGCCGACGTTCCTCAACCACGTGGTCTCGCCGGGACGCACGTTCGCCACCGCGTCGCTGTCGCTGGCCGAGATCAAGGAGACGGCCAAGCAGCTCGAGGTGACGTTCAACGATCTTGTGCTGGCCACTGCGGCGGGTGGGCTGCGAGAACTGTTGTTGCGTTACGACGGGCGCGCGGACCGTCCGTTGATGGCGTCGGTCCCTGTCAGCACGGACCTGTCCCCCGACCGGATCACCGGCAACGAAATCGGTGGGCTGTCGGTATCTCTTCCCGTTCACATCGATGATCCGCTCGAACGGGTCCGGCTGACCTCCCTGGCAACGGGGCGGGCCAAAGAGAACTATGAACTGCTCGGCCCCAAACTGCAGGGCCAGCTGATGGAATACCTGCCTCCCCCGCTGACACCGGCGCTACTGCGCTGGCAGAGCCAGCGCGCCAAGCACAATCCGCTGATGAACGTCGCGGTGTCGAGCGTGCCGGGACCGCGCCGACGCGGCCACATCGGCGGCGCCCCGGTGAGCGAGATCTACTCGATCGGCGTGCTCTCGGCCGGTAGCGCGTTCAACATGACGGTGTGGAGCTACGTCGACCAGGTGGACATCTCGATCCTGTCCGACGACCGAACCTTCAATGACATCCACGAAGCCACCGACGCCATGGTGCACGGACTCGACGAGATCCGCGCTGCGGCAGGACTTCCCGCCTTGTCCGTGGTGGGTACGGCGATGGCCCCGGCCCGAGCGGCCCGCTAGTCGACGCGGTCGAGAAGGTCCTTCCGCGCCACTTTGCCGGTGCTGCCGCGCGGCAGTTCGTCGAGGACGGTGATCTGCCGCGGCACCTTGTAGTTGGCGAGGTTGTCGCGGACGTGCTGCTTGAGGTCGTCGGGGCCGGCGCTTCCGCCGTCGTTCAGCACGACGAACGCGACGAGGCGCTGACCGTACTGCTCGTCGTCGACACCGAGCACCACCGCCTCCTTGACATCGGAGTGTTGGCCCAGCGTCTTCTCGACCTCGATCGGGTAGACGTTCTCGCCGCCGGAGACGATCATCTCGTCGTCGCGGCCGACCACGAACAACCGACCGGCCTCGTCGAGGTAACCGACATCCCCCGACGCCATGAACCCGTCGTGGAAGTCCTTGGTCTTGCCGGAGGTGTATCCGTCGAACAATGTGCCGCTTCGGACGAAGATCTGGCCGGTCTGCCCGGTGGGAAGTTCGTTGAAATCCGCGTCGTAGATGCGGATCTCGGTGCCATCGGCGGCGGTTCCTGCCGTGTCGGGCGCCGCTCGCAGGTCCGACGGCGTTGCGGTGGCGATCATCCCCGCCTCTGTGGCGTTGTAGTTGTTGTAGATGACGTCGCCGAACCGGTCCATGAACTTGATCACCACATCGGGACGCATCCGGGAACCCGAGGCCGTTGCGAAGCGAAGTGACTTGCCGCTGTAGCGATTCAACACATCGTCCGGCAGGTCCATGATCCGGTCGAACATCACCGGTACCACGACCAGGCCGGTCGCCTTGTAGCGGTCGATCAACTCCAGCGTCGCCTCCGGGTCGAATTTGCGCCGCGTGACGATGGTGCAGGCCAGCAGCGCGGAGAACAGCAACTGCGAAAAGCCCCACGCGTGGAACATCGGCGCGACGATGACGGTCGCCTCTTCGGCACGCCATGGCGTCCGGTCCAGAACCGCCTTGAGATCGCCTGCGCCGCCGCTGCCTTCACCGCGTTTGGCGCCCTTCGGGGTCCCGGTGGTGCCAGACGTCAGCAAGATGATGTCGCTCTTGCGTTCGGCCGGGGCGGGCTGCTTGCCGAGATTGGCTTCGATGAGCTGATCGAGCGTCGGGCCGTCGGTAACTTCGTCGGTCCAGGCGAGGATGCGCGTCGCGTCCGGCTTGTCTGCCATGGCCTGCTCGACGATCCCGGAGAACTCCTCGTCGTAGATGACGACGTCGGCACCTTCCCGATCGACCACCTCGGCCAGCGCCGGTCCCGCGAACGAGGTGTTCAGCAGCAAGACGTCGGCGCCCATCCGGTTCGATGCCACCAGCGACTCGATGAACCCGCGGTGGTTGCGGCACATCACGGCAACGGTTTTCGGCGTGCCGCCGGGAAGGTTTTGCAGCGCCGTGGCCACCGCGTCGCAGCGATCGTCGATCTGCTTGAAGGTCAGGGTGCCGCGTTCATCGACGAGCCCGGGACGGTCGGGGCAGCGCTGCGCGGCCGCGGCGAAACCGACCGTCGCCGTCATGCCCACGCGGCGCATCGCCGCACCCATCCGCAGGTATTTGTCGGGGCGCAGCGGAGCGATCAGGCCCGCCCGCCACAGCGTCTGCACGAGACCTAGGACGTCGGCCATCTCTCAGCCCAACACCGGGAATCGGCGTTCCGCGGCCAGCTCGTCGAGCGCGGCCTGCATCACCGAGCGCACGTGCTCGTCGACCTCCTTCACGTCCGGGTCCTCCCCGAACTGCTCGAGAACATCAATCGGCGGCAACACCCGCGTGGTGATCTTGGCGGGCAACGGAAGGTTCGGCGGGAAGAACACCGACACCCCGAACGGGAATCCGACGCTGATCGGCAGGATCTCGGCGCGCAGCCGCTTGAGGCCGATGCGCCGGGCGATCGAGTCGCCCCGCGCGAGAAACAGCTGCGTCTCCTGAGCGCCGACCGAAACCATCGGCACGATCGGGACACCGGCCTCGATCGCGGTCCGGACGTAGCCCGTACGGCCGGCGAAGTCGATCACGTTCTCGCTGAACGTCGGCCGGTAGGAGTCGTAATCCCCGCCGGGGAACACCAGGACCACCGCGCCTTCACGCAAGGCCTTCGCCGCGTTCTCCCGATTAGCCCCGATGACGCCCGCGCGCCGCAGCAACGTGCCAACCGGCCCGACGAATATGGCGTCGTGCCCAAGCGTGTACACGGGGCGGTCGAAGCCGAACTTCTCGTAGAAGGCGGGCGCGAAGATCAGCACGTCCGGCGTCAGCATGCCGCCCGAGTGGTTGGACACCAACAGCGCCCCACCGGCAGCCGGCATGGCGTCGACGTCGCGCACCTCGGCGCGGAAGTACCGCCGGATGAGCGGGCCGACCGTGTTGACGATGCCGCGGGTGAACGCCGGGTCCCACTTGGCGACTTCCGGCTTCTGCGCCCCATTGCTGTTCATGGCGTACCTGTCATACCCCGCGCCGCCCCTCCCCTAGACCTGAACATGCTACTTTCGTAAAAAGAGAATGTCATATTCGCAGGTGGGAGGCAGGATGGCGGCGGTATTGGTGACCGGCGGCTTCGGCCTGGTGGGGTCGGCGACCGTGCGCAGGCTCGCGGAACTCGGACGCTCGGTGGTGGTGGCCGACCTGGAGACCCCCGCGAACAGGAAAGCACAGGCGAAACTCCCGCGGGGCGCCTCGGTGCGATGGACCGACCTGACCGACGAGGCTCAGGTGCAGCGACTTGTCGCCGACACCGCGCCCGAGGCGATCATCCATCTGGCCGCCGTGATCCCGCCGCCGATCTACAAGAACTCCAACCTTGCCCGGCGCGTCAACGTCGAGGCCACCGCCACGCTGGTGCGCGTCGCCGAACAACAACCGACGCCGCCGCGCTTCGTGCAGGCGTCGAGCAACGCGGTCTACGGTGCGCGCAACCCCCACACGGCGAGCGCGCCCGTGCGGGCCGATGACCCGATGCGGCCGTGCGACCTGTACAGCGGCACCAAGGCGGAGGCCGAGGCGATCGTGCGGGCATCGAAACTGCCATGGGTGGTTCTGCGTCTCGGTGGTGTGCTGAGCACCGATCCCAACGCGATGCCGATGAGCGCCGACGCCCTGTACTTCGAGAGCCTCCTTCCGACCGACGGCCGATTGCACACCGTCGATGTCCGCGATGTCGCGTGGGCCTTCGCCGCGGCGACCACCGCCGACGTCGTCGGGGAGATCCTGCTGATCGCCGGCGACGACTCGCACCGGATCCGCCAGGGCGACGTGGGCGCGGCGCTGGCGGCGGCCCGAGGCCTGCCCGGGGTACTGCCGCCCGGCAGACCCGGCGACCCCGAGCGTGACGACACATGGTTCGTCACCGATTGGATGGACACGACGCGCGCGCAGGAAGCGTTGCGGTTCCAGCATCACTCGTGGCCCGACATGAAAGCCGAGGCCGCCGCCAACGCGGGCTGGACGCGGTACGCGATGCGGTTGCTGACACCGCTTGCGCCGCTTGCGCGCGCACTGCTCGCGCGACGGGGCGCATACCGCAACACACCCGGCAAGTACGCGGACCCGTGGGCGGCGATCCGCGCCCGGCTGGGCGAGCCGGCGTGGGATCGACCCCGCGATCTGACCTGACCGCCTAGTCTTCGGCGGGTGGAGACGTTCAACGGCCGCGCAGCGGTCATCACCGGCGGCGCAAGCGGCATCGGTTTCGCCGCCGCGCAAGAGTTCGCCCGGCGCGGGGCGCGCATCATGTTGGCCGATATCAACCGCTCGGCGTTGGATGAGGCGGTCGCGAGGCTGCGCTCTGACGGCGTCGACGCTCACGGCGTGGTGTGCGACGTCCGCAAACTCGACGAGGTCGTCGTGTTGGCCGATGAAGCTTTTCGGGTCTTCGGCGCCGTGCATGTGGTGTTCAACAACGCCGGGATCGGGTTCGCCGGGCCGATCTCGGAAGCCAGCCACGACGACTGGCGTTTCGTGATCGACGTGGACTTGTGGGGGCCGATCCACGGCGTCGAGGCGTTCTTGCCGCGGTTGATCGCCCAGGAGGCCGAGAGCCACATCATCTTCACGGCTTCATTCGCGGGGCTGATTCCGAACGTCGGGCTTGGCCCGTACTGCGTTGCCAAGTACGGCGTCGTCGCACTGGCCGAGACGTTATCCCGCGAGGTGCGCGCCAACGGGATCGGGGTATCGGTGCTGTGTCCGATGATCGTGGAGACCGATCTGGTGAACAGCAGCGAGCGTGTGCGGAGCTCCGAGTACGGACCGGCCACGTCGTCGTCGGCCGACGGTTCACAAATGTTGTTGGAGCCCACCGACCCGCTGGTCCAGGTCGGCGACGTCGCCCGGCTCACCGCTGAGGCGGTACTGGCCAACCGGCTCTACGTGTTGCCGCACAGCGCGGCTCGCGGTTCGATCCGCCGTCGCTTCGAGCGCATCGACCGCACATTCGAGGACCAGTCCGCCGCCGGCTGGACGCACTGACGCGCTCACCCCGGCGGGCCGAGCGTCGGCCTGCCCGTCTGCGGATGGTGATACCAGCCGCCCGCGGCGTGGGTCCCGCCGTCGACGTGGATGGTCTGGCCGGTGATGTAGCTGGCCATATCGGAGGCGAGAAACACTGCGGCGCTAGCGACTTCGTCGACATGACCCGGTCGGCCCATCGGTATGCCGGGGGCGATGTCGGGGTTCAACGTCCCGCCGGAGATCTGCATCAGCCCCTCGGTCAGGGTGAGGTCCGGGGCGAGCGCGTTGACCCGGATGCCGTGCGGGGACAGTTCGAACGCCGCGGTCTGCGTGTAGTTGATGACGCCTGCTTTGGCCGCGGCGTATGCGGCGTATCCCGGTGCGGCGCGCACACCTTCGATGGACGTCACGTTGATCACGCTGCCGGGGCTGCCCGCCGCCGCGAGACGGCGTGCCACCCGCTGGGTGCACAGCAGAACGTGACGGAGGTTGGCCTTGTACAGCGCATCCCAGCCGTTCTCGGTGGTCTCGAGCATCGGGGAGAAAAAGGTGCCACCGGCGTTGTTCACCAGAATCGACACCTCGCCGAGCTCGCCGACGGTGGACTCGAGCGCGGTGTCCACCTGCGCGCTGTCACGCACATCGGTGACGAGACCCAGCGCGCCGATACTTTCGGCGGTCGCGGCGCAGGTGTCAGGGTCGCGCTCCCAGATCGCGACGGACGCCCCGAAGGCCGCGAGCCCTTCGGCGATTCCCCTGCCGATGCCCGCGCCACCGCCCGTGACGACCGCGACGCGCCCGGTCAGCAGGATGTCCGACGGATCGATTGCCACGGGTCGAGTCAACCAGTTTTGGTTGTGCGAATGGTGAGACCCGCGGGAGCCGATCCGATGACCGCCTGCTCCTCCAGTTCCGCGATCTCGTCCTCGCTGAGCCCGAGACCGGTGAGGACCTCGCGGTTGTGCTGTCCCAGCAGCGGGGCGGGGCTGTGGTGGAAGCTGCGCACCGACGCCAGGCGCATCGGCAGCGTGCTGTGCCGCGCCGTCGGGTTGACCGGATGGTCGACCTCCTCGTAGAAGCCGCGGTGCACCAGCTGCGGAAGGTCGCCGACACGGTGCGGTTGCATCACCTTGGCCACCGGAACACCTGCCGCCCAGAGCGTTTCGACGATCTCGCCACCGCTCCGGTCGGCGCACCACGCGCTCAGGTGCTCGTCGATGGTGTCGTGGTGGCGGCGCCGCCCGTCGACCGTGGTCATCTCGTCGGTCGCCCACGCCGGGCACGCGAGGGCGTCGACCAGGCCGGCCCACTGCTCGTCGGTGGCCACCGCGATGGCGACCCAGTCGTCGGGGCGACCGAATTCGTCGAGTTCACTGGTGCGGTACAGGTTCTGCGGCGCCGCGGTCGGTCCCCGGTTCCCCTGGCGTTGCAGCAGGTTTCCGTATGCCGAGTACTCGATGACCTGTTCAGCGGCGACGTTGAGCGCGGCATCGACCATGGCGGCCTCGATCCGGACGCCCTCCCCGGTCCGTCGCCGGTGCGCCAGCGCGAGTAGCAGAGCGTTGAGGCCGTGCACACCGGCGTTGGGGTCGCCGACGGAATACGGTTCGACCGGGTTCTGATCGGGATGGCCGGTCAACCAGGTGATCCCTGAACAGTCCTCGATCACGTAGGCGAACGCCGGCTTGTCGCGCCACGGCCCGTCGAGCCCGAAGCCCGGCATGCGCATCACGATCGCGTCGGGGCGCAGCCGGTGCACGGCATCGAAGTCCAGACCGATCTGGTCGAGCACGCGCGGGGTGTAGTTCTCGACGACGACGTCGCAGGTCGTGATCAGCCGGCGCAGCAGTTCGACGCCGCGCTCCGTCCGGATGTCGAGCGTGACGCTTTTCTTGTTGGTGTTCAGGCCGGAGAAGATCGGCGAGCGCTCCCACCACTGCTCCTCGGTGATCGGCACCCCGGCGATGAGCCGCGTGCCGTCGGGCCGCGCCGTCGATTCGACGTGGATCACCTCGGCGCCCAGTAAGGTCAGCATGTGGGTGCACGACGGGCCGGCCCAGAAGCTCGTCATATCGAGCACCCGTAGCCCCTCGAACGGTGTTCGCGAAACTAACCCCAGGGTCGTATCCCCGGCGGAATCGCGACCCTGTTGTACCGTTCGCGGAAGCAACCCCAGGGTCGCGTCCCCGGCGGAATCGCGACCCTGTTGTACCGTTCGCGAACGGTACAGATCGGTGTGCTCGCCGAGCCGGGGCGCGGGCTGTGGCTCGCGCAGCAGCGACGGTGTGGTGCGGTACGGCGGCCCGGGCTGGGTGAAGCCGTCGCGCGGATTGGTGACGAACGTGCCGCGTTCGACGAACTGGTCGAAACCGGTGACGGTGGCGCCGTTTCCGACGGGTGCATTCGGAATCCGAAACGCGCTCGAGAGCTCGAGGATGTCCTCGACGCGGTTCTCCCGCACCCACCCGTAGATCTGCTCGGCGTGGATGTTGGCCTGTTCGGTGATCGACAGATCGCCGCCCTCGTCGATCCACTCGTCGTGGCCGACCATCGCGCACAGGTCGAACCACTGTTGCGCGGTGCCGCACCCCAACGCCACCAGCCCGTCGGCCGCGGACGCGACACCGGGGACGGTCAACCGGCGGCGGTCGCGGAACGGACGCCCGAGCGCGTCGTTGAACGACACCGAATAGTAAGTCAGGCAGAGGATCTGGGCTTCGAGGATCGAGACGTCGACCAGGCCCGACGCCGCCGTCGTGGTGCCCGCGGCCGCGTACGCGCCCGCGAGCCACTCCCCGATCTGACCCGCGACGAACAGCGGCGCGCGATCCGGGGCTCCCCGACCCAGTCCGATCACGCCGCCCGACCACGCCTGCAGCGTGAACTCGGTGGCGGGTTTGTCGGCCCAGGGTCCGTCGAGCCCGAACGGGGTGATCGCGGTGACGGTCAGGTGACCGTAGGCGTCGGCCAGCGCGGCCGGGGCGAACTCGCCGAGCTCCGCCACCTCCGACCCGCGCGACCACACCACCGCGTCGGCCGACCGCACCAGCGCGCGCAGCACCTCGAGATCGTCGGCGCGCTGCGGGTCGACGACGACGCTGTGTTTCGAGCAGGCCAGGAAGCTGAACAGTGCCCCGTCGGTGCCGGGCTCGATGTGCGCACCGGACGCGGACCAGCTCCGCAGCGGATCGCCCTGCGGCGACTCGACTTTGATCACGGTGGCGCCGCCGTCGGCGAGCAGTTTGGTGGCGTAGGCGCCCGCGATTCCGCTCGACAGGTCAACGATGGTGTACTCGTCCAGCGCCGGCACTAATCCTTCTTTCTGCGGTTGGCCTTGCTCAGCCGGAACTCGGGCGGGAACTTGTCGTCGTTGTCGTTGACGGCGTCCGCGAGGCCCACATCGATCGCATCGGCGAGCATGAAGTCGTCGCCGTCCGGCCGCGCCGCGCCGCCCATCGACTCGAACATCGCCGACAGCAGGCTGCCGAGGTATTCGCCTTGGAACTGCTTGACCACCTCGAAGAACATCTTCTGCTGAAAGACGCTGTCCACCGGCCGGTTCCGTGCGCACGCGTGGGCGTACTTGGCGACCTCGTCCTCCAGCTGGTCGCGCGCCACGACCTTGTTGAGGAAGTTGCAGGCGAGCATCTCTTCGGCGGTGAACGGGCGACCGGTGAACACCATCTCCTGGAATGGCCGCAGCCCCATGGTCATCACCCAGGTCCACATCCGCGGGCCCCAGCCGAAGTACCGGAACGACGGATGGCCGAACAGCGCGTCGTCACTGGAGATCACCAGGTCCGCGTCGGCGCACTGATAGAAGTGCCAGCCGTAGCAGTAGCCCTTGGCCTCGACGATGCTGATCTTCTTGAGTTCCTGCAACGCCCGGTTGCCCGCAGCGGCGTTGGCGTACCACTGCCCCATCGTCGCGCCGTGCCGAAACGAACCCTTCGGCGGATAGGCGACGGCCGGATCGTCCACCCTCAGCTCGGCCAACCGAGCTGACTCGTCGCCATCCATGAACTCCGGCAGGTCCGCGCCGCTGCCGAGATTGTCTCCGACACCGCGGATCACGACTACCTTCACGTCGTCGTCAACGGTGGCGCCCCGCAGCAGGTCGGCGTACCGCAACCGCGCGGCCGACGTCGGCGCGTTCAGGTACTCCGGCCGGTTGAACGTGATGGTCGCGATCTTGGTCGCCGGGTCCTTCTCGTAGAGGACGATTTCCTCAGGGGCGGGCCGACTCCCGGTATCCGACATGTCGCGTCAACCGATTCCGACGCCCGCACCACTCCAGAGCGGGCTGGAGGTCAGCACCTCGGCCCCGTCGGCGGTGACATGCACGGCATCGCGGCTGAAGACGGCCCCCACACCCTGCTGCCAGACGTAGCCACTGACCGCGAGCACCATGCCGGGTTCGAGCAGTTCGTCAGCGATGGTGGACCGCAGGGCCGGGGTCACGACGGGCGAGTCGTAGCCCAGGCCGAGGCCGTGGGCGACGGGCATCGAGGGCAGCGGCTCGCCGGCCGCCTCGTAGGCGGTGAGCAGCCCACTCGCGGGACGACCCGCCCGGCACGCGTCCAAGAGGTTGTCCCACAGCCGGTTCCAGCGATCGTAAAGCCGCGGGACCGCTGATCCTTCCACCTCGCCGACGGGCCACGTGCGGCCGACTTCGCCGACGTAGCCGTCGGCCAGGGCACCTGCAGAGAACGCCACCAGATCGCCGTCTTCGATACGGCCGTCGCTGCGGGCTCGCCGCCACGGGTGTTCCTTGCTGGTCACCCAGGCGCCGTCCTGGGTGGCGGGCGTGGTGACCCCGCCGGCGGCCATCGCTTCCATCAGCGCACCGGTCAGCGACTTCTCGGTCGTTCCGGCCGCCAACTCGGCTCGGGCGGCGTCCAGCGCCGCGTCGGCCACGCTGAGCGCGCCGCGGAGCACCGCGATCTCGTCGGGAGTCTTGATCCGCCGGGCCGCCCGCAGCGCCGGCTCGGCGTCGACGAGTTCGGCGTTGGGAAACGCCATCGGCAGCAGTTGCGCGAATGTCGGTGTCAGCGAATCGGTTCCCACCCGCTTGGCGGTGGCGGCCCCGGGCAGCGCCTTGAGCACCTCGACGAGTGTCATCGGATTCCACGCCAGCCCGTAGAGGTGGTCGTGGGGAATCTCGTCGGGGATGCCCTCGTCCCAGGTGCTGTTGAGGTGTATTTCGCCGGTCGAGCGGACGACCTCGCAGATCGGTCCGAACGGCCGGGTGCCCGCCACCCACAACTGCGGGGCACCGGTCACATAGCGCACATTGGCCTGCCGGCCCAGCACCAGGATGTCGATGTCGCGTTCTTTCATCTGGGCCAGCGCGCGCTCACGGCGACCGCGCCGCAGATCGGCTGCGTCAGGCAGAATCTCGAGTGCCATTCAGTTCAGTTCCGTCCGTAGGGGGCGTAGGGGTAATCGGTGATGGACTGATAACCGTCGTCGGTGATGACCACGATCTCCTCGCTTCGATAGCCACCGGTGCCGTCCTCCCACACCACGGGTTCGAGCACGAGCAGCATCCCGGCCGGGAACACGAAGTTGTCGTCGAATTCCTCACCGAGATCCGTTCCGATCATCGGCATTTCGGCGGCGTTGGTGCCGATGCCGTGACCGAGGTAGAAGTGCGGTAGCCACGGCTTGGCGCCGCCGTTGGCGGCGATCCCCGCGCGGGCCAGGTCACCGCTCGTGGCGCCGGCCTTGATGACCGACAGCACGGCCGACAGGATTTCCCGCCACTTCTCGTACTGCGCCTGCTGACGGTCGTCCGGCTCGTCGCCGACCAGCCAGGTGCGGCCGAAGTCGGAGCAGTATCCCTTGTAGGTGATGCTGACGTCGGTCCACAACACGTCGCCGCGTTCGAGTTCGCGTTCGGTGGTCAGCAAGGGCAGCGCCAGGTCTCCGGTGGTGGTCCAGACCGAACCGCTGGTCTTCGTCGTGGGCATCACCTGCCAGATGGCCTCGAGCATGTTGGCCGTCGCGCCGAGTTCGAACGCACGCCGGACGAACGCCGCCGAAAGGTCGACCTGCCGAACGCCGGGGGCAAGCGCCTTCTGCACATCGACCATCGCCTCTTCGGTGATACGGCAGGCGGTTCGGACGCACGAGATCTGATCGGGCGTCTTGACCAGCTTGGCCGGCCCGACGACCTGCGCGGCGTCCGACGGAGGGCCCGACGGGAACAACGTTGCCGACGCGCGGCGCATGGCGCCGGTGAGCTCGTCGACCGCGACCTTGCCTCCGGCAGGAACCAGATCGGCCAGCACCTTGGCGAATTGTTCGACGCCCTCGTCGAATTCGAGGTACAACGGCCCGTGCACATGATCCTCGGGCACCTCGCACTGCGATGACGACCCCTCCCGCAACGGCATGAACAGGTGCGGATGCGGGTCGTCGGCGAGCACGATCGCCACCGGGCGTTCCACGTGTGAGAGCCCGGCGTCGAGCAGCGGCCAGCTGACGCCGGTCGCATATACGACGTTGCCGTTGCCGAGCAGGACGAGCGCGTCGACACCCTTGTCCTTCATCGAGTCGCGCAGCCGCGCACCGCATTCGCGGTACATCCGGGCGAGGTCGGGAACGTCCGGAATGTCGATCGATGCCGATTGCGGTGCAAATGTGGTCACGAGATCCCCAGGAAGTTCTTGATGTTGGTGGACACGATCTTCACGGCGTTCTCGGGTCCGACTGCGTCCACGACCGTCTTCAGCGATTTCTCCGAATAGCCGAATGTGGACTCGTTGTGCGGATAGTCCGACGACCACATCACGTTGTCGACGCCGATCTTGTCGATGAGCTCCAGGCCGAGTGGGTCGACCATGAACGATGCGCACATGTGGTTGTCCCAGTAGTGCCGCACGGGATGCTCGAGCTGGTGATTGAACATGTGCCGGTACGACGCAAGCATGTGCTCGGCGTCCTGCAGAGCCGTTGGCACCCAGGCGATCCCGCCCTCGAACCAGCCGATCTTCAAAGCCGGGTGACGGTCGAGGATGCCGGAGAACACGTACTTGGCGAACTGCTCGCGGAACGAGTCGACGTTGACCATCATCCCGACCACGACGCTGTTGTGCTGGCACGGCGTCTTGGGCGGTGTTTCACCGATGTGATGGCTGACCGGCACGCCTGCGGCCTCGATCTCGTCCCACACCGCGTCCATCTCGGTGCTGCCGTAGTCGTAGATGTTGCCGTCGTCGTCCTTGCCGGGATTGAGCGGCAGCAGGAACGTCCGCAGCCCCAGCGACTTCAGTTCCTCCAGCGTGCTCCTGGTGCCCTTGGGATCCCACCAGTTGATCAGCCCGACACCGTAGAAGTGGCCCTTGCTGCGTTCCTGCAGATCGGCGATGTGCTCGTTGTAGATCCGGAAAACGCGCTCGCGCAGCGCCTTGTCCGGATAGTGGAACAACGCCAGCACCGCGTTGGGGAACGCCAGCTCCTTGTCGATACCGTCCTCTTTGAGCTCACGGACGCGGGCCTCGATGTTGTTGGACGCCGCTCCGGCGAGGTCGTCGTACTGCATGAGCACGCGACCGAAGTCGCCGCCGGTCCAGGCCTTGCCCTTCATGCCGACCATGTACGCGCCGTCCTCGTACCAGATGCGTGGCGCGGCGCCCTTGAGCTCCTCGGGGAAGCGGTCGTAGAAGATGTCGTCGGCCACCGAGATGTGGTTGTCCGCGGAGAAGATCTCGGTGCCGGTGGGCAACCCGAAATCGCCTGTGGCGTGCCCCTTGCGGTGCTTGGGGGCGCCGAAACCCTCCGGAGGATACAGGGTGGCGGTAGTTGGTGCTGACATCGTTGACACTCCAATCGGGCTGGGGAACGGACCTGACTACCAGGTCACCGGAAGTTCGTAGACGCCGTAGGCGAGCCGGTCGTGCTTGAAGGGCACATCCTCGAACGGCACGGCCAGCTGCAGCGTCGGTATGCGTCGCAGCAATGTGTGGAACACGATCTGCAGTTCGGCACGGGCAAGCTGTTGACCGACGCACTGATGCCTGCCGTAGCCGAAGCCGAGCTGCTGGCCGGCGTCGCGGCTCAGGTCGAGCTTGTCCGGTTCGGGATAAGCGGTCGCGTCCCAGTTGGCAGGCGCCAGGTCGAGAATGATGCCCTCGCCCGCACGGATCGTCTCACCGGCGATCTCGATGTCCTCGATCGCGACGCGGCGCTGGCCGTTCTGGATGATCGACAGATAGCGCATCAGCTCCTCGACCGCGTTGGCGATGAACTTCGGATCGTCGGAATCCCGCAGCAGCGCGGCTTGTTCGGGGTTCTCCAGCAGCGCCAACACGCCGATACCGATCATGTTGGCGGTGGTCTCGTGGCCGGCGATGAGCAGGCCGGTGCCCAGCTGCGCGGCCTCCTTGACGCTGATCTCGCCGGCGTTCACCCGCTCGGCGAGGTCGGACACCGCGTCTTCCGACGGGTTCTCCATCTTGGCCTTGACCAGATCGCTGAGATATTTGGCCAGGCTCATCGCACCCTTCTGCCCGTCCTCGGCCGAGGCGTAGCGGGCCAGGCCGACATTGGCGTGGTGCTGGAAGAACTCGTGGTCTTCGTAGGGCACGCCCAGCATTTCGCTGATGACCCGGGTGGGCACCGGCAGTGCCAGCTTGGTGACGATGTCGGCGGGCTGCGGACCGGCGAGGATGTTGTCGATGCACTCGTCGGTCACCTCCTGGATGGCCGGTCGCAGTCCCTCGACCCGCTTGAAGGTGAACGGCTTGGACAGCATCCGGCGGAACCGGGTGTGCTCCTCGGCGTCGGAGGTGAACACCGAGCGCGGCCGTTTGTACACCGTGGACAGCATGTGCTCGTTCCAGTGCGGGAAGCCCTCGATCCGGTCGTCGACACTGACCCGGGAATCGGCGAACAACTCGCGGGCCACCGCGTGCCCGGTGATCAGCCACGGAGTGGTGCCGTTCCAGATCCGCACCCGCGAAAGCGGTTTGACCTCACCCATCTCGAGCATCTGCGGCGGCGGGGCGAACGGGCAGCGGGCGTCGCGCTCCATCGGGTATTCGGGGATATCCGCGGAGACGTCGGGGGTTCCGGTCAAGGTCTCAGACATTCAGTCCTTCTCATTCCTCGATGTGGATGGCGAGTGCGGGGCAGGCCGCCGCCGCCTTGCGGGCGTCGTCGGCCTGGTCGTCCGCCGGGCTGGCGTTCAGCAGGACCACGACACCGTCGTCGTCGCGCTGGTCAAAGATTTCGCTTGCGTTGAGCACGCACTGACCGGATGACACACACTTGTCTTGATCGACAGTCAGTTTCATGATGTCGGGTGCTCCGTGACAGGCGCCTGCCACAACCCGACGATCGCGTCGATGAGCCCGGACGCCGCTGAGTTCCAGGTGGTGCGCGGCATGTCGGCCCCCTCGGCGAAGGCACGTTCGAAATCGGCGCAGGTGTGCATCATCAGGTTGCGAGCCATGATGTTTCGTTCGGTGACCACCGCGGGCGGCAGGTCCGGCAGGCAGCGGGTGATGCCGACGACGACGCGTTGCACTGACGGCGACTCCAGAGCGCCCTTCACCACGATCTTGTGATACTCGGGGTCGGCCAGGGCCTGCGCGGCGAAGCGCGCGTACCACGTCGGGGTCCCGATCTGGGCCAGGTGTTCGGTGAGCGAACGCACCAGGCAGGCGACCCAGTCGCGCAGATCGGTCGAGTCGCCGATCTCGCCGACCATCCGCGACAGCAGACGCTCGGTCGACACGCGGTGCTTCTGCTCGATGGCCCGCACCAGGTCGGCCTTCGTGCCGAAGTGGTAGCCGACCGCGGCATTGTTGCCTTGTCCTGCGGCCTCACTGACCTGACGGTTCGATACCGCATAGACACCGTGCTCGGCGAACAGTCGCTCGGCGGCGGCCAAGATCGCTTCCCGCGTGGTGCTGGCTCGTTCGGTGCGCACGCTTCTGGCAGTGGTCACCGTCACAGTCAACCGCTCCCAGGCCCTTAAGTCAAGCGACTGATTTAAAGTTGTCATGGCCGTCATGACTTCGGTTTGCGGACGATCACCTTCCCGGCACTGGTACCGCCGTCGATGGGAAGGACGGTTCCGGTGACATACCGGGAACGGTCCCCGGCGAGGTACAGCGCGGCCTCGGCGACGTCGTCGACGGTGCCCTCGCGTTTCAAGGGCCGGTCGTTGCGCATCTGTTCGCGAATCTTGGCCTCAAACGCCTCGAGCCGTTCGAGGTCCTCCCCCGTCGCCGACTTGCGCACGATCGCGGTCCGGATGTTGCCCGGGGCGAGCGCGTTGACGCGAACCTCGTAGTGGGCCAGGTCGATCGCCGCCGATTTGGTGAACTGGATGACGGCGGCCTTCGACGCCCGGTACGTCATCACTCCACCGCCGGCCTGGATGCCGCCGATCGAGGTCAGGTTGATGATCGACCCGCCGCCGTGTTCGGACATGTGCCGGGCCGCATCGCGCGTACCGGCCATGACTGCAAGCACGTTGATGGCCATCACCTGGTGGAAGTCGGCGAGGTCGTCGTCGAGGAACTTCGGGAACATCTTGCCCGAGACGCCCGCGTTGTTGACCATCACGTGCAGCCCGCCGAACTCCTCGACCGCGGTGGAAACCAGACGGGTCACCTGCTCGACCTCGGCCACATCGGTCTCGACGAAGCGGACGGACTTGCCGAGGTCGGCGACGAGTTGGGCGCCGCCCTCGCGGTCGATGTCACCGACGACCACCTTGGCGCCCTCGGCGCAGAACCGCCGCACCAACCCTTCACCGAGTCCGGACGAGCCGCCGGTGACGACCGCGACCTTGCCCTCGAGTTCGCCGGTCATGCCGCCCCTTCGTGTAAGTCGGCCAGAAAGCCGAGCAGTAGTTCGTTGACCGCGTCCGGTTGTTCGATCTGCGGGCAGTGCCCGGCCGCGTCGATCACCGCGGAGCGGCCCCCGCGGATCTGTCCCGCGATCTCGGCCGCCCATCCCCGGGGCAGCAGCTTGTCACCGCCACCCTCGACCACCAGAGTCGGCACGCTGATGCGCTCGTAGGCGCGCGCGCTCGAAGGCAGCGGTGGGGCCTCCAGGCCGGGGCGCCGAAACCGCGCCGCCGCCAGTGCTTCCCACGCACCGGGCGCGATGCTGGCTTCGTAGCGACGCTGGACGTATGCCTCGTCGTTGGGGTAGGAGGCGTCGTGGAAGAGCGCGGTGACGATCCGGCGCATCCCCGCGAACGTCGCGTCATAGTCGTACAACGCGGCCGAGTGTTCGTTGCGCTGGATCTCGCCGCCTCCGCAGATGGTGACCAGGCTGCGGGCGGGCAGCACCGGCGCCTCGGACGTGGCGTCGACGAACAGGTTCACCGCCCCCATCGAATTGCCCACGAAATGCGCCGATTCGGCACCGACGACCTCGCAGAACCGCGCGATGTGCCGGATCCGCATACCGCGGCCGTCGTTGAAGTCGATGACCTTCGCCGATTCACCGAACCCGAGCATGTCGAGCGCGAGCACGCGGTAGCCCGTGGCGAGCGCGGCGATGTTGTGCTCCCAGCCGATCTCGGCGCCTGCGCCGAACTCACCACCGTGCAGCAGGACGACCGGATCCCCTTGTCCGGCTTCGAGATAGCCGGTCACGAGCCCGTCGACCAGCACCGACTTGCGTTGGGGCTGTGTCACGCCGTCTCCCGGGCGGCCTTGGCGAAGAACAGCACCTGCGTGGCGAGCATGTCCAGCTGGTTCTGGGTGGCGTCATGGATCAACTCCCCTGCCGCGTCCCAGATCTCGTCGGCGGAGTTGATGGCCACGCCGAGCGGAGTCGGCCACGCCCGCAGCGCGTGCCCGATGGACCGCAACTGCCCAAGCGTGTTGACCGCCGCCTGCCAGCCGTATGCGCAGCTGATACAGCCCCACGGCGTGTTGTCCAAGTAGACGCGGGCGTCCTCGCGCAGGTCCTCGATGTAGTCCAGCGCGTTCTTCACCAGTCCTGAGATCGCTCCGTGGTAGCCGGGCGAGCCGACGACCACGGCGTCCGCATCGCGCAGCGCGCTGACCAGTTCGAGGGCCGCAGGAGTGCGCTCCAGCGAGTGCGGGGCGTACATCGGTAAGTCCAAGTCGGGTCCCGCGAACAGCCGCGTCCGCCCGCCCTGCTGCTCGACGGCCGCCAGGCAGTACCGCAGCGCGCGTTCGGTCGATGAATTCGCCCGGAGGGTCCCGCCGAGTCCGACGACGAACGGCCCACCGCCGGTTCTGGTGCTTGCAGTCATTTCCTCACCCACTACTTGATTGCGATCGGGCTGACGGGTGCGCCCACCGCGCCAACGACTTTCAACGGCGGGGCGATCAACTGGAACTCGTAGACACCGTCGGCGGCACAGTCGGCCGCCAGGCCGGTGAGGTCCCAGTACTCGCCGAACATCAGGCCCATGTCGCGCAGGCAGATCATGTGCATGGGCAGGAACGTGCCTTCCACTCCGTTGGCCGGATCGGGATCCTCGACCATGAGATTGTCGGCAGCGACCGCGGCGACATCGTGGTCGTGCAGCCATCGAGCGCACGTCCAGTCCAACCCGGACCCCGGCTCGGCGCCGTCGCCGGTCGACAGGAACCGCGTCCACCACCCGGTGTGCACGACGACGATGTCCCCGGGGGTGATCGTCACGCCCTGGGCTTTGGCGATGTCGTCGAGTTCTGCCGGTGTCACCGGATTTCCGGGCTCGAGAAAGACGTCGGCGCCGCGGTGCTTGACCACGTCGAGCAGCACACCCCGGGAGGTGATGCCCTTGACATCGACCTTCTCGATCCCCAGTCGAAACGCCCCGAAACTGGTCACCGAATCCGCGGGGAAACCGTTGTAGAGCTTGTCCTCGTAGTAGACGTGAGAGATCGCGTCCCACTGCGTGGCCGCCTGCAGCGGCATCACGATCATGTCGTCGTTGAAGCGGAACGGGTTGTCCACGAAGAACTCGCTGAGCTGGTGGGCCACCGAGTTGCGCAGCCACTGAGGACCGTACTGCGCCAGGGTGTTCGCGTCACCGCCGTCCACCGTCATCACATGGGTGGGGTTCGGCCGGAACTGGAACGCGCCCTGCGGGCCGTTCGATCCGAAGTCGCCCCCGAGCGGAATCACCGTCCCCTTCTTCACGAGTGAGGCCGCTTCGGCGACCTTGTCGGGCGTGATGAAGTTCAGCGTGCCGAGCTCGTCGTCGTCACCCCAACGGCCCCAGTTGCGCACGTCGTCTGCGACGCGACGGAACTCCTTCATGCTGGCCATGGATTGCCTTTCGCCGTGCCGACTTTCACTTCACCGCCGCCGAACCGATCCCGCGAGGTCCGTCTCTCCCGTGGTCCCGCCGTCCACCCAGATCACCTGGCCGGTCAGATAACTGGCCGCCCTGCTGTTGAGGAAGGTCAGGACGCTGGCCTGCTCGGCCGGCTCCGCGGCCCGGCCCAGCGGTGTCCGGAAGGAGTCGAGGAACGCCTGGCCGTACGCGCTGCGCAACTGGTCGAGGATCGGGGTGTCGGTCACCCCGGGTGCGGTGCAGTTGATGCGAATCCCCCTGGCGCCCAATGCGTTGACCTGTGCCATGCCGTAGAGGATGATGGCCTCCTTCGACAGCCGGTAACCGCCGCCGTCGGCCAGCGCTTCGGGATGGCGCTGACACCATTCGATTCCGGCCTCGATCGAGTCCGTGTCGACCAGCCCGGCGGTGACCGGAGCGTTCTGCCGGTACGCCGATGCCGCAAGCGATGACACGTTGGCGATCGCCGACCCGGCGCGCATCCGCGGCACCAGCGCCTCGGTGAACCGCCGGGTGCCCAGGAAATTGATCGTCACGACCCGCAGCGGGTCCTTGATCCCCGACGACACCCCGGCGACGTTGAACAACGCGTCTATCGGTTCGCCGACGGCGTCGGCCGCCCGCTCGATCGACCCCGGATCCGACAGATCGAGTTCCACAAAGGCGCCAACGGGGTCGGTCGGCGGTTTGATGTCGAGTCCGATCACCTCGGCACCGAGGTCGGCGACCTGACGGGCGACGTGAGCACCGATGCCCGAGGCGCATCCGGTGACGACCACCCGACGCCCGTCGTAGCGCCACAGTTCGTCAGTTCGGCCCATGGCTCATCTCTGGCCGGCGCCCGTCACTGCGCACTCTTGGCGTCCGCATCGGGGTTGCGGCTGGCCCACCCTTCTCCTGACTTGAGTTTGGCGGCCGCCGCCTCGATACCGGCGTTCATCTCGTCCATCGCCAGCGACACCTCGTTGGCCGTGTAGTTCTGGCGGCCGGTCGGCAGTCCGCCGAACGCATAGCTCTCGTCGAAGACGGGCGCCTGCGACGGTTGCCGTCGCGCTTCGACCTTCTCGATGATCGGCTCGAGCCGTTTGGCCTTCTCCGCGCGCGCCTTCTCGTCGCGTTCGATGAACTCGGGCAGCACCTCCTTGCCCATCAGTTCGATGGACTCCATCGTCTCTTCGTGCCTGCGCGGGGTCAGCAGCAAGATCAGCTCGTCGACGCCGCTTTCCTCGTAGCCGCGCAGGAAATTGCGCACCGTCTTCGGGCTGCCGATCGGGCCGCGGTCGGGCCCGTAGACGATGCTGGGGTCCTTCTCGATCTCTTCGAGGTGCCGCTTCCACACCCCGGTCCGGCCCGGTGTGTGCATGCCGGTCATGTAGTAGTGCATGATGCCGAACGCGAAGAAGCCGCCGCCCTTGCCGAGCCGTTCGATGGCCTGTTCGTCGGTGGGCGCCACCATCATCGACAAGTCGCCGCCGATGGCCAGGATGTTCGGGTTCATCTGCGGGGTGACCGGCGCGCCGTTCTCTTCGAACTCCTTGTAGTAGCCGTTCACCCGCTCGGTCAGCGGACCCGGCCCCGTGTAGGCGAAACTCAATGCGCCCAGGCCCTTCTGGGCGGCCATGGCCACCGACGCGGGCCGGGTGCACGCCACCCAGACGGGCGGGTGCGGCTTCTGCAGCGGCTTGGGCACGACGTTGCGCGGGGGCATCTCAATGTGCTCACCCTTGAAACCGGTGAACGGCTCCTCGGTCATACAACGGATCGAAACCTCCAGCGCCTCTTCCCACATCGCGCGTTTGTCGGCGGGGTCCACACCGAAACCGCCCAGTTCGCCGACCGACGACGACTCGCCGGTGCCGAACTCGACCCGTCCATTGGAGATCAGGTCCAGGGTCGCGACCCGCTCGGCGACACGAGCGGGGTGGTTCACGACCGGCGGCAGGTGCATGATCCCGAAGCCCAGGCGGATGTTCTCGGTCCGCTGGCTCGCCGCGGACAGGAAGATCTCGGGCGCAGTGGAGTGGCAGTACTCCTCCAGGAAGTGGTGCTCGGTGAGCCACACCGTGGAGAAGCCGGCCTTGTCGGCGAGCTCCACCTCGTCGAGACCGTCCTGGAAAAGCTTGTGCTCGTCGTCTTCGCTCCACGGCCGCGGCAGTGGGAATTCGTAGAACAGCGAGATCTTCATTTCGTTACCTTCCGATGTGTATCGAGTGTCGAATCGGTACTAGTGCCGGTCTGAATTCCAGAACCGGACAGCTGCTCGGAGATGTGCTTGGCCGCGACATAACCGAAGGTCATCGCGGGGCCGATGGTGGCGCCGGCGCCCGCGTAACTGCGACCCATCACCGCGGCCGACGTGTTGCCGACCGCGTAGAGGCCCTTGATCACGCCGTCGTCGGCGCGCAGCACCCGGGCGTACTCGTCGGTGCGCAGCCCCCCGGAGGTGCCCAGGTCGCCCAGGATGATCTGAAACGCGTAATAGGGCGGCTTACCCAGCGGGTGCAGGTTCGGGTTCGGCAGCGTGGGGTCACCGTAGTAGTTGTCGTAGGCCGAGTCGCCGCGGTTGAAGTCGTCGTCGTGGCCGTTGCGCGCCAGTTCGTTGAATCGCTCGGCGGTCTGGCGCAGCTGGGCCGGCGGAACGCCGATCTTGCCGGCGAGCTCCTCGAAACTGCTGCCCTCGTGCACGACACCGGATTCCAGCCACGCCTTGGGCACCTTCCAGCCGGTCGGCACGGGCGCGAACGGGATCTTCGGAATTGGCAGATGCCCGGCGACCACGTACCGGTGAAACGACCGGATGTCGGTGATCAGCCAACACGGAATGTGCGTGACCCCGCTGTTGTGGCCCTCGATCATCGCGTGCGCGAAGTCCATGTAGGGCGCCGCCTCGTTGATGAACCGCTTACCCGCACCGTTCACCACGAACTGAGACGGCATCATGCGTTCGTTGAGCATGAACTGCAACCGCCCATCAGGCCAGCAGATCGCGGGGAACCACCAGGCCTCGTCGAGCAGATCGGTCGATCCGCCCACCTTCTCCCCTGCCCGGATGGCATCGCCCATGGACGCCGGATTGCCGAAGCTCCAATCCTTTTCGAGAAGCGGTAGGTGCTGCCGGCGCCACTGGATGTCGTGATCGAATCCGCCCGCGGCCAGGATCACGCCGTGCCGGGCCCTGATGCGCTGCTGGTGGCCGTCACGCTCCACCACCGCGCCGATCACCGCTCCGTCGACATCGGTGATCAGTTCGCTCATCGGCGAGTCGAGCCACAGCGGGACGTCGTGTTGTTTGAGCGCCAGCCGCATGCGGGCGGCCAGCGACTGGCCGATGGCCGCCATCCGGTCCCCGAAGACGCGTGCACGGAACATCCGCCAGATCAGCTTGACGAGAACGGCTTTGCCGCGCCAGTTCTGGCGGACCTGGTAGAACAACCGAAGGTCCTTGGGCGCGAACCAAATACCCTTCGGTGCCAGCGCGAGCGGCTGCAGCAGGTGCTGCTCCTCGTCGCCGAGCTTGCGCAGGTCGATGGCGGGTACGTTGATGGTGCTGCCCTGCGCGGACCCGCCCGGCAGCTCCGGGTAGTAGTCCGCGTAGCCCGGCTTCCACACGAATTCGAACCACGGGCTGCGCTTTTCGAGGAACTCCATCATCTCTGGAGCGGTGTCGACGTACTGGCGCAGACGCGCGTCGCTGACCAGGCCGCCGGTGATCTGGCGTAGGTACTCCACGACACCGTCGGGATCCGGCACGTAACCCGCCTTGCGCTGCGCCGGTGCGCCGGGCACCCAGATACCGCCACCCGACAGCGCGGTGGAACCACCGAAGTGCGCCGACTTCTCGACGATGAGCGTGTCCAGGCCGAACGCGTCGGCGGCCAGTGCCGCGGTCATTCCGCCGCCACCTGAGCCGACGACGAGCACATCGACGGTGTGGTCGAACTTGCTGTCAGACATCCAGAACCGCCGTCCTGATCGCGAACCCTGCGATCAATTCCGGTGCCGCCCGGTAGAACCGCTGTTCGGTGCGGTAGGGACCGTGCGCGGCAAGTGCGGCGAAAGCCGCGATCCACGTGCGTACTTCGTGCGCGGAATGGCCGGCCTCGCGTTCGATCCAGTCGTTGGACCAGCCGTCCACCTCGGCGAGCCGGTTGTTGTCGATCAGCTCCAGGAAGGCCGCGTCCCAGTCCGGATTCAGCGGCTGCAACGGACTCTCGCCGTGCGCGAACGCCTGCGCGGCGTCCATCACCGCGACCTGGCGGGCCTGCCGCTGCTCCGGTGTCATGGGTACGCCGTGCACGATCCGATCCAGCGCCGTCGGCGGCGCGGTCGCCAGCGTGGGCACCGGCGGATCGTGGGACAGTCCACCGGATCCCACGACGAGGACACGCTTGTCGAGCGTCGCGAGATATGTGCCGAGCGCGGCTCCGAGCGCCCGCACCCGGCGCACCGGCCCGAGCGGGGTGGCCACCGAGTTGATGAAGACGGGGATCACCGGCACCGACGCCGCATCCCCGAACAGGCTCTGGAGCGGTTGGACGGTCCCGTGGTCGACGTCCATGCTCGCCGAGATCGCGACGTCGATCCCTGATTCGAGAACCGCTCGGGCGCAGTCGGTCGCGACGTCCTCGGGCACGTTCAACGGCCCGGCGTGCGAGCCGTAGTCACCGACACCCTGTGCGGCCGTGCCGATGCAGAACGGCGGCATCGTCCGATAGAAGAATCCGTTGTAGTGGTCCGGCGAGAAGATCACGACGAGTTCGGGGGCGTACGCGGTGACAAACCGACGTGCCTCGGATATCGCCGCCTCGATGTCGTCAAGGAGTTCCCGTGACGGTCCCGGAAGGTTCAGTAGCGGGCTGTGCGACATGCAGCACAGGGCCAGTGTGCCCATGAGAACCGGAGCCTCCTCCCTGGGTCAGACACAGAACGTCGAAAAGAGATTCGCTGAGTTCGGCGGCGCGCTGGGCGATGCAGGCGCCGGCGATGCAGCGGTCGGGACGCAGGAACAGCACCGAGTCGGTGTAGGTGTCGAACCACGCCTTGAGCGCGCCGGTCCTGTCGCCGACCACCACCACATCGTCGTCGTCGTGCCCCGGCCAGCGCAGCTGTGTCATCGGACGCGCTTCGATGAACTCCGCACCCAACGCCTTCCACCGGTGAAACGCGTTGTCGCCGAGGATCGCTCGCAGGTTGTTGCTCCAGCACAGCACCGCGAATCCCGGTCCGAGCACGTCGTCGAGAAGCACGTTCTGCTCCGTGCGGGTGTCGACGCGCGGCTGGATGAACAGCGTGCCCGTCGGCGAGACCGCGCCGGCGGCACCGGCACCCGGTGCGGAATGGAACACCGCACCCTGTTGATAGCGCGGCATCGGCTTGAAGCGCATCTCGAGCACGTAGCGCTTCAGCGACGGCACCACCGAGGCGGCGTGAATGACCCGGTCCCGCAACGCGGCGACCCTGCGGTTCGTCGGCGAAATCACCCGACCGACCATGGTGGACAGGTCGATCATCGCGCGGGCATGTTTGCGGCGCTCGACGTCGTAGGTGTCCAGCAGGGCGTCATCGGCCTGTCCGCTCACCACCGCTGCCAGTTTCCAGCCCAGGTTGGCCGCGTCGCGGATACCGCTGTTGTATCCCTGCCCCTGCCAGACCGGCATCAGATGCGCGGCGTCGCCGGCCAGCAGCATCCGGCCCTTGCGGAACGAACCCGCGATGCGCGAGTGGTGGGTGTATACCCGGTGGCGGATCATGTCGACCCGCTCGGGATACGGAACCCGTTGCGCCAACATCTTTCTGACGAACGCCGGATCGTCGGCCTGTTCGTCGGTCTCGTGAGGATGGATCAGGAACTCGAAGCGGCGGATGCCGTGGGCGATCGAGATCGACACATAGGGGCGCGCCGGGTCGGCGCCGACCTCACTGTTCGGATGGCCGAGCGGATCGTTGGCGACGTCGACCACCAGCCAGCGCGTCGACGACGTGGTGCCATCGAACGACACACCCATCAGCCGGCGGGTGGCACTGCGGCCGCCGTCGCACCCGACCACGTACCGGGCCGTGACCGTCGGCTTGCCGCCGGCGAACTGAACCGTCACCGCGTCGTCGGCCTCGACGCACGACTCCATCCGGCACCCGAAGCGGACCTCCACGTGTTCGAATCGGTCCAGGCCGCCGAACAATTCGGCGTCGACCATCGGTTGCACGAAGCCGTTGCGCTTGGGCCAGCCGAAGCGGGCGTCGGGCGGTGCCATCTCGGCGAGCAGCCGTCGGTTGGCGTCGAAGAACCTCAAGATCTGGTTGGGCACGGTGTGCGGCAGCACCCGGTCGACCAGGCCGATCGACTGGAACGTCCGCAGCGCCTCGTCGTCGAGGCCGACACCGCGGGGGTAATCGATGAGCGTGTCGCGTTCCTCGACGACAAGCGTCCGAACCCCGTGCAGCCCAAGGATGTTGGCCAACGTCAGACCGGATGGTCCTGCGCCGACGATGACGACGTCGACGTCGGTCGTCGTCATAGCCGCCCCAAGAGGAAGTCCAGGTGCAGCCGATTGAACGTCTTGGGGTCCTCGTACTGGGGCCAGTGACCGCATCCGGGCATCACCTCGAAGCGCGCGCCCGGGATCATGGAGGCGATGCGTCGCCCCTCGGTGACGTCGGCCGTGGGATCGTCGCTGGTCCACACCACCAGGGTCGGCGCGGTGATCGATCCGTACTCGTCGGGCCCGAGGAGGTTGCGTGCGCGGATGTCCGGATCCTGCAACGCCATGATGTCGCGCATCGCCGCGACGAACCCGGGTTGCCGGTACACCCGCTGCCTGCTCGCGACGATGTCGTCGTAATCCTTGCTCTTGTCGGCCATCAGCCACTTGATGCGGGCCTGCACCGTTTCCCACGTCGGGTTCTCGGCGGCGGCCATGGACAGCGTGATGATCCGCTTCATCACCTCGGGATCGGCCTGCGAGCCGCCCGCCGTGTTGAGCACCAGCCGGTCCAACCGATCGGGGTGGTCGACCGCGAATCGAGCGGCGACCCATCCACCGAGCGACTCGCCGCTGATGTGGGCGCGGTCGGCCCCGACCGCGTCGAGGAACGCCAGCAGGTGGTCCACATAGTGGCGGACTTCGAGCGGATGCCCCGGTTTGTCGGTGTAGCCGTGGCCGAGCATGTCGATCGACCAGACCGAGAAGTGTTCGGCGTGCGCCTCCAGGTTGCGCACGTACGCCTCCGCATGCCCACCGGAGCCGTGCAGGAAGACGAGCACCGGCTTACCGGAGTCACCGGCGTGCAGGTATCGGGTGCGGGTTCCACTGGCGTCGAGGTAGCCCTGAGAGAACGAAACGCCCTGCAGATCGCTCCACACGCTCTCGAATTCGGCGACCTCCGCACGCCCGTCGGCCGCCGCGGACGCCACCAGCGAATCCGGCTCAGACACGCTTACCCTCTCTTGACCGCGAGAATCGAATTCTCGTATTTTGTAAGCACTCTGCTCATTTATCGCACACCCACGTGCACTATAGTCAGAGCATCACTCTCGCGACAGCGTGATGTCAAGGGAAGTCGAGGAAGGGACGCCATGCCTTCGGAGGGCGGAGCCCGACATCGGGTCGAGCAGGGCGGAGCCCGACATCGGGTCGAGCAGGGCGGAGCCCGACATCGGGTCGAGCAGGGCGGAGCCCGGCAGGGGACGGAGCCGATCAGCGTCGTACCCAACGGGGCGCCGGGCTCGCAGACGCTGGCAAGGGGTTTGGCCGCCTTGCAGCTGGTGGCCAGCTCCCCTACCGGCCTCACCGCTCAGCAGGTCGCCGACGACATCGGTGTGCACCGGACCATCGCCTATCGGTTGTTGTCGACGCTGTCGCAGTTCCGGTTGCTGGCCAAGGGCGAGGACGGTCGCTACCGCTCGGCGGCGGCGCTGGCGGTGCTCGGGGCGTCGTTCGACAACAACGTGCGGCAACTGAGCCTGCCGACCTTGCGGGGGCTCGCCGACGAACTCGCGAGCACGGTGTCCCTTCTTGTCGCCGAGGGTGATCAGCAGGTCGCGATCGCCGTCGTCGTGCCGACCAACGTCTTCTATCAGCTGTCCTTCCATGAGGGCAGCCGTTATCCGCTGGACCGGGGCGCCGCCGGAATCGCGCTGCTGGCAAGCATGCCGCCTCGTCCCGACGAACGTGATCTGGTGCCGCTGACCCGCGAGCAGGGCTGGGTGATCACACACGGCGAGATCGAGCCCAACACCTACGGCCTCGCGGTCCCGGTGCGCCGACGGCCACCGGCGCCGCCGACATGTATCAACCTCATCTCGCATCGCGAGGACGTCCTGACGCGCGGCCGAGACGCGGTCATCAGGGCGGCCGACGAGTTGTCCGCGATCCTCAACTAAGGGCACTCCAGCCGGAAGGAGCAGCACATGACCGATTGGGATCATGACGTCGACGTGGTCGTACTCGGTAGCGGCGGGGCCGGTTTGACCTCGGCGCTCGCCGCGGCGGCCAATGGCGCTTCGGTGGAGATCTACGAGAAGGCCGCGACCGTGGGCGGTACGACGGCGGTGTCGGGCGGCATCATCTGGATTCCCGCGCACAACCGGGCCGCAGACGGCGAACTGACCGTCGAGGACGCGATGGCCTACCTGCGCGCCCAATCGCTGGGATACATGGACGACAACCTGGTCGAGACATTCGTGCGCACCGGCCCCGAGATGCTCGATTTCGTTGAGGCACACAGCGATCTGCGGTTCGAAGTTGCCGAGGGGTTCCCCGACTACAAGCCCGAGCTGCCCGGTGGTCGGCCGTCGGGTGGGCGTTCGCTCAACGCCAAGCCGTTCGACCTGGGCCGACTCGGTGAGTGGCGCGACCGGATCACGTCGTTCCCGGCGGATTTCAGCAACGTCGGCATCGACGCCGAAACCCGCGCGCGCATCCACGCGTCGGTCGACGACGAATCCGGTGACTACTGCGTGGCGGGCACGGCCCTGATCGCCGGACTGCTGAAGGGCCTGCTGGACCTCGGTGTGACACCACGGACCAACGCGCGCGCGGTCGAACTGCTCGCCGATCCGCTCGGCATCACGGGTGTGCGAATCTCGCAGGACGGCAACGACTTCACCGTGCGGGCCCGTCGAGGCGTGATTCTGGGAACCGGCGGGTTCGAGTGGGACCGCAAACTCGTCGAGGCGTACCTGCGGGGACCGATGCGCGGACCGGTCTCACCGCCCAACAACACCGGTGACGGCCTGCGGATGGCGATGGCGCACGGCGCCGATCTGGCCAACATGGGCGAGGCCTGGTGGGTGCCGATCGTCCAACTTCCCGGCGACACGTTCCAGGGCCAGCCGCGCAGCCGCAGCGTTCGGCTGGAACGGACCCGACCGCGCAGCATCATCGTCAACCGGGCGGGTAAGCGGTTCCTCAACGAGGCCGGCGAGTACAACTCGATGGCGGGGCCGTTCCACTACCTCGATCCGAAGCTGGGGTATGCCAACGATCCGGCGTGGATCGTCTTCGACTCGCTTCATCTGAAGAAGTACGGCTTCCTCGGCATCGAACCGGACGGCCCTGCGCCGGAATGGTTCTCGCCGTCCAAAGACCTGGTCGAGCTCGGCGAGAAGACCGGCATCGACCCCGACGGATTGGCACGCACACTGCAGTCCTGGAACGACAGCGTCGCCCACGACCGCGATCCGGATTTCGAGCGCGGTTCGAGCGCCTACGACGGCTACTGGGGCGACGACAAAGCACCGACGCCCGCCGGCCGCACCCTCGGCCCGATCGATACGCCGCCCTACTATGCCGTGCCGGTGTCGATCGGCGCGATGGGAACCAAGGGCGGCCCCCGCACCGACGGCGACGGCCGGGTGCTGCATGTCAACGGATCGGCGATCCCGGGCTTGTTCGCCGCGGGCAACGCGATGGCCGGAGCCACCGGCAAGGCGTACGGCGGTGCCGGTGGAACGATCGGGCCCGCAATGGTGTTCGGTTACCGCGCCGGGCGTGCGGCGTCGGCTCGCGTGTAGCTCGCGTGTTCAGCGCCAGCCAGTTCAGCGCCGGTCAGTGCTCGACTGTGCATCCTGATACGCCCATCGCGGCGTGTTGCGTATGAAACCGCGCACTCGGTACCGCGGGCCGGTCGGTGCAGCGCTGTTCAGGCGACCGCCATTCCGATGAAGTAACTACTCAACAGGCAGGTCGCGACGAGGACCACCCACCCGTCGGTGAGGCGGCACAGCCAGGCGGGGGCGTGGCGCACCTCCATGAACTCCCGGAAGATGATGCGCACCTTGATCAGTGCGATGACGATCGCGCTGACGGTGACCACGGTGCTGGCCTTCAGCGTGCTGTTCTGGTCGACCGCTTCATCCATCCAGACATAGACCAACGTCAACAACGTCAGGATCGCCCAGGCGATCACGAGTCTCTTGTTCACAGCGTTGGTCATCGATCACCTCACCACGTAGAGCATCGCGAAAATCAGCACCCACAGGAAGTCAACCGTGTGCCAGTACGTCGCTCCGGTCTCGATGAGCTCCTGCGAGCGTCGCGCCGGGCTCCGCAACTGGTAGAGGACCACACCCAACACGATGAATCCGATCAACACGTGGATGCAGTGCAGTGACGTGAGAAAGAAGTAATGCTGGAAGAACTCATCGCTGGTGAACGTATTCCCCAGTCGGATCTCCAGAATCCATTCGAACACCTTCGAGACCACGAACGTCACACCGAGACCGACGGTCACATAGGCGTACGTCATCGCCGAGCGGTACGAACCGCTGCGTGAAGCCTGGACGCACCTGGCGATCGCCCACGAACTCGTCAGCAGGACAATGGTGTTGAAGACACCGATCCGCAGATCGAGATCCGCCTGAGACGCCAGGAAGAGATCCGCGTTCTGTGTGCGCAGCGCCAGGTAGACCGAGAAGTAGCCGGTGAACAGCATGGCTTCGAACAACACGAACAACCACATGTCCGGCTGGCCGGGTACACGGCGTTGCGGCTTGTCCTCGAGCCGTTTCGACGTGGCGCCAACGACGTCGGTCATCACACGACCCCCACCGAGGCCGAGGGTTCGGTTACACCTTTCGGCGGCAGGTCGGGCAGCGGCCCGGTGCCGAAATCCTCGCGCTCGATCATCTTTCGCAGTAACACGATGAACGCCGCGGTGTAGAGGATGAACACGACCATGTTGATCCACCACGCGATCGCACCGTTCCACGCGAATGCACCGCGTTGAAAGATCCAGGCGGGTGCGACGACGACTTCGGTCAGCGCGTTGCACAGCCCCAGGTACGCGAACCATTTCGGGAACACGTTGTTCTTGTCGAGCAGGATTGCCACCAGCCAGACCACCGAGCCGACCAGAAACACCCCCATCGTTCCGCTGAACGACAGGAACGCGAAGTCATACATCCACAGGATCAACTCGGGATCGCGATCAGGTCTGAGCGCGCCGACGGTCATCGCGATGGCCATCACCAGCATGCCGGGCAGGGCGGCGAGCGAGTACATGATCAGGTAGGAATAGGCGAAGACGCGACTCACCGACATCCGCCACATCGAGTATGCGAGTAGGGCGTTCATCGGCGCGCACATGCCCGAAATCAGGAATACGACGCCGAATCCGGTGAGCAGGCCGAGATGGCGGTCGGCGAACCACTGCACCACCAACGGCGTGTCCCAGTCGGGGCTCGGCGGCGGTTGCACCCGCGTCACGAGGAAGAACAACACGCCGTACAACTGGTAGAAGATCACCATCACCCACCACGCGAACCACAGCTCACGCTTGGGGTGGTAGCGGAAGTTCCACACCAGGCGACCCAGCCGTGAATCGTTGGGCGGATCGGGCGCCGCTACCGTCTCCGCGCTGAGCGCGCTCATGCGGGGACCGCGACTTCTGCGCGTTGGCGGCGGATGTTCTGGGCGAGAACAACCCCCATCACCACGATCCAGACGGCGATCGCGATGTTCTTGACCCAGAAGGACAGCACGCCGTCCCACGCCAACGGGCCCTCGAAGGTCACGGCCCCGAATGCCGCCGGCATCAGCGCGACGGCGATGAGCAGATTGAAGTGCGCCACCCACCGCCGGAAGACCGGCTGGTCTCGGCGATCCCAGTAGATCGCCAGGGCCAGCACCAGGCATTGCGCGATCAGATAGGGCACCAGCACCGTGAAGGTGACCCAGGCCAGATCGTTGAGCAGTTGGGTGAGTTCGGGGGAACGTTCGGGCCGGAAGGACCCCAAAAGCCAGAACATGTTCGCGATCAAGAACAGCGTCGGCGGACCGCCGGCGCAGGCGATCAGGCAGTAGGTCAGGATCGGCGTGCGGTGTGCCATCTTGCGCACTTGCATCGCCAGCAGGATCACCGTCGGGATCAAACCCACCCCGAACCAGTTGAACAGAATCATGCTGTACCGAATTCGGGCCGTCTCGTCGCGGTAGAAAGCCGCGACCTCCTCCGCGGACATGGTCGGCGACATCGGATGCAGGAAACCGGGAAACAGGAAGAACGCAGACGCCCAGATGATCACCATCGCGGGCAAGACCCACAGCATGATCAACTCACCATCAGTTCGTCTCATGTGCGCTCCAAAGCTAGTTGCCGATCGGCTACTCGAACGGTAGCCGATCGGCAACCAGGCGGTCAATGCTGGGCTACCCTCGACGTCATGGCCACGGCAGAGCAGAGATTCAGTGCGATCACCCGCACCGCTGCGCAGACGAGGGTCTTGGACGCAGCGCTGGCATTGATCGCCGAACACGGGGTCAGCGGTACCTCCCTGCAGATGATCGCCGATTCCATCGGGGTGACCAAGGCGGCGGTGTACCGCCAGTTCAAGACGAAGGAAGAGATCGTCATCGCGATCACCGAACGGGAGATGGGCCGTCTCGAGGACGCGCTCGAAGTTGCCGAGGCGGCCGGCCACGGTCTCAAATCTCGGGAGATCTTGCTCGACCGGATGATCGACCAGGCCGTCGAACGGCGCGGAGTCGTCAGTGCGCTGCAGTTCGATCCGGTGATCCTTCGGCTGCAGGCCGAACATGAGCCGTTCCAGCGATTCATCGAACGCCTGTATGCCGCGCTGCTGGGCACCCATGCCGGCCCGGAGGCCCGACTGCACGCCGCGGTGCTGTCGAGTGCGATCAGCGTGGCCGTGATGCACCCACTGGTTTCCGATATCGACGCCGAAACGCTTCGCACTCAGTTGATTCGGATGTCCCGCCGGTTGCTCGACCTACCGGAGCGGGCTCAGGGCCCCTCCCGTACGACGAAGAGGCGCTCGGCGGCGGTATAGGGGTCGTCGTCGCCGTCGGCGACGGCTGCGGCCAACCGGTCCAGTTCCGGATGCGTGCGCAGCAGCGTCTGCGCCAGCGACAAGATCTGCGCCCTGGCCCGCGCGGCGCGTCGTTCCGGACTGTCGGAACGGTGATGCATTTCGATCGCGTCGACGAGTTCGGGCAGGCCGTCGCCTTGGGCTGCAACCAGTTTCAGCACCGGCGCCATGGTCTCCGCACGAAGGTCGCGCACGGTCTGGTCGGCGCCCTCGCGGTCGGCCTTGTTCACCACCACGATGTCGGCCACTTCCAGTAACCCGGCCTTGGCCGCCTGCACGGCGTCGCCTGCGCCGGGATTGAGGATGACGACGGTTGGATCGGCGACCGCGGCGATCTCGATCTCCGACTGTCCGACCCCGACGGTCTCCAGCACCACCAGCCCGTAGGACAGCGCCGCCAGAACACGGATTGCCGCGGGTACCGCCGCGGCCAACCCGCCGAGATGCCCGCGCGCCGCGACGGACCGGATCAGCACGTCGGGATCGTTGATGTGGGCGGCCATCCGGATCCGGTCGCCGAGCAGCGCTCCCCCGCTGTACGGCGACGACGGGTCGACCGCCAACACCGCGACCCGCTCGCCCCGCTCCCGGTACGCGCCGACGAGCGCACCGACCGTCGTCGATTTCCCCGCGCCCGGCGGCCCGGTCACTCCCACCACTCGCGGAGTGTCGACGGGTCCGAGCGTGTCGAGAAGTTCGCTGCGCCGGGGGCTTTCGACGATGCTGAGCAATCGGCCGGTCGCGCGGGCCGATCCGTTGCGCGCCGCCTCGATGAGTTCCGCAAGACGGTCTGAGCTGGTCATCGTATGGCAGTCTACGGATCGCCTGCTTGGTGTCGCCGCCGGGCGGCTCAGGCCACCTCGATGACCGTGGCCGATCCCATGCCGCCGCCCGCGCACATCGCGGCGACGCCGATTCCGCCGCCGCGCCTGCGCAATTCGTGAACGAGCGTGACGAGCATGCGCGCGCCGGTGGCCGCCACCGGATGCCCCAGCGAGCAGCCGCTTCCACTGACATTGACGCGGTCGGGGTCGATGTCGAGCAGTTTGACGGTCGCCACGCACATCGCCGCGAAGGCCTCGTTGATTTCGAACAGGTCGACGTCGGCGAGCGAAATGCCGGCGCGCTTGAGGGCTTTCGGGATCGCTTCGACGGGTGCCAGCCCGGTGAAGGCGGGATCGACACCGACCGACGCCCACGCCTTGACGGTGCCCAGTGAGGGCAGCCCGAGCCGGTCGCTGGCCAGCGTCAGCACGGCGGCCCCGTCGTTGGCTCCGCAGGCGTTGCCCGCGGTGATGGAGAAGCCCTCGATCTCGGGATGCAGCGGCTTGAGCGCGGCGAGCTTCTCGATGCTGGTGTCGCGACGGGGATGCTCGTCGGTGTCGAACTGCCCGTAGGGCGTCTCGATCGGGACGATCTCGTCCTTGAAGCGGCCCTCGTCGATCGCCCGGATCGCCTTGCGGTGCGAGCCCAGCGCCCACTCGTCCATCTCCTCGCGGCTCACGCCCGCGCGCACGGCGGCGTTCCAGCCGACGGTGATCGACATGTCCATGTTCGGTGCGTCGGCGCGGTCGGGGTGCGTCGGGGGAAACCAGTCGAGCATCGCGGCGTCTTTCGCGCTGCTGGCGCGGCGGGTGAAGCGGGGCGTGGTCGAGGCGGAGTTGACGCCACCGGCGATCACCACTTGATCCATGCCCGCGCGAATGCTGGCGGCGGCGCTCTGGACCGCGGCCTGCCCCGCAGCGCAATGCCGGTTGTTCGACAGCCCGGGCACCGAGGTGAGGCCCGCGGTGATCGCGGCATGGCGAGCGATCACCCCGCCGCCGTAGAGCCCCTCGCCGAGGATCACGTCGTCGATCGCCAGGCCGTTCACCTCACCGGCGGCCGCGCCGATCACATGCTCGGCCATCTCGTAGGCGTCGGTGTCTCGCAACGTGCCCTTCATCGCGGTGCCGATGGGGGTGCGCAGGGCAGAAACGATCACGGCTTCGGGCATGGGTATCTCCGTCTCGACGTATGAGAATGTTATTCTCTCAAGCCGAGAGTGCTAGTTGCAAGAAGGGGAACCATATGCAGATTGCGGGTAGCTCGGCAATCGTGGTCGGCGGCGCCGGCGGCCTCGGCGAGGCGACGGTCCGGCGTCTGCACGGGGCCGGAGCCAAGGTCGTCGTCGCGGACATGGCCGACGACAAGGGCAAGAAGCTGGAAGGCGAGCTCGGCGTGCGCTACGTCCGCACCGACGCGACGTCGGAGGACTCTGTCAACGCGGCGATCGCCGAGGCCGCGGCGCTTGCTCCGCTGCGCATCTCGGTGGATACCCACGGCGGCCCGGCCAGCGGCGGCCGGCTCATCGGCAAGGACGGCTCCCCGCTGGACCTCGACGGTTTCAAGACGACGATCGAGTTCTACTTGACCGCGGTCTTCAACGTGATGCGGCTGGCGGCCGCCGAGATCGCGAAGTCCGAGCCGCTCGACGAGGGCGCCCGCGGCGTGATCATCAATACCGCGTCGATCGCCGGTTACGAGGGTCAGATCGGTCAGCTGCCGTATGCCGCGGCCAAGGGCGGCGTGATCGGCATGACGCTGAATGCGGCCCGCGACCTCTCGCCGCTCGGCATCCGCGTGGTCACCATCGCGCCCGGCACCATCAACACCCCGGCGTATGGACAGGCCGCCGACCAACTCGAGCAGTACTGGGGTCCGCAGGTGCCGTTCCCCAAGCGGATGGGCCGGTCGACGGAGTACGCGCAGTTGGCGCAGAGCATCATCGAAAACGACTATCTCAACGGCGAAATCATCCGCCTCGACGGAGCTCTACGCTTCCCACCCAAGTAATTCCCTGTTCCGCGAGCGTGCGTGTTTGCACACGACACGCCGCGCAATTTCAGCAGTTTGCGCACCATCGCGCCATCGCGACGGTGCGCGTCTGCATCTGGCACGTGTGCTCAGCACGGGCCATACGAGCCCGTGCGTTTCGCATACCGGTCGGGTTCGACAGGTTGCGCACACTCGCACGCGCATGAGCGTGCGCATAGCGGCGCGCGCGAGCGGCGTGTCGCGCAGCAGACACGCACGCTCGCGCCAAACTGAGTGTGCGCTACTTCTTCTTGGCGTTCAGCCGGGTGACGATCTCGCGGAAATCGTCGGTCTTGAAGGACTGCTCCTCCGCGGTGTTGGCGTAGTCGAGCACCGCCAGCACGGAGCGCTCGAGGTGAATGTTCAACAGCCGCTTGGTGCTTTCGACCGCCTGGCGCGGCAGCTCCATGATCTTCTTCGCGCAGGCGATCGCCTCGCTCAACGGGTCTTCGACGACGTGGTTCGCCAACCCCAACTCGGCGGCGCGCTGGGCCGAAATCCGCGCACCGGTCAGCGCGTATTCCTTGGCGTGCAGCAAGCTCATCTCCAGCGGCCACACCAGCGGTCCACCGTCGGCGGCGACCAATCCGACCTGAACGTGTGGATCGGCAAGGTAGGCATCATCTTTGATGTAAACGATGTCGGACAAGGCCACCAGGCTGCAGCCCAGGCCCATCGCGGGACCGTTGACGGCCGCCACCACCGGAATCCGGCAGCGCGCCATGCCCAGCACGATCTCGCGGCCGTGCAAAATCGTCTTGGCGCGTAGGTCAGCGTCCTGACGCAGCTCCTCGAGATAGCCGAAGTCGCCGCCGGCCGAAAAAGCCCGTCCCGCACCGGTGATCACCGCCGCGCGAGCCTCCCGGTCCTCGGCGAGCCGCGGCCACAGCCAGGCGAGCCCGCAATGCAGGTCGTCGTTGACCGAATTCAAGGATTCCGGCCGGTTCAGCGTGATGATGCGCAATGCGCCGTCGGCCTGGACGTCGATCTCCGGTGGTAGGTCGTACAACTCAAACTCCTAATCCGAGAATGCGCGAAGCGATGATGTTCTTCTGAATCTGCGAGGTACCGCCCATCACGCTCTGCGCGCGGCTGTACATGTAGGCGCCGAACAATTCGGGATCACCGGTGCCGACGGTGGCCAGCGCGGCGTGACCGACGGACTGCTCGGTCCACGTCATCAACAGTTTGTCCAGCGAGCCCTGCGGCCCGTGCGTCATCCCGTCGAGCTGTTCGGACAACCTCCTGCGCACGTGCAACCGCAGCATCTCGGTCTGCACCCACGCCCACGCCAGCTCCTCGGGAGCCGAGCCGTCCACCCGTGAGGCCAACTGCCGCACCAGCTTTCCGTAGCGGGCCGAGAACCCGAGCGTCGACGGCTCGCGCTCGTGGCTGACGACGGTCATCGCCAACTTCCAGCCCTCACCCGGCGCGCCGACCATGTTCTCCGCGGGCACCCGGGCCCCGTCGAACAGCACCTGGCCGAACTCCTTGGTGACGCCGCTGATCATCTTCAGCGGCCGCTGTTCGATCCCCGGTTGGTGCATCGGCACGATGAACGCCGAAATACCCTTGTGCTTGGGCACATCCTTGTCCGTACGAGCCAGCAACAGACACCAGTCGGCCACATCGGAATAGCTGGTCCAGATCTTGTGACCATGGATGATGTACTCGTCGCCCTCTCTGGTCGCCGTCGTGGTCAGCGACGCCAGGTCTGAGCCGGCGCCAGGCTCGGAGAAGCCCTGGCACCACCGCTCGGTGCCGTTGATCATTCCCGGCAGGAACCGTTGGCGAAGTTCCTCGCTTCCGTGATGCGACAGCCCCACCACCAGGTATCCGAGGCTCGGCCGCGCCGGCGCACCGGCCTTGGCGATCTCCTCGTCGACGATGACGTCGTAGACCGGAGGCAGATCCTGTCCGCCATACTCTTTGGGCCACGAGGTGCCGAAGAACCCGGCCTCATACAGCGCCTGGTGCCACGCACCCTGGGCGGCCCAGTACTCGTCGCCCGACGTCGGGAACTTGCCCTTCTGCTCGCTCAGCCAGCCGCGCAGACGGTCGCGGAACGCGGCTTCCTCCGGTGAGTCACGAAAGTCCAATGGACAACTCCTCCAACTTCACGGGCCACGTCTCGGTGGCGGACAGCACCCGGCGCAGGTAGACGTGGGCCAAGCACTCCCACGTGTTGCCGATACCGCCGTGCACCTGGATCGAGGTCTCGCAGACGGTCAACGCCGCTCGCGCACAGTAGATCTTGGCAACCCCGGCCGCCTCGACGGCCTCGGCGGACGGGAGTTCGTCGACCGCCCATGCGGCATGCCGCAACACGCTGATCGAACCCTCGATCAGTGCCAGGCTCTCGGCCAGCAGGTGACCGACCGCCTGGTACGACCCGATCGTCGAACCGTACTGCTCACGCACCTTGGCGTACTCGACGGCCAGATCCTGGGCTCCCCTGGCCGCCCCGACCAGGTCGGCGCACGTGACCGTCAGCGCCAGCGCCCGCCATCGGCCGGCATCCTCGTCCGACAGGCTATCGAGTTCGGTGGGTGACTCAACCACGCCGGCAAGGCTTTTCGTCAGGTCGATCGAATCCGCCGCCTCTGCCGCAACCGGCTCACCGCCGCCTCGCATGCGAAGGTCGTCGGCCAGTAAGGGCCCGATGAACGGCACGTCGACGAGCCTTCGGGCGAACTCCTCGGCCACGATCGCGACCTCGACACCCGACGCCCCGTCCGAGCGAAGCGTGCGAAAGCCCGTGGCGTCCACGGCCTTCTCCAGTCTGGCGACCCTGCTGGCATCCTCGAGGTCGGCGACCGACCCCGGACCGAGGTCGTCGGCCAAGCTCGCCGCCGCGGCCCTCAACTGTTGTTGTTCACTTGTCAGACGGACGTCCACAGACGCTCCTTCAACACTCGACGCAGAACCTTCCCGGAAGGCAGCCGCGGGATCTCGGGCACGACGACCACCCGGCTGGGCCGCTTGTACGACGCCAGCCGCTCCCCCACCCACGACGCCAATTCGTCCTCCGGCACAGGGGTATTCGTCTTCACGGCCGCGACGATCGCCTCGCCGTTGGCCGCGTCGGGCACCCCGAACACCGCGCAGTCGTCGACCGCGGGATGCCCGTGCAACACGGCCTCGACCTCGGCGGGCGCAACTTGAAAGCCGCGCACCTTGATCATCTCCTTCGACCGGTCGGTGATCCGCAGCCAACCGTCGTCGTCCAGATAGCCGACGTCGCCGGTGCGGTACCACCCGTCGTGGAAGGCTGCCGCGGTCGCCGACTCCGGCAGGTAGCCCGCCATCACCGAATCCGACTGCACCTCGATCTCGCCGGGCTCGCCCGACTCCAGGACCGCACCGGTGTCCAGGGACACCACGCGTACGCGCGCACCGGGCACGGGCCGGCCAACGGTGTCGAGGTGGCGGCCGTCGAGCTCGTTACACGAGATCACCGGCAACTCGCTGGCGCCGTACGCGGTCACCCACTTCACCCCGGTCCTGGCGGTGACGGCCTGTGCGACGCTCTCGGTGACCGGCGTCGCGCACCACATGATGTAGCGCAGCGACGATAGGTCGTGGGACTCCAGATCCGGATGGGCCGCCAGCGCCAAAGCGATTGGCGCCACGGCCATCTCGATGGTGAGCCGGTCGCTTTCGATATGCCGCAACATGGTGTCGATGTCGAAGCGCCGGTGCAGCCGGATCCAGGTCCCCGTGTCGAGCGCCATCACGATGTTGAGCAGGCCCAGGATGTGTGGCGGCGGGGTCATGATCTGCATGCGGTCCGACGACGACAGCTGCAGGCATCGCGCCAGTGCCGCACCGCGACGGCGAACGCCGCATGGGTGTGCCGAACCGCCTTCGGCATACCGGTGGTGCCGGAACTGAACACGAACAGGGCGTCGGCCTGGGGATCGGGTGCGGTGACCTCCCGCTGCTCGGGCTCGATCGGATCGTCGAGCGAGAGCATCGGCATGATCTCGGCCAGCAGGGGATGATCGCCGACCGCGTGCGCCGGCCGGGTCAGCGCCAGCGCATGTTCGATCTCCGCGCGCCTCCACGCCGGGCTGAGTAGGACCGCAGCGGCCCCCAACTGCCATACGGCGCGCAGCGCGACGACGAATTCGGGGCGATTGGACGACATCAACGTGACTCGGTCGCCGGCGCGAACGCCGCGGGATTTCAGGGTTGCGGCCATCCCGGCACTCAGCGCGTCGAGCTGCGACAGCGTGTATTCACGCTGCTCGAAGGCGAGCGCGATCGCCTCACTCACACCCTGTCCTCACTAGTGCCCCGGGGGTCGGATTTCGCTTTGAGAATAGCGTATCATTTAACGAGAATGATATTCTCGTCCAGTTAGAACCGATGTGCCAGGAGAGTTGTTGATGACGGCCGATCCGATACCTGACCAGCCGGCACAGGGCGGACAGGTGACGATCGTGCTCGACCGCAAGAAGGTGTCGGTCACCCGCGTCGCCGACGAGACGCTGCTGGAGAGCGCCAGGCGGGCCGGCTTGTCACCGCCATTCTCGTGCGAAGCCGGCAACTGCGGCACCTGCATGGGCAAGCTCACCGAGGGGCGCGCCACCATGCGGGTCAACGACGCTCTCGACGAGGACGAGGTCGACGAGGGATACATCCTCACCTGCCAAGCGATCCCGGACACCGACACGATCTGCGTGACCTACGACGACTGAACCGCAAGGTCGCCGTGCTCGTCGACGCGGGGTGCCGGCCGGTACTCCGGTTCATAGCCCGCGATCTGAATCGGACTGCGCACCAACCGGAAATCACCCGCCTGCACGATCACCTCGGGCGTCTGCTCCAACGCCTCGGGCAATGTGCGCACCGCGGCGACCGGAATACCCAAGGGACGCAACCGGGACTCCCAACTCGCGGCTGTATCGGTGGCCAACGCCGCGGCCACGACCGCCAGCACCTCGTCGCGCTTGTCTGACCGTTCGGCCATCGTGGGAAAGCCCTCGATACCTGCTTCGTCCGAGAACGCGCGCCAGAACCCATCATGGGTGATGAACAGCGCCAGATAGCCGTCCGCCGTCGCGAACAGTTGCGCCGGAACGTAATACGAGTGTGCCCCGAACGGATAACGCAACGGCGCCGCACCGTCATTCAGGTACGCCGATGCGCGGTAGTTCAGCTGCGAGAACATCACATCCCGCAGGGACACGTCGACCTGACCACCACGGCCCGACACGATCTGCGCCAGCAGCCCCAGCGCCGCGGCCAGCCCGGTCGAGTTGTCGGCCGAGGAGTATCCCGGCAAGGTCGGCGGTTCGTCCGGATGTCCCGTCATGGCCGCAACGCCGGTCGCCGCCTGGATGACGTAGTCGAACGCCGGATCGTCGCCGCCCTCGAGCCCGAATCCCGTCAGCGCCACACAGACGATGCGTTCGTTGAACCGCTTGAGTGAGTCGTATGTCAGTCCAAGTTTCTTGATCGCTGACGGCTTCATATTCACCAGCAGCGCATGGGAATCCGCGACGAGTTCGCCGAGCCGCCGTCGGCCGTCCTCCGAGCGCAGGTCGAGGACGACGCTCTTCTTGTTGCGGTTCAGGCTGGCGAAATAGCTGTCCCCGACCTGCCGTGAGATCTCGCCGCCCGGCGGCTCGACCTTGATGACCTCCGCGCCGAGGTCCGCCAGCAGCATGGTGGCGTAGGGCCCGGCCAGCATGACTCCGACTTCGATGATGCGGATGCCGGCCAGCGGCGCGTTCACCGAACCCAGCGGGCCGCTCACCGCACCTGCTTGGCTAATTCCGCGATCACCTCACGCGTCCGGTACTTCGACGCGATCAGTTCGTCGCGGTTGTCGCCGATCGGCAGCAGCCGGACCGACAGGTCCGTTACCCCCGCATCGGCGAATCGCTTGAAGCGTGCCAAGATCGCTTCCTCATCACCGGCCGCGCAGAGATCGCCGACATCGCGGGCGTCGCCACGGTCCAGCAGTCGCTGGTAGTTCGGTGACGTCTCGGCTTCGGCGAGGATGCGGTTCGCCCGGTCCTTGGCGGCTTCGATCTCCGAATTCGCGCACAGGCACACCGGTATCCCCGCGACGATGCGGGGAGCGGGCCTGCCCGCCTCGGCGGCAGCCTTGTTGATCTTGGGGGCGATGTGCTCGCCGATGGCCTTCTCGTCGGCCATCCACAGCACGGTGCCGTCGGCGCGCTCGCCGGCGATCTGCAGCATCACCGGACCCAGCGCGGCCACCAGGACCGGCAGCGGGTTCTCCGCGCCGAGGACCGTCGGGTTGTGCACCGTGAAGGTGTCGTTTTCGACGTCGACGTCGCCGGGGCCGGCGAGTGCGGCGTTGAGCACCTCGAGATAGTCGCGGGTGTACGCGGCCGGCTTCTCATAGGGGATGCCGAGCATGTCGCGCACGATCCAGTGGTGCGACGGTCCCACCCCGAGCGCGAGCCGCCCGCCCGCCATCGCATGCACCGACAGCGCCTGACGCGCGAGCGCGATCGGGTGCTGCGCCTGCAGCGGCACCACCGCGGTGCCGAGCTCGATCTTCGAGGTGTGCGCGGCCATCAGCGCAACCATGGTCAGACAGTCGAAGTCGTTGGGCACCTGCGGCATCCATGCGGTATCCATTCCCGCAGATTCGGCCCACTCGATATCGGAGACCAGCTTGTTGACCTTGCGCGCCATATCGCCGCGTTCGGCCCCGATCATCACGCCAAGGCGCATGTCAGTTCTTCCTCCGGGAGTTCAGCGGCGAGGGCGTCATTGCTCGCTCAATGTCAGCTTGCGGACCTCGTCGACCAGCGTGTCCAGCGACGTGCCCGTGGGGAACACCGCAGCCGCGCCCGCGGACAGGAGCTTGGGCACATCGCCCTGTGGGATGGTGCCACCGACGACGACCGCGATGTCGCCGGCGTCGGCCGCGCGCAGCGCCTCGACCGTGCGCGTGGTGAGAGCCACGTGCGCGCCGGACAGGATCGAAAGCCCAACCAGCGCAACGTCTTCCTGCAAGGCGATCGACACGATGTCCTCGATGCGCTGCCGGATTCCGGTGTAGATCACCTCGAAGCCCGCGTCGCGCAGCGTCCGCGCGACGATCTTGGCGCCGCGATCGTGCCCGTCAAGGCCGGGTTTTGCGACCAGGACCCGCACCGGGCCGGCCGTAGAAGAGTCCGCCATCAGAACACCACCGGCTGCTGGAACTCGCCCCACACCGACTTCAACGTCGAAACCATCTCTCCCACAGTGCAGTAGGCGTTGGCGCAGTCGACCAGCTTGTGCATCAGGTTGTCGTCACCTTCGGCCGCGCGCGCCAGCGCCGCCAGTGATGCGGAGACCGCGGTGGCGTCGCGCTCGGCTTTGACCTTCGCGAGCCGCTTGAGTTGCAGATCGCGGCCCTCGGCATCGAGTTCGTAGGTCGCGATCTCGGGCGGCGGCTCGTCGGAGACGAATTTGTTGACCCCGACCACCGGTCGCTCGCCCGATTCGATCTCCTGGTGGATCTTGAACGCCTCGTCGGCGATCAGGCCCTGCAGGTATCCGTCCTCGATCGCACGGACCATGCCGCCGTGGGTTTCGAGATCGTGCATGATCTCGATGATCTTCTCCTCCGTCGCGTCGGTGAGCGCCTCGACGAAGTACGACCCGCCGAGCGGGTCGGCGACCTTGGTCACGCCGGTCTCGTAGGCGAGGATCTGCTGCGTACGCAACGCCAGGGTCGCCGATTCCTCGCTGGGCAGTGCGAACGGTTCGTCCCACGCCGCGGTGAACATCGACTGCACGCCACCGAGCACCGCGGCCATCGCTTCATAGGCGACGCGGACGAGGTTGTTCTGGGCCTGCGGCGCGAACAGCGATGCGCCACCGGCCACACAGCCGAATCGGAACATCGACGCCTTGTCCGACGAGGCCCCGTAGCGCTCGCGCACGATCGTCGCCCAGCGCCGCCGTCCGGCGCGGTACTTGGCGATCTCCTCGAAGAAGTCACCGTGGGTGTAGAAGAAGAACGAGATCTGCGGTGCGAACTGGTCGATCGTCATGCGCCCGCGTTCAACGACGGTGTCGCAGTAGGTGACGCCGTCGGCGAGGGTGAACGCCATCTCTTGCACCGCGTTGGCGCCCGCGTCGCGGAAGTGCGCACCGGCAACCGAGATCGCGTTGAACTTGGGCACCTCGGCCGCGCAGAACTCGATGGTGTCGGCGATCAGCCGCAGCGACGGTTCGGGCGGCCAGATCCACGTGCCGCGCGATGCGTACTCCTTGAGGATGTCGTTCTGGATGGTGCCGGTGAGCTTGGCCCGCGGCACCCCCTTCTTCTCTGCGGCGGCGACGTAGAACGCCAGCAGGATGGCGGCGGTGCCGTTGATCGTAAAGCTGGTGCTGATCTTGTCCAGCGGGATGCCGTCGAAGAGGATCTCGGCGTCGGCGAGCGTGTCGACCGCGACGCCGACCCGGCCGACCTCTTCGCCGTACTCGGGGTCATCGGAGTCGTAGCCGCATTGCGTGGGCAGGTCCAGCGCCACCGACAGCCCGGTTCCGCCCTGGTCCAGCAAATAGCGGTAACGCCGATTGGACTCCTCGGCCGTCCCGAACCCCGAGTACTGCCGGAACGTCCACGTCTTCCCGCGGTATCCCGTGGCGAAATTCCCGCGCGTGAACGGATATGTGCCCGGCGGAGGCGGTTCCGTCGCCCGGTCCGTCGACCCATACACCGGCTCGAGCGGGATCCCCGACGGGGTCTGTACTGGCTCGCTCATCACGGATAACGTACTTGCAAAAAATGAGAATGCCAATACCGCAGGCCGGAAACGTGCACCGGAGAAGGGGCGTCCCCCACCGTCGAAAGCCTGCGAAGACCCGGTACACAGCGAATATGGCACTTGCGTAAAATGAGAACGCCAATACCGCCTGTATTCGAGGTCCGCTAGCATCGTGGGGCGACGCAGGTCGCAGCCAAAGGAGGTCCATGTCCGCCTTCACTGACCGCACGCTCGTCGTCTCCGGCGGCAGTCGCGGCATCGGTCTCGCAATCGGCCTCGCTGCGGCCAGGCGGGGCGCCAACGTCGTGCTACTGGCCAAGACGGCCGAACCGCATCCGAAGCTGCCGGGCACGGTGCACACCGCAGTCGCCGAGGTAGAGGCCGCCGGCGGCAAGGGTGTGGCCGTGGTCGGCGACGTCCGAAAAGAAGAGGACGTGCAACGTGCGGTCGATGCGGCCGTCGAGCATTTCGGTGGGGTGGACGTCGTCGTCAACAACGCCAGCGCCATCGCCACCGAGCCCACCGAGCAATTGCCGGCCAAGAAGTTCGACCTGATGATGGACATCAACGTGCGCGGCACGTTTCTGCTCACCAAGGCGGCGCTGCCGTACCTGCGCAAGTCCGCGGCACGCGCCCAGGGAGCGGAGCCGGCAGGCGCGCACGTGATCACGCTGGCGCCGCCACTGAACATGAACCCGCACTGGTTGGGCGCTCACCCCTCCTACACCCTGTCGAAGTACGGAATGACTCTGCTCTCGCTGGGGTGGGCCGCCGAGTACGCGGAAACCGGCATCGGATTCAGCTGCCTGTGGCCCGAGACCTACATCGCGACGTCTGCAGTCGCCAACGCTCCCGGCTTCCAGGAGATGCTGGACCGGTCGCGCGACCCGCAGATCATGGGTGACGCGGCCGCGTTGATCCTGTCGCGCCCCCCGGCCGATGTGAACGGCAAATGCTTCATCGACTCCGAACTGCTCGCCGAGTCCGGCGTGACAGACCTGTCGCGCTACGGCGGTGGGGACGACCCCATCCTTGATATCTTCGTCGACAAATCATGAGCATCTCACTGCTGCTCGAGATGGCCTCGAGCAATCCGGACCGCACCGCCGTGGTGTCGGGTGGATTGCGGCTGACCACAGGTGAGTTGAGCGCCCTGGCAGACGGCGGGGCAGGCGTCATCGCCGAGTCCGGTGCTTCGCACGTCGCCTATGTCGGCATGGGTGGCGCGATGCTGCCCCTTCTCCTGTTCTCCTCGGCTCGCGCCGGGGTACCGGTGACGCCGCTGAACTACCGGCTCAGCGCCGACGGCCTTCGTGAGCTCATCGATCGCCTCCCCCAACCGCTCGTCGTCGCCGACGCCGAATACCTCGATATGGTCGCCGGCGCGGGCAAGCAGGTCATCGGTTCCGACGAGTTCCTCGGCGCCGCGCGCACCAGCGATCCGGCCGCGGAGTTCCCCGATCCCGAAGACGTCGGGGTCGTGCTGTTCACCTCCGGTACCACATCGCGCCCGAAAGCCGTTGAGCTGACGCACAGCAACCTCACCAGCTACATCACCGGCACGGTCGAGTTCGATTCCGCGGAGCCCGGCGACGCCGCATTGATCTGCGTCCCGCCGTATCACATCGCCGGTGTGAGCGCCGCGTTGTCCAACCTCTACGCGGGGCGAAAGATGGTGTACCTGCCGCAGTTCGACGCCAGGGAATGGATCCGGCTGGTGCGCGACGAGGGCGTGACGTCGGCGACGGTCGTGCCGACGATGTTGGACCGCATCGTGACCGCCCTGGAAACGGAGAACGTGGCCCTGCCCACCCTGCGCAACCTGGCGTACGGCGGCTCCAAGGTGCCACTTCCGTTGGTGCGCAAGGCGCTCTCACTGTTGCCGGAGGTCGGCTTCGTCAACGCCTACGGGTTGACCGAGACCAGCTCGACCATCGCGGTGCTCGGGCCCGACGACCACCGCGAGGCGCTCGCCTCGTCCGACGAGGCCATCCTGCGCAGGCTGGGCTCGGTCGGCCAGCCGGTGCCAGGGATCGAAGTACAGATCCGCAACGCCGACGGCGAGGTGCTCGGCCCCGGCGAGACCGGGGAACTGTTCGTCCGCGGTGAGCAGGTATCGGGCCGCTACACCGAGATCGGCTCGGTGCTCGACGGTGACGGATGGTTCCCCACCAAAGACATCGCGATGCTCGACGAAGACGGTTATCTCTTCATCGGCGGGCGTTCCGACGACACGATCATCCGCGGCGGGGAGAACATCGCACCCGCCGAGATCGAGGACGTGCTCGTCGAACATCCGGCGGTGCGCGACTGCGCCGTGGTAGGGCCCGAGGATCCGCAATGGGGTCAGATCATCGTCGCGGTGGTGGTCCCGGCCGACAGTCCGGACGGCCCCGCGAACCCGGACCCCGAGGAGCTGCGCGAGTATGTGCGGCGCCAGTTGCGCGGATCGCGAACCCCCGACCGCGTCGTGTTCCGCGACGAGTTGCCGACCAATGCGACCGGCAAGGTGCTGCGTCGAGAACTGATCGCCGAGTTGACAGCCACCAGATAGCAAGGAGCCCAGCATGATCAAGAACGGCACGCGACTGCAGAGCCAGGTGTGCGACACCCAGGTGATCGTCGTGCGCAGCTCGGACAGCCTCGACGATCTGCGCGCGGGCGGCGTTCCGATGGTGCCCCTGGATGCCGAGAAGAGTACCGACGTTCAGATCGACCCCGAATTCTCTGACGGCAACGCGATGGGCAAGCGTTATGTCGACGACAACGGCGCCGAAGTCCTGGTGACGAAGGCCGGTGCCGGAACGCTGAGCGTGGGCACCACGCCACTGTCTCTCAAAGAAGCCAAGCCCCTGCCCGCGAGCGACTGATACCTTCCTCTGGGTGAGGCCGCGCCGCCTGCTCACCCGGTATGTGGCCGGGCTTGCGTCGGCCTACCTGCTGACTGCGGTCGAGGTCATCGCGATCGTCGGATTGCTGGGCGGTCGCGACGTGGTCACTCCCGAGAATGTGATCACCGCGGCGGCACTGCTCGCGGTCGGTACCGCCACCGTCGGCGTCAGTGCCGCCTACATCCTGCTCCCGGCGTTGCGGTATCTGCGCGCGGGGCGCGAGCCCACCGCCGCCGAACGACGGTCGACGCTGACGATGATGCGCCGCCAGGCCGCGGCCACGGTGGCGCCGTGGATCCTCACTGCCGCGGTCCTGGTACCACTGAACCTCGACGCCGGATCCGAGGCGCTGGCGGTGATCGGATCGGCCATGCTCTTCGGGACGATCGCCACGGTGTGCACCGGCTTCCTGTTCACACTACGAACGTTGCGACCCGTATTGGCCAGCGTGGCAGTCGATTCCAGCACGCCGACGTTGACGGCGCCCGGAGTCCGGGCACGGCTGCTGCTGATGTGGACCGTGTGCACCGCCCTGCCGGGCGTCGCCATCGCCGCACTGCTGATCATGCGGAACAACGGGTGGCTTCTCGAGGAGACCGCGGCCATCGAGTTGGCGCTGATCGTGCTCGCGTTGGTCGCGGTCGTGCTCGGTCTGCGTTCACTGATCCTGACCTCCATGTCGATTTCCGACCCCGTTCAGGAAGTCGTCCAGGCGATGGCCGACGTGGAGCGCGGGCAAATCGACCGGTCCGTCGAGGTCTACGAGTGGTCCGAGATCGGCCGTCTGCAACGCGGTTTCAACCGTATGGTGGCCGGACTGCGTGAACGTGACAGGCTGCGCGACCTGTTCGGCCGCCACGTCGGCGAGGACGTGGTCCGGCGAGCCATCGAGGAGAACGAGTCGTTGTCCGGCGACGAACGTGACGTCGCGGTGCTGTTCATCGATCTGGTCGGGTCCACCCCGTTGGCGGCCACCCACGAGCCCGCCGAGGTCGCCGAACTGCTCAACGAGTTCTTCCGTATCGTCGTCGCGGCCGTGGATCAGCGGCACGGCTTGATCAACAAATTCCAAGGCGATGCGGCACTCGCCGTCTTCGGCGCTCCCCTGCGCGTCGACGATCCAGCGTCGGCGGCGCTGATGACCGCACGCGATCTGGTCACCGATCTGCAGCGCCTGCCACTCGACTTCGGCATCGGGGTCTCGGCCGGACCCGTCTTCGCGGGCAACATCGGCGCGGAGAACCGGTACGAATACACCGTTGTCGGGGACGCGGTCAACGAGGCGGCCCGACTGGCCGACCGGGCCAAGGAGTTTCCCGCGCGAGCGCTGTGCTCAGGCAGCGCGCTCGAACGTGCCAGCACGGCGGAACGACGGCGCTGGGAGGCACAGGGATCGGAAACCCTGCGCGGCCGATCCGCCCCCACCCAGATGTGGACACCGGCCGCCGATCCCGGTTAGAGACGCGGACCGTCGGGGAATACAGCGGCATGGTTGCGCGCACCGCGGACTCGGAGGCCATTCGAAAAGCCGTTGTCGGCGCGTCGATCGGCAACGCCGTGGAGTGGTTCGACTTCGCCATCTACGGGTTGTTGGCGACCTATATCGCCGAGAAGTTCTTCCCGCCGGGTGACGAGACCGCCGCGCTGCTCAACACATTCGCCGTCTTCGCCGCCGCGTTCTTCATGCGGCCCTTGGGCGGGTTCTTCTTCGGCCCACTCGGCGACCGGATCGGCCGCCAACGCGTTCTCGCGCTGGTGATTCTGCTGATGTCGGCCTCGACTCTGGCCATCGGGCTGGTCCCCAGCTACGACGCCATCGGGGTGGCCGCACCGCTGCTGTTGCTGTTCCTGCGGTGCCTGCAGGGCTTCTCGGCCGGCGGCGAGTACGGCAGCGGAGCGTGCTTCCTCGCCGAATACGCCACCGACAGGCACCGCGGCTTCATCGTGTCGTTTCTGGTGTGGTCGGTGGTCGTCGGTTTCCTTCTCGGTGCGCTGACGGTCACCGGTCTCGAAACCCTCCTGTCCGAACCGGCGATGAACTCCTACGGCTGGCGAATCCCCTTCCTGATCGCCGGCGCGCTCGGTGTCGTCGGCCTCTACATCCGGCTGCGGTTGAAAGACACACCGGAGTTCGAGAACCTGCGCGAGCAGGGTGAGGTCGCGACGTCACCGCTGCGCGAGGCGCTGCGCACCTCGTGGCGGCCCATCCTGCAGATCGCCGGCCTGGTGGTCATCCACAACGTCGGCTTCTACATCGTGTTCACCTACCTGCCAACGTATTTCACCGAGACACTCGAGTTCACCAAGGTCGACGCGTTCGTCTCGATCGCCGTCGCCAGCATGGTGGCCATCATCCTGATCCCGCCACTGGGCGCGCTGTCCGACCGGATCGGGCGCAAGCCGCTGCTGTATTCCGGTGCCATAGGCTTCGCCCTCTTCGCCTATCCGCTGTTCCTACTGCTGAATTCGGGCTCGCTGGCCGCCGCGGTCACCGCCCACGCCACCCTGGCGGCGCTCGAGTCGGTCTTCGTGTCGGCATCCTTGGCCGCCGGCGCAGAGCTGTTCGCCACCAGAGTCCGCTCCAGCGGATACTCCATCGGCTACAACATGTCGGTCGCCATCTTCGGCGGGACCGCGCCGTATGTGGCGACGTGGCTCGTCGACCGCACCGGCAATGAAATCGCTCCCGCCTATTACGTGATCGCCGCCGCCGCCGTCACCCTTGCGACGCTGTTGACGATGCGGGAAACCGCGCGGCGGCCGCTGCGAGCGACGGTGCACACATAGCGCACGCGTGGGCGGCGATTTCGGGGTATTTCGTTGCGGTCACCGCAACCGGGTGCACCGAAATCGGGTATGGCACACAATCGAAGGATGTCGACGGTGTCTTCACCGGTCTCGCCGATGCGCGTGGGGCTGGCCAGCTTCATCGGAACAACGGTCGAGTTCTACGACTTCCTCATCTACGGCACCGCAGCCGCGCTGGTCTTCCCGGAGCTGTTCTTTCCGGCCGTGTCCCCTGCGACGGGATTGCTGTTGTCGTTCGCGACTTTTGGCGTCGGGTTCGTCGCCCGTCCTCTCGGCGGTGTGGTGTTCGGTCACTTCGGGGACCGGGTGGGGCGCAAGAAGATGCTCGTCTACTCGCTGCTCGTGATGGGGATCGCGACGGCGCTGATGGGCCTTCTGCCGACCTATGCCCAGATCGGTCTCGCGGCCCCGATCCTGTTGACCGTGTTGCGGCTGGCGCAGGGTTTCGCGGTCGGAGGCGAGTGGGGTGGTGCGACGCTGATGGCCGTCGAGCACGCTTCGGACCGGCGCAAGGGGCTCTACGGGGCCTTCCCGCAGATGGGTGCGCCTGCCGGGACAGCGTGCGCGACGCTGGCGTTCTGGGCGGTGTCGCGGCTCCCCGACGACCAGTTTTTGGCGTGGGGATGGCGCATCCCGTTCGTGGCCAGCGCCCTGCTCATCGTCATCGGCCTGGTGATCCGGCTGTCGATATCGGAGAGCCCGGACTTTGCGGCGCTGCGGCAGCGCGCACAAGTGGTGCGCATGCCGATCGCCGACGCGTTTCGCAGGCACTGGAAGCAGATCCTGCTGGTCGCCGGCGCGTACTTGTCTCAAGGGGTGTTCGCGTACATCTGCGTGGCGTATCTGGTGTCGTACGGTACGACGGTTGCCGGGATCGGCCGTACGCAAGCGCTTTTCGGGGTGGCCGTGGCGGCGGTGGTAGCGGTCGCCACATACCCGATGTTCGGTGCGCTCTCCGACCGTCTGGGCCGCAAGCCCGTCTTCCTGGCCGGGGTGATCTGATGGGCATGTCGATCGGCCCGGCCTTCGCGCTGATCAACACCGGCAGCGCGCTGCTCTTCGGTGTCGCGCTTCTGCTGGTGTTCGGGTTCGCGATGGCGCCGGCCGCCGGCGTGACCGGCTCGTTGTTCAGTCTGGCGTTCGATCCCGACGTCCGTTACAGCGGGGTCTCGATCGGCTACACGCTGTCCCAAGTGGTGGGCTCGGCGTTCGCCCCGACCATCGCCACCGCGCTGTACGCGGCGACGAGGACCAGCGACTCGATCGTGGCCTATCTGGTTGCCGTCTCGGTGATCTCGGCGATATCGGCGTGTTTCCTACCGGGTACGTGGACGCGGCCGGCGGCGGATCAGCCGCGCGAACTCGACCGTCGAGCGGCGGACCGACTCCCATTCGAGTGACACCAGCAGCGTGTCGACCATCGCGAACGGCAGGGTGGTCGCCACCGCGCCGCGTCCGTATTCGATGTGCCACGAACCGGGATGGATCGTCAGGCCCCGCGCCTGACCCTTGTCCAGGCATGTGCGTTCACCGGGGAGCAACGTCATCGCGGCGCTGTCGTCGGATTCCAGGTCGTAGGAGTCGATACGTCCGGCCATCAGGAACTTGTGAATCTGCACCCGCTTGTAGCGTCCGGAGAAGCCCTGCGTGCCCGTCGGCGAACCGAAGATCACGATGTACTCGCGCGGACTGAAGTACACGAACCGGACCTTGCCCAGGATTCCGCCTGCTTTGCTCGCCACCCACCGTCCGGGTTCCGCATCAATGAGGTCGGGGTACGCCTCGGCGAGCAATTCGACGGCGCGGCTGGTCAGTTCGCCGGTGGGCAGTCCGACGAGCTGGGCAGCGACGCCGTGCAGCACGTCGGGGTCGATCTGGTAACGCATCAGCCGAACTCTATCGGCAGGCTCGTCGGTCCGCTCATGCCCAGCAGCGGCTTCCACGGTGCCGGCCCGGTGACGCGCGGGTTCGGCATGCGTCGCGCGATGATGACCAGGGCCTCGCAGAGCTCGCGTCGGGCGAGGTTGGCACCCAGGCAGTAGTGTGCGCCGCCGCCGAAGGTGAGGATCGGTGGCGGATCGGTACGGGTGATGTCGAAAAGGGTCGGATCATCGTAGATGGCCGGATCGCGGTTGGCCGCGTAGGTGTTCACGATGATGAATGTGCCCGCGGGGAAGGTGTATTCACCGATGGTGACGTCGTGAATGGCGCTGCGCACGGTGCTGCACATCGACGGCGAATGTCGCATCGTCTCTTCGACGGCGCACATCGCGAGTCCGGGTTGGTCGCGCAGCAGCTCCCATTGCTCGGGATGCTCGCACAACACCTGCATGGACGCCGCCAGTTGGCTTCGGGTGGTGTCGGTGCCCGCGATCAGGATGCTGAACGCCAGCATGCGAAGCTCCCCCGCGTTGAGTCGGTCGCCGTCGTCTTCGGTGCGGATCAGCTCGGAGAGCAGATCGTCGGTGAGGTCCTCGCGCCGATGGGTGATCATCTCGTCGATGTAGGCGTCGAATTCGTCCCACGCCTTGCGGACCACCGGCTCTTCCTCGGCCAGATCGCAGTCGAAGCTGACGATCTTGAAGATGTCCTCGGCCCACCGGGAGAACCGCTGCCAATCCCGGCGGGGCGCGCCCAAAAGCGCGCAGATGACCGGGATCGGGTACGGCCTGGCGATGTCGTCGACGAATTCGCACCGGCCGCGGGCGTCGACTCGGTCGATCAGTTCGTTGACCACGGTGTGGATGGTGGGGTCCATGCGCGCCGTCCCGCGTGGCGTGAATGCCTTCGACACCAACCCGCGCAATCGGCGGTGCTCCTCGCCGTCCATATTCAGGATGCTGCGGGTCACCCTGTCCCACAACTCCCCTGAGGTGATCCCATGTGCGGACAGGTGTATGCCCTGCGGGATTCCGAAGCGCGGGTCACGCAGAACGGTCCTGGCCAGTTCGTAGGACAGCACCTCCGGGCCGATCGGGCCGAGCGCGATCGGCGCTTCCTGCTGCGCCGCGCGGAACTGAGGGTAGATCTCCTGGGGGGTCGCTGTGATGTCGTAGGTCAGCGTCGGCAGTCCGGCGTCGAAGACGCTGGGTTTGGCCGCTCCGAGGGTCATGGCGTCGTCCCCGCGCGGATCCTCAGGGGGAGCTCGCGCAGCGAGCAGGTCGCCGAGGGCCACGTAATCTCCGGGACGTAGCCCTCGATCAGGTCGAAATCCGATATGCGCGTGAGCCATTCGGTTACCACCAGCCTCAGCTCCATCCGGGCCAGGTGGGCTCCCAGGCATCGGTGCGGACCGCCACCGAAGCCCCAGTGCTTGTGCAACTTGCCGTCCATCACCAGGTCGTCGCCGGAGTGGGGATCGCTTCCGTCACGGTTGATCGCGCCGACACAGAGTCGAACCTGTGATCCGGCCGGCAAGGTGACGCCCGCGACGGTCACCGGCCGGGTGGTCACGCGCCCGAGCACCGGCGCCGCGGGCTCCAACCGGATCACCTCCTCGACGAACGCGCCGACGTGGTCGGGGTTCTCGCGCAGGTGCCGGCGCAGATCGGGGCGACGGGCCAGCTCCAGCATCGCGGCGCCGATCGAGGCGGTGACGGTGTCCAGGCCCGCGAGGACGAACACCAGCGACATCCCCGTGGCTTCCGCGTCGGACAGCGCATCCTCGCCGTGGAGCACGTCTGACAGTATGCCCACCTGTGGCGACTCCCGCTGTGCCTGAACGGCTTCGGTGAGATAGCCGAAGAGTTCGGCTGCCGGGGTCAGGTCCACGCTGTTGGGATCGGTCGCCAGGCTGACCGCGATGATCGCGTCCTTCCAGGCGATCAGCCGTTCGCGGTCGTCGAGCGGAAGGCCGAACAGGGTGAGGAAGACCTGCGAGGGATACGGGATCGCGAGATCGGCCATCACTTCACACTCGGAACGGCCAGCGATCTCGTCGATGATGTCGATCACCTGCGCCTGCAGCGACGGCAGCAGCGCGCTCAGCGTCTGGGGGCTGAAGTACGGATGCAGGAGCCGGCGGTAGCGGGTGTGTTCGGGAGGATCGAACCCCAGCGGCACCAGGGGCACCGGGCTGATCATGTCGTCGTAGTCGGTTCTCGACGAGAACGTTTCCGGATCGCGCAGTGCGGCAAGCACATCCTCGCGGCGGGTGAAGTAATACCAGCCCTCGCCGTAGAGCAGCGGGCCGAGGTCGCGCAGCTTGGCCCAGCCCGCACCGCGGTCCCGCGCCATCGGCAGGTCCTCGTAGAGGACCTGCGTCAACCCCGAACCCTCGCTCATGACACGTTGGTGGCCAGAAACGTCAGCGGAAGGCCCAGGACCGACAGGTCGATCTCGTCGAGATACGAACCCTCTCCGGAGAAGCCCTGGCGGAAGCGGGTGGTCGAGCCGTAGCGCTGCGCGACCGATTCCGCCGCCGAGGCGTCGGGCACCCGCAGCACCACCGTGTAGACACCGTCACCCCGACGCTCGAGGAAGTCGTTGACGTAGTTCGCCACCGAGGCCGTCGAGCCGGGAACCGGGCTGATCAGCTCGATCCCCCGGTTCCAATCCAGGTGGACGCGCACGCCGAGTTCGGTCAGTTCGGCTTCTTCGAATGCGAAGCCGAGGTCGGTGAACAGCGACGCCATCGCGACCCGCCGTTCCGGTGCCACCGCGAACACGACGTGGTGCAACTGCAGTGGTTCGGACGTCATTTCCGGACCAGTCCACGCGGGCGGACGAGGCCGAGGTCCAGGTGGGTCAGCCAACCGGGCGGGCCGTCGCAGACGTCGGGAATGGCGTTGATGGCACCCATCGCGGTCCACGTGTAGCCCGGGTGTGTCATGGTCCCGTCCGCTGCCACCAAACCGTGCATCGTGAGTTCGGTGGGTGGGTCACCCTCGATGACGATGCGATAGCGGGTCCTTCCCCAATCCCACGCGGGGTCGAGTTGATCGGGGCCGGCGGTCAGGTAGATGGCGTGGTACACGATCAACGGGTTGCCATCGACCCAGGCGGTCCACTCGTGGTGTTGTGCGGCAACCGTTCCCCGCGGGATCGCGCCTTCGTCGTGCGCGATGTCCTCGGTGGCGACGGCGGCCTTCACGTCCGCGGCGGTCACGTCGTCGATGGTCACCCCGAGGCCGTCGGCGACCATGTGCATCGACTGCGCGAAGAACGGCACACCCAGACCGAGAATCGTTGGCTCCGAGAGGAACTGGCCCTTGTCCTTGCCGAACCCCATCCAGTCGATGTGGTCCATGGGGGCATCGGTCAGCACATTGACGACTTCCCACACCTCGATCCTGTCGACCCTGCTGGCGACGCGGGCAAGCGTGAGCGGAAGTATGTCGCCCGCGTAACCGGGATGGATGCCACCGGCGTGGAACGATGTCCCGCCGTCCTGACATGCCGCCCGGATCCTGTCGCCGCCCTCGCGAAACCGTTCGGTCGGATGGAAGAAGCCACTGGTGGTGACGACGTTCTTGCCCGAGCGCAGGAGCCGGCACACGGTGTCGACGTCCATGATGATCGGCGTGTAGAACACACAGTCGGCGTCGAGTGCGACCATCGCCTCCACATCGTCGGTCGTGGCCACTCCGGTCGGTCCGATGCCTGCGATCTCACCGGCGTCCTTGCCGACTTTGTCCTTGCTGTGCACCAACACGCCGACGAGGTCGAATATCGGGCACTGCGTGAAATGTCGCACTCCGACTTGACCGACGTCGCCCGTCATCCACTGAATGACCCGGTACGTTTTGTCAGACATTGAGCACTCCCCTCGGAAGCAGAAGCGGCAGATCGTTGTACGTGGCGATGCCGGGAGGTGCGGCCACGACGGCAGGTATCGCGGTGATCGCCGGCATCGCGACAATCGACAGGCCCAGCATGATGTAGTCGTCCAACGTCTCGCCGACGAATCCCTCGGGTGGAAGGAAGCTCAGGGTGGTCTTGATCGTCGGCGTGCCCTGAACCTCCACGGTGTAGCCCATGTCGAGTTCCCAATCCGGTTGCAGGGTCTGCCCCTTGCGCCACCGACCGCGGATCTCGACGACCTCCTTGTCGCCGATGATGCCTTTCCAGGCGACGTCCACCCCGGCGACACAGCCTTTCGCGATCAGCCAGTCCCCGGGCAGGTGTAGGTCTTCGGTGGTCTGGGCGTAGGCGACGTCGCACCGGACCTCGTCGAGTTCGACGCCGAGCGCGTCGGCCACGAGAAGAACTCCGTCGCGGAAGATCGCCGAGCCCTTTTCGGTGATCGACTTCAGTTCCGGCAGATCGATGGGATACCCGAAGCCCATGAGCTTTTCGGTGGCGGGCGAGTTGTAGATGGTGGTGTCGATGGCCTCCACGACCGAAACCTTGTCCACACGTTCCGACAGCCCGGCCGAGATGACGGCGAACAGTTGGATGAACCCCGGGTTGATGCCGCTGCCGAAGATGGTCGAGCCGCCATCCCGACAGGCCCCGACGATGCGGTCGCGGTCATCGCCGAAGAAATGTCCGGTGATGAACTCGGACGTGGAGACGATGTTGATGCCGGCGCTCAGTATTCGCATCATGTCGTCGACATCGGCGAACATCGGGTTGTAGACAACGCAATCCGGCTCCAGCGCCAGCAGTGCATCGATGTCATCGGTCGCGGACACGCCGAGCGCGTCGATGCCGCACAGCTCCCCCACATCGCGGCCGACCTTGTCCTTCGACCACGCGTAGCACCCGACCAGCTCCAGGTGCGGGTTCAGTGCGACAGCGCGGACGGATCGCTTGCCGACATTTCCCGTCGTCCACTGAACGATCCGATACGTCATGCCGCGGACCGTTCGGCGGGGCTGAAGACGACGGGCACCGAACGAAACCCGCGCGTGACCGAACTTCCGTGAAAGTGTGGCGAAGCATCCGGGTCGATGGCGAGATCCGGCATCCGCGCCAGCACCTGCTCGATACCGACCTGCAACTCCAAGCGCGCGAGATTCGAGCCGAGGCATCGATGGACACCCGCACCGAATCCGAGATGGCGGTTCTCGCGACGATCGAGGATGCACCGGCCGGCGTCTCGGAACTCACGCTCGTCCCGGTTAGCGGAGGCGTAGTTGACGATGACCGACTCGCCGGGGCGGAACGTATGCCCTCCCAGCTCAACCTCTTTCGCGACCGTGCGGGGAATTCCGTGTATCGATCCCCCGAACCGGATGAACTCCTCGACGGCGCGGGGCAGCATCTCGCGGTCCCCGGCCAACTGGTCGCGTTCCGCCGGGTGAGTGGCCAGGTGATGAAAGGCGAATGACATTGCATTGGCGGTGGTCTCGAGGCCCGCTTGCACCAGTAACATCGCGTTGGAGACGACATCGGCGAACGGCAGCTTCTCACCGTCGATCTCGGCCGACAGCAGCACATCGATCATGTCATCGTGCTCCGGCTCGGTGCTGCGCGCTGCGACCGCGTCGTGGATGTGTTGATAGAGCCCGCCCCATGCCGCCATGCGCGAGTCCTCGGTCGCCCCGTTGAGAGCGGTGTCGGTCAGCTCGATGCACAGCGGGACATCGTCGATCGGCATGCCGAGTAGGTACTTGAAGAACACGACGCCGGGCTGCCGCCAAGCCACCTCGGCCAGATCTCCTGCGCCTTGCTCGATGAAGCCGTCGATGAGCCGGTCCGTCTCCTCACGTATCTGAGGTCGAAGCGCCTTCATCCGAGCCGGCGAGAAGTACGGGTTGAGCACCTTGCGGAACTTCTGCTGCCGCGGGGGATCCAACGTGATGACCAGGTCGCCGGCGAGGTGCTCGGAGGCCTCCGGTGTCGGATTGCTGGAGAAGTGCTGCCAATCCTGCAGGATCTTGTAGCACTGCTCGTAGCGCACCGCGACCCATGCGCCGCCGGGCGTCGCGCTCAGGAACGGCGAATCGGTATGGGCGAAGGGCGCGTTTCGGCGCATCACCGCGTACACGTCGTAGAGGAGCTCCTCATCGTTGAAGTCCTCGTGGCGCAGATCCCAGTTCTCCGCGTGCTGCTCCGGCGACCTTCGACTCACGGGGCCGAATCCTGCTGCTGTTGCGCCGCTTTGCGGGCTTCGCTCTCCTCGTGAATGCGCACCAGTTCGCGGAATCCGATCCGGTCGTACTTGGGAACCGGTTGGATGCCCCACTCGTCGCGCGCGGTGTCCTTGCCTTCGGCGCCTTCCGGGGGCCCGAGCATCGGGTACGGGACCTTGCACTCGAGCGTGTCGTCGGAATAGCGGACCTTGAGCAAACCGCTGCAGATCTCGGTCAAGCTCAGGGTCGGGTAGCCGTACCACACCGCCATGAACGGCAGTGTGAACGCTCCCTCGATGACAAGGGCGATGAGGCAGACGAGCACCGCGCGCTTGATGTACTTGTGCATGCGCGCGTAGTAGGGCGTGGTGCCCGGGGGCAGATCCTCTGCGGGGTCTTTTTCGTCGGTGGACGAGGACGGTGAAGGCGTCATGGTGTGCTCCTGGCGTTCAGTCGGAGAAGATTTCGCGGTTGACCGTGTGCAGATACGGGATCGCGAGGAACGGGGTGATGTAGAAGATGTCGTAGATCCACCAGCCGATGACGGGGAACAGCACACCGGCGTAGCGGGCGTCGGCGTACATCGTCATGTTGAACACGTAGGCACACCAGATCACCACGCCCATCCAGCAGGTGATGATCATCCACTGGTGACCCCACCGCTTCATCTGCAGAAAGCCGATCGCCGCCGCGCACCGCATGGCGAAGACGGTGAGGATCAGGCCCGCGACATACGCCTTCTCGCCGGGCACCGCGGATCCGCCGACCCAGGGTTCGTTGTAGTGCCAGAAGTACGCGGCGTCGAACATGTGGCCCCAGCCGATCATCAGCACGCGGTTGATCAGCGTGTGGTTGGCCACCAGATCCAGCGCCCAGCCCAGGCTGTTGAGCATGCCGTCGATCAACACCAGGTAGCCGATGAGGGTGACGATCATCGGCCGCACCGACAGTCCGGCGCGCGCGGCCTGGCGTTGCAGCCAGACTCCGCGCATGAAGATCGGGAACCCGATGAGGCCGGGCGCCCACATGCCCATCAGTGCGGCACCGATGATCATCCACTTGTCGGCCCGGCGTTGCGCGAGCCGGGATTCTTCGTGGTGGTCCTCGAGACTGACTGTCGCCGTGGTGGTCACAGCGACCACCATCCACGGTCGAAGGACATATAGAGCTGGATCAGGAACATCGCCAGCAGATAGCCGTAGATGACGATCTGCAGGATGATGAGCGCCTTCTTGCGCTGCTTCTCCTTCGGGTCCACGCGGGACTCCTTCCTAGCGTGTGGAATTCGGGTTGTCAGTCGTGGTCAGGCTGGCCACTGCCACTTCACGTAAGCCGTCGGTGACCGCGCCGTCGCTGGAGAGCGGCGCAAGGATGCACGCTTCGGCGGCATCCAATTCCGTTGCGCCGGCGGCGACCAACTGCGCGGCGGTGACGAGGACACGCGTTGACGGCGGCTCGAAGTGGAACGCCTCATCGGCGGTGCGGATCGCGGTGGCGCAGGCGACCAGTCGTCGAGCGGTCGCCAACTCGATGCCCGCCTCCGCGACGATCACCTCGGCCTCACGGTCCGCTGGAAGGTAGGTCATCGGAAGCGTGACAAAGCGCTGGCGGAACGACGGTTTGAGCTCTTTGAGCGAACTGCGGTAGGCCGGGTTGTAGGAGCACACCAGCATGAAGGTGTCGGGCGCTCGGACCACCTCGCCGGCGCGGTCGAGATAGAGGGCGCGGCGATGATCGGTCAGAGAGTGCAGGATGGCCAGCGAGTCGTGGCGGGCCTCCACCACCTCGTCGAGATAGCAGATCGCGCCGGCCTTCACACCCCTGGTGAGCGGCCCGTCGGTCCACACGACGTCGCCTCCGGTCACCATGAACCGGCCGACGAGGTCCGAGCTGGTCAGGTCGTCATGGCAGCTGATGGTGACGACGGGCCTGCGCAGCAGCGCCCCCATGTGTTCGACCAAGCGCGTCTTACCGCACCCGGTCGGACCGGTCAGCATCACCGGCAGCCGCTGGTGGAATGCCTGCTCGAACAGCTGAACCTCGTTGCCGTTCGAGTAGTAGGTGTCGGTTGTCACGATGGATGCAGCTCCTTCGGGTGGTGATGGTTCATGCGGCGACCAGTTCGCGGTGCACGTGTGCAAGGACGCGCGGGAGGTCCTCGACCCGTCGTATGCGTTGGGATCGCCGCGGTCCGAAGACCTCTGGCAGCGGGTCCACCCGGGTGGGCCCGACGCCGACGTAGTAGATGGACACTCCGGCTTCGGCGGCTTCTTCGACCGCGTGGGCGGCGTCGGCCCATGCGTAGCGGCCTTCGTAGCCCTCGTCGGAGATCAGGCCATCTCCTATGACGATGAGCAGTCGCCGCTCGGAGGGCTGCGCGAGCAACCGGCTCGTGAGGTGCCTCAGGGGTGCGCCGAGCCTGGTGTAGCCGCCGGCGGACAGTCCCAGCCGGCTCGGCGGCACGAACCGCCGGTCCTCGAAGTCCTTGAGGCAGTTCACCTCGACACGGTGGCGGGTGTTGCCGGTGAACATGAAGATGCCGTGACGCTCCCGCGCATGCGTCATCGCCCGCGACAGCGCGTCAGCACATGCCAGCTCCAGCTTGAAGACCCGGCCCCCGCGCACACCGAGCGACGAACTGCCGTCCAGCAGAAGCGCGGTCGTGACGTCGCGGCTGCTGGGCAGCAGTTCGCGGAAGATACGCGGTTCGACGGCCTCACCGGTGGTCAGGTCGATGTAGTGGCGCACGTACTGTTCGACGTCCAGATCGGAACCGTCCTCGAGACGGTTCGTCATCGCGCGATGGGTGTGCTCGGTGAACCACTTCCGCAGGTCCGCCGACGCCGCGCCCGGCTGGCGGTCCCGGCTGGGATGGGGGCGTTCCAGGACCGCCACGTGGTCTCGCATGAAGCTCTTGGTCCATGCGTTCCACTCTGGATACGGAATGCCGGGCCGGTGCTCGGGAGTGACGTCCATATCGTTGTCCTGCGGCCGACTCGGCGGGGGCAGGTTCGGGTTGCGCACACCGCCGTCGCCGCCGACGGGAACGGAGTACGGGCGCGGCAGGCGTTTCTGCGTCGTGGTCCACGGCATCCGGCCGAAGGTGCGTCGCATCTTGTCGGACAGGCTCTGCGGCACCGTGTAGGCCGACGGCAACCTGCCGACCACCGACGGCACCGACAGCGGATCACTCGTGCGCGCCAACGAGATTGCGCGGTTGAGCATGGACTCGACGGTGGTGTCCTGCGGCAGCGCTTCAACATTGGGCAACAGGCGCCGCATCTCTGCCAGCAGCCCCGGCCAGTTGGCGCCAACCCACCCGAGCGCGACGCCGGCCTCGACGAGCGTCAGTGCCCGGAGCTCGCGTGCGGACAATTCGTTGATCCGGAACTCGACGACCCGATCCTTGGACGGCGAACATTGCAGAGCCACACCGCAGGTCAGTGTTCTGCGCGTCCAGTCGCGGCCCAGTGACGGGTACGGCACCTGCACGTAGTCCAACGATCCGCTCAGGCTGAACTGGCGGTGCTCGCCGGTCACCAGGCGCACACCCTCGCGACGTTTGTCGCTCAGCGCGACGGCGGTCACGGCGCAGCTGCGTTCGATCGCCATCGCGTGCGCGTCGGACAGTTCGGTCATCGTGGCCCTAGAACGTGCCCAGACTCGAGAACATCCAGTACCAGAACCAGATGACAAGGGCGGCTCCGCCCCAGGCGCCGACGTATCGCAATATCTCCCAGATCCAGGCCCACACTGTGCACTCCTCTGTCGTGTCGTCGTTTGTGCGATCGGGTCATCGCACCTCCAGCCCATGAACGGCGGTCGCCACGAGCTTGGTGAGCATCGTGTCGCGCGTACCGGGGTTGTCCGTGGTGGTGAGCACCCCGTAGATGCCGAGCAGGAAGAACGTTGCGCTGTAGAACGCGTCGACCTCTAGATGCACCTCACCATCGCCGCGCGCCCGCTCCAGCTCGCGGACGAGCAAGACGATGACCGGGTGGTCGGTCCACTCGTCCTTGTGTGGACGGGTAGGTGAGAAGTGCAGCGCCAGTATCTCTTTGAACAGTATCGGGCCGAACCGCTGCTCCAGGCCGGTGACCAGATCCACCAGCTCGGTCAGGGTGGCGGCCAGATCATGACGCTGCTGCAGGAAACCGGCGAACTCGTCCGCGATCCGCGATTCCTCACGGCGCTCCAACTCCAGGAGCACATGTTCCTTGCTCGGGAAATGGAAGAAGAACGTCCCGTGTGCGACCTCTGCGACCCTCGCGATCGAGTTGACGTCCGCCCCGGCCATACCGGCACGCGTGAACTCGGTGATCGCCGCGGCGAGGATGCGCTCCCGCGTCTGCAGCCGCCGCGCTTCACGCGTCGACACGTTCGCCTGCGCCGTCATGATTCGCTATTTGTAACCTAGTTACTGACCTAAGTCAATGAGTGAAGTCAGTCGAGACGTCAATCGGAGAAGATCTCGCGGTTGACCGAGTGCAAGTAGGGAATGGCCAGGAATGGCGTGATGTAGAAGATGTCGTAGATCCACCAGCCGACCACCGGCAGGATCACCCCGGCGTAACGCACGTCGGCGTACATGGTCATGTTGAACACGTACACGCACCAGATCACCACACCCATCCAGCAGGTGATGATCATCCACTGGTGCCCCCACCGCTTCATCTGCAGGAAGCCGATCGCCGCGGCGATCCGCATGCAGAAGACGGTGAGGATGAGACCGACCTCGAGCGCCTTTTCGCCGGGACCCGCCGCACCGCCGAGCCACAGTTCGTTGTAGTGCCAGAAATACCCGGCGTCGAACATCGCGCCCCAGCCGTTCAACAGGACTCGGGCCAACAACGTGTGGTGGGCTACCAGATCCAGCGCCCATCCGAAGACGTTGATCGCGGCGTCGACGATGACGCAGTAGCCGAGCAGCGTCACCAACATCGGCCGAACGGTCAGGCCCTCCCGTGCCGCGTTACGCAGAATCCACACACCGCGTAAGAAGAGCGGCAGGCCGAACACGCCGAGTGCGGCCGTGCCGATGAGAATGCTGCCCGCGATCAGCCATTTGTCGGCCTGTCGTTGCACCTGGCGCGATCGCTCCATGTGCTCGTCGAGGCCGCTTGTGGTCCCGGCATTCACGGGCATGGTCAAAGGCCACCTCCTGCATCGCTCAGCGCATGAGCTTTGCAGTGTGGCTGACTTTAGTCAACCATCATCGGGCTTCGATGCCGCGCAACGTCCTTGCCACATAGTCGTCGAGCATCGAGCCCTGCGTCGGCCACTCATGCGTGGTGGTCAACAGCGCATAGAGACCGAGCAGGAAGAACACCGCGCTGTTCATCGGGCTGACGTCAGGTGCGACCCGACCCGCTTTCTGCGCACGTTCGATCTCCTGAGCGACCCTGACGATGACCGGGTGCTCATCGCTCTCGTCAGTGGGTCGCGTCTGGGAAAAATGCAGCGCCAAAAAGTCTTTGAACAGCGTCGCGCCCAGACGGCGCTCGAGTCCCAGCACCAGTCGGACGGCCTCCTGGAGCACAGCGGACAGGCTGCGAGCGGAATCGGCATACCGACCGAGCTGCTTGGCGATGCGCTCTTCTTCCCTGCGCTCCAACTCGAGCAGTACGTGCTGTTTGGTGGGAAAGTGGAAGAAGAAGGTGCCGTGCGCGACCCCGGCGGCGGCCACGATCGCTCCCACGCCGGCCTCGGCCATCCCCGACCGCTTGAACTCGGCGATGGCGGCTCCCATCAGCCGCTCGCGGGTTTGCAGGCGTTTCGCCTCGCGCGCTGAGGGTTTGTCCACCACGGCCATGACCCGACGATAGCAATACCGGTCGGGTATTGACATGTGTGATTGACTGCAGTCAATTTCGGAAGGAGTCTGCGATGGCGCTGGAACAGTTCAACCTCGCCGGGCAGGTCGCGATCGTCACCGGAGCCGGCAAGGGAGTCGGCGAGGGTATCGCGAGGGTGCTCGCGGAAGCGGGCGCCACGGTCGTCGGCACGGCACGTACCGAATCAGACATCGTGGAAACAATCAAGGGCATCGAGGATTCGGGTGGCAAGGGGCTGGCCCTGGTGGCCGACGCGATGAGCCGACCGGACGGTGAGCGCGTGGTGAACACGGCAATGAAAGAGTTCGGGCGCATCGACATCCTCATCAACAATGTGGGCGGTTCGACGTTCGGGTCGTTTCTCGACATCACCGACGAGGACTTCCGGCACACCTTCGACTGGTGTGTCACGTCAGCGTTCATCATGAGTCAACTCGCCGCCCGTCACATGATCGAGGCCGGCCACGGCAACATTGTCAACATCTCCTCGGGCTCAGCACGTTTCGGCATCCGCGCGCTTACCGCGTACTGCGTCGCGAAGGGTGGGCTCGAAGCGCTCACCCGGGCGATGGCCCAGGAGTTGGCGCCGAAGATCCGCGTCAATGCCATCGCACTCGGCTCGTTCGCCACCGAGGGACTGCAATCCGGCCTCGATATGATGCCGGGGGCATTGGACACGATGCTCTCGCTCACGCCGCTGCATCGACTCGGCGACGTCGAGGATCTCGGTCGGCTCTGTGTCTACCTATCGACCAAGGACTGCTACGCGACCAACGCCATCTTCCACGTCGACGGCGGAATCGACTCGAACAACCTGCCACTGCCCATACCCGACTACTGATAGAAACGGACGCGAGATGCGCAGAGTGGTCCAATTTTCCACCGGCAACGTCGGGCAGCACTCGTTGCGGGCGCTCATCGGGCGGCCCGATCTCGAGCTTGTCGGGGTGCACGCCGCCAACCCGGACAAGATCGGCCGCGACGCCGCCGAGTTGTGCGGACTGAGCGATCCCACCGGCGTCACCGCGACCGACGATATCGACGCGTTGATCGCGCTGAAGCCGGATTGCGTCGTCTACACCGCTTTGGGCGAGACGCGGCCGATGGAGGCGATCGAGGAGATGTCGCGCTTCCTGGCCGCCGGGATCAACGTGGTCGGCACATCGATGGTATGGCTGGTGACACCTCGGCAGATCGACGACTGGCTGCGGGTGCCACTGGAAGAGGCTTGCGCGGCGGGCAATTCGTCGCTCTACGTCAACGGCATCGATCCGGGATACTCCGGTGACACCGCGGTACTGGCCGCGTTGAGCCTGGTGACCCGCGCCGAATCGGTCACGGTGCAGGAAGTCTTCGACTACGGGAACTACGACGACTACGAGTACACCGGTACCGCAATGGGATTCGGCACCAGTGCCGACGACGAGCTCGCGATGGCATTCCAGCCCGGGGTCATCACCACGATGTTCGGTGGGCTGGTGCGCAATATCGCCCACCACTTCGGTGTCGAACTCGACGATGTCACGCAGCGATTCGAGCCCTGGTACGCCGACCGGCGCATCGAATGCAAGATGATGACCGTCGAACCCGGGGGGCTCGCCGGGGTGCGGTTCGCCGCCGAGGGAATCCGCGGCGGCGCGCCCCTGATCACCGTCGAGCACACCACCCGGCTCACACCAGCGGCCGCGCCGGACTGGGAGTACCCACCCGAGGGTCACTCCGGCGTCCACAAGGTGATCGTGGAAGGCGAGCCGCGCATCGAAGTGAATACGCTGCTGTCTCATCCGGTACTCGATGTCACCGAGGCCGGATGCGTCTCAACCGCGGCCCGCGTCGTCAACGTCATCGACTGGGTGTGCCGCGCCCCGCAGGGCATCATCGCCGTCGAGGACATCCCGCCGGCCGAAATGGTCCGCGGACTGGTGTGGTGAGCGCAGGGTCGCAGCCACCAGTGATGAACAGTCTCGTTCCGACCACCGTCCGCCAGGCCCGCTGGCTGATCCTCGGCGGAGTCGTCGCCATCGCGCTCGGCATCGTGCGCGGCTACACCTTCTTCGCGCACGGCGGCCTGATTTTCCTCGTGCTGGGTGTGCTTTTCCTGAGCATCGGCGTGGCATCGATTCTTGCCTCGGTGCAACGACTCCGGCTCGGAGACCCACCGCGTGGCGACGCGGCCGGCCGCCCCTGAGTGCGCGTCAGCCAACGACGCGCACGTCAGGTCTCACGCCCTGGCGAGCTGCTTTTGCTCGTAGAGCCGCGCCCACTCCTTGCGCGGCCGGATCGAGACGTCGACGTCGGTTGCCTTGGCGCGCAATGCACCCGCGGTCGCCTGCTCCTTGGGGGTGAGTTTGAACGGGTCCCAACTGAAGAACCGGCAGGAGTTCTCCCAGGTGATCTTGTTGATGTCGGAATCCGATGCCCCCACGGCGTCGAGCTCGGCCAGCACCTGCTCGGGCGCGTCGGGCCAGAAGCAGTCTGAGTGCGGGTAATCGCACTCCCACGCGATGATGTCGATACCGATCTCGTGACGCAGCTTCAGCGAGGTCTTGTCGGTGACGTAGCAGGCCAGCGAGTGCTCGCGGAACACGTCGGACGGCAGCTTGTCCCCGAAGTCGCGTCGCAGCCACTTCTGGTTGGTGTAGTGGCGGTCGCTGCGGTCCAGGTAGAACGGGATCCAGCCGATACCGCCTTCGGAGAAGGCGAATTTGAGGTCCGGGTAGTTGCGCATCGCCGGACCCCACAACAGGTCCTGTGCGCACATCGCCGAGACCTGGGTGGCCAGGATGATCAGGTTGTCGATCGGGGCGTTGGGCGCCATGCTGATCGCGCCGAAGCCGGTCCCGATGTGCAGGCACATCACCACGTTCTCTTCGGAGAGCGTGCGGAACACCGGGCCCCAGTACTCTTCGTCGTGATAGCTCGGAAGGCCTTCGAGGTGGGGCAGTTCCGGCATGGTCACCGCTCGACACCCCTTGGCCGCGACCCTGCGGATCTCGTTGCACATCCCCTCCGGCGTCCACGTCGGCAGGATCGCGATCGGGATGAAGCGGTCCGGATAGGACCCGGCCCACTCGTCGATGTGCCAGTCGTTGTAGGCCGACACCATCACCAGGGTGACGTCTTCGCGGGTCATGTTGAGATGGCGTGCGGAAAACCCGGTGAACGTCGGGAAGCACATCGAGGCCAGGATGCCGTTGCGGTTCATGTCGCGGACCCGCTCGTGCACGTCGTAGACACCCGGCCGCATCTCGGCGAACCCGGCCGGATCCCGGCCCCACTCCTCGGCCGGCCACGACACCACCGCGTTCAGCCCGCTGACACCCTGCGGGCGGCCCTGATACATCCACTGATCGACGCCCTTGTCGTCGGTCACCACGATCGGCGCCTCGTCCTTGTACTTCGCCGGCACATGTCGCAGGAACATGTCGGGCGGTTCCACGACGTGGTCATCGATGCTCACCAGGATCAGGTCGTCAACGTTCATACCCCAGTAGTACCGTCTAGCCCCATGACCGTCTCTGCGCTATCGGACAGAGGTTTTGCCCAACCGGCCAACATGGCAGCCGGCGCGAACCGACGCGTCATCGACCTGCGACGAGGCGGTCGAGCGCTGGGCGGCAGCTATCTATATGAGGGCGATGCGCTGATCACCGGTTGGCACTCGCACGACGTGCACCAGATCGAGTACGCGCTCGGCGGGGTCGTCGAGGTGGAAACCGACTCGGCGCACTACCTGCTGCCGCCGCAGCAGGCCGCATGGATTCCCGTCGGTCTCGACCATCAGGCGACCATGAACCCCGACGTCCGGACCGTCGCGGTGATGTTCGACCCGCAGTTGATCCCGCATGCCGGCGACCGGGCGCGCATCCTGGCGGTGTCCCCACTGATCCGCGAAATGATGATCTACGCGCTGCGCTGGCCCATCGACCGCGCCGAAGGCGACGAGATCTCCGACGCGTTCTTCCGCACGCTGGCCAATCTCGTGACCGAGGCACTCGACCACGAGGCGCCGTTGAGCCTGCCCACGTCCGAGCACCCGATCGTCGCCGCCGCCATGGCCTACACCAAGGAGCATCTCGACGGTGTCACCGCCGAAGAGGTGAGCCGGGCCGTTTCGGTGTCCGAACGCACGCTCCGGCGGCTGTTCCAGGATTCGGTCGGGTTGTCCTGGCGCACATACCTTCTGCACGCCCGCATGCTGAAGGCCATGGCATTGCTGGCCGCGCCGGGTCAGTCGGTGCAGGAGACGTCGTCGGCGGTCGGCTTCGACAGCCTCAGTTCCTTCACCCGGGCCTTCACTCAGTTCTGCGGGGAGACGCCGACGAGCTACCGCAAGCGGGTGGGCGGCACATCGCTGTAAAAGGGAGCGTCACGACTCGTCGCGCATCTGGCCACCGCGAAGCAGCGCGTTCACCGCGCTCCCCCATCGCTGAAGTTGGGCGGGGGTGTCGAACGGTTCGGTGAGGTGACGCTCGATGTGGTCGCGCAGGATCCAGGCGCCCAGGGCCAACACCAGCGGGTTGAGTGCACCCCACGTCGGGTCGAGGTCGGGGCGGGTCAGCCCGGCTTCCCTGCGCGCCTGCCAGCGCTGAGCGCCGACGGCGGCGAGCGAGTCGAACACCTGCGTGCCGAGCGAACTCCCGTCGGTCAGCGCCCGTACGACATATGCGACCACATCGGGTTCGTCGGCCACCAGGGACGTCACGCGGTCCCCCACGTCGGTGATGGAGTCCACCGTTGATTCGGGCATGCGCTGCATGAGTGCGGTATTCATCACCCCGAGCACGTGGTCGTCGACGGCCTTGATCAGGTTGGCTTTCGTTTCGAAGTGGTGCTGGACCAACCCCAGCGAGACGCCGGCTTCCGCCGCGACTGCGCGAAGCGACGTCGCCGACGTGCCGCGAGCCGCAAAGCACTGAAGCGCCGCATCGCGAATCCGTTCGACGCTCGAGCGCTGATGTTTCTCGGAGGCGTGTTGCCCCGTCGACGCCGCCGTCATCGATACCCGCAGGTCTGAGTGCTCACCCCCACACAGTAGCCAATACGCGTGTATTGTCGGAAACCGATACGCGTGTATTGTCACCCTCGTGGCGGAGGACCGTCCCGACCGAAAGGAAACGCAGATGCCCGTCGACGAGCGGCTGAATGGCCGGACGACGCGCCCCGTTGCGGTCAACGCGCCCCAGGACACGGCGCTCGGCGCCTGCACTCAGGACCCCGACCGGTGGGCCCTCGGGGCCGACGAGGGCGCCAAGGAGCTGTGCCGGACATGTCCTCGCCGTTGGCTCTGCGCCCAGGAGGCGTGTCAGACACCCGGAGCGGTCGGGGTGTGGGCCGGCATCTACATTCCGGACACCGGCCGGGCACGCCAGTTCGCGTTGCGGCAACTACAGTCGCTGGCCGAACGCAATGGATTCACCGTCCGAAAGGCGGGCTGAACCGCACTTTCAGGCCGCGGGTTTCACTGGCGTTGCCAGCGGGCAACCTCAGCGCAACCGATTCCGTGAGCCACCAGGAGACCCCGATGCGCGAGCGCGCTCTCGCCCCCGCCGACAACCCGACCGCCGAGGCGATCGCCACGACAGGCCTCTTTCTCATCTTCACCGCGATCATCGCGGTCGCGGTGAGCCTGTCGAGCTGGGGCGCCTCCGACGCACCGCTGGCCGCCGTCGCGGGAGCGGTCGCCGCAATCAGCTTCACCGCCAGCCTGGTCTGCTTCGGCAAGCAGAGCGCAGACGACTGACGCGCGCCGGTACAAGCCTGCGATGATGGCCAGTTATGGCCCGCTGGTATCCGCTGCTGTCCGCCGACGCTGACTTTCTGGTCTCGGCGCCTCATGTCTTCCGCTACGAGAAGCGCTACGCCGCGACGCCGGAGCAGGTATGGCAGTCGCTGACGTCGGACGAGTCGCTGGCGGCGTGGGGCCCGGCGGTCAAGAACGTCACCTGGACCTCACCGCGCCCGTTCGGAGTCGGGACCACCCGCGAAGTGACCGCTCCCGGCGGCGCCATCCTGCGCGAGCGCTTCTTCCGTTGGGATGAGGGCCATCAAAAGTCCTTCTACGTCTACGAGTCGACGCTGCCGCTGTTCAAACGCTTCGCCGAGGATTACATCGTCGACGCCGACGGCGGTCAGACACGGTTCACGTGGGTGGTCGCCGTTGAACCGAAGAACGCGATGAGCCTGCCGGTCGCGATCCTCGCGCCGCTGCTGAAAGCCGGATTCGGGCGCATACCGAGCGGCGGACAGAAGTACTTCGCCACGACGTGAGTTGGTGCGGGCGGTGGGACTCGAACCCACACGTTCTCTCGAACACCGGCACCTAAAGCCGGCGCGTCAGCCAATTGCGCCACGCCCGCGACGCGTGTCGATGCTACCCGCCGCCGGTCGGCCCGCCTCGATGAGTTCGTCGGGCCGAAGGACGTCGCGGTACCGTTGGAAGGTGTCCACTACGCAACGTAGGAGGCCGGCGCTCATCGCCTTGGTGATCGTCGGCGCCGTCGGCTGCCTTGCGCTGGCGTGGTGGCAGTGGACCCGTTTCGAGTCGGCCTCGGGCAGCTTCCAGAATCTCGGCTACGCGATGCAGTGGCCGCTGTTCGCCGGCTTCGTCGTGTACGCCTACTACAAGTTCGTGCGCTACGAGGAAGCACCACCCGAGCCGGCCAGAAGCGACATCACCGAGATCCCCGAGGACCTGCTTCCGCGAAAGCCCTCAGCCACAACCCCATCCGACGATGACGTCGACGACCCCGCACTGCGCGAGTACAACGCCTACCTGGCCGAGCTCGCCGAGAAGGACAAGGAACACCCGGCCACATGACCGAACCGCCGATCACCTCCGCCGACAACGTCCGCAAGGCACTTCTGGGCTACCGGGTGCTGGCCTGGACGACGGGCATCTGGCTCATCGCGCTCTGCTACGAGATGGTGATGAAGTACGTCTACCACGTCGAGGGCCTGAACTGGATCGCGGTCGTCCACGGCTGGGTGTATTTCGTGTACCTGCTCTTCACCGCCAACCTCGCGGTCAAGGTGCGCTGGCCGATCGGGAAGACGATCGGCGTACTGCTGGCAGGGACCATCCCGCTCGTCGGCATCATCGTCGAGCAGGTCCAGACCAGGGAGATCAAGGACCGCTACGGCCTGTAGTCAGCACCAGATCGGGTGCTGACTCGTTCACCGCGCCGACCTTCGGAATGGCCAGCGCGGTGAGCGCGGCGACGACGGCCGCACCTGCCGCAATGAGCAGCGCGACCCGCAAACCGGCCAACGACGGCACGTCGTGCCCAGCCACCGTCGTCGTCATCACCGTGAGCACCGCACCGATCACCGCGCTGGAAATCGATGTACCCAGCGAGCGCGCGAGCGCGTTGATTCCGTTGGCAGCGGCCGTTTCCGAGACCGGGACGGCCGCGTTGATCAACGCGGGTAACGACGAGAACGCGAAACCGACGCCGATGCTGACCATCACGTTGAACACGCACAGTTGCCACGCGCTGTTCATCAGGACCAGTCCCGACAGATAGCCGGCGGCCACCACCGTCGACCCGACGAACAGGGTGAACCGCGGACCGCGCACATCGGCGATCCGCGCCGCCACCGGAGACGTCAACATCATCGCCAGTCCGCCGGGCGCCATCCACAGACCCGTCTGCAACAGCGACTGGCCGAGGCCGTAACCCGAGCCGGCAGGCAGCTCGAGGATCTGCGGCGCGATCAACGACATCGCGAACAACGAGAAGCCCACCGCGATCGACGCCAGATTCGTCGTCAGCACCGGCCGTTTCAGTGTCGTGCGCAGATCGACGATGGGGGCGACGGTCCTGAACTGCCACAGCGCGAACAACCCGAAGATCACCAGCGAGGAGGTAAACATCGTCACGGTGATCGCACTGGACCAGCCCCAGCTTCCGCCCTTGGAGATGCCCAGCAAAAGCGTGACGAGCCCGCCCGCGAGACCGACTGCGCCCAGCGCGTCGAAGCGGTCGGCGGAAACCGTGGGCAACCGCGGTACCAGCGCCGCGAACGACACCGCCGACATCACCCCGAGTGCGGCGCCGAACCAGAACAACGCATGCCAGTCGAAGCGATCGGCGATGATCGCCGACAGTGGAAGCCCAAGCGCCCCACCGACACCCAGCGATGCGCTCATCAAACCCATCGCGGTGCCGACCCGATGGGCCGGCACCGATGCGCGCATCACGCTGATGCCCAGCGGGATGATCGGCATTCCGAAGCCCTGCAGCCCGCGGCCCACGATCACCGGGACCAGCGATGTCGTCGTCGCCGCGATCAACGATCCCACCGTGAGCAGTACGGCGCAGATGATCAGGATGGGCTTGGGCCCGTACATGTCGCCGAGCCTGCCGAACATCGGGGTCGCCACAGCCGCGGTGAGCAACGTCGCGGTGATCACCCACGATGCGTTGGACGCGCTGGTGTCCAGCAGTGTGGGAAGTTCGGGGATGAGCGGGATGACGAGCGTCTGCATCAGCGACACGCTGATGCCCGCCGCCGCGAGCACCGCCACGACGATCGCCGGGTGCCGCGTCCTACCGACGTCGGCTTGGGCGGAGGGGCGGCGCACCCCGGGGATGCTACCGCTTAGTTGAGCTATACAAAATTTCCTTGCCCAGCGTGAGCTTGTGATCGCAGGGCCGAATCTCGCGCACAAGATCAGGTTCGGGCGGCCAACTCCCGCAGCGCGGGCAGCAGTGCCCTCAGGGCACGGCCCCGGTGCGAGGCCGCATCCTTCTCGGCGGCGTCGAGTTCGGCCGCGGTCCGCGTCGACCCGGCGGGCAGGAACACCGGGTCGTAGCCGAACCCGCCGTCCCCGCGTGGGGCACGCACGATGCTGCCCGGCCATTCCCCACGCACCACGGTCTCGCCGGCCTCGTGCACCAAAGCGCAGGCCGACACGAACGCCCCGCTGCGCCGCTCGTCGGGTACGTCCGAAAGCTGCGCCAACAGCAGCGCCGTGTTTGCGGCATCGTCCCCATGCCGGCCCGCCCATCGCGCCGAGAGCACTCCGGGCATTCCGTTCAATGCCGCGACTTCCAGCCCGGAATCGTCGGCGACCGTCGCAAGACCCGTCGCACGGTGAGCATCGCGCGCTTTGGCCAACGCGTTCTCTTCGAATGTCGTCCCGGTTTCGGGGGCCTCGTCGAAGGTGGGCACGTCGTCGAGCGAGAGCAGCGTCAGCCCCGACACCCCCGCCGCCGCGAGCACCCGGTGCAACTCGGCCAGCTTCTTCGGGTTGCGGCTGGCCACCAGCAGCTCGGTCAGCTTCCGAACGCCTTCTTGGGCGGGTCCTTCGGTTCGGGCAGCACACCGGGATAGGGCAACTCCAACGCCTCACGCTGGATCTCGAAGATCTGCTCACACGCCGTCATCGCCGCGTCGAGCATCTTGTCCAGCGTGGAGCGCGGGAACGTCGCGCCCTCGCCGGTGCCCTGGATCTCGACGAGGGTGCCGGTGTCGGTGGCCACGACGTTCATGTCGACCTCGGCGCGCGAGTCCTCGGTGTACGGCAGGTCGACGCGGATGCGCCCGTCGACGACGCCGACGCTGACCGCGGCGATCGCGCACGACAGCGGCCGCGGATCGGAGAGCTTGCCCGCCGCCGACAGATAGGTCACCGCGTCGGCGAGCGCGACGTAGGCCCCGGTGATCGCGGCCGTTCGCGTGCCGCCGTCGGCCTGCAGCACGTCGCAGTCGATCGCGATCGTGTTCTCGCCCAGCGCGGCGAGGTCGATGCACGCCCGCAACGACCGGCCGACCAGCCTGCTGATCTCCTGGGTGCGGCCACCGACGCGGCCCTTGACCGACTCGCGATCGGACCGATCGTGCGTTGCGGCGGGCAGCATCGCGTATTCGGCTGTCAGCCAGCCTTTTCCGGAGCCCTTTCGCCAGCGCGGCACACCCTCGGTGACGCTCGCCGTGCACATGACGCGCGTCTCGCCGAACTCCACCAGCACAGAACCGGCGGGATGGGTGGTGAAACCGCGGGTGATGCGAACCGGCCTCAGCTCGTCGTCAAGCCGGCCGTCTTCTCTTCGGGACACGAGCCAACCCTATCGGCTGACTCCGACCCATCGCTTGAGACCATCAGGCCGCCGAGCGCTCGATGTCGAACGTCTCGTTGCAGACGACCGCGTGCACCGGACCGTCGAACTCGGCCTTGGCCTCGCTGATGACGTCCTCGCGGGACGTCCACGGCGGAATGTGGGTCAGCAGCAACTCGCCGACGCCCGCCTCGGCGGCGGCGCGGCCCGCTTCCGTGCCCGACAGATGCAGTCTCGGCGGCCGGTCCGGCGAGTGCGTCCAGGACGCCTCGCACAGGAACACGTCGGCGCCGCGGGCGAGGTCGATGAGTTGCTCGCAGTAGCCGGTGTCGCCGCTGTAGACGAGCGTCGCACCGTCCGGGTCGGTGATGCGCATGCCGTAGGACTCGGTCGGGTGGCAAACCAATTTCGGCGTCACGTTCAGCGAGCCGATGGTGACCGTTTCGTTGTCGACCCAGTGGCGGATCTCGAACACATCGGAGAAATCGTCGATCTCCCCGCCCTCGGGCGACGACGCCGCACCGAGCCGGGCCCAGGTGTTGGCCGGGCCGTACATGATTCCGCGTTCCTGCGCCGGCGACGGGTGGTAGCGCCGCCACACGAACAGGCCCGGCAGATCGAGGCAGTGGTCGGCATGCAGATGCGACAACAGCACGTGCACGTCGTTGGGATCGGCGTGGCGTTGCAGCGCACCGAGCACGCCACCGCCGAAGTCGAGCACCAACGGCGGGGTGTCGGGTGCGGTGACGAGATATCCGGACGCCGGCGAATCAGGCCCGACAACACTGCCGGAGCAACCGAGTACGGTGATTCGCACAGTCACTAGCTTGCCATGCCCGGCCCACGCGTGACGAAAACATGGCCGGTTTGAGCGACCGAAATCATCTCTGCACGCTGACGTGACGTTGAACAGGTCGAACGCCGTCGAGCGTCGGGCCGAGAAACCGTGCGGCAAGGGCGGTGAAGGCATCCGGGTCGCCCGTCGCCTCGAAGATCCGCTGCGGCGGCGCGGAGTCGTGCGGCCGCAGCAAATCGAGTTCGGTGAGCACCCTCAGCAAGTCCTTGGCGGTCTCCTCGGCGCTCGACACCAACGTGACGTTCTCGCCCATCGCCAACTGGATCAGTCCCGACAGCATCGGGTAATGGGTGCAGCCCAGCACGAGCGTGTCCACCTGGGCGCGCTGAAGCGGTTCGAGGTATCCCTCGGCGAGCCCGAGCACTTGGCGTCCACTGGTCACACCCCGCTCGACGAAGTCGACGAACCGCGGGCAGGCCACACCGATCACCTCGGTGTCGCGGGCCGCCGCGAACGCGTCCTGGTACGCACCGGACGCGATCGTCGCAACGGTGCCGATGACACCGATACGACCGTTGCGGGTGGTCGCGACCGCGCGGCGCACCGCGGGCAGGATCACCTCGATCACAGGCACCGGTGCATAGCGTTCGCGGGCGTCGCGCAGGCAGGCCGACGACGCCGTGTTGCAGGCGATGACAAGTGCCTTGATCCCGCGCGAGACGAGATCGTCGCCGATCGCCAGGGCGTGTGCACGCACCTGCGGGATGGACAGCGGCCCATACGGCCCGTTGGCGGTATCACCGACGTAGACGATGTTCTCGCCGGGCAACTGGTCGATGATCGCGCGGGCGACCGTGAGCCCACCGACGCCCGAGTCGAAGATGCCGACGGGTGCCTCGGCGGGCACGGCCGGGTTCACGACGGCAGGTACGGGTTCGACGCCACGCCTTTGCGCTTCTCGCGGGCCTTGCGCTCCGGACCGGACAGCAGATACGCCGCGATGATGCCCGCGACCGCCCCACTGAGGTGGCCCTGCCAGGACACCCCCGGGGTGCCGGGCAATACGCCGAGTAGAACGCTGCCGTAGACCAGCAGCACGATCACGCCGACGATGATCTCCCAAGCTTTGCGGGTGAAGAACCCGAACACGATCAGGAACGCCAGCCAACCGAAGATCAGCCCCGAAGCGCCGATGTGGTTGGCCTCGCACCGCACCCCCACGTAAGGGCAGTGCATGCCGACGTTGCCGATCAGCCACGTGCCCACACCGCCGAGGATCCACACGATCGCGGTCGCGAAGATGAATCGCGACATCCCCGCCAGCGTCATCAGGAAGCCCAGCACCAGGGCCGGAACGGTGTTGGCGATGAGGTGGTCCCAGTTCGAGTGCAGCAGCGGAGCGAACAGGATGCCCACCAGCCCGTCGGACTCCAGAGGCCGGATGCCGTTGTCGTCGAGGCGATGGTTCGACAACGAGTCGAACAGTTCGATGACCCACAGCAGCACGACGAAGCTGAAGACGGTGACGGCGCCGATCACCCAGGCGGGCCGCTTGCGCGGTTGCGACGGTGTGGTCCCCGGATACCCGGTCATGCCCATAGCTGCCCTTCAAGCGCGTCTTCGGCGTCATCAAGGCTACCGGCGTACGCACCGGTCGACAGATACTTCCAACCCGCGTCGGCGACGACGAACGCGATGTCGGCCTGCTCGCCGGCCTTGACCGCCTTGGCCGCCATGCCCAACGCCGCATGCAGCACCGCGCCGGTGGAGATGCCCGCGAAGATCCCCTCCACCTGAACCAGATCGCGGGTGCGCCTGATCGCGTCGTAGGAACCGACGGAGTACCGCGTGGTGAGCACGTCCGGGTCGTACAACTCGGGGATGAACCCCTCGTCGATGTTGCGCAGCGCGTAGACGCCCTCGCCGTAGCGCGGTTCGGCGGCGACGATCTTGACGTCGGGTTTGCGCTCGCGCAGGAACCGCCCGGTCCCCATCAGGGTGCCGGTGGTGCCGAGGCCCGCGACGAAATGGGTGATCTCCGGCAGGTCTGCGAGCAACTCGGGGCCGGTGCCCTCGTAGTGCGACAGCGAGTTGGCCTCGTTGCCGTACTGGTAGAGCATCACCCACGAAGGATTCTGCAGCGCAAGCTCTTTCGCATGGGCGACGGCGGTGTTCGAGCCGCCCTCGGCGGGCGAGTAGATGATCCGCGCACCGTACAACTCGAGCAGCTGACGGCGTTCGATCGAGGTGTTCTCCGGCATCACACAGATCATCTGGTAGCCCTTGAGCAGGGCCGCCATCGCCAGCGAGATGCCGGTGTTCCCGCTCGTCGGCTCCAGGATCGTCGCGCCGGGTTGCAGCAGGCCCTGCCGTTCGGCCTCCTCGATCATCCGCAGCGCCGGCCGGTCCTTGATGGAGCCCGTGGGGTTGCGGTCCTCGAGCTTGGCCCACAGCCGCACATGGGGCGCCTCGTCCCAGCGCGGTGAGAGCCGGCGCAGGCCCACCAACGGTGTACCGCCTAGCGCTTCGAGCAGCGAGTCGTATCGCGCCATCAGACGCCCGTTACCCTCCAGCCACTGCGGGCAGGATCGTCACCGAGTCGCCGTCGGCGACCGTGGTGTCGAGCCCACCCGAGAACCGCACGTCCTCGTCGTTGACGTAGATGTTGACGAACCGGTTCAGCTTCCCGGGGTTCTCCTTGTCCATCAGGCGCTCGGAGATGCCGGAGTAGTTGACCTCCAGGTCGCTGATCACGGCCGCGACGGTGTCGCCCGACGCGGTGACGCGCTTCTCCCCTCCGGTGTGGGTGCGCAGGATGGTCGGGATGGAAACGTTGACTGCCATTGGTGAAGCCTTCCTAGTACTGCTCGACGATCTTGACGGGTTCCTCGGTGACGACGCCATCGGCGATGCGGTAGCTCCGCAGTTCGTGCTCCTCGAGGTTGCGGGTCGACACCAGCACGTAGTGGGCCTCGGGTTCTTGGGCCAGTGCGATGTCAGTGCGGCTGGGATAGGCCTCGGTCCCGGTGTGCGAGTGGTAGATCACGACCGGGACCTCGTCGGCGTCGTCCATCTCCCGCCACACCCGCAGTTGCTCCATCGAATCGAACCGGTAGAACGTCGGCGACCGCTCGGCGTTGGTCATCGCGATGAAGCGCTCCGGACGGTCCGAGCCCTCGGGTCCCGCGATCACCCCGCAGGCCTCGTCGGGATGGTCGGCGCGGGCGTGGGCGACCATGGCGTCGACCAGATCCGCTCGGATCACCAACACAGCAGCTACCCCTTTCTGCACGAAACTGTATTCCAGCAGCGAAAAATCGAGTAAACGGCTGCTGGAGTGCAGTTTCGCGATTACCCGAACGCCCCAGGCAACATGTCCCGGTACGCCGGTATTCCGGCCACCGACTCGGCGGCCAATACCCCGATCATCACCGCGCGGGCCAGACAGTCCGCCGCGGCGGCGCCCACCTGCGTGATCAGCGGCATCTCAGGCGTCATCGACGCCGGGGTCGTGGGGTCCAGCGGCACCTCGACGGCACCGGTGGCCAGCGCGAACACCGTGTCCCCGTCATGCGGCGTGTGGCACGGCCGGATGGTGCGCGCCAAGCCGTCGTGTGCGGCGACGGCCACTCGTCGGCAGGCCGCGGGGCTCATCGCCGCGTCGGTGGCCACCACGGCGATCGTGGTGTTGAGCGGGCTGAACTCCTGGTGCCGGTCGGCGTAGGCGGCGATCTGGTCGGCGGGCGGCGGGACCAGCCCGAACTCTTCGATCTGGTACGCCAGCCAGGGCAGGCCGGTCGCTGTGTCGAAGACCTCGCCTGCGGAGTTGACGATCACCAGCGCGCCGACCGTGACGCCGCAATCCAGTTGCATCGACGCCGTGCCCACACCGCCCTTGAGCACACCGGCGCGCGCTCCCGTGCCCGCGCCCACGGTGCCGGTCGCCACCTCGGTGCCCGCGCTTGCGGCCGCTTGGTAGCCGAACTCCGCGGTCGGCCTGCATTGCCAACCGCCGACCGGGAGGTCGAACACCACCGCGGCGGGCACGATCGGGACCACGCCGCCGTCCAGCGCGACGCCGCGACCCTGCTCCTCGAGGTACCGCATCACCCCGTCGGCGGCCGCCAGCCCGTAGGCGCTGCCGCCGCTCAGGACCACGGCGTCGACGTGCTGAACGGAATTGATCGGGTCGAGCAGGTCGGTCTCTCGGGTGCCGGGCGCCCCTCCCCTGCCGTCGACGCCTCCCACGGTTCCGGGCGGCGTCAGCACGACGGAGGTGCCGCTGGCCCAACCCGAACCCAACGTCACGTCCGGATCGAGGCGATGATGTTGCCCCACCCGGATACCGGCCACGTCGGTGATCGAGCTCATCTCGACTTCCCCATCAGTCCCAGCACCAGATACTCCTGCAGCACGGTCAGCCACTGGTAGACGTCGAGGTGCCCGGCCATCGGATGGTCGGGTGGCAGTTCGTCGGGCCCCTCCGGTGAGATCGCGAGCATGGTGCCCAGCGCCAAGCGCATGTCGTTGACGGCGGCGGCCCACGCGTGCGCGTCGTCCTCGCTCAACTCGAACTTGCCGCCCTGCGCCGGCATGGTGTCCAGAAGTGTCTGCGCCGCTTCGCGTTTCGCATCGATGATATCGGGCTCATGCAAGCCGCGCAGTGCGCTGTTGAGGCTCTCGGCGGCAGTGGAACCGGCGGGGTGCTCGGTCTGCGGCCGGTAGAAGTCCGGCAGCAACCGTTTCATCGTTTCGTCTTCGGGTGGCGTCGAATTGCCGGTACGCATGCCCGTGATCGCTTCGAGTTCGTCTGCGGGCGCAGATGATTCGCGCTCCTCCAGCATGCCCACTACCGAGGTGGCCAGGCTTCGCAACAGGGCGGCCTCGTGCGGTGCGATGGCCGACCGGAAACGCGCTCCATCGGCAGTGTCCACCCGCTTCCACTTACGCACGTGTCTGTCAGCGGTCCTGCTGCATGGTGGCCCACAGCCCGGCGGCGTGGAGCTTGGTCACGTCGATCTCCATCGCCTCGCGGCTGCCCGCCGAGACCACGGCCTTGCCTTCGTTGTGCACCTGGAGCATCAACTTGGTCGCGTGCGCCTCGGGGTAGCCGAACAGCTTCTGCAAGACGTAGGTCACGTAGGTCATCAGGTTCACCGGGTCGTCCCACACGATGGTCACCCAGGGCGTGTCGACGGCGGCGTCTTCAGTCGCGACGGACTTGACGTTCCGCTCTTCGCGAGTCCCCGGTCGAGCCTTCGCCGGCGTAACCATGTCGTTCAGGATAGCCAACGTATATCCGGCACTTCGAGCTACTACGGTGACGGTGTGACCGCCGCATCCCCGGCCCTGCTCACCGACAAGTATGAGCTGACGATGCTCGCGGCCGCGTTGCGCGACGGCACCGCGCACCGACGCACCACCTTCGAGATCTTCGCGCGCCGACTGCCCGAAGGCCGCCGCTACGGCGTGGTGGCAGGCACCGCACGGTTCGTGGATGCCTTGGCGCAGTTCGAATTCGACGATGCGGCGCTGGCTTCGCTCGCGGACTTTCTCGACGCCGAGACGCTCGCGTACCTGGCCGAGTACCGATTCGGAGGCGATGTCGACGGATACGCCGAAGGCGAGCTCTACTTCCCGGGTTCACCGGTGCTCTCGGTGCACGGCACGTTCGGCGAATGTGTCGTCCTGGAGACATTGGCGTTGTCGATCTTCAACCACGACACCGCGATCGCATCCGCCGCGGCCCGCATGGTCAGCGCCGCCGAGGGCCGCCACCTGATCGAGATGGGCTCGCGGCGCACCCACGAGCACGCCGCCGTCGCCGCCGCTCGTGCGGCGTACCTGGCCGGCTTCTCCGGATCGTCCAATCTGCAGGCCCAGCGCGACTACGGGGTCCCGACGCTCGGCACCAGCGCGCACGCGTTCACACTGCTGTACACGACCGGTGACGGCCCCGACGAGCGTGCGGCGTTCCAGGCGCAGGTCGAGGCGCTCGGTGTGGACACGACGCTGCTGGTGGACACCTACGACATCACCGCGGGGGTGGCGACGGCCGTCGAGGTCGCCGGTCCGGAACTCGGTGCGGTGCGCATCGATTCCGGAGACCTCGGCGTGCTCGCGCGCCAGGTGCGCGCTCAGCTCGACGACCTCGGCGCCACCGAGACGAAGATCGTCGTCTCCGGCGATCTCGACGAATTCGCGATCGCGGCGTTGCGCGCCGAACCGGTCGACACCTACGGCGTCGGCACGTCGCTGGTCACCGGTTCCGGCGCCCCGACGGCCGGAATGGTCTACAAGCTGACCGAGGTGGACGGCCTTCCGGTGGAGAAGCGCAGCAGCCACAAGCAGTCTCACGGCGGGCGTAAACAGGCGATGCGGATGGCCAAGGCGACCGGCACGATCGTCGAAGAGGTCGTCTTCCCCTACGAGCGCCCGCCGGCTGACCCCGACGGCCTCACCGCGCGGGTTCTGACCGTTCCACTGATACGGCATGGCGAACCGATCGCCGATCTGGGCCTCGGCGCGGCCCGCGCCCGGGTCAGAGACGGCCTGACGAGCCTGCCGTGGGACGGGTTGAAACTGTCCCGCGGCGAACCCGCCGTGCCGACGCGGCTGATCCCTCCCGGCGCGTAGGTGGGCACCACGTCGGACATCACCCAGTTGCTGGCCACCGCCGTCGCAGCCCTCGGTGGACGCGAACGCGCGGGCCAGGTCGAGATGGCGAAGGCCGTCACCAATGCCTTCGACACCGGTGAGCACCTTGCCGTCCAGGCCGGGACGGGCACCGGGAAGTCGCTGGCCTACCTCGTGCCCGCGCTTGCACGTGCCGTCGACGCCGACGACCCCGTCGTGGTGTCCACGGCGACCATCGCGCTGCAACGTCAACTCGTCGACCGCGACCTTCCGCGGCTGGCGGAATCGTTGGCCGACATGCTGCCGCGCGCCCCCGAGTTCGCCCTGCTCAAGGGCCGCGGGAATTACCTGTGCCTGAACAAGATTCACAACGGAAGCTCGGCCGGCGGTGTCACCGAGCCCGAGGACCGGTCCCAGGAAGATCTGTTCGAACCGGTGGCGACCAGTGCCCTGGGTCGAGATGTGAAGCGGCTCATCGCCTGGTCGTCGGACACCGACACCGGCGACCGCGACGAGCTGACCCCGGGCGTTCCGGACCGGTCCTGGTCACAGGTCAGCGTGTCGGCGCGCGAATGCATCGGAGTGGCCCGGTGCCCGTTCGGCACCGACTGTTTCGCAGAAAAGGCACGGGAGAAAGCCGGCCGTGCCGATGTCGTCGTCACCAACCACGCTCTACTGGCCATCGACGCGATCTCCGATGCCGCCGTACTCCCCGAACACCACCTGCTCGTCGTCGATGAGGCGCACGAGTTGGTCGACCGCGTGACGTCGGTGGCCACCGGTGAGCTGTCCGCAACCTCGCTCGGCATCGCCCACCGCCGGGCCGCGCGCCTGGTCGACCAGGAACTGGCACAACGGCTGGAGGCGGCGACGGCGACGCTATCGTCGGCCATCCACGACACCGAGCCGGGCCGCATCGACGTCCTCGACGACGAATTGGCGACCTACCTGACCGCGGTGCGCGACGCCGCGTACCGGGCCCGGTCGACGATCGACACCGCGCCAAGCGACCCGGCGGCCGCGTCCGCGCGCACCGAAGCCGTCACGGCGTTGACCGATATCGGCGACACCGCCTCCCGCGTCCTCGACTCCTTCCTGCCCGCCATCCCCGACCGCACGGACGTGGTGTGGATCGAACGCGAGGACACGCGCGCAACGGTGCGGACCATACTGCGCGTCGCCCCGCTTTCGGTGTCGGGTCTGTTGCGCACCAGGCTCTTTGAGAACACCACGACCGTTCTGACATCGGCGACGCTGACGATCGGCGGCACGTTCGACGCGATGGCATCGGCGTGGGGGCTGACGGGCGCGGAGACCGAGTGGAAGGGCATCGACGTCGGATCCCCGTTCGAGCACGCGAAGTCCGGCATCCTCTACGTTGCAGCACATCTGCCGCCGCCGGGACGTGACGGCACCGGGTCCGCAGAACAACTCGACGAAATCGCCGCGCTGATCACCGCGGCGGGCGGCCGCACCCTCGGTCTGTTCTCCTCGATGCGTGCGGCCAAGGCGGCAGCCGAGATCATGCGGGAGCGACTGGACACTCCGGTGCTGTGCCAGGGCGAGGACACCACGTCGGCGTTGGTCAAGCGGTTCGCCGACGATCCCGAGACGTCGCTGTTCGGCACGCTGTCGCTGTGGCAGGGCGTCGACGTGCCCGGCCCGTCACTGTCGCTGGTGCTCATCGACCGGATCCCGTTCCCGCGCCCCGACGATCCGCTACTGACCGCGCGGCAACGGGCGGTGGCTGCCCGAGGGGGCAACGGTTTCATGGCCGTTGCCGCCAGCCACGCCGCGCTGCTGTTGGCCCAAGGTGCGGGTCGGCTGTTGCGCACCGTCGACGACCGCGGCGTGGTCGCCGTGCTGGACTCGCGGATGGCCACCGCCCGCTACGGCGGATTCCTGCGAGCCTCTCTGCCACCGTTCTGGGCGACGACCGACTCGAACCGCGTGCGTCAGGCGCTCGAACGTCTCCGCGCGCGGTGATTGTTTTCTATTCTGACAACGGTTCAGTGCGCGCCCTGCGGCCGCCTCGACGTGAAAGGCGGCGTCCATGAATCGACGACACGTGCGGGGCGCCGTGACCGCGATGTCGGCGGTGCTCGTCATCACCGGATGCACCACAACGCTTCGCGGCGAACCCGTGTCGGTGTTCAACGATCCGTTCCGTGTCGCGGGCATGCCTGCGACCGACGGCCCCACCGGTTTACGGCCGGACGCGCGCGATCCGACGCGAGTGGTGGTGGGCACCAACGGGAGTGACTCCGACGAGCTGGCCCGCCAGGCGATCAGCGACATCGAAGAGTTCTGGGAAGGCGCCTACGGCGCGGCGTTCGACGGCCGGTTCGAGCCGGTCGACCGCGTCTATTCCTGGGACGCCAACGGATTCGACAGCACCGGGTTCTGCGACACCGACACCTACGCCTTGGTCAACGCCGGCTACTGCACCACCGACAACACCATCGGATGGGATCGCGGCGAGCTCCTGCCCAGTCTGCGGCAGGAGTTCGGCGACATGGGAGTGACGATGGTGCTCGCCCACGAATACGGCCACGCCGTGCAGAGGCAGGCGGGCCTGGTCGACGACGACACCCCGACGCTGGTGTCCGAACAGCAGGCCGACTGTCTGGCGGGCGCCTACATGCGCTGGGTCGCAGAAGACGACTCGCCGCGATTCACGCTGTCGACCGGCGAAGGGCTCAACAACGTGTTGGCGTCCGTCATCGCGTTCCGGGATCCGTTGTTGAGCGAGTACGACCCCGAAGTCGGGGTCGACGAACACGGTTCGGCGTTCGAACGCCTGTCGGCCTTCCAGTTCGGCTTCACCGACGGCCCGTCGGCCTGCGCGGCCATCGACATGCGCGAGATCGGCCAACGCCGAGGCGATCTGCCGGTGCTCCTGCAAGAGGACGAGACCGGCGAATGGCCCGTCTCCGAAGAGTCGGTAGGGGCCGTCATGGACGCGATGGACATCCTCTTCACACCCGCCAACCCGCCGCAGCGCAGCTTCGACCCCCCGGCCTGCACGAACGCGCGACCGAGTCCGCCGGCGTCCTACTGCCCGGCGACCAACACCATCGCCGTCGACCTCGACGAGCTGGCGGTGATGGGCGCCCAGCCCGACATCGAGGACCCGGTCAGCTTGGCCACCGGCGACAACACCGCCTACTCGGTACTGGTGTCGCGGTACATGCAGGCGATCCAGAACGAGCACGGCGGCGTCGCACTGGACAACGCCGAGGCCGCGCTGCGCACGGCGTGCCTGACCGGTGTCGCCACCACCAAACTCTCGAAGAGCGTGACCACCCCCGACGGCAACACCGTCGCGCTGACCGCAGGCGACGTCGACGAGGCCGTGTCGGGCATCCTGATGAACGGCCTGGTGGCCAGCGACGTCAACGGCGAATCGGTGCCCTCGGGCTTCTCCCGCATCGACGCCTTCCGCGTCGGCGTCCTCGGGGACACCGAACGCTGCTTCAAGCGCTTCGGCTGATCAGATCTTTTTCGTCACGCCGTACCAGGCGACGATCGCCTCGGACTGGTCGGTGGAATGGCTGAGGTACGCATACGAGCGGATGAAGGACTCGCCGACGCAGCCGTCGATCTTGACCCGGAAATTGCTCACCATCACCCACGGCTCCGCGCCGGTGAACTTCTTCTTCGTCACCGGCACCACGTTGACCAGACCCGGTTTGAGGCCCACGGTGATACCGCCGCCGACATTGCCGCCGAGGCTCGGCAGGATTCCGAAGTCCTCGCCACCACCGACCACGGTGAGCCCCAGCAGCCCGATGGACGGGTTGATGCCTGCGGTGCCGGTCAGGGAGACGCCGTTCGAGGTGCTCATGTCGATGCCGCAGCCGATCTCGTAACCGACTTCAAGGCTGCCCTCCGGCGCTTCGCCTCCCCCCGGGCCGATCAGCCGACCCTTATAGGTGCCGCCGACGACGTATTCGCGCGACGACAGTGCGGTCGTCAGCGGAGGTGTCGGTGCCTGGGTCTCTTTCTCGGCGCTCATTTCCAGGCGCCAACCGTCGGGAGTCTCGGTCACCGCGGGCGGGGTGGATTCGACGGCGCCGTCCGGAGGCGGAGGGGGCGCCCCCTCGGCGGGCACTTCGGCCACGACAGGCTCGGCCTCCGGATCGGCCGACGCGGATGCGGCGCCCAAACTGCCGAGCACCCCCGCGACCGTGATCACGGTGAGGCCTCGCCGCAGCACAATCCCAATCGTCACTGGCCACCCTCCGTCGTTAGCAACGCTTGGGAACCTACCGCGCCCGATGTGCGACGCGTGCGGATGCTCCCAGAATCGTTCCGATTGCCCGGTCAGGTCGGCATTCGCAGGACGTGACCGGCTTCCAGTGCGACCCAGACGGCGCCATCGCGGTCCACCGCGAGCCCGTGCGGTTCACTGCCCGGCGGCAGGTCGATCGTGACGATGTCACCGTCGCCGCCGACGCGGGCGAGCTGGCTGGACCCCCACAGCGTCACCCACACGCCGTCGCTGGGATCGGCGATCACCGCATGCGGCTTGCCGGGCAGGTCGATTTCCTGGATGGCATCGTCGATCGGTATCCGGCCGAGGCGTTCGGCGACGATCTCGGTGAACCACAGCGCGTCGTCGTGGGTTGCCGCGATGCCGACGGGACCCGAGGCGGCCGTGGGTGTCTCGCGGATGGAAAGGTCACCGCCGAGGGTGAGGCGGCCGACGGCGCTGGCCTGATTCAGCGTGAACCACAGCGCGCCGTCGGGACCGGTGACGATCATCGCCGGCGCTCCGCCGACACGGTGAGCCTCCGAAACCTCACCGTCCGTCGACATCCGAGCGACCATTCCGGAGCCCATCGCCGTGAACCACACCGCCCCGTCGGGGCCCGTCGTGATGCCGTATGGAGCGCTTCCCGCAGGGAGTTCGAACGCGCCCACTTCGCCGGCGGTGGTGATGCGGCCGATGTGGTCGTCGCCGTTGCGGGTGAACCACAGCGCTCCGTCGGGGCCCGCGGTGATGATCGACGGCCGACAGCCCGGCGCTACGGGATACGTCGCGACCTCGCCGCTGTCGGTGACCCGCGCGATCGCGCCGTCGTGCACCAGCGTCACCCAGAGCGCCCCGTCCGGACCTGCCGCGATCCCGTAGGGCCCGCCGTCGAGCGCGACCTTGATCGCGTGTGTCACGCGAGCGTGACGAGGCCGAGCTCGTTGTCGCCCGCCAGCAGCGGGTGGTGCGGCAGGACGCGCACGGTGTAACCCACCGGCCCGGCGACGGGCAACGGAGCGGTCGCGGAGAACACTTCCCTGCCGGCGTCGGCGCTCCCTGTGTGCGCCATCGGCACCGTCACCGGTTCGACGAGTTGATCGCTCGCGTCGACGCGACCCAGCACCGCTTGCACGGCAACCTCTTCGGGGCGCAGGCCCGCCAGGTACACGGTGGCGGTCAACGTGAGCTCTGAACCCAGCAGCGGGGTGTCCGGCAGACCGTAGCTGTCGACGTCGGTGATCTGGATCTTGGGCCACGATTCCTGGGCACGCAGCCGGTAGCCGGCCAGATCCCTTGCGGCGCCGAATGGTTCACCATCATTGCCGGGTTCGACGGTCCGTCGCAGCGACTGCGCCGCCGGCGCGTAGTACTTCTCGGTGTAGTCGCGCACCATCCGCGACGCCAGCACCTTGGGACCCAACACGATCAGCGTGTGCCGCACCATCTCGACCCACCGCGCCGGGACGCCACGCTCGTCGCGGTCGTAGAACTTCGGCGCCACCGTCGTCTCCAGCAGGTCATACAGAGCGGCCGCCTCGAGGTCGTCACGCCGGTTCTCGTCGGCCAGACCGTCGGCGGTGGGGATTTCCCACCCGTTCTCGCCGTCGTACCACTCGTCCCACCACCCGTCGCGGATGGACAGGTTCAGCCCGCCGTTGAGCGCGCTCTTCATGCCCGACGTGCCGCACGCCTCCAACGGCCGCAGCGGATTGTTGAGCCACACGTCGCATCCCCAGTACAGCTGGCGGGCCATCGACATGTCGTAGTCGGGCAAAAAGGCGATCCGGTGCCGGACCTCGGGCCGGTCGGCGAACTTCACCACCTGCTGGATCAGGGCCTTGCCGCCGTCGTCGGCGGGGTGGGATTTCCCCGCGACGATGAGCTGGATCGGCCGCTCGTCGTTGAGCAACAGTCGCTCCAGCCGTTCGGGGTCGCGCAGCATCAACGTCAGACGCTTGTAGGTCGGCACCCGCCGCGCGAACCCGATCGTCAGGACGTTGGGATCGAAAGCCGTTGCGATCCAGCCCAGTTCGGCTTCCGCCGCGCCGCGTTCCAGATAGGAACGGCGCAGCCTCGCGCGCACGTCCTCGACGAGCTGCTCACGCAGCTGCGAGCGGATCCACCACAGGTGGCCGGTGTCGACCTGCTGCAGGCGGCCCCACACCGCGGGTTCGCGCGCACTGGTGAGGTCCTCGCTGCCGAGCAGCTCGCGGCCGAGTTCCATCCACTGCGGCGCCGCCCAGGTCGGCGCGTGCACACCGTTGGTGATCGACCCGATCGGCACCTCGCCGGGATCGAAACCCGGCCACAGCTCGTTGAACATGTGCCTGCTGACGTTGCCGTGCAGCATCGAGACACCGTTGGCGCGCTGCGCCAGCCGCACACCCATGTGGGCCATGTTGAACTTGGTCGGGTCGTCCTCCTCGCCGAACGCGATGATGCGATCGAGCGGAAGGCCCGGCAGCAGCCGCGACATCGCACCCGACGGGCCGTCGGTCGAACCGCCGAAGTATCGCCGCACCATCTCCACCGGAAACCGGTCGATCCCCGCGGGCACCGGGGTGTGCGTGGTGAACACCGTCGAGGACCGCACCACCGTCAGCGCGGTGTCGAAGTCGAGCCCGGCGTCGATGAGTTCCCGGATGCGCTCGACACCGAGGAAGCCGGCATGTCCCTCGTTCATGTGGAACACCTCGGGCGAGGGCCGGCCTTCCAGCTCGATGAACGCGCGGATCGCCCGCACCCCGCCCACACCGGCGAGGATCTCCTGTTTGATCCGGTGCTCCTGATCGCCGCCGTAGAGCCGGTCGGTCACGCCACGCAGGTCGTGGTCGTTCTCCGGGACGTCGGAATCCAGCAGCAGCAACGGAATTCGGCCCACCTGGGCGATCCACACCCGCGCCTGCAGCTGACCGTCGTACCCGTTCTCGCTGGGCATCGCCACGGCGACGAGGACCCGTTGCCCGTCGCGGTCGGTGAGCAGCCGAAGCGGCAGCCCCTGCGGGTCCAGGGCCGGATAGCTCTCGTGCTGCCAGCCATCGGCGGTCAGTGACTGGCGGAAGTAACCCGAACGGTAGAGCAGCCCGACCGCGATCAGCGGCAGGCCCAGATCCGACGCGGCTTTGAGGTGGTCGCCGGCGAGGATGCCCAGGCCCCCCGAATAGTTCGGGAGGGACTCGGCCACCCCGAACTCCATCGAGAAGTACGCGATGCCGTTGGGCAGTTGGGCACCGTGTTCGAGCTCCTGCTGGTACCACAGCGGCCGGTTGAGGTAGTCGTCGAGATCGGCGGCGAGCCCGTCGAGACGGCGCAAGAACTCCTCGTCGCCGGCGAGCGTGTCCAGGCGCTGCGGGCTGACCTGCCCCAACAGGCCGACCGGATCGCAGCCGACCCGCTTCCACAGCTCGGGGTCGATCGTCTCGAACAAATCCTGGGTCGGTCGGTCCCAGGACCAGCGCAGGTTGATCGACAACCGTTCGAGCGCAGCCAGCCGGTCGGGCAGATGCGTTCGGACGGTGAACCTTCTCAGCGCTTTCATCGGGCTATCACGCGGAACAACATTACTGACAATCCGGCGGCTCGCAGAGCGCCCGGTCGGACTGCTTGGCCCGCTTCGGGTTGGGCTGCGCACTAACGTGGGTATAGGGCGCGACGAGGCTTATTCATCTTGACTGTGAACGCGACCAAGACGACACAGCGGCCACGCCGGCGGTGCCGGCAGAGCACTTCGGCGGCCGCGCCAGAAGGAGGAGTGATAGGTGGCCGGTCGAATCGAGATCGATGACGTCGCGCCTGTCGTCTCCGAGGGGCGGTACCCCGCGAAGGCGGTCGTCGGCGAAATCGTTCCGGTCGCGGCCACCGTCTGGCGCGAGGGCCACGACGCCGTCGCGGCCACCCTGGTGGTGCGCTACCACGGCACGGCATATCCCCAGCTCGCCGACGATCCGCCGGGGCTGGTGACCGCCGAAGCGGTGCCGATTGAGACCGTGCTCGGCGCTACGCCGCGCAAGAAGCCGCAGCATCTGCCGATGACGACGGGGCGGACTCCCGACGTCTTTCATGGTGCGTTCACCCCCGACTGCGCCGGGCTGTGGACGTTCCGGGTGGACGGCTGGGGTGATCCGGTCGCGACCTGGCGCAAGAGCGTCACGGCCAAGCTCGACGCGGGCCAGAGCGAATCGGAGCTGTCGAACGACCTATTGGTCGGCGCCCAGCTGCTGGAACGCGCCTCGACCGGTGTGCCGCGTCAGCATCGCTATCCGCTGATCGAGGCTGCGGCACGGCTGCGCCAGCCGGGCGATCCGTTCACCCGTGCCGGCGCCGCGCTGGCACCGGAGGTCACCCGTCTGCTCGACGAATATCCGCTGCGCGAGTTGGTGACCCGCGGCGAGCAGTACGGCGTCTGGGTCGACCGCGCCGAGGCGCGGTTCACCGCGTGGTACGAGTTCTTCCCCCGCTCGACCGGCGGCTGGGACGCCAAGGGCAACCCGGTGCACGGCACCTTCGCCACCGCCACCAAGGCGCTGCCCCGGATCGCCCGGATGGGCTTCGACGTGGTCTACCTCCCGCCGATCCACCCGATCGGCAAGGTGCACCGCAAGGGCCGCAACAACAGCGTCACCGCCGCGCCCAACGACGTCGGCTCGCCGTGGGCCATCGGAAGCGACGAGGGCGGCCACGACGCGGTCCATCCGGACCTGGGCACGATCGACGACTTCGACGACTTCGTCGCCGCGGCTCGCGACGACGGCATGGAGGTGGCGCTCGACCTCGCGCTGCAGTGCGCCCCCGACCATCCCTGGGCCAAGGAACACCCCGAGTGGTTCACCGTGCTGCCGGACGGCACCATCGCCTACGCGGAGAACCCCCCGAAGAAGTACCAGGACATCTACCCGCTGAACTTCGACAACGACCCCGCCGGGCTCTACGAAGAGGTGCTGCGGGTGGTACGGCACTGGATCGACCACGGCGTCAAGATCTTCCGGGTCGACAACCCCCACACCAAGCCGCCGAACTTCTGGGCCTGGCTGATCGGCCAGGTGAAGAACGAGCACCCCGATGTGCTGTTCCTCTCCGAGGCGTTCACCCGTCCCGCACGGCTGTACGGATTGGCCAAACTGGGGTTCACACAGTCGTATTCGTACTTCACCTGGCGCACCGCCAAGTGGGAGCTCACTGAGTTCGGCCAACAGATCGCCGAGCACGCCGACTACGCGTGCCCGAACCTGTTCGTCAACACGCCCGACATCCTGCACGAAAGCCTGCAGCACGGAGGCCCCGGGATGTTCGCTATCCGCGCGGTGCTGGCGTCGACGATGAGTTCGGCGTGGGGGATGTACTCGGGATTCGAACTGTACGAACACCGCGCCGTCCGGGAAGGCAGCGAGGAGTACCTCAACTCCGAGAAGTACGAGCTGCGACCCCGCGACTTCGACGCAGCGCTCGCCGACGGCGAATCGCTGGAGCCGTTCATCACCCGGCTCAACGAGATCCGTCGGCTGCATCCCGCTCTACATCAGTTGCGCACCATCACGTTCCACCACGCCGACAACGACGCACTGCTGGCCTACAGCAAGTTCGATCCCGCCACCGGAGATCAGGTGCTGGTGGTGGTCACGCTCAACCCATTCGGACCCGAAGAGGCTACGCTGTGGCTGGACATGCCGGCACTCGGGATGGAGCCCTACGACCGGTTCTGGGTCCGCGACGAGATCACCGGCGACGAATACCAATGGGGGCAGTCCAATTACGTGCGCCTCGACCCGGTGCGCGCGGTGGCACACGTGTTGAACATGCCGCAGGTGCCCGCCGACCAACGACTCAATCTGCTGCGTAGGGAGTGACGACATGACGCAGATCAAACAAGCGAGCAGCCCACATCTGCGGCCGCACACCGCCGACCTCAACCGGCTGCTGGCCGGCGAGCACCACGACCCGCATTCGGTGCTCGGCGCGCACGAGTACGACGACCACACCGTGATCCGCGCTTACCGACCCCATGCCGTCGAGGTGGTCGCGGTTGTAGGCGGTGAGCGGTATGCGTTCCAGCACATCGAATCCGGGCTGTTCGCGGTGGCGCTACCGTTCACCGGGCTGGCCGACTATCGGCTCGAGGTGCACTACCCCGGCGGTGACGGCTCGACCCAGGTGCACACGGTGGCCGACGCGTACCGGTTCCTGCCCACGCTCGGCGAGGTCGACTTGCACCTGTTCTCCGAGGGCCGCCACGAGCGGTTATGGGAGATCCTCGGCGCACACCCCCGCAGCTACACCACCCCCGACGGCGTCGTCGACGGTGTCTCGTTCGCGGTGTGGGCTCCGAACGCCAAGGGCGTCAGCCTGATCGGCGAGTTCAACCACTGGGACGGCAACGAAGCCCAGCTGCGTGTGCTCGGGTCGACCGGCGTGTGGGAGGTGTTCTGGCCGGGCTTCGAGATCGGCGGGTTGTACAAGTTCCGCATCCACGGCGCCGACGGTTCGGTCAGCGAGCGCGCCGACCCGATGGCGTTCGCGACCGAGGTGCCGCCCAAGACCGCCTCGAAGGTGACCCGCAGCGACTACACGTGGGCCGACGACGAGTGGATGACGCGCCGCGCGGCCCAGAACCCGGTGTTCGAGCCGATGAGCACCCTCGAGGTGCACCTGATGTCGTGGCGTCCTGGCCTGAGCTATCGCGAACTGGCCACCCAGCTCACCCAATACGTTGTCGAGAACGGGTTCACCCACGTCGAGCTGATGCCCGTGGCCGAGCATCCGTTCGGCGGCTCGTGGGGTTATCAGGTCACCTCGTATTACGCGCCGACGTCGCGGCTGGGCACCCCCGACGGGTTCCGCCACCTCGTCGACACGCTGCATCAGGCCGGCATCGGCGTGATCATGGACTGGGTGCCCGCCCACTTCCCGAAGGACGCCTGGGCGCTCGGCCGTTTCGACGGCACCGCGCTCTACGAGCACTCCGATCCTCGCCGTGGCGAGCAATTGGATTGGGGCACTTACGTCTTCGATTTCGGCCGTGCCGAGGTGCGCAACTTCCTAGTGGCCAACGCGTTGTACTGGCTGCAGGAGTACCACATCGACGGCCTGCGGGTAGATGCTGTCGCCTCGATGCTCTACCTCGACTACTCGCGCCCCGAAGGCGGATGGACCCCGAACATCTACGGCGGTCGCGAGAACCTCGAAGCCGTGCAGTTTCTTCAGGAGATGAACGCGACCGTGCACAAGGCCGCCCCCGGCATTGTGACGGTCGCCGAAGAGTCCACCTCGTGGCCCGGAGTGACCAGGCCGACGAACCTTGGCGGCCTTGGCTTCTCGATGAAGTGGAACATGGGCTGGATGAACGACACGCTGGAGTTCATCAAACGCGATCCGATCCACCGCAGCTACCACCATCACGAGATCACCTTCTCGATGCTCTACGCGTTCAGCGAGAACTATGTGCTGCCGATCAGCCATGACGAGGTCGTGCACGGCAAGGGCACGCTCTGGGGCAGGATGCCGGGCAACGACCACAACAAGGCCGCCGGGCTGCGCAGCCTGCTGGCGTATCAGTGGGCGCATCCAGGCAAGCAGCTGCTGTTCATGGGCCAGGAGTTCGGTCAGCGCGCCGAGTGGTCCGAGGAGCGCGGCGTCGACTGGTATCAGCTCGACGAGAACAGCTTCTCGACCGGCATCCAGCGCATGGTGCACGACATGAACACCGTCTACCGAACCCGGCGGGCGCTATGGTCCCAAGACACCCGACCCGAGGGCTACAGCTGGATCGACGCCAACGATTCGGCCAACAACGTGCTGAGCTTCCTGCGCTACGGCGACGACGGCTCCGTGCTGGCATGCGTGTTCAACTTCTCCGGCGCCGAGCACTCCCGCTATCGCCTGGGGTTACCGCACGCAGGCACCTGGCGCGAGGTGCTCAACACCGACGCCGACATCTACAACGGGTCGGGCATCGGTAACTACGGCGCGGTGGAAGCGACCGACGAGCCGTGGCACGGGCGTCCGGCGTCGGCGGTCATGGTGCTGCCCCCGCTATCCGCGCTGTGGTTCGAATACGTCGCCGAGTAGGCGAGTCGCCGAGCCGCCAAGCTGCGCCGAAACCGACGAAATGGCGGGAAAACACAGCGAGAAACCGCCGATTCGTCGGCTTCGACGCAAGGAGTGGAAGGTCAGTACAGCGCGTTGGCCAGCTTGCGCCGACCGGCGATGACCTCGGGATCGGCCGGATCAAACAGGTCGAACAGCTCGATGAGTCGGGTGCGCACCGTGGTGCGGTCGTCGCCCGAGGTCCGCTTGACGAGGTCGATGAGCCGGTCGAAGGCCGCCGCCATGTTCTGCTGGAGGACCTCGACGTCGGCGGCGGCGAACGCCAGCTCGATGTCGCCGCGGTCCGCGTCGGCGGCGGCGATCGCGTCGGGCGTCCGGGTAGTGGCCCGCTGCAGGAAATCGATCTGGCGGACGGCGCCCTTGGCTTCGGCGTGACCGGGGTTGGCGTCGAGAATCGCCTGATACGCGGTGCGCGCGGCGTCGAAGTCACCGGCGTCCAGGTGCGAACGGGCTTGCGCGAGTTCGGGATCGACCTCTTCGGCCTCTCCCTCCTCAACTCCGCCGGGCAACTTGCCCGCGACCGCGTTCAGCAGCGAGTCGATCCACCGGCGCAACTGCTCGGGAGGCTGCATGCCCTGGAAACTCGACAGGGGTTGTCCGGCGGCCAGCGCGACCACGGTCGGGATCGCCTGCACACCGAACATCTGCGCCACGCGGGGAACGACGTCGACGTTGACCGTCGCCAACGACCATTTCCCGCCGTCGGCTGTGGCCAGTTGACCGAGAGCATCACCCAATTGGACGCTGGCATCGCTACGCGGTGACCACAGCAGCACCACGACGGGAACTTGATTGGACCGGACCAGCACCTCGGCTTCGAGGTTCGCCTCGGTGACTTCCACTCCACCGGCGGGCGCCGACGGTTCGCCGTCACCCGTCGAGGGCCGCTGCTTGAGGGCGGACAGATCAACCGCACCGGCCATCGAGGCCGCGATAGAAGGGCGGGGACGACTCACGCCCATAAGTTTGTCACGTCGTTTCACCGACCGGCTGCCCCGGTCGCGCGATCGACGCGACGACGGACTCCGCACCCAGCCGGCCGGTGCGCTCCACCCATATGAGGAAGACCACACTGGCGAGCGGCACGATGCTCGCGACGATCCCCAGCAACCACGTACCGGTCGCCCATTTGAACATCACGGCCGCGAGCAGCCCGAGCGCGACGAACGCCACGAAGACGGCTCCGTGGGCGGGGCCGAACACCTTGACGCCGATCTCGGTGCGCGGGCTGCCGAGGTACTTGAAGTACATGCCGATCAGCAGTCCGACCCAGCTCACCGCCTCGAGCAGCGCGACGAAACGAAACCATCCCGCGACGGTGCGCTGGTTCAGCAGGCGAGTCATGGCCGCCATTGTGCCCGAAACACGTGTCGATTACTACACGACGTCGTAGGCCCTCAGCGTGCGCGGAGGATCAGCGCATCGCCCTGACCGCCGGCCCCGCACAGCGCGGCCACGGCGTAACCAGAACCCTGGTCCTTCCCGTCGCCCCGGCGATGGGCCAGCTCAAGCGCGGCATGCAACGTGATGCGGGCGCCCGACATCCCGATCGGATGTCCGATGGCGATCGCACCGCCGTTGACGTTGACCTTGTCGGGATCGACTCCGAGTTCCTTTGTTGAGGCCAGCGCGACCGCGGAGAACGCCTCGTTGATCTCGATGACGTCGAGCTGGTCGACCGAGATGCCCTCGCGCGCAACCGCCTTCTTGATGGCGTTGGCCGGCTGCGACTGCAGCGTGGAGTCGGGGCCTGCGACGACACCGTGCGCACCGATCTCACACAGCCACGACAGCCCCAGTTCCTCGGCCTTGGCTTTATTCATCACGACGACGGCACACGCACCGTCGGAGATCTGCGAGGCCGACCCGGCGGTGATGGTCCCGTCCTTGCGGAATGCCGGCTTCAAACCGGCCAGCGACTCCACCGTGGTGTTGGCGCGGATGCCCTCGTCCTCGGAGAACTCCAGCGGGTCGCCCTTGCGCTGCGGGATCTGCACCGGCACCACCTCGTCGGCGTAGACACCGTCTTTCCAAGCGGCAGCGGCTTTCTGGTGGGAACGGGCGGCGAACTCGTCCTGTTCGGCGCGGGTGAACTGGTCGACATCGTTGCGCTGCTCGGTGAGCGCGCCCATCGGCTGATCGGTGAACACGTCGTGCAGACCGTCGTAGGCCATGTGGTCGAGCACGGTGACGTCGCCGTACTTGTAGCCCGACCGACTGTTCATCAGCAGGTGCGGCGCCTGGGTCATCGATTCCTGGCCGCCGGCCACGACGACGTCGAACTCGCCGGCACGGATCAACTGGTCGGCCAGCGCGATCGAATCGATACCCGACAGGCACATCTTGTTGATGGTCAGCGAGGGCACATCCCAACCGATACCCGCCCCGACGGCGGCCTGCCGGGCCGGCATCTGCCCGGCGCCCGCGGTGAGGACCTGGCCCATGATCACGTACTCGACGGCGGCCGCGTCGACGTTGCCCTTCTCTAGCGCCGCCTTGATCGCGATCCCGCCGAGGTCGCTGCCGGAGAAGTCCTTCAGCGAGCCCATCAGCTTGCCGACCGGTGTGCGTGCCCCGGAAACGATCACCGACGTGGTCATTTACTACCTCCAAAAAGTGGGTATAGCGATCTGTGTTCCATGACACATTCCACAAACATCTGTCTCAAGGTTACCGTTACGTTATGACCACCGAACACGTAGACGCACGTCCAGCGCTCGCCAGCGCACTCGTGACGGCGATCGATCACGTGGGGATCGCCGTTCCGGACCTCGACGCCGCGATCAAGTGGTACCACGACCATCTCGGCATGATCGTTCTTCACGAGGAGATCAACGAGGACCAGGGCGTGCGCGAGGCGATGCTCTCGGTGCGCGCCGCCCCCGTCGGCAGCGCGCAGATCCAGTTGATGGCGCCGCTGGACGAGACCTCGACGATCGCCAAATTCATCGACAAGCGCGGCCCCGGTCTTCAGCAACTGGCCTACCGCGTCAGCGACATCGACGCACTCAGCGAGCGCCTGCGCGCCGACGGCGTGCGGTTGCTCTACGACGCCCCGCGCCGCGGCACCGCGAACTCGAGGATCAACTTCATCCACCCGAAGGACGCCGGCGGCGTCCTCGTCGAGCTCGTCGAGCCCGCTGCGGACAGCGACCACTAAGACCACTTGCGGGTCGGGCCACGCGTCGCGCGGTGCGTCCAGCACGGCGTGTGCCAGTGCCGACGGTCGTCGGCCCGCTCGCCCATATCGGCCGGAAGTACCACGACATGTGCTGTGCCAGGCCGGATTTCGTGATCACACCCCGGACACCGGTACGTCTTGGTGGCCCGCGCGGCGGCGATCGGACGCACCTCGTACTCGTAGCCGTCCGGCCCGGTCTCGACGCGTCGTGGCGCAGGCAGCGGCGGTGGCGGCCGCCCGGAACGCCGACGAGACCGCTTGCGGGCCATCAGAACAGCCGGAACTCGTCGCTGTCCATGCCGCGCATCTTGTCGTAGTCCAACGTCACGCAGCGGATGCCGCGGTCGGTGGCGAGCGTGCGGGCCTGCGGCTTGATCTGCTGGGCGGCGAAGACGCCGGCGACCGGGGCCAGCAGGCTGTCGCGGTTGAGAAGCTCGAGATAACGGGTGAGCTGCTCCACCCCGTCGATCTCGCCGCGGCGCTTGATCTCCACCGCGACCGACCCGCCGTTGGCGTCGCGACACAACAGGTCGACCGGGCCGATCGCGGTCATGTACTCGCGCCGGACCAGCGTGTAACCCGCCCCGAGCAATTCGACGTGCTCGGCCAACAGCTCCTGCAGATGCGCCTCGACGCCGTCCTTGACCAGGCCGGGATCGACGCCGAGTTCGTGGCTGGAGTCGTGTTCGATGGCTTCGACGGTGATTCGCAGCTGCTCACCGGCCTTGTTCTCGACCACCCACACGGGCGTCGGGCCGGAGGTGTCCTCGGTGAGGCGACACGGCGGGGTCATCCAGTTCAACGGTTTGTAGGCACGGTCGTCGGCGTGCACGCTCACCGAACCATCCGCCTTGATCAGCAGCAGCCGCCGCGCCGAAGGCAGGTGAGCGGTCAGGCGTCCGACATAGTCGACAGTGCACTGGGCGATCACGAGACGCACCCGACCACCTTAGGTCGCCCCCCGGCAATTTAGGCTAAGGGGACGATGACCGCCAACAGGAGCGTCGCACATCGGCTGGGTCGCGTCCTGGAGACGGTGACCCGCCAGAGTGGGCGGTTGACCGACACACCGGACTACGGGTCATGGCTGCTGGGCAAGGAATCCGAGAGTCAGCATCGGCGGCGGATCAGAATTCAGATCATCTTGACCACGATCGTGGTCATCGCCAACCTGATCGGCATCGGTGTCGCGGTCCTCGTCGTCACCGTGACGTTCCCGGTGCCCAGCGTCTTCGACCCCGACGTCCGCTGGATCACCGCGATCGTGACGCCCGCCTACATCCTGACCGCCCTGGTGATCGGGATCATCTGGGCGACGCGGCGCGTGATGAACAACGTTCGCTGGGCCATCGAGGAGCGCCCACCCACCGTGCGGGATCAGCGCAACACGTTCTATGCGCCGTGGCGGCTGACGCGGGTGCTGCTCGCGCTGTGGGGGGTCGGCACGGCGCTGATCACCACCCTTTACGGACTGGTCGACCCGAACTTCATCCCGAAGGTCGCGCTGGGCATCAGCTTTCCCGGCATCGTCGTGTCGGCAAGTTGTTACCTCTTCACCGAGTTCGCGTTGCGGCCGGTGGCCGCACAGGCACTCGAGGCGGGCCGGCCGCCACGGCGATTCGCCGCCGGCATCATGGGCCGCACGATGTTGGTGTGGGCCTTGGGGTCCGGGGTTCCCGTGCTCGGCATCCTGCTCGCAGCCATCATCACCCTGGCGCTGCGCAATGTGACGCCGACGCAGTTCACCGTCGCCGTGATCATCCTCGCGCTGTTCGCGCTCGCCTTCGGTTTCGTGCTGATATGGATCCTGTCGTGGCTGACCGCGACGCCGCTGCGGACCGTGCGCGCCGCGCTCAAACACGTCGAACGCGGCGACATGGATTGCGATCTGGTCGTCTTCGACGGCACCGAACTCGGCGAGCTGCAGCGCGGATTCAACTCGATGGTGCAGGGTCTCAAGGAACGGGAACGCTTGCGCGACATCTTCGGTCGCCACGTCGGGCGCGAGGTCGCCGCCGAGGCGGAGAAGCAGCGGCCCAAGCTCGGCGGCGAGGAGCGCCACGTCGCGGTGATCTTCGTCGACATCATCGGATCGACGAAGCTGGTCACTTCCAAGCGCGCCACCGAGGTCGTCGACCTCCTCAACCGGTTCTTCAAGGTGGTCGTGGAGGAGGTCGATCGCCACCACGGCTTCGTCAACAAATTCGAAGGCGACGGTGCGCTCGCGGTGTTCGGCGCTCCGGTCCGCCTTGAGAACCCGGAGGATTCGGCGCTGGCCGCCGCGCGGGCGATCGCGCGGCGCATCCACGAGGAGGTTCCCGAATTCGACGCCGGCATCGGGGTCGCCGCCGGCGACGCGGTGGCGGGCAACGTGGGCGCCCGGGAACGCTTCGAGTACACCGTGATCGGCGAACCCGTCAACGAGGCGGCCCGGCTGTGTGAACTGGCCAAGGAGACCCCCGCGCACGTTCTCGCCAGCGCCGGCGCGCTCTCCCGTGCCGGCGAAACCGAGTGCGCCCATTGGCGATTGGGCGACGAGGTGACGTTACGGGGCCACGACGAGCCGACCAGATTGGCCCTACCCGCCTGAGTCGCCGGTGCGTAGGTTCGCCGTGGCGCTCAGCGCGTCCTCGAGCGTGCTGTACACCCTGGCGTCGAAACCTTCGGTATGGCTCGCGGTCAGCAACCGGTCGGGGTCGACCACGTAGCCCTCCTTGCCCGCGGCCACGAGCGATTCGCGCATGCCCGCGAACATGCGGCGCGCCGGGTCGTCGACGTCGTCGACCCGTGACAATTCGAGGATCGCGACGTCGAATGCTTCGCGCTCGGAGTACACCCTGCGCAGAACCTGCTCGGCGCCGGCGAACAGCAGGTCGCCGTGCAGTTCGAATACCCGCACACCCGGTCTGACGTCGTACGCGTTGCGGATCGTCGACCGCGACTCGCGGGTGTGCGCGAGGAAGTGCAGGCCGAGATCCGCCGACAGGCTGCGACACACCTCGGTCCCACGCACGCTGTTGCCCTTGGCATCCAGCCGAGGTGAGTAGACGCCGATTCCGAGCTGGCCGGGCAGCACCGCCGCAATCCCACCGCCGACGCCGCTCTTGGCGGGCATGCCGACGGCGCTGGCCCAATCCCCCGCCGCGTCGTACATCCCGCACGTGACCATCACGCTCAGCGTGCGTTGCACGACCGCCGCGCTGGCCACGCGCCGTCCCGCCACGGGCTCGACGCCGCCTCGGGCGAGCGTGGCGGCCATTGTGGCCAGATCCGTGGTGGTCACCTTGATCGAGCACTGCCGGAAGTAGACGTCGAGCGTCTCATCGGGATCGCCGTCGAGCACGCCGAAACTCTGCAGCATGTAGGCGATCGCGCGGTTACGGCTGCCGGTCGCCTGCTCTGAGCCGTAGACGTCGTGATCGATTGCGAGTTCGCGGCCCGCGAACGCCGAATAGAACTCGTGAATCTGGTTGAACCGCTCGTCGGCGTTGGCGCCGGGTATCAGGGATGCCGCGGCGATCGCGCCTGCGTTGATCATCGGGTTCTTCGGCGTCTTGGTGGTTTCGTCGACGCTGATCTGGTTGAACGCCTCGCCGGAGGGCTCCACGCCGATCTTGGCGTCGACGGGTTCCACGCCGATACGCTCGAGCGCGAGCGCGTAGGTGAACGGCTTCGATATCGATTGGATGGTGAATTCGATTGCCGCGTCGCCGGATTCGTAGACATGGCCATCGGCCATGGACAACGACAGGCCGAAGCCGTTGGGGTCGACCGATCTCAGTTCGGGGATGTAGTCGGCCAGCGCACCTTCGTCATTGTCGGCGTGCTGCTTCCGAATCTGGTCCAGGAACCGCTGCACCAGTTCGGCCATGAAGTGAATCCTAGGCCGGTACCCAGTTTCCGTGGAACCCCGCGGGCACGCGGTGCGGCAGCCGGATGGTTGCGACGTCTTCGAGGGTCTGCGCGTCGAGCAGCGCCAGCTCGCTGCGGTCGGTGCGGCGGTCGTAGATATAGCCCATCAGCACGCCGTCGTCCTCGGCAGCATCGGGTGATGACGGCTCGAAAACGAACTCCCCGAGCGCTTTCCCTTCGCCGAAGGACCGCGACTGGGTTGCACCACCGACGAAGTCGTGCTTGAGCAGGACGTCGGCGGCCTCACCACCGCGGACACTCGGCGCATATCCGTAGCGGTGGCGCCTACCGACGCGGCGTTCATCGACACGGGGAAACTCCTGACCGCGATCGTCGATGCGCGATTCGCGGATCTTCCCGTCGGCGAGATCGACCGTCCAGCGGTCGAGCGTCGGGGGTCCCTCGTCGGGGCCAAGCTGGTTGGTGTCGAACATCTTCGGGTGACGAACGACGTCGAGCACGATGGTGTCGCCGTCGTCGTAGGCGTTCATCGGATGGAACACATAGCAGGGCTCGACGTCGAACCAACGCACATCGGCGTTACCGCCCTCGCGTGGCATCACGCCTACGCGTGCCGGATACCGCGGGTTCCACGAGTACGGGAAGCGGCGATCGGTCGTCTGGCCCCGCGGTTGCCGCGCGCTGATCGGGTCGGGGATGCGCACCCGGCCGATGAGGGCCGACAACACCAGCCGGGAGACGAACCGAAGACCGCGCGGAACCGTCATCTCCACTGCCATACCGGCGTCGAACGACACCGGCAGGTCGTAGAACACGACGTGGTTCTCGGTCAGCGAGAAGTCGTGCATCATCGGGCTTCCCGCGACCTCGACGTCGACCGTGCGTCGCGCGCGCCCGCCGGTGTCGATCACCGAGTACTGCACCGTGTTGCCGCGATACATGCTGTACGAGACCGCGTGCAGCTCACCGGTGTCCGGGTCGCGCTTGGGGTGCGCGGTGTAACCGCCGGTCAGCGTCCCGTCGAAATCGCACACGCCGACGGTGTCGAGTTCGTCGGTCAGTTCGACGTTCGTCACACCGGATTCGATCAGCGCGATTGTCTTGCCGGCATGTCCGATGACGTTGGTGTTGGCGCCGATTCCCGAGATCGGGAAGTGTCCCTTCGGGGGCCGCTCTCCCAGGGCCCGCGCGGTCTGCGGACCGCGGACCCACCGGTTGCGATACCACTCCGCCCTGCCGTCGCGGATCCGGATGCCGTGCACCATCCCGTCTCCGATGAACCAGTGGTACAGCTCGGGATCGAGTTCCCCGATCGGATTCGGGCCGTTGCGCAGATAGCGACCGTCGAGGTGGTCGGGAATCGTCCCGGTGACCTCGAGGTCGGTCAGCGTGTGCTCGTCGTGAATCGGCGCGAAGGCGCCTTCGAGGTAACGGTTCGTCATCGGAACATCCCTATAACAGCGTTATGACGTCCTCTGTATAACACCGTTATGGCACCATGGCAAGGGTGAGCGGCGCTCGAGAGCACCTGGTCGAGGCCGGCATCCGCATCCTCGAGCGCGACGGCCTGGCTGCCCTCAGCGCGCGCAAGTTGGCCGCCGAAACCGGAACCTCCACGATGGCGGTGTACACCCACTTCGGGGGCATGGCGGGTTTGGTCGACGCGATCGCCGGAGAGTCGTTCGCCCGCTTCACGCGGGCCCTGACCGAGGTGACACCGACCGAGGACCCGGTCGCGGACTTCTTCGTGATGGGCGCTCGCTACCGGGAATTCGCACTGCAGAACCCGCAGCGCTACCAGATGATGTTCGGCACCGCGGCCGAGTCGTTGAACCGGTACCACGCCGACCTCACGGTCACCGGCAGCGCCAGCGCCCGAAGCGAGTGGGCGGTGTCGTTCGATGCACTGCTCACCGGCGTGCGCCGGATGATCGAGGCCGGGCGCATCCGCGACGACGGGGAAGCGGCCGTCGCGGGGCGGCTGTGGAGCATCAGCCACGGTGCGGTGCTGCTGGAGATCGCCGGGTTCTTCGGGCACGAGGGGCACGGCCTGACTCAGATCCTCGGTCCGTTGACCGTCGACACGCTGGTCGGACTTGGTGACGAGCGGGACCGCACGATGGCTTCGCTAACGACCGCTATGACGACCCTGCTCGGGCCGTAGCCATCACGCGGGGCCGGCTGCCGTGCACGACCGAAATCTCAAGCGAGCGTTTCGAGCTCGATCGGCAGCGAGTCGGCGGGCGTGGGCCCGGTCCCCCACGTGAGCGGGACGCAGTAACCGTCGGGCACACTCCAGTGGAAGCGGCGCAACAGCTTGTGCATCACCGTCTTGACCGTCATATCGGCGAACTGCTGGCCGATGCACTTGTGGGCGCCACCCCCGAAGGGCGCGAACGCATACCGGTTGACCGCCGCGCGGTTGGTCGCGTCGGTGAACCGCGAAGGGTCGAACGTGTCGGGCGCGGGCCACCAGTCGGCCAGCCGCATCGAGGCGTGCACGCTAATGGCGATCTGGGCCTTGCGCGGTATGTAGTGCCCGCAGATCTCCGTGTCGCGAATCGCCTGGCGGAACAGCGATCCCGCCGGGGCATACATGCGCAGCACTTCCTTGAACGCGGCATCCAGCAAGGGGAACTGTTCCAGGTCGTCGAGGGTGGGTGAAAGAATCGGATGGGCGACGGCCTCGTCACGAAGGATGTTCTGCCAGCGGATGTTTCGCCCCAGCTCGTAGACGAGCATGGCCAGGGCGATGGCCGTGGTGTCGTGAGCGGCCATCAAAAGGAAGATCATGTGGTTGACGATGTCGGCGTCGGTGAAACGTTGCCCGTCGTCGGATTCGCTGCGACACAGCATCGAGAACAGATCGGCGCCCTCGCGGCGACGGCGGTCCGCGATCTGCCTGCCGAAGTGGCGCTCGAGGCGTTCTCGCGCCCGCAGTCCTCGCGCCCAGGTCCCGCCGGGCACATCGGCGCGGACGATGGCCTGACCGCCGTGCACGGTGTCGTGGAAGTCGCGGATGAGTTGGTCGGACTCCACGCCGATTTCAGTGCCGACGAACACCTCGGCGGCCTGTTGCAGCAGCATCTGCTTGATCGATGGATACATCGGAAAACGGGCTGCCGGCCGCCAAGTTGCCAACGCGCGGTCGATGCCGTCGGCGGTGTCGGTGAGATACGTGTTGAGTGCAGTGCGCGTGAACGCCCGCTGCATGATGCGCCGGTGGTCGCGGTGTTCCTCGAAATCAAGCAGCATGATGCCGCGATGGAAGAAGGGCCCGATCACCGGTGCCCATCCCCGGGTGCTCGACAGCGCCTTGTCCCGGTTGACCCATGCCGCCTCGAGCGCTTCGGGTCCCAGTAACACGACGACCCGGAATCCGACCCCGCCGGCCCACGACACCGGGCCGTACTTCGCGTACCGACGCCGGGCGAACTCCAACGGATCGACCAGGGTGGGCAGGACGTGGCCGAGGAACGGCATGCCGTAATTGCCCATCACCGGCGCGAGCCCGGACCCGGCAGGCGGTGGCGCCAACGGGCAGTCGCGACTCGGCCACCGGTCGCTGACCGACGCGCCGACCTCCTGGAGCCGCCCCTGGAGCCGTTGTCGCGCATCGAGCAGGGAGGCCGGCGGGTCCATGAGGTTGATCATCGGCCGAACCCTTCGTCGAATATCTGGTACGTAACCGTGCCAGTTTTGTCCTAGCGTTGTCAACGGTGCGACGATCTGAGTCATGGCCTCGTCGTCACCGCGCAGCTACGGAGGTGTCTCCGGCGCGCAACGTCAGCAGCAGCGCCGGTCGCGACTGCTCGAGGCCGCCCTGGAGGCGATGAGCCGCGACGAGTGGCGCGATGTGACCGTCGAGCGCTTGTGCGCAGGCGCGGGCCTCAACAAGCGCTACTTCTACGAGAGTTTCACCGAGGTCGATGCAGTGGCCGGCGCCGTGATCGATGACATCGCCACGGCCGTTCGCGATGCAACCGTGGGCGCTGCGGTCCAAACACAGACGAAACCCGTTGACGAGCAGGCTCTTGCGTGCGTCACGGCGCTGGTGCACAGCTTGGTCGACGATCCGCGCCGGGCGCGGGTCCTGCTGGGCGGAGTGGCCGCGACCCCGGGTCTGCGTGCGCACCGCGTTGCGGTGATGCGCAGCCTCACCGAGGTGCTGATCGAGCACGCGCGCACGGTGCACGGCGTCGAACTCGCCCGCGACCCGCTGGCGAAGGTCGCGCCGGCATTTCTGGTCGGCGGCACCGCCGATGCGGTTCTGGCCTTCGTCGACGGCACCGCGGCGATCACCGTCGACGAGCTGATCTCTCAGTTGACCACGCTGTGGCTGATCACCGGCGACGGCGCCGCCGCAGTCGCGCGAGGACGCCTGGGAGGTGATCACGAAGCCGGAGCCGCCCCGTCGAGCCGGGTGTCCGATGTCGCCGACTGAGAGGCTGCGGTCCCTTCAGCTCTCGTCGTGCCCCACTTCTGCGGGCAGCGGTGGTGGCAGCGGCTTCTGCGATGTCGTGGGTGCCGAACTCGCCGCGGGCGGCGACGCCCCCGGGTTCGAGGCCGGCGGCGACGTCCCTGGACTCGACGCGGAGACCTCGTGGAAATCCAGCATCGCCTCGTCGCGGATGACGCGCGACCCCGCCGCGAGGATCAGCGATTCCTCGGACACGGTGTAGGTGATTCCGTCGTTGTCAACCGTGAACGTGTTGCCTGATTTCTCGGCGGTCTTGATCAGTTTGGCGCCGTCGCGCAACCGCACTCCGCGGTATTCATAGCTGCCGTTGGGTGTCTCGCAGATCGCCACGCGCGACGTGGCGGTGCTGCCGAACACCACCGCCGAGTAGGGCGCCGCACAACGCGCGGTCGAGTCGACGTAGCCGCGGGTGTCGGATGCCGGCGCGGCGACGGCCGAGGGCACGGTGAACGCAGCCGCGGCCGAGCACGCGGCCACGGCACCGACAAGAACCCACCCTCGATTCGACATTGCTTCCACGACACCACGACATCGGCATCTGCGCACCTGACAATGGCAGACGGGTTCGAATCGTTAGCGCGCCGAAACCGGCCCGTTAGCTGGATCAAACCGTCTCGATCGTCGACTCATGAGCCTCCGACGACGATGTCGGTTTTCCGCCAGTCCTGTCGGGGGCCGCGTGTAATGGTGAGAGGCATGTACGACGATTTCGACCGCTGCTACCGGACCGTCCGGTCCAAGGACGCCCGGTTCGACGGTTGGTTCGTCACCGCGGTGCTGACCACCGGGATCTACTGCCGGCCGAGCTGTCCGGTCCGGCCCCCATACGCCCGCAATATGCGTTTCTATCCGACCGCTGCGGCTGCCCAGAAGGCCGGATTTCGCGCCTGTAAGCGGTGCCGACCCGACGCCTCGCCGGGTTCACCGGAATGGAATGTCCGTGGCGACGTGGTTGCGCGAGCCATGCGGCTGATCGCCGACGGCATCGTCGACCGCGAAGGTGTCCCCGGGCTGGCCGCCAAGCTCGGCTACACCACCCGCCAGGTCGAGCGGCTCCTGCAGGCGGAAGTCGGCGCCAATCCGCTCGCGCTGGCGCGGGCGCAGCGTTCGCAGACGGCGCGTGTGCTTATCGAGACCACCGAATTGCCGTTCAGCGACGTCGCATTCGCATCAGGCTTCTCAAGTATCCGCCAGTTCAACGACACCGTCCGAACGGTGTACGACCTACCTCCAACCGCATTGCGCCATCGCGCGCGAACGCGCATGGGCCGAAGCGAGGACGGTGCCGGCGCCATATCCCTACGGCTGCCGGTCCGCACCCCGTTCGCGTATGAGGGGTTGTTCGGGCACCTGGCAGCCAGTGCGGTGCCGGGCGTCGAAGAGGTGCGCGACGGCGCCTATCGCCGCACCATGCGCCTGCCCAACGGGAACGGGATCGTCTGTCTCACACCGCAGCCGGACCATGTGCAGTGCCGCGTCGCGCTCGACGACTTCCGCGACCTCGCCACGGCCATCGCCCGCTGCCGACGGCTGCTCGACCTCGATGCCGACCCCGAGGCGGTCGTCGACGCGCTCGGCGCCGACGCCGACCTGAATGCCTTGGTCGCCAAGGCTCCCGGGCAGCGCATCCCACGCACCGTCGACGAGCAGGAACTGGCCCTACGAGCGGTGCTCGGCCAACAGGTGTCAGTGAAGGCTGCGCGCACGCATGCCGGCCGGCTCGCGTCGGCTTACGGTCAACCGATCACCGATGTGAACGGTGGTCTGACGCATGTCTTTCCGACCGTCGAGCATCTCGCGGAGATCGACCCCGCCCATTTGGCATTCCCGAAGTCCAGACAACGGTCCGTGACGTCGCTGATCCGCGCATTGGCCGACGGCGACGTGGTGCTGGATGCCGGCTGCGATTGGAACAGCGCGCGTGGGCAGCTGCAGGCATTGCCCGGAATCGGCCCGTGGACGGCGGAGATCATCGCCATGCGGGGGTTGGGAGACCCCGACGCGTTCCCGGTCACCGACCTTGGCGTGCGGATGGCGGCCGAAAAACTGGGTCTGCCCGCCGATGCGCGGGCGCTCACCGAGCACAGCACCCGGTGGCGACCGTGGCGGTCCTACGTGACGCAGCACCTGTGGACCGCCCTCGATCATGCGGTCAACGACTGGCCTCCGAAAGCGAGCGGCTCGGTCTAGCTCCGCGCGAGACGGTCGAGCCACTCTCGCAGCAGTGCGGCTTCGGTGGGGCTGAGGGTTTTCGTATCAGCCGACTCCAGCACGGATTTCAGGGCGATTGCGCGCGTGGCGATACGGGTGTCGCCGAACGGGTCGTCGGAGCCTTCGGTCGTGATGGCCGCCAGGATGGCTTCTCGCGTCGCATGCGACAGCCCGGGGTCACGGTCCTCGGGTAGTTGCGAGATCAGCGTGAACGCGACACCGCGACAGGCCGAATGCACCATCTCCGCGGCACGGTCGACGTCGACGCGAAGGCGGCCGGCTTCGGCGATGCGCTGCATCAGATAGCGCAGGATCGCGTCGCCCTCGACCACGGCCTTGGGTCTGGCGTTGGGCCGCGGGTCTCCATACAGCACTGCGTAGACGTGTGGATTTCGCACGCCGAAGTCGATATGTGAATCCCACCCGCCTCGTAGGTCTTCGATCGGATCGTCGGTCAGGCGTCGACTTCGCTTCTCGGTGAGGTACTCGACCATGCCGAGGCTGGCGGCATCGCCGATCAATTGCCGCATATCACCGAAGTGCCGATAAATCGTGGGCGGCTGCACCGCCGCGGCAGCACTGACGCTGCGCGTCGTGACCGCATCGCGCCCCTCCCTCGTCAGAAGGTCGGCGGCCGCGCGAAGGATGCGCTCTCGCGGCTCGAGTTCGGTTCTCTGCACGTTATCGACGATAGCACTTTTGAAGTTCTGCTGATAACATCAGCGATAGCACTAATTCGATACCATCGATAACAGATCGGAGCGCCGGGCTATGGAACCGACCGACACCGGACGAGACACCGGAAGCGAAGGCAAAGGCGCCGCGACTCGACTGGCACGACGGTCGATGCTTTCCGCGGTGGCGGCCGCGGCGGTTCTGCTCTCGGCGGTCGGCCTGGCCGGCGTCGCGCAGTCCGCGCCGTCGGGTCCCGGCACCGCCATTGACACCATCCGTAACCTCGAGAGCAAGGGTAAGAGGGTGATCGTCAACCGCGTGGGCACAGCGCCGCTGTCACAGTGCAACGTGAGCAGCGTGGCCGAAGGACACGACGTCACGGTGCGTGATCCCGTCGGTACCACCGGTTCTCAGGAGCGTATCCGCTACAGCACGGTCTACGTCACGGTTCGGTGTTGACCGCCTCTCGCGGCTGAGACAACCTACAGCTCGCTCATCGTGCGACCGCAGGCCATTAGCCGTGTCCGATCAGTCGTGCTTGGCTTCGTAACGCAGCAGGACCGTGCCGCACTCGAAGGTGCGGTTCTCCAACAGCCGCAACGAGATCCAGGACGGCAGTGTCGGGAAGAACGGGGTGCCGCCGCCCACCGCGGTGGGCGCCAACAGGATTCGATACTCGTCCACCAGGCCGGCCTGCACGATCGGGGCGGCCAGCGTCGCACCGGCGACCTCCAAATTGCCGTCGGTTTCGTCTTTCACCTTTGTCACCACCTCAACGGGGTCGCCGCGCTCCAGGCGCGAGTTCCAGTCGACGGACTCGAGGGTGCGAGAGAACACGACCTTGGGCATATCCCGCCAGACCTGAGCGAAATCGACGATCAAAGGAGTCGCGTCCGGTGCCTCGTCGGCGGTCGGCCAGTACGCAGCCATCAGTTCGTAGAGCCGCCGCCCATAGAACGACAAGGCGGTCTGCCGCTCGAAGTCGTTCCAGTACTGGTGCAGTTCTTCGCTCGGATCGGACCAGTCGATGCTGCCGTGCGCGTCCGCGATGTACCCGTCCACCGACACGTTGAAGCCATAAATGAGTCTGCCCACGACGATCAGACTGCACCGGAGGGCAGAAGTCATCGCGATGCCACACCGTGTCGTCCCGGTGCCAAGAGTGCTCCCGACGACGATGTCGAATTTCCGCCAGCTCGATCCATGGACGCGTGCCATCGTGGGATGGTGCACAAGACCCGCAGTGAGCTGACCACGACGGAGCTGGCCGCTTCGGCGACAATTGGTGGCCAGCATCGGCGGTCGCATGCCAGACGGACGGCGGCTGCCAAAGGAGAAGCGATGCAAGCCATACACTTTCGCGTTGTCGACAGCCCGGTCGGTCCGCTTACCCTTGCGGGCAAGGACACGCGGCTGAGGCACCTGCGAATGGTCGACCAGACGTATGAGCCCAGTCGGGAAGGCTGGGTTCCTGACGATGGCGCCTTTCCCGAGGCTGTCGCACAGCTCGAGGCCTATTTCGCCGGTGAGCTCACCGAATTCAACTTGGAGCTCGACATGGTCGGTACGGTGTTTCAACGAAAGGTGTGGGCAGCGCTGCTGACCATTCCCTATGGTGAGACGCGCTCGTACGGTGAGATCGCCCGCCAGATCGGAGCAGCGGGTGCGTTCCGTGCGGTCGGTCTGGCCAACGGGCACAACCCGATCGGCATCATCGTGCCGTGCCATCGGGTCATCGGCGCGAATGGCAGCCTCACCGGATACGGCGGCGGCCTCGACAGGAAAAGAGCGCTGCTCGACATGGAGAAGAGTCGTGTCTCGCCGGCGTTGACGTTGTTCGACTGAATCGGCCTACACGGCCACGACAATCATTACGGCGATTAAAGCGCGAGGCGCCACTCCGAATTCAGAGGGCGCCGATGAAGATATGTGCCGTACAATTGCCTGTGGCCCCCAATCGAATTGGGGGCCACAGGGCTTAATTTGTGTTCGGCGGTGTCCTACTTTTCCGCCCGGGTGGGGCAGTATCATTGGCGCTGGCAGGCTTAGCTTCCGGGTTCGGGATGGGTCCGGGCGTTTCCCTGCCGCTATTGACCGCCGTAACTC
>NZ_JBCGVF010000006.1:0-5393 GCF_048452905.1 Mycobacterium neumannii | reverse complement strand
TAATTTGTGTTCGGCGGTGTCCTACTTTTCCGCCCGGGTGGGGCAGTATCATTGGCGCTGGCAGGCTTAGCTTCCGGGTTCGGGATGGGTCCGGGCGTTTCCCTGCCGCTATTGACCGCCGTAACTCTATTCACTTTGTAGTGTCCCAGTTGGTGTTGGGAAGGGTGTTTTGGTGGTGGGGTGTGTTTGCGTGGTTGATACGCGTGGTGTGTGGTTGCGAGTGTGTGTAAGTTTTCGGCCGGTTAGTGCCAGTTCCCTGAACCCATTGCTGGGCGTGTAGGTCTGGTCTATCGATCCCGTGGTCTGCGGGGGGCCTTATCCCACTGAAATGGGTGAGAAGCCTGGTCTTGGAGGGGGTTTCCCGCTTAGATGCTTTCAGCGGTTATCCTGTCCGAACGTGGCTATCCAGCGGTGCCCCTGGTGGGACAACTGGTGTACCAGAGGTTCGTCCGTCCCGGTCCTCTCGTACTAGGGACAGGTTTCCTCAAGCTTCTGACGCGCGCGGCGGATAGAGACCGAACTGTCTCACGACGTTCTAAACCCAGCTCGCGTGCCGCTTTAATGGGCGAACAGCCCAACCCTTGGGACCTGCTCCAGCCCCAGGATGCGACGAGCCGACATCGAGGTGCCAAACCATCCCGTCGATATGGACTCTTGGGGAAGATCAGCCTGTTATCCCCGGGGTACCTTTTATCCGTTGAGCGACACCCCTTCCACTCGGGGGTGCCGGATCACTAGTCCCGACTTTCGTCCCTGCTTGACGTGTAGGTCTCGCAGTCAAGCTCCCTTGTGCACTTACACTCAACACCTGATTGCCATCCAGGTTGAGGGAACCTTTGGGCGCCTCCGTTACTTTTTAGGAGGCAACCGCCCCAGTTAAACTACCCGCCAGGCACTGTCCCTGAACCGGATAGACGGTTCGAGGTTAGAGGCCCAATACGATCAGAGTGGTATTTCAACAACGACTCCACCATCACTGGCGTGATGGTTTCATAGTCTCCCACCTATCCTACACAAACCGAATCGAGCACCAATACCAAGTTGTAGTGAAGGTCCCGGGGTCTTTTCGTCCTGCCGCGCGTAACGAGCATCTTTACTCGTAATGCAATTTCGCCGAGTCTATGGTTGAGACAGCTGAGAAGTCGTTACGCCATTCGTGCAGGTCGGAACTTACCCGACAAGGAATTTCGCTACCTTAGGATGGTTATAGTTACCACCGCCGTTTACTGGGGCTTAAATTCTCCGCTTCACCCTTGCGGGTTAACGGGTCCTCTTAACCTTCCAGCACCGGGCAGGCGTCAGTCCGTATACCTCGTCTTGCGACTTCGCACGGACCTGTGTTTTTAGTAAACAGTCGCTTCTCACTGGTTTGTGCCACCCCCTCCCGCTGCCGGCCGCGAAGGCCTTGACGGTGTGGGGGTCCCCCTTCTCCCGAAGTTACGGGGGCATTTTGCCGAGTTCCTTAACCATAGTTCACTCGTACGCCTTGGTATTCTCTACCTGACCACCTGTGTTGGTTTGGGGTACGGGCCGTGTATGCGCTCGCTAGAGGCTTTTCTCGACAGCATAGGATCACCGAATTCGCCTCACTCGGCTATGCATCACCTCTTAGGCCTATGAGTGACGGATTTGCCTATCACTCGCCCTACAGGTTTGCCCCAGTATTACCACTGACTGGTACGGCTACCTTCCTGCGTCACCCCATCGCTTGACTACTACCCACACGGGTCCCACGCAGCAGGTGACCCCCGCTCCCCGAAGGGATTGGTAGGCCACCGTTTGGGTGGTTAGCAGTATGGATTCATCAGGGACGCTCATACACGGGTACGGGAATATCAACCCGTTGTCCATCGACTACGCCTGTCGGCCTCGCCTTAGGTCCCGACTCACCCTGGGCGGACTGGCCTGGCCCAGGAACCCTTGGTCTTCCGGCGGGCAAGGTTCTCACTTGCCTTATCGCTACTCATGCCTGCATTCTCACTCCCACACCCTCCACCACTGAATCACTTCGTGGCTTCACCGGATGCAGGACGCTCCCCTACCCAACCCCATGACATGCATGGAATTGCCGCGGCTTCGGCGGTGTGCTTGAGCCCCGCTACATTATCGGCGCACAATCACTTGACCAGTGAGCTATTACGCACTCTTTCAAGGGTGGCTGCTTCTAAGCCAACCTCCTGGTTGTCTTTGCGACTGCACATCCTTTTCCACTTAGCACACGCTTAGGGGCCTTAGCCGGCGATCTGGGCTGTTTCCCTCTCGACGCACGGAGCTTATCCCCCGCCGTCTCACTGCCACGCTTTAACTTGTCGGCATTCGGAGTTTGGCTGACGTCAGTAACCTAGTAGGGCCCATCGGCCATCCAGTAGCTCTACCTCCAACAAGAAACACGCAACGCTGCACCTAAATGCATTTCGGGGAGAACCAGCTATCACGGAGTTTGATTGGCCTTTCACCCCTACCCACAGCTCATCCCCTCAGTCTTCAACCTAAGTGGGTTCGGGCCTCCACGCGGTCTTACCCGCGCTTCACCCTGGCCATGGGTAGATCACTCCGCTTCGGGTCCAGAACACACCACTACACACGCCACTATTGACGTGATACGCCCTATTCAGACTCGCTTTCGCTGCGGCTACCCCACACGGGTTAACCTCGCGACATGTCCCTGACTCGCAGGCTCATTCTTCAAAAGGCACGCCATCACCCCACCACAAAGTGGAGGGCTTTGACGGATTGTAGGCACACGGTTTCAGGTACTCTTTCACTCCCCTCCCGGGGTACTTTTCACCATTCCCTCACGGTACTGATCCGCTATCGGTCACTGAGAAGTATTCAGGCTTACCGGGTGGTCCCGGCAGATTCACAGCAGATTCCACGGGCCCGCTGCTACTCGGGGATCCTGCGACAACAGGCAACAAGTTTTCGGTTACGGGGCTCTCACCCACTACGGCAGACCATCCCAGGCCACTTCACCTAACCCACTGCTTTATCACTGCTGCTATCCACGGCGGTAGATAGAACACAGGCCCCACAACACCGCACACACAACCCCCGCCGGGTATCACATGCACACGGTTTAGCCATCTTCCGCTTTCGCTCGCCACTACTCACGGAATCACAATTGTTTTCTCTTCCTACGGGTACTGAGATGTTTCACTTCCCCGCGTTCCCCCCCAACGCCTATATATTCAGCGTTGGGTGACACGACATCACTCGTGCCGGGTTTCCCCATTCGGACATCCTCGGATCCACGCTCGGTTGACAGCTCCCCGAGGCATAACGCAGCCTCCCACGTCCTTCATCGGCTCCCAGTGCCAAGGCATCCACCATGCGCCCTTAAACACTTACACACAAAACAGATCAAAAAATATTCTCGGAAGAATAAAAAATTGCATTATCAACAACAAGCACCCCCACAAAAAAGGAGCCACCTGCTGCAGATGCTCGCAACCACTATCCACAAATCAAACACCACACCCCACCACCAAAGCAGGGCAACAACCAAACCTCCCACCACACACAGTGGCCAGGGAAAAACAGGCTTGTTGTCTCAAAGCCCAATAGTGTGTCCAATGATTCCTCAAAGCAGTGTTCCCACACCACTTCTCACGTTTGTTGTGCACCGGCCGAAACACCCACTACAGGCCCCGGCACTGATATCCCAACCGCGGCTGATCCCACAGGCGTGGGGGCGGGGGAAAAAATATGGTGCTCCTTAGAAAGGAGGTGATCCAGCCGCACCTTCCGGTACGGCTACCTTGTTACGACTTCGTCCCAATCGCCGATCCCACCTTCGACGGCTCCCTCCCACAAGGGGTTAGGCCACCGGCTTCGGGTGTTACCGACTTTCATGACGTGACGGGCGGTGTGTACAAGGCCCGGGAACGTATTCACCGCAGCGTTGCTGATCTGCGATTACTAGCGACTCCGACTTCACGGGGTCGAGTTGCAGACCCCGATCCGAACTGAGACCGGCTTTGAAAGGATTCGCTCCACCTCACGGCATCGCAGCCCTTTGTACCGGCCATTGTAGCATGTGTGAAGCCCTGGACATAAGGGGCATGATGACTTGACGTCATCCCCACCTTCCTCCGAGTTGACCCCGGCAGTCTCTCACGAGTCCCCGCCATAACGCGCTGGCAACATGAGACAAGGGTTGCGCTCGTTGCGGGACTTAACCCAACATCTCACGACACGAGCTGACGACAGCCATGCACCACCTGCACACAGGCCACAAGGGAACCGACATCTCTGCCAGCGTCCTGTGCATGTCAAACCCAGGTAAGGTTCTTCGCGTTGCATCGAATTAATCCACATGCTCCGCCGCTTGTGCGGGCCCCCGTCAATTTCTTTGAGTTTTAGCCTTGCGGCCGTACTCCCCAGGCGGGGTACTTAATGCGTTAGCTACGGCACGGATCCCAAGGAAGGAAACCCACACCTAGTACCCACCGTTTACGGCGTGGACTACCAGGGTATCTAATCCTGTTCGCTCCCCACGCTTTCGCTCCTCAGCGTCAGTTACTGCCCAGAGACCCGCCTTCGCCACCGGTGTTCCTCCTGATATCTGCGCATTCCACCGCTACACCAGGAATTCCAGTCTCCCCTGCAGTACTCAAGTCTGCCCGTATCGCCCGCACGCCCACAGTTAAGCTGTGAGTTTTCACGGACAACGCGACAAACCACCTACGAGCTCTTTACGCCCAGTAATTCCGGACAACGCTCGGACCCTACGTATTACCGCGGCTGCTGGCACGTAGTTGGCCGGTCCTTCTTCTGTGCCTACCGTCACTTACGCTTCGTCGGCACTGAAAGAGGTTTACAACCCGAAGGCCGTCATCCCCCACGCGGCGTCGCTGCATCAGGCTTGCGCCCATTGTGCAATATTCCCCACTGCTGCCTCCCGTAGGAGTCTGGGCCGTATCTCAGTCCCAGTGTGGCCGGTCACCCTCTCAGGCCGGCTACCCGTCGTCGCCTTGGTAAGCCATAACCTCACCAACAAGCTGATAGGCCGCGGGCCCATCCCACACCGCAAAAGCTTTCCCCCACCAGGCCATGCGACCAGCGAGGTATATCCGGTATTAGACCCAGTTTCCCAGGCTTATCCCAAAGTGCAGGGCAGATCACCCACGTGTTACTCACCCGTTCGCCACTCGAGTACCCCCGAAAGGGCCTTTCCGTTCGACTTGCATGTGTTAAGCACGCCGCCAGCGTTCGTCCTGAGCCAGAATCAAACTCTCCAAACAAAAAACGTTCAGAACAATCTGACCAAACAGACACCAAAAACTGGCATCAAAAAACACCACACCCACAAACGGGAAAACAGGGCATGGCAAAAAACAACAACAAACAAAAACCACCAAACACACTATTGAGTTCTCAAACAACACACCCGC
>NZ_JBCGVF010000005.1:86090-193263 GCF_048452905.1 Mycobacterium neumannii | reverse complement strand
CAAACAGACACCAAAAACTGGCATCAAAAAACACCACACCCACAAACGGGAAAACAGGGCATGGCAAAAAACAACAACAAACAAAAACCACCAAACACACTATTGAGTTCTCAAACAACACACCCGCTTTTGGGGCAACCCTGCCAGTCTATACCGATCTGGACAGAGACGTCAAACCCCGTCCGCCAGTCCGATTGGCCTGGGGCCGTGGGCTTCTCACAAGAGGATACGCCAGTTCCGGACAAACCCCAAAGCGGGCTCCAGGGACAGGGGCAAAGTGCGCGGCAGCCCGGCGGCGCCGATCAGGCCACGCGCTCGATTTCGGCGCCCAAGCTCTTGAGATTCTCGACAAATAGCGGATAACCGCGGTCGATGTGGAAGACGTCGTGGACCTCGGTATCGCCGTCGGCGACCAGTCCGGCAAGGACGAGCCCGGCACCCGCCCGGATATCGGACGACCAGACCGGCGCACTGGAGAGCTGCGGGATACCCCTGACCACCGCGTGATGGCCGTCGGTCCTGGCATCGGCTCCCAGGCGCACCATCTCCTCGACGAATCGGAAGCGGGCTTCGAAGACGTTCTCGGTGATCATCGACGTGCCGTCAGCGATCGACGCCAGGGCGATGGCCATCGGCTGCAGGTCGGTCGGGAAACCGGGGAACGGAAGCGTCGCGACGTTCACCGCCTTCGGACGCTCGTACTGGACCACCCGGAACCCGTCGTCGGACTGCGTCACGGTGGCACCGGCGTCGTGCAACTTGTGCAAGACCAGCTGCAGATGCTGCGGGTCCACGCCGGTGACCGAGATGTCGCCGTGCGTCATCGCGGCGGCGATCCCCCACGTCGCGGCTACGATCCGGTCGCCGATCACCCGGTGCTCGGTCGGATGGAGCCGGTCAACGCCGGTGATCGTCATGGTCGGGGTGCCCGCGCCCGAAATCTGGGCGCCCATCTGGTTGAGCATCGCGCAGAGATCGACGACGTCGGGTTCCCGCGCGGCGTTGTGAATGGTCGTGACGCCCTCGGCGACGACTGCCGCCATCAAGATGTTCTCGGTCGCCCCGACGGACGGAAACTCCAGCTGGATCTCAGCGCCGCGGAGGTGGTCGGCCTCGGCCACGACACAACCGTGCTCGATGTTGCACCGCGCACCCAGTTGGCGGAGGCCGGCCTGGTGCATGTCCAACGGCCGTGAGCCGATCGCATCACCTCCCGGCAGCGCGACCTTGGCCCGCTTACAGCGACCGACGAGCGGGCCCAGGACGCAGACCGAGGCACGGAACTGCCGCACGGCGGCGAAGTCGGCGTCGTACTTGGGTTCGTCGGGCGAGGTGATCCGGACGACGTCGCCGTTCAGTTCGACGGTGGCCCCGAGGCCCCGGAGTACCTCGGCCATCAGGGGTACGTCGAGGATGTCCGGACAATTCGTGATCGTGCTGGTACCTTCAGCCAGCAGGGTCGCGGCCATCAGCTTCAAGACGCTGTTCTTTGCTCCCCCGACGGCAACTTCGCCAGATAACCGGTTTCCGCCGGTCACCACGAATCGCTCGCTCACGGGGTAAGTCTAAACAGCGCCGCGGGCCATGTCAGTTTCCTCGGCTACGGGTTCCGGTACGGTTTGACCATGGCGGTCCATCTCACCCGGATATACACGCGTACGGGCGATGACGGCACCACGGGCCTGAGCGATTTCAGTAGGGTGTCAAAGAATGACGCCCGCCTCGTGGCGTATGCCGACTGCGACGAAGTCAACGCCACCATCGGCGTTGCCATCGCGCTGGGAAATCCCAGCGAGCAAACGTCGAAGGTACTCAAGCAAATTCAGAACGACCTCTTCGATGCGGGCGCTGACCTTTCGACTCCGGTGGTCGAGAACCCCGAACACCCGCCGCTGCGGATCACCCAAACCTACATCGACCGACTCGAAGCGTGGTGCGACGAGTTCAACGAGTCGCTGCCCGCGCTGAATTCGTTTGTGCTGCCCGGCGGTACCCCCCTATCCGCGTTATTGCACGTGGCTCGCACGGTTGCCCGCCGCGCTGAGCGATCTGCCTGGGCAGCGATCGAGTATCACGGCGATTCGATCACCGTGTTACCCGCGAAATACCTGAACAGGCTGTCGGATCTGCTCTTCATCCTGTCCCGGGCCGCCAACCCACAGGGCGACGTGCTGTGGCAACCGGGCGGTCCGGCAACGGATTAGAAGCTTCGGCGTCTCGCGCGAGGCGACGGTCGGGACTCCAACCAGGACAGAAACGCCGTCAGCGCACCGCGATCCAGCGCGATCTCGTAGCCGCGACGACGTTCGGGGCTGGTATCGCGCAACTCCAGCACCACGATTTCGTCGGTCATGATGTCGTACTCGTCGCCGCGCGGACCGCGCCGCGACACGATCTCCAGGCCGCGGCGGCTCAGCCGACGGTCGGGCCACCAGCGCAGACTCGATAACCGGTAAAAGCCGGCTTCGCCACCGCGATAACGCATTACACCGTGACGCCAGCCCTGGCCACCGACAGCCGGCACGTCCCGCAGAATCGCTGCGGTACCGCCTACCTGCCGTAGCTTCCACAGCCGGTAGGACAGCGCGATGACGACGAATAGCAGCACGCAGATCAGCGCGACCATGATGAACATGAGCGCGCTCATCTGTCTATCCCGTCGCTCCGCTCGCCCAGGTGCCGACCGCTAGTCGATCTGGCCCAGGGCGCGGAGCCTGGCTCGACCTTTTGCGGCGACTGCGGGATCGTCGGATTCGGAGTCCTGCCGCGCACGGTCGCTATCGATCTCGGACTCCAGTTCGGCGGACTCCGCAAGGATGATCACGCCCTCACCGGTGACCGACATGAATCCACCGTCGACGGCGATGCGCAGATCCTCCTCGCCCTCTCGCTCGACGCGCACCATGGCGTCGTCGACGAGCTGAGCAACCAACGGGATATGGCGGGGCAGGATGCCGATCTCACCCGCAGTGGTGCGGGTGAACACGAACGTCGCCTTGCCCGACCAGATTTCCCGCTCGACGGCGACAATGTCGACGTCCAGATCCGCCATCGCTATTCGTCCTTGTCGGAATCGTCGCCCTTGCCGGCGTCGTTGTCCGAGTCCGTCTGAGACGGGGCGCCGTCACCGCCGCCGGCATCCATCTTGGCGCCGAGGCTTTCTGCCTTCTTCTCCAGATCCTCGAGACCACCGATGAGGAAGAACGCCTGCTCTGGCAGATGGTCGAAGTCGCCCTTGGTCAGCTTGTCGAACGCCTCGATGGTTTCCTTCAGCGGAACCGTCGAGCCGGGCTGACCGGTGAACTGCTCGGCCGCCATCATATTCTGCGACAGGAAGCGCTCGATCCGGCGGGCGCGCTGCACCAGCTGCTTGTCCTCTTCGGCCAACTCGTCGATACCGAGGATCGCGATGATGTCCTGAAGGTCCTTGTAGCGCTGCAGGATTCGGATGACCTCCTGGGCGACGCGGTAGTGCTCGTCGCCGACCACGCTCGGATCGAGGATTGTCGAGCTGGACGCCAGCGGGTCCACCGCCGGGAAGATGCCCTTCGAGAACACCGAACGGCTCAACTCCGTGGTCGCGTCGAGGTGCGCGAACGTCGTCGCCGGCGCCGGGTCGGTGTAGTCGTCGGCGGGCACGTACACGGCCTGCATCGAGGTGATCGAGTGGCCTCGGGTCGAGGTGATGCGCTCCTGCAGCTCGCCCATCTCGTCGGCCAGCGTCGGCTGATAGCCGACCGCCGAGGGCATGCGGCCCAGCAGCGTCGAGACCTCCGAACCCGCCTGGGTGAATCGGAAGATGTTGTCGATGAACAGCAGCACGTCCTGGCCCTGCTCGTCACGGAAGAACTCAGCCATCGTCAACGCGGACAACGCGACTCGCATACGAGTGCCCGGCGGCTCGTCCATCTGGCCGAACACCAGCGCCGTGTCCTTGAGCACGTCGGCGTCGGCGAGCTCGACCCACAGGTCGTTGCCCTCGCGGGTGCGCTCACCCACACCGGCGAACACCGAGGTACCACCGAAGTTGCGGGCGATGCGGTTGATCATCTCCTGGATCAGAACGGTCTTGCCGACGCCGGCACCACCGAACAGGGCGATCTTGCCGCCGCGGACGTAGGGGGTCAGCAGGTCGACGACCTTCAGGCCGGTCTCCAGCATCTCGGTCTTGGGTTCGAGCTGATCGAACGCGGGCGGCTTGCGGTGGATCGACCAGCGGTCGAAATCCTTGCCGTAGCCGGGCTCGTCAAGGCAGTCGCCCAACGCGTTGAACACGTGGCCCTTGACGCCGTCGCCGACCGGCACCGAGATCGAGCTGCCGGTGTCGGTCACCTCGACGCCACGCACCAGACCGTCGGTGGGCTGCATCGAGATGCAGCGCACGAGGTTGTCGCCGAGGTGCTGGGCGACCTCGAGGGTCAGCGTCTTGGCCAGGTCCTTGTAACCGATCTCGGCGTGCAGCGCGTTGAACAGTTCCGGCACGGAACCGCGCGGGAACTCGACGTCGACGACTGGGCCGGTGACCCGTACGACGCGACCCGCGGTGTCGGTGCTGGTCGATTTTTCAGCAGTAGCAGTCATTGTCTTCTTCGCTTTCTGGGGCTACTTCTTGGCGGCGTCCGCAAGCGCGTTCGCGCCACCGACGATTTCGCTGATTTCCTGGGTGATCTGAGATTGCCGTTCGCGGTTGGCCATCAGGGTCAGGTCCTTGATGAGATCGTCGGCGTTGTCGGTCGCCGACTTCATGGCGCGCCGACGAGAAGCCGACTCCGACGCCGCCGCCTCGAGCAGCGCGGCGAAGATGCGGGTGGAGATGTACCGGGGCAACAGCGCGCCGAAGAGGGTCTCGGCATCCGGTTCGAAGGAGAACAGCGTCTGCAGCCCGGGGTCCTCTTCGCTGTACTCCACCACCATCGGTGCGATCCGGCGTGCGATCGCCGACTGCGACAGCATCGACCTGAATTCGGTGAATACGATGTGAAGTTCGTCGACTCCGAGGACGTTGTCGGCACCGGGGTCGTCGCCTTCGTCGTCCATGCCGGCCGTGAACGCGTCGACCAGTGTGCTCGCGATCTCCTGAGCGTTCTCGTAGTCGGGCCGCTCGGAGAAGCCAGTCCACGACTCCTGGATGTCCCAGTTGCGGAAGCTGTAATACCCGAGAGCTTTTCGGCCCACGACGTACAGGATCGGTTCCTTGCCCTCCGAACGAAGAAGGGCAAACAGCTCCTCGGACCTCCGGAAGATGTTCGCGTTGTACGCACCGGCGAGACCTCGGTCCGACGACACCACCAACACGGCGGCCCGCCGGGGATTCTCACGCGGGACGAGCAGCGGGTGATCCAGTGCGCTCGCGCTCGCGAGTTCGGTGAGCATGTTCGTGATCTCGCGGTCGTAGGGCCGAGCCGCCTCGACTCGGGCCTGCGCCTTGGCGATTCGCGACGTCGCGATCAGCTCCTGGGCTTTGGTGATCTTTTTGATCGAGCCCGCGGAGCGGATGCGGCCGCGCAATTCGCGCAGTGTGGCAGCCATCTGTGTTCAGGCCTTACTTCTTTTTCGGTGCGGGCTTGCGGACCTTCACCGATTCCTTTTCGACGTCTTCCTCGTCCATCGCCTCGACATGCTCGTCGGGCACGACCGAGCTGCCGTCGGTGGTGGCGAAGCCCTTCTTGAAGTCGTTGACGACTTTTTCGAGCTTCTCCTCCAGCTCCTCGGAGAGCTTCTTGCTCTCCCGGATCTCCTTGAGGATGCCCTCCTGCGACCCCTTCACGTGGTCGAGGAATTCGCGCTCGAACTTCTGAACGTCTTCGACGGGAACGGAATCCAGGTGGCCCCTGGTACCGAGGAAGATCGCGACCACCTGTTCCTCGACCGGCATCGGGCTGCTCTGCGGTTGCTTGAGCAACTCGACGAGCCGGGCGCCGCGGTCGAGCTGCGCCTTCGAGGTTTCGTCGAGATCGGAGGCGAACGCAGCGAACGACTCGAGTTCGCGGTACTGCGACAGGTCCAGACGCAGCGACCCGGCCACTTCCTTCATTGCCTTGATCTGCGCGGCGCCACCGACACGCGATACCGAGACACCGACGTTGATGGCCGGCCGCACACCCTGGTTGAACAGGTCGGTCTCCAGGAAGCACTGACCGTCGGTGATCGAGATGACGTTGGTCGGGATGTACGCCGAGATGTCGTTGGCCTTGGTCTCGATGATCGGCAGACCGGTCAACGAACCGCCGCCGAGCTCATCGGAAAGCTTCGCGCAGCGCTCCAGCAGCCGGGAGTGCAGGTAGAACACGTCGCCCGGGTACGCCTCGCGGCCCGGCGGGCGACGCAGCAGCAGCGAGATCGCGCGGTACGCCTCGGCCTGTTTGGTCAGGTCGTCGAAGACGATGAGCACGTGCTTGCCGTCGTACATCCAGTGCTGAGCGATCGACGAGCCCGTGTACGGCGCAAGCCATTTGAAGCCGGCCGAGTCCGACGCCGGCGCGGCGACGATCGTCGTGTACTCCATGGCGCCGCCCTCTTCGAGGGTCTGGCGCACGCTGGCGATCGTGGTGCCCTTCTGCCCGATCGCTACGTACACGCAGCGGACCTGCTGATCGGGATCGCCGGACTCCCAGTTCTGCCGCTGGTTGAGGATGGTGTCCACACACACCGCGGTCTTACCGGTCTTGCGGTCGCCGATGATCAGCTGACGCTGGCCGCGACCGATCGGGGTCTGCGAGTCGATCGCCTTGATGCCCGTCTGCAGCGGCTCGCTCACGCCCTGGCGCTGCACCACCGACGGCGCCTGGAGCTCGAGCGCGCGACGTTCGGTCGTTTCGATTTCGCCGCGGCCGTCGATCGGTTGGCCCAGCGGGTTCACCACGCGACCGAGGAAGGCGTCACCCACCGGCACCGAGAGGACCTCGCCGGTGCGCTTCACCTGCTGGCCTTCTTCGATCTTCTCGAAGTCACCGAGGATGACGGCGCCGATACTGTGCTCGTCGAGGTTCAGTGCCACGCCCAGCACGCCGCCGGGGAACTCGAGCAGCTCTTGGGTCATCACCGACGGGAGACCCTCGACGTGAGCGATACCGTCACCGGCGTCGATGACGGTGCCGATCTCTTCGCGCTCGGTGTCCGCCTCGAAGCCGGAGACATACTCCTCGATAGCGCCCTGGATCTCATCCGCCGAGATCGTCAACTCTGCCATGGTCTTCTCCTCTTCGCGCGAGCGCTCATCGGTGGCTTTCTCGCTTTCCTACTTCGTGTGTGGGTCTTGGTGTGGTGGGTCAGTCGGGTAACCGGGTCTCGGCCGCCGCCAGCTTCGAGGCCAGCGACCCGTCGATCACCTCGTCGCCGACGGCGATTGTCAAGCCGCCGAGCAGTTCGGGGTTGACGTCGAGCTGAATCGACACCGGACGGTCGTAGATACGGGTGAGCAGTTCGGTGAGCCGCTCACTCTGGGTGTCGCTTAGCTCAGCGGCCGCGCGAACCTGCGCGACGACCTCGCCGCGCCGTGAGACGGCCAGGTTCGCGAGTTCGCGAACGGCCTCGTCGGCGCGCTCCCCGTGCAGCAGATCGAGCGTCTGACGCAGCAGGTCGGCGGTGTTCTTGCTCGCCCTGCGCCCAAGCACGTTGTTCAGCAACCCGATTCGACCCTCGAGCGGGGCGGTGTACTCGCCCAGCAGCGAGATCAGACGTGGCTCGGAATCGAGGATGCGGCTGAACCGGAACAGCTGATCTTCGACGTCCTCGATCTGGCCCTCCCCCTCGGCCCGCACCAGAAGTGCCAGCCGGGCGAGGTGCTGGATGCTGTGAATCAGATCGGACGTGGCCGACCACCGCTGCGACACAGCGGTTTTGATCAGGTCGAGCGCGGAGTCTGAGACCTGGCCCGAGAGCAGCCGCTCGACGAGCCGAACCTTGGGCTCATCAGCGCTGGAGGGATCGGCCAGATGCCGGGAGAGCACGGGCTCGCGGCGCAACAGTTTCGACGTGGACGCCAGATCGTCGGCCAACCGCGTCAGCGCGTCCCCATCCAGACCGTCGGCCACCCCGTCGAACCGCTCGACCAGCTGGGCCAGGGAGTCGCGGCTGGCGGCACGAAGCTTCGCCGTGACGACGTCTGTAAACGTCGTCGTCGACGGGGCCATCTCGTCGAGCTCGGCGAGGAAGCGGTCGACAGTCGCGGATTGTTCGGAGCTATCGGAGACGAAGTCGCGCACGATGTCGCCTGCCCGCTGCACCGATTCGGCACCGAGGCTCTGCCGGAGCTCGCGAACGAGCTGTTGGCGCAGAAGCTGAACCTGTTGCGCCCCTAGCGTCTTGATGCGCTCCAGCTCGACGTCGGCCTGCGCGCGCAGCTGCTCGGCGATGATCTCCGCGTCCCTGCGGGCCTCTTCGATCACATGTGCGGCCTCGGCCTTGGCCTGTTCCAGAGCTTTTGCGTGCTCGGTGTCGGCGTCGGCAACCTTCTTCTCGGCCTCGGCGTGTTCGGTGAGCTGATCGCGGATTGTCTCCTGCTGGGTCCTCATCATATTGCGCACCGGCGGCACGACAAACTTCACGATCAGGAACACAATGAGGACGAAGCCGATGAGCTGGCCGATAAAGGTCGACATTCGTCAGCGCTCCCGTCCTGTCGCGACCGGCACCGTGCGGGTAGCCACGTCGACGCCGAGCACCCGACTTGCGAGGTTGGCGGCCAACGTCTCCACCGACGACTGGAGATCGGTCGTCAGAGCCCGCGACTGCTGCGTGAGCTGTTCGTTCGCCTGCTGCAGAAGTGTCGAGACTTCCGCGTTGGCGCGGGCCCGCGCGTCGTCGACGATCTTGCGACCCTCTGCACGGGCCTCTTCACGGACCGACGTCGCCTCGCGGCGGGCGTCCGCCATCACGTTGCGATAGTCGGCGTCCGCAGCTGCCCTCAGTTGGGCTGCCCGTCGATTGTCCTCGGCCGTCTTGAACACCATCGCCTCGCGCTCGTGCAGGACCCGGGAAATCGGGGGCACGACCCACTTGGCGATCACTCCGAGCACGATCAAAAAGATCAGCAGCACGAAGATGAAGGTGCCGTTGGGGATGAGGAAGTTGCTCTGACCGCCTCCCTCAGCCGCCAACAGAACGACGTTCGAGTCAACCATGGCCGGCTTTAACCTCCGACCGGCGTGGCGAACACGAACAGCGCCATGAACGCCAGGTTGATGAAGTACATGGCCTCCACCAGACCCACCGTGATGAAGAACGGCACGAACAGCCGACCCTGAGCTTCGGGCTGGCGGGCTACGCCGTTGACCAGAGCGCTACCGACGACACCGTCGCCGATCGCGGCACCGATCGCGCCGCCGCCCAGAAGAAGTCCACCGCCGATGAGCGCTCCGGCAGCGATAGTGGGATCCATTCCTTATCCTCCTTGATTTCTGGTAGCAGTCCTACCAGGTGGTTTTATCGAGCATTTACGCGTGGTCAGTGATGTTCGTCCTCAAGCTCCATCGACTGACCGAAGTACAAGATCGTCAGCAGCGCGAAGATGAACGCCTGGATGGCACCGATGAACAATTCGAACGACTTCCATAGGGCATTCGGTGCCCACAGGATGTATGCCGGAAACAGGGCGATGATCGTGACCATGATGCCGCCGGCGAAGACGTTGCCGAAAAGTCGGAGTGACAACGAGACTGGCTTGGCGAGCTCTTCGACGAGGTTGATCGGGGCGAGGAACGACACGTGCCCCTTGAGCAGTCGCACGGGGTGGCCGAGCGGACCGCGGCGCCAGAACCCTGCGGCGTGGTAGCAGATGAATACGAACAGGCCGAGCGCCAAGACGAAGTTGATGTCGGCAGCCGCAGGTTTGAGCAGTTCGTGAATCCCGGTCTCGTCGCTGTACTGCCAGGGAAAGACCGACAGCCAGTTCGCGATCAGGATGTAGACGAACAGCGTCACTGCGAGGGGCAGCACGAACGGCGCGATCTTCATACCGATCGCGGACTCGACCTGGTTTCGCACCTGGACGGTGATGGCTTCCCAGAAGAGCTGCACTCCGCTGGGCACACCGCTCGACGTCACCTTCGCGCGCAGGTAGAACGCCAGCGCCAGCACGATCACAGCGGCGATAGACGCGGAGAGCAACGTATCGGTATTGACAGTCAGCCCAAACCAATTGGCCTCGGTATGCGTGCCGACGTGAATTCCGGAGTCGGCGGCGAGGATGGTTTCGGTCATTACTGGGTGGCCTCCCCTTGGGGTCCAACGGTGTCAGTCGGGCTGCCTGCGCGCAGTTTCCGCGCGACGGGCACGGCGGTCGTGAACACGAGCAACATCTGGAACAACGCCATTCCGAAGACCACGCCCAGTCCCTCGGGCCGGAACGCAAACGCGATCACCAGACCGATCACCGTCAGGACCATCAAGCGGATGGCGGAGTTCACGGCCATCTTGCTCTTCAACGGGTGAGCGTGGGCGGTGATCCGCAGGGCAGACCGTCGTACCAGAATTGCGTTGAACAAGCCGAGGCCAAGGCCGATGCCGAAGAAGATTCCGACCATCGGATGGCCGAGCAGGGCGGTCGCCACCGTGGCGAGCACGGTCAGCGCAAAGCAGATCAGCGAAAGCCGTAAGGGGCGGAACGCAACGGATGGCAACACCAATGGCGCATCTTGCGCTGGCGTCGTCACAACTTCACCTCTATCCGCGGTTCACGGTGGCTGCCCCGATGATTTGCGTGCATGCGCCCTGAGCGTATCGGAGGGCGTTTGGCTCGCTGGAATCACCCACGGGGCAGCTCCCTTTGTCGGTCGTGGTTCCGTTCCGATCGGTGGTGTACCGATGGCCCGGGGGCCGGCAACCCGTGAGGTTTTTTCGGGTTCTGAGTGAACCCTAACACATGGTGGGAGGCATAAAAGGGGGTCTACTACTTTTCGTCGTACATCGGCTGGAATTGGCCGTTTCGCCGACGAAGAAGAGGGATCAGGGTCACCACGACGGCGACGAGAATCGCGGCCAGCATGACGGCTCCGCTGTAGCGCGGATCGATGAAGATCGTGCTGGCCGCACCGAAGCAGACGATGGCCACCCACAGATAGATCACTAAGACCACTCGCCGGTGCGAGTGGCCGATCTGGAGCAACCGGTGATGCAGGTGCATCTTGTCCGGTGTCGTGAAATGCACGCCCGCCCGGGTACGCCGGATGATTGCCAGCAGGGTGTCGAGCGCGGGCACGAACATCACCGCCACTACGAGCAGGAACGGCGACAGCAGTGCGAAGACGTCGCGCACCCCGTACGCCGTCTGCGAGATGGGGCCTGCGGCGGTGGTGGCCGCCGCCGCCAGCATCAGGCCGATCAGCATCGACCCGGAGTCGCCCATGAAGATCCTGGCGGGATGGAAGTTGTGCGGCAGGAACCCGAGGCACACCCCGGCCAGCACCACCGAGATCACCGCGGGCGGATAGAACAGGACGTCGCCGCCGTGGTCGCGCAGCAGCCCGACCGAGAAGATGCAGATCGCCGATGCGGTGATCAGCCCGAGGCCGGCGGCGAGCCCGTCCAGCCCGTCGATGAAGTTCATCGCGTTGACGATCGACACCGTCAGCGCCAGCGTCAGCAGGATCGACGACACCTGATCCAAAACGATGGTGCCGACGCCGCCGATCGGGATGTAGAGCACGCTCCACGCCACCCCCATGGTGACGAGCACACTCGCCGCGGTGATCTGACCGGCGAACTTGGTCAACGAGTCCAGGCCCCAGCGGTCGTCGATCAGGCCGACGACCATGATCAGCCCGCCGGCGACGACGACCGCGGGCATGCCCGTCGAGTAGACGAACCCCCGCGTCAGCGCCGGCAGCTGGGAGGCCAGCAGGACGGCGAACGCGACGCCGATGTACATGGCGAGCCCGCCCATCCGCGGGATGGGTTGCGCGTGCACGTCGCGGTCGCGCGGGATCGCGACGGCACCGAAGCGACGCGCCATGACCCTGACCCACCCGGTCGCGAAGTAGGTGATGATCGCGGCCGTCAGACCGACCAGCACGAGCTCCCGGATCGGTACGCCCGCACCGCGATCGTTGAGTGCCAGCAGCGTGTCGGTGGCGTAGACCACCGGTGAACCGTACTGCACGAAAGCCAATCTCAGTCCGTCAAAGTCGTCGGCTCGACACCGAGCACGGTCGCGATCGCCTCCACACCGACCGGGCCTTCGCGGAGCACGCGGGGGTGTGCGCCGGTGAGGTCGACGATCGTCGACGCGGCCTGTCGCTCGGATGGGCCTGCTTCGAGGTACACCTCGACTTGCTCGCCCAGTTGTTCGCGCGCCGCTTCTGCGGTGACGGCCGGGGGTTGTCCGGAGACGTTGGCACTCGAGACCGCCATCGGCCCGACTGCGCGCAGCAGTTCGATGGCCACCGGATGCAACGGCATGCGCAGCATCACGGTTCCGTGTGCATCGCCGAGGTCCCAATGCAGCGACGGCGCCTGGCGGACCACCAAGCTCAGCGCGCCCGGCCAGAAGGCGCGGATGAGTTCGCGTGCGCTGTTCGGCACGTTGTAGACCAGGCCCTCGATCGTGTGCCACGAACCGACCAGGACGGGCACCGGCATGTCGCGGCCGCGCCCCTTGGCGGCGAGCAGCGCGGCGACGGCTTCACCGTCGAATGCGTCGGCGCCGACGCCGTAGACGGTGTCTGTGGGCAACACGACCAGACGGCCGCCCTTGAGCGCGCTGATCGCCGACGCGATACCGGTCTCACGCTGGTCGGCCTCGGAGCAGTCGAACAACTGACTCATGCCGCGACATCTCCTTCGGGCGTCATCTGGTCCTCCGCGCAGTCACGAAGCGTGGCCGCCCGGTGAGATCGTGCCGGGCGGTGACGTCGTCGAAACGCGTTGCGCGTCGGAAACACTCGACGGTGCGGTCCGGTGTCGTGTCGTCGTGCTCGACGGCCACAAGCCCGTCCGTGCGCAGCCACCGGCCCGCGAGACCGACGATCGCCTCGATCACTCGCATCCCGTCCGGTCCCCCGAACAATGCGTGGGCCGGATCATGTTCGGCCACTTCGGGTTCCAGCTGCGCACCGTCGGGAATGTAGGGCGGGTTCGCGACGACGAGGTCGACCGAACCGTCGAGTTCGGGCAGCAGCGCGGGTTCGGTCACATCGGCGCAGACGACCTCGACGGCCGCGGCGGCGAGGTTGCGTCGCGCGTATTGGAGCGCCGCGTCGGAGTCGTCGACGGCGACGATGCGCGCGTCGGGCCGGTTATGCGACAGTGCGAGCGCCAGCGCACCGCTGCCCGTGCACAGGTCGACGATCACCGGGGCATCGGGCAACCGTTGCGCCAGAGCCCATTCCAGCAACGCTTCGGTTTCGGGGCGCGGGATGAACACACCAGGGCCGACGTGCACGTCGACCGGTCCGAACGCGGCGGTACCGACCAGGTGCTGCAGCGGGACGCGCCGGGCGCGCCGGGCGATGAGATCGTCGTATCGTTCCGCGAACACGGGTCCGGCCTCAATGAACCGCAGACGGCCCCGGTCGGTGCCCAACACGTGCGCGGCCAGCAGTTCGGCGTCGACGCGCGGCGTGGCAACACCCGCTTCGGCCAGCACCCTCGCGGCGGCGTCGATGGTATGGCTCAGCGTGGTGGATGCCGGCGCCGGGCTGGGCCGGATCATGTGGCCTGCAGTCTCGATTGCTTGTCGGCGGCGGCCAGCGCGTCGAGCAGGTCGTCGAGGTCGCCGTCGAGGACCTGGTCGAGGTTGTGCGCCTTGAAGTTGATCCGGTGATCGGCGATCCGGTTCTCCGGGAAGTTGTAGGTCCGGATGCGCTCGCTGCGGTCCACGGTGCGGATCTGGCTGGCGCGGTCGGCCGACGCGTCGGACTGCGCCTGCTCCTCGGCCATCGCCTGCAGGCGCGCGGCGAGCACCTGCATCGCACGTGCCTTGTTCTGCAGCTGCGACCGCTCGTTCTGACAGGTGACGACGATGCCCGTGGGCAGGTGGGTGATGCGCACCGCGGAGTCGGTGGTGTTGACGCCCTGGCCGCCCTTGCCCGACGACCGGTAGACGTCGATGCGCAGATCCGACTCGTCGATCTGCACCTCCTCGATCTCTTCGGGTTCGGGGTAGACGAGCACTCCGGCCGCGGAGGTGTGCACGCGGCCCTGCGACTCGGTGACCGGGACGCGTTGCACCCGGTGCACGCCGCCTTCATATTTCAAGCGCGACCACACGCCGTTGGCTGGGGTTCCCTTCTGCCTGATGGACAGCGTGGCGTCCTTGTAGCCGCCGAGGTCGGAGAAGGTCTCGTCGAGCACGGTGACAGTCCAGCCGTGGCGCTCGGCGTAGCGGATGTACATCCGGGCCAGGTCGGCGGCGAACAGCGCGGACTCCTCGCCTCCCTCCCCCGACTTGACCTCGAGGACGATGTCGTCGGCGTCGTGCGGGTCGCGGGGCGCCAGTAGGTCGGTCAGCTGGGTGTCGAGTTGCTCGACGGTGCCCACCAGCTCATCGACCTCGGCCGCGAACGACGGGTCATCGGCGACCAGCTCCCGTGCCGCCTCCAGGTCGCCGCGGGCTGCCTCGAGCTTGCGGTACGTCGCCACGATCGGCGACACCTGCGCGAAGCGCTTACTTACCTTTCGGGCGCGGGCGGCGTCGGCGTGCAGGTCCGGATCGCTGAGTTGGCGTTCGAGGTCGGCATGCTCGGCCAGCAGCGTGTCTATCGCTCCTCCCGACTGAGTCGGGGACTGCGTGCGAGCCATGCGACCTCCTCTCCGTAGCCCCTCGCGAACGCAAACCGGCGCCCGGCCTGGCCGCTGATGCGGCAGAACGGGCGCCGGAAAGGACGCTACTTGTCCGCTGAGCCTTTGTCGGCGTTGTCGGCCGCGGCCTCGGTTTTTCCCGTCGCTGCGCTCGCCCCGGTGCGCTTGCCGTAGCGCTTCTCGAAGCGCGCCACCCGGCCGCCGCTGTCGAGGATCTTCTGCTTGCCGGTGTAAAAGGGATGGCACTGCGAGCAGACCTCGACGTGGATCTGTCCGCTCTGCTTGGTGCTGCGCGTGGTGAACGTGTGCCCACAGCCGCAGTGCACGGTGGTCTCTACGTAATCAGGGTGAATACCCGTTTTCATGGTTTCCTCTTCGATCGTGGCCCCGGGTCGCCCCTCCGTGCTGGAGGTGACGGGCGTGAACCGGAACCGAGGGTCGGCGGCCCATTATGCCAGCTAGGGCCACCAAGTGCCTAAACGCGTGCGCACCGGGCCGTATTCCGCTTCCACGTTCGGCCGAACGTGGGTTACCGGCACGCGGCGGGGCCGGTTTGGCGTGCATATCCCCACATTCGCGCCTAGACAGGCTGGTACCTGCTGCCGTCGCGCCGCCACAGCGTCCTGCCGTCGGGTGTGACTCCTCGCGCGACGAGCTCGCGCTTGAGGATCTTGTTGGTCGCGGTGCTGGGCAGGTCGTCGGCGACCCACACGTAGCGCGGCCAGGCCTTGGGCGAGAGGTCCCGCTGGGCCGCCAGGAACCGCTCGAACGTCTCCTGATCGAGTTCGGTGTCGTCCTGCAGCACCAGGGCTGCCATCACCTGGTCGCCGACGAGTTCGTCGGGCACCGGATAGACCGCGACGCGGTTGACCGCCGGCAACCGGAGCAGGATCCGCTCGATAGGCGCGGTCGCGAGGTTCTCGCCGTCGACCCGCATCCAGTCGGCCGTACGCCCGGCCAGATAGATATAGCCGTCTGCGTCGCGGTAGGCGAGATCCCCCGACCAGTACATGCCGTGGCGCATCCGCTCGTCGGTGGCGTCCGGGTCGTTGTAGTAGCCGCGGAACAGGCCGCTGCCGTCGGTGTTGACGAGTTCACCGATCGCCACGTCGGCGTTGGTCAACGCGCCGTTCTCGTCGAACTCCGCCACCGGGCATTCGGTGATCGTGTCGCTGTTGTAGATCGCCACGCCTGGAAAGCCTTGTCCGATCGAGCCTTTCGGGGTGTCGGGCGTGCGGGTGATGATCACGGCGTTTTCGGTCGAGCCGAAGCCGTCGTCGACGGTGACGTCAAAGCGTCGGCTGAACTGCTCGATGTCGCGGTCGGTGGCCTCGTTGCCGAACGCGACGCGTAGCGGGTTGTCGCGATCGTCGGGTTGCTCGGGTGTGGCCAGCACGTAGGCCAGCGGTTTGCCCACATAGTTCATGTAGGTCACGCCGTGGCGTCGGATGTCGGCCAGGAATCTGGACGCGGAGAACTTGGCGGGCACCATCGCGGCCCCGGCGACCAGCGCGGGCGCCCATCCGCCCACCACGGCGTTCGAATGGAACATCGGCATCGAGAGGTAGCAGACGTCGCGCTCGGTCAGTTCGAACTTCTCGGCCAGGGCGTTGCCCGCGAATAGCACCATCAGGTTGGCGACCTGGACCGCTTTGGGCTCACCGCTGGTGCCGGAGGTGAAGATCATCATGAATGTGTCGTCGACGGCGGCTTCCCGGTGCGGGACGAAGGTCGTCGCGGTGGCCAGGAAGTCGGTCCAGGCTGTGCTCGACGTGTCGAGCACCGTGACGCCGGGAAGGTCCAGCCCGTCGAGCAGCGGACGGTGCTCGGCGTCGGTGATCAAGATCTGACAGTGCACCTTGGTGACGTCGCGTGCCAGGGCCGCACCGCGGCGCGTGGTGTTGATACCGCACACCACATAGCCCCCGAGCCCTGCGGCCGCGAGCGCGAACAGCATGTCCGGGGTGTTGCCGAGCAGGACCCCGACATGCAGGGGACGGTCCGGGTCGGCGGCCCCGATGAGCGCGGCGGCCTGCGTCTTGGCTTCGGCGACGTATTGGCGGTAGGTCCAGGTTCGGTCCCCGTGGCGGATGGCGACGGTGTCGCGGTCCGCGTGCTCGTTGAGCAGCTGCTGGAGCGTGTCCGCCATGGCTCACCTTCCGACAGTGAACAGATTCGCGATTGTGTCTACCATGACACAATGCTCCGATCGGCCCACTTGAGGGCGAGGTTAACGGAGGAGCCCACCTGGTGACGAGCGATGCCGCCACCAAGAGCGTCCGCGATCGACTGATCGACGCGGCTGAGGTCTGCCTGCGCGCCAAGGGAATCCGCTCGACCACCGTGTCCGAGGTGGCTGAGGTGGCGGGCGTCTCCCGCGGTTGGCTGTATCGCCACTTTCCCGACAAGGTGTCGCTGCTGGGGGCGGCGATCGTGCGGCTCAACGAGGCCTATTGGTCCGAGGCGCACGAGATGCTCGAGCGTGTCGACGGCTTCGACCGGCAGCTCGCTGCCGGCGTCCTGCACGGGCGCACGGCCTATGACGACCCTGGCACGTTGTTGATGAAGCTGCGCATCGACGAGCCCGAGGAGTTCGCCGCGTGCGCGGGCGCCGGTGTGCAGGGCCTGGTGCCCGACCTGGCCGACTTCTGGTCTCGCTACCTGGTTACCGCGCGCGAGTCGGGCGAGATCCACCCCGACACGGACGTTGCCGAAGCCTCGGAATGGCTTGCCCGCGTGCTGATTTCGCTTGCCACGGTACCCGGAAAGACGCTCGACCCCAGCGACGGCGACGCGGTCTTGCGACATCTGCGCCGCTACGTCATGCCGGGCCTGCGAGCCGACCCCGCCGAGTGAATTCGGTGCGCTACCGATCGCTGAGCGACTGGATACGCCCGGAAATCGCCGTGGGCCGGCCGACGAGCGTCATGAGGATGTCACGGATCGGCGCCTCGACGCGTCGGCCCTCGCCGGCCTGGAATTCGGCGTCCGTCGCGGCGAGTTGCACGCCACGAAAGCGTCGGTGCGCCTGGAAGGGAAAGCCCATCGTCCACACCCGTTCCGCCGCAGCGACCGCCGCGTCCACGGGCATGGGACGGTCGATTCCAAGAGGCACCGCGATGTCTTCGGTGTGCACCAACACATCCATCAACGGGTCGAGTTCGGCGGTGCCCGGCGGGCGTTTACGCGATCCCCGCATGGCGCGCAGCGCCGTGGTGAGCGCTGCAGGAGATCGGTTGTCCTGCACCGCTACTCGATAAATCATCGCGTTGATCCGAAAGCCGGATCGCAGCAGTTCGAACAGCAGTCTCGGTTTACCTGATGCGGAGTGTGTGATGTGCGCGGCCACATGACGAACGGTCCATCCCTCGCACAGGGTCGGTGTCGACCATTGTTCGGGTTCGAGGCCGTCGAGCATGTCGGCAAGGCCCGCGCGCTGTTCGTCGATATGCCGCCAAACGGTGTCGGACTCCACGATCGTCTCCTCCAGTTAGTCAGGTATCCTGACGAATATAGTCAGGTTCCCGTACTAAGGTCAATGGGGTGAGCGACTGGGTCAGCACGGCGACGTTGATGTTCATCGGCCATCGCGCTGCCGAGGCACGCGTCATGGAGGCGTTGGTCGCGGCGGGTGCCGACGACATCACGCTCGCGCAGTCCAGGCTCATGCAACGCCTCGACCTGCGGCAGGTGAATTCAAGCGGAATGCGGCTCACCGACCTCGCGGAGCAGGCACGCGTGACCAAGCAGACCGCAGGCGCGCTGATCGATCAGCTGGAGCGGTCCGGTTATGTGGTGCGCACGACGGACCCCACGGATGCGCGCGCTCGACTCGTCACATTGAGCGACAAGGGCATGGCGGTGTGCCGGGCCGCGGGCGAGGAGATCGCCAGAGTCGAGGATGAGTGGCGACGCTTCCTCGGCGAGCGCCGGTTTCAGCAACTTCGCGACGCACTGACGGCGCTGCGCGAGATCACCGATCCCTACCAATGACCGGTTTCGGTGCCGCTCGTCGCGCTCAGCGCAACCGGCGGCACCGAAATCAGCACTCGGTCAGTCGGCGTCCATCGAGCCCGGAGCGGTCTTGGAGACCTGCACCAGGAACTCGTAGTTGTTCTTGGTCTTGCGCAGCTGACTCATCAACAGGTCGATGGCCTGGTGCGGATCCAGCCCCGACAACACGCGACGCAGCTTGTGCACGATCCCGAACTCGTCCGGCGAAAGCAGCAGCTCATCCTTACGGGTGCCGGACGGGTTGACGTCGACGGCCGGGAAGACGCGTCGCTCGGCGATCTTGCGGTCGAGCTTGAGCTCGGCGTTGCCGGTGCCCTTGAACTCCTCGAAGATCACCGTGTCACCGGTCGAGCCGGTCTCCACCATCGCGGTGGCGACGATGGTCAGCGAGCCGCCCTCCTCGATGTTTCGGGCCGCGCCGAGGAACCGCTTTGGCGGATACAGCGCAGTGGAGTCGACACCACCAGACAGGATGCGACCCGAGGCCGGTGACGCGTTGTTGTACGCGCGGCCGAGGCGGGTGATCGAGTCGAGCAGCACGACGACGTCCTTACCCTGCTCGACGAGCCGCTTGGCCCTCTCGATCGCCAATTCGGCGGCCTGGGTGTGATCGGACGGCGGCCGGTCGAACGTCGAGGCGATGACCTCGCCCTTGACCGAGCGCTGCATGTCGGTCACCTCTTCCGGACGCTCGTCGACGAGCACCACCATCAGGTGGCATTCCGGATTGTTGGTGGTGATCGCGTTGGCGATGTCCTGGAGGATCGTCGTCTTACCGGCCTTCGGCGGCGACACGATCAGCGCGCGCTGCCCCTTGCCGATCGGCATGATCAGGTCGATGACGCGGGTGGTCAGCTTCTCGGTGTTGGTCTCCAGGCGCAGCCGCTCGTTCGGGTAAAGCGGCGTGAGCTTGTTGAACTCGGGCCGTTTCTTGGCCTCTTCGACCGGCTTGCCGTTGACGGTGTCCAGGCGCACCAGCGGATTGAACTTCTGCCGCGGATTCTTGTCGCCACCTTCGCCGTCTCGGGGCACGCGCACTGCGCCGGTCACGGCGTCACCGCGGCGCAGGCCGTTCTTGCGCACCATGTTCATCGAGACATACACGTCGTTCGGGCCGGCCAGATAACCGGAGGTGCGCACGAACGCGTAGTTGTCGAGAACGTCAAGGATGCCGGCGACGGGTTGAACGACGTCGTCCTCGCGCAGTTCGGTGTCGCGGTCACCGCCGCCGTCACCGCCACCGCGCTCACGGCGCCTGCGGTCCCGGAACCGGCGACCGCGACGACCGCCACGGCCTTCGCCGTCGTCGTCGTTGTTGTTGCCGCCTCCGCCGCCTCCGCGGTTCTGGCCACCCTGCTGGTCGCCCTGTTGCTGGCCGCCGTCGGACTTGCTGTCCGACTTGCTGGACTGGTCGCTCTTGTTGGACTGGTCGTTCTGGCGGTCACCGGTCTTGGCGTCCGCAGCGGCGTTGTCCGGCTGGTTACCCGAGGCGTCGGGGGTGCCGGCTCCGCGCGACGCGCCACGACGCTCACGGCGCCGGGGCTGCTGCTCGGCGTCGGCGTTCGAACCACGGTCGTCGCCGCTCTCGGTGCCCTGCTCGGCGTTCGGAGCGTCTTTGGCCGGTTCGGCGGTCTTGTCTTCGCTGGTCGCAGGAGTCTCGCCACCGGCGGAAGCCTTTCCGCGGCCGTTCGAATCGCCGCGCCGCTCACGGATGGCGGCGACCAGTTCGCTCTTGCGCATACCGGAAGCGCCCTCGACGCCAATCTCCTTGGCCAAGGCGCGCAGTTCGGGCAGCACCATGGTCGACAGCGAGCCTCCGCGGTTGCCGGAAGCGACCTCGGCGGTCGGTGCGGTTTCCGCGGTCGGCGTGGCGTTCGGCGCGTCCGCCGCCGCAGAAGTTGAAGAGTCTGAACTCACGGCATTTGGCAGCTCACCGTTTTCGCTGCTGCCCCCAGCCGTGATCAGGTCCGTTTCAGTCACGGATGTCCTTTCTTTCCCTCGCAGAACGAGTCGTGCGGGGATTCGGTGCGATCAGTCGATCCACTGAACGCAAGGGCCCCACCATTGCCCCTGCAACGGTGATGGCCGGGCCTCGCCGGTATACGGCGAACCGTCAATCCACGAGTAGACCACGGGGAAAATGGGTGGTGTCCTATTGTCGGCGCAGGTAGAGACGCTGCGATTGCCTGACGACAGCGAGAATATCCCGCATTGGGACGGGAAGCAAGAAAGACATGGGTGTCGTGTTGCTCCTGTGATTCCTGTTCCGACCGCTTTCAGCGTCGTGCTGCTGCGCCTGACATCCACTTCGCGCCGTCACCGATCATCATGGCTTTGACGGTGAACCCGTTTGCGGTGCCGCACTCAAGAGCTTCTGCGGGCAACTCCGGTGACGTGCACAGTGCAAGTACCGAAGGACCCGCTCCTGAGAGCACCGCTGCTACGCCACAACGTCGCAGAATCTCCAGGTATTCCGCAGAAGCCGGCATGGCCGACGCCCGTTGCGGCTGATGCAGAACGTCTTCGGTCGCAGGCATCAGCAGGTCGGGCCGTGTTGTCAACGCGACCATCAGCAGGGCGGCCCTGCTCACGTTGAAGCGCGCGTCGGCGTGGCTGACCTTCTCCGGTAGGAGCACGCGCGTCTCTGCAGTCGACGAGCGCTCGTCCGGTATCGCGACGAAAAGGCGGATGTCGGGGTGCACCCGGATCGGCGCGGCGTCGAATCGGGGCGCCGACTCCGGTCCTTCGGTCCAGGACACCACCCCGCCGCCCAGCACCGCCGCCGAGGCGTTGTCCGGATGCCCTTCGAACTCCGAGGACAGCTGGATGAGGTCGTGTTCGGAAAGGATCTCCGAAGAAGTTTGCGCCGCAAGGCCGTTGACGACCGAGAGTCCGCTTACCACCGCTGCCGCCGAAGATCCGAGGCCTCTCGAGTGTGGAATGTCGTTGCGGCAGCGCACCGCCATCCCGGGAGCGCTGATGTTCAGCGCCTCGAGCGCTCGCCGAATCGCCCGCACCACGAGATGGCCCTCATCCAGCGGCACTTGGCCCTGGCCCTCACCTTCGACCTCAACCGTCAGCCCGGAATCCGTTGTCTCGACGACGATCTCGTCGTAAAGGCTCAAGGCGATGCCCAGGCTGTCGAAACCGGGGCCGAGGTTCGCGCTGGATGCCGCCACCACGGAGGTGGCCCTCAGTCCCGGCGGCAGTACGTGAGTCACCAACTATCCCAGCCCCAACTGCTCGACGACAGCCACCGGATCGACAGGCACCGCGACCACGGACGGCATGCCCTTCAACGCGGTGTCCGGATCCTTGAGCCCGTTGCCCGTCACCGTGCACACGACCGTCGAACCCTTGGCCACCCAACCGTCTTCGACCGACTTGAGCAGACCGGCGATGCTGGCCGCCGATGCGGGCTCGACGAACACACCCTCGCTGCTGGCCACCAGGTGGTAGGCCTCGAGGATCTCCTCATCGGTGGCGGCCAGGAATCGACCGTCGGACTGCTGCGCTGCGGCCACGGCGGTGGTCCACGACGCGGGCGAACCGATCCGGATGGCCGTTGCGATGGTCTCCGGATTCTTGACGGGTTCGCCGTGTACCAGCGGCGCCGCGCCGGCCGCCTGCGTGCCGAGCATGCGAGGAAGACGATCCGAGACGCCGTCGCGGTGATACTCGGTGTAACCCTTCCAGTAGGCGGTGATGTTGCCGGCGTTGCCCACGGGCAGCGAATGCACATCGGGCGCGACACCCAACACGTCGACGATCTCGAAGGCCGCGGTCTTCTGTCCTTCGATCCGGTACGGATTGACGGAGTTGACCAGCGATATAGTCGGGAAGTCGGCAGTCAGCTTGCGCGCGAGTTCAAGGCAATCGTCGAAGTTGCCGTCGACCTGGATGATCTTCGCGCCATGCATGACGGCCTGGGCCAGCTTGCCCATCGCGATCTTGCCCTGCGGCACCAACACTGCGCAGGTGATCCCCGCCCTGGCCGCATAGGCCGCCGCCGATGCCGACGTGTTGCCCGTCGACGCGCACAACACCGCCTGCTGGCCGCGCGCCACTGCCTCGGTCACCGCCATGGTCATGCCGCGGTCCTTGAACGAGCCTGTCGGGTTGAGCCCCTCGACCTTGAGATGCACTGTGCACCCAGTGACTTCGGACAGCCGCTGCGCGGGCAGCAGCGGAGTCCCACCCTCGCGCAGGGTGATCGGCGTCCAGCTGTCTTCGACCGGCAGCCGGTCGCGGTATGCGGCGATCAGCCCGGGCCAGGGCTGGTGCACGGTCTGCGCGGAGGCGCTCATTCGGTGGTTCCTTCCATGCGCAGCACGCTGTTGATGCTCTGCACGACATCGAGGTCGGCCAGCGCCGACACCGTCTCCGACAGTGCCGCGTCGGTGGCCTGATGGGTCACCACCACGATGCGCGCACCGCGGCGCTGACCACCCTCGTCGACCATGCCCTCCTGACGCACCTCGGCGATGCTGACATCACGTTTACCGAACTCGGCTGCCACAGCGGACAACACGCCGGTGCGATCGGCGACGTCCATGTTCACGTAGTAACGAGTGGGGATGAAGCCGATCGGCGCGATCGGCAACTTGGCGTATTTCGATTCGCGCGGTCCGCGGCCGCCCTGCACGCGGTTGCGAGCCGCCATCACGAGGTCACCCATCACCGCTGAGGCCGTCGGCGCGCCACCGGCGCCCTGCCCGTAGAACATCAGGCGGCCGGCGGCTTCGGCCTCGACCACCACCGCGTTGAACGCTCCGTTGACGGCGGCCAGCGGATGATCCAGTGGCACCAGTGCGGGGTACACCCGCGCCGAAACCCGTTGCTGGCCCTCATCGCTGGTGAGCCGCTCGCAGATGGCCAGAAGTTTGATGGTGCAGCCGAGCGCCTTGGCAGATTCGAAGTCGACGCTGCTGACCTTGGTGATGCCCTCCCGGTACACGTCGTTGGAGCTGACGCGGGTGTGAAAGGCGATCGAGGCCAAGATCGCCGCCTTCGCCGCGGCGTCGTAGCCCTCGACATCGGCCGTCGGGTCGGCCTCGGCGTAGCCGAGGGCGCTCGCGTCGGCCAGCGCGCTGGCGTAGTCGGCGCCCGTGCTGTCCATCTCCGAGAGGATGTAGTTGGTGGTGCCGTTGACGATACCCGCCACCCGGACGACCGAGTCCCCAGCCAGCGACTGGGTCAAGGGCCGGATCACGGGGATCGCGCCGGCGACCGAAGCCTCGAAATACAAGTCGACCCGAGCATTTTCGGCCGCCTGGGCCAACTCCCCTGTGGAGACCGCCATCAGCGCCTTATTGGCGGTGACCACGGACTTGCCCTGCTCCAGAGCGGCAAGGATCGCTTTGCGCGCGGGTTCCACTGGCCCCATCAACTCGACGACGATGTCGACGTCGTCGCGGGAGACGAGTTCTTCGATGTTGTCGGTGAGCTTGTCGATGGAGATTCCGCGGTCGTCGGCCACCCGACGGACGCCGACGCCGCGCAGCACCAACGGCGCGCCGATGCGTGCAGCGAGGTCGTCGGCGCTCTGCTCGATGATGCGCACAACCTGGCTACCGACGTTTCCAAAGCCGAGGACCGCTACGCCGATGGGCTTTTGCGAGTCAGTCATCATTACCTCACTTCCAGACTCAGTAGATCGTCGACCGTCTCCCGGCGCAGGATCAGGCGGGCTCGCCCGTCGCGCACGGCCACCACGGCGGGACGGCCGATCAGGTTGTAACGGCTCGACATCGAATAGCAGTAGGCGCCGGTCGCCGCGACTCCCAGCAGGTCGCCGGGCCGGATATCGTCGGGCACCCAGGTATCACGGACGACGATATCGCCGCTCTCACAGTGCTTTCCGACGATACGACCGATGGTGGGCGCCGCGTCGGTGTTGCGCGATATCAGCCGCGTGTCATATTCCGCACCGTAGAGTGACGTGCGGATGTTGTCGCTCATACCGCCGTCCACGCTGACGTAGCGGCGATGTGCGGTCGGGCTCACGGCGACATCCTTGACGGTGCCGACCTCGTAGAGCGTGATCGTGCCGGGACCCGCGATGGCCCGACCGGGCTCGACAACCAACCGTGGAGTGGGTAGCCCGACGGCCGCCGACTCGTCGCGCACGATCGCGGTCAGCTTGGCGGCCAGGTCAGCGATCGGTGGTGGATCGTCCTGGGGCAGATACGAGATGCCGAGGCCACCGCCCAAGTCGACGATGGACATCTGCGAGGTCTTGTCGACGCCGAACTCGGCGATCACGTCGCGAAGGAACCCGATCACTCGATGCGCGGCGATCTCGAAGCCGCCGACGTCGAAGATCTGAGAGCCGATGTGGCTGTGCAGACCCTTGAGGCGCAGATGATCGGCCTCGAACACCCGGCGGACGGCATCCATGGCGGCACCCGAAGCCAGCGAGAGCCCGAATTTCTGGTCCTCGTGCGCGGTCGAGATGAACTCGTGCGTGTGCGCCTCGACACCGACCGTGACGCGGACAAGAACGTCCTGGACCACACCCGCGGCGCCGGCGATCTGGTCGAGTCGGTCGATCTCGATCATCGAGTCGACCACCACATGCTCGATACCGGCCTTGACGGCAGCGGTCAGCTCGGCAACCGATTTGTTGTTGCCGTGCAACGCGATCCGCTCGGCCGGGAAGCCACCGGCCAGCGCGACGGCCATCTCACCCCCGCTGGCCACGTCGAGCGAGAGGCCTTCTTCGGCGATCCAGCCGGCGACCTCGGTGCACATGAAGGCCTTGGCGGCGTAGCGGACGTTGTCACCCCCACTGAACGCCGCGGCGATCTCACGGCAGCGCGACCGGAAGTCGTCCTCGTCCACCACGAATGTCGGCGTTCCGAACTCTGCGGCGATATCGGTGACCGGCACACCACCGATCGACACCAGGCCGTCGTCATCACGAACAGTGCTGCGAGGCCACACATTCGGCGCCAACAACAGAAGCTCCGACGGCGACTGCGGGCGTGGCGGTGCACCACCGTGGTGGATCTCTTCGGCGTGCCGGGGGCCGGCGGGATGGGCGATCACATGCGCTCCGGAGCGGAGACACCGAGGATGTCAAGGCCATTCGCGATCACCTGACGGGTGGCCTGGCAGAGCGCCAGGCGCGCACCGTGCAGCTCGTTGGGTGCCTCGTCGCCCTGCGGCAGCACACGGCAGGAGTCGTAGAACCGGTGGTAGTCACCGGCCAGGTCCTCGAGGTATCGCGAGACGCGGTGCGGTTCTCGCAGTGCCGCAGCCGTTTTGAGCACGCGCGGGAATTCGCCGATGTTGCGGATCAGCGTACCTTCCTTGTCGTGGTTGAGCAGTTGCAGGTTCTCGGTGCTGGGAACGACACCCAGTTCGGCGGCGTTGCGGTCCAGCGCCGACAGCCGCGCGTGCGCGTATTGCACGTAGTAGACCGGGTTTTCGTTGGACGCCGACGACCACAGCTCGAGGTCGATGTCGATCGGGCTGTCAACCGAGGACCGGATCAACGAATAGCGGGCGGCGTCGACGCCGATCGCCTCGACCAGGTCATCGAGGGTGATCACCGTGCCGGCCCGCTTGCTCATCCGGACAGGCTGGCCCTCGCGCACCAGATTGACCATCTGACCGATGAGCACCTCGACCGTGGCCGGGTCCTCGCCCAGCGCGGCCGCCACCGCCTTGAGCCGGGCGATGTAACCGTGGTGATCGGCGCCGAGCATGTAGATGCACAGGTCGAATCCACGCTCGCGCTTGTCCAGGTAGTAGGCGATGTCGGCGGCGACATAGGCAGGCGCGCCGTCGCTCTTGATGACGACGCGGTCCTTGTCGTCGCCGTAGTCGGTGGTGCGCAACCAGGTTGCGCCGTCCTTCTCGTAGATACTGCCCGCATTGCGGAGCCGGGCGATGGCCTGCTCGACCCGTCCGGACGTGTGCATCGAGTCTTCGTGGGTGTAGACGTCGAAGTCGGTGCCGAAGTCGTGCAAGGACTGCTTGATGTGGGCGAACATCAGATCCACGCCGATGGCGCGGAAGGTCTCGCGCATATCGTCTTCGGGCAGGCCCAGCGCGTCGGGCTCCTTGGCGAGCACCAGCGCGGCGATGTCCTTGATGTAATCGCCCGCGTAGCCGTCCTCGGGCGCCGGTTCGCCCTTCGCCGCGGCGATCAGGGAGCTGGTGAACCGGTCGATCTGGGCACCGTGGTCATTGAAGTAGTACTCGCGGGTGACCGCGGCGCCCTGGGTCGACAGCAGCCGGCCGAGCGCGTCGCCGACGGCCGCCCAGCGGGTGCCGCCGATGTGGATCGGCCCGGTGGGGTTGGCGGATACGAACTCGAGGTTGACGTTGCGTCCTGCGAGCGCCTCGGAGTGACCGTAGGCCGCGCCGGCTGTGAGGACGTCGGTGACGATGACGTTCTGCGCCGACGCCTCCAGGCGCAGGTTCACGAAGCCGGGGCCGGCAACGTCCGCAGCGGAAATCCCTGCGGTGTCGGCTAGAGCCTCGGCCAGCCAGCCGGCCAGTTCCCGCGGGTTGACGCCGACCTTCTTGCCCAGTTGAAGGGCGAGGTTGGTGGCATAGTCGCCGTGCTCGGGATTGCGCGGGCGTTCGACGGTGACGGTCTCCGGCAGCGCTGACGCGTCGAGCCCATGCTGGGCCAGCACCGCGGCAGCGGTGGACTTGAGCAGGTCGGCCAGGTCGGCGGGGGTCACGGGGGTCCATCCTATGGTCTCGGGTGGTCAGGCCCCGAATCCGTTTCCGATGAGCTGAATGCGTTAGGCTGTGCAGGCCCATCGGCGCTGTTTCTCACGCGCCCCCGTAGCTCAGGGGATAGAGCGTCTGCCTCCGGAGCAGAAGGCCGCAGGTTCGAATCCTGCCGGGGGCACCACTCCGCGAACAAACTGGTGCGACGGTTTACTCGCAGGCCAATTCGAGTCGCTCGAGGCGGCGCACGAGGAGGCTCGGCAGCCACCGCCCAATCTCAGCTACCTCGATCTTCGACGTCCGTTCAAGGAGTTGACCGAGCACGATCCGGGCCTCCAATCGAGCGAGCGCCGCCCCGACGCAGAAGTGCGCGCCCTTGCCGAATGCGATGTGGTTCTTCCCGGTCGGCCGGTCGAGTCGGAATTCGTCGGGATCGTCGAAGTGCGAAGGATCGCGGTTGGCCGCGCCCCATAACAGTAGAAGGCGCGAATCCGCAGGAAGCTCGACACCACACAGGGTGGTGTCGTGGACGACGTGACGATAATGGCCCCGAAACGGCGGCTCGTATCTCAATACCTCTTCAAGAAACGCACCCAGCAACTCCGGGTGATCGCGCACCTGCTCTTGGATATCTGGACGAGTCGCCAAAACCCAGGCCGCGGAACCGATTAACGATGCCGTGGATTCGCCTCCCGCGCTGAACAAGATGATCATCATCGCCTGCGCGGTCAGCTCTTCCAGCTCACCCGATGCACACGCGATGGCCAGGTCGCCGAGCAAGTTGTCCTGCGGGTCGGCGGCAGCCTGTCGAAATTGATCGGTGATGTATCCCGCGAGTTCCATCACCGCGACGCCAGCAGCGGCGAGTTGATCTTGGCTGACAAGCCCTTCCACCACCTGGGTCGCCGAATATCCCCATCGCACGAGGTTGTCGATGTCGGCGTCCGGGACACCGATGATGCGACCCACGATCATCATTGGCAGTCGATTCGCCATGGCGCTCATCCATTCGATGCGCCCATCTCGCACGTTGGCATTCCAGAGCAACTCGGCCGTTTCAGCGATGAACGGTTCGAAGGCAGCAATACGTTTGGCCGCCAGCTGCGGCAGCAACGCTTTCCTGTGCACCACGTGCGCGGGCTCGTCGGCGGTGGCCAACACATGGCTCTTTCCGCCTAATCCCTCCATCTCGAAGGTGCCGACCTCGCCACCAGGCTGATACGTCATCGTCGCGGTCAAATTCGAGGAGAAGTCCTCGGGTCGAGCGATGGCGTCGTTGACCGCGTCCCAACTGCACACCGCGTAGAACCCAGAATCGCCGATCCGATGCACCGGCGCCGTGGACAACATCCGTCGGTAGAGAGCGTAGGGGTCCTGTAGCCACTCATCGTCGAACAACTCGATGCCAAGCCGCGTCATTGCTCCACGCTGATCGGAGTCGTCTGCGCACGTCAACCGTCTTCGCACAAGTTGAAATCCCCGCTCGGCCGGCCGGGCGACATCCGTCGCACGCTGCACTCCGTACCTGCACCAACTCTGAGATTAACCGTCTACTTCGTCTCAACCTTGAGACGATTGACCTTCTACATTCGAGAGGAAGATCATCGTGGCCCGAGACGATTGGCTCCTTGGAGGCGAGCGCCGTACGGCAGCGGCAGACCGCATCTATGCCGCGGCGACCGACCTCGTCTTGCGGGATGGCCTAGACGCCCTCGACATGGATGCCCTGGCCGCGCGAGTGCACTGTTCACGGGCGACCATCTACCGCTACGCCGGAGGCAAAGCACAGATCCGCGACGCCGTTCTAATCCGCCTGGCGGCCCATATCGTCGACTCGGTGCGACGCGCCGTGAACAACTTGAGTGGCGCGGAGCGAGTGGTAACGGCAATAACAGTCGCCCTCGAACACATGCGATCAGACCCGATGCGCCAGATGATGGTCGGGTTGAGCGCTGGTGGTGATCTGACAGGGCTCCCCTCCTCGCCGGTGCTGGGCCGTCTCGCCGCGGACCTCGCCGGCATCACGCACGACGACCCCCAGGCAGCTCAATGGATCGTCCGCGTCGTCATGTCGCTGGCGGTCTGGCCGATCGGCGACACCGAGGTGGAACGCCAGATGGTGGAGCGCTTCGTCGCACCAGCATTCAACTGACGAGTCCGGACCACCGGAAGTGCGCCCGTTCCCGATCGTCGTCGGCCCACCCGGGTTCCCCGCGCCGGTGATGACGTTGAGCCGCGGACGTGTCCGTCGTCCCGAGTCCTCGGCCGGAGGAATGTTCAGATTTTCCGCGACATCTGCCACCGCGGCGGTGGCGTTCGATACGACCGGTGCCGGGGCGGCGGCAGGGCGCTCGGAAGGGCTGGGACCGGTGGCGGCGACGCAGGTGCCGCAGGCGGAAGCGGCTTGCTCACCTCTTCGACCGGCTGTGACACCTGCGCGAACAGCTCGTTCAACGCGACCATCTGCTGCGCCAACTCATTTGCGGCGCAGGGAGGATTATCGGCCGAACGGTTCAGATCGGCAGGCTCGTACCGGTTTCCTTCTCGGCGAACTCCCAGAGCCTTCTGGCGTCGTCGTAATCGCATGCGACGGCGCCCCGGCCGCTCAACGTCGGCGCACCCTTCAAGCCGTACCTGCTGTCGATGCCGACATAACTGCCGGGAGGAATCGGTTCGGTGATGCAGTACAGCGTCGGCGCCGCGCCCGCGTCGAGATCGTTGGCGAGCACCCGCGCCGCCACCTTCACCACGGCGTGAAACGCTGCCATCGCGGGCTTTTCCGAGACGTTCGACAGATTGGACGCAACCCAGCCGGGGTGGGTCAGGAAGCTGGTGATCGGCGAGCCCGCCTCGCGCAACCGACGATCGAGTTCGAGTCCCCACAGCATCACGGCCAGCTTCGAGCGGGCGTACGCCGGGAACGCCGACCATCTGCTGGAGCGCAGATGCGGGTCGGCGAGGTTGATGCTGGCCGACTTGTGAGCATCCGAGCCCACGTTGATGATCTTCGACCGCACGCGCTCGAAGAGCAGGTTAGTCAACGCGAACGGTCCCAGGAAGTTGGTGCCGAGTGTGGTTTCGAACCCGTCCACGGTTTCGCCTCGGTTCTGCGCGACGAGGCCCGCGTTGTTGATGAGGATGTCGACGTCGCCGTCGAGCAGGTCGGGGAAGGCGCGCACCGACGACTGGTCGGCCAGGTCGAGTTTGACCACCGTCGTGTCGCCGCCCATCTCGGCGGCCCGTTGTGCACCCAACTCGAGGTTGCGCACCGCGAGGATCACATGTGCGCCAGCGCCGACCAGCGCCCGCGTCGTCGCCAGGCCGACGCCGTTGGTGGCCCCCGTGACGATGATCCGCTTTCCGCTCAGATTGCCGAGCCGGCTCGGCGACCAATTCGTAGCCACCGCATGAGGTTAGCGACGGGGCCTACGCGCGTGATCGTTGACACCACACATCGGTGCTGGTTGTCTACTCGCCGATGAGCAACTCCGCGCGCGAGATCGAAAATCTCGTCTACGCCTACGCCGATCGGATCGACGCCGGCGATTTCGACGGTGTCGGCGCACTGTTCACGCACGGCCGGATCCACGGCGTCGAGAACGGGCCGCCAGAAACGGTTTTCGAGGGCGCGACCCGGGTGCGGCAGATGTTCGAGATGGCGGTGCGCCTCTACGACGACGGCACTCCCAAGACCAAGCACCTCACTACCAACGTGACGGTTCGCGTCGACGAAGACGCCGGGACGGGCCACGGCAGCGCCTACTACTGCGTCACGCAGTCCACACCCGAACTACCTCTGCAGGTCATCGTGACCGGCCGTTACCGCGACACTTTCCACCGCGTCGACGGCACCTGGTGGTTCGAAAGTCGCACCATGTTCATCGACCAGGTCGGCGACACCAGTCACCACCTGAAGTTCTAGGCGGGGACGCCCCGGATTACCTCCACCACTTCCAGGGCTTGTCCCAGTGTCCTGGCGGCGGCACGCCGGGGATGTGGGCGATATGCCCCGGTGGCACCTTCGGGACATGGACATGCACTGGCGGCGGTCCCGGAATGTGGACATGGCCGGGTCCTGGCGGATCCCAGCGCCAGTCGTCGGCGGCGGCCTGGCTCGCCCCGAGGCCGGCAGAGGCGACTCCCAGAGCACCGGCCAACACGGCTCCGGCCGCAAACCTCTTGAATCCTGTCATCGTCATCGTGATTTCCTTTCGGCGATCTGCCCCCGCCGCTGCTATGGACGCTCGGTATTGCTGTCCAACACGACGCGACCCTCACGACTTCCCCGACGGCTCCATATTGCCACTGCGGTGGGTACGACCGCCAACCGCCCTACGGCTTGAATTCGTTGACGACGTCGGCAATTTTGCGCACCTGGTCGACGTCCGAACTCGTTGGGATCAGATGAATTTCGTCGGTGCCGATGTCCTCGAACCGACGCAAGACGTCGAGCAGTTCCCGTTCAGTGCCCGCCCAACCGGTCATGGGCGCCATCGCATTGACCACGTCGGCGGGAATCCAGTTCATGTAGCGCCGCAGATGGCGATGCACCTGCTCGCGCGGTTGGTCGCCCTCGCCGATCGCGAACCAGAACGACGTCGCAAGGTGCGGTGCAGGCTTGCCGGCCTCGGCCCAGGCGCCGCGCGCGACGTCGAACAGTTCGTTCTGCCGGTCGACATCGAGATCGAGCGTCGTGCCTGCCAGCCCATCCGCCCATGAAGCCGCGCTGCGCACCGTCTTCGGCCCGATCGTGCCGACCAACAGTCGAGGCCCGCCGGATTGCACCGGCGTCGGCCCGACCGGGAGGACGGATTCGGTGACCTTCTCCCCCGCCCAGACCCTCCGCATCACCGCGACGCGATCGGCCATCCCCCGCATGGTCTGGCTTGCCGGGTCGGCGCGGACCGCGCGGTAGTCCTCTTCCCTGCCGCCCACACCGAAACCGACCGTCAACCGTCCACCGCAGAGCATGTCGCCGGTGGCCAGCGCTTTGGCCAGCATCACGGGGTCGTGCAGTTGCGGGACCACGACGGTGGTCACCAGACGGACCCGATCGGTCCACGCGGCGACCGCGCCGAGCAGCGTCAGCGAGTGCGGATTGTCGAACGCGATGCGCTCGCCCCAGCACAGCGACGAGAAGGGTCCGCCGTCGATCACCCGAGCCCACGTCTGGAGTGTCTCGGCATCAAGGTCGGCTTCCATGACAGGCAGCGTCATCCCGATTTGCACGACGGTGATTCTGGCACGGCTGGCAGCATGAGGGTCATGGCGATCACCACCGCGTCCATCGCGCACCTCCGGCTGACGGTCACCGACATCGAACGGTCCCGGGAGTTCTACGAGTCGGTGTTCGGCTGGCGGGTGTTCATCGAGCTACCGGAGGGCGCCGACGCGGCGACCCGTGAGGCGTTGGGCTTTCTGTACGGCGGCGTCATCTACGACCTCGGTGGTGTCCTGGTGGCACTGCGGCCCGTGGGCGACGATCGCTTCGACGAGAACCGCACGGGCCTCGACCACGTCGCGTTCCGCCTGACCAGCAAGGACGAACTCGATTCCGCGGAGGCCCATCTCGACAAACTCTGCATCGCCCATGAACCGATCAAGGACATCGGCCCGATGTACATCCTCGAGTTCCGCGATCCGGACAACATCGCGCTGGAGTTGAGCGCCCCAAAGTGATCCGTTAAGTGAGCCTGCTCATGATGTCGGCCACCGAACCCGGCGCGGCGTCACGGAAGCCGGTTCCCGCCCACACGTTGACACCGTGCGGATCGCCGGCGCGCACGGCCGCCGCGCGCAGTGGGCTGGTCAGGTAGTGCACCTCGGGGTAGCCCAACGGCGCCTGGCCTTCGTGGTCGTCGACGAACCGGTTCCGCAGACCACGCGCGTAACGGCCCGAGAACGCCTTCGTGACAACGGTTTCGGTGAATGCGCGGTCCTGCAACGCGGCGCGGTGCACGGCGCTGCTGCCCGATTCCTCCGCGAGCAGAAATGCGGTCCCGAGTTGTGCAGCCACCGCGCCCGCACGTCGCACCCGCGCGACGTCGTCGGCGCTCATGAGGCCTCCCGCGGCGACGACTGGCACGTCAACGCTTGCGACCACCGCTTCCAACAACTCGTCCAGCGGAAGGTCCGACGGCTGCGCGGTCGGGTCGAAGGTGCCGCGATGGCCACCCGCCCCGGGGCCCTGCACGGCGACCGCATCCACGCCGCGGGCCACCGCCTGCTGCGCTTCGCGGAGCGTGGTCACGGTGCCGACGGTGGTGATGCCGGCCGCGCGCAACCGCTGTATCTCCTCGGCGCTGGGCAGACCGAAGGTGAACGACGCCACCGCGGGCTTGAGGTCGAGCAGGACATCGATCTTGGCCGCCCAGGCGTCGTCGTCGGACCGGGGCTCACCGAGCGTGGCGCCGTACCGTTCGGCGTCACGGGTGAGCGCCTGCGCATAACGCGCGATCGTCTCGGGATCGGCCGCGCTGGGCTGCGATGCGAACAGATTGGCACCCACCGGGCCGGTTGTCAGCCGCTGTGTCGCACTGAGGCGTTCGCCGAACGCCTCGGCGGTCAGGTAACCGGCGGCGACGAAACCCAAGCCGCCCGCATTGGTTCCCGCGGCGGCGAGTTGCGGCGTGGAGGGGCCGCCCGCCATCGGGGCCACGATGACGGGATGCTCAAGGTCCCTGAAGTCGACCGTCACGCGTCCATCGTGCATCGTTGTCGGCGCGCCATCGCGGTGGTTGACTGAATCGGTATGGCCATCACGTTCAACCACACCATCGTGGCGTCGAAAGACCGCGAGGAATCGGCCCGGTTCTTCACCGATTTGTTCGGGTTGCCCCCCGCCAAAGAGTTCGGTCATTTTCTGGTCGTGGACCTGGCGCACGACGCCAGCCTCGATTACGCCCAAGTCGGCCCGGACGAGGACATCCGTCCGCAGCACTACGCATTCCTGGTGTCCGAAGACGAGTTCTCCGATATCTACGACCGCGTCCTGGCGCGAGGCCTGCAGCACTGGGCAGATCCGCGGGGCATGCGCCCCGGCGAGATCAACCACAATGACGGCGGTCGCGGTGTCTACTTCCAGGACCCAGCGGGCCACTATCTCGAGATCATCACCCGGCCCTACGGATACGGCGCGAACTGACCCGCGACGACGCCACTAGTTCAGCGAGTGTCCGCGCTTGGTCTCCTGATCGCGGTAGTCGTCGGCGAGCTTGCGGACGTGCTTGGGCAGCGCATCGGCGGCCACGTCGGCGATGCTCGTCTGCTCGAGCACCGAGCGCATGCTCGCGCGCAGTGCACGCCAGACGTCGGTCAGCGGCGTCGTCGGGCCCGTATAGGGCAGGTCTCCCAGGCCGATGTCACGAACGCTGGCCAGCGGACCGTCGATGCAGCGCAGCACATCGGCGATGCTGATGTCTTTCGCTGGGCGGGCCAACTCGTAGCCGCCTTCGCGGCCGCGGTGGCTGCGCACGAGTCGGTCGGTGCGCAAGGCGGACAGGATGTCGACGAGGAACTGCGGAGGAATGCCCTGCGCCTTGGCCAGGTCGTCGGTGGTGACGAGGACACCGGTGTCGGCAGTGGCGAGTTGCACCATCGCGCGGACGGCGTACTCCGCTTTGGCCGACATACGCATGAACCCAGTCAATCACGCGTGACCGCGAGCACCGCCTCGGCGAGCTCGGGCCGGCACACCACCAAGTCGGGCAGTAGCGGATCGCGCCGGTTGTAAGACAGCGGCGAACCGTCGATTCGTGAGGTGTGCAGCCCGGCGGCGCGGGCGACGGCGACCGGGGCTGCCGAGTCCCACTCGTACTGGCCTCCCGCATGCACATAGACATCCGAGCGTCCCTGCACGACGGAAGCGACCTTCGCTCCGGCCGAACCCATCTCGACCAGCGTGCCGCCCAGCGCGTCGCGCACCGCGAGCGCGATGGCCGGGGGCCGCGTGCGGGACACGACGATCCGCGGGGTCTCGGGTTGCGGCGGGGGCGGCGTGACCGTCGGGGTGGCCAGCGTCGTGCCCTGCGCCGGAAGCGCTACGGCCCCTGCTACCAATCCCCCTGCCTGCCAAAGCGCAACGTGCACCGCCCAGTCGTCGCGTCCGAGTTCGGAGAATTCCCGGGTGCCGTCGAGAGGGTCGACGATCCAGACACGTTCGGCGGTCAGGCGCACCGGGTCGTCGGCGCCCTCTTCCGACAGCACTGCGTCGTCTGGCCGCTCCGTCGCCAGCGCCTCGATCAGGAAGTCGTGGGAGCGCTTGTCCCCGGCGGCCTTTCGCTCAGCTGCGGTCGCGCCGGCGAGCTCGTCCCGGACGTCGAGCAGAAGCTTTCCGGCCGCCGTGGCCAGCCGAGCCGCGAGATCATGATCGCTCACTGCCGACTTTCCAGCAGCTCGATAACCATCTGAGCCAGGTCCTCGGGATCGCGTTCGGGCGTCAGGCGCAGGTCAGGATCCTTCGGCCGCTGGTAGGGGCTGTCGATACCGGTGAAGTGGGTGATCTCACCGGCACGAGCCTTGGCGTACAGGCCCTTCGGATCGCGTCGCTCACAGTCCTCCAGCGGGGTGTCGCAGAAGACCTCGAAGAAGTCGAGTCCGGCCTCGGTGGTGACCCTTCGGGCCAGGGCCCGGTGCTCCTCGAGTGGGCTGATCGCGGGCACCAGCACAACCTGTCCGGAGTCAGCGAGGATCGCCGCGACGTGGGCCAACCTGCGCTGGTTCTCGGCGCGGTCGGCCATCGAGAAACCGAGGTCGGCGTTGAGACCGTGGCGCAGGTTGTCACCGTCGAGAACGTAGGCGGGAACACCTTTTTCGATCAGCTTCTGCTCGACGAGCATCGCCACCGACGACTTGCCGGAGCCCGACAGGCCGGTGAACCACACGGTCCTGCCCTTGCTCAGCCGGTCCTCGGCCTTGCACAGCGACTCATGCCGGACGGTGTTGGGGCTCGAGGTGCGGGCGGTCACCTGCGGCAGGATCATGCCGGCGGCGACCGTGCCGTTGGTGTTCGGGTCGATCAGGATGAACGAGCCGGTGGTGGCGTTGCGGCTGTACTCGTCAAGCAGCAGCGGCTTTTGTGTGCGCAGCGAGATGCGGCCCAGCTCATTGAGTTTGAGCGCGGTCACTTCCTTGTCCCGGTGCAGCGTGTTGACGTCGAGGCGGTAGTCCAGCGCCGTGACCCGCGTCCGCGTGGTGCGGGTGGTGTGCTTGATGACGTAGTCGCGGCCGGGTTCCAGCGCGGAACCGTCGGCCATCCAGCAGACGGTGGCATCGAACTCCTGCGCCACCCGCGGCTGGTTGTTCGGCCGCGCGATGAGATCGCCGCGCGAGATGTCGATGTCGTCGGTGAGGCTGATCGCCACCGCCATCGGAGGAAAGGCCTCATCGATCGGACCGCTGGGCCCCTCGATCGCCGCGATCCGTGACGTCAGGCCCGCGGGAAGCACGACGACCTCGTCGCCGACCTTCATCACGCCGCCGGCGACGGTGCCCGCATAGCTGCGGTGGTCGTGATGTTCCAGGGATTGCGGGCGGATCACGTACTGAACGGGAAACCGCACGTCGACGAGGTTGCGGTCGCCGGCGATGTAGACCTCTTCGAGGTGGTTCAGCAGCGGCGGACCTTCGTACCACGGGGTTTTGTCGGATTTGGTGACGACGTTGTCGCCGTTGAGCGCCGACAGTGGAATCGTCGTCACGTCGTGGATGTCCAGGCGGGCGGCGAAGTCATGAAAGTCGTCGCGGATCTTCTCGAAACGCTCTCTGTCCCAATCGATCAGGTCCATCTTGTTTACCGCGAGCACGATGTGCCGAATACCGAGCAGCGAAGCGAGGAACGCGTGGCGCCGCGACTGCTCGAGCAACCCGTGGCGCGCGTCGACCAGGACGATCGCCAATTGCGCGGTGGACGTACCGGTCACCATGTTGCGGGTGTACTGGATGTGGCCCGGGGTGTCGGCGATGATGAATTTGCGCTTGGGCGTTGCGAAGTAACGGTAGGCAACGTCGATCGTGATACCTTGCTCACGCTCGGCCCGCAGGCCGTCTGTCACCAGCGCCAGGTCCGTGTAGCCGTGACCGCGTTCCTTGGAAGTCCGCTCGACAGAGGCCAATTGGTCTTCCATGACGGCCTTGGAGTCGAACAGAAGCCGGCCGATGAGGGTCGACTTGCCGTCGTCGACGGAACCCGCGGTGGCGATCCGCAGCAGCGTCGCGGCGGGCCGGGTGGTGGGCCGCTCGGTGGTGCGAGTCATCAGAAGTAGCCCTCTCGCTTGCGGTCTTCCATACCGGCCTCGGAGATGCGGTCGTCGGCGCGGGTGGCGCCGCGTTCGGTGAGCCGCGAGACCGCCGTCTCGGCGATGACCTCGGAAACCGTTGCGGCGTGCGACTCCACGCAGCCGGTGCAGGTGACGTCGCCGACGGTGCGGAATCGGACGGTCTTCTCGACGATCTCCTCGTCCTTGCGGGGCTGCAGGTACTTGTGTACGGCCAGCAGCATGCCGTCGCGCTCGAACACCTTGCGGCGATGGGCGTAGTAGATCGACGGAAGCTTGATCTTCTCGGCGCCGATGTAGGACCAGATGTCGAATTCGGTCCAATTCGACAGCGGGAACACGCGGATGTGCTCGCCCTTGTGGTGGCGGCCGTTGTAGAGGTTCCACAGCTCGGGCCGCTGGGCCTTCGGATCCCATTGGCCGAACTCGTCGCGGAAGGAGAACACCCGCTCCTTGGCGCGTGCCTTCTCCTCGTCGCGGCGGGCGCCGCCGAACGCGGCATCGAACTTGTTCTCGCGGATCGCGCGCAGCAAGGTCACCGTCTGCAGTGGGTTGCGTGACGGGATCGTCTCGACCACGCGGCCGGCGTCGATGTCGTCTTGCACCTTGGCCACGACCAGCCGAACGCCGAACTCCTCGACGAGCTCATCGCGGGTCTGCAGCACCTCGTCGAAGTTGTGTCCGGTATCGACGTGCATTACCGGGAACGGCAGCCGGCCCGGGCGGAACGCCTTGAGCGCCAGATGCAGCATCACGATGGAGTCTTTTCCGCCGGAGAACAGCAGCACGGGCCGCTCGAACTCGGCGGCGACCTCACGGATGATGTGGATGGCTTCGGCTTCCAGGGACCGCAGATGGCTGAGCTCGTAGCGCCCCGCGTTGAGCTGTTCGCTCGTGGTCGTCATCATTTCCTCGTAAAGTGGGTAGGAATGACCATATTTATGACCATTACCCGATATTAGACACCGTTGCCGCCCGGAGTGTCAACGCGACCGGGCGCTGCCCCGTTCTCCCTCGCGCCTCCCCCTCGTGCCTCCCCTTCGTCGCGCGAGCGTGCGTGTTTGCGCAGAACACGCCGCCAAAATTCGACAGTTGGCCGCGCTCAAGGGGCCGCGAGCGTGCGCTCCACACTTACCCGCGAGGTAATTGCTTCGGCGCGCCCAGTGCCGATACTCGACCCATGACCACCACTTCCCCGCCCCGGACAGGTGCCGATGTCATGGCGCAGTTCATCCCGCAGTCCCCGTTCGTCGCCAAACTCGGCATCGTCGCCGAGCGACTCGACGGCGACGAAGTCCGGTTGCGACTGCCGTGGGATGAATCGAACGTGACCGTCGGCGACATGGTGCACGGCGGCGCGATTGCGGCGTTGGCGGACGTCGCGGTGATGGCCGCCGCGTGGTCGCAGGCCGCGGTGCCGGAGTCGCTGCGCGGGGTCACCACGTCGATGTCGATGCAGTTCCTGGCTCCCGCTCGCGCGTGTGATCTGGTGGCGATCGGGCGGGTGCTGCGGCGAGGCAAGACGTTGGTGAACTGCGAGGTCGACGTCATGACCGCCGACGGTGATGCCGTGGCGAAGGCGATCGCGACCTACAAGGTCGGTTAACGGGCGCTCGCGGGCCACGAGCGTGCGCAAAGTGCCGCAATTCCGCGGCGTGTCGTGTGCAGACGCGCCCGCTCGCGGGAAAGGACAAGGAGCTACAGGGTGACTTCCGTGAGGCGGCCTGTCGCGACGTCGAAGATGAAGCCGCGCAACGACTCGTGTTTGGTGACGAACGGGCTCGCCTCGATCCGCCGCAGTGACTGCCGCACGTCCACTTCGAGGTCGATGAACGATTCTGCGGCCCACTCGGGCTTGATGCCGATCTCGTCCTGGATCTGCTGTTTGAAGCCGTCATCTGTGAAGGTCAGCATGCCGCAGTCGGTGTGGTGGATCAGGATGATCTCTTTGGTGCCGAGCAGCCGCTGGCTGATCGCCAGCGAGCGGATCTCGTCGTCGGTGATGACGCCGCCGGCGTTGCGGATGACGTGCGCCTCGCCGTCGCCCAGACCGAGAATCCGGTAGACGTCGAGCCGGGCGTCCATGCACGCCACCACCGCGACGTGCTTGCTCGGCGGCAACGGCAGCGGACCGGAGAACGTCTTGGCGTACTCCTCGTTGTTCTTCAGATACTCGTCGGTCACGGACATGGGGTCGACCCTATAACCGCCCACGCCCTGACGGAGCGAAGAAAATCAAGCAGATCAGATAATGGACGAGCGTGCTGCGCCGATCATCTGACGATCGGCTCGAACAGGTCGTAGACCGTTGCGCCGCCGACGTCGATCGGGGTGAAGTTCTGCTGCACCCATGTCGCGATCGCGGAGGCTTCGCCGTGGTTTCGGCGAGGAGGACCGCCGTGGCCGCCGGCGATGAAGTAGTGCACCTCCCGGTGCGCGACGTACGCCTGGAACTGCTCGAGCGTCGGCGAGTCGTCCGATCCCGTGAACCCTCCGATCGCCATCACCGACGCGCCGGTCTTCAACTCGAGGCTGCTCGCGGTCATCGACCCGACGGTCGCCGCCGCCCAGCGGGTCGACGCCTCCCTCACGATGTTCTCGAGCGCGGGATTGTCCGCGGCTGCGCCGAACCGGCCGGGGCCGTCGGGGGGCGCGTGCCGGTCGGGCCCGTCCCCGTCGAAACCGCTCACTCCGACGGACGGACCGGCGACGACCATCGGACCACCGTGCGCGTTGGCCACCGTCGCCAACGTGTACGCGGTCGGACCGGCCAGCCCCAACATCGCCGCGGTGACCGCCAACACGGTCGTCGCGCGGCCGAGCCGGTGGGCGCCGACCGCGAGTATCGAAGCCACGACCACCGAACCCACCAACACGACCCAGCGCACCGCCGGCCACCAGTCCGGCGTCCGGTCGAGCAGGATGAACGCCCACACGCCGGTTGCTGCCGACATGATCGCCATCACGACCCGCGGGGCAGGAAAGCGCCTGCCACGCCACAACTCTCGAACCGAGATCCCCAACAGTGCTGCCACGGCCGGCGCCAGCGCGACGGTGTAGTACGGGTGGATGGTGCCGTCCATGAAGCTGAACACCGCGCCGGTCACCAGGACCCAGCCGCCCCACATCAGGAGCGCGGCACGCACACCGGCCGTCCGCGGTGTCCGGCGGGTGAACCACAATCCCGCGACCAGACCGATCAACGCGGCGGGCAACAGCCACGACGCCTGCGTGCCCATCGAGTCGCCGAACATCCGGCCGATACCGGGCTCGCCGCCGAAGAACAGGGGCCGTACACCGCCGGGCCCGCCCGGGCCGGGGCCCATGCCGCCCCCGGGCCCGCCACCGCCGGCGATTCGCTCAATTCCGTTGTAGCCCAATGCCAGCTGTAGCAGGCTGTTGTCGGTGGAGCCGCCGATGTAAGGCCGCGAACCGGCCGGCCACAGTTCGACCAGGGCGATGAACCACCCGGCGGAGTAGACCATCGCGGCCGCACCCGCAGCCAACGAGCCGATGCGCCGCCACATCCCGACGGGGGCGGCGACCAGGAACGCCAGTGCCAGGCCGGGTACGACGAGAAAGGCCTGCAACAACTTCGTCAGGAACGCGAACCCGAGAGCACAACCCGCCAGCATCATCCAGCGGGTGCTCGCCGTCTCGGTCGCCCGCAGCACGCAGTATGCGGCGACCACCATCAGCAGCACCAGCAGCGCGTCGGGATTGTTGAAGCGGAACATCAGCGCCGCGACGGGTGTGAGTGCCAGTGCGGCGCCAGCGATCAGGCCCGCAGCGGGGCCGCTGACGCGACGGACCGCCGCGTAGAGCACCGCAACGGAGCCGACGCCCATCACCGCTTGCGGGAGCAGCATGGTGAACGCGTTGAAGCCGAACAGCCTGCCGGACAACGCCATAACCCACAGGGAGGCCGGCGGTTTGTCGACGGTGATGGCATTGCCGGCATCGTGGGAGCCGAACAGCCACGCCGTGAAGTTCTGTGTGCCGGCTTGCGCCGCCGCCGCGTAATAGTCGTTGGCCCAGCCGTTCGAACCGAGGCCCCACAGATACAGCACCGCGGTCGCCAGCAACAGTGCGGCCAGGGCCGGACGGGTCCAGCGGGCATCGACTCGTTCGTCCTTTGCACCGGGCGCCGACGCCGCAAGCCGAAGTTCGTCTGTGACGATCATGGTGTGATTCCCTTGCTCTGCATGTGATTTCGAGATCTCCGGGGATGGAAAACCCAGCCGCGCAACAGCACGAACCGCGCCACGGTGGCCGCCAGGTTGGCCAGCACCAGCACGGTCAGCTCCACCAGGTGATACGGATGGGCGACCAGCAGGTGCAAGACCGCGAGTGAGCCGCTGGTGATTGTGAGGGCGATCGCGAACACGATCAGCCCCTCAACGTGATGCCGCGTCGCGTTGGCGAAACCGCCGATTCCGAAGGTGAACCGGCGGTTCGCGGCGGTGTTGGCCACGGCGGTGGTCAGCAGCGCGATCAGGTTCGCCGCCTGTGCTCCCACCCATCCGTGCATGAGCATGAACAGCGCGACGTAGGCCGCGGTGGAGACGACGCCGACGGCGCCGAAGCGTACGACCTGGCGGAACAGCGAACCGGGAGCCGCGGCCTTCGCCGGTGCCAGCTGTGCGGCGATGTCGTGCACCGGGATCGATCCATTGGCGAATCCGCGCAACAAGCGTCCAATTCCCTTCAGGTCGGCGGCAGCCGTGGCGATGATGTCGACGCGGCTGTCCGGGTCGTCGACCCAGTCGACCGGTACCTCGTGGATGCGCAGGCCGCTCCGTTCGGCCAGCACCAACAGTTCGGTGTCGAAGAACCAGCCGGTGTCGGCGACATGCGGCAACAGCAGCCGGGCCACGTCGGAGCGGATGGCCTTGAAGCCGCATTGCGCGTCGGAAAACCGGGCCGCGAGCGTCGACTTCAAGATGAGGTTGTAGCAGCGCGAGATGACTTCGCGCTTGGCGCCACGCACGACCCGCGCGCCGTGGCTCAGCCGCGTCCCGATCGCCAGATCCGAATGTCCGGAAATCAGTGGGGCCACCAGCGGTGCGAGCGCGGTGAGATCGGTCGACAGGTCGACGTCCATATAGGCGAGCACCGGCGCGTCGGATTCCGACCACACGGTGTGCAACGCCCGGCCGCGGCCCTTCTGCTCGAGCCGCACCACCCGCACATCGCTCAGTTCGGCGGCCAGTTCGGCCGCCACGCGCGGGGTGTTGTCGCAGCTGGCGTTGTCGGCAATGGTGATCCGGGAGGGGAACGGGAAGTCCTCACGCAGGTGCCGGTGCAGCCGGCGCACCGACTCAGCCAGGTCGTCCTGTTCGTTGTACACCGGGACCACGACGTCGAGAACCGGCACGTCTGCCGCGCGGGCCGCCGCCGCAGCGTTGGGCCGATACTCGAAACGCAGGCGCTCGAGGGCGATGTCTGTCACGACGTCCATGGTCGAGGCGCGTGTTGTGTCCCCGATTGGCCGAACCTGTGTCTGAGCTATGAGTTGCTCCGCCGGGTGAGGTCGTAGATGTCCACGCCGTCGACGGTCATCGGCGAGTAGTGGGTCGTGACGTATTCGGTGATCTCAGCCGATTTCGACTCCTGCTCAACGCGTGGCGACCGAACATCCTGCGCCGCAGCGGAATAGGGCGTTCGCCCACCCGCTCACGGAGATGCTCCAGATCCTGTCTTGGGCCCGCTGTGTGCCGGCTGTGAATCGGGAAGGGTGACCATGAAGCGTGTGTCGCCAGGGGCGCTGTGCACATCGATGGTGCCGCGGTGCGCCCTGACGACGGCCGCGACGATCGCCAGGCCCAGGCCCGTGCTGCCACCGCGGCGCGATCGCGACGAGTCGCCGCGGGCGAACCTCTCGAATATCTCGGGCTGCAACCAGGTTGGGATGCCGGGGCCGTCGTCGGCCACGGTCAACACCACGCTCCCGTCCGACTCGACGCTCAGCGACGTCGTGACGGAGGTGCCGGGCGGAGTGTGGATGCGGGCGTTGGCGAGCAGGTTCCCCAGCACTTGATGCAGCCGCGCTTGGTCACCGACCGCCATCACCGGCTCCTCGGGAAGATCCAACGTCCATTGGTGTTGCGGCCCGGCGATATGTGCGTCGCTGACCGCGTCGACGATCAGGCGCGACAGGTCAACCGGCTGCTGCTCGAGCGGACGGCCGGTGTCGAGACGCGCCAACAGCAGCATGTCCTCGACGAGCTGCGTCATGCGGGCCGTCTCCGATTCCACGCGGTTCATAGCGTGGGCGACGTCGTCGGGTACGTCATCGCGTTTGCGTTGTGCCAGTTCGGTATAGCCGCGGACGGCCGCCAGCGGGGTGCGGAGCTCATGGCTGGCGTCGGCGACGAACTGGCGGATCCGGGTCTCGCTGGCGTGCCTCGCGGACAGCGCGGACGCGATCCGATCGAGCATTCGGTTCAATGCGGAGCCCAGCTGGCCGATCTCGGTGTGCGCGCTCGCCGGATCCACCTTGACGATCGGGGTGGGCAGCTGCACTTCACCGCGTTCCAGTTCGAGGTCGGCCACCTGTCGGGCCGCATCGGAAACCCTTGCCAGCGGCGCGAGTTGACGTCGGATGATCAGTATTCCGGCAGTGGTCGCCCCGACCAGCGCCGTGGCGCCGACCACGCAGAAGATGATGGCGACGGTCAGCAGCGTGTCGTCGACGTCGGACAGCGGCAGGCCGGTCACGATCGCCTCACCGGCGCGATGCACGTGAAGGGCGAGCACCCGGTAACGGCCGAGCCCGTCGACGTCGACGGTCGTCGGCGCGCCGTCGGTGACCTGCGCCAGCTGTTGCGCCGCAGTGGAACTGATCTCGCTTCGTGTGCCGTCGGCGGTGATGACCCCGGCATCGACCGGGGTGCCGTGCAAAACCACCGCGCCCACCGTCCCAGCGGCCTGACCCGGCGCGTTGAGGAAGGCGGGTCCGGGTCCCTGCTCACCGCGGATGATCATGCGGTCACGGAAACCTGGCCGCGCAAAACCGGGAGGCGGGGGTGGACCGAATTCGAACAGGCCCGCCGAACGCCGTCCCGTCTCCAGAAGTCGTTCGTCGAGCTGATTCGTCAGAAAGTGCTGCAGCGCAAGCACCGTGCCCACCCCGACGGCGGCGCACACCAGCGCGAGGAGCACGACCTGGGACGCGAGGAGCCGGGCGCGCAACGACCACGTCCGCGGTGAGCGGATCCGCGTCGACGGCCCGTGTCCGGCTCCGGCCGGCCCGTCAGCGCGCGGGCTTGAGGACATACCCGGCACCACGCAGGGTGTGAATCATCGGCTCTCGCCCGCTGTCGATTTTCTTTCTCAGATACGAGACGTACAACTCGACGATGTTGGACCGGCCTCCGAAGTCGTAACTCCATACGCGGTCGAGGATCTGCGCCTTGCTCAGCACGCGTTTCGGATTGCGCATCATGAACCGGAGCAGCTCGAACTCGGTTGCGGTCAACGTGATCAGCTCACCGCCGCGCGTCACCTCGTGGCTGTCCTCGTCGAGGACGAGGTCACCGACCACGATCTTCGCGCCGTCGGGTTCTGTGGCAACGCCGGTGCGCCGCAGCAGCGCCCGTAGACGCAGGACCACTTCCTCGATGCTGAACGGTTTGGTGACGTAATCGTCCCCGCCGGCGGTCAACCCCGCGATGCGATCCTCCACCGAGTCCTTGGCGGTCAACAGCAGCAGCGGTAACCCGGGGATCTGCTCGCGCAATCTGCGCAGCACGTCCAGGCCGCTCATATCCGGCAGCATCACGTCGAGCACCACGACGTCGGGTGGGGTTTCGCGCGCCGAGGCGATGGCCGAAGCGCCGTCGGCGGCGGTCGTGATGTCCCAGCCCTCGTACCGCAAGGCCATCGACATCAGCTCGGCGAGTACCGGCTCGTCGTCGACAACCAGTACGTGTATCGGTGTGCCGTCAGCGCGGCGCATGACGACCCGGCCTGGGTCCTGCTCGCTCACGCCGAGGCTCGCCACGGCTCCATTATCGCGGCCGACATGGTCGGCGGCTGTGTGCTTCCTATGTGCCGGCTGTGAAACGGCGGAATTCGGTTAGCCGGTCGGCGCCGGTTCGGCGGTCACAGGAGGCGTGGCCACCGACGTCGTGGGGGTCTCCGGCGCAGCGGAATCGATGCTCGTCTCGCCGGTCGTGATCTCCGACGTCGTCACCGGTCCTGGGGTCACGGGCGGTTCGTCGTCCTGAGCGGCCGTGGTGGACGCGACCGAGAAGGCGCCCATGGCGAGCAGGGCGCTGGTCCCGGCTGCTGCCGAGAGAAGCTTGAGCTGTTTCGTGTTCACTTTCGACCTCTTCGTTGGTCCCGTGGGGCGCGCTCGCTGTCGCGGCCCGTCTAGCAGCGCAAACAGGATTCGACGTCGAACCCTTGGGTGCTGGATAACCGAACGGGAGGCCGGCGAAACGGGCCGGTCACACGGCCCCACGTGCTGGGCGGCCGCTCACCTCTTCACGGCAAACGGCGCAGGGCCCTTGATGGTCGGCTCCGCCCTGCCCACGCCGGGCGCCTCGGACGGTGTGGTCTGAGTGTCCGTTACGCCGACGGTCATCCTCGGAATCGCGATCGAAGTCGGGCCGGACGGTTTGTCGACCGCCATGCCGAGCGCTGTCAACGCGACGATCGCGCCGCCGCCGAGAACCGCAGCGATAGCTTTGAAGTGAATTGTTCGTCGCTTCCCGGCACGTCCCACTCGAGTCACTCCATTCGTGGTTGCCCAGTCGCCCCGTCGGCGCGGCCACCGGAAACTCAGTTGCGCATTCACTGAACAGGGCGTTTCTGCGAGCGTGCTGGACCCTGAGTGCGTGTTCGCCAAATCGCGCAGCTTGCCGCGCTCCACGGCCACGTCACGGCGATCGGGGCAGTCATCTCCTAACCTGAGCGCATGCAGCCGACCGACGGACTCTCCGCATGACGCGGTTCTTGGCGCGCCGACTGCTCAATTACGTCGTGTTGCTGGCGCTGGCGTCGTTCCTCGTCTTCCTGCTTGCGTCGTGGCAGTTCGATCCCCTCGACAGCCTGGAGAGCCGCAACCCGCGCCCGCCCCAGAGCGTCATCGACGCCAAACGCGTCGAACTCAATCTCGACAAGCCGGTGCTCGAACAGTACGCCCACTGGGTGTCGGGCGCCGTCCGCGGCGACTTCGGTATGACGATCGGCGGGCAGCCGGTGACCGACGAGCTGTGGCGACGGGTGGGTGTCAGCCTTCGTCTGCTGGTGATCGGCTCGGTCGTCGGAACCGTGATCGGCGTGGCCGCCGGGGCGTGGGGCGCCATCAGGCAGTACCGGCTCAGCGACCGCGTCGTGACGGTGCTGTCCCTTCTGGTGATCAGCACGCCGACGTTCGTTCTCGCCAACCTCTTCATCCTGGCCGCGCTGGGCGTGAACAACGTGCTCGGCGTGCGAATCTTCGAATACACCGGCGAGACTTCGCCCTTCCCCATCGAGGGGGCGTGGAACCAGTTCGTCGACCGGTTACAACACCTCGTGCTGCCCAGCATGACGCTCGCCATCTCCTCGATCGCGATCTACAGCCGCTACCAACGCAACGCGATGCTCGATGTCCTCGGTCAAGACTTCATCCGCACCGCGCGGGCCAAAGGCCTGACCCGGCGACGCGCGCTCATCAGGCACGGGCTGCGCACCGCGCTGATCCCGATGGCGACGCTGTTCGCCTACAGCGTCGCGGGATTGGTGACCGGTGCGGTGTTCATCGAGAAGATATTCGGTTGGTACGGCATCGGGGAATGGATCGTCACCGGCATCGGCAACCAGGACATCAACATCGTCGCGGCGATCACCGTGCTGTCCGGCGCGATGATCCTGTTGGCCGGCTTGCTCTCCGACGTGGTCTACGCGGCGCTCGACCCGAGGGTGCGGGCGTCATGACCGAACCCGCCACCACACAAAAATCGACCGCCGCGCAGTCCGGCGTCTCGGACGGCTTCGCATCGCGACGGTCGCTGGTGTTCCGCCGGTTCCTGCGCAACAAGCCGGCCGTCATCTCCCTGGTGCTGTTGGTGGTCATGTTCGTCGGGTGCTACGCGTTGCCGCCGCTGTTGCCCTACAGCTACAACGATCTCGACTACTTCGCGCTGCAGCAGCCGCCCAGCCTCGAGCACTGGTTCGGCACCAACGCGCTGGGACAGGATCTCTTCGCCCAGACGCTGCGCGGGATGCAGAAGTCGATGCTGATCGGTGTCTGCGTCGCGTTCATCTCGACGATCATCGCGGCGACTGTGGGCACGATATCGGGGTACTTCGCCGACTGGCGAGACCCCGCCCTGATGTGGCTGGTCGACCTGATGCTGGTGGTGCCGAGCTTCCTGTTGATCTCTATCGTGGTGCAGCGCACCAAGGGTGACATCATCTGGATGATCGTGCTGCTGTCGTTGTTCAGCTGGATGATCAGCTCCCGGATCGTCCGCGGCATGACGATGAGCCTTCGCGACCGCGAATTCGTCGCGGCCGCACGCTATATGGGTGTCAGTAACTGGCGGATCATCGTCCGCCACATCCTGCCCAACGTCGCGTCGATCATCATCATCGACACGGCGCTCAACGTCGGTGTGGCAGTGCTGGCGGAAACAGGCTTGAGCTTCTTGGGTTTCGGCATCCAGCCGCCCGATGTGTCGCTCGGCACGCTGATCGCCGACGGCACGAAGTCGGCGACGACTTTCCCCTGGCTGTTCCTGTTCCCCGGCGGTGTACTGGTGCTGATCATCCTGTGCGCCAACCTCGTCGGCGACGGTTTGCGCGACGCGCTCGATCCGGGTGCCCGTCAGCTGCGGAGGCGCAAGCGATGAGCCTGCTCGAGGTCCGCGACCTCACCGTCGAGTTCCCCACGGACTCGGCACCGGTGAAAGCGGTGCGGGGCATGAACTTCGACGTCGGCAAGGGCGAGGTCGTGGCGCTGGTCGGCGAATCCGGTGCGGGTAAATCGGCCAGCGCGATGGCCGTCGTCGGCCTACTCCCCGAGTACGCCGAGGTGTCCGGTTCCATCCGGTTGCACGGCGACCAGTTGATCGGGCTGTCCGATCAGCGGATGTCGGCGATCCGCGGGAAGGCTATCGGCACCGTGTTCCAGGACCCGATGTCGGCGCTCACCCCCGTCTACACCGTCGGTGACCAGATCGCCGAGGCGATCGGAATTCACCAGCGCGGCATCGGCCGACAAGCCGCCAGGAAGCGCGCGGTCGAACTGCTCGGACTGGTCGGCATCGCCCAGCCCGATCAACGTGCCAAATCGTTCCCGCACGAATTGTCCGGCGGGGAACGCCAGCGGGTCGTGATCGCCATCGCCATCGCCAACGATCCCGACCTGATCATCTGCGACGAGCCGACGACCGCTCTGGACGTCACGGTGCAGGCGCAGATCCTCGAAGTGCTGAAGACCGCCCGCGACGTGACCGGCGCCGGCGTTCTGATCATCACCCACGACCTCGGGGTGGTCGCCGAATTCGCCGACCGCGCCCTGGTGATGTACGCGGGGCGTGCGGTCGAAGTCGCTGACGTCGATCAGCTGTATCGCGACCGGCGGATGCCTTACACCGTCGGGCTGCTGGGCTCGGTGCCGCGCCTCGACGCCGCACAAGGCGCGCGCCTGATCCCCATCCCGGGGGCACCGCCGTCGATGGCCGCGCTGCCGCCCGGGTGCCCGTTCGCCCCGCGCTGTCCGCTTGCGATCGACGACTGCCGCGCCGCCGAGCCCGAGCTGCTGCCGATGGACTCCGGGCCGGGCCATTTCGCCGCGTGTATCCGCACCGAACACGTCGTCGGCCGCAGCGCCGCCGAGATCTACGGCGTGTCGACGGCCCCGTCCGGCACACCGTCTTCGGCCGAGCCGCCGGTGGTGCTGCGCGTCGACGATCTGGTCAAGACCTACAAACTGACCAAGGGTGTGGTGTTTCGCCGCCAGGTCGGTGAGGTGCGCGCCGTCGACGGCATCAGCTTCGCACTGCACCAGGGCCGCACGCTGGGCATCGTCGGAGAGTCCGGGTCGGGCAAGTCGACAACCCTGCACCAGATCCTGGCGCTGACCGCCCCGGAACGCGGTTCCATCGAGGTGCTCGGCAAGGATGTGGCCTCACTCGACCGGCGCGGCCGTCGAGGGCTGCGAGGGGAGCTGCAGGTGGTGTTCCAGGACCCGGTCGCCTCCCTGGACCCGCGGCTGCCCGTGTTCGAAGTGCTCGCCGAACCGTTGCAGGCCAACGGTTTCGACAAGCGCCAACGCGACGACCGGATCGGCGAGCTGCTCGGCATCGTCGGGTTGCAACGTGAAGACGCCACCCGCTATCCGGCAGAGTTCTCCGGCGGGCAGAAGCAGCGCATCGGCATCGCGCGCGCGCTCGCGCTACAGCCGAAGATCCTGGCACTCGACGAGCCGGTGTCGGCCCTGGACGTCTCGACCCAGGCCGGCATCATCAACCTGCTGTTGGATCTGCAGCAGCGGTTCGGGCTGTCCTATCTGTTCGTCTCCCACGACCTCTCGGTGGTGCGGCACCTGGCCCACCAGGTGGCGGTGATGTACAAGGGCACCGTGGTCGAACAGGGCGACGGTGACCAGGTGTTCACCGACCCACAAAACGACTACACCCGGCGGTTGCTGGCCGCGGTGCCGCGACCGCAGGTGAATCGCCGCTAAAGTCGGACCGCATGAGGATGCGACGCTTTGCTGCGGCTTCCATGATCGCCGCGCTGACCCTTACCGCGTGCTCGGGAGGTTCCGAGGAAGCCCCCTCCGCCGGCGGCGAGGCGACGGTGGGAAACACCAACGACATCAACCCGCAGGACGTCGCCGACCTGCAGCAGGGCGGCAACCTGCGGCTGTCGATCAACGAGTTCCCGCCGAACTTCAACCCGCTGCACATCGACGGCAACACCGGTGACAACAACTCGCTGATGAAGCCGGCGATGCCGCGCGCGTTCCGGATCGGCCCCGACGGCTCGGCCACCGTCAACACCGACTACTTCACCGATGTGGAGCTGACCAGCACCAACCCGCAGGTCGTCACGTACACGATCAACCCGGAAGCGGTGTGGAGCGACGGCGCGCCGATCACCTGGGAGGACATCCAGTCTCAGATCAACGCCACCAGCGGAAATGACGACCGGTTCGCGATCGCCGCGACCAACGGCAGCGACCGGGTCGAGAAGGTCGAGCGGGGCGTCGACGACCGCCAGGCCGTCATCACGTTCGCCGAGCCGTGGTCCGACTGGCGCGGGATGTTCGCAGGGACCAGCATGCTGGTGCCCAAGAGTTCGACGGAGAACCCGGAGGTCTTCAACAAAGGTCAGCTCAACGGCCCCGGCCCGTCGGCGGGACCGTTCATCGTCTCCAACCTCGACCGTGGCGCCAAACGAATCACGTTGACCCGCAACCCCAAATGGTGGGGTGAGCAGCCGCTGCTGGACAGCATCACCTTCCTGGTCCTCGACGACGCCGCACGCATCCCCGCGCTGCAGAACAACACGATCGACGCCACCGGTCTGGCGACGCTCGACGAGATGGAGATCGCACGACGCACGCAGGGGGTGACCATCCGGCGGGCGCCCGGCCTGGCCTGGTATCACTTCACGTTCAACGGCTCTCCCGGTTCGATCCTGGCCGACCCCGCGCTGCGGCGGGCGATCGCCAAGGGAATCGACCGCAAGACCATCGCCGAAGTCACCCAGCGAGGGCTCGCCGACAACCCCGCACCGCTGAACAACCACATCTTCGTCGCGGGCCAGGAGGGCTACCAGGACAACAGCGGCGCGATCGCCTTCGACCCGGAGAAAGCCAAGCAGGAACTCGACGCGCTGGGATGGCGGCTCAATGGCCAGTTCCGCGAGAAGGACGGCCGCCAACTCGTGATCCGCGACGTGCTGTTCGACTCCCTCAGCACCCGGCAGTACGGGCAGATCGCGCAGAACAACCTCGCCCAAATCGGCGTGAAACTGGAGCTGGACGTCCGCCCGGCGGCCGGCTTCTTCACCGACTACGTCACCGTCGGCAACTTCGATATCGCCCAATTCTCCTGGAGCGGTGACGCTTTCCCGCTCGCAAGCCTGACGCAGATCTACCGGACGGGAGCCGAGAGCAACTTCGGACAGATCGGCAGCCCGGAGATCGACGCCAAGATCGAACAGACCGTCGGCGAACTGGATCCCGCCAAAGCCCGTGTGCTGGCCAACGAGCTGGACAAGATGCTGTTCGAAGAGGTGTTCAGCCTGCCGCTGACCCAGTCGCCGGGAAACATCGCGACGCGAAGCAATCTGGCGAACTTCGGTGCGTTCGGCCTGGCCGATGCCGACTACACGAAGATCGGCTTCATGAAGCCCTAGCGCAGCCGCGGCCGCAATCGCTGCGGGTCGATCGCCGCTCCCGCTTCGAGATCCTCGATGAGACTCTCGGCATAAACGACAAGCCCGGAGACGTCGACGTCGTGGGCGACCGAGGCGTCGGCCAGACCGGCGCGTGCGCGGTCCAACACCGCCAGCGCTCCCTGGGTGTTTCCGCGTTGGATGTGGGTGATGCCGACGGCGAGTTGGGCGAGGCTCTGCCAGAAGGTGCGTTCGGCGTCCGGGCCGTTCTTCCACGCCGCCTCCAACACCTCGTGCGCGTGGAACGCCATGCCATCATCGAGGAGCTTCTGGGCGTAGGAGAGGGTCTCGGCTGGCGGCAGGTCGAGGTCGTCGGGGATGCGCTCGACACCCTCGCTGCCGTGGGGCAGCGGCCGCCCCAGAGCATCGCGGGGACGGGTGTTGCGGGGACGCCCGGCGTCGTCGCGGTCGCGCTCGGCCATGGAACCCATCTTGGCACTCACGGCTTTCACGCACGCAGCAGCTCGGCGGCCTTCTCCCCGATGAGCACGCTGGGCGCGTGGGTGTGCCCGCGAATAATCGCCGGCATCACCGACGCGTCGGCAACCCGCAGCCCGTCGACGCCGCGAACGCGCAGGTTCGGATCGACCACGCTCGCGTCGTCGCGGCCCATCCGGCACGTGCCGACCGGGTGGTACAGCGTGTGCGAGAACGTGGCCAGCGCGCGTTCCAGCGTCACCTCATCGAGGGCAGCCGAGTGGAGGGGCCGCGCGATCTTGCCGATGACGCCCTCGAGTGCGGGCGCCTGGGAGATGGTGGCGCAGATTCGCAGGCCGGCCATCACCGCCGCGCGGTCGGCGCCGTCGGGATCGGTGAGATAGCGCGGGTCGATGATCGGTTTTTCCGCCGGGTCGGCCGAACGCAATTCGATGGTGCCGCTGCTGGCCGGCTTGAGCAGGATCGTCCCCAGGACGACGGCGTGCGTGTCGTAGGGGTCGCCGATGCCCTCCTCGAAGAACGGGGCCGGGGCGAAGATCAGCTCCAGATCTGGCAGCGCGAGGTCGGGGCGGCTGCGGACGAAACCGTAGGCCTCGCCGACGTTCGAGGTGAGCATCCCGCGGCGTCGCAGCAGGTAGTTGAGCAGCTGAAGCGGCTTCTCGGCGGTGAAAAGGCTGTCGCCCCGAACGTCGAAGCCGAGTGCCGCGATGAAGTGGTCGAGAAGGTTGGCTCCCACGCTCGGGGCATGGACCAGCGTCTGGATGCCGTGCTCGGCCAACCGTTCGCCGTCACCGATGCCCGAGAGCATCAACAGCTGCGGGCTGTTGATGGCGCCGCCGCACAACACCACCTCGCGCCGGGCCTTGATGACGCGGCGGGTGCCGTTCTGGTCGATCTCGACGCCGACGGCGCGACGGCCCTCGAACACCACCCTGGTCGCCAGCGCCTCCGTTTCGAGCGTGAGGTTTCCACGCTTGAGGGCGGGCTTGAGGTAGGCGTCGGCGGCGCTCCAGCGGGCACCGCGGCGCTGGGTGACCAGCGTCTCGCAGAACCCCTCCGGCGCCGCCTGGTTCGGCTTCTCGATGCGGTAGCCGCACTGCTCGGCGGCGGCAAGCCATTTGGCGGTGGCGCTGCGCGGGCTGCGCTGCGGGCTGATGGAGAGCGGACCGGCTTCGATGCGACGCAGGTACGGCTCGAGGTGCGCGTAGTCCCACTGCTCGCCGGCGGCCTGCCCCCACTCGTCGTAGTCCGCAGCGAATCCGCGCACCCACATCATCGCGTTCATCGACGACGACCCGCCGACCATCTTGCCTCGCGGCCAATAGATTTCGCGGCCGTCGAGCTCCTTCTGCGGTTCGGTCAGGTAGTCCCAGTCCATGGGCCCGCGGAACAACTTGACGAAGCCGGCAGGGATGCGGATGAACTTGTCCTTGTCATGCGGACCGGCCTCGAGCGCGACGACCCGCACGGACGGATCGTCGCTGAGCCGGGCGGCCACCACCGACCCGGCCGAGCCCGTTCCCACGACGATGTAGTCGGCTTCCATCCGCCGGAGTCTAGATTTTCCGAGACGCGCGAACCCGGAAAGTGCGCGAACCCGCACGGAAAGTCGTGGTCGCCGGACGGCTGTCCGCGCCCGCGAGCGGCTATGCGGTGAGCGCGATGTGCTGGGCTCCGTCGACGGCCGCGTACCGCTGCGGGCTGCACGTCAGCACGATCACCTGCCCGTCGCCGCCCACCGCGTTGAACACCGCCCCCATCTTGACCAGTCGGTCGGGATCGGTGAACCCGAGCGCGTCGTCGATGACGACCGGCACGCTGTCCTCCTTGGCCACCAGCGCCGCGCCGGCCAGTCGCGCCACGATACCGAGTTGTTCCTTGGCCCCGCCGGACAGCGAGTCGTAGGGCACGGTGCGCCCCGACAGCGTGCGGGCGCAGATCCGCAGCGCGCTGTCGACCTCGACCTCGAAGCTGTCGCCGAACACCATGCGGCCCAACCGTTCCACTTCGCCGCGGAACGGCTCGACGTAACGCTGCCGGGTGGAGTCGCGGTGCCGTGCGATCACCGACCGCAAGAGCTCGGCGGCCCGCGCGCGGCGCTGCACCCTCGAGTACTCGGCGAGCGTGTGCTCCCGCTCCGTTTCCGCCTCGTCGAGCTTGCCTTTGCGGCCTTCGGTGCCGTACACCTTCAGCTGCGTGCCGACCTCCCGCAATTCCTCAGCGAGCTGGTGGTGCCCGGCCGACACGGCGTCGGCCCGTTGCGTTGCCTCCCGAAGGGCCGCGGCCACGGCATCGGGCGCCGCGCGGTTCACTTCCTCGCTCAACTCCTCGACCAGGCTGGTGGCCCGCAACGCTTCCTCGGCGTGCATCTGAGCCCGGTGCGCCAACTCGTCGTCGCCGACGGTGGCACGCTGCCCCTGCAACCGTTCACGGGCCAGGGTGAGCTCGGACCGCGCGCCGGCCAGCTTCTCGCGCAGCACGGTCAGCCGAATGTCGCACTCCCCCAGGCGCTTAGCGGCCTCTTCGGCCACCTTGCGCTGCTTGTCGCAGTCGGCGATCGCCTGCTTGTGCGCGGTTGTCGCGGCGTCGAGCTCGGCCCGCGCGGCGCCGGCGTCGACCTCGAACAGATCGGCCACCTCTGGTTGACGGGCCTCGAGGTCAGCCAGCCGCCCCCTGAGCCGGTCGGCCGATTCGTCGCCCGTCAGCGCCTCGACCGTCGCGCTGAGCCGGTCCCTGGTGGTGACCAACTGTTGCCGACGCTGGTCCTGAGCGCGCGCCTCGTCGACGTCGTCGACGCCGCAAGCCGTCAGTGCCTTGGCCAGCACATCCTGTGCCGCATCGAGTTTGGCTTGGGTTTCCGACGCCGGCGTGCCGGGTACCAGCCGGGCGGTCAGCAGATCGGGCACCTCGATGGCGGTCTCAGCGCTGACGCTGGCCGTCCACGCCTGACCGGCGCCGAGGGTGACCGTCTGGCCCCCGACGCGGAGCTCGACGGCCGCCGATGCGATGACCTCGATGTGTGCCGACGCCAGCTCGACCTGTGCCGTCACGGCGTCGACCGTCGCCTTGGCGGCGTCGATGGCCCGCATCTTCTCGCCGGTCACCCGGATCTCGGCGAGTTCGCCCTGCACGCGTTCGAGGTCACGCTGGGCGGTCTCGACCTTCGACAGTTGCGCGGCGATGCGGTCTGCCTCGTCGCGATCGGCCAGCCGTTGAACGGTACTTCGCGCCGCTTCGACGCGAGCCTGGTTGCCCTCCAACGCTTTTCGTGCCTGCTCGGCTGCCGCCTCGGCGAGTTCGGCGACTTCGGCGGCCGTCGCCTGGTTCTCGTCGGCCTTGACAGCCTCGGCCTCGAGGTCTGCCATCGCGGCGGCCCGCTGCTCGATGTCGGCACGCAGGCGCCGCCGCTCCTCGACCGCGGCGCGCGACGTGTCGTGGTTGGCCTTCGCCGCCGCGAGAACCAGTTCCGCCTCCTTGAGCTGTGCCTTCAACGCGGCCACCTCCTCGGCGGCCTGCTGCGCGACGGCGACCTGCCGTGCCGCATCGGTGCACTGTGCGGTCAGCCGGGCCAGTTCGTCGGTGAGCGTGGCGTGCCTGCGGACCGCGTCGTCGACCTGCGCAACGGCGGCCGCCGCCTCGGCCAACGCCTCCTCGGCCGTGCGCAACCGGGTGGTGGCAGCGGCCCATTCACCGGTGGGCCTGCCGGTGCGGGTGAAGTAACGCAGGTATTCGTCCTCGACGCGGTCGACCAGCAGCGGTTCGGCACCCGAAAGCTGCACGGCCTCACCGGCAGCCACGTCGAGCGCACGCGAGAGCGCATCGCATCCGGACAGGTCGACTGCCGCCGTTGACCCGGATTGCAGCACCCGCTGGGCCTGCCATAGGCAGGTGTCGACGGTCTCGTCGAGCATGGCCCGGACCCGGTCGTGCGCCTCGTCACCGGTGAGCTGTTCGCGGCGCGGCTCCATGATCGTCAGTTCGGTCTCGAAGCGTTTGTGGAAGCGCTTGCGGTACACGAAACGATAGGGGCCGGTGGAGATCTCGGCCTCGACCTCGGCGCCGACGTCGGCGTGTGTCGGCTTGACCTCTTTGACCTCTTTCTTCGCCGACCGGTCCTTGGCCTCGATCAACAGGTCCAGCGCCTCGATCATCGACGACTTGCCGATCTCGTTCGCGCCGCTGACGATCACCACGCCATGGTCGGGGAATTCGATCTCGCGACGGGTGATGCCGCGGTAATTGGTGAGGACCAGCCGGTGCAGTTTCATGCCACACCCCGATCCGACAGCCGCAATAGCAGCGCCAGCGCGGCCCGGGCGTCGTCGGCCGCCTCACCGTCCGACCGTGCGGTCGCGACCAGTTCGTCGACAGCCGAAGCGGCGAAGCCGCCGATACCGAGGTCGTCGAACTCACCGTCGGCCGGAACGACCGCGATGTCGCTCTGCTTCTCGTCCACCCTCAACGCGGCGAAAAGCCGGGCGTACTTGTCCAGGCAGACGTCGAGCGCGGCCTTGTCGGTGACCGTCAGCGATCCGGTCAACGCGAGACGGACCACGGTACGTTCCTTGTCCGGCAACAGATCCAGGTTGATGTCCAGGTCGGCGACGTCGCGGTCGCTGTCCACCCCACGGCGCAGCGTGACGAACCGCCAACGGCCCACCTTCCGCGGTTCCACGGTCACCGGACGCCCCGGGGCGTCCTCGTCGATGTCGACGATCAGCACATGCCCCGAGTCCACCTCGATGTCGTCGTAGTTGGTGACCTCCGGCGACCCGGAGTACCAGATCCGCCCGGTGGACCCCACCTGCATACGAGAGTGCTTGTCGCCCAATGCCACATAGTGCACCGCGCCCCGGTTGACGGCCGCCTCCAACGCCGCCAGCCGAATGAGCGACGGCCGGTCCTTGTCCGGCACGAAGATGTCCACACCGCCGTGGCCGACGACGACCCGCGTCACCCCGTCGGCGCAAAGACCCTCGAGCACGCCCGCCACGGGGTCCGACGACGGCGCCTTCGAGGTCCACGGCGCCGCGACCAGCTCGAGGCCGGGCCGCACCTCGTGCACCCCCGCGCGGTCGAGCACCGACACGTTGCCGGGACACTCGGCGACGAACAGCGGGCTGGTGTAGACCGACGAGGCGTCCAGCGGGTCGTGGTTGCCCGGCAGCAGATAGACCGGAACGCCGATGGCGCGCATGGCCTCGAGCGAAAGGCTGACGTCGCGCGGCGCCAGTTGGTTGTGCTCGAAGACGTCGCCGGCGACGACGACGAACTCCGCGCCCGCGTCGGCGGCCACCCGGCCCAATTCGACCACCGCGTCGCGGCGCGCCGCCGAATAACGGGGCTGCGCCTCACCATTGAGGAAGTACCGCGTCATGCCGAGCTGCCAGTCGGCGGTGTGCACGAATCGCATCTCAGCGCCCCCTTCCCCTCGTCGTGTTTGCCGGGCACCGCGAGTGTAGGGCGGGACGCCGACAAGTCCCGGGAGGTGCAGCGGCATGCCTTACGGTTAGTCCGGTGTACCGCACGCTGCTGTTGCTCCGGCACGCCAAGTCGGACTATCCGCCAGGGGTCGCAGACCACGACCGTCCGCTGGCGCCCAGAGGCGTGCGCGAAGCCGGGTTGGCCGGCGACTGGCTGCGCGCCAACGTGCCCGCCGTCGACGCCGTGCTGTGTTCCACCGCCACCCGCACCCGCGAGACGCTCGCGCGCACCCGGGTCGCCGCGCCGGTCCAGTACCGGGACCGCCTCTACGACGCGACTGCGGGCACGGTGATCGACGAGATCAACCGAGTGCAATCACACTTCGACTTCGAGGTGGGGACCCTGCTGGTGATCGGCCACGAACCGGCGATGTCGGCTGTCGCGCTCGGCCTGGCCACCGCCGACGGCACCAACGTCGCTGCGGCCGAACAGATCTCGCTGAAGTTCCCGACATCGTCCATCGCGGTGCTGCGCACGCGGCAAGCGTGGGCCGACGTGGCGCTCGACGGCGCCGCGCTGGTGGACTTCCACGTCGCGCGCTAGCGGTCAGGCGCGGGTGGCCAGCGTCAGCTCCATCAGCTTGATCGCCATACCGCAGGCGTCCATCCCCGGCGACTGCGGGTTGACCCACCAGCCGACCACACCGGCCGCGTCGCTGGCCACACCGCACGCGCCGTTCGGATCGTTCGGCCGCATCACGATGGACTGGATGCCGGCGACCCTGCGGTCTTCGATCCGATAGTCCAACCGCTGGGCCACCTCGCGCTCGTGGTCCAGATCGCCCTGCTCGAACCAGAACCTGGTGATGTCGATGAGGCCACCCGGGTTGGCCGCCTGCCAGCGGCACACGGCGCCGACGAACGTGCTCTGGATGTCGAGAGGGTCGGCGCCCACGGTCTCGGCGAGGATGTCCTCGGTCAGCACCTCGCACTCCTTGAGCAGGTTCGGGTACTGCCGCTCGGAGTCTTCGTTGCGTGGCCCGCCACCAGACCCCGACTTGGCCGCCGTGCCTTCGACCGTCTGGGTGCAACCGGTGAGCACGGACAACGAAGCGAGCACGGCGAAGGTGCCCGCGATCAGCCGACGAGCGGACGCGGTTTTCATTCGGAGTTCACAATCGATTGGCGGGTCAGTTCCTTGGCCACCTCGCACGGATCCGGGAACGGCTTGCTGGCGTAGCTGATCGACCACTCGATGAAGTCATCGTCGAACTGGATGCCGATCTCGCAGAGGTTGGTGCCGTTGATCGGGTCCTCGCTGTACCCGATGAACCCGTCGTGGCCTTCGATGCTGATGTCCTCGACGGCGGTGCGGGACAGTTCCATGGTTTTGCGCTCACGGCCGATCGGGCTGCCGCGGAACCAGGTGAACGAGAAGTGCGGGCCGAGGATGCTGCCACCGGCCAGCCACTGGCACCCCACGGAGGTCTTGGCGGTGTTGATCAGCCCCGGAACCCGGGTCTGCTTGATGACCTCCTGGTCGCTGATACCACCGCACTGGGGGAAGAACGGGCCGTGCGAGACGTTCTCCGCGGGAGCTGGGGTGTCCTCAGGCAGTTGCGGGCCGGCGGGTTCGGAATCCGAGCATGCGGACAGCGGGATGACCACCGCGGCCGCGAGGGCCAGGCAGCGGGTCACGCGCGTGCTGTGAGTCACGCCATGCACTGTAGCGGCAGCTTGTGAGGTCAACCACCGACATGCCGGTTGACCTGCCCATATATCGGATGTGCGACAGTAACGGAATGTTATGGGCGCTGCTGCGACAGTACGCGCGGCCATATCGGGCGTTGCTCGTCACCGTCGCCACGCTGCAGTTGGTCAGCACGCTCGCCTCGCTGTACCTGCCGACCGTCAATGCGGCGATCATCGACGACGGCGTCGCGGTCGGGAATCTGCGCCGGATCGTCGAACTGGGCGGTGTGATGCTCGCGGTCACCGCGCTGCAGGTGGTGTGCGCGGTCGGGGCGGTGTACTTCGGATCAAGGGCGGGCATGGGTGTCGGCCGCGATCTGCGCGCGGCGATGTTCGACCACGTGACGGGGTTCTCGGCCGAGGACGCCGCACGGTTCGGCGCGGCGTCACTGCTCACCCGCACCACCAACGACGTGCAACAGATTCAGCTGCTGGTCCAACTGACCTGCACGATGCTGGTCACCGCGCCGATCATGTCGATCGGCGGGATCGCCATGGCGCTGCACCAGGACGCCGGGCTGTCCTGGCTGCTGCTGGTGAGCGTGCCGATCCTGGCCCTGTCCAATTACTGGATCGTGCGACATCTGCTTCCGATCTTCCGGCGGATGCAGCGACTGGTCGACGGCATCAACCGGGTGATGCGCGACCAACTCGCCGGCCTGCGCGTGATCCGCGCCTTTGCGCGGGAACCGTTCGAACGCAACCGGTTCGCCGAAGCCAACCACGCGCTGGCCGACACCGCGCTCGAAGCCGGACGGTGGCAGGCGCTGATGCTGCCCACCACGACGCTGGTGATCAACGTCTCGAGCGTCGCGTTGATCTGGTTCGGTGGGCTGCGCATCGACGCCGGACAGATGCAGGTGGGCTCGCTGATCGCGTTCCTGGCCTACTTCATGCAGATCCTGATGGCCGTCCTGCTGGCGACGTTCATTCTCGTCATCATCCCGCGGGCGTCGGTGTGCGCCGAGCGGATCTCCGAGGTGCTGTCGGTCGCACCGCACATCGTCAGCCCCGAACATCCGGTGCGGCCGTCGAGGATCCGGGGCGAGATCCGGTTGGACGCCGCGACGTTCTGCTACCCCGGCGCTGAACGACCTGTCCTGCAGGATATTTCCCTGACGGCACGACCGGGTACGACGACGGCGGTAGTCGGCTCCACCGGGTCGGGCAAGTCGACGCTGGTGTCGCTGATCTGCCGGATGTACGACGCGACGAGCGGATCGGTGTACCTCGACGGCGTCGACGTGCGCGACTACGACCCCGAGCAGCTGTGGTCGGCGCTCGGCCTGGTGCCGCAGCGCGGATACCTGTTCTCGGGCACCGTCGCCGACAACCTGCGGTACGGCAAGGCCGACGCGGATGACGACGAGATGTGGGCCGCGCTGCGGGTGGCCGCGGCCGACGACTTCGTGCGCGCGCATCCCGACGGCCTGGCCATGAAGGTCACCCAGGGTGGTGCCAATTTCTCTGGTGGACAACGGCAGCGGTTGGCCATCGCCCGCGCGGTGATCCGCCGGCCCGCCGTTTATCTGTTTGACGACGCGTTCTCCGCACTCGACGTGCACACCGACGCCCGCGTGCGCTCGGCGCTGCGCGAGGCATCGGCAGAAGCGACGGTCATCGTTGTCGCCCAGCGCATCTCCACCGTCACCCAGGCAGATCAGATCGTGGTGATCGACGACGGCCGGATCGTCGGCATCGGCACTCATGAAACCCTGCTGACGGACTGCCCGCAGTACGCCGAATTCGCCGAATCGCAGTCGCTCGCCATCGTCGGGGACGCCCAGTGAGCGGCCCGATGGCCCGCCCCATCCGCGGCATGCAGCAGGCGCCCACGCAGCGCTCACGCGACTTCACCGGCTCCGCGATCCGCTTGGTCAAACGGCTGACACCGCAGCGCGGCCTGACCGCATGCGTGATACTCCTGGGCGTCGCGGGCATCGCGATCAGTGTCATCGGGCCGCGAATCCTGGGACACGCCACCGATCTTCTGTTCAACGGCGTGGTCGGCCGTCAGCTGCCCGCGGGGATCACCAAGGAGCAGGCCATCGACGCCGCCCGCGCGCGCGGTGACGGCACGTTCGCCGATCTGCTGTCGGGGATGAACGTGGTCCCCGGCCAGGGTGTGAACTTCGGGGCCGTCGGGCGCACACTGCTGCTCGCGTTGGGCCTGTATCTCGTCGCTGCGCTGATGGTCTGGTTGCAGGCCCTGCTCCTCAACGTCGCGGTGCAGCGGACCATGGCGGCACTACGCTCGGACGTCGAGGACAAGCTGCACCGAATGCCGCTGTCCTACTTCGACTCTCGTCAGCGCGGCGAGGTGCTCAGCAGGGTCACCAACGACGTCGACAACATCCAGGGCTCGTTGTCGATGACGATCAGCCAGCTGCTGACGTCCGTGCTGACGGTGCTGTCGGTGCTGGTGATGATGCTGACCATCTCACCGCTTCTCACGCTGCTGACCGTGGTGACGGTGCCGCTGTCGCTGTGGGCGACCCGGGTCATCGCACGCCGGTCGCAACGCCTGTTCGTCGCGCAGTGGGCGAACACCGGCAGGCTCAACGCCCACATCGAGGAGACCTACAGCGGCTTCACCATCGTCAAGACCTTCGGTCATCGCGCCGCGGCGCAGAAGCGGTTCCGCGAGTGCAACCAGGACGTCTACGACGCCGCCTTCGGCGCCCAGTTCTTCTCCGGCCTCGTCGGGCCGGCCACCACGTTCATCGGCAACCTGAGCTATGTCGCGGTCGCCGTTGTGGGGGGCTTGCAGGTGGCCACCGGCCAGATCACGCTCGGCAGCATCCAGGCGTTCATCCAGTACGTCCGCCAGTTCAACCAGCCGCTGACGCAGGTCGCCGGAATGTACAACACGCTGCAGTCCGGTGTGGCCAGTGCGGAGCGGGTTTTCGACCTGCTCGACGCCGACGAGGAAGCGCCCGATCCCGCGGATCGGCTGCCGGTCGCAGCGCCGGGAACGGGCCGGCCGGCCGGCCGGGTGGAGTTCGCGGACGTCACGTTCGGCTACCACCCCGACACACCGGTGATCCGGAACCTGTCGCTGACCGCCGAACCCGGCAGCACGGTGGCGATCGTCGGGCCGACGGGCGCGGGCAAGACGACGCTGGTGAACCTGCTGATGCGGTTCTACGACGTCGACTCCGGCCGGATCCTGGTTGACGGCGTGGACATCTCGACGGTCAGCAGGGATTCGCTGCGATCCCGCATCGGGATGGTGCTTCAGGACACCTGGCTGTTCGCGGGCACCATCTTCGAGAACATCGCCTACGGCAGGCCCGACGCCTCCGAGGGCGAGGTGATCTCGGCGGCCAAGGCCGCATACGTCGACCGGTTCGTGCACATGCTCCCCGACGGCTATCAGACCCACGTCAGCGACGACGGCGCCTCGATCAGCGCCGGCGAAAAACAGCTCATCACGATCGCGCGCGCGGTGCTGGCCCAGCCCAGCCTACTGATCCTCGACGAGGCCACGAGCTCGGTCGACACCCGCACCGAGCTGCTGATACAGCAGGCGATGGCCGAGTTGCGCCGCGACCGAACGAGTTTCATCATCGCCCACCGACTGTCGACCATCCGGGACGCCGACCGCATCGTGGTGATGGACGCAGGCGAGATCATCGAACGCGGCACCCATGCCGAGTTGGTCGCTAAGCATGGCGCTTATTGGTCCATGACGCAGGCCTAAGCGTCGTACGCTCAAGGCGATGAGCGAAACGGTCTACACGTTCTGCCGGATTTGTCTGGCCTCCTGCGGGCTCGAGGTGACGGTCGGGGACAACCGCGTCACCAAGATCGCCGCCGACAAGCAGAATCCGCACAGCTGGCGGGACTTCTGCGCCAAGGGCCGCACCGCACACAGGCTCGTCGAGCATCCGCGCCGCATCCTCAACCCCATGCGCCGCGTCGGCGATTCCTACGTCGAGGCCAGCTGGGACGAGGCCATCGCCGACATCGCCGCCAGGATGAACGCCGCGATCGAGGCGGGTGGACCCGACGCGGTCGGCATCTATTATGGCAATCCGGCGGGTTTCTCCTCGTCCAACGTCATCTTCATGAACGGCTGGCTGGACGCGCTCGGGACCCAGAATCGCTACGCCGTGGGCTCGGTCGACCAGAACGCGATGCACGTCGTCGCGGAGGCGATGTACGGCTCGATCCTGATGGTGCCCGTGTCCGACGTCGACAATTGCGACTACTTTCTTCTGGTCGGCACGAATCCCGCTGTGAGCGCGTGGAATTGGCTCGAGACGGTGCCCGGCGGGTGGCGACGTGCGCTGGCACGCCAACAACAGGGCGCGAGGATCGTGGTGGTCGACCCGCTGCGCACCGAATCCGCAGAGAAGGCCGACCTGCACCTCGCGGTGCGTCCGGGACAGGACTGGGCGTTGCTGCTGGCGATGGTGAAGGTCATCCTCGACGAGCGTCTCGAACATCGCCAGGACTGCGCGGAACTGGCCACCGGAGTCGACGATCTGCGTGCGCTGGTCGCCGACGTCGATCTCGACGAGCTCGCCGCCCGCTGCGACATCCCCCGCGACCAGATCGAGCGGGTTGCCCGCGACTTCGCCGCGGCGCGCGGGGCCATGGTGGTGACCCGCACCGGGGTGTCGTTGCACATGGCGGGCACCGTCGCCGAGTGGCTCGGGCATGTGCTCAACGTGATCACCGGCCGAATGGACCGCCCCGGTGGACGCCGCTTCGAACCCGGCTACGTCGACGCGATCAGGATGTCGGCGATGGTCAAGGCCAAACCGCACTACAGCCGGCTGCTGGGCCGCGAGATGGTCGCGGGCGCACACGCACTCAGCGAGTTGCCCGACGAGATCACCACGCCCGGCCACGGTCAGATTCGCGCGCTGTTGATCAACTGCGGCAACCCCGTGATCTCCGGCCCCGACGGCGACAAGCTGGACCGTGCCCTGGCCGATCTGGACCTGTTGGTCGCGATCGACTTCGTCCAGCGGGAGAGCCACCGCCATGCACACTGGCTGCTGCCCGCGGCCCATTGGCTCGAGCGCAACGACCTGCTCGCGTTCACCAGCAACATGCACGACGAGCCGTATCTGCAGTACGGCGCCAAGGTTGTCGAGCCGCCGCCGGGAGTCCGGCAGGAGTGGCGCATCTTCACCGACCTCGCGATCGCGATGGGCAGACCGCTGTTCGGCGCCAAGGGCCTCAACGGATTCATCAAGGCGACCCGCGCCGCGGCGCGTGTGATGCGCAGGCCGGCCCTGGAGTTCGGACCGCACTGGATCGACCGCCTGGTCGTGGCGACCTCACGAAAGATCAACGGGCGCAGGATCAAATGGCGAGACGTCATATCGCACCCGCACGGCTGGGTGTTGGGCCCCCGCGAGTTCGGGCATTTCCGGGAGGCGCTGAGAACCCACGACAAGAAGGTGCACGCGGCACCGCCCGAGTTCGTCGCGCGGGCCCGCGAACTGCTCGCCGATCCGCTTCCGGCGGCACCCGTCGGCTATCCGTTCCAGTTGGCCAACCGCAGGCACCGGCACTCGATGAACTCGTGGCTCAACGACTTACCCGGACTCCATCCCGCCGGTAAGGGCAACGACGTGATCATTCACCCGAAGGACGCGGCCGATCTCGGGGTGAGCGACGGCGACCTGGTCAGGGTCTTCTCCCCGGTCGGCGAGGTCGAGTTGGCGGCGGTGGTGGACGACCGTCCGCGTCAAGGGGTGATCATCATCGACCACGGTTGGGGCTCACGGGTTTTCGACCCACGCGGACACAACGCACCGATCTCCTACGGCGCGAACCGCAACCTGTTGGTCGAGGGCGCGCCGGTGGACCCGCTGTCCCAGACTGCGGCGTTGAGTTCGCAATACGTTGGCGTGGAACTGGTTTCCAGCTAGAGGTTCGGGCCCTCGGCGCGCAGTTCGTCGACGTTGCGCATCGCCTCGCGCAGCTTGCCCAGCCACTCCTCGGCGTGTTCACCGACCAGCCGCACCGACCACACCAGTGCATCCGAGCGTGACCGCGCCACACCCGCGCCGACCAGCGTGTCGAGCACCTGACGCTCGGGTTGGCGCAGTCGCGTCATCACCGGAACGGCCATGTTGGTGAACATGATTCGCTCATAGTTGTCGGCGCCCGGCGCCCCGATCTCGATGCCCCACGCGACCTTGCGGCCGTAGCGCGCTTCGGCCTCGTCGGCGATGCGCATGCGTTCGGCGCGGGTTTCCTCACGGAACCGCGCGGCCCGTCCGGATGCGCGGGCCTCGCTCTCGTCGCCTTCGGGCTCCGCGAGCCGTCCCATGACGGTGATCTCCTCGCGGTCGACCACCACCGTCGGGTCTCCGGCGAACCAACTCTCGGGAAGCCGACCGGCGAACCAGTCGGCGGCGTCGCCCGCATCGGGCTGCTGAGCCTGTTGCCAGCCGCCTTGGCGGCGCCGGCCATGGATGTTGTGTCGCATGATTACATGCTTACACCGTTACACCCTTACGATGTGACTGTTCGCTGAGAGCGAACGATCCAGGTCAGACGCGGGCCGTCGACACCGACGAAACGGATGACGTCTGTAACTAGCCGCGCTTGCGCAGCAGCAGCGCGCCGCCGCCCACGATCGCACCGATCAGCAGCAGCACGGCCAGGGTTGGGCTGACCAACCACCACACCAGGCCGACAGCGATGAGTGCAGGTGAGGCGACGAAGAGCGCCATCCCCGGATGCTGCTTGAGGACCGCGAAGGCGCTCTGCGCCCGGACCCGGTCGATTTCCTTTGCCATGGCACAAGAATGCCAGTCGTCGAGTGGTTTCGGGCGGAGGGGATCAGCGCGAAAAGCACCTCACCGCATCAGGGTCGTCCGGTTAGTTTGTAGCCATGACAGCACCGAGCAACGGAAGCTGGCGACCCGATCCCGAAGGTCGCTATGAGTACCGCTGGTGGGACGGGCACAACTGGACCGACCAGGTGTCGCACCAAGGGCAGGTCGGCAGGGCACCGCTGACGTCACTCGGTGGGCCGCCGCCGGCACCCCAGACACCTCCGCAACAGACGGCACCGCCGCAGGCCATGGCGGTCGGCGACGGCTTCGGAGGGATCAGCGGCGATCTGGTGGACGGCCGGTTCAGCGAAAAAGAGGCCAAGGCCATCGCCAACCAGAACACCAAGATGTTGCGGGTGCGCCTCGGGGAGCCGTTCATGGCGCGGCAGGGCTCGATGGTGGCCTACCAGGGCAACGTCGACTTCGCGTTCGAGGGCGGCGGCGCCTCGAAATTCATCAAGAAGGCGCTGACCGGTGAAGGGCTCCCGCTGATGCGCTGCCAGGGTCAGGGCGACGTCTTCCTCGCCGAGCGGGGGTACGACGTGCATCTACTGCAGCTGACCAACTCCGGGTTGTCGATCAGCGGCAAGAATGTGCTGGCCTTCTCCTCGAACCTGAACTGGAACATCGAGCGCGTACGGGGCGGCAGCATCGCGACCGGCGGCCTGTTCAACACCACCCTGCGCGGAACCGGTTGGGTGGCGCTGACGACCGACGGGCCCCCGGTCGTGCTCAATGCCGCGGAGGCGCCGACGTTCGCCGACACCAATGCGGTGGTGGCGTGGTCGGCGAATCTTCAGACTCAGCTCAAGACCAGCTTCAAGGCCGGCGCGCTCATCGGCCGTGGCTCCGGCGAGGCGATCCAGGTCGCGTTCCACGGGCAGGGTTTCGTGATCGTGCAGCCCTCGGAGGGCGCCCCGCCGGTCGCCACGACATAGTCACAGTTCGAGCAGTACGGTCACGGGGCCGTCGTTGACCAGCTGAACCTGCATGTGAGCGCCGAATACGCCGGTCGACACCGACGCGCCAAGGTCGCGCAGCGCATCGGCGAACGCGGTGACCACTGGCTCTGCCGTCGCGCGCGGCGCGGCGGCGTTCCACGCCGGGCGCCGGCCCTTGGCGGTGCTTGCGTACAGGGTGAACTGGCTGACCACCAGGATCGGGGCGCTGACGTCCGAGGCGGACTTCTCGTCATCGAGAATCCGGAGCTGCCAGAGCTTTTCGGCCATCCGCCGCGCCTTGGCCGCGTCGTCGTCGTGCGTCACGCCGACCAGCGCGAGCAGACCCTGCCCCTCGGGCTGGATCGCCCCGACGACCTCGCCGTCCACCGTGACGGCTGCTGAAGTGACCCGTTGGGTGAGAACACGCATGGATGCCGATGCTGCCACGGTGGTCGCGCGGGGGCCGGCACAGCCCACTTCAATACCCCTAGGGGGTATCAGGTACCCTGGCGTCATGGCTACCACCACTGTCACAGTCACCGGAATGACCTGCCAACACTGCGCCGCATCGGTGCGGGAGGAACTCGGGGAGATCCCAGGCGTGAAAGCGGTCGATGTGGACGTCTCCAGTGGAGCGGTGACCATCGACAGTGACGCACCCGTCGAAGCCGACGCGATCAAGGCCGCCGTCGAAGAGGCCGGCTATAAGTTGGCGAGCTGATGAGGACCGCCCCTCGGATCGCCGCTTTCGTCGCCGCACTCGCGGTGGTGTTCGTGGCGTCGATGTGGGTCGGCGGCTCGTTCGGCCCCGAGGACGATGCCGCTACAGAGCAGCACTCTGCCGCACACGAAGATCGTGTGCAGCCCGCCGAGGCTCCCGGCGGCTTACAGGTGACCGAGAGCGGCTACACGCTTGACGTGACTCAACCGCTCCCGTCGGCGAACCGAGAGTCTCCTCTGGAGTTCAGGATCCTCGATCAGCAGGGTTCTCCGGTGACGCATTTTGACGAAACTCACGAGAAGCTGTTGCACCTGATCGTGGTCCGCAACGACCTTTCCGCCTTCCAGCACCTTCACCCCGTGCTCGACGACCGCGGCACATGGCGGACTCCCGTGGACTTCGGCCGCGCGGGCGACTACCGCGTCTTCGCCGACTTCGTGCCCACCGGCGGTCCCGCGCTCACCCTCGGTGCCAATGTGCACGTCGCGGGACGCTACTCCCCCGTTCCACTGCCCGCGGCCGATATGTCAGCGACCGTCGACGACTACACCGTCGCGCTCAGCGGAACGCCGAAAGCCGGTGAGGCGTCTACTCTTACGCTGACGGTCAACCGCAACGGCGTTCCGGTCGACGACCTGCAGCCGTACTTAGGGGCCTACGGTCATCTCGTCGCGCTGCGGGCCGCCGACCTCGCGTACCTGCACGTGCATCCGATGGGCGGACCCGGCGACGCGGGTACGCGCCCGGGCCCGGCCATCGAGTTCCACACCACGTTCCCCAGCGCCGGGCAGTACCGCCTTTTCCTTGACTTCCAACACCGCGACGCCGTGCACACAGCCGAATTCACCGTGTCGGTCGATCCCTCCGCGCGGCAGGACGTCCCCACCCACGACCACAGCGAGGCCGGCCATGGCCACTGACACAATCGAGCTGTCCATCGACGGTATGACCTGTGCGTCGTGCGCGAACCGAATCGAGCGCAAGCTCAACAAGATCGACGGCGTGACGGCCACCGTCAACTTCGCCACCGAGAAGGCGCGCGTCGAGTACGGCGCAGACGTGACACCGGAGGCGCTGGTCGCCACCGTCGAGGACGCCGGTTATCAAGCGCACCTGTCCACCGAACAGGCGACCGCCGTCGAAGACGATCCGACCGCCACACTGCGGCACCGGCTCCTGGTCTCACTCGCCTTGACGGTCCCGGTGATCGCGATGGCGATGATCCCCGCTCTGCAGTTCACGAACTGGCAGTGGCTCTCGCTGACGCTGACGGCGCCGGTGGTGGTGTGGGGAGCGTGGCCGTTCCACCGTGCGGCGTGGGTGAACCTGCGCCACGGCAGCGCCACCATGGACACGCTGATCTCGATGGGCACGCTCGCCGCGCTGGGATGGTCGGTCTACGCACTGTTCTGGGGCACCGCGGGCACCCCGGGAATGACGCATGGCTTCGAGCTGACACTGTCACGCACCGACGGTTCGGGCAGCGTCTACTTCGAGGTCGCCGCAGGCGTCACCACGTTCATCCTGGCCGGGCGATATTTCGAAGCGCGCTCCAAGCGGCGCGCGGGCGCGGCGCTGCGCGCATTGCTGGAGTTGGGCGTCAAGGACGTCGTGGTCCGCAGAGATGCCGGCGAACAACGGATTCCGATCGACCAGCTCGGTGTCGGTGACGAATTCGTCGTGCGGCCCGGTGAGAAGATCGCCGCCGACGGCGTCGTGGTCGAGGGCGCCTCGGCGGTGGACGCGTCGATGCTGACCGGCGAAGCCGTTCCGGTGGACGTCGGACCCGGTGACGAGGTCGTGGGTGCGACAGTCAACGTCGATGGCCGACTCGTCGTGCGGGCCAAGCGGATCGGCGCCGACACCCAGCTCGCCCAGATGGCGCGGCTGGTCGAGGACGCCCAGAGCGGGAAGGCCGACGCACAGCGGTTGGCCGACCGGATCTCGGGTGTGTTCGTGCCGATTGTGATTGCGTTATCGGTTGCGACACTGGGCTTCTGGTTGGGCACCGGGGCGTCAGCAGCGATGGCCTTCACCGCGGCGGTGGCCGTGCTGATCATCGCGTGCCCGTGCGCGCTGGGGTTGGCCACGCCGACCGCGCTCATGGTCGGTACGGGTCGCGGCGCGCAGCTGGGCATTCTGATCAAGGGGCCCGAGGTGCTGGAGTCGACCCGGCGGATCGACACCATCGTGTTGGACAAGACGGGAACCATCACCACCGGCAGGATGACGTTGATCGATGTCGTCGCCGCCGATGCTGAACAGCCCGACGACGTGTTACGGATAGCGGGCGCGGTTGAGGACGGTTCCGAGCACCCGATCGCCAGGGCCATCGTGTCGGGCGCGCGGGAGAAGCTGGGCGAGCTGCCGACGGTCGAAGACTTCACCAATCTGCGCGGCCTCGGGGTGCGCGGACGGGTCGACGGCCGCGATGTGACGGTCGGACGGCAACGCCTGCTGTCGTCGCACGAGCTTCCCGTGTCGCTGAAAGCCACGGTGCGGCAGGAGGAGTCACAGGGTCGCACCGCGGTCGTCGTGAAGTGGGACGGTGAGGCCCGCGGGGTGTTGGTGGTGGCGGATGCGATCAAACCGACGTCACCAGAAGCGATCTCGCGGCTTCGCGAGCTTGGGCTGAAGCCGATCATGGTGACCGGCGACAACGAAGCCGCGGCCCGCACGATCGCCGCGGAAGTAGGCATCGAGGATGTCGTCGCCGAAGTCCTGCCGCAAGATAAGGTGGATGCCGTCCAGCGCCTGCAGGCCGACGGCAAGGTGGTCGCAATGGTGGGCGATGGCGTCAACGACGCGGCGGCGCTCGCCCAGGCAGATCTCGGACTCGCGATGGGAAGCGGCACCGACGTCGCGATCGAGGCGAGCGATCTGACCTTGGTGCGCGACGACCTGAACGCGGTTCCCGACGCGATCCGCCTGTCTCGTCGGACGCTGGCCACGATCAAAGGAAACCTGTTCTGGGCGTTCGCCTATAACGTCGCGGCGTTGCCGTTGGCGGCGGCCGGCTTGTTGAACCCGATGATCGCCGGTGCGGCAATGGCCTTCAGTTCGGTGTTCGTCGTGAGCAACAGCCTTCGGCTGCGCCGGTTCACCGCGACAGCGTCACGTTGACCTATAGCGTCACGTTGATCGGGCCGAGCATCTGGCAGTTCGGCTCCAGCGCGTCTTCGAAGACCTTGCCGCAGCCACGTCCGCTCGCGATGTAGGTCCCGCCGGGCTGATACGGCTCGAAGAAGACCTGCGCCGCGCCCGGTCCCCGCGCCTGCGTGCACTGCCCCTGCGAATCGGGGCCGGCGAGGTGAACACACGCAACGCTCATCGCGGGCCGGAACGGCGCGCCGCAAGCGAGGAACGAGACCGTCGCCGTCACCTTGCTCACGCCACCGGTGTTCACGACCTGCGGCGGCGACAGCGTGTAGCCGCACGCCGGCTGCGGCGGTTGCCCGTTCGCCGGACCCACACCGAGCAGACCGGATGATGCGACGAACAGCGTGACCAGCACGGCTTTTGCGACGCGGCTCATTCCTGGATCGTAGATCACCTACGCCAGCAGCCGTCTTGAAATGCCGGCGGTCGCCTAACTGCCCTTCGCTGTCTCGAACAATGGTTCAAACGACTGCCAAGTTTCAGTCGCCTGCGCGCCGCACGCGGAACAACTTCACGTCTGACTTGAGGCCCTTGAGATGCCGCGCCCCCGCGAACGAGAACGAAAACCGCTCATCGTCACCGATGGCATCGCGCGTCGACTCCGAGACCAGAACCGTGCCGGGCCGCGCGGCTCCGGTGACGCGGCTCGCGAGGTTCACCGCTCCGCCGAACCAGTCACCGGTGCGGCTCACGGCCATTCCTGTGGCCAGGCCGACGCGCAGCCGCGGGAAGTCCTCGTCGTCGCTGGTCTGCTCGACGAGGCTCAGCGCCGCCTCGAGCAGGGGCACTGGATCCTGGCTCACGAGCATCACCTCGTCTCCGATCGTCTTGACGAACCGCACGGGCGGGACCGACGCCTCGTGTGCGAGGTCGAAGAGTCGATGAGCGAGTCGTTCGAGATCCTCCGGCGGCACCGCCTCGCCGAGTCGGGTGAAACCGACGAGATCGGCGAACAAGATCGTCACCAGCCGGGCGCCCGGCAACCGTTGGCCTTTCGCGCGTTCGGAGGCGGTGATCGCCTCGGTCTCCATCAGGTGGCGCAGCTGCAACCGCAGCATGTCCTGGATCATCGGGCCGAGCAGCGGATCGGCGGTACGCACCACGGCCTCGGCGTTCTTGGCGATGACGAGTTCCGATGCGCCCGGGTCGAGCGCCAAAGCCAGCCCGGCGTAGCGCATCACCTCGGCGGCCTTCGACAGCCCCTCTGCGAGCACGCGCGTGATCTGGATGATCTGGTCCGGCAGGATTCCGATCTCGATGAAACGTTGACCGTACGCCGCGGCTTCGGCGTCGGCACGCAGATAGACCTTGGCATCGGGATCATCGACTGTGGGCAGTCCCATTGCGCGTTGAATTCGCTGTAGCAGTTCGAGATCGATACCGGTCTTCTCGCTGGTTTCGCGCGCGGAGACGTAGACCCCGTCGTCGCCGAGCGCCTGACGCGCGCCGAGAAGCATCGGCAGGAACGCCTCCCGGATCACCTCGACGTCGATGCCTTTGCTCACCAACCACTCGATCAGCTCGGCGCGCTCGGCGCGCTCGTCACCTTCGAGCCCGTCGAGCAGACCGGACCCTTCGACGTCGAAGTCTTCGGCCACCGGCCCAACGTATACCGCGTGCGATAGTCGAAGGATGGATTCACCGGTGCTGTACGGGTTGCCGCCGATTGTCGGCGATGATGCGCACACCTTGATCCTGGGCAATATGCCCAGCGTCATCTCGCTCGCCGCCCAGCGGTACTACGACAACCCAAGCAATGCCTTCTGGCGCATCATGGGCGACGTCTTCGGGTTCGCGGCCGACGCACCGTACGAGCAGCGTTGCACTGCCGTGACGGCTCACGGGATCGCCGCCTGGGACGTCTTGCACTCCTGTCAACGCGAGGGCAGCCTCGACTCTGCAGTGCGGCCGGAAAGCATGGTGCCGAACGATTTTCAGCGCTTCTTCGATGAGCACCGCGGCATCGAAGTGGTGCTGTTCAACGGCGCGGCGGCCGAGAAGAACTTCACGCGACTCGTCAACGTCGCGAATGATCTGCGGTACCGACGACTACCGTCGACCAGCCCAGCGCAGACCATGCCATTCGCTGACAAATTCACGATCTGGCGCGAAGCTCTTTCCGAGGCGGCGACCTAGGACACGGGCGGACGCCGGTGCGCCCACGGGCGTACGCGCTCGATCTGCCCGGCGAGCGACAGCAGCGTCGCCTCATCGAAAGGCCTGCCCACCAACTGCACGGACGTCGGTACGCCGGCACCGTCGAAACCCCACGGCACCACCGCCGCCGGCTGACCCGTCACGTTGAACAACGCCTGGAACGGCACTCGCGAGGCGACCGACAAGAGCGTCGACAGCATCCCCCGGCGCTGATACGCCCCGATGCGCGAGGGGCCCCTGGCCGTCCCCGGGGTGACCACCACGTCCACGTCGTCGAAAATGGACTGAATCCGGTCGGCGGTACGGGCTTCCGCGTCGCGGATGGCCGCCATCCTCCGATCGGAGATCATTCCGCCGACCCGCGCGAAGCTGCGTGTCCTGGCGTCCAGCCGCTCCGGATGGGTCAGCGTCTGGACGTCGTCGTAGCAACCCCTGAAATACCGCGGCAGTGCCTGGTCGAACATCACCGATGCCGGGTAATCCGGGTCGCGGTCGACCACCTCGTGCCCGAGTTCCCGCAGCAACTCACCCGACTCCTTCAGCGCCGCGCGCTGCGCACGTCCCACCCGGCTCGTCAGCAGTGGAGGAAGCCTGTTGCTCAACGCAATTCGGAGGCGTCGAGGTTCCGCGGAGGCGGCCGCGACGAATCCGGACTCCCCCGTCGTCGCCTCTAAGAACAGCGCCGCGTCCTCCACCGTTCTGGTGATCGGGCCGTTGACGCTCAGGCCGTTCCACGCGTCGTCGTGCGGCGCGATCGGCACCCGGTCTCGTTGCGGTTTGAGGCCGAACAGTCCGCACCATGTCGCCGGAATGCGGATGGAACCCATTCCGTCGGAACCGAGCGCGATCGGCGCCAGGCCCGCGGCCACCGCCGCGCCACTTCCGCCGCTGCTGCCGCCTGGCGCGAAGTCGACGTTCCACGGGTTGCGGGTGGCGCCGAACGTCACCGTCTCGGTGAACGGCCACAGCATCATCTCCGGCACCGTGGTCTTGCCGATGATCACCGCGCCCGCGTCGCGTAGCCGCTGCACCACGTCCGCGTCGCGGGTCTTGGCGGGCCCGTGTGCGGCGCTGCCGTATGTCGTCGTCTCACCCTCGATGTCGACGTCGTCCTTGATCGCTATCGGCACACCCAACAGCGGTGCCCGCTCCCCCGCATCAAGCCGCCGTTGCGCGGCCTCCGCTTCGCGTCGTGCGCCGGCTTCGAGCACCAGGCGGTACGCGCGAAGCGTCGTGTCAAGTCGAGCGATCCGCTCGAGATAGTGGCCGAGCAATTCCGGAGCGGTGATGACGCCGGACGCGAGCAACCGCGCCTGCTCAGCGGCGCCTGCGAAGACAAGCTCGCTGGTGTCCACGGCCGCAGCGTAGCCGCGATGCACGTGAGCAGATCGGCGAACAGCGTGATCACGGAGGCCGACGGAGAACCGCTACCGTGGCGGCATGTCCTGTGTGTTCTGCGCCATCGTCGCCGGCGAGGCCCCCGCCATCCGCATCTACGAAGACGACGACGTCCTCGCCATCCTCGACATCCGCCCGTTCAGCCGCGGACACACGCTGGTTATCCCGAAGCGGCACACGGTGGACCTGACCGACACGCCGCCGGAGACCGTCGCCACCTTGGCGCGGGTGGGCCAGCGGATCGCGCGCGCCGCACGCCGGTCCGGTTTGCACGCCGACGGCAACAACGTGGTGATCAACGACGGCAAGGCCGCGTTTCAGACGGTGTTCCACATCCATCTGCACGTGCTGCCGCGGCAGCAGGGCGACAAGCTCTCGTTCGCCAAGAACATGCTCCTTCGCCGCGACCCGGATCGTGAGGAGTCGGGACGGCTGCTGCGCGAGGCGCTGGCGGAACTCGACTCGGCTGCGCAAGACTGAGCCCATGAGCATGCCCTGGTACGAGAAGTACATCGGTTACCCGATGCTGTTGCTGCACGACAAGATCTACAAGGGCACCAACGGCCGTATCGGCCACACAGTCCCTGGCGCACCGTCGATGCTGATCCTGCACACGGTCGGCGCGAAAACCGGTTTGCAGCGGTCCAATTCGCTCGCCTATACGCGCGACGGAGACGACTATCTGGTGGTGGCGTCCAAGGGAGGCGAACCGAAAGCGCCCGGGTGGTATCACAACCTCAAGGCCGATCCGAACGTCGAGATCAACGTCGGGCCGAAGCGGATCAAGGTCACCGCGACTCCCGTCACTCATGATGATCCCGACTTCCCGCGACTGTGGAAGATCGTCAACGAGATGCGCGGCAACAAAGACCGCTACGTCGGCTATCAGAAGCGGACGTCACGTCCGATCCCGGTGGTCAGGCTCAAGCCTGATAACCGGCCCGCCGGTTGACGCCGGCCTAGAACAACTCTTTGGCCAGCAATTCCAGCGTCTTGTCGCGGGCGGGCGCGGTCGCCGGATCGGTGCCGCGGCGGGCCGAGGCCACTGGGTTGATCATGACCTCGTCGACGTCGAACCGGTCGGCAAGCGCACGCACCTGCTCGGCCGCCTCGGTCGGATCGCCGACGACGGCGCGTCCGAAGGCGGCTTCGGCGATGCGCTGCGCCTGCGGTGCGAGCTCCTGCTCTTGAGCGTCCTCGACGAGATCCAACGGGCCCAGCGGCTGACCGGTACGCAGCCGCGCCATCATCTGAAGGTTGGGCAAGCCCAAAGCCTCTGCCTCGTCGCGTGTTTCGGCCACGACCGCGTTGACGGTGAGGAAGGTGACGGGTTCGGGCGCCAGCTCACTGGGCCGAAACTCCGAGCGGTACACCTCCAGCGCCTCCGCGGTGCCCTGGCCGGAGAAGTGGTGGGCGAACACGTACGGCAGTCCCTTCGCGGCGGCCAGGTGCGCTGAGTACATCGACGACCCCAGAAGCCACAGCTTCGGTTCGCTCACCGCAGCGGGTGTCGCCTTGAGGACGTAACGCTGATTCGGAATCGGCACCCGCACGCCGCGCGCGCTCATCAAAGCGACCACGTCGTCGAGATAGTCGGGGAAGGCCTCGATGTCGCGATCGTCGCGACCGGCGGCACCTCTCAGCGCCATCGACGTCACAGGGTCCGAGCCCGGCGCGCGGCCGATGCCGAGGTCGATGCGTCCCGGGTGGGCCGCCTCCAGCAGTGCGAACTGCTCGGCGACGGCCAGCGGCGCGTGGTTCGGCAGCATCACGCCGCCGGATCCGACACGCATGTGTTCGGTGTGCGCGGCCAGGTGCGCGATGAGCACCGGGGGGCTGGTGGCCGCCACCGACGGCATGTTGTGGTGCTCGGCGACCCAGAAGCGGGTGTAGCCCAGGCGGTCGGCGGTCTGCGCGAGCCGCGTCGACGCTGCCAGCGCGTCGGAGGTCGACTGGTCGGTGCGCACCGGTACGAGATCGAGGACTGAGAGACGCATGGCAGTCACAACGCGTTTGAGCGCGTTGACGTTCCCCGTACCGCGTCTACCAGCGCTTCCGGGTCGGGCTGCTGTTGCAGAAGCCGCTGGATCGGCCGCAGAGCGCGTTCGACGCTCACCACGCGCATCGCGAGCTCACGGGCGACGGCGAGCGTCCGGCTGCGGCGGAACATCACCTCGGCGAGTTGGCGCGAGTTGTCCTGGGCCGCCTCGACGCGGGGACGCTGTCCGCGTTCGTAGGCGCGCAGAAGCTCACCGATCCGGATGCGGGGTGCGTGGCGGAGCACGCGACTGAGCACCCACGCCGACTCCATCGCCATGCCCGCACCCACGCCGGCGGTCGGCAGGAACCCGGCCGCCGCGTCACCGAGCAGAACGGTGTGCTCGGTGGTCCAGCGCGGTGCTCGGCAGTCGGTCAACGACCAGTAGTAGGGCTTGGGGTCGGTGGCGACGGCGGCCATCGCGCGGTTCAGTCTGGGGTTGACCGTCTTGAGGCCACGGCGCATCGACGTGACGAAGGACGCCGGACCTGCCGCGGTGTCCTCGCGCGGCCCGCCGAGGAACACCCCGAGCGCACCGGCCACCGGATACATCGCGACCATGCCGCCTGCTCCCCATAACTCCTCACCGAGATCGGAGTCGCCTTCGTCGGGCGCCCACACCACCCAGCCGCCCCAGCCGGTGTCCACCCATTGCACCGATTGCCCGTCGAGCACGAAATCGCGTGATTTCGAATGCATTCCGTCGGCGATCACGACGAGGTCGAAATGCATGCGGTGATCGGCGCCTTGGCTCCTCACGCGGACGTCGACACCCGCCGACGTCTCCGCCAGGTCCGTGACCACCGAGTCGTATGTCACCGGGCAGCCCGCATCGGCCAGTACGTCGATCAGCCGACCGCGGGCAATTCCGCGGTAGTCGCCGTACCGCGACATCAGGTCGACGGTCGAGTCCGTCCGCAACATGCGGCCGGTGTGGCCGTGCACGGCGTACCGCTTCAGCGGCACGCTCGCCGCGCGGTACGCGTCGCGCACGGCGAGGTCGTCGAGTGCGGCGTCGACCATCGGCATCAACGCGAGCATGTAACCCTGCGCGGGTCCGCTTTCGGCGCGCTCGATCAGGACCGGGTGCCTGCCGTCCCCGCGGAGCAGTTGCGCAGCCGTCACACCGGCGATCCCGGCGCCGACAACCAAAACTCGCAATTCGTCCGCGGTCGCCTGCCGGTATTGCTCTTCTAGGCTCATCGGACTCAACATGTTTTCCACGCTACCATTAAGTGGACCGGGCGGTCCACTCTGTTATGATGAATCGTGACCTCCGCAAGAATCGCCCGCATGCCCGCAGAGAGGCGGCGGCGTTTGGTGGAGACGGCGGCCCTCGAATTCGGTTCCGCCGGTTATGAAAACGCGTCGCTCAACCGTATCATCGAGCAGTGCGCGATGAGCAAGAGTTCGTTCTACTACATCTTGTCTTCGAAGGCGGAACTCTACGAATTCGTCGTGGGGGAATTGATCGCTGAGGTGGCGGCCGAAATCGACGTCGTCGAGCCGCAGGAATTTGCGGGAACGGAATTCTGGTCGAAAATCGAACTGTACTTCACGAAGCTCATCAGGGTTTCGCAGCGCGAGCACACGTTCCTGCTCCTGGGACGGATGTTCTACCTGCAGGCCCCCGACCCGGCGAAAACCGCGGTCGGTGGAGCGCTCGGAGCAGTCCGGGAGTGGGTGCGCGAGGTGCTGCACGTCGGTCGTCGATCCGGTGCCGTCCGCACCGACCTGCCCGAGCCGTTGCAGGCCGAACTCGTCTTCCGAATTCTGCAGGTCTTCGACGAATGGACCATCGCGCACTACGACGACTTCGCGGATTCGGCCCTGCAGGAGTTGGCCATCGCCCAGTTCGCGACTATCCGACGGACGCTAGCGCCTTAGCCGTGCGGAACACGTCGTCGAACATTTGCGGGGTCAGCTTGCCGGTGAACGTGTTCTGCTGGCTGGGGTGGTAACAGCCCACCAACGTGACGCCGCCCATCTCGGCGGTGGCGGCGTGGCCGAACTTCGGCGCGGGCACCGGCACCGGCACACCGCCCGTGCGCAGCATCTGCAGCGCCGCGCGCCAGGCGAATCCGCCGAGCGCGACGACCACGCGCACGTGCGCAGCGGTCAGCCGCCATTCGGCGTCCAGCCACGGAGCGCAGGTCGCGCGTTCGGTGGGTGTCGGCGCATTGGCCGGCGGTGCACAGCGCACGGCGGCGGCCACGCGGGTCTCGTTGAGCGCCAAGCCATCTGCCGCGTCGACACACACCGCCTGGTTTGCCAGGCCCACCCGGTGCAGCGCCGCGAACAGAAAATCGCCCGACCGGTCGCCGGTGAAGATCCGGCCGGTGCGGTTGGCCCCGTGAGCCGCGGGCGCGAGACCGACGACGAACACCCGGGGTCGCGACGACCCCCAGCCCGGCGCCGGGCGACCCCAATACGGCTCGTCGGCGTATGACCTGCGCTTGACGACGGCGGCCTCCTCACGCCACTCGACCAGACGGGGACAGGCGCGGCACACCGACACCTCGGCGTCGAGCTCTGCGAGTGACTGCGTCGCCGCGGCCATCGACACGACATGCACGGCGGTCTGCGCGACGGCGGTCCGAGGCGTGGCGGGGTCACCCGGCCAGCCTGAGCCGGGAGGAACCGGCGACGTGAACCGCCCACCGGTCCGCGGGTGAGGCAAGCGCTGCACAGCACCACTGTGCCTGGTGAGGAAATCTGATGCCGAGCGGGCCTGCGCGCTGTTAGATTCTGCCGCGATAACTCATGACGGATAGCCGGCGCGGTCCCCTGATACTGATTTTCTTCGCCGCGCTCACGGCCGGTGCCGGCAACGGTATCTCGCTCGTCGCGTTCCCATGGCTGGTGTTGCAACGCAACGGCTCTGCGCTCGAGGCTTCGATCGTGGCGATGGCGGGCTCGCTGCCGTTGCTCGTAGCGACGCTGATCGCAGGGGCCGCCGTCGACTATCTGGGCAGGCGGCTGGTCTCGATGATCTCCGATGCCCTTTCCGCGCTGTCGGTGGCCGCCGTGCCCGTGCTGGCGCTGACGTTCGGTGTCGAGGCCGTCAACGTCGCGGTGCTCGCCACATTGGCCGCGCTGGGCGCCTTCTTCGACCCGGCGGGGATGACCGCCCGCGAGACGATGCTGCCCGAAGCGGCGGTTCGCGCCGGGTGGACGCTGGACCGCGCCAACAGCGTCTACGAGGCGGTGTTCAACCTCGCCTACATCGTCGGACCAGGCATCGGCGGCCTGCTGATCGCCACACTCGGCGGCATCAACACGATGTGGGTCACCGCCTCGGCGTTCGTCCTCTCGATCGCCGCGATCGCCGTCCTACGGCTGGAAGGAGCCGGCACGCCCGACCGCACCTCGCTGCCCGAAGGGGTATGGGCGGGCGTCGTGGAGGGGCTGAGGTTCGTCTGGCACAACAGGGTCCTTCGCACGCTGGCGATCGTCGACCTGGTGGTGACCGGGCTCTACATGCCGATGGAGTCGGTCCTGTTCCCCAAGTACTTCACCGACCGCGACGAACCCGTGCAACTCGGTTGGGTGCTGATGGCATTGAGCATCGGCGGCCTGGTGGGCGCGCTCGGCTATGCGGTGTCGTCGAAGTACATCAACCGGAGGGTGACGATGTTGACCGCGGTCCTGACGCTGGGAGTCGCGATGACGGTCATCGCGTTCCTGCCGCCGCTACCGCTGATCCTGGTGCTCTCGGCGATCGTCGGGCTGGTCTATGGGCCGATCCAACCGATCTACAACTACGTCATGCAGACGCGGGCACCGCAGCATCTGCGCGGCCGGGTGGTGGGCGTGATGGGATCGCTGGCGTATGCGGCGGGTCCGCTGGGACTGATCATCGCCGGGCCGCTGGCCGACTCGGCGGGCTTGCATACCACGTTCCTCGCACTCGCGCTGCCGATGCTGCTGCTGGGAATCATCGCCGTGTTCCTGCCCGGCCTGCGCGAACTCGACCGCCCGCCAACGGTTTAGCGGGGTGACGGTCGGCCGCCGAATTCGTCGCACAGCCGCAACCGCTCGGCGGTCTCCAACGCAACTCGGTCCACCATGTCGCACACGGCGTCGACCGCCAGCGGTTCGCATTGCGACAGGGTGTCGACGACGAGGGCGACATCCGGGGTCAGTTCACGCGGTTGGCGCCCGACCATGTCACTGATGCTCTGCGACACCGCCGCGCCGCCGTCCCACATCCATGCCCCAGCCGTCTGCCGCCTCCGGCCTGCGTCGATCTGGTCCATGACCAACTGGCGCAGGAAGAGGGCGTTGCCACCGGTCAGCTTCCAGAACCGTTGAGCACTACGGGCGTCAACCGCACCACCGAGGATCTGCTCGATCATTCCGCGGCCCGCATCGACGGACAGCGGTGCGAGGTCGAGGCGGACGAGCAGTCCGTCCTTCCACAGTGCGGTGATCGCATCGGGTTCGTCGGCGCCCGCGCGAAGGGTGACGACCAGGCGAGCCGCCCGGGCCTGCGCAAGCTGGTGCACCACATGGGCGGACAGCCCGTCGAGTAGATGCGCGTCGTCGACCCCGATCAGGGCGCGGCCGTGATGATGTTGCCCGACAAGGAAATTGATTAGTTGGCGTACGTTCGGCACCTGCTCGGCGACGGCCTCGCCGATGACGGCGGTGAACGCGCCCAACGGTAGCGCTTTCGCGGATTCGGTGCCGACGATCCAGCTCGTACGGTCGCCCGCGCGGTCGGCGAGCCGAAGCACCTCACGTGCGAGCCGGGTCTTGCCCAGCCCTGCAGCGCCGACGATCACGACGCCGGATGTGCCCCCGCTGAGCGCGCGGCGAATGAATGCCAGTTCGCCGTCACGTCCTGCCAGCGGATCCCCGCTGATCACGGCGGAACCCTATCCCGCAGTTCTCCCACCTGCGCGTGCTTTCGAGCCGCCGTCACGCGGCTCCGGACCTGTCGACCCCGCCGGCTCGTACCATGGCGCTGTGGAGTCACCCCTGGCCGATCTGGTCGACGCGCTGCCCGAGGGAGCCGTCGTCACCGATCCGGACATCTTGGGGTCATACCGGCAGGACCGGGCATTCGACCCGAACGCGGGCACACCGCTGGCGGTGGTGCGTCCACGCAGCACCGAAGAGGTAAAAGCCGTGCTGCGCTGGGCCACCGCCAACAAGATCGCTGTGGTACCACGCGGTATGGGCACCGGCCTGTCCGGCGGCGCATCGGCCCTCGACGGCGCCATCGTGCTGACGACCGAGAAGATGCGCGATATCACCGTCGACCCGGTGACCCGCACCGCCGTCGTCCAGCCCGGTCTGCTCAATGCGGAGGTCAAGGAGGCGGTCGCGGAGTTCGGGTTGTGGTATCCACCGGACCCGTCGTCGTTCGAGATCTGCAGCATCGGCGGCAACGTGGCCACCAATGCCGGTGGCCTGTGCTGCGTGAAGTACGGCGTCACAACGGATTACGTGCTCGGACTGCAGGTGGTGCTCGCCGACGGCACCGCGGTGCGGCTCGGCGGTCCGCGGCTCAAAGACGTCGCCGGACTGCCGCTGACCAAGTTGTTCGTCGGCAGCGAGGGCACGCTCGGGGTGGTCACCGAGGTGACGCTGAAGCTGCTGCCCGCACAGTCGGCGGCGTGCACGGTGGTCGCAGCCTTCGGCTCGGTGGAGGCGGCGGCTGCGGCCGTCGTCGCGATCACGGCCAGGATCCGGCCCTCGATGCTGGAATTCATGGATTCGGCGGCCATCAACGCCGTCGAGGACAAGCTGAAGATGGGCCTCGATCGCAGCGCCGCGGCGATGCTGGTGGCCGCCTCCGACGACCGTGGTCCGTCCGGCGCCGAAGACGCCCGGTTCATGGCCGACGTCTTCACCGAACACGGCGCCAAGGAAGTGTTCTCGACATCGGACCCCGAGGAGGGCGAAGCCTTCGTCGCCGCCCGGCGGTTCTGCATCCCGGCCGTGGAGTTGAAGGGCTCGCTGCTGCTCGAGGACGTCGGAGTTCCGTTGCCCGCGTTGGCCGATCTGGTCGGCGGCGTGGCCAAGATCGCGGCCAACCACGAATTGCTGATCTCGGTGATCGCGCATGCCGGCGACGGCAACACGCATCCGCTGATCGTCTACGACCCCGCCGATCCCGCGATGACCGAACGCGCCCACCAGGCGTTCGGCGAGATCATGGACCTTGCCGTGAGTTTGGGCGGTACGATCACCGGCGAACACGGGGTCGGCAGGCTGAAGCGGCCGTGGCTGGCCGGCCAGATCGGTCCGGAGGCGATGGAGCTCAACCGGCGGATCAAGGCCGCGCTCGATCCGGACAACATCCTCAACCCGGGTGCCGCGATTTAGCTTGCGCCGAGACCGGCGTTTTGGCTGAAATCACTTGCCGGCTTCGACCAATTCGTCGGTTTCGAGGTCGAGGCTATTGACATCGCCCACGGTTCTGTCGTACCAATGAGACATGACGGCTACTCTGTCTCATGACACGCCGGTTCGATTCCAGCTCGCCAACGCCGACACGTGGGCCGATCCGTGGCCGATGTATCAGGCGCTGCGCGACCATGATCCCGTACACCACGTCGTGCCGCGTGACCGGCCCGATCACGACTACTACGTCATGTCGCGCCATGCCGATATCTGGGCCGCCGCGCGTGATCACGAGACGTTCTCCTCGGCGCAGGGGCTCACGGTCAACTACGGGGAGCTCGAACTGATCGGCTTGGCCGACAACCCGCCGATGGTCATGCAGGACCCGCCCGTGCACACCGAGTTCCGCAAGCTGGTGTCGCGGGGATTCACGCCTCGGCAGGTGGAGGCGGTCGAGCCCAAGGTCCGCGACTACGTCATCGAGCGCATCGAGCGCATCCGGAGCAACGGCGGCGGCGACATCGTCGCCGAACTGTTCAAACCGCTGCCGTCCATGGTGGTCGCCCACTACCTCGGCGTACCGGAGGCCGATCGCGACAAGTTCGACGGCTGGACCGAGGCGATCGTCGCCGCCAACACCGCCGACGGCGGGATCGGCGGTGCGCTCGAGACGCTGGGCGACAAACTGGGCGAGATGATGGCCTACTTCACCGATCTCATCGAGCATCGACGGGTTCAGCCGGAGGACGACACCGTGTCGCATCTGGTGGCCGCGGGTGTGGGTGCCGACGGCGACATCGCAGGTGTGCTGTCGATCCTCGCGTTCACCTTCACCATGGTCACCGGCGGGAACGACACCACCACCGGCATGCTCGGCGGCTCGGTCCAGTTGCTTCACCAGCGACCCGACCAGCGTCACCTTCTCGTCGAAAACCCCGATCTGATACCGGATTCCGTCGACGAGTTCCTGCGCATGACCTCGCCGGTGCAGGGGCTGGCCCGCACCGTCACCCGCGATGTGACGGTGGCCGACACCACCATCCCGGAGGGCAGGCGGGTGTTGTTCCTGTACGCATCGGCCAATCGCGACGAGCGCCAATTCGGCGATGACGCATCCGAACTCGACGTGACCCGCAGACCGCGCAACATCCTGACCTTCAGCCACGGCGCACACCACTGCCTCGGCGCGGCGGCCGCGCGCATGCAGTCGCGTGTCGCTCTGACCGAACTGCTTACGCGTATCCCCGACTTCAAGGTCGACGAGAGCGGAATCGTCTGGGCCGGTGGCAGTTATGTGCGACGACCGCTGTCGGTCCCTTTCGAGGTGGTCACCTGATGGCCGGCGACTGGTTGGCCGCGCGGCGCACCGAGGTGGCCGCGGACCGCATCCTCGACGCGGCCGGTGAGCTGTTCACCCAGAAAGAGGCCGCCACCGTCGGCATGAACGAGATCGCCTCGGCGGCAGGATGTTCTCGCGCCACGCTGTACCGCTACTTCGAGAACCGCGAGGCGCTCTACACCGCTTACGTGCACCGGGAGAGCTACCGGCTGTACCGCGAGATGACCGAACAGATCAACGCGCTGACCGATCCGCGTGAGCGGTTGATCGAGGGGATGCTGGCCTCACTGCGCAACGTGCGCGAAAGCCCGGCCCTGGCATCGTGGTTCGCCACGACCCAGCGACCGATCGGTGCGGAGATGGCCGAGGAGTCCGAGGTGATCAAGGCGCTGACCGAGGCGTTCGTCATCTCACTCGGTCCCGACGCACCGGAGTTGGTCGCACACCGCGCGCGGTGGCTGGTGCGGGTGATGACGTCGCTGATGCTGTTCCCCGGCCACGACGAGGACGACGAGCGGTCGATGCTCGAGGAGTTCGTCGTTCCCATCGTGCTGCCGGGCCAGCGGGAGCCGACGCCCTAGGCTCAGCGTCCGGGGGTGAACGCGACGACCGTCGTCAGGCCACCCAGTAAGCCTGGGCCTTGATCGCTTTCTTCGAGATCTTGTACTCCTCGCGGAAGACCTTGGCCACCGCGCGGGTGGTGCGGTTGTCGCACGCGACCCATCCGAAATGGTCGGGGGCGTCGAACGCGGCTGCGGCCACCGCTTCCACCAGCGCCTCGCCGGCGTTCTTGCGGTCCACCCACATCACGTCGGTGCTGCGGGCGACCGGTAGCTGCCGGTCGTCGTCGTGTGCCGCCTCCAAAAACACGCGCGCCGGGGTGTCACCGATGGCGGTCAGCAACGAGTTGATGGCGGGTAGCGACGCGGTGTCGCCGACGATCACGTAACCGGCAGGCGGCGGTTCGGGCAGAGTGAAGTTGCTGCCGAGCACCGTGACCTCGATCGTGTCGCCGGGCTGCGCGTTTTCCGCCCAGTGCGAGGCGACGCCGTCGTGCAATGCGAACTCAATGTCGACGGTGTCGGCGGCGGGGTTCGGGTCGACCAGCGTGTAGCCGCGCTGATGCAGCTTCTCGCCGTCGGCGAACCACATCCGGATCCACATCGTCGGGTGCAGGGGCCGGTCCGCGAGCATTCCGCCGGCATCGAAACTCAGGCGGATGTAGTGGGGGCTGACCTCGCGTTTACCGGTCACGGTCAGCTGGTAGTCGCCCGCGCGCAGCAGTTTGAGCACCGCGCCCTGGAAACCTCGTGTTGGCTTCTTGTCCGACATAGCTAGCCTTCCGTGTCGCTGTCTCGGTTAGGCTACCCTAATTTCGGCTGTGCGGAATCGGCAGGTAGACCGCGTGGCGGACCTTAGCGGGTTGATCCCACGCACCTGATGCGTGCGATCAACCCGTCAGCGCGGTGCCGTCAGGATCGCACCCGGGTGAACCGGTGCAGGAGCCACGCCAGCGGGACCGTCATCACGAAGGTGACGAGGAACAGCATCGCGATCGAACCGGTGTAGATCGGATAGTGCAGCACCTCCACCATCGCCAGTTCCATCAGAATCAGGTGGATCAGGAAGATCTCGTAGGAGATCTCGCCGAGGAACACCATCGGCCGACTGGACAGCAGCCGGGCGTAGACGCCGCGATCACCGAGCGCCAGCGGCGCCACCGCCAGCGTCGCGATCACCGTGTAGAAGAACACCTTCACCAACGCCTCGCGCAACTCGGCGGGCGAGGTGGTCGGCTCCCCGGCGATGGGCGTGGACGCGATGAAATAGCACGCCACCGCCACCGGTATGCACGCCAGGCCGTAGGCCCGTACCCCCAGCGGTTGCAACACCGAAAGCAGCATCCCGCCGATAAACCAGACGAGGTACGACGGCAGCCACAGCCGCGCGCCGTCGGGCAGAAAGTCGGTGGTGTGCACCAGGATCAGCCATGTGGGTGTGATCAGCGCCAGGGCGACCAGTCCGCCGATCAGCAGGCCCGGACGCCACCGCCGTCGGCACAGCACCACCAGCAGCAACCACGCCAGCAGCGGCAGCACCGCATAAAACGCGACCTCGACCGCCAGGCTCCACATCTGCGTAAGCCCTTGATGCAGAAACGAATACAGGTAGTTGTCGGTGTAAATCTGGGTCAACGTGAGGTTGCGCAGCAACCCCTCCCATGTATGTCCGGGGTTCGGGCCCGCCGTGCGGAAGTGGTAGACGAGGTATGCCGCAAGGACCGTGACGACGTACGCGGGCATGATGCGAAGCACCCGGCGCCAGGCGTAGCGGCGTACCGACGGTCCGGGCCTAACGTCCGCCGCAGCCTTCACCCACGGCGAGAACAACAGAAACCCGCTGAGCACGAAGAAGATCGGCACCCCGATCTCAGCGCGGGAGTACACCAGGCCGACATAGCCCTGCGGATACTTGCCCGTCGTGTACGCGGCGTGGGTGAGCATCACCAATAACGCGGCGACGGCGCGGATACCGGTGAGCGAGGAGACACGTTCGACCCTGCTGACGGATTCCAGTCCGCCCTGCGCGTCCAAGCCGCGCGACAGCGTCATTTCTGCTTGTGCCGGCCCTTGTCCGGCCGTCGGTCGGGCTGCAGGTTGATCTTCACCCCCGAGATACGGGTGTTCTCAAGGGCTTTGAGTGTCTTCCTCGGCAGATCAGCGGGCAACTCCACCAACGAGAAATCCGGGCGGATGGTGATGTGGCCGAAGTCGCTGCGGTGCAGACCGCCTTCGTTGGCGATGGCGCCGACGATGTGGCCGGGTCCGACCTTGTGCCGCTTGCCCACCGAGATGCGGTAGGTGGCCAGGCCTTCCCGCGGTTTGCGGTCGGGCTTGTCGCGGCGAGGGCGCTCTTCGCGTTCGCGTCGTTTCTCCGGCGGCGGTTCGACCATGAAGAACTCGTCACCGCCGTGCGCCTGCGTGGCCAACGCCGCAGCGATGTCGGCGATCGGCACGTCATGCTCGCGTTCGTATTCTTCGATGATGCTGCGGAAGACGTCGGCGCCCGGCGCGTTGAGCGCTTCGGTGATCGAGTCGCGGAACTTCGCCACCCGCTGGGCGTTGACGTCGTCGACCGTGGGCAGTTCCGCCTCGACCAGCTTGGACCGGGTGGCCTTCTCAATGGCCTTGAGCAGATGACGCTCGCGCGGCGTGACGAACAGCAACGCCGACCCGGACCGGCCCGCCCGACCCGTGCGACCGATGCGGTGCACATAGGACTCGGTGTCGTTGGGGATGTCGTAGTTCAACACGTGCGAGATGCGTTCGACGTCTAATCCGCGCGCGGCGACATCCGTCGCGATCAGGATGTCGATTCGGCCGTCCTTCAGTGCGGCGATGGTGCGCTCGCGCTGCGCCTGCGGGATATCTCCGTTGATCGCCGCTGCGGCGAAACCCCTCGCCTTGAGCCGCTCGGCGACCTCTTCGGTGGCCTGTTTGGTGCGGACGAACACGATCATCGCGTCGCCCTCTTCCACCTCGAGCACGCGCGTCAGCGCATCTATTTTGCGGTGGCCGGAAACCTGGATGTAGCGCTGCGAAATGTTCTCTGCGGTGGCGGTTTTCGCCTCGACCGTGACCTCGACCGGGTCGTGCAGGTATTTCTTGGTGATCTTGCGGATCGCCGGCGGCATGGTCGCCGAGAACAGCGCGACCTGCTTGAACTCGGGGGTGTCGGACAGGATGCGCTCGACGTCCTCGGCGAAGCCCATCTGCAGCATCTCGTCGGCCTCGTCGAGCACGAGGTAGTCGAGCCGCGACAGGTCCAGGCGGCCCTTCTCGAGGTGGTCGATCACCCGACCCGGCGTGCCCACGACCACCTGGGCGCCGCGTTTGAGCCCCGCCAGCTGCGGACCGTAGGACGACCCGCCGTAGATCGGCAGCACGTTGACCTCCGGCAGGTGCGCACCGTAGCGGCCGAACGCCTCGGCCACCTGCAGCGCCAGTTCGCGCGTCGGCGCCAGGACCAACGCCTGGGTCGCCCGGCTGTCGGTGTCGATCTTCGACAGAATCGGGATCGCGAACGCGGCGGTCTTGCCGGTGCCGGTCTGGGCCAGACCCACCACGTCGGAACCGGTCATCATTGCCGGAATGGTGGCCGCCTGGATAGCTGACGGTGTCTCGTAGCCGACGTCGACGACGGCCCGCAGCACCGAAGGGTGAATCTGCAGGTCGTCGAAGGTCAGGTCGCCGGTCGAGCCGTCGTGGCTCGCATCCGACTCGGCGGAGGTCATCGGCGTCGAGTCTAGTGCCCGCGAGCAGCCCGATTCGCCACGCGGTGTGTCGGCGCGACCTGGTCGACGCGATTTGCAAGGGTGGCTCAGGTGATGTGCACGGTTCGGCTCAACGGCCTCATACGATCGGCGGCGGCGCTCTCGGCGGTGGTGGTGGTCGCCGTCGGCTGCGGAGCGAGCGACTCGACGGTCTCCAAGACGCCCGATGCGATGCCCCCCGCCGCGCCTCCCCCGGCCGCGCCACCGGCGCCGGCTCCGAACGCGGCGGCGTCCAGCGCACCCGCGGCGGCCGATCCGTGCGCGGTCAACCTCGCCGCGCCGGAGATCACCAGGGCGGTGGCCGAGTTGCCCCGCGACCCGCGCAGCGACCAGGGCTGGAATCCGGAGCCGATCGCAGGCAATTACAACGAGTGCGCGCAGCTGTCGGTCGTCATCGTCAAGGCCAATACCAACGCCACTAATCCGAACACGCGGGCGGTGATGTTCCACCTCGGCAGGTTCATCCCGAGCGGGGCGCCCGACACCTACGGGTTCAACGGCGTCGACACCTCGGAGAGCACCGGCGATACGGTCGCGCTGCGCTACTCGAACGGCGTGCCCGGCCTCGACAGCGTGGTCAGGTTCCGATGGAACGGAAACGGCGTCGAGCTGATCGGGAACACCGGCGGCTGAGGGATCGGCGGGCGGCCGCCTTCCGGAGCGCGGGCCGCCGGTCGCCATCCGCGCCCGCCGAACGTGGGTTACCCGCACACTTTTCGTGGCGCGGACGTGTGTCGAGCCCACGCTCGGCGGGCTACAGCCAAGCAATTCGCGCGTCGAGTCGAACCTCGTCCGAATGCGGCCAACCTCTCGACTGCATCGCGTCCCGTACACGCGCGAGAAAGACATGCGGGCGGGTGCGCAAAATATCGCGACTCACCCGGATGATCAGCCAGCGCTGAGCCGCCAGTTCCGCCAGCCGGTCGATGTCGCGCGCGTGCTGTGCGGGATCATCCCAATGCTGCGGACCGTCATATTCGACGCCGACCTGGAACTCCTCCCAGCCCATGTCGACGCGGCCGACGAACGAGCCGTACTCGTCAGCGACGAGGATCTGCGTTTGCGGCCTCGGGAATCCGGCGGCGAGCAGCAGCAGGCGTGTCCTGGTTTCCTGCGGCGACTCGGCGCCGCCGTCCATCAACTCGAGCACCCGTCGCAGCTGCACGATGCCGCGGGCGCCACGACGCGTTTCGGCGAGACGCTCGACGTCAACCGGCTTGAGACCGGTAGCGTTTGCCAGCGCATCGACCCTGATGATCGCCGTCTCCAGGCTGTCCCTGCGGCCGAGGTCGAATCCCGTTCGCACCGGCGTGGTCACCGGCATTCCGTGGACGATGCCGAACTCCTCATCTCGCAGTTTCGCCCGATGGATGGTGATTCCGTCGACAGCACAGGCCTCGCCACGAATCAGTTCGGCGGGCAGGTTCTCGTCAATCCATCGGGATCCGTACAACGCCGCGGCGGATAGTCCGGCGATCGTGGCGTTTCGGCGGGACCACAGCCACGCCGCCACCGCCCGTCTCTCCGGCGTCAGCTTCACCCCTTTCGGCAGGTAGACATTGCGATAGATCATGTTGTGGCGGCTGACCAGTGTTCGCCTGGTCACCCCGCCTGCCGCCAACCCCTCGGTGCCGATGAATGGCGATGAACTCGTATCCATGCGGTCACGGTCAGTACGAGGTCTCACAACAATCGGTCGGAGCGGCCCACTGAACGCCCGGGCTGTGGATACGCGCGTCGTTGTGAATCGGCGAGTGTGGCCTCGTGTCACGCGCGAGCCCGATTAGGCGTGCGGGTAACCCACGTTCGCCGGCGGTTGAGGCACCGGATGTGTCGTCGGGGTCACATACAGTGGCAGCGTGTTCGTGGCCTCCGAGGGCGCCGAAACCCGCGTCGTATACAGCGCATCCGATCTCGCAGCGGCGGCCCGCTGCGAGTACGCGCTGCTGCGTGCGTTCGACGCCAAGCTCGGACGTGGTCCTGCCGTCGCGAGCGAGGACGAGCTGTTGGCCAGGACGGCTCAGCTCGGCGATGAGCATGAACAGCGGCACCTCGATCTGCTGCGCGACGGGGCCGACGTCGCGATCATCGGCAGGCCTCCGTACACGGTCGAAGGGCTCGCCGCCGCCGCCGAGCAGACCCGTCGCGCTGTCGAGCGGCGCGCCGAGGTGATCTACCAGGCCGCGATGTTCGACGGCCGATTCGTCGGCTTCGCCGACTTCCTGATCCTGGAGCGGGACGCCGACGGTGAGCGGTATCGGTTGCGCGACACCAAGCTCGCGCGCTCGGTGAAGGTGGAGGCGCTTCTGCAGTTGGCCGCCTACGCCGAAACGCTCACGGCCGCGGGTGTGCCGGTGGCCGAGGAGGTCGAGCTGGTCCTGGGCGACGGCGCCACCGCGAGGTACCGCATCGACGAACTGCTCCCGGTCTATCGCCCGCGGCGCGAAGCCCTGCAGCGGCTGCTCGACGACCACTTCGCGTCGGGCGAGCCGGTCGACTGGGCCGACGACACCGTGCGCGCGTGCTTCCGCTGCCCGGAATGCGAGGCCCAGGTCCGCGCCGGCGACGACCTGCTGCTGGTGGCGAACATGCGGGTGAGCCAGCGGGCGCGCCTGCTCGACGCGGGCATCAGCACGGTCGCCGAACTCGCGCGACACGAGGGCCCAGTCGCCGAGCTTCCGGCCCGGACCCTTACCGCGCTGCGCGAGCAGGCCAGGCTGCAGCTGGCGCCGCGGGTGGACGGCAAGCCGCCGTACCAGATCGTCGACGCTCAACCGTTGACCCTCCTGCCCGACCCCGACAAGGGCGACCTGTTCTTCGACTTCGAAGGCGATCCCCTGTGGAGCGCCGACGGCCACGAGTGGGGCCTGGAGTACATGTGGGGAGTGCTCGAGGTCGGCGGCGGCTTCCGGCCGCTGTGGGCGCACGATCGCGCGAGTGAGCGTAAGGCCCTTGTCGACTTCCTCAAGCTGGTGCGCCAGCGCCGCAAGCGGTATCCGAAGATGCACATCTACCACTACGCGGCGTACGAGAAGACGGCGCTTCTCAGGTTGGCCGGCCGCTACGGGATCGGCGAGGACGAGGTCGACGATCTGCTGCGCAGCGGTGTTCTTGTCGACCTGTATCCATTGGTGCGCAAGAGCATTCGCGTCGGCACCGAGAACTACAGCCTGAAGTCCCTGGAGCCGCTGTACATGGGCTCCGAACTGCGCACCGGCGACGTCACCACCGCCACGGAATCGATCACGATGTACGCGCGGTTCTGCGAGCTGCGTGTCGAAGGTCGTCACGACGAAGCCGACAACATGCTCAAGAAGATCGAGGACTACAACCGCTACGACTGCCGATCGACACACCGGCTGCGCGACTGGCTGATCAAGATCGCGATCGAGTCGAGCGTCCCGCCGCTCGGGCCGCAGCCGGTCACCCAGAGCGTTGCGGTCGAGGACACCGATCAACTGGCGCGCACGCTGATGGACTTCGCCGGAGACGGTGTGGCCCAGCGCAGTCCGGAGCAGACGGCCGTGGCATTGATGGCCGCCGCGCGCGGATATCACCGCCGCGAGGACAAGCCGTTCTGGTGGGCGCATTTCGACCGGTTGAACAGTCCTGTCGACGAGTGGGGCGACACCAGCGACGTGTTCCTGGTCGACGCCGACGGTGTGGTCATCGTCAAGGATTGGCATCTGCCGTCGACGCGGGCCCGTAAACAGCAGCGCTGGCTGGAATTGACCGGGGCGCTGGAGGGCGGTGACGTCAGCAGAGAGGTGTTCGCACTGTATGAACCGCCGTCGCCCGCGGGCATGGCGGACAACGCGGACCGGCGCGCGGCCGGCAACGCCGACGTCATCGAAGTCGACGACCCGCCCACCCGGGTGGTGATCTGCGAACGCGAAACCCCTGCCGGGACGTTCACGCAAACCCCGTTCGCCCTGACGCCGCGAAACATCGTGCCCAACAAGAAGTTACGTGAGGCCATCGACAGCGCGGCCGCCGAGGTCGCCGCTACGCTACCGGATCTGCCGCGCACGGCGGTGGTCGATATCCTGCTGCGCCGGCCGCCGCGCACCCGCAGCGGCGCCCTTCTGCCCCGCACCGGCGATGTCACCGCCGACATCGCCGCCGCGGTGCTCGACCTGGATTCGTCGTATCTGGCGGTGCACGGCCCACCCGGGACCGGTAAGACGTACACGGTCGCCCGGATCATCGCCCGTCTGGTCAACGACCACCAGTGGCGCGTCGGTGTCGTAGCGCAGTCACATGCGGTGGTGGAGAACCTCTTTCGCGATCTGATCAAGGCAGGCGTGGACCCTGAGCACATCGCCAAGAAGGACTGTTCCGACGACGTCGGTTGTCAGGCGATCGATAAGGAGGAGTACGCCGCGTTTATCGCCGACCACCCCGGCTGCGTGATCGGCGGCACCGCATGGGATTTCGCGAACGACACCCGCGTGGAGGCCCGCAGCCTGAACCTACTGGTGATCGAGGAGGCGGGCCAGTACTGCCTGGCCAACACCATCGCGGTGGCCAGGGCGTCCGACAATTTGATGCTGCTGGGCGACCCGCAACAGCTGCCTCAGGTCAGCCAGGGCCACCATCCCGAGCCGGTCGACGCATCGGCGCTAGGCTGGCTGGTGCAGGAAAACCGCACGCTGCCCGAACAATTCGGCTACTTCCTCGACCGCTCCCACCGGATGCATCCGGCGGTGTGCGCCCGGGTGTCCCGGCTCGCCTACGAGGGCAGGCTGCAGTCCGCGGAGGGCCAGCCGGCAGCGCGCCGCCTTGACGGCCAGGCTCCCGGTGTGCGCGTGGTGTCCATCTCCCACGACGGCAACTCCACGAGCAGCCCCGAAGAGGCCGAAGCCATCGTCGCGGCGGCACTGACGCTGCTCGGCGGCGACTGGACCGACGAGCACGGCACCCGCGCGCTGACCCAGAAGGACGTCCTGGTCGTCGCCCCCTACAACGCCCAGGTACTGCTGCTACGCGACTATTTCGAGAACGCCGGGCTGCCCGACGTCGCGGTCGGCACCGTGGACAAGTTCCAGGGCAGGCAAGCGCCGGTGGTGTTCGTATCGATGACGGCGTCCTCCATCGACGATGTGCCGCGCGGAATATCGTTTCTGCTCAACAGGAATCGACTCAACGTCGCGGTCAGCCGCGCGAAGTATCTCAGCGTGATCGTCCGTTCGGAGGCGCTCACCGAGTATCTGCCGAGCACACCGGACCGCTTGATCGAGTTGGGCGCGTTCCTGTCGCTGGGCGCGAGCGACACTCCGACGTGATGAGCCTGACCGAGCGGCTGGCCGAGATCGTCGGGAAGGCCTACGTCAGCAGCGATCCCGACGTGCTCGCCGCACGCGTCGTCGACCATACCGGGCGATACCGTGGCCGGGCCAGCGCCCTGGTGCGGCCGGGGTCGGCCGACGAGGTCGCGGCGGTGCTGCGGGCCTGCCGCGATGCCGGTGCCTACGTCACCGTGCAGGGCGGGCGCACATCGCTGGTGGCGGGCGCCGTTCCCGAGCACGACGACGTGCTGCTGTCGACCGAGCGACTGCGTGACATCGGTGACGTCGACGTCACCGAACGCCGAATCTCGGTGGCGGCCGGCGTGACTCTGGCCGAGGTGCAGCGGGCGGCCGGCGAGGCGGGACTGGTGTTCGGCGTCGACCTGGCCGCGCGCGACACCGCGACCGTCGGGGGGATGGCGTCGACGAACGCCGGCGGGCTGCGCACCGTCCGCTACGGCAACATGGGCGAGCAGGTGATCGGATTGGATGTGGCGCTGCCCGACGGTTCGGTCGTGCACCGGCACAGCCGGGTGCGGATGGACAACACCGGCTACGACCTGGCGTCGCTGTTCGTCGGCGCGGAAGGCACTTTGGGCGTCATCACCGCGCTCGATCTGCGGCTGCACCCCACGCCGCCACACCGGGTGACCGCGATCTGCGGGTTCGCCGACCTCGACGCGCTCGTCACCGCCGGGCGGATTTTCCGCGACCTGGACGGCATCGCCGCACTGGAGTTGATCGACGCGCGCGCCAGCGCGTTGACCGCCGAGCACGCCGGGGTGCCCGCGCCCGTCGACGGCGCCTGGCAGCTTCTGATCGAACTGGCGGGCGACACCGACCAGACCGATCGGCTCGCCGACGCGATCGGGGGCACAGACCTGTGCGGCGAACCCGCCGTCGGCGTCGACACCGCCACACAGCAGCGACTCTGGCAGGTGCGCGAGGCCATCGCCGAAGTGCTCGGCGTGTACGGCCCGCCGCTGAAGTTCGATGTCTCGCTTCCGCTTTCGGCCATCGCGCAGTTCGCCGCCGATGCCGGCCAACTCGTCGTCGGCCATGCGCCCGAAGCGATTCCGGTGCTGTTCGGTCATGTCGGCGAGGGCAGCCTGCACCTGAACCTCGTGCGGTGCACGCTCGACAGCCAAGCCGAACATGCCCTGTACTCGGCGATGATGGACCTCATCGCCCACCTCGGCGGCAACGTCAGCAGCGAGCACGGCGTCGGCACCCGCAAGCGCCCGTACCTCGCAATGTCGCGCAGCGACGCCGATATCGCGGCCATGCGGACAGTGAAGGCGGCCTTCGACCCGTCCGGCTACCTCAACCCCGCAGTGCTGTTCGACTAGTTGTGGTCGTCGCGCGCATGCCTGCCGCTGGAACGGGGCTCCGTCCGGCGGCGATAGGCCTCGCCGTCCGGCCGGGCCGATTCCAGCGATGTGAGTCGCCGCTCGTTCTCGACGTGTAAGCCGTTGCGCGACAACCCGATCGGATCGGCTGCAGGTTTAGCGGGCGGCACGGGCGGAATGTCGGCGAGCAGTTGGTCGAGAATCGCGCGCCACGAGTCGTCGGCCCGCTCGGCCGGACGCTCGTCGCGTGCGGGCATTGGCTCGGTCGCCGGCTCTCGCTCGGCGGGGACCCACGACGCAGAGCCGCCGTCCCAGTCGATGGTGTACTCGACGTAGTCGTCATCGTCGTCGACGAACGCCTTGTCGTCGTCGGCCTCGTCGTTGGGTTCGACGGCGGCAGACTCCTCGAGTGGGCGGCGCGCATAGCCGACCAGGAACACCGCTGAGAGCACACCGAACAGCGCGACGAACGCGGGCAACAACAGCGACTGCGACATGGCGGCCGCGAACGGCGTGTGCAGGAACGACGGCAATTGCGTCGCACCCGCATCACCCCGAGCCGGATCGGAGGCCCACGGCGGCATCTCGGAGTTGACCTGCCACGTCATGAACGCCGCCATGCTGGCGCTGCCCAGCACCGCCCCGACCTGGCGGGTGGTGTTGTAGACGCCCGAACCCGCACCGGCCAACCGTGCCGGCAGGTTGCGGGTAGCCGTCGCGGCCAGAGGAGACCAGATGAACGCCATACCGATCCCCGTCGCGGTCAGCGGCAACACCAACCGCCAGATCGCGGTGGCGGGCGCCATCTCCAGCGAGAGCCAGGTCAACGCGATCGCCAACACAGAGAACCCGAATCCGACCACCGGGCGTGGGTGCCACCGGTCGACGATCCGTCCGACGACGGGCGCGAGCACACCCGTGGCGATCGCCATCGGCGCGGTCAGAAGCGCCGACTGCGTCGGCGACAACCCGCACACCGCCTGCGCGTAGAACATGACCGGCACGATCATCCCGGTCACGACGAACCCGATCGTTGCGACGCCGAATGTCGACAGCGAGAAGTCGCGATCGCGGAAGATCTCGAGTGGCAGCAGCGGATCTTTGCGGTTGGCTGCCTGCCAGAACAGGAACGCGGCCACCACCCCGGTGCCCAACGCCATCAGGCCCCAGACCCAGTGGGTCCACCTGTTCGCCTGACCCTCCTGCAGGGCGAACACGATGAGGAACAACCCGACCGCCGAGAGGATCACCCCCGCAACGTCGAGTCGCTGCCTCTGCCTCGGAAGCTCGGGCACCAGTCGCAGCGCCAACGCCACGCCCACCACCCCGATCGGCACGTTGACGAAGAAGATCCACTGCCACCCGAGGGCGTCGACGAGGATCCCGCCGGCCAACGGACCGACCAGCGTCGCGACCCCGGCCGTCGCCCCCCACACGCTCATCGCCATGCCGCGCCGTTCAGCGGGGAAGATGCGGGTGACCGTCGACAGGGTCTGCGGCGTCAGCAGCGCCGCGCCGACGCCCTGCACGACCCGGGCGGCGATCAGCATCCCGATCGTGTCGGACAGTCCGCACCACAGCGAGGCGACGGTGAACACCGTGAGACCGAGAAGGTAGAGGTTCTTGGGGCCGAACCGGTCACCGAGGCGGCCCGCCACCAGCAACGGCACCGCGTATGCGAGCAGATAGGCGCTCGTAACCCACAGGACGGCGTCGTAGCTGGCGCCGAACCTGGCCATGATCGACGGGTTGGCGACCGCGACGATCGTCGCGTCCACCAGGATCATGAAGAAGCCGACCATCATCGCCCACAGCGCATGCCACGGGTTCGTTGACGTGTTCTGCCTGGTGAAAAGCGTTGACAACATTCTGGGGTCGACTAGCACTCGGCGATTCCGCCGACGCTACGGAGCGTGGTCGATCCCGGCTAGGCGGGACCACGCGCTGCGAAGCGTCAGGCCGGCTCGGGCACGACGTCGGCGGTGACATCGCGTTCGGAGTCGTCCGCGCGTTCGGCCGCCGACACACCGACGGCCATGAGCGCGAGCAACGCGATCACCATACCCACCGTCATCACGGCGGCCAGAGCGAACTCGTCGTTGCCGAGGGCACCGACGAGCGGGGCGATCGCAGCACCCAGGCCGAACTGTCCCGCGCCGAGCAGAGCGGCCGCGGTGCCCGCGGCATCCGGATGCCGGGTCAACGCCAGCGCCGGCGCGTTCGGGATGACGAAGCCCACGGCGGCCAGCAGCACCCACACCGGTACAACGAATACGGCTACCCCGCCGACGTCGACAACCGTGATGCCGACGAAGACCGCACCGCCGAGGGAGGCCACAGTCAGGGCCCAAAGCACGATTGTCTGCGGCCGGAACCGGCGCAGTAAAACGACGTTGAACTGCGTGGCGCCGATCAGCGCGATCGCGCCGGCGGCGAAGACCAGCGCGAACCCCTGCTGATCCAGACCGTATCGGCCCTGCAGGACGAACGGCGCTGCGGAGATGTAGGCGAAAAGCCCCGACATGCCCAGCGCGGCGACCAGCACCAACACAACGAAGCGGGTATCGCGCAGCAACTCCAGGTACGTCGCGGCGATGCCCCGCACCTTCAGCGGGCGACGATGCGCGACGGGCAGCGTCTCTGGCAGGGCCGTCATCGCCACCACCAGCAACAGCCCCGCCAACAGCACCAGAGCGGCGAACACCCAGTGCCAGGAGGCCTTGAGCAGCACCGCGGCGCCCAACGAGGGGGCCAGGACGGGCGCGACGCCCAGCACCAGCATCAGCCGTGACATCACAGTGGCGGCGACCGAGCCGGTGAACAGATCACCGACGACGGCGACCGCCACCACCGAGGCCGCTGCGGCGCCCATCCCCTGCAGCGCCCGAGCCAGCCCGAGCACCTCGATGTTGGGCGCGAACATGCACATCAGCGAGGCGACCATGTGCAGCACGATTCCAGCCATCAACGGGCGGCGGCGGCCCAGCGAGTCGGAGAGCGGACCGACGACCAGCTGGCCGAGCGCCAGCCCGGCGAGGGTCCCGGTCAGCGTCAGCTGCGCGATGGAGGAGGACACCCCGAGTTCCTCGGCGATCCTCGGCAGGGCGGGCAGGTACATGTCGATGGTGAGCGGGCCCAGCGCCACCATCACGCCCAGGACGACGATCATCCGGATGCGGCTGACAGGCGTGCCCTCGTAAAGCGGAGTCGGGGCAGCCGTCAAATCCACAGCCGATGATGGTGCCATGGAAATGAAGAGCGTCGCTTCTCATTTTTTTCTTCCCCGGCCCGGCATAAGGTGAGCGCGATCACCGCCGGGGCACTCACCGACGCCGGCGTTCGTTAGCCGAAGCGATAGCCTGAAACGAGTCGTTCGGACAGGAGGCCCCATGAGTGCCCGGTCGAAGGCCAAGAGCCAGTTACCGGCGGTCAGCGATGGCTCCGCCGAGGATCCGAGCGTCGCCGCCAAGGCGCTGTCCCGCATTATCGAGCGCGGGTCGCGCGTACAGGCTCCCGCGGTCAAGGCGTACGTCGACCGGTTGCGCGAACAGGATCCGCACGCGACGCCGGCCGAGGTGATCAAGAAACTCGAGAAGCGCTATCTGAGCGCGGTGATGGCCAGCGGCGCCGCCGTCGGGTCGGCTGCGGCGTTCCCCGGCATCGGGACGCTGACCGCGATGGCGTCGGTGGCCGGCGAGACGGTCGTCTTCCTGGAGGCGACGGCGTTGTATGTGCTCGCCGTGGCCGAGGTGCACGGGATTCCGGCCGAGCATCAGGAGCGGCGACGCGCGCTGGTGCTAGCGGTGTTGGTCGGCGAGGACAGTAAGCGGGCGATCGCCGACCTGGTCGGCCGCGGCCGCACCAGAGGCGCCTGGGTCGCCGACGGGGCGGCCACCCTCCCGCTGCCTGCGCTGTCGCAGCTGAACTCTCGCCTGCTGAGGTACTTCGTCAAGCGCTACACCCTCAAGCGGGGCGCACTCGCGTTCGGCAAGACGCTGCCCGTCGGCGTCGGCGCGGTCGTCGGCGGTGTGGGCAACCGCCTGATGGGCAAGCGAATCATCGGCAACGCGCACGGCGCGTTCGGCCCCCCGCCACCGCGGTGGCCGACGGTGGTGCACGTGCTGCCCGCGTCCAGGGACTAGCGGCACATGGCCGGGAAGGTCGTTGTCGTGGTCTGGCCGATGCTTCGGCGCTAGCCTTTAGTCGGCGGATTGCGGGTAATCCGTACAGAACCTGGCGAGCGTTGAGATGCGCTCGCGTGAAGCGAAGAATCGAGGCGAGTAGCTACCGTGAGCTCACCTTCACCATTCGGACAGAACGAGTGGTTGGTCGAGGAGATGTATCGCAAGTTCCGCGAGGATCCCTCGTCGGTAGATCCCAGTTGGCACGAATTCCTAGTCGACTACTCCCCTGAGCCGACCCCCTCCGAGAGTCAGGCCCGCAGCGGCAACGGTCAACGCAGCGCAGGGCCGGTGAGCCCGCCGGAGCCTGCCCCCGCGCCGGCGCCCAAGCAGTCCGACGGCAACGGCGCTGCCCGGCCCGCCAAGGAAACCCGCGCCAAGGAGTCTTCCGCCAAGGAGTCTTCCGCCAAGGAGACCGAGGCGAAGGAATCCGACGGCGGCTCCGAGAGCAAGGCGTCGAAGTCGTCGGCACCGACCAAGGCGCCCGCCAAGCCCAAGGAGCCCGCGAAGGAGTCCGCCAAGAAATCGGACCCCAGAGACAAGGGCACCGAGGACAAGGATTCGGGCGGCGACGAGGCTCAGGTGCTGCGGGGCGCCGCCGCAGCCGTCGTGAAGAACATGGCGGCGTCGCTCGATGTGCCGACCGCGACCAGTGTTCGCGCGATCCCGGCCAAGTTGATGATCGACAACCGCATCGTCATCAACAACCACCTCAAGCGGACCCGCGGCGGGAAGATCTCGTTCACCCACCTCATCGGGTACGCCGTCGTGCAGGCGGTCAAAGAGTTCCCCAACATGAACCGCCACTTCACTGAGATCGACGGCAAGCCGAATGCGGTGACGCCCGAGCACGTCACCCTCGGCCTGGCGATCGACCTGCAGGGCAAGGGCGGCAGCCGCCAACTGGTGGTGGCGGGCATCAAGGCAGCCGAGAACATGTCGTTCGGCCAGTTCATCGCCGCCTACGAGGACATCGTCCGCCGCGCCCGCAACGGCAAGCTGACCGCCGATGACTTCGGCGGCGTGACGATCTCGTTGACCAACCCCGGCACCATCGGAACCGTGCACTCGGTGCCGCGGCTGATGCGCGGTCAGGGCGCCATCATCGGCGTGGGTGCGATGGAGTACCCGGCCGAGTTCCAAGGCGCGAGCGAGGAGCGCATCGCCGAGTTGGGCGTCGGAAAGCTGGTCACGCTGACGTCGACCTACGACCATCGCATCATCCAGGGCGCGGAGTCCGGCGACTTCCTGCGCACCGTGCATCGACTGCTGCTCGACGACGACTTCTTCGACGAGATCTTCCGCGAACTCGGCATCCCGTACGAGCCGGTGCGGTGGCGCACCGACAACCCCGACTCGATCGAGGACAAGAACGCCCGCGTCATCGAGCTGATCTCGGACTACCGCAACCGCGGCCACCTGATGGCCGATATCGACCCGCTGCGGCTGGACAAGAACCGCTTCCGCAGCCACCCCGACCTGGACATCCTCACCCACGGGCTGACGCTCTGGGACCTCGATCGCGAGTTCAAGGTCAACGGGTTCGCCGGCGCCGACGAGAAGAAGCTGCGCGACGTGTTGGGTCTGCTGCGTGACTCCTACTGTCGCCACATCGGCGTCGAGTACACCCACATCCTCGAACCCGAGCAGCAGCAGTGGCTGCAGGAGCGCATCGAGAAGAAGCACGAGAAGCCGACCGTCGCCGAGCAGAAGTACATCCTGAGTAAGCTCAACGCGGCCGAGGCATTCGAAACGTTCTTGCAGACGAAATACGTTGGCCAGAAACGGTTCTCGCTGGAAGGCGCCGAGACGGTCATCCCGACCATGGACGCGGTGATCGACCAGTGCGCCGAGTACGCGCTCGACGAGGTCGTCATCGCCATGCCGCACCGCGGCCGGCTCAACGTGCTGGCCAACATCGTCGGCAAGCCGTACTCGCAGATCTTCTCCGAGTTCGAGGGGAATCTGAACCCGTCGCAGGCGCACGGCTCCGGTGACGTGAAGTACCACCTGGGCGCGTCGGGCAGGTTCATCCAGATGTTCGGCGACAACGACATCGACGTGTCGCTGGTGGCCAACCCGTCGCACCTCGAGGCCGTCGACCCAGTCCTCGAGGGCTTGGTGCGCGCCAAGCAGGACGTGATCGACGGGGGCGACGGCGACGGCGAGGGAGCCGGAGCGTTCAGCGTCGTGCCGCTGATGCTGCACGGCGACGCCGCGTTCGCCGGTCAGGGTGTGGTGGCCGAGACGCTGAACCTTGCGCTGCTGCGGGGATATCGCGTCGGCGGGACGATCCACATCATCGTCAACAACCAGATCGGTTTCACCACATCGCCGTCCGACGCCAAGTCCTCGGAGTACTGCACCGATGTCGCCAAGATGGTCGGTGCGCCGATCTTCCACGTCAACGGCGACGACCCCGAGGCCGCAGCCTGGGTGGCCCGGCTCGCGGTCGACTTCCGGCAGAAGTTCCACAAGGACGTCGTCATCGACATGCTGTGCTACCGCCGCCGCGGGCACAACGAGGGCGACGACCCGTCGATGACGCAGCCCTCGATGTACGACGCGATCGACGTCAAACGCGGTGTGCGCAAGAGCTACACCGAAGCGCTGATCGGCCGCGGCGACATCTCGATGAAAGAGGCCGAGGACGCGCTGCGTGACTACCAGGGCCAGCTGGAACGGGTCTTCAACGAGGTGCGCGAACTCGAGAAACACGAGATCGAACCGAGCGCCTCGGTGGAAGCCGATCAGATGGTGCCCGCCGGTACGAACACCGCGGTGGACAAGTCGTTGTTGGCGCGGATCGGTGATGCCCATCTGTCGGTGCCCGAGGGCTTCAGCGTGCATCCGCGCGTCAAGCCGGTGCTGGAGAAGCGCCGCGAGATGGCCTACGAGGGCAAGGTGGACTGGGCGTTCGCCGAACTGCTCGCCCTCGGCGCGCTTATCGCCGAGGGCAAGACCGTGCGGCTGTCGGGACAGGACACCCGACGCGGCACGTTCACCCAGCGCCATTCGGTGATCATCGATCGCAAGACGGGTCAGGAGTTCACCCCGCTGGATCTGTTGACCGTCGACAAGGACGGCAACCCGACCGGCGGCAGGTTCATGGTGTACGACTCCCCGCTGTCGGAGTTCGCGGCCGTCGGCTTCGAGTACGGCTACTCCGTCGGCAACCCCGATGCAATGGTGTTGTGGGAGGCGCAGTTCGGCGACTTCATCAACGGTGCGCAGTCGATCATCGACGAGTTCATCAGCTCCGGTGAGGCCAAGTGGGGCCAGCGTTCGGACGTCGTGCTGCTGCTGCCGCACGGGCACGAAGGTCAAGGCCCGGACCACACGTCGGGCCGCATCGAGCGGTTCCTGCTGTTGTGGGCCGAGGGGTCGATGACGATCGCGATGCCGTCCACGCCGGCCAACTACTTCCACCTGCTGCGGCGTCACGCCCTGGACGGCATCCACCGGCCGCTCATCGTGTTCACGCCGAAGTCGATGCTGCGGAACAAGGCCGCCGTCAGCGACATCCGCGACTTCACCGAGCAGAAGTTCCGTTCGGTGCTCGAGGAGCCGACCTACACCGACGGCGACGGGGATCGCAACGAGGCCAAGCGGATGCTGTTGTGCAGCGGCAAGCTCTACTACGAGCTGGCCGCCCGCAAGAACAAGGAACAGCGCGACGACGTGGCGATCGTGCGCGTCGAGCAGCTCGCTCCGCTGCCGCGGCGCCGGCTGGCAGAGACGCTGGACCGCTACCCCAACGTCGAGAAGTACCTGTGGGTGCAGGAGGAACCGGCGAACCAGGGTCCGTGGCCGACGTTCGGGCTGACGTTGCCGGAGGTGTTGCCGGAGAAGTTGAGCGGCATCACGCGCGTCTCGCGGCGGGCCATGTCGGCGCCGTCGTCGGGCTCGTCGAAGGTGCACGCCGTCGAGCAACAGGAAATCATCGACGAGGCGTTCGCCTGAGCCTTTTTGCGCCTTCATGCGCGAAGGTGCGTGTCTGCGCGCGACACGTCGGTCGCTGTCAGTACTTTGCGCACGCTCGCGGTACTACGGGCGAGGAGACTCAGCGCTCAAGGCCGCGCAGTACGACGGCGAGGCCGAGGCGGAATTCCTTGTCGGGTGATAGGCGACGCGCTACTCGAGCAGTTTCAGCGATATAGGGAAAGTCAGTCTTGGGGAGGGTGGCCATCGTTGCCGTGCCCGAACCCGACAGAGAGCTGAGATGCTGGGTATTAAGGCTGCCGAGTAGGTAGTTGAGCAGGCTGCGTTGTGCAATCGCGCGATCTACCCCGGTCAATCCGCCCTCGCTCAGCGCGCTCAGCACAGCTTCGATCCAGCGCAGCGACGTGGGCGAGCTATGGCGATGGATGAGCATGAGAGGAACGGCCGCGGGATGGGCGACGATCGCACCTCGAAGACGTGTCATCAGTTTCACGATCCGCTGCGTCCATGGCTCATCGGCGGGCACGGCGACGTCGACTGGTTCAAGGACACGATCGACGATCCACCTCTCGAGTCCTTCGCGACTATCGACATATCGATATAGAGCCATCGCACTAACCCCGAGGTCTGCGGCGACGGCTCGCATTGTCAGGCTGGCCAGGCCGCCGTGATCAAGCACCGCTAGTGCTGCATCGGCGATCGCCCCTTGAGTGAGCGTTCGGCTTCGTGGCATCTTGAAAGTTTACGACGTACGCCTAAGCTGTGCCGCAGCAACGCGACCGGAAGGAGCACGAGATGATGTTCACCGAATTGTTCGTGCCGAAGGGCGCACACACGCGAGAAGAGTTGGATCAGCTCGCGCAACGCCTCACCACGCACGGATTGCACGACAGCCCGCATGCGCTGAGCGAACCCGCCGCCGAACGCGCCGATCCCGGAGTTCTTGAGTTTCTGGAAAGCATTACCCATGTGGTCGTGCACGAGGTCGACGTGTGGATCGCCGGGGGTCGCCGGCAGGATGCGGGCGCCGTACCTCGCTATGTCGTGCGCGTCTACGTACCCGGCCCCTGGCGAAAACCGCTGAGCGAGCATCTCATCGCGCGGATCACGCGCGCGCTCGCAGACGCACAAGGCGATCCGGGACGGCTCTACGAGCGACCCGACTGCGAAGTCCACGTGTTGGGGGTTCCGGACGGTGGGTACGGCGCCTTCGGGCGCGTCATCGACGACTCCATCCTGATGGACATGATTAGTGACGCCACCAGTGGCATTGCTGAAGTGCCGGAAGGGATGGGCGTCGACCCAGTGTGCGGCACGACGGTTTCGATGACGGAACCGGGAGCCGTCACGGCAGAGGTCGACGGAGTCACTTTCCAATTCTGCTGCCCCCAATGCCGTGGAACTTTTCTGAAGCGCCAGCGCAACAAGGTCGCCGGCGAGTGATGTCGGAGATCGTCAACACCGAGCAGAACGAGGTTTGGAACGGCCCCGACGGGATGCATTGGGCAAACCACTGTGACCGTTACGACGCGATGGCGATGGGCTTCAACGCCGACCTTCTTGCCGCGGCGGCGCTGACACAAGCCAGCCAGGTCCTCGACATCGGCTGTGGGACCGGACAAATCACGCGGCTCGCCGCGCGGCAGTCGCCGCAGGGTCACGCGCTGGGGATTGATTTGTCGGTACCGATGCTGGAGCACGCACGTCGGAGCGCCGGTGAGGAGCGGATTGGCAACGTCACCTTCATCCGAGGAGACGCTCAGACCCACCCATTTTGTCGGGATTTCTACGATGTGGCGATTAGCCGTGCGGGGGTGATGTTTTTCGCCGACCCGCTCGCAGCATTCGTCAACATCCAGCAAGCGCTGAAGCGCGGAGGCCGGCTGGTGTTCCTGACGCATCGCCAGGCGAGCAGGCCCTTCGAGGCTGTTCTCGCGGCCGTGACTGAGCATGTCGTTGCCGGAGACCACCTGACCGAGTCGGGCGTGGATCTGTTCTCTGAGCCGCACCGAGTTCGGCCGCTGCTGTCCGCCGCGGGCTTCGTTGGAGCGACGGCGACGCCGGTTGAGGCTCAAAGTTTCGTCGGTCGGGACGCGGCGGAGGCCGCGGACTTTCTGTTTGACGGACCCCTTCGGTCGATCCTCGAACATGCCGACAGTCCGAGTCGTCGCTGCGCTCGTGCGGCCGTCATCGCATCGATACGGGGCAACGAGCAAGACGACGCGGTGCTCTTTCCGGCCCACGGATGGCTGTACACCGCGAGGAGGCCGCACAGCCCCCTGTAGTCGAGACCTGCGGTACCGGCTAGCCTCGACCAGGAACGTACGGCTATTGACCCGTCTACTCGCAACTCGTGTGTCACAACCGTGCGCTGAGCGCATTAGCAAAGGATGTGGTTATGCAGGGCTTCGCCGGAAAGGTCGCTGTGGTGACCGGTGCCGGGTCGGGTATCGGACAGGCGCTGGCGATCGAGCTGGGCAAGTCGGGCGCGAGCGTCGCGATCAGCGACGTCGACGCCGAAGGTCTGGCGGCGACCGAGGAGCGGCTCAAGGCGATCGGCGCGCCGGTTAAGACGGACCGCCTCGACGTCACCGAGCGTGAGGCCTTCGAGCTGTACGCCGACGCGGTGGTCGAGCACTTCGGCAAGGTCAATCAGATCTACAACAATGCAGGCATCGCGTATGTCGGTGATGTCGAGGTGACCCCGTACAAGGACATCGAACGGGTGATGGACGTCGACTTCTGGGGCGTCGTCAATGGCACGAAGGCGTTCCTGCCGCATCTGATCGCGTCGGGCGACGGGCACGTCGTCAATGTGTCGAGCCTGTTCGGCATCTTTTCGGTTCCGGGTCAGGCGGCATACAACTCGGCGAAGTTCGCGGTCCGCGGGTTCACCGAGGCGCTGCGCCAGGAGATGCAGGCCGCGGGCCATCCGGTCAAGGTCACCACCATCCACCCCGGCGGGATCAAGACCGCGATCATGCGCAATTCGACGGCCGCTGAAGGCGTCGACCGTGAGGGCCTGACCAAGACGTTCGACACCAGGCTGACGCGGACCACGCCCGAGGAGGCCGCGAAGATCATCCTCGACGGTGTCCGCAAGAACCGGGCGCGGGTGTTGGTCGGGGCCGACGCGAAATTCCTCGACGCGATCGTGCGTCTCACCGGTTCGGGCTATCAGCGACTGTTCCTGTCGGTGATGAAGCGTCTGGTGCCCAACAGCCACTGACTTGAGCCGCCCTCGCTAAGTGCACGCTCGAGCGCGCGCGAGCGTGCGCAAACTGTCAAGGAATCGCGGCGTGTCGTGGGCAGACACCTTCGTAACTGGTTGATGTCAAGGGTGGTTGGGGTGGCCCGCTGGGTCCTGGTCTCAACGTAGTTCGTCAAACGGGTTCTTCCCGACTGCGTTCAATCGAGTTCATCAGGGCGGCGGGGC
>NZ_JBCGVF010000005.1:0-86085 GCF_048452905.1 Mycobacterium neumannii | reverse complement strand
ACCACTACTGTGAACCACGACGTCCTCCTCGTTGTTGTTGGGACACCAAGCCCGTTAACAACAGCAGGAGGACGTCCTCGTCTACGGCGAAATCACCATCAACGCGAAACACAGCCTCTTACTACGCCCGCTCGCGGCACTTTCGAACGTCTACGAGTCGCCGAGGGGGTGTTCGGCGAGGAACGCATCGGCCACGTGGCCTGGATCAGCGCCGTCGGCGACCTCGGCGCGCATCTCGGCCAACGCCGCGGTGTCCAGCACGCCGGCCACCTCGTTGAGCGCGAGCACCTGTGACTCGTTGAGCCCGTTGCGGCGAGACAGCGGCACCAGGTTCTCCGCGCGGATCAGCGACGTGCGATCCGACAGCATCACCAGTTCGGGCGGGATGCCCGGAGCCGCGGTCGTCGTCCACGCGGCGCGGAAGCGGCCGGAGCGCACGGCATCGAAAGCCGCGTCACTGTCGGGGAATTCGGTCACCTTAGGTTCGCACGTACCGATCGCCTCCGGACGGCGTGCGTCGGCGACCGCGGCAATGGTCAGCCCGTCGCAGTTGCGCACCGCGGCGGTGACGTCGCGCCCGCCCCACTTCTCGGCGGTCGCCCCGGTGACCGCGAGCGCGGGCTTGTCCTCCGCCGACGTGGTGTAGTCCCCTGCGGCGACGCCCTCGGGCAGCGCGGAGACCATCTCGCGGTACACCTGCGTCGGGGCGCGTGCCGCCGACTCGGGATTGAACCTGTGCAGCACCCGTCCGGTGAACCCGGGCACGACGCGGACAGACCCGGTGTCCAGCCCGGCCAGCGGGTCGTCCTCGATCTTGACGTGAGCGGGGTTGCCGTACGAGCGCAGCGCGGCGGCATAAAGGTGGGCGATCAACGTCGACTCGGGATCGGCTGTGGCGCCGACGGCTATCGACGGCCGCTCGGTGTCCTCGCCGCACGCCGCGGTGCTCGCCACGAGCACCGCGACGAGCGCCAGCGCCAACCGCCGGCCCACGTGCGACTAGCCTCCCGACGCGTCGCGGGACGCACTGGCGACCGCCTGCGCGACGGCGGGCGCGACTCGGGGGTCGAGCACGCTCGGCACGATGCGATCGGATGCGAGGTCGTCCCCGACGACCGAGAGGATCGCTTCGGCGGCGGCCACCTTCATCCGCTCGGTGATGCGGCACGCACCGGCGTCGAGCGCACCGCGGAACACGCCCGGGAAGGCGAGCACGTTGTTGATCTGGTTCGGGAAGTCGCTGCGCCCGGTGGCGACGACGGCCGCGTACCGGCTCGCGTCGTCGGGGTGGATTTCCGGATCCGGGTTCGACAGCGCGAACACGATCGAGTTCGGCGCCATCGAGGCGACCAGGTCGACGGGCACCACGCCCGCGGACAGCCCGAGGAACACGTCGGCGCCGTCGAGCGCTTCGGCGAGTCCGCCGGTCAGCCCGCGCGGATTGGTCGACTCGGCCAGATCGGCCTTGTAGGAGTTGAGATTCTGGCGGCCCTTGTGCACGATGCCCTGCGAATCGAGCAACGTGATGTCGCTGACGCCCGCCGCCATCAGGATCTTCGCGCACGCGATGCCTGCCGCGCCGCAGCCGGAGACGACGACCCGAAGCGAGGCGATCTCGCGATCGACGACCTTGGCCGCACCCAGCAGCGCGGCGAGCACGACAATCGCGGTGCCGTGCTGGTCGTCGTGCATGACCGGGCAGTCAAGCGCCTCGACCAGGCGCCGCTCGATCTCGAAGCATCGCGGGGCCGAGATGTCCTCGAGGTTGACGGCCCCGAACGTCGGGCGCAGCCGGATCAGGGTCTCGACGATCTCGTCGGTGTCCTTGGTGTCGAGAACGATCGGGATCGAGTCGAGGTCGGCGAACGCCTTGAACAGGGCGCTCTTGCCCTCCATCACTGGCAGCGACGCCGCCGGACCGATATCACCGAGTCCCAGCACCGCGCTGCCGTCGCTGACCACCGCCACCATGCGGCTCGCCCACGTGTAGCGGGCGGCCAGCGTGTGGTCCGCGGCGATGGCCCGGCTGACCTGGGCCACGCCCGGTGTGTAGGCGACGGACAACGCCCGTTCGGTGTCGAGGGCCGCGTTCAGCGCTACCGAGAGCTTGCCACCCACGTGGGCAGCGAAGATCTCCTCATCGCTGAGGACGATATTGGATCCGGTCAATGGAAGGTCTCTCACCGCTTGCGACACGGCGCCCAGGTTAACGACGAACTGGTAGGTAACCTAATCGCCCGCTGCCTCAAATCAGGCCGAGATCCGTGACCGCTTTGCGCTCGTCGGCGAGCTCAGCCGTCGTCTTGTCGATGCGGCTGCGGGAGAAATCGTCGATGTCCAGGCCCTGCACGATCGACCAGTTGCCGTCCTTCGTCGTCACCGGGAACGACGAGATCAGACCCTCCGGCACACCGTAAGAACCGTCGGAGTACACCGCCATCGACACCCAGTCGTCGGCGGGCGTGCCCAGCAGCCAGTCCCGGGCGGCGTCGACGGTCGCCGAGGCGGCCGACGCCGCCGAGGAGGCACCGCGGGCGTCGATGATGGCGGCACCGCGCTTGGCGACGGTTGGGATGAAGTCGTTCTCGATCCAGTTCTGGTCGTTGACCACCTCGGCGGCGTTCTTGCCGCCGACCTCGGCGTGGAAGATGTCCGGGTACTGGGTGGCCGAGTGGTTGCCCCAGATCGTCATCTTCTTGATGTCGGTGACCTTGGCGCCGGTCTTGCGGGCCAGCTGGCTGATCGCCCGGTTGTGGTCGAGGCGGGTCAGCGCCGAGAACCGCTCGCGCGGGATGTCGGGTGCGTTGGACATCGCGATGAGCGCGTTGGTGTTAGCGGGGTTGCCGGTCACCCCGATGCGTACGTCGTCGGCGGCCACCTCGTTGAGCGCCTTGCCCTGGGCCGTGAAGATCGCGCCGTTGGCCTCGAGCAGGTCACTGCGCTCCATGCCCGGGCCGCGAGGGCGGGCGCCGACAAGCAGAGCCAGGTTGACGCCGTCGAAGATCTTGTTCGCGTCGGCGCCGATCTGAACGCCGGAAAGAAGCGGGAAGGCGCAGTCGTCGAGCTCCATCACCACACCCTCGAGCGCCTTGAGCGCCGGCTCGATCTCGAGGAGCCGCAGCTCGATCGGCCGGTCGGGGCCGAGCAGTGATCCGCTCGCGAGGCGGAACAGCAAGCTGTAGCCGATCTGGCCGGCGGCACCGGTGACTGCGACCTTGAGGGGAGTTGTGCTCACGTCAGATGCTCCTTGGACAGATGTACGTTGCCCGCACCGCGGGCGGATTGCGTCGGGAACGAAACTAGCAGGCAGCCGACGCGCACAGCCGCGTAGCATCTACCACGGCCCGAAACCGGGCGTGCGTCCTTCAGGAAGGCTGCGCCGATGCCGTCGTTGAGTCCGGCCCTCCATCGCTTCGTCCGGCCGTGAAGAACAGCCGCGACGGCCTGGCTGCCGACCCCGTCCGCGTGCCCGTGGCGCACGCCACGGTGGACTGCGGCATCTATTGCGACGGCACTCGACTGCCCGGAAGCTTCACCCACGACGCGGCCCAAGACAAGGTGGAGGAGCTGCGCCGGGAGGGCAGGAACGCCTTCGTCTGGATCGGCTTTCATGAACCCGACGAACGTCAGATGCAGACGGTCGCGGACGTTTTCGGTCTGCACCCGCTCGCCGTCGAGGACGCCGTGCACGCACACCAGCGGCCGAAGCTGGAACGGTACGACGACACCTTGTTCCTCGTCCTCAAGACGGTCACCTATGTCGAACACGAGTCGATCGCGTACGCACGCGAGATCGTCGAGACCGGCGAAATCATGATTTTCGTCGGACCCAACTTCGTGGTGACCGTGCGGCACGGCGAACACGGCGGACTGGCCGGGGTCCGCAAACACCTCGAGGCCTCGCCGCACCTGTTGGAGCTCGGCCCCTACGCGGTGATGCACGCGATCGCCGACCACGTCGTGGACGGCTACCTCGACGTCACCGAGTCGATTGAAACCGACATCGACGCGATGGAAGAGGACGTCTTCTCACCGACCAAGCGGACCGACATCGAGTGCATCTATCTGCTCAAGCGCGAGATGGTCGAACTCCGCCGTGCGGTGGGCCCATTGGCCACGGACTTGCAGAGTCTCGGGTCTGAGCACGCCGACCTGATCTCCGTCGAGATCCTGCGGTACATGGGCGATGTGCTCGACCACGCCATCAAGGCGTCCGATCGCATCGCCGGCTTCGACGAAGTGCTCAGCTCGCTCGTGCAAGCGGCGGTCGGCAAGGTGGCCATGCAGCAGAACACCGACATGCGCAAGATCTCGGCCTATGTTGCGATCGCCGCGGTGCCGACGGCGATCGCCGGCATTTACGGTATGAATTTCGAGCACATGCCGGAATTGTCGGCGACGTGGGGCTATCCCGCGGTGCTGCTGTTCATGGTGGTCATCTGCGGTCTGTTGTTCGGCGCGTTCCGGCGCAACCACTGGCTGTGACTTCTCGAGACTGCATCCCCGCAGGTCCTTCTCGAATTCTCTTCCGGAAGACGGTTTCGCGCGGTGGGTTCAGCTCGGTTTGGCCGCCGGGCGTGCCGGGTCGAGTACGTCGACGCCGTCCTGCTGCCACGCCTCACGCATCGCGTCGGCACCCTTGAGGCGCACCCATGCGGCTTCAGTCGCGGTGATCGGCGTGGCGGCCAACAGCTTCACCGGTTCGAGCGGGTCGGCCAACGGTACGTCGTCGATTTCGCTGTCGCTCAACAAGAACGCGGTGAACGGCGTGTTCTCCCACAGCGGTGTCTCGAGGTCGATCAACGCATCGGGCGCCAGCACCAGCCCCTCCACCGCGGGCGCGGCGGCCACGATCGCGATCGACCGGTGCAGCCCGCGCGGCGACGGTCCGCGGAGGGCCACGATCACCTCCGCGCGCGGACCGCGCACGACGTCGGTGACCATTTCGGTCGGGTCGAACATCGGATGACGCGAACAGCCCAGCGACGCATAGTGCATGACTCCGTCGGGGTCCGGCCCGAAGCGCAGCACGTCGATGGTCTCGGTGCCCAGGAACGTGACGCTGGCCTCGTCGGGCTCGGAATCGATGCCCTGCCCGGCGAAATGCTCGCGCAGGTGGGTGCGGACCGTCGCGGGGACGTCGATCACTCGGCCGGCGGCGCGGGTGAACCCGCTGGTGAATCGGCAGGCGAATCGGCTTCGGGCAGGCTGAGGTTGTTGCCTGTCTCGGGATCGAAGACAACCAGCTTCGACGTGTCGAACGCCAACTGGATCGTGTCGCCTTGTTTGGCGGTCGAATCGACCGATACCCGTGCCACGAACTCGTTCTCGCCGACACCGGACTCGGCGGCCAGCTCGGCGAGTTGCGCCGAATGCGCGCCGGCGCCTTCGGTTTTGAAGTGGAGGTACTTGTCGGCGCCCAGCGACTCGACCATGTCCACCGTCACGTCGAAAGTCAGTGCGCGGATGCGCGCATACCCGTCGAGCACGGCGGCGTCCTCGAAGTGCTCGGGCCGGACGCCGACGATCACGTTCTTCGGCGCGTTGCGCCGAAGCAGCAGGTCGTAATTCTCCTGGGTGAGGGTGACCTCGCCGAACGGCAACCGGACGCCGACGTCGGTGATCGTCGCGCTGAAGAAGTTCATGGCAGGTGAGCCGATGAAGCCGGCGACGAACAGGTTCGCGGGACGGTTGTAGAGGTCCTCGGGCGTTCCGATCTGCTGGGCCACCCCGGCGAGCAGCACCACCACGCGATCGCCCAACGTCATCGCCTCGGTCTGGTCGTGGGTGACGTAGACGGTGGTCGTACCCAGCCTGTCCTGCAGGCGGGCGATCTCCGCGCGCATCTGCACACGCAGCTTGGCGTCGAGGTTCGACAGCGGCTCGTCCATCAGGAAGGCCTTGGGATCACGCACGATCGCGCGGCCCATCGCGACGCGTTGTCGCTGACCGCCGGAGAGCTGCCCCGGTTTGCGGTCCAGAAGCTCGCTCAGGTCCAGGATTTTCGCCGCTTCGTCGACCTTGCGGGCGATCTCGTCCTTCTTCAGCTTGGCCAGCGTGAGCGGAAACGCGATGTTCTGCCGAACGCTCATGTGGGGGTACAGCGCATAGGACTGGAAGACCATCGCGATGTCACGGTCCTTGGGGGCCTTCTCGTTGACACGCTCGCCGCCGATGCGCAGTTCACCCGAGGTGATGTCCTCCAGGCCCGCGATCATGTTGAGCGTGGTCGACTTACCGCATCCCGACGGGCCGACGAGGATGATGAACTCGCCGTCAGCGATCGTCATCGACAACTCGTGGACGGCCATCGCGCCGTTGGGGTAACTCTTCGTCACCCGGTCCAACACAATTTCGGCCATGGAACTACCCCTTCACCGCACCGGATGTCAGTCCGGCGACGATCCGTCGTTGGAAGATGAGGACAAAGATGATGATCGGGATGGTGATGACCATCGCGCCCGCCGCGATCGATCCGGTCGGTTCCTCGAACTGCGAACTGCCGGTGAAGTTCGCGATCGCCACCGGGGCGGTGATCGCGCGTTCGGTGGCCGTCAGCGACAGCGCGAGAAGTAGGTCGTTCCAGGCGAAGATGAACACCAGGATCGCGGCGGTGACGATGCCCGGCGCGGCCAGCGGGGCGATGACCTTGCGGAACGCCTGGGCAGGCGTCGCACCGTCCATCTTGGCCGCCTTCTCCAGATCCCACGGGATCTCCCGGAAGAACGCCGAGAGCGTGTAGATCGCCAGCGGCAGCGCGAAGGTGATGTACGGGATGATGAGGCCGGGCCAGGTGTCAAAAAGGCCGACCGCGCGCTCGATGTTGAAAAGCGGTGTGACGAGCGAGATGTGGGGGAACATCGCGATCAGCAGGGCGACGCCGATCAGCAACTGCTTGCCGGGGAAGTCGAGGCGCGCCACCGCGTACGCGGCCATCCCACCGATCACCACCGCGATGGCCGTGGTGATCAGGCCGATACCGATCGAGTTGATCAGCGCCGAGGTGAAGATGTTGCCCTGGAATATCGCCTTGTAGTTGTCGAAGGTGATCTCGGCGGGAATCAGCTTGCCGTCCTTGACACTTGACGTCGGCTTGAGCGACAGCGACAGGATCCACAGCACCGGGAAGAGCGCGTAGACGACGACCAGCACGTTGACGATCGTCCAACCCGTCACCCGCGACGCACCGACCCGCTCAGCCATCAGCGATTCTCCTCGGCGGACCCCGGCGCCGCGGCACCGAAAATCTTGATGTAGATGAACGCGATGATCGCCACGCACAGGAAGATCAGCACGCTGATCGCCGAGCCGAGGCCCACGTTGAACGCCTTGAACAGGTTGTCGTATCCCAGGATCGACACAGAGCCGGTGTTGTTGGCCCCGCCGGTGAGGATGTAGATGTTGTCGAAGATCCGGAACGCGTCGAGGGTGCGGAACAGCAGCGCCACCAGGATCGCCGGCTTGATCAGCGGCAGGATCACCTTGGTCAGCCGCTTCCAGGCGCCTGCGCCGTCAACCTGGGCGGCGTTGAGCAGATCCTGTGGGACCAGGGCCAATCCGGCCAACAGCAGCAGCGCCATGAACGGCGTCGTCTTCCACACCTCGGCGAGCACCACGATCGCCAGCGACGGAAGCTGTTCGGTCAGTGGGGCACTGCCCTCGGGCAGCAGGTTCGCCAGGTATCCGGTGCCCGGTGTCCATGCGTAATACCAGCTGTACGACGCGGCGACCGTGACGATTCCGTATGGGATGAGGATGGCCGTTCGCACGACACCCTTGCCGAAGATGGTGCGGTGCATGACCAGCGCCAACGCCATGCCGAGGACGAATTCGATGGCCACTGAGACGACGGTGATGCCGAGCGTGACGAAAAAGGCCGTCCACCAGTACTGGTCGGTGAGGATGGTGACGTAGTTCTCCAACCCGATGAACTCGGTGTCGTCGGGTGCGGCCATGTTGTTGCGCTGCAGGCTCAGCCACACCGCGTAAGCGATCGGGTAACCAGTCACCGCGAGCATCAACACGACAGCCGGCGCAATGAGCAGGAATGCCAGCTTCCGTTCCGAGCGGGTGTCGTCGCTTCCGGTCGCGCTCGGCGCCGGTGCGGTCGCGGCCGCCGGTGGGGCGGTCACGGGATCAGCCCCTTACCGTCGATGGCCTTCTGCACCTGCTCGGTGAGCTCGTCGGCGGTGCGCTCCGGGTCGATGTCGGTGATCGGAGCCAGCGTGGTGGAGATGCGGGTGGAAACCGCTTGGTACTGCGGCGTGGCGGGACGCACCGCGGCGTTGGTGAGTTGTTCGCGGATGATCTCGTGCTGAGGATATTTCACCTGGAACGCCGGATCGCTGTACAGCGACGTGCGCACCGCGGGCAGCCCGCCTTCGACGGAGGTGTACCGCTGATTCTCCACGTCGCGCAGGCATCGAATGGCTTCGAACGCCTCGGCCTTGTGCTGCGTCGTCTTCGCCACGGCGAGGTTGAGGCCGCCGATGGTGACCTTTGCCGCCTCGCCCGGTCGCACGCCCGGATACAGGGCGAACCCCAGGACCTTCCTGCTCGCCTCGAAGGCGGTCTCGAACTGTTCGTCGCTGGGCGAGAACGTTCCGACGTCGTTGATGCTGCCCGCCAGCGAGGGGTCTTCGTCCAGCGGCAGGAACGACACCCCGCCCTTGATCGCGTTCTCGAGCAGCGACGGCAGCACGTAGGGCCAGTTCACCTCGAGCGCCGCCTTGCCCTGTTCGAGCGCCAGCCGTGCGGTGGTCTCGTCGGTCTGAGTCACCGACGGGTCCGCGCCGGGTGCGGTGGCGACGTTGCGGATGATCTGCAGCGCCTTGACGGTGGCGGCCCGGTGTTCGGGTGTATCGGTCAGCGTGACGGTTTCGCCGTCGTCGGAAAGCACTTGACCGCCCGCGCTTTCGAGCAGGGTGTTGAACCACACGACCAGGCCTTCGTATTGCTTCCCTTGTACCGCAATCCAGCTCGGCTCACCCGCGGCGTGCAACCGCGTCGCCTCGGCCACCATGTCGTCCCATGTCACCGGTGGCTGCGCCATCAGATCGGCTCGGTACCACAGCAATTGGGTGTTGGTGGTGATCGGTGCGGCGTACAGCTTGTCCTGCCACATGGCCGTTTCGAGCGGGCCCGGCAACGTATTGGCCCTCGCGTCGGCTTCGGCTTGGCCGGCCGGATCGTCGGATAGCGGCAACGCCCAACCGGCTTCGGCGAACTCGGCGGTCCACACCACGTCGAGGGCCATGACGTCGAGGCTTCTGTCGTTTCCGGTCAGCCGCCGCGCGAGTTGGAGCCGTTGATCGTCGGCGCTCTTGGGCAGGCTGATCTGCTGGATTCGGAATCGGCCGCCGAGCTGTTCGTTGCACCGCTCGGCGACGGCGGTGAAGGTCTGCGCTTCGTTAGCGGGCGTGTAGTAGTTGATGACGATGCCGCCGCTGTCGGAACCACACGCCGTCAGCGTTGACGCGGTCGTCAGCGCAGCAATCGCCGCAGCACCCATCCGTCGTGGGCCGCCGCGCATGCTGGGGAAGCGCACCACCCGCCTCCGTCCGCGTGATGTCACCGACGGGAATCTCCCGCGCGCAAACCGTATTGCCACAAGCGTGTGGTTTGCAACACCTCGACGGCGCGCGTCACACACCGTTACGCAATCGCGAACTGCGCATTCTCCGTGCCGGTGATGGTGCCTCAGCTACCGATCGCGCGCGAACCTCAGATGGTCAAGCGCGCCAGCAGATCCCGTCCGCGCTCGGCGCTCTGCGGATCGCACAGGACGTCGTAGCGACCCGCGACGAGTTGCAGCGTAGAACTGAAATCTCTTGTGCCGCGCGCCATCGCGTACGGAATCGCCGATGTGATGAGGCCGAAGAACACACCGGCGATCAGGCCGGTGGCCAGCGCCGCCCACGGGTTGGGGCTGAAGAACCCGAGAATCAGGCCGATGAACAAACCCAGCCACGCACCGGTCAGGACACCACCGCCGAGCACCTTCGGCCACGACAGCCGACCGGTGACCCGCTCGACCTGCATCAGGTCGACGCCGACGATCGTCACCTGCTGGACGGGGAACTCCTGGTCCGACAGGTAGTCCACGGCACGTTGCGCCTCGGCGTACGTCGGGTACGAACCGATGGGCCACCCCTTCGGGGGCGTGGGCAGACCCGCCGGGCCGCGGCCCATATTTGGGCTACCCGGCGTTGCGCCGGGATTTGCTCCAGGTTGAAACGGGCTGGTCATCGGTCCTCTATCTCCTCTTTGCCGCAAATCGTTAAGTTGCTGTCTCCTAAGGGACAACGCCGCGATGGCCGCAATCGTGCCCGAGAATTGCGCTAGGTTGACAAGCATGACAAATCCCGGGGAGGACGCAGCACGAAACGGACCATCCGAATCCGACGGGGGTGCGTCCGAGCAGACGTCCGGCGGCTACGAGGTGCCGCCGATCGAGCGTTCCGCGTCCGAGTCCGACCAGCCGCCCACCTACGGCTCGCCGCCGGCATACGACCCGTCGTCGGGGTATCCGCCGCCTCCGGCCTACCCCCCGCCACCCCAGGGCGCCTATCCACCTCCGCCGCCCGGGGCCTATCCGCCACCGCCCGGCGCTTACCCACCCCCGCCACCTGGGGCATATCCCCCGCCCTACCCGAACCCGGTCAACACCGGCCAGGGCTATCCACCGCCGCCGCCCTATGGCGCGCCCTCCCCGTACGGTGCTCCGCCCCCGCACGGGGCACCGGGATACGGCGCACCCGGGTATGCCGACGGTTACGGCGTGCCGCAGGACAAAACCAACGGTTTGGCGATCGGCTCGCTGGTGGCCTCGGCGATCGGCGTCCTCTGCGGTGTCGGCTCGCTGATCGGCATCGTGCTGGGCATCGTGGCGCTGAACCAGGTCAAGAACTCAGGCGAGGGCGGCCGCGGATTGGCGATCGCGGGCATCGCGGTCGGTGCCGCGACGCTGTTGCTCAACATCGTCTTCACCATCGCCATGCTGAGCACCTGACACAGTGAGCGGCGGCGATCAGGACGGGGGCGCCGGCAACAGCGGCAGACCCGATCCGTTCGCACCGGTGGATTACCCGACCGATGCAGGGTTGCCGCCGCCGCTCGAGGCGCCGCCCCCGCCGGTTTATCCGCCGCCGTACCCGGCTTCTCCGGACCCCTATCAGGGCTACTACCCGCCCGGCGGTTACGGATACGACCCCTACCGGCCGATCCGTCCTGCGGGCACGAACGGGATGGCGATCTGCGCGTTGGTGTGCTCGCTCGTCGGGGTGTTCTGCTGTGGCGTGACGTGCATCGTCGGGGTGATCCTCGGTGTCATGGCGATGCGCGAAACCAAGCGCACCGGACAGGACGGTTTCGGGATTGCGTTGGCGGGCACGATCATCGGCAGCCTAGCGGTCGCAGGCTTCCTCGTGTACATACTGCTTTACCTGAGCCTGCTCGCCACCGGAGGGCTGTGGGTCTGAGCGTCACTGCGGCGGACGGAACGGCTCGCCTTGACGCTGCATGCCTGCGGCGCGGCCCTTTCCGGCGATCACCAGCGCCATCTTCCGGCTCGCCTCGTCGATCATCTCGTCGCCCAACATGACCGCGCCTCTGGCCCCGCCTGCCCGCGAGGTGTGCCACTCGTAGGCCTCGAGAATCAGCTCCGCGTGGTCGTAATCCTTCTGCCGGGGACTGAAAATCTCGTTGCCCGCGACGATCTGGTCAGGGTGCAGCACCCACTTGCCGTCATATCCCAGCGCCGCGGAACGGCCTGCGACGCGGCGGAAGCCGTCGACGTCGCGGATCTTCAGATAGGGACCGTCGATAGCCAGCACCCCGTGCGTCCGCGCCGCCACGAGAATGCGCATCAGCACGTGATGGTGCGCATCGCCGACGTCGTACCCCTCCGGCTGCTCGCCGACCTCGAGCGTGCGCATGTTCAAACTGGCCGCCATGTCGGCGGGTCCTAGCACCAGCGCCTGCACCCGTGGTGCGGACGCGATCGCGTCAATGTTGGTGAGGCCCTGCGCATTCTCGATCTGCGCCTCGATACCGATGCCGCCGACCGGAAGGTCGTGGGTGGCCTCGAGCTGGCTCAGCAACAAGTGCAGCGCCTGGATGTGGGTAGCGTCGATGACCTTGGGCAGGACGACGATGTCCAGCGCCGCACCCGCGGTCGCCACCACCTCGATGATGTCGGCGTAGGTCCACGGCGTCGTCCAGTCGTTGACCCGGACACCGCGCAGCTGACCGGCCCACCCCGGCTCTGCCAGAGCGGTCGCCACCCGGGTACGGGCCTCGGCTTTGGCCTCGGGCGCGACGGCGTCCTCGAGATCGAGGAACACCTCATCAGCGGTCAGGGTTTTCGCCTTCTCGACCATCTTCGCGCTGCTCCCGGGAACGGAAAGGACCGTTCGGCGGGGTCGATACCGGTTTTCCACAACAACACTCTCTACCCTTTGATGCATGGCGGCGGTCAACAGGGTCTATGCGGCTCGTCTAGCGGGGATGGTGGTCTTGGGCCCCGACGGGGAGTCCATCGGCCGTGTCCGTGATGTGGTGGTCAGCATCAGCCTGGTGCGCCAGCAACCCCGCGTACTTGGCTTGGTTGTCGAAATGCTCACGCGGCGAAGGATTTTCGTGCCGATCCTGCGGGTGACGTCGATCGATCCCGGTGCGGTGACGCTTGCCACCGGCAGCGTGTCATTGCGCAGGTTCGCCCAGCGTCCCGGTGAGGTGCTCGTGCTCGGGCAGGTGATCGAAACCCGCGTCCGCGTCGACGATCCGGACCTGCCGCAGCTGGCCAACGTCGATGTGATCGTCGTCGATCTCGGCATCGAGCAGACACGCACCCGCGACTGGATGGTCACCAAGGTCGCGGTCCGCCCACACCGGCGCTTGGGCAGGCGGGCCAACGTGCACGTGGTGGACTGGCAGGACGTTCAGGGCCTGACACCGTCGGGTCTGGCGATGCCCGGCCAGGGCGTCGCGCAGCTGCTCGACCAGTTCGAGGGACAGCGCGCGGTCGAGGTGGCCGAGGCGATCCGGGAGCTGCCGGCCAAGCGTCGCTACGAACTGGTCAACGCCTTTGACGACGAGCGGCTGGCCGACGTGCTGCAGGAGTTGCCCGAAGACGACCAGCTCGATGTGCTCAGGAGGCTGCCCGCCGACCGCGCCGCCGACGTCCTCGAGGCGATGGACCCCGACGACGCCGCCGACCTGCTCGGGTCGATGACGCCGACCGACGCCGAGCAGTTCCTGCGCCGCATGGACCCCGAGGATTCCGAGGATGTCCGCCGTCTGCTGGCGCACTCTCCCGACACCGCGGGCGGGTTGATGACGTCCGAGCCCGTCGTGCTGGCCCCGGACACCACCGTCGCCGAGGCCCTCGCGCGGGTCCGCGATCCGGACCTCACCCCGGCATTGGCCTCGTTGGTGTTCGTCACCCGCCCCCCGACCGCCACGCCCACCGGTCACTACCTGGGTTGTGTGCACCTGCAGCGCCTGCTGCGCGAGCCGCCTGCGGATCTGGTCAGCGGAATCGTGGACACCGATCTGCCCAACCTGTCCCCTGACGCCTCGCTGGGCGCGGTGACGCGCTACTTCGCCGCCTACAACCTGTTGTGCGGGCCGGTCGTCGACGAGGAGAGCCACCTGCTGGGTGCCGTGTCGGTCGACGACGTGCTCGACCATCTGCTGCCCCACGACTGGCGGGAGACCGAGGAACCCAAGCTCACCGGCGCCGAAGGCACCTCATGACCGACCGCAGCCGGCTCGATACGCCGCTGGCCACGCGGCGGCGGTTCTCGTTCAACGTCGATCCCGAGGCCGTCGGGAACTTCAGCGAGAACATCGCCCGGTTCCTGGGCACAGGGCGCTACCTGGCGTGGCAGACCATCCTCGTGATCGTCTGGATCACACTGAACCTGTTCGCGGTCGGGCTGCGCTGGGACCCGTATCCGTTCATCCTGCTCAACCTGGCGTTCTCCACCCAGGCGGCCTACGCGGCGCCACTGATCCTGCTGGCGCAGAACCGCCAGGAAAACCGCGACCGCGTGTCGCTGGACGAAGACCGCCGCCGCGCCCTGCAGACCAAGGCCGACACCGAATACCTGGCCCGCGAACTGGCCGCGCTGCGGTTGGCGATCGGCGAGGTGGTCACCCGCGACTACCTGCGCAGAGAACTCGACGAGATGCGCGAAATACTTGCCTCCCTGCAGCGCCCGCCGGGCGAATCGGGCGACGACGAAGCGGGCCGGAGCGACCCGGGTGAGCGCCGGTCGAAAAAGTCGGGTGCAGGTAGCTAACGAATTGCTGTAACGCGGCGGTTATCTAGTAGGTATGGTGACTTGGTTCACAAGCGATCGCAAACATAGGACGGTTGAGTGCACATAAGGGGAGGAGCCGCCGCCCTGAAGGCCGTGCGGCGCCAAACGGGGCGTCTGCGGCGAATCCCGGGCCCTCGTGTGCAGAAGCTGGCGTCAGCCAACCGCATGCGCGCCGGGCTCGGCGTGGCCATCATCACCCCGATCATCCTGGCCGGCAGCGTCGGCGCCTCGGCGCCGTCCCCGCAGACGCCGACCTCGGATGCCGCGGTGACGCCACTGGCCGCCGTCGAACCGTCGCCGGGAGCCCGGTCGGGTGCATCGGTGGTCGCGGTCGCCAAGGAACCGATGGCCTTCCACATCGCCGCCTCGACGGTGTCGGCTCCCCCGCCCGCCGCGGTGGTGAACTCGCCTGGCGCACTGGGCATTCCCGGGATGGCGTTGTCGGCGTACCGGAACGCCGAACGCATCATGGCGTCCGCCTACCCCGGCTGCGGCCTGAGCTGGAACCTGTTGGCCGGTATCGGGCGCATCGAGTCGATGCACGCCAACGGAGGCGCGACCGACGCCCGCGGCACCGCCATCCGCCCAATCTTCGGGCCCACGCTCGACGGCACGCTGCCCGGCAACGAGGTCATCGTGCAGAGTCGCGTTGCGGACCGCGTCACCTACGCCCGCGCGATGGGACCGATGCAGTTCCTGCCCGGCACCTGGTCGCGGTACGCCTCCGACGGCGACGGCGACGGCAAGGCCGAAGTGCAGAACCTGTTCGACTCGTCGCTGGCCGCCGCCCGCTATCTGTGCAGCGGCAACCTGAACCTGCGCGACCCGAACCACGTCATGTCGGCGATCCTGCGTTACAACAACTCGGTGGCCTACGCACGCAACGTGCTGGGCTGGGCCGCGGCGTACGCGACGGGTGTCGTCCCGATGGATCTGCCTCCGATCACCGGATCGGTCCCGACGTTGGAAGACACCCCCGCCAACGTGCACCTCACCGATCTGAAGGAGTACCAGGGCCTCGGGCCGGGTCTGCCCCTCAACGCTTTGGGACTGCCCGAAGGCGATCCGCTGGCATTGATGCCGTTGCTCGAGCGCGACTCGGTGGCCAGCCGGATGGGCAACATGCCGGGCTTCGTTCCGGGTCAGCGGCTCGGTCCCCTGCCAGGACCGGCACCGCAAGCACCCGCGACCCCGCAGGCGCCCGCGCAACCGCCGCCGTGGACACCGCCGTGGATGCAGCCACAACGGCCCGAGTGCGCGGTGTTCTGCATCGAGGACAACCCGGCGCCACCGCTGCAGCCGGCACTCGGTGGGCCTCCGATCGCCAACCCGATGCTTCCGCCCGCATCGGTGGGTGCTCCGCAGCCCGGGCCTGCACCGATCGGCGCACCGGCTCCTGTCGTCGCACCCGGTCCGGCTCAAGCACCCGCGCCAGGCCCGCCCCAAGCGTCCGCGCCCGGCCCGGTGGCCCAGCCGGGACCCGCGCCAGCTCCAGCGGCCCAGCCGGGTCCGGCGCCCGGACCCGTCGGTTAAGGGCCGCCGTCGATTCGGCCTAGACTCGACGGTGATGTCTCATTCACCCGCTGACCTGGAAGCCGCGATCCGTCGCGCGCTGACCAAGGTGATCGACCCCGAGTTGCGGCGGCCGATCACCGAGCTCGGCATGGTCAAGAACGTCACCGTCGAACCTGACGGTGCGGTCCACGTCGAGATCTACCTCACCACCGCCGCGTGCCCGAAGAAGACCGAGATCTCCGATCAGGTCAGCCGGGCCGTCGCCGACGTCCCGGGAACCGGCGCCGTCCGGGTCAGCCTCGACGTGATGAACGACGAACAACGCACCGAACTGCGCAAGCAACTGCGTGGTGATTCGCGGGAGCCCGTCATTCCCTTCGCCCAGCCCGGTTCGCTGACCCGCGTCTACGCGGTGGCCTCCGGTAAGGGTGGCGTCGGCAAGTCCAGCGTCACCGTGAACCTCGCCGCAGCGATGGCCGCGCGTGGCGTGTCGGTCGGAGTGCTCGACGCCGACATCTACGGGCACTCCGTTCCCCGCATGATGGGCGTCACGGACCGACCCACCCAGGTCGAGTCGATGATCGTTCCGCCGGTCGCCCACGACGTCCGGGTCATCTCCATCGCGATGTTCACCCAGGGCAACACCCCGGTTGTCTGGCGCGGCCCGATGCTGCACCGTGCGCTGCAGCAGTTCCTCGCCGACGTCTACTGGGGTGACCTGGACGTGCTGCTGCTCGACCTGCCGCCGGGCACCGGCGACGTCGCGATCTCGGTGGCCCAGCTGATTCCGGGCGCGGAGATCCTGGTGGTCACAACGCCCCAACTGGCCGCAGCCGAAGTGGCCGAGCGGGCAGGCGCGATCGCACTGCAGACCCGTCAGCGCATCGTCGGCGTGGTGGAGAACATGGCGGGGCTGACGTTGCCCGACGGGACGACCATGCAGATCTTCGGCGAAGGCGGCGGCAAACAGGTCGCCGAGCGATTGACGCGCGCGATCGGCGCCGACGTGCCGTTGCTGGGCCAGGTGCCGCTGGATCCCGAACTGGTGACGGCAGGCGACTCCGGGGTCCCGCTGGTGCTTTCCGCACCGGACTCGGCGGCCGGTAAGGAGTTGCGCAGCGTCGCCGATGCCCTGTCGAGCCGCAAACGCGGACTGGCGGGCATGTCGCTGGGTTTGGACCCGGCCGGTCGATAACACTCGTGGAAAGAACCTCACGACTCGCCATGCGCGACGATAAAGTGCGATCCGTGGGCAGCTCATCGTCGAGGAACGGCCGGGGCCGGCTGTTGGCTCTGGCGGGGTCGATTGTTATCTCTGCCGCCCTTATCTATGCCCAGACCGCCGAGCCGCCCGCGCGGCAGCCGGGTGCGGTACCGGGCGAGCAGCAGGAGTTCGTTCCCGGCCCGCCGCCCAGCGGCAGCCCTCCGCCGGCCGCCGAGTTGATGGCGGCTAGCGCCCCGGTTGCCGGCGCGGCGACCCCGTTCGCCTTGCCCGCCGGCATCACGCCCGAAAACGGGCTACAGGTCAACACCATCCGGGTGGCCCGCGCGCTCAGCGTGCTGTTTCCCGAAGTCAAGACGATCGGCGGATACCGCCAGGACCCCTTGCCATGGCATCCCAACGGGCTGGCTATCGACGTCATGATCCCGAACCACGGCAGCGAGGAGGGCATCGCGCTCGGCAACCAGATCGCCGGATATGCGTTGGCCAATGCGAAACGCTGGGGCGTGATCCACGTCATCTGGCGGCAGGGGTTCTACCCCGGCGTCGGCGCTCCGAGCTGGACGGCGGACTACGGCAACGAAACCGCCAATCATTTCGACCACATCCACATCGCGACGAACGGCGGTGGGTACCCGACCGGCGACGAGGAGTACTACATCTGAGCCTGGGCGGGCAACACTATGTGGCGTCACTGTCGAACGGTGTCCTCGCGGGTGTTTCCGGCGCGCTTTCCGTGGATGCTTGGGGTACCTGCGGGGTCGGCGGAGGTGAGCTGAGCGGCTTCTCGAAATTCCCGGTGAAGATCGAGTCGTCGCCGTCGAGCAGATGTTTGGTGAGCGCGGCGCGCGGCGTCATACCGCGCAGCTTGTTGAGCTCGCTGAGCGGCTCGCGTAGATCGTCGAACTCCGGTCCGAGGTCTTCGCGCAGTTGGCTGGTGGCGCCGCTGATGTAGTCGCGGGCCTGCCGCAGCGCACCCGTCGTCCACCGGATGGCGCCGGGTAGCCGCTCGGGTCCCAGGATCACCAGACCGGCGATCACCAGGATCAGCATCTCGCCCCAGCCGATATTGGCGAACATCGGCTACGTGGTGTCGGGACCCGGGTTGACGGTCAGCGTGACCCGCCGGCCGTCGCGCATCACCTCGATCGGCGCGTCCTGGCCGATCTTGAGCTGACGCACGGCGACCACGAACTCGTCGGCGTCGGCCACGGTCCGGTCCCCGACCTTGACCACGACGTCGTTCTCCAGAATCCCGGCCTTCTCCGCAGGGCTGCCGGCCTTCACGTTGGCCACCTGGGCGCCGGAGGCGATGTCGTTGCTGACCGAGCGGGCGGTCAGGCCCAGCGTCGGGTGGGCGATCTTGCCCTCGCGGATGAGCGAGTCGACGACCATCTTGACCTCGTTGATCGGGATCGCGAATCCGAGCCCGCTGGCGCTGTCGGACAGCGACTTACCGGCGGTGTTGATGCCGATCACGTTGCCGTTCATGTCGATCAGGGGGCCGCCGGAGTTGCCGTGGTTGATCGGCGCATCGGTCTGCAGACCGTCGATGACGGTGTCGGTGTCGGAGCCGTCGCCCGACAGCGGCACCGGGCGGTGCAGCGCGCTGATGATTCCGGCGGTGACGGTGCTGCGCAAGCCCAGCGGAGCGCCCGCGGCGATCACCTCATCACCGACGCGCAACTTGTCCGAGTCGCCCATCTGCGCGACGGTCAGGTTGTCGACGTTGTCGACCTTCAGCACGGCCAGGTCGGTCTTGGGGTCGCGGCCCACGAGGTTGGCGGGCACCTCTTTGCCGTCGTTGAAGACGATCTTCATCTTGTACTTGCTGGGGTTGTTCGCGGCCTCGGAGATGACGTGGTTGTTGGTCACGATGTACCCGCGCCCGTCGATGACGACGCCGGAGCCCTGCGAACCTTCCTGATCGCTGGTTGCCTCCACCGTGACCACCGAATCGGCCACGGCAGCAGCGACTTTGGCGATATGCCCCTCGGGCGGCGGACCGCTGTCGGTGGTGTCGAGGGTGACCTTCGAGGTGGTGAACGCCTCGACCACCTCGGCGGTCTTGCGGCCTACCCACCCGCCTGCGAAGCCGATCACCAACGCGATGATCGCCAACATCGCCAGCGCGACGTAGGACACCCGCCCGCCGAACAGCACGTCGCGCACGCCCAACTTGCCCGTCGGGACATTCGCTTGCGGTCGCGGCGGCTCGTGGACGGCGGGGGCGCCAAGGGCGGCCGGCGCCGACGGATCCCGCCACGGGTCGGCGGCCATGTCGGTGTCCTGATCCCGCTCGGCTTCGAGCGCGCCCGCGTCGGCGGGATGGCGCTGCAGCGAGTCGCCGCCGGGATAGGGCTTGCCGAACGCCTCGGCCAGCACCGGGTCGGGCGGCTGGTTGGTCGGCGTGAACTCGCCTTGGTCGCGATACTTGTCGAGGCCCACGAACGAACCCTCGACACCGTCGGGCCTGCCGAATGCGCGCTGTGCCGCCGGATCTACGGGCGGCCGCGAGACAGGGCGGGGTTCCAGGCGTTGGCGCCCGGTCTGGTCGAGATTGGTCACCCGGTTATCACCCTCTGTGAAAGCGCCCGCGCATGCCGGCGCGGATCGCTGCTGGTCTTCGCACTTACCCTACCGGCGCTTGCGCCGAGAACGCTGTGTGCTGTCAGCAAACTGGGACTGCTGCGTCTCGACGGGCGGCTCCGGTGGAGCATGGTGCGGGATCTCGGACAACAGGCCCAACAGAGAGCTCGGCATGGCGACCGGCCGGCACTCCCGCAACGCCGCCCGCGCTTGGCGCTGGGCCTCGACCTCGGCCGCGCACTGCGGACACAACGATAAGTGGTGGGCAGCGCGCAGATGCGGGGTCAGCCTCAGTTCACCGTCGACGAACGCGGCGACGGCCTCGGTCGAGAGGTGTTCGGTGGAGCCGAACTCCCGCGGCCCCACGGGCGCATCGCTCTGGGAGGCGAACTGAGAGGGCAACCACGAGAAGGCCCGGCGGAACACGTGTCCCGGGTCGACCATCGCCCAGCTCCTCTCGCTGCGTGTCACGGCGTCCATTCGAATGTAGCGCGGAGCGCTGTGCGGATGCCCGCGAACGTCAGGCCGTTTTGGCCGCGTCGCCGTGGCCAGCCGACGAACCGGTCTCGCTGTGATTGGCCAGGTAGTCGCGGAGGGCCTGCCGACCGCGGTGGATGCGGCTGCGCACGGTGCCCAACTTGACGTCAAGCGTCGCGCCGATCTCCTCGTAGGACAGCCCCTCGATGTCGCACAGCACGACGGCGGCGCGAAACTCCGGCGGCAACGAATCCAATGCGGCCTGCAGGTCGGGACCCAGCCGCGAGTCGTGATAGATCTGCTCGGGGTTCGGATCGTCGGCCGGAACGCGGTCGTAGTCCTCGGGCAGCGCCTCCATGCGAATGCGGCCGCGCCTGCGCACCATGTCGAGGAACAAGTTGGTGGTGATGCGGTGCAGCCAGCCCTCGAACGTGCCGGGCTGATAGTTCTGCAGCGAGCGGAACACCCGGATGAACGTCTCCTGGGTGAGGTCCTCGGCGTCGTGCTGATTACCCGACAGGCGGTAGGCCAGCCGGTACACCCGATCGGCGTGCTGGCGCACCAGCTCGTCCCATGAGGGCATGGTCGATTTGTCGCCCGTGGCGTCGAACACCGCGGTGCCGGTCATTTCATCGGAAGGCTCGACCCATTCCCCATCCGCGAACTGTTCGAGGTGGGACATCGAAGTCGGCGCCATCTTGATGGTGGTCGTCAGATCCTCCTGGTCACAGCCGCCATCACGGTGCGGCGGTTCGCTACTGCCCGCAACGCGGAGATCCGCGTAGGTATTCCCTGGTTGGTCCCCTGGATGCCAGCGTCCGCCGTTTTCCATGGGACATACCGTCTCCGACCGTTCCGTGCCTGGCATATGAGCAAACTGAACATTTCCTGAGAAAGCTTTTCTACCCATTTTTGACCTGGGCGAACCTGCTGAGAATTCGCGTGATCGGGTCGTCGGGAACGGGCGTGTCGCGATGCTGGCCCGGCCCGGTTGGCTACGCTGCGGGCATGGCCGGCACCGACGACGTCATCGGACCGCACAGCCGTGCCGATTCCATCGTCTCGCACGCCGAGCAGTCCATCTCCGAGGACGCCATTGTCGCCGCGGCCCGCGAACGCGCCCTCGACATCGGCGCAGGCGCCGTCACCCCCGCGGTCGGCGCGCTGCTGTGCGTGTTCGCGAAGCTGACCTCCGCCAAGGCCGTCGTGGAAGTTGGCACGGGCGCCGGGGTCAGCGGGCTGTGGCTGCTGTCGGGTATGCGCGAAGACGGTGTGCTGACCACGATCGACGTCGAACCCGAGCATCAGCGCATCGCCAAGCAGGCGTTCACCGAGGCCGGGATCGGCCCCGGGCGTAGCCGGCTGATCAGCGGGCGCGCCCAAGAAGTGCTGACCCGCCTCGCCGACGAGTCGTACGACCTGGTGTTCGTCGACGCCGATCCGCTGGACCAGCCCCAGTTCGTCGCCGAAGCTGTCCGGTTGTTGCGCCCCGGCGGCGCGATCGTGCTGCACCGCGCGGCGCTCGGCGGCCGGGCCGGCGACGCCACCGCCAACGACGCCGAGGTGGCGGCCGTGCGCGAAGCAACCCGGCTGATCGCCGAGGACGAACGGCTCACCCCGGTGCTGATCCCGCTGGGCGACGGCCTGCTCGCCGCCGCGCGCGACTGAATTCTCTCGCCGATCTGGGCCCACGCCGAAGGCTGGGGAACGTAGGACTGCGCTCTTTCCAGGCAGGTTTACGTCTGCTCGCAGTTTCATCTTGACGGCCGACTGAACACACGTTTAATCTACTGAACATGCGTTCAGCCTCGAACGATCTCACGGCCGTCGCCCGGATCCGCGACGCCGCGATCGACCAGTGGGGCCAGCACGGGTTCGAGGTCGGCCTGCGCACCATCGCCGAGGCGGCTGGGGTATCGGCAGCGCTGGTCATCCACCACTTCGGCTCCAAGGACGGGTTGCGCAAGGCGTGCGACGACTTCATCGCCGACGAGATCCGCCAGGTCAAAACCGAGTCGATGCAAACCAGCGATCCGGCGACCTGGCTCGCCCAGATGGCCGAGATCGAGTCCTATGCGCCGATGATGGCGTACCTGGTTCGCAGCATGCAGTCCGGCAGCGAGCTGGCGAAGTCGTTCTGGCGTCGCATGATCGGCCAGGTCGAGCAGTACACCGACGAAGGCGTTCGATCGGGTGTGCTCAAGCCGAGCCGTGACCCCCGCGCCAGAGCCCGGTACCTCGGGATGATCGGTGCAGGCGGCTTCCTGCTGTATCTGCAGCTGCATGACAACCCCACCGATTTGCGGGCCGTGTTGCGTGATTACAGCGAGGACATGGTGTTGCCCGCCCTCGAGCTCTACACCGAAGGACTGATGGCCGACTCGACCATGTACGACGCGTTCCTCGCCCAGCGCAAAAAAGGCATCCCGTTCACCACCGGGGAAGGAGATCGCGATGACGGCTCAGACAGCGCACCATCGGCGACAGGTTGACTTCAACGAACCTGTCGTCGAAATTCACGGACTGACAAAGTATTTCGGACGAGCCAAGGCGCTCGACGGACTGGACTTGACGGTCGCGCCTGGACAGATCACCGGCTTCCTCGGGCCGAACGGCGCGGGCAAGTCGACCACCATCCGCGTGTTGCTCGGCCTGTTGCGCGCGGACAGCGGCACGGTGCGGCTCCTGGGCGGCGATCCCTGGCATGACGCGGTGGCACTGCACCGCCGGATCGCCTATGTGCCGGGAGATGTGACGTTGTGGCCCAACCTGACCGGGCTACAGGCAATCGACTTCCTGGCCCGGCTGCGCGGTAACGGTGTGGACACCGCCCGCCGGGATCAGCTAATCGAGCGCTTCGAACTCGACCCGCACAAGAAGGCCCGCACCTACTCCAAGGGCAACAGGCAGAAGGTCGCCATCATCGCCGCGTTCTCCACCGCCGCCGAGCTCTACATCCTCGATGAACCGACATCCGGCCTGGATCCATTGATGGAGAAGGCTTTTCAGGAGTGTGTGGGTGAAGTCGTACAGCGCGGCGCTGCGGTGCTGTTGTCGAGCCATATCCTGGCCGAGGTCGAAAAGCTGTGTGACAGCGTCACGATCATCCGCGCCGGTCGCACGGTGCGCGCAGGCACCCTCGCGGAGCTGAGGCACCTGATGCGCACGACCGTGACCGCACGCACCCGCAACGACGGCCGGCGCCTACGGGGCGAGCCGTTCGTTCACGATTTCGCGGTCACCGACGGGCACTACGCCTTCTCGGTCGACCGCAACGATCTTGACCGCGCGATGGGCATTCTGACCGAGCTCGGGATCCTCGACCTGACCGTCACACCGGCATCGCTGGAAGACATGTTCCTGCGCGAATACCGGGGGGCCGCGCGATGACGACGATGACGGCGCCCGCGCCCCGCACGCAGCGGCTCGGCCGTTCGAACGCCTGGACGGGCACCGCAGACCTGCTGCGCCTGGTTCTGCGTCGGGACCGGCTCCGGCTCAGCGTCTGGGTCGGCGTCCTGACGATGCTGATGGCTTACGCACCGGCCGCCTTGGAACTGGCCTATCCCGAAGAGGCGCAGCGACTCACGCGCGTGGATCTGCTGAAGACGCCCGCGGGAATGATGATGGGCGGGCCGATGTTCGGCCGCAACGAGACCGACCTCGGCGCGATGATCGCGAACGAGATGATGCTGACGCTGATCGTCGCCACGTCGATTCTCTCGATCCTCACCGTGATTCGTCATACCCGGACCGAAGAGGAAAGCGGCGCAGCCGAGTTGGTGCTGTCCTCGGTCGTGGGCCGCTATGCGCGGACCGCAGCGGCGCTGATTCTGGTCGGCGTGGTCAACGTGGTGCTCGCCGTGACGATGACGCTGGCGATGGCCGCGAGCGGCTTCTCGCTCATCGACACCGCGGCGATGTGTCTCGGCGTGACCGGGGTGGCCATGCTTTTCGGCTCCGTGGCCGCGGTGACCGCGCAGCTGTGGCGCCAGGCGCGTACGGCGTCCGGCGCGGCCATGGCCGTGCTGGCGGTCGCCGCGGTGGTCCGTGGGATCGGCGATGTGATCGACAACTCTGGCAGTGCGCTGAGCTGGTTCTCCCCGATCGCGTGGGCCCAGCAGATGCGCGCGTTCGTCGATCTGAGGTGGTGGCCGTACGCGCTGTTGATCTTGCTCACCGCAGCCCTCATCGCACTGGCTGTGCTGCTGGAGGGCAGACGTCAGTACGACGACGGTGTCATCCCGTCCACCGGTGAGCATCCCGACGCCCGCCCTGTCAGGGGTGTGCTGGGTCTGCATCTGACCCTGCAGCGAGGTCAGACCGTCGGCTGGACCATCGGGTTGTTCCTGGGCGGCCTGGCTTTCGGGTCGATGACCAAGTCACTGCTCGACGCGGCCGAGACCAATGAGGTGATCCGGCTGATGATGGCCCAGCAGGGCACCGAGGGGGTGTACACCACGATGACGCAGTTCCTCGCGGCCGCGGCGAGCGCGTACGTGGTCGCCGCCGTGCTGCGGGTTCACACCGACGAGGGCAACGGTCTGGGAGAAGCCGTGCTGGCCGGAGCGGTGTCGCGGTGGCGCTGGCTGACGACGGCCGTCGTGTCAGCCGTGCTCGGCTCGGCGGTGTTGATGTTCGCCGCCGGTCTCGGCAACGGGTTGGGCGCGGGACTCACGATCGGCGAACCGAACACGGTGCTGCGTCTGACGCTCGCCGGGCTGGCCTTCGTTCCCGCACTGGCGGTGATGGCGTCTGTGGCGGCGGTGGCCGTCGCGGTGCGGCGGCCCGTGCTGGGTTGGCTAGCTGTGGCGTTCGTCGTCACCGCGCTGTACCTCGGCCCGCTGTTGCGGTTGCCGCAGTGGCTGATCGACCTCTCGCCGATCGGACGCACCACGGCGCCGATCGACTATCCGGTGACCACGCTCGTCGTCCTGACCGTCGCCGCCGCCGCCCTGACCTGGGTGGCCGGCCTCCTGTATCGCAGGCGCGACGCCGTCTGAGGAGGAGGAATCGTGAAGGTCACGCTCCAGCTGCTGGCGTCGGCCGTCGGCGGGATCCTGTTCATGGGTGTTCTGCTGTTTTTACCCGCCGGAACCTTCGACTACTGGCAGGCATGGGTCTTCATCGCGGTGTTCATCGTCGGCACCATGGTGCCGACCGTATATCTGGCGGTGAAGTATCCCGACGCCCTACAGCGGCGACTGACTTCGGGGCCGTGGGCCGAAACCCGCTGGGCGCAAAAGCTCATCTACGTCGGCCTCTACCTGACGGTGGTGGCCGCCGGAGTCCTCAGCGCGCTCGACCGCCGGTTCGGCTGGTCGACGGTGCCGACGGCGGTGGTGGTGCTCGGCAACGTGCTGGTGCTGGCCGGACTCTTGCTGGCAGAAGGCGTGGTCATCCAGAACAAATATGCCGCAGCGACGATCACCGTCGAACGCGAGCAACCGCTGGTGTCCACCGGGTTGTATGGCATTGTGCGCCACCCGATGTATGTCGGCGCGTTGATCATGATGGCCGGTATGCCGTTGGCGCTCGCCTCATATTGGGGCTTGCTCACGATCATTCCCGGTTTCTTCGTGTTCGCGGCGCGTATCACCGACGAGGAGAAGGCCTTGCGGCAGGAACTCGATGGCTACGACGAGTACATGGAGAAGGTGCACTACCGCCTGGTGCCTGGAGTGTGGTGATGATGAAAATTGTTGCCCAGGCGACAGCTACGTCGCTCATTGGCTTCGCGGTGTTCGGCGTACTGGTGTTTGGATCTGCAGGGACGTTCGACTACTGGCGTGGTTGGGCGTTCATCGCGGTCTTCGCCCTGGCCACCCTGATCCCGAGCGGCTATCTGGCAAGACGGAATCCAGAAGCCCTGCGCCGTCGTATGCAAGCGGGTCCGCGAGCTGAGACACGACCTGTGCAGAAGCTCATCATCGCCATCGCCTTCATCTCGATGGCCGCCATGATCGCGGTGAGCGCGCTGGCCTTCCGCTTCGGCTGGTCCTCGGTGCCGGCGGTCGTTTCGGTGGCCGGACTCGTCCTCGTCGGAGGCGGACTCACGATCGCGATGCTGGTTACCATCCAGAATGGTTATGCCGCAGCAAATGTCACCGTCGAGCCAGGTCAACAGCTGTCATCCACAGGCTGGTACGGAGTCGTCCGGCACCCGATGTACTTGGGCAATGTGGTCCTGATGATCGGGGTACCGCCCGCTCTGGGTTCCTGGTGGGGTCTGGTCTTCGTCCCCGTCGGCCTCGCGATCCTCGTCCTTCGGGTCCGCGACGAGGAAGCGCTGCTCGCCGACGACCTGGCCGGCTACCCCGAGTACATGCAGAAGGTGCGCTACCGATTGGTGCCCCACGTCTGGTGAAGCCGGACGGTCAGCCCGGCCACCACGACGACGCGGCTTCGCGCGCAACGTGTCACCCGGTTCCGCTAGAATCGCACACATGTTCGAGAAGCTGGCGGTCATTGATACCGAAGCCGATGAGGCGACGTTGATCGGCTGCATCGCCGAACTCGAGCACCTCAAGTCCGTTGCTGCCGCCGGCCAAGCCAGGCTCACCGCGGCACTCGACCAGAAACGCCGCGCCCGCGAGGCGTCCGAAGGCGTTCCCGCCGCCAAGCGCGGCCGCGGTTTGGCCAACGAGATCGCGCTGGCCCGCCACGACTCCCCCAATCGCGGCGGTCGTCATCTCGGCTTCGCTCGGGCCCTCATCCACGAGATGCCTCACACCCTCGCCGCGCTGGAAGCCGGGGCGCTCTCCGAATGGCGGGCCACGTTGATCGTCCGCGAGTCGGCCTGCTTGTCCGTGGAAGACCGCGGAAAACTCGATGCCGAGATGTGCGCGGCCCAATCCGAACTCGAAGGAAAGGGCGACAAGCGCATCGCCGCAGACGCAAAGGCCATCGCTTACCGGCTCGACCCGCAAGCCGTCGTCGACCGCGCCGTGCGCGCCGAACGTGAACGGACAGTGACCATCCGCCCTGCACCCGACACGATGGCCTACGTGACTGCGCTGCTGCCCATGACACGCGGCGTATCGGTCTACGCAGCGCTCAAGCATGCCGCCGACACGACCTTCGACGAACGGGGGCGCGGACAGGTCATGGCCGACACGCTCTATGAACGCGTCACCGGTCAGCCGGCCGACCTCCCGGTGCCGGTGGCGGTTGACCTCGTCATGGATGACGACACGCTGTTCGGCGGCGGTCCGTCTCCGGCGCGAGTTCCGGGTTACGGTCCGATCCCCGCCGCAGTCGCCCGCCGCCTCACGAGCGACGCGATCGCCGACAAGCGCTCCAGAGCCACGCTCCGCAGGCTGTACCGCCGACCGTCGTCCGGTGCGCTGGTCGCCATGGAGTCACGGGCGCGGCTGTTCCCCAAAGCCCTTGCGAAGTTCATCGCCTTGCGAGACGACACGTGCCGCACCCCGTACTGCGACGCCCCCATCCGCCACACCGACCACGCCGACCCTCACGCGGCTGGCGGGGTAACCAACGAGGTCAACGGAGTTGGCGCGTGCGCAGCCTGTAACTATGCCAAGGAAGCCCCTGGCTGGCGGGTCGCCACGCGGCGCAACGGCGACGGCGCCCACACTTCCGAGGTCACCACTCCGACCGGTGCCCGTCATAGATCGAAGGCGCCACCGCTGCCCGGGTCGCCGCACGCGCGCGCGAGCAGGATCGAGACCGCTTTCGCTGACGTTTTGGCCTGGCGCGACGCAGCCTGATTCGGACCATCATTCGGCGATAAGGGCTAGCGGCGCCGAGGTCTCGGTAGTGCGCGGGAAGCGGCTTGGACGGGTCGTTTGCCGGTCGATAATGGCGGATGTGGAACTGCTGACCGGCCTCGGCCTGGCAACCGCGGCGGGGCTCAACGCCTATATCCCCCTGCTGGCGCTCGGCCTGCTGTCGCGGTTCACCGAGCTGGTCGCTCTGCCCGCCGGCTGGGCCTGGCTGGAGAACGGCTGGGTGATGGCGATCGTCGCGACGCTTCTGGTCGTCGAGATCGTGGCCGACAAGGTCCCGGCGCTCGACAGCGTCAACGATGCCGTCCAGACGTTCGTCCGGCCGACCGCGGGCGGCATCGTCTTCGGTTCCGGCACCGCGGCGCAGACGTCGGCGGTCACCGACCCCGGCGCGTTCGCTCAGTCCGGGCAGTGGATTCCGGTGGTGATCGGTGTCGTCGTCGCGCTGGTGGTGTCGCTGACCAAGTCGACGGTTCGTCCGGCGGCCAACGTCGCCACCGCCGGGGCGGCCGCGCCGGTGCTGAGCACGGTCGAGGACGGGCTCAGTGTCGGACTGGTCCTCGCCGCAATCCTGTTGCCCGTGCTCGTGTTGGTGGCCATTGTGGCGTTGGCGTGGTTGGCGGTCCGAATCCTGCGGCGACGGCGCCGCAACGCCGCAGCGAGCTGACCCCGGGTCCCCCTCACGTCAGCGTGGTGACGTAATGGCCGCCGGAGAAGACGTCGATGTAGCTGTTGCCGCTGATGTCCTTGTAGCCGCAGGTCGAGACCGTGCCCTTTTTGGTGTAGGTCCCGCCGGCGGCCTTGCATTCACTCTTGATCGTCTTGTCCGAGAGCTTCTCAGCCTGCGCGGCCGACGCGGTCGTGGTCATCAGGGCGCCGACGGCGATCGCGCTGGCGGCGACGGCGGCCGTGATGGTGTTGCATCTCATCGTTGTCTCCCGTGCTCGTGGCCTTGCAGGCCGTTTGATAGGAGCCAGCGTGAATTACCACGGCACAACGCATAAGGAGGGCGATGCCGAAGTCGTCGAGTACATCCCCGGGTCTGGCGGACGGTCCGCGCTAGGGGGTTAGGGGTTAGATCCAGACGCCCTTGCCTACCGCGACCACTCCCCCGGCGCTGATCGCGAACCGTTCGCGGTCCTTGTCGAGATCCACCCCGACCATCTCGCCCGGGCCGACGACCACGTTCTTGTCCAAAATCGCGTGGCGCACCACCGCGCCGCGACCGATACGGGCCCCGGGCATGATCACGCTGCCCTCGACGATCGCCCCGTCGTCGACGACGACGTTGGACGACAACACCGAATTCCGCACGGATGCAGCCGAGATGATGCTGCCGGCGCCGACGACCGACTCCTGCGCCGAACCGCCGTTGACGAACTTCGCCGGCGCGAGCATCTCCGACTCCCCGCGGATCGGCCAGCGCTTGTTGTAGAGGTTGAACACCGGGTGCACCGACACCAGGTCCATGTGCGCGTCGTAGAACGCGTCGAGGGTTCCCACGTCGCGCCAGTAACCGTGGTCGCGTTCGGTTGCACCGGGCACTTCGTTGTTGCTGAAGTCGTACACCGCCGCCATGCCGTCGTCGACCAGACGGGGGATGATGTCGCCGCCCATGTCGTGGTCTGAGTGGTCGTCGTCGGCGTCGGCGCGGATCGCGTCGATAAGCACCTTGGTGGTGAAGATGTAGTTGCCCATCGACACGAACGCCTCGTCGGGATTGTCCGGCGTGCCCGGCGGGTCGGGGGGCTTCTCGATGAAGCTGCGGATGCGCCCGGACTCGTCGGCGTCGATCACCCCGAACGCGGTGGCTTCCGGGCGCGAAACTCGGATACCCGCAACCGTCGCGCCCGCGCCGCTTTCGATGTGGAACTGGACCATCTGCTCGGGGTCCATGCGGTAGACGTGGTCGGCGCCGAACACGACGATGTAATCCGGATCTTCGTCGTAGATGAGATTCAGCGACTGGTAAATCGCGTCCGCGGAACCGGTGTACCACCGTGGGCCGAGCCGCTGCTGGGCCGGGACGGGCGTGATGTACTCGCCCGCGAGGCCCGACAACCGCCAGTTCTGGGAGATGTGACGGTCAAGTGAGTGCGACTTGTATTGCGTCAGCACGCAAATCCGCAGATACCGCGCATTGACCAGATTCGACAGCACGAAATCGATCAGGCGGTAGGCGCCGCCAAAGGGAACGGCGGGCTTGGCTCGATCCGCGGTCAACGGGTAGAGCCGCTTGCCCTCCCCGCCGGCCAGGACGATGCCCAGCACGTGTGGCAGTTCCCTCATGCTTCAAACCTATCGGCCGCTTCTATCCTGGGCTACCCATTCCACGGCGAGTCAACGTCTCCGACGCAGATCCGGCGATTTCGACGCCGATCACTCCTGCGGTGGCTTGCGACCGTAACTAGGGTCGAAAACATGCGGGTGGCGATGATGACTCGGGAATATCCACCCGAGGTCTACGGCGGGGCGGGGGTTCACGTCACCGAGTTGGTCGCTCAGTTGCGCCGCCTCTGCGAGGTCGACGTGCACTGCATGGGCGCCCCGCGTGCAGACGCGATCGTCGCGCAACCCGACCCCGCGCTGATCGGCGCCAACGCCGCGCTGTCAATGCTGTCGGCCGACCTCAACATGGTCGATGCCGCCGCACATGCGGACGTGGTGCACTCGCACACCTGGTACACCGGCCTGGCCGGCCACCTCGCCGCGCTGCTCTACGGGGTGCCGCACGTGCTGACCGCCCACTCGCTGGAGCCGATGCGCCCGTGGAAGGCCGAACAGCTCGGCGGAGGTTACCGGGTCTCGTCGTGGGTGGAGAAGACGGCGGTGGAGGGCGCCGACGCGGTGATCGCGGTCAGCTCCGGTATGCGCGAGGATGTCCTGCGCACCTATCCGGCGTTGGACCCGAACCGGGTCCACGTGGTGCGCAACGGGATCGACACCGAGGTCTGGTATCCGGCAAGCCCGGAGCCCGGCGAATCGGTGCTGGCCGAACTCGGCGTCGACCCGTCGCGGCCCATGGTGGCGTTCGTCGGTCGGCTCACGCGGCAGAAGGGCGTTGCCCATTTGATCGCCGCGGCCCATGATTTCGCCCCCGATGTGCAGCTGGTGCTGTGCGCAGGAGCGCCCGACACCCCCGAGATCGCCGCCGAAGTGACCGAGGCGGTTCAGCATCTGTCACACGCCCGTACCGGGATTTTCTGGGTTCGCGAGATGCTCCCCATCGGCAAGATTCGCGAGATACTATCCGCTGCAACCGTTTTCGTATGCCCATCGGTGTACGAGCCGCTGGGCATCGTGAACCTGGAAGCGATGGCATGCGCGACGGCGGTCGTGGCCTCCGACGTCGGTGGCATTCCGGAGGTCGTGGCCGACGGGCACACCGGGCGGTTGGTGCACTACGACCCGCAGGACGCCCCGGCGTACGAGAGCCGGTTGGCCGCGACGGTCAACGAGCTGATCGCCGACCCCGAGAGGGCCCGCCAGTACGGCGAGGCCGGGCGGCAGCGCTGCATTCAGGAGTTCTCCTGGGCCCACATCGCCGAGCAGACCCTGGAGATCTATCAGAAAGTGGGCAATCCGGGGTAGCCGGTCACCTCTGAACAGTCAGCTCGTGACGTTCTTCAGTTCGTCCCCGAGCGCGGCGGCCTCATCAGGGGTCAGCTCGACGACGAGTCTCCCGCCGCCTTCCAGTGGTACCCGCATCACGATGCCGCGCCCCTCCTTGGTTGCTTCCAGTGGACCGTCGCCGGTCCGGGGCTTCATCGCCGCCATCGAGTGCTCCCTCCAGATGAGCCGGCCCGCCCGCGGGCTCGGTCGGGGCCGAGACTGCCCACTCGTTTGACATTCCCGGCGCTGAAACTGCTACTGAACGCCTCTATTCTTCCCTATCGGCGCCGTTCGGTGTGCAAAGACCCGGCTAAGGCCGCTTCCCGGGTGCCGCTGAAGTCGCCGGTACCCAGCAGTCGGTGGTGTGATCGTCGACCATTCCGGTCGCCTGCATCAACGCGTAGGCGGTCGTGGGTCCCACGAAGCGGAAGCCGCGGCGCTTCAGTTCCTTGGCCATCGCGGTCGACTCGGGGGTGACGGCCGGAACCTCGGCGAGGCTGTTGGGGCGCGGCCGGGGTGACGGTGCGAACGACCACAGCAGCTCGGCGAGGTCGGCTCCCCCGTCACGCAGGTCGGCCGCCGCGCGCGCATTGGCGATGGTGGCCTCGATCTTCGCGCGGTTGCGCACGATCCCAGCATCGCCCATCAACCGCGCGATGTCGCGCTCGGTGTAGCGCGCGACCCGGTCGATGTCGAAACCGTGGAACGCGCGACGGAAGTTCTCCCGCTTGCGCAGGATCACCAGCCACGACAGCCCGCTCTGGAACGCTTCGAGGCTCACCCGCTCGAACAGGGCGACCGAGTCGCGAAGCGGCCGCCCCCACTCGGTGTCGTGATAGTCGCGGTAGAGAATGAAATCAGCTGGAGCCAAACGTGATTCGTCGATCCACGCGCACCGGACACGGCCGTCGGGTTCGACGGAGAGTTCTTCGGAGGTTCTCGGGGTGGCGGCGGTCACGCCTCCTCCTCGGATTGCAATGCGTGCGCGCCACCCTCGACGGGCTCGTCGTCTTCGATGCCGTGTGTGGCCCGCAAGGTGGCCAGCTGACCGCGCAGCAGGTCGAGTTCCTGGCCCAGCCGGTCGAGCACCCAATCGACTTCGCTGGTCTTGTAGCCGCGCAGCGTCTGGGCGAACTTGACGGCGTCGACGTCGGCGCTCGTCACGCCGGAGGCAGGCAGCACCGTAGCGGTGGTCTCCCGCGGCAACGGAGGCAGCGGTTCACCGCGGCCGAACACGACGCTGCCCACGGCGAACAGCACCACGGCGATCAGGACCAGCACGACCAGATACAGCAGAACCAGGCTCACAACTCGATACTGCCTCAGCGTGCCGACATTCGGCGGACGACGATCAAGCGGCGAGGAACGAGCCGCGCTGAGGAGTCCGCCAATTCAACCCGGCGGACGACGATCAAGCGGCGAGGAACGAGCCGCGCTGAGGAGCGCTCGGCGAGAAACTCAGCGTGGGCGCAGGGTCACCATCGGGGGGCGGTCGGCCAGCGACACCGACGACGTCCGCGGCGTGTAGTCCTGGCCGTCGGCGAAGAACTGCGTCAGCCCCACCCCGGAGTCCGGCACTCCGCAGCGTGACAACAGGGTCGCGATCACCTGGCGGCTCATGCTGGCCAGCTCGGTCAGCGGACGGTTGCGATGTGTGCGAACACCGAGGTTGACCTGGGCGATCCCGTCGAGGCCGAGCCGGTCGTAGGCGTCGATCAGCAGGCCGATCTCGACCCCGTAGCCCGGCGCGAACGGTACCGACGTCAACAGCTCACGGGTGCCGGCGTACTCACCGCCAAGCGGTTGCAGGATGCAACTGAGCTCCGGCCGCAGGGAGGCCAGCAGCGGCCGGGCCACCAGCTCGGTCACGCGCCCGCCGCCATTGGCGTCCTCGCTGCCGCTGACCTTCAGCGGCCTGCGGTAGAAGCCCTTGACCAGGTGGACACCGTCGGTGGTGAGCAGCGGACCGACCAGCTTGGGCACGAACATCGGGTCGGGGTCGATGAGGTCCGAGTCGACGAACACCACGACGTCGCCGGTCGTGGCGGCCAGCGAGCGCCACAGCACTTCCCCCTTGCCGGGTTGCGGAGCCACCTCCGGCAACGCCGCCTCGCGGCTGATCACCCGGGCCCCGGCGGCCAGGGCGCGGATCTCGGTGTCGTCGGTCGAGCCGGAATCCAGCACGATCAGCTCGTCGACCAGCCCCCCGAGCAGCGGGGTGATGGTCTCGACGACGCTGCCGACCGTCTCTTCCTCGTTGAGGGCGGGCAGCACCACCGAGATGGTGCGCCCGCGTTTGGCGGCTTCGAGTTCGGAGACCGTCCACGTCGGCCGGCTCCAGCTGTGGTCGCTGAGCCAGCGTGCGATGACGACGTCAGTAGCGGGAAGTTCGGGTGTGAGTGTCATGCCAGTCCCCTCACCGTGCGCGTCGGCGGCCGTCCGCCCTGGATCGACGCGACCATCTCCAGTACGCGCCGAGTCGGTCCGACCTCGTGCACCCGGAACATCGCGGCTCCGTCTGCGGCCGCCAAGGCGGTGGCTGCAAGGGTGCCCTCCAGGCGTTCGGTCAAACCCACACCCAGAGTCTCCCCGACGAAATCCTTGTTGCTCAGCGCCATCAGGACGGGCCATCCAGTGTTTACAAGCTCTTTCACATGGCGCAACAAACTAAGACCGTGGTGAGTGTTCTTGCCGAAATCGTGCGTCGGATCGATCAGCACGGCGTCGCGCGCCACCCCCGCCGCTACCGCGTGTTCGGCCGCCGCCGTCACCTCGGCGATCACGTCGTCGACGACGCCGCGTTCGGTGATCCCGTAGTTGACCCGGAAGGGCCTGGTGCGCGGTTGTGCGCCGCCGGTGTGCGAGCACACCAGCCCAGCACCGAACTCCGCGGCCACCTCCGGCAGCACCGGATCGTGGCCGGCCCAGGTGTCGTTGATCAGGTCGGCTCCGGCCGCGCACGCCTGTTTGGCGACCGCCGAGCGCCAGGTGTCGACGCTGATCAGCTGATCGGGGTAGGTGCCGCGCAACCATTCGATGAACGGAACGACGCGCGCGATCTCCTCGTCGGTGTCGACGGTGTTGCCCGGGCCGGCCTTGACCCCGCCCACGTCGACGACGTCGGCGCCGTCCTCGATCACCCGGTGCGCCGCCGCTTTGGCGGCCTCGTCGGTGAACGCGGCGCCGCGGTCGTAGAAGGAGTCCGGCGTCCGGTTCACGATCGCCATGATCAGCGCTCGATCAGCGGCGACGGGCCGGCCCAGGAAGCGGCCCGAGTGCGTGTCCACCCTTCCAGGCTACGGTCGTGCCGTTTGTGGAGTTTTGGCGGCGCTCACGGCCGCTGCGGCTCCACAGATCGCTAGTTCTTGGGCTTCTTTCCGTCGGCAACCTCTTTGGGGTAGTCGTCGTAGAACTCGACGTAACCCTCGTCGCGGCCGGAGAGCACGTAGATCGGATCCTCGATCTCCTCGACGTTGAAGCCCTCCTTGCGAAGGTCGACTTTCTGGCTCTTGAACGTCGACGTGTACGCCAGCTCCTCGACCACCCGCACGAACAGCGGCACCGCGTAATTGGGCAATTTGTCGTATGCGGCTTTGGCCAGCGCCTTGCCGTCGAACTTCTCACCCTCTTTGAGCTGGATCGCGGCCATGCCCGCGCGTCCGCCGGCGCCCTCGACCTCGACGCCGAACACCGTGCACTCCTCGACCTGCGGGGCGGCGGAGATGGCCGTCTCCACCTCCGTGGTGGCGACGTTCTCGCCCTTCCACCGGAAGGTATCGCCGAGCCGGTCGGTGAACGACGCGTGCCCGAACCCCTGCGAGCGCATCAGGTCGCCGGTGTTGAACCACACGTCGTCGTCGCGGAAAGCGTTGCGCACCAACTTCTTTTCGGTCTCTTCGCGATCGGTGTAGCCGTCGAACGGCTGGAAGTTGCTGACCTTGGACAGCAACAGGCCAGGCTCTCCGGTGGGCACCTTCTTGACGCGGCCCTTGTCGTCGCGCAGCGGATCGCCGGTCTCGGGGTCGTACTCGACGAAGGCCACCGGCGAGGGGCAGATACCGGTGGACTGCGGAATGTTGAACACGTTGACGAAGGCGGTGTTGCCCTCGCTGGCGCCGTAGAACTCGCACACCCGGTCGATGCCGAACCGTTCGGTGAAGTCGTTCCAGATCGCCGGGCGCAGCCCGTTGCCACAGATGACCCGCACCTTGTGCTTGCGGTCGGTGTCCTTGGGTGGCTGGCTGAGCAGGTACGAGCAGATCTCGCCGATGTAGACGAACGCGGTTGCGTCGCAGCGGATCACCTCATCCCAGAACTTCGACGCCGAGAACTGCTTGCCGATCGCCAGCGTCGCACCGGAGTTCAGCACCGACGACAACGCGACCGTCAACGCGTTGTTGTGATACAGCGGCAGACAGCAGTAGAGCGTGTCCTTGCTGGTCAGCCTCATTCCGAGGCCACCGAACCCGGCCAGCGCCCGCAGCCAGCGGTAATGCGTCATCACGCTGGCCTTCGGCATGCCGGTGGTGCCGGACGTGAAGATGTAGAAAGCGTTGTCCTTGGCGAGCACCGCCGCGGTGGTCGGCGGGTTGCTGGTGGGCGCAGAAGAGGCCAGGCGCTTGAGGTCGTCGATGGTGAGCAGTCCCTCGGTGTCGGCGCCGGACTCGGTGATCGGCTCGACGAAGTCGGTATCGGCGACGACGGCCTTGGCCTCCAGCAGCCCGAGGCTGTGCTTGAGTACGTCGCCTCGCTGGTTGTAGTTCAGCATGCCGGCGATCGCGCCGCACTTGACCGACGCCAGCATCAGCAGCACGGGCTCCGCGGAGTTGCGCAGCATGATGGCGACGACATCGCCGTGGCCCACGCCGCGGGCAGCCAGGATCGCGGCGTAGCGGTTGACGGTCTCGTTGGCCTCGCGATAGGTGATCTGCTCGTCACCGAACTGGAGGAACACCTTGTCGCCGTAGCGCGCGGCGCGGTCCTGAAAAACCTTGCCGATCGAGGTCTTGGCCGAGGGCCTGGCACCGAAACCGGTGACGACGCCGCGCAGGATCGTCGGCAGGTCCGCAATCAAGCCCGGCGCGCGGGCGGCGATGTCCAATAAACCGACGCTGCGGCGAATCCCCGACTTCTCGGTCATGCGCGTTCGTCCCTCCCTGTTCGTTTGTCGCACACCCTAGTGACCGTGTTCATGGCGGTGGCGCACACGCCGTCATGGCCGACTCGACGTCGACAGCGACGACCAATCGGTCCAGTGCCCCCTGCGCGACGTACCCGCTGTCGCGCAGATCGTGCAGCCAAGCCAACAGCCCGTCGTAGTGCCCGATGGGGTCGAGCAGCACGACCGGTTTGTCATGCATACCCAAATAACCCGCTGTCCAGGCTTCGAAGAACTCCTCGAGCGTGCCGATGCCTCCGGGCAGGGCGATGAACGCGTCCGCCCGCCCCTCCATGACTTCCTTGCGTTGACGCATCGTGTCGGTGACGACGAGTTCGTCGGCGTCGACGTCGGCGACCTCGCGATGCACCAGCGCCTTCGGGATGACACCGACGGTGTGGCCCCCGCGGGACCTGGCCGCCGTCGCCAACGCACCCATCGCCGAGACGTTTCCGCCGCCGGAGACCAGGCTCCAACCCCGCTCGGCGATCGCGATCCCGACCTCCTCGGCCAGCCCGATGAGCTCGGCATGCACCGGACCCGACGCGCAGTAGACACACACCGCCCACTGACGACCGGACTCGCGAGCGTTGGGTTCAGCGGACACGAGCACAACCTAGCCGCACGACGATCAAGCGGCCCCAGCCGCGTTCAGGAGTGCGGCGATCGATTTAGCCATAGACTCCGGCGGTGCCGATTGAGTGGGTCACCTCGCCGCCCGGACCGGCACTCGATTCGATCGAAGCCGGTCTGCAGAAGCGTTCCGGCGCCGTCCTGATCGGTCCCGCGGGCGTGGGTAAGACGACGCTGGCGCGGGCGGCCGCAGAACGGCTCGCAGGGGCCTACCACCGCGTCGACTGGGTCACCGCCACCACGCCGATGGCCGCGGTCCCATTCGCCGCGGTCAGTCGACTCATCGATGTCGCCGACACCGGCAAGACCACAGACGTTCTGCGCAGCGCCCGCGACACTCTGGGCGACGGGCGCTTGCTGGTGGTGGACGACGCTCATCTACTGGATCCGTTGTCGGCGGCGCTGATCTACCAGCTCGCGGTCAGCGGCGCCGCCGCGCTGATCGTGACGGTGGCGCCGGCCGGGGTGATGGCCGACGGTGTCTCGGCGTTGTGGGACGACGGCCTCGTCGAACGCATCGACCTCGAGCCGCCGGGACACGACGACCGTCGGGTGGCCACTTCGGTCGGCGAATTCGTCGCCGCCCTGCCGGACGCCGCCTATCGCGTCCTGGAGTACCTGGCCGTCGACGACCCGCTGGCGCTCGACGAGCTCGAAGCCTTGGTGGACCCGGAATCGGTCGAGGCCGCAGCGGCTTCGGGCGCCGTCGTGGTCGACGACGGTTGGGTGCACCCGGCGCATCCGCTGTTCGCCGACTCGGTGCGCGAGGCGTTGGGAGGCCCGGAGCTGCGCAGGCTGCGGGGCGAAGTCGTCGACCGACTGGCCGGGCGGGCCGGTCACGGCGCCGTCGACAGGTTGCGCCGCGCGGTGCTGGCGCTCGACAGCGACAGTCCGCAGGGACCCGCCGAGCTGTCCCCGGCGGCCGCGGAGGCATTGCGCCTCGGCGATCTGGTGCTCAGCGAACGGCTCGGCCGCGCCGCGCTGCAGGGCGCACCCGACGACCTCCCCACCCGGCTGACGCTGGCGTACGCGTTGGCGTGGCAGGGCCGAGGCCGCGACGCGGACGCGGTGCTCGACGGCGTGAACGGTGCCGCGCTGTCGGAGACCGAGCTGATGGCGTGGGCGCTGCCGCGCGCCGCCAACCAGTTCTGGATGCTGTCCGAGCCCGAGCGCGCCACGGCGTTCCTGCGTGCGACACGCAACCGGGTGTCGTCGCCGGCCGCACGCATCACACTCGATGCGTTGTCGGCGACGTTTGCGATGAACGCCGGGAGCGTGTCGCGGGCGATGGAGGTGGCCGCCCACGTGTTGGCGTCGCCGGACGCCGACGACACCGCGATCGGCTGGGCGGCGGCGGCCGCGGCGTTGAGCTCGGCGCGGACGGGCCGGTTCGCCGATGTCGACGCGTTGGCCGAGCGGGCGATGGCCGCCGGACATCCGGGGCTTCTGCGGTTCACCAGCGGATTCGGGCAGACGACGGCGTTGCTGATGGCAGGTGAACTGGACCGGGCCCAGCAGCTTGCCCAGAGTCTCACCGACTTCGCGCAGCTGCAACAACCGGGGCGCGCGATCGGTGAGGTGCTGGTGGCCGACGTGTTGATCGCCAAGGGTGAGCTCGAGGAAGCGGTGCGCCTGCTGCGCCGTGCGGCCGCGGCGTTGGCCCCGACCGGCTACTCGTGGGGTCCGTTGGCGTGGATGCTGCTGGCCCAGGCGCTCGGCCAGCTCGGTGCGGGTGTCGAGGCGGGAAAGGCATTGGCGCGCGCCGAGTCTCGGCACGGCTTGAAATCGATGCTGTTCGCCCCGGAGTTGGCGCTCGCACGGGCGTGGACGATGTGGGCGCGCCGCGACGAGCACGGCGCCGTCGCCGCGGCTCGTGAGGCGGTACGCAGTGCCGAACGCGGAGGCCAGACGGCCGTCGCGATGCGCTCACTGGTGGACGCGGTGCGGCTCGGCGACATGCGGGCCGCGGACGCGATCGAACGGGTGAGCGTCGAATGTGACTGCACAACTGGGCAATTGGCGCTAGCGCACAGCCGGGCGCTCACCGCGCGGGATGCCGCTGCGCTGGCCGAGGCGTCCCAGGCCTATGCGGCGTGCGGGTGGCACGGCGCCGCCGCGGACGCCGCAGCCCAAGGCGAAGCCCACCGCTGAAATTCGTGTCAGGACCGGTTCTGCAGCAGCTTTAGGCTTGACTGTCATGAGCCAGTTGTTCGCGCAGACAGACGGGTTGCGGTCATCCGCTTCGATCCACGACCGCGTCGCGACGGACCTGTCGCACGTGCTCACCGGCGTACCCGAGGCAACCGGAGTGCAGACCAGCCACGGCCGGATCGCGGCCGGAGTGGGTGCCGCGTTGTCGAGCGCGCTCGACGCCCGGCTAGGCACCGTGCACGCCACCGCCGGCACGGGTGCGACGATCTCCGAACTGCTGCGGAAGGCCGCCCAGATGTACGAGCAGGGCGACCACGACGGGGCCGAGAAGTTGCGTGCGGCCGCTGAAGCGCTTGACGGCCAACCGGATACGCAAGCGAGCGAGAGCGCACCGACAACAGGGAGTGTCCTAGGCTCCCCCGCGAACGGCACGGCAGGCCCGCCCGGCGATCAGATGGTCGGCCAGATGCTCGGGCAGGTCGGACAGCAGGTCGGGCAGCTCGTCGGGTCGATGACGGCACCGCTGCTGGGTCTTGCCCAAGGGCTGCAACAGGTTCCGCAGATGATTGCGCAAGGCTTACAGCAGGCCGCGCGAGGCGAGGAGACACCCGAGCGCGACGACAGTCGCGTCAACGATGAGGGCGCCGGCGAACGCTCCGACGAGGGACTGTCCGAGGAGCCATCCGAGCTGACGCGCCGCGCCGAACCGGAATACCAAGCCGCACCTAGCGATTCGGCGGTGGGTCGCGCAGCGGAGGCGCCGGCCGCCGCGGAGGTCCCGCGACCCGCACAGACGCGTCCCCAGGTGGGTTAACCGCTACAGGTTGCGGGCGACGTCGTCGTCCCCAGACTCCGGCGGGGTGACGGGGACAGCGCCCGCACCCGATTCACTGCCCTGTGGTCCTGCGGCGCCGTCCCACGGGCGGTCGTCGGCGCGGTGCAACGGCCGCTGGTCCTCACGGTCGACGGATTCACCGGTCTGCAGCCCGGAATCGTCGCGAGGCTGCTGCGCCGGTGCGCCCGCACCCGGGCTCTGCGCCGTCGGCCCGCCCGTGGCGGCGGCACCACCGCTCGGTGGCGCACCCCCGCCGGTTGCCGACGAGCCGCCCGGCGACTGGGCGCCTTGCATGGCCTGTTGCATGAGGGAGCCGAACATTCCGGTCTGCCCGCCGAGGGCCTGAGCGGGCGCCCCAGCCATCTGCCCCATCTGACCCGCCTGCTGGCCCACCTGGCCGAGCATCCCGACGATCTGGCCGACCGACTGAGAGCCCGCGTCGTCGGAGTTCTCATAGGCGGCCTGCGCGGCGCCCACCTTGCCCGAGAACGTGTTCTCCTTGGCCGACAGCGCGGCGACGTTGGTGGTCAGCTGGGCGGCCAGGGTCGGCAGCACCGCCGAAATGGTGGCGCTCATCGCGTCTTGTCCCGCTGGAATCATCGGTATCTCGGGCAGTTCGACCGCCGCCGCGTTCCAGCTGATGCCGTCGGGCTTTTTCAGTGGGCTACCCATGCGCGCTCCTCGTCACCAGTCGTCATCGTCGTCGTCGTCGAGATCGTGCTCCAGCGGGGCGGGCACGGCCAACCCCGGTGCGGTGCCACCGCTGACGCCGCGCTGGCCCATCATCGGGGCCATCCCCCCCATACCGCCGCCCGCGGCCATCGGGGCGGCCCCGCCGACCGCTGCGGCCCCCGCGGTCGCGCCCTCGGGCGCGGGTGCGGTGCTGACCGCCTTGCTGCCGACAAGGTTGGCCATCTGCGGAGTCTGCAGTGGCGCACCGCCGGAGCCCGGCAGTGACGCCGCCCGCACCATGCCGGACCCGCCGCCGGCGCCCGAGCCGCCGGCGAGCGGATGGTTGGAGAACGACGAGAACGGCAGCCCCGCGGCACCGAGGGAGTCGGCCTTTCCGCCCTGGCCGAACATCGACGTCAGCTGTTGCAGCGGCTGCGAGAGCTGCTGGCCCAGCTGCTGCGGCACCTGCATCAGCGACTGGCCGATCTGCATCGGCAGCTGTGCGGCCATGGCTCCCATCTGGCCGACCATCTGCATCGCCTGCTGCGAACCGTCACCGGCCTGCTTCGCGGCTTCCTCCCCGCTGTCCTGCGCCTCCTTGGCGCCGGGCACGGGCGGCACGCCGAAAAGCGGGATGCTCGGCGGTACACCGAGGGTGTTGGCGAGTTCGGTGGTGCTGGCCGTGATGTTGGCGATGTTCTGCGACAGCCCCATCTTGATCCGACTCTGCACCAGCTCTTGGGCGTTGCTGAACGGCATCGCCGCGAGGGCCTCACACTCGTGCTGGACTTCTTGGGCGATCGTGTTCGCCAGCATCTTCGTCTTCACGACCGTGGCCTCCATCGCGCGCAGCTTCGCCGCGATCGCGGCCGCCTGCGCCGCGTTGGCCTCGTGCCCGCCGATGATGCTGGTGGCCTCCCCCGCGGCGGCCAGCGCGCCCGCGCCCTCCCACGAATCGGACAGCTGCATCAGCTGGCCCTGCTGTTCGGGGACGACGTTGCCGCTGATCTTGGAGGCCAACGCCTCGTACGACGCGGCCGCTGCGGCCAACGTCTCCTCGTCGACGTTCGGCCAGCCCGGGCCGGTCACGGTCTGACCACCGTACGGGCTGGAATCGGGCGCGATGCCCATGGCGCGACCCCCTTGACGACACGCTACGGGTCTCAAACTTACCGTGCCGCGGATAGCTGCCAGTGCGCCGATTTCACGCGGCGTGACGTCCGATCAGGGCATCCATTGCTCCTCGAGACGGCCGCCGGATAGCCGGAGCCACCGCTGCACGCCGATGTCGGCGAGGAAGCGCTCGTCGTGGCTGACGACGACGAACGCGCCCCGGTACGCGTTCAGCGCGGCTTGAATCTGCCCGACGCTGACGAGGTCGAGGTTGTTGGTGGGCTCGTCGAGCAGGAGCAACTCGGGCGCCGGTTCGGCGAACAACACACACGCCAGCGTGGCGCGCAGCCGCTCACCGCCGGACAGTACGCCGACCGGCAAATGGATCCGGTCGCCTCGGAAGAGGAACTGTGACAGGAGGTGCATGCGACGGGTGTGAGAAAGGCTCGGCGCGTACGCGGCGAGGCTCTCGGCGACGCTACGGTGCGGATCGAGCAGGTCGAGTCGCTGTGACAGATACGCCACGCGGCCGCCGCTGCGCCATACCGAACCGGCGTCCGGCGCCAGGTCCCTGCCGACGATGCGCAGCAGCGTCGATTTGCCCACCCCGTTGCGCCCGATCAGCGCGATACGCTCCGGCCCCCGCACCGACAGGTCGACGTCGTCGAAAAGCAGCCGCTCACCGGCCGAGAAGCGCAACCCCTTTACGGTGAGCACATCCCGGCCGGCGGGTACGTCAGTGCCGGGCAGGTCCAGTACGAGCGCGTCGTCGTCCCTGATCGCCCGCTCGGCGTCGTCCAGGCGAGCCCTGGCAGCGTCGACCCGCGCGGCGTTCACGCCGTCGACGCGGCCCGCGGTCTCCTCGGCTCGCCGCTTACGCGCTCCTGCAACGATTTTCGGTAGCCCGGCGTCGCTGAGATTGCGCGCCGCCGTGCCCGCCCGCCGCGCCGCACACTCACGCGCCTGCTGCATCTCGCGCTTCTCGCGCTTCAGCAGCTGGTGAGCGCTGCGGACATTGTTCTCGGCGACGCGCCGCTCGTGGCTCACCGCCTCGGTGTACCGCGTGAAATTGCCACCGTAGGAGCGGATCTCGTCACGGTGCAGCTCGGCGATCCGGTCCATGCGGTCGAGCAGCAGCCGATCGTGGCTGACCACCAGCAGGCAGCCCTTGAAGTCGTCGAGCACATCGTAGAGCCGGTGGCGCGCGTCGATGTCGAGGTTGTTCGTCGGTTCGTCGAGCAGCAAGACGTCGGGCCGGTTCAGCAGCTGACCGGCGATGCCGATGCTGATGATCTCGCCGCCCGACAGCGTGTCGAGTCGACGGTCGAGCGCCATGTGGCTCAGTCCGAGCCGATCCAGCTGCGCCCGCGCGCGCTCCTCGACGTCCCAGTCGTCGCCGATCGTGGTGAAGATGTCGGCATCGAGGTTCCCCTCGGCCAGCGCGTCGAGCGCTGCGATGACCGATGCGACACCGAGCAGTTCGGCGACGGTGTGGTGGGCGATGTAGGGCAGCGTCTGCGGCAAGTACCCGAGCGTGCCGCCGACGGTGACCGAACCCGACGTCGGCGTCATCTCACCGGCGATCAGTTTGAGCAGCACGCTCTTTCCTGCGCCGTTGGGGGCGACCAGACCGGTCCGGCCCTCTCCGACGGTGCAGGACAATCCGTCGAACAGCGGCGTGTCGTCGGGCCATAGAAAAGACAACTGGGAACAGACGATGGAAGACATGTGAGTGATCGCTTCGTTTCTCGCACGGAAAAGGGGGACGGTCGGATCCGGGCGGCACCCGGAGACGTCGTCAACTCACATGCATTCAGCGTAGGTGCGCGGTCAAGCGGTTAAATACCGGCGCAACACATCGGTCGCGGCGGTGATCTTCGCGACCTCGACGCGCTCGTCGACACGGTGCGCCAAGTTCGGATCACCGGGGCCGTAGTTGACCGCGGGAACGCCGAGCGCGGCGAATCGCGACACGTCGGTCCATCCGTACTTGGCCCGGACCTGTCCACCTGCGGCAGCCACCAGCGCGGCCGCGGCCGGCTTGGTCAGTCCGGGTAGCGCGCCGGCCGCCGAGTCGGTCAGTTCGATCTCGACGTCGAGGCCGTCGAACACCTCGCGCACGTGGTGCAGCGCCTCGTCCACATCGCGGTCGGGTGCGAACCGGAAGTTCACCGACACCGAGGCCCCATCGGGGATGACGTTGCCCGCGATACCGCCGTCGATGCGCACGGCGGACAGGCCTTCGCGGTAGGTGCAGCCGTCGATCTCCACGCTGCGGGCCTGATAGGACGACAGCCGGTCGAGCACGGGTCCGAGTTTGTGAATCGCGTTGTCGCCCAACCACGACCGCGCCGAGTGGGCGCGGGTACCGCTCGCGCTGATCACGACACGCAGCGTGCCCTGGCAGCCGGCCTCGATGTAGCCGTCGGAGGGTTCGCCGAGGATCGCGACGTCGGCCCGCAGCCAGTCGGGCAGTTCGGTTTGTATGCGGTTCAGTCCGTTGGCCGACGCCTCGATCTCCTCGCAGTCGTACATGACCAGCGTGATGTCGTGCGTCGGCTTGGCGACGGTGGCCGCCAGGTGCAGGAAAACCGCGTTGCCCGATTTCATGTCCGAGGTGCCGCAGCCGTGCAGTTCCCCGTCGACGAGCCGGCTGGGCAGGTTGTCGGCGACGGGCACTGTGTCGAGGTGGCCGGCGAGCAGCACCCGCGACGGTAGCCCCAGGTTCGTGCGGGCCAGCACGGCGTCGGCGCTGCGGATCACCTCGAGGGAGGTCTGCTCGCGCAGCGCGGCCTCGACCTCGTCGGCGAGGCACCGTTCGTGGCGCGACTCGCTGGGAATGTCCACCAGCGCAGCGGTCAGCGCGATCGGATCACCGTGCAAATCGAGGCCCACACGGCTGACGTTAGTCTCTACTGCGTGACTTCTGCTGCAGGTATAGGACTGGCGACGATCGCCGCCGACGGATCTGTCCTCGACACGTGGTTCCCGGCACCCGAACTCGGAGCAGACGGCCCGTCGGGCACGGTGCGGCTGTCGGTGGCCGAGGTGCCCGAAGAGTTGGGCGCGCTGACCGGGCGCGACGAGGATCGCGGTGTCGACATCGTGGCGGTCCGGACGGTGATCTCGTCGCTGGAGGACAAGGCCGCCGACGCCTACGACGCCTATCTTCGGCTGCACCTGCTCTCGCACCGCCTCGTCGCGCCGCACGGCTTGAACGCGGACGGCTTCTTCGGGGTGCTGACGAACGTCGTGTGGACGAACCACGGACCGTGCGCGGTCGCGGGCTTCGAGACCGTGCGGGCGCGCCTGCGCAAACGCGGTCCGGTGACGGTTTACGGCGTCGACAAGTTCCCGCGGATGGTCGACTATGTGCTGCCGACGGGCGTGCGGATCGCCGACGCGGATCGAGTACGGCTCGGTGCGCATCTGGCCGAGGGCACGACCGTCATGCATGAGGGTTTCGTCAACTTCAACGCGGGCACGCTGGGCAGCTCGATGGTGGAGGGCCGGATCTCGGGCGGCGTGGTGGTCGGCGACGGATCCGACGTCGGCGGCGGCGCGTCGATCATGGGCACGCTGTCGGGCGGCGGCACCGAGGTGATCTCGATCGGCAAGCGGTGTCTGCTCGGCGCCAATGCGGGCCTTGGCATTTCGCTCGGCGACGACTGTGTGGTTGAAGCGGGGTTGTACGTCACGGCGGGCACCAAGGTGCAGACCGGTGACGGCAAGACCGTCAAGGCGCGGGAGTTGTCGGGTGCCAACAACCTGTTGTTCCGGCGTAATTCGCTTTCAGGCGCCGTCGAGGTGGTCAATCGCGACGGCACCGGCATCACACTGAACGAAGCGCTCCACCAGAACTGAGGTTGAGCACCGCCCCCCTTCCTTATGTTGCGCGAGCGTCCGTGTTTGTACCGCAACACGCCGGTGTGGGCGTACATTTTGCGGTCGCTCGCGGCGTGAGAACACTGCTCAATCCGCTGCGGCGTTCGGCTTGAGCGGCGGACAGCGTCCGCCGACGACCGCCAACTCGAAGTGCCAGATCTCGTTGGCGTAGATCTGACACAGACCGAAGCGGCGGCCGTTGGTGATGAGCCACTTGTCCGCCTCGACGGGCCCGATGTCGACGGCTTCGCCGGTCACGTGCTTCGACTTCTCCGGTGAGGCGACGAATTCCCTTGCCGCTTGGACACTTCCGTACCGGACGACGCCGTCGTCGAAGAGCCGCTCCTGAAACCCCTTCGATCGCCAGCCGGATGTGATGCGCATCTTTATGCCGTCGTCTTCGGCGCTACGCGCCGCTTTCTGCACCGCCTCGCGCAGCGCGGGGTCGAGCCACTTCACGATCGGATGCTCGGTGTCGAACGGGCTGACCGTCCGGTTGTCGGGCAGCCAGCCACCGACGGTGTCCTGCGCGGCCGGTCCGATGCTCAGCGGCTCTTGGCCGAGGGCGGGCGCCGGGGGTGGCGGTGGCGGAGGTGTGCCACATGCGGCGATTGCGCACACTGAAGCCGCCGCGAGCGTGCGCAAGATGCTGAGATTTCGCGGCGTGTCGTGTGCGAACACGCACTCAGTGTCACTGTGGTGATTGCCGCGTAGCGGTGGTTGGGTTCTTTTCATCTGGTGTTTGGCTCAGACGCGCACTGCCATCTTTCGGGGTTGGCATTCGAGCATATTGCCGACGCCGGATGGAAGGACCGACCGGCGTGACTTGATAGGAGCGTGGTATCGCCCCCACTGAGATGTGTCCAACCGGTCGGCCCAACCTTCTCCTCACCCATCACGATGAAAGAAGGCACCGTCCATGGTGGTTCTTGGAGCCGATGTACACAAGCGCACCCACACCTTCGTCGCTGTCGACGAACGGGGCCGCGAGGTCGGAGAGAAAGTCGTCCCCGCAACGACACAAGGGCATCTAGCCGCGTTGGCCTGGGCCAAGACCACCTTCGGCGAGGACCTACTGTGGGGTATCGAAGATTGCCGCAATCTCTCGGCGCGGCTGGAGCGCGACCTGTTATCGGCCGGGCAGAAGGTGGTGCGAGTGGCACCGAAACTGATGGCCCACGAACGCGCCGGTGCACGCACTCGAGGGAAATCCGATCCCATCGACGCCTTGGCGGTGGCTCGCGCGGTCCTGCGCCATCGCGATCTGCCTGTAGCGGCACACGACGAGGTTTCGCGCGAACTCAAGCTACTGGTCGATCGACGCGAAGACCTTGTGGGACAACGCACTGCCACCATCAACAGACTCCTGGGCCGGATCCACGAACTCGACCCGACCCAGGCGCCGAAGAAGGGATCACTTGACCGGGCCAAAACCCAGACCACCCTGGCCGCATGGTTGGCCACCCAAGACGGGCTGCTGGCCGAGCTGGCCACCGACGAGCTCGGTGACATCATCCGACTCACCCTGGCCATCAAAGCCCTCGACACCCGCATCAGCGACGCCGTGCAGCCAGTATCTCCACAACTGCTGGCACTGCCGGGCTGCGGCGAGCTCACCGCCGCCAAACTCGTCGGCGAAACCGCCGGCATCACCCGGTTCAAAAGCGAAGCCGCCTTCGCCTGCCACAGCGGCACCGCCCCCATCCCCGTCTGGTCAGGCAACACCACCGGCCGTGTGCGCCTCAGCCGCGCCGGCAACCGACAACTCAACGCCGCCCTGCACCGCATCGCACTGACCCAGATCCGCCTCGTCGGCAGCCCAGGACACGCCTACTACCGCATGAAACTCGCCCAGGGCGACTCCACCAAAGAAGCCCTGCGCTGCCTCAAACGACGCCTGGCACGAGTCGTCTACAACCGCTTACACGCCGACGAACAAACACGCCACCACACAGGCCAAACCACCGCGGCTTGACATAGGAGCAATGCTCGCACAACAAGGGCGGGCGGGGTCAATCTTCGGCGGCCAGGATGCAGAATTCGTTGCCCTCCGGATCGGCCAGCACGATCCAGCTTTCGTCGCCCTGGCCGATGTCGACGTGGCGGGCCCCGAGGCCGACCACCCGCTCGACCTCGGCCTGCTGATCGTCGGGCCGAAAGTCGAAGTGGATGCGATTCTTGACGACCTTGTCGTCGGGCACCCCGAGAAACAGCCAGTTGGGGCCGGCGCCAGTCGGTGCGTGCAGCACGACGTCACCGTCGTCGTCGACGTCGTGCGGCCAGCCCAGCACCTGCGACCACCACCGGCCCAATGCGGAAGCGTCGTGGGCGTCGATGCAGATCTCGTCGAACTTCAGCGTCACCGTGCCAGCTCCTTCTTGAGCACCTTGCCCATCGCGTTGCGCGGCAGCGAGTCCACCAGCCGCACCTCACGAGGTCGCTTGTGTATCGAAAGCTGTTGGGCCACAAACTCGATCAGCTCGTCCGGGGTGGCGTCACCGACGACGAACGCGACGATGCGCTGGCCGAGGTCCTCGTCGGGCAAACCGACGACCGCGACTTCGCGCACGCCATCGTGCCCAAGCAGCGCCGCCTCGATCTCGCCGGCGCCCACCCGGAAACCTCCGGTCTTGATCATGTCGACGGATTCGCGTCCGACGATCCGGTGCATACCGTCGGCGTCTATCACCGCGACGTCGCCCGTGCGATACCAGCCGTCGGCGTCGAGTACCTCGGCTGTCGCATCGGGTCGGTTGAGGTAGCCGTCGAACAACGTCGCGCCCCGAACATGAAGCTGACCAATGGTTTCCCCGTCGTGCGGCGCCGCGCCACCGTGCTCGTCGACCAGCCGCGTCTGGATACCGGTCAGCGGCAGGCCTACCCAGCCGGGTCTGCGCTCACCGTCGGCGCGGGTGCTGATCGTGATCAACGACTCCGTCGAGCCGTAGCGTTCGATAGGCCGGTGCCCGGCCCTTTCGACCAACTTGTCGAACACCGGCACCGGCAGCGGGGCGCTGCCCGATACCAGCAGCCGCGCCGACCCCAGAGCCTTTGCCGCCTCCGCGTCGTCGGCCACCCGCGACCACACCGTCGGCACCCCGAAGTACACCGTCCCACCTGCCGCCGCATAGTTCTGCGGACTCGGTTTTCCGGTGTGCACGAATCGGTTTCCGATGCGCAGCGACCCCAGCAGGCCGAGGATCAACCCGTGCACGTGATACAGCGGCAAGCCGTGCACCAGGATATCGTCGGGGGTCCACTGCCACGCTTCGGCGAGTGCGTCAATGTCGGCGGCGATCGCGCGGCGGCTGACAACGACACCCTTGGGCGGGCCGGTCGTGCCGGACGTGTAGACGATCAACGCGGGCGACTCGGCGGGCGGTTCGGCGTAGCGGTGCCACGAGCGGGCGTGCAGTCGCACCGGCACGTGCTGCAGACCCTCGGTCTCCGCGGGCTTCTCCCCCAGCCACGCCTGCGCGCCCGAGTCGCCCAGTATGTGTCTGCGCTCGGCGGCGCCGACGTCGGCGGGCACCGGGACGACCGGCACACCGGCGATCAGGCAGCCCGTCACCGCCAATACGGTCTCCACGGTCGGGGTGGCCAGCACGGCGACCCGGTGCGCACCCGCGACGCGTTCGGCCACCGAAGTCGCGGCGCCCACCAGATCGCTGCGCGACAACTGCGCCCCGGCGATGCGGACCGCGTCCCCGACGTCAGCACCACCCGCGACCGCGGCGGGGTTGAGCGAAGCCAGCAGCATAAGCAGCGAGGTTACCCATATCGACTCGGCGATACTGGGCGCGTGACTCACATTGAGCGGCTGGCGTCGCGCGAGGTCTACCGAAACAACTGGATGGCGCTGCGTGAGGACGACATCCGCCGACCCGACGGCAGCGACGGCATCTACGCGGTCGTGGACAAGCCTACGTATGCGTTGGTGATTGCCAGGGACGGTGACCGGTTCCGACTGGTCGAGCAGTTCCGCTATCCGCTGGGTCTCCGGCGCTGGGAGTTTCCGCAGGGCACCGCCCCGGACCAGAAGGCACTCGCGCCCGCCGACCTTGCGGCCCGCGAACTGCGCGAGGAGACGGGCCTGCGCGCGTCGGAGCTGGTGCGGCTGGGACTGCTCGACGTGGCGCCCGGAATGAGCAGCCAGCGCGGCTGGGTGTTCCTGGCGACCGGCATCACCGAGGGCGAGCACGACCGCGAGCACGAGGAACAGGACATGCACAGCGAATGGTTCACCCGTGCCGAGATCGAGCAGATGATGCGCGACGGGGTGATCACCGACGCGCAGTCGATCGCGGCATGGACCCTGCTGGTGCTGTCGGGGCACTAGCGGATGCGATGAGTTTGGTCGCGGTGCCGAGTCTTCACAGTGACGCAGAAAAGCGACCACGGGAGACTGAACATGGCGACCTCAGACACCATGCCGATCGGCATGTACTCGTTCGCCTGCCGCGACGCCGCTGCGCTGGCGCGCTTCTGGTCCAGGGTGCTCAACCGGCCGGTCGACGAGCACGCGACCGCGGAGTTCGCGACCGTCGGCCTCGACGACGGCGGCGTGACCTGGATGTTCCAGGGGCAAACGGCCGCGGATTTACCCACGGGACAGAATCGGCTGATGATCGACTTCAACGGCGGACCCGCGTGGTCGGAGCACGCCGACCGGGTCGAATCGTTGGGCGCGGTGCGGGTCAGTGATCACCAGGAGGACGGTTTGTACTGGGTCGTCTTCCGCGATCCCGAGGACAACACGTTCCGCATCTTCTCGCCTCGGGTGTAACCGGCCCGTCGACAATGACTTCGAACCGCGAGCCGCGCTGCTTCGTATACCAAGTAGGAGCGATCGGGGGAGGTGACACGATGACCGCGATCTACGGGATGATGGCGATGATGCCGCTGGTGTTCGGCGGCGCCGGCTACTTCGTCGTGTCCTCCGCCGGTTGCGGCGAGACCCCGCAACCACCGGCACATCGAGACCAATCCGTGACGGTGTCGTAGCCTTCGGCAAACCGTGTCGCGAGGGGTCGGGGGAATTCGGCTCAGTAATGTTCACGATATGTCCGCCCGTGCCCTGACCAGTGCGCTGTTGGGGCTGACATGTGCTGTGGCCGCGAGTGTTTCGCTGTTGCCGACGGCCGCCGCAGCGAATCCGGCGTGGAACGGGCGCTACGAGATCGTCACCTACGCGTCGGACAAGATGGGCACCAGCATCGCCGCCGCTCAACCTGAACCCGATTTCAGCGCGCAGTACGTGCTGGCGACCGACTGCTCGACTGGGCTGTGCGTCGCCACCGTCGTGTCGGGTCCCGCGCCGGGCAATCCCACCATCCCGCAACCGGTCCGCTACACCTGGGACGGGGCGCGGTGGCAGTACGCCTACAACTGGCAGTGGGAGTGCTTCCGCGGTGATGGGGTTGCTAGCGAGTACGCGCCGGCGCGGTCCCGCGTGTTCTACGCCCCCGACATCGACGGACAGCTGTTCGGGACCTGGCAGACCGAGATCCTGGGCGGAGCATGCCGGGGGACGGTCGTGATGCCGGTCGCGGCCCGCCCCGTCAGCTCGCCCGGTATTCCCGTCGGCGTGGCACTCTAGGCGCCGCGACGTTCGGCCAGCGCCCGCAGAAAGAACATCAGGTTGGCGGGCCGCTCTGCGAGCCTGCGCACGAAGTACCCGTACCACTGGGCGCCGAATGGCAGGTACACCCGCACATGGTTGCCCGCATCGGTCAGCCTGCGCTGCTCGGCATCGCGGATGCCGTACAGCATCTGGTATTCGAAATCGTCTCGGCTGCGGTAGTTCTCGGCGGCCAGTGCGGGTACCGCCGCGATGACGGCCGGGTCGTGCGAGGCCACCATCGGGTAACTGTTCCCTGCCATCAGCACCCGAAGGCAGCGCAGGTAGGAGTCGGTGACGGCGTCGCGGTCGCGGTAGGCCACCGACGCCGGTTCGTTGTAAGCACCTTTGCACAACCGGATTCGCGCAGCCGCCGATGAGCGCTTGCGCGAAGAGAATGCAGCAGGGGCGGCGAATTCCCGGCAGTCGGCATGGGTGCGCTTGAGGTGCGCCTGCAGAGCCGTTCCCAGCCAGCCGAACTCGGTGCGCAGATCGCGCACGATCGACAGGGTCGAATCGGTGGTGGTGTGGTCTTCCGCATCCACCGTCACCCACACGCCGATGCCCTGTGCCCGTTCGCAGATGGTGTGAGCGTTCTCCAGCGCGATCTTCTCACCGTCGCGTGCCAGCGCCTGCCCCAACGCCGACAACTTCAACGAGACCTCGAGCGGTCGCACGACCGCCGGCCCCTCTTCACGCCGTGCGAGTCCGTCCAGCAGCGCCAGATACGCGTGCACGTTCTCGGTCGCGGTGTCCGCGTCGGTCACGTCCTCGCCGAGGTGGTCGACCGACACGAGGCGACCCGAATCACGCAATTGGACAACGGCATCGAGCGCGTCGTGCACCGTCTCCCCCGGCACGAACCGGTGCACGACATCGCGTGTCACCGGAAGGCGCTCGGCGGCTCTTCGCAGAGAGTCCCGCCGGCCCGCGGCCATGATCGCCGGCCGCGCAAACCGTTCGAAGACCCCCATCACTGCCCCATGTGCGGATAGTTGTGGTCGGTCGGGGGGACGAGGGTCTCCTTGACCGAGCGCGCCGACGTCCACCGCAGCAGGTTCAGCGCCGAACCGGCCTTGTCGTTGGTGCCCGATGCCCGCGATCCGCCGAAGGGCTGCTGCCCAACGACTGCGCCGGTCGGCTTGTCGTTGATGTAGAAGTTGCCTGCGGCATGGCGCAGTCGCCGTTCGGCCTGCAGCACCGCCGAGCGGTCGTCGGCGATCACCGCACCGGTCAGCGCGTACTTCGCCCCGGTGTCGACGACGTCGAGGATGCGGTCGTATCCGTCGTCGGGGTAGACGTGAACCGCCAGGATCGGCCCGAAATACTCGGTGTGGAACGATTCGTCGGTCGGGTCGTCGGACAACAGCACGGTCGGGCGGACGAAATAGCCCTCCATGTCGTCGTATTCGCCGCCGACGGCGATGGTCACGTGGGCCGTCTTCGCGCGCTCGATCGCCTTGACGTTCTTGGCGAACGCCCGTGCGTCGATCAGCGCACCGCCGAAGTTGCTCAGGTCGGCCACGTCGCCGTAGCGCAGTTCCTCTGTCGCCGAGAGAAAGTCGTCACCCATCTGTTGCCACACCGAGCGCGCGATGAACGCCCGTGACGCCGCCGAGCACTTCTGGCCCTGATAGTCGAACGCGCCGCGGATCAGCGCCGTGCGCAGCACGTCGGGCTGCGCGCTGGCATGGGCGACGACGAAGTCTTTGCCGCCCGTCTCGCCCACCAGACGCGGGTAGCCGTGGTAGCGGTCGATGTTGTTGCCCACCTCGCGCCACAGATGCTGGAACGTCGTGGTCGACCCGGTGAAGTGGATGCCTGCCAGCCGCGGATCCGACAGCGCCACCTCGGAAACCGCCACGCCGTCCCCGGTGAGCAGGTTGATGACGCCGGGCGGCAGACCGGCCTGCTCCAGCAACTGCATCGTGCGATAGGCGGCGAATGTCTGGGTGGGCGAGGGCTTCCAGATCACGGTGTTGCCCATCAGCGCAGGCGCGGTCGGCAGGTTGCCCGCGATCGCGGTGAAGTTGAACGGCGTGATCGCGTAGATGAATCCATCGAGCGGTCGGTAGTCGGTGCGGTTCCAGACCCCGCGCACGCTGATCGGTTGTTGCTCGAGGATCTTTCGGGCGAACGAGACGTTGAACCGCCAGAAGTCGATGAGCTCGCAGGCCGCGTCGATCTCGGCTTGGTACGCCGACTTCGACTGCCCGAGCATGGTGGCGGCGCACAGTTTTTCGCGCCACGGGCCTGCGAGGAGGTCGGCCGCCCGCAGGAACACCGCTGCCCGGTCGTCGAACGGAGTGGCCTCCCACTGCACTTTGGCGGCCATCGCGGCCTCGATGGCGGCAGCAGCGTCGGCGTGAGTGGCGTTGGTCAGAGTGCCCAACCGCCCGGAAGGGTCGGTGTGACGGTGTGGCTGCACCACGTCGATGCGGTCGCCGTCACCCATCCGGTGCCGGCCGCCGATGACGTGCGGCAGGTCGGCGGGGTGGGCGGCGACGGAGGTGAGTGCCTCGATGAGCCGGGCGCGTTCACCCGAGCCCGGCGCGTATTCGTGGACCGGCTCGTTCACCGGAGGGGGCACGTCGGTGATCGCATCCATGACGAAATGATGCTCTGCCACGACTCCCGATCCGATGGCCGATTCGACAATGCCACCGGCGATCTATAGTCGGATCAGACAAAGGGGTGTGCGATGGAGCCACGAACCGCCGGTCTCGGCCTCGGCCGACTGCTGCTGACGCTGGACCGGACCATGGTGACGCTGGTCGAGGCGCCGCGCGGCCTGGACATGCCCGTCGCATCGGTCGCCCTGGTCGACGCCGACGATGTCCGGCTGGGTCTGGCCGTCGGACCCGGCTCGGCGGACCTGTTCTTTCTGCTCGGTGTCGACGACGTGGACGCGGTGCGCTGGCTCGAGCGGCAGTTCGCAGGCACCGGCCGGGTGCCCGCGGCGATCTTCGTCAAGGAACCGTCTCCTGCCGCGGTCGAGCAGGCGGTCGCGCTGGGCACCGCGGTGGTGGCCGTCGAACCGCAGGCCCGCTGGGAGTCGCTGTACAAACTGGTGAACCACGCGTTCGAACATCACGGCGACCATGGCGATCCGCACCACGATCCGGGCACCGACCTGTTCGGCTTGGCCCAGTCGATGGCCGATCGCACTCGCGGCATGATCAGCATCGAGGACGAGAATTCCCACGTGCTGGCGTATTCGGCGTCCAGCGATGAGGCCGACGAGCTACGCCGGCTGACCATCCTCGGCCGCGCCGGCCCGCCCGAGCACCTGGCCTGGCTCGCGCAGTGGGGCATTTTCGACGCCCTGCGTTCGAGCACCGACATCGTGCGCGTCGCCGAACGACCGGAGTTGGGGCTGCGACCGCGCCTGGCGGTCGGCATCCACGTTCCCGATGCGAAAGCGGACCGGTTCGCCGGAACCATTTGGCTGCAGCAGGGTTCGGTTGCGCTGGCCGACGATGTGGAGGAGGTGCTGCGCGGCGGCGCTGTCTTGGCGGCACGAATCCTGTCGCGGCTGTCGGCCTCGCCGTCCACACACACCAGACAGCTGCAGGAGCTGCTCGGCCTGTCCGGTGACGCGGTCGATGTCGCAGCCGTCGCACAGGAACTCGGCATCTCCGTCGAGGGCCGAGGGGCACTCGTCGGTTTCGTCGATCCCGAGGGCACCACACCGGCGAGCGTGATCGCCCTGAGCGCCAGCGCTTTTCGGCCCGATGCTCAGATCACGTCGAGTGGTGGGCGGGTCTATGTGCTACTTCCGAAGATCGGTGCGCCGTCGTCGGTGATGTCGTGGGCGCGCGGTGTGGTCGCGACGCTCGACCGGGAACTGGGTCTCTCGCTGCGGACGGTCGTCGCCGCCCCGCTTGCCGGACTGGCGGCCGCCGCGAACGCACGCGCCGATGTGGACCGGGTCTTCGACAGCGCACAGCGTCATCCCGGCGCGATCGGCCATGTCGCGTCGCTCGACGACGCGCGTACCACCGTGCTGCTCGACGAGATCGTGTCGCGGGTCGGTCAGCGGCTCGTCGACCCGCGGATACATCAACTGCGAGAACAGGATCCGGTGCTCGCCGAAACGCTCGGGGCCTACCTTGACGCGTTCGGTGACATCACCGCGGTCGCTCAGCGATTACACGTGCATCCGAACACGGTGCGCTACCGAATCCGTCGCATCGAGAAGTTGTTGTCGACGTCGCTGAACGATCCCGACGACCGGCTGGTGCTCGCGCTCGGCTTACGAGCGACGGAACCTAGCCGGCCGTGAGGCGCTGTGCGGCCGCCGATATCCGCTCGTCGGTCGCGGTCAACGCGATCCGCACGTGTTTGGTCCCGCGGGCGCCGTAGAACTCGCCGGGTGCGACGAGGATGCCGCGCTGCGCGAGCCAGGCGGCGGTGTCGCGGCAAGGCTCCCCGCGCGTTGCCCACAGGTACAACCCGGCCTCGGAGTCTTCGACGGTCAACCCGGCCGCACGCACGGCCGGAAGCAGGATCTCACGCCGTTTCTCGTAGCGGGCGCGCTGCTCGCATTCGTGCTCGTCGTCGTCGAGAGCGGCGACCATCGCGCCCTGCACCGGTGTCGGCACCATCATTCCGGCGTGCTTGCGAACCGCCAGCAGCTCGGCGACGACGCTCGGGTCTCCCGCGACGAAACCGGCCCGATACCCGGCCAGCGACGACGTCTTGGACAGCGAATGCACGGCCAGCAACCCCGTATGGTCCCCGTCGCACACCGACGGATGCAGCACCGACACCGGTGCGGCGTCCCAGCCGAGCCCGAGGTAACACTCGTCGGAGGCGACCAGTACACCGCGCTCGCGTGCCCAGCCGACCACCTTGCGTAGGTGGTCGACGCCCAGCACCTTGCCCGTCGGGTTGCTCGGCGAGTTCAGGTACACCAGAGCGGGGGTCTGCGGACCGAGTTGTGTCAGGGAGTCGGCCCGCACGATCCGCGCGCCCGCCAGCCGCGCGCCGACGTCGTACGTCGGATAGGCCAGCTCGGGCGCGACCACAGCGTCGTCGGGACCCAGCCCCAACAGCGTCGGCAACCAGGCGATGAGCTCTTTGGTTCCGATCACCGGCAGCACGCTGTCGGCCGACAGGCCCGTGATGCCGTAGCGACGCGCCAGCGCGTTCACGGCAGCCTCTCGCAGTGCCGGGGTGCCTGCCGTGGTCGGGTAGCCGGGCGAGGCGCTGGCCGCCGTCAGCGCATCGCGGATGACCGGCGCCACCGGGTCCACCGGGGTGCCCACGGACAGGTCGACGATGCCGTCCTGGTGCGCGCGAGCCAGAGCGGTCACGTCGGCCAGCGTGTCCCAGGGAAACGCCGGCAGCGACGCGCTACGGGGCTGTCGCGCCGCTCGGCCGCGCTGTGCGGGCGGCGGCATACTGCGCCCTGTGTGAACCGTTTTCAGTCCTCACCTTGCGGCGGCATGCTCTTGACCGGCTCCGGGTCGTTGTCGGTCTGGCCCACCTTCGACGCGCCACCGGGCGAACCGAGTTCGTCGAAGAAGTCGGCGTTGAGCTGCGTGTAGCTGCTCCACTGATCGGGCACGTCGTCTTCGTAGTAGATGGCCTCGACGGGGCACACCGGCTCGCAGGCACCACAGTCCACGCACTCATCTGGGTGGATGTAGAGCATGCGAGCGCCTTCGTAGATGCAGTCGACTGGGCATTCCTCGATACACGCCTTGTCTTTGACGTCGACACAAGGCTCGGCAATGACGTACGTCACCGTGTTCTCCTCAAGGTCTCCTCGATCTCCTGTCCGGTGGGCTGCCGTACGGGGTGGGCATCCAAGCTCAGCCGCAAGTATCCGTGGTCGTTACTTGGACGGTCGTCTCAGTGTGCCCTAACTTTCACACGCAGCCCTGTTAAGGGTTGCGCGTGGTTACTGATACTAAACGTTGCACATACAACTGCCTAGCAGACACCCCTTAGTCCGACCGCGCGAGGCGACGACCTTGCTATACCTGCGTGATGGAACGTTGCGCCCCGCCCGTCGACAAGACGGCCGTCCTCCATGTCCGACAACTGACCGCAGCCGAGGTCGACGCCGTACGCGCCACCAAACGGGTCTTCAAGGAGAGCGCGTGGGACGAGTGGCGAACTACGCAGCGGCTCAGGTTCGAGGGGCCGAACGAGCAGTTCGAGGTCAGCGCCGACTTCGCAACCGATCTGGTGTCGGTGCCGGGCGTGGTGGCCTGGTTCGTGCCTCGCGCCGGGCGTTATGCGCGCGCGGCCGTCCTCCACGACTACCTGTGGCGCTTTCCTGAGCGCACGGGTTGCGACCGCCGGACCGCCGACTATCGCTTTCGCCTGCAGATGCAGCGCGATGGCGTGAGCCTGCTGCGGCGCTGGATTATCTGGGCGACGGTGCGGCTGGCCGCGATCCTGCAGGGCAAGGGAGGCGCCGGCTGGTGGAGAGATCTGCCGGGCGCCCTGCTTCTGGTGCTGCTCGTCGCCGCCCCGATCATCGTCGTGCCCGCGTTGGTGATCGTGGTGGCGACCGTGGTCTTCTGGCTTCTCGAGTCGGTCGTCGCGGTGGTGGTGCCCGACGAGACACCACCACCGCTGCCGTTGAAGACCTGACGGGTCAGGCCCGCTTGAGGGCCTCGATCTCGAGTGTGACGGTGACCTTGTCGCCGACGACCGCGCCGCCGGTCTCGAGCGGCATGTCGATGTCGATGCCGAAGTCTCTGCGGTTCAGCACAACTGAGGCCCCGAAGCCGGCGACCTCGCCCTGCCCCATGCCGGGGTTGACGCCGTTGAACTCGACTTCGAGGGTGATCGGCTTGGTGACGCCCTTGAGCGTGAAGTCGCCATCGACGAAATAGGCGTCGCCGTTGGGCCCGCGCTTTCAGGCCCGTTTCAGGCCGCGAGCGACCGCAGAATGTCGCCGGAACGCGGCGTGTCGGGGTGCAGACACGGTCGCTCGCGGAAGTAAAGCTAGGCGGCGAGGGGGGCGTACGTCGTGGAACGCTGGCGCGCCGGGCGGCCGATGCCCTCGGCGATCGAGACGAGTTCCTCGACCGTCTTGTAGGAGCCGAACTCCGAACCGGCCATCCTCGAGATCGTCTCCTCCATCAAGGTGCCGCCGAGGTCGTTGGCGCCGCCGGTGAGCATCACCTGGGTGCGCTCGACGCCGAGTTTGACCCAGCTGGTCTGGATGTTGGAGATCCGGCCGTGCAGCATGATGCGCGCGAGCGCGTGCACGGCGCGATTGTCGCGGTGTGTCGGGCCCGGCCGCGCGCCGCCGGCCAAGTACAGCGGCGAGCTCTGGTGCACGAACGGCAGCGGCACGAATTCCGTGAACCCGCCCGTACGGTCTTGGATTTCGCGCAATACCCGTAGGTGGCCGACCCAGTGTCGGGGCTGGTCGACGTGGCCGTACATCATCGTCGAGCTGGATCGCAGACCGACCTCGTGGGCGGTCGTCACGACCTCGATCCACATCGACGTCGGCAGCTTGCCTTTCGTCAGCACCCATCGCACTTCGTCGTCGAGAATTTCTGCCGCGGTGCCCGGGATGCTGCCCAACCCCGCCTCGCGCAACGACGTCAGCCATTCGCGAATCGACAGGCCGCTGCGGGTGACACCGTTGGCGATCTCCATCGGCGAGAACGCATGTACATGCATCGACGGCACGCGCTTCCTCACCGCGCGCACCAGATCGGCGTAGCCGGTGACGGGCAGTTCGGGGTCGATACCGCCCTGCATGCACACCTCGGTCGCGCCCGCGACGTGCGCCTCCCACGCCCGGTCGGCGACCTCGTCCACCGACAGCGAGTACGCATCGGCGTCGCCTTTACGCTGTGCGAAAGCACAGAACCGGCAGCCGGTGTAGCAGATGTTGGTGAAGTTGATGTTGCGGTTGACGACGAACGTGACGTCGTCGCCCACGGCGTCGCGACGCAGCGAATCGGCAAGCGCGCCAACCGCGTCCAATGCCGGACCGTCGGCGCACGCCAGCGCCAGGTACGCGTCATCCGACAGCCCGGCCGGATCGCGTTCGGCGGCGCGCAACGCCGCCAGCACATCGGTGTCGATGCGTTCGGGTGCCCTGGCCGCGAGTTCGGAAATCTTCTCCCGGATCGACTCCCAATCGCCGAACGCGCTGTCGAGGTCGCTGCGGGTCTCGGTGAGCCGCCCGGCGTCGTCGATCGCGGAGTGAAGGTCGGTGCGGCCCAACGACTCCGACGCCTCATCGGGCTCCTGCCACGGCCGCCCAACTGGGTTGACGTCCAGCGCGAAACCGGTGTCGGGGTCGGCAAGCGCGTCGACGTGGCCCCGCACTCGCGGGTCGATCCACGCCGCACCCGCCAGCACGTACTGCGGCTGCGCGGTGAGCCGCTGCACCAGGTCGTAGCCGGCGTCGGCGGTCACCGCGGCCAGCTCGTCGAGTGCAGGCCACGGGCGTTCGGGGTTGACGTGGTCGGGGGTCAACGGCGAGACACCGCCCCAGTCGTCGACCCCAGCCCCGACGAGGGCCAGACACTCGTTGCGCGACACGAGGTTCGGCGGTGCCTGAACCCGCATCTTCGGTCCCAGCACCAGACGGGTGACCGCGATGGTGGCCAGGAAGTCCTCGAACTCCGCGTCCGGCGATGCGGCCATCGCGGTGTGGTCCTTGGCCCGAAAGTTCTGCACGATCACTTCCTGAACGTGCCCGAACTCCTTGTGCGACCGACGAATCGCGTGAATGGCCTCGGCCCGCTCGACAAGCGTTTCACCTATCCCGACGAGCAGGCCCGTGGTGAACGGGATCGACAGCCGACCCGCGTCGGCCAGGGTCCGCAGCCGAACCTCGGGGTCCTTGTCCGGGCTGCCGTAATGAGCCGCGCCGCGAGTCTCGTACAGCCGCCGCGAGGTGGTTTCGAGCATCATGCCCATCGACGGTGCGACCGGCTTGAGCCGGGACAGTTCCGACCAACTCATCACGCCGGGATTCAGGTGTGGCAGCAGCCCGGTCTCTTCGAGGACGCGGATCGCCATCGCGCGCACGTAGTCCAGCGTGGAGTCGTAACCCCGCTCGTCGAGCCACTGTCGGGCCTCGTCCCACCGCGCCTCAGGGCGGTCACCGAGCGTGAACAACGCCTCCTTGCAACCCAATTCGGCTCCGCGCCGCGCGACGTCGAGAATCTCGTCGGGCTCCATGTACATGCCCTTGCCCTGCGCACGCAGCCGGCCGGGGACGGTGACGAACGTGCAGTAGTGGCAGGTGTCACGGCACAGATGCGTGACGGGAATGAAGACTTTGCGCGAGTAGCTGACCGGAAGCCGTCCCGAGGGCCCGCGCCGCCCTGCCGCCTCGAGTCCGGCGTCGCGCACCCGTGAGGCGCTGGTGCACAGGTCGGCGAGGTCATCGCCGCGAGCGGTCATCGCGATCGCGGCTTCGTCGACGTTGAGCGCCACCCCGTCGCGTGCGCGTCGCAGTACCCGCCGCAGCGCCGCAGGACTGGGCTGATCGGGCTTCGATGAGATCACCGGGTCGGGCAGATCGGCGCCGCGCTGAGGGTTCAGAGCCACTCCCCTGTAACCCCGCCGCCGAAGAGTTTCATCCCCTCCGACTCAGATCCGGTCTCACATGGTGAAACCGCTTGCGCGTGCCGTACGCCTGACATACGGGTCACCCTAGTCCTCGCTTCACGTACGCCCGCAGCACCGCCGCAGGCGGGAGCGTGCCGAGCACGATGAGCAGCAGCGCCGCGAACTCCAGCACGCCGGCGCCGCCGAAGATCAGGTCGTCTCCCGGTCCACCCAGCGTCATCAGCCCCACCGTCAACAGCCAGGTCCACAACGGAAGGGCCGCGACCCGCGGCGACGTGGTCCAGTGCAACCCGGCCCACACCAGCGCGGCGTTGACCAGGCCGGCGATCAGCGCGCTGATCGGAAAAGGAACGGATCCCAGGCGGAGCGGAAGGAAGAAGGCCGAAGCGATGGCGCACAACACCCCATCGATGGCCAGCAGCGTCAGGACCGCCACGCTTCGAGGCCCGGCGGTGGTAGTGAGCGAGGTCAGGTCGGGATGCTGTCCAGCATGCCGGTGAGGGAACCGATCACCCACTGCAGGCTGTCGAACCGGTCCTGCCAGTGCTGCAGGTTGGGATCGAGATCTGGATCCATGTGCCGTCCCTTCGTCGCGCCGCCGACTGCGGGCGAGCTTACTCCCTCTCGGCGCCGCTATTGAAGGTCCAGTCCGGCGAGGAGGTCGGTTTCCCACCCTCGACTGTCGCGTTCACCGGCCGAACCCGCGGCCAGGATGTAGTGCTCGACGCCCCCGACCGGTAGCGCGATGTTGTTGGACAGCGCGAACGAGCGATCGTCCGCGGCGACGGTGATCTGCGTGGCGTGCGCGCGCATCGCCGCCACCTTTGCGCTCAACTGTTCGAAATCTTCGATCACCGCGTCGATCTCGTCGTCGGGATAGCCGAACGGCACCTCGTCCACAGTCACTCGGGTCCACTCGGAGGGCGCATCGTCGATCCTGGCGAGCCCTTCAGCGATCGCGTCCTTGGACGTCACAGCCCAGTAGACCTTCGGCACGGCCCACGGCTCGCCAGGAAACTCCGGCCCTTCGGCGGCGGCCACGGCGGCCATTGTCACCTCGTGGGTGTGGATGTGGTCGGGATGTCCGTAGCCGCCCTGCGGGTCGTAGGTGACGACGACGTGCGGGCGCAGCTCGCGGATGACCTCGACCAGCGCGCCCACGGCCTCGGCGGGATCGGCGTCGATGAACCTCTCGTGGTGCCGCCGCGGTGTGCCCGCCATTCCAGAGTCGCGCCAGCGCCCGGCACCGCCGAGATACTCCGGTTCGTCGAGGCCCAGCGCGTTCAGCGCCGCGGTCAACTCGCCGATGCGGTACCCGCCGAGCTGATCGGCCTCGTCCACGGCCAGGTGCGCCCACCGCTCGCCGATGACCTCGCCCTCTTCGCCGAGCGTGCACGTCACGACGCGCACCTGCGCGCCGCGGGAGACGTAGTGGGCGATCGTGGCGCCGGTGGTCAGCGTCTCGTCGTCGGGATGGGCGTGCACGAACAACAGCCGCCCATCGCTGTGATCATCGCGTTCCATTCGCACCAGCTTGCCTGCCGCCCGGAACACATTTTCACCAGGTGTCCCGGCGCGGCGCTACTGCTTGGTCTTCACCCATTCGCCGGCGTCGCCGACGATGCCGACCGGCACGGCGCCGGACAGGCTGACGTTCTGCACGCTCGGACCGGACGCCACGATCGTGGTGTCCTGCAGGATCGGCAGCACGGTCGCCATGTTCCACAGGCGCGGTTCGACGGCGGTGATGACATCGGCGATGTCGTCGCTGCCGTCGAGCGCGGCGTCGATCTTCGGCTGGATGCTGCGATCGCAGATCCCGGTGATGTTGCTCGGCGCCTGGACCAGCTCGTCCGAGTCCGGCTCTGGCTGCGGGCTCGGCGTCGTGGCCGTCGGTGTGGGCCGCGTCGTCTTCGGTGTCGGGGTGGCGGGAGGCGTGGTCCGGGGGCCGGGTTCGGCCGTCGCCACCGGCGTCGCCTCCAGCGCGCGGCAGCCGTAGCGCGACGCGAGCGACGTGGCCAGATCCCCGCCCGCGTGATTCCAGCCCACCACCGCATCGACCCGGTTGTTGGGCAGCGCCTCGGCGTACAGCGCCACCGGGTCGAGCGCCGACACCGATGCCGCGATGCCGACGTTGCGCAGCTGATCGGCTGCGGTGTTGGCCACGGCCACCGACGTCGGGTCGTTGGCCGCCACCCCGATCACCAACGCCAACGGCTCACCGTCCTTGGCGATGCGCCCGCGGTCACCGTCCGGCGGGGGGCTCCCGGGAGTGAGCGGCGCACTGGTCACGACCGGTTCCAGCTCGTAGCCCGCGTCGGCCAGGAGCCCGAGGGCGTCCTCCTTGGCCATCGCGGGCGGGGCGGTGGGGACGTAACCGGGATCTGACGGCGAGCGCACCTGCGCCTGCGCCAACGTCACCGTGTTGTCGTCACCTGCGCCGACGGCGGCCAGAAGGTCGACGTCGAGCAGGCCCAGAACGGCCTTGCGGACCTGCGGATCCCGCAACGCGGGCTGCTGGGCCCGCAGACTCAACCGCATCACGCGCGGCGTGACGATCCGCGCCGTGCGCACGTCGGGGATCGCGGACAGTTGGGCGAACACGGCCGACCCGCCGTGCACCTGGGCGACCTGCGTGTCACCGTTGCGAATCGAATCGGCCAGCGCCGCCGAGTCGCCACCCCTGCGGAACAACACCTGATCGGGTTTCGCCGGAGGACCCCAGTACCGGTCGTTGCGGGCCAGCAGAATTTCGTCGCGCTGGGGGTCGATGTTCTCGACGCGGAACTGACCGCCGGTCACGGGCAGCGCCCGCGCGAGGCCCGCCGCGAACCCGCCAGGCACGTCCTTGACGATGTGGGCCGGGAGGATGTCGTTGAACAACTCGCGCCACGCCGGATACGGCTGCGAGAACGTCACGACCGCGGTCTTGCCGCCTTCGACCGACTGCACGCCGGTGATCAGGTCGTAGCCCGCCGGGTCGACGACCCCGGGCTGGCTGACCATCTGCTGCCAGAGGTACCAGTAGTCGTCGGCGGCGATGGGCGCGTTGTCGGTCCACGACGCCTCGGGGCGGATCTTGTACGTGACGGTGAACGGGTCTCGGCTCGTCACCTCTGCCGAGTCCAGCAGCGTGGTGTCGAGCTCCCACCGCGACCCGGTCGGGGTCTTCGGATCGGCGATGGGCCGGAAGGAACTGGGCAGCACGAGCGAGCTGATCGCCGCGTTGACGGGCGACTGATCGGACAGCAGATGCGGATTGAAGCCGGGGCCGATCCAGTCGATCGCCATGATGATCTGCGTCGCCTTCAACGGAGGAGGCGGCGGCTGCTGCTGCGTGTCGGTGCTCTGCGGCGCGGGCGGCGGGCTGACGGTGCAGGCGGCCAACAGTGTCACCATCGCGGACAACATGGCGATGACGCGTCGGGGGCCGGGCACGCCCAACAGGGTATCGGGCAACTTTGAGGCACCCGCCCGATCGGCGACCGTCGGTTTCAGCCGCGGGCCTTCGCGCGCGCCTTGGCCCTGGCGCGCAGGCTCGCGTTCAACTCCACCTTGCGCACGCGGACGACCTCGGGGGTGACCTCGACGCATTCGTCCTCTGCGCAGAACTCCATGGCTTGTTCCAGGGTCAGTTCCAGCGGCCGGGCCAGGGTTTCGATGACGTCGGCCGTCGAGCTGCGCATGTTGGTGAGCTTCTTCTCCCGGGTCACGTTGACGTCGAGATCCTCGGCGCGCGGGTTGATCCCGACGACCTGACCTTCGTAGGTGTCCTGGCCGGGCTCGACGAAGAACTGGCCGCGGTCGGCGAGCTGGATCATCGCGAACGGCGTGATCTGACCGCTGCGGTCGGAGACCAGCGAGCCGCTGTGCCGGGCGCGGATCTCCCCCGCCCACGGCCGGTAGCCGTCGAAGACCGCGTTGGCGATGCCGGTGCCGCGGGTGATGGTCAGGAAGTCGGTGCGGAACCCGATGAGCCCGCGGCTCGGCACGACGAAGTCCATCCGCACCCAACCCGCGGCGTGGTTGGTCATGTCCTCCATGCGGCCCTTGCGTGCGGCCATCAGCTGCGTGATGGCGCCGACGAACTCCTCGGGACAGTCGATGGTCATCGCTTCGTACGGCTCGTGCAGCTTGCCGTCAATCGTGCGGGTCACCACCTGCGGCTTGCCGACGGTCAGCTCGAAACCCTCGCGGCGCATCTGCTCGACGAGCACGGCCAGCGCCAGTTCGCCGCGGCCCTGCACCTCCCACGCGTCGGGCCTGCCGATGTCGACGACCTTGATCGACACGTTGCCGACCAGTTCCTGGTCCAGGCGGTTGCGCACCATCCGCGCGGTGAGCTTGTGGCCGGACACCTTGCCCGCCAGCGGTGAGGTGTTGGTGCCGATGGTGACCGAGATGGCCGGCTCGTCGACGCTGATGCGCGGCAGCGCGTGCGCGTGGTCCGGATCGGCGAGCGTGTCGCCGATCATGATCTCGGGCATGCCCGCGACGGCGACGATGTCGCCGGCGATAGCCTCGTCGGTCGGATTGCGTTCGACGCCGACGGTGGCCAGCAGTTCGGTGATCTTGGCGTTCGTGAAGACCGGTACGCCGTCGACCTCGCGCATCCAGGCGACCTGCTGGCCCTTGCGCAGCTTGCCGTTGTAGATGCGGATCAGCGCCAGGCGGCCCAGGAACGCCGAGGCGTCGAGGTTGGTGACCAGCGCCTGCAGGGGAGCTTCGGGGTCGCCGGTGGGCGGCGGGATGTGCTCCATCAGCACGTCGAAAAGCGGGTCGAGGTTGGTGCCGTCCGGGTTCTCACCGTTGGCGGGTTCGGTGGTGCTGGCGATGCCTGCGCGGCCGGACGCATACAGCGTCGGCAGCCCGAGCGCCTCCTCGGCGGCCTTCTGCGCCTCCTCGTCGAGGTCGGATGCCACGTCGAGCAGCAGGTCGTGGCTGTCGGAGACGACCTCGCTGATTCGGGCGTCCGGGCGGTCGGTCTTGTTGACCACCAGAATCACCGGCAGGTGCGCTGCCAGCGCTTTGCGCAGCACGAAGCGGGTCTGCGGCAGCGGGCCCTCGGACGCGTCGACCAGCAGCAGCACGCCGTCGACCATGGACAGCCCGCGCTCGACCTCGCCGCCGAAATCGGCGTGTCCCGGGGTGTCGATGACGTTGATGACGGTCACGTTGCCGTCGGCATGGTGGCGGTGCACGGCGGTGTTCTTGGCGAGGATCGTGATGCCCTTTTCCCGCTCGAGGTCGCCGGAGTCCATGATGCGCTCGGTGGCGTCGTCACCACGGTGTGTGAGCGCGCCCGACTGACGCAGCATGGCGTCGACCAGGGTCGTCTTCCCGTGGTCGACGTGTGCCACGATGGCGACGTTCCTAAAATCCACTTCGAGATTGTCGCAGTGCGGTCGGCCGATCACGAAAACGAGAGATGTCCGTCACTTGAAGCCCAGCAAGCTCGCCGACCTCAAGCCGAAGAAGAAGTGCTGCCGCAGCAAGCCCCGGTGTAAGCGCTGCCCGGTCGTGGTGCACCAGGTCCGCAAGGCGGAACTCAACGGTCTGCGCGGCAAGGACCTGGCGAAGGTGCACAAGCGGGCGCGCAAGATCAAGTAGTCCGGAGCACACAGCGTTTGCGCAGGTGCGGTGACTACCGTCGACCTCCTTACCCGAGGGAGGGAGACGGGTCATGATGATCTTCGAGATCCTCACCGTGGTGCTCATCGGAGCGCTGGCGGCCGCCGCAGTCGCGGCGATCTACATCGGACTGCTCAACTGGATGGGCGCCGCTTTCGTGGTGCGATGCGCGACCTGTCACCACCTGACGCTGTCGTCGACCACCGCATCGCGCGAATCCTGCGTGCACTGCCGGCATCCGGCGCTGCTGCACCCCATCTACGCGATGCATCACCAACCGGCGGTGCGCGTCGTCCGCGACGGCTTGCGTTACTGACCCCCCAGCGCCAGGCGCAGCTCCGGCACCCACGCGCGGTCGGCGGGAACCCAAGCGAGGCCGTCGAGTTCGTCGGCGGTGACCCAGCGCAGCGCCCGGTGGTCATTGGGATGCAGGGTGCCACCGGTCCGGGTGACGACGTAGGCGCGCAGAGACGTCGTCGGTCCGAGCGCGACGTCGGCGCCCAGACGCGCGCCGACGGTCACTTCCACGCCGAGTTCTTCGTGTAGCTCGCGGGCCAGCGCGGCCTCGTCGGTCTCGCCTGCCGACACCTTGCCGCCGGGCAACTCCCACAGCCCGGCCAGTTCGGGCGGCCGCTCGCGCTGCGCCACCAGCAGCACCCCGGCGTCGATCAGCGCACCGGCCACCACGATCTGCTCTGACATCGCGACCGAAGGTATACCGTCGAACCCATGGCTGTGTTAACGGACGAACAAGTAGACGCCGCACTGCCCGATCTGCCCGGCTGGGAGCGAGCCGACGGCGCCCTGCGACGCTCGATCAAGTTCCCCGCGTTTCTCGACGGCATCGACGCGGTGCGCCGGGTCGGTGAGCACGCGGAGTCCAAGGATCACCATCCCGATATCGACATCCGCTGGCGGACGGTGACTTTCGCACTGGTGACACATTCCGAGGGCGGCATCACCGAGAAGGACCTCGAGATGGCCAAGGACATCAACGGGATCGTCGGCCAGTAGCGGCGATCCACGCCAGCGTCGCCAGCGTGGCGACGATGTAGATCAACCCGGCCCACGCCAGATACCACGGTCGCGGGATCACCCAGATCGTGGGCTGCGCGAAGCTCAGCAGCCAGGGCACGCCGATCAGGGTCAGGGCCAGCCACCCCCACCCCAACACCCGCGTGCCCTGCAGGGCGCTCAGCGGCCCGTGCAGCAACCAGATCATCAACGGGATCAGCCACACCCAGTGATGCGTCCACGAGATCGGTGACAGCAGCAGACCGAACAACTGCACCACGACGATCGCACCCAACCGATCCGAAGCGCCGCCGATTGCGCGCCACGCCAGGATCGCCAGCACAGCCGTCAACGCGATGCCCGCCACGACCGCGAGCCCGTAACCCGCGTCGTGCCCGAGTATCCGCGATATCCCGCCGCGCCACGACTGGTTGAACGACGTGCCGACCGGGCCGACACGATTGGCGTCACCGAGCAGTTCGGTGAAGTAGCGCCGGGTCTCGTCGCCGACGACCAAGGCCGAAATCCCCACGGTCGCAACGAATACGACCGCTGAAAAGATCACCGCACCCCATCGCCGCGCGCCGAGGAAGTACAACCCCGAGACCGCGGGCGTCAGCTTCAACCCCGCCGCGACCCCGACCAGCAGGCCGGACAACCACCACCGCGTGCTGTACACCGCATAGAGGACCGCCAGCACGAGCACCACGTTGATCTGCCCGTAGTCGAAGGTGCTGCGGAGCGGTTCGAGCCAGATGCCGACCGCCGTCCACAGCATCGCGATCCGCCGATCGCCGGAACCCAGGAGTCGCTGGCTGATGCGCACCACGCCGTAGAGGGCGGCGATGATCCCGAGTTGCCACAACAACGCGACGAGGCCGAACGGCAACAGGTGAAGCGGGTAGAACACCACCGCGGCGAACGGCGGATAGGTGAACGGCAGCGGGAAGTCCGGCGTCTGCTCGGCGTAGATGTAGTCGTAGAGCGCGCCGGGTTGGTTCAGTGTGCCGGCACCTCCGACGTAGACGTGCAGGTCGACGAAGTTCGCGCCGTTGGGCACCAGATAGGTCCACGCCAGTCGCGCGGCGATGCTGATCACCAACAGCACGGGCGCCGCAGCGGCCAGTCGGGCAGCCATCCGCGACGTCGACGGGGCGCTTGTCGAGGTGTCTATCCGCCCGACTCTATCCGCCGGTCACCGAAACCCCTCGCTTGCGTAACGGTTGAGTCACCGCCACACGTGTCACTTGAGTCACACCAGTAACTCCGTAGCTTCGGGCGAAGACGTGCCGACACAACTGATTGGGAGAACCATGCGCAGCACCGGAAAACTGTTCGCGACCACCATGATCGCCGCGGCGGGAGCGGTCTCGGCCGCGCTGGCGCTGAGCGCCACCGCCACCGCCCAGCCCGCGGCGCCTGCGCCCGCGCCGAGCGTGCCGGGCTTGCCGCTCATCCAGCAGTTGGCGTCGAACCCGGCCGCCGCGACGCAGCTCATGCAGGGCTTCACATCGCTGTTGAACACCGCTCAGGCCCCTGCCGCCCCGGCCGCGACGCCTCCGTCGGCGACGGCGACGGTCACCCTTCCGCAGCCGCCGTCATCACTGCCCGGTATGCCCGCGGCACCGGCGGCACCCGCAGCGACGCCTGCGGCCGCACCGGCCAACCCAGCCAACCTGCTGTCCAACCTGCCGACCGGGTTGGCCTCGCTGCTGCCTGAGGGAACGCCGCTGACCGGCCTCCTGCCCGCCGCGGCCCAGGCGGCCACGCCAGCGGCCGCCGCACCCGCCGCCGCTGCCCCGGTCGCCGCACCTGCCGCTGCCCCGGCTCTGCCCAGCGCGGGTGTGGCGCCGCTGTTGATGCCGCTGTCGGCTCTTCCGTGATCCGAGGGGCGACACCGAACGACCCACTGGCAGACACGACCACTACAACCACGTTCTGAGGGAGCCATGTCAGCTCGAAGGATGTTCGCCACCGTCGCCCTCGCGATCGGCTCATCGGCCACGCTGCTCGCCAGCGGCGTGACCGGTGTGGCCGCCGCCGAACCCGCGCCCCCGGCGCCGATCGACGGGCTGCAGGCACCCGGCCTGACTGCGGTCCAGGGCATCAGCCCGGCGATCCAGCAGGCCGCCGCGGATCCGACGAATGCCGCGTCGACGCTGATGGCCGCTGCCGCGGTGTTCGCCGGTGACGCGGTCGCGCCCACCGAGTCGCGGAACGTCGCGACCGCCGTGAACGAGTTCGTCGCGCACAACCCTGCGCCCGGCGCGGTGCCGGGAGAGCAGGCGCATCTGCCGGCGGGGATCAATCCGGCTCACGCTGTCGGACCCGTACCGGAAGCGGTGCCCGCACCGGAGGTGCCGCCCGCACCTGCGGCCGCACCCGCTCCGGCACCCGTGCCTGCGACTGCACCGGTGGCTGTCGCCGCGGCGCCCGCACCCGAGGCCGCACCGGTTCCAGCACCCGCACCGGCTCCGGAGGCCGCACCGGCTCCGGGCCCAGCGCCCGCACCGGCTCCGGCCGCGGCGCCCGGCCCCGGCTTCGGTCCGGACGCCCCGCCGACGCAGGACTTCATGTACCCGTCGATCAGCAACGGCTGCCTGGGTGACGGCGGAAACGTGCTCGCCACCGCGATTTCGGTGGCCGGCCCCGCGAAGATCCCGACTCCGGGCCCCGGTCCGGGCCAAACCGCCTACGTGTTCACCGCGGTCGGCACACCGGGTCCCGCTGCCGAGCAGAAGTTGCCGCTCAACGTCACCTGGGTCAACCTGACCACCGGCAAGTCGGGCAGTGCCACGCTCAAGCCGCGCTCGGATATCAACCCCGAGGGTCCGACCACTCTGACGGCGATCGCCGACACGGGGTCGGGCAGCATCCTCTCGACGATCTTCGGACAGGTCACGACGACCGAACGGCAGTGCCAGTTCATGCCGACGATCGGCTCGACGGTCGTTCCGTAACGTCTGCCTCAACCCCCGCGAGCGACCGTGTTTGCACCGCGACATGCCGCGCCGGCGCGTGCAAATGCGGTCGCTCGCCGGGATCAGTAGTCGTCAAACCGACGTTTCGGCTGATTCGCCCGCCCGCGATCGACCATTGCGTCGGTTTGGAATCAGGATCAGTAGGCCATGAAGAGGATCGCGTCCCGGTCGTAATCGCGGCCGGGATGCGACTCGGACAGATGCGCCTGGGCCTTCTCGACCAGGTCCTCCTCGTCCTTACCGACAATCGCTTCGCCACACGGGCAGTTCAGGTGCGTCTTCATATCCCCACCTTCGCATAGGTCGCCACCAACAGGCCCAAGATATAGCCATGGATCTCTACGACGTCATGCGCACGACGGCTGCAGTGCGCGAGTACACCGGCGACCCGCTGCCCGACGACGTCCTCGAGCGCATTCTCGACAACGCCCGCTTCGCGCCGAGCGGCGGCAACCGCCAGGGCACTCGGGTCGTCGTGGTGCGCCATACCGCAACACGCGAGGCGCTGATCGAATGCGCGATACCCGGGGCAAAACGCTACATCGCGCAGCTGCGTAACGGTGAGAGCCCGTGGAATCCGTTGCATCCCTGCGGTGTTGACGAGCAGACGATCGCGGCGGTCAACGTACCGAACCAGTCTCCGCTGCGCACCGCCGAGGTGGTGCTCGTGGTCTGCGTCGATCTGGGCGTCGTGGCCGCATTCGATCAGCACCTGGACCGGGTGGGTCTGATCGCCGGCGCGTCAGTGTACCCGTTCGTCTGGAACATCCTGCTGGCCGCCCGCAACGAGGGGTACGGCGGTGTGCTCACCACCGCCGCCGTCGCCGAAGAGCCGCGTGTTCGTGAGTTGCTGGGCATCCCGGACAACTACGCGGTCGCCGCTGTACTGCCGCTCGGCAAGCCGGTCCGCCAACTGACGAAGTTGACCCGCAAACCCGTCGCCGAGATCGCCACACGGGAGCGCTTCGACGGAGAGCCGCTCACAGACCGCGAGCGGTGAGCCACGCGTCGATGTGGCGGGCCACCTCGGCCCAGCCCGGTTCGAGCATCATGTTGTGCCCCATGTCCGGGAAGATCTCGGCCTGCCCGCCATACGCCCTCGCGGTCGCGTCGACCTCCGCGCGTGTGATCGCGCCGTCGAGTTCCGCGCCAAGAACAAGGACGGGTGTCGTCACGCCCTCGGGACTGGCGATCGGACGGAAGGTGTCGAATGCGACCCGAAGGCTTTCGTTACCGACCAGCCCCGCGTAGCGAGCCACGTCCGATTCGGCGGTGTTCTGCGAGTAGAACAACCCGCGGGCGACGGTCGGCGTGTTGTACCCGTAAGCGCCGTCGCCGGTGACCATGTTCCTGAACATCAGCCACGGATGTCGCCGCATCAAGCGCTGCGCGAAGCCACGGCTGCCGCGAACGGACGCGGACGCCAACAAAACGGCCGCCGCTGCGTCGTTGCGCTGGAGATACTTCTGGACGATGAACCCGCCCATCGAGTGGCCGACGAGGATTGGCGCGACGGGTAATCGCGCAATGACACTTTCGACATCGTCGATGTAGTCGGCCAGCGAACAGAGCCTGAATCGCTTTGGCACGGCACTGGCACCGTGGCCTCGCAGGCTGACCGCCACTGCGCGATAACCGTTCTCGACGAAGAAACCGAGGAAGTTCTCCCAGCACCATGCGGCGTGCCAGGCGCCGTGGATGAAGAGTAGCGGCGCCGGATGCCCAGGAGTGGTCGTGCCCTCGTCGAGCACTTCCAGCCCGACCAAGCGGATAGGGTCCAGGACTTCGTCAGCCATGGCAAGCAGTGTGCTCCGTCTCGACCCCGGCACCACGCGTAATCCACTACTTCATCTCTCGGATATCGACGTCTGGTAACGGTTCGGCGCAAACATCACGGCGTCGCTTTCGGGACGACCTGCCTCGTGAGACCTTGGGTACGTGACCTGCACGCTGGGCTACGCCACAGCAAGCACCGCCGAGCAGGGCCTCGAGGGTCAGCTCGCGGCGCTCAACGCTGCAGGCGTCGACCCCCGACGGGTGTTCACCGACCGGCTTTCCGACTCCGCCGACCGCATCGGCGCGGGCCTGCACTCCATGCTGAGCTACGCCCGTTCCGGCGACACCATCGTCGTGGTCGCGCTCGACCGGCTCGGCCGCACCGGTACCGAGGTCACCCGCACCATCGCCGAACTCTGCGAACGCGGCCTTCGGCTTCGCACTCTCAAAGAGGGCCTCGACACCGGGACCTCCACCGGCCGCGTCGTCGCATCCGTCATCAAGACGCTGGCCCGCCTGGACTCCGAGGACGCCGCGGTCTAACCCTTTGCGGCCTTGGCCGCTGCCTTCGCCTGCTTCTTGTACGACCGCACCTTCTCCAGCGAACCGGCGTCGACCACGTCGGCCACCGACCGGTACGATCCCGCCTTGCCGTAGTCGCCGGCGGCCTTGCGCCAACCTTCGGGGCTCACGCCGTACTGCTTGCCGAGCAGAGCCAGAAAGATCTTCGCCTTCTGCTCCCCGAACCCCGGCAGGGCCTTGAGCCGACGCAGGACTTCGGCGCCGTCCGGGTCGCCCTCGGTCCACAGCGCGGCCGCATCACCGCCGTAGCGATCGACGATCAACTGCGCCAGCGCCTGTACTCGTTTGGCCATCGAACCCGGAAAGCGATGAATGGCGGGCGTTTTCGAACACAACTCGACGAACTTCTCGGGGTCGTAGTCGGCGATCTCGCGGACATCGAAGCCACCGAGGCGGTCCGCGATCTTTTTGGGACCTGCGAACGCCGCCTCCATCGGGTACTGCTGGTCGAGCAGCATCCCGGTCAGCAATGCGAACGGGTTGGATTCCAGCAGCGCGTCGGCCGCGGGATCTTGGACAAGCTGCAGTTTCGCCACGACGCCAGTCTAGATCCGAGGTTTGGGCTTAGAGTTGCCTGGCAATCAGCTGAGCGTGACGCGCGTCTCCCGGCTGCGCACACGCAACGACATCTAGATCAGGAGTCGCCCGTGCCCGAGACGCAACGATCATCCTCGGACACTGCGGTCAGCGGCGAAGAATTTCGGGCCGTGCAGGCCAGCCCGGAGTTTCAGGAACTGCGGAGCCGGCTGCGACGCTTCGTCTTTCCGATGAGCGCGGTGTTCCTCATCTGGTATGCCGCCTACGTGATTCTGGGCGCCTTCGCCCACGACTTCATGGCGATCAAGTTGTGGGGCGACATCAACGTCGGGCTGTTGATCGGCGTCGGTCAGTTCGTCTCCACGTTCGTGATCACCGGCCTGTATGTGCGCTTTGCCAACCGCGAACTCGACCCGCGGGCCGAGGCCATCCGCACCAAGCTGGAAGGCGGTGCGGTATGACCACCTTGCTGGCCGTCGACCCGAACGTGGGCAACCCCGCCGCCAACATCGGCATCTTCGGGCTGTTCGTTGCGGTGACGCTGTACATCGTGATCCGCGCGAGCAAGCGCAACGCCACCGCCGCCGAGTTCTTCACGGCCGGGCGGTCGTTCACCGGCCCCCAGAACGGCATCGCGATCTCCGGTGACTATCTGTCCGCCGCCAGCTTCCTCGGCATCGCGGGTGCGATCGCGGTCTACGGCTACGACGGCTTCCTCTATTCCATCGGCTTCCTGGTCGCCTGGCTCGTCGCGCTGCTGTTGGTCGCCGAATTGCTGCGAAACGCAGGGAAATTCACGATGGCTGACGTGCTGAGCTTCCGGCTCAGGCAGCGCCCGGTGCGCCTCGCAGCGGCCACAACGACACTTGCGGTCTGCCTGTTCTACCTGCTGGCGCAGATGGCCGGCGCGGGTGGACTTGTCGCGCTGCTGCTCAACGTCACCAGTGACTTCGGCCAGGCCGTGGTGATCGCCGTCGTCGGCGTCCTGATGATCGTCTACGTGCTGATCGGCGGCATGAAGGGCACCACCTGGGTGCAGATCATCAAGGCCGTGCTGCTGATCGGCGGCGCCGCGCTGATGACGGCGTGGGTGCTCGCCAAGTTCGGCGCGAACTTCTCCAGCATCCTCGGCGCGGCCCAGTCCGCGGTATCGGGTTCGTCCAACGACGCCGTCGCCGCTCGCGATGTCCTGGCCCCCGGCGCGCAGTACGGCGCCTCGTTGACATCACAGATCAACTTCATCTCGTTGGCACTGGCCCTGGTGCTGGGCACCGCGGGCTTGCCGCACGTACTGATGCGGTTCTACACCGTGCCAACAGCCAAGGAGGCGCGCCGCTCGGTGGTCTGGGCGATCGCGCTCATCGGCGCGTTCTACCTGTTCACCCTGGCGCTCGGTTACGGCGCCGCGGCGCTCGTCGGGCCCGACACCATCCTGGCCGCCCCCGGCGGACAGAACTCGGCCGCACCGCTTTTGGCGTTCGAACTCGGCGGGGTGATCCTGCTCGGCATCATCTCGGCGGTCGCGTTCGCGACGATCCTCGCCGTGGTCGCCGGCCTGACCATCACGGCGGCAACGTCGTTCGCGCACGACATCTATGCCAGCGTGCTCAAGAGCGACCGGGTCAGCGAGAGCGAGCAGGTGCGGGTCTCGCGGATCACGGTCGTGGTGCTGGGTGTCTTCGCGATCGGCCTCGGTGTGCTGGCGGCCGAGCAGAACATTGCGTTCCTGGTCGCGCTCGCCTTCGCGGTCGCCGCGGCGGCCAACCTGCCGACCATCCTGTACTCGCTGTACTGGCCGCGGTTCAACACCCGCGGCGCGTTGTGGAGCATGTACGGCGGTCTGATCTCGACGATCGTGCTGATTGTGTTCTCCCCGGCGGTGTCGGGATCGAAGACCGCGATGCTGCCCAGCGTCGACTTCGCATGGTTCCCGCTCGCCAACCCCGGCATCGTGTCGATTCCGCTGGCCTTCCTGCTCGGCACCCTCGGCACCCTGACTTCATCCGACCGGGGCGATCCGGACATCAACGCCGAGTTCGAGGTGCGCTCGCTGACCGGCGTCGGCGCCGAGAAGGCCGTCGCCCACTGAGTTCTACTGGAATGCAGTCTCGGCGCAGAAAGCACCGAGCCGTGGCTGAGGCTGCGACCCGCGTGAACACGCGCTGGGCGTTCCCCCTGCTGGCGTACGCATTCGCCGCGATCATGCTCGGCACCACGATGCCGACGCCGATGTACGCGCTCTACGGCGAGCAGATGCGGTTCTCGGTGGTGACCACGACCGTCGTCTACGCGGCCTATGCGGGCGGTGTGCTGTTCGCGCTGCTGGCGTTCGGACGGTGGTCCGATGCGATCGGCAGACGCCCGCTGCTGCTCGGCGGTGTCGTCGCGGCGCTGATCAGTGCCGGGGTGTTCCTGGTCGCGGACTCGGTGCCGCTGCTGGTCATCGGCCGCGTGTTCTCGGGACTGTCCGCAGGCGTCTTCACCGGGACGGCCACCGCAGCCGTCATCGAGGCCGCACCGCCGCACTGGCGCAGCCGGGCGGCCGCGGTCGCTACCGTCGCCAACATCGGCGGGCTGGGGGCCGGTCCGATGCTGGCCGGCGTGCTGGTCGAGTACGCACCGATGCCGCTGCACCTGAGCTTCATCGTGCACATCGTGCTGGCGACACTGGCGGGAGTGGCGGTGCTGCTGGTGCCCGAGACCTCGCCGCGGTCCGGACGCATCGCGCTGCAGCGGCTGGCGGTACCGCCCGAGGTGCGTTCGGTGTTCATCCTTGCCGCGATCGCAGGCTTCGCCGGATTCGCCGTCACCGGGCTGTTCGCCGCCGTCGCGCCTTCCTTCGTGACCGACGTCGTCGGCATCGACAACCAGGCCGTCGCCGGGCTCATCGCCGGCTCGATCTTCGCCGCGTCCGCCCTGACCCAGATCGCCACCAGCACCATGCAGCCGCAGCGGGCGCTCGCCATCGGCTGCGCGATCCTGGTTGCCGGGATGGCAATTCTCGCAGTGGCCCTTCAACTCTCGTCGCTGATCGGGCTCATCGCGGCTGCCGTGGTGTCGGGTGCGGGCCAGGGCATGAGCTTCAGCCGCGGCCTGGCCGCCATCTCCGAACGCAGCCCGGCCGACCGTCGCGCAGAGGTCAACTCGACCTACTTCGTCATCGGCTACGTGGCCATCTCGCTGCCCGTCGTCGGCGAGGGCCTGGCCGCCGAGCAATGGGGATTACGCACGGCGGGCGTGAGTTTCGCGGTGGCGGTGGCCGTGCTCGCCGGGATCTGTCTGGCCGCGATCCTGCTCCGCGAAGCGCGCGCGTCCCGCTAGCTAGCCGCTCTTGCGGCGGAACTCCCTGCGATGCTCGACCGGCCCGTGCGTGCGCGGCTGCTTGGCACCGCCGTCCTTGTGGTCGCCTCCACCTGCAGACTTGGCCTTCTTGCGCTCCAGCGCCTCCCGGAACTTGCGCTTGGTGTCGTCTTCCGGTGTCTCAGCCATGACGGCAGCCTAGCCCGTGGGGCCGGCGGCCGTCGCCTGCTTTTAGCGCTTGCCGGGCGGCATGCCGTAGACGTGGCTGATCGGCAGCGTCATCAAGACCCGGCGATCGTCGACCATCGCGCGCCGGTAATCGTCCCAGTCGGGATGTTCGCCGGCGATGTTGCGGTACAACGCGATCAGCGCCTCCACCGTGTCGTCGTCGGGTGACGCCGCGGGCGGCGTCAGTGTCGCGTCACCCTCGGCGACCGCGTAGGACCAGCCGTCGTCCGAGCTGACGTGAAGCGAGGCGCGCGGATCGCGCCGCAGGTTGCGGGTCTTGGCCCGCGGCTCGGTGATCGACACCTGGATGGTCAACGCGCGCGAATCGAAGTAGTACGACACATTCGACAGCTGCGGGCGACCGTCGCGTTTGATGGTCGCCAGGACGCCCAGCGAGTTTCCGCCGATCAACGCGAGCAGTTTGTCATCGAACACGTGGCGTCCCATGTTCAGAGCCTACGTCTCTACCATCGAGATGTGACCGGTCCTGCACCCCGAATCGACGGCAACGTGCTCGAAGGCGTATCCGCGACCGCGCTGTGGACGCTGTACTTCCGCGCCAGCGAGGCCAAGCGCTCCGACGGAGTACTCCGCGACCCGTGGGCGGTCACACTGTTCGACGCCATCGACTACGACTACGGCAAGTTCGGCAGACCCAACCAGTCGCACGCGGTCCGGGCGCTCGCCTTCGACGCCGCCACCCGCGAGTATCTGACCGCACATCCGAAGGCCTCGGTGGTGGCGCTCGCCGAAGGCCTGCAGACCAGCTTCTGGCGACTGCAGAGGCAGGGCGTCACCGACGAATTGACCTGGTACTCAGTCGATCTCCCACCCATCGTGGCCCTACGGGAGAAGCTGTTGCCGCACGACGACCGAGTCGTCTCGCTGGCACAGTCAGCGCTGGACCGTAGCTGGATGGACCATATCGACGCGTCGAACGGGGTGTTCATCACCACCGAGGGCCTGCTGATGTATCTGGACCCCGACGACGCGCTCGGTCTGATCCGCGACTGCGCGGCCCGCTTCCCCGGCGGACGGATGGTGTTCGACAACGTGCCGCCCTGGTTCAGCCGACGCACGGTGCGCGGCAAACTGAAGCTCTCCGACCGCTACGTCACCCCACCGATGCCCTTCGCGATGACCCCCGACGAGGCGGTCGCGCTGGCTGGGCGCATCCCGGGTGTGCGCGCCGCCCACGACCTTCCCATGATTCCGGGGCGTGGACTGTACAAGGTGCTGGCCTCGCCGGTGTGGGACCGCCTCGGCTTCCTGCGCAGAGGCCGACCCAGCCACACTCTGTTGGAGTTCGGCTGATGACGCGCTACGCCGCCTTCCTGCGAGGGGTCAACGTCGGCGGCGTCAACCTCAAGATGGCTGACGTCGCGAAGGCCTTCGAAGAAGCCGGGTTCCGTTCGGTACGAACGATTCTCGCCAGCGGCAACGTGCTGTTCGAGAGCGGGTCGAAGGTCGACGCGGTGCGGAAGAAGGCCGAGAAGGCGCTGCGCGACACGTTCGGATACGACGCCTGGGTGCTGGCCTACCCGATCGACACCGTCGCGGCGATCTCGCGCGCCTACCCGTTCGAGCGCGAGGTCCCCGACCACCACTCCTACGTCACATTCGTGACCGACGAACAGGTGCTCGACGAACTCGCCGGCCTGGCAGTTGAGGCCGCGCCCGAGGAGAAGATCGAGCGGGGCGATGGCGTCATCTACTGGCAGGTGCCCAAGGCCGCGACGCTCGACACCACGATCGGCAAGACCATGGGCAAAAAGCGGTACAAGTCGTCGACCACCACCAGGAACCTGCGGACGTTGGACAAAGTCCTGCGCTAGGTACATTCGAGCAGGTGAGTTCCGATTCGAACGCCGAGTCCGCCAAGGCCGACGCCACCATGCTGACCGGTGTCTCCGAGACCGCGCTGATGACGCTGAACGTGCGAGCCACGGAGGCGCGTCGACGGGACAGACTGATCGACGACCCGATGGCGATCCAGCTCGCCGACTCCATCGACTTCGACTTCTCCAAATTCGGGCTCTCGCGCCGCCAGGACATGGCGGTGCGGGCCCTGGCGTTCGACCGCGAGACGCGGCGCTTCCTCGGCGACCATCCTCGCGCCACGGTGGTGGCGCTCGCCGAGGGGCTCCAGACCAGCTTCTACCGGATCGACGCCGCTGATGTAGGGCATGAATTCCACTGGCTCACCGTGGATCTCCCACCGGTCATCGAACTGCGCCGACGTCTGCTGCCCGCATCGGATCGGGTGCGCATGCTGGCCCAGTCGGCGCTCGACTACAGCTGGATGGACCAGGTCGACACCGAGCACGGCGTGTTCGTCACCGCCGAAGGTCTGCTGATGTATTTGCAGCCGGAGGAGGCACTCGGCCTGATCGGCGAGTGCGCGGCCCGCTTCCCCGGCGGACGAATGCTGTTCGAGCTGCCACCGGCGTGGTTCGCCCGGTTGATCAGCCGCGGCCTGTTGCGGCCGTCGTTCAGCTACCGGGTCCCGCCCATGCCGTTCCACATGACGCCCTCGCAGGTCGCCAACCTCGTCAACGAGATCCCCGGGATCCGCGCGGTGCACGATATCGCGCTGCCGCCCGGCCGCGGCAAGGTGCTCAACGCGCTGTTGTGGGGGGCTCAGCGACTGCCGTGGTTCGATTCCGTGCGACCGGTCTTCACCCTGCTCGAATTCGGCTAGCTGCCGAAATCAACCGAACGCCGCTTCCACATACCGCAGCGCGTCGTCCCTGCCGACGCCGAGCGTCTTGGCCGCCGACACGAACGTGTTCGCAGCGGTGGCCATCGCTCCGTCGACGGGATCCGCATGTGCGACGAATGTGCCGAAGCGGCCGCGGGTTTCGAGAATGCCCGCCGCCTCCAACTCGCGGTAAGCCCGCGCCACGGTGTTCACCGCGAGCCCGAGCTGGCCCGCCAGCTCGCGCACCGTCGGCAACCGCGTTCCCGGCGGCAGCCTGCCGTCGCGCACCCCGTCGATGATCTGCGTTCTGAGCTGGTCGAACAAGGCCCCCGACGAGCGCTGGTCGATGCGTACCCAATCCCCCAACCCGGCCACGTGCTCAGTATCGCCCACAGCGGCTAGTTTGGTCATGTGCAAGTGACGGTCCTCAGCGGTGCGGGAATCTCGGCCGAAAGCGGGGTGCCGACGTTCCGCGATGTCGAAACCGGGCTGTGGGCGAAGGTCGACCCGTATGAAATCTCCAGCTCGGACGGGTGGCGGGCACACCCGGAGAAGGTGTGGGCGTGGTATCTGTGGCGCCACCACATGATGAGCGCGGTGAAGCCCAACGACGGCCACCGGGCCGTCGCCGCCTGGCAGGACTACGCCGACGTGCACGTTGTCACCCAGAACGTCGACGACCTGCACGAGCGAGCGGGCAGCAAGAACGTCTACCACGTGCACGGAAGCCTGTTCGAGTTCCGCTGTGATCGCTGCCAGGAGACGTATTCCGGTGAGCTACCCGACATGCCCGAACCCGTGGAGACCGTCGACCCGCCGCGGTGTGTGTGCGGCGGGCTCATCAGACCCAACGTGGTCTGGTTCGGCGAGGCGCTGCCCGAGGACGCATGGCAGCGATCGGTTGAGGCGGTCAGCGGCGCCGACCTGGTGATCGTCGTCGGCACCTCATCGATCGTCTATCCCGCGGCGGGCCTACCCGAGATCGCACTGGCCAACGGCACCCCGGTCATCGAAGTCAACCCGGAACGCACACCGCTGTCCGGCTCCGCGACGGCGTCACTGCGCGAAACGGCGGCCGGTGCACTGCCGAACCTGCTGCAGCGGCTCCCTGCCCTACTGAACTAGCTGCGTTACTGAACCAATGAAGGCTTGACCGCCCGCCCGATCGCGAACTCGGCGACGGGCAGCGGCACCCACCTCGGCATCGTCCATTCCCGCCGAGCACCCTCGACCTCGAAACCCGCGCCCACGATGCTCTGCTCGGTGTGGCGGTGGGTGTGGCAGTTTCCGAACAGTCGCGGCCACACCGTCGCGTCGGCGATTCTCTGCAGCCGCCCGCGGCCGCCGTCACTGGCGACGTGCTCGAGATAGCGGAGCTGACCACCCGGTCGCAGCAACGAAAGCAGCTGGCGCAGAACCGTATCCGAGTCGTCGATCGAACACAGCACCAGCGAGCAGACGACCGCGTCGAACGGCTCGCTGCCCGCGGCGGCGAAGTGCTCTACGGTGTCGGTACTGACGGTGACGGGCACGCGGGCCCCCACCGCGGCCCGCTGGGCCTGTTCGGCGAGACGGCGTTCGGGCTCGACGGCCACCACCTCGCTCACCGTGTCGGGGTAGAACTCGAAGTTCGTTCCGGTGCCCGCACCGACCTCGAGAACCCGTCCCGACAAGCCTGCGAGGTTCTCGCGCCTGAGCTTTCGGATGGCGTCGGTCTCGTGGGTGGACATCACCGTCCACAACCGAGCGAAGAACGGGTTATCGACCGTGTCCGACATAAAGCATTCCCTTCAACTGAGCGACGGTTTCCGGTGGTGGCGCATCGAGGTCTACCGCGCCCCGGGCGATATGGCCAAGACACACGGCCTTCAGGACCCGGTCGGCGAAGTCCTCGACATCCCCCCATGGAAGGTACGGCTTGGAGATCAGCATCGCCGCGACCCCGTGCGCGACGGTCATCAACTCCAGCGCCGTCGCGGTCGAATCGCCAGGCGGATAGGTCCCCTCCGCCATCAGTCCCTCAACCGCGCTGCGCAGATGCACGAATGCCGAGCTGTTCAACGCGATATCCACATCGCTGCCCGGCCGGCTGTCTCCCATCGTCGCAATGCGGTACAGCTCAGGGGTTTTCATCGCGAACCGGACATACGCCAACCCTTGGGCACGCAGCACCTCGATGGTCGACGGCTGTCCCGCCGCCACACTTTGCATCTCCTCGTCGAGCTTCTCGAAGTACCGTGCGCACACCGCATCGAGCAGGGCGTCCTTGTCGGCGAAGTGCAGGTAGATCGACGGCGGGGTCACCCCGACCCGCTGCGCCACCGACCGGATCGAAACCTCTTTCGCGTTGCCCGACTCGAGCAGCAGATCGGTGGTGGCGTCGAGGATCTCGTCGCGCAGCTGCTCGCCGGACCCCCGCGGAGCGCGTCGCCGTTTCATCGCGTACCCGCCGGTTCGACCGGGGTCTCCCCCGCGGCGCGCGACGGTTCGACGGACTCCCTGAAGCCGATCCGTTCATGCAGTCTCGCCAGCGGCTTGGGCGCCCACCAGTTCCACCGTCCGAGCAGATGCATGAACGCCGGCACCAGTCCCATTCGCACCAGTGTGGCGTCGGCCAGCACCGCCAGCGTCAACCCGACACCGAACATCCGCATGAACGACACCTCCGCGGCGATCAACGCGGCGAACGAGATCGACATCAGCAACGCCGCCGCGGTGACCACGCGGCCGGTCCTGGCCAGGCCGAGCGCCACGCTCTCGTCGTTGCGGGCACGCGCGGACATCGCCGGTTCCTTTCCCAACTGCAGCCAGAACTCGCGGATGCGCGAGACCAGGAAGACCTCGTAGTCCATCGACAGCCCGAACGCGATGCAGAACAACAACACCGGCATGTTCGCCACCAAGGTCCCCGTAGGCGTGGTGCCCAGCGCGCCGAGATGGCCTTCCTGGAAGATCCACACCAGCGCACCGAATGCGGCCGTCAGCGATAAAACGTTGAGTATCAACGCCTTCACCGGCAGCACCACGCTCCCTGTGAGCAGGAAGAGCAGCACGAAGGTGATGGCCCCGATCACCCCGAGCACCAGCGGCAGACGCGACGTGATCGCCGAGGCACTGTCCCGGTTCACCTGTGCGGTGCCGGTCAGCAGCACCGGAACATCGGCGGGTGTGCTCACTGCCTCCAGCCGGTCGAGCTGCGCTTCGGAGGCATCGCTGTACAGCGGCGCTTCACTGGCCACCGTGAGAAACGCGCTGCCGTCCTTGACGCCGGTTGCGGCCGACGGCGGCCCGACCGAACTACCGTCGACGAACGTGCCGCCGGGAGCCGACACCGACGACACGTCGGAAACCCGCGAAAGATCGGCGGCGTAACGGTCCACCATCGCGGGCGTGATTCCCTTGGTGTCCGGTATGACGACGGTGATGTTGCGGGCCGAGTCGACGGCGAAGTCGTTGCGCAGCTCGTCGCCGACCTGGCGCGCCGACGCCGACTGAGGCAGGACCCGCTCGTCCGGGAACCCCCAGCGGGCGTTGAGGAACGGCGCGCCGAGGACCAGCAGCAGCGTGACGATCGCGAGCCCGATCGGAAGCGCCCGGCGCATCACGACTTTCGTGCAGCGGTACCAGAACGACTGCTCGACGGGTTTGCGAACCGGCTCCGGCCTGCCGAAGAGCCGTCGACCGAACCGCCGCACATCCAGCGAGTCCAACCGGTCGCCGAGCAGAACGATCGCCGCGGGCGCGACCACCACCGCAGCGACGGCCGCGAACGTCACCACCGCAATTCCCGCGTACGCGAACGACTTCAGGAAGTACATCGGGAACAACACCATCGCGACCATGGACAGCGCGACCGTCATCGCCGAGAACAACACCGTGCGCCCGGCGGTCACCATCGTGCGCACCAACGCCGAGTCGGGTTCCACCCCATCGGCGAGCTCGTCGCGGTACCGACTGATGATCAACAGTGTGTAATCGATTGCGAGCGCCAAACCGAGTGCGACCGTGAGGTTCAGGGCGAAGATCGAGACGTCGGTGAGGTAGGTGACGCCGCGCAGCACCGCCATCGAACCGAGGATGGCGAGACCACCGATGGCCAACGGCAGCGCGGCGGCAAGCAGGCCCCCGAACACCCAGACCAGCGCCACGAAGCACAGCGGGATCGCGATCGCCTCCATCTTCAGGAGGTCTCTTTCGCTCTGCCCGTTGATCTGCACGTAGATCATGGCCTCGCCGCCGGCGCGCACGGTGACGCCGTCGCGGTCGTGCACGAGACGCTCGGAGAGTTCCTTGGCATGCTTCTGCGCGGCGCTCTCACCGCCTGTGATACCGGCGACGATCAACCCGGTCTTCCCGTCCTCGCTGACGAGCGCGGGCGCAGCGGTCGACGGTGCGCTCCACAGCGAGGTCACCCCGACGACGGACGGTGCGGCCCGCAGTTCGGCGGCGAGTTCCTCCCCGACAGCACGGGCGGTCGGGCTCTGCGCGCCCTCGTCGGAATGCACGCTGAGGATCAGCTCCATGTCGCCCTGACCGAACTTGTCGACCAGGAGCTGGGTGGCCTTCGCCGACTCCGACGTAGGGTCCTGGAAGCCGCCCGCGGAGAGGTGTTTGGCGACAGGGATGCCGAATATCCCACACGCGACCATCACCAACACCGCTGTCGCGATGATGCGCCGAGGCGCCGCTATGGCCAGATGTGCGATTCGTTGCAGCACTCGGCGTCCTCTCGGCTCTGGACTAACGTCGGTAACTTAACAACGGTAAGTCACCAGCGTCAACGCTCCTGTCGGACACACGACTCACGGACCCGCCGCGTTCACTGCGAGTCTTCGCGATGAGTTGCGGCGTTCCTGGTAGTCGTAATCGACATGACGACGACAGACGCGGCGACCGCCGCCACCACCACGCGCGACACCGCGATGGACATCGGCCTGCTCATCCTGAGAATCGGTGTCGGCGCGGCCATTCTTCAGGCCGGCCTCATCAAGGCCTTCGACTTCGGCACCACGGTCGGTTTCATGGAGTCCGCCGGGTGGCGGTTGCCGGGGTTGGCCGCATTCATGGTCACCGCAGCCGAGACGCTCGGTGGCCTTGGACTCATCTTCGGTGCGCTGACGCCGCTGGCTGCGTGCGCGGTGATCGCGGCGATGGTCGACGCCTGGGCCGTCAACGTGTCGCAGTCGGCTTTCTGGTCCGAACCGTTCAACGTGCCGTTCCTGATCGGCGTCGGCGCCGCTGGACTGTTGTTTCTCGGGGCGGGCGCGTACTCGCTCGACGCCAAGGTGTGGGGCCGCGTGTCGTGGGGGCGGCGCGTAGCCGTCGGCCTGCTGGTCGTGGCATTCGCAGCCGCGATCCTGACCTGGGTGGCGCTGCTCGGCACCAACCCCATCCACTTCACGGCCGGGGGCTAGCGCCAGCAAATCGCTACTGGCGAGTAGTCCGCGACCCTACTTGGCGGTAAGAATTGCCACAGTATTCCGAATCGTGACTCAAAGATTCCTTAGAGGTGACCCCTACTGTCGAGTACATGTGGATCGACGACACCAGTGCCGATGTCATCAAGGTCGACTTCGAGGCGCTCTACCACGGCGACGTCCTGGTAGAAGGCGACACCTCGGAGCAGCTCGACGACGAGCACACCCTGCGTACCGCCGTCTGACCGAACGCGCGCCGAGGGGTCGCGCATTCGCTCCGACGGTTCGGCCTCGAGGGCCAGAGCCGGTTCTGTGATGCTTCCTTGTTGAACCCGCCCCGCTAAGTTGAATCCGCCCCGCTAAATTCGATCCCCGTTCTTAAGCCACGTTCTCTTCTTCGTCGTCAGCGATCATGTCGCTGAGCCGGCCGCTGATGATCTCCTCGGCCTCGTCGACGATGCGCGCGACCAGATCCCCACAGGTTGGGATGTCGTTGATCAGCCCCATCGCGGTGCCCACGCTCCAGATGCCGGCGTCGAGGTCGCCGACCTCGTAGACCTTCACCCCGCGCGAACCGGCGACCAGGTCCTTGACATCCTCGAACTGACCGCCGCGATTGAGGATCTCAACGACCTCACGCGACACCGCGTTGCTGGCCACCCGGGCCGTGTTGCGCAGCGGCCGGAAGATCAGCTCCGTGTCGAGCTCGGTGCCCGCAACGATCGCCTCCTTGACGTTCTGGTGGATCGCCGATTCGACGGTGCACATGAACCGCGATCCCATGTTGATGCCGT
>NZ_JBCGVF010000004.1:0-129314 GCF_048452905.1 Mycobacterium neumannii | reverse complement strand
AGCCACGCTCAACTCCCTCATTAAGGGAGTGTCAAGGATCAACCGAAGCAACTGTCAAGCATCAGCCGAAACACTGTCAGGAATCACCCGAAACAGATATGTCCAGCATCAGCCGACCTAATACAAACGCGAAGTGCCCCCGGCAGGATTCGAACCTGCGACACCGGCTTTAGGAGAGCCGTGCTCTATCCCCTGAGCTACGAGGGCGGACCGCTGGGAGCTTACCGGCTCGCCGGCCGCTGCGAATCAAACCTCACTGTCGGAGGCCCGCGTCGATTACGCTACTGTAAGTTCCGTAATTGGATGCGGCCGTCGCGGTCAGGAGGAGATGTCGTGCGCAGTCGCTACGCCGGCACGCCGTTCACAACGCCCACCGACGAAATCCAGCGGGCGCTCGAGGACGTCAGCGTCCCGACGCTGTTACTCAGCCTCGTGCACATCACCGGCGACACCCGCTTCATCCGCGACTACGCCCAGGCCGGGTTGTTCCTCAACGAGGTGCAAGGCTTCATGTCCGAAGAGGACAAGGCTCGGGCGAGGGCCGAGGCGCTGGAGGTGATCACCGACTATCGGGACCGCGGCTGCCCCGAACCCGCACCGCTGGACGCGTCCGTCGTCAAGCAGATGATGGATTGGGCCGCATGCGAACCCGTCGGTGAGGAGTACCTGCCGCTGCTGACCGAGGAACTCGACCTCGAGGGCGTCGACCCACGCAAGCCCGAACCCATCGATCCAGACGCGGCGGCGGCGCTTCCCGTGCTCGTCATCGGCTGCGGTGAGTCCGGGCTGCTCGCCGCAATCCGGCTCAAGCAGGCCGGCCTGCCGTTCACGGTGGTGGAGAAGAACGCAGGCCCCGGCGGAACCTGGTGGGAGAACAGCTATCCGGGCGCCCGCGTCGACGTGGCCAACCACTTCTACTGCTACAGCTTCGAACCCAGCAACAAGTGGAGTCACTACTTCGCCGAGCAGCCCGAGCTGCGCCAGTACTTCGTCGACGTGATGGACAGACACAGCATCGGCGAGCACGTGCGGTGGGAGACCGAGGTGGTCTCGGCCGACTGGGAGGACGATTCGGGCACCTGGTCGGTCGCCGTGCGCGCGAAGAACGGCCGGGTGTCCAGGGTCTCCGTGCGCGCGATCATCAGCGCGGTCGGCCAACTCAACCGGCCTCAGATCCCCGTCATCGAAGGGGCTGACGCGTTCGCCGGACCGGCCTTCCACTCCGCCGCGTGGAACCACGGCGTCGATGTCACCGGCCGCCGTGTCGCACTGATCGGCGCCGGTGCGAGCGGTTTCCAGATCGCGCCCGCGATCGCCGACCGGGTCGAGCACCTCGACGTCTACCAGCGCACCGCCCAGTGGATGTTCCCGAACCCGATGTACCACAACGAGGTTGGCGACGGTACCCGCTGGGCGATGGAACACCTACCGTTCTACAGCCGCTGGTACCGGTTCCTGCTGCTGTGGCCGGGCGCCGACAAGGGCTTGGACGCCGCACGTGTGGATCCCGCCTACCAGCAAGGCGATTACGCGGTAAGCGACATGAACGCCGCCGCGCGGATGATGTTCACCGACTGGATCACCACCCAGGTCGAGGGCGACGAAGAGTTGCTCGCCAAGGTTCTGCCCGACTATCCGGCGACGGGTAAGCGCACGCTGCAGGACGACGGCACCTGGTTGCGAACTCTTCGCCGGGACAACGTCGACTTGGTCCGCACGCCGATCGAGCGGATCACGCCGACGGGTGTGGTGACCGCCGACGGTCAGGAACGGCGCGCCGATATCATCGTGTACGCCACCGGTTTTCGCGCCACCGAGGTGCTGTGGCCGCTGCGGATCACCGGCCGCGACGGCGACGGCAATCGGATCGACCTGCGCGACGTCTGGGGTGACCGGCCCTACGCCTACCGAGGGATCATGGTGCCGGGCTTCCCGAACTTCTTCCTCACCTACGGCCCCGGCACGCATCTGGCGCACGGCGGCAGCCTCATCTTCAACTCCGAGTTGCAGATGCGCTACATCGGCCAGTGTCTGCGCGCCCTGGCCGACGGGGTGCACTCGATCGAGCCGAAGGTCGACGCCACCGACGACTGGCGCCGCCGGTCACAGGAGGCGATCAAGATGACGGTCTGGTCGCACCCGTCGATCGAGCATTCCTACTTCAAGAACGCCCGCGGTGAGATCCACACCGTCAGCCCGTGGAAGCTCTACGAATACCACGACGCGGTGCGCGAACCGGAGTGGTCGGACTTCGTGGTGCGGTCGGTTGAATCCGTTGTCGCACAAGCACGAAAATCTTAAAGCTCGGCGATCACCTTCGCGAACGGCTCGGCGTGGAGCTGCTGGACGGTGATGTAGCTGATGCCGTACGTCTCGCGGTAGCCGCGCAGCGTGTCGGCGATCTCGCTCGTCGACCCCGACAGCACAGCGGGGGTAGCCAGCAGCTCCTCTTCTGACAGGTGGGGGAGGAACCGGCTCGTGATCGACAGGTCGGGCCTACCGGAATCGTCGGTCGGCATGGCGGTGACGGCGATGTTGAGCTCGAGGTCGTCGAACCGGTCACCGGCCGCTTGGCGCAGGAACGCGATGCGGTCGGCGAGCGGATCGGAGGTCGCGGTGATCGGGGCGCCGCCGGTCAGCCCGATGATATCGGCGCGCTGAGCGGCCAGCGTCAACAGCTTGTCGCCGTTGCCCGCGATGAGGATCGGCACATCGGGCGCGTGCTCGTTCATGTGCTCGGTCACGTGGCGCAGCCAGTCCACTCGTTGGCCGGCCGAGGGATAAGGCAGCTCGGCCTGTTCGAACTCCTCCTTGACATAGCCGGCGCCGAGGCCGAGGTCGAAGCGCCCGCCGCTGAGATCACGCAGCGTGGTCACCTCCCGCGCGAGCAGCGCGGGCCGGTAGAAGCCGGCGTTGAGCACGAACGTGCCCACGCGGAGCCGTTCGGTCGCCATCGCCATCGCCGTCATCATCGGGAACGGCGCGGTCGTGTAGAGGTGGTCGGCGACGTGGACGATGTCGTAGCCCATGTCCTCGGCGCGGCGGGCCCAGTCCTGCACTGACTTCTGACGGCGGGCGGCCTGCAGACCGACGCCGAACCGGAACGGTTTGGTCACGGATCGATCGTAGGAGGGTCACAGGAAGACAAAGGATGTTTGACGCGCAGAAGCTTCGGGCAATACATCTGCCGCCGACTTCGAATCACCGGAGTCCCCAGACTTGAAGGATTTGTTGCCCCGATCCGGCCCGTCGTTGAATCATCCGACGGGCCGGATCAATATTTCGGCTACCACAGACTATGGCCACGCATCCCACGATCGGCGTCGAAGAAGAGTTCCTGCTCGTTGACCCCGCGAGCGGGGAACCGGTCGCGTTCAACGAGGCCGTCGCCCGCGAGGCCGCAACCCGCGGTGTGAAGCTGCAACTCGAACTGACCACCTGCCAGGTCGAAACCACCAGCGAAGTGGTCGCCTCCTCCGGCGAACTACGCGACCAGCTGCTGCGGCTGCGCCGACTTTCCGCCGAGGCCGCGGACGCCGCCGGGGCGCAACTGCTGGCGGTCGGGCTGCCGCCCACGCTTCCGCAGGAGTTCCCGATCACCGACAGTCCGCGGTACCGGGAGATCGGCGAGAAGTTCGGGATGATCGCGCACGAGCAGGGCATCTGCGGCTGCCACGTGCACGTGGCGGTGCCCAGCCGGGAAGCCGCGATCCGGGTCAGCAACCGGCTGCGGCCCTGGTTGCCCAGCCTGCTGGCGCTGAGCGCGAACTCCGCGATCTACCGCAACTCCGACACCGGCTACGCCAGCTGGCGCAGTGTGCTGTGGGCGCGGTGGCCCAGCGCGGGCCCGCCGCCGCATTTCGACTCCGTCGACGAGTACGACGCCGTCGTGCAGATGATGCAACAGGCGGGCGCGATGCTCGACGACGGCATGATCTATTGGGATGTGCGGCCGTCGAAGAACTTCCCGACGATCGAAGTGCGCGTCGCCGACGTGCCCGCGACAGCGGCCGAGACCGTCCTGCTGGCCGCGCTGACCCGGGCCGCGGTGATGACGGCATTGGAGGACGAGCGGCGTGGCGAGCCGACACCGCCCCTCGCCGCGCATGCGCTCAAGGCCGCGTACTGGAAGTCCGCGCGCGACGGTCTCGACGGACATGCGGTCGACCTCCTGGAAAGCCATCAGCGTGTGCCCGCGCGAGAGCTGCTGGACCGGCTCGTCGAGCACGTGCGGCCCGCGCTCGAAGCCGTGGGCGACCATGACCTGGTGTTCGACGAGTTGCGCCGCGTCACCGAGCAGGGCAACGGCGCCATCCGGCAGCGCCGTGCGTGGCAGCGCCGCCGGGACGTGGGCGACGTCGTGGCCGAAGCGGCCGAGGCGACGATGGCGGGAGCGTAGGCCGACGGGCCTGGGGTACGCCGAAATCCGCACCAGGGCTGTGCTTCCGCGGAAATCACGACCGTCTCGCAGAAATCGGTGCAGATATCTAGACGAGCGGGAGCTCGGCGAACGGTGCGCTGGTCGGCTCCGCCGAACCGCCGGGCGGTTCGATGGTGAAGGCCAGCGTGCTCGAGTCGCCGATGTCGGGCAGCACGGCCGTCGTCGACGGCGCCACGGACTGCGGGTCCATGGTGCCCGCAGGATGCGGACCCTCCGCGTCGACCAGCCACATCTGGTAGACGGTGCCGGGTTGTGGCGGGGTGACGTTGTTCATCACCAGCACCCCGGCATCCTTCTCCCGCGAGAACACCACCGTCGCGGTGCCGCCGCCCGGAATCTCGCCCGAGACGGTGCGCACGTCAGGCGCGGCGAACACCTGCTCGGCGGTCGAGGGTTTGTCGGCCGGTCGCAGCGCCAAACCGACGCCCAGGGCGCCCGCGCCGACCACGACCACGGCGGCAGCGGCCAGCGCCATCTTCTGCCAACGCGTCGGACGCGGCCGCAACTGGCGTACCGGTTCCGCGCGCCCGCCGCCGATCTCGGCCAGCAGGCGCTCGCGCAGATGCGGCGGCGGTTCGGCGGCTGTGGCGGCCGACACGACCGCCATGGCCTCCCGGACATTGCGCACTTCCTCGGCGAAGGCCTGCGCGACGGCGGGGGGTGCGGCCGCCACGCGGCGGTCGACTTCTTCGCGTTCGGAATCTGAGATCGCGTTCAGGGCGTAGGGCGCCGCGAGTGCGCCGAGGTCGCTATCCATGGGCTCGGTCATGCCATCCCCAAGCACTTGCGGAGACCGCGGAGGCCGTCGCGCATCCGCGATTTGATGGTGGCGAGGTTCGCCGACAACCGTTCGGAGACCTGGGCGTAGGTCAGCCCGTCGTAGTAGGCCAGCTGGATGCACTCACGCTGTACATCCGTCAGCGATCCCAGGCAGTTGGCGACCTGGCGGCGCTCGTCGCGCAGGATCACCGAGTCGGCGACGTGATCGGACGGCAGTTCGACAGTGGCCGCGCCGTAGCGGTCCTCCCGCTGCGTCGCCGCCTGTTCGGACCGCACCCGGTCGACCGCCCGGCGGTGCGCGAGGGTCATCAACCACGCGAGCGGAGAACCCGCCGAAGGGTCGTAGCTTCGCGCGGTGCGCCACACCTGCAGGTAGACGTCCTGCGTGGTCTCCTCGCTGTACCCGGGATCGCGCAGCACCCGGGTCACCAGGCCGAACACCCGCGCACGGGTGCGGTCGTAGAAGGTGGCGAAAGCTTCGACGTTCTCCTCGGCAACCTGGCGAAGCAGCTCGTCGAGGTCCGTGGTCACCAGTGGTAGCCTAGCCACCCGCGTGTGCACCGTCATGAATATCGCGATCTGGCGGTGTTGCCGACGAAAGCCGCTGTCGGAGCGACAGTTTCGCCGACCGCTTCGGCGCCGCGCACCAGAGGGACACGCCGCAGCCACAGCGTGAGGTGCTGGAGCCGGTACTCCAGCGCAGTCATCAACGGCGCCAGGGGGGCCTTCACCTGCATCAGCAGCACCTCGGCGATGCCCGCGCGCCTGCGTGCGCCACGCACGGTGGCGATGAACGCCGGGCCGTTGCCGCGGTGCAGCGATACGGTCACGTTCACCTCGTCGCCGGGGTGCGGCGCGCGCACCAGGTAGTGACCGTAGGTGCCGTTGAACGGCGACACCCGCAGCCTCTTCGGCGCCATTGACGTCCCGTCCGGGCTCGGCGGCAGCAGATACGCGTGCCGTTCACCGCGGTGGTTGTGCATCTCCATGACGATGTGGCGCACGACGCCCGCCGTGTCATGGCACCAGTACAGCGTCACCGGGTTGAACGTGTAGCCGGCCACCCGCGCCTGCAGCAGCGCGGTGACCCGCCCGCCGCCCAGGTCGACACCGCGGTCCCACAGGAACGCGTCGATGCGCTGGCGCAGCGAGTCGCCCGGGGCGCCGTCGAGGTGGTCGCGGGCGTCGAAGCGCGCGAAGGGGCGCAGCCACCACGGGACCCGCGGAAGCCGGTCGACGTCGACCAGCCAGCTGTATCCATGATGCTCGAAATGGTGGTACACCGGCGCACGACGCAGGTGCGCCGTCCGGGTGCGGTACAGGTAGGAACCATCCACACGGAGGTATTCGTAGCCACCCGAGCGACGGATGGGTGCTCAGCCCGGACGGTCTCAGGCCGGGCAGTAGAGCGCCGTCAGGACATCTCCGCGCGGATCCTCGGCGGGCGCCGTCGACTCCGGCGACTGCGTCAGCGTCACCGAGATGGCCGGCCCCTCGAAGCTCTTGACCGCGAAACCTTGATACCCGGCGATGTCGCCGCCGTGGCCCCTCGCGGTCGCGCCGCACGGCAATGACACCCGCCCGAGGCCCAATCCGTACTCGAGAAGTCCCTCGGTATCCGGCATGGGAACGGTCCGCATCATCTCGTCGAGCTGAGGGCGGGGCACCACCCGCCCCTCGAGCAGCGCGGTGATGAACGCCGTCGTGTCCTCGTTCGTCGATACCAGGCCGCCCGCCGTCCACGCGGCGGAGGCGTTGAAGTCGGTGACGTCGGTCCGTCTGCCGTCGACCAATTCGTACCCGTGGGCGAACGGCGCCCGCAGCCCGTTCTCGCCCGGCGCGGGGAAGTAGGTGTCGAACAGCCCCAGTGGCGCGATGATTCGCGCGGTGATCTCGTCGGCCGCCGGTCTCCCGGTCAGCCTCTCGATCAGCAGGCCGGCGACGATGTGGTGTACTTCATCGTCGCACCGGGGGCGAACTGCGCAGGCCGAGCCAGCGCCCTGTCGAGCAGTTGGTCGCCGCCCACGGGCTGGTCCGGGATCTCGAACGCACTACGCCGAGCGTAGTTCCCAGGAATGTGCGGTGGCGACGAGCCCTTGGATCAACGCGGAGGTCGCCGGTGTGAGCCCGTCGTCGCTGGGTAGTTGGCTGCGCGGGCTGATGCCGCGCACCCGCGGTGTGAGCTCGAGTTGCACGCCGCCTGCGCGGACGCGGTTGACGGGGTTGTCGGGGTGCAGCCCGCGCAGTTCGCGCGGGATCGCGTCGAGATCGGTGATGACTTGGTAGCCAGGCACTTCGACGTGTTGGGCGAGGTGGTCGGCGAGTCTTCGGTTGCGCCCGCCCGCGAGCAACTGGGTGCTGCGACCGACGCGGCCGTACCCGTGCAGTGACACCGCGACGTCGACGTGGTCGAGGAACTCCGCGAGGCGTTGGGACTCCTGCGCCCGGTACAGCGCCGAGGGCAGATGGTGCGGATAGTGGTCGGGATGGCGCACCGCGTACAGCGAAGCGCCCGCGGCGTCGGCGGCGCGTCCGGCGATCACATCGGTCATCTGCTCGAGGTCGCCGCCGTGGATGGCCAGAAAACCGAAGCGGGACCGCACGATTCGCTCCTCGACGATGCCCGGCTGCGCCAGGAGTTCCGAAAGCGACTGGGGGGCAGGGATATCGGATGGGTCCGAGCGGCCGGGCCAATGCGCCGGATCCCACCGCTTGAGGAAATCGATCCAACGGGATGGCAGGCCGTGGTGCAGGGCGCCGTCGATGATGCGCTCGAGGTAGCCCGGTCGCGGCGGACCCGGTTCGACGCGGTGGTCGATGTACACCCACGCCTCGGCGGGCCCGTCGTCGGTGTGCACGGTGAGCCGGTCGCGGCGGTAACGCACCGGAACGCCTTCGGCGCTGTCCAGCACCGCGAGATCGCGGTCGTTGAGCTGCCACAGCACACCGTGCACTTCGGAGCCGTGGAACGGTTCGACCGTGGCGACGCCGCGCTCGTTGATCAGCCAGTCGTGGTCGGTCAGCATCGCCGGCCGCGGATGCGCCGCGGCCGGGCACCGCAACGCCATCTGGTGGACGTTGAGGTTCGAGCCGTAGGCGAAGTAGGTGTGCATCAACCCGTCAGCGTCAGATAAATCAACACCACGTTCAAAAGAGTAATCAGGCCGGCGATGACCCACCCGATAGCCGTCGTCACCCGATGGTTGACGTCGGCGCCCATCAAGGCGCGGTCGCTGGTCAGCCGCACGAGCGGAATCAGCGCGAACGGTATCCCGAACGACAGCACCACCTGCGACAACACCAGCGCCCGGCTGGGATCCAGGCCGATCGCCAACACCGCCAGCGCGGGCAACAGCGTGATGAGGCGGCGCAGCACCAGCGGAATGGAGCGGTGCAGCAGGCCCTGCATGATCATCGCGCCCGCGTACGCGCCGACCGACGACGACGCCAACCCCGAGGCGAGCAGGCCGATCGCGAACAACAGCGCGATCGTCGGCCCCAGGGTCTCGCCGACCGCTGCGTGCGCACCCTCGATCGAGTCGGTGTTTTCCTGGCCCCGCAGGTTCGTCGCGGCGACCAACACCATCGACAGGTTGACCGCGCCGGCGATCACCATCGCGATGCCGACGTCCCAGCGCGTGACCCGCAGCAGCATCCGTCGCATCGGCCCGGGGGCGGGATGGCCGTGCCGGTCCCGGGCCAGGCCCGAGTGCAGATACACCGCGTGCGGCATCACGGTCGCGCCAAGCATCGCCGCCGCGATCAACACGCTCTCGGTGCCGGCGAACTTCGGCACCAGGCCCTTCGCCGCCTCGTCGAGCGGTGGGGGAGCGACGAACAGGCTGGCGAGGAAGCCGACCGCGATGACCGCCAGCAGGCCGGTGATGACGCGTTCGAACGAGTTCTGGCCGTGGCGGTCCTTGACCATCAGCAACACCAGCGACACGACACCGGTGATGATGCCGCCGGCCAGCAGCGGTAGGTCGAACAGCAGGTACAGCGCGATCGCGCCACCGACGACTTCCGCGAGATCGGTTGCCATCGCGACTAATTCGGCCTGCATCCAGAAAGTCAGCCGGGTGCGGCGGCGCATCCGGCCGCCGACCGCCTCCGGCAGTGACATACCGGTCACCAAGCCGAGCTTGGCCGAGAGGTACTGCACGATGCAGGCCATCGCGTTGGCCGCCACGATCACCCAGATCAGCAGGAACCCGAACTGAGCGCCGGCGCTGACGTTGGCGGCAACGTTGCCAGGGTCGACATAGGCGATGGCCGCCACGAACGCCGGTCCGAGCAGCAGCCAGCTCGGGCGCGCCTTCACCTCGGTGCTCTGGGCCACCCCACCCTCTTTCTATCCGGGGTTGCGAATAGAAAAGTTAGGGTAACCGAAACCCGGACGTAGGTGGTGGGTGGGGTTATTTGTGCCCGCCACCAAGCCCGATGACGAGGCCGCCGCCCCATGGCCAGCCCCAGTACGGGCTGGTCTGCACCGACGGTGACGTGACGATCTGTGAACTTCCGTTGGTCCGGCACTGCGTGGTGTTAGGGGCGATGTTGGTGCACTGGGGCGCGGCGCCGGCGAGGGGTGCGACGAACGCTGACGCGCCGATGACTCCCGCGATAGCCGCTGTGAGATAACGAAATCGAGCTTTCATGGTTGGCCTCCTCGGCCAGGGGCACTTCTGGTCAGCGACTGCGCATACGGCGAGCGCTGCGAAAAACGTTGAGCGTCAATCCCGAACGGTCACGGGAAGAAGAAGCCGTCGCCCTCCCACATGCTTCCCCATGGGCCGACGTACTCCTGCTGAGCGGGCGTGGCGTCGATCGAAACGTTGCCCGGCGACGCGCATTCGGTGGTGGACCCGCCGATGGCCTGTGCACCGCCGGTGTCGACGCACTGCGGCAGGGTCGGGTTCGGGTTCGGAGCCGGTTCGGCGGCGGCAGGCGAGGCCGCCGCGAGTGCCGCGGCGATGCCGCCGGCAGCGATCAGCGGTGCGAGATAACGAAGGGTGGTCCGCATAGGCACGTCCTCGATTCTGATCGACCCCCGGCTTCATCGCACAGCGTACAACCCTTTTCCGGTGATCAGCGGCAAGTCGAGTGCGGTGCGGATGCCCGGCGGCGCGGCCACGACCGGGGGGATCGCGTTGACGACACGGGCGGCCGTCGCGACGAGTCCGGCGTGGTTGTGGTCACCGTTCGGGCTGCTCAGACACAGGTCGACCGTGTACGAGGGCTCACCGGTGATCTCGATGCGGTACGAGCCACCCTCCTGGGCGGGCTGCGGCCAGTCCGGGTGGAGGTCATCGCGTAGCCGGGTGACGTGTTCGAGCACGACGGCGACCTTGTCGTCCTTGATGCCCTGGACCTCGAAGCGCAGCGCCGCCGCGGTGCCCTTGGCGATGTGGCCCGCTGCGATGTCGAAATCCTCGGGAGCCGGTTCGCGCACATAGGTTTCGGACACCTTGTCGAGTTCGATGCCGAGCCCCGCGGCCAGCTGTCTCACTACCGATCCCCAGGCCAAGCTCAGGACGCCGGGCTGCAACAGCATCGGGATCTCGTCGAGCGGCTTGCCGAAGCCCATCACGTCGAACATCACCGTCGCGCTGTCGTAGGTGTCGTAATTGATGATCTCCATGCACCGGATCTGCTCGATGCTCTGACAGGTTCCGGCGAGCGCGAGCGGTAGCAGGTCGTTGGCGAATCCCGGATCGATCCCGTTGACGAAGATGCTCGATCCGCCCGTCTGGGTGGCTTCCTCGATCGGCTTGACAAGTTCGTCGGGCAGTACCTCCCACGGGTACTGCAGGAAAACCGCGCTGCTGCCGACGACGTTGACGCCTGCGGCCAGGATGCGGCGGTAGTCCTCGAGCGCCTCGGGCAGCCGGTTGTCGGCCATCGCGGTGTAGACCACGCAGTCGGGTCGGGTCGCAAGCACCGCGTCGAGGTCTGTCGTGGCAGTGATGCCGGTCGAAACCTGCAGTCTGGCAAGCTCACCTGCGTCCTTGCCGGCCTTAGTCTCCGACGACACCCAGACGGCGGTGAGATCGTACTGCGGATCGTTGATGAGTTGGGTCAGCGCGTGCCTGCCGACGTTGCCGGTGCCGACCGCGGCCACTTTGATCGTCATCGAAGTCCTCTCACAGATCCGGGATGGGCATGTCGAGATTGGGCACCGTGAGACCGCCGTCGACCTCCAGCGTCTTACCGGTCAGGTAGCTGCCAGCGGGTGAGGCCAGGTACACCGCGGCGGCGGCGATGTCCTGCGGATCGCCGAGCCGGCGCATGGGGGTGGCCTTCTCCATGGGCTTACGCAGGTCGTCGTTGGAGGCCACGATGTCGAGCGCCGACGTGAGGATCGATCCCGGTGCGATCGCGTTGACCCGTATCCGTGGGCACAGGTCGAGTGCGGCGAGGCGGGTGTAGTGGGCGAGTGCGGCTTTGGCAGTCCCGTAGGCCGCGAAGCCTCGGCCGGCCAGCCGGCCCATTGTCGAGGTGACGTTGATGATGCTGCCGCCGCCGGAGTGCTCGAGCATCAGCGGAACCGCCGCGGTGGTGAGTGCGTGCGCGGTCGTGACGTTGAAGGTGAACGCGTCGCGCAGGTCCTTGGTGGAGGTGTCCAGTAGCGCGTTGGGCATGGTGCCGCCGACGTTGTTGACGACGATGTCTAGTTTGCCGAACGCCTCGACCGCGGCGCCGGCCAACGTAGCGGTGTCGGCAGGGTGAGCCAGGTCGGCGACCACGACGTGCGCCCTGCGGCCCACGCCCCTGATCTGCTCGGCGACTTCCTCGAGTTGGGACTGTGTGCGCGATGCGATCACCACGTCTGCACCGGCTTCGGCGAATGCGACCGCCATCGCCGCACCCAGTCCGCGGCCGGCGCCGGTGACCACCGCGACCTGGTCGTCGAGCCGGAACCTGTCAAGAATCACGTTTCGAATCCTTCCTTCGCCGGGCGAACCGTAACAGGGCACGGCAACGCGCGTGAGGGCTTTCTGAAACACGTTCTAATTTGACCGCAACGCGGTCGGTGGACGCGAGTACTATCGAACCTATGTTCGAAGAGGCTTCGGATGCGGACTTGGTCACCTTGATGGGTGAGGAGGCGCGTGAGGAGTCGGCGGCGATGGGACGGCGGTTGTCGTTGGTGGGGGAGTTGTGCGCGCGGCGTCACCCCGAGACCAAACCACCGAGCGCTACCGCGCCCCGGCCAACGCCGTAGAAGAAATCCTGGCCGGCATCTACGCCCAAGTACTGGGCATCGAACGCGTCGGCGTCGACGAATCCTTCTTCGAACTCGGCGGGGACAGCATTTTGTCCATGCAAGTTGTGTCACGCGCGCGCGCAGCCGGCGTGCAATGCCGGCCGCGTGACGTGTTCGTCGAGCAGACCGTGGCTCGGTTGGCGCGCGTGGCGCGGACGGCGGACGGTAGGGCCGGCGTCGTCGATGAGGGTGTAGGGCCCGTGGTGGCCACGCCGATCATGCGGTGGCTGCAAGACGTCGAGGGACCAGTCGACCACTTCAATCAGACGGTGTTGTTGCAGGCGCCTGCGGGTGCAACCGAAGCCGATGTGGTGATGCTCGTTCAGGCATTGCTCGATCGGCACGCCATGTTGCGACTGCATGTGGATGGCGAAGGCTCCGGCGGGTGGTCCCTGCGTGTGCCGGAGGCCGGTTCGGTGTCGGCACGCAAGTGTGTTCATGCGGTGAAGGTGTTCTCTGACGCCGCACTGGTGGCTGCGCGGGAACGGTTGAATCCGGCCGCGGGTGCGGTACTCAGCGCACTGTGGGTGTCTTCGACGAGTCAGTTGATATTGATCATGCACCATTTGGCGGTCGACGGAGTGTCATGGCGGATCCTGCTGGAGGATCTCAACATCGCCTGGGCGCAGCACCGTAATGGTGTGCCGGTTGAGTTGGCCGCCACCGGGACCTCGTTCGCTCGGTGGTCGTCGTTGTTGGCTGAGCATGCTCGCGACGCGGAAGTCGTTGCCACCGCGGATGAGTGGCGGAGAATCGCATCGGCGCCCGCGCTGCTGCCCGCGTTGAATCCGGAAGTAGACACTTTCGCAGATGCCGGGAACGTGACGGTGCCGCTGGACACCGAGGTAACTCGATTGTTGCTCGGCGAGGTGCCGGCTGCCTTCCATGCAGGGATCAACGACATCTTGTTGATCGCGTTGGGTCTGGCGTTGGCAGAGTTCGTCGGTGTGGGTGCCGCGCCGGTGGGTATCGATGTCGAGGGCCACGGTCGTCACGAGGAACTCGACGACGTCGATTTGTCTCGCACGGTGGGCTGGTTCACCACGAAGTACCCCGTCGCTCTGAAGATCGGTCGGCTGGACTGGGCGAAGGTGCGTTCGGGCGCCCCCGCCTTGGGAGCCGTGCTGAAAGCTGCCAAAGAGCAACTGCGGAGTATCCCTGAAGGCTTGACCTATGGGTTGCTGCGATATCTGAATGCCGACGTAGAGCTTGCCGCACCGGATCCGCAAGTCGGTTTCAACTATCTGGGTCGCCTGGGCGCGGCCGCCGGCGAGCTTTCGGAGGATCTGTGGCGCGTCGATGCTGACGGTGCGTCGGTTGGTGCGGCGGCCGCGGCGATCGCCATGCCGCTCATGCACACTCTGGAACTCAATGCCGGCACTGTCGAAACTCCGGTCGGGCCTTCACTGCACGCAACGTGGACTTGGGCACCGTCAGCGCTCAACCACGCGCAGGTGGACCGGTTGAGTCGCTTGTGGTTCGAAGCCCTGTCTGGGATTTGCGCCCATGTCCGACAGGGTGGGGGCGGCTTGACACCCTCTGACATCGCGCCTGCACGACTGGCGCAGGCGCAGATCGACGACCTGGAGCAGGAATATCATGCGGCGGACATCCTGCCGCTGACCCCGCTGCAGCAAGGTTTGCTGTTCCACGCCATGACCGCAGCAGGAAACGATGACGACGTCTACGCCGTGCAACTGGATATCACCGTCAGCGGTCCTCTGGACGCGCACCGCCTCAAGGATGCGGTAGACGCGGTTGTCAACCGCCACCCCAACCTGGCGGCTCGCTTCTGCCACAACCGCCTTGATGAGCCGTTGCAGGTTATCCCTGACAACCCCGAAATCCCATGGCAGTACGTTGATTTCGTCGGCGAAGACGATCTGGAAGCACGAATGCAGCGACTCTGCGCTGAAGAACGGGCTCTGGTCTATGATCTCGCCGAACGGCCGGCCTTGCGCGTGGCGCTGGCTCGTATCGGCCGCGAGCAGCATCGGTTCATCCTGACGAACCACCACATCCTGCTCGATGGCTGGTCCATGCCGATCCTGCTCGGGGAGATCTTCGCCAGCTATTCGGGGCAGCGACTTCCCGCATCCGTGCCGTACCGCCGGTTCGTGTCCTGGCTGGCTGATCGCGATCTGGAAGCCGCCCGCGCGGCATGGCGCGAGGTGCTTACCGGATTCGAGAACCCGACGCTGGTCCGTCCCCCCGAACGGTTGGGGCTGGGGCCAAGAGACACGCGGTCCTTCCAGGTGGCAGAGGGCACGACTCAAGCACTGACCGAGTTGGCCCGATCGCGGCACATCACCGTCAGCACCGTCCTGCAGGCCGCGTGGGCACAGTTGCTGATGTCGGTGACAGGCCAGGACGATGTCGCCTTCGGTACCGTCGTTTCAGGACGGCCGGCCGACGTTGCAGGCGCGGATTCAATGGTGGGGCTCCTGATCAACACGGTGCCTGTGCGTGCGCGCATCACGTCCACGACGACGACCGTAGATCTGCTCGACCATCTCCAAGACCTGCAGGAGAAGACCTTCGAGCATCAGCACCTCGCGCTGAGCGAAATCCATCAGATCAGCGGTCAGCGCCAGTTGTTCGACACGGTGTTCGTCTACGAGAACTACCCGATCGGTGCCGGTGGTGGATTGGCAGATGGCCATGATTTGGCAGTCACCGACATCGATGTCCGCGACTATTACCACTACCCACTCACGGTCCAGGCGATGCCCGGTGACGAACTGCACTTACGCGTTCAGTTCCGCACTGATCGATTCGAGCCGCAGACCATCGAGACGCTTATGAGCCGGTTCATCCGGATCCTGGAGACCATGGTCGCTGATCCGACCGGAAGGCTCTCGATTGCCTCGCTCGGCACGCGCAACACCCGGCGATGGGAGGATTGGACTTCGACGCCGGCGATTGCTTCGGCGCCTTCATCGAAGCACCCTGATCGCCATCGCGAACCGGTCGATCTTGTCGAGCAGGTTCTCGTCGACATATTCGCCCAGGCGCTGAACGCGGACAGGGTCGGCGTTCGCGACTCCTTCTTCGATCTGGGCGGGGATTCGCTGGCCGCCACGCGGGCAATCGCTGCGGTCAACGCGGCCTTCGACATCCTCTTGCCGGTGAATACGCTGTTGGATGCGCCATCGGTTGAAAGCCTGAGCAAGCACGTGAACTGGCATGCCAGCAAGGTGGAGAAGTCGAGCGGCGAGCACGGTCAGCGACGATAGGCGTCAAACGGTCACATCACGACGCCACTCGCTCCTCATCGGTATCGATCGCGGATCGAAGAAGGTACCTAGCCGAGTAGAGGTTCAATTGGCTTGTGCGGGTACCAACTTCTCGCACAGCAGGCCTGCAAGGCCGCGGACTGTAGTGATGTCGGTGGGAGGGATGCGGACGCCGGTCTCGGTTTCGATGCGTGTGCGCAGTTCCAGTGCGCCTAACGAATCCATGCCGTACTCGGAGAGCGGGCGGTCGGGATCGACACCGCGGCGCAGGATCAAGCTGATCTGCTCGGAGATCAGATGCTGCAGACGGACAGGCCATTCGTCCATGGGCAATTGGTCAAGCTCTGCCTTCAATTTGGCCGTACCCGTGCCGTCGGCCCCGCTGGATCGGAACGCTTCGCCGAACGGACTGATTGCGGCGAACGCGGCCAACCACGGCGCATCCATTGTCGGCGCATAGCCGGTGTAGCTCCGGTCGTGCCGCAGCAGCGCTTCGAACGCGTAGGCGCCCTCGGTAGGGGCGATGGCAGCACCGGTGTCCTCAGCCAGGGCGGTGCCGCGCCCGATCTCATCCCAAGCACCCCAAGCGATTGCGGTCGCGGGCAGACCCTGGGTACGACGCCACCGCGTGAATGCGTCGAGCCAACTGTTGGCCGCTGCGTAGGCGCCCTGTCCCGGCGAGCCGACCAGTGCGGCGGCCGAGGAGAACGAGCAGAACCAGTCCAAAGGCTGCTCGACGGTGGCGGTGTGCAGGCTCCACGCTCCGTAAACCTTTGGTGCCCAATTGCGCTCGACGAGCTCGTCGGTGATGTTGCTGAGTGCAGCGTCCTCGATCACCCCGGCCGCGTGCACCACCCCCCTCACGGGAAATCCGGTGGCGGTCGCCGCGGCCACCAACCGCCGACCCGTGTGGGCATCGCCGACGTCGCCGCACTCCACCACGACCTCGCCGCCGACCTCGCGGATGCGCTCGATGGTCTCCAGCGCTTCGGTGCTCGGTTGCGACCGCGAAGAGAGCACGATACGGCCACAACCGGCGGCAGCCATGTGCTCCGCCAAGAACAAGCCCAATCCACCCAATCCGCCGGTGACGATGTAAGCGCCGTCGCTGCGGAATATCGGCGCTTGCGCCGGCGGCACCACCACCCGACTGGAGCCCGTGTGCGGGATATCGAGCACCAGTTTGCCCGTGTGCTGTGCACCGCTGATCGTCCGGATGGCGTGGACCGCGTCGGCGAGCGGATAGTGCATGGTCTGCGGCACCGGTAGCGAACCGTCTGCGGTGAGCCGATACACCGTGTCCAGCAACTCCCGGAGCCGTTCCGGATGGCTGACCGACATCAAGGCCAGGTCGACGGCGTGGAATGTGAGGTTGCGCCGGAACGGGAAGAGCCCCAGATGGGTGTCGCCGTAAATATCGCGCTTGCCGATCTCGACGAATCGTCCGCCGAAGGCCAGCAACGCGAGACCGGCGCGCTGAGCGGCCCCGGTGACCGAGTTGATAACGACGTCGACCCCGTAGCCGTCGGTGTCGCGGCGGATCCCATCGGCGAACTCAAGGCTGCGCGAGTCGTAAACATGCTCGATTCCCATGTCACGCAACAGCTGCCGACGCTCCTCGCTGCCGGCGGTGGCGAAGATCTCGGCGCCGGCGGCCCGAGCGATCCCGATGGCCGCCAGCCCCACCCCCCCGGTGGCGGAATGGATCAATACCTTCTCGCCGCTTCTGATCCGCGCCTGGTCATGCAAGCCATACCAGGCGGTGGCTGTCGCGACGGTCAGCGCGGCGGCGTCACCCTCGGCGAGGCCGTCCGGCAATGCGACGGCCAGGTTCGCATCGCAGGTGATGAACGTACCCCAACAGCCGTCGGCGCAGATCCCACCGACGCGATCGCCCACCTGGTAGCGGGTCTCACCGGGTCCGACCGCAGTCACGACCCCTGCGAAGTCGGTGCCCAGTTGTGGCAGGTGCCCCTCGAAGGCGGGATAACGGCCGAACGCGACCAACACGTCGGCGAAGTTGATGCTGGACGCGTGGACCTCGACTTCGATCTGTCCGGGACCCGGCGTAACCCTGTCGCGCGCAACCAGTTCCAGGGATTCGAGATCGCCGGGAGTGCGGATCTGTAACCGGATCCCGTCTCGCCCACGATCGGCCACCCGGGTTCGCCGCTCCTGCGGCTCCAGCGGGGCGGGCCGCAGTCGCGCCGTATACCACCGGAAGTTCCGCCAGGCCGTCTCGTCTTCTTCCGAGCCGCTCAGCAGCTGCTGCGCCAATTGCCCTGCGTCGGTGATGTCGTCGATGTCGATCTGGGTAGCCACCAGATGCTGGTGCTCATTACCGATCACCCGGACCAGACCCCGTAGGCCACCCTGCGCAAGATTGGGTCGGTCGCCCGCCAGGACGCTTTGAGCGCGGCGGGTCACCACGAAGAGGCGAGGCGGCTCGCCGGAAGTCTCGGCCAACTCACGGGCGATGCGCGCCAGCTGCTGCACATACTCACAGCCCAGCAATGCGGCGTCCGCGTCGGTGATGCCCGTGTCCGGGCCCATGAAAATGGCAATGCCGTCGAATCGGTTGCCTTTCAGATGATTTCTCAACTGCTCGGTGTTTGAGTCGTGATCGGCGCGCGGTGGCCAGGACATCACTGTGCAGTGAGCGCCGTGGGCTGTCAGAACGTCACCTACATCGGTCATGACAGCGTCGGTGGCGGTGCTGACCAACAGCCACGCCCCAGCGTCGGCGTGCGGAATTTCAGGCAACGCTCGTTGCTGCCAGTCGACGGTCAGGAGCCGTTCGGCCAACACTCGGTCTCGCCGACCTTGTTCCGCCACGCCCGTGCCGAGTCGCAGGCCCCGCACCACGAGCACCGCTGTCCCGTGTTCGTCGAGTACGTCGATGTCGGCCTCGACCCCGTCGGACTGAGCGCCGGTGACGCGGGTGTAGCAGTAGCGCGCGTTGCGTGCCGAGCCATAGGCGCGGAGCAGTCGGACACCGAGTGGCAACGCCATCACGCCGGCGCCAAGGGACTGGACTTCCGGATGGGCGGCGACCGACTGGAAGCATGCGTCCAGGAGCGCAGGGTGAACGCCGTAGGCGTCTTGCTGGGAACGAATCGAGCGGGGCAGGGCGATTTCGGCGAGCACGGCGCCACTGCTCGCGTCGCCGGTGTGCACCACGGCCAACCCCGTGAACGCGGGACCGTAGGTGACGCCGTGTCCGTCGACGCGCCTACGGACCTCATCGCCATCCAGGGCAGCGGGATGGGCGGCCAGCAGCGCGGACGTGTCGTAGGTGGGTCGTAATTCGTCATCGGCGGCATGCAGCACCGCGGAAGCGTGTCGCTGCGGTTCGCCGCCCTGGTGCGTCTGCACCATGAAATCGAGTGCCTCGGTCGGCTTGGACCATGACGCCAAGGCCGTCACCGTAGTCTGCTCGTCGAGCAGAAGTGCCTGCTCGAAACGTATGTCACGGACCTCGGAACCCTCGCCGAGCACCTCGCGTGCGGCCACGAGCGCCATTTCGCAGTAAGCCGCCCCCGGAAAAACCGGAACGTTGTGGACCTGGTGATCACCCAGCCACGGTTGCGCTGCGGTGCCGATGTCGGCCTGCCACACGTGGCGCTCCGGTTCGTCTCGCAGATGCACATGCGAGCCCAACAACGGATGCACCGCGATGGTGGACCCACCACGTACCGGGCCTTCCTGACCACCGTTGGTCAGCCAGAGGGGGCGGTGCGTCCAGGTCGGCAGCGGCGCGTCGACCAAGCGTCCGCCCGGGCAGAGAACGGAGAAGTCGATGGCAGCGCCGGCCTCGTGCAGATCCACCACGAAGCCACGCAACCCGTGGGGCAGCGGCTGCTCGCGGCGCATGGCGGCAACCGCGGCCAACGGGATCTCGCGACTGCGGGCGGTCTGTTCGAGAGCGCGGGTGAGCAGCGGGTGTGGCGACAACTCCGCGAAGACACGGTGACCATCCTCCATCGCCGCCTGCACCGCGGTGGCGAACCGCACCATCCGGCGCATGTTGGTCACCCAGTACCTGGCGTCGCACACCGGTTGCTCGCGCGGGTCGAACATGGTGGCCGAGTAGAACGGTACGTCCGGTGTCCTCGGGTCGAGGAACGCGAGGGCGTCGGTCAGCTCGGCGACTATCGGGTCAACTTGCGGTGAGTGGAAGGCCACGTCGACGGGGAGTTCCCGGGCCATCACGTCGCGCTGCTCCCAGCCAGCGATCAGATCACGGACCGTCTGGGTGGCGCCGGCCACCACCGTGGAGTCCGGAGAGGGCACCACCGCCACGACGACGTCGCTGATGCCACCAGCCGCCAGCTCCGAAAGAACCTGCTTTGCAGGTAATTCCACCGCCGCTGTGGCACCTTGGCCGGCGATGCGCGACATCAACCGTGAGCGACGACAGACCATGCGCAGGCCGTCTTCCAGTGAGAGTGCGCCTGCGGTGACAGCCGCCGCAGCCTCGCCGAGGGAATGCCCGATGACGGCGCTGGGGTGCACGCCGTATGTCTTCATCACTTCGGCAAGGCCGACCTGGAACGTGAACAGCGTCGGCTGAAGCCGCTCTTGACCGGTCACGACCTCAGGACTCGACATCGCCTCGGTCACCGAGAAGCCGGACTCATCGGCGATTATCTGCTCGGCTTGCGCCACAGTGGCGGCGAAAACCGGTTCGGTTCCCAACAAGTCGGCACCCATCCCGGCCCATTGCGAGCCTTGCCCGGAGAAGACCCATACCGGACCTCGGTCATCGCGTCCGACCGCAGGCTCAAAGGGGTCATCGCCTTCGGCGACCTCGCGCAGCGTCTTGATGAGCTCGGGCGCGCTGCTCGCGATGACTGCCGTGCGCACCGGCCGATGGGTGCGCCGAAGCGCCAATGTGTAGGCAAGATCGGGCAACAGCACGTCGTCTCGGTCATGCACCCAATCGGCCAACCGCCCGGCGGTACAACGAAGTTGCTCGGGCGAGCTGGACGACAGCGGGAACAACAACGGTGCCGTCGTCGACGATTCGGTTGACACCGGCGCCGCGGTAGCCGGAGCTTGCTCCACAACCGCGTGCACGTTGGTTCCCGAAATCCCGTATGACGACACCGCAGCGCGACGCGGATATTCCCCGTTTGTCGGCCACGGTGTATTGCTCTGTGGCACAAATAATTTCGTTTTGATCTGCGCCATCTCCGCAGGTAGTTGGGTGAAGTGAAGGTTCTGGGGAACGACGCCGTGTTGCAGCGCGAGCACCGCCTTCATCAACCCCAGCGCGCCAGAGGCCGCCTGAGTATGGCCGAAGTTGGTCTTGGAGGATGCCAGCGCACAAGGGTGATCGCTGCCGTATACCTCTGCGAGACTGGCGTATTCGATGGGGTCGCCGGTGGGTGTACCCGTGCCGTGGGCTTCCACCATGCCGACGCTTGCCGGATGCACGCCGGCCGCCGACAGCGCCTCCCGGTAGGCTGCGACCTGGGCCGGCTGCGAGGGCGTTGCGATGTTGACGGTGCGCCCGTCTTGATTGGCTGCAGTACCCTTTACCACTGCCAAGATCCGGTCACCATCGCGTTGCGCGTCGGTCAACCGCTTCAGCAGCACCACCGCGCAGCCCTCGCCGCCCACGAATCCGTCGGCGGCCGCGTCGAAGGCGTGGCAACGTCCTGTGGGGGACAGCATGCCCTCCGCGGAGCCTGCCGACCACTTGCGCGGGTCCAGGGCGAGACTGACACCGCCGGCGAAGGCGAGGTCACTCTCGCGCTCGTGGAGGCTGCGGCAGGCCAGGTGGACGGCGGTGAGGCCGGACGAACATGCGGTGTCCACGGTAAGCGCTGGACCGTGGAGGCCGAGGGAATGAGCGATCCTTCCAGACGCCAAGCTGAAGTTCGTCCCGGTGAATCCATAGGCCTGCGCGACGGCGCCGGCCTCCGCGGCCAACAACTGGTAATCGTTGTGCGTCAACCCCGCGAACACGCCCGTCAGCGTGTCGGCTACCGCGTCCCGCGTCAGACCGGCGTGCTCCATCGCCTCCCAGCAGGATTCCAGTAACAGCCGGTGCTGCGGGTCGCTCGCGGCAGCCTCGCGCTCGTTGATCCCGAAGAACTCGGCGTCAAAGCCCGCTACGTCGTCGAGGAATGCACCCCACTTCGATACCGTCCGGCCTGGTACGCCTGGCTCCGGGTCGTAGTATTCGTCGGCATCCCAGCGGTCGGGCGGAATCTCGGTGACCAAATCCTCGCCCCCGACCAGGGCCTCCCACAGCCGCTGAGGAGAGTCGATGCCTGCGGGAAGCCGGCACGCCATTCCGATGACGGCGACCGGAGTGACAGCTGAGCCCGAGTTCTCCGACGATTCGTGCGCGCTGTCGAACGACCTCATGTTTCCTCCCCGAACAACGATGCACTCCCCTGGCCGCTTCGCGGGTCAACGCCGCGTAGGTGCGAGGCGGGCGAAAGCTGCGCGATACATCACAGCAATCCTCCGGGGCTTCACATGCTGACGACACTTGTCACGACCAACCGTAATTTCGCCTGTGCCGAGTTGTCCCCGGAATACGAGTTATCGTTTCCCTCCGTCGCATGACCGAGATGGTTTGCTGCGATTTTGTGCGAATCGCCCCTCCGGGCGAGCAAGCCGGCCCCCGCGTGCCGGTTGTCTCGATGAAGTTTGCTGTGTTTCGCGGTGTGGCAGCTTTGGCCACGGTAGCCTGGCGAGCGTGGCAGATACCTCCGTTCTGGCTTTGCTGCAGGAACGCGCCAGCTTGCAGCCGGATGACACGGTGTTCACCTACATCGACTACGACCGGGATTGGGCCGGAGTCGCTGAAACGCTGACGTGGTCGGCGCTGTATCGCCGGACCGTGACGGTCGCAGACGAGCTTCGCCGAGGGAGTTCGGTCGGCGATCGAGCGCTGATCTTGGCGCCCCAGGGGATCGATTACATCGTCGCGTTTCTCGGCGCATTGCAAGCAGGACTCATCGCCGTTCCGCTCTCGGTTCCGTTCGGTGGAGTCAGCGATGAGCGCGTCAGCTCAGTGCTGCGTGACGCCGCACCATCGGTCGTGCTCACGACGTCGGCAGTGGTCGACACCGTGGCCGCATGCGTCGAGTCGGAATCCGGCGCGTCAGCCCCTCGGGTCGTCGAGGCGGACCTGTTGGGTAGCGAAGCTCCCGCCGGATTCGGCTTCGACGACGAGACTCCTGCGACGGCGTATTTGCAGTACACGTCTGGATCCACCCGCTCGCCTGCGGGCGTTGTGATGTCGCACCAGAACATCGTGGCTAATTTCCGCCAATGGATGGCGGCCTACTTCGCGGACTACGGGAAGGTGCCCCCGGCGGACGGCCACGTTGTGTCGTGGCTGCCCTTCTACCACGACATGGGTCTGTATCTGGGAGTCTTCGCGCCCATCATCACCGGGAATCCCGCGGTCCTCACCAGTCCGGTCGCGTTCCTGCAGCGGCCCGCGCGCTGGCTGCAATTGCTGGCAAGCTACAGCAAGGCCTTTACGGCGGCGCCGAATTTCGCGTTTGAATTGGCGGTGCGCAAGACGTCTGACCAAGACATGGCAGGATTCGACCTTTCGGATCTGCTTGTCATCATCACCGGTGCCGAGCGGGTGAACCCGGCGACGCTGCAGCGCTTCACGCGTAAATTCGCCCCCTTCAACCTGCGCGAGCGGGTCATACGGCCGTCATATGGGCTTGCGGAAGCAACGGTGTACGTCGCGACCCGTGCTGGAAGCGAAGCCCCGTCCATCGTGCGCTTCGACTCCGAGAAGCTGACCGCCGGCAAGGCTGAGCGCACAGAGAGCGGCGGTACATCCATGGTGAGTTACGGCAAGCCGCAGTCGCCTTCGGTCCGCATCGTCGACCCCGATACCCGAACCGAGTTGCCGGCGGGAACCGTCGGTGAGATCTGGGTGCACGGCGACAACGTCGCGATGGGGTATTGGGGCAAGCCCGACGAGACCGAAGCCACGTTCCATGGACAGATCGCGAACCCGTCCGCCGGTACACCCGAAGGGCCGTGGCTGAGGACCGGGGATCAAGGCTTCTTTTTCGATGACGAACTGTTCGTCATCGGCCGCATCAAGGATCTGTTGATCGTCTATGGGCGCAATCACTCGCCTGACGACATCGAGGCCACGGTCCAAGAGATCACGCACGGTCGATGTGTGGCGATAGCGGTTCCGGATCGGGAGACAGAGAAGCTAGTTGTCATCTTCGAGGCGAAGAAGCGCGACGGTGACCAAGAGGCAGCAGAGAAGCTTGCCGTCGTCAAGCGCGAAGTCACCTCGGCGATATCGAACTCACATGGTCTCAGCGTCGCTGACCTTGTGGCCGTGCCGCCAGGTTCCATACCTATCACGACCAGCGGAAAGGTCAGGCGGGCGGCGTGCGTCGAACAATACCGCCAGCGTCACTTCGCCCGGCTAGACGCCTAAGGCGATAGCGGGAGGAGGATGCGGGCGCGGGAAGCCGTTGACCTCATTCGTTGTTGAGGTTCTACGGTGAAATCTGTGAGCAATTATTGCGTTTGCCCAGCGTGCGGAGATGGGTTAAGTGGTTGACTACGTAGCCCCCGCCTTCGATGCCCTGCGCCGCGCGCCGGCTATCGCACCGCCACCGCAACGCCGAAGCGCGAGCTCGGACCTGTGGCGGATGCTGCCGTACCTGATGCCGTACCGGACGCGGTGGATCGCGATGGTCACCGTCGCCATCGCCAGCCTCGCCGCAACCGTGTCGATCCCGCTGATGACCAAGGCCGTCATCGACGGTCCGGTGCGTCATCAGGATCAGCAGGGACTCTGGCTGCTCGGCACCGCCGCGATGGGCGTCGGCATCACCGAGGCGGTGCTGTGGTTCATCCGCCGCTGGCTGGCGGCGCGCGCCACTATGGGCGTCGAGGCCGACATCCGCAAGGACCTCTACGCCCGGCTGCAGGTGCTGCCGATGAGTTTCCACGGGCGCTGGCAGTCCGGCCAGCTGCTGTCGCGAATCATGAACGACCTCAGCACTATTCGTCGCTTCATGTCCTTCGGTTTGCTCTTCCTCTTGCTCAACGGACTGCAGATCACCGTCGTCACGGCCATCCTGCTGGCGATGTACTGGCCGCTGGGTGTGGTCGTGTTGGTGTCGATCGTGCCGATCACCCTGACCGTTCTGCATTTCCAACAGGAGTACACCCGGCTGTCACGGCTGGCGCAGGATCAGGCGGGCCACGTCGCCACCCACGTCGAGGAGTCCGCGCTAGGGCTGCGGGTGGTGAAATCCTTCGGGCGTGAGGATTACGTCTACCACCGGTTCGACGAAGAACTCACCAATCTCTACGAAACTCAGATCGGTCGCGTGTCGGTCTCGGCGAAGTTCTGGACGCTGCTCGAAGTCATCCCGAACCTGACCTTGATCGTGGTGCTCGGTTTCGGTGCCTACGCCGCCGGCGAAGGTCACGTGACCCTGGGCACCCTGGTCGCGTTCATCACGATGATGCTGTCGCTGGTCTGGCCCATCGCCTCGCTGGGTTTCCTGTTGTCGATGACGCAGGAGGCATTCACCGCCGCCAATAGGATCACCGAGATCTTCGATACGCCAATCGATATCGTCGACGGTCCCGTGGACCAACCGCCGAGCGGCGGACGCCTGGAACTCATCGACGTCGGATTCCGATTCCCCGACTCGGACGAGTTCGCGCTGCGCCATGTCACGGTTACCGTCGAACCGGGGGAGACGCTCGCGCTCGTCGGGTCGACGGGGTCGGGGAAGTCGGTGCTGGCCGCCCTCGTTTCTCGCCTGTACGACGTGTCCGAGGGTTCCATCCGCATCGACGGGCGCGACATTCGCGAATTCACCCTGCCCGCGCTGCGTGAAGCGGTGGCCACGGCCTTCGAGGACCCAACGCTGTTCTCCATGTCGGTCGCCGAGAACCTGAGGCTCGGACGACCGGACGCCTCCGATGACGTCCTGGCCGAGGCTATCGACGTCGCGGCCGCGCACTTCGTCTACGACCTGCCGTTCGGCCTCGAGACCCGCATCGGCGAACAGGGCATGAGCCTGTCCGGTGGGCAACGGCAGCGGCTGTCGCTGGCGCGCGCGATCCTGGCGGCGCCCAAGATCCTCGTTCTCGACGACACGCTGTCCGCGCTCGACGTTCACACCGAAGCAGTCGTCGAGGAGGCGCTTCGCCGGGTGCTGCACTCCGTCACCGGAATCGTTGTGGCGCATCGCGCGTCGACGGTCCTGCTCGCCGACAAGGTGGCCCTGCTAGAGGGCGGCACCATCACCCATGTCGGCACCCACGCCGAGCTGCTCGCCGAGGTGCCGCAGTACCGGTACCTGTTGGCCGCCGATGACGAGCTGGCCGACGGCACCGAGCGCGCGTGCGCGTGGGAGGACGATCGGGACCGCAGCCGCCTCGACCACGCCGTCGAGGAGCAGGAGGCGCTGCACCGCGACCCCGCGCAGCGACGGTTTGCCGCCTCGGAGGCCGAACGCCGATGACCGCCACCGACACCCCGGACACCGCGACCGTCGAATGGCGCGGCAGGTTCGAAGAACACCAGGAAAACCTGCCGATCGACGAAAGCGTCGACCGTAGCCGGGAGGCGCGTTCGCTGCTCGGATCGCTGCTGCGGCCGTACCGGCTCACAGTTGCACTGCTCGCCCTCGTCGTCGTCGTGGAAAACGCGGCGCGTCTGTCGGTTCCGATCCTCGTGCAGCGCGGCATCGACCGGGGCATCCCGCCGATCGTCGAGGGCGGGCCGGCCCACACGCTGCTGATGATCGTCGGCACCCTCGCCATCGTCGTGGCGGTGCAGGCCACCAGCAGGATGTTCTTCCTCCGCCGCTCTGGGCGCATCGGACAGAAAGTGCTTCTGGAGTTGCGCCGCAGGGTGTTTCGGCACTTCCAGCGCCTGGACATCGCCTTCCACGACCGGTACACCTCGGGGCGGGTGGTGAGTCGGTCCACCAACGACGTCGAAGCCATCCAGGACATGCTCGAGACCGGCTTCGACAGCCTGGTCACCGCGGTGCTCACGCTGTTCGGGACCGCGGTCCTGCTCGTCGTGCTCGACTGGCGGCTCGGGTTGATGTGCCTAGGCGCCTTCCCGGTGTTGATCGGGCTGGTGTGGTGGTTCCGCAACGAGTCGGCGAGAACGTATCGGCGGGTACGCGAAAGCGCCGCGTTGGTGATCGTGCAGTTCGTCGAGACGATGACGGGCATCAAGGCCGTGCAGGCCTTCCGCCGGGAACCGCGCAACCAGCAGATCTTCGAAGACATCGCCGACCGCTACAAGGTCGACAACGAGCGAACCTTCCAACTGCTCGCGATCTTCATGCCCGGTGTCAAACTCGTCGGCAACCTCACCACCGGTGTGGTGCTGCTCTACGGCGGCTATCGAGTCCTCAACGGTGAGATGACGATCGGCACGCTGACGGCGTTCCTGCTCTACCTGCGGATGTTCTTCGAACCGATGCAGGAGATCTCGCAGTTCTTCAACACGTTTCAATCGGCGGCCTCGGCCCTCGAGAAGCTGGCGGGAGTGCTCGCCCAGCGGCCGGCCATCAAGGACCCCGAGCGCCCCGTGACGTTCACCGACGTGCTCGGCGAGATCACCTTTCGCGACGTGCGATTCCAGTATGTCGCCGACCGCCCGGTGCTGCCCGGGTTGACGCTTGAGGTGCCGGCCGGTCAGACCGTCGCGCTGGTCGGTACCACCGGCGCGGGCAAGACCACGATCGCCAAGCTGATAGCGCGGTTCTACGACCCGATATCCGGTTCGGTGTCGCTGGACGGCGTTGACCTGCGCGACCTTTCGCAGTCCGAGCTGCGTCGGCACGTCGTGATGGTCACGCAGGAGAACTTCATGTTCGACGGCACCGTCGCCGACAACATTCGGTTCGGCCGACCCGACGCCGACGATGCCGAGGTTGCCGCCGCAGCCGAAGCGGTCGGCGCCGACCGATTCATCGCGGCACTGCCCGACGGATACGACACCGACGTCGCCAAGCGGGGCGGCAGACTCTCTGCCGGGCAGCGGCAGCTCGTCGCGTTCGCGCGGGCGTTCCTCGCCGATCCCGCGGTGCTGATCCTCGACGAGGCAACGTCGTCGTTGGACATTCCCAGCGAGCGCATGGTCCAGCGCGCGCTCGAGACGGTCCTCGCCGACCGAACCGCGCTGGTGATCGCACACCGCCTGTCGACGGTGCAGATCGCCGACCGAGTGCTGGTCCTCGAGCACGGCCGCATCGTCGAGGACGGCTCGCCCAGCGACCTGATCGCCCGCGATGACGGTCGCTACGCCGCGCTGCACCGCGCCTGGGTGGAATCGCTTGCCTGACCCTTGGCCGGGAGCCGTCAAAACTAAAGAGATGCGTGATCCCGCCAAATCGTCACGCGCAGCTTCAGTTTCGTGGAGCCATGCGCTGAGGGCTTAGTGCGCGCACATTCTCAACGGGTCAGTAGATATGGCCGGTCAGCTCGAACTCGGCCAGCGTCTTCGCAATCAGCTCGTGCAAAGCGGACCTCGTTTCAACCACGCCCGCTTGATAGGAGTTCACAGTGAAGTAGATTTTGGAGCCGCCCGCGACGCGCCATGACTGCATGGTCATCTGACCGCCTCTTGCCTCGAGCCACTGTCGCGTTACGCCTTGCGGTGTGACTCGAATAAGGATGATCTCGCCATCGGTGCCGTCGGGGCGGAACACAACGGGGTCGAACTCGTCGAGGTTCGAACAAAGCGCGGGGGCGTCAGGGTCGGCGAGTCCGGCGTCCACCATCCGGCTCAATGCGCGCTTCGGCATGAAGGGGACCAGCGACCGCAACTGCAGTGCTTCGTCGGGCGCTTCCCGCAGTGCGTTCAGTGCCTGCTTGACGGCGGCGCGGAAGCCAGCCAGATCTGTCGTCACAGGCTCCGGGTCGACGCTGACGCTGGCAATCGACATTGCGTTGGCGCGGGTATCACCCTCGGTGCGTTCGTTCATGGGGAGGTGCAGGGTGACGAAGCCGTCGCCGGTACGTCGACGACCCACCCGCTCGGCGAGTTTCGCGGCCAAGGCTGCGGTCAGTGTTTTGCCGGTTGCACCCAGAGCGTTTGCCCTGGCCTCCCATTCATCCAGGTTGATTTGGATGGAGACAGCCGGCACAACGACAGCATCCTCGCCGTCGACGGCGCGGTCGGCGACGGGCTGCGGTGGCGCCGTTGGTCGGGCAGGATCCCGCCGCGTGCGACGGGCCAGTTTCGCCGCCGCGACGAGGGCACGGCCGACGTCAGGCGCCTCCCGTGCCGTCTGGACGGCGTCCTGATACATCGCGTGGCGTCGGGTACGCGACTGCGGCGGTGGATAGCCAAGATCGAGAAGATTCCCCATAGCCGCATCAGCTACGACCTGGTATCCCCCGATGCCGTCGATCACGTAGTGGGAAAGCACCAGACTGACCGCGGTCGAGCCGTCGGTGAGGGGAAGGACGCCGAGATGCCAACCAGGCCCATTCTCCGCATCAACAGGCAGCTGCGAGCGTTCATCAGCCCAGTCGCTGAGTTCGGCGCGCGGGCGGGGGGATTCGGCGACATCGATCGTCGACGGTCCCCGATCTGTTACCCACCGATGCCGGGCAAACGGCAGCGGCGAACGTTCGATGCGCCGCCCCATCAACCCGTGACGGAGGTTGTGGTGGAATCGATTCAGTCCGTCGAAGTCGATACCGTGCTCATGAAGCCACATGCATTGCATGGCCAGATTGAGACCCGCGGCGCGATGCCCCGCGAACAAAGCTTCGTCCACCCACGCCAGTCGATTGTCCAGCCGCTCATCCATGGCGGCAGGATAGACGGTTACCCGACGTTATCGCCGTGAATCGCCTTTCGGCGGATGATCGCAATGGGGCCCTCCAGCGCCGGTCATGCCGACCCCAAAGTCGTTCTCGAAGTTGGCCTCACACTCCTACCTCGGGCGGCTACCGGACCAACGGCTCTGGAGAACACACGACGAAGCTCGCCGGCAGGCGGCAAGCGTTCCTGCTCCGGCGAGGTTTTCAAGCGTCGTAATCACCACCTCAGCCCGTGATCTTGTTTGTCTGACACGGCCCGTAATTGCCGACGCAACGTTATCCTGACGCCGTGATCAATGGTCGGTATTCCGTCAAGCAGGATGCGACGCAAGTGGCACCGAGCATCAAGCTTTGCCCGTGACTTCGGCGCGAGAGTCCGGGGATGCTGCGACTCGCCCGGTTGCTTTGTTCGTTCTGGGCGTGCCCCGCTCAGGAACCTCAGCGCTCACACGCATGCTCTCATTATGTGGCGCCACGCTCCCGTCCGGACTAGTAGGCGCGAATTCGGCGAATCCCCTTGGCTATTGGGAGCCGCGCGCGTCTCACCGTCTCAACTTCGCCATCCTGCGCCGCCATGGAAGCGAGTGGTTCGACCCGACATTGCGCCTACAGGAGAACGGCGCGTTCGGTGCTGAAGAGAAGACCGCCATCATCTCCAAGATCAGGGCGTTCCTCACCGAATTGCCGGCCGCGCCGCTCGTCGTCATCAAGGATCTCCATGTAACAGCGCTGTCGGATATGTGGTTCGAGGCGGCGCGTATGACCGGGTTCGACGTCGCGGCCGCAATTACAGTGCGGCATCCACAGGAGGTAGCTGCGTCACTGGCGGCCTTCAACGGGTCCTCACCGGAACTCGCCACTGCCTTGTGGCTCAAAGCCAATCTGTTGGCAGAGCGAAATACACGCAATGTGCCGAGGGTATTTGTCGAGTACCCTAATCTGCTCGACGATTGGCGCAGGGAAGTAAAGCGAATTTCCACGGCCCTGCCGATCGACCTCACCACCGAGAACGAAGACGTAATCGACGAGTTTCTCAAACCGGATCTCCACCGACAGCGGCAGAGCGGGTGGATGAAATCGCCCTTCGGCGCACGCTGGATTTCCACGGTCTACGACACATTGTGCGAGGCAGCGCGGGACGAATCCTGGGATCAGGCCGTGCTTGATCATGTCTTCGAGGAGTATCGGGACAGCGAATACGAATTTCGCACGGCGTTCAAGGACTTCCACCGCCTCCACAAGTACAACTGGCTAGTCCGACCATCCGCTGTCAGCCTCGTCTACGAGGCCCTCGCCATAGCACACCGGCGCCGCGGTCCTTGGGCCTGAGCTGCCCAGCGGTAGTCGTCAGATCGGTCATCAGAAAACACCGATGCCCTTGGCCGCGGTGAACAGCCCGACCAACGTGAAGATGCCCACCAACACATGTCGACGGTAAGCCAGCATCCAGTCGTGCAGCGGTTGCAGTATCGCTTGGGTTTTCGCGGGCGCGACCAGATAGCTGAGGAGAGCGACCTCGACAACCGAGAACACAGCGATGACGAACACGATGACCGCGAAGATCTGGGTACCGATCCCTGTTCCCGAGGCCACGATGGTGGCGCCTACGAACAGCACCAGGAATGGTGGTGGCAACCCGAGAATGCCGAACACGAACGCGACCCACAAGGATCCGTCGTCCCAAGCCGTTTGGAGGCGGCCGAGTAGCCGCCGGATGACCGATCCATCCCCATCCGCCGCAGCGCCCAGCGGTCCCAACGGTGACGTGGCGGTTGGTGTGTTTCCGCTCGGCCCCGGAACCTTCGCCCGCTGACGCGCCAAGGAGCGCACAGTTATCGCCGCTGCGATGAAGAGCATGAGAATCCCCATGCCGAGCTGAATGTGTCGGGCGGTTGCACTCGCCGACGTGGCAGGCACGGTCATCTCTCGCGAAAAAGAAGCAAATGCCGGAATTCGGTGCAGCACCATCAGCGGAATCAACAGACAGGAGAGATAGACGATGACACCCCCCGCCCAGTAAGCCAGCAGGTTCTGCACGGGCTGAGGCCGCGAGATCATCAGCAGGATGACCGCAAGAAGGACTGGATTGATCGCCACCAGAAAGGCCAGTCCCAGCAGCGAACTCCACACGGCGGGGAACGCTACCTTGTCGTGCGTCGCATCTCAGTCGAACGGCACGCCGGCGCACCCGGACAGGTGGCGAGCTACGCCCATTGGCTGATGTGGAAGACGGTCTCGACCGCAATCGCGCCACCGCCGGCCGCTGCAGCTATCGCGAGGGTCACCCAGTCCGCCAGTTTCGGCCGCGCCGGAACAGCGGAGAACTGGCCGGTTCCGCCGCGAGCGGTGATTGCGTCGCCCATCTCGTCCGCGCGGCGCAGGGTCATGGCGAGAGCCGCAGCGATCAGGTCGATGACGTCGCGTGCCTGCTGTCGACGACGGAGCTTACGATCCAGCTGCATCTGTCTGGACCGCAGCCGGTGAGCCGCATAAAGGATCTGGAACTCCTCGATCAGCATTGGGAAGGCCCGCAGTCCGAGCGCCAACGCGACCGCCCATTCGCGGACGGGGATTCGCAGCAAGGTGAAGGGACGGGCCAAAGTCGTGATTGCAGGAACGATCTCGGCGACTTGGGTGGTCCAGGACACCATTGCGGCCAAACCAATCAAGCCGAACGCCAGCAGGGCTGCCCGCAGGGCGTACAACGCACCACCAAGTTCGATATCGACTCCACCCACCGAGATCACCGGACTGCCACCAGCCAGCGACGCGAAGATAACCGCGAGCGCGATCAGAATCCACAGCCGACGCGGCCGCGACGGCAGTGCGCCACGCGGAACGTGGGCGACCCGGGCTGCGGCCAGCACCAGGACCCACACCATCCCGATCATCACCCAACCGGGATAGAACCACAACAGAATCGAAAACCAGAGAACAACAAGCAGTTTCGTGCCAGCCCACAATCGGTGGATCGGTGAGCTTCCGGGTACCGGAACCAGGAGCAGACCCCGACGCGGAGCGCGCTTGGTAGCACGAGAAGAGCGCCTGGTCGGGCCGTGGTCGGAAGAGGTTGGGGTCATCGCCCGCTCCGCGCCGCAGAAGCTGTTTGCAGCACACCATTGTGGAGATGCAGGGTCCGCGGACAAATGTCCTCTAACCCGACGGAGTCATGCGAAACGGCCACCACCGTCAGACCCTGTTGACGGCGCAGCCTGTCCAGCAGCTGCAGCAGCGCGCGTTGGCCGTTCCTGTCTAGGCCTGCCAGCGGCTCGTCGAGAATCAATGCGCGCGGCGCGCGCGCCAGCAGCCCGGCAAGCACCACACGGCGCATCTGACCTCCGCTGAGCTGGTCGATGCGCAGATCTGCGAACGCGGGCCTCAGTCCGACCGACTCCAGCGCCGCCGCCACACGCTCATCGTCGTCGGGCGAAAATCCTGCTGCGGAAGCCACTTCCAAGCCGACGAAATTGCGCATCAACTGCAACCGAGGCGCCTGGAACGACAACGCCACCGCGCCGACATGCTCATCGGCGGGCTCGTCGTCGATCAGGCAGACTCCGGTGGTGGGGATCGTCAAGCCAGCCATGATCCACGCCAGCGTCGACTTACCCGAACCGTTCGCACCGTGAATCAAGACGGCGTCCCCTTCCTCCACAACAAAGTTGATATCGCGCAGGACGGTTTTGGCCCATGGTGTGCCACCGGCGTATTCGTGGCCGACACCCACGAGTTCTAGTACGGGCATGTCCGAGCAGTTGATGAACGCACTGGTTGGCAATGCCGTCGGCACGGTGTCGACCTCGGGGGGGTCATCGATTGAAGCGCTGAGATTGATCGTCCTGTCGGCCGATGCGGCCGCATCGTCGTCATGCGTGATGTGCACCAGGGCGGCCCGGTGCCGCTCAGTGAGACCGGACAACACCCGCAGGAGGGTCTCGCGCCCGGGTTCGTCAACCATTGCCGTGACTTCGTCGGCAATCAGTAGCGCCGGATCCCGAGCCAGGGCCGCTGCCAACGCAAGACGCTGCAGTTCCCCACCGGACAGGCTGCCGGTCTCCTGTTCGGCGAAACCCTCAAGGCCGACCTCCCTGAGCAACCCGCAGACATCGACATCGGTACCCGGCGGTAGGCCCCAGACCACATCGTCGATAACCCTTGTGCCCAGGACTTGGCTTTTCGCGTGCTGCAAGACAATCGCAGTGCCGCCCATCTGGCCGAGACCGACCGCGCCGGGCCGGTCCACCGAACCCGAAGTCGGTTCTCGACCGACGAGCACCCGCATCAACGTGGTCTTGCCGGAACCGTTCGCACCGGTGATGGCGACGTGTTCTCCGGCCCGCACGTCCAGGCTGACCTCGCCGAGTGCGTCGCGTGCGGCACCCGGATAACGGAACCGCACCTTGTCCAACCGCACCGGCACCGGCGCGATCGGAGCTCGCTCAGATGCGCCGAACCCGCTGAAGTCTGCAGCGTCCAGGTCGTACACGGGGGGGACGATGTCGCGCAGCCGCTCCAACAACCTGGAGAGCACGGACCAAGCGACGAAACACGCGATTGCAGACCCGAGGACGAGGTAGCCGAACAGCAGTAGCGGCCAGTTGTGCAGCCCTTCGGCGAGATACCGCTGCAACGCTGCACCGAGCGCCGGCAGGTGCACCCAAGCCAAAAACGCAGCGATGCCGTCCACCGTCGCGGTGATCACCACGAACATCAAGTGCCGCAGCTGAGTCGACACTGCGAAGACGCCGACCCAGAATGATGCGTTGATCACCCCGAGGAACAACGACAGGACAAGCAGCGTCACTGTGCCCCGCCCGTTGCGTTTGACGAAACCCGCCAGTCCGCCGACACTGGCGCAGTTCAGAATCGCGAACAAGCCGCCCAGCCCGGTGATCAGAAAGGTGATCACCCCACCGGCAACCGTTGCGGTGACCACCGCCCGAAGGCGGAAGCGGTAGGCCAGTAGCCCTGGCAGCACGATTCCCAGTACGCCCAGGGACTTAGCGAACGGGATCACCACGGCTATGATCACGATGACCGCGGAGAGTCCCCCTATTACCGCGGCATGCGCCAACTCGTGGGGTCGAAGCGGTCCACCCACATGGCTCCGAACACGATCACGGGCGGTCACTTTGGCGATTGTGCCAGGGCAGCGGCCTGAGTATTCCCGAAACCCCTTCTGCGCTTGCGTCACATTTGGTATGCGTAGACCTGGCCTCGCACGGCAAAGCGGAGGCAACATGGGCGACCGTCGAGCAGAATCCGACCCGGAAGACGGGAAGCTGAGGCTGCTATGACTGTCACCTTGACGGGTGCGACGGGATTCGTCGGAAGGCGCATCCTGCGCGACCTCATCGAGCGTGGCTGCGCGGTGAGAGTGCTTGTCCGCGATCCGTCCCGCGTCCATGGTCTTTCGACACATGGGGAACTAGAGGTCGTCCACACACCCGATTTGTTCGCGGAACCAACCGGCCGGTTAAAAAACTTGCTCGAAGGGTCGGAAACACTGGTACACGCCGCTTGGCATGGAAAACCAGATCATTACACGTCGCCGCTGAACATCACCTGCCTCAAGGGAACGCTCGACATCGCGAACGCATTCGCGGCAGTCGGGGGCAAACGATTCATCGGTATCGGAACCTTCGCGGAGTACGACGCGTCCGCAGACTTGATGACGACAGACACCCCATTGGCGCCCAATACGTTGTACGGCGCATGCAAGGCATCAGCTTTCCATGTGCTCCGGTGTCTTCTCAGCACTTATGGGGTGAGCTTCGCTTGGTGTCGGATCTTCAACGTGTATGGAGACGGTTCGGATGAAGATGAGCGTGGTGTGGTCTCATACATTCGCAGACAACTGCGGGCGGGGCAGGAAGTGCTCCTCACTCGCGGCGACCAGGAACGGGATTACCTCGATGTGAAAGACGCCGCCGCGATGATCACCGATATAGCGCTGGGGCAGCAGCAGGGTGCGGTGAACATCTGCTCTGGTGAAGCGGTGACCATTCGACAGCTCGCCGAGCGCATTGCCGACGAGTACGGTCGGCGCGAACTATTGCGCTTCGGGGTACGGCCCGAAAACCCTTTCGACCCGCCGCGAGCCATCGGTGTGCGGAAGGACGTGCGATGAGTGTGTGAAACAGCGGTCACTTACCGACATTTCAGAACCCGCTCACCTCTCTACGCCCAGCGGGCGGGCCTCGTGCGGGTCTGTACTAACTTGGTTCGATCACTTCTCGGCCAGCAAGGCCGCGATGGTCCGGAGGAGAATGCGACGTGACGAGAGACCGGTCCGATGTCTATCGGAGTGGGGCATGACCGATTTCGAAGACGAGGTGGTAGAGCGAATCGATGCCATGTCGCGAAATGGGCGCCTCCGGGCGCAGGCGGCTGACTTCATGCAGACCTCGGCACTTTGCAAGTACTCCTACAACTTCTTCTGGATGTCGCGGCCGATCATCCAATATCCACAGGATGTTTTCGCCATGCAGGAGTTGATCTGGCGCGTCCGTCCGGATTTGATCATCGAGACGGGCATCGCCCATGGCGGATCGATCGTCTTCAGCGCATCCATGCTGGCGCTGCTGGACATGTCTGATGCAGTGGATTCCGGTGCCACACTCGATCCGACTGAGTCTGACCGCAAGGTGCTGGGCATCGATATCGACATTCGGGCGCACAACCGTGCGGCGATTGACGCGCACCCGATGGTCTCGCGGATCCAGATGATTGAGGGCTCGAGCATCGCGCCCGAGGTGGTGGCGCAGGCGCACGAGATTGCCGCCGGCTACGACAAAGTTCTGGTGTGTCTGGACAGCAACCACACCCACGAGCACGTGCTGGCCGAGTTGGAGGCCTATGCCCCGCTGACCTCGGTAGGCAGCTACTGTGTGGTCTTCGACACCTGGGTCGATGACCTGTCCGCTGACACGTTTCCCAACCGCCCATGGGGCCCGGGCGACAACCCGAAGACCGCCGTAGACGAGTTCCTCAAGACCCACACAGAGTTTGAGATCGATAAGGGCATTCAGGACAAGCTGGCCATCACGGTGGCGCCGAATGGGTATCTGAGGAGAATTGCCTGAGCAATCGACCAGGCCGTATATACTACCGATCTGTTAATCCAGCGGAGTATTTCGATTTGCCTTCCACGATCACGGTCATATGTCCAAAAATTTCAGCCGGGATGTTATTCGAATACTTCTCGATGAGGTGACGGATCAGGAAATAAGATCCAAGCCTCTCCGCTAGAAAACCGACCGCCCGGATCTGAAACGAGTTATAGCCTTTTATGCGATTGCCGTGACGGTGGAGAAATTCCCTGCTGAGGAGCTCAATCCTCGGCAGCACCTGTGACAACCACGAGTTGGGATAGATCCCGAGCTCGACTCCCCCGGGGACGAAGTGTTTCGCCGCCAAAAATTTCGATGCCGACTCCGAATTCAATACGCCCAGCTCGACGGCGAGAGACGTGTAATCGAGAATATCGCGCTGGTGATGCACCGTCGTGTAATGGCCGAGTATAGAGTTTTTGAAGTGGAGGGGTTGCGCGACTAAAAATCCATGGTCAGGGCTGGGTATGAATACCGATAGCTCGTCCATCTTTTCGAAGTTGGCGAGGTTCAACTCCCTCATGGTTGGGTATTTGGCGGACTCGATTCCCTCCCGAGAGGGCAGGACTCGCTTTCTGTAATTGGCAATCTCGATGAACTTGGCGTCGCTAGAGAACTTCTGAATCGCAATTGGCACGACGAGCGTCCCAGCGGCGCCATATGCGATCGGTCTGGCCTCATGCCAGAATCGGTCGAGTTGTCTTACGTGAGTTGCAGAGTCGGGTTGGAATTCGCCAAGCGAGATGCAGTCGTCATACCAGCTCGCTGGTAGTAGAGGGGTTTTATGGCTGATGCAATACCTGTGGATCACGCTCTTAGTCAGGCCCTGGTCTCTGCGCAGACCGCCCACGATATCGACCGGCTTCCTGTGAGTGCGGGCAAATCCCGCAATTCTCGGTCATCAATATGACAACTGTCTGTGCTTGCCACCAAGTAATACCGCTCCGCATCTAGGTGCCTGTGCGAGGGAGTATACCAAGAGTGATTTGGGCAATGTGGGCGACGCCAACACGCCGACTCCACGCGTTGTCTTCGCTGACCCGCTCTCTCATACACCATCGTCTTAAATAAATATGTCCAGCAATAACATTGTCAGTGATGAGTGTAGTTACCACTCGGGGCTGGCGGCGCACCTTAGTGAATCTCCGGCGGCACGGCGCACAACGAGGAGGTGACCTTTTTTGAATCTAGAGATATCAGTGGCAACTTGATAGTGGCCACGCGTGAAATCAGCCAATGCTCTGACGAGATCAGTGAAGGAGAAGCCGTTATATAGCGTCCAATAGTCGCAATATACGTCTTCTGCAATGTAAACGCCGCTGTCGCGCAACGCGTTTTTGAAGAGGAATTCGAAGGCGTCCACCATGCGGGAGCTCGTTTGACTTCCAGAATCGATGATGACATCGAACGGGCCGTATTCTGCAGCTATTTCTGACAGAAGCGGAGGGTTCTGCTCGCTGCCGATGCGGACGCGAATGCTGCCTGAATCGGTGATTTTCACCAAGCTAGAATCTGTGTCAATCCCGATGATGACCGATTCGGAGTGAAGGAAGTCCTGCCACATCCGTAGCGAATCGCTGTGGAAGCTGCCAATCTCCAACATCCTGATCGGGCTTGTTCGGAATACCGCGTTTTCGAAGATCGGCGAGTAATGCGGCAGTGTGTGGACCCTTGGAATTCGGTCGATTATGTCAGCCATATCACAATGGAGCTCGGTGTCGACGGTCGACCAAGTGGTCACTGAAGCAAGATCTCGCCCCAGCGCTCTTGACATTCTCCGTACGCCCCCATAGCGGTTGCGCCGAGCGATGGGCGAATACTTCAGAATGACTTTCACAATATGCAGCCTGTCATTCGAGTGTCAGATGCCGGGGTCTGGCTCAGCGCAGCGCTGTGATGGAGTCTAGGGCCGGGGCAGCGTCTGTACAGGCGGCCATGTGGGCTTTGTCGCCTCGACACCTCGGCCACGGGAGACCGCTACATCGCAACGCACGCCATAGCTCAATCGCACATCTCATCGCGGTCCTTGGGTGACGAATCTCCCTACTTCCAGCGAACCGCAGTTGTGTCTCTGGTGCTGGGGTATTGAGCGAATGCTTGCGGTGTCCGCTGGAGTATCGCTTCTGATTAACTCGTTCGGAAGTACTGTACGACGGATGGACAACGTGCTCGATCCGCTCGACCAGTTCACTTTTGAGGCCGAGCGCGCTACGGGAGTCGCGTCGATGCCACATATTTTTTGGGTTTACGACCGCCCGGTCGACATCGACAGTCTGCGAACGTTCCAACACCTTTTACGGCAGGGATCGTTATACCGAAGAGTGCAACCGTCGCCATTGCCGTTCGGGCGCCACCGCTGGGTGTTGGCCGAGGACCCCGCGGACATCGAAATCGTCGCCATGCCCCGCCCGCGCGAAGAACTCGACGCCTGGCTCGATGAGCAGGCGACCCGTCCGATCGATCCAGAGCACGGAGCCGGATGGCATCTCGCGGTCCTGCCCTTCAGCGATGGTGGCGCGGCGGTGAGTTTGGTCATCTCGCATTGCCTCACGGACGGTATCGGGTTGTTCACGGCGATTGCGGCCGCGGCCGACGGTCACGATTCTCCGATCAGCTGGCCTGCTGCTGGGTCACGCAGGCGGTGGCAGGCTCTGCGCGAGGACGTTCGTCAAACCACGCGCGACATTCCCTCTTTCGGTCGCGGCGTCGCTGCGGCGGTACGGCTGGCCCGGCGTGCGCGGAACGACGCTGCCGGAGCCGCGGCGTCTACCCGACCGCTGAGGCTCCCCGCTGACGCCAGCGAATCCTTCACACCCTCAGTGGTAACCGCATTTGTCGATGCTGTGGAGTGGGACACGCGCGCCCAGGCGTTGGGAGGGACGAGCAGCGTGCTGCTTACTGGATTGGCAGCCCATCTGGCCCAGCGGATGGGGCGGGTCACCGAAGACGGCTCAGTCCTCATGAAGGTGCTGGTCAATGAGCGCGTCCCCGGCGATACTCGCGCCAATGCGATCAGCAGTCTCTCGGTGACGGTGAACCCCGCCACCGCGACCACGGACCTGCGCGAGATGCGGGCCGCAGTCAAACGAGCGCTGACAAGCCACCCGGAGACCCGCGACGACGAGCGGGCAGTAATGGCCTTCGTTCCTCTGTTGGGCTTGTTGCCGAAGCGATTTGTCAGGCTGTCCGACAATACGGTCGTGTCATCCAGTTTGGGCGCGGTCGAACCGGCCGTTGTCCGGCCGGACGGCGCGGACGCCGACCTTTTCGGTGCGAGAGTATCCTATCCGACCACGACAAAGGCGTCGATGGACAGTGTGGGCGGAGTGCTATACGTGTTGTCGACAACTGCGCTGGGGCGCGTCTCCGTCGCCGTCACCGCCTATCTTCCTGGTTGCACCAATGTGGGGTACAACTCGAATGAAGCCCTGCGACAGAATCTATCGAACGCCTTGAATGAATTCTCGCTGACCGGAACGTATGTCGGAGCGGCGCCAAACAACTTCCAGTCCTAAACCGGTTCCTCGGTACAGGCCATGACGTATGGTCAGTGGTTCGCGCGACAAACCGCACGAGTAGTGAAAGGCTAAGACCCGCCATGAAGTTCGCGCTGGCATGCTACGGAACTCGCGGTGATGTCGAGCCTTGCGCTGCGGTCGGTCGTGAGCTGATGCGCAGAGGTCACGAAGTATGCGCGGCAGTGGCTCCGGACCTCGTTCACTACACCGAGTCCGTTGGGCTTTCGGCGGTTGCTTACGGACCGCACGCGCGGCAATGGCAGGACCTGCATCGCGAGGTGTTGACGCATACGGTGCGCAGATTCTGGCGGCTTCCGGAGCTTGTCAGGTTGGTCCGTAGGGATCGCGAGCTCTTCGACCAGTGCTTGGAGGAGACGCGCACGACGCTGATGTCCCTCGCAGAAGGTGCAGACCTGCTACTCACGGTTGTGATCGGTGAGCAGGTCGCCGTCAACGTCGCTGAGTACTACGACATTCCGCTGGCTACGCTGCACACCTTCCCGATGAGGCCCAATGGCCAACTAGTGCCCCTCCTGCCGGCGCCGCTCGCCCGCTCGGCGATGACGGCGTCCGAGTGGCTGAGTTGGCCTGCAGTGAAGAAGCTCGACGACGCACAGCGCGGCGAGTTGGGATTGCCGAAGGTGTCGGGGCCCGCATCGCGACGGATCGTCAAGCGAGGATCGCTGGAGATCCAGGCCTACGACGAAGTTTGTTTCCCCGGCCTGCCTGCTGAATGGGCGAAATTCGACGGGCAGCGCCCGTTCGTCGGGGCGCTGTGCACCGGGTTGGCGACAGACGCCGACGAGGAGGTCGCCTCGTGGATCGCCGCGGGAACCCCGCCGATCCTGTTCGGCTTCGGCAGCACGCTGGTCAAGTCGCCCACCGATACGATTGCCATGATCAGCGCGGCCTGCGCGGAATTGGGTGAGCGGGCCTTGATCTGCGGCGGTGCCACCGATTTCAGCCAGGTTTCGAGTCCCGAACACGTGAAGGTCGTGGCCGCGGTCAACTACGCGTCCATCTTCCCGGCCTGCCGCGCTGTCGTACACCACGGCGGCGCGGGGACCACGGCCGTGGGGCTCCGCAGTGGGGTCCCCACGCTGGTGCTTTCGACCTGGGGCGATCAAACTATCTGGGGGACTCGAATCAAACGACTCAAAGTGGGCACAGCACGGCGCTTTTCGGCTACGACTCGTGCGTCGCTCGTCTCAGACCTGCGCTCCATCCTCGCGCCGGAATGCGTGGCCCGGGCTCTCGAATTCGCAACGCGGATGAGCAAACCCTCCGAAAGTGTCACCGCCGCTGCCGATCTGATGGAGAACTTCGCCCGCACACGCCGTACTGGCTGATTGGGAGAGGCGATCGGCTAAACTGCGCCCGCCGAACCGGACCGAGGCTGAGAGGCAAGGATCCGCGATGAAAATTGCGCTGGCATCCTATGGGAGCCGTGGCGATGTCGAGCCTTGCGTCGCGATCGGCCGGGAGCTGCAGCGCCGGGGCCACGACGTGCGTATGGCCGCCCCACCTGATCTTGCGGGCTTCGTCAACTCGGCGGGGCTGGCGGCGGTCCCGTACGGACCCGATGTGCAGTCGATCCTGGGAGCGCACCGCGAGTTCTGGACGTTCTTCTTCCGCAACTTTTGGAGAGTCCGGCAGGTGATCCAGATGCGACGCGAAGTCGCGAACCCCGTTCTTCAGCGGTGGGACGAGATCGGCGCCACGCTGGCGACACTCGGAGACTGGGCCGACGTCTTGGTCACGGGACTGAACTTCGAGCAACTCGCAGCCAATGTCGCGGAGCGCTACCGGATTCCGCTGGCCACCGTACATCTCTTCCCGGTCCGCGCCAACAGCCAATTCCTGTCTTTTCTGCCGGCCGCGTTGGGCCGCTTGACGATGCAGGCGTATGAGTGGCTGGGATGGCGTGCGGCGAAGAGACTCGACGACACACAGCGTCGCGAACTCGGTCTACCGAAGGCCACCGGCCCCTTGCCGCAGCGGATCGAAGAACGGGGATGGCTCGAGATCCAGGCCTACGACGGGGCTTGCTTTCCGGGCCTGGCCGCCGAATGGGACCTCGATGGGCGACGGCCTTTTGTCGGCGCGCTGGTGCTGGACTTGCCAGGCGCCGCCGACGACGAGGTGGCGGCGTGGATCTCGTCAGGGACGCCGCCCATATTCTTCGGCTTCGGCAGCCTGCCGGTGAGCTCTCCGGCAGACACGCTGGAGATGATCAGCTCGGTCTGCGCACAATTGGGCGAACGGGCGTTGGTGTGCGCTGCCGGGACCGACTTCACCGACGTCTCCCCGCCTGAGCACGTCAAGGTGGTGGACACGATGAATTACGCGGCCGCCTTCCCGAACTGCCGCGCTCTCGTGCACCACGGTGGAACCGGGACCACGGCGATCGGCCTGCGTGCCGGGGTTCCCACCCTGGTTCTTTCAACGGACATCGACCAGACGGTCTGGGGAGCCCGGGTGAAACGACTGAGGGTCGGCACCACCCGTCGCCTGTCGCGCACTACGCATGAATCGTTGGTTGCAGACCTGCGCACCATCCTCGCGCCCGAGTACGCCGACCGGGCTCATGACTTCGCCATCCGTATGACCCGACCCGCCGGAAGCGTCTCGACCGCCACCGATCTCGTCGAGAGGCTCGCGTGACGTCATCGGACCTAATGACATTGTTGTGATCGCAGGCCCACACTTGTCCGCGCAGCGAACACAGGGAAGGCAAATCTTCCGGAACGGGTCGCAAATTTACCATCGATATCCTGCATCACCGCATATCATGACAGAGCCTGCCAGATTAAAAAGCAAACGAAACGGACGTTCTAGGCAGTCTAAGCGTCAGTTCATCGAAATTGACTTTCGCGAAAGTCGGGACAAGTCCATTGTGGTCTTAGTACCGTTCGCAACGAGTATCGATTAATTGGTGTGGCATGCTGCCGGGCTTCAGCTGGTTCTCAGGACGGCGGCCACCTCTTAGTCGTGGCTAGTGATAAGGAGCAGTGAAGCGTGGGATGGGCCTTCGCCGGAGTAGACCGCACGATGCGTTCGAGCTGTCAGACGACACGCGCCAATCCACGATCGACGAGTCTGCACGAGAGGACGGCACCGGGCCCGCTTGCTGAGTGACCCTGTGCTTTAGGACAACTGGATGGAGTTGGATAACCGGGCTCTGCCGCTGACGCGCGCCCAGCTGCATATATGGCTAGCGGAGCAAACGGGTCGGTTCGGTGCTAAGTGGCAGCTAGGCGCATTTGTCCGTATCGCGGGCCCGATCGACACCGATCTCTTCGAGACGGCGATCGGACAAGCGCTGCGCGAAGCCGAACCACTGCGAGTCTCCATCTTTCAGGCGAACGGCCAAGTCTTCCAGAAGGTCGTTGAATATCCGGATGTCGAAGTCTCGCGTTTCGATCTGAGAAATGTTGAGGATCCCTCGGGGGAAGCCCACAGGATAACGGATTCGATTCAGCGCATGCCGATGCAATTCAGCGGGCCGCTTTTCAAGTTTGCTTTGTTGCAGACGAGGGCCGATGAGTTCTATTTTTTCGTTTGTTGTCATCACATAGTGGTCGACGGAATAGGTCTCGGTCTTTTTTGTCATCGAATTGCAGAGATTTATAATGCGTCAGCTTCCGGTGTGGAGACTGCTCCTGCCTTTTTCGGTTCTTTACGCGACCTGATCGAGTGCGAGTCGGCATACGAAGCGTCCACCGACTTCCAGGATGATCATGCCTACTGGGTGGAGAACCTGCCACCGGATGACGATCTGCGTGAGCGGTTGACGCCTGCCGCTTCGGGTGGCCTCGATTCAGACGAATGTTCCGAGCCGGTTCTGTTGGACCCCCTCGTGGTGACCAAGATTCAGGAAGTGTCTCAGGCGCTGAAAGTCCGTCGCTCGTCTGTGATCACGGCGGCCTGCGCACTACTGGTGCACGAATGTGACGCCGGCGGTTCGGACGTCGTGCTCGACTTCCCTGTGAATCGGCGGGTGCGTCCGGAGATACAACTGGTGCCCGGAATGATTTCCGGGGTAGTCCCGCTATCGTTCAAGACTTTGCCAGAATCTTCCGTTTCTGATTTTTGTCGACATGTTGACGCCAAATTGCGCGGGGCATTGCAACACCAGCGGTACCCGGTGCAAGCTATCGAGAACACGGCACGATTCCGTACTCCGAATCGAGTGGTCGTCAATTTCATTCCGCCCGCGTATGTGGCAGATCTCGCCGGTTCCCCGGCTTCGGCGACCCTGACGAATTCCGGGCTCGTGGACCAATTCGGGCTGCTGTTCACCAGGGTCGACGACCAGCTGTTCCTCAGTACGGCGGGTGCTGGGCCACTTTCTGCGAACGGTGACGTCCACGATCTGGCACATCGACTGGAGCGGGTGCTGGGCGCGATGGCCGCCGACCCGGCGCGGTCGTTGTCGTCGCTGGATGTACTGGATGCCGGTGAGCACGCCCAACTGGATGACTGGGGCAACCGGACGGTCTTGACCGCGGGCCCGACCGCACCGACTTCGATCCCCGAGGCCTTCGCAGCTCAAGTAGCCAGCACACCGGACGCGGTGGCGATCAGCTTCGGTGAGCGTTCGTGGACCTACCGCGAGCTTGAACAGACCGCCGATCGATTGGCTCGCCTGCTGGGGGCGCACGGTGCCGGCCCGGGCGAGTGTGTGGCACTGCTGCACTCCCGGTCTGCCGAGGCGGTCGTGGCGATGTTGGCGGTGTTGAAGACCGGGGCGGCGTACCTGCCGATTGACCCGGCTTTGCCATCGGCGCGAATCGGGTTGATGGTTTCGGATGCCGCACCGATCGCCGCGGTCTCCACTGCCGGGCTGAGCGACCTGTTGGACGGGTCGGGCTTGCGGGTCTTCGACATCGGCGATATTGGGAGCCCCGCTGTCGATACCTGCCCCTGTACCGCACTGTCGGCGCCGGTTGCGGATGATTTCGCCTACCTCATCTACACGTCCGGTACCACCGGGGTGCCCAAGGGCGTAGCCGTCACTCACCGCAACGTGCTTCAGCTGTTCGATTCACTGCACGCGGACGTGGCAGTTGGGCCTGGGACGGTGTGGTCGCAGTGGCATTCCTTGTCGTTCGACGTCTCGGTGTGGGAGATCTTCGGGGCGCTGTTGCACGGTGGGCGGCTGGTGGTCGTGCCCGAAGAGGTGGTCGCCTCGCCCGATGACCTCCACGGGTTGCTGGTTGCCGAAGAGGTCGGAGTCCTGAGCCAAACCCCTTCTGCGGTAGGGATGCTCTCGCCGCAGGGGTTGGAGCCGGCTGCCCTGGTGGTCGCAGGTGAGGCATGTCCGGCCGAGGTGGTGGATCGCTGGGCGTCGCCCGGGCGCGTGCTCATCAACGCTTACGGTCCGACCGAGACGACGGTGTATGCCGCGATGAGTGCACCGTTGAGCGCGGGATCGGGTGCACCGATCGGTTCGCCGGTGCCGGGGGCGGCGCTGTTCGTGCTGGATGGATGGTTGCGGCCGGTGCCTGCGGGTTCGGTCGGCGAGCTGTATGTGGCAGGCCGCGGCGTGGCATGTGGGTACGTGGGGCGCGGCGGTATGACGGCATCGCGGTTCGTGGCTTGTCCGTTTGGGGAAGCGGGCGGCCGGATGTATCGCACCGGCGACTTGGTGTGCTGGGGCGCCGACGGACAGTTGCAGTACCTCGGACGCGCCGACGAGCAGGTCAAGATCCGCGGGTATCGCATCGAGCTGGGCGAGGTGCAGGCGGCACTCGCTGCCGTAGTCGGGGTGGAGCAGGCGGTCGTGCTCGCCCGCGAGGACCGTCCCGGCGACAAGCGCCTGGTGGGCTACGTGACGGGAGCCGTTGACCCAGCCGCAGTGCGGAGCGCGCTATCCGAGCGGCTCCCGGCCTACATGGTGCCGGCGGCGGTGGTCGTGCTCGATGCGCTGCCGTTGACGGTCAACGGCAAACTCGATCGGCGGGCGTTGCCGGCTCCGGAATACCACGGTGTCGATCGATACCGTGCCCCGGCCAATCACATCGAGGAGACGCTGGCCGCCATCTACGCGCGGGTGCTGGGTGTTGAGCGTGTCGGTGTGGATGACTCGTTCTTTGAGTTCGGTGGTGATTCGCTGTTGGCGATGCGGGTGGTCGATGCGATCAACACCAGCCTGAACGCCGATCTCGTGGTGCGCGCGGTGTTCGAGGCGCCGACCGTGGCCGAGTTGGCGGCACGCATCGGTCGGGACACCGGTGGGGTCGAGCCGGTACTGGCCGGCGACGGGCCTGCGGTGGTGCCGTTGTCGTTTGCTCAGAGTCGGTTGTGGTTTATCGATCAGTTTGATGGTCCTTCGCCGGTTTACAACATGGCGGTGGCGTTGCGGTTGCGTGGGCGTCTTGATTTTGGGGCGTTGGGTGCGGCGTTGGGCGATGTGGTGGGTCGTCATGAGAGCTTGCGCACGGTGTTTCCTGCTGTTGATGGGGTTCCTCGGCAGGTGGTGGTGCCCGTTGAGCGGGTGCGGGTGGGGTTTGAGGTTGTTGATGCCTCGGGTTGGCCGGAGCGGCGGTTGGTGCAGGCGGTGGGTGAGGCGGCGGGTCATCCGTTTGATTTGGCCGGTGAGATCCCGTTGCGTGGATGGCTTTTCGCGGTGGCCGGGGATGAGCATGTGTTGGTGGTGGCGGTGCACCATATCGCCGCTGATGGTTGGTCGTTGGGTGTGTTGGCCGCTGATGTGGGGGTGGCTTATGAGGCTCGGTGTGTGGGGCGTGCGCCGGGGTGGGCCCCGTTGGCGGTGCAGTATGTCGATTACACGTTGTGGCAGCGTGAGCAGCTTGGTGAGTTGGCCGATCCCGATAGTGCGGTTGCTGGGCAGCTGAGGTTTTGGGAGCAGGTCCTGGCGGGGATGCCCGAGCGGTTGGCGTTGCCCACGGATCGGCCCTATCCGTTGGTTGCTGATTATCGCGGTGCCAGTGTGGTGGTGGATTGGCCGGCCGGGCTGCAGTTGGGGGTTGCCCGGTTGGCTCGTGAGCACAGTGCGACCAGTTTCATGGTGGTGCAGGCGGCGTTGGCGGTGGTGTTGTCGCGGCTCAGTGCCAGTGCTGATGTGGCGTTTGGGTTTCCGGTGGCTGGTCGTGGTGGTCCGGCGCTTGATGAGTTGGTGGGGTTTTTCGTCAACACGTTGGTGTTGCGGGTGGATTTGGGTGCGGATCTGACGGTGGCCGAGTTGTTGGGTCAGGTTCAGCAGCGCAGTTTGGCCGCTTATGAGCATCAAGATGTGCCCTTTGAGGTGTTGGTGGAGCGGCTCAATCCGGCGCGCAGTCTGGCTCATCATCCGTTGGTGCAGGTGTTGTTGGCTTGGCAGAACTTCGCCGGGGACACCGGGCAGGGCGCCGAGCGCGGGTTGGTGTTGGGTGATGTGCAGGTCGAGTCGTTGCCGGTGGATACCCGTACCGCGCGAATGGATTTGACGTTTACCCTTGCCGAACGGTGGGGCGCTGGCGGTGAGCCGGCCGGGATCGGCGGGTCGGTGGAGTTTCGCACCGATGTGTTCGATGCGGTGAGCATCGAAACGCTGATCGAGCGGTTGCAGCGGGTGTTGGAAGCGATGACCGGTGATCCGCAGCGGCGGGTTTCGTCGATTGATGTGGTCGATGAGGCCGAGTGTGCGCGTCTGGATGGGTGGGCCAACCGGGCGGTGTTGAGCGGGCCGGCGCCGGTGGTGGGGTCGATTCCGGAGTTGTTGGCTGTGCAGGTGGGGCGTGCACCGCAGGCGGTGGCGCTGCGTTGTGAAGACCGCTCGATGACCTATGGCGAGCTTGATGAGGCTGCTAACCGGTTGGCTCATCTGTTGGCCGCTCATGGGGCGGGCCCGGGTCAGTCTGTGGCGCTGCTGTTTTCGCGGTCGGTCGAGGCGATCGTCTCGATTGTGGCGGTACTCAAGACCGGGGCGGCCTATGTGCCGATCGATCCGGCGGTTCCGGCGGCGCGTCTTGAGTTCGTGGTGGCCGATGCCGCGCCGATCGCGGCGATCACCACCGCCGATCTGCGTTCGCGTCTGGATGGGTGCGATCTGGTGGTCATCGATGTGGCTGACCCCGCGGTCACGGCCCAGCCCGCCACGGCATTGCCGGCACCGGCCGCTGAGGACGTGGCTTATCTGATCTACACCTCGGGCACTACCGGGGTGCCCAAAGGGGTTGCCGTCACTCATCACAACGTGACTCGGCTGCTGGATTCGTTGTATCGGCAGTTACCCGTGCCCGGGGTGTGGTCGCAGTGGCATTCCTATGCCTTCGACGTCTCGGTGTGCGAGATCTGGGGGGCCCTGCTGAGCGGGGGACGCCTGGTAGTCGTACCCGACTCGATCGTCGGATCCCCCACCGAGTTCCACGCCCTGCTGGCCACCGAACACATCACCATCCTCAGCCAAACCCCCACGGCTGCAAGCGCGCTGTCGCCCCGAGGGTTGGAGTCGGTGGCATTGGTGGTCGCCGGTGAGCCCTGTCCGCCTGAGCTGGTGGACCGCTGGGGGCCCGGTCGGGTGATGATCAACGCCTATTGCGAGCCCGAAACGTCCTATGCGTCCTGGAGTGCGCCGCTGACCCCGGGTTTGGGTGCACCGATCGGTGCGCCGACGCCGGGTACGGCGCTCTTGGTTCTCGACCGATGGTTGCGACCGGTGCCGGCCGGTGTCGTCGGGGAACTGTACGTGGCCGGCGCTGGGCTTGCGTATGGATATGTGCGTCAGAGTCGTTCGACCGCGGCGCGATTTGTGGCGTGCCCGTTCGGCGGGCCGGGCGAGCGGATGTATCGCACAGGGAATCTGGTGAGCTGGGGTGCAGACGGACAACTGCGGTATGTCGGGAGCGCCGACAACCAGGTCACGATCAACGGAAGCGTCATCGAGCCCGGTGAGGTCCAGACCGCACTGGCCGCCCACCCGCGGGTAGCGCAGACCGCGGTCACCGCCTACTCGACGTCAGCGTCGAATACCGTTGACGGAGTTGGTGATACCCGACTGGCGGGCTATGTCGTGCTGGATCGGGAGATGAACCTGGTCCGGGAACCGCAGCGCGAAGCGCAGCTCGTCGGCCAGTGGCAGGGAGTGTACGAAGGCCTGTATTCGGAGCCGACGTCGGCCTCGAACTCGCCACCGGCGCTGGGGGAGGACTTTGGGGGCTGGAACAGCAGCTTCACCGGGGCACCCATCCCGCTGGAGGAAATGCGGGAGTGGCGGTCCGCCGCTGTGGACCGGATCCGCGGACTGGGTGTTGGGCGAGTCCTGGAAATCGGCGTGGGTTCGGGGCTGCTGCTTGCGCAACTGGCTCCGGAATGCGTCGAGTACTGGGGCACTGACTTTTCCGCGTCGACGATCGAGGCACTGCATGCGGCGGTGGCGGGACAGTCGTGGCACGACCGCGTGCGGTTGCGGGTTCAGCCGGCCAATGTCACCGACGGGTTGCCGCAGGGTCATTTCGACGTCGTCGTGCTCAACTCGGTAGTCCAGTACTTTCCGAGCGCAGGGTATCTGCTCGACGTACTGGCAGCGGCGATGCGGTTGCTGGCACCGGGTGGGGCTGTGTTCATCGGCGACGTGCGCAATCTGTCATTGCATTCGGCGTTCACCACCGCGGTGGCGTGCGCAGGCTCCAGCGGTGGACAGGACACGGCCGCGGTTGTTCGCGAGCGGGTGCGCGAACAGATGCTCGCCGAGCGGGAACTGCTGCTGGCGCCGGAGTTCTTCGCGGCACTGCCGCAGCACCTTTCCGAGATCGCCGCGGTGGACGTGCAACTCAAGCGGATGCGGGCGACCAATGAGCTCAGCGATTACCGCTACGAGGTCGTGCTGCGTAAGGCGCCGGTGCAGGTGCGCTCCCTCGCGGACATACCGACGCATCCGTGGCAGAGGTTCGGAAGCCTGGCTCGGCTGGGTGAGTATCTGCGGTCCCAGCAGCTGCCGGGCTTGCGCGTCACCGGTGCGCCACACGGCGGGATATGGTCTGATGTGGCGCTCGCCCTGGCGGTGGCCGAAGCCGGCGATCGGCTATCTGTCGGGGAATTGCGCGCCCGCCCAACGGCACCCGACGCGGTGCTGCCGCACCGGTGTCATCTGCTGGGCCACGAACTCGGATATGCCACAGCGGTGACCTGGTCGCCCGTCGCCGGGCTGGTTGACCTCATCTTTACACGCACCGACGAGGTGGCCGACCACCAGTTGGTGCCGTCGGATCTCTACGTACCGGCCGCCCCCGTGGTTTCTTTGGCGCCATACGTCAATGACCCGTCCGCCGCCGAACGCGTCGCCGAACTCCGCAGTTTCCTGGCCGGCCGGTTGCCGCAGTTCAAAGTGCCGGCCGCGATCACGGTGGTGGATGCGCTGCCGTTGACGGTCAACGGCAAACTCGACCAGCGCGCATTGCCCGACCCGGCATCCATCGGAGAAGTGCCTTATCGCGCCCCGCGTGATGATTGCGAACGGGTGCTGGCCGACCTGTTCGGTGAAGTTCTCGAGGTCACGTTGGTCGGCATCGACGACTCGTTCTTCGGCCTGGGTGGGCGCTCGCTGTCGGCGACTCGTCTGGTCGCGCGAATCCGCGCTGAACTGGGTGTGCAGGTGCCCATCCGCGCGTTGTTCGAGGCGCCGACCGTCGTTGGGTTGGCTGCGTGGATCAAGCAGCACGCCCAGGACCGGAACGCCGCGACGCTGACGGTGCGACAGCGGCCTGCGGTGGTGCCGTTGTCGTTTGCTCAGAGTCGGTTGTGGTTTATCGATCAGTTTGATGGTCCTTCGCCGGTTTACAACATGGCGGTGGCGTTGCGGTTGCGTGGGCGTCTTGATGTTGGGGCGTTGGGTGCGGCGTTGGGCGATGTGGTGGGTCGTCATGAGAGCTTGCGCACGGTGTTTCCTGCTGTTGATGGGGTTCCTCGGCAGGTGGTGGTGCCCGTTGAGCGGGTGCGGGTGGGGTTTGAGGTTGTTGATGCCTCGGGTTGGCCGGAGCGGCGGTTGGTGCAGGCGGTGGGTGAGGCGGCGGGTCATCCGTTTGATTTGGCCGGTGAGATCCCGTTGCGTGGATGGCTTTTCGCGGTGGCCGGGGATGAGCATGTGTTGGTGGTGGCGGTGCACCATATCGCCGCTGATGGTTGGTCGTTGGGTGTGTTGGCCGCTGATGTGGGGGTGGCTTATGAGGCTCGGTGTGTGGGGCGTGCGCCGGGGTGGGCCCCGTTGGCGGTGCAGTATGTCGATTACACGTTGTGGCAGCGTGAGCAGCTTGGTGAGTTGGCCGATCCCGATAGTGCGGTTGCTGGGCAGCTGAGGTTTTGGGAGCAGGTCCTGGCGGGGATGCCCGAGCGGTTGGCGTTGCCCACGGATCGGCCCTATCCGTTGGTTGCTGATTATCGCGGTGCCAGTGTGGTGGTGGATTGGCCGGCCGGGCTGCAGTTGGGGGTTGCCCGGTTGGCTCGTGAGCACAGTGCGACCAGTTTCATGGTGGTGCAGGCGGCGTTGGCGGTGGTGTTGTCGCGGCTCAGTGCCAGTGCTGATGTGGCGTTTGGGTTTCCGGTGGCTGGTCGTGGTGGTCCGGCGCTTGATGAGTTGGTGGGGTTTTTCGTCAACACGTTGGTGTTGCGGGTGGATTTGGGTGCGGATCTGACGGTGGCCGAGTTGTTGGGTCAGGTTCAGCAGCGCAGTTTGGCCGCTTATGAGCATCAAGATGTGCCCTTTGAGGTGTTGGTGGAGCGGCTCAATCCGGCGCGCAGTCTGGCTCATCATCCGTTGGTGCAGGTGTTGTTGGCTTGGCAGAACTTCGCCGGGGACACCGGGCAGGGCGCCGAGCGCGGGTTGGTGTTGGGTGATGTGCAGGTCGAGTCGTTGCCGGTGGATACCCGTACCGCGCGAATGGATTTGACGTTTACCCTTGCCGAACGGTGGGGCGCTGGCGGTGAGCCGGCCGGGATCGGCGGGTCGGTGGAGTTTCGCACCGATGTGTTCGATGCGGTGAGCATCGAAACGCTGATCGAGCGGTTGCAGCGGGTGTTGGAAGCGATGACCGGTGATCCGCAGCGGCGGGTTTCGTCGATTGATGTGGTCGATGAGGCCGAGTGTGCGCGTCTGGATGGGTGGGCCAACCGGGCGGTGTTGAGCGGGCCGGCGCCGGTGGTGGGGTCGATTCCGGAGTTGTTGGCTGTGCAGGTGGGGCGTGCACCGCAGGCGGTGGCGCTGCGTTGTGAAGACCGCTCGATGACCTATGGCGAGCTTGATGAGGCTGCTAACCGGTTGGCTCATCTGTTGGCCGCTCATGGGGCGGGCCCGGGTCAGTCTGTGGCGCTGCTGTTTTCGCGGTCGGTCGAGGCGATCGTCTCGATTGTGGCGGTACTCAAGACCGGGGCGGCCTATGTGCCGATCGATCCGGCGGTTCCGGCGGCGCGTCTTGAGTTCGTGGTGGCCGATGCCGCGCCGATCGCAGCGATCACCACCGCCGATCTGCGTTCGCGTCTGGATGGGTGCGATCTGGTGGTCATCGATGTGGCTGACCCCGCGGTCACGGCCCAGCCCGCCGCGGCATTGCCGGCACCGGCCGCTGAGGACGTGGCTTATCTGATCTACACCTCGGGCACTACCGGGGTACCCAAAGGGGTTGCCGTCACTCACCACAACGTGACCCGGCTGCTGGATTCGTTGTATCGGCAGTTACCCGTGCCCGGGGTGTGGTCGCAGTGGCATTCCTATGCCTTCGACGTCTCGGTGTGCGAGATCTGGGGGGCCCTGCTGAGCGGGGGACGCCTGGTAGTCGTACCCGACTCGATCGTCGGATCCCCCACAGAGTTCCACGCCCTGCTGGCCACCGAACACATCACCATCCTCAGCCAAACCCCCACGGCCTTCTATGCGCTGCAGACAGCCGATGCGATGGCCCCTGAGCTGGGGCGGCAGCTCGAACTCGAGGCCGTGGTGTTTGCCGGGGAAGCGCTGGAACCCCAGCGGCTCAGGACGTGGCTTGATCACCACCCCGAATCGCCGCGCCTGATCAACATGTACGGCACCACCGAGACGACGGTGCATGCCTCGTTCCGGGAACTCCTCGACAGCGACATCCGAAGCGACCCCGACGGCGATGCCAGCCCGATCGGCGTGCCGTTGCCGCATCTTGGCTTTTTCGTGCTGGACAGGTGGCTGCGCCCCGTGCCGGCCGGTGTCGTCGGGGAACTCTATGTCGCAGGCACCGGACAGGGATACGGGTACGTGGGTCGATCCGGCCTGACCGGGACGCGCTTCGTGGCGTGTCCGTTCGCAGGACCGGGCGAGCGGATGTATCGCACCGGCGATTTGGTGCGCTGGGGCGCCGACGGACAACTGCGGTATCTGGGGCGCGCCGACAACCAGGTCAAAATACGGGGATACCGAATCGAACTCGGTGAGGTCCAGACCGCGTTGGCGGCGCTGGATGGCGTCGACCAAGTGGTGGTGACCGCGCGCGAGGACCGCCCTGGCGACAAGCGCCTCGTGGCATACATCACCGGCACCGCCGAACCGGCGGGACTGCGCGCCGCGCTGGCAGAGCAGCTCCCGCCGTACATGGTGCCGGCGGCGGTCGTGACGATGGACGCGCTGCCGCTGACGGTCAACGGCAAGCTCGACACGCGAGCCCTGCCCGAACCCGACTACCCCGACACTGATCAGCAGCGCACCCCCGGGAGTGCGGTCGAGGAGATTCTGGCCGGCATCTTCGCCCACGTGCTCGGCGTCGCCCGGGTCGGTGTCGACGACTCCTTCTTCGAGCTCGGCGGCGATTCGCTGTCCGCGATGCGTCTCGTCGCCGCGATCAACAGGTCGCTGGATTCAAGCGTTACGGTGCGTACCGTCTTCGATGCGCCCACGGTTGCCCAGCTGGCGCTCCGGATCGGCGACGAGGCGTCCGGCCTTGACCCGCTGGTCGCGGTCGAGCGGCCTTTGGAGGTCCCGCTCTCGTTCGCCCAGGCGAGGTTGTGGTTCATCGACCAGTTGCAGGGCGCCTCACCGGTTTACAACATGACAGCGGCGTTGCGACTCGACGGACACCTGGAGATCGATTCGCTGGGTGCGGCGTTCACCGATGTGGTGGATCGTCATGAGAGCCTCCGCACGCTGTTCACCGATGTGGACGGGCGCCCCCGGCAGGTAGTTGTGCCGGTGGAGCGGGTGGATGTCGACTACCGGGTGATCGATGCCACGGGTTGGTCGACCGCCCGTCTCGACGAGGCCGTCAGCGCGACGGCACGGGCCACGTTCGACTTGGCGACTGAGATTCCTCTGCGGGCAACACTTTTCCGTCTCGCCGATGACGAGCATGTGCTGGTGGCGGTGGTGCACCATATCGCCGCGGATGGTTGGTCGATCGCCCCGTTCGTGCGTGACCTGGGGGTGGCCTATGCCAGCCGGTGCGTGGGGGAGGCGCCGGGTTGGGCGCCGCTGCCGGTGCAGTATGTCGATTTCACGTTGTGGCAGCGCGCGCAGTTGGGTGACCTCGCCGATCGTGACAGCCGCATCGCCGCACAGGTGAACTATTGGGAGTCGGAGCTGGCAGATATGCCTGAGCGACTGGCGCTTCCCACAGATCGGCCGTATCCGTTGGTGGCTGATCAGCGCGGCGCCACGGTGGTGGTGGACTGGCCTGCCGACTTGCAGCAACGGGTGCAGGCAGTGGCCCGCGAGCACGGTGCGACCAGTTTCATGCTGCTGCAAGCGGCGTTGGCGGTGCTGATGGCTAGACTCAGCGCGAGTTCCGATGTGCCCATTGGCTTTCCGATCGCAGGGCGCCGTGACCCCGCCCTGGACGACTTGGTCGGGTTCTTCGTCAACACCTTGGTGTTGCGCGTCGATCTGGCCGGTGATGCCACCGTCGCCGACGTGCTGGCTCAGGTCCGCCAGCGCAGCCTGGCTGCCTACGAGCACCAAGACGTGCCGTTCGAGGTGCTCGTAGAGCGACTCAACCCGACGCGAAGCCTGACCCACCATCCACTGGTACAGGTGATGCTGGCCTGGCAGAACAATGCCTCTCCCACACTGGATCTGGGTGACTTGAAGGTCACGCCGCTGGGGGTGGACACCCAGACTGCGCGCATGGATCTGTCGTTCTCGCTGGCCGAACGATTCGAGGCCGGTGAGCCCGCCGGGATCGACGGCAGCGTGGAATTCCGCACTGACGTGTTCGACGCGGCGAGCGTCGAGACATTGGTCGAGCGGTTCCGTCGGGTGGTCGAGGCGATGACTGCCGATCCTGGGGCGAGATTGTCGTCGATCGATGTGGTCGACGAGCACGAGCACGCCCGCCTGGACGGGTGGAGCAACCGAGCGGCACTGACCGGGCCCCCCGAGAGCGAGATGTCGGTGCCGGGGGTGTTCGCCGAACAGGTGAGGCGAGCGCCGGAGGCGGTAGCGATCACCAGTGGAGCGCAATCGTGGACCTACCGCGAACTCGACCGCGCCGCCAATCGGTTGGCGCACTCGATGATCGGCCACGGAATCGGTCCGGGTGAGTGTGTGGCGCTGCTGTTGGAGCGGTCGGCCGAGGCGATCGTCGCCATGCTGGCGGTACTCAAGACGGGGGCGGCGTATCTGCCGATCGACGCGGCGGTGCCCGATGCGCGAATGAAATTCTTGCTCTCCGATGCCGCGCCGATCGCCGCGATCACGACCGCGGTGTTGGCCGAGCGGTTGGACGGGGCCGGCGTGTTGGTGATCGATGTCGACGACCCGCGTATCGACCGCCAACCCAGCACCGCATTACCGGATTCGTCCCCCGATGACATCGCTTACCTCATCTACACCTCGGGGACCACCGGTGTGCCGAAGGGCGTTGCGATCACTCACCGAAACGTGACCCAGCTGCTGGAGTCACTGGATGCCGGGCTGCCGTCCGCGGGTGTCTGGCCGCTGTGTCACTCGCTGGCCTTCGACGTGTCGGTGTGGGAGATCTTCGGAGCGCTCTTGCGCGGTGGGCGAGTGGTGGTGGTGCCCGAAGATGTGGTGGGTTCGCCGGAGGACTTCCACGCGCTGCTGATCGATGAAGGTGTCGATGTATTGACCCAGACCCCTTCTGCGGTAAGGGCTTTGCCGCACGAGGGGTTGGAGTCGGCGGCGGTTGTCGTGGTCGGTGAAGCCTGCCCCTCCGAGGTGGTGGATCAATGGGCGCCGGGTCGGCTGATGATCAATGCCTATGGTCCGACCGAGACCACGATGTGCGTGGCGATCAGTGCGCCGCTGAGCCGCGGGTCGGGCGTGCCGATCGGTGCGCCGGTGGCCGGGGCGGCGTTGTTCGTGCTCGACGAGTGGCTGCATCCGGTGCCGGCCGGCGTGGTCGGCGAGTTGTATGTGGCCGGTGCCGGTGTTGGCGTCGGGTATGTGGGCAGGGCCGGCTTGACCGGGTCGAGGTTCGTGCCGTGTCCGTTCGGAGGGCCCGGCACACGCATGTACCGCACCGGGGATCTGGTGTGTTGGCGCCCTGACGGGCAGCTGGATTATCTGGGTCGCGCCGACGAGCAGGTCAAGATCCGCGGCTATCGCATCGAGCTCGGTGAGATCCAGGCCGCCCTGGCCGCCCTCGACGGGGTGGGCCAGACGGCGGTGATCGCCCGCGAGGACCGTCCCGGCGACAAACGGTTGGTCGGTTACATCACCGGGTCCGCCGATCCGGCCGTCCTTCGTGCCGAGTTGGCCGACCGGTTGCCGGGCTACCTGGTGCCGACGGCGGTGGTGACGCTCGACGCGCTGCCGCTGACCCCCAACGGCAAACTCGACATTCGCGCGCTGCCCGCTCCCGACTACGGGGAAGGCGATCGGTACCGGGCCCCGTCTGACGCCGTCGAGGAAATCCTGGCCGGCATTTACGCTCAGGTCCTCGGGCTCGAGCGGGTCGGAGTCGACGACTCGTTCTTCGATCTGGGCGGGGACAGCATCTTGTCGATGCAGGTCGTATCCCGCGCCCGCGCCGCCGGGCTGGCGTGTCGCCCGCGCGATGTCTTCGTCGAGCAGACAGTGGCCAGGTTGGCCCGGGTTGCCGGGGTGACGCGCGGAGCGCAGGGCCCTGTCGATGAGGGCCTCGGGTCCGTCGTCGCGACGCCGATCATGCGGTGGTTGGCGAGCGTGGCCGGCCCCGTCGGCGAGTTCAACCAGACCATGGTGGTCCAGGCCCCGGCCGGGGTGACCGAGGCCGACGTGGCGGCGATGTTGCAGGTTCTGCTGGATCGCCATGCCATGCTGCGGCTGCGGGTTGGCGCCGCGGACAACAGCGGCGAATCCATCGGGGAGGGCACCGCGGGCTGGTCGCTCCACGTGCCCGAGCCGGGATCCGTCGACGCCCGCGCTTGCCTGCAATCGGTCGACGTGCTGTCCGACGAGGCGTTGGTGCAGGCGCGGTCGCGATTGAACCCGGCCGCCGGGGCGATGCTGAGCGCGCTGTGGGTGACGTCCGCGAATCAGCTCGTGGTGACCATTCACCACCTTGCCGTCGACGGGGTGTCGTGGCGCATCCTGCTCGATGACCTCAACATCGCCTGGGCCCAGCATCGCGCGGGGCAGCAGGCGGTGTTGCCGGTCACGGGGACATCGTTCCAGCGATGGGCCGAGGTGCTGGTCGAACACGCGCGCCGCCCGGAAGTACGCGCCCATGAAAAGGTGTGGCGACAGGTGGCTGCCACCCCTGCCGTATTGCCTGCAGTGCAGCCGGCGACGGACACATTCGCCACGGCCGGGCGCCTCTCGGAGTTGTTGGATGTCGAGACGACCCGAATGCTGTTCGACCAAGTGCCTGCGGCGTTTCACACTGGGACGCAGGACATTCTGTTGATCGCGCTCGGTTTGGCAGCGGCTGAGTCGTTCGGTGCCGGCAGCGCGCCGATCGGCATCGATGTGGAGAGCCACGGCCGCGCCGAGGAAATCGCTGCTGACGTCGACCTGTCCCGCGCGGTGGGCTGGTTCACCGCCAAGTACCCGGTTTCCTTGGATTTCGGGGGCCGCGCCGGCGGATTGTCTTGGGCTCAGGTTACTTCCGGTGATGCGGCCCTCGGTGCGGTCATCAAGGACGCCAAGGAGCAACTCCGTGCCCTGCCCGACGGGCTGACCTACGGTCTGCTGCGCTACCTGAACCCGGGGGTGGAACTGCAGGCTGCCGACCCACCGATCGGCTTCAACTATCTGGGGCGCATGGGGGTCCCGGGAGTCGACGGCTCAGGCGACGCGTGGCGGAGTTGCCCGGAGAGTCTGTCGTTGACCGGCGCCAGCGCGGCGGTGCCCATGCCGCTGGCGCACACCGTGGAGTTGAACGCCGTCGCGGAAGATACGGACAGCGGGCCGCGCCTGCGTGCCGACTGGACGTGGGCGCTCTCGGCGCTCGATCACGGGCGGGTCAGTCGGCTGAACCGTTTGTGGGTCGAGGCGCTGGCCGGCATCTGCGCACACGTGCGCAATGGCGGGGGCGGATTGACCCCGTCGGATATCGCGCCTGCCCGGTTGAGCCAGCAGCAGATCGACGAGTTGCAACGCCGGCTCCCGGTCGCCGACGTCCTGCCGCTCAGTCCGGTGCAGCAGGGGCTGCTGTTCCACGCGAACACCGCCCTGCTCAGCGAGGACCTGTACACGGGGCAGCTGGATATCACCCTTACCGGTTCGCTCGACCGTGACCGGCTGCGCGATGCGGTGCAGGCGGTGATCGTCCGGCATCCGAATCTGGTGGCTCGGTTCTACCGAGAGTTCGACGATCCGGTACAGGTCGTCCCCGCTGCTCCCGAAATCGAGTGGCGCTACGTGGATCTCGCCGGCGGGACCGCCGATGAGGAGATCGACCGGCTTTGTGCCGACGAACGCGCCGCCGTGTGCGACCTGGCCGGCGCGCCGCCGTTTCGGGTGGCGCTGGTCTGCACTGATTCGGACCAGCACCGGTTGATACTGACCAATCACCACATCGTGCTCGATGGCTGGTCGCTTCCGATCCTGCTGCAGGAGATCTTCGCCGGTTATCACGGGATGCGCCTACCGACGCCTGCGCCGTATCGCAGCTTCATTACCTGGCTGGCCGATCGCGACCTCGAGACCGCTTACGCGGCCTGGCGGGGCATGTTCGCCGGGTTCGACACCCCCACCTTGGTCAGTCCCAAGGGCCGGTCGGGGATCGGGCGAAGAGGCACCGCATCGTTCTCGGTGTCTGCCCAGACCACCCACGCGCTCGGCGAGTTGGCGCGCTCGCATCACACCACCGTGAACATCGCACTTCAGGCCGCGTTCGCGCGGCTGTTGTGTGGCCTGACCGGTCAGCACGACGTCGCGTTCGGCACCGTCGTCTCGGGCAGGCCGGCCGACGTCGCCGACGCGGAGTCGATGGTGGGCCTGCTGATCAACACGGTGCCGGTGCGGGCGTCGTTCACGGCGGCCACCACCACCGCAGACCTGCTGGTTCAACTGCGTCGCGCCCACAATGACACGCTCGAACACCAGCACTTGGCGCTCAGCGAGATTCATCGCATCACCGGTCAGGACAAGCTGTTCGACACGCTCTTCGTGTACGAGAACTACCCGGTCGACACTGCCACCGCGTTGGGCGACCACCAGTTGGCTGTCACCGATGTCTCCTTCCGGGAGTCGACCCACTACCCGTTGGCGGTGCAAGCCGTGCCGGGACAGGAGCTCGGTCTCCGTATCGAATACGACACCGATGTGTTCGATGCGGCTGCCATCGCAGCGCTCGGAGCCCGGCTGGAGACGGTGTTGGCGGCGATGACCGCCGACCCGGGACGGCGGCTCTCGCAGGTGGACGTGCTCGACGAGGCCGAGCTCGGTCGCCTGGACGAGTGGGGTAATCGGGCGGTGCTGTCTCAGCCGGTGTCCGGTACGTCGGTTCCGGCGTTGTTCGCCGCACAGACGGCCCGCACCCCGGAGGCGGTTGCACTGGTGTGGGAAGAGCACTCGTGGACTTATCGCCAGGTTGACGAGGCGGCTAACCGGTTGGCGCACTTGCTGATCCGCCGCGGCGCGGGCCCGGGTGAGCGGGTGGCGGTGCTGTTCAACCGTTCGGCGGAGGCGATCGTCGCGATTCTGGCGGTGATGAAGGCGGGGGCGGCGTACCTGCCGATCGACCCGGCGGTGCCGAGAGCGCGGATCGAGTTCATGGTCGGTGATGCTGCGCCGGTCGTGGCGGTGACCACCGCGGACCTGGTGGCGCGCTTGGACGGGTTCGACTTGGCCGTTGTCGATGTCGATGATGCCGAGGTCGGCGCCCAGCCGGTCACGGCGCCGCCCGGACCGGCCCCCGACGACCTTGCCCACATCATCTATACGTCGGGCACCACCGGGACTCCCAAGGGTGTGGCGGTCACTCAACGCAATGTGACCCAGTTGTTCGACTCGCTGCGGATCGGTGTGGCGCTCTCGGCCGATCAGGTGTGGACGCAGTTCCATTCGTATGCCTTCGATTTCTCGGTGTGGGAGATCTGGGGTGCGCTGCTGCACGGCGGGCGGTTGGTGGTGGTACCCGAGTTGGTGGCGCGTTCACCGCACGAGTTCCACCGGTTGCTGGTGCGCGAACGGGTCACTGTGTTGACGCAGACTCCGTCGGCGGCGGGGACGCTGCCGGTCGAGGGATTGGACGCGGCGGCCTTGGTGATCGGCGCGGAACCCTGTCCGCCCGAGTTGGTGGACCGGTGGGCGCCCGGGCGGGTGATGGTCAACGTCTACGGGCCCACTGAGACCACGATGTGGTTGTGCGCGAGCGTCCCACTGGCCGAGGGGTCCGGCCCACCGCCCATCGGCTCGCCCACGGCGTGGGCGTCGTTCTTCGTGCTCGATGGTTGGTTGCGTCCGGTACCTGTGGGTGTGGTCGGTGAGTTGTACCTGGCTGGCCGCGGGGTGGGTGTCGGGTACTGGCGTCGTCCGGGGTTGAGTGCGTCGCGGTTTGTGGCGTGTCCGTTTGGGGTGGTTGGGCAGCGGATGTATCGCACTGGGGATTTGGTGCGTTGGCGTGCTGATGGGCAGCTTGATTATTTGGGTCGTGCTGATGAGCAGGTCAAGATTCGGGGGTATCGCATCGAGCTGGGTGAGATCCGGTCGGCGTTGACGGCGTTGGACGGTGTCGAGCAGGCGGCGGTGATCGCGCGTGAGGATCAGCCTGGTGTGAAGCGGTTGGTGGGTTATGTCACCGGCAGTGTTGATCCGGTCAAGGTGCGTGTGGCGCTGGGTGATCGGTTGCCTGGGTATATGGTTCCCGCGGCGGTGGTGGCGTTGGATGCGTTGCCGGTGACGGTCAACGGCAAGCTTGATGCGCGTGCGTTGCCGGTGCCCGATTACGGCGATGGTGATCGGTACCGGGCTCCTTCTGATGCGGTCGAGGAGATCTTGGCCGGTATCTATGCCCAGGTCCTTGGACTCCAACGTGTCGGTGTTGATGACTCCTTCTTCGACCTGGGCGGGGATTCGATATCGGCGATGCGGTTGGTCGCGGCGATCAATGCCGGGTTGGGTGTTGATCTTGGGGTGCGTGCGGTGTTCGAGGCGCCCACGGTTGCTCAGTTGGCGTCGTGTGTGGGTGAGGGTGGGGGTCGGCTGGAGCCGTTGGTGGCTGTGGAGCGGCCGGCGGTGGTTCCGTTGTCGTTTGCGCAGAACCGGTTGTGGTTCATCGATCAATTGCAGGGTCCCTCACCGGTTTACAACATGCCGGTGGCGCTTCGGATCAGTGGTGGGCTGGATGTCGAGGCGTTGGGTGCGGCGTTGGGTGATGTGGTCGGCCGTCATGAGAGTCTGCGCACCTTGTTCTCGGTGGTTGAGGGGGTGCCGCGGCAGGTGGTGGTGGCCCTCGACGGGGTTGATTTCGGCTGGGATGTCGTTGATGGCGTCGGTTGGTCGGCGGGGCAGTTGGGGGAGGCTGTTGGTGCCGCGGCGCGGTACGTGTTCGATTTGACTTCTGAGATTCCTTTGCGGGCAAGGCTTTTCCGTCTTGCCGAGGATGAGTATGTGTTGGTGGTGGTGGTGCACCATATCGCCGCGGATGGTTGGTCGATCGCCCCGTTCGTGCGTGACCTGGGGGTGGCTTATGCCAGCCGGTGCGTGGGGCAGGCGCCGGGTTGGGCGCCGTTGCCGGTGCAGTATGTCGATTTCACGTTGTGGCAGCGCGCGCAGTTGGGTGATCTCGACGACGGTCAGAGTCGTATCGCTGCGCAGTTGGCCTATTGGCAGGATGTGTTGGCCGGGATGCCCGAGCGTGTGCAGCTTCCCACTGATCGGCCTTATCCGTTGGTGGCTGATCAGCGTGGCGCCTCGGTGGCGGTGGATTGGCCTGCGCAGTTGCAGCAGCAGGTGGTGCGGGTGGCGCGCGAGCACAATGCGACCAGTTTCATGGTGCTGCAGGCCGCTTTGGGGGTGTTGCTGTCGCAGTTGAGCGCCAGTTCTGATGTGGCGGTGGGTTTCCCGATCGCCGGGCGCCGTGATGCCGCGCTCGATGAGTTGGTCGGGTTTTTCGTCAACACGTTGGTGTTGCGGCTTGATTTGGCCGGTGATCCCACTGTGGCCGAGGTGCTGGCTCAGGTGCGTGCCCGCAGCCTGGCCGCCTATGAGCATCAGGATGTGCCCTTTGAGGTGCTTGTCGAGCGGCTCAACCCGGCCCGCAGTCTGGCTCATCATCCGTTGGTTCAGGTGGCGTTGGCGTGGCAGAACTTCGCTGGCGATCCCGGGGCGGGGTTGGCGTTGGGTGATGTGGAGGTCAGCCAGGTGGCGGTGGATACTCACACCGCCCGCATGGATGTGAGTTTCTCGCTGGCTGAACGGTTCAGCGAGGCCGGTGAGCCTGCCGGGATCGGCGGGGCGGTGGAGTTTCGCACCGATGTGTTTGATGCGGCCAGCATCGAGGTGTTGATCGAGCGGTTGCAGGCGGTGTTGGTGGCGATGACCGCCGATGCGGGTCGGCGGCTGTCATCGATCGATCTGCTTGATGTCGGTGAGCATGCCCGCCTCGATGAGATGGGTAATCGGGCGGTGTTGACCCAGCCGCAGACGGTGTCGGTGTCGGTTCCGGTGTTGTTGGCTGCGCAGGTCAGCCGTTTCCCGGATGCGGTGGCGGTGACGTCGGGTGCTCAGTCGCTGACCTATCGCGAACTCGATGAGGCCGCCGACCGGTTGGCGCAGGTGTTGGCCGGGCGGGGGGCAGGCCCGGGGCAGTGCGTGGCGCTGCTGTTGGAGCGTTCGGCGCAGGCGATCGTGGCGATGCTGGCGGTGTTGAAGACCGGGGCGGCGTATCTGGCGATCGACCCGGCGGCGCCGGGGGCGCGCATCGAGTTCATGGTCGGTGATGCTGCGCCGGTCGTGGCGGTGACCACCGCGGACCTGGTGGCGCGCTTGGACGGGTTCGACTTGGCCGTTGTCGATGTCGATGATGCCGAGGTCGGCGCCCAGCGCGTTTCGGCGCTGCCCGCGCCGGGGCCCGACGATATCGCCTATCTCATCTACACCTCGGGCACCACCGGAACTCCCAAGGGTGTGGCCGTCACGCACCGCAATCTGGCGCACTTGGCGCAGTCATCGTCTGAGCACTTGCCGGCCGATCAGGTGTGGACGCAATGCCATTCGTATGCCTTCGATTTCTCGGTGTGGGAGATCTGGGGTGCGCTGCTGGGTGGGGCGCGGTTGGTGGTGGTGCCCGAGTCGGTGACGACCTCGCCCGAGGATTTCCATGCCTTGCTGGTCGGTGAGCGGGTCAACGTGCTCACCCAGACCCCCTCGGCGGTGGCGGCGTTGTCTCCGCAGGGGCTCGAGTCGGTGGCGTTGCTGCTCGGCGGTGAGGCCTGCCCGGCTGATGTGGTGGACCGGTGGGCGCCCGGGCGGGTGGTGATCAACGCCTACGGGCCCACAGAGATCACGGTGTATGCGTCGATGAGCGCGCCGCTGACACCGGGATCGGGCCCGGCCCCAATCGGGGCGCCGGTATCGACTGCGGCGCTGTTTGTGCTCGACGAGTGGTTGCGCCCGGTTCCGGCCGGGGTGGTCGGTGAGTTGTATGTCGCCGGCGCTGGCGTGGCGATGGGTTATCTCGGCCGGTCGGCCTTGACCGGGTCGCGGTTTGTGGCGTGTCCGTTTGGGGTGGTTGGGCAGCGGATGTATCGCACTGGGGATTTGGTGCGTTGGCGTGCTGATGGGCAGCTTGATTATTTGGGTCGTGCTGATGAGCAGGTCAAGATTCGGGGGTATCGCATCGAGCTGGGTGAGATCCGGTCGGCGTTGACGGCGTTGGACGGTGTCGAGCAGGCGGCGGTGATCGCGCGTGAGGATCAGCCTGGTGTGAAGCGGTTGGTGGGTTATGTCACCGGCAGTGTTGATCCGGTCAAGGTGCGTGTGGCGCTGGGTGATCGGTTGCCTGGGTATATGGTTCCCGCGGCGGTGGTGGCGTTGGATGCGTTGCCGGTGACGGTCAACGGCAAGCTTGATGCGCGTGCGTTGCCGGTGCCCGATTACGGCGATGGTGATCGGTACCGGGCTCCTTCTGATGCGGTCGAGGAGATCTTGGCCGGTATCTATGCCCAGGTCCTTGGACTCCAACGTGTCGGTGTTGATGACTCCTTCTTCGACCTGGGCGGGGACAGCATTCTGTCCATGCAGGTGGTGTCGCGGGCCCGGGCATCGGGCATGCTGTGCCGGCCGCGTGACATCTTCGTCGAGCAAACCGTAGCCCGGTTGGCGCGGGTGGTCGCAGTGGCCGGCGATGACGTCGGCCTTGCCGATGAGGGCGTCGGGCCCATCGCGGCGACGCCGATCATCCACTGGTTGCGTGAGGTGGAGCGCGCAGGCGGCCCGGTTGAACATTTCAACCAGACGATGGTGATCCAAGCTCCGACCGACGCCACCGAGGCCGACGTCGAAGTCGTCGTGCAGGCCCTGTTGAACCGGCATGCCATGCTGCGGCTGCGCGCCACCGACGATGGCGCCGGGGGCTGGTCGCTCGTGGTGCCCGAGGCGGGGTCGGTGCACCCGGGCCTGGAGTCGGTGGACGTACTGACCGATGAGGCATTGGTTGCGGCGCGATCCCGGCTCGACCCGGCCGCCGGGACGATGGTCAGCCCGTTGTGGGTGGCCTCGTCCGGGCAGCTGGTGCTGATCGTTCATCACCTGGCCGTGGACGCGGTGTCCTGGCGGATTCTGCTCGAAGACCTCAACATCGCCTGGGCCCAACAGCGCCTCGGCCAACCCGTCGCGTTGCCCGCGCCCGGAACCTCCTTCGCACGGTGGGCTTCACTCCTCGGCGAACGAGCTCGCGCTTCGGCGGTGGTGAACGAGGCCGACCAGTGGCGACGAGTCCTGGCGACCCCGGCCGCCCTGCCCGAAGTCCAGCCAGAGCTGGACACTTATGAATCCGCCGGGCATCTGACGGCATCCCTGGACGTCGACACCACCAGGATGCTGCTCGGTGAGGTCCCGGCGGCCTTCCACACCGGGATCCAGGACATCCTGCTGATCGCCTTCGGACTGGCTGTCACGCAGTTCCTGGGTACCGGCGCTACGCGGGTCGGCATCGATGTCGAAGGCCACGGTCGCATCGAGGAGATCGCGGATGCCGAGGAACCACGAGGCCTCTCCACCCCGATCGACCTGTCCCGCACCGTCGGCTGGTTCACCACCAAGTACCCGGTCGCCCTGGACGTCGGTGGGTTGCGCTGGTCCCAGGTTGTGGCCGGGGAGCCGGCGCTGGGCCCCGTCATCAAGAGCGCGAAGGAACAACTGCGTGCTTTGCCCGACGGTCTGACCTACGGACTGTTGCGCTACCTCAACCCCGAGGTCGACCTGCGCGGGTCCGACCCCACCATCGCGTTCAACTACCTCGGCAGGTTGGTCGACACCGCGGCCGGCGAGGACTTCGCCGAATTGTGGCGGGTCAGCCCGGACGGCTTGTCACACGCCGCCGTCACCGGGGCCATACCCATGCCGCTGGGGCACACCGTGGAACTCAACGCCAGCACGGTGGACACCGAGACCGGGCCGGGTCTGTACGCAGCGTGGACGTGGGCACCCTCGGCGCTCGACGACGCCCAGGTAAGTCGGCTCAATCAGTTGTGGTTCGACGCCCTGACCGGCATCTGCGCGCACGTCGCCGCCGGGGGCGGCGGCCTGACACCTTCCGACATCACCCCCGCCCGGCTCACTCAGGGGGAACTCGACGAGCTGAGCCGCCAACACCAGATAGCGGACGTCTTGCCCCTGACACCGTTGCAACAGGGGCTGCTGTTCCACTCCAGCGCCACCGTCGGCGACGACCGCGACGATCTCTATGCCATGCAGCTCGACCTCACCGTCTCCGGCCCGTTGGATGCCCGACGGCTGCGCGAGGCCGTGCACACGGTCGTCAACCGTCACCCCCACCTGGTGGCCCGGTTCAACCAACAGTTCGACGAACCGGTGCAGATCATCGCGGGCGACCCCGCCGTGCCGTGGCAATACCTCGAGATCGAAACGGACGACCCCGGGGCGCCCGAACAGATCCGACGGCTGTGTGCCGCCGAACGCGCCGCGGTCTGCGACGTCCTTCACCAGCCTGCCTTCCGCGCGGCACTGATCCGCACCGCGCGCCACGAGCACCGATTCGTGATGACTTACCACCACATCGTGCTTGACGGGTGGTCGCTGCCGATCCTGCTGCAGGAAGTGTTCGCCAGCTACTACGGGCAGCGACTCCCGGCCGCCGCACGGTACCGCAGGTTCGTCACCTGGCTGGCCGACCAGGACGTCGACTCGGCCCACACCGCCTGGCGCGATATTCTCGCCGGTTTCGACACCCCCACGCTGGTCGCTCCGAAAAACCGGTCCCGACCGGGACGCCGAGCCGCCGAATCGTTCCGTCTGCCCGCCGAGACCACGCAGGCCGTCAACGAGCTGGCACGCAGTTGCCACACCACCGCCAACACCGTGCTCCAAGCCGCCTGGGCGCAGGTACTGATGTGGCTGACCGGCCGGCACGATGTGGCCTTCGGCGTAGCGGTCTCCGGGCGGTCGGCTGAGGTGGCGGATGCGGACTCGATGATCGGGTTGCTGATCAACACGGTGCCGGTACGGGCAACCGTCACCCCGGCCACCACAATCGTCGAGCTGCTCGATGAGCTGCAGCGCCGACACAGCGAAACACTCGATCACCAACACCTTGCGCTCAACGAGATTCACCGCGCCACCGGTCACGATCAACTCTTCGACACGCTGTTCGTCTATCAGAACTATCCGGTGCAGACCGCGGCGATGTCGATGGCCGATGGGCTGGCCGTCACCGCCGTCAACGCCCGCGAGTTCAACCACTATCCGCTGACCCTCCAGGCGATGCCGGGCCCCGAGCTGGTTCTGCGGGTCGAATTCGACACCGAACTTTTCGACACCGATCGCATTGGGCAGATCATCGCGCGGTTCGAGCGAGCGGTCGTCAGCGCCACCCGGCGCGACCTACCGATCGATCTGCTCGACGACGATGAACGCGCGGCTCTGGAGAAGTGGGGCAATCGGGTGGCGCTGACGCGGCCCGCCACGGTGTCGACGGCGATCCCGGCGTTGTTCGCCAGGCAGGTCGCTCGTGATCCCGAGGCAGTGGCGGTCAGTTTCGGTCGCCGCACTATGACCTACCGGGAGCTGGACGAGGCGTCGAACCGGTTGGCGCACTTGCTGATCGCTCGGGGTGTGGGTGCCGGTGACCGGGTGGCGTTGTTGTCCCCCAGGACCGTCGAGGCGATCGTGGCGATTGTCGCCGTGCTCAAGACCGGGGCGGCATATGTCCCGATCGATCCGGCGGTGCCCGATGCGCGGATAACCTTCGTCCTGGGCGATGCCGCGCCGGTGGCGGCGATCACCACTACTGATCTGGCCGATCGGTTGGCCGGGTACGGTATCGCGGTCATCGAGGTCGACGATCCCGCAGTGGAGGGCCAATCGAGTACGGCGCTGCCGGTGCCGAGTGCCGATGACGTGGCCTATCTGATCTACACCTCGGGCACGACGGGAGCGCCCAAGGGCGTGGCTATTCCGCATCACAACGTGACGCGACTATTGGACGCGATCGATGCGCGCCTGCAACTGCGGCCGGGCCAGGTCTGGACGCTGTGCCACTCGCTGGCATTCGACGTCTCGGTGTGCGAGATGTGGGGCGCGCTGCTGCGCGGTGGGCGACTCGAGGTGGTGCCCGAGTCGGTGGTGCGCTCGCCCGAGGACTTCTACGCCCTGTTGGTCCGCCGACGGGTCAGTGTGTTGAGTCAGACCCCATCGGCGTTCTATGCGCTGCAATCCGTCGATGCCCAGCAGCAGGCGCTGCACGATCAACTGCGTCTCGAAGCGGTGTTGTTCGCCGGGGAGGCGCTGGAGCCGTCGCGTCTCGGCTCGTGGTTGGACAACCATCCGGGTTCGCCGCGTCTGATCAATCTGTACGGGATCACCGAGACGACGGTGCACGCGTCGTTCCGCGAGATCGACCACACCGATGTCGACAGTCCGGCCAGCCCGATCGGGGTACCGCTGCCCTCCCTTGCCTTCTTCGTGCTCGACGGTTGGCTGAGGCCGGTGTCGCCAGGTGTGGTGGGCGAGCTGTATGTCGCCGGCGCCGGCCTGGGATACGGCTATGTGGGCCGGGCGGGCCTGAGCGCCACACGGTTCGTGGCCTGTCCGTTCGGCGGCGCAGGTGCACCGGGGCGGCAGATGTATCGCAGTGGGGACCTGGTCCGCTGGCGCGCCGATGGGCAACTGGACTATCTAGGCCGCGCCGACGAGCAGGTCAAGGTGCGCGGGTACCGCATTGAGCTCGGCGAGATCGAGGCTGCCCTGATTAGTTTGGACGGAGTCGAGCAGGCGGTGGTCATCGCGCGCGAGGACCAGCCCGGCGACAAGCGGCTCGTAGGCTACATCACCGGCACTGCTGATCCCGCAGTGTCGCGCGCCGCGCTCGGCGAGCAGCTGCCGGCCTACATGGTGCCGGCGGCGGTGGTGGCGATCGAGGCGATGCCGTTGACCGTCAACGGCAAACTCGACAAACGGGCACTGCCCGCGCCCGAGTATCGGACCGTCGACCGCTATCGTGCCCCCGCGAACGCGGCCGAAGAGATCCTGGCCGGCATCTACGCCCAGGTCCTCGGACTGGCTCGCGTCGGCGTCGACGAGTCCTTCTTCGAACTGGGCGGAGATTCCCTGTCAGCGATGCGGCTGGTCGCGGCGATCAACAAGTCATCAGAGAGCGCCGTCGCGGTCAAGGCTGTGTTCGACGCTCCGACGGTCGCCCAGTTGGCGCTCCGCATGGGAGGAGACGCCGACCGTTTTGAGCCGCTGGTGGCGGGTGAGCGGCCTGCGGTGATGCCGCTGTCGTATGCTCAGAACCGGTTGTGGTTCATCGATGAATTGCAGGGCCCCTCACCGGTTTACAACCTGACAGTGGGGTTGCGGCTCAAAGGGCACATCGATGTCGACGCGTTGGGTGCGGCGTTCGCCGATGTGGTCGATCGCCATGAAAGCTTGCGCACCGTGTTCCCGGCAGTCGACGGCATACCTCAGCAGTTGATTCTCCCGAGCGAGAACGCTGAATTCGGTTGGGAAATAGTCGATGCGACCGACTGGCAGGCCTGCGAGTTGGAGGAGGCGGTCGAAGAAACGGCGCGGCACAGCTTCGTCCTGTCCGAGGAGATCCCGCTGCGGGCACGCCTTTTCCGCCTCGCCGAGGACGAACACGTGCTGGTGGCCGTGGTGCATCACATTGCCGCCGATGGGTGGTCGATCCGGCCGCTGGTGACCGATCTCGGCGTGGCGTATGCCAGTCGGAGCGCAGGACACGCGCCAGGCTGGGCACCCCTGGCGGTCCAGTATGCCGACTACACATTGTGGCAGCGCGCGCAGCTTGGTGATCTCGAGGACGATGACAGTCGCATCACGACGCAACTCCGATACTGGGATGAAGTGTTGGGCGGGATGCCCGAGCGCTTGATGCTCCCGACCGACCGGCCCTATCCGTTGGTGGCCGACCAGCACGGTGCCAGGGTGGCGGTGGAGTGGCCTGCGGAGCTACAGCAACGGGTACGGGCAGTGGCTCGTGAGCACGGCGCAACCAGCTTCATGGTGGTGCAGGCCGCGCTGGCGGTGCTGCTCTCCAAGCTCAGTGCGAGTTCCGATGTGGCGGTGGGTTTCCCGATTGCTGGACGGCGCGATCCCGCGCTCGACGAGCTGGTCGGGTTCTTCGTCAACACGTTGGTGCTGCGGGTAGATCTCGCCGGAGATCCCAATGTCGCCGACGTGCTCGCTCAGGTGCGGGCCCGCAGCCTGGCGGCCTACGAGCATCAGGACGTTCCCTTCGAAGTGCTCGTCGAGCGGATCAACCCGGCGCGGTCCCTGACCCACCATCCGATGGTGCAGGTGATCCTGGCTTGGCAGAACTTCGCAGGCGAAGCGGCGGACGAATTCGCGTTGGGCGATCTGGAGGCCACCCCGTTGCCGCTGGACACGCATACAGCTCGCATGGATCTGTCTTTCTCGTTGGCCGAACGCTGGACCGAAACCGGCGACGCTGCCGGGATATCGGGGACGGTGGAGTTCCGAACCGACGTGTTCGACGCGGTCAGCATCGAGAGTCTGATCGAGCGATTGCATCGGGTGCTCGAGGCGATGACAACCCACCCCGCCCGACCGTTGTCGGCGATCGATGTTCTCGATGCCGCCGAGCGTGCCCGCGTTGACGAGCTGAGTAATCGGACGGCCCTGGTCGAGTCGACGGCCACGTCATCGATTGTGGCGTTGTTCGAAGCGCAGGTCGCTCGGGCGCCCGAGGCGGCGGCCGTCAGCTTCGAAGGCCGCGACATCACGTATCGCGAACTGGATGAGGCGGCAAACCGGTTGGCGCACTTGCTCGTTGGTCGCGGTGTCGGAGCTGGGCAGCGAGTCGCTTTGCTGTTCGGACGCTCGATCGAAGCGGTCGTGGCGATTTTTGCGGTTCTCAAGACAGGTGCGGCCTATGTGCCGATCGATCCGTCGGTGCCCGATGCGCGGTTGGAGTTCGTGCTCGGTGACGCGGCACCGGCGGCCGTTGTGACGACCGCGGATCTTGCCGAGAGGCTGGTCGGGCGTGGGCTCACGGTCATCGACGCGGATGACCCGGCGCTCGACGACCAACCCGTCAGCGCGCTTGTTGGGCCGCGTCCAAACGACATCGCATATCACATCTACACCTCGGGCACGACCGGTGTGCCCAAGGGCGTGGCGATCCCGCACCACAACGTCACCGGACTGTTCGAGGCCATCGACACCCGGCTGGAGCTGCCGCCGAAACAGGTCTGGGCCCAGAGTCATTCGTTGGCTTTCGACTTCTCCGTCTGGGAGGTCTTCGGCGCCCTGACCCATGGTGGGCGGCTGGTGATCGTCTCGGATTCGGTGGCCCGGTCGCCGGAAGAGTTCCACGACTTGCTGATCGACGAGCAGGTCAACGTGTTGAGTCAGACGCCGTCGGCGTTCTACGCGCTGCAGTCCATCGATGAACTGACCCTTGAGGACTCGGCGTCGGAGCTCGCACTCGACGTGGTGGTGTTCGGTGGTGAGGCGCTCGAGCCGTCGCGCCTCAAGGCGTGGCTGGATCACCATCCCGAATCGCCGCGGTTGATCAATATGTACGGGATCACTGAGACGACGGTGCACGCCTCGTTCCGCGAGATCCTGCCCGACGACATCGACAACGTGGTCAGCCCGATCGGGGTGCCACTGGCGCATCTCGGTTTCTTCGTCCTCAACGCCCAGCTGCAACCGGTGCCGATCGGTGTCGTCGGGGAGCTGTACGTGGCCGGTGCGGGGGTAGGAGCCGGATATGTAGGCCGCTCCGGGTTGAGCGCGACGCGGTTCGTGGCATGTCCTTTCGGCGGCCTGGGCAGCCGCATGTATCGCACCGGGGATCTGGTGAGTTGGGGCACGGATGGAGAGCTGAGATACCTGGGGCGCGCCGACGAGCAGGTCAAGATTCGCGGCTACCGCATCGAGCTCGGCGAAATCCAGGCGGCCCTGGCCGAACTGGACGGCGTCGAGCAGGCGGTGGTGATTGCCCGCGAGGACCGCCCTGGCGACAAACGTCTGGTGGGGTATGTGACCGGCAAAGACGACCCGGCCGGACTGCGCGCACAGCTCGCCGAGCGGCTGCCCGCCTACATGGTGCCGGCCACGATCGTGACGCTGGACGCGCTGCCGCTGACGGTCAACGGCAAGCTCGACAATCGCGCCCTGCCGGCACCGGAGTATTCCGACGTCGATCACTACCGCGCCCCGGCCAACCCTGTCGAGGAGATCCTCGCCGACATCTACGCCGAGGTTCTCGGCCTGGAGCGGGTCGGGGTGGATGACTCGTTCTTCGACCTCGGCGGCGACAGCATTTCCGCCATTCAAGTGATCATGCGTGGCCAGGCTGCGGGTCTGATCGGTCGCCCGCGCGACATCTTCGTCCAACAGACCGTGGCCCGGCTGGCCCGAGTGGTCAGGTTGGCCGACGGCTCCGAGGACGAGATCGACGAGGGCACCGGTCCGGTGATCGCGACTCCGATCATGCATTGGCTCAAAGCGATTGACGGCCCGGTCGATGAGTTCAACCAGACGGTACTGCTGCAGGCTCCTGCGCGGGTGACAGAAGCTGATGTGGTGGTGGTGCTTCAGGCCCTCCTGGATCGCCACGCCATGCTGCGGCTACGGGCCGCCGACGACGGCGCCGGGGCGTGGGCTTTGACGGTGCCCGAGCCCGGCTCAGTGGACGCGCGCAAGTGCCTGCAACCGGTGGACGTGTTGACGAACGAGACGTTGGTCGCGGCTCGGTCGCGGTTGAATCCCGCCGACGGGGTGATGCTCAGCGCCGTATGGGCCGCCTCCACCGGTCAACTGGCGTTGATCATTCATCACCTGGCCGTCGACGGGGTGTCGTGGCGGATTGTGTTGGAGGACATCAACATCGCGTTCACCCAGCATCGTGGCGGTCAGCCGGTGCTGTTGCCGCCAGCGGGGACCTCGTTCGCCCGGTGGGCCGAGCTGCTGGATGAGCAGGCGCGCCATCCGGGCGTGGTCGACCACGCGGATGCGTGGCGGCAGGTGGCGGCGATTCCTGCGGCGCTGCCCGCGCCCCAGCCGGCGGTGGATACGTTCGCCACTGCCGGGTACACGACGGAACTGCTGGATGCCGAGACCACTCACATGCTCCTCGGTGAGGTGCCCGCTGCGTTCCACGCTGGCGTGCACGAGATTCTGTTGATCGCCTTCGGATTGGCGTGGGCGCAGTTCCTGGGGGCCGAGGGTGCTCCGATCGCCATCGATGTGGAGGGACACGGTCGCCAGGAGGACTTCGACGCGCTGGGTGCCGATGTGGACCTATCGCGCACAGTGGGGTGGTTCACCGCCAAGTACCCCGTTTCGTTGGCGCTGGACGGGGTGAGCTGGACGCAGGTGGTGACCGGCGACACGGCGCTGGGGGCGGTGCTCAAAGACGCCAAGGAGCAGCTTCGTTCCCTGCCCGACGGCTTGACCTACGGTTTACTGCGTTATCTGAATAACGATGTGGATCTTGGCGGGTGCGACCCCACGATCGGCTTCAATTACTTCGGCCGGCTGGGCTCGCCTGCGGCCTATGCATCGGGGGACGTCTGGCGGTTCAGCCAGGACGGCTTGTCACTGACCGGTGCCGTCGCGGCGACGCCCACCGCTCTGACGCACACCGTCGAGCTCAACGCGGTCACCATCGACACCGACACCGGCCCGCACCTGAACGCGACCTGGACGTGGGCGCCCTCGGTGCTGGATCGCGCGGCGGTCACCCGGATCAGCCGATTGTGGTTCGACGCCCTGGCCGGCATCTGCGCGCATGTCCGACGCGGTGGGGGCGGACTTACCCCGTCGGATATCGCCCCAGTCCGGCTGAGCCAGCAGCAGATCGACGAGCTGCACGGCCAGTTCCCGATCGCCGACGTGCTGCCACTGACCCCCTTGCAGCAGGGACTGCTCTACCACGCCAGCATCGCCAAAGCCTCCGGCGACGATGCGTATGCGGTGCAGCTGGATATCGAATTGAGCGGCCCGCTGGACGTGCACCGCCTGCACGAAGCCGTGCAGGCGGTGATCGACCGGCATCCTCACCTCGCCGCCCGGTTCAGCGCACAGTTCGACCAACCCGTGCAGCTGATTCCCGCTAATCCCATTGCCGCCTGGCGGTACGTCGAATTCGACGACGGGGCCGCTGATTTCGGCATCGACGCGCGGGTGGAAGGAATCTGTGCCAACGAACGCGCCGCAGTGTGCGATCTCGACAACCAGCCGCCCTTCCGGGTGACGCTCATCCGTGTCGCCGACAACCGGCACCGCTTCGTGCTGACCAACCACCACATCGTGCTCGACGGCTGGTCGATGCCGATCCTTCTGCAGGAGATCTTCGCCGGCTACCACGGCCACCGGCTGCCCGCGGCCTCGCCGTATCGCAGCTTCATGACTTGGCTTGCAGAACGGGACCACTCCGCTGCCCGAGCGGCGTGGCGCGAAGTGTTCGCCGATTTCGAGACCCCGATTCTCGTCGGCCCGCCGCAGGAGCTCGGGTTTCGTCGGCGGAGCGTCGAATCTTTCCGCGTGCCGGCGAAGACGACCAGGGCGCTTATCAAGCTGGCGCGCACCCACCACACCACCGTCAACACCGTGTTGCAGGGCGCGTGGGCGTTACTTCTCTCCTCGCTGACCGGCCAGCGGGATGTGGCCTTCGGCACCGTGGTGTCGGGCCGGCCGGCCGAGGTCGTCGGCGCGGAATCGATGGTGGGGCTGTTGATCAACACGGTGCCGGTGCGCGCGCACATAGCGCCGAACGCCACAACATCGGACTTGTTGAACCAGCTGCAAAGTGCCCACAACGACACCCTCGAGCACCAGCACCTGGCGCTCAGCGAGATCCACCGCATCACCGGTCAGGACAGACTCTTCGACACCGTTTTCGTATACGAGAACTATCCGACCGACACGGGCGGGCAGCCGGCCGTCGACGGCTTGGCCATCACCGGCTTCACCAGCCGCGACTTCTATCACTACCCGCTGACGGTGCAAGCCGGACCCGGTCGTGAACTGGAACTTCGCGTCCAATACCGCACGGACGTTTTCGACCGCGCCACCGTCCGAGCACTTATCGAGCGGTATACGCAGGTGCTGGTGGAGATGACAACGCATCCGACGCGGCCGTTGTCGACGATCGATGTCCTCGATGCGACCGAACACGCCCGGTTGAACGAGATAGGGAAGCGGGCGGTGTCGGCGATCCAGCGGGCGAGCGCCTCAGAACCGGCATACGGAGGCGCCGGGGGCAGCGCCGATGGTCATCTCGCCCCGACGACTCTGGTGGAGCAGATCCTGACCGGTATCTACGCCCAAGTGCTGGGGTTGGACCGCGTCGGGGTCGACGAGTCGTTCTTCGACCTGGGCGGGGATTCGATATCGGCCATGCGGGCGATCACGGCGATCAACACTGCCCTCGATGCCGACTTCGGGGTGTCGGTCCTGGTCGATGCGCCGACCGTCAGAAGCTTGAGCGAGCACGTGGACAGCCAGATGATTCAGGACGGGAAGCACACGCGATAGGCACTGCCGACAGCGGTCACCACACCCCGGGGACGAGGCGGTGGCGGACTGCCTGGGTGTATTCGGTGTAGCCGTCCAATTCGTCCTGGAGAAGTTTCTCCTCATCGCGAATCCGCAGGCCAAGCACCATGACAGCGGGTAAGACGACAAGCAGCCCCCAAAAGCTGCCCAGGGCAAGCGAGATGCCCACCACCAAGATGACATTGGCGGTGTACATGGGATGGCGCACCAGCCCATACAGCCCCGTGGAGACGACCTTCTGACCCTCCTCGACCTGCACGGTTGCTGCGGCGTAGTTGTTTTGGATCACGACCAGCATTACCCCACCGAGCGCGGCGACGACCAAGACATCTCCGAGCAAGCAGATCGCGGCGGGCACTTGCGACCAACCGAAACGGTGGTCAAGGGCGCTGATAATGAATGCTGACAGCAGCGTGAGGTACCAGCCAGCGATAAAGAGCTTTTGCTTGGTTCGAGTTTCGCCTGTCGGACCCGCGCGCATCCGGCGCTTCAGTGCATCGGGATTGGTGCGCAGCAAATACAACCCGAGGATCCAGGTCGTCAGGGCGAACACCGCGAGGAAAAGCCACGCCTGCCAGTAGTCAACCGTGCCTGCCATTAGGAAAACGATCAACCCGAACAAGACAGGCTCGACAAGACCGACCGCCATCGCCTTTAGAACAGGTATCAACTCACTCTCCTAACAGTCCGCCGGACGCACGCTACCAGCAACGCGTATGGGGCTGATCTGGTCGGAGAGCAGATCAGCCCCATCAGTGCGGGCTATCGGGACCGGCCATCATCCGCTTGGCATGGCCGACACGTAGGTTAGAAATTCTGGCAGGTGTCGAAGATCTGTTGGTAGATCGGGAGGAAGGGCTGGTTCGCCGGCATGCTCACGATCTGCTCAGCCATCATGCGACGTTGAGCAGGCGGTGATGCGAGGAACTGCTGCACGCCGGCGGACGTCATCGGGTCGCTGAGCACTGCCGCAGCCCTCGGATCCGCAGCGTTTGCCGCTGCTTGAACTTGCTGGTAACTGCACGTCGTGTTGACAGCCGAATCCAGATTGGGCTGTGCCGACGCAATTCCCGCCCCAGCGGTCAACGCCAACGCGAGACCGCCGAAACCGACAGCCATCTTCCCCGACGAAATCTTGATCATATGCAGCCTCTCTTCCACGCAAATTCCCACTGAAACGCAGTTACTCGACCTTAATCGCTCGGCTCGGGCCGAGCGTTACATTGGTCGATACCCGAATCAGTGAAGTTCGCAACATTGCTTTTCGATCTCGAGCGAGTTCGGCGGCGCCAGCTCTAGGGTAGTACCGCCGCCTCGAACGTTGCTCGAGTGACAAGAATGTGCGCAGCTCCGCATTCCGGATGCAATTGACGTGCTAGACGAGGGGGCTTTCGCCTGCCACTCAGTCATGCGAGAGAGCCCCGGCTTTGCTCTCGAATGCGACGGCGACTGATAACGAAACGGCCGTCCTGGATGGGAAGGGGCAGCGCCCTCTGCGGAAAGGCGCTTTGATGGAATCGTTGCCTTAAACGGACGCTAGTTAAGCCTGCGCCAGCAAAACCTTCAATTTCTCGTTGACCGCCGGCAGTTCCGACGTGAGCATCGAGATGATCCGGTCGCGTGCCCGCTCGCTGACGTTGGCGGTCACATGGTGCAACGCGTTGAGCCGCGCCGCGTCGACCCACTCCATCATGTCCGGGTCGGAGAACCACTGCAGTTGGTTCTCGTTGAAGATCAACATCATCCGCAGCCAGTCGATCGGGACGTGCGGGTAGGGCACCGGTCTGCAGAGCCGATTGCGCGCGGCGTCGTCGGAATACGCCGTCTCGACGTGGGCGATGACGGCCGCACTGAACGCCGGCTGGCACGTGCGCACCGTCTGCAGCGCGATGTGGTCGCCGTCGAAGATCGTCGTCACCGGCTCCTTGCCCAAACCGTCTGCGGTGCAGTCGATGTAGAGCACCGAGTCGCCGACCTCACGCACCCCGTCGTCGAGCGTGATCCGCCCCGGCTCGATCGCCCGGACGTGGCCCATCCGCACGACGTCGGCGATGCGGCGCAGCTCGGACAGCTCGGCCTGCGACAGGATCGCGCACCGATACATCGTCGGATCGACGGAGCGGTCGATACGTTGCAGGCAGCCCTTGTCCTCGAGTCGATCGAACAGATCCGGAAGCGACTCCGCCTCCCGCACCGCGAGCAACTGGTTGGCGAAATCCCCGATCGTGTGCTTCGCGAACTGCCGGCCGGGTTGAATGGCCGCCCGGTCCAGCACCCACGACTCGCGGGGTTTGATCCACGTCATCCGCTCCGGCGTGATGCCGTGCCGCAACAGCCACAGGCATGAGTCCATCGCCGTCTTCCCCGCTCCGACAACGACATAGCGGTCACGCGGGTCCGGCAGCCGCGGCAAGCTGTTGGGCGGCACGACATGGACGCCGTCCGCGATGTCATAGGACGGGCGCCGCATCGACGGCACGACGACCTCGACCCGCGTCGTCACCACCCGCCGCGCCGTCACCTCGATGTCCTCGCCACCGAATGTTCGCACCCGCCCGTCGCCGAGATACTCGCTCATCGGCAGATACGTCACCCGACCGGTCGGCAGCAGGTGCTGGGTCATCACCGCGTCGAAGTATGCGCACACCTCGGCACCGGTGGCCAGCTCGTAATAGCCTGCGTTGAGCCCGAATTGGTCGACGTTGTCGCTGCCGAGCCCTCTCGAGTTCACTCCGTAGTAGGCCGACGGCTGGTGCAGCCGCACGAATGGGTACGTCGTCGTCCAATGACCGCCGGGCTGGTCGTTGCGGTCGACCATCACGACCGTCGCATCCGACTCGTGGACCAACGTGTCGGTGAACGCGAGCCCCATCGCGCCCGCCCCAACGACCAAGTAGTCGGCCTCCAACGTCCTGCCCATCTATCGCACGCTATCGAAGAACTTCGAGACGTCGTCGACGTACAGGTCGGGCTGCTCGAATGCCGCGAAGTGACCGCCGCGCGGCATCGTCGTCCAATGGGTGATGTTGTATCCGTTCTCGCACCAGTCGCGGGGGGCCTGCAGGATCTCTTTGGGAAAGGACGCGACACCGGTCGGGAGTTCGACTCGGTCGAACCCGCCGAACGCGTTGAAGCTCTCCCAGTAGAGCCGGGCCGACGACGCGCCCGATGCGGTCAGCCAGTACAGCATCACGTTGTCAAGGAGCTCGTCTTTGGTCAGCACATTCTCCGGATGGCCGTCGCAGTCCATCCACGACCAAAACTTCTCCACGATCCACGCGAGCTGCCCGACCGGGGAGTCGACGAGGCCGTAGCCGAGGGTCTGCGGACGGGTGGACTGCTGTTTGGAATAACCCGAATCCCACTTCTGGTAGTACGCGCCACGTTCCAGCGCCCGCTTCTCCTCTTCGGTCGGGTTCTCGAGCTTGCCGGGTGGGAACCCGAGCGGCATGTTCAGGTGGATCGCCCGGCATCGGCTGATGTCGCCGCCGGAGCGGCTCCGGCGGCCCCCGTTTCGGCCGATCTGCGTCGTGACCGCCGCGCCCCAGTCGCCGCCCTGCGCGCCGAACCGGTCGTAGCCCAGTTCGCCCATCAGGGTGTTCCAGGCCGAGGCGATCTTCTCGATGCCCCAACCTGTTTCGGTGGGCTTTCCGGAGAAGCCGTAACCCGGCAGCGACGGGCAGATCACGTCGAAGCCGCGCTCGGTGAGCGGTTCGATCACCTTGTGGAACTCGACGATCGACCCCGGCCAGCCGTGGGTGATCAGCAACGGGAACGCATCGGCCTGCGACGAGCGCTGATGGATGAAGTGGATGTCGAGCCCGTCGATCTCGGTGGTGTAGTGGTCGAACCGGTTCAACGCCGCCTCGCGGGCCCGCCAGTCGTAACACTCGGCCCAGTACTCGGCCAGTTCGCGGGTGTAGGCCAGCGGAATGCCCTGGCTCCAGTCGTCGACGCATTCGGCCTCGGCCCACCGCGTTCGGCGCAGCCGCGATTGCAGGTCGGCGAGGTCGTCGTCGGGGATCGCGATGCGGAACGGGCGGATGGCTGCCATGTCCGGATCCTGTCACGGGATGAATTCCTGCGACCGCGGGAGTCGGTATCTACGTGACGACGATCGGAACGGCGGGGCGACGGGCGTGCGCCGTACTCGCGGCGGGATCGGCCCTGTTACACGCGGCCATGCTCGGCCACGCGGAACGTCCGTTCACCGCCGCGGTATTGGCCGCGATGGTCGGGGCATGCCTGTACTGCGCGCGTGACCTGTGGCGCGACGGGCGGCAGCGCACGTGGGTAGCCGTCGCGCTGATGAACCTGGCGATGATCGCGCTGCATCTGCCCGGGCCCGGCCATCACCACGGTGCGGCGGCGACCAACGGCCCGCCGACCGTGATGGCCGTGGCCACAGTGGTCGCCATGGTCGAGGCGGGCATCGCCGCGGCCGTGCTGTACGTGCACAGCCGGGCCACGGCGGTGGAGTTCAGCGGTAGACCAGACCGCTGAGCCTGCGCGCCAGGCCGTTGCGGACGGCGGGTACGAGCCCGGTGAGTTGGATCGCCGTGTTGCGGATCGGCCGCGCGGCGCGGGGGAGGGTGGCCAGGCGGGTGAGGCGATCGGTCATCTCGACGACCTCCTGCGCGATGGGGCGCCGCGACTCGCTGTAGCCGTCGAGCCGGGTGTCGGGTTCGCCTGCGAGAACAGCGGTCAGCGCGTCGGCGAGTGCCACCGCGTCCTGGATGCCGAGGTTCATGCCCTGCCCGCCGGCGGGACTGTGCACATGGGCGGCGTCACCGGCCAGCAGCAGCCGGCCCACGCGGAAGGTGTCGGCGACCCGGTGGTGAACGCGGAAGCGTGAACCCCAGATCACCGCGTTCACCGTCGGTGCCGCGGCGCCGATACGGGCGTCGAGGATCTGCTGAATGAACGCCCGAGATGGTTCCTCGGGTGCCTCGGCGACCGGCGCGACGATCCGATGAATGCCGTCGGGCAGCGGTGCCACCACCGTCAAACCCTCCTTGGCCCAGTACAGGATGACCTCGTCGGAGGGCGCGCAGCCGGTGAGCCGGACGTCGGCGAGTACGAACGACTCGTCGTACACGCTGCCCTCGAACCCGATCTGAGCCTGCTCCCGCACGAGGCTGCGCATTCCGTCGGCGCCGACGACGTAGCGCGCGCGGACGGTGTCGCCGTCGTCGAACGTCGCGGTGACGCCGGTCCGATCCTCGCCGAGCGCGGTCAGGGTCTTCGGGCGCAGCACACGACCGCCAACTTCCGCCAGTCGCTCGAGCAACAGGCGTTCGGTGGTGGCCTGCGACACCATCAACGAATACGGATACTCGGTCGGCAGCCCGCTGAAGTCGACCGGGATCAGCGTGCGCCCGCGGTCGCGGATCGTGAACCGCGACGCCTGCACGCCCTCCTTGACCAGCCGCCTGGCCACGTCGAACCCTTCGAGCACCTCGAGTGTGCGGGCATTGACCACCGCTGCGCGCGACGTGTTGGCGCCCGCGGCCTGGCGATCGACCACCGTTGTTGCCACGCCGTGCGAGACCAACGCGACCGCCGCTGCCAGTCCGGTCGGGCCCGCCCCGACGATCAGGACGTCGGTGTCGTGCGTGTTCATCGTCTTCTCCTTCCGCCGGGGCCCATCTATGCCAACGCTTGTTGGCATCACTATGCGCCGGAGTTCAGCCTCTTGTCAACACTTGTTGGCCTACACTTGTTGGCATGCGGAGATCCTCGGAGCAGACCAAGGCGGTCATCCTGGCGGCAGCACGCGACCGGTTCGCTCGATCGGGTTTCGAACGGGCCACCATCCGGGCCATTGCCGCGGACGCCGGCATCGACCCGTCGATGGTGATGCGGTACTTCGGCAACAAGAACCAGTTGTTCGCGGCGGCCGCCGACTTCGACCTGCAGATCCCCGACCTGTCCGGTGTCGATCCCGGTGAAGTCGGGGCCAGCCTGGTGTCCCACTTCATGAACCGGTGGGAGCGCGATGAGGCACTGATCGTACTGCTGCGGTCGAGCGCGACGAACAATGGTGCGGCACAACGGATGAGCGATATCTTCACCCGGCAGCTGCTGCCCGTCGTCGCCACGATCAACCCCGTCGCACCGGAGCGGCGGGCGGTGTTGATCGCGACGCAGACGCTGGGGTTGGCGCTGTGCCGGTACGTGCTGCAGTTACCACCGGTCGTCGCGATGTCGCACGAGGAGATCATCGCGGCGGTGGGACCGACGGTGCAGCGTTATCTGGACGCCCCGTAATAATCGGCGGTGATGTGGACCCCGACGCTTCTTTCGATTGCCGCCGCCACGCTGCTGGCCTGTGTCGTGTTCGGAGGCGGCCTTTATGAGACCGTCGTCGTTGATCCCGCCTGGCCCAAGCGGCCCGGCATCATTCAGGCGCACAATGGCGGTCTCTCGCGCCGCCGATTCTGGATCCCGGCGCACACCTCATTCGAGGTGCTGCTCGTCGTCGCGCTCATCGCCGCGTGGTCCTACGCCGACGTGCGTACCGCGTTGCTGGTGGCGCTGGCCAGCCATGCGGTGATGCGGGTGTGGTCGCTGGTCGACTTCATACCGAAGGCGGTGGCGTTCGAGAGGGGCGATCCTGCGGAGGTCGACGAGGCCGCGGCGGTGCGTTGGACCCGGCGAAGTTGGCTGCGGTTGCCGCTTGACCTCGTCACCTGCATCGCGATGCTCACCGCGCTGGCGCTCGCATAGACCGGTTGATCAACGGGCATAGCTAGGCCATGAGTGAGGACGCCGGCCGCGCGCCGCAGGAGACTCCGCAGGCCTCCGAGATGATCGACCGGCTGCAACAACAGACAGGACGGAACCAATCATGATCTCGACCGAGGATGTACGCACGCTGCTGCAGTCCGAAGAAAGCAATGCCATCCTGGTCGTCGTCGAAGGCCGGGTGGAGGTGATCAGTGCGGGCCGGCTCGCCTCGGCCGACTACCGCGGCGCCCTTGAGGTGGCGGCCCGCGACGACCTGGTGCAACGCATCGGTGAGGCGCCATCCGACCGCGAAATCGAAGAGCAGGCAGCACAACTCGACACCGCGGTCTCCGAGCTGGGCGGCTGATTGCCCCGAAGCTGGGTCAAGCCTCGATCTCGCCGACGATCTTGCGTTCGATGCTCGCCCGGGTCGTCGGGGGCAGCACGATGAGGCCATCGAGTTCTTTCTGCGCCCGGGCGTAGGCCGCTTTCCGCTCGTCGGAGGTCGCCGCGTCGTCGGATGCGAGCCGAAGCAAATGCTGGGCCCTTTCGATGCGAGCCTGGTCTTCGGTCGAGAAATCGCTGCGGCGCCTGCGAATCGCGTCGGCCTCGGCGATGTCGAACGCCGTCACATACTCGTTCACCGCGTCGCGGTAGTCGATCTGCGTGGCGCGGTCGGCGATGATGTCGTCGACGGATTCGGGGCGCAGCAGATCCGCGCGACTCCTGGCCTTGTGAAATGCGATCGTCAACGGCGCGCTCATGTCGGTCATCAGCGGAAAGTCCAACAGCTTCGCGACGTCGATCTCGTACTCGAGCCAGCGGGCGTCGGTGTCGGCGTGACGCTGCATCACCGTGGCCATCTCGCGCCGGTTCGCCCCTTCATGGCTACGTGCTCGGCCCGACGCCTCGGCCAGCGCCACCTTGGTCTCCTGCTTGATCCGATAGCGCTCGAGTCGGCGTTGCGCACGACGTTCGTTGGCGGCCGCCGCGACCGCGCGCACACCGCCCGCGATCACGCCCCCGAAGGGAAAGATCAGCCACCAGAAGTTTCCGGCGAAATGGAGCAGGGCTTCCATCCCACCCAGCATGCCATCGGATGGTGGCCGCTCGGTGTCACAGGCCGATGCTCCGGTAGCGCTGCAGCCGCGTCCGCAGCCGTTCCTCTCCGGGAACCGACCGCAGCGAGTGCAGTTCGTTGGCGACGACGGCCGACAGCCGCCGCGTGAACTGCATGGGTTCGTCGGCGGCATCGGGGTTTTCGGGGACGATCACGTCGACGATGCCGTTGCGCAGCAGGTCTGCTGACCGAATGCCTTGGGCCGCAGCCAGTTCCGGGGCATGGTCGAGGTCCCGGAACACGATCGCACTGGCTCCTTCAGGCGGAAGCGGGGCCAGCCAGCCGTGCAGCGCCGCCAACACCCGGTCGGCGGGCACCATTGCCAGCGCGGGCCCGCCGCTGCCCTGACCCAGCAGCACCGACACCGTCGGCGTGTCCAGGATGACCAGTTCGGCCAGGCAGCGCGCGATCTCGCCGGCCAGCCCGCCTTGCTCGGCCTCGACGGTCAATGCGGGCCCGGCCGTGTCAATCACGAGGACCAGCGGCAGTTGCAGACCTTCGGCCAGCGCCATGCCCCGACGCGCCTCAAGAAGCGCTGCAGGCCCGACCATCCCGCCGACCACGCGTTGTTGTCCGAGCACCACCGCCGGTTGCCCGCCGAACCGCGCCAGCGCCAACAGCGTCGTCGCCGCCTCACCCTGTCCGGTGCCCGACAACAGCACCCGCTCGGTCGTTCCGTGCCGCAGCAGATACCCCACACCGGGCCGGTCCGGGCGCCGCGAGGCCTCTACGGATTCCCACGCCGACACGTCGGGCAACGGCCCGAGTTCGGGTGCGGACGGCGGCGAGCCCGGTGGATCGGCGACCACCGTCAGCGTCCGGTCCAACGTGGTGCGCAGCGCCTCGAGCGGGACCACCCCGTCGATGACGCCGTGGCGGTGCAGGTTCTCGGCGGTCTGAATGCCCTCGGGAAACGGTTCACCGTAGAGGTGTTCGTACACCCGCGGACCGAGGAAGCCGATCAGCGCGCCGGGCTCGGCGCCGGTCACATGGCCCAGCGATCCCCACGACGCGAACACCCCGCCGGTCGTGGGATGCCGCAGGTACACCAGATAGAGCAGATGCGCGCGTTTGTGCAGTTCGAAGGCCGCGGCGATCTTGACCATCTGCAGGAACGCGACCGTGCCCTCCTGCATCCGGGTGCCACCCGAACTGGGCGACGCCAGCAGCGGCAGCTGTTCTGTCGTCGCCCGTTGCACCGCAGCGGTGATCCGCTCGGCCGCCGCCACCCCTATCGAGCCCGCCAGGAAGTCGAATTCGCACAGCACCAGCGCGACGCGGCGACCGAAGACCGTCCCCTCGCCGGTCACCACCGACTCGTCCAAGCCCGTCTTGGCGGCCGCGGCGGTCAGCGCCCGCTGATAGTCCTCGCCGGCCCCGACGTCCAGTGGAGGGCCGTCCCAGCTGCGGAACGACCCGGGGTCAAGCACGGCATCGCGCACCTCGAGGGCACCGATCCGGCTCATCAGATGAGCCTATATACGCTTGCCCCATGATTGGTGTGACCCGCGACGGCCACGTGATGACCCTGGAGATGCAGCGCGCCGAGCGCCGCAACGCGCTCAACGCCGAACTCGTCGACGGGCTTCGCGAAGCGATCGAGAAGGCCGGCGCCGAGGACGTCCGCGCGATCGTGCTGACCGGGCAGGGCCACGTCTTCAGCTCCGGCGCCGATCTCTCCGGCGGCCAGGGGGTCGCCGACGAACTGCCCGATAAGGCGCGGGCGCTCAACCTGGCCATCGACGCGGCGCCGGTGCCGGTCATCGGCGCCATCAACGGACCCGCGATCGGCGCCGGGGTCATCCTGTCCATGATCTGCGACCTGCGGGTCGTCGCTCCCGAGGCGTACTTCCAGTTTCCCGTCGCGAAATACGGGATAGCGCTGGACAACTGGAGCATCCGGCGGTTGACGTCGCTGGTTGGGGCTGGCAGGGCGCGCGGCATGCTGATGGCGGCCGAGCGGCTCACCGCCGACGTCGCACTGCAGACCGGGATGGCCAACCGCATCGGCACGCTGCAAGACGCGCAGGCTTGGGCACAGGAGATCGCGGGCTTCGCGCCGCTGGCCCTGCAGCACGCCAAGCGGGTGCTCAACGACGATGGCGCCTACGAGGAGCCGTGGCCGGCGCACAAGGATCTGTTCGATCGGGCGTGGGCGAGCCAGGACATCATCGAGGCGCAGGTGGCCCGCATCGAGAAGCGACCCCCGAGGTTCAAGGGGGCCTGATGATCCGGTCGGCGCTGCGCATCGGCTTCGGCACGGCCTCACTGTTGGCCGGCGGTTGGCTTCTGCGCGCTCTGCAGGGTGCACCCGCGGCACTGGGCGCGTCGCCCACGGAGATCGGACGCGTCGCGCGACGCTCCCCGAACTACCGCGACGGGGTGTTCGTCAACCTCGAGCCGGCGTCGATGATGAGCATCGACGCCGAACAGCAGCGGCTGCTGGTGCGCGAGTTGATCGGGTCACGCGGCGTCGCCCGACCGGACGGCCCGATTCCGGTCGTCACACCGTCACCCACCGAACCCGACTGCACACCGGTGTCGACGTGCTGGTTCGGGCACTCGTCGGCGCTCGTCGAACTCGACGGCTACCGCGTGCTGGCCGACCCGGTGTGGAGCCGCCGGTGCTCACCGTCCCAAACGGTCGGTCCGGAGCGGATGCACGAGGTGCCCGCTCCGCTCGAGGCGCTGGCCGCCGTCGACGCGATCATAGTCAGCCACGACCACTACGACCACCTCGACATGGACACGATCGTCGGCCTCGTTCACACCCAGCGGGCGCCGTTCGTCGTTCCGCTCGGCATCGGCGCGCACCTGCGCAAATGGGGGATACCGGAGAGCCGGATCGTCGAACTCGACTGGAACGAGAGCCACACGATCGGCGAGCTCACTTTGGTGTGCACGCCGGCGCGGCACTTCTCCGGTCGACTGATGTCGCGCAACACCACGCTGTGGGCGTCGTGGGTGATCATCGGGCCCCGTCACCGTGCGTTCTTCGGCGGTGACACCGGATACACCAAGAGCTTCGCCCAGATCGGCATGGACCACGGGCCGTTCGACCTGACGCTGCTGCCCGTCGGTGCCTACCACCCAGCGTGGCCGGACATCCACATGAACCCCGAAGAGGCGGTCAAGGCGCACCTCGACGTCGCCGAAGCCGACCGGGGGCTGCTGGTACCGATCCATTGGGCCACCTTCCGGCTCGCGCCCCACCCGTGGGCCGAACCGGTCGAGCGGCTGCTGCGGGCAGCCGACGCGGAGAAGGTGCAGATAGCGGTGCCCAAACCGGGGCAGCGGGTCCGGTTGGACGCGACACCGCCGCTCGACCCGTGGTGGCGGTTCTAGCCCCGCCTTCCAGCGCATACTTTTTGCCGACGCGCTCGCGGTTCGAGTACCCCAACAGTGCGCTCGTCGGGTTACCGTTCAGCTCATGAAAGCACTGGCCAGGGTGGCTGTCGTCGGGTTGCTGCTCGTTGCGGGCTGCGGCGCCGACCGCCCAGAACCCGCCCCGCCGTCCCCGTCGGGCGCGCAGGGCGCGCAGGCCGACGTCCCGCCCCCACTGGTGCCCGCGATGCCCCTGCCGGAGAACGCGGTCGACAACGCGGTGGCCGAACTCGACGGCATGGCCGAGGACCTGATGCGCAAGTCGGGAATCCCGGGTATGGCTGTGGCCGTCGTGCACGGCGGAAAGACCGTGTACGCCAAGGGGTTCGGCGTCAAGGACGCCACCAAACCGGAGGAGGAGGAGGAGAACCGCGTCGACCCCGACACGGTGTTCCAACTCGCCTCGGTGTCGAAGTCTCTTGCGGCGACCGTGGTCGCCCACCAGGTCGGTGTCGGCGCCGTCAGCTGGGACACCCCGATCGTGTCCGAGCTGCCCTGGTTCGCGCTGTCCAATCCCGTGGTCACCTCGATGGTCACCGTCGGGGACATGATGTCGCACCGTTCCGGGTTGCCCGACCACGCCGGCGACATGCTCGAGGACCTCGGATACGACCGCAGGCAGGTGCTGGACCGGATGCGCCAGCTTCCGCTGGACCCGTTCCGGATCTCGTACGCGTACACGAACTTCGGGTACACCGCGGGCGCCGAGGCGGTCGCGGTCGGCGCGGGCAAGCCGTGGGAGGTGTTGGCCGACGAGGTGCTGTTCCGTCCACTGGGTATGGGGCAGTCCAGCTACCGGTTCACCGACTATCGCGCGCGACCCAACCGCGCGGCCGGCCACATCCATATGGACGGGCGCTACGAACCGGCCTTCGTCCGTGACGCCGACCCGGAAGCACCGGCGGGCGGGGCGAGTTCGTCGGTCAACGACATGACCCGATGGCTGGCCATGGTGCTGGCCAACGGAAGCCATGACGGCAAACAGATCGTCGCCCCGAAGGCTCTGCTGCCTGCCCTCACACCGCAGATCGTGTCGAGCCCGGCGAGCGAGCCCGCGGCCCGGTCGGGCTTCTACGGGTTCGGTTTCAACGTCAGCTCGACCTCGGCGGCACGCATGGAGCTGAGCCATTCGGGCGCCTTCGAATTGGGCACCGGAACGACCTTCCTGATCCTGCCGTCGGCCGACGTCGCGATCGTCGCGCTCACCAACGCCACCCCATCGGGTGTGTCGGAGGCACTGACCGCGCAGTTCGCCGACCTGGTGCAGTTCGGCGAGGTGCGCGAGGACTGGTACGGCCTTTACAACGCGGCGTTCGCCGACATGGAGAAGCCGGTCGGGTCCCTGGTCGGCAAGCAGCCGCCGTCCAATCCTGTACCCGCTGCGCCGCTCGCGTCGTACGTCGGCACCTACCGCAACGACTACTGGGGGCCTGCCCGGATCACCGAACGCGACGGCGAGCTGCGGTTGGCACTGGGCTCCAAGCTCGATGTGCCGCTCAAACACTGGGACGCCAACACCTTCACGTTCTCCTTCATCACCGAGAACGCACCGCCGGGAACGGTTTCCACCGCGGTGTTCGATGGGGTCGATCGTGACAAGCTCACGCTGGAGTATTTCGACACGTTCAAGAAGGGCACGTTCGTCAAGTGACCGCCGCACCGGAGATCCAGGCCACCGGGCTGACCGAAGCCGAGGTCGCGCAACGCATCGCCGAAGGCAAGACCAACGACGTCCCGACACGGGCGGCGCGCAGCGTGTCCGACATCGTGCGGGCCAACGTGTTCACCCGCATCAACGCGATCCTCGGGGTGCTGCTGATCATCGTGCTGTCCACCGGCTCGATCATCAACGGCGCCTTCGGGTTACTCATCATCGCCAACAGCGGCATCGGCATCATCCAGGAGCTGCGGGCCAAGCGGACGCTGGACAAGCTCGCGATCGTCGGTCAGACGAAACCGTTGGTGCGCAGGCAGACCGGCGCCGGATCGGCTGCCCAACAGCTCAGCCCCAGCGACATCGTCCTCGACGACATCATCGAACTCGGACCCGGCGACCAGATCGTGGTCGACGGCGAGGTGCTCGAGGAGGCCAACCTCGAAGTTGACGAATCGCTGCTCACCGGGGAAGCCGATCCGATCGCGAAAGACGCAGGCGACCGGGTAATGTCGGGTAGCTTCGTCGTCGCGGGCACCGGCGCCTACCGCGCCACCAAGGTCGGTAGGGAGGCGTACGCGGCCAAACTCGCAGAGGAGGCCAGCAAGTTCACACTGGTGAACTCCGAACTGCGCAGCGGCATCAACAAGATCCTGCAGTTCATCACATACCTGTTGATTCCCGCCGGGCTGCTGACCATCTACACCCAGCTGTTCACCACGGAGTCCGGATGGAAGCGGTCGGTGCTGGCGATGGTCGGCGCGCTGGTGCCGATGGTGCCCGAGGGCCTCGTATTGATGACGTCGATCGCGTTTGCCGTCGGCGTGATTCGGCTGGGCCGCAGACAGTGCCTGGTCAACGAACTACCCGCGATCGAAGGCCTAGCGCGCGTGGACGTCGTCTGCGCCGACAAGACCGGCACGTTGACCGAGAACGGTATGCGCGTCTCGGATCTCGAGCAGCTCGACGAGGCTGGGCCCACGCGCGAGCTGGGGAACGTCGGAAACATCCTCGCACAGCTCGCCGCCGACGACGCCCGCCCCAACGCGAGCATGCAGGCCATCGCCGAGGCGTACAAAATGCCGCCCGGCTGGACAGCGACGGCCACCGCGCCGTTCAAGTCAGCCACCAAGTGGAGCGGCGCGTCCTATGGGGAGCACGGCAACTGGGTGATCGGCGCCCCTGACGTGCTGTGCGCACCGGGCTCGCCGATCGCCGAACAGGCCGAACGGATCGGCTCCTCCGGCCTGCGGGTGCTGTTGCTCGGGGCCAGCGACCTGCCCGTCGACCACCCCGACGCCCCCGGCTGCGTGACCCCGGCCGCGCTCGTCGTCCTCGAGCAGCGCGTGCGGCCCGACGCGCACGAGACCCTCGATTACTTTGCCTCCCAGAAGGTCTCGATCAAGGTCATCTCCGGAGACAACGCGGTGTCCGTGGGCGCGGTCGCGGGATCGCTGGGCCTGCACGGCGAGTGCATGGATGCCAGGAACCTGCCGGAGGCCACCGACGCGCTGGCCGACGCGCTCGAATCGCACACCACCTTCGGCCGAGTCCGCCCCGACCAGAAGCGAGCGATGGTGCACGCCCTGCAGTCCCGGGGGCACACGGTCGCGATGACCGGTGACGGGGTCAACGACGTACTCGCGCTCAAGGATGCCGACATCGGTGTCGCGATGGGGTCGGGAAGCTCGGCGTCGCGCGCCGTGGCTCAAATCGTATTGTTGGACAACAAGTTTGCGACGCTGCCGTATGTCGTCGGCGAAGGTCGCCGTGTGATCGGCAACATCGAACGCGTCTCGAACCTGTTTCTGACCAAGACCGTGTACTCGGTGCTGTTGGCGACGTTCGTCGGCCTGGCCGGTCTGGCGTCGAAGTTCTTCGGCACCGATCCGCTGCTGTTCCCGTTTCAGCCGATCCACGTCACGATCGCGGCGTGGTTCACGATCGGCATCCCGGCGTTCATCCTGTCGCTGGCCCCGAACAAGGAGCGCGCCCATCCGGGGTTCGTGCGGCGGGTGATGACGGCGGCCCTGCCGTCGGGTCTGGTCATCGGCGTCGCGACGTTCACCTCGTATCTGGCCGCATATCAGGGTCGCGAGGCCACGGCCGTCGAGCAGACCCAGGCGTCGACCGCGGCGCTGATCACCTTGCTGGTCGGGGCAATCTGGGTGTTGGCAGTGGTGGCGCGGCCCTACGAGTGGTGGCGGGTCGCGTTGGTCGCCCTCTCCGGCCTGGCCTATGTCGTGATCTTCTCCATACCGCTGGCGCAGGAGTTGTTCATGCTCGACATCTCCAACGTCAAGACGACGTCGATCGCGTTGGCCATCGGCGTGGTCACGGCCGCCGCGATCGAGGTGATCTGGTGGGTGCAGGGCGCAGTACTGGGAGAGCGGCGTCGGCTCTGGCGCGCCGAGTAGCCTTGGACGCATGGCATTTCTCGACAAGGTGAAGAATCTGCTGGCCCGCAACGCCGACAAGGTGGACACCGCGATCGACAAGGCCGGTGACATCGTCGACCGCAAGACGCAGGGCAAATACGCTCAGCACGTCGACAAGGTCCAGGACGCGGCGCGCAACTACGTCAACAAGGACAACCCGTCGGCGCAGGGCGCACCGCAGCAGCCGCCCCAGGCTCCGCCGCAGCAGCATCAGGCGCCCCAGGCCCCGCCGCAGCAGCAGCCACCGCAGGCTCCGCCCCAGCAGAGCTGACACATGGCCAAACTCTCGGTATCCGTCGACGTACCCCTGCCGCCGGAGCAGGCCTGGTCGTGCGCATCCGACCTCGCCCGCTACAAGGAGTGGCTGAGCATCCACCGGGTATGGCGCAGCAAGTTGCCCGAAACGCTGGAGAAGGGCACGACGCTCGAGTCGATCGTCGAGGTCAAGGGCATGCCGAACCGGATCAAGTGGACCATCGTGCACTACCGTCCGCCGGAGTCGATGACGCTCAACGGCGACGGCAAGGGCGGCGTCAAGGTCAAGCTGATAGGCAAGGTGCGCCCTGCCCAGAAGGACCCCGCCGGATCGACGGTCACGTTCGACGTGCATCTCGGCGGTCCCGCGCTGTTCGGCCCCATCGGCATGGTGGTCGCCGGAGCGCTCAAGGGCGACATCCAGGAGTCACTGCACCGGTTCAAGTCGGTGTTCGCGCCGGCCCAGTAGGCGGGTTTTGACGCGTCAGAGTGAGCCGCCGGCGAGGGCGTACTCGCCGAACGGCCCGGCCGATGCCCCCCGGCCGAGGCGGCGCTTCTCGAGGCTGCCGTCGAGGAAAAGGGTGGCCCTGGCGCCGACGAGGTGAAGTACCGCCAGAACTCCGGCGGTCAGGGCAACGGTCGAATGCCCGATGAGGAACGCGGCGAAGCAAACGGTCGAGGCGAACAACGCCGCCGCATGCAGAAGCAGCGCCAGCGTGGCCAGCCCGTCGGAGGCAGGCGACCCGTCGGCGGTCGGCATGTGGTTGGTCATTGTCATCCTTCGCAAAGAGCAACCCGCTTCATATCCCTGCGGAATCAGCACCAAACCAGGATGACCTGTGACACCAGACACATGCGTCACCGCGGCACTGATCGCACCCGGTCGCGCAGCTCCCGCTTGAGCACCTTGCCGTAGCTGTTCTTCGGCAGTTCGTCGATGAACTCGTAGCGTTTCGGGCGCTTGAACCGGGCGATGCGGTCGAGCAGATGCGCATCCAACTCGCCGGCCGACGCCGACCCGACGATGAACGCCACCACCACCTCGCCCCACTCCTCGTCCGGCGCGCCGACCACGCCGGCCTCGACGACACCGGGATGTTCGAGCAGCACCTCTTCGACCTCGCGGGGGTAAATGTTGCTGCCGCCGCTGATCACGACGTCCTTGGACCGATCCCGCAACGTGAGCAAGCCGCGGTCGTCGAACGAACCCATGTCGCCGGTGTGCAGCCAGCCGTTCTGCAGCGTCGCGGCGGTCGCCTGCGGGTTCTGCCAGTAGCCCGACATGACAACATCGCCGCGGCACACGATCTCGCCGATCTCGCCGACCTCGGCGGGTGTCCCGTCGGCCCTGCGCACCGCCACGTCCACCCCGGACCGGGCGTAGCCGACCGATCCCAGAACCGCATCGTCGGCCCATTCCTCTCCGTCGACGTGATCGCTCTGGCGCAGCCCGGTGATGGTCATCGGCGCCTCCCCCTGGCCGTACAGCTGCACGAAGACCGGGCCGAACGCGGCCATCGCCTTCTTCAGACTCTCGACGTACATCGGGCCACCGCCGTAGACGATGGTTCGCAGGTTGTCCGGGCGGGCGCGGCCGGTCTGCACCAGGCGCTGGACCATGGTGGGCGCGAGGAATGCGCTGCAGCCGGGATGGCGCTCGCACAGGTCGAGGAACTCGTTCGGCTCGAACGCCCCGGACTCGGGGATCACCTGGCGCGCCGCGCGCAGCACGTACGGCGGAATGTAGAGCCCCGAGCCGTGCGACATCGGCGCGCCGTGCACCAGGGTGCAGTTGTCGTCGGGGGAGTCGAAGTCGGCCAGGTGTGACACCGTCATCGCCATCAGGTTGCGGTGCGACAGCATCGCGCCCTTGGACTTCCCGGTTGTGCCGCTGGTGTAGAACAGCCAGGCCAGGGTCTCGGGATCGGTGGTCGGCGGTTCAGAAAGCCCTGCGCTGAACCAGGTTTCGTAACCGTCGGTGCCGACGATCGCTATCGGGACCCCCGTTTCCGGTGCGAGCGCTGACGCGATCTTGGACGAGGCGAACACCTGCCCGGCGCCGGAATCCTCGAGAATCTGCACCATCTCCCGCGGGTGCAGCTTGTAGTTGATGGGAACGTACACACATTCGGCCGCCCACACCCCGAACATCAGCTCGATGATCTCCGGACAGTTCTCGCTGGCGACGGCGATCCTCTGGCCGGGTGTGCGCAGCATGGTGGCCAACCGCAGGGACCGTTCCCGCAGCTGTGCCCACGTTTGGTGTTGGCGCTCACCTTGATACACCGCACCTCGGTCACCGAAGCGGCTGGCGGCCTGATCGAGCAGCGCGAACAGGTTCACTGCCGGGCCACCCACTCGGAGGTCAGCGCGAAGTCCGACAAGTACTTCGTCGAACTCCAGCCGCCGTCGACGACGATCGTCTGGCCGTTGATGAAGCTCGCACCCTCCGAGCACAGGAACGCCACGGTGCTGGCGATGTCGTTCACCTCACCCAACCGCGGGTACGGGGTCATCTCGGTGTTGATCTTGCGGAACCGCTCGTCTTCGAGGCGTGTCGCCACCATCGGTGTCAGCGTAACCCCGGGAGCCACTGCGTTACAACGGATTCCCAGCGGGCCGTACTGGCATGCGATGTGCTGGGTCAGCGAGGTCAAGCCGCCCTTGGCCGCTGAGTACGCACCACCGCGAAGGCCGCCGACGACGGCGAACGTCGATGTCACGTTGACGATCCCCGAGCCGGACTCCATGTGTTCGATCACGTCGCGGGCCAACCGGAACGGTGCCCGCAGCATCAATCCCAGGAAGTAGTCCAGGGATTCGTCGTCGGTTTCGTGCAACGGCTTGGGGCTTCCGACGCCGGCGTTGTTGACCAGGAAGTCGATGCGGCCCCAACGGTCCAGCGCGGCTTGCACGATCGTCTGTGGCGCCTCGTCGGCGGTGAGGTCGACGGCGACCGTTGCGACGCGGTCGGTGTCACCGATCGCCTTCTCCAGCCCGGCGAGCCGGGTGTCGTCGCGGCCGGTGCCGAGCACCGCCATGCCCGCCTCGGCCAGTTTGGTCGCGCAACCGAATCCGATGCCGCTGCTCGCCCCGGTCACGATCGCTACCTGAACCATTTTTGCTCCTCGTGTCCGCGGTCATGTCAGGGCCGCTCGTATCCGATGCTTCAACACTTTTCCGGCGTCGTTCTTGGGCAACGCCTCCCACACCACCACCTGCTCGGGTGCTTTGAAGCGGGCCACGCCGTGCTCCTCCAGAAGCGTGCGCATGCCCGCCACGTCGGGAGTCGGCTGATCGGTCGCGACGACGACGGCACACGCCCGCTCGCCGGTGCGCTCGTCGGGTATGCCGACGACAGCGATCTCTGCGACGCCGGGATGGCCGATGAGAATGTCCTCGATTTCCTTGGGCGAGATGTTCTCTCCGTTGCGGATGATGATGTCCTTGGCGCGACCGGTGACGACGAGAAAGCCGTCGTCGACCCACCGACCGAGGTCACCGGTGCGGAAGTAGCCGTCGCCGTCGAACGCGTCGGTTTCGTCTTCGGGATGCAGGTAGCCCACGAGCATCTGCGGCCCGCGAGCGCGGATCTCGCCGTCCGTTAATTCGATGTCTGCGATACCCGGCCTGCCGTCGGTGTCGGCGGCGTGCTCGGCGTCGTCGAGTGAGCCGACCGTGGTCACCGGGACCTCGGTCGAACCGTAAACGCGGGACACCGCCGCCTTCTCGAAATAGGCGGTGGCGCTTCGGATCAGCGACGGCGGGACCGACGCGCCACCGCAGATGAACACCTTCAGCTCCGGTAGTCGTGTTCCGGCCCGCTCGGCGGCGGCGAGTAACCCGTCGAGGAAAGGCGTGGCCCCCGCCATGTGCGTGACCCGCTCGTCGAGCATCAACGTCACCGCTGCATCCGGATCCCAGCGCTGCATCAGCACCGCGGTGCTGCCCAGTAGGAGGGGGCACTCGAACGCATAGATCGACCCGCCGATGTGCGCGATCGGGGACGGTACGAGGAACGTGTCGCCCGCCGCGACGCGCCAGTGCTCGCCGATCTGGCGGATCAGCGCGTGGATCGAGTTGTGGTTGTGCAGCACGCCTTTCGGCCGGCCGGTGGTCCCCGACGTGTAGAGGATCATGCGCACAGTGTCGGCGTTCAACACCGGCAGGACGCCCGTGCCCCCGCCAGCAAAGAGGGTTTCGAACGGTGTGTGGTCGCCCGCGTCGCCTCGCACGACGACGACTTCGGGCGGGGCGGACATCGCGCCGGTGAGCCGGTCGAGCATCGCGACATAGTCGAATTTGTTGAACACGGATGGCACAAAGATCGCCCGGACGTCCGCATCGTGCAGGATGAACGTCAGCTCGTGGTCCCGTAGCGAGGGCAGGATCGGGTTGACCACCATGCCCGCCAATGTCGCCCCGTGGTAGATGACCGCGGCCTCGTGCCAGTTCGGCAGCATGAACGACACCACGCTGCCGGCGGGCATGCGGGACATCAACGTGTGCGCCAGCGCCACTGCGCGGTCATACAGCTCACGACACGTGAGCCGGATGTCACCGTCCACCAACACGGTCCGGTCGGGAGTCGAGGTGGCCGCGTCGCGCAGCGCCTCGGCCAGCGTGTCGTGCACCCACAGGCCGCGCCGGTAGGCGTCGGCGCTGCGCTTCTCGTCGACACGCACCGCCCGGCCTAACCCTTGATCCGGCGCATCGTCATCGAGTGCCGGTACCGCGACGACGGATGGGTGTTGATGGTCACCTGCGCGACCTCGCCGTCGGAGGTGGTGTAGGCGCGGCGCATCTCCAGAGCGGCGCTGCCCGCATCGACCTTGAGCGCCTTGGCGAGATCCGGCGACGCGGTGATGGCCGCCATCTCCTGGTGCACCTCGACGATGCTGACCCCGAACAGGTCCTCGATCAGCGGGAAGATCGGTCCCGAATGGCGTTGCAACAGACGGCCAACCGCCGCGAACGCCCGATTGATGTAGTACTCGGTGGTGCAGACGGGTGTGTCGCTGCCCTCGTTCTGTCGGCATCCGCGGACCGCCAGCCATTGCGTACCTGCCTCCAACCCTGTGCGGTCGGCCAGTTCGTCGTCGACGGTGACCATCGCGTTGGACTCGATCGTGAGCTGGGCGCCGGCGGCGAACGCCAGCAGGTCGTCGATCGAAACGACGTCTTGCGCATATGAATTGGATGCGGGACGAGGGACCACCAGGGTGCCTGCCCGTGGCCGCGACGCGATCAGGTTGTCCTCCCGCAGCCGGCGCAGCGCCTCGCGGACGGTGTAGCGGCTGACCGCGAAGCGTTCGCACAGTTGCTGTTCGGTCGGCAGCTGTGAGCCGACGGGGTAGATCCCGTCGACGATCTCCTTACGCAGGGTGCGCGCCACCTGCAGGTAGCGATGGTCCGTGGGGCTGACGGTCATGTCCGCCGCAGCGCAAGCACGCTGCCCTCGCCGTCGGCCGACACGTACAAGGTGCCGTCACGGCCGACGGTGATACCCGCGAACGGCCCCTGCGGTCCGGAGAACGGCGGCATCCCCTTGAGCGGCTTGGGCTCCACACCCGGCGGCGGCCCCACCGGCAGATCCGAGGCGATCGTGGTGCGCACGTTGGTGTTCAGGTTCACCGCGAGCACCTCCTTGGCGCCCGCGTCGACGATATAGAGCGCACCGTCGACGACCGCGATGCCTTGCGGGCGCGACAGACCGTCGACCACGGTTTCCGTCGTATCGCCGACCGCGATCACCCGTCCCGCCCCGGACTCCGCGACCAGCGGCCTACCGTCATCGTCGAATGCGACGCCGACCGGATCCCGCAGATCCGAGGCCAGCACCTCGGCGCTGCCCGACGCCAGCGCATGCACCCGCCCCGCGCCGAGCTCGGTGAACACAATCCGCTCACCCGGCCCGACGGCCACTCCGTAGAGCTGGTCGAAACCGTCTGCCAGGTGCTCGGTTTCGCCGTCGGCGGGGCGGTACCGAGCGATCTGGCCACCCGAGGTGGCCACCACGAACGCATTGCCTGCAACCGGTGCCAGCCCGCGGAGGAAGCCCGGGTACCCGGGGGAGAACAGCATGCCGACGGTCTGCAGCGATCCGTCATCGCCGACGGCGTAGAAGTAGGTGCCGTCAGCAACGTAGAGCCGGCCGTCCTCGCCCACCGCCAGATCGAGCGGCCAGTTCAACCCGCCGCCGAGCAGCGTGCGGGTTTCGCCAACGCCGACAATCTCGGTGATCTCACCGGTGAAGTTCGAGACGAACAGGCGGTCCCCGACGAAGGTCAGGTTGTCCAATCCCGGGTTGAGCTGAGCCAGAAGGGTTTTCTCGCCGCTTCGCGGATCGATACGCAGCACCTGGCCGCTGGCCACCTGCGTCGAGACCAGATTGCCCTGCGGGTCGAACTTCACCGCGTCGGGCACACCGAGGTCGGCGGCCACCCGTTGCGGCTCACTGTGCTTGTCTAAGGTGGGGTCTACTCGCCAGATCTCATTGGCCGTCATCAGCGGGTAGTACAGAAAACCGTCCGGGCCGACTTCCATGGCGTTCGGTGAAGGCAGGCCCTCCAACAGGATCCGCTCGGCGCCCGAGGCGCGGTCGAGCTCCATCAGCCGCCCGCCGTCGCGGCACTCGTTGACGAACAAGCGATCCTGGTGCACGGTGATGCCGTTCGCGGACGGCAGGTCGTCGCGCAGCACTCGCGTGCGGCCCGCGGCGTCGCGCACGCTGACCCGTCCGTCCATCACCTCGGTTGCGAACAGGTTGCCGTCGCTGTCGAAGGCGACGTCGTCGGGGCCGATGATGTCACCGCCCTTGGCGCTGACCGTCTCCAGATTCCCCGTGGCCAGGTCCAGCGCGCTGATCTGGCTGCCCGTCACCTGGGCGACGTAGACGCGGCCGTCCGGGCCGGTGCGCAGACCGTTCGCACCGAACAGCCGGCTCGGGGCGGTGATCCGCTCGAGACGCCACCCGCCCGCCGCGGTCGGATTTCCGCCCGGATAGCGAGACTGCTGCAGGGATCCCGTCGCCGATTGCGTCATGACCTGGCACGTTAGCAACTCCGCTTAGTCCAGACAATAGGCCGCGAAAGAGCTTGTTACGCCCTTGACGGGCCGATTAGCGCTGGGGAATAGTGTTCTGCAACATGGAGAGCAACACTCGTTGTCCGGACAAATAGCATGGACGACCTTTTGAGGCTGGACGGCCGGATCGTCGTGGTGTCCGGTGCGGGCGGCGGCGGAATCGGCACCACCGTGACCCGGATGGCGGCCGAGGCCGGTGCCACGGTGGTGGCCGTCAGCCGGTCCAAAGCGAACCTCGACGAACACATCGGCCCACTGGCCGATCAGGGCCTGCCCGTCGTTGCGGTGTCGGCCGACGCCTCAACCGACGAGGGCATCGCCACCGTGATGGAGCAGGTCCGGCGAACCGAGGGCGATCTCTACGGCTTGGTGAACATCGCGGGCGGTGCCGCACCGTCGACGTGGATGCCGTCGACCCGGGTGACGCGCGCGGACTGGCGGGAGTTGTTCACCGCGAACCTCGAGACGGCGTTCTTCATGAGCCAGGCCATATGCGGAGAACTCCGTGCCCACGGCCTGAAGGGTTCGGTTGTCTCCGTGTCGTCGATCAGCGGGATGAACACCGCGCCGTTCCACATCGCCTACGGCACGGCGAAGGCGGCGGTGGTCGCGATGACGCGCACCATGGCCGCCGAGTTGGCCCACGACGACATCCGCGTCAACGCGGTGGCGCCCGGGGTGACCGAGACCGCCGCGTCGCGCACCTACGTCGACGTCGATCCGGACCGGGACCGGCGCGCGATCGCGATGGGCAGGCGGGGTCGGCCCGAAGAGCAGGCGGGGGCGATCCTGTTTCTGCTGTCGGACCTGTCGAGCTACATCACCGGGCAGACGCTTCTCGTCGACGGTGGACTCAACCTGAAGTGGACGCACCTCGGTGCCGACAACACGTCGCTGTTCCTCAAAGACGAAACCTTCCGCGCAGAGATCAGTCGGTTCTAAGGAGTTTGAGATGACCGATACGCAGCCCAGGATTGAAGCGCCAGAAGAACTCTGCGAACCGATGACGATCCCGGTGGAAGCGTACGTCTCAGAGGAGTATGCGCGCGCCGAGCGGGACAAGTTGTGGCGCAAGGTGTGGCAGCAGGTCGGCCGCGTCGAGGAGCTTCCCGAGGTCGGCAGCTACCTGACCTACGACGTCCTCGACGACTCGATCATCATTGTACGAACGGGCGCGAACACCTTCGCTGCGCACCACAACGTGTGCATGCACCGCGGCCGCCGCCTCGTCGACACCCCCGACGGCGACAAGAACGCCGTCGGCCGTGCCCGCAAGTCGTTCGTCTGCGGATTCCACGGCTGGACATACGGACTCGACGGTGCCTGCACCCACATTCGTGAACAGGATGACTGGAACGGCGCGCTCACCCCGCAGAACACCCGCCTCGTCCCCGTTCAGGTCGACACGTGGGGCGGCTGGCTGTTCATCAACATGGACCCCGACTGCGAACCCCTTGCCGACTACCTGTTCCCGGCCGCCAAGATCCTCGACCCGTTCGGGCTGGAGAACATGCGCTACAAGTGGCGCAAATGGCTGTATTTCGACTGCAATTGGAAGGTCGCGCTCGAGGCCTTCAACGAGACCTACCACGTGTTCACCACCCATCCGGAGTTCAACAAGTTCGGCGAGTTCAAGGGTTGGGCCAAGGCGCAGGGCAGGCACAGCAACATCGGATACGACGCGCCGAAAGACATGGAGGCCACCAAGTCCAAGATCCGGTTGGGCACCGGTGACGATCCCCGTGTCTCCACCGCGGAGATGCAGATGTACACGTGGGAGCAGACCAACGCCACCACCACCGAGACGCTGGTAAACGCGGCCAAGAGACTGGTCGACGAGCTGCCCGAGGGCACACCTCCGGACAAGGTTCTCGAGCACTGGTTGACGTCGGCCAGGCGTGACGACGAGGCCCGCGGCGTCGTGTGGCCGACCATTCCGCCCGACATTCTCGGACAGGCGGGCACGGCGTGGCAGATCTTCCCGAACTTCCAGGTCGGCCAAGGCCTGACCACCGCGCTGTGCTACAGCGCCAGGCCGCATCCGAGCTACGATCCGAACAAGTGCATCTTCGAAGTGGCGACCTTGGAGCTGTTCCCGAAGGGCCAAGAGCCGCAGACGCATTGGGAGTACACACCCAAGGACAGCCCGAACTGGCTGTCCGTACTTCCCCAGGATTTCTCGAACATGGCCGCGGTGCAGCAGGGGATGAAGTCGCTGGGCTTCCCCGGCACCAGGCCCAACCCGTACCGCGAACGCAGCACCGTGAACCTTCACTATCAGTTGTCCAAGTACATGGGCACCGGCGAACCGAAAGAGCTCTGAGCTATGACAATGTCCGACACCTGCGGGCCCACGGAGACGCCCGACGACATCGACATCGATGCGCTGCGGGAGAAGTACGCCCAGGAGCGGGCGAAAAGGCTTCGGCCCGAGGGCTCCAAGCAGTACGTCGAGTTGAGCGACGATTTTGCCGGCTACTACGAGGTCGACCCCTACACGCCGGTGGCGCCGCGTGACCCGATCGTCGAGGACATCGACGTCGCGGTGCTCGGCGGCGGCTTCGGTGGTCTGCTGTCGGCGGCGCATCTGAAGAAGGCCGGCGTCGAGGACGTCCGGATCATCGAGCTGGGCGGCGACTTCGGCGGGGTCTGGTACTGGAACCGGTATCCGGGCATCCAGTGCGACAACGAGTCCTATTGCTACATCCCGCTTCTGGAAGAGCTCGACTACATCCCTAGCAAGAAGTTCGCCGACGGACCCGAGATCTACGAGCACTGCAGGCGCATCGGTAAGCACTTCGGCCTCTACGACTCGGCGATCTTCTCCACCCAGGTGCGCGATATGCGCTGGGACGAGGAGATCAAACGGTGGCGCCTGGCCACCAACCGCGGCGACGACATCCGCGCACGGTTCGTGGTGTTGGCGTCGGGGCCGTTCCACCGACCGAAGCTGCCAGGCATCCCGGGCATGAAGGAATTCAAGGGCCACAGCTTCCACTCCTCGCGGTGGGACTACGACTACACCGGCGGTGACTACACCGGCGGCATGGACAAGCTCGCCGACAAGCGCGTCGCGATCATCGGCACCGGCGCCACCAGCATTCAGGTGGTGCCGTTTTTGGCCCGAGATGCCAAGCACCTGTATGTCGTTCAGCGCACCCCCTCGACGGTCGACGCGCGCAACAACACCCCGACCAACCCCGATTGGGTTAAGACGCTCCAGCCCGGCTGGCAGAAGGAACGCCAGCGCAACTTCCACTCGTGGACGTTCGAGGGGATGGCCCCCGGGCAGCCGGATCTGGTGTGCGACTTCTGGACCGAACTCGGCCGCAACACCGCCGCGCGGGTGCTCTCGCTCGAGGACCCGTCGACGCTGACGCCCGAGCAGTTCATGGCGATCCGCGAGGAAGAGGACTACAAGATCATGGAGCGGCTGCGCCGCCGGATCGCCGGGACCGTCGACGACCCCGATACGGCAGAGGCGCTCAAGCCCTACTACCGCTTCCTGTGCAAGCGTCCGCTGTCCAACGACGACTACCTGCCCACCTTCAACCGGCCCAACGTGACGCTGGTCGACGTTTCCGACACCAAAGGGGTCGAGCGGATCACCGAGAAGGGCTTCGTCGCCAACGGCCAGGAGTACGAGGTCGACTGCATCATCTACGCCAGCGGCTTCGAGATCACGACCGAGATCAGCAGGCGCTACTCGATCGACGCGATCGAAGGCCGCGACGGTCTGTCGCTCTACGACTATTGGCACGACGGCTACAAGACGCTGCACGGCATGACCAGCCGCGGCTTCCCAAACCAGTTCTTCACCGGCTTCACCCAGGTCGGAATCTCGGCCAACATCGCGGCCAACTACGAACTGCAGGGTGAGCACATCGCCTACATCGTCGCCGAGGCGTTGAAGCGGGGCGCGACGGTCGTCGAGCCGACCGACGATGCGCAGGAGCAGTGGTGCCAGACCATCCGCGAATCCGCGGTCGACAACTCGGCTTTCGACGCATCCTGCACTCCGGGTTATTACAACAACGAGGGCGGCGGTGGTGGGGAGGGCATCCGCTCACACCTCGGCGAGCCCTACGGCCCGGGCTTCTACGCGTTCGGCGATCTGCTCAAAGAGTGGCGCGACAAGGGCGACCTCGATGGCCTGGTACTCGAGAAGTAGCGATTTGTGTGCGTTTAGGAGCGGTGAGCGCTCCTCATCGCACACAGATCGCAGGTACGTCGATGGGTGAGTTGCGCTTCGACGGTCAGGTGGCCGTCGTGACCGGCGGCGGCAGAGGGCTGGGCCGCGAGTACGCCATGCTGCTCGCCCAGCGCGGCGCCAAGGTCGTCGTCAACGATCCGGGCGGGAGCCTCGCCGGTGACGACTACGATCCCGTCCACCCGCCGTCTGAGGCGCCCGGCCCCGCCGAGGAAGTGGTGCGCGAGATCACCGCTGCCGGAGGCGAAGCCACGGCGAACACCGATTCGGTGGCCACCCCGGCCGGCGGCAAGGCGATCGTGCAATCGGCTCTCGACCGCTACGGGCGCATCGACGTCCTGATCCACAACGCGGGCATCGTGCGCCGAGCCCCACTCGCAGAGATGACGTACGACGACTTCGAGGTGGTGCTCGACGTCCACCTTCGCGGCGCGTTTCACGTGGTGCGCCCGGCGTTTCCGTCGATGTGCGACGCCGGTTACGGCCGCATCGTGCTGACGTCCTCAATCGGTGGCCTGTACGGCAATCACGGCGTCGCCAACTACGCGGTGGCCAAGGCGGGCGTGATCGGACTGTCCAACGTGGCGGCCATGGAGGGCGCCGCGCACGGCGTCAAGAGCAACGTGATCGTGCCCGCCGCGGTGACACGGATGGCCGAGGGCATCGATACGTCGGCGTACCCGCCGATGGGCGCGGAGCTGGTCGCACCGGCGGTGGGATGGCTGGCACACGAATCATGTTCGATCACCGGCGAAGCGCTGATCGCGCTGGCCGGCCGGATCGCGCGGGCCGTACTCGCGGAGACCCCCGGCGTCTACCGGCCGTCGTGGTCGATCGAGGAGGTCGGCGCGCAGATCGCCGCGATCCGCGACCTGTCCGAACCCGTGGTGTTCCCTGTGGTGCCCGACGGGCACAACGACCACATCAAGTACAGCTTCGCGATGGCTCAAAAGGGCGGTGTCCATGCCTAGCGGGCCGCTGACCGGCGTGCGCGTCGTCGACCTCACCGCGATGGTGATGGGGCCGTACTGCACCCAGATCATGGCGGACATGGGCGCAGACGTCATCAAAGTCGAACCGCCGCAGGGTGATAACACCCGCTTCATCTCCGTTGGCCCCTCGCCGGGGATGAGTGGGGTGTTCGTCAACGTCAACCGTGGTAAGCGCAGCGTGGTGCTTGACCTGCAGACCGAACCCGGAAAGGCGGCGATGCGGGCGCTCATCGAGCGCTCCGACGTGTTCATCCACTCCATGCGCGCCAAGGCAGTCGCCAAGCTGGGCTTCGGCTACGACGACGTCGCGGCCGTCAACCCCGCGATCATCTACACCAACTGCTACGGCTACGGCCGCCGCGGGCCCGACCGCGACCGTCCCGCCTACGACGACACCATCCAGGCAGAGGTCGGATTGCCCGCGGTACAACAGCAATTGACCGGTGAGGCCGATTTCGTCGGCACGATCATGGCCGACAAGGTCGGCGGGCTAACGGCCCTCTACGCGACGATGATGGCGTTGTTTCATCGCGAGCGGACCGGGGAGGGGCAAGAGGTCGAGGTCGCCATGTTCGAGACGATGGCGTCGTTCATGCTGGTCGAACATGCCAACGGCGCCATGTTCGACCCCCCACTGGGGCCCGCGGTGTACCCGCGCACGGTCGCGCCCAACCGCAGGCCGTACCGCACCAGCGACGGTTACATCGCCGCGCTGATCTACAACGACAAACACTGGAACGCGTTCATCAGCGCGGTGCGTCCAGCGTGGAACGACGAGTCCTACGCCACCCTCGAGAAGCGTGCGCACAACATCGATGTCGTCTACGGGCTGCTGGCCGAGACCATGAAGGAGCGCACCACCGCCGAATGGCTGGACCTGTTCCGAAAACTCGAGATTCCCGCCGCGCCGCTGAACACCCCCGACGCGCTCTTCGATAACGAACACCTGAACGCGGTCGGACTCTTCGAGACCGTTGAGACCGCGGACGGACCGGTGCGCTTTCCTGGTGTGCCGACGTGGTTCTCGCGCACACCCGGCAAGGTCGCGGGCCCCGCCCCGACGCTGGGCGCCGACACCGATGACGTGCTCGCGGAACTCGGGCTCATCGACTCCGCCGAGACTGCGGTTTCTGACGAAAGCGGGGCGGATTTCGTCAAAAACCGTAGCGTCGGCGCCTCGGAGGTGGGGTAGGCGTGGATTTCGCGATGGGCGCTAAGGCTGCGGAGTTGCGCGGCGAGTTGCGGACTCTTGTCAAAGAGCATGTGCCCGAGAACTATCTGGGTGCGTTCACCGACAACCCCGCTGATCTCGAGATCGCACAACGGTTCTGCCGCATGCTGGCCGAACGCGAACTGCTGTGCCTGTCCTGGCCGAAGGAGTTCGGCGGTGGTGGGGCGTCGGTGTGGGAGCAAACCGTGGTCCGCGAGGAAATGTGGGCGCATCACGAACCGCGTGGTGCCCAATACATGGGGGTCAACTGGGTCGGACCGATCATCATGCGCCACGGCACCGAGGAGCAGCAGCGCAAACACCTGCCGCCGATCGCGCGCGGTGAGGTCATCTGGTGCCAGGGCTTCTCCGAACCCGAGGCCGGCTCGGACCTGGCGTCGCTGCGCACCACCGCCCGCCCCGATGACGACGGCTGGCTGGTCAGCGGGCAGAAGATCTGGACGTCCTACGCGACGATGGCGCAGTGGTGCTTCCTGCTCGCCAGGACGTCACGCGGTGAGAAAAAACAACAGGGCCTCACGATTTTCCTTGTCCAGATGGATGATCCGGCGATCCAAGTCCGGCCCATCCGCTGCATGATGGGCCCGCACCACCTCAACGAGGTGTTCTTCGACGACCTGCGTGTCACCGAGGCCGACGTGCTCGGCACCGTCGATCAGGGTTGGTCCGTCGTACAGGACGTGATGGCCTTCGAACGCGTCGGCATCGCCCGCTACGCACGCTGCGAACGACTGCTGGCCGCGGCGCCCACCGTGCTCGGCGACCGCTGGGATGACCTGCCGGGAGAACTACGCGGCCGGTGGATCCGGATGCTGACCCACTGCCGCCGGGCCCGGTTGATGGCGTACCGCGTGGTGTCCCTGCAGAGCAGTGGCCGCATCCAACCGGGTGACGCCGCGGCCTACCGGATCGCGGTCACCAAGCTCGACCAGGACAGCGCCGAGGTGCTGATGGACGTCGCCGCCGAGGTGTCCCACGACGACCCGCGGGCCGCCTGGTTCCTCGGCGAGGTCGAAGACCACTGGAAGTACTCGCAGGCCTCGACCGTCTCGTCGGGAAGCATTGAGATGCAACGAATCCTGCTGTCACGTGCAATGCTGGCGGTCGCGCGGTGAATCTCGAGCTGTCCGAGGACGCCCAGGAGTACGGCCGCCAGGCGCTGCGCGCGTTCGAGGCCGCCGGAGGCGATGAACTGGTCCAGCAGGCCGAGGCCAAACCTGAGGCGCGGGAGTCGTTGGTCGGCGCGAGCCTGGTGGGGATCGGCGCCTGGGACCTCGACGCCCGCAACGACGCCGACGGCCTGGAAGCGGCCGCGGCGCTGTGCCGCAGCGCGGGATACTGGGCCCTGCCGTACCCGGTCGCCGAACGGCTGGCCGCCCCGACCGGCCTCGACACCGACGGCCTGATCGTGGTGGCCGGCAACCGGCCCGCGGCGGCGGTCGGCGGGCTCGAGAACCGTTGGACCACAGTCACCCTGGACGGCGCCCGCAGCACCGTGACCGGGATTGGTCCCGTCGGGCCGGGCTTCGTCTCCGAATTGCGGACGGCTGTCGTAGACGACCAGGGCGCCGCCGAGGTCGCGCTCGGAGTGGTGCTGCCGTGCTGGACACTGCTCGGCATGCTCGACAGGGCGATCGAACTGACGGTGGCGCACGTCAGCCTGCGCAAGCAGTTCGGACAGACGCTGTCGTCGTTCCAGGGTGTGCAGTTCCAGCTGACCGACGCCGAGGTGGAGCGCAGCGGACTCGACATTCTCGCCAAATACGCGTTGTGGAGCATCGCCACCGCGCGTCCCGAGGCGCTCACCGACGCACTCGCGCTGCGGTTGTCGGCACTCGAAGCCGCCGAAGTCGTGTTCCGCGTCTGCCACCAGCTGCACGGCGCGGTCGGCTTCTGCGACGAGACCACCCTGTCGTGGCTGTCGCGCTACAGCCAACCGCTGCGGCGGCTTCCGCTCGGGCTGTCCGCGACCCGAGATGCTCTGACCCGCAGAGCCGGCCGCGCGGGACTGACGGGACTCTACGCATGAGGGTCGCGGTGATCGGCACCGGTTTCGGCAAGCACGCGGCGGCTCCCGCGTACGCCGAAGCCGGCTTCGACGTCGAGGTCGTCAGCCCCCGCGACGACGCCGCGGTCAAGGCCGCGCTGGCTTCGGACGTCGACCTGATCTCCGTGCACTCCCCGCCGTTCCTGCACCTTGAGCACGTCACTGGCGCGGTCGAGCACGGGCATGCGGTGGTGTGCGACAAACCGTTCGGTCGCAACGCCGACGAGGCGGCCCAGATGCGCGACATGGCCCACGATGCCGGTGTGCTGCACTTCCTGAACTTCGAGTTCCGGTTCAACGAGTCGTGGACGCGGCTCAAGGAACTGGCCGACAGCGGGGAGATCGGCACACCGCGGCACCTGCACTGGACGTTCTTCGGAAGCGGGCTGCGCGGCCGCAAGCTCGGCTGGATCAACGACCGCGACCTCGGCGGCGGCTGGATCGGCGCTTACGGCTCGCATCTGATCGACTTCACCCGGTGGCTCTTCGGCAGCGAGATCACCGACTGCGGCGGCGTCACCCGCATCGACGGATCGGCCGAGCAGGCCACCGCCGAGGACGCGTACGCGGCGTGGTTCGCAATGGCCAACGGCTGCACCGCTACTCACGACACCGGGTTCGCGGCCGCCGTCCCCTCCCCGCCGTCGGTCACGCTGCTGGGTAGCGAGGCAACCATCGAACTGACGGCCGACACCACGCTTGTCGTTCGTCGACAAGGCGCCGATCCCGAGACCGCCGAGTTCGCACCGCCGCCGCGGCGCTCACCCCCGCCCGCGCTGTCGACGTTCTTCGGACGCGTCGCCGACGCGCTGCGCACCGGCACCCAGATCGCCCCGTCCTTCGACGACGGTCTGGCCGTCGCGCGCGCCATGGACCACCTGCGGGCCAGGGCGGTGCGGCTATGAGCGCCGAATCTGAAGATATGCCTCAAGAAGCGTCCGAAAGTCGAGCATTAGCTCAGTTTCGGCACCAGGTCCGGCAGTGGTGCGCCGAGCACATCCCATCGGACTGGCGCGAAACCCAGACCGGCGCAAGCGATGAGCAGTTCGTGGCCTTCCAGAAGCAGTGGTTCACCGAACTGCACAAGGCCGGCTACGCCGTCCCGCACTGGCCCGCCGAGTGGGGCGGCGGCATGTCGGTGGCCGAGCAGGTGGTGTTATACCAGGAACTGGCTGCCCACGACGCGCCACGGCTGGTTCTCGCGTTCGTCGGCATCCACCATGCCGCGTCGACGCTGCTGGTCGCAGGCACCGAAGAGCAGAGGCGACGGCACCTGCCCGCCATCATCGACGGCGAGATCTGGGTGCAGGGCTTCTCCGAACCCGAGGCAGGATCCGACCTGGCCAGCCTGCGCACCACCGCGCGTAAAGACGGTGACTCTTACATCGCCAACGGACAGAAGCTGTGGGCCAGCGGAGGCAAGCACGCCGACTGGTGCCTGCTGCTGGCCCGCACCGACCCCGATGCGCCCAAGCGGAAGGGGATCTCCTACTTCCTGCTCGACATGACCACACCCGGCGTCGAGGTGCGTCCTATCCGCAATGCGATCGGCGACTCCCACTTCTGCGAGATCTTCCTCAACGACGTGTCGATCCCGGCCGCCAACCTGATTGGTGCGGAGAACGACGGCTGGCGGGTCGCGCAGGCCACCCTCGGCGCCGAGCGCGGCATGACCATGCTGGAACTCGCCGAGCGCCTCGGCAACGCGGGATTCCGATGGCTGGTCCGCAGCGCGCCGACCGACGACCCGATCGTTGCCGACCGGCTCGCCCAGTTCGAAACCGAGATCACCGGACTACGCGGGCTGTGCCGAAAGGTGGTCGAGTCCGCAGAGAATCCAGCGAGAGGTACCACCAGTCCGGCCGACGCATCGATCGTCAAGCTGTTCTACAGCGAACTTCTGCAGCGCATGACCGACTTCGGTGCGGAGATCGGCGGGTTGGCCGGCCATACCGAACTCGCCAAGCCGGCCTCGAGTGGCTGGGAGTCCGGTGCGTGGGTGCTCGACTTCATCGGATCGTGGGAATGGACTATCCCCGGCGGTGCGAGCGAGATCCAACGCACGATCATCGGCGAGCGCGGCCTGGGCCTGCCGCGAGAACCGATGCCCGAGCGGGACCTTGTGTCACCGCGAGAATCGGGTGGAGCCTGATGACCGACTTCACCGAATTCCACGACGAACTACGCTCCGTGGCAGGCGATTTGCTCGCGAAGGACCGCAGCGTCGAATGGTCCACATTGGTCGAAGCCGGTTGGGTCGGGCTCGAGGTGCCCGAACAGCTCGGCGGGGCGGGCGCGTCGTTCGCCGAAGTCGCGGTCATCTGCGAGGAGATCGGCCGCACCGCCGCCGCCACCGACTTCCTCGGCAGCGCGGTGCTCGCCGTCGGAGCGCTCAACGCGGTGCAGCCCAGCGATACCCGCGACACGATGCTCGCCGAACTGGCCAGCGGTGCAACGCGGGTCGTCGTCGCGCTGGAACCGTACGACTTCGTGCCCGACGCCGAAGGCGCGGACCGCATCCTGATCGTCACCGACCGCGGCATCGCCGTGGCCGAGCAGCAGGCCACGCCGCGGCCCGTCGTCGACGAGACGCGCAACCTTGCCGCGCTCGATCCGGACGCTGCGATCGCCGAAACCCTGCCGTTCACCGACGATCCCGCGGTTACGGTGCAGCGGTTACACGACCGGGCCGCCGCGGCGGTCGCCTGCGACAGCCTTGGCCTGAGTGAGGCGATGCTCGCCGCAACCGTCGGATATGTGAAGGTGCGTCACCAATTCGGCAGGGCCATCGGCTCCTTCCAAGCCGTCAAACACGCCTGCGCGGACATGCTCGTCAGCATCTCCGTGTCGCGCCAACTCGTCGATGCCGCGGTCCGCGCCGTCGCCGAGGACGCGCCGGATGCCGGGGTCGCCGTCTCGATGGCCAAGTCGTACACGTGCGCCGCGGCCGTCGACATCGCCGGCAAGGCCATGCAATTGCACGGCGGCATCGGATACACGTGGGAGAGCGGTATCCACGTCTACCTGAAGCGCGCCACCCTCAACCGATCACTGTTCGGCTCTCCGTCAGCACACCGAAAACGACTAGCGCAACGCTATCTGTAGAGAAATCAAGGAGTTTCCCGTGGGTGTACCCGTATACAAGCGCATTCTCGATCTCTTCGAGGCCGAGGGCGTCAACACGTTGTTCGGCATCCCCGATCCCAACTTCGTGCACATGTTCACCGAGGCCGACGCCCGCGGCTGGTCGGTGGTCGCACCGCACCACGAGCTGAGCGCCGGGTTCATGGCCGAGGCGGCATCGCGGATGACGGGCGCGCCGGGGCTGTGCATCGGAACCCTCGGACCGGGCATGGCCAACATCGCGGGTGCGATCCAGTGCGCGCTGGTAGAGAACTCACCGGTCATCTTCCTCGGCGGCCAGCGCGCCCGCATCACCGAACGCAGGGTGCGGCGCGGGCGCATCCAGTTCGTCCAGCAGGAGGACCTGTTCAAGAACTCGGTCAAGTTCAGCAGCTCGATCGAGTACGCCGACCAGACCGACGAGATCATCCGCGAAGCCATCCGCCAGTCCATGTCCGGCACCCCCGGCCCCTGCTACATCGAGTACCCGTCCCACATCATCCTCGAAGAGCTCGACGTGCCGGATCCGTTGCCGCCGCACCGGTATCGGCTCGTCAACCAGGGCGCGGGTGAACGTGAGGTCGCCGAGGCGGTCAGACTGATCCGCGAGGCGAAGGGCCCAGTCTTGCTGGTGGGTCACGGAGTTCACACCTCGCGCACCCAGGAGCAGGTCAGGGAGTTGGCCGAGCTGATGGCGTGCCCGGTGATCCAGACGTCGGGCGGCACCTCGTTCATCCCCGGCCTGCAAGACCGCACCTTCCCGTACCTGTTCTCTCCGGCGGCGAACGAGGCCGTCGAGAAGTCCGATCTGTGCGTGGCGCTGGGAACCGAGCTGGGTGAACCCATGCACTACGGCAGGACCCAGCACTGGGCGGGCAACGATGCCAACCGCAAATGGGTTCTCGTGGAACAGGATCCGACCGCAATCGGGGTGAACCGCCCGATCGATGTGCCGCTGGTCGGCGATCTACGCGGCGTGGTGCCGCAGCTGGTCGCGGCGCTGCGCGAAAACCCGCGCACCCCGTCAGCCGACTTCGAGGCTCTGATCAAGGCCGACGCCGCCGAGATCGCCCGGGTGGCCGCGGAAGCGCCGAGTGGTCGCGCGCCGATCCATCCGGCCCGCTACGTCGTAGAGGCCACGAAGGCCTTCGACGAATGCACCGAGGACGGCATCCTGGTCCGCGACGGTGGCGCGACGGTGATCTTTCAGTGGACGTACTCGCAGACCAAGCCTCGAGACGTGATCTGGAATCAGAACTTCGGTCATCTCGGCACCGGTCTGCCGTATGCGGTCGGCGCGTCGGTCGCCGAGGGGCGCAAACGTCCGGTCATGCTGCTCACCAGCGACTCGGCGTTCCTGTTCCACATCGCCGAACTCGAGACCGCGGTCCGGGAGAACGTGCCGCTGGTCTGTGTCGTCGGCGTGGACCACCAATGGGGATTAGAGGTGGGCGTCTACAAGCGCACATTCGAGCAGCCGTCCCCGCAGCCGGGTGTGCACTGGAGCAAGGACGTCCGGCTCGACAAGGTCGCCGAGGGTTTCGGGTGCCACGGCGAGTACGTCGAAAAGGACGACGAGATCGGCCCGGCGATCAAGCGGGCGTTCGCCAGCGGCAAGACCGCCGTCGTCCACGTCTGCATCGACCCGAAAGCCAACTCCGAGGAGATGCCGAAGTACGACCGATTCCGCACCTGGTATGCAGAAGGCACGCAGTAGCGCCCGCGGTCGAACCGCGAATAGGGTCAAGTTCTAGGGAAGAGTGGGGACATGCGCGAGTATCTCAAGTTCTACATCGACGGCCAGTGGGTCGACCCGATCCGGCCCAACAGCCTCGAGGTCGACAACCCGACCACCGAGGAGGTCTCCGGCAAGATCGCGATCGGTTCCGCGGCCGACGTCGACGTGGCCGTGCAGGCCGCCCGCCGGGCCTTCGCGAGCTGGTCGCAGACGAGCCGCGACGAGCGCCTCGAGTTGTTGCAGGCGATCATGGGCGAGTACCAGAAGCGAGCCGGTGACCTCGCCGACGCGGTGAACGAGGAGATGGGCGCCCCGGCGTCGCTGGCGGCAGGCCCCCAGGTCAATCTCGGACTCGGCCACCTCGCCACGGCCATCGACGTGCTGAAGAACTTCGAGTTCGAGGAGCAGCACGGGGCCACGCTGGTGGTCAAGGAACCGATCGGGGTGTGCGGGTTGATCACGCCGTGGAACTGGCCGATCAACCAGATCGCCTGCAAGGTGTTCCCCGCGCTGGCGACGGGCTGCACGATGGTGCTCAAACCGTCGGAGGTCGCACCGTATTCGGGTCAGATCTTCACCGAGATCCTCGACTCGGCAGGCATTCCCGCCGGGGTGTACAACATGGTGTTCGGCGACGGGCCGGGGGTCGGGGCGGCGTTGTCGGCCCATCCCGATATCGACATGGTGTCGTTCACCGGGTCGACGCGGGCCGGCGTCGACGTCGCCAAGAACGCCGCGCTGACCGTCAAACGCGTCACTCAGGAACTCGGCGGCAAAAGCCCGAACATCGTGCTCGACGACGACGACTTCGCCAAGAGCGTGACCGCGGGCGTCTCGGTGATGATGATGAACAGCGGTCAGAGCTGCAACGCGCCGTCGCGCATGTTGGTGCCCAACACCCGCATGGACGAGGCGATCGAGATCGCCCGCCAGGTGGCGGGCGGGGTCAAGGTCGGCGATCCCGACGAGAAGACCGCGATCGGCCCGGTCGCGTCCAAGGCGCAGTTCGACAAGATCCAGGGCCTGATCCAGACGGGCATCGACGAGGGCGCGACCGTCGCCATCGGCGGCACCGGTCGACCGGAGGGTCTGAGCAAGGGCTACTACGTCAAGCCGACAGTGTTCGCCAACGTCACCAACGACATGACGATCGCCCGCGAGGAGATCTTCGGCCCGGTGCTGTGCATCCTCGGATACGACGACCTCGACCAGGCGCTCGAAATCGCCAACGACACGGAATACGGTCTGGCGGGCTATGTCTCGGGTGCTGACCTGGAGAAGGCCCGCGCGGTGGCGCGGCGGATCCGGGCCGGCTCGGTCGCGATCAACCACGGCTTCGACATGGCCGCTCCGTTCGGCGGCTACAAGCGCAGCGGCAACGGCCGCGAGTGGGGACACTTCGCGTTCGACGAGTTCCTGGAGATCAAGGCCGCGCTGGGCTATGCGCCGGAGGCGGCCGCCGGGTAAGCGCCCGGTGGCGCGGCGCCACCTCCGTACGCCACCACCTTTGCCGAGAGTGCAGTTTGTGACGGATTTCGGCCGATTTTCGTCAGAAACCGCACTCTCGGCGCTGCGTTAAGGCTTGAGCAGCGGCCGCAGGTCGTCCAAGCGGTCGAACAGGTGCCAGATGTACGACGACGACCCGTTCTCCCGATGCGCGTGCAGGTCGGCCAGATCAGGGTCGTTGCAGTAACCGTCGAACGCGTCCTTGGAGTCCCACTCGACGAGGATCAGCACCTTCCGTGGCTCGATGTCGCCGAGGACGGCCTCGCTGAATTGTCCGAGCGCGACGACGCGACCGCCGTGCTTGGCGACCTCCGCGGGCGAGCGTTTCGAATAGGCGAGATACTCGTCGCGGTCGGCGACGTCGAAGAGGTTCAGCGCATATATCGTCACGTGGGTGACGGTACGCGGTGAGAAGTACGAATACGGCATCGATTTCGACCGCATCGCGGCGATCGACATCCACACCCACGTCGAGATCGACTGCCACGGCCACAAGGCCTACGTCGACGAGCTCGTGGAGGCGACCGAGAAGTACTTCAAGATGCCACCGGGCGCGACGGCAGGCGTCGACGCGGTTGCCGACCTGTACCGGCAGCACAACACCGCCGCCGTCGTGTTCACCATCGACGCGCGGACAGCGATGCGCCACTTGCCGAACTCGATCGAGGACCTCGTCGCAGGCGCCGCGCGCAACAACGACGTGCTGATCCCGTTCGGCAGCGTCGACCCGTGGCACGAGCGCCGGGCGGTGCACCGGGTCCACGAGCTCGTCCGCGACTACGGGGTCAAGGGCTTCAAGTTCCATCCGAGCATGCAGGCGTTCGAACCCAACGACCGTCGCTTCTACCCGATCTACGAGGCGATCACCGAGGCCGGGCTGCCCGCGTTGTTCCACACCGGGCAGACGGGCATGGGGTCGGGGCTGCCGGGTGGGCACCGGATCAAGCTGCGCTACTCCGATCCGATGCTGCTTGACGACGTCGCCGCCGACTTCCCGGATCTGACGATCGTGATGGCCCACCCCGCGGTGCCGTGGGTCGACTCGCAGATCGCGATCGCTACACACAAGGCCAACGTGTACGTCGACTTGTCCGGGTGGAGCCCGAAGTACTTCCCGCCGCAGCTGGTCCGCGCCATGAGCAGGCAGCTGCGCACCAAGGTCCTGTTCGGCACCGACTTCCCCTACATCCAGATCGACCGGTGGCGCGCCGACTTCGACACCCTCGACATCCATCCGGCGGTGCAGGCGCTGATCTACAAGGAGAACGCGCTGCGGGTCCTGGGGGTCACGCGCTAGTCCGATGAGTTTTCGGGCGGACGACGGTCTGCACCGGTGACTGAGCACTCACCGACAAGGAGCCCGTCGTGCCCATCCGCAATTCCGCCCCTGTGGGCGCCCCGACCTGGATCGACCTGGCGTCCTCGGATGTCGAACGCTCACAAGCCTTCTACGGCGAGGTGTTCGGCTGGACGTTCGAGACGGCGGGCGCCGAATACGGCGGCTACGTCACCGCGTCCAAGGACGGCAGGCCGGTCGCCGGCCTGATGTTCAACGATCCGCAGTGGAACAGCCCGGACGGCTGGACCACCTATTTCCACACCACCGACGCCAAGGCCACCCTCGACGCGGCGATCGCCGCGGGCGCGACGACGTGCGGAGCACCCGTGATGGAGATCAAGGACAAGGGCTGGATGGGAATGCTGTCCGACCCCAGCGGCGCGTTCGTCGGGCTGTGGCAGCCAAGCAAACACCGCGGATTCGAGGTCGTCAACGAGCACGGCGCGCCGGTGTACTTCCAGTGGACCGGCCGCGACTACGCCACGTCGCAGCAGTTCTACCGTGACCTTTTCGGCTGGCAGATCGAGACCGTGTCCGACACCGACGAATTCCGCTACAGCACGGCGAACTTCGACGGCGAGGCGTTGCTCGGACTGATGGACGGCGGCGCCTTCCTGCCGGAAGAAGAGCCGTCGAACTGGAACTTCTTCCTGGGCGCCGACGACGTCGACAAGGCCGTGCAGTTGGTCCTCGACAACGGCGGCAGCGTGATCCGCGGCGCCGAAGACACGCCCTACGGGCGGTTGGCCGCGGTGGCCGACTGCACCGGGGCGGCCTTCAACTTGTCGTCGCTGCAGTAGGCGATCATCAGGCCGTCATCAGGTAGTCGGTCCTGCCGACGAAGACGATGCTCGCCGGGTTCGGCGTGGTGGCCGCGTCGACGACGGCGTCGGCGAAGGTCATGTGGCTCATGTCACCGGACACCACCGTGAGCTGCACGCCGGCCTGGCGGAACTCCGAACGCCTTGTCAGCAGGGCTGTTTCGCCGGCCCGCATGCTCGCCGCGACGGCCGTGTAGCCCTTGGGCACCGCCTTGTCGGGGAAGAAGTGGGCCTGGTGACTGGTGACGAAGACGATCCGTCCGCCGACGGGCATCAGCGGCAGGGCCGCCAGGGCGAGCCGGCGTTGGGCGTCGCGGTTGAGGCGCATCGCGCACTCGGGACCGGCGCCGGTGTCCAGCGCATCCGACGAGTTGAGGATCAAGGTGTCCAACCGACCGAAGCGCGACGCGATGCCGTCGATCACCTCCGCGGATTCGACCTCGTCGGAGATGTCGCGCGTCACGACGACGTGGGTGTCCACGCTGCCGAGCTGGCGCGCGACCCGCGCGCCGAGGCCCCTCGAGCCTCCGGTGACCAGGACGATTCGTTCGGGTTGGTGATCCATGTCGGGCTCCTTCCGTCGCCGCGCGCCCGCGTGGCCCCAACCGTACACCTATTTCTAAGAAAAATAAGGTCTATCTAAGGTCACAATAAGGTAGCCGTCGGAGGGCTCATGATGGTGACGTGGAATCGACCCGCATAGACAGGTGGTTGTGGTCGGTCCGGTTGGCCAAGACCAGGTCCGATGCGGCCGAGGCATGCCGGGGCGGGCACGTCCGGATCAACGGGCGGACCGCTAAGCCGGCCACTGCGGTAACGCCCGGCGACGAGGTGCGGGCCCGCATCGGTCAGACCACACGGGTCGTCGAGGTTCTGCGGGTGATCCAGAAGCGGGTGGGCGCGGCTGACGCGTCGACGTGTTATCTCGACCGGACACCCAAACCTGCGGTCACCGAAACGGTGCAGTTCGCGGCCCGCGACCGCGGTGCGGGCCGACCGACCAAGCGGGACCGCCGGATGCTCGACAGGCTGAGGGCGGGCCGGTTGTGATTTCAGGCGGTCGGAGCGGCGAGCTCGAAGTCGGCGAAGTCGAACCCCGGCACAACCACACAGCTGACCAGGCTCGGCTCGTCGTCGCGAGGGCGGGCGCGCTGCCAGTGGCCCGGCGGCACGACGAACTGGGGCTGCTCGCCGGCGAGAATGTCGACACCCAGAAGATGCGTTGTGGCACTGCTTTGTTCGCGCCCAGTCTCGAGCAGTAGCGGGCTGCCCGCGTGGAACAGCCACAGCTCGGCGCTGCGCACGGTGTGCCAGGCCGACTGCTGACCGGGCATCAGCAGGAACAGGATCGCCGTACCCGCGCTGCGCGGGCCCGTGTAGTCCGGCGGCAGCGCGGACTGCGGGACGATCAGGTCGCTGCGCCACGTCTCCCTGTACCAGCCGCCCTCCGGATGCGGGGACAGGTCGAGGCGCTGTGCCCATTCCGGAAGATCGGTCATCCCAGTACCTGCCTTTTCAGTGTCGGACACTCCAGACTAGAGACCGGTGCCCTGCGATCCAGCCGATAGGCTCGTGACATGTCGCGAGTGCGCCCCGGATGGCTGGTCGCATTGTGCGGGGCGATCGTCTCGGTGAGCGCATGGCTGCCGTGGCTGACCGCCAACGGCGGCCGGGTCAGCGCGATCGGCGGGATCTTCGGCGACCTGCCTGCGCCGAACCCCGGATTCGGGGTGGGCCAGTTGATCGTGCTGCTGGCGTCGTTGCTGATCGTCGCCGGTGCGATGTCGGCCAGGGGGTTCTCGGCTCGCATCGCATCGACTGCAGCGTTGGCGATTTCGGTGCTTCTGGTGGTCCTGTCCCTTTGGTACTACCGGCTTTACGTGTACTCACCGGTGTCCGCTGGCTACGGGCTCTACCTCGGCGCCACCGTCGCCGTGGTCGCGGCGGTCTTGTCGGTGTGGGCGATGGTGGCCTCGTGGGCGACGGTCTCGTAGGCGGCGCGCCCGGGTTCGCCGAACCGGTTGTTCTGACCGGCGACCGATGGGTGACGTTGGAACCGCTGCGCCGTGAACACATTTCGGAGATCGTGGCTGCCGCGTCCGACGGTGAACTCGGGCGTCTGTGGTTCACCGCGGCGCCGGCACCCGACGCCGTCGAGCGGTGGGTGGACGCCAGGCTTGCGGTGCAGGCGCCCGACACCGGGCTGACCTTCGTGGTGCGCCGCCACGACGGAACACTGGTCGGGTCGTCGAGTTATATGAACGTCGACGGCGTCAATTGGCGACTCGAGATCGGCAACACGTGGTACGTGGCGGCCGCACGGCGCAGCGGCGTCAACTCCGAGACCAAGCTGTTGATGCTCGGCCACGCGTTCGACGAGTTGGGTTGCGTCGCAGTCGAGTTCCGCACCCACTTCTTCAACGCGGCGAGCCGCGCAGCGATCGAGCGCCTCGGCGCGAAACTGGACGGGATCCTGCGCAGCCACCAGGTGCTGCCCGACGGGTCACGCCGCGACACCGCGGTCTACTCGATCCTCGACATCGAATGGCCCGCCGTGCGCAACAACCTGCGGTACCGGTTGGACCGTCACGCGTGACGTGCGTATGCACGCCGAAACTGCGACCAGATCGCAGGCGATCTGACCGCAGTTTCGACTAGGTGCGGTTACCCGGCTTCGACTGTCGTGGTCTGGATCGACTTCTGGCCGCCGCCGTGGGCGACGTCGATCTTGCGCGGCTTGGCGCGTTCGGCCATCGGGATGGTCACGGACAGCACGCCGTTCTCGTAGGTCGCCGAGATAGCCGACGTGTCAATACCTTCGCCGAGGGACAGCTGCCTGCGGTAGGTGCCGAAGAACCGCTCGTTGGCCAGCCACTGCACGCCGTCGTCCGACCGTGCGGTGCGGTGTGCCGAGATGGTCAGCGTGCCGTTGTCGACGTTGACGTCCACTGAGCCGGGATCAACGCCGGGCAGATCGGCGGTCAGCAGGTAGTGGTCGTCGACCTTGCACAGGTCCATCGGCATGAACCGGGGGGAACGATTTGATCCGGTCTGGTTCGTCAGAAGACCCCGGGTCAGAGCATCAAGTTCGGTGAACGGATCAAAGCGAAGCACAGCAATTCACCTCCTATGTCACTCAGGGCCCGCCACCCTGGCGGGCAGCCAAATCACTGTGCGCACCTGCTAGGTTAGCACTCGATACCAGAGAGTGCTAGAAAATTTTCACGAGATTTCGACGGCTGAGACCTGCGCGCCGGTCAGTGGTCGGCCGCATCGATCGCATGCGAAGACGGCGGTGAAGCGCTGCCCGCAGGCGGTGTGCGTCAGCAGGACCGCGGGGCCGTCGGGGTCGGTGAACCAGCGCTGGGCCCACTGCAGGGCGGAGATCAGAATCGGGAACAGGGCCCGGCCCTTGCCGGTCAGTTCATACCGGTCGCCGACGTCGGCGAGTACCCCGTTGGCGGTGAACGTGGCCAGCCGGTCGGCGATCGATCCGGGTGGCGCTCCGAGTTGAGTTTGGAAGTCGGTAAATCGCCGAACTCCGACAAATGCCGCCACCAGCAGTGCAAACCCCCAGCGGTTCCCCATGACGCTCATCGTCTGCGGGAACAGACCCGCGGCCGTGTGCTGATCGGCTTCCGAGCGCCTGCGCGTTGCGGTGGCCGAGGGCACCGACCGCTCCCACGACCCACTTGGACCCCATTGTGGGACAACGTCTTTCTCGCCGGCGGTCTCGCCGCACGAGCGGCACGTCACCATCGGTGTGAAATCGGCGCCGCATGCGGTATGGCGCATGGTGGGCAGCGGCTCGGCGTGGTCGGGGACCCAGTGGCGCTCCCACTCCCAAATCGACAGCAGCACCGGCCACAGCAACCGGCCGCGCGGTGTGCCGATGTACTCGAAACGCTGTGGCCCTTCCTGGTATTGGCGACGCTCGAGCAGTCCCGCGGCGGTCAGCGTTCGGAGCCGGGTTGTCAGCACATTGTTGGAGATCGGCAGGCGAGACTTGAAGTCGCCGAAACGGGTCGCCCCCAGCAGCGACTGCTGCATGACGAGCAGAGTCCACTCGTCGCCGAGCAAGCCGAGCATGCGGGCGACGGCGTTCGGCTCGGGCACGGACTCGGGCGGGGCCACCTACAGGCCGACGGCCTCGGCCGCCGAATCGGTTTCCCGCCACCGCCGCAGTTCCGAACCTGGAGCCCACGTCGAGTGTGTCCCGCTGGAGATGCGTTCCGGCAGAGCCAGTTTGCACACCGGGCCGTCGTCGACCCGGGCCGCGTCGAACACCAGGCAGTAGGAGGCGTCGGCGTTCATGTCGGTGGTGAGCGTGACGAGGTAGCCGTCGTCTTCGGCGGTGCCGTCGATTCCCGGAGCCGGGACGGCGACATTCGACCTGGGCGCCATCGCGGTCTCGCTGCCGTACACACCGTCGGGGAGGGTGAAACGCTGTTCGGTGCCGGTGCGCAGATCGTGTTTGACCAACCCGTCGAACAGGAACCAGCCCGGCTTACCGGTGGCCGCGTACGTGTAGCGGTAGGGGAGCCCTGCGTAACCGCCGTTGATCGTGCCGAATTCGGTGATGGAGTCGGTCAGCTGCTCCTCGGTGGTCTGCCCGGTGACGAGATTGAACCGCCAGCGGTGCAACCGGGTCTGCAACCGGTCCAACGCCAGGAACCGAAACGCCCGCTGCCAGCGGTCGCCTGCCCTCGTGTCGACCGGGGACGGGTCGCCTTCGAAGAAGCCGTCGAGGACGATCTCGTCACCGTCCTCGTAGGCGTTGGTGAAGTGCAGCACGAACGTCGGGTCGGCCTCGAACCACCGGATGTCGGAAGACCCACCGCGGCGGGGAACCACGGCGAACCGCGACGGCATGTCGGGGTGGAAGCCAGGGAAGTGGATGCCGGCTTTGAGCAGCTCCGGATCCCAGAACATCGGGAAGTCGTTGAGGATCGCGTAGTTCTGGGTGAACGCCATGTCGTGCGGCAGCCGCGGGCCGGGCAGCGGGACGTCGGTGAGGTGGACGAGGTTGCCGCCGTCGTCGACGACGCCGTAGCGCATGTACGGGTCCTGTTTGCTGTACGAGAAGAACAACAGCTCGCCGGTGCGATCGTCGACCTTCGGGTGCGCCGAAACGCCCCAGTCCGCGGGGAACCGGCCGTGCCAGTCCTCCTTGCCGAGGGTGTCGCCGGAGAACGGGTCGATGCGGTACAGATCACCGCACTGATAGTGGCTGGTGAGCGCGACACCGCGATGGACGATGACGTCGGTGCTCGACGCGTCTTTCATCAAAGTCCGTGCGCCCCAGCCGTGATCACGCTTGGCCAGCTCGATCGGCTCGGCCAGCCCAGGCCACAGCGGGCCGCCTGCATCGTTTTCGGCGAGCAGGCCGTCGGTGCGGACAAAGCGGTTGCGGTAGAACGCCTTTCCGTCGCGGAAACCGACGACGTGCACCATCCCGTCACCGTCGAAGGGGTGATAGAACTTCAGCGCCGGGTGCAGCGGATTCTCGGTGTTGCGCAGGTAGACACCGTCCAGGTCCGACGGGATCTCGCCCTCGACCACCGCGAGATCGTCGGCGTCCCATTCGGTGTTCTGGGGTCGCCACGGTCCGGTGCGGTACGGGTGGTCGTCGTCGTCCGGCAGCGTTGACAGGTACTTGCCGACGATCTCCACGTTCGCGCTACCCATGTCAGGCCCTTTCGACGATGAAGCTGACGGTGGTGGCGGTGCTACCGCCGAAGTTCAAGGTGCCGAACGCCGTTGCGCCCTCGACCTGGTAGTCGCCGGCGCCGCCGCTGACCTGCTTGGCCGCATCGAGCAGCATCCGCACCCCGGAGGCGCCGACCGGATGGCCGCCACCGATCAGGCCGCCGCTGGGGTTGATCGGCAGCCGTCCGCCGATCTCGATCTCGCCGTTCTCGATGGCCTTCCACGATTCGCCAGGCCCGGTGATACCGAGGTGATCGATCGCGAGGTACTCGCTGGGGGTGAAACAGTCGTGGACCTCGAACCCGTCGACGTCGTCGAGCGTGACGCCTGCGCGATCGAAAGCGTCGAGCACCACACCTCGGACATGCGGCAGCACGTACGGATCGTCGGCGGCACGGTCGAGTTTCTGCTGCAGGCCCAACCCCACTGTCCGGTGGCCCCAGCCGGCGATGCGGCCGAGCGGACGCAAGCCCGGATGGTCGCGAAGGAACTCGTCGGTGGCCAGGACGACGCCGGCGCCGCCGTCGGTCATCTGGCTGCAATCGAATCGGCGCAACCGTCCCTCCACGGCGGGGTTGGTGGCGTCGTCGTCGGTCAGCGGATCCGGCACGTTCCATCCGCGAGTCTGCGCGTTCGGGTTCGCGCGCGCGTTGGTGAAGTTCAGTGCCGCGATGGCGCGCAGGTGCGACTCGTCGATGCCGTAGCGCCGGTCGTACTCGGCGGCCACCCGGTCGAACATGTGAGGCCACATGAACGTCGCATCAGCGCCCTCGTGACCGGTCCACGCGGCGGCGCCGAGGTGCCGAGCGCCGGTATCCCCTGCGACGGTCTTCTCCAGCTCGACACCGAGCACCAGCGCCGACCGGTAGGCCCCCGACCGTAGATCCGCGATGGCAGACAGTGCTGCGACGCTGCCCGAAGCACACGCGGCTTCGTGCCGTGTCGCCGGTTTGCCCCACAACCCGTCGTGCACCGATGCGGGCATCGCCCCCAGGTGCCCCTGGAACGCGAAGAGTTCGCCGAATGCGTTGCCGACGTGCACCACCTCGACATCGCGGGCGTCGACCTTGGCCACCGCCAGCGTCGACTCGACAACTTCGCTGCTCAAGTCCGCGAAATCCCTGCCCTCACGCGTGAGATTCCTGGCGAAGTCGCTCTGATAGCCGCCGAGGATCCACACATCGGGTGCACGCACAACCGGAATGCTACTACAGCTAAGAGAGTGACTCTGCGGGAACGGCTATAGGGTCGGCCCCGTCGGCTGCTGTCTTAACCGACGAGACCTCAGCGCGAGAAACGGTCGACCGTCACCCGAGCTTGTCCAGGACATGCCCAATGACCCGAGAAGCAAACAATCGTGTAATCAGGCGACCGATAGGGAAGACTTTCAGGATGACCCCGTCCTCCCGCACCCAGGACCTGGCCGAACGAATGGCCGAGTTGGCGCGGGCTTCCGCCCCGCCGAGCACGGTCGACGACGTGCTGAAAGACGTCACCGAGACCGCGCGTGAGCTGATTCCTGGCGCGGACACCGTAGGTGTGCTCTTGATCGGCAGGGGAGGGAAGTTCGAATCGCTCGCGGGGACGTCGGAGCTGCCTCACACGCTGGACGAAATCCAGATGCAGTTCAGCGAGGGTCCCTGCGTGGAGGCCGCGCTGAACGAATCGATTCTTCGGACCGATGACTTCCGCGTGGAGGACCGTTGGCCGCTGTATTCGGCCGCCGCGGTCGAGCACGGTGTGCTCAGCGGACTGTCGATCAAGCTGTACACGGCCGATCGCACCGCCGGAGCGCTGAACATGTTCAGCCTCAAGGCGCGCGCTTTCGACGCTGACGACGAGATGATCGGCACAGTTCTGGCAGCGCATGCCGCCGCAGCGCTCCTGGCCAGCCGGGAAGGCGAACAGCTGAAGTCGGCGATGGCCACCAGGGATCGCATCGGCCAGGCCAAGGGCATCATCATGGAGCGATACGGCGTCGACGAGGTGCGGGCGTTCGAGATGCTCAAACAGCTCTCCCAGGACAGCAACGTCAAGCTCGCGGACGTCGCGCAGCGCGTCATCGAAACGCGCAGCGGTATCTGAGTCCCGAAAAGCTTGATCTCGCCGGGCACCATCCATGCCAACGCGTGCAGAGTATGGGCGACCCACTCCTTATCGGTCACCACCGCGGTCCGTTTGAGAGACTCGTGATGCCCTAACAAGGCGCCGAAGCCCATCTTCAGGTCCTCGACCAGTCCACCGGGACCGAAACCTTCATATGTAGGTGCGATGACCATATGTAGGTGCGATGACCTCGACGATCCGCACCTCGCCGCCCTGCAGCAGCTTCTCCATGTCCGGTTTGAAGTTGCGCAGATCGTCGCCGCTGACCCGGCCGGACACGCGGAAGCCGACCACACCTTCTGGCATCTCCGCCAGCACTTCGATCATCCGTGTCATCTCCTTTCCCGGCACGTGAGGGCGGTATGTCCGCACGATACAAACGCTACGACCAACTGCTGCCCGATGCGGAGGGACCATCGCCCCGGGCGTCTGGGGCCTTTGGTCCTCAGCCGCAGCGGGTGACTTTCGGCCCTTCGGGATCTCCCGTACACCGACGATCCTGAGGATGTGGCTCTGTAAACAACGCCGAGGAGGGCGAAATGGGCTCCACCACAGGCGCAGCGAATTCGAGACCGCACGGCGTCGTGGTCGGTGTGGACGGGTCCCCGCCCTCCCGGGTGGCGACCGACTGGGCAGCGCGCGACGCAGCGCTGCGCGGTGTGCCCTTGACAGTCGTCCATGTGCTGCCGTCCAACGCGAACGGAGCATGGGTGGACCTCCCGATGTCGGGTCAGTTCGCCGTCGAGCGGGAGCGCCGCGGGAAGGCCGTGATCGACGACGCAATCGGGCTCGTTCGTGATGCCATCGGCGCCACACCCGACGTCGAGGTCGACCATCGCATTCTCACCGGCGCCACGGTCTCCTCGCTCGTCGACTTGTCCGAAGGCGCCGAGCTGATCGTCGTCGGCTGCCGCGGTCTGGGAGGTGTCAAAGGTTTGCTTCTCGGCTCGGTCAGCTCAGGTCTTGTGCACCATGCACACTGTCCGGTCGCGGTGATCCATGACGAGGACCCCCTGATGGATCATCCGGCGACGGCCCCGGTAGCGGTCGGCATCGACGGCTCGCCCGCCTCGGAATTGGCGACGGAGATCGCCTTCGACGAGGCCGATCGTCGCGGGGTAGGGCTGCTCGCCGTTCACACATGGACGGGCACCGGAGATTCCGGCGTCCGAGAAGGCGGTGCTCGGGCAGAAGAGGAGCTCGCGCGACGCGTTGCCGGCTGGAACGAGCGTTATCCCGATGTCGTCGTTCAGCGCATCGTCGGCCCAGGCAATCCGGCTCGGCGATTGCTCGAAGAATCCGAACGAGCCCAGCTTCTCGTGGTGGGCAGCCGGGGCCTCGGCGGATTCGCCGGGATGTTGCTCGGATCGGTGAGTTCGGCCGTCGCGCAGGCCTCACGCATGCCGGTCATCATCGCTCGGCGCTGAAGCCCAGGGACTTTCGCCTCTACACCGGAGCACGCGAGACCGATCATCATCATTTTCGCGGGCGAAACGAATCCCGATGGTGACGACAGGAGTTCCCATGCGCACAGGTGCGGTTGTGGTCGGAGTGGACGGCAGCGATGCCGCGGTCAACGCGGCACGGTGGGCGGCCGCGGTGGCGGCGAGGTACGAGACGTCGTTGCACATCGTGCATGCGTTACCGGCCGTCGGGCACAACGTGACGGACACCGTCGCCGCGATGCGAGCGGCCGTCCTCGAGCACCAGCGCGAGAGTGCCGATGCCATTCTGCGCCGAGCAGACGAGACCGTGCGCTCACAGAACCACGAACTCGAGGTGACGACCCTTTCCACCGATGTTCCGGTCACCGAGGTTCTGGTGGAACTCAGCAAGGCCGCGCGGATGATCGTGGTCGGCAACGACGAAGTCACCGCTGCGGGTGCGCTGTTGCTGGGTTCGACGACACTGGCTGTGGCCACGCGCGCCGACTGCCCCGTTGTCGCTTGGCGAGGGTCGAACGTCGTGCCGACGGACGATCCGGTAGTCGTCGGGGTGGACGGGACACCGTCGTCTCTGGCCGCTCTGGAGAACGCGTTCGAGTTCGCCGAACGGTTCAATGCGAAGTTGGCGGCCGTACGGTCGTGGTCGTCGCCGCTGCGCGCGGTGGCCACGCGACTACCACTGCTGATCGACTGGGATGCACTCGAGACGGCAGAGTGGGCGCAGTTGACGAACGATGTCGACGGTATAAATCAGCGCTACACACAGGTTTCCGCACCGTGCTTCGTTGAACACACGAAACCGGCTGCAGCACTGATGGATCGGTGTCGCGCTGATGGTGCGCAGCTGTTGGTGGTCGGAAGCCACGGGAAGCCCGCCCTGGCCAGCGCCATCCTGGGGTCGACGGCGTTGAATCTGTTGCAACACGCCACCGTTCCGGTGATGGTCTGCCGACCGAGCCGGTGACGCGTGGGCGGTATTTCGCGGTAAGGGTCTTCCGACCCTGTTACCGAGAGCGTCGCTGCGAGAGGGTTGAGGTATGACGACCGCATCGGTTACCGCGATCACCCGCCGAGATCCGTCCAGCAACGTGAATCTCCACGCCGAGATCCATGAGACGCACACAGGGCTGGTTGCTCTCATCGGGGACCGCGCATACAAAACGAAAAAAGCGATCGTCACGGACTTCCTCGACTTCAGCACCCGCGAACGTCGCGAGCAGACGTGCCAACGCGAAGTGGCGCTGAATCGCAGGTTGGCGCCGGAAAGCTATTTCGGCGTGGGTCACTTCGCCACGCCGGGTGAACCCGCCGAGCCCGTCATCGTGATGCGCCGCTACCCGGAATCCGCCCGGCTTGCCGCGCTCGTAGGCAACGGCGATCCCGTCGACGGATGCCTCACCGCCATCGCGGACCGATTGGCGCGCTTCCACCGGAACGCGTTACGCGGCAGACATATTGACGAACAGGCGACGGCTGCCGTGATTTCCGAGCGCTGGCACCAGAATCTCGGTGAACTGGAGCGATATGTCGACAGCGTCCTACCCGGGGCGACGCTGCGCGAGGTCACACGCCTGGCCGACCGGTACCTGGCCGGCCGTGGCCAGTTGTTCGCGCAGCGGATCGCGTCGGGCCGCGTCGTCGACGGTCACGGGGATCTGCAGACACAGGACATCTTCTGCATGCCCGACGGTCCGGTACTGCTGGACTGCCTCGAGTTCGACGATCGACTGCGCTACGTCGACGGTGTCGACGACGCAGCCTTTCTCGCGATGGACATGGAGTTCCTCGGCCGCAAAGACCTCGCTGATCACTTCTTCGACGAGTACCTCCGGCGGGCCGACGATCCCGCACCGAGGTCCTTGAGGGATTTCAGCGTCGCGTACCGCGCTGTGGTGCGGGCGAAGGTGGACTGCATCCGCGTGGATCAAGGGCACCCGGAAGCGGTGGCCGACGCGATACGTCATCTCGACATCGCCCTGGCCCACCTGCGATCGTGCACCGTCGGGTTGGTCATCGTCGGCGGCGGCCCGGGAACCGGCAAGACCACCGTGGCGCACGGATTGGCCGCACGGGTCGACGCCCGGGTCATTTCTACCGATGAGGTGCGGCGCGAGCTACAACGGTCCGGCGCCATCTCCGGACAGGTCGGCGAACTGTACGTGGGACTGTATGCGCCCGAGAACGTGCGCGCGGTCTACGACGAGGTGCTGCGTCGAGCCCGTACTCTGCTGTCCACCGGTGAGACCGTCATCCTCGACGGCACCTGGCGCGATGCGCAGCAACAGGAGAGGGTGTATCGACTCGCTGCCGAAACCTCATCGGCCATGGTCCATTTCGTGTGTTCGCTGTCGTCGGCGGAAGCCGCCGAACGGGTTGTGGCCAGAGGGCCGTCGAGTTCGGATGCGACACCACAGATCGCCGTTGCGCTCGGTGGCGACGCGGGCTCCGATCGATCCCACCGACTCGACACCGCCCGTCCGCTCGCGGACTCGGTGGACGAGGCGCACCGGGTATTTCGTCGGGTTGTCGATGAACATCTGACTGGTGGCGCGCAGCTGCCGAGGGCGCGCGACGGCGACGCGTAACATCGGCCCCAGCGGCTGGTGGTGAGTCGATGAGGATCGGAACGGCAGAGCGGTGACGGACAGAGCGCGATCCGGGGACGACGCAAGTATGCGATCGCTCCGGGAGACGTTGTCGCAGTTGCGCCTTCGTGAGCTTCTGTCCGAGGTCCAGGATCGCTTCGAAGAGATCGTCGAGGGACGGGACCGGTTCGACGGACTGCTCGAGGCCATGCTCGTCGTCACCTCCGGCCTCGAACTCGACGAAACGCTTCGCACCATCGTGCGAACGGCCATCGATCTGGTCGATGCGCAGTACGGAGCGTTGGGGGTTCGCGGTCGAGGTCACGAACTCGTCGAGTTCGTGTACGACGGAATCGACGACGCAGCAGCCCGAGCGATCGGCCACCTGCCGGAGGGAAGGGGCGTCCTCGGCCTGCTCCTCGACGACCCGAAGCCGATCAGGGTCGATAACATCGCGCATCACGCTGCGTCCGTTGGGTTTCCGCCGGACCACCCGCCGATGGTCACCTTCCTCGGCGTACCGGTCCGAATCCGCGACGAGGTTTTCGGCAACCTCTATCTGACCGAGAAGGCCGGTGGTCAGCCGTTCAGCGAGGACGACGAGGTCCTCGTCCAGGCGCTCGCGGCGGCCGCGGGCATCGCGATCGATAATGCGCGGCTCTACCAACAAGCCAAGCACCGGCAGTCGTGGATCGAGGCCACCCGCGATATCGGGACTGAACTTCTGTCGGGGACCGAACCGGTGAAGGTGTTCCGGCAGGTCGCCGATAAGTCGCGTCAGCTCAGCGGGGCCGGTCTGACCGCGGTGTTCGTTCCGACCGACCGCGAGGTGCTCCCTTCGGAGGCGACCGAACTCGTCGTCGCCGCCACCGCGGGCGACGTTCCAGCATTGGGCCTGGACGCGGTTTCCGTCGCGGACAGCCCGATCGGCCAGGCGTTCACGCAACGCGCGCCGATGCGGTTCGACGGACTCGGGCTCGGCGTGGATGGGCTCCAGACGGGTCCCGCGCTGTTGCTGCCGCTACGCGCGGGCGACGCCGTCGCCGGTGTGCTGGTTGCACTTCGACCGGTCGGCGCGTCGCCGTTCACCGACGAGAACATGGACATGATGGCGGCTTTCGCCGACCAGGCGGCGCTGGCGTGGCAGTTGGCCAGCACCCAGCGCCGGATGCGAGAGCTCGATGTCCTGACCGATCGCGATCGCATCGCCCGCGACTTGCACGATCACGTCATCCAGCGGCTGTTCGCCGTCGGCCTGGCATTGCAGGGGACGATCCCACGGGCGCGCACGCCGGAGGTGCAGGAGCGGCTCGCCGGATGCGTCGACGACCTTCAAGAGGTCATCCAGGAGATCCGCACCGCGATCTTCGACCTGCACCATGCGCAGCCGGGCGTCACGCTGAGGCAGCGGCTCGACGAGGCGATCGATCAGTTCGCCGACCCGGATATGCGCACCACAACAAGATTCTCGGGTCCGCTGTCTGTCGTCAGCGACAAACTGGCCGAGCACGCGGAAGCGGTGGTGCGCGAGGCGGTTAGCAACGCTGTGCGGCACGCGAACGCCAGTACGTTGCAGATCGGCGTGACCGTCGGGGACGACCTGTGTATCGAGGTCGTCGACAACGGGTGTGGCATCGCCGCCGACGTGACACCGAGCGGGTTGGCCAACCTCCGCGCCCGCGCCGAGGAGGTCGGTGGCCAGTTCTCCGTCGAGGGTGCCTCTCAGGGCGGCACCAGTCTGACGTGGTGCGCCCCGCTCACCTGAGGTAAAAACACCATCTGAACTGCGAAAACGCGAAGTGCCCCTGTTGGGCTTCGGTTGATTCTTGACGGATCTGCTGCGGTTGATCCTTGACACTCGGTGTGGTGGTTAGGGCTCTGTTTGGGTGCGCAGGGCCCGTTTGTTTCTCACCTTGCCGGTGCTGGCGCGTGCGGCGGTCTTGACCAGAACGTCGCCAATGTAAAAGCGCAGCAGGTCACCGTCGACGTGAACATCACAGCGCGAACCGGCGTAGTGCTGCCCCAGGCTGACTTGCT
>NZ_JBCGVF010000003.1:1266386-2044913 GCF_048452905.1 Mycobacterium neumannii | reverse complement strand
CTCCACCCCGGATCCCTGGCACGCACACCCACCCAACCCCCACCCGACGTCGCGCCCTGCCCCGGACCCCTCGGCGAACACGCCCAATGGCGCTGGTACGAACCCTTCCAACCCCAACCACCACCACCCACCAACTGACCGTCGAACAGGTCCGCCCACAACGCGATTCGTACCTGGGTCTACGTGTGGACGCGGCATCACACCCGATGATCATCACCGGATCACCGGATCACCGGATCACCGGATCACCGGATCACCGGATGACCGCCGAATCCCTGGTTCACCGAATCATCGCCTCACTGGTCGAGTGGATGGATCGCGACACGGTCTCAGCTTGGCTGCGAACAGGTTTCGCACACCGTACTGGACAGCTTGGCACGGATACGCTGTGCAGATTCTGCATTCGACCGTTCGAGTCCGGTTCCGAGGTAACCCGTGAAACTGCGAAAAGCGCTGGCGTACCTCGGTGCTGCGCTCCTGTGCGTACTGCTCGCAGCGCCCGCGTCGGCACAACCCGCTGCCGCGACCGCGCGGACGACGCAGTGGATTGTCGTCGGCGTGCCCAGCGCGGACGCCACCTCGGGCACCCTCACCGCCTTTCAACGCACCGGACAGAAATGGAAGCCCGTCCTGGGACCGACACCCGCGAAAGTCGGCGCGGTCGGTGTCGGTGCACCCGCTGACGGTGTCCACCGCACGCCGGTGGGGACCTTCACGTTCGACCAGGCCTTCGGCCGCCAGCCCAATCCGGGCACCAAGATGCCGTACTTCCAGACCACAAACCAGGACTGGTGGGACGAGGACGCCTCGTCACCTACGTACAACACCCATGTGCGCGGACCTCGCAAACCGTCGTCGATCGCGGAGAATCTCTACGACTCCGGCCCCGTCTACGACTATGCGGTCAACATCACGGTTAACCCGCAACGCATACCAGGACGGGTCTCGGGCATCTTCCTCCATGTGACCGATGGGAACCCGACCTGGGGTTGTGTGGCCATCGGGCGCGACGAGATGCGCACGCTGCTGACGTGGCTCGACCCCGGGGCGGCGCCACTGATCACCATCGGTGTGGGCAGTCCGTCATTGGTGGCGTCGCGGGCCTAATCGTGGTCGACGGATCAGCGTCGCGGGGTGATCAGCGTGCGTGATCAGCGGCGCAGGGGTACCGCGGCCTCGAAAGCCGCTGCCTTGCCGTCGGATTGCCACTGCAACCAGTTTTCCCACCGCTGGAGATTGGTTCGCTGCCACCAACGGTCCATCTTCGACGACAATCGCCGCGCGATCTCCAGCGCGAGGATCAGTGGAAAGCGGCTCAGTAACAGCAGCATTCCCGGCAGAGCCGACGGTAGGCGGTAACGGCGCCGGTTCCACGGCAGCATGTACAGCCCGAGGTACCCCGCTTGTAGGCGGTAGTGATACTCGGCGCGAAGCCGTTGCAGCCCGCGATGGGTCGCGGCGGGCGCGAACGCGGGAACGAAGGACTGGACCAGTTCGGTACCGCTGTCCGCGCTGTCGTAGCTGCGCGCCGCATCGCACATGAACAGGACGCGCCACGCATCGGCGACGGTCTCGGGGAAGTAGCCGTCGCATCGCACGCCGACGAGGTGGCCGCAGTAGCGGTTGAAATGCAGAACGGCACGCATCTCTCGCGGAGAGGTGAGGTGACCGAGAATGAACAGGCCGAACGCCGGTGCAACACTTCCCCCCAACAGAGTGAGAAGCATCGCGGACTGGCTGATCGGCAGACCCCAGCGTTCGAAGTCCCACTCCGGGTGTTGTCTGACGCGGTCGCGGACGCTGACATGCATGATGCGCACATGAAGGGAAATGTTGCGGCCCAACGACCCTGGCGTCAGGATGGCGCCGGGGCGGCAGACCTCGATCCACCAGCGTGATGTTTCCAAATACCGGTGCAGGGCGCGTTGGCCGGCGTAACCACCGGAGAGCGACAGAGGTACCGCCAGCCAGCCCTCGGTGTAGGTGTCGTTGGTGCCGGCGTTGCCGAGCGCGCCCAGTGCGTAGGCCCACCGTCGCCAGACCGCTGCTCCTTGCTCGACGAGGTCCGGGTCGACCCACGCGGGTAGTTGTTCGAACTCGTCGAATAGCGCACGCATCGACTCGGACGCCTCGGGCACATTGTCGATACCTTCCCGCTGTGCCTTCTCGACCAGATCGCGGGCCTTCCGAGCGCCGAGCTCACCGTGATAGGTCTCGGCCACGAAGCGTTCGGCGACGGGGTCGCCCTCGTTGAGGCCGGCGATGAACGCCCGTGCGGTGTCGTCGCAGGGGAGCAGATCGACACCGGCGAGTCGCTTCACCACATTTCGCAGGCGCGCGCGGCGGCCGGTGAGCGCTGGGTAGCGGAAAGCCGACGGGGCCCCTGGGTGCCGGACAGCGGACGGGGCTGCGGGCGGGTGGGCTGTCGATTCCGGCATGGCCTTGTCTATCTCACAGTCATATCTCAAGCGGCTTGCGCATGTACAGGGAAACATCCCACTGCTCTGCGGTGTGCTCCTGCCCGGGCGCTTGTGTAAGCAGCGGCCGAAGTGGCTACTTCTTGCCTACACCGTAAGCGAAACGTCGCGGAGGGGGCATCGTGCCTGACGAACCATCGATCCGGTCGCAGTCACAGCAGCTCCCCAGTCACACGCGCATCGCCATCGTCGGAAGCGGGTTCTCCGGTCTCGGCGCGGCGGTGAGGTTGGACGAGGCCGGGCATCGTGACTTCGTCGTCCTGGAGCGCGGGAACGATGTCGGTGGCACGTGGCGCGACAACACCTATCCCGGTGCAGCGTGCGACGTACCCTCACATCTTTACTCGTATTCGTTCGCGCTGAATCCGAACTGGACTCGATCGTTTTCTACGCAGCCGGAGATCGAGGAATACATCTGTGGCGTCGCGGGCCGTGCCGGCGTGCTCGATCGACATGTCTTCGGGTGTGAGGTCACACGAGCCGCGTGGCAAGAGGAGCACCATTGCTGGGCGCTGTCGACGACCCGCGGAACCATGACAGCAGATGTGCTCATCGGCGCGTTCGGCGCGTTGGCCGAACCGTCCCTGCCCGCCATCCCGGGGATCGACGACTTCGACGGCGAACTCTTTCACTCCGCGCAGTGGAACCACGATGCGAACCTCGCCGGTAAACGGGTGGCCGTCATCGGAACCGGGGCCTCGGCGATTCAAATCGTCCCGGCGATCGCTGACACAGTCGCCCACATCGACGTCTACCAGCGCACGGCGCCCTGGTTGCTGCCCCGCTTCGACCGGCCCTTCACCCGCGCCGAACGGTGGGCGTTCCGCAACATCCCCGGAGTGCTGCGGCTGGCCCGAGCAGGGATCTACGCGGCCCGGGAAGTACAAGTGGTCGGATTGGCGAAGAACCCGCGCCTGATGAAGCTGTTCGAGTTGCTCTCACGTGCCAAGATCCGCGCAGAGATTCGCGATCCACAGTTGCGACGCAAGGTGACACCGAACTTCCGGATCGGTTGCAAGCGGATGCTCATCGCCAATGACTGGTATCCGGCGCTCGACCGCGACGACGTCGATCTCGTCACAGACGGCATCCGGGAGGTCAACGGGCACAGCATCATCACAGAAGACGGCACCGCTCGTGAGGTAGACGCGATCGTCGTGGCGACCGGATTTCACGTCACGGACTCGCCGATGTTCGACACCATCTGCGGCAGCGACGGACGCAGCCTGAGCCAGACCTTCGCCGACAAGGGCATGCGTGCTTACAAGGGGACGACGATCGCCGGCTACCCGAACATGTTCGTCCTCATCGGCCCGAACACCGGGCTGGGCCACACGTCGATGGTGTACATGATCGAATCGCAGCTCAACTATGTCGTCGACGCCGTGACCACCATGACACGCCGCGGCCTGAGCCGACTTGATGTGCGCCAGGAGGCATTGGACGCCTACAACGAGGAACTGCAGCACAAGCTCACCGGATCGGTCTGGATGACCGGGGGTTGCGCCAGTTGGTATCTCGACGCCCACGGCAACAACACCACACTGTGGCCCGACTTCACGTTCCGATTCCGCGCACAGACGAAACGATTCGATGTAGACGCCTATGAGACAACGGCATCGCGCAACAACCAAGCCGGCGCTGTGGACGAACTGTGACGAAATTCGACGGTAAGGTCGCGGTCGTCACCGGCGCCGGGTCGGGTATCGGGCGTGCGCTGGCCATCGGGCTTGCCCGCCGCGGAGCCCTGACGGCGATTTCGGATGTCGACGACGAAGCTCTGCGCGGAACCGCTGCGAGGGTCTGCGCGGTCGGAAGGGAACCCCCATTCAGCCGCTTGACGTAAGTGATCGGCGTGCGGTGGCAGATTATTCGTCGGCCGTCGTGAAGCACTACGGCGTTGTTCATCAGCTCTACAACAACGCGGGCGTCGCGGATGGTGCCGCGCTGCTCGACAATGACTACGAGACATACGAACGGATCGTCGACATCAACCTGTGGGGCGTCATCAACGGCACGAAAGAATTTCTTCCGCATCTCATCGCTTCGAGCGACGGGCATCTCGTGAACATCTCGAGCCTGAACGGCTTACTTGGCCAAGCGTCGATGTCGGCTTACTGCACGACGAAATTCGCGGTTCGCGGATTCACCGAATCCCTTCGTGCTGAGATGCTCACAGAGGGGCATCCGGTGCGAGTCACCGTTGTGCACCCGGGGGGCATTGCCACCAACATCGCGACGTCCGCACTGAACGAAGCTGAGCGCGCCGGGCGAGAGGTTCGATCTACTGACCCGATTGCTTCCCCGGGCTCACACCAAACTCGTCTTGCTGTGGGAGAAGCGGGTTTTCGACTGACCACCCTGCTGTGGTCGCGACTACGACCGCGCCTGCGTCTTTCCGCGTTGAGCGGTTTGGGTGCGCGCGCTCACCGCTACGGCGAGACCCACCGCCGCCGCGCCCGCCAGTGAGGCGATCAGGACCGGCGTGATTTCGCTCAGCCGCACCGCGATGCCGATCAGCGCCCAGATGATCACCAGCCCGTAGGCGATGTCGCGGTGGCGCAGGTTCATCACCACTCCGAGCGCGGCCGCCACCACGACCATGATGACGCCCCAGGTCGGTTCGGAGAGCCCGAACCCTGACCACCCGGCGTCGTCGAGGGTGATCGTCGCGTTGGCGATCGTCGCGACCGACATCCAGCCCAGGTACACCCGGAACGGGATGTGCACCGTCCACCGCTCCAGCGTCGAGGTGGGTGGCCGAGAGGCTTGCAGACGGTAGATGACGATCAAAGCGACCAGCAGCACGACCATCACCAGCATGCTCAGCGGGAACTGGTTGTGGTGCCACGCGAACAGCCAGCAGCAGTTGGCCGCGGCGGTCAGCAGGTACCAGGGGACGATGGCGCGTGCGGCGCCGCTGTCGTCGCGTCGCTGCGCGAGCGTCACGCCGAGATAGGCGGTGTAGGCGATCAGCCCGAGGTAGATCAAGCTCCAGATGGAGAAGACGTATCCGGCGGGGACGAAGTACACCTCGAAGCGACGGGTGACGTCGCCGGTGGTCTGGCCGTTGATCGGCAGGCTGTTGGCGAGGTAGTTGACGACGAGCGTGGCCGCAGTGGCCAGGGCCACAGCAAGCGCCAACAGAACTGTCGAGGTGGATCGGCGGTCGGCGGCCTGGCTGACCATGTAGGGCTCCTTCGTCTTCGATCGGTAAGCCGTACATGCCCGTTCGGGACAGGATCGAACCCTATGGCTGCGGCGGTGCGGTGAGGCCAAGATCTGCGGCGTTGTCGAAATCGTCGTCGATGAGGACGACGTCATGACCGGCGCGGTCGAGAATCGACGCCGCAATCGAGGACCGATAGCCGGACGCGCAGTGCACCCATACGGTCGAGGAAGGAACCTCGTCGAGACGCTTCGGCAATTCATGCAGCGGTATGTTGACGGCTCCTGGGATGTGCTCGGACCCGTATTCGTGGCTCTGCCGTACATCGAGCACCGCGACAGCCTTCGTCCGGCAATGCTCGGCCAGACGGCGAAAATCGGAGACCGGGTATGAGCGGAGCGGACTTCCGCCGCGCAGCTGGTCGATGTCGCCCGTGGCGGCGCCCGTCAGTCGGTCTACCCCGATACGCACCAATTCGCGTCTTGCGTCGGCAACCTGATCAGGAGACTCACCGATGAGGGTTACCGGAGCGCCCCAGTCGTAGAGCCATCCGAAGTAGCTGACAAAGGAGCCCGACAGCTCGAAACCGAACGCTCCCTGCAGATGCCCGGCTGCAAATGCCGTCCTGCTACGCAAGTCGACCACCCACTCGCCGGCCTCCAGGCGGCGGCGCAGTTCCCCGGGGTCGATCGGCTCGGGTGGCGTCAGATCGACCGGGGCCGGGCCCTCGCTGTTGATGACGCCCATGTGCGCGTAGTACGCGGGGTAGGCCGAGAGCCCGGCGAGGAGTTCGTCGACGAAGCTTTGCTCATCTTGTGTGAGAGCAGGATTGGTCCGCCGTTGCTCACCGACTGTTGATTCGTCGCCAGACGCCGGTGTGGCCGAACAGAAGCTGCCGAAACCGTGGGTCGGGTACACGGGTGTGTCGGCGGGCACGCTTGCGGCGATCTTGCGCACCGAGTGATATTGCGCGCGGGTGAGTTCTTCGGTGTCGTCCGCACCGATCAGGTCGGTGCGACCGGTCGTCCCGAACAGCATCGATCCTCCGGTGAAGACGCCGTGAACCGCACCGGTTTCGTCCCGAAGCAGATAGCTCATGTGATGGTGAGTGTGACCCGGGGTGTGCATCGCCTCCAATCGGATGGGGCCGGCGTCGACGATGTCACCGTCGGCGACGGCACGGCGCGGATAGTCGACGTCGTCGCCCGCTGGAACCACATACTCGGCCCCGAGCGCGCGCGACAACTCGAGCCCACCGGTGACGTAGTCGTTGTGCAGGTGCGTTTCCAGCACATGGGTGATGCGAGCCCCGCGCTCATCGGCAAGGGCGAGTACCCGGTCGATGTCGCGCTGCGGATCGACGGCCACGGCCACGCCGCCGTGGGTGATCAAGTAGCTGCGGTCACCGAGTCCGGAAGTTTCGATGATCGAGACGTCCATTGAGTTACTCCTTTTCAGGTCAACGTAAGAAGATCGTGTCGACGAGCAGGAATGCAGCGACGACGAAGACGAGGTAGGCGAACCAGCGCTGGAGACGGTCGGTGTCGACCTTGGTGCCGAAGTAGCCGGCGACGAGCGATGCGACCATCGCGGCGACGACGAACGCCCCCGTGACCATCCAGTCGGCACTGAAGCCGTCGAGATGGGAAACGATTCCGGCCACCGAGTTCGCGACGATGATCAGCAGCGAGGTGCCGATCGCCGTGGACATCTCGACGCCGAGCACCACTACCAGTGCCGGAATGATGAGGAAGCCGCCACCGACGCCGAACAGCCCGGTCAGCAGCCCGACCAGGAAACCGGCTCCGATCGATCGCGGCGCGCATCGACGCCAATTGACCTGCCCGGCGCGAACCTCGCAGGCGGTGCCGGTGTTTTCCTGATCTGCCAGCATGCGGACGCCGGCGACCACCATCACGGCGGCGAACCCGATTAGCAGCGCCGACTCGGGCAGGTGTCTGCTGATCGCGCTGCCGAGGATCGTCGCCGGGATGCCGGCCGTTGCGAAGATTCCGGCCATCCGCCACCGAACCTGTCGGGCACGGATTTTCGGCAGCACACCGACGGCCGACGCTGCTGCCACGACGACGAGCGAGATCGGGATGGCTTCTTCGACACCGAGACCCACCCCGTAGACCAGCGCGGGAACGGCGAGGATCGACCCGCCGCCGCCGAGCAGTCCCAACAGCACGCCGATCAGCGCGCCGAGAGCCAAGCCTATTACCAACGCCATGGGCTGTTCCGTACCCGGCTACCTGCGACGCCACAACCCGCCGGCGCGGCGGGACGGCGGTTCGGTCGTCCGTCGACAGCGGCATTGCTGCGCGGCCGGCACCGACCGCATTACGTCGTCGACGTGTCGTCCGCAGCCGTCCCACGTCGTCTTACCGCAGGACGGGCATCGAACGGCGTAACACATGCGCCTATCTCCTTTCCTGACGAGACGTCTCAGAGGGTGGCGCGGGCATCGACCCAAGCGTTGTATCCGCCCATCAGGTCGGATACCCGTCGAAATCCGTTGGCGCGCAGCAAGGACGCTGCCACGCTCGAACGCCAGCCACCCGCACAGTGCACAACGATCGGCTTGTCGGCCGGCACTTCACTCATTCGGTTCCGCAACTGCGCCAACGGAATGTGGATCGAGCCGGGAATGGCGCCGGCTTCGCGCTCGCTGGGGTTACGAATGTCCATCAGCGTCACGTCTTTCACGGCCGACATCTCGTCGAGCTCGACAACCGTGGTCCGAGGTGCAGACTGCACCAGATCCATCAGCTCTGCAGGGAATTGTCCGTCGCGACCGACATTGAAATATCCGATGGCGTTGTCCGAACCGATGCGGGCCAGCCGGAGTGCAGACTCCTGCTCTTCTCCCGGATACGTCACGAGGGCGATCTGGTCGCCGACCTCGGCCACCATCCCGACGGTTTCGGCGAATCGGCCGTCGAAGCCGACGTTGACCGACCCTCGTAGGTGTCCCGCGGCGAAATCATCGACGCCGCGCGCATCGACCACACGCACGCCGGCTTCGAGCGCTGCCCGCATCTGCTGCGGACTCATCTCGAGGACCGTGCGCCCCTGCTGCAGCAGCGGGTGGACCCGCTTGTTCATCGTGGCATCCGAGGCGAAGTATGCCGGCGCGGCGGGCTGACCGTGGGTGATCATCGAAACGAAGGCCTCTTCGCTCATCGGCTGTACCGAGGGATTACTCACCCGCTGCTCGCCGATTGTCGATGTCAGTTCCGCGGATAGATTCTTGCCGCACGACGAACCGGCACCGTGGGCCGGCATCACCAGTACGTGGTCGGGCAGTTTCATCAGCTTGTCATGGACCGTGTGGAACATGGCTCGGGCCAAGTCATCGGTCGAGCTGTCACCGATGTTGACCAGATCCGGTCTGCCGACGTCGCCGATGAACAGCGAGTCGCCTGTCAGCACGGCCGAAGGCTCGGAATCGGCACGCTCGCGAACCAGCACACTGATCGACTCCCAAGTGTGGCCAGGCGTCGACAGGATTTCCAAGTCGACCTGACCCAGTGACAGGCGCTCTCCATCGGCCAGCCTGCGGATCGGATACTCGGTTTCGGCGACCTCACCGAAGCCGATCCAGGCACCGGTCGCGTCGACGAGTTCGAGGTGGCCGGACACGAAATCCGCGTGGAAGTGGGTGTTGATCACGCCCTCGATCGTCAGCCCGTGCTTACGGGCATCGGCGAGGTATTCGGTGATGTCTCGGCGCGGGTCAACGACGATCGCGCGTCCGGTCGACTCGTCGCCGATCAGGTACGACGCGTGTGACAGGCATTCGATGTAGTACTGCTCGAGAATCATCCTTCTCTCCTCCCGGGTTGCGGAGAATGAACCAGATACCCCCAGGGGTATACCATGAGGATACCCCGGGAGGTACTTATCACGCAAATACCCCCAGGGGTACCATTCAGATGGATGTGGAAGGGAGAACCATGGTTGGCGACCAGGAAGCCATTGTCGCTGTGCTCAACCGGTTGCGGCGTGCGCAGGGGCAACTTGCCGGTGTGATCGCAATGATCGAGCAGGGCCGAGAATGCAAGGACGTCGTCACGCAACTCGCGGCGGTGTCGCGAGCGCTCGATCGCGCCGGCTTCAAGATCGTCGCGACGGGTCTGCGCGAATGCATGACCGGCGACCAAGAGGGCAATGAGAGGCCGATGACCGAGGAAGAACTCGAGAAGCTCTTCCTGGCCTTGGCCTGACAATTCACGATCGACGAAAGGAGTCATCATAAGCATCGCTTTGGCCACCAGCCTGAAGACCTCGTTCGACGATGCCGTCGCCCGAACGCGTGAGGCGCTGGCCGATCAAGGATTCGGCGTTCTCACCGAGATCGACGTGAAAGCGACGCTGAAGAACAAACTCGGTGAGGACATGGAAAGCTACCTCATCCTCGGCGCATGTAACCCGCCGCTGGCGCACCGGGCGATCAATGCGCAACGTCAGATCGGTCTACTGCTGCCGTGCAACGTCGTGGTGCGCAGCGACCCAAAGGACCCGGAAACTACCCTCGTCGAGGCAATGAATCCGCAGTTGCTCGTGGACGTCACCGAGGAGCCCTCGCTCAAACCGATCGCCGAGGAAGTCGGAAGCAAGCTCCAAGCGGCGATCAGCGCGCTGTCTCAGTGACTTTGAGGTTCGCCACAGCTCAGGCGAGCTGCGCGAGCGCGGTCTCGGGGTCGTATCCAATGAACCGGTCGAGCTCACCCTGCCGCAACCGATTCACCCACGCGGGGTCGGCAAGCAGCGCCCGCCCGATCGCCACCATGTCGAACTCATCGGCGTCGAACTGCTCGACAAGGCGGTCGACGGGGGCCGGCTGGATCACCTCGCCCCGTTTCTCGCTGCGGAACTGGGTCTCCAAGCCGACCGAGCCGACCGCGATCACGGGCAGGCCGGTGACCTTCTTCGTCCACCCGGCGAGACTCAACTCGCGGTCGTAATCGGGGAAGGCGGGCACGTAGTGCCGGCGGGTCGACGGATGCAGCACATCGACGCCGGCGTCGACCAAGGGGCTCAGCAGCTCCTGGAGCGCGGTGGGGTCGTCGGCGATGGTCGCGGTGTAGTCGGTGCCCTTCCACTGCGAGAAGCGGAAGATGATCGGAAAGTCCGGGCCGACTGCCTCGCGCACGGCGGCAACCACCTCGGCGGGGAACCGCGTCCTCGCACCCAGCGAACCGCCGTATTCATCGGTGCGCAAATTGGTTCGGGTCCAGAAGAATTCGTCGAGCAGGTAGCCGTGGGCGCCGTGTAGCTCGATCGCGTCGAATCCCACTTCCCTGGCATTCGCCGCGCTTTGTGCGTACAGGTCGGCGAGACGTGCAAGTTCACGGCTCTCAAGCGCCCGGCCCCGCGGACGACCCTGCCCGTCCACAGCCGAGGGGCCGACGGGCACCACACCGTCGGTGTCGTCGCGCTGCACACCCTGATGCCACAACTGCGCGGCGACCGTGCCGCCCTCCCGGTGAACCGCACCGACGACCCGCCGCCAGCCGGCGAGCACCTCGTCGCCCGCGATCGTCGGGATGCTGGATGGATATCCGGCGGCCGGGTCCGGCAACCGGATTCCCTCGGTGATGATCAGCCCGACTCCGCCCGCCGCTCGCCGACGGTAGTACTCGGCCACGTCGGCACCCGGAACTCCATCGGGCGACGCCTGACGAGTCATCGGCGCCATCGCGAACCGGTTGGGGACGGTCAGCGAGCGGACGGTGAACGGCTGGAAAAGATCGTCAACGGCCATGAACCGATCTAACTGGCTGTAGGTCGTGTCAAGGCTTTGAGTGGGCGTAGTGAACTGAGCATCCGGGTTGGTGCGGGTTTGGTAGCGCTGTGATGTCGGCTGTCGGGTGATGCGGCGGGGTGCCGGGCGCCCACCACCTCCGGGGCGTGCCAGGAGCACCCGAGCGCGTAACGCTCAGGTCCTCGAAAGGAATCTTTGACAATCCCTTCCTGACACCCCCGGAGGCGTTTGTGAAGGACTACCTCAACTCATATCAACGCGGCCGCGCCGAGCCTGATTCCATCCGGCTGACCGAGGCGCCCGGTCAGCCTTCGGACGGCTTGTCCACGGCGTCATCGGGCAGCGGCAGCCCTTCGGCGCCAGGGGTGGCGGGGGACAGCACGTCCTCGGCCTCTTCGGTCTGCTCGGGCGTTACATTCTCGTTCGGAGATGTCATGTCCGTCTTGGTACCCCCGGGGCGCCGGCGGTAATCGCGCCCAGGCCAAACCGGATGCACCTCCGTGGTCCCGCGGAGGCTACGCGCTCGATCGCACCGTGAAGCACAGTCCGCTCAGTCGAACCGGCCGGCGGCGATGACCCGCAGCACCACCGCGCCGGCCTCGTCGGAGGCCGCAAGGTCGACCTCGACGGTGAAGCCCCAGTCGTGGTCGCCCGCAGGATCGTCGAAGATCTGTCGCACCCGCCACACCTCGGGTGCACGGTCAATGATCAGCAGCGCCGGGCCGCGAGCGTCTGCGTCGATTCCGACGTCGGCGTGCTCGCCGAAGTAGTCGTCCCCGACTTGCTCCCAGCGCTGTGCCGTCCAACCCGAACCGCCGTCCAGCGCGCCGAGTTCGTCCCAGCGCCGCCGGGCGAACAACTGCACGCGCCGAAACAACGCGTTGCGCACCATCGCCGTGAACGCACGCTGGTTGCCGGTCAGCGGGCGCGGCGGTGCCGGCACCGCCACCGGCGTCTCGTGCGGCTGGTCGGGGCTGGTCAGCTGCTCCCACTCGTCGAGCAGACTCGAATCCACCTGGCGGACAAGCTCACCGATCCACTCGACGATATCGGTGAGTTCCTCGGTCCTGGCGGTGGCGGGTACCCCCGACCGCAGCGCCTTGTACGCATCGGACAGGTAGCGCAGCACCGCACCCTCGGCGCGGGTCAGGCCGTACTCGCTGACGTATTCGCGGAACGTCATGGCGCGTTCCCACATCTCGCGCACCACCGACTTCGGGGACAGTCGCGCGTCGGCGGCCCACGGGTTGCTCTGCAGGTACACCTCGAAGGTGTGCTCGAGCATCTCCTCGAGCGGCTTGGGGTAGGTGACCGCTTCGAGCAGTTCGATGCGTTCGTCGTACTCGATACCCTCGGCCTTCATCGCCGCGACCGCTTCACCTCGGGCCTTGTTCAGCTGCGCGGCCAAGATCTGGCGCGGATCCTCCAGCGTCGCCTCGATCACCGAGACCACATCCAGTGCAAAGGTATCCGCATCCGGATCGAGAACATCGACGGCGGCCAGTGCGAACGTCGACAACGGTTGGTACAGCGCGAAGTTCGGCGGCAGGTCGACGGTCAGCCGGTATCTGCGCCCGTCGGGGCAGGGCTCGTCGAGGCGCTCCACCACACCGGCCTGCAGCAGCGACCGCGCGATACCGACGGCTTCGCGGATGTGCTGCAGCTGTCGTTTGCGCGGTTCGTGGTTGTCGGTCAGCAGCCGACGCATCGCCTCGAACGGGTCCCCGGGACGGTCGACGACGTCGAGTAGCATCGCCGTCGACACCCGCATGTTGCTTGTCAGCGGTTCGGGGTGGCCTCGATCAACCGTTTCATCGTCGACTCACTCCACGGCACCATGCCCTCGGGCACCTTGCGGCGCACCAGTTTTCGGCGCTTCTTGGGGTCGTCGGCAACCTTGGCGAACTGCTTGAGGTTCTCCACCTCGTGGTCCGGGGCCTGCACAACGACGGTGCCGGCGGTGTCGTAGCCGGCCCGTCCGGCCCGGCCGGCGATCTGATGGAACTCGCGCGCGTTGAGCAACCTGGTGCGCACACCGTCGTACTTCGACAGCGCGGAGAACACCACCGTGCGGATCGGCACGTTGATGCCGACGCCCAGTGTGTCGGTGCCACAGATCACCTTGAGCAGACCGACCTGCGCCAGCTGTTCGACCAGCCGCCGGTACTTCGGCAGCATCCCGGCGTGATGCACGCCGATGCCGTGTCGCACCAGCCGCGACAGCGTCGTGCCGAACGCGGTCGAGAACTGGAACGCGCCGATCATGTCGCGGATTTCGGCCTTCTCCTCCTTTGTGCTGACGTTGACGCTCATCAGGGCCTGCGCGCGCTCCAGCGCGGAGGCCTGGGTGAAGTGCACGACGTAGATCGGGGCCTGCCCGGTCTCGAGCAGATCGCCGATCGTCCCGTGCATCGGGGTGGTCGCATACGAAAAGTAAAGCGGCACTGGACGTTCGGCGTGCGCGACCAGTGCGGTCGGCCGGCTCGTGCGCCGGGTGAGGTCCTCGCGCAGGAACGAGACGTCGCCCAGCGTCGCCGACATCAGCAGGAACTGCGCCTTCGGCAGCTCCAGCAGCGGAACCTGCCACGCCCATCCGCGGTCCGGGTCCCCGTAGAAATGGAACTCGTCGGCCACCACCAGCTCGATGTCCGCGTCGGAGCCCTCGCGCAGCGCGATGTTGGCCAGCACCTCGGCCGTACAGGTGACGATTGGCGCCTCGGCGTTGACCGCGGCGTCACCGGTCAGCATGCCGACGTTGGCCGCGCCGAAAACCTCGCACAGCGAGAAGAATTTCTCGCTGACCAGCGCCTTGATCGGGGCGGTGTAGTAGCTGCGCCGGCTACCGGCCAGCGCCGCGAACAGCGCGCCCGTGGCCACCAGCGACTTGCCCGAACCGGTCGGCGTCGCCAGGATGACGTTGGCGCCGCTGACCAACTCGATCAGCGCCTCTTCTTGCGCCGAATACAGCACGGTGCTGTTCTTCTCGGCCCAGGCGGCGAACGACGCGAACAGCTCGTCGGGGTCGGCGCCGAGCTCTTTGGCGATGTCGGTGAGCGAACCCTCAGGCACCTCGATGCACCGGCCCCAGCCGGTCGGCGATCTGCTCTGCGGCCAACTCGACTTCGGCGAGCCTGCTACGCAACCGTTCGGGCACCCAGGCAAGCGCGATTCGCGCTGGCGGCCAATTGGTTTCATCGATCGGGACCAGCTTGAACTCAGGCGGGGAGAACATCTTGCCGATGAACGAGTCGGGTGCGTAGCTCACCAGCGCGACGAGATGCCGGTTGAACACCTGGGTGGCCATCTCGAGTTCACCACCGCGCTGGTTCGTCGTGCGCACGATGCGGTGGATGCCGCGGCTGTTGAGTTGTCGGGTCAACCCGGCCAGCACCACCGGGTTGGGCCGGGCGAAGTCGATCACGACCTCCCGATCACGCAACTCGTCGATCGTCACAAGGTCTTTGGCGGCCAGGGGGTCGTCGAAGCGCACCGCGACCGCACCCTGGTAGCTGGCCACCACCTTGTGGCGCAGGCGCTTGTCACCGGCGGGCAGGTGGATCAAACCCAGTTCGGCCCGTCCGGCGATCAGCTTGGCGGCGACCTCGGTGCCCGAACCCGGAACGCGGAACTCCGTCGGCGCGGGCAGGTCTGTCAACACCGTCTCCAGTTGGGCGAGCAAGTCGGACGGCGCATAGGCGGTGGCGCTCAGCCGAAGCGGCGCCGAACCCTGCACACCCTGCTTCGCGGTGGCTTTGAACTCCTCGATCTGTCGCAGGATTTCGCGGGCCGGGCCGATCAGCCGTTCCCCGAGCGGGCTCAGCCGCACGTCGTGGTAACCGCGTTCGAACAACGGCCCGCCGAGCTCCTTCTCGAGGAGTTTGATCTGCTTGCTCAGCGGCGGCGGTGTGATCATCAACTTGTCGGCGGCCCGCTTGAAGTGCAGTTCGTCGGCGACGGCGACGAAATACCTGAGCCTGGTGAAGTCGATGTCCATTCCTGCGGTGTCTCGAACGGGTGGCCGTGCACCCCGAATGCTACGAGATCACCGGTGTAGCCCGGTCAGACCTGCACGTCGCCGGTGGTGGTCTCGAGCACTCCGCGCCGGTGCAGCGCCTCGATCTCCGTCGGGCTCAGACCGAGAAGTTCCGTGGCGATCTCGGCGGTCTGCTCCCCGATGAGGGGGGCTTGGCGCAACGGCGGATCGGCGACGTGATCGCAGTGGATCTGCACGTTCTCCATCGTGAACGGGACGTCTGCGTGTGGATGAAGCTCCTCACGGAACGACCGCCGCTGCTCGTAGTACCCCCAGGACGGGAGCTCGTCGGCGTGCATCACAGCGCCCGCGGGCACACCTGCGGCCTGCAGCCGTTCCATCGCCTCAGTGCGCGAATGCCGGGAGGTCCAGGCCCGCACCGCGTCGAGGTCGAGCTCACCGCCGCCGGGCAGGCCGATGACCCAGCGCAGTGCCTGCAACTCGGCGGCGTCACGCACGGTGATCGCGATCCATTGGTGCTCGCCCGCGGCCGGGAACAGTCCCCACGGCGCCCCGTGGCCCGCGCCGGAGCGGGGGTGCCCGGCACGCTCGAGCGCATCGGCGGCGATGTCGGCGGCGACGTGGCTCAGCATCACCTCGGCCTGCGCGATGCTCGCCGACCCGCCCTCGCCGGTGCGTTCGCGGCGCAGCAGCAACGCGATCGCGGACAGGGCGCCGATCCTGGCCGCCACGTGGTCGGGGTAGACGGTCACGGTGTCGCAGAAGGTCTCGGGCTCGCCCGGATACACCCACTGGCTCGTGAACCCGACCGCGGCGCGGACCAGCGGACCGTAGCCCAGGCGTTTGGACCACGGACCGCTGGGACCGAAGGCAGAACTATCCACCACCGCGATGCCCGGGTTGATGCGTCGCAGCGCCGCGTAGTCCATGCCCAGCGCTTCGGCGACGCCGGGCTTGAAATTCGTCAGCACCACATCGGCGTCCCGCACCAGCCGGTGCGCGAGCTCGAGGCCCTCCTGCGTGCGCAGGTCGAGTCCGATCGAGCGCTTGTTGCGGTGACCGGCGGCGAACGGCTGGGTCATCGTGGTGAGCTTGCCGACGCGCAACCCGTCGGGATGGGCGGAGTGTTCGATCTTGACGACGTCGGCCCCCAGATCACCGAAGAGCCGGCCGGTGTCGGCGCCGACGACGATGACCCCGAGATCGAGCACGCGTATACCTTCCAGTGGCCGCCCCTCGCCTCTGCGCTGCCGGCCTGCCAACAGTGGAGCGGCGGTGAGACGTTCGGACCCCTCGGAGTTCGCGTCGAGTGCGCTGGCGCGATGTCCGTCGATCTCACTGACGCCGACCGGGATCGGGGCCACCACGCCGGGCGCAAGCTCCACGTCGCGGAAAAAGCCACGCGCACTGAAGTGTTCGGCGGTCAACGCCTCCGACAGTGTCAGCACCGCTGCGGTGGGAACGCCGTGGGCCTGGCCCTGGGACTCCAGCTCGGCGCGGGTCTTGTCGGCGCAGAAGCGGGCGATGGCGTCGAGCAGATGCGGTGAGCGGAAACGCTTTCCGAGTTTGTCGTATGAGGGGTCGGCGAACTCCTCGGGGCTGCCCATCCACGTGAACATGCCGCGCCACTGCCGTTTGGCCAGGATGCAGATGCGGACATGGCCGTCCTTGCAGGGGATGATCGGATAGCGCTGGCGTTCGGCGTCCCAGTCGCGTTGCTGCATCGTGACCGCGACGCCCGCCGACGCGCTGCCCGCCGAGCCGAACGGCGGGTCGAGCGTCTGCATGGCCCCGTCGAGGATCGAAAAGTCGATCAGGTCGCCCTCACCGGTACGCAGGCGGTCCAGGTAGACGGCCATGGTCATCACCGCGGCCTGGGCGGCGGCCACGTGGTAGGGCAAGTCGGCAGGCGGTACCAACGGCTCGCGGCCCGGTATGCCGGAGCGCGACAGCTCGCTGGACAAGGCATGGAACACCGGCCCGGTGCCCTGCCAGGTGCGGTAGTCGTTGTCGCGGCCGAAGTCGCTGAGCGACAGGATCACCAGCTGTGGGTGCTGCCTACGGATCTCACGCACCGCCAAAGTCGCCTCGGCGAGCGACCCCGGTCGGGTGTTCTCGATCAGGATGTCAGCCCCGGCAAGCATTTCCGCGAACGCGTCTCGGCCCGCAGCGGTCGACGAATCCGGCTCGACCGTCTCCATGCCGTGCCGGTTGATGGCGGTCTGCACCGGCACCCCTGCGACGCGCGGACCCACCACGTCGTCGTTGGTGACACCCGGCAGGCGCAGCACCGTCACGCGCGCCCCGAGGTCGGCGAGCAGTCGGCCGACGGCGCTCATCGGGCCCGAGCTCAGGTCGAGAATCCGCATCCCTGACAGTGGCGGATCGTATGCGGCGGCGTGGGGCACAGATCAGCTCCTGCGAGCCTGACGGAAGGGGATGTCGCGATCGGCCTCGGGCTCCTTGGGCAGCCCGAACACGCGCTCGCCGATGATGTTGCGCTGAATCTGGTCGGTCCCACCGCCGATCGAGGTGAAGAACGCGTTGAGCGTCAAGAAGTTGACGTCGTCGGCCACCGGATTCTCGGGGCCGGCCAGCAAGGCCTGCGCGCCGATGATCTGTGTCTTCATCGCCGCCTCGGTGTGCAGGATCTTCGACATCGCGAGCTTGCCAAGCGACATGATCGAACTGGACGTGCCCTGTGTCGTCGCGGCTTTCGCGCGTGCGTTGTTGAGCCGGTTCAGCTCCCGCATCGCCAGCACCTTCGCAAGGGGGTAGCGCACCGCGGGGTCGTCGAGGACGCCGTGCTCGCGGGCAAGTTCGATCAGGCTGTCCGCTTTGCGGTTACGCGAGCCGCGACCACTGTCGCCCATGATGGAGCGTTCGTAGGCCAGCGCGGTCTGCAGCGCCCGCCATCCGTTGCCCTCGCCACCCAGCAGATAGTCGTCGGAGACGTTCGCGTCGTTGATGAAGACCTCGTTGAAGTGTGATTCGCCGGTGATCTGCACCAGCGGGCGCACCTCGATGCCCGGCTGCTTCATCGGCATGATGAACAGGCTCAGACCCTTGTGCTTGGGCACATCCCAGTCGGTGCGGGCCAGAAGCAGGGCGTAATCCGCGGTGAGTGCGCCCGACGTCCACAGCTTCTGACCGTTGACCACCCACTGGTCGCCGTCTCGGACCGCGGTGGTGCGCACGCTGGCCAGGTCGGAACCGGCGCCCGGTTCGCTGTAGAGCAGGCAGGTGCGGGACCGCTCGACCAGGAAGTCGCGCAGCAGGTCCTGTTTGATTCTCTCGGTGCCGAGCTTGAGCGTGGTGTTGGCCGGGATGTTGTACTTGTCCTGCCGCGATCCCGGCGCCTTGATAGCCGAGAACTCCTGGCCGATGACGGCTGCGAGGTCACTCGGATATCCGCGGCCGAACCACTCGGTGGGATAGGTGGGCACGGCGTAACCGGCGTCGAGCACCTTCTCCAGCCAGGCGATCCGCTCGGGCGACGACACCCACGGGTCGTCGGACTTGGGAAGTGGAGTCCAGTTGTCGCGCAACCACTCCCGAACCTCGGCGCGCAGCTCGTCGGCGGTCGGCAGGGGACTGGCCATGTCAGGCACCTTTCGAGACGAGGTAGCGCTCGCGATGAAGGCGCGGGCCGCCGAACAACTGCAGACCGGTGCGCGCCCTGCGCAGGAACAGGTGGGCGGGGTGCTCCCAGGTGAAACCGATGCCGCCGTGCATCTGGATCGCGTTCATGGCGACGGTCTCGTACGCCTCGGCGCAGGCGAAACCGGCCAATGCTACTGCACCGTCGGAGGTTTCACTTCGCGCGGCCTTCTCGGCGGCGGCGTGCTGGGCGGCCGACGTCGCGTTCTCGACCTCGATCAGCAGGTCGGCGGCCATGTGCTTGAGCGCCTGGAAGCTGCCGATCTGGCGGCCGAACTGGACGCGCGTCTTGAGGTAATCGACGGTGATGTCGAAGAGCCGGCGGGAGCCGCCCACTTGCTCACCGGCCGACGCGATCACGGCGTGATCCAGGGCCTCCTGTACGGCGTCCCATCCGGCGGTGCCGAGCCGCCGAGCGGGTGTAGCGGCGAAGGTGAACGTCGACAGCCGCACGGTCGGGTCGAAAACCGTCACCGCGGTGCGGGTGAAACCGGTGGCGTCCGGTGCCACCTCGAAGACACCGACGCCGTCGGTGGTGCGCGCGACCACGAGCAGGACATCGGCCGCCTGACCCCAGGTGACGTAGTGCGCGGCGCCGGTGAGGGTGCCCTCGGCGCCTGCTTCGACGTCGACGCCCTCGGCCGTCCAGGTGCCGGACGGTCCGGTGATCGCGACGGTGCCGATGGCTGTGCCGTCGGCCAGGCCCGGCAGGAGTCGGCGCTTGTCCTCGTCGGAGCCCGCGGCCGAGATGAGCGCGACCGTCAGCACCGCGCTGGAGGTGAACGGTGCGGGCAGAAGTGCGGCGCCCGTCTCCTCGGCGACGGCCTCGAGCTCGAGTGCGCCGAAGCCCAGACCGCCGAATTCGTCCTCGACGAGCATGCCGAGCAAGCCCTGCTCGGCGAGCTGGCGCCACAGGTCGCGGTCGAAGCCGTCGTCCGAGGTGATCACCGCGCGCACGTCGTCCTCGGTGCACCTGTCACCGAGCAACTCGCGGACCGCCGAACGCAGTTCCGCGCGCTCGGCCACACTGATCGTCATCCCAACCGCCTCTCCTGGCTAGCTGGGTCCATGGTTGGGCCCTGAAGACCGGGTGTAAATCACGAATTGCGACACCGGCGGGTTTCCCGTTGGGACATGCGAGGGCGGTCACCGCACGGCCGGTCAGCTACTGCATACGAGCATGGCCCCGACCGTCGATCAAGCTGTCGAGGCCGCGCTGCCACCTGGCGGAGCGGGCGCGATTGCACACCGCGCGGGTGATCACGAGAACAGCTGCGGCCGTTCCGAGGACCGCGAGCAGAACGAGTGCGCCGGCCGTGACCGCTTCCATCGCCCGGCCCACTCCTGGTCGTCACCCAACCGGACAGCCGTCTGGGGGTGATCGTCGCCATGCGGGCTGCGCACCGTCATTTCCTCTCACTATGGGGGCTGCGTCCTACTCCTCCCATCGTGGACGCCATCTGACCTGCGGGCTTTGCCGAGAAGCGAAAACATTGACGGCCTCCGTTGTGGCCGGCCGACAACAATGCGCCGGGGCCCGGCTAATCCGCGGAGGCTTCGGGGAGGCGGGGGACGGGTACCCCTGACCGTCATCGAATCGGGAAGGACCCGCACATGGATGAGAATGAGACGCAGCGACGGCAGGTGGGCGATTCGGACAGTCCGATCGAGGACGAGCTGGAGGGCGCCTTTCAGAGGATGGTCGACGAGGGCACCCAGCGCCTGCATCGGGCATGGCGCGAAGTGCTGGTCACCGGCTTCTTCGGCGGCACCGAGGTCGCGGTCGGCGTCCTCGCATACCTGTCGGTGTTGGCCGCCACCCACAACCACCTGCTCGCCGGTCTCGCGTTCTCGATCGGATTCCTCGCGCTGCTGCTCGGCCGAAGCGAGCTGTTCACCGAAGGGTTCCTGGTGCCGGTCACCACGGTCGTGGCCAAACGCGCCAGCGTCGGGCAGCTGCTGAAGTTGTGGATCGGGACGCTGATCGCCAATCTCGTTGGGGGCTGGGTGATCATGTGGCTGATCATGACGGGCTTCCCGAAACTGCATGCGCAGACGATCGAGTCGGGCACCCACTTCGCCACGGCCCCGATTTCAGCGGAGACAGTCGCGCTGTCCCTGCTCGGCGGCATGGTCATCACGCTGATGACGCGCATGCAGCACGGCACCGAGTCGACGTTCGGCAAGATCGCCGCGGCGGTCGCAGGCGGCTTCCTGTTGGCCGGGCTGCAAATGTTCCATTCGATCCTTGACTCGCTGCTGATCTTCGGTGCGCTCATCGCCGGCGCCCCGTTCGGCTACGGCGATTGGGCGACGTGGTTCGCCTACACGGTCGTCGGCAACGTGGTGGGCGGTCTGCTGCTCGTGACGCTGCTTCGTTTGCTGCGCAGCAAGGACCGTCTACAGGATGAGCGACGGGAGGCGGAGTCAGAACCCACGACGGCGTGAGCGGAAAGCCCGTCAGCGACCGCGCCAGCGCGGTGCCCGCTTCTCCCGCCACGCGTTGATGCCCTCGTGCACATCCTCGGTCGCGGCGGCCACCTTGCGCATCGTCTCGCCGAACCGGACCGACTCGATCCAACCCATGTCGGCCGTGCGCCAGGCCACTTCCTTGGTGGCGCGCTGCGCCAGCGGCGCCGCCTCGGTGAGCGTGCGCGCCCAGGACCGCGCCTCGGCCTGCAGATCACCGGGTTCGACCAGTCGCCACACCAGGCCGGTCTCCTTGGCGCGCTCAGCGTCGATCGGCTTACCGGTCAACAACAACTCCATGGCGTCGGCCCACCGGATGCGTTCGGGCAGCCGGATCGCACCGACGATCGTCGGCACACCGAGAGATACCTCCGGGAACGCGAAAGTCGCTGTGGTCGAGGCGATCACGAAGTCACAAAACAGGACGCCGGTCAGACCGTAGCCGATGCAGGGGCCGTTGACCGCCGCGATCGTCGGCTTGAACAGTTCCATGCCGCTCTCGAACGAGTTGATCGTCGGCTTCTCCCAGAACGTGCCCCCGAAGGTGCCGACCGAACCCTCGCCGTCCTTGAGGTCACCGCCGGCGCAGAACACGTCGCCGTTTGCGGTGAGGATCCCGACCCACGCGTCCTCGTCGTCGCGGAACCGCTCCCAAGCCGCGTTCAGGTCGCGCCGCATCTCGCCGTTGATCGCATTGCGCGCTTCGGGACGGTTGAAGGTGATGGTGGCGATGTGATCGTCCAACTCGTAGGTCACCAGGCTCATGGCTGCACGATAGCCAGGTGACCTCGTGCGAATGGATGACGATGTCGAGAAATGCCCGACGGATCCGTCCCACAGATGAGCGACCAACTAGGGTCGCGACCCGAAGAACGGAGGACGAAGTCATGGCCAAGTATCTGCTGCTCAAGCATTACCGGGGCGCGCCGGCCAGCGTCAACGACGTGCCGATGGACCGGTGGACGCCCGAGGAGATCGAGGCGCACATTCGGTATATGAACGACTTCGCGGCACGGCTGGAGGACACCGGGGAGTTCGTCACCCATGCCGCCCTGGCCCCGGAGGGCGCGTGGGTGCGCTCCGACGGTGAAGGCAAACCGCCGGTGGTCGACGGCCCGTTCGCCGAAACCAAGGATCTGGTCGCCGGATGGATGGTCATCGACGTCGACTCCTACGAACGCGCCGTCGAACTGGCCGGGGAACTGTCGGCGGCGCCGGGCGCGGGCGGTCGCCCGATCCACGAATGGCTGGAGGTCCGGCCGTTTCTGACCGCACCGCCGACGGTCACCGAGTGATGCCCGACGCGGTGGACGAGGCCCAGCTGCGGGACCTGATCCCCGCGGTGCTGGCAACACTCGTCCGCCGCGGAGCCGATTTCGCGACCGCCGAGGACGCCGTTCAGGATGCCCTCCTGCGCGCGCTCGGCACCTGGCCGGGCCGGCGCCCGGACGACCCGAAGGGCTGGCTGATCACCACCGCTTGGCGCCGGTTCATCGACCTCACCCGGTCCGACGTCGCCCGGCACCGCCGCGAGCAGCAGGCCGCCGGGGAGCCCGCACCGGGTCCGGCCGCGCCTGTCGACGACACGTTGCAGCTGTATTTCCTGTGCGCGCATCCCAGCCTCACCTCCGCGTCGGCCGTCGCGCTGACTCTCAGGGCCGTGGGTGGCCTCACGACACGCCAGATCGCCCAGGCCTACCTCGTGCCGGAATCGACGATGGCACAACGGATCAGCAGGGCCAAACGCACCGTCAGCGATGTCCGCTTCGACCGCCCCGGCGACCTCCACACCGTCCTGCGCGTGCTGTACCTCGTCTTCAACGAGGGTTACACCGGCGAAGTCGACCTCGCTGCCGAGGCGATCCGGCTCACCCGCCAACTCGCATCAGCCACAGACGATCCCGAGGTCGCGGGCCTGCTCGCGCTGTTCCTGCTGCACCATGCGCGACGCCCGGCCCGCACGCGCGGGGACGGCAGCCTCGTGCCACTCGCCGAACAGGACCGGCGGCTGTGGCGGGGCGAGATGATCGCCGAGGGCGTCGCCGTGCTGCAGGCCGCGATGGCCGCGGACCGCCTGGGGGAGTATCAGGCACAGGCCGCGATCGCCGCATTGCACGCCGACGCGCAGACCGCCGAGGCAACCGACTGGGTGCAGATCGTCGAGTGGTACGACGAGTTGGTCCGCCTCACCGACAGCCCGGTGGCGCGACTCAACCGCGCCGTCGCGGTCGGCGAGGCCGACGGAGCACAAGCTGGCCTTGCGGCGCTTTCCGAGCTTGATCCGGCGCTTCCGCGCTACACTGCCTCGGCCGCGTACCTCCACGAGCGGGCTGGCGAATTCTACACGGCCGCAGAGCTTTACGTCGAGGCTGCGGCCAAGGCGCAGAACCTCGCGGAGCGCAGCCACCTCACCATGCAAGCGGCGAAGCTGCGCCAGCGGTGCTCGGGCCGCTAGATCGGGGCCGCGCGATCGGACCAAGGCATCGCCTGCTCCAGTTGTGCGGCCAGCCGGATCAGCAGCGACTCGCCCGCAAGCGGTGCGACGAACTGGACCCCGAGCGGCAGCCCGTTCGCGGTCCAGTGCAGCGGTAGCGAAATCGCCGGGCGCCCCGTCAGATTGGCGAGCTGGGTGTAGGGCACCCAGCCGAGATTCTTGTCCACCATGTCGTCGACGATCTTGGTGAAGCGCAACACCTTTGCCGTGCGCGTCTTGATCAGCACGTCGGCGGCGCGCTGCAGCACGACCGGCAGGTCGAACTCGCCGATGGTCGGCGGCGGGGTCGCCAGCCCGGGCGTCAACAACAGGTCGTACGACTCGAAGAACGTGGTTAACCTGCGCGTGTGCTCGTGACGTCGCTGCACGGCGTCGACGTAGTCGACACCGCTCGTGGTCCTGCCGAGCGCGGCGAGGATGAGGGTGTCGCGTTCGAACGATTCATCGCCGGCGCCTGAGATGTGTTTGGCTTCATCGAGTTCCCACGCGGTGTAGACGAACCATGTGAGCAGGAAGTCGCGCGCCAGGGCGGCGTCGTCGAAGGGGGCGCTCGGAAGTTCCTCGACGTCGTGGCCGAGTTCGGTCAGCGCCCGTACGGTCGCCTCGACCGCGGCGGCGGCTTCCGGATGCGGTGATGGGTTGATCGCCGACGGGACCCGCACGCCGATGCGAAGGGTGCCGGGATCGGTTCCCACACAAGACGCGAATGTCGAGGAGGGAACACCGGGCACATACGGGCCCCATGGCTCGCCGCCGCGGATGACGTCGAGCATCGCCGCCGTGTCCCGCACGGTCCGCGACACCACGCCCTGCACCGCCGCGCCGTGCATGGACTCACCCGTCGCGGGTCCCGACGGCGTCAGCCCGCGGCCCGGTTTGAGGCCGACCAGTCCACAGCAGGCCGCAGGTATGCGAATCGAACCGCCGCCGTCATTCGCCCCCGCGCACGGCACGATCCCTGCCGCGACCGCGGCGGCCGAACCGCCTGACGAACCGCCCGGCGTCCGGGTCAGATCCCACGGATTGCGCGCCGGGCCCCACGCGTCCGGTTCGGTGATCCCCTTCGCCCCGAACTCGGGGGTGTTGGTCTTACCGAAGATGACCAATCCGGCGTCCTGCCACCGCCGCACGATCTCCGAGTGCTCAGCTACCGGCTTCGACATCAGGGCGCGCGACCCCCGCGACGTCGGCAGGCCCGCGTAGTCCTGGGCGAGATCCTTTATCAGGAACGGAACACCCGAGAACGGGCCCGCGGCCGCATCCGCCGGTGAGGCCGGGACGTCGCGGACGATCGCGTTGATCCGCGGGTTGACCGCGGCGGCACGGTTTCTCGCCAGGTCCAGCAACTCCGCGGCGCTCACCTCTTTGTCGGCGACGAGCTTGGCCAACCCGGTGGCGTCGTGACGGCGGTATTCCTCGAAGTTCACCGTTCGACCGTACGTGGCGCCTCTTGAGCGGTGGGCGCCTCCTCGACCGACGGGTCAGTGCACGGCCGAGCGTGGCCTGGCGCAGCCCACGGCGACGGGGGCCAGGTTGGGGACTTTCGGTTGCTGCTTGCGCTCGTCGCGCCCGATCCGCCTGAGCAGCGCTCGCTCGTCGCGCTTCGTCAGCGCGCGCCTGCGGTGAACCAGGAGGTCGAGTTGCTGCCAGCTGAGGCCGTCGAGTTGGCCGTCCTCGTCATGAGTGGCCACGACGACGCATCCCCGCAGCAGGGGAACGGTCTTTGCGGTGAAGGTGCTGGTCGCCAGCAGCAGCTCGGTGGCTTTTCGGTTGGGGCGCCGCTGGCAGCGCTGCGTCGACGGGCTGAACCAGAAGTCGAACTGCCGGTCGGCGCTGGTCAGCGATTGCAGACCCTGATCCTCTACGAGCTGGTCGATATCCGCGGTGGTGTACGCGCGGGTCTCATAAACAGTGCCGTTGGTGCTGAAGTACAGGACGGTGTTCATGGTGGATTCCCATTCGTCTCTTTCTTCGGTGTGATCGCCGGCCATGTGACCGGTCTGTTATCAAAGTTACCCGAGTGACGAAAGTGACAAACCTCGGTAACGATCCAATCACATCGGAAATGCGCTGAACCGCACGTCAGAGGGTTCCCAGCGTGAAGAAATTGTTCGGCAGCGCAAGATCTCGGTCAGCCGAACTCGAGCAAGGTGTACGCGCCGCGGAAGTTACGCGTCGGCTTGAACCGCCAGAAGGCGGGAAACGCTTTCTCGAAGAACCAGCCTCGCCCCGACGGCATCGGCAGGTCGTGCACGGCGCGGATCCCCGAGATGGTGTCCGGGAGTGCGGCCAACTGCGCCGCCGACAAGCTGAAGGGCATCGGCGGAACGCGGTACCGGCGCGATGACCGCATTCCCTTCGGGGCGAACTTCTTCACCAGTACCGGCGGAAGGTCGAAGACCATTTGGCCACCCGGGAAGCGAGCCGCACACGCCGCGATCAACCCCATGGCCTCGTCGGGCTGCAGATACATCAGCAACCCCTCCGCGGTGATGAAGACGCCGTTGCTGTCGTCGACCGCGTCCATCCACGAGTAGTCGAGCGCCGACTGGGCCAGCGTGGTGATCCGCGGCGATGCGGGCAGCAGGCGCTCGCGCAGTTCGACAACCGGTGGTAAATCGACTGTCAGCCAACGGAATTCGGCGTGCGGTAGGAGAGTGTTCAGACGCCAGAAGCTGGTCTGCAGACCCTCGGCCAGCGCGACGACTGTGGCGTGCGGATGCTCCGACAGGTAGTGGCTCGCCGCCCGGTCGAACGCCAGCGACCGCAGACCCATCTCCTGGCCCTTGCGGCCGAACTTGTCGAAGTCGAAATCGATCGCGTCGACGAGGCGGATCGCCATCGGATCGTCGATGATCGCGTTCGGATGACGGGCCTGATGTGCCCTTCCGTTCAGCGTCAGCAGCGCGGTCTCCGAGACTCCGGTGAGGGCGATGTCGTCGGCTTTCCGGTCGTCTGCGTCATCCACCACAACGAACGTACCCGGTGCGCAAAGGCGCGAGAATTCCTCAGCCGGCGAGCACGAAGGACAGGAAGAACCCACCGGCGGTCGCGAACGCGTTGAGCGGGCGGCCGTGCTCGAACGCCTCCGGCATGAGGGTGTCGGCGAGCGACGCCAGGACCGCGCCGCCGGCGAAGGACAACGCGACCGCCAGCAGGGTGTCGTCCAATCCCGAAGCGACCGTCCGACCCAACACCACGGCGGCGGCCAGCAACAAGGCGCACAGTGACCACGTCAGAACGACGGCGCGCGCGCTGGTTCCCGACTCGCGCATCGAGACCGCGCCGACGAGGGACTCCGGCAGGTTCGAGAAGAAGATCGCCACCAGCAGCGACAGCGAGACACCGCCCACGAGCGAGACACCGAGCGCGAGGTTTTCGGGCACCCCGTCCAGCGTCACCGCGGCCAACAACGCGAAGCCGACCCCGCCGCGCGCTCCAGAGGTGGCGACTTCGCGCGTGTCGGGCCCGGATTTCCCGCTGATGTATCTGTCCAACGCGGTATCGACGGCGACGAACGTAGCGGCGCCTGCGAGCAGGCCGAGACCCGAACGCACTGCACCGCCCATATGGAAGGCGTCTTCGAACAGCTCGAACGCCAGCGCCGAGATGAGCGCCCCGCTCGCGAAGGCGAGCAGCACACCCGTCACCCGTTTCGGTGGGCTCCATTTCGCTCCCACCAGCGAGCCGATGACCAGTGAGCTGGATGCGGCCAGGCCGAACCACACTGCGGTCAGCACGGCAGGTTGATGCCCCGACCTGCCGATTCTCAAACCGGGGCGCACCACCGTGGCGATTGCCGCACGCACGCGATGGGTATCTGAGCTCAGCGTCGAAGGGGAGATACGTGACATCGCCACCAGAGCTGGACTGTCCCAAACGGATGGAGTTCGGTCCGTGTGGTGGTGTGCGCCCCGACGGCCAGTGCGAGATGCGCCCGGGCCCGTGCACATTCGCCGACGTGGTGCCCTGGTCAGGGGCGCGACACGAAACCCGGCCGGTCAGAGCACCCCTGGTGCTCACCGACTTCAGCAACGCCGCATTCGATGCGCAGGACGTCGCGGCAACCGCCGGTCTTCTCGCACCGTCATGTGACGCCGTTCTGGTCGGTGAGCATCAGAACAAGCCGGACTTCCCGCCCACGCTGATGGGCAGCTTGCTGCTCGACGCCGGTGTGACGCCGTGGATCACGCTGTCGTGCCGCGACCGCAACCGGGTTGTCCTCGAGCAGGAACTGCGGGGGTTACTCAGTATCGGCGTCGACACCGCGCTGTGCGTGACGGGCGACGGCCGGGGCTACGACGTCCGGCCCGACGTGACGCAGACCTTCGATCTGGACGGGCCACGCCTGGTCGAGCTCGCGGCGTCGATCGGCATGGTCCCGGCGGTACCCGAGACGCCGACGGCACCGCCGATACATGGTCGGCCCGCCCGTCTGGTTGAAAAGCAGCGCGCCGGAGCCAGTTTGGCCGTCCTCAACCACGTGCCGTTTCCGGCCATGATCGCCGACTTCATGCAGACGGCCCGCGCCGCGGGCCTGTCCATCCCGGTGATCGCGGCGGTCGCGGTGTTCACCGACAGCGTGTCCGCGGCCGTCCTGCAGGGGCTTCCCGGGCTTGAGCTCGACCCGTCGGTGACCGATTACGTCCTGGGCGCCGCGGACCCGGTGGCGGCGGGAATCGAGGCGGCGGTCACCGAAGCGAAAGCGTTGTTGTCGATCGACGGAGTCGAGGGCGTGAACATCTCCGGGCTGGCGTCGGCATCCGGTGCGCGCGTCGGTGCCGAGATCAAGGCCGAGGTGGGGCGCCGCATCCAGGAGGTGGCAGCGTGAGTGAGGCGATGGAGGCCGAGTTCGACACGGTCGCAGAGTGGACGGCGCAGGTGGCCGCGGACCTGGGACCTGATTACCACATCCCCGCGGCGTGCCGGGGAAGCGGAAGCCCGGCCGCACTGGACTGGCTGATCGAGCGGATGGCGCTGGCGGCGGGCGACACGCTGCTGGACTGCGGCGCGGGTGTCGGCGGCCCGGCCGCGTACGCCGCGCAGGGGCGCTCGGTGCGACCGGTGCTCGTCGAGCCCGAAACCGGGGCATGCCGGGCGGCGAGCCGGTTGTTCGACCACCCGGTGATCTGTGGGCTCGGCTCTGCGCTGCCGATCGCGGACTCGCGTTTCGACGCGGCGTGGTCGCTGGGGGTCCTGTGCACCACACCGGATCAGCTCACGCTTCTGAACGAGTTGCGCCGCACGGTGCGACCCGGCGGGAGCGTCGGACTGCTGGCGTTCGTAGCGCGTCGCGCGATCCCGGGCGATCGGCTTCCGGACAATCACTTCCCCACACCGGAGCGTCTTGACGGGCTCATCAACCAAGCGTCATTCGTCGTGGAGGAGCGGCTGTGCACCGCCGATCTGCCCGGCATTCCAGTGGTTTGGAGTGAACGCGCAGAGAAGGTGGAGACCACGCTGTCCGAACGGCACGGCCACAAGCGGGCGTGGCGGCTGGCCGAAGAGCAGAGCAGCGACATCGGGCGGCTACTCGAAAACGGAACGCTGACCGGCGAACTGCTGATCCTGCGTCACGCGCGTTGACGGGCGGGGTTTCGGTCCGTGGATGTCCGGAAACCCTCACCCCATGGGCCGCACCGTACGTGGTCTCGCCGCCGCGGCCGCCTCGACATTGGGCGCCGTGGCCGCGCGTGATCTGTTTCAGCGAAGGCACGCACTCCTGCGGAACTTTCCCGTCGTCGGGCACGCGCGGTACCTACTCGAAGCCATCGGTCCGGAGCTGCGGCAGTACATCGTCGCCGCCAACGACGAGGAACGCCCCTTCACCCGGGATCAGCGACGGTGGGTGTACGCGTCTGCCAAGAAACAGAACAACTATTTCGGCTTCGGCACCGACAATGATCTGGAGTACACCTCCGGCTATCCGGTGATCAAACATCGCACGTTCGCCAGGACCGTCCCACCGTCGTCGCCGGGCACCAGCCGCGAGATACGGGTGCCGTGCGCCAAGGTGATCGGGGCGGCCCGCGGCCGCCCCGGCGCGTTCCGGCCGAACTCGGTGGTCAACATCTCCGCGATGAGCTTCGGATCGCTGTCGGCCAATGCCGTCGAGGCGCTCAACAAAGGGGCCGCACTGGCCGACTGTCTCCACAACACCGGTGAGGGCGGCATCTCGCGCTACCACCGCAACGGCGGGGAGCTGATCTTCCAGATCGGCACCGCCTACTTCGGATGCCGGGACGCCGACGGTCGCTTCGATATGGCCAAGCTCAAAGACGTGGTGGCGGGTGCGCCGGTGCGGGCACTGGAGATCAAACTCAGCCAAGGGGCCAAGCCGACTCTGGGAGGGTTGCTGCCCGCACCGAAGGTGTCCGCCGAGATCGCCGCCGCTCGTGGAATCCCCGAGGGTCGCGACTGCGTGAGCCCATCGCGGCACGCAGAATTCTCCGACGTCGACAGCCTTCTGGACTGGGTGGAACTGCTGGCCGCCGAGACAGGCCTGCCGGTGGGGATCAAGTCGGCCGTCGGCGACCTCGAATTCTGGTGCGATCTGGCCGATCTCATGCGAGACACCGGCCGCGGCGTCGACTTCATATCCATCGATGGCGGCGAGGGTGGCACCGGCGCGGCACCGCTGATCTTCACCGACACCGTGTCGCTGCCCTTCCAACTCGGCTTCGCGCGGACGTACCGGATCTTCGCCGATCGGGGCCTGCACGAGGACGTCGTCTTCATCGGCGCGGGCAAGCTCGGCCTGCCGGACAACGCCGTGGTCGGCTTCGCGCTCGGCTGCGATCTGGTGTACGTCGCGCGCGAGGCGATGCTCGCGATCGGGTGCATCCAGGCGCTGAAATGTCACACCGACACGTGTCCGACCGGAGTCGCCACCCAGAACGCCTGGTTGGCCCGTGGCCTGGTGCCCGATGTCAAAGCCGAGCGGGTCGCCAACTACGTCAAGACGCTGCGCCGCGACCTGGTCAAGGTGGCCGAGGCGTGCGGCGTCGAACATCCCGGGCTGATCAGCACCGAAGACGTCGACATCCTCGACACCCGCACCGATTCCACGCCGCTGCACGAGGTGTACGGCTATACACCGGACATGGGTATGCCGTCGGAAGCCGACCGCAAGGAGATCGTCCGGTGGATGACGCATGTCGAGCCCGAAGGACATTCCGCGCCGCCCTCGTCGTCTGCCGTCGGATGACCCCGCGCGGTCCTACTGGAAGTGGAAAGCTGAAGTAGCGCCCGGACGGTCCGCGGCCGCAACACACGTTTGTGCAACGACCGCGTGGGGGATGTACAGACAAGTCTTGAGCAATCTCGAGCATCGACGCCGGAGGCCGCATGCAACCGATATCACCGACGGACCTGATCTTCCTGCTCGGCGAATCTCGCGAACACCCAATGCATGTCGGTGGCCTCACGCTGTACGTGCCGCCGGACGGGGCCGGACCGGACTTCCTGCGCGGGATCTACGACACCCTGGTGGAGCAGACCGATGTGCAGCCGACCTTCCGCAAACATCCGGCGTTCTTCGGCGGGCTCACCAACCTGGTGTGGTCGTCGGACAAAGAGGTGGACCTCGATTACCACCTGCGCCGCTCGGCGCTGCCGGCACCGGGCCGGGTGCGTGAGCTCCTGGAGCTGGTCTCGAGGCTGCACGGCACGCTGCTCGACCGCCACCGCCCGTTGTGGGAAGCGCACCTGATCGAGGGGCTGGCCGACGGACGCTTCGCGGTTTACACGAAGTTTCACCACTCGCTGATCGACGGCGTATCGGCAATGAAGCTGGTGCAGCGGACGCTTTCCACCGATCCGGGTGACACGTCGATTCAGGCACCGTGGAGCTTGCCGCCACGGCGCAGGTCGGGCCCGAAATCCAGTCCGTCACTGCTTCGCACGCTAACCGAGGCCGCAGGTTCGGTCGCCGGCCTCGCGCCCACCACGCTGTCGCTGGCGCGAGCCGCCCTCATCGAGCAGGAGCTCACCCTTCCGTTCCGCGCACCGAAGACCATGCTCAACGTTCGCATCGGCGGGGCGCGGCGCGTCGCGGCCCAGTCGTGGGCGTTGGAGCGCATCCAGAAGGTCAAAAGTGCTGCGGGCGTGACCGTCAACGACGTCGTGCTGGCCATGTGTGCGGGGGCGCTGCGGGAGTATCTGGCCGAAGAACGCGCGTTGCCGGACACGCCGCTGGTCGCGATGGTTCCGGTGAATCTGCGCACCGAGAAGGACGCCGAGGGTGGCGGGAACCTGGTGGGCGCGGTCCTGTGCAATCTCGCCACCGATCTCGAGGATCCGGTGCAGCGGATGGAAGCGATCGCCACGTCGATGCGCGACAACAAGAAGGTCTTCTCCGAGCTGCCGCGGGTTCAGCAGTTGGCTTTGTCGGCGTTGTTGGTGGGCGGGCTGGCGCTCGGATTGCTACCGGGCTTCGTCTCCACCTCGCCACCGCCGTTCAACATCGTGATCTCCAACGTGCCCGGCGCCAGGCAGCCGATGTACTGGAACGGCGCCCGACTCGACGGCAACTACCCGTTCTCGATTCCGCTCGACGGGCAGGCGCTCAACATCACGTTGGCCAACAATGCCGACAACCTCGACTTCGGGTTGGTCGGCGACCGGAGGAGCGTGCCGTCGCTTCAGCGGCTGCTCGGCCACCTAGAGACGTCGCTGAAGGATCTGGAGCGCGCGGTTGGCGTCTAACGGACGCGCCCACCCGTCGGGCATCCCGTCACGCTTTCGGTATAGCGTTCCCGCTATGAGTCGAGTGTCGATCATCACGGGTGGCGCCGGTGGCATGGGTCAGGCGACCGCACGCATCGTCGGACAAGACCACGCCCTTGTCCTGTGCGACATCAGAAAGGACCGGCTCGACACCGCGGCAGCGGAGTTGGCCGACGCGGGGATCAGCGTCACCGCCGTGCATTGTGATGTCACCGACCGGTCGGCGGTCGATCGGCTGTTCGAGACGGCGACCGGCGTGGGGACGATCGACTCGGTGGTTCACACCGCGGGCGTGAGCCCCAGCATGGGTGACGCCGAATATGTGATGCGCACCAACGCGATCGGCACCCTCAACGTCAATGAGGTGTTCTTCGAGGCGGCCTCCGACGGCATCGCGATCGTCAACGTCGCATCCATGGCCGCGCACCTGCTGCCCGACGAGATGATCCCCAAAAACCAGTTCCCGCAAGCCATGACGGATCAGGATGCGTTCATGGCCGACATGCTGGCCGCATGTGACATCGCCGGGCCGGAAGCGCGTTCGGGCATCGCCTACGCGGTGAGCAAGAGCTTCGTCCGGTGGTACAGCTCGTCGCAGGCCGAACGGTTCAACGGCAAGGGCCTGCGCATCGTCTCGGTGTCCCCGGGATCTGTCGACACCGAGATGGGCAGGCTGGAGGAGCAGGCAGGCGCAGGCGCGATGGTCACCGACGCCGCCGTCCCGCGGTGGGGCACACCGGAGGAGATGGCCGAGCTGTTCGCGTTCTGCGTCAGTCCCAAGGCGGGCTACCTCACCGGCACCGACATCCTCAACGACGGTGGAGTGGTGGCCTCCATGATGGAACGGGCACGCAAGGCAGCCGAAGCGACTGAAGCGCAACGCTAAACGTGTGACGGTAGCGGGCCGGCCAGTTTGGCCGGGCGGCACCACAGGGCGGCCGTCGCGCAGAACACCATCGCCACCGCGAAGGCCACCTGCACGTTGAACACGTCGGCCGCGCCGCCGAGCACGGCCGCGGCGATGGGACGTGAACCGAGGAAGCCGACCAGCCAGAGCGCCATGATGCGCCCGCGCAACGGCTCGGGTGCCCGCTCCTGCACGACGGTGCTCAGTCCGGTCATCGCCCAACCGAAACCCAGCCCGGCAAGGACGAACCCCGCGATGGCCACCGCGGTCACCGGCGCGGCCGCGAGCACCGCACACCCGAACCCGAGCCCCGCCAGCCCGATCGCCGACACGTTCTGCGACGCGATCCGGCCGCGTAGCAACGCCAAGGTCGCCATGCCGACCGCCGCGCCGACGCCGAACACCGCAGACAGCGTTCCGACCAGGCTGGCGCCGCCGCCCAGCTCGTCGGCCAACGACGGGGTCAGCGTGATCGACGAGTCGGACGCCAACCCGACGGTGGTCACCGCAAGCAGCGCCAGAAACAGCGGGCGATCCCGCCACACGTATCGCAGCGCCACGCGAACGCGGTAATCCGTGTCGGCGAGCCGTGTCGGCGGTGCGGGGAACCGCACGGCGAGAAGGAAGAACGCGAACACGAGATGCAGAACCGCGCTGACCGCGAACGCGGCTCCGGCCCCCAGATGTGCGGCGATGTATGCGCCCGCCGCGGGGCCGACGATGCGCCCGATGGTCATGGGGAAGCTGTTGAGCGCCATGGCCGTCGACAGTTCACCGTCGCGGATGAGGTTCGGCACGATCGACTGCATCGCCGGTCCACCCACCACGAAGCCGAACCCGACCAGCAAGGTGCCCAGAAGCACAGGAACGGCATCGGAGATGTCGTGTCCTGCGGGGTCGGCGAACAACCACACCGCCGTGAATCCGGAACCGGCCACACACAACACTCGGCCGAGCAAAATCTGCCGCGCGGGGTTGCCGGTGTCGGCCCACTTGCCGCTCATGGGGCTGAGGATCAGCTGGGGCGCGAACTGGACGACGCCGACCAACCCCACCATGAGGGCTGATCGCGTCGCGTCGAACATCACGATCGCGGCGACGATGCCGTGCGTCCACACCGCCACGACCGAGAAGATCTTTCCCCAGAACAGCGCGCCGAACACCGGATCGAACATCAACCCGAGCGCACCGCGTTCCTGCGGTGGGGCGGTGGCTTCGGCGGTCATCGGGCCGACGCCCCTTCGAACCGTTCGGCCAGCCGGTCGAGAAGATCGACCAGGGTGTCGACGCTGGCGTCGGGCCAGTCCTCGATCATCTCGGCGACCAGTTCACGCCTGCGGTCGGTCACCGTCTGTGAGGCCTCGTGCCCGGCTTCGGTCAGCACGAGCATGCAGCGGCGCTGATCGTCGGCGGCGAACGTCTTGGTCACCAGGCCTGCGGCGACGACGGCGGCCACCGACCGGCTCGCGGTGGAGTGGTCGACGGCAAGGAAGTCGGCGACGTCGCGGATGGAGGCGCCGCCGGAAACCTGCTGGCACTGCTCGACCGCGCGCAGCACCCGCAGGGTCGACGCGCTGGTCACCGGGCCTGCGCCGTCGAGAAGACGATCCCGCCAACCCGGCCGCTGCCGCGCGACCGCGATGCGGGTCAGCAGTTCGTCGAGTTGGTCGTATCGTGACGGCGCCACTAAGTATGCATAGCACATACATATATCTGCGACGAAATCGAGGCCGCGATGATCATCACGTGCGGCCGTGAGCGCAATCTCGCGTGTAGGAGCCGCATCAGGACGGTGAAAGGATGAGGCGTGACGTCGCGTCTGCACGATCCCGACTGGCGAGGCTTCGCCAGCGACAACAATGCCGGTGTGCATCCGGAGGTGCTCGCCGCCCTGGCCGCCGCCAACGGCGGCCACCAACCCGCATACGGGCAGGACGCGTACACCGCGCGGTTGCAGGAGTTGATCGGCGCACACTTCGGCGCTGGCGCCGAGGTCTATCCGGTCTTCAACGGCACCGGTGCGAATGTGGTTGCGCTGACCAGTGTTCTGCCCCGCTGGGGCGCCGTCGTCACCGCGTCGACCGCCCACATCCACACCGACGAAGCCGGCGCGCCCGAGCGCATGACCGGGATCAAACTGCTGACGGTGCCCACACCCGACGGCAAGCTGACCCCCGAACTGGTCGCCCGCGAGGCGTGGGGTTGGGGTGACGAGCATCGGGCCCAGCCGCTTGCGGTGAGCATCACCCAGACGACCGAGATGGGGACCGTGTACACCCCGGACGAGGTGCGGGCGGTGGCGGACTTCGCCCACGCCAACGGGATGGCGGTGCACATGGACGGGGCGCGGCTGTGGAATGCGGCAGCGGCGCTCGACGTGCCGTTCCGGGCGTTCACCACGGATGCGGGTGTTGACGTTCTCAGCTTGGGCGGCACGAAGAACGGTCTGCTCGGCGCCGAGGCGGTGGTCGTGCTCGAGGCGGCCCGTGCGAGCGGGCTGAAGTATCTGCGGAAGCTCACGATGCAGCTGGCGAGCAAGATGCGCTTCACTTCGGTGCAGCTGCTGACGCTGTTCGAGAACGACCTCGGCCTGCGCAGCGCCGCGCACGCGAACGCGATGACGGCGCGGCTGCGCTCGGCCCTCGAGGCCCACATCGCCGAGGGACGGCTGGCCGGGCTCGCGTTCACCCAGGAGAGCCCGGCGAACGCGATCTTCGCGTCGCTGCCGACCGATGCGGCCGACTGCATTCGCGAGCGGGTGCGGTTCTACGACTGGGACCGCTCGCGCGGCGAGGTGCGTTGGATGACGGCGTGGGACACGACCGAGGCCGACGTCGACGAGTTCGTGGCGGCGATCGCCGCCGAATTGTGATTCGGGTGCGGTTTGTCGCGCTGAGCGCAACGAACTGCACCGAAATCGCACTGGCATGATGCCGGGGTGACTTACCGCGTCCCGACCCTCGCCGAGATCGTCGCCACGCTCGAGGTGGACCGACGCGGCGACCGGCACTTCGTCGCGACGCAACTCGACAACCCGGCACACCACATCGTGGGCGGACACATCGCCGGCCAGGCTCTGATGGCGGCCAGCAGGACCGCTCCCGGCCGCACGCCGCACAGCGCGCACGTCTACTACGTGCGCGCAGGCGATGCCCGCTATCCGGTCGACCTGCACGTTGACCTGGCACGCGACGGCGGAACGCTGTCGACGCGTCAGGTCACCGCTGTCCAGGACGACCAAATTCTGCTCGAGGCGCTGGTGTCGCTGAGCGCGCCCGTCGATTCACTCGACTATCACCAGCCGATTCCCGATGTGCCGCAACCGGATTCGCTTGCGCCGGTGCAGCAGCAACTGGCGGACTTCGCCGATGAGCACAACGGCTTCTGGGTGCGGCCGCAGCCGTTCGACCTGCGCTACATCGATGCGCCACCGCGCTTGGCGCAAGAGCTCGGCGAACCGTCGCCGCGGATGCGGATGTGGTGGCGGCCCGGCGAGCCGGTGGCCGACGACGAGGTGCTGCACAGTTGCCTGCTGGCCTACCTGTCGGGCACGACGATGGTCGAGACGGCGCTCGCCATGCGCGACGCCACCCCGATCGGGACGTTCAACGCGCTGATCGATCACGCCCTGTGGTTTCACCGGCCGGTCGACATGTCGGATTGGGTGCTGTCTGACCAGTTTTCACCCAGCGGTGTCGCCGGTCGCGGGCTGACCACGTCGACGATGTACAACCGGGCGGGCCAGCTGGTCTGCCTGGCGACCCAGGAACTGTATTTCGGCCGGGCCGCCTGAACCTCACCGCACCGTCCAACTATCTCTTCGGAGCCAGCAGCGGACTAGATGTCGTGGGGGCCCATGGAGCCGAGCGTGAAGACGCGAACCTGGCCTTCGACCCGCGCATGGCATTGGGACAGAAGGGGTTCGGACAACTCCTCGTGCAGGATCACCCCGATGGGACCGGCCTCACCGTCGAGCAGGACCCGGATGAGGTGCTCACCGCGTTCGACGTGCAACGGGTGCAGCGCGTCGATACGGTCGTCGCCGTAGCGCTCACGGGCGAAGTACTGGGCGGCCTGCACGGCGTGCGGAAGCGATGTGCGTCCGCGCAGGAAACGGTTGTCCAACCGGCCCTCGAGGTACAGGCGTACCAGCCCCGCGGCGTCGGCGGAGTCCACCCTGCCGTAGCACAGCCCTTCCGGCAGGATGAGCATGGTCGCGGCGAACCGGTCACCGCCGAGATGCGAACACTCCCAGGTGAATTCCGGGTACTCCGCAGCGATCGCGCGGCATGCACTGCGGCCGCGCACCGCACAACACTGGTCATGCTTGCCGTGTGAGCAGATCGCGATCAGCGGATCGGTCGTCATGCTCCCGTCGCTGCCGTCCAGCGCGAGCTCGAGAAGCTCACGAGGGTCGTCGACCTCTCCGTGGTGCAGTGCCTCCCCGCCGACGCCGCAGTGCGCCACATACCAGCGCCACCGCGGTGTGTCGGGTCGACGGCCGTGCTTGCGGATCGCGGCGATGCGCATACCCGCCTTCTCGGCCCGACGCACGATCGCGCGGCCGAGTTGCGGGTCAATGCTGGTCGGCGACTGCAGGAACGCCGACGGTCCCCAGGCGCCGCTCAACTCGAGCAGCAGCCACGCCGAGCCCGCCGATGCGGTGCCGTACATCGGGTCGTCGCGGGCCAGCGATTGATCGCTGCACGGGATTCTCTTGGCGACCGTCATCCGGCGTCTGCCGGCGAGTTCCGTTGAACGGGAACGACACTGCTGACGGGAACGAGGACGCCCTCCCGCAGCAATCGCCGGATGAGGACCGTCGCGTCGGCGGCGCCCAGGCCGGGCGTGTCGGCCGCGTGGACGACGGCTCCTTCGTGCAGCGCACGAACGGCCGCACCACAGATCTGCGGGAACGTGATGGTCCGGTCCGGCAGGCGCAAAACGATCCGGTCACCGGACTGGTCGACGGTTGCGCTCAGCCCGTGTCGCCACCGGACGGCCGTCTCACCGGCTCGCTCGGATGCTGCAAGGGAGGCCAGCGGCCGCACGGCCACGGGACGGGTCCGGTCGGCGTGACGCCGCGCCAAGTGCGCGGCAGCCCCCGCGCTCAGGGTCGCCGCATCGTCGCGCAGCGACCCGACCATTTCCGCCATGACCTTCGACACAGTCGCCATCGTCTCATCCGCATCGGCGACACCCATGGGAAGAGACCCACGGAAGGCCGCGTCGGCGGCCAACTGGTCGACGACGGCGCGCGCCACGTCGGCCCCCGTCACCGGGGAGATCCCGATGGTGAGGTGGATCGACGTCATCTGCAACGCCTGCGCCGAATGCACCCACCCGCGCGGCAGATAGAGGACGTCGCCCTCCTCGAGCACCGTGTCGATGACCGGAGCGTCCTGAGCAACGCGTTTCTCGATCGCCGTGCGATGCCCCGTCCACGGTTGCGACGGCAGCGGGTGCTCGTACACCGGCTCGTGCACGATCCAGCGCTTCTGACCCGACACCTGCAGGACGAAGACGTCGTGCACGTCGTAGTGCGGATCGAAACCCCGGTTCACCGGCGGGGTGATGTAGGCGTTGGCCTGCACCGGATGGCCGAACTCGTCGACCGCCTGCCGGACGAAGTCGATGAGCGGAGGCCACAGCCGGTGCAGGCCCTGCAGCACTATCGTTGCGCCCGAGGCGAACTGACTCAGCAGCTTGGCCGAGTCGATCTGGTCTGCAATCTCCGCGCCGAAGCCGGCAGGCCCCAGATAGCAGTCTTTGGGCAGGACGTCGCCCTCTTTGGCCAGCCGGATGAACGGCGCGCGCACCCCGCGCTCGGCGATCAGTTCGTCAACCGTCTCGGGGGAGAGCAGATCGCTGAAGTCACGGGGTAGCGTGTCGGCCCGGGTGAGCAACGGTTGACGGCCCCAGTACTCGTCGGCGAACCGTCGGGCGTCAACCGCAGCGCAGCGCCGAAGCATCATCGGTCAGGGGTCACGCGGTCCCGTCGGCGCCGCCGTCGTGTCCTTCGGGATTGGAGCCGCCATCGGCCGGGCCCTCTCCACCGGCTGTGCCGTCGGCGCCGCCGTCGTGTCCTTCGGGATTGGAGCCGCCATCGGCCGGGCCCTCTCCACCGGCTGTGCCGTCGGCGCCGCCGTCGTGTCCTTCGGGATTGGAGCCGCCATCGGCCAGGCCCTCTCCACCGGCTGTGCCGTCGGCGCCGCCGTCGTGACCTTCAGGGTTCGAACCGCCGTCAGCGGTCCCTTCGCCGCCTGCGCCCGAGGTGGTCATGTCGTCATCGTCGAGTGCCATGTCGATCCCTTCCGTATGGGCTGTGGTCTGGAGGGAGTTGCCCCGGACGGTGCCGATGAAACCCCGCGAAACTATGGTCGAGCGGTGACGATCTCCTACGACGAGTCGCTGCGCGAGCGGATCGAAGCGAACCTGTCGGGACACGACCGTCGCGCCGTGAGCGACCCGACGAAACGCCACGCCGCGGTCGCCGTCGTGCTCGTCGATTCCGAGGTCGGCGAGGACAGGGTCGATCCGGTCGACGTCGAAGGCTGGAACGTCGGGCGAGGGATGCCCGACGCCGGGCTCGACGGCCGGATGGTCGATGTCTCCGGTGGTGCCGCTTTCTTCCTGTGCCGCAGGGCATCCCGGTTGACGTCGCACGCCGCGCAGTGGGCGCTGCCCGGCGGCCGGCTGGACCCGGGTGAGACCGTGGTCGACGCGGCGTTGCGCGAGCTCGACGAGGAGGTCGGTGTCAGGCTGCCGGATTCGACGGTGTTGGGTCTGCTCGACGACTACCCGACGCGGTCGGGATACGTCATCACCCCGGTGGTGATCTGGGGCGGGGGACGGCTCGACCCGCGGCCTGCGCCCGAGGAGGTCGTCGCGGTGTACCGGGTCGGCCTGCATCAGCTGCAGCGCACCGACTCCCCGCGGTTCATCGAGATCCCGGAGAGCCCACGGCCGGTCGTGCAGGTCCCGCTGGGCAACGATCTGATCCACGCGCCGACCGGCGCGGTGCTTCTGCAGTTGCGTTGGCTGTGTCTGGAGGGCCGTCACGATCCGGTCGACGAACTCGAGCAACCGGTCTTCGCATGGAAGTAGGACGAGCACAATGCGGATGGGGCCACATGGATGGGCAAGCCGGGCCGAAGGCGGGTACCCGGCCGGCAACCGCACGAGAGAAACGGGGTAGACCGTGAAATTGGCGTTGAGTGACGAGGACGCGGCATTCCGCGAGGAGCTGCGACGGTTCTACACCTCCGAGATACCCGAGGACATCCGCGAGCGGGGTAAGACCGGGCACTCGAAGTTCCCCGAGGATATGGTCACCAGCCAGCGGATCCTGCACGCCAACGGGCTGGCGGTGCCGAACTGGCCGGTCGAGTGGGGCGGCAAGGACTGGTCGCCACTGCAGCGACAGATCTGGCTCGACGAGATGCAGCTGGCCGGTGTCCCCGAACCGTTGGCGTTCAACACCAAGATGGTGGGCCCGGTGATCGCCCAGTTCGGCTCGCAGGCCATGAAGGAACGTTTCCTGCCGCCGACGGCCAACATCGACATCTGGTGGTGTCAGGGCTTCTCCGAACCGGAGGCCGGCTCCGACCTCGCGTCGCTGCGGACCACGGCCGTCCGCGACGGGGACACCTATGTCGTCAACGGCCAGAAGACGTGGACGACGCTCGGTCAATACGCCGACTGGATCTTCCTGCTGGCGCGCACCAATCCGGATGCGCCCAAGCGGCAGGCCGGCATCTCGTTCCTGTTGGCCGAGATGTCGACGCCGGGCATCACACTGCGCCCGATCGAGCTGATCGACGGCAGCTACGAGGTCAACGAGGTCTTCTTCGAGGACGTGCGGATCCCGGCCGATCAACTCGTCGGCGAGGAGAACCAGGGCTGGACCTACGCCAAGTTCCTGCTCGGCAACGAGCGCACCGGCATCGCCCGCATCGGGCTGACCAAACTGTGGATGGCACAGGTGAAGGAACACGCCGCCAAGCTCGAGGTCAACGGGACGCCGCTGCTCGAGGACCCGCTGTTCGCAGCGCGGGTGGCCGAGATCGAAACAGGGCTGCTCGCGCTGGAGCTCACGCAGATGCGGGTCAGCGGATCCGAGGCCGACGGTAAGCCGAACCCCGCGTCGTCGATCCTCAAGCTGCGCGGCAGCCAGTTGCAGCAGGCCGCCACCGAGCTGTTCGTCGAGGTGGCCGGGCCGGAGGCGCTGCCGTTCGATGCCGGTGATATCGACGTGCCGACCGGGGCGCAGGACGCCGCGCCCCGCTACTTGAACTATCGGAAGACGTCGATCTACGGCGGTACCAACGAGGTTCAACGCAACATCATCGCTTCGACCATCCTGGGATTGTGAGCCTGCCGTGGATTTCGACCTGACCGAGGAACAGCAACTACTGCGCGACGTCACCCGCGACGTGCTGGCAGGCCGCGAAAGCGTCCGGCCCGAGGGGGAACCCGGCTGGAGCCGTGAGGTCTGGGGCCAACTGGCCGAGGTCGGCATCCTCGGGCTCGGCTTCGATCCCACCGAAGCCGGCCAGATCGAGGTGATGGTGGTGCTGACCGAGATCGGCAAACGGCTTGCGCCCGAACCGGTCGCGCAGGCCGCGATGGTGCCCGGCGCCCTGATCGCCGAGGTGGGTAGCGACCAGCAGAAGGAGCTCCTCGACGCCGTGGCGACCGGTGAGACGCTGCTGGCCTTCGCGCATGCGGAGCCCGGCGTGCGGCTGCCGTCGGCTGAGCCCGCCACGCGCGCCGAACAGAGCGGTGATGCCTGGACGCTCACCGGGCGCAAGAATCCCGTTCTGGCCGGCGACACCGCCGACACGATCATCGTCACTGGGGCGCTGCCCGGCGGCGGCATGGGGCTGTTCGTCGTCGACGGTGCGGCCGTGAACCGGGCGCCGTATCGGACGTTCGACGGCCGCGGTGGTGCGCAACTCGACTTCGACTCCACACCCGCCGAACCCCTCGGCGACGGCGGGGATGCGACCGAACACGTCACTCGCACCGTCATCCGCTACCAGTCGGCGCTGTGTTCGGAGGCGGTCGGAGCGATGGAGGAGGCGCTTCGGCTCACAACCGAATACCTCACCAGCCGAAAGCAATTCGGCGTTCCGCTGAGCAAGTTCCAGACGCTGACGCAACGTGCGGCGGACATGTACGTCTCGCTCGAACTCGCACGCAGCATGAACTTCTACGCCGCGATGACGATCGCCGACGGCACGTTCGACCCGGTGATCGCCGCACGGGCCAAGTTCCAGATCGGGCGGTCCGGCCGGCATATCGCGCAGGAGGCGATCCAGCTGCACGGTGGTATCGGGATGACCGCGGAGTACCCCGTCGGCCACTACGCCGCGCGGCTCACCGCCATCGACAACACGTTCGGCACTACCGACGACCAGCTCCGCACACTGATCGAGCACGTCGGCGACTACGGAACGGTATCGCTGTAACACCTGCGATTACGGTGCGCTACCAGTCGCGAATCGATCGGTAGCGCACGGAAGCCACTGAAAGGCGCCATGTTCATTGTCATCCTGGGCACGGTGCTCGCGCTCATGCACGCCTATTTGTGGAAGCGGCTGATCAAGGACACCACCCGGCCGGGCAGGGTCCGCTGGATACTGAGCGCGGTCTTCGCCGGGTTGGCGGGACTGCTGCTCGCGGCGCTGTTCCTGCCCCGGCTGACCGGTCCGGCCGACGCGGGCTGGTACACCTGGCCCGGCTATGTGTGGTTCGGGCTGGCCGCATACCTGCTGCTGACGCTGCTGGTACTCGAACCCGTGCGGCTGGTGCTGCGAAGGTGGGTCCGCAGGGCGCCCGCGGTGACGCAGGAACCCGAGGACCCGAACGGGTTGAGCCGCCGGTTGTTCCTGGCCCGCGCGAGCGCGGTGGCCGCGGGTGCCGCGTCGGTGGGCCTGGTCGGCGTCGGCACGGCCACCGCGTTGGGGCCGCCCGACCTGCTGCGGGTGCCGGTGCGGCTGCGCAACCTGGACCCGGCGTTTCGTGGATTTCGCGTCGCGGTGGTGTCCGACATCCACCTCGGACCGCTGGCAGGTAGGGCGCACACCGCGCGGATCGTAGACATGATCAACGAGACCGCCCCCGACCTCGTCGCGATAGTCGGTGACGTTGTCGACGGCTCCGTCGCCGAACTCGGCCCGGCCGCAGCGCCATTGGGCGATTTGACCGCCCGCGAGGGCTCCTTCTTCGTCACCGGGAACCACGAGTACTTCGTCGATGACACCCTCGAATGGCTGCGCGAGATGCAGCGGTTGGGCATTCAACCGTTGCGCAACGAGAACACCACGATCCGCCGTGGCGGTGCGGTCCTCAACCTGGCAGGGGTCAACGACCTCGCGGGTGAAAGAGTCTCGGATGGACCGGATTTCGACCGCGCACTGGCAGGAGTCTCCGCCGACGGGCCGACAGTGCTGCTCGCGCACCAGCCGGTGCTCGTCGAGGAGGCCGCCGCGCGCGGGGTCGACCTGCAGCTGTCCGGGCACACCCACGGCGGGCAGATGTGGCCGTTCCACTACGTGGTGCGCGCCGTGCAGCCCTCGCTCGCGGGGTTGTCGACCGTCGAGGACACCCAGCTGTACGTGACCCGCGGCGCCGGCTTCTGGGGTCCGCCGGTGCGCATCGGAGCCCCGCCGGACATCACGGTGCTGACGCTGGAGCCGTAATCCTCTGGTACGGCCGTACCAGGAGTCGGCGCAGCCGGTACCTAGACTGCTCCCATGACGTTCCGTCCTGTACCGCACGACGGACTGCTGCGGATCGAGGACTGCCTGGACGCCGACGGCCAGGTCGCGGTGCCGGCCGGGGTGAACCTGATCTCGCTGATCGACCGCAATATCGCCAACGTCGGCGACGCGCCTGCCTACCGCTACCTCGACCACACCGGAGACGGGCGGGTCGTCGAACTCACATGGAAACAACTCGGCCTACGCCTGCGAGCGGTCGCCGCGAGCCTTCAACGCGTGACCCAGAGGGGCGACCGCGTCGCGATCCTGGCGCCGCAGGGGCTCGACTACGTCGTCGCCTTCTTCGGTGCGATCAAAGCGGGCGCGATCGCGGTCCCGCTGTTCGCACCCGAGCTACAGGGCCACGCACAACGACTGAACACTGCGCTGCGCGACTGCGAACCGTCGGTCGTGTTGACCACAGCAGCCGCGGCTGCGAACGTGCGCAGCTTCCTGTCCGACCTCGACGGCGTGCCGACTCCGCGCGTCGTCGTTCTCGACGACATCGGCGTGACAGGCAATTTCGAGCCGGTGGAGCTGCCGCTTGACGCCGTATCCCATCTGCAGTACACCTCGGGCGCGACGCGGCCCCCGGCTGGAGTCGAGATCACGCACCGTGCGGTCGGCACAAACCTGATCCAGATGATCCTGTCCATCGACCTACTCGACCGAAAAGTGCACGGGGTCAGCTGGTTACCGCTGTTCCACGACATGGGTCTTTCGATGATCGGGTTTCCCGCCGTGTACGGCGGACATTCGACGCTGATGTCGCCCACCGCGTTCATCCGACGCCCGCAACGCTGGCTCAGGGCGCTATCGGACGGGTCGCGCGAAGGGCGGGTGGTCACGGCGGCACCGAACTTCGCCTACGAATACGCCGCACAACGTGGCCGACCCGCAGAAGGTGACGACCTTGACCTGAGCAAGGCGGTGCTGATCATCGGCTCGGAGCCCGTCAGCATCGACGCGATCACCGCCTTCAACGACGCGTTCACGCCATACGGCTTGCCGCCGAACGCGTTCCGGCCGTCCTACGGAATCGCCGAGGCCACACTGTTCGTCGCGACGATCGAACCCGACGCGCACGCCACCGCGGTACACCTCGACCGCGCGCAGCTCAGCGCGGGCCGCGCGGTGCCCGTCGCCGCGGATTCGCCTGACGGGGTGGCCCACGTGTCCTGCGGAAAGGTGGCGCGCAGCCAGTGGGCCGTCATCGTCGACGCCGACACCGGCGCCGAACTGCCCGACGGAAGTGTCGGTGAGATCTGGCTGCACGGCGACAACCTCGGGCGCGGCTACTGGGGTCGACCCGACGAGTCGCGCCACGCGTTCGAGGCCAGGCTCACGACTCGAATCACACCTGCCAGCCACGCGGAAGGCGTTGCCGAGGAAGCGAACTGGCTCCGTACCGGCGATCTCGGCGTCTACCTCGACGGTGAGCTGTTCGTCACCGGGCGGCGCGCCGATCTGATCGTCATCGACGGCAGACACCACTATCCGCAGGACATCGAGTCGACAGCCGAAGGCGCATCGACGATGGCGCGAGCCGGACACGTTACCGCGTTCACCGTGCCCGCACGCCACGGTGAAGCCCTCGTGATCGTCGCCGAACGTGCGACAGGAACCGCCCGCAACGATCCCGCGCCGGAAATCGACGCGATCCGCGCCGATGTACTTGCGCGGCATGGCATCTCGGTCGTCGATATCCGGTTCGTCGCCGCAGGCGTCATTCCGCGCACGACCAGCGGCAAGCTGGCCCGCGGGGCCTGCCGCAGCGAGTACCTCGACGGGAAGCTGAAAGGTTAGCGGGCGCCGAGCTTCTCACGCACCGTGTCTGCAAGGGAACGGGCTGCGGACACCGGGCGGAACGCGCGGGCGGCGGCGGTGAGTGCCTCCTGCGCCTCGGCGCTGAGCTCGATGTCGGCGGCCGCCACGTTGAACTCGAGTTGTTCGACGCTGGACGCACCGGGGATCGCGACGACGTTCGGCAGATGAATCAGCCACGCCAGCGCCACCTGCGCGGGTTTTGCGCCGACATCCGCGGCGACATCGCGCAGCGTCTGCAGCAGCGGTTCGGCCCGCCGCAGGTTCTCGGTGCCGAAAAGCGGATTCGTCGCGCGCACGCCACCGGGCCGGTTGTCGGGGCCGTACTTGCCGCCGAGCAGGCCCTGCGCCAGCGGACTGTAGGCGATCACGATGCGGTTCTCGCGCTCGGCGAACGGCACCAAACGCTCGAGTGCCTGGGGATGGGCCAGCGAGAAGTGCACCTGATTGCTGATCACCGGTCGTCCGAGCGCGGTGTCGGCCCTCTGCCAGCGCGACAGCGAGTAGTTCGACACACCCGCCGCACCGATCACGCCGTCGTCGATCAGGTCGCGCATCCCCGGCATGATCACCGAATCGGGCACCACCGGGTTGGACTGGTGGATCTGATACAGCGGGATCTTTTGCAGCCCCAGCCGCCGCGCGCTGGAGTGCGCGCGCTGCTTGACCACCGCCGGGAACGGGGCCACCGGGAAGACCTTGCTGGCCACCGCCACGTCGGCGCGCTGGTCGCCCAGCGCCTCGCCGAGAATCCGCTCGCTCTTGCCGAAACCGTAGATCTCCGCCGTGTCGAACAACGTGACGCCCAAGGCCAGCGAACGCTGCACGATTTCACGGGCGGGACCGGCGGCGTAGCTGTCGCCGTAGCCCCACTCCCGAGACCCGAACTGCCAGGTCCCAAGCCCAATACGGCTGACCCGGCCCACTCCCTCGACGTCTAAGTACTTCACGGAGGCCACAGTACTGACGCATCAGATCGATAACGGCGGGTTTTGGCGCCCCGAGGCGGGGGTATGTGAGGCGCGCTGCAGAAAGTCGGCGTGACACAAGTCTCGGAAGGCGTAACGCATGCTCGAGTTCATCTGCCCCACGTGCGGGCATTTCAGCCTCGAAGAGGCCGTTTGCGGGTCCTGCAGCGGCCGGGCCGGCGAGCCCGACCTGGCGATGGCCGGTTGACCATGTCTCTCTACCGCTCACTGCATCCGTTCGATCTCGTCATGGCGTCGACGCGGATGTACGCGTCGTTGCCCGTCGTCGGCAAGCACCTCGAGCCGTTTGCCGGCCTGACCGCGATGATGATGTATGGCCACCACTACGCACCGGCAGCGCTGCGCGGCATGGCCTCGCGCCGACTGAGCTCCGACGCCGCGGAGGCCGCGCCCGCCGATGTGCCCGGTGAGGCCATCTCCCCTTCACGCGGGAAGCGGACGCCGCCCTACCTGCGTTTCCGCGCTCAGCGTCAGCGGTGCCTGTATCGCAGCTCGGTGCGCTACGGCGACCATCCCGCGCAGCTGCTCGACGTGTGGCGGCTGCCCGACCTGCCGCCCGATGCGCCGGTGCTGCTGTTCGTCCCCGGCGGCGCGTGGGTGCATGGCTCCCGAGTCATGCAGGGCCACACGATGTTGCACCACCTGGTCAAGCAGGGCTGGGTCTGTCTGACCATGGACTATCGGGTGTCCCCGGTGCACCGCTGGCCCCGCCATATCGCCGACGTCAACGCCGCGATCGCGTGGGCTCGGGCCAACGTCGACAAGTTCGGTGGCGACCGGAACTTCGTCGCAGTCGCGGGCTGCTCCGCGGGCGGGCACCTGGCCTCCCTGGCGGCCCTCACTCCCGGCGACCCGAGGTTCCGCGGCGAGCTCACCGAGGACGCCGACACCGCGGTCGATGCGGTGGTCGGGATCTACGGGCGCTACGACTGGCAGGACCGGTCGACCCCCACCCGCAAGAACTTTCAGAACTTCCTGGAGCGAGTTGTCGTCGGCCGCTCGCAGTCCAAGCACCCCGAGGTGTTCGAGGCCGCCTCACCGCTGGCCCGCATCCACGCGGATGCGCCGCCGTTCTTCCTCATCCACGGGGAGCAGGACACCATCATCCCCGTCGGTGAGGCCCGCGCGTTCGCCGACAAGCTGAGCGCGGTGTCACGAAACCCGGTGGAGTACAGCGAGATTCATCGTGCAGGGCACGCATTCGACCTCGTCGACTCGTCTCACGCGCGACGGTTGGCGGTCGAGGTCGGCAGGTTCCTCAACGACGCCCGCGCCCGCCAACTCGAGGGTGAGACCGCCGCGGCCGTCTAACCCGTGTTGATCGGGCGCGATGCGGGAAGTCTTTCGGCATGCGCATCGTCATCACCGGGGCCTCCGGCAACGTCGGGACCGCGCTGCTGCGGCGGCTGACCGAAAGCGACACCGGACACGACATCGTCGGGGTGGTGCGAAGGCCGCCCGAGCCGACCGGCGTCTACGGGCGCATCCGCTGGCACAAACTCGACCTCGCTGACCCGGATGCGACGACCCAGCTGCGGGGGGTCCTCGCCGGCGCGGATGCCGTCGTCCACCTCGCGTGGGGTTTTCAGCCGACCCGCAACACCGAATACCTGAACCGCGTCGGCGTCGGCGGAACGACGGCCGTCCTCGAGGCCGCCCATGACGCGCGGGTCGGTCGGCTTGTGCACCAGTCGTCGGTGGGTGCGTACGCGCCGGGGCGCTACGGCCAGTACGTCGACGAGTCATGGCCGGCCACCGGTATCCGGACTTCCCCCTACAGCCGCGACAAGTCGGACGCGGAAGCGCTGCTCGACGACTACGAACGCCAGAACGGCGAGGCGGGCGTCCCGATCGCGCGGATGCGCCCCGGCTTCATCGTGCAGCGCGCCGCGGCCAGCGGCCTGATGCGTTACGCGCTGCCCGGCTACGTGCCGATGCTCGCGGTTCCGCTGCTGCCCGTGCTGCCGCTCGACCGGCGCTTGTGCATCCCGTTGGTCCATGCAGACGATGTCGCCGACGCGCTGGCCAGGGTGGTCGAGCGTGGCGCCAGCGGACCGTTCAACCTGGCGGCCGAACCCCCGGTGGGCCGTGAGCAGGTCGCCGAGGTGCTGAACGCCAAACCGGTCCACGTGCCGTCGGGGCTGCTTGGGGCTCTGGTCGACGTCAGCTGGCGGGCGCGGCTGCAGCCCATCGACCGGGGCTGGATCGACATGGCGTTCAGCGTTCCGCTGTTGGACTGCGGGCGCGCCCAAGCCGAACTCGAGTGGACCCCGCGGTGGAATGCGGTCGACGCGCTCGCCGACGTCATCGGCGGGGTGTCCCAGGAGGCGCACACCGAGAGCCCGCCCCTGCGGCGCCGGTCGCTGATCGAACAGTTCCAACGCGACCTCACCAAGGGCTTGCTGACCACAAGACACCTGCCCTAGATGGCCGAGCACGACGAGTCCGTCGTCATCGTCGGCGCAGGTCCCTGCGGGCTGGCGATCGCACGACAGCTCCGCCACGAGTTCGATGTCGATGCGCTCGTGGTGGACCGCGCCGACGCCGTCGCATCGGCATGGCGCAACCGCTACGACGGGTTCCGGCTCAACACCTGCGGGTGGTGGTCGCATCTGCCCGGGCAGCGGATCCCACTGCGCTACGGGCGCTGGCCGGCCCGAGACGACATGGTCGACTACTTCGACGATTACGTGCGCCGGCAGAGCATTCGATTGGCTCTGGGCCGCAACGTGGTTCGGGTCGACCGCGAGCCGCACGGTTGGCGGCTGGATACCGACGGCGCGCCGATCACCGCGGCCGCCGTCGTCATCGCGACCGGCAACTACCACACCCCCGCGCTACCCGAGTGGCCGGGAATCGAGGGGTTCACCGGTGAGGTGCTGCACTCCGAGCACTACCGCAACGCCACGCCGTACGCCGACCGCGACGTCCTGGTGGCGGGCGCGGGTAACTCGGCGACCGACATCGCGTTACAGCTCAGCGACGGGGTGGCCCGCCGCGTGTGGATGGCGGTGCGCACGCCCCCGCATCTCGTCCCGCGGTCGGCCGCCGGAATTCCGGTCGACGCGTTCAGTGCGGCCTTCGAGCGTCTGCCGGTGCCGGTGTTGGATCAGGCGGCCGCATTGATGCGCAGGGCGTGGTTCGGAGACCTTCGCCGCCAGGGCCTCCCGGCGCCCCGCAGCGGCATCTACACGGCGCTGTTGACCGACGAGCAGATCCCGACGATCGGCGACGAGCTCGTCCCGCATGTCCAAGCCGGGCACATCGAAATCGTCGCAGCAGTGGACTCGTTCGACGGCGACAGAGTGATGCTGTCCGACGGCAGCACGCTGTCTGCCGACGTGGTGATCGCCGCGACCGGTTATCGGCGAGGACTGGAACCGCTTGTCGGCCACCACGGCGTGCTGGACGAGGCGGGTCGGCCGAAGGTCAACGGGCTTCCGTGTGCCGCGCCGGGGCTGTGGTTCGCCGGATACGACGAGCCGCTGATCGGGCCGCTGCGGTCCTTCCGGATGCAGGCCTCGCCGATCGCGCGCGACATCGCGGGCCATCTCTCGGGAAGTGACGAACATCATTGCCCGTAAACAAGATCAACTGCATCGGAGTGTGTCCGTCGTTCGTTGAACGAACCATGACCTCGACGGTGAACTCCGACGTCGTGCAGCGACGCACACCGACCGCCCTCGCCGACCGGCTGCTCGACATCAAGCGGATCTACCACGAGCCCGGCATCGAACAGTTCCCCCGCGCGCGTCAGGTGCTCGAGCGCTACCCCGATGCCGAGCGCATCGAGGTGCTGTCACATCAGGCGATACCGGGTCTGTACGGAAACGAGGGCAACGTCGAGGACTGGGTCCGCAACAAGCGGGAAATCCTGGTGCTGGGCGAGAAGAAGAGCCTGAGTGCGCGGCGCGACGAGAGGTCCAGCGACTGGATCGCACCGTCGACCGCGAACGGCTGCGCGATGGCGTGCTCGTACTGCTATGTCCCGCGCCGTAAGGGCTACGCCAACCCAATCACGGTGTTCACCAACATCGAGAAAATCACCCGGTACCTCGAACGTCACGCCGCGCGGCAAGGTGTGAAGCCGCAACCGAACCAATGCGATCCCGTCGACTGGGTCTACGACATCGGCGAGAACAGCGACTGTTCGGTGGACGCGATGGTCTCCGACAATGTGCGCGATCTCGTCGAGTCCTTCGCGCGAATCCCCAACGCCAAGGCCAGCTTCGCGACCAAACTCGTCAACCGTGATCTGCTCGATTACGACCCGCGCGGCGGAACCCGTGTGCGGTTCAGCCTGATGCCGGCCGAGACGTCGCGGGTGCTCGACGTGCGCACGTCGAAGATCGCCGAGCGGATCGCCGCGATCGACGACTTCGTCGACGCCGGTTACGAAGTCCACTTGAACTTCAGTCCCGTTGTCGTCCACGAGAATTGGCTCACCGACTGGGCTGAGCTGCTCGAGCAGGTCGCCGACGGGACTTCGGATCGCACCAAGCAGCAGCTGGCCGCCGAGATCATCTTTCTGACCCACAACGAGGGCCTTCACGACGTCAACCTCGGCTGGCATCCCAAAGGGGAAGACCTGCTGTGGCGTCCAGATCTTCAACAGGTCAAGCGCAGCCAGAGTGGGCAGTGGAACGTTCGGTACAAGTCGCCGTGGAAGGGCCGTTGGGTCACCGAGCTGACCGACCTGATCGCCACCAAGCTGCCGGCGTGCCGGGTGCGTTACGCGTTCTGATTTCGGTCGGCGCCAGGGGATGAGTTCGTGAGCCGTCATCCGTTCTGGCGGACAGGAAGCTGTCGAACAAACGGAAGGCTCATCATGAAGATCGTCGTCATCGGCGGAACCGGCCTCATCGGTTCGAAACTGGTGCAGATACTGGACCGGCAGGGCCACGACACGGTGGCCGCGGCGCCGTCGACCGGGGTCAACACATTCACCGGCGAGGGCCTGCGCGATGTGCTCGAAGGCGCCGACGTGGTCGTCGACGTGTCGAACTCGCCGCAGCTCGACGACTCGGCCCAGGAGTTCTTCCGGACCGCGACGACGAACCTGCTCGCCGCCGAAGAAGCCGCCGACGTCGGCCACCACGTCGCGTTGTCGGTGGTGGGCACCGACCAGATGGCCCCGCAGAGCGGCTACTTCCAGGCCAAACTCGACCAGGAACGGCTGATCAGCGACGGGCCGATCCCGTTCACGATCGTGCACGCCACGCAGTTCTTCGAGTTCCTGCAGACGCTCGCCGACTCGGCGACCGAGGGCGACACGGTGCGGATGCCACCGGTGTACTTCCAGCCGATGGCCGCCGCCGACGTCGCCGAAGGCCTCGCCATCGCCGCGGTGAACGAGCCGGTGAACCGCATCGTCGAGATCGGGGGACCGGTGGAGTTCCTGCTGCCCGACCTGATCCGGACCGCGCTGACCGCACACGGCGACACCCGCCAGGTCATCGCCGACCCCTCGGCGAAGTACTGGGGTATCGACCTGGCCGAACGCACCCTGGTGCCCGGTGAGCGCGCGACGCTGTTCGGCACGCGGTTCGAGGACTGGATCCTGGCGGCCGCCGCCACGGCCTGACCCCCCACCATTGCGCCGGTTTGTGCACGTTCGGGAGCGCTGATCGCTCCCGGATGTGCACAAACCGCGGTGTGGACCCGTCGGCGCGCGCCTCGTACGATCCAAGATCAGATCGGGTAAGCCGGCGACCGTCGCGGGTCCACCCAGAGCGCGGGTGGTGTCTATGTCTGGCCAGGGTGGAGCACAAGCCCTCCGTGGCCGTACCCACGAATGCGAGACGCTGAAGAACCTCGTCGCGACCGTGCGGTCGGGCAGCTGCCAGGTGCTTGTCCTGCGCGGCGAGGCGGGCGTCGGTAAGACGGCCCTGCTCGACTACGTCTGCCAAACCGCGTCCGGATTCCAGATCGTGCACGTCGCAGGAGTGGAGTCCGATATGGAACTCGCCTTCGCGGGCCTGCAGCAGCTGTGCGCTCCGCTGATGACGCACCTCGACGCGATTCCCGAACCGCAGCGCGAAGCCCTCAACGTCGCGTTCGGCCGCGGCATCGGGGAGACACCGGACCGGTTCCTGGTCGGCCTCGCCGTGTTGAGCGTGCTGGCCGCCGCCGCCGACGAACAACCGGTGCTCTGCGTCGTCGACGATGCGCAATGGCTGGACCAGGTTTCGGTGCAGACGCTCGGCTTCATCGCACGCCGGCTGCTCGCCGAACCCGTCGCCTTGGTGTTCGCCATCCGGGACCAGCCCCAACTGCTGGCCGGCCTGCCCGAGCTGCCGATCCACGGGCTGTCCGACACCGATGCGCGAGAACTGTTGGAGTCAGTCATGTTCGGCGGTATCGACCCCCGGGTGCGCGACCGCATCGTCGCCGAGACCCGCGGCATTCCGCTGGCCATCCTCGAGGTGCCGCGCAGCGTATCGGCGACCGAACTGTCCGGCGGTTTCTGGATCTCGGGTAAACGCTCGTCGGCGGCAGCGGTCGAACAGGGCTTCATCCGTCGCATCGAGTCGCTGCCGCCGCCCACCCGGCAGCTACTGCTCATCGCCGCTGCCGAGCCGATCGGCGACGCCGCGTTGTTCCTCGGCGCCGCAGCGCAATTGGGCATCCCCGTCGACGATCTCGCACCCGCGGAGGCCGACGGCCTCATCGAATTCGGCCCACGGATGCGGTTCCACCACCCGTTGATCCGCTCGGCCGCCTACCGTGCCGCGGAGCTGGCGGACCGCCGTGCCGTCCACCGCGCCCTCGCCGACGCCACCGACCCCTCCGTCGACCCGGACCGTCGCGCGTGGCATGCGGCCATCGCCGCCGCCGGCCCCGACGAGGCGATTGCCGCCGAGTTGGAGGACTCCGCCGCCCGCGCCCAGAGCCGGGGCGGAATAGCAGCGGCGGCAACGTTTCTGGAGCGCGCCACCGCGTTGACCTCCGACCCGCTTTTGCGCGGGGCCAGAGCGCTGGCGGCCGCTTACGCCAAACGGGATGCCGCGGCGTCGGCAGCTGCGCACGAACTTCTGGCGATCGCCGAACTCGGCCCGCTGACCGACCTGCAGCGGGCTCAGGTAGCGCGGCTGCGGGCACAGATGGACTTCGTCCGAAGCCGCGCCGGTGAAGCCGGTGCACCGCGACTGTCGGAATCCGCACCACCACTACTGGACGCCGCCCGCCGCCTTCATGGTGTCGACGGCTACTCGTCCCGGGAGAGCTATCTCGAGGGGATCGCGGCGTTGATGTATGCGGGCCGCCTGGGGGAGCCCGGTGCGCTGCTACGAGCAGCCGAGGATGCACGAGTCGCTCTGCAGGACGTCTCGGAACTGCCCCGCGCGATCGACCACCTGCTCAAGGGGGTGGCCGAACGGATCACCGGCGGGGTCGGACAGGGCTGGGCCGCGTTGCGGGCGGGGCTGGACGCGATGTGCGATCAAGCAGAGTCCGACGAGACCGCGGTCGGCCGCTGGCTGAAGGTTCCCGGATTCCCGATCCTGCAGGAGTCTTCGGCCCACGAACTGTGGGACGAACAGATCCTGCGCAAGTTGTCGACCACCGCGGTGCGCTACGCCCGTTCGTCGGGGGCACTCGCCGGGCTTCCGCGAGCCCTCATTTACCGGGCCGGGGTTCATACCTTGGCCGGTGAATTGGCCACGGCCGAACAGCTTCTCGAAGAGGCGGCCTCGATCACCGCAGCCACCGACCACAACTCCGCGGTTCGGTATCACTGGCTGTTGCTGATGGCATGGCGCGGTGACGTGGAGCAGGCGGGCCCGCTGCTCGAAGGCGCCGCGGCCGACGGGATCGCCAGGGGTGAAGGCCGTGTGCTCGGGTTGACCGGCTATGCGACCGCGTTGTTGTACAACGGCCTCGGCCGCTACGAGGAGGCGCTCGCCGCGGCGCGGGAGGCATGTGACTACGACGACTTCGGAATCCACGGGTGGTGTCTTTTCGAACTCGTCGAGGCGGCGACGCGCGCCGGAGCCGACGACGCGGCCAGGTGGGCTCTTGGCCGGCTCGAGGAGCGGGCGGGCGCCAGCGGCACCGACTGGGGACTCGGCGCGGTGGCCAACGCACAGGCTCTGTTGGCCGACGACGACGCGGATCGATTGTTCGGCGAGTCCATCGAACGTCTGGACCGCGCAGGCATCGTCGTACACGTCGCGCGCGCCCGGCTGCTCTACGGCGAATGGCTGCGCAGGGCCAACCGGCGGATCGACGCGCGCCGCGAACTCACCGAAGCCCACGAGACATTCACGCGAATCGGCGCGCAGGCCTTCGCCGAACGCGCCCGCCGCGAACTGGTGGCCACCGGGGAGAAGGTCCGCAAACAGCAGGCGAGCCCGGGCGGCGGCGAGCTGACCGCCCAGGAGGCCCAGATCGCCCGGCTCGCCGCCGACGGTCTGACGAATCAGGAGATCGGCGCCCAGCTGTTCATCAGCACGCACACCGTCGAGTGGCATCTGCGCAAGGTATTCGTCAAGCTCGGAATCACCTCGCGCAGACAGCTTCGCACCGTGTCGTGGGCGAGCTAGTCACTCGACCAGCTTGCCGTCCGCCGACACCGCGCGCATCCTGCTGGCGATCTCGGCTGGCAGCTCCACCCGGTCCGAGTCGTAGCGCTTCCCCGCGACCAAATCATCCGCGGAGTTCGTAGACCCCGGCCACCACGGGCGTTCAAGGGTTCGCCCGATCGCGGATCGGACGAGGCTGAAAGCACAGCCGAAAAGGCTGGTTACGAAAGGCGTGATCTTCAAAAAGCGGAGGAGCTATGGACGTCTACGACGCAGTCAAGAGCAGACGGGCGGTGCGGGGATTCACCGACGAACCCGTCCCCGTGGAGGTGCTCGAGCGGGTGCTCGACGCCGCCAGGTGGGCGCCGTCGGGGTCCAACCTGCAGCCGTGGCGGATCTACGTCGTGACCGGCGAACCGTTGGAGCGGCTCAAGAAGCTCGCAACGGAGCGGGTGGCGGCGGGAGACCCGTGGGATGAGCGGGAGTACCAGCTGTATCCGCGCGAGCTGAAGTCGCCGTACGGCGACCGCCGATCGGAGTTCGGCAGGGAGCGCTACAGCGCGCTGGGCATCGAGCGCGAGGACTGGGAGGCCCGGCAGCGGGCCGCGATCGCGAACTGGGATTGCTTCGGCGCTCCCGCCGCCCTGTTCTGCTACATCGACCGGGATCTCGGTCGCCCGCAATGGGCGGATCTGGGGATGTACCTGCAGACCGTGATGCTGCTGCTGCGGGCCGAGGGCCTGCACAGCTGCCCGCAGATGGCCTGGTCCCAGGTCCGCGAGACCGTCGCCGACGTCGTGCAACCGCCCGACGAGCTCATGCTGTTCTGCGGTATGTCGATCGGCTACCAGGACCCCGGCGAGAGCTACATCCGCACCGGGCGCGCCCCGATCGAGGAGACCGTCAGCTTCGTCGGCGCCTGACCCGGCACCGGTCACCGGCCGCAATACCCCCGGTTGCCGCTACGGACTACGGACGAACGGACTACGGGTTTTCAAGGGTCCCCTTTGCCTCGGCGGCGACGAACGTGAGTCGTGACACCCGCGAATCGAGGAGATCGGATCATGACCATCACGTCCCTTCCCGCCAGGACCGCCCCGGACCCAGAACTCGCCGCGCGGTTCGCCCGCGATGTCCAACCTCTGCTCGAGGTGCTGGCGCGGGGAGCTCGCCGGCTGGCCCGCAACGACGCTGACGCCGAGGACCTGCTGCAGGACGCGCTCCTACACGCCTACAGCGGGTTCGAGTCCTTCCGGGAGGGCAGCAACCTCAAGGCGTGGCTGTTCCGCATCCTCTACAACCGCTGGGTCAGCGCGCACCGCTGCAAACAACGTCGCGTGACCGAAGTTCCCGCGGACAACATGACCGAAGGCGAGTTGTTCGATTGCGCCGCACACCAGCCCGGCGGCTTGCGCTCGGCCGAGGTCGAGGTGCTCGACGCCGTGCCCCACGGCGACGTCAAAGCCGCGATGGCCGCGATGCCGGAGGGTTTCCGCGAGGTCCTGTACTACGCCGACGTCGAGGGATACACCTACGCCGAGACGGCCAAGATTCTCGACATCCCAATGGGCACCGTGATGTCGCGGATCTCGCGTGCCAGGCAGCGTATGCGCATCGCGCTGGCCCACCTCGCGCACGACCGTGCGGAAACCCCCGAAGCCTGCATCGCCTGATCGGAGAACAGCAATGGAACTGGCTTACAAGAACGCGTTGATCACCGGCGGCACGGCCGGGATCGGGCTCGCGTGCGCGCGGCTGTTCGCGCGCGAGGGAGCTGCAGCGATCATCACCGGCCGTGACCGTGAACGAGGAAAGCGGGCCGCATCGAGCATCGACGGCAACGTGCGGTTCGTCCAGGCCGACCTCGCGGACATGGATTCGGTCACGTCGCTACTCGAGCAGGCTGGCGACGTCGACATCCTGGTCAACAACGCCGCCGCCTTCCCGGCGGCGACGACCGTCGACCAGCAGGTCGGCGCGTTTGAGCTGACCTTCGACACCAACGTGCGCGGTTCGTACTTCCTGGCTGCGGGTCTGGTGCCCGGGATGCTGCAGCGCGGACACGGTTCGATCGTCAACGTCACGACGATGGTCGCGTCCAAAGGTGTGCCGGGAGCGGGTGTGTACAGCGCGTCCAAGGCCGCCGTCGAGTCGCTGACCCGTACCTGGGCCGCCGAGTTCGGGCCCGGCGGTGTCCGCGTCAACAGCGTCGCCCCCGGCCCAACGAAAACCGAAGGCGTCGAGGCCGAATGGGGTGAGACCAACGAGGAGCTCGGCCGAGCGTTGCCCCTGGGGCGCACGGCGAAGCCACGGGAGATCGCCGAGGCGGTGCTGTTCTTGGCCTCACCACGCGCGAGCTTCATCACCGGCTCGGTATTGCACGTCGACGGTGGCGGTTCGTCCACCTGACATAAGCGACTGGAGGAGAACGACAATGACTGAAAAGCAGGACAACTCGTGGGAGAGCGCTCTGACCGTTGTGCAGGAGGCGCAGCCGCCGTTCATCCCCGCGGACGCGCGCGCGATGACCGTCGTCGTCGACTACCCGCCGGGAAGCCCCGGCGCCCCACCACATCGCCACCCCGGTGGTCCCGCGTTCGGGTACATGCTCGAAGGTGAGATGCTGTTCGAGCTGGAAGGCCAACCGCCGCGGGTGATCCGGGCCGGTGAGGCGTTCTGGGAGCCTGGCGGCGACGTCATCCACTACTCCGATGCCAACAACCGCGACGACATGCGCTGTCGGTTCACGGTGACGATGCTGTGCGTTCCAGATCAGCCGATGCTGGTGCTGGTCGACGGAGCAGAACTCGCAGCGCGCAGGCACTTGCGGGTGCCCGCCGAACCCACTGTGCAGGAGTGACGTCCGATGTCCAGAATTCTGTTGCAGACGACGATCTGCGCTCATCCTGAGGATTGGGACGTCTCCACGTTCTCGATGCTGGCCGACGAACTGCGTGCCGCGGGCCACGAGGTGGTCGCGCGCAACCGGGTCGACGGCGACGACGATCCGGTGCTCAGCCATCTCGACGAGCTCGGCTATGACCAACTGTGGCTGATGGCCGTCGACGTCGGGAATGGGCTGACCGCGGCCGATGCTTCGGCGATCATGCGGTTCCGTTCCACAGGCGGTGGTGTGCTGACCGCGCGTGACCACCAGGACCTCGGCTGTTGTCTCAACCGGCTCGGCTCACTGGGACTCGTCAACGAGTTTCACGACGCGACAATAGATCCGGAGACGATGTGCGACGATCGGGACACCCCTGCCATCTCGTGGCCCAACTACCACTCGGGCGCCAACGGGGACTACCAGCGGGTGTTGGCGTCCGAACCGGTGCATGAGCTGCTTCGCACCGAGCGCACCGCCAGCCGGCGGATCGAGTGGTTTCCCGCGCATCCGCATGAGGGGCTGGTCTCTGCGGACGGCGTGCCGAACGCCACAGTGCTCGCGACGGGGCGGAGTGCGACGACCGGCAGGGTGTTCAACCTGGCGGTTCTGGTCGACGGTGAGCACGCTCCGGACGGTAGTCCGATGGGTCGGGCCGTCGCCCAGTCCACGTTCCATCACTTCGCCGACTACAACTGGGATATCGACTGCGGCGCACCGTCGTTCGTGACCGAGCGGCCCGGCTCCCAGATCAAGGACGATCCGTCGCGGCTGGATGCGTTCAAGGATTATGTCCGCAATGTCGCGGAGTGGTTGCATCCCGCGGCCCGGCTGGCGGTGGCGGTCTGAGGTCTCTCAGGCAGCACGAGTGACCTCGGAATGTCAGCTGCGCGCGGCGTGTCGCGGTGCAGACACGGTCGCTCGCGGGGGTTGCGCCTGGTGCGTGCGGGGGCTGCGGTTAGCGCTTGCGGGCGCCGGCGCCGTAGATGATGTCGCTGCGGCCGGCGTCCCAGTGATTCCGGAACACAACGTCGGAGATGGGCCGCCGGCGCACCGGGCCGTGCTTGCCGCGGGGCCAGCCCACGACGATGTGGCCGGCCAGCGCCCACTCTTCGGGCACGCCGACCGCCGCCCGGATCAGCTTCTCGCCCTCGTAGGACGCCCAGCTGGTGAAGCACGCCCCGAGGCCCTGCGCGCGAGCGGCGAGGTAGAAGTTCTGCATCGCGGGGAAGATCGACCCGCCCTGCAGGAACTCGGACGAGAACTCGTTGCGGAACGCGGTGAACAGCACCGAGGTCAGCTCGCCGGCGCGGTCGTGAAGTTCGTAGGTTGCGCGGTTGTTTCGGGCCGCCCGGCTGTGGTCATCGTCGGCGGGCCGGCTCATACCGTAGATCGACTCGATGGACCGCAGCGCCGCCCGTGCGGCTTGCGCGACGACGGCCCGCTGTTCGGGGGAGTCGAGCACGACGAACCGCCACAGCTGCGCGTTGGCGCCGTTCGGAGCCCAGGTCGCGGCCTCTAGGCAGCGGTCAAGTATCGCCGCGTCGACGGGCTCGTCGGTGAACCGGCGGATCGCCCGCGCGGTCGCCAGCGTCTCCCAGACATCGTTGGTGGGCTGCGACATGCTCCTCCGTCTATCGGTCGGGTCTGCGCCTGTCAACTCACCGGACATGCGATGGCAGGAGTGTTGTCCGGCCCAGAACGGGTATCTCTCATCCGCGAGACGAAGGAGGCCACGATGGCCAAGGATCACGGTTCCAGCGTCAAGAACGACAAACAGTACGAGGGTCTGCGCGAGAAGGGCATGAGCAAGTCCCGCGCGGCAGCCATCGCCAACACGCCCGGTGCGTCGAAGAAGGGCGGCAAGAATTCCGGCGGCGGGAAGAAATCCGGCGGATCCAAGAAGAGCTGACGATGACTTTCGGCCGCTGAGTCGGTCATATCCTGCGAGAGCACCACCACCCGCAGGAGGAACGATGTCCGTCCCGACTCAACCGGCCGCCCTACCGCCCGTCGTCGACCAGGCGACATGGCGCGCCGCCCTCGACGACCTGCGCCGCCGCGAAAAGGCGGCGACACGAGAACTGGACGCCATCGCCGCCCAGCGCAGACGCCTGCCCATGGTCCGCATGCCCGACTACACGCTGATCGGTGAGCACGGGCCCGTCCGACTGGCCGACGTGTTCGAGGGGCGCTCCCAGCTGATCGTCTACAGCCACATGTGGACCGACGGCGCAGATTGGCAGTGTGGCGGCTGCACCGGGTTCACCTCGCAGTTCACCCGGCTGGAGTTCCTCGACAACTACGACGCCCGCTTCGTCATCGTCACCAACGGCCCGATTGACGAGGTGCTGGCCTACCGCACCAAGGTCGGCAACCGGATGGATTGGTACTCGTCGTCGGAGAGTTCGTTTGGCGCCGACGTCGACGCGCCACCCCGCGAAGGTTTCGCGGTCAACGTGTTCCTGCGAGAAGGTGACACCGTTTACCGGACCTGGCACACCAACGGCCGCGGCACCGAACAGCTCAGCCACTCGTTCGCGCTCATCGACCTTCTGCCGTGGGGCCGCCAGGAGGAGTGGCAGGATTCGCCCGAGGGATGGCCGCAGCGGCCGACGTACTCGGGCTGGCTGGACTCACCCGACATCGCGCGGGCGTACGGCCCCGGGCACTGCTGATGGCGTCCGTACCGGAACCCGGCGCGGACTGAGCCTCGCGGGGTGGAGTATGCGCGAGTGCCCACCTATCAGCGAATAATTCGCTGACAGCGAATGTTTCGCTGCTAGGCGGGCACCAGCTCAAATGGTCCCGGGCCCGGCTCCTTGCGCGGCTGCCGCCGTCAGGGTTGATGCATCGGTGGCATCCTGGCTCCATGGGATTGGTATGGGCCTGATCATCCGCCTGCTCGAGCTGCTGATCGTGCTCGTTCCGCTCGCGGGCGTGCTCTACGGCGGTTGGCGGGCGCTGACGGCGGCGCGCGCACGCCAGGACGCCGGTCGCGAGCAACCAGCCGACACCGCACCGCAGCCCGCGACCGGAACGGCAATGCAGTGGCAGGCGATCGCGCGGGCGGTCAAGGCGCACGACCGCACCGACACCCGATGGCTCGAGTACGAATTGGATGTCGCGAAGCTGCTCGACTACCCGTTGATGACCGACATGCGCGACCCGCTGACCGAGCGCTTCCATCGGACCAAGTTGCGCGCGGACCTGTTGCGCCCGGGCAAGGCCGAGGATCTGGTCGACGACACCGGAGCGGCGCGCGAGTACGTCGACGCCGTAACGGACTACGTCACCGCGTTCGAGGCCGCCGAGACCGAGGCGGTCCGTCGTCGGCGCAGCGACTTCTCGGCACCGGATCAGCAGCGCATCGCCCGGGCCCAGAGCATGTTGCGCGTCGCGACCGACACCGCGGCCACCCCGCAGGAACGCGAACGCGGCTACGAACTCGCCCGCCGCGAGCTCGAGGGCCTGGTGGTGCTGCCGGAGCGGGCGCGCGCCGCCATCGAGCGCGGTATCGCCGGCGAACTCGACGGCTGACTGCGCGCTTAGACGCCGCGGCGCAGGAGTTCGACAAGCACCGCCGCCATGTCCGGAATCGCTTGACGCGCAATGACTTCGTAGCCGTGTGTGCTGAGTGTGGGCAGGCACAGCAGTCCGGCTCGCGCCGTGAGCCCGCTGGCCTTGGCGTGCGATGCGTCGGATTCGAACGCACCGAGGACCGCTGGCTGAGGCGACAGGCCGAGCTCGGTGGCGGCGTCGACGAGCGCATCGGCGACCGTCTTGTCGTAGATGGTCTCGGCGTCGCTGTAGGCGACGATCGGGCCGCCGCTGCAAGAGGTCCCGTACTCCGCTTCGGTCGGACCGACCTCCAGCGCAATGGTCAGGTCACCGGGCAGCGCGCGGCTTGCATACGAGCCTCCGACACCGCCGACTTCCTCGGAGGTCGTGAAGACCAGGTAGGTGTCGCGTGCCGGGCGTCCGTCCCCGGAAGCCAGCCGGCTCGCCACATCCAGCAGTGCGGTGACCGCCGCGCGGTCGTCCATGAAGTAGCACCCGAGATAGTCGCGGCCGACGTCGATCAGCGTGCGCTTGCTTCGGTGAACGCACGCCCGCGTGCCCGGTCCGATCCCGGCCTCGGCCAGTTCCTCGGGAGTGTGGCCGGTGAAGACGTAGACATGAAGCCAGTCGAGTGCCAGGTCCCCCTTGTCCGGTTTGGTCTCCCAAATCCGCTGGCTCTCCTTGGTGGTGTGCTCGGAGCCGAGGGTCAGCACGCCGCACACGGTGCGCTGGTCGCCGAGCAGCGCGACCGGTCCGAGGCCGAAGTTGCCCGGATACATCGTGCCCAGCGGCGTCATGTGCAGCGTGCCGTCGGGCTCGATGCGTTTGACGAGCATCGACAGCTCATCCATGTGGGCCATCACGCGGATCGGCGACGCCTCGCGGTCGTTGCCGTGAAGCAGGCCGATCAGGTTGTCCGCTTCGTCGACCCACATCTCGTCGACATGCGCCTCGAGCTCGCGTCGGCACACCTCCCGCACGGCGTCTTCCTGACCGCAGGGGCCGTACGCGTGGAGCAGTTCCTGCAACAGGTCACGGCGCAGCGTCTCGTCAGGCATAGATCTTGAAATAACCGACATCGCGTCGGCCTAACCCGCGACCGGTTGACGCGCCTCAGCTCACCGGCGGATGCGGATACGGCGGCGGGACCGGCACGCACAACCCCGTGCTGGTGTCCAGGGCCTTACCGTCGACGCAGAACGACGCGCAACCGTAGATGACGCCCGTCTGGCCTGGCGGACAGCAACAGTTGCCCGGCTGGGCCGAAGCGATGACGGGGGAAACCGGCACGGCCAGTGCCGCCGCGAAGAGCCCCGCGATCAGTGACCGTCGCAACATCATGAGGGCAGTCTAGGTCGGCTGGCTCAGGTCCCACAGAAGGTTCGGTACTTCCCGAAGTCCTCGGGTGCGGGTTCGGCGTACCGCTGCAGATTGGGACGCTCGTCATACGGCGCGGTCACGGCGTCCAGCAGCCGGTACAGCGGATCGAGGTCCCCTTCGGTCGCGGCGGTCAGCGCCTCCTCGACCAGATGGTTGCGAGGGATGTAGACCGGGTTGGCACGGTCCATCACCGTCGCGTCGGGCCGCAACGCGTGCCACCGCGACAGCCACTCGTCGAACGCGGCGAGGTCGAGGAACAGGCCGCGCGCAGGTTCGTCGTCACCGCGGGCGGCGTGCCCGAGCTGGCGGAAGAACGACGTGAAGTCGACGTGGCTCTGATGCAACTGTGCGATCAGGTCGTTCATCAACGGAACGGCGATCTCGTCGGGCGTGGTGTCGGCCAACCCGAGCTTGGCGCACATGCCCCCCGATAACGCGTCCTGGAACTTGGGCGCGAAACCACCAAGGCTGCCCTCGGCGATCGCGATCGCCTGCTGTTGGTCGTCGGCGAACAACGACAGCAGCGCCTCGGCCAACCGGGCCAGGTTCCACACCGCGATCGCCGGCTGGTTGCCGTAGGCGTAACGGCCCCACGAGTCGATCGAGCTGAACACCGTCTCGGGGTCATAGGCCTCCATGAACGCGCAAGGCCCGTAGTCGATGGTCTCCCCGGAGATCGTCATGTTGTCGGTGTTCATCACGCCGTGCACGAAACCGACCAGCATCCATTTGGCGATCAGCGCCGCCTGCACCGCGATCACCGACTCGAAAAACGCGACATAAGGGTTGCCCGCGTCGGCGGCGTCGGGATGGTGCCGCTGGATCGCGTGGTCGGCCAGGCGCCTCAGCAGTCCGACGTCGCCGGTGTTCGCGGCGTACTGGAAGGTGCCGACGCGCAGATGGCTGCTGGCCACCCGTGACAGCACCGCACCGGGTAGCGGCGTCTCGCGCTGCACCTGGCGTCCGGTCGCGACCACGGCCAGCGAACGGGTGCTCGGGATCCCCATCGCGTGCATCGCCTCGCTGACGACGTATTCGCGCAGCATCGGGCCGACGGCGGCCAAGCCGTCGCCGCCGCGTGCGAACGGCGTCGCACCGGAACCCTTCAGGTGCAAATCGCGAAGCCCTCCGGAGGTCGTCGTGAGTTCGCCGAGCAGCAGCGCGCGCCCGTCGCCCAGTCGGGGGACGTACCCACCGAACTGGTGACCGGCATAAGCCTGCGCGACCGGGCTCGCGCCGTCGGGAACCCGCGTGCCGACCAGCAGCTGGAGCCCCTCGGGCCCGCGCAACCAAGCGGGGTCGATCCCGAGTTCAGCGGCCAGCGGTTCGTTGAGGACGAGAAGCCGCGGGGCTGGCGCCGCCTCGGCCTGCCAGCGCACCGCCAACTCGGGTAGCTGGCTGGCGTAATGGTCGGCGAAGGTGACGGCGGTCGGTGCGAGGCTCACCCCATCCACAGTACGAGCAGCCGCGGCGCGTCCTCGCTTGTGAATCCGACGACGGTTCAGGCCGCTATCGCGTCGTCGGATTCACAGCGGAGCCGGCGTCTGCAGCAGCGGACCCCATTCGGCGAGCACCGCGGTTCGCGCCGCCGCGTTCGGGAATTCCGCCTTACCGCCCGCGGCGGTGACGAGCGCGTCGGCAAGCGTGAACAGCGGCACCTGATGCTGTTGCGCCGCGCGAATCATCTCGCGGAACGCCTCGTCGACTGTGCAGTGGCGAAGCGCGATGAGAACACCTTCCGCGGTGTCCAGGCATTGTCGTCCGGGTGTCATGGCTCCGTTGGTACCAACCGCAGTCGGCATTCAGGTGATCAAACGCTGGGAATCGGCTGCGAGCCCTCGAGCTGCGGAGCGGGAACGGATCCCAACGGTGCTGTCTGTATGGTGAGGCTCCCGGAGATTAGGCGCGGGATCGAAAGAAATCGGTCAGCGAGGACCTGCCGCGCATGGGAACCAACCGTCGGATGAGGAGCAGCCCGGTGACGCTGAACACCATCGCGCTCGAACTCGTGCCGCCGAACGTCGAGCGTGGGCATGAGCAGGCGTTGGAGGATGCGCAGAAAGTGCTGCGATGCTCCGCGGAAACCGGGCTCGACGGCCGCATCAAGCACGTGATGATCCCCGGCATGATCGAGGAGGACGACGACCGTCCGATCGAGATGAAACCCAAGATGGACGTGCTCGACTTCTGGGCGATCATCACCCCCGAACTGTCCGGGATCAACGGGTTGTGCACCCAGGTCACCGCGTTCATGGACGAACCGACGTTGCGTCGCCGGCTGACCGATCTGTCCAGCGCCGGGTTCGACGGCATTGCGTTCGTCGGGGTGCCGCGCACAATGAGCGACGGCGAGGGCACCGGCGTCGCCCCTACCGACGCGCTGTCGATCTACTCCGACGTGGTGCCCAACCGCGGGGCGATCCTCATCCCAACCCGCGACGGTGAGCAGGGCCGGTTCCGGTTCAAGTGCGATCAGGGCGCCACCTACGGAATGACCCAGTTGCTGTATTCCGACGCGATCGTCGGGTTCCTGCGCGACTTCGCCGAGCAGAGCGATCACCGGCCCGAGATCCTGCTGTCGTTTGGTTTCGTGCCCAAGCTGGAGAGCAAGGTCGGCCTGATCAACTGGCTGATCCAGGATCCGGGTAACGCCGCCGTCGCCGCCGAGCAGGAGTTCGTCAAGAAGCTCGCGTCCACCGAACCGGCGGAGAAGCGCAAACTGCTGCTCGACCTGTACAAGCGCGTCATCGACGGTGTCGGCGACCTCGGCTTTCCGCTGAGCATCCACCTCGAGGCCACCTACGGCGTGTCCACCCCGGCCTTCGAGACGTTCGCCGAGATGCTCGACCACTGGGCGCCCGTCAAGCCCTGACGGTTTACGCCCCCCGGCAGCGGGAAGGCCTGACCACGTGGTGGGCAGTCTGCTATCCCGAGCCCGGCACGCGTTCCATCACGTGCGGCTCGATCGCGAGACCGCACTGGCCTTGCTGAAGGCCGTCATCGCGTGCACGATCGCGTGGCTCGTGGCGACGAGAGTGTTCGATTCCTCGCACGCCACCTTCGCGGCGTTCTCGGCCCTGATGCTTGTCGAGATCACGATCGCGGACTCGATCGCGAAGGCCGTTCGCTACACGACCGCGATGATCACCGGCATCGGCCTGGCGGGCGCGGCGGTATGGCTGTGGGGTGTGGTGGTGTGGCTGTTCCCCGCCATGCTCATCGTCGCGCTGGTGATCGGGCGGTGGCGCCGGCTGGGCAGTCAGGGCATCAATGTCGCGGTGGCGGCGATCTTCGCCTACGGCACCTTTGCGTTGCCCTCCGGTGACGCCTCGGGCGGCAGTCCCCTTCCGTCGATCGCGGGGATGGTTCTGCTCGGCGCCTCGGTGGCGCTCGTGGTGACGTTGGTGGTCGCGCCGCCGTTGCGTTATCGCAGCGCCCGGCACGCCGTGGAATCGGTCAGCGGGTCGATGGTCGAGCTGCTTGCGGATATGGCCGAGGGGTTGGTGGACGACGACGAGGTGAGCGAGGAGGTCGCGCGGGACTGGCAGTGGCGCGCCGACACCTTGCCGAATAAGGCGGCGCAGGCCCGCCACACCCTCGACCACGCCGTGCGCACCACGAAGCTCAATGTGCGCCGGCTGCTGGTCCACACCGATACCGCAGTGGCGGGTCACCGGGTCACGGTCAATGCGCTCGAGCGGATCGGCGAAGAGTTGCGTTGGGTGGCCACGGGGGTGGTCCGTGCCATCGCGCGGGAAGAGTCGAGCGCACACCACGACGAGTTCCTCCGCCGCTACGGCACGCTGCTGGCGGCCGTGCGGGATGCCGTCGCGGCTGCGGGGTCGATGCACACCGTCGCCGACTTCGGCGGGCAACCCCTGGCCGAGGAGGCCAGCCGGTCCCGGGCGGCGTTCGACGAACTGACCAGGCACGTCGCCAACCGTGAACTCGACCGCCCCACCCAGTGGGCGATCTTCGGTGGGCTGTACACCGACGCGGAGCGTCTGTGCGACGAAATCGACTCCGCCCGTGACGCGTACGCGACGTCCGGGCGCAGCGGCGCGGTGCGGCCCGGCTAGGGCCGCACCGTGCCGGTTGCACTCACGACGCCTGACGCGTGGGCATGATCGTGAGCTGCTGCACGTTCACCCGTGCCGGCTGCGCGACGAGGAAGTCGATCGCCGCGGCGACGTCGGCGGGTTCCAGCCATTCGATCTGGTCGCGGGTGCCGTCCAACCACTCCGTGGCACCGGCATCGGTGACGTGATTCTGCAACTCGGTTTCGACGATGCCGGGCTCGATGGCCGAGACCCGCACGTTCTTGGCGCCGAGTTCGGCGCGCAGCGTGCGCGACATGTGTGTCACGAACGCCTTCGTGCCCGAGTACACCGCGAAGTTCGGGAAGATGTTCTGCGCGCCGATGGACGAGGTGTTGATCAGGTCAGCGACGCCCTTGTCTTCGGCCGACTTCACCAGCTGGGGAACGAACGCGCCGATCGCGTTCATCAGCCCGGCGACGTTGAGGTCGATCTGCTGCTGCCACTGGTCGAAGCGCTGTTCGTCGATCGGCGCGGGCAGCATGACCCCGGCGTTGTTGAACAGCACATCGACCGTGCCGAGTTCGTCGGCCACCCGCTCGGCGGCCGCCTGTACCGCGGCGGCGTCGGTGACGTCGACGGCCAGGGCCAGCGCGGTGCCACCCGCTTCGGCGATCTCGGCGGCCAGCTTCTCGAGCCGGTCGGCCCGGCGGGCCAGCAGGGCGACCTTCGCGCCGGACGCGGCCAGGCGCTTGGCGGTGGCCTCGCCGATGCCGCTCGATGCGCCGGTGACGACGGCGACGCGGCCGGACAGCGGGGCGGTGGTCTCGGTTGGGTTCTGGATTGCGGTTGTCATCTGTGGACCTTTCCTCCGTTCGGTGGCGGCGGTAGTGCCGCACACTCGAGACAACAACCGCTGGCGGCCCTCTGAGCGGCCAAAACGAGCCCCGCTATACCCCGGTTCGGCGTACCTAGGTCTGGCAGGCCCACGTTTGGCGCGGCCCGGGGCCGCCGCTGCAGCCACACTGGGTACATGGACCACAACGCCGAGCTCAAGGAGTTCCTGCGGACGCGCCGCGCACGCCTGCGCGTCGAGGACGTGGAGATCGGCGGGACCAGCAGGGTGCGACGCGTACCGGGCCTGCGCCGCGAGGAGGTCGCGCAGTTGGCCGGTGTGAGCGTGGACTACTACAGCCGCCTCGAACAGGGTCGCCACCTCAACGTCTCCGACGAGGTACTCGACGCCGTGGCACGCGCGTTGCGGCTCGACGACGTCGAGCGGGCCTACCTGTTCCAGATCGCGCGGGTGAACACCCGCCGCACCCGTCGGCGCCCCGCGCCCGTGCAGCGGGTCCGGCCGGGCATCCGCCGGGTGCTCGAGACGCTCGACGACGTGACACCGGCCTTCGTATTCGGCCGTCGGATGGACATGTTGGCGGCCAACCGGCTGGCGCGGGCGTTGATCGGCGACTTCGAGGCTCTGCCCCCGCGCGAGCGAAACCTGTTGCGGTTCACCTTCCTCGACGAATCCGCCCGCGAGCTCTACACCGACTGGGAAGAGGTGGCCCGCGACAACGTCGCGATCCTGCGCCTGGACGCAGGTAGGCATCCCGACGACCCGCTGCTGACCGAACTGGTCGGCGAACTCGCCGTCAAGAGCGACGAGTTCCGCCGGTGGTGGGCCGACCACAACGTCCGCGAACGCACGCACGGGATCAAGCGCTACCACCACCCGTTGGTGGGTGACCTGACGATCAACTACGAGAGCGTCGCCGTGCTCGGCGACCCGGACCAGACGCTGTGCATCTACACTGCCGATCCGGGCTCGCCATCGGAGACCGCCCTTCGGCTGTTGGCCAATTGGACGGGCACCACGTCGAGGGCCGACAGCGACGCCGACCTGCCAACACTCTGACCGGACGCCTATCCTGGCCGGAGTGTCCGGCCCCTCTGTCGCTGAGCTTCGCAAGCGCCTCGACGGGCTGACCATCCGCGACGCGGCCCGTTTCGGCAGGCGCCTTCGTCAAATGCGCGGCGCGCCTCCGGAGAAGCTCGCCAAAATCGCCGAGCAGATCGTCGCGGCCGAAGCGGTCGTCGCCACCCGCGCCGCCGCGGTGCCGACGATCTCCTATCCCGAACTTCCGGTCAGCGAACGACGCGACGATATCGCCAAGGCGATCACCGAACACCAGGTGGTGATCGTCGCCGGTGAAACCGGTTCGGGGAAGACGACCCAGCTGCCGAAGATCTGCCTCGACATCGGCCGCGGTGTGCGCGGCACGATCGGGCACACCCAGCCGCGACGCCTGGCCGCCCGCACCGTGGCCCAGCGCATCGCCGACGAAGTGGGCAGCCCGCTGGGCGACACGATCGGCTACACGGTGCGCTTCACCGACCAGGCCAGCGACCGCACCCTGGTCAAGCTGATGACCGACGGCATCCTGCTCGCCGAGATCCAGCGCGACCGCCGACTGTGGCGCTACGACACCCTGATCCTCGACGAGGCCCATGAGCGCAGCCTCAACATCGACTTTTTGCTCGGATACCTGCGGGGGCTTCTGCCTCGGCGGCCCGACCTCAAGCTGATCGTCACCTCCGCGACCATCGAACCGGAGCGCTTCGCGGCCCACTTCGCCGGTGCGCCGATCGTCGAGGTGTCCGGGCGCACCTATCCGGTTGAAATACGGTACCGCCCTTTGGAAGTCGCAGTCCCCGTCGACGAGAGCGATGACCCCGACGATCCCGACCACGAGGTGGTGCGCACGCAGACGCGCGACCAGACCGAGGCGATCGTCGACGCAGTGGCCGAGTTGGAGAACGAACCGCCCGGCGACGTGCTGGTGTTCCTGTCGGGTGAGCGCGAAATCCGCGACACCAGTGAGGTGCTGCGCGGATTGGTCGGTGCCACCACGGAAGTGCTACCGCTGTACGCGCGGTTGCCGACGGCCGACCAGCAGCGGGTGTTCGCGCCCCGCCACACCGGCCGCCGCATCGTGCTCGCGACCAATGTCGCCGAGACGTCACTCACGGTGCCCGGAATCCGCTATGTCGTCGACCCGGGCACCGCCCGCATCTCCCGCTACAGCCGCAGAACCAAGGTGCAGCGGCTGCCGATCGAGCCGATCTCCCAGGCCTCGGCGGCGCAGCGGGCCGGGCGGTCCGGACGCACGGCGCCCGGGGTGTGCATCCGTCTCTACTCCGAGGACGACTTCGCGGCGCGGCCGCGCTACACCGAGCCCGAGATTCTGCGGACCAACCTGGCTGCGGTGATCCTGCAGATGGCGGCCCTCGGGCTGGGCGAGATCGAGACCTTTCCTTTCCTGGACCCGCCGGACCGGCGCAGCATCCGCGACGGTGTGCAGTTGTTGCAGGAACTCGGCGCGTTCGATGCCGACGGTGCGATCACCGATGTCGGTCGCAGGCTCGCGCAGCTTCCCGTCGACCCCCGTCTGGGCCGCATGATCCTGCAGGCCGACACCGAGGGTTGCGTGCGCGAGATCCTGGTGCTGGCCGCGGCGCTGTCGATCCCCGACCCTCGGGAGCGACCCGCCGACCGCGAGGACGCCGCGCGGCAGAAACACGCCAGGTTCGCCGACGAGCATTCCGATTTCGTGTCGTACCTCAACCTGTGGCGGTACCTCGGTGAGCAGCGCAAAGAACTGTCCGGCAATGCGTTTCGCCGGATGTGTCGTGACGAGTTCCTGCACTATCTGCGGATCCGGGAGTGGCAGGACCTCACCGGCCAGCTGCGCAGCATCGCGCGAGACCTCGGAATCAGGGAGTCCGACGAGCCCGCCGACCCGGCAAGCGTGCACGCGGCGCTTCTGGCCGGCCTGCTGTCGCATATCGGGCTGCGCGACGGCGACGGCCGCGAATACCAGGGCGCGCGCAACTCCAAGTTCGTGCTGGCACCCGGTTCGGTGCTCACGAAGCGCCCGCCGCGCTGGATCGTCGTCGCCGACCTCGTCGAAACCAGTCGGCTGTTCGGCCGCATCGGGGCCCGCATCCAACCCGAAGTCGTCGAGCGCATCGCGGGCGATCTGGTGCAACGCACCTACAGCGAACCGCACTGGGACGCCCAGCGCGGAGCGGTGATGGCCTACGAGCGGGTGACGCTCTACGGGCTGCCGCTGGTTCCCCGCCGCCGGGTCGGCTACTCGCAGATCGAACCGGACCTGGCGCGCGACATGTTCATCCGGCACGCGTTGGTCGAGGGCGACTGGCAGACGCGGCACCACTTCTTCCGCGACAACGCCCGCCTGCGCGAGGAACTCGAGGAACTGGAGGAGAAGGCCCGCCGACGCGACCTGCTGGTCGGCGACGACGAGATCCTCGCGTTCTACGACGCCCGCATCCCGGCGGATGTGGTGTCCGCGCGGCACTTCGACGCATGGTGGAAAAAGCAGCGCCACGTCACTCCGGAGCTGCTCACGTTCACCCGCGACGATCTGCTGCGTACCGAGGACGCTGCCGATGGCCAGCCCGACGCGTGGCGGGCCGGCGACCTGGCGCTGCCGCTGAGCTACCGCTTCGAGCCGGGGGCCGACGACGATGGTGTGACCGTGCACGTGCCCGTCGAGGTGCTGGCCCGCCTCGGCGGCGACGAGTTCGCCTGGCAGGTACCGGCATTGCGCGAGGAGCTGGTCACCGCGTTGATTCGCTCCCTGCCGAAAGACCTGCGGCGCAACTTCGTCCCCGCACCGGACACGGCGCGCGCGGTGCTGGCCGCGATCACTCCCGGAGCCGAGCCGCTGCTCGAGGCAGTGCAACGTGAACTGCACCGCCGCACCGGCGTGCTGGTGGCGATCGACGCGTTCGACCTCGACAAGCTGCCCTCGCATCTGCGCGTCACCTTCGCCGTCGAAGGCGCCGACGGCGCCGAACTGGCGCGCGGTAAGGACCTCGAGGCGTTGCAGCATGAGCTCGCCGCGCCGGTCCGGCGCGCGGTCGCCGATGCGGTGGCAGATGGCCTCGAGCGCACCGGATTGCGCACGTGGCCAGACGATCTCGACGACGTGCCGCGAACTGTCGAGCGGACCGTCGGCGGCCACACCGTGCGCGGATATCCAGCGTTGGTCGACAAGGGAGACGCCGTCGACTTGCATGTGTTCCCTACCGCGGCCGAACAACAGGCGTCGATGGGCCCCGGCACCCGCAGGTTGTTGCGTCTCGCGGTGCCTTCACCTGTGAAAGCCGTTGAGCGAGGGCTGCAGCCGCGCACCAAGCTCGTCCTGGGCGCCAATCCCGACGGTTCTCTGCAGGCGCTGATCGAGGACTGCGCCGACGCCGCGACCAATACGCTCGCACCCGCGCCGGCGTGGACCTGCGAGGAGTTCACCGCGCTGCGCGACCGCGTCGCCGCCGAACTGGTGGCCACGACGGCCGGAATCGTCACCCGCGTCGAGAAGGTGCTCGCGGCGGCGCACGACGTCGAGGTGGCGTTGCCGTCGGCGCCGTCGGCCGCGCAGGCCGACGCGATCGCCGACATCCGCGCGCAGCTGGACCGGTTGTTGCCGCGCGGCTTCGTCGCAGCAACCGGCGCCACACACCTGGCCGACCTCACCCGCTATCTGCTCGCCATCGGGAGGCGGCTGGAGCGGCTGCCGCACGCGCCCGCCGCCGACCGCGAGCGGATGGACCGCGTACACGCGATCGAAGACGCATACGACGAGTTGGTGCGCGCGTTGTCACCCGCGCGCGCCGCCGGCGCCGACATCCGTGACATCGGCAGGCAGATCGAGGAACTCCGCGTCAGCTTGTGGGCGCAGCAGTTGGGCACCCCGCGTCCGGTCAGCGAGCAGCGGATCTACCGCGCGATCGACGCAACGCTGGCCCGCTGAGAGCCATATAGCGGCACGACGCCCGCATCCGGTAGGCATGTGACCTATGTATGCCTCGCTGGTCCGGCGCGCGGCCGCCGTCCTGCTCGCGGTCGCGACGGTGTCGTGCGGCGGCTCGTCGCCGACCGCCCAGAGCGACACGCCCACCCCGTCGGGATCTGCGCCGGTCATCAAACCCGTTGTCCTTGAGGAGATTCCGCATGACGTCACCGCGTGGACGCAGGGCCTCGAGCTCGACGGGAACATCCTGTACGAAGGCACGGGCATCGTGGGCCAATCGCAGATACGCGAACTCGACCCGGCCACCGGTGCGGTGCGACGCGCGGCACCGGCCCCGAACAACTACTACGGCGAGGGCATCACCGTCGTCGGCGACCGTATCTGGGAGCTGACGTGGCGCGACGGGGTAGCGGTGGAATGGGACAGGGCCACCCTGACGCCGGTGCGAGAGGCGGCGGTCGACGGCGAGGGGTGGGGCCTGTGCCACGACGGTGACCGGCTGGTCCGCAGCGACGGCACCGACCGGCTGCGATTCCACGACCCGGCGACCTTCGCTGAGACCGGCTCGGTGGCCGTCACCCGCGACGACCAGCCGCTGCGCGATCTCAACGAGCTCGAGTGCGTCGACGGCCAGGTCTGGGCCAACGTCTGGCACTCCGATGAGATCGTGCGCATCGATCCGGCGACGGGCAGGGTCAACACCGTCGTCGACGCCGCCGGGCTGTGGCCCGGTCAGGGCGACGACCGGGAGAAGGTGCTCAACGGCATCGCGCATGCCGGCGGCGACGAATACCTGCTGACCGGCAAGTTCTGGCCGTCCATGTACCGGGTCCGGCTCGACCCGCCGAGCTGAGGGTTTGCGCCGCGGCCGAACCGTCAACGTAGCGGTCATGACCGCTCTCGACACCACCAGGGACGCGACGCGGCTCGTCGCGGGGCCCATCGCAGGCGTCTATCGGCGCACAGGCGCCGATCTGCCCTTCAGCGATCCGCTGACCTCGCACGGCACGGAAATGGAGGGCTGGTTCTGGCGCCTGACCGACGCCACGACGGGACGCGCCGTGGTGGCGTTGTTCAGCGTCAACCAGAATCCCGACGGCGACTGGGCGACCACCGCGGTGGCGTTGCATCCTGGCGAGCGGGTGTACAGCGCGGCGCTGGACGGTGCGTGCGCCGGGGAGGACCCGTTTCGGCTCGACGCAGGCGACGGACGGTTCCACGCGACATACGACCGGCTGCACGCCGACCTTCCCGGTGTGCGCGTCGACATGCGCTTCGACGACCCGGTCCGCTGGCCCAAGGCGCTGGCAGGCGGCGGGCTCGCCTCGGTCGTACCGTTCCTCAACCAGTACTGGCATCCGTACCGGCTCGGCGGGTCCGCCACCGGCACCGTCGAATTCGACGGTGAGCGCTGGGAGTTCGACCGCGCCAAGCTCTACACCGAACGCAACTGGGGCGCAGGCTTCCCGCAGCGGTGGTGGTGGGGTCAGGCACACGACTTCGGCGATGCCGACGTCTCGGTGGCGTTCTCCGGTGGACTGCTCGCGCTCGGACCGCTCAAACAGGACGTCGCAGGCGTCGTGGTCCGGCTCGGAAACAAGGTGCTGCGCTTGACCCCGCCGACGGCATGGGTGCGCTCGGACATCGGCGACGGCACCTGGCGCCTGCGCGCGACGTCGCTTCGGTACCAGATCGAATTGCACGGCGACGGCGCGCATCTCGACCCGCATGTCCTTCCGGTGCCCCTGCCCGCCGAGCGGCGCAACGTCGACACCGACTTCGAACATCTCGCAGGCAGGTTACGCTGCGTCGTCAAGGATTTCGGCCGGGTGATCTTCGATGGGCAGTCCGAGATCGCGGGTCTGGAGGTCGGCAGCCTGCCCGGTGACTAGGGTGACCGAATGCGACTGGGCAGGATCGGCGGGCGGTGACCCGCCCTCGGGTGGTCGTCGCGGGCCTCGGCGACAGCGGTGTGTTGACCGCGATCAAACTCGCCCGGCACGCCGACGTCGTCGGTGTCTCCGCCAAACCGGGGCTGCTCAGCGGCCAGGAACTCGGCATGCGCATCAGCAGGCCGCAGGACTGGGCCCGCTACAACTGGATTCCGTTCCACCGATTCCGCGGACTCGACCACGTCCGCACCGTGCACGGCACGCTGACGGGTCTCGACCCAGCCGCCCGGAAAGTGCTCGTCGAGACCGCCGGCGGCGGCGTGGTCGCCGAACCCTATGACGCCCTGGTGATCTCGACCGGGGTCAGCAACGGCTTCTGGCGGCGACCGCATCTCCAGTCGGCCGACGAGATCACCAGAGAACTCGGTGCGGCACACCAGCGACTGGGATCGGCGCGGTCGGTGATCGTCATCGGCGGTGGCGCCGCCGCGGTCAGCAGCGCCGCCAACTTGGCCAAGGCCTGGCCCGACAAACGCGTCGACCTCTATTTCCCTTCAGAGCGTGCCCTTGTGCACCATCACCCGCGGGTGTGGCAGCAGATCAGTCGTCAGGTGACCGGTCTCGGCGTCGGCCTGCACGCGGGCCATCGCGCGGTTCTCCCGGACGGCTTCGCGTGCGACGAGATCACCGACGCACCGGTGCAGTGGAGCACCGGGCAGCCGCCGGCGTCGGCCGACGCGGTGCTGTGGGCCATCGGCCGGGTCTCACCCAACACGCAGTGGCTCCCGTCCGAGTTGCTCGACGAGCACGGCTTCGTGCGTGTCACCCCCGAACTCGAGGTGCCCGGCGCGCCCGGTGTATTCGCGGTCGGCGATGTCGCGGCGACCGACCCGCTGCGAAGCTCGGCCCGCAACCGCGCCGACGGGCTGCTCGCCCACAACATCCGCGCCCACTTCGCCGGCAAACCGCTGCGCGCCTACCGCCCCGCGCGCCGGCGGTGGGGTTCGGTGCTCGGACCGCAGGCCGACGGGCTCGAGGTGTTCACCCCGAAGGGACAGGCGTTCCGATTCCCCGGGTGGTCGATCGACCGCGTGCTGATGCCGTGGATCGTCTGGCGCGGCTTCTACCGTGGCGTGCGACCCGAGACGGCCCCAAGAAACTGAGGTTGTCGGTACCTGCTCAGTTCGGCGGCAGCGCCGATGTGATCGTGTCCAGCAGGGCCCCGTACCGGTTGGCCTCGCGATGGGGACCGGGCTTGCCGCTGCTGATCACCCCGGCGGCGAGTCCGCGCTGCGGATCCGCCCACACCGCGATGTTGGTCAGGCCTGTATGCCCGAACGCGGCGGGGGCATTGCGACCGAACGGCCCGAACCGCTTCGACCCGAGCATGAAACCGGTGCCCCAGCGCAGCGGCGCCAACCCGACCGCGACGTCGGGGCGCAGCCGCCGTGCTTCCGCGGTCGCATTGCGCAGGGTCACCGGCGCCATGATGCGTACGCCGTCGAGTTCGCCGCCGCGTCGCAACAATTCGGCGAACCGCGACAGCTCGTAGGCCGTGGAGACCGTGTTCGACGACGGCAGCACGCTGGTGAGGTACTGCGGGCTGTTCGAGAACGGGATGATCTTGTACAGCGAGCCGCCGACCGCCAACCGGAACACCGTGGCGGCCGGTTGAGGCAGCTCCTTGCCGGTGGCATGGCTGGGCGCGACCAGCGGAACATCTTGTGCCGCAACGCCGTAATTCGTCCACCGGAAACCCAGCGGTTCGAGGATCTCGGTCGCCAGGATGTCGCGGATGTTGCGTCCGGCCGCGGCGCCGACGATCTCGCGCATCAGCGGGCCCCAGGTCAGTCCGTGGTAGATGTGCACGAGGCCCGGCCGGTACAGCGGTTTGAGCTCGCCGAGCTTTTCCCGGGTGTACTCGCTGTCGTCCATGCGCCGCAGATCCGGGCGCGGCCCGGTGTGGATCGGGATGCCCGCACTGTGCGTCATCACGTGCCGGATCGTGGTGCGGTGCTTGCCGTGGCTGGTGTAGTTGGGCAGGTATTCGCAGACGCGGTCGTCGAGGGAGAAGGCGCCGCGCTCGACGAGCATGTGCACGACCGTCGTGGTGATCGCCTTGGCCGCCGAGTACGCGCAGAACGGTGTCTCGGTGGTGACGGGCACCTTCTCGGTATCGGGTGGGTCGGCGGGACCGTTGCCCCATCCGTGCCCGATTGCCCGGTTCAGCACGACCTTTCCGTTGTGCCGCAGGCATATCTGGATGGCGGGATGCATCCCGGCCTCGTACCAGTGGCGCGCGGCCTGCCAGATGCGCTCGATCGCCACAAGGTCGACGTTCGAGTGGTCCTCCTCGCCGACCGCGGTCACGGCGTCGAGATCGTCGGGCACTCGTATCCTGCCGTCGGGCGCGGTCATTCGGTCGTCCTGCGCAGGGTCGCACTGAGATGATGCTGCAGGGGCTGGCCCACCGCAGCCATCTGCACGGCGTAGACGAGCTCGTCACCGTCGATACGGATGGAACGGGTCAGCGCTGCCACATCTTTCGCCGAGGCGGTGCGTCCGATGGTCGTGGCGGTCAGCTCGAGCTCGATGACCGGTCCGGTGATCGCCAGCGTGCCCTCTTGGATCTCGGTGATCCCCGTCGGATGGGCGAGCACCCATTCGGCGCGGCCGGGGGACGTCACCCGCAGATACCCCGTCTCGGCGTGCAGGGGCCGGCCGTCGTCGTCGGTCGTCTTCTGCCGGTAGGTCAGGAACGGTTTGCCGACGTGGTCGAACGCGATCTGCTCGATGTAGCCGAACGGTTCGATCGTGGGATGCTCACCGGCACCCCGTCCGGACCAGACGCCGAGCAGTGGGCGCAGCACGGCGATGTCGGGGTGAAGGTCGGCCACCCGGCCAGGCTAGCGGGGGCCGCCGCTCAAGATGCCCTTGCCGATGAACGACCCGAGTTGTCCGAGCAGGTCGGTAGGGGAGGCCTGCGGAGGCGGTGAGGCGTTGGTCTGCTGCCAGGGCTGGCAATCACGTGTGGTGAAAGCGGTGTCGGTCGCCTCGATGCGCACCACCTGGGGCTTCTTGGTGAGCGCGTTGTCGGGGACCTGGTCGTTGTTGACCCGCTTCCAGTAGCAGGCGCCGTCGTCCACGGGGCCCGCCGACGAGTACGTTCCCGGCAGGATCTGGGTGCCGACCTCGTAGGTGCCGTCCTTGTCGATGGAGGTCAGGGGCCCCGCGGGGGGCGGGCCCGGTGCAGAGGACGGATCCGACGCGGCGGACGGTCCAGGAGCCCCTGGATCGGGATGGTGCGGTTCGTCCGGTTGGGCCTGCGCGACACCCAGCCCGCCGAGGGCGAGGAGCGCCGTCGCGGCAACGGCGGCCAGTCGCGGCAAAGTCATGCGAGCCAGTCTAAACGGACAGCAGGCCTGTTAAGGAAAAAACCCGTCGCCGCAGCGCGGAGCTGCGGCGACGGGCTTTGTGCGTTCGAGGTCGACCGGATTAGCCGGCCATGAACTCGTCGTAGGCCGACGCCAGCTCCGGCGGCAGCGCCTGGATGTTGCAGGTGCGCTGCACGTCGCCGATCGGCGCGAGGATGCCGCGCAGGTCGTAGTACTCATTCGGGTTGGCGTTGAAGTACCCGCGCAGGGTGGCCGACGCTTCGTTGCGAGGCTGACCGAACGCGGTGGTCACGGCCTGGTTGGCACCCGGGTGCGCGTCCAGGTACGAACGGGCCTGACCCGTCACATTGCTGACGGTGCCGGACACGGCGCTTGCGCTGCAGTCCGGTGCGGCCATCGCCGACGGCGCGGCGATGGTTGCTGCGGCCAGGCCGCCGAGCAGGCTGGCGGCACAGGCGCCGGCGATCTGCCGGCGCGCGGCGATACCACGGATTTTCATATCGTTTCTTTCCTTCATCGCGTTGGTCGCTGATTCCCCCGTCCCCGAAAATCAAGGTACCCAAGGCAAACGAGTACAAACGCCTCAGCAGAACCCGAAAACGAACCACACGCAGGCGTTACACCGCAGCGGCGTGATCTGCACCGCAATATCACCGGAATTCGATAAGCGGGCGAACAGAAACTTCGATAACTCTGAGAATTTGCTACCGATCTTTAATTGATCGTGATCTGCACGGTGACCGAATTGTTATCCACCGCGGTTGGGCGGAGCGCCGAACACAGGGCTGAACATAAGGTGGTCCCTGTGAAGCTGGACCTGCTGAGCCCCGGCGTCGAAGTCGGCCTCGTCACCACGAACCGAGACGAGATGGTCGCGTTCTATGAAGGGTTCCTCGAACTCGAACCCCAAGGCGAGATCGAGTTCCCGGGCGGTTCGCAGAGGCGGTACTCGCTGGGCGGCAGCGTGGTCAAGCTGGTGACCTACGAGACGCCGCCGCCGCAACCGGTTACGGCCGGAGGCGGCCGGGCGCAGGCCGGGATCCGGTACTTCACGGTGGGGGTGAAGAACCTGCGCGGCATCGCCGAGGAATTCGCCGCCTCCGGGTACGACGTCGTCGAACCGCTCACCGAGTTCGCGCCGGTGCCGGGTATGGGCTGGATGTTCGTCGCCGACCCGGATGGCAACTGGATCGAAATGTTCGGAACGCTGTGACCGGCTCCCAACCCATGTCGACCCCTCCGGTGACGCCGACGTGCTACCGCCACCCCGATCGGGTGACCTATGTGCGCTGCGCACGGTGCAACCGCAACATCTGTCCCGAGTGCATGCGCGCGGCATCGGTCGGGCATCAGTGCGTGGAATGTGTGAACGCCGGCGCGCAGCAGGTCCGGCAGGTGCGCACCCAGTTCGGTGGGGTGGCGACGGCCAAGCCGATGGTCACCTATGTGCTGATCGCCGCGAATGTGGTGATGTTCGTGCTGCAGATGGCGGTGCCCGGTTTCCAGCGCGAACTCGTGCTGCAGTCCTACGCCGTGGCCGATGGAGAGCTGTACCGCCTGATCACGTCGGCATTCCTGCACTACGGGCCGGCCCACATCCTGCTCAACATGTGGGCCCTCTACGTGGTCGGGCCGCCGCTCGAGGCGGCCCTGGGCCGGCTCCGGTTCTCGGCCCTTTACCTGCTGGGCGCGCTCGGCGGATCCGTGCTCGTCTATCTGCTGTCGTCGCCCGTGGCGCAGACCGCGGGCGCGTCGGGCGCGATCTTCGGGCTTTTCGGGGCGATATTCGTGGTGGGCAAGCGGATGAACATGGACGTGCGATGGGTGGGCGCGATCATCGCGATCAACCTGGCGTTCACGTTCATCATCCCGCTGGTGAGCTCGCAGAACATCAGCTGGCAGGGTCACCTCGGAGGACTGGTCACGGGTGCCGCGATCGCGACGGCCTACGTGTACGCGCCGCGCGGCTCGCGCAACATGGTCCAGGCCGGGGCCAGCGCGGTAGCGCTCGTGGTCTTCGCGGCGCTGATCTGGTGGCGCACCGCCGATCTGCTGGCGTCGCTCGGTCTGGCCTGAAACCCGCTACAGCTGGATGCGGGAACCGACGATCACGGTGCGGTCCAGCGGCAGGCCGAAGTGCGCTGCAGCGTCGGCGGTGATGTGCGACGTCGCGATGAACAGTCGTTTGCGCCACGGCGCCATGGTCGGGGCGTCACCGGAAAATAATTCGAGCTTGGACAGGAAGTAGGACGCGTTAGCCAGGTCGACCGGGCCCTCGGTGTCCGCGGGATCGAGCAGGGCCAGCGCCCGAGGCACGTTCGGCCGTTCCATGTAACCGAACCGCGCGACGACGTGGACGATCCCGTCTCGGGTGTAGCCGAGGTCGTCGTGCGTCATCCGCTCGGTATCAGGCACGCGCGGCACCGTCTCGGTCTCGACGGAGACGATCAGTACGTGTTCGGCCAGGACGCGGTTGTGTTCGACGTTGGTTCGCATGGCCAGCGGTGCGGTGTGCGTGCTGCGGTTCAGGAACACGGCGGTGACCGGTATGCGGATCAGCGGCGGTTCGCGGTGCGACAAGCCGGCGACGAATTCATGCAACGGGCCTTCGGCGCGTTCGCGCGCGGTAGTGACGACCGCGCGCCCGCGCTGCCAGGTGGTCATCACCGTGAACGCCGCCACGGCGATGGTCAACGGTAACCACGCGCCGTGCACCAGTTTGGTGAGGTTGGCGCCGAAGAACATCAGGTCGACCACCAGCAACGCACCCGCGCCGGGCAGCACTGCCCACAGCGGCCACCGCCACCGCGTGCGCGCGTAGTAGAAGAACAGTGTCGTGGTGATCGTGATGGTGCCCGTCACCGCCATTCCGAACGCGTAGGCCAGCGACGCCGAACTGCGGAAGGCGAATACCAGGATCAGCACTCCCAGCAGCAGCGCGCCGTTGATCCACGGCACGTAGATCTGCCCGATGGTCGACGCCGAGGTGTGCTCGATGCGCAGTCGCGGCAGGTATCCGAGACGTGCGGCCTGCGAGGTCACCGAGAACGCGCCCGTGATGACGGCCTGTGAGGCGATCACCGTTGCGGCGGTGGCCAACAGCACCATCGGGACGCGAGCCCACTCCGGTGCCAGCAGGAAGAACGGGGCCGCCACCGTCGACTCGTCGCCCAACACCAGCGCGCCCTGGCCGAAGTAGTTCAGCGTGCAGGCGGGCAGGACGAGCCCGAGCCACCCGAAAGTGATTGCCCGCCTGCCGAAGTGGCCCATATCGGCGTAGAGCGCCTCGGCGCCGGTCACCGCCAGCACGATCGCCGCGAGCGCGAAGAAGCCGATGTGGAAGTGTTCGGTGATGAAGGTCAGTGCGTAGGTCGGCGACAACGCCTTGAGGATCTCCGGATGCCCGGCGATGCCACGCACCCCGCATAACCCGATCGCGACGAACCACAGGATCATCACCGGGCCGAAGAACCGTCCGATGGTGGCGGTGCCGCGGCGTTGCACCGAGAACAGCGCGACGATGATCACGGCGGTGACCGGAACGACGAAGTCCGCCAGCTCCGGGTCGATCACTTTAAGGCCCTCGACCGCCGACAGCACGGAGATCGCGGGCGTGATCATGCTGTCGCCGAAGAACAGCGCGGCGCCGAACAGACCCAACGCGGCCAGCGTCGCCGTCACCCGTCGCCCGCGCCGGCCGGTCCACCGGCGCAACAGCGTGATCAGCGCCATGATCCCGCCCTCGCCGCGGTTGTCGGCCCGCATGACCAGCGTCACGTAGGTGAGCGTCACGATGATCATCACCGACCAGAAGATCAGCGAGACGACGCCGTAGACGTGGCTGTGCGCGACGGGCACGGGATGCGGATCGCGGGGATTGAACACCGTCTGGATCGTGTAGATCGGGCTGGTGCCGATGTCGCCGAACACCACGCCGAGCGCGGCGATCACCACGGCCGGACGCAGCGACGTGGTATCCGGCCCTGCCCGCATTCGATGATCATGGCCGAGCGGGGGCTCGTTCGCGGCTCATCGCGGCGGATCGGCAGAGCGGCAATGTGGTCCCGTGCGCTTTGGGAGGATGAGGACGTGGCCGACGACGCGCTCGACGAACTGTATGCCGCCAAGCTCGAGGACTTCACCGCGCTGCGCACCAAGCTCGCCGGTGAGGCGAAGAAACGCGGCGACGCCGATGCGGCCAAGCGGATCTCGGCCGCGCGGAAGCCGACGACCGCGGCGTGGGTGGTCAACCGGCTCGCGCTCGGCGACGAGGACGTCACGCAACGCCTGAAGGGTCTCGGTGAACGGTTGCGCGACGCGCACGCGGCGATGGATGGTGAGCGCATCCGGGAGCTGTCGGCCAAACAGCGTCGGTTGGTCAACGATCTGGCCCGTAGCGCGTTCGAGGAGGCGGAGCTCAAGCGCCCGACGGGAGCGCTGCACGACGACGTCACCGGCACGCTGCAGGCCGCCATCGCCGACCCCGATGTCGCGGATCGGCTCGGCCGCCTGACCAAGGCCGAGGAGTGGTCAGGATTCGGCGAGTTTGGCGACACCGCAATTGTTTTCAGCCCTACCACGAAACGCAAGCCGAAGCGTGAACCCGAGCCCGAACCCGCAGATAAGCGCGACGAAGGACGCGACGGCAAGGACGCGGAGGCGAGCAGGCGACGACAGCAGGCGCGCGCCGAACTGGCAGCTGCCGAGCGCGCCAGGTCCGAAGCCGACGATGCGTTGTCCGAGCTGCAGTCCGACCTGGCCGCCGCCCGCCTGCGCCACCAGGACGCCCGACGCCGATTACAGGAGGCCGAGCGCGGCCTGGTCGGCGCCGAGGACGCCTACGACAAGGCCAAGCAGGCCTCGCGCGAAGCCGCCGCCGCGGTCAAGGAGGCCAAGGCACGACTGCGGCGCGTTAAGTGACTGCGCGGCAACTGATCTCCATACTGTCGCTCTCCCGTGCCGGGATCGGTACGCTGACGTAGCCGTTGGCCGGGTCACGGACGTACTCGAGATAGGGCACCAATTCATCCATCGACGTGTTGTCCGCGACGACCAGTGCGCCCGGGGACAGGCGCGGTTCCAGCAGCTCGAGCACCGGAACATACAACTCCTTCCAGCCGTCGAGAAGGACGAGATCGACTGTGCCGGCCAAGGTTTGCAGCGTGTGCAGCGCATCGCCTGCGAGCACCGTGATCACGTCGTCGAGACCGATGTCGACGAACGTCTTCGTTGCTGCGGCGACCTTGGCCGCGCTCAGTTCGGTGGTGACGACGCGGCCCCTTCCGTTGTCCCGCACCGCCGCGGCCAGGTGGATCGCGGACAGGCCGAGGGACATGCCGAACTCGACGACGGTGGCGGGTTTAGTCGCCCGCACCAGCGCGTACAACAGCCGGCCCGCTTCCGGCGTCACCGGCAGATAGAAGTCGCTGAGAGCGTCGGCGCGCTCCTGGGGCGTCGCCTCCGACAGGCGGGCGAAGTCGGCGCGCCGAAGTGCCTCCATCTGATACCGCGCTTCGGCGTACATCCGGTCGATCGCCCCGGCGACGCGGGACTCATGCAGCGTGATGGTCATAGTTGTCGAACGTATCGGGCCGACGGCCATTCGTGTCAGGATGACCACAGGGCCATGGGGACTTCGGGCACGTCGACTCGACGCGTGATCGCGGTGATCGCGCTCATGGTGCTTGTGGCATGGGCGTTGCGCGGCTACGTCCCAGGCGCCGAGCGGACCGCCGAAGAGCCCGAGCAACGCCAGAGCAACCCGCTGGCGCTGGCGGCGGTCATCGTGCTGCTGTGCGCGGCGGTGGCCATCATCGGTTTCGCGATCATCGTGCGGATGCGGGACAAACGGCCACTCCCGGCGCCGGCCGGGAGCCTGCCTCGGGACCGACGGCCCGGCGACCGGCCGTCGTGGCGGTTCACCCTCGTCGCGTTGGCCGCGCTGATCGGGTTGGTGTTCCTGGTCTTACTTCTATCCCGTCTGTCGCTCCCGGTGCCGACCGAAGAGGTGCCGCCGGCCGCCACACCCGACACGTCCGTTCGCGGCGATCCCGACGACTCCGTCTCGCCGCGTCCGGACGAGGACGACGCGGCCGACGGCAACGTCGTGAACTACCTGATTCCCCCGATACTTCTGTTGATGGCGCTGATCGTCGTCGGTACGGCGGTCGCATCGCGGCGACAGGGGCGCCCCCCGACTTCGGCCGACATCGTCGAGGCGGTGGACGAGCCGGTGGTGCCGACGACCACGACATCTCTGGCCAGGGCCGCCGAGGTCGGCCTCGCCGAGATCGGTGACCTGAGCCGCGAACCGCGCGAGGCGATCATCGCCTGCTACGCAGCGATGGAACGCGAACTGACGAGGGTCCCCGGCGCGGCGCCCCAGGCGTACGACACCCCGACCGAGGTGCTCGCGCGTGCAGTCGCCAGCGGGGCCTTACGCTCCGACAGCGCCACCGAACTCGTCGAGTTGTTCGAGGAGGCGCGGTTCTCGCCGCACGTGATGAGCGAGCAGCACCGTGACGCCGCGGTGCAAGTGCTCAACCGGGTGCTGAGCGAACTACCGCAGCGCACGACGGGGGTCGCGTCGTGAGAAGGCTTGTGGCCGCTGCGTTTCTGTTGGTTGTGGGTGCAGAACTGATCGCGGTCGCCGGCCCTGACCGTGAGCTGATCCTGATCGTTTCCGGCATCGCGCTGGCGCTGGCGTTGCTCGGCCTGCGGTGGCAGCTGGCCCGTGAGGCCGAAACCGGCGACGTTGTAGCACCTTCCGACGATGCCGCCGAGTCGTTGCGTCGCTGGCGATCACGCACCGAGACCCTGATCAGCCGCGCGGAGGCCACCCGCACCGACTGGGACAGACACCTAAGGCCCATGCTCGCGCGGCAGTTCGAGTTGGCGACCGGCCAACGCCGCACCCGCAACCGATCCGCCTACCACGCCACCGGCGAGATGCTGTTCGGCCCGGAGCTGTGGGGTTGGGTCAACCCCGAGAACGTCGCCAAACGCGGGACGGAAGAACCCGGCCCCGGCCGAGCGACGCTCGATGAGATCCTGCAACGGTTGGAGCGGGTATGACGACAGGACTGCCTGCGGCGGCCACCACCGCGAACTGTGAAGCGGTGCTCGACGAGATCGGGCGGGTGGTGGTCGGCAAACGCGATGCGCTGGCGCTGATCCTGACGACCGTGCTGGCCGGGGGACACGTGCTGATCGAGGATCTGCCGGGTCTCGGCAAGACGCTGATCGCGAGGTCTTTCGCCGCGGCGCTCGGGCTGGAGTTCAAACGCGTGCAGTTCACCCCGGACCTGCTGCCCGCCGATCTGCTCGGCTCGACGGTGTACGACATGCAGTCGGGCCGTTTCGAATTCCGTCGCGGCCCGATCTTCACCAATTTGCTTCTCGCCGACGAGATCAACCGCACACCGCCGAAAACACAGGCGGCGCTTCTCGAAGCGATGGCGGAGAGCCAGGTGAGTATCGACGGTGCGACGCACCCGTTGCCCGCCCCGTTCATCGTGTTGGCGACCGACAACCCGATCGAGTACGAGGGCACGTACCCGCTGCCTGAGGCTCAGCTCGACCGCTTCACGATCCGGCTCGAACTGCGGTACCTCTCCGAACAGGAAGAGGCCTCGATGTTGCGCCGCCGCATCGACCGCGGCTCCGCCGAACCGACAGTCGCTCAGGTCGTGGACGCCCACGATCTCGTCGCGATGCGGGAGTCGGTGGAACAGGTCACCGTGCACGACGATGTGTTGCGCTACGTGGTGTCGTTGGCTGCCGCCACCCGCCAGCACCCGCAGATCGCGGTGGGCGCCAGTCCCCGCGCTGAACTCGATCTCGTTCAGCTGGCCCGCGCCCGCGCGCTGCTGCAGGGTCGTGATTACGTCGTCCCCGAGGATGTGAAATCGCTTGCGGTTCCGGCAGTTGCGCACCGGATCACCTTGCGACCGGAGATGTGGGTGCGACGAGTCCGTGGCAGCGATGTAGTCGACGAACTACTGCGGCGGCTACCGGTGCCGCGAACCGACCCGTGATCGAAATCCGCTGCACCGAGGCCGAGTTAGGCTGGCGCGCTTCACCTCTGACTAGGGCGCTGCTGACCTGTGCGGTGGTGACCATGGCCGTAGCGGTGCTCGGGTCGCGTTGGGAGCTCATCGCGTTCGCCGCGCCACTGATCGGGGTGTTGTGTTCGGTCGGGTGGCAGCGCGGGTTTCCCACGGTGCGAGTGTGCGCCGATCCTGGCGTCCACCGCTGCTTCGAAGGCGAGCCCGCGCGCATCACGATGTGGGCGGAGGCGGGGAACGAGTCGGTTAGTCTGCTGAGCGGTTCCATCGAGGGGATGACGCTCGAGGTCGCTTCGCGGGAGACTTCAAGGCAAACCGTGGTGGCGACCGCGGAACGCTGGGGCCGCTATCCGCTGCAGGCGCACCTGACGGTCGCTGCGCGGGGAGGTCTGGTCGAGGGGATCGGGGTGGTCGACGCCGCGGACGTCTTCGTGTTCCCGATGGCGCCGCCGCAGTCGACGGCGGTCCCGCGCACCGAATTGCTCGATCGGCTGGGCACTCACCTGACCCGGCACATCGGCCCCGGTGTCGAGTACGCCGACGTTCGCCGTTATGTGCCGGGAGATCAACTGCGCACCGTGAACTGGGCGGTCAGCGCGCGTAGGGGAAGCCTGCACGTCACCGAGCGGTTGACCGACCGCGCCGTGGACGTGGTCGTGCTGATCGACAACTACGCCCAGCCGGCGGGTCCCGCGACCGAGGCGACCGAGCGCACGGCACGCGGCGCGGTGCAGGTGGTGCAGAGCGCGCTGCGCAGCGGTGACCGGGCGGGCATCGTCGCGCTCGGTGACCGGCACCCGCGGTGGTTGAGCGCGGATATCGGCCGAAGGCAGTTCTATCGGGTGCTAGACGCGATGCTCGGTGTCAGCGGCGGTTACGACACCACGTCGGGAACCCTGGCGCCGCGCGCCGCGGTCCCGCCGGGCGCGATCGTCGTCGCGTTCTCGACGATGCTCGACACCGAGTTCGCGCTGGCGTTGATCGACCTGTGCAAGCGCGGCCACACCGTTGTGGCGGTGGACGTTTTGCAGGGTGCGCCGTTCGAGGAGGGATGCGACGCGTTGGTGGCGCGGATGTGGGCGTTGCAGCGATCGTTCATGTATCGGGACATGGGCACCGTCGGTGTGGACATCGTGGCGTGGCGCGAGGACGACACGCTCGACCAGGCCATGCAGCTAGTGCCCCAGCACCGCAGACCGGTGCGGAGGCGACGGTGAATCGCACGTTGTCGACGGGCTTCGGTTTCGTGATGGTGGCGGCGGCCGCACTGGCTGCTGACGATGCGGCATTGATTGTGTGTGGTTTTGCGGTAGCGATGGTGATGCTGGGCAACGTGTTTCGGATGGCTGCCACGTTGGCGGTGTTGTCGACGGCCGCGGCGATCGTGGTGGCATCGGCGAGTCCAGTGCTGGCCGCGCTGTGCGGATTGTCCGGTGCGGCGTACCTGGTGTTGCGGCATACCGCCGATGTCACCGTGCCTACTGTCGCTGGGGCACTGGGCTTTACGGGCATTGCTTTGGCGGCGGTGCTGCTGTCACCTGAGCTGCCATGGGTCCCGCTGGCGGCACCGATTGCGGTGTTGGCGATTGTCGTGCTCGCGACGCGGCCGTTCTGGTTGGGTGCCTCGCAGCGGTGAACCGTACGCCGGAGGTTGCGCCGACATAGTCCCAACGTGTCGGTGGACGATGGCATACTCGAACACATGTTCGAATCCGATTTCGCGAGCGCCGACGACAAGACAGTCGTGGCCGCGATCGAGGAGTGTGCGCGCGCCGAGGCGATGCTGGCCGCGCGGCGGCTGGCCGCCACCGCGGAGCTGACCGCGCGCTACACCGAACCCGATGAGGACCGCGATCACCTGGCCGTAGACGGGTGGCGGATGGCGTCGGCGGAGATCTCGGCGGCGATGCGGGTCGGGGACCGGGCGGCTTCGAGCCAGATGTGCATCGCGATGGCGCTGCGCGAGCGGCTCCCGAAAGTCGCGGCGCTGTTCGCCCAGGGACGGTTGAGTGCGGCCCTGGTGTCGACGATCACCTGGCGGACACAGCTGATAGTGGACTCGCAGATCGCCCAGCGCATCGACACTGCGATCGCGCAGCGTGCCGGTGAGTGGGGTGGGTTGTCGGTGGCGCGGCTGGAATCAGCGATCGACTCCCTTGTCGATCAGCACGATCCCGACGCGCGCCGGCGCATGCGCGAGGCCGCCCAGAACCGGGATGTACGCCTGGGCAAGCGTGATGACGTGACCGGAACGATGTCACTGTGGGGCCGATTGAGCATCGCCGATGGTGAACTGCTCAAACGCCGGCTCGCGCAGTTGTCGAGCCAGGTATGCAAAGACGATCCGCGCACCGCGGGGCAGCGTCGCTCCGAAGCGCTCGGCGCCATCGCTGCCAATGCCGAGGGATTGAGTTGCAGATGCGGTAGTCCCGACTGCCCGTCAGCCGGACAAGATGATCCCCGCGCAGCGCACTTCGTCATCAATGTCATCACCGAAGCCAACGCTCCGAACACAGAACCCGTACCCGCAACACCTGCCGAATCTGCGACGGCAGAGCGGGCGGCGGGGCCGGTGGAACCGGCGACAGAGCCGCAAGCTGCCGAACCGGCGACAGAGCGGTCGAAGCCGAGATCCGCTGCGGCACTGATCATCGGCGGCGGGCTGATCCCGACCCCGTTGTTGGCTGAGCTGATCAAGAACGGGGCCAAAGTCCAGTGGGTTCACAAACCCCCCGCCGCGCCCGAGACCGGCTATCGGCCTTCGGGCAAGACCGCACGATTTGTCCGAATGCGTGATATGACATGCCGGTTTCCCGGTTGTACTCGCCCGGCAGAATTCTGCGACCTTGACCACACCACGCCCTCTCCGGCTGGCGCCACCCATCCGTCGAACCTCAAGTGCCTGTGTCGAATTCATCACCTACTCAAAACGTTCGGCGGGTGGGGCGATCAACAGCACCCCGACGGAACCGTCCTGTGGACCGCACCGTCTGGGAGAACCTATTTCACCCACCCCGGAAGCCGGTTGTTCTACCCCGGCTGGGACACCACCACCGCCACACTGCTCGTGCCCACCGGACCAGCACGACACGGCGACAAAGGCGCGATGATGCCGCGCCGCCGACGAACCCGCGCCCAAGACCGGCTTCGACGAATCGAACGTGAGCGCGCCCTCAACGCCATCGACCGCAAGAGATGGGCCGCGCCCGCGACCACCCAACCCAGTAGGCCCCCACCACAGAACGATGACCCGTGGAAAATCACCACCGACGCCAACATTGACACCACGGACACCGATCCCGCACCGTTCTGACCGACTCGTCGACTCGGCCAACGGGCGGGGGACGTAGCCGATATCTTCGTAGGGCGCTTGCCACCCCGGGTAAGCGAAATGCTCAGCGCAGCGCTTACTTTCGGGAGGTCGGATGCCAAGCGATGTGCGGAAGGCGATCACGGGCGCATCGATCGGGAACGCCGTCGAGTGGTTCGACTTCGCGATCTACGGCTTCCTGGCGACTTTCATCGCGACCAACTTCTTTCCGGCGGGCAACGAGACGGCGGCACTGCTGAACACGTTCGCGATATTCGCGGCCGCCTTCTTCATGCGTCCGCTCGGCGGATTCGTCTTCGGCCCGCTGGGGGACAAGATCGGCAGGCAACGGGTCCTGGCGTTGGTGATCCTGCTGATGTCGGGTGCGACCGTCCTCATCGGCGTGCTGCCCACCTACGCCTCGATCGGTGTCGCCGCGCCGCTGCTCCTTCTGCTCCTGCGTTGCCTGCAGGGGTTCTCGGCCGGCGGTGAATACGGAGGCGGCGCCGTTTATCTCGCGGAGTTCGCATCCCAACGCCGACGCGGGTTGACCATCACCTTCATGGCGTGGTCAGGCGTGCTGGGCTTCCTGCTCGGCTCCATCACCGTGACCCTGCTTCAGGCGCTGCTGCCCACCGAGGCGATGGAGAGCTACGGCTGGCGCATCCCGTTCCTGATCGCCGGGCCGCTGGGCCTCGTCGGCCTCTACATCCGGCTGCGCCTCGACGACACACCGCACTTCGCCGAACTCAGCGAGACCGACCGCGTCGCAGAGTCGCCGCTGCGTGAGGCGTTCACGACGTCATGGCGGCCGATCCTGCAAGTCATCGGCATGTTCATCGTCTTCAACGTCGGCTACTACGTGGTGTTCACGTTCCTGCCGACCTACTTCATCCAGACGCTCGAGTTCTCCAAGACTGACGCCTTCCTGTCGGTCACACTGGCCAGTCTCGTCGCACTCGTCCTCATCCTTCCGTTGGCCGCGCTGTCGGACCGGATCGGCCGGCGTCCGATGCTGATCGCCGGGTCGGTGGCCTTCGCGGTTCTCGGCTATCCGCTCTTCCTGCTGCTCAATTCCGGGTCGCTGGTCGCCGCGATCGCCGCCCACTGCGGCCTGGCCGTCATCGAGTCGATCTACGTCTCCACCGCAGTGTCGGCCGGCGTCGAACTGTTCGCGACCACCGTGCGCTACAGCGGATTCTCGATCGGTTACAACATCTGCGTCGCCGGGTTTGGCGGCACCACCCCGTACGTGGTCACCTGGCTGACCGCCGAGACCGGCAACGACCTCGCCCCAGCGTGGTACCTGGTCGTCGCTGCGGTGGTCTCGCTCGCGACGATCATCACTTTGCGGGAGTCCGCTGGCCGGCCGCTCGCACAGACCGCGGATCGACAGCCCGCGGCTAGGGTGGGTTCATGAAGCTTCGCGTGATGCCCTACGTCACGGTCGAGATCGACGATCAGGTGCGCCGCCGCGCCCGAGCCGCAGGCGAGCGACTGCGCGTCAATGTGCGCGCCTACCTGTTGAGCGCCGCCGACGACGTCGACTCCGCCAGCGACAGAGTCCGCGGTCTGTGCGACCGGGCGGTCAACCGCGTCGACACCGTCGTCGCCACGGTCAACGAACGGATCGCACCCGAGCCCGCGGCACCGTCACTGCGCGTGGTCACCGGCGACCGCGAGGCCAGCTAGCGTCCAAGGCTCGGCTGGGTCGCCGCCGGCCGACCTCGCGATACCGACTGGCGTCAGCCCGCCCGCGTGTTGCGGCCGCCGACCAGGAATCCGGCGACCAGCACGACCAGACCGATGATCGCGACCGGAATCGACCACATGCGACGATCGGACACCGCCGAGTGACACTGCGCGACGTAGTCCGGCGGATCCTCAGTCAGCTCATCGATAATCGGGAGGTTCTTCAGCTGGTTGGGATCGTTGCTGTTGGCCTGGCTGGCCTCGGAGTCGTCCGCGGCGATGGCATTGCCACACGAGATCTTCTGGTTGTCCGGCCCGGAGATCGACACCGGGACGAGCATGGCGATGACTCCAACCAGGAGGACCACCGCACCGACCAGCACAAGCAAACGTCGCAGATTCATGATCGGTTTGATGCCCCGATAGGTGGGGCACCAAACCTCGCAAACGGTCGCTGCCACCGAGCCAGGCGCGCAGGCCCGCGATCCGTATGTTGTTGTTGGCCGATGTGCGCAGCCTGGCAGGAAAGGAGCAAGAAGCTTTGGTAGGCCACTCGTGGTAGATCAGGGTCTGGTCGTCCTGCTCGCCCTGCTCGCCGCGGTCTTCTTGGCGATCGGCATCGTGGTTCGACAGCGCGCCACCTTGGACGTACCGGAGGAGCACGGCATCAGCACCGTGATGGTGACGACGCTGCTGCGCAGGCCGCTGTGGTGGGCCGGCACGGCCGCCGCGCTGGCTGGCTATGGCTTTCAGGCCCTTGCTTTGATCAAGGGTTCGTTGCTCCTTGTTCAGCCCATCCTGACCTCGGCGCTCCTGTTCGCTCTGCCGCTGAGCGCTCGGCTCGCCAACCGTCGGGTCACTCGCCGGGAGTGGATGTGGGCGATGGTGCTCACCGCGGCGCTGGCGGTGTTCGTGGTGCTTGCCAAGACCCGACCAGGTGACTACGAGGCGTCCGTTCCCCTTTCCGTTCTCGTAGCAGTCGTCTGCGCCGGTGCGGTGACCGCATGTGTGATCTTGGCCGTCCGCACCGCCGGGTGGAAACGTGCGGTGCTGCTCGCGGTCACGGTCGGATTGCTGTTCGGCGTTGTCGCGTTGCTGACGAAAATCGTGATGTTCCTGCTCGCCAATGGCGGCGTGGGCAAGGTGGTGACCACTCCTGCGCTCTACCTGCTCCTCGTGCTGGGCGTCCTAGCGGTGTTCCTGCAACAGTCGGCGTTCCACGCCGGATCCCTACAGACCTCGGTGCCGACGATGCTGGTTCTCGAACCGGTGGTCGCCGTTGGGCTGGGCGCGGTGGTCCTCGGCGAGCATATGACTGTCGGCGGCGTGAAGGCGATCGCGATCTCAGCCGCCGTCGTCGCGATGGCTGCGGCCACGATCGCGCTTGGCCGCGAGGAGGGCGCGCTCGAAGAGGAACTCGAGGCGGAGGCCGCCGCCGCGGCAGCCAAACACGGGCCCTGACAGCACGGGCCAGACGCTACGGACCGTCGGAACGACGCTCCTCATGCGCCATCGCTGTCCACAAGAGCCGAGCCGCTTCACGCGCCGACTCCTGTGGAGCGATCGGCTCGGCGATACCCGGCTGCTGGGCCGGACGACCGCTGACATGTTCCAACAGCGCCACCGCCAGTTCGCGCAGCTTGACGTTGAACTCCTGGCTCGCGCGACGCAGCAGGCTCCACGCCTGCTCGGCGTCGCAGCCGACCAACCCCATCAACACGCCCTTGGCCTGCTCGATCGCGCCGCGCGACTGCAGCGCGGCCAGCAGGTCCTCGAACGCGGCCTCGTTCTGGGCGGCGGTGGTGACCAGGGCCGCCGAGACGAGTTGCTCGTAGGCGCCAAGTGTCGTGACGGTGACCGCCGAAGCGGACTCGGTTAACGTGCACGACAACACGATCGCCGCGTCCTCACGCCAGAAGCCCGGCACGGCCGCCGCTCCGTGTACGGCTTTCAAGTCGGTCGCGATGCCGCCGGCGAGTCCGGCGGCCGCATCGAAGGTCAGGTCGGGCCAACGTTCATCGGTCCACAGATCGAGGCTCAGCACCGGCACGTGATGAGTCAATGCGTCGGCCACGGGTCCGCCCAGTCCGGACAGCTGAGCTGCGATCATCTTCTCTTCGATACCGAGCGCGGCGAGTGCGGACGCGTCCTCGTTGAACCGCTTGTCGTGGACGGTGACGGCGACCCCCGCGGTGCCGGGAACGTCGGCCTGCAATCGTTCGAGGATCCGGTGCAACAGCGTGATCAGCTCGGGGTGCTGGCGAGGCTGAAAGCTGGGTGCTGGCACCGCGGTCCGCTCAATCGATGACGGTGACCGTCGCGACCTTGTCGAGGCCGGAGATCCCGAGAAGTGTGGTGATCGGCCCGTTCGTGGGCACGACCAGTTCGAGTTTGGCGTTCGCCGCGACAGAGAACAGCTCCCGCAGGGCGGCGCTGTCGCAGTACGTGACCCCGGTGAGGTCGACCGTGACAGAGGAGTTGTCCGCGGTCGCGCGTGACAGCACGTCGCTGAACTCGTCGACGTTCGCCAAGTCGATCTCGCCGACCGCGGTGACGACCGGGGGTGCCTCAGCGTCTCCGGACTCGAGCCGGAACTGGTTGCGGGTCACTACTTTCAGTCCCCCACCGTCAAAAAGGCACACCAATGGACGGCAGTGTGAGTGAGTCCGATCACAGAACCTCCCGATGTCCTAGAGGCCGCCCCACCGCCTCTGTGCATGCCACATAATCCGCATCGCTGCCTCTTCCTGACAGACGTTCCTTGCCAATGTTTGTAATACCACGACAGCGGCATCCAGGCGGGCAGAGCTGGTTCAAACTCGAATCTCCGGTAACTGAAACGTCATATCCACGGTGGTGCCGGCCGCCGTTCCGTCGAGATCCACGCGATCGCTGACGGCGCGCATCAACAACAGGCCCCGGCCTCGGGTGCCGGGATCGGGAGGCGGCGCCTTCCACGACCCGAAGTCGGTGACCCGCACGTGGATCGCCGTGTCGTGGATCTCGGCCTCGATGCGCATACGCCCCGGCTCGTGGCCGCGATAGGCGTGCTCGACGCTGTTGGAGCAGGCCTCGTTGACGACGAGGATGAGATCGGAAACCGACTCGTCGGAGGCGCCGTTGGCGGCCAGCCAGGCCGCCAACCGGTGCCGGATCTCGGTCAACTTCGCCGCGGTGGCGGTGTCGTCGATGACGAGGGAGGCCTTCGGCGACCGGTAGATCACGATCGCCACGTCGTCGTCGAAACCGCCGTCAGGCACCAACGCGCGCAGCACCGCGTCGGCGACACCTTCGATCGGCATCCTCGCGGTATCGGCCAACACCGCCGACATCCGGTCGATCTGGGAGTCGATCGACCGGTCACGACGTTCGATCAGGCCGTCGGTGTAGAGCATCAGCGTCGAGCCCGCGGGTAACGGATGCGTCGTCTGCGGGCGGGGCCGCGAGTGCGTCACGGCGACGGGGACCGATCTGGCCTCGTCGAGCAGTTGCGGTGACGCGGTTGTAGACACCAGCACCGGCGGAACGTGACCGGCGTTGCTGTACTCCACGGATGCGGACACCGTGTCGACGATCGCGACGAACACGGTGGTGCAGTATGCGTCCGGGATGAACTCGGCGACCGCGTCGAGGTGTTCGAGCACCGTCGACGGTCGCGCCCCCGTGAGCAGCAGCGCGCGCGTAGACGCACGCAGCTGCCCCATCACAGCGGCGGCCGCGAGTCCGCGCCCCACGCAGTCCCCGACCACGATCCCGATCCGGCCGTCACCGACGGGAAGCACGTCGTAGAAGTCGCCGCCGATCTCCAGCGGATGGACGGCCGGCTCGTAGCGCACGGCGAAGCCAGGCGGCAGATCGATTGGGGACAGCAGCGACCGCTGCAGCGTCAGCGATGTCTCCCTGGCGCTCTCGAACTGCCGCACGTGCTGCAAGGCCGAGCTGAGGTGACCGACCAGCGCCGAGACCAGTCGCCGGTCCTCCGCGCTGACCATCCGCGGAACCCGGTGCTCGAGGCACAGCACGACGTCCCGCGCCCCGGAGAGCACTGCGACGAAGCCCCTGGTGGTGCCGGCGCTCGGAACCGCGCCGACCGGCGTCACCGTCAGCGGTATCCACGTGCGGGCGTCCTCGAACGTGCGGCGCCAGTCCTCGCCGAGGTCCCTCCATGAGGCGACCGCGGGTTCACCGGCCACCCGCACCGTCGGATCCTCACCGTCGGCCTTCGGCCACATCACCGCGATCAGACGCTGCGCATCCAACGGAACGCGGCACTGCGCGAGCGTGATCGCCAGCACCTCGTCGACGTCCTTGGCGACGCTCACCGCCGTCGCCAACCGCGCCATCGCCCGGTCGCGCTCCGCCGCGGCGCGGGGTGCCGTGACATCGCGCATGGTGCCGACATAGAGACCGCGCCGCGAGTTGTGGTCGGGGACGGCATTGATGCTGATCGCGACCCAGCGCGTGCGTCCGTCGCGGTGCCTGATCTTGGTTTCGGCTGCCATGTGGCCGTCGCGCGCCAGTGCGGCCCTGCGATCGGCGGCCGCGACGCCGTCGACCGCCCAGGGATGGGGCATCGGGTAGGGCAAACCGTCCTGGCCGTATCCGGTGATGTCGGCGAAGGCGTCGTTGATCTCAACGACGCACCCGGTGGAGTCGGTGACGAAGAAACCCTCTTGAAGCGAGTTGACCAACGCGCTGCGGAACACGTCGCGATCGGCGAGATCGTCGGCTCTCGCTCGTTCGCGCTCGTAGCGCTGGTAGAAGTCTGCGGTGTCGGTCATGTTCGCGGCAGTCGGCCCTCCCAGCTCGCGTTCACCCCGGAATCGCCCAGCGCACAAGTCTCTTCTCGACATTAGCCTGCGTATCGCAGCATGAACCGCTGAAGCACTGATCTATGGCAGGACGCGACGCGTTAAGCTCGCCCCATTGCCGTCGTGGTGGCGGCGCCTACCGGAGGACCACCGTTGTCACGAATTGAGCCGATAACCACTTCGATCTCCCACGAGGACGGCATCGCTGTGTTGACGGTCGGCGGTGACGTCGACCTCGCAACGGTCCCGGCGTTCCAGGCGGCGATCACCGAGGCGCTCACGCAGGAGCCATCCGCCCTCGTCGTCGACCTGCTGGCGGTCGACTTCCTCGCGTCCGCGGGGTTGCAGGCGCTGGTCGCGACGCACGAGACCGTGAGCAAGTCGGCACGCTTCGCGGTGGTGGCCGACGGGCCCGCGACCAGCAGGCCGATCCAGCTGACCGGGCTTGACCAGGTGTTCTCGCTGTATTCGACGTTGGCCGAGGCGTTGGCCGCGCTGAAGTCCGGTTCCTAGTTCCCGCAGCGTCGCTAGCTGCGATTTCGAACTGAGCGAGGGTGCCGATCTTCGATTAGGCTTCGAATGCCGGCTTTGATCTTGAAGCCTTCTCCGCACCGGTCGGGACAGTTAGGACTGCAACCATGAGGTCAGCTCAGATCGGTCGTCGCATCGCCGCCGCCGCGGGTGGTGCCGCCGCGGTCGCGATGGTCATGTTCAGCGCATCGTGCTCCACCGAGGAGAAGGCGCCGGAGGAGACCACCACGACGACCACCACGACCACCACGACCGAGGCGCCGCCTCCGCCGCCGGTCGAGACCACCGACAAGGCGCCGCGCATCTCGCCGGGACCCAACCCGTTCTCGCCGACGGTGACCGCGCCGCCTGCGCCGACGGCGATCCCGGGCGACCACTAGCCGTCCATCGGCCCGGGCCGGACGGTGAGTGCGCGGCATCTCGGCGTGCTGGCGCTGATCACGGCGGGCGTATTCGTACTCGTCTCCGATCTGCGCCCCGTCTCCGCGCGCTTCGGCGGCGAGGTGATCGCCGGGCCGTACTCCTACCTGTTGGCGAGTTCGACCGATCTGGGGCCCTCGCTCGACAGCGGGGTTCAGCTGACGGTGGCGTTGCGCGACGAGCACCGCCCCGCGGGGGTGTACGGATGGGCCGACGGCTACGGCTTATCCGTCCGGTGGCGCCCGGGACATCTGTGGGCGGTGGTGGAAGGACCGGCGGCGTCCGTCGCGGATGCGTTCGACGTCGAGGTCCGTGACTATCGCGGCCGCCGCGGCCAGGTGTTCTATGCATCCCCCCAACAACCGGACGTGCCGGACGCGTTGCGCGAGGAGGTCTCAGAGATCGGCCGGATCCTCGGCTACGTGCCGCACCACACGTCGCACATCTGGTCGCTGCCGCTGGATGTGCCGGACAAGGGCCTGACCCCCGAGGCGCTGCGCAACACCTACAACGCCGCGCCGCTGGCGGCAGCCGGCTACACCGGCAAGGGCACCACGATCGTGTTCTTCGCCTTCGACGGCTTCGACCAGGCCGACCTCGACAGCTTCGCCGACACTTACGACCTGCCCCGCTTCACCCCCGAAGTGATCGGTGAACTCGACGAACCGCGCGGGGAAGCCACGATGGACCTTCAGGTGGCACACGCCGTCGCTCCCGATGCGCGCAAGGTCGTGGTCAGTGCGCTTCCGACCGTCACCGCCGACGGCGCGTTCGAACGCATCGGCCAGATGCTCGAAGAGACGGACCGTCGGTATCCCGGCGCCGTGTGGAGCTTCTCCATCGGGTGGGGCTGCGACAAGCTGATCACGGCCGCCGACCTCGCCCCCGTGCGCTCCGCGCTGGCCACCGCGCAGTCGCACGGCACCACGGCGTTCAACGCCAGTGGCGACCTCGCGGGCCTCGAGTGCAAAGGTGGCGACGACTGGTCCTCGCCGCCGGGCGAGTCCGACATCGGCCTGGACTCGATCGCCTCGCTGCCGGAGATGACCGATGTGGGCGGCACCACCCTGTCCACGGACAGTGACGGTCGGTGGCTGTCCGAGCAGGCCTGGTTCGACGTGCCGTTGTCGGTGGGCACGGGCGGCGGTGTCTCGGCGGTGTTCGACCGTCCGGACTGGCAGCGCGAGGTGTGGCCCGACCTCGACACCGACCGACGGCTGACTCCGGACGTCGCAGCCGTCGCGGACCCGTTCACCGGTGTGCGCATCGTCTTTGCGCAGACGCCGTTGGTCGGTGGCGGCACGTCGCAGTCGGCACCGATATGGGCGGGCCTGGCCGCGGTGATGAACCAGTACCTGCTCGCCAACGGCGGACGCCTGCTCGGCGACCTGAACCCGCTGCTGTACCGCATCTCTCGGGGCGCGGAGCTGCCGGCCTTCCGCGACGTCACCCTCGGAGGTAACGCGGTCGCGGACGCGCTGCCCGGCTATGACCTGGTGACCGGACTCGGCACTCCGGACGTCGACAATCTCGTGCGCAACGTGCTCACGCTCCAGAAGGCGGCCGCATGACCACCGGTGACGACGACAGCGTGCCGACCGCGGAGTGCCGGGTCTGCAAGACCGACGTGCCGGCCGGCGAGTACTGCGGGTTGTGCGGATGTCACCTGACACCGCGGCCGCGCGAAGGCCCGGACTGGTTGCGGCCGCTCGACTTCAGCGCCGCGCCGAAAGAGCACCTTCTGCAGCTCTCGGTCGCCAGCTCGCTGTTCCCGCACCTGCCGCAGCGCTCGCGCTCCGCGTTCCGCATCGGCCTGCTGGTGTTGGTGGCGGCGCTGATCGCTTTCACGTTGCTGCGGTTGCCCGCCGCCGTGGTGACCGTCGCCGCGTTGGGGCTGCCGCTGCTGTTCGTCTTGTACCTTCGCGAGTCCGATGCCTTCCGCGACTTTCCCGTCGGCACACTGGTTCTCACGGTTGTCCTGGCGGTGGGGCTCGCCGTCGGCTGGGCGCTGTTGACGGGTGCGATGTTCGCCAAGTCCTACGGAGTCGCATTGGGTTCGGCGATCGTCGGCATGCGCATGTTGAGCATGGGCATCGTGGTTCCACTCGGCGGAGTCATCCTGATGTTGTCACCCGCCGTGATCGTTCGCGTGACGCGCCCGTCCTCACGAGAGGCGTTGGACGGCTTCATGATCGGGACACTCGGAGGCTTGAGCTTCTCCGCGGCGGCGACGCTTACCCGGTTGGCTCCGCAGTTCGGCACCGGCGTGGTGAGCAAGCGCCCGATGGAGAGCCTGCTCGTCGAGGCGGGCATCCGGGGACTGGCGGCGCCGTTGATCGCCGCGGCGGCCGGTGGATTGATCGGCGCGGCACTGTGGTTCACCCGGCCACCGAGCAAACGTGACCAACGCCCGGGTGTCGTGCGCGCGATGCTGCTCGGCTTCGCCGCCGCGGTGCTGGTCGTGTATCTGGCGCTGGGCCTGATCGATGTCGCCCGCTTCCCGCAGGTGCTGATGTTGGTGCTCTACCTCGTGTTGGCCGGGGTGGCGCTGCTGGTGTTGCGGGTCGGCCTACACCTGGCGTTGCTCCACGAGGCACACGACGAGATCCGTGCGGAGGAACCGCTGTTGTGCCCGCACTGCGGACACGTCGTGCCGGATATGGCGTTCTGCCCGGCGTGCGGGGTGGCGACGCGTGCGTCGTCGCGCTCTTCACGCAGGGCGAGGCGCGAATCGCGGCCGGTTCGCGGTGACCCGGAATGAGCGCACCGACGAATTTCTTTCCCGGGTACGCGGTTCCGGCCGGCGCATACGCGGCCGCGGCGCCGCGGCGGACCTCGCGCAGGCGGCTGGTGCTGACATGGTTGGCCGTGATCGCGCTGATCGCCACCGCCCTGGTCGGAATGTCGGCGATGATGGCCAAGCCGCCGGTGCGCTACGTATGCCCACCCGATTGCGGGCGTCCGCCAACCGGCACCCCGGTGTCCATCAATCCCCGTTTCACCTCGCCGGACGGCGCGTTCTCGGTGTCATATCCCGCGTCGGACTCGGCCTACCGCGTGAGCACCAAGCCCAACGGGGTGACCGCCGAACTCCTCGCCGGTGACGGTGGGACGCTGCAGCTGTTCAGCGAACCCGCCGCGGGCCGGTCCGCGCAGGAAATCGCAAAGTCGTTGGTGAAAGCCAGTTTTCCCGACACCCGGACCGCTTATGAGATTCCCAACGCGATGGTCGGCTTCCACTCGGGATACGGCGAAGTCGCCGACTGTTGGCCGCAAGGCGCCAACAGCAGCTATCTGCGCATGCGGGTCCTGGTCGTGGCCGCGGTGAAGAACGACCTGGCGCTGATTGCGGCAGCAGTCGGGCCGTACCACCAGTTCAGCCCCGACTTCGGGTTCGGCAAACCGTCCGGTGCCAACCTCCAGATCGCCCTGGATATGGGCAAATACGTCAACAGCTTCAGCTGGAGTGGGGATCGGCCCCGGTGATGCATTCAGATGGCGCCGTTGAACAGGCAGAGCCAGGCGGCCACCATCACGATGACCGCCAGGACCCCGGTCACGATCACGTGAGCCAGCAGATGCGTTCGGTCCTTCATTGCGGCGACGCTAGGGAGGTGGCCTGAGAAGTCTCTGGCAGCGGCTGCAGAATCCGCTGATTGACCCGAATCACACCGTCGATGCGACCTTCGCGGCGGCGTGGTCGGGCATCGGATCGTAGCGGGCGAAGGTCCTGGTAAACGTGCCCGCACCGTGGGCAAGCGAACGCAGGTCGACGGCGTAGCGGCTCAGCTCGACCTCGGGGATCTCCGCCTTGACCAGTGTCCGGTCGGCGCCAACCTTTTCGGTGCCGAGCACACGGCCCCGCCGCCCGGCCAAATCGCCCATGATGGCGCCGACGAAGTCGTCGGGAATCAGCACCGTCACCTCGTCGACAGGCTCGAGCAGGTTCACCTTGGTCGCCGCGGCCGCTTCCCGCAGCGCGAGGCCGCCGGCCATCTGGAAGGCGAAGTCGGACGAGTCGACGCTGTGGGCCTTGCCGTCGAACAGCGTGACGCGGATGTCGACGACCGGGTAGCCGGGTCCGACCCCCTTTTCCATCTGCGCCCGAATGCCTTTTTCGACGCTCGGGATGAACTGGCGGGGCACCGCGCCGCCGACGACTTTGTCGATGAACTCGAAACCGGAGCCTTCGGGCAGCGGCTCGACCTCGATGTCGCAGACCGCGTACTGACCGTGCCCGCCGGACTGCTTGACGTGGCGCCCGTGTCCTTTGGCCTTGCCGCCGAACGTTTCTCGTAACGGAATGCGCAACTCGACGGTGTCGACGGCGACGCCGTAGCGCCGGGAGAGCGCATCGACGACGACGTTGGCGTGCGCTTCGCCCATCGTCCAGAGCACGATCTGGTGTGTCTCGGGGTTCTGCTCGATACGCAGGGTCGGATCCTCGGCGGCTAACCGTTGCAGACCGCCGGACAGTTTGTCCTCGTCGGTCTTCGCTCTCGGCTGCACCGCGATGGGCAGCAGCGGTTCGGGCATGCTCCATGGCCGCAGCACGAGCGGATCGGACTTGTCGGACAGCGTGTCACCGGTCTCGGCCCGGCTGAGACGTCCGATCGCGCAGATGTCGCCGGCGATCACCGCGGGGGCGGGACGCTGTTGCTTGCCGAGCGGGAACGACAGCGACCCGATGCGCTCGTCCTCGTCGTGGTCCTCGTGCGCGGCGAGCGAGCCGGTCAAGGAGCCGCTACCGCCGAAGAATGACGAGAAGTGGCCGGACACATGCACTGTCGAATCGGGGGTGATGGTTCCCGAGAACACCCGGACCAGGCTGACCCGTCCCACGTACGGGTCGGACATCGTCTTGACGACCTCGGCCAACAGCGGGCCGATCGGGTCGCACGGAAGCTCGGCGCGCGGTTTGCCCTGCGGTGTGAAGACCTCAGGCAGCCGGTGTTCGGGCGGTGGGGGAAAGCCCGCGGTGATGATCTCGAGCAGTTCTTGGGTGCCGACGCCCGTGCCGCTGCACACCGGGAGCGCGGGGAAGAACGTCGCCCTTGCGACGGCCTTCTCCAGGTCGTCGATGAGCACCGACTGGTCGATCTCCTCACCGCCAAGGTACCGCTCCATCAGCGTCTCGTCCTCGGACTCCTCGATGATGCCCTCGATCAGCAGGCCGCGGTGTTCGGAGATCGCATTGAAGTACGACTCGTCGGGTGCATGGGTGGCCGTGCGCTTGCCGTCGGCGTACTCGTAGTGCGTCTCGGACAGCAGCCCGATCAGCCCCGTGCACGGCGAGTTCGCGGGCAGGTACAGCGGAAGCACCTTGTCACCGAATGCCTGCTGGGCGGCGGCCAAGGCGTTGGCGTAGTTCGCGCGAGCGTGGTCGAGTTTGGTGATGACCACGGCACGCGGCATGCCCACCTGGCTGCATTCGAGCCACAGCGCCTTGGTGGGCTCGTCGACTCCTTCGTTGGCGGCGATCACGAACAGCGCGCAGTCCGCGGCGCGCAACCCCGCCCGCAGTTCCCCGACGAAGTCGGCGTATCCGGGGGTGTCGATGAGATTCACCTTGATGCCGTCGTGTCGTAGCGATGCGAGTGCAAGGCCTACCGAACGTTGTTGGGCGATCTCGGCGTCGTCGCTGTCGCAGACGGTGGTGCCGTCCTGAACGGAACCCTGTCTGGTCAGGACTCCTGCGGCCACCAGTAGTGCCTCGACGAGTGTTGTCTTGCCGCCACCCGATGGGCCCACCAGCACCACATTGCGGATGGCGGCCGGACTGTCCGCGTTCGGGGCGGCTCCGGCGCCCTGGGAATGTGTCGTCTTGTCAGCCATGACGTTCCCTTCCACGACGGCTGCCCTGCCGCCGCCAAAGTGTGTGTTAGACCACAATTCCCCTATCCGACAGCGAGCACAAGGGCTTGATCGATTTGGCGCTCAGGCCTGCCACCAAGCCCACTTCGTGATGGCCACGCTGACCACCGGGCCGTCGAGGGCGATCCGCTCATACTGCGGATACTTGTTGCGCAGCAGCGCGTATCCGGCCGCCAATTCTTCGCCGCTGTAGTGGATTTCGGCTCGGCCGTCGACGCGCACCCACCACAGCTGGGTCCAGTCGTCGTCGTAGTGGTCGACGAGCATGCTCACTTGCGGGTTGCCCTCGATGTTGCTCAACCGCCGGAGGTTGCGCGTCGACTTCCGCTTGGCGTCGACGGCGGTGTAGGCCATCCCGGCGTGCACGGCGAACACGACGGGCACCAGGTGTGGCGCCCCTGCGGGACCCACGGTGGCGAGCGCCGCGACGGGTGCAGCGGCGAACATGGCCTCCGGATCGAATGCGTTCATGTTCACCGAGGCTGGCTGGGCCGCTGCGGTGCGACGCTGATCGGCGACCGCGTGACCGGCGTGCGCGTCACCCCGATCTCCGGGTCGCGGCCGGCTCTGGTCGGTGGTGTGCGCGGTCGGTTGATCACCGGCGGCGGAGGGGCGACCGGCGCCGCCGATGTCTGGACGCGTGGCGGTGGAGCAGGCCGTGGCGACGGTGGCGGGGTGCTCGGTGATTGCGATTGCGTGCGCGCCGGTGCCGTGGTCTGTACGGTCGGGCGGACCGGTTCGGACTCCTGGTCGGCGGACTCGCCAGGCGACTGGAGCACCAGCAGGACGGCGGAGACCACGAGCGCGACGGCCGCGATCGCGGCGGCGATCAAGATGCTGAGATTTCGTTTAGTTCGGTACCAGGGCGGCGGGGCGGGCTCGAAGTACCAGCTGTTCTCGTCGAAGGCGTCGAACATCATGTCGCGGCCCGGCACCTTGTCGGGATCGAAGACGTCGGCGTCCGCTTCTGTCGCCGGATCGGCGGCATCCGCGACATCGACCGGATCGTCGATCAGGTAGTCGAAGTCCCCCGAAACTTCGCGTCGCGCCACACGAGAATGCTAACGCCGGGCAAAGCGGTCGGCCTGGCAAACTCCGATGGGAGTTGTGCGTCGTCACAACCGCCGCGATAGGGTTCGAGCGCCTCGCTCGGCGTCATCCACCGGGACGATTCGGTGCGGTAACCGCTGCATCACCGCGCCGACTCCTGACCATCGGAAGGTTCGGCATTGAAGATCACGACTCTGGCGACTCCGTTCGCCGCATCCGTTCTGCTGCTGGCAGGTTCGGTCGCGTGCGCATCGCCGGAACAGAGCGGTGACGGCGAGCAGACCCAGACCGGTGTCAAGCCCGCCGAAGCCACGTCGGCCGAGGATTTCGGCGGGATCGACGGGCTGGTCGCGGCGGCCAAGAACGAGGGTGAACTCAATGTGATTGCCCTACCACCGAATTGGGCAAACTACGGCGCGATCATCAGGGCGTTCTCCGACAAGTACGGCATAAAGGTCAACTCGGCGCAGTCCGACGCGTCGAGCCAGGACGAGATCGACGCGGCCAATCAGCAGAAGGGCAGCAGCACCGCGCCCGACGTGTTCGACCTCGGACAGTCCGTCGCGCTCGCCAACACCGGGATGTTCGCGCCGTACAAGGTGGTCAACTTCGACGACATCCCTTCGGCGTTCAAAGACCGGGACGGAACGTGGGTCAACGATTACGGCGGCTACATGTCGATCGGCTACGACTCGACGAAGGTGCCGCCGGTCACGCGCATCGACGACCTGCTGAAGCCGGAGTATCGGAACACGGTGGCACTCAACGGCGACCCCACCCAGGCCGGTGCCGCGTTCTCGGGTGTGGTGATGGTCGCGCTCTCCCAAGGTGGTTCGGTCGACGACATCGCGCCGGGCGTCGAGTTCTTCCGGAAGTTGGCCGACGCGGGCAACTTCGTCCCCGTCAACCCGACGTCGTCCACCATCGAGTCCGGTCCGACGCCGGTCGTGATCGACTGGAACTACATCAATGCGGCCGAAAGCAAGAAGCTGCCGTCGTGGCAGGTGTTCGTTCCGCCGGATTACACCGTCGCCGGCTACTACTACCAGGCGATCAACAAGGACGCGCCGCACCCGGCCGCGGCGCGGCTGTGGCAGGAATTCCTCTACAGCGACGAGGGCCAGAACTTGTTCGCGCTCGGTGGTGTTCGACCGGTCCGCGCCGACAACATGGCCACCGACGGCACTTTGGACAAGGCGGCGGCGGAGTCATTGCCCGTCATCAACGGGCCGGTGACGGTGCCCTCACCCCAGCAGACCGAGGCCGCCACCAAATACCTGGCGGAGCACTGGGCCGCCGCGATCGGCTGACCTAACGGGAGTTCAGACGTCCTTGACCGGTTCGATGCCGAGGTCTCGGTACGTGACCAGCGCGGCGAACGGCACGCCCCGCGCGGCAAAGCGTTTGGCGGCGATGTCGCCGCGATCCACCATCGGGATCACGCCGGTGACCACCGCACCCGCCGCGGTCACCCGGTCGAACGCGATCTCGGTCGAGCCGCCAGTGCTGATCACGTCGTCGACCAGCAACACCCGCGTACCCGGCGCCAAACGGGTGCCCTCGATCCACTGCTCGCGACCGCGCGCCTTCTGCTCCTTGCGGACCGAGAACCACGCCTTGCCGGTGACCATCGCGACGCCGTGGGCCAGCGGGTCGGCGCCCATGGTCAGCCCGCCGACCGCGTCGAACTCGATGCTGCGGCTCTCGGCCAGCTCGGCGACCGCGCGGCTGACGATGGTCAACCGCTCACCGGTGTCGATCGCGTACTTGCCGTCGATGTAGTCGTGGCTGAGCTGGCCGCTGGCCAACTTGAAGGGCTCCTCGCGGCGCTCGTGGCCGCGCGTGGCGATCAGGTCGAACGCCGCTTGCCATGTGGCCGGTCGCCCGGAGGGAGCCGCAGCAGTCATGAGGTGATCGTATTTCAGCCGCGGCGCGCCAGGCGGGTCAGCTCCACGGCGGCCGAACGCAATTCGTCGACCGAGTCGATCTTCTTCGGATAGCCGATCCGCGTGTAGGCGAGCCCGCGGTCGGTGGTGAGCCGCAGGTCGAGGCCGTACCGGTCGGCGCCGGTGCAGGTCGCCGCGGTGGTGTCCGGGTAGCCGCCCAGCGCCTTGGCCATTGCGACCAGCGTGTCGGCGTGGTCGGCGTTGAGATGCGCGACGGCTCCTGCCGCCAACGGTTGCACCGGATCGGGCTGCGCGGCCGAATACGCCTCACCCGTCGTCGACTCCATCCGCCCGTAACCACCGACCCAGCGCGCCCGCCGCACTCGCAGTATCCACAACGTGAAATCGCTGTAGTCGATGTAGTACTTGGCGGCGGCGACGGCCGAAAGGTGTGCCTCGCGCGCGGCGGCGAGTTCATCGTCGGCGGGTCGCTCCACCACCCCGGCGAGCGTGACCCGCCCGCTGGCCAGTGGGTCGGTCTCCGAAGTCGGCGCGACGATCGCGATGCTCGCCCGCGGGTCGGCCAACAGGTTGCGGCCGTGCTCGGCGAGGTTGGACACGCACAGCACCGGGGCGCCGTCGAGCAACCCGTACGTCACGAACGACGCCCACGGATCGCCGTCGGCCGTCAGCGTGGCCAATGTTGCGGTATTGGTGGATGCGGCGATGGTCCGAGCTTCCTCAGCGGCCGTCGGGCGCACGGAGTTGACGACCTCCGTCAGCGGCGGAGGAATCGACGGTGCATCGCCAGGGTCGCCGTGATCACGTGTGGCCACGCCGGAACGATACCGAAGTGAGCGTCGGCAGAGCTTTCCGCCGATTCGTTTCCTCGCGACGTGGGTAGGTTGAAGGCCGTATGGATAAGCACAGCGGTGTCAGAGCATCCGCCGACCACGACCCGGCGGAGGGCAGTCACGTCGAGGACGGTGTCGTCGAGCACCCCACCGCCGAAGACTTCAGCCACGCCCGGATCCTGCCCGAGGACCGCACCTGGTTCAAACGTGCCGTCTTCTATGAGGTGCTGGTGCGCGCCTTCTACGACTCGAACTCCGACGGCATCGGCGATCTGCGCGGGCTGACCGAGCAACTCGACTACGTGAAGTGGCTTGGCGTGGACTGTCTTTGGCTCCCGCCGTTCTACGATTCGCCGTTGCGCGACGGTGGCTACGACATCCGCGACTTCTACAAGGTGCTGCCCGAGTTCGGCACCGTCGAAGACTTCGTCGAGCTGCTGGACGCCGCACACCGTCGCGGTATCCGCGTCATCACCGACCTGGTGATGAACCACACCTCCGATCAGCATGCGTGGTTTCAGGAATCACGCCGCGACCCCGACGGTCCGTACGGCGACTACTTCGTGTGGAGCGACACCAGCGACAAGTACAACGACGCCCGCATCATCTTCGTCGACACCGAGGAGTCGAACTGGACCTTCGATCCGGTGCGACGGCAGTTCTACTGGCACCGCTTCTTCAGCCACCAGCCCGACCTCAACTACGACAACCCCGCGGTTCAAGAGGCGATGCTCGACGTCCTGCGGTTCTGGCTCGACCTCGGCATCGACGGCTTCCGGCTGGACGCGGTGCCCTACCTCTTCGAGCGGGAAGGCACCAACTGCGAGAACCTGCCCGAAACGCATGCGTTCCTCAAGCACTGCCGCAAGGTGATCGACGACGAGTACCCGGGCCGCGTGCTGTTGGCTGAGGCCAACCAGTGGCCCGCCGACGTCGTCGAGTATTTCGGTGATCCGGACACCGGCGGTGACGAATGCCACATGGCGTTCCACTTCCCGCTGATGCCGCGGATCTTCATGGCGGTCCGACGCGAGTCGCGGTTCCCGATCTCGGAGATCCTGGCGCAGACGCCCGACATCCCCGAGATGGCGCAGTGGGGCATCTTCCTTCGCAACCACGACGAGTTGACGCTCGAGATGGTCACCGACGAAGAGCGCGACTACATGTACTCCGAGTACGCGAAGGATCCGCGGATGAAGGCGAACGTCGGTATTCGCCGACGGCTGGCGCCGCTGCTGGACAACGACCGCAACCAGATGGAGTTGTTCACCGCGCTGCTGCTGTCGCTGCCCGGTTCGCCGGTGCTGTATTACGGCGACGAGATCGGGATGGGCGACATCATCTGGCTCGGCGACCGCGACGCGGTGCGCACCCCGATGCAGTGGACGCCGGACCGCAACGCAGGCTTCTCCACAGCGACGCCCGGGCGGTTGTATCTGCCGCCGAACCAGGACGCGATCTACGGCTATCAGGCCGTCAACGTGGAAGCGCAGCGAGACATCTCGAACTCGCTGCTCAACTGGACACGCACGATGCTCGCGGTGCGCAGCCGCCACGAGGCGTTCGCCGTCGGGAGCTTCCACGAACTGGGCGGTTCCAACCCGTCGGTGCTCACCTACGTCCGTGAGGTCGAGAAGGACTCAGGTGACGGGGCCGGGGCGAAGGACACCGTGCTCTGCGTCAACAACCTCTCCCGGTTCCCTCAGCCGATCGAGTTGAACCTGCAGGCCTACAACGGATACACGCCGGTCGAGATGACCGGATACGTGGAGTTTCCCCGCATAGGCCAGTTGCCGTACCTATTGACCCTGCCCGGCCATGGGTTCTACTGGTTCTCGCTGAAGGCACCCAGCCCGGAGCATGGAGAACAGTCATGACCCTGCCGTTCGAAGAGTGGCTGCCGCACCAGCGGTGGTACGCCGGCCGCAGCCGCGAATTGGCGAATGTGCAGCAGGCGGCCTGTACCGCCCTGCGTGAGGATCTTGACCTCGTACTGCTCGACGTGTCCTACACCGATGGCTCGAGCGAGCGCTATCAGGTGTTGGTGCGCTGGAACTTTGGAGCCGCGAATGCGGCGACATCTGATAGGGGTCCGATTGACCATGAATTCCTAGAGGTCGCGACGATCGGTGTGTCCGCCGATTCCTCGGGCGAGCGCACCGCCTACGACGCGCTCTACGACCCCGGCGCGGCCCAGTACCTGCTGTCGCTGATCGACTCGTCAGCGACGGTGGGGTCCGGAGCCGAGGCGGTGCGCTTCGTCAAGGAACCCGGTGTGGAGTTGCCCCTGGACGCGGCGCCGCGGGTCTCGTCGGCCGAACAGAGCAACACCAGCGTGGTGTTCGAGGAGAAGGCGATCCTCAAGCTCTTCCGCCGTATCACGCCGGGTACGAACCCGGACATCGAGCTGAACCGGGTGTTGGCCCGCGCCGGCAACCCGCATGTGGCGCGGCTGCTCGGCTCGTTCGAGACCACCTGGGACGGAGGCGAGGACGGTGAGCCGTGCGCGCTCGGCATGGTCACCGAGTTCGCGGCGACCTCGGCCGAGGGCTGGGATATGGCGACCGCCAGCACCCGCGACCTGTTCGCCGAGGGCGACCTGTACGCCGATGAGGTCGGGGGCGACTTCGCGGGCGAGTCGTACCGGCTCGGTGAGGCGGTCGCGTCGGTGCACGCCACGCTGGCCGACGAACTGGGCACCGAGACCACCGCGTTCCCGACCGACACGGCCTTGGAGCGGCTGGCGTCGGCGACCAAGTCCGTCCCCGATCTCGAGCAGTACGCGCCGCGGATCGAAGAGCGGTATCGCAAGCTGTCGGACGAGACCGTCACTGTTCAGCGCATCCACGGCGATCTGCATCTCGGCCAGGTGTTGCGCATTCCCGAGGGGTGGTTACTGATCGACTTCGAGGGCGAGCCCGGTCAGCCGCTGGAGGAACGGCGCCGACCGGATTCCCCGCTGCGTGACGTGGCCGGGGTGCTGCGGTCCTTCGAATACGCCGCGTACCAACGGTTGATGGAACAGTCCTCCGACGAAGACCACGACCGTCAGCTCGGTGCGCGGGCCCGCGAATGGGTGGACCGCAACGCCGCGTCGTTCTGCGAGGGGTACGCCGAGGTGTCGGGTACTGACCCGCGAGATTCCGGGCAGCTGCTTGCGGCCTACGAACTGGACAAGGCGATCTACGAGGCCGCGTACGAGGCGCGCTTCCGGCCGAGTTGGTTGCGGATCCCGATGAAGTCGATCGCGCGCATCATCGGCTGATGTGAAGTGGCCAAGTACTCGCTCAACGACGCGGCGATGGCCAAGGCGCGTGAGCTCATCGACGCGCGCCAATACGTGCTCGACAGCGACTGGGGCGAGGTGCAGCCGCGCGCCGAGGCGCAGAACTCCTACCTGGACACCCACTCGTGGGAGGACTACGCGGCCTGGCATCTCGGCCTGACCGACGGCGCGCGCGACGAGACCAAGGCGCGGTACGCGTTCGTCTACGGCGACTTTCGGCGACTCCACCGGTCGGGGCTGATTGCGTGCGTGTACCGGGCGTCGGAGTGGCGACACAAGGACGTCGAACTCGCCGCCCACCACCTGCTGCAGTACCTCGACGAAAAGACCGGGCTGAAGCCGTCGCGGCCTATCGGTGAAGCATGAGGTCGAGCACGCGCTCGCTCAACGCCGCAGGCTCGCGCGGTGCCGACCGGACCTCGTGCAACAAGCCGATGCCCGTGGTGAACAGAAGAGCCGAACGCAGATCGGCCTCGGCGTCGTCGAATCCGTAGTCGACGAGCGCCTCCCGCACGGCGCTTTGCACCCGCACATCGCTCTGTTGGACGCTGGCCAACACTGTCTGGTCGGTCAACGACCAGACCCGCATCGCCCGCTCCAACGCCCACTGGTCGGGACACATCAGCGTCTGGATCATCGCCGCCAACCGGGCGCGGGGCTCGGCACCGCGCATGTCCTCGAATCGGCGCCGCTGTTCGTCGTGCAGGTTGGCCCACGCACGGGCGAGCGCGTCGCGGTAGGCAGGCATATCGGTGAAGTGCCAGTAGAAGCTTCCCTTGGTGACGTCGAGACGCTCACACAGACGGCCGATCCGCAGTGCGCCGGGGCCGCCGTCAGCGAGCACCTCGAACCCAGTCTGGATCCAGTCTTGAGCGGTCGCGCGGCGCCCGGTGCTGGTGGGGGCCGTCATGCAGGGCAGCATACGGCGACCGCGCCAGCATTACTGACACTCACGTAAATCATGGAAGCGGGCGGGTCGCGGCTGGGTGCACGTCGCAACGAAGGAATGGGACGGCAACCGTGGCCGCCGGTAGGCGCCGCCGCTCATCGGCTCCTACTCGACCCGCCAGGGCCGCGTGACAACTCAGACTGTCATTCGCGACGGCCACGGTTGCTGTGGGACAAACCGTAGCACAAAAGGACGCTCCCGTCAGGGATTTCGACGGCCAAGAAGCCTGTCGCACAGTCGGTTTGGGCGATCGTCGGGTGGGATACGGCCAGCTGCCGCGGTTCGGTCGGTGGACGGTATGGGTTCGCCTGCCGCGCGGTGCGGCGTTTAGTCACCGGGCAGGTGGGCAACCGGATACCTGTGAGCGCAAACCCTGACCCAGGTAATTCACCCAACGACGGCGGCGGCGTCGGCGACACGCTGCGCCCGACGGAGGCGTTGGACTCCGACGACGTGCGCAACGACGACGGCGACGAGACCGTCGATCCGCCAGAAGGGTGGCGTGAAGCCGACAAGATCAATGCCGACGGAGAGGTCGACGAGAGCCTCGACGAGAAGCTCGCCGCCGAAGAGCCCGAGCAGCCCGAGCTGAACCAGCCGATGGGCGAGCCGAGCGGCGACACCGAGCTGCGCCCCGACGACCAGGTCGAGCGCATCGACCCCGACCAACACGGCCGCGACATGGGCCAGATCGACGGCACCCCCGAGGACGGTGACTCGTTCTTCCCGGTGGTCGAGTAGGGGTACCTGACAGCGGAGGCGGCTACTCCTCCGTCGCCGCTTGCAACACCAGAACGGAACGCGCCGCGACCTGGACTTTCTGCCCGGCATCGACGGGTGTCGGTTCGTCGCCGTCGTCGGCCGCAGTGTCGATCACCGCGATCCAGGAGCCACCGAACTTCTTCTCCGGCATCACGAAGTCGATCGGTTCGTAGTGGGCGTTGAAGCACAGCACGAACGAGTCGTCGACGATGCGCTGTCCGCGCACGTCGCGATCGGGAATGCCGTTGCCGTTGAGATACACCGCGATTGACTTCGCGTAACCCGTGTCCCAATCCTCGTCGCTCATCTCCGAGGCATCGGGTGCGAACCAGGCGATGTCGGGCAGCCCGTCACCGCCGCGCTGGCGCACGGGCCGCCCGGAGAAGAACCGGCGCCGGCGGAACACCGGGTGCGCCGCGCGAAGCGCCGACACCTTGCGGGTGAATTCCATCAGTTCGGTGTCGGGGTCTGACCAGTCGATCCACGACAGTTCGTTGTCCTGGCAGTACACGTTGTTGTTGCCCTGCTGGGTGCGACCCAGCTCGTCGCCGTGCGCGATCATCGGAACGCCCTGCGAAAGCAACAGCGTCGTAAGGAAATTGCGCTGCTGGCGCGATCGCAGTGCGTTGATCTCGGGATCGTCGGTCGGCCCCTCAACGCCGCAGTTCCAGGACCGGTTGTGGCTCTCGCCGTCGTTGTTGTCCTCGCCGTTGGCCTCGTTGTGTTTCTCGTTGTAGGACACCAGATCACGCAACGTGAAACCGTCGTGGGCAATGACGAAGTTGATGGAGGCGACGGGCCGCCGGCCGGTCTGCTCGTACAGATCGGCCGAACCCGTTAAGCGATAAGCGAGTTCGTCGAGCGTTGCGGGCTCACCGCGCCAGTAGTCGCGGACCGTGTCGCGGTACTTGCCGTTCCACTCCGTCCACTGCGGCGGGAAGTTGCCGACCTGGTAACCACCGGGCCCGACGTCCCACGGCTCGGCGATCAGCTTGACCTGGCTGACCGTCGGATCCTGTTGTACGAGTTCGAAGAACGTCGACAACCGGTCGACGTCGTAGAACTCGCGGGCCAACGTGGAGGCGAGGTCGAATCGAAAACCGTCGACGTGCATCTCGGTCACCCAGTACCGCAACGAATCCATGATCAGCTGAAGCGAATGCGGATGGCCGACGTTGAGGCTGTTGCCGGTTCCGGTGTAGTCCATGTAATAACGCTTGTCGTCTTCGACGAGCCGGTAATACGCGCCGTTGTCGATGCCGCGCATCGACAGCGTCGGACCCAGGTGATTGCCCTCGGCGGTGTGGTTGTAGACCACGTCGAGGATCACCTCGATGCCTGCCTCGTGCAGTGCGCGGACCATCGCCTTGAACTCCTGCACCTGCCCGCCGGGATTCGGACTGGAGCTGTACTTGGAGTCGGGCGCGAGGAAGCCGATCGTGTTGTAGCCCCAGTAATTGGACAGGCCCTTGTCGATCAGCGTGGAGTCGTTGGCGAAGTGGTGCACCGGCAGTAACTCGATCGCCGTCACACCGAGCGACTGCAGGTGCTCGATGATCACCGGATGCGCCACGGCGGAATAGGTGCCGCGGATGTTCTCGGGGATGTCGGGGTGCGTCTGTGTCAGGCCCTTGACATGCGCCTCGTAGATGACCGAATCGGCGTACTCGTAGCCTGGCGGGCGGTCGTTGCCCCAGTCGAAGAACGGGTTGATGACCACCGACTTGGGCATGCTCGCGGCGGAGTCGTCGTCGTTGCGGCTGTCGGGGTCGCCGAAGTTATAGCTGAACAGCGACTGGTTCCAGTCGAAATTGCCGTCGATGGCCTTTGAGTACGGATCGAGCAGCAGCTTGTTCGGGTTGCAGCGCTGTCCGGTCGGTGGGTCATACGTGCCGTGCACCCGGTAGCCATACCGCTGACCAGGCTCGATATTCGGAATGAAACCGTGCCAGACGAACGCGTCGTTTTCGGGCAGCGTGATCCGGGTCTCGGTGCCATCGGCGTCGAACAGGCACAGCTCGACCTTCTCGGCCGCCTCACTGAACACCGCAAAGTTGGTGCCCGTCCCGTCGTAGGTCGCTCCGAGCGGGTAGGCCTTACCCGGCCAGACCTCCAGGGATGCGGCTTGGGGCGCGGGGGCTTGGGTCAATTCTCACTCCAGACGACGACACACACGGACAACGAGACGATACGGGTGTGCCCGATGCGGCAGCATCACAACCAACTACGCACAAACATCACACTAGCCAGGAGAAACGCGTGCCCGCCTGCCCCGACCTGCCCGGTTACCGCACGCTGCTGACCGGCTTCGACGAGGGGGTGGCGACGATCACGCTGAACCGGCCGCGGCAGCGCAACGCTGTCGGCGACGGCATGCGCGACGAACTCGCCGACGCCTACCGGCGACTTGGCCGCGACGACGGGGTGCGGGTGATCGTGCTGACCGGAACCCCGCCTGCGTTCTGTGCAGGCGCCGACCTGGCCGCCGGCGAGGACACCTTCGCCGCCCCGGGCTCGGGCTTCAGCGCGGCCGGTATCGACGTGCCCGCGTGGACGCTGCCCAAGCCGGTCATCGCGGCGGTCAATGGGCACGCGATGGGATTGGGGCTGACGCTGGCGCTGCAGTGCGACATCCGGTTCTTCGCCGCCGAAGGCCGCTACGGCGTCGTGCAGGTGCGGCGCGGAGTCGTCGGCGACGCCCACTCCCATTGGATCCTTCCGCGCTTGGTCGGTGTCGCCAACGCGGCCGAAATCCTGCTGAGCGGGACCACTTTCGACGGGACGAGGGCGGTGCAGCTCGGATTGGGCAGCCGGGTACTGCCCGCCGACGAGGTGCTGCCCGCCGCGCTGGACCTCGCCCGCGACATAGCCGCCAACACTGCGCCGATGTCGGTGGCGGCCAGCAAGCGGCTGCTGTGGGACTCATACGACCTCGACCGGTCCGAAGTCGGCAGCCGCGAGACGCAGATCCACCTGGAGCTGATGGGACACGACGACGCCAAGGAAGGCGTGCGCGCGTTCCTGGAGGGCCGGGCGCCGTCGTGGACAGGTAAGCCGGTCGACCCGACGGCCGGCGACTAGACGATCTCGACGCCGACCGCGCGCAGGTCTTCGACGGCCTTGGCGGTCGACTCGGCGGCGACCCCGGCGGTCAAATCGAGCAGGACGCGTGTGGTGAACCCGTTGGCTACCGCGTCGGCCGCCGTCGCTCGCACGCAGTGGTCGGTCGCGATGCCGACCACGTCGACCTGGTCGACTCCGCGTTGACGCAACCAGTCGGCCAGCGTCGTCTCGGCCTCGTCGCTGCCCTCGAAGCCGCTATAGGCGGCCGAGTACTCGCCTTTGGTGAAGACGGCCTCGACCGCGTCAGGCCGGAACTGCGGATGAAAATCGGCACCGCTGGTCCCGACCACGCAGTGCCGCGGCCAGGATGTCACGAAGTCGGGGTTGTCCGAGAAGTGGTCGCCGGGGTCGATGTGAAAGTCCTTGGTGGCCACCACATGTGCGTATTCGGTCTGGTCGGCAAGGAATTGGCTGATGTTGCGGGCGACGTCGGTGCCGCCGCTGACGGCCAGCGAGCCGCCCTCGCAGAAGTCGTTCTGCACGTCGACGATGATGAGCGCCTTCATGCCTCCCGACGCTACCCGCCGAACAGCAGGTACAGCCCGGTGAATGTGTAGCCGACCATGACCAGCATCATCGCCAGCTGCCCGGTCAGCTGGTGGGCCGACGGCAGCAGGCGCAACGCCCGGTCATGCGCGGCGACCACACCGGCGACGTGCCCAGACAGGACGAAACCGACCTTCAGCGTGGCCAGCACCGCAGGGTGTTGCGACAGGAAGTAGCTGACCTCTGCGTCCTGCAGCCACAACAGGTTCCACCCTCGTGCCAGCGGGTCGGCCAGCAGGATGATCGTCTGCTGACCGCGTTCGACCAGATAGGTCAGGTAGTGGGCGAACACGTAGCCGATGACGATCGGGATCAGCGAGTGCGCCATCAACCCCGGCAACTGGCGGCGCCGGTCGCGGTCCACACCGCCGGTCGCGATCGAGGCAAGCCAGAAGGTGGCGGCGACGACGGCTGCGAACGTGGCCAAGCCGGCGGTTTTGATCAGGGTGGCGGTCAGCGTCGACGAAGAATGGTCGTCGACGAAGTTACGCCATTCGGGCATGGCCGAAAAGCTGTCGAACGCAGTCGATCCCAAGAGCACGGCCATGACCACCACAAGCCCCGGGCGCACTGGAATCGACGGGAGATGGTCGAACGGGTTGCCGATCGCGACGCGGCCCGTGCCGGGATCGCGGCGAAACGGCGAGAGTCGCGAGGCCACCACGCTGTACATCTCGAACGGGTCGGCCCGCGTGCACCAACGCTCACCACACACCAGCGCACCGACCAATGTGACCACGAGGTAGATCAGCAGCCAAATGCGTATGGCGTCAAGCGAACCCGGATCGGGACTGGCCAACTCCAGCCAGACGAACGCGAACAGTCCGAAGGCCGCGGGCCAGTATCCCAGCCACGCGGGGTACGTCAGGCGCAGCGACCGTCCGCCCAACAACCGAAGAACTGCCCGCACCGGCGATATCGCTCGCCACACCGGTCCGATGATCAGCGACACCGCCACCAAGCCCACCCACAGCAGCACGTAGAACACACCGGGTAGCGGATTCCTCGCGTCTTGGGGACCGAGGACGGCGGCGACACCGACCCACACCGCGAAACCCAACCCGCCGAGCCCGAGGACCCAGCGGGTCACGGGCGCATCGACCACCGCAGTCACCCAAGGAGGAAGGGGGCGAACGGAATTGGCCGGATCAAACTTGGGCTTCTTCCAGGCGAACGCCACCACCGCGAAGGTGAACGTCAACGCCCATGCGGCCCCGACCACCGCGTAGGTGAACGGGATCGGCAGATCCGTCGAACCGCCGAGACCGTGGGCCAGTACGGAGACCGACGGTCCCGACATCACTGCTGGACTTGAACGGTCGCGATGACGCGATTCAGATCGTGCAGTTCGATCTCGACGTTGCCGGGGACGTCGACCGTGAACTGGAACTGTTGGCCAGGTGTGGGATCCACCTTGAAGGTGTGCTCGGGCACCGAGTGCACATGCAGTTCGTCGGCCGCGTCGCTGTTGACCCGCAGCACGATCGGCTCGCCGACCTTGCCTTGAATCTGTGCGTTGGTGGGATCGACATTGCCGTTCTCGATCGTGACGTCGATGGTCAGGCGATCGGGTGGGCGCTGTTGATCCGGCATGTCGGCGGCGCCGACGGTCGACTGGGCGGGACTACTCGCTTCCGGTTCGGAGTCGCGCGAGCCACCGCACCCAGCGACGAGAAGTGTCGCAGCTAGGCAGACCGCGCTGGAGCGGATGAGTGTCGGTTTCACGTTGTGCTTTCCCCGTTGGATTCGACTTCTCGTTTACGACGGTTCTTCACTGCTATGTAGACCACCACCCCGGCGACGATGATCGCCGGGGCGAAGGCGGGCACCGCGATCCACACCGGATGGTCGGCGAGGATCACGACGTCCGCGCTGTTCGGCGCGCCCGTCATGATTGCGCGCTGGGTTGTAGTTCGGCCTCACGTCCGCTTGGCTCGCTCCGGTTGATCCGGCCGCCACCCCAGGTGATACCGGCGACCATGGCGAGCGAGCACACGAGCACGATCAGGCATCCGATCAGCCACAGCGACTGGGGGATGTCCGGGCTGCGCTCGCGCTGCAGGATCGTGATCTCCGAGACGAACGGACGCGTCATGTTCGGTTCGGCGGGCACTTCCTCCGCGCCGATACCGGGATCGCCTGCCAAGTAGATCGGCACGGCCGCCAGCATCCGGCCGTCGTGGACGCGCAGCAGCGTCTTCCACGTGCCGGAGACCGGCATCGGCTCGGTGGAGCGGTAGTGGCCGGGCCCGACCTGCTCGAGGTTGTCGACGAACATGCCTCGCTCGTTGGGCAGGCCGCCCTGCCAGCCGAGCACCGACACCCAGTTCGGATCCTCGCTCAGCAGGTTGGCGGGCGTGAGTTGCACGTCGGCGGTCACAAACCGCGCATCGTCGTCACCGGGAGCTTCGGTCAAGACGATGGTGGCGTTGGCGTTCTCGGGAACGTTGTAGCGGAGGCCGTTGGCTGTGGCGCCGCCGATCGCGAGCACTGTCAACACGACGAGGCCGACACTGAGAGCCCGCCGCGGGAGTCGTTGTTCCGTCAACACCATGCCGATCAGCGCGCCGCAGGCGCCGGTCAGGATGGCGGTTGGTACGGCCATGGCCAGCGCCTCGGGCCATATGCTGGTTTGCCACGGCAGGTGGTAAACGGCGTTGATCCACAGCGACTCCAGCCACAGACCGACGGTGCCGACACCGAGGCCGGCCAGGGCACCGAAGAGTACCGGACGCTTGATCAGCGGGCTCAGGCCGAGAAGCTCGACGACGACTGCCGCACCGAGATAGAGGGGGAACCAGTTGATCGGGGCGTCCAGTACGGGACCGACGAGGAAGGCAACGATCCCGCGCAGCCCGATGGCGATGACGGCGGCGATGAGCGCTGCGCCACGGCCGAGGAAGATGCGTGCGGCGACCAACGCGAGCGCGGCGGCCGCGGCGATCAGCATGGGCTGGAAAACCTGGCGGAACTGCGGGACGCCGAAGTCGAACTCGATCTGGTAGACCGACATGCCGATCAGGACCCCGGCGAACGCCAGGTACTGGATGAACTTCAGGCCGATACCGTCGGGCGGCGTCTCAGGCGTCCGGACCCGCTTGCCTTCGAGTTCGAGGTAGGCCGCGGCCAACGTGGAAAAGCCTGCTCCACCGATCATCATCAGGTGGGTGGGGCCCCAGAGCGTGACATCCTGACCGAAGATCCGGTGCCAGATGTCGTCGAGCGGGAATCCGAGCAGCGCGTAGACACCGCACCCGGCCATGACGATGCCACCCACCGGTGAGTACCAGTGGTCGGTGATGCGCACCGCCGCCGGTCCGGGACGCTCTTTCTCGCCGCGGGGCAGCACCATCGCCGTGCAGCCGGCGAGGAAGATCCCGAAGAGGCCGATGAGGATGAAGTAGTGAGCGGGGTTGGCGAGGGCGCCGTCGTCGCGGCCGTTGCCGATGTGCAGGCTGACGTCCCAGATGAACCCGAACAGCGCGCAGATGATCGACGCGACGAAGATCGCGATCGGCAGGGCGACCCACGACGGGCGCTTGAAGCGGCGACCAGACCAGTCACCGAGGCGGGCCAGCCAGTCAATCTTGTGTGTGCGGTGCATCCAGCCGATCCACAACATCAACGCCGCGACCACAGCGGCGACGATCGACAAAAGAATGATCTCGTGGATGGCGGTGCCGCCGCCCTCGCTCTGCGCCAGTACCGAGATCTCTGAGGCTTTCCAAGTACTCGTCATATGCCCACCTGCCCGAAGTCGGAGAAACCCCTTACTCGTCGGTAATGTTGCCAGAACCCGCGATACCGAAACCAGGGGTATCAGGTAGCGAAAACACGAATTGTCTCAAGCGTTGTGTCCGGGATGGCCGTAGCGGTCGCGACGGCAGTGAATCAACAGCAAGGGGCCTCGGACGGATCCATCGGCATCAGGGCTTCAGAATGGTCTTGACCATGCCGTCTTCCTTCTTCTGGAAGGTTTCGTACGCGCCGGGGGCGTCCTCGAGCGGAAGCCGGTGGGTGGCGAACTGCTCGACGCCCAGCGGATCCTCGGCTGTCAGCAACGGCATGATGTCGGGCACCCACTTCTTGACGTTGGCCTGGCCCATCCGCAGCTGGATCTGCTTGTCGAACAGGGTCATCATGTTGATCGGGTCGGCGGCGCCGCCGTAGACGCCGGACAACGAGATCGTCCCGCCGCGGCGGACGACGGCGATCGCGGAGTTCAAAGCGGCGAGCCGGTCGACGCCGGCGTTTCTCATCACGACGCGTCCTATGGGTGAGGGCAGGAAGCCGCTGGCGGTCTGCATGGTTTCGGCGACGGGAGATCCGTGCGCCTCCATGCCGACGGCGTCGATGACCGAGTCGGCGCCGCGACCCTCGGTGTGGCTCTTGACAACCTCGTCGGCGTCGTCGGTGCGAAGGTCGATCAGCTCATCGCAGTAGGCGCGAGCGCGGGAAAGCCGCTCGTCGACCAGGTCGATGCCGATGACCTTGCAGCCCTTGCGGTGTGCGGCGATACGGCAGGCCATCGAGCCGATCGGACCCAGGCCGATGACGACCAGGGTGCCGCCCTCGGGTACCGCGGCGTACTCCACGGCCTGCCATGCCGTGGGCAGGACGTCGGAGAGGTAGACGTAGCGGTCGTCGGGTCCGTCGTTGGGGACCTTGATGTGGGTGTACTGCGCCTGCGGGACGCGCAGGTACTCGGCCTGCCCGCCGGCGACCTCGCCGTAGAGCTTGGAGTAGCCGAACAACGCTGCGCCCGTCCCTTGGTCGCGGTTCTGGGTGGTTTCGCACTGGCTCTGAAGGCCTTGATCGCACATGAAGCAGTGGCCGCAGGAGATGTTGAACGGGATCACGACGCGGTCGCCGGGCTGCAGACCGTCGACTTGGCGCCCGACCTCTTCGACGACGCCCATCGCTTCGTGGCCCAGGATGTCGCCGGGGTTCATGAAGGCGCCGAGCACCTCGTAGAGGTGAAGGTCCGAGCCGCAGATGTTGGTGCTGGTGACTCGGATGATCGCGTCGGTGGGTTCCTTGATCGTGGGATCGGGCACGTTGTCGACGGACACTTTCCGTCGACCCTGCCAGGTGACTGCTCGCATGGGCGCCTCCTCGTGGTCTGAGGGAGGCGTGCCCATTCGAATGAGTGCCAAACTTCGACTTGGCGCTTGAACGGGGCGCGAGTGTCAGACGGGGGCGTCGGTGGCGATCGCGTCCTGCATGAGGACGCTCAGGTGCTGCCAGTAGATCCAGTCGGCGATGGCGGCGCGCTGGTCGGCGGCATCGGTGGCGGTATGTGCTCGGTGTAGCGCCAGTTCCTGGGCGTGATCTGCATACGTGACGAAGCACTGCAACTGGACCGGGGCGCGATCGGGAGAGTTGCTGAGCAAGGGACGGAAAACCTCGAACCACAGCAGCGCGCGGCGGTCCTCTGGGGGAGTGGCGTCGGTGGGCGGTGGAGGCAGAACCTCGGAGAGGCCGGTGGGCGTGATAGCGGCCAATTTGCTTGCCGCGTCGGGGGATATCACCTGGAGGCGATGGCGGCCATCCATGCGGCCGTTCTCGGGGATGTCGTCGGGACGCAGGATGATCCGGGGTGCGCCGGGGTCGAAGCCCTTGAACTGATCCTCGGTGGCGATGACGGCTCGGAGTTCGGTGTTGTGGTGCTGCGCCCAACCATGAAGTGCAAGAATCGGATACGTCGCCCAGGATCCGCGAACATGAGCGGGGATACCTTCGTCGGCGGTCGCCATCTTGACGCGGTCGGGCAGTTTGACATCCTCGGGGATGTAGCCGAGGCCGTAGTTGTTGGCGACGACAATGGTGCCGTCCTTGGCGAGGCCGGTGACCCAGTAGAACCCCATGTCGGTGATGCCGACGTTGAGGGCAGCCGCGACTCGTTGCGCGAGTTGAGTGGGATCGCTGCCGGATGGGCCGCGGAGGGTGGCGGCAGCGATGGCCTCGCGCTGAGCCCGCGCGGCCGAAACCGGCACGGGCGCAGGGGCGCCCACTGTGCCGGCACCGGGTGCGGCTGTGCTGGGCGGGATGCCGGAGGCGACGTTGGCGGCCGGAGCGACTGGGGCGGCCGGCGGGGGAGTGGGCGGCGGGCCCAGCGGTACAGGTGGAGCGGGCGCGGCCCCTGGTGCGGGAAGCGGTGTGACGGGCGCCTGGCTGGCCGTCGGGCCTGCGGCGGGCGGGGCTGTGGTCTGGGATGGCGTTGTCGGCGGGGTGTCTGAAACCGGGGGAAGATTGGACGGCTGCATGGCCGATGCGGCAATCGGTGCGGATTGCGGTGGCGGAATTGGGGCTTGGACGACAGCTTTGGATGCCGAATCTGCGATGGCCGACTGGAAGTCGGCGATTGGCGTCTGAGTCGGTGAGGCGGCTGCGGGATTGACAGTGCTCGGCGTGCTTGGCGAGGTAGGCGCAGACGGTGTGCCTGGGACCGACGGCGCGGATGTTCCACCGCTCGAAAGGGGGCTGCTTGGGGCGCTGATGCGTGGAGGTGCGGGTGCCGCGGGAATATTTGGGGCGGCGGGGATTCCGGGAACTCCGGGGATGGCGGGGGATGCGGCGCTTAAAGTAGGTCGGTCCGCAACAACTTCTTCGCCGCCGATGTCAGAAATGCCACCGATGTGTGGGCCCTGTGTACCCGAAGGTAACGAGCTAAGAGGTGGATCCTCGGTTACCTCGGACCCGCCCACCTCACTAATGTCGCCACTCGCTGCGGGTGTAAAACTTGGCGCGGTCAGGTTCTCGGATGGTAGATCCTCAATGAGACCGTGACCACCGACGCCTGACATGCTGCTCGCAGGTATAACCGCTGAGCCGTCATCCGGCGTTCTGCCCTGAAGCATAGATATGCCGTCTGCGCCCGCTGATCGCTCTGCGGATGCCGCATTGCCGCCAGGAAGCTGAGACGCCGCCTCCGTGACTATTGAAACGTTCGCTTTGCGAATCGCGGCGGTACCTTCGGCGATCGCAGACTGCTTCGCACCCTCGGGTATGTCTGGGTGTAATCGAACCCACTCGAGGACCTTGTTGGCTACCTCGACGTTGTTTGAAATTTGAGTCTTAGCGGCGATAGTCGCGGTGACGCCCCAGTCGAATAGTTTGGCTGAGGTGTCAAGCTTCTCCCTCAAGTCCTCTAGCTCAGTGATGCGATCATGGAGAGATCCACTCGCCGCGCCCGCTGTGACTCCGGACCAAAGGCCGACGCCGCGAAACAGACGAAGCATTTCCTGTCTGGCCGACTCCAGTTGCACGTCAACGGCTTTAGATGTCGCATCGAACGCCGTAGCAAAAGACTGAAGAGAATCCTCGTCGACATCTGGCCATGCTGGAGGCTCAGTCAGGCCGTATGGGTCGGCGGGTCTACCGATACCCATCACTAGCCCTCAACAGCCTTGCACGCATCAAAAATCATGTTTGTGAGATCGACAGCGACTGCCGATAGATAAGAGTCAGCCGGGGTGTAACTCGGTAATGCGTGCACGAAGGCGCGGCGATACTGGGCTGCTAGCACAGCGAAATCCTGCAAGGCCCCGTTGCTGCTCCGCCGTCCCAGCTCCTCGACATCGGTTGCGAAGTTTTCGATGACGGGCGCTAGCGCATCAGCAGAGGACCGTTGCTGCGGCGTCCACTGTGTCGCGGGCTTGCTCGCATCGATTGTGGACCACGACCCAGTATCGGATTTGAAGCTCCTTAGCAGTGGTTCCCACTGGTTACAGGTCCCATCGGATGAAACGAGAAATGGTGTCGAGGTTCTAGGACTCTGCAACGGCGACAAATGAGATGGGGGATCAACGTCGGAAACCGATGGTGCCCAAGCTTGGGCTGAGCCGTATGAGATGGTGGCGCAAATATTCGCAATCGCTGACGCGGCATCTGCTACGACAGTGGCTAAATAGTTATCCACCGGTTCGTAGGAAGGAATCGCCTCGTTGTATGCACGTGCATAAGCGATGACCTGTTCATACAGCTGGCGCATTGTCCGATGCGGGGTCATTCGGGCTAAGCGCTCCGTCTGGTCGGCAACATCTAGCATCGCTTGTCCGACGGCAACGTACTTGGCGCGCTGGTCAGTTGACCAGTCTGAGGCCCGAAGGGAACGGTCGATACTCTCCCAACCGTTTCTTTGGGCACCCGCGAGTTGTTTGTTGATAGGTCCCCAAGCAGCACAACTCGGATCCTCGGTAATGATGTTCGCGGGGCCCGTGTCGTGGGCGCTTGCTAGACCGAAGGTTTCACCCGACGGTGTCGGATCGTTGTCGTCCCCACCGCCCGAGGTCACCGAAATCGTAACTGCCACAGTGACTCCGATGACGGCTAACAGCGCCACACCGCCCAGCAGCCACTTCCAGGCGTTGCCACGCTTCTTCGGCGGCGGGCCCGCCGGCCACTGCTGCTGCCACGGGGGCTTCTGCGGAGGCGGACCATACGGCCCCGAATAGCCCTGTGGCGGACCGGGAACACCCGGCGGCGGACCCCCAGGCGGTGGCGGATAACTCACAGCGCCGTCTCCGGTCCCTCCCCGACCGAAGGCGTCGAGTCCGAGGATGACATCGTCCCCAACGCTGCACCGGACACACCGCCGACCGCGCCGCCTGCCCCTGCCGCATCACTGAGCGATTCGACGCGCTTGCGTATGTCTTCGGCGATCTGCCGGTCAACCGCGTCGTAGGTGTTGGCGGCATTGACGACGTTCTGCGCATACTTCGCCAACTCCGCCTTGACGACCGGCAGCTGCGCGATCGCCGGGTCGACCACTTCAGCGACTTTGGCAGCGATCGCCGTCGACAAAGCATCTTCACCCGCCGGCTTGAACGAAGCCGGCGGCTCGGGGATGGCATCCGCGACCGCACGCAACCGCCCACCGGCTTCGAGCACCAGGTCGGTATCGATTCGCAGCGTCTCAGTCATCGTCATCCCGCGCACGGATCGGCGTCGCGCCGATCGGTTGGCATGCCCCCTCAGGCGTCACCTGGCAAATGTTACCCGACCCCCAACACCAGCCATCGCGCCAATTCTCACCACTCGGGCGCGCCCGATCTGGCGCAGATTCCCACGCTCGACACCCTTCCCAAGCCTCCCTGCCACGCACGACGAGCTACCTACCGGCGTCGCGTCTGGCCTGAGCCATCACCGGACAACCGGCCACAGTTACCACCGCCAGCAAACCACGACGATGCCCGTCGCTACTCAGAAGCGCTTCCGCTATCGTTCCGCAGATGTCCGACCCCGACTCGAAGACGCTCGACGAGCTTTTCAACCGCATCCTGCACACCGAAGACGACGCCCTGCGCGCCGCGCGCGAGTCCGGCAACGCCGCCGGGATGCCTCCCATCGAGGTATCCGGCCAACACGGCAAGCTTCTCTACCTATTGGCGTCGCTGTCCTCGGCCGCCCGCGTCCTGGAGATCGGCACCCTTGCTGGCTACAGCACCATCAACCTCGCCCGCGGCGTCGGGCCGGACGGCCACGTCGTCACCTTGGAATATGACCCCAAGCACGCCGACATCGCCAAGGAAAACTTCGCCCGCGCGGGCGTACAGAATCGCATCGAGATCATCGTCGGCGCAGCCCTCGACATACTGCCGATGCTGGCCGACCGCGGCGACGTCTTCGATCTGGCCTTCATCGACGCCGACAAGGAGAACAACGTCGCCTACGTCGAGTGGGCCATCAAGCTCGGCAAGCCAGGCTCAATCATCGTGGTGGACAACATCGCTCGTTTCGGCCGCGTACTCGAGCCGGCCGCCGACGACGCCCAGGCCCGCGCCGTGCGCGAGATGCTCGAAATGATGGGCGACCATCCGCAACTGGAAACCGCCGCGATACAGACCGTCGGGCTCAAAGGCTGGGACGGCTTCGCAGTCGCCCGCATCGTCGAATAGTCATCTCGACCAGGGCGCCGTGGCGGCCGCGGCCGTCAGCGCGCCGACGATCCGCTTTTCATGGGTCGCGAACCGTTCGGTCGGCGCGGGCACCGAGATGGCGACGACGTGTCCGCCGGCGGTACGCCCGGCCACACCGGCGGCCGAAATCCCGACGGTGTGCTCGTCACGGTCGAACGCCACCTCGGTCGACCCGTTCAACAGCGCCGTCGCCGCCTTGCCGTTGGCCGTCGACTCCAGCGGAAAGCGCATGCCGACCGCCGACACCGCGCGTAGCCGATGGGCCGATTCCAGCTGGTCGATGAACAACATCTCGCCGCCCCGCAGCACCGATAGATCGACTGTCTCCTCAGTGGTCGTCGCGACTTGCTCTAGCGTCGGGCGGAACAACGCTGCCAGTCCCGCCACGTCGGCGCTTCCGAGGCCGAGCAGCCGATCCCCGAGCGAGAACCGGCCCTGGTCGTCGACCGCAGCGAAGCCGACCTCCACCAATCCGACGAGCAGTCGGCGCGCCGTCGACTTGGCCAGGCCCAGCTGAGCGCCTAGATCCACCAGCCGCAGGCGGCCGGGCGCCGCCGCGATCTCGTCCAGGGCGGCTGCTGCGCGGCGCAGCACCTGAATGCCGTCTTCCCGCCCCGCATCGGTTCGTTCATTTGGGTCCGGACGAGTCACGCCCTCACTATATTGATCCGCATACCGGTTCACAAAGATTCGGTATACGGACCAAGGAGGTCCCTGATGTCACTCCCATCTGATCGTTCCTTCACCCGCTGCGACGACGGATACGAGGCTGCCCGGTGCGCGACCGTCTGGAACGCGCGCACCCCGGACCGCTATCCCGAAGTGGTGGTCCAAGCCGCAGACGTCGATGATGTCGTCGCCGCGCTGCGCTACGCGGCCGCACACGACCTCCAAGTCGGCGTCCGCTCGGGCGGTCACAGCTGGGCAGGCAGTCACGTGCGCGACGGCGGCATGCTGCTCGACGTCAGTCGCCTGAACGACTGCACCATCGACGCCGAACGCATGACCGCGGTCGTCGGGCCCGGAAAAGGCGGCAGCCTGCTGGCCGCGGACCTGGAGGCACAGAACCTGTTCTTCCCGGCAGGACATTGCAAGGGCGTGTGCGTCGGCGGATACCTGCTGCAGGGCGGATACGGCTGGAACAGCCGCATTCTCGGACCGGCTTGCGAAAGCGTCATCGGACTGGATGTGGTGACCGCCGACGGCGAGCGGATTCACTGCAGTCCGGATAGTCACCCCGAGATGTACTGGGCCGCAAGAGGTTCAGGGCCCGGATTCTTCGGTGTCGTGATCGCGTTCCACCTCAAGCTTTATCCGCGGCCTGCCATCTGCGGCAGCAGCCTGTATGTGTATCCGATCGAGTTGGTTGACGAGATCTTCACGTGGGCCAGGGCGATCAGCGCCGACGTCGACCGACGGGTGGAGCTGCAGATCGTCGCGTCCAAAAGCGTGCCCGGCGCCGGAATCGAGCAGCCCGGGATCGTCATGGCGTCACCGGTGTTCGCGGATTCGGAGGACGAAGCGTTGCAAGCGCTGGCGCTGCTCGATACCTGCCCGGTGCGCGACCGGGCCGTCGTCGCGGTCCCATACGCGCCCGCCGACCTCGCGACTTGGTACGAGGGGGTGATGAGCAACTATCCGACAGGCTACCGCTACGCCGCCGACAACATGTGGACGTCGGCATCCGCGGACGAACTGCTGCCCGGGATTCGCCGCATCATCGAGACTCTGCCCCCGCACCCGTCGCATTTCCTGTGGTTGAACTGGGGCCCTTCGCCGGCCCGCCAGGACATGGCGTTCAGCCTCGAAGACGACATCTACCTTGCCTTGTATACGGTTTGGCGCGAGGCCGCCGACGACGATCGCTACGCGGACTGGGCCTGCTCGAACATGGCGGCCATGGCGCATCTGGCCACCGGCATCCAACTCGCCGACGAGAACCTCGGACAGCGACCGGCCCGATTCGCCACCGACGACGCGATGGCCCGCCTCGACCGCGTGCGCGCGCAATACGACCCCGACGGGCGGTTCCACAGCTGGATGGGCAGGGTGTGACATGAAGTCCTACCTCGGATACCGCCACGACGACCTCGGCGTCGAGTTCGCGGCGTTCTACAACCCCGAGATGTCGGCTCTTCCGCGACATATCGTCGAGGCACTGGAGCACGGCCCTCAGGCCGAGCCGACACTTCCGGCCTTCGACGACCTCGTAGCGATGCGCGTCGACGGATACCAGCGGACCGAGAACGGGTACGGCGTTCTGCGCGACGGCGGCATTCAGGTGTCGGTACGCACCGACATGCCCGGCGTCACACCCGCCATGTGGGACTGGTGGTTCGGGTGGCACGGCCACGACTCACGTCGCTACAAACTGTGGCATCCCCGCGCACACGTGTCCGTCCGTTGGGACGACGGCGGCGGCGAAGGTGGGTACGTCGGTCGGACATCTCTGGTGGAGGAGTACCTCGGCTCGTCCTTCACCCGACCCGCGATCCGGTTCGTGCAGCCGTCCGAGCTGGGGCTCGGCGACCTGGGCGACGGTGTGGCGATCTGCGCGCGTCTCGGATCGGGCGACGTTCCTGTCGATGTCGGCTGGCTGGTGCACCAGGTCCGGCAGACGCCTGACGGCGCGGAGATGCGTTCGCGGTTCTGGATGGGAGGCAGGCATGTCGGCGTTCGGCGTGGTAATTGGTTGACTGACAGGGTGATTCGCCCGGTTGCGGCGCGACAGCTGCCGGATCCGCGCGACTTGATGGTGCACTGTGCGCAGGAGATGAACCACCTCGCCGGATTCCTGCCTGAACTTTTCCATCAATTCTCCGGGCATTGATGTTCTCGGTGTGTTACCCAGTCCTATGTCGAAAACGTTGCCGGTAGCCGTCTTTGCGGCCACCGCAGCCGTGGTCGTGGCTCCCGTCGCACACGCGGACCGCGCCGAACCGCCGCCGCTCTACGGGTTTTACGACGAATTCATCGACTTCTCGAAGCAGACATTCAACGGTCGGCCGACGCCGATGAACCCGATCAACGTACCCGTCGAGTTGACGACTCATTGCGACGTCGACGGGTGCGTGGCGCGCTGGAACAACGAGGACGACCATGCCCGCAACCCAGGTGCTCCGCTGTTCTACGTATACCGGTGGACCGGCGACCGGTGGTCGACAAGCGGTGAGTATCCCTACATGTGCGATCGCCACGACCCGAGCAGCGCGGTGAAAGCGACACGCTCGGACTACCTGATGCCCAACGGGGACGGCAGCTTCTTCGGGGAGCGGACCCTCCTCATCGAGGGGGCCGGATGCCCGGGAGAAGGTCCGGGGACCCACCGGCTGCCTTTTTCTCTGACTCCCATCGATCCGCCGCCGCCCTAGTCGTTTAGCGCACCACCGACCGGGGCACCAGCCAGAGATGGACTTCGGATTCCGACGCGGGATGCCGACGGTGGAGTTACGCAGCGATGCTGCTCCAGAAGCCGTGTGGGACGTCATCACCGACCTCGACACGTGGCCGAAGTGGGGGCCGACCGTGTCGGGCGCCGAACTGGACGAGGGCGGCGCCATGCACCTCGGCTCACAAGGCAGGGTGCTCACGCCGGTCGGTGTGGCGCTGCCGTTCACCATCACCGAATTCCGCCCCTGCCGCTGCTGGGCCTGGAAGGTCGCAGGCGTCGGGGCGACGCGCCACGAGGTGATTGCTGAAAACGGCCGGTCCCGAATCGTGTTCGGCGTGCCGTGGTGGGCGACCGCGTACCTGCCCGTGTGTGCGATCGCGCTGCCGCGCATAGCCCGGTTGGCGTCCGCGCGCCGAACGCGCTGATTCGCCGACATCTGACGCGGCGCTGTGTTATTCAGAGCTCCTAGAGTTCTCAGTCCGCCGAGGGCTCCGGCCGAAGGAGCCCCGGTGAAGTCGAAAGCATTGTCCGTCGCGGTGGGCCTCGGCTGTAGCGCAGTGGCACTGGCACCTTCAGCCATCGCCGACCGCCCCGAGCCGGTACCGATCTACGGCTACTACAACGCTCTGCTCGATCACGCGAGACAGACGTTCAACGGTGCACCGGCTTCGGCGGGTCCGGCCACCCAGCTCGGCCTCTTCACCACGCACTGCGATGTCAACGGCTGCATCTCCCGCTGGTTGAGGGAGACGGAGATCTCCCAAGACCCCAACGCGCCAGCACAATTCGAATACCGGTGGAACGGCGACCGGTGGGAGTCCGCCGGTGATTACCCCTTCTACTGCAATCCCGACGGAAGCGGCGGCACCGTGACGACGCAGCGTTCGGACTGGCTCAAGCCCAACGGCGACGGCAGCTTCTCCGGTGAGCGCACATTCACCGTGCCCGCACCGGGATGCCCGGGCCAGGGGCCCGGCACGTACTGGCTGCCCATCGCGCTGACGCCGACCGATCCTCCGCCGCCTCGATAGCTGTTCGATAGCGCGCTCGAGCAGCCAACGCTATCCGCAGACCGCGCCGACGGCTGCCGATCCGACCAGCTTGGTGTACTTGGCCAGCACGCCGGTCGTGTATCGCGGCGGCAGCGGCTCGAAACCGGCCTTGCGGGACTCGAACTCGGTGGGATCGACGAGGATGTCGAGCGTCCCGTTGGCGACGTCGAGCCGGATGCGGTCACCGTCGCGGACGAACGCGATCGGCCCACCGTCGACGGCTTCCGGCGCGATATGGCCCACACACAGGCCCGTCGTGCCGCCGGAGAACCGTCCGTCGGTCATCAGCAGCACATCCTTGCCCAAGCCCGCGCCCTTGATCGCGCCGGTGATCGCCAGCATCTCGCGCATCCCCGGCCCGCCCTTGGGGCCCTCGTACCGGATGACGACGACGTCGCCGTGCGTGATCGTCCCGTCCTCCAGCGCGTCCAGCGCCGCCCGCTCACGCTCGAAAACCCTTGCCGTGCCCTCGAACACGTCCGAGTCGAAGCCCGCCGACTTCACCACCGCGCCCTCCGGCGCCAGCGAACCGTGCAGGATCGTGATGCCGCCGGTCGGGTGGATCGGGTTGTTCATCGCCCGCAGCACCTTGCCGTCCGGGTCCGGGGGAGCGATGTGCGCCAGGTTCTCGGCCATCGTCTGACCGGTCACCGTCAGGCAATCGCCGTGCAGCAGACCGGCATCGAGCAGCGCGCGCATCACGACGGGCACGCCGCCGATCTCGTCAACGTGCTTCATCACGTGCCGGCCGAACGGCTTCACATCGGCCAGGTGTGGCACCTTCTGGCCGACCCGGGTGAAATCCTCCAGGGTCAGCTTGACGCCAGCCTCGCTGGCGATCGCCAGCAGGTGCAGCACCGCGTTGGTCGAACCGCCGAACGCCATCACCACCGCGATGGCGTTTTCGAACGCCTCCTTGGTCAGGATGTCGCGGGCGGTGATGCCGCGGCGCAGCATCTCGACGACGGCCTCACCGGAGCGGCAGGCGAAGTCGTCGCGGCGCTTGTCGATGGCCACCGGAGAGGCACTGCCCGGCAACGACATTCCGAGAGCCTCGGCGGCTGAGGCCATGGTGTTGGCGGTGTACATGCCGCCGCAGGCGCCTTCACCCGGGCAGATGGCACGCTCGATGATGTCGACGTCCTCACGCGACATCAGGCCGCGCGCGCATGCCCCGACGGCCTCGAAGGCGTCGATGATCGTGACTTCCTTCTCGGTCCCGTCGGTCAGCTTGGCCGTGCCCGGCATGATCGAGCCGTTGTAGAAGAACACCGACGCCAGATCCAGCCGTGCCGCGGCCATCAGCATGCCGGGGATCGACTTGTCGCAACCGGCCAGCAGCACGGTGCCGTCGAGGCGTTCGGCCTGCACGACGGTCTCGACGCTGTCGGCGATCACCTCGCGCGACACCAGGGAGAAGTGCATGCCCTCGTGGCCCATGGAGATGCCGTCGGACACCGAGATGGTGCCGAACTCCAGTGGGAAGCCGCCGGCGGCGTGCACGCCACCCTTGACCGACTGCGCGAGTCGCTGCAGCGACATGTTGCACGGCGTGATCTCGTTCCACGACGATCCGACGCCGATCTGGGGTTTGGCCCAGTCGTCGTCACCCATGCCTACCGCGCGCAGCATCCCGCGGGCGGCGGCCTTCTCCAGGCCGTCGGTGACGTCGCGACTGCGGGGCTTTATGTCGGGCTCCGCCTTATGGCGGGCTTCGGTGCCGGGAGTTTCTGAGGGCATCAAACAAGTATGCCTCCGGTGTTTTGCCCCGGCCAAACCGTTATTTATACCCCGGTGGGGTATCCGGTACCATCGGCTTCATGACGTCGCTGATCGCTCGCCTCACCGCCATCCTGGTCGCCTTCGCCACCGCGATCTTGCTCACATCGTGCACCAGCAGCCCGGCCTCTGACGGACACACCGACCACGAGCATCCCGACGAACCGGTGATCAGCGGTCAACCGGCCGGCTACAACGCCGACGATGTCGCGTTCGCGACGAACATGATCCCGCATCACGAGCAGGCCGTGGAGCTGTCGGCGCTCGTTCCGGACCGCTCCACGAATCCGGAGGTGAAGGCGTTGGCCGACCAGATCTCGAAGGCTCAGGAGCCTGAGATCCGCACCATGCAGGTGCTGCTCGTGCAGTGGCAGGAGAACCCCGACGCCGACACCGGCCAGGGCGGGCACGAGGGACACGGCGGCGCGATGCCGGGCATGGTCGACGACGCCACCATGGCCAAGCTTCAGACGCTCTCGGGCCCCGAGTTCGACACCCTGTGGCTGCAGTCGATGATCGCCCACCACCAGGGTGCGATCGAAATGGCCCGCGCGGAGCTCGCCAACGGCGAGAACGTTGACGCCAAGCGGCTGGCCCAGACCATCGTCGACACGCAGCAGGCCGAGATCGACCAGATGAATCAGATGTTGAGGGGCTGAAGATGACTGTGGCGCACGGATATTCGCAACAGAAGGAAAACTACGCCAAGAGGTTGCGTCGAATAGAGGGTCAGGTTCGCGGCATCGCGAAGATGATCGAGGACGACAAGTACTGCATCGACGTGCTCACCCAGATCAGCGCCGTCAACAGCGCGCTGCAGTCCGTCGCGCTCGGCCTGCTCGACGAGCATCTCGGGCACTGCGTGGCCCAGGCGGTCGCCGAAGGCGGTGACCAGGCCGACACGAAGCTGGCCGAGGCCTCCGCCGCCATCGCGCGGCTGGTGCGCTCCTAGCCGCCAAGGGCCTCGTCGATTCGCCTGACCTTCGCCGTCAGCTGATCGGTGTGGCCGGGGCGGATGTCGGCCTTGAGCACCAGGCTCACCCGCGGTGCGGCCGCGGCCACCGCGTCGACCGCTCTCTTCACGACGTCCATCACCTCGTCCCAGTCACCCTCGATGTTGGTGAACATCGCGTTGGTCTCGTTCGGAAGTCCCGACTCGCGGACCACCTTGACCGCCTCGGCGACCGCGTCGCCCACGCTGTCGTCGCCACCCGTCGGGCTCACGCTGAAAGCCACAATCATGCGCCCAGCCTGCCACCGGCAGGCCCGATCAAGTCATGGCTCACTGCTTGCTGAACCCGGCGGGCCGAGCGATCCGGTAGCTGGTGTTAACAGTGAGCGCCCATGACCGATGAACAATGCAGGTCACGAGTGTGGATTGAGCGTTTGCCCAAGACGACGGGTCACGCGGACCGGCCGGGACGCCCGGGGCGTTATGCCACACTGGTTGGAGTTCTGCGACTGGGAGGTTGTGTATGCGCAGGGTAAAGCGCAGTCGGTTGCTCACTGCGATAGCGGCGGCGAGCGTCGTCGGGGGGATGCTCGCGAGCCCGTCAGCGCTCGCTCAGCCGGGTGTCCCGCCGCCACCACCGCCGGCGCCGGTCGATCCGGCCGTCGCCGCGGCGCCGCCACCCGCGCCGGTGTTCCCGCCGCCGCCCCCACCGGCGGACCCGTTCGCCGCACCGGCGCCACCGGCTCCGGCCGCCGAGGCTCCGCCGCCTCCGCCCCCGTCGAACCCGTTCTTCGCCCCGCCCGATCCGCTGGCTCAGCAGCAGCCGATTCCGGAGGGCACCCCGGCCGGACAGAATCCGACGCCGTATGTCGGCGCACCGGTGTTCGCACCGCCGTCCTTCAACCCGACCAACGGTTCGATCGTCGGCGCGGCCAAGCCGATCTACATCAACTTCCAGCGGCCGATCGCCAACCGTCAGATGGCCGAGAGCGCGATCCACATCTCGTCTGAGCCGCCCGTTCCCGGCCGGTTTTACTGGACCAGTGACACCCAGGTTCGGTGGCGTCCACAGGACTTCTGGCCCGCGGGCACGAAGGTCAACATCGACGCTTCGGGCACCAAATCCAGCTTCACCGTGCCCGAACAGCTCGTCGCGACCATCGACAACGACACGCTGCAGATGCAGGTGCACCGCAACGGCGAACTCGAGAAGACGTTCCCGGTGTCGATGGGCAAGAAGGGCCACGACACCAAGAACGGCACCTATTACGTGCTGGAGAAGTTCGCCGACATCGTGATGGACTCGTCGACGTACGGCGTGCCCGTGGACTCACCCGAGGGCTACAAGCTCAAGGTGAAGGACGCGGTGCGCATCGACAACAGCGGTGTCTTCGTGCACAGCGCCCCGTGGTCAGTCGGTTCTCAGGGCGAGAGCAACGTCAGCCACGGCTGTATCAACCTGAGCCCGGCCAACGCGAAGTGGTTCTTCGACAACTTCGGCAGCGGTGACGCCGTGGTGATCAAGAACTCGACCGGTATCTACAACCAGCCCGACGGCGCGTCCGACTGGCAGATGTTCTAAGGCGGTCGCGCCGAGACTACGGTTTCTGACGGGAATCGCGAGTGACCCCGTCAAAAACCGTAGTCTCGCGGCGTTCTGGGCCCAAATTCCTAGTTCCAGATGTGTACTCGCTGTTCGGGTTCCAGGTAGAGCACGTCGTCCTCGGTGACGTCGAACGCCTCGTAGAACGCATCCATATTGCGGATGACGCCGTTGCAGCGGAACTCCGGCGGTGAGTGCGGGTCGATCGCGAGGCGCCGGATCGCTTCGGCATCACGGGATTTCGTCCGCCACACCTGAGCCCAGCCGAAGAACACCCGCTGCTCGCCGGTCAGCCCGTCGAGGACCGGCGCGGGCTCACCCTTCAGCGACAGCCGGTAAGCCAACAGCGCGATCGACAGCCCGCCGAGGTCGCCGATGTTCTCGCCGACGGTGAAGGCGCCGTTCACATGGTGCCCGTTGCTCAACTGGCGGGGCACGTACTCGTCGTACTGCTCGATCAACTTCTTTGTCCGCGCGCCGAACTCCGTGCGGTCCTCGTCGGTCCACCAGTCGACCAGATTGCCGTCGCCGTCGTACTTGGCGCCCTGATCGTCGAACCCGTGCCCGATCTCGTGGCCGATGACCGCGCCGATGCCACCGTAGTTGGCGGCGTCGTCGGCGTCCGCGTCGAAAAAGGGCGGCTGCAGAATCGCCGCGGGGAAGACGATCTCGTTCATGCCGGGGTTGTAGTAGGCGTTGACGGTCTGCGGCGTCATGAACCACTCGTCGCGGTCGACGGGCCCGCCGAGCTTGCGCAGCTCCCGCTCGTACTCGAACGCGTAGCCGCGACGGTAGTTGCCGTAGAGGTCGTCGCGCTCGATCACCAGGCCCGAGTAGTCGCGCCACTTCTTCGGATATCCGATCTTCGGCGTGAACTTGTCCAGCTTGGTCAGCGCCTTCTCCCGCGTCTGCGGGGTCATCCACTCCAGCGAGTTGATGCTCACGCGGTAGGCCTCGCGGATGTTGTTCACGAGCTCGTCCATCCGCTCCTTGGCGTGCGGCGGGAAATGCCGCTCTACGTAGAGCTTTCCGACCGCGTCGCCCAGCAGGCCCTCCACCACCGACACCGCGCGCTTCCACCGGTCACGGATCTGTTCGGTGCCCGAGAGCCTGCGGCCGTAGAACGCGAAGTCCTCGGCGACGAGGTCGTCGGTCAGCAGGAAGGCGCGGGCATGGATCACGCGCCAGCGCAGCCAGCGTTTCCAGTCCTCCAGATCCCCGCCGGACCACTCGGCGGCGAACGCAGTGAGGTAGTCGGGCTGTCGCACAACGACTTCGTCCGGCCAGCTGCCGTCTCCGAAAACGTCGGTGCCCAGTGCGGACATCCAGCCGGACCATTCGAAGCCCGGCGCTTCGGCCGGCAGGTCGGCGAAGGTGCGCAGGTTATAGGTGAGGTCGGCGTCGCGCCGCTTGACGACGTCCCAATGCGCGGCGGCCAGTTTGGTCTCCAGCGCCACGATACGGGCGGCGGTTTCGGCGTGATCGCCTGCGCCGTAAACCAACTCGAACATCGACGCGATGTGCTGCGGATAGGCGGCGAGGGTTTCGGCGTGCTGTTCGTCGCGGTAGTACGACTCGTCGGGCAGGCCCAGGCCCGACTGGGTCAGGTGCAGCAGGTAGCGGGTCGAGTCCTTGGAGTCGGTATCGACGTAGACACCGGTTCCGCCGCCGATTCCGGTGCGCTGCAACGCGCCGAGGACGCGCGCCAGCGCCTCGGGGGAGTCGGTAGCGTCGATGACCGCCAATTCCTCGAGCAGCGGTTGCACACCCCGGGCGGCGACCGCCTGCTCGTCTATGAAGCTGGCGTACAGATCGCCGATGCGCTGCTCGTCGGTGCCCGTCTCCGCGTTCGACGCCGCCGCCTCGGTGATGAGGTCACGCACGTGTTCCTCGGCGCGGTCGTACAGTAAGCGGAACGCACCGTCGGTGGCTCGGTCGCCGGGCATCTCGTACTCGGTCAGCCAGCGGCCGTTCACGTGGCCGAACAGGTCGTCTTGCGGGCGGGCGTCGGCGTCGACGTAGCTGAGGTCGATGCCGGATCTGATTGCTTCTACCGTCACCCCACCAGGGTGCCAGAACGCGCGGCCGGCTTCCCCGGCCGCTGCGGCACCGCCAGGCCCGCCAGCGTCTCGGCGATGCGGTCGAAGGCGTTCTCCCCGCGGATCTCGCGGCTCAACCGGCGCGCCGCAGCGCGGTAGGCGCCGGTGCCGAGAATCGCGTCGAGCGCGCCGACGATCTCGGCGCGGTCGGGCCGCGAGGTGCCCAGGTTGATCCCCGCCCGGGCATAGCCCACCCGGGCGGCGACCTCCGGCTTGTCGGCCGAACCGCCGGCAACGATGAGGGGGATGCCGTGCGAGAGCGCCTGATGCACGCCGCCGTATCCGCCGTTGGTGATCATCACGTCGATGTGCGGCAGGAGTTCGGCATAGGGCAGGAAGTCGGTGATGCACGCGTTGGCGGGCACGCGGCCGGGAAGCGTCGTGCGGCCCTCGCGCCCGGTCGTCGCCACCACCAGCAGGTCCTCGCGGTCGGCGAGCGCCTTGACCGTGGGCACGACGAGCGCGTCGAGGTCGTCGTTATCCCACGTGCCCTGGCTGACGTGGACGACCGTGCGCGAATCGCCTACCGGATCCCACGGCAGTCCCCGCTGGTCCGCGGCGGGCCTCGGTATGACCGGGCCGGTGTAGGAGACGTTCGCGGGTAGATCGCTGCGGGGATACTCCAGCGACGGCACCGTGAACTGCAGAAGCCGGTCGGCGAGCACGGGCCAGTCCGTCAGGAACACCGGAGACGGCGGGGCGCCGACGGCGGCGAGTGCGGCGTTCAAGTCGGCACGGACGTCGCCGAACAGCACCCGGTGCGTCACCCAGGTCATCGGTTCGTAGTTGACGTCCGAACGTGGCGCCCACGCGGTCCCGAACGGTGGTGCGTCGGCGCTCGACAGGGTCAGCGGGCCGACTCCGCACACCAGGATCCACGGCCGGGGCCGGTGGCCCGTCAGCAGCGGCAGGGCGCCGGTGAAGGCGACATCGCACATCACCGCGTCGAAGTGGTCGCGCTGGAGCGCCTTACGCAACGCCCAATATTGGGCTGCCAGTGGCTCGATGAACACCGAGCGCATCTCGGCGCGCCCTCGATACCAGCGGTCGAGCAACCCGGGTAGACCACGCAAGCCGCTGTCGTCTCGCTTCGGGCGCGCCGCGTCGGGCAACTCCAACGCCGTCAGCCCCTGCTCGACGACCGCGCTTTCGTGTTCGGTGCCCGTCAGCACGGTGACGCGGTGACCGCGCTCGAGTAGGTCGGCGCCGACGTGCAGCAGTGGCATGACATGCCCGGGGATCGGGCTGGCGGCAATCAGGTAGTGGGCCACGCATCCCTTTCACTTCGCCGTTCGCAAGCCTGCATACCCGTCTTCCCGTTTCTCCAGCACCCGGCGGGTGTGACATTGACCGCTCACGGGTGTTCGGCCCGCAGACCGGTACCCTCACGCGCATGCCCGAGGACGAGCCCACCGCAGTCGTCGAGGACGGTTCCGTCTTCACCAAGTACGGCATCGCATCGGCGCTACTGGGGCTGATCGCGGTGGTGGCGGTGGCGCTGGGCGCCTTGATCTGGACCCAGCACCACGACCACACCGACGAGTTGCGTTACCGCGCGCGCGTGATGCAGACCGCGGCCGACTGGACCAACGTGCTGATCAACATGAACAAGGACACCGTGCAGGCCGACATGATCCGGCTGCACGAAGGCACCGTCGGCCAGCTGAACGCGGACTTCGACGCGGCCGTCGAGCCGTACCGCAGGCTCGTGCAAACCCTGCAATCGCGCACCAGCGGGCAGATCGACTCGGTCGCTGTCGAGTCGATCTATCACCCGCCGCCCGGCCCGGACGGGGCACCGCCGCGCCGACCCCAACCCGAGATCTCGGAGTTCGCGTCGCGCACCGACACCGTCCTGGTGGTGGCGACATCGGTGAGCGAGAACGTGGGCGGGGAGGAGCCCAGGACGGTGCGCTGGAATCTGCGCCTCGACGTGTCCGATGTGGACGGCAAGCTGATGATCTCGCGGTTGGAGCCGATCCGATGAGGAACGTCTTGCGGGTCGCCGCGTTCGACGTCGCGCCTCCGATCGCTGCGATCGCGGCGCTGGTGTACATCGGCATCGCGCTGGCGTGGCCGCTGTGGTGGGTGTCGGCCTGTTCGGTGCTGTGCTTGCTGATCGTCCAAGGCGTGGTGGTCAACGTGGTGCTGGCGCGCCGCGATGCGGTGACGGTCGGCACCGACGACGACGGCCCTGGCATGCGGTTGGGAGTGGTCGCGGTCGCGACGGCGGCGGTGGTGGCAGCGGTGCTCGTCGGCTATCTGCAGTGGACGGTGCCCGACCGCGCGCTGCGCAACGACAGTACCGAGGTCGTCGGCATCGCCAGCAGTGTGGCCGAAGCGTCGGCGACGTTCACCCCGCAGAGTCCGACGGCGTCGATCGACCGGGCGGCGGCGATGATGTCTCCGGAACGCGCTGATGCGTTCAAGAACGAGTTCGCAACGGTGGCAAAGGATTTGGCGAACCGCAATGTGTCGGCCCAGGCGAGCACCGTTTCGGCGGGCGTCGAGGCGATCGGCCCGAACGCTGCGAGCGTCGCGGTGATCCTGCACGCCACGCAGAGTTCGCCGGGGAAGCCGCCGGACACCGCGGTGCTGGCGCTGCGGGTCACGTTGTCCAAGAGCGACGGTCGGTGGTTGGTCGACAACGTGTCGCCGATCCACGCGCGGTGAATCGGCTAGCGGAGCAGCCGGGCGTGGTCGACCTTGATGCAGCGGTCCATCACGACCTGTAATCCGGCCGCCTCGCCGTCACGGGCAACCTGCTCGTCCCACAGGCCGAGTTGCAGCCAGAGCACCTTGGCTCCGACGGCGACGGTGTCGTGCAGCACCGCAGGCAGGTGCTCACGCCTGCGGAACACGTCGACGAGGTCGGGGACGACCGGCAGATCGGCCAGCGACGGGTAGACCGGGGTGCCCTCGATGTCGCTGACCGTCGGATTGACCAGATACAGGTCGTAGTCGGCGGCCGCCTTGAGGTAGGTCCAGATATCGTGGCTGGCGCGGTCGGGGTTCGGCGACGCGCCGACGATCGCCACCGTGCGGGTCTCCCGCAGAATCTGTTCGAGGTCCATGCCCGGCGTATACCCAGCGGCGCCCGTCAACCGTTGGGCCGGCTCGAACGCATCCGGGCGAATCGCTCGGAGAGCCGCTTCATCCGCACCATCAGCGCCGCGGACGGACTCGTCTGTCCGCGGAGGAACAACGCGAACTCATCGGGGGGCACGCCGATCCGCGATGCGAACTCCTGGTGCCCCAGCCCGGAGTGCTCCAACAGTGCCTGGATGTGATGGGCCACTTCCGCGCGCTCGTTGGCCTCCAGATGTTCGCGGGTGCGGGTGAGCACCTCGGCCAGCGCCTTGGACACGCCGTACGGCCGCGCGGTCTCGAGGACCTCCTCGACCTGACGCGCGGTACGGCCGAACGGATCCCGCTTGATCGCCGCGACGATGCGTTGCCAGACGGCGAGGTCATCGGTCTCCAGGGCCGCGCGGATGGCCGCGGTCGGCCAGAACTCGACCGGGCGCTCGTCGGCGGCCTGCGTCGCGGGCGGCCTCGGGCTCTGCTCCGCGGAGACAGCCTCTCGGCGGCGGGTATCCCGAATGTCGGGAGTCACCGTCACCTCGCCTCCTCCAGCATCGCGACCGCCACCGAAAGGCAACGCTCTCGAACTCTTGCCCACTCGGCCTCCGCCTCCGGACCGGACATCCGGGTGTCGTGCTCGTCCGAAGGCGCAGGGTCGGCCAGTCGGCGCACCAGCTGAGTCGCCACCCACTGCTTTCTTGACTGTGAACCAGAGTAGTACCGGTCCATTGTGCTCAACACTTCCGCCGCCGTGCGCGTGTCCATGCACTCGACCAGATCGGCGAATTCCGCGTAGTCGCGCGTGGTGTTGCGGCACATGATGAGGTAGCCCTTCAACCGCAGCGTCTCCGCGCCCGTTGGGATCTGCAGCCGGTCGCCGGTCGGCAGTTGGACGTTGGTGGTTTCCATCGGGCTGCGCCGCTCCATCGTGGCGTGCTCGCATTCCGACGCGGTCTCCAGCGCGTCCAGGGCGACCGCCAACCGGCCGCGCCACATCGTGACCGGATGGACCGGGGGCGGGGCGGTGGCCAACGCGGTACCGCCACCGCCGCGGTGCCCGGCGTTGAGCCGTCCGACGCTGCGCATCTTCGTGGTCGGCGCGTCCGGGCTGCAGCCGCTGAACGCCAACGGGTCGGCGACCGTGACAGATTGCGGTACAAGGGTTTTCAACTTCGCCGCCGACTTGACGACCGTGCGTAGCTCGGAGCCCGTCGGTCCCAGCGACGAGAGGTCGTCGGGGATGATGATCAGATCGGGGGTGTCCACCTTGGGCAGTGGCTTCTCGAAATCCACCGACGGCAGGATGCGGGCCAGCCAGTGCGGCAGCCACCAGTTCCACTCGTCGAACATGGCCATCAGAGCCGGTACCAGGACCAGCCGAACGACCGTTGCGTCCACCGCGATCGCCACCGCGCAGGCCACCCCCAGCTGAGCGACCAGCGGCATGCCCGCGAACGCGAACCCGATGAACACCGCGATCATGATGAGCGCGGCGCTGGTGATGGTCCGAGCGCTGGTGCTCACGCCGTAGGCCACCGCGTCGCGCGTGTTGCGGGTCAGCAGGAAGCGCTCCCGGATACGGGTGAGCAGGAAAATCTCGTAGTCCATGGACAGGCCGAACGTCATCGCCAGGACCAGCGGTGGGATCGTGCTGTCCAGCGACGAGATCCGGTTGAAGCCCAGGTCTTCGAGCCAGCCCCACTGGAACACCGCCACCAGGCTGCCGTAGGCGGCGGCCACCGACAGCACGGTCATCAGGACGCCCTTGAGCGCCAGCACCACCGAGCGGATCGCGACGAGCAGCATCAGGAACGCGATCAACGCCACGAAGAGGAACACAAGGGGCTGCGTGGCAGAGACCCGGTCGTCGAAGTCCTTGATGAGCGCGGTCGGACCGCCGACGTCGATCTGCACGTTCTCGGTGCCGGGCGTCGAGGGCAACTCCGCGCGCATCCAGTCGACCGTCTCGCGCGCGCCCATGTCCTCGGGGTCGACCGACAGCACCGCCGACAGCAGCGCGTGCCGGTAGTCCTCACCGAACGACGGCGGGCTGACCGACACCACGTTCGGGCCCTGCGCCATGCGCTGGCGAATCGCGTCGAGCAGCGGTTCCTTGGCGGGCGCCGATGCGGCGTTCCCGTCGGGGAAGGCCACCAGCACCCGGACCGGGCCGAGCGCTCCTGGGCCGAGCGCCTCCGCCGCGGCGTTGACGCCGCCGCGGATCTCGTGGGTCGGCTCGAACTGACGTTGCATGCTGTTGCCGAGCATCATCGAGAACGCGGGCGCGGCTAGCGCGATCAGCAGCGCGGCGGCGGCCATCGCCGACATCCACGGCCTGCGCATCACCCAACCGGTCCACCGTGTCCAGAACCGTGACTGGGTGGCTTCGGGGCGTCTCGACCAATGCAGGTACGAGGAGCGTCGCGCCGCCGACCGGCCAAATGTCGCGAGCACGGCCGGCGTCAGCGTCGTGGAGGTGAGCACCGCCACCGCGACCGCGAGGATGGCGCCGGTGGCCATCGAGACAAGGACGGGCGTCTGGATGAGGTAGATGCCCGTCACCGACGCGATCACCGTGGCACCGGACAGGACCACCGCCAGACCCGACGTGGCCATCGCGGCATCTGCGGCCTGATCCGGCTCCCGCCCGGCGCGCAGCTCCTCGCGGAAGCGCATGAGGATGAACAGTGAGTAGTCGATCGCCACGGCGATGCCGAACATCGACACCGTCGACGTCACGAACACCGACATCGTCGTCGCCATCGACAGCAGGTAGACGAGCCCCATCGTCACCACGACGGTGCAGACGCCGAACACCAGCGGCACGGCCGCCGCTGCGAGTGACCCGAACACCGCGAGCAGGATGATCAGGACGATCGGCAAGTTCCACCGCTCCGCCTGGGCGATGTCGTGTTTGGTGGCCTGCGTCGCGGCCGCGCCCAGAGCGCCCTGGCCGATGACGTACAGCTTGACCCTGCCGTTCTCAATCTCGCCGGGGTCCTCGCCGTCGATCCCGACCTTCTGACGCAATTGTTTGGCGACGTCGACCGCGCCGGTGTTGTCGAAGCCCAGCTGCAGCGTGATGACGTAGGGCCGATCGGGCTGCGGCGGGGGCTGTTGCGGGTTCGGAGCGATCTTCACGCTGGGCACCTCGGCGGCCAGGCGTTCGAGGTGTGCGACGGCGTTGTTCATGTCCTCATAGGAGGCATCGGCGCGCGGTGCGGCGACCAGCGCCAGCGGCGAGGCGCCCTGGTCGGGGAAGTGCTCTTCGAGTTCGCGCTGTACGCGCAGCGACTGGGACCCTTCGACCTCAAAGCCGCCACCGGTGAGGTGGCTCGACTGGTTGAGCGCCAGCCAGATCGACGGGACGAGCAGGAGCACCCACACGGCGAAAACCGCCCAGCGATATCTGCGCAGTTTGCTACTCAAGCGCAACATGAATTGCTGGATTGGATCCCCCGCTTTCTCCCCGGCGTTTCGTAGCCGAAGCGTACAACAACCTGCGGTAAGGTGCCGGTCCCTTCGGTCTGCTCTCATAGTGCCTGAGCGATCCGCCAGCAACGCCTCACGATGTCCCAACTCGTTCTCGCGACCAAGCCGAACGGCGTTACCGACAGCCCCGTCCACCCGCGCGCATCGAGGCCGTTGCCCCGCAGGATTGGCGGGGGTGAGGCGACCGGTGGCAGGATGTGGCTCGGCCGTTTTCGGCGTCGGGGACTGATTGCCGTCCATCGCGAGAGCATTTGCGGACCGTTCGAGATCGTCTGCGAATCGTTAGGAGTTGTCATGAAAACGACCACCGGCCTGATGCGTCGTCGCGTCGTCGGCGTTGTCGCTGCCTCTGTCGCGGGCGGGGCCGTGTCGGCCGCGCTGGTGTTGCCGTCCCTGTCGTCTGCTCCGTCGGCGACCGCCGCCAAGGACCCGTGCGCGGCCAGTGAGGTCGCCAGGACGATCGGCGACGTCGCCACTTCGACCGGTGACTACCTCGACGCGCACCCGCAGACGAATCAGGCGTTGACGACGATCTCCAAACAGCAGGCCGGGCCGCAGTCGCTGGGTGCGCTGAAGGCGTACTTCGATGCCAATCCCGAGGTCGCCGAGGACTTGCAGCAGCTGCAGCAGCCGCTGGCCAGCCTGTCGGGCAAGTGCAAACTTCCGCTCACGCTGCCCCAGGTGATGGGCCTGATGCAGGCCGCGCAGCAGCAGGGCGCAGGTCTTCCGGCGGGTTTGCCAGCGCAGGCGCCGACAGCGAAGACCCCGCCGCTGACCGCGCCGGGAGCCACGGCCCAACCGCACGGGGCGTCACCCGTGTCGCAGGGCAACTCGCATGCACCGTCGTCGGCCATCGCCGGCCTGCCCTGACCCGAAACTGCGCATAGCCACCCATCGCGGGCACTTTCAGCTGCGGATTTCGAGTTTTCGGCGACTCGTTGACCGCAAGGCAAGAAAGTCTGCGGACATTCTGCTTAGCTTTTCTTCGTTGGTCCCTGTTGGTAGACGTCGCTAACCACCATGGTTACGGCCACCCCACTTCCGATGAAGGAGCTCACCCATGTTTCTCTCGGCCCGTTCTGCGCGTCGTGCGGTTGCTGGCGCGGTCGGCACCGGCGCGATCGCCGGTGCGATGTTCCTCGGTGCGACGCCGCTCGCTGCCGCGGAGCCGCCCAACTGCACCGCGGCCGATCTCGCCGGTGTGGCCTCCGGCGTCTCGGCGTCGACGTCGGCATATCTGTTCACCCATCCGGACGTCAACTGGTTCTTCACCAGTCTCGAGGGCCTGCCGCGCGAAGAGGTCCGGGGCAAGGTGCAGGAATACCTGAACGCCAATCCGCAGATCAAGGCCGACCTGACGGGGATTCGTCAGCCGCTGGTCGACATCAAGAACCGCTGCGGCGACACCAACGGCGACGGCCTCGCCGACAGCTAGTCACACGTTCGCCTGACACCCGGGCCGTCCTCGGCCGCTTCTCCCGCGGCCCGGGGCCCGGGGTCTGCGCGACCCGGCGGTCTCAGCGGCGAATCATGACGTGAATGGCCGCGCGCCAGCCGAGTAACAGCACGGCGGTCGAGATCGAGGCCACCACAATGAAACTCGGCGCCACACCGGCAGACGTCAGCTTGCGCAGCAGCATGCTGACCACGATGGTGCACACCCATACCGCCAGGCCCGTCGGGATCAGCGAATACGGCCGCCGCCACCCCAGCGACAGCACCCAGCCGGCGAGGGCGCCCGAGACGAACGGCCACGCGGTCTCGGCGATCCCGACGAGATTCAGGCCCTCGTCGTGGCTGCGCCGTCCGATCGCGGCGAACACGATCAGGCAGGCGACGTCGGTGGCCAGCGCCGTCAGGGCGGTCCGGGTCTGTTCGGAGCTATCGATCGGCATAGGTCATCACGTCCAGTTCCAATGGCATGGCGGTATTTTCATCACGAGAGGCGACTTGAGGCTGGAGCTGCGCGGATGCACCTTCGAAGAGGGTGCCATTGGCATCATCGTCGTCGACGAGCCTCGCGTCGAGCCGGAAGTCGTCGAACACGAACGGCAATCCGTTGGAGCCCAACGGGTCCGGTGAGCTCATGACGTGGAAGTGCAGGTGTGGCGCCGTGGAATTGCCGGTGTTGCCGACCTTTCCGATCACCTGTCCCGCCGTCAGTCGGTCACCGGGTTTGACGGCGACGGTCCCGGTCTTGATATGCGCGTACAACGCGTAGTTCCCGTCGCCGAGGTCTTGTACGACGTGGTTGCCTGCGTACTGGTTGAGCGGTAAACCGGTCGGGTTGCGGCCGGGCACCTGCTCGGGCAGGCCGTCGAGCACCGAGACCACTCGTCCGTCGCGAACTGCGTGGATGTCGGCGCCGAAGAAGGCGAAACTCTCGGGCTTCGACGGGTCGCCGGCAACCAGGCGTCCGTCGGGGTCGAGCTGGACGTAGTCGATCGCGAATCGTTCTGCGGCCCATAGGCGGCCGTTGATCGGGTTGAGCGCCGTGCGATGGGCGCTGGTGCCGCAGCATCCGCCTGCGTCGACCCAACCGGCCCCCCTCAACGGCGGTCGGAGGACGACGGGTTCGCGGGGTTGAACTTCGACCGGGGCGATGTCGACGGTCTGGTCGGCGGGGAACAGCGGATCCTGCGGGTCGGGATTCGACAGCGCGACGGCGTGTGTCAACCGGGTCGGCGTCTGCACACCCTCGTCGAGCGCGACGTCGAACCAGACGACCGCTGTCTGTGCGGGACCTATGGTCGTTGTAGGGCTTGGTGTTCCGATGATCCGGGTCCACCGCGCCAAATCGTCGTCGTCGAGGTCGAGCAGGGTGACGTCGCGGTCCAGCACGGTGATCGACTTCAGGGTGACCGGGTGCGGCAGCGTGTTGGTCAGGCTGGCCTCGTACACCAGATGCTTCTTGCCGTCGGTGGCGCGCACCGGCACGGGCTGGCTGATGGCGTCGCCGACGATCGGGGTGGCCACCGACGGGGCGGGACCTCGCAGCGGTCCCTGCGCCGCCGATGCCGTCGTGGTCTCGGGCGACGATTCGGCAGGCGATGTCGCGGCGGGAGGGTCGCTGCCCTGCGAACAAGCGGCGATCAGCGCCACAACGCCGATAACCGCTACTGCCGGCCGCATGCGTCGGGGTCGACGTCGGTGTCGGTGCGGAACATGAAGAAGAACACCACCCATCCGATCGCGGCGATGAAGATCCAGCTGATCAGCCGGTAGATCAGCATCGCCGAGATCGCCGAAGCCAGTGTCATTCCGCTCGAGACCAGACCAGGCACCAGCACCGCCTCCACCACCAGCAAACCGCCGGGCATGAGGGGGATCGAACCGACCGCGCGGGCGGCGACGTAGGCCACGATCACCCCGAGCAGCGACGGGCGCCCGCCGGCCGCGTAACAAGCGAACAGCAGCGTGCCCACGCCGGTGACCAGGGTGAACATCGACCAGGTGGACGCGACGCCGAGTTGGCGCCTGCTCAGCTTCACCGACTCGAGCTGAGCCAGCGTCTCGCGCCATTTGGTCAGCCCGTTGTGGGCGGGTTTGGCGCGCACGTAGTTCACCCACGACAACACCCGCACTCCGATGCCGTCGAGCAGATCGGGCCGGGAGGCCACAGCCTGCGCCAGCACGATCAGCATGATGAACCCGGCCAGCGTGAAGATCAGCGAGAATGGGTTGTGCTTGGCGCCGAGGAAGAACGCGCTGCCCAACCCCAACAGCGCCAGGCTGATCACCTGCAGTGCGCCCGACATCACCAGCTGCCAGGAGGCGATGACCGGGGTTGCCCCCCACATCCGCTGCTGGCGGTAGATGAACGTCGCCGACAGCACCGGTCCGCCGGGAAGCGTCGTGCTCAGCGAGTTGCCCGCATAAAACGCGGCCTGCGAACGCCATTGCCGCACAGGCACTCCCGCGGACCGCAACAGCTTGCGCTGGATGTCGCCGAAGAAGTGCATCGACGCCAGGGCGGTGCCCACCGCCGCCAGCACCCACCACCACTGCGCGGTGTAGAGGCTGTGCCACGCCTTGGCCAGCTGATCCCACACCAGTCCGAGTTCGACGGTGAGCACGACAGCCGCCACGGCGAGGACGGCCCACCGCAGCCACCAATACTTGCCGCGGAGGGTGCGCCCATGGCTGGGAGCTGCACTCGCAGGCGCGTCGTGTGCCACGGAGTAAGGGTAAGGCGTGGTGCTGCGGTTTCCTTCAGATCCATCGCTGCAAGTGGCGGGCCGTTACGCTATCGGGATGCCTGGGGCCCCATCTGTTGATGACGAGTCCGTCTCACCTCTCGTTCGCAAAGGGGCAGCCTGGTCGTGGCGGCTGCTGGTCATCCTCGCCGCCGTCGTCGCCCTGCTGTGGGTGTTCAAGCGACTGGAGATCATCGTCGTACCGGTCGCGTTGGCGACCATCCTCGCGGCCCTGCTGATGCCGGCCGTGGACTTCCTCGACCGGCGTGGGGCGCCGCGGGCCGGGGCGGTGGCGCTGATGTTGCTCAGCGGGTTCGCCGTGGTCGGCGGGATCATGTCGTTCGTCGTCACCCAGTTCATAGAGGGCGCCCCGGAGTTGACCCAGCAGGTCAGCCGCAGCATCGACGGTATGCGCAACTGGTTGATCGACGGCCCACTACATCTGAGCCGGGATCAGATCGACAACGCGGGTAACGCCGCGATCGAGGCCCTACAGAACAACCAGGAAAGGGTGACGACGGGAGCGCTGTCGACGGCGGGCACGGTCACCGAGATCGTGACCGGCGCCGTGCTGGTGTTGTTCACGCTGATCTTCCTGCTGCAGGGTGGCCGCAACATCTTCGCGTTCATCACCCTGATCTTCCCGATCCACGTCCGTGACCGGGTGCGCGAGGCGGGCAAGGCCGGCTTCCATTCGTTGATCGGATACGTGCGGGCCACCTTCCTGGTCGCGCTCGTCGACGCCGTCGGCATCGGCACCGGCCTGGCGATCATGGGTGTGCCGCTGGCGTTGCCGCTGGCCTCGCTGGTGTTCCTCGGCGCGTTCATCCCGCTGGTCGGCGCCGTGATCGCCGGTGCGCTCGCGGTGGTCGTCGCGTTGATCGCCAAGGGTTTCATCTACGCGCTGATCACGCTCGGCTTGGTCATCGCGGTCCAGCAGCTGGAAGGCCACGTACTGCAGCCGCTGGTGATGGGCCGCGCCGTGTCCATCCATCCGCTCGCGATCGTGTTGGTGATCGCGGGCGGCGGTGTGCTGGCCGGAATCGTGGGCGCGCTGCTGGCGGTGCCGGTGTTGGCGTTCCTCAACAGCGCCGTGCGGGTGCTGACGGCGCGGGATCCCGACGCCGAGACGGAAGCCCTCGAAGCCGACGAAGGTCCGTTGGTCAAGGCCGAAAGCGACGACGTCGACTGAACTTTCGCGACGCAGCGCCCTACAGCCGGCCTTCGCGCCGCAGCAGGTCCTGTGCGCTGACGCCGCCGCCGCGGCGCTGACGCTCGTCATCCTCGCGGGTATTGAGCTTCTCGGTCGCCGCCTCGGCGTCGTCGCCCTGCTTGCCCGGGGTGGGGATGGCAGTCGTCGCGTCGGGGTCCTGCGCCGGCTCGGGGTCGCGCGCGGGCTCGTTCGGCTGTGATCGCGGTGTCGGGATCGCCGTGGTCGGCTCGTTGCCGGGTGTGGGAGGGGCCACGCGCGGGCGTTGTTCCCTGCCTCCCGACGGGGTCGGCATCGCCCTTGTGGGTTCGGCCGACGGCCGTTGCGGGGCGGGCGCCGGCGGCGTGGGCGGTGTGCCGGTGCCGCGCAGTTCGCCCAGCCACGACTCGATCTCGCGTTCCTCCCGTGGCGGGCGGCCCCCACCTGGACGCGGGGCCGCCGGAGCGGGTGCGGGCGGGGTGGGCGGGGCCGGTGGCCGGGCGGCCTGTCGCGCCGTCGCGGCGGCGTTGCTCACCGCGTTGCGCACGGCGTTCTTCGCGATCGACAACCGTGTGGTCTGCGGTTCGTCGGCCGGTGCCGCGGGTGGCGTGGTCGTGCTGGGGATGCGCGTCGTGCCGGTGGCCGACGGGACCCGCTGCGGCGCGGCGCGGGTCGCGCCGGGACGCGAGCCCGAGACGGCGGGATGCGTCGGATCGTGCGGCGGGCGCGGCCGAGGCGGCACGGGTGCGCCCGCACCGACCAGGGCCTCGGGGTCCTCGACGGTCTCGCGCACCGCGGGACGTTTGCGTTCGTCGGGCAACTCGGTCTCACCGAGACCCAGGCGCTCCTGGAGGCGTTTCATCCACCGCGGCGCCCACCAGCAGTCGTCGCCGAGAAGCTTCATCACTGCGGGCACCAGGAACATTCGGACGATGGTGGCGTCGAGCAGCAGCGCGATCAGCAACCCGAACGCCAGGTACTTCATCATCACGAGGTCGGAGAACACGAACGCGCCCGCGACCACCGCGAGGACCAACGCCGCACCGGTGATCAACCGGCCGGTGGTCGCGGTACCGACGCGGATGGCTTCAGCAGTGGACAGACCGCGCTCCCGGGCCTCGACCATGCGCGACACCAGGAACACCTCGTAGTCGGTCGACAGCCCCCAGATGACCGCGATGATCAACCCGATCATCGGCGCCATCAGCGGCTGCGGTGTGTAGTTCATCAGCCCGGAGCCATGCCCCACGACGAACATCCACGTCAGCACGCCCATCGTCGAGCCCAACGTGAGCGCGCTCATCACCGCGGCCTTGATCGGCAACACCACCGACCCGAACGCCAGGAACATCAGGATCGTCGTCGTGACGATGAGGATGGTCACCATCAGCGGGAGCTTGTCGAACAGGCTGTGAATGCTGTCCTGTTCCAACGCCGGGGTTCCACCGACGGAGATCGACAACCCGCGCGGGGGCACGATGGCGCGTAGTTCCTCGACCTTCTTCGCCGCGTCGTTACGGTTCACGAGCCCGTTCTGGATCACCCGAATTGAGGGGTCTTGCGAACCGCCTTCCTGATACGGGCGCGGCTGCCACATCTTGGTCGGGTCGTCCTCGGGTTGGATGAACCCGGGGATCGTCAACGCCTTGCTGCGGATCTCGGCGACCTGCTGATCGGTGACCGGTTCGCCGTTCTCGTTCTCGATCACCAGCGTCAGGGGTTCGGTGCGGAAACCGGGGAACGACTTGTCGAACGCCTCCTGCGCCTGGCGCACGGCGTTGTCCGGCGGCAGATACTTCTCGCTGATGCCGCCGAGCGAGAGCTGACCCAGCGGGATGATCATGACGATCATCACGATGACGATGGGTGCGGCGAACGCGATCGGCCGCTTCATCACCCGGTTGACCAGCTTGCCCCAGAAACCCTTCTCGACCTCGGCGCGTGTCTTGGTCTTCTGGGTCTTCTCCGCCAGCCAGTTCAGCCACCACACCGTCGGCTTGCGGACCAGCGGGCTCATACTCGCCGCCGACAGCACTCCGATGGTGCCCGCCACGAACACGGCGATGGCCGTCAACAGCCAGAAGATTCCTGTGCCGAGGGTTTCCTTCGCGGAGAACAGGCCGACGAAGATCCAGGCGAACGAACCGACATAGCCGAGCACCAGGCCGATCAGGGCGTAGTTGGCACCCTTGTCGTGGGTCCGTCGGATCTGCGCTCTGGCGATGTGCCCGAAGGGGATCGCTGCGAACGGTACGAGCACGCCGAGCGGGATGGAAGCGATCGCCAGCGGGTTGGTGCGGTCGGTGGTCTCCGCGGGCGACGGCGCCGGATAAGGCTTGGTGAACCGCAGCAGCGTGCGCACACCGAGCGCATCGACGTTGGGCCCGAGCAGGGCCAGCGCGGCGGCCAGCACCGTCACCGACAGGATCGCGGCCAGCATGACCGAGGCGATGATCGCGTAGGTGATCGATTTCAGGAAGCCCTGCGGGAACAGCAGCAGCGGCACTGACGATGCCACCAGGATGACCGCCGAGAACATGATCGTGCGGCCCGAGGTCATCACGGTGCGGCGGACCGCTGCCTCGGTGTCGTAACCCTCGGCGATCTCCTCACGGAACCGGCTCACCATGAAGAGGCCGTAGTCCACCGCGATGCCGAGGCCCATCAGCGTCACCACGGGCTGGGCGAAGAAGTGCACCGGCATGAACTCCGCGAGCAGGCGCATGATGCCCAGCGCGCCGGCGATCGTCAGACCGCCGATGAGGCCGGGGAGGGCCGCGGCGACGACGCCACCGAAGACGAAGAACAGCACCACACAGACCAGCGGGATGGCCGCGACCTCGGCGCGTCGCTGGTCCTCGCCGATGCTGCCGGTCAGTTCACTGGCCAGCGGGTTCAGGCCGGCCAACTCGATGCGGCCGTCGTTGAGCTGCTGCAGGTCCGATTCGACGGCCTGGTAGTTCTTCAGGATCTCGTCGTCGGTGTTGCCCTGGAGGGGGATGCTCACGAACGTTTTCGACAGATCGCTGGTCTTCATCTGCTGGACCGTCGCGTTCGCTGCGTCAGGCGCCCGCAGCCAGCCAACCCAGCTCACCACCTGATCGGGATGGTCCTTGACGAAGGTGTCGAGCTCTCCGACGACGTCACGCTGCCACTGCGGGTTGTCGACCTTCTGCCCGTCGGGCGGGGTGAGGATCGCCACCACGTGGCTGGTCCGGTCGCGACCGAAGGCCTCGTCGGCCACCACCGAGGCGTGGACCGACTGGCTGCCTTCGTCGTAGAAGCCGCTCTGGGTGACGTGATTGCCGAGACTGATCCCGAAGATGCCGCCACCGAGGCAGAGCGCGACCATGACGCCGATGACGATGTATCGATATCGGTACACCGTTCGACCCCACCAGGCGAACACGTAAGCTCCTTACTCGATTCTCTCGAAGTCGATGGCGACCCCTGAGCGGTTCAGTTGTTGACCCGCGAGGTCAATAGCGAGGACAGCGGCCGGAACGGCTGCAACCATGCCCCCTGCTCGGGCAGCGAATCGAGGCCGATTCGCGGTAGCGGCTCCCGGAAAACACCAGGGATGTCCTCCAGGTCGACGAACTCCAAGGTATCCGACGCTAGCGCCCAGCTCGCATGTTCGCGAAATCCGAGCACCTGGACGGGGATGCCGTCACGGGCGATTTCTTCCAGCGGTTGTTTGAAGGCCTGCCCGTCGGCCGAAGCCAGCAGCAGCCCGGCCAGACCCTCGCCGCGGCGCAGCGCGATGTGGTCCAGCATGTCGCTGTCGACGTCGCTGTCCTCGTCGATCTTCGGCTTGGCGAAGACCGCGAACCCCACGTTGCGCAGCGCCTCCACCCACGGCCGGACGACGTCGGCGCTGCCGGGTGCGATGTTGGTGAAAACTGTGGCCTCCGGCTCCAGCGAGACCTCGGGGCGCCCGGCGGACAGCTCGGCGGTGCGCGTCAGCAGCCAGCGGCCCAGCGCGTCGAATCGTGGCCGGTGCGCGGCCGTCGGCCTGCCGCCCAGGATCGAGCCGAGCCCCATGTCGAGGTTTGGCGCGTCCCAGACCAGTAGTACGCGGGCCGTCGCTTCGGCCGGGGTCGGCGTCTCGGGGGGCGCCACATCCTCGATGTGACCGATGTCCTCGGTGAGGCTCATGATCGTCTGCCCTCCCCGTAAGCGTTCCCCGCAAGCGGGCGGTACCCCCACATCACGCTCTCTCCCACAGCAGTTCGGCGACTGCGCTGCCGGCGTGCTGCGCCTTGCCTTCGTACTTGGTGACCGGTCGTTCGACGGAGATCGGAAGCGCGTCGGACGGGTTCACCCGGCGCAGCCGCGGCTCCGCGTCGCCGACCTCGGCGATCTGTTCGGCGTATCCCGCGTGGTCCGTCGCCGCGTGGAGGACGCCGCCGGGGCGCAGCCGGTCGGCGATCAACGCGACGGTGGCCGGCTGCAGCAGCCGACGCTTGTGGTGGCGCGCCTTGGGCCACGGGTCGGGGAAGAACACCCGAACACCGGTCAGTGACCCGGGTCCGAACATGTGTTGCAGCACGTCGACGCCGTCGCCGCGCACGAGACGGATGTTGGACACCCCTTCGCGTTCGATGCCGGACAGCAGCTGGGCAAGTCCCCGGCGGTAGACCTCGACCGCGACGACGTCGAGATCAGGCTCGGCCTTGGCCATCGCCAGCGTCGAGGTTCCGGCCCCGCAGCCGATCTCCACCACCACGGGCGCCGACCGCCCGAACCACGCATCGGTGTCCACCAACGGAGCCGGGACGTCGCCGTCGCGCGCCTGCATGCCGATCTCGGGCCACAGCCGATTCCACGTGGCCTGCTGCGCGGCAGACAGAGTCGTGCGCCGCGTGCGGAAGCTGGTCACGCGGGGATAGCGGTGCTGCTGGCCGGCCGGTGGACGGGAAGCCTCGGGTCCCGAAGTCGACCCCTCGGCGACGTCGGGCCCGGGCAGATGCATTTGTCCATGGTCGCTCATCGACGGTGGAGTACCCGCATCGTGGTACAGATTGATACCCAACAGTTGCCTTCGGCTGGTATCGGCGGCTATCCCCAGGAACAGGCACGGTCGCTCCCACGACGCTGTGCGAGATGTCACGATCGTCGAGGGCGGGCCCGGGGTGAGGATCGCCCGCGCCCACGACAAGGGGAAGGTCACCAGATTTTCGTCGACGCGCTGCTGCAAATCTGTGAAGAGCGCCGCGATCCGCGGCTGACGGCGATCGTCAGGCGCCTCTGCGCGCCGACGCGGGTCGAAGTGCGGGGTCGCGAGGGCGTCGGCCGCGCAACGGTGGCCGCGGCGTTGACGGCCGCGGGGGTCGCGGTTTCATCCGACGGTGCCGCCGACGTCGACGCGCTGGTGATCGCCGAAGCCCTCAAACCCGAGGACCGGGCGCTTATCGACGAGTCCGGCAGGCCCGCCGTCGTCGTCCTGAACAAGGCCGACCTGACAGGGTTCGGCGGGGCAGGGCCGATGGCGCACGCGTATCACCGGGCCGCGCGGTGTCGGGCCCTGACCGGGTTGCCGACGGTGCCGATGGTCGCGCTCCTCGCCGACGTGAACCTGACCGGCGAGCTGCTCGATGCGCTGCGGACTTTGCTCGCCGAGCCGGCCGACGTGTCGTCGACCGACGCGTTCGTGGAGGCGCCCCATCCGTTGCCGCGGGCGGTGCGCGAGAGGCTGCTCGGCGCGTTGGACCGGTTCGGCATCGCCCACGCGGTGCTCGCGCTGGACCGGGGCGCGAGCGTCGATTCGCTGCCGAACCACCTGCGCAGGCTCAGCCAGCTCGACCGGGTCGTCGAGCACATCGATGCGGCGGGCGCACCGCTGCGATACCGGAAGTTGCGTACCGCGGTGGTCCAGTTACGTGCGCTGGCAACGCAATCGGGCGATCCACGGTTGACTGACCTGTTGGTGACCGACGACGCGGCGCTCGCGGTGATGACGGCGGCGGTGGATGTCGTAGAAGCCGCAGGCGCGCGAGTCGACCGGGGCGACGATGCGGACGCTCATCTGCGCCGCGCCACGCAGTGGCGGCGGTACGGCAACGGTCCCGTCAACGCGTTGCACCGGGCTTGTGCCGCCGACATCAGCCGCGGTTCGCTTCGCCTGCTCGGGCGGTCGCGGTGACGGCGGACGTGACGAGCACCGATCAACTCGCGTCGGCCGATGCGGTGGTCGCGGTCGTCGAGCCCGGGCTCGCCCCGCCTGCGGTGCGCGCCCGCGACGTCGTGCTGGTGACGGGCCCGTGGTTGGCGGGCAGCACCAGCGTCGCCGCGGCGCTTCGGGAGCGGATGCCCGAGCACACCTTCGTCGAGGCGGACGATCTCGGTCAGGCCGAAGCGCCCGCCGCCGTGGTGTTCGTGGTGTCGGCGGTGTCACCACTGACCGAATCGGACTGTGAACTGGTCGATTTGGTGTCGCGCCATACCGATCTGGTGGTCGGTGTGGTGTCGAAGATCGACACGCATCGCAACTGGCGTGAGGTGCTGGCCGTCGATCGAGCGATGCTGGCCGGCCGGTCGCCGCGCTACGCCCCCGTGCCGTGGGTGGGCGCGGCCGCCGCACCCGATCTGGGGGAGCCCCGCGTTGACGAACTCGTGGGCCTGCTCCGGCAGCGGCTGGCCGACCCAGAGTTGGTGCGACGGAACCGCTTGCGGGCGTGGGAAACTCGGCTCGCATCGGTGGTAAGCCAATACCGCGCCGACGGCGACGGCGCCCATCGACGCGCCCGCGTCGCGGCGCTGCACCAGGCTCGTGACGAGATCGTGCGCAATCGGCGGATCGCAAAATCCGAACGCAGCATCGCCCTGCGCACCCAGATCCAGCAGGCCCGTGTCCAATTGGGGTACCTGGCGCGCAACCGCTGCACCTCGGTGCGGGCCGAACTCGCCGAGGACGCGTCCGCGCTGGGCCGCAGGGCACTCGGTGATTTCGAATCGCAGGTGCGTGAACGCCTCGGCGTGGTGGTCGGAGAGGTCGAGCAGGGCGTCACCGCCCAGCTGGCCGACGTGGCGGCCCAAGTCGGATTGACGGCTCCGGAGGTGTCCGACGCGCCGGCGTTCCCCGTAATCGCCGCGCCGCGATTGAAGTCGCGACGGCTGGAGACCCAGCTGACGATGATCCTCGGCGCCGGCTTCGGTCTGGGGGTGGCGCTGGCCGTCACCCGACTGTTCACCGGCCTGGCCCCCGGTCTGGCGGTCGCCGGTCTGGTGGCCGGTGGTCTGGTGGGGCTGGTGTTGACCGTGTGGGTGGTCGGCATCCGCGGGGTGCTGCAGGACCGGGCCGTGCTGGACCGCTGGCTCACCGACGTGACCGGCACGGTCAAGGCCGCGCTCGACGAACGTGTCGCGACGCGGGTGCTTGCCGCCGAGAGCGGGCTGGCGTCGGAGCTGGCTGCCCGGGACGAACGCGAGGCCGCCACCGCTGCGGAACGGATCGCCGCGATCGACGCCGAACTGCGCCAGCACGCCCTCGAGACCGCACAGGCCGCCGCCGAGCGTGACCGCAGGCTGCCGTCGCTGCAGCGGGCACTCGACGCGGTACGCGCGGATTTGTACGGGCGTGCGGATCCAGCGAGGGGTTCGGCGGACGGCCCCTAATGGGCCGGGGATGCCGATTCAACGGGGTTGACGGGCGTTGAGTCCGGGCGTTCGATCGGTAAAACACCTGTGAAACAGCCATCTGAATCGTTCCTGTGAGTGATCGGACACACTCCCGATTCACCGCGGGCTTCCCACCCGCGATAACCTCGGTATAGGGAGACCGCAGCGCTGCCTGTCCCTGTCTGGGCGGCGCATACGGAGCCTTGGGGCCTGGCAGCAACAGACACAGGAGATTTTCATGACCGCAGCGACCATCCCGGGTTTGGACACCGCACCGACGAAACACAAGGGTCTGCTCGCTTGGGTTCAGGAGGTCGCCGAGCTGACGCAGCCCGACCGCGTGGTTTTCACCGACGGTTCTGACGAAGAGAACGCCCGGCTGTGCGAGCAGTTGGTGGCCGCGGGCACCTTCAAGAAGCTCGACGACAAGAAGAAGCCGAACTCGTACCTCGCACTGTCCGACCCGTCCGACGTGGCCCGCGTAGAGTCGCGGACCTTCATCTGCACTGAGCGCGAAATCGACGCCGGTCCTACCAACAACTGGAAAGACCCCGCCGAGATGCGCGGCATCATGACCGATCTGTACCGCGGCTGCATGCGTGGGCGCACCATGTACGTCATCCCGTTCTGCATGGGTCCGCTCGGTGCCGAAGACCCCAAGCTGGGCGTCGAGATCACCGACTCCGAGTACGTCGTGGTGTCGATGCGCACGATGACCCGGATGGGTAAGGCCGCCCTGGACAAGATCGGCGACGACGGCTTCTTCGTCAAGGCGCTGCATTCGATCGGCGCACCGCTGGAGCCGGGGCAGAAGGACGTGCCGTGGCCGTGCAACGACACGAAGTACATCACCCACTTCCCGGAGACCCGCGAGATCTGGAGCTACGGTTCGGGTTACGGCGGCAACGCGCTGTTGGGCAAGAAGTGCTACGCGCTGCGGATCGCCTCGGCGATCGCCCACGACGAAGGCTGGCTCGCCGAGCACATGCTGATCCTCAAGCTCATCTCGCCGGAGAACAAGGCGTACTTCGTCGCCGCGGCGTTCCCGTCGGCATGCGGTAAGACCAACCTCGCGATGCTGCAGCCCACGCTGCCGGGTTGGCGGGCCGAGACCGTCGGAGACGACATCGCCTGGATGCGGTTCGGCAAGGACGGCCGCCTGTACGCGGTCAACCCGGAGTTCGGCTTCTTCGGCGTCGCGCCCGGCACCAACTGGGACTCCAACCCGAACGCGATGAAGACCATCGAGGCCGGCAACACCGTGTTCACCAACGTCGCGCTGACCGACGACAACGACGTGTGGTGGGAAGGCCTCGAGGGCGACCCGCAACACCTGATCGACTGGAAGGGCCGCGATTGGGAACCGGGGTCGCCGGACAAAGCCGCGCATCCGAACTCGCGCTACTGCACCCCGATCTCGCAGTGCCCGACTCTGGCGCCGGAGTGGGATGACCCGCAGGGTGTGCCGATCTCGGCAATCCTGTTCGGCGGCCGTCGCAAGACCACGGTGCCGCTGGTGACGCAGGCCCGCGACTGGCAGCACGGCGTGTTCATCGGCGCCACGCTCGGCTCCGAGCAGACCGCGGCCGCCGAGGGCAAGGTCGGCACCGTCCGCCGCGACCCGATGGCGATGCTGCCATTCCTGGGCTACAACGTCGGCGACTACTTCGCGCACTGGATCGACATCGGCAAGCAGTCCGACGAGTCGAAGATGCCGAAGATCTTCTTCGTCAACTGGTTCCGCCGCGGCGACGACGGCCGCTTCCTGTGGCCGGGCTTCGGTGAGAACAGCCGCGTGATGAAGTGGATCATCGACCGCATCGAGCAGAAGGCCGGGGGCCGCACCACGCCGATCGGCATCGTTCCCACGGCCGAGGATCTCGACCTGTCGGGTCTGGATGTCGACGCCGCCGATGTGGACGCCGCGCTGGAGGTGAACGTCGACGAGTGGCGCCAGGAGTTGCCGCTCATCGAGGAGTGGTTCGAGTTCGTCGGCGAGAAGCTGCCCACCGGCATCAAGGACGAGTTCGACGCGCTCAAGCACCGCCTCGAGGCCGAGTAACCGAGTAACCCCTCTATCGCGAGCGGGCATTGCTCCTATGTCAAGCCGCGTCGCGGTGATCGCTGTGGTGGGGGTTTCGTCGGGTGTGTTCGTCGGTGTGTAGGCGGGTGAATACGACGCGTGAGAGGCGGCGTTTGAGGCAGCGCAGGGCTTCGACTGCGACGAAGGTGTGGGTGCGCTTGTGCACATCGGTTCCAATGATCACCATGGACGGTGCCTTCTTTCATCGAGACGTGGATAAGGCAAAGGTTGGACCGGCCGGCTGGACACATCTCAGTGGAGGCGATGCCACGCTCCTATCAAGTCACGCCGGTCGGTCCTTCCCACCTGGAGTCGGCACAACGCACGGATGCCAACCCAAAGGCGGCAGCGTCTGCAAGAGCCAGACCCCAGGTACGAAGACCCAACCACCGCAACGCGGCAATCACCACCCTGACACTGAGCGTCTGCACACGACACGCCGCGCAATAGCGACACTTTGAGCACGCTCACCGCAGGGTGAGCGTGCTCAAGTGTCTGTAGGCATCTTCACGGACCGTCGGACCCAAGGCACTCGCGACGGTCGGGCGGGACCTTCAGGAGGCGTCTCCGCCGGAAAGCGGCACCACTTGACACCTGTCAACTCGGCACATCGTAGAGTCAGCCCATGCAGATCCGCGAACATGCCGAGGCGACGCCCGACAAACCCGCCGTCATCATGCATCCCAGTGGCACCACGGTGACGTTCGGCGAGCTCGAGGCGCGCGCCAACCGCTTGGCCCACCACTTCCGGCAGGCAGGCCTCGTCGAGGGCGACACCGTGGCCATGCTGATGGAGAACAACGAGCACTTTCACGTCGTGATGTGGGCGGCGCGCCGCAGCGGCCTCTATTACGTCCCGATCAACACCCATCTGACGGCTGCCGAAGCCGCCTACATCATCGACAACAGCAACGCCAAGGCCATCGTCGGATCCGCGGCGCTGCGCAAGACCCTCGAGGGACTCGGCAGCGAACTTCCCCGCGGACTGCCCGAACTGCTGATCATCACCGAAGGAACGTCGGCGGAAGGTGTATCCGGCGATCTCGACGGCTGGCAGCGCTATCCCGAATGCGTTGCCCAGCACCCCGATACGGCGATCCCCGACGAGATCGAGGGGGACCTGCTGCAGTACTCGTCGGGCACCACGGGACGGCCCAAGGGGATCAAACGCGAGCTTCCGCACCTCACACCGGCCGAGGCGCCTGGCCTGATGACCATGATGGTCTCGTTCTGGATGGAGCCGGACTCGGTGTATCTGAGCCCCGCGCCGCTCTATCACACGGCTCCGTCGGTGTGGTCGATGACGGTTCAGGCCGCTGGCTACACGACCGTGGTGATGGAGAAGTTCGACCCCGAGAGCGCGCTGGACGCTATCCAGCGCTACGGCGTCACGCACGGCCAGTTCGTGCCGGTGATGTTCACCCGCATGCTCAAAGTGCCCGAGTCGGTGCGCAATTCGTATGACGTCTCCAGCCTCAAGCGGGTGATCCATGCCGCCGCACCGTGCCCGGTCGAGATCAAGAAGCAGATGATCGACTGGTGGGGCCCGATCATCGACGAGTACTACGCGTCATCGGAGGCGCACGGTTCGACGCTGATCAGCGCCGAGGATTGGCTGGCCCATCCGGGTTCGGTCGGCAAGCCCATGGCCGGCACACTGCACATCTGCGACGAGGACGGCAACGAACTGCCTCCCGGTGAGGCGGGCGAGATCTTCTTCGAGGGTGGCCTCCCGTTCGAGTACCTCAACGATCCGGAGAAGACTGCCAAGGCCCGCAACGACCGCGGTTGGGCGACGGTCGGCGACATCGGTTACGTCGACGAGGAGGGCTTCCTGTACCTGACCGATCGCCGACACCACATGATCATCTCCGGCGGGGTGAACATCTACCCGCAGGAGGCCGAGAACATGTTGGTCACCCACCCGAAGGTGTTGGACGCCGCGGTGTTCGGCGTCCCCGACGACGAGATGGGCCAGCGGGTCCATGGCGTGGTGCAGACCGTCAAGCCCGCCGACGCCACCGCTGAATTCGCCGCCGAGCTCATCGAATGGCTCCGGGATCGGTTGGCGCACTACAAGTGCCCGCGGTCGATCACGTTCGAGGCGCAGTTGCCCCGCACCGACACGGGCAAGCTGTACAAGCAGGAGCTGATTAAGAAGTACTCGTGACACACGTCGAGTTGCCATCGGGCATCGTCGTGGCGATCGAATCGCCAACGGACGACGCCACATTCACGCTGTCGGAGCAGCAGTCCGACGACCGCCGGATCGTCACCGTGACCTCGGTGGCCGACGCCCTCGCCGAAGTGACGGAGCGGTGCACCCAGTGGCCGCACGCCGCGGGCGTCTGCGACGACGTCCTTCGCGCCGTCGACCCCGCCGCCCCCGCGTTCGCCGGCGTCATCACCGAGTCGCTGGCGTACTCCACGCTGCAGGCGGGGCCGGAGTTCGCGCGCTGGCTCGACGAGCGCGGGCCCTCGCAGCTTGCCCAGATCCCCGATCCCGTTGTGGCCGAACGAATCGACGACACCGTCTATGTGCGGTTCAACCGGGTGCGGCGGCACAACGCGTTCTCCACCGATGCCCGCGGCGCGCTGCTGGAAGCACTCGAGGTGGCGCGCGTCGACCCGTCGGTCACCGACGTCGTCCTGTCCGGCAACGGGCCGTCATTCTGCAGCGGCGGGGATCTCGCCGAGTTCGGTAGCTTCGTCGATCCCGCGAGCGCACACTTCGCCCGCACCCGCTACAGTCCCGCGATGGTGCTGGCCGAGCTGACCCACCGCCTCGGCAAGCGCTGCCGCGCGCGAGTCCACGGTCAGGTGCTCGGCAGCGGATTGGAGATGGCGGCGTTCTGCGGCCACATCGAGTCGAGCCCGAACGCCGTTTTCGGGTTGCCGGAGCTCAGTCTCGGGCTGCTCCCGGGCGCAGGCGGAACGGTGAGCATCACTCGCAGGATCGGACGTTGGCGCACAGCGTATTTGGTGTTGTCGGGCCAAGCCATCGATCCGCCGACGGCGTTGCGGTGGGGGCTCGTCGACGAGATCGCTGGTCAACCCGAGCGGCGCAACGTCACCCGGTAGGTGTACTGCTCGGGCAGGAAATGGCTGACCGACAGCTCGACGGGCCGGCCTTCCTCGTCGGAGTACAACCGGTCGACGCGCAACATCGGATGACTGGGCTCGCACCGGACGGCGTCCGCCACCTCGGCATCGGCGGGTGCGACGGTGATCGACTGTGCGGCTTCGACGATCGGTGCGCACAGATGCGGCTCGAGCAGTCCGATGACGGTTTGCGTGCCGACCGCTCCGTCGGCCAGTTCCGGCGAGTCCGCCACCGCCGCCGCGACCGTCGGCGCCAGATGCACCGTGGTCAGCACGAACGGCACCCCGGGGTCGGTGCCGTGCAGTCGCCGGAACACCAGCGTGTACACGATGTCGTCGTCGAGCCGTAGCCTGCTGGCGGCTTCGACGTCGACCCTGCGTCGCAATCCGTTGAGCACCTCCATGGTGGTGTCGTCGGACAGGCTCATCAGGTCCTCGATCGAGCCGAACTGGCGCAGGTACCGCCGTCCCGAACCGCTTGCGTACGTGCCGCGGCCCGGCACCCGGTACACCACACCATCGGCGACCAGATCCTGAAACGCCCGGCGCACAGTCTGTCTCGACAAGCCGTGAGCAGCAACGAGTTCCGACTCCGTCGGCAACCGCGCGCCGTCGCGGTAGCGGCCGGCCGCGATCTGTTCGCGCAACTGGTCGCGCAGGGTCCGGTACGCCGGCGCGGGCTTCATCGCCTACAGGCCGCCTCGTGCTACCAACTGTGAGGCGATGACGTTGCGCTGGATTTCGTTGGTGCCCTCGCCGACGATCATCAGCGGCGCGTCGCGGAAGTACCTTTCGACGTCGTACTCGGTGGAATAGCCGTAACCGCCGTGAATGCGGACAGCGTTGAGTGCGATCTCCATCGCGACCTCGGAGGCGAACAGCTTGGCCATCCCCGCCTCCATATCGCAGCGTTCGCCGCTGTCATAGCGCTCGGCGGCATACCGCGTCAGCTGGCGGGCAGCCGTGAGCTTGGTGGCCATGTCGGCCAGGTAGTTGCCGATCGACTGGTGCTTCCATATCGGTTGGCCGAAGCTCTCGCGCTCCTGGGCATACCGCAGCGCATCCTCCAACGCGGCCGTCGCCACGCCTAGCGCTCGCGATGCGACCTGAATACGCCCCGTCTCAAGGCCTTTCATCATCTGCGTGAAGCCCTTGCCCGGCTCTCCGCCGAGGATCGCCGACGCCGGAACCCGGCAGTCCTCGAAGATCAGTTCGCACGATTCGATGCCCTTGTACCCGAGCTTGGGCAGATCCCGCGACACCGACAGCCCCGTCATACCCTGCTCGACGAGAACCACCGAGATCCCCTTGTGGCGCGGGGTCGCCCCCGGATCGGTCTTGCACAACAGTGCGATCAGCCCGGATCTGCGCGCATTGGAGATCCAGGTCTTGGATCCGTTGATGGTCAGGCCGTCGCCTTCGGACGACAGCGCCGTCGTCGACATGTTCTGCAGATCGGACCCGCCACCCGGTTCGGTCAGCGCCATCGTGGCGCGGATCTCACCCGTCGCCATCGGGGGCAGGTAGCGGCGCTTCTGCTCTTCGGTGCCGAACAGCACCAACAGCTTGGCGACGACGGTGTGCCCGCCCATCGCCCCGGCCAGGCTCATCCAGCCGCGTGACAGCTCCTGGGTCACCTCGACGTAGCAGGGCATCGACACCGGCGAACCGCCGTACTCGTCGGGGATAGCCAGACCGTAGATGCCGATCTGCTTCATCTGCTCGATCCACGCCTCGGGATATTCGTTGGCGTGTTCGACGTCGCGCACTTGCGGTTTGACCTCGCGGTCGATGAAGGCCCGCACGGTGGCGACCAGCATCGTCTCTTCCTCATTCATGTACGGCCATATTGACACTTTGTGCGGCCCAATGCCAGAGTGGGCACCCGTGAGCGGCCCGTACTTCGACGACCTGCACGTCGGGCAGGTCTTCGACACCGCGCCGCCGATGACGTTGACGTCGGGCGCGGCCGCGGTGCACCAGTCGATCGTCGGCGATCGTCTGCGCCTGGCGCTCGACGGCGAGTTGGCGACGGCGGTCACCGGTGCGATCGGTCCGCTGGCGCATCCGGCGCTTGTCTGTGACGTCGCGATCGGTCAGACCACCCTCGTCACCCAGCGGGTGAAGGCCAATCTGTTCTACCGCGGCTTGGTCTTTCACCGGTTCCCCGCTATCGACGACACCCTGTTCACTCGCACCGAAGTGGTCGCGCTCAAAGAGAACTCGGTCAAGCCGGGCAGGGCGCGGACCGGATTGGCCGCGCTGCGGATGACGACCGTCGACGAACTCGGCCGCCTGGTACTCGATTTTCACCGCTGCGCGATGCTGCCGCTGCGAGACGGCGCCGGCGAGACGGGGCACGCTGACGACCTGTCGACGATCGGGGCCGAAACACCGCCCGTACCCGATCCGACCGCGGACTGGGACGCGGAGGCCTACCGCGCGAAGGTACCTGGGGCCCGCTTCGATCAGGGACTCGCGGGGACGGTGCTGCACAGCACCGGCGACGTGGTGAGCAGTGCGCCCGAGCTGGCCCGGCTGACGTTGAACATCGCTGCGACACATCACGACTGGCGGGTCAACAAGCGTCGGCTGGTCTACGGCGGCCACACCATCGGGCTGGCGCTGGCTCAGGTGACGCGGCTGTTGCCCGACCTCGTCACCGTCCTCGGCTGGCAGTCCTGCGACCACACCGGCCCGGTGTACGAAGGGGACACGCTCTACAGCGAGGTGCACATCGAGAAAGCCGAGCCGCTTGCGGACGGTCGCGGTGGCGTGCTGACGGTGCGGTCGATGGTGTATGCGGTCGATGACCAGGACCGCAACGTGCTCGATTGGCGCTTCACCGCGCTGCAGTTCTGAGCCGCGCCCACCCCCGGCGGCACCCGCTTGCGATGTTGGCCGACAATGGGGAGCGTGACGTCGACGATGTTGACTGTCCCCACCGCCGTGGTCGACCGGGCCGGACGGGTAGCCGACGCCTTCGAAACCTTCACCGGCGTCGAGGTCGACGCCGCCGAGCTGATCGGCGGGCGTGCTGCGCTGCTGGGCCTTTCGCCTGCCGGTCAGGTGTCGGCGGGTGGCGCGACGCGCCTGATGCGCAGCCACGACAGTTGGTGTGCCCTCACGTTGGCGAGACCCGACGACATCGCCGCGGTTCCCGCGCTGATCTCGGCCGACGCGGTCGACGATCCATGGCAGGCCGTCAAGGACTGGGTCACCGAAAACGACTGCGCCGACGTGACGGAGCGCGCCCGGCTGCTCGGCCTGCCGGCGGCGGGCCTCGCCGAGACCCCTCCCGAGGACCCGCGGGTGTACCCGTTCGGCGCGGCCACAGCGACGCGGGGCCCTGCTGATCTCTTGGTCGCGGACTTGTCCGCGATGTGGGCCGGACCGCTGTGTGGACGGTTGCTCTCGTCGGCAGGTGCGACCGTGGTCAAGGTGGAGAGCTCCGCGCGACCTGACGGCACCCGCAACGGGCCGCAATCGTTCTTCGACTGGATGAACGCCGGAAAACTCTCCTACAGCGTCGATTTCGACGAACCGTCCGGTTTACGGGCGCTGCTGGCCGCCGCCGACGTCGTGATCGAGTCGTCGCGGCCGGCAGCGTTGGCTCGTCGCGGGCTCTCCCCGACGGACGTGGCACCGCGTGACGGCCGGGTGTGGCTGCGGGTCACCGGCCACGGCACCGACGGCGACCGCGACAACTGGGTCGCATTCGGCGACGACGCCGCCGTGTCGGGCGGCCTGGTCTGTGGCGAGCCGAACGAGCCGGAGTTCTGCGGCGACGCGATCGCCGACCCGCTGACCGGGCTCGAGGCAGCGCTGGCCGTCGCGCAGTCGTTGCGCAGCGGGGGAGGGGAGCTGATCGAGATGTCGATGGCCGCAGTCGCCGCCACGTATGCGCAGTTACCGCGGGACAACCAATCACCGTGTACCGCAGTGCCTCAACTGTCAGCCTCCGCGTCACCGCTCGGGGCGGACAACGAGGAAGTCGAGCAGCTGATCGAGCAGCGACGGCTCGCGTCTTGCTGATCCAGCGCGCGACACTGCTCGACGGTGCCGCCGTCGACATCCGGGTGGCCGAAAAGATCGTCGCCGTCGAGCCGGAGCTGGCGCCTATTGGCGGTGAACCGGTCTACGACGCCGCCGGCCGGACCGTGATACCGGGACTGCACGATCATCATGTCCATCTGCGTTCCGCCGCAGCGGCTTTACGGTCGGTGCGGCTCGGTCCTGCCGAGGTGCGCAACCGGGTGGAACTGGCCCGTGCGTTCGCGAACGCGAAGCCCGGCGCCGATGGCTGGGTCAGGGCGGTGGGCTATCACGAGGCGGTCGCGGGCCACCTCGACCGCACCGTGCTCGACGAGGTGGCGCTGTCGGTTCCGGTCCGGGTGCAACACCGCAGCGGTGTGCTGTGGACGCTGAATTCGGCGGGACTGGCCCGTGTGGGATTGGCCGACCACCCCGACGGACGGTTGCGCAGCGCCGACCGCTCCTGGTCGGATACCTTGCAGCGCAATGAAACCGGTCTGGAAGAGGTGAGCGAGCGGCTCAGTGGCCTGGGCGTCACGGGCGTCACCGACGCCACCCCGGACCTGGAGATCGACGACATCGTCAGGCTTTTGGAGGCCCATCGCCGCGGAGAACTGTGCCAGCGCGTGCTGTGCCTCGCGCCCGGCAAGCGGATTCTGCACGATACCGACCTCGACCTCGACGGCCTCACCTCGTGGATCTCCGAACGGCACGGCGAGGGCGCATCGGTCGCCGTGCACTGTGTGACCGCCGCGCAGCTCGTCGTGACGCTCTCCGCGCTACAGGCGACCGGAACGCATCCGGGGGACCGCATCGAGCACGCATCCGTCGTTCCCGACGACGCCGTCGCGACCCTTGCCGCGAGCGGCGTGACCGTGGTGACGCAGCCGAACTTCGTCGCCGAGCGCGGCGATCAATACCTCGACGATGTGCCCGCCGGCGAACACCATGAATTGTGGCGCGTCGCTTCGCTGTTGCACGCGGGTGTGTCGGTCGCGCTGTCTACCGACATGCCGTTCGGCGAGGGTGACCCGTGGGCGACGATGCGTGCCGCGGTGCGCCGGGTGACCGGCAGCGGCGCGGTGCTCGGGGCGGACGAACGCATCACCGCAGCGGAAGCGCTCGGCATGTTCTCCGGTACCGGGGACGATCCGCTGCGGCGCCGAACTGTGGCGCCCGGGCAGCCGGGCGACCTGGTGGTGCTGGAGCCATCGCCGCGCGACGTTCTCGAGACACTGGCGTCGGACATGGTCGCCGCAACCGTGGTCGCTGGCGAGGTGGTGTTCGACCGCGGGTGACTCAGGCGGCCGCGGGCGCCAACGCCCGCTGCAGCATCGCGCACTGACTGTCGAAGAACTGCTGTGAGACAGAGGCTTTGGGCACGATGCCGTCGAATCCGTGGAACGCGCCCTCGACGATCTCGACGTCGCACGGCACTCCTGCGGCCTTGAGTCGTTCGGCGTACTCGAGATCCTCGTCGTGGAAGAGGTCCAGCGTTCCGACGCCGATCCATGCGGGCGGCAGACCGACGAGGTCGTTTCTGCGCGCGGGCACGGCCACGGCGGGATCGGCGTCACCGAGGTAGGCCGCCCAGCCGAACTTGTTGCTCGACTTGTTCCACAGCCGAATCCCGGGGTTGTCCAGTTCGCGTCGGTCCACGGTGCGGTCGTCGAGCATCGGATAGACCAACAATTGCGCCGACGGCGCGACCTCTCCGCGGTCGCGCGCCAGCAGCGCCAACTGGGCCGCCAAACCGCCGCCGGCGCTGGCGCCCCCGATCGCGACACGGCTTGAGTCCACTGTCGGCAACCCCACCAACCACTTCAACGCCGAATAGCAGTCCTCCAGCGCGGCCGGGTAGGCGTATTCGGGTGCCAACCGGTAGTCGACGGAGGCCACGGTGACCCCGAGGCGTCGGGCGAATCGGCGGCACAGCTCGTTGTCCTGGCCGGGATGGCCGATGAGATACCCCCCGCCGTGAATCCACAACAGCGCGGGGCCCTTTCCCGTGGCCCCGGGCGGCCGGTACAGCCACACGTCGACTCCCGACGGCAGGGTCAGCGCCTCGACATCGCGGGGCACCTTGCGCCACATGCGCCGGGTGACCATGCGCACGATCGGCAGCGTCGCGGGTGTGATCACCTGCTTCGGGGCGAGGCGGGCGGCGCGGCGCAGGTCGGGATGGAAGTCGGTGAACGGCACCCGACAAGTATTACGTCACCGGCGGCCAGCGGTGTGCCATATTGTTTATACAAACGGACTTGTATAAACTAACGGCAGCTCGTGGTAGGAGAAGCCGTGATGCACAAGTCAGCCCCCTGTGTCGCACTGGAGCATGAACATCGCGAGATCGACCGCGCGATCGAGGACTTCGTGGGCAAGCTTCGGGCGGGCGTCCTCGAAACCGAAGTGCTCACCCGGGCGCTGGAAAAGCTGCGCCGCCACATCTACCTCGAAGAGGTCATCGTGTTCCCGCCGATCCGCGAGGCCGGGATGGTGATGCCGATCTTGGTGATGATGCGTGAGCACGGCCAATTGTGGCGAACCATGGACACATTGGACGGTCTGCTCGCAGCGTCTGACACCGACCGGATCGAGGCGGCCTGCGGCGTACTGCTGGATCAGTTGCACGAGCACAACTCCAAAGAGGAACCAATTGTTTACCCGCACATCGACATTGATCCCACCGCGCATATGCGCGCGGACTTGACTCGGTTAGTCGAGACGGGCCGCGCTCCCGAGGGATGGGTCTGCCGGCACGCCAGTGGTGTGGGCGCAATGTCCGGCCTGGCCGATGAGAACTGAACCGCTGATCAAGTCAAGGAGGCGTCATGCGTGTCGTAGTGGACCGCGATCGGTGTGAGGGCAATGCGTTCTGCGTGAAGTATGCGCCCGAAGTGTTCGAACTCGACGACGACGACTACGCGGTGGTGGTCGCCGACCCGGTGCCGCCCGAGTTCGCGGCGCACGCGGCCAAGGCCGTCGACGAATGCCCGCGCGCGGCGATCACCCGCCACGACTGAGTACCTTCCGGTCGATGACACGACGCGATGAGGTGCTGACGGCCCTACGGGCCGCGGGGACGCCCTTGAGCGTGCTCGACGTGGCCGAGCGGTTGTCGATCCATCCCAACACCGCGCGCTTCCATCTGGAGGCGTTGCTCGAGCGCGGCCGGGTCGAGACGATCAAGCCCAGCAGCACGAAACCGGGCCGGCCCCCGCTGATGTTCCGCGCGACAACGGGTATGGACCCGGACGGCCCCCGCGACTACCGCGTGCTGGCCGGGGTGCTCGCCGATGCATTGGCGCGCCAGCGTGACCCGCAACGACGTGCGGTCGCTGCCGGCCACGCGTGGGCGAAGAAAGAGGCCGCCACCAACGGCGCCTTTCAGCCGCTGGACCGGGATCAGGCCTTCGAGCGCCTCACGAGGCTCCTTGCCGAAATGGGATTCGCCCCGCAAAAGCGCTCGCGCAACGACGATCTCGATGAGATCGGATTGCACAATTGCCCGTTCCTCGAACTGGCGGACACCCGCCGCGACATCATCTGTCCCGTGCATCTCGGTCTGATGCAAGGGGCGCTGGCGGCCTGGGATGCGCCGGTCACCGTGGGAGCACTGGTTCCGTTCGCCGAGCCCGGTCTCTGTATCGCGAATCTGACACCGAGAAGGAGAGTCTCATGACCGTCGCACACTCCATCGCAACCGCGCTCACGTTCGTCTGGCTGGGCATGGTGCTCGCGATCTCGTTCATCGAGGCCCCGCTGAAGTTCCGGGCGCCGGGGGTGTCCCTACAGATCGGGCTCGGCATCGGCCGGTTGGTCTTCCGCGCACTGAACAGTATCGAGGCCGCGCTGGCTGTGGTCCTGGTGATCATCATCGTGATGGACCGACCGCCGACCGCTGCCACCGTCGCCATCGGCGCAGCCATCGTCGCGTTGGCTGTTCAGTTGATCGCGGTCCGGCCCGCATTGAACCGGCGCTCCGATGCCGTCCTGTCGGCGCCGGCGGGAACGACCCCGGCCGGGCGGTCACGCATCCACTACGTCTACGTCGCCCTGGAGGCCGTGAAGGTCGGCGCGCTGATCGTCGGCGGAATCACGTTGCTGGCCTGACTATTTCAGTAAGGGGTCTCGAGGGAGGCCGAGGATACGCTCGGCGATCGTGTTGCGGGTGATTTCCGAGGTGCCACCGGCGATCGTCATGGCCCGGTTGCCGAGGTAGGCCAGCGTCAGAATCGGGGTCTGCCCGACGACGGCCGCCGAACCGGCCAACTCCATGGCCAATTCGGTCATCCGCTGCCCGGATTCGGCCACCAGGAGTTTGGTGACGTTGCCCTCCGGGCCGGGGTCCGAACCTGCTATCGCGCGGGTCACCCGCCGCAGGTTCAGCAGCCGCAACGTGTGCGTCTCGGCGATCACCTCACCGGCCCGCCGCAGGTACGTCGCCCGCGTCTCGGGAGACGCATTGTCGAGCAGCTTCACCAGATCGGCCGCGGTGAACCCGGTGGTGCCGCCCGAACCGCCGCCGATCGAGATGCGCTCGTTGCCCAGCGTCGCGCGGGCCACCAGCCACCCCTTGTTCACGTCACCGACCACGTCGGCGTCAGGGACGAAGACGTCGTCGAAGAACACCTCGTTGAAATGTGCGTGGCCGGTTAGCCCGCGAAGCGGATTGACCGTCACCCCAGGTGCTTTCATGTCGATGGCCATCATCGTCACGCCGGCGTGCTTGGGGGCGTCGGGGTCGGTGCGCACCGTGGCAAGGCCCCACTGGCACTGATGGGCCAGGCTGGTCCACACCTTCTGGCCGGTCACCCGCCAGCCGCCGTCGACCTTCTTGGCCGACGTCCGCACGGCCGCGGCATCCGAGCCCGCGCCGGGTTCGGAGAACAGCTGACACCACATCACCTCGCCGCGCAGCACCGGTTCAACCCAGCGTTCCCGTTGGTCGTCGGTGCCCGCCTGGGCGATGGTCAGCGTCACCCACCCGGTGATGCCCAGGTCAGGCCGTTCGACGTCGGCGAACTCCTCCTCGATGACCAGTTGCTCGAGCACGTCGGCGGCGCGTCCCCACGGTTTGGGCCAGTGCGGCACCAGGTAGCCGGAGTCGACGAGGAAGTCGCGCTGCTGGTCGGCGGGCAGGGAGTGCAGCGCGGCGACGGCCTCGCGCGCCTGCTCGCGGAACAGCTCGGCTTCCGGCGGCAGCGTGAACGTCGCACCGCGAGCCTGGCCACTGCGCTGAGCTTGGACGACGTCGAACAGCGGATCGCCGGCCTCGGCCATCAACGCCGCGAGCGTCCTTGCGCGCCGCAGATACAGGTGGGCATCGTGCTCCCAGGTGAAGCCGATCCCGCCGTGTAGCTGAATGTTGGTCTCTGCGTTGAAGATCTGTGTTCGGATGGCGTGCGATGCGGCGACTGCGGCGGCGAACGACGCGCTGTTGAGGTCGTCGGCGCGGGCGGCATCCCATGTCGCGGCAGTCGTCACCTCAGCCTCGACGAGCATATTGGCCGCGTGGTGCTTAACGGCCTGGAATGTCCCGATCGTTCGGCCGAACTGCTCACGGACCTTGGCGTATTCGACGGCCATCTCCAGGCTGGCCCAGCTGACGCCGACCGCCTCGGCCGATGCGAGGATGCGAAAGACCGTGTGCGCCTTGCGTGCCGTACCGCGAAGCAGTCGTTCCTCGGTGACCGTCACACCGCTCAGCGCGACCGAGCCGAGGCTGCGCGAGGTGTCCATCGATTCGAGCGGGGTGATCGTGACGCCCTCGGCGGCGGGATCGATGACGACGACGTCCTCATCGGCGACCACGACCAGCAGGTTCGCGTCCGGCGCGCCCAGCACCGCGGGACTCTCACCCGTCACGACCAGGTCGGATCCGACCGTCACATTGCCCGAGACCGCGAGCGCACCGACTGTGCTGCCGTCAGCGAGACCCGGAAGCTGCTGTGCACGAAGCGAATCGGAGGCACACCGGTCGATCACCACAGCCGCGGCCACGGTGGGCAGAAACGGGCCAGGGCACAGTTCGCGTCCCTGGGCTTCGAGGACCACCGCCAACTCCGCGAGCCCGAAGCCGGACCCGCCGTGTTCCTCGGCAATGGCCAGGCCGGTCCATCCCAGGCCCGCCGAGGCCGACCAAATCTCGGCGGGATGCGACGAACCGCCCTGAAGCGTCGATCGGGCAGCCGCCCGGCTGTTGACACGGTTGAGCTGGCCGATTGCCGCATCGGCGAGGTCGACGTGCTCTTCTGTGATGGCGAGCGCTGACTTACTCACGTGAAAGTCCTCTGCAAAGTTGACGGTCGGCAAGTCACGCTAGACCATCTGCGCAGGTCACGGTATAGGCGACCGAGATCCCGAAATGTCTCCGGTAGACACTTCGAAAAGATGACATGTGCCGAACATGCCTCGCGGTACAGTCGCGCAATGGCGGTGCGACCGGATGCCCGGTACCCAGGTCCGACGTTCTGGACACGTGCGCGATGGTTGCTGAACGCCGGCCCGTCGGATTACATGCTGGCGACGAGCGTGGCCGCGGCTTCGCTGCCCGTCATCGGAAAGCACCTGGAACCGTTGGGCACTGTGACCGCGGTTGGCGTATGGGGTTTCCGCCATCTGCCCGATTTCCTGGGTTCGACGGTCAAATCGTGGCTTAGCCCGGGCGATGCCGAGTTAAGGCAGTCCGAGCGCGACAGTACCAACGCCGTCACCGAGGCCGCGCTGCGCGGTGTGGTCAACGCCAAGGACCTCGCCATCGACTGGCCTGCGCCGGAGTCGGCGCCGCCGTTGTGGAAGCTGCGGGAGCATCGGCGCAGCGTGTACCGCACCTCGGTGCAGTACGGGCCTCGATCTTCACAATTGCTCGACGTGTGGCGGCCCAAGGAGTTGCCCGCCGAGCCGGCGCCGGTGCTGATCTTCGTGCCGGGCGGGGCGTGGGTGCACGGCAACCGGATCCTGCAGGGGTACGCGCTGATGTCTCACCTCGCCGAGAAGGGCTGGGTGTGCCTGTCGATCGACTACCGGGTGGCGCCGCATCACCGGTGGCCGGCCCATATCCACGACGTGAAGACCGCCATCGCGTGGGCCCGCGCCAACGTCGACAAGTTCGGCGGCGACCGTGACTTCGTGGCGGTCGCGGGCACGTCGGCCGGCGGTCACCTGTCAGCGCTGGCCGGCCTCACCGCCAACGATCCGGAGCTGCAGGCCGAGCTGCCGGACGGCTCCGACACCTCGGTGGACGCGGTTGTCGGCATCTACGGCCGTTACGACTGGGAGGACAAGTCCACCGTCGAGCGGATGCGCTTCGTTGACTTCCTCGAGCGTGTCGTCGTGGGACACAAACTCGCCAAGCGACCGGACGTCTACCGCAAGGCGTCCCCGATCGCGCAGGTGCACCCCGAGGCGCCGCCGTTCCTGATCGTCCACGGCACCGGTGACAGCGTCATCCCGGTGGCGCAGGCCCGTTCGTTCGTCGAACGGCTGCGCGCGGTGTCCCGGTCGGTGGTCAGTTACGTCGAACTGCCCGGCGCGGGGCACGCGTTCGACATGACCGACGGGGCCAGGACCGGCTCGGCCGCGATGGCAATAGGATTGTTTCTGAACCAGATTCACCGAAACCGGACGCTGGTGGGCGCCAAAGAGGTTATATAGGCTCCTCCGGAGGGAGGGGTCGCGACGTGAGAAGGCTCAGCGGCTGGGACGCGATCCTGCTGTACACCGAAACTCCGACGGTGCACATGCACACGCTCAAGCTGGCGGTGATCGACCTTTCCGAGTTGGGTGACCGTCCCTTCGGCATCGAGGAGTTCCGCCGCGTCATCCACGGGCGGCTCTACAAACTCGACCCATTTCGATACGAGCTCGTCGACATCCCGTTCAAGTTCCACCACCCGATGTGGCGGGAGAACTGCGAAGTCGACCTCGAGTACCACGTGCGGCACTGGCGGGTGGAAAGCCCAGGCGGTCGCAGGCAACTCGACGAAGCGATCGGCCAGATCGCCAGTACGCCGCTGGACCGCAGCAGGCCGCTGTGGGAGATGTATTTCATCGAGGGCCTGGCCAACGGACGAATCGCGGTGCTCGGCAAGATCCATCACGCCCTCGCCGACGGGGTCGCGTCGGCGAATCTCCTGGCTCGCGGGATGGATCTGCAGCAAGGCCCGCAAGCCGAGCGCGACTCGTACGCGACGGATCCGCCGCCGGGCAAGGCGGAGTTGGTGCGGACCGCGTTCGCCGACCACATGCGCCAGATCGGCCGGCTACCGGGGGTCATGCGCTATACGGCGCAGGGTCTGCAACGGGTGCGCAAGAGCGCGAAGAAGCTCTCACCCGAACTCACCCGGCCGTTCACGCCGCCGCCGTCGTTCATGAATCACCGCGTCGACGCGCAACGCAAGTTCGCCACCGCCACCCTGGCGCTCGCCGACGTCAAGGAAACGGCCAAGCATCTGGGCGTCACCATCAACGACATGGTGCTCGCGATCTCGGCGGGCGCGCTGCGGGAGCTCTCCCTGAAGTACGACGGGCAGGCCGAACATCCTCTGTTGGCTTCTGTCCCAGTCAGTTTCGACTTCTCCCCAGATCGGATCTCCGGCAACTACTTCACCGGTGTGATGATGACGGTCCCCATCCAGCTCGAGGATCCGCTGCAGCGGGTCCAGGCGGTGCACGATGCCGCGGTGGAGGCCAAGGAGACCCATCACCTGATGGGTCCGGAGCTGGTGAGCCGGTGGTCGGCGTACTTCCCGCCGCGGCCCGCCGAGCGGCTGTTTTCCTGGCTTGCCGAAAAGGACGGCCAGAACAAGGTGCTGAACCTGCCCATCTCCAACGTGCCCGGCCCCCGGCAGCCCGGTCGCGTGGGCGGCGCGCTGGTCACCGAGATCTACTCAGTCGGACCGCTGACCACCGGCAGCGGGTTGAACATCACGGTGTGGAGCTACGTCGACCAGCTCAACATCTCGGTGCTCTCCGACGGCGCGACGCTCGAGGACCCGCACGAGCTGACCGACGCGATGATCGCCGCGTTCGTCGAGATCCGCCGGGCGGCAGGGCTTTCCAGTGAACTGACGGTGGTCGAGTCCGCTATGGCGCAGTAGGGCGGCTTCCGCCCCCGCCAGTTACGCCCCGGCGGATTCTGCTTGCGACAGTTGACCGCTCGGCGCGTGGCGCCGCGCGTGCACCCAGGACAGGAAACGCTCGACGGCCTGCGCGGTGTAGTGCGCCCGCGGTGACCCGTAGAAGTCGAATGCGTGCTGGGCATGCGGGATTTCGGCGTAGGCGACGGTGGACGTCGACACCTTGCGCAGCGCCTCGACGAAATCGCGCCCCTCCTGCACCGGGATGATCGAGTCGTCCTGGCCGTGAAGCACAAAAAACGGTGGGGCGTCGGAACGCACCCGCATGATCGCGGAAGCGTCGACATAGGTCTGTTTGTGCTCGCTGATGGGCTTCTTCACGACGAACTTCTGCAGGAAACCGATGAACTCCTTGCGGCCGGAGCCTCGTGCCGACACCCAGTCGTAGCGGCCGTAGATCGGCACCGCGGCCGCCACGGACGTGTCGGCGTCCTCGAAGCCGGGTTGCCACTGGGGATCATCCGGCGTCAGCGCAGCCAAAGACGACAGGTGGCCGCCCGCCGAGCCCCCCGTGATCGCGACGAAGTCGGGGTCCCCGCCATAGTCGGCGATATTCTCCTTGATCCAGGCCAGGGCCCGTTTGACGTCCACGATGTGCGCGGGCCAGGTATGCCGCGGGCTGACCCGGTAGTCGATTGCCACGCACACCCAGCCCCGCTCGGCCATGTAGCTGAGCAGGGGATAGGCCTGCGGCCGACGCATGCCGATCGCCCACGCACCGCCCGGCACCTGCAGCAGCACCGGTGCCTTACCGTCGCGCGGCAGGTCGGCACGCCGCCAGATGTCGGCGCGGTTGACCCGGCCGTGAGGGCCGTACTGGACGGTGTTGGCCCGCTCGACGTAGCGGCGACGCAGCAGTTCGTTCGGGGGGACGCCGACGTTTGCGAGCCGACGCCGCCTGCCGGGCTGCGACGACGAGGCCACCTGCTTGTAGTCGTCGCCGAGCGCCTCACGGAGCGGTTCCTCGAAATAGCGCTTCGACGTCACGTTGCGGTACATGATCAGGCCGAGTAACGCCCATGCGATCGCGGTGAGCGTCAACGCGATACGGCCCCGCGCACCGCTGAAGTCCCCACGCAGACCGCGCCGTATGGCGTCCAGCACCGAACCGGTCAGATACAGCGGCGCGGCCTCGGTCGTCGGCCAGCCGAACGCGAACACCGGCAGCGTGATGTAGCCCTCGCGCCCGAGCGGCTGCACACCGTTGGCGGCATTGGCGAGTTCGACCGCCGCGCGCAGCAGCGGAAAACGGCGTCTAGTCATCGAGGTCCGTCATATCCCCCGGATGGCTGTCCAAAACAAGTCTCAGCCGAGGATAGGGAGGCGGCGCTCGGTGGCCAGCTCGTCGAGGGCCCGCTGCATCACCCGGCGGACGTGGGCGTCGACCTCGTCGATGTCGGGGTCCTCACCGAATTCGGCGACGATGTCGATCGGAGGCAGCACCTGCATGACGATCTTGGACGGCAGCGGGATGTTGGGCGGCACCACCAGTGACAGGCCGAACGGGAAGCCGATCGAAACCGGCAGGATTTTGGTGCGCGCCAGGCGCGCGATCGGGCCGAGACGCTCGGCCAGCCAGGTGCCGCGCGACAGGAAGATCTGGGTCTCCTGGCCGCCGATGCCGACGGTCGGGACGATCGGGACACCCGCATTCAGGGCGGCCTTGATGTAGCCGGTTCGGCCGCCGAAGTCGATGACGTTCTCCGAGAACGTGGGCCGGTACACGTCGTAGTCACCGCCGGGGAAGACCACGACCAGACCGCCGGAGCGCAGTGCCCGGTCGGCGTTCTCGTGGTTGGCGCTGATGTAGCCGATCTTGCGGAAGAACTCGCCGGTCGGGCCGACCATCAAAATGTCGTGGCTGAGCGTGTAGATCGGCCGGTCGTACCCGTGGTGCTCGTAGAAGTCCGCCGCCAGGATCGGCACGTCCATCGGCAGCATGCCGCCGGAGTGGTTGGACACCAACAGCGCACCGCCCGCAGGGATGTTCTCGAGTCCACGCACCTCGGAGCGGAAATACCGCTTGAGGAAGGGGCGGGTTACGGCGAAGAAGCGTTCGGTCAGGCCCGGGTCCCATTTTGTGAGCTGCGACGGCTCGGCGTCTCCGGTGGCCACCGCACCCCCTCTGATCGGAACTGAAACGTGTTCTAGTTTAGCGGAGCGCCCCTGTGCAGGACAAACGGCGAGCGTTTGCGCTCAAGGGGGTGCGGCTACCTTATCCGCATGGACGGCCGCGACCTACTTGCGGACCGCTACGAACTACGAGGTGTACTCGGTCGCGGCGGGATGGCCGAGGTCCACGACGGCTGGGACACCCGGCTGCACCGGCCGGTGGCGATCAAGCTGCTCTATCCGGCCTTCACCAGCGACGCCGATATGCGGCGACGGTTCGAGGAGGAGGCCCGCGCCGCCGCAGGGCTGAATCACCCCAACATCGTGTCGGTGCACGACAGCGGCGAGCATGACGGCAGCCCATTCATCGTCATGGAGCGCCTGCCGGGACGGACGTTGCAGGACGAGATCGAGACGGGGCCGATGCCGCCAGCGCGTGTCCGCTCGATGCTGCACGACGTACTCGGCGCGCTGGGCTGCGCGCATGCGGCGGGCATCGTCCACCGTGACATCAAGCCGGGCAACGTGCTGATCGCGCCGAACAGCGGTGCGATGAAGGTCGCCGACTTCGGCATCGCCAAAACCGCGGGCTCCGCGCTCACCGCGACCGGCCAGATCATCGGCACGATGGCCTACATGAGCCCTGAGCGGGTCGCCGGCGCACCGGCCTCGGTCGCCGACGACCTCTACGCCGTTGGCGTGATCGGCTATGAGGCGTTGACCGGGCGGCGGCCGTTCCCGCACGAGAATCCCGCCGCGCTGCTGCACGCCATCCTTGACGCACCGCCGCCTCCGATCGGCGTGGTGCGTCCCGACATCGACTCGGCGCTGGCCGCGACGATCGACCGGGCCATGGCCCGAGACGCGAGCCAGCGGTTCACCAGCGCCGAGCACATGCGCGCCGCGCTGATGGGCGCTCCCTCGATGACGGGACCGGCACCCGCAGCGGCGCCACGACCCGCCACGAAGATCCTCGCCGAACCGCTGGCGCCCTCCGCCAACTACTTCGTCGCTCCGGCACCGCGGCGGCGGCCGATGAGCCGCGAGCGCAAGCTTCTGATCGCGGCCGCGGGGTTTGTCGCGTTGGTCGTCGCCGGCCTCGCGTTGGCGCTGGACCCGTCGTCGACCACGCAGCCGCCGCAACAGGTCAGCACCAGCACCCCGGCGCAGCCGCCACCGCCCCCGCCGACCACCACCGCGGCGCCGCTGCCGCCACCGGTGCCCGTCTTCGAGCAACCCAAACCGCCCAAGCCGCCGAAGAAGGGCGGCCCGGGCAATGGCAACGGACGGGGCAACGGCAACGGCAAAAAGGGCGACTGACGCGTTTAGGCACCGCACCCCGCGGCTATCCACCGTCGACAATCGGGTCGGCTCGGGTCCCCCCCGCAGCGGACGGCGGACCGTGACCGTTGAGCAAGTTCGGAGCGATGGCGACAAGTCAACGACTGATCCCGGGCATGGCGATCGGCGGCCGTTACCGGCTGCTTGCCGCGCACGGCAGCCGCCCGCTGCTGGAATTCTGGCAGGCGCTCGACATCGCCTCGGGCCAGCATGTCGCGCTGACCGTCGTCGACGTTGCGCACGAATTGCCCGACGAGTTCGTCCACGAGATCCTCGCGCGCACCATCCGGCTTCGTGGACTCGACACAGCGGGTATCGCGCCGGTGCTCGAGGTGCTGCACACGGGCGCCTTCGGCGTCGTGGTGTCCGACTGGCTCCCCGGACAGAGCCTCCGTGAGGTCGCGGACGAGGGGCAGGCGCCGGAGTCCGTCGCCGCCATGACGCGAGCGTTGGCCGCAGCCACCGAGGCAGCACACCGTGCGGGCCTCGTGCTGTCGGTCGACGATCCCGCGCGGTTGCGGGTGGGTGCCGACGAACAGGTGGCGCTGGCATTTCCCGCCATCCTTCCCGAGGCCACCGCGCAGACCGATCTGCGAGGGATCGGCTGCGTCCTGTACACGCTGCTGCTCGGCCAGTGGCCGGACGGTACGGCCCAACCCGAGGAGCCGGCCGAAGTCGATCCCCGGATCCCCTTCCTGATCTCCACAACCACCTCGGCGCTCCTGCGGGATAACGGTGGAATCAACAGCGCTGCAACGCTTCTCATATTGCTGGAGCAGGCCGCGGCGTCCGACGCGGATTCGACTCACCGGGTGATGCCACCGCTGCCGACTGCCAAGACCGGACGCTATGCCGAATTCCGCAACTTCGGACCCGAGGAACAGAAGGAGGCGGCCCGCCGCACCATCCTGCGCACGGGACTCGGTGCCGCGGCGGCCATCGTCGCGGTTGCGATGCTGGCGCTGGGCTCCTCGCTCAACGGTCTGCTGGAAACCAACGACGACAACGTCGCGATGGATGCGGACAAGCTCGGGCTGGTGCCGACGACGACCGCGGCGCCCCCACCGCCCGAGCAGACCAAGACCGTGCGCGGACTGGCTCCCGGCGACCGCATCCCGTTGGAGGCCGCGACGGTCTTCTCTCCCGACGGATCTCCGGACAGCCCCGGCGATGCCGGATTGGCGATCGACGCCAAGCCCGAGACCGCATGGTCGACCGACCGCTATTACGACGCCGATCCGTTCCCGAAGTTCAAACCCGGCGTGGGCCTGCTCATCTCGTTGCGCGAACCCACCCCGATCACCGCGGTCACCGTCGACCAGAACAGCGCAGGCTCGCTGATCCAGGTACGCGGCACCGACAGGCCCGATGACCCGAGGGCGCTGACCGACACCTTCGAGCTCACGCCAGCCACACCCGTGGAGCCCGGTGTGACGCGGATTCCCGTGACGGACCCGCGACCGGTCGCGCGGGTGGTTGTGTGGATTACGAAGTTGGGCACCGCCGACGGCCAGAACCGTGCGGCCGTCGCCGAGATCGGCGTGCACGCGCCCGCTGCGCCCGCATGATCCCATCCGCGGGCCGTTACGATCAGCCGCGTGAGTGACAACACTGAACCCGTAGTACTCGTCGAACAGCGCGACCGCATCCTGATCATCACCATCAACCGCCCGCAGGCCCGCAACGCGGTGAACGCCGACGTCAGCCGCGGCCTCGCCGACGCCATGGACCGGCTCGACGGCGATGCCGGCCTGTCGGTGGGCATCCTGACCGGAGCCGGCGGCTCGTTCAGCGCGGGCATGGACCTCAAGGCGTTCGCGCGCGGCGAGAACGTGGCCATCGAGGGCCGCGGCCTGGGCTTCACCGAGCGCCCGCCCGCCAAGCCGCTCATCGCGGCGGTGGAGGGATACTGCCTCGCCGGTGGCTGCGAGTTGGCCCTGGCCACCGACCTGATCGTGGCGTCGGAGGAATCCGCATTCGGCATCCCCGAGGTCAAGCGTGGACTAGTCGCCGGCGGCGGCGGGCTGCTGCGGTTGCCGCAGCGGCTTCCCTACGGCCTCGCGATGGAACTGGCGTTGACCGGTGAGAGCCTGTCCGCGCAGCGCGCCCACGACCTCGGCATGGTCAATGTCCTCGCCGAACCGGGTCAGGCGTTGGAGGCGGCGATCGCCTTCGCCGAGAAGATCACCGCCAACGGTCCGCTCGCGGTGGCGGCGACCAAGCGGATCATCGTCGAGTCGCGCGACTGGAACTCCCAGGAGATGTGGAAGAAGCAGGTCGAAATCTTCGGACCGGTCTTCATGTCCAACGACGCCAAAGAAGGCGCGATCGCATTCGCCGAGAAGCGGGCGCCGAAGTGGACGGGAACGTAACGGGTTTCATAACCGCCACCCGGGGCAACCGTTAGACGTGGAAACGTTGTCCCGAGCGCGGAACGCGCAGAAGCGCATCTTCAAGGTGCAGCGACGAGTGTGGTTGGTGCAGGCCGCGATGTGGCCGACGCTGGCGCTCGCCGGTATCGGAGCGGTCGCCGCGGTGATCGCCCTTTATCGCAGACGCGCCGACGGCCCGGGGACAGCGATGCCCTCGCCGACCGACGGCCTACCCCACCTCTAAGGAGACAGCGCATGGCGCAGAGCGACGACCTGCCGATCACCGACTACGACCAGCTGCCGTTGACCGAGTTGCGGCACCGCATCCGCGCGCTCGACGAGCCCGCGCTGCGGGCGGTGTTCGACCACGAGACCGCGCACGGCAACCGCGTCCCGGTGCTCGAGGTGCTGCACGCGCGGCTCAAGGAGTTGACCCATGGCGCCGAGCCATCGTCCGGTGATCCGAGCAACGCGCCCGAGGTGAGCGGTACGGCGGGCGGTTCGCCCGTGCAGGAGTCGACGGCCGCGCAGGCCAACACCCCCCTTCGGCACGGCGTCGCGAACCAGACGCCGGCCCGCGGCAAGCCGTAGGTTGGGCTGCGCTGCCGCGCGGAGTCTCGCCGCCACACGGCGATGGTTGACCTGAACGGCCGTTGAGGTCGCAAGATGTGGGCATGGCAACCGACGTGACGGCCGCGCTCGACGTGGCGGCCTACCTGGACCGGATCGGGTACATCGGCTCGACGGAGCCGACGTTGTCCACGCTGCGCACCCTGGTGGCGGCGCACAACCGGTCGATTCCGTTCGAGAACCTCGACCCGCTCCTGGGCATTCCCGTCGTCGATCTCAGTGCGGGCGCGCTGGCCCGCAAGCTCGTTCGCCGTCGCCGCGGCGGTTACTGCTACGAGCACAACGGCTTGATGGGTTACGTGCTCGAGACGCTGGGTTACGGCGTGCAGCGGCTCGCGGGCCGGGTGGTGTGGATGAACCAGTCGGGCGCACTTCCCGCGCAGACGCATCAGGTGCTGTCGGTGCGTGTCCCGGCAGACGACGGACCGTGGTTGGTCGACGTCGGATTCGGCGGGCAGACGCTGACCTCGCCGATCCGGCTCGAAGCCGGGCCCGTGCAGTCGACGCGCCACGAGCCCTACCGGCTGCGCGAGCACGACGACGGCTTCCTGTTGGAGGCCGAGATCCGTGGACAGTGGCAGCCGCTGTACACGTTCGAGACCCACCCGCGGCCGCAGATCGACCTGCAGGTCGGAAGTTGGTACGTGTCAACGTTTCCCGAGTCGGGATTCGTCACCGGTCTGTCGGTGGCACTGGTCACCGACGACGCGCGGTGGAACCTGCGCGGCCGCAACCTGGCCATCCACAGCGGGGGAGACACCGAACGAGTGCGCCTCGACTCCGCCGCCGACGTCCTCGCCGAACTGACCGGCCGCTTCGGGATCGATCTGACCGACCTCGGCGACCACCGCGACATCGAAGCCCGAGTCCACGAGGTGCTGGACAGCTGAACGCAGCAGGAATCGTCATGTTCTTACGCCCGCGGCGCGACCATACTCAGTGATCGTGACCACCGAATCGCGCCGCGACCGCCTGCGCGAACTGCTCGACGCGGTCGTCGCCGCCGACAACAGCGGTGTGGATCGCATGGCCCGCAGCACGCACGCCTCCGAATTCCACTTCTCGCGGGAAGTGCGCCGCCTGACCGGCGAGTCGCCCGCGGCGATGCGCCGCCGCATCATGCTCGAACGCGCAGCGTGGCGACTGCAGCAGGGTGAGCGCGTGACTGCCGTCGCGGCCGACGAAGGATGGTCGTCGGCCGAGGTGTTCTCGCGCGCCTTCCGACGCACCTTCGGTGTGCCGCCGTCGAGGGCCGCCGACGTCGAATTCCGGGTGACCGCGCCCAACGGCCTTCACTTCCACCCGCCGCACTCGCTGTGGCTCGACAACGCCGGGGACGCGAAGGAGCCCGACATCTCCCAACTGATGGTGGCGCACGACGTCGCCGACACCGCGTATCTGATCGACCGTGCGAGTGCCCTGACGAAAGAGCAATGGCGAGAGGAGATTTCGCCCGGGCAGGTGGTCCTCGATTGGGACGGTCCCGAACCCAGCGTCGGAGCGGTGCTCGGTGCGATCGTCTGGACCAAGCAGGTGTGGCTGGCCACGATCGAAGGACGTGACTTCCCGGACCGCTCGGCTACCCGAGGTGAAACCACCACCGCCGCGCAGCTGGCCCGACACCATGACGACATCGCAAAGCGCTGGACGACAATGGTTTCCGAGTACGCCGCCGACGGTCGGATGGGGGACACCGTCATCGACGCGCTGTGCGATCCGCCCGAATCGTTTCAGCTGTACGGCATCGTCGCCCACGTGTTGGAGTACGCAGCCCACCGGCGGGGACTGGCCCGAACGATGCTGGCCCACCACGGGATCGACGTCCGCATGGGCGATCCGTTGGAGTGGATGAGGGGCAACTGATTTGGCGACGGTCTACTACACGGCGTCCAGTTTGGACGGGTTCATCGTCGACGAACACGACAGCCTGGACTGGCTGACATCGCGCGACATCGACCGGAACGGACCGTTCCACTACGACGAGTTCATCGCGACGATCGGCGCCGTGGTGATGGGTTCGGCGACCTACGAATGGATCGTGCGTAACCATCCCGGTGACTGGATGTACGAGCAACCGTCCTGGGTGTTGACGCGGCGACCGCACATCGTCGAGCGCGGACACGATGTGCAAGCGTTCGCCGGCGACGTCGCCGATCTGCACCCCCAACTGCTCGCCGCCGCGGCGGACAGGGACGTGTGGGTGGTCGGTGGCGGCGATGCCGCACGACAGTTCGTCGAGGCGGATCTCATCGACGAGATGATCGTCAGCTACGCGCCGTGCTCGCTCGGCGCGGGTTCGCCGGTGCTGCCGATCCGTTCGGAATGGGAACTGGTCGAGGCGGCGGTGAACAGGGACTTCGTCTGCGCGCGATGGCGCTCGGCTCAGTTACGGTCGGGCACGCCGTAGCGGCGGATGAAATCCCTTGACCTGATCAGGAATTCGACCTGCTGCGAGACATCGTGGAGAGGGTCGACCGAGCGCGTCGACCGGCACAGCACCACCGCGCCCTCCAGCGCCGCGATGCAGGTGATCGCAAGGGAGGCCGCGTCGGACTCGTCGAAACCGTCGGAGACGAACGCGCGGGTCAGCGCGTCACGCCAGTGGCCGAAGATGCTGCCCGCCACGCTGGTCAACTGCGGTTCCTCGGCAGCCGAACCGATCGCCGCCGCCACCACCGGACAGCCGGCCACGAAGTCGCTCTCGACGAGCATTTCCTCCCAGAACGCCACGAAGTTGCGGACCAGATGCATTCCGCCCTTGGCGGCCGCTTCGTCGATCTCCTTGGTGATCGCGTCACCGGCGTAGCTCAGCGCCTCGCGCAGGATCTGATTGCGGCCCGCGGGGAAGTGGTAGTACACCGACCCGCGCGGAGCACCGCTGCGAGCGAGCACTTCGTCGATCGTGACGCCTGCCGCGCCGCGCTCCCGCAACACCTCGACTGCGGCGACCAGCATCTTGGTGCGCGTCGAACCGCGCTTGTTGGCGGTCTTCGTCCCGATGGAAGACAGGTCAACCTCCAATGGGGCGGTCAGGCTGCGGGCGTGCGACGCAGGTGCGCCGGACGCCAACCGAGCGTACGGGGGCTGAATCGAAAGACCCGACGGTCGTGCACGCGATGGGTGAACCGGTATCCGGCGACGTTGACTTCAATGACCCACATCGGGTGCCTCCCTGGCTATGACGAGCAGCATAAAACGCGCAACACCCAGGAGCAATCAATGTATTCCACATCACAGCGCTCGACGCGATCAGCGCAGCTAGATGCACTTGTCGAGCCCGTCGACCTCACCGACCCGCAGGACCCGATTATGGGCAAGACCATAATCCGATCGGAGTCGGGGACCTGAGCTGAAGTGCAGGTCGCGGCGCGATCGGACGGCTACGCTCGGCTCCACGCGAACGAAAGGCGCTCGTCATGGGCCACTACAGAAGCAACGTGCGGGATCTCGAGTTCAACCTCTTCGAGGTGCTGGGTCTCGACAAGGCGCTGGCGACCGGCGAGTTCGGCGAGCTCGACGGCGATTCGGTGCGCCAGATGCTCGACGAAGCGGCACGGCAGGCCGAGGGCCCGCTCGCCGAGTCGTTCGCCGAATCCGATCGGCGCCCGCCTACGTTCGATACGGCGACCCATGAGGTGACGCTGCCCGAGCCGTTCAAGAAGTCGTTCAAGGCCTGGCAGCAAGGCGAGTGGTTCCGCGTCGGGATGGCCGAGGACATCGGCGGGGTGGCGGCACCGGCCGCCGTGGAATGGGCGATCAACGAGTTCGTCCTCGGCGGCAATCCGGCGGTGTTCATCTACCAGGCCGGGTCGAAGATGGCGGACATCCTCTACAACATCGGCAACGAACAGCAGCGACACTGGGCCGGGCTGATGGTGGAGCGCGACTGGTGCGCGACGATGGTCCTCACCGAACCCGACGCCGGTTCCGACGTCGGCGCCGGACGCACCAAGGCCGTCCAACAGCCCGACGGCACATGGCATCTCGACGGCGTCAAGAGGTTCATCACCAACGGCGACGCCGGCGACCTGTTCGAGAACATCGTGCATCTCGTGCTGGCCCGCCCCGAAGGCGCGGGACCGGGCACCAAGGGTCTGAGCCTGTTCATCGTGCCGAAGTTCCACTTCGACTCCGAGACCGGTGTACTCGGCGAGCGCAACGGCGTCTTCGTCACCAACGTCGAACACAAGATGGGGTTGAAGGTGTCGGCGACATGCGAGCTGACCTTCGGTCAACACGGTGTGCCCGCCGTGGGCTGGCTGGTCAACGACTCCCACAACGGCATCGCCCAGATGTTCAAGGTCATCGAGTACGCCCGAATGATGGTGGGCACCAAGGCGATCGCCACGTTGTCGACGGGTTATCTCAACGCGCTCGACTACGCCAAGACCCGGGTGCAGGGCGCGGACATGACCCAGATGACCGACAAGACCGCGCCACGGGTGACGATCCTGCACCACCCGGATGTGCGCCGGGCGCTGCTGACGCAGAAGTCCTACGCCGAAGGGCTGCGCGCGCTCTACCTCTACACCGCCGCGCACCAGGATCCCCCCGTCGCGCAGATCGTGTCCGGAGCCGACGCCGAGATGGCCGGGCGCGTCAATGACCTGCTGTTGCCGATCGTCAAGGGCGTGGGTTCGGAGCGGGCGTACCAGTGCCTGACCGAATCCCTACAGACGTTCGGGGGTTCGGGCTTCCTGCAGGACTATCCGATCGAGCAGTACATCCGCGACGCCAAGATCGACTCCCTGTACGAGGGCACCACCGCCATCCAGGCGCAGGATTTCTTCTTCCGCAAGATCGCCCGCGACCAGGGCGCCGCACTGGCGCACCTGGCCGGTCAGATCCAGGAGTTCGTCCGCAGTGACCTCGCGCGTGCAGAGCTCGCCGACGGTCGCGCCCGGCTGGCCACCGCGCTGCAGGACGTGCAGGCGATGGTCGCGGCTCTGACCGGATACCTGGTGTCGGCGCAGGAGAACCCGCGCGAGCTGTACCGCATCGGCCTGGCCTCGGTGCCGTTCCTGCTCGCCGTCGGCGATCTGGTGATCGGCTGGCTGTTGTTGCACCAGGCCGAGATCGCGCTGGCCGCGCTGGACGGCGACGTCTCGGGAAGCGACCGCGCGTTCTACACCGGCAAGGTCGCAGCGGCGAACTTCTTCGCCGAGCACATGCTGCCGCTGTTGACCTCTGCGCGCGGCATCATCGAGACCATCGGCCTCGACGCGATGGACGTGCCCGAGGACGCGTTCTAGTCCTCGGGGGTGTAGCCGAACGGCAGCAGCACGCTCTTGTGCTCGACGTAGGCCTCGATGCCCTCTGGGCCGTTCTCGCGGCCGATGCCGGAGTTCTTGTAGCCGCCGAACGGGGCGCCGGGATCGAATGCGTACATGTTGACCGCGTAGGTGCCGGTGCGGATCTTCGACGCGACCTCCAGAGCCTTCTTGTTGTCGGTGGTCCACACCGAGCCGGCCAACCCGTACACCGAATCGTTGGCGATGCGGATCGCATCCTCTTCGGTCTCGTAGGGGATAACCGCCAGCACGGGTCCGAAGATCTCCTCCTGGGCGATCGTCATCGAGTTGTCGACGTCGGCGAACACGGTCGGCTCCACGAACCAGCCGTTGTCCAGACCCTCCGGGCGGCCGCCGCCGGTGACAAGGCGCGCACCCTCGTCGACGCCCTTCTTGATGTAGGACTCGACGCGGTCGCGCTGCTTCTCCGAGATCAGAGGGCCGATCGCGGCGTTCGGGTCGTCGGGCAGGCCGACCGGCATCGCGCCGATGAAGTTGGCGATCTTCTCCACGACCTCGTCGTAGCGCGACCGCGGCGCCAGGATGCGCGTCTGCGCGACGCAGGCCTGCCCGCTGTTCATCACACCCGAGAACCCGAGCATCGGCAGGGTGGAATCGAGATCGGCGTCCTCGAGGATGATCGCGGCGGACTTACCGCCCAGCTCGAGCGTGCACGGCTTGAGCTTCTCGGCGGCGATCTTCGCGATCTCCTTGCCGACCGCGGAGCTGCCGGTGAACGTGTACTTGTCGATCTGGTCGTTGGCGGTCAGCGCGCGACCGGTCTCGGGGCCGCCCGGGACGATCGAGAGCACTCCTTCGGGCAGGCCGGCCTCGGCGAACATCTCGGCCATCGCGAACACCGAAAGCGGTGTCTCGGCGGCCGGCTTGAGCACGACGGTGCAGCCGGCCAGCAGTGCGGGGCCGAGCTTGTTGGCCGCAAGGAAGAACGGCACATTCCACGCGGTGACGGCGCCGACCACGCCGATCGGTTCGCGCACGACCATGGTTTGGCCGTAGATGCCGTCGCGGATCTCTTTCCATGGGAACCTGTCGGCCGCACCCGCGTAGTACTGGAACGACGACATCGCCGCGCCGTACTGCATCATGTCGACGATGGTCTGCGGCTGACCGGTCTCGGCGGCCAGCAGGAACTTCAGCTCGTCGCCGCGCTCCTCCATCAGCTTGACCGCCGCCGCCAGCACCGCGGCACGCTCCTGCGGCGACTTGTGCGGCCACGGGCCCTCATCGAACGCCTTGCGGGCGGCGGCGCAGGCCGCGTCGACATCGGCGGCCGACGCCAGCGGCACCTTGCCCACCAATTCACCGGTGGCAGGCGAATGCACCTCGATCACATCCGAGGTGGCCGGCTCGACCCACCTGCCGCCGATGAACAGCTGGTCCCATTCGGTGCGATATGCGGTGCTCTGTGTCATGACCGTCACACTACCTAGGAAGCCGCGGAAGTAGAACCTGTTGCAGTCGGCCGCTCACGATGCCCGAAGAACCAGCACCAGGTTGCTCACCAGGAACTCCCTCACAACCGGCACCTTCGTCAGCGACCACGCCCATCTCGGGTGGTAGCGGGGGAAAGCGGCGACCAAGGCGCCGGTGCTCGCCGCCCACTGGAGGCCGTCGGCCGCCGACACCGCGAACAGTGACGAACCGTAGTTGTTCTTCGGCGCATGGCCGTGCCTGCGGGTGTATCGGCGCGCGGCGCGGGCGCCGCCGAGGTAATGCCACAGCCCGGTCTCGTGCCCGCCGAACGGGCCCAGCCACACCGTGTACGACAGCACCACCAGCCCGCCGGGCCGGGTCACCCGCAGCATCTCTGCGCCCATCCGCCACGGCCGTCGCACGTGCTCGGCCACGTTCGACGACAGGCAGATGTCGACGCTGTCGTCGGCGATCGGCAAGGCCGTCCCGGATGCCCGCACGTAGGTGCTCGCGGTCACCGTCCCCGGAGCGGCGTGCATCTCGGCCGGATTCGGTTCGACCCCGATATATTGAAAACCTTTGTCGGCGAACGCTTCTGCGAAGTAACCGGGTCCGCCGCCGACGTCGAGCACCGTGCGCCCGGCCGGCGTCGATCCATCCGTGGCCAGGCACAGGTCGGCGACCATCTCGGCGGTGTCCTCGCCGAGAGCGCCGTAGAACCGTGCCGGGTCGCTCTGCTCGAAGCGGAACTGCGCGAGCAGGCGCAGCGACCGCGACAGCGTTGCCCGCTCGGCGAACCGGTCGGTGACTGGCATGGAACCGAAGACTACGCAGCGACGCGATCCGACTACGCTGTTGCCGATGTCTGCCCGTCCGCTCCGATCGGTGTTGCTGCTGTGCTGGCGCGACACCGACCACCCACAGGGTGGCGGCAGCGAGGCCTACCTGCAGCGCATCGGCGCGCAGCTGGCCGCATCGGGCGTCGAGGTCACACTGCGCACCGCGCGCTATCCAGGAGCCGCGCGTCGCGAGGTCGTCGACGGAGTCCGCGTCAGCCGTGGCGGCGGGCGCCACACCGTTTACATCTGGGCGGGGCTGTCGATGGTGTTGGCCCGCATCGGGCTCGGGCCGCTGCGGCGCGCGCGACCCGACGTGGTCATCGACACGCAGAACGGCATCCCGTTCATGGCGCGACTGGCTTACGGGCGGCGCGTCGCTGTGCTCGTGCACCACTGCCACCGCGAGCAATGGCCGGTGGCCGGACCGGTGAAGGGCCGAATCGGCTGGTTCGTCGAGTCGAGGCTCTCGCCGCGGGCGCACCGGCGCAACCAGTACGTCACGGTGTCGCTGCCGTCGTCGCGTGATTTGGCCGCGTTGGGCGTGCGTCCCGGACAGATCGCGGTGGTGCGCAACGGGCTCGACGAGGCGCCGGCCTCGACGTTGGCCCCCAGGCGCGCGCCGGCCCCGCGGGTCGTGGTGTTGTCACGTCTGGTGCCGCACAAGCAGATCGAGGACGCGCTGGAGGCCGTCGCCGCGCTGCGGCCGCGCTTGCCAGGGCTGACGCTCGACGTCGTGGGCGGCGGCTGGTGGGAGCAGCGGCTCGTCGAACACGCCGCCCTGCTCGGCATCTCCGATGCGGTGAGGTTTCACGGCCACATCGACGACGAAGCCAAACACCGTGTGCTGCAAGAGGCGTGGGTGCACGTGCTGCCCTCGCGCAAGGAGGGCTGGGCGCTGGCGGTCATCGAGGCCGGCCAGCATTCGGTGCCCACGATCGGTTACCGGTCGTCCGGTGGGCTGACAGACTCCATCGTCGACGGCGTGACCGGCGTGTTGGTCGACGACTTCGACGGTCTGGTCGACGGTTTGGCTGAACTGCTGTCCGATCACGTGCTGCGCGAGCAACTCGGAGCCAAGGCACATGTCCGCTGCGGCGAGTTCTCCTGGCAGCAGAGCGCCGAGGCGATGCGCACTGTGCTGGAGGCGGTGCACCGCGGCCATTACGTCAGCGGCGTGGTCTAGCCTTCGCGACGCTCACCGTCATCGAACCGTCCCCCTCGGGTGCTAGAACGGCGGCGGATCGTCCAGCAGAACTCTCGGATCGGTCGGCGGACCGGTGCCCAACGGGTAGAAGCTGTCGAAAGTCTGGGTGGCCGGCGTGGTGTTTTCCGCTCGGATCGTGGCGTTGAGGGCGCGTTCGCGTTGGATGTGCCGCTCGCGGTTCTGGCGGCGGGAGCGTCGGCGGGTGGGCATGCAGATTCCGCGTCCCGGTGTCGGTGCCGGCATCTCGGGCAGGTGAAGCCTGCCGGTGGAAGCGCCGAGTTGTGGAAACAGCATCGCTCCGAACGGAGTAGTGGTGTGTATGCGCCCGGTCGGGCTGGTGAATATGACGGTGCCGTCGGGTTTTTGGCGCACGATCCAGCCGCCGGGTCCGCAGTAGAACGTCTTCATCAGGTGGTGCAGCCGGCAGAAACAGGCGTTGTTGGACGGATGGGTGGGCCCGTAGGGCCAGGGCGCGGCGTGGTCGATGTCGGATCGCCAGGCAGGACGGTCGCAATTCATCCACCGGCAGGTCAGGTCGCGGGAGCGAACGAAATCGGCAAGCGCGGTCGAGGGACGGTACTGCGGTTCGGGTGCTGCGTCGTCCGGGATCTCGACGGGGCGCCGCTTGGCGTGGCGCGCCACCTCGGCGACGGTCGACGCCGGAACCGGACCCAATCCGGATAAGTACCCCGGTGTCGTGCCGGTGCCCTCGACGGTGTCCCGCTCGGCGAGCATATGGACCAAAACGGTAGTTGCCGTCCTGCCAGTGGCGGGACAGTCAGGTCGTTCGCATAGGCACGCCATCGCGTCCTCGTGGGCAAGCACCGCCGCGATTGCGTCCGCCCGGCGCTGGCGATGCGTTCGTGGATCCTCCCGGCAGACCGTGGCGGCCAGCGCGTCGAGTCGCTGACTCAAAGCCACCCCGTCGACGCCGCGTAGGCAGGCGACGATGTCGGCCATTCCGTACTGGCCAGGCATGACATCGAAATGACGGTCGTCGTCACGGGATTTGGCTCGGCGCACCGCGTCCGGGTCGATCTGAAGGACCAGCCAGTCGACGACCTCGACGAGCTTGTTGTACGACAGGTGGTTCCACTGGGCGGCCCGGTCGGCGAAGATCGCGTCGATCAGTACGCAGGCGTCCTCGCTGACCATCAGGTCGGTGCGGTAGATCAGCATGTTGACCACCTGCCACTCGATCTCACCGGCCGCGAACACCTTCGCCACCTTGGGAAGCCGTTTGATCAGGGCCTGGCCCGAGCTCATCATGGACGAGGCCCGTCCGCGGCTGATGCCGAGTTCGGCACCGATCTCGGCAGCCACGACCTCCCAGTCATCGACCACCTTGTCGTCGTTCTCGCCGTCACATTCGGGAACGCGGCGCAGGCTGAAATGCCCGATAGCCAACAGCTGACGTGCGATCTCGACCCGGCTGGCGCGCTGCGCCTGGCCCATCAGGTCGACCAACCCCGCGTCGCTCGTCGTATCGAACATGTGTTCGAGTATGCCATCGCCCACCGACATTTCTGTTCCGCCGGCGACGGCGAGGTCATCGACGGTGAGGTGCTTTGACCCGCGGCGGCCCCTTGCTCAACCGTCGCGCCACCAGGGCGCCCGCACCGCCGAGCAGCATCGCCAGCCACGCCAGATGGGCGGCCACCACCACGGCCCGACCGTCGGCCTGCGGCGACGATCCGCCCACCCGATACAGCGTGAGGTCCTCGTCGGTGTAGGCCACGGGCAGGGGCAAACGCTCTGTCGGACCGCTTGTTTCGACGACGACCCACCCGACGCCCGCATCGGCGAGCAGTTGCCGGTCGGCGCTCTCGACGAGGATCTCCTGCACGTCGCGTGCGCGTTGACCCTCCCCGTACACCGTCCGCTCGCCGATGTGCAGATCGCCGGTGGTCAACACGTCTGCGCGCACCCACCGGGGCAGCGGGTCGAGCACAGGAGCCTCACCGGCCCACTCGAAACGGCGCATGCTGCCCATCGGCATCACCGCGACCGTCCGCGGGTCGGCGTTGATGATCGCGGCCACCTTCGCCCATCCCGGCGGGTACTGCACGGCCGTGACGCGGCCACCCACGCCCCACGCCAGGTCCGGCAACGTCGCGATCAGCGCGGCGCAGCAGAGTGCCGCGGTCGCCGCCGTCGGCAACCAGCGTCGGGCGAAGACCACCGCCGCCGCGCCGGCCACCGCATAGCCCGGCATCGCCAACGCCACCCACTTCTGTCCGTCGCGGACCACCCCCAGGCCGGGCACGGCGCGTACCGCCGCCTCGACGAGGACCAGCCCGGGCCCGGTGGCCATCAGCGCGGGCACCGCGACGGCGAACCCGGCCAGGACCATCAGCGGTACGGCCGTCGGTCGGCGCAGCACGACCGGTAAGCCGAGGGCGACCACGCCGAGCAACACCGCCGTGCCCACGATCGCGAAAAGTGTTGTGCGAGAGGGCGATACGGCATCGGCGTTCCAGATGCCTCCCAGCCCGGCCAAGCTGAGCAGCGTTCCGAGGCCCGGTTCGGCGCGCGCGGCGAACGCGACGACGCCGTCGGCCTGCGACGACTCCAACGACCGCGACACCGTCGCCGCGACCAGCCACGGCAACGCCGCGACCATCGTCATGGCCATCGTCACGCCCGCACACCGCCACCGCCCCCATCCTTCGCCGGGCGCGACGACGCACACGAGCGCGACGGTCGCCGCCAGCATCAGCCCGGTGGGCGTCAGCCCGGCCAGTGCCAACCAGAAGGCCAACGCCCACACCGGGATCCGCCGCGCCGAGTGCCGCATCTGCAGCACCGTCGTGGCGACCCACGGCATGCATCCGTAGCCGACGAGCAGGCTCCAGTGCCCTTGCAGCAGCCTCTCTGCGACATACGGGTTCCATACCGCGACTGTCACCGCCACGCATTGACCGGCGAGCCCCGACTCAGGAACCACCGCAGCCACCAACCGCGCCGCGCCCCAGCCCGCCAGCCACAGTCCCGCGACGAGCAGCGCCTTGGCCACCACCCCCCCGTCGACCACCGAGGACACGACGGCCATGAAGAAGTCCTGCGGAAGGGCCCGCGGTGCGGCCTCGGACAGTCCGAGCGCGGCATCGGACAGATACGACCGCGGCGTGGACACCGCGTCGCGCAACAGCAGATACCCGGGCGCGAGCAACGGTGCCGTCACCACAAGGATGAGCACCAACGCATAGGCCGGTCCCACGACCGACCGCCCGATCAGACCGGTCTGTCCGGGGGCAGGTCGGTCGGTCGAGATGTCGGGATCTTCTCGGTCTTGGCTTCGGCTCCCGGGACCTTGATGCCCTGGGTGTCGAAGAATCCGTGGTCGGCCTCGTCGAGACCGGGGTCGATCAGCGCGGACTCCGCGCGCAGGCTGAACGAGCCGAGCAGCGCGCCGCCGACCAGCAGCACCAGCCCCATCGCGGTGAAGGTAATCGGCAGGATGCGGCCCCACAGCGCGACTCGGTCCCGCTCGTCGCTCGCGCTGGTGACCTGGGACTCGACGGTCTCCTCGTTGAACGCGACGTTGTAGTCGACGAACGTGACCTCGGGCTTGAGCGGCTCGCGGGCGTAGTAGTGGTAGCCGTGCTCGTCCCTCTTGACGATGGTCCCCGACACCGGGTCGACCCAGAAGGTGCGCTGCGCGGCGTAGTACCGCGACATCGTGATCGGCTCGTCGGGCTCACCGGGCACACCCCACATCGCCGCGCGGGCGGTGACCTCGCTGTCGGCGTCGTCTTCGTAGAGCGACGCGTACTTCACCGGCTCGACGAGCTTGCCGTCGGAGTCGTAGCCGACGTTCTGGGTGAACCGGTAGGTGGTCATGCCGTTGACGTCTTCTTCGCCGTCGTAGTTGGCGTCGAACGCCTTCTGCGCGATCGGGTCGAAGACGGAATAGGTCTTCTTCTCGGTGTAGAACGGGAACCGGTAGGCCAGGCCCTCGTGCGGCAGCGCGATGTTGGTCGGCGGCTTGTCGTCCTCCATGGCGCGCGGTTTCTGCACCGCACCGCCCGGATTGCTCTCGCTGGACACCGCCTCGGCGGTGCTGCGGTTGACGGTCACCGTATCGACAAGCGCCAACAGCAGGCCGGCCTCCTGCTGTTTGTCGGTGCGGCGCAGCGTGGAGCCCACCTGAAGCGTCACCACGTCGGCGTTCGACGGGGACTCGACGGTGAGCTGCTCCTGCTGAACCATCGGCACGTCGCGGTCGACGACGAACCGTTCGCTGTTCAGCGATGCCGGGTCGAAGGCTGTGCCGCTGCCGTCGCTGATCAGCGTCGCATCGATGTCCAGCGGAATCTTGGCGATCTTGCTGTGGGTGTAGGTGGACAGCAACAGCGCGGCGATCAACAGGGCGGCACCCAGCCCCAAGATCCCGCAAGCCGCAATCCGCAGCGCCACTGCGCGGTTCAAACCGTGCCTCCTTCACCTGCGGTATGCCCGCAGAAACCCGTTTGACCCTAACAGCACAATTTAAGGTCGTCGTCGGTCCAGACGCATCCGCCGACCCGTGGTCACCGTCTTCGGCTTCACCGGGCACACTGATTTCGTGGCAGTTGCGGTGGCCGGCGAGACGCGCGAGGAGCAGGTGGGCGGAACCCGCGGGTTCCTGCCTGCGGTGGAGGGCATGCGCGCCTGCGCCGCGGTCGGCGTCGTCGTCACCCACGTGGCGTTCCAGACCGGCCACACCGGCGGGGTCAGCGGACGGCTGTTCGGCCGGTTCGATCTCGCGGTGGCGCTCTTCTTCGCCCTCTCGGGTTTTTTGCTGTGGCGAGGGCACGCCTCGGCGGCGCGCGGGCTGCGGCCGACCCCGCCGACCGGCCACTACCTGCGCTCCCGGATCGTGCGCATCATGCCCGGATACCTCATCGCGGTCGTGGTGATCCTGTCGCTGTTGCCGGAGGCCAAAGCGGACCTGACCGTATGGTTGGCCAATCTCACCCTGACCCAGATCTATGTGCCGCTGACGCTCACCGCGGGGCTGACGCAGATGTGGAGCCTGTCGGTCGAGGTCGCGTTCTACATGGCGTTGCCGCTGCTTGCGCTCCTGGTGCGACGCGTGCCGGTGCGGGCCCGCATTCCGGTCATCGCCGCCGCGGCGCTCGCCAGCCTAGGGTGGGCGGTGCTGCCGATTGCGACATCGGCCGGCGTGAACCACCTGAACTGGCCGCCGGCCTTCTTCTCCTGGTTCGCCGCGGGCATGTTGCTCGCCGAGTTGACCGTCACGCGGGTCGGATGGCCGCACCGACTGGCCCGGCGGCGCGTCCTGATGGCGGTCATCGCGGTCGCGGCGTTCCTGGTCGCCGCCTCGCCGATCGCCGGCCCCGAGGGCCTCACGCCGGGCACCGTCAGCCAGTTCGTCGTCAAGATCGCGATGGGGGCCGTGGTCGCCGGCGCACTGCTCGCTCCGCTCGTGCTCGACCGCCCCGACACCTCGCACCGGGTACTGGGCAGCACGACGATGGTGACGTTGGGGCGATGGTCCTACGGATTGTTCATCTGGCACCTCGCCGCGCTCGCGATGGTGTTCCCGGTCATCGGCGAGTTCGCGTTCAACGGCCACATGCCGGTGGTGCTGGTGCTGACGGTCGTGTTCGGGTTCGCGATCGCCGCGGTCAGCTATGCGCTGGTGGAGTCACCGTGCCGAACAGCGTTGCGGCGCTGGGAGTATCGATACGCCCGCCCGGTGCCGCCGTTGGACTCGTCGACCACCAGCGTGCCCGAACCCGTCGCGCGCTAGCTCGAATGCGCCGCGCGCCGCGCGATTACCTGGTCGCGGACCGCGGACCGGCGCGCCTTGCCCGCGTCGTCGCGCAGCGGGTCATCGGTGAACTCGACTGTGCGGGGCACCTTGTAGCGCTCGAGCCGCTCCGACAGGAAGGCGACGACGGTCGCCGCGTCGAGCCCACCGTCGGCATGCACCAGCACATGCGGCACCTGACCGAGGTCGTCGTCGGGGACGCCGACCACCAGACACGACAGCACCGCGGGATGCTCGGAGAGCGCCGACTCGATCTCGGCGGGATAGACGTTGCGGCCGCCGACGGTGAACATGTCCACCCGCCGGTCGCTGAGATAGAGGAAGCCGTCGGCATCGAAATAGCCGAGGTCGCCCAGCGAATCCCAGCCGTCGCGCGATTTCGCCGTCGCGCCGACGTAGCGGTAGGTGGGTCCGCTGCCCGGCGACGGCCGCATGTAGACCTCGCCGACCACGCCGGGCGGGCACTCGTTGCCGTCGTCGTCGAGCACCTTCATCTCTCCGGCGACGACGACACCGACCGAGCCCGGATGGGCCAACCACTGACTTCCCGAGATGAACGTCAACGCCTGTAATTCGGTGCCGCCGTATAGTTCCCATAGCACATCCGGTTTAAGAATCTCGATCCAGGCGCGCTTGACCGCGGGCGGACACGGCGCCCCGACATGCCAGAACCGCCGGATCGAGGACAGGTCATAGGCATCGGGGTCGGCCCGGTAGACCGGAATCAGGCGCTGCATGATCGTCGGCACCGTGGTCAGGAACGTCACGCGGTGTTCGGTCACGAGCCGGAGGAACTCGTGCGGTTCGAACCGCGGCATGATCACCAGGTGATGGCCCTGCACCAGCCCGATCGCGAAGGTCGTGAAGCCGGTGTTGTGGCTCATCGGCACCGAGATCAGGTTGACGTCACCCTCTTGCGCCCCAAGGGGATAACCCACCATCGGCGGGAAGCGGCTGTCGTTGCCCGCCTCGATCAGCTTGGGCCTGCCGGTGCTGCCGCCCGATGCCATCGCCTTGAACACCGGCGACACCTTCTCGGGTAATGCTGCCGCTGACAGGCTCTGGTTTGGCACGTAACCTGCAGGCACGCTTGCGATTCGGCCGGCGGGGTCGGCGCGACCGACGACCAGGGCGCGGGGGCGCAGTTCGAGCAGCCCGGTCAGTTCGGTGTCGGGAAGCCTCGGAGAGAGCGGCTGGGGGATCGCACCCAGCTTCCACGTCGCCAGCACCGCCTGCACCCACTCGATGGAGTTCGGCAACACCACGGTGACGTAATCGCCTTCTCGCACACCGAGTTCGGCGTAGGCGCGGGCCAGCCGGTTGGTCGACGCGTCGAGCTCACCTCGGGTGAGGGTGACGCCTTCGCAGGTGATCGCGGGCGCGTCGGGTTCGGTCTCGGCCAGCCGTGAGACCTGCGCGCTGATCGGCGGAGTCAGCTCGGGCATGTCAGTAAGCGCCCCGGGTCTCGAAGATCCGGCGCGGGTTGTCGACGAGCATCGTCGTGAGCTGGTCGTCGGTGACGCCTCGCTTCTTGAGGGCCGGGATCACGTCGTTGTGGATGTGCAGGTAGTGCCAGTTGGGCATGGTCTGCGGGACGAGTCCTTCCGGAAGCCAGTCGATGAAACAGGACGCGTCGTGCGAAAGCACCATCTTGTCGGCGTGGCCGCGCTCGCACATCCGCGCGACGGTGTCCACCCGCTCCTCAAAACCGAGGAACACGTCGACACCGAACCGGTCCATCCCGATGTAGGACCCGTTGTCGATCAACCGTTCCAGGTAGTCCAGATCGGTGCTGTCACCGGAATGCCCGATGACGACGCGCGAGAGGTCCACGCCCTCCTCGCTGAACACGCGCTGTTGATCCAGGCCTCGCTTGGTCGCGGCGTGCGTGTGCGTCGAGATCGGGACGCCCGTCCCCCGGTGCGCCTGGGCCACCGCGCGCAGCACCCGCTCGACGCCGGGTGTCAGGCCGGGTTCGTCGGTCGCGCACTTGAGGACAGACGCTCTGACCCCGGTGCCCGCGATACCGGTGGTGATGTCGCGGACGAACATGTCGACCATCGGCTCGCCCAGCGGGGTCTCCGGCCCGCTGAAGTGGAAGAACATCGGGACGTCGTTGTAGGTGTAGACGCCGGTCGCCACGACGATGTTGATGTCGGTCTGCGCGGCGATACGCTCGATGCGCGGAATGTAGCGCCCCATTCCGATCACCGTGAGATCGACGATGCTGTCGACCCCGCGCGATTTGAGCTCGTTGAGGCGGACGACGGCGTCGGCCTCCCGTTGGGCCTCGTCGCCCCAGACCTCCGGATAGTTGGTCGAGATGTCGAGGGACTGGATGAAGACGTGTTCGTGCATGAGCGTGACGCCCAGGTCGGTGGTGTCGATCGGTCCCCGGGCGGTGTTCAGTTCCGGCACGCGGCCGATGCTACGAGATAGCGGTCGACCAATCGGGTACTTGAAACTCGATTCATAGCGAAAGGCCAGAACCGCATGACGGCATCGTCCAGCGTCCGCACCGCGCCGTCGGCGTGGGCGCCGCTGCGGTCGCCGATGTACCGGGCACTGTGGATCGCGCAGCTCGTGTCGAACCTCGGGACCTGGATGCAGACGGTCGGCGCCCAGTGGATGCTGGTCGCCGATCCCGACGCCGCGGTGCTGGTACCCCTGGTGCAGACCGCGACGACGCTGCCGGTGATGCTGTTGGCGCTGCCCTCCGGCGTGGTCGCCGATCTGGTCGACCGGCGACGCCTGCTGATCGCCACGCAGTCGGCGATGGCGGCCGGCGTCTCGATCCTGGCGATCTTGACCGGTGTCGGGTTGACGACGCCGGCGGTGCTGCTGATCCTGCTGTTCCTGATCGGCTGCGGACAGGCGCTGACGGCACCGGCGTGGCAGGCCATCCAGCCCGAACTCGTTCCGCGCGAACAGATCCCGGCTGCGGCGGCACTGACCAGCCTGGCACTGAACAGCGCGAGGGCGATCGGGCCCGCGATCGCCGGCCTGCTGGTTGCGCTGTCGGGGCCGACGACGGTGTTCGCGCTGAACGCGGTCTCGTTCGTCGGCATCGTCGTGGTGTTGTTCACGTGGCGCCGGCCGGTTGAGGAACGGTTGCTGCCGACCGAGCGACCGTTGTCGGCGCTGAGCGCGGGCGGGCGGTACATCCGCAGCTCGCCGGTGATGCGGCGCATCCTGCTTCGGGCGCTGCTGTTCGTCGCTCCCGGCAGCGCGCTGTGGGGGCTGCTCGCGGTCATCGCCGATCGACAACTGCACCTGTCGTCGGCGGGCTACGGCGTGCTGCTGGGTGCCCTCGGTGTCGGCGCGGTGTGCGGCGCGATGGTGCTGTCCCGGCTGCAAGTCCGGTTCGGACACAATGCGCTGTTGACCGTGGGGGCGGTCGGCTTCGCGGTCGCCACCGCGGTGCTGGCGCTGGTTCCAGTGCTGGCGGTGGTCATCGTCGCGATGATCGTCGGTGGGCTGTCGTGGTTGCTCACCCTGTCGACCCTGAATGCGTCCATGCAGCTGAGCCTTCCGGCCTGGGTACGGGCGCGCGGCCTGTCGGTCTACCAGCTGGTGTTCATGGGTGGGCAGGCGATCGGCTCGCTGGTCTGGGGCCTGGTGGCCGGCGCGACCAACAGCGTGACCGCGCTGCTGATCGCGGCCGGGCTGCTCGCCGCGTGCGCGGTATCGCTGCTGTGGTGGCCGCTGCATCCGGGCACCGGCAACCTCGATGTCGAGCCGTCGGGGCACTGGCCGGAGCCGGCGTTGGTGTTCGAACCCGCCCCGCCCGACGGCCCGGTCCTCGTACTCAAGACGTACCGCGTCGCGTCGGAGAATGAGGCGGCCTTCGTCGCGGCGATGGACCGGGTGAAGCGTTCACGGCAGCGCACCGGGGCCGTGCAATGGCGGTTGTTCCGCAGCGGCGAATTCCCCAACACGTTCGTCGAGGCGTTCGTCGTGCGGTCGTGGTACGAGCACCTGCACCAACACGTCATCCGGCAGACGGGCCAGGACCTGCTCGCCGAGCAGGAGGTCGACAAGTACGTCGTCGGCGAACCCAAGCTCGAGCACCTGATCGCGGTCAGCTGAGACGTTTCTCCGTCCGAATCGGCACGGTCGACGCCGCGACCGCGGCCACCGAGACCAACGCAAGCAGTTGCACACCCCACGAATGTCCGATGTAGCCGTCGACCGAGCGCCACGGGTACTGGCTCAAGACCGCACCGGCGAGGATCAAGCCGCCGGCCGCGGTACCGACCGTGACTGCCTCGCAGCGCTTTTCGCGGTGGCGCAGCAGCCAGCGGACGCCGACCGCCAAGCCGACGACCGCGACGCCCGCCACCCCCGAGATCGCCCCACCGATGGCCAGCGCCGCAGCGCCGACGGCGACGGGCCGCGGTCGCCACACCGGCACCGGCACGGCATGCGCGGGGCGCCTGCGCATCGGCAGGAAAGCGAGCAGGGCGAGCACCGGCAGCAGCGCGAGCCCGCCGATCAGCCCTGCGCGGTAGGGCACGTTCGTCGGGAAGCTCAGCGAGATCGGGCCCGCCGTGCCCGGCGGCAGCACCCAGCCCTGCTGCCAGCCGTTCACCGTGATCGGCGTCAGCCGTGACCCGGCGCTGTCGTGGGCGAACCAGCCGGGGTTGACGCTTTCGGGGACCACGAGGACCCGGGACGCCGACGACGGTGCGACGGTCACCTCGCGGTGGTCTGTGCTCCATTGCCCGGTCTGGGCGGGAACCGTTGGCGCCTCGCGTATTTCATCGGCGCGCGGTCCGGCGAGCTGAGCGCCGTCCACGATGAATGCCGCGCCGGGGCTGATGACCAGCTCCTGTTGGCCCTCCGGCAGCAGGATCGGCTCGGCCCGGCACGGGCGTGCGGCGACGGGCTCACCGTCGAGGAGGGCGCCGACGGTCGTGCTGAGTGAGGTCTGCACGAACTCACCGGCGACGCCGATGACCGGGCCCTTGCCGCACGGCATGTCGATGGTGCGGTTCCGGTTGGCCGCGGCGTCGGCGGCCGCGATCGGTTCGCCGCCGGTGTCGAGCGCGATCACCTCGGCCAGGCCGGGAGGTTTGAGTTGGTCGAAACCGAGTGCCGTGCGGTCGATGACGTCGTCCCAGTCGAGAAGGGAGATCGTCACGGTGTCGGTGACTCTCGGTTTGAGATCCAGGGTCTGGGCACCGGCATCGCCGGCGACCGGACGGATTTGCGGACCGTCACCGAGGTCGACGGCCAGGAGTGTCGGACGTGCGGGTAAGTCCGACGAACTCGGCGTCACCTGCAGCCCGGCGACCTCGCTGTCCCTCGGCAGTTTCAATGTCAGTGTCGGCGGCGTCCCCTGCTGCACGACCCGCTGTGGGGCGGTCCAGGCGGTGCCCGCATCACCGTCTGCCGCGGCGTAGGCCGAGCCGAGCACGTCGATCGGATCGGCTTCACCCACGGCGCGGGCGGTGCCGGGTGCGCTGATGAGGTCGGCCAGCTGGGGACCCTGACGGGCGCGCACCCACACGGTCGGTGTCACCGCGATCGGTTTTGGAACCGTCAGTGTCCGGCTCAAGTTCACCGGCTCCTCGGCCGACAGCGCCATCAACGCGGCGCACCGGTAGCCGGTCGGACTCTGCGCGCAGCCGGATCGTCCCAGCAGCTCCGAACCCAGATCCCATTGCGCGACAGTCGAATCCGGGGGAGGACCGGGCACGGCGACGGTGTGGCGCAGGCTGACGGGGTGCGCGAAGCCGTTCGCGTCATACTGGGTGACCGCGAGGTCGGTGATCCCGAACTGCACGCCGGATGAGCCGTCGTCGGTGGCGACCGCGGTGAGTCGCACCCACGGCGACTCACCGTAAGGCAGTGCCGCGGTGAGCGGCTCGCCTGCTTCGTCGAACCGAAGGGTGCTGGTGCCGTTCACCGTCGAGATCTCGATGCGGCGGATCTGTGCGCCGACGGCGGTGGCGCTGGGTGTGACCGTGATGGTCGCGTTGGTGACGGGGTGGTCGAAGTCCACCTGCATCCACTGGCCGATCGCCGACTGCAGCGAGTTGGAGACCCAACTGGTCGACGGGTCGGCATCGACTGCGGCGGCCGGACCTGCGGCCGGCGCGACGTTTGGGAGCGCGGTGGAATCGGCAGCCGAACTCGACACCGAGACCCGGCCCCCGTTCCACTGCCCGTAGACGAGATCGGTTCCGGGAGAAGGATAGTCGATGACCCGGTTGTGGGTGTGCCGCGGATCGTCGGGGGTGCGGATCGCCGACGAGTGGTCGTCGACGCGGCCGTAGTCGGTTTCCCGTGCAAGCGGGGTGTCGGTGACGGTGACCAGCGGGGTCGGCACGCCCGCGCGTTCGGCGTCGGCGGTCAGGAGCATCGGGCCTAGCGGCGGGCGGTCGAGCAGTCGGCGGCGCTCGTCGAGCCGCAGCAGCGCCTCGGGCGCGCCGTCGACGCGCGCCATGCGATCGGTGTCGACGAGGTAAGGCGTCACCGGGGTTTCGGCGTTGACACGGTAGATCTCGACGGCGGGGTAGCGCGGGCGCAAGCCGCTGTCGGAGACGAAACCGGCCAGCGTGCCCGCGCCGACCGGATCGCCGAACTCGGCGACCTTCTCCAGACCGGGTGAGCCGTCGATCGCGCGGTGCACGAGCAACGGCCGGGCCGACCGGGATGACTCCGGATCCAGGTCGTTGCGCACCACGACGTACGAAATGCCCTGGCGGGCAAGGGTGTCGGCGAGACCTGCGGATGGGCGGCCCGCGGCGAACAACCGCTGCACGGAGTCCATCGCGCGGATGGTCTGCGGTGGGGTCAGCGGGATCGAATCGCGGACCCCCCAGGCACTTTCGCCGAGCACCTGCAGCGGTTCATCGTGGCTGTTGCCCCACACCTGGGTAGCGAACGGAGCGCCCGGCGCCACCAGAACGCGGCCGCCGGTGTTGTGTTCGTCGAGCCAGTCGGCGGTGTCGTGCCAGTACTGCGGGATGGCATCGAACGCGCCTGGCGGAGTGAGACGTCCGGTCCATGCCAGCGACGTACCGGCTGCCAGCGCGACCAGGACCACCATTCCCACCGCGACACGCTTGTCGCGTTCGGGGTGCGCCAGCGCGGTCGTCCACTCCTCTCGCGGCGCGCTGCCCGGCAGCGGGATGCGGCCGAGCAGATGCGCCAACCCCAGCGCCAAGGGCAGTCGCAATAGGGGTTCGAGCTTGTGCAGGTTGCGCAGCGGGGTGCCCGACGCATCGAGGAACGCCTGAACCTGCAGCGCGATCGGCGAGCCCAGCCCGCCGGAGTAGCCGACGGCGAGCAGCGTGACACCGGTCAGCAGGATGACGACCAGCCGACCGCGGGCGGGCATCGTCTTCAACGCCAGCCCCGCCAGGCCCGCGGCGGCGACCAGCGTGGTGGCCAGCACGGCGACCGAACCGGTCACCAGAGACGCACCTGCCGTCGCGTTGGGCGCGACGAACGGGGTCCAGGCGTCGGTGCCGCGCAACATCTCGGTCAGCGACATCCACCGCGTGGTGACGCCGGACGATTCGATGAAGTCGAGGAACGGTGGGCTGACCCGGCCCAGCATCACCAGCGCGACCGCCCACCACAGCACCGCCAGCGTGATACCGAGCGCCCACCACGCCGTGAACCGCCACCACAGCTTGGTGGGCCGATGACATAACAGCCAGATGGCCGCGCACAGGCAGCCGGTGAGCGTGGCCACCGCGTTGACCGCACCCATCAACGCGATCGCCACCGCCGAGCGCATCGCCAGCACGCGCACGCGCGGGTCGCCCCCTTTTTCTCCCGCCCCTCTGGACCCGCCCTTCAACACCAGGATCACCGGCAACAGCACCCACGGCGCCAACATCATCGGAAGCGTCTCCGACGAGATCGCGCCGATTGTGGTCAGCGTCCGCGGCGAGAGCGCGTAGGCGACCGCGGCGATCACCCGCGACGTCGGGCTGCCGATACCGAGCGCCTCGGCCACCCGCAGCACACCCCAGAACCCGACGACCAGCAGCAATGCCCACCACAGCCGCTGGGTGACCCAGCCGGGCAGCCCGACGATGTCGCCGATCAGGAAGAAGGTGCCGTGTGGGAACAGGTACCCGTAGGCCTGGTTCTGGGCCTGGCCGAAGGGCAGCTCGCTGTTCCACAGGTTGAACGCGCGCGCGAGGAACCGCAGCGGATTGGCGGTCAGGTCGAGCTTGGTGTCGGGTGAGATCTGTCCGGGTGACTGGGCGAACGTCAGGACCAGCGCCGCCGCAGCGGCCACCCACAACCAGCGCCGGGAAAGCGGGGCCGTCTCAGTGGCGGCCCGGGATTCAGCTGCGGTCGCCGTACTCGACCCTGTTGAGCACCGAAGACGCCGGATCGCCCGCTTGCAGAGGAGGCTTGTTGTCCTGCTGCACCATCAGCGTCACACCGAAAACAGCCGCCGCACCCAACAGCAGACCGACCACGATGCTGGCGGCCGCGGGCACGAGGAACCGATCCATGCGGCAAAACTAGCATGCGGGCATGTGCCCAGCTGAACCCATGTTCTGGCCGCACACGCCGACCAGGAGATAGAACTGAGCCACCACAGCCGTTAGTGTCGAGGCCCATGGCCTTGCCCCGCGCATTGTGTGCCCTTGCCGCCGCTCCCGTATTGCTGATGGCGTGCTCGCCTGCCGCGCAGGAAGCCGCGCCGTCACCGACGTCCGCGCCCATCACCAAGGCGGCGACCGCCCTGCCCGCGGCCCCGGCCGCGCCGGCGCCGCCCGCGTGCGGAGCCGGTGAATCGCTGCTGTCGTCGATGTCGACGCGCGACAAGCTCGCCCAACTGCTGATGGTGGGCGTCTCCAATGCGGGTGACGCACGCGCGGTCGTCGACAACCACCACGTCGGCGGCATCTTCGTCGGCAGTTGGACCGACCTGTCGATGCTGTCCGACGGCTCGCTGGCAGCCATCGCTGGATCGGCGACCCCGCTACCGCTCGCGGTCAGCGTCGACGAGGAGGGCGGCCAGGTGTCACGGCTGGCCGGGCTGATCGGCAGCCAACCGTCGCCCGCCTCGCTGGCGGCCAGCAGCACGCCCGACGAGGTGTACAACATTGCTCTGAAGCGCGGCCAGGCCATGCGCGGGCTTGGTATCACCGTCGACTTCGCGCCGGTCGTCGACGTCGATGGCGGCGGTGCCATCGGCGACCGGTCGTTCGGCTCCGATCCGGCCGTCGTCACCGACTTCGCCGGCGCGTATGCCCGCGGTCTGCGCGACGGCGGTGTGATGCCGGTGCTCAAACACTTCCCCGGCCATGGGCGCGCCTCGGGCGACTCGCACACGGGCGGGGTCACGACGCCACCGATCAGCGACCTGCAGACAACCGATCTGGTGCCCTACCGGACGCTGACCAGCCAGGCGCCGGTCGGAGTGATGGTCGGTCACCTACAGGTGCCCGGGCTGACCGGTAGCGATCCAGCCAGCCTGAGCCCGGCGGCCTACGCGCTGCTGCGGTCGGGCAACTACGGCGGCCAGCCGTTCAACGGCCCTGTTTTCACGGATGATCTGTCCGGTATGCGGGCCATCACCGACCGGTTCGGGGTCGCCGAGGCGGCGCTGCGGAGCCTGCAAGCGGGCGCCGATGTCGCGCTATGGCTGAGTACCGGTGAGGTGCCCGCCGTGCTCGACCGGCTGGAGAAGGCGTTGGATGCCGGTGAGCTGTCGATGTCCAGCGTCGACGCCTCCGTGCTGCGGCTGGCGGGAATGAAGGGGCCCAACCCGCGCTGCTGATTCCCACCCACCGCCCGCTGCTAGTTCCCGCCCACCGCCCGCTGCTAGTTCCCGCCCACCGCCCGCTGCTAGTTCCCGCCCACCGCCCGCTGCTGGCGCCCTGGTGGCGCGCATTGCTTACCCTGGTGGAATGGCCGGAGGTACCAAGCGGTTACCGCGCGCGGTGCGCGAGCAGCAGATGCTGGACGCCGCCGTGCAGATCTTCTCGGTGAACGGTTACCACGAGACGTCGATGGACGCGATCGCCGCCGAGGCGCAGATCTCCAAACCGATGCTGTACCTGTACTACGGCTCCAAGGAGGAGCTGTTCGCGGCGTGCCTGGATCGTGAGCTGGCGCGGTTCGTCGACGAGGTGCGCAGCCAGATCGACTTCAAGCAGAGCCCGAAAGACCTGTTGCGCAACGCGGTCCTGGCGTTCCTGAACTACATCGACGCGAACCGGGCGTCGTGGATGGTGCTCTACAGCCAGGCGACCAGCTCGCAGGCGTTCGCCCACACCGTGCGCGAAGGCCGCGAGCGGATCATCGATTTGGTCGGCAGACTGCTGCGCTCAGGCACCCGAAACCCCGAGCCCGACACCGATTTCGACATGATGGCCGTCGCGTTGGTCGGCGCTGGTGAGGCGGTGGCGTCACGGGTCAGCACCGGCGATGCCGGCGTGGACGAGGCCGCCGAACTGATGATCAACCTATTCTGGCGCGGCCTGAAGGGCACCCCGTCCGAACATTCGGACTCATCGGTTCACTCTGCGGCTGCGGCGCAATTGTCGGAGTAGGCGACGCCCTCGGCGCAGAGTCAACGCGACTACAGCGAGCGCACCGTCCCGAACAGATGCGGCTCGCGCTTCTTCGTGTCGCGCAACGTCAGATCCCAGCCGTCGGACACCCGGTCGACGTACAGGCCGGCGCTCGCCGGCAGCACGACCGGCCTGGCGAACTTCACCGAATACTTGACCGCGGCCGGCAGCTGACCCTCGATGTTCGCCAGAACCGCTGCCGCGCTGAACATCCCGTGCGCGATGACCGTCGGGAAGCCGAACAGCTTGGCCGCGACCGAGTTGGTGTGGATCGGGTTGTGGTCGCCGCTGACCGAGGCGTAGTGCCGGATCTGCCCGGGCGTCATGCGCAGCATCGCATTCGGCGGGCCGAGTTTGGGCGGTTTCTGCGGCGGCGGTTTCGGCTCGTCGGACAAACTCGTCCGCTGCTGGTGCAAGAACGTCGTCACCTGATGCCACACCTGCTCATTGCCGACGTTGACGTCGGTCACGATGTCGACCAGCAGACCTCGGCGATGCTCACGCAGATTCTCCGCGTGCACCTTCACCGAGACCGAGTCGGTGACCGCGATCGGGCGGTACTGGGTGATGTGGTTCTCGATGTGAACCGAACCCATTGCCGCGAAAGGGAAGTCGAACCCGGTCACCAACGACATCAACGTCGGGAACGTCAGCGCGAACGGATACGTCAGCGGGACCGTGTCCCCGAACTGCAATCCCGTCACCGACGCGTAGGCCGCCACGTTCTCGGGATCGATGCTCAAATCCTCGACGGTCAGCGTGCGATCGGGCAGTGTCTCGCCACGCGGCACGAATGGCAGCGCGCCCGCGGCCGCGCGCGCCAGGTTCATCAGCCCGGATGGTTGGGACACGTCAGGCCCCCAGCCACGCCTGGCCGCACACCCGCACCGTATTGCCGGTGACGGCGTTGGACGCCGGGCTTGCGAAGTAGGCGATAGTCTCGGCGACGTCGACCGGTTGGCCGCCCTGGTACAGCGAATTGAGCCGCCTGCCCACCTCGCGGGTGGCCAGCGGGATCGCCTCGGTCATCTTGGTCTCGATGAAGCCAGGCGCCACCGCGTTGACCGTGACGCCCTTGTCGGCGTACGCCTCCGACAGGCTGTCGGTAAGCCCGATCATGCCTGCCTTGGTCGCGGCGTAGTTGGTCTGCCCGCGGTTGCCCGCGATGCCGGCCATCGACGACAAGCCGATGATCCGGCCGCCCTCGCCCAGCACACCGTTGTTAACCAGGCCTTCGGCAAGGGCAAGCGGCGCAACAAGATTGACCGCGACGACGGAATCCCACCGGCCTTCGTCCATGTTGGCCAGCAGCTTGTCGCGGGTGATGCCGGCGTTGTTGACCAGGATGTCCACGCGACCGTCGTAGTGGTCGCGCACATGCTCGGTGATGCGGTCGACCGCGTCGGCGGCGGTCACGTCCAGAGCCAGCGCGGTCCCGCCGACCTTCGTGGCGGTCACGCCGAGCGCTTCCTGCGCCCCCTCGACGTCGATGCAGATCACCTTCGCCCCGTCGCGGGAGAACACCTCGGCGATCGTCGCGCCGATACCGCGGGCGGCGCCGGTCACGATCGCGACCTTGCCGTCCAGCGGACGGTCCCAGTCCGCGGGCGGCGCCGCGTCGTCGGGGCCGATCCGGAACACCTGTCCGTCGACGTAGGCCGACTTGCCCGACAGGAGGAACCGCATCGTCGACTCCAGACCCGTCGCGGCGGGCTTGGCGTCGGGGGAGACGTAGACCAGGTTCACCGTCGCGCCACGGCGCATCTCCTTGCCGAGCGAGCGGGTGAAGCCCTCGAGCGCGCGCTGCGCGATGCGCTCATGTTCGCTGCGTGCCTGCTCGGGGGTGGTGCCGACGACGACGACGCGGCCGGACGGTCCGAGGTTGCGCAACAGCGGGGTGAAGAACTCGTAGAGCCCCTTCAGGCCGGTCGGCTCGGTGATGCCGGTGGCGTCGTACACCAGCGCGCCGAACGAGTCGGCCCAGCGGCCGCCCAGGTTGGCGGAGACGACGTCGTAGTCGTCGGCCAGCGCGGTGCGCAGCGGTTCGACGAGTCGGCCCTCGCCGCCGATCAGCAGCGTGCCCGCCAGCGGCGGATCACCCGGCTTGTAGCGGCGCAGCGTCTCGGGCTGGGGGATGCCCAGTTGCTTGGCGAGGAACGATCCGGGCGTCGAGTGGACGATTTGCGAGTACAGATCCGATGCCATGAGGACGAACTTACTCCAGAGTAAGAAGGGTGGGTACTATGGGTGCATGCCTAGTGATACCCGCCGACGCGTCGCCATCCTCGGTGGCAACAGAATTCCTTTCGCCCGCTCCGATGGCGCGTACGCCAATGCGTCGAACCAGGACATGTTCACCGCCGCCCTGGGCGGCCTGATCGAGCGCTTCAACCTCGACGGGGAGACGCTCGGCGCTGTGATCGGCGGTGCCGTGCTCAAGCACAGCCGCGACTTCAACCTGATCCGCGAATGCGTGCTCGGCAGCGCGCTCTCCTCCTACACGCCCGCGTTCGACATCCAGCAGGCGTGCGGGACGGGTCTGCAGGCGGCCATCTCCGCGGCCGACGGCATCGCCGCGGGTCGCTATGAGGTCGCGGCGGCCGGCGGCGTCGACACCGCTTCGGATGCGCCGATCGCGCTCGGCGACGACCTTCGCCGCACGCTGCTCGGGCTGCGCCGCGCGAAGTCGAACGTCGACCGGCTCAAGCTCGTGGGCAAGTTACCCGCCTCGGTGGGCATCCAGATCCCGGTCAACAGCGAGCCCCGCACCGGCATGTCGATGGGCGAGCACGCCGCCGTCACCGCCAAGGAAATGGGCATCAAGCGCGTCGACCAGGACGAGTTGGCCGCCGCCAGTCACCGCAACATGACCGCCGCCTACGACCGCGGCTTCTTCGACGACCTGGTGACGCCGTTCCTCGGCGTGTACCGCGACAACAACCTGCGTCCCGACTCCTCGGCCGAGAAGCTGGCCAAGCTCAAGCCCGTCTTCGGTGTCCGCAACGGCGACGCGACGATGACGGCGGGCAACTCCACGCCGCTGACCGACGGCGCCTCGGTGTCCTTGCTGGCGACCGACGAGTGGGCCTCGGCACATGGCATCGAACCGCTCGCCTACTTCGTGGACGCAGAGACCGCCGCAGTGGACTACGTCAACGGCAAGGACGGACTGCTGATGGCGCCGACCTATGCGGTGCCGCGGCTGCTGGCCCGCAACGGACTCAGCCTGCAGGACTTCGACTTCTACGAAATCCACGAGGCGTTCGCGTCGGTGGTGCTCGCGCACCTGCAGGCGTGGGAGTCCGAGGAGTACTGCAAGGAGCGCCTCGGCTTGGATGCCGCGCTCGGGTCAATCGACCGGTCGAAGCTCAACGTCAACGGGTCGTCGTTGGCCGCGGGCCATCCGTTCGCCGCGACCGGCGGGCGGATCGTGTCGCAGTTGGCCAAGCAGCTGGCCGAGAAGAAAAAAGAGACCGGTCAATCGGTGCGCGGGCTGATTTCGATCTGCGCCGCCGGCGGGCAGGGCGTGGCGGCCATTCTGGAAGCCTGACCAGCCCGACAGGACCGCCAAAAAATACTGACGGCAGCGTGTAACGCCCCCCGGAAACGCGCCGATACACCGGATAGCTCCGTGCTGCCGTCTGACCCCCCGACCCGACGGCAGTACGGGGCTCTTAACTTTTCGGGCCTGAGGCCGGCGGAGGATCCTTCTTCGCCTTGACCGGCCCGGCAGTCGCCGGCGCGAACAGGGCACCGCCGAAACTGCCGCCCATCGTGCGGACCGCGACCAGCGCCCACGTACCCAACAGACCGGCGTAGGCGACGGCCGCGGCCACTTGGAACGCGGGCAGGCCGGTGTGGTTCGCCAATTGCGTGGTTCCGGTGACGAAGGTTCCGACCGGGAACGTCAGGCTCCACCACGTCAACGCGAACGGCATACCACGGCGCATCGTGCGCACGGTCAGTTCGGTGGCCAGCACGATCCACAACACCGCGAAACCCCACACCGGCACCCCGAACAGCACCGCGAACATATTCATCGCGTCGGCCAACTCAGTCGACACCGCCGCCCCGGCGTGCGCACCGAGCAGCCCGGCCGCGGTGATGCCCTGTCCGAGCGGGCCGAGCACGATCCACAGTGTGGGCACCCGCGCCGTGCCCGAGGTGCCGTACAGCGCCAGCCTGCTCCAGATCATCGTGATGATGATCAGGGCCGCGAACAACGACAGTCCGAACATCGCGTAGCACCCGTAGAGCATCGTCGCGCGCCCGGTGCCCGGATCCATGTGCGGGATCAACAGCGCACCGGACGCGGCCGACACCATCGGCGGCACCACCGGCATCAACCAGCCACCGAACGCGGCGTCGGGCTCCACGTTCAGCTGCGTGAACATCAGAAACGGGATGGTCGCCGCGGTGAACAGCCCTCCGACGGTGCCGCCCGTCCACAACACCCACGCAAGGTCGACCGCCGCTCTCTCGCCGATCAGATCCTTGCCGATCAGCAGGGCACCGGAGCCCACGGTCAGCAACGCCATCGGCGCCGCGCCGTAGAAGTGCGTCATCTGCGGATTGCGGACATGTCCACGCGCGGCCACCGGGTGCCGGATCCGTTGCACGCTGACCGCGACGCCGAGCACCACGAGCAGAAGCGCCGCGAAGACCCACACCACGCGCGAGGACACGTGGAGTCCGGGAACCTGCACGGGCAGCGTGGCGCCGGCGGTGGCGACGATGCCGGTGCCCATCACCGAGGCGAACCAGTTGGGTCCGAGGTGTTGTAGCCGCGCCAACTCGGTCGTCATGGCCCAGTATGTTCAGACCGCCTCCGGCACGCGGGAAGGCTCGCCGCCGGTCGTGCTTCGATGGTGGGGTGCAGATCAGTGTCGCCCTCACCGGACTCATCACCGATGCCGACGGCCGCTCGCCGCTGGACGGCGTCTTGACCAAGCTGACGTCCTTGCGCGACGAGGGATTTCGACGGGTGTGGATGGCACAGCTGCCGTACGACCCCGACCTGTTGACGATCCTGGCCGTCGCGTTCCGCGAGATCGACACCATCGAGGTGGCCTCAGGGGTGATCCCGATTCAGGTGCAGCACCCCACCCAACTGGCGCAGCGCGCGCTGACGCTGAACGCCATCGCCGGCGGCCGCTTCACCCTGGGCATCGGGCTGAGCCATCGCATGGTGACCGAAGGGGTGTGGGGCATCTCGTATGACAAACCGGTGCGGCAGATGCGCGAGTACCTCGACGCGCTGCTGCCCCTGCTGGCCGGTGAGCCCGCCGACGCCTCCGGAGATTTCTGGACGACCCGAGGCTCGTTGAAGGTGCCCGGCGCTCCGCGGCCCGACGTCTACCTCGCAGCACTCGGTCCGCAGATGCTGCGCCTGGCCGGTCGTCGCAGTGCCGGGACGATGACGTGGATGACGGGTCCCAGGACGCTGGCCGACCACGTCGTCCCGACCCTGCGCTCGGCCGCAGTGGAGTCGGGCCGAGACGAGGGCTCGGTTCGGGTGGTGGCGTCGTTGCCGATCAGCGTCACCGACGACGTCGACGGCGCCCGGGCCAAAGCCGCCGAGGAGTTCGCCATCTACGGACAGTTGCCGTCGTACCGCGCCATGCTCGACCGAGAGGGCTTTGCAGAACCCGCCGACGCCGCGATCGTCGGCGACGAGGAGTCGGTGTCGCAGCGGCTCGACGAACTGGGCGCTGCCGGCGTCGACGAGTTCGTCGCCAGCGTCTTCGACTCAGACCCCGAGGCGCGTGCGCGCACCCGGGCGCTGTTGCGGTCCCGGGACGCCTGACCGAGGAAAATTCGTACTGGTGTGATCGAGATCACAGGCGTACGATCGGTCGCACGACGGGTTCGGGAGTGACTTTTCCGAAGAGTCGGCAAGGGTTGGAAGCCGACCGCGCGAGACTGATGTGACGCACCTCGTGTCCTCCCGAACCCGCCCTTATGTGAACTTGATTGCGATGCAAAACGCCCCCGGGAAGAGACCGGGGGCGTTTTGTTTCAGCGAAGCGACTGAAGGCTCTTAGAAGGCCGCCTCGTCGAGTTCCATCACCTCGTTGTCGAGGTTCTCGATGATCTGACGCGTGCTGGTGAGCATCGGCAGGAAGCTCTTCGCGAAGAACGACGCCACCGCGACCTTGCCCTCGTAGAAGGCGCGGTCGTCACCGGCCACACCCGCGTCGAGCTTGTCGACGGCCACCGCGGCGTGCTGCTGCAGGAGCCAGCCGATGACCAGGTCGCCGACGCTCATCAGGAAGCGCACCGAACCCAGGCCGACCTTGTACAGCTCGGTCGAGTTCTCCTGCGCCGCCATCAGATAGCCGGTGAGCGAAGCCGCCATCGCCTGGACGTCCTCCAGCGCGGTCGCCAGCAGCGCACGCTCGGCCTTGAGCCGGCCGTTGCCCGACTCGTTCTTGACGAACTGCTCGATCTGGCCGGCCACATGAGCCAGCGCCACACCCTTGTCGCGGACGATCTTGCGGAAGAAGAAGTCCTGCGCCTGGATGGCCGTGGTGCCCTCGTAAAGCGAGTCGATCTTGGCGTCACGGATGTACTGCTCGATCGGGTAGTCCTGCAGGAAGCCCGACCCACCGAGGGTCTGCAGGCTCTCGGTCAGCTTGGCGTAGGCCTGCTCGGAGCCGACACCCTTGACGATCGGCAGCATCAGATCGTTGACCCGCGCGGCCAGCTCGGCGTCGATCTCGTGCACGGCCTTGGCCACCGCGGCGTCCTGGTAGGTCGCCGTGTAGAGGTACAGCGCGCGCAGACCCTCGGCGTAAGCCTTCTGGGTCATCAGCGAACGACGCACGTCGGGGTGGTGCGTGATGGTCACGCGCGGAGCCGTCTTGTCGGTCATCTGCGTCATGTCGGCGCCCTGCACACGCTCCTTGGCGTACTCGAGCGCGTTGAGGTAGCCGGTCGACAGCGTCGCGATCGCCTTGGTGCCCACCATCATTCGGGCCTGCTCGATGACGTCGAACATCTGCGCGATACCGTCGTGCACCTCGCCGACCAGCCAGCCGACGGCCGGGGTGCCGTGCTGCCCCAGGGACAGCTCACAGGTGGCCGAGACCTTCAGGCCCATCTTGTGTTCGACGTTGGTGACGAAGACACCGTTGCGCTCGCCGGGCTCACCGGTCTCCGGGTCGAAGTGGAACTTCGGCACGAAGAACAGCGACAGGCCCTTGGTGCCCGGGCCTGCGCCCTCGGGGCGGGCCAGCACCAGGTGCATGATGTTTTCGAACAGGTCGTCGGAGTCGCCCGAGGTGATGAAGCGCTTGACGCCGTCGATGTGCCAGGTGCCGTCGGGCTGCTGCACGGCCTTGGTGCGGCCGGCGCCGACGTCGGAACCCGCATCGGGCTCGGTCAGCACCATCGTGGCGCCCCAGTTGCGCTCGGCGGCCAGCACGGCCCACTTCTTCTGCTCGTCGGTGCCGTTGTTGTAGAAGATCTCGCACATGCCCGCGCCCATTGCGTACATGTATGCCGCGGGGTTGGCGCCGAGAATGTGCTCGATCAGCGCCCACTGCAGCGCGCGGGGCATCGGCATGCCGCCGAGCTCCTCGGAAAGGCCGACCTTGTCCCAGCCACCCTCGAGCAGCGCGCGCATCGACTTCTTGAACGAGTCGGGCAGCGTCACCGAGTGGGTGTTCGGGTCGAATGTCGGCGGGTTGCGGTCCGCATCGGCGAACGACTCGGCGATCGGGCCCTCAGCCAACCGGGCGATCTCCCCGAGCATCTCGCGGGCGGTGTCCACGTCCAGTTCGGCGTAGTCACCCTCGCCAAGCGCCTTGTCTACGCCGAAGACCTCGAACAGGTTGAATACCTGGTCACGAACATTGCTCTTATAGTGGCTCACGGTTCCTCCTCGGTGAGACGGCCACTGTTGGTTGGGTACTTCTTGCTTAAGTTACCCACCAGTAACTGCCCGAACTATACCCATCAGTAACTTCAACTCAAACCACCTCGAAACAATTTCCGGGACCTAACTAACCGCCCGGTTGGTCGGGGAACCGAAATCCGCAGTTGACAGGTGTCTGGCCGGGCGTTGGTGCCCATTGTGAGAATCGTCACGCCAGTCCGGATAGGGTGTTGCGATGCTTCGTATCGCGGTCTGGGGGACGGGCAATATGGGGGCGGCGGCCATCCGCTCGACGGTGGCCTTTCCGGGCCTGAAACTGGCCGGCGTCATCACGTCATCGCCGGACAAAGCGGGCAAGGACGCCGCCGCGTTCGCCGTAGTCGACGGGTCGACCGGCGTCACCGCCACCACCGACGTCGACGCGGCGCTCGCCGACTGTGATGCCGTCGCCTACATGGCTTCCGGCGACATTCGACCGGACGACGCCGTCGCCGACATCGAACGCTGCCTGCGGGCTGGCAGGCATGTGGTGACGCCGTCGCTGTACTCGCTCTACGACCCGCGTTCGGCGCCATCTGAATGGGTCGACCGGCTCACCCGCGCCGCCGAGGAAGGCAACTGCACGCTGCTCGTCAGCGGCGTCGACCCGGGCTGGGGCAACGACGCGCTCGCGGTGATCGCCGCCGGTCTGTGCACCAGAATCAACAGCATCCACTGCCAGGAGATCTTCGACTACTCCACCTACAACCAGCCGTTCGCGGTGAAGGTGTCGTGTGGTTTCGGGGGATCGATGGACGAGACCCCGATGATGTTGCTTCCGTCGATCCCGACGATGGTGTGGGGCGGCAACATCCGGCTGGTGGGCCGCACCCTGGGAATGGAGATCGACGAGATCGCCGAGGAGGTCGAACGACGCCCGCTGGAGGAGCCCGTCGAGACGGTGATGGGCCGGTTCGAGAAAGGCACCCAGGGCGCGTTCTGGTTGAAGGTGATCGGCAAGTCGGGCGGCCGCGAACGCATCGTCATCGATCACATCACCCGCATCCACTCGTCGTGTGCGCCGGACTGGCCGTATCCCGATGAGGGCGTCGGCGACCACCGCGTGATCATCGACGGCGATCCACGATTGACCATCACCACGCGCGCCGACGTGCCCGGCGGTACCCGCGCCGACGGCGGCAACACCACGGCCGCCAATCGGTTGCTCGGCGCGCTTGCCTGGCTCGTAGAACAGAAGCCGGGCATCTACGACGGGCTCGACGCGCCGCTGCAGACGACGCTGCCGCCCGAGGTGCAGGCGCAGCGCTGGGCCGACTGACCCGCTTACCCGCTCTTACCCTCGCGATTTCTGCGCCATGGTCGCAAAACGTCGCCTGCAGCAGCCTCGCTGCAGAAATCGGCGACAGATGCGTTCGGCTACAGAGGTTCGGACGGCTCCGTCGACTCGGGTTGCGACCCTGACGGTTCCGCAGTCTCGGCATCTGGCAGCTGACCGACCAGGTACTCGGCCAGCCCGCCGATGGTCGGATAGTCGAACACCGCGGTCGCGTTGATGGTGAACGCGCCACCGAACTGACTGTGCAACCGGTTGCGCAGCTCAATCGCCATCAGCGAGTCGGTCCCGAGGTCCAGGAAGCGGCTGGTCGCCGCGGGCGGCTGCGCCAACCTCAGGAAGCTCTGCACCTCGCGTTGCAGGAACTCGGTGACGAACGCCGCGCGTTGCGGCACCGGGATCTCCTGCAACTGGCGCAGTAGCTCGCTGTCGCCGGTGGTTTCGTCTTCGGGGCGAGGCAGCACGAGGTCCAGGATCGGCGGCCGGGCAGCACCCAACAGCTTCGCGGCCCGCTGCCAGTTGGCCTTGACGACGGTCGCCTGACCGGTGCCGTTCGCCACGACCTCGCTGAGCGCGGTGAGCGCGGCCGACGGCGGCAACGGTGCCAGGCCTTGGGCGTTGAGGTTGGCACGCACGGCTTCCGATGACGCCATACCGCCCTCGGCCCACGGCCCGAAGTTGACGGCGGTGGCGGGCAAACCCTCGGCACGGCGCCGCGCGACCAGGCCGTCGAGCAGCGCATTGGCCGTCGCGTAGTTGGCCTGTCCGGGCGATCCGAAGATGCTGGACACCGACGAGGCGACGATGAAGAAGTCCAGCTCGTCGGCTCGCGTTAACCGGTCAAGGTGATAGGCGCCGAAAGCCTTGGGCCGCAGCGTCGTCCGGAATCGGCCGACATCCTGCTGGCTGAGCAGGGCATCATCGAGAACCCCCGCCAGGTGCGCCACCCCGGCCAGCGGCGGCAACTCCGCGCGGATCCGGTCGAGCAGCCCGGCGACCTCGACCTCCTCTCCGACGTCGGCCGCGAAGGTGTGGATGCGGCACTTGTAGCGTTCGGCGATCCCGTCGATCGCGCGCTGCGTATCGGCGTCGGGTTCGCGACGGCTGGTCAGCACGATGTCGCCGGCCCCGAGCTGCGCCAGATACGCCGCTGTCTGCAGTCCGAGCGCCCCGAGGCCACCGGTGATCAAGTAGCTCCGATCGGGCTTCGGCTGCAACGGGTTCGGGATCTGCAACACGATCTTGCCGATGTGGCGGGCCTGCTGCATACGTCGGAACGCTGCCCTCGCCTCGGTGATCGGGTAGATCTCGGCGGGAAGCGGCGTCCACTCGCGGTTGGCCATCCCGTCCGAGACTTCAATCAATAATCGCTTGACGTGGTCAGGAGTCTGCAAGGCGGTGAGATCCAATGCGATGATCTCGTAGGCGATATCGGGTCGGGCCGCGGCCATCTGCTCGGGTGTCCAAATGTCGCGCTTGGCGATTTCGGCGAAGCGACCGTTCTGAGCGGTGGCCCGTACGGTGGCTTCCACGAAGCCCTCATTGGTCAGGCTGTTGAGCACGACGTCAACGCCTGCACCATCAGTGTCCGCCAGGATCTGATCAGCGAAATCCGTTGTGCGCGAGTCATAGATGTACCTCACGCCCATCTTGCGCAGGGTTTCACGCTTGTACTTGCTGGCGGTCGCGAAGACGATTGCGCCGTGCTGCTGCGCCATCTGGACCGCGTATAGTCCGACGCCACCGCTGGCGGCGTGGATGAGAACGCGATCGCCGGCCTTCAGCTGCGCCCAGTCGAACGCGAGCCGAACCGTCAGCGCCGCCGCGGGAATCGTCGCCGCCGAAACGGCGCTCAGCCCGTCGGGTATCGGCGCGACCAGCTGCGCCGGCACGTTGAATCGGCTCGCGAACGCGCCTTGCATGAAGCCGTAGACGTGTTGGCCCACCTCGAGGCCGCTGACGCCGTCGCCCACGTGCGTGACCACGCCGGCGAAGTCGCCACCGATCGGCCCCGGGTCACCGGGGTACAGGCCGAGAACGTTGAGCACGTCGCGGAAATTCAGTCCAGCGGCCTGTACACGGACCTGCACATAGCCCTCAGCCGGTGGGGACAGCTCGGTTTCGGACAGACGCAGATTGTCGATCGCACCGCGTTCGGTGGGCGCAAGGACGTACTCCGATGACCGCGGCACCGTGAGGTGGCCGCTTCGAGCCCAGGGCAACAGCCGGGACGCCAGTAACTTCCCTTGACGCAGAGCGAGTTCCGGTTCGCCTACCGGTGCCGCCAAGAGGCCGGTCACCGCGCGCACCGCTTCCGGCGTGCCGTCACAGTCGACGAGCGTGCAACGGAGCGTCGGCTCCTCGTTGATCGTCGTGCGCCCGAGCCCCCACAGTGCCGCCTGCGCCGGGTCGACGGGTTCGCCGGATTCAGTGGCCACCGCTCGTTCGGTGACGATCCACAGACCGTTCGGCAATTTCGCTTCACCACGCTGAACGGTGTGCACCGCGTCGAGCAGATCGGCGATGTCGGCTTCGATCCGCGCGGCCGCTTCGGAGTTCGACTCTCCCGGTCGCGCCGGGGTTGCGCGCCATACCGCACCGGCGAAGGGAACTCCGCGTCCGTGCGCGTCGGCCAGCTGTCGGCCCAGCGGTTGCGCATCGGTCCGCCGGTCGTAGGCGATGCAATCGGGCAGCGCAGCGGCCAGCTCGTCGAATTCCGCGACCAGCCAGGTCCCTTCGGGGGCTGCGGCGTCGGTGGTCGGCAGCGACACCTCGTGCCAGCCGAGGGTGTACAGCAGCCGGGTGGCATCGCCGCCCAGGCCCCGTAGCAGCGCCTCGCGAGGCGCGCGTTTGACGGTGAACTCCCGGATTCCGCCGAGCGGACGCCCGTCCCGGCTGATGAAGTCGAGATCGAAAGCGTGTGTCTCGCTGTCGATTTCGCCTGTGCGCCACCGGGCGCGGCAGTAGAACCGGCGCGGCATCTTCTCGTGCAGAGTCACCTGCCCATACCGCAGTGGCAGGAACAGGTCGTTGACGCCTTGTTCGACGGCCAGCTCCGATGGGAACGCGGGGAATGTGACGCCGGTGCATAGATCCATCAGCACCGGGTGCATCGGCTCGTCGCCGAGTTGATCGGTCAGCTCATCGCCGACGATCAGGTCGCCGATGGCCTCACCCTCGGCGAACCACAGCGATTTCAGGGAACCGGACCAGGTCGGCCCCCACGCCAGCTCCATGTCTGCGAAGCTCTCGAACAGATCCTGCGGGCGCATGCGGTTGCAACGCTCGATCGCCTCGTCGATCGGATCCTCCGAGGCCGGATGGTCACCAACACCGCTCACGACCGTTCCGTCGGCGTTCAACGACCATTCGGCGCCGCGTTCCCCGAACGGGCGGCTGTGCACCTGGAAGCGCCATTCGTCATCATCTCCTTCCGGCCGCAAGGTCAACTGGACCTCGCGAGAAGCCTTCTCGGGCAGGATGATCGGTTCGTAAAAGATGACGTCGCGCACCTGCGCCGGTGCACCGACCGCCGTGAGCGCCATGGCCGCATACGTCGCCCCGGGGACGACGACTGTCCCGTAGATGACATGGTCGGCCAACCATGGCTGTGACCTCACCGACAGCCTGCTGGTGAAGACGGAGTCGCCCGACGCGAGTTCCTTCGCGCTACCGAGAAGCCCGGAGGCCGGGGCGCTGCCCGCCCCTTCGATGGGGATCCCGGAGGTCCTTGGCCAGAACCGACGCCGCTGGAATGGATAGGTCGGCAGTTCCAGCCGGCGACGCGGCTTGGGGTGTAACGCCGCGAAGTCCGGTCGCAGGCCACCGACATACGCCGCGGCCAGTGCATCGGCGATCTGGCGCCGATCGCCGACGCCCTTGCGGAGCGAGACGATCGGGCGTGGCGCACTCACATGCTCTGGCCACACCTGCACCGCGGCGCCGGTGAGCACCGGTTGCGGACCTATTTCGATCAGCACCGAGCATCCCAGCGCCGCCACCGTGCGCACGCTCTCGGCGAACTGCACCGGTTGGCGCGAATGGCGCCGCCAGTACTGGGCGTCCAAACTGGCGTGGCCGGTCAGCACGGCACCGGTGCGATTGCACACCAGGGGGACGGTCGGCGCGGCGAACTCGAATTGAGCTGCGTACGACTCGAACTCGTCGAGTACGGGATCCAAGAGCTCGGAGTGGAAGGCATGGCTTGTTTCCAGAGCGGTGCAGCGGATCCCCTCGCCGGTGAATCGATCGACGATGTGTTCAATGTCTTCATCGGGACCCGACACCACCGTGTTGAGGCCGTTATATGCGGCGACCGACACCCGCGGGTACCCGCCGACGACGTCCTCGACCTGTTTGGCATCGGTGAAGACCGCCGCCATCCGCCCGCCCTCGGGGAGGCTGCCGAACAACCTTCCGCGCTCGGCGATGAGCCGGGCGCCGTCCTCGAGGCTGAACACCCCTGCCACACACGCGGCTGCGTACTGGCCGACGCTGTGTCCCAGCACGACGTCGGCTTCGATCCCCCACGACTGCCACAGGCGGGCCAAGCCCATCTCGACCGCGAAAAGCGCGGGCTGCGCGTACGAGGTGTGGCGCAGGGCGGTTCCGGCTTCTCGGTCCGCGGCGAACAGCACGTCGAGCAGCGGCTTCGGCAGTATCTCGTCGACCGCCTCCGCACAGCGCTTGACGGTGTCGGCGAAAACCGGCTCGCTCTCGAACAATTCGCGCGCCATGCCGGGGTACTGGCTGCCCTGCCCGGTGAACAGCCACGCGGTGCTCGGCACGTCGGCGCACCCACCGCGAACCACGCCGGGGCGGATGCGGTTATCCGCCAGGTCGGTCAAGAGCTCACCGGCGCTCTGCAGCGAGTCGACCACCAGGGCGCCTCGCTGCTCGAAATGTGACCGGCCGACACCAGCCGTGTAGCACACATCGGCGATGTCGACCTTGGGGTTCGTGTTCAGCCAGTCCCCGTATCGCTGCGCCAACGCCACCAGCGCCTCAGGCGACCGCGCCGACAACGGCAACACCTGAAGCGGCTCCCGGAGATCGGCCGGAGCACCGTCCGATGAGTACTCGTCCGCGGTGGCCGACTGCGGCGCCTCTTCGACGATCACATGCGCGTTGGTGCCTGTGAAACCGAAGGAGCTCACGCCCGCGCGGCGCGGCCTGCCGTTGGTCTGCCACGGTCTGGCCTCGTCGGCCACCCGAACCGGCAGGGCATCCCAGGGGATGTGCGGGTTGGGCTCCTGGAAGTGCAGGCTTTGTGGGATCGCCTCGTTCTGCAGGGACAGCACGACCTTGATCAGGCCGGCGGCCCCCGACGCCGACTCGGTGTGCCCGATGTTGGTCTTCACCGAGCCCATCAGGAGTGGGTGGTGGGGATCGCGCGAGGCGCCGTAGACAGCCGCGGCCGCCTGCACCTCGATCGGATCTCCTAGTGGCGTGCCGGTTCCGTGCGCCTCGAGGTAGTCGATGTCGGCACCTGTCAGGTTTGCGCGTGACAGCGCCATGCTGATAAGCCGTTGCTGCGCACCACCATTGGGCACGGTCAGACCGCTCGAGGCGCCGTCCTGGTTGACCGCGCTGCTGGGGATGACGGCGCAGATCCGGTCGCCGTCGCGCTCGGCGTCACTGAGCCTCTTGAGCACCAGGATGCCGCAGCCTTCGCTGCGCACGTAGCCGTCGGCGGAGGCGTCGAAGGTCTTGCACCGCCCTACCGGCGACAGCATCCGGGCGCGGGACGCGGCGATCACCGTGACCGGGCTCAGCAGGACGTTCACTCCGCCGGCCAAGGCCATATCGCAGTCGCCCGAGCGCAATGCCTGGACGGCCTGATGGACGGCCACCAACGCCGAACTGCACGCGGTGTCGACGGCCACGGCCGGTCCCTCCAGACCGAGCACGAAGGCGACCCGACCAGAGATCGCGTTCAGCGCATTGCCGGTGATGAAGTAGGGCTCGATCTTATCGACGGACTCCGACGAGAGCAGGTGTGCGTATTCGTTGGCGGCGACCCCGGCGAAGATGCCGGTTCGACTGCCTCGGAGGTTCGCGGGGGCGTAGCCCGCCCTCTCGAGGCCCTCCCACACGGTTTCGAGCATCAGACGTTGCTGCGGTTCGATCCACACGGCCTCACGCGGCGAGATGCCGAAGAACTCGGGGTCGAATCCGTCTATGTCGTCGAGGAATCCACCGAACCGTGTGTACGTCTTCCCCGCGGCTTCGGGGTCGGGGTCGTAGATCTCGTCGATGTCGAACCGGTCTTCGGGGACCTCCCGGATCGCGTCGACGCCGCCGGACAGCAGTTGCCAGAACGCCTCCGGGTTCGGTGCGCCGGGGAAACGGCAGGATACGGCGACGATCGCGATCGGCTCATCGGTGCGCCGTGGCGCAGTGGCTTTCGCAGGCCGAGATTCCAGATGGGCCTGCTTGCTCAGTTCGAGTACCTCCCCGAGCAGATAATCAGCGGCGTCGGACAACCGGGGATGGTCCATCACCAGCGTGACGGGGATCTCTCTGCCGAGGCCCTGTTCCAGGCGTCGGCGGAGCTCGACGGCCATCAGCGAGTCCATGCCCAGGTCGAAGAACCCCGCGTCCTCGCGGATTTCCGCGGCGTCGACGCGGGTCACCTCCCCAACCGCGTCGCGCAGGTAATTGATAATCAACCGTTTACGTTGCTGCACAGGGGCTTTAGTGAGCTGCTCGACGAGCTCGGTCGGACCCGACTGTGACGACGGCGCGGCAGCGGTCGACGCGGCGGGCACCTCGCGCTCCAATTCGGCCAGGAACCCGCGGCGACCCGCTTGCTGGTAGAGCGGCAGGAACCGGGCCCAGTCGATCCGGGCCACGACCCCCTGTGTCGAGGATGCCGACACGACATCGGCCAGGCCGCTGAGCGCCTCGGCGGGGGAAAGCGTCTGCACCCCACGCTGTTCCAGACGGGCACGCGATTCCGCGTCGGCCATACCGGCCGACCACGGCCCGAAGTTGACGCTGACAGCGGGGACGCCTTGTTCGCGCAGCCGCCAGGCGAGCCCGTCGAGGAACGCGTTGGCGGCGCCGTAGGCCGTCTGACCGAATCCACCCCACACCGATGCGATGGAGGAGGTGGTGACGAAGAAGTCGAGACCCAGGTCGGCGGCGGCGTCGCTCAGATGCCATGCGCCCCAGACCTTGCCGGAGAAAACGCGGTCGACTTCGGCATCGTCGAGGCCGCCGAGCGGAGTGGTGCTTATTACACCGGCGGCGTGGACGATCCCCGCCAGCGGCGGGAGCTCGGCGTCCACGGTGGTCAACAGGCGGGCCACGTCGTGCGCGTCGGCGACGTCAGCGGCGATGACACGCACGTCGGCGCCGTGTTGTGCGGCCAGCCCGTCGATGCGCTGCCCGATCGCGTCGCTTGGTGTGCGTCGGCTGGTCAACACCAGGTGTTTGGCGCCGTGCGCGGCGAGATGGGCAGCGATCTCCAGCCCGATTGCGCCCAGCCCGCCGGTCACCAGATAGGTTGCGTCAGAGCGCACGTGCAGTGATGCGGGCTGTTCCACCCGTCGAGTCAATCGAGGTACATAGGCGTCCGGCCCGCGCAGCGCGAGCTGATCGTCCCTGACGCCGGAACCTTCGGACGCGGTGATCCGGGCGAGCAGGTGAGACCATTCCTCGGCGGTGCACTCCGCCAGGTCAGCCAGGCCGCCCCACACCTGCGGCAGCTCCAGCGACGCGGCTCGTCCGAAACCCCACAGGCAGCTTTGGTCGGGGACCACGCTGTCCGTGTCGGTGATCCGCTGTGCGCCGCGGGTGACGATCCAGACCGGCGCCCGCCGTTCGGCGGCGGCCGCGGCGCGAAGGATCCGCCGCGTTCCGCCCAGCACCCGGTGCTGCATGCGCAACAACGACCGCATGGACGGTGCCCTCGGGGAATCCAGCGCTGCGGTGTGCAGTATCCGGAGCGTCGGTGCGTCGGCACCCGCAGCGCGCAACGCATCGGTCAGCGCGGCCTCGTCGGCATCGGTGGCCGGAAGGCCGACGATCCGGAACTCCTCGCCCCGGGCCGTCAGCGCTTCGGTCAGCGGCCAGGCGGCCTCCGGGTCATCGCCGACGACGATCCATTCGCACTCGGGACGAGCCGTCGTTGGCGCCGCAGCGGCCCTGTCCCAACGGATCTCGTAGCGATCGGCCACCGGTTCAGCGGCGTGTTCTTGCGCCGGCCCGTCGCTACGGGGGCGCTGCCCGGCGGGCTGCCGATCGTCGCGGAACCAGTACTCGCGGTGTTCGAACGGATAGGTGGGTAGATCGACCTTCCGCACACCCGGTCGGCGCCGGGCATCGAACGCCGGTAGATGACCCAGCACATAGGCGTCGGCGAGAGCTTCGGAGATCTGCCGGTGGTCGGCAATGCCGGGCCGCAGGGACGCGACCACTTTGGGCGCGGTGGCGGGTTCCGGCCAGGCCGCCAGCGCGGCAGCGGTAAGCACGGGTCGCGGCCCGATCTCGAGCAGCATCTTGCAGTTGATCTCGGCGAGCGTGCGCACGCTCTTGGCGAACTCCACCGGTTGACGTGCGTGCCGGCGCCAATAGGTTCCGTCGAGCTTGACACTCCTGCCGAGCGCAGCTCCGGTGCGGTTGTCGATCAGGATCCGTTGTGGCGCATCGAACGTGAACTGCTGCGCGTACGACTCGAACTCGTCGAGGACCGGATCCAGCAACGCCGAGTGGAATGCGTGGCTGGTCTCGAGCCACTCACACCGGACACCGTCGGCCGACAGGCGCGCGACTGCCGCCTCCAGATCCGCTCCGGGCCCGGAAAGCACTGTGTTGGCGCCGTTGTAGGCCGCGACCGACAGGCTCGGGAAGTCGTCGGTCAGGTTCTCGACCCCCTCGGCCCCGGCGAACACCGCGGCCATCCGCCCGCCCGCGGGCAGGCTGCCGAACAGCCGCCCCCGCTCGGCGATCAGTCGCGCGCCGTCCTCGAGGCTGAACACACCCGCGACGCAAGCCGCCGCGTACTGACCGACGCTGTGACCCAGCACGACGTCGGGCTCGAAACCCCACGACTGCCAGAGCCGGGCGAGTCCCATCTCCACCGCGAACAGGGCGGGCTGCGCGTACGACGTCTGCCGCAGCGTCTCGTCGGCCTGCGGGCTGTCGACATCGAAAACGACGTCGATCAAGGGTTTTTCGAGAGCATCCGCCACGGCAGAAGCGCACTGCCGCACCGTCTCGGCGAACACCGGCTCGGTGTCGAAGAGCTCGCGCGCCATGCCGGGGTACTGGCTGCCCTGGCCGGTGAACAGCCAGGCCGTCTTCGGCGGTTCGTAGCATTCCCCGCGAACCAGGCCCGGCGCCGGACGGTCCTCGGCGAGCGCACCGAGAAGTTCGGTGGCCGAGTGGGCCGAGTTGATCACCAGCGCGGCGCGGTGCTCAAGGTGGGCACGGCCCGTACCCGCCGTGAAGCACACGTCGCTCAGCGCGGCATCGGGGTGTTCGGTCATCCAGGCGCGGTAACGTTCGGCGATCTGCCGCAGCGCGGCGGGTGTGCGCCCCGACAGCGGGAGGACGCTGAACCGCGGCGCCGTCTCCGCCGGTTCCGACGCAGCGGTGGGCACCTCGGGCGCTTCTTCGAGGATGACGTGAGCGTTGGTGCCCGCGAAACCGAACGAACTCACACCGGCGATCCGCGGGCGGTCGCCGCGCTTCCACGCGACCGTCTCGGTGACCACCTCGACCGGTAGCCGGTCCCACGGGATGTGCGGCGAGGGGTTCTCGAAGTTGAGGTGCTTGGGCAGCCATTCGTGTTCGAGCGCCAGCACGACCTTGAGGACGCCCGCGACGCCCGCGGCCGCTTCCAGGTGACCGATATTGGTCTTCGCCGAGCCGATCAGCAGCGGACGGCCGGCGTCGCGTCCGGCGCCGAACGCCGCACCTGCCGCCTGCGCCTCGATCGGGTCGCCCAGCGAGGTGCCCGTGCCGTGCGCCTCCAGGTATCTGACGTCGCCGGGTCGCACGCCTGCGCGCTGAAGTGCGTCGGTGATGACCCGCTGCTGCGCAACGCCGTTCGGCACCGTCAACCCGCCCGATGCACCGTCCTGATTGACTGCGCTACCGCGGATCACGGCCCGGATCCGGTCGCCGTCGCGGACCGCGTCTTCGAGGCGTTTGATCGCGATGACGCCGCAGCCCTCACCGCGCACGTAGCCGTCGGCAGCCGCGTCGAAGGTCTTGCATCGGCCGTCGGGGGCGAGCATTCGGGCGTTGGAGAACGTGATCATCGTCGCGGGCGTCAACAGCACGTTCACCCCGCCCGCCAACGCGAGGTCGCATTCGCCCAGGCGCAGCGCCTGGCACGCCTGGTGAATGGCCACCAGGGACGAGCTGCACGCGGTGTCGACGGCCACGGCCGGGCCCTGCAAGCCCAACCGGTAGCTGATGCGGCCCGCCGCTGCGGCGTTGGACGTCCCGATCGCCATGTAGGCCTCGATCTCGGAGTACGTCAGCTCGTCGGAGGCCATGCCGAGGTAGTCGTGGGTCGACAGTCCCATGAACACGCCGGTGTTTGTCTCGGCCAGCGCCGTCGGCGCGATACCTGAGTGCTCGACCGCCCGCCACGCCGTCTCCAACAGAAGCCGGTGCTGCGGGTCCATCATCCTGGCCTCGCGCGTGGACATCCCGAAGAACGGCGCGTCGAAGCCCGTCACATCGTCGATGAAGCCCGCTCGGCGGGTTACCACCTTGCCGGGCGCCCCGGGCTCGGGGTCGAAGAAGTCGTCGGCGTTCCAGCGGTCAGCCGGCACCTCGGAGATCGCGTCGCGGCCTTCGCGCAGCAGGTCCCAGAACTCGTCGGCGTCGCGTGCTCCGGGGAATCGTGCCGCGTATCCGACGATGGCGAAGCGGGGCGTCGGGTCGGTTCGCGGCTCAGCGGGTCCCATACCGTCCTTCCGTGCGTTGACGGTGACATTCACACTCAGGACTGCTGCAGTTGCAGCGTCCCGAGAGCGGCGTCGACGAACACTATTGCACGTGCGACGATGGCGTGCGGTTCCCGCTTTCGGGATCTCACACGAGCGATGCTGGCCCGGGTCGGCCTAGCTGGGAGGACGAGTCGATTTGCGCATCGGCAAGATCACGGTTGGGGCGCTTGATGAATGGTCCCTCAAACCGGGTTCCGTCACGTCCTGGCATCCGACGCCCGCGGCCGCCGAAGCGGCGCGACGGGCGCCGGTCAGTTCGGTACCGGTCAGCTATATGCAGCGACAGCACCTCCGGAACTATTGCGAGCGGACCGCGGCGGGATTGAACTTCTCCCGGCAGATCATTGCGAGCTGCGAGGTCGCCGGCGAATGCGATATCGCGGCCATGGATCAGGCCGTCAACTCCTATCTGCGTCGGCACGACACATTTCGCAGCTGGTTCGAATACACCGATGACGGCGAATTCATCCGCCGCGCGCTCGAGGATCCGTCCGCCATCGAATTCGTGCCGATCGACCACGGCAGGATGACGGCCGACGATATCCGCGATCATGTCGTCGGCATACCGAGCCCGTTGGAATGGGGCTGTTTCACCTTCGGAATCATCCAGCACGAGGACCGATTCACGTTCTTCGCGGCGATGGACCACATTCACGGCGACGCCACATTGATCGGCACGACGATGTTGGAAGCCAACGGAATGTACTCGGCGCTGAGCGGGGGCGGTGAGCCGCTCGAGCTGCCCGGGCCGGGAAGCTTCGACGAATTCTGTATCCGCGAGCGCGAGCGCACATCGGAATTGACCCTCGATTCGCCCGAAGTCGCGGCATGGGTCGAATTCGCCGAAAGCAACGATGGCGGCTTTCCCGAATTCCCTCTGCCCCTCGGCAACCCGCGCGAGGCGACCAGCAGCGACATGACATCGGAAGTGCTGATGAACCCCGCGCGGACCGAGCGCTTCGAGGCCACGTGCGCGGCGGCCGGCGCGCGCTTCGTAGGCGGGCTGTTCGCCTGCCTCGCCCAGGTCGAGCACGAACTGACCGGTGCGCTCACTTACTACGGCCTCACCCCGCGAGATTCCCGTGTGGCAACCGATAATTTCATGACCCAGGGCTGGTTCACGGGGCTCGTCCCGATCACCGTGCCGATCGGAGCGGCCTCGTTCGCCGAGGCCGCCTGGTCGGCGCAGGCCTCGTTCGACTCGAATTTGAATATGGCCAAGGTGCCGTATTACCGAGTTCTGGAATTAGCGCCGGCGTTAAATTGGCCGCAGCCGAATTTCCCGGTGTCCAATTTCTTCCATGCCGGCGCCGCACCGTTGAATGCGGTCCTGGCGGCCGCGGATATGGGGCTTGCGGACAATATCGGGATCTACCCCGACGGCCGTTTCTCCTATCAGCTGACCGTTTACATATTCCGCTACGGCGAAGGCACCGCCATGGCGATCATGCATCCCGACAATGCGGTCGCCAGCAAATCCGTTGCGCGCTACATGAATACGATGAGGTCGGTGTGCGGACGCGTCGCCGACACGGGGCAGTGGGGGCGCGTCGCATAGGGTGGGCCCGGTCGAATTGAGGACGATATGCGTCGGCTAGCCGATCTGGTGGTGCGGTGGCCGTGGGTGGTCATCGGCGTATGGGTCGCGATGGTCGTCGCGCTGCCCCTGTCGGTGCCCTCCCTGGGCGAGATGGCCCAGAAGCACCCGCTGTCGATACTGCCCGCCGACGCGCCGTCGAGTGTCACTGCCGCCAGGATGGCCGAGGCGTTCGGTGAGTCCGGCAGCGACGACCTGCTGCTGGTGGCGCTGGTCAACGAGAACGGGCTCACGCCCGCTGACGAGGCCACCTACCGCAAGCTCGTCGACGCGTTGCGCGACAACGTCACCGACGTCGAGTCGGTGCAGGACTTCATAGCCACACCCCAGCTGCGACCATTCCTGACCAGTCAAGACAAGACGACCTGGGTGTTGCCGGTCAGCCTCGAGGGGGAGCTGGGCACACCGCGGGCGTTCGAGTCCTTCAATCGCGTATCGGATCTGATCGAGCAGAACGTCGCAGGCGGTTCCACCACGGCGTACCTGACCGGGCCGGCGGCCACCGTCGCCGATCTCACCGTCGCCGGCGAGAACGATCGCCTGCCCATCGAGATCGCGATCGCGGTCATGGTCCTTTCAGTGCTGCTGCTGGTTTACCGCAATTTGGTCACGATGTTGCTGCCGCTGGTGACGATCGGATCGTCGCTGTTGATCGCGCAAGCCGTCGTCGCGGGGTTCTCCGAACTGACGGGCGCAGGCGTCTCCAACCAGTCCATCGTGTTCCTCAGCGCGATCATGGCCGGTGCCGGAACGGACTACGCCGTGTTCTTGATCAGCCGCTACCACGACTACGTGCGGTCGGGCGACGGCTGCGACCATGCGGTCAAGGCGGCAATGATCTCCATCGGCAAGGTCATCACCGCATCCGCCGCCACGGTCGGCGTGACGTTTTTGCTGTTGAGCTTCGCGCAGATGGGGGTCTTCCGGACCGTCGGTGTGTCGTCGGCGATCGGGATCGGCATCGCCTACCTGGCGGGTGTGACTCTGCTCCCGGCGATCCTGGTGCTGGCCGGGCCACGCGGCTGGGTGAAACCGCGGCGCGAACTGACCGCGCGGTTCTGGCGGCGTTCCGGTATCCGCATCGTGCGCAGGCCCGTGCCGCATCTAATCGCCAGCCTGCTCGCGCTGGCACTGCTGGCCGGCATCGCCGTGTTCGCCGACTACAACTACGACGACCGCAAGGTGCTGCCGGCGTCGGCGCCGAGTTCGGTCGGGTACGCCGCGCTGGAAAGCCACTTCCCGATCAATCAATCCATCCCCGAGTACATCCTGATCCAGTCGCCGCACGACCTGCGGACGCCGCGGGCCCTCGCCGATCTCGAACAGATGGCGTCGCGCGTCGCGCAAATGGAGGACGTCGGCCTGGTCAGCGGTATCACCCGCCCAGTCGGCGAGGTGCCGATGGAGTTCCGGGCGACCTTCCAGGCGGGCATCGTGGGGGACCGACTGGCGGACGGGTCCGTGCAGATAAGCCAACACACCGGGGATCTGAACAAGCTCAGTGACGGGGCCGACACGCTCGCCGACAGCCTCGCCGACGTGCGCGGGCAGATCGAAGCGATCGCGCCCAGCATCCTGGACCTCGTCGACACGTTGTCCTCGGTGCGCACCGAGTACGGCGGCGACAAGTTGGTGCGTGACGTCGAGACCGCGGCCAAGCTCGTCGCGAGTGTCAACGCGCTGGGCAACTCGATGGGCGTGAACTTCCGCGCGGTCAAGGACCTGTTCGCATGGATCGGCCCGGTACTGACCGCGCTGCAGGGCAATGCGGTGTGCGACGCCAACCCGTCCTGCGTCGACACCCGCATGCAGTTCCAGCGGTTGGTCGCCGCGCGTGACGACGGGAGCCTCGACGAAATCAACAGTCTTGCGCAGGAACTCGAAGGTGTCGAGGACCGCCAAACCCTCAACGAGGCGGTGACCAAACTCAACACCGCGATGGCCAGCGTCGCGAGGGCGGTCAACACGATGGGGCTGGACCAACCCGGCGGAGTGCAGCGCGGTCTGATCGACCTGCAGCGCGGTGCGAACCGCCTCGCCACGGGAAGCCGGGAAGTGGCGGGCGGGGTGGACGAACTCGTCAAACAGGTCAAGGTGATCGCCGCCGGGCTGAACGAGGCGTCGACCTTCCTGCTGACGATGCGCAGCAACGCCTCGGATCCCTCACAGGCCGGCTTCAACATCCCGCCGGAAGTGCTGAACTTGCCGGACTTCAAAAAGGCAGCCGCAGCCTATATTTCGCCAGACGGCCGTTCAGTGCGGTACCTGGTCCAGACCAAGCTCAACCCGTTCAGCGCCGAGGCCATGGACCAGGTGAACCAGATCCACGACATCGCCCGCGGCGCGCAACCGAACACCGCGCTGGCCGACGCGACGATCTCGATGGGCGGCTTCCCGGCAGCGCTGCGCGACACCCGTGACTACTACCAGCAGGACATCCGGTTCATCATCGCCGCGACCCTGATCGTCGTGCTGCTGACGTTGATGGTGCTGCTGCGTGCGATCATCGCGCCGCTGTACCTGGTGGGGTCCGTGGTGGTGTCGTACTTCGCGGCGCTCGGTATCGGGGTGCTCACGTTCCAGCTACTCCTCGGACAGGAACTACATTGGAGCGTGCCACCTTTGGCGTTCGTGGTGCTGATCGCGGTGGGCGCCGACTACAACATGCTGTTCGTGTCCCGATTGCGCGACGAGTCGCCGCACAGCGTCCGCTACGGCGTGATCCGAACATTGGGGTCGACGGGCGGCGTCATTACCGCGGCCGGACTGATTTTCGCCGCGTCGATGGCCGGCCTGCTGTTTTCCAGCATCGGGATCGTCATCCAGGGCGGTTTCGTGATCGGCGTCGGAATCCTGTTGGACACGTTCGTGGTTCGCACCATCACCGTGCCCGCCGTCGCCGCGCTTGTCGGGCGTGCGAACTGGTGGCCCTCACGAGCCGCGGGCGGGCGGCGGCGCGCCCTGGCAATGTCATCAAGCCGAGCGGAAGCGGATACCTCGTGAGCCCGTCAGATTCCTCGATCCTGTCGATGCTGCACGGCCGTGCCGGCATGCGCCCCGACGACGTCGCTTTCACCTTCACCGAATACTCGCGTGACCCGGCAGGGTCCCGGGAAACCCTCACCTGGGCGCAACTGGCGCGGCGTACCGTCAACGTAGCGCGCGATCTTCGGCGACACGGCAGCACCGGCGACAGGGCTGTGATCCTCGCCCCGCAAGGGCTGGAGTACATCCTGGCGTTCCTCGGGTCGATGCAGGCGGGGCTCATCGCGGCCCCGCTGCCGTTGCCCCATCCCGGCTCGGGACATGACCGGGTCAGTTCGGTGCTCGCCGACACTCAACCCACTGTTGTCCTCACGACCTCGGCCGCCGCCGGCGACGTCGGGGACTTCATCGATCGGTCACGTCTGGACATGGTGCCCAAGCTCGTCGAGATCGATGCAATCGACCTGGACGCCGAGGGGCAGACCATACTCGAACCGATTGATCTTCCCGACATCGCTTATCTGCAATACAGTTCGGGCTCAACCAGGTTACCGACGGGAGTGAAGATCTCCCACCGCAACCTCACCGTGAACTTCGAGCAGCTGATGCGGGAGTTCTTCGCGCAGTCACCGCTGCCGCCCGACGCCACGCTGGTTTCGTGGCTGCCCTTCTACCACGACATGGGGCTGGTGCTGGGGGTTTGCGCGCCCATCCTGTGCGGGCGACGCGCTGAGTTGACGAGCCCCGTCGCGTTCCTGGAGAAACCAGCCCGCTGGGTGCGCGCGCTGGCCGAGAACCCGCACGCCTGGTCGTCGGCGCCGAACTTCGCGTTCGACCTCGCCGCCCGCAAGACCACCGACGAGGATCTGGAGGGACTCGATCTCGGCGGGGTGGTCGGCATTATCAGCGGTGCTGAACGGGTGGAGCCCGCGACGATGCACCGCTTCGTCGATCGGTTCGCGCACTTCAACTTTCGCGATCACATGATGCGTCCTGCCTACGGATTGGCCGAAGCGACGGTCTTCGTCGCCACGGGAACTTGGGACGAGTCCTCACCCGCGGGCTATTTCGACGCCGAGGAGCTGGGTGCTGGCCGGGTGCGGCCCTGCGCATCGGACAAGGGCGCGGCACTCGTCAGATACCGAGTGCCGCAATCACCCTCGCTACGCATCGTCGACGGCGGTACCTGCCGCGAGTGCCCGCCGGACGAGGTCGGCGAGATCTGGATACACGGCGAGAACGTCTCAGACGGATCCTGGGGTAGAGGTCCCGACGCGCAGAGCTGTTTCGGGGCAACGCTTGTCGACCCGTCGCCGGGTACGCCGGACGGGCCGTGGTTGCAAACCGGTGATCTTGGTTTTGTCCACGGTGGCGAGTTCTTCATCGTCGGCCGCATCAAGGACCTGCTGATCATCCGGGGCCGCAACCACTATCCCGAGGATGTCGAGGCGACGGTGCAGGAGGTCACCCGCGGCCGTGTCGCGGCGGTCGCGATTCCGGTCAACGGAACCGAGCGTCTAGTCACGGTCATCGAACTAAAGAAGCCGGCCGAGCTCAACGAGGAGACGACCCGCCGACTCGCCGAGATCAAACGCGATGTCACGGCGGGTATTTCGAACGCTCATGGCGTGAGTGTCGAGGACATCGTGCTGGTACCCGCAGGTTCGATTCCGACGACCACGAGCGGCAAGATCCGCCGGGCCGCCTGCGTGGAGCTATATCAACAGAATCGATTCGCGCGATTGGACGTGAGATGAAGCGGATTCGCGCCTTCTGCGCTGCGCTGACAACCCTCGGCGCGGCAGGGTATCTGGGACTCGGTATCGCGGTGGCCGACGAGCCGCCACCGCCGCCAAAGCCCGCCCCGCCGAGCGACGGGCCATCGCCTCTGGGCACGCCCGGCCGCGGATATGCGCTGGGCGGCGCCCACGTGCTGGGCATCCCGTACGACGAATACATCATGCGCACGGGTGCCGACTGGTTCCCGGGGCTGGACAGGCAGATCGTCGACTACCCGGCCGGCCAGGTGCAGGGGCACACCCTGGAGCGGTTGTTCCCGGGCATCGGCGAGTTCGGGGACCGGTATGTGCCGGGTCTGGGCCTCGACGGTCCCAGCGTCGGCGAATCCGTCGATGTCGGCACCCCCAACGTCATTAACGCGATCCGCGAGGGCGGCCAGGGCACCGTGATCGGGCTGTCCGAGGGCGCGATGGTGCTCAACGACGTGCAGGCCAAGCTCGCCTACGACCCCGCCGCCCCGCCGCCGAACGAGCTGAGCTTCGCGATGTACGGGGACCCGGTGGCTCGGCATGCCTTCGGCGAAAGCTTTCTGACCCAGATGTTCCCCGTCGGCAGCGTCGTGCCGTCGCTCGACTACCGCATCCCGCCGCCAGTCGAAAGTCAGTACGACACTTATCAGTTCATCTCCGCGTACGACAGCATCGCCGACTGGCCCGATCGCCCGGACAACTGGATCTCCGTGGCCAACGCGATCGTCGGATTGGCGACCGGTCATACCGCTGTCGCGTTCACCGATCCCAGCATGGTGCCGCCGCAGAACATCCGGACGACCGTCAACTCCCGCGGCGCGAAGACCACGTCATTCATGATCCCGGAGGAGCATCTGCCGCTGGTGCTTCCGTTCAAGTACCTCGGTGTTGACCAGGAGACGCTGATCAAGCTCGACGCGGTGCTCAAGCCCTACGTCGACGCGGGTTACTCGCGTCATGACAACCCGCTCACCGCGCCGATCACCGTCGACCCGGTCAACGGCTATGACCCCGCCGAGGTCACCGCACCCGCGACCCAGGCCGCGTTCGGTGGCGGCGCCGACCCGGTCTCGCAGCTGCTGGCCGGGATGCAATACGTGTTGAACAACCCGCCCCAGGGCTGACGGCGCTGGTGTCTCAGAGGCCGGCGAACCCGACCGCAAGCAGCGCGCAGCCGATCACGGCGAGCAGTGCGCCGATCCCGCGACGGCCCTGTGAGCGCAACCAGTCGTACAGCGTCGACAATGCGGCGCGGGTGCGGTCCGGAGCCACCAGATAGCACAGCAGCGGGATCTCGACGAGCGCGAACGCCACCAGGTTGAACAGCATCAGGGCGCCCAACTGGATCGCGGTCGCTGCGCCGGAGGCGACGATCAGCGCCAGCGCGGCGAGGTAGTCGACGGACGGCAGCGCGATGCCGAGACCGGCGACTCCGGCCGTCCACAGCGACCGGCCCTCGAGCACTCGGCGGGCCCGGCCGGCGAGCGGTCCGGCCCTGGCCTCGGCAAGAGCCGCCACGTCGCGGCCGCGTGCCCACACACCCGTGACCACCAGCGCCGCGTTCACAAGCAGGACCGCGCCGACCACGATCTGCACCATGGGCAAGGTGAAGCGAGCCGACCCCAGCGCGGGGCGCAGCACGAACAACACGACGACGCCCACAGCCGTGCCCATCGCGAAACCACCGGCGAGGAAGGCCAGTAACTGGCGGGTCGGGTGCGGGCGGTTGAGCATCAGGACCGTCATGCCGACCCGAAACGGCTCCAGGCTGACCGCAACGGCCATCATCAGAAGCGGAATCCACATATGTTTCGTCGGTCCCCGGGCCTACCGGTCATCCGCGGGGGGCTCGAGCATGGGCGTCACGTTACCGGTTGTGTTCACGACGATTCCGACCCTCACCGGGTGCCGCGTCCACGACGTATGGCGGGCCGGTCAGCGGGCCGGACGTGGCCGCCGCGTGCGGTCGCGTGTGAAGATGGACGGGATATGAGCGCAACTGATCTGAGCCCGGCGACGCTTCGCGAAGCGTTCGGGCACTTCCCGTCCGGTGTCATCGCGATCGCCGCGGAGCTGGAAGGCACCCGTATCGGACTGGCCGCGAGCACGTTCGTTCCGGTCTCGCTCGACCCACCGCTGGTGTCGTTCTGCGTCCAGAACACCTCGGAGACCTGGCCCAGACTCAAGGAACTTCCGTCACTGGGGATCAGCGTGCTGGGCGAGGCACACGACGAAGCCGCGCGGACGCTGGCCGCCAAGACCGGTGATCGTTTCGCCGGCCTGCACACTGTGTCGCGAGAATCCGGCGCGGTCTTCATCGACGGCACCGCGGTGTGGCTGGAAAGCGTGATCGAGCAACTCGTCCCCGCCGGCGATCACACGATCGTGATCCTTCGGGTCTGCGACATCACGGTGCATGCCGACATCGCGCCGATCGTGTTTCACCGCAGTACGTTCCGCCGCCTCGGCAACGGTTGATCTGGGTGCGCTACCGGTCGCTCAGCGATCGGTAATGCACCAAGGCCGTCGGATCAGGGCCGCGCGCTGAGCTCCTCGCGATACCCGGCCACCCGTCGCTCCAGCTCGTCGGCGTCGGCGACTCGGCCTTCCTTGCGGGCGAGGACCGCGCGGGTGCTGAGCTCGCGGATCGCGGTGCGAATGTCGTTGATGCTATGCGGATGTCGAAGTGCCACGATGCAACCTTTCGTCGTTGATTGGCCGCTACCCGCAGGGTACCCACGGAATCGTGTTTTGGGGCGTTCCTGCCGTCGTCCCCGGAGTCGCCCTACCGTCGCCGGCTCAAGCTGTTCGTTCCGGCTCCTACCGTCGCCGGCTCAGGTTGTTTGTTCCGGCTCCTACCGTCGCCGGAAAAGCTTGTCGCCGAGCCACACCACCGGGTCGTACTTGCGGTCGGCGGCCCGCTCCTTCATCGGGATCAGCGCATTGTCGGTGATCTTGATGTGTTCGGGGCAGACCTCAGTGCAGCACTTGGTGATGTTGCAGTAGCCCAAGCCATGCACTTCCTGCGCGTCCTCGGCGCGCCGCTCGTGCACGTCGAGCGGATGCATGTCCAGTTCGGCCTGGCGCATCAGGTACCGCGGGCCGGCGAACGCCTCTTTGTTCTCCTCGTGATCGCGGATCACGTGGCAGACGTTCTGGCACAGGAAGCACTCGATGCACTTGCGGAACTCCTGTGACCGGTTGACGTCCTCCTGCGCCATTCGGTACTCGCCGGGCTGCAGGTCCTTCGGCGGCGTGAACGCCGGGATCTCCCTGGCCTTCTGGTAGTTGAACGACACGTCGGTCACCAGATCGCGGATCACCGGGAAGGTGCGCAGCGGGGTCACGGTGATGACCTCGTTCTCGGCGAAGGTCGACATCCGCGTCATGCACAGCAGTCGGGGCCTGCCGTTGATCTCCGCCGAGCAGGAACCACACTTACCTGCCTTGCAGTTCCAGCGCACGGCCAGATCGCCGGTCTGGGTCTGCTGCAGCCGGTGGATGATGTCGAGCACGACCTCACCCTCGTTGACCTCGACCGAGTAGTCCTGCAGCGCGCCGTCGTTGTCGTCGCCACGCCACACTCGCATCTTTGCCTGGTAGCTCATGCGTCTCTCCTAGACGAGTGATTGGCGAGTTCTTCGGGGGTGAAGTACTTCTCCAACTCTTCGATGTCGATCAGCTCCAGCAGGTCGTCGCGCATCGGCACCTGGTCCTGCTTGGTGATGTCGATGTCGGGAACCACGGTCTCACCTTCGGCCCGGCACACCAGCAGCGTCTTGCGCCACTCGGATTCCATCGACGGATAGTCGTCGCGGGTGTGCCCACCGCGGCTTTCGGTGCGCTCCAGCGCGGCCTTGGCGATGCACTCGCTGACCAGGATCATGTTGCGCAGGTCGATGGCCAGGTGCCAACCCGGGTTGTAATGTCTGCCACCCTCGACCCGGACCCGCTTGTACCGCTCGCGCAGCTCCTTGAGCTTGTCGATGGCCTCGGTGATCTCGTCCGACTTACGGATGATGCCGACCAGGCTGTTCATCGTGTCCTGCAGATCCAGCTGCAGGGTGTACGGGTTCTCGGCGTTGTCGCCGTTGGACGGGCCCTCGAACGGATGCAGCGCCAACTTCGTCGATTCCTCGACCGCCGGGTCGGGCACCGTCGGGCGCTCACCGAGCGCGCGCACGTAGTCGGCCGCGCCCATTCCGGCGCGCCTACCGAACACCAGCAGGTCGGACAGCGAGTTGCCACCCAGCCGGTTCGACCCGTGCATGCCGCCGGAGCACTCACCCGCGGCGAACAGTCCCGGCGTCTTGGCCGCACCCGTATCCGGGTCGACCTCGATGCCGCCCATGACGTAGTGGCACGTCGGCCCGACCTCCATGGGCTCTTTGGTGATGTCGACCTCGGCCAGCTCCATGAACTGGTGGTACATCGACGGCAGTCGCCGCTTGATCTCCTCGGCCGGCAGTCGCGACGCGATGTCGAGGTAGACGCCGCCGTGCGGGGTGCCGCGCTCGGCCTTCACCTCGGAGTTGATCGCACGGGCCACCTCGTCGCGGGGAAGCAGGTCAGGGGTGCGCCGCGCGGAGTCGTTGTCCTTGAGCCACTGGTCGGCTTCCTCCATGCTCTCGGCGTACTGGCCTTTGAACACCGCCGGGATGTAGTCGAACATGAAGCGCTTGCCCTCGGAGTTCTTCAGCACTCCGCCGTCGCCGCGCACACCCTCGGTGACGAGGATGCCCTTGACGCTGGGCGGCCAGACCATGCCCGTGGGGTGGAACTGGACGAACTCCATGTTGATCAGGGTCGCGCCCGCCCGCAGTGCCAGCGCGTGGCCGTCGCCGGTGTACTCCCAGGAGTTCGACGTCACCTTGTAGGACTTGCCGATTCCACCGGTCGCCAACACCACGGCCGGCGTCTCGAACAGAACGAAGTTGCCGCCTTCGCGGTAGTAGCCGAACGCGCCCGCGATCCGATCGCCGTCCTTGATCAGATCGGTGACCGTGCACTCGTGGAAGACGCGGATGCGAGCTTCGTAGTCGCCGAACTCCTCCTTGTCCTCCTGCTGCAGGGAGACGATCTTCTGCTGCAGGGTGCGGATGATCTCGAGGCCGGTCCGGTCGCCGACGTGCGCCAGCCGCGGATAGGTGTGCCCACCGAAGTTTCGCTGGCTGATCTTTCCGTCCTTGGTGCGGTCGAAAAGCGCGCCGTAGGTCTCCAGCTCCCACACCCGGTCGGGGGCTTCCTTGGCGTGCAACTCGGCCATGCGCCAGTTGTTGAGGAACTTCCCGCCGCGCATGGTGTCCTTGAAGTGGACCTGCCAGTTGTCCTTTGGGTTCGCGTTGCCCATCGCCGCGGCGCAGCCGCCCTCGGCCATCACCGTATGGGCCTTGCCGAACAACGACTTCGTGATCACCGCGACCTTCAGGCCGCGTTCGCGCGCCTCGATGACCGCGCGCAAACCCGCACCGCCGGCGCCGATCACGACGACGTCGTAGGAGTGCCGTTCCAACTCCGATGAGCCGCTTGCGCGAAGAGCATCAGATTCCGCCATTAAAGAAACCTCACTACCGATTGGAAAGGGCTGTCAGCCAATGAATCTCAGGTCAGAGATGGCTCCGCTGGCCACCAGCATGATGTAGAAGTCGGTCAGCATCAGTGTGCCGAGCGTGATCCAGGCGTAGGTCTTGTGCCGAGTGTTCATCCTGCTGACCTGGCTCCACATCCAGTACCGGACAGGGTGTTTGGAGAAGTGCTTGAGGCGGCCACCGACGACGTGACGGCAGGAGTGGCACGACAGCGTGTAGGTCCACAGCAGCACCACGTTGGTGACGAGGATGACGTTCCCCAACCCGAATCCGAAACCGTCGGGCGAGCGGAACGCCACGATCGCGTCGTAGGTGTTGATGAGCGAGATGACCACGGCGATGTAGAAGAAGTAGCGGTGCGTGTTCTGGATGACCAGCGGCAGTCGCGTCTCGCCCGTGTAGTGCGCCCGAGGTTCCGGCACCGCACAAGCCGTCGGCGACTGCCACACCGACCGGTAGTAGGCGCCGCGGTAGTAGTAGCAGGTCAAGCGGAACAGAAGCAGGAACGGCAGCGACACCGCCGCGTACGGAAGCCACCACACATCGGGCAGGAACTGGCCGAAGTGGCTGGACTCCGGGATGCACCCGGACTGCTCGGCGGCGTTCCACTTCGCCAGACACGGCGAGTAGAACGGCGTCAGGTAGTGGTAGTCGGCGACGTAGTACCACTTCTGCATGAACGCCCGCACCGTGGCGTAGATCAGGAAGGCCGCGAAGCCCAGGTTCACGATCAGCGGTGACTGCCACCACCGGTCGGTGCGCAGCGTGCGTTGCGGAATCTCGGCACGGCTCGGCGAAAAGACGCCGGTCGCCTTGCGGTCGGCGGTGGGTGCGCTCACTGTTGCCTTTCGGTGTTGAGTTGTCCCGGTGCCCGGGGGTCCGCGTCAGCGGACGCCGCCGAGTCCTTCGTCATCGACGCCGCGCCAGAAATCGGTGTCGTACTGGGTGTCCGGGATCGGGATGCGGTCTCCGGCATGGTGGTGCACCACGCCTCGGGCCAGCTCCAGCTCTTCGGCGTCAATGTCGAGACGGTCGATGTCGTTGAGGATGCGTTCGGCGTCGTTGACGATCCGACGCGTCGCGGGGGTGTCCCCGTACCTCGACGCCAACGATGTCACGCACCGCCGCAGGCTTCCGATTAGCTCGTGCAGCTCGGCAAGTTCGGTAGTGCTGGACAATTGACCTCCTTGGGCTGAAGGGTGTCAGGCATCACAGTACGACACCCGATGCTAGCTCCATCATGCAGTGCACCGTGAGACAGATCACGTCAAACCGAAGGAGACGGCCCCATGCCCGACCAAGTCCTCAAAGAACGGGCTGAGGCCCTGCTGGCCTTGCACGTACCGGGGAACCCGGTGATCCTGCCAACCGTCTGGGACGCCTGGTCGGCCCGGCTGGCGGTCGACGAAGGATTTGCTGCGCTCACCGTCGGAAGCCATCCGCTGGCCGATTCCGTCGGTAAACCGGACCAGGAGGGCATGTCGTTCGACGACGTGATCGCCCGCGTCAAGCAGATCACCGCTGCCGTCGACGTGCCGGTCTCGGTCGACCTCGAGTCCGGTTATGCCCAGCCACCCGCACGGCTCATCGACGGCCTGCTGGAGGCGGGCGGCGTCGGGTTCAACATCGAAGACACCGTGCACAGCGAGGACGGCCGGTTGCGCTCGGCGACCGAACACGCGGAATTTGTCGGTGCGCTGCGTGAGGCGGCGGACGCGACCGGCGTCCACGTGGTGATCAACGCGCGCACGGACTTGTTCCTGCGCCAGGACGGCGACGAGTCCGACCGCGTCGAGCGTGCGATCACGCGGTTGACCGAAGCCGCCGCCGCAGGAGCCGACGTGCTTTACCCAGTGGGCCGTCACGATCCGGACACGTTGCGGCGCTTGACATCCGAGTTACCTCTGCCAGTGAACGCGATCGGGCTGCCCGATCAGGACGACCCCGCGTCGTTCGGGCCGCTCGGTGTGGCGCGAGTCAGCTTCGGTCCGTTCCTGCAGCGCGCGCTGTCGGCACAGGCCAAGGAACTGTTGCAGCGCTGGGCCTAAGGATGAAGTCATGGCTGACGACGACCTGAGCTGGCAGGACGACCGGTCGCTGGTGATGGCCGCAGGCGTGGTCGCGGCTGTACTGGTGGCGATCCTGATCTACGCGGTGGTCCGCACCTCGGACGCGGCCAGGGTGCCCGCTTCGGTCCCGCCGCCGGCGGCGACGTCGATTCCGCTGTCGTACACCACTACGACGACGACCACCCCCAGCTACACGATGCCGAGCGTGGAGACGACGGAGATCAGGGCCCCGGAGCCGCCACCGACCACCACCGCCGCGGCCCCCACGACGACCGAGCGTTGAGACGACGAAGCCGGTGGAACCGAAGTTCCACCGGCTGCTGTATCGAGTTGCTTACTTGTTTTCGATCGCGATGCGCCGCGCCTCGCGGCCTTTGTGGGAAAACTTGAGTCATCTACGCTGATATTTCAATCGGCTGCTCGCCGCGAGCGAAGCCGCAGACATCGGTCTCACAACGGTCGCGGACTAATGTGAGCACACCGTGATCGCTGCTTCACACGAGGCGACATTGCGGCAATATCGGCTGCTTAGCGTCGGCGGCATGCGGTCAACGAAAAACGTGGTCGTGGTCGGCCACGGCATGGTCGGTCACCGGTTCGTCGAGGCGCTGCGGTCCCGTGACGCCGACGGCCAATGGCGGGTGACGATCCTCGCCGAGGAGACCGACGCCGCCTACGACCGGGTCGGGCTCACCAGGTACACCGAACACTGGGACCGCAGCCGACTAGCGCTCGCGGGCAACGACTACCCGGAAGACCAGCTGGTCCAGCTGCGACTGGGCACGCGGGTCACAGGGATCGACCGAACGGACAAGGAGGTGCTGACCGCCGACGGCTCCCGAATCCCGTACGACGCCTTGGTATTGGCGACCGGCTCTTATGCGTTCGTGCCGCCGGTGCCGGGCCGCGATCTGCCGGCCTGCCACGTCTATCGGACCCTCGACGACCTCGACGCGATCCGTGCAGGCGCCGAAACGGCACTCGCGTCCAAGACGCCCGTCGGCGTGGTGATCGGCGGTGGCCTGCTCGGTCTGGAAGCGGCGAATGCGCTGCGCGCGTTCGGGTTGAAGACCCACGTCGTCGAGATGGCGCCCCATCTGATGGCCGCACAGCTCGACGAGGCAGGCGGCGCGCTGCTGAGCAGGATGGTCAAGAGCCTGGGCATCGAGGTGCACACCGGCGTGGGCACCGAGACCATCGCGCCGGCACAGCGCAACCGGCCGCTGCGCAAATCCGACCAAGACGACTCAGTGCGGTTGTCCCTCAACGACGGAAGCCATATCGACACCGGCCTGATCGTGTTCGCCGCCGGGGTGCGCCCGCGCGACGAACTCGCCCGCGAAGCGGGCCTGGACATCGCCCAGCGCGGTGGCGTGCTGACCGATATATCCTGCGTCACAAGCGATCCCGACATCTACGCCATCGGCGAGGTGGCCGCGATCGAGGGCCGCTGCTATGGGCTCGTTGGCCCCGGCTACACCAGCGCGGAGGTGGTGGCCGATCGCCTACTGGGCGGCGCCGCCGAGTTCCCGGAAGCCGACATGTCGACCAAGCTCAAACTGCTCGGCGTCGACGTGGCCAGCTTCGGCGATGCCCAGGGCCGCACGCCCAACTGCTTGAACGTCGTGGTCAACGACCCGGTCAAGCAGACCTACGCGAAGCTGGTGCTCTCCGATGACGCCAAGACCCTGTTGGGAGGAATCCTGGTCGGCGACGCGTCGGCCTACGGTGTGCTGCGTCCGATGGTCGCCAGCGAGCTGCCCGGCGACCCGCTGTCGCTGATCGCACCCGCCTCCGAGGGCGACGCACCGGGTTTGGGCGTCGGCGCGCTGCCCGACATCGCGCAGATCTGCTCGTGCAACAACGTCACCAAGGGTGACCTGAAGGAGGCCATCAGCGGCGGATGCGCCGACGTGCCCGGGCTGAAGAAGTGCACGCTCGCGGGCACCTCCTGCGGTTCGTGTGTGCCGCTGCTCAAGCAGCTGCTGGAAGCCGAGGGCGTCGAACAGTCCAAGGCGCTGTGCGAACACTTCTCGCAGTCGCGCGCTGAGTTGTTCGAGATCATCAGCGCCACCGAGATCCGCACGTTCTCCGGTTTGATCGAACGGTTCGGCACCGGAAAGGGTTGCGACATCTGCAAACCGGTGGTCGCGTCGATCCTGGCCTCGACGAGCAGCGAGCACATCCTCGACGGGGAGCAGGCCTCGCTGCAGGACTCCAACGACCACTTCCTGGCCAACATTCAGCGCAACGGCAGCTACTCGGTGGTGCCGCGGTCCCCGGGCGGTGAGATAACACCGGAGCAGCTGATCCTGATCGGCGAGATCGCCAGGGACTTCGGTCTGTACACCAAGATCACCGGCGGACAGCGGATTGACATGTTCGGCGCCCGCGTCGACCAGCTTCCCGAGATCTGGCGCCGCCTCGTCGACGGCGGCATGGAATCCGGGCACGCCTACGGTAAGTCGTTGCGCACCGTCAAGAGCTGTGTCGGCTCCACATGGTGCCGCTACGGCCAGCAGGATTCCGTCGACATGGCCGTCGAAATCGAGAAGCGCTATCGCGGGCTTCGGGCACCACACAAGATCAAGATGGCGGTGTCGGGGTGCGCGCGCGAATGCGCGGAGGCGCAGAGCAAGGACGTCGGCGTCATCGCCACCGAACAGGGCTGGAATCTCTACGTCTGCGGCAACGGCGGCATGTCGCCCCGGCACGCGCAGCTGCTGGCCGGCGACCTCGATGACGAGACGTTGATCCGGTACATCGACAGGTTCCTGATGTTCTACATCCGCACCGCCGACCGGTTACAACGCACGGCGCCGTGGCTGGAGGCGATGGACGGAGGACTCGATCATCTCCGCGATGTCGTCTGCAACGACTCCCTGGGCCTGGCAGCCGAATTCGAGGATGCGATGGCCCGTCACGTCGAGGGCTACGCCTGCGAATGGAAAGGCGTGCTCGACGACCCGAACAAGCTGTCACGCTTCGTGTCGTTCGTCAACGCCCCCGACGTCGCCGACCCCACAGTCGAATTCACCGAGCGGTCCGGCCGCAAGGTGCCCGTCCCCATCGGAATGCCGAAGGTGCCCCAAAGATGACAACCCTCAACGAGATCCAGGTCTGGACAACAGCCTGCCGCTACGACTTCCTGATCCCGAACCGCGGGGTGGGCGTGTTACTCGCCGACGGCAGCCAGGCGGCGCTGTTCCGATTGGACGACGGGTCGCTGCATGCGGTCGGCAACATCGATCCGTTCTCAGGCGCGGCGGTGATGTCGCGCGGCCTCGTCGGCGATCGCGGCGGCCGACCGACCGTGCAGTCACCGATCAAGAAGCAGGCCTTCGCGCTCGATGACGGCGTATGCCTCGACGATCCTGAGTTCTCGCTGCCGGTCTACCCGACGCGCCTCACCGCCGACGGTCAGGTCGAAGTCCGCGGCTGATCTGCGCGAAATCGCATTCCAGCAGCGAGTGAACTCCTGCTGGAATGCCATTTCGAGAGAGAGAGCTAGGCCGCGAGGGGGACGCGGGCGCGGCGGAACCGGTTGGCGACCAACCGGACCATCGCGGGATGGGTGCCCAACGGATCGGCCACCGCGTCCGCCCCACTGTCGCGCAGCCGATCCTGAAACAGCCCCTCGGCCAACAGGTATGAGGCGACCACCACCCTCCGCGCACCGCGGCGACGTAGCCGTGTCACCGCGTCGGCAACGCGCGGCTCACCGGTGGCGGCGTACGCCAGTTCGACCCGCTCACCGATCACCGCCGACAACAACGCCGACGTCTGTCGCAGATCAGACAACGCGCCGGGATCGGACGTACCCGCCGCGGCGAGGACCACCGAATCGCCCGGTCGCCAACCGCACTCGATCAAGCGATCCATGAGCACCCTCGTCAACGCTGGGCTGGGTCCGAGCGCCTCGGACACGGTCACGTCTGGATGTCCACTGGCCGCGACGTGTGCGGGGATGTCGACGTTGACGTGATATCCGCGCGCGAGGAATGCCGGCACGAGGATCGTCCGATCGGACAACGTCTGCAGCACTTCGCTCGGTGTCGGGCCGAGAACGTCGACGAACGCGACGTGGACCCGGGCGCCAAGCACCGTCGAGACCCGGTCGGCGAGGCTCCCGATCAGCGCGACACCGCTCTGTTTACGCGTGCCGTGCGCCACCAGAAGATAGCTCATGGCGCGTACGCCAGGTTGTCCTCGACGGCCAGGCGGTAGCCGCGCTTGACGACGGTCGACACGATGTTCTTGTCGCCCAACGCGCTTCGCAGCCGCAAGACGGCCGTTTCGACGGCGTGGGTGTCGGTGCCGGTGCCGGGAAGGGCCCGCAGCAGGTCCGCACGCGACACCACCGCTCCCGGCCGGTGGGCGAGCGCGCGGATCGTCGCCATGCCCGCCGGCGACACCGGCTTGACGACACCGTCGACCAGGACGCACGTGCCGCGGATCTCGAGCAGGTGCCCGGCCACCCGAATGGTGCGCGAGCACAACAGCGGCAGCTCATCGGTGATGTGACGAGCCAACGCGCCCAGCCGCATTCGCTCCGGAGCCGACGTCGGTACACCCAACCGAACCAGCGGCCGGGCGGTCACGGGGCCGACGCACATGGCGTGCACGTCTCGGCGGAAGGCGGCGATCACCTGGTTCTCCAGGCCCATCTCCTTGGCCCGCAGCAGCACCGACGCGACAGCGGGCGCCGACGTGAAGCTGACCGCGTCGAACTTCTCGTCGGCGATACCGGCCACCAGTTGGTCGAAGTCACCGTTGTGTGGCGCCGGATGCCACCGGTACACCCGAATCGGTACGACCTCGGCGCCCGCGGCGCGCAACTCGTCGAGGAACTCGGGAAACGGGTCCCAGTCGTCGGTGGCTCCGTGCAACTGCACTGCGATCCGCTGCCCGGCGATACCGCCCTCGACGAGGTAGTGCAGCAATTCGCGTGACGACTCCGAGTCGGGGGACCACTCCTCGGGCAGCCCGGCGGCGCGTAGCGCGCCGGTCGCCTTGGGGCCGCGCGACACGACGCGCGCCTTCGCGAGCGCGGCGGTCAGGTCGTTAGCCAGCCCCCAGCCGTCGGCCGCGGCGACCCAGCCGCGGAACCCGATGCCGGTGGTGGCGATCACGATGTCGGGCGGGGCGTCGATCAGGCCTTCGGTGTGTGCACGCAGCTCGTCGTCGTCGGGCAACGGCACCATCTGGATCGCCGCCGCGCTGGTTACCGTCGCCCCGCGGCGGCGCAGCAGCGCGCTCAGCTCGTCGGCGCGCCGAGCGGAGGTCACGGCTACCCGGAATCCGGTCAGCGGCGCCCAGTCCTGCCCAGTCATGGAACCTGTGTAGGCAGCGCATGTTTCCAAGCGATTACTTGGTCATTTCCGAGGCGTGTCGGCACCGCACGCAGCCTGCAGAACTTCATGAAATCCGACGTTAACGTGGCGTTATTGCGTCAACATGCCGTGCGGTGACCCTGCCGTGAAATTCCCCTCACCCCACACCCGGTGCGGGTGTGAGTCTCACCAGACGTCGCCATCGCGCCAGTCGCAGGTGATCTCGGCGCTGGTGTCGAGCTCCACACTGACCGGCAGCACGAACAGTGCGTTGTCGTCGTCGGGAGTGCGGGTCAGCCCGGCCGGGGCCAACACCGACGTCGGCCCCTGCCACGGCAGCCAACCGCGGGCCGTGTAGATCGGCCTGCCGGCCTCCGTCGCGCTGAGGGCCCCGAGCTGATACGCCCCGCGGATCACCTGCTCTGCGGCGTCCATCACCGCGCGCGCCAGGCCCTGCCCGCGCCAGTCCTCACGCACCGCGACCGCTTCGACGTAACCGCACCGCAGAGCGGTTTTGCGGTACAGCAGCCGCCGTTGCACCACGGCCGCATGCGCGATCAGCGCACCGTGGTCGAAGATCATCGCGTGCATGCCGCCGAGCGAGTGCTCCCAGTCGACGTCGGTGAACGAGCCTTCGAAGGCGTCGATCACCATGCGCTTGGCGTCCGCGCGCGTCTCCGGGTCGAGGTCGGAGGTATGGATCAGCCGTGCGCTGTGGATGCGCACGACGGGAGCATATGGATCCTGAACATGCACACTGCTTTTCTACCAGCGCGGTGTGACTAACGGCCCCCGAACGGTCGGCGCGGCCGCGACCAATGCATCCGCACCGTTTGCCCGGGTCGCACCTGAGCGAGCTTGTCGATGTCCTCGTCGGCGACGACACCGATCACCGGGTACCCGCCCGTGACCGGGTGATCCGGCCCGAGGATGACGGGAAAACCGTTCGGCGGCACCTGAATTGCACCCCTTGTGGCGCCCTCGCTCGACAGTTGCCGGTCCGGCCAGCGGTACTCGAGCGGCCCGCCGACCAACCGCATGCCCACGCGGTCGCTCTTGTTGGTCGCCTGCCAGTTCGTGCGAATCAATACATCCGGATCGACGAACCAGTCGTCGCGCGGGCCGGGTACCACCGTCAACTCGAGCACGTCGTCCTCGATGGCCGCGACCGGAGCCTGGTCGAGTTCGGGGAAGTCCTCGGTGTGCTCGCCGACGGGCAGCACATCGCCCGCCCGCAGCGGCTGCGGCCCGATCGCCGACATCACGTCATACGACCGGGAACCCAGCACCGGTTCAACGTCGATGCCGCCGCGCACCGCCAGATATGTCCGAAGGCCGGCACGTGGCGCGCCGAGCGAGATCACCTCTCCGTCGCGGGCGTAGTGAATGCTGTTGGTGCCGAACAACACTCCGTCGACGGAGGGATCGGTGTCGGCGCCGGTGACCGCGATCGCGATATCGTCACCGTGCACCCGCGCCGCCAGCCCGCCGAACGTCACCTCGATGGTGGCCCTATCACCGGGGTTGGCGACCAGCCGGTTGGCCAGTGTGTGCGAGCTGCGGTCGGCGGCCCCGGCGCGGCCCACGCCCATATGCGCCAACCCGGGCCGGCCCAGGTCCTCGACCAGAGCCAACGGGCCGGAGCGCAGGATCTCCAGCGTCGTCGTCATGACTCGACCGCCCGGAACTGGACCCACATGCCCGACGTCAGCAGCGCCGGGTTGTCTCGGTTGATGTCCCACAGCACCGCGGAGGTGCGGCCGATCAGCTGCCAGCCGCCGGGCGACTCGCGCGGGTAGACACCGCTGAACTCACCCGCCAGACCCACGGCGCCGGCAGGCACCTTGGTCCTCGGCTCGGATCGCCGCGGCACCTCGAGCCTGCGGTCACCGCCGACGAGATAGGCGAAGCCCGGCGCGAACCCGCCGAACGCGACCCGCCACAAGCTACCGGTGTGGGCGGCGACGACGTCGTCGCGGGTCAGCCCGGTCAACCGGGCCACCTCGTCGAGATCGGGTCCGTCGTAGACGACGTCGATGGTGAGGTCGGCGCAGCTGCCGGCGGGCGGTGTCAGCTCGGCCTCCGGATCGGCGTCGATGCGCAACCCGCCGAGACGCTGTCGCGTCGGCGCCTGATATCTGGGCTCGGCGAGCTTGACCAACACGGTGCGCGCGGCGGGCACGATGTCGAGGACGCCGGGCAGGTCGGCCCGTCGGATCGCCTCGTTCCACGCCAGCACCTCGGCGGTGGTGTCGAACTCGAGCAACAGCGCCCGATCCCCGTAGTCGCGGATCGGCATCGCGCCGGTGCCCGGCACGTCACGTTCCATTTCGGCTGTCACGGTCATACCTGCGAAATTACCCGCGAGTAGCTTGCAATACGCCTGCTCTATGAGCCTTGCCAGAGGAGTTTTAGCGATGCCTCAAGCGGCGGGCCGATACGTCGGCTCGCGGCGCTTGATGAAGGCGATCACCCGGTACGTCACGGGCAGCACGACCACTTCCACAGCGGTCTTGTAGACCCATCCCAAAGCGGCGTACACCACGAACGAGCGCATGTCGCCGAATCCGATGATCGGTGCGGCGATCGCACAGAAGACCAACGTGTCCGCGAACTGGCCGACGACTGTCGAGCCAAGCAATCTGGCCCACAGGTGCTTCTCTTTGGTGCGCGCCTTGATACGCACCACCACCCAGGCGTTGACCAACTGTCCCACGAGGAAGCCGGCCAGCCCGGCGGCCGCCAACCCAGTGATGGACGCGACGGTGCTGGCAAGCGCCTCCTGGTTGGTGTAGTCGGCCGCAGCAGGGAGGTGCACGGTTCCCCACAACACGAGTACCGCCAACGCCTGCATGCAAAAGCCGATGATCACAGCGCGCCGGGCGGCTTTGAACCCGTATACCTCGCTCAACACATCACCGATGACGTAGGTGAGCGGGAAGACGAGAAATCCACCGTCGGTGAGCAGCGGCCCGAACGCGACGCCTTTGGTGGCGGCGATATTGGAGATCAGCACCAGGCCGGTGAAGACCGCGACCAGCGTCGGGTAGTAGGCCGATCCCGTAGTCGCGAACCCGCGGTGTTCGGCCTCAATGTCGGCGGTCACCGCGCAATCTTCTCAGGCGAGGGCTTGGGCGATACGCGGCGGCAGTTGGTCGGCCACCAAGGGGTAGGACAGCGGAGAGGCGAACGCGATCGCGCCTGCGAGTTCCTTGCCCGTGAAGATGTTCGCCGTGCCGCGCTCGGCGATCTTCGGGTCGGCCAGCAGCGCGGACTGTTCCTCGTCGGACTCGGTGGTCCAGATCAGCACGTCGGCGCCGAGTCCGTCGGTGACGCTCAAGCCCATCGCGGTGAGGAACTCAGTGCGCCACGCGGGCGCCAGGGCTTGCGGTTCTCCGTTGTCCAGCCGGCCCTGCAACAGCGCCACGGTCTTGCCCGCGAAACCGGGATTGCTTTCGGCGACCGCGATGAACTTGTCGCCGACGGTGACGAGCAGCGCCTGCATCTCGTCGTGTTTGAACACTGCCTGGCCGATGGTGGTGGCCTGTTGTTTCCACGGCTCGAAGAACGCCTCGGCGCCGGACTGCGCGACGGTCGGCGCGATCTCCGACAGCCTCGAGTAGGTGTCCGAATCGAGTCCGGCGTTGGTGGCGACGATGAGGTCGGGGTTCAGCGCAGCGATCTGGTCGACCTGGATGCCCTCGGCGAGGCTGAGCACGACGGGGTGCCCGGAGCCGAGTTTCGGTCGCGCCCAAGGCCATACCGCGAACGGCTCTCCGCCGAACCAGTCCGTCACCGCGATCGGCACGACGCCGAGCGCGAGCAGGTCGTCTTGCCCGGTCAACCCGGCGCTGACCACCCGCTTGGGCGGCGCGGGGATTTTGGTCTCGCCGAACGCGTGCTTGACGGTGACCGAGCCATCCTTGGCCACGGCGCCCGGTTTGTCCGGACCGCATCCGGCCGCGAATCCGGCGGTGACGAGTGCCGCGCCGGCGGTCATCGTCAGGAAGCCTCGTCGATTCAGCCTCTTGGCCACCCGGCGAGCGTAGCTAACCGACCTGGAAGTTCCCGAACAACACGACGGCCAGACCCAGTGCCACGACGATGTTCACCACGGTCGCCGAGGCGAACAACGCGATCGGGCGCCAACCGGCCTCCCTGCGACCCTTCAGAGAGAACTCCAAGCCGATTGCGACGAACGCGAAGATCAGGAACCACGTCCGCAAATCGTTGACCGTGCCGATCGCCGCGTATGGGACATCCGTTGCGATCAGCCCGATTTGAACCTCAACAGATGCCGGTGGGCGTCAGGAATGTGACAGCTTCTTGTTCGCGTAACGGGTCAGCCAGCCCGGGGAGAACCGGGAGGCGATGGTCATCACCTTGGTCTGCTTCCCGACCGGGAAGTGCACCTGGTGGATGGCGCGCCGCAGTCGCGACGGTTCGATGGCCTCGAGGATCGCGTCGGCGATGTCCTGTGCGGTCAGCCGGATGCCGAGCGAGTCCGTCGTTCCGGTCTTGACGTCCTGGGTCATCGCCGTCTGCACATATAGGGGCCACATCGCGATGACCCGGATGCCGTAGCGGTTCCACTCGATGTCGAGCGCCTCGGTGATACCGCGGACGAAGAACTTCGTGGCGCTGTAGTTGGCGAGCTCGGCCTGACCGTAGATCGCCGACGCGGAGGACAGGTTCACCACGACCGAGTTCGGGGTCTTACGCAGGTAGGGAAACGCCGCGTAAAGACCGTTGACCACACCCTTGGCGTTGATGTCGATCTCCTTGTGGTGGCCTCCGATGTCCATCTCCTCGAAGCGACCGGCGCGCAGGATCCCCGCGTTGTTGATCATCACGTCGAGCCGGTCACCGGCGGCCTCGGCGAACTCCCGCACCCGCGCGGCCATCTCGTCGGGGTCGGTGACATCGAGGTGGCCGGTGTGCGCGACACCGCCCAGCTGCTCGATGTCGTCGGCCAGCGACTTGAGCCCGACTTCGTCGATGTCGTAGCCGCCCACGACGAATCCGTTGCGGGCGAACGTCAGCGCCGTGGCGCGCCCGATACCGGCGGCGGCCCCGGTGATGAAAACGGTCTTACCTGAAGGGGAGGGGTTCGTCATCACCTCTTCATACCCGCTTCCGCGCCGGCGGCATCAGGGTGATGGTGACAAGTCAAGACGAGCCCTTTGGGGCGGCTATCCGACGCGCACCTTGTCGCCCGTACTGACGGTGCCGACGACGACCACCTCGGCGTAGACCCCCGCACACGGCGCCTTACCGAAGCCCGGCACCTCGACGCGGTTGTGGTCCAGCAGGTACCGCACGGCATCTGGAAGTCGTTCGGTCGCACCATGTCGCAGTGTCGGAACGGCGCAGCGTGGGGTGGCCAGCGTGACGCGTAGCGTGGCCTCACCGAGCTCGATTTCGGCTCCCACCCATCCGTTCTCGACGAAGGGCTCAGACCCGACGTCGATGACGACGTTGGGTCGGTACCGCAGCGCCCCATCCATGCCCACGCCGATCGCGTCGAGGGTGGCCGCTGTGATCAGATGCACCGGCGAGTGGTCGACGAACGCGCCGCCGGGTGCACCCTGCCCGAGTTCGAGAAGCACCGGATCGAACTCGGCGTCGATGCCGTGTGCGAGCACCTCCAGCGGATCGGACCGCTCGAGAACCACGCCGGCGGCCCGCTCGTCGGCGACATGAACTGTGCGCCCGAGCAGTTCGGACAGCGGCTCGGCCGCCTCGGTGACCGGCATACTTCGCCTGTCGGGCAGGGTAACCGTGACGCTTCCGTCCTCGCCGGTCGTCGACGCGCACTGCAACAGGGTGCTCCATCGCCGCGGGTGCTTGGCGGTGGCGACTCGTCCGGTCTCCTCGTCGATGAGGGCGTACCGCCGGTCGCCGTCGACGCCCATCGCCCCGATCCGGACCCGGTCGCGTACTTCTCCGAGCATCGATTTCACGGGGTAGCGCTGCAACGCGGACACCCGTCCGACTATGTCGCTCAACCGATCTCGATTTCGTCCGGACGTGGGGAAGCGGTGGCCTCACCCGACGTCAGATGTTCGAGCAGGCCGGTGATCTCGAGGACGCGGTCGAGCTGTCGCGGCCGGTTGTCGAGGTGCAGCACGACACCGGAGCGTGTCACCTCCCGGTGGATCACCAGCAGCGCTGACAGACCGGTGGAGTCGACGAACTCCAGCTCGGCGAAGTCGAGGTGCATGTCTTTCACGCGGGCGTCGGTGGAGAGCAGCTCGGAGACGGCATCCACCAGCCGCGCGGTATTTCCGTAAGCGAGGTCGCCCGCGACGGTGAGGCGTGCGGACGGAATCGTGACGTCAGACTTCAAGGTGAGTTTCATGCGATCGGTGTGGTGTCGGGGGCCAGGGCGGTGCGCGCAGCGGCCAGATGGCGCTGAGCTCGTGGAAAGTCTTGCAGCTGAGCGGACAGCAGCTCCAGCGCGGGGATCAGCGAGGCCGCCGGTACGTCACGGGAACTGAGCACTTCGGCCGTCCACACGATGAACCCGATGAACAACTCGTGGTCGTCGATGTAGAGGGCGGTCGCGAGGAAGTCGACGATGTGGGCGATGTCCTCGGTGGTGTGTTCGCGTTGCGCCTCGCTGTAGTCCCGCATCGCGGGAAAGCGGTTCTCCAACTCGGCGACGGTGGACTTGACCAGTTGTGGTTTGGCGGTGCTGACCATCGAGTACTCCTGGTCGGCCAGGTGCGGTAGCTGGTCGGCAAGCTGCCGGTTCGGGGTGAGGCGTAGTCGACCGATGTCGGCGCGTAGGCACTGCGCGGCGGCCCGGGCATCCGGTGCCCACGCGTCGGCACCGAGAAGCCGTGCGTAGCGGCCGTCGGGGCCGAACGCCGCGCCGCCGACGAGCACCGAGACGCCTGCGGCCTGGCACGCGGTGATCGCGGCGTGCGCGGCGGGCAGGCGGGTGGGGATCGAGCACGACAACGCGATGGCGTCGGGCGCGTGCTGATGCAGGTGTGCGATCAGGTGCGGCGTCGGCACCTGGGCGCCGAGGAAGTCCACCCGCCAGCCGCGCAGGCGGAGAACTTCGGCGAGCAGCCGGGCGGGTAGCGCGTGCCATTCCCCGTCCACGCAGGCCACGGTGACGCGTCCGGCCTCGTCGGTGGATTCGCTGGAGGGGTGTTGCGACAGAGCCGCGATGACGCGGTCGTTGATCGCGGTGGCCGCGTGCTCCTGGGCGACGGTGATCCGGTTGGCCGCCCATTCCGCGCCGACCCTGCGTTGGACGGGCGCGATCACCTCGAGTAGCGCATCCTCGGGCGTCATTCCCGCGTCAACCGCCGCGAAGAGGGCCGCAACCGCGGTCTGCTCGTCACCGTCGAGCGCCGCTTCCCACAGTCGCTCGCGCACCGCTGCGGGATCGGCCGCGGCTGTTTGCGCGCCGATGTCCGGTCCGCTCACGCTATATACCTGCCTGCAGTGTGGCCGTCGACCGCACTGAGATGTGTCCGGCGCGGCGCCGTGATGGCCACGACGGCCATGTCGTCGTGTTCCCGATCGGTTACCCACTGCGAGGCGAGCATCATCATCCGCTCGACAACCGCTTCGGCGGGCAGCGCCGCGCACTGCGCCAACGCGCCGATCAGGCGTTCTTCGCCGAAGGCCTCGTGGCCGAGTGGGCCGCCGCGGGCTTCGGACAGGCCATCGGTGTAGAGCAGGCACGTCTCGCCGGGGGCGAGCGAGACCTCGGTCGATCGCGCTTTGAACTGCGGCAGCGCGCCGACCAACATGCCACGGGTGTCCGTCTGCTCCACCGTTCCGTCGTTCCGCACGATCAGCGGCGGTGGGTGCCCGGCGCAGGTCAGCCGCAACTTCAACTGACCGTCGCGGTGCGCGACGGAGGCGAGCACGACCGTGGCGAAACGGCTGTTGTCGGGGGTCAACAGCGCACTGTTGAGCAGTTTGAGCACCGCTTCGTGCTGATCGGCCAGTGGCGCGAGCGCTTGCAGCGTGTTGCGGATCTTGCCGCTGAGTACAGCGGCCTCCAGGCCCTTGCCGCAGACGTCACCGAGGACGACAAGGGTTTCGCCGTCGGCGTCCACGGCGGGATGGACGTCGTAGAAGTCGCCACCGACCAGCTCGTGGTCTGCCGACGCGCGGTAGCCGCCTGCGAGCTCGAAATCCCCGTTCGGTGTCAACGGAGGGGGCAGCAGTTCGCGCATCAGGGTGCGGGTGATCGCCGACTGTTCGGCATACAACCGCGCCGCGGAGAGCGCCGCACCCGCACGTGACGCGAACAGCCGCGCGAACCGTTCCTCGTTCTCGCTGAATGCCGTGTGCGAGTCGCGGCGCAACAACACGAGTGCGCCTGCCGGAACGCCGTGGCCGGGCAGCGGTGTGATCAGGACCGATCCGACCTGCCCGACGAAGTGCGATGGAATCAACCAGTCGGGCACCGACGCGGGGTCGATCCAGCGCGACGGGACCGGCGGGAACCCGCGAAGAGCCTCGCTGAGGCCCGACACCTCGGCGGGGTCGGTTTCCACGCTGCGGTGTTCGGCGGCACCGTCGGGTCCGCTGCAGACGACAGGCATCCGCTCACCCCTGACGGGCGCGACGACCACCGCGGCGTCCGCCAGATGACGCTCCGCCATCTGCGCGGTCGCCTCCATGCAGCGTTCGAAGTTCAGCGATGCCATCAGCACCGCAGAGACGTCGTCGAGAAGCGCGGCGCGCCCGCGTTCCCTGGCGAGCTCCTCGTGCGCGTTCTGCAGAGTCCGGTGGGTGTCTTCGACCAGCCACCACGCGACCTCGCCGCCGGGCAGTGCCGAGGGGCGTGCCTCGAAATCGCGCCCTGTGAGCTCGCCGATGGTCGACGCCTGCGCGACGTCGGCCGACGCGTCTCGCAGAAATCGGTCATGGGCGCACGTCAACCACGGCGGTGCCGTGTCGGCGAACCTGGCCCCGACCTCGGCCTCCGGCAAGAGGGAGCGCGCGGAGTCGCTCAGTCCCCGTATGACACCGTCGCGGTCGACCATGACCACAGGGTGAGGAACGGACTGCCAGCCGGCTGCTTCGCCGGGCGCCGCAGTTCTCACGGTCCTGTCGCTGGTCATCGGTCACCGTGGAAAGCGACGTCGGAAATGGAAACCATCACACCCCTGCACTCACGCACATTCACTGTGAGGCGTGGGCTCAGCCTCTGAATGGAACCGACTCTACCCTGCACCGCTGCGAGTCGTTCCGAAACGCCGTCGCGACCTGCGTCCTAAAAAGCGATGACCCCGCGGATGTTGCTCCCGGATCTGAGATCCTTCATCGCCTCGTTGATGTCGTCCAGCTTGTACTTCTGCGTTATCAATTCGTCGAGCTTGAGAGTCCCCGCCTCGTACATCGACAGCAGTCTCGGCATGGCTTCGCGGGGGTTCATCTCGCCGTAGAGGACCCCTTTGAGGGTCTTACAGGAACTCACCATGTCGGGCAGGCTCAGCGGGACCATCAAGTCGCTGACTTTCGCCATGCCGGTGAGGACGCAGGTGCCGCCCTTGCGCAGCAGCATCAGCGCCACCATAACGAGGTCGGCCGGCACAACTCCGGGCGTCAGTACGACGCGGTCGGCCATGACGCCCCAAGTGATCTCCTTGACCAGTTCCAGGGCGGAACCGGCGTCGACGGCGGTGTGAGTGGCGCCGAAGGTGGGAGCGATCTCGCGTTTGAACTCGTTCGGGTCGACGGCGACGATGTGCTTGGCGCCGGCGACCTTCGCGCCCTGCACGGCGTTCATACCGATGCCGCCCACACCCACCACCACGACGGTGTCGCCGGGTTCGGTTCCTGCCGCCACCGAGCCGGAGCCGAAACCTGTTGTGACACCGCAGGATACGAGAGAGGCCGCTTCCAGCGGTACCCAGTCGTTGATCTTGACCAGCGAGCGTTCGGACGCCACCACGTACTCGGAGAAGGTGCCGACCTGCATCATCGCCATCAGGTCCTCGTCGCCGACGTGGCGCCTGCACGTGCCGTCGGTGGTCATGGCCTTGCTGTAGATGTCGGCGCCGACGTCGCAGAGATAGGTGCGCCCGGTCACGCACCAGCGGCAGGTGCCACATGCGGGGAAAAACGAGACCGCCACGTGGTCACCGGGTTTGAGCGTCTTCACCTCAGGACCGACGTCTTCTACGATGCCGGCTCCCTCGTGCCCGCCGAGCATCGGGAACCACTCCGGCACCGGCACACCGGAGGCCCGCATCAGTTCTTCCATCTCCGGACTGGGCACGCTGTCGCCGGTGTAGAAGTGTTCGTCGGAATGGCAGATCCCGGCGTAGGCCATCTTGACCAGAACCTCACCGGCGCGGGGCGGGTCCAGTTCGATGTCGGTGACTTCCCAATCGATGCCCACGCCGCGCAACACGGCCGCACGTGATTTCATCTATGCCCCCTTCGGCCAGCCGACAGTCTTGGTTTCGGTAAAGATTTCGAGGCCTTCGATGCCGCATTGCCGACCGACACCGGATTGCTTGTAGCCGCCGAAGGGGGCGTCTGCGCCATACCAGAGGCCGCCGTTGATTCCGAGGGTCCCGGTGCGGATCCGGCTCGCGACCGACTTGGCTCGGTCCAGGTCGTTGGCGAACACCACGCCCGACAAGCCGTAGATGGAGTCGTTGGCGATGCGCACCGCATCGTCGTCGTCGTCGAATCCGATGACCGACAGCACCGGGCCGAAAATCTCCTCTTGGGCGATCGTCATCCGGTTGTCGACGTCGGCGAAAACCGTTGGCTCGACGAAGAAACCCTTCTCGAGGTGCGAAGGAACGTTGCCGCCGGTGACGACCCTTGCCCCTTCCTGCTTACCCTTCTCGATATAGCCCATCACCCGGTCCTGCTGGCGCTTGGAAACCTGAGGGCCTTGCAACACGGAGGGGTCGGTGGGGTCACCGTACTTGTTCTTCTCCATGGCGACCTTGACGATCTCGACCGCCTCGGCGTAGCGACTGCGGGGCACCAGCAACCGGGTCGGCATGGCGCAGCCTTGTCCGGCATGCATGGATATGAACGCGCTGCCGCCCACCGATGCACTGATGTCGCCGTCGTCGTCGAGCACCAGGTACACCGACTTGCCGCCGAGTTCGAGGAATGTCGGTTTGACCGTGTCGGCGGCGGCCTTCATGATGCGCCGGCCGGTCGCCGTCGACCCGGTGAAGGCCACCATGTCGACGAGGGGAGAGGTCGAGAGCACCTCGCCGACCAGATGATCCGACGAGGTGACGATGTTGATCACCCCAGGCGGAATGTCGGTCTGCTCGGCGATGATCCGGCCGATGCGGGTGGCGTTCCAGGGCGTATCGGGAGCGGGCTTGAGCACCATCGTGTTGCCCATGGCGAGAATCGGCCCGATCTTGTTGAGGATGATCTCGAACGGAAAGTTCCACGGCGTGACGACGCCGACGACTCCGACAGGTTCCTTCCACACTTCACGGGCAGCGAGGGTCCCCATGCCGAACGCATCCTTATCGGGAAGTGTTCGTTTCCAGGGGAACTGGCTGATCATATCGGCCGGCCAACCCAGGGCTTCCTTGAGCGGCACGTCGAGCTGTGGTCCGAACGTGCTCAGCAGCGGGCAGCCGGCCTCCGCGATGAGCTCGCTGCGGATCTCCTCGCGTTCGGCCTCGAGCGCCGCCTGCAGTTGACGCAGTCCGGCGGCACGGGCCTGTCCGTCTCGCGACCAGTCGGTGTGGTCGAACGCGTGGCGGGCGGCCGCCACCGCCCGTTCCATGTCGGCGCGGGTGCCGTCGGCGGTGCCGCCGAGGACCTCCTCGGTCGCGGGGTTGATGTTGTCGAACTGCCGGCCTGTTTCTGATTCGACGAGCTTGCCGTCGATGAGCATGCGCGATTCGTGTGTCACGAGTGTCCTTCACCACTGTCGAAGTTCGGCCACCGCGCCCGACGGTCTGGGAGCCAATGTCAGGTATGGGATGAAACTGCTGTTTCCGCAACGAAGTACGTTGTGCACGACGTCAACGAGGTGATCGGCTTCCACCAGACCGCCCTGCATGTAGCCGTTGTCCATCCAGAACCGGATGGCGTTCTCGAGCGCCTGCGGATCCCAGGTCTTGTTGAACTCGGTCTGGGAGTCTCCCTCACCGCCGAAGCAGTCGCCGACCGCCAGGCGGGTGAAGCCGATGTTGGGGTGTTCGATCCGCCAGGCCTCGACCAGTTTGTCCAACGCTGCCTTTGATACCGCGTAGGCACCCAGCAGGGGCCATGGGGCGGAGTAGGAAGCGCTGAGCGACGAAAGGTACACCGCCGAGCCGGCGTTGGCGGCCAGGTGAGGTGCAGCCGCCGCGGTAATGAGTGAGGCGCCGGTGACGTTGGTGGCGAAGAGATTTGCCCACTGCTCGGCTGTCACCTCGGTCAGCGGGGCGAGAACACCGACGCCGGTCGTGTAAACGAGGGCGTCGAGACCACCGAATTGTTCAACGACGGCTGTCATCGCGCGTTGGCAGGCGCCCGCGTCCGTGACGTCACACGCGACGGCTACCGCACCGCTGCCCGCCTCCTTGGCGGCGTTCTCGAGGCGGTCACGACGTCGAGCGAGGAACGCAACCTTGGCGCCCTCCTTCGCGAGGCCCAGACCGATGCACCGGCCCAGACCCGCAGACGCTCCAACTACGGCGACTCGCTGTGGTGGCGCGTCTGGCATCAGGTCTCCTTCAGACGTGGGCGAAGCCACATTATCAGTTCAGTAGAAGAACAATAATCAAAAATGAAAACGCTCATTTCCATACGGTAGGCCACCATCCCGAGTCGCGAATCAACCACTGCTACCGCCTGACCACCTTGCGCGGCTCCGTAGCGAAGCTGAGCAGAAGCCGGTCGAGAATCCGTGCCGCACGACCGCGTGCTCGGCCGGGGCTCTTCGCGTGCGCCACCAGAAGCGCGCCCTCCTCGAGCGATGCGACGAGCATGTGCGTCAGTTCGGCGACGGGCAGATCGTCGATGCTGCCTTCGGCGATGGCATTGCGTACCATCTCGTTGATCAACGCGATGCTGTTGTCCTCCTGGATCGCGCGAAGTGTCCGCCAGCCCAAGACGACAGGCCCGTCGACCAGCATGATGCGCTGCACCTCGGGTTCGAGTGCAGACTCGAGAAAGCCGTGAAGACCTGCGCAGAGCCGCTCCCACGAATCCGTGCCGCGCGGCGGTGAGGACAGCGAACGCAATGTGAGGTCTCGTTCGACCTCCTCGAACACCGCGCGGAAGAGCTCGGCCTTGTCCTTGAAGTGGTGATAGAAGGCGCCGCGGGTGCCGACGCCAGAAGTCGTGACCAAGTCGCCGATGCTGGTGTTGAAGTAGCCCTTCTCGACGAACAGGACGCGACCGGCGTCGACGAGGTCACGACGGGTTTGATCTCCGCGAGCGCGTCGTTCGGATTCCGTGCCACCACGCTTGGCCATAGGGGCATCCTAGCGACATTCATTGTGTATGTTGCGGGGATGGCAGAGGAACAGGCCCGCGCATACGGTTCAGTGGCTCCGCTGAAAGTCGGTCTGCTCAACGACTATCCGACCAGGTCCAGCACCGAGGACGATACGCTGGACACGTTGCGGCTGGTGTTCGAGGAAGCGGGCTCCGCCGGGCTTGTCGACCGGCCGATCGAGGTGGTGCGGCGCGACGTCATCGGCCTGCCCAATGGCACCTACCATGCCGTCGAACGCGGTTACGACGAGCTGGTCGCCGAAGGCTGCCTGGTCATCTTCGGCCCGTACGTCTCCGATAACGCGGTGCCGCTGTCCGCGCACGCCGACCGCGTGGCCAAGGTTCCGAATCTCATCCTGTCGGGATCGGAGGAGGCGCTGGGGGAGTGGACGTTCGCGCTCAACAACGGATCGATGCCCGAGGAGCCGGTCATGCTCGCCGCGGTGATGCTCGGCGACGCAAGGTCGCGCATCGCCATCGCTTATGAGGCCTCTCTCATCGGCAAGGAGTATCTCGCGTTCGCCGAGAAGGCTTATTCCGCAGCGGGATTGAAGGTCGTGGCCACGGCGGCCATCCCTCAGGTCGAAGCGGACAAGGAGGCGGTGGTCGCCCAACTGCGGGCGGCCGGTCCCGATGCGCTGGTGCACGTCGGTTTCGGCCACGGGTTGTGGGGCTTTTCGGACGCCTTGGAGAGTGCCGGCTGGGATCCGCCGCGCTACACCACGACGGCGTTCGAGATGGCGCACATCAACGCCGAGTGGATGCATCACCTGCGCGGCTGGATCGGTCTTGACAGCTACGACGAGCGAAACCGCGTCGGTCAGGCCTTCCTCGACCGGTTCGAGTCGCGCTACGGCCGCCGACCGGCGCACTCGATGCCGGGCCTGTGCCACGACGTCGCGACCGTGATCGCCCGCGGCTTGGCGGCTGCGAGGCCGCTGACCGGCGAAGGTGTCAAGCACGGAATCGAGCAGGTGAAGCTCGTCCCCTCGGCGAGTGGAGCCCCGGGGACGTTCCTCCGGTTCGGCCGTTACATCAGGCAGGGTTGGCTGGGCTCCGATTACCTGATCGCGCGCCGAGTGCTACCGGACGGAAGCGGACACGTATTCCACGCGGCGCCGAGCGACAACATCGCACGCGCGGTGAGCGCCTGCCGAGACTGAGCTTGTGCGCGACGAAGGCGCGAATATGTCTGCAGAAGCTCAGTTTCGACGCTGGCTGCCCAGCTGGATCGCACCGAACACCGGTGCCGTGACGATCCCCGGCGGCTGGGCCCTCACGTAAGGGATCGCCCGGACCGCGCCCATCGCGATCATCAGATGCCCCGGTTGCGCGTGCTGCCCGTTGGGCACCTTGCCGTCCCAGCCGACGTCGAGCGCGAGCTCGAAACTCGGTTCGCCCTTGATGACGGCGCGGATCAGCGGCGCCTTCTCTCCCGGGGCAAGCGGCGTGAGCCCCCATTGGGGCAGATCCCGCGTGAGGACCCATTCCTCGTGGATGGCCAGCAGCGGGCGGCCTGACCAGTGTCCGACCCATGAGAACCGTTGGCCGACGACCGTTCCCGCCTCGATAGTGCCCGCCGTCACCTCGAGGTCGTGCGGAAGCGTGGTGGCATCAACGGAGACCTCGACGTGCGACAGCGTGACGCCGAGAACGTCGGCGGTGGCGTTGAGCGCCTGACGGTACGCCATGTCGAGCTTCTTGATGATCGGCGAGTCGACGCTGACGTCCTCGGGCGCTCGGCCCATACCCATCAGGTCGACGAGCATGGGTCGGCTGTCGACTGCCGAGACATCGGTCGCTTCGTAGAGGTCGATTCGATCGATTGACTTGCTCAGCCCCGTCACGGTCGCCACCAGGCGTTCGAACATGAATCCCGGGTTCTCTCCCGCGGCGTGGAAGCGGGACTGTCCCGCCCGGGATGCTTCGACGAAAGCGGCCTCGGTCTCGGCGCCGTAGGTCGGCAGGTGGTTGTAGGACGTCGTCGTGATGACGTCGGTGCCCGCCGCAAGCAGTCGGCAGATGTCGTCGGCGTTGGTGTCAACGGCATGGGCCTTGCTGGCGGCATGGATGACGACGTCGGCGCCGAGTCCGAAGATCTCGTCCTTGTCCGTGGTAGCGAGGACGCCGGTGGTCGCCGGAAGGCCGCACAGCGACCCGGCGTCCTGTCCAGCCTTCGCCGGGTCGTACACCAGCACGCCGGCCAATTGAAAATCAGGGTTCTCAATGAGTTCGGCGAGCGCAGCGCGACCGACGGCGCCCGTGGCCCATTGGACGACTCGAGTTACCAATCGATCGCTCCTGGTGTGCTTTTCGCTGAGGCTATGGCTTCACTCCGGCCAAACGTACATGATGGAGGTCGGCAACCACCAGGGTGTATGTTGATAGCGGCCGATCCGCAGTGAGGAGTCGTCGCATGTTCGAGCCGGCGAGCGTCGAAGATCTCGAGCAGAGCATTCGAGACGCTCAAGACAAATTCAACGCAGGCATGGGCGCCGACGGTGATGCCACGCCGTACCCCTTCCTCAAGGAGCTGCGGGCACAGGCGCCCGTGCATACCGGGTGGCCCGAGATGGGCATGATCGGCAATTCGGAAGACGGCCCGCCGACCTTCACGGCGTACACGTTCGACACCGTCAAGGCGATCTTCACCGACAACATCACCTTCAGCACCCGGTGTTACGAGGACGTGGTACGGCCACTTCAGGGCCCCACCATCCTCGAGATGCAGGACCCCGAACACGCGATTTACCGCAAGCTGCACGAGTTCGCCTTCGCTCGCTCATCGATGAAGCGTTGGGATACCGAACTCGTCGGCCCGCTGGTGGACCAGACCATCGCGAAGATCAAGGCCGCCAAGCGGGCCGACCTGGTCGACGCTGTGTTCATGCCGATTCCGGTGCGGGTGATCGCTGCCCTGTTGGGTTTGCCCGATTCCGATGTGCTGCATTTCCACCGACTCGCGATCGACCTGCTGGGCTTCCGCGCCGACATGGACCGCGCGATGCGGGCGTCGGCGACGATGAAGGAGTACTTCGTCGGGATTCTGGCCGAGAAGCGGAAAGCGCCCAGGGATGACATGGTGTCGATCCTCGCGGGTGCGGAGATCAACGGCGTCAAGATGTCCGACGAACAGATCTACGGTTTCATGCGCAACCTACTGCCCGCGGGCGCCGAGACCACGTCCCGCTCGACTGCCAGCCTGGCCTACGCATTGCTTACCCATCCTGATCAGCTCGACGCGGTGCGCGCCGACCGCAGCCTGCTGCCGCAGGCGATCGAGGAAGGCATTCGCTGGGAAACCCCGCTGCTCAATTTCATGCGCGAGGTCACCCGCGACACCGAGATCGGCGGGGTTCACGTACCCGAGGGTGCGACGATGATGCTCAGTCTCGGCAGCGCGAACCACGACGAAACGCGGTGGAATGAACCGGAGAAGTTCGACATTTTCCGGGAACGCAAGCCGCACATCGGGTTCGCGCACGGGGCCCATGTCTGCCTGGGCATGCATCTGGCTCGGCTCGAGACCACGAAGATCTTCAACGCCTTGTTCGACGAATTGCCCGGACTCCGGCTCGATCCCGACGCGCCGGCGCCCTACATCACCGGAACGATGTTCCGGTCGCCCCCTCGCCTCGACGTCGTGTGGAATTGAGGGAGCACCCGTATGACGCGAGTGGTTCAGTGGTCGACCGGCGTCACCGGAATGATGGCGCTTCGCCACATCCTCGGCCGGCCGGATCTCTCTGTCGTCGGTGTTCGGGTCTACGATCCGGCGAAAGCCGGTGTCGACGCGGGCACGTTGTGCGGTGCCGGTGAGGCCGGAGTGGTCACCAGCGACGACCGCGACGCCATCATCGCCACCGATGCCGACGTCGTGCTCTACATGGGCAAGGTCGAGACCGACACCCCGGGCTGCTTCGCCGATGTCTGTGACCTGCTCGCTTCTGGTAAGAATGTTGTCGCCACGGGTAGCAGGTTCGTCCATCCGCGCTCGCTGCACGAATCGCTGGCCGATAACATCGAAAACGCCTGTGAGACAGGTCAATCCTCGTTCCTCGGGGTGGGCCTGTACCCCGGTTTCTTCGGCGAGTCGATCGCGCCCCTCCTGTCGCGGCTCACCCAGCAGACGAACCGGATCACAGTCCGCGAAGTGCTCAACTATTCCACCTACGCCAGTCACGACCTGGTCTTCAATGCCATGGGTTTCGGGCACGCACCCGACGACACCACCCCGCTGCTCGCGAACGCCGAGTATGCGGCGAGCGCATGGATCGGCAGCGCGACGGTGCTCGCTCAGGCGCTCGGATTGCGCATTCGGTCGGTCGAGGGCTTCCGTGAGGTCGTGACGACGCCGCGCGCGTTGACCGTCGCCGCGGGCGAGATCCCCTCGGGCACCGTCGGTGCCATGCGGTTCGGCGTGGTCGTCGACTGCGGCGAGACCACGCTATCGGTCGAGCATCTCACCCGCATGGCTGACGATCTGGCCCCGCACTGGCCGAACGAGATTGGATACGATCTGGCCTTCGAAGGTGAGCCGAACATGCGAATACACCTCGAAATCGGTTCTCCCGGTGAAAATCACACCGAACAGGGGTGCTTGGCCACCGCGATGCATGCAATCAACGCCATACCCACGGTCGTCGCGGCTGAGCCGGGGCTTTATGACCTGTCGGACATCGCGCCGTTTGTCGCGCACTGGACCAACCGCAGCGACTAGCTGTCGCGCCTGTTTCCAAATCCTGTGAAGCTACGGATGAGTGGCAGGTCCGCCATCGTCGCGAAACCCGCCGGGGCCGCGCAGACCGCCGGGATGGCATTGACGACCTGCATCGCCACCGTGATGAGACCGGCGCGGACGTGCTCTGAGATCGATGCCTCGCGCGAGAAGCTGGCCAGCGGAAAGAAGTGCGTACGCATGGACGGGTCACCCTCGATGGTCAGTGTCCAGCCATCGAGCGGTTGCGGCCAGTGGTCGGGATATTCACCGCCGACGGTCCACAGCGTTTCGAATTCGATCAGCGGCTCACCGCGGCGATGGCCGATGAAATTCCACCGCTGTCCGGCCGTGCTGCCCTGCCGCACCACGTGATCGAAGACCTGGAGGTCCTTGCTCGCAGGCACCGTTTCCAGGGACACCGAGACGCCGTCGATGTCGGCATTCAAGCTGTCGGAGATGAACCAGGTCTGCTCGACGAACAGCTTCGTCAGAAAACTCAGGTAACTGTTGGCGGTGGGGGTCACCTCATCAACCGGTCGGCCGAACCACATTCCATCGAAAGTGATTTCGGTGCTCTCCCACAGCGTCCAATCAGCTCTCTCCTGCAGGGTCAGGCGCTCGATTGTGCGGCTCATGCCCGACAGCGCCAGCGGCAGCACGCCGGACAGATTGCCCGGGTTGAGGCCACTGCCGTGGATGGTGCTGTTGCCCTTCTCACACGCCGCCAGAAGCTTGTCCCTGTCGGTCTCGGGAATGCGCCGAGGATGGAACAGAAATGACGGCGTTGCCACATTCTTGCCGCTCTCGAGCAGCGCACAGACATCGTCGAGATCGGTGAAAGACGGCGCGTACAACACGAGATCGGCGTCCAGCGCGAGGATGGCGGCGACATCGGTGGTGGCGGTGACCCCGATGGGAGCTCTGTTGACGAGCGTCCCGATGTCGACCCCGTTCTTGGCGTCGGAATACACGCGGGCTCCGACCAACTCGAGGTCGGGGCGGTGATCGAGGATGGTGGTGATCATCTCGGAGCCGACGGAGCCGGTTGCCCACTGAATGATGCGCAATGGGCGAGCACCGGCGGTCATGGGGCGGCCCCGTTCGAAACCGTCACGGTGCGACAGTACACCGGTGATAACGTAGGTTCTCACAATCGGTAAATGAAATTCTCGACAGGAGCGTGCCGTGGACGATGTGCTGAGGTACCGGGGCAAGTCGGTGGTCGTAACGGGTGCGGCGTCGGGCATGGGTCAGGCGACCGCGCAAATCCTCGTCGATCTCGGTGCGACGGTCACCGCCCTGGACATCAAGCCGACCACCGTTCCCGTCGCCCGCGCGCTACAGATCGATCTACGCGACGCAAGGAGCATCGAAGAGGTCGCGGCTTCCATCGACGGCCCCGTCGACGGGCTCTTCAGCTGTGCCGGGCTGCCCGGTCCGCCTTTCAGCGAATGGGACACGATTCTGGTCAACTTCGTCGGGGCGCGTCACCTCGCCGAGCAGCTCGTGCCGAAGATGCCCGAGGGGTCGGCCATCAGCGTGATTTCGTCGTCGGCCGCGATCGGCTGGCAGGACCACATCAAGGTCATCGCCGGGCTGCTCGAGACCAGGGGGTTCGAGGCCGCCGTCGAATGGCTGACCGCCAACGAGAAGTTGTGGTCGTGGAGCGGCTATGCCTACTCGAAGTACATCATCGATGCATGGGTGGGCTGGTGGTATCCCGAACTCGGCCGCCGCGGCATCCGCATCAACTGCATCAACCCGGGCCCCACCGAGACGGCGATGATGCCGGCCTTCCAGGATCTGATGGGCAAGGAGACCGTCGATCAGGCGGTCGGACCGATCGGACGGTATTCGACTGCCGAGGAACAAGCCTGGCCGCTGGTCTGTCTCGGCAGCCCGCGGTTCAGTTATGTCGGCGGTGAGGTGCTGTGGACCGACGGCGGTTGGAATGGCGCCATGACGATGGGCCGGCACCAGGCGCAGTGGGCCGACACGGCCGCCGCAGAGATGTCGAAGAACAGCTGATCGTCCTGCAAAGGCGCTCGCATGTTCAGATGAAGTCCGAGCCGCCATCGACGTTTACCGTGGCACCGGTGACATAGCCGTTGCGGCGCGATGCCAGATAAGTTGCTGCCGAGGCGATTTCCTCCGGTAGCCCAGCCCGCCCGAGGTCACAGGGGTGCCCGTAGGTCCGCTCCACCCACGTCATCACATCGTGCGGATCCGCGGAGTTGAGTCCGTCGGCGGCGAGCACATCCTGCAGAATCTCGGTGAAGCTCGCGGTCACGATGGTTCCCGGGCATACGCAGTTGACGAGTATGCCCTCGGGGCCAAGGCTTTTCGAGAGATTTTTGGTAAAGCTCGACAAGGCGGCCTTCGCTGCGGTGTAGGCGACGAGTCGCGGACTTTGACGCTGGATCGAGTGCGCGGACAGGGTGACGATGCGGGCCCACTCGGCGGCGCGCAGCATCGGGAGCGCTGCCCGCACTGACCGGACCGCGGCCATCGTGCCCAGGTCGAAAGCGGCGTGCCAGTCGTCGTCATCGAGCTCCTCGAAGGCACCCGCGTCCGGTCCCACCGTGTGCACGAGCACGTTGAGGCGACCCCAGCTGTCGTTGACGTAGGCGAATCCCGCTGCGATCGACTTCGCGTCGGACATGTCGACGCTCAGTGCGAGCACCTCGGGCGCACCGGCGTTGCGGATCCGCTCGGTGGCTGCTTCGAGACCCTGTCGACCGCGCGCCATGATCGCCACCGACGCCCCTTCGGCGCCCAACGTTTCGGCGATCGCCAGTCCCATCCCCTTACTGCCGCCGGTGACGACTGCGGTCGCCCCTTCGAAGCCCAAATCCATTGACGGATCCCTTCTATCGGCCTGTGCTCAGGCGGGGGGCGAGATGTACGATGTCGCTCACGACCGTGGGGTTGGCGCGAGACATGGCGATCAACGACAGCATGGCGTTGGCCACGTCGTTGACGGCGGACATCTTCGCCGGAATTTGACCCTCCTGTGCCCAGGCCCGGTACAGATCGGCCAGTAGGTCGCGGTCCGCCCCGCGGAGGATCTCAGTGCCGTCCGTCGGGCCGACGCTGACACGGATGACGGCCAGTTCCGGATGCTCGGCGCGCCATGATCGCAGGATTTCGTCCAGAGCGGCCTTGCTGGCGTGGTAGGCCGCGACGCCCGCGCGTGGCCTACCGACATCGTGACTGGACGCAACGAGCACGACCGCGTCGTCGGCAAGGTGGGGCAGCGCTGCACGCAGCGCATGCGATGCGCCTACCGCGTTGACGGCGTAGGCGTGCAGCCACGTCGTGACGTCGGTCTCCTCGATCAACGCGAACGGCACCACGGCGCTGGTGAACACCACCGCATCGAGCTGGCCGAACGTCGTGGCCACCTCGTCGACGACCCGCTCGATCGCGCGTGGATCGGAGACGTCGAGTTCGTGCGCGGAACCGTCGAGTTCTTCTGCCAACCCGGACAGGAGCTCGACCCGTCTGGCCGCGAGCGCGACACGGGCGCCCCTGGTGCGAGCCGCCCGCGCAAGCGCGTGACCGATGCCCGAGGATGCGCCGATCACGAGCATCCGCGCGCCCTCGATATTGGAGTGTCGATCGCTCATGCCGTGCTTCTCCTACCTGACTTGAGTTTCCGCGTCCGCGGATTTGATGATCGAGCGGATCGTTCGTCGGCACCTGCCACAGTCCGATCCGGCACCGCACGCGTCGGACACCTGCCGCGACGTCCTGGCGCCTGAGGCGACGGCATCGGCGACCGCCTCGATCGTTATGCCGAGACACAGGCACACATACATCAGTGCAGATCCGTTCCGGCGGTCTCGGCCAGTCGCATGGCGTGGACGAACCGTCCGACGAATACGGGCGGATAGGCGCCGACGCCGGCGGAGGTCAGCCACTCCGAAGCGATGTCGGAGTCCGCAACCCACTGCAACGCGGTACGGGCCGTCGCAAGCTGATGAAGGAAGAGCACTTCGCGAGGGGTGTCGAAGGCGCGGTACACGAGTGTTCGGCGAATCCCTGAACGGGCGAAGTCGGCGAGTGATTCGCGCACGTGAGCCATGAAGACCTCGACGTTCTGGACCCGGGTGACGGCGGCAACCACCACCTCGGTACCCGGCTCGGGGGGCTCGCCGAGGTCGAAGCGTTCGACGACTTCGCCGGCGAAGACGGCGGGAAGGTCGTCGATGCCGACCGCGTCGAACCAGTCGAAGAAGTACGGGGAGCGGAGGAGGTCGAGCAGCGGCCGCTCGGTTCGGATCCCGATGACGACCAGGACCTTCCCGGGGTCGACCACCGACTCGTACACGAACGCATAGCGCGCGCCGAGATCGCGAAGACTTTCTTCGTGCTGCGCGAGCACCGGTCCCACGCGCTCGGATTCGGCGATCCGGAACTCGACGGCGAAGATGAAGCTGCGTACGGCGGCCGGAGCCATTGCCGCCTCCTTCGATTCCGTTCTAAGCAGGTGCACCCACGTCACGCGATGCGAGAATTCATATTCTCATACGGGCGTTTGTGGCGGTAGGCGGCAGTGACGCGGGCGCTCGGCGGTGCCCACCGTGAGGCCGGGCCGGGAGAAATCCGCCAAAACGGCCACCGGTAACGCCTATTCTCAGGGTGTGACCTACAGGGTGAAGGTTGAGCCGTACTACGACCCGTTCGACTTCGACATCGACGACGATCCCTACCCCGTATGGAAAAGGCTGCGCGACGAAGCGCCGCTCTACCGCAACGACAAATACGGTTTTTACGCGCTGAGCAGGCACACCGACGTCGCCCGCGAGCTGACCAACTGGCAGGATTACCGCTCGGGCAAAGGCACCACCATCGACATCATCCTCAACGGCGTCGAGGTACCGCCGGGCATCATCCTGTTCGAGGACCCTCCGATCCACGACTTTCATCGCCGCCTGTTGTCGGGTGTGTTCACGCCCCGGCGCATGGCTGCTGTCGAACCGTTGGCGCGAGAGTTCTGCCGGCGCGCCTTGGAGCCACTCGAGACCGCCGAGACGTTCGACTTCATCGCCGACCTCGGAGCGTGGATGCCGATGCGCACCATCGGATATCTGCTGGGCATACCGGAGGACAAGCAGATCGCCATCCGTCAGAACACCGACCGGCTTCTCGAACTCAAAGACGGCGAACTGGTCGATGCGGCCGACGACATGCTGACGCGACAAGGCTCGATGCTGGAGGAGTTCATCGATTGGCGTTACGACCACCCATCAGACGATCTGATGACCGAACTGGTCAACGCCGAGATCGAGGAACGTGACGGTGGCCGCAGGCGGTTGACTCGCGGAGAGGTGTTGACCTACGCCGGAACACTCGTCGGCGCAGGAAACGAAACGACGACGCGGCTGATCGGCTTTGCCGGCCAACTGCTTTCCGACCACCCCGACCAACGGCGTGAATTAGCAGAAGATTTCAGTCTCATCCCCGCGGCGATCGAAGAGGTGCTGCGCTACGAGGCGCCATCGCCTGTGCAGGCACGACATGTCGCTCGTGATGTCGAATTCTATGGTCAGACAGTCGCCGAGGGCTCGGTGATGCTGCTGATCAACGGTTCGGCGAACCGGGACGAGCGACAGTACCCGGACGCGGACCGGTTCGACATCCACCGGCAGGCAGCTCATTTGTCATTCGGTCGCGGTATTCACTTCTGCCTCGGCGCCGCGCTCGCGCGGATGCAAGCGCGGGTCGCGCTCGAGGAGGTGCTGAAGCGATGGCCCGACTGGGAGGTCGATTACGCTGCGGCCAAACGCGCTCACACCTCCAGCGTCAGAGGGTGGTCCACGCTTCCCGTGGCGGTGTGAGGTGACCAATACCGTTGATCGGACGCCGAACTCCGCTTCGGCAGAACCGGCCGAAGCGCACTTCTCCCCGTGGCCCGCCAGGATCGGGTGGTCGCTGTTCGTCATCGCATACCTGGCGTTCGCCATGGTGACGATCGCGAACATTCAGACAGGTCTGCACGGGGACCCGAAGAAAGCGAACCCGAATCCCGGCCCCGACCCGTATCCGCCGTTCCTCGGCTTCGACAACTGGCCGCTGGCCGTCTCCATCAGCTCGATCCCGTTGGCGATCGGTCTGATCGCCGTCCTGGTGTGGTTGTCGTGGCGGCAGCAAAAGGTGCACTGGGCGGTCATCATCGCGTTCGCCGGCCTGATCACCGGAGCGCTGGATCCACTCGCGAACTGGGCGACGTTCGCGATATTCGATCCGCGCATGTTGCACTTCCCGCTGTCCTGGCCGTACGTGAACATCTCACCGAATCTCGAACCGGCGCTGGCGTTCCTGGGCGGCTACGCCGCTTACTATCTGCTGAATGGTCTGGGGTTCTTGAAGCTGCACGACAGGCTCTTGGATCCGCTGATACGCCGCATCGGCTGGTTGGCGCCGCGCAGACTGCTGCGGGTGTTCATCGGTGCGACGATCATCGCCGTCCCGATCAACGGGCTCATCCAGTTCACCTGGATGAGAGCCGGGATTTTCTACTACACTGAGGCGGTCGGGCCGGTGCTGCACATCGGACACATCCACTTTCCCCTGATCATGGCGGTGTACGACGCCCCGATTTTCGCCATGGTCGCCGTGATGTGCGTGCGGGACGAGAGTGGCGGACTGGTGTTGATCAACCGCCTCGCGCGCTGGATGCCGGCGAGGCGGGGGCGTCCGAAGGTGACGCTGACTCGGCAGTTGTTGGTGTCTGTGACGGTGGGCCTGGTGTCGTTCGCTGTGCCGCTGGCCGTGCTGTCCGGGCTGCGGGAGGCAGGTCTGTCGCGGCCATCCTTCGATCAGAACCCCTACCCGGATGTCAACCTGTACGACCCATACGGTCATCTCGAGGAAGCCGGCAAGCCGGGACCGTTCTACCGCTGACTGACCTGTCCCAGGTCAGTCCCACGATGACGAGAACTGTTGCCCTGCAGGGGCGAGGAGGGAGAGAACCGTGACCGACTGTCGTCGCTATCGAGTCGTCCACGTCGGCACCGGGTTGACCGGCAGGGAGGCGTTGCGCGCGGTCATCGGGGACCCGTCGCTCGATCTCGTCGGGGTGAAGGTGTCGACACCTGAAAAGGCCGGGATGGACGCAGGAGAACTGTGCGGTGCACCGCCGGTCGGAGTACGTGCGACCGACGACCTCTCAGCTGTTCTCGCGCTGAAACCCGACTGCGTGACGTATTGCGCGACCGCGGTCCGACGCGAAGAAGAGGCGATCGCGGACATCGCGACGTACCTCAGCGCCGGGGTCAACGTGGTGACGTTCTCGCTGATCCCGATGATCTATCCCCCGGCCGCACCCGCGCAATGGAAAGAAGATCTGGAAAAAGCGGTCGCTGAGGGTGATTCAACGTTCTATGCCACCGGTAGCGAGCCGGGGTTCATCAGCCTGAACATCCCCACGGCTCTGCTGACCGGAGCGGGTCGAGTCGACTCGTATCGGATGGACGAATACGCGGTCGACCTCGACAAGGCATACCCGATATGGGACGTCCTACATGAGTCGATGGGATTCGGTAAGCCCGACGGCCATGTGCCGGTTCGAATCGCGTCGGGGAAGGTCAACAAGGACTGGAGCACGGTGGTGACCTACATCGCCGACATCCTCGGATTCGAACTCGATGGGATTGAGCTGGACTGGGAGACGCTGCTCGCACCGACCGATCTTGCGACCGCGCTCGGTGTCATCCCGGAGGGGACGATCTGTGCGCACCGGTGGCAGCTCGCCGGGATCGTCAGGGGCCGCCCTGCCGTCGCGGTTCAATACTTCGCGACGGTCAGCAGCACGCCGTGGCCCGATCGTTGGCCCAAGCCGGCGTGCGAAGGCCAAGGTGGAATGGTGTTCCGCGTCAACGGCAATCCGAACATGAACCTCGAACTGCACCTCGAGCAGTCGGAGGACGACCGAGTGAATCCCGGTGTCGCGGCGACGGCGCTCGCGGCGGTGAACGCCATTCCGAGCGTGGTCGAAGCCCCGCCTGGCGTGATCGCCAGCCCCCTGTCTGGGCCGGCGGTCGTCACCCGGCAGTCCAGCGCTTAGCTGCCCGTCACGCCGACGTCCACCGGAATGGCGGCGGCCGTGACAAATCTCGCCTCGTCAGATGCCAACCACGCGACCGCACTGGCGATGTCCTCGGACGTGGTGATCGCGTCCGGCAGGAGTTGCTTTGTGAACCCGGGACGCAGCGCCGGATTCGACTGCGCCGCCTTGGCCATCGCCTCGACCATCCGACCGCTTCCCATCGGCGTCGCCACCGAGCCGGGGTGCAAGCTGTTGACTCGGATGTGGTACTTGCCGAGTTCGGCCGCGAACGAACGGGCTAGCGCCGTGACCGCGTGCTTACTAGCCGTGTAGGCGATCATGAACGGCTCTACCGTGAGGCCGGCCGCCGAGCTGACGAGGACGATCGAGCCACCTCGCCCAGCAGCGATGATGTGCTTGGCCCCCGCCATCACCGTGTTCCAGGTACCGACGATGTTGATGTCGATGGTGTCCTGAAAGTCACGTGGCGACACGTGATCCCACGCGGCCGGCACACAGATTCCCGCGTTGGCAACGATGACATCGAGTCGCCCGAGCTCGGCGACCGCGTTGTCGACAGCGGTACAGAGACCGTCGTGGTCTCGGGTGTCGACGACCGCCGTCACGGCCCGCCGGCCACTGGTTTTCACCCTCTCCGCCGTCTCGGCCAGATCCTCGGGCGTGGCGGAATCGTAGGGGACACTCGGTGGTAGCGGGCCGGCGATGTCAACGAGAATGACGTCGGCGCCATCGGTGCTGAGCCTTTCGGCATGAGCGCGTCCCTGTCCGCGGGCCGCCCCGGTGATGAGCGCGACCTTGTCGGTCATGTCTGGCACACGCGAACGCTACCGCACCTGAGAATTTGGATTAACGGTTTTGGAGAGCGTCCGTTGCGTAAGTGATAGCTTCTCCGATCATGGGTGTGCTCGACGGTCAGACGGCGTTCGTTCTCGGTGCATCGGCGGGGATCGCCCAGGCCTCAGCCAGACTGCTGGCGATCGACGGAGCGACGTTGTACCTGCTGGGGCGATCCATGAAGCGGCTGGAGTCGACGCGTGACCGGATCCATGAGGCCGCGCCGGACGCGGAGATTGTGCTGCACAAGGGGGATCCCGAAGACGAAGACACCGTGAGATCGGCGGCACAGTCCGCCCACGATGTCCACGGTCGGTTGAACATCGTCATCGGCACGGTGGCCAGTGGCGGCACGGGGCCGCTCGTCGAACAGGACCTCGAAACCTTCACGAATTTCGTGATGGGAAACCTGCGTTCAAACTTTCTGGCGTTGCGCTATTCGGCTCCGCTGATGACGGACGGCGGCTCGATCGTGTTCATCTCGTCGACATCCGCCAAGATTCCGATGGAGGGGCTGGGGCACTACTCGGCGGGCAAGGCCGCGCTCGAGATGTTCATTCGTGTCGCGGCCTCAGAACTGGGCCCGCGCGGCATCCGAGTCAACGCGGTACGTCCGGGTCTGACAGAAGCGGCCACCACTCAGGGCTACATCCACCTCGAGGAGTTGACGAGCAGCTTCCTGGAACGGGTACCGCTGGGCAGGCTGGGTGTCTCCGATGACATCGCTCCCGGCGTGCGCTACCTGGCTGGACCGGAATCCGGCTGGATGACGGGGCAGAGCTTCGCGATCGACGGAGGCAACGAGGTGCGCGGCGCACCCCGCGGACCGATGTTCACGGTCTAACCGAAGTCCAGCGCGTTGCGGGGAGCCGTGATCGGCAGATCCAGCGACGTGGCGATTCCCGGCGCCGCGTCGACGACGTAGGGGATGGCGTTGACGACCCGCATGGCCGTCGCCTCCATCGCGTTGGCGTTGGCCGATTCTGGCGTGTCCTCGGTGCCGAGGCTCAGGTCGCACCGGATGTGGGGTTGGCCGTCGATGATGAGCCGGTAGGTGCCGTTGGGCGCCGATGCCCACTCGGGTGCCAGGTCGGGCGCCATCCGATTGATGTGCTCGATCGTGATCACGGGGTGGCCGTCGACAATGCCGGTGGTCTCGGCCCGCACCGCGCCGCAGGTTCCCGCGGGAATGGTTCCACACGCGACATGTAGATCTCGCGGGGTGGCCACCCGCTCGTAGGACTCGGTGACCTTCTCGAGCTCGACGCCGAGAGCCTTGGCTACCAGTCCGATCGGCGGTCCCCAAGCGAACTGTTGGGCACCGTCGAGTTCGAGGAGCGGCGTGAAATCGAGCGGTTTGCCGAAGCCCATCGCATCGATCATGAGGTCCCGGTTGGGGTATGCCGAGTAGTCGAAGATCTCCTGCGCCCGAATGGACCGGATGGTGTTCGACAGCGTGCTCAGCAGGACCGCGAGTTGGTCCCCGGCGAAACCGGGCTCGATACCCGACGTGTAGATCGTCGCGCCTCCCGACAACGCTGCCGCGCGCACCTGATCGGCCAGCTGCGGAATCCACCTGTCGGGGAACATCATTCCCGGGGTATTGGTAGTCACCACGTTCAGCCCGGCAGCGAGCAGACGAACGTAGTCGCGCACCGCGGCGGCGTCCATCTCCGGGCTGGCCGCGCCATAGACCACGCAATCGGGCTTGGCGGCGATGATGTCGTCGAGATCACCGGTCGTGATCACTCCGATCGGGCCCAACCCGACGATCTCGCCGACGTCGCGCCCGACCTTCTCTGCACTGTGTACCCACACCCCGACCAAGTCAAGATGCGGCCGTCGGACAATCGCACGGATCGACAGGCTGCTGATCCAGCCGGTGGATATAACGGCGACCCGTAATGGTTCGTCAGTCAACGGCTGCACTCCTTCTGTATCCCAGAGCGGGGATCGGGGAGGTGGCCCGGTTCCAATGCCACGTCGCGAATGTACCCGAGCGAGAATGCAAGTTTCCGGAAATGGGCGACCGCCTTCGCAGCGAGAGGGTGCCGCACGTCATCAAGGCCGAACACGGACCCTGCCGCGCTCACCTCTCTGAGAGGAGATCACTGAGCTGCTTGGCGAGGTCCGACTTCTTGACCTTGCCCGTGGCAGTGAACGGCAGCGCCTCTTTGTCGGTGACCCAAATGAACTTCGGGACCTTGTATGCCGACAGGCGGCTGCGGACATCTGCCCGCAGAGCCTCGGCATCCAGCTGCGCGTCGCCGTGCGGAACCACCGCCGCGGCCACGATCGTTCCGTTGTGGCCGTCCTCGGCACCGACGACATATGCCTCGAGAACGCCGTCGCAATCGGATAGGGCCGATTCCACCTCTCCCGGTGTGACGTTGGTTCCGCCACTGGTTTTGATCAGGTCGCCCAACCGCCCGGTGAACGTGATCCAGCCGTCGTCGTACTGGACTCCACAGTCGCCCGTTCGGTAGTAGCCGTCGGGAGTGAACACGTCCTCCCGCTCCCGCTTGTACAGCCGCTGCATGAGCGAGTAGCCACGCACCCAGATCTCGCCATCGCTGCCCGGGGGAACAGGGTCTCCCGTCTCTGGGTCGACGAGAACATGCGACAACCCCTCGATCGAATAGCCACCCGTCACCGAGCGATCGGCCGGCTGCGGTGGATAAGGGTCGACGCCGATGTGGTTGCCGCACAGTTCGGTCATCCCCAGCGCATTGGGTCCCTTGGGCCGGCGTTCGGGGGGCACCATGGCGGGCATGCTGGTGCGCTGCACCGAGCGCAGGTCGCGCCGCGCGAAATCCGGGTGCTCGGCCAGCGACTTGCCTTGCTGCGGCCAACCGAGCGTGATGGTCGCGCGATGACGCTCGATCAACTCCAGCGCGTCAGCGGCGTCGAACGCCGGTTGGGTCACCAGCGTCGCACCGTGGTGGATCACCGCATGGATGCCGGTGATCAAACCACCAACCCAGAAGAACGGCATCGCCGTGAACATCACCGTGGTGTTTGTGACGCCGTAGTCGAAGGTCAGGTTGTACGTATGGCGCACCAACGTGCCGTGCGTGTGCACAGGGCCTTTCGGGTCTCCGGTGCTGCCCGAGGTGTAGATGATCATCGCGTCGTCGGCCGGCGTCACGCACGCCTCGACCTCGGCCAAAAAGTCCGCATCGTATCTCCCGCCGGTGCCGACCGGTAACGTCGTCGCCCACGGCCGGTCGCAGCGTCCCCACACCGCGATCGTGCGCAGAAACGGCGCGTTCGACACGGCCAGCCTGCCAGGACTGCCCTGGTCGGCGAGGCCGGGTAGCGCCTCCTCGAGGCGGTCGAGGAAGCTGTGGCCACGGAAGCTCGACTGCGCGAGGATCGCGCGCAGATCGGCGTGCCGGGCGGTCCATGCCAGCTCAGACGCCTTGTAGAACGTGTTCAGCGGCACCGCAACCGCGCCGATACGCGTGATCGCGAACCAGGCGACCGCCCAGTCGACGCTGTTGGGCATCAGGATGCCGACATGGTCGCCCTTCCCGAAGCCCTCGTCGAGCAGCGCCGTCGCCAACCGCGCGGACTGCTGGTCCAGGTCGGAGTAGGTCAGCGTCTGACCATCCGAGACGAGAAACGGCTTGTCTCCGAACCGCGCCGCAGACGACCTGACAAGGGCGGGAATCGTTGGCGTGAGTGTCGGAAAGGGCACGAGGTGAAGTCCTTAGCAATCCTGCGCTCGAACGGGCTGGCCTCAACAGGATAGCCATCCTCACCGGAGAAACGAGAATATCGGTTCTCGCGCGATGTCCCTGGCCATTAGACTCCGGCCATGTCGATGTCCGACCGGGTGGATCGACTCGAGTCCAGCATCGAGATCACCCAATTGCCCAGCCGCTACGCCATGGCTCTCGATGCGCGAGATCTCGATGCCCTGGTGGCGTTGTTTGTGGACGACGTCCACGCCGGGTCGCACGGCACCGGTAGAGCGGCGCTCAGGCAGTGGTACGACGAGGTGCTTCGCAGGTTCTATCGCAGCATCCACCTGATCTGCGGGCATGCATTCGATTTCGCCGATCCTGACCATGCAACGGGGTCGACCTACTGTCGGGCCGAGCATGAGGACGGCGACGGGTGGTATGTCATCACGATGCGTTACGACGACGTCTACGAGCGTCGCGATGGTGTCTGGTACTTCGTCAAACGACGCGAGCATCCCTGGTACTCCGTCGACGTGACCGAGCGGCCCGGGCCGGAATTCATCCGGTGGCCCACCGATGTACCGCTGCGCGCTCAGATGCCACACCGCATGCCAACCTGGCGGGCATTCTGGGACAGCGGTGATCCGACGCTTCCCGAGCGCCTGTCCCGGCGGCCGTAGCGCTCACGGAGGCCTCACGATAGTGTGATTCTCAAATCTGAAAATGCCCGTTAACGCTTGTAGGAGGACCACATTTCCGTCGATAACGTGCTCAGCGGAGTTCGGGTGCTCGAGGTCGCCGCATGGACATTCGTGCCGTCGGCAGGTGCGGTGCTCGCCGAGTGGGGTGCCGAAGTCATCAAGGTCGAGCCGCGTGACGGCGGTGATCCACAGCGTGGGCTCGTCACCATGGGGATCGTCGACGAAGGTGGTGGCGCGGTCAACTACATGATCGAGATCCCGAATCGCGGCAAGAAATCGATCGGTGTAGATCTGAGCACGCCGGGTGGTCGGGAGGTGGTGCACGCACTGGCGAAGACCTGCGATGTGTTTCTGACCAGCTATCTGCCGGATCGCCGCCGGAAGTTCGGCATCGACGTCGACGACATCCGGGGAGTCAATCCGAGCATCGTGTACGTGCGGGGATCGGGTCACGGCCCCAAGGGCCCGGACGCCGACAAGCCGGGTTACGACGGTGTCTCCTACTGGGCGCGCGGTGGCATCGCCACCGTCCTGACCGAGGACGCCGATGAGCTCGTACGCTCACGTCCTGCTTTCGGCGATCTCCTCGGCGGAATGACGATCGCCGGCGGTATCGCCGCGGCGCTCTACAAGAAGGCGACGACCGGCGAGGGATCGGTGGTGGACGTATCCCTACTCGGGCTTGCAGCCTGGAATCTCAGCCCGGACGTGGCGGTGAGCCAAATTCACGGCGGCAGCGCGATTCCCAAGTTCGGACACGCGGATGCCCCCAACCCGCTGGTGGGGACGTACCGCACCAAGGACGGCCGTTACGTCCAGCTGATGATGCTGCAACTTGACAAGTTCTACGCCGAAGCGATGCGCGTGATCGGGCTTCCGGAACTGATCGATGACCCGCGATTCGCCGACCCCGCATCAAGGTTCGAGAACCGGGTCAGCCTCATCGCCCTGCTCGACAAGGCGTTCGCCGAGCGCACGCTTGCGCAATGGCGGGAGACTCTGGCAGTGCTCTCGGGCGCGTGGGGCATTGTGCAGACCCCAGGTGAACTCTGCGACGATCCCGCCGTCACAGCCAACGGATATGTGGCCCATACCCAGACGGTAAACGGCGTGCCGTTCGCGCTCCCCACCAATCCCGTTCAGTTCAACGAGCGGTCGGTTACTCCCGGTGGCGCGCCCGAGCACGGTCAGCACACCGAGGAAATCCTCATGGACGCCGGAATTGAGTGGGACACCATCGAAGAACTCAAGGATTCCGGAGCGATCCTGTGAATGCGCCCTCGAGCGAGGTCGATGGACGGCCCGTCGAATTCGACCCGTTCTCGCAAGACTTCTTCGACGGCGCGTACGACACCTACCGCCGCCTGCGCGACGAGGCGCCGGTCTATTACAGCAAGAAGTGGGACTTCTGGGCGCTGACGCGGTACGACGACGTGGCACCCGCCACGAAGGACCACGAGACCTTCTCGTCGGCCAAGGGCGCCACTCTCGACATGGTCAAGGCTCACGACGACGCCATCCCGGTGCCGAAGGTGATCATCTCGATGGATCCACCGGAGCATCAAAAGATGCGGCGACTGGTCAGCAACGTCTTCACCCCCCGTGCGATCGCCGCGCTGGAAGACATGGTCCGCGCGAAGGTTTACGAACGCATCGAAGCGCTTGATCCGGAGCAGTTCGACGTCGTCGCTGACTTCTCGGCGCTGTTTCCGAACGAGGTCATCACGACCATGCTCGGCGTGCCGAAGGAAGACCGCGACCAGATCCGCCGGTGGCTGGATCTCCTTCTCGAACGTCGTCCCGGTGAGATCGCCGTTCCCAGAGAGGGCTACGAAGCCTCGATGAACACCGGGCTCTACTATTACGACCTCGTACAGCAGCGTCGGGCAACACCACAGGACGACATGATCAGCCGTCTCATCGAGACGGAGATCGAGCGCGACGGAGTGGTCGAAAAGCTCACCGACGTCGACATCACGGGATTCGCCACGATGCTCGGCGGCGCCGGCGCGGAAACGGTCACCAAGCTGGTGGGAAACGCGATGGTCGCATTCGCCGACTTTCCCGATCAGTGGCGGAAACTTCGCACAGACCGCAGCAGGATTCCCGCGGCGGTCGAGGAACTACTGCGATACGAAGCGCCATCGCAATACCAGGTTCGCACGGCGACACGCGATATCGACTATTACGGCACCACGATCCCGAAAGATGCAGCCGTGTTGCTCGTGACGGGATCTGCCCTGCGCGACGAGCGGATGTTCACCGATCCGGACCGAGTGAACATCGACCGCGAACGCAAGATGGGCTTCAACCTCGCCTTCGGTTACGGCATACACAGCTGTCTGGGAGCGGCATTGGCGCGCATGGAAAGCCGCATCGCGTTCGAGGCGCTGCTCGACCTGCTGCCCGAGTATGAGGTCGACCGCGACGGTCTCCGGCGGGTGGCGATGTCAAACGTGTGCGGTTACTCGAATGTCCCTGTGCGCAGGACGCGCTGAGGCGGTCCATCAGTCCGGAAGCGCCGGTTCGACTGCGGTGAGACGGTCGAGTCGACCGCTGAACGCTTCGTTGTTCGACAAAGGTGCGTCTGTACCCACCGCTTTGAGCGCATGGTGCTTGAAGGCGTACGCGGCGGAGCTGAGGCGGTGTTTGATTTCGGCCGCGGAAGCGGGTGCGGCAGGCCAGGTTCCGCCCCATGCCGCCACGTCGGCACCGTACCGCCGCGTGGCATCAGCGATGAAGCGGCGCACTCCGCGATGCTGGTGGTACATCGCCGCGGCAAACACGACTGCGTCCGGGCGATGCGATTCGATATCGAAGGTGGGCGGCAGGGCATGGCCTGTGGCACCGAGGATTTGCAGTGCCTGTGCATGGGCTTGCGTCTCGAGGTAGATCGCTACGCGCCAGCCCGCGCGTAGGGCGTCGACGACGAGTCCGCCTGCCGCCGATACCGCGTCCGCCGTATCCGGCGCGAGGACGACGAGCCTGTAGGGCGCTGCGTGATCCCGATCCGGCGGGTGCCCCGTCCGTTTCGACGTCGGCATCGGCGTTGCTGTCGCCACGGTTGGTTTCACTCGGACCCTCCTCGTGCGCGCTGCCAGAAGGCAACATATCGCTTATGAGAATACGCATTCTCAGTAGATCGCATCTGTTTGGCTTGTCATGAGCAAATCCTGCTAGCGCCGGCGTCGACCGCTGTCGACAAATCCGTTCACGGCGTATGCGCGCACGAATTCGGCCACGGCATCATCGCTGCGCATGTCGATCACCGCTGACGGAGTCGTGAACAGTGAGAACAACATTCGGGCGAACCACTCACATGCAGATGGCACATCAAGGTCCGAACGAACCTCGCCGGTCAGCTTGGCTGCGGTCACATAAGGGGTCAGAAAATCGGCGCATTCCTTCAGGAGTGTGGCGGCGTTCTTGGTCATCATGAGGCTAACTTCCGCGGCGTCGAAGTACACCTCGGGTTCGACCACCCGACGCGCCTGGGCGACGAAGACTGCGGCGCGCACCAACCGCCCCTCCAGCGTGCTGCCCCCGTGCCGGTCGATGGCCTTGGCCATATTGCGGTAGAACCGTTGCGACGCCGCCTCGGCGCACGCTTCGACGATCGTCTCCTTGTCCCGGAAGTACTCGTAGAAGGTGCTGCGCGACACGTCGGCGGTGCGGGCGATGTCGACGATGGTCGTCTTGGCCAACCCGCGCGTGCGGAAGCAGGAGAAGGCGGCCGAGATGATGACATCCCGGGTGTCGACCTCCACCGATTGGGTCACGTCCGACGCCACCGCACGACATTAACCGCTCAGCGGTCCGGTGCCAGAATGAGGCCGCTGGTCGGTACACCGGTGCCCGAGGTCACCAACACATGTTCGACATCGTCGACCTGATTGTAGGAGGTGCCGCGGACCTGACGGACGCCCTCGGTGATGCCGTTCATCCCGTGGATATAAGCCTCGCCCAGCAGGCCGCCGTTGGTGTTGATGGGCATCCTGCCGCCCAGCGAAAGCTCGTCGACGGACACGAAGTCCTTGGCTTCACCGCGTCCGCAGAACCCGAGCTCCTCGAGCTGCGTGAACACGAACGGGGTGAAGTGGTCGTAGAGGAACGCGGTCGAGATGTCGTCGGGCTTCAATCCGGAGTTGCGCCAGAGCTTGTCGCCGACCACGCCCATCTCAGGGAGGCCGGTGATGTCGTCACGGTAGTAACTCGTCATCACCTCGCCGTCGTATGCGGCGCCCTGGGCCGCGGCCGTGATCACGGCTGGCGGCTTGGCGAGATCGCGTGCCCGCTCGACACTGGTCACGACCATCGCCACCCCGCCATCGCTCTCCTGACAGCAGTCGAGCAGACGCAACACCGGCTCGATGATCCAGCGCGACTCCTGGTGCTGGCCGAGGGTGATCGGTTTCTCGTAGAACCAGGCGTCGGGGTTCTTGGCCGCATGCTTTCGGTCGATGACGGAGATCTTGCCGAAGTCGGCGTTGGTGACGTCATACGTCGTCATGTACCGATGCGCGTGTAGGGCTACCCAGGCCGCCGGCGTCATGAATCCGAACGGGGCATACGGTGCCATCCACAGCGGGGTGACGCCAGGTTGGCGTCCGGCGCCGCCGAACCGAAACCCGGAGCGCTCGTTGAAAGCCCGGTAACAGACCACGACCTCGGCCGCACCCGTCGCGACCGCCATCGCGGCCTGCATCACGGTGCCCGCCGCGGCGCCCCCTCCGTGCGGTACGCGGGTGAAGAAGGTGAGGTTCTCGATTCCGACGTTGCGGGCGACCTCGATCTCTTCGTTCTCGTCGACGGTGAAGGTCACCATGCCGTCGATGTCCTTGGAGCTCAGGCCGGCATCCTCGACGGCCGCCTTGACCGCTTCGCAGGCCAGTTGCATTTCGGTCCGGCCGGATTCCTTGGAGAACTCGGTCTGGCCGATGCCGACGAGCGCAGCCCGGCCGCCGATGCCGTCTGTCACGAGACACCCTCGAGGAGGCTCAGCACCGCCGTGCCCTTGACGTGATCGCCCAGGCTATTGGTGCCCTTGAAGGTGACCTCGATAAGCCCCTCGCCGTCCGCCGAGGACTTATCGGTGACGCTGCCCTCGAACCGCAGCGGGTCGTTCGGATAGGCGGGCACGCCGAGCCGGATGGACAGCTTCTTGACCATGGCTTCGGGCCCTGCCCAGTCATGCAAGAACTTCACACACAGCCCGTTGGTCGTCAGGATGTTGAGGAAGATGTCTTTGGAACCTTGGGAATTGGCGAAGTCACGGTCGTGGTGCACCGGCATGTAGTCGCGCGATGCGATGGCGCCGGCGACGATCAGCGTGGTTGTGACGGGAACGTCCAGCGGCGTCACCTGGTCGCCGACGGTGACGTCGTTCCACGCGAGCGTGGTGGTGCGATTCAGGGTAGAGGTCATCGGTTTGGTCCTTCCGCGTATGCGTTGCCGAGCCGGGCCAGCTGCTGTGACGCCGATCCGAGCGCGAGTTCAATCTGCTTGGCCCACAGGAAATAGCGGGACAGGGGGTAGGTGACGTCGATCCCCATGCCGCCGTGTACCTGCTGAGCGGACGCGGCGACCCGTGCGCCTGCCTCGGCGGCCCAGAACTTGGCGATGGCCGCTTCGCGCTCGGCGGGCCTGCCTTCGGCGATCAGCCAGGCCGCGTGCCACGCGGTCCAGCGGATCGCTTCGGTGTCGATGAACGCGTCGGCCAGACGTTGTTGTACGGCCTGGAACGACCCGATCGGGCGACCGAACTGCTCACGCTCGCTGGTGTAGGACGCGGCCAGCTTCAGCGCACGGTCGGCGACCCCGACCTGCATCGCGCACAGACCCACCAGCGCCCTGCTGTACAACGCGCGGACGATGTCGGCATCGGCATTTTCAGTCAGCCGCGACCCGATGGCATCGGTCAACTCGATGTCGGCGCACGGCTCGCCGTTGGTCGTGGAAACAGGAACCACATCCAAGCCGCTGCCGTCGGTCTCGATGACGAACAAGCCGGGTCCGTCGTCCGCCGTGGCCGATACGACCATGGCAGAAGCGATCTGCGCCGCGGGCACCAACTCTTTGACGCCGGTGAGCCGCCAGCCCTGCCCGTCAGTTCGTGCGGTGGTTCGCGGTGCGGCCGGATCCGAGCTGCCCGGTTCGGCCAGCGCCGCGGTCAACAGGCTGCTGCCGTCGACTACCCCGGACAGCCACCGCCGTTGAAGTTCCGAATCGCCGTGCCGGGCAATCGTATCGGCGCCCAGCACGAGCGTCGCGTACACCGGGACCGGCGCAACGCTGTACCCGACCTCGCTGAGCAGCACACCCAACTCGAGGAAACCACCGCCGGTACCGCCGACGGATTCGGGCAGCGCGATTCCGAGCAGGTCGGCCGACGCCAACTCTGCCCACAGTGCAGCGTCGTACCGCACCTCGCCCGCTTCGAGCTCGGTCAAATGCTCTGGTGTGGCGCGGTGCTCGAAGAGCTGTCGGGCGACCTTGGCGACGGTCTCCTGCTCCTCGGTAAAGGTGAAATCCATGTGTGGCTTCCTCTAGTTCAGCGCGCCGGCCGAAATTGGTGCAGGACCAGCTCTTCGCCGCTTGGCAGTGCCTCGAAGGTCTCGTAGAAGACCTCGACGGGCATTCCGACCTCGATCGCCTCTGGCTCTATGTCGCACAGGTTCGACACGATGCGAACGCCTTCGTCGAGTTCGATCAGCGCGACGACGTAGGGATACTCGAGGAAGGGCAGCGGCGGGTACTTCGGCATCACGAAGCTGTAGACCGTGCCCTGTCCGCTGGAAACGACGTAATCCCAGTTGAGTGACAGGCAGCTACCGCACATCGGTCGCGGCGGAACGCGGAAGGTCTTGCAGTCGGTACAGCGCTGGATGCGGAGCTCCTGCTCCTTGAGCCCTGACCAGAAGAACTCCGTGTCCGGACTGATGCTGGGAGCGAGTCGACTGGCCATCGATCACTCGCCGCCCGTCTTGAACCGCAGGGTGCGAAACCATTGGCGGCCGACGACTTCGCCGTTCTGATCGCGGTATGTGGTCACCCATGTGACGAAGAACCCGTTGCCCATGGCCGTCTTCTTCTCATCGGAGATCGAGTCGAAGACCGTCTCGGAGGTGATCTCATCGCCGACTCGCGGATAGCGCTCGATCTCGAATTCGGAGTTCGTCGCGATGATGCCGGTGTAGCCGGCGTCGGCGAGGAACTGCAGGGGATTCTCGCCCTTCATCTCGATCGGCACTCCGCCGCGTTCGTGGATGCCCGCCAGCTTCGGTGGTGGCATCGTCCAGGTCTGCAACATCACCGGCGGTGACACGATGTCGCCGTAGCGGGAGTTCTTCGCGAACGCGGGGTCCAGGTAGGCCGGGTTCATGTCGCCCAGCGCGTACGCCCAGTGCCGGATCATCGCGGCGTTCACCGGATCCGGCGCGCGTACCGGCTTGCCGACACCGTCGGTGGGCTTTCCGATGAGCGCGTCGAGGCGCTCGCGCAGTTCGTCTTTCGCTGTGTCGGTCACTGGAGATTCCTTTCTCAGGACGCTCGCATATCGCGGGGTGCGCGTGGCATTCCGAGACCCGCCATGGCGATGATGTCTCGTTGCAGTTCGTTTGCGCCGCCACCGAAGGTGTTGATGACGGCGAGGCGGTAAGCGCTTTCCAGTTCACCCTTCAGAGGCGCGTCGGAGCCCTTCCGGGTGCCGGCCTGCCCGACGACGTCGAGAAGCTCTCGGGCCACCTGCTGAGTGAGTTCAGTTCCGAAAACCTTTGCCGCAGAGGCTTCTCCCATACCGAGTGCTCCGGAGCTCATGTTGCTGTTGACCCGCAGGTTCAGCAATCGGTAGGCCGCGACCTGCGCTTCGACACGCGCGAGGGCCTGTTGAACCCACGGCTGGTCGATGACGCGTCCGTCGTCGAGTGGCGTGGTCCTGGCCCATTCCACCGTTTTGGCGAACAACGGTTCCAGCGCGCCGAGGTTGCCGAGCGCAGCGCGCTCCAGGTTCAGCTGGTTGGTCACCAGCTTCCAGCCCTGATTCTCGCCGAACACGATCGCGCTCTCGGGTACCCGCACATCGTCGTAGAACGTGTAGTAGGTCGACACACCCGGCATGGTCTGCAGGGGTTTCCACGAGAACCCCGGAGAGTCGGTGGGCACGATGAACACGGTGATGCCCTTGTGTTTCTTGGCTTCTGGATCCGTTCGCGCCGCCAGCCAGATGTAGTCGGCGAACTCCGCTCCACTGGTGAACATCTTCGAGCCGTTGATGACGAACTCATTGCCGTCACGCACCGCGGTCGTTCGCAACGAGGCGAGATCGCTTCCCGCCCCCGGCTCGGAGTAGCCGATCGCGAAGTCAACGGTGCCCTTGAGTATCGCGGGAAGGAACTTCTGCTTCTGTTCCTCGGTGCCGTATTGAATGAGGGTGGGGCCGACGGTGTTGAGCGTGATCATCGGCAACGGCGCATGTACGCGGCGCGCCTCTTCGCTGAAGATGTACTGCTCCAGCGCGGTCAGCCCGCGTCCGCCATACTCCACGGGCCAAGCGACACCGAGCAGACCGGCCTCGCCGAGCGCGCGCCTGCACTCGGTCATCGCCGCGCCGCCCTCCATCAGGCCGGAGACCGCCGCACGCCGCTCGGGGGTCATCACCGCCTCGAGGCGCTCCCGGAACTCAGCGCGAAGTCGTTCCTGTTCGGGGGTATAGTCGAAATCCATCACACGCTCGCTTTCAGGCGCACCGGCATGCGTTTGACGCCCGGCACCATCGTCGCGCGCAGGCGGGTCACGTCCCCGGTGAGCTCGATGCTCGGATAGGTACCGAAGAGCACCTCGAACATAATCCTGGCTTCGAGCCTTGCCAGTTGAGCGCCGAGACACGCATGCTCACCGGCGCCGAAGGCGATGTGCGGGTTCGGGTTCCGGGTGATGTCGAACTCCTCGCTCGTGGGTCCGAAAACCTCCTCATCTCGGTTGGCCGCGCCGTACAGCATCACCACCGTGTCGCCGGCCCGGATCTTCTGTCCTCGGATTTCGACGTCTGCGGTGGCTCTGCGCGCCATGTGGGTCACCGGACTGGTGAAGCGCAGCATCTCCTCGACCGCGCATGTCAGCAGTGTCGGATCCGAACGAAGCAGTGCGAACTGATCGGGATGATTCAGCAGCATCGCCGTACCGAGCGCAATCAGGTTGCGGGTGGTCTCGTTGCCTGCCACCAGGAGAAGGAATGAGAAGTTGAGCAGATCGGCATCGGTGAGGCGTTCCCCGTCGACTTCGGCCGCGGACAGGATGCTCAACAGATCGTCCTGTCCGGTTACCTCGCCTGAGCGCCGGGCCTCGATCAGTTTGGTGAAGTATTCGTACAGCTCACCGAGCGCCACCAGGTGGTCCAGCTCGATGTCGGGGTCGGCGGTGCCGACGGCGGCATCGGACCAGGTGCGGAACTTCTCCCAGTCTTCCGGTGCGGCGCCAAGCATTTCGGCGATCATCCGGGTGGGTAGGGGTGCCGCAATCTCTTCGGCGAACTCGTACTCGCGGGAGGGGTCGATGCCGTTCACTATGCCGTCGACGATGCTGCGGATCGTGGGCTCCAGCAACGACACTTGGCGCCGGGTGAACCCCGCGTTGATGAGCTTGCGCAGCTGCCGGTGTCGCGGCGGATCGGTGAAGATCAGGTTGCCCTCTTGGACGGGCTCGGGCTGGCTGGGATCCGGAATCGTGATGCCGCGCGTAGACGAGAACAACATCGGATGGCCGGAGACGAAGCGCACGTCTTCGTATTTGGTCAGCGCCCAGAAGTTCGTGACGTCGTTCCACACCACCGGAGTCGTCTCGCGCAATTCCCGGTAGGCCGGGTACGGGTCGCCGGCGTAGAAGTCCGGAGAGTGCAGAGGGTGAGCGGAGGTGGGTCGGGGCGTCGATTCCGTGGGCACGCAGGCTCTCCTCAACACATCGGGCATCGGACAAATCAAATACAAATGTCCGGTCAAACTTTGTCTACAGCACATGAGATCACCGTGTCAATGCACATCGCCGCAGGATAACCACCCCGGACGTTGACTGGTCGGGCCCCGCCGGTGTACACACAAGGCGTAGATGTCGGGTATTTCGATACCCCGGGTAACGACTCGACGGCCCCCAGCCGTAAGCAGGAAGGTCCAGTGATCTGATGGCCGCATCCACTCTCGTCGACGACTATGACCTCTACATCAACGGCAGTTGGGTGAAACCGGAAAGCGGCCGATATGCAGTCGTCGATCCGGCCACGGAGGCTGTCATCGCGACGGCGCCCGATGCCGGGGTGGCGCAGGTCGAGCAGGCGATCGCCGCCGCGCGAACCGCATTCGACACCGGGCCGTGGGCGACGGCGACACCGCACGAGCGGTCCCGGTGCCTGCAGCAATTGAGTGATGCGCTGCTCGCCCATGGCGACGAGATCTACGCGCTCGCGCGGGCGGAGTGGGGTTGCACGGCAAACGAACGCCTGATCCACGTTGACGGCCCCGCATTCATGGCGGGGCATTCCGCGGAACTCGCGCTCGAGCCGGCCGAGGCGCCGATGGACGCATGGGGGGCGGCGGGTACCACGCTGTTGCGGTACGAACCTCTCGGCGTGGTGGCGATCATGACGCCGTGGAACTTTCCGCACACCCTCAACGTGATGAAAGTGGGTGCGGCGCTGGCCGCGGGCAACACTGTCGTGTTGAAACCGTCACCGCTGACGCCGCTCGCCGGCTTGGCCCTGGCGCGGATCATCGACGACGAGACCGATATCCCGCCCGGCGTCGTCAACGTCGTCACTCCCACCGGCATCGATGCGAGCAAGGCGCTGACCCTGGACCCGCGGGTGGACATGGTGAGCTTCACCGGCAGCTCCGCGGTCGGCCGCGACGTGATGGCGGGCGCGGCGAGGACGATGAAACGGATCCTGCTCGAATGCGGCGGCAAGTCGGCTTCGGTTCTGCTCGACGATGTCGAGGTCACCGACGAGCTCCTGGAACGGCTGTTGTTCGAAGGGTGCACGCTCCATGCGGGGCAGGCGTGCATCCTCAACAGCCGGCTCGTGGTCCCCGCCGCACTGCACGACGACGTCGTCACCCGGCTCGCCGATCTGGCGCGTGCGGTGACGGTCGGCAATCCCGCCGACGACGGGGTGGACATGGGGCCACTGATCAGCAGGGGGCATCTCGAGCGCGTGGAGGGTTTCGTCCGACGGGCGGAGTCCGATGGCGCGAAGGTGGTGGCGGGCGGCGGGCGGGCCGAAAACCACTCGGAGGGTTTTTATTTCGGGCCAACAATTCTCACCGACACCAGCCCCGATTCGTACATTGCGCAGGAGGAGGTGTTCGGGCCGGTGCTGACCGTTCTGCGCTATGACGGTGACGACGAGGCGGTGGCCGTGGCGAACAACTCGGCGTACGGGCTCGGCGGTGCGGTGTGGGGCACCGATATCGAACGCGCCGTCGGCATCGCACGGCGCATCAGGACGGGCCAGGTCTCGATCAACGGCACGATCCCCGGCGACGCTCCGTTCGGCGGTTTCAAACAGAGCGGCATCGGTCGTGAGGGCGGGGTCATGGGATTGCGTGCATATATGGAGCCCAAGGCGATCGGGGTTCCGGCGTGAGCGACGCCCTGGCCGGACTGCGGGTCGTCGAATTTGGCAGCGACATCGCGGCACCGTACTGCACCAAGCTCCTGACCGACCTCGGTGCCGACGTGTGCAAGATCGAGCCGCCGACGGGTGATCCGCTGCGCGCCTGGGGGCCGTTTCGTGAGGGTTCGCAGGAGCGCGGCGGGTTGTTTGAGTACCTCAACGCCGGAAAGCACGGTTTGACACTGGATTTCAGTACAGCCGATGGTATCGAACAAACCCACGAGCTGATCGCCAAGGCCGACCTCCTGGTCGAGGATCTGGCCGCTGGGTCAGCCGAGCGTTTCGACTTGGGGCTAGATCGCGATTCGTTGCAACGGATCAACCCCGGCCTCGCCGTCGTGAGGATCTCGGACTATGGGCAGGACGGTCCCCGGCGTGACCGGCCGTCGACATCACTGACCCTGCAAGCGGCGTCGGGGTGGGTGAATGTCAGGGAGTTTGGGCGACCGCCCGTGCAGGCCGGAGCGCGCATACCCGAATACATTGCGGGAGGCTACGCGGCACTCGCGGCGCTGACCGCTCTACGCATCGCGGACGCCGGACCGGGTCGGCTCGTGGAAGCCGACGTTTCGGCGTTCGAGTCGTTGTTGTGCACGCTGCCCTATCCGATGCTGATGGCCGAGCGGCTGAAAAGCATGGGTCTGCCGACCAACTCGAAGGCAGCACCGATGTTGGGCATCGTCCGCGCGGCTGACGGCTGGATCGGCATCAACTGTCTGACTGGACAGCACTGGCTGGACGTCTGCGCGATGATGGGGCTTTCCGAATTCGGCGAACACCAGCTCGCGATCATGTTGGGCGGGCCCGAGCGCGATGAGTTTTTCGCGAAGGCGCAGCCCTGGCTGGACTCGATCTCGGTTGGCGATCTCGTCGAGCTGAGTCAGGCCATGCGGATTCCGGCCGCCCCCATCAACGACGGCTCGTCGATCCAGGACTGCCCGCAGTACCGTGACCGCGGCTTCTTCGTCGATGGCGGACCCGAGGACGCGCGGTTTCGACGGCCAGGGGCGCCGTTTCGGTTGTCGAGGACGCCAGTGGGTGCTTCGCGGCCCGCGCCGCCTCTCGGCGCGGAGGACACCGTGCAGTGGGAGACCCGCGGGGAACGCGACACGGCGAATGTCGGCAACGCGACAAGCCCGTTCGCCGGATTGAAAGTCTTTGACCTCAGCACGTTCTGGGCCGGTGCGTATCTCACCTGCTATCTCGGCGCGTTCGGCGCCGACGTCGTCAAGGTCGAGTCGATCCAGCGGCCCGATGGGCATCGGTACTCGGGCTCGCTGCTGCGCAACAGCGACGACTGGTACGAGATCGGGCCGCTGTGGCAGGGCACGAACCTCAACAAGCGCGACATCACCCTCGACCTCGGGACCGACGCCGGCCGGGAGTTGGCATTGCGCCTTGCGGCCGATGCCGACGTGGTGATCGAGAACTTTTCGCCGCGGGTGGTTGAACAGTTCGGGTTGGACTACAACTCCCTGGTCCAGACGAACCCGGGTGTGGTCATGGTGCGCATGCCCGGGTTCGGCCTACAGGGCCCGTGGCGGGACTACGTCGGCTGGGCTCTGAACATCGAACAGCTCGCAGGGATGTCCGCGGTGACCGGCTACCCCGATGGTCCGCCATGCAACCTGCAGGGACCGGCCGATCCGATCGCCGGTGTGCACGCCACGGTGGCGTTGCTCGCTGCGCTCGAACACCGACGCCGCACCGGTGAGGGCCAGCTGATCGAAGTCGCGCAAATCGAGGTTGGCGCCGCCGTCACGGCCGAACCCGTTATCGAGTATTCCTTGACAGGACGTGTGCGCGAACGCGAGGGCAACCGGCACCGGCGTGACGCACAAGGCGTTTATTCTTCTGCGGGAGAGGATGATTGGGTCGCACTTACGGTGCGTGACGACGCCGACTGGGCCGCCGTGACCGACGTGATCGGCCGCCCCGAATTGCGCGAGGATCCAAGATTCGCGTCGGCGGAGGCACGGTTGCGCCACCACGACGAGTTCGACGAGGTGATCGCCGAGTGCGCGGGCACGCGGCAGGCCGACGATTTCGCCGAAGCGTTGCTTCAACGCGGCGTGCCGGCGCAACGGCTGATGACCGCCGACCGGATGTACGATATCGACCAGCTCGACGCGCGCGGGTTCTATGAAGACCTGGACCATCGGATCGCCGGTCGGCAGCGGTACCCCGGATGGCCTTTTCGGATCACGCCGGGGCCGTCGCGCAACCACCGCACCCCGTCACCGACTCTCGGACAACACAACGACGAGGTACTCGGCGAACTGGGCCTTACCGGCGAGGAGATCTCGGCCCTGCGCCATCGGCGCGTCATCGGCGAACGGATTCTGAACGCCTGACTTTCCTGCGCGAGCAACTGCCTGGAGAGCTGGCGCTTCTGCGGTGAGGGATGAAAATTCTGCCGGTTGTGCGGTTTCATACGCGACGCGCCGGGCCAGCCGTATGAAACCGCACAATCGCGGCTGCCCAGGTGCGCGCAGTGACGACCTAGTCGACCATCGCGGCGATGGTGTCGACGACGCAGGCCGGCCGTTCGGAGCCCTCGACCTCGACGGTGACCCGCACCGTGGCCCTGGCGCCGTTGCTGGTGCGGTCCACCTTTATCAGCTCGGCGCCTCCGCGGATGCGGGAGTCGACAGGAACGGGCGCCGGGAACCGAAGTTTGTCCACGCCGTAATTCACCTGCATCGACAAGCCGGTCACCATGTAGATCTGTTGGACGAGGACGGGCACCAATGACAGTGTGAGATAGCCGTGCGCAATCGTCTTGCCGTAGGGCCCTTTCGCCGCCTTCTCGGGATCCACGTGGATCCACTGGTGGTCCCCCGTCGCCTCGGCGAACAGGTCGATCTCTTTCTGGGTGACCTGGCGCCATTCGCTGTACCCCAGATGCTCGCCCACGTGCTCTTCGAAGGCGGCGATCCCGTCGTACTCCGTCGGCGAAGCGGTTGTCTGCGTCATGCCGGGACCGTTTGGAGGCCCAATTGCTCGATGGCGTTGCCGCCCATGATCTTTGCCTTGGCGGACTCGGAGATGCCGTCGAGGCGGTCGACGAAACTCAGCGGGTCGCCGATGCCCTCGGGGTGGGGAAAGTCCGAGCCGAACATCACGTGGTCCTCACCCATGATCTCGATGATTCCCTTGATGTCGTCCTCGAGGAACGGGTGGATGTAGACGTTGCGTTTGAACACCTCGACAGGATGCTCATCGAACTCCTTGGGCATCGTCCGGTAGGCCTTGTCCAACAGGCGCAGAAGGTTTCGCACCCAGCCGCTGCCGTTCTCTACCACGAGTACCTTCAGGTCGGGGAAGCGCGAGAGCGCACCGTGGCAGATCAGGGCGGCCAGGGTGTCTTCCATCGCCCGGAAGCCCATCACCACCTCGCGCAGCGCGCTGGGCTTGAACGACAGGTACTCGTCGCCGCCCTCCCATTCCATGAGGTGCTTCTGGTAGCCGCTGTCTGCGGCGTGGAATGTCACGGGAATGCCGGCGTCGACGACCTCCTGCCAGAACGGGTCGAACTCCGGCAGGCCCATCGATCGCGAACCCCCGAACCGGTTCGGCACCGGGGCAGGCCGCACGAGGAACGTCTTCATGCCGCGCTCGAGACACCAGCGGAACTCCTTGATGGCCTCGTCGACCAGCGGCAGACAGATCACCGGCGTGGCGAAGATCCGGTCGCGGAAATTAAACGTCCAGTGTTCGTGCATCCACTCGTTGAGGGCGTGGATGATCGCATGGGTCAGGACGACGTCGTCGGTGGTGCGTTCCTCGATGAGGCTCGCCAGCGTGGGGTACATGACGCACTGGTCGATGCCGAGTTCGTCCATCAGCTCCAGCCGGGGTGCGGGCGCCTGGAAGGCTGGGATGACATCCATTGGCTCCCCGATGAATTCGCGGAAGTTCAGCCCCTCGGGATTGTTGCCGAGGAAGTAGTCCTCGGCACTGCCTGGCCTGGCCACCCGCTCGAACGTCGGGTTCGGGATCATGTGACTGATGTGGTCCTTGACGACCAACTTGGGCCGCCCGTTTACCTCGACGTAGCCGACCTTGCCGCGGTGCTCCTTCGGCAGGTACTTGGTGAGCGCGTCGGTGGTCTCGTACATGTGGTTGTCGATGTCGAAGACCGGGTACGGCAGGGACCGGGTAGGCATGTGGCCGACCTCCTAAGAGCAGCGGATATGAGCATTTACGGCTGGTGAGAACGACGTTATCACCATGCGTTCGCGACATCCATATCGGCTCAGGTGCCGATCTCCTTCCAGGCTTGAACGACGGCATCCGTCGTCGTCACCGTCGCGAGCAGCGCCAGCGTGTTGTCGATGACCGACTCCGCGTACTCGCGTGGATATCCACTCACCGCATCGCGGGGGAGCACGAACTGGTAGCTGCGGTTGACCGCATCCATGACGAAATTCGGGATGGCGATGTTGACCGAGACGCCGACGCCCACAATAGTTTTGATGTTCAAGTTTCGGAGAACTGAGTCGAGGTCCGTGCCGGTCATGGGCCCGACACCATGCAGGCGAGTGAGGACGATGTCGCTGGGTGCCTGACCCAGTTCGGGCAGCACGGAGGCGCCCGGGCTTCCGGGCGTCAGGTCTGCGGAGAAAGACTTACCCGCCATGAACAGCCTGGCGTTGGTGTTGGAACCGCGGTTGTCGGGGCGCTTCTGAATCAGGCAATGCACCACTGTCGCCCCGGCCGCGCGGGCTGCATCGAGCAGTCTCGCAATGTTCGGGATCGCCTCGCGGCGTGCCTCTTCTGCGAGCATCGGTAGACCGGCTTGCGGGCCGATCACTCCGCCCTGGCACTCCTGGGTGACCAGCGCGGTCGTGGCGGGATTGAGGAGGTCTTGCAGGCGTGGTTGCGGCATGAGAACACACGTTATCGTGCAGCGGCAACTGTGTTTACATCGGAGGAGAAATGGACACCTGGGAGCTCGAGGTTCGAGAGTCGGTTCGGCAGACGCTATCCGACTACACCGCGGCCACGGATCGGTTCGATCTCCGTGCGCTGGCGCAGTGCTTCGAGCCCTACGGCGTCCTCGAGTTCAGCGGTGGTGACGAGCCGCTGAAGGGCCGAGAGGCGATAGAAGCGGGTCTCGGCGCCGCCATCGCCGGGGAGCCGAATACCGCGCGCCCAGCGGTGTCTCACGTCCGCCACCATCTATCGAGTATCCGGTTCGGGCAGGTGGCGCGCGATCGCGTCGAAGTGAGCAGCTATTTCGCGGTGCACACAGACATCGGACTCGACCATTGGGGCCGGTACCGAGACGTCCTGGTTCCCCGCGACGCCCGATGGCTGTTCGCGCACAGGCGCATCAGTGTCGACGGGTTCGCAACGGGAAGCCTTATGCGATGAACTCCTTGGCGAACGCCCGCGCGTGATCGATCACCTCGGCGCGATCGGCACCCTGCGGGGCGATGGTCAACCATGTCACACCCATGGCTTCGAGCTTCGCGATGGTGGCGTGCCGTTCGTCGGAGGACTTGCTGTCGTCGAGCAGGTTGCCCGCAGAGAAGCAGATGTCCAGCGGCTCGGTTCGACCGACTTCAGCAGCGTATTTCTTCGCCCACACGATCGCGGCTTCCAGGTCCTCGATGGAGGAGATCTCCGCGGTTCGTGACGCCGCCGCGTAGCCGAAGGTGTTGAACGGCGCCCAACCCTGGGCGCGAGACACCGCGCGACGCACGGCGGGCTTGCTGTTCCCGCCCACCCAGACGGGCGGGGCCGCAGGCACCGGTCGCAGGCGGACACCGCGCGCGACGAACGATGTCCCTTCGTAGGCGACGTCATCGCCGGTCATCACGCGGCTTAGGACGTCGAGTGCCTCGTCCAGCAGCGCACCTCGGGCGTCGAAATCGATTCCGAGCGCTCTGAACTCCGGTTTCAGATAGCCGGCGGCCGTGCCGAGGATGAGGCGGCCCCCGGACAGGACGGCGAGGCTCTGAATCGACTTCGCACCCAGGAACGGGTTGCGGTAGGCGGCGATGTAGACATTGGTCAGCAGTTTCACGTCGGTGGTGGCCGCTGCGGCGAACGAAAGCGCGACGAACGGATCAAGGGCGTGGTGGCCGCCGTGGTCGAGCCACTTGGCATCGGGTGCCGGGTGGTCGGTGACGTGTACAGCGGCGAATCCGCTGGACTCGGCGGCGCGCGCTATCTCGGCGATCGCTTCGGCATTGACGAATTCCGATGCCTCCTCCACCCGCTGAGTGGGGATTTCGAGCGAATATGAAACGGTCACGGTTGTCCTTCCGGCTAGTGGCTTGATGATGTGACGAGGTCTGCCAGGCGTTGTGCGTGGTAGTCGGCGGTGCCGAAGATCAGTTGGCTGGCCTTCGCGCGACGGACGTAGAGGTGTGCGTCGTGCTCCCAGGTGAATCCGATGCCGCCGTGGATCCGCATGTTGTCCAGCGACACCTGCAAAAACGCTTCCGAACAGGCCATCTTGGCCACCGAAGCCGCTACCGCTTGCTCCTCACCCTCGGGCAGTCCGGCGGCGTGCCGCACGGCCGATCGCGCCCCTTCGACCAGCACGAGCATGTCTGCGCACCGATGTTTGACGGCCTGGAAGCTGCCGATGGCACGGCCGAATTGGATGCGTTCTTTCGCGTAGCCGACGGCCATATCGAGGCAGCGCTGCGCCGCTCCGAGTTGTTCTGAGGCGAGGGCGATGACGGCGACCCGGTATGCGCTCTCGAGGGCGGCCGCGACGGCGCCGTCGGTGCCGATGAGCCGCGCGGCGACGCCGTCGAAGCTCAGTTTGGCGATCTTGCGTGTCCGGTCGAGCGTCGCCAACGGTTCGCGGCCCAGCCCGTCGGCGTCCCCGTCCACCGCGAACAGCGAGATGCCTGCGGATGTATTTGCCGCAACGAGAACGGTATTCGCCGTGTAACCGTCGAGGACCCGTTCGGCGACTCCGTCGATCCGGCTGTGACCGCCGTCAGTGCGTGCCGTCAGCGTGACGGCGTTCGGCTCCCACGGGTCGAGGGTTCCGTTCAGAACGACGGTGGCGGTCCTCGATCCGTCGACAAGTTCGGGTAGATACTCCCGCGTTGCGGCCGCGTTACCGCTGGCGAGAAGCGTCGGGATCGCGAGCGCGACGGTGGAGAAGAACGGGGCGCACAGCAGGGCCGCGCCCATCTCCTCGAAGACGACCGCGAGTTCGGGCAGGCCCGCGCCCGCCCCCCCGAACTCCTCGGGCACGGCGATCGCGGCCAGGCCGAGGTCGGCGGTCAATTCGCGCCAGACCCGCTCGTCATAGCCGGGCTGAGAATCCATCGCGGCTCGAACGGCGCTGCTCGGCGACCTGGCGGTGAGGAAATCGCGGACTGCTTCGCGCAGGTCGCGGTGATCGACCGCCTCAGCGGTGGACATAGATACCTCCCGCTGCGGCGACGGCGAATACCGTTGCTGCAGTCATCTTTTCCTTCCGCACTGATGCGGTGAACCTCTCTTGGGGCGAATGGTCCAACGGAGACGACATCGGATCGAGACAACCCCGGATAGGCATTCTCAATCGAGGATAGTATCTTTTCCTGAAAGAGAGAATAATCATTCTCGCAAGAAGGGGCGGCGCGGTGACCACCATTGATTACGGCATTTTCGACTGCGACACGCACTGCTATGAGACGCGCGATGCTTTCACCAGGTACCTTCCCGCGGAGTTCAAGGACCGTGCCATCACGACCGTGCGGGGGGCCGACGGCGTTGAGGTGATTCTCGCCGGTCACCGCGTCGCGACGTTCAACAGCGAGGGCGGCCTCGGTCTGGACGTGGCGTACCGCCCCGGTTCGCTGAAGGAGATGCTCCGCCAGATGGGGTCGGGCAACCCCGAGGAGTCCTACGAGCCGCAGCCCATGCAGCCGGAGTACGTCGAACGTTCGGCGCGGCTCGCGGTGATGGCCAAGCAGAACGTCGAACGGATGGTGATCTACCCGAGCGGAATGGCACTGGCCGCCGAACACTACGTCGACGACACAGCGGCGCTGTACGCGAACCTGCGGTCGTTCAACCGCTGGATCGACGACGAATGGGGCTTCGACTTCGAGGGCCGCATCTATGCGACCGCGCTGTTGTCGCTGCGCGACCTCGACTCAGCGATCGCCGAGACCGAGGCGATCATCGCTGAAGGTGCGAAGTTCGTGATGCTGCCGACCGGGCCCGCCTACGGGCGGTCGCCGGGCGATCCGTATTTCGACCCGGTCTACGCGCGACTGCAGGAAGCCGGCTGCGTGCTCGTGTACCACATCATGCCGTTCTGGTACTTCAACGCGATCTCGCCTGCCTGGGGGCATAATCCCGACCCGGCGTCCTGGCACATGTCGGCGTGGCAGTGGATGAACATCTACGGTCAGCGCCCGATCGAGGACACGCTCTCAGCGTTGATCTTCGACAATCTGTTCGGCCGCTTCCCGAAACTCAACGTGTTGGTCGCCGAGCACGGCGCCGAGTGGGTGCCGTTCTTTCTCAAGCACATGGACAAGAGTCGCGGTATGGGCCGCAACGGCCCATGGATCGGAGGCAAGCTGACCGAGCGGCCGTCGAACATCTTCCGACAGCACGTTCGCGTCGTGCCGTACCCCGAGGACGACATCCCAGGCATCGTCACTAGCCTGGGTTACGACGACGTGCTGGTGATGGGTTCGGATTTCCCGCACGCCGAGGGGCTGGCCGAACCGGCGGACTTCCTCAAACTCCTCGACCCGCTCGACGACGCGGCGAAGCGACGCATCATGCGCGACAACGCCGAGCAGCTGCTGCTGCGGAGCTGACCACCGGTGAGCACTGAGGGAGATGCCGCCCTCGACGATGCAGTCGACATCCAACTGGTACGAGGCGCGGCGCGAGACTTCCTGGCCGGGTGCGGAACCCACGACTCCCTCAAAGACCTCGCGGCGATGGACTGGACAGGGCTGCTGGTCGACGAGGATCTCGGCGGCAGCGGGTGGCGCCCGGTGGAGACGACGGTCATCGCCGAGGAACTCGGACGGGCGGGAAACTCGAGCCATTGGCTCGGCAGCGTCACCGCTGCTGCGGCCTTGAGCTCGGCGCCGCCCGAGGCACGTGACCGGTGGTTGCCCGCCATGCTCGACGGGACCGGTGCGGCGGCCTGCGCCCTCGCCGCTGACGTCACGCGAGTGTCGGGCGCCGAGTCGGCGGACATCATTGTCACATTCGGCGGCAACGGAATTCAGCTGTTCGAGGCGGCCAACACCCTGGCGCGGGAGGCCGACGAAGAGCTGCTGGACGTCAATCGGCCGGTGTGGCGTGTCGACCTATCCAAAGCGCAGAGCGTGCCCATCGGCGGATCCGAACGCGCGGAGGAGCTACTCGCACTGGCCAGGGTCCTGCTGAGCGCGGATTCGCTCGGCGCACTGTCGGCCACCTTCGAGCGGCTGGTCACCTATCTCAAGGACCGAATCGCCTTCGGTGCACCGATCGCGAGTTTTCAAGCGGTACAACACCGTTTGGCGGAGCTGTTGGTGTTCGAGGCCAAGGCCCGTGCGGTCCTCACCAAGGCGGCCCGCGTGCTGTCCGCCGATACCACCACGAGCGATGCGGTCACACTGTCCGTCGCGGCGCATTCCTTCATCGCGGCGAACGCCACAGCGGCGGTCGACGAGTGCATGCAACTTTCGGGTGGCATCGGATTCACCTGGGAATACCCGCTGCACCATGAATTGCGCCGGGTTTTCACCAACGCGTGTCTACTCGGCACCGCGCGGTCCAGTCGCGCTTTGTTCGCCGATAGGGCCGGCTGGTGAGCGCCCCGCAGACTCGGCCCACAGAGGCCGAATTCGCCGAGTTCCGCGACCGCGTCAGGGCACACATCGCTGAGCATGCACCACGGTTCGAGGCCCGAGAGGGGCACCGGGCACCGGAGACGGCCGAGCAGGAAGCCCTGCTGCGCACATGGTTCGCCTCGCTGTTCGACGCTGGATTCGTTGGTGCGGACTGGCCCGTCGAATACGGCGGCCGTCCCGATCACCACCCACTGCACGATCGGATCGTCTCCGAGGAGATCCTGCGTGCCCGCGCGCCGCGCCCTGTCGATCAGGTCAACCTGGCGGCCCACGTGCTGCTGCATTTCGGTTCCGATGAGCAGAAATCCACACTGCTGCCGCGGATCCGGAGCAGCGAGCATGTATGGTGCCAGCTGCTCAGCGAGCCCGATGCGGGCAGCGATATCGCCGCCGTGCGCTGTAGGGGCACCCAACGGCCCGACGGGTCATGGGTCATCGACGGACAGAAGACGTGGATCACCGACGGGCACTGGGCCGACATGGGCCTGGCCCTGATCCGGACCGACCCGTCGTCGTCGCGTCATCACGGACTGTCCGCGTTCATCGTGCCGTTGACCTCACCGGGCATCGAGATCCGCCCGATCCGCACGATCAACGAGGCGATCGAGGTCAACGAGGTCTTCTTCGATGATGTGACGATCCCTCCCGACACCCTGATCGGCGAGCCCGGCCAGGGCTGGTCGATCATCATGGCGGGCCTGGACTTCGAACGGTTCGGCATCGGCGGCAATGTCATCCTGCTGGAACTTCTGATCGACGATCTGGTCACGGTGGCCCGTCACGGTCGCATCGACGACATGCCGGCACTGCAACACGCCGACATCCGGCACCAGGTCGCGGAGTTGGCCGTCGAGGTCGAGGTGGCGAAAGCGTTCATCGACGACCATGTCGAACGCCTGGTGGCCGGCGCCGAGCAGACGGGCGACGGTTCGATCGCCAAGCTCAGCTTCGCCGAGACGTACCACCGGGTTTCGGCGTACGGCGCGCAGCTGTCGACGATGGTCTGCACCGTCGCCGCCGATCCGGATGTGGCGCTTGCCAAACAGCGTCTGAAAGAATGCTGGCTGTGGTCCCGTGCATACACCGTGTCCGGTGGCAGCTCTGAGATGATGCGCAACATCCTGGCCAAACGACGCCTCCTGCTGCCGACTCGCTGATGGCGCAGACCTATTGGGGTTTGATCCAAGCGGCGGCCCAGAACCATCCCGACCGCGTCGTACTCGTCGACGACTACGGTCGCAGCCTGACGAACGGCCAGTTGCACGACGCGGCGGAGCGCACCGCCGCCGCACTGTTCGAACGTGGGGTCACCAAAGGCACCGTGGTGACGTGGCAGTTGCCGACCACCCTGGAGACGATGGTGGTGATGGTGTCCCTGACCCGTCTCGGCGCGGTCCAGAACCCTGTGTTGCCGATCTGGCGCGAGAGCGAAGTCCGTTTCGTTACTACGCAGCTCGGTGCCGAGGTCTTCATCGTTCCCGGCGTGTGGCGCGGATTCGATCATGTCGCACTCGCCGACGAGCTGACACGGGAACGGCCGATGACGGTCGTGGTAGTCGACCACAGCGCGCCGATCGCCGGGGAATTCCGGCTGCCGTCGGGTGATCCGGCGCTTCTTCCGGCGCCGCCGACGGACGCCGAGGATGCGCGGTGGGTGTACTACTCGTCGGGCACGACCGCGACGCCGAAGGGTATCCGGCATTGCGACCGCTCGGTGATCGCCGGGTCCGCCGGGGTGGTGGACATGTTCGGTGCCTCGAACAACGACATCAACCCGATCGCGTTTCCGGTCTCGCACGTCGGCGGCGCCGCGATGCTGGCCGCCAGCCTGCTCACCGGTATGCGCCTGGTCCTGTTCGACACCTTCGATCCTGTCTCCACTCCGAAGGCGGTGGCCGCGCACCGGCCGACGATGCTCGGTTCTGCCACCCCGTTCTTCGTCGCCTACATGGCCGCACAGCGGGAACACGGAGCCGAACCGCTCTACCCCGCTCTGCGGGGGTGTGTCGGAGGCGGCGCGCCGATCACACCCGAGCTGGGACGCCAAGCGCGCGAGACGCTTTCGGTAGCGGGAATCGCTAATTCGTGGGGCTTGACCGAGTTTCCGGTGGTGACCTCGCCGCCGCCGGACGGCAAACCCGAGGTCCTCGACCACACCGTCGGACGGCCCGTGCCGGGGGTCTCCATACGCGTGGTCGACGAGAACGAGCGCGAGGTGGGTGTGGGCGAGGAAGGAGAACTGCGCCTCAAGGGGCCCCAGTGCTTCCTCGGCTACGTCGATGCGTCGCTGGACGCCGATGCCTTCGACGCCGACGGCTGGTTTCGCAGCGGTGACCGAGGCAGGATCGATGGCGACGGCAACGTCGCGATCACCGGGCGCATCAAGGACGCCATCATCCGCAACGCGGAGAACATCTCCGCGCTGGAGATCGAGGGCGTCTTGGCCAGCCACCCTGCTGTGGAGGACGTCGCGGTCATCGGAGTGCCCGATCCCCGCACCGGCGAACGGGTATGCGCGGTCGTGGTGGCAACCTCCCACGTCACGCTGTCCGATCTCGCGAAGCACTGTCAGGACTTGGGTTTGAGTAAACACAAGTCACCGGAGCGGCTCGAGGTCGTCGACGAACTACCACGCAATCTCACGGGCAAGGTTCTCAAGAACGAGTTGCGTGCGCGCTTTGCTCCTCGGTGACGCGTGCAATCTCGTGCAGTAGCGGCTCGGCAGCGGTGCGTGTTTCGTGGATGGTCATCCGACGTAGCGGGTGCACACCCAAGATCAGTCGCACTCGGGAGTTCGAGTCGAGCACGGGAGCCGAGATCGTTGCGACCGAATGCACGCCGCGGAGGCTTTCATCGGGCACCATCTTGGTGGCGATGAACTCGACTCGGAGCTGGTCGACGACCGACCGCAGATTGCCCGGCACGGAGTCATCCGACAGCGTGCCGATGGCGTGCACCGCCTCCGCGAGTGCCGGAGTCATCCAGTCGACGTCGTAACCCCGGTCGCGGGTATGCGTTAAGGCCGCGCGTAGGCGGTCGGCCAGAGACGCATCGCCCGCTGCGCCGCGTTGAATCCATGCCTCCTGCTCGGCCGCGGAATCGAAGGCAGCACAGGCAATGCCGAACGGCGGCGTGTAAGGGATCCGATCGTTCGGAAGCGCCGCCGGCGGCGAATTCGACGGATTCTCGAATGCCGTGATGACCAGTTCTTCCCCGATGCGCTCGACGACAGAGGCTGCCATGCCGGTCTTGTCGGCGAGGCGTCGGATGGCACTGCGGGCGACCGCGGCGGTCGGACGCTCGGCGTCCAGGCGGGACGCGATGAGGGCCATCGCCGGGCCGAGGCTGAACTCTTTGGAGACCGGATCGCGGGTTACCCACCCGCGATTCTGGAGGCTAGTGAGGATGGCGTGAGCGGTCCCCTGGGAAAGGTCGAGTCGTCGCACGACGTCGGAGAACCGCATTCCACGAGCGTCTGTGCGGCTGAGTATCTCGATGATGTCGAGCACCCGCTCGGTCGGAGCTGATCCGGCCCCCTGCACCCTTGACTCCTTTTCGGCCGAATCCTACGGTAATTCTGTAATACGAGGAATTATCTTCGAATATTCGAGATTATCAGCCGGCGAAGGGTGCGTCCATTGCGTGCAGTCGTATTGCGTTCCGGCGAATTGACCGTTCGCGAGACGGCCGACCCGATCCCCGGCCCGAACGACCTGCTGTTGAAGACGCTGAGCACAGCGATCTGCGCCTCCGATGTCCATTTCATGGACTCTCCAGAACTCGCGATCGACGATCCGACGGGTCGCTCGCTGTACGACGCCGACCGCGACGTCGTCATGGGCCACGAATTCGTGGGCGAGGTCATCGGACACGGTCCCCGATGCGGCGACGCGTTTCCGATCGGGTCCCGGGTGACTTCCATGCCAATCCGGTTGGTGGACGGGGGATCCGGTGGCCTGCGCATCATCGGTCAGCATCCCGAGGCGCAGGGCAGCTTCGGCGAACTTCTCGTCGTGTCAGAGGCGACCGCGAGGGTCGTCGACGGGTCCGTGTCCAGTGACGCCATCGCCCTCGTCGACGCCTTCGCTGTCGGCGAGTACTACGTGCGTGTCGCCGATGTTCAACCCGGGGAGATCCCGATAGTCGTCGGCGCTGGCGCCATCGGCCTGTCGGCGGTTGCGGCGCTGTCTGCTCGCGGCATCGAGCCAATCATCGTCTCCGACTGCAAGGCGGACCGCCGCGAAGTGGCGCGCTCCGGATTCGGCGCACACGTCCTGCATGATCCCGCCGAACGGTCTGTCTTCGACGTATTCCGCGACGTGCGCCGGCAACACCACATGTCCGGAACGGCGGTGGTGTTCGAATGTGTGGGGGCTCCGGGCCTGATCAACTCACTCGTCAAGGAGGCCGAGTTCTACACCCGCATCTACTGCGCAGGCGGCTGGTATACGGGGGACACACTCGACATCACCGAAGCAACCCGTCAAGGACTGACGCTGCGTTTCGGCGGCGGGCCGATGCCGGAGGACTGGTACGGCGTCCTCGACGCGGTTGTCGATGGCCGCCTCGACCCGATGCCCAGCGTTGGGAGGATCATCGGCCTTGATGACGTGCCCAGTGCACTCGATGAGGCGCGCAGATCGGACGGACCGCCGCGCATCATCGTGCACCCCAACGGGGACGACATATGAGTGATCGAGACGAGCTCGTCGAGCTGACGATTCGCTACGCCACCGCCATCGACAGCCGGCGATACTCGCTGCTGACTGAGGTTTTCACCGACGACGCGCAGGTGGACTACGGCGAGATCGGTCAGTGGACAGGAGGTGTCGAGGTCGCCGAGTTCATGGCGGCGGCGCATGTCATGGCCGCTCATACGATGCACAGGATCACGAATCAGGCCGTCGACATCAACGGTGACAGCGCGACCTTGCGCACGTACGTCGACGCTCTGATCCTGCTCGAAGACGGAACGGGCGCGAATCCAGTCGGATACTACGACGATCAGGCGGTACGGACCGCGGATGGCTGGCGCATCGCACGTCGCTCCTACACTTCCGTTCGCCTTGTCGCGGTGCCGGCACGATGACCGACATCGCGCAGAAGTACGGGCCGTGGGCGCTGGTGGTCGGCGCATCCGACGGTGTCGGCGCGCTGTTCGCCGAGCGCCTCGCGAGTGACGGTGTGAATGTCATGCTCGTGGCTCGACGTCAGCATGTGCTCGACGAAGTCGCTGCGGGCATTCGCGAGCGCACCAATGCCGAGACGCGGACATTTGCAGTCGACCTGATTGACCCTGACGCCTCGCAACGGATCATCGAGGCGACCGATGACCTCGAGATCGGCATGCTCGTGTACTGCGCTGGTGGTGATCCCAATTACCAGCCTTTCCTTGCCAATCCGGTCTCCGCATCGGAAGACCTACTGCAACGCAATTGCTTGGTATTGATGCGGTTGTGTCACCACTTCGCAGGCCAGATGGTCGAGCGGCACAGAGGTGGCATCGTGAACTTCACGTCGGGGGCCGCGCTGGCAGGTGGCCGAAACATGGTGGCTTACGGCGCAACCAAAGCCTTCGACATGGTGTTCACCGAGGGTTTGTGGGTGGAGTTGCACGACAAGGGTGTTGATGTGCTTGGACTGGTCCTCGGCATGACAGACACCCCGGCGTTGCGAAAGTTGGAGTTCGAGCGCGGTCGCCTGGCGTCTGTCGACGAGGTCCCCGAGGGCGCGGTTACCGCCGCAAGCGTCGTCGACGAGGCGTTCGCCAACCTCGGTAACGGACCGACGATCGCCACCGGCGATGACGTTCGGATGGCCTTTGAGCTCTTCAAGTCGATGTCACGCAACGAGGTGGTCCGACTGATCATGCAGATGTCCACTGAAGTCATGGGTACCGACGACCGCCAGGGAAGTTAGCCACCGAGATGTTCACCCTTCGCTTCGACATGCGGGCACCGTCGATGGGAGCCCCGCCGACGGAGTTGTACGCCGCAGCTTGCGATATGGCGGAATGGGCGGAAACTCGAGGTTGCGTAGCGGCGGTGTTGTGCGAACATCACTGTGCCGACGACGGTTATCTACCGTCACCCTTGCTGCTGGGCTCGGCGATCGCGGCCCGGACCAAGCAGCTCATGCTGAATCTGGTGATTCTGCTCCCCTTCTATGACGTGGCACGCCTGGCGGAGGACATGTCGGTACTGGACCACATCAGCGGCGGTCGGGCCACCTACGTGTTCGGAATCGGTTACCGCGCGCAGGAGTACGAGCATTTTGGTCTGTCGTTGTCCGAGCGCGGAAAGATCGCTGATCAGAAACTCGGCATGTTACGCCGTTTGTTGGCCGGTGAGGAGGTTGAGTACGAGAGTCGCCGGATGAAGGTGACACCACGACCTCGCACACCGGATGGCCCCATGATGAGCTGGGGTGGGGCCAGCCTCGCTGCCGCTCGTCGGGCCGGGCGGAACGGCCTCGGGCTACTTGCCAACGGCGGCGTACCCGGTATGCAGGAGGCCTACGAAACCGCGTGCCGGGAAAATGGTTTCGAGCCCGGATTCGTGCTGATACCCGAGCGTAACGCCGCCACCAACTGTTTTGTCGCCGAGGATGTCGATGCGGCGTGGGATGAGATCGGTAGGTACCTGTTGCACGATGCGATGGCGTACTCGGAATGGAATCCCGACAACACCGTTTCGGCGAATATCACCACCGCCAAGACTGTCGATGAGTTGCGGCACGAATCGACGTCTCACGTGATCCTGTCGGTAGTCGAAGCACGAGAGCGTCTGGCCGCAGGCGAGGTGTTCAACATCAATCCGCTGTGCGGAGGAATACCCCCGGCCATCGCGTGGCCGTACTTCAAGATGTTCGCCGAGCTGGGCTAGTGGAGAGGAAGACATGAGCAGCGATCGCACTGCCCTGAACGAAGAGATCGCCTTCCAGAAATGGGAGGGTTATGCGAAACCCATCGACCGCGGCCGCCACGTGAATTTCGGTGAGAGGTTCGTCTTCGCACCCGATTACGTGATGATGAGTCCTCATTTCAACGATGGCGCGCCCCAGACGGCGGCTGAGATGTTCTCCGACGAGGTGGCGGCGGCTATGGCCAAGTACGCGCCCGACGGAGACATGCTCACAGCGGAATGGCGAATGTGGTGGAAGCACATGCCGGACTATCGCCTCGTCAGTCCGTTCGAATGTGTTGCTGGAGAATGGGGCTTCTCGTCCTGCGACACCTACGCGGGGACGCTCCCCGACGGCACGGTGTTGACACTGCGCGAGTGGGACTACATCTGGGTCAACGAGGAGGGCCAGGTCACGCGTTGGGACTGGTTCGTCGACCCCGATAAGTGGGAACAGTTGCTGGGACTCATCGGGCTCGATCCGAAGGGTCTGACCAGCCAGCAGTACACGGTCAACTTCTTGCGCGAGGGTGGCGTCGGCGGCTGACGCCGACTCGTCTCCATACCGTCTTCCGTCAACAGCAGGTGGCGCGCCCCGACCGTCGAGCAAGTCCCAGAGGCGCGTCCCCTCGTGGCAGTTGCTTGTGAAGTCCGAATCGAGCGCACCTTGTATCGGTATGCCGCGTTTACTAGATGCCGACCAGTTCCTTCAAATTGCCGCCCATCACCCGGGCGGTGGTCTCGGCGGGCAGCCCCTCGAGTTCGTTGACGAAATCCGCTGGTTCGGCGAGGCCTTCCGGATGCGGGTAGTCCGAGCCGAACATCACGCGGTCGGCGCCGAGGACGTCGACGAGGTGCGACATGTCTTCCTCATGGAACGGGTTGACCCAGACGTGCCTACGGAAGACATCGCAGGGATGCTCGCCGAAGTCATACGGCCGCTTGCGGTACACACGGTCGAAGATGTCCATCAAACGCTGCGCCCACGAGCCGCCGTTCTCGACGACCCCGATGCGCACGCCGGGAAAACGCTCGAACACCCCGTGGGCGATGAACGCGGCGAGGGTGTCGAAGATGTTGCGGCTCTCCTCGTAGATGAAGCCCCGCAGCTTGCTCAGCGCGAATCCGTTGAATTCCGCTGGGTCCTCCCAGTCATCGACGTAGCGCTCGTAGCCGGAGTCCGAATTGTGCATCTGCACCGAGATCCCCGCAGACTCGACCAGCCGCCAGAAGTCGTCGAATTCCGGCAGCGCCGCCGAACGCGAAGTGCCGTCTTCGCGCGGCACGGGCGCCGGACGGATCAGTACCGTCCTGGCGCCGTTCTCCAGGCACCATTCGAGCTCCTTGACGCCCAGCGCGGGATCGTTCAGCGAAATGGCGGGCACGGGAAAGATCCGGTTCTGGTAGTTGAACGTCCAGTCCTCGAGCAGCCAGCGGTTGAAGGCGTGCGTCACCGCATGCGTCAGCTCGGTGTCGGATTTCGTCCGCTCCTCGAGCATGCCGGCGGTGGTCGGAAACATCACGGCGCCGTCGACACCCTGACGGTCCATCAACGCCAGTCGCAGATCGGGGCGGCGGAACTCGTCGGGACACCGAATGGGCTCGGCCAGCTCCCGCAGCGTCTTGCCTTCTGGATTTATGCCGCGGAAGTAGTCGGCCCACGCGCCGGGCGTGGGGATCACCTCATAGGTCGGGTTCGGGATGGTTTCGGTGATGACACCGAGGATCTGCAGCTTCTTGCGTCCCTTGACATCGACGAACTTCAGCGCCTCGGAATACTTCTCAGGAAGGTAGCGGGTGTAGGCGTCGATGGTCTCGTACATGTGGTTGTCGGCATCCCACACTTCGAACGCCTTGGGCTCGGTCATCGTCGATTCCTCTCAATCGCTGTCGCCGGCGAGGTCGCAAGGGATGGTAGCGTCGTTATCCTAAAGTGAGAGGATACATTCTCGATAGAGGTCGACTCCGTCCGGGGTGCGAGTAAAAGAAGGAGTCCTCTCTCCATGGCGCCGGCCCTACAGATTTGTGTAGTGACCGCCGTCGACACCCAAAGTTTGTCCCGTGACATACCGCGCCGCAGGGCCCACCAGGAAGGCGACGGCGGCACCGATGTCGCGCTCCGGGTCACCGATGCGCCCCAGCGGTATCCGTCGCGCTAGCCGCTCTTCCATGGCCGGCTCGGCCTCGATCGCCGCGGTCATGGCGGGTGAATAGGCCAGGGGCGAAACGATGTTGACCGTGATGCCGTAGGGCGCCCACTCCCGCGCCAGGCTCTTGGCGAAGCCCCGCAGTGCTCCCTTCATCGTGGCGTAGAGGGGCAGCGTCACACTGCCTTCCATGCCCGCCGGCGAGGTCATCACGATGAATGTTCCGCCGCCCTCCCGCAGCGCGGGAAAGGCCGAGACCGCGCAGTGGTGGGCACCGCCCAGCGACACCGAGGAGTGGTGGGTCCACAGCGCGCGGTCGACGTCGGTTAACTGGTGCGGTTGGCTGGACAGATTGCTCGTGGCGTTGTGCACCACCGCGTCGAGTCGCCCGGTCGTCGTCACGGCGAGATCGACGGCTCGGACAACGGAGTCGAAGTCGGTCACGTCACAACGCGCCCACGTCGCGTGATGACCTCGTGCGGCGATCTCGTCGACGACCGCCTGTCCGGTCTCGGACCTGCTGGCGACGATGACATGGGCTCCTTTGGAGGCCAGTGCCATCGCGATGCCGCGGCCCACCCCGCCGCCGGCACCGGTGACCATGGCGGTGGTGCCGGTGAGGTTCACGGCAACATCACCGATCCGCCGTCGGCGACGATCGTCTCTCCGGCGAGATGGTCGAGGTCGGACCGCAGCAGGAACTTCACCGACTCGGCGACGGTGTGGATCAAGGTCGAATCGACTGTCACGGCCGCGGCGGTCAGATGTCCGGCCGCGGCCGTGTCGTCGGAGAACATGGACAGCGGCACGGCGACGAGATTGGCGCCGATGCCCTGCGAAGCCCATTGCCGGGCAGCCGATTTCACCATCGCGCGGATGCCCTCCACTGCGGTTGTGTACGCGACGAGCCCCGGGGCGCCCGCCATCCCGATCGTCGGAACGACGACGACGATCCGCCCTCCGGCCGAAAAGCCCGCCCGCGCCCCTTGCAGGGCGGTGAGCGTACGCCACATCGGTTCGTCGACGAGACGACGCCAATCATCACCGCTCAGAGCTACTGCGTCGACCGGTGGCGGGCAAGGATCCACGACGATGACCGCGCACTTGATGTTCGCCGGTAGCTCGGATCCCGGCGCCACGGTGACCGCTCCGAGTTCCGTTGTGAGCGTGCGTGAGAGTCCACCGGGCAGGCCCACCACCACTGTGGAGGAGCTCACGTTCACCGGCTCGACTGGGACGCGACGCGTTCTTCGTGAATCCTGACCAGTTCGCGGAACCCGATGCTTTCGTACTTGGGCTTGGGCTGGACGCCCCACTCGTCGCGCGCGGTCTGCTGGCCGGCCGCTTCGGGTGCGCCCCCGAACGGTGGGCCGCCGATCGGATAGGGCTGTTGGCACTCCAGGCTGTCGTCGGAGAAGCGCACCTTCAAGAGCTCACTGCAGATCTCGCTCAGTGACAACGTCGGCCACCCGTACCAGACCGCCATCACCGGCACGGTCAGCGACCCCTCGATGACCAGGCCGAACAGGCATACGAACAGGCCGCGCTTGAGCCACTTGTGCATTCGCGCCCAGGTGGGGGTGGTGCCCAGCGGTAGCGACTCGGCCGAATCCTTCGGCTCCACAGCGGAGTTGGTCACGATGGTCCTTTCTCGGCTGCTGTCCTAGTCGGAGAAGATCTCGCGGTTGACGGTGTGTAGGTACGGGATGGCCAGAAACGGCGTGATGTAGAAGATGTTGAACGCCCACCAACCGAAGACCGGCAGTCCGACCGCCGTATAACGGACGTCGGCGTACATCGTCATGTTGAGGATGTAGCCGGTCCACACGATGATTCCGAACCAGCACGTCACGATTGTCCATTGGTGGCCCCAGCGTTTCATCTGCAACAGCGCGATCGCGGCCGCGATCCGCATGGGGAAGGCGATCAGCACGCACACCATCACCCAGGCCTTCTCGCCCGGTGCGCCCGCACCGCCGATCCAGAGTTCGTTGTAATGCCAGAAGTAGCCCGCGTCGATCAGGTTGCCCCACGCGGTGAAGACCGTGCGGGTGATCAGGGCGTGGTTGGCGAACAGGTCCAGGGCCCAGCCGATGCTGTTGAGCGCAGCGTCGAGGATGATGACGTATCCTATGAGCGTCACCATCATCGGCCGGACCGACAAGCCGTCGCGCTGGGCTTTGCGCAACAGATAGATGCCACGGCAGAAGACGGGTAGACCGATGATGCCGAGGACGAGGGTGCCCATGAGCGCAGTGCCTGCGATGCACCATCGATCGGCGCGTCGTTGGGCCGCACGCGTCTGGTCCTCATGCTCATCCATGGTGAGCGACTGATTCCCGCTTATCGATGCCATCGACCTCACCAATCCCTGGTGAAGAACATCTGAACCTGAATTGCGAACATCGCGATCAGCACGCCGTAGATGAAAATCTGAAACGCGATCAAACCGCGCTTACGGCGTCGATCCTGATCGTCCATGATTACTCCTAACCGGGCTCGATCAGAACGTGCCGATGTTGCCCAGCATCCAGTAGAAGAACGCGACGAGTCCGCACATCACGATCCATGTCACGGTCAGTCGGACCAGTTCCTGCCACATCGACGGCTCCTTCGTCCGCGAAAAGCGCAATGCCGAACGAGGGTAGCACCGTTCTCAAAATCGAGAAGAACTATTTCCGGTGGAGTCAACGGGGTGCCGGTCGGCCGTGCCGCCTCGGATTACGCGTCGGCCAGGGTGAGGAGTTCGCGCTTGACGACCTTGCCGACGTCGTTGCGCGGCAGTCGTTCGACGAAGACCACCCGCACAGGAACACGGTAGGGGGTCAGGCGTTCACGACACCACGTGATCAGTTCATCCTCGCTGACCCGGTCGTCGGCGCGCACGACGAATGCCCACGGAACCTCGCCGAGTCGTTCGTCGGGGACCCCCACCACAGCGGCCTCGCGCACGCGGTTGGCGGTCAGAAGCACCTCTTCGACGGAGCCGGGGAACACCTTGAGCCCGCCACGGTTGATCATGTCCGAGACACGCCCGTCGAGCCACAGGAATCCGTCCTCGTCGAACCAGCCGAGGTCACCGGTGTGGAACCACCCATCGTCGGTAAGCCTGTCCAAGAACGCGGGGTCGATCTTGCGGGCAGCCGTCGTCGGCGTGCGGACCATCACCTCGTCGTCGGCGATCATGACGTCGATGCCCGGAAGCGGTCGTCCGACAGAGCCGAGCTTCGTCTCCCCCCATTCGCGGGCATCGGCGGCCGACCAGCCGACGACCTCGCCGCCGAGTTCCGTTTGGCCGTAGGAGTTCAGCACGAGCACACCGAACTTGTCGCGGAATCGGGCCGCGTGGACGGGGGACAGGGGAGCGGTGATGGACCGGACGATCTTCAGGGGGGACAGGTCGGTGACCGTGTCGTCGTGGAGCACCATCGTCAACGCGGCGGGTGGCAAGACCGTGGACCGCAGTTGGTGGCGCTTCACCAACGCTGCGAAGTCCGCGGCCAAGAATTTGTCCATCAACACAACGCCGGAGCCCGCGCGAAAGGCGAACAGCACCTGGTAGATACCGGCCCACAAGGACAGTGAGAGTGGCACCAGGTTGGGCATCGGCGTCCCGCTCCGGGCGGCACGCTTCGACCCGCGAAGTTTCTCCAGTAGCCGGTCGATCAAGTCCAAGACGGTGGAGTGACGCAGCGGCACCGGCTTCGGCGGACCTGTCGTCCCCGAGGTGAACTGCAGAAGCGCCACATCGGCGTCGTACCGCCGGGCCTCGTCGGCCGAGTTGGAGTGCGGCGTGAGCGACCACTCCAAGCTCGACCCCGTGACGACCGGCAATGGGAACTCCGAGAAGCGATGGGCCAGTTCGGGGGTCGTGATCACCGCGACCGGCTCGAGGGTCTCGAGCTGAGCGGCCACCTCAGCGGCGGCAGCCCTGGGGTTAAGCGGCGTGTAGACGCCACCCGAGCGCCAGACGCCGAACAGCGCCGCGACCGTTGTGGCGTCGTTGGGCAGCATCGCCGCCACCACCTGACCGGTCATCAGACCGGTTCGGGTGAGAACCGCGGCGAGGCGGTCTGCACTCGCGACCAGGTCTGCCCGGGACACGTCGACGGCCAGAGTGTGTACCGCGACCTCCGGCAGATCGTCCAGCAGATCGGAGAGACTCATGGGTTCGGCTCCAGAGGAAGCCACGCTGGTGTTCGCTTGTCGGCGAACGCTTTCGGGCCTTCGTCTTGGTCGGGATGGCCCCACATCGACGTCAGGTGCTTGGCCCCCTCGCGGCATGCGTCGGTGAGGCCGTGCTCGAGCGCTCCCCAGAGGGCGCGTTTGGTGGCCCGCATCGCGGCGGGTGAGTTTCCCGCGATCTTCTCGGCGAGCTCTTGTGCGACATCGCGAAGCATGTCGGGGGGATCGACGATCTGGCTGATCATGCCGAGTTCATATGCGCGCTGGGCGGTGAGTCGTTCGTGGCTGCCGACCAGTGCCATCCGTAAGACCGCCTCGGCGGGCATCTTGCGCATCAGCGCGATCGTCTCGAGGGCGCTGACCTGACCGATGGATACGTGCGGGTCGACGAACGTGGCATGCGATGCCGCGATGACGATGTCGGCATCGGCGACCCAGTGCAGTCCGCCCCCGGCGCACACCCCGTTGACCGCTGTGATGACGGGCTTGCCGACATTGCAATGCCAGCCCGTCAGCTTCAGGTCCAGCGTTTGCATGGTCTCCTGGTACTGCTTGATCCCCTCGCCATCGAGATCGTCGACGTCGGCGCCGACCTGAAAGGCCCTGCCGTTGCCGGTGTGCACGATCACCCGCACCACGGGGTCGGCGTCCAACTCGGCCCAGGCAGCGGGAAACTCCTTGCGCATCAGCGCGTCGTACGCGTTGAGGCGATCGGGCCGGTTGTTGATGATCCAGCCGACGGGGCCGCGACGTTCGACGATCAACCTCTGATAGCTCACGAAGCCTCCACCGGTGCGAGCGGTCGCCATTCGGCCGGGCGCTTTTCCCTCCACGCCCGTACGCCCTCGGCATGGTCGGGGTGATTCCGCAGTCGCCAGATCGTCTCTGTGGCCGCCGCCTTGGCATCCGACAGCCCTACTTCCAGGGAATGCCACAACGCCTTCTTGGTCGCCCTCATCGCGGTGGGCGAGTTGGTCGCGATCGCGGCCGCGAGCTGCCCGGCCGCCGTCCGTAGCTCGTCGGCCGCCACGACCTGCGAGACGATGCCCAACTCATATGCGCGTTGGGCCGAGATCCGCTCGCCTCTGCCGCTCAACGTCATCCTGGTGATCGCCTCCATCGGCGACTTGCGCAGCAGGGTGATGGCCTCGTACGCGACCGCCTGCCCGACCGAGACATGCGGGTCGACGAATGTCGCCGCCTCCGCAGCGATGACGATGTCCGCGTCGGCGACCAGATGCAGACCACCTCCCGCGCACACCCCGTTCACCGCGGCGATCACCGGCTTCCACACTTCACAGTGCCACGAGGAGATCTTCAGCTCGGCGTCGCGCGTGCGGCGTGAATGACGCCGCATGGCCTGTTTGTCGCGGGCGACCTGGACCACATCCATTCCGGTACAGAACGCCTTGCCGTTCGCGACGTTGACGATCACGTGCACGTCGGGGTCGGCATCCAGCTGTGCCCACGCGGCCTCGAGTTCGTCCAGCATCAACGCGTCGAATGCATTGCCGGCCTCCGGCCGATTCAGCACAAGCCACCCGATGTGATCCGACTTGTCGACGATCAACCGCTCATACTCGGTCAAGAGCGTGGAATCTCCTTCCAGGGTTTTCCTTTCCACGGATCCGGCTCCCTGGGTAACCCGAGTACGCGCTCGCCGAGGATGTTCTTGTTGATGTCGGTGGTACCGCCCTCGGTGCCATTGGCGAGGCTGCGCATCATGCCCAGCACTTCACGGGGCATCGCGTCCGGATCGTCGGTGGCGGACCACGCCACTGCGGCGGTGCCCAGCAGGTCGACCATGAGATCCTGAATCTGCTGGTTGAGCGTGGCCTGGTGGACCTTGCCGATCGAGGAGGCCGCACCGGGGGATTGGCCCGCCGAAAGTGCCGCGCGCACACGGGCGTTGGTCCATCCGCGGATCTGTTCCTGAGCCCAGAGCCGCATGACCTTGTTGCGAATCACCGGGTCGTCCCATCGGCCGGTTTCCTTGGCCAGTAAGATCAGTCGTTGCGCACTGGACCCACCGAGCCTGCCCATCCCGCCGGATCCGGAGCCCGAAACCATCTGGCGCTCACTCGACAGGGTCGAGGCGCTGACCCGCCACCCGTCGTTGACTTCTCCGACCCGGTGGGCGTCCGGCACCCGCGCGCCGTCGAGGAAGACCTCGTTGAACTCCGCCTCACCGGTGATCTGGCGCAGCGGCCGCACCTGGACGCCGGGTTGGTGCATCTCGAGCAGGAAGTACGTGATGCCCTTGTGTTTCGGTTGATCGGGATCGGTACGGGCGAGCAGAATCGCAAAGTCCGCTTCATCGGCCCAGGTGGTCCACACCTTCTGTCCTGAGATCACCCAGTCGTCCCCGTCGCGCACCGCCCTGGTCGCGAGCGACGCGAGGTCGGAACCCGCGCCGGGCTCGCTGAAGAGCTGACACCACTTCTCTTCGTTTCGGACGATGGGCGGTAGGAAGCGTCGCCGTTGCTCTTCGGTGCCGTGGCTGAACAGGGCCGCGGCGGTGTTGTTGAGGCCCAACGGATTGAGCCGGGTGAGCCGCAGCGGCGCGAGCACGCTCTCGATCGCGCGGGCCACGTCATTGCCGATACCAAGGCCACCGTGTTCGGGGTGCCACGTCGGCGCCACCAGACCGCTTCGGGCAAAGGTCGGGTACCACCGCCGGTAATCGGCGGGGCTCCGCGCGACTCTCAGGGCGGCAGGGCCCTCGGCCGCCGCTGCGCGCCATTCGGCCGGCACCTCCGCCTCGACCCACTGCCGCACCACCACGACGGCGTCATCGGCGGTGGTGTCTGCGCTGATCGGTAGTGCTGTCATGTTCGGCTCAACGACCCTTGAATTCCGCGGGCCGCTTGTCCCGGAAGGCGGCCAGGCCCTCCTTGAAGTCGTCGCTGCGACTGGATAATTCGAGTGCCATCGCTTCGTTCTGAAGATGGCGATCGAGATCAAGACCGTTGCCGCTGTGCAGCAGCCACTTGGTGAGGCCGAGGGCCACCGTGGGTGCGGCGGCGAGCCGGCTGACGAGATCCGTTGCCGCACCTTCGAGTTCAGCCTCGGGGCAGGCGGAATGGATGATGCCCCACTGCGCCGCGGTGGTCCCGGACAGTTCCTCGCCGAGCATCAGCAGTTGGCGCGTGCGAACCATCCCGACGAGTCGTGGCAGCAGCCAGGCCGCACCGCTGTCGGGCGTGAAGCCGCGCGCCATGAACGGTTCCCAGAACACCGCGTCCGAGGCTGCCAGGCAGAAGTCCGACGCCAAGGCGAGGTGGAAACCCAGGCCGGCCGCCCAGCCGCGAACCACAGTGACGACGGGCACCTGAGTCTCGAGCAGCAAGGGAATCAGCCTGTTGGCCTTGTTGGGCAGTCGCCGCTGCGTGCTGCCCACGCGTGGTTTGCGTTCCGATTTGGCGTTGTTGGCCACCAGATCGGCGCCGGCGCAGAAGTCCGGACCTTCGGCGTCGACGCGGATGACGCGAACCGATTCGTCGGTGCCAGACCGGGACAGGTGCCCGATCATCGCGTCGAGCATGGTGTCGTTGACCGCGTTGCGGCGTTCGGCCCGGTCCAGGGTCAGCCGCAGAACCGGGCCCTGTTGTTCGGCTCGGAGTCCGGGAACGCTCGGATAGGTCACGGCGGGCTCAATGTTCGGCGAACCGGTCGGAGATAACCGCCAGCAGACGGGCGAGGTCGGTCGCCCCGCCGGGCGGTTCCGGCAGGCGGACGGGGCCCCGCTGCCTGCTGGGCAAGAGGATCGTGGCGTGTCCGGGCGTGGTGATTTGGCCGCGGTGATTGGTCGCCGCGAGGTCCAGGTCGACCGCCGGACGGGCCCCGTCGGCCAGGTATTTGCGGGTGACGGTGCCGGTGATGGTGTGCAGATCGCCGACGTAGTTGAACAACCGGAATTCACAGTCCAGTTTCCACAGCCAGGCATCGTCACCCATCCAGTCGGTGCACAAATGGATGAGCCACGTCTCGCGCATGCGGCCGTAGTCGAATGTCGTCGGGTTGCCCGCGTCGCGCGCGGCGCTCGGGTCCCAGTGCACCCGCTGCTGTACGTCGGGAACACCGTGCTCGTTGAGTGTGTAGAAGCGCGGAATCCGTTGTTTGTTCTGCCAGGCCAGCCTCAGGGGCCGGACGCCGTACATGCCCATGCCCATCCCGACATGCCAGCACACCATGTCGGTGACGGTGAGCGGACCCTTGGTGAGCGGGCCGATCTCGTCTCCCTCGGCGACGTCCTCCCACCAACGCGGTTCGGCGCCTCGGGGCGTCTCGCGGGCGTACCGTGCGTCGATCTCGGCGATCTCGTCGGCGCTCCAGGTCTTGACGTCCACGTCTTCGTACTTCTTGCGTCCCCTGGCCTTGCTGCGTTCGGTGCGGATCATGTTCCGGTACTGACCACCGAGGATGACGCCGCTATCGTCGGAGAACACCTGCGCCGACCATTCGTGCACAGCCCGGGCGGCGAACTCACTGCTCTTGTCCAGCGCGGCGACAAGGGCGTTGCGCCGGAAGACTCGCCGGTTCGCGCGCAGCGGCGCCCACCACTCGCGCGACGACCCGCCATAGAAGGCGTGAACGCCGCGCAGCGGGTCACCGGTCGTCAGCTCCCGGTCCTCGTGTGAGAGTTTGGTGACCTCGTCCTCGCCGATCAATGTGTCGCCGCCGATCAGTGCGGGCGGCGCGATCGGTTCACCCCAGACCGACTTCGTCGCGTATTCGGGATCGGACCACAGCGGGTTCGCGTCGCCGTAACTTTCCGCAACGATCCGGAACGTGTCCTCGTTGGGCCGACGGTAATGCGGAGGTTGAGTGTGCGGGACGGCGACGCCGATGCGGGCGCGCAACCTGGCCAAACCCTCATCCGTGATTTGGCCCGTTGCCGAGGACTGGGTCACGCATGCCTCCTCAGTTCGGGCCTCCTCAGTTCGGCACATATTGTCCCGGGGACGTCGGCGGAAATTAAGATACCCGAAAAACGGAAACGTCGTTAACGCAGGGGTGAGCGAGTTGACTCAAGAACGGTCGGGCATCGAGAGCGCGGTTGGATCCGATGGTGTCTGCCGGATCACCATCGACCGTGCCGATGCCGCAAACTCGTTGTCCCCGTTGGCACGTGATGCTCTCACCGACGCGTTCGTGAAGGCCGATGACGATCCTTCGGTGCGAAGTGTGTTGTTGCGAGCGACGGGGGACCGGCACTTCTGCTCGGGTGCGGGTTTGGGCCCACAATCGGCACACCCCACCGCGGAGAAGAAGCCCGGAGACGTCGCGTTGATGCTGCAGAAGGGTTATCAGCGACTGATCTGCGCGGTGCTCGATTGCGACAAGCCGGTGGTCGCCGCGGTCAAGGGTGTGGCTGCGGGTGCCGGCGCCAGCCTGGTGCTCGCTTGCGATCTGGTCGTCATGTCCACCGAGGCGCGCCTGGTGGAGGCATTCGTGCACCGCGGCATCCTGCCGGACGCGGGCGCGATACATCTGCTGACCAGGATCGTCGGACTGCGTAAGGCCGCCGAACTCCTGATGCTCGGAGAACCCGTCGACGCCGCGACCTGCGAGCGTCTCACGTTGGCGAACCGTGTCGTGGCACCGGAGGAGACCGACGCGGTCGCCGAGGAACTGGCCCGCCGCCTGGCCGCGGGCCCTACCGTCATGCTGGCATTGACCAAGCGCCTGTTGTCCGTGTCGTCGGAGTCGGGGCGCGACCGGGCCCTCGAACAGGAGGCATGGGCGCAAGAGGTGGTGTCGTGGACCGCCGACCTGCAGGAGGGTCTACGGTCATTCGCAGAGCGCCGACCACCGAACTTCCAGGGCCGCTGACGATCAACCGGTCGCAGGGCCCCCGCGGATGGTGAAGGTCGTGCTGTCGTCGATCTCGTCGATCGACTCTGCCACCAATTCAGCTGTGAGTGACCGGTTCTCGATTCCCTTGGTGACACCGATGAACACCCGCGACACCTTGCCGGCGCCCACGGAGTAGATGTGAGCGGTACGATCGCAGTCCCGGTGCGACAGATAGACCACCACGGGTGTCACCAACTCCGGGTCCATCGCCTTGCCCGCCTCACCCATGATGTCCTCGGTCATCCGGGTGCGCGCAATCGGCGCGACGGCGTTGATGGCGATGCCGTTTCGCGCACCCTCGATCGCCAGCACATGCATCATCCCGACCAGCCCCATCTTGGCGGCACCGTAATTGGCCTGCCCGAAGTTTCCGAACAGGCCTGTACCGGAGGTGGTTTGAACAATCCGCCCATAGTTCTGCTCGCGCATAATGGGCCACGCGGCGCGGGCCACGTTGAAAGCGCCGGTCAGGTGGACCGAGATCACCGCGTCGACCTGTTCGGCGGTCATGTTCTTGAACGCTGCGTCGCGGAGGATGCCCGCATTGTTGACGAGGATGTCGAGCCGTCCGAACGCGTCCATCGCCGCGGCGACGATCGCCGCACCACCCTCCTCCGTAGCGACGGAGTCGCCGTTGGCGATCGCCGTGCCGCCCGCGGCGGTGATCTCGTCGACGACCGCTTGCGCCGCCGACATCGAGGCGCCTTCTCCGTCGACGGCGGTGCCGAGATCGTTGACCACGACGCGGGCACCGCGACGGGCGAGTTCGAGTGCGTGACAGCGGCCGAGCCCTCCGCCCGCACCGGTGACAACGGCAACCTGATCATCGAAGGTCAATGTCGATGAGCGCTCGCGCGAAGAGTATTGATCTGACGCCATGCTTGAGAGGTTACATTTACATAGACGAGAATCGGTATTTGCATCGGAGGACACCATGAGCGCGGCCACCGAGCTGCTGCGACACGCGCGGGAACGAGTGGGCGGTCTCAGGGCCCGCTACCGTGCCGCCGGCATCTGGTCGGACCGACCGCTCGATGTCGTGCGGTCGGCTGCCCAGCGGTATCCGACACGACCGGCGCTGATCGATCGTGGTGCCGAAATCACCTACGCAGCACTGGATGAGCAGGTCGATCAGGCAGTCCGTGCGCTTCGCGACGGCGGTATCGTCCCGTCGACGCCCGTCGTGGTCGTGGTCGGCAACGACATCGGCTCGGTCGTCGCCGTACACGCCGCCATCCGCGTCGACGCGGTGGTACTGCTCGTGCCGCGCAGCGCGGGCACGACACAGGTCGCCGACATCGTGGCCCGCACCGGGGCCCGGTTCGGCCTGGCCCCGAATTGGTCTCCCGTGGTCGACGGACCCTTGCGTGAGGCGTGTGCCTGGATCGATATCGTCCGCACGTCGGACGCGTCGGTAGGCGAGGGGCCCATGCGGCCCGCCGACGAGCCGTCTTTCGTCCTCTACACCTCCGGCACGACGTCTCGGCCCAAGGGCGTCATCCATTCGCTGAGCACGCTTGCCAAGGCATCTGCCAACTACATCGCCGCCGCCGGACTCGGCGGGGACGACCGTATCTTCCTCATCAGTCCGCTCGCCTCGGTGACCGGTGTGCTGCAGGCGCTGTTCATCGGACCGATGCTCGCCGTGCCGGTGGTGCTCGAAAATCGGTGGGACCCGGTCGCGAGGTGTGATCTTCTGTTGTCCTCTGGCGCAACGTGGTATGGCGGTCCGGACCGGCTTCTCGACCGGCTGCTCGACGAAGCGATCGCCAGGGGGAGCGATGTGCCACTACGGGCGGTTTATCTCGGTGGCACGATGCTCGACAGGCGCATCGTCGAGCGGGTCGAGGACGACTTCGGCGTCGTCGTCATGCGGGCGTACGGATCGTCGGAGGTGCCGATCAGCACGTCGGGGCTGCGCACCGAGAGCAGGGCGGTGCGTCACGCGGATGATGGTGTGGCGCTGCAGGACGTCGACGTCCGCGTGGGGTCGGCAGCGGACACGGGCGAGTGCTGCATCAAGGGCCCGCACGCCTTCCTCGGTTACACGGACACCGAGGACGATCTGAACGCGTTCGACGGGGAGTGGTTCCGGACCGGTGACGTGGCCGAGGTCAGCGACCACCGCGTGCGGATTGTGGGCCGCATCAAGGACATCGTCATCCGCAATGGAATGAAGATCCCCGCGGCGGAAGTCGAGGAGGCGGTGGCGCGGATCCCGGGTGTGCGAGAGTGCGCGGCCTACTCGGTTGCCGACGCGACCACCGGTGAACGGCTGGCGGTTGCCTTGATGCTCGACGACGGCGTCGAGATATCGCTCGCTGACGTGGCTGATGCTCTCGTCGGGGACGGAATGCCGAAGTACAAGCTGCCCGAGGAGCTGGTGTTCTGGGATGAGCCCCTGCCGCTCAACGCCAACGGAAAGGTGCAGCGCAACACGCTCGAGGCGCGTTCGAAGGGTCGGCCGCGAGTACTCGCCGACCGCCTCGTCGCCATCGGTTGAAACGGCCGCCTTTCGTCAATCCCCGGTTGTGCCACTGACGTTGGCGGTGGCCTTCTTCATCTGAGCCTGCCAGTCCGACGCACCGCCGGCACGGTCGTGCTTCGACAGGGCTTGGATGGAGACGTCGTGGCCTTCGGCGGCCTTGCGCAGCGCGCCGACCGTCGCCTGTTCGCGGGTGATGTGGGTGAACGGATCCCAGTGATACCAGCGCATCGCGTTCTGGTAGGTCATCTTGTTGATCTCGTCGTCGGGCACGTTGTTGGCGGTGAGCACCTCGTCGAGCTGCTCGGGGGCGCCCGGCCACATCGAATCGCTGTGGGGGTAGTCGGCCTCCCAGCAGATGTTGTCGATCCCGATCGCGTTGCGGGTGGCCACCCCGACCGGATCGGCGATAAAACAGGTCAGGAAGTGCTCGCGGAACACCTCGCTGGGCAACTTGCCCCCGAAGTCCTGCCCCGTCCACGTCGAATGCATCTCAAAAGTGCGATCCACCCGCTCCAAAAAGTACGGAATCCAACCCGTCCCACCCTCACTCAACGCGATCTTAAGCGTCGGATACTCCTTGATCGGGCGCGACCACAACAGATCCGCGGCCGCTTGGACGATGTTCATCGGCTGCAGCGTGATCATCACATCCATCGGCGCATCCGGGGCGGTGATCGCCAACCGCCCCGACGAACCGATGTGCACATTGAGCACCGTCTCGGTGTCGACCAGCGCATCCCACATCGGCTTCCAATGCTCAAAATCATGAAAACTCGGATACCCCATCGCCGAGGGGTTCTCGGTGAACGTCAACGAGTGCACACCGCGCTCAGCGTTGCGCCGGATCTCCTTGGCGCACTCGGTCGGATCCCAGATCACCGGCAACGTCATCGGGATGAACCGCGCCGGATAGGCCCCGCACCACTCCTCGACATGCCAGTCGTTGTAGGCCTTCACCAACGCCAGCGAGAACTCGGCGTCCTCGGTGGCAAACAACCGGCCCGCAAAACCCGGAAACGACGGAAAACACATCGAGCCCAAAATGCCGCCGGCGTTCATGTCCTTGACCCGCTCATCAACCTGCCAACAGCCGGGCCGAATCTCATCCAGACCCTGCGGCTCGAGCCCGTACTCCTCTTTCGGCCGGCCGGCGACCGCGTTGAGCGCCACGTTCGGAATCACCGTGTCACGAAACTGCCAGGTGTCTGAACCGTCAGGGTTGTGCACCAACCGCGGCGCCTCATCGATGTACTTCTTCGGCAAATGATTCTTGAACATGTCGGGCGGTTCGACGATGTGATCATCAACGCTGATCAAGATCATCTCGTCCTTGTTCATTTCCGGTTCCTCTCTGTGCTTTCAGTTGCCGGCCGAAAAACCGGTACCACGAATCCGTCGTCGTCCTCGCGGAAGACGATCTCGAGCTCCATCCCGGCGCAGAGTTCATCGACAGGGCAGTCGATGATCTCGGTCATGAGGCGGGGGCCCTCCTCGAGGTCGACCATCGCGACGACGTAAGGCACGGCGTCGAATGGCGCGGCGTTCTGGTGGATGACGCTCCACGTGTAGAGCCGCGACCGTCCGGTGGCCGGCGTGAGACGCACGTCCTCGCTCCAACAGTGAGGGCAGAAGGGCCGGGCGTACAACGAATTTCGGCCGCAGGAGCCGCATTCGTTGATCATCAGCGTGCGATCCTGAACCGCTGCCCACCAGCTTTCGCTGTCGCTGTCGATGGTCGGGCGATTCGGACCGCTGGGCGACTGCATCACTGCCTCCCGAGGATCATCGTCGCGCTGTGGGTGAAGAAGCCGCCCATCGCGTGCACGCACGCCAGGCGCGCACGCTCGACCTGTCGTTCGCCGCATTCGCCGCGCAGTTGCCGAACCGCTTCGACCATCAGGAACATCCCACGCATCCCGGGATGACACGACGCCAGCCCGCCACCGTCGGTGTTGGTGGGCAGCGCGCCGTCCGGCCGGAGCGCGCCGGAGCCGATGTACGGACCACCCTCACCCTTGGCGCAGAACCCGAGATCCTCGACCGTCAGCAGGACGGTCGAGGTGAACGAGTCGTAGAGCTGACAGACGTCGATGTCGTCCGGGGTAACACCCGCTTGCGCGAACGCACGCGGACCCGATTGAGCGGCGGCCGATGTAGTGAAGTCGGTCCATTCACTCATGCTCACGTGCGATGCGGCGTCGGCCGCACCGAGGATCCAGATCGGTTCCTTCGCACAGTCCTTCGCCACCCGCTCGCTGGCGAGCACGACTGCCCCGCCTCCGTCGGTTCGCAGACACACATGCTTGGACGTGAACGGCTCGGCGAGCATCGGCGCCGAGGCGACATCCTCTGCGGTGATCCGATCACGCTCAAAGGCGCTCTCGTTCATGGCAGCCCATTCATGCGCGGCGACGGCAACCTCGGCCAGCTGTTCCTCGGTCGTCCCGTACTCGATCATGTGGCGCCGGGCCGCCATGGCGTACTTGGCGATCAGCGTGGCACCGTAGGGTGCTTCGAACTGCATCGCGCCGCCGGTGCTCAGCGCCGCGGCCGATGCCCGCACGCGGCGCTTGACATCGGAGCGTGCGGTCGAGCCGTAGGTCAACAGGGCCACGTCGATCTCGCCCGCCGCGATGGCCGCGGCGGCGTGCCGTCCCATGACCTCCCACGACGACCCACCGACGTTGGTGCCGTCGACCCACGTCGGTCGAAGGCCCAGATACTCGCTCACCTCGACCGGTGGCAACAGTGTCCCCTGGCCGCCGAAGCCGTCGATGTCGTCTTTGGTGAGGCCGGCGTCTGCGACAGCCCGCTGCGCGGCCTGCGCCATCAGCGCCATCGCCGTTTTGTCGGGCACCCGCCCGCAATCGGACAGCGCGGCGCCGACCACCGCGACCCGGTTCTCGGACATAAGTAATGGTTACCACAGGCGATAATGTCATTAACGCTGTAGTGGAATCATCGTTCTCGCTCGGTTACCGTGGGTGGGTGCCGGGACCGCTGCGAGATGCCTTGAAGGGCGATCGCCTGGTGTTGTGCCTCGCTTTGCTGAATGCCCGCACGTCCGACGTCCCGGCAATCGCGGCGGCCTGCGGATACGACGCTGTCTATGTCGACCTCGAGCACACCTCGTGCTCGCTCGAAACGGCGGGGATGCTCTGTGTAGCCGCGCTCGGTGCCGGCATCTCCGGTCTCGTGCGCGTGCCCTCGCACGACCCGACCATGATCGCGCGCGTGCTCGACGCTGGCGCAGTGGGAGTGATTGTGCCGCACGTGAACTCGGCGCACGAGGCACAGGCGGTCGTCGACGCCGCTCGCTTCCCGCCCGTCGGCCATCGGTCCATCTCCGGACCCAACGCGGTGAGCGGATACGCACCTCGCCCAGCCGCCGAACTCACGATCGAACTCGAGCGCCACACCGTGGTGGCGGTGATGATCGAAACGCCCGACGCGGTGGCGGCATCCGAGGAGATCGCAGCCGTCGAGGGGGTCGACATGGTGCTGCTTGGGCCCAGCGATCTGACTGCCGAGATGGGGATCCACGGTCAGTATGAGAATGAGCATTTCCACCGTGCAGTAGACTCTGTCGCAGCGGCCTGTCGTGCACACGGCGTGGCGCTGGGAGTGGCCGGGATCAAGTCCGTTGACCTGCTGGAACGCTTTGCAGGGCTGGGACTGCGATTCATTTCGGCGGGAACCGACGTCGGGATGATGACCGAAGCCGCCACTGCCCGTGCGCATGCCTTGCGTGAGCTCGAGAGGCGCGCGGCGAGCCGATAGCCGAGAGCCTCGTCACGACAACAGGAGGACGGATGCCCACCGCGATCTACACCGAGCAAGTCACCGACGCCATGGCATGGACCGGTGCGGACTTCAGCAGCAAAGAGGACTTCACCTTCGACCTGTCGTCACGCAATGTCGCGGCGCTGGAATCCATTCTGGCCAAGACCGCCCACAAGGATCGTGACGACATCACGCCGGAGGATGCCCGGCATCCGGATCTCGACGAGGACCTCGCGCGGCTGTACCGGGAGCTGATGTTCGGACGGGGCTTAGCGTGCGTACGCGGTTTCCCCGTCGAACAGCATTCGATCGAGGACCTGGAACGCATCTACTGGGCGTTCTGCACCCACCTCGGCTACCTGGTGTCGAACAACTCCTTCGGTCACCGCATGGTGCGTGTGCAGGAAGAGGTGCTGCCCAACGGCGTACAACCGGCGCGTGGCACCAAGTCCCGAGCCGAACTCGCGATGCACAACGATGCTGCGGACATCCTGTCGCTGCTCTGCGTGTACCCCGCGGCCGAGGGTGGCGAGAGCCAGTTCGCCAGTGGCCCGGCCGCGCACAACCGGATCGTCAACGAGCGTCCCGACCTGCTCCCCGTGCTCTACCAAGGGTTCCCGCACCACCGGCGCAGCGAGCAACCCGACGATCAACCGGACGTTACTCCCTACGACGTGCCGGTCTTCTCGCAGATCGACGGTCGCATCTGCATCAACTTCACCTACAGCAGCATCCTGCCCGCCATGCACACCCTCGGGCGCGAGTTTACCCCCGAACAGAACGAGGCCATCGAGTTGTTGCGCAACATCCTGGTCGAACAGCAGGTCGAGTTCCGGTTGGAGTCAGGTGAGGCCGCCGTCGCCAACAACTTTGCGATGTGCCACTCGCGTTCGGACTTCGTCAGCAGCACCGACCCCAAGAAGGCACGCTGCTTCCTGCGGGCGTGGATGGAAGTTCCGCGCGAGGATCGCCGCCTCCCCCTCGGGCGGGAGTACTTCCACATGGAGAACAAAGATCTGCGCCTGGGCTATGACCCCGTTGCCGGACGCGACGGCGCGATCGCACGCAATGACTACAAGAACGTCGACCCCGAACTGGCCGACATGTTCAAGGCGGCTCAAGCGAAGCCCAAAATCAAGCGATGACATCCCGTCCGCGACTGGTCTACGAGAGATGGACCGATCAGGTCGCAGGAGAAATACTGGCGGGGGCCGACATCGAGCTCGTCAAGCTCGACCTCCAAGCTTGCGTCGAACAGGGTTGGGCAGCATTGGAATCAGCGCACGGATATCAGGTCGCCACCAGAACTGACGTCGCCTCGATCGAGGATGGCGTGCAGTGGCTGGCGGGGCCGGCGCTGGTGGATCGCTGCCCACAGTTGCTTGCCATATGTTCGGCGGGGGCGGGTTATGACGTGATCGACGTCGCGGCGTGCACCCGCGCGGGGGTGGCGGTGTGCAACAACTCCGGTCCCGGCGCCGAAGCCGTCGCCGAACATGCGCTCGGACTCATGCTCGATCTGGCCAAGAAGATCACCGCCGCCGACCGGGCCCTGCGCAGCGGTCCCCTCGGAGATCGATTGGCGCTGCGGGGCACTCAGCTGTTCGGAAAGACGCTCGGAGTCGTCGGATTGGGCGCCATCGGTGGACGACTCGTCGAGTTGTGCGCTCCGTTCGGGATGGAGGTCCTGGTCTTCGATCCCTACGTCGATGACGCGACCGCCCGCGGCAGGGGCGCGGTCCGCGTCGGACTTTCCGAGTTGGTCGAACGATCGGATTTCGTTCAGGTCACATGCCCGCTGACCCCCGAGACGCGAGGGCTTTTCGGGCCTGCGCAATTCGCCGCGATGAAACCGACCGCGTACTTCATCACCACCGCGCGTGGCCCGGTCCACGATGAAGAGGCGCTCTACGACGCCCTGGTGAGCGGGGGTATCGCCGGCGCGGGCCTCGACGTGTTCCACGAGGAGCCGCCGAGGCACGACAACCCGCTGCTGGGGCTCGACAACGTCGTCGCAACACCACATGTCGCGGGCATCACCGTCGAGGCGGCTCGCGATATCGCGGTCGCCACCGCCAGCCAGTGGCAGACGATTTTCGCAGGCGCTATCCCGCCGCGGTTACTCAACCCGGAGGTGTGGCCGCGCTACTGCGACCGGTTCGAAGAAATCCTGGGCGTCCGGCCGACCGCCCGCGACACGGCAGCTGCGGAGTGAGATGAGCAATTACGACACCGTCACCTTCGAGGTCTCCGGTCACACCGCGTGTGTGACGCTGAACCGGCCCGAGGTGCTCAACGCGATCAACGACGAGATGATCGCCGAGCTCGCCGAGGTGTACGCCGAAATCGAACGGTCGCAGGACATCTGGACCGTCATCATCACCGGTGCCGGCCGGGCACTGTGTGTCGGGGCCGACGTCAACAAGGCGGCCGATCACGACATGGAGAACGCAGCGGGGATCGACAACCAAGGCGAGCCCATCCTCAGCTCCATGCGCCAGTGGGATGCGCCGCAGGAGGCCACACCCCCGTGGCTACAGATGACCAAGCCGATCATCTGTGCTGTCAACGGCATTGCGTGTGGTGCGGGCATGGACCTCGTCACGACGGCCGACATCACGATTGCGTCTGAACGCGCGACGTTGATGGACCCGCATGTCAGCATCGGTGTCACGTCCGGGCGTGAAGGGGTTCGACTGGCCCGGATCCTGCCCCTCCCCGTGGCGATGCGGTTGATCCTGATGGGCAGGCACGAGCAGCTCGACGCGCAGCGCGCCTACGACCTCGGCGTGTTCACCGAGGTGGTGGTCCACGAGACGCTCATGGACCGGGCGTGGGAGGTCGCCGAGATCGTGAATTCCAATGCGCCCCTCGCGGTGCGAGGTTCGCGGATGGCGGTGCGCAAGGGACTGACGCTGCCGATATACGAAGCGGAGCTGCTCGCCGAGAACTATCGGATGAAGGTGGCCCTGACCAAGGACGCGATCGAGGGCCCGCGTGCCTTCCTGGAGAAGCGCAAACCCGACTGGCAAGCCCGGTAGACCTCCGCGAGACTGCGCTTTATGACGGAATCGGCCCGGAATCCGTCAAAAACCGTAGTCTCGGGGCTAGCGAGAAGAAGTCTCAGGCCAAGCCGAAGAAGTTCTTCGCGTTGGTGGACAACACTTTCCGCTTGGTTTCCTCATCGAGGCCCTCGGTCGCCTTGTTGGCGACGTCCATGCTGTTGGGCCAGTTCGTGTCGTTGTGCGGGTAGTCGGTCTCGAACATCAGCTGGTCAGGTCCGACCAGATCGAGGATGCGGAACGCGACCGGGTCGCCAAAGGTGGAGAACCACACGCGGCCGGGGACCTGTGTGCTCGGCGGCTCGGTCAGCAGCGGGTGGATGCCGCCCCACGCCCGGCGGTCCTCCCAGACCTCGTCGACGCGCTGCAGGTAGTAGGGGATCCACCCGGCCTGCGCCTCGGCGAACGCGAGCTTGAGCCTGGGGAACTGCCGCAGCTTGCCCGAGAACAACCAGTCGACCAGGGCGATGGTGCAGTTGACCGCCATCAGTGCGCTGGTGACGACGTGCGGAGAGTCGGGGGAGGACTTCGTCAGCGACGAGCTCGACCCGATGTGCAGCATGATGCCGACATTGTTGCTCTCGCACGCGGCGAAGAACGGGTCCCAGTAACCGCTGTGGATGGACGGCAGGTCCAGTCGCGCAGGCAGCTCCGAGAAGCACACCGCAGGCATGCCCTTGGCCGCTACCCGTTCGACCTCCTTGACGGCGAGCTCGACGTCCCACAGGGGGATGATGCCCAGCGGAATGAGCCTGCCGTTCGAGCCGCCGCCCCACTCGTCGATCTGGAAGTCGTTGTAGGCCTGCACGCAGAGCAACGCGAGCTCTTTGTCCTTGGCGTAGAGGAATCGCTGGCCGCAGAACCGGACCAGCGTGTTGGGAAAGCAAGCGGAGGCCTCGATGCCGGCGACGTCCATGTCCGCGAGCCGGTCGGCCGGTCGATAGCAGCCGGGGCGCATCTCGTCGTAGGTGATCGGGTCGGTGGAGAGTTCGTCGAGTTCGTAGCCGGCAGCGGCGCTGATGAGTGGAATCGGGATGATCGAATCCTCGTAGTGCCAGATGTCGGCGTCGCGGCCGTCGTCATCCTCGATGAACGCGACGTCGGAGGTGACCGACGGGTCCATGCGTCCCCGGTGCCGGACGATCCGCGGTCCGACATCGCGATAGCGCTCGGGCAACCGGCTGGTCCACAGATCGGCCGGTTCCACCAGATGGTCGTCGGGTGAGACGATCAGGATGTCTGCGGTCAACGCTGCACTCCTTAGGAACGGCTTGCGGCACAATCGCGAAACACGTGTTTCCGCAATCGAGAATCGATGTTTTCACAATACTGTACAGGGCTCGCTCCGCCGGCTGAGACCGTCGGACCGCTCAACGGGGCACGAAGTCCGGCGGGTTCACGCTGTTTTGGCCAACGTGTGCGTGTAGGTAGCGGAGGTGGATCGAAGGCGGAACGCGTATTCTCAGGTAATCATGACTGCTAAGAAGCGGAGTGCCCGCGACTCGGAAGCCGATCTGGAACTCGTCGAGACCGACGTCGAGATGCCGGGTAGCTGGCAGGAAAGAACGATCGAGCGGCGACTCAGCCAAGCGCGCGCGCGTGCACTTGCGCGTAGTTCGAGGTTCTTGGCGACGGCCCTGGAACTGGTCGAGGAGTCCGGTCGTGCCGACTTCACCATCCAGACCCTCATCGACCGCTCGAACCTCAGCCTGCGCGCCTTCTACCAGCATTTCGCAGGTAAGGAAGAACTGCTGCTGGCTCTCTATGAGAATGCCACCAGTCAGTTCATCGAGGCGATCCGCCACGAGGTGGCGGCCGCGGACGGTCCGATGGAGCAACTCGAGGCGTTCTGCCGCGGATTCCTCTCGCGTGCGGAGTCGTCGGAGGCCATCGGCGGGCGCGTGATGACGATCTACAACTTGAGCCTGGAGATCGAGCGCCCTGCCGATTTCGCGAAGATCTGGGAGCCGCATCAGAAACTGCTCACCAAGATCCTCACCGCATGCTCACGCGCGGGGCTGGTCCGCAAGGATCTGACGCCCGCTCAGCTCACCACGCTGTTGAATTCGACCCTCATCGCCCTGGCCCAGATCGGGGTGTTCCACTTGGGTGTCAAGGGCGCTGAGCTCACCGAGGACCAGCTGTGGGCATGGTGCCTGCAGGCGCTGACTCCGCCCGCGAACGCCCCCAAGAAGGCTGTGACCGCCAAGGCCACGCCACGCAAGCGCCCCACCCGCAAACCCAAGGACCTAACGGGGTAGACCCAGACCTCTCTGGGCGATGATGGTGCGCTGCACCTCGCTGGTGCCGGCATAGATCGTGGTGCCCAGCGCGAAGCGCATGAGGTGTTCGAAGCGGCCGCGCTCCGGTGCCGTCGGCTCGAAGACGGACCGCGTCGCATCGGGTCCGACGAGCTCGACGATGTCTTGGCTCGCGCGCACGAGCGCCTCGGTGGAGAACACTTTCGCCATCGGCCCCTCGGCGACAGGCGTATGACCGTTCTCGGTCATCCACACACATCGACGTTGTAGGAGCATCGCCACTTCGAGTTCCATCGCTACCCGCGCGATACGCCGCCGCACATCGGTTTTCGCGATCGCAGGTGATCCGTCGGGCGCGTGCGTCGCGGTCGCCCACTCCTCGGCGTGGTGCAGGAGACGCGCGATGTGCGGTCCCCATCCTGACGCGTGCTCGTCCTGTAGCGACAGGCCCAGCACCTGCCAGCCGGCGTCGACGTCACCGATGCGCCACTCGTCGCCGATGCGCACGTCGCTGTAGAAGGTGATGTTGGTGCGCTCGCCCGACAGCGTCCACACCGCTTGCGCTTCGAAGCCGTCGGAGCTCGTCGGCACGAGAAACATCGTGAGCCCCTTGTGCTTCGGTTTGTCGGGACTCGTCCGGGCCAGCAAGAAGACATAGTCGGCGATGTGACCGTTGGTCGTGAACATCTTGGAGCCGTTGATGACCCAGCCGTCGCTGTATCGTACGGCCCTCGTGGCCGCGGCGGCCACATCCGAGCCGCACTCCGGTTCGGTGAAGCCGAGCGCGATGGTGACGTCGCCGGTCAAGGCGCCGGGCAGGATGCGCTCCTTCATCGCGGGTGTACCGATCTGCCGGATGATCGACGCCACCATCCGGGTGGTCTCGGACAGGTATACCGGCGCGTCCGTGCGCATGAGTTCTTCGTTGAGCGCCTGCTCTTCCCAGGCAGTGCGGTCCTGCCCGCCGAACGCCGTCGGCCAGCCCGGAGCGAAGTAACCCTTGTCGACCAGCCCTTTGGCGAAGTCGTCGTCGTGCGCGACACCGCTGCGGTAGATCCGTTCCTCGATGTCGGGGGTCAGCACGTCACTGAGATGTCTGCGGACACCATCCCGGAAGGTTTCGGTCGCGGAGTCGGACTGAAAATGCATGAGCGGGAACCAATCTGTCGCGTACCGGGCGGGCAGGCGGGCGCAGCCGATAATGTTACTCTCAAAACTGAGAGTATCCATATTCGCATGTGAGGGATGTCCGGTGGACCTGAGCCTGTCCGGCGAACAGCGACAACTCGTCGATTCCTTCGCTGCGATGTATACCCGCGAGTCGACGTCGCAACGGGTGCGTGCCGCAGAACCTCTCGGGTTCGATCCGAAGCTGTGGGAGGCCCTCGTCCAGACCGGTGTCATCGAGATGGCGGTCGGCGAATCCGACGGCGGGTGGGGGGCTTCCGAGCTCGAGTTGGCGCTGATCGCCGAGCAATACGGCCGGGCGGTCGCGTCGGCGCCGGTGATTGAGGCACAGATAGCCGCCCGACTGCTGGCCGCCTGCGGTGACGACGACCTGTTGGCGGCCACCATGTCGGGAGACAGGCTCGTCAGCTTCGCTCCGCGGTCCTGCGACGGCGATGTTCTCGGACTGGTTCCCGGCGGCGCGGTGGCCGACACCGTGGTGGCCCTGGTCGGCGGGCGTCTCGTCGCGTTGTCTGCCACCGACCGTGAGCACGTCGAAAATCTCGGCTCCTTACCGCTGGCGGACGTGGTGACGCGCGGCGACGCCACCGTGCTCGCCGAGGGGCAGCACGCCCGTCGATTGTTCACCGCCGCGGTCGACCTTTGGCTCACCCTCACCGCCGCGGCTCTCGTGGGTGCCGCGGCCAAGGCCGTCGAGATCGGCGCCGAATACGCCAAACAGCGGCACGCGTTCGGCACCCCGATCGGCACCTTTCAGGCCGTGTCACATCCGCTTGCCGACAGCGCCACCGCGACCGACGGTGCCCGTCTGTTGGCCTTCGAAGCGGCGTGCGCGTTCGCCGACGAACCCGACCGCGCGACCGAGCTGGCGGCGATGGCCTTCGCGTTCGCCTACGAAACCGCGCGTGACGCGACCTATCGCAGCCTGCACATCCACGGCGGCTACGGCTTTGGGATGGAGGGCGACATCCAGCTGTACTACCGGCGGGTCCGCGGCTGGGCCATGGTGTTCGGCGAGCCGGCGGTCGCCCTGGACCGCGTGGCCGACGCCCGCTACGGACCAGTCGCCGGCTGACTCGGCTCTACCTAGCGCGAGTGTGGGGTTGATGCACGCCTTGCCCCGCCGAACGCGTGACGGTAACCCACGTTCGGCGCAGAGGGGAGGGCGCGGGTGCACGGTCGTCAGGATTCGACCCGCACCTGATCCTTGACCGACAACACGATCGGGGGAGCGGTCCGCCAGTTCGGCACGCCCTGCTCCTCACCGGCGGTCGCCCGCTTGTCCTCGCGCACGCCCACCCAGTGCGAGTGGTTGAGCTGGTGCAACGTGAAACACGACTGCAGCGCGTTGTAGAAGCCCATGTTGTCGACCGACTGATTGACCGACTCCTTGATGAGCAGCGCCGCCATCGTCGGCACCGTGGCGATCCGCCGTGCCATTTCCAATGTGCGATCGGCTAATTCGTCACGCTTGAAGATCTTGCTCACCATCCCGAGTCGATACGCCTCCTCGATGTCGATAGCGTCGCCGGTCAACATCAGCTCCTTGGTGCGCCGCGGGCCGAACTCCCACGGATGGCCGAAGTACTCCATGCCGCACATCCCCAACCGGGTGCCCACGACGTCGGCGAAGCGCACTTCTTCACTGCCCACGATCAGGTCGCATGCCCAGATCAGCATCAGACCCGCCGAGAACACGTCACCGTGCACCTGCGCGATGGTGATCTTGCGGAGGTTGCGCCAGCGCAGGTTGTTCTGGAAGAAGTAGTGCCATTCCTGCAGCATGATCTTCTCCGCGCCCTCGCGCGTCCCTCCGTTGATGGCCGCCGTGGGATGCTGCTCCGGCCCCGGCATGAACTCGGCACGCGCCTGCTTGGAACCGATGTCGTGGCCGGAGGAGAACATCGGTCCCTCGCCGGCGAGGATGACCACGCGAACGGTGTCGTCGGCCTCGGCGCGGGCGAACGCCTCATCGAGTTCGACCAGCATCCCGCGGTTCTGCGCATTGCGCTGCTCCGGACGATTCAGCGAGATCCGAACGATCTGGCCGTCGTCGAACGTCTCCCACTTCAGAAACTGATACTCGCTCATCGTGTCCTCCGGATCGGGCCAATCTGGCAATGGTGTTGTCGTTTATTGAGAAGGTATGTTCTCACGGGTTGGATGGATCGACTGAAAGGGTGCACATGTCGGACTGCCAACGTAACCCGCGGGTGGTTCTGTGGGGGCCAGGCCAGGTCGGTGTCGGCGCGCTGCGTGCGCTGATCGCCCACCCCGGCCTGGACCTCGCGGGCGTGGTCGTACACGCCGAGGCCAAAGACGGCATGGACGCCGGTGCGCTGTGCGGCATGCCCGCGACCGGAGTGATCGCGACCCGCGACATCGACTCGGCGCTGTCGCTGGATGCCGACGTGGTCGCCTATTTCGCCTCGGGCGATTACCGCTACCGGGAGGCCGCCGAGGACATCGCCCGCTGTCTGCGCGCGGGCAAGAACGTGGTGTGCACCTCCCTGGTTCCGATGTGTTACCCGCCTGCCGCCGACAAGGACACCGCCGAGCTCATCGCGTCGGCGTGCGATGAAGGGGGCACGAGCTTCTTCAACAGTGGTGTGGATCCGGGGTGGGCCAACGACGTCATCGCGTTGACGATGACTGGATTCAGCAGTCGCGTCGACACCATCACCATGCTCGAAATTCTCGACTACGGTCCGATCAACCAGCCCGACATCATGTTTGACTTCATGGGTTTCGGCCACCCGCCCGACCATCCGGCGCCGCTGTTCGACACCGAGCGACTCGCGGCGCTCTGGGCACCGACAGTCCATCTCGTTGCCGACGGCGTGGGCCTTCCTCTTGACCGCGTCGTCACCACGATCGAGAAGTGGTTGGCCACCGAACGCTACGAGGTCGCATCGGGCTGGATCGACCCGGGCACCATGGGCGGCATGCGGTTCAAGCTGGCGGGCATGGTGGGCGACGAGGAACGCGTCGTGCTCGAGCACATCACACGCATGGGTGAGCAGTCGGCTCCGGACTGGCCGCGCCACCCCTCCCCGCACGGCGGTTACCGCGTCATCGTCGACGGGCTGCCCACCTACACCGTCGACATCGAGATGCACGGGCGTGGAAACAACATGCGTGGCTTGACATATGCGACCGTGATGCGTGAGTTGAACGCCATTCCGGCCGTGATGGCGGCACCACCAGGAGTGCTGTCGACGCTGGACCTACCGTTGATCACCGGACCCGTGCGCGGTGGCACATGGCGGGGCGTCCTACCCGGCGCGAAAACGTCATGAACCCCACCCCGGCTGTGTCGACGGACATCTGGACGGTGATGGAGACCGCCTCGGCGGTGCGGCGGTATCGCGACGAACCGGTCGACGATGCCACACTGCAGAGGTGTCTGCGAGCGGCCAGCTGGGCGCCGTCGGGTGCCAACCAGCAGCCATGGCGGTTCGTGGTGCTGCGCTCCGAGCAATCCCGTGCGCTTGTCACCGCGGCCGCACACCGAACGTGGGATGAGCTGCAGCGGTTCTACGGAATCACGTCTCCCGATGACGGCGCGGACGATCCGCGGTCGCGGGTACTGAGATCGATGGCCGACCACATGCGGACCGGCGGCGCCGCGCCCGGTCTCGTCCTCTTCTGCGTCCGGCCGCAAGCTGGGGCGTCCGAGCTACAGCAAGGCGGTTCGATCTTCCCGGCGGTGCAGAATTTCCTGTTGGCCGCCCGGGCCCAGGGGCTCGGGGCGGCGATCACGTTGTGGCACACGGGCTGTGAAGAGCAGTTGCGTTCATTGGTCGGGATCCCGGACGACTGGATGCCGGCGGCGTTGGTGACGGTGGGATGGCCGGCGGGCCACCATCACACAGTCCATCGTAAGCCGTTGTCGGAAGTGGCGGCGGTGGACAACTGGGATCAACCCTGGCTGCCCGACACCTCGCCGGATTGATCAGAAGAAGTGTCACGGGTCGGGTCGAACCGCACACTGACCTTCTGAAAGCCTTCCGCCCGTTCGGCTTTCGCCCGGCGGGTGTAGGTGCGCCGGTCGGCCGAGGTGAGGTCGACGTCGTCGGTGAACGGCGTCATCAGTGAACGGGGATACAGCTGGTCGACGCGCACGACGTTGAGTTCGGCGCACATCACCAACGTCACCGAAACCAGATACAGGAACGCAAGCAGGCCCAGAACCAACGCGAACACACTGTTGGTCGCGCTGGTCGACTTGACGACGTGGGAGACGTAGTTCGCACCGAACCACTGCAGCAGCTGCCATATCACCGCCGCGGTGAGGGCGCCGGGCAGTACGTCGCGGTACGACACGGAACGGGCGGTGGTGACGCGGAATGCGACCAGACAGATCAGCGCGTTGATCGCGACGGTGGCGACGGTGACGCCCACTTTGCCGAACCACCCCAGGCTGGCGGTCGCGTGGCCGACCGCCGACAGCACCGTCGCGGTGACCGCGGCCGAACCGAGCACGAACAGCAGCAGCAGGCTGCGCAGCCGCGACCGGATAGGGTCCGGGCGGTTGTTGCGGGGCACCGCCCATACCGAGTCCATCGCGTTCTGCAGCGCCTGCCCGACACCGAGGCCGCCGTAGAGGGCGCCGGCGATACCGACCACGACGGCCGTGGCGCCGCCGCTGAGTTGCTCCGGCCGTTCGAGCTGGCTACCGATAACCGGGAACTGGCCGAGCGTGGACTGCAGGATCTGTTGCTGTAGCTCCGGGTGGCCGACGAGTATCACCCCTAGCGCGGTGGTCAGCAGTAGTAGCAGCGGGAACAGGGAAACGAACGCGTAATAGGTGATCAGCGCCGCCAGATAACCGCCCTGATCGTCGACGTACTTGTAGATCACCGCGATGACGAAACCAACGCGGCGGTTGCGTCGCTGCAGCCGGTCCAGCCAGCCCACCATCCCCGGAATCCCTCCGCCGATGCGCTGTCGATACCCGCTAACCGGCCGGGTGAATCCCGAAGTCAGCCGTCCTCGTTGCGGCGCGCACGCGCCCGCCGCTTGCCTTCGTGCATCGCGGCGACCCGCGCGACGGGGATGGTCCTACCGTGCTCGATCAGATCGGCTGGCAGCGTCTGCGGTGCCGGCATCGCCTGCGCCCATGGGTCGCTGCCGCCCAGGACGTCGATGGCGTTGTGCACGGTGAAGTCCGCCGGCGTAATGCGGTCGAGGTCCGACCAGGCGACCGGGAACGACACCGGGGTGCCGAGGCGCAACCGGGGACTGTATGCGGCGACGACCGTCGCACCACCGGCGCGGGTGGAGTCGATGAAGACTTTGCCTTCGCGGTCGTCGACGATGAAAGCCGTTGTGGCGCGGGACGGATCGAGTGATTCTGCTCGCGCGGCGAGGGCGCGGGTGGCTGCCGCGACGTCGTCGACCGGTGCGCTGTCGTCGACAGGGACGAACACGTGCACTCCCTTTGCGCCGCTCGTCTTCACCGCTCCGGCCAGACCACAGTCCGAGAGCGCCTGCCGCACGAGGTGAGCCGCGGCGACGACGGCCGCGAAGTCGCTTCCCTCCGGCGGGTCGAGGTCGAGCACCAGATGCGTTGGGCGGTAGATGTTTTCTGCCAACCCGAGCGTGGGGTGATACTCGACGGCGCGCTGGTTGGCCATCCACAGCAACGTGCGCCGATCGTCGCACAGGGCATAGCGGACCTCGCGGTGGGAGGACTCGGCCCACATCGAGACGGTCTTCACCCACTCCGGGGTGTACTTCGGCACGTTCTTCTGCATGAACGGCGCCCGCCCGCGCAGCACCCGCAACACTGTCAGGGGACGCCCTTCGAGGCCGGGAAGAATCCGATCCGACACCGCGTCGAGGTAGTCGATCAGGTCGCGCTTGGTGGCTTTGGCGTCCGGGCTCAACGGTTGATCGAGGTTGGTCAAGTCGACCCCGGCGCGCTGCTCCTCGGCGCTCATCACCTCACCATAAGCGCGGGGCGGCGATCAGATGCTGAGTCTGCGGTAGCGCTGCAGCCGTCGCACCCCCGCGGCCGAGACCACGCCGTCGTGCGGTGCCAGCGCCGCCGTGATGCGCGCGCGGACGTCGTCGACGTCGACATGGGTGCCGATCGCGACGAGTCCGTTGGCGACGGCCGTAGACGGCGCGTTCGCTATGTGGACAGACGTGCCCACCACATTGACGACATAGCGGCGCGTGCGCTCTCGGTACCGGACCGCGACCGTGCCCTTGAGCCGGTACACACCCGGGGGTGGCGTTTCGAGCAGGTCGATCAGCGCCGCGGGATCGACGCAACCGCTGCTGGTCACCGTGACCGAATCGGCGTGCACGTGTGGGTGGTCATGTGCGTCCTCGGTGTCGACGAGCAATTCGCGCAGCGAGAGTTGCTCGCCGACGTCGACGGATGCGGACACGTCGTACAGCAGAGCCGGATCGACACGTCCGGCAGTGGCACCCACGACATGTGCGTCCGGATTCCGTTCGCGCACACGCTTTTCGATCCGCCCGAGCGTCTCTTCGCGGGCGTCCTCGGAGATCTGGTCGAGTTTGTTGACCACCACAAGCGTGGCCGCCCCGTATCGGGCCGGCGGAGTGGCGTGGTCGTCGACGGTGTCGAAATGCGCGGCGGCGTCGATGACGTCGACGATGCCGCCGGGCCGCACCCGCTCCACCCCGCTGAATCGGATGATCCGTGACACCGCTATCGGATCGGCCAGTCCGCTCGCCTCGATGATGATCGCGTCCAGGCCGAGCTTCGGGTCGGCGAGCTTGGCCAGCGCGTCGTCGAGCCCGCCTTCGTCGGGAAGGCAGCAGATGCAGCCCCCGGCGATCGAGGCCGGTTCGTCGACCTGTCCGGTGACCAGCGCGGCGTCGACGTTGAGTTCGCCGAAGTCGTTGATGATGACCCCGACGCGCGCACCCGGCTGGCGCAGCACGTGGTTGAGCAGCGTGGTCTTACCCGCGCCGAGGTAGCCGGTCAGAGCGATGGCCGGAATCGTCGTTGCTGTCACGCGACACATGATTGCAGCGTTTCGATCGGCATCGAGCGGCTATCCCGCGGCGATGGCTGTTCCAGGATCTCACGGCTCACCCAAAGCGGGCTGCAATCGCGGTCGGCAGGGTTCTCCGGCCAACTTCCTGCCGGTCAACACCGCAGACAATTGGCTGCACCTGGGGCTCGCCGTCGGCATGCTCGCTCTGGGTCTGCTACGGGGCCGCACCGGCGACGCACTCGATCTCCGGCGCGGCTAACCATTTGCTGTGCGTCCGCCCACAGAGGGTTTCGGACCCCCGCGGATGTGGAATCTTGACCCTTGAGAGGAGGCCCGAATGACGGACCACGACAAGGCCGGCCAGGCACGTGAAGGCCTGATCGACTCGGTGAAAGGCAAGGCCAAGGAAATGTTTGGCGCTATCACCGGAAACGACTCGATGACCGCCGAAGGCCAACTGCAGCAGGCCGAGGCCGAACGCCGTAAAGAAGCCAACACGATCGAAGCGGTCGCCGACGCCGAGGCGCGCGAGGCCCGCAGCGATGTGGTGGAAGCCAAGCGCGAAGGCGCCAAGGAGCGCACCGCGGCGAACGCGGAAGCGGCCGCCGAAAAGGGCGCGGTGGAGAACCAGAAGGCCGCCCAGAAGCGTGCCGCCGAAGCCGGTGCCCATCAGCAGCTCGATCGCGAGCGCACCCAGGCCGAAATCGACGCCGAGCGCAAGGCGCGCGAAGCCAAGGCCGAGCAGCGGGCGGGGGTCCACGACGCCGACACTCAGCTCGCTGGCGCGCTCGAAGAACACCGCGAAGCCGTCGAGGAGTCGGCAAGCGCGAAAGCCGAAGCCGCCCGTATCCGGCGGCAGGCCGAAAACCTCAACGACGACGCCTGACCACGGCGTAGAAGGAGCTTGCACCGATGAGTCTCACCGCTATTCCGAAGGCGGTGCTGAAGTTTCAGTACCAGGTGGCCCGTGTGCCGCTGCAGTTGATCGACGACCGGTTCGTCGCCCGGATGGACGACGAAGCACCGGCCCGGTTGTTCTACGAGCGTTCCCTGGGGATGCTCGACACCGCCGTGGGCACCGCGCTCGGTGATCACGAGCTCCAGAAGCGCGGCGCCACCCTCGTCGAGCGCAGCGACGCGTTGCGCCGCGCGGCAGAACTCGACGCGGCCGCCAACGAGAACGTCAAGCAGGCGGGCCGAGAGCTGAAGGTGACCCGCGAGAAGGCGCTGCAGGACAAGCAGAAGACGTTCGAGGAGATCGAGGCCGAAGCCCGCCAGGCGCGTACCGATGCGCAGGAGCGGAAGCGCGCGGCGGTCGAGAACGCTGAGAAGAAGATCGTCGAGGACAAGAAGAAGGCCGACGAGATCGCCGAGCAGCGCAAGAAGAACGTCGAAACGGCCAAGCGCCGCGAGGAAGAGCAGATCGACGCGGCCGAGCGCAGCGCAGCGAAGGTGGCCAGCGTCAAGATGGCCGACGCGCAGGACAAGCGTGTCGATGCGGCCACGACGCGTGCGCAGGCCGACAAGATCGACGACCTTGCCGACGCCGAGAAGGAAAAGCGGCAAGCCGACCGCTGACGCGGGTTAGATCCCGAGCAGCGACTCGATCCAGCCTCGCGCGAAGTACAGCAGGAAGCCCGCGGCGACCACCCACAAAAGTGGACTGATCTCGCGGGCTTTTCCTGCTGCCGACCGCAGTACCACCCACGCGATGAAGCCGACGCCGATACCGTTGGCGATCGAGTACGAGAACGGCATCGTGGCCACCGTCAGCACCACGGGCAGCGCGACCGAGAACTCGGAGATGTCGATGTGTCGCAGATGCGACACCATCATCGCCCCAACGATCACCAGCGCGGCAGCTGCCACTTCCGTCGGCACGACCGACGCCAACGGTGAGATGAACATCGCGGCGAGGAACAGGACGCCGGTCACGATATTCGCCAGCCCGGTCTTGGCGCCCTCGCCGATACCCGCCCCCGATTCGACGAACACGGTGTTTGACGAGGCCGAGGATGCGCCGCCGACCACGGCGCCCGCGCCTTCGACGACCAGCGCCGCCCGCAGGCGCGGGAAAGTGCCCTTTTCGTCGGCGAGTCCGGCCTCGCGCGACAGGCCCGTGAAGGTGCCCATAGCGTCGAAGAAGTTCGCGAACACGAGTGTGAACACGAACATGGTCGCGGCGATCACCCCGATGCGGCCGAAGCTGTCCATGCTGAAGGCGCCGACGAGCGACAGGTCGGGAAGCGCGAACGGTGAGCCCGACAGTGTCGGGACCGACAGGCTCCAGCCTCCGGGCTTGTCCGCGGCGGAGCCGAGGTGCCAGATCGACTCGATCACGACCGCGACGACGGTGCCGGCGACAAGCCCGATCAGGATGCCGCCCCGCACTTTTCGAGCCACCAGGATGCCCGTCAGCAGCAGCGTGAAGGCGAAGACGACCGTGGGCACGGTGCTGATGGAGCCGCTGCCGTTACCGCCGAGGCCGACCGGCGGTGACGCGACACCCGTCGAACCGATAAACCCGGCGTCGACGAGGCCGATGAACAGGATGAACAGCCCGATGCCGGCCGTGATGGCCAGCTTCAGCTGCATCGGTACGGCATCGAAGACCAGCCGCCGCAACCCGGTCGCCGCCAGTACGACGATGATGAGCCCGTTGATCACCACCAGTCCCATGGCTTCGGCCCAGGTGAGGGAGCCGACGAGCGTCGTCGCCACGAACGAGTTGATGCCGAGACCGGCGGCGAACGCGAACGGCATCCGCGCGATGAGACCGAACAGGATCGTCATCACGCCCGCGGCCAGCGCCGTGACCGCCGAAACCTCGGCGAATTGCAGTCGATCGCCGGTGACGTCTTCGGAACTGGACAGGATGATCGGGTTCAGCACGATGATGTAGGCCATCGCGATGAACGTGACTAGCCCGCCGCGGGCCTCCGCGCCAACCGTCGTGCCGCGCGCCGAGATCTCGAAGAAGCGGTCAAGCCGGTTCATTTCTCAAACCCTATGGGGTGTCTTCGACACGCGTCATCTCGTGCAGGGCCCGTAGGAACGCTCGCCGGTCGGTGGGCGAGAGCACCGAAAGCCACCGCTCCTCGCCGCGCTGGATCTCGGCCTGCACCGAATCCTTAAGAGCGCGACCGGCTTCGGTGATTTCCAGCAGTCGCACACGCCGGTCGGCCGGATCGGGTTTGCGCTCGATATAGCCGCGCTCCTGAAGTTCGTCGAGCGTGGGGATGATCCGGGTCTTGTCGGCGCCGATGGCTTCGGCGAGCGCGGCTTGGGTGCGCACCGGGGACTCGTCGAGCGCCGAGAGCACGCTGTAACCCCACATCGAGACGCCGTGCTTGGCGAGCACGGGCGTCTCCAGGGCGATCAGCCCGCGCAGTAACGGGGCGAGCATCGCCGCGAGGTCTCGTCGTCGCGGCTTGGGCGGCATGCAGGGATATTAAGCGTTGACCAATGATACGCAGGAATATATCATAAGCTTATGCATACGATTAGTGATCTGCGACCGTCCCATCGAACAGCGATCAATGCCACCGTCGACATCGTCTCGCGAGTGACGGTTGACGACCTCGATCGCCCGACTCCGTGTGCCGGTTGGAACCTCGCCGAGCTGCTGACCCACATGACCGTGCAGCACAGGGGTTTTGCCGCCGCCGCTCGCGGAGCCGGCGGCGATCTCGCGGTGTGGGAGCCCCTCACCGTCGCGGACGCGGTTCGCGCCGACCCTGGCGGCACCTATGCCGCAGCGGCCGCGGAGGTCGTAGCCGCATTCGCTGCCGAGGGGGTGCTGGACGCGACGTTCGCGTTACCGGAGTTCGGCGAGGACGCCACGGTCCCGGGTGCGATGGCGATCGGTTTTCACTTCGTCGATTACGTCGTGCACGGATGGGACGTCGCCCGCAGCATCGGTGTCCCGTTCGGGTTGCCCGACGACGTGGTTGCGGCCGTCCTGCCGCTGGCGATGGGGGTACCCGACGGTGAGATCCGCGACGCGGACAACTCGCCGTTCGCGCGTGCTCTGGAACCGCAGGCCGAGGCGAGCGAACTCGATCGGGTGCTGCGCCACTTGGGCCGATCGCCCGATTGGCGGCCCGCAGGTGTCACCGCGGATCGATGAGATCGCGCAGCCTCTCCGCCGGTACGACGGTCGCGCCGGCCTCGCGTACCCGCTCGGCGAGGGTGCGGTCGGACGTGGCCACGCTGATGTCGGCGGGCCGGTCGTCGGCTAGGACAAGGCGGACGATCTCGTCGTCGGCCGAGTTGGGCGCCGGGCGCGGGGCATAGGCGACGGTGACGGCCGACGAGTCGATCGCAGGCTTGGGTGGGCGTTCGAACACCACGGTGACATCGTCACCCTGAGCCCGCAAGGATTCCAGCCGCTCGACCAGGGTCACCATGGCGCGATGTCGGTCACGCCACCAGCCGTCGGGGCGCGATCCGATTACATTCATACCGTCGACGATCCACCGCATCGCGTGTCGAGGACCGGCGTCGGTCGACGGTGGGGCGGGTTCAGAAGGCGTGGCCGGTCTGCTTGGCCGTCGGATGCCGACGGCCAAGCAGGTAACCGAGCCAACGAATATCGAGTAGCACCTGGTCGCCTTCCGCTATGCGGTCTTCTGGGTCAACAGCGGCAGCAGACGGCGCCGTTTCTCGATGTTCTCCGCGAAGTGATGAAGCGCATCGGGCACCGATGCTGCGACGGGGACGCTTACACCGGACGCATGCAGCACTCGTTGCACTTCATCACTGGCGACGACGGCCCAATCCACCTCAGCGTGGTAGCAGCACTCATCGAGGTCGTACATCAGCGAAATGAGTTGCTCTGCACACGAACTCACTTCGCTCAGATCGAGGATGAACGGCTTCTCAGCCAGAACGAACCGGCGAGCGAACGCGGTGATCCGTTCAATGTTCCGGTCGTCGATGATGCCGTCGACCGTCACAACCGTTGCCAGCTGGCGGCACACGGCATGAAGCTGGGCCCCGGCGCAGTCGAATGTCGGATTCCCGTACATCACCGCCTCCTCGATTAGTCAGCTTCGTCGATGAAGCCCAACTTATGCCGCGAGATTAAGGCAAGCGCCAACGGCGACTAATACTTTGGTAAGAAGCAGTTTTTGCGTTAGCCAGCAAATCAGTCGCGCTGTATCCACTGGGGTCCGGCGTAGTTCTCCCACGGGCTGTAGTCGGCGAGCAACTCCTCCTGGGCGGGTCGCTCGTCTTCGGGCACGTGCTGAAGGTTGATCCGGATGCGGTACCAGATCGAACTGGGACCCCGCATACCGTCGACCAGAATGTCTGCGGGCTCCAACTTTTCGGCCACTGACGGGTGCCGTCGTCGCCATTCGTCCAAGGCCGCCATCGCCTCGTCCTTGGTCTTCGTGCGGGCGATCTCGATGAGCGGCTTCGATGAGACTCGGCGACCGGGACCTCCGCTCGAACGTTTGGCCCCGCGCGGTGCCCTCTCCGCCGGGCCGAGCCGGTCGGCGAGGTCGAGCAGCGCGTCCAGCGATCCCGCCGAATCGTCGATGCCCTCCCAGGGGTCACCGTGTTCGGCGAATCGTTGCGGCACCGTCGCGATCGTGAACGCGTCCGGCCGGCATCCGGGCACCTCTCTCCAGAGCAGCGGCGTCGACACCCTGGCGTCAGGGGTCGCGCGCACCGAATAGGCCGACGCGACGGTTCGATCGAATGCGTTCTGGTTGAAATCGACGAAGACGCCCTCGCGTTCTTCCTTCCACCAGCGCGCGGTGGCGATCTCGGGCGCTCGGCGCTCGACCTCGCGGGCCACCGCCTGCGCGGCGAGCCGGACGAACTTGAACGGCCACTGCCGCTGGATGCGGGCGTAGATGTGGAAGCCTCGCGATCCCGATGTCTTGGGCCATGCCGTCAGCCCATGGTCCTCGAGCACCTCGCGGGCGACCATCGCGACGTCGATGATCTGGGGCCACTCGACACCCGGCATCGGGTCGAGGTCGACGCGCAGCTCGTCAGGATGCGCGAGATCGTCTGACCGAACCGGATGGGGGTTGAGGTCGACACATCCGAGATTGACCACCCACACCAGGCCGGCCGCTTCGCGCAGCACCGCTTCGGCCGCCGACGTCCCTGACGCGTACTTCAACTCGGCGACCTCGACGAAGTCAGGCCGCTTCTTCGGCGCGCGCTTTTGGAACACCGCCTCCTCGGTGATGCCCTTGACGAACCGCTTGAGGATCATTGGCCGGTCACGCACACCGCGCAGGGCGCCGTCGGCGACGCTGAGGTAGTAGTGCATCAGGTCCGACTTGGTGACGCCGATATCGGGGAAGACGACCTTGTCGGGGTGGCTGATGGGCACCCGATGACCCTCGACCTCCAGGTACCGGGGTGCGGCCATAACGTCATGCTAGTTTCCCGGCCGCACTGCGACGCGGGTCACATATGGTGGGGACATGGCAAGACTCTCCGAGCTCCCGTCGCAAGCGCTCGCCAAGGCTCAGCAACTCGTCGAACGCGGGTCGGCCGAGCTGCACTACGCCACCAAGATGTTCGGAGCGGGCGCGTTCAAGATCGAACCACCGCAGAACGTCGCCGGAATGCTCGCCGACATCCGGCGTTGGGGCGAGTTCGGGATGATCCCGGCCCTGAACGCCCGCCGCACCCCCAATCGCACCGCGATCATCGACGACTTCGGCGAGATGACGTTCAAGGAACTCGACGACGCCGCACATTCAGTGGCCAACGGCCTGCTGGAGAAGGGTGTCAAGGGCGGTGACGGGGTCGCGATCCTGGCCCGCAACCACCGGTGGTTCCTCGTCGCGCTGTACGGCGCGGCCCGCACCGGCGCGCGGATCATCCTGCTCAACAGCGAGTTCTCCGGACCCCAGGTCAAGGAGGTGTCCGAACGTGAGGGCGCCAAGCTGATCATCTACGACGACGAGTACTGCCAGGCCGTGTCAAAGGCGGATCCACCGCTGGGCAAGCTGCGCGCGCTCGGCGTGAACCCCGATAAGGACGAACCGTCGAACAGCACCGACGAGACGCTCGAGGACTTCGTCTCCCGCCACTCCGGTAAGGCGGCTCCCAAGGCGACCAAGCACTCGTCGGTGATCATCCTGACCAGTGGGACGACGGGAACACCCAAGGGCGCCAACAGAAGTACACCGCCCACCCTCGCTCCCATCGGCGGCGTGCTGTCGCATGTCCCGTTCAAGGGCGGTGAGATCACCGCGCTTCCAGCGCCGATGTTCCACGCGTTGGGTTTCCTGCACGCGACGATCTCGATGATGTTGGGCACGACGCTGTTGCTGCGCAGGCGGTTCAAGGCCCAGAAGGTCCTCGAGGACATCGAGAAGCACAAGGTGACCGCGGTGGTGGTCGTTCCGGTGATGTTGTCGCGCATGCTCGATGCGCTCGACGACATGGATCGCAAGCCCGACTTGTCGTCGTTGCGGATCGTGTTCGTATCAGGGTCGCAGTTGGGCGCGGAGATGGCGCAGCGTGGGCTCAAGATGCTCGGACCCGTGATCTACAACCTGTACGGGTCGACCGAGATCGCGTTCGCCACGATCGCGCGGCCCCAGGATCTGGAGAAGAACCCCGCCACCGTCGGACCGGTGGTGAAGGGCGTGAAGGTCAAGATCCTGGACGACGACGGCAACGAACTGCCCCAGGGCGAGGTCGGGCGGATCTTCGTCGGCAACTTCTTCCCGTTCGAGGGCTACACCGGCGGCGGCCACAAGCAGATCATCGACGGGCTGATGTCGTCGGGTGACGTCGGCTATTTCGACGAGAACGGCCTGCTCTACGTCAGTGGCCGCGATGACGAGATGATCGTGTCCGGCGGCGAGAACGTGTTCCCGGCCGAGGTGGAGGATCTGATCAGCGGACACCCAGAGGTTGTCGAGGCCACCGCGGTGGGTGTCGAGGACAAGGAATGGGGTCACCGGTTGCGGGCCTTCGTCGTCAAGTCCGACGGCGCCTCGATCGGTGAGGACGACATCAAGGGTTATGTCCGAGAGCACCTGGCGCGCTATAAGGTGCCGCGCGAGGTCGTCTTCCTCGACGAGTTGCCGCGCAACCCGACCGGCAAGATCCTGAAGCGTGAGCTCCGGGAGATGGACGTCGACGGAGGCGACGGGAAGGCGAAGGCCGACGGAGGCAACGGGAAAGCGAAGTCCGACGGCGGCGAGAAGAAGGCCGAAGACAGCGATGAGGCCGACGAGAAGGCAGAAGCCAACCAGTCGGAATAGTCAGGTCGTGCCTTAATCGGCCATCGCCGCCGCGCCGGGGATCGACAGGCACACCAGCATCAGCAGGAGCAGGAACCATCCGGCGCCCTGCCACTGGACCCAGGTGCCCTTCGCCCTCCACTCGCGGTAGGTCTTGATGAACGCGCCGATACCGCCGAGCAACAGGATTGTGGGCACGGTGGAGGCGGCGACGACCGAGGTCTTCGACACCAGCGCGTAGATGACGAAGGCGACGGCGGCTACCGCGACCACCACCGCGGTATAGGTGGCGGCGGCCCGGAACGCTTTCGGCCGGTCCCAGCGCTTCTCGACGTCGTCGGTCATAACAGAAATGTTGCCGTCGGTACGTTCATTGAAACGCTCATCAGGGGTTGTTGACGAACGCGGACAGGCATCCGGGGATGTCGCGGCAGGCGATCACCGCCGTCTGGTCGGGCGGGCCACCACGCACTCGCGGTGGTCGGGGCCCGAAGTTGCACGACTTCACCCAGGGGTTCCCGGGGATGATGCCGGGATAGCAGGGCGCGGACTGTTCGCGTGGCGTCGGATCGTCGGCAAGGACCGTCGGCGCCAGAAACAGCCCTGTCATCGCCGCCGTGCCGACGACGACGCGGGCGATACGGACACCGAGACCGCTCATGACTACCGCCAACCCTTGCACGCAACCGCAGATTCAGGCTACGCCGTTCCAGCAAGCGCTCTTACGGATCGCGCGGCAGTCCCAACAGGCGTTCGGCGATGATGTTGAGCTGCACTTCTGTCGTGCCGCCGTAGATCGTGGTGGCCCTGCTGCCGAGCAGGTACTCCGCCCACCGGCCGGGCTCCTGCTCCGGGTCGCCGATCGCGCCATCGGTGCCGAACGAGGACACCGCGAACTCCGCGTAGCCCTGGCCGGTTTTCATCGACAGCAGTTTGGAGATCGCCGCGGACGGCATTGGATCGGCACCGGCGAGTGTGAGAAGCGTCGAGCGCATGTTGAGCACCTTGGCGGCATGCCCTTCGGCGATGAGCCTGCCAGCGTGGTTCTGCTCGATCTGGTCGAACTGCCCGTCCTGAAGGAACTTGATGAAATCGGCCAGGCTGGCCAGGAACGGCGGCTCACTGCTGCCGATCGAGACGCGTTCGTTGGTCAGCGTGTTCCTGCTGACCTCCCAGCCGCGGTTCACCTCACCGAGCACCATCTCGTCGGGCACGAACACGTCGTCGATGAAGACCGTGTTGAACATCGCGTTGCCGGTCAGCTCGCGAAGCGGCTTGACCTCGACGCCCTCGCTGGCCATGTCGAGCAGGAAGTAGGTGATCCCGTTGTGTTTCGGCGCCGACGGGTCGGTGCGCGCCAACAGCGCGCCCCACTGCGAGTACTGCGCACCGGTGGTCCAGATCTTCTGCCCGGTGATCCGCCAGCCGCCGTCGACCTTGGTGGCTTTGGTCGTCAGGCTGGCCAGGTCCGAACCCGCACCGGGTTCGGAAAACAGCTGACACCAGATCATTTCGCCGCGGAAGGTGGGCGGCAGGAAACGCTGTTGCTGTTCGTCCGTGCCGAACGCGACGATCGAGGGGATGATCCAGGCCGCGATGCCCATCTGCGGGCGCTTGACCCGGCCGGTGTCGAACTCCTGGGCGATGATGATCTGCTCGACGGGGCCGGCCGCGCGTCCCCACGGCTTGGGCAGATGCGGTTGCACCCAACCGCCCTCGGCGATCGCGATGTTGCGCTCTTGACGTGAAATGGCTTTCAGCGCAGCCACTTCCGCGCGGATCTCGTCACGCAGCTTCTCGGTTTCGGGATCGAGATCGATGTTGAGTTTGCGCATCCCGGTGCTGGTCGCGACGTCGACAACTTGCTGCGGGTAGTCGGCGTGCCTGCCGAAACCGGCCGCAAGCACCAGCGCGCGCCGGTAGTACACGTTGGTGTCGTGCTCCCAGGTGAACCCGATGCCGCCGTGCACCTGGATGCAGTCCTGAGCGCAGTGCTGGGCGGCCTCAGGCGCCAGCGTGGCCGCCACGGCCGCGGCGAACTCGAACGCGATTTCGGCAGAGCCGGTTTCGGGGTCTTCTCCGCTGCGCACGTGCGCGGTGAACTCGTCGATGGCGCGGGCCGCATCCCAGACGGCGGCGGTGGCCCGCTCGGTGTCGGCGATCATCGAAGCGCACTTGTGCTTGATGGCCTGGAACTGGCCGATGGGCCTGCCGAACTGCTCGCGGATCTTGGCGTACGCCGCGGCGGTGTCGGTGGCCCACCGCGCGACGCCGATGCACTCGGCGGACAGCAGCGTCGAGATCAGCGCGCGAGCCAGCGGCCGGCTCAGGTTGCTCAATACCCGGTCGTCGCTCACTTCGATGGCGTTCGCACGCACGTGTGCCAGAGGGCGCAGCGGGTCGAGGCTCTTGACGGGTTCGATCTCCAGTTGGTCGGCGTCGAGGATCACCCACTCCTCGCCGCTCTCGATGGCGACCGGCAGCACCAGCAGCGACGCCTCTGCGGCGCCGGGCACGGCACGCACTTCGCCGCGGATGACCAGACCGGCGGCATCGCCTTCGCCGTGGCGGGTGGCGGTCAAGCTCGAGTCGATGGCGTAGGTCGCGATCGTCGCGCCGGAGGCCAGGTCGCCCAGTTGTTGGGCGTTGGGGTCGTGTGCGGCGATCAGCGCGCTGGCGATGGCCGACGGAACGAACGGCCCCGGCACCGCGCCGTAGCCGAACTCGGCGGCGACAATGGCCAACTCGAGTATCCCGAAGCCTTGCCCGCCAACCTCTTCGGACAGGTGCACACCTTGCAGACCTTGATCGGCGGCGCCCTTCCAGTAGGGCGGCGGATTGGGAATCGGCGTCTCCAGCGCTTCGTGGAGCACCTCGGAGGGCGCCACCCGAGCGACGAAGGACCGCACCGAGTCGGCCAAGTCGCTGTGCTCAGGATCGATGGCGATGGGCATACCTGCACCTCACTGTGACGGACCGTCCCTATTAACCGGTCGGTTGGGAAACACGATACCGTTCACGACGTTGGCCAGTTCACCGCCGTCCCACAGCCGCCGGCAGTTGTCCAGACCGTGTTCCAGATACCTCCGCATCGTGTCGGCGGTGTACCAGGTGACGTGCGGGGTGAGCACGACGTTGTCGAGCCCGAGCAGCGGGTTGTCGGCCTCTACGGGCTCGGTGGCGAAGACGTCGAGGCCCGCACCGGCCAAGTTTCCAGACCGCAGCGCGTCGACGAGGGCGGGCTCGTCGACGATGGGACCGCGGCTGGTGTTGACCAGGACCGCGCCGGGCTTCATCCGGTCCAGCGCAGCGCGGTCGATCATGCCTGCTGTCGCGTCGGTCAGCGGAAGATGCAGCGAGACGATGTCGCTGGCGGCCAGCAGGTCGGGTAGCGCACGCCAGCTCCGATGGCCGTCGTCGCGCGTACTGGTGTGCAGAACCTTGGCATCCATCGCTCCAACGATTCGCTCGACCCTGGTGGCGACGTTGCCGTAGCCGACCAAACCCACGGTGCAGCCGCCGATGTCGCGCACCGTCTCGCCCAGGCTCGGGTCGGACGGCCAGCCCCGTCCCTCGCGGGTGGCGCGGTCGAGTTCGGTCACCCTGCGCAGGACAGCCAGCATCAGCAACACGGCACCCTCGGCTACCGACGGTGCGTTGGCCCCCGGCATGTTGGCGACCGCGATGCCCAGGGCGGTCGCAGCGTCCACGTCGATAGTGTTGACTCCGGCGCCCATCTTGTGCACCAGCAGGCAACGTCGCGCTTTGGCGAGATCGTCTCCCGAAATCGGCCGAAGCACATGCCAGATCACCTCGGCCTCGGGGAGCTCCCGGTAGAAGGCGGTGTCGTCGTCCTCGGCACAGTAGCGGATATCGAGCCAATCGGATTGCGGTGCAACGAAATCGATGGCCTTCGCACCGGGAGTGAAATGAGCGAGGACCCTCAGCGGCGAGCGTTCGCGCGACGGGTCGGCGTCTAATGCCACCGCTTCGCGATCCACTTGGCGATGGTATCGGCTTGTTCGCTGCGCGCTCCGGGAGTGGTGAAGTAATGATCGGTGTCGATGGAGGACTGCATCTTGTCTGAACCGGCCAGCGCGTCGAAGATGTGTTGGGCGTCCGAAGGGAACACGCCGGTGTCCTGGTCGGCGTTGATCACCAGAGCCGGGCACGTGATCCGGTTGAGGTGCGCTTCGGCGCGGGTTTGGGCGTGTCGAAGGCTCCACATGCCGATCCAGTTGCGCAATGTACAGGCCGCGGCGATACCGCGTGCAGATCTGTTGGCCTGCATCGGCACTCCGGCATAACACATGTTCGCGGGTCGCTTCGTCGGCTCCAGGGCGGGATCGACCATGCGCGGGTCCGCCCATGTCCGCAGCACCGTGAACGGACGGTCGGAGAAACCGGCCGTCCGCACATGCTGGAGCTCGGCCTCGGCCCAGTCCGTGATCGCGTCGTTTCGTGCGATCTGGGCGGCACGGTACCGCTCGACGAACTCAGCCGAAAATGGCGGACCGTTACTCTCGTCAAAGAGATCGAGGTCGGGATCGCTTGCGACCGCGTCAGTTTCGTCGACCACCGCCGCGTCCATCCAGGCGGTGAGCACGTCGGGACGGCCGGGATGCGCCGCGGTCGAGACGTACCCGTCGGCGGCAGGCAGGTCGGTCAGGCCCGCTGCGGGACGCATTCCCAGAAGCGGTGTCACATGTGGGTCGACCGCTTGTGCCTGGTAGGCCGCCATCAACGATCCACCCCCGGAGTTTCCGAGCAGCACAATGGTTTCCACGCCTTGGACCTCGCGCAGCCATCGCACGCCGACGCCGATGTCCACGAGCGCATGGTCGAGCAGGAAGCTGCTCTCGAATCCGCGATAACGGGTGTTCCAGCCCAGGAAACCGATGCCGCGGGTGGCCATGTAATCGGCGAGATAGTGCTCGGAGAAATCGATCTGATAGTGCGTGGCGATCATCGCGACCTTCGGTTTGCGGCCCACCCCGCGGTGATAGAGGCCCTGGCACGGATGCCCACCCGCACCCGCCCGCCGGGCGGTCGGGGAATCGAGGCCGACGAACTCACGGATAACACCCGGCGTTGCGGTGCTCGACGGCGTTTTGCTCATCCGAGCCGCCCCCTACCGAGCCAAAAAGCAAGGGCTACAGGCTGTTCAACGATCTTGATGATCGGTCTGACCGGCGGTGGGACGCGCGGGACGATCGTCATAACGGTGCTGGTCCGTTCGTCATTGCTCGTGATTGCCCCTGATGCTAAGTTCGATTTGCGTTTCTGGCCAGAGATTCGCGCTAGGAGGCGCCCAGTGATCAGGCCCGACAATCCCAACACCGAGTTCGAACTCGGCGGCATCAACCATGTCGCGCTGGTGTGCTCGGATATGGCGAAAACCGTCGACTTCTACAGCAACGTCCTCGGTATGCCGTTGATCAAGTCGCTCGATCTGCCGGGAGGCATGGGGCAGCACTTCTTCTTTGACGCCGGCAACGGCGACTGTGTCGCGTTCTTCTGGTTCGCCGACGCGCCAGACCGGGTTCCCGGCGTCTCCTCGCCCGAGGCCATTCCGGGAATTGGGGACATCGTCAGCGCCGTCAGCACGATGAACCATCTGGCATTTCACGTACCCGCCGAGAAATTCGACGAATATCGGCAGCGGCTCAAGGCCAAGGGCGTGCGGGTCGGTCCGGTGCTCAATCATGACGACAGCGAGGCCCAGGTTTCGCCGACGGTGCATCCCGGCGTTTACGTCAGGTCGTTCTACTTCCTCGACCCGGACGGCATTACGCTCGAGTTCGCCTGCTGGACCAAGGAATTCGGCGAGAGTGACGCGAAAGCCACGCCGAGGACCGCCGCGGACCGGCGCCCGAGGGTGACCGCCTGAGCTGGTCAGACGTCGTTCGTCGGCACACCCGAGATCGCGTTGATGTTCGCCGCGAGCCGGTCGATGAGTTGGTCGGCGTCCAGATCTAGACGGCCCGCCAGCCACATGCTGATCGTCTGGCCCACCCCACCGACCGCGAAATGCGCCGTCGCTTCGTCGAATTCGTTCTCGTACGGACCGACCGTGCCCGCGTGCTGCAGCAGCAACTGCGCGAACAGGGCCGTCGACTCGACGCGTTTGCGCATGATCACCGTATTGGACAATTCAACGCTGAACACCAGGCGACCCACGCGCTGATCTGCGGCAATGGTGTGCACGATGTTCGCCATCGCCGCACGGGGCTGCTCTCGGGGCGGCGCGGCCGCGACGGCCGCCTGGGTCGTCGCCGCGATATCGGCGATCACCCAGTCGTACACCTGGGCGGCGAAGTCGTCCTTGTGGTGGAACGTCTCATAGAAGTAGCGGACACCCAGGCCGGCCTTGGCGCAGATGGCCCGCACCGTCAACTCGGCGAGATCGTCTGCACCCGCGCCGAGCAGCTCGAGCCCGGCGTCGAGCAGGCGCAGCCGGCGCTGCGCGAGGCGCTGGGCCGCATCGACACCCCGGTAGGGGCGGACCTGTGCCATGACCGCCATCTTGACACCCGGCACCGAACGGAGGCAATATCAGGAAACATGTGTTCTCACATTTGAGATAGGGGTCCCCGATGGTTTCCCAGTCGATCGACCACGTCGGAAGACCGGTCAACGACGCGCCGCTGCCCGGTCGCAAGCTGCGTCGCAACGTCGCGCCAGGGGACGCCATGCTCGGGATCGGCCTGCTATCGGGTCCGGCCAACGTGGTCATGGAACTCTCGCGGCCGGGCGTCGGATACGGCGTCAAGGACAGCCGCGTCGAGAGTGGCCGCGCGGATCGGCACCCGATCAAGCGTGCGCGGACGACGTTCACCTATCTTGCGGTCGCGCTCGCGGGCACCGATGAACAGAAGGCCACGTACCGGCGTGCGGTCAACCGATCGCACGCCGAGGTGTACTCGCTGCCGGACAGCCCCGTCGAGTACAACGCGTTCAACAAAGATCTGCAGCTGTGGGTGGCAGCCTGCCTGTACAAGGGCTTCGTCGACGTGTACCGGGTCTTCGTCGGCGAGATGGATGACGAATCGGCCGACCGCCACTACCGCGACGGTGCGGCGCTGGGCACCACGCTGCAGGTTCCCGCGGAGATGTGGCCTGCCGATCGCAAGGCCTTCGACGAGTATTGGCAGGAGTCGCTGGACAAGGTCCACATCGACGACGCGGTGCGCGAGTACCTGTGGCCCATCGCTGCGGGCCGGCTCGGCGACCTCAAGGCTCCGGCATGGCTGCAGAAGCGCACCGATGCGTTGAGCCTCTTCATCACGACCGGCTTCCTGCCGCAGCGCTTCCGCGACGAGATGCGACTGCCGTGGGACGCGAAGAAACAGCGCCGGTTCAACCGGGTGATGGCCATGCTGGGCCGCATCAACAATGTGATGCCGCGCTTCGTCCGCCAGTTCCCGTTCAACGTGCTGCTCAAAGACCTGGACTGGCGCGTGCGCACGGGCCGGCCGCTGGTGTGAGGTGAGCACACGTATCCCGCTGGTGTGCACTCAGATCGGGAATCGAACCTCGGAGCCGCCAGACTTCGATCTGACTGCACACTAGGGGTCGCCGGTCTGGGTGGCACTTGGCCTGACAGAGCGCTGTCAGATTGTCGGCGTACAAACAAGTACATGCGTAGCGACAACGACACCTGGGACATCACCACCAGCGTCGGCTCGACCGCATTGTTCGTCGCCGCGGCCCGTGCGCTGGAGGCACAGAAGCCGGACGCGATCGCTGTCGACCCCTTCGCCGAGAAGTTCTGCCGCGCGGTGGGTGGTGAGTGGGCGGACCTGCTCGACGGCCGAGCGCCCGGGCACCAGCTCACCACCGATGATTTCGGCGCCGCGTTCGTGGACTTCCAGGCCGTCCGTACCAAGTACTTCGACGGCTACTTTCGCGCGGCCGCCGACGTCGGAGTCCGGCAGATTGTGCTGCTAGCCGCGGGCTTGGATTCGCGCGCGTACCGCTTGGACTGGGCCGACGGCACCGTGGTGTTCGAGTTGGACCAGCCGCGGGTGCTCGAGTTCAAACGGCAGGTCCTCGACGCGCACACTCCGCGAGCCGAACGCCGTGAGGTCCCGGTCGATCTGCGCGATGACTGGCCCCAAGCGCTGCGCGACGAAGGGTTCGACCCCCACGAACCATCGGCCTGGATCGCCGAGGGCCTTTTGATCTATCTGCCGGCCGACGCGCAACGCGAGCTGTTCACCGGGATCGACTCGCTGGCCGCGGCCGGCAGTCACGCCGCGGTGGAGGAGGCAGCGCCGATGGACGCGGAGGCCTTCGAGGCCAAAAGGGAAGAGGAGCGGTCCGCCGGAGAGGAGGACACGTTCTTCACCCTCGTCTACAACGAACAGCATGAACCCGCCGCGCAGTGGTTCGGTGCCCGCGGGTGGCGTGCTGAGGCCACACCCCTCGAGGATTGGTTGCCTGAGAACGGCCGGCCGGTGCCCGAGGAGGGGTCGGAGGCCGCGGCGATGACTGGGACTATAAGCCTGGTGAGCGCCGTCAAGGCGTGAGCTTGTTCACCCGCTGAGTGGGCCACGTGCGTCTGTACAAGTTAGCTTAGTCAATGCTAACTTCGGGCGGAAAGTTAGCCTGCCATCACTACGGGGAGATCACGGCGCGTGCCGCTACAGACCGATTTTGCTGCGACTTCGCGCGTCGACCACGACGTGGTGAGTCGGTTCGCCACGTGTTGCCGAGCCCTCGGGCTGTCGGTGCACGACCGTCGACGCCCGCCGGATCCGGTCGCGGCCCGATCCGGTTTCACCGAACTCACCCGTATCGCTCGCGAACAGTGCGATGCGTGGACGGGTCTGGCCGCAGCGGGCGACACCAGCGCCCGGGTGCTCGAGGCCATCTGGCAGACGGTTGCCACGGCCGGTGTGCTGCAGCGCCACGTACAGCTCGCCGAAGGCGACTTGGCCTTCACTTACGACACCGGGCTCTACCTCAAGTTCTCGGCGTCGACACCCGACGACTTCCAACTGGCCTACGCCGTCACGCTGTGCGATGCCGGTGACTACGTAGGCGCCGACGAACTCGTCGAGCCGTTGATCACCCGACGCCCCAGCTGGCTGGACGCGCGGTGGGTGCGGATCGCGATGTACTACCGCACCGAGCGCTGGTCGGATGTGGTCCGGCTGATCACCCCGATCGTCAACGACACGCGGCTGGACGAGACCTACGCACACGCGGCGCGCGTCGCGCTCGGCACGTCGCTCGCCCGCCTCGGCATGTATGCACCCGCGCTGTCGTACCTCGAGGAGCCTTCCGGCCCAGTCGATGTCGCCACGGTGGACGGCGCGCTCGTCAAGGCGCTATGCCTACGCGCGCAGGGTGAGGAGCTCGACGCGGCCGACGTGCTCGCCGAGCTCTACGCCGCCAATCCGGAGAACGAGCAGGTCGAGATCGCGCTGTCGGACACCTCGTACGGCATCGTGACGACCACGGCCGCGCGCATCGAGGGCCGCTCCGATCCGTGGGATCCCGCCACCGAGCCGAGCGAGTCCGAATTCGTCGATCCGGGCGCCAAGGAGCGCAAGGCGCACCTGCTGCTCGAGGCCGAAGCCGAGCTCGCCGAGTTCATCGGCCTGGAAGAGGTCAAGTATCAGGTGGCGCGGCTGAAGAGTTCGGTCGCGATGGCGATCCGCCGCCAGGAGCGCGGCCTGACCGTCGCGCAGCGCACCAACCACCTGGTGTTCGCGGGCCCGCCCGGTACCGGTAAGACGACCATTGCGCGCGTCGTCGCCAAAATCTATTGCGGTCTGGGCATTCTCAAGAAGGAAACAGTCCGCGAGGTGCACCGAGCCGACCTGATCGGTCAGCACATCGGCGAGACCGAGGCCAAGACCAACTCGATCATCGACAGCGCGCTCGACGGTGTGCTGTTCCTCGACGAGGCCTATGCACTGGTGTCGACCGGCGCCAAGAACGACTTCGGTCTGGTCGCGATCGACACGCTGCTGGCACGCATGGAAAACGACCGCGAGCGGTTGGTCGTCATCGTCGCCGGTTACCGCAAGGATCTCGACGCGTTCCTCGACACCAACGAGGGCCTGCGGTCCCGCTTCACCCGTAGCATCGAATTCCCCTCGTACACACCGCATGAACTCGTCGAGATCGCGGTGCGCATGGCCGAGAAGCGCGACAGCGTCTTCGAACCGGCGGCGCTCGCCCACATGGAGACGCTGTTCGGGCAGTTGGCGGCGGCGACGACGCCGGACGCCACCGGCGTGGAGAGGCGCAACCTCGACATCGCCGGTAACGGCCGTTTCGTCCGCAACCTGGTCGAGCGTTCCGAGGAGGAGCGCGAGTACCGACTCGATCATACCGATGCCGAAGACTTCACAGACGACGAGCTGATGACCATTACCGATGAAGACGTCACCAAATCCGCCATTCCGCTGCTGCGTGGCCTCGGTCTGACGGTGCCCGAATGAGCACTCCGGACAATTCGGATCGCCGGGCATTCGCCTCCCGCACACCGAACAACGAGAACCCCGACCGGGTCGTGTACCGCCGCGGGTTCGTCACCCGTCATCAGGTGACCGGATGGCGATTCATCATGCGGCGCATCGCATCCGGCGTCGCGCTTCACGACACCCGCATGCTCGTCGATCCGCTTCGCACCCAAGCCCGTTCGGTGCTCGTCGGCGCACTGGTGCTGATCACCGTCATGGCGGGGTGTTTCGTGTTCTCGCTGATCCGGCCCGGCGGCGTCGCGGGCAACGACGCGATCCTGGCCGATCGCACCACCTCCGCCCTCTACGTTCGTCTCGGTGAGCAGCTGCACCCGGTGTTGAACCTGACGTCCGCGCGGCTGATCGCGGGTCGGCCGGACAACCCGTCGCAGGTCAAGACCAGCGAGATCGACCAGTTCCCCCGCGGCAACCTGATCGGCATCCCGGGTGCTCCCGAACGCATGGTGCAGGACACCACCAGTGACGCCGATTGGACGGTGTGCGACGGGGTTTCGGGACCGGCCGTCGGTGTCACGATGATCGCGGGCCCGCTGACCGACGGCGGCGAGCGCGCGGCGCAGCTGCCCGACGACAAGGCGATCCTGGTCTCCACCCCGAGCGGTCCCAATGCGGGCACCTGGCTGTTGTGGAACGGGCGCCGAAGCGCGATCGACATGAACGACCGCGCGGTCACCAGTGCACTCGGTCTGGGTACCGCAGGCGCCGACGCGCGGCCCGTCGCGCCCGGCTTGTTTAACGCGGTGCCCGAAGCTCCCGCGTTGATTCCGCCGGTCATCCCTGGCGCCGGTGAACCGCCGCGGTACCCGTTGCCGGTGCCCGCGCCGGTCGGCGCGGTGGTCACGGCCTACGCCACCGACAACACTCTGCGTCACTACGCAGTGCTCGGCGAAGGGCTGCAACCGATTTCATCGGTCATCGCTGCGATCATGCGTAATGCGAACTCGTACGGACTCGACCAGCCGCCGCGGTTGGGCGCCGACGATATCGCGCGTCTGCCGGTCGCGGGCGTCATCGACACCGATGCCTATCCCGTCGAACCGATTTCACTCGTCGACTCCACCGACGCGCCGTTGACATGCGCGCAGTGGAAGCGTCCCGCCGATGCCACAAGCGCGACACTGAACCTGCGTTTCGGTGTCACGTTGCCGGTCTCCGATCAGCTGCGTCCCGTGCCGCTGGTCGGAGCGGGTTCCGGAACGACCGCGAACCAGGTGGTGCTGAATCCCGGGCGCGGCTACCTGGTCCAGACGGTCGGGCAGGACGGCGGGGGCGCGTCGACGTCACCCGTCGGCGGCGCAACCTTCTGGCTCAGCGACGTCGGGGTCCGCTACGGCCTCGACACCGACGGTGACGAGAACGCCATCGCCGCCCTGGGCCTCACCCCGCCCGCCCTACCGATTCCATGGTCGATGCTGAGCCAGTTCGCGCCCGGCCCGACGCTGTCGCGAGGCGATGCGTTGCTGGCCCACGACGCGCTGGCCGCCGACCCCCGCCCCGCTGTCGTGAGGGAGACGCCGTAATGAGTCGGCTCATATTTGAGGCGCGTCGCCGCATCCCGGTGCCGACGACGCGCAAAGGCACCATCACGATCGAACCGCCGCCCGAGCTGCCGCGCGTGATTCCGCCGTCGCTGCTGCGGCGGGTGCTGCCCTTCCTGATCGTCATCCTGATCGTCGGCATGATCGTGGCGCTGTTCGCCACCGGAATGCGACTGATCTCGCCGACGACGCTGTTCTTCCCGTTCGTCCTGCTGCTGGCCGCGACCGCGCTCTACCGCGGCACCGACAACAAGATGCGCACCGAGGAGGTCGACGCCGAGCGGGCCGACTATCTGCGCTACCTGTCGGTGGTCCGCGACAACGTGCGCGCGCATGCCGCCGAGCAGCGTGCGGCGCTGGAGTGGTCGCATCCGGATCCGGGTCTGCTCATCGACGTGCCCGGCACTCGCAGGCAGTGGGAGCGCGATCCGCACGACCCCGATTTCCTGGTGGTGCGCGTCGGGCTACACGACGCCCCGCTGAACGCCTCGCTGCGCGTGAAGGACAGCGCCGACGAGGTCGACCTGGAACCGGTGTCGCACAGCGCGTTACGCGCCCTCCTCGACGTGCAGCGGACGGTGCGGGCCGCGCCGACCGGTCTCGACTTCGCCAAGGTCTCGCGCATCACGGTCCTCGGTGAGCCCGACGAGGTCCGGGGGGCGCTACGCGCTTGGATCGCCCAGGCCGTCACCTGGCACGACCCCGCCGTACTCGGCGTCGCACTGCTCGCACCGGACATCGAGAGCGACAATTGGTCATGGCTGAAGTGGCTGCCGCACAACGACATTCCCGGCGCGGTTGACGGAGCCGGCCCTGCCCGCTACCTGTCGTCCGACATCGTTGAACTGCGTTCGCGGCTCGCCTCGGCGCTTGACGATCGCTCACCGTTCGGCAGCGACGAGGACGACGAGGTCAAGCACCTGCTCATCATCGTCGACGATCCCGACGTGGACACCACGGCGCTGGTCCCGCGCGGTGGGCTGGCTGGCGTGACGGTGGTGCAGCGCGTCGCCGAGCCGCCGCACCGCGAGCAGTACCCCGACCCGGAACGGCCGATCCTCCAGCTGGCCGACGGCAAACTGCAGCGCTGGCAGACCGGAGGATGGCAGCCCTACGTCGATGCCGCCGATCAACTCGACGTCGCGACCGCGCGCCACATCGCCCGCCGGTTGTCGAAGTGGGATTCGAACCCGAGCCACGCACGCACCGGCAGAACAGGGGTCGCGACCTTCTCCACACTGCTCGGCATCCCGGACGCCGCGGCGCTGGACGTGGCGAGCCTGTGGGCGCCGCGGGCGCGCACCGACGAACTGCGCGTGCCCATCGGCGTCACCGCCACCGGTGAGCCGCTGATCTTCGACCTCAAGGACGAGGCCGAAGGCGGGATGGGACCGCACGGCCTGATGATCGGCATGACCGGCTCGGGTAAGTCGCAGACGTTGATGTCGATCCTCTTGTCGCTGTTGACGACCCACTCCGCCGATCGGCTGATCGTGATCTACGCCGACTTCAAGGGTGAGGCCGGCGCCGACATCTTCCGGGACTTCCCGCAGGTGGTCGCGGTCATCTCGAACATGGCCGAGAAGCGTTCGCTCGCCGACCGGTTCGCCGACACGCTGCGCGGTGAGGTGGCACGACGCGAGCAATTGCTGATGGAGGCCGGTCGTCGGGTGCAGGGCAGTGCGTTCAACTCGGTGCTCGAGTACGAGGCGGCGATCGCGGCCGGTCACGACCTGCCGCCGATGCCCACGCTTCTCGTCGTCGCCGACGAGTTCTCGCTGATGCTCTCCGACCATCCCGAGTACGCCGACCTGTTCGACTACGTTGCGCGCAAGGGCCGTTCGTTCCGCATCCACATCCTGTTCGCGTCTCAGACGCTGGATGTCGGCCGGATCAAGGACATCGACAAGAACACCTCATACCGCATCGGGCTCAAGGTGGCCAGCCCGGCCATCAGCCGCCAGGTCATCGGAGTGGAGGACGCATTCCACATCGAGGCCGGCCCTGAGCACAAGGGCGAGGGATTCCTGGTCCCTGCGCCGGGCGCGATGCCGGTCAAGTTCCGCAGCACCTACGTCGACGGCATCTACGATCCTCCGCGGGTGGAGAGGTCCGTTGTGGTGCAGTCGGTTCCGGTGCCGCAGCCGTTCACCGCCGGTCACGTCGAAGCGCCCGCCGACACGGTCGTCGTTTCCGATCCCGCCGCTCACGAGGAGCGTCCGCCGCGCAAACTCGTCGCCACCATCGGCGATCAGCTGGCCCACTACGGTCCGAAGGCGCCGCCGCTGTGGCTGCCACCGCTCGACGAGCCAATCCCGCTCGACGAACTGCTCGCCCGCGCGGACGTGGCCGAGCGCGAATGGCGTTGGCCGCTCGGCGAGATCGACCGGCCGTTCTCGATGCGGCGCGATCCGTTGATCTTCGACGCCAGGTCCGCCGGTGCCAACCTGCTGATCCACGGCGGACCGAAGTCGGGGAAGACCACGGCGCTGCAGACCTTCATGCTGTCGGCGGCGGCTCTGCACTCACCGCGCGATGTGACGTTCTACTGCCTGGACTACGGCGGCGGTCAGCTGCGGTCGCTCGAAGACCTGGCCCACGTCGGTAGCGTCGCCTCTCCGCTGGAGCCCGAACGTATCCGGCGCACCTTCGGTGAGCTCGAGCAATTGCTGCGTGCCCGCCAGGCGCGGGGGCACTCGGGTAACGGCCAGCGCGACGAGTACGGCGAGGTCTTTCTGGTCATCGACAACCTCTACGCGTTCAGCCGGGACAACACCGACACCTTCAACACCCGGAACCCGTTGCTGTCGAAGGTCACCGAGCTGGTGAACACCGGTATGTCCTACGGCATCCACGTCGTCATCACGACTCCGAACTGGCTCGAGGTTCCATTGGCCATGCGCGACGGTCTGGGCCTGCGCCTCGAACTCAAGTTGTCGGATCCACGCGACAGCAATGTGCGAGTCACCGGTGCGCTGCGCAGGCCCGCAGAGGCGGTGCCCGCCGAGCAGCCCGGCCGCGGCCTGACCATGGCCGCCGAGCACTTCCTGTTCGCCGAGCCGGCGCTGCGCGACATCAGGGTGATCAACGCCCGCCATCGGGGTATCACGGCACCGCCGGTGCGGTTGTTGCCGCATGATCTCGCGCCCGACGTCGTGGCCCCGTTGTATCCGGCGCCGGAACAGGTGGTCATCGGCCAGCGCGAGGAGGATCTCGCGTCCGTGCCGATGGCGTTCGACCAGAACCCTTTGTTGATGGTGTTCGGCGACGCCAAGTCGGGCAAGACGACGCTGCTGCGTCACGTGATTCGCACCATCCGGGAGAACTCCACCCCGGACCGCGTCGCGTTCACGGTGATCGACCGGCGTCTGCATCTGGTCGACGAGCCGCTGTTTCCGGACAACGAGTACACCCCGAACATCGACCGGATCACCCCGGCGATGCTCGGACTCGCGGCCCTGCTGGAGAAGCGCCGACCGCCTGCCGGCCTGTCACCGCAGGAGCTGAGCAGGTGGAAGTACCAGTCCGGCGAGGACGGTCACACCCACTATCTGATCATCGACGACGTCGACCAGATCCCGGATGCGCCCGCAGTCAGCGGGCCGTTCGTCGGGCAGCGGCCGTGGACCGGCATCATCGGATTGCTGTCGCAAGCAAGCGAGTTGGGCCTTCGCGTCATCGTGACTGCACGGGCCACCGGTTCGGCACACGCCCTGATGACAGCACCCCTGCTGCGCAGGCTCAACGAGCTACAGGCGGCGATCCTGATGCTGTCGGGCAACCCGCAGGACAGCGGAAAGATCCGGGGACATCGGTTCCGGCGTCTGCCTGCGGGCCGGGCGATGCTGCTGGATGATGGCGATGCCCCCACATTCCTGCAACTCGTCAACCCGTTCGCAGACGCGGTGGCAGGACGCACAGGAAACAACGGCAACAGTGGAAGGGAGTTCAACTGATGACTCTTCGCGTCGTTCCCGAAGGCCTCGCCGCGGCGGCTTCCGCCGTCGAGGCGTTGACGGCCCGGTTGGCAGCGGCTCACGCCGCCGCCGCGCCCGCGGTCACCGCCGTGATTCCGCCCGCCGTCGATGCGGTGTCGATCCAGACCGCTGTCAGCTTGAGTGCTCATGGGGCACAACATAATTCGATGGCAGCCCTCGGGGTGGAGGAATTGGGCCGCTCCGGTGTCGGTGTCGGCCAGTCCGGTATCAGCTATGCCACCGGTGACGCTGCCGCCGCGGCGAGCTACCTGGTCGCTGGAGGCTGACCGTGACGGCTCCCATCTGGATGGCCCTCCCCCCGGAGGTCCACTCGGCCATGCTGAGCAGCGGACCCGGTCCGGGTTCGCTGCTGGCGGCGGCGGGGGCGTGGCAGGCGTTGGCGGCTGAATACTCTTCTGCGGCAGCCGAGTTGACCGCTGTTCTCGGTTCGGTGCAGGGCGGCGCGTGGGAGGGGCCGAGCGCCGCTCAGTATGCGGCCGCGCATACGCCGTACCTCGCCTGGCTGGCACAGGCCAGTGCGAACAGCGCGGCCGCCGCTGCGCAGCACGGGACCGCGGCTGCGGCGTACACCACCGCGGTGGCGACGATGCCGACGTTGGCCGAGCTGGCGCTCAACAAGTCCACCCACGCCGTATTGCTAGCCACGAACTTCCTGGGCATCAACACGATTCCGATCGCGTTGAACGAGGCCGACTACGTCCGGATGTGGATCCAGGCCGCGACGACGATGGGCACCTATCAGGCGGTGTCGGGTGCCGCGGTGGCGGCCACGCCGGTCACGCCTCCCGCGCCTCTGCTGCTGGCGCCGGGTGTGGGCGAGGCGGGAGCCGCCGCGGCCGACGTCATGCAGGCCGGGGCGGCGGCCACCGCCGCGGACTCCGGCGGGGCACGGAACATCGCCGACTCCATCGCCGATCTGCTGCGCGAGATCATGAGGTTCTTCGAGGACTTCTTCGAATCGATCCTGAATTTCGCGCGTCAGTTCTTCGGCAACGTCCTGGATGTTCTCAGCGACTTCCTGAACGGCTTCTTCGGGTGGCTCTTCAACCCGTCGTCGGGACTGATTCTGTTGTTCGTGCTCTACCAGGCGATCACGCAGCCGCTCGGATGGACCACGTGGTCGTTGATCTTCAGCGCTCCGATCTGGCTGCCGCTGTTGATCGGTCTGATCGTCCAGTCGCAGACCCCGGAGCCGGTTCCGGCCGCCGCGCCCGAGCCCGCCCCGGCCCCCGCGCCCGCACCCATCCGGCCCGTGGCCGAGCCGCGAGCGGAATCGCTTCCGCCGGTCGCCACCGTGGCGCCGACGGTCCCGGCGGCTCCGGCCGCTCCCGCGGCGTCGGTCGCCGCCGGTGCGACGCCTGCGGGCGCCGCACCAGCTGCGGCTGCCGCCCCGGTGGTGCCGTATGCGGTTGCCGGCCCGGACCCCGAGGAAGGCGTCTCCCCGACGTTCCGCGAGGGCACCGGCTTGAAGGCGCCTGCATCTGACATGGCAGCGTCGGCCGCCGCCGCTGCCGCCGCATCGTCGCTGGCCAAACGCAAGGCCCGGCGCAAGCGGCCGCAGCCGATCCACCAGCGCCAGTACGCCGATGCCTACATGGATTACGAACCCGACGAGCCCGAGGACGCGGCCCCGCCGCGCGAAACGGTCCGGCGTCCACATGTCGCCGCCTCGGAAAAGGGTGCGGGCGCAGTGGGTTTCACCGGCGCCGCGGCCAAGTCGGAAGCCGAGGAGGCGAGTGGGCTGACCGAACTCGCCGGCGACTCCTTCGGCGGCGGACCCACCGAACCTATGTTGCCCAGCGACTGGGATCACAAGGGGGGAGAAAACGACTGAACCGAACTGACCGAAACTCATTCCGCCGAACCACAATCCGAAAGGAACATCCATGAGCCTCCTGGACGCTCACATCCCCCAGCTCGTGTCATCCGAGGCCGCATTCTCGGCGAAGGCCGCGCTGATGCGTAGCACCATGGCGCAGGCCGAGCAGGCAGCGCAGTCGGCGCAGGCATTCCACATGGGCGAGTCCTCCGCCGCCTTCCAGGCAGCGCACGCGCGCTTCCTCGAGGTCTCCGCGAAGGTCAACATGCTGCTCGACATCGCGCAGGCCAACCTGGGTGATGCGGCGGGCACCTACGTGGCGCAGGACGCCGCGGCGGCCAGCACCTACACCGGTATCTGAACTTCGAACTGACCCAGACCTACAAGGGAGAACCTGATGTCTCAGATCATGTACAACTACCCGGCGATGCTGGCCCATTCGGGCGAGATGGCCGGATATTCGGGCGCACTGCATGCCGTCGGTGCCGACATCGCCAGCGAGCAGGCCGCTTTGGCCGGGGCCTGGCAGGGCGACACCGGCACGACCTATCAGGCGTGGCAGGCGCAGTGGAACCTTGCCCTCGAGGAACTGGTGCGCGCATATCGTGCGATGGCCGCCACCCACGAGCAGAACACGATGACGATGAGCGCCCGGGACCAGGCCGAAGGCGCCAAATGGGGTGGCTAACCGACGGTGGCAGTTAACGCAGTCGAGCTGACCGCGGAGCAGGCCTGGTTCGTCGCCGACGCGTCGGGGTCCGGCAACTACCCCTGGGTGCTGGCCATCACCCCGCCCTACAGCGACCACGCTGAGCGGGCGGCGTTCGAAGCCAGGCTGTCGGCCGAACTGGTCGCGATGGGTGTGATGACGGCCGACGGTGTCGTCGAACCCCATGTTCGGCAATGGGTAACGACGACGTGCCGGCCCCGGCGGTGGCTCGAACTCCGGTTCGTGCGCGGTTCGGGCAAGATGCTGCGCGGGCACGTTGCGCGCCGCGATGACGTCACCGTCGTCGCGCTGCGCGGCGGCGGTCTCGTGACGCTCAGCGCGTTGGAGGTGGACCATCCGCAAGCGTTGGTTCCCATCTTGACCGCGGGTCTCTCGGGGCGCCCGCCGGCCAGATTCGACGAGTTCGCGATACCCGCGCGGATCGGCGCGCGCGCCGATGAACAGCTGCGTAACGGCGCGACGCTGGACGACGTGATCGAGTTCCTCGGTATCCCGCCGAGCGCACGCCCAGTCGTCGAAGCGGCCTACGCGACGGACCGCAGCTATGTGGAGATCGTGGCCGGCGACCACCGCGACGGCCACCGTGTGAGCACCGATGTCGGCGTCAGTGTCGTCGACACCCGGGAGGGCAGGGTGCTCGTCCATCCAGCGAAGGCGTTCGACGGCGAATGGGTCTCGACGTTCACACCCGGCACGCCGATGGCGATTGCCACCGCGGTCGAGCGGCTCACCGCAACGCTGCCCGACGGGGCGTGGTTCCCCGACCTGAAATTGACCCGAGACTTCGACTCCATCCAGAGAACGGAACACCAATGGCAGACAGTTTGAGCGGCGCGACAGCGTCTTTGGCGGACCCGGCCCCGTCCCGGTCGATGCCGATCGTTCGCGTCGCGGTGCTCGCCGCGGGCGAGGCAGGCGGTCGAGTCACGGACATGGCGTTGCCGACCGAACTCCCACTGCGCGAGATCCTGCCCGCAGTACGGCGGATGGCCATGCCCGCCGACGAGGAGTACGGCGACGCCACCCCGGTGGTGCTGTCGCTGGCGCCGGTCGGCGGTGCGCCGTTCAGCCTCGACGCGACGCTGGACACCGTAGGTGTCGTTGACGGTGATCTGCTGGCGCTGCAACCGCTTCCGGCCGGTCCCGCTGCGCCGCGGATCGTCGAGGACATCGGCGACGCGGCCGTTATATTCTCCGCCGCCCGCGAGAAGCCCTGGGGTGTGGCGCATATCGCGCGGGGCGCGGCCGCGGCGGTGATCACGCTGATTGTGATCGCCACTGCCTTTGCCGCGGTGCACAGCGAAATCGTCGGCGGCTTGGCCGGTCTCGCCGTGGCCAGCGGTGCGGCGGCGCTCACGGTGCTGGCCGCCCTGCTCACCTGGGGCCGTTCACCCCGGCTGGGCACGGCGTTGGCCGTGACGGCGCTCGCCCCCACCGCTGTGGCTCTCGCGCTCGGAGTGCCCGGCGACTTCGGGCCGTCACACGTATTGCTCGCGGCCGCGGGCGTGACGGCCTGGTCGATCGTCAGCATCGTTGTCGCCCAACGGGCCATCGCGGTCTTCACAACGGCCACCGTCATCGGCGCCGGTGCACTGATCACCGCGGGCGCAGCGACGATCTGGCACCTGAACCATCTCGTCGTCGGATCCTTGCTCGTCGTGCTCGCGCTCGTGGTCACGGTCCAGGCGGCCCAGCTCTCCGCGCTATGGGCGCGGCTGCCGATGCCGGTCATCCCCGCTCCCGGTGACCCGACCCCGGCGCCACACCCGATGAAGGTGCTCGCCGATCTGCCGCGCCGCGTTCGGATCAGCGATTCGCATCAGACCGGTTTCATCGCCGGCGGTGTGCTGCTGTCCACCGCAGGGGCGTTGACACTGGCTACACCGCAGGGAGTTTCGCCATGGGCGTGGTACGTCGTGGCAGCGGTGGCGCTTGGGTCGGTGCTGCGGGCCCGCGTGTGGGACTCCGCTCCGTGCAAGGCGTGGTTGCTGAGCCAGCCTTTCCTGCTTGTGATCTCGTTCATGGTCGTGTTCAGCGTCGGCGACCGCGTCGGAGCGGCATGGTGGGCGCTGCTGGCGCTCGTCGGCTTGACGGTGGTCTGGGTGATCGTCGCGGCGTTCCCACGGGTAGCCTCGCCGGACACCTACTCGTTGCCGATGCGTCGCATTGTCGGGTTCCTGGCCTCCGGTATCGACGCGTCGCTGATCCCGGTGCTGGCCTATCTCGTCGGGCTTTTCGCCTGGGTGCTCAACCGATGAGGCATCGGTGATGCGTGACCGGCTGCGCACTGTCGTCGCGGCCACGGCGGCAGTGGCCGTCGTGGCGGTGAGTTCTCCCGTTGCACAGGCGATGACGCCACCTCAGGTGGATCCTGCTGTACAGCCTCCGTCGGGCGCCGCGGGGCCCGTCCAGCCGCAGTCGCAACGCGGGCCGTGCGTCAGCGCGGGTGTGTTGCCCGGTAGCGAACCGGGTGCGCCCAGCCCCAATCAGACGCTGCTCAACCTCGAGGGCGCCTGGGAGTACAGCCGCGGCGACGGACAACTCGTGGCGGTCATCGACACCGGCGTCACACCCGGACCTCGACTGCCGAACGTGGAACCCGGCGGGGATTTCGTCGAGTCGACCGATGGGCTCAGCGATTGCGATGGCCACGGAACGCTGGTGGCCGGGCTGATCGCGGGACAGCCGGGGACCGACGGATTCTCCGGGGTGGCTCCAGGTGCGCGCGTGCTCGCGATACGGTCGACGTCGTCGCGGTTCTCCCCGCGCGAAATCGGCGAGAATCCGGCGACGGCAAAGGTCGCACTCGACGTGGCGACCCTGGCCCGTGCGGTTGTCCGCGCGGCGGACCTGGGCGCGAGGGTCATCAACATCTCCGCCGTCACCTGTCTGCCCGCCACGGAGAACATCGACCAGAACGAACTCGGTGCGGCTTTGCGATACGCCGCCGTGGACAAGGATGCGGTGATCGTTGCTGCCGCCGGCAACAACAAGATGGGGTTGAATCCGGGGTCCGCATGTCCGTCCAACCCGCTGTCGGACCCCAGCCGCCCGGAGGACCCTCGTAACTGGGCAGGTGTGACGTCGGTGTCGATACCGTCGTCCTGGCAGCCCTATGTGCTTTCGGTCGGTTCACTCGACAGCGCCGGACGCCCATCGGATTTCACGATGGCGGGACCGTGGGTGGGGATAGCCGCGCCCGGGCAGGACATCGTCTCGGTGGGCAACGGCGAAGGCGGCGCACTCGCCAACGGGCTACCTGACGAGCGGGGCCGGTTGTATCCGCTGAACGGTACGAGCTTCGCGTCCGCGTATGTATCCGGCGTTGCGGCCTTGGTGCGCAGTCGTTTTCCCGAGCTGACCGCCGAACAGGTCGGGGACCGGCTCACGGCCGGTGCCCAGGGTGCGGCGCGAGCGCCATCGAACCTGACCGGTGCCGGACTGGTCGATCCCGTCGCCGCGCTGACATGGGATGTGACAGCGGCCGTTGCCGGGAACGGGGAGCCGGAGCCTCAGCCCGTCGCCGCACCGCCGCGACCGGCCGCCCCCGACGAGACCCCGAAGGTGGTCGCGTTCGTGGGAACCGGTGTGCTGGCGCTGATCGCAGCCGCCACGGCCGCGGTCGCCGTCCACCGGCGAAGGAACCCAGACAACCAAGCGGAGGCATCGTGACCGTTCGAATTGCGCTGGCGTCGTTGGCCGTCGTCTTGGCGGCAATGGCGTACCCGTGGGAGACGACCACGGATTGGTGGATCTTCGGGATCGCGGTCGCCGTGGTCGTCGTCGTGTTCGCATGGTGGCGGGGCCAGTTCGTCACAAACATGATCGGCCGGCGGTTGGCGGTGTTTCGCCGCAACCACTCCAAGCCGAAGCCGCAGAGTCCGAAGCAGGCCACGGTGGTGTTGCGGGTCGACGACCCGTCGGGATTCGGTGTGCCGCTGCCACTGGTCGCGGGCTACGTCGAAAGGTTCGGCGTCCGTAGCGAGAAGGTTCGCGTGACGAACCGCGATTCCGATGGTGTCCGTACCACATGGATCGGCCTGACCCTGGATGCCGAGTCGAATCTGGTTGCTCTGCAGGCACGTTCACCTGAGATGCCGCTGCGCGAGACTGCCGAGATCGCCGGCCGCCGCCTCGCCGATCACCTACGGGAGGCGGGCCTCGATGCGGCGCCCGTCGATGACGCGGATGCGCCGTTGATCGGAAAGGGTCGCGAGAGGTGGCGCGGTGTCCAAGATGAAGGTGGATTCGTGTCGGCCTACGGGGTTCCGGTCGACGAGCGGTTGGGTGAGCGCCTCGATGAGGTGTGGTCTCAATCTTCTGAGACATGGACGGCCGTCGAGTTCAGTGGTTCGGCCGCGCACCCGACTGTCGCGGCGGTGTGTGCGTTCCGCACGCCCGATCCCGTACGCGGGGCACCCGTGTCGGGTCTGACACCGCATCGCGGAGTCCAGGGACCGCTGCTCCAGGCGTTGGATCCCAAGGCCGTTGGCAGGCTGGACATTCCGGCTAAGCCGGTTGCCGTCGATCTGCTGGCGCGAATCGACTGGCCGGCCGGATATCAGGCCGAACTCAGTCGAACATGAATCCCTTCATGAAGCGGGTCATCCTGCGCAGGTAGTCAGGCTGGCTGACATGCAGGATGTGGTTGCCCGGGAACCAGTGGAACGCGCAGCGATCCCAGTGCTTCCACAGCATCTCGGCCTGTTCCGGCGGCGCCAACCGGTCACCGAGACCTGTGATGATCAATCGGCGGTCCTTGGGAACCAGCGGGGCGTAGTTCAGCGGTGAGGAGAACAGGGTGGCGCCGCCGGTGAGTTCCGCGTCGGTGCCCGTCAGCAGGTTTCGCAGTCCCACGACCTTGTTGGCGGGGAACCATTCGTCCACCGTCTGATCGGGGGCGACGACAGGGACATTGGGGATCACGGCCTGGACCCGGTCGTCGACGGCTGCGATCAGCGCTGATGTGTACCCGCCGAGTGACATGCCGGTCAGCGCGATGCGGTCGACGCCGGTGAACTCCAGATAGTCGAGGACCGAACGGAAGTCGTGCACCGCCTGGGCCATCGCCTCGGCGAAGCCCGAGAACCCGTTGGCGAAGAATCCGTAGCCGCTGAACGGTGAGCCCTTCTCGGCACGCGGACCGTGAAAGGGCATGGTGTACAACAGGACGTCGTAGCCCGACCGGAAGAACCACGGCAGCGAGAAGAACAAGCCGTTGAACAGATACGGCGAACCCATGAATCCATGGATCAGGCACAGCGTGGGATGCGGCCCGTCATCGTGTCGCCAATGCTGGGCGTGTACGACGTTGTTGCGTTCGAATCCGCGGCACTGGGTGCGCAAGTCAGGGTTGATCGCCTCGAAGCTGCTGTCGAAACGGATGTTCTGAACCTGACCCTTCGCGATCCATTCGGCCAGCGGGTTGGCTGCCCGCGACGCGACCCGGGGCGGCGAAGTGGGCGCGGGAAACGATTGCGTGGAATCCTTGGCCGAGGCCAGTTCGGCGTAGAACCGCAGCTGTTCGCGTTCGGCGCGTGACTGAGACCGGCTTAAGCCGCCGGCCAGCGTCGGCAGCATCGTCGTCGCGAGCAGCGATGCGATCGCAGTGCGCAATGCGAGATCGGCCACGGCCGACGAGTCGACGATGAACCGCTGGCGCAGCGTCAGGTCGGCGCGTCGTGGCAGCCCTGTACTGGCATCTGCACCGGGGACATCGGGAACGGGTATCGGCGGATCGACCGGGTTGGCCTCCGTTTGGCTCACTTCCGCATGGTATCCCGATTGTGCGGTGTCAAACTGTCAGCATGTGGAACCCCCACGCATATCTGGCGTTCGCCGACGAGCGCGGACGCCCGTACTTCGACCTGTTGTCGCGGGTCGGAGCCGATGCCCCGCGGCGGGTTGCGGATCTAGGTTGTGGGCCGGGCAATCTGACGGCCACGTTGGCTCAGCGTTGGCCGCAGGCTCGCATAGAGGCATTGGACAGCTCGCCGGAAATGGTGCTGGCCGCGCGCGACAGAGGAATCGACGCGAACGTCGGTGACGTCGGCGATTGGGTGCCGAAACCCGATACCGACGTCGTGATCAGCAATGCCACCCTGCATTGGGTGCCCGACCATCCACGCTTACTCATCAGGTGGGCCGAACAGTTGCCGGCACGTTCGTGGATCGCGATGCAGGTACCCGGGAACTTCGACGCGCCGTCACATCGCACGGTGGGAGAACTCGCCAGGCGTGACCGATGGGCAGAACGACTGCGCGACTTCCGGTTTCGGGAGTCACCGGTGAAGGGTCCGCTTGAGTACGCAGACCTGCTGGCCGACGCCGGTTGCGCGGTCGACGCGTGGGAGACCACCTACGTGCACGTGTTGACCGGCGAGGATCCAGTGCTGAACTGGATCGCGGGAACGGCACTACGCCCGGTGCGCAGCAGGCTCACCCGCGCGGAGTGGGAGGAGTTCCGCACTGAGTTGATCCCGCTGCTGGACACCGCGTATCCGAGGCGGAAGGACGGTATGACGTTCTTCCCGTTTCGGCGTATTTTCGTGGTGGCCCAGGTGAACTGAGCCTCTCGCGGCTCAACGATGTATGGTGTTGTCCCTCATGTGGGAAGCCCGTCTCTTTCTGCGTTGAGCCCAGAATTCTGGGTGCGTAGGCATCGACGACGAAGGCAACGTAGGCAAATTCCGACCAGGTCGACACGAAGGTCAGATCGGTCGCCCATTGCCGGTTGGGTGCTGACGAACCGACGCTGCACGAGGTCGGCCGGACGCGCAGCTGCCGGGTCGGCGACCGTGGTGGGTTTGACCGTGCCGCGCACCGCACCGGTCAGGCTAGGGGTGGTACGGCACTCCTACGGCGCGGAACACATATTCCGGCGGGACATCGAAAGACAGCGATCGTCTGGGGAGGCGCGAGAGGATGTCGTCGGGAATGGAGACCTTGTAATGCATCGACAGTTCGCCGCTGAAGCGCGAATCGACGCCGGCGATGTCGACAGCGAGCTGCATACCGGCCGGGGAGAGCTCGACGGCAACGGTCCCGGACTGCGTTGCGTCCCATCGTTGATCGATGGTGCGGCCAGCCAATTTCGGAACGGTCGACATCGTGGCGAGTACACGCTGATTGGTCAACGCCAGCGAGCCCGCATAGCTGGTGACGTTCGCATTCGCACGTCGTCCCGGGATCTTGCCACTGAACCGTCGGGTCACCGGTAGGTACTCGGCGAGGAAGAGCACACCCTCGGCTTCCACCTCGGCCCGCATATCGTCGGGTAGACCGCCGATACGGAGCAGCTTGCGCAGGAACACCGCCATGAGCAGCCACACTAACGGCCCGACGATCCACGTGGTAGAGGTGGACGATGGCATCACACACACCTCGGCTGGTGGTATCGGCGCTGGCCGCGGTCGCGGTGTATGCCCTGCTGTGGATCGGTGTGGCACAGCAGTGGACGTGGTTGGCCGACTTCGATTCCGCGGCGATCGACGCCTTCTACCCGATCGGCGTAGACCATCCGGGATGGGTGCTCGGATGGGATGTCTTCTGCCTCGCTCTGGGGCCCGGCATGTTCCGCGTGGTGACCATTGCTCTCATCGTCGTCGCGTTCGTGCGCCGCCGGATCCGCATCGCGATATTTCTGATCGTCACTGTCGAACTGGCCGGACTCGTCACCGAGCTCGCGAAGGGAGCCGCCGACCGTCCCCGCCCGGACACCGCGTTCGTCACCGCACTGGGAACATCGTTCCCCTCTGGCCACGCCCTCGGGGTGCTCGTCGCCGTTTTCGCCCTGCTGACTGTCGCTCTGCCTGCCATGCGTCCAGCTGCACGCGCATGGCTCATCGCCGCGGGCATCGGCATCGTCATCCTCATCGGCATCGGCCGTGTGGTGCTCAACGTTCACCACCCGACCGACGTCGTGTCCGGATGGGCGTTGGGTTACGCCTATTTCGTGCTTTGCCTTCTGATCGTGCGGCCGTCGCGACCGATCACGGAAGCGGACGAAACACCGGAAGCGCCCGGTATCGCACGCTGAAGCTGGCCGTTTCACACTCGGTTCCGACCTCGCCGTCGTGCGCCAACAGCGTCGGACCGTCGACCGCGGTGAACTCGAACTCGGGGACCCGCATCTCGTGGTAGAACGGGCTGCGTTCGAGCCGGCCGAGCGCGACGTCGACCAGAATGCGCAGCTTGCTGAACCGGTGGCCGGTCTCGAGGATCCGGACGTCCATCAACCCGTCGTCCATCCGGTCCCGCCGCGACGGCGCGAATCCCGAAGGCAAATAAGCCGAGTTGCCGAGGAAGAACAAAAACGTCTGCAAGGTCTTGTTGTCGTAACGAATCCGGACCGGGTCCTCGTGCCGCAACGTGTGATACATAGCGTAGAGCCCGGCCAGCGGCTTGCCGATCCTGCGTTCGTACTTTTCTCGCGTATGGACGAACGCCGGGTACGCCCCGATACTCGCGGTGTTGACCACCATCTGCTTTTCGTTCAGACACACCATGTCGACGCAGGCGACGCTGCCCTGCCGAATCGCGGCCACGGTCTTTTTCACCGTGTCGCAACCGATGTCCTTCGCGAAGTGGTTGAACGTCCCCCCCGGGAACACCGCCAACGGCACACCCGCCTCGATGGCGGCCGCCGCTGCACACGACACCGTTCCGTCTCCGCCCCCGATCGCCAGAACCTCGGCGCGCTGAGCCACCGAGCGCAACGCGGTGGCGAAGTCGTCGTCTCCGGAGAGCTCGACTATCTCCGCGCGTGGCAACGCCTCTCGGACTTCTTCGAGAATGTCTGCTCCGGTCCCGCTGCCAGACGCGGGATTGACGACCAGCACCACACCTTCCCCCTCTGGTCGCGGCGGCGTTTCCACCCGCAGCGGATCCGCGGTCGGAAGCCTCGTCGGCACCATTGGAGGCACCACCCGCCCGCCCAGCACCGCAACCGCCGCACCCAGACCGAATCCGGCGATCACGTCTCCGGGGTAATGCGCGCCGACGGCGACGCGGGACAGCCCGACGAGCCCCGCCAGAAGCGCCAGGGGAAGACCGAGCGACGCGCTCTCCAGTCCGACGCCCACCGCGAAGGCGGCAGCGCTGGCGGAGTGCCCGGACGGAAGCGAGTTCGACGTGGGTCGGCGCCGCGTGCGACGCACCAGTGGCACGGAGTCGAACAGCGGGCGGGGCCGTCGCCGGATGCGCTTGGCGCCCTGGTTGGTGATCAAGCTCGTCGCCGCCAGCGTGAGCACCCCACGCACCGCGGCGCGCCGCGCGCTCGGCTTACCAGTGGCAGCCAGGGCAGCCGCGATCGCGAACCACAGTTTGGAGTGGTCGGCAGCACGGGTCAGCGGTGGCATCACGGTGTCGAGCAGCGGGGTCGGCGACTCGGCGATCGCGTCGAAGACCTCCTGGTCGAGCGCGCCGAGACCGTGCGTGATTCGCCGTAGGCCTACGGGTCGGCCGACAACCTGCGCAATATCCATCTCCCCAACGTATCCACGCCTATTGACAAATAATCTTGTCAATAGCATCGTGGCGTCATGCTCGACGTGGAGGTGATCGACGATCCCGCGGCCGCGGTCAGTGCCCTGGACCCGATCCGCGGGCGGCTGCTCGCCGAGCTCACCGAACCGGCCTCCGCGGCGGCGCTCGCCACACGGGTCGGGATCTCGCGGCAGAAGGTGAACTATCACTTGCGCGCACTCGAGGAGCACCGGCTTGTCGCCGCAGCCGGTGAGCGCCGGTGGGGTGGGCTACGTGAGCGGTTGCTGGTCGCCACCGCCGCGTCCTACGTCGTGTCGCCCGGTGCGATGGGACCCGTCGCCGCCGATCCCGGCCGCACCAACGACCGTCTGTCTGCCAGCTACCTGATCGCCCTGGCCGCCCGCGCTGTGCGGGAGGTAGGCGAACTCTGGGCGGCCGCGCGCGAAAAGGACAAGAGGCTGGCGACACTGTCGATCGACACCGCGATCCGCTTCCGCTCGCCGGCCGACCGGGCGGAGTTCACCCGGGAAGTCTCCGAGGCGGTCACCTCACTCGTGGCGCGCTATCACGACGAATCCGATCCGCAAGCACGCGGTTACCGATTGCTGGTGGCCGCGTACCCCTCACCGAAGGAGGACTGAGAATGCCCTTACGCAAAGATGATTCCGGGCTGCGCCAGGTCGCGATGGAGGTGCTCGTACCGGGATCGCCCGAGCAGGTGTGGCAGGCCATCGCCACTGGTGCGGGGATGAGCGCGTGGTTCACGCCGACTTCAGTCGACGAACACGTCGGCGGCCACATCAGTTTCGATCTCGGCGAGGAGAACTGCGGCGCCGGCGGCTCCTCCGGCAAGGTCACCGTGTGGGATCCGCCGCACCGGTTCGCCTACGAGGAATACAACTGGAGCGGCGACGCCCCGCCGGTGGCAACCGAAGTCACGGTCACCAGTCGCTCCGGCGACCGGTGCGTGATCCGGATGGTGCACAGCCTGTTCACCGATCGCGACGACTGGGACGACGAACTCGAGAGCTTCGAGACCGGCTGGCCCGGCTTTTTCGAGGTACTCAAGATCTATCTCGCACACTTCCCGGGGCGGCGCTCGGCGGCGGTGCGCGTCATGGCGGGTTATCCGGGCGGCGAGTTGGAGGCGTGGTCGAAAGTCACCGGCGCGCTGAATCTGATGGGCGCCAACGTGGACGAACGGCGAGAATCGTCCAAGGGAGCACCCCGCCTGGCCGGCGTCGTCGAACGCGTGCACCAGGACCGCACCGTTCGGGAACTCATGATGCGCATCGACCAACCGGCCGAGGGTGTCGCGATCGTGGGCACCTGCACGGTCGCCGACCAGGCGTTCGTCATGGCCAGCATCTACCTTTACGGCGATGATGCCGCCGCAGTCGCGGAAACCGAACAAGCCGAATGGTCTTCGTGGTTGCGTGGCTTACCCGAAGTGCAGCGCACCGCGCCTTAGCATGTGTCGGTGCGCCGACTGCTGATCCTGCTGTGTGTGGGCCTGCTGACTGTTGCGGTCGCGCCCGTCGGCCAGGCGCAGACCATACCGTGGTTCGCGAGGTCGGTGGGTTCGGCCACCCAGGCGATTTCCGTTGTCGGCGTGGGTGGTTCGAAGGCCAAGATGGATGTCTACCAGCGGACCGGGGCGGGTTGGCAACCGGTCGCGGCGGGCATACCGGCCTGGATCGGTGCAAACGGCATGACTCCGCAGAGCCACGACGGCGAAATGAAAACGCCGATGGGCGTTTTCACACTCGATTTCGCCTTCGGCACCGAACCCAACCCCGGCGGAGGCCTCCCGTACGTGCAGGTCGGGCCGGACCACTGGTGGGACGGCGACATGAAGAGCCCGACCTACAACACCATGCAGGTCTGCAAGAAGGCGCAGTGCCCGTTTGACACCGACCCCGCCAGCGGCACCGAGAACCTCCAGATCCCGCAGTACGTGCACGCGGTCGTGATGGGGGTCAACAAGGCCCGGGTGCCCGGCAACGGGGGCGCGTTCTTCGTGCACGCCACCGACGGCGGACCGACGGCCGGGTGCGTGGCGATCGATGACGGCAAGCTGGTCGAGATCATGCGGTGGCTTCGGCCTGGAGCGTTGATCGCAATTGCTCAGTGAATCAGATGTTCAGCGCGCGACCGGGTTTCACCTTGAAGTTCAACGCCTCGAGTGACATCGACGCGTCATATGTGCGGTCGTAACCGGTTTCGCTGATCCGCCATCCTTCGCTGGTCCGCCGGTACCTGTCGTGATAAAAGCCCGCGCCGATCAGCATGAAGTTGAAGTCCGGTGCGATCACCCGGTCCTGCAGATACCAGGTGCCGGTCGCTTCGTCACCGTCGATGGTGATCTCGGGATGGGTGACCCGGTGTTCGGTGATGATCTCGGGGCCCAGCGAGTCGCGCATGAACTTGACCAATTCGTCGCGGTTGGTGAAGTGGTGCTCCTCGCCGATCGATTCGCCGTACTTGCCCACCACATCCTCGGTGAGGGTGTCGGCGAACTCGTCCCAGTGTTTGGTGTCCAGCGCGCGCAGGTAGCGGAACTTCACTTGCTGGATTTCGTCGATGTCATCCATGCCCGACATTGCAGCACAACACCCCTTCAGCGCGTACAGTCCGCTCATGAAATTTCTCGACGCCTATGTCAAATCTCCGTTCGCGGGGCTGGCGCCGTGGATCCTCATGGCGATCGTCGCAGGTCCCGGCCGGTTCGAGGAGGCCGCCTCTGCGGCACTCGGCCTCGCCTTGCTGACGCTGTGGGTCGGCACGCGCCGCGGTGTGCCGGTCCATTCCCTCGAGGCGCTGACCATTGCCTATTTCGGTGTGCTTGCAGTGCTGGGACTCCTCGCACCGGATGGGGTGATCGACTGGCTGCAGTTGTGGGCCGGCGAACTCAGCAACATCGTGCTGGCCGTGTTCGCGGTCGGCACGCTGATCGCCCGCCGTCCCTTCACGATGGCCTATGCCAAGGACACGACGCCTCGTGAGCACTGGGACACCGCACCGTTCCGGCGAATCAACTATGCGATCACCGGCGCCTGGGCCGGCGCGTTCGTCGTGTCCGCCATCGCCGGTGCGATCGGGGATGCCGTGCTAGGTGACAACGACAACTTCTGGACCGCCTGGATCATTCCCATCGGCGCCGTCGTCTTCGCCGCGTCGTTCACCGAGTTCTACCCCGATTACGCGACGGGAGAGTCCGACTCGTGGTCGGGTGCCATCGACTGGCTTCCACCGTTTCTCACCGTCACCGGAATCGTCGGCTGGGTGTCGGATTCGACGTCCGACACCGTCGCGATCACGCTGATCGCTGTCGGCATCATCGGCTCGGTTGCTGTCCGGCGTTTCCTGCCGGAAAAGCCGAAAACTACTGCGCCGCAGTGAGGTTGCGAGTCGCCGGGCCCTCCAGCAAAGTTCCGTCAGGTGCGAAGCGTGAGCCGTGCAGCGGGCACTCCCACGATTCGTCGGCGTCGTTCCAGTTGACGATGCCGCCGAGGTGCGGGCACACCGGCGACACGCGGTATTCGCGGCCGTCGACCACGCTTCGCGCCTCCAGGTCCCATGGCGGGCCGCTGACCACGCCGCCCTCCTCTGGGGTGCGGTTAAGGATCCTGGTGACCGGAGTGATCCACCCGCGCGTCAGATAGAGCGCCACCTGCGCGTTGGTCTGCATCGCCTTGGGGATGCCCGACAACTCGTGCGGACTCCAGCTGTCGAAGGCCTGCGCCCAGTCCATCCGGCCTCCGAGGATGCGGCTCGACAGCGCCAGTGCGGCAGCGGTTCCGTTGGTCATACCCCACTTGTCGAAACCCGTTGCCACGAAGATCTTGTCGTTGCCGGGCAGGATCGGGCCCACGTAGGGCAACTCGTCGATGGGTGAGTAGTCCTGTGCGGACCAGTAATGGGTCTGCATCGCGCCGGGGAAGTGCAGCTTCGTCCACTGGTCGAGTTCCTGCACCGACGAGGCCGGGCTCTTCTCGTGGCCGACGGGATGCCCCGCCCCACCGGCGATCAACCGATCGCCTTCCGGCGTCGGCGCATAACGCAGCGATCTGGTCGGCGAGTCGGCCGAGATGTACATGCCCCGTGTGATGTTGCCAGGCACCTTGTAGGCCATGCAGTAGGAGCGTTGCGGTTTGAGGCGAGCGAAGAAGCCGCCACGGTCCAGGATGGGGATGCCCGTCGCGAGGACACATTGCTTGGCGTGCACGTCGAATTCGTCACCTGCGGTGGTGCGCACATTCAGGGCCAGTTTGTCGCCCTCGTTCGAAACCTTCTGCACCCGAACGCCTTGCGCCAGCCGTCCGCCCCGTTCGTCGAGCTCAACGACCAGGCTGTCGAGCAACGGCATCGGATCGAACTGTGCCTGGTCGGCCAACCGGACAGCACCGTGGAACGGGAACGGCACGTCGGCGTCGTCGACCCAGTCGACATCCAATCCCGCGGCCTCGCACGCCTCGAGCTCCTGGCGCACCGAGGACGCACCCTTCTCGGATTGTGCATAGGTGTAGGCGTCCTCGCGTTGCACCGACAGCCCGTGCGCCTCACAGTGCTGGACCAGCCACTCCAGGCCCTCACGGTTGCCCTCGACGTACTGCTTGGCGGTCCCGGCGCCGTGTTTGGACACGATCTTCGACAGTTTGGTGCTCTGCAGCAGGCTGATTTTGGCGGTGGTATTGCCGGTCGCGCCCGCCCCGACGCGTTGTGCTTCGAGCACCAACACGTCCTTGCCGGCCCGCGCCAAGAGCACCGCGGTGATGAGGCCGGTAATTCCGGCGCCGACCACGACGACGTCGGCCGACCGGTCCGATTCGACCAACGGGTCCGGCGGTGCCGGCCGCTCGACGCGGTTTGCTAGCCACAGAGATGTCATGGCATTGCAGGTACCCGTTTGGCCCACCCCAAAACCGTGGCGGCCGAACGGGGTTCGCACGGAGTGTCTGACCGGTTCCCGGTGGTCGGAGGACTATCGTGTGGTCCGTTATGAGCGACCCATTGGGGTTGTCGATCGGGACGACGAACTTGGTCGCGGTACGCATCGACAATCGAGCCGATCAGCCCGTGCTCCGTCGTTCGGTATTCACCGTGCCGGACGGCACCGTGATGTCCGGGTTCGTCGAGCGGGTCGGCGACGATGTGCCACTGGTCGCCGCGGACGGATCGTCACACTCGGCCGACCGGCTGTTGGTCGCCGCGGTCGCCGATCTCGTCGAAGCCAGCGGTGCGCCGGCGTCCGACGTCACGCTCGCCGTCCCCGCGCACTGGGGACCGGCCACCCTTCGGACCCTGCGCAGCGCGCTGCGGGGCCATCCCGTCTTCGGCGCCGACGGTACGACCACCCGACTCGTTTCGGATGCCAAAGCGTCGCTGACCGCGCTGCAAACCGATCTCGGAATCCCGACACAGGGTGTGGTGGCACTGGTGGACTTCGGCGGCGGCGCGACCGGCATCACGCTGGCCGATGCGGGCGACGCGTTCGAACCGATCGACGAGACCACCCGTCATACGGAGTTCTCCGGTGGCCTTGTCGACCAGGCGCTGCTCAGCCACATCCTCGCAGGGCTGCCTTCGGGTGGAGACGACCCCACGAGCACAGCCGCCGTGGGGTCACTGTCGCGGCTGCGAGAAGAGTGCCGCGACGCCAAGGAACGGTTGTCGACACACGAAGCGACCGACGTCGATGTGGAGTTGCCGAAACATCACTCGGTGGTTCGGGTGACCCGAGATGAGCTCGAGGCTTTGGTCGCGACATCGCTCGAAGGTGTCTTGTCCGCGATCGATGACACGTTGCAGCGCAACAGGGTTGGCTGGAAGGACGTCGCCGCGCTGGTCGTCGTCGGCGGTGGCGCAGGCATGCCGTTGATTCGGCGGCGGCTGTCCGAGCACTCCGGCATGCCGGTGTTCGCCACCGCGCAACCGGGGCTCGACGCCGCCAAGGGCGCCGCGTTGATCGGCGCGTACACCTCGGCCGCCGAAGCGCGCACCGGCTTGGCGCCCGTGGTTGCCGCGGACGCCCCGACGGGTCTGGCGCCGGTGCCGCCGACGGAGACCGAGTCGCCGGGGACATCGACGGTCGGCGCGCTGGCCTGGTCGCAGGACGACGCGGCGGACGACCCCGTGCCCTACACCGGCTCGGGTCCCTACGAGACCCCGCATGACTCTGGGCCGATGCGCCCGCCGCCCGTGCAGTACGTGGCCGCGACGACGGGGCCGATCGACGAACCCCGGATCTGGCAGCGACTGCCGGGGCTGGTGATGGGCGTTGCGGCAGCCATCGCGGTGGTCGCCGTCGGCGGAGTGGCAATCGCCTTGACCAGCGCGACCGGCAGTACCGGCGTGACCGAGGCGCCGCGGACGGCGCCGGTTCCACCGCCGTCGGCACCGCCGCCCGAACCGGTCGCACCCGAGGCGCCGCCGCCACCCGTCGAAACCGTCACGCTGCCCAACGACCCGCCCCCTCCGCCGGTGACCACCGAAGCACCGCCGCCTCCGCCTCCACCGCCGACGACGACCGTCGTCACCACGACACAACCGACGACCACCACCACGACGACAACGACAACTACGACGACGACAACAACGACAACGACAACCCCGCCCACGACCACGACCACCGCGCCCACCACGACGATTACTTCCGCCACGGCGACCACCACGCCGATGACGACGACCTACCTGACTGTGCCGTTCGTGCCGGTGCCGATCCCGATCCAGGTGCCGCAGAACCCTTACCAGCCGGTGCCATAGCTCCAGCTGTCGGATAATGCGGCGATGAACCGGTTACATTCCGTCGCGGCGGCCCTGGTGATCACGGCGACGATGGCAGCGCCGTCGGCGGCCGCCACACCCGCAGAGGGCGACATCGAGCGCACCGACCTGGCGAAGGGCACGACGGATGCGCCCATCGCGATCGTCTCCGTGGGCCAGCCGACCACCCTCTACGTGCAGAACCTCGTGCTCGCACCGGAGTCGAGCAGCGGCTGGCACACCCACCCGGGTCCGGAGTACTCGGTGATCAACGGCGGGGAGGTGAGTCTGCAGACGGCCCGCGGCTGCGTACCTGCGGTCTTCGGCGCCGGACAGGCCATCTTCGTCCCTGCCGGTGTCCCACATGTGGTGTCCAACAAGGGCTTTGAGCACGCAGAGGCGACGGTCACCTACACGTTACCCGCCAACCGTGCGGTGCGGGACGACGCACCGGCCGCCTGCCCGTAGGCCTAGCGCCCGTACGTGTACTCCGGCTCGTGGAACCGGTTGATGATCGGGATCCGCTCGATGATGCGGTCGCGTAGCCGCGGTTTCGGAGGCGGTACATAAGCAGGTGCAGGCGGTGGCGCGTAAACCGGCGCCGGCGGCGTGTACGCGGGGGCAGTGTCGACGGGGGCCGGCGGCGTGTAGGCGGGTTCGGGCGCGGTGTACGCCGGCGCGGGTGGTACGTAGGCCGGTGGTTCGTAGACCGGTTCGGCCGGGGGAGCGGCGGGCGGCGGCGGGGCGGCCACCGCGATGGTCTGTGCGACGACCGGCTTCGCTTCGGCGGGCGTCGTGACCTTCTTGCTGTGGATCTCGTTCTCGACGGGGCGTGGCGCCTGGTCCGCGACGGCCACGGGTTCCTCGTCAGCGGCGCGCGGGTCCTGGCGCGTGGACGCGCTGTCGCTCGTCAAAGTTAGGCCGACGGCTGTCGAGGTCGACACCACGAACGTCACCACGGCGGCGACGAGAACCGATGCCAGCGCCCCGACCCGCGACGGTCCTTTGGTCGCCGGGGCGTCCAGCCTGTTCACCGCACGCGCCGAAGCCAGCGCCGCTCCGCGTGCCAACGCCAGGTCGGCTTCAGCGGCCGAGAACACCGGCGAATCCGTCACGCCGCCGAGCGTCGAGGTGATCAGCTCGACGTCACGGGCCGACCCGACCACGAAAATGGCCTGCGGCCGCCATTCGTTGAGCTCGAGCATGGCGATCACGCTGCTGGGCAGCTCGACGACGTCCGCGCCGTCAAGGGGTCGTGCGATGCGATCGACGGTCACGCCGTCGCGGTCGACCATCGCGACCACCGCGGCGTCGGGTTCCACGATGCACACCGCGACGTCGTCGTAGTCGGCGATCTCGGCGATGCCCGCCGCCAGCACATCGCCCGCTTCCACTTCGGAGACGGCGATCGCGTTGCCGTAACCGCGGGCGGCAAGTGCGTCCAGCACATCGGACGCCACGGTTTCGGCCTCGTTGGTCCAGGTGACGCCGATGGCGTGGATCGGGCCGTCGGCGACATCGGCGAGCGCCACGTTGAGCAGATCGTCGGGATCGACCTCCGCGTCGAAGTCGAACGATCCGCGGTCGACGGTGGCTCCTTCGCCGGTGGTGCCTTCGACGAGCACCCACCGAACCGTGCTGGACGTCATCGACAGGCCGAGCACGAGGTCCATATCGTGTCCCCGTTCTTGCGGTGAATCAGGCTCTGAGGCTACTCCTCCCGCAGGTGGCAGTGCCCAATCAGTCCGTACCCGAACAGAGCAAGATCTACGGGCGGAACGTCACACCGCCGTCGACGCTGATCGTCTGCGCGGTGATGAAGCTGCCGTCGTCGGAGAGCAGTAGCGCGGCCAACGCGGCGACGTCGTTCGGCGTCCCGAACCGGGACTTGATCATCTGCCGTGCGCGGGCCTGTTCGACGACGCCGTCAGGCATCGGTTGCTGGTCGAATTTGTAGTGCCAGATCAACCCGGGCGCGATCGCATTGCATCGGATGCCCTTGGGTCCGTACCGACGCGCGATATGTCGCATCAGCGCCAATTCGGCCGCCTTGCTCATGGCGTACGACACTCGGGTGCCCGCGCCGTTGTAGGCGTCGATGGAAGCGGTGAACACGATCGAACCGCCGCCGCTGTCGACCATCGCGGGGATGGCGTGCTTGGCGCAGATGACGAACCCGCGGGTGTTGACGCGCATCACCTCGTCGAACGCTTCGAGCGGAAGCTCGACGACCCCGCCGGGCAGATAGGCATCCGCGGCGTTGGTGAAGTTCACATGCAGGCCATCGAGGCGGCCGAAGGTGTCGACAGCCAATGCGACCGCGGCGCTGACGGACTGCTCATCGGAGCCGTCGAGATGCGTGCCGCGGATCCGCTCTCCCGCCGGGTCGATCTCGTCCGTGACGCGTCTTACCAGCTCAGCGTCGATATCGCCGAGCACCAGACGGGCTCCCTCGTCGGTGAACCTGCGCGCCAGCCCGTTTCCGATGCCGCCGAGGCCCCCGACGATGATGACCTTGTCTTCGAGCAGTCCCGTCACGCTTGGAGATGATCCACCCTGGCCGAGCGCCGGCCCAGCGGATCGTCCCGGATTGCGGCAAATGTAACGGTTTGATATACAACCCTGCGTGGGTCGGCACTCCGTAGCCAAGAAGCGGCGCACGTCACCGATGGGCGTGGCCGCAGTGCTCGGCCCGGCCGCCGTCTTCTTCGCGGTCGGGGGAGACGTCCACCTTCAGGCTCGTCCGGCCCCGGAAAGCAAGCCCGTCGTCGAAGAGGTTGCCGACAGTCAACCGTGCTGTTTGGAGATCGTTGCGGCCCCGCCGATAGCACCCGCGGCGGCCGTCGGTCATGTCAGTCCCGGCATTGCGGCCGACGCCATGGTTGCGGCGGCGCGCTACCGCACCGTCGATCGATCTCTGCCGGTCGGCATCGCACCTGAGGGCGGCCTGCAGGTGAAGACGATCCTGGCGTCGCGGGCCATCAGCGAGGCTTTCCCCGAGATCAGCAATATCGGTGGCGTGCGACCCGATTCGCTGAGGTGGCATCCCAACGGCTTGGCGCTCGACGTGATGATTCCCAATCCCGGCAGCGCCGAGGGGATTGCCCTGGGCGACGAGATCGTCTCCTACGTCCTGCGCAACGCGAAGCGCTTCGGCTTGCAGGATGCGATCTGGCGCGGTGTCTACTACACGCCAGATGGCGCACAGCGGGGCGGCTACGGCCATTACGACCATGTGCACATCACGACCCGCGGCGGCGGTTACCCGACCGGGGACGAAACCTACCTGCGCTGAGGTTTTCGTCAGTGATGCCCGCCGTCTTGCTGCTGGTTGTCAATCGGGGCGGGCGCAGAGTTGGTCACGCCGGGCGCGGTGGGCGCCGGCACACACGTAGGTGTGCCATCGACAATGGATTCACTTCCGCTGCATGCCGGTTCGGCGACCGATGGCGTGGGAGCACCGCCCAGCGCGGTGATGACGGGAACCGCCGCGAGCGCACATCCGAGAACCGCCACACCGGCGCATCGGCTAACAACTCTTGATAGATGGGACATGGAAACACCTCCCTCGACAGCCTCGGCAGAAATGCTTGGCTAATTCGAGACGTTGACTGCGAGGCTGAGGTCAGACTATCGCCGAATCGCCGTGAATATCATCGAATTCCCCGCCCGCCTATCGCTGGGCACTGGTGTGGAGCCGCGCGAGTTTCATTGAGGGTCTTCCGGGAAGTCCCAAGCAGCCCTGTCGATCCCGGAGAGGCGGATACCGGTCATGGCCAACAACCTCACACCGCTCGAGGCGCACCCCCTGAAGCCGTCGAGATCCAGTCCGAAGAGGTCTACCAGCGATACATGCGATACCTGACCGGTTGCGCCAAGGCGTTTCGCGACGGGTACATCGACGTCAACCAGTTCACCCTGAGGAAGTAGGCGTCGACCGTCAATGTGTCGCGGGAGACAAACCGTACCGTCGTCTGACGTCGTCGAACCAGTCCGGCGTCGCGTATGTCAAACCGTATTTCGTTGCGAGTTCAGTGAACTCGGCTGATTCGTGCAACGGGGCGCCGGGTTGTGCCGCTGCCTCGCCGGACATGAGCAGCTCGCCGAGTTCGCGGAAGTAGTTTTCGAAACCACTTCCCGGAGTGATGATTTCGATGATTCGCCCCGGTTCGCTTCCCGCATTCCACATAGCGTGCATCTGGCCGCGGGGTTTGGTGATGTAGCCGCCCGGCCCGAGCACCACTTCGCTGTCGTCGGATCGGAAGCCGATCTCGCCGGCCAGTACATACGAGTGCTCATCTTCGCGCGTGTGGCGATGCGCCGCGGTGATCGTGCCGACCGGGAACGGATGCTCGACGATCGACACCAAGCCGCCAGTGGTCCGGCTGACGAGCTTGAAGACCGCCCCGAAGCCCGGGATGGGCACGACATCGCCTTCGCCGGGCTGCATCACAGTCAGCACGGCGTCCTTCGTCATGGACATGGGAGCCTCCCCGCTACTCGGGCCAGCTGTTGTTCAAGATGAGGTCGACGAAGTCCTGCCGCTCGAACGTCGGGTCGAAATGCGCCAGCACATCGGCGTTCATCGTCCCGAAGGTGGTGTCCGGACGATGTTTCATGCCGTCGTTGAAGGCCGCCAGGATGCGGTTCTTGAAGTCGGGACGGGGATGGGCCGCGGTCACCGCGTCGATGGCCTCCGGTGCGAGCTCTTCGCGGCCGATCCCGACGACGTCCGCCTCGACACCGGCGATCACCAGCGCGATCTCGGGGTCGAGGAACTCTGGTACGCCCGGGGTGGTGTGCAAGGCGATGCCCAGCCAGACCTTCCGGGCATCGGCTGCGTCGACGCCGCGCTCGAGCAGGAAGTCGCGGGCGGCGTTCGCGCCGTCGACTTCGAAGCGCAGTTCGGAGGTGCGGTAGCGCTCGGTGAGACCCAGGTCGTGGAACATGGCGGCGACATAGAGCAACTCGAGGTCGGGCTTCAGCCCCAGTCGGTTGCCCCGCAGCGCACCGAACAGGAACACTCTGCGCGAATGGTCGAACAGCAGGTCGTCTTCGGCGTCGCGAATGTAGTCGGTCGCCTCGCGCACCAGCGCGCTGTCGGGGATCGCTATGCCGGCGAACGTTTGGATCGATTCGATGCTCATCGTCAGCCTCCTCGGTTCTGGACTCTTGCGATTGAGTCAACGCGCGCGGCGGATCATGCGCACACGGCTAATGAGCCGTTCGGCCCACAAAATGCGACACAATGACGCTGTGGTGGCGGGTGCCTTCTCGCGGGTGGTGGTGATTGTCGTCTTCGACGAGGTCACGATGCTGGATGTCGCCGGAGCGGGCGAGGTCTTCGTCGAGGCCAACCGGTTCGGCGGCGACTACCAGATCAAGATCGCATCGGTTGACGGACGCGATGTGACGACCTCGATTGGGATCCGCTTGGGTGTCACCGACAGCATCGCGTCCATCGAATCCGCCGACACCGTCTTGGTGGCGGGCAGTGACAATATTCCGGGACGCCCGATCGACCGCGCACTGGTCGAGGCTGTGAGGTCGCTCGCGGATCGGACTCGGCGGCTCGGCTCGATCTGTACCGGGTCGTTCATCCTTGCGCAGGCCGGTTTACTCAGGGGGCGGCGTGCCACCACGCATTGGCGTGAAACCAGGAGATTGGCAAGGGCTTTCCCGGACATCACCGTGGAGCCGGATGCACTGTTCGTCCGGGACGGCGACATCTTCACCTCCGCTGGTGTGTCGTCGGGCATCGATCTCGCGCTTGCGCTGGTCGAACAGGATCACGGCGCCGACCTCGTGCGCGATGTGGCCCGTTGGTTGGTCGTTTACCTCAAACGTGCTGGCGGACAGTCGCAATTCTCTGCGCTCGTGGAGGCGAACCCACCGCCACAGTCAGCGCTTCGAGTGGTCACCGAGTCGATCGCGGCCAACCCTGCAGGGAACCACAGCGTGAAATCGCTTGCACTGCGCGCTTCCTTGAGCACTCGCCAGTTGGCCCGACTATTCCGCTCGGAGCTCGGGATGACTCCTGCCGAGTACGTCGAGATGATCCGAATCGATGCCGCCCGAGCAGCACTCGACGCCGGCCGCACCGTCACCGATACGGCACAACTCGCGGGCTTCGGCAGCACGGAGACTCTTCGGCGGGCATTCGTTGAGCACCTCGGTGTCTCGCCGAAGGCCTACCGGGACAGGTTCCGCACCGCCATCCGGGGCTGAGTCAGCCGACCTTTCGCAACTGGAACGGGCTTTGGGTCACGACTCCGCCCGCGCAGCCGTAATTGGAGTCCGAGGAGAGCACGCCACTGAGCGTTATGGGATCGACCGACATCGACACCACGGCCGGTTCGTAGCTGCCGTCTTCGCAGGTGAGACCACCTGGCTTGGAGACGGTGAAGTTCCAGCGGCCGCCGGAGAACGTGGCGGGCGTCTGCCATCCCTGGTTACTGGCGACCGTGCCGGTACAACCGGCAGGACCGCAGCTGGTCGCGAAGGTCAACACCAGAATGGAGTCGCCGTCCACTTCGGTGTAGGACCCGTTGAGCAGCGGAGGATCGGCGGACGCCGTCCCGGCGAGTGCAACGCATGCGATTGCCGGCAGGGCGACCGCGATTGCCAATGTGTGCAAGACCTTTGTCATAGTGACTCAGGAATTTACGGTTCTGTCAGGCCAATCCACGGTGACGGGGCACGGCAATACCCGGTTGTGTCCGTCATGTCGCTGAATCGAGACCTTCGACGCGTTCGGCCGTTACGGCGCCGTCTTGCGCCGACGGCCTGACAGGAGGAGATACACCACCGCGCCGATCGCCAGCACACCCGCGACGGCCGCGCCGATGGCCACCGGTTTCACCCACGTATCTTGGGCCGGCGCCGCAGTCTCGTTGCTGGTCAACTGAACCTGGTACCCGGGGAGGGGACCTTGTGACGGCGCGACCAGTCCCGGTAGTTGCTGCGTGCTGGTGATCTCGAACAAGCGCTCACCGCCTCCGGTCTTGGTCCAGCGCCCCCACGCGGGGGTCTCCTCGTCGAGAAGCACGCGGTGACCACCGACCGACGGGTCATCGCCGAGATCGGCCAGCGTCTTGACCCGGAACGGTTTCGACTCTCCGTCCTTGTACTTGAGCTGTATGAGCACGTTCTTGAAGGTCGTCGGCGGCTTGGGTTTTGGCGGCGGCGGCTGACCGGGAGCCGGCTGATAGCCGCCACCGGAAAAGCTTCCAGTGGACACCGTGACCGGCTTGCCGGAGGGGTCGCGGTTCACCGCCGTGAAGTTGTACACGCCGGGATTGGGCACCGTGAGTACGGCGCGACCGCTCGGTGGGACGTCGACGACGCGGGTGGTGTTGTTGTACGGGTAGATGATCTGCAGCGGCGTTTTGTACGGATTGGTGAAGACGGGCCGATACCAGCGGTCATAGCCGGTCCACCTCGAATTCCATTGCGTCACTGGGCTGCTCCACGTCGAGGACGTGGTGGAGGTGGTGGTTGTGGTGCTGGTGAACGATTCCAGCGATTCCGTGAGTTCGGTGACCTCCGTCTCCGACGCGGACTCCGAGTCGGCGTCCACCGCATCGGCGCCGTGAGCCTCGTCGAAGTCCCCCTGCGACACCTCGGCGATGTCGGGGTCGGCGGTGTCGGCATCGATTGCCGGGTCGGCGACGTTCGTATCCGGGTCGCCGGGATCACCTGGGTCACCGGGCTCGCCCGGCGCCTCGCCCGGTCCCGGCTCGCCCGGCGCCTCGCCCGGTCCCGGCTCGCCCGGCGCCTCGCCCGGTCCCGGCTCGCCCGGCGCCTCGCCCGGTCCCGGCTCGTCGGGTGCTTCGCCCGGTCCCGGCTCGTCGGGTGCCGGTGCATCCGGCTCGGGAGCCTCGCCGACCGGCCCGCCCGGGTCCTCCGGGGCCGGTTCTTCCACGGGTTCGGCGTAGGAACCGGAAGCATCGACGACCTCGGCCGAGTCGCCGTCCTCGTACGGATCGGCCAAAGCCGGCGGTACGGCACCCAACCACATGGCCGCAGTGACCGCGACCGATGACAAGGCGAGGGCACGGCGCCGGTAGAGGGCGCTTCGAGCTTCGTTCACGTGATCTCCCGTCGTGTGCCGCCTGGCGCGCGTATTTGGCACAGACTTGCGACCTTGGCAGATTCTTCGCGGCCATGGCGGCAAACACGCCGCGGAATTCCAGCCATGCGCTCTGCAAGCGCTCCCTTGAAGCCGACGAGGGTCGTGAGACCCATGATCAGCGACGAATACACCCGCCGGTCCTGTGTGGGGCCGGCGGGTCGGGGTGGGTGTTCAGTGTGCGGTTTCGCCCTGGGAACAGGTCAAATGCCGAAACGAGCGACGGGGCCTGCAGACCGCTGCGGAGACTCACCGCGCATCCGTCGTCGACAGCGGTTGGCGTTCAATAGGCAGTCCGAGGACGACCTTCGCCGTGATGACGCCCAACTTGACCATGCCCAAGTAGGTCGACGGGTTGAACATCGTGGGCCACACCGTGCGCGTTCTGTGCTCGTTGACCGGCCGGTTCGTGAAGCGATCGCGCAGCCACCTCAGCGTCATGGGCGCCGACAGTGGATGCAAGAGCAGATGCCCGCAGAACCGGTCGCGGTGGTAGGTGACCGCTGCACCAAGGCGTTCATACTCGGCCACCAGGGCGTCGACATCGTCAACGCTGATGATTTCGTCGTGCACCGCCTGTATGACCAGCACGGGAGGCTTCGGCCTGGACTTGCCGAGCTTGGTCTCGTCAAAGATGTGGCGCACTTCGGGTAGGTCCCACAGCTCGTCGGCGGTCATGTCGACATAGGACCCGATATCGACATTGCGAAACTTCCATACCGCCTGGGCCGTGGTCATCGTCTGCAACTCATCGAGCAGCGCCTTGCCCTGGTCAGTCGCATGCTCGTTCACCACGTTCCGCGCGCCAGGGAAGACCTGTGTCAATGCCGAGATCATCAGCGCGGCTAGACCGGCGAAGAAGCTGCCGTTGAGGCGGCGTGCCACGCTTCCCGGATCTCCGACGGGCGAACCCAGAACGGCACCAACGACATTGAGCTCCGGCGCATATCGCTCACACAATTCGGCCGCCCACGCCGATGCCAAGCCTCCCCCGGAGTATCCCCACAGACCTACCGGCGCAGAAGGCGACAAGTTCACGCGCTCGCATCGCATCGCCGCGCGCAACCCGTCCAGGATCCGGTAGCCGGGCTCGACGGGAGCGCCCCACATGCCGTGGCAGCCTTCGTGATCGGGTACGCATACCGCCCAGCCTTCGGCCAGTGCGGCGGTCACCAACAGGTACTCGGCTTGGACGAAGCCCCCGATCGGTCGCGCACCGCGCCGCATGGCGAACGAGGGGAAGCAGCGCGACGCCACCGCATCGATCGCGCATTGATAAGACAGCACCGGGCCAGCGACGTTTGACTCGCGCTGCGACGGGACGAGGACGGTGGTTACGGCGACTTCCGGCTCTTCGTGCAGATTAGTGGTGCGGTACAGCAACTGAGTGGCGTGTACTCGCTGACTGATCAGACCCAGAAACCCGATCTCCACGTCACGCGAGCGCAACACCGTGCCGGGTTCAGCGTGCTCGTAGCCCTTCGGCGCTCGGTAGAACGGATCGTCGTCCGGTGAGATCGGGCAATCGCCGGGGCGGATCTCGGCGTGCGGCGGGCTTTCAGCGCACGGTGGCGCGGTGGAGTAGCTGTCCATTGGTGTGGCGACTCCCTAGGCGTTCGCTGGCGGCGCGCATCTGGCCAGAGCTTCTATTACCCGCGGTACCGGCTTTCAACCACCATCCGGAACACCGCGATTGTCGGGCAGTCACTTCTCTATGGGCGTCGGCCGCCGCGGATATGCGCTGATGCGATTTCGTGGAGCCGGTGACGGGAATCGAACCCGCGTTCTCAGCTTGGGAAGCTGTTTCCACAAGGTTGACGCGAAGCCGTGAAGGCACCTAGAAGGCACCGGGTTCTCAGGGTTAGCCCTGATCAGGCTAGCCTTCAGCGGGTCAGTGGAGGCCGTTGCAGCCGGTCACCGGTACGCCCAGCAATCGGCGGTTTTGCGGACTATTTACGGACCCGCCGAGGCCAACGCTCGGCAACTCGAACAAGTGTGCCCGCAGTGAGCCTGCATGCGTCACCGCTGCCCGCAGCAGCGGCACTCGCTGCCTCTGCCCAGGGGGCCTCTACGCTTAGCCTTCCACGGGGCCGTATAACCAGCCGCTATTGCCCCGTTGCCTCGCCCTCGTGTGAAGTTCTCTCGCGTACCGCTCCTGTTGACCGCGAGTTAGGTTCTCCGGGAACCAGATCGTCGCGTGATACGGCGGATTTTCGTTGATGTGCTCGTCATCAAAAGGCTCAAGCCCGGCGTTGTGTACTTCCGCAACAGTGACTCCCCACGTACCAACCGACTGTCCGCCCTCTGCGACATAGGCATCGTGTGCGCCTTTTGCAGTGACTTCTTCACGCCGGGTCGAAAGCTCACGACCGTTTTCTGGTACGAAATTAGACTTGCCGGGACCGTCAGATTTCACCTTGCCAGGGCTGATTTGTCGATATAGCAGCATCGAACTTGGCGGCAGGAAGTTACCGCGATTCGGCTGCTCAACGGACAACCGTGCCGCCTTCGAAGAACTCCATGAGCATGCGGAGGTCGGTGTAGGGCAACTCGATTTCGCGGTCGTCGTCCGGTGTTTGACCGAGACGACAAAGGAACATGCCGCCGTTGCCCTCAAGCTCCGCAATGTAGCTATAGGGACCGCGCTCCCACTCCATCCGAATGCCGCCACCTGGCGTAGCCATCGGTTCGGCATCCATCCGCAGACGCGGGCCGAGTAGGTCGATGAAGCGCGTGTAGTTCATAAGTGCCTGTTTCGACACGGCGATGCTGTTCGGTCCATCCCAACCGTCGCGCAGCGCAAGGAGGGAGTCGAGCCGGGACATGGCTACCCTCCTAACTGCTGCGACGTTCGGAACGTGGCTTTCCGTTGCAATTGGTAGCGACACGCCGACGATAGTTCTTGACAAAGTCGATTGTAGGCCTTTGGGCACAACGTAGCGCCCTGTCCGATTGTGGGTGACCGAGGATCGCCCTGTTACTCGTGTGGTGATTGTGACATTTGGGAAGACCGCTCTGACGGTTTTGCCACCAGACGCCGCGCGGGCCGCGTACTTAGGCACTCGGCGGCAGCTTTCCGAGATGCCTGCCGAGAATTTCCCAAAGTTCCTCTGCTGCGGCACGGCTCATTGCGAAGCTGCCTCGCGGTTGTACTTCAATGCTGTCGTTCTCGGCGGCGAACTGTCGTGCCTCTTCCTGGCGCAACCAAAGCGGGGGCGGCACGTGGCCGAGTGTCAGGTACATCACCCCCTCGCGGTTGCCCTGATCCCAAGCGCAAATCGCCTGGTTGACGACTTGCGCATGTGCTGCGGCGTCCAGTGGCCAAGCGGGAAATAGTTGGGCGCTGTCCTCCCCGGTATCGCTCATGCTCGTCATCTTGGCAGAAGCGCGCTGCGCTCTGGTCAAAAGCAGGGCTAGTTGGGATCTGGTCGTTATCGAGCGGCCACTGTTGAACCCCGCAGCCAGGCGGCGACGGGCGGCATGTTCTGCGAGTGGGCATAGCCCAACGCTCCGGTGGGAACAATTGGCCTGGCCCACTGCGTTGTACCAGCCGAAGGCCAGACGCACGCAACACCAACGCAGCCCGTATACGAAGTCTGAACAAGAGTCCACGTTCGCCGCAGACAGCGCGGCAACTGACTTCGAAGGACAGCGGTAACCAACCCGTCACACGATGCCTTCGCATAAGCCAAGCAATGCTTGCCGCGAGGGCATTTTCTGTTTCTCCCGGCGCAGCACAACCGAACGGAGCAACACCAATGACGGATTTGACGATTGTCGACTCGGAGCGGACGCACGATCACGACACCTGCGAGTGCTGCGGGGAGCCGCTGTGCGAGACAACCGTGATGACGGTGATCGGCTACGACGGCGAGCCGCTGATGCACTTGCAGTTGAACGGGCCGATTCTTTTCGACCCCGAGACGCGTGAGTACATCGTGCCGCTTGCGCCATAAATCCAACCGCCGCAACGCCGTTGGCGGGCTAGGTCTGCGCCACAGAAACGCTAGCCCGCCAACGCGGTTGAACGGGTGGCGGCGGCTGGCTTGGCCGCTTATGGCGGTAACCGCCGCCACCCTGGCTTATGCCCGCAGTTGCCGACCGGGCACGCCGTGGCGCTGGCCGCGGCGGTCAGGGGCGATACCGGGCGACATGCCGCCATACAGACCGCCGTCGTCGGGTGCGGCGTGGCGAGCATGGCGAGGGGTCAGCCCGCTGCCCCAGCTGTATTCGGAGGCTTCGCCGGAATCGCGGAGGCCCCAGTACCTTTCGTACCAGTTCATCGCCAGACGCCTACAGGTTGGCCGTTGGGACTTCGTAGCTGCCAGACGCCTTGATCTGCACGACCGCCGCAGCGCCGCGATGGCGGACACCCGTGCCGAGCCCGCGCTGAAAGAAGCTCTCCACCAACGGGTATTTCGCCCAGTTGCCTTCGATCAGCCTCAGCCCTTGCCAGGCCGGTGACGGGTGCATGCGGCGGGCGATCACGTTTTGCTCGGAATCCGGCCCGCCCGTCGCGAACACGGCGAAGTAGCCTGCGGGCACCAACATCGATTCGATTACCCATGCCTTGCCGTAACTTCCGAGCACCGGTACGCCGTCAACGTCGGTCGGCGGAAGCGCGCCAACGATGGACGACTGGGTGAGGTAGGTCGGCGCGTTGGCGGAAGGAATGAAATCGAAGCGGGCAGTTTGGCCGTTGGCGTTCTCTTCGCCTGCGCGCCAGGACTGGACGTGCTCGGCTTCTGCCGGGTTGAACAATGCGACCAGCTGACTGCCGCTGTCAGCGCCCAAACCATATCCGTGCTCGACCACAAGGCGAACCGCTGCCTCGACGTCGCCTGAATCTAACTCTGCGCCTTGGGAAACCAAGTAGTGGTCATGGCTCCCGGTGAAGGTTCTGCCCATATACGAGGGCGGAACAATGCCGTCGCCGTTCCAAAGGCCGTAGACCGTATGGGCGAAGTCGTTCTCGCCGGGTGTCGGGTCGAACAGCCGTTGCAGCACCAAGCCCTGTACCAGGCGAGCATCGGCGTCGAGCAAGTTGCGCACTCTGTCGGTCACTTGCTCAGATGTGGCGTCGCGAAGGAACTTCCACGTGAACCGAGTTGCCTTGTCCCAATCGGCGTACTGGAAACCCAGCTTGATCACATCAACCGGAGGGTTCAGCGCCGTTGGGGTGCCGAATTCGCTCGCCACGTCGAAGTGCTCTTGAGCAAGCCCCTGAGCGATAGGCGCTGCGGCCTGAGTCGTCGGATAGGACAGCAACGACGCCACGGTCGTCTTATGTTGGTTGTATACCTCGACGGCTCTTTGTATCTCGGCATACACATCCGTGAGCCTCACGCCGTCCGCGAGTTCGTTGATGAGCAGTTGGCCCTGATCGGCGAAGCCTGGCATCACTACCTCCTAGGTCTGTTGCCGATGACGGTACGCCTGAAACCCACTGCGCCGCAGATTACTTACCAACCGTAGGACGCTTCGGGGCGCTTTCGGTCCGGCTGCCGTCGGTACTGCACTCAAATGACTGCGCATCGGTCGCATGAAGTCGCTAGCATTGATAGCAATACCGCACCGAACGGAGTAAACGCGTTGTCTCGCACGCCAATAGCAATGGACATACCGGCACCGCCGATTGGTGTACAGCTGTCGCCGGTAGCCAACAAGACAGCCACCGAAGCAGTCGAATGGTACCGAAGCACGCTGAGCGTCAGCGTCACAACGCGCTACCTCAAGTCGGCCACCGAAGCCGGTGAGCTTCGATGCCAGATCATCGCAGGCAAGCGGCGATACTCCACCGCAGAGCTATACCGCTTCATCGTCACCCGGCCATCGCACACCGCAGCCAAGAAGGAGCACACTGCATGACCAACACCGACCGCCGCGTAGAACTATGGCCCGGTTCGCCGTGGACCGTCACCGCTGACGACCGCGAGGCCATCCGCGCCGAGGCCAGCCAGCATGTCGCCGCCGTGCGCGAGGCCCAACGGACCCTGAACGCGCTGCCGACGCTGGAAGGGCTGCGCCTAGGCCGACTGGCTGACCCGATGCTCTCACCGCAGATGTACGCGAAGGCCAACACCGCCATGCGCCATATCCACACGTGCCACGACATGCAACACATCGACCACAGCGTGCGCGGAGCTTGGGGTTACAACGAGTTCCGGCGCTACGACGCACACGACCCCGCTCTACAGATCGGCGTATCAGTGTGGTTCGCGAACAAACCGAACACCCTGCACGAATACCGGCACGTGCCGACAGATCGGTGGCACTGGTTGCCGCTGCTGAACTGGCCTGAAGGCCGCTGCACGGTCAACGTGGCGGCTGCCTGCGCCGGGATCACGGGCGGCACGGTGTACGTCACCCTGCAACGCGGGCAGCACATCTTGGTCTGGGAGTGCTGCTCGGCATGCTACGAGCACCTGCGCGAACATGTCGAAGGCGGCGACATTCTGGCCGAGGCCGACGCGCAACTAGCCGCCAAGCGGGCACCGCTACCACGGTGGGCACAAAATGCCTAGGCGGTCGCGGTCAGGCCGCATCGCGCCCAATCCGGACACCAAGACTTTGCGGGCAGAAATCAAACAACGGCGACAGGCCATTGCCACATACGCCGCCGTGCAGATTGCGCATCAGCGGGCCGTCCGAGCGGCCAGGGTGGCGCGGGGGCTGGCCGAGGCGGAACAGGTGATCGCGAAGCGGCCCGACCCGACCGCTGACGACTACATACAGCAGGCAAAGGCCGCGCTCGATAAGGCGGACGAGCTGCTCGGCATCAAGCGCCCAGATGCACCAACTGAGGTACCAGCCGGCGCCCAAGCAGACGCACCAGAAACCGAGGCAGCAGCGCAAGATTGAATGGCAACCCCAAAAGTGTGCCGGGGCTAGCACACATGCGTTCCACGGGTGGCACATTCTTGGCCCCTAAGCGGACCGCAGTCCGATAGGTAATGCGTCGCCTAAGCGACGACACGGACCTTGGGTGACCAGCGGCTATCCCTTGATCTGACCCTGATAGGGTTGCAAATACGTTGTGCTGCAATGCAATTGATCTGCCCGCGGTCGTTCGACCGGCGTACGCTGTATGCACGGCAACCGGACGAAAGGACCGCAGGGGCGATGCAGGACAGCAGCAGGTACGACATTCCATTCAAAACCGAGCCAGTCGCAGAAGCGATGGCCGATCTTGGGACACCAATTGCGCATAGGGCGGTATCTGACGCTATCCGCGCTCACCGCATCGGCTTCGTGCAGATCGGACGCGCCAGGTATACGAGTCGCGACGACTTGATCGCGTTCATCGAGTCCTGCCGCGTTGAACCGAAAGTTCCCGCCTGACAAATGGAGATGCCCCCGGTGTCGTGATCCGGCACCGGGGGCAGTACAACCGACCTGAAACGGATGCGACAGTGAGTTTACCCGACACCGACCGACACCGGCAGTTACCTGAATTCCACTGCGGCAACGGTGCTGAGGCATACGGCGCGCATGTCGATTACCTCGCAGATGGTTGGTGTGAAGTCGAGTACGACGGGCTGGATGCCGACGTGTTCACCGCGATTGCCTTGCGCAATCTCGAAACCGGTTGGGGTGCAGTGGCATGCGGACGCATCGACTGGACCAAACCGCATGTCACGCCGCACAAGACGCCCTGGCATGCAGGCGTCACCGGATATGACGGCATCGACGCCACGCCTGCGCAAATTGCCGAATGGCCCGAGAACGTCGTCCGCCGCATCGCGTTTGGTCACGAACGCGGCTTGCTCAACATCGGCGCACGCTTGCCGGTCGGCGTAATCGGCATCGACGTGGACGACTACGACAGCAAGCACGGCGGGACCACGCTGGCCGAGCACGAAGCCCGCCTAGGTCCGCTACCGCCGACCTACCTCGTGACCTCGCGTGGTTACGGGGTATCCGGCGTGCGGCTCTATCGGGTGCCGCCGCAGTGGTGCGGGGTTGGTGTGCTCGACGGCGGCGATGTGGAGCTACTGCAACGGCATCACCGCTTCGTTGTCGCGCCGGGCGGGCTGCACCGCAGCGGCGCGCATTATCGGCTGTACGGCCCGCAGGGCGACGTAATCGCCTCCGGTGTGCTGCCGTCGCCGAATGCCCTGCCGGTCCTGTCTGACGCCTGGCTGACCGACCTGCACCGCCAGCCCCGCAAGCGCGGCACACCGGCTACGACGGGCGACCTACGCCAGGCCGCCGAAGAGTGGTGCTTTGACGAGTACCCGCAGGCACTCCGCAAGACCGTCCGCGATGTGCTCAAAGCAACCGGCGAGGGCCAGACCCGCAACGCCTATCACCGCGCACTGTGGATAGCGGCACGCAAGGCGCGTGCGGGTTGCTACCCGTGGACGACCGCCCGCGACGCCATCGAAGCCGCCGCCATCGCGGCTTACGCCGAACGCGGGCGTGGGCTTGATGTTGAGGACTTCAACCGCAGCACCGAGCACGCCGTATCCGTGGCACTCGACATGACCGCAGCCGAGATTGCGAAGTGGGGTGGCGAGCGGGTGCCGATACGAACGTGCAAGCCGAGAAGGCCACATGCACCCCGACGAGCACGGAGGATCGCGTGACATACGACGACGTGCGCACCGACCCCGGCTATCAGGAGTTCGTCAAAGGCGAGCGGTTCTACAGGGCGGCGAGGGCGGACCTTGACCGCGAGGAGGCGCAGGCGCTTTGGGTACCGCCACCGATCCCGAAGAATGCGTACGACCAACTAGCCGACGGTGTGCGAGCGATAGATTTCGTCGTTGACGGCCTATGGACAGGCGTTGCCCAAGTCAACGCTCAAAAGAAGAGCGGCAAAACGACTCTGGCGATGAACGCTATGCAATCGCTCTTGACCGGCGAGGCGTTTCTCGGCAGATTTGCCGTCAATACGACGACAGAGGACCGTGTTGCGTACCTGAACATGGAACTGACGCAAGCAATGTTTCTCGAATGGACGGTGCGCATGCAGATCGCCGACGAGCATCTGAAGCGCCTTGATCCATACCATGCCCGTGAACACGGTGCAGTGAACTTTCGCAGCGACCTGGCTGTCGAATGGCTCATCAAGTGGCTGCGGAGCAACGGGATAACGCTGCTCGTCATTGACCCTCTCAGTAGCATCTACAACCCGTCGGAGTGGGGCACTTCGGACCCGAATGCCGCCTACGGACGCTTTTTTGCAGTGCTCGAAGACGTTGTGCGACAGGCGAATCTGCGCGGCGTGCTCATAGTGCATCACACCGGTTTTAGCGAAGACGCCGCCAATAGGGCGAGGGGCGCGAGCGCGATGATGGACAAGCCCGACGTGAACTGGGCCTACCGTTACAACGTGGCCTCGGGCGGCAGCTTCACCGACAAGCCCGGTGACAACAAGCGCTACCTCAGTGCTTTTGGCCGAGGCGACGTGGACATTGACGAATTCGAAATCGACTACAACGCGGCGACACGACGGCTGTATGCGACCGGAACTGGTAGCAGACGTGAAGCGGCGAAGGTGGCGAACGCGAGACGTTTCTACGACGCGGTTCGTCAACTGACCGCAGAAGGTGCTGAACCGACGAAGGCCGACGTATACGCGAGACTCGATTGGTCAACGTCAGGAAGCTCAGCGCGTGACCCCGACGCAGCCCGCAAGTACGCGATTGACGAGGGTTGGGTGAATACGCGGAAGGGGCCGGGGAATTCTCAACTGCACTCGGTAGGCGACCGCCGACCCTGTGGCTACGGCGATGCGTCAGCGGTGAAACTTCCGATACTTCCCGCAACTTCGCGAAGTACAGAAGCACGTACTTCCGAACCTTCTAGGGAGGAAGTACGTGAATGAACGACTGCGAGCACGTTCGCCGCGATGTCGGGAAGGAAGGTTTCGTTGTGACGAACTGCTACACGCGGCCAGAGCCGCCCTACGCGTACCAGCCGGCCCAGTACCGCCGGATTCCAAATCGCCCACCGCGCAACCCGTGGAGCGAGCCGAGGCCGAAGGCAGGCCGACCGTGCTAGTGCTCTTCGCCGCGACGCCGCAACTCTTCCGCTCGGGCCCGAAGTTGTTTAGCACGGGCTTGCTTCTCGGCGGCGGTGGTCTCAGCCTGCGCGATACGTTCGTCCCAGTCAGTTCGCGAATCGGGGCGCGGCGATGGAGTGGGTGCAATGTTATGTGGCGTCGTGGCGTTCCCGCCCATGAAGTACTTGTGCGTGATGCCGTCGAGGAACCCGCCGAGGGTCTTCTTGATCGGTACGCGGTGAGCTTGATCGCAGCGCCAGCAGACGTAGGTGTCAACTTCGTTCTTCACGAAGTTGCGCGCTTCGCAACGTCCGCACCAGAACTCGCGTGTAAAGGGGGGCGGCTTACCTTCTCGGGGCTGAGCAATCGCGGCGGCTGCGACGCCGAACGGACCGGGCAGGAACAGCAGCGTCAGAACGAAGAACGTTCCCTGGCGGCCTCTCGGCGCGACAATCGCCGCGACCGTGGGGAACAGAATGATCAGCAGCACAATCGCAACTGGGAGGATTGCGCCGAAGTCAAGCGATCGGTATTGGTCATCCATAAGCCGATGTTGCCTCGCCGGTTGCACTGCGTGGGCCAAATTCGATTGATCTGCGTGGCAACTGCGAAGAGAAGGACACTGACGGCATGACGACCCATGCGAAGACGGACCCTTCCGCCCTGCCCGACCCGCACGCCGACAAGCGGTGTACAGCGCGAAGCTCCCGCACTGGAAAGCCCTGCCGCGCCTACCGTGTGCCCGGTGCTGTTGTCTGCAAGATGCACGGCGGAAGCGCCCCGCAAGTCAAGGCCGCTGCCAAACGCCGCCTAGAACAAGCGGCAGATGTGTTGGTGCAACGGCTTATTGGGTTCGCCCTTGACGATGACGCCGACATGCCGCCCGCCGTTGCCCTGGCCGCGATCCGCGACGCCCTGGACCGCGCAGGCTTGAACCCGAAGACCGCCGTCGAAGTCGAAGTCGGGCCGACACCAGCCTTCCAACAGTTGTTCACCGGCATTGATCGGAGCGTCCGCCGCGACGGCACCCGAGTGCCCGAGCAACCCGCCCCGGCACTGCCTGCGCCCGAAATCCTTGACGCCGAGATAGTGCTCGACACACCCGCACGCGACGGCCCCGAAACGCGGCCTGAGCGCCCACGTACGCCCACGACACCCGGTAGCGCGACACCCGGTAGGCCAGAAACGGCAGAAGGCCGTACAGCGCCGCACCGCCAGTCGCCCTGGACAGGACCGCCCCCAGATTCCCCAGCGGCCCGCCGTCCCGGTACCGAGCTACAGACGATGGAGCAAGCCGCAGCCGAGCTGGCCCGCGAGCGCAGGCGGGGCCGTGCCTGACTGGCGCTACCCCGACGAGCCTTCGGCGTGGCCGCAGCGTTGGCGACGCGACAACAGCCGCGCACCGGACCCGATGAGCGGCATACCCGGTCGGGGCACGCGGGTGCAGGTGTTCGACGGGCGGGACCGCCACGGCGGGCAGATCGGCATTGTTCAGCGCGTGACGTTTGACGCTGGCGAACTGGTGCTGACGGTGACGTTCGCGGACGGTACGGCGGACGTTTACTTCGCCGATCAAGTGCTGATGAGGCGGTGAGCATGAAACACGCTGTGCACCAACGTGAGTAGTGGAGCGGATGACGAACGCCCATGGTGCGCATGGGGTGTTGATAACCGAATACTATTGGCCCACAACGGAACCCACTAGCCCTGACCATGACAATGCAGGTCAGACGCGGTAGCCTGAAGGCGCTACTCATACAGGAATGAAGAGCACAACGCTCTGACCTGCGAATATTGAAAAGGGGCGGGCATGAAGGTAGTCGCCTACGTGCGTGTGTCGTCGGCCAAGCAGCAAGAGGCGTTCGGCCCTGACGTGCAGCGCGCAGCGATACGAGAGTGGGCCAAGCGGCACGGCCACAGGATCACGGCGTGGCGTGAGGACGCGATCAGCGGTGCCAGCGAGCTTGCCGACCGGGACGGCTGGCTGATGGCAGCCGAGGCGGTCAAGACCGGCAAGGCCGAGGGCGTCGTAGTCGCACGACTGGACCGGCTGGCGCGTGACGTGATGATTCAAGAACTGTTGTTGCGCAGGCTGTCTGAGTTCGGCGGTGTCGTGCTGTCCGCTCGCGACGGTGAGAACGACATGCTCATCGGCACGTCGAACGACCCTAGCCGCAAGATGATTCGCACGATTCTCGGCGCGATCAGCGAGTACGACCGCGAGATGACGGTGGAGCGGCTGGCCGCAGCACGACGCGCCAAGGCCGCGAAGGGCGGCTACGCACACGGCACCGTGCCCTACGGCTACCGCAGCGCCAAGGGCAAGCTGGTGCCGGTACCTGCCGAGCAGCGCGCCTTGGCCTTGATGTGCCAGCTTGCGGCGCAGGGCGAGACGCTGACCGACATTGCCGCCCGCCTCAACGATGACGGTGTGCCGACACGACGCGGCGGCAAGTGGCGACACGGCACCGTTGCGCGGATACTCAAGCGGCACAACGAGCGGACGGCAGCATGAGCACTAACGGTTGGACACGTAAGCGAAACAACGGATGGCTCGCAGGGTGGCGCAACCCTGACGGCACCGAGAGAAACCACGGCCTGTTCGATACACGCAAAGCGGCGCGCAACTGGCTGGCGACGGAAGTGCTGCCGAAGCTGGCACGTGGCGTCAGCGTTGACCCGAAAGCCGGTGCAATCCTGTTCCGCGACGCGGCGCAGGCGTGGCTGGATTCTCGACGCGACGAACTCAAGCCGAGCACACTTGACGGCTACCGCTACGCTTTGCGGCCTAAGGGGGAGCGGCGCGGTGACGGCAAAACACTTGGCATCGACGCGGTTTGGGGCGGCTACCCGATCAACGCGATAACCCGCGACGGCATACAGCAGTGGGTTCAGCGAATGACCGACGCGGGCAAGAAGCCGAGCACCGTCCGCCACACGTACGAGATTGTGCGGATGGTGCTGGAACAGGCGGTGATCGACTACCGGCTACCCGCCAACCCCGCCGATCACGTCAAGCTGCCGACGAACCACAGCGCAGGCCGCACGGTCGGTGTCGTGGACGATCCGGCGATGTTCCTGACCCCAACACAAGTCGAAGCCCTCGTAGACGCCCTGCCTTGGCCGTACAACGTCTACGCACACTTGGCGGCGTGGTCCGGTCTGCGAGCGGCTGAACTGTGCGCACTTCGCGTAGGCGACGTGAAGCTGCCTGACGCGACGACCGGGCAGCTGCGGGTGGACTGGACCGTACGCGTCATCGGCGGCGAAGCGACGTACTACGACCCGAAGACGAAGGGCAGTCGCCGCACGGTGCCGTTGCCACCGCAGACAGTCGGAGTGCTTCGCGACTACCTCTCAGATCACCCATACGGCGACAACCTGGACGCACCGCTGTTCCCGAACATGCGCCTAGTGCCGCCGCGACCGACCGGACTAAAGTCCGACGCCCCCACAACTGCGACGGCACGTGCACAGCAGCAAGTGGCAGCTCTGGCCGCGCTCACGGTGGAAGAAGCCGAGGCGCGGCTAGTGCTTGATTGGAGCGAACCGCTACGTCACGGCACGTTTTACAAGGCGGTGTTTCGCCCCGCCGTGCTGCGGGCCAACCGGACGGCTCAGGCGACTAAAGACCGCGCCGCGATGTTGCCGCCTGCGCTGAAATTCCACGCGCTGCGGCACACATACGCGAGCATCTGCGCCGAGCACGACGTGCCGATCAGAGAAGTCGCGGCGTTCATGGGCCATGCGTCACCGCGCACGACAGAGACGGTCTACACGCACCTGTTCAAGAAGGACGACCACGCGGGCGCGATGGCGAAGCTTGGCGCGGCGCAGGCTACGACCGCACGCAGGCGAGCGAACAACGTAATTCGATTGAGCGGCTAGCCGTCGTCTCTGGGTCTGCTCATGTACCGCCAGATGGCGTGATCGAGAATGATCGGTGATATGCCCAGGCGGTGCGCGGCTTCTGTCACGAGTTCTTCGACTTGGTTAGCCCCTGGATTGCGGCCGATAGCTTGCTCGACGAACCGGCTGACTAATGTATCGGCCTTCACGCCCTCATGCCCGAGGAGCATTGCGAAGTAAGCCCATGTCACTGGGCCAAGCCCTTTGGTGCCGGTATAAGCGGCACGGTGCTGCGATGAATCCCTGTCGAGGTCTCCAGCATGGATCACGCCTGCATCGACCAATCGACGCGCCGCCGAAACGATGGCCTCAGCTTTGGTCACACCGCCTGTCTTCTGACGGTTGGACAAAACGGTCTGGAGTTCAGCCGAGTCGGTCGCTGCGAGTGTGCGCAAGTCATCCCATGAGTCGCGGTCGGATCGAGATTTCTTGTACGAGGCAATTGCGCCGCGTACTCCGGTCGATGCCGATACGCCATACACAGCTCGGATCGAAAGCACAGCGTCGATCAGGGCTAACTCGATGTTTCCGGGCCATCCATCGGGAACGAGGTCGAAGCGTGGAGGTAGCTTCTGTTTTACATGGCCCACCAGCGCCTCAACGTCGGCGTCGTTCATCGTCATGTCATCTCCCGCCAGTGGTCTAACTCACGCGAATCATGGCAGCCGGTACTGACAACGACACCACACTAGGCCGTCCGCAGCGAACAACCTCGTGCGTTTGGTCCTTTGATTGAATCCGAACGCGGACCTAGTGCGGACCTATAGCGACCACGCAAGACGGATCGGACACTATTCGGGCTGGTAACCGTGGAGCCGGTGACGGGAATCGAACCCGCGTTCTCAGCTTGGGAAGCTGATGTTCTGCCATTGAACTACACCGGCTTGTTTGAGCACGAAGGCTAACATCCGAGCCGCTAGGCTCGTCGGGTGCTGCTCTCCGACCGCGACATCCGCGCCGAGATCGCTGCCGAGCGACTGGGGCTCGATCCGTTCGACGACTCCCTGGTCCAGCCGTCCAGCATCGACGTCCGCCTCGACAACCTGTTCCGCGTCTTCAACAACACGCGATATACGCACATCGACCCGGCCAAGCAGCAAGACGAGCTGACCACCCTGGTCCAAGCCGAGCCGGGTGAGCCGTTCGTGCTGCACCCCGGCGAGTTCGTGCTCGGGTCGACGCTGGAACTGTGCACGCTGCCCGACGATCTCGCGGGCCGGCTGGAGGGCAAGTCGTCGCTGGGCCGGCTGGGGCTGTTGACGCACTCCACCGCGGGATTCATCGACCCGGGGTTCTCCGGGCACATCACTCTGGAGTTGTCGAACGTCGCGAATCTTCCGATCACGCTGTGGCCGGGAATGAAGATCGGCCAGCTGTGCCTGCTGCGGCTGACCAGCCCCGCGGAGCACCCCTATGGCAGCGCGCGGGTCGGCTCGAAGTATCAGGGCCAGCGCGGTCCGACCCCCTCGCGGTCGTATCAGAACTTCATCAAGTCGAGTTGATCCTGCGTCCAGGAGGCGTCTGACGCGGATTTTCACGCTCTGAGCGCAGAGTCGACGAGACGAGTTGAACCGCTCGGCGCGGACGGTCGTTGAACACGAGTAGGGTCGATATACCAAACGTCGGCAGCATCGACCCAGCAAATGTCGGTGGAGGCGTAACACCTGTCCTGCTCACGGCGATGAACCACTAGTCGCCGACTTGTGCGAGGCGAGATGCCGATCGGCGATCCAGGCTTGGCAGCAAACGTTTTTGGAGGGGCAGTGGACATCGTTCTGGGTGTATCGATGACACTTGCGACGGTCCGCATGGTGCTGGTCGAAGGCGAGATGGCCGACGGGGCCACCGTCGACCACGACGTCTTCGATGTCAGCGGTAATGGTGGCTCAGCAACATCGGGCGCCGCCGCCCAGGTGGTGGACGCGGTGCTCGGCACCAAGGAAAGCGCTGAGGCGGGTGGTCATGATTTGAAGGCCATCGGCGTCACGTGGAGCGATCACGCCGAGGCCGCGAAACTGCGCGACGCGCTCGCCGCCCGCGATATCGACGACGTCATGCTGGTCTCCGATGGACACGCCGCGGGCTCACTCGCCCAGGCCGTCGGAAGGGCGGTCGGCTACGACACCACCGCACTGCTGTTCATCGACCGCGACACCGCGACCCTGTCGGTCGTCCAGACCGACGACGGGTCGGTGGTCAAAGTGCTCAGCAGCAGCCTGCACAGCCAGGACGCGCTGGCCGTGCTCGCCGATATGGCCGCCGCCGTCGATGCCCAGGACAACCCGCCGCAAGGCATGTTCGTCGTCGGATCCGGCGTCGACGTGAGCTCGGTGAAGAGCCATCTCGAGCATCTGGTGAGCCTGCCGGTGCACGCCCCCGACGAGCCGGAGATGGCGCTAGCGAGGGGTGCGGCGCTGGCCGCCGCGGCCGCTCCGGCCTTGGAGGCGTCCACCGTCGGCCTGGCCTACTCCCAGGACCCCGACGGCACCACCGCGGGTTCGGTGTACGCCGGGCTCGCCGGCGCGCCAACCCAATTGGCGCCCGCGGGCGGTGACGGCGCCTCCGTGGGCGACTACACGTCGCGGACCGACCTGAATGCCGCGGCCACCGAGGATCGCAAGCCGTTCCTGCTCGTCGGCAGCGCGATGGCGTCGATCTTTGTGGTCGGCGTTGTCGCGCTCGTGATCTCGCTCGCGGTGAGTATCCGCCCGACGGCCGACCAGCGGCCGAGCCCGGGGCAGAGCGCGATCGTGCCCAGCACCGTCGCGCCCGCCCCGCCACCTCCGCCGGCCGAACAGGCGCAGCCGGTTCAGGCGCCCCCGCCCCCACAGGCGGAGACCATCAAGGCCCCCGTGCCGGTCGCTGCGCAGCAGCCCGCTCCGCAGGCGCCGCCGCGGACGGTCTATGTCGAGGCGCCGCCTCCAGCGCCGCAAGCCCCGGCGCCCGCGCCTCCGCCCGTGGCGCCGCCGCCCGCGCCGGCACCCGTGGCTCCCGCCCCAGTGGCTCCGGCCCCGGTTCCGGTGTACGTGCCGCCGGTGGTGGCACCGCCGCAGTACTACCCCCGGCCGCAGAACCCGTGGCCCCCGCCAAGGTGGACGCCGCCGAAGGTCCCGACGTGGACGCCGCCGTGGCAGGACGAGCCCGAGGAGCCAGAGCTGCCCAGGCCTCAGGTTCCGCCGTGGCAGAACGGCCCGGGTAGCGGCTCGGGGTCGGGTGGCTATCCGGGCAGCGGTTCGGGCGGCTATCCCGGCAGCTCCGGTCGATACCCCGGCAGCGGTTCGGGTGGATCGGGCGACAGCGGCTCTTCCCGCGGGCCGGGCAGCTCTTCCGGTCGCGGCGGAGGGTCGATCTGCGTGCTGAACATCTGTGCCGGCTAGTCACATGTAACCTGCTGTTGGCCTGGCGATCAGTGTCGCGTAGCGGTTAGCTCATCAGGGCTGCATATCAAGGCGGTATGCGGTGCACCGTTTTCGGCACGGGATATCTGGGAGCCACCCACGCGGCGGGTATGGCCGAGTTGGGTCACGAGGTGCTCGGCGTAGACGTCGACGCGGGCAAGGTCGCCAAACTCGCAGCAGGTGAAACCCCCTTCTACGAACCTGGGTTGCGGAAAGTGTTGAGCGACAACATCTCCGCCGGGCGCTTGGCGTTCACCACCGACTACGACGCCGCGGCCGGGTTCGCCGACCTGCACTTCCTCGCCGTCGGTACACCGCAGAAGAAGGGGGAGTTCGCCGCCGATCTGCGTCATGTACACGCCGTTGTGGACATGCTGGTCTCGCGGCTGAGTCGCTCGGCCGTCATCGTCGGCAAGTCCACGGTGCCGGTCGGCACCGCCGCCGAACTGAGGGACCGGGCGCGTGCGGTGGCGCCGGCGGGGGTCGACGTCGAGGTGGCGTGGAACCCGGAGTTCTTGCGGGAGGGCTTCGCGGTGCATGACACCCTGCATCCGGACCGGATCGTGCTTGGCATACAACCGGATTCGTGTGCCGCCGAGGCGGCGATCCGGGAACTGTACGCACCGCTGCTGGACCAGCAGGTCCCCTTGCTGGTCACCGATCTGCAGACCGCCGAGCTGGTCAAGGTATCCGCCAACGCCTTTCTCGCCACGAAGATTTCGTTCATCAACGCGATCTCCGAAGTCTGCGAAGCCGTCGACGCCGATGTGACGCTTCTCGCCGACGCGTTGGGGTACGACCCGCGGATCGGACGCCGCTTCCTCAACGCCGGTCTGGGCTTCGGTGGCGGCTGCTTGCCCAAAGACATCCGCGCCTTCATGGCCCGCGCCGGCGAACTCGGCGCCAACCATGCCCTGACGTTCCTGCGCGAGGTGGACGCGATCAACATGCGACGGCGAAGCCGGATGGTGGAACTGGCAACCGTCGCGTGCGGAGGGTCACTGCTGGGCGCCAACATCGCGGTGCTCGGTGCCGCGTTCAAACCGGAATCCGACGACGTGCGCGATTCGCCGGCTCTCAACGTCGCCGGGATGCTGCAACTCAAGGGCGCCACCGTCAACGTCTACGACCCGAAGGCGATGGAGAACTCCCGACGCCAGTTTCCGACGCTGACCTATTCGACGTCGGTCGCCGAAGCGTGTGAGCGGGCCGATGCCGTACTGGTGTTGACCGAATGGCGCGAGTTCGTCGAGTTGGACCCCGCCGAGCTCGCCGGAGCGGTGCGCGCGAAAGTCATTGTCGACGGCCGCAATTGCCTCGACATCGACCGGTGGATGCAGGCCGGCTGGCAGATCCACTGTCTGGGGAAGGGCGTGACGGCTCAGAATCGGTAGGCTCGGCCGCGTGGAACCGATTCGTCCGGCTCGGCACGGTGGGCCGATCCGTCACCGAATTCGCTGGCTTGCCGTGCACGGGTTCGTGCGCGGTGCCTCGAAGCTGCTCGCGCGCCGCGGCGATCCCCAAGGCCGGATGATCGCCGATCCGAGCGTTCGCGCCGACCCGGTTGCGTTCGCCGACGATCTGCGCGCACAGGGGCCGCTGGTGGAGGCCGCCATCGTGCACCTCACCGTCGACCATGGGATCGCCAACGATCTGCTGCGGGACGACGACTTCGAAGTTCTGCCGATCGGCTCCAACCTGCCCAAACCGGTCCAATGGGTCGCGAACCGCACCAAAACCGACCTGCTGCATCCCCTCGAGCCGCCGTCGATGTTGGCGGTGGAACCCCCGGACCACACCCGCTACCGAAAGCTGGTGTCGTCGGTGTTCACCCCCAGAGCCGTTGCCGCGCTGAAGGACCGGGTGCAGGAGACCGCCGATTCTCTACTCGATGAACTCGCGGAAGCCGGAACCGTCGACATCGTCGACCGCTACTGTGCCCAGTTACCGGTCTCGGTCATCGGTGACATCCTCGGCGTTCCCGACGCCGACCGGTCACGAGTCCTGGAGTTCGGCGAGCGCGGTGCGGCCAGCCTCGACATCGGCCTGACCTGGCCGCAGTACCGCACCGTCTACCGCAGCGTGGTCGGCTTCAACGATTGGCTGTCCGGGCACCTCGAAGGGCTGCGACGCAATCCCGGCGACGACCTGATGAGCCAGCTGATCGCGGCCTCCGACGAGGGCGCCCGGCTCAACCAGCAGGAACTGATGGCTACCGCGGGCCTCGTGCTGGCCGCGGGATTCGAGACGACGGTCAACCTGCTGAGCAACGGAATTCGCATGCTGCTCGATCACCCGCAGCACCTCGAAACCCTGGCGCAGCGACCCGAACTCTGGCCGACCGCCGTCGAGGAGATCCTGCGACTGGACCCGCCCGTGCAACTCACCGCGCGCAGGGCGACGAAGCACACCGAGATCGCGGGGCACCGGATCCCTCGGGGCAGGGCCGTGCTCATTTACATCGCAGGCGCCAACCGCGACCCCAAGGTGTTCGACGATCCGGATCGCTTCGACCTCGAGCGTGAGAACGCCGGACGACATCTGTCATTCTCCGGCGGCAGGCATTTCTGTCTGGGATCGGCCCTGGCCCGCGCAGAGGGCGAGGTCGGACTGCGGGCGTTCTTCGAACGTTTTCCCGATGCGCGACTGGCTGGTGAGGGCAGCAGGCGCGAGACACGGGTGCTGAGGGGGTGGGCATCGCTGCCGATCGCGCTGGGCACCGCTCGCTCGTCGATTAGTTCACCGGTCTGACCGGGTCTACCCCTTCGAGGAACGGAGGGATTCATGTCGGTTGACCATGTGCTCGCGGTGGTGCCCGCGACTGAGGTCGAGGTCAGTGGCCGGTTCTACGCCGAGCTGTTCGGCCGCCCACCCGACAACAACCCGATGCCCACACTGGTGGAGTGGCAGGTGCGCCCCGGCGCCTGGGTGCAGGTGTTCAGCGATCCGCAGCGCGCCGGAAGCGGTCTGCTCAACTTCGCCGTCGACGACCTGGAGCGTCACCTCGCCGGACTGCGTGAGCGCGGCCTTGAACCCGGTGAAATCGTCGCAGCCAGTAAGGGTGTGCGGTTGTCGAAGATCGAGGATCCCGACGGCAACCAGATCGGCATTATCGGGGGTTTCCGCGTCGAGTATTGAGTACGTTCGGGGGCGTGGATTTCCGAGCCGCGCTGCTCGACCAGACCCGCGAATTCGGGGAACTGATCCGCAGTGCAGACCCCTCTACGCCGGTGCCGACCTGTCCCGACTGGACACTCAAACAACTGTTCCGCCACGTCGGTCGCGGAAACCGGTGGGCCGCACAGATCATCGCCGAACGCCGGATGTCGGCGCTGGATCCGCGCGAGGTCCGCGACGGCAAACCACCCGACGACGCCGACGCGGCGATTGACTGGTTCAACCAGGGCGCCCAACTGGTGGTCGATGCGGTCGAACGGGCAGGCGCGGCGACCAGAGTCTGGACCTTCCGCGGCCCCCGCCCCGCGGGGTGGTGGATCCGTCGACGGTTACACGAGGTCGCCGTGCACCACGCGGATGCGGCGCTGACCGTCGGGGCCGACTACGACCCGCCGCCCGAGCTGGCCGCCGACGCGATCAGCGAATGGGTCGAGCTGATGGTCGGCACCGGCACGCAACCCGCGCTGGACCACGGCAGAAGCATCCACATGCACGCCACCGACGACGGGCTGGGGCCGACCGGGGAGTGGACCATCGTCCACGACGAGGACGGCGTCTGGTGGTCGCACAACCACAGCAAGGCCGACACCGCGTTGCGCGGCAGCGCCACCGACCTGCTCCTGGCGATCACGCGCCGGCGCACGGCCGCCGACGCCGGCATCGAGGTGTTCGGCGAGACCGCGGTGTGGGACGCGTGGTTGGAGCGCACCGGCTTCTAACCGCGTCGGGCGCGCGCGGGGGTCGCCAGCACCGTGGCGATGCCCGTCGTCAGCGGCACCGACAACGCCAGCGCGATGCCCCCGACCGCCGAGCGGGCGATCTCGATGGCCACACTCTCGCTGGTGAGCACGTCACCTAAGGCCCGGTTGGCCACGCTGAACAACAGCAGCAGAGGCAACGCGCTGCCCGCATACGCCAGCACGAGCGTGTAGACGGTGCTCGCGATGTGGTCACGTCCCACGCGCATCGCGCCCGAATAGATCGTCCGCCGCGAGCTGCCCTCGAGCTCCGCCAGCTCGAACACCGTCGAGGCCTGGGTGACCGTGACGTCGTTGAGCACACCGAGCGATCCGATGATGAACCCGGCCAGCAGTAGGCCGGTGATCGATACGTTGCCAAGGTAGGCGGCGACCTCGTTGTTCCGGTCCTCCGAGAGACCGGTCAGGTGAGCCAATTCGATTGCGCCCCAGGAAAGGAAAGCGGCGAGCAGCAGCGACGTAAGTGTTCCGAGCAGGGCCGCGCTGGTCCGCAGGCTCACGCCGTGGGCCAGGTAGATGACGGCGTAGAGGATCAGCGCCGAAGCCACCAGCGCGACGGGCACGGCCGCGGCCCCGTCGCGCAGCGCAGGCAGCATGAACACCACCAACACGAGGAACGCGACCACGATGCCGATGAGGGCGCGAAATCCACGCCACCGGGCGACCGCGACCACCACCACGGCGAACGCCACAGCCAGCGCGACGAGCGGCCATGTCCGTTCGTAGTCGTAGAACGAGTAGGTGGTGGTGCCGGTCGCATCGACCTGACGGGTGATCCTGACTTCGTCGCCGGCCGCGAGATTGGGTTGTCCGGGGCCACCGCTGAATTCGAGCACGGTCGCCGCGCCCTTGTTGGGCCCGGACTGGATCTCTATCAGCGCCTGCACGCACTCGGCTCCGCCGCCCGTCGCCGGAATTGGATCGGCGGTGAGCACCTGACCGACCGACGGGCTGCCGCACGTCGCGGTACTGCTCGAGCGGACCAACCCAGATTCGGTGGTGACGGCACCGCCCTCGGCGTTCTGAAACGGCAGCGGGATGTCGGTCTTCTGCTGGCTGGGCCACAGCCATGCCGTTCCCGCTAGGACGGCCACTCCGATGGCGATCAGCAGACCGACGACGACCTTCGCGGCGATCGGCCCCAGCGGCGCCGGGCCGGTGGGGGAGTGGGAGTGGGAGTGTCCGTGTGAGTGCGCCACGGACAACAGCCTAGAAGAGCGCTACTGCCGGTAACTGACCAGGAAGTTGCCCAGCCGTTCGATGGCATTGGACAGCTCGCGGGCCCACGGCAGCGTCACGATGCGCAGGTGATCCGGTGTCGGCCAATTGAACCCGGTGCCCTGCGTCACCAGGATCTTCTCCTGCAGCAGTAGATCCAGGACCAGCTGCTCGTCGTCGACGATGTCGTAGACCTCGGGGTCCAGGCGGGGGAACGCATACAGCGCCCCTTGCGGTTTCACGCAGGACACCCCGGGGATCTCGTTGAGCATCTGCCAGGCCACGTCGCGCTGCTCCAGCAGGCGACCCCCGGGCAGTACCAGCTCCTCGATACTTTGATGGCCACCGAGTGCGACCTGGATCGCATGCTGTGCAGGAACGTTCGGGCACAGTCGCATGTTCGCGAGCAGGCTGATGCCCTCGATGAAGCTGGTGGCGTTTTCCTTCGGCCCGGTGATCACCAGCCAACCCGCCCGATAGCCCGCGACCCGGTACGCCTTCGACAAGCCGTTGAAGGTCAGAGTCAGCACATCGGGCGCCACCGATGCAGTCGCGATGTGCTCGCTGTCGTCGTAGAGAATCTTGTCGTAGATCTCGTCGGACAACAGCAACAGCTCGTGCTTGCGCGCCAGATCTGCGATCTGGGTAAGGATTTCGCGCGTATACACCGCCCCGGTCGGGTTGTTCGGATTGATCACGACGATCGCCTTCGTGCGCTCGGTGATCTTGGATTCCAGGTCGGCGATGTCGGGCATCCAGCCCTGTGTCTCGTCGCACAGGTAGTGCACCGGGGTGCCACCCGCCAGTGAGGTGCACGCGGTCCACAGCGGATAGTCGGGCGCCGGAATCAGCACCTGATCCCCGTTGTCGAGCAACGCCTGCAACGTCATCTGGATCAACTCGGACGCGCCGTTGCCGAGGTACACATCGTCGACGTCGAATCGCGGGAACCCGTCGACGAGTTCGTAGCGGGTGAACACCGCGCGCCGCGCGGGCATGATGCCCTTGGAATCGGAGTAGCCCTGGGCATACGGCAGGGCGGAGATGATGTCGCGCATGATCACGTCCGGTGCTTCGAACCCGAACGGCGCGGGGTTGCCGATGTTCAGCTTGAGGATGCGATGCCCCTCGGCCTCCAGGCGTGACGCGTGCTCGTGCACCGGACCGCGGATCTCGTACAGGACGTCCTGCAGCTTCGACGACTGCGTGAACGTGCGCTGCCTCGGTCCGTGTCCTGCGGCGTGGATCGGCACGTGGTGGGTGGTCACGTCGTTCATGGTCTCACTTTTGTCCAGCGATTAACCAAAATCGCCGGTCAACGGCTCAACGTTTGCCTGGGGGACGAGCGCCTCTGGCGATACCGAGGCCCTTTACCGGAGGTGGTTCGGGCTTGTCTTCGTTATCCCCGCCGGAAGGCTCAGGGACAGCACCGGATTCGCCATCGGAGTCGGCGCTGTCCCTGGGCTCCGGTTGTGCGGCAGCGGGTTTCGGCTCGGCCGGCGGCTGTGCCGGCGCGGCCGACTTCTTGGGCCCGGGCCGGCGTGCGCCAGGGGCGATGCCGAGGCCCTTGACCTCAGGCTCGGGCTTGGAGTCCAGACCCCGATCCGAGTCGGCGGTGTCGGTCTTGGCTCCCGGCTCCGCCTTGTCCGGATCGACGTTCGGCGGTTGGGTGACGGTCGCCTCCCCCTCGTTGGGGGACGCGGCCTGGGTCTTCTTTTTCGCCCCGGGCCGCTTGGCGCCTGCCGCAATGCCGAGACCCTTGACCTCGGGCTCCGGATTGGCCGCCGCTGTTGATTCGGACTGGGCTTCCGGCTCCGCGGGCGCTGCCTGCGCGGTGGGTGCGGCCTTCTTGGCGCCGGGCCGCTTGGCGCCCGCGGCGATGCCGAGGCCCTTCGCGGGTGCCGCTGCGGCAGCGGGCTTTTCATCGGCCGCAGGCTTGTCACCCGCGGGAGCGGCGGTCTTCTTGGCGCCTGGGCGCTTGGCGCCGCCGGCGATTCCGAGGCCCTTGACGGGTTTGGTTTCGGTGGCCGTGGCGGCCTCCACCTTGGCCTCCGGTTCGGCCTGCGCCTCTTCCTCCGCCTCGGCGGGCGCTTCCTCCACCGGCGCTTCGGCGGCCAGCCTGGCTGCGCGCTCCTCGGCCTCCTTAGCCGCGGTGCCCTTCTCCGGCAGCGTGATGGTGCTCTTGTCCAGCGAACCAAGCAGCAGCTGGGCCACGTCGAGCACCTCGGCCTTCTCCACCTCGCGGGCGGCCGAGACCTCGTCGACACCATCGGTGATCATCACGCGGCAGAACGGGCAGCCGGTCGCAATGGTCGAGGCGGTGTCCATGGCCTCCTCGGTGCGCTCGGTGTTGACGCGCTTGCCGATGTGTTCTTCCATCCACATCCGCGCGCCGCCGGCGCCGCAGCACAGGCCGCGGTCGGCATGCCGAGGCATTTCGGTCAGCTTCGCGCCGGACGCCCCGATCAGCTCACGCGGCGCGGAGTACTCCTTGTTGTGCCGGCCCAGGTAACACGGATCGTGGTAGGTGATGTCCGTTCCGCCATCTGCGGGCGTCACCGGGATCAGCTTCTTGTCGCGCACCAGCCGGTTCAGCAGCTGCGTGTGGTGTAGCACCGTGAAGTTGCCGCCGACCTGTGGATATTCGCGGCCCAGCGTGTTGAAGCAGTGCGGGCAGGTGACGACGATCTTGCGATCCACCCGCTCCACGCCCTCGAACAGCTCGTTGAGCGTCTCCACGTTCTGCGCGGCCAGCTGCTGGAACAGGAACTCGTTGCCCGAGCGGCGGGCCGAGTCGCCGTTGCAGGTCTCGCCCTCGCCGAGCACCAGGTACTTCACGCCGGCGGCGGCCAGCAGTTCGGCCACGGCCTTGGTGGTCTTCTTCGCGCGGTCCTCGTAGGCGCCTGCGCAGCCCACCCAGAACAGGTACTCGTAGCCGTCGAACGACTCCACGTCCTTGCCGTACACCGGCACGTCGAAGTCGACCTCGTCGATCCAGTTCGTGCGGTCCTTGGCGTTCTGACCCCACGGGTTGCCCTTGGTCTCCAGGTTCTTGAACAGCACGCCGAGCTCACCCGGGAACTCGGACTCCATCATCACCTGGTAGCGGCGCATGTCGACGATGTGGTCGATGTGCTCGATGTCGACCGGGCACTGCTCGACGCAGGCGCCGCAGGTCGTGCAGGACCACAGCACGTCGGGGTCGATCACGCCGCCCTGTTCCTCGGTGCCCACCAGCGGCCTGGTGGCCTGCTCGGGGCCCGACCCCAGGATCCGCTCGAAGCCGGACTCGGGAACGTGCTCGTGCGAATGCTCCTCGGATTTCTTCTCCCCGCGCAGTTCCTCGCCGAGGCCGCCCTCGGGGGTGTTCTCCAGCGGCGTTTCCTTGTCACCGAGGACGTAGGGCGCCTTGGCGAACAGGTGGTCGCGCAGGTTCATGATCACGAGCTTGGGCGACAGCGGCTTACCCGTGTTCCACGCCGGGCACTGCGACTGGCACCGACCGCACTCGGTGCATGTGGTCATGTCGAGGTAGGCCTTCCACGTGAAGTCCTCGATCTTGCCGCGGCCCAGCACCGCGTCCTCCGGCGGATCCTCGAAGTCGATCTCCTTGCCCTCGTACTCGACGGGCAGCAGCGGGCCGAGGCCGTCGGGCAGCCGCTTGAACGTGACGTTGATCGGCGCCAGCCCGATGTGCAGGTGCTTGGAGTGCAGCACGATCAGCAGGAACACCAGCATCACCGCGATGTGCGCCAACAGCGCGATGGTCTCGATCCACGAGTTGGCGGTGTAGCCCAGCGGGCTCATCAGCCACCCCATGAACTGGGAGAAGAACGCGCCGTTGCCGTAGGGAAGGGCGTCCGTGTTGACCGCGGCGCCGCGCACCAGCGCGTAGGTCCAGATGACGTTGAAGATCATGAACAGGATCAGCCAGGCGCCGCCGGTGTGCGATCCGTAGAACCGCGAGTCACGGCCGTGCTGTTTGGGCTCCTGCCTCACCCGGATGATCGCGAACGTGATGATGCCGAGCAGCACCGCGACGGCGAAGAAGTCCTGCAGGAAGCCCAGAACGTCCCACCGGCCGATGATCGGGATGTGGAAATCGTGGTCGAAGAGCAGGCCGTAGGCCTCGAGGTAGACCGACGCGAGGATGAAGAAGCCCCACATCGTGAAGAAGTGGGCGAGGCCGGGCAGGGACCACTTGAGCAGTCGGGTTTGCCCGAAGACCTCTTCGATCTGGGTGGTGATGCGCTTGCCGAGGTTGTCCTTGCGGTTGTTCTCCGGGCTGGTGGGCGCCCCGGAGCGGATCAACGATGTCAGCCACAGCACGCGTTTGGCGGCGAAGACCAGAACAAGGGCAGTCAGCCCTAGCCCGACGACGAGCCTGATCAGCATCTGCGTATCCACCGCGCGCCTCCCATTCTCAAGTTACCCAAGGGTAACTTATCGTAAGTTACCGGCGGGTAACTTAACTCAGGCCTGCTCAAGCCCGGGAGTCATAGTTGCATCTCCAAGGGAAACACCGCTACGAAGGTTGTCCTAACTACGCACCGTCGGTCGGGCTGGACTCGCCGGGCACGGTGTCGGTACCCGTTTGCTCGTCGCTCGAACCCGGGTCGACGGGATCACCATCAGGGGATGGGGCGCCATCTGTGGAGCCTGCGCCGGGCCCCGGATCGATCGGTGGAGGGTCGACCACCGGAGGGGTCTGCGGATCGGCCGGCGGCTCAGGGTTGGCCGGCGGTTCAGGGTTGGACGGCGGGGTCTCGTGTACCGGTGACGGATGAGCGCTCGTCGGTGGCGTGGGTGTCCAGGGCGGTGCTGCGGGCGCCGTCTGGGCGGCCGGCGCTGGGCGCGGGCTGCGGTGCTGGGGTGTGGACGATCGCTGCGCGGGTTGCACGACGACCGTGGTGAGTTGAGGGGCCTGCGGCGCCGGGGGTACTGGAGTGGGAGCCGGCGCCGCAGGCGGGAAGGGCGGCGTGGCCGCGGGACTGAGGACGGTCGCCGCCTCGACCGGGGTGGCGGTGTCACCGCGCAACTGCGTGAAGCCGAACAGGGCCGTCGTGACCACCGCGGCGGCCGCGGCGAGGCTGAACAGGACGAGCGGGGAACGACGCGGTGTCGCCTCCTCCTGCCACTGCTCATGCTCGAAGTGAAGTTCGGGGCGCGAATCGGTGAAGGGCAGGGGCGCATCCTGCTGGTCGTCCTCGGACCAGGCCAGCGCGCCGAAAGTGTTCGACGACAGTCCGGCGTCGACCCGGACGGTGGCTTCCTCGACCCCGGCGGGCGCGAGAGTGGTCTGCGGGTCGACGACGCGCCGGCGCTGGGCGATCAGAGCGGTTCCGACGGCGGCGGCCAGCTGCGGCTGCGCGGTGGTCACCACCGGTACCCGCAGGTGTTCGGACAGCTTCTGCGTGAGCAGGGGGATGCGTGCGCCGCCGCCGACGGTCGCCACCGCCGAGACCGCGGCGGCCGGAACCCCGTAGCGTTCGAGCGTTTCGTCCACTGCGGCAAGGAAATCCGTAACCGGGCGCCGGATGAGCCCCTCGAGCTCGGCGCGGGTGACCCTGAGGTCTGCGTGGTGCCCGGGCAGAGCGACGGAAACGGCCGTCGCGGTGTGGGCCGACAACCGCTCCTTGGCAGCGCGACACTCGTCGCGTAGCCGCGCCAGCGAACCGACGACAGCCGTTCCGGACGGGTCGGCGTCAGCGGGCAGCGACGTCATCACTTGTGTCATCACCGCCTGATCCACCAGATCGCCGGAAAGATCGGCGAATCGGACGGTCTCGCCGACCACCGCGTGGCCCGAGGACGCGTTGACGAGCGTGATGTTGGTGCCGCTGCCACCGAAGTCGCAGAGCACGACGACGCCGCGAGTGGGGAGCCCGGGGTCGGCGTTCAGCGCGGCCAAAGCGGCGGTCGCGTCCGACACCACCGGCACGTCGCCACCCAGGGCGTGGCGCAAGGAGTCGGCGACCGACGGACGCCAGTGCGCGGGTACGGCGACCGTGATGTCCTCGGCCGACTGCGTGAGCGTGCGCAGCGCCTCGGCGAGCAGTTGCTCGGGGCGATGGGCGGAGCCGTCGGAGGCGATGAGCGGAACCGGGTCACCGATGCGGTCGACGAACCCGGTGAGGCGCTGCCCGTGCAGCGTGAGCTCGGAGGGCCGGATCACCGCGGCGTGTCCGTCACGGGTCGCGGCGAGGTAGGTCGCGCCGACCGAAACACCCAGCGGCCGGTCCGGGGTTGCCTGGTGATTGAACATGGCATGACGCTATGGCTGTCCTCAGGCGTGCGAATCCGGTGCCGGACCCGTCGTCGTACACGGTGGTTAGGGGATTGCCGTTAGGGGATGACGGTGCGTTGGGGGATCACGACTGCGGAGACAACATGGCCCGCAGCATCGACAACATCTCGGAGCGGGATTCGGCGCCGAGACGGCGGCGGATCCGGGCGACGTGGTGTTCGACGGTCTTCGCCGAGATGAACAGCTGTGCTCCGATGTCGCGGTAGGGCATGCCGAGAAGCAAAAGTTCGGCGACCTCGCGCTCGCGGTCGGACAGCCGAGACGAAGCGGGACGCGCTGAGCCGGTCCGGGCCGTCTCCGGCGCCGCGAGCTGATCGGATCCGGGTGCGTCGTCGGGTGCGACGGTCTGCTTCAGGTCGCGCGCGAGCTGCAGCATCGCGCCCGACACCCGGCCATCGGGGGTTTGCAGCGCGGCCTGACCGGCCAGCCGGGTCGCGTCCCAGGTGAGGCCCACCTGCGCGAGCAGCCGCGCTGCTGTCGTGACCTCGTCGGTGTCGACGTGATTGGCCAGTACCCGCAACCAGGTGCGGCCCGCAGTGGCCAGCGTCTTGGCGAAGGTGCTGTGCGTGGCCGCGGCAGTCAGCGCCTGGCCGTGCGGGGCGACGGCGTCCGGGGCGTTGGCGAGGATGCCCGCGTGCACACCGGCCCAGTGCAGAGGAGTCGACCACAACACGGGCTCACCGAGCGAGCCGAGCAGCGCGAAGGCCTCGTCGAGGGTGTGCTGCAGCCGGTCGATCTGACGCATCCGGGAAGCGGCCACCCACAATTCACCGAGCGGCAGTAGGGAGAAGAGGTCCATCGAGTACTCGGCGAGCACCTCGACCGCCGCGTACCAGTGCTTCTGCATGGCGCCGGTGTCGCCGCTGCGGCGCGCGATCGCCGTCTGCAGCGCGGCCGCCCACAACGCGTCGCGGCGGTGGAGCGGGGAGGTGTCGGCGTCCGCGCACGCGATCGCCACGTCAGATGTCGCCGCGGGCAATTGTCCGTCCTGCATCCGCACCCAGCCCAGCAGCAGTCGGTGTCTGCGTGCGACGAAAAGCGCCGCCTCCGTACCGTCTTCGAGACTGGCGCGCACCGCACGGGCGATCACGCTGCGGGCCCGGACCGGATCGCCTCCGTGCACGGCGGCCAGCGTTACCAGCGCCGCGGGGGTGTCGGGGGCCACGCCGTCCGCGGGCTGGTCCGCGGTGATCGCCTGCCCCAGCCGGGAGACGGCTGCGGGGTATGGGGCGTCCAACGACATCAACAGGCCCTCGGCGAGGCTGTGCGCGGCGCGGGCGGTGGAGGTGGGCGGGCCGGCACTCTCGGCGGACAACGCCGTCCGAGCGGCCGACAGGTCGCCTGCGGCGAGTGACACCACGGCGCCCGCCGCGCTGACGAACGCGTCCGGATATGGGCCCAGCCAACGGAACAGGTCAGCGGCCTGTGCTGCGCTGCCGTCGTGCAGGGCGACGCTGGCGGCGATCCTTACCGCGGCAGCCCTCTCGGCCGCATCGTCGGAGCTGAGCAGTTGATCGGTGAGCCGACCCGCGGTGACGCAGTCGCCGGTCAGCGCCAGCGCGTCGGCCAGCCGCGGACTCAGCGTGGTCGCCCCCGCATCGACGGCGGCGCGGTAAAGCCTTGCCGCCCTTGCCGGTTGGCTGCGACTACGGGCGGCCATGTCGGCCAGAGCGGTCGCCAGCCGATCGTCGCGCAGACCGTGTTCGGCCATCTGGAGCGCCAATTCAGGTGAGAGCGTGGATGATTCGAGTTGCGACACCAGAAGCGAGATCTCCGTGTCGTGATGACGCGCGGCGCCGAGGATCTGAGCGACACATCGGTGCAGTGAGCGCAGAAAGGCCCGGCTGTAGGACGGCTCGACGAGACCGGTGGCGCGGGCGCGATCGACCACCGCGTAAGCCCGCTCGGCGTCCAGGCGCAAAGCCGCAGCGACGTCGTCGGGGCCGAGGTCTCTGCTCAGCGAGGTGACCAGAAGGGTGTCGAGCGTCGCGTCGTCGAGGCGGCGCAGCCGTTCGGTCAACGCGTACGTCACCGCCTGCAGGACCGCGGTGGCCGGTGCCGCGTCCTGCAGTTCGGTGACGGCCGCGATCGCCGGCTGCAGCAGGAACGGCAGGCCCGCCGTCGCCACGACCAGGGATCGCACCATGTCGGACGGCGGTGCGCCGCCGAGCTTTCCGGTGACGAGGCTTGCCACGTCCGCCGGGGTCAGTGGTCCCAGGCTGACGATCGGGTTCTCGCGTTCGATCGCCGTGAACAGCGCACGCATCGCCGGGCGGTGCGCGATCGGCTCGCTGCTGGCCACGAGGGTCGAGGGCAGATCCGACACTCGTCGCGCGAGCTGGTCGAGTTCGCGGTCGTCCAGCAGGTGGGCATCGTCAATGACGATCGCGGCCGCTGGATCGTCGTCAGCGCGCGGTATGCGGGTGAGCACCGGTACGCCCGCGGCCCGAAGCACGGTTCGGACGGCGGCCAGCACCGAGCTCTTACCGGTGCCGATGCCGCCCGACACGAGCAGTTTGACCGGCTCGGTCGGCGCGGCCGCCAGCCCTGCGACCGCCTCGCGTGCGGGCGGCGGGATCTCGGTCCGCGGGTCCGACGCGGTCATCGGTCTATGGCGCGTCCGGAACGGGGATGTCCGGCTCCGGTTCGACCGATGTGGTGGGCGGGTCGGTGGTCGTCGGCGGCTGGGTGGTCGTCGGCTGCGTGGTCGTGGGACGCGTGGTCGTGGTGGTGGGTTGGGTAGTCGTCGTCGTAGTGGTCGTCGTCGTCGTGGTTGTGGTGGTGGGTGACGTCGTGGTCGTCGTCGTCTCCGGTGGCGGGGGTGGCGGGACCACGCTGGTGGTCGGGCGCCCATCCGTTCCGGTGACGGTAACCGTCTGTGGTGCAACCGAAGTCGTCGTCTCGGGCGACGGTCCCGACTCGAAGGTTGTCGCGGTCTCGGTGACCGGCGTGCTGTCACCGGTGGTACTCGTCAGCGTGACGGCGAGTCCACCGGCGGCCAACAGTGCGGCCGCGGCCGCCGCGCCGAACAGCACCACCGGCCTGCGGTACCACGGCAGCGGTTCGGGTTCCGGTTCGTACTGCTCTTCCTCGTGGGCGAATTCCATCGCGGGCCGAGCGCCGGTTCCGCCCGCTTCGAACGTGTAATCCTCACCGGCGTAGGGGATCGGCTCGTCGACGGGCGAGTCGTCCTGCGACCACGCCAGGGCGCGGAACGTCGCCGAGCCTGCGCCGTCGGAGGCCGACTCGGCAGCTGCGACGCCTGCGGCTCCGGCGGCCCACGCGGCGGCGGACATGCTCGTCGGCGCCATCCCGGTCGGGGCATCGGGGGCGACGGCGGCCATCCCGGTGGCGGCCTCGGCGGCGTCGGCGATCAGCGCGGCGCCCGCGGCGACGTTGAGTTGGGACTGCGGAGTGGTGATGACCGGCGCACGCAGCCGGGTCGACAGCTGCTGGGTGATCAGCGGGATGTTCGCCCCGCCGCCGACGGTCGCGACGGCCGAAACATTTGCCGGAGCAATATTGTTGCGCTGCAACGCTTCCTGGACGGCGTTGAGCACCCCGTCGACCGGCTCGCTGATCAGCTGCTCGAGCTCGGTGCGGGTGACGCGCACGTCGGAGTTGAAGCCCGGCAGGTCGGCGTGCACGACCGCGGCGGTGTCGGCCGACAGTTGTTCCTTGGCCACGCGGGCCTCGTTGCGCAGCCGGGCCAGAGAACTGACGGCGGCGGTGCCCGCAGGATCGGCGTCGTTGGCCGCCGCGATGCCCGCTACGACGTGGTTGAGCAGAAGCTGGTCGATCTGGTCGCCGGAGAAGTCCGCGTAGCGGACGGTCTCGCCGATCGGGCCGTAGCCGGCTGACGCGTCGGCCAGGCTGATGCTGGTTCCACTGCCGCCGAAATCGCACAGCACCACGACACCGCTCGACGGCAACCCCGGCGCGGCCTGCAGTGCGGCGAGCGCGGCCGCCGAATCGGGCACCAGCGCAGGCGGCACCCCGTCGGGGGCCAGGCCCGGCGCCGCCCGCAGGGCGCCTCGCAGCGCGCCCGTGGTCGCCGCCCCCCAGTGCGCGGGCACCGCGATCACGACAGGGGTCCCAGCGCCGACCGTGCGCGCCATGGCGTCGAGCGCTTCGACCAGCACCCGCTCTCCGCGATGAGGTGAGCCATCGGCGGCGACCAACGGCACCGGGTCGCCGACGCGTTCGACGAAACCGCTCAGCACCATGCCGGGTTGGTTGAGGTTGGGGTTTTCGGCGGGTACACCGACCTCCGGCGCGCGATCGTCGAATACGGTGAGTATCGATCGGCGCATGACCGGGGGACGGCCGATTCGGGCCGCCACCAAATTGGTCGAACCGATCGACAACCCGAGTGAGTCGCTCATCTCCACCTCTACATTCGGCCGTTCATCACGATAGCGGCTCAACGTCTTCGGACACGGGAGCTGCCCCTAGTGGGAGGAAATCCCCTAACACCGCATCCCCTAACGACCGGGCCGAGCAGGTGGGTTTTGCACCGATCACCGCGGCGGTAACCGTCGATAGCATCGTGGCAGGCCACTCGGCTAGGCCTTGTCTCTAGCCACCAATATCTGTTCGAGGGAGGGAGGGTGTTTCATGGCCAACGAGTTACTCGACTTCGTCATGTCGGTGGTGCGTGATCCCGACGCAGCCGCGCGTTTCGCCGCCGATCCGAATCAAGCCATTCTCGACGCCAATCTGACGAACGTGACCAGTGCCGATGTCCACGCCCTGATCCCGGTGGTGTCGGAGTCGATGTCGGCGCTTCCGACGACCGTTCCGACCGCGCTGGACGGCGGTATCGCCGAAGCGGCAGGCAACGTCTGGAGCAGCGGAGCGGCCACCGCCGCCTTCGACGCGTTCGGCGATCACGTGCCCGCCGATGTGGTGGACGACGTGTCCGCCGCGATGATCTCCGATCCGGGGGTGCCTGAACTCGCCGAGCCGGATGTCCCGAGCGTCGCCGACACCGACGACACCGCGTTGCAGTTGGAGCAGCCGGTGATCGAGGACATCGTCGACGACGTTGTAACCAGCGACGACTTCAGCGACGCGCTCGCCGATGTGCAGCAGCTCGACATCGACGCGGGCGGATTCGACATCTTCGACTGACAAACCTGAATCCACGGAATGCGCGGCCCCTCGAGGGGCCGCGCATTTTTTGTCGTTTCGGCTCGAGAATGCAGACCTTTCGGCCGACCCCCCGAGCCATCCCCTAATCCCCTAACCGAAGCCCTAGTCCGATCCCGGGACGGTGCTGTGCAGGGAGGGGCCGCGACCCCGTTTCAGGGGCGTCGCGACAGCCATAACGTGGTTCTCAGCTCGCCGGACAGCCCGGCGACCAGACCAAGACCAACATTTTCGAAAGGATCCGACATGAACCTCATCGACTGGTTTCTGAACCTGTTCCGCGACCCTGTCTCCGCCGCCGCGTTCGTGGCGGACCCCGACCGCGAACTACACCAGGCCGGCTTCGGCAATGTCTCGGCCGCCCAGGTGCAGGCCGTGGCGGCCACCGTGGCGCCTGCGGCGGTGGTGCATGGGGGTGGTGATCCGGTGGTGGGGCTGCAGCAGGCGGTGGCCCAGACGCACGGGATCGCGTTCGCCCCGCAGCGGCAGACCGAGGTGTTGTCCAACAACGACACCCTCAGCCACAACGACACCCGGTTCTTGAGCCCGGAGACCAACACGCTCAACCACGCCGGTGAGGACCAGCAGCAGGGTATCGGTAACTTCGGGCTGGAGTTCGGTGACATCACCTTCGGTGACAAGACCACCAACACCGCCACCGACGGCGGGGTGGTCAACACCGGCACCGCAGGCGATATCGATGCCACCAACGTCGAGGGTGACGGCAACGTCGTCGGCGATGACAACGAAAACGTCAACACCGGTGACATCGAGGACTCCAACGTCAACATCGGCGAGGACAACGAGATCGACGACAGCGGAGACCAGACCGCCGGCGGCGACATCATCTCCGACAACGAGGGCCCGGTGATCAACGACGTCGACATGAGCGGTGGCAGCGGTGGCAGTGCCTCGGGCGGTGACGGCGGCGGCGGCCTGATCGGGGTCGGCAACGACGGCGGCAACGCCACCGGTGGGGCCGGCGGTTCCGGTGGCGGGATAGTGATCAACGACAACGACACGACCACCACCAATGTCGATGGCAACCAGACCAATGTGGGCGATATCGACGGCAGTGTGACCGGCGGCATCTCGGGCGGGTCGAGCATCGAGGACAACTCGGTGGACAACTCGGTCGACAACTCGGTCGACAACTCCGGACAGGACAATTCGACTGACAACTCCGGTCAGGTCAACACCGATGTCGATGTGAGCACCACCGTCGACACCGGCCTGTTCTGAGCCCAACCACACAACGCCACTGGCGGGGATCAATCACGATCCCCGCCAGTCGGCACGTCTACCGTTGACTCACCGGCCCACCCGGACGCGAGGACTTCATGACCCAAGGCAACGACGCACGACCGCCCAGACAAACAAAGGCCGGCGAGCCGGCCAAACAGACTTCGGCCGGCGAGCCGGCCAAACAAACAAGGGTCATCGTCGAGCTGATCGACCACACCAGCAGGATCGCCGACGCCAACGATCGCGCTGATCTGGTCGAGCGGTTGGCCAAGGCCAAGGACCGCATCACCGACCCGCAGATCCGGGTGGTGATCGCCGGACAGCTCAAACAAGGCAAGAGCCAGCTGTTGAACTCGCTGCTGAACGTTCCTGTCTCGCGGGTCGGTGACGACGAGAGCACGGTGCTGCCGACCGTGGTGACCTATGGCGAGACCGCCGCCGCCAAGCTGATCGTGGCGCGCGGCGAGGGTGAGGAACCCGAGGCCGTCGAGATCTCGATGGCCGACATCAAAAACGATCTGCGCCGGGCGCCGCAAGCCCACGGGCGTGAGGTGATCCGGGTCGAGGTGACCGCGGCCAGCCCGCTGCTCAAGAACGGGCTCGCGTTCGTCGACACCCCGGGCGTCGGCGGGCACGGTCAACCTCATCTGTCGGCGACGCTGGGCCTGCTGCCCGACGCCGATGCCTTGCTGATGTGCAGTGACACCAGCCAGGAGTTCACTGAGCCTGAGATGACGTTCATGCGACAGGCCTTCGAGATCTGCTCTGTCGCAACGATAGTCGCGACCAAGACCGATCTCTACCCGCATTGGCGTCAGATCGTCGAGGCCAACAAGGCGCACCTGCAACGCGCGGGTGTCAACGTCCCGATGATCCCGGCCTCCTCGCTGCTGCGCAGCCACGCGATTGCGCTCAACGACAAGGAACTCAACGAAGAGTCGAACTTCCCGGCCATCGTGAAGTTCCTCAGCGAGCAGGTGCTGGCGCTGCAGAGCGGCCGGATCCGCGATCACATCGTCTACGAGATCTATTCGGCTGCCGAACATTTGACGCTCAAGGTCGAGGCCGAGTTGTCCGCACTCAACGACCCCGACACGCGCGATCGGCTCAAGGCGGACCTCGAACGGCGCAAGCAGGAGGCCCAGGATGCGTTGCAGCAGACAGCATTGTGGCAGCAGGTGCTCAACGACGGGATAGCCGATCTGACCGCCGACGTCGACCACGACCTGCGCGGGCGGTTCCGCGTCATCGGCCAACACATCGAGAAGGTCATCGACACCTGCGACCCGACGCATCACTGGGCCGAAATCGGAGCTGAACTCGAGAACGCGGTCGCCACGGCCGTCGGCGACAACTTCGTCTGGGCGTACCAACGGGCCGAGGCGCTGGCCGCAGAGGTCGCGCGTACGTTCGTCGAGGCGGGCCTCGACGCGGTCAGCATGCCCCAGCTCGACCCCAGCCGGATGGGCGCCAGCCTCGGGGAGATGAAATCTGTGGGCAAGCTGGAGGCCAAGCCGGTCCGTGCGGGGCGCAAGCTGACCATGGGGATGCAGGGCTCCTACGGCGGCGTCCTGATGTTCGGGATGATGACGTCGTTCGCGGGTCTGGGCATGTTCAACCCGATCTCCCTGGGGGCGGGTCTGCTGATGGGGCGCACGGCGTACCGCGAGAACATGGAGAACCGGATGCTGCGGGTCCGCAACGAGGCCAAGACCAATACCCGCCGCTTCCTTGACGACACGCAGTTCGCCGTGGGCAAGGAATCGCGCGACCGGCTCAAGGCGATCCAGCGGCAGCTGCGCGACCACTACCGCGGCATCGCCAACCAAACCTCTCGATCACTCAACGAGTCGCTGCAGGCGACGATCGCCGCCGCGCAGGTGCAGGAGGCCGAACGCAGCGGCCGGATCAAGGAACTCGAGCGCCAGCTGAACATCCTCAATCAGGTCACCGAGCACGCCACCAAACTGATGCCACCCGAATCCGTGCCTGAACCCGTCGGGACCACGTAGCCGCGGCGGTGCATAAGCTGGACTCTTGGCCATCGCCGAACGCCGGAGAGCAGCCAGGAGCATTGGTGGGCAGCGCGAGATGAGCACGAGCGACCAGGTGCGCGCGATCCTGGGTGGAACCATCCAGGCGTACCAGGCCGATCCTGCTTATGCTCATCGCCCCGATGTGCACAACGAGCTCGAGCGCATCGGCGGTCGGCTCAACCAGCCGATCCGGATCGCGCTGGCCGGCACGCTCAAGGCGGGCAAGTCTACATTGGTGAATGCGCTTGTGGGCGAGGACATTGCGCCGACCGACGCCACCGAGGCCACCCGGATCGTGACGTGGTTCCGGCACGGTCCCACACCGAAGGTGACCGCGAATCATCGCGGCGGCAGGCGGTCCAACGTGCCGATCGGGCGCGATCCACACGAGGGCGGGCTGACGTTCGACTTCGCCACGCTCGACCCCGAGGACATCGTCGACCTTGATGTGGAGTGGCCGGCCGCCGAGCTGATCGACACCACGATCATCGACACTCCGGGGACGTCGTCGTTGTCCCGCGACGTCTCGGAGCGCACCCTGCGCCTGCTCGTACCCGAGGACGGGGTGCCAAGGGTCGACGCGGTCGTTTTCCTGTTGCGGACGCTGAACGCCGCCGATATCGCGCTGCTCAAGCAGATCGGCGAGCTGGTCGGCGGTTCGGCGGGCGCGTTGGGCGTGATCGGGGTGGCCTCTCGCGCCGACGAGATCGGGGCAGGACGCATCGATGCGATGCTGTCGGCCAAGGACGTCGCGACGCGGTTCACCGCCGAGATGGAGCGAACCGGAACGTGTCAGGCGGTGGTTCCGGTGTCGGGCCTGCTGGCGTTGACGGCACGGACGCTGCGGCAGAGCGAGTTCGTCGCTCTGGAGAAGTTGGCGGGGGTGGACGCCGCCGAGCTGACCAAGGCGATGCTGTCGGTGGACCGCTTCGTCCGCGACGACAGCCAGTTGCCGGTGGATGCGGCGACGCGGGCGGCCCTGCTGGACCGGTTCGGCATGTTCGGGATCCGCATTTCGATCGCGGTGCTGCGAGCCGGTGTCAGCGATTCGGTGGCGCTGGCCGACGAATTGTTGGAGCGCAGCGGACTGGTGGCGTTGCGGGAGGTCATCGATCAGCAGTTCGGGCAGCGGTCGGATCTGCTCAAGGCGCACACCGCGTTGCTGGCGCTACGGCAGTTCGTGCAGGCAAACCCGATCTACGCGACGCCCTACATACTGGCCGATATCGACCCGCTGCTCGCGGACACGCACGCGTTCGAAGAGCTCCGGTTACTGAGCCAGTTACGTTCGCGGCCAACGACCTTGAACGACGACGAGATGGCCTCGCTGCGCCGGATGATCGGCGGTTCGGGTACCGACGCGGCCAGCAGGCTCGGACTGCAGCCGGACAACCCGTACGACGGGCCGCGCGCGGCGTTCGCGGCCGCACAGCGCTGGCGCAGGCGCGCGGAGCATCCGTTGAACGACCCGTTCACCACCAGGGCGTGCCGGGCGGCGGTCCGCAGCGCAGAGGCCTTGGTGGCCGGGTACGCCGCGCGCGGACGGTGAGCGGCCAATCAGGCGAGCACCGGGCTTGAGCTCAGGTCGTCGCTTTGTCCGAAAGGTACGGATGGTGTACGCAGATCGCGAGAAACCCGCTCAACAACCGCGTGCTCGAGGGTGAATGCGGAGCACGCGCTGTTCGAACAAATCAGCGCCTCGGGCGGTGCCACCGGTGGCAGCGAATCCCGCCGCGACCCGTTTGGCGCCTTCAGCCATGGCCTGCGCCTTCAGTACTTTCGTCCGCAATCGCGGCGCTGATAATTTCTTCGCGGGCAGTCGGGTACCGCACCCGGCGACCTCGACGCGGCGCGCCACCTCGAACTGGTCACGCGCGAAAGGCACAACACACACCGGTACACCGTGGACAAGCGCCTTTTGCGTCGCACCCATCCCACCGTGGGTGATCGCGCACACCGCACGGCACAATACGGCTTCGTGCGGTATCACCCCGCACACCGTGCATTAGGCGACGGCGTCGCCTTCTCCGACGGGCCGGTCGGGACAGTGGCGACCACGTGCACCGGTTCATCGGCCAACGCAGCCACCGCCGTCGAGACGAGTCCTGCATCGGCCTGCGGTTCGGAAGAAGTCGTCACCAGGATGAGCGGTCGGTCGACCTCGGCCAGCCAGTCGGTGGTGGTATCGCAACTGGGATCCAGTGTGCAGGGTCCGATCATGTGGACCGCATCGCCCCAATCGGTCTGCGCGTATTGAAACGGCTTGCCAGAGGCGACAAACATCAGCGGTGTCCGACGCAGGTACTCATCGGTCGTCGTCACCGGTGGTAGGCCTACATCGGCACGGACGCAGTTGATCGACGGCAGCATCATCTTCTCGATCGATTTAGTGACTACGGCTTCTATCACCGAATCACGGGCCCGGCCGACGATTCCTTGCATAGGTTTGAGGCCTAACCCGAAGGGCGGCACTCCGCGGGACCGCAGAGGCGGTGTGTACGGCGAGAAGCATGCCCATGGGATTTCACCGGCCTCGGCTGCCGAGCGCGCCCCCCAACAGTTCACATCGATCAGTAGCGCATCGGGCGTGACGCCATCGATCGCGGCGGCGAGATCGGTCACTTCATGCGCGGCGCGTCGACCGAAGGCTGCGACACCGACCTGCAGGGCTCGGCGAGGATCGGTCGTGTCGCCGTCGCCGAGCGGGATGCTCTCGATGAGGGGGTCGATGGGGGCGCTGTCGAAACCCAGACGTGTTGCCATGTGGACCGCGCTGGACAGCGTGCGGAGATGGATGGTGTGGCCGCGGTGCGACAACTCGATGCAGAGTGCGCTGATCGGAATCATGTGCCCCAGCGCCGGGGATGTGTATGCCAAGATCGTGGCCATATCTCACACCATCCCGGCTTGCGTAGTCGATTCGCTCGCTAACCGGTGTGCTTCTCCCAGTCTGCCTCGTGCGTCTAACGTTTCGCACAACTCGAGGTACCGGTCCGCGAGATCCACAAAGTCAGCCGAGCGATCTTCGACCTTCGCCAGTAGGGTGCGCGACTTCATCCACCACAAATCGAGAGCAGGCGCACCGGGGCGTTCGTCGTACCACTGCGCGACGATTCGATGTGCCTCCGCGAGGTCGTCCGCTGTTCCTCGCTCGATCAGGAGCTCGACTAGAGCTTCCTTCGCGACTACGCCGAAAACCGGTGAACACCCTTTGCTTTGCGTGCGGACAACTCGGAGCTCACTGATCGCTTGGTCTAGTTTCCCGCGACCCGCGGCATCCATGGCGAGATCTCGGCCGATCGTGGTCAATCCGACTACCCCGACCCTGTACTTGTTGATGCCCGCCCGCGCTTCGCGGAGCGCATCTATTGCCTTCCTGCGGTGTTCCTCGCCCGCGCGCAGCAATACCGTGCCGTACGTCCATTGCGCGATGACGATGCCGCAGGCATCCCCGAACGCCTTCGCGCGACTGAGCGCATCATGTGTGCTACGGACCAAATGAGCTGCCTCGCAGAGGCCGAGCGTCACCATGACCGCCCAATAAACCTGCACCGCCGCATAGTTTATGGTCGGCAGCGAGCGCGCTTGTCGATACCCTTCTTCGAGATGCCATCGGCCCATCTTGGACTCACCAAGACACGCCTCGATGACCCCGCGAAGTGCTACGGCAGGGGCGACTTCAACGGCCGGCGCGTCCGGTATGAGGTTGGAGATGGCGGTGGCTGTCTGCAGGGCAGCGTCGAACTCGCAGCTTGCGAATCGGGCAAAGGCTATTGCGTTCAATATGATTCCGCGCGTTTCTGCATCGAGCTCGATACTGGCTGCTAACGCATCCAGATGCGGCAACATCGCCGCTGCATCAGAGACGCGGAAGTCGTTGACAGTCAGGGAGAACATCCGCCCGGCTGTGCCGAGAGCGAGCGACTTCAGGTCGCCCGCCGTTATCGCCAGATCACGGAACTCTTCATACCGCTTGTCAGTATCCGAGACATCGCCGACGTACAGTAGAGTCGACATCAGCATTGTCCGAGGCGCGACCCGCATTGCTATGACGTCATTGTCGTATTCGGGCAGTCGATCTGCGATGCGACGTGCGTTCTCCCATCCCATCCGTGCCGCTGCCAGATCCCGCGGCCGAAGCCATTCCGACGCTCGCATATGCCACTGATACGCGATCGAGAGATCGCCAGCCGCTTCGAGATGAGTCGCGATCAGTGCCGCATTCTCGTCGGCGGCACTTGGGTCGCGTGCTTCGATGGCGGCTGCGAGGCGACGATGCGCTCGGCAGCGGGTTGCGCTCAGCTGCGAGTCGTAGGCAACCGCGCGTACCAACGGATGGTGGAAACAATAGCGTTGCCGCGGAACGAATTCCGTCTGGTCGATCATTTCGGCAGCCACCAGCTCAGCCAAGCCCGGTGATAGCGCATCCGTGCGCAGTACCCGGAGGGTGTCGACGTCGAACCGGCCACCGATCACGGCCGCCGAATTCAGAATCGCCTTGGCGTCGGCGGACAAGCGGTCGATACGAGCCGCGAGCACGGCCTGGACGGTCGCGGGAACGGATATTTCACCGATATCCGCGATTAATCGATAGCTGCCCCGGTTTCCAGTCAGCGCCCCGCGACCGGCGAGATCGCGAACGATCTCCTCGATGAAGAAGGGATAGCCGGCCGCTGCTTCGGCGATCCGCTCGGCGACACCCACAAGCGACGGGTCAGCGCCCAGAAGCTGGCCTAGCAGCTCCAACGACTTTGAGTTCGTCAGCGGCTTCAGTGTCAGCTCGTGCTGAGAATGGCGATGTAACGCTCCTCCGAACTCGGGACGGTAGGTCGTCACGAACATCGACGTCGTCGGGGCGAGCGTGGCAGCGAAATCAGCGAGGACGGCGTCGCTGGGTTCGTCGATCCAGTGTGCGTCGTCGAGAATGAACAGGAATCCTGTCGGATGCGCCCGCACGGCCCGTCCCATCACCCCGACCAAGCGCCGGCGCCTGCCGTCGACGCCGACATCTACCGTGGGAGCATCAGAGTCGGCGATACCCAAGGTATCGAACAGGATCTGTGCATCGGTCGAGTCGGGCTCCAGGCCCGCGCAGGCCGCCAGCGTGTGCTGACGCGCGGCGTCGTCGCTTTGCGTCTCGACACCGAACATGGCGCGCAGCAACCGCGCCACTGCACGGAACGCGAGCTGTGTGGTGTGTGCTTCGCAACGAGCTACTACCACTCGGGCGCCTTCGTTGGCCGCTGCCGCGCCGAATTCCCGGATGAGCCGGCTTTTCCCGAGGCCGGGGCCACCGACTATCCCGACAAGTGATCCACGTCGCGCCGCGAACAGGTTCCGTAGTTGATCCAGCTCCGTGTCCCGCCCAAGCATCAGTCCTTCGTTGCGGCCCAATACAGCCTGGTCGGATTCGACGCCGAGAAGTTCTCGCGCCGACGCAAACCTGTCGCTGCCTTTGACCGCGATGTCACGAAGCGGGCCGAGCCGCACTGCGTCTTCAACGAGCTGGGCCGTCGACAACGAACACAGCACGGTGTCCGGCGCAGCGGCTGCCTCCATTCGTTGAGCCATTCCGACGGGACGACCGATTGCCGTGTAACTGCCTGGGCCCGAACCGACTTCACCTGCGATGACATCACCGGAATTCAGGCCGACACGCAGACGCAGTGCGACGCCGTCCCGGTTTCGCACTTCCGTCGCGAGCTCTCGGGCTGCCGACTGGATCTCAAGCGCTGCGATGCAGGCCCGCAGTGCGTGATCTTCGAGAGCCCTTGGAGCGCCGAACAATGCCATCAAGCCGTCGCCGGTGAACTTGTCGACGGTTCCCTGGTAGCGCTGCACCACCGCCCCAGCGCGGTTGAACAGCTCATGCATGATCTCTTGCAGGCGCTCGGCATCGAGCCGCGCCGCGAGTTGCATCGAGGCGACAACGTCGGCAAACAGCACCGTTACTTGCTTGCGTTCACCGACGGGCTGCTGCGGGGCAGCCCGAGCTCCGCAGGCGTCGCAGAAGCGCGCTCCGGCGCGGAGGTCATGGCCACACGACCCACACCGATCGGCGATCTCACTGGACGGACTGGCCATCCCCCGATATCTCCTGCGCCGTCAATTTCCGAAGCGATCATCGCAAATCTCTCGGCGAAGCGGCGGATAACCGAGAAGTCGGCGCAGCGGCAGCTTGACCCGGCCCTTTGCGCGGCACCGACTATGGAGCCGGCGTCTCCGTCACCGTCTCGGTCACCGTTTCCGTCTCGGTTTCGGTGGTGATGATCGTCGTCGTCGGCGGCGGAGTGGTCGTCGTGGTGGTCGTTGTGGTGGTCGGCTCCGTGGTGGTGGGCGCCACCGGTGGCGCGGTGATGGTCTCGGTCACGGTCTGGGGAGAGGCTGTCGTGGTGGCGGGTGCGGTGGTCCGCGCCGTCGTCGTCAGCGGCGTCAGCGACGCGGGTTCGGTAGTGGAGTCATTACCGCTGATCAGACTGGCCAGGCCCCACACGATCAGGGCGACGAGCAGGGCACCGATCGCGCCGAACGCGACCAGCGCAGCGGGCTTGCGGTACCAGGGCACCGGCTCCTCGGGCGGCACGCCGGGGCCGCCGTCGCCGTAATTGATGTACGCCGTCGGTTCGTTGTCCGGATGGTTCGGGTCGGGAGGTCCGTATCGCGCCACGGCCACCGATAGTAGGCGCTCAGGGGTACGGATAGAGCGTGCGCGTCACATTCGTCCGGGGTCGGCGCGTCGTGCGGGTCGTGGTCTCCGTGTCGTCCTCGTCAGCCTCGCTGGTGGGCGGCCGCTCGCTGCTTGTCGTCGTCTCACTGCTCGAGGTCGTCTCGCTGCCGGAAGTCGTCGTTTCCGAGGGCGGCGGGTCGTTGATCTCCGTCGTCTCGGGAGGGCTGGTGCTGGTGACCGTTCCGGTAGTCGCGGTGGTGGCCGTCTGGGTCTCGGTCGGGGTGAACGTCGGCTCCACGTAGTTCAGCGGGGCCTGCGGCGGCGCGCTGGACCGGCCGGCAACGAAGGAGACCGCCAACACCAGGAGCCCGATCGCGACCAGGCCGAGCAGGCTCGCGCCGACGACTTCCGGCGTGCGGTTGTACCAGGGCTGCTGCGGCGGGTCTTCACCGCGGTCGTGGTCGTTGCTGTTGCCGCCGGGCACGGCCACTGATCGTAGGGCCGCGGGCCCGCGTGTGCCCGCTCAGCGAAACTGCGGAAGCACCTCGCGGGCGACGAACTCCAGGTGGGCGAGGTCTGACATATCGAGAACCTGCAGGTATACCCGTTGCACGCCGGCCTGGAGGAAAGGTCCCAGCTTGTCGGCGATCTCGGTTGCCGTTCCGACCGTCGGGGAGTTGCTCCGCAATTCGTCGACCTCGCGGCCGATCGCGGCCGCCCTGCGGGCGATCTCGCCGTCGTCGCGGCCGGCGCACAGCACGAACGCCGCGGAGTACGTCATCGAATCGGCGGAACGCCTGGCATCGGAAACGGCCGCAGCGACGCGCTCGAACTGGGTCTTGACCGTGTCCAGTCCTACGAACGGGACATTGAATTCGGTGGCGTATTTCGCCGCGAGCGCCGGCGTCCGCTTGGCGCCCTGGCCGCCGATGATCACCGGCGGGTGCGGTGACTGCGCGGGTTTGGGCAGGCCGGGAGAGTCGACGACGGTGTAGTGCCGGCCGGAGTAGCCGAACGTCTCACCCTGGGGCGTCGTCCACAGACCGGTGATGATCTCGAGCTGTTCGGTGAGCCGGTCGAATCGTTCGCCAAGCGACGGGAACGGGATCGCGTACGCCTGGTGTTCGGCCTCGAACCAGCCCGCGCCGAGGCCGAATTCCACTCGGCCCCCGCTCATCTCGTCGACCTGGGCGACCGATATCGCCAGTGGGCCCGGATATCGGAAGGTCGCGGAGGTCACCATCGTTCCCAGGCGGATCTTGGAGGTCTCGCGCGCGATACCCGCCAGCGTGACCCAGGAGTCGGTCGGGCCCGGCAGGCCGTCACCGCTCATCGCCAGGTAGTGATCGGATCGGAAGAACGCGGAGAATCCCAGATCTTCGGCGGCTCGCGCGACGGCGAGCTGGTCGGCGTACGACCCGCCCTGCTGCGGTTCGACGAAAACCCGGAAATCCACCGATGCGCTCACAGACGCTAGCTTAGATACGACCGACGGATCACAGGCCGCGACGGTTTTGGCGCACCGCCTCGACGGTCGCCGGGTCGCCGTCGAAGTCCAAGCGCACTTCGTCGCGACCGGAGATGAAAAGCAGCAGTTCCTGCGCTTCGCCGACGATGGTCAGTGGTTGATCCTTTCCGACCGTGGCCAGCACCTTGCCCTGCGGTGTCTTCAGCGTCATCCGCGCCGGCGCCTTTGCCAGCGTCATCTTCGCCATCAGCGGCAGCGAACGCGTCAGGGCGTTGACTGTGCTGTCGTCCAGAGGCCTTGGCTCCCAACCGGATTGCGCGCGCCGGACGTCTTCGTGATGGATGTACATCTCGCCCATGTTGGCCACCGGGTCGAGTAGTTTGAACGGCGAGTACAGCGGCGGGCCGGAGGCGACCTTGTCGAGCAGTTCCTCCCAGTCGGTCTGCGCGGTCTGCCGTTGCACTTTGTCGGTGTATGCGGCCAGCGCGGGGAGCATGATCCCCGGGGTGGCGTCGAGCCTGCGCTCGCGTACCACCAGGTGCGCGGCGAGGTCCCGGGTGGTCCAGCCCCCACACAGGGTGGGGGCGTCGGGTCCGACCTCGCGCATGGTCTCGACGAGGGCGGCGCGTTCCCGTTGTGCTGCGGTCATTCCTCCACCTTAGGGACCGGCGTTCGTCACACGCCCCACTTGACCATCTCCTGGCCGGGATGGGCCTCGTGCCACGCCGCGATCGCGGCGTCCCAGTCGTCGCCGTCCAATTCGGTGATCGACGCCGGGAAGATCCCGTCCTCTTCCTTGCGAGTGTGCTCCCAGAGGTCCTCGACGGCGTCGCAGATGGCTTGCTGATCGGCTTCGCGGGTCAGGTCCACGGAGGCGAGAAGGATGGCGAGTTCACGGTGCTCGCGAATGAGGGGCTCGATGTGCTCGGCGAACAGCTCCTCGCGCAAGAGGGCCTCGAACAGGCCGTTCTCCTCGCCACGCCAGTGGGTGCTCAGCTCCTCGGCCAGCTGCGCCAGAAGTTGTCGCGCTGTGTCGAGGTCGCCGCGGTCGATGCGCCGGACGGCCTCGCCGCCCAGGTTGAGGACGTGGGCGTGCTCGGCGATGTACTCCCGGATCAAGGGCATGTCGCGGCACCCGCAGTACTGACACATCCCTCGCGACGCTACGCCGTGGCAATGTTGCTGTCCGAACAGGAATCGGAAGCGGGGCATGAGCGTGGCCTGGTTGATGTGCGAAGTTCCCTGAGCGAGACTTCGCCCGAAGCCCGCAGGGGTCTGCTGGCCAACGCAGCAGGTGAGGCCGAGACCTACCGAAGCTGGGTGCGCCGATACCGCTCATCAGCTGAGCGGGCGGAGTTCAGCGGCCACATCGCCGCAGCGGAGTCCATGGGGCAGGTGATAGCTGACGTCCGGTACACAGACTGCCGTGCGACCGATCCGCCGATTCTCAGGTGTAGACGACATGGACGCGGTCGATACGCCCCTCGAACGGGAACGGCGCACGCTCGCGGTAGTCCAGCGAGACCGGTGAACCCAGGCAGGTGCCGATGTCGAGGCAGTCGTTGGCGGTGAACAACAGCGGAGCGCTCACTGGAACCTGTCCTGTCGCAACGGTTTCACCTCCGACGAACAGAGTGATGTCCAGTGGCCCGGCGGGTCGCTGTTCGGCGTAGCGGGTCTGCACCGAGATCGTCGTGTGCCCCGGCGGAATCTTCGCGCGCGACCGAATCTTCGTGCGCTGCAGGATGAAGAGGTTGTACTCGTAGCAGAGGTACCCGTCGTCGAGGTAGCAGGTCAGCCCTCCGGCCGCCGCCCCGAGTGCATACAGCACGCCGTTGGCGTCGGCGGGCAGGTGGGCGTCGATTGTGAGGACATTGTTCTTGTTGCCCAGCGCGGGGGCGCAGAACTCCGGCATGCGCACCATGTCTCCGGAGAACACCCATTCCCGGTAGGGCGGAGCGATCCGTAACTCGGGGTGATAGACGGGCACCCACAATCCGCCGCCGATCGGGAGCACCGAATTGCGCGCAGCCTCGATGGCAAACATCTCGCGCATCTGGGTCAGCTTCTCGGGCTGTTGTTGCGCCAGATCTTCGGCCTGCGACCAGTCCTCGTCGAGGTGATAGAGCTCCCAGGCGTCGGCATCGGGTGTCCAGGTGGCGATGCCCTCGGGCTGTCCGGGCACCCACGGGAGCCGCGGCCCGCGGGCAGACGCCAGCCACCCGTCGTGATAGATGGCGCGGCTGCCCATGATCTCGAAGTACTGGGTCTTCTTGCCGCCAGCGGCGTCACGATCGGTCAGGGTGGCGGCGAAACTGGCACCGGCCAGCGGGATCTGAGGTTCACCGTTGACCACTCGCGGCGCAGTGATGCCGACGATGTCGTAGATGGTGGGAACGATGTCGTTGCAGTGCAGGAACACATCACGTGGTGTGGAATCCGCGGCGACCTTGGCCGGCCACTTGACCGCCATCGGGTTGCGGGTGCCACCGAGATGAGAGGCGAGCAGTTTCATCCCCTTGTACGGCGTGCTGCCTGCCCACGCCCACGCGGCGTGGTACTGGTTGTCGACCAGCGGCGAACCCAGCACGTCCAGACCGCCGAGCTCGTCGAGGGCATCGATGTGCTGGCGCACCGAAGTAGGAATGCCATTCTGCGCCAACAGTTCCGCGATCGTGCCGTTTTGCCCCTCACCCGACGAGCCGTTGTCACCCCAGATGTAGAGGAATAGCGTGTTCTCGCCGTATCCCAGACGGTCCAACTCATCGGCGATCCGGCCGACTTGCACGTCGACGTGCTCGGCATAGCCGGCGGCCACCTCCATGAGACGACGCTGGAAGGGCTTCTCGTCCTCGGGGATGCTGTCCCAGGAGGCCAACGCATCGTCGCGCTCGGTGAGTTGGCAGTCGGGCGGGATCCAGCCCTTCTCTTTAGCCCGCTCGAACACCCGCTCGCGGTAGGCATCCCAACCGTCGTCGAACTTGCCGGCGTACGTGTCGGCCCATTCCTTCATGATGTGGTGCGGCCCGTGCAGACACCCGCTGGCCCAGTACATGAAGAATGGCTTGTCGGCATTGAACGCCTTGTGCCGGCGCAACCACGAGATGGCGTCGTCGGCAAGATCCTCCGAAAGGTGATATCCCTCTTCCGGCGTCCGGGATGGTATGACGACGGTGGTGTTGCGCACCAGATGCGGCTCGTACTGTGACGCCTCCCCGGCCAAGAAGCCGTAGAAGTACTCGAAACCCAGACCGGTCGGCCAATTTTCGAACGGACCGGCCGCAGTGGTCTCCTCGGCGGGGGTATTGTGCCACTTGCCGAAGGCCGACGTGGCGTAGCCGTATTGCTTGAGTACTTCGGCGACCGTGGCGCTGCTACGCGGAATCTTGCCGGCGTATCCGTCCCAGTCGTTGGCGAGCTCAGCAATCTGGCCGTTGCCGATCTCGTGATGGTTGCGCCCGGTCAGCAGCGCCGCCCGCGTCGGGGAGCACATCGCGGTGGTGTGGAAGCGGTTGTAGGACACTCCGTCCGCGCAGATTCGGTCCATGGTGTCGGTGTGGACCTCACCGCCGAACGTCGTCGGCAAACCCGGCCCGGCGTCGTCGATGAGGACGATGACGATGTTGGGTGCGTCGTCGTGCAGTCGCCGTGGCACCGCCCGCTGGGCGTAGGTGGATTCCTGCAGTGTGCGGCCGGCGATACTGGCCGACGGGACGGGCGCGAACGGCAACACTCCGCCGTCCGGCAACTTCGGAGCCACCACGTCGGTGCCTTTTCCCTCGGCCATTTCATTCCTTTCGCCGGTCTCACTGTGTCAGCCTAGGCAATCAGTGGCGCGGTCACCCGAGAAATGGATTGTGTTCGGGGAGAGGCTTGATCAGTGGATCGAGCAGCTTGGCGGACTGCTCGACCGTGAGCACGTCGACCGGGTCGAGCTGAATGAAATCGCGAGCCGTTTCGTCGTACTCCCAGACATCTTCACCGACCAATAGGCCGTTGTCGTAGGGCCAGATCATGTGCTCGGCCGTCTTCACCAGGTACGTGGCGGTGGGGTCGACCGGCACACCCTCGGCGGCCAGGATGGCACCGGACGTCTGCTGGTAGATGAACGACGTCGACACGATCATGTCGTCGCTGATTGCCAGCTTCTCGTCGTCGGCGTAGAAGATGCACTGCGCCGTGTGCGCCCACTCCCGGTAGAGCGATTTCACCGCCTCGGCGCCCTCGACGGTGAGAGTCTTGCCGAGCATGTTGAAGTGGTAGACGGGCTTTTCGACCGTCATGTCCGGGGCGAAGATCTCCTCATAGCGGCCGGCCATCTCCAGATAGCGGTGCCGGTTGTAGGCGTGCAGCAGGTACAGATGGCGGGGGTTGTCCGTGGTCTCGATCAAACGCTCCACGGCCCGGTTGGTCTGGGTGATGTCGAATCTGCTCATGGTGGTTCCTTTCAGGCTGTGGTGAACAGGTTTCGTAGGACGGACTTCTTGAACTTTCCGGTGGCGGTGCAAGGGATCGCTTCCATGAACTCGAACCGGTCGGGCAGCTGCCATTTGGCGAACTCCCGGGCCAGGTGGTCGCGCAGTTCATCGGCCGATGCTCGCCCGCCGTCGCGGAGCACCACGACGGCCAGTGGACGCTCGCCCCAGCGGTCGTCGGGCACCGCGATCACGGCGGCCTGCGCGACGGCGGCGTGCGACATGAGCTGGTTCTCCAGGTCCACCGAAGAGATCCATTCGCCGCCGGACTTGACCAGGTCTTTTGACCGATCGCAGATCCGGATGCAGCCGTGCGGGTCGATCCGCACCACGTCGCCGGTGCGGAACCAGCCGTCGGGTGTGAAGCTGTCGGCGCCCCGTCCGCCGTGGTAGCTCGACGCCACCCAGGGGCCGCGCACCTCCAATTCGCCCATGGCGGCGTCGTCCCAGGCGATGAGCGCTCCGTTGTCGTCGCGCGCGCGGATCTCGAAGAACGGGGTGGCGACACCCTGCCGGGTGCGATGGCTGTACTGCTCGTCACGCTCGCTCTCGAAGAGGCGCCCCGGCAGCCGGCAGACGGCTCCCAGCGGTGCGGTCTCGGTCATTCCCCACGCCTGCACGACGGTCAAGCCGTGGCGGTCGAACCCCTCGAACATCGACCGCGGCACGGCCGCGCCCCCGACGATCAGCCGGTCCAGCTCGGACAGGTCCCACTTGTTCGGTTCGGCGTCGAGTGCCGCGAGCATCCCCATCCACACCGTCGGCACGCCCGCCGTCATCGTGACCCGTTCAGCGGCACACAGGTCGAGCACGCTCTCGGCATCCAGCCGCGGCCCGGGCAACACCAGGCGGGCGCCGGCCAGCGCCGCCGCGTACGGCAGGCCCCACGCGTTGGCGTGGAACATCGGCACGACGGGAAGAACCGTGTCGTGTGCCGATACCGCCAGTTGGTCGGGCAGCGCGGCGACAAGCGAATGCAACGTGAGCGCCCGGTGGGAATACACCACACCCTTGGGCCGTCCGGTGGTGCCGGATGTGTAGCACATCGCCGCCGCACGGTGTTCGTCGAGGACGGGCCACTCGACAGGCTCCGCGTCGGCTATCAGCGACTCGTAATCCAGTGTTCCCGCCGGTGCTTCGCCGGTGTGCGTGACGACGATGACGTGCGCGAAAGAGCGTGCGCTACGGAAGCTTTCGAACACCTCCAACAACGACTCGTCGACGACGATAACGTTGTCCTCGGCGTCGTCGACGATGTAGCCGAGTTCGTCGGGAAACAGCCGCGGGTTGAGAGTGTGGATGACCGCACCCATGGCGGGAACCGCGAAGTACAGTTCGAGGTGTTCGCTCTGGTTCCACAGCAAGGTGGCCACCGGTTCGCCCTCGCGCACACCGAGTGCCGACAGTGCTCCGGCGAGCCGTCGTGCCCGACTCGCGCAGGTGCCGAGGGTGGTTCGGGTGATCACCCCCGAGGGGCGGCGTGAAACGACCGACTGGTCGGCGTGGAACCGTTCGGCGCGTTCCACGATTGCGGTCAGCGCCAGCGGGTAGTCGTCCATGCTGTTGCTGCGAAGACCATGTGCGGTCATGAGGTCGCCTTCCTGCGAGTAGCGATCTTCCTGCTCTGCGACACAGTTGAATTCGCCGTATGTGCGGCGTCACGCAGCTCTTCCAGGCCGGCGCGCAGAGCGTCGAGGATCGGCCACGGGTCGTCGACGAGTTCGCGGTCGACGACGATGCCGAACTCGAGCGAGTCCTGGTAGCTCATCACGGTGATATTGATGCCGATTCCGTCCAGCACCCCGGAGACCGGGAACTGCGCGCGCTGGCGGGCACCGCCGAGGTACAGCGGGGCCGACGGGCCCGGAACATTCGAGATCATCACGTTCGCAGGCTGATTCAGCCCGCGCAGGCCCGCCAGCCGCGATGTCGCCCTTGCCGCCTGAGCGAACAGCGCCGGGGGGATGAAGTGGTTGGCGTCCTGCAGCAGCGATGCGGGTAGCGCGCGGTGGCGCTCCTTGGCGTCGCTCATGGCCTCGTTGATGCGGCTCAGCCGCGCAATCGGGTCGGCCTCGTCGGTGGGCAGCGTGGTCAGCATCACCGAGACGCGGTTGCCGAAGGTGCCGCGCTGCTCCAGGGTTCGCACGGACATCGGGATGAAGCTGGCGAGCGGCTCGTCGGGCAGCTCGGCCTGCTCGCCGAGCCAGGACCGCAGACCCGCGGTGCAGATGGCCAGGACGACGTCGTTGACCGTGCACCCGAACGTGTTCTTGACGTCTTTGACCTCGCCGAGTGGCAATGAACCGAAGGCGACGCGGCGGTGCGGTGACACGCGGGCCTGAAACCGGGTGCGCGGCGCGGAGATGTCGCTGCCGCGCAAAGTCGCGCCGCCGGCGCCGCCTCGCAGCGCGCGCTTGACCAGTCGGCTGCTGCGGGCGATGGCCTTCACGCCGGGCAGGTGCCGAATGGTCGGCACATCGTCGAGGTGCGGCAACGCTGTCGGGCCCGCGCGAAGCACCCGGAACGGCTGGCGCAGCAGGCCCACCAGGCCGCGCCCCAGCATCTCCACCTCTGAAGGGAAGCTCTCGGCGACGATCTCCGGCGCGGGTTCGCGCTCGCGGCCCGTCGTGTCGTCGAGGAGGATGCTCATCACCTCGGCGCCGGACACGCCGTCGACGGCGGCGTGGTGCATCTTTGTCAGCACGGCGACACCGCCGTCGGCGAGGCCGTGGATGACGTACACCTCCCACAGCGGGCGCGCCCGGTCGAGTTGGCGGCCGATGATGCGGGCCACCTGCTCGGCGAGCTGGCGCTCACCACCCGGTGATGGGAGCGCGAGTTCACGGACGTGGTACTCGATGTCGAAAGTGCCGTCGTCGACCCAGTACGGGTAGTCCAGATCGAACGGAACCTGTGCGAGCCGCCAGCGAAAGGTGGGCAACAGATGCAAGCGGCTGCCGATGACGTCTCGGACGAGCGCCGCATCGAGCGGCAGGCCGGCCGCAGTATGCGATTCGTAGATACCGAGGACGCTGACGTGGCCCTGCACGCGATCGTTTTCCATGGCCAGGAACTGGGCGTCGAGACTGGTCAGTTGTCGCATACGACGATGGTCGTCCGGGCGGGCCCCCGCTTTCTTGTCTGCGCGCGCCAACGTTGTGCCCGGCCGTTGTGGAATTCGCGTACCACCGGTTGGCTGACGGCGATACCGTGCTCTGCATGGAGCCGGCCTGGGCGGGCGTACACGGTGAGGACCGACGTCGGGTGTGGTCGTCGGTGCTGTGTCCGTCGGCCACCGAACTTGCGGCGCGGGCAAGTGAGATCTCCGTTGCGGTCAACGATTTCACCAGCGAGCGGCTGCCCGAATTGCTCGCCAGCGCCGAGGCGCTCGAAGTTAACCGGGCGAGTACCGAGGCCAGTATCCGAGATTTCGCCGAGGTGCTGCTGGCGGGTGCCGATCCCGGCGAGGCGGCGCGGCTGGCATCGCCGACGCTCGCCTACGCCCTGGACGGTGCGCAACACGCCATCCCGTTGGCCACCCTGATGCGCAGCTACCGGCTCGCACACGCCGCGACCGCTCAGCACTTCACCTCGATCCTGGAAAGCCACGCGCGCGACGCCGAGGAGTTGATCCTGGCAACGGATTTGAGTTCGCAGTGGATGTTCGCCTATGTGGACGCCGCGCTGTGTCTGGTGGAAGAGGTCTACACGGCAGAGCGAGACCGATGGCTGCGCAGTGCCTCCGCGAGCCAGGCCGAGACCATCGGCACCATCCTGGCCGGCGCGCCGATCGACACCGAGGTGGCGAGCCGGCGGTTGCGCCATGACGTCCGCCGAGTGCACGTCGCGGCGATCGCCTGGCTGGATTCGCATGAGGAGGGCCGCAACACCCAAGCACTATTGGAGTCAGCCATCCGCGACATCGCCGCGGCGATCGGTGACCAGAAGCCACTGGTACATCCGCTCGGCATCCTTTCGGCCGCGGCGTGGATCGGCTCGCACAGCGAGGTCCCGTCGAAAGTGCTCGACGAGTTGCGCTTCCGCACCGCCACGGCGCCAGGGGTCCAGATCGCAGTTGGGGAACCCGCGCGCGGCATCGCGGGTTTTCGGAGCAGTCACGTCGAGGCGCTCGAAGCCCAACGGGTCGCCCGCCTGGCCCGGCGCCCCGCAGGCAGTGTCACGCGTTACCACACCGTCTCGCTGCGTGCGCTTGCCACCGTCGACGCCGACCAGGCAACGGCGTTCGTGCAACGCGAACTCGGCAAGTTGAGGGCGACGGATGAGGCGACCCGCCGGCTGGCCGCGACCCTGCGGGCCTACCTGGAGGAGAACGGCAGCCGCGGACGGACCGCCAAACGGCTGCACGTGCACGAGAACACCGTCGCCTACCGAATCCGTCAGGCCGAGGAACTGCTCGGGCGCCCGGTGGACAAGCGCACCCTCGAACTGCGCGCCGCACTGGCCCTCGTCGAGCTGGTCACCTAGTCAGCATCGCTTCGCGCACCCGCCCGACGTTGGCCAGCCGAGCGATCTCGCCTATCAGAACCGGTGCGAGAGCGCCGAATCCGACCAGCAGTCGCACGCCGGCCGACGCGACCGTCGTCTCCGGCCTATCCCGCTCGACCGCCCGGGCCACCGCTCGCGCGACGTCCCGCGTTGTACTCGTGCCGAATCCGCGCGGAAGGGTGACGCCGGTGTCGGCCAACATTCCGGCGTCTCGGATCGGTCCGGGGAAGACGGTCGAAACCCCGACGCCCGTTCCGTGCAGTTCCTGCCTCAGGGCCAGGCCGAGGCCCCGCAGGCCCCACTTCGTCGCCGTGTAGACCGAGCCGTTGCCTGGGGTCGCGATCAGGCCGGCTCCCGAGGAGATGAACACGATGTGCCCGCGTCCGCGTCGCGTCATCGGGCCCACCGCCGCTCGTGCCAGGGCCGCCGGAGCGAGAAGGTTGACGCGGATGGCATCGGCGATCTCGGCATCGCTCAGCATTGCCAGGTCTTCCGGAACGCCGACGCCTGCGTTGGCGACCAACACGTCGACCGGGCCCGCGCGGTCCATCAGGTCGCCCACCTGATCGAGGTCGGTGAGGTCGGCGGTCAGCCCCTGAGCGGCCGGTCCCAGCTCGCCGACCAACCGCTTGAGCTCCAGCTCGCGCCGGCCCGTGACCGTGAGCGAACAGCCGCGCGCGGCCAGTTCCTGCGCGATCGCGTGGCCGATTCCACCGGTTGCTCCGGTGACCAGGGCGTGTCGACCCGCCAGCCGCGTCATTTCGCCATCTCGGCGGTCCGGGCGGCGACCCACCGCGCCAGCAGCGGAGCGCAGCGAGAGAGCGCATACATGACGTGCGCCTCGGCGGCGATGGGCGCCACGGCGCGATCTCGGTCCACTGCGCGCAGGATGTTGCGCGCGACGCGCTCAGGTGAGTACCCGCGCTTGCGGTAGGTCGACGCGAGCCGGCTGCGGCGCTCGTCGAGGTCCCCGTCCCCGCGGATCGGGCTGTTCTGCGTGATGGCAGTGTCGATGATGCCCGGACACACCGCCGTGACACCGACGCGGTGTGGCCTGAGCTCCATCCGTAACGCTTCCGATAATCCGAGGACGGCGTATTTCGTTGCGCTGTAGGCGCTCAGCTGTGGATTAGCCAGCAGGCCGGCGGCCGAGGAGAGGTTGACGACGTGCCCGCCGCCTCCGGACTCGATCATGGTGGGCAGGAACGCGTCGCAACCGTGCACGACCCCCATCAGGTTGACGCCGACCAGCCACTGCCAGTCCTTGGCGCTGGTGTCGAGGAACCCGCCGACCAGTCCCACGCCGGCGTTGTTGACCACAATGTCCACCCCGTCGAAGCGGTTGAACGTCGCGTCGGCGAACGCGGACATCTCTGCGCCGTCGGACACATCGACACGGCGGGTCAGCACCTGTGTTCCCCGGCTTCGGGCCGCATCGGCGGTGTAGGCCAGACCGGCTTCGTCGATGTCGCACAGCGAGAGGTGGGCGCCGCGTTCGGCGCACAGCCGCGCCAGCTCGCGGCCGATGCCGCTGCCCGCGCCGGTGATCACCGCCACCCGGTCGGTGAGGTCTGCGGTTCTGAGTCGGGAGCTCGATCGAGGCATGGCGACGACGTTATGGCCGTGACGTCGTGGATCGCTCGTGCGAAGCCGCCAACTGGTCCCTTGCCCGTTGTGGGGCAACGACAATGGCCCGCATCCCGGCGCCTCTCACGTCAGGTACCGAATGAGATGAGCACCGATGAGGGCCATGGCTTGGCGAGCGGTGTCCGTTTGCGATCTCGTGAAGCCGTGGTCGATGCCCGCGAAGCGGCGGTGCGTGGTGGCCACACCTCGGCGAGCGAATTCTGTTGCGAGCGCGTCACCTTCAGGGCCGAGCGTGTCGAGTTCACCGGTCATGACCAGGCTGGGCGGCATGGCTTCGGCGAGGGCGGTGTCGAACACCGGGGAGGCCAGTGGTTCGCGCCGGACGCTCGGGTCGGCGACGTAGGCCTCGATGGCCAGGCGTTGAATCCTCGGGGAGATCCGCGGCCGCTTTTTGGCCGACGTTCGATCGAAGCGGGAGAGGTCCGTGACCGGAAACGTCAGAAGTGCTGCCCGCCAATCCAGCTCATCGTCTTGGCGTGATTGCTGGCACACGTTCACCGCCAGCTTGGCGCCTGCGCTCGCACCCGAGAGCGACATGCGCGAGGTGTTCCAGCCGTAGTGGGAGCCCTCATGGCGCAACCACCGTGCGATGTCATAGCACTGCTGCTCGGCCACCGGGTACTGAACCTGGGGCGCGGTGGCGTAGTCGGGCAGTACCACCACGGCGCCGACCTCGGCCGCGATGTACTCGGCGAGGTACTCCTCCTGCCGCGGGTTGCGCACGATGAACGCGCCGCCGTGCAGGTGCAGGGTAACGGGCGGACCACCGCTCACGCCGGTCAACGGCGCCGCAGGATGCGGCTGGTAGATCAGGCAGCCGACGCTGCCGTGGCGGGTGGGCACGTCGATGCGGCCGGGCCCGGCGATGTGGCGTGAGGTGAACCGGAAACTGCGCGGGGCAGGAACGAGCGGAAGCAGACGCTGGGCCGAATGCGCGGCCAGCCAGGTACCGGCGCGGCGCCTCGGCCGTGCTGGCATCGCTCAGGCGCCCGGGTACGTGAGCTGCTTCCGCGCCGCGTCGAGAGCGTGGCCTGCGCTGATCGCCGCCGGGATCAGCACCGGCGAGAGAGTGAGCAGGAATATCAGGACGGCCGACGCGCACGACGACATGGGTAACTCGCTTCCTCCGCGCAGCAGGTCGGCCATGCGGTCCGGACAAGAGTCGGACACCGCGCATTGTGTTCGCTTGTGCCGACGTGACGAAACTTCGCAGCGGATATGTCGCGGCCGCACATACCCGGGACCCGGATCGAACCCGGGGAACAAACCCCGCGAATCGGCCGTTGAGCCTATCGACACTTGAGTGAGTTCGACTCAAGTCTGGGTTGACAGGATGTAGTCTGTCGGCGCAGTCTTGAGTGCGGTGCACTCAGACCCCAACAAGCAGGACTATTTCAGGAGGAACAAACATGGCTCGTGCGGTCGGAATCGACCTCGGGACCACCAACTCCGTCGTCGCGGTACTGGAGGGTGGCGATCCCGTTGTCGTCGCGAACTCCGAGGGCTCCCGCACCACGCCGTCCGTCGTCGCGTTCGCGCGTAACGGAGAGGTGCTGGTCGGCCAGCCCGCCAAGAACCAGGCGGTGACCAACGTCGACCGGACCATCCGTTCGGTCAAGCGGCACATGGGCACCGACTGGTCCGTGGAGATCGACGACAAGAAGTACACGGCGCAGGAGATCAGCGCCCGAACGCTACAGAAGCTGAAGCGCGACGCGGAGAGCTACCTCGGCGAGGACATCACCGACGCCGTCATCACCGTGCCCGCCTACTTCAATGATGCTCAGCGCCAGGCCACCAAGGAGGCCGGGCAGATCGCCGGCATGAACGTGCTGCGGATCGTCAACGAGCCCACTGCGGCAGCGCTGGCCTACGGCCTGGACAAGGGTCAGAGTGAGCAGACCATCCTGGTGTTCGACCTCGGTGGCGGCACGTTCGACGTCTCGCTGCTCGAGATCGGTGAGGGCGTCGTCGAGGTGCGCGCCACCAGTGGTGACAACCACCTGGGTGGCGACGACTGGGACGACCGGATCGTGGAGTGGCTGGTCGACAAGTTCAAGGCCACCTCCGGCATCGACCTGACCAAGGACAAGATGGCGATGCAGCGGCTGCGTGAGGCCGCCGAGAAGGCCAAGATCGAGCTGAGCTCGAGCCAGAGCACCTCGATCAACCTGCCCTACATCACCGTCGACGCGGACAAGAACCCGCTGTTCCTCGACGAACAGCTGACGCGTGCTGAGTTCCAGCGCATCACCCAGGATCTGCTCGACCGCACCCGCCAGCCGTTCCAGCAGGTGGTCAAGGACGCCGGTATCTCGGTGTCCGACATCGACCACGTGGTGCTGGTCGGCGGCTCGACCCGCATGCCCGCGGTGTCGGAACTGGTCAAGGAGATGACCGGCGGCAAGGAGCCGAACAAGGGTGTCAACCCCGACGAGGTCGTCGCGGTCGGCGCCGCCCTGCAGGCCGGTGTGCTCAAGGGTGAGGTGAAGGACGTTCTGCTGCTTGACGTCACGCCGCTGTCCCTGGGTATCGAGACCAAGGGTGGCGTGATGACCAAGCTGATCGAGCGCAACACCACCATCCCGACCAAGCGGTCGGAGACCTTCACCACGGCCGACGACAACCAGCCGTCGGTGCAGATCCAGGTCTTCCAGGGTGAGCGCGAAATCGCCGCGCACAACAAGCTGCTCGGCAGCTTCGAGTTGACCGGTATCCCGCCGGCTCCGCGCGGTGTGCCCCAGATCGAGGTCACCTTCGACATCGATGCCAACGGCATCGTGCACGTGACCGCGAAGGACAAGGGCACCGGCAAGGAGAACACGATCCGCATCCAGGAAGGCTCCGGCCTGTCCAAGGATGAGATCGACCGGATGATCAAGGACGCCGAGGCGCACGCCGAGGAGGACCGTCAGCGTCGCGAGGAGGCCGACGTCCGCAACCAGGCGGAGTCGCTGGTCTACCAGACCGAGAAGTTCGTCTCCGAGCAGCGTGGTGCTGAAGGCGGCTCGAAGGTCCCCGAGGACACGCTGACCAAGGTGGACGCGGCGATCGCCGATGCCAAGAAGGCGCTGGAAGGCACCGACATCGGTGAGATCAAGTCCGCCATGGAGAAGCTCGGCGTCGAGTCGCAGGCCCTCGGCCAGGCCATCTACGAGGCCACCCAGGCCGAGCAGGCGGCGGGCGGGAGTGCGGACGCTGGTCCGGCGGACGACAACGTCGTGGACGCCGAGGTCGTCGACGATGAATCTGACAAGGAGAACAAGTGACAGGAAACGATCCGCACGAGCCGGTGACCGTCACCGACAAACGGCGCATCGATCCCGTCACCGGTGAAGTGAGAGAAGCAGGTTCGGACCCGGCGCCGGATTCGGCGCCGGAGGAGCCCACTGCGACGGCGGCAGGGGAGGAGGCCGACAAGGCCTCCGAACTGCTCGCCGATCTGCAGCGGGTGCAAGCCGATTTCACGAACTACCGCAAGCGGGCGTTGCGCGATCAGCAGGTGGCCGCGGACCGGGCGAAGGCTTCGGTCATCTCGGCGCTGTTGCCGATCCTCGATGACCTCGACCGTGCGCGAAGCCACGGTGACCTCGAGAGCGGTCCGTTGAAGGCAGTGGCCGACAAGTTGGTCAACACCCTTGAGGGGCTGGGTCTTTCGGGATTCGGCGACGAGGGCGACGACTTCGACCCCGAACTTCACGAGGCCGTCCAGCACGAGGGTGAGGGTACTCATCCCGTCCTCGGCACCGTGATGCGACGCGGGTACAGGGTGGGCGAGCAAGTCGTGCGCCATGCCCTGGTCGGGGTGGTGGACACGGTTCCCGAGGACGCCGCCCACGACGGCGACACCCCCTCGGGTGACGGTGCGCCGGAAGCCGAACCCGAATGACGAGGAGGTGGCGCGGAATCGCCGAGACGGGCGAATGCCGCGCCACCTTCGACTCGTCGGCGACGATGAATCCGACGAGATTCGTCGGCAACCAGCAAAATCTAAGTGAGACTGCGATAAACCTACAGAAGCGGAAGGAGGTGGCGCGGTATGGCCCAGCGTGAATGGGTCGAGAAGGACTTCTACTCCGAGCTCGGCGTCTCCTCTGACGCCAGTGATCAGGACATCAAGCGGGCGGCCCGAAAGTTGCTCGCGGAGAACCATCCCGACCGCAACCCCGGGAACTCGGCCGCCGAGGAGCGGTATAAGGCCGTCTCCGAGGCCAAGGAGGTGCTCACCGATCCGGCCAAGCGCAAGGAGTACGACGAGACCCGGCGGCTGTTCGCCAACGGCGGGTTCGGCCGCGGCCGGTTCGGCGGCGGTGGGGGCTACGGCGGGTTCGGTGGTGGCGACGGCGTCGAGTTCAACCTGAACGACCTGTTCGATGCGGCCGGCCAGACCGGCGGTGCGAACATCGGCGACCTGTTCGGTGGGCTTTTCGGCCGCGGCGCACAGCAGCCTCGACCCAGCAGGCCGCGTCGAGGCAACGACCTCGAGACCGAGGCGGAGCTGTCGTTCCTGGAAGCGACCAAGGGTGTGGCGATGCCGTTGCGGCTCACCAGTCCCGCGCCGTGCACGAACTGTCATGGCAGCGGCGCCCGTCCCGGTACGAGTCCGAAGGTCTGCCCGAGCTGCAACGGGTCCGGGGTGATCAACCGCAACCAGGGTGCGTTCGGATTCTCCGAGCCGTGCACCGAGTGTCGCGGCAGCGGGTCGATCATCGAGCACCCCTGTCAGGACTGTAAGGGCACCGGCGTGACCACTCGCACCCGCACGATCAACGTGCGGATTCCGCCGGGTGTGGAGGACGGTCAACGGATTCGGCTGGCCGGCCAGGGCGAAGCGGGTCTGCGTGGCGCACCGTCGGGCGACCTGTACGTCACTGTTCACGTCAGGCCCGACAAGGTGTTCGGGCGTGACGGCGACGATCTGACCGTCACTGTACCCGTCAGCTTCCACGAATTGGCGCTGGGTACAACACTTTCCGTGCCGACACTGGAAGGTAAGGTCGGCGTGCGAGTGCCCAAGGGCACCTCCGACGGACGCATCTTGCGCGTGCGCGGCCGCGGTGTGCCGAAACGCTCTGGCGGACACGGCGATCTGCTGGTGACAGTGAAGGTGGCGGTGCCGCCGAACCTGGAGGGCGAGGCGGCCGAGGCGTTGGAGGCCTATGCGAAGGCGGAGCGGGCCAGCGGCTTCAATCCGCGGGCCGGATGGGCAGGTGCGTAATGGCTGCGAAACGGTCCAATGACGAGGCCCGTACGTTCCTGATCTCCGTCGCCGCCGAGCTGGCAGGCATGCACGCCCAGACGCTGCGCACGTATGACCGGCTCGGGCTGGTGCGTCCGCAACGCACCTCCGGTGGCGGCAGGCGCTACTCGCAGCACGACGTCGAGTTGCTCCGCGAGGTGCAACGGCTGAGCCAGGACGAGGGTGTCAACCTCGCAGGCATCAAGCGCATCATCGAACTGACCAACCAGGTCGAGGCGCTGCAGGCACGGGTCCGCGAGCTGACCGAGGAAGTCGAGGCGCTGCGTGGGTCTCCGCGACGCGACCTCGCCGTGATGCCCAAGAGCACCGCGGTCGTGGTCTGGCAGCCCGGAGCCGGTCGGCGGCGACGCCAGGCGGAGTAGAGCTCCGGTCAACGAATCCTGATCGAGAACCGAGCGGTCTCCGGCTTACCGGGGGCCGCTTTTCGGTATCCGCCTCTGCGTAGCGCGTCCGTCGGGGCCGCCATCGGTTCGATGCCGATCAGGTCGTCATTCGGCGGTGCGAAGAGTTGCGCTGCGGGATAACCGGTTTCGAACGTCACGTCGATGCGGCGCGCTCCTCCGGCGAGGGTGAACACCGCGCCTTCGGCCACCTGGTCGAAACCGTCGTCGTAGGCGGTGACCATCAGGGTCTGCTCACCGCCCGGCCAGGGCTCGTCAGCGCCGGTGGGTATGCCCTTGTCGTCCACTGGCAGATGGCGCATCGCCGGGGTGCCCAGCGTCCACTCCTCGCGCGGCACACCGGGGATCTTCACGTACGGGTGGTAGCCGAAACACAGCGGAACGGACAGCGACGCGGTGGGCGTCACCGTGGTCTCGATGGTCAGCTTGCGGTCCTCGAGCGTCACGTGCTGGGTGAGCACGTGCGGGAAGGGAAACGCCGCGAGCAGTTGCGGGTCGGCGCCGTAGTCGAGCACGGCGGTCAGGCTGTTGTCGGTACGGTCGCTGACCTCCCAACCGGGATAGGCGGCGAGCACGCCGTGGATCGGCGCGCCGTGCTCATCGGTCCGGACGCCACCTGCACCCGGAGTCAGGGTGACGACGGACCCGTCGACCTCATAGGTGTTGGCGCTCAACCGGTTCGCCCACGGGTACAGGATCGGGATCCCCATCGTCTTGCCGTTGTTCACATAGGCGGTCAGGCCGCGGCGCTGACCGAGGAACTCGTCACCCGACTCGGCCAACGATGTGCCCACCATGCCTGCGGCCGGGGCGAACGTCGCGGTCAGGTCCGAGGACGGATCGCTCAGCGTGACGGCATCGAAGTCAACCACAAGACGATCGTCCCATGCTGTGCGGTTCACCGGCTTGTGAATCTGGCGACGTTGGAAGCGTCGAAACCGTCGTCAGATGCACAATCCAGGCACCATCTGTTCAGTCGTAGACGATCACCGCGCGGCCGACGAAATCACCACGGCCCAGCGCATCGATGTGGTCGTTGACGTCTTCGAAGCGGACCTGCGTCACGCTGTCCTTGATCTTGCCGGCCTCGGCGAGCGCGACGACCTCGGTGAGGTCGGTGTAGTTGCCCCAGAACGACCCGAAGAACGTGTACTCCCTGCCGACGACCGGAAACAACGGGATGTCTACGCGGTTGCCCACCAGACCGACCGATGCGACCGCGCCCTCGGTGGCCAACAGCGCGAAGGCCAACCGGATGCTGTCCTCGGCACCGACACACTCGATCACCGCGTCGAACTCGCGCCTGCCGGTGGCCTGCTCGAGCGCGTCACGCACCTGGTCGTCGGTCTTGCCCCGGGTGTTGATCGTGTGGTCGGCGCCGTTTTCGGTTGCCAGCGCCAGCTTTTCGTCATTGCGTGCGAAGGCGACCACCGTAGCACCCGCACCGAGCAGCTTGGCGTACTGGACGGCGTAGGCGCCGAGGCCGCCGACACCCATCACCGCCAGCGTCGTTCCCGGCCCGAGCACGCCCGCCGCGCGCAGCTTCTTGAGCCCGCGGTACGGGGTCAGACCCGCATCGGTCAGTGGCGCCAGCGAGACCGGCGACAGCTCGGCTCCGACGGGTATCACCTGTTGGTACGCCACCGGAACGTATTCCGCGTACCCGCCGTGCGGACCGAAGCCAACCCAGTGGCCCTGGTTGCAGATCTGTTCGTTGCCGCGGTGGCACTGGCGGCATGACCCGTCGCCGAGGGGACCGAAGACCACCGCGCGAGTTCCCTCCGACAGTCCCGCGGAGGCCGGAACGTCGGCACCGATCCGATCGACGGTGCCCGCGACCTCGTGACCGGGCGTCACCGGAAGCGGCATCGGCAGGCTGAAGTAGCCGTCGATGAGCTGAAAGTCGGTGCGGCACATGCCTGCCCCGCCAACCTTGATCAACACCTGGTTCGGCTCGATGTCGGGTATGGGAATCTCCTCCAGCCGCAGTGGCTGCTTGTACCCGTGCATGCGTGCGGCTCGCATCGTCACCATCTGAGCTCCCGACCGTCGATCTTGATCGAAGTGTACGGGCGCCGCGGCCGCTGCGCGACGTTTCAGGAGGCCAGGGGATCGTGCTGAATGCGTTCGGCGGGCGCTCCTTTGGCGATCAGGGCGGCCTTGGTGGCTGTCACCATCGCCGGGCTGCCACAGAGCAGGATCTGCCGGTCGCCCCAGTTGCCGTAGCGGGTGACCACGTCGGCCAGCATGCCGGTCTGTCGCACGTGCAGGCCGCGCGGCGGTTGCACATCGGGATAGTCGGCGGCCCACGGCGGGTTGGTGTTGAACTCCGAGACGGGGGTGACCGAGAGCCACGGGTTCTGTGAGGCGATCTCCCACAGCGTGCGCAGGTCGTAGAGGTCGCACGGATACCGTCCGCCGAAGAACAGGTGCACTCGCGGATTGACGCCGTAGCGGGTGAGATCCATGATCAGCGCCCGCAGCGGCGCCAGACCCGTGCTGCCTGCCACCATCAACACGTCGCCGCCGTCGCGGTCCACGTGCAGCCCACCGTGCGGATTGGACAGCCGCCACCGGTCGCCGGGTGTCGTCTCGGCGACGATCGCGGTGCTCACCATGCCTCCGGGTACCGAGCGGATGTGGAACTCGATGCCGCCGCCGGGTTCGGTCGGGATCGACGGGCTCAGATACCGCCACCGGCGCGGCCACTGCGGAACCTGGACCGTCACGTACTGGCCAGGGTGGTAGAACAGCGGCTCGTCCAGTTGCAGCCGCACGACGGAGACGTCGCGGCTGACGCGCAGGTGCTCGATGACCGTGCCGTCGCAGTACGGCGGGCCCTCCTCGGCCTCGGCGGCGCCGCGCATCACCCCGATCATCAATGCGACCGCGTCGTGCGTGGCCTCGGCCAGTTGGTCGTCCCAGCTCGCCACGAGGTGATTGCGGAAGCTGGCATACAGCGCCGTCTGCATGCTGTCGTAATGTCGTTGTGTGACACCGTATTTGCGGTGGTCGCGGCCAAGCTGAGCGAGGAATGCCACCGGCTCCTGCGCCCGTTGGGCGACAAGCTCGCCGAGAACCCACGTCACCGCGTGTCCGAACCGCTGCCGTTGTTCGTCCATGTCCGGCGGGAACAGGTCGCGCACCGAGATGTCGATCGCGAACCAGTGGGTGTAGAAGCTGCGGATCAGATCGGAGCCGAGCGCGGGATCGACCGCGTCGCGCAGCATGCGCAGCGCGTCACGGTCGTCGAGTCCCACGCGGCCCGAGTGTATGTCAGGTTCGCGACACCCTTCGCTGGCGAAGCGCGGCCAGCACGATCAACGCCACACCGAAGACGGTCCAGCAGGCCAGTACGATGACCGGCACCGTGGCGCCCGCGCCATCGAAGAACGCCGCCGACCGCAGCAGGGTGGCGTTGGCGCCCTGAGGCAGGAACTGACCCACCTGCCCCCATCCGCTCGGCAGCAGTTCCGGGGCGCTGTTCAGGCCGGACAGCGGATTGCCCACGAGAAGCGCCAACACCGCGCCCAGCGCCAGGCCGACGCGGCCGAACAGCGATCCCAACCCCAGCAGCGTCAACCCCATGGCCAGGATGCCCAGCGTCAGCGCACCGGTGACTCCCCAGAAGTTCGCGTCGATCGACCCCAGGACCCAGCGCAACAGCGAGGCGATGGTCATGCCGGCGACACCGGCGAACACCACGGCGGCGGTGAACCGGGTCCACACCTCACGCTTGAGCGCGAAAATCAGCGCGATCGCGGGCAGTAGTCCGGCGAGGGTGATGGGCAGCGCCGATGCGGCCAGCCCGACTCCGCGTGGGTCGTCGGTTGTCGGCGGCGCCAGATCCTCGACGCGCAACTGCGCGCCGGTCTTCTGCGCGATGCCGTTGCCGATCTGGGTCAGCATCTGGGCGATCATCGGACTGCCGCCGGTCGCGATCATCAGCGTGGGACCGTCGGGCCCGAGTGCGATGCCGCCGTAGACGTCGCGGGCGCGGATCGCTTCGCGCAGCGCGTCCGCGCTCGGGTAATAGGTGAACGAGAATGCGCCAGGCGCCTGCTGCTCCATGGTGGCAGCGACTTGTCCGCTTGCCGCCTGCGGCCCCGCCGCGCCGATCGGCACGTGGTGCGGAGCGGTTCGGGCTGCGGGCAGCGCGAAGGCTAACGCGACGATCGCGATGACGACGGTGAGCACCACGACCACGCCTGTGGCCCGTACTGCGGCAGGCGGTTCGTGGACTGGCGATGCGTGGTGGCTGGACCGCGCGGGGGTGTCGGTAGTCATGGCTTTTTCGGTAGTCATGGCCCTGCCTTTTCATTAATCGTTGAATTAATGCGCATCGGCAGCGTAACTCCGCAGACGGCAGATTTCAACAGTCATTGAAATGCTAATCTCGGGCCATGGCGTCACCAGCGAAAACGACCCGCCGCGGGCGCCGTCAGGGCGAACCGGTTTCGCGCGAGGCGGTGCTCGCCGCGGCGCGCAAGCGGTTCGGCGCCCAGGGATACGAGAAGACGACGCTGCGTGACATCGCCCGCGACGCCCACGTCGACCCGTCGATGGTGCTCTATCTGTTCGGGTCCAAGGCCGACCTGTTCCGGGCGTCGCTCAACGTGGTCGTCGACCCCGGGACTCTGATCTCCGCGCTCGCAGGTGGCCCCGACGACGACCCCGACATCGGCACCAGAATGGTGCGGGCGTACCTGCGGATCTGGCAGTCACCCGAATCGGGGCCGACGATGGTCGCGATGTTGCAGTCGGCCACCTCGAACTCCGACGCTCACGAGGCGTTTCGCGGGTTCATGCGGGACTACGTGCTGAGTGCGGTGTCCGACGAGCTCGGGGGAGGAGAGCAGGCCCGGCTGCGCGCGCTGCTGGCTGCGAGCCAACTCGTGGGCACGGCGATATTGCGCTTCGTCATGAAGATTCCACCGTTGGCCACCCTGCCCGACGACGACCTGGTACGGCTTCTGGCGCCGACGGTGACGCGGTACCTGACCGCCGACGCCACCGAGCTCGGTCTGCCTGCGTTCGGCGAGTCATAGCCCGTGAATGCCCTTGTACAGCACCATGAGACCGATTACGACGAGAATGCCCGCCATCAGGACGGCGTGCTGGTTGTCCATCCAATCCTTGAGCCGGCTCAGCGGCCGGTCGAGGCGGTCGCCGGAAACCGCATAGGCCAGGATCGGCAGCGCCACCGTCGATCCGGCCGCGATCACGAACCAGGCGACGGCCAGCCAGTCGTCGCGTGCGCCGCCGCCGGCGGTGCCGATCGCCAAACCCGCTGCGGCGCAGATGAACAAGACCTTCGGGTTGATCACGGTCAAGGCCATCGCCGCACCGCCCGCCCGCAGCGGGGTCAGAGTGCTCAGGCTCTGCATCCATTTGGGTTTGTGGGCTGACTTCTTCCGGTTCAGCCATCGCTGGATGCCGAACACGATGAGCGCCGCACCGACCACGATCCGCAGATAAGACGCCCATCCCGGCGGTTGGCCCTCGCGCCCACCCATCAAGCTGGACACCTGAAGGAACACGCTCGTCAGCGCCGCCAACCCGATGATCCAGCCCGCCAGAAAGGCCAGCCCGGTCGGACGCGGTCGCGGGGTGTGCAGCACGAGCACCGCGGGAATGATCGACAGCGGCGAGAGCGCGACCACCAACGCCAAGGGGATCAGTTCGGTCAGCAACGATCCCTTGTCCACGAGGCCGAACATATCGGAATGCCCGTTGCCGGTGCGGTTCTACAGCGACATGCGCGCGTCGCGGCGCCGGGATCGGTGTCAGTGCAGGCGGTAGAAGACCACCGTCAGGAAGTGGAACGTCAGCGCCCAGAACAACATGACGATCGCCACTGTCGCGAGGCCGCGCACGTTGGTGCGTGCCAGGGGCGCGTCCGGCGGCGGACGCAGCCAGTGCTTCAGTAGCGGGTTCACGTAGTAGGGCATGACGACGAAGCTGATGATCAAGCTGGACAAGAGGTTCCCGATGAGCAGGTTCAACCACAACGGCAGGCGCAGCGGGGACAGGGCGACGGTGAGCAACATGACCGTCGGATACAGCCCGACCCACACCGCGATCGACGTCTTGAGGTCCGAGGGTGGTGGGGCAGGTCTGCCGTGCTCGTCGAAGGCGAACCAGCTGCCGAACGAATTGTCGACGGTGCGCAGTTCGAAGTCTGAGAACCTCTCGCCCTCGGCAAGGAGCTCGCGCCGCTGTTTCGAGCCCAGCCAACGGTCGAGGTCCGCTGCGGTGTCGTAGCGGTAGATCGCGGTCCACTCGTCCTGCACCCCCGGAACGGGGCGGAACAGCTCGCTGCCGCGGAAGCCGGGAAAGGTGTTCTCGGCCAGGCGAAGTCGCTCCTGCCATGCGAGGAAATCGTCGACATCGTCGGCGCTGACCCGATGGCTGACGACCGCGGTCACCAGCGCATCGTCCGCACTGGCGTGACCGCCGACGACCTGTTGGGTGGCCGGACCGTCGAAGTACTGCCGGCCCGCGCTCAGGCCGTCCTGGCGGGTGGCGCTGGTGAGCCACGCCTGCAGGTGAACGACCGAATCGAACCGGTAGACCACCACCCATTCGGGCTGAACGGCGGTGGGCGGGTTGACCTCGGCGCCGAGGAAGCCGGGGTACCGGGACGCCTCGCGGTTGAGGTCGCGCTGCCACCGCTCGAAATCTCGCTCCTTACCGGTGCGGACCCGCTGGCCGATGATGACCGTGGCGGCGGTGTCGTCGTCTGTCACGGTCAGATCGATCGCGCCGGGTGGTACCGGCAGGCCTTCCACTCGCCGCCCTCGCGCCGGAAGTCGATGTCGAAGGTCTTGGCGCTGGGCTGGTTCGCGGCGGTGAACCGCACCGTGGCGACGGCCGACGCCGCGGGTTCGCCCGCGACCGTCACCGAACTGACTGAGATCCGGGTGGGACCGTCGGCTTTGCGGCTGGCGTACCACTCGTCCTCGAACCCCGCGGCCGCGCGCGTCGGTGCGCAGACGTGTGTGGCGAACGAGGCGAAGTCCGCGCGGTTGTACGAGCCGTTCATTCCGGCGAGGACCGCGCGGACCTGATCTTCGTCGCTGGCCGCGGACGCGGGGGAAGCCAGCACTGATGAGACGACCGCGCTCAGCGCGAAGCCCGCGAGTGCGGCGGTGAGTCGACGCATAGGGACCAGCCTCGCTGATACAGCTGTGAAAACTGTGACAGTTGTGCGGCGTGTTGTTTGCGAAGCTGACCGCGGACGCATCGGAAGCGCGGAGAATTGACTAGACTTGAGTGGAACAGACTCAACATTGACGGCGTTGAACTATCCGACAAGCATTTTCGCCAAGCTCACGTACCCACAGAAAGGGAGGTGTCGTGGACTCGTTCAACCCGACGACCAAGACTCAGGCGGCACTGACCGCGGCATTGCAGGCGGCCACGTCCGCGGGCAACCCGCAGATCACGCCTGCCCACTTATTGATGGCTCTGCTGACCCAGAACGACGGCATTGCCGCACCCCTTCTCGAGGCCGTCGGCGTCGAACCCGCGACGATCCGCGCGGAAGCGCAGCGACTCCTCGACCGGCTGCCCAGCGCCAGCGGCGCGGCCTCGCAGCCGCAGCTCGCTCCGCAAGCCCTGGCCGCGATCACCGCCGCCCAGAACCTGGCGACCGAGATGGACGACGAGTACGTCTCGACCGAACACCTGATGGTCGGCCTGGCCACCGGCGACTCGGACACCGCGAAGCTGCTGACCGGCCACGGCGCCTCCCCGCAGGCGCTGCGCGAGGCGTTCGTCAAGGTGCGCGGCAGCGCCCGGGTCACCAGCCCGGACCCCGAGGGCAGTTACCAGGCCTTGGAGAAGTACTCCGCCGATCTGACCGCAAGGGCCCGTGAGGGCAAGTTGGACCCGGTGATCGGGCGCGACACCGAGATTCGTCGCGTCGTGCAGGTGCTATCCCGTCGCACCAAGAACAACCCGGTGCTGATCGGTGAGCCCGGCGTCGGCAAGACCGCGATCGTCGAGGGCCTGGCCCAGCGCATCGTGGCGGGCGACGTACCGGAAAGCCTGCGCGACAAGACCGTCGTCAGCCTGGACCTGGGCTCGATGGTCGCCGGCTCGAAGTACCGCGGTGAGTTCGAGGAGCGGCTGAAGGCCGTGCTCGACGAGATCAAGAACTCGGCGGGTCAGATCATCACGTTCATCGACGAGCTGCACACCATCGTCGGCGCCGGTGCCACCGGCGAGGGTTCGATGGACGCAGGCAACATGATCAAGCCGATGCTGGCCCGCGGTGAGTTGCGCCTGGTCGGCGCGACCACGCTCGACGAGTACCGCAAGTACATCGAGAAGGACGCCGCGCTGGAGCGCCGCTTCCAGCAGGTCTATGTCGGTGAGCCGTCGGTTGAGGACACCGTCGGCATCTTGCGGGGGCTCAAGGACCGCTACGAGGTGCACCACGGTGTGCGCATCACCGACTCCGCGTTGGTGTCGGCGGCGACGCTGTCCGATCGCTACATCACCTCGCGGTTCCTGCCGGACAAGGCGATCGACCTGGTCGACGAGGCCGCGTCCCGGCTGCGCATGGAGATCGACTCGCGGCCCGTCGAGGTCGACGAGGTCGAGCGGCTGGTGCGCCGCCTCGAGATCGAGGAGATGGCGCTGTCCAAGGAGGAAGACGCCGCCTCCAAGGAGCGGCTGGAGAAGCTGCGCGGCGAACTGGCCGACAAGAAGGAGGAGCTGGCCCAACTGACCAGCCGTTGGCAGAACGAGAAGAACGCCATCGACGTCGTGCGCGAGCTCAAAGAGCAGCTCGAGTCGCTGCGAGGTGAGGCCGACCGCGCTGAACGCGACGGCAACCTGGAGCGGGCCGCCGAACTGCGGTACGGCCGCATCCCGGAGGTGGAGAAGAAGCTCGACGCGGCGCTCCCGCACGCCGAGGCGCGCGAGGACGTCATGCTCAAGGAGGAGGTCGGACCCGACGACATCGCCGAGGTGGTGTCGGCGTGGACCGGTATCCCCGCGGGTCGGATGCTCGAGGGCGAGACGGCCAAGCTGCTGCGCATGGAGGACGAGCTGGGCAAGCGCGTCGTCGGGCAGAGGAAGGCCGTGCAGGCGGTGTCGGATGCCGTGCGGCGCAGCCGCGCCGGTGTCGCCGACCCGAACCGGCCGACGGGTTCGTTCATGTTCCTGGGCCCGACCGGTGTCGGTAAGACCGAGCTGGCCAAGGCGCTGGCGGAGTTCCTGTTCGACGACGAGCGGGCGATGGTCCGCATCGACATGAGCGAGTACGCCGAGAAGCACTCGGTGGCCCGTCTGGTCGGCGCGCCGCCCGGCTACGTCGGCTACGACCAGGGCGGTCAGTTGACTGAGGCGGTGCGGCGTCGCCCGTACACGGTGATCCTGTTCGACGAGATCGAGAAGGCCCACCCGGACGTGTTCGACGTGCTGCTGCAGGTGCTCGACGAGGGCAGGCTCACCGACGGCCAGGGCCGTACGGTCGACTTCCGCAACACGATCCTGATCCTGACGTCGAACCTGGGTGCCGGTGGCACCGAGGAGCAGGTGATGGCCGCGGTGCGCGGGGCGTTCAAGCCGGAGTTCATCAACCGGCTCGACGACGTGATTGTGTTCGACGGGCTGAACCCCGAGGAGCTGGTGCACATCGTCGATATCCAGCTCGAGCAGCTGGCCAAGCGGTTGGAGCAGCGCAGGCTCACCCTCGAGGTGTCCCTGCCCGCCAAGAAGTGGTTGGCCGAGCGGGGCTTCGACCCGCTCTACGGTGCCCGTCCGCTGCGCAGGCTGATCCAGCAGGCCATCGGCGACCAGCTGGCCAAGCTGCTGCTGGCAGGCGACGTGCACGACGGCGACATCGTGCCGGTCAACCTCAGCGCCGACGGCGACTCGTTGGTGCTGGGCTGAGCCCGTCGTTCCGCCGCGAAATTGCATTCCGGCAGCGAAATGTCGAGTAGACACCTGCTGGAATGCAATTTCGCGCGGCGGAATTTGCCAGATGCCGGGTTGTGACCAGGAAGAGTTCGGGATTCGGCGCTACCTGCACGTAGGCTAGAGCGCAATGGTCCCGCTTTGGTTCACGCTGTCCGCGCTCTGCTTCGTCGGTGCGGCCGTGCTGCTCTACGTCGACATCGACCGTCGACGCGGCTTGGGGCGCCGACGCAAGTCCTGGGCGAAGTCGCACGGCTTCGACTACGAACATGAATCGACCGACATCGTCCAACGCTGGAAGCGCGGGGTGATGTCGACGGTCGGTGAGGTCGCCGCGAAGAACGTGGTCCTCGGGCAGATCCGCGGCGAGGCGGTGTTCATCTTCGACCTCGAAGACGTAGCGACGGTGATCGCGCTGCACCGCAAGGTCGGCACCAACGTCGTCGTCGACCTGCGGCTCAAGGGCATCAAAGAGCCGCGAGAAAGCGACATCTGGCTGCTCGGCGCGATCGGCCCGCGCATGGTCTACTCCACCAACCTCGATGCCGCTCGGCGCGCGTGCGACCGGCGGATGGTGACATTCGCCCACACCGCGCCCGACTGTGCCGAGATCATGTGGAACGAGGAGCACTGGACGCTGGTCTCCATGCCGGTGACCAGCACGCGCGCGCAGTGGGACGAGGGTCTGCGCACCGTGCGCCAGTTCAACGACCTTCTGCGCGTCCTGCCGCCGACCCCGCAGGCCATGGCGCAGGGCAGCCAGGGCGCGCTGGCCCGGCGAAGCGGGTCGCCCAGCCGCCCGCTCACCCCCGCAGCGGGCCGCGGTGAACCGGCACCGGGCGTCGACGCTCCGGGCCGCCCCGAAGCGGCGCGCTACCCCCAACAGCCGCCCCGGCCCGACGCACGGCGTCAACCCCCGTCGCGCAACGGACGGCAGTCACCGCACTATCAGCGGTAAGTGGTCTCGCCCGGAACCCGCGACAGGGGGAAGTAGCCTGAAGCCATGTCTCGCCCCGTCGCCCTGATCACCGGACCGACGTCCGGTATCGGAGCGGGCTTTGCGCGCAGGTTCGCCCGTGACGGCCACGATCTCGTGCTCGTCGCACGCGACGTGACCAGGCTCGAGCGCCTTGCCGCCGAACTGCGCGACGAAGGCGGTGCGGCCGTTGAGGTGCTCACCGCCGACCTGGCCGAGGCCGCCGACCGTGCCAAGGTGGCCGACCGGCTCGCCGCGGGTGTTCAGGTGCTGGTCAACAACGCCGGTTTCGGAACCTCCGGCGAGTTCTGGAGCGCGGACTACTCACTGCTGCAATCGCAGCTCGACGTCAACGTCACCGCCGTCATGCAGCTGACGCACGCGGCGCTGCCCCCGATGCTGGACGCCGGACGCGGCACGGTGATCAACGTCGCCAGCGTCGCCGGTCTGCTACCCGGCCGCGGGTCGACGTATTCGGCCTCCAAGTCCTGGGTGGTCGCGTTCTCCGAAGGCCTCGCGAACGGCCTGGGCGGCACCGGCGTCGGAGTGCACGCGCTGTGCCCGGGCTTCGTGCGCACCGAGTTCCACCAGCGGGCGGGCATCGACATGGACGGCACACCGTCGTGGTTCTGGCTCGAGGTCGACGACGTGGTTCGCGAGACGATGGCCGGCGTCGCGAAGGGAAAGGTCGTAATCATCCCTGGCGTGCAGTACAAGGTGCTCACCACCGCAGGACGGGTGGTGCCGCGAAACCTGGTGCGCGCCATGACCAAAGTCGTGGGCCGGGGTCGTGGCCGGACATAGGGCACCGCGTACGTGCGTGCGGTGATCGCGGCGCTGACCGCGATCGTCGTCGTCGCGGCATCGGCATGCTCCCAAGACGATGCGTCGGTTCATCCCTACGGCGCGCAGACGGCCACCATCGGCGAATCCCTTGCCACACTGGGGTGGAACATGTCGGTGTCGAACCTGCGATTCGACGGCGACTACGTGCTGTTCGACGTCGACGCCTCACCCGCGGAGGCCGACGGGCCGCACGCCAAGCCGGAAGACATCCGGTTCGGCCTGTACGGGGCGCTCGCGCACCCGATCGAGGCCAACGGCATCGGAGGCTGTCGCGATGCCACCGACCTTGAGCTGCAACCGCTCTCGGCTCCCACAGCCGATCGCCTCACTGGCACGGTCTGCATAGGGCCCGCGCGCGACCAGGTGCAGGTGCGCGGCGTGTACGCCTACTCGCCGCGCGACCGGACACCGGGCACCACCGTCGCCCATCCCGCGGCCTTCCCGGTCGGACTGCCCGCGGTCAGGGACAACGACACCGGATTGTCGATCCGCACCACGAGCTTGGATGCCTTCCGCGCAGACGGCGCCATGCTCGCCCCGGCGGCGCTGGGCGACCCGAACGCGTTCACCGGAAACGGCTACATGCTGATCGGTCTCGAGATCAGCGGTATGGCAGAGCAATACCGCGAGGTCTCGCAGCAGCGCGGTGGGCCGGCGATGGTGCTGGTTTCGCCGGCACTGCCAGCACCCGGGCTGAGCCACGCATGCGACGTCTACGGCGCCTCGGTGCTGGTGCTTCCCGATGCCTCCCGCGACGCCGTCCAGGTGCGGGCATCGCTGTGCACCCAGGGCGAGATCAACAAAGCGCTGCTGTACGCGACCGTTTCGCTCGCCGGTACCCACGCCGCGCTCTGGACGAAGGATGACTGACCCGCCGGAACCGGAAGTCGCCGGCCCTACCGAATGGGGCGAGGCGCCCGGTGTCGGCCCGTGGCAGGGGCCGCCGCCCGACGACCCGCGCTACGACCCGGCCTTGCTCCGCGACGGGGACACCCGCAATGTCGTTGACGCGTACCGTTATTGGACGCGCGAAGCGATCATCGCAGACATCGACCAGCGCAGGCACGCCCTGCACATCGCGATCGAGAACTTCGGCAACGACGCCAACATCGGCGCGGTCGTGCGCACCGCGAACGCGTTCGCCGTCGACACCGTGCACATCGTCGGCAGGCGACGGTGGAACCGCCGCGGCGCGATGGTGACCGACCGCTACCAACGGCTGCGCCACCACGACACCAGCGCCGCACTGCTCGCCCACGCCGCCGACGCCGGCCTGACGGTCGTCGCCGTCGACAACGTCCCGGGCGCGGTGCGCATCGAAACCACGCCGCTGCCACGCGACTGCCTGCTGGTCTTCGGCCAGGAAGGGCCGGGGATCACCCCCGAGACGAGGGCCGGCGCCGCCATGACCGTGTCCATCGCCCAATTCGGCTCGACGCGAAGCATCAACGCCGGTGTCGCGGCGGGTATCGCGATGCACACGTGGATCACCCAACACGGGGACCTTTCGGCGGCCTGGTAAGGCAGGATCGACACCATGGATCAGCTCTGGGCCAACCGCGCAGCCAGCGCTGAGGCCGCGATCGCCACACGACATATCAGACGGCTGTGGGGCCTGCCGGGCACGCAACTCGGCGTCGTCGCCTGGCCCGCGACGCGGCAGCACCGGCTGTTCGGAACGTGGCACTACTGGTGGCAGGCGCATCTGCTCGACAACCTCGTCGACGCCCAACTGCGCGACCCTCGACCCGAGCGGCAGAAGGCGATTGCGCGCCAGATCCGCGCACACCGGTTGCGCAACAACTTCTCCTGGGTCAACGACTACTACGACGACATGGCGTGGTTGGCGCTGGCGCTGGAACGCGCGGCCGGGCTCGCATCCGTCGAGCGGCCCAAGGCGCTGAAGAAACTCTCCGAGCAGTTCATGAACGCGTGGGTGCCCGAAGACGGCGGCGGCATCCCCTGGCGCAAACAGGACCAGTTCTTCAACGCGCCCGCCAACGGCCCGGCCGCGATCTTCCTGGCTCGCTACGACCGGTTGCGCCGGGCCCAGCAGATGTCGGACTGGCTCGATGAAACGTTGATCGACCCGGACACCCACCTCGTGTTCGACGGCATCAAGGGCGGCTCGCTCGTGCGGGCGCAGTACACGTACTGCCAAGGCGTGGTGCTGGGGCTGGAAACGGAACTGGCGGCGCGGACCGACGACCCCGAGCACGCCGCCCGGGTGCACCGGTTGACCGCCGCGGTTGCCGAACACATGGCGGTCGACAGCGTCATCAAGGGCGCAGGCGGTGGTGACGGTGGCCTGTTCAACGGCATCCTTGCCCGCTATCTCGCGCTCGTCGCGACCACGCTGCCGCAGAACGGCGAAGACGACGCGGCGGCCCGAGACACCGCCCGCTCGCTGGTGCTGGCCTCCGCGGAGGCGGCGTGGCAGAACCGTCAGGTGATCGACGGGATGCCGCTGTTCAGCGCATTCTGGGACCGCACCGCCGAGATCCCCTCCGCCGCCGGGGGCCAGGCACAGTTCGTCGAGGGCGCGGTCAACGCCTCCGAGGTGCCCGAGCGCGACCTGTCGGTGCAGTTGGCGGGCTGGATGTTGATGGAAGCCGCCCACGGGGTGGCGGAGGCGTGAGCACCGAAGCCGGTCTGCGCATCGCCCGCGCGCTGCCCGCTCGGTTCAGCGCCGGCGCCAAAGCGGCCAAGACGGGGGAGAACGCCGCGGCGGGCTTGCTGCTGCTCTTCACTCTCGCGGCGCTACTGTGGGCGAATTCGCCATGGGCGCACAGCTATTGGACGCTGCTGGACACCCATGTCGGGTTCACCTTCGCCGAGCACCGCTTCGAGCTGACCGTCAAGCATCTGATCAACGACGGTCTGATGGCGTTCTTCTTCTTCATCGTCGGCCTCGAGGTCAAGCACGAGTTCGCCATCGGCGAGCTCACCGACCGCGCCAGGGCCGCGGTACCTGTGGTGGCGGCGTTCGCCGGCCTGGTGGTGCCCGCCGCGATCTTCTTGCTGATCAACCCTTCCGGACAGGACGCGCAGGCATGGGGCGTGGTGATCTCCACTGACACCGCATTCCTGATCGGCGCGCTGGCGATCATCAAACCGAAGTTCCCGGCCCGGCTGCGGATCTTCCTGCTCACCTTGGCCGTCGTCGACGACGTCGGCGCGCTGTGCGTGATCGCCCTGTTCTACTCCGATCGCATCGACGTTGTGCCGCTTGTGATCTCGCTGGCGTTGATTGCGGCGATCGCGGTGGTGCGCTTCATGCCCGCCGGCCGGGGACCCGCCTACGCCGTGCTCGGCTTCTCGCTGTGGGTGAGCCTGTACATGGCCGGGGTGCACCCGACGCTGGCCGGCGTGGCGGTCGCCCTGCTGATTCCGGTGTTCTCACCCGAGCGCAGCCAGGTCGAGGAGGTCGTCGCGCGTATTCGGGCGTTCCGGCAGTCGCCGAACTCCCGCTATGCCCGTGAGGTCACTCGCGGTCTGCGCGACTCGATCTCGATCAACGAACGGCTTCAGACCAGCGTGGGACCTTATGTGTCCTTCCTGGTGCTGCCGCTGTTCGCGTTGGTCAACGCCGGCGTCCAACTCGACGCCCAGACCGTCTCGGCGGCGTTGCGCTCACCGCTGACATGGGGCGTCGTCGCCGGTCTGGTGGTCGGCAAGTTCATCGGCATCACCGCCGCGACATGGATCATGCAACGCACCGGTGTCGGTGCACTGGCCCCCGGCCTCACCTTGCGCCGGATTGCCGGCGGTGCCGCGCTGTCCGGAATCGGTTTCACCATCTCGCTTTTCATCGTCGACATCGCGGTCGACGATCCGGTCCGTCGCGAGCAGGCCATCATCGGCGTGCTTCTCGCGTCGGTGATCGCCTTCTTCCTCGGCTGGTTGATCTTCCGGATCACCGACCGGCTCAGCCCGCCCGACCCGGTGGGCCTGAAACTGTTGCGGCCGATCGACCCGGACCGGGACCACATCGCGGGCGAACCCGACGCCCCGCTGACGTTGGTGGAATACGGCGACTTCGAGTGTCCCTTCTGCAGCCGCGCGACCGGAGCCATCGACGAGGTGCGCGAGCACTTCGGCGAAGAACTGCGCTACGTGTGGCGCCACCTGCCGCTGGAGCGCGTCCATCCCCGCGCCTTCGACGCCGCACGGGCCAGCGAGGCCGCCGCGCTGCAGGGCAGGTTCTGGGAGATGGCCCGCGAACTGTTCGGCCACCAGGACGACCTGGAGTGGTCGGACATCTACCGCTACGCCGTGGGCGCGGGCTGCGACATCGAGCGATTCGACCAGGACGTGCGGGTGCACTCGTCGAAGGTCTATCACCGCGTGCAGGACGACGCGCAGGACGCGGAGTTGATGGACCTGAACTCGACGCCGACCTTCTTCGTCAACGGCAAGCGGCACAAGGGTCCGTGGGACGCCGCTAGCCTGATCCGCGCGCTCGAGAACAGCCGAGGCCGCTAGCCCGGCTGGTCTCCGGAGGTGGAGTCGAGCGGGGGTGCGGCAATTCCTGCACGTTTGGCCGCGCGGCGCCGCTTGTACCACTCGATGAACATCGGCAGCACCGAGATCACGACGATCGCGATCACGATCGGCTCGAGCAGCTTCTGGACGGTCTCGAACCGGCCGAGCCAATATCCGAGCAGGGTCAGTCCGACACCCCACACGATGGCCCCGATCACGTTGAACAACGTGAACACCGGATAGCTCATCCGGGCCGCCCCCGCGGTCAACGGCGCGAGCGTGCGGACGATCGGCACGAAGCGGGCGATGACGATCGCGAACGGCCCGCGCTGCTCGAAGAACACGTGCGCCTCTTCGAGGTACTTCTGCTTGAGGATCCGCGCATCGGGTTTGAACATCGCGGTGCCGATGTTGCGCCCGATCCAGTACCCGACCTGACCGCCCAGCACCGCGGCGATGGGGATGAACAGCAGCAACTGCCAGAGCTGGAAGTTGATGACCTCGCCGCCGCCCTCGGCCAGCGCGGCCGTGCCCGCGGCCAGCATGCCCGCCACGAACAGCAGCGAGTCGCCAGGCAGGATCGGGAACAACACCCCGGACTCGACGAAGATGACGACCAGCAGCCCCACCAGCGCCCACGTGCCGAAGTAGCCCAGCAATTTCATCGGGTCGAGGAAGTCCGGCATCAGCGCCAGGTGGTCGGTCGCCGCGATGGCCATCGACGGTGAGGGGGTGGTCACAAGGCCCCAAGATACCGGGCTGTCTCGTCAGTCCGGGAAACCACGATGCCGGGCGTACTCGCGGGACCACCGATACGCTCACAGAATGCCCACTCACAAGGCGGTTCTCGTCGAATCCGTCGGCGGTCCCCTCACTCTGGCCGACGTCGAAACCACCTCACCGCCGCCGTTGCACGTGCGCATCGCCGTCGCCGCCTGCGGCGTGTGCGGTACCGACCACGGGTTCGTGGCCGGTGGCTTTCCGGGCCTGCACTGGCCGATCACGTTGGGCCACGAGATCGCCGGGACGATCGCCGAGGTCGGCGATGGTGTCGAGGATTTCGCGGTCGGTGACCGGGTGGCTGTCGGATGGTTCGGCGGCAACTGCAACCGTTGTGTGCCGTGCCGCAAGGGCCAGTTCATGCAGTGCGAGCGCATGCAGGTGCCGAGCTGGCACTATCCGGGCGGCTACGCCGAATCGGTGACCGCGCCCGCCACAGCGCTGGCCCGCATCCCGGAGGCGTTGTCGTTCGCCGAGGCCGCCCCGATGGGCTGCGCGGGCGTCACCACCTTCAACGGGCTGCGGCAGACGAAGGCCAAGTCAGGTGACCTCGTCGCCGTGCTCGGCGTCGGCGGCCTCGGTCACCTCGGCGTGCAGTTCGCTAGGGCGATGGGTTTCGAGACGGTGGCGATCGCCCGCGGTGCGGACAAGGAGGCCGATGCCCGCGAACTCGGCGCGCATCACTACATCGACTCCAAGGCCGTCGACGTCGCCGCGGCGCTCAAGGACCTCGGCGGTGCGGCGGTGGTGCTGGCGACGGCGGCGAATTCACAGGCGATGGCCGACACCGTCGGCGGGCTGGCGGCCCAGGGCGAGCTCGTCATCATCGGCGTCACCGCCGACCCGCTGCCGATCGCCCCGGTCCAGCTGATCACCGACGGACTGAGCGTGAGCGGCCATCCGTCGGGCACCTCACGCGATGTCGAGGAGACGATGCACTTCGCGGTGCAGAGCGGGGTGCGCGCCAGGATCGAGGAGCGTCCGCTGGCCGAGGCCGCCGAGGCCTACGCCGCGATGGAGGAGGGCCGGGCCCGCTACCGCATGGTCTTGACCATGTGAACCGGCCGTCGCGGTGGGATAATCGCCGAAACGGCGAGAGGACGGCTCATGCCCATCGCAACGCCCGAGGTGTACGCGCAGATGCTCGACCGGGCCAAGGAGCACGGTTACGCGTTTCCGGCCATCAACTGCACATCATCGGAATCGGTGAACGCGGCCATCAAGGGCTTCGCCGACGCCGGCAGTGACGGGATCATCCAATTCTCCACCGGCGGAGCCGAATTCGCGTCGGGACTCGGGGTCAAGGACATGGTCACCGGTGCAGTCGCACTCGCCGAGTTCGCTCACGTCATCGCCGAAAGGTATCCGATCACCGTGGCGTTGCACACCGACCACTGTCCCAAGGACAAGCTCGACGCCTACGTGCGGCCGCTGCTGGCCATCTCCCAGCAACGGGTCTCCGACGGTGGGCAGCCGTTGTTCCAGTCGCACATGTGGGACGGCTCGGCCGTCCCGCTCGACGAGAACCTCGAGATCGCACGCGAACTGCTCAAGGACGCCGCGGCGGCGAAGATCGTGCTGGAGATCGAGATCGGTGTAGTCGGCGGCGAGGAGGACGGCGTCGCCAACGAGATCAACGACAAGCTCTACACCACCGCAGAGGATTTCGAGAAGACCGTCGAGGTGCTCGGTGCGGGCGAACACGGCAGGTACCTGCTGGCCGCGACGTTCGGCAACGTGCACGGCGTGTACAAGCCGGGCAACGTCAAACTCCGTCCCGAAATCCTCGACGAGGGGCAGAAGGTCGCCGCAGCCAAACTCGGATTACCCTCGGATGCACAGCCTTTCGACTTCGTCTTCCACGGCGGCTCGGGCTCGCTGAAGTCCGAGATCGAAGACGCGTTACGCTACGGCGTCGTGAAGATGAACGTCGACACCGACACCCAGTACGCCTTCACCCGGCCGGTGGCCGCGCACATGTTTACCAACTACGACAAGGTGTTGAAGATCGACGGGGAGGTCGGCGACAAGAAGGCCTATGACCCGCGCAGCTACCTGAAGAAGGCGGAGGCCTCGATGAGCGAACGCGTCGTCGAGGCGTGCCGCGATCTGCACAGCGCGGGCCGTTCGGTCACCGCGGCCGCGTGATTTCGGTGTAGTTGGTTGCGATCGGCGCGACGAACTACACCGAACTCGCTTATTGCGGCGCCTGGCAGATCTTCCACTGCTCGTCGCGGAATTCCAGATCGAAGCTGCGCGTCGACCGGGTCTGGGGGGCGTAGGCCATGAACGCGGTCACGTTCGCCTCGGCGTGGTCACCGTTGATCACCACCTGGTCGATGCTGGCGACCACCGGATACTGCTTGGCGGCGGCGACTCGTTCGTGGATCTCGTCCCACGTCTTGTCGTCGTATCTGACGTAGCTGTCCCGCTTGCTGCCGCAGGTGATGCTGCGCAGTTTGGCCAGATCGCCGTTCTGGATCGCGGTGTCGAACTCCTCGATGGTGTTGCGGACCATCTCCTCCTGCGACACCCGCGGCCCCGAGTCCCGGGTCAACAACACGGTGCCCAGCACCGCGATCGCCACCAGCGCGGCGATGACCAACACCACGGCCACCACCCAGCCCCAGCTGCGGCGCTGCCGCGGCGCCGGGGGAGCGTCGCCACGGGGCGGAATAACTTGTGGAGCAACGTTTTTCTGCTCTCCGACCGAACCGGGAGCAGAGAACACCTCGGTAGCCGGTTCCGCCGGGGTGTCGATCTTCTGCGTGGTGCCCGCGTCGAATCCGGAGGGCGCGGTGAATCGGCGCTCACCCTGCTCGAGGCCCGGCGCCGACTCGGCGTGCGGTTGCGCGGTCGACATGACCTCGGTCGCGGGCTCGTGGTCGCCGTGCGGTTCGATCGCCTCGGTGGCCGGGTCGGCGGGCCGGGCATCGTCGCTTTCGGGTGTTTCGGGGTTCTCGGAGCCGTGAACGTCGGAGGTGTCCGACCCTTCCGGACCATCTTCCGGCTGGTCAGGCCCTGATGGATTCGACATGCCTGTTGCGGTCCTCCCTTACGACGCTACGGCCGGAAGCTTAGTCACCGCTGCCCAGTCCGCGCTCGGACCCGTGCGGTGCCGCCGGCGGCGGCGGGCACGGCACAATGGGGGCCATGACAGGGATGGGTGATCTTCTGGGGCCGGATCCGGTGCTGCTGCCCGGCGACAGCGACGCCGAAGCCGAACTCGCCGCCGGGGAGAAGCCGGCGATCGTGGCGGCCGCGCATCCCTCCGCGTCGGTCGCATGGGCGACGCTGGCCGAGGACGCGCTCTCCGATGACAGGGCGATCACCGCCTACGCCTATGCGCGCACCGGCTATCACCGCGGGCTGGATCAGTTGCGCCGCAACGGCTGGAAGGGCTTCGGTCCCGTGCCCTACCGCCACGAACCCAACCGCGGGTTTCTGCGCTGTGTCGCGGCGCTGGCCCGTGCGGCCGACGCGATCGGGGAGACCGACGAGAACCAGCGCTGCCTGGACCTGCTCGACGACTGCGATCTCTCGGCGCGGCACGAACTCGGGCTCGCCTGACTATTCCGCTTCGCAGTTGCAGTCCCCGGTGCCGTCGCCGGGTTCCACCTGAACCGTCGCATGATCCAGACCGCGTTCGGTCAGCACGGCGCGCGCGTCGTCGAGCACCAGCGCCGAATCTCGGTTGCTGGTCAGGTGCGCGGTGACCATGTCCTTGCCCGGCACCAGGGTCCACACGTGCAGATCGTGCACGTCGGTCACGCCCTCGACCGCGCACAGGGCGGTCCGCAACTCCTCGACGTCGATGTGAGCGGGCGACGACTCCGACAAGATCCGCAAAGCGGCCCGCGCCAGTGCGAATGCCCGCGGCAACACCCACAGCGCGACGAACACCGCGACCACGACGTCGGCATACGGCCAGCCCGTCGTGACCGTGACGATGCCCGCGATCAGCACACCGATGCTGCCGACGGTGTCGGCGACGACCTCCATGTAGGCGCCCTTGACGGCCAGGCTCGTCTCGGAGTGTGAGCGCAGCAGCAGCACGACGATGGCGTTGGCCACCAGCCCCGCCAGGGCCACGACGATCATCGGCATGCCGGGCACCTCGGGTGCGTCGCCGATCCGTTCGATCGCCTCGATGAGGATGAACGCCGCGACGCCGAGCAGCAGTACCGCGTTGGCCACGGCGGTGAACACCTCGGCGCGGTGCCAGCCGTACGTGCGGGCCGGGGAGGTACTGCCCCTGCGGGCCAGCAGTACCGCGGTCAGGCCCATGAACATCGCGACCAGATCGGTCAGCATGTGGCCGGCGTCCGCCAACAGCGCGATCGAGTTGATCATCAGCGCCGTGACGAGCTCGATCACGAAGAACGCGGTCAGGATCGCCGCGGCGACCGCCATCCGGCTGACCCGGGTGTCGCCTCTGCTGTGATCGTGACCGGCACCCATGTTCGCAATATATGCGGAAATTCGCATATGTTGCAAGGCGGTGGACCGCCCGGCGCTCATCGCGGTGCGATCAGAACCAGGCCGACCAGAACCGGGTCAGATCGCTGCCCAGCCACACCAGCGGGCGCGGCACGCCCGTGAAGTCGAAAAACCACAGCACCACCTGCCAGAACCACGTGTTGAGGCCTGGGGTGAAAAGCAGCAGCAGCAAGACCAGCAGGCCCCACTGCTTGGCCGGAGCCACCGCTCGTTGGGTCTGCGGGCTCAGGTGCGGCTCGAGCGCGCCGTACCCGTCCAGTCCGGGTACCGGGAGCATGTTCAGCACGAACGCGGTGACCTGGAGAAAACCCAGGAACGCCATGCCCGCCCAGAAGACGCCGTGCGCGGGGTCGTAGAGCACGCTCGTCAGTACCAGCAGCAGCACCGCGAACACCAGGTTGGTGGACGGTCCCGCAAGGCTGACCAGTGTGCGCTGGCGTCGGGTCATCCAGGCGGTGTGGACATACACCGCCCCGCCGGGCAGGCCGATCCCGCCGATCGCGATGATCGCGACCGGTAGCCCGATCGACAACAGCGGGTTGGAGTACTTGAGCGGGTTGAGTGTGAGGTAGCCGCGCACCGCGACGTCGCGGTCGCCGAATCGCCACGCGGTGTAGGCGTGGGCGAACTCGTGCACGCACAGCGACACCAACCAACCCGCGATCACGAACGTGAACACCCCGACGTAGGCCAGCGGTCGCGAGATCTCCGTCGCGCACACCCATGCCATCACGCCGCCTGCCACGGTGGCCGCCACGATCGCGAGGAACACGGGGCTGGGCCGCACCGACTGGTGCAGCGGACGAACGCTCACGGGTCGAAGCTACCCGAGGTCAGCGCACTTGCAGCCAGCCTTCGGTGTGCCGGTAGAACGTCGAGCGCTTCGCCGGACGGGCCGCCTTGACGCCGTCGCGGACCACGATGGCGCCGGTGGTGCCGAGCTGGGCCGCCCGTCCCGTCACCCACCGTTGTGGCCGCATGTGACGCGACAGCACGCTGGCGCGCAGACCGGGCATCGTCGGTATCGGTTCGATGCGCACCCCGGTCGCGGCTCCGTCGAAGAGCACCTCGTCGTCGACCACGGCCTCGCCGATCAACTCGGCGGGCGGCGCGCCCTTCTCCAGCCCGCTCTCACCGAGCCAGAACGCGGCGCCGACGAGCGCGGTTCCTCGGTCGTCACGGATGAGCGGCACCCGCGTGGCGCGGCCGCGCAGTGCCCTGCGCGCGTGCCACGGCCTGCGCACGTGGGCCACCTCGACACCGAGCCGATCGGTGCGCAGCAGCCGGGTCAACACCGTCGCCACATCGGCGTCGGAGCCGACGACGACGAGGCGACGGCAGGGGATATCCGGTGTCTCGGCAACCGGGAGGCCGCGCAGCGCGGGCGGTATCCGACGTCGGCCGAAACGCAACACCACGACCTCACCGGTGCTCAAGTTCGGCTCCTCGCAAGTTGCTGGGATAGGGTGTCTCACCGGCTGCAACAAGGTTTTGAGTGCAAGGGTAGCCGGAATTGCGAGGTCCAAGTCATGCCGGCAATCGTGCTCATCGGCGCGCAATGGGGCGACGAGGGCAAAGGTAAAGCCACCGACCTGCTCGGTGGACGCGTCCAGTGGGTGGTGCGCTATCAGGGCGGCAACAACGCCGGCCACACCGTCGTCCTGCCGACGGGTGAGAACTTCGCTCTGCACCTGATCCCGTCGGGGATCCTCACCCCGGGCGTGACCAACGTCATCGGCAACGGCGTGGTGGTCGACCCGGGGGTGCTCCTCACCGAACTACAGGGGCTCGTCGACCGCGGCGTGGACACCGAGCGGCTGCTGATCTCCGCCGACGCACACCTGCTGATGCCGTATCACGTCGCGATCGACAAGGTCGTCGAGCGGTATGCGGGCAGCAAGAAGATCGGCACCACCGGCCGCGGTATCGGCCCCTGCTACCAGGACAAGATCGCCCGGATCGGCATCCGCATGGCCGACGTGCTGGACCCCGCGTTGCTGGCCGAGAAGATCGAGGCCGCACTGGACTTCAAGAACCAGGTGCTGGTCAAGGTCTACAACCGCAAAGCGCTCGACGCCGCCGAGGTGGTCGACAGTCTGCTCAACCAGGCGGAGGGTTTCAAGCACCGCATCGCCGACACCCGGTACCTGCTCAACACGGCGCTGGAGAACCGCGAGACGGTGCTGCTGGAAGGCTCCCAGGGCACCCTGCTCGATGTGGACCACGGCACGTATCCCTATGTGACGTCGTCGAACCCGACGGCCGGTGGTGCCGCGGTGGGATCGGGTATCGGGCCGACGCGGATCACTACGGTGCTCGGAATCCTCAAGGCCTATACGACGCGTGTCGGCTCGGGTCCTTTCCCCACCGAGCTGTTCGACGCCAACGGCGAGTACCTGTCCAAGACCGGTGGCGAGTTCGGCGTGACCACAGGCAGGCGACGCAGGTGCGGTTGGTTCGACGCCGTCATCGCCCGATATGCCACCAGGGTCAACGGCATCACCGATTACTTCCTCACCAAACTCGACGTGCTGTCGAGCCTGGAGACGGTGCCGGTGTGTGTCGGGTACCGGGTGCACGGCCGGCGTCTGGACGACATGCCGATGACCCAGTCAGAGATCGCGCTTGCCGAGCCCATTTACGAAGAGCTGCCCGGGTGGTGGGAGGACATCTCCGGAGCGCGTGAGTTCGATGACCTGCCCGCCAAGGCGCGAGATTACGTGTTGCGGGTGGAAGAGCTTGCCGGAGCCCATGTTTCGTGTATCGGGGTCGGCCCGGGCCGAGACCAGACGATCGTGCGCCGCGATATCCTGGCCCAGCCGTGATGCGGGGGCACCGCCTCCTTGCGGGGGACGCTTGCGCGAAGAGCCGACAGCGATGACGGATCCGCACCTCGAAGATCCCGACTACGACAAGCACGGCGGATTCCCGAACTATCAACGGGCCGAGCCCGGGCCGGGATTCGGCCGCTTCCTGACGGCGATGCGCCGCGCACAAGACCTCGCGGTGTCGGCCGACCCGGACAGCGACACCTGGGAACGAGCCGCCGACCAGGCCGAGGCCTTGGTGGCACTGCTCGACCCCTTCCGCGCCGCCGAAGGTGTCGGCCCGGCCAACCGCGTGCCGTCGCTGCCCGGCGCGGGCAGCCTGCTGATGCCGCCGTACCGGGAGGTGGAGCTCGACCCGACCGGGGTCACCCTCAAGGTCCAGTTCAGCCGGTATCACGTCGGAGGCAACTCCGCGGTGCACGGCGGGGTGCTGCCGTTGCTGTTCGACTCGGTGTTCGGCATGGTGATCCACGCAGTCGGCCGGCCGATCAGCCGCACCGGCTTCCTGCACGTCGACTACCGCAAGGTGACCCCGATCAACACCGAGCTGTCGGCCCGCGGCTGGCTGCGGGAAGCCCAGGGACGCAAGGCGTTCGTCAACGCCGAGCTGCGCGACCCCGACGACAACCTGCTCGCCGAGGCGAACGGGTTGATGATCCAGCTGCTCGCCGGCCAGCCGTGAGGCCGATGGCGTGACAACCGACCGAACCGGTCCGCGGCCTCGAAGCCTGACCGCCCCTCGCTCGGCCGCCCTGGCCGGTGTCGCGTTCGCGTTGCTGTTCGCGGCGGCGCTGGTTCTGATCCGCATTGCCCTACCAGAGGGCGGGGAGCCGGGTTCGCAGTGGGTGGCCGAGCACAGCGTCAACATGCGGATCGCGGCGATCCTGATGCCGTTCGCGGGGATCGCGTTCCTCTGGTTCATGGGCGTCCTGCGGGACGGCATGGGCCGCTACGAGGACAAGTTCTTCGCGACCGTATTCCTCGGAAGCGGCCTGCTGTTCTTGGCGATGATGTTCGTCGCCGTGGCCTTGGGTGTGGGTCTTGAACGCGGCGGCGCGGCAGCGTATCCCGGTGTCGCCGCGTTCGGACAGATGACGCTGATGACGATCTCGAAGACCTACGCGCTGCGCATGGCGGCGGTGTTCATGATCTCGTTGGCCACGATCTGGCTGAGGACGCGGCTGATGCCGCGTTGGTTGAGCATCGCCACCTACGTCGTGGCGGTGGCGGTGCTCCTGGCCGCCGACCTCAGCATGTGGTCGGTGCTGATCTTCCCGGCGTGGGTGCTGGTGGTCAGCGTGCAACTCCTCGCGCACCGACCCGACCCCGGCTAATCGACGAGCCGTAAAGCCTGTGCCGGACAGAGCTTCACGGCCTCGCGGGCGTGGTCAAGCTCCTCGTCGGGCACCTCATCGACCAGCACCACGACGATGCCGTCGTCGTCCTGGTCGAAAACGGCGTCGGCCGACATCACGCAGTTGCCCGCCTGGATGCAGACGTCGCGGTCGGCGTGCACCTTCACATCCCTCACCTCCAATCCACTGACAGCGACTGGAGACCGTAGATGAAGTGGAACGACCGGAACTGCACATCGGCGAAGTCCTCGGCCAATCGCAGTGCCGGGAAACGTTGCAGCAGAGCGGGAAACGCAATCCGCATCTCCATCCGGGCCAGCGGCGCCCCGAGGCAGTGGTGCACGCCGTGACCGAACGCGAGATGTCCGGCGGCGCCGCGGCCGATGTCGAGCACGTTCGGGGCGTCGATGAAGTCGGGGTCCCGGTTGCCCGACGGTAGCGACGCGAACACCAGCTGTCCGGCCGGGATCGCGACACCCGCGATCTCGACGTCGGTGGTGGTGATGCGCGGTATCGCGGTGTGCACGATGGACAACCAGCGCAGGAGCTCCTCAACCGCGGGGCCGACGGCGTCGGGGTCGTCGCGGACGACGGCGAGTTGTTCGGGATGGCGCAGCAGGGCCAGCGTCCCAAGGCCGAGCATGTTGGAGGTGGTCTCGTGGCCGGCGAGCAGCAGCAGCCCGGCGATGCCGACCAGTTCGTCGTCGGTGAGCTCAGCGCCGTGTTCGCGGACCAACATGCCGAGGATGTCGTCGCCGGGCTGTCGCGTGCGCGTTCGACCAGCGATCGCATGTAGGCCCGCCCGGCCCGCTGCAACTCGAGGCGCTCGGTGAACGGCAGCGACAAGTCGAGCTGGCGCGCGCTGCGGTGCTGGAAGTCGTCCCGGTCCTCGTAGGGCACCCCGAGCAGTTCGCAGATGACCAGCGACGGGATCGGCAGCGCGAAGTGCTCGACGAGATCGGCCGGGGCCCCGGCGGTTTCCATCATGTCCAGGTGTGCCCGGACGATCTCGACGATGCGGGGTTCGAGCCGTTTGATCCGGCGGATCGTGAACTCCGGGGTGAGCATGCGGCGCAGTCGCTGATGTTCCGGCGGGTCCAGACCGAGCAGGTTGCCCGCCCGAGCGCTGGCGAGCTCCTCCTCCGACAGCGTCGGAGCGCCGGGGACGACGAATCCCGGAGGGCGGCCGTTGGAGAACCTCTCGTAGTCGGACAGCACCATCTTGACGTCGTCGTGCCGGGTGACCAGGTACACCGTCATACCGAAGGCGTTGACCACCGTGCGGACACCGGTGGTGTCGCGGATCTCGGCCAGCGCAGGGGTCGGATCGAACGCGTCGCGACGCATATGCAGAGGCGGCAGCTCCGGTGCTTGCGTCATGACCCGACGCTACCCGCGAAACAGGGCGTCGCCGAGATCGACGGTATGGTCGCTTTCACTCGCGCGAATCGAGCGAAGCGTCCCTTTCGGTGAACTGCCCCTTGAGCGCGGGCCACCAGATGCGCGGTCCGATCAGCGTGAACAGCGCGGGGATGATCACGGTGCGCACGATGAATGTGTCGAGCAAGATGCCAAGGCCGACGATGATGCCGATCTGCGTGAGCACGATCAACGGCAGCACGCCGAGCACGCAGAACACCGCGGCCAACACGATGCCCGCGCTGGTGATCACCGCTCCCGTCGCGGAGACGGCGCGCACGATCCCGCCGCGTGTGCCGTGCTCCGGAGTCTCCTCACGCGCGCGGGTGACAAGGAAGATCGTGTAGTCCACCCCCAGCGCGACGAGGAACAGGAACGCGAACAGTGGTGTGGTGTTGTCGAGCGCGGGGAAGCCGAACACGTGCACGCTGGCCCAGCCGCCGAGCCCCAGTGCGGCCAACGCGCTCAACACCGTGACCGCCACCAGGATCAGCGGTGCCAGTGCGGCACGCAGCAGTACGTACAGCACCGCGAGCACCACGACGAGGATGGCCGGTACCACGACCGCCCGGTCGCGAGACGCGGCGGCGCTGGCGTCGCGGGCGGTGGCGTCCGAACCACCGACCAACGCATCCGGATCGGCGGTCCGCGCCGAATCACGCAGCGCATCAACGGTTTCGAAGGCCTCGTCCGAGGCGGGTTCGGCGTCGATGACGACCGACCACTGCGTCAGACCGTCGGGCGTCTGGCCCGCGGGGTTGGCCGACACCACGCCGGGCGTTTCGGTGATCGCGCGCTGCACGTCGGCGGCGCGCTCGGTGGACGCGATGACACGGGTGGGATCGGTCAGACCGCTCGGGAAGTGGTCGGCCAACCGCGAGTACCCGCTGACCGACTCGGCCTGCACTCGGAACTGTTCGGTCTGCGACAACCCGATCGGGGTGCCGATTAACCCGATGCACAGCACCGCCAGACCGCCGATCGAGATTGTCGCGACGGCACCGGGCCTGCGCGCCACCGCCTCCGCAATGCGGTGCCAGATACCGCTGTCGGTGAGCACCCGATCGCCGGTCTTGGGGATGAACGGCCAGAACAATCGCTTGCCGAAAAGGCCGAGCAGCGGTGGCAGGACCAGCAGCACGAACACCGCGGCCACGATGAGGCCCGCTGCTGCTTGAACACCCAGGCTGCGCACGCTCGGAGACGACGCGAACACCAGCGTGAGCAGCGCCAGCACCACCGTCGCGTTGCTGGCGATGATCGCCGGACCGGCCCGTCGCACCGCAGTGTCCAGCGCGTCGTGATGGTTCTCGGTGCGGCCCAACTCTTCCCGGTACCGGGAGATCAGCAGCAGCGCATAGTTGGTACCCGCGCCGAACACGAGCACGCTCGTGATGCCCGAGGTCGAGCCGTCCGGGCTCATACCAACCGACTGGGCCACCGCGGTGCCGAGCACGGCGGCCACTCGGTCGGCGAATCCGATCACCGCCAGCGGCACCAGCCACAGCACGGGAGAGCGGTAGGTAATGATCAGCAGCAGTGCGACAACCGTGGCGGTCACCGCGAGCAGCGTGAAATTGGCGCCGGAGAATGAGTTCGCGATGTCGGCGCCGAACGCCGGACCGCCGGTGACCTCGCTGCGCAGGTCGGCGGGCAACCCCTCAGAGGCCTCCGCGCGCACCTTTTCGACCGCGTCGGTGAGGTCGAACCCAGACAGGTCGGCGTCCATCGGCACTACGGCCAGGCCGGCCGCGCCATCCTCGGAAATCTGGGCCGCGGGCCACTTCTGTTTGACCGCATCGACGTCGGCCGGGCTCAGCGGGGCGCCGTCGGTGCGGGTGATCACGACGATCGCGGGTACGCGGTCACCGCCGGGGAACTGGGCGCGCAGCGCGTCGACGCGCGCGGACTCGGCGGAGTCGGGCACGGGCACCGGTGACTGCGAGCTCGAGTCGTCGCTGCCGAGGAGGCCCATCAGGGCGCCCGAAACGAGCACCACGAGCACCGCGAGTATCCAGGAGATGCGGCGGGACATCGTACGAATATTTCAAAAACTTAACTAACAATCAAACCACTCCGGCCGGCTCGGGCCTATGCTTTCGCCGTGTCGGAGGAACGTGACGCCCTGGAGGCGACGATCGCCGCCGACGTGCGCGCGATGAACGCCGAATCCGACGAGATCGGCAGGCTGTTCGCAAGCCGACATAATGTCGCGGCCAACGATTTTCGGGCATTACTGCATGTGATGGTCGCCGAGACCGAGGGGGTGCCGCTGACGGCGGGGGAGCTGCGCAAGCGGATGGGCATGTCGGCCGCCGCGATCACCTACCTGGTCGAGCGGATGATCGCCTCCGGGCACTTCCGCCGAGAGTCCGATCCGGGGGACCGCAGGAAGGTGATCCTGCGTGTGGCGGATCACGGAGTGGACGTCGCCCGAGGGTTTTTCACCCCGCTCGGTGAACAAACCCGCACCGCGCTGGCGGGTTTGTCAGATGACGAGCTGGCCGTCGCCCATCGCACGTTCACCGCACTCATCGACGCCATGCGGCAGTTCCGCGGTCAGCTGGAGCAGTCCGTCATCCCGAATTGAGGGCCCCTGCTTGACGGCGGTGGCCGGTGCGCGACGGTGTCTGGCAGGCTTGAGCCCCGATGACTGATACCCCGCAGACAGCGGTCGAGTCCGCCGATCCGGTGACCGACCCCGAACCGGTCGCCGGCACGCCTGGCGCCTCGTCGGTGATGCTGCTCGGCTCGGGAGAACTGAGCCGGGAGCTGGCGCTGGCGTTCCAACGGTTGGGCGCCGAGGTGATCGCGGTCGACCGCTATGCCGACGCCCCGGCGCACGGCGTCGCCGATCGCCCGGTCGTCGCGAAGATGAACGACGCGGAGGAGCTGACCGCGCTCATCGAGAAGGAGAATCCGCGCTATGTGGTGGCCGAGGGTGGTGTCATCGCCGCCGACGCGCTGATCGCCGTCGCCGAGCGCGGCGTCGCCGAGGTGCTCCCGACCCCGCGCAGCACCCGGCTGTCCCTGGATCGGGAGGGCCTGCGCCGGTTGGCCGCCGACGAGCTGGGCCTGCCCACCGCACCGTTCTGGTTCGCCGGATCGCCCGAGGAACTCAGTGCGGTCGTTCAGCACGCCGGTTTCCCGTTGGTGGTCAAGCCGATCGCTTCGGCCGCGGGTGAGGGCGAGTCGGTACTGGTGCGCGCCGAGGACGTCGAACCCGCGTGGCAGCGCGCGGTCGCTGCCGGCCGGATCCCGCACAACCGCGTGATGGTCGAGTCGGTGGTCGAGATCGATTTCGAGGTCACGCTGCTGACGATCCGCACGGTCGGGCCGACGGGACCCGCGGTGCACTTCTGTGAGCCCATCGGGCACCGCCAGGCCGACGGCGACGCGCTCGAGTCGTGGCAGCCGCAGCGGTTGGCGCCGGCCGCGCTGGATGCCGCGAAATCGATCGCTGCGCGCATCGTGAACTCGCTGGGCGGGCGCGGCGTGTTCGGTGTCGAACTGTTGGTGCGCGGCGACGAGGTGTATTTCGACAACGTGCGCCCCCGCCCGCACGACAGTGGCCTGGTCACGCTGCGCTCCCAGCGGCTTTCGCAGTTCGACCTGCACGCGCGCGCGATCCTGGGTCTGCCGGTCGACACGATCATGATCTCGCCCGCCGCAGCGGGGATCGTCTACGCCGGCGCGGAGGCGCGACCCGCGAGCGGACGGGACCCGCATGCGGTGCTCGCCGAGGCGCTTGCCGTGGCCGAGAGCGACGTCGCCTTGTTCAACCGCCCCGACGAGACCGAGGACAGGCGCCGGCTCGCGGTGGCGATGGCGACCGCGCCCGATCCGATCGTCGCCCGAGACCGCGCCCGACGCGTCACCGCCGCGCTGCGCAGGCTCTGGTAGCGGTGGCCGAATCCGAATCCACACCCGGCGACCGGCGCACCGCGGCGCCGTTTCTGATCGGGCTCACAATCTTTGTGCTCGTCGTGATCGTAATTGGGCTCCTGAACCTGTTCGGCGGTGAGCAGGAGCCCGCCGACCAGCAGGTGGCCCGTGCCGCGGTCGGGCAGAACGACGCACTGCAACGGCAGAACTACTCGGACTACCGCGGCTACACCTGCCCGGAGCAGACCGGCACCGAGGCGCAAGTGCTTGCCGCGCAACGGGATTCCGTCGCTCAGCGCGGTGAGCGGTTCGTCGATGACGTCACCGAGGTCGCCGTCGCCGGTGACCGCGCCACCGCCAAGGTGACCTACCATTTCAACAACGTGCCCGACGACAAGAAGGTCATCGAGATGGTGTTCATCCGCGACGGCGACGCCTGGAAGGTCTGTTCCCCCGGTCCCAGGTAGCTGTGGGACACTCAACGACCGTGAGTTATGCCGGAGACATCACGCCCGAAGAGGCTTGGAAGCTGCTGACCGGCACCCCCAACGCGGTGCTGGTGGATTGCCGCACCGACGCCGAGTGGCGCTTCGTCGGCGTACCCGACCTGTCGTCTCTGCAGCGCGAGGTCGTGTTCATCGAGTGGAACCGCGCCGACGGCACGCACAACGACGCGTTCGTCTCCGATCTGCGGCGCGAGATCACCGACGTCGGTTCCGACGTGGGGCCGGTGGTCTTTCTGTGTCGCTCCGGCAACCGGTCGATCGGCGCTGCCGAGGCCGCCACCGAGGCCGGGATCGGTCCGTCGTACAACGTCCTCGATGGCTTCGAGGGCCACCTCGACGAGAACGGGCACCGCGGCGGTACCGGGTGGAAGGCAGTCGGACTTCCCTGGAAACAGTCATGAGTGCCAATTCCGAGAAGACCGTCCCGTCCGTCCGCATGCCCGCGGAGCTGCCGGAGGGAGTCAGCCAGGCGACCATCGGTGTGCGCGGCGGGTTGCTGCGCTCGGAATTCGAAGAGACCGCCGAGGGGCTGTTCCTCACCTCGGGCTATGTGTATGCCTCGGCCGCTGACGCCGAGAAGGCGTTCACCGGTGAGATCGACCGATATGTGTACTCGCGCTATGGCAATCCGACCATCTCGATGTTCGAGGAGCGGCTGCGCCTGATCGAGGGTGCTCCCGCGTGCTTCGCGACCGCGACGGGCATGGCGGCGGTGTTCACGTCGCTCGGGGCGTTGCTGGGCGCCGGTGATCGGCTGGTCGCCGCGCGCAGCCTGTTCGGCTCCTGCTTCGTGGTGTGCAACGAGATCCTGCCGCGGTGGGGTGTGGAGACGGTGTTCGTCGACGGGGACGACCTGTCGCAGTGGGAGCAGGCCCTCTCGGTTCCCACGCAGGCGGTATTCTTCGAGACCCCGTCCAATCCGATGCAGTCGCTGGTGGACATCGCCGCGGTTTCTGAGCTCGCTCACGCCGCGGGTGCAAAGGTGGTGCTGGACAACGTGTTCGCGACGCCGATCCTGCAGCAGGGTTTCCCGCTGGGGGCCGACGTCGTCGTCTACTCGGGGACCAAGCACCTCGATGGGCAGGGGCGTGTGCTCGGCGGTGCGATCCTCGGCGACAAGCAGTACATCGACGAGCCGGTGCAGAAGTTGATGCGCCACACCGGGCCCGCGCTGAGCCCGTTCAACGCGTGGACACTCCTCAAAGGACTGGAGACGCTCGCGGTGCGGGTGGACTACCAGAACACGTCAGCGCAGCGGGTCGCGCAGTTCCTGGAGGAGCACCCCGCGGTGAGCTGGGTGCGCTATCCGTTTCTGGAGTCACACCCGCAGTACGACCTGGCCAAGCGCCAGATGACCGGGGGCGGAACGGTTGTCACGTTCGAGGTCGCCGGCGGCAGTAAGGAGCGCGCGTTCGAGGTGCTCGACAAGCTGCGCATCGTCGACATCTCGAACAACCTCGGCGATGCCAAGTCGTTGGTCACCCACCCGGCGACCACCACCCATCGCGCGATGGGACCGGAGGGCCGCGCCGCGATCGGACTGGGTGACGGTGTCGTGCGGATCTCGGTGGGCCTGGAGGGAACCGACGACCTGCTCAACGATCTCGATCAGGCGTTGAGCTGAGTGTCCAAGCGCAGCGACGCGAAGAAGGCCCGCCGGCGCAAGCGTCAGGCGGCCCGCAACGAGCGCTGGATACCCGACACGGTGATGGACGCGCTGACTGAAGAGACCGCGACGGCGGCGGTGCTCGAGGCCTTCGATGAGCGAATCACCGAGCGCGGCTGGGTGTTCGACGACGAGCTCTCCGACGAGGAATCCGCGCTGTGGTTCTACCCACCGTCGCAGGCCGAGGTGGCTGACGAAGATCTGGTGTCGGTGACGACGGTGGTGCTCACTGCTGACGACGCCGCCGACGTCGCGCACGTGGTGTTCGTGGGCACGGCCGACGACTACCAGTTCAACTTCGACGAGCTGTTCGAGTCGCTTGATGTCGTCGAGGCCTACCGGTTGGGCGATCCAACACCGACGTTCCCGGTCTAGCGCCGGTCAGTCCTCGACGACGCCCTGCGCGGTGCGCGCCCGATCCTCGTACTTCTTGCGGGCGGTCGTGTCGAAATCGAGGAACACCCGGTCCAGTCCCAGCTTGTTATTGAGCCAACGACGCCCGCGCGGGCCGAGTATCTGTGCGGCCTGGGCGGTGAAGCGCAGCGGAGTCGGCACGGAGACATGGGTTTTCGGCTTGTCGAGGGTCTTGACGATCGCCGCGGCGATATCCTCGGGCTCCACCGGTTTGATCGCCCCGCCGCTCTTGGTGCCCGAGATCAGCTCGGTGTTGGTGAACGGCGGCATGATCACCGACACGTCGACGTTGTGCGCTGCGACCTCGTCGGCCAGCGCGGCCGTCAACCCGACCACACCGAACTTTGCACCCACATACACGACCTGGCCCGGTACCGGGATCAGCCCTGACAGCGAGGCGATGTTGATGATGTGTCCGCTGCGCCGCGCGATCATGTCCGGCAGCACCAGCTGACAGCCGGTGATCACGCCGTAGAGGTTGACCTCGATGGTCGACCGGATCGACTGCTCGGTCTCGTCGACAAACGGCCCGATGGGCATGACACCGGCGTTGTTGATCAACACGTCGATGCGTCCGCCGCCCTCGGTGCGGGCCTTGTCGAGGAACGACGCGAACGACTCCCGGTCGGTGACGTCGAGCGGATAGCCTGACGCCTGCCCCAGGTTGCCCAGCTGGGCGACGGCCGATTCCTGCAACGCCACATCGCGGTCGCCGATCACCACGCGGGCGCCGCGCGCCAGCAGCGCCTTGGCGGTCGCAAACCCGATCCCGCGGGCGGCACCGGTGATCGCGATGGTCTTGCCCCTGATGTTGTCCATGCGGCCAAACTTTACACGTGTCAAGTTTGGTTGGGGAAGTGGCGATTCTCGGATCGGGCCGACCCGTCGCGAGGTAGAGGAATGGACGTGCCCGGTTCGCGTTGGACAGTTAGGTGAAATCCGTGTCGACCCAGCTCACGTTCGTCGCCGTCCACCAGGACGACCCCCTGGCTGAACCGTTGCTGGCCGAGTTGGCGGTCGAGTACTCGCAGCGCTACGGCTCGCCCGAGGACGCTGTGAGCAGGTGGCTGCGGGGACATCCGGCCGACGCGTTCGCCCCACCCGAGGGTGACCTGGTGGTCGGGCTGCTCGGCGACCGGCCCGTCACCGGCGGTGCCTTCTGCCGATTCGACGACACCACCGCCGAACTGAAGCGGATCTGGACCGACAGCCAACACCGTCAACAGGGCCTGGCGAAGGCGCTGCTCGTCGAACTCGAGGCCCGGATCGTCAGGCGCGGCTATCGGCGGGTCTACCTGACCACCGGTGACCGCCAGCCCGAAGCGGAGGCGCTGTATGCCTCCGCCGGGTACCAGAGGCTGGACCCGCTGCCCGCCGAGGGCGATGTGTTCCCGGTGGCGTTCGCCAAGGCGCTGCGATGAGCAGCCCCGGCCACCCGCTCTGAGACCGGTCAGGTCTGCAAACCGGCCTATAGGCTGGGCTGCGGTGCCGGCCCGGAACGGACTTCCGCGGCGCCGGGGGTGATGGTGGCGTTGTCGCAAACGATGATCGGCTGGCTGTTGGTGCTAGGCGGACTGCTGACGTTCCTGTTCGGAGTGGCCTCGCGCGTGTTCATCGGGCGCCGTCGCGAAACGAAGGCCGTCCGCGTCATGGTGCACACCTTCCGCCGGACCGGGGTGGCGCGCGTGCTGTTCGGGCGGTTCGAGAGCGACGTGCTCGACGACGACGAACTCGACGCCATGATCCTGATGCCGACCGTCGTCATCGCGTCCGGGCTGTGCTTGACCGCAGTCTTTCTGCTCGGCTACCAGAGCCTGGTCTAGGACGCGCTTTGACGCGCGGCTCGTTCGGCCGCCTCGCGCATCGACCCGCGCCATACCGGGCCGTGCCCGGGCAGCAGCACCTCGGCGTCCAGCAGGCCGAGTGCGGACAGGCTGCGCACGCAACCGTCTTGGTCGTGGTTGAAGAGCCCGGGCAACAGTTGCGGGCCTCCCCGCGTCGACAGCGGGTGCCCGGTGACCAGCGCGTCGCCACTCACCAGTACGTCGTCGACCAGGAACGAACAGTGCCCGCCGGTGTGACCCGGCGTCGGGATCGCCACCGGCTTGCCGGGTAGACCCGCCGCCACCTGCTCGGTCAACCCCTGTGCGGTGGGTATGCCGTCGCGCACCATGGCACCCTTGCGGGTGATCGCGACCGACCACGTGAGATAGCGCGGGCGCCAGACGTGCTTGGCGATATCGGTCGGAGAGGCTTGTTCGAGGTACTCCCGCTTGGCGTGGCCGACTTCGGCGGCGTGGCAGTAGACCGGGGTGCCGTACGTCTTCGCGAACCAGATCGCCGAGCCGAAATGGTCGATGTGGGCGTGCGTCAACAGGATTGCGCGCAGATCGTCGACTCCGAAACCGAGCTCACGCAGCGATGCGAGCACGTCGTCGCGGCTGCCGGGGAAACCCGTGTCGATCAACATGACGCCCGCTTCGTCGGTCACCAGTGTCCAGTTGACGAGGTCGGTGAACGCGAAATGGACGGTGTCGGTGATGGCGCTCAGGGCTGCTGCCATGCCGCGAGTGTAAGCAAGGGAGTAGAAACGAATCGTGGCTGAAACCAAACCTGGACTGAAACTGGGCTACAAGGCGTCGGCGGAGCAGTTCGCGCCGCGGGAACTGGTCGAGCTGGCCGTGGCGGCCGAAGAGCACGGCATGGACAGCGCGACGGTCAGCGATCACTTCCAGCCGTGGCGCCATGAGGGTGGCCACGCGCCGTTCTCGCTGGCGTGGATCACCGCGGTCGGCGAGCGCACCAAGAACATTCGGCTCGGGACGTCGGTGCTCACCCCGACGTTCCGCTACAACCCCGCGGTGATCGCGCAGGCGTTCGCCACCATGGGCTGTCTGTACCCGGACCGGATCTTCCTCGGCGTGGGCACAGGCGAGGCGCTCAACGAGATCGCCACCGGCTACGAGGGCGACTGGCCCGAGTTCAAGGAGCGCTTCGCCCGGCTGCGGGAGTCGGTCAAGCTGATGCGGGAGTTGTGGCTGGGCGACCGGGTCGACTTCGACGGCGAGTACTACCACACGAAGGGTGCCTCGATCTACGACGTGCCAGACGGCGGCGTCCCGGTGTACATCGCAGCGGGCGGGCCGGTGGTGGCCAAGTACGCCGGCCGTGCGGGTGACGGGTTCATCTGCACCAGCGGCAAGGGTGAGGAGCTCTACAAGGACAAGCTCATCCCCGCGGTCAAGGAGGGAGCCGACGCGGCGGGCCGCGACCCCGACAGCATCGACCGGATGATCGAGATAAAGATCTCCTACGACACCGATCCCGAGCTCGCCCTCGAGAACACCCGGTTCTGGGCGCCGCTGTCGCTGACCGCCGAACAGAAGCACTCCATCGACGATCCGATCGAGATGGAGAAGGCCGCCGACGAGCTGCCCATCGAGCAGGTCGCCAAGCGCTGGATCGTCGCGTCGGATCCCGACGAGGCCGTCGAGAAGGTGAAGGACTACGTCGACTGGGGACTCAACCACCTGGTGTTCCACGCCCCGGGCCACGATCAGCGCCGGTTCCTCGAACTGTTCCAGCGCGACCTCGAGCCGCGGCTGCGCCGCCTCGGTTGACAAGCGAGAACCACCCGCACACAACATGATTCGAGTACCGGCAACGGTCCTCGCCGTGCTTGCATTCGCGTTGGCGTTCGTCGGTCTGGTGTCGCGCTATCTGCCGGTCGACAACGAGATCGTGCTGCTGCTCGCCTCGGCGTCGCCGTACCTGACCGCCGCGGCGCTGGCGTCGATGGCGCTGTTTGCGGTGGCGCGGCGATGGGCGGCGACGATTCTGGCCGCGACGCTGTGCGTGGTGATGCTCGCCGTACTCGCACCCCGCTATCTGGGACCGGAGAAGACCAGCGTTGCCTCGGTCGCCCTGCGGGTGCTCACCGCCAACCTCGGGATGGGCGGCGCCGACCCGCGCGCGGTGGTGACGTTGGCCTCCTCGGCGGCCGACGTCTTCGTCGTACAGGAGATGACACCGCAAGCGGCCGAGGCCATGTCGGCCGCCGGACTCGACAGGGTCTTCGCCCACCGGGCGATCGACCCTCGCCCGTCGGCCGACGGGATCGGGGTGTGGAGCCGCCATCCGATCGTGGCGTCGGGCGCCATCGAGGGCTACCAGATGCCGATGCTCAGCACCCGGATTCGCGTGCCCGCGGTGCGATTCGACGTCACCGTGCTCGCCGTGCATCTGGCCGCACCCTGGGTGCAGCCGCTGCGCTGGTTCTCCGACGATATCGCGCGGCTCCCCGAGACGCTGCGGGCGTTGGCCGACACCGCCGGCTCCGGTGCGGTCGTCGTGGCGGGCGACCTCAACGCGACCTACGACATGAGTCCCTTCCGCCGGCTGTTGGACGAGGGCTACCGCGACGCGGCCGAACAAGCCGGTGCGGGTCTGGTCCGCAGCTACCCGAGCAGACCGTGGCTGCCGTCGGTGGTCGGCATCGACCATGTCCTGCTGCGTAATTGCGCGGCCTCGTCGGCCTACACCGTGGAGGTACCTGGATCCGACCACCGCGGGCTCGCAGCCATCGTCGACATTCCCGCTGACCCGACGGCCAGCTGACGGTCGCGCCTTACGAACCGAGGCGACGACGGAGTGCCAGCCATCCGGCGGCGACGGCCATCGCGACCAGAACGACCACTCCTGCGACGGCCCATCCCCAGTGGCGGAGCGAGCTGTCATCTGCGGCGACGGGCTTCTGCGCCCCCGCGTCGCTGCGGATCGCCACGTCGGCGGGCGTGCCCTGTGCCCCGGCCGCCAGCACATCGCCCTTCAGACCGGACCAGCCGCCCGACAAGCCCTCGATGTGGCCGATCAGCGGATCGACCAGCGACCATGCGGCAGTGGTGGTGACGAGCACAACCGACCGGTCGCGTGGTGTATCGGCGAACGCCTGGACCGAACCCACTCCACGTTCGACGTCGACACGCAGATCGTCGCCGTCCACCCTGATCGCGGAGCCTTCACCACTGACCGGAGGATTCAGGTCCGTCTGTTTGAGCCCTGCCGAACTCGCCACGATCAACGCGGGTTGGTCCGACGCCGCGGCCGACTTAAGCTCGACGACCCGAGGGATGAGCTCGACGCTGGACACGCGCGCCATCGCCACGAGAACCCGGGCGGCGTAGTCGAGTTGGTTGGGGGAGCTGCCGTCGAGCGCCACGAGGAACGCGGGCATGAAGCCCGACGGCAGCGCGGCGAAGCCGCCGCGCGCTGCGCCACCGCGAGTGACGGTCAGCGTCGACTCTTCGTCGATCTGGAACGTCAACGGAGCGATCATCGAGGAACACAGAAAGCGCGGCGTGTATGTCACGGTGAGGGTCAATGTCAGACGTTCGCCAAACTGGTCGCTGGGTACGTCGAAGCCGGTGTCGACGCGGCCGCTGGTGTCGAGCTCGGCGCTGTGCACCACGTCGTCGTTCGCCCGCACGACCAGCGTGGCCACGTCACCGCTGTCGACCGGCGTGTAATCGGCGAGCAGGTGCACCCTGACCTTCTCGAGACGGCCGGCGCCCAGGGCCGCCCGGTCGACGCCGACGGTCAGATCCGAAGTACGCAATACCTCGTCTCTGCCGTCCATGCTCAATTCGCCGAACGTGACCGTGTCCGCCGAGCGGTCGGTGGGCGACACCGCTTGGTCCACCCGCACCGAGGCCGTCTGCGCCAACGACTGAAGATCGTCGCGGAGCAGTGCGACCTGCGCGCTCAGTTGATCGCCGCGCCCGGAAAGCCGCAGATACGTCTCGGGAGTGCCGGGGGCCGTCAGAGTCAGCCCCGCCGTTCCGCGTTCGACGGCGACCGCTCGCGTCAGCTGCCCCCCAGGCGGCGGCGCGACCTCGCGCGGCTTGCTGGCCACAGTGATCACTACTGGCTGCGGCTGATAAGCCCGCTCGACCGCGGACGCGAGCGCCAGTACGGCCTCTTGTTCGGATCGGTCGGCGTCGGCGGGTGCGTAGATCGTGAGCCGCTGCAACACCGGCCCGAAGAATGTGTCGACGGTGGTGGGTGGCGGTTCTGCGCCGGCGAAGACGGTGGTCAGCTGGCTGATGCGCAGTTCCTGGCCCGGACCGCAGATCTGTCCCTCGCCGGTGTTCTGTCGGACGGTGAAGGAAAGCGTCAGCGGTGAATCCGACGGCGGCGCCTGCGAGAGATCGACATCGAACGGGACGACGGATTGCTCAGGCGCGACCGCGGGCAGGTTGACCGTACCCAGGAACGTGCCTCGTGCGTCTTCGATCTCGAGAAAGCCCGGTCCGAAGTTCACCGGGGCATGGATCTGTCCCTGGAGTCGGCGGGGCGAGAAGCCGGCAGGCAGCGGCAACCTGAAGTCTTGGTTGGTGTTGGCGCTGACGAATCTGACGTCACCCGGCAGGCCCAGCGACGACCATGACAGCCGGATATCTCCGCCGCCCGGTCCCGGGGGCGCATCGGGTTGCGCTGATGCGGCTGGGGCGACAAGGGCCCCGCCGCCGGCCACCGAAGTCGCCAGCAGCAGAACCGCGGACATCGCGGCGAGAAGGGAACCGCGCCTCACGACTGCGCCTCGTAACGGAAACTGGCCCGGACACCCGACGCTTGTGGTGACGGACGCGGGGTAACCAGGTACACGGAATCTCACTTTCGAGTCGTCCGCGGTTCGCTCGTCGGATGCTACCGGGGAAGGGGTGCGGTGATCGGCATCCGAGATCAGAAGGTGACCTTCGCTCGAGACGTTCGTCGGCCGAACCGAACTTATGGTGCGTTATTCTCGGCCAAGTGGGGAGCCTGGGGGCCGCGAGAGCGTCGCCGGATCGCTCCGCGGCGCGGAGCTCGCCGTTGACGATCGGAGCGCATTGATGGTGGCGGGTGACTCGATCGCACCCTCGGGGGCGACGGTGGCTCGGGCGCGTCGCGAATGGCTCGTCAAACTTCTGATCGGCGCTCTCATCGGCGCTCTCGTCGGGGCAATCGCCGGATGGCTTCTATTCCGCACTGCGGCAACGGAATCGACGGCTACCGCTTATATCCGGTTGCTGCAGCCCGTCGACCTGACAGCGGTGGCGGCGAGCGCATCGCAGACCACCCCGGACACCATGGACAACGTCCGCAGGTATGTGACAGGCGAGGTCGCGTTCCTGTCGGGCGACGGATTCGCCCAGACGGTGACCCGTAAGGTGGGGCAGTCTCAACCGGTCGAGCTCGAGATCGAACATGATGACGAATCCGCGGTCGTCGGTATCTCGAGCAGTTCTGACGACGCGGACGCCGCGCGCCGAACCGTGCAGGCGGCCGTCGACGTCTATGCAGAGAACCTCGAACAGCGCGTCGACCGCGACCTCCGCACGATCGTCCCCGCCTTCGATCAATGGGAGCGGGCAGCGCGTGAATCCGGCAATGTGACTCGCGCACAGGAGATCCAGAAGCTCCGAGAAAACGTTCTGTTGCAGGCTGACTCGAGTTCGATGGTGGTACTGCAGGCACCGACCGTGAACTCGGCCGCCGGCAGTGACTGGCTGATGGGGGCGCTGCTCGGTGCTGTTCTGGGTGGTGCCCTGGTGCCGCTGGCGATGAATGCCCGTCGGCGCCGGTCTGGCCGGGTGACATCCTTCGACGACCTAGCCGACGTCGTGGACGGGACTTTCTTCCCCGCGGTGGAGATCGAGCAAAGTCGAGATCCGTTCCGGGGCAAAGCGGGGGCGGCACTGGCAAGGACGCTCTACGCCCAGCGCCCCTCTCACGGACAGACGCCGATCGTGGTGCTGATCGCCGCATCGCCGACGTCTCCTACGCCGGTCGTGTTGAGTTTGTTCGAGTTCGCCGCCAAGGAGTTGGGATCGACGAGGACCGTCACGCTGGCACGAGACGACAGCGCGCCGCTTGCGCCCGCCGGGGAGGTCACCGCCGTACTCATCGACGCCGGGACAATCGGTGCCTCCCGGCGGGTATCGGAGGCGATCGCGCTGGCGACAGAGGTCGTCGTCGTGGCAGAGATCGGTGTCGACACGGTGGCTCAGGTACTCACTGTGCGCGCCTCCGTGCCTGCGCAGACGCCCGTCTGGTCCGTGCTCACTTACCGGCCACGGGGACGTCACGAGTCACGCAGAGTCCGCACCGACGATGGGGACACGGACGGCCGACCATGAGGGCTGCAATCGTCCACGAACGGCTGACCGAGGTCGCCGGTTCCGAACACGTCGTCACCCAGCTCGCGGCGCAGTGGCCCGATGCGCCCATCCACATCCCGATCGTGGACGGGCGAATCGAGTGCGACTTCTCGGATCGGGTGCAAACGGGCACACTCTCACAGGCATACCGGATGATGCGCTACCGCACGTATGCGCCGTTGCTACCTCTGACGCCAGTGTTCTTCAGCCGCTGCGACTTCGGATCCGCCGAACTCGTGTTCATCAGTCACCACGCCTTCGGGGTGGCGGCCGCGTACGCCGCGGGGCCACGCCCGACGATTGCGTACGTCCATTCCCCGGCCCGGTGGGCCTGGGACAAGGACATGCGCGAAGGCGAAGCCTCGTCGCTTCCCGGCCGTGCCGCCCTGTCTGTTCTTGCCCGGTTGGCGATCACGACCGAAGTTCGTGCCTCACAACGTTTGACCACCGTGGTGGCGAACAGCACCGCCGTCGCCGAGCGCATTCGTCGACGCTGGAACAGGGAGTGCTCGGTCGTCCATCCGCCGGTGGACACCGAGTACTTCACGCCCGACCCGGACCGAGCATCCGGCGACTACTATCTGGTTGCCGGACGGCTCGTACCCTACAAACGGCCCGACATCGCGATCAAAGCCGCGATCAAGGCGCGGGTTCCCTTGGTGGTGGCCGGGGTTGGCCGTGGGGCCGAATCGAACAAGGAGCTGGCCGAGGGTCATCCGGTGAGCTTCACAGGCCGGGTGTCGAACGAAGAACTGCGACGGCTGATGCGCGGAGCGAAGGCGCTGATCATGCCGGGCGAAGAGGATTTCGGCATCGTTCCCGTGGAGGCGATGGCGTGCGGCACACCGGTTATCGCGCTCGGCATCGGAGGGGCGCGCGACAGCATTGTCGACGGCGTCACGGGTCGTCTCATTCCGTTCGGAGACGACGAGTCGATCATCGACGCCATGGCCGACGAACTGATCCGCTTCGACCGCGAACAGTTCGACCCGCACGAGGTCCGACGCCACGCCGAGCGGTTCTCCCGGTCGGCGTTCAGGCGCGGGATGGCCGACGTTGCCGCACGCACCATGGCAGAACACAGTGGCCGCTGATTTTCCGCTGTTGAAAGCCGGTCCGCCCCTTGGCTAGTCGTTCCCGGATGCAGGCTCTGGTACAGGTCGTGGCCGGCCTGGCGCTGAACGCCTTCCCGGCGATGTTCATCGCGGTGTACGCGCGAATCGCTCCGGTGGAAGACCAGGGTTTCCTGGCGGTGTCGCTGACCGTCGGTGTCTACGTCGCCCAGCTGTTCAACGCGTTCGTCGTGGAGGGGCGGCTGGCCACCCCGGGCGCCGACCAGAATCTGTCGCTGCCGAGATGGGTTGGCGTACTGGCGGTGGCAGCCGGAGGGCTGTTGTCTGCCGGGCCGCTCGTTGCGCCGCCGTGGATTCTGATCGCGGGTTCCGTGGGCGTCATGACCGGACTGCTGATGGCCCGCTCCATCGGTGTGGTGTGTGGCCGTTGGCAGTCGGAGGCAGTGGGTGCCGTTGTCCTGTTGACGACCAGCCTGGCGGCCCTCTTCCTGGCCGCTCGTCAAAACCCTCACTGCGTCCAGGTTCTCGCTCTGGGGGCGGTGGCCGCAATCCTGGTCCGGTGGTGGCCGCGGACCGCGATCGGGGTATCCGGAATGCCGCCCGATCTCCGGCGGGCGTCGTGGGTGACGGCGGAGACGGCCGTTCTCGGCGTGGTTCAGCCAACGCTGACCTATCTGGTGTTGATCATCCTGGGGCCCGCCGCATCTGTCACGTTCCGGGTGATCTCCACGGTGGCCGGCGCCTTGGAGCCGATCCTGGCCTACGGCCGGTACCGGCTGCTCGCCCACGGGCACAAGGGGGAACTGGCGACCTTCGTCCTCATCTTCTCCGCTGGATTGATTGCCGTACTCGTTGGGGCCCTCGGCGGTTTAGGCGAACTGATCTTCGGTTCGGCGTGGAGCGGTGTCGGAGCTGTGGTCCTCCTCGTCGCCTGCCTGTGGAAGGTCGTCATGCTCGTCTCGACCGTGCCCTTCGCGGCGCTGCGGAAGGCGGGAGCCACGAAGCTGGTCTTCTGGATCCGCGGTTTCACGACCGTGGCCTATCTGGCGTTCGGCATCGGCTTCCTCCTGCTCTGGGATACCGTCATGGCTCTGTTCATCGGATTCGTGGTGGCAGAGCTCGTTACGGCGGTCGTCTACCACCTCGTCGCCAAGAAGCGAGCCGACGAGTACGACGTCACCCTCAGGAGTGCAGCACTCGTCCCCGGCGCGGCGCTGGCGCGCCGGTTGAAACGGTCGGCGAAATGACGTCACGATGAAGAGTACGCAGCCAAACATGCGCGAGACCGGCGAGGCGGGTCAGAAGTGGTGGTTCAGCCCGCCCTTCTTGATTCTGCTGCCGGTAGTCATGTCGTTCGCCGCTTGGCTGGCCCTCAACTATCAGCGCGCAGCGACGCACGCGCCTGCTGCCTCGTGGGAGAAGCTGGCGGGGTTCGACCATCCAGAACCTGCCGGACTACATAGCGTGGCGCTGCTCGTGTTGTGGTATGGCGCAATCACTTCGGCGTCACTGATCGGCTGGGAGCTGGCGTCGCGGCGACGGGTGTCGCCCCGGCTGATCGCCCAAACCAGCACGAAGCCATTCGAGCGTGCCTACTTCTTCGTGATCCTCGCCATGGCCGCTCTCGGGGTCGTGTACGCCTACTACAAGATCGGCAGCACCTACTCCATCGTCACATCGCTGGCCAACCAGACTGCCAACGATTTCAGCAATGCGCTTCCCGGCTTCGCGGGGCCGCAGACGCTGCGATATGCCACTATTCTCGCCGCTCCCATCGCTTTACATCTTTTCCGCCAGAAGGCGCTCGGCTGGCCCTACGTCGTCATCGCCGGACTCCTGCTGTTCCTCAACGCCATGATCACATCGCGGCTCGGGCTCATGATGGCGGTCTTCGTCTACCTTGCCCTCTGGCTCAGGGCGGGCAACGTTTCTCGCGGCCGTGACAAGCGCAGAACACGCGGGCCATTGGTCGTCGCCGCGATCGTCGTGATGCTCTTCGGCCTTCTCACCGTCTTGAACTATTCGCGAAACGCCAACTATTACCGGGATTTGGGCGTCAACCACCCGATAGCGATGAACATGTATCAGATGGGCGCCTATCTCGCCGTACCCGCGCAGGTGTCGCTCGGTGTCGCAGACGCTCTGACCAGAGGAGTCTGGAAAAACGAGGTCGGTCTTGTAGAAGCGACCGACGCGGTGCGTCCGACGTTTCTCCAGTTCGACAAGACGAGCAAAGACGAAGGCCGCGGCGAGATCTTCTACGGACACAACGCGTCGTTCTCGGAGAGTTTCATCACAAACTCCGTCTTCGCGGATACCTATGCGAGTTACGGCGTTTGGGGAAACTTCTACACGTTGGGTCTCTACGGCCTGGCCGGATACCTGTTCGGTTGGCTGATGCGGTTCAGCGGCGTCATCGCCGGGTCGGCGGGCGTGATGGCGTACTCGTTCGCCGAGGTATGGCGCACACAGATGCTCAACAACGGGATCGTCATCTTCCTCATCCTGTCGACGGCCGGTTCGGCGGTTCTGGCGCTCGAATTCGCCAGACGACGGGCGCGCCAGCCAGGGCGCGTGCGTCAGCAGGTGGTGACGCGGCGGGTGATCGACGCCGTTTGAAGTTCGAGGGTGCCCACCGTGACGCCACCGATCGCGGCGTTGGCGGCACACTCGCCGCCGCGGCCGGTGACACGGATGGGAATCCAGGAGGCCGGCGAGCGCTCCCATCGGATCACCAGCTCGTCTATCCGGCCATCGCTACCGATCAAGCCGACGCACGGCGATGCTCCGGTGTTCTCGGTGTTCTCGGTGTTCGCGATGGTCAAACGCGCCTGCCGGATCTGCACTCGACCTGTGTCGGCGATCGTCAGCATCGGGACGGCAGTCCGGTGGTCGATGACGACCTCGCCCAGTTCGACGCTGTTCGCGTTGGCGAGTCCGACACCGCCGTTACCGCCAGCAGTCGACCGCGCTTCGACCAGACACCTGTCGACCGACACACCGGTCACCGGTGTACGCGCGTCGGACTCCACCCGAAGCGACCAGTTCGAACAGTTGCGGAAGGTGGCGGTACCCAGCGCGACGTCGAAGTCGGTGAACCGTGCGTCGGGTTCAAGCGGGGGTCGTGCAAGCACGTGCATACCGAATTCACATCCGTCGACATCGATCCGGTCGAGCATCACCTTGCGTGAGGCGACGTAGTGCCAGTCCACGTCGTTGCCTGCGGCCGCAGAGTCCACCATCACCCCTGCCCCAGAGCGTAGTCCGCGCGCCTCGAACTCGGTCATGGTGACGCCGTTCGCTCCCGCGATCCGGATCCCATTGGCCCGGCCGCCGTCGACAGTGATCCCGGAGATCCCGAACTCGGCGTTCGACCAGTCGGTCAGTTCTGGGAAGGCGAAGGTCTCGGCCTCCGCGTCGTATGCGGCGGCGGCGGACTGGTACGTCACGAGCGCCAACCCGTCATCGCCGGTGTTGACAGCCGTGTAGTCGGCGATCGTCGCTTTGCGGCACGCATTGAAGTGCAGCCCGTCGGCGCGGGTATCCGACGATTGCAGCCCGGCGATGCGGATATCGGAGACACCGATCATGATGACGCCGGTCTGCGGGCTTGCCCGGACCGCGCAGTCGGTGAGAGTGATGTCCCGGACAGGGCGCTGCGGGCCTTCCCAGCCCGCGATCGGACCGCCGGAAATCTGCGGAGATCCGATCACCCGGATTCCGTCACCCATGGACCGCTGTGACGCGGCGGCCCACCTGATACGCACGCCTCGAAGAGCGATGCGTGAGGCGGGTCCGCGGATCAGAATGCAGTGGCTGGTTCCTGTGCGGGTGCCGGGATCGACGTTGTCCATCACCAACTCGGCGCCTCGCTCGAAATCGATGGCGAGATCAGACTTGTCGGAGAGGAGGATCGCCGCACCGCCGTCCGGGTTGCGTTCGGCGAACCGATAGCTGCCGCGTGGGAACAACAAGGTGTCGCCGGACTCGAGAGCATCGACGGCCGCACGGATGGCTGCCGAGTCGTCGCTGACGCCGTCACCCATGGCCCCGTGGTCGCGGACGTTCACGGTGCCTCCCGAGGTGGTGCCGTGACACCCGGCCAGCAGCGCCGCCGCGAACACTGAAAGGCAGAAGTCTCTGCGGGTGTGTTTCACCGCCGCTCAACCAGGTATGCGCAGATCGCCTCGACGGCCACTGTGAATGAGAGCCGCGATTGCCGGTCGGTGACATGAGACCAACCTCGTTGCGCTAACACGGATCTCGCATCTGCATCGAGCGCGTAGTGGCGAATGAGCCGCGCCAATTCGGCCGCATCGTGCGGATCGAAGAACTCGGCGCCCGAACCACAGGTCTCTCGCAGCGCCGGGACGTCGGAGGACAGCACTGCGGTGTGTGACGCCATCGCTTCAAGCGGCGGCAGACCGGCACCTTCCATCAGCGAGGGCATCACCAACAGGTCCGCGCGCGCGACCAATGCGCGCAGGGCCTCGAAGCTGACGCGGCCGACCATGTCGACACGGTCACCGAGATCGTCGACCAGGGGGCGGATTCGGTCATCCAACGATCGGACCAACGCACCGCCGCCCGCGATCACCAAGCGCTGGGGAATCTCCTCCGCGACCTGTCGGTACGCCTCCAACAGTAGAGGAAGATTCTTGTGCCGCTGCGTATTTCCCACATACGCGAGATAGGGGGCGGCCACCGGCGAGAGGGTCGTGTCGGCGCCGGTCAACCAACGCGGATCGACCGGTTGCGGAGCCACTGTCAGCGGTGCCCTCGCGAACAGCTCATGCAGCGTGTCGGCGGTCGCTTGCGACACCGCGAAGATCTGGGTGCACCGACGAGCGTCGATACCCAGCATCGTTCGGGCGTAGGTCCGACGAACCCAGTTCTGTCCGCTGACGGCGGCCGGGAGGACGTGAATGGCGTCGTGCACGGTCATGAACAAGGCGATGCCTCTGTTCTTCGGGCGCAGCAGGCTCAGGGGCAACGGATAGTGCGGAACCCACACCGCTCGAGGGCGTACCCGAGCGAACGCATCGTCCCACGCCCTCTGCTCCTGCACCGAGTACATCGGCGCATCGGCTGGTTGCGACCTGACGAGCGTGGTGGTCGGTGCCAGGCCGGGGACGTCATCTGAGCCGGCCAGGATGGCCAGGGACAGGCCCTTGGTCGCGCAGTGTTCCTGCAGCAGGGGTATCTGCTTGCCGATATAGGTCCCGATGCCGCTCTGCTCGACGTGTCGTGCGTCGAACAGGAGGTCGACACTGCCGCTGCCACCACTCACCGGTATGGCGCCGTCGCCGCTGGAGCCGGCCGTGGAGGGTGCGCACCGCACATCCGCGTTCTCGCGCCCGGAAGCGGTCGCTCCACAGGGGCACTACAGCGTGCACATGCCGACACATGGCGATGATAGGTGCCGTCTTTCGGCAAGCGTGCTGAGCAACGCGTGACTTCCCGCTCGAGGTGCGAGGCAACTGGACGCGACAACGCTGGTATGGCAAATTCTCCGTGAGTCGCACAGACGACGCACTAGCTGGCTGTTTTCCGCTATTCTGCAGAAGATTGTGGGTTTGGCAAAGTCGCGACCCGCGCCGGGCACTATCGAGAGCATCGGAGTAGACGGTGGCGAAGTCGGTCGCACTGATCAGCGCGGTGGATCCGTACCCAACTGATGCCGGCAAGAAGGTCGTTCTCGCCGGATTCGTGGACTACCTGGCCGAACGGATCGGCGCACACCACATGTACTACGTGATGGTGGGCGGCGGCGATTGCGACCGCTTTCCGGTGACGCTTCGGGGCGTGGAGAAACCGCGGGGCCGCGAGGCGGCGGTCAGCCTGTTCACCCGAACACTGACCGGGCGGTGCAGTATGCAGGAAGCGCTGCTGAACACCCCCGACCTACGCGCGGCGATCCACCGCACTCTGCACGACATCAAACCGGACCTCGAGATCTACGACACGGTGCGGATGGCGCAACATGCGCCCGATACGAACGGCCGTGCGGTCTGCTACCTCGACGACCTGTTCTCCGAGCGATACCGCAGAATGCTCGACGCCGCCCAGCAGTTTCCGGATATCGAGCTTCACGCCATCGGTAACTTCGCCGTTCACGTCCCCAGGGCCTTGCGCCCGAGCGCCTCATGGCAGCCCAGCCAGCGCGCGCTGCTTCGCCTAGAGCAGCGGCTCGTGCGACGGAGCGAGGACAGGGTCGCGCGCCGCTTCGACACCACGTTGTTGATCAACGAGCAGGAGGCGGCGCTGCTCCGCACACGCGCGGGCGTCGACGACACCCGCATCCATGGAATACCACCGCTGCTGAGCGAGCGCCCGTCGCCGGTGCGGAACTACCGGGGTGCCCCGGAATTCGTCTTCCTGGGGCAACTCTCGCTGACGCACAACGACGACGGCCTCAGGCACTTCCTCACCGCGATATGGCCCCTTGTGCTCGAGCAGCGGCCCGACGCCAAGTTGACGGTCATCGGCCGCGACCCCTTCCCGAATCTGACTGCGCTGGCGGCACGGTATCCGGACAGCGTGACCCTCGAAGGCTATGTGCCGGACCTGACGAGCATCCTTTCGCGCAGCGCTGCGCTGGTCAATCCACTTCGATTCGGTTCGGGCGTCAAGCTGAAGATCATCGAGGCACTCGGAGCGGGGATACCGGTGGTCTCGACGTCGATCGGCGCCGAGGGTGTGGCGTCGGGAGCCGACTGCGGTGTCCTGGTGGGTGAATCAGCTCAGGACTTCGCACAGCTCATGCTTGCGGCAACGGATACCCCGTACAACGCCGACCTGTCCGCTGCGGCACGGCAGCACTTCGACAGCACCTACTCCCGCAAGGCGGTCTTCGCTCAATACGACATGGTGTTCGGTCTGGGCTGACGTCGACGAAGCGTCACCGTCGCCGATCTGGCAGCGCCTGCAGGAACCGGGCGGCAACTTCGTCCCAGGATGCGCGCGTCGAAAGCGCTTGCGCTCCTGCGTCTCCCATCCGACGGGCTTCTGCAGGATCGGAGAGCAGTCGGATCAGAGCATCGGCCAGCGCCTCGGGATCCTCCGGCGGTACCAGCAGGCCTGAGACGCCGTCGTCCACCGCGGTCGGGATGTCACCGACGCGCGATGCCACCACCGGCCGGGCGAAGGTGTGCGCCAGATGTGCGACACCGGACTGACTGCTGCGCTTGTAGGGCAACACGACACAGCGGGCCGCGGCGAAATAGGACGCGACCTCGGGGGTGGGGACATAGCCGAGGTCCAGTCGGACCCGCTCGAGGCGTGACACCCGCATGCGCAGCTCGTGTCTATCGATGTCGGTGTCGGCGGCGCCGGCGATGACGAGCTCTGCCTCGGGCAACACCTTCAACACCAACGGCCAAGCGTCGCACAGTGTATCGGTTCCCTTGTAGCGCGTGATGATCCCGAACGCCAGCGCCACCGGCTCGGTGGCGTCGGCAGGAGGGACCGAAGCGGCGAGAAGTCCTTCGTCGCCGTGCGGGATGATGTGCACCGGCGCGCTGACCGGCCAGGTCTTCAGTAACGTCTGGCGAGCGGTCTCACCAAGCACGAACGCCACGTCCAGGTCCGCGTACGCCTGGGTGAGCGCACTTTTGGTCACCGATGCGGTGTGGTACATCCCCTCGTGTTCCCGGCGCCGCACCAGCGGCCGTGGCTCGTGCGAGACCAGTGCCAGGACGGCTCGGGGAACTAGACGACGGATGAGCTGTACGCCAACGCCGTCGAGCGGGAACTGCCAGTACGACCACACGATCACATCGGGTCGCCTGGCAAGTAGATAGCCGAGCAGTACGACCCAGGCCGCCGTGTGCTGAACGCCCCGCACTCCACGCCGCGCCCGGCGCCACCATTCCGGTGCGTTCTCTCCGGCGTTCGGATGCCACGTGGGCAGGATGCTGCGGACACGGCAGCCGGGCACCCGCGATGCGAATTCCGGTGTAGGACCGGTGATGACGTCGACGTCCTCGCCGGCGCGCGCGAGGCCTTCGCCGAGCTGTAGGGCGAAATGGAACAGCCCACCAGAAGGCTGGAACTGCACCAGCGCGATGCGCCGACGGAGCGCGGCGTCGTCGCCCCCCGCGATGACCTGTCGGTACAGGTCCTGCAACCTCGACGCCCACGTCGTTGCGCTGAAGATGGCCTGGTAACGCTGCCGGGCCGCATTCTCGATGCGCTGCAGCCGGGGTCCGCCTTCTTCGACGATCCTCGCCATATCGGTGATCGCCGCGCCCAGAGCCGCCGGTGCGCCGGGTTCCACGAGCACCCCGCAGTCGGGTGCGACGATGTCGGTGATTCCCCCCGCGGTGGTCGCGACGATCGGTCGCGCCGCGGCCAGCGCCGAGATGAGCGCGGTGGGCAAGGCGTCTTCCCGGGACGGGTGCACGACGAAGTCACAGGCTGCGATCAAATCACCGATGTCAGAACGGAACCCGAGTATGCGGACCCGCTCGCGAAGCGACGGGTCTGAGTCAACGGTCGCGGTAATCTGATCGAGTAGCGGGCCGTCACCCGCCAGCGCCACTGTCAGCGGCGGCTCGCCGGGCACCGTGCGCATGGCTTCGAGGAGATCGGAGTGGCCCTTCTCCGGGCGAAGGAGGCTGACGCACACCGCCAGCAAGCCATCGGGCGCCACACCCAGCTCTTCTCGAACGCTCGCCCGGTCCCAAGTCATCTCGGGTTCGTTCACGCCGTTGGGCAACACGGTGATCGGTACGTGCTCGCCGGCGGTCTCGGTGTACCAGCGGCGTTGAGCCTGCGAAAGCGCGATGACGGTCCGTGCCAGCCGCCGGCGGGCGCTCAATGCCGCACGGACTCGCAGCCGGTGTCTGCGCGAGGTGGCCTTGTCGATGACGTGCAGGGTGGAAACCGCGGGCACACCGGCCAATCGCGCCGCAAGGCCGCCCACCACGTCGGCATGTTTGAGGTGGGTATGGACGATGTCGACCCGCTCCGCACGCAGGATCCGTGCCACACGCAGCGCTGCGAACGCGTCGTACCGCGGTGAGTGCAGTTCGAAGACGGCCACGCCCTGCGCCCGCAACTGGGGTACGACCCGGTTGTCGACACCCACCGATGTGTGGACGTCCGATAATCCGATCACGACCATCCGCAGACCGGCGGGCGGCGCCACACGCGCGAGTTCAACGAGAACCGCTTCCGCGCCGCCGGCGCCGAGCGAGTGGATGACATGGGCGACGGTGATCGTCGTGTCCGCGAGGTCAGGCGTCACCGATCACCTCTGCATACAGTCGGTTCAGGTTCTCGATCCAGCGGGTCAGTGAATACTTCTGATCGATCAGGGCCCTTCCCGCTCTTCCGTATTCAGCGGCGCGCACCGGATCGCCGATGGTGCTGACCAACGCCTCGGCGAGCGCGCGGACATCACGAACGGGAACGAGACGGCCTGTGACACCGTCGATGACGATTTCACGGGTGCCTCCGGCGTCTGCGGCCACGACCGGCAGTGCGCAGGCCGCGGCCTCCAGTAGCGCGGTGGGCAGCGCTTCCTCGACCGACGCCGAGACCACACCGTCAACGGTGGCCAGGACGGCGGCGACGTCCTCGCGGCGTCCCAGAAGCGTTACCGAATCCTGGAGGCCGAGTTCGGAAACCGCGTGCTCGATGTCGGGGCGGGCGGGGCCGTCACCGACGATCAGCAGGCGTGCGCCGGGATGTGCGGACACCACTTCTACCCATGCCCTCAGCAGATCGGCGTGGTTTTTGTCGGGTCGCAGCGCCGCCACGCAAGCCCAGACCTGCGCACCGGTGTGGTCACCGGAGCGACCAGCGCTGAAGCGGTCGGTGTCCACGCCGTTCGGGATCATCCGCCAAGTGTGCCGGGCCGGACCGTGCAGCCTGGCGTACTCATCGAATGCGTACTGCGACACCAGGATCAACCGGCCCAGGCGGGCCGGGATCCGCACCGAAAGCCGCTCCTTGAGCCACTCTCGCCGTTGGGTGTGTTTCTGCGGGATGAGGTGGAGGGTGGCGACGACGGGTCTGCGCGCCAGAAGGCCGGCGAGTGGCACGAGGATCGCCGAGTATCCGAGGTGCGCATGGACGACGTCGGCCGAGGTCCGCCGCAGGGTGCGCACCAAGTGGATGAAGCCCCCGATGTCGGCCAACTTCTTCACCCCAAGGTAGGTCGGCTCTAGCCCGGCCTCGGCGATGCGACCGAAGAGCGCGGTGCGGGTGCCGACGGGAGGAGCCAGGCTCGCGGCCGAGATCCTCATCGAGGCGGGGGCGTGTGTCCCCAGTTCGGCGACGAGATTCTCTGCGCCTCCGAAACTGAAGGAGTCCAACACCATCAACACGTGTATCGGACGTGATGTGGTGCCGTCAGCCCGCAGGGGTTCCGACATCCTCAACCTCCAGGGCTTGATCGATGGGTGAACGAACGGGGTGTCAGGCCAAGACCTCCAGGTGCTCCCACGGAACTTCGATCATGCTGTAATCCCACGGCATGCCGAGCTGCCCGTAGGTCTCGCCCGGGTGATGGCGGCCGGCCGCGGGGTCACGTTCGAACGAGACGCTCAGCGGTGCGCCGCCGTAGTCGACGACGAAAGCGCCGTAGGTTTGTAGCGCCTGCGCGATGAGCCGCGCTGCGGGCGCGAGTCCGAATGCGTCGATGTCGACGTCGGGAGCGAGGCGAAGGCGAGCGCCCTCGGGAATGCAGTCGGGCCCTTCGTAGGTGCCATCCGTCTTCACGGCCGGCGGCCGGAAGACCTCGGCGCATACGCTGTCGCTCTGCAGCGCCAGCGCATGCGGGATGACACCGCGGCGCATCTCGTCGACGCGGATCACACCCCCGAGCCGGGACGCGCCGGATGCCGTGCTGAAACCGTTCTCGTAGGTGCCCCACCCGGAGCCGTCGAGGTCGTTGATCGCCCCGAAACTCGTTGTCCAGTGGTCGCCGTGACGTTGTGCCCGCCAGAATTCGTAGACAAGACGCCTGTCGTGGTCGATCACGACCATCGCCCCGTCGGACCCGGGTGAGGGAACGGCGTCCTCGGGAATCGGCACGCGGTGGCCGTCGAACGGGCATGGGCCCCAGTCCTTGATCGTGCATGACACGCGGAAGCGCGGGGTGTCATCGTTCGCCGAGTAGATGGGAATCGCGAATTCGACGAGGTTGGCATACATCACACCGTCCCTGGATATCCGCGCCACCATCGCTGCGCTGTTCGGATCGACAGGGGTGTCGGCCGCGACAGGTGTTCGAAATGGGCTGTCGTCGTCGAACGGTTCCCTGGGTGGTCTAGTGCGTGAGTCGGTGACGACGCCCACTGCCAGGACGAGGACCAGGCACACGCCGACGATGAGCGGCAGCGCGGATCTGGGCCGACCCATGGCCTGCATCGGGGCACTCCCATCCGCACTGCTAATTCATACCCAGAATACGCAGGCTGCCGGGGCGTCATCCGGGTCAGCGAGTCGGCAGTGCAACCGGTGGAGGCGCGACCGGGGCCTGACGACGGTCCCGGTCGCGCAGACGGCGATAGAGCAGCGCGAACGCGCCCAAGCCGACCATGGCCCCCGCCCCCAGCGCCAATGCGGTCGCCAGCGATGATTGCTCGTTTTTGTCGCGTTGGACGATCGGTCCCACCGGCTCCACGACGTACAACGAGTCGGCACCGAACCTCTCGAGGTTGGCTTCTGCGTCCGCCAACGCGATTCGCAGCGATGCGACGGCGGCCTCACGGCTGGGAGCGGTCACCCCGATCGTGATGATGCCGCGCACGGTGTCGGCGACAGCCGAGGTTTCCGGGCTGCCCGCCACCATCAATGCGGCGTAGCTCGGCAGCACGACCTCGCGGCTACGGACGTCGAGGGCGTAGGCCTTGCCGTATTCGACATCGGCGCCGAGCAACAGCGTCAGGCGCTGGCTGGCGGTATGCGTCCGGGTGGTCGATGCCGTGAGGCAGGTCGCGACGACCACCACCGCGAGCAGGACCGCTGCGGTGGCTGCGGTGATGATCCGGCCGCACTCGCGTAGGGGTTCGCGCCATTGGGTTCCCGTCTGCGCCGCCATCGCACCGGCCAGTGCCAGCAGAATGCCGAAGGTCCGCAGATACGACAGGTGGATGAAAATGCTCGCAACCGACCAGGCGACAAGGGCCGCCAACACGGCAGCCGCCAGCGAACGTTCGACGGTTTCAGACCGCAGCGCGAGCTGAGACACCCGAATGGCGATACACAGAACGACCCCGACGACCAGGACCGCCCACCCGAGCAGCCCGACAATGCCGGCCTCACTGGCCATCTGAGCGTACAAGTCGTGCGCTGCGGCAGTCGGCGGATTCGTCACCGCGGTCGGCACGAGTCCCGAATAGCGCTCCACCATGAGCTGGAATCCGCCGGGGCCGAAGCCGAATATCGGACGGTCGTTGAACATGGCCCACGCAACCTCACCGGCGGCCATGCGACTCGCGACGGATGGGTCGATGGAATAGCTCGGTTGTGACCCGTATACGTCGGCCAACAGGGCGAGCAGTCGGTTGCCGATGCCGGGTATCAGCAGAAAAAGCACTGCGACGGGAAGCACCTTCACCGCTGCGCGCCGGGCAGAGGGTCCGCTGAGAACTGTCCACACGGCGAGCGCGACGAAGGTAGCGATGAAGGTTCCGCGCGATTGCGTGAGGTAGATCCCCAACAGGATCGCGAGCATCGCTGCGGCCCAACCCATCACCGCCCGTCGCAGACCCGCACGTTGGGCACGCACGATGAGCGCGCCCGCCAACGGCAGTCCCATGATGAGGTGACGACCCCAGAAGTTCGAGTCGGGAAGCGGCCCCCCGTAGCGGAGGGTGGTCACCAGCTCGCCGCTTGCTTGGGTGACGGTGGCGAACCCGCCGAAGGACATGGTTCCGCCGAAGAGGACCTGGTTCAACAGGGTCAGCACACTGAGCACGGCGAAGGAGATCACCACCGCAGCGGCAACCGTCCACTGACGCTCGGTCATCTGCAACAACACCATGACGATGACGACGAACGCCAGATCGGCGACCTCGTTCTTCAACAGGCCGAACGCACCGCCGATGTCTGCGGCACCGATGGAAGAGAGGAATCGGGTCGTCAAGAAGACGCCCACGAGGCCGATGAACACCAGCGTCCAGCGGTTCAGGCGGCCGCGGGCGACCGGGTCGCGGAGGGTCAACCCGAGGGTGACGAGCCCGAGCAGAAGCGAGATGCGGAAAAACGAGATCGGTCCCCAGGGGCCGATCACGCCACTGATATTCGTCACCTCGCACACGGCCATCGCCACCACGGTCCACTGCGGTCGCCGCACGAGGTAGATGGCCGCAGCAACCGCGCAGGGCAGGCCGACGACGAGAAGGACTGGTGCGAGCCCGATGACCCACGAGGCGGCCGCCAAGACGGCCACGCCCACCGCTGCGCCGACGAGGATCTCACTTCGTCCCGCCACCGGGGTGACGCTGTCGGGCACGGACGGTCTCACCGTGAGGACGGCTCGGATGACATCGGCTCGGTGTGGAGGGTGCTCTCTTGGTCGGTATCGGCGTAGCGAGATCCGGCGGCATGACGGGCGTACTCCGAGGATTCGGAATTCCCGTTCCCCGTCCGTCGGCCGACAAGCAGGCCTACGCCCGCCCCCAACGCCAGCCCTGCCAGTCCCGCAGCGCCATACGTTTGTAGGCTGTCCGGCCCCAAGGCCTGCGCGCTGCCGGCGGGTTGCCTGACCACCTCGAGGCGGAATGGACCGGCGACAGCGGTCGCTGGCCCGCCCGCATCGCTGAGGACGGAACTGAGCGCGGTCTCTGCGGCCTCAGGGGAATCGGCCTCGACGCTGACCTCGATCAGGGTGGTGTCACGGACCGCGCCTGCGGACATGGACAGCTCTGACGGCGGCACGTCGGCGGCGGCCGCCGCGGCCTGAAGCCAGTTGCTCTGACCGAACACGATCGCCGCGGACCGCGTCGCCTGCCCGTGGTTGAGCACATCCCAGTACTGTGCGGCCTCACTGGTGGGAATGTAGGAGGCCGGCAGCATGGCGAGTGTGGCCTGCGCGGCATATCTCTTCGAATTCCCAAGTAGCACATAGGCAATCAGAAGACCGGCCAGCATCCCGATGACCGCGCACACGGCTACGATTGACCACCGCCGCCCGGAAAGCGTGTTGACCACTAGGTGTCCTTCCCCGACTCAGGTGTACTGATCGGAGCAGCCGACTGCGCCGATCGCCGCCGCAGCGAGCGAATGACCGTCATTGCCTGGTCATAAAGCCCGCGTGCGGTCAGCCTCAGCATCAATAGGTAGCAGATTAGACCGACCGGCACGGCCAGACTCAGTTGAATGGGCGCGGGCCAATTCACGGTGACGTAGGTGATGCCCACCATCGCGAGCGCCATGACCGCCGCCGCGGGCATCGGACGCAGCGTCGCGGCGATCAGCGGGGTGAACCGAAGCCCGGTCACAGCCCGCACCAGCACCATATTCGCCACCAACGGAACCAACTCGACCAGCAACAGCACGACGGCGACCATCACGATGCTGTGGCCGGCCGCCCACCAGATCGGCCAGATCAACAGCGCGAGCTTCACTGCGCCGGTGGCCGTCAGGAGCCCGGGACGTCCGATCGCTTTGAACACATCCCCGGCGTGATAGGACGCCGAGTGGATGAGTCCGTAGACCGCCAGGATCGACAAGACCGGAGCCGCACCGGCGTAGTCCGATCCGTACAGGGTTTCGATCACCGCCGGCGCGGCGGCACCCAGGACGACACAGACCGGTGCGGTCAGCGGCACGACGATCGTCAACACCTGCAGATAATGCTCGCCGACATGGCGGCGGTTCTGTTGGAGCCGGGAAAGCGAGCTGAACAGCACCTCGCTGATCACGATGCACAGGCTGAGCACGAGCAGATCGGGGATGCGAAATGCCAACGTGTAGAGCCCCAGCGCTGTGTCGCCGAGGCGGATCCCGACGACCGCGTAATCGACGTTGGCGATCCCGAACGCCAGGAAGGTGACTCCCGTTACGGACAGCCCGTAGAGCACCAGTTGTCGCGCCTCGCGGGCATCGAATCCGTACTTCAGGGGGGTACGGGCCACCCACCAGTACAGGCATGTCAGCGCGATGGTTCCTACGAGCTGCCCGTAGACAAGGCTCCAAACACCGAAACCGGTGGCGGCGAGCGCGATCGTCAGGACGGCCTTGATGACGGCGGCGATGAATTCCGGCCAGAGCCTGCGCTTGAAATCGAGCCGTCTGCGTAACAGAGCAGCGGGTAGCACACCGACGGCGGAGATGGTGACCGCAATAGCGAGGACCCGCACCATGTTCGTGAGTTCCGGCTGGCTGAGCAGTGCGGCCGCAAGCGGCGCCGCGATCGCAAGCGCCGCACCAGCCAGCAGGCCGGTCGCGGTGACCAGGGTCAATGCCGTGGGCGCGAACCGTTTCCACGAATTGGGGCTCTGCACCAGTGCGGCGCCCACACCGAGGTCTTTGAGGTAGTCGAAGAAATTGATGATGAGAAGGGCGAGTGCGAACAACCCGAAGTCGGCGGGGTCGAGGAGGCGGGCCACGATGACCGTCGTGATGAGCGCCGAGCTCTTGCTCAGACCGAACACCAGATAGTTCCAGGCGGCTTGCCGTCCCGTCGGCGGCGTCGTCAGCGGCGCTGACTCGACGACACCGGTCACAGCGTCTTCACCGACGTCGTGGGGGACGGCAGGCGCGGGCCGTGTCTTCCTGAACCTCATATCCCGCCGGCTATCCCATCACCGGAGACCGGCGGACACCACCAAAACCGCCTCGGCCAGTTGACGGTTCAGCGGGAGGCAAACAGGTAGTCCCTCGCCCAAGGGCGGGGATCGCCATCCCGCCGACGCACGGTGAATCCCGCATTCACCAACAACTCGTAGACGGCCTCCTTGGTTCGGTAGGAGTCGTCGCCGGTCTCCTCCGCCAAGAAATCGTGGCATCCGATCGCCGCATGTCGTACCAGAGACAGCATCTCTGCACTGCCCTGCAGCGCCGGAAGTTCCGCGCCCTCAATGTTCATCTTCAGGAAGTCGACGCGATTCAGGTCGTACTTCTCGACCAAGTCCGCGAGCGTCATCGCGGGGACCTGCACGCCCTCGGACGAGATCCTGTTCTCGTAACTGACCTCAGTGGGAAGGTTGCTGATCCTGACCGGCGTGTCCGAGTCCATGATCGCGGCGTTGACCAACTCCACATTGCGCACGTCGTTCAATCGGACTGTGCGTTCCAGGGTCGCGAATGTAGCGGGATGAGCCTCGACCGCAATGACTTTGCCCGCCGCTCCCACCCACCGGGAGAAAGGCAGTGACTCAGATCCGATGCCTGCGCCGATGTCGAGTACCACGTCGCCGGACTTCATCGTGTAGTCACACAGGAAGACGTCCTTGGTGAAGGCCTCGCACTCCTCGATGCCCATCCCCTGTAGCCGCTCCGGCAGCAGCATGACGCCGCCCGGTGTGCGCTTCGACCACAGCCCAGAGGGGCGGTCATATGTGAATCGTGCGTGTTCCCCCACGGCCCGCGCCCGCCGGTTGGCCACGACAGAAATCAGAAATCGACCGGGCCCGCGATCGAGCGCGCGGTACACCACGTGCTTGAACGCCACGGCGCGACCTTAACATCGCTGTTGGCGCGCGACCGTGCCATCGTTGGATCCACCAGAACGACTGCGGCGGTTCGGGACATCTGATGTGATCTCGGCAATCGGCATTGGAGATTGCGGTGAGAGTGCTCGTCACTGGCGGGGCGGGATATATCGGAGCGCACGTCACGAGGGCGTTGCGCGGCAGCGGCCATGACGTCGCCGTGCTCGACGACTTCTCCACCGGGACTCGGGCTCGCCTGACGCCCGACACCGCCGTCTACGAGGGCTCACTGCTGGACACCGCATTCGTCGAGTCGTCCTTGCGCTCCTTCACCGCCGATGCGGTCGTGCACATCGCCGCCAAGAAGGCGGTGGATGAGTCGGTCGCCGACCCCTTGTTCTACTACCGCCAGAACGTCACCGGTATGCAGAGCGTGCTCGAGGCGATGGTCGACGCGGAGACGCGGCGCATCCTGTTCTCGTCGAGTGCGGCGGTCTACGGCGAACAGGCCGTCAGTCCAGTGACCGAAGCGACGCCTACCAGCCCATCGTCTCCCTATGGCTGGACGAAACTGATCGGTGAACAGTTGCTCTCCGACGTTGCGGCAGCACACGGACTCAGCTGGTCGGCTCTGCGCTACTTCAATGTGGCAGGAGCAGCGACACCGGAACTGGCCGACCGGGGGGAGAACAACCTGATACCGATGGTTTTCCGGGCTATCAGCTCGGGTGTTCCTCCGAGGGTCTTCGGTGCCGACTATCCGACGCCGGACGGGTCGTGCGTCCGTGACTACATCCATGTCGAGGACGTCGCAGATGCTCATGCCACGGTGCTGAACCAGATGGTCGTCGGGGATCTGGCCGCCGTCTACAACATCGGCACCGGGAAGGGCACGAGCGTCTTCGAAATCATGGCGGCGGTACGGCAGGCCACCGGAGTCGATTTCGAGTGCGACGTCATCGGCCGTCGTCCCGGTGATCCTCCCGATGTCGTCGCCGATCCCGCGAAGATCCAACGCGACTTCGGTTGGCAATCCCGCCACGACCTCGCCGGCACCGTTCAGACCGCTTGGGAGGCGTGGGTCGCCAACGGCCAGGCCTGAGGGCAGGCGCCTTCTCCGGCGTGTATGTGTACGATCGTGCGATTTTCGCAAACATTCGCACCAGCCGAAGCGCCAGATACCACGTGCCTTTCGGGTCGTTAGCGCTACTATCAGTCGACTCAAGGGTATGCGTCGGAGACCATTCGTCGAGCACGTGACGTCACCCGGTTCTGCGTAGGAAGGTACGTGTTGATACGGCGTATAGCGTCATCGCTCGTCGCAGCAGGTTGCGTGGCTGCCATATCGATGACCGGGGTCGTTGGTCTGGCCGTCGGTCAGCCCGCCGACGACGCCCCGCCGGTGACCGCGATCGGTTGGCAACAACTCGGCATCAATCCGCAGATATCCCTCGTGGGCGATGATGTGACGCAGAGAATCTCCATACCCGTGCCGCCGGGGCTCTCCCCGATCACGTTCTCGGGCCTGCTTTCAGCCGTCAACAACATCCCCTCGGGATTCGTCGAGGCCCAGACGGTGGATGGGCGGTTCGTGGGTTCGGTTCCGATACCGAATATTCCGCCAGGCCAGCCTCCAGCCCCGTTCACCTTCGACATCGCCTCGGTTCCGGTCATGCACCGCGAGGTACAACTGAACTTGATCTTGCGCGTAGATGACACCGACGACGTCTGCGAACCGCTACCCACTCTGGTCATGACCGACATCAGCGCGGCGTTCACCGGTGCCGTTCAATCGCCGACGACCATCGAAGAGTTCCTTCCCGTCGTCGCGCCCGTGATCGACCTCTATGTCGACCCGGCACCCACCGATGCCGAGAAATCCACCGTTCTGCGCCTCGTCGCGGCGTTGACCAAGCACTACCAGCCGGCGACGGTCACGACGAACGTACTGTCGCTGCCCAGGACGGAGGCGGGACCACCGCCGGATCGTGACCCGTCGGTGCGGGCCATCGTCATCCGTGACGTCGACGAACCGGAGGCCGGCGTGCGGCTGCTCACCGACGCCGGCCCGCCCTATCTCCTCATGGCCGGACGGGGCGAGGCCCTCGCGCGCCAGCCAGGTCTGTTTCGGGACGGGCTGCAGAAGGTTGCGCAGACCGGCAGTGTCACAGTCGAATCCGCTGAGACCGCGCCGGGCGAAGGCGCCGCGACGGCGACCTTCGAGCAGCTTCGCATCGGCGGCAGCACCTCCGTCATGGGGGAGTCCTACATCTTTCTGAACATCGCTCCCGCACTCTCCACATCCGCCGAACCGGGCATCGTCGACGTGCGCCTGTTGGCGAACTACACGCCGGTCGAGGAGGTGGAGAAGGGGACGATGGTCGTCGCTGCCGGTGACGTGGTGCTCACCACCGTCCGCCTCGACGCGTCCGGTCGCGTGGACAACCGGTTCTCGATCCCCGCCGATGTCGCCGCCCGCGACCAGGACCTGACCGTGACGATCAGATATGAACCCGGCCCGGGCTGTACTCCGATCACCTTGCCGATGAAGTTCGAGATCGATCCGATGTCGACTGCGACGGTCCGGCCCGGCGGTGCAGTGGAGATGGGTGGGTTCGCGGCGCTCCCGCAAGGATTCATCCCCAAGTTCCAAGTTGCCCTCGACGGCAGCGACCCTGACGAACTCGCGCATGCGGCGAAGATCATCGGTTCCATCCAGCGCCTCACAACCACGGCGTTGAATCCTGAATTGGTCGGTATCGATCAAGCGGCAACCAGTGACACCAGCGCACTGGTGATCGCCAGCGCACAGACGGTGGAAGAGAAGAATCTCAATCCGCCGATCGCCCCCAAGGGCGGGATGTCGGAGGTCGACCTGCCTGCTTCGGTCGTCGTCGACATCTCCACCGGGCTGGCGGCCCTGCAGAGTTATGCGCAGAACGGTCGGACGATCGTCCTGCTGGCCGCGTCGGGTCCCTGGACTCTGGCGACCCCACTGTTCGACTACCTCGCGGGTCTTCCGCAGGGTTGGCGGAATCTGAGCGGTGACGTGCTGGTCGTCGGCCAAGGACTGGTCCCTCGGGAATTGACCGTGCGGACCGACGGGCCGGTGATGGCAGGCTCGCACGGCGTCAACCCGGATGCGGTCGAGCAGGAATCGGACACGCGCGGATGGTACGAGTGGACACTGCTCGGGGCAGGAGTGCTCGTGATCCTCACACTTATCGGGGCCACAATCGTGTTGCTGAGGAAGCGATCTCGCCCCAGCGCGAGCGTCGGCCCTCAGTCCTGACCGCCGAACCCTGGGTGGGCACGCCGTGACGATCGGCGCTACGCGACGGCTAATCGTGATACGTTGTCGACGAATTATGTAAAGCGGGGGCTGCCGATGCGTCGGACGATCCAGATCGAATTCAACGAGTTGAGTCCGACGCTGATAGACGAGTTCATCGGCGCGGGGGAGCTGCCGAACTTCCGGCGGCTGCAGGAATCGTCGGCGGTCTTCGTCACCGATGCCTCCGACGAGAACAACCTCGAACCCTGGGTTCAGTGGCCGACGTTGCACACCGGCATTGCCGACCGTGACCACGGTATCCAGCACCTCGGCGAGGCGAAGCGGGTCATCGGCCGAGGCATCGCACGCGAGTTGGCCGATGCCGGGTTCAAGGTCGGCGTGTTCGGCTCGATGAACCTGGACTACGGACCCTTGGACGGCTTCGTCGTTCCAGACCCGTGGAATCCGGGCGCGACCCCGCATCCCGTCAGCCTCGGTGCGTTCACGAAGTTCGTCGTTTCGGCCGTCCAAGAGAACTCCGCGAACACACTGGACAAACAGGCCGCCGTCCCATTCCTCGCCTACATCGCCACCCACGGTCTGACGCCGGCTACCGCCGCGTTGGCGGCACGACAGCTCGTCGGCGAGCGGCGTGACTCAGGACTGAAGTGGCGCCGATCCATTGTGCTGGACGCCATTTCATACGACGTCTTCCGGAAACTGGTGCGCCGCAACGACGTCGCCTATGCCACCTTCTTCTCCAACTCGACCGCCCACTTCCAGCACTACTTCTGGCGTAACTTTCGGCCCGAGAGTTTCTCGGCGCCGCCGCCGCCCGAGGACCACCCGTCGCTGACGGAGGCAGTGCTCACCGGTTACCGCAACTACGACCGTCTCATCGGACGCTTCATGGCCGACTTCCCCCACGACCGGCTCGTGTTCGCCACCGCATTAAGCCAACAGCCCTGGGACACGACGAAGTGCACCTACCGGCCAAGCGATTTCGACCGGCTGTTGGACATGCTGGAACTCGACCCGAACCGGACCTCGGTCGCGCCGGTCATGGCCGAGGAGTTCTTGCTGTCGTTCTCGGACGAGGCGTCGGCTGAGGAGGCTTTGACACGGCTGAGGGGCTCATCGGTCGGGGACCAACCGCTGTTTCGGTTCGAGCACGCCGAGCCGTTGAGAGTCAAGGTGGGCTGCGCGGTCAACGAATGGTCGCCGAGTGTCGGGACGGTGACCCTGCCGAGTGGAAGGCAGGCGCCTTTCGAAGATCTCTTCAGCCGCATCCACACGATCCGCAGCGGCCGCCATCATCCCGACGGCTGCTTCTGGGTGCAATGCTCCACACCACGGAGATGCGGGGAGAAGATACCGCTCACGTCGGTGGCACCCACTATCCTTAGGATATTCGGCGTCGATCCTCCCTCTTATATGAAGGACCCGGCGGTCGAGATCCTCTCGTTGGAAAACGATTGACGTGATCGCCGCGGCTCAACGGCGGTGGTGTGGCTAGGTAGCCGCTCGAGACGCCGCCTCGCCGGCCGTACGCTAACGTCGCGTCAGCAGGTTCTACCGTGAAAAGCAGCAAGGCAGCGAGTGAACAATCCACCGAAGGGCGGGCCGGTGTCCGCCGTCTACGTCGCATCCCCGGAAGGCGACACCGGTAAATCGACGATCGCGCTGGGCATCCTGCACCGGTTGACCGCCACCGTGGCCAAGGTCGGTGCCTTCCGCCCGATCACCCGGCTCGGCGAGGACAGTGACTACATCCTCGAACTGCTGTTGGACCACACCACGGCGGGTCTGGCCTACGACGACTGCGTGGGCGTCGGCTACGAGCAGTTGCACGAAGACCCCGACGGCGCGTTGGCCGAGATCGTCGACCGCTACCACCGGGTGGCCGACCAGTGCGATGCGGTGCTTATCGTCGGCAGCGACTACACCGATGTCGCCACGCCCAGCGAGTTGTCGACCAACGCACGCATCGCGGCCAACCTCGGCGCTCCGGTCGTGCTGGCGGTCAAGGCCAAAAATCGGAGCCCCCACGACGTCGCGAACATCGTCGATATCTGCCTCGACGAGATCACCGCCCAGCATGCGCACCCCGCGGCGGTCGTCGCCAACCGCTGTGACCCCGCACAACTGACCGCGGTGCTCGACGCGTTGAAGGACTTCGATCCCAAGTGCTACGCGCTGCCCGAGGAGCCGCTGCTGGTCGCCCCATCCGTCGGCGAACTCCAGCAGGCCGTCGAGGGCGAATTGATCAGTGGCGATCCGGCGCTGCTGTCGCGTGAGGCGATGGATCTGATGGTCGCCGGGATGACCGCCGAACGCGTCTTGGAGCGGCTCAGCGAGGGCGTGGCCGTCATCGCGGCCGGCGACCGATCCGACGTCGTGCTCGCGCTCGCGAGTGCCCATGCCGCCGAAGGCTTCCCGTCGTTATCCTGCATCATCCTCAATGGCGGGCTGGAACTACATCCCTCGATCTCGGCCCTGGTGTCGGGGTTGGGGCTGCGGCTGCCGATCATCGCCACCGAATTCCGGACGTTCGAGACGGCAAGTCGGGTGGCTTCCGCGCGCGGCAGGGTGACGGCGACCTCCGTACGCAAGATCGACACGGCCATCGCATTGATGGAGACCCACGTCGACATCGCGGACATGCTGGATCGGCTGGCCATCCCGATCCCGCAGGTGGTCACTCCACAGATGTTCACCTACAAGTTGCTGGAGTGGGCCCGGTCGGACCGTAAGCACATCGTGTTGCCGGAAGGCGACGACGACCGCATCCTGGCCGCGGCCGGTCGGCTGTTGCACCGCGGCGTCGCCGAGCTGACGATTCTGGGAGAGGAATCTCAGATACGGGCGCGCGCAGCGGAATTGGGTATCGACCTCTCCGACGCCGCGGTTCTCGACCCGCGGACCAGCGACCTGTGCGACAAGTTCGCCGAGCAGTACGCCGAAATGCGCAAGCACAAGGGCGTCACGGTAGAGCAGGCACGCGAGATCATCCACGACGTCTCCTATTTCGGCACGATGCTGGTCCACAACGACATGGTCGACGGCATGGTCTCCGGTGCCCGGCACACCACCGCCCACACGGTGCGACCTGCCTTCGAGATCATCAGGACGCTGCCCGACGTGTCGACGGTCTCCAGCATCTTTTTGATGTGCCTTGCCGACCGGGTGCTGGCGTACGGTGACTGCGCGATCGTGCCGGATCCGACCGCCGAACAGCTGGCCGACATCGCGATCTCGTCGGCCCGCACCGCGGCCAGCTTCGACATCGAGCCGCGAGTCGCGATGCTGTCCTACTCGACAGGTACCAGCGGAGCCGGCGCGGACGTCGAAAAGGTCCGGGAGGCAACCGAACTGGTCATCCAGCGGGAACCGGACCTGCTGGTCGACGGTCCGATCCAGTACGACGCCGCCGTCGACGCCTCGGTGGCCAGGTCCAAGATGCCCGACTCGAAAGTGGCAGGCCGGGCCACGGTGCTGATCTTCCCCGACCTCAACACCGGGAACAACACGTACAAGGCGGTCCAGCGCAGCGCTGGCGCAATCGCGATCGGGCCGGTGTTGCAAGGGTTGAAGAAACCCGTCAACGACCTCTCGCGCGGGGCGTTGGTGGAGGACATCGTCAACACCGTGGCGATAACCGCTATCCAGGCGCAGACGCTCTGATGGCGCGCAGCGTATTGGTTCTCAACTCGGGCTCGTCGTCACTCAAATACGCTGTCATCGAGCCGGATTCGGAGACGATGGTGATCGACGGCATCGTCGAGCGCATCGGTGAGGGGCAGGTACGCGACCACGCCGAGGCGCTGCAGACGGCGTTCGGCCAGATGGCCGAAGCGGGCCGGAGCCTCGAGGCCCTCGACCTCGTCGCCGTCGGGCACCGCGTGGTCCACGGCGGCCCCGACCTGTATCAGCCGACGCTGATCGACGACGCCCTAGTGGCCAGGATCGACGAACTGTCTCCCCTTGCCCCGCTGCACAATCCGCCGTCTCTGCTGGGAATCCAGGAGGCACGTAAGGCGCTGCCCGATCTGCCGCATGTGGCGGTCTTCGACACCGCCTTCTTCCACGACCTGCCGGCTGCGGCGGCGACGTACGCGATCGACCGCGATGTCGCCGAGCAGTGGCATATCCGTCGTTACGGCTTCCACGGCACCTCGCACCAGTACGTCAGCGAGCAGGCCGCGGCCTTCCTGGGCGTGCCGTTGGACTCGGTGCGCCAGATCGTGCTGCACCTGGGCAACGGCGCATCAGCCTCCGCCATCGTCGGGGGCCGACCGGTGGACACCTCGATGGGGCTGACGCCGATGGAGGGGCTGGTGATGGGGACTCGGTCCGGCGACATCGACGCCGGTCTGATGTTCTATCTGTGGCGAACGGCGGACATGAAGGTCGAGGACATCGAGGAGATGCTCAACCGTCGGTCCGGGGTACGTGGGCTCGGCGGCGAGGTCGACTTCCGGGTCCTGCACCAGCGCATCGAATCAGGGGACTCCTCTGCGCAACTGGCGTACGACGTCTACATCCACCGGCTGCGCAAGTACATCGGCGCCTATCTTGCGCTACTGGGCGGCGCGGACGTCATCACCTTCACTGCCGGGGTGGGGGAGAACGACGCGTCGGTGCGGCGCGACGCGTTGAGTGGCTTGGCGCCGTTGGGCATAGAACTCGACGAGGTGCTCAACGCCAAAGCCGACAAGAAAGCCCGGCGGATATCGGCCGATCGGTCTGGAACGACGGTGCTAGTTGTTCCCACTGATGAGGAGCTCGCGATCGCCCGCGCTTGCACGAACCTCGTCGAGCACTGAGCGCGGCTTCTCGAGCGGCAGTTCCTGGGCGGAATCGCAGATGGCCAGCAGCCGGCGGACCTGCCTGCCGCAGCGCACCTGCCAGTCGATTCCGTTCCGGGAGCAGATCACGTTGATGTAGTGCAGCGCGGCGAAGCCTGCGCTGCCGAAGAAGTCGACGAGCCGCAGGTCAATCACGAGACGCCGGGTGCCGGCGACCTGACCTTCGACGTAGGTGGCCAGCGCTCTGCTGTTGGTGGCATCGATCTCGCCCTCGACCGTCACGAGCACCGTCGAGCCGTGTCTGTGCGACGCGGTGAAGCTGGCGCGATGGTGGTGTTCGCACTGATCGAAGGACCGAGGGTCGGGTCGGAACACCCGGCAGGTTCCTACAGCGGACACGGCGCACTCCTGTTGTCGAGATGCAATTGAAACCGCGGAGGCCGTCAGCGATGCCTGACAGCTGCTCAGCCGCAAACGGAAAATGATCCCCGATGACCCCTGCAGTTTGGCTGTGACCTCAACCTGTGATGCAGATTACTACGAAATCCGCGGCATGACCATTGAGTGTTACGACATGGGCAAATCCCGTAAAGTCGACGCCTTGCGTATCGCGCTTTGCTGTAAGGGCCACTGAATCCGTAGTTCTCACACCGCTTGGGGTGGTACCGGTGAGATTGAATTTGCCCCGCTGGCAACGCGCCGAAATCCGCACGCAACCGCCGTGGGCTGGAATGTGCCCATCCAGTGCGACGAAGGGGCATACATGCCGAGTATTTACGAGCAGATCGGCGGCCACGAGGCCCTCGAAGGCGTGGTCGAGGACTTCTACATCCGTGTGCTGGCCGACGACCAGCTGTCCGGTTTCTTCACCGGAACCAACATGGCGCGGCTCAAGGGGCGCCAGGTCGAGTTCTTCGCCGCCGCGCTGGGCGGGCCCGAGCCCTATACCGGTGCGCCGATGCGCAGGGTCCACCAGGGCCGCGGAATCACCGTCCACCATTTCAACCTCGTCGCGGGTCATCTCGCGGACAGCCTGACCGCGGCGGGAGTGCCGTCGGAGACGACAGGCGAGATCCTTGCCGCCATCGCCCCGCTCAGCGACGAGATCGCGACCGCCAGCGTCGCCTGACCGTCAGAACGTGCTGGTCGGACGGACGCTGTTGGCCAAATCCACGAGCGCGTAGCGGTGCGCCTGGGTCGGGGCCACCCGCGCAAGAGCGCGCAGCGAGGCCTCCACGCCCAGCTGCAATCCGTGTTCGGTGAACGGGAACCCCAGGATGTGATTGGTACTGGCGGTGTTGTCGGCCAGCCAGTCCAACGCGGTGCCCAGCACCAGCGCACGGATCTGCAGCACCCGCGGCTCGGTGTCGGGCAGCGCCTCGACGCGCCGTGCGGCATCCCGGATCTGCTGTTCGGTGATCTCGCTCGACGAGCGACCGGACAGCAACGTGACCGCGCTGGTCAGCCGGGCCGTCGTGAAGTGCCGCGACATCGCGGGCACCTTGTCCAGGGTCTTCACCGCATCATCGCGCTCGCCTGCGGCCGACTGGGCGCGGGCCATCCCGAACCCCGCCGAGATCACCCCGTTGTCGGTCGACCACACGGTGTTGTAGAACTTGCCCGCGTCAGGGGTTCCTGCCAACTCGGCGGTGGCGGCCAAGGCCAATTTGGGTGCAAGCTCGCCGGGCATCGTGTCGAGCACCTCAGTGAAATGCTTTGTCGCCGAGTCATAACCGGCGGTCAGCAGCTCGGAAACGGCCTTGAACCAGACGAGCCGCCACGGCCAACCCACCCGCTCGGTGAGGTCGTCGAGCTTGCGCGTGGCCTTGGCGACGTCGCCGAGGTCGAGCAGCGCGCGCACTTCCATCAGCGGCAGTTCGACCGAGTCCGACAGGTCGATGCCTTCGGAGTCCAGCGCCCCGTGCCTGGCCGCGCGCAGCTGGTCCAAGGTTTGTACGGGCTGGCTCACCACGCTTGCCGACAGCACAGGCGCACCGACGTCGGTCGGGTCGACCAGGGGTACGGGTAGCGCCCTGACGATCTCCTGGGCGGTCAGCCGTTCGGAGTGCACCTGTCCGTCGAGGTAGACGTCGGTGTGCGCGACCAGAAGATCGATGCCGAACGTGGACCGGGTGGGCGAAAACACCGTGGACAGACCGGGTTTGGGTGACCCGGTGTCTTTCGCCACGACTTCGCGCAGCACGCCGAGCAGCTGTCCGGACATCTCGTCGGCGCTGCCGAACCGCCGCCGAGGATCCGGGTCGATGGCCCGGCGCAGCGCCCGGCCGAACGAGTCGTACTCGGCCAGGACCGGATCGTCCTCGGGCAACCCGTCGACGTAGCGGCCCCTGCGCGTGCGCAGGTTCAGCGTCAGCGCCGCGAGCGTGCGCCCGACGGTGTAGATGTCGGTGGCCACAGTCGGCCCCGTCCGCACGATCTCGGGAGCCTGGTATCCCGGGGTTCCGTAGAGATAGCCGAACGAGTTGATGGTCGACACCGCACCGAGGTCGATCAGCTTGAGCTGTTCCTCGGTGATCATGATGTTCTCGGGCTTGAGGTCGTTGTAGGTCAGGCCGAGCGAGTGTAGATAGCCAAGTGCAGGCAGGATTTCGAGCATGTACCCGATGGCCTGGGCGACCGGCAGCTTCTCACCCTTGGCCTGCTTGAGCGACGTGCCGCCGACGTACTCCATCACGATGTAGCCGACCGGGTTGCCGTGCTGGTCGGCGTGTTCGACGAAGTTGTAGATCTTCACGATCCCGGGATGGGTGACCTCGGCCAGGAACTGGCGCTCGGCCATCGCGATCTTCTGGGCCTCGGCGTCACCGGAATGCACCAAGCCCTTGAGCACGACGGGCCGTTCGTTGACGTTGTGGTCGAAAGCCAGATAGACCCAGCCGAGGCCGCCGTGCGCGATGCAGCCCTTGATCTCATACTGGTCGGCGACCATGTCGCCCGGATTCAGTTGCGGCAGAAATGAATACGGGCTGCCGCAGTGCGGACACCAACCTTCCGACCGGGCGGGCTTGCCATCGCTGGAACGGCCGACGGGGCGCCCGCAATTCCAACAGAACCGCTTGTTCTCCGCGACCACCGGGTTGGTCATCAGCGCTTCGAGCGGGTCCTTGGCTCGCACCCGCGGGATCTCGACCAGCCCACCGCCCAAGCGCCGCGTCCGCGACAACGCCCGCGTCGTGGTGGTGGTCTGCTCCTGCGGCTCGGTGTCGCCGGTGCCCACCGACTCGCCGTCGTCGTCGAGATGGGGCCGGAACACCGCCTCGGTCGCCATCGGGCGGATGGTCGAGGCCGAATCCATGCCCATGTCGTCGAAGCTCGCCGGCTGGGTACCGGGGCCCTCGTCGTCGTAGTCGTCCAGCTGGGTCTCGGACATCAGTCGGAGTACCTCGCGACCGGAGGAGCCGGCGCAGGCCCGAGCACCGTCAACCACTTGCGGTACAACGTGTTCCAGGTGCCATCGCGCCGGATCCGTTCCAGCGTGCCGTTGACGTATCGGACCAGTCCGGTGTTCTGCCGGTTGATCCCGATGCCGTAGGGCTCCTCGTTGAGGCTCGGTCCGACGATGTGCAGGTAAGGATCCTGTGACACCAGACCGGCGAGGATCGAGTCGTCGGTGCTGACGGCGTCGACCTGCCGCTGCTGCAACGCCACCAGGCAGTCGGCCCACGCGACCACCCCGACGATGATCGGCGGCGGCGTGATTTGGCGGATCCGCTCCAGCGATGTCGTGCCCTTCGCGACGCAGACGCGGCGTCCCGAAAGGTCTGACGCCTGCCGGATTGTCGAGTCGCGCGGCGCCAGGATGCGTTGATTGGCGGTCAGATACGCCGTCGAGAACCCGATCAGCTTCTTGCGTTCGCACGTGATGGTCATGGTCTTGACGACGACGTCGACCTGATTGTTCTGCAACGCCGCGATGCGGTCCGCCGACGACAGGATGCGGTACTCCACCTGCGACGGGGTTCCGAATATGTCGCGGGCGATCTCACCGGCGATGTCGACGTCGAACCCGGTGATCTGACCGGTGATCGGATCCCGGAAAGAGAACAGGTTGCTGCCGATGTCCAGCCCGACGATCAGCCGCCCACGCGCTCGGATGTTCGCGACCGCCCTGTCTGCCTCGGCCCGGTTGGTGAACGGGCGAAGGCTCGCCGTGCGCTCACAGTCCTCGGTGTCGTCGTCGGGCGGGTGCACCGGTTGCGGCGGCAACTCCTCCATACCTGCCGGCGTGGGCGGTGGAAGCGTCACACCGGGTGTGGAGATCACCGACGTCGCCTGCCCGCACCCGGTGAGCACCAGCGCGGCGGCGAGGAGGATGCCGAAGAGCCTTCTCAGCGGCTGTTTGTTCTTCGCGCAAGCACTCATCATCTGTACTCACTCAGCCTCGGCCACAACCCCAGCGCCACCGCGACCGCCGCGACGACGCTGAGCACCGCGGCGCCGACCGTCGCACCGGACAGCACCCGGTGTGCGTTGATGATGTCGTCGCGGAGTTGCTTTCTGCTCTCTTCGATGCCCTGGCTCAACGCCTCGTCGAGCTTGTTGAACGCCGGCGTGGAGTCGTCTGCCCCGGTGCCCAGCGCCACCTGCGTGGCGGCCTGATAGTTGCCGACGCTGATGTAGGCGTTGATCCGGTCGTCGGCGGCGCGCCAGCGCTTCAACAACTGCTCGGCCTCGCTGAGATCGGTCTTGTCGATGGCGTCCTCGCGGGCCAGGTAATCGGCAAGCTGTTGCTGCATCATGTCGATGCGCTGGTAGTACGACTGTTTGCGCACCGTCTCGTCGCCGCGCCGGATCAACGACAGTGTCTCGTCGGCGCGGGCCTGCTGCGCGGTGATTGCCAGGTTCGTCACCGTCTTCAACGACTCGGCGGCCGTGTCCTTGGCGCTGCGACTGTCGGAGGTCGAGATCACCAGGGCCGTGCCCACCCAGATCAACATGGTCAGAACCGCGAGACCTCCCGCGACGAAGCCGATGTTGATCCGCCTACGCGTGCGCCTGGCCAGCCAACGGTTGGCGAACACCCCGAACAGCAGGGTCGCCAGAACCACCAGGATGACCGGGCCGGGGATGCGGGTGGACGCGCTGGTCTCGGCGTCCACTCGTTCCGAGGTCTCCTCGTATAGCCGTTGGGCCCCGGGCAGGATCTGCGTCTGCATCAACGCCGACGCTTCCGACAGGTACGACGAACCCACCGGGTTGCCCGAACGGTTGTTGGTACGAGCGGTCTCGACCAAGCCCGTGTACACCGACAACTCCGCGTTGATGCGGCCGAGCAACTGCACCAGATCCTCGTCGGTGAGCCCGCTCGACGCCCGAGTCACGGCCACCGACGCGTCCGTGATCGCCTGCTCGTACCGTTGCCGGACGTCACGCGGTTCCGCTCCGGCGATGAAGGCGGTGGCCGCCGCGGCGTCGGCCACCGAAAGCGTCGTGTAGAGCTGACCGGCGGCAAAGGACAGCGGCTCGGTGTGGTTGAGCACCGTCATCAGCGCCTGTTGCCGGTCGTTGATCGTCGTCGAGGTGGCGAACGCGCTGGCGATGACGAGCGCAGACAGCACGACCCCGATGGTCAGGATGCGGCCGGGCGTGGTCCACAGAAACCACCAGCGTTGTTGTGCGGGCGTCGACGGCGACCGCGACGCGAGCGGCTCCGTCGACGGGTGCGCCAACTCCACAGTCACGTGTGCGCGGACCTCATCAGCATCGCTTTCCAGCTCGTCGTTTCGACCGGTCCCACTCTATGAAAGAAGTCTAAGAGTTTCCGGCAGGCAGGGCGGCCCTATTGTTGAGGCGTGCGTGGCGACGGTGACGGATGGGTGGTTTCCCAAGGCCAGGCCTACTGGGGCAGGTACGGCGCGGCCGGTCTCCTGCTGCGGGCACCCGGGCGCGACGGCGCGCCGGTGGTGCTGCTCCAACACCGGGCGGCCTGGAGCCACCAGGGCGACACCTGGGGTCTACCGGGCGGGGCGCGCGACAGCCACGAGACCCCGGAGCAGGCGGCCATCCGGGAGGCCCACGAGGAAGCGGGCCTGCCCGCCGAGCAGTTGACCGTGCGCAAGGTGGTGGAGACCAAGATCGTCGCGAGCGACGGGGTCAGCTGGAGCTACAGCACGGTCATCGCCGACGCCCAGGAGATGCTGCACACCGTGCCGAACCGGGAGAGCGCCGAGTTGCGCTGGGTGGCCGTCGACGACGTCGCGAAGCTGCCCCTGCACCCTGGCTTCGCCGCCAGCTGGCAGCGGTTGCGCGACGAGTTCGCCTCGATCCCTCTCCTGGTCAACCGGCAGCTCTGAGCGCTGCCTTCAACTGTGCGGCCGCCGCCCGCGGGTCCTCGGCGGCGGTGATCGCCCGCACCACGACGACGCGTCGCGCGCCGGCCGCCAGCACCTGCGGTAACCGGTCGGTGTCGATTCCGCCGATCGCGAACCACGGCTTGTCGCTGTTCAATTCGGCGGTGTGCCGGACCAGGCCCAGGCCGGGCGCCGGGCGGCCCGGCTTGGTCGGGGTAGGCCAGCACGGGCCGACGCAGAAATAGTCGACGGCCTCGTCGACCGCCGCCGCGACCTGATCCGCGTCGTGGGTGGAGCGCCCAATCACCGGCGTCTCACCGACGATGCCGCGCGCCACCGCCAGCGGAAGGTCGTCCTGGCCCAGATGAAGCACGTCGGCGCCGGCGGCCAGCGCGACGTCGGCGCGGTCGTTGACGGCCAGCAGTGCGCCGTGGCGGCGGGCCGCGTCGGCGAGCACCGCGAGCGACTCGAGTTCCTGACGCGCCTCCAAGGGGCCGAACCGCTGTTCGCCCGGCGAACCCTTGTCGCGCAGTTGGATGAGGTCGACCCCGCCGGCGAGGGCGGCGTCGGCGAACTCCGCGAGGTCACCGCGCTCGCGCCGGGCGTCGGTGCACAGGTACAGCGACGCGCTGGCCAGGCGTTCTCGAGGTTGGTGCACACCGCGACGCTAGCGGCTCGTCGTTAGTGGCCTAACCAGCGGGTACTGTGGGTTGACGAACGCGGGAGTCCCGGGAGCGGGGACTGAGAGTGGGCATTCGAACCTGCCTTTACCGTCGCACCTGATCCGGGTCATGCCGGCGAAGGGAGGGATGTTGACCAAAGCAAGCCTGGCCGTGATCGGCGGCGGCATCATCGGTCTGGCCGTCGCCCGGCGCGCCCGCCGCGACGGCTGGGACGTGCGGGTGCACCGCACCGACGCTCGCGGTGCGTCGTGGGTCGCCGGCGGCATGCTCGCACCCCACAGCGAGGGCTGGCCCGGCGAGGAGAAGCTGTTGCAGCTCGGCCTGGAGTCGCTGCACCTGTGGCACGGCGGCTTCCTCGACGGGCTGCCCGACGAGGTGGTCACCGCGCGCGAATCACTGGTGGTCGCCGTCGACCGCGCCGACGCGAGCGACCTCAGGACGGTGGGCGAGTGGCTTGCGGCTCAAGGGCATCCGGTGACGGCGACGACGTCGGCGCGCGACATAGAACCGCTGCTGGCCCAAGGGATCAGGCACGGATTCCGAGCCGAAACCGAACTAGCAGTTGACAATCGGTTGCTGGTGCGAGCCTTGGCCGTGGTGTGCGAAGGGCTCGGTGTGCACTGGGCGCCCCCCGTGTCCGACCTCACCGAGGTGCAGGCCGACGCCGTCGTGATTGCGAACGGCATCGACGCCCCGACGCTGTGGCCCGACCTGCCGATCCGGCCGGTCAAGGGCGAGGTGTTGCGGTTGCGGTGGCGCCGCGGCTGCATGCCGGTGCCCCAGCGGGTCATTCGGGCCCGGGTGCACGGCAGGCAGGTATACCTGGTGCCGCGGGCCGACGGGGTCGTCGTCGGCGCGACGCAGTACGAACATGGCCGCGACACCGCGCCCGCGGTGACAGGTGTGCGCGAACTGCTCGATGACGCCTGCGCGGTGGTGCCCGCGCTGGGCGAATACGAACTCGCCGAATGCGCCGCGGGCCTGCGGCCGATGACGCCGGATGGATTACCGCTCGTCGAACGCCTCGACGAGCGCACACTGGTCGCCGCGGGCCACGGGCGCAACGGATTTCTCCTCGCCCCATGGACGGCCGAACGGATCGCCGCCGAACTCAATGTCACGATTGGAGCAACGCAATGAAGGTACTGGTCAACGACGAAGCGGTCGAAGTGGACGCCTCGACGACGGTCGCCGCGCTGCTGGCGCGTCTCGGCTTTCCGGAGAAGGGCATCGCCGTCGCGGTGGACTGGTCGGTGCTGCCGAAATCGGACTGGGACACCGCCCTGTCGGACGGCGCTCGCGTGGAGGTGGTGACGGCGGTGCAGGGTGGCTAGCCCCGACACCCTTCGCGCGAGCGGAGCATCGGTCTCGAAGTTGACCATCGCCGGCCGCGAGTTCGGTTCGCGGCTCATCCTGGGCACCGGAGGCGCGGCGAATCTGGCCGTGCTCGAAGAAGCGCTTGTCGCATCGGGCACCGAGTTGACGACGGTGGCGATGCGACGCGTCGACGCCGACGGCGGCACCGGCGTGCTCGAGCTGCTCAACCGGCTGGGCATCACCCCCTTGCCGAACACCGCGGGCTGCCGGGGCGCGGCCGAGGCGGTGATGACCGCACAACTGGCTCGCGAGGCGCTGCACACCGAGTGGGTGAAGCTGGAAGTCATCGCCGATGAGCGCACGCTGCTGCCCGATGCCGTCGAACTAGTAAGGGCGGCCGAACAATTGGTCGACGATGGTTTCACGGTCCTGCCGTACACCAACGACGATCCGGTACTCGCGCGACGGCTCGAGGATGTCGGGTGCGCGGCGGTGATGCCGCTGGGATCGCCGATCGGAACGGGACTGGGAATCGCCAACCCGCACAACATCGAGATGATCGTCGACGCCGCTTCGGTGCCGGTGGTGCTCGACGCGGGCATCGGCACCGCGAGTGACGCCGCGATGGCGATGGAGTTGGGGTGTGACGCCGTGCTTTTGGCCACTGCCGTGACCCGCGCCGCCGACCCGCCGACCATGGCGGCGGCGATGGCCGCCGCGGTCACCGCGGGACGCCTGGCTCGCCAGGCCGGCCGCATCCCGAAGCGGTTCTGGGCGCAGGCGTCCAGCCCATCTCGATGAGACGCTATGTCGCACTGGGCAGTTCGATGGCAGCGGGTCCCGGGATCGGACCCCGCGCCGACGGTGCACCCTGGTCCGCCGGCCGCTCTGCGCGCAACTATCCGCATCTGGTAGCCGCGAAGCTGGGTCTCGACCTCGTCGACGTGACCTATTCCGGCGCGACCACCGCGAACGTCCTGCGCGAACCGCAACACGGTGCGCCGCCTCAGATCTCGGCTCTGACCGGATCCGAAGACCTGGTGACGGTGACCATCGGCGGCAACGACGTCGGCTATGTGCCGATGCTGTTCGCGGCGGGCCTGCCACGCGTTGCCCGCAAGCTCCCGCTGCTGCGGACGGTGCTGCGCGCGCAGCTGGATCCGCGGGCGCGCGATGATGCGCTGGCACAGGTCGCTGTGGCGCTCGAGGAGGTCGGCCGGACCGTGCGGGCCCACTCACCTCGCGCGACGGTGCTGTTCGTCGACTACCTCACGCTGCTACCACCGCCGGGTGTGCCTGCGCCGCCGTTATCCGACACCGACGTGGCGACCGGCCGCCACGTCGCCGACACGCTGGCGCGGCTGACCGCAGAGGCGGCCGCGGCCACCGCCTGCGGCCTCGTGCGGGCCGCCGAGCACAGCCGCCCCCATCATGCGTGGTCGGCCGAACCGTGGACGACCCGGTTCGGGCTGACCGACTTGGTGAGACCGGGAAGGCCCGCACCCCTGCACCCCAACGCGGCGGGCATGCGCGCCGTGGCCGACCTCGTCGTCGCGCAGCTGGCGGGCTAGCGCCCGGGCGACGCTAACGTAGTGGGCAATGAGCCACACAAAGGTTTCCAAGCTTTCGAAGACAACGAAGACGATCGCCCTCATCTCGGCCGGCGTCGTCGCACTCGGGGGCTGCGGCCGTGACGAGGAGCCCCAACCGGTGGTGCAGCCACCCACCACCCAGGCGGGGGTGTCGCCGGCCGCCGTGGACTTCGCCAGGTCGCTCGCGCAGCGCACCTCCGCCGACGCCATCTACCAGCATCTGGTCCGGCTGCAGGAGATCGCCGACAACAACGACGGCAACCGTGCCCTGGGTACCCCAGGCTACGACGCCAGCGTCGAATACGTCGCTAACACCCTGCGCGACAAGGGCTTCGACGTGCAGACACCGGAATTCGAGGTGCGGCTGCCGTTCGCCGACGAACCCGCGCTGACCGTCGGCGGCGACGCGGTCAAGGCCAGACCGTTGAACTTCACGATCGGCACACCGCCGGGTGGGGTGTCGGGCCCGCTGGTGCTCGCCCGCGTCGAGGACTCCCCGGGGTGCACGGTCTCCGACTACGACGGCTTGCCCGTCGAGGGCGCCGTCGTGCTCGTCGACCGTGGCAAGTGCCAGTTCTCCCAGAAGGAGGAGGCGGCCGCCGAACGCGGCGCGGTGGCTCTTCTCGTCGCCAACAGCGAGGACAACGACGAGATGGGCGGCACCCTCGGCGAGGACACGGAGGCAACCATCCCGGTCGTCAGCATCACCAAGGCGGAGGGCGATCGGCTACGGGCCGAACCGGGAGACGTCACCCTCAAGCTGAATGCGGGTGTGCGCAAGGAGCGGACCCGCAACGTCATCGCCCAGACCCGAACGGGCGACACCGGAAACGTCGTGATGGCCGGCGCGCATCTGGACAGCGTCCCGGAGGGGCCGGGCATCAACGACAACGGGTCCGGCGTGGCGGCCGTGCTCGAGTCCGCAGTGCAGTTGGGCGGTTCCCCCGACGTCCAGAACGCGGTACGGTTCGGTTTTTGGGGTGCTGAGGAGGTCGGGTTGTTCGGATCGAACAACTATCTGGAGTCGCTGGATGTCGATGCCCTCAAGGACATCTCGCTCTACCTCAACTTCGACATGGTGGGTTCCCCGAACCCCGGTTACTTCACCTATGACGGGAATCAGTCCCTGCCGCCCGGTGAGGAAGGCGCGATCGCCCGGGTACCGGAAGGGGCGGCGGGTGTGGAACGCACGCTGGTCGATTACCTCGACGCGGCTGGAAAGCCGGCCGAGGACACCAGCTTCGACGGTCGCTCCGACTACGACGGGTTCACCCTGGCGGGCATCCCGGCCGGTGGCACCTTCTCGGGCGCCGAAGCCAAGATGACGCCCGAGCAAGCCGAGATGTGGGGTGGTGAGGCGGAGCAGCCGTTCGACCCCAACTACCACAAGGAATCGGACACCCTCGAGCACATCGACCGCACCGCACTCGGCATTCACGGGGCGGGTGTGTCCTACGCCGTCGGTATCTACGCCCAGGACCAAGGTGGGCCGAATGGAATCCCCACGCGCGATCTGCGCGTCCGACATCCGCTCGCCTCATGAAGAGATGGGCGGCCTCCCTCCGTTTGGTCGGTGTGGCGGGAGTCGTGATCGGAGTCGTCATTGGGGTCGTCGGAGCCATGACCTCGTGCTCGTCGCCGGCGCCGGCACCGCCGTCGCCACAGGAGATGGCGGACAAGGTCGCCGCCGACGCGATGTTCGCCCACCTGCAGAAACTGCAGCAGATCGCCGACACCAACGGCGGTAACCGCGCCAACGGCAAACCCGGATACGACGCCACCGTCGACTACGTCGCACAGTTCCTGCGCGACAAGGGATTCGACGTCCACACCCCTGAGTTCGAGCTGCTCGACCGCAGTGTGGGCGGCAATCCGTCGATGCGGGTGAGCGGGCGCGAATATCCCGTCGACCAGGCCTCCCTGCTGATCACCACGCCGCGCGGCGGGCTGAACGCCGTGACGCTTCGCCCGGCGAAGCCCGCCGGTTGCCGGACCGCCGACTACGACGGCACCTCGGTGCGGGGCGCGATCGCCATCGTCGACGACACGGGCTGCTCGGTGGTCGCAAAACAGAACGCGGCCGTCTCGGAGGGCGCCGTGGGCCTGCTTGTCGTCAGCTCGCCCGGTGGCGGCGGGAGCCCGGCGGGCCTGTTCACCCCCGGCTACTACCAGGACCTGACCGTTCCCGTCGGGGTCATCGGCCGCGAAGCCGACGCTGCCCTGCGGCGGACCTCGGCGCCGGTACGCCTTGTGCTCGACCGTAAGCCGGTCATGAAGAAGACCCGAAACCTCGTGGCGCAGACCAAGACCGGGGACGCCCGTAACGTCGTCCTGGCGGGTGCGCACCTCGACAGCTCGGCAGCAAGCCCCGGAGTGAACGACGACGGAACGGGTATCGCGGCGCTGCTGGAGACCGCTGCGACACTGGGTCCGCAGCCGCCGATCGCCAACGCCGTGCGGTTCGTGTTCTGGGCCTCGGAGGAGAACGGGCTGGCCGGACCGACGAGGTACGTTCAAGGGCTCTCGCCCGACGAACTCCGCGACATCGCGCTGTATCTGGGCTTCGACATGCTCGGTTCGCCGAATGCCGGCTACTTCACCTACGACGGTGACCAGTCCGCTACACCGAACCCGGCCATCCCCGCGCGGTCGGTGCCCGCGGGTTCGGCCGGTATCGAGCGGATGCTGGCCGGCTATCTCAACACGGCGGGCGTGCGGCCCGCGGACATGCCGCTGAGCGAATTCACCGACTACTACCCGTTTCTCGCTGCCGGAGTGCCGGTCGGCGGCCTGACAGCCGGTTCGTCACAACGTAAGAGCGAGATTCAGGCTCGGCTTTGGGGTGGGAGGGCAGGTGTCCCCTTCGACCCGAACTACCGCACCAAGCGCGACACCGTGGAGAACGTCAATCGCGACGCGCTGTCGGTCCTGGGGCCTGCGGTCACCTACGCCGTGGCGACCTACGCGCGGTCGGTCGACGGCGTCAACGGTGTTCCGTCCCGGGACCAACGGCAGCGGGCCGCTCGCTAGCCTGGCGGAATCCCAACAGCCGCATGCCGTGATAGACCGCCAGGGCGGCTATCGAACCCAGCGCGATTCCGGTGAAGGTCAATGTTCCTACGTGCCAAGTGAAGTCGGCGATGCCGATGATCAGTGGGATGGCCGCGGTCATCTGATTGATCGGCCGGGAGAAGTCGACCCCGTTGGTCAGCCAGATCCGGACTCCCAGCACGCCGACGAGGCCGTAGAGCACCACGGTCGCCCCACCGAGCACGCCCGCGGGTATCGCCGAGATCGCCGCGCCGACCTTCGGGCACAGCGAGAGCAGGATCGCCACGGCCCCCGCAACCCAGTACGCCGCAGTGGAATACACCCGCGTCGCCGCCATCACGCCGATGTTCTCGGCGTAAGTGGTGGTCGCAGAGCCGCCGCCGAAACCGGCCAGCGTGGTGGCCACACCGTCGGCGGCTAGTGCCCGGCCCATCACCGGGTCGACATCGGTGGCGGTCATCTGGCCGACCGATTTCACGTGCCCGATGTTCTCGGCGACCAAGGCGATCACCGCGGGCAGAAACATCGGCAACACCGCGACGGTGAACGTCGGCGCCTGGAACTCCGGCAACCCGAGCCACGGAGCGGCGGCGATCGGTGCGGTGTCGATCTCACCGAGCATCAGCGCGAGCAGGTATCCGACGAGGACGGCCAGGAAGATGGCCAGCCGGCCGACGATGCCGCGGAAGAACGCCAGCGTCGCCACCAGGAGCACCAGGGTGACGAGCCCGACCACCGGACCCTGTTCGAAGTTGGCCTTGGCCGAGGGCGCCAGGTTGAAGCCGATCAGCGCGACGATCGCCCCGGTCACCACCGGGGGAAGCGTCACGTCGAGCCAGTGCGTGCCGACCAGGTGGACCAGACCGCCGATCGCCACCAGCGCGAGGCCGACCGCCACGAGTCCGCCAAGGGCGCTTCCCGTTCCGTGCGAGGCGACCGCCGCGGTGACCGGTGCGATCACCGAGAAGCTCGAACCCAGGTAGCTGGGCAACCGATTGCCCGTGATGAGCAGGAACAGCACCGTCCCGACGCCCGAGAACAACAGCGTCGTCGCCGGTGGGAAGCCGGTGAGGACGGGGACCAGGAAGGTGGCGCCGAACATGGCCACGACGTGCTGGGCGCCGAGTCCGATCGTCCGGCCCCAGCCGAGACGTTCGTCGGGTGCCACGACGAAGTCATCGCCGGGGTTGGCGTCGACGCGCTTCCAGCTCAGCTCGATCACGGTCTAAGACGGTAAGCCAGCGCGCCCGCGAGCACCACGCAAGCGCCGGCCACTGCCGACGGCCCCGGAAGCAGCAACGCCAGCACCACACAACCCGCCAGCCCGACCGCCGGAACCGTCCGGCGGCCGAGCGTCCAAGCCGACGCGTTGGCGATCGCGTAGTAGACGAGGACGGTGAACGACGAGAAGCCGATCGCGGTGCGGACGTCCACGGTGGCGGCGAGCGCGGCCACGGCGAGGCCGACGACGACCTCGGCGCGGTGTGGGCTGCCGAATCTCGGGTGCACGCGCGACAGCGTGTGCGGCAGGTGGCGATCGCGCGCCATCGCCAGCGTCGTGCGCGACACCCCGAGGATGAGCGCCAGCAGTGACCCGAGGGCGGCCACCGCTGCGCCGACCCGCACGACGGGCTCCAGTGCTGGGAAGCCGGCCGAGGTCACCGCGTCGGCAAGCGGTGCGGCTGCTGAAGCCGTTGCCGCGCTGCCTAATTCGGCGACAACAGCGGCGGCGACCAGGGTGTACACCACGAGCGTGATGGCCAGAGCCAGCGGTATCGCGCGGGGGATGGTGCGGGCGGGGTCGCGGACCTCTTCGCCAAGTGTCGCGATCCGTGCATAGCCCGCGAACGCGAAGAACAACAATCCGGCGGCCTGCAGCACGCCGGCGACGGAGACGTCGGCGCCGGCCGACAGGCGGGTCAACTCGACCTCCCCGAAGCCGAGGACGGTGACCACCACGGTGGCCAGCACCGCCAGTACCAGGGCGACGATGACGCGCGTCAGCAGCGCCGACTTACGGATGCCCGCGTAGTTCAGTGCGGTCAGTGCGGCGACCGCCCCGACCGCGACGCCGCGGGCCGCTTCGGGCCACACGTAGTAGCCGACGGTGAGCGCCATCGCCGCGCACGATGCGGTCTTGCCGACGATGAAACTCCACCCCGCGGTGTAGCCCCAGAACCGGCCGAGCCGCTCACGCCCGTAGACGTATGTGCCGCCGGACTCGGGGTACCGCGCGGCCAGCCAGGCCGACGAGGTGGCGTTGCAGTAGGCCACGACTGCGGCGACCGCCAGCCCGATCAGCAGTCCCGAACCGGCCGCCGCGGCGGCGGGCCCGACGGCGACGAAGATGCCCGCGCCCAGCATCGAACCCAGCCCGATGACTACCGCGTCGAAGGTGCCGACCCGGCGGGGCAGCGCAGGCCCGGTCGGCGTGCTCACGCCGGAATGCTATTTCAGGCGTTGTTGTGGTGCGGATGCAACGACTCGCGGGCGGAGGTCGTCGCTGAGGCGACGAGCGCCACGAGCAGCCCGGCACCGCCGAGCAGTGCCAGCGGGACCGTCCACAGCCGTCGCGTCAGCAGCGCGGACTTACACTGCTCGACGTAGTTGGTGTCGCCGCCGGCCGCGGCTGCCTGGGTCAGGTCGCTGAGGTACCCGGTCCCACATTTGACCTGCCAGCCGTACTGGTCGTAGCTGTCCAAGAACACGGGAAAGTTCAGCGCCAGCAGGGCGGCGCCCAGTACGACGGCGGCGATGATCCCGGTCCATGCGAGACGGTGGTGGTGGTCGGACAATGTGTTCCCCCGTTCATATCATGCACACGTCAGCAAACAGCAGCACCGGCCATGAGGCGATCGACCCCAGATATGAAACGACCAGGTCGGCGCCGGTCATGGCGTGCAGATGGTCGGTGTGGGTGGTCGACCAGAACACGCCGACCAGCAGGTACGGCGTGCCGAGGACGAGCGCCACCACGATCAACTCACCGATCGTGACCTGAAAGCCCAGAAGCTTGCGGAGCGCGCCGAACACACCATTATGTTAATCGTCATTCTATGTCGTCTGGCAAGTTCGAACCGATACCGACGGTGGTACTGGACCGGTATGGCGGGGGTCGGTCCGATATCGTGTCTGCCATGTCGCGCACTCGGCCGGCGAGCGGTGACGCGGTCCGGCGCCGGCCGAAAGACCGAAAAGCCCAGATCGCCCGGGCATCCGCCGAGGCGTTCAGCACCCTGGGCTTCTACGGCGTGAGCATGGAGTCGATCGCATCGCGGGTCGGGATCTCGGCGGCCGCCCTCTACCGGCACTACGCGAGCAAGTACGACCTCTTCCGCGATGCCGTGCTCAATCTGGGGCAGCAGCTGGTGGACGCCACCGCGTTCATCGACGAGGCCGAGCTCGAGGACCCCGAATCAGAACTGCACCGGTTGGCCGTGGCGCTCATCGAGACCGCGATGGCGAACCGGGAGTCAGGCGGGCTGTACCGGTGGGAGGCGCGGTATCTGCGCGGCGACGACCAAGCGTCGCTGATCGCGCAGATGCGTACCGTCAACCGCCGCATCCAACGCCCCATCTGCGCCATGCGTCCGGATCTGACCTCCCATCAGCGGTGGACGTTGTCCATCGCGGTCCTGTCGGTCACCGGCAGCGTCGTCGACCACCGGGCGAAGCTACCCGCCGGCCAGGTGCGGGTGCTGCTGTCGGATCTCGCGATAGCGCTGGCCGCCACCGAGTTGCCCCACGGCGACGACGTCGCCGAGCAGCCGGTCGCACCCGTTCCCACCGCCATCGAGCCGTCGCGATATGAAGCGCTGCTCAACGAGTCCATGCGCTTGTTCAACATCAAGGGATACCGCGACACGGGCATGGAGGACATCGCCGCGGCCGTCGGCATGCCCGCGTCAGGGATCTACCGGTACTTCGCGGGCAAGAGCGATATCCTGGCCGCCGTCTTCCGGCGGGCGGCCGACCGGCTCTCCGACGAGCTGACAGCGATCACCGCTGCCAACGCCGACCCCGAGGACGCCCTCGCCGCGGTCATCGATGCCTACGTGGCCAGGTCGTTCGCACATCCCGAACTCGACTACGTCTACTACTCCGAGCGGCTGCACATGTCGCCGACGGATCAGAAGATCTTGCGAAACATGCAGCGCACCACCGTCGAATCGGTGGTGGAGTTGGTGGTCGCCGTGCGCCCCGATTGGACGCCAAGCCAGGCCAGGTTCGCCGTGCACGCGGCCATGGCGTTGGTGATCGACCTGGGCCGGTTGATGCGCTACGCGAACTCACCGAAGAACCGGGCGATTCTGCAGCGGCTGCTGGACGTGACTCTGTTGGGCCGCTACCGGTTACGTGCGACGTTGCCCGCCAAGTAGGCGAGGTAGCCGAGGGTGCCGAGGACGGCGAGTTTGCGGGTTTTGCGGGCCGCCAGCCCGAGCCCCAGCGCCGTCTCGATACCGCCGTTGACGTAGATGAACTGGCGGGTGTTGTGTGGGAACGCCTGCACCGTCACCGATTCGAACAGCTCCGGCTTGACGAAGTGGCTGAGCCCGACCCCGGCCAGGCCCAGGCCGGCCACCGTGGCCGCGCGTGAACCGCTGCTCGATTCCTGAAGTGACACAGCCGGTGTTCCTCTCTGCTCACGCAATCCGATAGTCGCTCAGAGGATACTGTGACGCCTCTTTGATGGCTCTACGGGTGGCCACCGGCTGCAGCAACGTGGCCTCGCCGTTGGGGTCGAAATAGTACGACCGCGAATCCGCGCAGTTGCCTGCCATGAACACCGAGTTTCCCATGAGCTTGGTCATGCGGTCGAGATAGCGAGCGTTGGCGTCCTCGGTGACCTCGAACGTCGTTGCGCCCCGGCGCTTCATCTCACCGAACAGCCGATCCATGTGGCGCATCTGGTATTCCACCGTGTTGAAGAAATTCAGCCCGAGGAAGGCATAGGGGCTCGCCATACTGAGATAGTTGGGGAAGTAGGGCACCGTGACGCCCTGATAAGCCTGAAACCTCGTGTCGCGCCACCACTTCCCCAGGTTGCGCCCTTTGCGGCCGATGATCTCGATCGCCGGGATGTTCGCCTCCCACAGATTGAAGCCCGTCGCCAGCACGAGCGTGTCGATCTGGGTCTTCGTTCCGTCGGCGGAGACGACGCCGTCGGGTTCGATGTGCTCGATCCCCGAACTTTGCAGGTGCACATTCGGTTTGGTGAACACCCGGTAGTAGCTGTTGGAGAACGTCGGGCGCTTGCAGCCGAAGTCGTAGTCGGGGGTCAACTGCATCCGCAGCTCGCGATCGCGCACGGAAAAGAAGCGATGCATCTTGGCCACGTCGGACGCCGCAACGTTCAGGCGCCGGAACAGGAGCTGTCGGTGTCGGAGTCCGACGAAAAGGAAAAACTCATAGATCACGTCGGTGACGGCCCGAAGTGCGCGTTGCGTCAAGGGAACCCGGGAGAACAGCCGCTTGATGGGCTTGGGGATGGGGAAGTCGAGTCTGGGTACCACCCACACCGGCGTGCGCTGGTAGACGGTCAGGTCGGCCGCTTTCTTGGCCAGTTCCGGAATCAGCTGCACCGCGGTCGCACCGGTGCCGATGACCGCCACACGACGGCCATCGAGGTCGTAGGTGTTGTCCCATGCGGTGGTGTGAATGATCCTGCCGGCGAAGCTTTCGATGCCCGGAATCTCGGGTGTGTTCGGTTGCGACAGGAACCCGGTGGCTGTGATCAGGTAGCGCGCCGACAGTGCCTCGCCACCGGCCAGCGTGACCCGCCACACCTCGGTTTCCTCATCCCAGCAGGCGCCTTCGACGAGCGTGTTGAACCGCATGTGCTTACGCACGTCGTACTTGTCGGCGACGTCAGCGGCGTACTGCTTGATCTCGTCACCGGTGGAGTACAGCCGCGACCAGTTCGGGTTGGGCTCGAAGTAATACGAGTAGGTGGTTGTCGGCACATCGACCGCCAACCCGGGGTAACGATTGACGTGCCAGGTGCCGCCCAGGTCGTCCTCGCGGTCGAGGATGACGAAGTCCTGATATCCCATCCGCTTGAGCTGGATAGCCGCGCCGATCCCCCCGAAACCCGCGCCGACGATGACGGCGTCGAGTAGTTCCGAAGTCATAGGAAAACGGTACCGCAGCGACCAGGCAGTATCGGGGAGGCGTCAGCGCTTTAGCGAGCCGGTTCGCGGCGGATCGAGCGTCGCAATGCAGGTCACGGCCCGGTCACCCTGCTCCCAGGTTTCGGCCGTGGGATAGAGCACATACAGCTGAACGTAACTGTCCGTCATCGCTTCCGGCGCGTAAGCGGCCAATTCGGGGCTGCACTTCTCGGCGTAGGCGTCGATCGCTGCCTGGCCGGGAAACGCGCCGTCGGGCATCTGGAGGACGGCGAAGACCTCACCTGCGTGGGCCTCGTCACATCCGATCGTCTTCATGGTCAGCACCCGGGTGTTGTCCGGGATGTCGGCCAGGCAGTCACCCTCCTTGACGTCGGTCGCGGTCACCGTGCCGTTGCCGATGAGGAAGTACACCAGCAGGGCGACGACGGCCACCGCCGCCCACAGCGCCGACAGCACCAGGCCGGCGATCGCCAAGCCGCGGCCGCCGTGGCCCTCCCTGGCTTTTTTCAAGCCGACGATGCCGCAGACGACGCTGATCAGAACGCCGCCGAGCAGGCCGAAGACCAGCGAAACGATGGCCCACCAGTTCGTGGGGCGGTCTTGGGGCGGCGCGTAATAGGACCCCTGTTGCGCGTACGGGGGCGGCGGCGGTGGCGGGTAGTTCGGCGGCGGCGGTGGCGGGTAGTTCGCTGGGGGTGGCGGCGGCGGGTACGCGGACCCCGGCGGCGGGTACGGATCGGGTGGCTGCCCGCCGTAGGACGGCGGTGGTCCGTACGGCGGGGGAGGACCCGGCGGCGTTGTCACGCGGCAACCGTATCGCGCTCACCGCCTTCTAGCTGCGGATCGAACCCCAGCGTTCGTTCTTGGCCATCGCGACGCAGACCACCGACCGTGCCCCCTCCGACCATGCCTGCGCACTCGGATAGCCGATCGCAAGCCGAAAGGTCGGCCCCTCGGGGATATTCGGCGCGTAGTCGAAGAACCGCCCACTGCACTGGTCGCCGATCCTTCTCAGGGCGTCCTCGCCGGGATAGTCCCGCGCATCGGGTGCGCGCAGGATCGCGAACACCTCCCCGTAGTGGGGACCGTCGCAGTCCACTCGCTTGACTTCCTGCGGCAGAACGTCGGACTCACGCGTGCGCACACAATCTCCGAGCCGTAGGTGGTCGGCGCGCACCGTGGTCGTCATGCGTGGTTCGACGATGTAGAACCAACCGATCGCCGCCATGGCGCCGATGCCGATCGCGACAACCGCGACGATCACCCAGTGGCTAGGACGCACCCGTCAACCGTAATGCCGCATCGACTGCCAGCGTAGGCACATTGAGTGTCTTGGAGGCCAGATCGTGCCGGGCGCCGGTGATCTCGACGACCTCGGCGGGTGCGCCGATCAGGGTGGCTGCGGACCGGAGTTCGTCGATCGATCCGAACGGGTCGGCGGTGCCGTGCGTGAACACCGTCGGTACCGTGATGCGCGGAAGGTGTTCGGTGCGTACGCGTTCCGGCTTTCCCGGCGGATGCAGGGGATAGGAGAACAGTGTCAGAACGTCGATGTCGGCCGCGCGGTCGGCCACCGCCATCGATGTCATCCGCCCGCCGTACGAGTGCCCGCCCGCGATGACGGGACCGTCGGCGAGTGTGCGGGCGACGTCGATGGCCTCGATCACTCCGGCCTGGTCGGCCTTGGCGGACCCGGACGGCGGGCCCTTCGGCCGTCGGCGCCGGTAGGGCAGGTTGTAGCGCACCGCAAGCCAACCGCGTCCGGCCCACTCGTCGCAGAGCCTCTTGAGTAGCGGCGCTTCCCTGCTGCCGCCGGCGCCGTGGGTGAGTACGACGACACCGGCGGGGTCGGCATCGGGTTCGTGGGCGACACCCGCGATCGGTTCGAGGTTCACTCGGTGAGCCTGAACAGCGCCGACACCGGGCCGTGACCCCGTCCCAACGGATAAGCGGCACGCAGACATTCGGTGACCCAGCGTTTACCGAACGCGACCGCGTCGGGTACCGAGTAACCGTGCGCCAGCGCGCTGGCGATGGCCGCGGCCAACGTGTCCCCGGCGCCGTGGTCGTGGCCGGTGTCGATGCGCGTGGCGCCGAATTCGTGGAACTCGGTGCCGTCGAACAGCAGATCGGGACTCTGCGCCGACGCTCGCAGGTGGCCTCCCTTGACCAGTGCCCACTGCGGACCGAGTGCGTGCAGCGCGCGGGCCGCCTCTCGCTGGGATGAGGAATCAATGACCTCAATACCGGTGAGAAGGCGCACCTCGTCGAGGTTCGGTGTCACCAATGTCGCCAGCGGGAACAGTTGTGCCCGCAGCGAATCCAGCGCGCTGGGATGCAACAGGGGATCACCGTGCATGGATGCGCACACCGGGTCGACGACCAAGGGCACCGAACCGTCCATGCCCTGTGCGCGCCAGGTTTCGGCGACGGTGTCGATGATCTCCGACGACGCCAGCATCCCCGTCTTGGCTGCCTGCACGCCGATGTCGGAGGCCACTGCTTCCATCTGCCCCGCGATGACGTCGAGTGGGATCTCGTGAAAACCCGAGACCCCGACCGAATTCTGAACCGTGACGGCGGTGACCGCAACCAGGCTGTGCACCCCGAGCAGAGCGAACGTGCGCATGTCGGCCTGGATTCCCGCGCCTCCGCCGGAATCGGATCCGGCGATCGTCATCACCCGCACCGGGGTGGTACGGGGCGGGGGCAGTGGCAGGTAGCTCATGCCAGCGGCAGGTACACGCGGTTGCCGTGTTCGGAGAATTCGCGTGACTTCTCGGCCATTCCCATCTCCATCGCGGCTTCGATCGCCTCCTCGCTGTCGAGCCCGTGCTTGGCAGCGTAGTCGCGGACGTCCTGCGTGATGCGCATGGAACAGAACTTCGGCCCGCACATCGAGCAGAAGTGTGCGGTCTTGGCCGGTTCGGCGGGCAGTGTCTCGTCGTGGAATTCGCGGGCGGTGTCGGGATCCAGTGACAGTGCGAACTGGTCGTGCCAGCGGAACTCGAAGCGTGCACGAGACAGCGCGTCGTCGCGTTCCTGAGCGTGTGGGTGTCCCTTTGCGAGATCGGCGGCGTGCGCGGCGATCTTGTAGGCGATGACGCCATCTTTGACGTCTTTGCGGTCGGGCAGGCCGAGGTGTTCCTTCGGCGTCACGTAACAGAGCATCGCGGTGCCGGCCTGCGCGATGATCGCCGCGCCGATTGCGCTGGTGATGTGGTCATAGGCCGGTGCGATGTCGGTCGCCAGTGGACCCAGCGTGTAGAACGGCGCCTCCTCGCACCACTCCTCCTCGAGCCGGACGTTCTCGACGATCTTGTGCATCGGCACGTGGCCCGGTCCCTCGATCATCACCTGTACGCCATGCGATTTCGCGATCTTCGTGAGCTCGCCGAGCGTACGCAGCTCGGCGAACTGGGCGGCGTCGTTGGCGTCGGCGATCGAGCCGGGTCGCAGGCCGTCGCCGAGTGAGAACGTCACGTCATAGCGCTGCAGGATCTGGCACAGTTCATCGAAGTGGGTGTACAGGAACGATTCCCGGTGGTGTGCCAGGCACCAGGCGGCCATGATGGAACCGCCGCGACTGACGATTCCGGTGACACGCTTGGCCGTTAGCGGGACGTAACGCAGCAGCACGCCGGCATGCACGGTCATGTAGTCCACGCCCTGTTCGCACTGTTCGATCACGGTGTCGCGGTACAGTTCCCACGTCAGCGCGGCCGGGTCGCCGTTGACCTTCTCGAGGGCCTGGTAGATCGGAACCGTGCCGACCGGCACCGGGGAGTTGCGCAGGATCCACTCCCGAGTCGTGTGGATGTCGCGGCCCGTGGACAGGTCCATGATCGTGTCGGCGCCCCAACGGGTGGCCCACACCATCTTGTCGACCTCCTCGGCGATGGAACTGGTCACCGCCGAATTGCCGATGTTGGCATTGACTTTCACCGCGAACGCCTTGCCGATGATCATCGGCTCGGTCTCGGGGTGATTGTGGTTCGCGGGTATGACGGCCCTGCCCGCCGCGACCTCGTCACGGACCAGCTCGACAGGAACTCGCTCACGTGCGGCGATGAACGCCATCTCGGCGGTGATCTCGCCGCTACGAGCCCGCTGTAGCTGCGTCCCGCGGTCGCGCACGACGCCCGGGCGCGCAGGCAAGCCTGCCTGCAGATCGAGGGCCGCCGTCGGGTCGGTATACGGACCGGAGGTGTCGTACAGGTCGAGATGCTCACCGTTGGTCAGGTGCACCCGGCGCAATGGGATCTTCGCGCCGGGCACTTCGTCGAGCTCTCGATACACCTTCGTGCTGCCCTCGATCGGGCCGGTGGTGACGGACGGATTGACAGGACTATTTGCGACGTGCGTCATTCGAGCTATCTCCCTACGCCGGCATTACCCGGTCAGGTTCGTACGGTCGACGGGCCCACCCGTCCTCTCAGCGCGCTGGTGCGCGCTCCCGTGTGTGGACGCCTGCCACGCTAGCGCAGACGCGGAGGAATCGGGAAGAGGCGACGGGAGAATCGTCGGAAGCGGACCGTCGCGCTCACTCCAGTTCGATCATCACCGGGGCGTGATCGCTGGGGGCGCCGATGCGGTCCTTGCCGCTCTTGCGTTCATCACGGACGATCTCGGCGTGCGTGACGCGTTCGGCGAGCGCGGGTGAGCCGAGGATGAAGTCGATGCGCATGCCGCGGTTCTTCGGAAACCGCAGCTGTGTGTAGTCCCAGTAGGTGTAGACCCCCGGCCCGGGAGTGGACGGCCGCACCACGTCGGCGAAACCCGCTTCCACCACCGCGTTGAACGCCTCGCGTTCTGGTGCGGTGACGTGGGTGCTGCCTTGGTAGAACTCGACGCTCCAGACGTCCTCGTCGGTCGGCGCGATGTTCCAGTCGCCGACGAGTGCGATCTGCGCGGCCGGGTCATCAGACAACCACTTGTGTGCCGTATTATGCAGGGCGGCAAGCCATTCCAGCTTATACGCGTAGTGTGGCGAGCCGACGAACCGGCCGTTCGGCACGTACAGACTCCACACACGGACTCCGTTGCAGGTGGCACCGAGGGCGCGGGCTTCCGCGGCTGCCTCTGCCTCGGGCTTGTCGCTCCAAGTCGGCTGATCGTCAAAGCCCACCTGCACATCCTCGATACCGACGCGGGACGCGATCGCCACGCCGTTCCACTGGTTGAAGCCGCAGTGGGTCACCTCGTAGCCGGCGGCCAGGAACGGCATGACCGGGAATTGCTCGTCGTTGCACTTGGTCTCCTGCATCGCCAGCACGTCGACGTCGGCTCGCTCGAGCCAGTCGGTGACCCGTTCGACCCGAGCCCGAATCGAGTTGACGTTCCAGGTGGCGATCCGCATGGCTTACAGGCTACGAGCGTCGACATAGCGGCTGCGGTGCTGCTTCTGGAAACCCATCGACCTGTAGAGGCCGAGGGCCACCGCGTTGTCGACCAGCACCTGCGCGTAGCCGCCGGTCGCACCCCGCTGGGCCCCCCAACCCAACAGTGTCGAACACAGTGCGCGCGCCAGACCTCGACCGCGGGCCTGCTCGTCGACCCGCACCGCCGACAGCCCGACCCAGCGCCGGCCGCACGGCGCCGTCGTCACAGCGGCCCTGCCGACGGCCGCACCGGGGATCGTCGCGAACGCGACCTCACCGTCGATGACGGCGGTCAGCACGTCGACAGGCACGGCGCGGCGGTACAGGTGCAGCCAGTCGGCGTCGGGCGTCTCGGTCAGAACCACACCTGCCTCGGTCGCCGTGTCGCTCAAATCGCTTGTCATGACCTCGGTCTCGAGGTGTGGCGAAGCTTCTGTCGGCCGGAACAGCCGATCGGGTATTGAAAGCCACGGTGTCAGCCCCCGCTCGCCGTACCAGCTGACGATCGCCGGAATCGCCGTGGCGCCGGCGTCAAAGCGCAGCGGAACAGCGGAATTGCCGCGGTGCGTGTGGCCTCCTGCGGCGCGCAGCAGCCAGCCGCCCAGCCATTCCTGTTCGACACCCGGCCACGCCAACGCGGCCGCGTGTTCGACGTTGCGGATCTCGGCGGTGCGCACGGGTGCGGCGGGCACCTCCTTGATGGCGACGACATCGTCGAGATCCACCCGTACGACGGTCCCCCGCTTCGTCCGAATCCCCAGTGCCACACCGACGTCGACGACATGACCGACCACGTCGGTCAGAGGTGGTGTCGAACCGGCCGGCCGCCGGTAACGCACCGTCACGCGTGTGCCGATCGCGGGCAGCGCGGGCACGGTCAGTGACCGAACGGATCGGGGTCCTTACCGGGCATCCACGACAACCCCGGCACCCCCCAGCCGTGCGACTTCACCGCACGCTTGGCGCTGCGCGCATGCCTGCCGACCAAGCGGTCCAGGTAAAGGAAGCCGTCGAGGTGACCCGTCTCGTGCTGCAGCATCCGGGCGAACAGGTCGGTGCCCTCGAGGGTGATCGGATTGCCTTCTGCGTCCAGCCCCGTCACCCTCGCCCAGTCGGCCCGGCCCGTCGGGAACGACTCCCCGGGCACCGAAAGGCAACCCTCGTCGTCGTCGTCCGGATCCGGCATGGTCTCGGGAACTTCGGAGGTCTCCAACACCGGATTGACGACCACACCGCGGCGGCGGGTGATGCGACCGCGCACCTCGGCGCAGTCGTAGACGAACACCCGCTTGGAGACGCCGATCTGGTTCGCGGCCAAGCCAACCCCGTTCGCGGCGTCCATCGTGTCGAACAGGTCGGCGATCAAGTCGGCGAGATCGGCGGGCAACGAACCGTCCTCGCCGACCGGCACCGGCTCGGTGGCTGTGTGCAGGACGGGATCTCCTACGATGCGGATCGGAACGACTGCCATGGTCGAAAATCTTAAGTCGGCAATCCTTGCTGCCCGACTCGCGGGCATGTCGAACCGCTCATCAGCCCATCACGTGGTTGAATGAGCGCCGAACCACAGCGATGTCATTCAAGTTGTCGGAAGGGTCCAAGAGCCAGATGGACGGCGCGATCGCGCGGACTGAACAATCCGGAGACAACTCTGAACTCTCCGATGGGCTGACTCGACGCGAGCACGACATTCTCGCGTTCGAGCGGCAGTGGTGGAAATACGCGGGCTCCAAGGAAGACGCCATCAAGGAGTTGTTCTCCATGTCGGCCACCCGCTACTACCAGGTGCTGAACGCGCTCGTCGACCGACCTGAGGCGCTCGCCGCCGATCCGATGCTGGTCAAGCGGTTGCGGCGACTGAGAGCCAGCAGGCAGAAGGCGCGGGCGGCACGCCGTCTCGGCTTCGACGTCACCTGAGTTTCCCGGGCCGTGAGGTCCGCTCGATAAGGTGGGCGCAATGAACCAGCGAGATTCGTCGGGGCTGCCCCTGCGCGCCATGGTGATGGTGCTGCTCTTCCTTGGCGTCGTTTTCCTGTTGGTGGCGTTCCAGGCGATGGGTTCCGACAGCGACGAGGAGGACGCGCCGCCGCTGGCGACCGCGACCACGACCACCGCGACTACGACGTCGGAAGCGCCGGCACCGGCCGATGCCGAGGTCCGGGTCTTCAACATCTCCACCGTCGCGGGCGCGGCCGAGGGTACCGCCGGACGGCTGCGCGAGGCCGGTTGGAACGTCACCGAGACCGGCAACCTCGAACTGGCGGACGTGGCGGCCACCACCGTGTACTTCAGCGACGCGCCCGGCGAGCAGGAGGCCGCAGAAGAGGTGGGACGTCTGCTCGAGGCGCCCGTCGAACCGCGATTGCCCGCACTCGCCGAACAACCGCCGGGCGTCATTGTGGTGGTCACCGGTTAGGCTCGTGCACATGTTCAAGACCGTCGCCGCCGCTGCCTTGTTCGCTGTCCCCGCACTCGCCTTGAGCGCCTGTGCGGCGCCCGAGGAGCCCAGCAACGTGCAGGGCACCCCGCCGTCCGTCTGGACCGGATCTCCGCCTCCCTCGGCCCCGCCGGGTGAGGGCGGTGGTCACGGCGGCGGGCAGGCAGAGGGCCAAGGTCAAGGCCAGGGCGAAGGCGAAACGCTCACCGCCGAATTGAAGCTTGCGGACGGCACACCGGTGGCGACCGCTGACATCCAGTTCAGTGGCGGCTACGCGACGATCAGCGTCGAGACCACCACGCCCGGAAGGCTGACGCCCGGCTTCCATGGCATGCACATCCATCAGGTCGGCAAGTGCGAGGCCAACTCGGTCGCGCCCACCGGTGGAGCGCCGGGGAACTTCAACTCGGCGGGCGGACACTTCCAGGTGCCCGGCCACAGCGGTCACCCCGCGAGCGGTGACCTGACGTCGCTGCAGGTCCGCGAGGACGGTTCGGCCAGGGTCCTGACGACGACTGACGCGTTCACCGCCGAGGAACTCACTTCGGGCGCGGGCACCGCGATCATCATCCACGAGAAGGCGGACAACTTCGCCAACATTCCGCCGGAGCGCTACCAGCAGGTCAACGGCGACCCGCCGCCGGATGCAACCACTCTGGCGACCGGTGACGCCGGATCGCGGGTGGCATGCGGTGTTATCCGTACCGGCTAACAGCCACATCGATTTCGTCGGCTCGCCCAGACCGACGGTCGGGGTCGAGTGGGAGTTCGCGCTCGTCGACGCGACGACGCGGGACCTGAGCAACGAGGCAACCGCGGTCATCGAGGAGCTCGGCGAGAACAACCCGCGCGTGCACAAGGAACTGCTGCGCAACACCGTCGAGATCGTCACGGGCGTCTGCGATTCGGTGCCCGAGGCGATGATCGACCTGCGTTCGACGTTGGTGGCGGCCCGCGAGATCGTCCGGGGCCGCGGTATGGAGTTGTTCTGCGCGGGCACCCACCCGTTCGCGAAGTGGTCACCGGGCAGCCTGACCGACGCCCCTCGCTACGCCGAACTGATCAAGCGCACCCAGTGGTGGGGAAGGCAGATGCTGATCTGGGGCGTGCACGTGCACGTCGGGGTCCGGTCCGCGCACAAGGTGATGCCGATCAACACCTCGCTGCTCAACCACTACCCGCATCTGTTGGCCCTGTCGGCGTCGTCCCCCTTCTGGGACGGTGAGGACACCGGCTATGCGTCCAACCGGGCGATGATGTTTCAGCAGCTGCCGACGGCCGGGCTGCCCTTCCACTTCCAGTCGTGGGCGGAGTGGGAGCGTTTTGTCTACGACCAGAAGAAGACCGGCATCATCGACCACATGAACGAAATCCGTTGGGATGTCCGGCCTTCGCCGCATATCGGGACGGTGGAGATCCGGATATTCGACGGTGTCTCCAATCTGCGCGAGTTGGGTGCGTTGGTGGCGTTGACGCATTGTCTGGTCGTCGACCTCGACCGGCGGCTCGACGCCGGTGAGTCGCTTCCGACCATGCCGCCGTGGCATGTGCAGGAGAACAAGTGGCGCGCAGCGCGTTACGGCCTCGACGCCATCATCATCCAGGATGCGAACAGCAACGAACGGTTGGTGACCGAGGATCTCGACGAGCTGCTCAACCGACTCGAACCGGTGGCCGCATCGCTGCAATGCGCCGATGAATTACGGCGCGTCGCCGACATCTACGGTGGCGGCGGATCGTATCAACGTCAACGCCGCGTCGCCGAGGAGCACGACGGCGACCTGCGCGCCGTTGTCGACGCTCTGGTCGCCGAACTGGAGCTGTAGACGTGGCGGCCATCCCGATGTTCCCGCTGCAGGTGGCGATGCTGCCCGGCGAGGATCTTCCGTTGCGGATCTTCGAACCGCGTTACAGCGCACTGGTTTCGGACTGTCTGGCCACCGAGGACCCGGCGTTCGGCGTCGTGTTGATAACGGCGGGCAGGGAAGTGGGCGGCGGGGATGTCCGCAGCGACGTCGGCGCGCTGGCGCACATTGGCGAGGTCGCCGATTTCGGTGACGGCCGCTACCGCCTCAAATGCGCGGTAGGCGAACGTATACGGGTCATCGAGTGGCAGCCCGACGACCCGTATCCACGCGCAGCGGTAGAACCGTGGCCCGATCAGCCGGGTGAGCCCGTCGAGGTGGACGCGATCCGTGACGTGGAGGACCGCATGGTCGCGCTGTTCGAACGGATCGCAGCCGCACGCGGCGCAGAGGTCAATGCCCGCGAATTCGTGGCGGGTGCGGACGCGTCCGGCGATGCCGGTAAGTGGTTGTACACGTTGACCTCTCGCCTGCCGATGGGGCAGGCCGACCGCTACGCGGTACTGGCTGCGCCGACGGTCGCCGAGCGGCTGGCGGCGCTGAGCGACGCCGTCGAGACCGTGACCGCAATGGTCGAGTTCCAGTTGTCGGGGGAGTAGTCATTCCGCGGTGAACTGCTCGTGACGCTGATTTGGCCGACCGCGGTTGTCAGCAGATTCGTTGTCCCTCGACGAACAGTGTGCGCGGGGTGGTGTCATCGGGCTCGCCGGCGGCGCACCGGCCGTAACGGTCCATCAGATCAGCGGCGCTGATCGAGGTCACGTCCCAACCGCGGTCGGTGAGCCAGTCGGTTACCTCGGTCCGTTCCTCGGTGTACCAGAGGTCCTGTACGTCGAACGCGTCGTCGCTACCGTCGTCGCCGGCCTGCCTGCGGTACTCGGCCAGCTTCTCGCGCCGGCTCGCCAGGTACTTCGGATCGAAGAAGCCCGCGTCGAACGACTCGACGCCGACGCGGCTGCCCCGCGCACTGAGTTGATGGATCCGTTCGAACAGCAGGTCCTGTCCGCTTGCGGGCAGATACGGGAGCAGCCCCTCGGCGGCCCACGCGGTCGGCTCGGTCGCGTCGAACCCCGCGTCCCGCAGGGCCCGTGGCCAATCCTCGCGCAAGTCGATCGGCACCGGGATGTACTTGGCGGCCGACTGAACTTCGTGTCGACGCAACGTGTCGACCTTGAATGTCAGCACCCGGGGTTGATCGATCTCGAAGACGACGGTGCCATCGATCCATGGCAATCGCCAGGCCCGCGCATCGAGCCCGGCCGCCAGAATCACCACCTGATCGATGCCGTTGGCGCCCGCGGCGATGAAAAACTCGTCGAACCATTTGGTGCGCGACGCCGCGTAGCCTCCGATCGAGCGGATGCGTTCGGCCATGTGGGCAGAGGGCGGTTGCCAACCCTGTTCCACCGCCGCGTCGACGAACATCTGGGCGTACGGATCGGTGAAGAGCGGGCAGTCGGTGTTCTGCTCCAGCGCACGAGACCAGGCCACCCCCAGCGCCGTCGCGCCCACACTCTCGGTGATGCCCCGGCTGTCGTCGTCAGTCCTGGCCATCGGCACTGCTTTCCGTGTGGTCGGCGAACTCGTCAATCTCGTCCGCGGTCAACAGATCGTCTCGGACGTTCTGTTCCCGATACGCGAGCTGACCAACCCGGTTCGCCACCACCGGTGCGGTGATCAAGGTGAACAAGCCGGTGAGTACGAGCATGCCGATATCGGCGTTGCCGCGCAGCCGTACCCCGGCGCCGATGATCACCAGCAGCAGCCCGAGGACCTGCGGCTTGGACGCCGCGTGCATGCGCGTCAACGTGTCGGGGAAACGGAGGACGCCGATCGCGGCGGTCAGCGCGAGCGACGAGCCGCCCAGCACCAGCACGCTCGTGAGGATGTCGAGTCCCGTCATCCTCGCCCCCCGATGGTGCGGGACCTGTCCACGTCGGGGACGCGGAATCGGGCGACGCTGACCGTGCCGACGAAGCTGATCAACGCCAACGCGGCCATGCCGTAGGTGACGGTGCTGTCCAGGCTGTAGGCGCTCCAGATGCCGATCCCGCACATCGCCACGGCGATGAGCGTGTCGACGGCGACCAGGCGGTCCAGTGTGCTCGGCCCGGCCAGGAGACGGAACATCGTGATCGCGGCGGCGGCGGTCATCATCACCGCGGCGATGACCCAGACGGTGATCATGCGTGCTCCGCCTTCGCATCTCGTTGGGGGCTCATGCTTGGTGCTCCTCGTGCTCATGCGCGGGGCGCCAGTCCTCGGGACGCTCGAATGCCGCTACCAGTAGCCGTTCGATCACGGCGACCTGGTGGTAGAACGCTTGCAGTGCGCGGTCGGAGCCGACGTCGATGACATGCATGTAGAGCAGCCGACGGGTCTGGTCGATCTCGAGCACGATCGATCCGGGAATCAGGTTGAAGATGACGACCGCCAACGACAGCACCAGGTCTGACTTGACGGAAAGCTGTGCCCGCAGAACGGCCGACAGCGGCGGGCGGGGTTTCACCGCCAGCATCGCAACCTGTCCCGATGACAGCACCAACCGGTAGGCGACGGTGAGCAGAAGCCGGATCAGCGACAGCACGTGCAACTTGCCTTCGACCGGCACGGCGGGCAGGGGCAGGAGCCATGTGATCAACGCCGCGACGGCCGCACCCGAGAGCACATTGGCCGCGGAGAAGGTGCCCCACAGCAGGATCCAGACGAACACCAGCCAGCAGAAGATCCAGACGCGCAGCGCAACGCTTCTCATCGGAGCTTTCTTCGATACCTTCATCGGTGTCCTGTGCTCTTCGCGCAAGCGCTCATCGCGGCCCCACCACGGCAGTGATGTACTCGCTCCGGTCGAGCACCTCGTTGGAAGCCCTTTCGCTGTAAGCGAATATCGGTCCGGCGAGCACTGTGAGCGCGAGCCCGGCCGCGATCAGCGCACCCGTGGGCCCGACCATCCCCGCCGGCATGCGGCCGACGTGGTCGCGGTCGACGAACTGGATGTCCTCGGGTTCGTCGAGCAACGCCGACGGCAGCGCCGCGGACAGATGTCCTTCGGGCGCGTCCTCGCGCGAGCGCCAGAACGCCTTGGTCCACACCCGCACGACCACGTACAGCGTCAGCAAGCTCGTCACCACACCGCCGGCCACCAGCGTCCAGGCCAGCACCGAGCCGTCCTGCGCGCCGGCCTCGAGCAGCGCGACCTTGCCGATGAAACCGGAGAACGGTGGTATGCCACCGAGATTGAGTGCCGGGATGACGAACACGAAGGCGAGCAGCGGACTGGCGGCCGCCAAACCGCCCAGGCGGTCCAAGGTCGACGCCCCAGCCTGGCGTTCGATCAACCCGACGACCAGGAACAGCGTGGTCTGCACCAGAATGTGGTGGGCCACATAGTAAATAGCGCCGGACATGCCGAGCTGGTTGGACAACGCGATGCCGAACACCATGTAACCGATGTGGCTCACCAGCGTGAACGACAGCAGTCGTTTGATGTCGCTCTGCGCGATCGCACCGAGGATGCCGATCAGCATCGTCAACAACGCGGCCACCAACAGCACCGGGTCGAGCCCTCCGTCGGGGAACAACAGCGAGTGCGCCCGAATGATCGAATAGACGCCGACCTTCGTGAGCAGGCCGGCGAACACGGCGGTGACCGGTGCAGGTGCGGTCGGGTAGGAGTCGGGCAGCCAGGCCGAGAGCGGGAACACCGCGGCCTTGATGCCGAACGCCACCAGCAGCACGGCGAACATCGCCGAACGGACTCCGCCCGACACCTCGTCGAGGCGCACGGAGAGCTCCGCCAAGTTCAGCGTTCCGGTGGCACCGTAGACCAGCGCGAGACCGAACAGGAAGATCAGCGACCCGACCATCGACACCATCACATACGAGATGCCCGCGCGGACACGGTCCTTGCTGGCTCCGACCGTCAGCAGCACGAAGCTCGCGGCCAGCAGCACCTCGAAACCGACGAAGAGGTTGAACAGGTCACCGGCGAGGAACGCCATGCAGACGCCGGCCGACAACACCAGGTAGGTGGGCATGAAGATCGACACCGGTTGGCGTTCGTCACCGTCGCGGACACCCTGTCCGATGGCGTAGAACACCACGGCCAGCAGCACGATCGCCGAGATGACGAGCATCAGCGCCGACAACCGGTCCACCACCAGCGTGATGCCCAGCGGACCCATCCCGGGCACCGACTGTCCCCAGCCGCCGACGTGGAGCACGAGCGTGCCGTCCCTGTCGGCGAGGTAGAGCAGCGCGCCACACACCGCGACGACGACAGACAACACGACGAGCGTGAGTAGCCGCTGCAGTCGTGGCCGCCGGCCCGCGATCAGTGTGGTCGCCGCGCCCAGCGTCGGGAGCAGGACGGGCAGGGGTATCAAGGTGGCCGCCAACGTCATGCGCAGTCCGCCTTCACTTCTCGCCCCCGGATCACTTCGACCCCTCGTAACCGGGCAGGGCGTCCAACTCGTCGGGTGCATCGGTGTCGCGGGCGGCTTCGGGTTGTGGTCGGTCCTCTTCGACGGCGGCGATGTCCTTCGAGGCCAACTCGGAGACCTTGGCGTCCTCGGGGTCGTCGCCCACTTCCTCGGCCGTGGTCAACCGATAGGTCCGGTAGGCCATCGCCAGCACGAACGCCGCGATGCCCATCGTGATGACGATCGCGGTCAGAATCATGCCCTGGGCCAACGGATCCGCGGTGGTGGTGTGCTTGTCGCTGCCCCGACCCCAGATCGGAGGCTTTCCGGACGGGCCGCCGGCGATGAGGATGAGCAGGTTGATCGCATTGCTGATGAGCAACAGCCCCAGCAACATTCGGGTCAGGTTGCGCTCGAGCAGCAGGTAGACGCCTGCGCTGGTGAGCCCGCCGAGCAAGATAAGGGGCACAAGAGAGGTGGTCATCGCGTACCCACCACCGTCTTCTGGTCCTGGCTCAACTCCACGTCGATGCGGGCGCCGAGGCTACGCAGCACGTCGAGCACCAGACCCACGACGATGAGGTACACCCCCAGGTCGAAGAACAACGCGGTGACGAACTTGACGGTGCCCAACACCGGTACGTCGATCTCGATCAGCGCCGACGACAGCGCGGGCGCACCCACCAGAAGCGAGGCGAACGCGGTACCGGCACACAAAGTGAGTCCCGCGCCCAGGATCTTGCCCGCGTCCAGCGGCAGCGTCTCACCGAGTTCGTAGCGACCGCCGGCGAGGTAGCGCAGCACCAGCGCGAGCCCGGCCGTCAATCCACCGGCGAACCCGCCGCCGGGAGTGTTGTGTCCCGCGAAGAAGAAGTACGCCGACAACATCATGATCAGCGGGAAGATGACGCGGGTGGCGACCTCGAGAATCAACGACCGGTGCCGCGGGTCACGCAGTTCGCTGCCGCGCAGCCACGTGATCTCGCCGGCCGCCGGGCTGGTGTTCACGACCGCGGGTAGCCGGCCGATGTCGGGCTGGCCCGCATCGGACACCCGCGGCGGGGCCCCGAACCTCCTGTGCCGGAACACCATTGAGGCGACACCGGTCGCCGCGACCACGAGCACCATGACTTCACCCATCGTGTCCCAGGCGCGGATGTCGACCAGCAGCACGTTGACGGCGTTGGCGCCGTGGCCGCGGTAGTACGCCGCTTCGGGGATCAACGAGGCGATCGGAGTTCCCGTGCGCGCGGCCATCGCGTACACCGCCAAGGTGGTCACGGTCGCACCGACCGCCAGCGCCAGCACCGCCCGGGGCCACCGGTACCTCCGGATGTGGACCCGGTCGGCTTCGGCGGGCAACGTGCGCAGCACCAGCACGAACACCACGAGTGTCAACGTCTCGACCAGGAACTGGGTCAACGCCAGGTCCGGTGCGCCGTGCAGCGCGAAGATCACCCCGCACCCGTATCCGGTCACCCCGACGAGCAGCACCGCCGCCAGGCGGTTGCGCATCACCAGAGCGCCGAGCGCGGCGGCCAGGATGATCAGACCGATCACCACCTGAAGCGGTGAACCCCACAGCCTGAACTGCGGGTGGTCGCGCGCACCGACCGCGAGCGCGATGGTGGGCACCAACACCAGCGTCGACAGGATCGCCGCCTGGGTGGCCGGGATGGAACCACGCTGGGTGACAGCGGTGAGTTCCACCGCCCACAGGTCGAGCCGGCGTATCACGGCGTCGTACACGTGGTCGGCGTTGCCGAGTGGTTCTCGCATCGTGCGGAACCGGCGCAACCGTTCGCGGCCCACGAAGGCCGCCACGCCGGTGGCGATCACCAGCACCGACAACAGCAGCGGCACGTTCACGCCGTGCCACAAAGCGAGGTGGTACTCGTTGTTGCCGCCGGGCACCGTGTCGGCGTAATCCTCCAGCACATCGCCGATCCCGACGGGCCAGAGCCCGAAGGCCAGGCCCGCGGCCGCGAGGATGCCCGGCGCAATCATGAACGTGCGCTCGGGGCGGTGCATCTCGGCGACACGGGTGCTCGGCTCGGGCCGTCCCTTGCGGCCGAACGCACCGAACAGGAAACGCAGGCTGTAGATGGTCGTGAACACCGAGCCGATCGCGATGCCGGCCAGCACCACCGGGGCGAAAACGCCGAGGGTAGGGGTGTACAGCACGGTGGCCAGGTCGGCTTCCTTGGCGATGAAGCCGAAGAACGGGGGCAGCGCCGCCATGCTGGCCGACGCGCCGACGGCGATGATGAACAGCGGTCGCGCCTTGTCGCCGAGCCAGGCCAGTCTGCGGATGTCGCGGGTGCCGGTGGCATGGTCGATGATGCCGACGACCATGAACAGCGCCGCCTTGAACATGGCGTGTGCCACCAGCATCGCCAGTCCGCCGAGCATCATGTCGCTGCCGCCGGTGCCGACCATGACCGTGATCAGCCCCAGCTGACTGACCGTGCCGAAGGCCAGGATCAACTTCAGGTCGTACTCGCGCACTGCGCGCCAACCGGCCAGCAGCATGGTCAACAGGCCGAGTGAGACCACTATGGGCCGCCACACCGGGGATTCGGCGAAACTGGGGCTCATGCGCGCGATCAGGTAGACGCCGGCCTTGACCATCGCCGCGGCGTGCAGGTAAGCGCTCACCGGGGTCGGTGCGGCCATCGCGCCCGGCAGCCAGAAGTGCAGCGGCACGATCGCCGACTTCGACAGCGCGCCGACGAGGATGAGCACCAGCCCGACCGACGCCGCGACCCCGGTCGGCGGGGATTCGAGGAGTTCGGAGAGCAGGTAGGTGCCTGCCATGTTGCCGAGCACGATGATGCCGACCAGCATGGCCAGGCCACCGAACGTCGTGACCAACAACGCCTGGGTTGCCGCCCGCCTGCTGGTCAGGCGTTCGGCGTAGTGACCGACCAGAAGGAACGACAGCACCGAGGTGATCTCCCAGAACACGTAGAGCATCAGCAGGTTGTCGCTGGTGACCAGCCCGAACATCGCGCCGGAGAACGCGACCAGTTCGGCGGCGAAACTCGGCAACCGGTTCTCGATGCGGCCGTCGTGGTGCTGGAAGTAGTCGGCGCAGTAGAGAAGGACCAGCGCGCCGATGCCGAGAACCAGCACGCTCATGATCGCGGCGAGCGTGTCGAAGCGCAGCGTGATGTTCATCGACAGCTCGGGCACCCACGGCACGTCGACGGTGCTCGACCGCCCCGCGGACGGCCAGTTCTGCGCCACCCACACCAGGGACAGAAGCGGCACCAACGCCAGCGGATAGAAGGCCTTGCGCCCCCACTTGTGGACAAGCAGGGGCGCCAGCGCGGCGGCGACCGCGTGTGCGAGCAGGACGGCGAGCAGGGCACTCCGATCGGTTGTGTTGGTCAGCACGCGGCCGCCAACTGGAGAACTTATGGTCGGGGTGTCAGCCGACTAAGGCTTCGGATCGTCATTCTACGTGGGTCGATCGGGGCTACTATGCCGCGTCGTTGACACCACCGCTCGCGGTGGTCGGCGCCTGCCGGACCGCAGGGGAGCACAGCGGCAACGGCGACCTGCGCCACCTCATCGCGTCGTTCAACACCATGCTGGACCGGCTCGAAACCGAACGCACCACGGCGAGCGCGTCGGCGTTGGCCGCGCAGGAGAATGAGCGCCAGCGCATCGCGCGCGAGTTGCACGACGAGATCGGTCAGACGTTGACGGTCGCGCTGTTGCTCCTCAAGCGGGCGGTGGACCGCGCACCCGCCGAGATCCACGGTGAGCTCGCCGACACCCAAGACGCTGTGCGCGCAGGCCTCGACGAGGTCCGCAGCATCGCGCGGCGCTTGCGGCCCGAGCTCTCGAAGACCTCGGCCTGCACAGCGCGCTCAACTCGCTGTGCACGAACGCGACCGGCTTACCCTTCGTCAAACACATTGTGCTGCAGGCAGATCGGCTGAAGCCCGACGTCGCTGGTGTGCTGGTCGACGGCGACCTGACGATCACCTCACCGAGTTCCAACACGCCGCGAGAGGAGGAGGTGCTCAAACTCATCGCCGAGGGCTATTCCTCGCGCGATATCGCCAACACATTGGTCATCAGCGTCAAGACCGTCGACCGACACCGGACGAACCTGCTGGCCAAACTCGGACTGCAGGATCGAGTTACGTTGACCCGCTACGCGATTCGCGCCGGGTTGATCGAGCCGTGACGGCGTTGGCACGGCGCGGGCGTTAACCCGTACCGCACCGGGAGCGCGTGGGCCAACAACCCGACCCCCGCGCCGAGGATCGGCCAGACCGGCCAGAAGTACCACGCACCCGCGGTGAGACCGACTGCTAACCACACCGTCAGCACGATCCCGACCATGGCCAGGTAGCCGGCCAGGTGGAACTGAACACTGCGACGGGCCAGCTGCCTGCGAGCCTCCCGGCGGCGGGGATCGTTGCGTCTGAGGCGCTCGACGGGCAGATCGGCGGTGAGCTCGTGCAATTCCGGGCGGGTCGCGGCGGCGAAGGCGGCCTGCAGCCGGGCCTCGTACTCCGGCATCGCGAGGTATCCCTGCGCGAGGGCCTGGCCGAGTACGTCGGCCGTCTTCTCCCGATCGGGGTCTCCGGCGCGGACGACGGGTGCGATGGCGGGCATGCCGACCTCCTCGATCTTGACAATGACAAGTTATCTCGACTATGCCGCATGAACTTGCCACTGTCAAGATGCTTCTCCATGTCCCGCGAACGTGGGTTACCCGCACGCGTAGGGAGCGTTTGACGTGCATCAAGCCCACACTCGCGGAGGGATGTGCGCGCGTCGGTGCGTGCCGGTCGGATGCGCGGCGGAAAGGAGCCGCTCGCGGGCGACAGGATCAGCGGGCGGAAAGGAGCCGCTCGCGGGCGAAAGGATCAGCGAGCGGCCGAGAACGCCCGCAGCGACTCGACCTGCGCCGCGTCCAGCGACGGGCGCACCGCCTCGCGCGCGGCCGCGACGTCCTCGGCGGTGACGTCGGCGGCGTCGATCGAGCGCCGCATCGCGGTAAGTGCCGCCTCGCGCAACAACGCGACGCAGTCGGCGGCGCTGTAGCCCTCGAGTTCCCCGGCCAGAGCACCGAGATCTACATCGTCGGCGAGCGGAACGGACTTACCGGCGGTGCGCAGGATCTCGCGACGGGCCTCGGCGTCGGGCGGCTCGACGAACACCAGCTTCTCCAACCGGCCGGGACGCAGCAGCGCCGGGTCGATCAGATCGGGCCGGTTCGTCGCGCCGACCACCACCACGTCGCGCAGCGGTTCGATGCCGTCGAGTTCGGTCAGCAGCGCCGCGACCACGCGGTCGGTGACACCCGAGTCGAAACTCTGACCGCGTCGCGGTGCCAGCGCGTCGATCTCGTCGAGGAACACCAGCGACGGGGCCGAGTCGCGGGCTCGCCGGAACAGTTCGCGCACGGCCTTCTCCGACGAGCCGACCCATTTGTCCATCAGCTCCGCGCCCTTGACGGCGTGCACCGACAACCGCCCCGAACTGGCCAGCGCGCGCACCACGAACGTCTTGCCGCAACCGGGCGGGCCGTAGAGCAGCACACCGCGCGGCGGCGCCACGCCGAGACGCTGGAACGTGTCGGGGTGCTGCAGCGGCCACAGCACCGCTTCGGTGAGCGCCTGTTTGGTGTCGGCCATGTCGCCGACGTCGTCGAGTGTCACCGAGCCGACCGACACCTCTTCGGTGGCCGAGCGTGACAGCGGGCGGATGACGGTCGTCGCGCCCAGCAGATCGTCCTGAACCAGGGCGGGCGGCTCACCGTCGGCGCTGGCGCGCGCCGCGGCCCGCAGCGCCGCCTCGCGGACCAGCGCGGCCAGGTCGGCAACCACGAATCCCGGTGTGCGCTCGGCGATCTCGTCGAGGTCGAGGTCATTGGCAGGTACCTCGCGCAACAGCACCTCGAGCAGCTGCTTGCGGATCGCACCGTCGGGCAGGCTCAGCCCGAGCTCGCGGTCGCACAGGTCGGGCGCGCGTAACCGGACGTCGACGTTGTCGGGCTCCTGCGACGTTGCGACGAACGCCACACCGCGGGTGGCGACCGCGTTTCGGAGTTCGGTGAGTATCAGCGTGGCCACCGGCTCGGCGGTGGCCGGCAGCAGCGCGTCGATGTCGGTGATCAACAGCACGCCGCCGCCGTCGCGGACGGTCGCTACCGCCGAGGCCACCCTCGCGATCCGGTCCTCGGCTCGTAGCGAGCCGACCTCCGGTCCGTCGAGTTCGACCAGTCGCCGGTCGGCGCAGACCGCGCGCACCAGCGCTGCCTTACCGACACCGGCGGGGCCCGATACCAGAACGCCGAGATTGGCTGTGGCGCCGAGGGTTTCAAGCAGCTCGGGCCGGTCGAGTGCGAGCTTGAGCCATTCGGTGAGGCGCTGCGCCTCGGCCTGAGATCCCTTGAGGTCGTCGACGCTCAGCGCCGGTTGCGATGTCTCCGGTGCGGTCACCACCGCCTGACCCGTCGCGGCGTCCGAAGCGGGTGCGACGGATTTGCCCGATGAGCCGTCGGCCCAGCAGACCGCCGAATTGGGTTGCACGCTCACGGGTCCCGCGGGATCGGTGCCGGTCACCGTCAACAGTTCGGAGGTCCAGGTGATGCCCACCGACGAGGCAAGCGCCGCGGTCGCGCGTGAGGACGGGATGTCGGGTCCCAGCTCCCGCGGCAGGAGCGACACCGTGTCGCCAACTGTCATAACCTTGCCCAGCAACGCTTGTCGCAGCGTGGCCTGCGAGATCGACTGGCTGGCCAGCCGCGAGCCGGACAGCGTCACCGATCGTGCGCCGTAGACGGTCACGGGCGCGACGAGCACGGTGGTGTCCTCGCGCAGCCCGGCATTCGACAGCGTGACGTCGTCGAGCAGCGCGGTGCCCGCGGGAACGCCGGCCGGTGTCTCGGCGGCCACCGCGGCGGTGGTGCGCGAACCGGTCAGCGACACCGCATCCCATTCGCGGATACCCAGCGCGGCAATGGCTTCCGGATGCAGGCGAACCACACCCCTGCGCGAGTCGAGCGCCGAGGTGTTCAGCCGCGCGGTCAGCGTGAGGTGTGCCCGGGGAGCCGGGCGGTCGGCCTGCAGTTCAGTCATGTCGGGAGCCGGGTCTGCGCAGTCCCAGTCGCATCACCGACCGGCGGTGCGGCTGGGCCCGGCGGATGGCCCGTCGGGCGGCGCGCTGCTGGCGTGGTTTGTCGTCCCAGACTTCGGGGTGCGCGGCCAGGAACCGGCGGGTGCGGATGGCGAAGGGGATGTGTAGGACGTAGGCGGCGATGATGATCAGGATCACCAGGTAGCCGTAGAGGATCGCGGCGGCCACGCCGATCGCCACGAACGCCAGCAGCGGCGCGACCATGTTGGGTGGCACCGAGAACGTGTGGATCTTGCGCATCGGGATCGTGCTGACCACCAGCGCCGAGACGCCGAGCATCCAGATCACGACGGCGGGTTCCGAGGTCCACCAGCCGTCGCCGAACTGCATCTTGGCGGCCAGCGGACCGATTGCTCCGATTGCACCTGCCGGGGCCGGCATGCCGACGAAGTACTTCTTCTCGTAGTCCGGTTTGTCGACGTCGAGCATCGCGTTGAACCGGGCCAGGCGCAGCACGATGCACACCGCGTACACCAGCACCACGATCCAGCCGACCTCTGACTTCGACAGCAGCGTGCCGTACACGATGAAAGCCGGTGCGACGCCGAAGTTCACGGCGTCTGCGAGCGAATCGATCTCCTCGCCCATCCGCGACGTCGCCTTCAGGGCGCGCGCGATGCGGCCGTCGAGCGCGTCGAGTATCGCGGCGATCGCGAGGAACGCCATCGCCTCGGTCGGCCGGTCGTCCAGCGCCATCTTGACCGCGCTCAGCCCGAGGCAGATCGCGGCGACCGTCATCGCGCTGGGCAGGATGCGCAGGCTGACGACCGAACGCTTGATGCGGGGCCGAATCATGCCGGAGCCGCCCGGCCGGCGGCATCGGGCTCCAGCTCCGCCAATACCGTCTCACCCGCCAGCGCGCGCTGTCCCACCGTCACCAGGATGCGCGATCCGGCGGGCAGGTATGTGTCCAGCCGCGAGCCATAGCGAATCAGGCCGTAGGTCTCGCCGATCGCCAGTTCGTCACCGATCTTGGCCTCGCACACGATGCGCCGCGCCACCAGGCCGGCGATCTGTACGGCGATCACCTCGACGCCGTCGGTGGTGCGGATCAGCACGCTGTTGCGCTCGTTGTCCTCGCTGGCCGCTTCCAGTTCGGCCGACCCGAACAAACCCGGTCGGTGCTCGACCGCGACGACCTCACCGCTGATCGGGGCGCGCTGCACATGCGCGTCGAAGACCGACAAGAAGATGCTGATGCGGGGCAATGGCGTTGGGGGCAAACCGAGTTCGGCCGGTGGCTGCGCCTCCTCGATCAGGCAGATCAAACCGTCGGCGGGCGCGACGACCAGACCTGGCCGGGTGGGGGGTACGCGCGGCGGGTGGCGGAAGAACGCGGCGTTGGCGGCGGCCGAGGCCAGCGCGGCGCCGCGTAGCCACGGGTTCCGGCGCCCGAGCGCGGCCAGCGTCAGGCTCGCGCCGACGAACGGCAGCCCCGCGGGATGCATCGGGGGGATCGTGGTACGGGCCAGCGCCAAGAGCCGCGCGGGGCCGGATTTCAGGTCGGGGCGTCTGGCCATCGTCCCGCGATTCTACGGGCCGGGTGCACGCCGCGGCATTGGCCGGTCCGCCGGGAAATCAGGTCAGGTCCCACACCTGGACCGGCGACCCGGCCGAAAGAGCGTCGACATCCTCGGCGATCTCCAGCAGACAGTTCGCCGAGGCCAGCCACCGCAGGTGGTGTGAGGCCGGCGGTCCGTAGCTGGTCACCGTCCCGGCGGCCGCGTCGAGCACGCCGCGGCGGAACTGGCGTTTTCCGCGCGGCGAGGTGAGGTCCTCGGTCAGCACTGCGCTGCGGCGCGGCCGGGCGGGGTTCGCCAACCCCATTGCGAGGCGCAGCGGCGCGCGCAGGAACACCTCGAAAGAGACCAGCGCGCTGACCGGGTTGCCGGGCAGCGTGACGATCGGGATGTCCCGCTGCGGTGACGCGGGCGGGCCCGGGGCGGTGATGACGCCGCAGCCCTGCGGCATGCCCGGCTGCATGGCGACCTTGACGAAGTCCACCGACCCGCCGAGGCCCGATGTCACGGGCCCTCCGGCTCCGAGCGCATCCTTGACGACCTCGTACGCGCCCGCGCTCACCCCACCCGTCGTGATGACCAGGTCGGCGTCACGGGTGTGCTTTGCAAGGGTGGCGCGGAACGATTCGACGTCGTCGCCGGTCATGGGAGAAGCCACCACCCCGGCGCCGGCGTCGCGCAGCGCCGCGGCAAGCATCACCGCGTTCGATTCGTAGATCTGACCGGGTGCCAGCGGTGTGCCGGGTGCGACGAGTTCGGTGCCGGTCGACATCACCAGCACGCGCTGGCGCGGTATCACCGTCAACTCGGCAAGACCCAGTGCGGCGGCCAACCCGAGCGCCGCCGGTGTGACGAGTTGCCCCGCGCGCAGTACGGCCGTTCCGGCCGTGACGTCCTCACCGGCGCGCCGGATGTGCTGCCCGTCTCTCGCGGCTGCGCGAATCTCCACGGTGTCGGTCGCTGCGTTCGTCGCCTCCACCGGCACTACCGCCGTCGCACCGGCGGGAAGCATCGCCCCGGTCATGATCCGGTGCGCCGCACCGGGTTTCAGCACCAGAAGATCGGTGCGGCCGGCGGGGACGTCCTCGGCGACGGGCAGCCGGACCGGGTTCTCGGGCGTGGCCGAAGCCACGTCGTCGACCATGACGGCGTAGCCGTCCATCGCGGAGTTGTCGAAGCCGGGCAGCGACAACGGCGCGACGACGTCCTCGGCCAACACCAGACCCAGCGCGTCGGCGATCGGAACGCTGACCGCTGGACGGGCGGTGATCAACGCGGCGACGACGCGCTGATGCTCTTCGACGGTCCGCATCAGAGGGGGTATGTGACGCCGGTCAGTTCCTCGGACATGGTCCACAATCGGCGCTGAATGTCTTCGTCGTGCGATTGTGCGCTCGAGGCAACGAGTTTCGGATGGCCCTTCACTTCGCCGATACCGTCGGGGCCGTAGTACTGTCCGCCCTGCACGCCCGGGTCGGTGGCCGCGCGAAGCGTGGGCAGCGCACCCTTGTCCGCGGGCTGGGTGAAGATCTTCCACACGACATCCGGAACGAAAACCGGTATATAGCGCATCAATTCGGTGTCCGAGAACCCGGGGTGTGCAGCGACCGCGATGGCGGCAGCGCCGTCAGCTGCCAGGCGCCGTTGCAGTTCGTAGGTGAACAGCAGGTTGGCCAGCTTGGACTGTCCATAGGCTTGGACGCGGTTGTATCCGGTTTCGAAATGCGGGTCCTCGAAGCGGATTCGAGCCATGATCCGGTGGCCGACGCTGCTGACCGTCACGACGCGCGACCCGTCGATGCTGCGCAGGTTGTCGAGCAGCAGGCCCGTCAGCGCGAAGTGGCCGAGGTGGTTGGTGCCGAACTGCATCTCGAAACCGTCTTTGGTGGTCTCGCGGCTCGGCACGTACATCACGCCTGCGTTGTTGATCAGCAGATCGATGCGCGGGTGCGCGGCGCGCAGCTCGTCGGCGGCCTTGCGGACGCTGTCCAGCGAGGACAGGTCGAGTTCCTGCAGGCTGACCACGGCGTCGGGACTCGCCTTCTTGATGCGGTCGACCGCTTCGTTGCCTTTGTCGAGGTTGCGTACCGCGAGCACCACCGCAGCGCCTGCGCCTGCCAGGGCGGCCGCGGTGTCATATCCGAGCCCGCTGTTCGCGCCTGTCACGATCGCGGTCCGCCCGGACTGGTCCGGCAGGTCGGCCACGGTCCATTTGCTGCCCATGACGATCAACATACTCAGCGGCCGATGGACTCGCGGTTACCTAGGCTGGATGCCTGATGACCGATCTCGTGGATTTCTTGGACCCCGCGAACAAACCGAGCCGCAAGGCGCCGTTGGTGTGGGCGATCGGCGCGGCGATCCCGTGGTTGTTCGTGGTGCTAGGGCAACTGGTGTGGTTCGCAGTGGACCCGCGGCCGTGGTGGGTGCATGCGCTCGCGGCGCTGGGCACGCTGCTCGGCATCGTGATGTTCGTCGTCGTCGTCCCGTGGTGGCGGTACCGGGTGCACCGGTGGGACATCGATCCGCGGGCGGTGTACACCCGCACCGGTTGGTGGACCCAGGAGCGCCGCATCGCGCCGATCTCGCGCGTGCAGACCGTCGACACCGAACGCGGCCCGCTGGAGCGGTTCTTCGGGCTCGCCAACGTGACGGTGACGACGGCGTCGTCGGCGGGCGCGGTTCGCATCGTCGCGCTGGACACCGACGTGGCCGACGCGGTGGTCGCCCGTCTCACCGACATCGCCGCGCTGGGAACCGAGGACGCGACGTGACAGTCACCGGGTGGGAGCAGCCCGCTGGCGAGGAATGGCAGCGCCTGAGCCCGCGGATGCTGTTGGTGCACCCTGTACACGAGGTGGTCCGCCAGATCCCGGTGCTCGTCGGCACGCTGGTGCTCGGCTCCGCGACGGGCAACCCGCTCCTTGCCGTCGCGGTGCTGGGGATCACCGTCGCGATCGGCTTGGCGCGGTGGTTCACCACCACATTCCGCGTGGGACCGAGCGATGTGCAGCTGCGCACCGGTGTGTTGCAGCGCAAGATGCTCTCGGTGCCGCGCAACAGGATTCGGTCGGTGTCCACTGACGCCCGCCTGCTGCACCGGTTGCTGGGGCTGACGGTGTTGCGGGTCAGCACCGGCCAGGAGGCCAGGGGTGACGCAGCGTTCGCGCTCGACGCCGTGCCCACCGAGCAGGTCGGCAGGTTGCGCGCCGAGTTGCTGGCCGAATCCCTTGCGGTGGAGGAGGACAAGCCGTCTGCACCCGGTCGCGTGCTCGCGCGGTGGACGCCGTCGTGGTTGCGCTACAGCCCGCTGAGCTTCACCGGGCTGGCGATGATCGCCGCCACGGTCGGCGTGGCCTATCAGGTGGGCGTCGACAGCGGCGTGCACGAATCGGGTCTTGCCCAGTCGTGGCTCGACACGGCCAGAAGCCTCGGGGCGGCGGCCGGTATCGCACTCGGCGCGGCGGTGCTTCTGCTGGCCTCCGTCGTGCTCTCGGTGCTGCAGTCGTTGTTGATCTACGGCAACCTCGAACTGCGAAGGGACTTCGAGGTGCTGCATCTGAAGTACGGGCTGATCCGCGTCCGCGAACACACCTTCGACATGCGCCGCCTGCGCGGGGGCACGCTCCGGGAGCCGTTGCTGGTGAGGCTGTTCGGCGGTGCGCGCCTCGACGCGGTGATGACCGGTGTCGGGGGAGAGGGTGAGTCGTCGTTGTTGTTGCCGCCGTGTCCCAAGCGCACCGCCGACGAGGTGTTGACGGGTCTGATCGCACGCCGCGACGCGGTGACCGGGCCGCTCCGTGCACACGGCCCCGTCGCCACGCGCAGGCGCTGGACCCGGGCGATGGTGCTGCCCGCCGCGGCGGCGGTGGCGCTGCTGGTGGCGCCGACGCCGATATGGGTGTGGGTGTTCTGGGTTCTGCTCACCGGGTGCTGCGCGCTGCTGGCGTTCGACCGCGCACGGTCGTTGGGGCACCGCGTGGGAGACGGCTGGTTGGTCGCGCGTACGGGGAGCCTGCAGCGCCGCCGCGACTGTATCGACGCGTCGGGCATCATCGGCTGGACCGTGCGCCAGACGTGGATGCAGCGGCGCGCGGGGGTGGCGACACTGGTCGCCGCTACGGCCGCCGGGGTCAAGCACTATCAGGTGATCGACGTGCCCGCGACGCTAGCGTGGTCGATTGCGGCGCAGGCGTCGCCGTGGGTGGCCGACACAGCATGGGTGGGCGCGGGGTCCGAGTTGCGCTGACCGGTGTGCCGTTTACTGTCGGGCCATGGCTATCGGTGGGGTGCTGTTCGACATCGATGGCGTGTTGGTGACCTCGTGGCGTCCGATCGAAGGCGCGGCACAGACGGTCCGTTCGTTGACCGACAACCAGGTTGCCTGCGCGTACCTGACCAACACGACGACCAAGACCCGCGTGCAGATCGCCGAACTGCTCTCCGAAGCGGGGATGGCTGTTCGGCCCGACGAGGTCATCACCGCCGCGGTGTTGACCGCGCAATACGTGCGCGACCGGTATCCGGACGCGCGTTGCTTCCTGGTCAACAGCGGGCAGATCGCCGAGGACATGCCCGGCATCGACATCGTCTACTCGCACGAGTACAGCGGTCCCCGCGCACCGGAGACCCCGGACGTCATCCTGCTCGGCGGTGCGGGTCCGGAGTACAGCCACCTGACGTTGTCGTGGGTCTACGACTGGATGGCCCAGGGAGTGCCGGTGGTCGCGATGCACCGCAGCACCGCATGGACGACGACCGACGGGTTGCGCGTGGACACCGGCATGTACCTGCTCGGCATGGAGGAGACCTCGGGGCGCAAAGCCACCGCGGTCGGCAAGCCCGCCCCCGAGGGTTTCCTCGCCGCGGCGAGCCGGCTCGGAGTCGAACCCGACGAGATGTACATGGTCGGCGACGATCTCAACAATGACGTGCTGGCGGCACAGGTGGTCGGTATGACCGGCGTGTTGGTGCGCACGGGCAAGTTTCGCCAGGATACGTTGGATCGTTGGGCGGCAGATGAATTCGCGATGCAGCCGAATCATGTGATCGACTCCGTGGCCAACCTGCCGCAGCTTCTCGGACTGTAGGGGACATAGATGTGGGAGCGGGTGCAGCAGATGTTGCTGCAGCGGGGTATCAACACGTACCTGGAATTGGCGCTGTGGATCACGCTGGTCTACATCGTGATTGGGGTCGGTTACGCGATGTTTCACATCGAGCTGATCGGTCAGCTCGAGGCGGCGCTGTCGGGCGACTTCACGATCTTCGCCAACATCGCGGCCCTGGTCGTGGCCGTCGTGCTCTGGCCGCTGCTGTTGATCAGCGCGTGGGTGTGTGGGGTGGCCGGGTGCGGAATCTTCTGACGATGACTTCTCGTTCCCGCCGCAGTCTGTATTGACATGACAGAACAACGTATCCACGCGACCACCACCGTCAATGCCCCGATCGACACCGTGTTCGATGTGCTCGCCGACCCGTCGACGCACCAGGCGATCGACGGCACCGGATGGGTGCGCGAGCCGCTCGACTCCGAACCCTTGACCGAGGTCGGCCAGGTCTTCCGGATGGGTATGCACCACGACAACCATCCAGAGAAGTACTACGAGATGGCCAACCGGGTCGAGGTGCTCGACCGGCCGCGAGTCATCGGGTGGCTGCCCGGCCAGGGTCCCGAGCAGCGCGGCTATCTGATGAATGGCACCGAACTCGAATGGGGCGGATGGCTCTGGCGATACGACCTCGAAGCGGTGGCCGAAGACCGGACGGCGGTCACGTTGACCTACGACTGGTCGAACGTGGCGCCGCACATGCGCGACATCGAGTTCCCGCCGTTCGAGCCGCAGCACCTCGACAACTCGCTGAAGAACCTCGCCTCGCTCGCCGAGTCGCGCGGCTGAGGGGCTTTCCTCGCGGGCAGTACCGCTAGGACTGCAGGGTCCGTACCGCCTCGATGCGGGCGCGGAGCTGATCGGTCGTCGCTGCCGCGACCGCCGGGCCGCCGCAGATCCGGCGCAGCTCCTTGTGGATCCAGCCGTGTGGTTTACCGGTGCGGTGGTGGGCGATGGACACCAGCGTGTTGAGTTCCTTGCGCAGCTCGCGCAGTTGGCCGTGGGTGGAGACCCGCGGCACCTCACCCGAGGCGGTCTGGCGGGTGAGTTGTTCTTCCTGCCTGCGCCGCAGCAGGTCTCGCATCTGGTCGGGGGCGAGCAGGCCGGGGATGCCGAGGTAGTCGGCCTCGTCCTCGCTGCCGACGGCCGCTGCGGTACCGAAGGACGAGCCGTCGAAGATCACCTGGTCGAGCTCGGCGTCGGCGCCCAACATCTCGAAGCCGTTGTCGGCCTCGCCCGGCTCGTCTTTCTTCTTGTTGGCGTCCTCGAGGGCCGCGTCGTCCCATTCGCCCTGCGACTCGCGGTGTGGCTTGCCGAGCACGTGGTCGCGCTGTGCCTCCATCTCGCTGGCCAGGTCGAGCAGCGCGGGCACCGACGGCAGAAAGATGCTTGCGGTCTCGCCGGGACGTCGGGAGCGGACATAGCGTCCGATCGCCTGGGCGAAGAACAACGGGGTCGAGGCCGACGTCGCATACACGCCGACGGCGAGTCGCGGCACGTCGACACCCTCGGAGACCATGCGCACCGCGACCAGCCAACGACCCGTGCCCGCCGCGTATTCGGCGATGCGGTCCGAGGAACCGGGGTCGTCGGACAGGACGAGCGTCGGCGCCTCCCCGGTCAGCGTTGTCAGCACCTTGGCGTAGGCGCGGGCGGCTTTCTGGTCCGAGGCGATCACCATCGCGCCCGCATCGGGCACCCCGCCGTTGCGCAGCTGGGACAGCCGGGTGTCGGCGGCCTGCAGCACCGCCGGGATCCACTCGCCGTTCGGGTCGAGCACCGTGCGCCAGGCCCGCGCGGTCTGCTCGGCGTTGAGCGGTTCGCCGAGGCGCGCCGAAAACTCCTCGCCCGCGCTGGTGCGCCAGCGCGCCTCCCCGGAGTAGGCCATGAACACCACCGGCCGCACCACGCCGTCGGCCAGCGCATCGGAGTACCCGTAGATGTGATCGGCCCGCGAGCGCAGCACCCCGTCGCCATCGGGCTCGTAGGTGACGAAGGGGATCGGGCTGTCGTCGCTGCGGAACGGTGTACCGGTCAGCGCCAGCCGGCGGGTGGCGTCGTTGAACGCCTCACGCATGGCCTCGCCCCAGCTTTTCGCATCACCGCCGTGGTGGATCTCGTCGAAGATGACCAGCGTGCGGTAGTTCTCGGTGCGCACCCGGTGCCGGGTGGGGTGGCTGGCCACCTGGGCATAGGTCACGACGACGCCGTGGTACTCCGAGGAGTGGTGCGCGGCGCTGTTGGAGAACTTCGGGTCCAGCGCCAGGCCGAGCCTGGCGGCGGCCAGCGCCCACTGGATCTTGAGATGCTCGGTCGGCACGACGACGGTGATGCGTTCGACGGCGCCGTCGGCCAACAGCTCGCCGGCAACGCGCAGGGCAAACGTCGTCTTACCCGCGCCCGGTGTGGCTACGGCGAGGAAATCGCGCGGTTTGGCGCCAAGATACCGCACCAATGCCCGACGCTGCCAGCTTCGCAAAGCCTGGGTGCCGGGCGCTGTGTCTGCCCGCACCCAAAGACTCCTCACTGATCGGACAGCAGCCTAGCGCAACGGATTACGGCCGCGCATCTCTGCGTGGCGTGTCGCCGGACAGCCGGTGTGTCGAACACGACCGGCGGCTGCGAACCACCGCTGAGCGCCCAGCGGCCGACGCTGCGTCGCGACCCGCTGGGGAGTGCCCGCAGCAAACACCGTGCTTGTCCTGGCGCGAGGTGGGTACTCTGCGCCAACCATGTCGGCAACCCCCATTACCCCCAGCGACGACATCGACCCGTGCGTCCGTGTCTTCGGTACCCGCGTGCACAACTTACGGGGCGTCGACGTCGCCGCCCCGCGCGACGCGCTGGTGGCGTTCACCGGTATCTCCGGTTCCGGCAAATCGTCGCTGGCGTTCGGCACCATCTACGCCGAGGCGCAGCGCAGGTACTTCGAGTCGGTGTCCCCGTACGCGCGGCGCCTGCTGCTGCCGACCGGCGCGCCCAAGGTGGACGACATCACCGGGCTGCCTCCGGCCGTCGCCCTGCAGCAGCGCAGGGGGGCGGCCACCTCACGGTCCACGGTCGGCACCGTCACGACCCTGTCCAATCTCCTGAGAATGCTGTTCTCCCGTGCCGGGACGTACCCGCGCGGCGCCACCGAACGACTCGACTCCGACGCGTTCTCCCCGAACACTGCCGTCGGCGCCTGTTCGAAGTGTCACGGTCTCGGGCGGATCCACGAGGTGACCGAGCAGACGCTCGTCTCGGACCCCTCGTTGACCATCCGCGAGGGCGCCGTCGCGGCGTGGCCGGGCGCCTGGCAGGGCCAGAACCTGCGCGACATCCTCATCACGCTGGGGTTCGACATCGACAAGCCCTGGCGGAAACTACCCAAGCGGCAACGTGATTGGATCTTATTCACCGACGAGCAGCCCACCGTCGAGATCGATCCGGGCCAGCATCCGGTCACGGCCGACTACTACTACAACGGAACTTTCTCCAGCGCCGAACGCCACGTCCGCCACACGCTGGCGAACTCGCAGAGCGCGATGATGCGCCGACGCGTCCTGCAATTCGTCGACAGCGTCGAATGCGGGGTATGTCACGGATCGGGTCTGCGACCCGAGGCGCTGAAGGTCTCCTTCGCGGGTCGCACCATCGCCGACTACGTGGCGATGCCACTGGCCGAACTCGCCGATGCGCTGCGGCCGACCGCCGCCCGCAAGGACGCCGCCCCGGCGTTCGAGTCGACCGCATCCGGTGAGTTCACCGAGGTGGCCACGATGATCGCGGCCGATCTGGTCGCCCGCATTCAGGTGCTCATCGACCTCGGCCTCGGCTATCTGACGCTGAACCGCCGCACGCCAACCGTGTCGCCGGGTGAACTGCAGCGGCTACGGCTGGCCACGCAGCTGCGAGCCGGATTGTTCGGGGTGCTCTACGTGCTGGACGAGCCGTCGGCCGGCCTGCACCCCGCTGATGCGGAGCCGTTGCTCGACGTGCTGGATCGCCTTCGGCGAGCGGGTAATTCGCTGTTCATCGTCGAACACGACATGGATGTCGTGCGCCGGGCCGACTGGATCGTCGACGTCGGCCCCGGCGCGGGCGAACACGGAGGACGAGTGCTCTACAGCGGACCCGTCTCCGGCCTGAAGGACGTCGACGAGTCGCTCACCCGTCGTTACCTGTTCGGTGACGAGGCGGCCGAACCGCGGACCCCGCGCGATCCGTCGTCGCGGCTGCGATTGCGGGGCATCTGTTTTCACAATCTGCGCGACGTGGATGTCGACCTGCCGCTCGGCGTCTACACCGCGGTCACCGGTGTGTCCGGTTCAGGCAAGTCGACACTGGTCGTCAAAGTTCTTGGTGATGTGGTGAACCGCCATCTGGGCCGCGCCGTCGGCATGGCCGAAAGCGACGGCGACACCGACGATTCCGACGCCGAGATCGTCGACCTCGATCACGACGCCAGCATCGGGGTGACGGTCGAGGGCGTCGATGTGATCGACCGACTGGTCGCCGTCGACCAGCGACCGATCGGGCGCACCCCGCGTTCGACGCTGGCCACCTACACCGGCCTGTTCGACGCGGTCCGACGAGTGTTCGCCGCGACGCCGGCCGCGCGCCGCCGGGGCTGGACGGCGGGGCGGTTCTCGTTCAACGTCGCAGAAGGCCGATGCGAGACCTGCCAGGGGGAGGGCTTCGTATCGGTCGAACTGCTGTTCCTGCCGGGCACCTATGCCACCTGCCCGACGTGCGGGGGCGCCCGCTACAACGAAGCCACGCTGCGGGTGCGTTACCGCGACCACACCATCGCCGACGTCCTGGCCATGACCGTCGAGGAAGCCGCACAGTTCCTCGACGACATACCAGGTGCCTCGCGCAGCCTGACGACGCTGCGTGAGGTCGGGCTGGGATATCTGCGTCTCGGCCAGCCCGCCACCGAACTGTCCGGCGGCGAGGCTCAGCGAATCAAGCTGGCATCGGAACTGCAGCGGCTCCGCCGCGGCCACACGCTCTACGTCCTCGACGAACCCACCACCGGATTGCACCCGGCGGATGTGGATCTACTCGACGCCCAACTGCATCGCCTCGTCGACGCGGGTAACACCGTGGTGGTGGCCGAACACGACATGCGGATGGTCGCCGGGGTGGACTGGGTGGTCGACCTCGGACCGGGCGCAGGCCACGACGGCGGACGGGTGGTCGCCGCGGGCACACCGCAGAAGGTGAGTCAGGCGAAGGGCAGCCGCACCGCGCGGTATCTGGCCGCGCGGCTGGCTACTCGATGAAGAAGTTGTCGTTGGCGATGAACCACTCCCGGCGCTCATCGTCGGTCAGGCCGCCCAGCGCGGCGAAGCCCTCGAAGTAGTGCTCGCGCGGGGCGCCGGGAGCGAACAGCATCAACAGCGACGTCGGCGCGTCGGCCTCGTTGCGGAAGCCGTGGATGCCGCCGGGCGGCACGTAGAAGAAATCGGTGGGATTTCCGTCGAGCCACTCGGTGCCGTTGTAGAGCCGCACGGTCCCCGACAGCACGAAGAAGGCCTCCGAGATCGCGCGGTGAAAGTGCGGTCCCGGCCCGCCGCCGTTCGGCGCGATCTCCACGCGGTACAGCCCGTAGTCGCCGTCGGTGGCTTTCTGGTCGGCGAGGTAGTGGTACTTCACCAACCCGAACGAGTCGTAATCGGCCGCCTGGGCGCCGCGCCGCACCCAGGCACTGGCTTCCGGTTCGGGCGCGGTGTACCGCGGGGGTGGGTAGGGCGGAACCTGCCGGGGATCGACGAGCGACATGCCTACCCACCCTGCCACGGTCAGACCGCCGCGGGCACCGGATACATGATCCCGGCGGTGGACCACGCGGTCATGGCTTCCCCTCGATAGAGTATTAAACGGAGCGAGCGCCCCGGTTCCTTACGAATATCCGGAACGCACGCCCTGTCTAGTGTGAATCCCGAGGGGATGACGTGAGTGCGACCGACCGACCGCTGCGTGCCGACGCCCTGCGCAATCGCGCCCGCGTTCTGGAGGTCGCCTATGACGCGTTCGCGACCGACGGGCTCGCGGTGCCGATCGACGAGATCGCCCGGCGTGCCGGCGTCGGCGCGGGCACGGTGTACCGACACTTCCCGACCAAGGCGGACCTGTACCGCGCGGTCGTCGAGGACCGGATCGAGAGCCTCGTCGCCGAGGGCCGCGCCCTGATCGAGGGCGTACCTCCGGGAGAGGCGCTGTTCGTCCTGCTGCGCTCGCTGGTCCTGCATTGGGGAGCGACCGATCGCGGGCTGAAGGACGCCATGGCGGGCGAGGGCATCGACGTCGCGGAGGTCATACCGGAGACCGAGCAGGCCTTCCTCGAATTCCTCGGCGACCTGCTCGAGGCGGCCCAGGATGCCGGGACCGCGCGGCGCGACGTCGACGTGCTCGACGTGAAGGCGATCCTTGCCGGCTGCTTTGCGATCCAGGACGCCAATCCCGAACAAGCCGCGCGGCTCACCGAGGTAGTGCTGGACGGCCTGCGAGCGGCCTGAACGCGTCGCATGCGATCTTGCACTCGCCATGCCCGAGTGCTAGAAAGGCAATTGGCACTCGCGACCGGTGAGTGCTAGGTCGGGACGGTGAGGCAACGGGCCGCATCTGCGGAGCACACCCGAGCCGTCCGTCGCGGGCACTGCACCCGACCGCAGACGTGCCATCCCCAATCCGGAGGAACACTTCGCAATGGCCAAGACAATTGCGTATGACGAAGAGGCCCGCCGCGGCCTCGAGCGGGGCCTCAACAGCCTCGCCGACGCGGTAAAGGTGACGTTGGGGCCCAAGGGTCGCAACGTCGTCCTGGAGAAGAAGTGGGGCGCCCCCACGATCACCAACGATGGTGTGTCCATCGCCAAGGAGATCGAGCTGGAGGACCCGTACGAGAAGATCGGCGCTGAGCTGGTCAAGGAAGTCGCCAAGAAGACCGACGACGTCGCCGGAGATGGAACGACGACGGCAACGGTTTTGGCCCAGGCGCTCGTGCGCGAGGGTCTGCGCAACGTCGCGGCCGGCGCCAACCCGCTCGGCCTCAAGCGCGGCATCGAGAAGGCCGTCGAGAAGATCACCGAGACGCTGCTGAAGTCGGCCAAGGAGGTCGAGACCAAGGACCAGATCGCCGCCACCGCTGCGATCTCGGCCGGCGACACCCAGATCGGTGAGCTGATCGCCGAGGCCATGGACAAGGTCGGCAACGAGGGTGTCATCACCGTCGAGGAGAGCAACACCTTCGGCCTGCAGCTCGAGCTCACCGAGGGTATGCGCTTCGACAAGGGCTACATCTCGGGTTACTTCGTGACCGACGCCGAGCGTCAGGAAGCGGTCCTCGAGGATCCGTACATTCTGCTCGTGTCGTCCAAGGTGTCGACGGTCAAGGATCTGCTCCCGCTGCTGGAGAAGGTCATCCAGGCCGGCAAGCCGCTGCTGATCATCGCCGAGGACGTCGAGGGTGAGGCCCTGTCGACCCTGGTGGTCAACAAGATCCGCGGCACCTTCAAGTCCGTCGCCGTCAAGGCCCCGGGCTTCGGTGACCGCCGCAAGGCGATGCTGCAGGACATGGCGATCCTCACCGGTGGTCAGGTCGTCAGCGAGGAGGTCGGCCTCTCACTCGAGACCGCCGACATCTCGCTGCTCGGCCAGGCCCGCAAGGTCGTCGTGACCAAGGACGAGACCACCATCGTCGAGGGCGCCGGTGACTCCGACGCCATCGCCGGCCGGGTGGCCCAGATCCGCGCCGAGATCGAGAACAGCGACAGCGACTACGACCGCGAGAAGCTGCAGGAACGCCTGGCCAAGCTGGCCGGCGGTGTTGCGGTGATCAAGGCCGGCGCTGCCACCGAGGTCGAGCTCAAGGAGCGCAAGCACCGCATCGAGGACGCCGTGCGCAACGCCAAGGCGGCCGTCGAGGAGGGCATCGTCGCCGGCGGTGGCGTGGCTCTGCTGCAGGCCTCCCCGGCGCTGGACGAGCTCAAGCTGGAGGGCGACGAGTCCACCGGCGCGAACATCGTCCGCGTGGCGCTCGAGGCTCCGCTGAAGCAGATCGCCCTCAACGGCGGTCTGGAGCCCGGCGTGGTGGCCGAGAAGGTCCGCAACTCGGAGAAGGGCGTCGGCCTCAACGCCGCGACCGGCGAGTACGAGGACCTGCTCAAGGCCGGCGTCGCCGACCCGGTCAAGGTGACGCGTTCGGCGCTGCAGAACGCGGCGTCCATCGCGGCGCTGTTCCTGACCACGGAGGCTGTCGTCGCCGACAAGCCGGAGAAGGCGGCCGCTGGTCCGGCCGACCCGACCGGCGGCATGGGCGGCATGGACTTCTAAGTCTGGAAGGCCCGTTCTACTGGGAAAGCCCGGCTCCTCACGAGGGGCCGGGCTTTTTCATGTCCGTTCGTATCGCCGAACGTGGGTTACCCGCACGCATATCCGCGGCGGACCGTGACACAAGCCCACTCTCGGCGGGAACTACTTTTTCAGAGGGACGCAGTCGTGCAGGCAGTCCGGGCTCGTCGCCGGCGACTCCGCAGTGGCCTTGCGATGCAGAACCGCGCGCGCCGGTTGGACCGACAACGACTCGCCCGCCTGGTGCGCCTGGCCGTCGACGATCAACGAGTATCCACCGGCCTCACTCGGCGGCCACACGATGGTGACGTCGCCGTGGCGGGCGGTGTTGTCCCGCGTGTGCCGGCCGACGGTGCCGACGTCGAGCCTGCCGTCGCGCAACACCGGGTCGACGGCGACGGTGTGCGCGCGGTAGTCGTCGCCGACGGAGATCAGATAGGCGAAGCCGAAGTCGGCCAGCACATCGGTCAACCGGTCGAGATCCACCTTCACGCTCATAGGGCGAGGATACGTCCGCGCAGCGGCGCGTTAGGTTCTTGTATGCCCTTACCGCCCCCATCGTCCACCACCACCGCCGTCGTCACCGGAGCGTCGGCAGGCATCGGCGCCGACATCGCCCGCGAACTCGCCGCGCGCGGTCACGGCGTCACGCTCGTCGCTCGTCGCGAAGACCGGCTGCGCGATTTGGCGGCCGAACTCGCCGACGACGTCCGCACCGAGACCATCGCGTGCGACGTCGCCGACCCCGAGGCCCGCGCAGCCCTGTTCGACCAGGTCGCCGAGCGCGGCCTCGCCGTCGACATCCTCGTCAACAACGCCGGGATCGGCACGATCGGGTCGGTGACGAAATCGCCTGTGGCCGACGAGATCGCACAGGTACGCGTCAACGTCGAGGCCGTCATCGACCTCACCACCCGCGCGGTCCAGCAGATGGTGCCGCGTGGTCGCGGTGCGATCCTCAACGTCGGGTCCACCGCCGGCTATCATCCGTTCCCCGGCCAGTCCGGCTACGCGGGAACCAAGGCGTTCGTCAAGACCTACACCGAGGGCGTGCGGGCCGAACTGGCGGGCTCCGGCGTCACCGTCGCGATGCTCGCTCCAGGGCCGGTGCGCACCGAGTTCCTCCAGGCGGCGGGCATGGACGAGCGCGCGTTCGCCGCGGCATTCCCCAAATTCATGTGGGTGCCGTCGCGCGAGGTGGCCAGGATCGGTGTCGACGCGCTCGAACACGACCGCGGCACCGTGATCGCAGGACGCCAGAACGTGCTGGCCACACGCTTACTCCAAGCGCTTCCGCGGGCTGTTCTGCTCAGGACGCTGCGCAGTCAGCATCCCGGGCTGCGCCGCGATCGCTCAGCGGTCTGACAACGGCCAGCGCCGCATCCAACCCTCGACCGGCAAGGCCATGCCGTTGCACAGCGTGCAGATGGTGCGATACCAACCGACCGCGACCAGCAACTCCATCCGCTGCTCGTCATCGAGCTCGTCGCCCAGGGCGTGCCACGTCTGATCCGACCATGTGCCGGTTCTCTCCACCTCGTCGACGGCCGCGATCAGTACCCGCTCGAAGTCGCTGAAGCCGGGATCGTCGTCGAGAACCAGTGCGTCACATTCGCGTTCGCTGACACCGGCGATAGGACCCCAGAATGCGGCCTGGCCGCCCCATTCGTACTCGCACCGCAGCAATGCGCAGATCCGCAGGATCGCGATGGTGCGCAATCGCGGCGGCAGCCTGGCGTCGACGTAGAGCGACTCGCCCAGTTTGCGAAGCCGCGCAGCCAGATTCGGGTGCCTTTGCAGGCAGCGCACCAGCAGCAGCGGCTCGTAGGTGCGGTCGGGATGTCCCCAGCCGTTGATGCCTGCGGCGTCGTCCTCGCTCCACGGGGGAGCCAGCGGCGCGACCCTGCTCACGCAGTGGGCGCGGGTCGGCGGCCGCGGATCAACTCGCCCGGACGCGCGGCGGTGGGAATGCCGTTCTCGGCGATGATCTCGCCGGACACGACGGTCGCGACGTATCCATCGGCACTCTGGTCCAGGCGCCGGCCGCCAGCGGGAAGGTCGTAGGCGATCACCGGCCGGTGCAGGCGCAGCCCGTGGTGGTCGATGACGTTGAGGTCGGCCTTGTACCCGACGGCGATCCGTCCGCGGTCGGCCAGGCCGGCAACCCGGGCGGGCGCCGAGGTCAGTTCGCGCACCGCCTCAGCCACCGACAGCCGACCGGCCGCGCGGTCGCGTGACCAGTGCGTCAGCATGTACGTGGGAAAGCTTGCGTCGCAGATCATTCCGTAGTGCGCACCACCGTCGCCGAGCCCGAGCACCACATCGTCGCGACGGATAAGCTCCGCGACCGTGTCGAGGGTGCCGTCACGGAAGTTGGCCAGGGTCACCAGAAGAATGGCGTGACCGTCGTCGTCGAGCAGCCGGTCGTAAGCCTCCTCGAGCGGGCTGACGCCGCGGGCACGGGCGCGACTCGCGATGCTCTCGGACCGCGGAGGTTCGTAATTCGGTGGATCGCCGAGCGGGAACATCCACTCGAATGCCTGCGCCGCGAACATCAGCGGATGGCCTTCGCCGACCGGTTGGTCGGATAGAATCCGTTGCCGCACTTCGGGATTACGCATCTGGGCGACGCGCTCGGCCAGCGGCAGGGAGGCCAGTTCCTGATAGCTGGGGTACATCACGAACGGGTTGCCCGATAACTCGAGGCCGAGCACCAACCCGATCGGCCGCGGGAAGATCTGCGCGGTGATCTCGCCGCCGTCGATGTTGGCCTTCTCGACCATCGTCAGCGCGTCGAGGAAGAACGGGTCCCCGGCGTTGCCGATCGCCAGGGTGAACGTCACGGGCAGGCCGACCTCGGCGGCGACCTCGAACACCGTTCGCAGCACAGGTTCGTAGTCGCCGGCCACCAGGTCGGGCACGAACTGGATCAGCCCGCCACCGGCGTCGTCGATTCCGCGGGCGATCGCCTCGATCTCAGCGCGGTCGGCGTCGTAACTGGGGATCGGCCGCCCGCTCTCGGTCTTGTGCAACGTGAACCGCGACGACGCGAAGCCCAGCGCGCCGGCCTGTACGGCTTCGGCGGCGAGTTTGCGCATCATCGCCAGGTCCTCGGCGGTGGCCGGTTCGCGGTCGACACCGCGCTGCCCCATCACGTACACCCGCAGCGGTGAGTGGGGCAGCAGCGCGGCCACATCAATGTCCCTGTGTCGCGTCTCCAAGGCGTCGAGGAACTCCGGGAACGTCTCCCAGTGCCACGGCAACCCGTCGACCATCACCACACCGGGGATGTCCTCGACCCCGGCCATCACGTCGACGAGGACGTCGTGGTCCTCCGGGCGGCAGGGCGCGAACCCCACCCCGCAGTTGCCCATCACCACGGTGGTCACACCGTGCGCCGACGACGGCGTCAGGCGGTCCGACCAGATCGCCTGGCCGTCGTAGTGGGTGTGCAGGTCCACGAACCCGGGGGTGACCAGGAGGCCCGTCGCGTCGATCTCCCGCGCGCCGGTCTCATCGACCCGTCCGACGGCTGATTCGTCTGCGCGGTTCACCGCGGCGATGACGCCGTCCGAAACCGCCACGTCACCGACGTAGGGTTGCCCGCCGAGGCCGTCGACGATGGTGCCGCCTCTGATCACGAGTTCATATGTCATACGTCGAATCTACGATGAGCCCGTGATCGACCACTTCGGAATCAACTGCGCGGACTTCCAAAGGTCGAAGGCGTTCTACGACACGGTCCTGGGCGTGCTCGGCTACACCCGCCAACTCGACTATCGGGTCGCCATCGGTTACGGCAGGGACGGCAAGCCCGACTTCTGGATCGCGGACATGAATGCCGGCGACGCGGCGGGCCCCAACCGCGAGGTGCACTTCGCGTTCGAGGCCGCCGACACCGATGCCGTGCAGGCGTTCTACGACGCTGCGATCCAGGCCGGCGCGAAGTCGCTGCACGCCCCGCGGCTGTGGCCGGAGTACCACCCCGGTTACTACGGCGCCTTCGTCCGCGATCCGGACGGCAACAACATCGAGGCCGTCTTTCACGGGGCACGACCACCGGACTGACGTATACCGTCGAGGTCATGGCTGACTCAGGCGTGGCAGTGGCCCGCGAAATCCTGCGCGACGCGTTCACCCGGCTCAGCGAGCACGTGGAGAACCTCACCGACGGGCTGACCGACGAGACCGCGTTCTTCCGTCCCACCCCGACCGCCAACAGCATCGCGTGGCTGGTGTGGCACAGCGCCCGTCAGCAAGACGTCCAGCTCGCTGACCTCGCGGGCACCGAGCAGGTCTGGTTGCGCGATGCGTGGGTCGACCGGTTCGGGCTCGACCTCCCCCGCGAAGACATGGGTTACGGGCACAGCCCCGAGGAGGTGGGCCGCGTCCGCGCCCCTGCGGATCTGCTTGCCGGCTACGCGCACGCCGTGCACAAGGCGACGCTGGAGTACATCGCGTCGGTCACCGCAGAGGAACTGAGCCGCGTCGTCGACGAGAACTGGGATCCACCGGTGACGGCGAGCGTGCGGCTGGTGAGCATCATTGACGACGGCGCCCAACACCTCGGCCAGGCGGCCTACATCCGCGGAATCACGTGACCCGATGGTGGCCCGCGCTCGCGCTGGTGGCGATGCTGCTGCTCGGCTGGGCGGTCGGCAAATCCTCGACGCCGGTCGACGACTGGTTCCAGGGTTTTGGCGACACCCCGGTGCGGCGCCTGGCCGTGATCGCGGATGCCCGCGTGCTGCTCACCCTGACTGTCGTGGTGTTGGCCGCCGCGTGCCTGCAACGGCGTTGGTGGCTGGCGTTGATGACGGTCGTCGGGCCATTGGCCGGAATCGCGGTCGTCCGGGTGCTCAAACCGATCTTCGACCGCCAGAAGGGAGGCGGGCTCGCCTACCCGAGCGGACATCTCACCGCGACCACCATCGTGTGGGGGCTGGCCGTCCTCGTGGCCGGTGCGGCGTGGTGGGTCGTGGTGACCGCGGTTCTCGCCGTGGCGTTGGCGATGCTCGGAGTCGCCGCGACCTTTCACTACTTCACCGACGTGGTGGGCGGTGTGCTGTTCGGTTCGGCGGTCGTGTGGGCCGCCGCGGTCATCGCCCGACGCGACCGCAGCGGGGGCCGCGATTCCCCGTCGGCCTCGGCTGGCTAACTCGACGCGGTGCAACAATTGGCTGATGGCGTTGTCCGATAGGCCTCTGGGCTTGCGCGAGCGAAAGAAGCTTCGAACTCGTGCGACTATCCGGCGGGAAGCGTTCCGCCTGATCCAGGAGCGGGGCTACCAGGCCACCACCGTCGAGCAGATCTCCGCTGCCGCCGACATCTCACCGCGCACCTTCTCCCGCTACTTCCCGACCAAAGAGGCGGTGCTGATCTCCGACGATCACATCCCGCCGATCATCGACGCGTTCGTCGCCGCGCCCGCCGACATGTCGGTCATCGACGCCTACCGGCACGCCGTCGAGACCACGTTCAATTCGCTGACCCCCGAGCAGCGCGAAGAGGCCATGATCGGGCAGCGGCTGATGTACACCGTGCCCGAGGTGGCCGGCCTGCTCTACGCCGAATATGTCCGGCTGATCGGCCTGATCGAAGACGCGCTGACGCAACGTCTCGGCGCGCCGACGGACCCCCGCGAGCGACGCGTGCTGGCAGGGGCGATCGTCGGGGTGCTGATCAGCGCCTCGCACGGCACCCCACTGCCCGGCGACCCGATCTCGGACAGCCTGCAGGTGCTCGACCGGCTCATGAGGTAGACGCCCGCGAACTTGACACGTGTCAACCCTGCTGCGATCTAGATCACATGCGACCGCTAGCATGGGGACATGACTGCGACGTCCGACGTTGAGCTGCCCGATACCAGCACCATCCGCAATCCCGCGACCGGAGCCGTCGCGGGCACCGTGCGATGGACCGACCCCGCCGACGTGCCGCGCATCGCGGCCGGCCTGCGCCAGGCCCAGCGCCAGTGGGAGGCCCGCGGCGCCAAGGGCCGGGCCAAGGTGCTGGCCCGCTACGCCGTCTGGCTCGGCGACCACCGCGAGGAGATCGAGTCGCTGCTGGTCAAGGAGACCGGCAAGTCGGCCGTCGACGCGTCGCAGGAAGTGCCGCTGCTGATCATGATCGCGTCGTATTACATCAAGACCATGGAGAAGGCGCTGGCGCCCGAGAAGCGTCCTGCGCCGCTGCCGTTCCTGTCGATCAAGAAGATCGAGGTGCACTACCGGCCCCGTCCCGTCGTCGGCATCCTCGCGCCGTGGAACTACCCGGTGGCCAACGCGCTGATGGACGCCATCGGTGCGCTGGCGGCGGGCTGCGCGGTGCTGCTCAAGCCGTCGGAGCGCACGCCGCTGACGGCCGAGCTGCTGCTGCGCGGCTGGCTGGACTCGGGTGCACCGGAGGTGCTGGCGCTGGCCCAGGGCGCCCGCGAGGTGTCCGAGGCCGTCATCGACAACGCCGACTTCATCCAGTTCACCGGCTCCAGCGCGACGGGTGCGAAGGTCATGGAGCGCGCCGCTCGCCGGCTCACCCCGGTCAGCCTCGAGCTCGGCGGCAAGGACCCGATGATCGTGCTCGAGGACGCCGACATCGACCTCGCCGCGCACGCCGCGGTGTGGGGTGCGTTCTTCAACGCCGGGCAGACGTGCGTGTCGGTGGAGCGGGTCTACGTGCTCGAATCCGTCTACGACAAGTTCGTCGACGCGGTGGTGCGCGACGTCGAGAAGCTGAAGATTGGTGCGGGCGACGGCTTCGACTTCGGCTCGCTGATCGACGAGACGCAGGTGGCCGTCACCACCCGCCACGTCGACGATGCGCTCGCCAAGGGTGCGCGGGCGCTGACCGGCGGTAAGCGCCCCGAAAGCGAGGGCAACTTCTACCCGCCCACGGTCCTCGTCGACGTCGACCACTCGATGCTTTGCATGACGGAGGAGACGTTCGGGCCGACTCTGCCGATCATGAAGGTGGCAAGCGTTGACGAGGCGGTCCGGCTGGCCAACGACAGCCCGTACGGGTTGAGTGCCGCGGTGTTCTCCAAGGACATCGAGCGGGCCAACGACGTTGCGGTCGAACTGGATTGCGGTGCGGTCAACATCAACGACGTGATCTCGAACCTGATGTGCACGACGGCGCCCATGGGCGGCTGGAAGACCTCGGGTCTGGGTGCACGGTTCGGCGGGGCGGACGGGCTGCGCAAGTACTGCCGCCAGGAAGTGGTGGTAGCGCCGCGCACCAACGTCGGCGCCGGTGGCAACTATTACAACAACTCGCCCAAGGCGCTGAAGCGGATGAACACGTTGATGACGAAGCTGGCGCTGATCACCCCGAAGCGGGCCGCCAAGTAGCGACCTCCCCGCCACCGCGTCGGGACCAGCTTCTGAGGCGGTTCTCACGGTTCGTGTCAGAAACCGCGGTTTCGGGTAGGAGGATGCGCGTGCGCGTGGTGGTGACGGTCTTCTTGTGGGTCGTCACGACGGCGCTGCTGGCCGTCGCCGTCCCCACCATGTGGGCGCAGCGCAACGTGGTCGACGAGGGCGGATACGCCGCGCTGGCGGAGTCGGCCGCCGAGGATCCGCAACTGCAGAAGGCGATGGCGGGGGTGCTGGCCACCGAAGTCGCGTCGTACATGGGCGACAACGGCTACGACGTCGACAGCACCGTCATTAGCGGGGTGGCTTCGGCCTACACCGCGAACCCGACGTTCCCCGAACAGTTCGCCCTGGCCAACACCGTCGGTCACCGCTGGATGTTCACCGACGGGGCCCAGCAGGTCGAGGGCACCGACGAGTGGATTCTCGACCTCGGCCCGATGCTCGCCGACGAGTCGTTTAGCAGGACGCTCGGCAACGTCGGCGTCGCCACCCCCGAGTCGCTTCCGGTCTCCGTATCGATCACCGACTCCTGGCGGCCCGGCCAACTCAAACGGGTGTCGACGTGGGGGCCGTGGGTCAGCATCGGCGCGAGCATACTCACCGGGGTGTTCGCTCTGTTGACGCTTGCTGCGGTTCGCAGTCGCGGCAGAGCCCTTGCCGCCCTTGGTGTTTCCGCGCTCATCGTCGGTGCGGCCGGATGGGCGGGCCTGGAGGTGGCGCGCCGCTTTGTCAACGACGCGTTGAACCGGCTGTCGGGGGACATCCGAGTGGTCGCCGACGTGATGGTGACCCACGCCGAGGACAGCCTGCACCACTGGCTGAACCTCACACTGGCCGCAGGCGGAGTGCTGGTGCTGTTCGGCGTGCTCGTGGCGATGCTCGGCGGGTTGCGGCGACGCGACGTTTAGCCGACCTCGGTATTGCTACCGTCAAGCCATGCCGTTCGTCACCGACATCGTGGGCCCGCAGCGGCCAGTCGAGGCGTGGCCACCCCTGGTGGCGGGCGCACTGCGGCGGACCAGCACCATCGACACCCATCCCGATGGCGCCGCCGATTCCGATGTCGACCTGAGGGCGCGTGACGTCGTCGTTCGGCACGGTGCGGTGGATGTGCTCGACGAGATCGCCGTGCGCGCCCGCTTGGTCGACCGGGCCATCGAGACGATCGAGGCGGTACCGGGCGACGACCGGCTCGGTCATCTCGTCGGTAAGCGAGTAGGTCCCGGCTTCCGCGCCACGATCAGTGAACTACTGCCCTCGGAGCTCCATGGTTCGACCCTGCTGCACCTGCTGCTAGACGACTGGGTCGGTGCGGCGCTGGTCTCCGGTTACGCGCTGCAGCACGCGACGATCGTCGCGGGTACTGAGGAGAAGATGGCGCCCGGCACCGCCGATCGCATGGCCGGTATCTGCGCGGGTTTCGCACCTGAGGCGTCGCTCGTGGGATACGCGCGACGCCTCGGCACCATCCCCTCGGTGCACGGACCGCAGGCCCCGCCGATCGACATCGACGGTGTGCACGCCGTCGAAACCCTCCGCGCACACGGCATGCGACGATTGCGGCGCCTCGACCTGCACCCGTCGGAGCAGGGTGTGTCACGCTTCGACGCGCACTTCCGCGACTCCCATGTCGACGGCGACGCGGCCGAGACGATCGTGCACGAGTACACGCTCGCCGGGGCGGTCGATGTCGCGACGCGGACGATCACCGCCATCAGCGCGGACGTGCGTGTGCTGCCGTGGCAGGAATGTCCGGGTGCCATCGGAAGTGCGCGACGTGTGCAGGGGATGAGGCTCGTCGAGGTTCGCGACCGCGTCCGGCGAGAGTTCGTCGGCACCAGCACGTGCACGCATCTCAACGACACGCTGCGTGCGATCGGCGATCTCGACGCGCTCTTCGAGTTGCGTTCAGGGCTCGATGACGTGTGACGGGTCGGGGCGCTTCTCCGGCGGCGCCTGGCTGTAGTCGCCCCACGGGCCGTCGCGCTGCTCGACCGCGGACCGAACCCCCTGCGCGGCAGCGGTTTCGATGAAGGACAGCGCATCGGGGGTATTGCGCATCAGCCCGTCGAGGATGCCGCCGAGGGTCTGGGTGGAGGCCAGGCCCATGTTCTCGTAAGCCTGGTTGACGATCAGCTTCTGCGCCTGAAGCTGCGACAACGGAATCGCGGCCAGCTTGCGTGCGACCTCTTTGACGCGGGCCTCGAGGTTCTCGAACGGCACCGACTCGTTGATGAGTTCGACTGCGGCGGCTTCCCTTCCGGTCAGCGGCTCACCGGTCAACGAGTGCCACTTCACCTTCGCCAGGCTCAGCCGGTACAGCCACATGCCGGTGAGGTACGCGCCCCACATGCGGGCGTAAGGAGTGCCGATCACCGCGTCGTCGCTGGCGATCACGATGTCAGCGCACAGCGCGTAGTCGCTCGCGCCGCCCACACACCAGCCGTGCACCTGGGCGATCACCGGCTTGGACGCCCGCCAGATCGCCATGAACTTCTGCGTCGGACCGGTTTCGCGGGCACTGACCATGGCGAAGTCCTTGCCGGGGTCCCAACGGCCGTCGGTGTTCATCGCATCACCCCAGTGCGCGAAGCCACCGCCGAAGTCGTAGCCGCCGGAGAATGCGCGGCCGGCGCCACGCAGCACGATCACCTTGACAGCGGGATCACGCTCGGCCACACCAATGGCCTTCTCGATCTCATCGGGCATCGGCGGGACGATGGTGTTGAGGTGGTCGGGGCGGTTGAGGGTGACGGTGGCGACGGGTGGCTCGGCGGCATAAAGCAAGGTCTCGAACTCCGGCCCGGATTCTGGCGGCGTCATGGACCAAGTTTGACAGAGGGGGCATTGGCGCCGAGTCTCGCGCGGAGGCGGTTCGCGCTTGATGGAGCACCCGGCTCGCAACGCCGATTTAGGCTTGCCTCGCCTCTCACCAGCTAGGAGTGCTATGTTCGGCCTCTCCTAACTTCGAGGTGCTAATGAACCGGTATCTTGCCTGGGCAACTCCCATCGCCGTCGTCGGCCTGATCCTGTCCGGATGCTCGAATGAGAGCTCGTCTTCCGGCAGCGAGACGACGTCGGCCACTGGAACCGCGACCGAGACGACGAGCGCCGCTCCCGCAGTCGATCCCGCCGTACTCGACAAAGCGGCTGCCGACTACAAGGCCTACGCGCAGAGCAACATCGACGAGCTCCAGCGCGTGGTCAAGGTCTTCACCGACGCTGTGCGCGCCGGCGACCTGAAGGCCGCCCAGGACGCGTTCGCGCCGTCGCGCCAGCCCTGGGAGCGCATCGAGCCGATCGCCGGCCTAGTGGAGGAGATCGACGGCAAGATCGACGCCCGCGTCGACGACTTCGCGGGCGTGGACGACCCGAAGTTCACCGGTTGGCACCGCCTGGAATACCTGCTGTTCGAGAAGAACACCACCGAGGGCGGGGCACCATTCGCCGACCAACTCGACAAGGACGTCGCCGACCTGAAGGCGCAGTTCCCGGCGGTCGAGGTGAAGCCGATCGACGTGTCCAACGGCGCGGCCGAGCTCATCGAAGAGGTGTCCGAGGGCAAGATCACCGGCGAGGAGGACCGCTACTCCAAGACCGACCTCTGGGACTTCGACGCGAACCTCCAGGGCTCCCGCGACGCCGTGAACACGCTGAGTGCCGCTCTGGTACAAGCTGATCCGGCCTTGCTGGGCAAGATCGAAGCGGGGCTCAACTCGGTGTTCGACACGATGCGGCCGTTGCGCCGCGGTGACGGCTGGGTGTTGTTCTGCACCGAGAACGACCCCTACCCGTCGCCGCGCTGCCCCGAGGTCACCGTGACACCGGACGTCATCGACAAGCTCAAGGCCGAACTCGCCGGGCTGTCGGAGAACCTGTCGCAGGTGTCGGGAGTGCTGAAACTGAAGTGAGCGAAGGCCGCTCGGGTCTGTCGCGCCGGGGCTTCATCACCGGCGCGTTGGGCACGGGTGCCGCGGTGGGCGCCGGTGCCGCCCTCGCCGGATGCTCGAAGGATGACGCCGCTGCGCCTGCGGGGGCTCTCGTCCCGTTCGAGGGCGCCCATCAGACCGGCATCGCCGCGCTGCCCATCCCCGAACAGGGATTGATCGCCTCGTTCAACGTGCTGTCGAAGGATCGCGACGGCCTCAAGCGCGCGCTCCAGGAGCTCACCGAAGAGATCCGCGGGCTGATGTCGGGCAAGCCGCCCGAGGTGCGCGACCCGGAATACCCGCCCGTCGACTCGGGCATCCTCGGCGAACAGCCTCCCGCGGACAACCTGTCGGTTGTGGTCGGCGTGGGTGCGTCGCTGTTCGACGACCGGTTCGGGCTGGCCGATCGCAAGCCCAAGGAACTGGTCACGATGCCCTTTCTGGCCAACGACCGGCTGGATCCCAAACTGTCGCACGGTGATCTGTCGATCGTCATCGAGGCCGGGCACAACGACACGGTCATCTTCGCGCTGCGCCAGCTGATGCGCCGCACGCGCAGCGATCTGGTGATGCGGTGGATGGTCGACGGATACGCCAGGGGTATCGGCGCCGGGCGGGCGTCGGAGGCGGCGACTCCGCGAAACCTGTTGGGCTTCAAAGATGGGACGGCCAATCTCGATGTCGACGACGGCGCCGTCATGGACCGCCACGTCTGGGTCGGCCCGCACGACGGCGAACCGCAGTGGGCGGTCGGCGGCTCGTATCAGGCGATCCGCATCATCCGCATGTTCGTCGAGTTCTGGGACCGCACCCAACTCGTCGAGCAGGAAGCGCTGATCGGGCGCAGCAAGGTCAGCGGCGCACCGCTCGGGCTCAGCGGTGAGTTCACCGACCCCGATTACCCAGAAGACCCCGACGGCAAGCGAATTCCGCTCACCGCCCACATCCGGTTGGCCAACCCTCGAACGCCGGAGACGGACGAGAACCTGATCCTGCGGAGGGGCTTCAACTACTCCCGGGGTTTCGACGGCGCGGGCCGACTGGATCAGGGTCTGGCCTTCATCGCCTATCAGCGCAGCCTGGAGAAGGGGTTCCTGACGGTGCAGCGCCGCCTCGCCGGGGAACCGCTCGAGGAGTACATCCTTCCGGTCGGCGGCGGCTTCTTCTTCATCCTGCCGGGCGTCACCGGTCCCGACCGGTTCCTCGGCGATCAGCTGTTCAGCTGAGCATCGACCACAGGAACTCGTAGATCAGCGCCGAACGGAACGCGGTCTGGGCGTTGTCGGCCGCGCCCGCGTGACCGCCCTCGATGTTCTCGTAGTAGTGGACCGGATGACCCGCATCCTCCAGGGCCGCGGTCATCTTTCGGGCATGGCCCGGATGCACACGGTCGTCGCGCGTTGATGTGGTGACCAAAACGGGCGGGTACCGACGATCTGCCGAAATATTCTGGTAAGGAGAATATTTCGAGATGAACTCCCAATCGTCGGGATCGTCGGGATCCCCGTACTCGGCCATCCAGGAGGCGCCTGCGAGCAGCAGGTGGAACCGTCGCATGTCCAGTAGCGGCACACTGCACACCAACGCGCCGAACAGTTCTGGGTACCGCGTCAGCATCACGCCCATCAACAGGCCGCCGTTGCTTCCGCCCTGCGCGCCGAGCTGTTCGACGGTGGTGATACCGCGCGCCACCAGATCGCGCGCCACAGCGGCGAAGTCCTCGTAGACCAGGTGCCGGTTCTCGCGCATCGCCTGCGTATGCCACGTCGGCCCGTACTCCCCTCCACCGCGGATGTTCGCCAACACATATGTGCCGCCACGACTCAACCACAACCGGCCCAACACACCGGCGTAGCTCGGTGTGTTGGCCACCTCGAAGCCGCCGTATCCGCCCAACAGCGTGGGGCCCGGCGCCTTATTGTGACGGTGCCCCACAACGAAATACGGGATCATGGTGCCGTCGTCGGAGGCCACGAAGAACTGCTCGACCTGTAGGTCGGCGGCGTCGAAGAACGACGGCGCGCGTTTGACCTCTGCGACGGCGTCACCGGCCACGCCCCATAACAGCCGCGACGGGGTGTCGAAACCGCTGGAGTCGACGAAGATCTCGTCGCCGTATTCGTCGGCGTCGACCAATACCGTATTGGTGTTCGGCGGGATCCCCTCAATCTCGGTTCGCTGCCAGGCTCCCGGTGTCACGAGCTCGACGTGGCTGATCACATCGACGAGCGTGACGAGGATCAGGCGGTCGCGCGTCCACGCGTAGTCGTCGAGGCTGGAGTGCTCGTCGGGTTCAAACACCACGTGCAGATTCCGTGCGCCATCGAGATATTCGAGGTAGCTCGCGGCAAGCAGGGAACCGGCGCGATACGTCGTCGAGCCCACCGTCCAATCTGTGCGTGGCCGGATCAACAGCCACTCGCGGTGCACGGAGATCCCGGCGTCGGTCGGCACGTCGATGGGTATCAGCGTTTCGCCGCGCAACTCGTAACGCTCGCGGTTGAAGAAGTCGAAGGCCCGCGTGATCAGCAGCCGTTCGAATCCCGGTGTCGCGTCGTAGCCGCATCCCACGCTGACGTCGGCGATCTCACCCTCGAACAGGGTCTGCGCGTCGGCGAGCGGTTGCCCGCGCCGCCAGCGCTTCACGACCCGGGGATAGCCGGAGTCGGTCAACGAACCCGGTCCGAAGTCGGTGCCGACCAGCACGGAATCGCGATCCTGCCACGTGACGCTCGACTTGGCCTCGGGAAGTGCGAAACCGTCCGCGACGAACTGCCGTGTGGCCATGTCGAATTCGCGGACGATGGTGGCGTCGGCGCCGCCGCGGGACAATTCGACGAGTGCGAGGGAGAAGTCCGGTTCGAGCACGTCGGCGCCGGCCCACACCCAGTTCTCGTCGTCTTGGTCGGCGAGCGCGTCGACATCGAGCAGGACGTCCCACTCCGGCTGCTCGCTTCGGTAGCTGGCCAGCGTCGTGCGCCGCCACAGACCCCGGGGGTGGTCCGCGTCGCGCCAGAAGTTGTACAGGTGATCGCCCCGCCTGCGGACGTAGGGGATACGGGCGTCGGTGTCGAGTACCTCCAGCGCTTCTCGCCGCATCTGCTCGAACCTCTCACCGCCGAAGCGCGTGATCGTCGGCTCGTTGTGCTTGCGCACCCAGTCCAACGCAACATCACCGGTGATGTCCTCGAGCCACAGATACGGGTCCTCATCCACGCGACCCATTGTCGCGGTCCTGTGCCCGACCGGTTCAGCCGGTGTTGCCGTACCGGGAGCGACGCCATTGCGGAAGAGTCAATTTTCTGCCCGAATGCCCCGCGCGAGCGCCCATGGTGAGTGATCATGACCTGGTCATCTTTTTGCCCTAGTGAAGGAGGTCGTCATGGCCGACCCACAGATCGTCGACACCGACGAGGTTCGAGAAGAAGAGGTTCAGCAGGAAATCGACCTGCTGCCGTCCTGATGACTGACGACTCATCGACGGCTCGACACGTCGGTGAGATCGAAGAACTCGGCTACACCGTCGTCAAGGGAGTCCTCGACGACGAGGCGGTCGACGGCTACCTGAGCGATACGCGTCGGCTCGAGCGTGAACTGCCTACGGTGATCGCCAACTCGAACACCGTCGTCAAAGGCTTTCCCCGCCCGGGACAGAAGGCGCTCAACGGCGCCGATCACGACTGGGTGCGGATCGACAACCTGCTGCTACACGGTGCCCGATACGAGGCGCTCCCGACCAACCCACGGTTGTTGCCGATCATCGAGGGGGTGCTCGGTCCGGACTGTCTGCTGTCCTGGTTCATGACGAGCAACCAGCTGCCGGGGGCGGTCGAGCAACGCTTGCATTGCGACGACGAGATGTATCCGATTCCGCGGCCACACCAACCGCTGCTCTGCAACGCGTTGATCGCGCTCTGCGACTTCACCGACGTGAACGGTGCGACCCGCGTTGTGCCGGGTACCCACCGGCTGGCAGCGATGCCGTCGGAGCCCTATCCACCGAGCACCCCGGTGGAGATGGCCGCCGGTGACGCGCTGGTGTGGAACGGCGGCCTGTGGCATACGGCCGGCGCCAACCGGACGAACAAGCCGCGTCCCGCCCTCACCGTCAACTACTGCGCGGGGTTCCTGCGCCAACAGATCAACCAGCAGCTCAGCATCCCCCGTGAGTTGGTGCGACGGCTGGACCCGCGACTCCGCGAACTGATCGGCTACGGCCTGTTCGCGGGGAAGATGGGCCGGATCGATTGGCGCCCGCCCGCCGACTACCTGGGTTCCGAAGAGCATCCGTTCCTCGACTCGGTTCGTGACCGCTTGGAGCGGCCGCTCACGATCTGACGGGCGGCTGGCCGGGCAGCCGCAAGGCGATGATCAACGCGACGGCCGTGATGGCGGCGGCGACCGCGATGGTCGCCTGCGCTCCCGTCGAGAGTGCCGTCGCGAGCGCGGACGTATCCGCCGAGGGCATCAGTCGCGAATGCGACGGCACCGCCGCGTCCAACGCCGACCGGCCGGCCACACCGCCGAAGACGGCCGTGAGAATCCCCGCGCCGAGGGCACCGGCCAGAAGTCGCAGCGCGCTTTGAACGCCGCCGGCAACAGCTGAGTCCTGTTCCGGCACTTCGTAGTACGACATGCTCACCAGTCGCGCGTAGGCGACACCCCAGGCCACGCCGTAGGCGACCAGCACCGCTCCCACTGTGGCCAGCGGTGTCTTCCAGGAGAGCAAGGGGATGAGGCCGAGCAGCAGAAGCGGCAGTGCCGCAAGGGCGTATCGGGCCACCGTGCGGTCGTCGAGTCGGCGGGCAAGGGCAGCCGCTGCCGGGCCGCTGAGCACCGCACCCGCGCCGTAGCAGGCCAGCACGACGCCGACCCCCAATTGGCCCACGCCGAGGACGAACCCCAAAACCAGCGGTAGGGCCAGTTGGAATCCGGTGTCGCCGATGGACATGAACGCGGAGCTGAACGTGGCCAACCGAAAAGACCTGTACCGGAAAAGGTGTGGTGGGGCAATGGTTTCTCGTCGCCGACGGATCCGCCTGCGCTGCACCGCGGCGAAAGCGGCAACGGCCGCGATGGTGACACCGAAAAGACCGACGGCCGTGCGCACTTGGTCGTCATAGCCGCCGCCCCCGAGGTCCACGGCCAGCGCAAGGCTGCCCGCACTTGCCGCCAACAGGAGCGCACCCCAGACGTCGATGTCGGCGAGACGCTTGCGGGGGTTCTCGGGTAAGGTCGTGGCGATGCCTACCGCGGCCAGCACGCCAAGTAGCGCCGATCCGAAAAAGGCCCAGCGCCAACTGATCGCGGTGGCCGCCGCCGCGCCACCGACAAGAGGTCCTATCACCGCCGCCAGCCCGATCGCCGCCGCCCACAAGCCGAAAGCACGCTCACGCTGCGGCCCACGTTGCGCGAACAGCGTGTTGAGCACGCCGAGACCGTTCGGCAGAGTCGCCGCCAACGCCAACCCGGACAGCACGCGGCCGGCGAAGAAGGAGGGGAGATCCCAGGCGATGCCGCTGAGCATGCTTCCCGCGATGAACAGGGCGGTGGAGACGAGCAGCAGGAAGCGGCGTCCCAGAACGTCACCGAGCCTGCCGAACAGGACCATGAATGCCGCCGCTGCGGCGAAGTAGGCCGTGAACGCCAGGCCCAGATCGGCCACGGACAAACCGAGATCCCGCACCAGTGACGGGATGACGGCGTCGGCGATCGTGAAGTCGCTGATCGCCAACGTCACCGCCAGCAATACGAATCCGTAGCTTGTCGAGAGCCGCGAACCGCGCGCGCGGTGTCCGACCGTCGGTGACGGATTCACGCGACCATTGTGGACGTAGCGAGGCACAGTAGGGGCACGCTGGCGCACCGATGTGATCGCGAGCACAATCGGCCATGATGCGATAGACCGACGGCCCTCGACCCGTCGCCGTCCGCGGCGGCGCCCGGCCGTCACAAGTCTCGTCAGATGTCTCAACGAGGAGGACACGATGACCGTTTACGCCCGCCCGGGTGCCGCCGATGCCCTGATGTCGTTCGAATCGCGCTACGGCAACTACATCGGCGGAGAATGGGTGCCGCCGGTCTCCGGGGAGTACTTCGAGAATCCGACGCCGGTGACGGGCCAGCCGTTCTGCGAGGTGCCGCGATCCAACGAAACCGATATCGAGGCGGCCCTGGATGCCGCACACGGCGCGGCCACCGCATGGGGTAGGACCCCCCCGGGGGAGCGCGCCATCATCCTCAACAAGATCGCCGACCGCATAGAGGCCAACCTCGAGTCGCTGGCGCTCGCGGAGTCGTGGGACAACGGCAAGCCCATCCGCGAGACACTCAACGCCGACCTGCCACTGGCCGTCGACCACTTCCGCTACTTCGCCGGAGCGATCAGGGCGCAGGAGGGGTCGCTGTCCCAGATCGACGAGGACACCGTCGCCTACCACTTCCACGAGCCACTCGGCGTCGTCGGGCAGATCATCCCGTGGAACTTCCCGATTCTGATGGCGACGTGGAAGCTGGCCCCCGCGTTGGCAGCCGGGAACGCCGTGGTGCTCAAACCGGCCGAGCAGACGCCGGCCTCGATCCTGTATCTGATGAGCCTGATCGGCGACCTGTTGCCCGCCGGTGTGCTCAACGTGGTCAACGGGTTCGGTTTCGAGGCGGGCAAGCCGCTGGCGTCGAGCAACCGCATCGCCAAGATCGCGTTCACCGGCGAGACCACCACCGGCCGGCTGATCATGCAGTACGCGTCGCAGAACCTGATCCCGGTCACGCTGGAGCTCGGCGGCAAAAGCCCGAACATCTTCTTCTCCGACGTGATGGCCGCCGCCGACGATTACCAGGACAAGGCGCTCGAAGGGTTCACGATGTTCGCCCTCAACCAGGGCGAGGTGTGCACGTGCCCGTCGCGCAGCCTGATCCAGGCCGACATCTACGACGAGTTCCTGGAGTTGGCCGCCATCCGCACCAAGGCCGTGCGACAGGGCGATCCGCTGGACACCGAGACGATGATCGGATCGCAGGCCTCCAACGACCAGCTCGAAAAGGTGTTGTCCTACATCGCGATCGGTAAAGATGAAGGCGCCCGCGTCGTCACCGGAGGTGAGCGCGCCGAGCTCGGCGGCGACCTGTCCGGCGGCTACTACGTCCAGCCGACGATCTTTGAGGGCAACAACAAGATGCGGATCTTCCAGGAGGAGATCTTCGGTCCGGTCGTCGCGGTCACGTCGTTCACCGACTACGACGACGCGATCGCGGTTGCCAACGACACCCTGTACGGGCTGGGTGCGGGCGTGTGGAGTCGCGACGGCAATACCGCCTACCGCGCCGGCCGCGATATCAAGGCGGGTCGGGTGTGGACGAACTGCTACCACGCCTATCCGGCGCACGCCGCGTTCGGCGGATACAAGCAGTCCGGCATCGGCCGGGAGAACCACCGGATGATGCTCGACCACTACCAGCAGACCAAGAACCTGCTGGTGTCCTACAGCAACAAAGCGCAGGGGTTTTTCTGACGACGCCCGATCGGCGCGAACGTGGGTTACCCGCACACCAAACCGGACTTTCGCGTGCGGGTAACCCACGTTCGGCCCAACAAGAAGAAGAGCCGACGCCGCCGCGGGCGTTGATCACCGCGGCCGCCGCCGACCTTCTGGCCCGGCTCCAGGACAAGCACGGCGCGCTGATGTTCCACCAGTCCGGCGGCTGCTGCGACGGGTCGTCGCCGATGTGTTACCCCGACGGGGAGTTCATCGTGGGTGATCGCGACGTGCTGCTCGCGGTGCTCGACGTCGGCGACGGGGTACCCGTGTGGATCTCGGGCTCGCAGTTCGAGGCGTGGAAGCACACCCAACTCGTGATCGACGTCGTCCCGGGCCGCGGTGGAGGATTCAGCGTCGAAGCCCCCGAAGGGGTGCGGTTCCTGAGCCGGGGCCGGGCGTTCACCGAGGCAGAGATGCAGGCACTGGCCGCCACACCGCCTGTGACCGGGGCGGATTTCGAACGGGGCGTCCGACCGCCACCGTCTGGGCCCACAACGTAGTTAGGGGAAAACGCGTATCGTCGGTAACCCAATCGATGCCTGTCCGATACCTGACGCGCCGGGCGGGTGAGCGGGGATAAGCCGTTGTCCGCGTAGCCTTTCAGGCGTGATACCGCTTCCCCGTGCATGGGTGCTGACCAGCGCATTGCTGGTCGGTACGGCAGTGGGGCTGATCCTGGGGGTCGCCGCCACGCTGGTGATCGACGCGCCCATCCGGCCCGACGTCGTCGTGGCGCTCGTCGTCGGCGTACCCGCCGCACTCGGCGTGCTGGCGATCCTGGTGTCGGGTCGGCGCTGGGTGACGACCGCCGGTGCCTTCCTGCTCGGTGTCGCGCCCGGGTGGTTCGGGGTGCTGGTCGCGATCCAGGCGGTGCACGGTGCCTGAGACAACCGAAACGCTGCCCGGTGACCCGACGGAGCCGTACACCCCGACATTCACCACCGGTGAGTTCCAGGCGGTGGTGGGGACGACGGCTGTGGCGGAGCACCCGTCGCAGCCGGTACCGATCCCGGCGCAGCCCGTGGTGGTTCCCGGCAACTACCCCTACCTCAAGCGCTGGATGTTCGTGCTCGTCGTCGCCGGCGTCTGGGCGCTCGCCGCGTTGGCGGGGTGGGGTCTCTACCACTGGTGGTACCACTCGATGGACAAGACGGCCCCGGTCTTCGTCGCACTGGTCTTCGTGGTCACGGCGACGGTGGCGGGCCTGCTTCTCGCGATGGTGCCCGACAGACCCGTCGTGTCCGCGCTCGCGATCGCGATGATCTCCGCGCCGTTCGGAGCGGTCGCGGGTGCAGCGGTCCTGCACGGCCTCTACTTCTGTGAGTGGGCCACTCGGTGTTTCGCAGGGGTGATCCCCTACTGAGTCGACAGGCGTTTCAGCGGCCCGTCGGCTCCCATGTCCGCATCGCCGCATCGAGGCCCTGATCGTCCAACGCGCGCACCGGCAACGGTTCGTTGTCGGCGTGGGAACGCATACCGTCCAACAGGATTCCGACGTAGCGACGCCACAGATCGGTGTCGACGTGTCCGGCGAACTCGCTGACCATTCCGGCGAGCAGGCTGAGCAGAGGCAGGTCGGTATGCGAGATGTCCGAGCGTAGGCGGCCGTCGTTCTGCGCTCGCATGACGACTCGCACGGCCACCGGGTGAAGACGTTCCTGTGCCGCCACCACGCGGTCACCGCCATAGGCTTTGCTGAACGCGATCTCCCGCAAGCCCCTGTCGGTAGCGGTCATCGCGCACAGATGCTCGACGAACCACACGAAGCCCTCCCACGGATCGTCGTGCTGGAGCGCGGTTTCGGCCAACGCGGTTATCTGATCCAGGCCGTCGACGAAGATCGCTTCGAGCAGTTCGTCTTTGGTCGCGAACCGCCGATACACCGTTCCCACTCCCACCCCTGCGTACCGGGCGACGTCATTGAGGTTGGGCTCCAGGCCTTTTGAGGCGAACAACTCGCGGGCCGCTTGCAGAACGCGGGTGCGGTTGCGTTCAGCGTCTTTGCGCAGGGGGCGACAGCCCCCCGGCGACTCTGTCTCACCCGCATCCATTCGGCCGAGTGTAATGCGGTCCACAGTAAAGCGGATTGACCTTGTCCGCTTTGTTCGTTAGCTTGGCTGACTAGCACTGCGCCCCTTGAGCCCGGGGTGGTCACAACGCCGGAAGGCCCGAACATTGACGCCCGTCGATCGATTTCCCGCACTGCTCGTGCGCGCTGATGCTGACCCCGGGGAGCGACGGTCATGAGGCTCGTCACGCGCATCTGGCTCCCCGTCATGATCGTGATCGCCGCGACCGCGGGTTTTCTCGCGGTGTCGCACTTCCGGGGCATCTTCGGTGCCGAGCCCGCGCTGAAGACGCCGATCGGCGCCGACACCGCGGAGAAGTTCATCCCGAAGGTCGTCACCTATGAGGTCTTCGGTTCGGGAACCGCCGTGGTCAACTATCTGGATCTCGACGGAAAGCCTGTGCGCGCCGGAACCGTGAGCCTGCCGTGGTCGCTGACGTTGGAGACCACGGCGCCGTCGGTAGCGCCGAACATCATCGCCCAGACCGACGGCCAGTCCATCGGCTGCCGCATCATCGTGGACGATGAACTGAAGGATGAGAAGACGGCTCAGGGTGTGAACGCCCAGACATTCTGTCTGGTGAAGTCCGCATGAGCGCACCGGTCGACGACGCGCCGACGGACCGCAATCCCATCGCCCGGCCGAAACGTGCGTGGCTTCCCCGGCTGATCCGCATGTTCGCCCTGCCGATCATCGTGGGCTGGGTCGTCATCATCGGCTTCCTGAATACCGCGGTGCCGCAGTTGGAAGTGGTGGGCAAGCAGCGCGCGGTGTCGATGAGCCCACAGGATGCGCCGTCGATGATCGCGATGAAGCGCGTCGGCACCACGTTCGAGGAATACGACACCAGCAGCTCAGTCATGGTCGTGCTCGAGGGCGAGAAGAAGCTGGGCGTCGAGGCGCTCGAGTTCTATGAGCAGATGGTGCGTGACCTGCGCGCCGACACCGCACACGTGCAGTATGTGCAGGACCTCTGGTCTGACTCGTTCACCGCCGCGGGAGCGCAAAGCGTCGACGGCAAGGCTGCTTACACGCAGGTGTACATCGCCGGCGATCAAGGCGAGAGATTGGCCAACGAGTCCGTGCGCGCCGTGCGGGACATCGTCGCGAAGCATCCGACACCCCCCGGTGTCGGGGTGTACGTCACCGGCGCGGCAGCGACGACGACAGACCAGAATGCCGTCGGCGACAAGAGCATGCGGACGATCGAAATGCTCACCTTCGGCGTCATCGTCGTCATGCTGTTGCTGATCTACCGGTCCATCGCCACGACGCTGGTGTTGCTCAGCATGCTCGCGATGGGATTGCTCGGCAACCGCGGGTTGATCTCTTTTCTGGGTTACCACAATGTCTTTGGTCTGACCACCTTCGCCACCAACCTGGTGGTCACCCTGACCATCGCCACCGCCGTTGACTACGGGATCTTTCTTGTCGGTCGGTACCAGGAGGCCCGCCGGTCCGGTGAGGACCGAGAATCGGCGTACTACACGATGTTTCACGGGACCGCCCACGTCGTGGCGGCGTCCGGGTTGACCATCGCGGGCGCCACCTTCTGCTTGAACTTCACCCGGCTGCCCTACTTCCAGAGCATGGGCTATCCGATGGCCGCGGCGATGGTGTTCGGCATCGTGGTGGCCTTGACGTTCGGCCCCGCGTTGATCTCGGTGGTCAGCCGCTTCGGCCGCGTGCTCGAACCCAAGGCCAAGTCATCGACGCGGGCGTGGCGTCGGATCGGCACCTCGACCGTCCGCTGGCCCGGTGCGTTCGTTGTGGTGGCCGTCGCGGCGTGCCTGGTCGGCTTGCTCGCGCTGCCCAGCTACCACACGAGCTACAACGACCGGCTGTATCTGCCCGACGACATCTCGGCCAACGTGGGTTACGCGGCCGCGACCCGCCACTTCTCCGAGGCCCGGATGAACCCGGACGTACTGATGGTCGAGACCGACCGCGACCTGCGCAACCCGGCAGGGTTCCTGATGATCGACAAGATCGCGAAAGCCCTTGCCGATGTCGAGGGAATCGCCCAGGTGCAGGCGATAACTCGGCCCGACGGCAAGCCGATCGAACACACGACGATCCCCTACATGATCGGGCAGCAAGGCGTGGGGCAACTCATGTCCAACGACTACCAGCAGGGCGTCATCGACAACATCATGGCCCAGGCCGACGAGATGGCCCACACCATCGAGTCGATGGAGAAGATGAACTCGATCACCCGGGAACTGTCCGTGGTATCGCGGAGTATGGCCGACAAGATGAGCGACACGTCGCTGACTGTGCAGGAAGTGCGCGACAACATCGCCAACTTCGATGACTTCTTCCGTCCTGTGCGCAACTACTTCTACTGGGAGCCACACTGTTTCAACATCCCGGTCTGCTGGTCGCTGCGTTCCATTTTCAACAGCCTCGACGGCATCTCGACCATGTCCGACGACTTCCAGGCAATGGTCCCTGACATCAACCGGATGGCCGATTTGACGCTGGAGATGACGGCGGTGATGCCGGGGATGATCCAGTCGATGAGGAACCAGCGCCAGATGATGCTGAACCAATATCAGGTTCAGAAGGCGCAGCAGGACCAGACCATGGAGCAGCAGGAAGACAGTGCGGCGATGGGGGAGGCGTTCGACGAAGCCCTCAACGACGACTCCTTCTACGTTCCGCCCGAAGCGTTCACGAACGCCGACTTCATCCGCGGCATGGACCTGATGATGTCGCCGGACGGGCACGCCGTCCGGTTCACCATCATCCACCAGGGCGATCCGCTGACCGAGGAAGGCATTTCGCGGATCGAACCGCTTAAGAAGGCCGCGGCCGCGGCGATCAAGGGCACGCCGCTGGAAGGTTCCTGGGTCTACGTCGGCGGTGCCGCGGCGATGTTCGACGACATGCAGCAGGGTGCCGATTACGACCTGCTGATCGCGGTCACAGCCGCGCTCCTGCTGATCCTCGTCATCATGATGGTCATCACCCGGGCTCTGGTTGCAGCCCTGGTCATCGTCGGAACCGTGGCGCTCAGCCTGGGCACAGCCTTCGGGATGTCGGTGGTGCTGTGGCAGCACATCATCGGCATCCCCCTGCACTGGATGGTTTTGCCGATGGCGATCATCGTGCTGGTGGCCGTCGGCGCGGACTACAACCTGCTGCTGGTGTCGCGGATGAAGGAGGAAGTCCACGCCGGGCTGCGCACCGGCACCATCCGCGCCATGGCAGGCAGCGGCCCCGTCGTCACCGCCGCCGGGCTGGTGTTCGCGTTCACCATGGCCACCATGGCGGTCAGCGATCTGATCGTCATCGGCCAGGTCGGCACGACGATCGCGCTGGGCCTGATGTTCGACACGTTCGTGATCAGAGGATTGATGACGCCGTCGGTGGCCACGCTGCTCGGACGGTGGTTCTGGTGGCCGCTGCAGGTGCGCCGGCGTCCGCGCCCGGCGCCGTGGCCCCAGCCGATCCAACGTGATCCCGCGGGACATGGCGGACCGTTCGTCGATGCCCATTAGTGTGGGGGCGTGACCCACTATGACGTCGTCGTTCTCGGAGCAGGCCCCGGCGGGTACGTCGCGGCCATCCGTGCCGCACAGCTCGGACTGAACACCGCCATCGTCGAACCCAAGTACTGGGGCGGCGTCTGCCTCAACGTCGGGTGCATCCCGTCCAAAGCGCTGCTGCGTAATGCGGAGCTCGCGCACATCTTCACCAAGGAAGCCAAGCAATTCGGCATCAACGGCGAGGCGACGTTCGACTACGGTGCCGCCTTCGATCGCAGCCGCAAGATCGCCGACGGCCGCGTCGCCGGCGTGCACTACTTGATGAAGAAGAACAAGATCACTGAGATCCACGGCTACGGCAAGTTCAAAGACGAGCACACCCTCGAGGTCGACCTCAACGAGGGCGGCACCGAAAGCGTCGAGTTCGACAACATCATCATCGCCACCGGTAGCAGCACCCGCCTGGTGCCCGACACGTCGCTGTCCGAAAACGTGGTCACCTACGAAGAACTCATCATGACGCGCGAGCTGCCGTCCTCGATCGTGATCGCCGGCGCCGGTGCCATCGGCATGGAGTTCGGCTACGTGATGAAGAACTACGGCGTCGATGTCACGATCGTCGAGTTCCTGCCCCGCGCGCTGCCCAACGAGGACGCCGACGTCTCCAAGGAGATCGAGAAGCAGTTCAAGAAGCTCGGCGTCAAGGTGCTGACCGGCACCAAGGTCGAGTCGATCAAAGACAGCGGCGACGACGTCACCGTGTCCGTCAGCAAGGACGGCAAGTCCGAGGACATCAAAGCCGAAAAGGTGCTGCAAGCAATCGGTTTCGCGCCCAACCTCGATGGCTACGGGCTCGACAACACCGGCGTCGGGATCACCGAGCGCAAGGCGATCGACATCGATGACTACATGCGCACCAGCGTGCCGCACATCTACGCGATCGGCGACGTGACGGGCAAGCTGCAGTTGGCGCACGTCGCCGAGGCGCAGGGCGTCATCGCCGCCGAAACCATCGCAGGCGCAGAGACTCTGCCGCTCGGGGACTACCGGATGCTGCCGCGCGCGACGTTCTGCCAGCCGCAGGTGGCCAGCTTCGGGCTCACCGAGGAGCAGGCCCGCGAAGAGGGTTACGACGTCAAGGTCGCCAAGTTTCCGTTCACCGCCAACGCCAAGGCGCACGGTGCGGGGGACCCCAGCGGCTTCGTCAAGCTGATCGCCGACGGCAAGTACGGCGAGTTGATCGGCGGCCACCTGATCGGCCACGACGTCTCCGAGCTTCTGCCTGAGCTGACGCTGGCCCAGAAGTGGGACCTCACCGCCACCGAACTGGCGCGCAACGTCCACACGCACCCGACCATGTCCGAGGCCCTGCAGGAATGCTTCCACGGACTGCTCGGCCACATGATCAACTTCTGAGCCGGGGCTACACAGCAGCGTGGTTCAGACAACCAGCACGGCGAGGGCACTGTGGGTCGCCGGCATCGGCGGCTTGGTGATCGGCCATATCCTCTGGCTGGCCGGGATCTCCTTCGCCACCTCGACCTCCGACGTCAGCACCTGGGTGCTGGTGGTGGCCGCGGTGTCGTTTGTCGTGGGCGGCGCGGTCGGCTGGCTGGGCTGGCGGGCGTATCAGCGCAGAAGCGAGGTGCGGGCGGCGTTCCTGTGCGCGCTGCCGGTCTCGCCGGTGCTGCTGTCGCTGATCGTGCTCGGTATCACGTACCTCTAACGCACGGTTTGTGAAGCTGCCGACGCTGACGGGCCGATGAGCGTCGTCCGATTCACACTCGAGCGCTAGTCCGGGAAGTCCAGCGGCACTTTCAAAGTGGTGATCGTGGCTGCCAGCCCGTCGTACTGGGCGGCCAGCATGCAGAACTCGATCAGCTGCGGTTTGGTCAGGTGCCTGGCCAACACGGCCCAGGTCTCGGGTGAGACGCCGCGGGTCACGACGAACTCGTCGGTCGCGGTGATCAACGCGCGCTGGCGGTCGGTCAACCCTTCGGCGTCGGGACCCTCGAAGATCTTCTTCTGCACGTCCGGGCCGAGCCCCCGGGTACGGGCCAAGCGGCGGTGCTGCTGCAGTTCGTATTCGCAGTCCCGGAGATGCCCGACGCGCAGGATGACGGTTTCGGCGTCCTGCACCGACAGCTTGCTCAGCATGCCGAGCAGCACACCGCTGTACGGCAGCCACGCCAGGAACAGAAGCCGGTGTTGGCCAAGCACATTGAAAAGACTGAAGCGGGGTGCCCTGATCGCGCGGGCGCCGAGCTTGGCGATGGCCCAGTTCAGCGGGCCGAGTTCCTTGAATCCACCGGGCGCGATACGTGCCGACTCGGGTGCGCTCATCACAGCCAGTCTACGTGTGGTCGCGGAATCAAGGTCGACGTACCAGATAGGGCGAGACCGTGCTGCGGTGCTCGTCGATGTCGAGCGCACGGCCGAGGGCGGGGAAGGCACGCTGCGGGCAGTTGTCGCGTTCGCAGACCCGGCAACCGGCGCCGATCGGCGTCGACACCTCCCCGGACAGGTCGAGCCCCTCCGAATACACCAGTCGATGGGCGTGGCGCAGCTCGCAGCCCAGGCCGATGGCGAACGTCTTACCCGGCTGGCCGTAGCGCTGCGCACGCCGTTCGACGGTGCGAGCCACCCACAGGTAGTTGCGACCGTCGGGCATCTGCGCGACCTGCACTCCGATCTTGCCGGGGTTGGCGAATGTCTCGTAGACGTTCCACAGCGGGCAGGTACCGCCGCTGGAGGAGAAGTGGAAACCGGTGGCGGACTGGCGCTTTGACATATTGCCCGCGCGGTCGACGCGGACGAAGGACAGCGGCACGCCGCGCATCGACGGCCGCTGCAGGGTCGACAGCCGGTGGGCGATCGTCTCGTAGCTGACCGAGTAGAACGCCGAAAGCCGCTCGACGTCGTAGCGGAAGTTCTCCGCGACATCGTGAAACTGCGCGTACGGCAACACCATTGCCGCGGCGAAGTAGTTGGCCAGGCCCAGTCGCGCCAGCCGAGTCGACTCGTCGCTGGTGAACTTGCCCTCGTCGACGAGCTTATCGATGAGCTCGCCGAATTCCAGATACGCCAGTTCGACGGCCATCTTGAACACGGTCTGTCCGGACGAGAGGTGGTTGTTGAGCTCGAGCGTCTTCGTCTCGGGGCTGTAGCGGTGCAGCACCGATTCGCCGAGGTCCATGCGGTGGACGATGCGCACGCCGTGCACCATCGTCAGTCGGTCCGACAGTTGGCGCGCGAGCTCCGAGCGGTGCATCGGCATTCGGATGGTGAGGTCTTCGGCCGCGGTGTCGAGTTCGTGCAGATAGTTCTGTCGTTGGTAGAAGTAGTCGCGCACCTCCTCGTGGGGCATGGTGATCGCACCCGAGCCCGAACTGAAGCCGCCGCCTGCTGCGAACCTGTCCTCGGTGGCCGCCGCCAGCCGGGTGGTGGTCAGCTGGTAGCGGCGGTGCAGGTTGACCATCGCGCGGGCGAGGTTGGGGTGTGCGGCCACCATGTCCGCGATCTCGGCCAGGTCGACGTCGATATCGAGGTCGCGGTCGAGGGTGACCTCGCGTAGCTCCGCGACCAGACGGGTGTCGTCCTCGGAGGCGAAGAAGGTGGCGTCGACGCCGAACACCTCGGTGATGCGCAGCAGGACGGCCACGGTCAGCGGTCGCACGTCGTGCTCGATCTGGTTGAGGTAGCTCGGCGAGATGTCGAGCATCTGGGCGAGCGCCGCCTGGCTGAATCCACGCTCGCTGCGAAGTTGCCGAACCCGTGAGCCGACAAACGTTTTCGCCACGTCAGCCAGCGTAGCAACCGTGCGAAGGTAGTCTTCGCATTGTTGGCAGATCCACCGCTGTGGCAGGATCGGCGGTCGTGAGCGAGAAGCAGGGATCGGGAACGAGCCCGGCGCAGGGCCTGGCCAAGACCATGATGCCGGTCCCTGACCCGCACCCCGACGTCTTCGACATCGAGTGGCCGCTCCGGGTGGCCGACGTGGACCGCGAAGGCCGGCTCAAATTCGACGCCGCGACGCGCCACATTCAGGACATCGGCTCCGACCAGTTGCGCGAACTGGGGTTCCAGGAGACCCATCCGCTGTGGATCGTGCGCCGCACGATGATCGACATGATCCGCCCGATCGAGTTCCAGGACATTTTGCGGCTGCGTCGTTGGTGTTCGGGCACGTCGAACCGATGGTGCGAGATGCGGGTGCGCATCGACGGCCGAAAGGGCGGCCTCATCGAATCCGAGGCGTTCTGGATCAACATCAATCGCGAGACGCAGGGACCGGCGCGCATATCCGACGACTTCCTCGAGGGGTTGCGGCGCACGACCGACGTCAACCGGCTGCGGTGGAAGGAGTACCTGTCGGCGGGCAGTCGCGAGGACGCCGACGACATCCGCGAGTTCCCGACGCGGGTCAGTGACATCGACATCTTCGACCACATGAACAACGCGGTGTACTGGTCGGTGATCGAGGACTACCTGCACCACCATCCGGATTTGGCGCGGTACCCGCTGCGGGTGACGATCGAACACGACGCCGCGGTCGCCCTTGGCGACAAGATGGAGATTCTCAGCCACACCTATCCGCCGGGTTCGACGGACAAATTCGGTCCGGAGCTGACGGACCGCACTGTTACAACGCTCACATATGCGGTCGGCGACGAGGCCAAGGCCGTCGCAGCGATCTTCAACCTCTGATCAAGATCGGTTTAACAGTACGGGTGTACTGACCTGCGGAAATCGCCTACTCATCGGTAACTTCTGAACCGGTCAAGCGCACCTGGTTCTTCGCAAGATTCGCAAGTCTGAGGGAGTGGTTGGCGAAAGTTGGCACTCGAAATGGCTGGACCTGCGCTAATGGGCTGAGGCATCCTCGTAGTAGCGAAACCGCTAATCAGTTTTGGCGTTAACAAGCCGGGTACTCCGGCGGCGCCGCAGCGATAGTGAACAGATCGAAGGAGCGCCATGTCAACCGTTGGCAAGCCGAAGAGCGCCGAAGAAATTCAGCGCGACTGGGACACCAATCCCCGCTGGAAGAACGTCACCCGCGACTACTCCGCCGAAGACGTCGTCGCGCTGCAGGGCACCGTCGTCGAGGAGTCCACGCTGGCCAAGCGTGGGGCGGAGATTCTGTGGAACCAGCTGCATGACATGGAGTTCGTCAACGCGCTCGGCGCGCTGACCGGCAACATGGCCGTCCAGCAGGTGCGCGCCGGGTTGAAGGCCATCTACCTGTCCGGGTGGCAGGTCGCCGGCGACGCGAACCTGTCCGGCCACACCTACCCCGACCAGAGCCTGTACCCGGCCAACTCGGTGCCGCAGGTCGTTCGCCGGATCAACAACGCGCTGCTCCGTGCCGACGAGATCGCCAAGGTCGAGGGCGACACCTCGGTCGAGAACTGGCTGGTGCCGATCGTGGCCGACGGCGAAGCGGGCTTCGGCGGTGCACTGAACGTCTACGAGCTCCAGAAGGCGATGATCGCCGCCGGTGTCGCGGGTTCGCACTGGGAGGATCAGCTGGCGTCGGAGAAGAAGTGCGGCCACCTCGGTGGAAAGGTGCTGATCCCGACCCAGCAGCACATCCGCACCCTGACCTCGGCGCGCCTGGCCGCCGATGTCGCCGACGTCCCGACCGTGGTCATCGCCCGCACCGACGCCGAGGCGGCCACCTTGATCACCTCCGACGTCGACGAGCGCGATCAGCCGTTCATCACCGGTGAGCGGACCAAGGAAGGCTTTTACACCGTCAAGAACGGCATCGAGCCGTGCATCGCGCGTGCCAAGGCCTACGCGCCGTACGCCGATCTGATCTGGATGGAGACCGGCACCCCCGACCTCGAGCTGGCCAAGAAGTTCGCCGAGGGCGTGCAGGCCGAGTTCCCGGACCAGATGCTGGCCTACAACTGCTCGCCGTCGTTCAACTGGAAGAAGCACCTCGACGACGCGACGATCGCGAAGTTCCAGAAGGAGCTGGGCGCGATGGGTTTCAAGTTCCAGTTCATCACGCTGGCCGGCTTCCACGCCCTGAACTACTCGATGTTCGACCTGGCTTACGGCTACGCCCGCAACCAGATGTCGGCATACGTCGAGCTGCAGGAGCGCGAATTCGCCGCCGAGGAGCGGGGTTACACCGCGACCAAGCATCAGCGCGAGGTCGGCGCCGGCTACTTCGACCGGATCGCCACGACGGTGGACCCGAACAGCTCGACCACCGCGCTGAAGGGTTCGACCGAAGAGGGTCAGTTCCACTGACGATGCGCGGCCCCCAGGCCGCGAGGAGGAAGTGGAACCGACGCTGTAGCCACTGACGATGCGCGGCCCCCAGGCCGCGAGGAGGAAGTGGAACCGAAGCTGTAGCCACTAGCCACCAGACCAGGCTTAGTAGGCTCACGAGGCCCAACGGCTTGTCATCAGGCCCCGTCCTTATATTGGGCGGGGCCTGATGTTATGGAGAGGACGCAAGTGAGCATTGAACGAGTCGGTGTGGTCGGTGCCGGACAAATGGGCAGCGGCATTGCGGAGGTGGCCGCGAAAGCCGGCGCCAACGTCGTCGTCTACGAGCCCTCCGAGGAACTCGTCGAGGCGGGGCGCAAGCGGATCACCGGATCGTTGGAGCGGGCCGCGAGCAAAGGCAAGCTGTCCGAGGCCGACCGCGACGCCACCCTGGCGCGATTGACGTACACCACCGACCTGCCCGACCTGGCCGACCGTCAACTCGTGATCGAGGCGATCATCGAGGATGAGGCCGTCAAGGCCAAAATCTTCGCCGAGCTCGACGCCGTCGTCACCGATCCCGATGCGGTGCTGGCGTCGAACACCTCCAGCATCCCGATCATGAAAATCGCTGCGGCGACGAAGAATCCGAGCCGAGTACTCGGGTTGCACTTCTTCAACCCGGTGCCGGTGCTGCCGCTGGTGGAACTCGTCAACACGCTGGTGACGTCGGAGGGTGCACTCGCGCGGACCGAACAGTTCGCCGGCGAGGTGCTCGGTAAGCAGGTGGTGCGGTGCAGCGACCGCTCCGGGTTCGTCGTCAATGCGCTGCTGGTGCCCTATCTGCTCTCGGCCATCCGGATGGTGGAGGCCGGCGTCGCCACCGTCGAGGACGTCGACAAGGCAATCGTGGCCGGGCTCTCGCATCCGATGGGCCCGCTGCGGCTTTCGGACCTGATCGGTCTGGACACGATGAAGCTGATCGCGGACTCGATGTTCGACGAACTCAAGGACCCGCACTACGCGCCGCCACCGCTGCTGCTGCGGATGGTCGAGGCGGGGCAGCTCGGCAAGAAGTCAGGCCAGGGCTTCTACAGCTACTAGTGCCGAGCGCACGCCCATCAAACGGGGCAGCCGCGGCTCCTGAGCGCCTCGTATACCCGGCGCACTATCTCTGCTCGTTGATACCGTAGGTGACGCGCGCTGACCCGCACGATCAGCCAGCCTTGCGCGGCCAAGAACTCCAGCCGTTCGATGTCTCCGGCGTGAATGTCCGGACTCGTCCAATGCTGCACTCCGTCGTACTCGACGCCCACTTTCCACTCGCACCAGCCCATATCGATTCGGCGATTGCCAACGCGAATCTGCGTGGCAGGGCGAGGCAACCCGTCACGGACGAGCAGCAGGCGAAGCTCGGTCTCTTTCGGCGATTCCGCGCCGCCATCGACGAGATCCAACGTCGCGCGCAGTTCACGGATGCCCCGTGCGCCGGGATAGCGGTTCGCGATGCCCTGCACTTCAGCGACGGTGCACCCGGTCGCGTTGAGCAGGGCGTCGATTCGCATGATCCCCAGATCCCCCGGCACGCGCCGACCTAGGTCATAAGCCGTGCGAGCGGGTGTCGTACAGTCGAAACTTCCTCGCAGGCAGACCTCGTCCTCGGCGAGCGTCCCACTGTAGATGACGATTCCGCGCGGAGATCGATGCCGTATTCGTGCCAGTTCCGCCGGTCCGTCGGGCGGTAGCCAGCGAGTTCCGAACATTGCCGCGGCCGAATGGCCGAATAGAGTCGCTTGTCCGCGAGACCAAAGCCATGCGGCATGTGCTCGAACACGCGCGTCGAGTTCCATTCCTGTCGGCGCGTATATGTTGTGGTGCACCATGAAGTAGTTGGTGCGTAGGTCGTGACGTGTCACGATGCCGGCTGCGAGTGCGTCGCTGCCCACGATGAGACGGTCCATATCCAGTTAGATGGCAGAAACGCTATACCGGTTCCACGAGACTGCGGTTTATGAGAGGAATCGGCCGAAATTCGTCAGAAACCGCAGTCTCGGCGCCTACGACTCGAGCAGGCGCTTGCGTTCCGCGTCGACGTCGAAATCCGCAGGCGGGTATGACAAGTCGAGGCCCTCGAGCGCTTCGATCAGCAGTTCGGTGACCGTGAGTCGGCTGTACCACCGGCGGTTGGCCGGTACGACGTGCCACGGCGCGTAGTCCGTTGACGTGCGGTCCAGGACCGCCTGGTAGGCCTCCTGATACTGGGGCCACTTGAGGCGCTCGTCGATGTCGCCGGGGTTGTACTTCCAGTATTTCGTCGGGTCGTCGAGCCGTTCGAGGAGCTGCTTTTTCTGCTCCTCCAACGAGATGAACATCGCCACCTTCACCAGAGTGGTTCCACCGTCGACGAGATCGCGCTCGAATGCGTTGATCTCGTCGTAGCGCGCACCCCACACCTCCGGCGGCACCAGGTCGTGCACCCGAACGATGAGCACGTCCTCATAATGCGACCGGTCGAAGACGCCGATGTGTCCCGGCGGCGGCAACGCGCGGCGGATACGCCACAGGAAGTCGTGCGCCAGCTCCTCCGGTGTCGGCTTTCCGAATGCGGTGTAGCGCACGCCCATCGGGTTGACAGCTCCGACAACATGTTTGACGATCCCACCCTTGCCCGCGGCGTCCATGCCCTGCAGCACGAGTAGGACCGAGCGGGCGTCGTCACGGCCCTTGGAACTGGCGTAGAGCATCTCCTGAAGCTCGGCGAGGCGGTTGCTGCGAGCCGCTTGCACCGGTGCCGCGTCGGCTTTGGCGCCGTCGAAACCCGGTGTCGCCGAAGGGTTTAGATCGGCCACCTTGTCGCCGGCCCGAAACCGCACCGCGTCGGCGATGGGCGAGATTGCCGAATCCGAGCTCACTGCTCGACTTGGGTCGGGGGCGGAAGCACCGGCGACGGGTGTGGTTGGCTGCGGAACGCCTCGAGCGACCCGCCCACTTCGACGATGCCGCACAACGCATTCCACGACAACATCGTCAGGTAGTCGATCAGCTCGTCGGAGCTCATGCGACGGTTCGACATCCACGAGTGCGTGGCCAACTGAACACCGCCGACCGTGTGGTACGCCCACGGCTCGACGCCGCCGGTGTCCATACCGGCCTCCTGCATCCGGCGCCGCAGCATCACCGCCAGCATGCGGGCGATGATCTGCTCGGACGTGGCGACCGCGCGGCTCTTGCTCGCCGAGTTGTTCGCCATCACGAACTGATAGGGCTCGGGTTCGGCGGCCACCGTTTCGACGTAGACCCGGATCACCTCGCGAGTCAGTTCGAAGCCGTCCAGGTTCGACGACAGCGCCGCGGCCATGTTCGGGATCAGCGTGGTCTGCGCGAACCGCATCATCACCGCGGTCGTGAGGTCGTTCTTGTCGACGAAGTAGCGGTACAGCACCGTCTTCGAGACGCCGATCTCGGCCGCGATCTCGTCCATGCTGACGCCACTACCGAGTCGGCGGATCGCCTCCAGGGTGCCATCCACCAGCTCGTTACGGCGCTCTACCTTGTGCTTGTGCCAACGCCGCTTGCGGCCGTCTGTCTTGACCGCGATCGCTTCGGACTGTTGTGCCACTATCCCCGTGATCCGTTCCGTAGTTCCCCTCGATAGTACGGCCGATCTTGACACCGCGTGTTGTCGGTCCGAGGTGCCGCGCGTCGTAGCGGATGATGGAGAAGTGGCACATAGACCGAGCGCCGGACGGCACGCCCCGGCGGCTCCGCCCGCCCCGCGGAGAAGCTTCGCCGAGTCCCTGGCCGGGGCCGACTCAGTAGCCGATGCGGAGCGCCGCCGTTCGCTGCGGCGCATGAAGGTCGTCGCGCTGAGCTTTCTCGTCGGCGCCTCGGTCATCTTCCTCATCTGCACCTGGGCCCAGTCCGCCGGTGCTGCCCCGGGCTGGGTCGGCTATGTGCGCGCCGCCGCCGAGGCCGGCATGGTCGGCGCCCTCGCGGACTGGTTCGCGGTCACCGCCCTGTTCAAGCACCCGCTCGGCATCCCGATCCCGCACACCGCGATCATCAAACGCAAGAAGGACCAGCTCGGCGAGGGTCTCGGCGCTTTCGTTCGCGAGAACTTCCTGTCTCCCGAAGTCGTGTCGGCGAAGCTGCGCAACGCCGAAGTGGCAGGTCGGCTGGGCAAGTGGCTCTCCGAACGCTCGCACGCTGAACGCGTTGCCGCCGAAACCGCCACCGTGCTGCGGGTTCTGGTGGAGATGCTGCGCGACGAGGATGTGCAGCAGGTGCTCGACCGGATGATCGTCAAGCGCATCGCCGAACCGCAGTGGGGTCCGCCCATCGGTCGCGTGTTGGCCACGCTGCTGGCCGAACACCGCCAGGAGGCCCTGCTGCAACTGCTCGCCGACCGCGCCTTCCAGTGGTCGCTCAACGCCGGGCCCGTCATCGACCGGGTGATCGAACGCGATTCGCCCACCTGGTCCCCACGCTGGGTGGACCACCTCGTCGGCGACCGCATCCACCGCGAGTTGATGGACTTCACCGACAAGGTGCGCCGCAACCCGGACCACGAGCTGCGGCGGTCGGCGACCCGGTTCCTGTTCGAGTTCGCCGACGACCTCCAGCACGATCGGGCCACCATCGAGCGCGCGGAGAACGTCAAGGAACAGGTCATGGCCCGTGACGAGGTCACGCGCGCGGCCGAGACGGCGTGGACGGCGGCCAAGCGCATCTTGTTCGAGTCGGTCGACGACCCCTCATCGACGCTGCGCACGCGGGTCGCGGACTCGGTGATGCTGATCGGGGAGTCGCTGCGCGACGACGCCGACCTGCGCGACAAGGTGGACAACTGGATCATCCGGGCGGCCCAGCACCTGGTCGCCCAGTACGGCGTGGAGATCACCGCGATCATCACCGAAACCATCGAGCGGTGGGACGCCGACGAGGCCAGTCGCCGTATCGAACTCCACGTCGGACGCGACCTGCAATTCATTCGGATCAACGGCACCGTGGTGGGCGCGCTGGCGGGCCTGGTGATCTATTCCGTAGCCCAACTTATATTCTGACCTGCGCTAACGAGTGCTTGCAAAAGTTAGCACTCCGTCGTACGGTAGGGGTTGTCGCTTATTGGATACCCGATGCACGGAGGGCTTCGTATGTCGCAGGATGACAATCTTGCCGTCGTCGTGTCCAACGCTGCGCAGACCGCCGCCCAGGACATCGGCACGTTCATCCGGACGCAACGCGAAGCCGCTCAGGTATCCGTACGACAGTTGGCCGAGAAGGCCGGCGTCAGCAATCCCTACCTCAGCCAGATCGAGCGGGGATTGCGTAAACCCTCTGCCGATGTGCTCAACCAGATCGCCAAGGCGTTGCGGTTGTCGGCTGAGGTGCTCTACGTACGGGCCGGGATTCTCGAGCCCAGCGAGAAGAGCGAGGTGCGCGACGCCATCGTCAACGACACGGCGATCACCGAGCGGCAGAAGCATGTGCTGCTCGACATCTACACGTCGTTCTGTCAACAGAACGAGGCCGAGGTTGACGAGACAGGAAGCGACACAGAACAGGAGTCGTCGACTGAATAGAGACTCCACCTGCTGAACACGAACGCAACCAAACGACATCCTCAGAAAGGAACATGATGGCCAAGAACACTCCCGCCAAGAACCAGCCCACCCCCGACGACCTCAAGGCGCCGTTGCTCGCCGCCGTCGGTGCCGCCGACCTCGCTCTCGAGCGGGTCAACGAAATCGTCGCCGCCCTTCGTGAGCGCGCCGACGACGCCCGCACCGACTCGCGTAGCCGCGTCGAGGAGACCCGTGCGCGGATCGACCGACTGCAGGACGATCTGCCGACGCAGTTCGGTGAACTGCGCGACCGTCTGAGCTCCGATGAGCTGCGCAAGTTCGCCGAGACCTACGCCGAGGCCGCGCAGACCACCTACAACAAGCTCGTCGAGCGCGGGGAGGCCGCACTCGAGCGCCTGCGCAGCCAGCCCGGCTTCAGCGAGGCCGCCGGCCGTGTCGAGGGGTACACCGACCAGGCCGTCGAGCTGACCCAGGAGGCGCTGGGCAACGTGGCCGCGCAGACCCGCGCCGTCGGTGAGCGCGCCGCCAAGCTGGTCGGCGTCGAGTTGCCGAAGAAGGCCGACCAGGGCGCTGCGCCGGTGAAGAACACCGCGAAGAAGGCCCCGGCGAAGACCCCGGCCAAGACCCCGGCGAAGAAGACGACGGCCAAGAAGGCCCCGGCCAAGAAGGCGACGGCCAAGAAGGTCACCCAGAAGTAAGGACTCGACAGCGGGTCGCAAGGCCCAAAGTCGACCGAGGGGACGTCACCCGCTTAGTCTTGATGCGTGCAGCTCCAAGGCTTGGTGGGTTACGTCCTCTTCTTTTTGCAGATCGCCGTGCTCGCGACGACGGTGTACGCGTTCGTCCACGCGGCGATGCAACGGCCGGACGCCTACCCGGCCGCCGACAAACTGACCAAGCCGGTCTGGTTGGTCATCCTCGGGGTCGCAGGGTTGCTTGCCCTGGTTTTGGGCTCCGTGCTGGGCCCCGCAATCGCAGCCGTCGCGGCCGGTGTCTACCTGGTCGACGTCCGACCCAAGCTGCTCGAGGTCCAGGGGAAGTCCCGGTAGTGCGCAGAGCCATCGCGGTCGTCGTCATGGCGGCCGGCCTCACCGTGCCTGCGCTGGTGGCTCCCATGGCATCGGCGAATCCGCCTGCCAACCCGACGGTGCCGGCCCGGCCGTTCGTCGATCACGTCGAATGGGCCAAGTGGGGCGATTTGTCGAGTCTGCGCGTGTACCCGACCGCGGCAGGCAGGCAGGCGTCCGGCCCGGCTACTCCAGCTCAGGGCGAGATGGCCTGGGCCGAGGTGCTGGCCCTCGCACCCGATGCGGACATCCCGGGCATGAGGCCGCAATTCGTCTGTCACTGGGAATTCGCCGAGTACTACCAACCCGGCAAGAGCAGTTGGAATCTCGAGCCGTGGCGCCCCGAGGTCCCCTACGAGCAGATGGTGGAGACCGGCTGCAACCCCGGCGGTACCGAAGAGCCGTTCTGATGGCACGCACCTACGGACGCGACGAGGTCGCCGGACTGGTCGATCACACACTGCTCAAGCCGGAAGCGACCGGGGACGACGTCGCCGCGGCCGCCGAGGAGGCTGCGGCCCTCGGCACGTACGCCGTCTGCGTGTCGCCGTCGATGGTTTCGGTCGCCAGACGGTCCGGTTCGCCGTCGCAACTGGTGTGTGCGGTCGTCGGATTCCCTTCAGGCAAACATCTTTCGGCGATCAAAGCCAGTGAGGCGCGGCTCGCGTTGGAAGACGGCGCGGGCGAGATCGACATAGTGATCGACGTGGGAGCCGCGCTGCACGGCGACTTCGCGGCCGTGCGCGCGGACGTCGAAGCCGTGCGTAGCGAGATCGGTGCCCGCGCCACGCTGAAAGTGATCGTCGAGTCCGCCGCGCTGCTCCTGCTCGGGGACGAGCAGACACTGCTGGCCGCCTGCCGCGCCGCGGCGGACGCGGGTGCCGATTTCGTCAAGACCTCCACAGGATTCCATCCGGCAGGCGGGGCGTCGGTACGTGCCGTGGAACTGATGGCGACGGTCGGTCCGCAGGTCAAAGCCAGTGGCGGTATCCGGACCGCCGATGACGCGATCGCGATGTTGAACGCCGGCGCCACCCGATTGGGGTTGTCGGGGACCAGGGCGGTACTCGAGGGCTTCCCGAAACCCGACCGCCGCCAGTAATTTACATTGGCCACCGATATTTGCCGTATAGTGACGTCCGCCCCCGACGGCTGGAACCACCGCAATCTGCGCACGGGAAACCGTGGATAGGACCTGATCATGATGACTCAAAGCGGTTTGCTTCGCCGAGCGGTGGCCGGAGCGGGGGTGACCGCGGTGCTGGCGACGGGCGCGTTCACGGCCGGCTGCGCCTCGCAAGAGGAAGAGGCACCGGAGACGTCGACCACCACGACGACGACCACAACCACCACCACTACGGCGCCGCCTCCGCCCGCCACGCCGACGGAAAAGGCGCCGCGCATCGATCCCAATCAGCCGAACCCGTTCTCGCCCACCGTTCATGCGCCGCCGGCTCCCGGTCCGACGCCCGGTCGACACCGCGGTCCTCACGGCCAGTAGGCGCGGGGCCCACCGGCCCTTGGCCCTGCTCACCGCCGCGCTGCTGATCGCAGCGTCGGGTGCGTGTGCATCACGCACCCCGGCGGTGATCAGCGGCCCCTATGCGGCGCTGCTGGCGAGCTCGACCGACCTGGGTCCGTCACGTTCCGCAGACGCGCAAGTCACGGTCACGCTCGGCGGACCGGAACGTCCGGCCGCTTTGATGGGCTGGGCGGGCGAACGCGACCTCTGGGTGCGCTGGCGGCCCGGCGACGGTTGGGCGATCGTCGAGGGCGCTGCCGGAGATCTCGCGCGCGCATTCGGAATTCCGGTGCGCGACTACCGGTCTGCCAAAGGTGAGGAGTTCTACGCCTCGCCCGAACAGCCCGGTATACCGTCGGAGGTGCGCGACGACGTCACCGCGGTGGGGCGGGTGATGAGCTACACCCCGTACCGCATGAAGCGACCCGACTTTGTTCCCCTCGACGTGCCCAAGGGCGGGCTGACGCCTGACGGATTGTTGTCGGCGTACAACGCGACGTCGTTGGCGGACGCCGGCTTCACCGGTGAGGGCGCGACGATCGTCATCTTCGCGTTCGACAGCGTCGAGCAGGAGGACCTCGATCTGTTCGCCGACACGTCCGGGCTACCCAGGTTCGCACCCGAGATCGTCGGCGGCGAACCGTCCGAGGTGCACGGCGAGACGGCGATGGATCTGCAAGTGGCGCATGCGATTGCGCCCGATGCACGGCTTGTCGTGGTCAACGCCAGGCCGACGGTGGAGGGCGACGGCACGTACGAAAAGCTCGGGAGGCTGTTCGAACAGGTCGACCGCGACTATCCCGGAGCGGTGTGGAGCCTGTCGATCGGATGGGGATGCGAGGCGTTCGTCACCGCGGCCGATCTGGCTCCGGTCGAGGCGGCGTTGACGGCCGCACAGCGGCACGGCACCACGGCGTTCGACGCCAGCGGGGACACCGCGGGCCTGGAGTGCAAAGGCGGAGACCGATGGTCGGCTCCGCCGGGACCCGATGACGTCGGCGTCGACGCGGTCGCGTCACTTCCCACGATGACGTCGGTCGGAGGGACCACGCTGTCAACTGGTACGCGCGGGCAGTGGCTGGCCGAACACACGTGGGTGGATTCCCCACTGTCGCAGGGCAGTAGCGGCGGGGTGGCGAAGCTGTTCGCCCGCCCGGCGTGGCAGGACAAATTGGATGTCGAGCGTGACACCGAGCGCCGCCGGCTGCTCCCCGACGTCTCCGCGGTCGCCGATCCGTTCACCGGTGTGCGGTTCATCTTCGGCCAGCGCGAGGTGGTCGGCGGCGGTACGTCGCAATCGGCGCCGATCTGGGCGGCGCTCACCGTGCTGATGAACCAGTACCTGCTGGCCAACGGTGGGCGACAGGTCGGAAACCTCAATCCGGTGCTGTACCAGGTGGCCTCCGGCTCGCGTCTGCCCGGCTTCCGGGATGTGACCAAGGGCGGCAACGCCGTCGATCTGGCGTCCCCAGGGTACGACCTGGTGACGGGCCTCGGCACCCCGAACACCGAGAACCTCGCCCACAACATTCTCGACCTGCAGAAGACCTCGCGTTGACCGAAGCGTCACCCCGCCGCCGACATCGTTGGCGAGATCCCTTGACGAGCACCCTGTTTCCACATGTGTCGGCTTCGTCGAGGACGACGTTCGGGCTGGCGCTGGCAGCGCTTGCGGCGATGCTGGTCGGGTTCACGGTGCTGCGTTGGCAGGCGCCGCTGATCGCGCTCGGAGCGGCCGGTGTGGCGCTGGTGTTCATCGTCTATCTGCGTCAGGCAGGTCACGACGAATCCCGGCGGTTGGTGCTGACCGCTGCGCTGGCTGCGGGGCTCGGCGTCGCGTGGGCGTTGGCAACCGGCAACATCGTGGCCGAGTCTCACGACGTCGCACTCAGCGGCGGCGAGCTCGATCGCGAAAAGCTGTTCATAGGCACCGCGATACCGGTCGGCGGTGCGCTCGCGATGCTGATCCCGCCGGCAGTGCTGCGGTTGCGGCGCGGGATGGGTCGACTGCCGCTCGACGGCTACGCAGTCGGCGCGTTGAGCGCCGTGGTGTTCACGTCGGCGGCGACTTTGGTCAGACTGGCCCCGCAGTTCGCGACCGGCGTAAGGGCCGAGGACCTGTGGGTCAGCGCGCTTCTGGTGCAGGCCGGTATCCAGGGGTTTTCCCTGCCGCTGACCGCGCTGACGCTCGGCGGGCTCGTCGGCATCGCGCTGTGGGCGGGCCGGCGGAAGATGATCGTCGTCGCGAGTGTGGTTGTGACGCTGGTGCTCTACATGGTCATGGGCGTCACCGAGTACGCCCCGGTACCGCACATTGTGCACCTGATCGTGCATGTCGTGATCGCTGCGGTCGCACTGGCTGCGCTGCGCAATGGACAGCGGGCCCTGGGTCCGGAGCTACCGGTACGGAGCCTCGAGGAAGGCATGGGCCGCGCGCGGGTGCTTGCGACGCTGGGTGCGGGCGCCGCCATCGTGGTGACGGCCGGTGTGGTGGCGGCCGTGCTCGCCACCCCCGACGTCCCAAAGATCTTGTGCCCGCCCGATTGTGGACGCCCACCGATCGGCGAGCCCATCGAATCCAACCCGCGTTTCTATGCCGCCGACGGATCGTTCTCCGTCCAATACCCGGGGCCCGGCAGCGCGTACGAGGCCACCCTCCTTCCGGATGGGGTCGAGCTCGACTTCACCGGCGGGGACACCGGCATGCTCGAACTGTTCGGTCTGCCCGCCGAAAACCGGACCGCCGAGCAGGTCGCCGAGGACCTGATCGACGAGTACTACCCCGACGCCACAACGGAATACGAAATCCCCAACGCGATGGTCGGCTATGAGCCCGGCTACGGCGTCGTCGCCGACGACTATCCGCAGGACGCCAGCGGCAGCTTCACCCGGCTCCGGCTGCTCGTAATGGTCGCGGTCAAAAACGATGTCGCGCTGGTGGCCTCGGCCATCGGCCCGTACCGCGAATTCACCCCCGACTTCGGCACAGGGCATCCATCGGGTGCAAACCTGCAGCTGGCGATCGATATGGGCAAGTACGTCAACAGCTTCCGCTGGACCGGTGTCACCGACTGACGGTCACAGCTCGGTGAAGCAGGGATCCTGCTGACCCTTCGGGATGTCGGCGTTGCGGGTCGAGAACCGGCTCACCACACCGTCGTCGGTGACCTCCACCGAATCGGCTTTGATGTTCATCGGGTAGTTCTTCGTCAGCTCGGAGGTGAACGCGTCCAACGCCGGCTGCACGGCTTCGCGCGGCAGCGTGAAGCCCAGGCCGGTCAGCTCGATCACCTGCAGCGAGATTCCGCCGTCGGCGACCGTCGGCCGCGCCCTGATCGAGCCGAGCGCACCTTCCAACTCGATCGTGTCGTCGGACGGGTTGGTCGTGACCCCGCTGACGAACGCGCCGATGAGCGGGATCGAATCGGAGATGGTCTGCCGGATGCCGTCCGACGACCAGTTGATGTCCGCGACAAGTGAGCCGACCGTGCCGCCCGAGGTGGCAGTGTCCTCGAGGCGGACGTCCTCGATGGTCAACTCGACCTTCATACCCTTGGCGTCGCGGATCTGATTGCCTGCGGTCTCGATGTGGATGTTCGTGTAGTGGCCGGACATGTGCTGGATCAGGAACGGCGGCATGACGCCGAACGATGCGCTGGCCTCGTCTTCGACGACGCATGACGTGACGCCCGCGACGACGTCGTTCGCGCGGTTGCGTGCGTACAGTTCACCGGCCAGTACGCCCGCCAGCACCAGGGCTAGCACGATGACGACCACCAGCACGATCGACAGCGGATCGCGCAGGAGGCTCCTGAGTTTCGACTCGGAGCGCGGTGGCTCGCTCTGGCCCGGTTCATTCGGTCCATGGGGACCGGGTGGCGGGCCCTGGGGTGGTGGCCCCGGCGGGGGCGGGGGCGCCTGGTCCTGCTGAGGTGGGGGGACCTGGCCCTGCGGCGGCGACGGCTGGTTCGGGCGGGCCCACGGGTCAGTCACGAGCGCGATTCTGCCTTACCGCGACGAGCAAAGTCCGCGCGGTTGCGCAGAACCGCGACCGTCTCGCGCACCTTGCGGCCGTCCTCCAGGTCGATGTCGGTCACCAGCAGCTGCGGGTCATCGCCGGCGCTGACCAGCACGTCACCGGTCGGGGACGCCACCAGGCTGCCTCCTACACCGGTCGGGCCGAGCGCGGCGATGTCGGGTTCGGGATAGCCCTGGTCGACGGCGGCGACGAAGCCGGTCGTGTCGATCGCGCGGGCCCTCGCCAGCAACGTCCACTGGTCGAGCTTGCCCGGCCCGCTGCCCCACGACGCGTGCACGGTGATCAGTTGCGCTCCACGTTGTGCCAGCTCGACGTAGAGCTCCGGGAAGCGGACGTCGTAGCACAGCGTCAGCCCGACACCCACGCCGTCGACCTCGATCAGGACCGGCTCCTGGCCGGGGGCGACCGTCTTGGATTCCTTGAACCCGAACGCGTCGTAGAGGTGGATCTTCTCGTAGTGCGCGTCGATGCCGTCGCCGGCGGCGATCAGCGTGTTGAGAACGCGCCCGTCACCGGAAGGCACGAACATTCCCGCCACGACGACGATGCCCGCCCGCTCGGCGATGGCCCGCACGCCCGAGGCCCACGGCCCGTCGAGCGGTTCGGCAACAGGGGCGAGCGGCACCCCGAACCGGCACATCGTCGCCTCGGGGAACAGCACCAACCGCGCGCCCGCGTCCGCGGCGCGGCGGGTGTAGTCCTCCACGACCGCCAGGTTCGCCGACGGGTCGGTGCCGCTGAGGATCTGCGCGAGGGCAATCCGCATAGGGCCCAGACTACGGCGCTGCGCCGATACGACGATTTCGGACGAGTATCGGGGGCGAGTCTCAGACAGGCGCGACGGTCGACCAGGGCACGGTCAGCACCCCATCGCGCGTCCGGCGTCGCGCGGGCACGACAGGAAAACCACTGTCGCGCAACACCTCCAGCATCGCGCGCCACCGCACCCGCGGACCGAACACCCCGTGGCCCGCGACGCTGGCCCACGCGCGATCGGCAGCGGTCAGCAGCGCGTGCACGGGCTGACCGTCGACGTTGTGGTGGATCAGTGCCTTCGGCAGCCGCTCGGCCAGATCGGACGGCCGTTCGATCGCGAACGGGTCGCACGCCAGCGTCAGGCTCACCGGCCCGTCGGCGTCCAGCAGAATCCAGCAGGCTCGCCTGCCGATCTCGTCGCAGGTGCCGTCGACGATGAGGCCACCGGACGCCAGCCGTCGCTGCATCGTCGACCATGCCTGGTGAACCGCGTCCACCGGATACTGCCGCAACACGTTGAACGCCCGCACCAGGACCGGCCGCATCCCCGCCAATTCGAACCCGCCGAGGCCGAACTGCACAGCGGAGGACCCCGCGGCCTGCGCCGCCTGCACGCGGTCGGGATCGATCTCCAGTCCCACGACGCGAATATCGTTGCGCACCACCCGCAGCCGGGCGGCGAGCTCCAGCGTCGTCACTGGCAGGGCGCCGTAACCGAGATCGATGACCAGCGGATCCTCGGCAGCGGCCAGCGCGGCGCGGACCCGCGGCGCGTGAACGAGCCAGCGGTCACTGCGGCGCAGCCGGTTGTAGCCGGTGGTGCCGCGTGTCAGCTGACCGATTGGCCCGCTCATGATCCGAGTGTATGACCCGCCGACGGTTCTGCGTCACCGCCCTCGGCGGTACCAACGCTTGACGGTGCGCCTCAAGCGTTTTCGGCGATCCACAGAGTCGTAAAGTGCTGTTCGGCGATCAGTAGGTCGACCAGCTGGCCACCGATGAAGTTCTCGATCTTGCCGCCCACCAACGGAACTCGCACCTCCACCTCGACGGTGAACTGGAGCCGCGAACCGCTGCCGGCCGGGGCCAGCACCGCCGTGCCCGTCAGGTTGGCAGGTGCCCCGGGGATCGAGCCCTTGACCGTCGCGGTGGCCTGCCCGTCGAGCACCGGGCTCCACACCTCCTCGCGCACGAAGCTCAGGTCCCCGCGGTGGAACTGGGTCACCACACCGGGCAGCCGGTCGGCGCGCAACGTCTGCGTCGTGACGACGTCGATGCCGCCTTGGTCGTCGACGACCATCGAGTCCAGCGAATACATGTCGGCGCCGGAATCGGTCAGCCGCGCGAGCCAGTACCGCTCGTCGCCGAACGCCCGATGGACCTGCTCGACGGTTCCCCCGTACTCGGCGGCCATGTCGAATGAGCGCGGCATAGCTGGTCAGGCTACCGTTACCGCCCGTGGTCGGTTCGCAACTAGGGGGTGCCTCCGTCGAGGAGCGGGTGCCGCTTGCGCCCATGACCACCCTGCGGATTGGACCCGTCGCGCGGCGGCTGATCACCTGCGACACCACACAGAAGGTCATCGACGTGGTCCGCGCGCTCGGCCCCGGCAACGATGCGCTCGTTCTGGCGGGCGGCTCGAACGTCGTGTTGTCCGACGAGCTGACCGATCTTTCCGTGATCTATCTTGCCAACACCGAGATCACCGTCGACGGCGAAGTGCTGCGCGCCGAGGCCGGTGCGGTGTGGGACGACGTCGTGGTCACCTCGCTGGCGCACGGTCTGGGTGGCCTGGAGTGCCTGTCGGGAATACCGGGGTCGGCGGGGGCCACACCGGTGCAGAACGTGGGTGCGTACGGCGCCGAGGTGGCCGACACCATCCGGCGGGTGCGCCTGCTGGACCGTCGCACCGGCGACGACCGCTGGGTCGAACCCGACGCACTGCGGTTCGGCTACCGCACCAGCGTCCTCAAATACGCGCACGACGCGATCGTGCTCGAGGTGGAGTTCGCGCTGGACCCCGCGGGGCACAGCGCGCCGCTGCGCTACCGCGAACTGGCCACCGCGCTGGGCGCCGAACAGGGGACACGCGCCGATCCGCTTGAGGTTCGCGAGGCGGTGCTGGCGCTGCGGGCGAGCAAGGGCATGGTGCTCGACGCGGACGATCACGACACCTGGAGTGTGGGGTCGTTCTTCACCAACCCCGTCATCACGACCGCGGAGTTCGATCGGCTCCGCGCCTCGGTGGACGGACCGGTGCCCAACTACCCGGCCCCCGACGGGGTCAAACTGGCCGCGGGGTGGCTGGTCGAGCAGGCCGGTTTCGGTAAGGGCCATCCGGGCGAAGGCGCCGCAGCCCGGCTGTCGACCAAGCATGCGCTGGCGCTGACCAACCGCGGCGGGGCCACCACCGCCGAGGTGATCGCGCTGGCCAGGACGGTACGTGACGGCGTCCGAACGAAATTCGGGATCGAGCTCACAGCCGAGCCTGTCCTGATCGGGTGCTCCCTGTAGGTACGCTCGATTCACGTGAGTACAGCAGAACCCCTACCGCCGGGGTTCAACCGGCGGCGCGCCCTGGCCGCACTGGCGGTCGGTGTCGTCGCGCCGGGCGTGCTGGCCGCATGCGGCTCCAAGGACGACGGGTCTGTGGCGTCGCAGGACGGTGAAGCGTCCGGAGCCCCCTCGCTGGACTTCACGCCGGCAAACGACGCGACCGAGGTCTCGCCGACCGAGCGCGTCGGTGTCCAGGTCGCCGACGGTTGGTTTCAGCGGGTTTCGTTGACGAACCCCGACGGGAAGGTCGTCGCCGGTGCGCTCAACCGCGACCGCACCGAGTTCACGATCACCGAACCGCTCGGCTACGGCGTGCAGTACACGTGGAAAGGCTCGGTCGTCGGCCGCGACGGCAACGCGGCGCCCGTCGAGGGCTCGTTCTCCACGATCAACCCCAGCACTCAGGTGAGCGGGCGCTTCCAGCTCGGCGACGGTCAGGTCGTCGGGGTGGCGGCGCCGGTCATCATCCAGTTCGACGGGCCGATCAGCGACAAGGCCGCCGTCGAGAAGGCGCTCAAGGTCACCACCGATCCTCAGGTGGAAGGCAGCTGGGCGTGGCTGCCCGACGAGGTCGGCGGGTCGCGCGTGCACTACCGCACAAGCGAGTACTACCCGGCGGGCACCAAGGTGAACGTCGACGCGAAGCTCTACGGGGTGCCGTTCGGCGACGGCGCCTACGGCGCGCAGGACATCTCGCTGCACTTCGAGATCGGGCGCCGCCAGGTGGTCAGGGCCGAGGCGTCGTCGCACCGCATCCAGGTGCTCGACGGGGCGGGCGCCGTGATCATGGACTTCCCCTGCAGCTATGGCGAAGGCGATCTGGACCGCAACGTCACCCGCAGCGGCATCCACGTCGTCACCGAGAAGTACGAGGACTTCTACATGACCAACCCCGCGGCCGGTTACGCCAACATCCGCGAGCGGTTCGCCGTGCGGATCTCGAACAACGGCGAGTTCATCCACGCCAACCCGGCCAGCCTGGGTTCGCAGGGCAACTCGAACGTCACCAACGGCTGCATCAACCTGTCGGAGTCCGACGCCCAGCAGTACTTCAACAGCGCGATCTACGGCGATCCCGTCGAGGTCACCGGCACGCGCATTCAGTTGTCCTACGCCGACGGCGACATCTGGGATTGGGCCGTGCCGTGGGAGGAGTGGAAGTCGATGTCCGCGCTGTCGGACGCGAACGCTCCCGACATGCCGAGCACCGCGCCCGCGACGCCGTCGGGCGCACCCGAGCCGGTGAGCGGTCGTCCGGGCAGGTGACGTTCACGATGTCAGCACGTCCGGCGGCTGACCCGCCTACTGACCGTCGGTGCTGAACAGATACCAGCCGCCGTCGCCGGGGGCGCAGAACCAATACGGGTAGGCCCGGTCGAAGTTCGGATCGTTCCAGACGATGGGGGCGTCCGACTGGCATTCGGCCTCGGTGGCCCAGAACCACGGCTGCCCGTTCGCGTCGGTCTCCAGGTAATCAACGGCATGGGCCGTTCCCGCTGCGCCCATCAAGCCCGCGAACGCCAGTGCAGCGACCGCGATTGCCTTCTTCATGTCATCCCACCCTGTCCAGTTGAATTGATTGCCGAGTGGAAGATAGCGTCCCGCGGCTCAACGATTCGCGCGAACGTGAAAGCAGATCTTCAGGCGCGTCGGTTGAACCGTGATCCGCTGGCACCGCTGACCTGATCGCGCGGCCGCACCACGATCAGGTCGAGATCGACGTGCGACGGACGGCTGGCGACGAAGCCGATGATCTCGGCGATGTCCTCGGCCACCAGCGGAGTGACGCCTTCGTAGACCTTGGCCGCGCGGTCCTCGTCGCCCTCGAATCGGTTAAGCGAGAAGTCCGTCTTCACCATGCCGGGCGCAACTTCGGTGAGGCGCACCGGTTTTCCGAGCAGTTCGCTGCGCAGCGTGCGGTGCAGCACGCCCTGCGCGTGCTTGGCAGAGGTGTAGCCGCCGCCGTTGTCGTAGATCTCCACCGCCGCGATCGAGGTGACCGTGACGATCAGCCCGTCGCCCGAGGCGATCAGCTTCGGCAGCAGCGCGCGGGTCACCAGCAGCGTGCCGAGCACGTTGGCCTCCCACATCCAGCGCCAGTGCTCGACGTCGGCATCGGCGACCGGATCGAGCCCGCGGGCTCCGCCGGCGTTGTTGACCAGCACGTCCACGCGGTCCACTGCGGCCTCCAACGCCGACACCGCCTCTTCAGATGTGACGTCCGCCACAATCGCGGTGCCGCCGATCTCTTCGGTCAGGGCCTTGAGTGGCTCCTCGCGCCGAGCCACGCACACCACGTGAAAGCCAAGGGCTGCAAGGGTTCTCGCGGTCGCCTCACCGATACCGGCACTGGCGCCGGTGACTACCGCGACACGACCGTCGGCTGGGGAAGTCGTCATCAGTCCAACTCTAATTGGCGTGCTAAATTCGCCGAATGTTGTCCAGTCAGGCCTGTATGCGGCGCGCGTGTTGTTCTTGCACGCCTCGCCGCGCCTGACTGTTTCGGAGACGCCATCGCTGTCCTGCTGAATCGCCGGGTGTGGCCCGAACACCTCCGCCGGCCGAATTCTCCCCAAGGACAAGCAGATGAGCACTTCCGTCACCACCCTCGCCGCCGACACCCCCGTGCGCAGCGTGCAGCGCCCCAAGCAGACGCTGACGCCCGTGACCGGCCGGCACCGCCAGGCCCGCACGCGGATCGTCGCGCCGTCGCTGAAGGTCGCCGACGCGGCCGCCGCCTCGGTGTTCAGTGCGGCCCGCCTGCGCGGACCGATCGCCCGTGACACGATTGCCCGGATCACCGGGCTGAGCATCGCGACCGTTAACCGCCAGGTCACCGTGCTGCTCGAGGCCTGCGTGCTGCGGGAACGCGCCGACCTCGCGGTCTCCGGCGCGATCGGCAGGCCGCGGGTGCCCGTCGAGGTGAACCACGAGCCCTTCCTCACGCTCGGCATCCACATCGGCGCGAAAACCACCAGCATCGTCGCCACCGACCTTTTCGGCCGCACCCTCGACGTAGTGGAGACGCCGACGCCGCGGGGCCCGCAGGGCGCGGCGCTGACGTCGCTGGCCGGCAGCGCCCGCCGATACCTGAGCCGCTGGCATCGCCGACGCCCGCTGTGGGTCGGTGTGGCGGCCGGCGGTGTCGTCGACAGCGCGACCGGCTACCTGGACCACCCGCGACTGGGATGGTCGGACGCGCCGGTCGGCCCCGTGCTCGCCGAGGCGATCGGACTGCCGGTGTCGGTGGCCTCGCATGTCGACGCGATGGCGGGCGCCGAACTCCTGCTGGGGGCGCGCAGGCAACCGTCGACCACATGGCCGGAAACGCTTCTCGCCCCCGCGGGCACGAGCCTTTACGTTTACGCTCGCGAGACCGTCGGCTACGCGCTGTCCATCGGCGGGCGCGTGCACTCTCCGGCCAGTGGTCCCGGCACCATCGCTGCGCTGCCCGCGAACTCCGAATTGCTCGGCGGCAGTGGCCAATTGGAATCGACCGTCAGCGACGAGGCGGTGTTGATCGCCGCTCGCAAAGCGCGCGTCATTCCGCTCGAGGGGCCCGGCTCGACGATGCAGGCGCTGCTCAAGACCGCGCGTCAGGGCAGCCGGCCGACGCAGGAACTGCTGGCCGAGCGTGCCCGGGTGTTGGGTGAGGCCGTCGCCCTGCTGCGCGACATGCTCAACCCCGACGACCTCGTCGTCGGCGGTCAGGCGTTCACCGGGTACCCCGAGGGCATGGCCACCGTGGAGGCCGCGTTCGCGCAGCGATCGGTGATGCCCGCCCGCGAGATCCGGCTCACCGTGTTCGGCAACCGCGTGCAGGAGGCCGGCGCCGGGGTGGTGTCGCTGGGCGGGCTGTACGCCGACCCGATCGGCGCCATGCGGCGCGCGCAACCCCGCCGACCCGAAGCCAGGCCCGAGGTCCCTGCGTGACGGGGCGCCTCGCGCCGACGGTGTAGACATGTCTGTGTGCGCCTAGCAACGGATCCGTCCCGTTCTGATGCCGCCGGACTTCCGGTCCCCAGGCGCGTCGCCGTGCTGTCGGTGCACACGTCGCCGTTGGCCCAGCCCGGCACCGGCGACGCGGGCGGGATGAACGTCTACGTGCTCCAGAGCGCGCTGCAGATGGCCCGCCGCGGGGTCGAAGTGGAGATCTTCACACGTGCGACCTCGTCGGCCGACCAGCCGACCGTGCGGGTCGCTCCCGGTGTGCTGGTGCGCAACGTGGTCGCAGGCCCGTTCGAGGGGCTCGACAAGTACGACCTGCCCACCCAGTTGTGCGCGTTCACCGCGGGGGTGCTGCGCGCGGAGGCGACGCACGAACCGGGCTACTACGACATCGTCCATTCGCACTACTGGCTCTCGGGTCAGGTCGGCTGGTTGGCGCGCGATCGCTGGGCGGTGCCGCTCGTGCACACCGCGCACACGCTGGCCGCGGTCAAGAACGCCGCGCTGGCCGAGGGTGATTCACCCGAACCGCCGCTGCGCGCGGTCGGGGAGCAGCAGGTCGTCGACGAGGCCGACCGGTTGATCGTCAACACCGAACACGAAGCACAGCAACTGGTTTCAGTGCACAACGCCGATCCGGCGAGGATCGACGTGGTACACCCCGGCGTCGACCTGGAGACGTTCACACCCGGGGATCGAAACGCCGCGCGTGCCGCGCTGGGACTCGACACCGACGAGCAGGTGGTCGCGTTCGTCGGGCGCATCCAGCCGCTGAAGGCGCCCGACGTCGCACTGCGCGCCGCGGCCAAACTGCCGGGCGTCCGCGTGCTGGTGGCCGGCGGCCCCTCCGGCTCCGGACTGCAGGCCCCCGACGGGCTGATTCGACTGGCCAACGATCTGGGTATCTCCGACCGGGTGACGTTCCTGCCGCCCCAGTCGCGCGAAGAGCTGGTCAACGTGTACCGGGCCGCCGACCTGGTGGCCGTACCCAGCTATTCGGAGTCCTTCGGCCTGGTCGCGGTCGAGGCCCAGGCGTGCGGGACGCCGGTGGTGGCCGCCGCGGTCGGCGGGTTGCCGGTCGCGGTGCGCGACGGTGTCACCGGGGCACTGGTCGACGGGCACGACGACGGCGACTGGGCGCACGCCATCGGCGATGTGCTGGGCCGCGCCGACGCCCTCAGGCCCGCGGCCGCGGCCCACGCGGCGACGTTCTCGTGGGCCCGTACCGTCGATGCGCTGTTGGCCAGTTACGGTCGCGCCATCGCTGACTACCGGGCATGTCATCAGATGCGTGACGGCGCGCGCCGCACTGGTCGGCGGTTCTCGCGGCGGCGGGGGGTGCGGGCATGACCAACGCGGCGAAGATCATCGAAGAGGCGTGCAAGGAGAACGGCCTGGTCTGCACGTATCACGAAGGTGCGCGCGGCGGGTTGGCCGGCATCATCGTCGAACTGCCCGGTGAGCGACGACTCAAGACCAACACGATCCTGTCGATCGGCGAGCACTCGGTACGCATCGAGGCGTTCGTCTGCCGCAAACCCGACGAGAACCACGAGGGCGTCTACCGGTTCCTGCTCAAGCGCAACCGCCGCCTCTACGGGGTGGCGTACACGCTGGACAACGTCGGCGACATCTACCTCGTCGGGCGGATGTCGCTGGAATCGGTGACCTCCGAGGAGGTCGACCGGATCCTCGGTCAGGTGCTCGAAGCCGTCGACAACGACTTCAACACGTTGTTGGAGTTGGGATTTCGCTCATCGATCCAGAAAGAGTGGGAATGGCGGGTTTCGCGCGGCGAGTCGCTGAAGAACCTGCAGGCGTTCGCCCACCTGATCGACGACGAGGACGACTGACCCTTTCGCCCAGACCGACGTTTTGGCGGCTTTTTTCGATCGAATTCCACCATTTCGTCGGTCTCGGTACGGGGGGTGGGCGATCCGTCTGCCGTGAGAGGATTGTGCCATGTCTGATTCCCGGGGTGACTGCACGCTGATCCTGCTCCGCCACGGCCAGAGCGACTGGAACGAGAAGAACCTGTTCACCGGCTGGGTCGACGTCGACCTCACCGAGAAGGGCCGCGCCGAAGCGGTGCGCGCGGGCGAGCTGATCTCAGAACTCGATCGCCAGCCCGACGTGGTCTACACCTCGCTGCTGCGCCGCGCGATCACCACCGCGAATCTGGCCCTGGACAAGGCCGACCGGCACTGGATCCCGGTGCACCGCGACTGGCGGCTCAACGAGCGCCACTACGGCGCGCTGCAGGGCCTGGACAAGGCCGAGACCAAGGAGCGCTACGGCGACGAGCAGTTCATGGCGTGGCGGCGCAGCTACGACACCCCGCCGCCGCCGATCGAGCCGGGCAGCACCTACAGCGAGGACGGCGACCCGCGTTACGCCGACCTGCCCGACGGTCCGCCGCGCACCGAATGCCTCAAGGACGTCGTCGAGCGGTTCGTGCCGTACTACACCGAGACGATCGAACCCGACCTGCGCGCGGGTAAGACCGTGCTGATCGCCGCGCACGGCAACTCGCTGCGCGCTCTGGTCAAACACCTCGACGGGATGTCTGACGAGGACGTCGTCGGCCTCAACATCCCCACCGGCATCCCGCTGCGCTACGACCTGGACTCCGCCCTCAAGCCGAAGATCATCGGCGGCACGTATCTGGATCCCGAGGCCGCCGCCGCCGGCGCCGCAGCGGTCGCCTCACAGGGCGCCAAGTAGTCCGTGCGCAGTCCCAGGCGAACGGATGGTGAACAGCGGGGGTCCGGAGCCCGAATTTCGGTGTTTCGGTATGTGAGTTGTCCCGTTTTGGTCGCACGCTGCTGGGATGACGTTCACCGGGTGCGTACGATTTCGGCGTGAGTGTCGTTTGGGCACTGCTGCTGGCAGCGGTGGTCGCACTACTCGCTCTGGGGGCAGGTATCGCGCTCGGGGCGCGTTTGAGCCCCCGTCTCGCGGATCGCAGACAGCGTCGCACCACCGCGCAGACCGGGGTCACGGTCTCACAGATGCTCTCCCACATCGCATCGCGGGCACCCACGGGAATCGTGGTGGTCGACCACTTCCGTGACGTCGTCTACGTCAACGACCGGGCCCGCGAGCTGGGACTGGTTCGCGACCGGCTGCTCGACGAGCGGGCCTGGCGGGCCGCCGAGCGCACACTGGCCACCGGCCAGCCCGGCGACGTCGACCTCAGAGCACACAAGCGCGTCAACCCCGGCCGGTCCGGCCTGTCGGTGCGCGGACACGTGCAGCTGCTGACCGACCAGGACCGCCGATTCGCCGTCGTCTACGTCGACGACCACTCCGAATACGCGAGGATGGAAGCGACTCGCAGGGATTTCGTCGCCAACGTCAGCCATGAGCTCAAAACGCCGGTCGGGGCGATGGGACTGCTGGCCGAGGCGCTGCTCGCATCGGCAGACGACCCCGAGACCGTGCGCCGATTCGCCGAGCGGATGGTCGCCGAGTCGAACCGGCTGGCCAGCATGATCGGCGAGCTGATCGAGCTGTCGCGGTTGCAGGGCGCCGAGCGCCTGCCCGACCTCGCGGCCGTCGACGTCGACACCGTGGTGTCTGAGGCGCTGTCGCGGCACAAGGTGCCCGCCGACAACGCAGACATCAAGATCACCACCGACGCGCCGACCGGTTTCCGCGCCCTCGGCGACCAGGCGCTGCTGGTCACCGCGATCGCGAACCTGGTCTCCAACGCGATCGCGTACTCACCGCACGGGTCGTCGGTGTCGATCAGCCGCAGGCGGCGCGGGGACAACATTGAGATCGCCGTCACCGACCGCGGTATCGGCATCGCCCGCGAGGACCAGGAGCGGGTTTTCGAGCGATTCTTCCGCGTCGACAAGGCGCGGTCCCGGGCCACCGGCGGCACCGGGCTCGGGTTGGCCATCGTCAAACACGTGGCGGCCAACCACAACGGAAGCATCCGGCTGTGGAGTCAGCCGGGAACGGGATCGACGTTCACCCTGTCGATTCCGGCCTATCCCGATCACGAATCGGACGAACGAGAGGACCAGCGAAACCAATGACCAGTGTGCTGATCGTGGAGGACGAGGAGTCCTTGGCTGATCCCCTGGCCTTTCTTCTTCGCAAAGAGGGCTTCGAGGCCACCGTCGTCACCGACGGGCCCGCGGCCTTGGCCGAGTTCGAGCGCTCCGGCGCCGACATCGTGCTGCTCGACCTGATGCTGCCTGGTATGAGCGGTACGGACGTGTGCCGCCAATTACGTTCGCGCTCAAGCGTTCCGGTCATCATGGTGACCGCTCGCGACAGCGAGATCGACAAGGTCGTCGGGCTCGAACTCGGCGCCGACGATTACGTCACCAAGCCGTACTCGGCCCGCGAGCTGATCGCCCGTATCCGTGCGGTGTTGCGGCGCGGCGCCGAGAACGACGATTCGGGGATCGGTGACGGCGTGCTCGAGGCCGGGCCGGTCCGAATGGACGTCGAGCGCCACGTGGTTTCGGTGAATGGGCAGCCGGTCACGATGCCGCTCAAGGAATTCGACCTGCTCGAGTACCTGATGCGAAACAGCGGCCGGGTGTTGACCCGCGGCCAGCTCATCGACCGCGTGTGGGGTGCTGACTACGTCGGCGACACCAAAACCCTTGACGTACACGTGAAGCGGCTGAGGTCCAAGATCGAGGCCGATCCGGCCAACCCCGTGCATCTGGTCACCGTCCGCGGCCTGGGCTACAAACTCGAGGGCTGACGCCCGCCTAACCCGTGGTGCCGCCCATGATCTCGAGGACGTCGAACGTGTTGACACCGGCGGTGATCGACGGGTCGCGCTCGGCGATCGCGAGCACCTCGGCGCGATCAGCGGCGCGCAGCACGCCCATTCCCCATACGCCTTCGGGATCGGCGACCGGGCCGTAGACGACCACGCGGCCCTCCGCCAGCAGTCGCCCCCAGTACTCCTGATGGGCCGACATCGCCTGCTGCTCGGCGGGCGTCATGGTCTGGGCGAAATCCGGTCGCGGCGGGATCAACCGGAACAGGAACAGCGATACGCCGCCCGAAGGTTCGGTCATCCGGCCAGGCGGGTGGCGGGGTGCACGGCGATGAGCCCTAATCCGCTGCGCCGCTTGCACATCGCCGCGAGCTCCGCGTACGCCTTCTCGCCGAGCAGTTCGGTGAGTTCGGGGCCGTAGGACTCCCACACCTGCCTGCTGCCGACGTGTGCGTTCGGATCACCGGTGCAGTACCAGTGCAGGTCGGCGCCGCCTTCACCCCAGCCGCGACGGTCGTACTCGGTGATCCACGTCTTGAGGACCTCGGTCCCGTCGGGCCGTTCCACCCACTCCTGTGTGCGACGGATCGGCAGCTGCCAGCACACATCGGGTTTCATGGTCAGCGGTTCGACGCCGAGCTTGAGCGCCTTGCTGTGCAGTGCGCATCCGATACCGCCTGCGAAACCGGGCCGGTTGAGGAAGATGCAGGCGCCCTTGTACTTCCGGGTGCGCAGGTTGGGCTTGTCGTCGTACTCGTCCATCTCGAGGTAGCCCTTTTTGCCGAGCCCCTTCTCGCGGAACTGCCAGTCCTCGTCGGTGAGCGTTTTCACCGCGTCGTCGAGGCGCGCGATGTCGTCGTCGTCGGACATGAACGCGCCGTGCGAACAACACCCGTCATCCGGGCGTCCTTCCACCGTGCCCTTGCACGCCGGGGTACCGAACACACACGTCCACCGCGAGAGCAGCCACGTCAGATCGGCCGCGATCAAGTGCTCGGGATTGTCGGGGTCGTAAAACTCGACCCACTCACGGGCGAAATCGAGTTCGACCTCTCCATGGTGCGGTGCAGTCACAATTCTCAACGGTAGACCCATTAAGTTGGATGAGTGCGATTAGGCGTGCTCGACGTGGGCAGCAATACCGTTCACCTTCTGGTGGTCGATGCGCGGCGCGGTGGCCACCCGACGCCGATGAGTTCGACCAAGGCCTCGCTGCGTCTCGCCGAGGCCATCGACAGCGACGGCAAGATCACCCGCAGAGGTGCCGACAAGCTGATCGGCACCATCGACGAATTCGCCAAGATCGCCACGAGTTCCGGCTGTGCGGAGCTGATGGCGTTCGCCACCTCCGCGGTGCGCGACGCGAAGAACTCCGAAGAACTGCTCGCCCGGATTCTCGCCGAGACCGGGGTGGCGTTGCGCGTGCTCGCAGGCGTCGACGAGTCGCGGCTGACGTTTCTGGCGGTGCGACGCTGGTACGGCTGGAGCGCCGGACGCATCATCAACATCGACATCGGCGGCGGTTCGCTCGAACTGTCCAACGGCGTCGACGAGGAGCCGGAGGTTGCGCTGTCGCTTCCGCTCGGCGCGGGCCGGCTCACCCGCGAGTGGCTCCCCGACGATCCGCCGGGCAGGCGACGGGTGGCGATGCTGCGCGACTGGCTGGCCACCGAGCTGGCCGACGCCGGCGCCGAGATGCTCAAGGCCGGCGCCCCCGACCTCGCAGTCGCGTCGTCCAAGACGTTCCGGTCGCTGGCCAGGCTGACCGGCGCGGCGCCCTCTGGGGCGGGCCCGCGGGTCAAACGGACGCTGACCGCCACCGGCTTAAGGCAGCTCATAAATTTCATCTCTAGGATGACCGCGGCTGACCGTGCCGAACTGGAAGGGGTGAGTGCCGATCGGGCGCCACAGATCGTGGCCGGAGCGTTGGTCGCTGAGGCGAGCATGAATGCCCTCGGTGTCGAGAGCGTCGACATCTGCCCCTGGGCGTTGCGGGAGGGGCTGATTCTGCGGAGACTCGACAGCGAAGCCGATGGCAGCGGTTTCGCCGACGGTGCCCACAATCCGGCCTCAGTACAGACGTTTGTGCGTAATGCTGGACGATAGATGACGAGGCCCGAAGGCAACACACGATGACAGGACCAGAAGACGACCACAGCAACACGCGGCCCATCTCGGTCGCGGAGTTGCTGGCGCGCAACGGCACGATCGGTGCCCCGCCGGTCGGCGGGCGGCGCCGTCGTCGCCGCGGCGCCGACTCCGTTACCGTCGCCGAACTGACCGGTGAGATCCCGATCATCCGTGACGACGACGCACCCGCCACGGGGCGTTCGGCCGCCGCGACGGTCGAGGCCCCCGCCGAAGCCGAGCCCGTCGCTGCCGCCGCGGACGCCGGACCCGCCACCGATACTGCTGAGACCGCCCCCGCCGAGACTGCCGAGGTCGCCACCGGCGCCGTCGATCACCCCGCCGAGACTGCCGAGGTCGCCGAAACCGACGCCGGCCCGGTCGTCGAGGAGGAAGCCCTCGAGGTCCCTGAAGACGAGCCTCTCGAGGCCTCCGACACCGAAACGTCCGAGGTCGACGCCATCGAGGTCGAGGTCGAGGACGAGGCCGACGACGCGGCCGGTGCGGACGAGGACAACGATTACGCCGACGCGGTCTCCGACTACCAGACCCACATCGAGCAGCGCGACGCCGACGAGGACCTCGACTTCTTCGCCCCGCCGCGGCGCTCGACCTTCGCGCGCCGGCGCTTCGGCATGCTCGGTCGCAGCGCACCGGCAGCACCCAGCGATGCCCAGGTCGGCGCCGAGGAGATGAGCCCGGATCCGGTCGACTGGGCTGATCCGGACGCCGACGAGGCCGCCGACGCGGCCGTCGCCGTGGCCGAGCCGGAGCACGAGGAGCGCGACGACAGGCCGTCCTACCTGCGTTCTCCCGGCGACGCCCTGTTCGGGGGTCCCGACGTCGACGACGATGTCGCCCGGCGAAACAACGGCCTGAGCCCGGCCGACGTCGACCTCGACGAGGAGGAGGACGCCCCGCGTTCGGGTGTGATGTCGTCGTTCCTGCGTGGGGCGATGGTCGTCGGGCAGTGCGTGGTCGCGGTCGCGTTCGGCGCCGGGCTGTTCATCGCCTTCGACCAGCTGTGGAAGTGGAACAGCATTGTCGCGCTGGTACTCGGCGTGCTCGTGATCCTGGGCTTGGTGGTCGGCGTGCGCGTGGTCCGCAAGACCGAGGACATCGGCAGCACGCTGATCGCCGTCGCGGTCGGCGCGATGGTGACATTCGGGCCGCTGGCATTGATGCAGGCGGCTTGAGGCGCCCAATCACCCGTGCGTCCAGCCATTAAGGTCGGTCTGTCGACGGCCTCGGTCTACCCGCTGAGAACCGAGGCGGCCTTCGAGTACGCGGCCAAGCTCGGCTACGACGGAGTCGAGCTCATGGTGTGGGCCGAGACGGTCAGCCAAGATATCGACGCCATCGAGCAGCTGTCGAAGCGTTACGAAATGCCCGTGCTCTCCGTGCACGCGCCGTGTCTGTTGATCACCCAGCGGGTGTGGGGTGCCAACCCGATCCCGAAACTCGAACGCAGCGTGCGCGCCGCCGAACAACTGGGCGCCCAGACCGTCGTCGTGCATCCGCCGTTCCGGTGGCAGCGCCGCTACGCCGAAGGCTTCTCCGATCAGGTCGCCGAGCTCGAAGCGTCCAGCGACGTGATGGTCGCCGTGGAGAACATGTTCCCGTTCCGTGCCGACCGCTTCTTCGGGGCGGGTCAGACCTCGATCGAGCGGATGCGCAAGCGTGGCGGCAACCCCGGACCGGGCATCTCGGCGTTCGCGCCGTCCTACGACCCGCTCGACGGCGACCACGCCCACTACACGCTCGACCTGTCGCACACCGCGACCGCCGGCTCCGACGCACTCGAGATGGCGCGCCGCATGGGCGAGGGGTTGGTGCACCTGCACCTGTGCGACGGCAGCGGCGCCTCGACCGACGAGCACCTGGTGCCCGGCCGCGGCACTCAGCCGACGGTGGAGGTGTGCGAGATGCTGGCCGCAAGCGACTTCAACGGCCATGTGATCCTTGAGGTGACCACATCGGGTGCGCGCACCGCCGCCGAACGCGAAGCGCTACTGGTCGAGTCGTTGCAGTTCGCCCGCAGGCACCTGCTGCGCTGACGCACCCTGACCTCGTTTCCGAACTCGCTTCCAGAAGGATTCACCAGATGACCGGCTCCACCCTGTTCACCGACGCCATGGCGCTCACCCACGCCGGTGACGGCGTGTATCACGGTGAGCTGAACGAACATTGGACGATCGGGCCGAAGGTGCACGGCGGTGCGATGCTCGCGCTGTGCGCGAACGCCGCGCGGACGGAGCATGCCAGGGGGTTGGAACGATGGGCCCACGCGCGCAGCGCAGGGGACGAATCGGGGGATCAGGTGAGTGGTGGCGTGGAACCGATCGCGGTGTCGGGAAACTTCCTGTGGGCGCCCGACCCTGGCCCGATGCAGGTGGTCACGACCGTGCGCAAACGCGGGCGTCGCGTCAGCCTGATCGACGTCGAACTCCACCAGGGGGACCATACCGCTGTGCGGGCCGCGATCACGCTCGGTGAGCCGGAACATCATGTGGCGCCGCTGCTCTCAGTCAATCCCGTGATCCCGTTGATGCAACCGGAGCCACCGCCCGGTCTCGAGCCGATCGGTGAGGGGCACCCGATGGCCGACATCGTGCACCTCGCGCGCGGCTGCGACATCCGGCCCTCGCTGACCACGATGGAACCGCGGTCCGACGGCGGCCCGCCGGTGATCGAGTACTGGGTGCGGCCTAAAGGCGTCGCCCCGGACGTGCTTTTCGCGCTGCTGTGCGGCGACGTGTCGGCTCCTGTGACGTTCGGTGTCAACCGGTTCGGTTGGGCGCCCACCGTCCAGCTGACGGCGTACCTGCGCACCTTGCCCGCCGACGGGTGGTTGCGCGTGCTCTGCACGACCGTGCAGATCGGCCAGGACTGGTTCGACGAGGACCACATCGTCGTCGACTGCGAGGGCCACATCGTCGTGCAGACCCGCCAACTCGCGATGGTTCCGCAGGGATAGTCGGCAAGCCGCGGCGGGTGGCCGCACACGCGGTGCCCGACCGTCTGCAATGCTTCCGGCATGGCCAGAATCGCGATCGTCGGCGGTGGAAGTATCGGTGAGGCGCTGCTGTCCGGGCTGCTGCGGGCCGGGCGGCAGGTCAAAGACCTGGTGGTGGCGGAGAAGGATTCGGACCGGGCCCAGTACCTAGCCGACACCTATTCGGTGCTGGTGACGACGGTGGCCAACGCGGTGGACCACGCGAGCTACGTGATCGTGGCCGTCAAACCGGCCGATGTGGCCGGGCTCGTCGACGAGATCGTCGATGCGGCGACCAATGCCGAAAGTGATACGGCCGAACAGGTTTTCGTGACGGTCGCGGCCGGGGTCACCACCGAGTACTACGAGAACAAGCTGCCCGCCGGCGCGCCGGTGATCCGCGTCATGCCCAACGCACCGATGGTCGTCGGCGGGGGAGTCAGCGCCCTGTCGGCCGGTCGCTTCGCCACCTCCGAACAGATGAAGGAGGTCTCGGCGATCTTCGACGCGGTCGGCGGGGTGCTCACGGTGCCCGAGGCCCAACTCGACGCGGTCACCGCGATCTCCGGGTCGGGACCGGCCTATTTCTTTCTGATGGTCGAGGCGCTCGTCGACGCCGGCGTCGACGCCGGGCTGTCGCGATCGGCGGCCACCGACCTCGTCGCACAGACCATGGCGGGGTCGGCCGCGATGTTGCTGGATCGCCTCGACCGGGCCGCGTCCGCGGGAGGTGCCGCCGGCGGCCCGTCGGGTGCCGGAATGGACACCACGCCCGCTCAACTGCGCGCGACGGTCACCTCGCCGGGCGGCACCACCGCGGCCGGTCTGCGGGAACTCGAGAGGGGCGGCCTGCGGGCGGCCGTTGCCAGGGCGGTCGAGGCCGCGAAAATGCGCTCTGAGCAGCTCGGAATTACATCTGAGTAATTCTTTAAATTACCCACACCCGTCGCAGTAACACCATCTGCCACGCTATTCTCCTCGTGTAAGCACGGGTCGGTGCCAGCGGTGGGGAAGCCGCTGGAACTGCCCGTGCCTGAATGATTGGGTTGCGATGACGTCTATGAACGGGCCATCCTCGCGGGATTCGGCCAGTGGGAAGTCGGCTCGGGACTCCGGATCCGACGGTCAACAGCCACGGGCGCAATTCCTCACCGTCGCCGAAGTGGCGAGCCTGATGCGGGTCAGCAAGATGACGGTGTACCGGCTGGTGCACAACGGCGAGCTGCCTGCCGTCCGGGTCGGCCGCTCGTTCCGCGTGCATGCGAAGGCTGTTCACGACATGTTGGAGAGCTCGTACTTCGACGCAGGCTGATCTCCTCCGCGTTCCCGGCGCGACCTTCGCCGGCCGTTGGGCGCGTTTCGCGGTTACCTGCACAGCCCGGTAAAGTGGCCGGGTCAGTCAACGATGCTCATCGGGCAGGTAAGGCGTAGGTAGCGGAGTTCATGGGTTCAGTCATCAAGAAGCGGCGCAAGCGCATGTCGAAGAAGAAGCACCGCAAGCTGCTTCGTCGCACCCGGGTCCAGCGCAGAAAACTCGGCAAGTAATCGCCGCCCGCCGTCGCTAGGCTCCGGACATGGATTCCGAGGGTCGTGCCAATGGAGACGTCAACGGAGCTGACCCACGCGACGCCGTGCAGTATCCGAAGGTCGTGCTGGTCACCGGGGCGTGCCGGTTCCTCGGCGGCTATCTGACGGCCAGGCTGGCGCAGAACCCGTTGATCAACCATGTGATCGCCGTCGACGCGATCACTCCGAGCAAGGACCTTCTGCGGCGCATGGGCCGCGCGGAGTTCGTCCGCGCCGACATCCGCAATCCCTTCATCGCGAAGGTCATCCGCAACGGCGACGTCGACACCGTGGTCCATGCCGCGGCGGCGTCCTACGCACCTCGCTCCGGGGGCCGCGCGACGCTCAAGGAACTCAACGTGATGGGCGCGATCCAGCTGTTCGCGGCCTGCCAGAAGGCGCCGTCGGTGCAGCGCGTCGTGCTCAAGTCCACCTCGGAGGTGTACGGCTCGACCTCGCGCGACCCGGTGATGTTCACCGAGGACACCAGCGCGCGACGGCCACCGGGGGAGGGCTTCGCCCGCGACAGCATCGACATCGAGGGCTATGCGCGCGGACTGGGGCGTCGTCGGCCCGACATCGCGGTGACCATCCTGCGGTTGGCCAACATGATCGGGCCGGGCATGGACACCGCGCTGTCGCGCTACCTCGCCGGCCCCGTGGTGCCGACGGTCATCGGACACGACGCCAGGCTCCAGCTGCTGCACGAGCAGGATGCGCTCGGGGCGCTCGAGCGCGCGACGATGGCGGGCAAGGCGGGCACCTACAACGTCGGCGCGTCCGGGATCGTGATGATGAGCCAGGCGATCCGGAGGGCCGGCCGGATCGCGTTGCCCGTGCCGCGATCGGCGCTGGCGGCGGTGGATTCGCTGAGGCGCGCGACTCGTTACACTGAACTCGATCGTGAGCAGCTGAACTACCTCAGTTATGGCAGAGTGATGGACACATCGCGGATGCGCAACGATCTCGGCTATAACCCGAAGTGGACGACGGTGGAGGCCTTCGACGATTACGTCCGAGGTCGCGGATTGACTCCGATCGTTGACCCGCGGTGGGTACGCTCAATGGAGAGTCGCGCCGTTGCCGCGGCGCAACGGTGGGGGCGCTAGGCGCATCAACTTATCGGGTGGGGAGAAGGAAACGACCGTGGCGGGCGAGTCCAAGGCGAAAGTCATTCCGCTGCATGGCAATTCGGGCCGTGCAGCGGCTCAGCGGCGTAATGCCGCACGAGCGCAGGGCTCGCGCCGACATCCCTCGCAGCTGTCGGATCCGGTAGGCGGGGCCTCCGCCGAGGAGATCGCCGCCGTCGTTCGCGAGATCGACGAGCACCGCGGCGGCGTCGCTGGCGCACCTCCGGTCGACGAGACGCCCACCGAACTGGCCAAGCAGATCGCCTCGGTCGGCGAGTTCGTGCGCAAGCGGATGACGGGGGAATACACCGTCGACGAGTTCGGGTTCGACGCCCACCTCAACAACGCAATCTTTTTGCCTTTGCTGAGAGTCTTTTTCAAGTCGTGGTTCCGCGTCGAGGTCAGCGGGATCGAGCATCTGCCCGAAACCGGTGCCGCGCTCGTGGTCGCCAACCACGCCGGCGTGCTGCCGTTCGACGGGCTGATGACGTCGGTGGCGGTGCACGACCACCACCCGGCGCAGCGCGACCTGCGCCTGCTCGCTGCCGACATGGTGTTCGACCTGCCGGTGGTCGGTCAGGCCGCCCGCAAGGCCGGCCACACCATGGCCTGCACCGCCGATGCGCATCGGCTGCTGGCCGCGGGTGAGCTGACCGCGGTGTTCCCCGAGGGTTACAAGGGCCTGGGCAAGCACTTCAAAGACCGCTACAAGCTGCAGCGATTCGGTCGCGGCGGTTTCGTCTCTGCGGCGCTGCGCACCAAGGCGCCCATCGTGCCGTGCTCGATCGTCGGGTCCGAGGAGATCTATCCGATGATCGCCGACGTCAAGCTGCTGGCCCGGTTGCTCGGGCTGCCGTACTTCCCGATCACCCCGTTCTTCCCGCTGGCGGGTCCGGCGGGCATGGTGCCGCTCCCGTCGAAATGGCACATCCAGTTCGGCGAACCGATCGAGACCGCGGACTACGACGAGTCGGCCGCCGACGATCCGATGGTCACCTTTGAACTCACCGACCAGGTGCGCGAGACCATCCAGCAGACGCTGTACCAACTGCTCACCCAGCGCCGGAACACGTTCTTGGGCTGAGCGCGCGGAAAGCCGCTAGCTCTACGAATTACTTTGCTTGGCAATCATTTTCGCGATTGCCTCGTCGCGTGCGGCCGCGATGCGCTGGCTCACCTCGTCGGCTTCGGTGTCCGACTGCGCCTCGCCCATGACCGTGACGACGCTCGTCAGGATGGGGTTGCCGTCGGCGTCGGTCACCTCGCCACGCACCTCGGTGACGATGGCACCGTGCGATTCGGTTACCGAGTCCAGGTAGGAGTCGAAGAACAGCTTGTCGCCGGCCAGGATCGGGCGGTGGAAGGTGATCTTCTGGTCGCGGTGCAGCACGCGCTCCATGTTGATCGGCACATCGAACTGGTTGAAGATCTCCAGCTGAACGCGGCGACCGGCGACGGCGAGGAAGGTCAGCGGCGCGATCAGCGAGTCGTAGCCGTACTCCGCGGCGGCCTCTTCGGTGAAATGCGCGGGGTGCTCGTCCTTGACCGCCTGTGCGAACTCACGGATCTTCTCCCGGCCGACCTCGAAGTAATCGGGATACCGGTAGTGCGTTCCGATGATGTTCTCTGCGATTGCCATACCTGAACTGCTCCTCGGGTGCGCGCTGCCGTCTCTCCTCGTCGGAGTCAGCGGCGCGAGCCTATCAGCGGGTCTCGGCCACCGCCGCGACCAGAGCGGCCCGTCAGCGGCCCTCCTGGCGGCGGGAGACCACCGCCGCCAACGCCCCTCCGGCCGCGCCGAGCGCCAGCGCCGACGGCACCCCGATGCGCGCGGCCTTGCGGGCAGTGCGGAAGTCGCGGATCTCCCACCCCCGCTCACGGGCCAGGTCGCGCAGATCGGCGTCGGGGTTGATCGCCACCGCCGTACCCACCAGCGAGAGCATCGGCACGTCGTTGAAGCTGTCCGAGTAGGCCGTGCAGCGGCGCAGGTTGAGGCCCTCGCGGATGGCCAGCGAGCGCACCGCGTGCGCCTTGCCGGTGCCATGCAGGATGTCGCCGACCAGGCGCCCGGTGAACACCCCGTCCACGGACTCGGCGACCGTTCCCAGCGCCCCGGTCAGGCCCAGCCGCTTGGCGATGGTCGCGGCCAGTTCGTACGGGGTCGCGGTGACCAGCCACACCTGCTGTCCGGCGTCCAGATGCATCTGTGCGAGTGCGCGCGTGCCCGGCCAGATCTTGTCCGCGATGATCTCGTCGTAGATCTCCTCGCCGACCGCCATCAGTTCGGCCGTCGAGCGGCCCTCGATGAAGGCCAGCGCCTTGCGCCGGCCCGCGGCCACATCCTCGCTGTTCTCGCGGCCGGTCAGCTGGAATTTCGCCTGCGCGTAGACGAAGCGCGCGACGTCGCCGTAGGTGAAGTACTTGCGCGCGGCCAGGCCGCGGGCGAAATGCAGCAGCGACGAGCCGTGCACGAGGGTGTTGTCGACGTCGAAGAACGCCGCCGCGGTCAGGTCCGGGGGCGGTGCGGGCGGCGCCGTGGCGGCTTCGGCCACGAGGTCGGTGACGGCCGCCTCCGCACTGGCCTCACCGGCAAGTTGCTGTTCAGCAGCTTCGCGGTCGCCGTTTCGAGACACGGATCAACCCTAAGTCACGGAGGTGGAGATACTGGCGAGGTGGAGCACCACGTGGAGTTGCTGACGCGCGACGGTTGCACGATCTGCACCGCGGCGGCGGCCCGGCTCGCGGCGCTGGCCGACGAGCTGGGCTTCACGCTGGCCGTCACCGATGTCGACGCCGCTGCGGCCGCCGGCGATTCCGGGCTGCGCGCGGAGTACGGCGACCGGCTTCCGGTCGTTCTGCTCGACGGCAGCGAGCACAGCTACTGGGAGATCGACGAGCCACGCCTTCGGGCCGACCTGGCGAAGTGACCATCCGTTTCTGCGCGAAATTGCGTTCCAGCAGGCCTCCACTCGTGATTCGGCTGCTGGAACGCAATTTCGGCGATAATGGTGGGGAATTTGGTGAGCTAACTGTTCAACGACTACCTTGGATGACGTGGTGATGAAGCCGTGAGCGTGTTGCTTTTCGGGGTTTCGCACCGCAGTGCGCCGGTGTCGGTGCTCGAGCAGCTGAGCACCGACGAGTCCGATCAGGCCAAGATCGTCGACCGGGTGCTGCAATCCTCCCTCGTCACCGAGGCCATGGTGCTGTCCACATGCAATCGCGTGGAGATCTACGCCGTCGTCGACGCGTTCCACGGCGGGCTGTCGGTGATCGGCCAGGTGCTTTCCGAGCACTCCGGGATGAGCCTCAACGACCTGACCAAATACGCGTACGTGCGGTATGCCGAAGCGGCCGTCGAGCACCTGTTCGCGGTGGCCTCGGGCCTGGATTCCGCCGTCGTCGGAGAACAGCAGGTGCTCGGCCAGGTGCGCCGGGCGTACGCCGCCGCCGAGGCCAACCACACCGTCGGACGCACCCTGCACGAGCTCTCGCAGCGCGCGCTGGCCGTCGGCAAGCGGGTGCACACCGAGACCGGCATCGACGCCGCGGGCGCGTCGGTGGTGTCCGTCGCGTTGTGCACCGCCGAATCCAAGCTCGGCTCGCTGGCCGGCCGCACCGCGGTGGTCATCGGGGCGGGTTCGATGGGCTCGCTGGCCGCCAAACACCTGACCCGCGCGGGTGTCGAGCGGATCCACGTCGTGAACCGCAGCCAGCCCCGGGCCAAACGGCTCGCCGCGAACATCCGGGAACTGGGCGTCGACGCGCACGCGTTCCCCTTCGACCATCTGCCGCCGCTATTGACCGACGCCGACGTGGTCGTCTGCTGCACGGGAGCGGTGCGCCCGGTGGTCTCACTGGCCGACGTGCACCGCGGCCTCGCTCACGGCCAAGAGCCCAAGCAGCTGGTCATCTGCGATCTCGGCATGCCCCGCGACGTCGACCCCGCCGTGGCAGGACTGCCCGGCGTCCACGTCGTCGACATGGAACGCATCCAGCGCGAACCGGCGGCCCGCGCAGCGGCCTCCGACGCCGAAGCCGCCCGCGCGATCGTCGCCGCCGAGGTCGCCAACTACCTGGCCGGTCAGCGGATGGCCGAGGTCACCCCGACCGTCACCGCGCTGCGCCAGCGCGCTGCCGACGTGGTCGAGGCCGAGCTGCTGAGGCTGGACCACCGCCTGCCGGGCCTGGACGCCGTCCACCGCGACGAGGTCGCCAGGACGGTGCGACGGGTTGTCGACAAACTCCTGCACGCCCCGACCGTGCGCGTCAAGCAGCTGGCGAGCGCGCCGGGCGGAGACAGCTACGCCGAAGCGCTGCGCGAGCTTTTCGAGCTCGACCAGCAGGCCGTCGACGCCGTCGCTGGGCCCGAATTGCCTTTGGTCACACCAGATCTCGACAAGGCCGAGTAACGCTTGACTGTAATTCGGATAGGCACTCGCGCCAGCCTCCTGGCGACCACTCAGGCCGGTACGGTCCGAGACGCGCTCATCGCGAACGGACATGCGGCCGAACTCGTCCCAATCTCCACCGAGGGCGACCGCAACCAGGGCCCGATCGCCGAGATCGGCGTTGGCGTGTTCACCGCGGCCCTGCGCGAAGCCATCCACGACGGTCGGGTGGACGCCGCCGTGCACTCCTTCAAGGATCTGCCGACCGCAGCCGATGCCCGCTTTGTCATCGCCGCGAGTCCCCCGCGCGAAGACCCCAGGGACGCCCTGGTGGCACGCGATGGGCTGGTGCTCGGGGAGTTGCCGCCGGGTTCTCTGATCGGCACGTCGAGCCCGCGCAGGGCGGCGCAGCTTAGAGCACTGGGTCTCGGTTTGGAAATCCGCCCCCTAAGAGGCAACCTGGATACCAGGTTGAACAGGGTTAGCAACGGTGATCTCGACGGCATCGTAGTCGCACGGGCGGGACTGGCCCGCATCGGGCGACTGGCCGATGTCACAGAGACTCTCGAGCCGGTGCAGATGTTGCCAGCGCCGGCTCAAGGTGCGCTCGCGGTCGAGTGCCGCGCAGGCGACACCGAGCTCGCTGCGCTGCTGGCGGAGTTGGACGACGCCGACACACGCGCCGCGGTCACCGCTGAACGGGCCCTGCTCGCCCGACTGGAGGCGGGTTGTCACGCACCGGTGGGCGCGATCGCTGAGGTGGTCGAGTCCATCGATGAGGACGGCAACGTCTTCGAAGAGGTGTCGCTGCGCGGCTGCGTGGCGGCACTGGACGGATCCGACGTGATCCGCGCGTCCGGCGTCGGCACGACCGACCGGGCCCGGGAGCTGGGACTCTCGGTGGCCGAGGAGTTGTTCGACCTCGGGGCGCGCGAACTCATGGCGGACGCCAACTGAGCTGTAGAGCGGAGTGACTGAGATGACAGGCCAGACCAGCGGGCGGGGGCGCAAGCCGAAGCCGGGCCGCATCACGTTCGTCGGCTCGGGTCCTGGCGACCCGGGACTGCTGACGACGCGGGCGCACACGGTGCTCGCCAACGCTGCCTTGGTGTTCACCGATCCCGAGGTGCCGGAAGCGGTGCTGGCCCTGGTGGGTCGCGAACTGCCGCCCCCGTCGGGGCCCGAACCGGCTGAGCCCGCCGACAACGGCGAAGCCTCGGGCAAGGAGGCGCCGGCCATCCTCCCCTACTCACGTGTGGCCCCAGGCGGGCCGGATATCCGGTCGGCCGTCGGCGATCCGGCCGAGGTGGCCAAGACGCTGATCACCGAGGCACGCACCGGGGTGGACGTGGTCCGGCTGGTGGCGGGCGATCCGCTGTCGGTGGACGCCGTGATCACCGAGGTGTCGGCGTTGGCGAAGTCGCACCTGAACTTCGAGATCGTGCCGGGCCTGCCGGACACCACCGCGGTGCCCACCTACGCGGGCCTGCCGCTGGGTTCGGCGCACACCGTGGCCGACGTCCGCGACCCCGACGTCGACTGGGCCGCATTGGCCGCCGCGCCCGGCCCGCTGATTTTGCACGCGACGGCGTCTCATCTGCCCGACGCGGCGCGCACGCTGATCGAGTACGGGCTGACCGACACCACGCCACTGGTGGTGACCGCCAACGGCACCACGTGCCAACAGCGTTCGGTCGAGACCACGTTGGCCGGGCTGCTTGACAAGGCCACCCTGGCGGGTTCCGAGCCGGCCGGTCCGTTGGCGGGACCGCTCGTGGTGACCATCGGCAAGACCGTGGCCAACCGCACCAAGCTGAACTGGTGGGAGAGCCGCGCACTGTACGGGTGGACCGTGCTGGTGCCCCGCACCAAGGACCAGGCCGGCGAGATGAGCGAGAAGTTGGTGGGCCACGGTGCGCTGCCGATCGAGGTGCCGACCATCGCCGTCGAGCCGCCGCGCAGCCCCGCTCAGATGGAGCGCGCGGTCAAGGGACTGGTCGACGGCCGGTTCCAGTGGGTGGTGTTCACCTCCACCAACGCGGTGCGTGCGGTGTGGGAGAAGTTCAACGAGTTCGGTCTCGACGCACGGGCGTTCTCGGGTGTGAGGATCGCCTGCGTCGGTCAGGCCACCGCGGATCGGGTGCGGGCGTTCGGCATCAATCCCGAGCTGGTTCCGGCCGGTGAGCAGTCGTCGCTCGGCCTGCTCGACGAATTCCCGCCGTACGACGACGTTTTCGACCCGGTGAACCGCGTGTTGCTGCCGCGCGCCGACATCGCCACCGAGACGCTGGCCGAGGGTCTGCGTGAGCGCGGCTGGGAGATCGAGGACGTCACGGCGTACCGCACGGTGCGAGCCGCGCCGCCGCCTGCGCACACCCGCGAGATGATCAAGACCGGTGGCTTCGACGCGGTCTGCTTCACCTCGAGCTCCACGGTGCGCAACCTGGTCGGTATCGCGGGCAAGCCGCACGCGCGCACCATCGTCGCGTGCATCGGGCCCAAGACCGCCGAGACCGCAGCGGAATTCGGTCTGCGCGTCGATGTGCAGCCCGAGGTGGCCGCCGTTGGACCGCTGGTGGAGGCGCTCGCCGAGCACGCCGCCCGGCTGCGGGCCGAGGGCGCACTGCCGCCGCCGCGTAAGAAGAGCCGCCGCCGCTGACCGCAGAACCGAAGGTGGGTTTGCATGGGCTTTCCTAGGCATCGCCCCCGCAGGCTGCGCACGACTCCGGCGCTGCGGCGACTCGTCGCCGAAACCACCTTGCAGTCGCGGCAACTCGTGCTGCCGATGTTCGTCGCCGACGGCATCGACGAGCCGCGACAGATCTCGTCGATGCCCGGTGTCGTCCAACACACCCGCGACTCGCTGCGCCGCGCCGCCGCCGACGCGGTGGCCGCCGGTGTGGGTGGCCTGATGCTGTTCGGCGTGCCGCGCGACGCGGACAAGGATCCCACCGGCTCCGTCGGCGTCGCCGAAGACGGCATCCTCAACGTCGCCCTGCGCGACCTGGCGAGTGACCTCGGTGACGACACCGTGCTGATGGCCGACACCTGCCTCGACGAGTTCACCGACCACGGCCACTGCGGAATCGTGGACGCGTCGGGCAGGGTTGATAATGACCTGACCAACAAGCGCTACGTGGAACTCGCTGTGGCGCAAGCAGATTCAGGGGCGCAAGTGGTCGGGCCGAGCGGAATGATGGACGGCCAGGTCGCCGCGATCCGCGACGGGCTGGACGCTGCCGGGCACACCGACACCGTCATCCTGGCGTACGCCGCGAAGTTCGCCTCGGGTTTCTACGGGCCGTTCCGGGAAGCGGTGGGATCGAGCCTGCGCGGCGATCGTCGCACGTACCAACAGAATCCGGGCAACGCCCGCGAAGCGTTGCACGAGGTGGAACTCGACATCGACGAAGGTGCCGACATCGTCATGGTCAAGCCCGCGATGGGCTACCTCGACGTGGTGCGCGCGGCCGCCGACCTGTCGCCGGTTCCCGTGGCCGCCTACCAGGTCTCCGGCGAGTACTCGATGATCAGCGCCGCAGCCGCCAACGGCTGGATCGACTTGCAGACGGTGGCTCTGGAGACGCTGACCAGCATCCGGCGGGCCGGGGCGGACATCGTCCTGACGTACTGGGCGGCCGACGTCGCCGGTTGGCTGGCGTGAATCCGGAGCCGCAGGGCCGACCGGATGAGACCGGCGAGCAGTCCGGGCCGGGTGGCCGTCCCGACGACGTTGACACCGGCTTCTGGCTCTGGGTGGTCGCGCTCGCCCTGATGGTCGTCGGCCAGGTCGTCGACCTGCTGGTCAGCGACCGCGCCGACGGCCTGCCCGCACCGGTGCTGGCCCTCTCGGCGGTGTTCATCGTGATCCTCGGTGCCGTGGCGCTGACGTTCCAATTCCTGATGCGCCAGGGCTACCGGTGGGCCCGCACCGTGCTGACCGGCGCAGGTGTCGCAGCGGTCGTGTACGCCGTGAGCAGCCTGTTCGGCGAAGAACGGCCGCCTGCGGCCGCGCTCGCCTACGCCGTCACCGCCATCCTCGGCTCGGTGCTGATCGTGGGCGGTGTGTACCTGCTTCACCGCAAAGACGCCAACGACTACTTCACGCGGTGACCCGATAGGCTGACCCGACCATGACCGCTCCTGCGCCGCGAGCCCGCGTCGTCACCGCCGCCTTCTGGTGCTGGGTCGTCGCCGCGGTGATGTTGATGCTGGGGGGGCTCATCGCCGCCTCGGTCAATCTGCCGCCGCTGTTTCGCGGCGCGGGGGTCCTCACCGCCGTCGCCGGCGCCGGAATGGCGTTCCTTGCGGGCCGGAGCCGCGCGGGCGATGTCCGGTTCCGCCGCGCCAGCGTCGCGTTGGCGCTGACCATCGTCGTATTCGTGGCCCTGCTCGCTATGCGCGGCGTCGTGCACATCGTGACGGTGCTCGCGGTACTGCCCCTGATCGCGGGCGCCGTCCTGATCACCCGGCCGAGCGCAAACGCGCAAGAGGAAGCGACGTGACCGACAAGCAGACCGCGCCGCAAGTGCTGTTCTACGAGCAGGGGGCCAGTTGGTGGTGGTTGGCCGCGGGCCCCGGTGCGGCGATCGCGATGGGATTGATCCAGGCGTCGGCCGGCTACGGGTTCCAGTGGGTGGTTCCCGGGATGTTCCTGGTCCTCGTCAGCGGCTTCCTCGCGATCCAGGTCAAGGCTGCCCGTATCCACACCTCGGTGGAGTTGACACCCGACACGCTGCGGCAGGGCACCGAGCGCATCAGTACCGACGAGATCGTCCGCATCTATCCCGAGGCCACCGGTTCGGAGGCGCCGAAATGGCAGTCGGCGCGGGCGCTGGGCGAGCTCACCGGTGTGCCGCGCGGTCGCACGGGTATCGGGCTGAAGATGACCAATGACCGCACCGCGCAGGCCTGGGCCCGCAAGCATCAGACGCTGCGACAGACGCTGACTCAGCTCATCGAAGAGCGCATTCCACCGGTATGACGGTCCGCGCAGCGCTCGAGCTGGTGCTGGCAGTCGCCGCCGCGGTGGGCGGCGTGCTGAGCTGGCTGGCGGCCAAGACGACGGTTGCGGTCCCGCCGGTGCTCGAAGGCGAACCGCGAACGACCTCGGTCGAGTACAGCGCGCCGATGGTGGGGCTTGCGCTGCTGCTGGCGACGGCCGCCGGTGTGTTCGTGGTGCTGGCCATCACCCATTGGCGCCGGTCCCGGCGCCCTGCTCCTATGCCCCGCGAGTGACCGCGTTTGCACGGTGACACGCCGAGCGATCCCGTGCAAAACAGGTCGCTCGCGGAAAGTGAGAGGCCGCTCACAGCCGCTTGGTACAAAGTGCAAAATTTGTAACACTGTCTCACATGACCGAATTGGTGGAGACAGACAGGCCCGTCGACAATGCGCTGCCGCTGGGCCCGCAGTCGCTGGTGTGGCGCTACTTCGGGGACAACCGGATGTACCTGATCGGGCCGCGCCCCGCGGTGCTGCAGAACATGCTCGCCGAACTCGGCCAGGGCGTGCTCGACCACTCGGTGTTCTTCGACGACACCGCCGCGCGGGTCAAGCGCTCGCTGCCGCCGATCTTCAACACGGTCTACGGCTCCGACGAGAACCACCCGGGCGCCCAGGTGCGCGACTACCACACCGACATCAAGGGCAAGATGCCCGACGGCGCCCGGTACCACGCCCTGGATCCGGAGACCTACTTCTGGGCGCACGCGACGTTCGTCGAACAGGTGCTGTACTTCGCCGACACCTTCGTCAAGCGGCTGAGCCGCGAGGAGAAGGAGCAGATCTATCTCGAGTCCAAGACGTGGTACCGCCGCTACGGCGTGAGCGACCGGCCGATGCCCGCCACCTACGACGAGTTCGAAAGGTACTGGGACCGCATGCTCGACGAGATCGTCGTCGCACACAAGACCGCGGTCTACGGCGTCGGCTACGTCACGAAGGGTTTCCCGCGCCCCCAGGGTGTCCCCGCGTGGGCGTGGAAGCTGATCGCGCCGGCGTTCAATCCGCTCGCGGCGTTCCTGACCACCGGCGGCCTGCCGCCCCGCGCGCGCGAGCTGCTGCAACTGCCGTGGACTGAACGCCAGGAGCGCCGCTACCAACGGTTCGCGGCGTTGTGGCGGTCGCGCCCGGTCAACTGGGTGTGGGATCGTCTGCCCATGACTTGGCGCTACAACAGCTACGCCCAAAAGGGTTATGCCCGGGCCTGACCCGGCCAAGGGGCCTGATTCGTCGCCCGCGACGGGGTCCGATTCGTCGCCCGCGACGGGGTCCGATTCGTCGCCCGCGACGGAAGCCATCCTGGACGCCGCCGTCATCGAGTTCGAGCGGCACGGCTTCCGGCGGGTCGCACTCGACGACGTCGCCCGCCGCGCAGGCGTCAGCCGGACCACGATCTACCGCCGGTTCGCCAACCGCGACGAGCTCGTGGCCGCGGTGATCGAACGCGAGAACATCGCGCTTTTCGCCGACATCGCCGAAGAGGTCAAACGCGCTGGGCCGCAATCGAACTACTACGTCGAGGCATTCACCCTGTCGATCCTGAAGTTCCGTCGCCACCGTGTGCTGTACCGGATACTGACCGACGATCCCGCTCTGCTTCTCGAACTGGCCCGCACGCACTACGACGCCGCGATCACCCGGATGGCCGCAGCGTTGCGGGTCATCTTCCCGGCCGGGTTCGCCGAGCGCATCGGCGAGGAGACCGTCGAGGAATTGGCCGACACGATCCTGCGCTACGCGGTGATGGTGTTGCTGCTGCCCAGCTCTCAGCCTCTCGAGTCAGCCGACGACGTTCGTGCTTTCGCTCGCAAACACTTCCTTCCCAGCCTGCCCACGGCTTTGCGAACCGTGTCCACCGGTTAGGGAAACTGCGTTTCGTATTTCGGCTCTTCGGGCAGTCATGGTCCATGACCAGCGAACAAGGCCAGGAGAACGAAGGGTTCATCGAGGAGCAGCGCAAGGCTGAACCGGAGACCGACGAACACCACCAGGTCACCAGCGAGCAGGAAACGCCGCCGCCCACCGAGAAACCCGAAGTGACCGACGATCATCGGGAAAAGGCCGAAGAAATGCACAAGGCCTACGAAGAAGAGAGGCCGACCACGAAGATGCCGGGCAGCGGTGGCGCCGTCGCGGGTACCGCGGTGAACGACTGGCTCGACGATGACGGAAACCCGAAGTTCAGCAAGGAATCTGCGGGCAGCGAAGCATCCGAGGGCAGCGGCACCTGACAGTCCGAGTGGTCGCGTGCCTACGCTGGGCAACCGTGACCCCTCTGGAACCGATTGCGCCGGCGTTCGTCGACATGGCCCACTCGATCGTGTGGGCCTCGGTGGCCAGTGTCGACGCGAACGGTCGGCCGCGCACCCGCATCCTGCATCCGTTCTGGGAGTGGGACGGGACCGATCTCCTCGGCTGGATCGCCACTGTGCCGTCTCCGGTGAAGAAGAACCACCTCGCGGTGCACCCGGAGGTCTCGGTGAGCTACTGGACCACCAACCACGACACATGCAGCGCGGAGTGTCTGGTCGAGTGGTACATCGACGACGAAACCAGGGCCGCGGTGTGGGACAAGTTCGCCACCGCCCCCGCACCGGTGGGCTATTACCCGCGGATCATCCCCGTGTGGCAGGACGGGCCGACCTCCGAGCAGTTTGCCGCGCTGCGGTTGACGCCGTACCGCATCCGGGTCATGCCCGGGGCGGTGATGACGAAAGGTGAAGGCGCGCCGCTCACCTGGTCGGCGTGAATATCGCGTACCGGTGCGGAGCCGCCGCGACCTGGGCGATGATCTGCACATGACCACCACGCTCGACGTCTCGGCGTTGCCGCTGGTGCCGAAGAACCCGCTGCCGATCTGGCGGTTGGTCAAACTCCTCCGCAGGCTCGACACCGGCCAGGACGTCATCCGCGACGCCGGCGGCCCGATCACGCGCATACAGGTCGCGCCGAAGTGGCTGTATCAACCGATCGTCGCCGTGATGTCGCCTGCCGGTATGCGCGACATACTCGGACGCCCCGATGGCTCGTCTGAGCGATGCATCTACCACGACGAAGTCCGCAACATGGCAGGCGACAGCCTGTTCGTATTGCCCAACGAGCTGTGGCGGCCGCGTAAGCGGGCGCTGCAGCCGGTGTTCACCAAGCAGAATGTCCGCAATTTCGGCGGCTACATGTCCGCGGCCGCCCAGGCCTTCGTCGACCGCTGGCGCGATGGCGGCGAGCTCGACCTCGACGTCGAGTGCCGCCGCGTCGCGATGCAGTCGCTGGGACATTCCGTCCTGGGTGTCGACCTCAACGAGCGCGCCGACACGATCGGCCGCTGCATGCATGTCGCGTCCTCCTACACCGCCGACCGCGCACTGCGGCCGGTGCGGGCGCCGCGCTGGCTTCCCACGCCCGCTCGTCGCCGGGCGCGCCGCGCGGTCGCCGAGATGAGGGAGATCACCGACCAGATGGTGCGCGCATGTCGTGACGACCCGACGCGTGACGCCCCGCTCGTGCGGGCGCTGATGGCGGCCAGGGATCCCGAAACCGGGTTGCCGCTCTCGGACGACGACATCTCCAACGACCTGCTGATCTTCATGCTTGCCGGGCATGACACCACCTCGACCGCGCTCACCTTCTCGCTGTGGGCGCTGGGGCGTCATCCCGACATCCAGGACCGCGTGGCCGCGGAGGCCGCCGCCATCGGCGAGCGGGAGCTGACCCCCGACGACGTGCCCCGACTGACGTACACCGTGCAGGTGCTGCACGAGGCGATCCGGCTGTGCCCACCGGCGGCCGGTGTGGCCCGGCTGGCCACCCGCGACATCGCGGTCGACGGCTATCGCATCGAGGCGGGCACCCTCGTGGCGCTCGGTCTCTACGGACTGCATCACGATCCCGCGCTCTGGCCCGACCCGATGGTCTTCGACCCCGAGCGGTTCAGCCCCGAGAACACCGCGAAGCGCGAGCGCTGGCAGTTCCTGCCGTTCCTCGCCGGCGGGCGCCCGTGCATCGGCGAACACTTCGCACGGCTGGAGACGACGCTGGCGCTGGCCACGATCGTGCGGGCCGCCCGGATCGAATCGCTGAACAGCACGTTCGAGTGCGACGTGCCGTTCACCACCATCGCCAAGGGGCCGATCCTGGCCCGCCTGCGACCGCGCGATTAGACCCGCGTCAGCAGAACGGCCTGGTCGAACGGCAGCAACCCGAACAGGGGCCGCATCCACCCGGTGACCGACGGCGCCGCCTCGGCTTTCGTCACCACCCGGGGGTCACGGACGCCGAACGTCCGGCCATACCTTCTCATCCGCCCACCGCCCGCTGCGGTGATGTTCTTCAGCCAGTCGCGGTCCGGGCCATAGGTGAGCAGAACGGCCACCCCGTCATGGGTCGGGAACACCGTCAGCGGAGTTCGGTACGGCCTACCCGATTTCCGCCCGGTGTGCTCGAGGATGCCCATCGACGGAGCCCACCCCGCCCACAACCGCTGAATCGGATTGGTGACGCGGCGGTTGAACCGCGCGAGCCATTGCGGGAGCTGCATACCAGTATCAAACTGAGGTGGCATGGCATATCTCAAGCCCCCGTGGTTCACCGCGAAAATCTTCAACCCGATCGCCATGACGGTCGGAATGGGCGAACAGCTGACCGTGACCACCCGCCGCAGCAGACGGCCTCAACGAATCCCGGTGATCCCGGTCGACGTCGGGGGTTCCTGCTATCTGGTGTCGACGCGGGGCGAGTCCGAGTGGGTCAAGAATCTGAGGGTCGACCCAAATCTCGCGCTGGGCACCACGGAGTACGTCGCCTCCGAGATTGCCCCGCAGGACCGCCAGCCGGTCATCACCGCGTATCGGCAGAAGGCAGGCCGGTCGGTCGAGGGGTACTTCCGGAAGTTGCCGCGCGAGGCCGACCATCCGGTCTTCGTGCTGACGCCGAAGGGTTGACCACTACACCCTGTAGTTGACGGTTTGCACCAGGCTGGGACACTGGTGGCCATGCGTGCTGACCAGATCACCACCGAGGTGTCGGCGCGGTTGTTCGCCGAGGCGTCGGCCGTGATCCCGGGCGGGGTGAACTCACCCGTGCGGGCGTTCGCCTCGGTCGGCGGCACCCCTCGGTTCATCACCTCGGGCAATGGTTACTGGCTGACCGACGCCGACGGCAACCGCTACGTCGACCTGGTCTGCTCGTGGGGACCGATGATCCTCGGCCACGCGCATCCGGACGTGGTCGCCGCGGTGCAACGCGTGGTGACCGACGGCCTGTCCTTCGGCGCGCCCACCCCCTCGGAGTCGGAGCTGGCCGCCGAGATCATCGGCCGGGTCGCGCCGGTCGAGCGGCTGCGGCTGGTGAACTCCGGCACTGAGTCCACGATGAGTGCGATCCGGCTGGCGCGCGGCTACACCGGACGGGCCAAGATCGTGAAGTTCTCCGGCTGCTACCACGGCCACAGCGACGCGCTGCTCGCCGACGCGGGTTCCGGTGTTGCCACGCTCGGCCTGCCGTCCTCGCCGGGCGTGACGGGCGCCGCCGCCGCCGACACGGTCGTGCTGCCCTACAACAACGTGGCCGCCGTCGAGGAGGTCTTCGCCCGGTTCGGCGACGAGATCGCCTGCGTGATCACCGAAGCCAGTCCGGGCAACATGGGCACGGTGGCCCCGCAGGAAGGTTTCAATGCCGCGTTGCGCCGCATCACGGCCGATCACGGTGCCCTGTTGATCGTCGACGAGGTGATGACCGGCTTCCGGGTCAGCCGATCCGGTTGGTACGGAATCGATCCCGTCGATGCGGATCTGTTCACCTTCGGCAAGGTGATGAGTGGTGGGCTGCCCGCGGCGGCGTTCGGCGGCCGCGCCGAGGTGATGGAGCGGCTGGCCCCGCTGGGGCCGGTGTATCAGGCCGGCACGTTGTCCGGGAACCCCGTCGCGATGGCGGCCGGTCTGGCGACACTGCGCGCGGCCGACGACTCCGTGTACGCCACACTCGACGCCAACGCCCACCGCCTCACGGTGCTGCTCGAGCAGGCGTTGACCGAAGCCGGTGTGGCGCATACGGTCTCGCGGGCCGGAAACATGTTCAGCGTGTTCTTCACCGACCAGCCGGTCACCGACTTCGCCTCGGCGCGGGCGTCGGAGACGTGGCGGTTTCCGGCCTTCTTCCATGCGCTGCTGGACGCCGGTGTGTATCCGCCGCCGAGTGCCTTCGAGACGTGGTTCGTGTCGACGGCTTTGGACGATGAGGCATTCGAACGGATCGCCGCCGCGCTGCCCGGCGCGGCGCGCGCCGCCGCCGAGGCGGTCAAACCGGCATGACCGACAAGCCGTCCGAGGCCGCCGAGGCCGTGAAGACAGTGGTGCACGTCATGCGCCACGGGGAAGTGCACAACCCCGACAAGATCCTCTACGGTCGACTTCCCGACTACCACCTCTCCGAGAGGGGGCGAGCGCAGGCAAAGGCCGTGGCGGACTGGCTCGCGATGCGCGACATCGTGTACGTGGTCGCCTCACCGCTGGAGCGGGCGCAGGAGACCGCGGCCCCGATCGCGGCGGGTCTGGGGCTGTCCGTCGACACCGATGACGAGCTCATCGAATCGTTGAACATCTTTCAGGGGCAACGGGTATCACCGGGCGACGGTGCGCTGCGCGACCCGCGCAACTGGTGGCACCTGCGCAATCCGCGCATCCCGTCATGGGGGGAGCCGTACCACGAGATCGCCGAGCGGATGACCGCCGCGGTGCATCGGGCCAGGGCCAAGGCGGCCGGCCACGAGGCGGTGTGCGTCAGCCATCAACTGCCCGTTGAGACGTTGCGCCGGTCGATGGTCGGTCAACCGCTGCACCACTTCCCGACCCGGCGGCTGTGCAACCTGGCGTCGGTGACATCGTTCTACTTCCACGGGGACACCTACGTCGGCTGGGGTTACGCGGAGTTGGCCGGGCAGTGAGTCGGTGGGTGGTGCTCGGCCGTCGGCTCTTCGCGCAGGCGGTCATCGCAGCTTGCGCGGGATGTGTCGCGCTGGTCGGCTGCTCCACCGGTGACGACGCCGTCGCGCAGGGCGGCACCTTCGAATTCGTCGCCCCCGGCGGCCAGACCGACATCTTCTACGATCCCCCGCAGGATCGTGGCCGCCCGGGCCCGCTCCGCGGTCCCGATCTGATGGACCCCGACAAGACCATCTCCCTGGACGATTTCGCGGGCAAGGTGGTGGTGCTCAACGTGTGGGGCCAGTGGTGTGGTCCGTGCCGAACCGAGATCACCGAGCTGCAAAAGGTTTACGACGCCACCAAGGACCTCGGCGTGCAATTCCTCGGCATCGACGTCCGGGACAACAACCGAATTGCGGCGCGCGACTTCATCATCGACCGCGGAATCACCTTCCCGTCGATCTACGATCCGCCGATGCGGACCATGATCGCGTTCGGGGGACGCTATCCGACGACGGTGATCCCCTCGACGGTGGTCCTGGACCGCGAGCACCGCGTCGCCGCGGTGTTCCTGCGTGAACTGCTGGCCGAGGACCTCCAGCCGGTGGTGGAACGGCTTGCGCGCGAAAAGGATGGGGCCGCCGAGCCCGAGAAGGCCGGCACGTGAGTATCGATCAGGTGGACCAGCTGATCGCCGGCGGTCCGGTTCTGCTGGCACTCCTGGTCAGCGTGCTCGCCGGGCTGGTCTCCTTCGCGTCGCCGTGCGTGGTGCCGCTGGTTCCCGGTTACCTGTCGTACCTGGCCGCCGTCGTCGGCGTAGAGGACGAAGCTGCCCCCGGGCACTCCCCGGTATTGGTTCGTCGGGACCGACGTTCTGGCGGAAATACGGGGGAAGAACCCGCCAAAACGTCGGTTTCGGCGAGAATCACCCGGCTCCGGGTCGCCGGCGCAGCCGCACTGTTCGTCGCCGGGTTCACGGTGGTGTTCGTGCTCGGCACCGTCGCCGTGCTCGGGATGACGACATCGCTGATCACCAACCAGCTTCTCCTGCAACGTATCGGCGGTGTGGTCACCATCGTGATGGGGCTGGCCTTCGTCGGGTTCATCCCCGCATTACAGCGGGAGGCCCGATTCGCGCCGCGGCAGATCTCCACGCTGGCTGGCGCCCCGTTGCTCGGCGCGGTCTTCGCCCTGGGCTGGACACCGTGCCTCGGCCCCACCCTGACCGGCGTGATCGCGGTCGCCTCGGCCACCGACGGCGCCAACGTCGCCCGCGGTGTTGCGCTCGTCATCGCCTACTGCCTCGGCCTGGGAATCCCGTTCGTGCTGTTGGCGTTCGGCTCGGCGCGCGCAGTGCAGGGTCTGGCGTGGTTGCGCAGGAACACCCGCACGATCCAGATCTTCGGCGGTGTGCTGCTGATCCTGGTCGGCGTCGCGCTGGTGACGGGGCTGTGGGGCGACTTCGTGTCCTGGGTGCGGGACGCCTTCGTCAGTAATGTGACGCTGCCGATATGACGAAAGTGTTTGCGCTGATACGTAACACCTGGCGGACCCTGACGTCGATGGGCACCGCGCTGGTGTTGCTGTTCCTGTTGGCCCTCGCGGCGATCCCGGGCGCCCTGCTGCCGCAGCGCAGCCTCAACGAGTCCAAGGTCGACCAGTACATCGCCGAGCACCCGACCATCGGGCCGTGGCTCGACCGGCTGCAGGCGTTCGACGTGTTCTCCAGCTTCTGGTTCACCGCAATCTATGTGCTGCTGTTCATATCGCTGGTGGGCTGCCTCACCCCACGTCTGATCGAACACTTCCGCAGCATGCGGGCCAACCCCGTCCCCGCCCCGCGCAACCTGGGTCGGCTGCCCAAACACCACACCGCCGAGGTGTCCGGCGAGGCGGATGGCTTGGCGGCCACGGTGAACGAGCGGTTGCGTGGATGGCGCAAGGCCACCCGCGAAGACGACGGAACCGTCGAAATCTCGGCAGAGAAGGGCTATCTGCGCGAGTTCGGCAACATCGTGTTCCACTTCTCGCTGCTCGGCCTTCTCGTGGCGGTGGCGGCGGGCAAACTGTTCGGCTACGAGGGCAACGTCATCGTCATCGCCGACGGCGGCCCGGGATTCTGCTCGGCCTCGCCGGCGGCGTTCGACTCGTTCCGTGCCGGAAACACCGTGGACGGCACCTCGTTGTATCCGATCTGCCTACGGGTCAACGACTTCCAAGCAGACTATCTGCCGACGGGGCAGGCCACGTCGTTCGCCGCCGACATCGAGTACCAGGCGGGCACCGATCTGGAGTCGGGCACCTGGCGGCCCTACCACCTGAAGGTCAACCACCCGCTGCGGGTCGGCGGTGACCGAGTCTATTTGCAGGGCCACGGCTACGCCCCCACCTTCACCGTGACCTACCCCGACGGGCAGACGCGCACGCAGACATTGCAGTGGCGACCCGACGATCAGGTCACCTTCCTGTCGTCGGGCGCCATGCGGTTCGACCCGCCCGCCGGCACCTATCCGGATGCCGACGAACGTCGCAAGAACCAGCTCGCGATCCAGGGCCTGTTCGCCCCGACCGAACAGCTGCACGGCACGCTGCTGTCCTCGAGCTTCCCGGCGCTCAACGACCCCGCAGTCGCGATCGACATCTACCGCGGCGACACCGGCCTGGACAGCGGACGCCCGCAGTCGCTGTTCACGCTCGACCCGCGCTTGATCGAGCAGGGCCGGCTCACCAAGAAGGCGCGGGTCAACCTCAGCGCAGGCGAATCGACGCAGCTCGACGACGGCACCGTGGTGCGGTTCGACGGCGCCGTGCCGTTCATCAACGTCCAGGTCTCCCACGATCCGGCACAGGTGTGGGTGCTGGTGTTCGCGATGACCATGATGGCGGGGCTGTTGGTGTCGCTGGTGGTGCGCCGGCGCAGGATCTGGATTCGGATCAGCCGCGCCGGGCCGGGTACCGTAACCGTCGAGCTGGGCGGGCTGGCGCGCACCGACAACTCCGGGTGGGGTGAGGAGTTCGAGCGGTTGACGCAGCGCCTCCTTCCCGACCCCAGGCCGGCGCACGCCGCAGGAGAGAAGGTCACATGAACCCCGAGCAGATCGACGTCGGTTTAGCCCGCTACTCGGACTGGGCGTTCACCTCATCGGTGCTGGTCCTGGTTGGTGCGCTGCTACTGCTCGCGATCGAGTTGGCCTACAGCCGCAGCCGCAAGGCCGACGCCAGGGAGCTCGTGGGAGCGGCGGCGACATCGGGGCGGGGAGCCGCGGCAGCCGGCGGCGTGGGCGCCGACAGCGCCGCACCCGGCGTCGTCACCGAGACCCGGCGCCGCCCGCTTGACGAACGGATCGGCGGCGCGGGTCTCGCACTGACCTACCTCGGCATCGGCCTGCTGCTTGCCTGCATCGTGCTGCGCGGTGCGGCCACCTCGCGGGTGCCGTGGGGCAACATGTACGAGTTCATCAACCTGACCTGCTTCTGCGGGCTGGTCGCCGCGGCGGTGGTGCTACGTCGCCGCCAGTACCGGACGCTGTGGGTGTTCGTGCTCCTTCCGGTGCTGATCCTGCTGACCGTCTCGGGCCGCTGGCTGTACACCAACGCCGCGCCGGTGATGCCCGCCCTGCAGTCGTACTGGCTGCCCATTCACGTGTCGGTGGTCAGCCTCGGGTCTGGGGTGTTCCTGGTCGCCGGCGTCGCCAGCATCCTTTTCCTGCTGAAGATGTCGCGGTTCGCCGACCCCGAGCGCCGCTCGGCCGACGGCATTCTCGCCCGCGCCCTGGACAGGCTCCCCGACGCGCAGACCTTGGACCGGATCGCCTACCGCACCACGATCTTCGCGTTCCCGGTGTTCGGGTTCGGCGTCATCTTCGGGGCGATCTGGGCCGAAGAGGCATGGGGCCGTTATTGGGGCTGGGACCCCAAGGAGACCGTGTCATTCATCGCGTGGGTCATCTACGCCGCGTACCTGCACGCTCGCTCCACAGCTGGGTGGCGCGACAAGAAGGCCGCGTGGATCAACGTCGCCGGCTTCATCGCGATGGTGTTCAACCTCTTCTTCATCAACCTGGTCACCGTCGGACTGCACTCCTACGCCGGCGTCGGCTGAGTCGCAGCGTCGTGCTTGGCTAAGATCGGCGACGAAATCTTGCTAAGCCTTGGGGGGCCGTCAGCGTGTCTGAACAACCGGTGCATCACGCCCACGATGGTGTCGGCAAGGACGCGGCCTCACCCGCGATAGTGCCCGAAAACGCCTATGCGCCAGGGGGATTCCGCGCACAGAGCCGCTTCAGCGATCCCGCGGCCGATCCGCCGCCCGAATGGACCGCAACCACGCCGCCGCACGGCATTCCGGTCGTCTCCCCACCGAACATCGCCGATGGCGACCCGGCGCCGTATCTCGACCTCTCGACTGTCGCGCTGCTCGGACAACCCAAACGCGCGCCTTGCGAGGGCTGGCGCAAGTGGCTGTACTACGGGTCTTTTCGATTGATCAACCTCGGTGACGGGCCGAAGGCTCGACGCCGACAGGCCCTCACCGCCGAGATCCAGCGCCCGTTGCGCGGGTGCCACCGCATCGCGGTGCTGTCCCTGAAGGGCGGGGTCGGCAAGACAACGATCACCGCGACGTTGGGCGCGACCCTGGCGTCGCTTCGCGGTGACCGCGTCATCGCCGTCGACGCGAACCCCGACCGCGGCACGCTGAGCCAGAAGGTGCCGCTCGAGAGCCCGGCCACGGTGCGCCATCTCCTGCGCGACGCGAAAGGCATCAAGGCCTACAGCGACGTCCGCGCCTACACCTCCCAGGGCCCGAGCCGGCTGGAGGTGCTCGCCTCCGAAAGCGACCCCGCGGTGTCGGAGGCGTTCAGCTCCGACGACTACAGCCGCACTCTCGAGGTGCTCGAGCGCTTCTACAGCCTGGTGCTCACCGACTGCGGCACGGGGCTGATGCAGTCGGCCATGGCGGCGGTGCTGGCCAAGGCCGACACCTTGGTGGTGATCAGTTCCGGTTCGGTCGACGGGGCCCGCAGCGCGTCGGCGACGCTGGACTGGCTGGACGCCCACGGACATCAGGACATGGTGCGCAACTCGGTCGCGGTGATCAACGCGGTGCGCCCACGGTCAGGCAAGGTCGACATGAACAAGGTCGTCGACCACTTCAGCCGGCGGTGCCGGGCGGTGGTGGAGGTGCCCTTCGATCCGCACCTCGAGGAGGGTGCCGAGATCAGCCTCGACCGGCTCAAACCGGAAACGAGGGGAGCGTTGCTCGAGCTGGCCGCCGAAGTCGCGGCCGGATTCCCCGGCGCGCGACGTTAGAACTGCGCGGTCACGGTCTCGGGTTGTCCTCCTGGCCGAGCCGACGCAGGAATTCAGGATCGTCGTCCGGCCCGATCACCCGGGTGCGCGGACGGCTCGAAGACCCTCGGGTCAGCCGCCAGCCGACATACGCCAGCGTGCACACCACGAGAATCAGGAGCAGATACGCCACGAGAACAAAACCTCCTTGGTTCGAATATACGCGCCATCGGTAGGCTCGGTTCGTGTCTGACGGTCGCCAGGGAACTCGCCTCGTGGTGGACGTGCTGGCCTATGTGCTGGCACGGCTTCTGCTCGTCGCGGCGGTCGCGGCAGCGATTCTGGGCGCCGGACATCTGCTCGGACTGCGCGAATTCCCGCTCATCGTCGCGTTGCTTTTCGCCTTGGTGATCGCACTGCCGCTAGGCATCTGGCTCTTCGCCCCCCTTCGTCGCCGCGCCACCGAGAGCATCGCGGCCTTCGATGAACGCAGGCGTCGCGACCGGGAGCAACTCCAAGCCCGGCTGCGGGGCGAAGACCCACCGTCCCGAGGATGACCGCTTCCGCGGTGCGTGAGGCGTTCGGGGCCGAATTCGACGGCGCGGCAGGATATCTCAACAACCCGACGTATGGTCTGCCGCCGCGCTTCGTCGTCGACGCGCTGCACGACTGCATCGCGCAGTGGCAGCACGGCACGATGGACGTCCCGTCCTTCGACGGTCAGGTGCGCGCCGGACGCGCCGGCTACGCCGCGCTGGCGGGCGTACCCGTGGAGTCGGTCGCCATGGGCAGCACCGTCTCGGGAGCGTTGGGGCTGGTAGCGGCCGCGATCCCCGAAGGCAGCCGCGTGGTCGTGCTGCCCGGGGAATTCACCAGCACGACGTTTCCGTTCGCCGCGCAGGCCGGTCGCGGGGTCACGGTCACCGAGTTACCCGCCGACCAACTCGTGGCCGACGCCGCGGACTTCGACGTGGTGGCCGTGAGCCTGGTGCAGTCGGCCACCGGGGCGCTGCTCGACGCCGAGGCGCTGCGCCGAACCGTCGCGGGCACCGACACCGTCACCGTCGTCGACATCACCCAGGCGGTGGGCTGGAAGGCCCTCGACCTCGGCTGGGCCGACGTGACCGTCGCCGCGGCCTACAAATGGCTACTCGCCCCGCGGGGCGTCACCTGGATGTCGCTCAGCGAGCGCGTGCGCCGCATGATGACGCCGCACGCCGCGAACTGGTACGCCGCCGAGCAGCCGTGGCAGGCGATCTACGGGCTGCCGATTCAGCTCGCCGACGACGCGCGACGTTTCGACATCTCCCCGACCTGGTTCAGCGCACTGGGCGCAGGGTTGACTCTGCCCTGGCTCGCCACGCTCGACCGGGTCGCCGTCGAGCGCCACAGCGTCGGTCTGGCCGCAAGGCTGCGGCTAGCGCTGCAACTGCCTCCGCAGGAGTCGGCGATCGTGTCGCTGCCCATCAACGGCGCGGCGGAAAGGCTCGTGAGCGCAGGCATCCGCGCATCGGTGCGGCCCGGGGCCGTCCGCGTCGGATTCCACCTCTACAACGACGACAACGACCTCGATCGACTGCTCGACACGCTGGGGCTGATGTGACATATCCCCGATTGCCCCCATTTGCGCCTGTCGTACTCGTCGGTAGATTGCGTTTCCCGCCCCGGGCCGGGTAAGACACCAACATGATTTCGCCTAGAGAGCTATACACACGATGGATAGACGAATTGTGGGCGGGAGATCCCGTTGCGGCTGAGCTGGTCACCGAAGGATTCGTAGGACATTGGCCCGGCCGGGAGGTTCGAGGGCCAGCGGACCTGCAGGCGGTCGTCGGGGAAACCCATCAGATGCTCAGCGACCTGAAGTTCGTGATCGAAGTCGAGCCGTTCGTCGACGGCGACATGCTGGCGGCCAGGTGGATCGGCACGGGCGCGGCCCAGGACGGACCGAAGCGGTTCACCGGTAACGACATCCTGCGCATCGAAAACGGCCGCTTCGCCGAGTACTGGACCGGAACCAGTACCGGCTAGCCCGCAGCGTCCTGCAGCACCTGCTGCAGCTTGTCGAGCGGATCCCCGGAGCCGGGATCCAGCCGCAACGCGTCCCGGGGCGTGTCGGCGTCGGGTGCCACCGGGGCGGGGACTGGCGCCGCCGGTGGTGGGGGTGGTGCCAGCGGCGGCGGAGGCGGAGGCGCAGCGGTCAGACCGGCCAGCTTGGCCTGCAGCCGCGGTGCCGCGTCGTTGCGTACGGCGCGCCGCTCGGGATCGGGATCGGTGTTGCCCTCGAAACAGCCGTCGGGCGCGTTCTCGACGAGATCCAGCGCGCTGAGGTACCGGTCGCGCGCCGCATCGGGCCGGTTCTCCCACGCGTCGATGTCACCCTGGCGCTCGCGCACGAGTTCCAGGTTGACCAGTACGGGACAAGACCGATCCGGTGCAGTGCGGCTCAACGCTTCCGAGAAGTGATCGTCGGCGTCGGCGAGGCGGTCGTCGAGGACCGCGAGAGTCCCCGCCGCGAACGGTGCCTTCGCGGGTTCGACGATGTTGAGCAGGCCCATCACCGCGACGTCGCCGCGCAGTGCATCGGCGTCGCGGTCGGCGAAGTGCGACACCGCGGACTCGCCCGCCACCACAGCGGAGACGAGCTTGAGCGCGATCGCCAGCGCCACGATCACGACGGGCGCCGAGAACAGCAGCAACCGGCGGCGCAGCCGCAACCGTGAGGGACGCATCAGACCACCTCGTCTCGCCGAGCCGCGCGACTGGTGCGGAACTCGCGCAGCGTGAGGTAGATCTCGAACAGCAACAGGACTGCGGCCACCATGGTGAAGAACCAGTACAAGTCGGTTCGATCGGAGGCGGTGGCGTCGGCCCGCGCCGACGAGACACCGTCGACATCGGGCGCATCCTCGGTGACCGCCTGCGCCGTGTCCCGGGCCACGAACGGCACGCCGAGTTGATCGGCGATCGCCCGCAGACGCGACTCGTCGCGGGTCGCCCCGTAACCGAACACCGCACCGCCGTCCACCGACCCGGGCACCGGATCGAACTCGCCCTGCGGAGCCTGCGACCCGGGCGCCCCGGACCCGAAGTAGAACACCAGGTTCGCTGCGTCCGGGCTGCGTTGGCCCGCCGCGATCAACTGGTAACGCAGGACGTTCGCGGCCGCGGCCGCGTTCACCTCGGCCCCGGCGGTGTCGGGGGCCACCGCTGAGACCACCGGCTTGAGGCTCCAGTTGTCTTCGGACAGCGGCCATTCCACCGAGGAGCGCGCAGCGAACGTGATGAGTGCGAACCGTGCTTGCGGGTAGTGGTCGATGAGCGCGGCGACGTCGTCGCGGATCTCGGCGATCGCCGATTCGGCGGAGGTGTCGACGATCAGGAACACGTTGGCCGTCGTGTCGCCGTCCGAGCCGGTCGTGACCGATTGCTCGGCGTCACCGCCGATGGCCGGTCTGGCCGCGGCGATCAGCATCAGCACCACCGCGAGCGTCAGCGCCGACCACCGCCACACGGTGGTTAATCGCTGGCTGGCGCTGCGCGCCAGCTGGCGCATGGTGATGAGCCGCAGCACGATCGCGGCGACAGCGACCGCGATCAGCAATGCCGGCGGTACGACGGGGGAGAACGTCATCGTCGAAGCACCGCCAGCGACAGGCACAGCAGCGCCGACACCGCGACCGCGATCGCCAACGGGACGGTCGGGGTGTCACCGCGAAATCCTGCGAGGGTGGCGGCCCGGTCGGCCTCGGGCGGATGCGCCCGGATCCCGTCCAGCTGGCCCGCCAGGTCGGGTCCGATCGGCGCGTATCGCCCGCTCGTGGCCGATACGACGGACCGCACCGGACCCGGTGACGACACCAGCGCGTTGACCTGGATTCCGCGCTCCTGCACCAACTCGGCGACCTGCTGGTCGGTGTAGAGCGACGGGCGGGTCTCGTCGGGGGCGCGCAGTTCGCCGGGCCCCAGGTAGATGATCGAACGGCGGCGCTCACCAGGGGGCTCGTCGGAGGGGAAGCCCGCGGCGCACAGCGCGAGGACGTCGGCGACGCTCGTCGCGTAGTCCACGTATGTCACGGGTGCGGCGAACGACGCCAGGCTATTGCGCTGAGCAGGCGTCAGCGCCGAATCATCGGGTAGGCCGGCGAGACCGGCTGCCTCCCCGAGTCTTTCGACCGCGAACTGATAATCGCGGGTCAGCGGGATCACCCGGCGGTTGACCGAGGTCAAACCGATCCGCTGCGTGCCGAACGCTCCGGTGCGCTCCGCGAAATAGGACAGGAACGCGCCGGTGCTGGGATCGTCGGCCGGTTCGGCGACGCACAACATCACGTCCTCTGGTATTTCGGAAGTCTGCAGCGACCACCACAACCCGCTGGGTCGGGCGCTGGCCAGCACGGCTGCGCCGAACAACAAGACAAGCAGCACGATCGTGACGACCATCGACACCGTTCGCGCCCGCGCCACCCGCGCGTATTCCGGTAGACGGGTCAGGCGGAGGGTGTTCGCCAACGGCCGCAACTGTCGCTGTAACTGCTTGGTCGGTACGACGACCGCGAGCGCGACAGCGCCTGCCAGACAGGCGAATCCGATGACGGCGATCGGCCACCAGGTCAGGGCCACGAGCGGATCAGCTCCTCGGTCGTCGCGCCGACCTCGTCGACCCGAACCGGTGAGGCCGTGTTGAACTGCGCGTCGTCGAGTGCGGCGAGCGTCGGCGCGGCGGGCGCCAGCTCACCGGATGCGATGTCGTCAAGCTGCAGGTACTGGGCCCGTGTTCCGGTCGCCTGGTGCAGGAAACTGCGCAGAGTGCGGCTCATCGCGGCGCCCGCCTCGACATCGGTGAGCTCGCCATCGCGGTGCCTGGCCGCAATGCGTTGCACACTGCGCGCGAAGCGACGGCGCAGCAGCCGGGCATGCAGGGAACGCACCACGGGAAGACGCCGGAGCTGCTGCGCCGGCAGCGTCCATACGAACACACCGATGTACCAGACGATTACCAGTAACACGATCAGCAACCCGAGCCACAACCACCCAGACCAGTACGGCATCGGTCCACCGACGAACCGCAACAAGTCATCCGGCACGGGCGAACACCTCGGTCAGGGCGACGAGCCGGGTACGGATCTCACCGCTGCCGCCGATCCTGGTATGCGGTACGGCCCGAGCGGTCATGAACTCGTCGAGTCGCTGCGCCCGCGCCTGCTCGGCCTTGCGGTACGCCGCGACCACCCGCGGGCCCAGGGTTGCGGTGTCGAGGACGAACCGGCCGGTCGACACGTCGAATCCGGCCCGGTCGTCCTTGGCGCCGACGGCGGGCATGTCGGAAATCGTCGCCCACAGCACGTCGTTGCGGGCGGTCAGCCGGGTGACGGAGTCGGTCAGCCGGTCATCGACCTCCGGCTCGTCGGACACCACTACGACCAGCATCGGGTGGCGGTAATGCGTTGCCACATAATCGAGTTGGCAGACGATATCACTGCGACCAGTCCCGAGCGAGGCGTGACCGTAGTACCTGTGCAGCAGGCTTTCGATGTGGGTCTCGCCGCGGCGCTGCCGGATGTTGACACAACCGCGGGTGTCACCGAACACCATGCCGATCTGGTCGGACCGCCCGAGCGTGATGAGCCCGAATGCGCCCAGGATATTCACGGCCACATCGCGTTTCAACTCCCCGCTCGGGGTGAGAGCCGCCATGTTGCGACCGGCGTCCGCGACGAGCAGCAGCTTGTGATGCTTCTCGGAGACGAATCGCTTGATCAGCACATGACCCGACCGCGCCGAGGCCTTCCAGTCGATATCGCGGACGTCGTCGCCGGGCACGTAGGGCCGCAGATCGTCGAATTCCAGGCTGCGGGTGTGCAGCAACGCGTAGCGGCCGCCTTCGAGCATGCCGCGGGTGTCGGTGCCGAAGTGCGTCCTCGCCGTGGTGAGGTGTCTGCCCATACCGGCCCTACGGCACTCGAACCGCTTGCAGGACAGCGTCGATGATCAGCTCAGGGGTGACGTTCGCGCTGGCGGCCTCGAAACCGAGGATGAGTCGGTGCCGCAACACCCGGTGGGCGAGCTTGGCGATGTCACCGGGGATGACATGCCCGCGGCCGGACAGCAGGGCCAGCGCCCTGGCGGCATTGCAGAAGGCGATGGTGGCGCGAGGGCTGGCGCCGTACTCGATCAACCGGGCCAGTTGACGCGGCAAATACTGCTCGGGTTCACGGGTGACGGTGACCAGTTGGCTGGCGTAGTGCATCAGCGCCCGGTCCATGTGGACGTCGCGCACGACCGCGCGCAGCCGGCGAATGTCGTCGAGCCCGGCGACCGGCCTGCTGCGGTGCTCTTTGTCGTAGAGCCCCGCGTCCATCCGGGACATCATCTCCACCTCTTGCTCGGAGGTGGGGTAGTGCACGACGTCCTTGAGCATGAACCGGTCGGTCTGGGCTTCCGACAGCGGATAGGTGCCCTCCTGGTCGACGGGGTTCTGCGTCGCGATCACGAGGAACGGCTCGGGAATCGCATACTCGGTGCCCGCGATCGTGGTCTGACGCTCCTCCATCGCCTCGAGCATGGCGCTCTGTGTCTTGGCGCTGGACCGGTTGATCTCGTCGAGCAGCACAATGTTGGTGTGCACCGGCCCGAGCTGGGTGACGAACGAGTTGGTCGCGGACTCGTAAATCTGGGTGCCGATGATGTCGCTGGGCAGCAGGTCGGGCGTGCACTGGATGCGTCGGAACCCGCCGTCGATGGCTTCGGCGATCACGCGTGCAGCGGTCGTCTTGGCCAGTCCCGGAACGCTCTCGATGAGGATGTGACCGCCCGCGAGCAGGCCGATCAGCAACGACTCGCGCAGGTTCTCCTGGCCGACGACCTTGGCCGAGAAGGCATCGGAGACGGCGGCGACGACGCGCCGCGCCTCCGCGAGATCGCGCTGATCGAGTTGAGTTCGTGCTGCGGTCATGGATGCCTCTCGTCTCCGGCTGCCGGATGCGGATACCCGGGCCAGGGTATTCACACACCGCTGATCGGACGAACGGCCGCGACGACCGCGCGAGGGTTAGGTCAAAAAGCGTTCGACGTACGGGGCGAAGCGGGCCTGCAACTCGTTCGGGTCTAGTCCGAACATCTGCGGCGACGTCGCCACCCGCCCGAGCCTGCCCCGCTGGTGCCCCGCGAGGTACTCGGCCATGGCGGCGCGAGCATCCTCGGTCATCGCCTCGTCTGCGAGTGCGTAAATCGCTGCGGCGGTGTCCATTTCGTCGGCCATGAAGTCGTCGAACCTGACGTCGATCGATCGCTCGGCCCCAATGACGTCGCGATCGCGGATCAACGCGGCCAGCATGAGCTCGAGACGGTCGATCCAGCATGCGGCGATGTCCTCGACCGGAACCGGTGCGCAGTGCATGCGCGCGGAGTAGGTCAGCATCGCGAGCATCGACAGCACCACGGGGACCGGATCGCGGTGGGTCGTGATCACCACCACACCGGGAAAGACCCGGTCGAGCACGGGCAGCTGCTCGAGGTGCTGCGGGGATTTGAGCAGCCACCGTCTGCCCCCGCGCAGGAACTGCAGCGCCTTCAACTGCAGCGCCAGGTGCTCGTAGTGGGGCGTCTGGTCGTGTGAGAGGTAGTAGTCGCGCCACCGCGGCACATGCGCCAACGTCTCGAACAGCATCGAGCTGAAGTCGTTGGCCAGCAGCTGGATCTCCTCGTGCACGTGGTCGGTCGTCATCTCGTGCATGAGCGCGAAGTGCGGCATCACCGCATTCATGAACTCCACCGCGGCATCCATCCGGGTGCGCCGCGGATCCGGATCGACGCCGGCTTCTGAGGGCAGCGGGAACGGTTCGTTGCTCTCCCAGTACGGAAGGGTGCGGAAGGTCGGACCCGCGGCCAGGAGGTTGTGCAGGTGGGTGGTGCCGGTGCGTGGCAGCCCGGCGATGACGACCGGCGGCGCCAGTTCGATGTCGTAGATCTCGGGATGCCTGGCCAGTAGGTCGGTGAGCAGCAGTCGGTTCTTCAGCAACTGGACCAGCTGGGCGTGGAAGTTCACCACTCCGGCGTCGCTCAGTCCTGGAATCTCCTGCAGCGCAGCCAGATACACGTCGAGGCGGTCGCGGTAATCGTCGGGGCCGAAGTCGTCGAGCCCGGTCTCCGCACTGGCCTTGGCGTGCAGGGCGTCGGCGTCGAGCGGACACTCGGGCGCCATCGCCGCCATCATGTCGCGGATCGGCTGGATCTCCGCGGGGAAGCGCGGCTCGGCTAGGTCGTCGAGGACGACGGGCGGGGCTGGTGAGACGTCGGTCACAGCGAGTTATGTTACTGTCAGTTTCGTAATGACGACGGAAATTGGCCGACCCCGCGACAAGCGCATCGACGACGCGGTGCTCAGCGCGACGGTCGACCTGCTCGGATCCACCGGTTACGGAGACCTCACCGTCGACGCGATCGCCCGTCGCGCGGGCACGAGCAAACCCGCCATCTACCGCCGCTGGCCGGGCAAGGCGCATCTCGTGCACGAGGTGGTGTTTCCGCTCGGCACGGCGACCGAGCTCCCCGACACCGGATCGCTGGCCGGCGACATCCGCGAGATGCTCAGCCGAACAGTCGGCGTGCTGACCACCCCCGCCGCGCGTGCCGCACTGCCCGGCCTGGTTGCGGAGATGGCGGCCGATCCCGCGCTGCACGCCGCGCTGCTGGAGCGCTTCTCGCATGTGCTCTCGCGCGGGCTGACCGAACGGCTCGACGCAGCTTCGGCCCGCGGCGAGGCACGGCCGGAGGTGTCGGCCGCCGACGTCGTCGAGGCCATGGCAGGCATGACGTTTCTGTGCCTGATCACCCGCGGGGATCGACTCGACGACGCATGGGTGGACCGAACCGCCACTTTCATCACGAGAGGAATCAGCGCATGACGCACGAATCGCCAAAAGCGTGGCGAGAACTGCTCGACACCCTCGGCGGCCTCGACCGCAGCTTCCTCGAAGGGGACCGCGCTGTCTCCGACGACCGTCACATTGCCGACGGCTACCGCATGCTGGCCACCACGCTCGGCGTCGCTTTCGACACGTATCTCTTCGCCGAGCCGAGCCGACCCGTGTGGGTCGAGCTCAACACCCCGTTCCGGCGCGACCGGCGCTGGGGCGGGGACAACACCGACGCCTTCTACTTCATGTGCCCGGTCGACCCGAAGCGCCGCTACCGCATCAGCGGTAACAGGGGCGACAGCGTCTACTTCTCGGTGACCGCCTACAACGAGCCGTCCCCCGGCGCGTGGTCGGATCGGATCGTCGCGCTGGTCCGCGACGACGACCTCGAGTCCTTAGGCGCCTTGGATGCCGACGGCAACTTCTCCTTCGAGTACGGCCCGACCGACGGCGGTGTGGTGCTGGTGACCCGCGACTACCAGGCCGACCCGCTGACCGGCCGCCCGGTGTCGTGGCATATCGAGGCGCTCGACGAGCCCGACCCGATCCGGCACGGCGACGAGGAGACCGCCGCGGCGCTGCGCGCCAGCGCGGCGTGGCTGCGCACGATGTTCGCGATCGTGCCGCTTGCGGTCGGCGTGCGGGTCGATGACAGCCACACGCTGGGTCACGAAATCTCGCAGGTGGCAAACCAATTCGCCGATCCCTACCAGGTGCCGGATGCGAACTTCGGCTGGTCGGCGCGCGACGCATGCTATGCCTACGGCAGCTTCGTGCTAGAAGACGACGAGGCCCTCGTCGTCACGCACAGGCCTCCGGCATGCCGGTTCTGGAACCTCGTCGTGTGGAACCAGTTCATGGCGGGTGTGACCGACGCCAAGACGTCGATCAACGGCTTCAGCGCGGTACCCAACTCCGACGGTTCGATCACCGCCGTCATCTCCCGCGGTACCACCGCGCACCCGAATTCGATTACCACCGTGGACTATCCGCGCGGCAACCTGGCGTTTCGGTGGTTCCTCGCCGACGCGGTACCCGCAAAACCGGAAGTGACCCTGGTGAAGGTGGCCGACGCCCCGACGACGGTCACCTAGTCATCTTCAGCGCGAGCGTGCGTGTTGGCACACGACACGCCGCGAAATCCCGACACTTCGCGCACGCTCGAGATCACCCGAGCGCCAGCGCAAGCGCAACGGCGACCGCCCACACGAGCATCGTCAACCCGGTATCGCGCAGAACCGGAATCAATTCCCGACCGCCGCGACGTCTGCGCACCGGCGCGGCCGCGCGCACCGCAAGCGGCAGGGCCACCAGGCCGACCGCAACCCACGGCGTCGCAAGCATCAGCACCAACGTCAACGCGAAGGCCACCACCAGCAGCACCTGATACATCAGCCGGGTCCGGGCGTCGCCCAGTCTCACGGCCAGCGTGATCTTTCCCGACTCCTTGTCGGTCGGGATGTCGCGCAGGTTGTTGGCCACCAACACCGCCGACGACATGGACCCCATCGCCACTGCGATCGCGGCGCCCACCCAGTCGATCCGCAGCGCCTGGGTGTACTGGGTGCCCAGCACCGCGACCAATCCGAAGAACACGAACACCGCGACCTCGCCGAGTCCGAGGTAGCCGTACGGCTTCGACCCGCCGGTGTACAACCACGCCCCTGCGATGCACACCGCGCCGACCGCGATCAGCCACGGCGCGCTCACCGCCGCCAGCACCAGCCCGGCGATCGCCGCCACGGCCAGGCTCACCACCGCGGCGGTCAACACCGCCCGAGGCGTGGCGACCTTGGAACCGACCAGCCGCAGCGGGCCCGCGCGGACGTCGTCGGTGCCGCGGATGCCGTCGGAGTAGTCGTTGGCGTAGTTGACTCCGACGATCATCGCTACGGCGACCGCCAGTGCGAGCAGCGCTTTCCACCAGCACGCGGCCTGCAACCACGCCGCCGCTCCGGTACCCGCGATCACGGGTGCGATCGCGTTGGGCAGCGTGCGCGGCCGAGCGCCCTCGACCCATTGCGCGAATGTCGCCACGAGCGCCAGTCTCGCACGGCGCCAGGCCGTGGCAGACTGAGCGCATGGAGGACCGACTCAGCAAGGCGGAGATCCGCAAGGACGCCGTGCAGGAGATCTTCGACTCCGGCGTATCGACCGTCGGCGAGGTGGTGTCGATCGTCACCACCGCGGTCAAGGACGTCGCCAACGCGATCGGCGGTTTCGCGACCGACGCGTTCGAGATCCGCGACACCGTGCGGCGCGCGTCGCAACAGCTCGACGAGACCGACGACCAACCGCCCGCTTAGACGTGCTGGGAGTCATCGGCGGGAGCGGTTTCTACAGCTTCTTCGGGGCCGACGCCCGCAGCGTCACCGTCGACACCCCCTACGGCGCGCCGAGCGCCCCGATCACCGTGGGCGCCATCGGCGCGCACGAGGTGGCGTTCCTGCCGCGCCACGGGGTCGACCACGAGTTCTCCCCGCACACCGTGCCGTACCGGGCCAACATGTGGGCGCTGCGCACCCTCGGGGTGCGACGCATCTTCGCGCCCTGCGCGGTCGGCAGCCTCACCCCTGCCCTCGGACCCGGGGCCACGGTGGTGCCCGACCAACTCGTCGACCGCACCCGCGGCCGTTCCGACACCTACTTCGACTCCGGCGGCATCCACGTCGCGTTCGCCGACCCGTACTGCCCGAGCCTGCGCGCGGCGGCCACCAACCTGCCCGGCGTCGTCGACGGCGGGACCATGGTGGTGGTGCAGGGGCCGCGGTTCTCCACCCGCGCCGAGAGTCGGTGGTTCGCCAATCAGGGCTTCACCCTGGTCAACATGACCGGCTACCCCGAGGCGGTTTTGGCTCGCGAACTCGAGATGTGTTATGCCGCAATCGCCTTGGTGACCGATCTCGATGCGGGCATCGACAGCGGTACGGCCGTGCGCACCGTCGACGTGTTCGCCGAGTTCCAGCGCAACCTGGTGCCGTTCAAGAAGCTCGTGCACGACGCCATCGAAAACACTGCAAACACGGCCGAGGTGAATTCCTGTACGCACTGCCTGGCGCACGAGGGTGTCCGACTGCCGTTCGAACTCCCGTGAGAGTCCTGCTGACCGGCGCCGCCGGATTCATCGGGGCTCGGATCCACGAGGCGCTACGCGACGCGGGCCACGATGTGATCGCCGTCGACGCGATGCTGCCCGCCGCCCACGGGCCGGGTGCCGAGCCACCGCCGGACTGCCGGGTGGTCGACGTCCGCGACGCGTCCGCGCTGGCGCCGCTGATGAGGGGCGTCGAGGCGGTGTGCCATCAGGCGGCCGTGGTCGGCGCGGGTGTCAACGCCGCCGATGCGCCCTCGTACGGCTCGAACAACGACTACGGGACGACGGTGCTGCTGGCCGAGATGTTCGCGGCGGGCTGCCAACGACTTGTGCTGGCCTCGTCGATGGTGGTCTACGGGCAGGGCCGTTACGACTGCGCCGAGCACGGACCGGTCGACCCTCATCCGCGCACGCGCGCCGACCTCGACGCCGGTGTTTTCGAGCACCGGTGCCCCTTGTGCGGCGCGATCGTCCAGTGGCGACTGGTGGGTGAGGACGCGCCGCTGCGGCCCCGCAGCCTGTACGCCGCCAGCAAAACGGCGCAGGAGCACTACGCGCTCGCGTGGGCGGAGGCCGTCGGGGGCGCGGTCACCGCGCTGCGCTACCACAACGTCTACGGCCCCTACATGCCCCGCGACACCCCGTATTCCGGCGTGGCCGCGATCTTCCGCTCCGAGCTCGAATCCGGCGACGTGCCACGTGTTTTCGAGGACGGTGGGCAGATGCGCGACTTCGTGCACGTCGACGACGTGGCCGCGGCCAACGTCGCGGCCGTGGAATCTGAGCGCAAAGGATTCGATGCGTTCAACGTGTGCTCGGGACGACCGATCTCGATCCTCGAGGTGGCCGCGGCGTTGTGCGAGACCCGCGGCGACGCGCCGCCGGTGGTCACCGGCCAGTACCGCAGCGGAGACGTCCGCCATATCGTCGCCGACCCCGCGCGCGCCGCCGAGACGCTCGGGTTCTCCGCGGCGGTGGACCCGCTCGACGGATTGCGCGAGTTCGCGTTCGCACCGTTGCGGACCTGATGCGCCGCACCGTCCGCGTTCTCGTTATCGTCACGCTCGTGGCGTCCGGTCTGATGGGTCTGCTGTGGTCTCAGCAGCGGCGGTTGGTCTACTTCCCGTCCCCGGGCCCCGTGCCGTCCGCCGCCACGGTGGCGCGCAACGGACAAGACGTGGTGATCGAAACCGACGACGGAATCCGTTTGGACGCATGGTACTTCCCGGTCGAGGGGGACGGGCCCGCCGTGCTGGTGCTGCCGGGCAACGGCGGAGACCGGTCGATGCGCGCAGCGTTGGCTGTGGCGCTCAACCGGATGGGCTCCTCGGCGCTGCTGGTGGACTACCGCGGTTTCGGGGGCAATCCGGGCCGCCCGTCGGAGGACGGTCTGGCCGCTGACGCGCGGGCTGCGCAGTCGTGGCTGGCCGCACAGGACGGGGTGAACGAGATCGCCTACTTCGGTGAATCCCTTGGCGCCGCAGTCGCTGTCGGCCTCTCCGTCGAACGGCCGCCGCATGCGTTGATGCTGCGTTCACCTTTCACCTCGCTGCCCGACGTTGGGGCGGTGCACTATCCGTGGCTGCCGGTGCGGTGGCTGCTGCTGGACCGCTATCCGTCGCTGGAGCGGATCCCGTCGGTGCGCGTGCCGCTACTGGTGATCGCGGGGGACCGCGACGACGTCGTGCCCGAGCCGATGAGCCGACGGCTCTACGACGCGGCCAACGAGCCGAAGAGCTACGAACTGGTGCCCGGCGCCGGGCACAACGACCTCGAGCTGCTTGCCGGCAAGCAGATGCTCGACGCGATCCGGCGGCTCCTGTCTCGGGCGTGAACCGGCCTAGCCATACTGGCCGGGTGAAACCAGCGATTTGTGAGCAGTTCGGTATCGACTTCCCGTTGTTCGCGTTCAGCCACTGCCGCGACGTGGTGGCCGCGGTGTCCAGCGCGGGCGGCTTCGGCGTGCTGGGCGGGACGGCGTATACACCCGAGCAGCTCGACCAGGAGTTGTCCTGGATCGACGACCACGTCGGGGGCAAGCCGTACGGCGTCGACCTGATCGTCCCGGCCCGCTACGAGGGCAAGGGCGAGGATCTGACGATGAGCGACCTCGCGGGCCGGATCCCCGACGAATACCGCGGCTTCGTCACCGAGCTGCTGGCCGCCCACGACATCGAGGCTGAGGAGGCGCCGCGATTCGGCAACGCCGCCCTCTCGGGCAACACGGGCAAAGATCTGCTGGACGTGGCGATGAACCACCCCATCCGGTTGATCGCCAACGCGCTGGGCCTCCCGCCCGACTACATGATCAAGGCCGGCAAGGAGAACGGCGTGCCGGTGGCCGCGCTGGTCGGCGCCAAGGAGCACGCCGTCAAGCAGGCGCAGGCGGGAGTCGACCTGATCGTCGCCCAGGGCACCGAGGCCGGTGGGCACTGCGGTGAGGTGACGACGCTGGTGCTGGTGCCCGAGGTGTTGGAGGCGCTGGCGGCGATCGGCAGCGACATCCCGGTGCTCGCCGCGGGCGGGATTGTCACGGGCAGGCAGATGGCCGCCACGGTGGCGATGGGCGCGGCCGGCGCCTGGACCGGTTCGGTCTGGCTGACGACCGAAGAGGCGGAGACGGCGCCCTACACCAAGGAGAAGTTCCTGGCCGCCTCGTCGCGCGACACCGTACGTTCCGCGGGTAGGACCGGAAAGCCTGCGCGCCAGCTGGTTTCGGATTGGACCCAGGCGTGGTTGCCGAACGAAGGTGGCCAGAAGCCGCTGCCGCTTCCCCTGCAGTCGATGCTCGCCGAGCCCGTCGTGCGCCGCATCGATGTGCTGGCCGCCCAGGGGCATCCCGGCGCCCAGGCGCTGGCGACGTACTTCGTCGGACAAGGTGTCGGGCTGATGAACAAGGTCAAACCGGCGCGGGAGGTGGTGCGCGAGTTCATCGAGGACTACGTCGCCGCGACCGAACGGCTGAGCAACTCGCTACCCGACTAGGGGGTGATTTCGGTGTCGTTCGTCGCGCCCAGCGAAACCGACGACACCGAAATCACGCGGTGTCGAAGGTGATCCGCACCGAGATCGGGTCGCTTTCCATCGCCCGCATCGTCAACGCGGTTGCCGACTGGCCGAGCCTGCCCGCGCCGCCGAAGGTGCGGGCTCGGGCGCGCACGTCGTCGTCGGGTTCGAACTTCGCGGTGCCCGTGCGCCATTCGCCGTTGACGCGGACGCGCACTCTGGGGTTCGCCGCAATGTTGTAGGCCCAGCCTGCGCGGCGACCGTGTTGCGAGATCACCCATACGCCGGTGTCGTCGGCGCGGCCCGCCAGCGGTACGAGCCGCGGTTGCCCGCTCTTGCGTCCGATCGTCTCGAGGTCGACCACCAACGACGACCGGATGCCCACGCGGTCGAGCGCGGCGACCACCGGGTTCATCAGGACGCGGCCCAGCTGCCGCTCGAACTTGAACTTGCGCACCGCCTTGTCGGCGCTTCGTGTTGTCATCGCGAACCTCCTCGGGGGATGAGGTCAACGACGTTACTTGAGTGATCACTCAAGAACAACCCCTCGGCACCGAATGAGAAGCCATGGTCGTCAAAAGTGCTGCTCAGCGACCAGGACGCTATTTCGAGGCAGAGGGACGGCGGCGCGACGGTGAAAATCAGTCCGCCGCCAGCGGCAGCCGCACCTCGAAACGTGCGCCGGTGCCCAGGTTGCGCGCGGACAACGTCCCGCGATGGGCCTGCACCAAGCCCGCGGCGATCGCGAGCCCCAGCCCCGACCCGCTGGGCAGCGACGAATCGGCACGCGGCACGCGATCGTTGGATCCCCGGTAGGCGACGTCGAACACCCGCGGCAGGTCGGCCTCGTCGATGCCGACGCCGGTGTCGTCGACGCGTGCCCACGCGCCGTTCTCGTCCGATCCCAGCGACAGCGACACCCGCCCGCCTTCCGGGGTGTGGGCGATCGCGTTGGCCACCAGGTTGGACAGCACACGCACCAGCGCGCGGTCGCTGCCCAGCACCCGCACCGGCGCCTCCGGCAGCTCGGCCGTCAACGCCACTCCCGCGCGCTCGGCGGCGATCCGGTGCGCGGTCAGCACATCGTCGACCACCTCATCGAGCGCCACCTTGTCAAACACCGGTTGGACCGCGCCCGCATTGATCTTCGACATCTCGAACAAGTCGTCGACCATCTCGGAAAGCCGAACTGACTCTTGCTCAATGGTTTTGGCGTGTACGCGGACCTCGGCGTCGGGTACCACACCATCGGCGATCGCCTCGGACACCGCCCGTATCCCGGCCAGCGGGGTCCGCAGATCGTGGCTGACGAACGCGACCAGCCGGCGGCGCGACTGCTCGGCGGCCCGTTCGGACTCGCGGATCTCCTGCTCCCACACGGTGCGACGGGCTTGATAGCGCGCGAGCATCACCGCGGCGGGAATCGTCACCACCGAGACGATCACCAGGACGATCGCGGTCTTCTCGAAGGTTTCGGTGATCATGAAGCGGCTGGCGCCGAGCACACCGGTGAACGTCGCCAACACCGGGATGAGCACCAGCGCCACCATGCTCACCGCCAGCGACCACGACCGGGCCAGGCGGATGACGAGTGCGCCCGCGAGTACCACGGGAACCGAACATGCCAGCGCCAACCCGATGATCTCCCAGAGGTCGGACGGCACTAGGCGCTCTGCCCTTCCGGCGAGCGGGCCTCGCTGCTCCACAGATAGCCGCGGCCCCACACCGTCTGCACCCTGTGGTGCTCACCGAGTTTCGACCGCAACCGCTTGACGTGCACGGTCACCGTCGATAGATCGCCGAAATCCCAGTGCCACACCTGTTTCAACAGCTCCTCGCGGCTGAACACGACGTCAGTGTGGGTGAGGAAGAACAGCAGCAGGTCGAACTCGCGGTTGGTCAGCGACACCGGCTGTCCGTCGACGGTCACGGTGCGCGCGGCCGTCGACACGGTCAGCCCGCCGACCGCGATGTCCAACGCCCGCCGGCCGGTCGGTGCGGGCGCGCGCCGCAGCACCGAGCGCACCCGCAACGCCAGTTCGCGCGGGCTGAACGGCTTGGTCAGGTAGTCGTCGGCGCCGGCCTCCAGGCCCGCGATGCGGTCGTCCTCCTCGCCGAGCGCGGTCAGCAGGATGACCGGCATCGAGTATCCGCCGCGCCGGCGCAGGTTGCGGCACAGCGTCAGCCCGTCCGGGCCCGGCATCATCACGTCGAGCACCGCGACGTCGATGTGCTGGGAGCCGAGTAACCGCAGGGCCTCGGCTCCGTCGTGCGCGATCGCCACGTCGAGCCCGTCGCGCTCGAGATAGCGGCGCACGACGTCACGCACGACGGTGTCGTCGTCGGCGATCAATACGCGCGTCACAGTTTCCGAGAGTAGCCGCGTGCTGCCACTACCTGGGCTGATGTCACGGATTGGTCATCAATCGACTGGTTTGCGCGGCGGCGGTGTGGATAGCCTCGTGATCATGCCCGCCTGTCCGGTGACCGTGGTGCTGCCGTGTCTCAACGAGGCGGAATCACTGCCCGGCGTGCTCGCGGCCATTCCGGCCGGATACCGCCCGCTGGTGGTCGACAACAACAGCACCGATGCGACCGCGGACGTCGCTCGGGAGCATGGAGCGCAGGTGGTACCTGAAAAGCGGCCCGGTTACGGCGCCGCAGTGCACGCCGGGGTGGTAGCGGCGACGACGCCCATCGTGGCGGTGTTGGACGCCGACGGTTCGCTGGATCCCCGTGACCTGCCCGCTCTGGTCGACGACCTCCGCCGCGGGGCCGACATGGCGGTCGGGCGCCGCCGGCCGGTGCCGGGGCTGAAGTGGCCGTGGCATGCCCGCCTCGGCACCGCGGCGGTGTGCTGGCGGCTGCGGCAGCGCCACGGCCTGGCGGTACACGACATCGCCCCGATGCGGGTCACCCGCCGCGACGCTCTGCTCGATCTCGGCGTCAGCGACCGCCGCTCCGGGTACCCCCTCGAAATGCTGGTTCGGGCGGCGGCCGCCGGGTGGTGCGTCGTCGAGCGCGATGTCGACTACCGCGCGCGCACCGGCGGCAAGTCCAAGGTCAGCGGATCGGTGCGCGGTAGCGCTGTCGCCGCTTTTGACTTCTGGCGAGTGATCTCGTGACGGTGCTGGCGGTGACGGTGTTGGTGGTGGCCAAGGCGCCGGTGGCCGGCCTGGCGAAGACCCGGCTCGCCGCGACGATCGGCGACGCCGCCGCGGCCGACCTCGCCGCCGCCGCGCTGCTCGACACCCTCGATGCGGTCGCCGCCGCGCCCGTCGGGAGCAGGGTCGTCGCGCTGACCGGCGATCTCCGACAGGCGAGCCGAGGTGACGAAATCGCGGCTGCTCTAGGCGGATTCACGGTGATACCGCAGCGCGGCGCGGACTTCGCCCAGCGACTGGCCAACGCGCACGCTGACGCTTCCGCCGGCGATCCGGTACTGCAGATCGGCATGGATACCCCGCAGGTCACCGCCGGCCTACTCGCCGAATGCGGGCGAGCGCTGATAGGAAGCGACGCGGTCCTCGGACCCGCCGCCGACGGCGGGTGGTGGGTGTTGGGTGTCTCGCACCCGTCCATGGCCGAATGCCTGCGGAGCGTGCCGATGTCGCAGTCCGACACCGGCGCTTTGACCCTGGCGGCGTTGCGCGGCAAAGGCATAGACGTCGGCCTGCTCGACGAGCTCGCCGACTTCGACACCATCGCCGACATCGACGCGGTGCGCCGGCGATGCGCGGCGGACAGCCGGTTCGCCCTGGCCGCCCAGGCGGTGCTCGCCTGATGCTGGGCAACCTCTACGACTGCGCGCTCGACGGGGAGCGGTGCTGGATCCGAAGCGACGACGGTGAGGTACGCGCCCTTCCCGTGCATCGTTGGATCGGCGGCGCGCACGCCGATAGCCGCTTCGACCGGGCCGTCGTCGGGCTGTGTGAAGGGCCGACGATCGACTTAGGCTGCGGCCCAGGACGACTGGTGATGGAGCTGATCCGCCGGGGCATACCTGCGCTCGGCGTCGACCAGTCCGCGACCGCGGTCGGGCTCGCGCGGCGCAACGGTGCACCCGTGCTGCGCCGAGATGTGTTCGGGCAGCTGCCCGCGACCGGGAGGTGGCAGACGGTGTTGCTGGCCGACGGCAACGTCGGCCTCGGCGGTGACCCGTTCCGGACGCTGCACAGGGCTGCGGAGTTGTTGCGCCGAGGCGGGCGGTGCATCGCCGAGTTCGAGACTCTGACACAGGGTGTGCGCAACCGCTGGGTCCGGCTCGAGTCGTCGCGCGTGGTCGGTCCGTGGTTTCCGTGGGCGTCGGTGGGCATCGACTGCGCCGCCGAGGTCGCCGAGACCGCGGGCCTGGCGTTGACCCGCGTCCATCCGATCGGCAACCGGGTGGTCGCCAGCCTGACGCTGGCTTAGGTCTTGGTCGTCGTCAGCCGTACGGCGTAGACCACCGCGCTGATCCCGAACATCGCGGACGTCAAAAGCAACCACCTGCCCAGGTACGGATCCTGGGTCTGTCCCGTCGCGGCCAGCACGATCGGCGCACCCTGTTTGATGATGCCGGGCAGAAACAACAGCAGGGTCAACGCCGAGCCGAGCGCCGGTACCCGCACATAGTTCAGTAGCGAAACCCGTAACCGGGGAATTCGCGTGCCCCACAACAGGGCCCGGTCCACCAACGCGTAGAGCGGAAACAGCACGAGATCATGGACGACGATCGCCGCGGCGAACCACACCGTAATGGACTGCCACCACGTGCGGGTGTTCCACAACGCCGTCGGTGTGAGAGTGACCAACACATAACCGAACAGCGCGAAGCCGGCGACCAGCGTCATCAGGTGCAGCGGATGTGATCCGTAGACGGCGCGGAACCGGCCCATGTCAATCACCCGCCCGGAAGTCGATCGAGCCCACCCATTTGGTGTTGTGCACGCCCGGCAGCGCAGGCACGATGACGCGCGCCGGGAAACCGTGATCGGGTGACAGGTCGACGCCGTTGACCCTCAGCGCCAGCAGCGCGTCGGGATGCAGAAGCTGATTGCGTTGCAGCGTCGCACGATTGAAGGCGCCCCGCCGCTCCACGGACCGGACGAACGCCGATACCGGTGAGGGCACACCGGCCAACCGGGCCAAATCCCGCAGCGGCACGCCGGTCCACGTCTCGGTCGTCGACCAGCCTTCGACACAGGCGATCGGCAGCCGGGCGGTGTGCTGGGGCATCGCGGTCAGCGCGGCGCGGTCGAGCACCACCGGTGATACCCCTCCGGTCATGGTGAGTCGCCAGCGCTCGCCCGTCATCTCCGGTGTGATCCGGGCCGCGGCGGCAGTCCGGTTGACCTGGAAGTCATTCGGACCGTCGCCGCGGGTCCGCCCGCGGGGTAGGAGCAGCGCGGCGTGCCTGGTCCATCCGCCGATCGACTGCCCGGCGGTGAGAACCGCGACCAACGCGGCCCCGCCACCGACCAGAGCGAGCGCACCGCGGCGACTCATCGTCGGGGGATCGGGATCGGCGGGAGCCAACCCGTCGGGCTCATACGGATCGGCGACGGTGTCCTCGCGCGACGTGCGCAGCACCGCACGCATCGACCGTGACCGCAAACCCTCCCGCAGGCGGGGGAGCTTGATGGCGACGTGCACGGCGAACCCGGCGATGAACACCCAGGCGCCGAAGTAGTGGGCGGTGTAGAAGCTGAAGCCGAAGATGTAGTCGTACTGGATGTTCAGCACGCCGGTGACGATCTCGAACAGCGCCCCACCGACCAACATCAGCAACGAGATCCGTTCCACCAGTTGGGCGATGGAACGTGCAGGCGGCCAGGCGAACAGCCGGGGAATCACCGACCACAGCTTGGCGAGCACCACCGGCACGAGCACCAGGCCGAGCCCGACGTGCAACCCCTGCGTCAGCCGGTAAAGCCATGAGGGGTCGGTGGGCCAGTCGAAGGTCGGAAGCTTGAGCCAGCCCACATCGCCCGGTATGGCCTGACCGAACTGCGGCCCGTAGGCGATGTAGGACAGCAGGCCGGTGAGGATCACCACCGGCAGCCCGATCAGCAACACCGAGCCGAACACCGATGTCAGCCACAAACCGCGCAGCGGACTACGCCAGCGGATTACCCGCTGTACCCGGGGCCGGTCGCCGGGTTGCACGGTTCCAGGGTCCCGGCAATGTCCTACGGATGTGCGTGGTGACCCGCGACCGTTACCAATTCGTCAGAATGAAGTGGTTGAGCAGCAGGGCGCCCACCACGTTGACGCCGAGCCACCAGCGGTGCGACCGCGGCGGTAGCAGTGCGCCGGCGGCGGTGAGCCAGACGGTGAACGGCAGCCAGATGCGTTCGGTCTCGGCCTTGCTCAGCATCGACAGGTCGGCGAACAGGATCGCCAGCAGCGCGCCGAGGAGAAGCATGGGCAGGCCGGGCCGACGCCGGATCGCCGCGATGTCGAACACCCTGCCGAGCCCGGCCACACTTCCGAGGCCGATCGCGCACACGACGGAAGCGAAGTTCGCCCACCCCCAGTACTGGAACGGCCGGTCCTTGGCGATGCCCTGCCAATAGCGTTCCTGCACCAGCTGATAGCCGTCGAACCACCAGAACCCCACCACCGCGAAGACCGCCACCAGGGCGAGGACGACCCCGACCGCCGGTACCGCGGCACGGGCCGCGGCCCGCCAGTCGGACGCGCACATCAGCACCGCGAGCGCGGGTAAGACCATCAGGACCAGGCCGTAGTTGAGGAACAGCCCCCAGCCCAGCAGCAGACCGGCCCCCGCCGCGGCGAGGACGGGCCCTCTCGCGGTGCCCCCGACGGCGATCGCCAGCAGCGCGATACCCCACGCCGCGACTCCTGCGAAGTAGCCGTCGGCCGACACCGCGATCCAGATCGCCGTGGGGGCAACGGCGACGAACGGGGCCGCCAGCCGCGCGGTCGCTTCCCCCGACAGTGCCCGCACCGCGACGAGGATGGCGGCTGCCGCGCTGGATCCCACCAGCAGGCACAGCAGGCCGGCCCACGCGCCACCACCGAGGCCGATGCGGTCGAGCCAGACAAAGGTGAGCAGCGCCCCGGGGGGATGTCCTGAGACATGGGTGATCCACGAATCCGGTTGGTAGTCAAGGATCCTGTCGGAAAACGTTTGCAGCGCATGCGGTATGTCCGTGACGGTGGGGACCTGACGCAGATACTCGTGGCGGGCGACCAACCTGCCGGCGAAACCGCGCTGCCAACCGTCGATCATGGCCAGCGAGAACGCCCATGCGCACGCCGTCGCCCATGTCGCCCACGGCAACGCACGCCACGACAGCCGTTGTGCGACCCTCGGCCCCCACCACACCACCGCGGCGCCGATCACGACCGCGGGGACCGTGCCCCATCCGACGTGTGCGTTCCACCAGCCGAAGATCGGCGCGGTGTCGGCGAACTGGCGTAGGCGCCCTGGGGTCGCGTTGATCAGTGGCGTGACGATCCCCACGTTGAGATGCGGCACCACGAACGCGGCGACCACCAGCATCACACCGACGGCGACCGCCACGATCTCCTTGCGACTGGTCGGCATTCCGTCACCCTATTCGCCGAGCCGCACCAGATCTGAGTGATTTCGGTGTAGGTCGTCGCGTTCACCGCGACGGACTACACCGAATCAGTACAGCCGGGCGCGGGTGTTCTCGTCGCTGTAGTACTCGTCGAGTTGGCTCTGGTTCCATTCGGGCCGGATCGCCTTGAGTAGCTGAGCAACGCTCGGCAGCGCCGAGGGGTTCCACGTCGACGGGTCCCAGGTGTCCGAACGCAGGAAAGCCTTGGCGCAGTGGAAGAACACCTCTTCGACGGCGACCTCCAATGCGAGGATCGGACGTTTGCCCTTGACCGCAAGCGCGTCGAAATAGTCGGCGCCCGAGACGATCTTGGCGGTGCCATTGATGCGCAGGGTGTCGCCGCGGCCCGGGATCAGGAACACCGTGCCGACATGCGGATTCTGCAGGACGTTGAGATAGCCGTCGACGCGTTTGTTGCCCGGCCGCTCCGGGATCGCGATCGTGGTGTCGTCGATGACGTGCACGAAGCCGGGCGGATCGCCCTTGGGCGACACGTCGACGCGACCCCGCGCATCCGTCGTCGCGACGAAACCCAGCGGCGAGTGGGCGAGCCAGTCGCGCTGTACCGGCGACAGGCGGTTCCTGACCTTATTGGCGACGTAGTGGTCCGGGCGCCCGACGATGGCCCGCAACTCGTCGACCGTATTGACTTCGCGACGCATGGGTCCATCATGCTTGACCGCGCAATGGGTTAACCCCGTCGGTCGCCGGGTAGCCGAACGGGCGGAGGTGAGTGCAATGGCACACCACGTCGAGGTGGATGCCGCGCTATGGGACGAATTCCACCGCGTGGTCAACATGACGTCCCGCGAGCTACTGGACTGGCTGCGCACCCGGTCGGCCGCCGAAGACTCCGAAGAGATGCCCGACCAGGCGGGCACCGAGACCGGCCGCGCCGTCCTCGAGATCCTGAAGAAGCGGTCGGTCGACCTCACCGACGAGGACGAGCGCGTGATGCGCAAGGTCGTCGACCGCGTTCACGCAGAACGTGGCGCCGATCTCGAGCCCACCGCCGGCCAGGAGAACTGGCGGCACAGGCTCATGACGATCGGCCACGACCCGCTCAAGCCTGTGACTTAACTCGAGAACCGGGCCGCCAGCGCCCGCCGGTCGATCTTGCCGATGCCGCGCCGCGGTAGCTCGTCGACGACATGGAACTCGCGCGGTGCCGCGGTGGCATCGAGGGCCGCGGCGACGTGCTCGCGTAGTTCGGCGGGCGTGGGGGACTCGCGACCGGCGACGAGCACCACGGCCGCGGCGACCCGCTGGCCCAGCCGCTCGTCGGGGACGCCGAACACCGCACATTCGGCCACCGCATCGTGGGTCGCCAGAACGACCTCAACGACCTGCGGCATGATGGTCAGCCCGCCGCTGCCGATCGCGTCGTCGATCCGGCCGAGCACCGTCAACCGTCCCGCGGGGTCGAGGGCTCCCACGTCATCGGTGCGAAACCAGCCCGCGTCGGCGAACGGATCGGGGTTCATCGTGTTGCGGTAACCCTTCGCAAGCGTCCGGCCGCCCAACGCGATTCGACCCCGGTCTGATGTCGCTGGCTGCGCGGCCGCCCGGTCGTGAATCCGAACCCGCACACCGTCCAACGGCACACCGTCGTACACACATCCGCCCGCGGTCTCACTCATCCCGTAGGTACGGACGACTGAGATCCCCGCCGCGGCAGCACGTTCGGCCAGGCCCGTCGGCATCGGCCCTCCGCCTATCAGGACGGCGTCCAGCGTCGCCAATGCGTCGGCCGCCCGCTCGTCGCGTAGAGCTTTGTCGAGTTGTACGGCCACCAGCGAGGCGTAACGTCGACCCGGGCCCAAAGCGCCTACGGCAGAAGGCAATTCGGCCGGTTCAAAGGTCGGCGCCAAGGCCACCGGTGTGGTGCCTGCGACGACGCTGCGGACCAGCACCTGAAGTCCCGCGATGTGATGAGGCGCCAATGCCAGCAGCCAGCGCCCGGGCCCGCCGAGCCGGTGATGTGTTGCCTCGGCGCTGGCGGTCAATGCGGCGGCGCTCAGCATCGCACCCTTGGGGGTTCCGGTGGTGCCCGATGTCGGCACCACCACCGCCACGTCGTCGTCGATCTCGGCACCGCACCGCAATGCCTCCGACAGAAAGGATGATTCACGATCATTCTCGGCAGGCACCGGCAGTACGCTGGCACGGCCGGCCAGCATGTCGTGCACGACAGGCAGGGACGACAACGCCGCGGCGCCCGACCCGACCGCGACGGGGCGTAGGACGGCTATGGGTCACCCTCCCCGTCGCGTGGATCGTCGAGGGGCCAGCCGCGGACCGCCAACCGCTGACGCACCCGCTCCACATCCTCGGACGTGGGCAATGCATCGGTGATCTGAGTGATGAGGACCCCGATATCGGCATCGTCGAAGTCGCCGTTGCGCTTGAGCTCCATGGCGACGGTTCGCACCTCGTCCTCGGTGAGGCGCCGCCGCAGGAGCGAGAACAGCGGCACCCGGTCCGGACCGGGCACGCCTTCGGGGTAACCCGCTGTGATCCACGCGACAATTTTGGCCAGAAACTTCGTCACTGTGCCCTCCCGCGTGTCGCATCGGGTCTACCCACTTCCGATTGGATGATGCTAGTGCGCGACCGGACAAGACGAGTTCGGCGTCGCCGGCAAACGCTCGACCGCCGGCGGGTGAACAATGGATGAACACATTGCCCGAGAAGGCGAAATGCCAGATGACACGCCGGTCCAAGAGCGTTGCAGATTAGGTGAAACGAACGCTATGGCGACAGAATCAACGCCGTGAGCGCTGAGTTGATCGTCCTCGTGCTGTTGATCACAACCGCACTGGCCTTCGACTTCACCAACGGCTTCCACGACACCGGCAATGCGATGGCCACGTCGATCGCCACCGGTGCGCTCAAGCCCAAGACGGCGGTCCTGTTGGCGGGCATCCTCAACTTGGTCGGTGCCTTCCTGTCGGTCGAGGTCGCGGTCACCGTCACCACCTCGGTGCTCAACGTGCAGGACGGCCAAACCGGCGCCCTGCTGCCGTCGATCGACGCGTCGACGGGCCTGACGATCATCTTCGCCGGGCTGATCGGCGGCATCCTGTGGAACCTGCTGACGTGGTTGTTCGGCATCCCGTCGAGTTCCTCGCACGCGCTGTTCGGCGGGCTCATCGGCGCAGGCCTGGCCGCCATGGGCACCGCAGGCGTCAACTGGAGCGGCATCAGCCAGAAGGTGCTCATTCCCGCGATCGCCGCGCCGCTCATCGCGTGCCTGGTGGCCGCCTGCGGCACCTGGCTGGTGTACCGGATCACCCGCAGGGTGGCCGAGCGTCGCCGCCGGGAAGGCTTCCGCTGGGGTCAGGTCGCGACCGCCTCGCTGGTTGCGCTGTCACACGGCACCAACGACGCGCAGAAGACGATGGGTGTCATCGCGCTCGCGCTCATCACCACCGGGCACCTCAGCGGTGACGTCAAAGAGAATGGCCTGCCGTTCTGGGTCATCTTCAGCTGTGCGGTCGCGATCGGGCTCGGCACCTACCTCGGCGGCTGGCGCGTCATCCGCACCCTGGGCAAGGGCCTGGTCGAGATCCAGTCGCCGCAGGGCTTCGCCGCCGAAGCCTCCTCGGCCGCAATCATTCTCAGCTCGAGCGCCGCGGGTATGGCTCTTTCCACCACCCACGTCGCCACCGGTTCGATCCTGGGCAGTGGCGTCGGCAAGCCGGCCGCCGAAGTCCGCTGGGCGGTCGCAGGCCGGATGGCCGTCGCCTGGTTGATCACCCTGCCGGCCGCCGGACTCGTTGGCGCACTGTCCTTCTGGCTCGCCCACGGCGTCGAGGCACTCACCGGATCGGGCCTCGCGGGTGACGGGTTCATCTTCCTGCTGCTGGTCAGCCTGTCGTTCTACATGTGGTGGCGCGCTCAGCAACAGAAGGTCGACCACACCAACGTCAACGCCGAGTGGGACGGTGCGACCAACTCCGTGGTCCCCGCCGAACTGCGGGCCGCCATCGAGGAAGCCATGCCCGAACCCGCCAGGCCGCCGGCGACGGTGTAGCGGAGGAACGTCGATGACCTATCTCGAGAGCATTCTGAAGGTACTGGTGGTCGGGCTGGTCCTGGGCGCGGGACTGCCCGCGTTGTTCGCCACCGGATTGATGGCCTTCTCGAGCGGCGCCGGGGACGAGTCGGCCGACGGCACCGTGACCGCACCCAACCGGGTCCGCAAATACCTCGGCATCGGTTTGTTCGTGTTCGTCGGATGGGTGATCGTCACCGCGGTGCTGTGGATCACCAGGGGCACGATCATCCACCACACGGGGATCGACCTGTTCCCCTTCATGCCGCAGAAATGAGTTGCGCCACATCATGATCGAGAACCGCACCGTGCTGGACAGCGTGCTCAACTGGCTGCGCCGCGGGTATCCGGAGGGTGTGCCGCCCACGGATTACTTCCCGCTGCTCGCGCTGCTCAAGCGCTCGCTCGCCGAGGACGAAGTGGTCAGCGCCGCGCAGGCGGTGCTCAAAAGCGCGAACTCGGACATCGTCACCGAAGCCGACATCCGCGCCGCGATCCACCAGGTCACCGCGCAAGAGCCGAATCCCGAAGAGATGCACCAGGTTGCATCGCGGCTGGCGTCGGTCGGCTGGCCGCTGGCCCCGGCGCGCTGAACGCTAGGGCGTCACCGCCGGGTGTCGCGGCGCAGCGGGTGGGTCTCGGGCACCTGAACGAAGATCAGCAGCACGCCGTCGGGGTCGTTGACGTGCATCTCGTGCAGACCCCACGGTTCCTCACGTGCCTCCCGCGCGATCGGTACACCGCGGCCCGACAGTTCCTTCTCGGTGGCGTACACGTCGCGCACCTGAAGCCACATCGAGCCGCCCGCCCGCGGGCCACCGTGGCCGGCGAGTTCGATCAACGACTGGCCGGCGTAGAAAACGGTGCCCGCACCGTAGTCACGGGCGATCGCCAGCCCCAACTCGTCGCGGTAGAAGGTCAGGGAACGCTGATAGTCCGCCGGCCGAATGAGCATCCGGCTGGCCAGTATCTCCATGACATCGTGTCTATCACGCTCAGCCGATCCGTCGCCCGACACCTTCCCAGTAGGGTTCGCGCAACGCACGCTTGAGGATCTTGCCGCTGGGGGTGCGGGGCAGGTCTTCGACGAACGACACCGACTTGGGTAACTTGAACCCCGCCAGCCGCTCACGTGCATACGCGATGAGGTCGGCCTCGCTGGGGGAGCAGCCCACCGCCGGCACCACGACGGCCTTCACCGCCTCACCCCACGTCGGGTCCGGCACGCCGATCACCGCCACGTCGGCGATGTCCGGGTGTGTCATCAGAACGTTCTCGATCTCGGTCGGGTACACGTTCTCGCCGCCGGACACGATCATGTCCGTGACCCGGTCGTGCAGGTACACATAACCCTCGGCGTCGACGTAGCCGGCGTCGCCGGTCTTCAGCCAGCCGTCCGGGGTGACGGTGGCGGCCGTAGCGGCGGGGTTGTTCCAATAGCCACGCATGTTCTGGCGCGAGCGCGTCCACAACTCGCCGACGGTCCCGGTGGGGACGTCGCGGCCCGCGCCATCCACGATGCGGACCTCGACCCACCCGAACGGCTTACCGCAGGAGCGCAGCAGTTCGGGGTCATGACGGTCGAGTTGGGTGATGGATCCGGTGGTTTCGGTCTGCCCGTACACCTGCACCAGATCGCAGTCGAACCGCTCCAGCGCCCGGACAAGGACGTCGTCGGTGATCGGCGATGCGCCGTAGACGATGGCGCGCAGGGCCGAGAAGTCCGTCGCCTCCACGCCCTGGGTTTCCAGCAGTCGCTGGATCACCACCGGAACCAGCAGCATGTTCGTAACACCGTGCTGCGCAACGGCATCGAGGATAGCGGTCGGGTCGACGTCGCGCAGCACGACCGTGCGCGCGCCCTCGCACAGGCCCACCAGTGCCCAGCCGGAGCCCGCCATGTGAAACATCGGCATCACGGCAAGGCTCACGCTGTCGGCGTCGAAGCGCCATTTGTCGGCGATCCCGGTGGCCTTGCAGAAGTAGTTGTCGTTGGTCAGCATCACGCCCTTGGGCGAGCCGGTCGTGCCGGAGGTGTACATCAGGAACGCGACATCGTCGGGTTGAGTTGTGACGCAGGGGTCCTCGGCAGGATAGGTGCCGATCCAGCGATCGAACTCCGGCCAGCGGGGGTGCTCGCCGACGGCGACGACCAGAGCCATCAGCCGGTCCTCGACCGCCTCGACGTGACCGAAGAATTCGGCGCCGACGATCACCACCCGCGCGTCGGCGTCGTCGATGATGTGCAACATCTCAGGTGGTGCGAGCCGCCAGTTGACCGGCACCACGACCGCGCCGAGTTTGGACAGCGCACAGGCGACTTCGAAGAACTCGATGCCGTTCTTCTCAATGAACGCGACCCGGTCGCCGAACCCCACACCCGCCGCGCGCAGCGCCTGAGCCACCCGGCTGGACCGGGTGTCGAGGTCGCGGAACGTCGAAGTGCGATCACCAGCGATCAACGCGACCGCGTCCGGACGTTCGGCGCCGAAGACGCGTGCGATGTCGGCGACAGTCGCGATGTCGGGGTGGGGCATTTACTTGTTCGGTTGTACGCGTTGCCGTTTCATCACCGCGTCGACGACCGCGGGTGCGAAGCTGTTGAGCACCTGGGCGCTGACGGCCATCCGCGGCGCGGTCCGCACCGGCCGGGTCTTGGCGGCCGTGACCATCCACTCTGCGGCCTCGTCGGCGGACAGTCCCGGCAATCCGTCGTAGGCGCGAGTGGGGGCGATCATCGGCGTGCGCACCAGCGGATAAAACAGCGTGGTCGAGTGCACTCCGTCAGCGCTCCACTCGGTTTCGATGACGCGGCTCACCGCGGTCAGCGCCGCCTTCGACGCGTTGTACACCGAGAACAACGGCGACGACTCGCTGAGCACACCCCAGGTGGACACGTTGATGATGTGGCCGTCGCGCCGCTCGCGCATGCCAGGTGCCAGGCCGCGGATCAGTCGCAGCGGCCCGTAGTAGTTGATCGCCATGGTGCGTTCGACGTCGTGCCAGCGGTCAAGCGACTCGGCCAGCGGCCTGCGGATCGACCGGCCGGCGTTGTTGATCAGGATGTCGACGCCTCCGAGCTCGGTGACGACACGCTCGACCAGGCCGTCGACCGCGTCGAGATCCGACAGGTCGCAGGCGTGTGCCCTGGCGTCCCCGCCATCGTCGGCGATCCGGTCGACCAGTGCGTTGAGCAGCTCCTGCCGGCGTGCGGCCACCACGACCGTGGCTCCGCGGCGGGCGAACTTCTCCGCGGCCGCTGCGCCGATCCCCGATGACGCGCCCGTGAGGAGAATGCGCTTACCCCGCAGGTCAACGATGTCGCGGCCGGGCTGGTACTGCAGCAACTCGGGGACCACAGGCGGGCGCATGGTGGTCAGGACGAGTTGATCGGCCAACCGCCGCAACGGGCTCTTGCTCACGAGCGGTGAGTCTAGGCGAGCGGCTTGTGCACGAAAACGCGCGCTCACCGCTCCAGATCGTGCACCAAAACGCTCAGTTGCGGCCGGCCGCCAGCAGACCTGACGACGCGAACTTCAGCCCGGCGCGCAGTTCGTCCAGGCGGATCGGGTCATCGGACTCGATGTACCGCAGTGTCGTCGCCACCGCCATGTTGAAGAACAACCACGCCAATGCTTTTGGGCTCAGCTCGTCGCGGTACTGGTCGCGGTAGTGGTTCATGTGCAGCGTCGACATCGCCACGAGCGTGGCGTTCAAACCAGAAATGCTCTCGAAGGCGCGCACGTGGTCCGGGCGTTCGGCAAGGTAACGAAGCAGGCCGCGGTTGGCGATCGTCACGTCGATGAGGAAGTCGATGGAGGCCGCCATCGCCTCGGCGGGCTGGGCGAGCGTCACGGCCCGCAGGCGTTCCTCGATGGCCGGGGCCTGCGATAGGGCGAGATGCTCGATGGCCGCCTCGAGGATCTCGTCCTTGTCGGCGAAGTACTGGTAGATCGATCCTTTACTGATGCCCGCCCGGTCGGCGATCAGGTTCGTCGTCACCTGCGCGGGGTCGGTGGTTAGGAGCAGGCCGGCGGTTGTCTCGACAATTTTTGCGACCATCTCACGAGAGCGCTGTTGTTGCGGCGTCTTCCTCCGCGCTGACCTGCGTCTATCCATGCTCACCAACACCCCTTATGCGACTTGAATGCGACCTGCCGGTCATATTAGCCTCGCCCGTACTACCTGGAATGGAGGTGGACGCCGCCCATGACCGCCACTTCGGACATCGATCTGTCTGTCGACGACGAGCCGATCGAACTGGTACCGCCGGATTCGCTGACCGCCGAGCACACGGGCCGTTGGACGTTCCTGATCTTCGAGGGTGCGGCGTTCATGATGCAGGCGATGCATCCCGTCATCGCCGAGGTCACCGGCCGCTATTCGGCGGCGTTCCACGGCGATCCCGGCGGCCGGGCGATCCGGTCCATCGACTCGGTGCTGCGGTGGACGTACGGCGGCACCGAAGCCGTGGCCGAAGGAAATCGGGTCAGGGCCATGCACCGGCCGATGACGATGAAGAGCGCGGAGACCGGCAAACAGATCAGCGCCTTGAATCCCGAGGCGTACCAATGGGTTATCTGCACCGGCTACATCGTCAACGTCCATGGCGCGCGCCTGTTGATCGGTCGCGACTTCACCGACGACGAGAAGGCGCAACTGCTGCGCGACAACCGCCGGCTGGCGCGCCTGCTGCACGTGCCGATGCGCGACTATCCCGCGACCGACGCGGAGATGACCGACTACTTCGAGACGATGATCGACAGGCTCGAGGCCACGCCGCAGGCCCGGAAACTGATCGACGACTTGATCACCGGGACCGTCGAGCTGCCCCCGTCGGTGCCGAAGGTGTTCTCTCCGCTGATCAAAGCCACGTTGCGGCCCGCGCTGCGCTTCAACTATCTGTCGATCGTCGGGTTGCTGGACCCCCGGCTGCGCACCAAGCTCGGCGTGAGTTGGAGCCCCGAAGAGGAGCGCCAGCTCAATCGCATTTACAAGGCCATCCGCATCGCCTACCGCGTACTGCCCGACCGGCTGACCTACTTCCCGCTGGCCTATCATGCCCGCAAGCATCACCAGTGCCTGGAGAAGATGGTCGAGCGGCAGAAGAAGTCGTTCGCCTACCGGATTTGAGTGACTTCGGTGTCGTTGGTTGCGCTCAACGCGCCGAACTACACCGAAATCACGCGTCAGAAGTAGCGCGGGAAGCCGCTCCAGTCGGGGTCGCGCTTCTCCAGGAACGCGTCGCGGCCCTCGACCGCTTCGTCGGTCATGTACGCCAATCGCGTTGCCTCACCGGCGAACAGCTGCTGGCCCACGAGACCGTCATCGGTGAGATTGAAGGCGTACTTGAGCATCCGGATCGCCTGCGGTGACTTGCCGTTGATCTCCGAAGCCCACTGCAGCGCGACGGTCTCCAGTTCGGCGTGGTCGACGACCGCGTTGACCGCACCCATCGCATGCATCTGCTCGGCGGTATAGGGGCGGCCGAGGAAGAAGATCTCGCGGGCGAATTTCTGGCCGACCTGTTTGGCCAGATACGCGCTGCCGTATCCGCCGTCGAAGCTGCCGACGTCGGCGTCGGTCTGCTTGAACCGGGCGTGCTCGCGGCTGGCCAGCGTCAGGTCGCACACCGCGTGCAAACTGTGTCCGCCGCCGGCGGCCCACCCGTTGACCAGACAGATCACCGGTTTGGGCATGAACCGGATCAGCCGCTGCACCTCCAGGATGTGCAGGCGCCCGGCGCGCGCCGGGTCGACGGTCTCGGCGGTCTCGCCCGACGCGTACTGGTACCCGCTGCGGCCGCGGATCCGCTGATCCCCGCCGGAGCAGAACGCCCATCCGCCGTCTTTGGGCGAGGGCCCGTTGCCGGTCAGCAGCACCACACCGACGTCCGATGACATCCGCGCGTGGTCGAGGACGCGGTACAGCTCGTCCACGGTTTGCGGCCGAAACGCGTTGCGCACCTCGGGCCGGTCGAACGCGATGCGCACCGTAGGCCGCGGAACGCCGTCGACGACGTGGCGGTGATAGGTGATGTCGGTCAGTTCGAAGCCCTCGATGGGCTGCCACAGCGACGGGTCAAAGGGGTTGTCACTCACGGGGTTACCTTATCGATGCGGAAGACCGGGCAGCGACCGGCGAGCGCCTCGAACTCGTCGGGGTTGGGTCCGGTGACCAGTCCGGCACTCTTGATGAAGTCCACCCCGGTGGGCACCTTCGACGGGAACTCCCGCAGCAACGGTCGTGCATCGTCGACGGGCATCTCCACCATCCGCACGCGTTCGCTGCGGCGACCGATGTGCAGCGTGACCTCACCGGCGGCCCTGACGTTGGCGGCCCAGTCGGAGCCGGGTACCCCGCCGACCACGTAGCGCTGACCGTCGACCTCCATCGGGGTGACCGGGGTGGACCGCATCTTGCCGGTCTTGCGTCCCGGTACGGACAGTACGACGGGTCCTTTCTCGCCGAGGATGCCGAGCTTCTGTAGGCCGATCATCACCTTGTTGACGTACTTCAGCCACCAGGGCAAGCGAATGTCGGACATGGCGCAAACGCTACGTGATCGGGTCGACGCGGAACACCGGCAGACGGCCCGCCATCCCCTCGAGCTCGTCGGGTGTCCCGGTCTCCAATACCCCCGCCCGCGTCATCAGGTCGACGCCGACGGGAACCTGCGCCGGGAACTGCCGCAGCACCATCACCAACTTGTTGGCGTATTTGAGCCATCGCGGGGGCGCCATCCGATCGCCCATGCCGCCAGGCTATCGCTCAGACCGTGACGCCGTAGCCGGACAGCGCGGTCCGCAGACCGTCCGGGCGCTCGGCGGTCGGCAGCGGATCGACCAGCGCGAACCGGCAGCCCACCGCGCGGGCGCCGCCGTCGGCCTCGTCGCTGTCCCCGATCATCAACGCGGACGCGGCGTCCACGCCCAGCCGGTCCAACGCGTTCTCGAAGATCGCCGGGTCGGGTTTGACCGCGCCGACTTCGAAGGACAACACGAACTCGTCGACGAATTCGGCCGCACCGAGGGACACAAACGCTGGTCGCACGTCGAATGCGATGTTCGACACCACCGCCGTCCGGATGTGCCTGCGATGCAAGCCCTGCAGCACCTCGGCGGTGTCGGGATATGGAGTCCAGTTCATCGGGTCGATCAGCAGCCCGTACAGCGACTCGGCGTGCTCGTCGGCCAACCCGGACTCGCGCAGCACGTGCAGATACGCCTCCCGGTGGAGATGCGGCGCCAGATCGCGGTTCACCCATACGCGGTGAGCCTCCGGAGTCATCTCGACGTGCTGGCCCGTCGGCGCGGTCATCCGACGCATCAACTCGGCCTGCACATGGCCGTCGACCTCGCGGTCGTCGACCTCGATCCCGTGAAACCAGCTCTCGTCCTCCTCGAGCCGGAACAGCGTGCCCGAAAAGTCGAACAGGACCGCCTTGATCTCACTCATGGCGCCGATGCTACCGGCGAGCTCGACTAGCCTTGTCGCGCAGCACTTCCCGTTCCCGCTCGTTGTCGGTCATGGCGGCTGCCCGGTCGAACTCACCGGCGGCCTCGGCGCCGCGGCCCAACCGGGCGAGCAGTTCGCCGCGCACGCTCGGCAACAGATACGAGCCGTCCAAGCCAGTCAACGAGTCGACGATCTCCAGTCCGGCTTCGGGGCCGTCGGCCATCGCCACCGCCACCGCCCGGTTGAGCTCGACGACCGGCGACGGTGCCGCGCGAGCCAAGCCGTCGTACAGCGCGACGATGCGGCGCCAGTCGGTGTCGGCGGCGGTGGGCGCGGTGGCATGGCACTCCGCGATCGCCGCCTGCAGAGTATACGAGCCCCAGCCAGTATCCTTGCGCCGCAACGTGTTCGCGGCGCGCTCGAGCGCGGCCACACCGCGTTGGATCTGTGCTCGATCCCATTTCGCCCGGTTCTGGTCCTCCAACAGGATCGGCCTGCCGTCGCTGTCGGTGCGGGCGGCGAAGCGCGACGACTGCAGCTCCATCAGCGCCAGCAGGCCGTGGACTTCCGGTTCGTCGGGCACCAGCGCGGCGAGCACCCGGCCGAGGCGAAGCGCCTCGGTGCACAGCTCGTCGCGGATCCAGCGCTGACCGAACGACGCCGAATAGCCCTCGTTGTAGATCAGGTAGATCACGCTCAGCACCGCCGACAGCCTCGCCGGATACTCCGAGCGGTCCGGCACCTCGAACGGTACGTTCGCGGCCGAGAGGGCCTTCTTGGCGCGGGTGATTCGCGCGGCGACCGTCGCGGCGGACGTCAGGAAGGCGCGGGCGATCTCCTCGGTGGACAGCCCGCCGACCACCCGTAATGTCAACGCGATCCGGCCTTCGCGCGGCAGCACCGGATGCGCCGAGATGAAGATCAGCCGGAGTACGTCGTCGTCGATGCGGTCGGGGTCCCACGACTCCTCGACGTGGCTTTCGAGTTCGCGGGCCATCGCGGCGTATTTGCTGTCGAGATTGTCCTGACGGCGCCACAAGTCGATGGCCTTGCGTTTGGCTACGGTGGTCAACCATGCGCCGGCGTTGCGCGGTACACCCGTCGCTGGCCACTGCTCAAGCGCGTCGACGAGCGCGTCGGCGGCCAGGTCTTCGGCGAGCCCGACATCGCCGACCGAGCGCGTCAGTGTCGCGACGATTTTCGCCGCCTCCATGCGCCACACCGCGTCGACGGTCGCATGCACGTCGCTCACGCGTTCATTGTGCCGACGTGGGCCTCACGCCGGAGTTCGGGACGCGTAATCTACGGTTTTTCTGCGGCGTGTCGCAGCACTTTCGCCGAGCTCGCGACGGAAAGTTAGAAGGTATGACCCACAGGTTGGTCACAGCGTATTGGGATGGCCGCAAGGCATTCCCGCACACGCTCGTCAACCCGTACGCGGGACTGGGGGATCGGGCGATCGCGAGGATGTGGCGGCTGGGCTGGCAGCGGGCCGCCGACGAGCAGCGGGGCATTCCGAGCGAAGAGGAGCGACTGGCTCGCTTCGCCGCGGAAATCGATGCCCTCCTGGGCTAGTCGCCTCGACGCGCTGCGGCGCGGACAGCCCCGCGTCGTCCTCGGCGTCACGGGTGCGCCGGGTGCGGGCAAGTCGACACTGGCCGAGGCGGTCGCGACCGCGGCCGACGATGCGGTGTACGTGCCGATGGACGGCTACCACCTGGCCGACGTCGAACTGCAGCGGCTCGGCCGCCTCGACCGCAAAGGCGCCATCGACACGTTCGACGCTTACGGGTATCTCGCTCTGTTGCAACGCATCAGGGCCCAGGCCGACGAGACCGTCTACGCGCCGGCGTTCCACCGCGATCTCGAACAGCCCATCGCGGGCAGCATCGCCGTCCTGCCCGACCATCGCCTGATCGTGACGGAGGGCAACTACCTCCTCGACGACGAGCCCCCGTGGCCGGCGATCCGCGCCCTGCTCGACGAGGTGTGGTTCGTCGATGCTCCGCCCGACGTCCGCCGTCGTCGCCTCATCGCCCGCCACGTCGAGTTCGGTAAGTCAGCCGAGCAGGCTGAGGCGTGGATTCGTGCCGTCGACGACCCTAACGCCGCGCGCATCGAAACCGCCCGGAACGGGGCAGATTTCGTGGTCACGCCGTAGCCAACCCCCGCGAGCGACCGTGTCTGCCCGCCGACACGTCGCCAACCCGCGTGCAAAAGGGGTCGCTCGCAGCAGGAAAGGCTAGCCGACCGCGCGGTCGCTGCCCTCCCAGAACTGCGCGCGCACGGCCTTCTTGTCCGGCTTGCCCAGTGCGGTCACCGGCACCGAGTCGACGACGATCACCTGCTTGGGTGACTGCACCGATCCCTTGCGCTCCTTGACCGCCGCCTGGATCTCGGAGGTCATCTGCGCGACGGCCACCTCGGAGCGGTCGGCGTCGGGGCGCAGCACGACAACGGCCGTAACGGCCTCGCCCCACTTCTCGTCGGGTGTACCGATCACACACACCTGGGCTACCGAAGGATGTTCGGCCACAACGTCTTCCACCTCGCGCGGGAACACGTTGAACCCGCCGGTGACGATCATGTCCTTGGTCCGGTCGACGATGTAGTAGAAGCCGTCCTCGTCCTCACGGGCCAGATCGCCGGTGTGCATCCAGCCGTCATGAAAAGTTCTCGACGTCTCGTCAGGACGGTTCCAGTAGCCACCGGACACCAGAGGCCCCGACACGCAGATCTCACCGACCTCGCCCTGCGGAACCGGGTTGCCGTCACCGTCCAGCAGTGCTACGCGCGCGAACACGGTCGGCCGCCCGCACGACGTCAACCGCTTCTCGTCGTGATCGGCCTTGGCCAGGTACGTGATCACCATCGGCGCCTCGGACTGACCGTAGTACTGCGCGAAGATCGGGCCGAACCGGTCGATCGCCTCGCGCAGCCGCACCGGGTTCATCGCCGAGGCGCCGTAGTACACGGTCTCCAGCGACGACAGGTCGCGGGTGCGCGAATCCGGGTGGTCCATCAACGCGTAGATCATCGACGGCACCAGCATCGTCGCGGTGATCTTCTGCTCCTCGATCACCCGCAGCACCTCGGCGGGGTCGAACTTTGTCAGCACGAACAGCTCGCCGCCCTTGATGATCGTCGGCACGAAGAACGCCGCGCCCGCATGCGACAGCGGGGTGCACATCAGAAACTTCGGGCGCTCCGGCCACTCCCACTCGGCCAACTGGATCGTCGTCATCGTGGTGATCGACTGCACGGTGCCGATCACGCCCTTGGGCTTACCGGTCGTGCCACCGGTGTAGGCCATACCGCCGATGTGATCGGGCGGCAGGTCGGCGGCCACCAGCGGCTGCGGTGAGTACTTGGCGGCCTCGGCGGTCAGGTCGACGCCGACGCCCTCCAACTCGGCGGGCACCGGTCCGATCGTCAGCACCTGCTTGAGCGCGGGCACCTTTTCCAACAGCCCCTGCGCCCGCTCGACGAACATCGGATTCGGATCGATGATCAGCGACGTGACCCCGGCGTCGTTCAACACATAGGCGTGGTCGTCCAGAGAGCCGAGAGGGTGTAGTGCGGTGCGGCGGTAGCCCTGGGTCTGCCCGGCGCCGATGATCATCAGCACTTCCGGCCGGTTCAGCGACAGCAGGCCGGTGGCCGTTCCCGAACCCGCGCCCAGCGCCTCGAACGCCTGAATGTACTGGCTGATCCGCTCGGCGAGCTGTCCACCGGTGAGCGTGGTGTCCCCGAGGAAGAGCACCGGCTTGTCCTTGTTCCGCTTCAGTGCACCGACGGTGAGATGGCCGGAGTGGATGGGATGGCGCAAGAGGTCAACCTGGCTCATGACCATCAGACTAGAACGTGTTCCAGTTCCAGTCACCAGGTCCCCGGAAACGCTAGAACCGCGACGGCAGGTATCCGCGTTCGCGCAACCATCCGCTACACGCGGCCGGGTACCACTTTCCGCCGCCTCCTGGCGACGAGCGGTCCCCAAACACGAATTGAACGCCAGTCCTCGCTTCTGTCAGCACCTCGCATCACTTTTGAAAGAGGCGGTACCGGACCCACCCCCGATCGTCATAAGTTAATGTCCATCCTCATCGAGTCATATGTGAGGTGACGGGTCTCGTCGTCGGAGCAAATGCGACAGCCATCGCGACCTAGCAGAAAATAGTGAGTTTTGCTGCGGCGGCCTCAAGTCATAGTGAATGCTGCCGACAGGGGGTGTGAGCGTTAAGTGAACAGCGATTCAACATGACTGCACGTGGTGACGGAATAGAGGCCATCGGCGGCTGGGCCGGCGGCTACGTCAAACGCCATCCCCTGGCCTCGCTCGCGACGGTCGGCGATCAGTTCGTGCTGGGCGTGCGCACGGTGCAGTACATGTTCATCGACCTGTTCACCGGACGGTTCCAATTCTGGGAGTTCATCCGCCAGGCCGCGTTCATGGCGGGCACCGCGGTGCTGCCGACGGCACTGGTGGCCCTGCCCATCGGCGTCACCCTGTCGATTCAGTTCGCACTGCTGGCCGGCCAGGTCGGAGCGACCTCGTTGGCCGGCGCGGCCAGCGGGCTGGCGGTGATCCGGCAGGCCGCATCGTTGACCGCCGCGATTTTGATGGCCGCCGCCGTCGGCTCGGCGATCACCGCGGACCTGGGTTCTCGCAAGATGCGTGAGGAAACCGACGCGATGGAGGTCATGGGTGTTTCGGTGATCCGACGCCTCGTGGTCCCACGGTTCGCCGCGGCGATCATGATCGGCGTGGCGCTCACCGGAATGGTGTGCTTCGTCGGATTCCTCGCCAGCTATCTGTTCAACGTCTACTTCCAGAACGGAGCCCCCGGCAGCTTCGTCGCGACGTTCGCGTCGTTCACGACGACCGGCGACATGATCGTGGCGTTGGTTAAGGCGGTCATCTTCGGCGCCGTCGTCGCGGTGGTGTCGTGTCAGAAGGGATTGTCCACGCAGGGCGGTCCCACCGGCGTCGCGAACTCCGTCAATGCCGCTGTCGTCGAATCGATTCTTGTTCTGATGGTCATCAACGTCGCGATCAGCCAGCTCTACATCATGCTGTTTCCCAGGGTCGGTTTGTGACATGGCGTCGACGTTCGTACCGCCGCTGCTGAAGCCCTTCGTCGGGCTCTACGGCAAGATCTCAGGGCCGATCGGACAGCTCGGCCACATGCTGGTGTTCTTTGTCCGTGCGATCGCGGCCGTCCCGTTGGCGCTGCGGCACTATCGCTCCGAGTTCGTCCGGCTGCTGTCCGACATCGCTTGGGGCAACGGTTCTCTTGTGGTCGGAGGCGGAACCGCCGGGGTGGCGATCGTGCTCGGTGTCACCGTCGGCGCGCTCGTCGGCATCGAAGGGTACAACTTCCTCGACCTGCTGGGGTTGGGACCGGCGACGGGAATCATCTCCTCGCTGGTGAACACCCGCGAACTCGCCCCGATCGCACTGTCGTTGGCGTTCGCCACGCAGGCCGGTTGCCGATTCACCGCGCAGCTGGGGTCGATGCGCATCTCCGAAGAGATCGACGCCCTTGACTCACTGGCGATTCGGCCGATCCCGTATCTGGTGACCACCCGGTTGATGGCCTCGGTGGTAGCGGTCATTCCGCTCTACGTCGTGTGCCTGGCGGTCAGCTATCTGACGACACAGCTTGTCGTGCAAGTCATCAGCGGCGGTGCGACCGGCTCGTATCTGCACTACTTCACCCTGATGCTTTCGGGTCAGGACATTCTGTACTCGCTGCTCAAAGCGATCATCTTCGTGTGGATCGCGACGACGATCCAGTGCTACTACGGCTTTTATGCCAGCGGCGGCCCCGAGGGTGTGGGGGTCGCGGCCGGGCACGCCATGCGGGCCAGCATCACCGTGGTGATCATCGTCAACATGCTGCTCACCATGGCGCTGTGGAATGTGGACGCCGGGGCGAGGTTTGGGGGATAGGTGGCGAATTCCTTTGATCTGGACGGGCGGGGGCCGACCGATCGCCAATTGATCGGTGCTGGAATCGCCGTGGTTGTCGTCCTTTCACTGGTTTCGATCACGCTGCTGGTCAAGGCGACCGGACGGTTGGACCCTTTCGTCCGGGTGGTCGCGAATCTCGTCAACGTCGGTGACGGACTGCCGCAGCGCTCCGACGTGAAGTACCACGGTGTGCTGGTCGGGGCCGTCGATAGCGTGGTCCCCGCCGCGCACGGGGAGCCCAACTACGTCCACATCAACCTCGATCCCCACTACGCCCGCTCCATACCGGCGACCGTCACCGCCCGGGTGGTGCCCAGCAACGTGTTCGCGGTGTCGTCGGTGCAGCTCGTCGATCGCGGCGGCGGGCCGGGTCCGGCGATCTCCGCGGGGGCCAGCATTGCGGAGGACACCGAGCTGCCCACGGTGCTGTTTCAGACCACGATCAGCAAGCTGCGCGACATCCTGGCCGCCACTGGGCGGGGTCGCGAGGACAAGACGGTGGGCATCCTCGCAGCGGTGAACGAGGCCACCGAGAACCGCCGCACCGAACTGCTTGCCGGTGGCGCACAACTGAATCGGCTCATCGACCAGCTCGACGCGATCGTGGCCACCGATCCGGGGCCGACGACGGTGTCCGCGCTCATCGACGCCACCCGGGGCCTACAGGCGACCGCGCCGGAGCTCATCGACGCACTGCATATGGCGGTCGAGCCGATGCGGACCCTGGTCCAGCAGCGCGCCCAACTCGACGCCCTCATCAGCGGCGGGTTGCACACCATGGGAACCACGCACACCGCCCTGAACAATCACACCGACCGACTGGTCACGACCACCACGGAGCTGACCCCTGTCATGGGCATCCTGGCCGACACCTCGCACCACTGGCTACCGGCGTTCGTGAAGCTCAACGGATTGTCCGACAAGTTCTTCAACGAGGTGTGGCGGCCCGAGCGCGATGTCGGCAACATGCGGATGAACCTGTCGCTGACCCCGAGCTACACCTACACCAGGGCCGACTGCCCGCGCTACGGCGAGTTGCTGGGGCCGAGCTGTTACACCGCACCGTTGGTGGTCACGCGCCCCGAGTTGCCCGACGTGCTGTTGCCGCAGAACTACCAACCGCCCAAGGACCTCGCGCCTCCGCCGGGCACCGTGCTCGGCGAGAACGGGAACCTGGTCGCCGTCGGGCCGCCGCTGGTCATCCCGAACCCGAACTTGGCCGATCCGAATCCACCTCTACCGCCGTGGATGTCGCCTGCGCCGCCGGTACCCGGGACGGCGAACGACGCGCTGGTCCCGATACCGCCGCCGCCGGTGAACCAGTCGCCGCTGGCGCCGGTCGCACCCAAGCCGGGGGATCCGCCTCGGCCGGCTTCGGCGCCGCTGCTGCCGGGTCAGGCTTCGGCGCCGCTGCTGCCCGCCGAGGCTGGAGGTGGATCCCGATGAAGTATCGCGGCGCACTGGTCGGGCTGTCGCTGTTCATGGTGGTGGCCTTGACCCTGACCTGGCTCGTCTACGTGACGCTGCGCCGTGACGTGTCGGGGTCGACTGTGCCCTACGCGGCGGTGTTCACCGACGTCTTCGGCTTACGCGAGGGCGACGACGTGCGGATGGCCGGCGTCCGCGTGGGCCGGGTGGAAAGCATTGATCTCCAAGGCAAGCACGCGAAGGTTTCCTTCGTGGTGCAGGGGGATCAGCAGGTACTTGGCACCACCGTCGCGTCGGTGACGTACCAGAACATCGTCGGGCAGCGGTATCTCGGGCTGTCGCTAGGCAATCTCGGTGAGCCCAAACCGCTTCCACCCGGAAGCGTCATCCCCGTCGAGCAGACCGATCCCTCCTTCGACGTCGGCAGGCTGCTCAACGGATACGAGCCCCTGTTCAGCGTGCTCGACCCACGCCACGCCGACAACCTCACCAAGGGCGTTATCCAGTCGCTGCAGGGTGACGGGGCCTCGATCACCGCGCTCGTCGACCAGACCGCACAACTGACCGACGCGTTCGCCGGCCGCGATGAGGAACTCGGCGGGGTGATCACGGACCTGAACGTCGTCGTCGCCAACCTCGCCCGACACAACGACGACCTCGACCACATCGTCGGGCAAGCCCAATCGGTGGTCTCCACCTTTGATGCACGTCGTCCCGAGTTGGTGAATGCGATGGGATCCATAGCGAAGGTGATGCGCCAACTGTCGACGATCTCCGACGAGGTGTACCCGTCGCTTGACGAACTGGTCGAACGCGAACCGGGTTTTGCCCAGCACATGCTGAAGATCGAACCGCAGCTGGCCTTCGTCGGCGCCAATCTGCCGTTGATGCTGAAGGGATTTTCGCGCATCACCGGCGAAGGCACCTACGCCAACGCCTACGCGTGCGAGTTGGACGGCACCGCGTTCTTCCCCGGGCTCAACGATGTGACCCCGATCGTCGTCGATGCCGCCACACCCGGCAACAAAGCCCGTCACACCCCGAAATGCAGGAACATGGCCAATGGCTGATCGCACACTCAAGATCCGGCGCGCGCGGCGACCGTTGGAGAACTACAGCAAGATCTGGCTGGGCGTCGTCGCCGTCGCGGTGGTTCTGGTGCTCGTCGCGGCGCTGCTGTTGGTGCGGGTGGCCGACTTCGGCTACCGCCACTACACCGCGCGGTTCCTGCAAGCGGCAGCGCTGCAGGCCGGCAATCCGATCACCGTCGCCGGTATCCCGGTCGGCGAGGTGTCGAGCATGGAGCTCAAAGGGGACTACGTCGAGGCCGGTCTGAAGGTGAGCGACGATGTCGTGCTCGGTGAAGACTCACGGGCCTCGATCAAGATCACGACGATCCTGGGTTCACGGTATTTGGCGCTGTACCCCGACGGTCCGGGTTCGTTGCCCGACAACACTTTCGACCTGACGCACACCGAGGTGCCCTACGATCTGCAGGAAGCGCTGGCCGATGTCACGACCACCTACGAGCAGGTCGACTCCGACCAGTTCGCCGAGACGCTGGCCATCCTCGGTCGGCAGATGCACACGCTGCCCCCGGTCGTTCCCCAGGCGTTGGAGAACACCCACACCCTGTCGACGATTGTCGCCGAACGCCGCGACCAACTGGGTGAGCTGCTGAAGACCACCGAGCTCGTCAGCAGCACGCTGCGGCGTCAGCAGTCGACCATCGGCAGCCTGATGGACCAGGGGAACTCGCTGCTCGGTGAGTTCGTCGCCCGGCGCGCCACATTCCACGCGATGATGGACGCGCTCACCAACCTCGTACAGACGTTGAGCGGCATCGTGATCGAGGATCGCCCCGAGCTCGAAGAGCTGCTGGAGAATCTGCGGTCATTGTCCACTCTGCTCGGCAAAAACGACGGTATGGTCCGCAGCATCCTGCAGTCGGGTGCGGTGGCGTTGCGCAACATGGCCAACCTGACCGGCACCGGCAACGCGATCGACTTCAATGCCTCCAGCGGCCTGCTGGTCGACTCCTGGATGTGCGCAATCAGCGGTCGGGCAAAGCAGTTCAGCATGATCGAGTACTACCAGGACTGCAAGTGAGCCCGGCGCGACAGGAGTGGATGTGATGAGCACCAGGTCCAGGATCATCGCGGTGATCGCCGTCGGTGCGGTCGTGGCGCTGGCGGCTGTCGTCGTCGCGGTGAAGTTCGCCAAGGACCAGCTCGACACCATCACCATCACCGCCCAGTTCGAAAGTGCGGCAGGTTTGTACGAGAACAACGTGGTCGCGGTCCTGGGGATGCCGGTGGGCGAGGTCACGAAGATCACCCCCAAGGGTGGTTACGTCGAGGTCGACTTCACGATCGACAAGGACATCAAGGTGCCCGCGGATGTCCAGGCCGCCACCATTTCGAACTCGATCCTGACCGATCGCCAGATCGAGTTGACGCCGCCCTACCGGGGTGGCCCCACGTTGAAGAACCACGACACCATCGGGCTGAACCGCACCCGGACACCAGTCGAATTCGCCAGGGTCCTCGACACCCTCGACAAGCTTGCGGTTTCGTTGCGCGGTGACGGAAAAGGTAACGGACCGATAGCCGACGTCGTCGACGCCAGCGCGGCGATAGCCGAGGGGAACGGCCAGCAGATGAAGGATGCACTGGGCGAGTTGTCGAACGCGCTGCGGCTCAGTGCCGATCGCGGCACCGTGACGAAGGACCAGCTGACCACGATCGTGCGTAACGTGAGTTCGCTGTCGGATGCGGCTGCTCGCAATGACGCCATGATGCGCGAGTTCGGATCCTCGGTACGGGCACTGAGCCAGATACTGGCCGACGAGGACCTCGGCGGCGGCACGACGGGCAGGAAGATCAACGAAGTGCTGACCCATACCGGTGAGGTGTTGGAGAAGCATCGGGATTCGGTCAAGCATCTGGTCGCCAACGGTGACGTCGTCTTGAACACCGCCGTCGACCACGAACGAGATCTGATGGAGTTCCTGGATCTCGCGCCGATGACCCTGGACAACCTCTACAACGTCGCCGACCAGAAGAACGGTGCGCTGCGGGTGAAGGTGGTCACCGACAAGGTCCTGTTCGACAACCAGTTGATCAAGGAGGTCTGCAACATGATGGGTCTGCGCCAGTTGGGTTGTTCCACGGGGACGTTGCAGGACTTCGGACCCGATTTCGGGTTGACCTACATGCTCGACGGGCTCGCTGCGATGGGGCAGAAGTGACGACCGCCCGCAGGCGTGGTCGAATCGCCGCCAGCCTGGCCACGGTCTGCCTCACCGTCTCCAGTTGCGCCACAGATGGTTTGGCGAGCCTGCCGCTGCCGGCGCCCACTACTGGCTCCGGCGGATACCAGCTGACGGCCGTGTTCTCCAACGCCCTCAACCTGCCTGCGAACGCGAAGGTGAAACTGGCCGGCGCCGACGTCGGCCAGATGGAGGAGATGGTGGCCCGCAACTACACCGCCGTCACCACGCTGCGGATCATGGACGGGGTGCAGCTGCCGCAGGGCAGCACCGCCGAGTTGCGATCGGCCACCCCACTCGGGGATGTGTTCGTGGCGCTCAAACCGCCGAGCCCGGTCGCGCCGGGCACGCCGTTGCTCGAGAACGGCGACACCATCGGCCTGGAATCGACGGCGGCAGCCGCGACGGTCGAATCGGTGCTCAGTTCGGCGGCGATCCTGGTCAACGGCGGCGCGGTGCGCAACTTCACCAACATCATCAACGGGCTGGGGAAGGCGACGGGCGAACAGGGCGAGGCGTTCGGAACCCTCATCCGCAAGACCAACCGCACGCTTGGCAAGCTCAACGCGCGATCCGAAGAGATCTCGACCGCGATGACCGAAACCTCCCGGCTGGCCAATGAAATCGCCGCCAAGAACCAGGTGATTGCCGATGTCATGGCCGAAGCCCGCCCGGCCACCGACACCCTCTCCGCCCACACCACCCAGATCGCCGACTTCGTCACCCAGCTCGGCGACGTGTCCGACCTGATGCGCAGATTCCCGTCGATCGGTGGCACCGACACCAGCGGACGCAGCGTTATTGCCGACGCCAATACCGTTGCCCGGGCCTGGAACGACGTCGCGCTGGCCCCGGGCGCGACCCTCTATGCGCTCAACAGGCTCATGCCGCCGTTCATCAAGACGTTGTCCAGCAACGCGATCGCCTTGGATGCCAGCGTCGACAGGCTTGTTCTGGGATCGATCCCCGATATCGGGTACGCCGGCGACCCCGGGTTGCACGGGCCCAAGCGCCACGACTGGCATCAGCTTGTCGGGACGTTGCAGTACACCTTGTTCCGGCTGCAGGAGAGGGTGGTCGGCAAAGGGCCTGGCGTGCCACAGATTCCGGTCTTCCCCAGCCCGACCGAACCCGGGGAGATCATTGTGGCTCCCCATGCCGCGTCCCCACCCGCGGCTCCGCCGCCCGCCCCGCCGCCAGCGCCACCACAGGCACCGGCCGCCGCACCCGCCGGGGCTCCCCGATGATCGGCGGCGCGGCCGACCGGATCGTCGGCATTGTCCGGTTCGGGTACGCCCGCCGCGCCTGGCTGTCGGCGCTCGCGCTGGTCATGGCCCTCGTGATCGCCGGCGCATATGTGGTCTTCGGTGCGCTGCAGGTGAACCCGCTGGCGTCGAGTTACCGCCTCACGGTCGAATTGCCGGCGTCGGCGGGGTTGCTGCCCGATCAGGACGTGACGTTGCGGGGGGTGCGGATCGGCCGGGTCGAAAGGCTCGACATCACCCCCGGCGGTGTGAACGCGGTGGTGAATGTCAATGCCAGTGCGCAGATACCTCAGTCCGCCGCCGTGCGGGTTTCTGGGCTCTCGCCCGCCGGCGAGCAGTACATCGACTTCGTTCCCGAAGCCGCGACGGGCCCGTTCCTGGCCGACGGCGCCGTCATCGGCAAGGACAACGCCACCATCCCGGTGAGCCTGGCCGAGCTGTTGGCCAACGCCGACGGGGCGCTCGCCCAGGCCGACACCGAAAAGCTCGAGCTCATCCGGAGGGAACTGAGCATGAGTGAGGCCGGGCCGCAGAAGCTCGCCGACATCGTCGACGGCGGCACCTTCCTGTTGTCCACCCTCGACACGGTATTGCCGGAGACCAGTTCGCTGTTGCGGACCAGCCAGGTGGTGTTCACACTCGCCGCCGACAAGAACGCCGGAATCGACGTCGCCTCGGGCAATCTCAGCGAGACCTTCGCAGGCATCAGCAAGATGCGTGATGGTTACCGGCGGCTCACCGACCAGACACCGGGCGTGCTGAAGAGCGTCGACAACCTGTTCGTGGACAACTCCGACACCATGGTGCAGTTGTTGGGCAGCCTGGCCACCACCTCACGCCTGCTTTACCTTCGGGTGCCTGCGCTGAACGCGCTGTTCCCCAAACACCGCACCTCGGTGCTGGACGCGCTCGGCGCGGCGATGCACGACGGCGGCCTCTGGGGAACCGCTGAAGTCTATCCGCGGTACACCTGCGACTACGGCACGCCCAAGCTGCCGCCGTCGGCGGCCGACTACCCGGAGCCGTTCATGTACACCTACTGCCGCGACGACCACCCCGGAGTGCTCGTGCGCGGCGCCAAGAACGCGCCCCGACCGGCCGGCGACGACACCGCGGGGCCGCCTCCAGGCGCCGACCTCGGCCGGCAGATGGACCCGACCCCGAAGGGGCGCTACACGATCCCGACACCCTACGGTGGCCCGACACTTCCCATCGAGCCGCCCCGCTGACCGACACCGTCCGTTAGGAGATGAAGATGCCCGTGAGCACCGACCGCGACCGCGACACCGGCGAGGATACCGAGAGCACCCCCACGGCAAGCGAATCCGGAGAGACCACCACTGAAGCCACCGTCGACTCCGACGCGGCCGAACGTGACGCCGCGACCGATAACGAGACCGCCGACGACGGAGGAGGCGACGAGCCCCCCACCGCACGAGGCCGTCGCCGCCGCGTGCTGTGGGTCGCTGTGGTCGTGGCGTTCCTGGCGCTGCTCGGGACGACCGGATTTCTGGGTTGGCAACTGTGGCAGGAACGGCAGGTCGACGCAGCCGCCGAACAAGCTCGCCAAGCGGCGGTGACCTACGCGCAGACCCTGACGAGTATCGACTCGGCAAGAGTCGACGAGAACTTCGACGCGGTGCTCGATGGGGCGACCGGTGAGTTCAAGGACATGTACTCGCAATCCAGCACGCAGCTACGACAGTTGTTGATCGACAACAAGGCCTCCGCGCACGGTGTCGTACTGGACTCCGCGGTTCAGGAGGCCACCATGGACAGGGCCGTCGTGCTGCTGTTCGTCGACCAGTCGGTGACCAACACCAACGTGCCCGACCCACGGATCGACCGCAGCCGCATCAAGATGACCATGGAGTACGTCGACGGTCGCTGGCGCGCAAGCAAAGTCGAATTGCCATGAGGCGCCTGGCGGGTGCGGTCGCCGCGTCGCTGGTCGCCGCCACGCTTGTCGCCGCTCCGGCCGCGGCCGCGTCGGCGTCCTCGTTCTGCGGTGAGCTGGGCGGGCAGTGGGACGGTCAGTTCTGTACGACATCGGTGGTGTCGGAGCGCAAAGCGGTCCGAGACATCAAGATGGCGCTGCCCGGCGACCTCGTGGAGAATCCCGTAATTCGGGAGTATCTCACTAACCTGATGAACAATTGGCGCAATGCGGCGACGAAGATGGTCCAGAACAGCTTCGGAGAGCAGCACTTCCAGGTTTTCCAGCATGGCGCGGCGATGACGGCCGTCTTCCACGAGATGTACTCGGGTACGGTCGGTACCGACGCCTTGGCGCATCCGAATGCGCCCATCGTCAGCGACGCCTACCGCACCTTCACCTTCGCAGGCGGGCGGCAGTTGCAGCTGGCCGATCTGTTCAAACCTGGCATCGATCACTTCGCCGAAATCCCGCGCCTGGGTGCGCCATTCATCGTCGCTGCGCTCGACGCCGCACCACCGCCGCACCAGCCCGGCACCTATCCGTTCACCCCGGACCGCTGGACCCCTGACAAGGTCTACTCCGGCGCTTATAAGGCATGGGCACTGACACCCGACGAACTCGTCATCTACATGCCGGATTATCCGGTGGGCCGCGACCGCCCGACGAACTTCACGCCCGGCGCCATGCAATGGTCGATGGACGGCGGCACCGTGCAGGCACACATTCCGCTCAGCGCGCTCGCGCCGGTCCTGCGGCCCGAATACGGCGGCACCTGATCGTGTTTCGGCTACTGCCGATGATCATCGCCGCGGCGCTGGTGCTCGCGCCGACGGCCCGCGCCGAACCGGCCGCGCCCACACTGCCGGAATTCACCCCGCACCCGTCGGACTGGCAGCCCGACTACACCGTGTTCCCGTACAACCTGTGGCAGATTCGGGTCACCCCAGAACAGGTCACCGCCATGCGCGACTCCTGCCAGTGGTTCAACGCCCAGTACGACGAGCTCATGACGCAGGTCTTCGGATTCCAGCGGTTCCTCGACGATCACGACGACGACTGGTCGTCGCCGGGAATGAGCCAGGCCGGTGACGTTGTCGCCGCCAACCTCGATCAGTCCGCGGCGTTCCTGGACCCGCGCGCCCACACGCTCTTCATCATCAACTACCCGGACCAGAGCGAATATTCGCCGGTGTTCCACGGTGATTCGATGTACCGGCTGTGGTATCAGTTCACCCAGATCAGCGACAAGATCAAACGGCGCCTGCCATCCGGGCAGATCAACGCCAACATCGCGACCGCCAACGTCTACGGAGGGGTGATCCGCGACTCCGGGGTCTGCGCGGGCGCGTAACGCGTAAGGTACGGCCGATGAGCACCGATGCCAGGCAGCGGCTGCGCGAGACGATCCTGAAGCTCTCCCGTGAACGCGGCCCGGACAAGACGATCTGCCCGTCCGACGCGGCCCGCGTTGTCGGCGGTGACGACTGGCGCGACCTGATGGACGACGCCCGCGAGACCGCTCGCGACCTTGCCCGCGACGGTGACGTCGAGATCACTCAGAAGGGTGAGGTGCTCGACCCGAACGCGTTGTGGCGCGGACCCATCCGGATCCGCGCCACCTAGCAACCGTCGCCGCGAAATTGCATTCCAGCAGGCGCGCACTCGCTCTTTCGCTGCGGGAATGCAATTTCGCGCTCAGCGCACTCACGCCAAACGCTATGTTGCCCTGCACCGACCGATCACCGGCCCACTCTCGGTAGCGGGATCAGCAGCTCGTAAAGCAAGTTTGCCTGATTTGCTGTCGAAGCTAGTTCGATGAGTTAGCGTGCGACCTGGTCAATCCCATCGAGGAGGCAGGCATGGGTGAATATGCCGGTGCGTCAATAACGTTGGCCGTCATGTCACTCCTTCTGGCCGCGCAGAGGAGCGAGAGATGAGTTGGATCAGAGCCTCCGCAATCTGCAACGCTCTGACGAAAGGTGCTCTGGCCGGCGCTCTCGCGATCGTGGCCGCGACGGGTGCGGCCGGTCCGGCAATCGCGATGCCCGCCTCCGACGGAACGTCCATTGCGCCGGTGCCCCTCCAGCCGTCTGGGCCACCGACCGGGCCGGACGATCCCAGATGCATAACCCAGCCCGCGAACGCGGTGTGCCAGGGCGGCCCGTATGCGCCTGCTCCGCAGGGCCCTGCGGCTCCGCCACCCACGGGGGGAATCCCCACTGGCCCGGCTGATACCGCATGCATCAGTCAGCCTGCGAATCCGATATGCGCGGGCGGTCCGTACGGGCTGCCACCGCCACCGCCGCCGGCGTCGCCGATCGCGGCGCCACCACCACCGGCGGCGCCACCAGTCGCCCCACCGCCGATCGCGCCGCCACCGATGGCGCCGATCGCGCCGCCACCGATGGCGCCGATCGCGCCGCCACCGATGGCGCCGATCGCGCCGCCACCGTTGGACCCGGCGGGTGGCCTTGGCGGGATCGGTCATATCGGGGGAATGGACGGTATGGGCGGTATCGGGGGTATGGGCGGTATGGGCCACGTCGGCGGAATCGGCGGCATGCCCGGACATGTGTAATGAAAGGAACGGCATGACCACCACTCGCGAGCTGCCCGCGGCGATCATCCTGGCGGCCGGCGTAGCGATCGGGTCGGCAGGCACCGCATGGGCCGACGGGCCTGTTGCGCCTTCACCGGGCGAGCTGAGCGGTACCTACAGCTATGAGTCCGACACCGGCCGAGTCAACACCTGGGTGATCACGCCCTGCGGTCCTGGATGTGCCGACGTAGCCGTCACACCCGTCACCGATCCGCGGGTCGTGCCGTATGGCGGGCGTGCCCTGCTGAACAACGGGCGTTGGGACATGACCGTCCAGTACGCCCAGGCGGTCCGGTGCAAGCCGCCCCATGATTATGCGACTGTCCCTGGCACAGTGGTGTTTTCGTGGGAGGCGGCGACATTGAACGGCACTGCGGTCAACACCCAGACCGCCGCGGCTTGTGGTGATCCGGCCGGGGCCACTTATCAATCCGGCTTCAGTTTGGCGAAAGTCGTTTAGGCAGTGGGAAGCAGCGCTGCCCCACTGCGATACAGCGCTGCTTCATGGAAAGCCGAGCCGGATCAGCGGCCCGCGGCCTTGCGGGCCTGCTCCGCCGCCTTCTCGGCGAGGTCAGCGCGCCACTGGATCTCCTTCTGGATCCAGGGATTATCCTGCGGGAACTGGTCGGTCTCGCCGATCAGCCGAACCTCCAGCCTGACGCCAGGCCCCAGGGGGCACTTCTGGGCCCACTGCTTGGCCTCCTCCTTCGACGAGACGTCGATGATCCAGAAGCCGTTGAACAATTCCTTGGCCTCGGTGTACGGGCCGTCGGTCACCACCGGCGGATCGGAGTCGAAGTCGACGACGAAGCCGTCCTCCGGCCCGGCCAGGCCCTCACCGGCAAGCATCACACCGGCCTTGATCAGCTCCTCGTTGTACCGGCCCATCTGTTCGATGATCTCGCTGAAGTCGATGTCGGACTCGGCGAATCCGGCCTCGGCTTCGGGGCTCACTCGCATGATCAGCATGTACCGTGCCATTTTTCCGTCTCCTTCTGTCTGTTCTGTCGGGGCGAGCATTCGCGCCCTCACATCTACGTCGAACGGGCTCCCACTGAATTCGACACGCGATGCGGTCTTTTCTCATCGCAGTTTCGAAAGATTCCTCATCATCGGGCCAGTGGTCTCGCGCCCTGATGGAAATGGGCACCGCCATGTTCACGAAGCACCACTCGGCGGCGGCGCCACTGGGTACCGTCATCGGCGTCGTGCTCGTGCGCGTGACAACCCGAACGCCGCTGGGCGAGAGTCGCTCCGGCTGATCGACGTCACGTCGACCGACCTCGGGCTGACCGGCTTCGGGGCAACCCAAAGGCTGACATGAGGAGCATCGATGCCCGCTGACCTAGTCATCCGTGGAACCGTCCTGACGGTCGACAAGAACCAGCCGACTGCCGAGGCGCTCGCGGTGAGCGACGGCCGCATCGTCGCGGTGGGTAGCCGCAACGAGATCGATGGCTGGATCGGTCCCAACACCGAGGCCCGCGACATTGACGGTTGCGTGATGCCCGGATTCGTCGAGGCACACGGTCATCCGCTGATGGAGGCCATTGTGTTGTCCGAGCGCATGGTTGACATCCGGCCGGTCACGCTGCCGATCGCCGACGACGTCGTCGCCGCGATCCGGGCCGAGGTCGCCAAACGTGGCGGCGAGGGCGCGTACCTCAACGGCTGGGATCCGCTGCTGCAGGCCGGATTACCGGAGCCGACGCTGACCTGGCTCGACGACGTCGCATCCGACAGCCCTTTGGTGATCGTGCACAACTCAGGGCACAAGGCCTACTTCAACAGCGCTACCGCCCAGCGCTTCGGGCTCACCCGCGACACCCCCGACCCCAAGGGTGCCCGGTACGGCCGGGATGTCAACGGTGACCTCGACGGCACCGCCGAGGAGACCGGCGCGGTGTTCAGCCTGCTGGCAGGGGTTATCGATCCCGCCGACTACCCCGCGATGCTGCGCTCAGAACTGCGCAGGCTGAACAGCGTGGGGCTGACAACGTGTTCGGAGATGGCGTTCGATCCGGTCTTCCGCCCGGTGGTCGAGCAACTGCGCGCCGACCTGACCGTCCGGTTGCGGCTCTACGAGATCTCCAACGCTCAGATGGCCACAGACGCGACACCAGCCAACGGCGACGACCTTCTGCGTCAGGTCGGCATCAAGATCTGGGTCGACGGGTCGCCCTGGATCGGCAATATCGATCTGTCGTTTCCGTATCTCGACACCGACGCCACCCGCACGATCGGTGTCGCACCTGGCTCCTGCGGACACGCGAACTACACCCGCGAACAGCTCACCGAGATCGTGCACGCCTACTTTCCGAATGGCTGGCCGATGGCGTGTCACGTTCAGGGCGACGCCGGGATCGATACAATTCTGGATGTCTATGAGGAAGCGCTGCGGCGCTGGCCGCGCGACGATCACCGGCTCCGGTTGGAGCACGTCGGCGCCATCCGAGACGATCAGCTGCAGCGTGCTCACGATCTCGGCGTCACCTGCAGCATCTTTGTTGATCAGATCCACTACTGGGGCGACATCATCGTCGATGGGTTGTTCGGTGTCGAACACGGAAGTCGTTGGATGCCATGTGGGTCCGCAGTTGCCACCGGTATGCGGATCTCGCTGCACAACGATCCGCCCGTCACGCCGGAGGAGCCGCTGCGCAATATCAGTGTCGCTGCGACACGTACGGCGCCGAGCGGACGGGTGGTCGGCCCAGAACAACGGATCTCAGTCGAGGCGGCCATCAGGGCGCAGACTCTGGACGCCGCCTACCAGTTGTTCGCCGACGACGTCATCGGCTCGCTGGAGGTGGGCAAGTACGCCGACATGGTGACGGTGTCGGCCGACCCACGCACCGTGCCCCCCGAGCAGATCGCGGACCTCGACATCACGGCGACGTTCCTGGCAGGTCGGCAGGTATTCGGCGGATGAGGCGGACACCGACACCCACGGACCCACCCGAGACCGCGCGGGCACCGACGAGCCGCACGACCGAAGGGATACCCTGATGTCGGCACAAATTCACGCTCGGCACGCCGCTCCCGATCCGCTCGCGACGTTGCGCACCCCGCGGTTCTGGTTGTCACCGATAGTCATTGCGCTGACGGTATTTTCAGCGCTCGCCGCTCTCTATTTGGCCGGCATACTCAATCCGACGACCAACCTGCGACATTTCCCTCTGGCTGTCGTCAACGCCGACGCCGGTCCGATCGGTAGGCAGGTCGTCGATGATCTGATCGCGGGCCTCGACCGCGAGCAATTCGATTTACGGGTGGTCTCCGCCGAGGAGGCCGATCGACAACTGGGCACCGCGCAGATCTATGGCAAGGTGCAAATCCCGCAGGACTTCTCGGCCGAGGTTGACCAGCTCGGTGCGGACGCCTTGCGACCCGGGTCGCTGACCCGCCCTACTGTCACGATCACAGTCAATCCGCGCGCGAGCGAACTTGGTGCGAGCATCGCCGGAATGGCGTTGGGTAAGGCCGTTCGTGAAATCAATGCGGGGTTGGGGCAGACGTTGTCCACCCAGGTAGCGCGTGAGGCCGGCGCGCCGTTGCCGGGTGGGGTGTCGTTGGCTCTGTCGAGTCCCATCAACGTCGTGGTGAACGACGCCGACCCTCTGCCCAGCGGTACCGGCAATGGGCTATCGGCGTTCTACTACGCGCTGCTGTTGCTGCTCGCGGGCTTCACCGGCAGCATCATCGTCAGTTCGCTGGTCGACTCCATGTTGGGTTTCGTGCCCGCCGAGATGGGGCCGGTCTACCGGTTCGCCGAACAGGTGAAAATCTCCCGCTTCCAGACACTTCTGGTCAAGTGGCTCTTCATCGTGATACTCGCCGCTCTCACCTCAGCGATATACATCGCTATCGGGGCCGCCTTGGGCATGCCGGTGCCCAACGTGTGGACTCTGTGGCTGTACGGTGCGTTCACTATCGTCGCGGTCGGAATCACCGCTACTTCGCTGATCGCCGCACTGGGTTCGATGGGTCTGCTCGTCAACCTCTTCATATTCGTGATGCTGGGTCTGCCGTCCAACGGCGCGACCATCCCCCTAGAGGCAGCACCGTCGATCTTCGGAGTGCTAGCGAGATTTGAGCCGATGCACCAAGTCTTTCTCGGCGCTCGTGCGCTGCTCTACTTCGACGGGCGCGCGGACGCAGGACTCACTCATGCACTCGTGATGACGACCGTCGGCCTTGCCATCGGCCTGACCATCGGCGTGTCCGTCACCCGCTTCTACGACCGCCGGGGGCTGCGCCGGGCGCATGCCCCGGGGGAAGCCGTGACACGCAACTCGGGCAATCTCGAGTGACTCTTGAGCGTGTCATGGCACTCTCGATCCATGTCTGACCTCACTGACCTGCATGACCCGCACTTTCTCGACGAACGGCTCGCGCACTGGGCCGAGACCAAACCCGACGGCGAGGCGATGACCTTCCTCGACCGCAGCTGGACATGGTCGGAATGGAACGAGCGGGTTCGCCGCCTGGCGGGCGCACTGCGGCAGCGCGGCGTCAAACGCGGCGACGTGGTGGCCTTCCTCGACAAGAACCACCCGGCCTGCGTCGAGTTGACCATCGCGGCCGCATCGTTGGGCGCGGCGACCGCGATCATCAACTTCCGGCTGGCCGCCGATGAGATCGACTACGTGCTCACCGACTCGGGAGCCAAGCTGTTGATCGTCGGCACGGAGTTGAAGCCGACGATCGACAAGATCCGCGACAAGCTCACCCACGTGGAACACCTCATCGGGGTGACACCCGACGGCGGTGACGGTGACGAGTATGAGGCGCTGCTCGCCGACGCGATGCCGGTCGGACGCGCCGACGACGTACAACCAGAGGACGTCGCGATCATCATGTATTCGTCGGGTACGACGGGACGCCCGAAGGGTGTGCAGATCACCCAGGCCAACCTGATCGCGCACACCATCAACGCGCACAACGGCTGGGGCTTCGACCAAGGTGACAAGAGCATGGTGTCGATGCCGCTGTTCCACGTCGGCGGATCGTCCTACGTGCAGTTCAGTATTCACGACGGTGTGCCGGCGGTGATGACACGCGAGGTCGACGGCGCGGCGCTGGCCGGCGCAATCCTCAAGGGCGCCAACCGAACGTTCTTGGTACCCGCGGTGCTGGCCAAAGTGTTGGAGTCCGGCGAGGACGCGGTCAAGTTGTTCGGGGCACTGAAGACGTATGTGTACGGCGCATCACCGATGCCGTTGCCGCTGCTGCGCGCGGCGTTGGAGGCTTGGCCGGAAACCGATTTCATCCAGGTGTACGGGCTGACCGAGGTATGCGGGGTGATCAGCCAGCTGCTGCCCGACGACCACCGCTCCGGTGCCGAGGAACGGCTGGTCAGCGCGGGGCGGGTGATCCCCGGCGCCGAGGTCCGCGTGGTCGACCCGGACACGCTGAACGATGCGCCGGCCGGTGAGCAGGGTGAATTGTGGTTCCGCACACCGCAACTGATGAAGGGCTATCACAACAATCCCGAGGCGACGGCGGAAGCGATCACCGACGACGGCTGGTTCCGCACCGGAGACATCGGCCGCATCGACGAGGACGGTTACATTTTCGTCGAGGACCGCCTCAAGGACATGATCATCTCCGGCGGAGAGAACATCTACTCCATCGAGGTCGAGCGCGTCATCGCCGAACATCCCGCCGTGACCGACGTCGCGGTGATCGGTGTGCCCGACGAGAAGTGGGGCGAGGTTGTCAAGGCCGTTGTGTCGGTCGAGGATTCGGTAGCCCCGGAAGACCTCATCGCGTGGTGCCGGGAGCGGCTTGCGGCCTACAAGTGCCCGAAGACGGTCGACGTCACCGATGAGTTGCCGCGCAACCCGACGGGCAAGATCCTGAAGAAGGAACTGCGCAAACCCTACTGGGAGGGCCGCGACCGCGCGACGGTCTAGTCGATGGGCCGAACCGGGATCGCGATCTCGTTGCGCCGACGGAACGGCAACGTCCACGGCGGGTCGTAGAACCAGGACTGCGGCGGCCCAACGGCCTCGATCCCGTTGGCGCGCAGCGTCGCCGAGAGCTCACGCGTTCGCTCGGCGACCGCACGCGGACTGCGGTCACCGGTGAACCGCAGCACCGCGACCGTTTCACCCGGCACCTCCACCAACCGCACCTCGTCGTCGTCCGGAGTGGGCAACGTGTCCATCGTCCACTTCGACGGCATGTAGAAGCGGATCGTCGAGTTCTCGCCGTCGCGGGCTTGTGCGACCGGCGCCGTCATCGCGATCTTCTCGCGCGCCTGCTGGCTGACCGGCGCGGTCATCGCGATCGTCTCGTCGCGGTGGTTGCCACCGAAGATGTAGCCGGCAAGGCGCCGAAACCCGATGTTTCTGGCGCGGTCCTCGTCGGCGCTCACGGTGGTCTCGGCGGCGATCCGGGGACCGTACCTGCGTATCTCCACCTGCTCGGAGAGCTTCGTGGCCAGATAGTGCGGCTCCTCGGTGCCCACTCGGATTCCGACCATCGAGAACACCGACTCCGCGACCTGGCGGGGAATCTCCAGTAATGGCATCAGCGTCGATTCAGGAACCAGATGTGCGACGACAGCACGGTCGCGAACGCACACCACAGCGGATACAACGCCAGCGGCGCCGCCTGGGCACCCCGCACCTGCACGGCACGACGGGTGAGGTCGGCGCTGCTGAGCGTCAGTGCGCCCGCCGCGACCGCCGACGTGGCGAGCTTGCCCTGGTTGAAGAACAGCCAGGACCAGCTGCCGTTGAGCACCAGGTTGAGCGCGAGAGCGGCGAGGTAGCGTCGACGCTCTTCGGTTTGACCGCGGCGCTCGAGCTCATCGAGCGTTGCCGACGAGGTCACGGCGATGTCGGCGTACAGGATGGGCCATACAATCGGAAACGCTTGTGGCGGTGGCTGATACGGCGGTTTGCGCAGCTTCGCGTACCAGAAGGACTGCGAGTCCTTGCTGGCCAGACCGCCGGCCACCGCCGTCGCCGTCACTGCCAGCGCCGAGGGGACCAAGGTCTTCAGTTGCACCATGTGCTCCTAAGACGAATCACGATTAGTTAAGCAACTGAAAGGTAGCCGGATTCGCGAGCGTTAAACCTCTCGGTCCGGAACCGGCAGGATGGTGCGCATGCCGCAGCTCGATGATGTCCTCGACCGCATGCACGTGGTCGCGCTCCCGATGCGGGTGCGCTTTCGTGGCATCACGGTCCGCGAAGTGGCGCTGATCGAGGGCCCGGCGGGGTGGGGAGAGTTCGGCGCCTTCCTCGAATACGAGCCGCCGGAGGCGGCGCACTGGCTGGCCTCCGCGTTGGAGGCGGCCTATGAACCACCGCCGCAGGTGCGTCGCGACCGGATCCCGATCAACGCGACCGTGCCCGCCATCGACGCCGCCCAGGTGCCCGAGGTGCTGGCGCGCTTTCCCGGTGCGCGCACCGCGAAGGTCAAGGTCGCCGAGCCGGGGCAGGCCTTGGCCGGCGACACGGAGCGGGTCAACGCGGTGCGGGCGATCGTGCCGACGGTGCGGGTCGACGCCAACGGAGGCTGGAACGTCGACGAAGCGGTCGCTGCGGCGGCGGCGCTGACCGCCGACGGACCGCTGGAATACCTGGAGCAGCCGTGCGCCACGGTGGCCGAACTGGCCGAGTTGCGCCGCCGCATCGACGTCCCGATCGCCGCCGACGAGAGCATCCGCAAGGCAGAGGACCCCCTGCGCGTGGTGCGCGAAAAGGCGGCCGATGTCGCGGTGCTCAAGGTCGCACCGCTGGGCGGGGTGCGCGCGCTGCTCGCGATCGCGGCGCAGATCGACATCCCCGTCGTCGTCTCCAGCGCGCTGGACTCAGCGGTCGGTATCGGCCGCGGTCTGCTGGCCGCCGCGGCGCTGCCAGACCTGCGCCACGCCTGCGGGCTGGGCACCGGCGGGTTGTTCGCCGAGGACGTCGCCGAACCCGTCCCCCCGCACGACGGATACCTATCGATTGGTCCAGTGGTCCCCGATCCGGCGCGGCTTTCGGCGCTGGCCGCGTCTCCCGAGCGCCGCCGATGGTGGATCGACAGGGTGCGCGCCTGCCAGCCGTTGACACGCTGACACAGATGACTAGTCTTTGTGTCAACCGCATCGGAGGCGACATGACCCAGACGGCCGAAGCTCACCATGTCCACCAGGCCGCCGGCGAGGTGCGCCAGAAGGTCATGCGCGAGTTCCGTAAACACAGCGGCAGCGCATTCGGCGGGTTCTTCGGCGCGGCCGCATTCGACGAGGTCGCGTTGGTTCCGGTGGCCGCGGCCGTCGACAAGACCGGTCGATTCGAGGCCAACTTCGCCGATCGAGGGGTGCGAAGTGGGTTCTCGGCGTTCCTCGCGATCTGGGGTGACCCGCACGACCGCGCCGCCGAGGGGGAGCGGCTCAAACGGATGCACCGCGAGGTCCGCGGCCGCGGGGACGGGAGCTTCGCCGACGTGCGGTACAGCGCTCTCGACCCGCGGCTGTGGAACTGGATCGCCGTCAGCGGGATGTTCATGGTGCTGAACTCGTTCACCCCGTGCACCGGCATCACCATGACCCCGGCCGAGAAGGACGCCGCATACGAGCAGTTGCTCGAGGCCTTCCGCTCTCTCGAGCTTCCCGGCAACAACGCCAAACTGCCCGCCAGTTACGGCGAAGCCGTGCGGTACTACGACGCCATGGTCGAAAGCCGCCTCGGCGACAACGAATTCCTCAGGCGCGTCACCGACGACCTGACCAAGCTCCCGCTGCCCACGCTATTGCTCCCACCGGCGATGCGGCGCGCGTTGACCCCGCCGTGGCTGCTCGCGCGACCGGTGGTCGGCCGGATCGTCAAGATCTGTTCGTTCGGCATCATGCATCCCGGTGTCCGTGAGCTGACGGGGTTCCGCTGGGAGGATCGCCACGATCGGGAATTCGAGGTGTACACCCGCGTGCTGCAGCTGGCATGGCGGGTGCTGCCGGAGAAGCTGACGTTGATTCCCTTGGCGCGCAACCGCTTGGAGTATGAGAGGCTGGTCCGGTTTCACCGTTCGGTCGGCCTGGACTCGTTCGCCCCGCCTGCGGCGTGCCCGGCCGGTCGGCAGGCCTAACTTAGACCGATGCGACGGCTCCGCAACACCGACAGCCGCACCGAACAGGAGGCCGCGATCCTCAAGGCGGCCGCTGAGGAGGTGGCGCTCGTGGGTGTCGGCAGGGCGAGCATGGACGTCATTGCCCGCCAAGCCGGTGTCAGCCGCAGCACGCTGTACCGCCGCTTTCCGAGCCGGGACGTGTTGATCACCGAACTCGGAAGGCAGACATTTGATTTCGCGATGGCACGCCTGCAGACCGTCGGCATCGACTCCGGCGCGAAAGAGGCTGCCGTCGCAGCGTTCTGCGAGGGCCTGCGGCTGCTGACCGCCGAACCGGTCATGCGCCGGTTCCTGCGGCTCGACGGCGACCTGTCGGCGATGTCGGGCATGTACGACGAAGCCCAGGAGTTCCTCGAGAGCGCGTCGGCGGCCATGGCCCGGGCGCTGAGGGCGGCCGGCGCGACCATGCCCGACGACGACCTGCTGGCGGTCAGCGAGCTGCACATCCGGCTGGCCGCATCGCTGGCCCAGGTACGCACACCGGTGCTCGACGTCACCGACGATGACGCGGTCCGCGCCTACGCGCTCAAACACCTCGCCCCGCTGGTGTGGTGATCCACCGGCCGTCCGATGTCTTGATCTGTGGGGTGCATGGCCTGGACGCCATCGACCCGGTAGCCAACACTGGGTTCATGCGATCGGTGGTGATCCTCGGTTTTGCCGGCGTGCAGGCTCTCGACCTGGTCGGTCCCTTCGAGGTGTTCACGGGAGCGTCCCGGTATCTGCAGGACAAGGGTCGCGAGGGATACGACGCCAGGGTGGTGACCCTCGACGGCGAACCCGCGACCACCGGCACGGGTCTCGCGCTTGTCGCCCAACCGCTCCCGGACCCGCGCGAACCGATCGACACCCTCGTGCTTCCCGGTGGTATCGGGGTTCACGACGCCAAGGCCAACCTCGACCTGGTCAATTGGATCCAGACCGTCGCGCAGAATTCGCGACGGGTCGTCACCGTGTGCACCGGCGCGTTCCTCGCCGCCGAGGCCGGTCTGCTCGACGGCTGCACCGCCACCACGCACTGGGCGTTCACCGAACAGTTGGCGCGTGAATTTCCGATGGTGACAGTCGATCCCGAGCCGATCTTCGTACGCAGCAACGAGCGGATCTGGACCGCCGCCGGTGTCACCGCAGGCATCGACCTCGCACTGTCGCTCGTCGAGGACGACCACGGCACCGACGCCGCGCAGACGGTCGCACGCTGGCTCGTCATGTACCTGCGCAGGCCGGGCGGCCAGACGCAGTTCGCCGCACCGGTGTGGATGCCACGGGCCAAGAAAGCGCCCATCCGCGAGGTGCAGGAAGCCATCGAGACCGAACCCGGTGGCGTGCACAGCATCACGGAGTTGGCTCGCCGCGCGGCGATGAGCCCGCGCCACTTCACCCGGTTGTTCACCGAGGAGGTGGGGGAGGCACCCGGCGCCTACGTCGAGCGGATCCGCACCGAAGCCGCGCGCCGCCAGCTCGAGGAGACCGACGACACCGTCACCGTCATCGCCGCGCGTTGCGGGTTCGGCAGCGCCGAGTCGCTTCGGCGCAACTTCGTTCGCCGCCTTGGAATTTCACCCGACCAGTATCGCAAGACCTTCGCCTGAGACAGGAGACCACACACATGACCCAGATCGCGATCATGGTGTACCCCGGCTACACCGCGCTCGACTTCGTCGGACCCTACGAGGTGCTGCGCAACCTGCCCGGCGCCGAGGTGCGGTTCGTCTGGCATGAAACAGGACCGATCGAGGCCGACTCGGGCGTGCTGCTCATCGGCGCCACCCATTCATTCGACGAGACGCCGTCGCCCGACATCATCCTGGTCCCCGGCGGGGTGTCGAGCTTCGAGCACGCCCGCGACGACAAGGTGCTCGACTGGGTGCGCACGGCCCACGAGACGTCGACCTGGACGACGTCGGTGTGCTCGGGTTCGGTCGTCCTCGCCGCGGCGGGTCTGCTCGACGGCAGCCGCGCGACGTCGCACTGGCTGGCGCTACCGATGCTCAAGCCGTTCGGCGTCGACACCGTCTCCGACGAACGCGTGGTGCACGAGGGCAAGATCGTCACCGCCGCGGGGGTGTCGGCCGGGATCGACCTCGGCCTGTGGCTCTACGGGCAGATCGCCGGTGACGCGAAGGCCAAGGCGGTGCAGCTCGTCATCGAATACGACCCGCAGCCGCCCTACGACTCCGGCCACGTGTCGAAGGCGTCGGCCGCCACCAAGGCGACGGCATCGGCCCTGCTGAGCCGCGACGTCGTCAAACAGGGACAGCTCGCCCCGACGATGGCGCTGCTGTGGAACGCCGCTGTGCAACGGGTCCGTGGGAAGGCGGTCGCCGCGCGCTAGCGATCGGTGAGCGTTCGCGCCTGAGATACCGTCGCGGGGGTGGGCATTCCTGAAGTGCGACCCGATCCGCCGACGCCGTTCATCCGTGCGGGCGCCCGTTTGATGGGACTGGGGCCGTCACGGTGGTTTCTGCGCCGCATCGGATGGCGGCTGGACCGCGCGGTGATCAACCTGACCAACGGCCGCGTGTCGATGTCGCTGGTGATGCCGGAGGTGCTGCTGACGCACACCGGCGCCAAGACCGGGCGGCAACGCAGTACGCCGCTGACCTACTTCACCGACGCCGGCCGTGTGATCGTCATCGCCTCCAACTACGGCGGCGACCGGCATCCGGCGTGGTTTCACAACGTCAAGGCCAATCCGCGGGTCACGCTGGCCGCACGCGGCTACCGGGGCACCTTCATCGGCGAGGAGGTCACCGGCGCCGAACGGGACCGCCTGTTCGACCTGGCCAAACAGTTCGTGCCGAACTACGCCGACTACGAGAAGCGCGCCGGAAAGCGGCGCATCCCGGTCGTCGCGTTCACCGAAGCTTCGGATTCGGCGTAGTTCGTCGCGCCTGGCGCGACCGCCTGCACCCGAAGCGCCGTACGCGGAAGACTTGAGTACCGTCAGTCGGGTGAATTTGGCCTACGACGATCGCGGTAGCGGCCCATCGGTACTGTTCATCGCCGGTCACGGCGGTGCGGGCCGAACCTGGCACCTGCATCAGGTGCCCGAGTTTCAGCGCGCCGGCTACCGGTGCATCACGTTCGACAACCGCGGGGTTGGCGCCACCGAGAACGCCGCCGGCTTCACCACCGAGACGATGGTGGCCGACACGGCGGCGCTGATCGAGAAGCTCGACGCGGCGCCGGTACGCATCGTGTCGGTGTCGATGGGCTCATACATCGCCCAAGAGCTGATGGTGGCCCGGCCGGACCTGGTCGACCGGGCGGTGCTGATGGCCACCCGCGGCCGTGAGGACCGCACCCGCGAGTTCTTCCGCGACGCCGAGCGCGAGCTCGCGGCCTCCAACACGGTGCTGCCCACCAAGTACGACGCGAAACTGCGCCTGCTGGAGAGCTTTTCGCCCAAGACGCTCAACGACGACGCCAAGGTTCGCGACTGGATCGACATGTTCGTCATGTGGCCCACCAAGCCCACACCCGGTGGGCGCGCACAGATCGAGGTCCGGCCGCCGGGCAACAGGCTGCCGGCTTACCGAAGTATTACGGCGCCCACACTGGTCATCGGGTTCGCCGACGATCTGGTGCTGCCCCCGCACTTGAGCAGAGAGGTCGCCGACGCGATCCCCAACGGCCGCTACCTGGAGATTCCCGATGCCGGCCACCTCGGCTTCCTCGAGCATCCCGAGGCGATCAACAAAGCGGCGCTCGATTTCTTCGCCGATAAGCTGTAGTGGTGAACCCCTCGACCGCGCAGGCCCGCGTGGTCGTCGACGAACTGATTCGCGGCGGCGTACGGGACGTCGTGCTGTGCCCCGGATCGCGCAACGCCCCGCTGGCCTTCGCGTTGCAGGACGCCGACCGCGCAGGACGGCTCCGGCTACACGTCCGCATCGACGAGCGCACCGCGGGGTTTCTGGCCATCGGGTTGGCGATCGCCGAGCGCGCGCCGGTCTGCATCGCGATGACGTCGGGGACCGCGGTGGCCAACCTCGGACCCGCGGTGGTGGAGGCGAACTACGCGCGGGTGCCGCTGGTCGTGCTGAGCGCGAACCGCCCCTACGAACTACTAGGCACCGGCGCGAACCAGACCTTCGAGCAGCTGGGTTATTTCGGCACGCAGGTTCGGGCGTCGATCAGCCTGGGCCTGGCCGAGGAATCCCCGGAACACCTCGACGTGCTCAACGCGCAATGGCGTTCGGCGGTGTGTCGAATCCTGGTGGCGGCCAAGGGCTCTCGGTCCGCCAACGCGGGCCCCGTGCAATTCGACATCCCGCTGCGGGAGCCGCTCGTGCCCGATGCTGACGAGACGGTGACCTACGTGCCGCAGGGCAGGCCCGGTGGCAAGCCGTGGACGTACACGCCGCCGGTGTCCTTCGACCAGCCGCTCGACATCGACCTGACGCCCGACACCGTCGTGATCGCCGGGCACGGCGCGGGCGAGCATCCGAACCTGGCCGCGCTGCCGACCGTCGCCGAACCGACCGCGCCACCCGCCGACAACCCGCTGCACCCCTTTGCGCTGCGGCTGATGCGGCCCAAGCAGGTCATCATGCTCGGCCGCCCGACACTGCACAGGCCGGTCTCGGCACTGCTGGCCGACCCGTCGGTACCGGTGTACGCGCTGACCACGGGTCCACGCTGGCCCGACGTGTCGGGTAACTCGCAGGCCACCGGCACCCGCGCGGTCACCACAGGCGCACCGGACCCGGCCTGGCTCGCCAGGTGCGCCGAGGTGCACCGGCACGCGATGGAGGCGGTCCACAGCCAGTTGCGTGCGCACCCGCTCAAGACCGGCCTGCACGTGGCCGCAGCGGTGGCCGACGCCGTCCGGCCCGGTGACCAGCTGGTGCTCGGCGCGTCGAACCCGGTGCGTGATGCCGCGTTGGTCGGCCTGGACACACATGGGGTCAAGGTGCGCTCGAACCGCGGTGTCGCGGGTATCGACGGGACGGTGTCGACGGCCATCGGGGCCGCGCTCGCTCACGAGCGGGCGAGTGGCGGGAGCGGGTCGAACCGCACGATCGCGCTGCTCGGTGATCTGACGTTCGTCCACGACAGCTCGGGGTTGTTGATCGGGCCGACTGAGCCGACGCCGCGCAACCTGACCATCGTGGTGTCCAACGACAACGGCGGCGGCATCTTCGAACTGCTCGAACAGGGTGACCCGCGGTTCTCCGACGTGTCGTCGCGGATCTTCGGCACCCCGCACGACGTCGACGTGGGCGCGCTGTGCCGGGCGTACCACGTCGAGAGCCGGCAACTCGAGGCCGACGATTTGGCCGAGGCGCTCGACGAACCCCACGACGGGATGCGGGTGCTGGAGGTGAAGGCCGACCGGTCGTCGCTGCGGGCGCTGCACGCGTCGATCAAGGCTGCCCTGTGAGCGGAGCGAACGATTCAGCTTCTGTGAGCGGAGCGAACGATTCAGCTTCTGTGAGCGGAGCGAACGATTCAGCTTCTGTGAGCGGAACCGGGCTGAGGCGGACCGCCGTGGACCGCTTGCGGAATCCGATCCGGTGGGCGCGGAGGTTCCTACCCCGGCTGACCGCCGACCCGGACGAGTCGCGCCGTCAGCGGGTGTTCCGCCGGATCCGCGTCGGCATCGTGATCGCGGCATGCCTGGTGACCCTGCAGTCGGTGCTGATGGTGTTGGGCGCGTGGCGCAATGACCGCCAGATCGAGCGGCACATGGCCGTCGCCGCCGCCGAGGTGCTCGACGCCGGCCCGCGCCGGTCGACGATCGAGTTCGTCACCCCCGACCGCGTCACTTACCGTCCCGAACTCGGTGTGCTCTATCCGTCAGAGCTCGAGACGGGGATGAACATCTACGTAGAATACGACACGAACAACCCGGATCTCGTTCGCGTGCAGCACCGAAATGCGGCGCTGGCGATCATCCCGGCGAGTTCGATCGCGGTCGTCGGCTGGCTGATCGCCAGTGCCGCATTGGCCGGTGTGACGCTGATCGAGCGCAGAACCTCGCCGCGTCCGACTTCGGATCGGGAAGCCGAGCTGTCGCGCACGAGCTGACGGTCAGGACTGGATCAGTTTGTCGAGCCAGGCGTTGTCGTAGATGTCGATCTTCTCGCCGGCGACCAGGTCGTAGACGGTCGGCGTGCCGGTGGCCAACGGATCGACGTCGAATAGGAAGCCGAAGTTGCTCTCGTCCATCTCGACGATGTTCACCGCCGAGCCGCCACTGGCGACCCGCTTCACGGCCTTGTCGGGCATGCCGGCCGCGCTGGCCATGTCGGCCATCTCGTCGTCGCTCGGGCCCTTCCCGCCAGGATCCTGGTTGGCCCACAGCTCTTCGACGAACCGCTGGAACTGGGTGCCGGTCGCACCGCTACCGGTGGCGAGGAACAGCGCATTGCTCACCCGCGACGAGTGGCCGTCGGTCGCCTCGTCGAGGAAGATCAGCGGCCGGTACGTGACGTTGAGTTGGCCGACGCCGATGTAGTAGGCGAGCTGATTTCCGAAATCGGCTTGTAGGTCCGCGCAATGGGTGCATTGCGGCTCGGTGAAGATCTCGATCTTGACCGGTGCGTCGTCGAATCCGGCCACCACTCCGAAACCGTCTTCACTGACCTTCAGCGGGGCCTGGGCGGGATCGCGCTTGGCGGTGCCTGCGACATGGTTGGTGCAGCCGACGGCGGCGAGCAGGGTGAGCGCCAAGACCGCCAATGCCCGCGAGAACCGCATGTCAACCGCCCTTTCTCTGGACGCACGATACTCGATGCGAAGGCGCCGCAGCACCCGTTGGCGCACCAGCTTTTCGCGTGCCATATTCCTGGCCGCAACCTTCACGACAGGCTCCGCTGAGACGATTTGTTCGTGCGCGTGGCAATCGTCGCAGAATCGTTCCTCCCGAATGTCAACGGCGTCACCAACTCGGTCCTGCGGGTGATCGAGCATCTGCGCCGCACCGGACACGAAGCCCTCGTCATCGCTCCCGACACACCGCGCGGCGAACCGCCCGCCGAACGCGTGCACGACGGAGTCCGTGTCCACCGCGTACCCTCGCGGATGTTTCCGAAGGTCACCTCGCTGCCCCTCGGCGTACCCAGACCCCGGATCGTCGGTGTGCTACGGGGATTCGACCCCGACATCGTGCACCTGGCGTCGCCCGCATTGCTCGGGTACGGCGGCCTGCACGCCGCGCGCCATCTCGGTATCCCGACCGTGGCCGTATTCCAGACCGACGTCGCCGGATTCGCCGAGAGTTATGGCGTCGGCTTCACCTCCCGCGCTGCGTGGGCGTGGACACGGCATCTGCACAGCCGGGCCGACCGGACCCTCGCGCCGTCCACCGCCGCGATGGAAGACCTGACGTCGCATGGCATTCCGCGTGTGCACAGGTGGGCACGGGGCGTCGACATCACCAGGTTCGTGCCGTCGGCGCGCGACGACGCGCTGCGGCGCAGGTGGTCGCCCGACGGTAAGCCGATCATCGGGTTCGTCGGTCGCCTCGCGCCGGAAAAACACCTCGAACGGCTGGCGGTGCTCGCACACCGGAACGATATGCAGCTGGTCATCGTCGGCGACGGTATCGACCGCACCAAGCTTCAAAGCCTGCTTCCCTCAGCGGTTTTCACCGGTGCACTGTACGGCGGGGAACTGGCCACCGCGTACGCCAGCATGGATGTGTTCGTGCACCCCGGCGAGCATGAGACCTTCTGTCAGGCCGTCCAGGAGGCGATGGCGTCGGGCCTGCCGGTCATCGCCCCGGACGCCGGCGGTCCGCGAGATCTCGTCGCCCCCTACCGCACCGGATTGCTGCTGGCGGTCGACGAGTTCGAGGCCCGCCTGCCCGATTCTGTGAAGCATCTGATCGCCGAGCGACACCGGTATTCAATCGCTGCGCGCCGCAGCGTGCTGACCCGCACCTGGCCGGCGATCTGCGATGAACTCCTCGGCCACTACGAAGACGTGATCGCCACCCATTCCCGCGACGGTGCGCGTCTGCACCCGACACGCCGTGGAAGTTCGACACTTCGCGCACGGTCGCGCCCCAGCGAGAGTGCGTAACCGTCGAACCTCGAGGGTGATAACTCGCACGACGATGCGATGCGCAGGCCCGGTGTTATGTCTTGGACCCGTGTTTGTCGGTGGTCGAATGTATGTTCGAAGTATGTCGGGTGATGACCTGCAGGCCGCGGTGACCGCGTTGCGTGCCGCCTTCGAGGAGGCGGCCGCCTGTGACGTCGACTTGCTGACCCGCCAGAATCTCGTCACGGCTCTTGATGAGCTCGAAGCTCTCGGGTGCCAACTCCCCGCGATGCGCCACCGCTTGCTCGCCCGCCTGCAGGTCGAGGGGACGCCGCAACAGATGGGTGCGAAATCGTGGAAAGAGGTGTTGACGGTCCGCTGGCGGATCTCGACCACCGAGGCCAACCGGCGCCTGACCGAAGCTGCCCTGCTGGCGCCGCGTCAGGCGTTGACCGGGCCGTCGCTGCCGCCGACGTTGCCTGCAACGGCCGTCGCGCAAGCTCATGGGCTGATCAACGGCGAGCATGTGGAAGTCATCCGCAAGGCCGTTGACAGGTTGCCGGGATTCGTCGATGCGGCCACCCGGGAGCAGTTCGAGGTCGATCTGGTCCGCACGGCGGTCGGCGTCGGTCCCAAGGAACTCAAGGACAGCGCCGATCTGACGCTGTTCTTGCTCGATCAGGACGGGCCCGAGCCCGATGACACCGAGCGCGCCCGCAAGCGCGGGGTCACGAAGGGAAAACAGCGCTCCGACGGGATGATTGACATCTTCGGAACTCTGACCCCCGAAGCGTGGGCCGTGTGGGAAGTGATCTTCGCGAAGTACGCGGCACCGGGTATGTGCAATCCCGACGATCCCGAACCCTGCACATCGGGGACCCCGACACAGGCTCAGATCGACAACGACCACCGCAGTCTGGCCCAGCGTCAACACGACGCGATGATCGCCGTCGGGCGCATCGCCCTGATGAGCGGCGAACTCGGCCAACTCAACGGTCTGCCCGTCTCGATCATCATCCGTACCACCTTGCAGGACCTGGAGTCACGGGCCGGGGTCGGCACCACCGGCGGCGGCACCGTCATGCCGATCGCTGATGTCATCCGGATGGCCGGCCACGCCAACCACTACCTCGCGGTGTTCGACCGCGCGACCGGGTCGGCCCTGGATCTGTTTCGCGCCAAGCGAATCGCCACTCCGGCGCAACGGATCATGCTCATCGCGCGCGATGGCGGATGCACCAAACCGTGCTGCACCGTTGGCGCCTATGGCTCCCAGGTGCATCACGCCAAAGCCGACTGGTCCAAAGGCGGCAACACCAACGTCGACGAACTCGGTCTGGCCTGCGCAGCGGACAACCGCAGCGTCAACGAGGATGGCGGCTGGTCCACCCGGATGAACGAGCGCTGCGAGGTCGAATGGCTTCCGCCGCCCGAACTGGACACCGGCCAGGCGCGGCTGAACTATTACCACCGACCTGAACGGCTCCTGCGCCCGCCGGACGAGCAGGAAAGTCGCAGCCACAACGACACCGCTGCGCCGAGCGCCGCACCGGCTGACGACAGCCAGCCCGGCGACACGCAAACCAGCGTCGCACCGCCCGAACCCGCTGAGGTCGGCCAGCCCGGCGACACACCATCGAGCGCCGCCTCGCCCGTCGACGGTGCCGGCGAGCCCGGTGGGCCCGCGCCTCCAGGAGATTGGGCGGCCTGACAGCCGCGAATCTCGAGCACCGTCTTCCGGACTCAGCCCTGCGCCTCGACGGCGACCGGTTGCCATTCCTCCCATGTCTTGAGCCGGTTCTTGTAGTCGGCCTTGGCCAACTGCAGCGGAAGCTCACCGAAAAACACTCGCAGCGGCGGGTTTTCGGCGTCGACGACCTTGAGTAGAGCTCGCGCCGACGCCTGCGGATCGCCGGGCTTGGCCACGCGCTGACTGCGGATCCGGTCTGCTTCCTCGTGCACCTCTTGGTAGTCCGGCAACGGCGTCGAGCGTCGAGACGACGAGCCCGCCCAGTCGGTCGAGTAGCCGCCCGGTTCGATCAGCGTGACGTGCACCCCGAACGGGGCCACTTCCTGCGCCAGCGACTGCGAGAAGCCCTCAAGCGCCCACTTCGATGCGTGGTAGATGCCGACGTTCTGGAACGCGACGATCCCGCCGATCGACGACACCTGAATGATGTGCCCGCTGCGCTGCGCCCGCAGATACGGCAGTGCGGCCTGGGTGACCCACAACGCGCCGAAGACGTTCGTCTCGATCTGGTCGCGCGCCTCCTGCTCGGTCAACTCCTCGATGAAACCGAAGTGCCCATAGCCGGCGTTGTTGACGACGATGTCCAGCCGGCCGAAATGGTCGTGGGCCTGCTTGACCGCCGCGAAGTCCGCCTCGCGATCGGTCACGTCCAATGCCAGGGGCAGCAGTGCGTCGCCGTACCTGTCGACGAGATCGTCCAGTGACGAGACGTTGCGCGCCGTCGCCGCGACCTTGTCGCCGCGCTCGAGCGCCGCGATCGTCCACTCGCGTCCAAAGCCCCGCGACGTTCCGGTGATGAACCAAACCTTTTCGCTCATGCTCCCTATATCTCCTCTAGACGGACTCCGCATTCCCGCTTCAAGCATCTTCACAGCTACGGTTGCCTCATGAGCCGGGCGACGCTGGAGAAGAACCCCCGCGATGTGGCATCGATGTTCGACGCGGTAGCCCGGCGCTACGACCTGACCAACACCGTCATGTCGCTGGGCCAGGACCGGTTCTGGCGGCGAGCGACGCGGGCAGCACTGCGCATCGGCCCACACGACAGGGTGCTCGACCTCGCGGCGGGCACGGCCGTGTCGACGGTCGAGTTAGCCACTTCGGGCGCGTGGTGCGTGGCCGCGGACTTCTCGGTCGGCATGCTGGCCGCAGGGGCCTCGCGGGATGTGCCCAAGGTCGCCGGTGACGCGACGAGACTGCCGTTCGACGACGGTGTGTTCGATGCGGTGACGATCAGCTTCGGTCTACGCAACGTCGTCGACCATGTAGCGGGGCTGCGCGAGATGGCGCGCGTCACCCGTCCCGGCGGACGGCTGGTGGTGTGCGAGTTCTCCACACCGACGAACCGGTTGTTCGCGACCGTGTACAAGGAATACCTGATGCAGGCGCTGCCGAGAATCGCGCGGGCGGTTTCGTCCAACCCGGACGCCTACGTCTACCTCGCCGAGTCGATCCGCGCCTGGCCCGATCAGACGCAGTTGGCCCGTCAGATCGCCGACGCCGGATGGTCCTCAGTGCGCTGGCGCAACCTCAGCGGGGGCATCGTCGCGCTGCACGCCGCCACCAAATCCCAGCGCTGATTGTCGGTCGGGTACCGCGATCGCGCGCTACGGTCTGGGCATGTACGGACGACTTGCTGACCCGGACCGCACGCTCGGAACCGATCCCCGGTCCGACCCCCGAATGGTCAAGGCGTTCGCGCAGTTCGGTCTTGAGGGCCGACTGCCCGCCGCACCGCTGAGCGTCGACTCCCCGCTCGAGGACCGGATCGCCTTCGCGACCATGAGCGAGGAGGGGATGGGCGCCATCCTCGAGGCGCTGGGTAAGGACCTGCCTGCCGTCTCCGGGGTGACCACGTCGACGACAACGATCACCGGACCGGACGGCAACGACATCATGCTCTACATCAGCCGCCCAGAGGATGCCGCCGGCGGCCCGCTGCCCGCCGTCGTCCATCTGCACGGCGGCGGCATGGCGATCGGCAGCGCGGCCGACATCGGTTACGTCAGGATCCGCGAATGCCTCGCCGCCACTGGGCTTGTCGTGGTCGGTGTGGAGTTCCGCAATTCCGGCGGCAAACTCGGACCGCACCCATTCCCGGCCGGACTCAACGACTGCGCGGCCGCGGTGCGCTGGGTGGCCGCCAACCGCGCAGAACTTCGTGTCAGTCACCTGGTCGTCTCGGGGGAGTCCGGCGGTGGCAACCTCACACTGACCGTCGCGCACAAAGCCAAACGAGAGGGATGGCTGCACGAGATCGCCGGCTGTTACGCGCAGTGCCCGTACATCTCGAACCGTTGGCTCGACGAGTGCGAGGACCTGCCGTCGCTGGCGGAGAACGACGAGTATTTCGTCAGCCGCCACCAACTCGCACTGCTCGGTTCGATTTACAACCCTGACGGCTCCCATGCCGACGACGCCACGTGCTGGGCTGCGGTCGCCACCGACGAGGAGCTCAGCGGGCTTCCGCCACATGTCATTTCGGTCAACGAACTGGACCCGCTGCGCGACGAGGGCCTCGCCTACTACCGCGGCCTGCTCCGCGCGGGTGTTCCCGCGGTCGGCCGGGTGGTGGCGGGAACCTGCCATGGCGGCGACCTATTGTGCGGCGCTTACCTGCCCGAGGTGTTCGACGCATCCATCCGTGACGTCAGCGGGTTCGCGAAATCGCTCGGCTAGTCGTCGATGTCGATCGCCGCTTGCTGGCTGCCGCCGGCCGGAGGGGCGGTGTTGACGGCCGGCAGGGGCGGTTCGGACTTGGCGTTTGAGGACGGCTTTCCGGTGGCCCCTCGATACGGTGTGCACACACCGACGAAAGGCACGTCCTGACACGGCCCCTGCGGCAGAGCGGGTGCGACGGGAGCCGACAAAAGCGCGGCAGCGGCGACCGCGATCGCGGCAACTGCCGATCGAACCGTCACACCGAGCATCGTGGTTTCCTTCCGCCGATGCATATATGAACGCCGCTGTGCTCCAGGATAATCCCCGCACGCCGCCGAAAACAGGTCATCTAGCTGGGCTTACAGTTAGCCTGGTTACGAATCCTGATCCCTGCGGGCATCCCAGACGCGTTCCGACTGCGGGCCGACATCGGGGTCGTGCGTTTGCTGAAAGTTGCGCCCGCCGCGTGCGTAGGTCGCGAGAACCGCTGCGGGAACGTCGGGTTCGAGGATGGGTTCGCTGAGCCAGCGGCACGGCCGTATGTGAACCAGGTCGACAGCGGCGGCCTCGTCGGTGTCGTCACGGCGGTACGGACCATCGATACGGCCCAACCAGTAAAGACCGTCCGCGTCGCGGGCCCACACGAACGACCCGTCCTCGACATCGGCGAACCGGTCCACGCGACGAGTCAGCCGCTCGCCGAAACCCGCATCGCCGAACCCGACGACGCCCAGAGCCAACGCCCGGTCGAGCGATGCCTGCGGGTCGATGTCGTCGCGGCGGGATCGCATCGGAGCCCGGTACACGGCGGTCATCCGCGATATTCTGCCTGCGACATGGAGACGTTCAAGCGCTATCTGATGTTTCAGGGCATGATGTTCGTCTTCGGCATCGTCGGCCCGATCTTCCTCGTCTTGTACTTCGCGTCCCAACCGGACCCCACCATGCGGTGGGCGTACTGGATCGGGTTGTTCGTCACCGCGGCCGACATTCTGATTGCCTTGGGGCTCACCGCTTCTGCACACACGAACCGGGAGCCCGCGCACACCCGCATCGCAGTGAAGCTCGCCGAGCGGCGTCGCCACGACTGACTAGCTGAACGGTGTGCGGGCGTCGATGCGCCGCGACATGCGGCCGGCTCCGCGCCAGACCCGGGCGGTCCAGTCCTCGTCCTCGTCGGTGACGAAGTTGCCCATCACCCGCACCGCGACGTTCATCAGCGTCTCCGATCGCATGGCGAGCGGCCCGGTCGACGGCAGGAACCGCGGAAACGTCAGCAGCAGCGCGAGCCGCCGAGCCACCGAGAACCCGCGCGCATAGTGCGCCGTCAGCACCGCGGGCCACGCCTGCGAGAGATCGCCGGTGCCCAGCAGTTCGGCGGCCAGCCGGCCGGTTTCGAGGCCGTAGTCGATGCCTTCGCCGTTGAGCGGGTTCACGCAAGCGGCCGCGTCACCGATCAGCATCCAGTTCGGTCCGGCCACGCCCGACACCGCGCCGCCCATCGGCAGCAGCGCAGACAGGCCGGCGCGCGGTTCCCCGACGAAGCCCCACTCCTCACGACGTAGCCCGGTGTAGTACGACATCAGGGGCCGCAGCGCGGCGTCGGCCGGCCGCTTGGCTGTCGCGAGCGCGCCGACGCCGATGTTCACCTCCCCGTTGCCCAGCGGGAAGATCCAGCCGTATCCGGGCAACACCGCACCCTCCGGCGAACGCAACTCCAGATGCGAAGTGATCCACGGTTCGCTCGCGCGCGGCGTGGCGATGTAGCCGCGGATCGCCACGCCGTACACCGTCTCCTGATGCCATTCGCGGCCCAGCACGCGGCCCAGCGTCGAGCGGGCTCCGTCGGCGACAATCAGCTCGCCGCACCCGATCTCGGCTCCCGAGTCGAGGATCACCGCCTCCACGCACCCGGAGGCGTCATGGCGCACGTCGACGGCTTTCACGCCGAGCATCATCTTCGCGCCGTCGTCGACGGCGACCATGCGGATGCGGTCGTCGAGTTCGGTGCGGGGGACCGCGCTCGACGTCGACGGGAACGACGGCCCCGGCCATTCGATCTCGACGTCGGCCCCGAAGCCGGACATCCGCAGGCCGCGGTGCTGCACTCGGTCCTCCAGCCACGGCCCGAGGCCGAGGCGGCGCATCTCCAGCACCGCGCGCGGAGTCAGCCCGTCGCCGCAGGCTTTGTCGCGCGGGAACTGCGCCTTGTCGATGACGAGGACGTCGCGGCCGTTGCGCGCCGCCCACGCTGCGGCGGCCGAACCCGCCGGCCCGGCCCCGACGACGACCACGTCCCCCTTCATCGATCCCCCGGTCGTCCCCTGCCCTTCGGGCGTGGGCCCATCGCTCCTGCCCGCCGAACCATCCATGGTTCCCAGTATGTTGGCAGGGTGAGGACGCCAGCGACGGTGGTAGCCGGGGTGGACTTCGGAGATCCCGAATTCGCGCAGGAAGTGCGCGACGGGGTCGCCCGCATCGAAGACCTGATGGCCACTGAGCTCGGCAAAGCCGACGAGCTGATGGCCGAAGCGGTACAACACCTGTTTCAGGCCGGCGGGAAGCGGTTCCGCCCGCTGTTCACGGTGCTCTCAGCCCGACTGGGCCCGGACCCGGATGCCTGGCAGGTCACCGTCGCGGGCGCTGTCATCGAACTGGTCCACCTCGCGACGCTGTACCACGACGACGTGATGGATGAGGCGGAGGTCCGTCGCGGTGCCGACAGCGCCAACGCGCGCTGGGGTAACAACATCGCGATCCTGGCCGGCGACTACCTGTTTGCGACCGCCTCGCGTCTGGTCAGCAGGCTCGGGCCCGACGCCGTGCGCATCATCGCCGACACCTTCGCCCAGCTGGTCACCGGCCAGATGCGTGAAACCCGCGGCGCGGCCGAGCACGTCGACTCCGTCGAGCACTACCTGAAGGTCGTGTACGAGAAGACCGCATGCCTGATCGCGGCGTCCGGCCGGTTCGGGGCGACGTTCTCCGGCGCCGACGAAGAGCAGATCGAGCGGTTGAGCCGGCTCGGCGGCATCGTCGGCACGGCGTTCCAGATCTCCGACGACATCATCGACATCGACAGCGATCCGGACGAGTCCGGCAAGGTGCCGGGCACCGACCTGCGCGAGGGAGTGCACACGCTGCCGGTGCTGTACGCGCTGCGTGACGACGGTCCCGCCGCCGACCGGTTGCGCGAGCTGCTGGCCGGCCCGGTGGAGAACGACGATGACGTGGCCGAGGCGCTGCGGCTGCTGCGCGGCTCGCCGGGCATGGCGAAGGCCAAGCAGACCGTCGCGCAGTACGCAGTACAGGCCCGCGAGGAGCTCGCCCAGCTGCCCGAGGGGCCGGGCCGTCAGGCCCTGGCGACCCTGGTGGATTACACGGTCAACCGGCACGGCTGAGCGCCGGAACTTGCGGAGCCCAACTAAGCGTTGACTCAGCGAAGTCTTTCTTTCTGGAGGAGGAAGCGATGACCTGGCATCCGCACGCGAACACGGCCAAGACGTTCGCTCTGCTGGTGGGGTTCTCGGCGCTGATCGTGTTCATCGCCGCGCTGTTCCGCAATACGGCACTCATCGGCCTGGCGGTGCTTTTCGCCGTCGGCATGAACGCCTACATGTATTTCAACAGCGACAAGATCGCGCTGCGGGCGATGCACGCCCAGCCGGTCACCGAGATGCAGGCGCCGGTGATGTACCGGATCGTGCGCGAGCTGGCCACCACAGCCCGCCAGCCGATGCCGCGGCTGTACATCAGCGACACCGACGCGCCGAACGCGTTCGCCACCGGGCGCAATCCGCGCAACGCCGCGGTGTGCTGCACAACCGGCATACTGCAGATCCTCAACGAACGCGAGCTGCGGGCGGTGCTCGGCCACGAACTGTCGCACGTCTACAACCGCGACATCTTGATCTCGAGCGTCGCAGGCGCGATGGCCGCGGTCATCACCGCACTTGCCAACCTCGCCTACTTCGCGACGATATTCGGCGGTAGCCGCGAGGGCACGAATCCCTTTGCGATCCTTTTGGTTTCGATGCTCGGACCCATCGCGGCGATGGTGATCAAGCTGGCCGTTTCGCGGTCGCGGGAGTATCAGGCCGATCAGTCCGGCGCCGAGCTGACGGGCGATCCGCTGTCGTTGGCCAGCGCGCTGCGCAAGATCAGCGCCGGTGTCGAGCAGGCACCGCTGCCGCCCGACCCCAAGCTGGCCGATCAGGCGCACCTGATGATCGCCAACCCGTTCCGCTCGGGCGAGAAGATCGGCAAGCTGTTCTCGACGCACCCGCCGATCGGGGACCGCATCGCCCGCCTGGAGTCGATGGCAGGTCGAGGCCCGGGTTACTACTGACGCCTCACCGGTCAGAATCTGTCAGCCGCAGCTCGACCATCGGCAGGGCGGTGTTCTCGGTCGTGATCGGTGCGCCCAAGGTCGATTCGAGGACCGGCTTCATCGTCTCCCACGCCCGGCGGTGCCGGTCGATGTAACGACGCAGCGCGGCGTCGGCTTCGCCGGTGCTGAGCGGACGTGCGATCGCGGGCATCGACACCTGGGCGCCCACGGACACCCTCACCCGGGGCTCGGCCTGCACGTTCCTGTACCACTGTGCGCGGGTGCCGAATCCGGAGGCGACGATGTAGGCGTCCGGGTGAGGACGGTCGAGCACCTCGAGGACCACTTGCCGGGTACGCCCTGACTTGCGGCCGATATGTTCGAGCAACAGGATCCGCGAGCCGAAGATGAATCCGAGGCGAGCTCGATACAACCCGATCGGGGCCCGCATCAGCCGACGTGACCGCAGAGCCCTGGTGCCTGCGCCCACCAACACGTCCGAGGCTGTGCGACCCAGGTTCGAAAGCGCACTCATCGAAATCCTCCTTCGCTGTTCGTAATGCGCCACTCCGTGGGAGTGCGTTTTGTGAGCCGCCCGCAGAGTCCTTGTCTGCGTGCGTCAAAGGGGAGTAGAACCGACAGTACGGACCACCCCGACGGACGGCGAACCCCAACGGAAGGGCGGTGGGTCGGTATGTCATCGGCTATGTCATTGAGCGGGGCTGCCCGGTTGGAGCAGCGGGTCGCACGCATCTGTGCCCGGGCTCACGATCCGCTCGAACTATTGGCTGCGGTGGCTACCGCCGTGAGGGGGGAGATCTCCTACGCCGCTGCGGGCTGGCTGCTGACTGACCCCGACACGCTGCTCATCACCGGGGTGCACGCCGAGAACGTCACACGTCAGCAGAACCTCGCCCTCATTGAATGCGAGTTGACCACCGACGACGTGAACAAGTTCGTCGACCTCGCGCGGCGGGATGTCCCGGCGGCGTCGCTCGGCATCGAGACCGCCGGCGACCTGAACCGCAGCGCGCGGTGGTCGAAGATCTACCAGCCCAACGGGTACGGCGACGAGATGCGCGGCGTCTTCAGTTCCGGGTCGGCCACCTGGGGGCACTTCTGCCTGACCCGGCGGGCCGAGGACGCGTTCTTCACCGAGGGCGAGGTCGCGACGATGGCGAGGCTCTGCCCGCACGTGGCCAACGGCATCCGGGCATCCCTTCAGCTCGGCGAGAAGCCCCTGCCCAGTGTTGCCGCAGCGCCCGCATTGCTGATGCTCGCCGACGACGGCAGCATCGAGTCGATGACACCGCAGGTCACCGAGTGGCTGGGTCCCGTGGAAGACGAACGTCTTCAGAGCGCCATCGTGCTGCACGAGGTCGCTCACCAGGCACGTGTTCTCGCCGAAACCGGTGTCGGTGAGCCGGCGATGGCGCGCACCAGGGCGCGCTCGGGTGACTGGCTCGTGGTGCGGGGAGTCCGTATGGAGCGGGAAGGCTCGCAAACAGATTGCACTGCAGTGGTTTTGGAGCAGGCGCGGCGTTCGGACATTGCGCCGCTGCTGGTTCACCTGAGGCAGCTGACCCGTCGTGAGAAGGAGGTCACCCAGCTGCTGTTGACCGGCATGTCCACCAGGGAGATCGCCGGCCGGCTGTGGATCACCGCCGAGACGTTGCGTGGTCACATCAAGGCGATCTTCGCCAAGCTCGGTGTGAACAGCCGTCCGGAGCTTGCGGCACTACTCTCGCAAGATCTCGTCCTTCGGCGATGACTCTCGAAGGAGCAGCCAGCTGTGCGGCGATGTCGTCGGCTACCCGTCTGGCCAGCGTTCCGACGAATCTCGTCAGCCCCGGCCGGTACACGTAGCCGACGAAGCGAAGCCCCGGCAGCACCTCGCCACCGCGCCCGTCACGCGGCATGCCCCGCTGCTCGAGGACACCGAGGTGAGAGACCATGGCGTCCAGCCCCGTTCGGTACCCCGTCGCCGCGACAACGGTGTCGACCCGGACGGTGGTGCCGTCTGCCAGGACCGCCCCATCGGATTGCAGTCGGTCGACGGCTGCTACCACACGAAGCGAGCGGTCGCGGATCGCGTCGATGACTTGACGGTCAACGATCGCCGTTCCGGCGCCGCGGCGTTTGAGACCGGCGATCGGCCCCTCCGGCGGCTTGGAGAACCCGAAATCGCTGAGGTCGCCGATGATTCCGCGCTGCACGACGAGCAACATCTTGTCGACGAGGCGGGCGGGCAGCCGGAGAAAGAGCGGCATCGGCAGGTCGAAGGGCAGCCCGCCGACTTCGCGCAGAAGGATGTTCGGTGGAGTGCGCACCGCCAGCAGCACCTCCCGGCAACCCGATCGGCTCAACTCGTAGGCGATCTCGAGTCCGCTGGAACCCGCGCCGGCGACCAACACACGCTCGCCGTAGAACGGGTCGGCGTTGCGGTACTGGGCGGCGTGCACGACCCTTCCGGCGAAGCGGTCGCCGGCTGCCCAGTCGGGGAGAGCGGGCTGATTGAAGATGCCTGTGGCAACGACGACATGGCGTGCTTTCCGCAGACCGGCGTTCGTCGTTACGCCCCACCCTCCCTCGGGGACCGGGTCGAGCCGCTGAACGTCGACGCCGAACTCGACGGCAACATGATGGCGTCCGGCGTAGGTCTGCAGATAGTCGACGTACTGGTCGCGGGTCGGAAACTGCCCGAAGTGACGCGGGAACGGAGCGCCGGGCAGGGCCGAGTTGCGCCGGCAGGTGTTGAACCGTAGGGCGTCGTAGCGGCCGGACCAGGCGGCGCCGATCTGCCCGCCGCGCTCGACGACGGTCGCATCGATCCCGCGCGCGTGCAGTTCAGCGGCGCAGGACAGTCCGGCCGGACCGCTGCCGATCACCAGCACGGTGTGCGCGGTTCTCATTCGGTTCCTCCGTGACTTTGCCTGACTACAGCGTCGGTCGAAGCCGCTCTCGGCACCACCCCGCAGGTGGGGGGTTCACACCCGCAGGTCGACGCAGGTAACAGCGCGCCGACCTGCGGCGATGTGATTCGTATGCTGCGAGTATCAGCCGCACCCCTTAGGGTGTGGAACGTGCTGAACCGGGTGTTGATCGGCGTCGTCGGGTCCGCGGGGGCGGCCCTGATCGGTGCACAAGGTATCGCCGTAGCTCAACCGTCCGAACCACCCCCGCCACCGCCGCCGAACGTCAATGTGCTCGCACCGGTGAAGCTGTCGGAGTTCGCGAAAATGGACGGCCACTGGTACGCGTTCAAGACCCCGGACGGGTTGACATGCGTCCTGCAGCGCAACGGCGGCTACGGCTGCAGCGGCGCGATCCCCGCCGCACCGGACGGCGCAAACTTCGTCAGCGGCGGCCCGGGTGTTCCACAGTTCTCCGCGACGACGGCCGATGTGTTCGCCGTCGTCGGCGACGCCAAGCCACTTCCGGCCGGTTCGCGGATCAGCTTCCAGACCGTCAGCTGCGGCAGTGACGGCGGTGTGACGACATGCTCGGACAGCCGAAACCAGTCCGGCTTCGTGTTGTCCCCCGCGGGCAGCTACATCATCAACGGCGGCAGGGATCCGCTGCTCGAGCGGCCCGAGGGCACGAACCCCTTCTTCAACTGAGCGCTAGAACCCCGCGCCGTGCACCTCGTGCCCGGGCTTTTCGACCATCAGGCCGCGGTAGGCCTCTTCGACACTGGAGCCGTGGTTGACCACGGCGTCGACCTCGCGAGCGATCGGCATCGAAATCCCGTATTGGTCAGCGAATTCCATGATGACGCTCGCGGCCTTGACGCCTTCGGCGACCTGGTTCATCGACGCGATGATCTCGTCGATCGGCTTGCCCGCGCCCAACTGCTCGCCGACGTGACGGTTGCGGCTGCGCTGGCTGGTGCACGTGACGATCAGGTCACCGATGCCGGCCAGGCCGGCGAACGTGTCGCGGTGCCCGCCGGTCGCCTCGCCGAGTTTGGACATCTCGCGGATCGCGCGGGCCATCACCATCGCCCGCGTGTTCTCGCCGATGCCGAGCGAGTAACCCATGCCGACCGCGATCGCGTAGACGTTCTTCAGTGCCCCGGCCATCTCCACGCCGACCACGTCATCGGTGGTGTAGGTGCGAAACCGCTTGGTGCGGAACAGTCGTGCCAGGTCCGCCGCGAGTTGCGGGTCGGGCATGGCGAGCACCGCGGCGGCGGCGTACCCCTCGGCCACCTCGCGCGCTATGTTCGGCCCGGCCAGGATCCCGGCCGGATGTCCCGGCAGCACCTCGGAGACGACTTGGCTCATCCGGAAGTTGGTGCCCTGCTCGAGACCCTTGACCAGCGACACCACCGGGACCCACGGCCGCAGCTCCCTGGCCAGTTCGGTGAGCACGGCGCGGAAGCCGTGTGACGGCACGCCCATGACGATGACGTCGGCGCACGTTGCCGCCTCGGAGAAGTCCGTCGTCGCCTTCAGACCGTCCGGAAGTTCGACCTCGTTGCCCAGGTATTTCGAGTTGCGGTGGTTGTCGTTGATGTCGTCGGCGGTCTCCGCAGAGCGCACCCACTGCAGCGTCGGCCCGCGGCGGGCGCAGATGGACGCCACGGTGGTGCCCCAGGAGCCTCCACCGAGAACGACGACTTTGGGTTCGCGTTGCGCAGGTGCCATGCCGATCAGGGTAGGTCGGACGGGCTCGAAACCAGGGCCGATTCGGAAACGACGTCGCTGCTCGGCCGACCGAGTGGTCACCCGCTCAGCGGTAATTGACGAACTGCAGCGCCACGTCGAGGTCGGCGCCTTTGAGCAGCGCGATCACCGCCTGCAGGTCGTCGCGCTTCTTCGAGCTGACGCGAATCTCCTCACCCTGAATCTGCGCCCTGACGCCCTTGGGGCCGTCGTCGCGGATCAGCTTGGTGATCTTCTTGGCCTGCTCGCTCGTGATGCCCTGCTTGATCTGGCCGCTGACCTTGTAGGTCTTGCCCGACGCCTGCGGGTCGCCGGCGTCGAACGCCTTCATCGAGATGTCGCGGCGGACGAGCTTCTCCTTGAACACGTCGACGGCGGCCTTGGCGCGCTCCTCAGTAGAGCTGGTGATGAGGACGGTCTCCTCGCCCTGCCACTCGATGGACGTGTCGGTGCCGCGGAAGTCGTAGCGGGTGGCCAGCTCCTTGGCGGCCTGGTTCAGAGCGTTGTCCACCTCCTGGCGGTCGACCTTGCTCACGACGTCGAACGATGAATCCGCCATTGGATCCGTCCTCCCTGATGGTCTGGTGCCGTTTTCGTCTTAGGCCCATCCTCGTTGTACCCTGCAAGTCGCACCAAACCGGGTCACCCGGCGGTGCAGCACCCAGGCAGGTTGCCCGAGCGGCCAATGGGAGCGGACTGTAAATCCGTCGGCTAACGCCTACGCAGGTTCGAATCCTGCACCTGCCACGCTATTCAGGTCGTTCGAGCGGGCCTGATGTGTTATGACCGCTCGCTTCCACCTCCTACGGCAATGCCCGAAGCACCACGCCTCGCTGCCGAGAGCCCTTTAGCGCAGCGAGCGTCTCCTCGGACGGTGCAGCGGTGAGCATGGCGACGAAGTCGTCGAGCAGTGCGCTCACGTGCAACGCGTACGACGCGACCGGTTGTCCGAAGGAGCGATACCGGTGCCGGTCGGCGCACGCGTGCACACACATTGCGGAGACCTTGTGGATCCGCTCGTCGCGGATGGCTCGCGGAATGTGCTTGGTGAGATCGCCGACCCTTCGGACGTACTCGCGATGGGACTGCGCGTGCTCCTCCGGTAGCGAGGCCAGCGGGCTGACTGACGAGTCATAGCGCAGTAGCTGTTCGAGGAACGATACGTAGAAGCAATTCTCGTCCTCGGCCATCTCGATGAGCGGCAACTGGTGCGCCTCGACAATGCCCCGCAGGTCATCGGAGCCGGCGCGCGCCGCCAGCAGCCGGCGTCGCTGCGTCAGGTGTTCCAGCCGGTTCAGCAGGATCGCTTGCACCAGAGCCTCTTTGGACCCGAAGTGGTACTGCACCGCCGACTTGTTGGCCATGCCCGCCTCGGTGCCGATTTGACGAAGCGGCACACCGTCGAGACCGCGTTGGGCGAACAGCCGCTCCGCGGTGAGCACCAACTGTTGCTTCGGCGACAGTTCCACTGACACGGACATGGCAAGACAATCTCATACTGGACGGATTAAGTCTAGGGACTTAAAGTGCAGTCATTCGTCTTCACCGAGAGAGGTGCCTGTGAGCACGAACCCGCCTTATCAGGACGTGATGGTCGCCGACCCGGTCGTCGGGCCGGTGTGGGAACGGCCGGGGTTGAGTCGGCGAGACCGCCGGTTCGTCACGCTGACCTGCGTATGTGCACTCGAAAGCGTCGACCTCATGAACCAGCACATGTACGCCGCACTGGCCAGCGGCGACATCACCTACGAGGAACTGCTCGAATTCGTCTTGCACTTCGCGGTGTACTGCGGCTGGCCGCGGGCGTCGGAAGCCGAAGGGGCGGCACGTAATGAGTGGGTTCGATTAGCTGAAGAGCGGGGTGAGGAAGTACCGCCGAGGCCAGAACTCCCGACGGAATCGCTTGGGCCGACGGATCACGACGTTCGCCTCGACGAGGGTGAGAAGTGCTTCGTCGACGTGAACCTGCTGCCGGCTCCGCCGCGGGACTCGCCGTACTTCCAGGCCGGCATCCTGGCATTCGTCTTCGGCCACCTCTGGCAACGACCGAACCTCGGCCGTCGCGAGCGCCGGTTGATCACGGTCGCTGCGGTCGGGGTGTCCGGTGCGCTCGGGCCGATCTATTCCCATGTCGGATCGGCCCTGGAGTCCGGCGACATCAGCCGTTCGGAGATGAACGAAGTCATTTTGCAGTTCTCTGCCTACAGCGGATTTCCCAAGGGCCGGGTCCTCCAGACAGCCGCACACGAGTCGTGGCAGCGCATCGCGGCCGCCATGCCAACCGCCAATGCGAAAGGAGTCTGATGTCGAAGTCACTGGCAGGAAAGGTCGCCTTCATCACCGGCGCGGCGAGAGGGCAGGGCCGTGCGCACGCCGTGCGGTTGGCTCGTGAAGGAGCCGACATCATCGGAGTCGATATCTGCGAGAACATCGCGTCGATGACGTATCCGAATGCCTCGATGGCCGACCTCGACGAAACCGAGAGGCTCGTCGAGAAAGAAGGTCGACGCATGGTGGCGCGCAAAGGCGATGTTCGGAGCTATCGCGACATGCTGACCGCGGTGGATGCCGGTGTCGAGCAGTTCGGCCGTATCGACATCATCATCGCCAATGCCGGAATCGTCCGTCTAGCAGGCGAATCAGACGATTTCATGCAGGATTGGCAGGATGTGATCGACACCAACCTGACCGGCGTCTACCACACCATCCGAGCCGCGTTGCCCGTCATGCGCGGGGGCAAACAAGGTGGATCGATTGTCATCACAAGCTCCACAGCGGGTCTTAAGGGCACCGCCTCGCTCAACGCCAGCGGAAACGCCTACGCCGCAGCCAAACGCGGCGTGGTCGCGCTGATGCAGAACCTCGCCAACTACCTTGCCCCCGAATGGATCCGGGTGAACACCATCCACCCCACCGGAGTGCTCAGCGGAATGACGCAGAACGACGCGATGAACGCGTTGATGGCGCAGGCGGCTGAAGGCGGCCAGAATGCGATCTCGGGCATGGAGAACGCGCTACCGCTGCCCATCCTCCAACCCGAGGATGTCGCCCACGCTGTAGCTTTCCTGGTTTCGGAGGAGGCCAAATTCATCACCGGCATTCAGTGGCCGCTCGACGCAGGCTTCACGGTTCGGTGAGGCAACCGTGAGATCACTAAACGGTGCGACGGCCGTCATCACCGGCGGAGCCAGCGGCATCGGATTGGCGACCGCGCACTCCGTGGCCAAGCGGGGAGCGCGGCTCGTGATTGCCGACATCCACGCCGACAACGCGGATCGGGCAGTGGCGGACATCAGGGCCGACGGCCACACGGCAGAAGCCTTCGTGTGTGATGTCGCCAAGGAGCAGGCATTCGCAGATCTCGGCGAATTCACGCGGCAGCGCTACGGATCGGTCGACATCGTCATGAACAACGTCGGCGTGTTGACCAGCGGCCGACCCGACCATCTCCCGGTCGGCGAATGGGAACGGATCATCAAGATCAACCTGATGTCCGTCGTTCGAAGTAACGCCGTCTTCCTGCCTCAACTCATTTCGCAGGGGCACGGCCATATCGTCAACACCGCCTCGTTCGCCGGGCTCTACACGTATTCCTATGATCGGATTCCGTACGCGGCGACGAAGGCCGCAATTATCCAGATCTCCGAAGGCCTCCGGCTCTACCTGCACCCCCTGGGCATCGGCGTCACCGTAGTGTGTCCGGGTCCGGTGGCGACGAACATCCTCGCGACGATGCCCCCTACCTTCGGGCCAGAGGTCCAGACCGGCCTGCCCGGAGAACAATTCGGCATCCTGCAACCCGAGGAAGTCGGCGAGCAGGTCGCAGAGGCGATTCTTAACGACACCTTCATGGTCTACACCGACGATCAGGTGCGTGATGTCCTCGTCGAGCGCGCGACGGACTGGAACTCCTTCATCGCAAAACAGACCGAGAAGCTGGCTCAACGCTGAGTTCGGCGCGGCCGCGCGAGACACTTGACCGGCGGTCCAGCCAGGTCCAGTGTTTTTGCATAGGCCGCCCACCGCGCGCCGGCCAGTGAGGACTGCTGATGAGCATCGACGACGATCCGGTCACCACGCTCGACGACCTGCGCAGCGATCTGGCGCGCCGGCACAAGTGGACACCCAGCGGCGGCGCCTCGGTGGACCCTGCGGTCGTCGACGCCGATATGGCGGCCCTCGACCGCGACGGCTACCTCATCTGGGAGAACCTGCTTGACGCCGACGAATGCCGGCAGATCAAAGCGACTGTCGCACCCTGGCTCTCACACACCGGACGCAACTCCTTCGAAGGACATCGCACCCAGCGCATCTACAGCCTGCTGAGCAGGACCCGCGTCTGCGACCGACTCGTCGACCACCCACGGGTGCTCGCAGTCCTCGACCGATTGCTGATGGACAACTACCTCCTGTCGGCCCTGCAGGCCATCAACATCCAGCCCGGCGAGACCGCGCAACTGGCGCATCACGACGACGGGTTCTACCCGATTCCGCGGCCCCGCGATCCCCTCGCCGCCGCGACCATCTGGGCGATCGACGACTTCACCGCGGACAACGGCGCCACGGTCCTCTACCCGGGCAGTCACCGCTGGGGCAGGCGGCGGCCGGAGCCGGACGATCCCGCGATCCCCGTCGTCATGCCTGCCGGCTCGTGCGTCTTCTTCGTCGGCACCCTCTGGCACGGCGGGGGCGCCAACACCACGGACAGCGCGCGACTGGCCGTCACCGCCCAGTACTGCCAGCCGTGGCTGCGGCCGATGGAGGCGTTCACGCTGTCGATCTCCCGCGACACGGCGCGAGAGGTCTCCGACGACATCCGGCGCATGATCGGCTACAGCATTCACCCGCCGTTCGTCGGCGCCGTCGACGGTCTGCACCCGCTGCGGCTGTTGGAGCAGCCGTAGTCGGCCTTCACAGGCGGTCGGCGGGAAAGACCTGCTCCGCCAACGCCAACCAATCGATGGCGTCGTTCTCCGTGGTGTGAATATCGGCTTGGGACATGATCGAACCTCTCGGTGGTGTCATACCGCTGCGGGCGGCTCGATCAATGGTGGCCGCCGAATGGCTGCTGCCGTAATAGCGCTCGCGGCAGACTTTGCCGCGTTCAAGGGAAGTATCAGCTATCCCGTAGGTAAGGCATCAGCGCGGTCGGGCACAGGCCACATCGGTAGACCCTTGTCTCGTCAGCCAGTCTTCTGTCGTGACCGCACCAGCATCGTCATCCCGGCAGCGAGGATCAGGACACCACCCGCCGCCAGTGTTATCGACAGAATCCGTCGGTCCTCCAGCTCCATTCGGCACAACTCGGTGTAATCGATGCCGACGACCACCTCGTCGCTCTGCGGCAAATCGCTGACGTAATCGTTTGCAGCCCGAGCGGCGGAGAAGTCAGGCGAAACCGCACTTCCGCAGCCGACTGTTTGCAGTTCCGGCGAGACGGACACGGGCGTGAGGAGACCGACCACACCCACGATCAGCGTGACGGCTCCGGCGAGCACAAGGATTAATCGCATGCTGCTCCGTTACCCCACAGCGCCGATCTCATACGCCAACGGCCACACAGATGCAGCCGTCTGCTCGGTATCGGCGCAGCCCCCGATGGGTACTTCCCTTCATGGACCGAATTCATCTCACATCCACGGTCGCAGCCCTAAGCGCTGCAGTTCTTGTGACATCGGGATGTTCGACGGGCTACGCCGCGCTCGGTACCCATACGGCCACGGTGCTCATCAACGGCGTCGAAATCGGTGAGCGACTACCTGTCCGGTGTGAACAGGTCGAGTGGACCTGGCGCATCGAGACGCTCGAAAGCGCGCCCGGCTTCGTCGCACAGATCCAGACCGGTGACTCGATCATTGCGCGTGGAGTTCAGATCGAGGAGCTCGGCGGTTTCACGGGAAGCTACTGGGCGGGCACGGTTGGACAGGCTGACGCCGATATCTCCGACGGCACATTCCGGATAACCGGATCAGCTGAGGGCTACTACCATCACGACCCTTCGGAAGACGCCACAGCCGACTTCGTCATACGGACCGACTGCTGACGCTTCTTACTGGCGCGGAGCCACGCGCCGAACAGCGAGTTGCATTGGACGGCAACGATGATGAAGATATCCGACATGAAAGCGCCGGAGAGGGACCGCACGGAAGAAAACGGGCAAATGGCCGAACAGGTCGATTCCGTACTTCGTGCGTCCCGTGCGCTGGTCGGGATCGCCGCGACGTCCCTGGCTGCCGTTGACGATGTAGTGACCGTCCCGCAGTGGCGTGTGCTGGTCCTGGTTCATACTCGCGGACCCATGAACCTGGCGGCGGTCGCCGCGGAGTTGAACGTCAACCCGTCCAACGCGAGCAGGACCTGCGACCGGCTGACCAAGGCGGGGCTGCTGAATCGGCAGGAATCCGAAGTCGACCGCCGCCACGTCACGTTGACGTTGACGCCCGCCGGCCAACGGTTGGTGCAGAAGGTGACTCGGCAACGCCGCGCCGCAATTCAAAAGGTGCTGGCCAGCATGTCGATCGCCGACCGAGACCGGCTGGCCGCCGCCTTGAAGACCTTCGCTGAGGCCGCCGGCGAGGGGACCGACGGCGCCCTTGTCGCCGCACTGTGGCCGCCGTCGCGCTGAAGTTCGCGCGTCATGGGCGACCGCCCATCTGCCCGTCCTTACCCATGGTGCCCGGCCGGTCCATGTCATTGCTGCAACACATTTATTGTGGTTTCGCAACGATTGCGCTCAGCCGTGTGTAGCTGGTTGTCGCCGGGTAGGCGCTCGGGAGATCCACCACATGCTCGACGAGGAAGCGAATCATGACCGTCGTTGCCAGCGACCCGCAGGCACCGCTACGAACAGACACGGATCGCCGCCACCGGTCCGAGGAACACCGGCACGCGCGTCGCGGGCAAGAGCGCTGCGGCGGCGAGCGGGACTCCTTCGAGGACCTCGGAGTCGACGAGCTCTTCGGACGACTCGCGCGCAGCACGGACTGTGTCGAACGACAGCGCTGGCGGCAACGCATCGTCACGGCATGCGTGCCGATCGCCGACCGCATCGCTTCACGGTTCATGGGCCGTGGCGAACCGTCGGAGGACCTGTTGCAGGTCGCCCGGATGGGCTTGATCCACAGCGTGGACCGGTACCAGGCAGGCAGAGGTCATTTCCTCGCATTCGCCGTGCCAACGATCCGTGGCGAGTTGAGGCGGCACTTCCGGGACAAGACGTGGACGGTCCGGGTGCCGCGCAGAGTGCAGGAAACTCAGCTGCGGATACGCGAAGCCGTGAGCACGTTGTCTCAGCGGCTGAATCGCTCGCCCACGACGATCGAACTAGCAGAGGAACTGGGCGTGGACACTGAAGCCGTTTGCGAATCGGAAGCGGTGGCCTCCGCCTACCAGCCCGTGTCGCTCGATGCGCCGGTCGCGTACACACAGTCCGAGACAACCGAAGCGGTCGGCTCCCTCCAGGGCTCCGACGATCCGGGCTACGAGCAAGTCGAGGACATGTTGATGATCAAGGAGGCGCTTGCAGCGCTGGAACCTCGCCGCCGGGCAGTCGTGGGCATGATCTTCTTCGACTGCCTCACACAGCGCGAGGTGGCGGACAAGCTCAACGTCTCCCAAGTGCAGGTCTCCCGGCTGCTGAACGACACGTTGTCCCGGATCAGGCAGCGGGTGTGCGTCGAGGCGCCCGCGGCGCTGCGCGTCTCCGGCCGCAAATGAATGGCGCGGCGTTTGAAGACCGACGCGGTTGTCTACAGACGTGGAAGAGGAGGAACTGATGCCTGAGGTGCAACTACATCAGGACGGACACCCGGCATACCGTCGGCAGGTTCGCTTCGACTGGTCGAACCTGCCGCGGCATTGGGTGCCCGGTGATCCGTTTACGACCCACATGATCAACGTGTTGCATCTGCTGCTGCCCGAGGGCGAACGGCACTTCATCAAAGCCGTCCTCGAGGCGTCGTCACTGGTCGACGATCCAGAACTCGAGGCGGCCATCAAGCCCTTCATCCAGCAGGAGTCCTGGCACGCCTGGGCGCACCAGGTGGTGTTGGACCGGTTGGCCGAGCAGGGCATCGACACCGCTCCTTACACCGAACGGCTCGGCCGATCCTTGTCGATCATCCTCGGTGATCCGCCGAAGTTCTTTCCAGCGCCACTCAAGCGATGGTGGCTGTACCGGCGGCTGGCCGACGTGGCATCGCTGGAGCACTTCACCGCGGTGTTGGGGCAGTGGGTGCTGCGGAACAAGGGGCTGGAGCACGCGGGCGCCGACCCCGTCATGCTCGATCTGCTCCGCTGGCATGGAGCTGAAGAAGTGGAACACCGCTCGTTGGTGTTCGACGTCTACCAGCACGTGTGCGGAAGCTATTGGATCAGAGCCTTTTCGATGTTGATGACCGCACCGCTGTTCGTCGGCTGGTGGATCGCCGGAGCCCGCTATCTCATGAGCAACGACGACACGATTGACCAAAAATGGCGATGGCGGGACTGGCGGCGGGCCGCCCGCAAGGACCTGCTGCCGGGGCCGTGGAATTTCATATTCGTCGTGCCCCTGCGGTACATGCGCCGTGGTCATCATCCTGGGCCCGAGGCCGATACGCAGCTGGCATTGGAGTACCTCGAGTTCTCGCCGACGGCCCGCGAGGCACGCGAACGGGCCCAGGCGCACGAGCGGGCAATGGCCGCGCAGGCTGCGCACGACTGAACCGCGACCGCGACCAACCGAGAGGAGCGTCGATGATGAAGGTCTGGGTTGACTTCGACACCTGTGACGGCAACGGCGTGTGCATGAGCATCTGCCGGGAGGTGTTCGACGTCCGAGACGACGGTCTTCACCTCCTGCAGGAGCAACCGGGCGAAGAGTTGCGAAAACAACTGGTCGGCGCGGAAGTGTCGTGTCCAACCCGCGCGATCACGGTGGAGGACTGACGGATGTCGCCGAGTCGTCAGCTCAGCAAGGTCGTCGTCGTCGGGACCGGAGTGGCGGGCACGATGGCGGCGCAGACACTGCGGGCAGAGGGTTATGACGGTGAGCTGACGATCGTCGGCGGCGAACGCCATGCGCCCTACCACCGGCCGGCCCTGTCGAAGAAGTTGCTGACCGGTGAGGTGCACCGGGCCGGCATCGACATGGCGCCGCAGAGCGCACTCGAGGCGCATGCGCTGCGAGGGGCCACCGCCGTCGGTGTCGATATGGCGTCGCGCATTGTTCGCGTACGTGACGTCGGCCAAGACCGATCGCTGCCGTTCGACGGACTCGTCATCGCCAGCGGCGCGGTGGTACGCCAGTGGCCGGTCGGTCCGGTTCCCGATGGCGTGATGACGCTTCGGACGGTCGACGACTGCCTTGCCATCCGTTCGAAGCTCGGCAGGCGCAAGCGTGTCGTCGTGATCGGTGGCGGCTTCATCGGTGTCGAAGTCGCCGCGAGCCTGCGTTCGATGGGACTGAAGGTCACCCTGCTGTCCCGGACGGATGCCCTATTGCAGTCCGCTTTGGGTGAGGAGATGGGCCGCTACTGGACCGACCTGCATCGCCGCCATGGGGTGGATGTGCGATGCGGTGTCGAAGTGGATGGCTTCGTCGGTACCCGCCACGTCAAAGCGGTTCGCCTGAGCGACGGTTCGAAGGTGAAGGCCGATCTTGTTCTCATCGGGCTGGGAGTCGAGCCGGCCACCGATTGGCTGCAGGGCTCTGGGATCAAGGTGGATCGGGGTGTGGTGTGCGACGCCACCGGTGCCGCACAAGGTGCGACGGACGTCGTCGCCGCCGGCGATGTCGCGCGGTGGTGGCACCCGCTGTACGAGCAGCACTTGCGTATCGAGCACTGGGATCAAGCCTCCCGTCAGGGCATCACAGCGGCGCGCAATCTGTTGGTCGGACCCGCCAAGGCCCAAGAATACGATGCGGTGCCGTACTTCTGGTCTGACCAATACGACACCAAACTCCAACTACTCGGAGTACCAACGGATTACGACAGTGTTGAGGTCATCGAGGGAAGCACTTCGAGTGGAGGGTTCGTTGCCGCGTACGAGAGAGCCGGGCGGACGGCCGCGGTGCTCAGCACCATTCCCGGCCGGGTGAACGACTACCGCAGCGAAATCGCCCAACGGGCGGCCTTTCCTCCGCACTTCCACGCGGGCCAACCGGCGGCGAGTTCTTCACGCTGACTCAAAACGCGTCGGGATCACCGGGCTCGGTTTCGAGCACCTCACGGTTGAAGATCATCATCTTGGCGAAGTACAGCCCGCCCGCCGCCACGACGCCCAAGACAATCAGGTCGGGGACCAGTGAGTCCGAGGGCGACATCAGCGCGACCAACGAGAACACCACCCAGATGATGGCGGCGATCGCCACGGGGACCTCGAAGCGTCCCAACCCGAACGCACCCTCCCTGCGGCCCAGCCGCTTTCGCACCGACAGGTACAACACGGTGATGGCTCCGTAGATCAGCGCCGGAAGGATCGTCGACCCGACGATCAGCTGCAGCAAGGCCTGACCTGGCAGCTCCACCATGAGAGCGACGCCCACGACGAACATCAGCACGGTCGCGGGAATCGGCGTACGGGTGCGCGGGTTGACTCGGCGGAACAAGGTGTAGCCCGGGAAGCGGGAATCACGAGCCATGGCGAACACGATGCGAGAACACGAGGCCAGCATCACCATCCCCGCACCGAACATCGCAAACGCGATTCCCGACAACAGGATTCGCTCAGTGAGGGATCCCAGCTGATCGCGGATGATCGTCGCCACCGGTGATTCACTGTTGCTGACCTCCGGAATGCTCTTGATCCCGACGGTGAGGGTGAAGATGAAGATGAAACCCAGGACGGCCGATGCCAGCACCGAGGTGACGATCGCCCGCGGGACGCTGCGGTAGGGGTCCTTGGCCTCCTCGGCCAGGTTGGCCGCCGAGTCGAAGCCCACCAGCGTCACCAGTCCCATGACCATCCCGGCCATCAAGCCGCCGCCGATCGCGAAGTAGTCGGGTGAGCCGGCGGCGATGCCCTGCGAGACCATGTTGTCGACGGTTCCGCTGCCGCTGAACACCATCACAGCACCGAGTCCGATCACCAGCACCACGACGATCGTCAACTCCAGCGCCACCGCGGTCGAGGTGACCATTCCGAGCAGCCGGGTCGAGGCGATGACGAGCACGGTTTGCGTCGCCAACACCGCCAGCGTGATCAGCCGCGCCACATCCTCGTCGGGCGCCATACCCAGCAGCGGCATGAGCGCCTGACTGGCGAGCGCGTTGTCCATGGCCACCACTCCGATGGCCAGAAACCAGAACGTCAACCATCCGAAGAACCAGCCGACCTTCGGGTTCGCCAGCCTCGATGCCCACTGATAGGAGGAGCCGCTGAGCGCGATCCGAGCGGCGAACTGGGCGACGACGAGCGCGACCAGGGTCTGACCGATTGCCGCGACTAACCACAGCCAGATGCCGACGGGTCCCGAACTCTGAAGCACCGCACCATAACTGGCGAAGACACCGACCGCAACCGAGATGAACGCGAACGAGATTGCGAACACCTGGAACGAGCCGAGACTCCGCTTCAGTTCGGGCGTATAGCCGCATTCCCGAGACTCGTCATCGGCGGATTGACCCTGCACGACGCCCTCTATGGTCATCCGCCCACCCTTCTGAATTTAGTGAACAGCAAGGCACCAGAGTTTACGCGAACGTCAATTCCGCGATTGTTTTCGTGGCTCATCTGTTCGTTCGTGGAACGGTCCTCAGTCTTCGGAAGGTCAACGGTCATGACAGAGGTTGAACCGGACGATATAGATGGCGACGAATTACGTGAGGACGGTGGTTATGCGAGGTCGTCGGCAGACGTGTCGGTCACGCGGGGGTGAACCGCACCGCCGCGATGCGTTCCCGGCGAACCGCATCCGCGAAATCCTCGGCCGACGGGATGCCACCGTCGCGGAATTTGAGGCCCATCATCGTCGGCGCACGCTTCGGGCCCCAGGCCTTCGCGCAGCGGTGCGACAACTCGGCGACGAGCGCGGTGTCGGTCAGCAGTTCACCGCGCATCGGCGTCGTCCGCCCGTCGAGCAGCACGTCCGCCGTCGCCCCGTCACGGAAGTTGTTCTTCCACGCCGCTGCAGTCAGCGCATACAGTTCGCCGTCAATCCTGTGGGCGCTCAACGGGATTGAGTATCGACGCCCGCTCTTACGCCCGACGACGTTGATCACCATCATCCGACGACGCAGCGGCCCTGCCAGCGGCGTGCGCAGCAACCTGCCGATCAACGGATTCACGATCCGCAGCACCCTGTCGGACGGGTGCGCCGCCGCGACGGCGTGGGTTTGTTCAGCCATGGGTTCACGGTAGGACGGGCGCGTCCGGTTGACCGGGTTCTGGCGAAAGCGACTAGAGCGATCCGAGGTCGTCGGGCACGTCGACGGCGTGTTCGCGCAGCGCCTCCAGCGGAATCACCTCGAGCGTGCGTTCATGCGTCGACGCCAGCACCACCGGCGCGGCGAAGCCGTCCCGATAGGCCTTCAACCAGTTCACCGCGGTCACGCACCAGCGGTCACCCGGCCGCAGACCGGGAAAGCGGTACTCCGGTCGCGGCGTGGACAGGTCGTTGCCGATTGACCGTTGGTGCCGGAGGAACTCCGCCGTCACCACCGCACAGATGGTGTGGCTGCCGAGATCCTCGGGCCCGGTCGAGCAGCACCCGTCCCGGTAGAAGCCGGTCATCGGGTCAGAACTGCACGGCTCCATTGGCCCGCCGAGCACATTGAGGTCAGCCACAAGTCGTCCATCGTTTTGGAGGGTCCTAATATTCAGTACTACCCGAACATATTCTGGCGAGTGACGAGGAGCATCCGGCATGGCCGCGCTCAGGACTGGCGACGGATTTCCCGACATCGTCGTGACCGCTGTCGCCTCGACGACAGCGTTGGCCACTGACGCCGAAGAGACCTGGCAGCTGCTCCAGCAGGGCAGAAGCGGCATCCGGGCGCTCGACAAGTGGTTCGTCGACGAGTTCGACTCGCCGGTCCGCATCGGGGGCGCGATCCTCGAGAATCTCGACGAGCACCTGGACCGCGTCGAACGGCGCCGGACGTCGTACATGCAGAAGATGTCGACCGTCCTGAGCCGCAGGCTCTGGGAAATCGCGGGCGACCCCGACGTCGACACCCGCAGGCTGGCGGTCTCGGTCGGCCTCGCGCTCGGCAGCACCGAGGAAATCCCGCTCCAGCACGATCTCTGGCGGCAGAAGGGCCTGCGCGCCGTGTCGCCGCTGACCATCCAGATGTACATGCCCAATGGGGCGGCCGCGGCGGTCGGCCTGGATCGGAAGGCGAAGGCGGGCATCATCTCGCCGGTGATGGCCGATGCATCGGGCGCCGCGGCCATCGCACAGGGCTGGCGACACCTCGTCCTGGGCGAGGCCGACATGGTGATCTGCGGCGGGGTCGAGACCCACATCGAGGCGGTCCCGATTGCGGCGTTCAGCCTGCAGGAGCTGTTGTCGACCAACAACGATGATCCCGCGGGCGCCTGCCGACCCTTCGACAAGGACCGCGACGGCATGGTGTTCGGCGAGGGCGGTGCGCTGATGCTCATCGAAACCGAGGAGCACGCAAAGGCGCGCGGTGCGCAACCGCTGGCCCGGCTGATGGGCGCGAGCATGACCTCGGACGCCTACGACATCACCGAGCCCGATCCCGACGGCGAGCGCGCCAGCGACGCGATCGCCCGGGCGATCGAACTGGCAGGCCTCAGCCCGACCGACATCGACCACATCAACGCCAACGCCACCGGCACCGTCCACGGCGACCTGGCCGAGGCCAAGGCCATCCGCAAGGCGCTCGGCGACCACTCGCCTGCGGTGTACGCGCCCAAGGCGGCGCTGGGGCATTCACTGGGATCGGCCGGTGCGATCGAGGCCGTGTTGACGGTGCAGGCGCTGCGCGACGGGCTCGTTCCGCCCACGCTCAACCTCAAGGACCTCGATCCGCAGATCGACCTCGACGTGGTTGCCGAGAGTCCGCGCCGCGCCGACTACCGGTACGCGGTCACCAACTCGTTCGGGCTCGGCGGCTACAACGTGTCGTTGGTGTTCGGCGCCTACTAGCGGCTATTTGGTCAGCGTGAACTGTCCGACGTAGCTGACGTTGCGGCTGAAGAAGTCCGAGCAGCCGCGCAGGTACTTCATGTAGCGGTCGTAGACCTCCTGCGACGTCACCGCGATCGCCTGATCCTTGGCGGCCTCGAGCTTTTCGGCCCACGTGTCCAGGGTGCGGACGTAGTGCGGGGTCATGTCGTCGAAGTCGGCGACGGTGAAGCCGGCGTTCCCCCCGAACTCGTAGACGTCCTCGTCACACGGCACGGCGCCGCCGGGGAAGATCTCCTTGGCGATGAACCGCATGAACTTCAGGTCCGACATCACGATCGGGATGCCCAGCTCGGGCCAGCGCTTGAGCGGGTGCCCCATGATCGTCTGCAGCACCATCCGGCCGTCGGCGGGCATGACGCGGTAGCAGGTGTCGAAGAACGCCTTGTACTTCGTCTTGGGCCACGCCTCGAACGCCTCGATGGACACGATGCGGTCGACCGGCTCGTCGAACTCCTCCCAGCCCTTGAGCAGCACCCGCCGCGAGCGGTCCGTCTCGACCGCGTCGAGAATCTGCTGGCCGAGTGCGTGCTGGTTACGGCTCAGCGTCAGCCCGACGACGTTGACGTCGTAGGTCTCGATCGCGCGCTTCATCACCGAAGCCCAGCCGCAGCCGACGTCGAGCAGTGTCATCCCGGGTTTCAGGTCGAGCTTGGCGAGCGCGCGGTCGATCTTGGCGTACTGCGCTTCCTCGAGGGACATGTCGTCGCGTTCGTAGTACGCACAGCTGTAGGTCCGCGTCGGATCCTGGAAGAGGCCGAAGAAGTCGTTCGAAAGGTCGTAGTGGGCTTGAACGTCCTCGTACGCCACCTTCATCGTCGTCCCCGAACTATCCGACATCTTCCTTTGGCCTCCTATGCGGTTACGCGACCCCGACGACCCCGTAACGACCAAGCTTTATATCGCACTTTTCGTAAACCGGCTAAGCAGCCGCCTTCTCACACGTGAACTGAGCGACGTCGGTGTAGCCGTCGCGGAAAAGGTCGGCACAACCGGTCAGGTATTTGCGGAAGCGCTCGTAAATCTGCTCGGAGGTGATTTCGATCGCCTCGTCCTTCTTGGCCTCGAGGTTCGCTGCCCAGGTATCGAGCGTCTTGACGTAGTGCGACTGCAGGTGCTGTTCACGCGTCACCGTGTAGCCGGCCTTGTTTGCGTGCTCGCGCACCATCGAGGCCAGCGGCAAACGTCCGCCGGGGTAGATCTCGTCCATGATGAACTTGATGAATCTCACCCGGGACATGGTCAGCGGCAGTCCTTTTGCCTTGATCTCCTCGTCCTCGGGAATGATGATTGTGTGTAGCATCATCACGCCGTCGTCGGGCATCCAGTTGAAGGTCTTCTTGAAGTAGTCGTCGTACTTGTTGAAGCCGAAGTGCTCGAACGCCCCGATGGAGACAATCCGGTCGACCCGGCCCTCGAATTCCTCCCACGGCTGCAGCCGGACTTCCATCTTCCGGTCGCTCTTGATGTTGGCGAACCGGTTCTCCTCGATGTGGCGCTTCTGGTTCTCGCTGAGCGTGAGGCCGATGACGTTGACGTCGTACTTCTCAACGGCCCGCTGAATCGTCGAACCCCAGCCGCAACCGATGTCGAGCAGCGTCATTCCGGGCTTCAAGCCCAGCTTGCCCAATGAGAGGTCGACCTTCGCGAGCTGCGCCTGCTCCAGCGTGTAGTCGTCCTTCTCGAAGTACGCGCAGCTGTAGGTCTGCGATGGATCCTGCCAGAGCTTGAAGAACTCGTTGGAGATGTCGTAGTGGAACTGGACTTCGTCCTTGTCCGATCCGCGCGTCTGCGATGCGGATTTGGATAGCCACTTCGACTGCGCCTGGTCTGTCGAGCTCTGCTGTGTATCTGAGGTTCCCACCACGGCCCACCCTTAGAAACTGATCGAGGGACGAATATTCGACTATCGCGCAGTTTTCTTCGACACGATGGTGAAACAGTACCTCTGGCCGCTGCGGTAGTGAGTGGCGGCACCACGACATCAGGCCTAGATTTTCGAATTCCTGGTCATCCAGCGCATCACCTGCCAACCGACGAATACCGGCAGCCAGATCGTCAACACGCGATAGAGCAGAACCGACGGTACGGCCACGGCGGCGGGCATGCCGAACGCCGCCAAGCCGCCGATCAGCGCCGCTTCGACCGCGCCGATCCCGCCCGGAGTGGGCGCGGCCGAGGCCAGCGTGCCGCCCACCATCGTCACAACGGTGACCGTGATGAACGACGTGTCACCGCCGAAGGCTTCGATCGCCGCCCACAGCGCGAACGCGTTGCCCAGCGTCGTCGCGGCGCAGCCCGCCATGATGATCGCCAGCCGTCGCGGTTCCCGGGCCAGCGCGATGAGGTGCCCGATCACCTCCTCCAGCCGCGGCCGCACCGCCGTCGACAGCCACCGCCGCAGCTTCGGCACCAACAAGAACGTGCCGACCAGCCCGAGCAGCACACCGGCGATCAGGTACAGCAGCGTCACGTTGGGTACGAAGCGCGACAGGTCCGCCGACACGCCGGCCGCGGTGGAGAAGAAGATGAGCAGCCCGAGGTGGGTGATGACCTGGACAGACTGCTGCAGCGCGACGGCGGTGGTGGCACGCATCGGGCTGACACCGCCCTTCTGCAGGTACCGCGCGGACAGGGCCAGCCCGCCCACCCCCGCGGGCGTCGTGGTGGCGGCGAACTTGTTGGCCACCTGCATCACGATCAGCCCCCACAGGCTGACCAGCCCATCGGCACACGCCCAAAGTGCCGCCGCCGCACCGAGGTACGTCAGGCTCGTAGCGGCCAGGCCCAGTAGTGCCCACCACCAGTTCGCGGTACGCAGTTCGGTGACGAACGTCGGCACTGAGGACAGGAACGGGTACGCGACGTAGACCAGCGCGGCCAGCAGTACCAGCTGAATCACCTGGCCGCGGGTGAACCGCGTGACGGTCTCGGTGCGGATCTCGTCCACCAGGGTCTGACGCTTCACCTCGTCACGGGCGGCGGAGATGACGGTCTTGGCGGCGGTCACGGAGTTGCGGATGCGCATCGGCATCGCGGCCATGGTCAGCCGCCGCGACGCGGTCAGCACCGCTTCGTTGCCGAACGCGTCGATCGCCGCCCGCACTGCCGAACCCGCGTCGTAGAGATGCGTCGTCGTCACCAGCAGCTGAGCGATGTCGCTGCGCAACTGGGCGTCCGTGGCGCCGTACTCGGCGTTGTCGAATCCGCCGAACAACACCGTCTCTGCGTCGACGGTGATCTCGCTGCTGCGCAGGTCACCGTGGGAGATCTGGCAGTCGTGCAGTTCGCGCAGCGACTCCCACACCCGGCCGACGGGTATCGAGTCGGCACACTCGCTGATCGGAATTCCGCGCGGCGGGGTGTGGGCGTACAGCGTCCAGCCCCGGTCCAGCGCCGCGACGGCGATCGTCGACGCGTTGGCGATCTTGAGCTCGCCGATTGCGATGGCCATCAGGGCGCGGTGTTCGACGAGGCGGCGCATCGACGCGTGCAGCGGCGCGGTCTCGCGGTCGCGCAACCGCACCTTGCGCCACAACTGCAGCAGCACGCCGCCGCCGCGCTGATGGGGCCCGTACAGTTCCATCACCGCCGCGGTCTGCTGGCCTTCGCAGGTGGCGGTGAGTACGAGCGGTCCGGCGCCGGCGGGGCGCACCACCCGCAAGCCGGTGACGACGCATCCGCGCCGAGCCATCGCCCGCACAGCGCCGTCGAGGGGCACCTCCAGCCCGGGGGTTCCGACGACGAGCACCACCAGGGCGCCGACGAACCAGCCGGCCGTCAGCCCGACCAGCGAGCGGGCCGGCACCACCGCGCTGACCACCAGGTGGATCGGCACGAACGCCAGCAGGAGCGTCCACCACCAGCGCCGCCATCGGGCAGGCAGCCAGGGTCCGGAGACGGTGAGCACGGCGGCGAGCATCGCGATCCAGCGCGGGTCGTCGACGAATTGGGACGCGAACGTGTCGAGGCGCCCGGACAGGTCGAAGTGCCAGCGCGGCGCCGTCAGCCCCAGGCCGCTGATCGACAGCGCGGCTCCGGCGAGGACGGCCGCCGCTGCGTAGGCAGCTAGCAGCTTCCACTGTCGCGACAGGATCAGGCTGACCAGGATGACGAACGGCAGCGCGACGATCGCGATGCCGTAGACGAGGTAGACCAGGTTGGCCTGGGTGGGTGTCAGAACCGCGACGATCTCGGAGATCGAACGTTCCAGCGCCACCCACTCGTTGCGGGTGATGACCGAGCCGGTGATGACGACAGCCAGGAACAGCGCGGCCAGCACGACGCGGACGATGTCGTTGGTCCGCCTCGTCAAAGGCTGCAGCAGGCTGCCCGAGACGGCCACGTCCCGTCCGTCAACGCGCATGTATCAACGATCTTCTCCGGTCGGGGGCCACGTCGGTAGCGACCCGCCGTCAACTTAACCGCTGACCCGAGGAAAGCGGCTCATTGGCCGACCGGGACTGGAGAAGTCAGATCGCGTACTGCCTCGGCTCGTGCTGCACGGAGATCCAGTGCTCGGTGGTGAACTCGTCGATGGCCCACTGGCCGCCGAAGCGACCGATCCCGGACGCCTTCTCCCCGCCGAACGCCGTGTTGGCGTCGTCGTTGACCGGTGCGTCGTTGACGTGGGTCATCCCGGTGTCGATGCGACGGGCAAACCGCACCGCGCGCTCGACGTCGCGGCTGAACACCGCCGACGACAGCCCGTACTCGGTGGCGTTGGCCAGTTGCAGCGCGTCCTCGTCGTCGTCGGCCCGGATCACCGTCATCACCGGCCCGAACACCTCCTCGCGGGCGGTCGCCACGTCGTTGGAGCCGGTGAGGATGTGCGGTGGCAGGCACTGGCCGGTCGGGCCGAAGGGGTCGCCGCCGATCAGCAGGGAGGCGCCGTCGCTGCGGGCGCGTTCGAGTTTGTCCTGGATCGACTCCACCTGCGAGGTGTTGATGATCGGTCCCAGCTGGGTCTCGGGATCGCGCGGGTCGCCGACGCGCATCGCCTTCGTCCGCTCGACGAAGCGGTCGAGGAACTCGTCGAAGACACTGCCGTCGACGATCGTCCGGTTGCCGATCATGCAGATCTGGCCCTGGTGGAAGAACGAGCCGAAGACCGCGGCCCGGGCGGCGAGGTCCAGATCGGCGTCCTCGAGCACGACGATGGGGCCGTTGCCGCCGAGTTCGAGCGCGGTGCGCTTGATCCCGGCCTTGGCCGCGATGCCCTCGCCGACGGGCGTGGAGCCGGTGAACGAGACGACGCGCGGCGTCGGGTGTGCCACGATCGCGTCGCCGATGTCCGAGCCGGAGCCGACGACCACCGAGAGCAGGCCCGGCGGCAGGCCGGCCTCCTCGAAGATCCGCGCGAGCAGCAGTCCGCCGGTGACCGGGGTGTCGCCCGCCGGTTTGAGCACCACCGCGTTGCCGACGGCGAGCGCGGGCGCCACCGACCGGTTCGACAGCTGCATCGGAAAGTTCCACGGCGAGATCACCGCGACGACGCCGACGGGCTCGCGGTAGATGCGGCTCTCCTTGCCGGGGATGTCCGAGGGCATGATCTTGCCCTCGACGTGGTGAGGCATTGACGCGGCTTCCCACAGGACCGAGCGCACCAGGTTCCACTCGAGTTCGGCTTTGGCGAGCGTACCGCCGGACTCGCGGACCAACCAGTCGGTGATTTCGTCCTTGCGGGCGCCCATCACGTCGGCGGCGTCACGCATCACCTGCGCGCGGGCCATGGGCGGTTGGGCCGCCCAATCCCGCTGTGCCTCAGAGGCTGTCGTGTAGGCCTCGTCGAGGTCGTTCGCGTCGGCCTGCGGGATCTCGGTCAGCACGTCGCCGGTGTAGGGGTCGGTGTCCTGCCGGATCTTGCCGGACGAGCCTGCTCGCCACTGCTTGCCGATCGGCATGGTGTCGTAATCGGGATAGCGGGTCATTTTCATTGCCTACCCGCTGCCGGCGGCATTACTCTATTAGGCATGAGTCCAACAACGGCGTCGGCGCTGCCGCCGGGACCTCGGCTCCCGTCGTTCGCACTGCTATTGCTGATGATGCGGTGGTGGCCGCGGATCGTGTCGATCTGCCAACGCCGTTACGGCAACGTGTTCACGCTGACCAATTCGATGGTCGGCTCGATGGTCTACCTCTCCGATCCGGCCGACATCAAGACGGTGTTCGCCGGCGACCCGCGGATTTACCATGCCGGCGAGGCGAATTCGATGCTGGTGGGGTTGCTGGGGGACAGCTCGGTGCTGGTCGTCGACGACGAGGTGCACCGCGAGCGTCGCCGGCTGATGATGGCGCCGTTCCATCGTGACGCGGTGGCGTCCCAAGCCGACGTGATGGCCGGGATCGCGGCGCAGAACATTGCCGGGTGGCCGGTGGGAGAGCCGTTCGCAGTGGCGCCGAAGATGTCGGAGATCACCCTCGAGGTGATCCTGCGGACGGTGATCGGCGCCAGCGATCCGGATCGGTTGGCCGCGCTGCGTGAGGTGATGCCGCAACTGCTGAACGTAGGGCCGTGGGCGTCGGTGGCGATCGCCAAACCCAAGCTGTTGAGACATCGCCTGTGGCAACGGTTGCGCCGCAACATGGATCACGCCGACCGGCTCCTGTATGCCGAGATCGCGGACCGCCGCGCAGATCCCAACCTCGCTGAGCGCACCGATGCGCTGGCGATATTGGTGCGCGCGGGGGTTGACGATGGCGCCGGGATGACCGACCGGGAGCTGCGCGACCAACTGATCACGCTGTTGGTTGCCGGGCACGACACGACCGCGACCGGGTTGTCCTGGGCACTGGAGCGGTTGACCCGCAATCCGGATGTGTTGTCAAAGGCCGTGCGGGCCGCCGAATCCGGCGACGACGAGTATCTGGACGCGATCGCCAAGGAGACGCTGCGGAATCGCCCCGTCGTCCCCGATGTCGGCCGGATCCTCACCGAGCCGGTGGAGATCGCCGGTTACCGGCTGCCCGCGGGGGTGATGGTGGTGCCGAGCATCACGCTGGTGCACGACGACGCCGGCATCTATCCCGATCCCGACCGCTTCGACCCGGACCGCATGGTCGGCGCGACCCTGAGCCCGACGACGTGGTTGCCGTTCGGCGGCGGCAATCGCCGTTGTCTCGGAGCGGGATTCGCGATGGTGGAAATGCGGGTGGTGCTGCGTGAGGTGTTGCGCCGCGTCGAACTGGCGACGACCAGAGCCGCAGGCGAACGGCCGAAGCTCAAGCACGTGATCATGACACCGCACCGCGGTGCGCGAATCACGGTGTCGGCGAAGAAGACTGTCGTGTCGACGGCGACGGATCAAGCTGCATCAAGATCCGCCACCGCCGACACATCATCCGCGACGCAGAGCTGATCAGGGGATGTCGGTAGCGGGCACGCTGCCGCAAGCGACTCCGGGAATGCACCCGGCGGCGCCTTGCGGTCCGGCCACGCCGGACGGTCCGCCCGGAATGGCGCCCGCGGCGCCCTGCGGTCCGGCTGTGCCGCCCGGGCCGCCGGGGATGGCACCCGTCGCGCCTTGCGGTCCGGCTGCTCCCGCGGGACCGCCGGGGATTGCACCCGCGGCACCCTCGGGTCCGGCCACCCCGGCAGGTCCACCGGGAACGGCGCCGGCCGCGGCAGGAGCGCCAGGAGGCGGCGGCGGTGTCCACACACCCGGCGCGGGAGGAGGCGGCGGGGGAGTCCACATACCCGGCGCGGGCGCCGGGGCCGGAGCGACCGCGCAACCTGTGCCCGCGGGGTCGACGCAGCCCGAGGGGCCACCGGTCGGAAGGAACGACGGCGAAGCAAAGCCTGCAGGCGCGGCAGCGATCGCGGCAGCCGCCGCGCCGGCCACCAGGAGCGGTGAAAACTTCTTCAGGTTGGTCAACATGCCGGTGCTTTTACCACTGTCACCAAAGCTCAAACCTCAAATTTGCGCGTGAGCTCACCTCAAACCCCGCATGAGCCCACCTCAAACCCCCGCATGAGCCCACCTCAAACCCCCGCGAGCGACCGTGTTTGTGCGCCGACACGCCGCGTTTGGCCGTACAAGAGCGGTCGCTCGCGGGGTTGAGTGGCCGCGCGACGGCTCGAAGGACCGACGACATACGACATTCCTCACCGACAGCAACCTCTCCCACCAACCCTGAAAACCCCGTCGGGAGCATCACCTCGGCAGGCCCGAGGCCGCCCGCCAATAACGGCGAAGAATATTCAAAGATTCTGGCAAACATGATGTAACTTCAATCGACACACGATGCGGGGTTGGCCGCTGTCGAGGGGTTAATAGAGACGGTGGACGCGACACCATTCGGGCACTACCAGCTGCAGGAATTGATCGGCCGCGGCGGCATGGGCGAGGTCTACCGCGCCTACGACACCAAGACCGACCGCATCGTCGCGCTGAAGGTGTTGCCGCCCAGCATGGCCGCCGACGAGATCTTTCAACAGCGGTTCCGGCGCGAGTCGCAGGCCGCCGCCGGGCTCAACGACCCGCACGTCGTGCCCATTCACGGGTTCGGCGAGATCGACGGCCGCCTCTACCTCGACATGCGCCTCATCGAGGGCCGCAACCTGGGCGCCATCCTCAGCGACGCCGGTAAACGCCCGCTCGACACCACTCTCGCGGTCAAGATCGCCGAACAGGTGGCGACGGCTCTCGACGCCGCGCATGCCCGCGGTTTGATCCACCGCGACATCAAGCCGTCGAACATTCTGGTCACCGAACGCCAATTCGTGTACCTCATCGACTTCGGCTTGGCGCGCAGCGCAGGCGAGAAAGGCCTGACCACCGCGGGCAGCACACTCGGGACGATGGCGTACATGGCCCCCGAACGCTTCGAGGGCAAACCGGTCGACCAGACCGCCGACATCTACGCGCTGGCCTGCGTGCTCTACGAGTGCCTGACCGGCGTGCGCCCGTATCCCGCCGACACCCTCGAGCAGCAGATCGCCGGCCACATGAGCAAGGACGTGCCGAAGCCGTCGGCGGTCGATCCGCGATTGGCGGCCTTCGACGAAGTCATCGCCAAAGGTATGGCCAAGACGCCTGCCAAGCGCTACCAGAAGGCCGGCGACCTGGCCGACGCCGCACGCCGTGCGCTCACCGCACCGGTACGCACCGCAGGCAGCGGCAGGCACCAGGCGCGACGGGCGCCGGCAACGGCACGTGTCCGGCGGGTGCCACGCCGGATGCTGGCCGTGGCGGCGTCGGTCATGCTGGTCGCGGCGCTTGGCACGTTCGGCGTACTGCAGTGGCGCGGCGGCCAGGACGGCAGCGCCAGACCGGCCGGCGTCGAGGAGACCACGACGCCGCCGCCCGCCGTCGACGGCGCGGTGGCATCGATCGCAGCGACGGTGCCCGAGGAGATCCGGTCGACGGGCAAGCTCGTCATCGGCGTCAACACTCCTTATGCGCCAAACGAATTCAAAGATGCCGACGGTCAGATCGTCGGCTTCGACGTCGATCTGATGAACGCGATCGCCCGAACCCTGGGGCTAGTCCCCGAATACCGCGAAACCGCATTCGAGGCGATCCTGCCGTCGGTTCGGGCCGGCGACTTCAACGTCGGCATGTCATCGGTCACCGACACGAAGGAGCGCGAGGAGTCGGTCGACTTCGTCACCTACTTCCAGGCGGGCACGCTGTGGGCGCAGCGGACCGGGTCCGGGTTCACCCCGGCCGACGCGTGCGGGCTCCGTATCGGCGTGGCGTACGCGACGCTTCAGGAGACCGAGGAGATTCCGGCGAAGAGCAAGGAGTGTGTGGCTGCCGGATCAGCGCCCATCGACGAAGTCGTCTACGTGACGCAGGACGATCTGACCAAGGCGCTGATCAACGGCGAGGTCGACGTCATGGCCACGGACTCACCGGTCGCGGGGTTCGCGATCAAGACCTCGGGAGGTGCACTGGAGGCCGCAGGCGACGTCTTCAACTCCGCGCCCTACGGCTGGCCGGTGGCCAAGGGGTCCGGGCTGGCCGAGTCGCTGCGCCAGGCGTTGGCGCACCTCATCTCCACCGGCGAGTACCGCACCATCGCCCTGATGTGGGGCGTGGAGAAGGGCATGATCTCCACGCCGCAGATCAACGGCGCGACCCGTTGATCACATGGTTCTGGGTACGGGTGTAACCTGAAGGCAGCCGTTTCCGGTTAGCAGCCATCTTTTCCACGCGATGGAACTGCGCTTTGACACCGCGCGCCACTTTCGACATCGGCCGCAGCGGTACGTAACGAAGGACTTGCTACATGCAGTCGAATGACCTGTTTTCACACCCTCAGCAGCCCGAGTACGTCTCGAGCGAGGACCACACCAACGAACCCGTGTCGAATCCGGTGTTCTCCGACCGCTCCGAACGCGGTCCGTCCACACCCTCGGCATGAACGGCCTCACGGGGACGCGACGGCTGGCCCGCCCCGTCCGCCTCGTGCTCGCACCACAACTCGGCTCCGACATCGACGGCGCCTGGTGGCCCCACACCGGTTCGGTGGCCGGTGAACTGCCCGAGCTGATCGAAACCCTGCACAAGACGCTCGGTGAGATCATCGACATCCGGGTCAACTGGGCGGCCACCGAGGGCACGCTGGACTACAACTCGATCCTGTCGAGCACCCGGACCAAGAATCCCGCCCCCCGCCGACCGCATCGACTGATGGTCGTCGCCGGACGCTCGGCGTCGGTGAAACTCCTTGTGATACCGCATATGACGACGCCCGCACTCGGCGCGATGGTCATGCGGTGCGCGGTCGGCAAATCGAACGACGGCACACCGGAATGCGAGCAGTGGAGCGATGCCGCCGACACGGTCGTCCGCGACGCCCAATCCGACTGCGTGGCCTGGACGGCCCGGGCATAAGTCTCAGCGCACGACGATCGTGTGCTCGCCACGCGGCAGCAGTTCGCCGATCACGGGCGCGCTCGGGATCTCCCCGGCGATCAGCAGGCCACCGGAGGTCTGCGCATCGGCCAGCAACAGCGCCTCGTCCTCGTCGACGGCGGTCAGGTCGATGTGCGGCGCCACCCAGTCCAGGTTGCGCCGAGTTCCGCCGCTGACGTAGCCCTGCGCCAATGCATCTCGCGCACCGTCGATATAGGGCACTGCCGCGCTGTCGATCACCGCGGTGACGCCGCTGGCGCGAGCGAGTTTGTGCAGGTGTCCGAGTAGCCCGAAACCCGTGATGTCGGTGGCGCATTCGGCTCCGGCGTCGACGGCGGCCCGAGCGGCATCGGCGTTCAGCGTGGTCATCACCGCGATGGCCTCCGGAAACGTCTCACCCGTGTTCTTGTGCCGACTGTTGAGCACCCCGATGCCGAGCGGCTTGGTCAACGACAGGGGCACACCCGGCTTACCTGCGTCGTTGCGCAGCAACCGATTCGGATCGGCGACGCCGGTGACGGCCAACCCGTACTTCGGTTCCGGGTCGTCGACGCTGTGCCCGCCGGCCAAGTGGCAACCCGCCGCCCCGCACACATCCAGTCCGCCGCGCAACACCTCGCTGACCAACTCGAACGGCAGGACTTCGCGCGGCCAGCCCAGCAGGTTCACCGCGACGACCGGACGTCCGCCCATCGCATACACATCCGACAGCGCGTTGGTGGCGGCGATGCGGCCCCAGTCATACGGGTCGTCCACCACCGGGGTGAAGAAGTCCGTCGTCGCGATCAGCGCCAGCCCTTTGTCTGGGAAACCGCCGTCGATGCGCACCGCCGCCGCGTCGTCACCGTCGTCGAGGCTCACCAGCAGCTCGCCGACCGGATCGCGCGGCGCTGCGCCGGTCAGCCCCCGGACCACGTCCTCGAGCTCGCCGGGCGGGATCTTGCACGCGCATCCGCCGCCGTGGGCGTACTGGGTCAGTCGGTAGGTCATCTGCTCGGTCACAGCCTCCATGCTGCCTGGCATGATCGGGCGGTGGGTCAGGGAGGCGTATCCGGTCTGGTGACCGGCGCGGTCTTCAAAATCGCTGAGCGGCAGATCCTGTCGCTGGCGGGTTCGATTCCCGTCCGCCTCCGCCACCCTTTCCGGTGATCACCCGTCCCACACCACCAGGCCGTCGTCGCGGATCCGGGCCCCATCCGACGGCTCGTGCGGCACCAGCCGACCGTCGTGCATCAGGTGCTTGACCGGTACCGAGAACCGCAACACCGCGACGTCGGCGACAATCCGGCGGTGGCACCGCCACCACACCGACTCGCTGCACATCATCGCGGTGTGTTGTCGCTGCGACTGTTCCACGAGCTCGCCGATGGCGTCGTCGAACTCCTCGGTGCGCGTGTAGGCGGCGTAGGCGGCGAACTGCTTGACCCGCCACCACGGATCCTCGGGTTCGGACCCCGCCGGCAGGCTTCTGCGTCCGCCCAGTCGCTGCTCCCAGCGGTAGGCCAGCCCCGCGTCTTCGGCCCACTCGGTGATCGCGGCCATCGCGACGTCGGGGTTGTGCCGGCTGTTCGGATAGCGGCGGATGTCGATGAGCGCCTCGACCTCGGCTTCGCGCAGCAGCCGCGCGAGCTCGGACTTATCGAGCGCACCGTGGCCCACCGACGTCAACACACCACCGGTGTACCCGATCGACGCGGTTGCGCCATGATGGCTTCATGCGATTTGTGCACGTTTTGTTGCGCTGGGCGCGCCTGAAGGTGCACAAATCGCAGGGGGTGGCCCAGTGACCGATCCGCGACGACGGGTGCCGCGCACCGACGCGCTGCTCGCCGATCCACGGCTGGCCGAGGCATCGCGGGTACTGGGCCGGACACTGGTGAAAACCGTTGTGGGGCAATCGCAACAGCGCGCACGAGCCGGTGAGATCGAGCCTGAGCGGGTCGCCGACGACGCGGTCGCATCGCTACCGGCAAGCGCGGCCACCCTACGCCCGGTCATCAACGCCACCGGGGTCGTCGTGCACACCAACCTGGGTCGGGCGCCCCTGTCGAAGGCCGCGGTCGACGCGGTCGTCACCGCGAGCGGTGCCACCGACGTGGAGTTCGACCTCGAAACCGGACGCCGGGCCCGGCGCGGTCGTGGGGCGCTCGCCGCGTTGGCCCGTGCGGTTCCGACGGCCGGCGGCGTGCACGTTGTCAACAACAACGCCGCCGCGCTGCTGCTCACCGCGATGACGCTGGCACCCGGCAAGGAGATCGTCGTCAGCCGCGGCGAACTGATCGAGATCGGCGACGGCTTCCGCCTGCCCGAACTGATGGAGTCCACCGGCTCGCGCATCCGCGAGGTCGGCACCACCAACCGCACCCACCTGCGCGATTACTCCGACGCGCTCGGCCCAGACACCGGTTTCATCCTCAAGGTGCACCCGTCGAATTACTCGGTCACGGGATTCACCTCGACGGTCGGCGTGCCCGAGCTCGCCTCCCTCGACGTTCCACTCGTTGCCGACATCGGCTCCGGTCTCCTCACTCCGCATCCGTTGCTGCCCGACGAGCCCGACGCGACCACGATGCTCCGTGACGGCGCCGACGTCGTCACCGCCAGTGGGGACAAGCTGCTCGGCGGGCCCCAGGCAGGCCTGCTGTTCGGCTCGGCGGAGCTCATCGAGCGGCTGCGCCGCCATCCCGCCGCGCGGGCGCTGCGCGTCGACAAGCTGACACTGGCCGCGCTGGAGGCCACACTGGTCGGCCCGCCGCCGCCGGTCATGCAGGCGCTCGACGCCGACGTCTCCGAGTTGCGGACCCGCGCGCAGAAGCTGGCCGCCCAGCTCCCGGGAGCCGAGGCCGTCGACTGCACGGCCGCTGTCGGCGGTGGCGGCGCACCCGACGTCGCGCTGCCGAGCGCCGCGGTCAGCCTGCCGGAGTCCTACGCCGCGCCCCTGCGCACCGGCGCACCCGCGGTCGTCGGACGGCTGGAGGGCGGCCGGTGCCTGCTGGACCTGCGCACGGTGGCCCCCGACGACGACGGCCTGCTCGCGCAGGCGGTGCTGGCGTGTACGTCGTAGCGACCGCGGGCCACGTCGACCACGGCAAGTCCACGCTCGTCGAACGCCTCACCGGCATGTGGCCGGACCGGCTCGCCGAGGAGCAGCGGCGCGGCCTGACCATCGATCTCGGCTTCGCGTGGACCACGCTCGACGGGCGTGAGGTCGCGTTCGTCGACGTTCCGGGCCACGAACGGTTCGTCGCGAACATGCTCGCCGGCGTGGGCCCCGTCCCCGCCGTCATGTTCGTCGTCGCCGCGACGGAAGGCTGGATGCCGCAGTCCGACGAACACCTCGACGCGCTGAAGGCGCTTGGGGTTCGGCACCTGCTCGTCGTGATCAGCAAGGCTGACCTCGCCGAGCCCGCAGACGCGATCGGACAAGTCCGCGAGCGACTGCCCGACGTTCCGGTGGTGCTCGGCACGGATCTGGAAGCCGTTCGCAGCGCGGTGATTTCGCTTGTCGACGCGCTGCCTGCGCCCGATCGCGACGCCGACGTGCGGCTGTGGGTCGACCGGTCGTTCACCGTCCACGGCGCGGGCACGGTGGCGACGGGGACGCTGGCGGCGGGCACCTTGCGTGTCGGCGACGAGCTCGAGCACGCGGGACGACGGTTGACGATCCGCGGTCTGCAGTCGCTCGGCCAAGACCGGCGGGAGGTCGGCGCCATCGCACGGGTCGCGGTGAATGTGCGGGGTGTCGACCGCAGGCATATCGGCCGCGGCGACGCCATCCGCACGCCAGGCGCATGGCTCGACACCACCGAAATCGACGTTCGGCTAAGGAAACCCGACGAACTGCATCGGCAACTCGTGCTCCACATCGGGTCAGCCGCGGTGCCGGTGCGCGTACGACCGCTCGGCGCGGCCGGCGCACGGCTTCGGCTGATGCATCCGCTTCCGCTGCGGGTCGGTGACATCGGCTTGTTGCGTGACCCCGGCGAGCACCGCATCGCCGCGGGCGTCGAGGTGCTCGACGTGCGGCCGCCCGCGCTGCGGCGTCGCGGTGCGGCACGCGAGCGCGGTGAGGAACTGGCGACCGGGCGTGTGCGTCCGCCACCGTGTGTCCTCGTAACCGAGTTGCGCGCCATGGGCTTTGACGCCGACGGCACCCGCATCGGGAAGTGGATGGTCAACGACGACTGGTGGGATCAGCGTCGCCACCAGATGACGGCGGCGCTCAACGACTGGACAGCCGGTCACGACATCGCGGCGGGAATGCCGCTGGAAGCTCTACGCCAGCAGTCCGGTGTGCCCGCCGCCGAACTCCTGCTCGCGCTGTTGGAGGGCACCGGACTTCAGGTGGCCAACGGGATGGTGCGACGCCCTGACGCGGAGTTGCCCGCACGCGTCGATAAGGCGGTGCGAACGGTCGAGGAGTGGTTGGCGGCCGAGCCGTTTCACGCACCGGAGGCCGACGAACTCACCGACCTGAAACTGGGACCGCGCGAACTCGCGGCGGCGATCCGCGCCGGACGGCTCACCAGGATCGCCGACGGCGTCGTCCTCGGCCCTGATGCCGTCGACCGCGCCGCGAAGATCCTCGCGACGCTGCCGCAACCGTTCACCGTCGCCGCAGCCAAGCGCGCGCTCAACACCACCCGCCGGGTCGCGGTGCCGTTGCTCGAACACCTCGACGCTCGAAAGATCACCCGCCGCGACGCCGACGGCACCCGAACGCTTCTTCCGCAGTAGCGCTCAACGCCCAAGCCTCATTAGCTCCACCAGCCTCACTGGTTCTACCAGTCCCACTGGTTACTGGTGGGTTCCGCATCGCAAGTGCCCGCCTCAGAGCGAATTATTCGCTCCGAGCGAATAATTCGCTGCGAGCCGGGCAGCGTCGAAGAGCTCTCTGATGGAGACAATCACGTCGGGGGGCTCTCTGCTGGAGGCTGCTGAGGGCGACTGTGACTGCTGACTTACGCGAGCGTCCGCACGCTTCGTACTTGACCGAGCGCTCGTCCCGTCACAAGCCCAGGTCGCTCAGTCCCGGATGGTCGGCCGGCCGCGGGCCGGAGCGGTCCCAGTGGAACAACCGTTGCTCGTCGGTGATCGCGACATCGTTGATGCTGGCATGGCGCGTCTTCATCAGCCCGTCGGCGGCGAACTCCCAGTTTTCGTTGCCGTACGCCCGGAACCACCGGCCCTCGACGTCGTGGTATTCGTAGGCGAACCGGACGGCGATGCGGTCGTCGCCGTAAACCCACAGTTCCTTGATCAGTCGATACTCGAGTTCTTGCTCCCACTTGCCGGTCAGGAACTCGATGATCTCTTCGCGGCCCTGAAGAAAGGTCGATCGGTTGCGCCACCGGCTGTCCGGCGTATAGCCCTGCGCGACGCGCGCGGGGTCGCGAGTGTTCCAATTATCCTCTGCAGCACGAATTTTCGCGACAGCGGTGTCGTGAGTGAATGGCGGTACCAACGGCGGTGTGCTCATCGCGCGTCCTTCTCCGTGTATTGAAACGGGTTCACGTACAAACCGTACGCTCGGCGTGCACATTCCGACGCGCGGCTAGCGTTCCGCCCTGATCACCTGCGCCAAACTGAACTGCCACCGCTCGACCAGTCGGAAACCCATGTCGTGGCTGACCGCGAACGCCCGTGTTCCGCCGAAAAGAGGGCCGGGGGGAATCGCCACCCCCTCTTCGTGTTCGGGGGCACCCGGGTCGGCCTGCGTGATGATCCAGACGACGCCGCAGTGTTCGAGCGGTCCGACCGAGGCCTCGGGGATCAGGTTGGTGTCGAACACGTGGCGGCGGTCCGCGGCGCGTTGCCACAGGCTGACGTCGACGAGGCCGGCGTAGGCGTCGGGACGTGCGGCCATCAGCGGTCGCATCGGCGCGGGATGGAAGGTGACGGTGTCGTTGACCAACAAGCAGTCACCCGCGCCGGCCTCCGCGGAGATCAGGTCGGCCACTTGGCTGTAGTCCATGTCGTACTTCGCGTACGGACCACGTTGCACGGCAATGAAAGTGGGGGCCGCAACCAAGGCGAACACCACCACGACCGCCGTCGCCACCCACGGGGAACGCGCCACCGCGATGATGCAGGCGCCCAGCAGCAGCGCCATGGCCGGAGCGGTGAAGCACAGATACCTCGGGGTGTAGAGCGGTTCGCGCACCGCCGAGTACGCAACGATCAGCGCCGTCGGGATCACCAGCCACGCGACGGCCAACACGACGGCTTCCCGTTCCCCGACAGCCGGACGCCTCGCGAGGACCCACACCCCGATCGCCGCAAGTACCACGACCGCGGACAGCGCCGCGAAATACGGGTTCCGATCGAAATACTGTTGTACGGCAATGTCTTCGAACGTGCGCGAGCCGATCGGCGTGATCCAGCTGATCTGCTGGGCCTGCGAGGCGACCATCGCGACGAATGGCGCCATCACCGCGGCGCTCACACCCGATGTGACCGCAAACGGCAGCACCACCGCCCGGCGCCGCCGGAACGCGAGCACGAACACCGCATGCGCGGGGACCAGCAGCGCCAGGTAGACGTCGAACAGGATCGACACGGCCAGCAAGGCGCCGTAAGCCCCCCAGATCCACCGGGATTCACGTCCGGCGGCCCACACCAGCACCACGGCAAGCCAGACCGCGAACATCATCGTCAGCGCATACGGGCGCGCCTCGATACCCGCCCACGTCGCCCGGGGCAGGATCGCGCAGATGACGCCGGCCGTGAGCCCAACCGCCCGCGACGACAGCTGCCGACCCAGCACCACCACACCAGCCGCGGCGGCCCCGACGGCCAGGCCGCTGGGCACCCGTGACCAGAACTCGGTCGGCGGCACGATGGTGAACCAGCCGTGCATCAGCACGTAGTACAGGCCATGTACGGCGTCGACGTCGCCGAGCATCTGCCACAACGCAGACAGCGACCGGCTGTAGGACGCCGAGATCGTCGCGGCTTCGTCGTACCAGAACGACGGTTGTCCAGCGTCCGCGAGGCTCACCGCGGCACCGAGAATGCCGACCAGCAACGGTTCCAGCCGCGCGAGCCGACCGCGGGCGGCGACGTCTACCAGACGCGGATCCAGTCGATGAGCATGGCCGACGGGTAGGGCGCCTGACGCGGATCCCCGCCGCCCGAACCGCCGACCGCGAGGTTGAAGATGGCCTGCAGCCAGTAGCCGGGGATACCGAACGGCCACCGCAGGTCACCAGGCCGGCCGTGGACCGGGATCGGGTTGTTGTTAACCGTGAAGTACGGCTCGGCGCCGTCGACGTAGTCGCGCCAGAAGCTGAACCCCTCCTCGCCCCAGTGCACTCGCCAGTTGTGCCAGGCAGGGTCGACCAGCCCGGGAATGGACTTCCCCTTCCAGGTCCGGCCGTTGGACGCGGCGTGCACGGTGGTCCCCGGTGGCCAGTCACCGTTGCCGTAGTACTCCAAAACGTCGACCTCGCCGTCCGGCAGCGGGTCCTGGTTGAGCAACCAGTAGGCGGGCCAAAGACCCGGGTGCATGCAGTCCAACTTGATGCGCGCTTCCCAGGTGGTGCCGATCTGGCCGCGGAAGTGGCTGAGCACCTTGCCGCTGAAGTACTGGTCGCCTTCCTGGGTGGCGCACAGCACGAGGTTGGAGTTGCCGTCGATGAACACGTTGCGGCGGTCGTCGCGGTAGTGGCCCGCGATCGGCGGGTTCACCGGGTCGTCCCAGCTCTGGATGATCCACTTCGACCGGTCGGGCGCCGATCCGGCCGGACCGTCGAATTCGTCCTGGAAGAGGTAGGTTCCGGCCGCCGCGTCCGGTGGTGGTTGCGACGGCGGAGACGGCCGAACCGGCGAGGCGTTGGCCAGCGGCGAAGGGATAGCGGCCGCGCCCAGGGCGGCGGCTCCGGTCATCATCATCAGGGTGCGACGGTCGATTTCGGCCACAGCAGCACCATAGAGGGTGCAAACCTTGATCGGGTCGGGTTCCGACCACCGTGGCGCCTACAGCAGTCGTCCGACGACCACGGCCGTTCGCGTCGCACCCCGTGTGACTAGGCGCAACGCCGAGATAAGCCCGGTTCGTAGCAACCGCAGTCCGCACGCGGTTTGATGGGAGCAACGTCGGGTAATGGGCCTTCGAGGCCTGAAGGAGGCGCAGTGGACATCAAGGGGTTGTTCCAGTCGTGGCCGGTGTACCGGCAGCTCACGGGCCAGGACCCGTTGGGGCGCGGCCACGCCGCCCTGTCGAAGCGCTCGATCGAGTTGGCCCCCCGAACTGTCGAAGCCGACCGGGTCGCGCACTCCGTATGCCCGTACTGCGCGGTCGGCTGCGCGCAGAAGGTCTACGTCAAGGACGAGAAGGTCATCCAGATCGAGGGCAACCCCGACAGCCCGGTTTCACGAGGCCGCTTGTGCCCCAAGGGATCTGCGAGTAAGCAGCTCGTCACCGGTCCGCAACGGTTGACCAAGGCGCGCTACCGACCGCCGTACGCCACCGAGTGGCAGGAGATCGACCTTGACACCGCGATGGACATGGTCGCCGACCGGGTGCTCGACGCGCGCGACAAGGGTTGGCAGCAGTTCGACGCCGACCGCAACACGCTGCGCCGGACCATGGGCATCGCGAGCCTCGGCGGCGCGACGCTGGATAACGAAGAGAACTACCTGATCAAGAAGCTCTTCACCGCCTTGGGCGCGCTACAGATCGAGAACCAGGCGCGTATTTGACACAGCGCCACGGTTCCCGGTCTGGGAGCCTCCTTCGGTCGCGGCGGGGCGACGGACTACCAGCAAGACCTCGCCAATTCGGACTTCATCGTGATCATGGGTTCGAACATGGCCGAAGCCCATCCGGTCGGGTTCCAGTGGGTGGTCGAGGCCAAGGCGCGCGGCGCGAAGGTCGTGCACATCGATCCGCGGTTCACCCGCACCAGCGCGCTGGCCGACCGGCATCTCACGCTGCGGGCGGGCAGTGACATCGCCTTCCTCGGCGGGGTCATCAACTACATCCTGAGCAACGACCTCGACTTCCGCGAGTACGTCACCGCCTACACCAACGCCTCGTTCCTCGTCGACGAGCGATTCCAGGACGCCGAGGACCTCAACGGGTTGTTCTCCGGTTACGACGACGAATCGGCCTCCTACGACCCGTCGACGTGGCAGTACCAGCGGACCGATCGCGAAGGCGGCGGGTCCGGGGCCAAAGAGCAGGCCGCACCGGACCAGCAGGGGTCCGGCGGCGCACCCATCGACGACACCGCGCACCGGATCCCCAGCGATCCGACGCTTCAGCACCCGCGCTGCGTCTTCCAGATCCTGAAACGGCATTACGCCCGCTACACCCCGGAGATGGTGGAGCGCGTCTGCGGCGTGTCCGCAGAGGATTTCCTCGACGTCGCGCGGGCGTGGGCCGAGAACTCCGGCCGCGAGCGCACTGCCGCGCTGGTGTACAGCGTCGGGTGGACCCAGCACACGCTCGGAGCGCAGTTCATCCGCGCCGGGTCGATCATCCAACTGCTGCTGGGCAACATCGGCCGCCCAGGCGGCGGAGTGTTCGCACTCCGCGGGCACGCCAGCATCCAGGGCTCGACCGACCTGCCGACGCTGTTCAACCTGTTGCCCGGCTACCTCGCGATGCCGCACGCCGGTCAAGAGACGCTCGCGCAGTACGTCGACGACATCCGCGGCGACAACCAGAAAGGCTTCTGGCACAACGCCGATACCTACATGGTGTCGCTGCTCAAGGAGTACTGGGGCGAAAACGCCACCGCCGACAACGACTTCTGCTTCGACTATCTGCCCCGCATCAACGGCGACCACGGCACCTACCGCACGGTGATGGACATGGTTGACGGCAACGTGTTCGGGTACTTCCTGCTGGGACAGAACCCCGCGGTCGGGTCTGCGCATGGCCGACTGCAGCGCCTCGGCATGGCCAACCTGGACTGGCTGGTGGTGCGCGACCTCGTCGAAATCGAAAGCGCGACATTCTGGCAGAACGCGCCGGAGATCGAGACCGGCGAGATCGACCCGCAGACCTGCCGCACCGAGGTGTTCTTGTTCCCCGCGGCTTCGCACGTCGAGAAGTCCGGCACATTCACCCAGACGCAGCGCAAGCTGCAATGGCGCGAACAAGCGGTCGAACCGTCCGGCGACGCCCGCTCCGAGCTGTGGTTCTTCTACCACCTGGGCCGGATTCTGCGCGAAAAGCTGGCCGGCTCAACCGATGAACGGGACCGGCCGGTGCTGGACCTGTCGTGGGACTACAAGCTGGACGGTGACGAGCCGTCAGCCGACGACGTGCTCCGGCGCATCAGCGGCGTGGATCTGACGACCGATCGGGCCGTCGACGGCTACACCTCGCTGAAGGCCGACGGCTCCACGCTGTGTGGCTGTTGGATCTACAGCGGCGTGTACGCCGACGAGGTCAACCAGGCGGCGCGGCGCGAGCCACACGACGACTCCCAATGGGGTTGGGCGTGGCCGATGAACCGCCGCGTGCTCTACAACCGCGCGTCGGCCGATCCGCAGGGCAGGCCGTGGAGTGAGCGCAAGAAGCTGGTCTGGTGGGACGCCGAAAAGAGGGAGTGGACCGGTAACGACGTCCCGGATTTCGAGAAGAACAAGCCGCCGGACTACGAACCACCCTCTGAGGCAGTCGGTGTCGAGGCGCTGCGCGGCGACGACGCGTTCGTCATGCAGGCCGACGGCAAGGGTTGGCTGTTCGCGCCCAACGGTGTGCTCGACGGACCGTTGCCGACGCACTACGAACCGCACGAGTCGCCGATGGCCAATGCGCTCTACCAGCAGCAGGGCAACCCGGCGCGAAAGGTGTACGGGCGCGCGGACAACCCGTCGAACCCATCGCCGCCGGAACTGCACGGCGAGGTGTTCCCCTTCGTCTTCACCGCCGCACGGTTGACCGAGCATCACACGGCGGGCGGGATGAGCCGCCAGCTGCCGTATCTGAGCGAGCTGCAGCCGGGCTTGTTCGTCGAGGTGTCACCGGAACTGGCGGCCGAACGCGGTCTGACGCATATGGAATGGGCGCACGTGGTGACCAGTCGCTCGGCGGTCGACGCGCGGGTGTTCGTGACCGATCGGATGCGACCGCTGCGGGTCGAGGACCGGGTGGTGCATCAGGTCTGGATGCCGTACCACTGGGGCAGCGTCGGGTTGATCGACGGCGACGTCGTCAACGACCTGCTCGGGGTGGTGGCCGATCCGAACGTGTTCATCCAGGAGAGCAAGGTCGCGACGTGTGACATCCAGCCGGGGCGGCGGCCGCGGGGCCCGGCGCTGCTTCAGTACATCGCGATGTACCGCGAGCGTGCCCGCATCACTCCCGAGACCGGTACCAACCTGGACACCACCGAGCCGTCGGAAGACCACACCGAGGAGCAGTCATGAGCCACAACAGCTTCTACGGTCCTCTCGACGACGTCGCCGCCGACGCGGGTTACGACGAGCATCCGCCGAGGATGGGCTTTTTCACCGATACCTCGGTGTGTATCGGCTGCAAGGCGTGCGAGGTCGCGTGCAAGGAGTGGAACGAGGTACCTGACAGCGGTTACAACCTCCTGGGCATGTCCTTCGACAACACCGGTGAGCTGGGCGCGAATTCGTGGCGGCACGTCGCGTTCATCGAGCAACCGTCACAGGAACGCGTGGACCTCGGCATCCCCGGATTCGAGCGCCCCGGCGACACGATGAGCGCCGAGACCCGCCAGGACTTCCGTTGGTTGATGAGCAGCGACGTCTGCAAGCACTGCACCCACGCCGGGTGTCTGGATGTGTGCCCGACGGGCGCGCTGTTCCGCACTGAGTTCGCTACCGTCGTTGTGCAGCAGGACATTTGCAACGGCTGCGGTTACTGCGTGTCGGGCTGCCCGTACGGGGTGATCGAGCGGCGCGAGGGCGACGGCCGGGCTTGGAAGTGCACGCTGTGCTACGACCGTCTGCGTGACGGGTTGGAGCCGGCCTGCGCGAAGGCGTGCCCGACGGACTCCATACAGTTCGGTGTGCTCGACGAGCTGCGGGAGCGAGCCGCGTTGCGCGTCAACGAGTTACACGAACGCGGCGTCACCGAGGCGCGGCTGTACGGCGAGGACCCCAACGACGGCGTCGGCGGTGACGGCGCGTTCTTCCTCCTGCTCGACGAACCCGAGGTGTACGGGCTGCCGCCGGATCCTGTGGTGCCGACACGCGACATGGGCGCGATGTGGCGCTACGCGGGGATGGCGGCGTCGGCGATGATCGGTATCGCCGTGTCCTCGTTCTTCGGACGGCGCAGCTGATGCCTCGCGAACAACTCGCTGTGCCGAAGGCCGAATTCCGTTCCTACTACGGCAAGCAGATCCTCAAGACCCCGGTGTGGGACTGGAGGATTGCTGCGTACCTGTTCTGCGGCGGGCTGTCCGGCGGCGCGGCGATGCTCGCCGCGGGAGCGGACCTGACGGGGCGGACCGAGCTGCGCAAGGTCACCCGAATCGGTTCGCTGGTCAGCGTTTTGGCGAGCCTGTACTTCCTGATCGCCGACCTCGGGCGACCGGAGCGCTTCCACCACATGCTGCGGGTGGCCAAGCCCAGCTCTCCGATGAGCATGGGCACCTGGATCCTGTCGGCGTACGGTCCGGGATCGGGCGTGATCGCGGTGGCCGAGCTGATGCCGCGTCGGCTGCGCAGGACAGCGTTGGGCCGGCTGGTGGAGCGGGCGGCGCGACCGGCCGGGCTGTGGGCGGCGGGAACGGCGTCGGGGGTGGCGTCGTACACGGCAGTTCTGTTGTCGCAGACGGCGGTTCCGGCCTGGAGGGAGGCTCACCCGTATCTGCCGTTCGTGTTCACGGGTTCGGCGGCGGCCAGCGGCGCCGGGCTGGGGATGTTGTTGGCGCCCTACGACGAGACCGGCCCGGCCCGGCGCATGGCGGTACTGGGCGCGGGCATGGAGGTGGGGGCGTCGCGGCTGATGGAGCGGCGGATGGGTGTGGAAGGCGAGGCGTACACCACGGGGCGGCCGCACCGGTTGCGTCAGGCGTCGGAGGTGCTGACCGTCGGAGGAGCCGTCGGCGCTCTGCTCGGGCGTAACCGAGCGACAATCGTCGCGTCGGGAGCGGCCCTGCTCGCGGGCAGTGCGCTGCAGCGGTTCGGGGTGTTCGAGGCCGGTGTGGCGTCGACACGCGACCCGAAGTACGTCGTGGTTCCGCAGCGAGAGCGGGTGGATGCCCGCGAGCGCCTACGCACGAGAATGCACTGAGGGCTGTTCGCGACCGGCCACGACCCTGAGTGCAATCTCGCCCATAGGACCACGAACAACATCCATCCGACCGCTTGCTCCGTCGGATACCGTGTCCGTCCATGACCGTACCGACCACCGAAGCGCAGCCGCCGCGGTCGACTCCTGCGCAGACCCGGCGGGCGATTTGGAACACGATCCGCGGCTCGTCGGGCAACCTCGTCGAGTGGTACGACGTCTATATCTACACGGTGTTCGCCTCGTACTTCGAAGCGCAGTTCTTCGACGAGTCCGAGAAGAACTCGACGGTGTACGTCTACGCGATCTTCGCGGTGACCTTCGTGATGCGGCCGGTCGGGTCGTGGTTCTTCGGGCGGTTCGCGGACCGGCGGGGCCGACGCGCCGCGTTGACGGTCAGTGTGTCGCTGATGGCGTTCTGTTCCATGGTGATCGCGCTGGTGCCGTCGCAGGCGACCATCGGGGTCGCCGCGCCGATCGTCCTGGTGCTCGCGCGCCTTGTGCAGGGATTCGCGACCGGGGGCGAGTACGGGACGTCGGCGACGTATATGTCCGAGGCCGCGACACGAGAACGTCGCGGGTTCTTCTCGAGCTTCCAGTACGTCACGCTGGTGGGCGGGCATGTACTGGCGCAGTTCACGCTGCTCGTGCTCGATGCGTTCCTCAGCGAGGACCAGCTGCGCGACTTCGGCTGGCGCATCGGTTTCGCGATCGGTGGCGTCGCCGCGGTCGTCGTCTTCTGGCTGCGCCGCACCATGGACGAGTCGCTCAGCGAGGACGTCATCGAGGCGACGAAAGCCGGCGAGGACAAGGGCGCCGGCTCGATGCGCGAGCTGTTCACCCGTTACTGGAGACCGCTGCTGCTGTGCTTCCTGATCACCATGGGCGGCACCGTCGCGTTCTACACCTACAGCGTCAACGCCCCGGCGATCGTGAAGACGGCCTACAAGGGCGAGGGTATGACGGGCACATGGATCAACCTGATCGGCCTGATCTTCCTGATGCTGTTGCAGCCGGTCGGCGGAATGATCAGCGACAAGGTCGGGCGCAAACCGTTGCTGTTGTGGTTCGGTTGCGGCGGGCTGGTCTACACCTACATCCTCATCACCTACCTGCCCGAAACCCGTTCGCCGCTCACCTCTTTCCTGCTGGTAGCGGTTGGGTACGTCATCCTCACCGGCTACACCTCGATCAACGCGTTGGTGAAGTCCGAGCTGTTCCCCGTGCATGTTCGCGCGCTCGGCGTCGGTGTGGGATACGCGTTGGCCAACTCGATGTTCGGCGGTACGGCGCCGTTGATCTACCAGGCGCTCAAGGAGCGCGACCAGGTGCCGCTGTTCATTGGATACGTGACTGTGTGCATCGCGATCTCGCTTGTCGTCTACCTGTTCTTCCTGAAGAACAAGTCCGAGACGTTCCTGGACCGCGAGCGCGGCGCCGCGTTCGTCCGGTAATCACTGCTCTTCATAGCCCGTATGGATTCGACTGCGCACCAGGCTGTTTGGCTGGTTCAGTTCACCTGTGGTGGTGGTTGGGGTTGGAAGGGTTCGTACCAGCGCCATTGGGCGTGTTCGCCGAGGGGTCCGGGGCAGGGCGCGACGTCGGGTGGGGGTTGGGTGGGTGTGCGTGCCAGGGATCCGGGGTGGAG
>NZ_JBCGVF010000003.1:1265741-1266381 GCF_048452905.1 Mycobacterium neumannii | reverse complement strand
GTGGTGGTGGTTGGGGTTGGAAGGGTTCGTACCAGCGCCATTGGGCGTGTTCGCCGAGGGGTCCGGGGCAGGGCGCGACGTCGGGTGGGGGTTGGGTGGGTGTGCGTGCCAGGGATCCGGGGTGGAGCGGTTTGCCTTGGCGGGTGGTGACGGACAGCTGGTCGGCCGGTCCGGTGATGGTGATCTCGCCTCTGTGGTGTAGCCGGTGGTGGTAGGGGCAGACCAGCACCAGGTTGTCCAGTTCGGTGGGCCCGCCGTCTTCCCAGTGCACAAGGTGATGGGCGTGCAGTCCGCGGGTGGCCCCGCAGCCGGGCACCCGGCAGGTGCGGTCGCGGTGCTCGAGGGCTCGGCGTAGCCGTCGGCTGATCACCCGTGTGGTGCGCCCGGCCCCGATGGGTTGGCCGTGGCGTTCGAGCCAGACTTCGCAGCCGGTGTCGCACAACAGCAGGCGCCGATCGGCCTGCGATAAGACCGGGCCCAGATGGGGCCAGGCGGCGGCTTTGTCGAGGTCGAGGTGCACGATCACCGTGGTGTCTTGGCCGTGGGGGCGGCGGGTGGCCTCGGTGTCCCAGCCGGTGTGCACCAGGCGCATGAACGCATCACCCAGGGTGGGAAACGGCGGTTGGCGCCGCAGATCGCC
>NZ_JBCGVF010000003.1:618916-1265736 GCF_048452905.1 Mycobacterium neumannii | reverse complement strand
GGTGCACGATCACCGTGGTGTCTTGGCCGTGGGGGCGGCGGGTGGCCTCGGTGTCCCAGCCGGTGTGCACCAGGCGCATGAACGCATCACCCAGGGTGGGAAACGGCGGTTGGCGCCGCAGATCGCCTAGTCGCTGGCGGCGTTCGTGGGTGTCGGCGTCGGTGTCGGGGCCGTGGTCGCGGGTGTGCTCGTTGATCAGCGCGTCGCGGTGTGACTGCAGGGCGGCGTCGAACTTGGCGGCCTCCAACGCGGGCAAGGTGATGCGGTAGGTGGTGAACTGCTCGCCGACGGTTTTGCTCAGCGATGGTTCGGGGGCGGGTGCGGGGCGTTCGGGCTCAGGGCGCGGTTCGAGTTTGGCCGCAAAGCGCAGTTGGCTGACCGTGGCCACCGACGCCAGCTGCGCGTAGTGCTCATCAGAGCCCGCGCCGGCGTGTTGGGCGATCACCCCGACCTGATCGGCCGACAACTGTCCCTGGCGTAGTTGTTCGGTGCAGCGGGGGAACTCCTCGATGCACGACCGCTCCCGCTCGATCGCAGCGACGATGTCCACGATGCGCCCATCGATGGCGTTGCGTTGACCGGCCAGCTCCTCCAGCGCAGCGAACTGCGCCCCCAGCCGCTCATCGGGCGAGAGCTCCTCAGCATCACACGGCGCGGCGCTCAACGTCATAACCGCATCATGACACCGGCCACCGACAAATCCGGCCCCCAACGCCCACCTCGCCAAGATGGTGCACTAAATGCCGAAAACGACCGCCGCTAAGCCGATTCCCGACAACAGGAGCATCAGTCCTCCAGCGCCCGACCAACGATCAACGGGTCCGGCTCACCGACCACCTCGTCGTCCTTGTCGTCATAGTCGAAGCGCGACAACAGGTATCGCATCGCGTTGATTCGCCCCCGCTTCTTGTCGTTGCTCTTCACGACAATCCACGGCGCGTAGTCGGTGTCGGTCGCGACGAACATCTCCTCCTTGGCCCTGGTGTACTGCTCCCACCGATTGACCGCTTCCATATCCATCGACGAGAACTTCCACTGCCGCAGCGGATCGACCAGCCGGATCGCGAACCGCGTCCGCTGCTCGGAGGGGGATACCGAAAACCAGAACTTCGTCAGGTTCAGGCCCGAGTTCACCAGCATCTCCTCGAACGCCGGCGCCTGCCGCATGAACTCGGCATGCTGTTTCGGCGTGCAGAAGCCCATCACCCTCTCCACGCCGGCGCGGTTGTACCAGGAGCGGTCGAACAGCACCATCTCCCCCGCGGTCGGCAGATGCCTGACGTATCGCTGGAAGTACCACTGCGACTTCTCTTCTTCCGTCGGCTTCTCTAACGCCACAACCCGGGCGCCGCGCGGGTTGAGATGCTCCATGAACCGCTGGATCGAGCCGCCCTTACCCGCCGCATCCCGGCCCTCGAACACAATGACGTGCCGCGCGCCGGTGCGTTTGCTCCACTTCTGCAGCTTCAACAGTTCGATCTGCAACTGCCGTTTTATCCGCTCGTATTCGTCGCGACTCATCCGCTCGTCGTACGGATACCGTTCGCGCCACGTCTCGATCGGCTTACCGTCGCGATCGAGCAGTACCGGGTCGTCTTCGTCCTCGTCGTTGACGGTGTATCCGTGGTCGTCGGTCGACAGCGCGTCGAGGTCGATCTCCGAGTCTGCAGTCGTCATCACCGGCTCCTAACGACGCTCACCTACCCGCAAGGCTGCCTGGCTAATCGCGCTAATCTCAGCAGGTGCGGCTTCCCCGCGCCGTCGCCGGCGCCCCGTTCAGCTTCGCGTGGCTGCTCGCCTTGCTCGTCACGACCCGCGTGCAGCGCTCGGCCGGACATCGGGGGTCGCGACGGATTCAGCGACGAAACTCCACGAACCTGCGCCGGCTGCGCAGCGAACCCCACCGCGTGCTCACGACCAGCCTGTTCTGGCTCGACGACCAGAGGTGGTGGCCCTACGTCCCGGTGTTCGTCGGGGTCGTCGCCCCAGCAGAGCGCCGGTTGGGTTGGTGGCGTTGGCTTCTCGTCGGGATCGGCGCGCACATCCTCGCCACCTACGTCGGCCAGAGCTACCTGCGGTTCCTCATCCGTAAGGGCCGAGCGCCGCAGCGGGCGGAGAACGCTCGCGACGTCGGCGTGAGCTACTTCGTCCTCGGGGTGGCCGGTGCCCTGTCGGGCTACACCCGCAAGCCGTGGCGCTCCGGTGCCCAGGCCGCCGCGGCGCTGGCACTGGCCGGTAACGCCGCCGCCCGGCCCACCTTCACCGAAGTCGGCCACCTGAGCGCGTTCCTCGTTGGGCTAGCGACCGTTCCGCTCGCGCCCGACCGCGACGAGCAGCCCTACCCGTCGATACCCCGCTGACCTCGGCACATCAGGCGGAGGTTTCGCGACGGCCACCTCGGGAACGATGTGGTGATGGATTGGGAATGTGCCGTCGTCGGGGGAGGGGCCGCCGGGTTGAGCGCCGCCCTCGTGTTGGGGCGGGCGAGACGACGCACGGTCGTCATCGACGCCGACGAACAGAGCAACCGCGTCTCGAGTGTCATAGGCGGCCTCCTCGGCTACGACCAGCGTCCACCCGCCGAGCTGTACGCGGAAGGACGCCGCGAGCTGTCGGCCTACCCCAGCGTCGAGTACCGACACGGCCAGATCATCAGCGGCCGCCCGGTCGACAACGGCTTCATCCTCGAACCCGACGATGGCGATCCGATTCTCACGAAGCGGGTCCTGCTGGCGACCGGCATGCAGTACAACCCGCCGGACCTGCCCGGGGTCGCCGAGCTGTGGGGTACCTCGGTTTTCCAGTGTCCGTTCTGCCACGGCTGGGAGATGCGCGACAAGCGGCTGGCCACCATGGCCGCCGGCGAGGAGGCGATGCACTCGGCGCTGATGCTTCGCGGCTGGAGCGACGACGTTGTGCTGCTGACCGATGGGCGCACCGACCTGTCACCTGAGGACAAGCAGGTGCTGAAGGCCGCCAACGTGACCATCGAGGACCGTCGTGTCGTCGAATTGCTCAGCGAGGACGGACAACTGAGCGCGATCGCATTCGCCGACGGTGACCGGCTGGCGCGCGACGGTCTGCTCGTCGAGGCGCCCCTCAAGCAACGGTCAGCGCTCGCCGACCAGCTGGGCGCCGCGTGCACACCTGGCCCGCTGGCCGCCGACACCATCAGCATCGACCCGATTCATCGCACCGAGGCCAGTGGCGTGTTCGCCGCGGGCGACCTTTGCAGCGAGCAGCCGTACGTGGCAGGCGCGATCGCCGCTGGGTCGAAGGCGGCGATGATCATCGTGCAGAGCCTGCTCGCCGACCAGTTCAGCCTGCCGTACCCCCCGATCTGAGCGCCCCCGCGGCGACGAACTCTTGCAGCTCGTCGGCGAGGCGGGCGGGCTGATCCAGCGGTATCAGGGTGTAACTGTCGCCGATCTCGACCAGGCGGCCGCGCGGGAAAAGCGACGCCAGACGCCGGCCGTGCTCAACGGGCATCACCCTGTCCTCGGGCGCCCACACCACGAGTACGGGCCGGTCAAAGGTCCGAAGCTGTTCCGTCAGCTCGGCCAGTCGCACCCGAGTCGGCGTTGAGCCCGCGAAGGTGCGCAGGTCGCGCCGCACTCCGCTGTCGACCAACGCGGGTCGGAACCATTGATCCATCACGTCTTTGGGTACCGGATGCTTGGCCATCCAGCCCCAGCCACCAGGGGCGCGGCGGAACCAGTCGAACCGCTGCAGCTGCATCGTCAGCCACAGGGCGCCAGGGATTTTCACGCTGGAGGCGATGGCCTTCCCAGGTAGTCCTGGTGGGAAGTTGTCGAAAGCCTCGCAGGCAACCAGGACCAGTGCGGCGATCCGCTCGGCGCCCTCGGCGACCACGAACTGTGCACCTCCCCAGTCGTTGAGCACCAGCGTGACGTCGTGCAAATCCAACTGTTCGATGAACTCGCCGACCAGCGCCGCGACGCCCTCATGGGTCACCAGCTCCCCACGTCTCATCGGACGTCGGTGGCTGCCCAGCGGCAGGGTCGGACAAATACACCGATACTCGGGCGCCAGCCGCGCAACGACGTTGTCCCACAGAGAGTTATCCATGTTGACCCCGTGCAACAGCACGACGGCGGGGCCGTCGCCGCCGGTGTCCGAGTATTCGATGACTCCGGCGCTCAGGTCGACCCGATGCTGGGTCTGGAGAACGTTTCGCATGGCACCTCCTAGACAGACCGACCGTCGGTTTGTAGCGTAGGACAGGTGCGGGAGATAAAGCAACCCGAAGTGCGGAAGAGCGAAATCGTCGGCGCCGCGCTCAGGCTGTTCACGGAGAACGGGTACGAGAAGACCACCGTCGCAGCGATCATCGGCGAGCTCGGTGTCGCGAAAGGCTGCTTCTACCACCACTTTCGGTCCAAGGACGAAGTGTTCGAAGCCTGCGTGCTGGCGGCCTCGCAGCAGATCGCCGACACGTGGATAGCCGCGCTGACGGATAACTCGCGGTCCCCGACTGCTCGCCTGATGGACTTCCACCTCAGCTACCGGGAGCTGACCGATGCCGCCACCTCGGGCTTGATCGCCGACCTGTACTCGCGGGAGTTCACCGATATGCACCACCGCGTGACGGCGCAGGTCGCCGCCGACGTGCTACCCGCCGTGACCGCGCTGATCGAAGAAGGCGTGCAGCAGGGCGAATTCACGGTCAGCGACCCGCATTTCACCGCCGTCGTCCTGCTCGGTGCCCTGCAGGGACTGCATGAGGCGTACGCCCCGGTCACCGATCTTGATCAGGCCGCGCACCGACGCAAGCTCGTCGAGATGTTCGAGCGACTCCTGGCCGCCAAGATTTCCGTAGAGGAGGATTCATGAACTCCGGCCATACCGATGTGCTGATCGTCGGTGCGGGACCCACCGGTTTGACGATGGCCAATGAACTGGCCCGCCGCGGTATCCGCACCCGCATCATCGACGCCGCGGGCGGACCCAACACCGAGACCCGCGCACTCGGCGTGCAGGCCCGCAGCCTCGAACTCTTCGATCGACAGGGGATCACCGAACAGCTGCTCGCGCGCGGGCTCAAAGCGCGAGTCTTCAACGTGTTCAGCGAGAACCGGCAGATCCTGCGAGCCGACTTCGCCGGCCTGCCGTCACCCTATCCATTTCTGCTGATGATCCCGCAGAACGAAGTGCAAGAGGTCCTCACCGCGAACCTCGCCGCCCTCGGCACACACATCGAGCATCAGGTCGAGATGGTCGATCTCACTCAGAACGCCGACCACGTGAGCGTCGACGTGCGCCGGCCCGACGGCAGCAGTGAAACGGTGCGGGCGAGCTGGATCGTCGGCGCGGACGGGGCGCACAGCACAGTCCGCCGAAAGCTCGGGATGCGGTTCCTGGGCTCGTCGTTCGAGGAGAACTTCGCGGTCGCCGATCTCCGAATGGACTGGGACCTCCCCGGAGACGAGTTCTTCGCGTTCCTCAACCGGGGCAGGTTCGCGGCCTACTTTCCGATGCTGCACGGCTGGCACCGCATAGCGGTCGCACAGTACGAGAAACCCGCGCCCGCCGGCGACGTGACGCAGGCCGAATTGCAGCGCGCCGTCGACGTCTGCGCGCCCCCGGGTGCCAAGATCGCCGAAATCAGGCAGGCCGGCCGGTTCCGGATCAACCAACGCAGAGTCGAATCCCACTCGGCCGGGCGGGTTTTCCTCATCGGCGACGCCGCCCATATCCACTCGGTGGTCGGCGCGCAGGGGATGAACACCGGCATCCAGGACGCCTTCAACCTCGGTTGGAAACTCGCGGCAGTCGTGCGGGGTGAGGCGGACCGAGCGCTGCTGGACACTTACGCCGCCGAGCGGGCGCCGGTTGCCCGACGACTCGTCAAAGGAACCCGGCGCATCACTCGGATGACCCTGCTGCGCAACCCCGTGAGCACGAAGATGCGCCGCACCATCGCGCCGCACATCCTGGCGCGTCGACCGGTCCAGCGCACCCTGTTGCGCGCGATCTCACAGATCGACGTGTCCTATCACGACGGTTCCGGTTCGGCCCCGCCGGACCGTACCGACGTCGGCGATCGAGCACCCGACGTGGTGTTCACCGCTCCGGACGGCTCAGCAGCCCGACTCTTCGACCTGCTGAACAATGAGCGGCACACTCTGCTGCTCCTCGGCGGCGCCGCGCCGCCAGCCGCATTAAATGCTCAGGTGAGCGTCGTGCAGGTTGCCGGCCCGGCAGTCGCCGACGCCTACGGCCTAGCCGACGGTGGGTCAGTGCTCATCCGCCCGGACGGCTACATCGCGTATCGCAGCGTCGCGAAGAACCCGAGGTCTTTGATCGCGGACGTGCGTCGCGCCGTCTCCGAACCTGTACTGGGGCAACGATGAAAGCAGTGTGGATGACCGACTTCGGGGGAACCGAAGTGCTGCGCGTCGACGACAGCGCGGTGCCGGTGCCTGGACCGGATGAGGTGTTGATCGAGGTCGATGCCGCCGGCGTCACCTACGGCGACGTGATGAAGCGGCAGGGGGCGTTCGGGACCTTCGATCTGCCGGCGGGATTGGGGCAACAGGTCGCCGGCACGGTCCGGCGCTCCTGCTCTGGCGGACCGGCCGTGGGCTCACGCGTGGCGGGCATGGTTGAGCATGGCTACGCCGAGCTCGCCAATGCGCAGGCTGATTCGGTTATGCCGTTGCCTGATTCGGTGGACGGTCGTGATGCGGCCAGCCTCTGGGTTCACGGAGTGACCGCCTACCAGACATTGCGCGATGCCGGGCGAATCACGTCCGGCGATACCGTGCTGGTGCACGCCGCCGCGGGTGGTGTCGGGACCCTCGCGATCCAACTGGCCAGGCTGCTCGGTGCTGGCGCCGTCATCGGCGCGGCGGGAACTCCGCAGAAACTCGACCACATTCGGTCGTACGGCGCCGACTTCGCCGTGGACTACTCCGAAGCCGGATGGGCCAAGGCCGTGTTCGAGTTGACCGACGGGCGTGGCGTCGACCTCGTGCTCGACTCCGTCGGCGGTCAAACGTCGCTGGACACTCTGGACTGCGTCGCGCCGTTCGGCCGGATCGTCACGTTCGGAGCCGCAAGCGGAACCCCGCCGACATACTCGGGGATGGCCTTGATGACACAAAACCTCACGGTGACCGGTTACTCCCTGATGAGCTGGCGCAGCCGCCCAGCCGCGGTCAGCCAGGCCCTCGAACAACTCCTCGCATTCACTGCCGACGGCCGACTCCGCCCGAAAGTCACCGAGTACCGTCTTGACGAGGTCGTCGAAGCGCACCGCGCACTCGTCGACCGACAAACCGTCGGCAGCCTCGTGTTACGGCCTTAGCCAAGCAGCGCGTCGCACATTACGGGGAGGTCCCGCACCCGAATGCCCGTGGCGTGGTAGACGGCGTTGACGACCGCCGCGGCTGAGCCGACGATGCCAATCTCTCCCGCGCCGCGCGAACCCATCGGATTGGCGTGCTTGTCGACATCGTCGATCCACATCGCCTCGATCGCGGGGACGTCGGCGTGCGAGCTGATGTGGTACGTCGCCAGATCCCTTGTGACGACGTGGCCGAAGCGGGGGTCGCGCACGCTTTCCTCGTGCAGCGCCATTGACAGTCCCATCGTCATGCCGCCGATCAGCTGTGAGCGCAGCGTCGCCGGGTTGATGGCCCGGCCGATTGAGAACATACCCAGCATCCGCGGCACCCGGATCTCGCCCGTGTACCGGCTGACCCGCGCCTCGACGAAATGGGCGCCGAACGAATACATTCCGAAGTTCGGCGCCTCCTCGTTCTCCGGCGCCTCCGCGGTGGTGGTGACGCCGACCTCGGGGCGGTCGCCGTGGTCATGCCGGAATTGTTGTGCCGCAGTGACGATAGCGCGACCCCACGAGCTGATGCCCGACGATCCACCCTCCACCGACGCGGCGGGCAGATCGGTGTCACCGATCTGCAGGTCAACCGCCGAGAGTTCGCAACCCAGTGCATCGGCGGCAATCTGGCTCAACGCGGTCCACGTGCCGGTTCCGATGTCGACGGCGCCAATCGCGACCGCGTAGCGGCCCGGGGCGACACATTCGATGCGGGCGCTGTTGCCCGGCTGGATCATCGCGGGATACACCGCGGACGCCACACCGGTGCCGACCAACCACTCACCCTCACAACGGGTCCCGGGCTCCGGCTCGCGCGATGCCCAACCGAACCGCTCCGCTCCCGTCTGCAGGCACTCGACCAGACGGCGGTCCGACCATGGGTTACCGGTCTCGGGATCGACGTCGGGTTCGTTGCGGATGCGCAACTCGATCGGGTCGAGGCTGCACGCGGCGGCCAGTTCGTCCATCGCGACCTCGAGGGCGAACATGCCCGGACACTCGCCAGGCGCGCGCATCCAAAACGGGACGGGCACGTCGAGCGCCGCCAACCGGTGTGAAGTCTTGCGATTCGAGCCCGCGTACATCATGCGGGTGGGGACCGCGGCCTGCTCGGCGAACTCCTTGACCGTAGCGGTCTGGGTGATCACGTCGTGGCTGACGGACGTCAACGTCCCGTCGCGCTCCGCGCCGAGACGCAGGTGATGAATGGTCGGCGTGCGATATCCGACGAAGTCGAACATCTGCTGCCGGGTGACGGCGAACTTCACCGGCCGTCCCGGAACCCGTTGCGCGGCCATCACCGCCAGCACGTTGTGCGAGTGCGGTGCACCCTTGGAACCGAACCCGCCGCCGACGTTCTTCGCGATGACGCGCACCTGCTCCGGGTCGAGCCCGAACGTCGTCGCCATCTCCTTGCGAACCACGTGAACGCCCTGCGTCGAATCCCACAGCGTTAGCGTGTTGTTGTCCCACAGCGCGATACATGCGTGCGGTTCCATCGGATTGTTGTGCTCGTGCGGTGTCGAGTAGGTCTGATCGACGACCACCGCCGCGTCACGCAGCGCGGTGTCGGCATCACCCTCGGCGGTGTCGGTCCGATAGCCCGCGTTGACCTGCTCGGGCGCATACAGCTTCGGATCGTCGGCGCGGAGTTCGACGTCGTGCGGAGAAGCGTCGTACTCGACCTGCACCAGACCCGCTGCGTGACGGGCGGTCTCGGCGCTCTCGGCCACCACGGCGCCGATCAACTGGCCGCGATAATGCACCTGCGGGCCCTGCAGGATCGTGAGGTCGCCGTTGGAGGTGTCGGCCAACCGGAGCTTGTCGAACACGGTGAGTACCGCCATAACTCCGGCGACCGTTTCGGCGGGGGAGGCGTCCATGGTCGTGATGCGGCCGTGGGCGATGGTGGCCTGGATCGGATGGAGGTAGGCGGCGTTCTCGACCGCGTACTCATAGGCGTAATCCGCGGTGCCGGTGACCTTTGCGGGCCCGTCGAGGCGGGTGACACGCCTGCCGATGGCGCGGGGTTCGAGGGTGGTCATCGTTGCTCGCTCAGTTCGGTCAAGGTGGCGATGAGGGTGCGGCAGGTGAGTTCGATCTTGAACTCGTTGCCCGGCAACGGTTGCGCGTCGTCGAGCTCGGCGTCGGCGGCCCGCCGGAACGTGTCTTCGGTGGCCGGTGCGCCTGTGAGGACCCCTTCGGCGCGGCGGGCACGCCACGGTTTGTGGGCGATGCCGCCGAGCGCGATGCGGGCGCTCGTGATGGCGCCATCGTCGACGACGAGTTCGGCGGCCACCGACGTCAACGCGAACGCGTAGGAGGCGCGGTCGCGCACCTTGCGGTACGTCGATCGGGCTCCGTTCGGCGGCGCAGGGATCTCGACCGCGGTGATCAGCGCGCCGGGCGGCAACTCGGTGTCGCGGTCGGGGCGGTCGCCCGGCAGGCGGTGGAACTCCGTCAGCGGAAGGCGGTGTTCGCCGTCGGCGTCCTGGAAGACCACGACAGCGTCGAGCGCGGCCATCGCGACGGCCATGTCCGAAGGGTGCACGGCCACACAGTGTTCGGAGGCGCCGAGGATCGCGTGGTAGCGCACGTAGCCGCCGATCGCGGAGCATCCCTCGCCGGGCGTGCGCTTGTTGCATGGAGTGGTGACGTCCTGGAAGTACACGCATCGGGTGCGCTGCAACAGGTTTCCCGCGGTGGTCGCGAGGTTGCGCAACTGGCCGGAGGCCGCCGACAGCATCGCACGCGCGAGCACCGGGTAGCGGCTGCGGACCACGGGGTGGGCGGCGAGGTCGCTGTTGCGGACGTCGGCGCCGATACGCAAAGTGCCGTCGGGCAGCTGATCGACATCGGTGAGGGGCAGGTGACCGACGTCGACGACGAGGGACGGTTCGAGGATGCCGAGCTTCATGTGGTCGACGAGGTTGGTGCCACCGGCGAGGAACACGGCGTCGGGACGTTCGGCGACCGCGGTAACCGCGTCGGCCACGCTGGTGGCGCGGTGATAGTCGAAGGGGATCATCGCGCGGCCTCGCTGATGGCGGCGACGATGTTGGGATAGGCGGCGCAACGGCAGAGGTTGCCGCTCATGCGTTCGCGGATCTCATCGTCGGAGAGTTCGGGTGGCTTTTCGAGATCGTCGGTGACGTGGCTGGGCGCGCCGGACTTGACCTCGTCGAGCATGCCGACGGCCGAGCAGATCTGGCCGGGCGTGCAGTAACCGCACTGGAAGCCGTCGTGGTCGAGGAACGCCTGGGCGACGGGATGCAGGGTGTCGCCTTCGCCGAGGCCTGAGGCGGTGACGATCTCGGCGCCGTCGTGAGCGACGGCGAAGGCCAGGCAGGTGGTGGCACGGCGGCCGTCGAGCAGAACCGTGCACGACCCGCACTGGCCGTGGTCACAACCCTTCTTGGGGGCGGTGACACCGAGGTGTTCGCGGAGCAGGTCGAGCAGGGTGACACGGTTGTCGACGTGCACGGAGTGCTCGGTGCCGTCGACGGACACGGTGATATCGGTGAAGTGGGCTGACTCCATTGTCCGCAGGTACCCGTGCCCGCGCTGGCGAAACGGCGCCACCGCGACAATGGACACTATGACCGCGCAAACCTGGAACCTGGACCAGTCAGACGGCGAGCTGAGGATCCGCACCGGTGTCGAGGGCCGGGCGGCAAAGATGGGTCACCGCCTGACCATCGCCGTGAACTCCTGGCATGCCGCGGTCGAATGGTCCGATGGCGAACCATCCGGGGTGACGCTCGCGGCCGAGGTGGACTCGCTCGAGGTGCTCAGCGGGGAGGGTGGAGTGACACCGCTGACCGGACCGGAGAAGGCGCTGGCGCGGTCGAATGCGCTGAAAGTGCTGAATGCGAAGCGGTTTCCGCGTATCGAGTTCGAAACCAGCGACATCGAGAAGACCGGGAACGGATACCGTCTCACCGGAACGCTGCAGATCAACGGCAAAACGCGCGAACAGGCCGTCGACCTGACTGTGCAGGAAGTCGACGACGTGTGGCGTATGTCATGTGAAGCCACCGTGCGGCACTCTGACTTCGGTCTCAAGCCGTACTCGATGCTGATGGGCTCGATGAAGGTCGCTGACGCCGTGACCGTCGCATTCACCGCGAAACGAAATAATCGGTAGCCTGGCGCACTGAGGAAATCGCCTGTGCTGCTGCGATATCGGAGCCGCCGGGCCACCCGCTGCGGGGAGCGGGTTACGTAAGACGGCGTTGCGGGAACACCACTGGTTGCTGCGCTGGTGTCGAAAGAGAAAGGATGGCATGTGAGCTCCCCGAAGGGCGGTTCCCGTCTGGGCACGCGATTCGGGCCGTATGAGCTGAAGTCTCTGATCGGCGTCGGCGGCATGGGCGAGGTGTATCGGGCGTGGGACACCGCAAAGGAACGGACTGTGGCCATCAAGCTGCTACGTCCGGATATGGCGGCCGATCCCAACTTTCAGGAACGCTTCCGGCGTGAGTCGCGCGTCGCCGCGCGCCTGCAGGAACCGCACGTCATCCCCGTGCACGACTTCGGCGACATCGACGGTGTGCTCTACATCGACATGCGCCTCGTCGAAGGAGCCAGCCTCAAGGAGTTGATTCGAGCCGCCGGCCCGTTGCCCGCGACGCGCGCGGTGTCGATCATCACCCAGGTCGCGGCCGCGCTGGACGCCGCGCATTCGAATGGGCTGGTACACCGCGACATCAAGCCAGAGAATGTGCTGCTGACCCACGACGATTTCGCCTACATCGTCGACTTCGGCATCGCGCACGGCGGCGGCGAAGCGAACGTCACCAAGACCGGCCTGGTCATCGGGTCGTGCGCCTACATGGCGCCGGAACGCATCAGTGGCGAACGCGGCGGCCCGGCCTCCGACATCTACTCGCTGACCTGCCTGCTCTACGAATGCCTGACAGGCCGCGCGCCGTACGACTCCGGCGACCTGCGCGAGATCATGGGCGCGCACCTGTTCTCGCCGCCGCCGCGCCCGAGCATCATGCGACGCGGCATCAGCCGGGCGTTCGACGAGGTCATCGAGCGGGGCATGGCGAAAAAGCCCATGGATCGCTACACGACGGCCGGCGAGTTGGCCAAGGCGGCCGCAGCTGCGGCCGAGCAGCCACCGGTCGCGATGCCGGTAGCCCCGCCACCGCCGCTGGCTCCGTCGACGCGCCAGTTTTCCGCGGTGGACCCAAACCCGGCGAGCACCCGCTATCCGCCGATGTATGCACCGCAGCCGCCGCCACCGACAAACCGCAAGCGTTTCGGTCCGGCGCAGGTTGGGCTGGTCGTGACGACGGTCGTGCTGTTCACCGCGGCGGTGGTGCTGGCCATGGTGCTGGCGTTCAGCGACAACGGGAGCGGTTCGGCGCCGCAGACGCCGCTGGCCGTGCCGCCGTCGACGACGACCGAGACGACGACCCCGCCCACGACCACCGCGCCGTCGACGACGACAACCACGACAACCACGACGACGCCGACGACCACCGGACCGCCGATCGCCGGGGTGTCAGGCACGGACTCGCAGGGCTTCATCGGGCACACCACGCGCTGCGACGCGGGGAGCACGCCGGTCGCGGCGATCCGGACGGCGCAGTCGCTGGCGGTGATCTGCGAAACGGGTGCGGGCAACTATCAGTACCGCGGAGAACGGCTGCGCGACGGGGCCAACGTGCAGCTCAACAACGCGCGACCGGTGGGTAACGGGTTCGTCGCCACCAATCCGGCCGACGGCGCGCGCTACGACGTGCAACCCGGCCTGCTGACGATCTCGAGCAACGGCAAGGTCGACTCGGCCGAACCCGCGCTGGAGTACGGCTCGGCGAACCGCTGACCGGCGACTTGTGCACATCTAGGCGCGCTCAGCGCTCGTTTCTGTGCACAAATCGCAGCAGGAGGACTACCGTTCGGCCAGGAAACACCGCAGATCGGGGACCTCATGGACAACCGCAAGTACGCCCGCGAAAGCGAACAGGCTCGCAGGCAGGAAATCGAACAGGACGCCCGTCGGCTCCGCGAGTTCGAGACCTTCGCCAAGTTCTCCGACAGCGACCTGCGGCGCCTGGTCGAAGCGGCGCATCGGACGTCGACGTCAGGGCCGTGGCCGCTGATCCAGGAGCAGACCCCGTCGGACGCCTGCTACATCCTGCTCAGCGGCGAGGTCGGCGTCTACGTCGGCCACGACCGCATCGCCGTCGTCGGCCCTGGCGAGGTGATCGGCGAATCGGTGCTGCGCCGCGGCGCATTGCGCAACGCGACCGTGACGACGACGGGGCGCGCAGACGTGCTCCACATCAACCGCGACGACCTCGCCCGGTTGATCGACGAGATGCCCGCGCTGCGCGAGGCGATGGACGCCACCGTTGCCCGCCACGCTCCGCAGGCCACCAAACAGGGCTGAATCGGGAGTAACTTCGCCATGGTTTGACGTGACTGTCAACCCGGGTACCTCCAGCGAATGGAACGGCTGAGTGCGTTCGACGCAACGATGCTCTACAGCGAATCATCCAGCGTCCCACTGAATGTGTGTTCAATCGCCTGCCTGGACACGTCGACGATCCCGGGCGGTTACGACTTCGACCGCGTCCGCGAGCACCTGGCCACGCGCTTGGAGGCTCTGCCGGAGCTGCGGGCAAAGCTCGCCAACAGTCAGCTGAACCTCGATCATCCAGTGTGGGTGGACGACGACGAGTTGGACCTCGAGTACCACCTGCACCGCATCGCGCTGCCCGCGCCCGGCGGGCGCAACGAACTGGTCGATGTCTGTTCGCGCATCGCCGCGGCACCCCTCGACCGCAGCAAGCCGCTGTGGGAGATGTGGGTGATCGAGGGCATCCACGAAACCGATCCGTTCGACGCCGGCGACGTCGCGTTGATGATCAAGGTGCATCACGCCGCAGTGGACGGGGTGTCGGCGGCCAACCTGATCAGCAAGCTGTGCGACGTCGAACCCGACGGCCCCCCACCAGAGCCCGTCGAGGGCGTCGGCGGCGCCAGGCCGTTAGAGATCGCCGCCGGAGGCCTGGTGCGTGCGTTTACCCGACCGTGGCAACTGACCAGGGCGGTGCCCGCGACGATGTCGACCGTCTTCAGCACGATCACCCGCGCCCGCTCCGGCACCGCCATGGCCGCCCCGTTCTCGGCTCCGGCGACGGTGTTCAACGCCGAGATCACCTCCGACCGCACCATCGCGCTGGCGCAGCTCGGCCTCGACGACGTCAAGCGGGTCAAGAACGCCTTCGACGTCAAACTCAACGACGTGGTAATGGCGCTGTGCGCCGGAGCGTTGCGCGAGTACCTGCTCAAACGCGGCGAGCTGCCGGACGATCCGCTGATCGCGGTGGTCCCGGCGTCGGTGCACGACAAGTCCGACCGGCCCGGCCGCAACAAGCTCTCGGGCTTCTTCAACAACCTGCAGACCCATATCGATGATCCCGGTGAACGGCTGCGCACCATCGCCGAATCCAGTTCGCGCGCAAAGGCTCACAGCGCCGACATCGCTCCCACCCTGCTGGCCGATGTAACGCAGGCGTTGCCGCCCGCACTGTTCGGCATGGCGATGGAGGTGCTGTCCCACACGCCGCTGAAGCGCACCCCGATCCACAACGTGGTCATCTCGAATGTGGCTGGGCCGCAGGATAAGCTGTACGCGATGGGCGCCGAGATGAAGGCGCTCTACCCGCTTGGCCCGATCTTCCACGGCTCCGGGCTCAACATCACCGTGATGTCGTTGACCGGCAAGCTCAACGTCGGGATCATCGCGTGCCGCAAGCTGGTCAACGATCTGTGGGACCTCGCCGACCGGTTCGAAACCGCGCTGGACGAACTACTGGCCGCCTGCTGAGCGGTTCGCGGGCTTGATCAACCACAGCGCCAGGATGATCGCTGCGACCGGGCCGACGGCCATGATCACGCTCAGGGTGTGGATGGCGTCGACGGCGTTGTGCGGCGCCTGCTCGACCACCAACCGGGCCTGCTCGGGGTTGACCATCTGTGCCCCGTGACCGCCGTGCACGGTGAGCAGCGCCTCGCGGGTTTCGGCGCGCGTGATGCCGGAGCGGGAGAGGTCGTGGGCGCTGTCGGTGAGGAACAGGTTGATGCCGACGAGCGCGAATAGCGCGGGCCCGAGCGAGTATCCGCCTTCGTTGACCGCGCTCTTGACGGCGGAGACCGCGCCGCCGAGATCGGTTGGCGCGCTGCTCATCATGATCGTGGCTTGCGGCGTCGTCACGAGCGCGCCGCCAACGACGATCAGCGCGGTGGTGACGAACACCGTCGTGCGCGTCGTGTCAAGGTCGAAGAGCCTCATCGACAGCAGCCCGCCGAGCATTACCAGGAGGCCGGTGATCATCACGGTGCGCGGGCTGAACCGGTTCGCGGCGGGCCCGGCGGAGGTGGCGGCGACGGCGGCCAGCGCGGTAGCGGGGATCAACAGGAGGCCGAACAGCTCGTGCGACTCCTTGCGGACCGTCACGAGATAGAACGACAGCAACACCATCGACCCGCCGAGCACGATGTTGAACAGCACGCCGGCGGTCACGGCGGCGTTGAACCGACCCGACCGGAACACGCGCATGTCGAGCGCCGGGTCCTCAACGCGCAACTCCTGCATGACGAATGCGCAACCGGCCACCAGGCCGACGCCGATCGCGACGAGCCCGACGGTGTTGAAACCGGTCTCGATGCGCGAGACACCGAAGATCAGCCCGAGCAGCGCGACGGCGAACAATGCCATCCCGAGCACGTCGAGCCGACGGTCCGCGCGCACCGTCTCAGGCACGAACCGCCACGTGACGAGCAAGCCGAGGACGCCGATGACCGGCGCCACGAAAAAGCAGGCCCGCCAACCGATCGCGTGACCGAGCATGCCGCTGATTGCCGGCATCGGTGTCGCGACGGCGTAGCCGACACCGAAGTACGCCGCGATCGCCGCGGCCCGCCGACCCGGCGGAAACACCGCGTTGGTGATGGCAAGCGACAGACCGATCAGGAACGCCAGCGTCACACCGGCACCCGCGCGAGCGACGATCAACACAGCCGGCGCGGGCGCGGCGGCGGCGAGCAGGCTGAACACGATCGCCCCGGCCAGCCCGAACAGATACATCCGCCGCATGCCGTACAGGTCGCCCAACGCACCGGCGCTGAGGACCGCGGCGGCCAGGGTCAGGGTGGCCAGGCTCGCGACGAATGTCGCGGTAGACCCGGTGATGCCCACGCCGGCCGAGACCAATTGCAGGTTGGCCGAGAAGGTGGTCGGGTCGCCGATCGCGATCGCATAACCGAGGCCCATCGCGAGCACCGTCACGACAGCTGCGAGCCCCGACACCTGACGCTGCTCGGCGTCGACGCGAGTACCGTCCGGCACGCGCGGGATGTTACCGGCGCAGCAACGCCGCCATCACCTCTTTCGAAGGCACGGTCGCCGCGGTCAGGGCGATGGTGTGCCGCCCGACGGGCACCCGAACGTCCGCACCGGCGGGTTCGCCGTCGAGCAGAACCGCCACATCGGGCGGTAACGCGGCGAGTTCGACGCGCGTCTCGGTGTCGGTGGAGATATCGATGCTCGACGTGTCCAGCGACGCGAGCCCGGCCCGGGCGACGTCGACGGTGATGCCCGCAACGCCGGTCAGTTTCAACGTCAGGAACGGCATGGGCTCGACGGCCGAACCTGTGCGCCACAGCAGTTCGGTGTACAGGCCGGGGGACAGATCGAGGTCGGGTTCGACGCCGCGCCGGCGGCGGATCGTGCGGGTCGGGTCAGGGCGCGCATACGACCGCGCGTCGACGGTCGCGACGGCGCCACGCCTGCCGGCCAGGTCGGGACCGGCCGTCAGCTTCGACAACCACCAAACTTGCTGCGGGCCAAGGCCGAGATCGGGCCGCACCAGCTCCGGGTACCACGAGTAGGTGATGTGACCGGGGTCGGGCTGGCGGAGCCCGGTGCCCATGTGGGCGATCGGATCGTCGAACTCGTCTTCGAGCACCCACGTCACGTGATCCTCGAACGGGTAGACGGTGAACCGGTAGCGGTAGCCCAGCCGGTCGAGTTCGAGCACCTGGGAGAGCACCGACGTGATCGGCACGAACTGGTCGAGCACGCCGTGGGCGATGACGAACGGCAGCCATCGCCCGTTGGGCAGCAGTTCCCAGGTATCGCCTTCGCGGGCGCAGTGCGAATTGAAGTCGAGGTCACCGGGGACGTCGACGTCGGGCAGCAGCCGCACCCCGCAGACGGGCGGTCCGGCCAGCACGACGGCCTGGGCGAACACCTCCGGGTATGTCAGTCCCAGTTTGTAGGCCGCGTAACCGCCCATGGAGTAGCCGGAGACGACGGTGCGGTTGGGATCGGTGCCGAGCTGTTCGGCTACCCGGGCCCACACCTCCCACACGTCGAGTTCGCCTTCGTCGAAGTACCAGCACGACGGACCGCGGGCCAGCGGCGTCACCACCACCGATTCGCGGTCCTCGCAGACCTGGTGCAACAGACGCGGGTCGATCGCGGCGAACTGATTCTGCCCCAACGCAAGTGAGTGCAGCAGCAGCGTCAACGGCAGCTGTCGGCCGGGCGTGTACGTCGAGGGCAGGCACACCGAGTAGGGCTGCACGCGGCCGAGGAACTGGGGATCGGTGCTCAAGATATTCGTCTTGGCGACGCCCTGGCCCAGCTCGATCGAGGAGACGTACCAGCGGGTGGAGGTGCCGCGCACGATCGGTTCTTCGGTGGTGGCGCGATCGGCGAGCTGGTCCCAGGCGAGCGGAACCGAGAACCCGGTCACGTCGCCGTCGCTGAGTGCTGCGGCTTGGGCCTGGTCCGACCAGAAGTTCAGGTGCGCCTTCTCCTGCTGGTGGGTGCGGAAGGCGACGTTGTAAACGTTCGGCTGGCCGGGCCGCGCGCCGCGACCGACGGGCACGTCGGCGAAGCCGTCGCCCGCGTCGTTGGCCAAGCCGGCGGCCAGCCGAACCGTCCAGGTGCCTTCCGGTTCGGCGAGCGCGCGGGGCACTTTGGCGAGGAAGGACCGGGACAGCATATCGACCTCGTGCTCGACGAGCGTCGACGACTCCTTGGTGAGGTCGATCAGCCGCGCGCCCGAGGCGGAGATGAGCAGGGCGGTGTCGATGCCAGCCGAAGTGACGCCCGCCCCGGCGGGCCAGTCGTTGGTCGGCGCCGCGGTGCGGTCGGTGTCTGATGTCGCCGCCGGAGCGGCTCCGGTGTCAAAAGTGAACAGCGCGATCGGGATTGACGCATCGATCAGGGTGTTCCAGTCGACGCGCCACCATGTGTGGGTGTCGGTGAGGCCGATCGCGACGCGGAAGATGTCGGCGCCGTTGCGGGCGGCGGGCCCGTCGGGGTAGACGTAGGTGCCGCGCGGGGGCACCAGGCCGCCGGTCGGGATGTCGACGAGCAGGCCGGTGGCGCCGTGGTCGTCATAGAGGAAATCGGTCCAGAAGAACGCGCCGCCGGCGTAGCGGCCAGTTCCGCAGGTGCGGGGGAAGTCTTCGCCGAACGGCCAGCTTTCTGGCGCGGGGAGCTCGGGTTCGGGACGCAATGCCGCGGCGGGCACGCCTTCGGGCATCCCGCCGATGACGACGAGTTCCGATTGCGGGCTACGCGCTTCGGGGGTGACGGCTTTGAGCACAGTGTCTGCCGCACGGCGTCCGATCCGCAGTGGCAGCAGCGCCAGGTCGATGAGGGACATGACCCCCAACCTAGGAGCAGTCCGTCGTTCCGCGGGGATTTACCGCCGCCGACTCAGCAGGGCGCTTTGATCTCGAACGGCATCGTGCGGGACTGGCCGGGATTGCGCCCGTCGGCGCCGACGACGGTGCCGGTGATGGTGTAGACGTTGCCCTTGGTGGTGGCCTCGGCTTTACCCGCCTCGCCCCCGAAAACCCCGTTGATCTCGTTGACGTTCTCGATGTTGACGGTCCGCACGACCGGCTTCGCGCCGCCGAGCTCCAGGTACACCTGCGCGCTGCCTGTTTTCGCCTTCGCGGCGATCTGCATCGACCATTGAATCTGCGTGCACTCGACGGTCTGGGTGTCCACGCCGTTGCCGTCGATGACGATCCGTCCGGATTGATCGGGCTCTTCGGATGGAGTCGATCCGACCAGTCCGCAACCCGAGACGAGTGCTGCCGCCGCCAACACCGGTACACCACTGGACCGCAATCGCATGTGACACCTCCCTCTGGCGTGGGGAGGTTACCCCGGCGGGGCAGCGCCGGGGGCGGTCATCGGCCGTTTCGCCGGAAAACGGCTGGGGTAATAGAGCCGGGTGTCAGGTGGTCCGGTGACAACATGAGCTTCAAGGGCGCGGTCAACGATGCCACCGGAAGCCGAGTGGTCCAGTTCTGCGCCCGTGCGGGATATCCGGTCAGCGGGACTTTGCACCTGCTCGTGGCCTACACGATCCTGCGGATCGCGATGGGCCTCGGCGGCGAAGCCGATCAGTCCGGTGCGCTGAGGACGCTGGCCACGGAGGGCGGCGGAACCTTTTCGCTGTGGATCGTCGCCGCCGGGCTGATCGCGCTGGCGATGTGGCGGTTCGCCGAAACGGTGTTGGGGCTGCATCCCGGTGAAAGCACCGAGGCGCACAAACGCGATTCGCCACTCATGAACCGGCTCAGGGCTTTTGGGCTGGGGTTGGTGTACTGCGCGGTGGCCTTCACCGCGATCCAGTTCGCGCTGGGTGCACGGATGCGGGGTAGTGAGCAGACCTCCGGCTTGAGCGCGAGGTTGATGCAGTCCGACGGCGGCAAGGCGGTCCTGGTGCTCGCGGGGCTCGCGATCGCGGTGATCGGCGCATACTTCGTCCACAAGGGCGCGACGCGCAAGTTCCTCAAAGACCTCACCGTCCCGGGTGGCCGGCTGGTCACGGTGCTGGGCATCTGCGGCCATGTCGCCGAGGGTCTGGTGCTTTTCGCGGCCGGCCTGTCGGTCGTCGTCGCGACCTACGTGAGCGATCCGGCCAAGTCGACGGGCCTCGACGGTGCGGTCAAGGCACTCGGACGCGCACACTACGGGGAGGCGATCTTGATCGCTGCGGCAACCGGTTTCGCGGCCTACGGGCTTTACAGCTTCGCGTTGGCCCGGTACTCCCGCATGTGAGGTTTCCATTTGCGGCTGCCGAGGTAACCGAGCGGCAGTCGACTTCGAGGAGGAAGCGTGAGCGCAGCGGATAAAGCACGGAACAAGGTGGACAACCTCGCCGGTAAGGCGAAGGAAGCGGTCGGCAACATGACCGGCGACGCGCGGACCCGCGACGAGGGCCGCAGCGATCAAGCGAAATCCAACTTCAAGGATGCCGGCGAGAAGATCAAGGACGCCTTCAAGAAGTAGCTTTCTGGCTCAGTCGTAGATGATGGCAAGGCCCCGGCGCCGGAGGTCTTCCAAGCCGTCGAGCATGGCTTGAAGCTGCTCGGGTGAATGCCCGACCCAGTCGGTGATCTCGCCGACGATCTTCACCGGCTCGCGTGTTCGGTAGGAGCGCGTCGGATTGCCGGGCAGCTTCTTGTCCGTGACGTTCGGATCGTCCTCCACGGCGCCAAGGGGTTCGACGATGTAGATGCGGCCGCGTCCCTCACCGGCCGCCAGCTCGGCGCCCCAGGTGGCGGCGTCCAAGGTCTGCGTTATGTAGACGTGGTTGGAGATGCGCCCATCTTCGAAGTTCGACGGACGCCCCGGCACCAGCAGATCGCCCACGGCGAGGTCCGCTTTGGTGCCGTGGAGGTAAGCGCCAGACTCGTGGACTTCGAATGGCTTAGGCGGGTTCGACACACTGCTCCTTCATCCGTTGCGGCGATGGCCGGACGATTGTGCAGCACGTCAGGAGCCTTGCCGCAAGCCCCACCCCCTGTCGTAAAGTGAGAGTGGGAAGACGGCGTGGGCAATAGCGCAAGGCGCTACGCAACATCGGCCGGAGCCGGGTAACTATCCGGTACGGGATGTATCGCGAATGAGAAACTTGAGTTCTTCTCGGGCGGAACTTATTCAGGCTTTTCGAAGTGCTGGTAGTCCTTCGGGTTCTGCCAATCGCCGCCCCACGTCCAGCCCCGGTCAGTGAAGATCCGGACCGCAGGATCGCCGGCGTGCAGTAGGCCCGGGTCGATGCGGGTGCGATCGAGATACGGTGCGGCGTTGGCGGGCTGGAGGTCACCCGCATTGTCGATGTACGGGTTGATGAGGGGATTGATGTCGATGGCCCGGCCGTAGGCGTGGTGGGACCAGTTGCCGGACCCGGGGATGTCGCGGCAGTTGAACGCTGAGGTGTTGTTGTCGCGCATGGACAGTTCGTCTTCGGCGCCCGGGTAATGGTCGGGTGTGCGCATCTTTTCGATCGGATAGCGTGCTTCACGGAGTTCTTCGAAGATCTCGATGACCTCGGGTACGAGGTCTTCGTGCACGACCAACTCTCCGCGATGCGTCTGCAGGTCCATTCCAAGATGGTCGATTTCGACGCGCCGCAGTCGCTCCGGGCCGAGAGGGCAACCGGGGCGCCAACTTTCGCCGAGTTCAGCCGCGGTGACCGGTAGGACACGGGGTGGTGGCGGGGTAGTCGTCGGCGGGGGAGGGGCCGCCGCGGTGGTCTGCGTCGTCGTGGTCGTAGCCGATGGCGGCGTGGACTCGGCCGGCGGTGGGGAGGCGCACTGGACGAGCAGCACGGCAGCCGCCAGAACGACGACCGCTCGAGCTGACCCGCCTCGATGACACAGCACCACAGCGGGATCTTATCCTCGGGCGACGCTATCGAGGCAGCTGCGATGGCGGCCCATTAGTTGTAGTCGGTGCTGCCCTCGACCGCGTGAGTGGTGCTGACCAATTTCGCGAAGCAGTGGTCGCGGTCGAATTGGTTGTTTCTGCACCATGCCAAGGCGCCCTCGGCGGTCGGATATGTGGGCCCGGCGATCGTCACCCAGAAATTGGAATGCGAGAACGTCGACCAGTCACCTGACCACAGCAGCCGAGCACCGGGATAGGTCTGGCGGAGCCGCTGGTGCTCGGCCAGGATCGCCGCGTGGGTCCACGTGCGTCCTTCGGCGACCAAACCGAGCCGCTTGGAACTCAATTGCGGCACCCAGGTATCGGTCATGGTCGCCAGCACCATTGGCTTATCGCTCGCGACGATCGAGCGCAGTTGGTTTCCGCTTGAGGTCTCGGCGTCGGGCAGTGGCGCCGGGATGGGTGCGGGGCGCGCTGCGGGGCGGCTGGTGCTTTCGATGATGTTGGCCATCAGCGACGGCACGGTCGTCGACCCGCCGATCTGGGTCTCGTAGGTCATCGCTCCCTGTACCTCGACGTACAGTGTCACCCTGTCCTTCTGGACGAAGTTGGCGACCATGTCCGCGTCATGAGCGGTGACGAACGTGTTCTGGTCGTAGTCGTATGCGTTCGTCACGGGCGCTGGCCCGGTGTCCGCGCGGAACGATGTTGCGCCCGTTGCGGAGTCGAACTGCGTGATCACGCCGTAGACGACGATCTTCTGACCGGCCCACGCGTGGGGATCCTTGGCCATGAGGGCGAACTCGCGCGCGGTCAGCGATTCGTAAGTCGACCGGTCCAGGCGCGTGGGGTCGGTAGGTGCCCGCCGCCCGGCCGGCTCTTGCGGCATCGTGGGTGCCGGCGTGTTTGGGGCGCTCGCGACGACGGTCGGGGAAGGACTCGCTGAGTCGGCGTCGGTGGGCTCGGATCCGCTGAGCTGCAGACCGACCAGGACGCCGACCGCCAGCACGAGAACTGCGATGCCTCCGGAAACTGAGGCAGCGGCGATGGGACTCCCATTGTGCCGCTTCGGTTCTGAATCGTCGTAGCCATCGGGCCACGGGATGGTCGGCTGCTGATGGTCGTAGTACGGGTTGGGATAAACCATGGTGGTGTCCTTTGAGTACGCGGTTAGCAGAGGAAAGTGTTGGCGGCGATGGCCATCCCCTGGGCCTGCGTGTAAGTGATGTTGTTCTGCGGATTCCAGACAAGGTTCTCGACGGTGGTGTCCAGGGGGACCCACATGGACTTGTCCGCGCAGACGGCGTAGCCCCAACGCAGCAGGGTGACATAGTTGCCATCCGTGGGTGCAATGCCGAGTCGGGAGATGGCGGTCAGGTAGCTCAACTCGTCGGCGGATGCCGGGGCAGCGGTTCCGATGGTGGCGCCGATGCTCAGTGTGAGTGCCAGCGTGAGGCCGGCGGTTAGTTTCTTCATGGCTTTACTTCTCAGTGGTACGGGTTCGTGCGGCGATGCGTTGGCTTCAAACGAGGCGTGCCCGGACCGCCTACGCGTCGCGGTGCGACGTCTGGTCGGGCTGTGCCCGTGCTCGGCACGACACGTTGAGACGGTCGCATCGGACGTTGCTGCGGCGAGTACCGGCACCGCTTCTTAGGCGAGCACCGCTTGTCTGTTCACTTGTACTTGATTGCGGAACCTTCGACGAACAGGCCGTTTCAGGTTCCTCTGAGGTAAACGGTAGGCCGAGACCCCAGCGGAGGAATCAGGGATTTCCCTATCATTAGTTTGCTGGAGGCGGCCGATACGGTGTGTGACGACAGCCGTACCTCATGCGTCACACGTGTAACGCCGACGTCCCGGTGATTCGCTGTTAGAGCGAGCCTGACGTCAGCGCAGGCCGGACTCGATGTCCGCGACGGCGTGTGAGGCCTCGGGCCCGCAGATGGTGTGGAGGTCCACCGTTCCGGCGGCCAGGAGCACGTCGACGCGGTTCTTGAGATCACCGTCGACGACGTGGGCGTAGAGGTTCGCACCTGGACACGAGGTGTCATGGCTGGCGTCGCGGTGCCCGGCGAGGGTGTCGGTTGGGATGTCGAATCGCTGTGCTCCCCAGGCGAAGGCGAGCGCAGCGCCGTGGAGCTGCTCCTCGGTGATCTCCTCCTTGTCGAAGTCGCCTTCGCAGACGACCAGGAAGTGACCAGTCGGGTCGTAGTTCGTGGCGGTGTCCCCGACGAGTTCGGGCTTTCGCAGTTCGTAGATGTTGCCGTTGCGGTCGACGCTGAGGTGATAGGCGATGTCGATCCAGCCCTGGGTGTCCTGGTGATAGTGCTGATGCTGGCGCAGGCGTGCCGGCGCGTTGGCGTTGTCGCCGAGGGTCACCGCGGTGTGGTGGATCGTCATGCGGACTGGGGTATGGGGTGTGCCGCCGGGATGGGGCGGCTGAGCGCCCCAGGCGTTGCGGCACAAGATGTTTGGGGCGTTCGGCGGAGCCGCCGTTGCGAAGGGTGGCGGTACGACGGTGGCAGCGGCTGCCAGGCCGGACAGTTGCAGGAGGCGTCGGCGGCTGAGTGCGAAGCGGTCGTTGGCGAGCATGTCAGCCCATCAACGAGATGACAGCGGCGATCAGCACGGCGACGCCGAGTGCCGTCATCACCAATGACGAAGGGGCACTTCGGCGTAGCACCGAGTTCATCGGGTTCTTCGGGTCAACCCAGACGTCGACGGTTTGGCCGGGTGCGTATCGAGAGGCTTGTGCGGAGGCGATACCGCCCAAGCCCATGCCGAATCCGAGGGGTGTGCCGAACGCGGCGCGCTGCCCGACGAAGGTCTGGCCGTTGACTTGGTATTGGTAGGCGACAACGGAGCGCTGCACGTTGGCGCCCATGCGTCCGGCTCCGGCTTGGGTCTGGTAGCCGGCGACACCCGAGCCGAGCATGGTTCCCGGGACGCGCTGCCAGCCGAGGGCGCCGAGCAGCTGCAACACACCGGGCAGCCCGCGGAACAGCAGGAAGATCCCGATGATCAACAGGCCGATCTCGGTGACGTAGTTGGCCACCGCCGGAGCCTAACGCCCTGATCAGCGCCGTGCGGTCGTTCAGTTGAGCTGGCGGACGAAACGCAGTTCTCGATGTGGTCCGGGCGGCAGTTCGGGCTGCGTCACATTGCCGTGCGGCACATGATCTGGACCACGAGCAAACTGCCGTCGGACTTTGCTTCAGTCCGCTATGTGTACCTCTAAAATGTCTGTGACGTGAGCCTTCGGCGATACCAGGGGCGGCGCCTTCGGTTGCTGAAAGACTCGTGAGCGATTGGTCAGCGTATAGGGGTGGTGGGTATCGTCCGCCGTCGATGGGACGACATTCATTCGCCAAGATGCGGCGGCGTCCGCGCTTGGCGGTCGTTGCAGGCGTGATTACCGCCGCCACGTTGTTTGTGGTCGGCGCAGACAGTTATCCGCAGGTCCGTGACGCGGTTGCGTGCTGCGACGTCGCCGCGGCGCCCCAACCACCGCCACCGGCGGTGAACCTGATGGCCGCACAACCGCCCGCCCCGAGTATCCCGCCCGTGCTGCCACAGGGCAGGGCGCCGGAAACGGGACTGCAGGTCGACACGATCTTGGCGGCGCGTGCGGTCAGCGCGGAGTTCCCCGAGATCCTCACCATCGGCGGCGTGCGCTCCGATTCTTTGAAATGGCATCCGCACGGGTTGGCGATCGACGTGATGATCCCGAGTGCTCGCTCGGCGGCGGGGATCGACCTCGGAGATAAGGTCCTGGCCTACGTCATGGCGAACGCGGAACGCTTCGGCCTCGAGCACGCCATCTGGCGCCAGACCATCTACCGCCCCAACGGCTCGAAGAATGTCATGTCGGACCGCGGTTCAGACACCGCCAACCACTACGACCATGTGCACATCGCCACGGCCGGCGGCGGATATCCGCAAGAGGGCCAGGTCTACCTCCGCTGACTCGCGCTGCGGTTGAAGCCGTCAATGTCCAGCACTCCAGCATCTTTCGTGTGGATTGACGGGTCGTCGCTCTCGTGACACCGGTATCGTTCGCGGAGGCGTCAGTCGAGCGACCTTGTCGCCTCGCGCGAACAGAGCTGGGCGCGTTGCGTTCTCGCTGTGCCCCCACCTCTCTGCGGCCAGACCATGGTTGTGTCTGAACGTCCGCATTGGCGAGCTGCGGGTCTCGGGGTAGATGGGCGGAACGCGAACGTACGCTGAAGTATGTGAGCGAGCAGGATCGCATCCGCTGGGAAGAGCGATACCGGAACCGTACGACGCCGGATGTATCCGCAGCCGAGATTCCTGCGGTGTTCGCTCCCTTCGAGGCCGAGTTCCCAACCCGCGGTCGGGCACTGGATCTGGCATGCGGGCCCGGGGCCGCCAGCGTGTGGCTTGCCCGTCGCGGGCTCGACGTCTGGGGTCTCGACATCTCGGCGACAGTCATCGAGCAGGCACGGGAACTGGCGGCGCAGGCCGGCGTGGGGGAGCGGTGTCGGTTCGATGTTGTCGATCTCGATGATGGCCTGCCGGCGGGCCCGCCTGTCGACGTCGTCGTGTGTTACCGCTTCCGTGATTCTCGGCTCGATCAGTCCATCGCAGAACGGTTGGCACCCGGTGGGCTGCTGGCGATCTCAGCGCTGAGCGTGGTCGGCGCTGGCGCCGGGCGCTTCCGGGTGCAGCCGGGCGAGTTGACTGCGGCGTTCGCTCAGCTCGAGGCCATCGCCGCGGGCGAAGGCGACGGCGAAGCGTGGCTGCTGGCAAGGAAACCGGCACGATAGCGGTACGGCGTACCCGGTCTGTCTGACGCGGAGTAAGCCGCGCATCGCGGTGGGTGAGGCGCGGCTAGATCGTCCGCTGTGCGACGAAGTCGGCGAAGTGGCGAAGGTCGATGGCGCCCCCAGCGAGTGCGTCGCCGATCGTCGTCTCGCCGACCCGGTCCCAGATCGAGAGCCGGCAGAGCCGGGGAGTCTGCGCCTGAAGCACTGCTATGTCTTTGACCGCATCGTAGAGCGCACGTTGCTTCCAGCGAGGCGAGCCAGGCCCGTCCAGGACGCCCGGTGGGCTCGACGGCCCGAACAGGGACTCGCAGGACGGAGTAGTCCACCGCTTACCCCACCTGCCCGCAGCGAGGCATTTCTTCTCAAAGTCATTGCAGTGGCCGAGGTAGGCGTCGCGACACGGAAGGGCCGTCGCCCACTTTGGTTGGAGCGTTCGAGCCCGGTAGCGGTTGAAGTGCAGTTCCTCGTCGAGTTCGACCACAAGCCCACCGGAGAAGGCGAGGTCCCATGCCCCGGGTCGCAACCGCGGCATCGGTGTCTGTCCGCCGAGCGACTCAAACAACTCGACGACCCGCTCGCGAGCGTCGGAGCCGAGAGCTTCGAGCCGAGGGGCAGGTGGAGCACCATGGCCACACTGAATCCGGCGCGGGCCATGAGATTCTGCAGAGCCTGTGCTCGAGCGCCAGTGCGGACCACAGGGATCAGTGTGGCAGTTAGTCGGGTGACTCCCGCGGCTACGCGCTTGTCTGACCGCTCGGAAGGTTGAGGCGAGGTTTCAGCTGAGGTCGTCGAGCACTTGGTAGGCGGCGTTATATCCGGGGATGAAGGTGATGCCGGGACCGCCGTGACAACCGGCACCGCCGAGATAGAGCCTGTCGATGCCGATCGGTAGATCGCGGAAACCCTTCGGGCCGGGCCGGTTCGGGCCCATGAGATCGGGGTGCAGCAGCCCGTGGCAGAAGTCCCCGGCGGGGGCGCCGAACATCGTGTTCATGTGGTACGGCGCGAAGGTGATGTGCCGGATCTGGATGTCCTTGAAGTTCGGCGCATAGCGGGTGATCTTGTCGATGACGCGTTGCGCCATCTCGTTTTTCAAATGCCCGTGCTGGTCGCGGGGCGTTTCGACGGGGAACGCGTAGGCGTAGGCACTGGCGGCGTGCTTGCCGGGCGGGGCCATGTTCGGGTCGTGCACGGACGGAATCTGGATGCCCAGCGACGGGTTGTCGGGAACGATGCCGCGGCAGGCGTTCTCCCATTGCCGCTGTTGCTCTTCCGGTGAGCCGAAGATACCGACGGACGGCTGCATACCGGGCTCGTTGAGCAGATCGTACGGCGGGGCGAACTCGGGCAGGCCGTCGAGGGCGAAGTGCATCTGGACGAAGGAGGCGCGGTGGTCGCGCCCCTGGAGTCGTTCTCGAAGCTGCGTCGAGACATGCTCGGGGTCAACGAGTTCAGTAAGGGTGGTGTCGGGGGAGAGGTTCGAGACGACGACGGGGGCGGTTATGGTGTGGCCGTCCTTGCAGCGGACGCCGGTGACCTTGACGTTGTCGACGAGGATCCGCTCGACCTTGGTGCGGTAGCGGATCTCGCCGCCGCGGCTTTCGAACATCTCGCGCAGGTGCTCGGTGAGGGCGCCGATGCCGCCTTCGAGTTTGGTCATCATCGCGGTGCCCTCGTCGGGGACGGCCAGGGCGAAGGCCAGACAGGTTGCGCTGCCGGGGGTGTAGGGCCCGCGGTAGGTGGAGTTGATGGCGAGGAAGGCGAGCATACCGCGCATGACGGCGTGGCGTTTCCTGTCGGGCAGGTAACGGTCGATGACGTCCATAGCCGAGCCGAACAGGGTTTCGTGGATGGCGCGGCGTTCGGATTCGTTTGCGGCGCAGGCGTACATCTCGTCGATGGTCTTGGGCGGTTTGCGAACGTCGAAGCGGCCGAGCGCCCGAGCGGGGCCTTGACTCCAGGCGATGAGTTCGGCCATGCCGGTGACGGCGTCGGTGCCGTGCTTGTCGGCGAGGTGAGTCATCAGTTGTATGGGGTCGCGGTAGAACACCATGGCTTCTTCGCCGGCCTCGCCGATGTTGACCGACATGACGTCGGCGTGGACGGTGGGCAGGGTGTCAAGGCCGAGGTCCTTGGTGATCTCGCTGGGGGTGGGGAACTGGACGGATCCGGCGATTTCGTAGCGGAAGCCGTCGATGAGTTCGACGGTGGCGGCCATGCCGCCGGCGTAGGTGTTGGCCTCGAGGCACAGGGTGCACAGGCCGGCGCGTTGGAGCAGGGCGGCGCCGGTCAGCCCGTTGTGGCCTGCGCCGACGACGATCGCGTCATAGTCACTCATGCGGGCAGGGTATGTCAGTACTGACATAATTGCGGCGGTACTGACAAATTTGTGCGATACGATCGCGGGACTATGGCGATGCCCGTGAACCTGCATCAGCAGCGCAGTCAGGCAACGAAGGACGCTCTGCGGCGGGTAGCGTTGGCGCGGTTCGCAAAGGATGGGTTCGCGAATGTGACGGTGTCGCAGTTGGCCGAGGAGGCCGGGGTTACTGAGCGGACGTTCTTCCGGCATTTCCCGACGAAGGAAGCGGTGCTGTTCGCGGACTACGAGACGCACCTGGAGTGGCTGGCCGAGGCGCTGGCGCGGCGGCCGGCGTCGGAGTCGCTGTCCGATGCGGTGATGGCGAGCGTCGCGAGCTTCCCGCACGACCTGGAGGTGGTGCGGCAGGCGGCGCTGCTGCGGGCGAGCATCATCGGTGAGCGGGTGGCCGGTCACCTGCGGGTGGTGCAGGCGTCGTTCGCGGCGGTAATCACCGACTTCGTCCGGAGGCGATATGCGGGTGTGCCGGACATCGAGCTGACGGCCGAGGTCGCGGGCGCGGTGCTGGCGGCGGCACTCGTTGTGGCCGTGGAGAACTGGGGGCGCGGCGGGTGCGTGGGTGATCTGGGGGAGATCGTCGCGGAGAGTGTGGATTTGGTGCGGTCGGGGCTCAACTTCTAACTGTCCGGTTCAGACGGTCGCCGGCTCCCGTCCTCTCCTCTGCAGACCGTCTTCTGCAGCAGTCGCCTGATACTCTGTCGCTCTCGCATCAATCGCGGGCTTCCGAAGTAGAGCATCGGTTGTTTGTACTCGCGACGACAAATGCTCCTCCTATTTAGCATCGCTCAATATGATGACAACGTGCCGCAATCCAATGCTGCTTTGCAGCCGAAGCCAATGAGACTAAGCGCGCTCGATCTTGATTTGGCGCCGGATGCCCCAGGGATCTATGCGTGGTATGCCCAGCTGGCACTCGGCAACCAGGACTGGGAGCGAAGCGATAGGGATGGCGTAGATGCGGCGATCGGCTACCTCATCAACGCCATATCTGATTACGCGCGCGTACACCAGCCAATTGCCATTCATTTGAAGGGTGAAGCAAGCTACAACTTGCACTGGTCGGGGAGGTTGGAGCGCGCGTCAATCGCGGACGGAAGTCCGCTTTCTGCGACGAGCGACGTCAAGGCTCGAATGGAAGGTCTTGCAGATCAGCCGGTCGTGCGTCGTCTGCTCATAAGCCTCTTACGCGCTGCGACACCCATGTTTGCGAGTCCGCTCTATATCGGCGTTGCCACCAACCTACGAGTTCGGCTCGGCCAACACATGGCTGCTTATGAGAACGCGCGAGCTTCACTTCGCCGAAGATCATCAACGATGACTGTCCAGGAAGAGGACGATTCCTTTGGAGCCCGTCTCGCAAGCACCGGTATGCCATTGGAATACCTCGAATGCTATGTATTGCCTGCAGATCTCGCTGAAGTGGCAGTGGAGGACAGCGGCACGACGCTGTCCGCGAGAGATGTCGCCGCGGCGGCGGAGTGGATCCTGCAGCGAATCTTCCTACCGGTGCTTGGGAGGCAGTAGATGACACTTAGCAGTTTGGGCGGCGCGCCGACGTTCCAAAACCTTGCGCAGGGCATTATCGGCGAGTTCGTGACGCCGGCAGGCAAGGTTGCGTACTTAATGACGAAAGCCCGGCTTGGTAAGGAAGCGACCGATCCAGAGCGCCGACTCACGCAGCATCTTGTGCCAGTTCGGGAAGTCATCCCGGCAGAACAGTTGGACTTTGACCAATTGCTCCAGCGCGACCTCGACGACCATCGTGTAGCAGTGAGCCTAGTACCGTACTTGATCAATACCGATTGGACCGGTCCTGCCTTTTTTCCGCCGATCGTTGCAGTCGCTCTGCCATTCGCCGGCCAGCAACCCTCAGAGTTTCCCGACTTCGATTCGCCGACTTCCATTGATGACCCATCAGGATTTTGGAGTCAGCAGGATGCCGGTGAGTACTTCCGTGTCCGACGCCTACTCGACAAAACTGGCCAACCAAACGCCGTTGCTCTCGGGCAGGTGTGGTGGAACGGCGAATTCTGCCGGACTGTGGTGATCGACGGCCAGCATCGCGCTATGGCATTGCTTGCTATAGATCGCACAATCCGTAAGAGTTGGCAGGGGAGTTCCGGTGCGCGCTACCAGTACTTTTATAAGTCGAGGATCGAGGAGGCGCTAAAGGACGGGCAGATTGCCGACATCGAGGTACCAGTCACATTGCTATGGTTCCCGGACCTCTTCGGCAAAGGTAAACAACCACATAAGGCCGCTCGAAAACTGTTCGTTGACGTGAACAAAGAAGCGCGTAGGCCCAGCGAGTCTCGCCTTATCTTGTTGTCCGACGGCGAACTCATCAACATACTGAGCCGTACCACGCTAACGCAACTGCGCAACCAGTCGGGCGAAGAGTTTTTGCCTCTCTATTGCGTGGAGTATGACAACCCAGGAGCGAAAACGACACAGGCTGCCCGGTGGTCAGCGCTAACCAACATACACGCGATCAGAGAGATGGTTTCACGGGCGGTTTTTGGTCCGGGGAAATACATCAACAAGGTCGATGTCACGATCGGACGCCGTGAAGCTGAAGAAGAACGCAACTCGTTCATGCGTGAGCAACTCGATGTCGAGACGCTCTTCCCGTCAGTTATCGAAGGTGACGAGCCATTCGCTCGAAATGATCTCGGGAACAGGAACTTTCCGGAAGTCGCTGTTGAGAGTCTCGTTGAGCGGTACCAAACAACCTGGGGGAAAGCCATACTCATCCTTCTCAGCAGCATCGAGCCGTGGGCCGCCCATGCGCGCGCACTTACCGAACTCAAGCAGAAATGGCTTGTCGACGATGCGATCGCCACCCTGGCGCACGACGCCCTCTTCAGCGGCGTGGGCATGTACTGGACGTTGCGAGATTCTGCGTCGCATTGGTTGGCCGATCCAGGTGCCTCGGCGGGTGGTACTCAAAAGCCGGACGTGGTCAAAGCTTGGGATTTGATTGCCGATAAGCAGAAAGAGTTTGAAGATCTGCGCGCTGAGCAGTTGCTTGACAGCAGAGCGAAGCGTGATGAGTGCAATCAGCTTTACCAGGCCATCAATACACACGCGTGCCAATTGGGCATCGCGTTGACCCTGGCCACTGTCTTTCGTCGCGCCTCTCTGGAAGGAGTTGAGGTAGTTGACCTCGCCTCGGCAATTGCCGCCGGGATCAATTCGTGGATGAAAAGTAAGACCGGCGGCACCTACGATCGGCGGCTGGTCCTTGCTAAGCGCCGCAACGACTTTCCGAAGTCTCCACTGAACATGGTGACAAACATGGACACCCCTCGCGCGGTTCAGTTTCGGTACTTTTGGTTGGAGATCCTTTCGTCGCCACAAGCAGTGAATGAGCTTGATCAATTTGTCAATGCGGAGAACCTGCATCAGCTTCGTGACGATGCGAGAAGTGCCTACGTGACGTACGTAGCGGGTGAAAAGTCACGCGCGCTCAAGACATCCAATCCCGAATTGAGCGAGAAGAAACGTAAGGAGCGCGGGTTAGCGGATGCACAAAAAGAGCTACGTCAGGCATTGACTAGATGGTTTGACAGGTCCGCGGCGGATATTGATGCATGGTTCGAAGTATCAGCGACAACGACCTCGACTGATGCGATCAACGAGTACCAAGATCAAGACGACGGTGAGCTGGAAGCTGCGAGTTCGACCGACGACGAGAGCTACGAAGAGGGCACGATGGCCGAAAGCTGGGGGGACGACGCGTAGACCCTGGCGATGTCTAGTTGAACTGGTGCTGTATCGGATACGCGGTATCGAATGGGGTTGCGGTTGCGGAACCGCCCAGCCAGGGTGGGGTGCGGCGGCGTAGTGTTGATTGCGCTCAAGCGATTCTGTCAAGAGAATCGGCGAGCTGCCGCTGCTAGTTGCAAACTTGAAGACGATGCCCTCGAACCACAAAACCCCCCGCGTCGAGCGTTGCGTTCCAGCCGGCAAGAGTTCCGATCCGCTCTGGAGCTGCGTAGAGACCCGCCTTAACTTCTGATCGCGTCAACTTTGCGTACAGTCGACGCCGCGGATGATCGAGCCCAATAAACTCTTCCTTCCGATGCAGTAGCGGTGGATTTGGCGACTGGCTGTAGTCGCGCCAATCAACCGAGAGTCTCTTGAGGTTCACGGTTACCGACGACGCGAGTGTGGGGTGTGCGTTCCGATCAAATTCCGGATAGGTCAGATATGACACTTGAGGTTCGGTGACGGAGAGTTTGATTAGGTTGGCGTGCTCAACAGTTCCGGATAGGGCGCGGGCGCACCCTTCATACACTTGAAGCACTGGAGGGAGCTCGCCCAACGCACTCTTATGCACATACAGAGCGCTTGGCGTCTGTTTGCCGACCCGCGAGCTCCGTGCGTTCACCAACACGATCGCCGGATCGCCGCACGCGAGCAACATTCGGTCGGCCTGCACGCAGGCGTCGTGGTACTTCCCGAAGTGCGCCCGAACATCCGCCGCCAGCGTCGGTCCCAGCTGCGTGAAACGGGGACGTCCGTTGAAACGTGACAATGCGATATATATCAACAGCTCTGCTCGCCGGTGAGCCGCTACTTCTTTCCAATACTCGTCGTCAGTCACCGTTCGAATGAGCTGGTGGCCTTTGGCGACGCTCCCAACGGCTCCCTTGATAGAGGTGATCTCGTCGGGCTTAAGTTCACCTGCTTTGGGTGGTCGCGCATGGAGGCGCATAAAGTCGAACAGCGGTCTGAGGGTGGCTTCGTTGGCTTGGTAGAGCTCATGCGGATCGATACGAACTCTCGGTCGATACGTATAAACCCGATTAGCGAGAAACTCTTGCGCATCGGAAGTCTCGCGGAAGACGTAGTAGATTCCCGGCGCCGCGGCGTGGGCTTCCGTTCCTAGCGCATCTTCAATCCAGCGGCCCAGTTCCGCTTGTTCATATAACTTTTGAAACGTGCCCGTCTTTGTGACAAGCCCGTCGCCTAGCGGGCGCCCTCCGAGGCTGCGTGCGTCCCACGTGAGCCGCGAAGACACTATGAGAACCTTTCGTGCGAGTTCCCATGCATTGCGTAACGTCTCGAGCCGCTCATGTGGATGTTCGATGACGTTCACGACATAGCCGAGATTGACTACGTCAGCGGGTTTTCGCTGAGTTGTTGGGCGGTGCGTTGGGTCCCAGCCATCGACCGAATAGCCCAGAGCCTTGAGGTGTCTAAGATCGTCACCGCGCCCACACCCGTAGTCGAATATCGATTTCGAGTCGTCGATCAAGGTATCGCGGATCGCAGTCGCGATGGGTCGTGACAGAGTCGCTCGACTCATAGCAGTTTTGTGGCGAGCGACTTGGTCAGTCATGCCGCCGGGTCGTCCGAAAGTCCAATGCCTGCAAGACCAACGACATCCGTCACTCTCGGGTCTCCGACGAGATACCCGATCCCGCGGTGGAGATGAAGGCGAAACTGGGTCGCGAGCGTCTCGTCATCTAGCGACCGTCCGTCAGCGTGACAGCGGAACCTTAGTAATCCCCAGTAAATGTCGCCGTAATCTCCAGCGAACACCTTCCATGACATTTCGATGTTGCTATCCAGAGTCAGCTGCAGGGCGGGCGGGGGAGCAGGCTCCGCGAGGGACCGACAGAATGCCCAGCGGCAGAGGACATTCCAGGTTGCTACCCCGGTACGCCGCTTTAAGGTGATCAGCTGATCGCGTGCGGCTTGTGAGAGACGTATGTTGTCGATTGTCATCATTTCTCCCAGAAGTATCCATCGACGACCGACGTCGCATTTTTCGCTTGATCAAATTCGAGCCGGTACTCCCGCCCGATGTGCTTGCGTATAAGTAGGTAAGCCTGATCGTCGATCTCGGTGTCCGTCGACAACAACAGCACCTGATGACTTGCGTGGGGGAAATATCGCTCGAGCAGGTGTTCTCTGTGGGATCCATCCAGCCGGCCGAGCGGAGTATCAATAACAATAGGTAGTGGCTGTCCTGCGGCACGCGCTAGTCCCCACAGCAAAGCGACGGCGAGGAGCTGCCGCTCACCGGCTGAAAGGTTGCTAGCCGGCAGCGGCAGGCCGTCCCGTCCGGTGAGCTCGACAGCATGGGACTCGGCATCTACAGAGACATCAGTGATGAGGTTTTCCTTCCTCATCAAGCGCCCCAAGGCATCCAGCACAAACTCGGATATGCGACCTAGGTGTCGGCGACTCGCGGCTAGTCGAAGTTGTTGCAGCGTTTGACGAACGCGGTCGACGTGGTCTACCAGCCGCCGGTCGTCGTCGACCGAAAGATTGGCGCGGGCGGCGGACTCGAGCGCTGCCTCGTAAGCGGCGTCTGCGCGGGCGCGATCTTGCCGAGTTAGATTCAGTCGCTCCTCTGCATGTGTGAGAGCCGCACGCCGGCGGACAAGAACTGCGGATGCCTCGTCTCGTTTCGCGACCAGAGAGCCGAGGGCTTCTCCGTCCGGTATTGCAACGAGAACTCGCTCCGCTTGCTCGAGTCTATTTTTGGTCTCGCTGCGCGAGGCGATGAGCTCGCGTAGTCGCTTTTCCGCAGTGGGCAGCGATGACGAGATGAGGTGACGAAGCTCTGCACCGTCTTGCAGACCGACGATCGCCTCGACGCTCGCTGCCTCGTCGCGTTCTTCCCGATCCCGCGTCATGAACTCGTCGATCTGGCTTCGAATCCCCTTCGCAACCTTCAATTCAGCCAGTAGCGCAGCTAGCTCAAGGTCACGTTCTACCAGCACATCGGCAATAAGTCTACTGCGCTCTGCATTGGTCTCGACTTCCACTCGCTCGGCCATACGAGTCAGGTGGTCACGAAGTTGCAGCAGCGGAGCCAATTCCCCTATCTCATAGCGAATTTGATCGTCGAAACGACTGAGATCCCTGCGCAGATCCTCTGCGTTGCGCTCTGCTGACTCGCGTTGATCAAACAGGTCGCCGCCCAGAGAGCGGTATTTCTCATCAAGCTCAAAGAGAGCCTTCTCAGCACGTTCAACCTCGACCCGCAGCGCTCCCAATTGTTGGGCGGCCGCTTCCTCCTCCTGCCGCGCGGCAGTAACTGCGTTCTGCTTCTCGTCGATGGCAGCGCGCAACTTGGTTGGTACTTGAGTGTTCTGATGTCGCTTACGTAGTACCGCGAGGTCAGTCGACAGTCGGTCGACGAGCTCGAGACCCATGAGCGAAGCAAGAGCAGACGAGAGAACTTCCTGTGAACGCTCCAGGTCTGCGAGTGCCTCGATTTGCTCGCCGTCGAAGAAGAAGAGTCCGGCAATGCCACGCGGAAGAAACGCTTCGATGTGCTCACTCCAGGTCGATGTGAGCGCCTCGTCATGACGGCCATCGACAGACACAAGCAGAATTTCACGTATCGACGCGCCAGTACTCCGCCAACTTCGCCGCACCCGGTATTCGCGTTCAACGCCCTCCTGGTGCGCGTGAAACTGGAGCTCGATTGCAGCGCCCTCACTTTCGGGCACACCGCGGTGAATGAGGCCACGAAGGTAGCTCTCGTAGCTCCCGGATTTACGGGCCGCAACCTGAGCGAGTGACCCGTAGAGCGCGAGATGAATCGCCTCCAAGAGAGTGGTCTTACCCGCTCCATTGAGCCCGCCGATGAGCACTATCGGCTTCTTAGGAGACGCCGGAGCAAGTTCGATCGTGTTTCGGCCGGCGAAGGTGCCGACGTTATGCAAGACGAGTTCATCGATAATCATTCGTTGGCTCCAACTTGTGCTTGACGGACGAAACCATCGGCAACATCGAGGGGGTCGGGATCTTCCAGAGGTGCGCTACCGTTGCGATCCAAAGCGGCTTTGCGCGTCTGAGCGCGTGATGTGGCATCGGCTTCATCGTCGTAAAAGCCGCGACGTAGCGCTTTCTCGAGTGAATCGAATAGACCCGCCCGGCGCGCACGCGATCTGTGGCGCTGCTCGATGTCAAGAAGCTCGCGTACCATCTCGAAGTGCAACCGATCGCCGCCGACGAGCTGCTTAAGCACCTCGACGGCCTCGGACCCGAGTGGCAGATGTTCGTCGAGCGGCTTGCCGGGATACTCGTCGCCCGTCGCTTCGCGGTAGATCCGCGGCAGGTTGTCTTCAAACTCATGCTTCTCGACGACCCATAGCCGCCGAATCTCTTCTAGTTCAGCAAGTGTCACAAGCTCAAGCGAGCGCACATAGTCTGGTCCGTTGGCCCGAATCCATGCCTGGGCTCCAAGTAGTTGAGTGAGCCACCGCTCGCGCGATTCTTGTGTGTAAGGACCTGGGATCGGTTTGTCGTGGAAGAGCTGAACCGACCCGTTCATCCGCCGGAAATCGCGCAGGTGCCGGTCGTCCGCAACATCGAGCGCGTTGCGCAGTTCGAGAAGTGGGAGCATCCATTCCTTCTCGTCATCGTTCTGGATCATGGCAGACATGGACTTGTCCTTGTCGACCAGAGTGCAAGTCCAACAACCGAATCGGCTGTCTCCGCAGCTCGGTGTCGTCGAGTCGACGACTAGCGGACATTCGCCATCAGGGGACGCCCCTTGGTACATGGTGAGTAATTCTTTATTCGAGTACCCCCACGGATTCGGAGTCTGCATCAGGAAAGTCCAGACATCGTCATTCGACCAGTTCTCAACCGGGGAGTAGACGAGACAGTTCGGGAGCGACTCGTTTGGGCTGAGGAGGTCACGTGATCGCTTTGCTTCGAGCTGGGTCATCCTGTGTGATCTGCCGCTGCTTTCCGCTTTACGAGTACCGAGGACCAGTATGGCTTCGCCGTGCGAACGCACCATGCTACGGATGAACGAATTCGACGGCTTGATCTTGAGTCGCTCTGTGCACCAACGGAATTTGGGCCGGGGCGCTGGATATCCCCGTCCAATCAAGTTGACCCAGAACGTGTCGGTGACAGCGGGCGTCAAACGGTGCGGCGTGATTGGGAGGTTCTGTGCAGCAGCTTGGTCCGCAAGGAAATCGAGGGAGTGGGTGACCCATGCTGCGACTACGGGATTCTCGACAAGCGTGTCAGTGCTGATTACGTGAACCGGCTTGGTCCGCTTCTTTTCCGGCAGTCCGGCGAGGGCTAGCCAGACTAGTTGGAGGACTGCTGTCGAGTCCTTGCCGCCTGAATAGCCGACGACCCAAGGCACTGTATCGGCGAGATACAACTCTTGCGTTTGTGTCAAGAGGGCGTCAACCGTTGATGCATAACCTAACTCGTCGAACGCGGAGTGCTTGCGTGGGGTGATGGGAAGTTGACGCTTCATCTGCCACTCCTTATAAAACCGTCTTCAGCCTGTTGTTCGTCTGGTGGTAGTTCGAGACCAAGGATGGAGCGGATATATCCGGCCGTAAGAAGCACGTTGGCGGCACCCTTGCTGACCTTGCCACCAACCGTGGCTCGCCCCTCCCAGGTCGACGCATTTGCTCGATGCCAGTCGATATTGGCTAGCTTCGACAACGTCTTTTCCCAGACTTTTTCGTCCTGAGACTGTCGGATGAGTGCGTTGCCGATTTTGCCAATTGATTGCAAAACGACGCCGTGACTGTGGATGAAGTCGCGTCTGACTTCACCCGAACTAACATCTCGGGATCGGACTTGATGCCACTCGGGAAACTGATCCGCGACCAGCATCCAGAAGCGGCTCGCTACGTCTACCTGCCGTTCAAAGGTTCCGAGCTCAACGCCCTCTAGCAAGGCCTTGTTGGCGCTGTACAAGGCGGACAGCGTGAACAGCTTGCGTGAGCGCGCGGAGAGGTTGCTGGTTTCTGTCTCGGTCAGATCGCTGAAGAACGGCGACCGCATCACGACGAGCTTCGTGATCGCGGACATCTCATCTCGATGGTCATACAGCACGCCGATCGACTTCGATGGCCGGATGGCGTAGCGGTTGAGGTCGGCAAACATCTGCTGGCAGCGGCTCAGGCCCACGTCCAGGAACAGAACGATGGCGATGCTTTCGTCACCCAGGTCGGGGTTCTCGGCAAGAGCGTGTTGAATCGCCGCCCGACGGTGCTGACCATCGTTTATTACAAAGCGCGCTGACATCGGGATTGTTAATGTCCCCACGCGCTCGCCAGGACCGTTCACACCCCCGGTCATCGGATCGAACTGAACCTCGGCGTTCACTGAGGCAGTCAGAGCCGAGAAGATGTAGGTGTCGGGGTTCTCCACGATGTACCGACTGATCTCAGGCACACGTGCCTTATTCAACGTGCGTTGTGCGCGCATCTCAGGGGGGAGTTCTTCCTCATCAAAGAGGAAGAGCCGCGGGATCAGTCTCAGTGGACACATCGTCACGTAGTACTCGCGACCAGCCTGGATGCCACGGATTGCTGGGAAAACGTATTCGTACCCGCTCGATCGGGTGCGTTCTTGGGGGTCGGACGCGGAAGGCTCGACTCTTACGGCCGTCATGCTTTCTCCTCGGTCGCAGATGTACGGAAGATTTTTCCGTACAAGGCGCTGTGTCGTTCCGTACTTGTGTCGGAAGCTACACGTACGCTTTGGCTCATGACGGTAACGACGCCCACCGACACGCCAACTTCTTCAACAGCGGGCGGACACGAGCGGCCCGTGTACTTAGACTGCAACGCGACTACTCCCGTGGATCCTCGGGTGGGTGATGAAGTCGCCTTCTGGATGTTCCGCGAGTACGGGAACGCAGGTAGCCGAACACACGCCTATGGACAAGCTGCAAAAGAGCGTGTCTCGAAAGCTAGGCGCCAGCTAGCAGATGTCGTGGCGGCTAGCGCGGACGAAGTGCTGTTTACGAGCGGTGCGACGGAGAGCAATAATCTAGCCTTACTGGGGCTCGCGAAATATGGGATGGCCAACGGAAAGCGGCACGTCATCTCTACCGAGATTGAGCATAAGGCCGTACAAGAGCCCCTTGAGGTGCTCGCACGGCAGGGCTTCGAAGTCACGAAGATTGCGCCCGGCACTGCTGGACGAATCTACGCGCGTGATATCGCCGACGCTCTCAGACCTGACACTTTGCTCATCTCCGTTATGGCCGTAAACAACGAGACGGGCATCGTGCAGCCAGTAGCGGAGATCTCCGAACTCTTGGCCGAACATGACGCCTACTTTCATGTCGACGGTGCTCAGGCATTTGGCAAGCTCCTCGATCCGCTTCGATCCAGCCGAATCGACCTATTGTCGATATCCGGCCATAAGATTCACGCTCCGAAGGGAATTGGCGCGCTAGTTGCACGTCGACGGCGGTTCAGTCGTCCGCCACTTGAGCCACTCATGTACGGTGGCGGTCAAGAACGGGGTCTACGCCCGGGAACCTTGCCTGTCGGACTGATCGCAGGTCTTGGGTTTGCTTCGCACCTAGCTTTGCAAGAGTACGCTGAACGGCTAAACCAGTGCGTAGCTATCCGTCGGGCGGCGCTCACCGCGTTGGAGCCACTCGGCATAGTCATAAACGGTGACCTTGAGGCGATGATGCCGCACACGCTGAATTTCACTGTGCCAGGGATAGATTCAGAGGCCGCCCTCGTTGGGCTGAAGGATGTCGTAGCAATCTCAAATGGGTCTGCCTGTACATCGCAAAGCTACGCACCCAGTCACGTTCTGTCAGCGGCTGGTTTGCCAGCCGATCAGGTTGCGGGTGCACTGCGCTTTTCTTGGAGCTACCTTACGCCACGGGTCCCATGGGAACTGGTGGCTTCGCGGCTCGCCGCGCTGGCACCCGATAAGTGACGTTTGCAGACTCGCGGATCACGGCAATGGACCGATCCACTCGTAGCTAGGCTTCATCGCTCGAATCGCCCTATCCGATTGGGGCCAAGGAGGAGTCCCCGCTAATCGGAGCTCACGATCATTGCGATTGGACTTACATCTGCCGCGACCGTTAGCTAGTGTCGCATCAATGGGAGACAGTTGCCGGACGGGTTCTCGGCTCGTCGCTCCACGATCTCAGTGGCCACAGGCAGTATGCGAACACCGTCAAGCCCTTGACCTGTCTGATGATTGACGAACTTAACTGGTCCCGTGTAGTCAACTTTCCGGGCAGCATCAGCAGCGTACCGGACGCGCCGGGTGTCTATGCTTTTGGCAAAGTAGCGAAGGTGCTCGGACTACCCTCATCTATCGAGTGGGTATATGTGGGCGAGAGCCGCAACCTTCGCCTCCGCCTTGCGAACCATCGCGCGATCGAAGAGGCCAATGAATTACTTGCAGCATGGTTGCGCTCGAATAAGAGTGGAATCGAAGTGTGGTACGCAACGACGGAACTGAAGGAACGCAAGACGGTGGAGCGGCGTCTGATCCGCGAGGTCGCGCCGGTATTCAACAAGATCAAATATCGAATAGGTGGTAATTAGGTGTCGAAGAACCCGGAAGATATCGCTGATGAAGTGCTAGCCACTCAAGACAAGGCCTCGGAAGCGATCCGCATTCTACTCGATCAGAAATTGGGCGTGCCAGGCAAAATACCTGTTTTTCGGACAAAAATGGGGGAAACCGAGTCTTATGTTGCGAGCGTGACCTTTAGTTGGATTAGGGCACACGTTGGATTCGCACACAATCTGCCTCTTTTCAGTCAGAAGATTAATCCTGAAACCAAAAAGATAGACATTGATCAAGAGACGATCGACCTCTTGATGCAGCGGCCACTAGATTGGTCCCGTCAAGGACCAATGGCGCAGTACCTACTCGCTAGGCAGAATCACAAATTCCCCCCTATCCTAGCGGCATTGAGTGACACATGGATAGACGACCCCTATTCTCCGAATTGGGCAAACGGGATCTCCCTCGAAAGCGCGGCGAAATTCACACCTTTCGACTCGGCTGGGCGGTTTGGCACGCTCGATATTCCCGAGTCCTCACAGCTCTTCGCCCTTGATGGTCAACATCGATTGCTCGCCATAAGTGGCGCTCTAGAACTCGTCGACGACGGTACGTTGTCGTTGTGGAATAAGGACCGGAAAAGACAAGTTGGGGTGCTTACCCGTGAGGAACTCCAAGATGAGTACCAGCTCACCGCCAGTGACCTGCAAAAGTTCCGACATGAATCTATCGGGATAGAAATTCTTCCTGCTGTGACGGTGGGAGAGACTAGAGAAGGGGCCCGCCGGAGAATTCGCACGATCTTCGTGCATGTCAATCGACTGGCATCACCTTTAGGCAAATCTCAGATGTCAGCGCTCGACGAGGACAATGGCTTCCGCATCGTCGCTCGTAGCATCGCAACCACCCATCCCCTTTTCAAACCGCTGGTTGGTGCAGATGGGACAAAGTTGGAGCGTGTCGATTTTGAGAACTCTAATTTGAATTCTAAATCCCCAGAGCTAACTACTTTAGAAACTATTGCGAATTCGGCGAAAGGCTTCCTGCAGTCACCTGCTTTCACGCGATGGGAGCCGCAGATTAAGGGTCTAGTTCCGCTGCGTCCGGAAGAGGCAGAGCTAGAACTCGGAACCACAGAACTAAATGCGTTCTACGACGAATTTATGGAGTTGCCTTCAATTCTCCAGGTGCGCCAAGGGATCGAACCCCGAAAAATGCGCGAATTTACGGACGAGGACGGGGCTCACAATCTTTTGATGCGGCCTGTTGGACAGATCGTGGTAGCCGCAGCTGTGGGTATTTGTCATTTCGAGCGGAAGATTCCGTTGCCAGCGATCTTCGCAAAGCTAAACGTCTTTGATAGCAACGGCGGATTCGACAGCATCGACAAGAGATCAAGTTACTGGTGGGGTCTGTTAACGACCACGGAGGCGCAGCCGCGGATGCGGGATGCGGGCCGCGGCCTCGCGATTAATCTGCTCACTTACCTCCTGGGCGGTTACGATCCGGCGGGATACACGACATTAACCGAAAGGGTCGAGAAAGCTCGTCGTACTAGCGAAGACGAAACCGTCGGCTTTGACGGGAATGTTTTAGCTCCGGGTCAACCACTGGTACTTCCGCCACTTTTCACTGCATAAGATGGTGACGCGAAGCCGGGTGGATCGTGCGGCCGATCAATTCGCGAAAGGCGACGAGAGTGTCGACGATCTTGATGCGGTGCGGATCTTTCGTGACGCTCGGGCTCCGATCCTCCGGGCTTTCATTGACGATTTATCTCCTGGGCTAAGGCCGGATGCAATTGGAATAGCAGGCCGCATAAAACGCATCAGCTCAATCGTTCGCAAATGCCGTCGAGGGCGAACACGCATCTCCGCTCTGGAGGACCTGGTGGGTTATCGCATAGTTGTTCGCGACTTGGAGGCACAGAAGGCATTTTGTGACGCCCTGGCGTCGTGGCCGAATGCTAAGCGGATCCGCGATTACACTTCAACACCACGCCCCGACGGCTATAGAGCAGTGCACATAATCCTCGAATATGACTTGGCTGATCAGTCTAAAGGTCGGATTGAGATTCAGGTCAGGACGATCTGGCAACATATTTGGGCGAATACCAGCGAAGCCTTCGGCTTGGCCGTCAAAGAGGGCGGCGGACCGGAGTCGATACGGAATTACCTCGAGGCGTTGTCCATAAGCGCAGCGTCGCTTGACGCGAGTGGAGATGTACCTGCGGGATGGGCGACGGAATCTGGACCATCGGGTCTGCCGTACATCGCAACTTTCGACGTGCGCCGGCGCGTCGTTCGAGGTGTTACTCCGTTCTCGGACATGGAGGACGCCCTGACAGCTCTCCTCATACGAGAGCGGGCGGATCTGCTTGACGCCGTGCTCCTTTTGGCCGAGTCCCCGCGCGTTCTACGCATCACTCATATCGGGTTGTTTCCGCAGGATCTGATAAGGGTCCTCGCCGACATCGAACCTTGTCTGACTGGTGATCAAACGCGCGCGTTGCTTAGCCCTGCCTAGGCATTCAGCTGCATCACCTCAACAGCGCGTGCGTGACTTCAGCGCCTCAGCCGCATACGTGAAACAAGAAGTTGGATTGTCAACCCTCTGAAAGTTGTTCTAGCGCTTGCACCGCTGCTGCATGAGGGCCATGGATGTCGATATCCAGCACCTCAACCTCGTCGACACCGACGCTGACTGCCACCAAATTGAAAACCATCGCGCTCGCCTTCCAGAGATCGTCGAGCCGATCGGCCGCCCCTGTGAGGCCGTCTTTACGCAGCTCATCGACGATTTCGCGGGGTGCGAGCTTACTGAACTTCCTATCGAGACTGCGTTTGGCGGTTTCATGAGATGCATCGGCACTTTGTTGAGCAGAGCGCACGATTTGCTGATACTCCAAGGCTAGTGAGCTCAAGTTTTCGGCCAAAAGCTCCGCCTCAACCAATAGTTGAGGTCTGCTACTAGTCATCGTCGCTAGCTCCTCCAAGCGTGTACGGTTGCCACCGCACAAGTTAACTCATCGAACCGACAAGCGATGTCATGGGTGTAGTTTCCTCGTTCGTCCGAGGTCGTGAGTGTTCTCCAGCGTGTCCGGGCGAGATGGTCGCCACCACCACCCATGTTGCGTTCTGTAATGCATTCAGTGGAGCGCGGTGGGTACGCCCCACTTGGTATTGAGTGACGGCCGCGTCAGTTGACGTGGCTAAGCTCTCGCTACCATCGATCCGAGGCTCACTGGGGAGGGGCGAGATGCCGTCGTTGATCTGCAGCAGAGAGCCGACGCGCCAGTGACCATCACCCCGACCGTGACGCCCAGATTGGCCAACGCTGCAGAGCGCCGCGTCTATCAAACACTGCGCGAGCAGCTCCAGCCCAACGACCTCGTCGTCGCGGGCCAGCGCGTCACCGACCACCTCAAAGACCACGAGGTCGACTTCGTCGTCGCGATCGAAGACGCAGGCATCGTCTGCCTCGAGGTCAAGGGCGGCGAGGTCTGGCACGACGGCCACGGCTGGCGGCAGATACGCGGCGGACGCAAGCACACCATTGAGCCCGTCCGGCAGGCCCGCTCAGCCTGCTACGCCCTGCGCGACTACATCGAAAAGGATCCCCGGTGGAGCCAAGGCCGGCTGCGCTGGGACAACGTCGTCGTCTTGCCCAACACCGAGTTACCCGACGACTTCGCGCTGGCTGACTGCCCGCGCTGGAAAGTGATCGACCGCAGCGATCTCCCGACCATGGTGGCCAAGCTGCGCGAGGTGCTTCTCAGCCAGGAACTCGACCGCTGCTGACAAAGGTCGGCATCGACCAGATCACCACCGCGCTCAGCGGCAGGGGATTGCCGCAGCGCGATGTCGTCGCCCGGGCCATCGCCAACGAGGACGCCGCCGACGCGTTGACCGAACACCAGGGCGTCATCCTCGACGCCATCCGACTGCTCAACCGCATCGAAGTCCGCGGCGGCGCCGGCAGCGGAAAGACCTTCCCCGCCATGGAGCAGGGCCCGGCGGCTAGCGCAACGAGGTCAGCGCGTCGCCCTCGTCTGCTACTCCCACGGCCTCGCGTCCTACCTGGAGCGGGTCACCGCGACGTGGCCCGCCGTCAGCGGCCCACCTACGTCGGCGAGTTCCACGCCCTCGGGGTGCAGTGGGGAGCGACGCAGGGACCCGACGAATCACTCCGCACCGAGGAGACCGTCCAGTTCCGGGAGCATGACCTGCCGCGGCAAATGGCCGAGCTGGCAATGGAACTCGAACCCGGACATCGCTTCGACTCCATCGTCGTCGACGAGGCGCAGGACTTCGCTGACTTTGTCTTGGGGCGAACGGATATCCGTCGTCGATTGTCGTCATGGCCGCGGCGAGTTAGCCAGCGGAGCGGTATCCTTGGCGTTGCTTCATGAGATGCCGTCGCCAAGCTCCGACTGGGCGGCACGCCAACCCCACGCTCGTGGGTGGCTCGGATGACGAAGCGGCCGCCACTAACCGGTGACGGTAAGAGCGCCTCCTAAGTAGGGGCCCGAACGAGAAGCGAGCAGTGACCGCTTCGGCGCGAATGCGGCAATCTTCCTGCTTGACGGCAGCAAGAGTGCCTATCGATCGACCGGTCGCCCCGAGGAAGGAAGACAGTTATGCCTTATCAGGTGGGTTCAATTCCCCATATGCACCACCCTTGCGACCGCTGTGGCTACGCCACTCGTTACAAGCAGTTCTCGTTGGTGTGCGAATGCACCGCGCCGGATCGCTGTCCACACCCGCCCGGCCACGTCGTCGGCGGGTCGTGCCGTCGCTGTGGTGGCGATGCGACGGAGAGTCGCAAGAGGCCCGATGAAGCCCTCCAGCAACGTATCTCTCAAATCGAAGCGGAGGGACAGTCTCTAAACGCCGCGCAGGAATGGCGCAGCGGTCCGGCGCTTCAAATGGCCCTCCGCTATGCCGCCGGCCCACCCCGACCTCGGCGACGCTGATCTCCCTCCTTGCATGCGATGATTGCTAGCAGATCCCCAAGCAAAGGAGCTTCAGATGGGGTTCGAGCGAATCGACGACTTGCTCAACGGGGTCACCACCGACGGTTCGTTGCACGGCATCGCCGCTACGGTGGTCGGCCGCGACGGCGTCCTCTACCAGGGCGCCGCCGGAGATGCGAAGTCCGACAGCATGTTCCGCAACGCATCCATGACCAAGGCCGTCGCCACCACCGCCGCGCTGCAGCTCGTCGAGCAGGGTCGCGTCGAACTCGACGCGCCCGTCGCCTCGATCCTGCCCGAATTCGGGGAGCTTCAGGTGCTCGACGGTTTCGAGAGCGGTGAACCCGTCCTCCGCGCGCCCAAGACGCAGCCGACCGTCCGCCAGCTGATGAACCACACGGCCGGCTGCGGCTACCACTTCATGAACCAGAAGCTCTTCACCTTCTGCACCGAGCAAGGCTTTCCCACCCCGCTCGACGGACTCAAGCAGGGCATCCACGCGCCGCTGGTCAACGATCCCGGCACGGTCTGGGAGTACGGCGTCAGCACCGACTGGCTCGGCGTGGTTGTCGAAACCGTGAGCGGCCAGACGCTCGCCGAATACCTCGCCGAGCACGTCTACGGCCCGCTCGGGATGACCGACTCGACATTCGCCCCGACCGAAGAACAACGTGCTCGCTTGCTGCCCATCCGCTTTCGCGCGCCGGACGGCAGCCTCGTACCGACCGACCTCGACCTGCCTCCCAACCCCGAGTGGGACGCCGCGGGCCACGGCTCCTACGGCACGATCGCCGACTACGGCCGCTTCGTGCGCGCCTGGCTCAACGGCGGCGAGCTCGACGGAACGCGCATCCTCAAGGAGGAGACCGTAGAACTCGCCCTGCGCGACCATCTCGACGGCGCGCCACTACCGAAGAAGATGGAACCGACCGTCCCCGAGCTGGCCAACCCGGTCGAGCTGCTCGACGTGCCGCAGGGATGGGGCCTCGGCTTCCACCTGTACCTGACGGATCTACCCGGTATGCGCAGCGCGGGCTCGGCCGACTGGTCCGGGCTGTTCAACAGCTTCTTCTGGATCGACCGCAAGGCGGGGATCGGCGCCGTCATCGCCACGCAGCTGCTGCCGTTCTTCGACGCCAAGATGGTCGAGACAATCCTCGGCTTCGAAGCCGCCGTCTACGCAGAACTCGGCGCGGCGGTGTCCTGACCACGCCATAGACCTGTCCCGCACTCGCAGGCGTTGTACAGGCGGGTGTCGGCGACGCGCGTGTTCTCAAATCTTTCCCGCGGCGTCTTCCCATTCCTCGGGGCGGGACTTCGCGACTTCGTCGCGGGCGCACAGAATTGTCGGCAGGTGCCGATACCGTCGAATCAACTTCGAAGACGCCCCGCCTCAGCCCGGCCCGGTGTCTCGCCTGCCGAGGGGAGCTGGCCTTGATTCGACCCAACAACGCGACCGCACCACCGGTCATCGTGCTCGGCGACGACGAAACCGTCCGCCGCTGTGAACAATTGACGGCTCGCGCCGAGCCGCGTTCAGCCACGATCGCCGCGATGTTTGCTTTCGCCTCAGGCGCGCCCGCCTCGCACGACCACTTGACCGAGGTCGAAGCCGTCGTCGCAGCGGTAGCCCGGGCGATCGCGACCCGGCTGCCGATATGGATGCCTGATCCGCTCGCGGACCTCGGACGCGAGCAGCATTACCGTCGGTTGAGCCTGGTGCTGCAACGGCACGGACTCGACCTGCTGGTGGGCCACGATTTCTGGCCCGTCCCAGACGCGGGTGGCATAAACGAAATCGACCACGCGTTGCGGTGTGAGGTGCAGGCCGTCGACGCTCTCGATCGGGCGGCGCTGGCCGCGGCAGGGGTGGAAAGTCTCGAGAGGGTCGTCGCGCAGGCTGCGACTGCCATGCCAGTGGGCTCGCACGAAAATGATTGGCCACCAACACTTCCCCAGGCCGGGTTGCCATGGCCCGAGCGCCGCCAGGCCCTCCTCGGCTATGTGTGTTGGCTGGTAGAGGGGTGCGGAGTGACTCGCGCAGCGGCCGCGCGGGTGCTGAATTCGTCGGGTCAACGCGCTCCCGACGGCCGCGCTTGGCAGTCAAGAAGCGTGACGGCGTTGCTCGACAGCCGTTACGGCTGGGAAGCGACCGCATGACCACCGTGGAGTACCTGTCGGCGTCTTACTCGGTCGGGCGATCTATGTGCTACATAAGTGCTACGCTCGTAGCATGTCCACGGTGGCCTCCCGCGAACTGCGAAACGACACGGCCGGCGTGCTTCGTCGCGTTCAAGCAGGCGAAGAGGTGACGATCACGGTGAATGGACGAGCCGTCGCGGTGATCGCCGCTGTCGAGTCGAAACGTCGGCGGTGGGTGTCGAAGGCAGAATTGGTCAAGCGGCTCCAAACCAGCCAGGCGGACCCCGGCTTGCGTGATGACCTCGCGGAGCTCGCCGGTGAAACCACCGAGGACCTCGACGAGTTGTGACGACCGATCGGCCCGTGGCCGGCCTCCTCGACACCTCGGTCTTCATCGCCGACGAGAACGGGCGGCAACTGGAGACGTCACTGCTTCCGGAGCAGCTGGCCACGACGGTGGTGACTCTCGCCGAACTGAATGCAGGTGTCCTCGCGGCGCGGACCTCGGAGATCCGGGCGCGTCGCCTTCGTACGCTGGATGCGGTCGCAGATATGACCGCGTTTCCGGTCGACGAAGAGGCGGCTCGACTTTGGGCGCTGCTACGCGTCCACGTGGCCGAGGCGGGCCGACGGGTCCGGATCAATGACCTATGGATCGCTGCAATCGCCGCCGCCAGGCAGCTGCCGGTAGTCACTCAGGACGGGGATTTCGATGTCCTAGAGGGTGTTGCGGGCCTGACGATAGTCCATGTCTGACAACGACTCTGGGTGACGGCCCGAGCAGGTCGGCCCGCACTGCGAGGCGCGGCGCTGAGGCGGCTGACGTCGAGACGCTTAAGGGGCCGGCCCGTTGATGAGTTCGTCGCGGTAGGGGAGCCGGCAGTGAAAGGGCACTATCTCGCGACGGTCTCAGCCGCGGGAGTGAACGAGGCCGCTGATCGAGTGGGCGCGGCTCCATGGCAGGAGACGTCAGCCGGGTTGAATCAGGCCGAACGCGGCCCGTAACCGGTCGCTGTCCATGCCCCCGCGCGCGGCTTCGCCGCGTGCCCTGTCGCCGCCGAGCGCTTCGGTCGTCAATCGAGCGCGAATCGCCCGTCACGAAACCGCTCGGCCGCACGGTGATCCACCAACTCCATCCGATCCTCGGGATGTTTCCAGTAATGGCGCACCATCCAGTAGAGCGGCACACCGGTCGGCACGTACAAGTTCAGGCCGCCTATGACTTCCTCGCTGCCATCGCGCAGGCACAGCACCACCGACCTGCCTGCCTTTTTCCCGTCTTTGGTGTCCGAATGGTCCTTGACGTCGACGATGTCGTTCCATTCGAGGGTTTTGGTATCGAACACGTTCGCGATTTCGATCATCGCTGGGGTGAACTTGAGGTATCCGACGCCGCGTCGCCGCACTCCTGCGACCAAACCCATGGCCGCCACCACAGCAAGCGCCGCGAATCCGATAGGGAAGAAGATCTGCATCCCGCGCGTCGTGTCAATGTCAATCATTCCCCGCGGCAACAATATTGCGAACATGGCCGCGAAGGGCACCGTCAATGCCAGACACGCGAAGTACAGCACCGTGAATGTCTTGTCCGGCCATACCGTGAACCCTGTGCGCTCGGCAGTCGTACGCGCTCTTACCACCCGCTTGGTCGCAAACGCCAGCGCGAGCATCAGCAAGAACAAGGGTCCAAAGGTTCCGAACCACACGATGGCCGTGAGATAGCTGCCACGGACGACAGTGAGAGCGCCCTGGCCAATCACGTACCCGAGCGCAACAAGAAGTCCCAGTCGCACCCAGAGCGGGAGTCGGCCGCTCTCGGCCCAATTCGGCGGTTCGGGAAGATTCAATACGGACACACGACCTCACCAATGAATTCGCCCATTTTCATGCCGCCGAGTCCTGCGAGTAGCCCCCCGGCAGCCGCGAATACCGGCACGGCCAATGGCGCTCCGGGGCCGGTCGCCACGCCAGCCGCCGCACCGAGCTCTGCGCCGCCCCAGCCACCACCGCCGCCGGCCACCCCCGCCACCAGCGCGATACATCGGTCTCTTCCGGACTCGGCCATCACCATGTCGAAGACCGTTGTCGCGACTGTCACTGCCGGTCCGCCGAACTTCATTGTCTTTCCGATATTTTCGACCGATTCCGCGGTGACCATCGGCAAGGAACCGCCACGGGCGATGTGCTTCTCCAGCCCCGACATCGCAGCAGTGGTACCCGTCGATATGTTGTCGATCAGCTCGACGGGCACCGCACTGTGCCGACCGTCTGCAGTAGTGAATCCGGCCTGTCGGTGGCCGGTGGGGTCCATCGACATCGTCCAGTTCGAGCCGTCCGCGAAAGTGATTGAGGTGTAGTCACAGTCGTTGGACAGGTCATGCCACGAACTGGTGCGCGCTACAAAGTCACCGTTCTTGTCGAACTCCTCGAGCTCGTAGAAGTTCTGCTTGCTGGGCCACTCGAACGGATCCATGCGGGTGGTGACGGCCTTGCTGCCGTCCTGTTTGACCACCGTCGTCACGTCCTCGCCGTATGCGTTCGTGGACTCGACGACCTCCCGAACGTTCTTCTGCTGATCAGCAGAACGAATCACCTCCTGCGCCACCGCGCCGATGGCTGTTCGGGGGTCGGCCACCTCATCGGGTGGTCGCTGCGCCGTGGGTAGCAGGATGCCCCCCAGATCGGCTGGCAGTCCCGCCTCAACGAACCCGAACTGGCTCCCTGCGGCCACCACCGCGTTCGCGGTCGCGTTGTCCGCATCGCCGACAGCGATCAGCATCGTGTTGACGGTGGCCTGCGCCTGCAAGGCCAACGCCTGCAGCTTGGCCATATCCTCCTCGGACATGTAGACCGGGTCGACGAGCACGACCCATTGATCGGTGACGTTCAGCGGACCCGCGTCGAGTTCGTCAGCCTTGGCCAACAACGCTTTACGCGCACTCCCGATCGACTCGGCACCGCTACTCAACGCCGCCGAGACCGCCTTGGCGTAGTCCGAGAACATCGACGCTTGGTGCGCCGCTCGACCGAACATTGCGCTCGCCGCGGCGTGCGACTTGCCTGACCATGCCCGCGTTTCCGGCATCCGCGTGCAGGCGTCGTCGATGCCCGACACGCCGTCGACGACTGTCTGCGCTGCCGTGATAATCGCCGCGGCCGACGTCGCCAACGACTCTGGATTCCAACTCTGGAGAGTCGGGCGAGAGGGCAGCATCGGATCAGAACAGCCCGTCGAATTCGCCGGCCAAGGCCTCGTCAGTCACTTCGAAAGTGTCCCCGGCACCGCGCACGGCCTGGCCCATCCGAGCCACGTTCTGCGCCAGGTTCTCGGCCACTTTGGAGAAATGCTCGCCGACCGACCTCGCCGCCCACTGCGTTGTCGCCCCGGGCAACCCGTCGGCCGCCGAAGTGGCCGTCGGGCCCACCGCGGCTCCCGTGATGTGACCGCTGACGGCATCGACGTGCGCGGCGAAGACCCGCAGGACCTCCGGATCGACCAGCACAGACATACCCCGCCTCGAATTGATGGTGTGTCTAGATTCTTAACACGCCCCCGGCGCACCGGGACGCACCAATTTCTTCTGGGATCGCCCCGGAGGTCTCGCACCGAGGCTCGGTATCTAGTGAACTGCCCGGGTGCATCGCGATCAGCGTGTCACCCGGGCGCAGCGTGCGAAGCGTCAGGCGGCTTGCCGTTCCATTTCCCTCGTCGGCTCAGCGGGCATGGACGTGGCGGCGTCCAACAACTGCTCGTGGTTATCGCGCACACCTCGGTACGTCGACAGATAGTGGTCGATCTGCTCGCGGCGCAGCGGTCGCGCCCAGATGTTCTCGCTGGGGATCTCGATACCGCTGTCGTTGGACTCCACGCGCTTGCGGGCACCAACGCGGAAGCCCGCCACTGCCGCCACCATCAACACGACCATGCCGGCCCCGATGATTCCCGCCACCGCACTTTGAGCGGCCAGCGCGTAAACGAACGTCCCGAGCGCCGCGAAACTCAGCAGCAGGGACACATACCCAACCGCAGTCGGTGGAATTCGTCCTATCGCCTTCAACATCAAAAGCACCTCTCGTAAGCTTCAACGAAACGCTACGCGCATCGTAGCGCTACGTTTAGTGTAGCGTTTTTGCAGCCGGAGATATTCCCGGCCAGAGGAGGTGCGATGGGACAGCGACGCGACGTCGACGACGGCATCACCGAGGCCACCCTGGCGCTCCTGCGCACCAAAGGGCCCAGCTCCGTGACCGTCGAGGCGGTGGCGGCGCGCTCCGGCATCGCCAAGACCACCATCTACCGGCGACATCGCGACCGCCGCGACATGCTTGCCGCCGCGCTGACGCGGGTGACCTCTCCTGAACCCCTCGCCGCATCAACCGCGGCACCGGATCGGTTCCGCTGGCTCATCGCAGAGGCGGTCAAGGCCATCGAGGTCGGCATCGGCTTTGGCGGTCTCGCCGCCATGCTCACCGACGACGACCCCGACTTCACCAAGCTCTTCCGCCGCATCCTGGCCAAGGAGCGGGCCGAACTGACATCAGTGATCGACGCGGCCAAGGCCGATGGATCGTTCCGCGCCGACGTTGACGGCGCCACCCTCATCAACGCCGTGGTCGGCGCAGTCATCGCCGAGCGCGCTCGCACGGGCCGCATTGCGAACGGCTGGGAAGAGCGACTGTTCGACCTCCTCTGGCCGACGGTGCGGGCCTGAACCCACCGTTGCCTCACGGCGCACGCTGCCGCCTGCCTGACGCGGGACGGTACGACCGTCGACTCCGGCATGTCCAGCTGGCAGGATGGCGACCGTTGGCCGCGCAGATCCGAGGTTCCGATGTGACTAATCGTCCTGTTGCCGTTGATTTTCACTTCGACGTCATGTGCCCGTTCGCGTATCAGACATCACGGTGGATCCGCGAGGTGCGCGATCTGAGCGGCCTGGAGGTGAACTGGCGCTTCTTCAGCCTCGAGGAAATCAACCGTCAGGACGGCAAGAAGCATCCGTGGGAGCGCGAGTGGTCGTACGGCTGGTCGATGATGCGCATCGGCGCGCTGTTGCGCCGGCAGTCGATGGCCGACCTCGACGCATGGTACGAACGCGCAGCACGAGCGCTCCACGTCGAAGGACATAAACCACACGAAAAGGCCGTCGCCCGAGCCCTTTTGGAGGAACTCGGCTTCGAACCCGGGCTCGTCGACCAGGCCATCGCCGACCCGACCACCAACGACGAGGTGATGGCCGACCACCAGCGCGTCGTCGACGCCGGCGGCTACGGCGTGCCGACGCTGTTCTTTCCCGACGGGCAGTGCCTGTTCGGGCCGGTGCTCATTGACCCGCCGGCGGGGGAGGCGGCGCTGCGGCTGTGGGACTCCGTCGTCGCCTGGACTGAGTTCCCGCACCTTTACGAGCTGCAGCGGCCGAAAACGCCCGCCGACCAGCAGGCCATCACCGAGACCTTCCGCCCGTATCTGGAGGCCAGGGACTGGGTGTCGATCAATCGGGGCGAGGTCGTCACGTTCGACCCGCCGGGTTGATACGGCGCCCTAGGCGCGTCGTCCTACGCCGCGACCAATGACCCGAGCTTGATGTCGGGGTTGTCGCGCTGGAAGCCGTCGAGCCGCCACGGGGTGGAGAACAGCACGAGCATGATGCCGTCGCTGCGGGTGAGCACTTCGGCCGACACCTGCTTGTCCATGAACTCGGCGTCGGCGGGGTCGACGACCCGCGCCACTTGATACGGCAGCGACTCCAACGCAATCGGGGTGCTGAACTCGGCCGCCATCCGGTGCACCGCCACCTCGAACTGCATGGGGCCGACCGCAGCCAGCACCGGCGCCTGATCGCCGCGACGGTCTGAGCGCAGCACCTGCACAACGCCTTCTTGCTCGAGTTGCTCGATCCCGCGGCGAAACTGCTTGTGCTTACTCGGATCGGTGCCGCGCGCTACCGCGAAGTGCTCGGGGGAGAAGCTCGGGATCGGCGGATACTGCACGGGCACATCGCGATACAGCGTGTCACCCGGGCGCAGCGCGGCGGCGTTCGCCAAGCCGATGACATCACCGGGCCACGCGGTGTCCAGCGTGGCGCGCTGCTGGCCGAACACCGACTGCGCATACTTCGTCACGAACGGCTTGCCCGTCGCCGCGTGGGTCAGGACATCTCCACGCTCGAAGGTGCCCGACACCACCCGTGCGTACGCGATGCGGTCGCGGTGTGCCGAATCCATGCCCGCCTGCACCTTGAAAACAAAAGCGCTGAACGGTGATTCGACTGCGCGACGCGCTCCCTCGACGTCGAGCGCTCCGCTGGGCGCCGGCGCAAGTCCGACCAGCACGTCGAGAAGCTGATTCACGCCGAAGTTCAACGCCGCCGACGTGAACAGCACCGGTGAGGCCGCGCCGCTGAGGAACTGCTCGCGGTCGTAATCGGCGCCGTCGGCGGACAGCAGTTCACTCTCCTCGACGGCGGTGTCCCAGTCGTCGCCGGCAGCAGCGTGGGCATCGGCCGCCGCGATGTGCTCCTCGGGGGCCGCGGTGGCACCGCCCGCGGTGCGGGTGAACCGGATGAAGTTTCCGCTTCGCCGGTCGAGCACACCCTTGAAGTCGCCGGCGATACCGACCGGCCACGTCAAAGGCGTGGGGCGCAACCCGATTCGCTCCTGGATCTCGTCCATCAATTCCAGGGCGTGGCGTCCGGGCCGGTCCCACTTGTTGATCACCGTGATGATCGGAATCCCTCGGTGCTTACACACCTGAAACAGCTTCAGGGTCTGGGGCTCAAGACCTTTGGCCGCGTCGATGAGCATCACCGCCGAGTCGACGGCCGTCAGCACCCGGTAGGTGTCTTCGGAGAAGTCGGCGTGGCCGGGGGTGTCGAGCAGGTTGATGACGCAGTCGCGGTACGGGAACTGCAACGCCGTCGAGGTGATCGAGATGCCCCTGGCCTTCTCCATCTCCATCCAGTCCGACACCGTCGCGCGCCGACCGGCTTTGCCGTGCACCGCGCCCGCCTCGGTGATCGCGCGCGCGTGCAGCGCCAGCGCCTCGGTCAACGTCGATTTGCCGGCGTCGGGGTGGCTGATGACGGCGAAGGTCCTGCGGCGGCCGGCCTCAGTGGAGATACGGCCAGGTGGCGCGGCGTCGGCGCTCGGCGCAGCCGTCAGAGCAGTGTCGGTCATAGCGGTGGCCATGGTATTGGCTCCGTGGCGCAAACCAGTAATCGGACGTTGCATGGCAGACGGCGTGTTTGGCCGGCTCGCCGAGCGTCAGCCCTGATCGCCGATGAGCCTTTCCAAGAGGTCAACGATGTGCTGTTGGCCTGCGGCCGCTACCTCGAGTTTTCCGCGCATTTCGCTGCGCAAATCAGTCATGTCATCGCGCAAGGCGTTGAAGCCGGAGACAGTGGCCCGACGAAAGTCGCGAAGCTCTGTGTGGAATTCGGTGACGTCGCGGTCGGCCGCGCCGGCGAGGACACGGGCCGCTGCGGCGTCCTGCTCACTCGCCTGTACCCGCTGCGCAAGCCCACGCACCTGGGTTTCCAGCGCCGACACGCGGGCTTCAAGATTGTCAGGCTCCACGCTCGAGAGCCTACCGCCGGCCCAGCCCTGTTTGACACATAAAATCGTGGCCGTTTCGTCACGGCAATAGCGGCGGCACCTGCCTCACGACGAGCGGAGGTTTTTCGATTGCGTCGCCTGCTGCCGGTTCGCGTAGACCTCGGCGAGGAATTGCTCGACGGCGACGGCCGCGTGCGCGGCGCGCGCCGACCCGAACATGTCGAAAGCGTGCTGGGCGAACGGCAATTCGGCGTACACGACCGGCTGGGTGCTGACATCCCGCAGCTTGGTGACGAACGCCCGCGCCTGCTCGACGGGCACCAGCGAGTCGTTAGTCCCGTGCAGGACGAAGAACGGCGGCGCGTCGGCGGTGATGTGGTTCACCGGTGAGGCCTCGAAGTAGGTCTCGAAGGCCGACTTCTGCGGCTGCTTGATGACCATCTGCTCGAGCAGCTCGGGCATCGAGGGATGCATCGCGTCGTCGAAGCGGGTGAAGTCGTAGACACCGTAGAACGGCACCGCGGCCTGCACCCGGGTGTCGACGTCTTCGAAGCCCGGCTGGTACCGCGGGTCGTTGGGCGTCAGCGCCGCCAGCGACGACAGATGCCCGCCGGCCGAGCCGCCGGTGATCGCGATGAAGTCCGGGTCACCGCCGTACTCGGCGATGTGCGTCTTGACCCACGCCAGCGCGCGCTTGACGTCGACGATGTGGTCGGGCCAGGTGTTGCGCGGGCTGTGGCGGTAGTTGATCGCCACGCAGATCCAGCCCAGCTCGGCAAGATGACTCATCAACGGATGTGCTTGTCCGCGTTTGTTTCCCGTCACCCAGGCACCGCCCGGAATCTGAAACAGAACCGGCGCCTTGCCGTTCCGGTCAAGGTCGGGACGCCGCCAGATGTCGAGCTGGTTGGCGCGGCTGTATTCGCCGTAGCTGATGTCGCCGTCGTGGGCGTAGTCGCGGTAGATGCGCATCATCCGCAGCGCGCCGGGGGTCTTGGCGGTACCGCCGCCCGCCGGCTGGCGCCACAGGCCCGACGAGTCGGTGCGGCGATCGGTGCCCAGGCCGCGGTCCAACGCCTCGGTCAGTGGGGCAGCCGCCTTGTGTCCCGCGCGGTTGAAGTTCAGCAGCCCGATCGCCGAGATAGCGGCCACCACCCACGCGACCACGCGCACCGGACGGCTCAGGCGCCGAGTGGTCAACGCCAGCCCGCCGATCTGGCTCGCCAGCGTCTGCAGTGGGAATTCGCTCACCACCAAACCGAACCCGAACGAGAAGATCGACGGGTAGCCCTTGCGCACCAGCGGTCGGTAGCCGTTGAGCGTCGAGGCCGCGGTGACTGCCGTGACAACTATTGCCGCGACCTGCTGGGCGATGCGGCCGATTCGCGCCTTCTTCATGCGGTCACCATACGAGCCGGCGCCGGTGCGGTGACACGGCCATACGTGCGCGACCCGCTGTCCGCGGAGAACGGCCGACACCCCGCTGTGGGAGAATTCCCGCATTCGCACGGCGTGATGGTGCGATCCGCGGGGGGTTCCGCCTGGCACATCGCCGACAAGGCCGTCGGTAGCGCTCTGTCACGCCTTGACCTGCACGTTTGGAGTTTTCATGGGCGTCCACAGGAATTCTGAGGCCGGCACTGGCGCCTCGCCGACCGCGTCGGGCCTCATCTGGCTCTCTGGCGGCGAGCCGCGCGACGTGTCTGCCCGCCACGAGCGGTCCACTTTGGTCAGCGCCGGTGTGGTGGTGCTGGTCACGGCGCTGCTGGCATGGCTGGTGGCCGCCTCCGCCCTGGCTCAGTCGACATCCTGGCCGTTGGCGACCGTCATCGCGGTGACCTCGGTGTTCGGGCTGCTGATCGGTGCCCTGAGCCGGGCGATCGCCGCGCGGCCCGTACGTGGCTCTGGTGTCGCGGGACGCGCTGCCGTCGCGGTCGCGGTCGGGCTTGTGATCGGTGAGCTTGCCGCCGTAGTCGTGTTCTCCGGATCGGTCGATCGGCTGCTCGACGAGCGGGCGGCGCGGGCCGCCGATTCCAGCCCGGCTGTCGCGCAGGCCGCAGCCGACGTGGACCGCAGCCGGGCCGCGCGCAGCGAGCTCGACGCCGCTGTCGAGCGGGCCGTGCAGCGCCGGCAGGACGCGCTGGTGGTGGCGCGCTGCGAGTTCAATCCCCGGCCCGAGTGCCCGCAGACCGTCATCACCGGCGTGCCGGGCGCCGGGCCCGAGAACCGGACGGCAAACGACTTCCTCGCCGACGCCCAGGGGAGCCTCGACGCCGCGCTGGCCGACCGCGATCTTCGCGCGCCTGCGCTCGATGCGCAGATCGCCGACGCCGAGCAGGCGCTGGCGCAAGCCCGGCAGGCCGCGACGACAGATGCGGATCGGGGACTCGGCGCGCAGTGGGTCGCGATGAACGACCACACGCTGGCGAACCCGGGGGCGCTGGTGTTGCGGATCCTTGTCGACGGCTTCTTCGTCCTGCTGAGCCTCCTGCCGTTGATTCTTCGGCGGTGGCGCGGTGAGACGTCGCAGGATCGCGGGATCGCCGCCGACGTCGCGCGGGATCGCGCCGAGCTGGAGGCCGACACGGCGGTCGCGGTGAAGCGGGCCGAGGTGCGTGCGGCCATCGACACCATGTGGGCCGAGCAGCAGCTGGCGAGCGCCCGCATGGCTGTCGAGGCGCAGCTGGAGATCGATCGCGAGCAGCAGCGCCGCCGAGTGATAGAAGCGGTCGACACCGCGATTCCCACACGTGCGGAACGTATTTCGGAGCCCGAGGATGTGTACCTGCCGATAGCTGCGGAGGCCGAGGCGGCGAGCCTCGTTGCGGCCGAGGCGCCGGCGCCTGATGTGAAGGTGGCGGAGAACCTGCCCGCACCCGTCGAGGAAGACCGCGCGGTAGAGCCCGCCAAGGAGTCCGGACGTCCGCTGATCCCGGGCATCCCGGATGTCACGCGTGCCGCCGCGCGCTGGATACGTCCACTGGTGCCGCCGATCATCGTCAACGCGATCGACACCACCACAAGACCGTTGCGGAGCGCACGGCAGGTCCTCGAGGAGACCGAGGAGATCCACTTCTCGATGCGACGCACGCGCAAGGTGACGACGCACGTCGAGGAGGGCGAAGTCGATGCGAGAGAACGTGTTTCGGATCCGACGGGTGAGGTGCGGCCAGTGTCTACCGTCCGAGGCGACGACCGTCGTCACGATTACGGCCAGGTAGGCGTGGGCGCGGAACACACGTCGTCGGCCGTGACGAGGGGTGAGGGCCGCCCTGAGTTGAGCGCGGGTGGCACGCGTGAGCTGAACGAACGTCGCGGCCCACGGGAACTTCCGCCGGGGCGTTGACCCAGAAGCCGTAAGACTCGTCATCTGAATGGTGGGTGCGACAGGTGTCGTCCGTGAGTGCCAACCCGCTTGATCGATCGGTGTGTACCTGCGGCGCCCGAGTGATTTCATGCGTACGGAGGTTCTTCACCGTGATCGGAGGCGCATGACTCTCGTCGACAACGCGACGGCTCGTCGAGCGGTTGAGGCGTTCGGGGCGAAGCCTGACCAGCGAGGTGTCCTCGATGTGCTGCGGTCGTGCATGTACGGCGAACTGCTTTTCGACGTCACCGGGTCCGACGAGCCCGAGGACGGTACTTTCGCCGCCGGAGCGCATCTGCAATTCCGCGGCGGTGCGGGACCCGATGGCGGCCGAGCACTCTATGTGTTCACCCGGCAGGAGGAGATTGCGCGCCTCTACGATTCGGACACCCGCATTCAGTCGATGGCCACGCCGGCGACTGGCGCGCTGAGTTTCGCTCGGAGCCGTCGGGATGCTTGGCTCTATATAGATCCTGCAGGTCCGACCTGTGCGCTGTCGGCGGCGGACATCGATTTCGCGCTGGGCAACCCGAGCAACGAGCCGTTGAAAGCGGCGCTCGCCGCATTCGATGCCGGAGACGCTGACAGGCAGGAGGTTCTGGAAGTTCTACTGACGGAGGGGCCGTTACTGCTGGGAGCCGACGGGAACTCCGTACCGGGCAAAACTTTGCTCCGATCAATGACTTTGAGTGATGGCTCAACCGCCCTGGTCGCTTTCACCAGCGCTCCCGAGGTCGCCGCGCACAACGCGTTCGATGGCCCGGGCTCATTCACCACGCTCCGGGTGCTGGACATGATCCGCAAGAACCGACACGGAGGAATCGTCATCAACCCCGCTGGGCCGTCAATTACATTCTCGGCAGCCGAGATTGGCGATTGACTCTCGCGGGCTGAGTCAATGTATCCCGAGATACTGACTGCCCAGGATCCCCTCCTGGGACAGTCAACGCGGGTCAGTAGTCAGCGAAGTTGCCATCCGACGCATCGACCAATCTGGTCGAGAGCCTCGGGGGACAGTTCGGGATGAAGGACGCTGAACCTGCTGATGATGTCGTTGACGCCTTCAGCCAAGGTCATCCGACGTCCGCGAATCCCCTTGTAGGAAGCCTTGAGTCACCGCCCGAGGATGCCGGCGCGCGCGGCTTCGAAGTGTTCGCCGATGATGTCGCGAACCCAACGCAATTGCTCGGCTGTCGTCTTTGGCTTGAAGCTGACCGACTCAACCAACTCCTCGAGAGGCGTATCCGGCAAGGGGACGAATTTTGTCAAGTACTGCCAGCTGAGTGACCTGTCATGAGGTCCGAATACGTTAGGCGCATCGAGTGGCGCGATCATGCAATTTGTACTGCCCTCGCGTGCGGATTGGTAGACCTGTATCTTGCAGTCTGCCGACCGGTAGTAAACAACAGCGCCTAGCCTGCCGCCTTCGTCAACGTTGAGGTCAACGCCATCGAGTCTGAAGCCGAGTTCGGACAAAAGAGGCCCGACAATAGACTGCACTTGATCTGAGAAGTCGTCGGCCATCTATGTCAGCCTTCCTTTTTCACCCATGAATTACCAACTCGCTCGTATCCATATGATGGCGCATTCTGCACCAAATACTTTATCTCCATTGCGGAGAACGAATCTGGGTCGGTTCGGACAACGTCATCCACTGAGGAAAAACGCGTGCCCTCGACTATGTAGTCGATACGGGCAACACCGCTTTCCATCTGGGTCTTGAGGAACTGCTCGTTGACGAGCCATCCGACCGCGTTTGCGTCAGGCTTGCTGAGGCCGTCGCCGATTGCGTTCCAGGTGTCTGGTCCCGTGTCGTAATAGATCCCGCCATTAGCGCGAGCCTCGCCGATGTATCCACCGTCAAGACCATCCCATTTGCCAAGAACGACGCGATCTACGTCGCCGAATCGGTGGGTGGATAGTTGCGCGACCTCGCGAGCGAGATCTGTCGTCGGGCTTCCGTTCACGAACGCTTCGTTCAGGTTCGAGGCAACAAGGGGCGCATCGGGTGAGTAACCCGCGTCGCCCAGCGGCAGTGGCGGATGACCGGTCGCCAATGGCGCCTCGGTGTGGCTCGGAAGATCAGCAAGCGGAGTCGAGTGCTCGACTGTGCCTGTGTGACTTGGCATGTCGATAACGTCATCGGGGATCGCAGCGCGCGCTCCGAGGGCGGCTTCGCCGCCGAACATCGCGCTCGGCGCGGTGAGGGCCGTACTGCCGGCGACCTCACCGAGATAGTGCTCGGGGTATTTCGTCAGGTGCTCGATATCCTCCTTCATCGAGTCGATCGGGTTCGTCACCCGTTCCCAGGTGCCCTTGGCCAGGTCCGTCCACGACTCTTTCAAGTCCTCCAACCCGTTCGCCCCGATGAGATTCTTGATGCTCTCTTCGGTGCCGAACCAGCCGTCGGCGAAGCCGTCCTCGAAGCTGGGTTTCGGCATTGCATCGCGTTCGGGCGTCTTGACTGGGGCAAGCGGTTTGTGCGCTGCGGCGACCATCGCGTCGAGCCGCTGTTCGATCTGCTCGGGCGGAACCCCGCTGTGCAACATCGTTTCGCGCGCGAGGTCCTTGAACTGCTTGACCGCGGCCGGGTCCAACCGCACCGGCTGCGCTGGTTGGCCAGGTTCGGCGATCCGGTCCAGTGCTTCATCGAGATTCTTCGGCGTCGACGACTGCTCGTCCAGCTTCGGTCCATCACGCCGCCCGCCAGTCGCAGGCAGCAGCATGTCCTCCAGCGACCCGGCCGTTCTCACCACCCGTTCACCGCTGGCCGCGGTGATCGCACCCGCCAACTCGGTGTCGATGCGCTCACCGTCGGCGAGCGCATCCGCGATGCGCTCCCTGAGGTCGGTGACCTTGGCCGCCACTTGCGCGGCGTACTCCTCGGTCATGTGGCTGGTATCGGGCGGGATCACCTGATTGGTGGACTCATCGATGCCCACTGCCGGTTGGGCGGCGGCATCGTCGAGGATGCCCTTGATCGTCTCGGCGAGGGCCTCCGCGTCGCGGTGGACGTTCTCCATCCTTTGAGCCGCCGCGCCGAGATTGTCGGCCACCGCTTCGTGGTCTGCGGCCGTGGCCGTCATCGCCGACTTCGCGGCCTCTGCGCCCTGGCCCTCCCAGGTCGACACCGTGATCAGCGAACGATAGAACTCAGCCGAGCCGGTGTGATTGTCCGCGGCCTCGCGTGCTGCCTGGGCCACGTCGGCGATCTCGGGAGGCCACTGTTTGAGCTCCCCAAGGCTCAGCGCCATGCCCGCACCTCACATCGCAGAGCCGGCGTCTTCTACCGCCTCGGCGCCACCGGCGTCGGTGCGCACATAACTGTCTGCCGCCTCGCGATGTCCCTGCGCGTGTTTGGCGAAATCGCCGGCGAACCGTGCGCCGTCGGACTCCCACGCCGCCAGCATCTTCGGCAACGCGGCGGCTGCCGACCCCGATCCGAGAGCGGTGTTCCCCGCTCGTGAATGTGCCGCCTGGTGCGCTGATTGAAACCCGCTCGCCTGGCCGTCGAGCCGGTCTGCGACCATGCGCAGCTCGGTCGGATCGACCTTCAGCGGCTCGTTCGAGTCAGACACCATGCCCCCTTTTCCAGCGTCAGCCGCACACTAACACCGCCCGACGGGCCGCCAACGCAGCAATTTCGTCCCCGGGAATCTTCGGCCAAGCGTTAAGCTCATCCCATGGAACTACTACGCAACGTAGTTGTACTGCTGCACATCGTCGGCTTCGCGATCACGTTCGGCGGCTGGGCCGCCGAGGCCCTGGCCCGGCGCTTCCGCACCACCCGCGCCATGGACTACGGCCTTCTGCTCTCGCTGCTCACCGGCCTCGCTCTCGCCGCGCCGTGGCCCGCCGGGATCGAACTCAACTATGCGAAGATCGGGATCAAACTGGTCATCCTCGTGATCCTCGGCGGACTCCTCGGCATGGGCAGCGCCCGCCAGAAGCGCACCGGCAACCCGATACCGCGCCCGATGTTCTGGTCGATCGGCGTCCTGTCGTTCGCCGCCGCGGCCATCGCCGTCCTCTGGTGACCCGATCAGCAAACGCCTGAATCAGTGAAATGTCATATGCACCTGGAATAATGGTGTAGTGACGCAAACTGCAATCGAACGTCTTCACATCGTCGAGGGAGCCGACTGGAAGGACGCGGTGATCACTCTTCTGGAGGATCGCTCGTCGTACCGGCCGTGGCGCTACGGCTTCGGTGAAGCCCACATCGGCGACCCGGTGGCCATCGTTCTGAACACCGACCCGCCGTCGGTCATGACGCGACTCGGTCGCATCGGTCCCGACGGCCGCTTCGACCGCGCCGAGATCACCTGGGGCCTGCCCAGCCCCGGCCTGGTGGACCTCGGCACCCTGGCGCGGGTGGTCAGGTTCGCCGGCGACGAGGACCCCCGCAAGGTGTGGCAGCTTCGCGGCGACGCGGCCACGCGCATGGTCCTCGCGCTGACCGACTGCGACGCCGACGGCAAGCGTTCGACGCGGTTCGGCCATTCGACGATGGCCGCGGCGGCCACCCTCCTGCACTCCTGCGGCCGGTGCACCGGATGCGGAGCCGTCCTCGACCTGCTCGGCGAGCGTGCCCGCGACGCCTTCCGCATCCGCACGGTCGACTTTCCCGAGCGGCCGCAACCCCAGCCGGTGATCATGGAAGCCACCAACGTGCCCAGTTACTTCTACGGCCCGATACCCGACAAGTGTTGGCTGCCAGAACTTCCCGCCGATTGGCCCGGCGTACTGTGCTTGCGCTGCGACACCGCCATGCGCGACGGCGGCTTCACAAGCCTGATCGACTTCCTGTTCGCCCAGCATCCGCGGTGTCCCTACTGCGGCGCCCAACGCACGCAAAGCGCACAGTTCGGAGAGGTCTTCCATCTGGACTTCCCGCCGTGGGACGACTACCGCGGCTGCGCCCGTCGAAAGGACAACTGGACCTGCACCGTATGTGGCAGCCAATGGTGACCCGGTCAAGGCGAGTCCGCTGAGCGCCCCACTTATCGTGTCCGAATTCGCTGCGCCACCTCGCCGTAGCGCTCGAACCGTTCCGGATCGGCCAACGCGTTGTAGAGCACCACGCGTGATGCCACCCCGCCGTACCGTGAGATCAGCGCGTCCGCCAACCCATCCCACGTCGACTCGGTCGCGAACGTCGCGATGTGTTCGTCAGTGATGCAGGCCGCCATGCCCGCGAAATCGCCCGCCTTCTGCTTCTCGCGGATCCGCGCCGTCGTGCCCTCGAACCCGGCCTCGTCCCAGATGAAGGCGTAGTTCGGTGTGCTGCCGTAGAAGCTCATGCTGGTGCGCACCAGCTCCCGCTCGCGATCGCGTTCTTCATCGGTGTCGCCGACGATCGTCATCACCGGCGCGATCACCGCGATGTCGTCAACTGAGCGGCCCGACTTCTCCACTCCCTCAGCCAGATTCGGCATCACATGCCGCTCGATGTACCCGGGCTCGCCGAGCGGATGCACATGGATCCCATCGGCCACCTCGCCCGCCATCCGCAGCATCCACGGATTGACCGCCGCGACATCGACCTTCGGGTCCGGCGCATCGATCGGCCCCGCGCTCCACTGCGGCGTGATGAAGTCCAGGCTGTAGAAGTCGCCGCGGTGCTCCAGCTTGCCTGTGCGGAACGCATGGAAGCACGCCTTCACCGCCAGCACGTAGTCCCGCAACCGCGGACCGGGTCGCTCGAACTCCATCCCGTAACGCCGCACGACATGGGTGCGCACCTGTGTGCCCAGGCCGAGACGAAAGCGCCCGCCCGAGGCCTCCTGTAACTCCCACGCCGTCGCTGCCGTCACGAACGGGCTGCGCGGAAACGCCACCGCGACGCCCGTCGACAACTCGAGTCCCGGCGCCGCCTGCGCCGCCACCGCCGCGTTCATGTACGGCGTGCGCCCGGTCTCGGTGAACAGCAGTCCGGAGAACCCGGCTGTCTGCGTCCGTCGGGCCAGCTCGCCGATATCCTGGAGCGGTTGCGGGGTCGTCATCACGTCGACGTGCACAGTCGCACCCTAGCCCGACCACCCGTCTGCCACGCCAACTTTGGCTAGCCTTTGCTTAGCAACCGCCAAGGCCGACGCGAACTCTCGGAACCTCCACCACTTTCGCGATGCCTTTCGTTACTTTGGCTACACGCTGCGATGGTGAATCCGATGTCGTCGGAAGGGATAGCCGTGACAGACCAGTTCTTGGAGCCCGCGCCGAGCAAGGCGGAACTCGCCATCTCCAAAGGCTGGGTCCAGGGCGTCGCCCTGGTCATGGTGTTCGGCTTCCTGATCATGGGTATGCTGGCCGCCCGCACCTACTCCGACTCGATGCCGCAGCCACAGCGTGTCGTCGGACCCGACGGCCAGACGCTCTACACCGAGCAGGACATCACCGCCGGACAGCAGATCTTCCTGCGCCGCGGGTTGCAGCAGTACGGGTCGGTGATGGGCCACGGCGGCTATCTCGGACCCGACTACACCGCCGAATACCTTCGCCTGTCGGCCGACCACGTCGGCCAGGAGCTGCGCGACGCCGGAGTGCAGGATCCGACCGCCGCCGTCGTCGAGATGATGCGGACCAACCGTTACGACGAGGCCACCGGAACGCTGCAGTTCACCGCCGAGCAGGTGAGCGCCTTCGAGAAGATCCGCGACTACTACGCCGACTTCTTCGGCACCGACTCCACCGAGTACGGCCTCATCCCGCAGGTCATCACCGACCCGCAGGAAATCAAGGAGCTGACAGCATTTTTCAGCTGGACGGCCTGGGCCAGTGCCGCCCAGCGTGACGGCCACTCCTACTCCTACACCAACAACTGGCCACCCGAACACCGCGTCAACAACACCCCCACGGCCGACATCCTGGTCTGGTCGGCGATGTCGCTCATCGCGCTGCTCGCCGGGCTCGGCGCGCTGTTCGCCCTCTACGGCCGGTGGAGCCGCAAGATCGGTTGGCACGCAACCGAAACCCCGTCCCTGAGGTTCCGCCAACCCGGTGAGGTCGCGATCACCCCGTCGCAGAAGGCGACCGCGTGGTTCTTCCTCGTCGTCGCGGTGCTCTTCCTCGGCCAGGCGATACTGGGCGGCGCCATCGAGCACTACCGCGCCGAGCTGAGCAACTTCTTCGGTCTGGACCTGGCCCAGATTCTGCCGTTCAACCTCGCGCGGACCTGGCACGTCCAGCTGTCGCTGCTGTGGACAGCGGCGTCCTTCCTCGCCGCCGGAATCTTCTTGGCGCCGATCATCTCCGGCCGCGAACCGCGCCGACAGTCCTGGCTGACCTACGGCCTGCTCGGCGCGTTGTTCGTCGTCGTGGCCGGCACCCTGATCGGCACGGCGCTGAGCACCTTCGGTGTCGACTGGGCCAAGGGCTCGATCTTCTTCGACCAGCAGTGGGAATACCTTGACCTGCCGCGCTTCTGGCAGGCGCTGCTCGTGATCGGGCTGTTCCTGTGGATGGCGATCATCTTCCGCGCGATCCGCTCGCGGCTGAAGACCGAGAGCAAGCTGAACATGCCGTGGCTGTTCTTCTACGCGGGGCTGGCCATTCCGGCGTTCTACGCCGTCGGCATGCTCGCCGGTACCGAAACCCATCTGACCGTCGCCGAATTCTGGCGGTTCTGGGTGGTGCACCTGTGGGTCGAGGACTTCCTCGAGCTGTTCACCACGGTCATGGTCGCCTACATCTTCGTGATGCTGGGTGTGGTGCGGCGCAAGATCGCGATCCAGCTGATCTTCCTCGACGTCATCCTGTACTCGATGGGCGGTGTGATCGGCACGATGCACCACCTGTACTTCTCCGGAACACCGGTGGAGCACATGGCTCTTGGCGCGTTCTTCTCCGCGCTGGAGGTCATCCCGCTGACATTCCTCACCGTCGAGGCGTGGACATTCCTGCAGCTGGGCTCGCGGCAGCAGTCGCGCAGCAGCGCGCCGTTCCCGCACCGGTGGGCGGTGATGTTCCTGGTCGCCGTCGGCTTCTGGAACTTCGTCGGCGCAGGCATTTTCGGCTTCCTGATCAACCTGCCGATCGTGTCGTACTACCAGATCGGCACCGCGCTCACAGCAAACCACGCGCACGGCGCGATGATGGGCGTCTACGGCATGCTCGCCGTCGGGTTGGCGCTGTTCGCGCTGCGCTACATCATCCCGCCGCAACGCTGGCCGGAGAAGCTGGCGAAGCTGTCGTTCTGGTCGCTCAACATCGGGTTGGCGTGGATGGTGTTCGCCACGCTGCTGCCACTCGGTGTGCTGCAACTGTGGCACTCGGTCAACGACGGTTACTACGAGGCCCGCACGCTGAACTACATCACCCAGTCGGGCAACGTGGTGCTCGAGTGGCTGCGCATGCCCGGTGACTTCCTGTTCATCCTCGGGGGTGTCCTGCCGTTCCTCTGGATCGCTTGGCTCGGTGTGCGATACGGCATCAAGGCGACCACGCACACGCTGCCCGCCGAGACGTTGTTCGTCGAGGAACACGCCCACGCCGAGGAGGACCGCACCGGTATGGCGGTACCGGGACGCAGCCGTTATGCGTCGGACCGACGGGTGACGCCCGACGAAAGCGGTGAGGGCCCGTGATCGCCGGCATCGGGATCGCCGCGTGGCTGACGATCGGCTACGCGGTCGTTCTCGTCGCCATCGCGTACGGCATCGACACCTTCGCCCGCCACGCCGCGGCCAAGGTCGAGGGGCACCGCACGGGCGCGTTCGTCTACCACGAAGACCACGATGCCTGGCAGTGTCCGGAGGATCAGTGGTTGTGGCCCACGTCCTTTGACCCCGACAACCGGGTCATGCGCTACCGGGGGACCCCGTCGATCTGCAACGCCTGCCCGGTCAAGCACACCTGTACCTCGTCGCACGACGGTCGCGAGGTGAGCCGCGCGATCGACAGTTGGCCGGCATCGGAGGCCGCGCGCTTCCACCGCGGAATCGCCTGCGCCGTCAGCGCCATCGCGGTGATCCTGCCGTTGGCGACGGCCCTGGCTGCCGACACCGCACCGGAGGCGCTGCTGCTGTTGGGCTCCGCGGTCGTGGTCGGTGTGATGAGTCTGCCGCTGTGGTCGCACCTGCGACGCACCCCGGCCGTTCCTGACGGGGTGGTGTTCCAGTCGCTCGACGAGAACCTCGAGGAACGAAAGCGGCTGGCAGAAGCGGAGATCCGGCGTCGGAGCTCGTATGCGTCCGACCGGCGGAACGAGCCGCGGGAGGTGCTCTGATGGACGCCTGGATGGTGGTTGTGGTTTTCTTCGCGATCGTGCTGCTGGCGGCTGCGGTCGCATCGATACGCGTGGTCAAGGAGTACGAGCGTGGTGTGGCGTTTCGTCTTGGCCGGCTGCGTGGGCCGCTGGGACCCGGCATCGTCGTCGTGCTGCCGGGCGTCGACAAGCTCGTGCGCGTCGACCTGCGGACGGTGACGCTGACGATCCCGCCGCAGGAGGTCATCACCCGCGACAACGTCACCGCGCGCGTCAACGCCGTGGTGCTGTTCCGGGTGACCGATCCGACGAAATCGGTGATGGCCGTGGAGAATTTCGCGATCGCGACGTCGCAGATCGCGCAGACCACGCTGCGTTCGGTCGTGGGCCGCGCCGACCTCGACACGCTGCTCGCGCACCGCGCCGATCTCAACGAGGACCTCGCGGCGTCGATCGCCAAACAGACCGAACCATGGGGGATCGTCGTCGAGGTCGTCGAGATCAAGGATGTCGAGATCCCCGAGATGATGCAGCGCGCGATGGCCCGCGAGGCCGAGGCCGAACGGGAACGGCGCGCCAAGGTGATCAGCGCGCGCGGCGAACTGCAGGCGTCGACAGAACTGCGCGATGCGGCGATCACGCTCAGCGAGAGCCCGGCGTCGCTGCAATTGCGCTATCTGCAGACGCTGCTCGAACTCGGCGCCGATCAGAACTCCACCGTCGTCTTCCCGATCCCCATGGACATCGTGCGCCCGTTCCTCGAAGGTTCACGGTCGGACAAGGCCGTCGACGCCGGCGGCCCCAGTGAGGCGGTTCCCCACATCAGGAGTGTGAAATCCGATGAGTAGCACCACACCTGACCCCGCGACGGTCGGCGAGACGGACGACGCCTTGGACGACGGGCGTCCCGTCGTACTCGAGCCGACGCCACCCGGCCTGTGGCGGGCACTGCTGGGAACGGCGGTCGCCGTGCTGGCGCCGCTGTTCGGGTTTCTGGTCGGCGGCATCTTCGGCGCCGGAACCACCGGCGACTCCGTCGATCCGATGTTCCTGTCGCTGTTCGCCGGCATCGTGATCGGCGGCGTCGGGGTGCTCGTTGCGCTCTCGGGTGGCGCGCGGTTGTGGCGGCACTTCCACCGGCAGGACGCGCTCCCGGAGGCCGACGGTATATAACAGATCTCGACCTAAATCTACGGTGTGACAGTCGAAATCGCATCGCTCGCCGACGTGATCCGCGCGGAGCAGGCCGCCGCCCGGCCGAAGTATCGACGCGTCTTGCCGACGCTGCGGGAGCTGCTCGCCCGCCGCGACGAACGGCGATAGTCATGTGTCGAGCATCGTGACACCCTCACGCCAGGCGGTGAGGACATCCTCGACGCGGTCGTACACCCGCGCCCTGGCGCTATCGCGATCGACACCCGACATGAGCAGGTCGTCGTATTCCGTGTCGATATGGCGGATCGACGCGGCGACGGCAAGTCGGACCGCTTCGGGGGCCAAACTCCGTGCCGCAGCGCTGCGGCCCACCCTGCCACTGCCGCGGGCCGCGGTGTGCATCGCGATCGCCTCCGCACGGTCCGGGGGACACCCGGGGAACTGCTCACGGATCGCGGCGGCGAACTCGCCCTGAAAGCGCACGTCCTCATCGGCGCGACGAATCCTGTCGCGATCGCGGCGCCTTGCCCGTAAGTCTGCGTCCGACAGGCATTCTCGCGCGGCCTGTTCGATGGCTGCCGACTCCACCAGGACGCCCTGTCGTTCGTAGCGATGACGTCGCCTGGCCCAGCGCACCACGACCGCGGACAACCGGCTGGCCTTCTTGGCGCGACGGGTGAGCGCGGCGTCACCGGACGGCAGGAATTCGAGATGGCCGAGGTCGGCGCAGTCGAGGCACAGGGTGCCGGCCGTGCCCTGGACCAGCAGATCGCCGGGGTCATGAGCGTCGCCGCACGAGGAACAGTCCCAGGGGTTGTGCGGCGAGATCACGACAATGTCGCGGGGACGCGGCTGTTCGCGCACCGGTTCGACGTGGCCCGCCGTCGCCAAATACGTGCGGTAGGCCTGTTCGACGTCGGGGTCGCCGTCGGCGGTGAAGACCAGATCGCCATAGGTGGCCTCACGCTGTTCGAGCCCGCGCTCTTCGGCCCAGCGCCGCAATGCCTCCGCGGCTTCCACGACCTTGTCGCCGCCGACCTGTACGCACATCTCCAGCCGCGGAACTCGGCCCCGCTCCCACCGCTCGACGTTCGGTTGCGCAAGCCAGCCCAGTTCCACGAGAACGTCGATGGTTCGGACCGCTCCTCGTTCGGCCAGCACCGCATCTGCCGCGCGGGCGACGCGCGTCTTCACGTTCGCCATGAGCCGACGTTACTTCTCGTGGGTGACATCGCCGAGCGGGACGCGTGGTATCAAAGTGGTATCGTCACGCGCATGGGCATGACATTGCGGACCAGCGAGAAGCAGGCGGAAGCGCTTCGCCGACAGGCCGAGGCCGAGGGGCGTTCCATGCAAGCGGTGGCGCTGTCAGCCATCGACGAGTATATCGAGCGCCGCGCGCATCAAAACGACGTAAAGACAGTGTTAGACAGGGTAATCGAACGTGAACAAGGTGTGCTGCGGCGACTCGCAGACACATGACCGTCTACCTGGACCTCGATGACTTGTTGCTGATCGCGGCGTGGGCGATCTCCAGTGAGGTGGTGGTCAGGGACTACGGCTTGCTGGAATCGGCGGTGGCGCGGCCCAAGACCACCGTCGCCGGGGCCGACGCCTATCCCGACATCCACACCAAGGCGGCTGCCGTGCTGCATTCCCTCTGCCGCAATCATGCACTCGTCGACGGCAACAGGCGGCTGGCGTGGACGGCGTGTCAGGTGTTCCTCGGCCTCAACGGTGAGAGGGTGACGGCAGGCGAGGACGCTCGTTTCGACTTCATGATCACCATCGCTTCGGGTGTGATCGACGACGTACCAGAGATTGCGAACCAGTTGAGGCCATGGTGCGCCTGAAACCCGGTTAGCGATCGGCCAGCCAGGCAAAGAACTCCTCGGCGGTGAACACCGGCTTGCCGTACTCCTGCGCCTTGCGCGCCTTACCCGACTGCGTGCCCGCCTCGGCCGTGACCAGCACCTCGCACCGTGTCTTGGTCACCGACCGCACCGGTTTCAGGCCCGCCCTCGCAGCCATCCGCTCGATTTCGTCGCGTTCCACCACGCGGCCGTTCGGGTCCAAAGCCGTTCCCGTGAAACAGATCCGCGCGCCGGGCGCCAGTGCTTCGCCGATGTCGTGGCGGGCGACCAACTCCGCGTCGCCGACCACGTCGACGCCCAGCAGCTCCGAAATCGCGTGCAGGCGCGCCACCACGTCGTCGGGCAGCAACGTCCGGGAGGCCGCCGCACGCAACTGATCCGCGACCGTCGACCGCGCCGCCGCATCCCACGACGAGTCGAGGTCCCGGTGCACCGATGCGCCCAACAGCACCGCGCCCACGTCGCGGCTGATCCTCAACAGCGCCGACAACCCGGGTAGATGCTCGGCCGTCGGCGTCGGCACGTCCGGGTCGCGGCTGACCAGTAGGCCCGAAACCGACTCCGCCGGTTCGGGTTCCTCGAACGGCGACGAACCCTCCTCGACGTCCGCGGCAGCCAACGCCCCCAGCGCCGACCGCGCACGTTCCAACGCCGTCCGCCCTGTCACGCGCGCTCCGCGCAGTTCGACGCCCAGCGGCATCGGCGTGACGTGGCCGAGTCGTTTGAGCTCGAAGTCGATCAGTCCGAGCGTCTCGTCCACTCCCGGCGCGACGGGCGTGCAGCCGGCCAGCATCGGCGCGATCACCGCCCAGGCTTCGCGCAGCGTCGGTGCCAGCAGTACATCGGACACGCTGATGCCGTAGGCGTTTCGCGCGTCGGCCAGATCACGCTGGGGGTTGACCAGCGTGGAGACGGCGGTCCCGTCGTCGAAGGCCACCGCCAGCTCCACCGGCCGCGGCCGCGACATCCGTCCTTCGTCGCCGACGGTGAGCATGCCGATCGCGCAGTACTTGCGCGCCGCGGTACCGCTGATCGAGCTGCGCAGGAAGCGGGCGATGCGCCGGTCGGTCTTCAAATCCTTCGGCAGCACAGGGCGTTTCAGCACCAACCCCGCCAGCGAGGTGCACCGGCTCAATGCCACGTACAACTGACCCGTGGAGAACATGCCGCCGGTGAGATCGACGACGACCCGCTCCAGCGTCTGCCCCTGGCTCTTGTGGATCGTGATAGCCCACGCCAGCTTGAACGGCAGCTGCGTGAACGTGCCGATCACCTCACGACGCAGCGTGCCGCCGTCGACCACCGGGCGCGTCGCCTCCCACGTGAACGGCGTGACCTCAGCGCATGATCCGTCGGCGAACTCGACCTCGACGACGACGCCGTAGCGGTCGTAGCCGACGCCGACGACTCGCCCGATCGAGCCGTTGACCCACCGGTCGCCCTGGTCGTTGTTGAGCATCATCACCTGCGCGCCGACCTTGAACCGCAGCTCGTCCTCGATCGGTTTGTCGAACAGCGACAGGTCCCCGGACTCGCGGGCGCGGTGCATCATCTCGTCGCCGTCGAGCCGCTCGAGATGCTGGCGGTTGCGTGCGGTCACGAGCCGATTGGTCGGCGCGAGCGTCAGCCAGAACTCGTCGTCGGGCGGGATGAAGTCGTTGTCGGCGCGGGCGTTGAGCTGCTCCTGGGCGTGGCCGAGCAGGACGCCTTCGCGAATCTCGTTCAGAATCGCGGTCATCCGGTCGTCGCCGAGCTGGCGGAAGACCGTCGTCAACGAGATCGTGAGGAAGTCCTCGCGGGCGAATTTGCGGGCCGAGAAGAAGTAGGGAGTCTCATAGACCGTCGAGAAGTAGGTTTCTTCGCCGTCGCCGACCACCGGTGGAAGCTGGTACAGGTCGCCGACGAGCACGATCTGCACGCCGCCGAACGGCACGCCCGGCTCCGGTCCGTAGCGCTCCAGCGCCGTGGCGACCATGTCGAAGACGTCGGCGCGGACCATGGAGGCCTCGTCGATGATCAATGTCTGCAGCGACGCCAGCGTCCTGGCGAATCGGCCCGGCCGGTACTGACCGCCGGTGACGTCGCTCAGCGTCGTCGTCGTACGGAAGCCGAACAGCCGGTGAATGGTGTAGCCGTCGACGTTGAGCGCTGCAATCCCCGTCGGCGCGACCACCACGACGTTGCGGTCGGTCTCCGCCATGAAGCGACGGATCAGCGTCGACTTGCCGGTGCCCGCCTTGCCCGTGAGAAACAGATGCTTGCCGCCGGCCAGGAGCGCCAAGGCCTCCCGGAACTCGTCGGTGAGGATCAGATCCCCGCTCACCGGTCGGACAGTACCTCGTGGCCTCAGCGCGCAGTTGGCGACGCTCGACTCTGGCCTGGCGCATCTGCACAGCGACGTGGCAGTCCTCATCGCCTGATCTACGGGGCGGGATTCGGCTCTGCCGAATCCCGCCCGCACGCGGCACACTGGAGCGCGTGGCGGAATTGCTGATCGCGGCGAACCCGCAGCCCGATTCCCGGCTGCGGTATCTGTTGCGACTTCCGCAACCGGGCGGGGATCTGGTCTTCCGGACCTCGGGCACGTGGCCGCGCGTCAAAGCGCTGTACTGCCACCCGATGAGTCTTGACGAGTGGCCCGCCGACGCCGAGGTCATCGAACGGCTTCCGCTGCAATCGTGTCAGCGCCGTGGCGCGGCCATCGATGTCATTCTGCAGCGCGGGCGCGAGAACCGCTCCCAGATCGTGTTCACCACTGCCCGGGGCCGCGAGGTGGTGTTCTGGCAGTCGCCGCGCACCCGTAAACAAGCGCGCCCCAACGTGCGAACGCCGACCGCACGCGCTCAAGGTATCGAAGAGTTGCAGGTGCTGGTGGATGCGCATGAGCGGTACGCCTACACCTTCAGCTCGCAACAGGTCAGCATCGTGAAGCGGGCACTGCCATGCGGTGACTACGGGATCACCGTGGACGGCTCGCTGGTGGCCAGCGTGGAACGAAAATCACTACCCGATCTCGTGTCCGGTCTGACCAGCGGCAAGCTTCGCTTTCAGGTCGCCCATCTCTCGGCACTCCCGCGCGCAGCGGTTGTGGTCGAAGACCGCTACTCGCAACTGTTCCGGCACAACTTCGTCCGCCCCGCCGTGGTCGCCGACGCCCTCGCCGAGTTGCAGATTCGGTGGCCGAGTGTGCCGGTGGTGTTCTGCGAGACTCGCCAGCTCGCCGAGGAATGGACTTACCGCTTCCTCGCTGCCGCGCACACTTGGGCGCTCACTGAAGAAGCTGCGCAACAGCGCATCTCGGGGGAGCGAATCGACATCGCAATACCTGCGCCGGCGGGTGCGGAGTCCGAACCGAGCACCGCCGAAGTCCGCGCGTGGGCGCGCGACGCGGGCCTGCCGGTACCCGACCGCGGTCGGCTGCGCCCCGAAATATGGCAGGCGTGGCGCGACGCGCACGACCCCTCGGTCAAGCCATAGCCATCGCTTCGCGGGCCATGACCTCGGCCGCGGCGCGCTCGCCGGAACGCACGGCGCCGTCGATGAACCCGTACATCACCGCTGACGTCTCGGTGCCGGCCCAGTGGATCCGTCCGCACGGCTCACGCAGCGCGGGTCCGAACTCGGTGAGCACACCCGGCGGGGCGTGCGCGATCATCCCGCCGCCGGAGTACCTCTCGATGGTCCAGTTCTGTTCGACATAGTCGACCGGTTTGAGCGCTTTGTCACCAAGACGTTCCGCGACAGCGCCCAGGACCGCGCTCCTGCGCTCGTCCTCGTCGAGGTTGGTCAACCGGCGCGCTTCGGGACCCTCGGTGATCACCGTGAGCATTCCGGGAGTGCCGGTGTCGGTGCACGAGTCGATCGTCAGGCTCGCGGGTGATCCGGGTCCGAACGACTGCCCCGACAGGCCGTCGGCTCGCCAGAACGGTTCGTCGAACACCAGCGCGATCTTGTAGACCGCCCCGCTCGGCATGCGTTGGTGCAGAAATGATCGGTCGGCGGGAAGCATTGGCTCATAGGTGATCTGGCTTGCTATCGAGATCGGCACCGCGACGATCGCTCGGCGCGCGTTGACCACCATGTCGTCGGAGCGCACGTTAACCCCGTCGGAAGTCTGCTCGACGCTGCGCACCGGTTGCGACAGGTGGATAATGTCACCGAGCTCGGCTGCGACCGCACGATGGATAGCGCCCATGCCGCCGACCGGCCGCGCGTCCTCGGCTGCGTCCTTGACGCCCAGCACGAAGCTCGGTCCGCCGGCCGACGCCATCTGGTACAGCATGAACAGCAACGAGATCTCTGATGCCGCAGACGTATACAGTCCCGCGACAGCGCTTTCCAGCAGTTCGCGGGCGGGCTTGGACAGCGTGTTCCTGTCCAGCCACGCCGCCCAGCTGGTCTGGTCCCACTTCTGCGCCTTGCGCGCGGTCCACGGCGCCTCCACCGGGATGGCCTTGCACATCTGCGTGAGCTCGAGAAAAACCGTGCCGATGTTGGCGACCGCCCACGGGCTCATCGACAGCGGGATCGTTCCGGTGTAGCGGTACTTCTTGCCGCCCACGAACATCATCGCGTCGCCGTCGGTGTACTGCTTGTAGCTCGGCACCCCGAATTCCTTCATGAGCGCGTAGATCGCGTCCTGTCCGGGACCGATCCAGGCGCCGCCGCGATCGATCCAGGTCCCGTCGTCGCGCACCTCGGTGAATGTGCGACCACCGACGCGGTCGCGGGCCTCCAGCAGCGCCACCGAGTGACCTGCCTGCTTCAAGCGCAATGCCGCGGTCAGACCGGCGAATCCGGCACCCACGACGCAATAGTCCACGTCTGCCATGACGAGCCCCTTCGATACGGTTTGCGCGGGGCCAGGCGGCCGGGTGCAAGCCTCGGCGCGCCCTCATGCGGACGCCAAGGCACCTAGACTCAACGCCCGATTGGCGTCTGTGTCAATAAACCGTTGCGTCGGCAAAGGCCTTGCGGGTGCCGTTGATTCAGGCCGGCGAGAGTCGGACTCATGCGGTCGACGCTTCGACCCGCAGTCCTTCGTACGCCGCGCGCACCAATTCCTCGTCGGCAAGCCGCGGCCGCTCCAGATACGCACCGGGAATCAACAAGGCGATCTCGTCCCGCAGCGCCCACAGCGTGCTCCGCGGCGGCAGGTGAACCACGAACCGGATCCGCTCACATCCGGCCTCCTCGCGGACCCGGCGTACGACGTCGAGAATCGCCGTGTCACCAGAGTCCGCACGCACGGTTCCAGTCCAACATCGGTCCTGCGAGCATGCCGAATAGCGGAGCAAGGGCCCGCGCGGACGGGCCAGCGCGATGGCGACCGATGTGATCATGCCCGTACTGTATGCGCAGGGTCCGACAAGTCAGGTCCGCATGTGTATCGGTTCGCCCGCGAAGATGTTGTCGCACAACGTCACGGGGTGACGCAGCGGAATCCGATGTGTGTGGTGGCGCTGTCCTGCGACTGAGAGGACCGAGCGGCCGGCCGGTACCGATGGCAGTACTCGGGTGCGCAGAGGTGTGAGCCGCCCTTGAGCGTCTGGAATTTCGACGGATCGCCGGTGGGCGGCGCGCAGCAGCTCGACTTCTGGGTGTCGGGTCGGTGGCGTGGCGCGTACGGCGTCGTCGTCCATTCCCAGACGTTGCCGATCATGTCGACGAGTCCGAATGCGTTGGGCGGGAACGTGGCCACCGGCGAGGTGCCCACCCAGCCGAGGGCCCCGTCGTTGCGGTACGGGAAGCGGCCCTGCCATACGTTGGCCATCAGGCGTCCGTCGGGCTGCGCGTCGTCGCCCCAGGCGTATCGGGATTGGGATCCGGCTCGCGCCGCGTACTCCCACTGCGCTTCGGTCGGTAGGCGGCGGCCCGCCCAGGCGGCGTAGGCCGACGCGTCCGGATACGCGACCTGCACCACGGGGTGGTCGGGGCGGTCGTCGATCGAGGATTCCGGCCCGAACGGGTGGCGCCAGCTGGCGCCCGGTACCCAGGTCCACCATTGCCGCCAGTCGCGCAGGTTGACCGGACCGCGGGTCGGGCGGAAGACGAGTGCGCCGGGAACCAGGTCGTCGGGCGAGGCGCCCGGATAAGCGGCGGGGTCGAGCTCCTGCTCAGCGAGGGTGACGTAACCCGTGTCGGCGACAAACTCGGCGAACTGCGCGTTGGTGACGGGGTGGCGTTCGATCGAGAACGCTTGGACCGTCGCCTCGTGGACGGGCGCCTCCTCCGGGTAGAAGTCGGCCGATCCCATCGCGAAGATGCCCGCGGGCAGCTCGATAAGCTCGGTCAGCATCACATCCAGGCTAGGCGCTGCGACGGGGACCACGACGCGGAACCTCGGCGGGAATGTGATCGTGGTCGCAGCGGTTGTCTGAGCTATGGCCAAGATGACGACCGATGAGCGCGAGAAGTTCCTGTCCGACGTCCACGTGGGCGTCATCGCCGTCGAGCGCCCCGACCGGGCGCCGCTGAGCGTGCCGATCTGGTACGGCTATCAGCCGGGCGGTGAGGTGCTGTTGTGGACGGAGTCGGCGTCGCTCAAGCACCAGCTGATCAAGGATGCCGGCCGGTTCTCGATCACCGCGCAGGACGAGGCGCCGCCGTATCGGTACGTCACCGCCGAGGGCGACGTGACCGGTATCGAACCCGCCGAGGACGGGGTCGTCCGCGAGATCGCCATCCGCTACCTCGGTGAAGAGGAAGGCAACACCTTCACCGACCAGAACCTCACGTCGACGTCGGTCATCATCCGGATGCGCCCGCAGCGCTGGTTGAGCTTCGACTACTCGACGCAGTAGTTGTCTTGCGGGCCGCGAGCGCGCGTGTTTGTAGGCGGCATGCCGTGAAATCTCGGCGGTTTGCGCACCGTCGCGATGCGACGAGCGTGCGCTTAGTGCCGGTAGATATCCGTACGCCTTGATTCGCTTTGGTGAGTAGGGTTTTCGGCCATCGTTCGCTGTAAAAGAGTTGGCGATTGTCGCCGTCGTCTGAAACACGCGTCCGCGAGCAATCATTACGGCGTGTTGTATGCAATCAATCGCGTTATGCGCACACTCGCGCCGCCTCGAGCGTGCGCAGACTGTCGAAATTCCGCGGCGTGGCGGCTGCAGACCCGCACGCTCGCGGAACGAGGTGAGGGGTGAGCGTGATAGCGTCTCACGTGGATGTTTATCTACATCCGTTCAGAATGAGAGAAGTTGAAAAGTATGGCACAGGGAACTGTGAAGTGGTTCGACGGCGATAAGGGCTTCGGCTTCATCGCTCCCGACGGCGGCGCGAAGGATGTCTTCGTTCATTATTCGGAGATCCAGGGAAATGGATTCCGGTCGCTGGAGGAGAACCAACGCGTTCAGTTCGACATCGAGCAGGGCGCCAAAGGGCCTCAGGCAATCGGCGTAACCGCCGTCTAGCTTGCACGACGACTGTGGGCTGGTGGGAATTCCCACCAGCTCACTTTTCGTATGTGGGTCCGAAGCGGAAATAGTGAAATTCGCTGCTGCCCAATGGATTTGAGTTCAGGTCGGCGATGACGGGCCAAGTGGCGTAGGCTGAACGGCTATCGGCGATATCTCGCACGCGACCATTTGAGATCGTGTCGTCACCGAGCTGAGTGATGGAGCCGTTCGACGGCTCAGACGGGACCATTCCATGGCGGTACAAGTAGCCCCCACAGTCTCCGCCCGACGACACGACGGGCCCGAGAGCATCCCTCGATTGCGCGTTCTTTCGGTTCGTCTCGGACCTGTGTCCCGGATGATCTACAACCTCGCCGACTGGGCGGAGGCGCCGCGGAAGACGGTTGTGGGCGGGCGAGTCGTCCGTCTCGACGGATACCAACGGCAGCCGGCTAACACGATCGCGATGGCCGCCGCCACGACCGGAAACGAGTCGACGGTAAACTCCCTCCTCACGTCCGGCTCGTGACCCAGCTCATGCGGCGACAGGTCGGGGTCGAACTCCAGGTCGAGATCACCGATCCGACCGAATTGGAATTTCAGATCGCCGTCGCCCCGCATCCGAATGCCGAAGTACACGAGCAGCTTTCAATTCTTCTCGACGGCAAACCCGTCGAACCGACCGAGATCAGCGGCGCACATGGAAACCGCATACACACCCTGTCCGTGTCCACAGGCACGCTGACGGTGGAGTACGCCGCGACGATCGTCGGCCGGACGGATCCCGCGCCCATCACCCCCTACGACCGGTTGATGTACCTGCGTCCCAGTCGCTACGCCGAAGCCGACAAGTTCTACGGTTTCGCCGCGACCGAGTTCGGTAGTTACCTCAACTCGACGACCCTGCTCGAGAACGTGTCCTCCTGGGTCGGCACCCGCCTGAAGTATGTCCCCGGCTCAAGCGACCCGATCGACGGTGCGGCCGACACCCTGCTGGCCGGCGAGGGGGTGTGTCGCGATTATGCGCACCTGGTCGTGGCTCTGCTGCGGGCGGTGAACGTCCCGGCCCGGGTGGTATCGGTGTATGCCCCCGGGCTGTACCCGATGGACTTTCATGCGGTCGCTGAGGCGCTCGTTGACGACGCCTGGCGCGTGGTCGACGCGACGCTGCTGGCACCGCGCCAGTCGTTGGTGCGTATCGCCGCCGGACGCGATGCCGCCGACATCGCCTTCCTGACCAACCACAACGGCGCTATCACGCTGGACAAGTTGCTGGTGACGGCGGTCGTCGACGGCGAGCTGCCCAACGGCTCGATCGACCAACTGGTATCGATCGGCTGACACCGCCGCCGTCGCCCCGACGATTTTTCTCTAGACTGGTCGCAGCCGACGTGCTGCCGTTGTCTTTCGTCGATTCCGGCCGGTGGTCCGCTGTCACCAATGGCTCGTACGCGAGCCTGCTCCACCACCCGCACGAACACAGGACACATTTTGGCAATCACCGACGTCGGTGCCTACACCCACCTGACCGAAGCGGACATCGAGGCCCTCGGTGTCGAGTTGGACGCCATACGCAGTGATATCGAGGACTCGCTCGGCGAACGCGACGCTGCCTACATCCGGCGCACGATCTTGTTCCAACGGGCGCTCGAAGTGGCGGGGCGGTTGCTCATCGGCGTCAGCCGGTCGCGCACCGGCTGGCTCTTCGGTACGGCGTCGTTGGCGTTCGCCAAGTGCGTCGAGAACATGGAGATCGGCCACAACGTGTCCCATGGGCAGTGGGATTGGATGAACGATCCGGAAATCCATTCCACTACCTGGGAATGGGACATGGTCGCTGTCTCGGCGCAATGGAGGTACTCGCACAACTACCGCCACCACGTGTTCAGCAACGTGGTCGGTGTGGACGACGACCTCGGGTTCGGCATCATGCGGATCACCCGCGACGAGCCCTGGCAACCGGTCCATCTGCTGCAGCCCCTGCGAAACCTGCTGCTGGCGGCCATCTTCGAGTGGGGTATCGCGCTGCATGGCGTCCATTCCGAGCGCGACCGCGCCGAGGGTGACACGGTGCGGGTCACGCGGGAGAGAAGGAAGCTGCTCCGCAAGATCGCCCGCCAGGGTGTCAAGGACTACGTGGTCTTCCCCGCGCTGAGTGGACGGCGCTGGCGTCGCGCGCTGGCCGCGAACGCGTTGGCGAACCTCATACGCAACCTCTGGACATATGTGGTGATCTTCTGCGGCCATTTCCCCGACGGGGCCGAGAAATTCACCGCCGACGCCATCAACGAGGAGAGCCGCGCCGAGTGGTACCTGCGGCAGATGCTGGGCGCCGCCAACATCGACGCCGGTCCGTTACTGGCGTTCTCGACGGGCAACCTGTGCTACCAGATCGAACACCACTTGTTCCCCGACCTTCCGAGCAACCGCCTGGCAGAGGTCGCCGTGCGGGTGCGTGCCATCTGCGACAAATACGACCTGCCCTACACCAGCGGCTCGCTCGTGCGCCAATACCTTCTGACGCTTCGGACGATCCACAAACTGGCCCTGCCGGACCGCTTTCTCACGGCGACGAGCCACGATGCCCCCGAAACCGCTTCGGAGCTGAAGTTCGCCTGACGGCCGAAACCGGGATTTACATTCGAGAGCGGCGTGACGTGTACGGCCAGGGACTGTTGCGCTCCGGGACGGATTCCGCGCGGGCCTGCTTGAGTTGCATGCGCAGGTGCTGACGCAGGTCGTGCAGGTCCGGATCCGTCCACCGGTTGCGGGCCTCGCACGGGTCGTCGGTCAGGTCGTACAGCTCCCACTGGTCGTCGAGCGGCGACGTCCGATAGGCCTCACCGCCGATGCCGTTGGCCGCGAGATGACGCACCCCCGGCTCCGTCCACGTCGACGGATCGTCGAACGTCCGCACCAGCTTCCACAGATGCCCATGGCCGCCGGCCTCGTCGACGCGCACCACCAGTCCCTCGAAGTTCGACGCAACGTGCGCTGGCACTCGGATCCGCAGAGGCGCAGGGGGTTTCGTCGACATCTTCAGCTTGCGGGCCATCCCGGATGCGCCGGTGTCACCTTCGAGCACGTTGTCGCGCGTCATCAGGTACACCGCTCGCGATTCGTCCACCGCTGCGCCGTCGACCACCGGCATCAGATTGCGCCCGGGCAGGTCGTGCACCTCGGAGAAGGTTTCGGCCAGCTTCGCCGCAGCGGCCTCGACGTCGACTCCGGCGGCGCCCAACAACGTCGGGACGATGTCCACATGCGACGTCGGCGCCGTCACCGTCCGCGGCTGCGTGGCCTGCTCACCGATCCGTGCCACCACGAACGGCACCCGCGTCGCCTCGTCGTACAGGTTGAACCACTTCTGGTGCAGTCCGCCGTGCGCGCCGAGCAGGTCGCCGTGATCCGACGTGCGGACCAGCACCGCGTTCTGCGAGCCGCCCTCGGTGACTGCGCGTCGCACGCGGTCGATCGGGGCGTCGACCTCGGCGTGCAGGCGGTAGTACAGGTTGCGGTAACGCTGGGCCTGGCGCGTGTAGGTGCGGTCGATGGCCGGCGCAGGTCCGTAGCCCGAGTAGTAGGCCTCCCGGTAGGCGATCTGCGCGGCGGGTTTGGTCGACAGGTCCTCGTCGGCGGTCGGCGCCGGCGGGATCGGCGGCGGGTCGAGCGGCGACGGACGCACCGGACTGCGCCGCTGCCACGCCGGGAACAGCACGATGTCGTGCGGGTTGACGAAGCTGGCCACCAGCAGGAACGGCCGCATGGCGTCGACGTCTCCCGCACGGCGGCGGTCGTAGCGGTCCCTGAGCCACGCCACCACGCGGTCGGCGATCAACGGATCGCGCCGGAGTCCCGCGTTGGCCAGCGGGGCGCCATGAGGTTCCGGGCCGACCCAACCCGAAAAGCCATACGGTGCAAGGGGATCAGCGTCGAGATAGCGCTGCACCGCCTTCGGGTCGACGACGCCGTCGGCGTCGTTGGTGGCCAGCGGCTCACCGGTGGACGGGTCGGTCAGGTCGGCGTGCGAGATATGCCACTTGCCGTCGTAATGCGTGTCGTAGCCAGCTGCGCGGAACCAGTTGCCGAGCGTGGGCACCTCGTTCGGGCGCAGCCACCGCATGCGGGAGTCGTCATAGACCTTGCCGATGCCGTCAGTCTGGGTGACGCCGTGCAGGTCGGGGTACTGGCCGGTGAAGATCGTCGGGCGGCTGGGCACGCAGGCAAGCGACCCCGTGTAGTGCCGTTGAAAGCTCACGCCGTGCTCGTCGAACCACTTGCGACCGGTGAGCGTCTCTCGACGCCAGGCTAGGATCTCGGGTGCCTCGTAAGGCGGAACCCCGCGCTCCTCGTCGGTCATCACGATGATGATGTCGGGCCGATCTGTCATGTGGTGTTCTCCAATCGCTTCGCCAGCGCGGCGAGCATGGTGTCGGATCCGCGGGCCAACGCCCGGCTGGCTAACCGTTCGACGAGTTGCTGCGTTCTGCCGCGCCCCTTCCGCACGGTGCTGGTGATCGTCACGACCGTCTCGCCACCGCTGGTCGGTTCGAGTTTCCAGCGGTTGCTGACCGTGCCCAAGAACTTGGGCAGGCCCTCGATCTCATAGGCGAGGACATACTGCGGATCGCATTCCGTGACGGTTTCGACCAGCGTGTTGCGGCCGATCTGCACGCGCCGCGCCGTTCCGACCAGCCCGCCGTCCGGCCCCCGCGTCAGGATGCAGGAGTGGTCGACGTCGAGCCACGACGCGATGGCGCCGAAATCGGCTAGTACATCCCAGATCTGCGTCGGGGTCGCGGCAATGACGCGGTTGCGGTCGGCTTCGGCCACGGCCCCACCGTACGTGAAACTTACGACGCCGTCAGGCGAACGTCATCCCGTGTGAGCGGGCGGCCGGGGCAGGGCGTCCCGGTAGGCGTCCTCGTAGTCCTCGATGCCGATCTTCACCGTCGGATCGATTGCGTTGAAGTAGTTGGTCAGCGCGGTCCGGAAGTCGGCGAAGCCGTTCTCGAGCGGCTTGAGCTGGCCGGTGGCCGGATCGATCAACCCGATCTCGGCGAAGAACCGCGGATCGCCGATGTTGTTGTCGAGCAACCGCTGGGCGACCGCGTACTGCAGCGCTTCGGAACTCTCCTGGACGATATAGGTCGGGTCGTTCGGCACCGGCGCATTCCCGACGAAGATATCGTGCATAATGTCGCCTCCGATCTTGTCGTGCCACTCGAGAAATGTCTTGACACCGGGGATTTCACCACCGACAGTCTTGGCGAACTCGAACCACTCTTGGCGGCTCTCATACGCGCGGACTTCTTGCAGATTGCCGTATTTGATCGCGTCGTTGTCGGCGATGTTGGCGCCGGAGTCGATGATGCCGCGCAGCGTGCCCGCCGACTGCAGATCCGCGGTCTCGACGGTGCCTCCGTCGATGATGGACTGCTCGAAGTTCGCCTGGTACTGCATCCCGTTGACGTAGGCCTGGCTGTTCAGCGTGGCGGCGGCCTGGGGATCGGTGTCGATCACCGCGAAAAGGTCTCGGGTGACCGGCATCTCGGGATTCTTCAGATCGTCGAGCGGCGCGAAACCGCGGGTGTTGTCGAGCGGATTACCCAGTATGTCGTCGATGTAGGGCTTGTTGGCGTCGGCGAGCGCCCGCGCGAGGTCGGGATTGACCTGTCCGAGCGACTGTCCGTCGGTCCCCGGGATATCGAGCAATCGGGCGGAGTTCTCCCCGGCCCAACTGTCGACCGCGTGCATGGTCTGTCCCGCCCGCTCGGCCTGGAAGACCTGGGTGGGATCGGTCAGATCCGTCGGGACGGCGCCGGTGCCGGTGCCGTTGAGCAGATTGCCTGCCGCCGCACCGTTGTCGGCCCACTGATGCGTGAACAGGTCCTCGATGAAGCCGCCGTTGGGGGTATTGCCGTCCGCTCCGGCCAGCGCGCCGTGGACGGCCATCGGGTCGCGTCCGGCCGCGTTGAGCATGTCCTGCACGGCCGGGTCCACGAGACGCTGGCCCAGCCCGATGTTCTCTTTCCAGGCGATATCGGGCGCTTCATGCATGTTCTGCAGGATCTGCTCCGACTTGTCCAGCAGCGCGGCGTCCAATGCGGTGCCCTGCTGCAGCTTGGCGTCACCCGCGGACACGATCGCAGCGACATCGCGGTACTCGTCGAGGCGCGGGAACGGCTTGTACGGGTCGGGCCACTCGAGGGTGGGGTTGCCCTTATCGTTCGTTCCGGCGGTGGGGGCGGTGGGCCCGCGCAGCGGCGCCTCGAACGTTTCGCGAATGCCCGACGGCAGGTTCTGCATACCACCGCGGGCGGGCACGTATCCGGCGTCGCCGGGTTTGGCGTCGGGATTGACTCCGGCGACCGTGATGTTCTCGTTGAAGACCAGCTGCAGGGCGTCGGCGACGCGACCTCCGTTGGGGCCGAGTTGGTCCACCATCGCGCGAATCTCGGCCGGGCTCTTGCCATCCAGCGACCGCGACAGCTGGTTCAGGTAGTCCATCTGGCTGGCCGACAGCACCAGCTCACCGCGCGCCAACGCGTCCTGCTCCTGCGGAGTCAGCGTGGTGTTCTCCTCGAGCCGGGCGAGCTCTTCGGGGGTGAGCTCCCCGTCCTGCAGCGATTCGCCGTCGGCGCTGCCCTGCTCGGCGGGCGTGTCCGGATCGCCGCCGGTGGCCGCGGACAGCACCCGGGCCAGGTCGCCGTCGACCTCCTCTGCGGCGGCCAGCACCGCGACCGCGCGGTTCTCCACCTCGGCCATCTTCTTCTCGAGCTGCGCGATCTCCTCATCGGTCCACCCGGTCGTGTCGGGAGGAGTGACCGTGCCGGTGTTCAGGTCGAGCTGCACCGCCGGGGCTGCGGCCGCGTACTCGGTGAGGCTGTTGAGGTCGTTCTTGACCGAGCGGGCATCGGCCGCGGCTTTCTGAGCGCCCAGCGACACCAGAATCGCTTCTTTCTGCGTGGTGTCGAGCTTGGTGGCCGACTGCTCGATGGCCTGCTGCGCGGCCTCGCCGGACCGGCCTTTCCACGTCCCGAACACCGAAAGGTTGCGCAGTGCCTCGGCCGTCTCACCGCTGGTGCGGGCCCGGTGCGCCGCCGCCTTGGACACCTCGTCGATCTGCTCGGGTTGCCAACGCGCCACGTCGGCCAACGTCATCCCCACGGGTCAGAGCCCCATGGTGCCCAAATTCGCTCCCGCAGAGTCGATTTCGGTAGCAGCGTTGTCGTCCGTGCGGACATACTTCGCCGCTGCCGAGCGCAGATCCTCGGCGTGTTTGAGGAGGTCGGTGTAATGTGCGGCGGACTCCTCTTCCCACTTCGTGGTGGTTGCTGAGAGCCCCGAGGCGCTCGATCCGATCCAGCCGGGCGCGGCGGCGCCCATTCGCTCGTGCGCGGTGCCGTGGGCAGACCTCAGGCTGTCGGCGGCCGCGTTGACGTGGTCTGCGGCCATCCGGACCTCCAACGGGTCTACCCGCAGATTGTCGCTCATTCGCTTTCCCATCGCTCGCCGACGGTCCAGGGGACACACATGTTTGCCGACCAACATTACCATCGCCGAGATACCCCTAGATGCACGAATTTTGGGAGCGTCCCTGCGGGGTGCCGGTGGAGCGCGGGAGTTTGCTGAGGTCGGTTACCCCAACCGCGCGACGAGTGCGTCGGTCACTTCGGCGGTCGACGCCCGGCCGCCGAGGTCTCCGGTGCGGGTCTCCGATGCGGCCAGTGTCGACTCGATGGCGCCCATCACCTCACCGGCGGCGTCCGCGTGCCCGAGATGTTCGAGCATCAGCGCCGCCGACCACACCGCGCCGATCGGGTTGGCGATGCCCTGCCCGGCGATATCGGGGGCCGACCCGTGCACGGGCTCGAACATCGACGGGTACTGCTTGGTGGGGTCGAGATTGGCCGACGGAGCTATCCCGATCGAACCCGCCACCGCGGCGGCGAGGTCACTGAGGATGTCGCCGAACAGGTTCGAGCCGACGACGACGTCGAATCGCTGTGGCTGCAGCACGAACTTGGCGGCCAGCGCGTCGATGTGCTCGCTGTCGAGCCGCACGTCGGGGTAGTGCGACGCCCGCTCGGCGACCACCTCGTCCCAGAACGGCAGCGTGTGCACGATGCCGTTGGACTTGGTCGCCGACGTCACGTACCCGCGGCGGGTGCGAGCGAGCTCGAACGCGAAGTCCGCAATGCGGCCGACCCCGTTGCGCGTGAAAACCGACTCCTGGACCGCCATTTCGTCGGGAAAGCCGCGGTTGAGCCGTCCGCCGATCTCGCTGTACTCACCTTCGACGTTCTCGCGGACCACGACGAAGTCGACATTCTGCGCCGTGCGCAGCGGGCTTTCGACGCCGTCGAACACCCGGATCGGCCGCATGTTCACATACTGGCGGAACGCGCGGCGGATCGGGATGAGCAGACCCCACAGCGACACGTGGTCGGGCACACCCGGCCACCCGACCGCGCCCAGGAAGATGGCGTCGAACCCGCGCAGCGCCTCGATTCCGTCGTCGGGCATCATCGCGCCCTCGTCCGCGTATCGCTGGCATGACCAGTCGAACTCGGTGTACGACAACGCGATTCCATGCTTCTTCGCGACCGCGTCGAGTACGGCGCGCGCCGAAGCGATCACCTCGGTACCGATCCCGTCGCCGGGAATGACGGCGATATCGGTCATGTACCCAATCCCAAGAGGCTGATCATCAGCGGCAGCAAGATGATGATCAGGATAGCGCCCGCGATGTCGAATGCGACGCCGGAGCGGATCATCTTCGTGATCGGGACGACGCCCGAGCCGTAGACGATCGCATTCTGCGGGGTGGACACCGGCAGCATGAAGCCGAACGACGCCGCGAAAGTCGCCGCCAGCGCAGGCACGAACGGGTTGACCCCCGCGGCCACCGCCACCGGTATCACGATCGGCACCACCACCGCGGCCGACGCGGTGTTGCTTGTGGTTTCGGAGACGATGATCGCCAGGATCACCGCGAAGATGGTGATCGCGATGCTGCTCGTCAGACCCAGCGCGTCGTTGACGGAGGTGCCGATGGTCTCGGCCAGACCGGTCGAGGAGATCAGCGAGCCGAAGATGATGCCGGTGCCGAACAAGATGATTGTGCCCCAGTCGATTTCGGCAGCATCCTTCCAGCGCAGAGTGAATTCCCTGCTCTGCCAATCGGTCGGCAGCAGAAACAGCAGCGACGCGCCGAACACCGCGACCACGCCCTCGTCGAGCCGGTCGCTGACGAGCTCGTACCCGCTGGACTCGGTGCCGGTGATCAACGCGAACACACCCGGCAGGATCCACAGCGTCACGGTGACGCCGAACGCAATCAGCGTGTTCTTCTCCGCCCGCGACAGCTTGCCCAGCTTCTCGCGCTCGCTGGCCACGTACTCGGCGACGCCGTCAATGCGTTTGATCTCTGGTCTGTTGAGCCGCAGCAGGATCAGCGTCAACAGCAGGAACATCACGAAGCAGATGGGAATCGCCATCACCATCCACTGTCCGAAACTGATCCGCTCGCCAGTAGCCTCTTCGATCAGCCCGCGCCCGATCAGGTTCGGCGGGCTACCGACCGGAGTGAGCAGACCACCCACGCTGGCGCCGTAGGCGAGCATGAGCATGAGGGCCGCGCCCACCCGCAGCCGTTGCGGATCGAAGTCGGGTTCGACGTCGCCGCGCTGCTGGAGCAGTTTGGCGATCACGGACAGGATGCCGATCGCCGTCGGCAACAGCATCGCCACCGTCGCGGTGTTGGAGACGAACGCCGACAGTAGGGCCGTGATCGCGCCGAACGCGATGATGACGCCGGTGGTCGAGCGGCCGGCCCGCGGCAGGGCCAGGATGCGGAACGCGAAGCGCCGCGCCACACCGTGTTTGAGCATCGCCTGGGCGAGGATGAACGCCCCGATGAACGTGAAGATGGTCGAGGATCCGAACGGGCCGAGCACGTCGTCGACGGGTGCGACCCCGAGGAACACCGCGACCGCCACGCCGAGTAGACCGCCGATCGGAATCGGCACCGCCTCGGTGATCCACAGCGCGATCACGCCGAGTAGGACCGCGCCGAGCACCTGTTGCTCGCGGGGGATGTCCATCGGCAGGACGAGGAAGACGGCGGTCAGCAGCGGAGCGAGGAACAGGCCGAGCGTGCGGCGGCCCTTCTCGAACCGTTCCTCTCGCGGTGAGAGTTTCTGTTCACCCAGGCTTCGGTAGGTCGCGCTGCCGAGCAGTGCCTTGTCGACATCGGTCGGTGTGACCTGGTTTTCCGTGCTCATTGGCCGGCTCCGTCCACCCCTCGGTGTGTGCAACGCCACAATCGCCGGGAAGGAGTGCCCGGTCAGCGGGCGGGGCTAAACATCGCGAGCGCGTCTGGCTGGTCGCCGAACGTGGGTTACCCACACGCATCCGGCGCGATAAGTGTGCGGGTAACCCACGTTCGCGCCGGATGTCAGGGGCGCAGGCGGCACGCGAGAAGTCGGGTGCGCAGGTCGGCCGGATGTCAGGGGCGCAGGCGGCCGGCGAGACCCGATGCGCGCACGGCCCGGCGTTGCACGGCCGCCCGCACCGAGGCCTCCGGGCCGACGACCCGGATCTTCTTCTTCGCCCTGGTCACCGCGGTGTAAAACAACTCGCGGCTGAGCAGCCGCGAATCCTCGGGCGGCAGCAGCACCGTGACCTCGTCGGCCTGGCTGCCCTGCGACTTGTGAATCGTCATCGCATGCATCGTGTCGACCTCGGCGAGCCGGCTGGTCGCCAACTCCAACCGTTCCGTGCCGGCGATGACCGCGCGCAGCACCCCGTCGTGCAGCACCGTCACACCCGTGTCGCCGTTGTAGAGGTTGAGCCCGTAATCGTTCGCGGTCACCAACACCGGCCGGCCGGCGTACCACGTCGACCAGATCGGCTCGCCGGTCAACTCCGACAGCCACCTCTCGACCTGGTGGTTCCAGTACCGCACCCCGAAAGGGCCGCGGCGATGCGCGCAGAGCAACCGGTGTTCGGCCAAGATGCCCAACGCCGCATCGCCGTCACCGAGAACCGCTGCCGTTCGCAGCGCAATCGCGTTCGTTACCAACACCTTGCGGAGCTGCTCGGACGGTTCCTCGGTGTCAACCCATTCGATGTGGTCTCCGCCCGAGCGCAACACGTCGATGACCGTGTCCTCGTCGCCGGTGCGGATCGCCGTGGCCAGCCGCCCGATCGACTCGCCGAATCGGTGCGACGTCTTCAACTCCGCGATCCGGTCCTCGCCGAGACCGTCGACCAGGTCAGCGAGGACCGCACCCGCCTCTACCGACGCCAACTGGTCCGGGTCGCCGACCAGGATGAGGCGGGCCTCCGGCCGCACCGCTTCCATCAGTCGGGCCATCATCGTCAGCGACACCATCGACGTCTCGTCGACGACGATCACGTCGTGCGGCAGCTTGTTGTGGCGGTCGTGCCGGAACCGCGCCGACGTGTCCGGGCGGCTCCCGAGCAGGCGGTGCAACGTCGTCGCGTGCAGTCCGGACAACGCTTGGCGGTCGGCGGAGTCGAGATTGTCAACCTCCAGTTGCACGGCCTCCTGCAGACGCGCCGCCGCCTTTCCAGTCGGCGCCGCCAACGCGATCCGCAGCCGTGTCCCGCTAGTGAGGAGGGCGAGCAGGCGCGCGACCGTCGTGGTTTTCCCCGTGCCCGGCCCACCGGTGAGCACCGTCAGGCCCTGCGACAGCGCCAGTTCCGCGGCGGCGCGTTGCTCCTCGAAGCCCGACGGGAACAGCCTGCCCAGATCTGGCGACGACTGGGTCGGTCTGGCGGTGGTCATCGACAGAATGTCGCCGCACACCTGCTGCTCTTCGAGCCAGTACCGGTCGAGGTACAGCAGGTCTCCGTCGATGTGCAGCGCCGGTGGGTGGCCGGTCAGCGGGTGCGCGGCGATGGCGCCGAACCAATCGTCGACGGCCGGCCAGGGCAGCCCGTCGATACCGACCTGCTGCTCGACGGTCCGCAGGTTCAGGCATACCGACCCGTTGCGCAGTGCGCGCACCACGAACGCGATCGCAAGCGACACCCGTTCGTCGGGCGCCTTGACCAAATCGCAGAGCCGTTGTGCCACATGTACATCCGACGCATCGAAAACCTCGGCGTCGCTGAAGGTGCGCAGCAGCCCGGTGGCGCTGATCGCCCGCCGCCATTCCACGCCGGTCACGCCGCGGCCCTGCCCGCGTCGAGCAGATCCGACAGCGCGGTGATCAACGCCGCGGGCGGTTGCCAGCTGAACACACCGGCGGGATGACCGTCCTCGGCCGGGGTGTCCGGCCCGCACATCCCGCGCAGGAACAGATACAGCACGCCGCCCAGATGCTGCTCGGGCGTGTACCCGGCCAGTCGCCACCGCAGAAAGCGGTGCAGCACAACGCTGTACAGCAGAGCCTGCAGCGGATAGTCGGAGTGCAGCATGGCCTCGGCGAGTCGCGGGCGGGAATAGTCCGCCGCGGTGAGGGGTCGGTTGGGGTCGCCGAGCCAGTTCGTCTTGTAGTCGACGACGAGGTAGCGGCCGCCGATCCGCAGCACCGCGTCGACCGAGCCCGACAGGTATCCCTTCAGCGGCTGCGGCCCGAGGCCCGCTCCCGTGAGCCGGTCCGCGTACGACGCCAGCGAATCGTCCGCGGGCAGGTGCGCGCGCAGCAACTCACCGACATGGGACAGCCGGATGTCGGGCGCCGACGAGCGTAGATCGCCTCCCGCCAAGGGAAATTCGAAGTCCATCTCACGCATCCGATCGGCCAGCCCGATCTGCCGCAGCGTTGCGTCGCCGGCGAGTGGCCCGAGCGGAGTGTCGTGCATTGGGATCATCGCCACCGCCAGTTCGGTGGCCTCGACGTCGACCGGCCACCACACCGAATGCTCACAGATGCGTGCTTCCAACTCCGCGCGAAGGTCGGCGGCGAACGGATCGGTCGTCTCGAGCACGGCGTGCACCAGCGAGCCGAACTTCGCGCCGGTGGGCAGCTCGGCCATCGGCGAGGGCACGTCGGCGCCGACCGTCTCGGTCGTCAACGGGATTTCGGCGACCTCGTCATCGAGCTCGACCACTTCGGGCTCGCTGCTGACCGGTGTCGCCTCGACCGCGCGGATCAACCCGCTGTAGGAGGTTCGGCGCCACGCCGTGTCGATGAGACGGTGGAAGTGGCGGGCCCGGACTTCTTCGGGGCCGGGCGGCCCCGGGCGCACGGCCCTCGGGCGGGGCACCGACTCCTCAATCACGGGGCCGCCGACGGCGTCCCACTCCTTGAAGCGGGCCATCGCGTCGTCATCGGAAACCTTGCCGGGGACAACGATATCCGGCACCACGGGCTCGCCGGGCCGCCGGCCGCGCAGCAGCCGCGACAGCCCGCCGTTCGGTTCGTCGCGGGAGGGCGCCCACCAGGCGACCAGTTGCGACTGGGCCCGCGTCATCGCGACATACATCAGGCGACTGTCGTCGCTGGCGTCCTCCTCGCGGCCCACCTTGGACACCGCGTGGAAGTCGGGGCTGTCGTTGCCGCCGATGTGCAGGCACCGCGTTTCGCCTTCGTGGTAGAGCACCAGCTCAGGTTCGAACACGTGACGGTTGAACGCGAACGGCAGGTAGACGACAGGGAATTGCAGGCCCTTGGCGACGAACACCGTCATCACCTGAACAGCCGCAGCGTCGTTGTCGAGGCGGCGGAATCGCTCAGCGGCGCCGCCGCGTTCCTCGCGCTGGGCCCGCAGCCAGTCCCGCAGCGCGGGCAGCGTGAAGTGTTCGCGGTGGGCGGCCTTTTGCAACAGCTGGGTCATGTGGGCCAGGTCGGTCATCTGGCGCTCACCGTCGCGCCACGACAACACCCGGTCGCCCATGCCGGCCAGTTGCGCGGCCTCGAAGATCGCCGCCACCCCCCGCTCCCGGGCGTGACCCGCCCACTCCCGCAGCGTCTCTGCGATGCGATCGGTGAGCCGGTCGCCGCCCGCGACGAGTGACTCGGCGGTCTCGCCGAAGAACATGGTCGCGGCAGCCGCACGCACGACGCCGGGCCGGTGCGGTTGGTCGAACGCCTCAAGCAGTGCCAACCAGTCTTCGGCGGCGTCGGAGCTGAAGATGTCGGAGTCGCCGGTGTACACCGCGGGAATGCCCGCGTCGCACAGCGCCCGGTAGCAGACCCGCGCATCGCGGTGGTTCTCGACGATGACCGCGATGTCACCCGCCCCGAGGGGACGACCGTCGAACGTCGCGCCGGCGTCGATCAGCGCACCGATGTCGCCCGCCAGATCCTTGGGGATGTGGGCGCGCAGCTGATCGATCGGCAAGACACTGGTACCGCTGCGGCCGAACGTGTTTCGGCGCACAACCCGCAGTCGGAACGGATCGTCGCACGGAGCGCCGACCAGTCGCGAACCTTCGTGCTTGGCGGCGACGTCGTGCACGATGATTTTCTCGTGGCCCAGTTGCGCGCCGCGCAGCACCGCCTGCAGCCGGTTCACCAACGCCTCGTCGCTGCGCCAATTGGTGGCCAACGTCTTCTGCACGTCGGCCTTGGAGGCGGCGCTCAGGTAGGTGACGATATCGCCGCCGCGGAACGCGTAGATCGCCTGCTTGGGGTCGCCGATCAGGATGAGCGTCGAACGTCCGGTGAACGCGCGGTCGATCACCCGCCACTGCACCGGATCGGTGTCCTGGAACTCGTCGACCATCACGATCGGCCAGCGCTGGTGCATGCGCAGCTGCGCGGGGGAGTCGTCGGCCTCCAGCGCATCGGCCAACCGGCTCAGCAGATCGTCGTAACCGAGAATCCCCTTGCGCCGCTTACGGACCTCCAGCTCGTCGAGAACGTCTTTCGCGAACCGGACGCAGATCGCGGCGCGTGAATCCGGTGCGGGTTCCTTCGGCCGCAGCTGGGTCGCCGGGTGCTCGACGACCTGTTTGGCCAACCGCAGCGCATCGGGATAGGTCAGCAGCGGGTTGTCGCGTTCGCGGCCGAAGTGGTGCAGGTAGAGGTCGTCGACGATCTCGGTGACGAGCTCCTCGAGGCTCTCGACCAGGGTGACTCGGGAGTCGCTGTCGCCGGCGACGCCCAGCGATTTGAGCACCAGTTGGCAGAACTGGTGTGTGGTGGCGATCGTCGCGGCGTCGAACGCGGCCAGCGCATCACGCAGATTGCTTTCGCGGACGGCGCGTTGATCGGGGGTGCCTTGGAGCAGGTTGTCGATGATCTCGTTGGTGTCGACGCTCGACGGGTCTACGAAAGCCTGTACGGCATCGACGATGTGACGCCTGACCCGGTCTCGCAGTTCCTGGCTGGCCGCGCGGCTGAACGTGATCAGCAGCATCTGGTCGAGCGTCGCGACACCCTCGGCGAGGTAGCGCGTGACCAGCCCGGCCAACGCGAATGTCTTACCGGTGCCTGCGCTGGCTTCCAGCACAACGGTGGAGCCGTCGGCGGGTAGATCACCCAGAAGATCAAAGGGTTTCATCAGGTCTCCAGCGCTCGCAGCATCGGCAGCCACAGCCGACCGGCGTATGTGTCGAGGCCGCGTTCGACGAGGTGCTGCAACCATGTGTTCTTGCCGAACGCCAGTTGGTAGGCGGGTTCGGCCTCCTCGCCGGGATACATGCCGGACCGCCACTTGTAGCCGGCCCGCTGCTCAGGATCGCCGTGGCCGTGCACGGCTTCTGCCCACGCGTAGGACGTCTTCACCGGCAGCGGCAGCGGTTCGCGGCGGCCCTGGTCGTACATCGCGACCAGGTCGGCGAGCAACTCGCGCGCATGCTCGGTCGGCCTGCCCATCGACTCGATGCGCGGCGTCGTGCCGCGGCGGGCACGGCCGATGCTGATCGCCTTCCACTCGCGGGCCGGTTCGTGAGCGAGCAACGCCAGCAACGGAATCCACGGCTGTAGCAGGTGCCGGCCGTCGAGCTTGGAATAGGTGACCGAGACCAGCCGCTCACCGTAGACCGGCGTGATGGTTCCGGTGACCCGGCGGCCGCCGCCGATCTCGACGTCGATGTCGATGGCCGTCGGGTCGGCGCCGCGGTACGGCCGTGCGGCGTCGGCGATGAGCGAGGACTGGTCGCAGATCTCGTTGGCGCGGCGCCAGCCGAGATGGCCGGGCGGCAGCGTGCCGCGGCGCCACTCGGCCTGGCGTGCCTGATCGGGATTCATGCCGCTCAACATGTCTCGCAGCATGCGATCGCCGACCGTCCACTCCTCGAGGGCGTCGATGTCGACGGGCATCGCGTCCTCAACCCCGTCGACCTCCCACGGCAACGTGTAGTCCATGGCGCGGAAGAACCCCTTGACGGGATCGCGGAAGAACCCGGCGAGATCTGCGAGCACGACGTCGTCGGGCGGGGCCGGGGGTAGCGGTCCTGAGACGAATGCCGGCCGTTCCGCGCGTTCGGCCGCGCGGGTGAGCGCCGCGCGTTGCACCGTGGAGTCGAACGTGAACGGCTCTTTCGGGATCAGCGCGCCGGGGATGACGTTGCGGGTGTCGAACGGCTGCAGTGGATGACTCACCAGGATCGTGTCGCGGACCGGGTGCTCGGTGGTGCGGTCGAGGGTGTCGAGCAGTTCGGCGAGCGGAACGGCGGGCGGTCGGTCCTGACCGGAGTACTCGTTGGCGCCGGTGTAGGTGATCACCAGCGTCTCGGTGGCCGCGCCGATGGCGTCGAGCAGTAATTGCCTGTCCTCGGAACGGATGTCGCGCTCTCCGGTCATCGGCTCGCGGGCGAGCGCGTCGTCGCCGTCGACCACTCCCAGCCGGGGGAACACCCCGTCGTCGAGACCGACGAGGCACACGACCCGGTGGGGCACCGACCGCATCGGCACCATCGTGCACACCGTCAGCGTGCCGGTGCGGAAGTTGGCCCGGGTCGGCCGCCCGGCGAGGTGTCGGTCGAGCAGCGCGCGGACGTCGGACAACCGCATCAGCGTGTCGGCGCGGGCGCCCGCGGTGGCCCGCACATCGGCGAACTCGCGTTCGAGTTGGGCCGTCTGCCAGACATCGTCGTCGCCCACGCGGGTCAACAGGCCGATGTGGTCGGTCAGCGCCTGCAGCCAGTCCGCGAGCGGTCGGGTCCCGGTGAGGGATTGCACGGCATGTCGCAGGCGGTCGATGTACTCGGCGAGCTGGCCGGCCAGGTCGACCCGATTGCTGCTCACGTCGTCGAGGGGCAGTGTGGTGTCGAGCCAGGCTTGGGAGTCGTCGGACATGGCCACCCCCGCGAGCACCCGGTCGATGCCGAAACGCCATGTGTTCTGGACGAAGTCGACGCCGTACGGTTTGCGGTGCTCGGTGTCGAAGCCCCAGCGGATGTTGGCCTGGCGCACCCAGCGGGTGATGTCTTCGAGGTTGTCGTCGCTGAAGCCGAAGCGGGCCCGCACCGGCGCGGCCTGCGCGAGGTTGAGCACCTCGCTCGATGTGGCCCGCCCACCGGCCAACGCCAGCAGCTGGGACGCGACCCCGAGCAGCGGATTGGTCTGGACGAGCGACCGGTCGGCGAGACGCACGCGCAACTGATGCGCGGGGTGCACGCCCTTGATCATGTCCCCCAGCCCGAAACCGGCCACGATCAGCGGCGCGTAGGTCTCGATGTCCGGACACATGACGAGGATGTCGCGAGGCTCGAGCGTCTGGTCGTCGGCGAGCAGTCCGAGCAGGACTTCGCGGAGCACGTCGATTTGGCGAGCCGGCCCGTGGCAGCTGTGCACCTGTACAGAACGGTCGATGGCGGTGTGTCTCCGGCCTTCCCGCCGGATCATGTTGTCGCCGATGTCGGATTGCAGCCACCCCAGGAGCGTGTTCGGGTGGGGACGGCCACCGAGATATTCGTCGGTGCCAGCATCGTCGGGCAGCGCCCGCTGCAGTTCGCGAAGGTCGCGGCCGAGTGTGGCGAGCAGAGGGTGGCCGACACGGCGATGGCTGGTGTCCTCGCGACGAGGGATCTGGCCGTGTGTTCCCTTGAGTTGCTGCCAAAGGTCGTCGCTGGGATGCGGCAGCCACAGGTGCAGGTCGTGGTGGGTGGAAAGCGCGTCGAGCAGTTCGATCTCAGTGCTGGGCAGCCGGGTGTGCCCGAAAAGCGACAGCCGCTCGGGCAGATCGGTCGGCGATTCGGTAAGCCGCACAACCGTTTTGGCGTGCCGGATGTGCGGTGTGTCGGCGTCGATGTGATCGATGAGCGCGCGCCACAGCGGCGGCTGCCAGGCGAGGTCGGCCGGGATTTCGCCGTCGGCGCCGTTCTCCCAGTCGACCAGCAGTTGCGGGCGTTGGCGGGCGTAGGAGGCGAACAGCCCGGCCAGCCTGCGAGCAACGGCGTAACGGCGGCCCTGCCGCAGCTCCCTCTCCTCGCCGGTTTCGAAGTGGCCGAGGTGGGTGGCCAACGTTGTGCACCAGTCCTCGGCGCAGGTGGCGTCGATGACCTCCATCAGCGGCCACACCATAGCGTCGGGCGACCACGGATCGTCGTCGGCGGTGCCGACAATCTGGCCTGAGCGCTCTGTTCCCGTCAACTCAGCGATCAGCGAGCGCGGATTGCGAAAGGCGATACCGGCACAGACGCCGTCGGCGCCCGCGCCACGCCCGAGCGCGTGGCTCAGCCGCTGGCTCAGCCAGCGCTCCACACCCTTGGCCGGAACGATGACCAGTTCCTCGGCGAACGGGTCAGGTAGGGGATGGGAAAGCAGCGCGCCGAGCCCGTCGGCGAGAAGATCGGTGCGTTCTGCCCGATGGATGTGAAGCGCCATCGCAGCCCACGATAGGAGGTCGGTACGACGCGGCGCGGGGTTTACGGTGGCGGTGGACGTTTGCCAGCGAGGAAGCCAGGGAAGCCACATTCGATGTTTCGTTCGATGGCCGCGATGATGACCATGGCCGCCAGTGCAGCCGCCTGCATTCCTCTGATCGCGATGCCGGTGGCGAATGCGCAGCCATCCTGCGGTCCCGACCAGCCCGACGCCCTGCGCCTCGCGTTCGCGCAGCTGCCGTTCGAGCCGCTCACCGGCGCCAAGTGGGACAGCACGCCCGTCGACAGCAACTACGACCCGTGCGCGGAACTGTCGACGATCCTGGTGACCACCGAAGGCGGCACCGGAAGCTCACCCGTGCAGGCGCTGCTGTTCCATCGCGGCGAGTATCTGGGCACCGGCACCTCCAAGGCGTACGGCTTCACCTCGTTGGACACCGCGGCCAGCAGCGATGACATGGTCGTGCTCACCTACAAGGTGCCGGCTCAGTGCACTGCCTGCGAGCCCGCGGCCATCCACAGCGCGCGGTACCGCTGGAACGGCGACCGCGCCGTGATGCTCGATCCGCCGCCACCGACGGCCTGAGGAAGGAGCACCAAGTGAGCGAAACGACGTCACCGCGCCTTGGGCCGAAATTCCAAGACGCGCTGGGGTTCGCCGCCGAACTGCACCGAACCCAGACCCGCAAGGCCAGCCAGGTGCCCTACGTCGGTCATCTGCTGTCGGTCGCGGGCCTGGTGATCGAAGCCGACGGCACCGAGACCGAGGCCATCGCCGCGCTGCTGCACGACGCCGCTGAAGATCAGGGCGGAGACGTCGCGCTCACGGAGATCGAGGAGCGCTTCGGACCCGACGTCGCCGCCATCGTCGAGGAGTGCAGCGACACAATCGTCACGCCCAAACCGCCGTGGCGTGAACGCAAGCAGGCTTACATCGAACACCTGAATACGGCCTCCGACAGCACGATTCGCGTGTCGATGGCCGACAAGCTCGACAACGCCAGGGCGATCCTGCGCGACCTGCGCCGCTTCGGACCGAAGGTGTGGCAGCGCTTCAACACCGACGACCCGCACGAGCATCTGTGGTACTACCGCTCGCTGCTCGAGGTGTACCGGCGCCGCAGCGACAGCTGGCTGGTCGACGAACTGTCCCGCGTCGTCGAGACGTTGGCCGAGGAGATCGGCCCACCCGTCGCCGCTACCGTCTGACGTATGAGCGCACGCGACACGGTGTGGATCTCGGCCGCGGAGGTGGCGCGGCGCCTGGACACGGGCGAACCCCTGACGCTGCTGGATGTGCGGTGGCAATTCACCGAGCCCGACGGCCGCGCCGCATACGAACGGGGACACCTGCCCGGTGCGGTGTACGTGTCGCTCGAGGACGAGCTGAGCGATCACACCGTCGAGGGCCGGGGTCGGCACCCGTTGCCGTCCGGGTCCGCGCTCGAAGCCGCCGCGCGCCGGTGGGGCGTGCGGGCCGGGGTGCCGGTCGTGGTCTACGACGACTGGAACCGCGCCGGGTCGTCGCGGGCCTGGTGGGTGCTGACTGCGGCAGGCATCGACGACGTCCGCATCCTCGACGGCGGCCTCGCGGGGTGGACTGCGGCGGGCGGCCGACTGGAATCCGGCGTCGTCGAACCCGCGCCCGGGGACGTGACCGTCGCCCACGACGACCTGTACGCCGGGGCTCGCCGGACAGTCACCGCCGACGCGCTGCTCGAGCCGGGCCGGTTGGTCCTTGACGCGCGGGCCCCCGAACGGTTCCGCGGCGACGTGGAATCGGTCGATCCGGTCGCCGGTCACATCCCCGGTGCGGTCAACGTGCCGAGCACCAGCCTGCTGAGCGAGGACGGGGCCCTGCTGGACGACGAGGAGCTGGCCCGGGCGATCGGCGATATGGGCGACGGCGAGGTGACGGTCTACTGCGGGTCGGGCGTCACTGCGGCGGTGACGATCGCGGGCCTCGCCGCGGTGGGAGTGGACGCCGCGTTGTTTCCCGGCTCATGGTCGCAATGGAGTTCGGACCCGTCGCGTCCTGTGGCGGGCGGCTCGCGACCATGACGGAGGCCCTCCAGAGATAGAGCGACCTGGGGGCCTCTGGCTGTGGGGTCAGCGATGGTAGCCAGGCTGAACCTGCTGCAGATGAGGGATGCCGTGAGTGTGGGGGGCGCCGGGGGCCGGGTGCGCGGTGACAGTCGGCGTTGCGACGATGCTGGGCGGCCGCGGCGCGGGGGTCGGGGAGTTGGTCTCGGCGTTGGCGGCTCCGGCGAAGGCGAGGGCCCCGGCCAGGATTCCGGCTGCCACGATCGGCAGGGCGAAGAACTGGGCGGTGCGGCGGGTGTTGTTGGCGTTCATGTCGGGATCTCCTCGTCGAGTCCGGTTGTGCGCCGGTGTTCCGGCGATGACTCAACAGTGGTGTACCGCGGCGCCGATGTCTGTCGACCGACCGGCGGGTGAACCGGACGAATCCCGTGTCCACCGATCGGGGGACAGGTCCTAAGCTGCAGGAGGCGGATAGGAGCACCCCATGGACGTTCTGCGCACGCCCGACGACCGCTTCACCAACCTCGCGGGCTATGCCTTCGCGCCGCACTACGTCGACGTCACCGCGTCCGACACCGAGGCGCTACGCATGCACTACGTCGACGAAGGCCCACGCGACGGCCCGGTCGTCGTCCTGTTGCACGGCGAACCGACGTGGAGTTACCTGTACCGCACGATGATTCCGCCGCTGGCCGTCGGCGGCTATCGTGTACTGGCACCCGACCTGATCGGGTTCGGGCGCTCCGACAAGCCCAGTCGCATCGAGGATTACACGTATCTGCGTCACGTCGAATGGGTGACGTCGTGGTTCTCGGCGCTCGACCTGCGCGACACGACGATCTTCGTGCAGGACTGGGGTTCGTTGATAGGGTTGCGCATCGCTGCCGAACAAAACGACCGCGTCGCGCGCATCGTCGTCGCCAACGGCTTTCTGCCTGCCGGTCAGACCCCGGCCAATCTACCGTTTCGGGTCTGGCGGGCGTTCGCGCGCCACTCACCAATACTGCCTGCCGGACGCATCGTCGCTTTCGGCACGGTCACCGACGTGCCCGCGCGCATCCGAGCCGGATACGATGCGCCGTTTCCCGCCAAGCGATTTCAGGCCGGGGCGCGCGCGTTCCCGGCGCTGGTACCGACCGAGCCGGGCGATCCGGCATTACCGGCCAACCGCGCGGCGTGGGAAGCGTTGGGGCGCTGGGAGAAACCGTTTCTGTGCGTGTTCGGCGCCAAGGATCCCATCCTCGGCCGTGCCGATCGCCCGTTGATCGATCACGTTCCCGGCGCGGCCGGTCAGCCCCATGCCCGCGTCCACGGAAGCCATTTCGTGCAGGAGGACTGCGGGCCCGAGTTGGCCGAACGAATCCTGGACTGGCGCACCTAACCCCGGGTGACGATGTTCCTCGACGACACGTTCACCTCGGGATCGCCGGAGTGGTAGATCACCTGGTTGTCGAAGCCCGACGCGCCGATCCTGTCGACGCTGTCGATGGTGACCTGATTCTCGACACCCGACACCGTCACGCTCAGGCAGTGACCGAGCAGGGTCACCGTGTTGTTGACGCCGCTGATGGTGATGTTGCTGCCGTTGCATTCGATCGTCTCGTTCTCGTCGACCCCTGACACGCTGTACTGCCCGCCCGCCGGTGCCACGGCGACCTTGGGTTCGCTCGGTAGCTGCGTGGGCAGTGCGGTGGGCGCCTCGCGCGACGGCCCGATCGTCACGTTGCCGCCGCGGGGGTCGTCCCCGGTCGCGATGGAAATGCCGGGGCGGCCCGCGATCTCCTCCGTCGCCGACGACAGCGTCCACACGAGCACGCCGATGCCTGCGACGACGACCACCACGACGACCCCGACCAATCCGAGGATCAACCCGAACGGCGCGCCGCTCTTCGTCGGCCCCGGGGGAAACGAGACTCCGAACGGGGGTGCGCTGTAGGGCGACTGCGCGGGATGCTGGTGCGGCGGACCGTAGACCGGCGGGGGCAGGGCCGACGTCTGGTAGTCGGTGCCGGGCGGCTGTGAGGTGCCCAATTCGACGGCCCCGTAGTCGGCCAGCGGTTGCTCCAGCTGCCGGATACGCGCTTCCGGGTCGTCCTCGGGTTTCATGCGCAGATGGTGCCACACCGTCGTTTGCGCCGCCTGGATACCGGCAACCCGACGATCATGATTGGGAAGCTGCGATCCACCGTCGTCGACTGCCGGGACCCGATGCGGCTCGCCACCTTCTACGCGGAGGTCCTAGGCGGACAGATCGAGAAGGAGGACGACACCTGGGTGGTGCTCACCGATCCGCAGGGCCGACGGCTGGCGTTCCAGCTCTCGCCGGAGCACGAGCCTCCGCGCTTCCCGGATCCCTGCGGTTCGCAACAGTTCCACCTTGACATCGCGGTGGACGACCCCGACGCCGCCGAACACCAGGTGCTCGATCTGGGCGCCACCCGGGTGTCCGACGCCGAGGAGGACGCGAAGTTTCGGGTGTTCCGCGACCCCGCCGGACACCCGTTCTGTCTGGTCTGGGGCATCGCCGACTAGCCACGAAGCCGATTTGCTGACACACGGTTATCGCGGCGCCGAAGTTGGTACTCACAACCCGTGGTGGCTCCAGGGTTCGTTGCCGTGGGCAGCGGTGCTGCCGGGGTGAGCGCCGCGGAGACGTTCCGCAGCAAGCACCCCGACATCCCCGTGCGCATCCTGACCACCGACCCGGCGCTGCCGTACGCGAAGCCGCCGCTGAGCAAGGGTTTCCTGTGCGGCCGCGACACGAAGCTCGCCCTGCACAGCGAGCGCTGGTTCGAACGCAACGCCGTCGACCTCGTCCGCGGCATCACCGTCGAGCGCGTCGACGTGGACCGCCAGGAGGTCGTGACGGCGGGTGGTCAGCGCTATCCCTACTGGCATCTCGTGGTCGCCTCCGGGTCCATCCCCGTGCGACCGCCCATCCCGGGTATCGAGTCGGCGTTGACGCTGCGGTCGTTCGCCGACGCGGTCGCGCTCAAGATGGCCGCCCGCTACTCCGACTGCGCCGTGGTCATCGGCAGCGGCCTGATCGGCTGCGAGGCCGCATCCTGTCTCGCCGAACGTGGGGTCGCGACCATGGTCGTGGCCGCCGAACACGTCCCGCTGCAGCGTAGATTCGGGGTCGAGGCCGGTGAACGCGTCGCGAAACTGCTGTCGGACAACGGAGTCCGGTTCGCCGGTGAGACGACCGTCGCCGCGATCGAGGACACCCGCGTGGTGCTGGACAGCGGCGAGGCCGTCGACGCCGACCTCGTCGTGTGCGCGACGGGCGTGCGTCCCGACATCCGCCTCGCCGAAGCCGCCGGATTGCAGACCCGCGACGGGCGCATCGTCGTCGACGCGCACATGCACACCTCCGCGCGCAACGTGTACGCCGCGGGCGATGTGGCGCTTGCGCACAACGTCACCGCCGGCAGGCCCATCGCCGCCGAACACTGGCGCGACGCCGCGCATCAAGGCCATGTCGCCGGCCTGACCGCCGCCGGCTACCGTGCAGTTTGGGACACCGTGCCCGGGTTCTCCTGCACGATCGGCACTTCCGTGCTCAAGTACCGCGGCTGGGGTGTCGACTTCGACGGGGAGCCGGTCGAGGCCCGGTTCGTCGACCACCACACCGGGTTCACGGTCTGGTACGAGGCATGTGGCGACATAGTCGGTGTGCTGACCCTCAACGCCGATGACGACCACCACCGCGCCGGCGAGCTGCTCGGCGCGCGTTGACGGACGTCTTCAGCCCGACACGAGCCCGTGCTCGAGCGCGTACATGCTGGCCCCGATCCGGTTCGAGACGCCGATCTTGGCGTACACATGCTCGACGTGATTGCGCACCGTCTTCTCGCTGAGCACCAGCGTGGCGGCGATGGCCTTGTTGCTCGCGCCCTGTGCGACCAGTCGCAGCACCTCGACCTCACGGCTCGTGAGACCGTCCGGGCGGAGCTTGCGCCTGCCCGACGCGTGCCCGGACGCCTGCAGCACCGCATCGGCGGCCGCGGAGTCAAGTTGCCCCTTCGCCACCCGTTCGCGCAGTCGCCTCGCCGCGCCCGCGGGGCCGAGCGCCTCCCGGTACGGCCGCGGTTCGAGCGCGCTCTGGTAGCTGACCGCGCACGCCAGCAGTCGATCGGGCATCGTCAACTGTCGCGCGGCCAGACCCCGCGGATACCCGGAACCGTCGAGACATTCATGGTGGTTGGCCGCCACCGACGCGATGTCCTTGAGGGCCGGTACCTGCGAGAGGATCCGCTCGGTCAGGTACGGGTGCAGCCGCATGCGCTCGAACTCCGCCATGGTCAGCGCGGTGGGTTTCGACCAGACCTGGTTCGACACCCCGATGCGACCGAGATCGTGCACATACCCGGCGCGTCGTGTCGTCGCGACGGCCTTCTCGTCCAGCCCGAGCGCGTTCGCGGCGGATGCGCCGAGATCGGCCACCGCGCGTGAATGTCCCAGTGTAAACGGGCATTTGAGGTCGACAAACTCACCGAGAGCCATCAGCAGCGTGTCGAGCGACCCGGAGTCCAGGCACGTTGCGCGATCAGGTGCGTACTGCAGGGCCGTCGCCCACACGTCTCCGGTCGACGGAACCGCGAGCGCGTCGGCCGGATCGGCGACGAACGCGTCGACGACCGCCGGGTCGAACTGACCGCCGCGCCTGCTGCGGGTCATCGCGACCGCGCCGTCGATGCCGTACTCGCGCTGGTGCACCTCGACCATGTCGGCGACCTGGGCGACCCGCATCTCCATTGGTATTCCTTCGCCGGAGGCGCCGGTCGGCAGCCCGCCGCCGTCGTAGCGTTCGAAGGTGTACCGCAGTGCGTGCTGTACGTCGGCGTCCAGGCCGATGCGCTCGGCGAGCAGACCGGCCGACGTGCAGTGTGAATGGATCAGTTGCGAGATGTGCCCGCGCGCATTGGCATACAGCGTCGCCGCCGTCCGCAGCCGGGTCAGCAGTGACTCCCCGCGGCCGACGTTGGTCAGCAGGAAGCGTTGATACGGCAGGCCTGACCAGTTGACGAGGTAGGAGCTTCGCCGCACCGCGATGTCGTCGCCGAACCACCGGGCGTATTCGTGCGAGTCGGCGTGACAGCCGATCCACATGATCAGCGTCGCGTAGTACACGCAATCGCGCTGCCGCGCAGTCAGGTTCAGCCGATCGGCCAGACGGATCGCGATGAGCGCGGACCGCAGCATGTGCTCAGCGGGCTGACCCAACCCGAGGTCGACCGCGACCGAGAGCGCCGCGAGCACTTCCGCCCGGGTCGGAAGCTGCTGCGGGGTGCGAGCGCCGGTCACAGCCCGATTCTGCACCGTTTGCATCGCCGGATCAGTGCGATAAGTCAAGACGGACCGCATCGCGGTGACGAGTGACGTCGAACGCTTCGAACCGGCCCTGGGCGATGACGCAGATGCCGCGCTGCGGCAGCTGGAAGTCGGCCAGATTGCCTTGCACTGGATGCGGCCCGAGGGGGCCGAGATCGACGCCCTGCACGACGGCCGACGAGTCGGCGACCGCCCACACCCGCCGGGGTGCGATGCGGAACTCCTGACCGTTGGGCAGATTGCCGGTCAGCCGAACCTTGCCGACGCCCAGCGCCGGGCCGACGATGCGGCTCATCGCCATCAGCGTTCGGCGGTTGCGTGCCGCGGCGGAGGGAATTCGTGAACCGACGGCGCTCATCAGACGGGTGGCCACGGTGGTGGTGATGTCGACACGCCAATCCAGCACGCTGGCAACGGAAATCGACAACGACCAGGGCGTGAGCCACTGGGTGTCGATGGCGCAGACAACGGGGTCGACCGGTGTCGCCGAGCTGAAGTACCGCGAACAGCTCTGCGGGCCGGGTGTGGTGGCGTAGAACGTCCACACCCCGTCGGGCGTGCGATGCCACACCGACTTGTAGGCGGGGGAGAACGACGTCTCGGGGAAATCCCGGTAGGCGAGGTAGTGGCCGTTGGCGAACGGCAGGCCCATGACGCCGAAGCCGACGACACGCTCCTCGTCTCCATCGGGTAGCGGCATGGTCTTGGTGGCGGCGGCGAAGGCCTGAGGTGTTGTGGTCATGCCGTGATCGTGCGCCGCCGGCCAGCCCGCTGACATGGGGCGAACGCCCCAAAATTCGTGCGACTTGCGAGTGAAAACGATCGCTTCAGCGGATGGAAACACTCACGAATCGCTAGGTGGCGGGCGCAATCCCGCCAGCAGCGAGCGCACGCCGAGTCGCCACCGTTGCTCGATCGACGGTGCCGACGACCCGAGCCACCGCCCGAGTTCCTGGACCGCCAGCCCCTGCGCGAGCGCCAGCAGCACGTGAGCGATGTCGGCGACGTCGCCTGCCAGCAGCCCCGCGTCGACGCAGCGCTGGATCCGGCCGGTGAATGCCGCGCGCACCGAGGCGCCGGCGGCCGCTTCGTCGGGCCCGGGCTCCAATTCGGCGAACGGCCGCGCGAACATCAGCTGGGCGAGGCGGGGGTGCGACCGGCAAAACGAGCGGAAGGCCGGCACCAGCCGTTCGAGTTCGGCGAGTGGATCGTCGGTCAGCGGAACCGTCTCCAATTCGGCGCCCAGCCGCCGGAATCCCTCGAAGACCATCGCTCGCAGCAGTCCCGCTTTGTCGGAGAACAGCTCGTAGACCGCGGGCACCGACGTGCTCGCCCGCTCGGCGACCCGGCGCGTGGTGAACCCCGAGATCCCTTCCTCGGACAGCGTCGCGATCGCCACCTCGAGCAGGTGGTCCTTGAGCTCGGGCGTGCGCTGCTTCGCCCTTGGCATCGGCCTGGCCTAGCTGAGGCTGAATTCGGTTGCCAGCCCGTCGATTCCGGCCCGAATGGCTTCAAGCGCGGACTCGCGGGCCTTCAGCTTGGTAGCGACGTGCGCGCCGGTGTGCACGGTGTTCACCAGTTCCGTTGCCACCTCCTGCGCCCGCGCCAGCACGCGATCGGCATCGACGATTTCGTCGAGCCACCCGCCGTAGACGGCTTCGTCGCCGGTGAACGTCGACGCCAGTGCCGCGCCTCGCTGGTACACCGCAGGGGTCAGTCGAAACCGCATGATCTCCAGTGCGGCGAGCGGAATCGTCATGCCGATCGCCACCTCGATCGCCTGGCAGCGGGTCTTCGGCTGACCGATCCGGTGGTCTCCGGACAGCAGCAGGAACGACCCCATCGCGATGGCCGGACCCGTCGCGGCCATGACCACCGGCACCGGGAAGGTCAGGCACCGCACCGCGAGTTCGAATCCGCCGGCGAGCATCCCAAGCGCGGCCTGCGCATCACCGGACTGAAATACGCTCAGGTCGAACCCACCGCTGAACACGCGCCCGTTGCCCGCCAGCACGACCGTCTTGGCGGCGTCCTTCTCCGCGCCGTCGAGGGCCTCGTTGATCGCGGCCTGCATGGCCGGGCCGAGGACATTGACCTTGCCGTCGTCCAGCGTGATCGTCGCGACCGACTCGTTCAGTTCATAGCCAACGAGGCTGCTCATCGCTTCTCCTTATGAATGCGGACGACTAATCGTATCGATGTTACGAAACGTCGATACGATTGCCAAGAGCTATCACCCTGGTGCCGTCACGCGATACGGTGCCGCGCCGTATTGGTCTTGAGGATCTGGGTGTGCGCTTCCTCGAATTCGGCGTCGATGTCGACCGGCCGACCGGGGACCGCCCCGTTGCGTGGTTTGCGCTGCGACCCTTCGGTTTCCGTGCGGTACCGATCGCGGAGTTCGTCTACCGAGGACCGCACGCGGTTGATCTCCTGACGCAGGACGTCTTCGCGGCTCTCGTTGGCTGCGTAGTGGTAGTAGGTCAGCAGATGACGCAGCAGCTCGAGCTTCTGCTTCTCCTGGCGGGCCAGGTCGTGCGTGGTCAACAGCTCGAGCCGTTCGACCGGATGCAGCGTCGACCAGTCCAGCACCGCCGTGGACCGGTACCGGTGGCGCGAGCCTTTCTTCTTGGTGTGCCCCTGCTGGTCGTAGTAGGTGACCGCGCCGTCGAACCGGGATGCGATGGCCTCGCCGAGTTCGCGACGGTCCAGTGCCGAATCCCAGACGATGCGCCACTCCTGTCCGGGCGCCAGATACGGGATCTCGGCGGGCAGGTTCAGCGGCGCGATGTCGACATAGCGGTCGTCGTAGACGTTCTCGTACTTGGCCACCGTCGGCGGATGCGCGAAGTCGAATCGGATGTTGTAGGCCGGTGTTCGGCCGAAGTTCTTGACCACGAGTTCGATGAGATGCCAGTCGTTGGCCGCCGGCTCCATGAACATCGCCACGTTGGGCGCCATGAGCTCTTCGCTCTGCCGCCGTCCCCGCTGATACTGCCGCCAGGCGTAAACCAGGGCGGCGATTCCCACCACGACGGCGAGCCAGGCGGCCAGCGCCGTCCACATGCCGGCCGAGAGGCCGAGAACCCCATCCGCATCCACGCACCGCTGTATATCACGCAGCCGCGGATCACACACCCTTTGCTAATTTGGCGTGGGCGTCGATTACACGGCCCGCTTCCGACGATCTTGACCGGCGTAATTCGTCAGAACCGGCTCGCCGGGCTCAACTCCGCGGTATTGCTGACCAGCTCGTCGAACGACGCTGCGAACCCGATGTCGGCGTTCGCTCGATCGGCCGTCGCGACCCTCGGACGGACCAGTCGCTCGCCGCGTGCCGCCCAATCTCGGTCCGACCACGTCACGCGGGCCGGCAAGCGCTTCCAATACTGGGGATGCTCGCGCAGGTACAACTCGACGCTGGAGTGCACGGCCGCATCCTCGGGGAGCTTGCGGAGCGAGATCGTGTGGGCGGTTTCGGCGAGCGCGTCGTACTGACCGGGTGCGGGCAGCGTTTCCATCCGCTCCCCAGCAATCACCAGCCCAGCGCGCAGCGCGCCGTCGAGCATCCAGTCGAAGCTGATGTCGGCCAGCGATCTGCACGCCCCCGGCCCTCCGGCGACGTCGCAATGGGCGCCGCGGAACCAGACCTCCTCGATGCGCTCCGACGCGGAGGTCGTCAACCGTTCGCCGGGGCGCCCGTCGATCGCGGCCGCGTGCCTGCCGGATTCGGCGTTGGGCATCAGGGCCGGCATCGACCGGCGCGTCAAGCCCGGGATGCTCACCGCGTCCCAGATGCCCAGGAACCGGACGGCGACGGGGATTTCGCGCTGCTGCTCCAACTGGGAGGCGATCTGGGTGACGCGCGTCCAGTCCTGATGGTCGCGGCCGGTCCGGGGTAGGGCATACGCGCCGAGCACGAAATCCGTCAGCTCCGGAAGCACCCCGACGGTGGCCAGTAAGCGGGTCAGGCTCTGGGCGCAGTAACCGCCGCGACCGACGCCGAACAGATAGATCCGGTCGCCGGGTTCCCAGCTGTCGACCAGGAATCGATAAGCCTCGGCGATGGCATCGCGAGCGTCGTCGGCCGCGGCTCTGAACGGCCGCAGCGTCATCCCGGAGTTCGCCCTGACTCCGGGGTGGTACCAGGTGAGCTGATCGGGGACGTCGTCGAGCAGACGAATGAGTCGATGCGCGTTCGTCGCGGTTTCAGGGTCGGGATAGCCTCGACTGCGGTCGAAGCACAGCACTAGCTTCTTCATCTTGGCCCCCGGCCCGAATAATTGACGCTAGGGTCTACAAGTTTGCCCCCGTGCGGCCATCTTGTCCAGAAAGTTGTGCTTCTCGACCCGATATGCCGCAGACACCTGCGAAAACCTCAGACGCCAGACCGTCGGCGGAGTTCATGTCACAGTTGCCAAACCGTGGCGCGCCCTGCGGTCTTGCGCCAGTTCGGCCGCCACACGAAGTACACGAGGAAAAATGTCAGACGCCCGTCGTCGGCACTGCGGCGGCACCAATCATAGTTGTTGGGCCACCGACGATCTCGATACGTCCCATCGTTGGAGCGGATGCACAACACCGGGTACGGATAGTTGTCGTCGACTCCGACCTGCCATTCCGAGACGTCGGCATAGGTCGTGTCCGCCATGCCCGCCAGTCTCTCGGAACGCTACGTCAACGGGATCCGCACACCCGGGCTCAACGGATCGGTATGCACCTCGATGAAGCCCGGCACCGTTCCCGTCGGCACGTCGTAGGCGAGTCCGACCAGCGCCTCCGCGCCGGGTTCGATCTCGACGAATCCGCCGCCACGTAGAACGTCGCCTCATCGTCGATGGAGTAGACGGTGTTTCCGGCGTGCAACTTCTGCAGGGTGCCGAGGAACTGCACGGTGGCATCGCCGTCGTTGACCACCGACAGGCGTACGACGACGTATTCACCGGTCGCGGTCTTCTCCACCGGAGCCTCGGTCGACGAAACCGTCGAACCAGTCTCGACGTCGACCACCGTGAACGACAGCGGCCCGTCGACGGTCGCTCCGACGAGCGGCGGCAGCGCATCTGGCGTGCGAGTACCGGCCTGTTCCTCGGCCGTCGTGGTCGGCTGGTCGGCAGTCTCAGGCGGCGACGTCCTGGTGCCAGATGACCTGAGGCCGTCGTCGTTGTCATCTCGAACCAACCCATAGGCGAGGGCGAGGATCAGGACGAGCAGCAGGGCACCGCACACGGCGAGGTAGCGGGTGAGCAGAGTGCGATTGTCGTTGGAGCGCGGTTCGGCGTGCATCGGTGGCTCGATGGCCGACGGCGGCTCTGCGGGCTGCGACGTCGGGCCCGCCGAACGGTGCTCGGTCCACGTCGAACCGTCCCAATACCGTTGGCCGATAGTGCCGTCGGGGTCGGGATACCAGCCTGCGGGCGAGGGTGGTGTCGTCATCGCAAGCGGTCCTCCCGATAGGCGCCGAGCAAACGGAGATTAGCGCAGCAGCACTCAGACCGACGCTTTTTCGCCCGCCGCACCACGTATGGGCGAAAGGTCAGCCGCCCATCAGCATGCGCCACTGGTCGAGGTTGCTCGCCCGGTAGACGTAGTTGGTCTGGCGCACCTCCGACAGAGAGGCGCTGGGCTCGGCGGAGTACCAGTGGCCGGGGAACACCGTCGGGTCGCCGGAGAGTTTCGCCAGCGCCTGCAGGCTGCGGAACATGTCGTCGACATTGCCACCGGGGAAGTCGGTGCGCCCGCACCCCTCCAGGAACAGGGTGTCGCCGGCGACGAGCCGCCCGTCGAGCAGGAAGCACTGGCTGCCGGGGGTGTGGCCGGGCGTGTGCAGCAGCTCGATGTCGATGTCGCCGACCTTGACGAGGTCGCCGTGGTGGTGCACGGTGAGCTCGCTGCGGGCGATGCCGGTGATCTTCGAAACCCAGTCGGCCTCAAGCTGGTTGACATGCACAGCCACGCTCGTGTGCTCCAGCAGTTCGGCGAGCCCCTTGAGTTCGAACCCCATCATCGAGCCGCCGACATGGTCGGGGTGGTGGTGGGTGACCAACACGCCGGACAGCCGCATGCCGTCGGCCTCCAGCGCGTCGACGAGATCGCCTGCGGCGTAGGCGGGGTCGACGATCACCGTGTCGCCGGTCTCGCGGTCACCGATCAGGTAGGCGAAGTTGCGCATCTGCTGGGCGATCATGTCGCCGGCCGCGAAGTCGCGACCGGACAACAACTGACGGAAGTAGAGCCGATCCGAAGCCATGACCGTCAGCGTATCTGCGCTCGGATTTCGGGCTCAGTCCTGGCTGCGCAGCCGCACCATGCGGATGGTGCTGCTCTCGTCGAGTTCGACCAAGTCGGTGTGCGAGCGTAGGAAGTCGCTGAACGACTTGAACCCGAGGGACTTCTCCGAGAACGACGGGTCCATGCGCCTCATCTGAGCCTTGACCGCCGAGTTGTGCAACCAGTCGGAGTCGTCCTTGCCGTGTGCGATGCGCAGCGCCCGCTCGAGCAGCGCGGTCCCCGCGGCCTGCGGATCGGGCTGTTCTGCTTCCTGCTCCGCGTCGGCCTTGGTGCGTCGCCGCTTCGGGGCTTCCGTCTTGACCGCCGGAACGCCGGGCAGCGCGTCGTAGGAGACGTACTCGTCGCAGGCCGCGGTCAGCGACCGGCTGATCGAGCCGGTGATGCCGATGCCGACGACGTAGCGCCCGAGGCGTTTGCACCGCTGCGCGAGCGGAATGTAGTCGGAGTCGCCGGCGACGATGACGACGTGGGTCAGGTCGGGCAACCGGAACATGTCCTCGACGGTGTCGACCGCGAGCCGGATGTCGGCCCCGTTCTTGCTGTAGGCGGCCGCTGGGAACAGCTGCACCAGGTCGACCGCGCGCCCGACGAGCTGGTCGCGGTAGTCGGCGTTGACGTCGGTCGACCAGTCGGCGTAGGCCTTGGTCAGCACCAGCGTCCCGAACGACGACGCGTAGTCGATGATTGCGCCGACGTCCACGGTCGCTTGCGTCAGCCGACCCGGATTCTTGTGAAAACCTGCAGCCTTGTCGCGCTGAAACGAGTTACGCCCGTGGATCTGGTCATACCGCGAGATCACGATGTTGTCGAAGTCGAGGTAGACCGCCACACGGGTCGCGCCGGGTTCGGTCATGAGGCCCTCCGTCCATCCAGCGCCGACTCGACAGAGCGACACGCCCGCAACAGTGTGTGGCGGCGCTCCGGATCAAAATCCTGCTGGGCCACATCGCGTTTCGCGAGCGCCAGTTGCCGGGCGACCGCGGCCCGCTGGTCTGAGTCGACAGCGCACCACGCTACCTCGCCGAGCAGGTCCACGATCCGCTGCAGGACGGCCGCGTCGGCGGCTCCGTAGTACCGGGGTTGTGCCAGCGCCTCGTCGAGGAGCTCGGCGTATTCCGGGCCCGCCAGCACCACTCGCGGTGTGCCGTTCTCGTCGGAGAGGATCACCGGGCCCAGCCGCCGTTTGGCCAACGCACACAGCAGCGCCGAGCTGTGTCCCAGCGCGTGTACCGCGGTGGTGGGGTCGTTGATGCCCGGTGACAGCGCCTTGACCGCGACATCGGTGAGCTGCCGGATCGCGAAGGCGGCGTCTTGCACGCTGGTGCGCTCGTTACCGGTGTTGATGGCGCCGCTCACCCGGTCGCACAGCGTCGCCAGTTGGTCGGCGTCGAAGTCGGCGCCGTCGCGGTCGGGCCACACTCTGCCCACGGGGGTTCCGGCGACCAGCCAGGCGCCGGGCTTGCGCGTCACGGCGATGACCGCGTCGTGGTCCACGGCCGCGGCGAGCAGCGCGCCCCCGTCGGCATGCACCAGGAATCCCGACGCCGGGGCCGGCACCACCGGCGCGCTGCGCGGGATGCCGGTGAACCGGACGCCAGGGGGCGCGTCGGCGTCCTCGGCGTCTTCGAGAGGCAGCAGTTCACACGCCGTCTCGAGCCCGTCGGCGTACACGTTGCGCAGCATCGTCTCGACCCGGATCTCACGGACCAGGTGTGCGAGGAACAGCACCAGGGCCAGGACGCTGAGCAGCGTCAGCGCGAAGCAGAGCGTCACCGCGATCCTCGGCACGAACTCCTCGTCGTCGCGGACGGTGCGCAAGACGGTCAGCGCGTAGGTGAAGGTGGCCAGAAACAGCGCCAACGTGCGCTGCACGAAGCGGTCGCGGACGAACGTACGCAGCAGCCGCGGCGAGAACTGGCTACTGGCCAACTGCAGGGTGACCAGCGTCAGGGAGAAGGTCAAGGAGGTCACGGTGATCATCGAGGTCGCCACCGCGCCGAGCACCTCGCGAGCCGCGGCCGGGCCGCCGCCGAACAACACATCCGTCACCGTCGCCGGCAGACGATCGTCGAGCGCACGGTCCAGCTCGGTCAGCGCGATCCCGCCGGCGATGGCCAGCAGCACACCCACAGTGGGCACCGGCCAGAGCCTGGTGCGCCAGGCGTCGACCAGCAGCACCCACCGTCGCCCTACGGCAGACCGCACTCCCATGGGACCTCCTCCGTCTGCATGCATAGCGCGACACAGCCCACCAGACACCGCTTTCGAGTGGGATGGGACCGGAATGAGCTGCTGTTTGGCGGCGCTGCAGGGCAGGCTGTACCCTCTTTAAGGCCCGCGGCATGACCGCCGGGTCAGGCCCCCTTAGCTCAGTCGGCAGAGCGTTTCCATGGTAAGGAAAAGGTCAACGGTTCGATTCCGTTAGGGGGCTCGGTGAGCGGGCGGACATCCGCCCGGATCCCGGGGCGGTGTAGCTCAGCTGGTTAGAGCGCACGACTCATAATCGTGAGGTCGGGGGATCGAGCCCCCCCACCGCTACAGGCAGCATCGAACGCGTAAACGAAGGACTAAGAACCGTGGCCTCCAGTACCGACGTACGGCCGAAGATCACTTTGGCGTGCGAGGTGTGCAAGCACCGCAACTACATCACCAAGAAGAACCGGCGTAACGACCCGGACCGGCTCGAGATCAAGAAGTTCTGCCCGAACTGCGGCAAGCACCAGCCGCATAAGGAATCGCGCTAAGACGAGTCAGCCCGCAGGCGTCGCCCGGGTGGTAGGTAGGTTCACTAACTGTGTCGTTGTCCGAGCGGATCGTCGGGATGCAATACCGCTACCCCGACTACTACGTCGTCGGTCGCGAGAAGATTCGCGAGTACGCGGTTGCGGTGAAAAACGACGACCGCGCGTTCTTCGACGAGGACGCCGCAGCCGAACTCGGCCACAAGTCGTTGCCCGCACCGCTGACATTCATGAGCGTCCTCGGTTACATGGCGCAGATATCGTTTTTCGAGCACGCCAACGTGGGGATCAAGGACGCCAAGATCGTGCACGTCGACCAGGTGGTCAAGTTCACCAAGCCGATCTTCGCGGGTGACAAGCTCTACTGCGAGGTGCAGGTGGACTCCGTGCGCCAGGCCCACGGCACCGACATCGTCGTATTGAAGAACATCGTCACCAACGAAGCCGGTGACGTCGTGCAGGAGACGTTCACGACCCTGGCGGGTCGGACGGGTGACGGAGAAGAGGGTTTTTCAGATGCCACTGCGTGAGTTCGCCTCGGTGAAGAAGGGCGACGAACTTCCCGAGAAGGTGATTCCGCTGACGCGGCAGGACCTCGTCAACTACGCGGGGGTGTCGGGTGACCTCAACCCGATCCACTGGGACGACGACATCGCCAAGCAGGTCGGACTGGACACCGCGATCGCGCACGGCATGCTGACCATGGGCCTGGGCGGCGGATACGTCACCGAGTGGGTCGGCGATCCGGCGGCGGTCACCGAGTACAACGTGCGGTTCACAGCTGTCGTGCCGGTGCCCAACGACGGCATCGGGGCGGAGATCGTCTTCAGCGGACGGGTGAAATCCGTTGAGCCCGAAACGAAGTCGGTGACCATCGCGCTCTCGGCAACCACCGGGGGCAAGAAAATCTTCGGTCGCGCGGTGGCCGTTGCGAAGTTGGCGTAGCCGTGGCCCTCAAGATCGATATCAAGGGCATGGTCTGGAAGTATCCGGAGCCCTACGTCGTGGGACATGAGCAGATCCGCCAGTACGCCAACGCCGTCAAGGCGCATGATCCGCAGAGCCATAGTCTCGAGGCAGCCCGGGCCTCGGGCCACGACGCCCTGATCGCGCCGCCGACGTTCATGTCGATCTTCGCGGTGATGATCCAGCGGCATTTCTTCCAGCACAACGACGTGGGCTTCGAGACCATGCAGATCGTGCAGGTCGACCAGAAGTTCAAGTTCCATCGACCGATCAAGGTCGGTGACGAACTGACCGGCACGATGGAAATCCTGACCGTCGACGAACGGTTCGGCGCCGACATCGTCACCACCCGCAACAAGCTGGTGGACCAACGCGGCGAGCTCGTGATGGAATCGTTCACCACGCTGATGGGCCACGAGGGCGACAATTCGATCTCGGCCGGCTGGGACCCGGAGACGGGACAGGTCGTGCGCAAGCCCGTCGTCCATGATCCCGCCGAGGATCCCGATGGCGGCGATAGCGTGAACGGCGAGGCGTCTGCACGATGACCGGCGCGCCGGTCGAAGCCTGATGACCGGCCCGCCGGTGGATTAGTAACTCGCATGGGTGGCGCGCTACACTCGGTCCTCGGGGTTTTCCCAGTCCAGCGCGCTGTCCGTCGGTTTTAAGATCGGCCGATCGGGGAGCGCGCGAATTGTGTGAGCCCCGAACGGGTGGCCTGTCGCAGTGCCACTCTGAAGGGGCGTAGCTCAATTGGCAGAGCAGCGGTCTCCAAAACCGCAGGTTGCAGGTTCAAGTCCTGTCGCCCCTGCTCAACTGAATACTCGACAAGTGTGGACACTGGAAGGTGACCCACAAACCAGATGACCAGACAAGGGAGCATGCGGTGAGCGACGAGCACGACGATGCCGGCTCCGACACCGAGAACGGCCGCGGCGCCGTCGTGACCCGACCGACCCGCCCGTCGGGCAAGCGGACCCGTCGGACAGCCGCCGGTGAAGACGCCAGCGAAGCGGTCGACTTGTCCACCGGCACCGCGGCGTCACCCACGAAGAACGGGTCGGGCACCGCGAAGAAGGCCGCCAAGAAGCGTGCCGACGGGCCGTCGCGGAATCCTTTTCTGTTCGTCTGGAACTACCTGAAGCAGGTCGTCGCCGAGCTGCGCAAGGTGATCTGGCCGAACCGCAAGCAGATGGCCACCTACACCGGCGTGGTGCTGCTGTTCCTGGCCTTCATGTTGGCGATGATCGGCGGCGTCGACTTCGGCCTTGCCAAGCTGGTCTCGCTGGTGTTCGGCTGACGAGTACGCGCGACGGATGAGAATTTCGAGAGGACTGACAAGTGACTAGCTTCGAGGGCGATACGCCTTCGGCCGAGAGCGTTGACCTGATCGACGAAACGACTGGGGCGACGACCGACGCGACCATCGACCCGGCGACCGAGGACGCCGACGTCGCCGGTGACGCCGTGAGCGACGAGGCGGCCACCACGGACGACGCGGCCGGTGAAGCGGCCCCCGCTGAAGCCGAGCCCGAGGAAGAGGATCCGGCGGTCGCGCTGAAGAAGGAGCTGCGGACCAAGCCGGGCGACTGGTACGTCATCCACTCCTACGCCGGTTACGAGAACAAGGTGAAGGCCAACCTCGAGACCCGCGTGCAGAACCTGGACGTCGGCGACTACATCTTCCAGGTCGAGGTGCCGACCGAAGAGGTCACCGAGATCAAGAACGGTCAGCGCAAGCAGGTCAACCGCAAGGTGCTGCCCGGCTACATCCTGGTGCGCATGGAACTCAACGACGAGTCGTGGGGCGCGGTGCGCAACACACCGGGTGTGACGGGCTTCGTCGGTGCCACGTCGCGGCCGTCGCCGCTGTCGCTCGACGATGTGGTGAAGTTCCTGCTCCCGCCCGCCGCGGCGAAGAAGCCGGGCAAGGCCGCCGCTGCGGCCGGTGCAGCCGCCGCCGAGGCCGGGGGCATCGAGCGCGCACCCATCGAGGTGGACTTCGAGGTCGGCGAGTCGGTCACCGTCATGGACGGCCCGTTCGCGACGCTGCCCGCCTCGATCAGCGAGGTCAACGCCGAGCAGCAGAAACTCAAGGTGCTGGTGTCCATCTTCGGCCGCGAAACACCTGTCGAACTGACCTTCAACCAGGTCGCCAAGATCTAAGCCAGCGATCTGAGCACGCCTAGGAGCGCTCGGCGCAACAACGTGTGCACAAGTCGCAGAGAACCGAGAGAGGAACAACCAACACCATGGCCCCGAAGAAGAAAGTCGTCGGGCTGATCAAGCTGCAGATCCAGGCCGGGCAGGCCAACCCCGCCCCGCCGGTGGGTCCGGCGCTCGGCCAGCACGGCGTCAACATCATGGAGTTCTGCAAGGCGTACAACGCCGCGACGGAGAACCAGCGCGGCAACGTCATCCCTGTCGAGATCACCGTCTACGAGGACCGCAGCTTCACCTTCAACCTCAAGACGCCGCCCGCGGCCAAGCTGCTGCTCAAGGCCGCTGGTGTGCAGAAGGGCTCGGGCGAGCCGCACAAGACCAAGGTCGCGAAGGTGTCCTGGGATCAGGTGCGCGAGATCGCCGAGACCAAGAAGGAAGACCTGAACGCCAACGACATCGATCAGGCCGCCAAGATCATCGCCGGCACCGCCCGGTCGATGGGCATCACGGTCGAGTAGTTCGACCGGATTTTCGTGGGAGGGCCAGCTTCGGCCCGCCAACCACAACTCAGCAACTAGGAGAAACAGATGAGCAAGACGAGCAAGGCATACCGCGAAGCCGCCGAGAAGGTGAACCGCAGCCGGCTGTACACGCCGCTGGAGGCGGCGAAGCTGGCCAAGGAGACGGGATCGAAGAAGCAGGACGCGACGGTCGAGGTGGCGATCCGGCTGGGTGTCGACCCGCGTAAGGCCGATCAGATGGTGCGAGGAACCGTCAACCTACCGAACGGCACCGGCAAGACCGCCCGCGTTGTGGTGTTCGCGGTCGGGGACAAGGCCGAGGCCGCCGAGGCCGCGGGTGCCGACGCCGTCGGCAGCGACGACCTGATCGAGCGGATCCAGGGCGGCTGGCTGGACTTCGACGCGGCGATCGCGACGCCCGACCAGATGGCCAAGGTCGGCCGCATCGCGCGCATCCTCGGTCCGCGTGGCCTGATGCCGAACCCGAAGACCGGCACCGTGACGCCCGACGTCGCCAAGGCCGTGTCCGACATCAAGGGCGGCAAGATCAACTTCCGCGTCGACAAGCAGGCCAACCTGCACTTCGTGATCGGCAAGGCGTCGTTCGACGAGAAGGCGCTTGCGGAGAACTACGGCGCCGCGATCGACGAGATCCTGCGGGCCAAGCCGTCGTCGTCGAAGGGCCGCTACCTCAAGAAGGTCGTCATCTCGACCACGACCGGCCCGGGCATTCCGGTCGATCCGTCGGTGACGCGCAACTTCACCGAAGCCGGGGCGTAGAGACCGCCCGTCGCGGGGTTTGCACACGGAATCCGGCGACTGAGCACAGAACGTCCGAGCGCGTTCTCTGCTCGACAACCCGGAAGCGGTGGCTGGGCATTGCTCTCAGCGACCTCGGGGATGCAACGGCTGCATTGGGCCGGTAGATATCTGGCCGACAGAAATTACCCCGGGAACTTCGCGGGTTTTGTCGTCGCTGCCGCCGCGCCTATGTGAAAGTTGACCCATGCGTAAGTGCATCCGGGTCGTCTTTCTCTCTTTGCTGGGCCTGCTGAGCGCTGCCGTCCTCAGCGCCGCGACCGCATTGATGGCGGCGGTCAGTCTGGCCGCCACGACCGCGCTGATTGTGCCGGGTACCGGGACGCCGGACGCGAACGAGGTCGAGTTCTACATGCCGAACTACCGTGACTACTACATGAAGCGCACGGATTGCACGGTCGCCAACAGTTGCCAGCTGGACGGGATCGACTACTTCGCATCGTTCTGGCCGATTCCATTGCCGGGCTGGTGCGATCCTGGTCGGTGCGAAAAGTTTGACGTGTCCGTGGCCGATGGCGTGGAGAACCTGAATGAAGTGCTGACGACGATGCAGAGCCTCGGTTACGACGGCGACATCGTGATAGCCGGCTATTCCCAGGGGTCCCGCGTGGTCACCATCTCGAAGATGCAGTTCGCCAGCGGCCAGTGGAAAGATCTGGTCGATAGCGCGGACTCCATAGAGTTCGTCTATATCGGCAATCCGAATCGCCCGAACGGCGGAATCCTCTCGCGGTTCGGAATCCTCGGCCATATCCCAATCCTCGATGTGACGACCGGCCAGCCCACGCCGACCAACACGCCGTTCAAGACAAAGGACTGGGCTATCCGGTGGGAAGGCATCGCGGACTTCCCGCAGTACTTGCTCAATCCGCTGGCCATCATCAACTCGGTCCTGGGCTTCTACTACGACCACGGCACCTACCTCGCGATCAACGAGGACAGCGATCCGGGTGAAACTCCCGCCGGATACACCGTCGCCGAGTGGAAAGAGCTCACCACGTATCCCGAAAAGCACCCGGATCTCGTCCAGATTCAGCAGTACGGGGACACGACGTACTACACCGTCCGGCCGAAGGTGCTACCGATAGTGCGCCCGCTGCACTCGATCCCATTGATCGGCAAGCCGATCGCAGATTTCTGGGAACCGATACTCGAGGTGCTCATCGAAGAGACGGGATACAACCGCAACGTCCCGTTCGGGCAGTACTCCCCAATCGGACTGATCCCGTTTTTCAACCCAATCACGCTGGTGCTCAGGATGATTCCGGCTGTCTTCCAAGGTGTGGTCAATTTCCTCGGGAACTTCATCCCTGAGCTGGCCCCGAAGCCGATAACGATCACCCCCGATCCGGCGCCGGCACCGGTCGCTACTCCCGGTGCGGCGGATGAGCAGGGCGATCCGCCGGGAGCCGAGATTCTGGCGGATACCGACGAAAACCAGGGTGACGATTCGCGGCTGCTGGCCGCGCGTGACGACGCCGACGAGATGGTGCTCACCGTCAACAGCGAGGGGGATCTCACGCTGACTGAAGGTGCTGGGGCGCCGGTCGTCGAGGGAGCGATCGAGGGCGAGGTCATCACTGTCCCGGACGAGGGCGAGGTCATCACGGAGCCTGCCGAAGGAGAGATCCTCGAGGGCGAGGAGCCGCAGGTGCCCGTACTCGAAACCACTCCAATCGTCGCCGAACAAGTCGTGGACGAGAAGACGACGGACCCCGCCGACGGCAACGTCGTCGTTGCCGCGACGGACCCCGACGTCAAGAAGGATTCCGAGGTCAATACAAATCCGGCACAGAACCGGATCGATGCCAACGGTCGCAGCGTGTCGATGCACGCCTCGCCGAACAAGCCGGCCGCAGGGCCTGCGGACGGCGATAACGGGACCGTGCAACGGATCGCCCCGGCGAGCCCGGAACCCTCTGAAGGCCTCACGACGAAGCCCGACCCGAGCGGGACCATGAAAGACCCCCAGGGCGCCGACAATAACGACGACTCGCAGGATTCCGAACGGGCCGCAGCCTAATCGCGCCCAGTTCAGCCGTCCGGACCAGCGTCTCTCTGCGAGCGCGACTTCGCTGTGTGTCACGATTGGGCGCGTGAGGGGCATTATCTTGGCGGGCGGGAGCGGCACGCGTCTGCACCCGATAACCCTGGGTGTGTCGAAGCAACTGGTGCCCGTCTACGACAAGCCGATGGTGTACTACCCGCTCTCGACGCTGATGTTGGCGGGCATACGCGACATCCTGGTGATCACGACGCCCCACGAGGGGGACGGTTTCGAACGTCTGCTCGGCGACGGGTCGCGCTTCGGAGTCTCGATCACATACGCCAAGCAGCCGTCTCCGGACGGCCTTGCACAGGCATTCACGATCGGTGAGACGTTCATCGGCACCGACAACGTGTCCCTCGTGCTCGGCGACAACCTGTTGTACGGCCCCGGGCTGGGCGGCCAGCTCAAACGCTTCACCACGATCGACGGCGGCGCCATCTTCGCCTATTGGGTGGCGGAGCCGTCCGCATACGGCGTGATCGAGTTCGACGACAGCGGCTTGGCCATCTCCTTGGAGGAGAAACCCGAGCGGCCCAAGAGCAACTACGTCGTACCGGGTCTGTACTTCTACGACAACGACGTGGTCGAGATCTCCAAGGGCCTGAAGCCGAGTGCCCGTGGCGAGTACGAGATCACCGATGTCAACCGCTGCTATCTCGAGCAGGAGCGGCTGCAGGTGCACGTGCTGCCCCGCGGAACCGCCTGGCTGGACACCGGTACCTTCGACCAGATGACCGACGCCGCCGAGTACGTGCGCACCATGGAACGGCGCACCGGGCTGAAGATCGGCGCTCCCGAGGAGATCGCCTGGTATCAAGGCTGGATCAACGACGACGGATTGCGGGAACGTGCTGAGCCGTTGGTGAAGTCGGGCTACGGCAAGTATCTGTTGGATCTCCTGCAGAGAGGGCGCTGATGGCGCGACTCCTCGTCACCGGAGGGGCCGGCTTCATCGGCTCGAACTTCGTGCGGTACGTCATCGACCACACCGATCATCACGTCACCGTGCTCGACAAACTGACCTACGCGGGCAACCGCGCATCGCTCGCGGGACTGCCTGACGACCGAATGACGTTCGTGCACGGCGACATCGCGGACGCCCCGTTGGTCGACGAGCTGGTCGTGTCGGTCGACGCGGTCGTGCACTACGCCGCCGAATCGCACAACGACAATTCGCTGGACAACCCCGAGCCGTTCCTGCACACCAACCTCGCGGGCACCTTCACGTTGCTCGAGGCCGCGCGCAGGCACGGCACGCGCTTCCATCACATCTCGACCGACGAGGTGTACGGGGACCTCGAACTCGACGACCCGCGCCGGTTCACCGAGCAGACACCGTACAACCCGTCGTCTCCGTACTCGTCGACCAAGGCCGGCAGCGATCTGCTGGTACGGGCCTGGGTTCGATCGTTCGGTGTGGCCGCGACGATCTCGAACTGCTCCAACAACTATGGGCCTTATCAGCACGTCGAGAAGTTCATCCCGCGACAGATCACAAATGTCCTGCGAGGAATCCGCCCGAAGCTCTACGGCGAGGGCCGCAACGTGCGGGACTGGATCCACGCCGACGACCACTCCTCGGCAGTGCTGACCGTTCTGGAGAAGGGCCGGCTCGGCGAGACCTACCTCATCGGCGCGGACGGTGAGAGGGACAACAAGACGGTCATCGAGATGATCCTGACTCTCATGGGCCAGCCGGCCGACGCCTACGACCATGTCACCGATCGAGCGGGCCACGACTTGCGGTACGCCATCGACTCGACCAAGCTGCGCGAGGAACTCGGCTGGCAACCGCGATATCAAGAGTTCGAAAAAGGTCTTACCGCAACGATCCAGTGGTACCGCGACCACGAAGACTGGTGGGCTCCGGCCAAAGACGCCACCGAGAGCTTTTATGCCCGGATTGGCCAGTGAAAAAGGCTTACTTGTGACTGAGTTCGGTAAACCCCTGCGCGCCATCACTACTCCCATACCTGGGTTGGTCGTGTGGGAGCTGTCGGTGCACGGAGACAACCGAGGGTGGTTCAAGGAGAACTGGCAGCGTGAGAAGATGGTCACGCTCGGCTTACCCGACTTCAAGCCCGTGCAGAACAACGTATCCTTCAACGAAGCCGTCGGCACTACGCGCGGGGTACACGCCGAACCCTGGGACAAGTTCAGTTCCGTCGCGACCGGTCGGGTATTCGGAGCGTGGGTGGACCTCCGCGAGGGACCCACATTCGGCACCACCTACACCACCGAGATCGATCCTTCCAGAGCGGTATTCGTTCCTCGGGGCGTTGGGAATGCATTCCAGACCTTGGAGCCGAACAGCGTCTATACCTACCTGGTGAACGATCACTACTCGCCCGATGGGGAGTACACGTCACTCAATCTCGCCGACGAGACCATCGCCATCTGCTGGCCGATCCCGTTAGAGCGGGCGGTGCTGTCGGAGAAGGATCGCGGGCATCCTCGACTGGAGGGAGTCAGCCCGGTCCCGGCGCGCAAAACCCTGGTGCTCGGTGCTGGTGGACAACTGGGCCGGGCACTGCGCGAGCTGTATGCCGGCACTCCGCAAGTCGAGTTCGTGGATGTTGACGAAATCGACCTCAGCGATCGCGATATCATCGCGGCGCGTCGCTGGCATGACTACGAAACGATTATAAATGCTGCGGCGTATACGGCAGTGGACACGGCAGAGACTCCGGAAGGCCGTGCGGTGGCGTGGGCCGTTAATGTCGCCGGTGTCACCTCCTTGGCGCGTATCGCCGCTGAGCACAACATCACCCTCGTGCACATCTCGAGCGAGTATGTTTTCGACGGTTGCGCGTCTACGCCCTACCTCGAGGATGACCCGGTGTCGCCTCTCAGTGTGTACGGGCAAACCAAGGCAGCCGGTGACCTCATCGTGGCAACGGTGGACCGGCACTACATCATTCGGACCTCATGGGTGATCGGGGATGGCCGCAACTTCGTGCGCACGATGCTGTCGCTGGCCGAGCGCGGGGTGAACCCGTCTGTCGTCAACGACCAACAGGGCAGACTCACCTTCACATCCGAACTCGCCAGGGCAATTCGCCGCCTGGTGGACAGCCGGGCGCCGTATGGCACCTACAACGTCACCGGTTCGGGGACGGTGACCACGTGGGCCGACATCGCGCGGCGGACGTTCGAACTCGCCGGTCACGACCCGGGCCGGATCACCGATGTCACGACCGAGCAGTACTTCGCCGACGCAACGAAACGCGTTGCGCCTCGACCGGCAAACAGCGTCCTCGATCTCACCAAGATCCAGTCGGTCGGTTTCGAGCCCGCCGACGCGGCCGCGTCTCTGGTGAATTACGTTCGACGAGAGTCGGCTGGGAAGGCTTGAGGCTCAACGGTTCTCGCCGAAGACGCGCCCGAGTTCGGCCCTTGATCTGATTCCGAGTTTTCGGTAGATGCGAGAGAGGTTGGTCTCGACCGTCTTGGGGCTGATGAACAGCGCGGTGGCCACGTCCTTGGTCGTCATCCCCGACGCGGCGAGTTCGGCGACACGGTGCTCTGACGGCGTCAAACCCAGATGTCCGTTAGTCGACGCGCCGGCCCGCGCGAGCTCGGCGCGCGCCCGCTGCGCCCACAGCGGAGTGCCCAGACCCTCGAACAGGTGCAGGGCCTCGGTCATTGTCGTGCGCGACGCGTCCTTCTGCCGCTGACGTCGCTGTAACTGGCCCAACAGCAACAGGGTTCGAGCACGCTCGAAGGGCATCGGCAGCGTCTCATGGTGGGCCAGCGCCCGTCTCGCCATGTCGGCCGCCTCGTCGACATCACCTCGCGCGGCCAGCCAGAGGCTGCGGCACCGTGCGGCGGTGGCCAGCATCCACGATCTGTTCAACAGTCGCCCATTGGCCTCCAGCGCCTCGATCATCGGCTCGGTTTCGGCTGCGCGGCCGAGCGCGACCATGGCTTCGACTGCGTCGGGGACGAATCCCGCGGTGATGATCTCCGTACCTGGCAGGAACGGGAACCGGTCGACCAGCGGCTGCAAGATCTGCAGCGCCTGTTCGTAATTGCTCAACGACACCTCGAGGAAGGCCAGGTTGACCGAGGCCCAGTCGGCCAGCCGGGGGGAACCGCAACGCTCGGCGAGGTCGATCGCCTTCCGGGCGACAGCGCGGGTCTCGCCCTGCCTGCCAGCGTACGCAGCGACCGCGGACTGGATGGTCTTGGCGACCACTCGCATGTGCTCGCCGCCGAGTTGTTGTGCCCGCTCCACGGTCTCCTCGGCGATACGGGTCGCGTCGTCGTAGCGTCCCCGCCAGATCTCGATCAACGCGCTGAACACAGCGACGAAGATCAGATCGGTTTCGGCCCCTCGCTCGAGGCAACGTTGACGCACGAAGGCCATCTGGTCCATCGCCTCGTCCAAGCGCCCCACGAACGCCAGCAGCAAGGCGTGGTTGGCTCTGGCGAGGAATGCGATCGGCGCCTCGCTGCTCAGATCCTGCAGCGTCAACGCCCGGTCGATGCCCGCCCAGTCGACGCCGCGACCACACATGCAGGCGATGTTGGTGCGCACCGCGAGAACCTGACTCGTGAGGTCGGCGATGCCGACGTCTTCGGCGTAAGCGGCCGCCCGTTCCGCGCTCTGTAGCGCTGCCCCGAACTCACCGGCGTTGAGGCGCGCATACGCCAGCAGCAGCAAGGTACGGACCCGGACCTCGCGGTCACCCTCATCATGGTCGAGCGCCTGTTCCAAGAGGACAACGGCGTCGGTGAAGCTGTTGTGTTGAATCCGCATGCTGGCCAACAAGTTCAACGCCATCGCCCGGTGCGCGCCACGCGGGATACGCTCGGTCACTCCGTCGAGCAGCTTACGGGTGCGCTCCAGATCGCCGGCGTGCAGGTAGTGGTCGGCCGCGCGAATCCGCCGCGTCGGTGTATCACCGCCGAGACCGATTGCCAACTCGAGTAATTCGCCGGCCGCGGCGGGCGCACCGCGTGCAACCGCCGTATCGGCGGCGATGTCAAGGGCCTCCAAGGTGGCCGGGTCGGCGCTGGCGGCGGCCAGTGCCATATGCCTGGCTCTGGATTCGTCGAGTACCACCGCCTCGGCCAGCGACCGGTGCATGGCGCGTCGCGCACTCGGTTTGGCATCGGTATAGACACTGCGCGCCAGCAGCGGATGCGAGAACGCCACCGCGTCACCGCTGATGGTCAGGATGCCCTTGTCTCTGGCTTCGGCCAGCAGTTCGGCGGTGCGATCGCCCGTGCTGTGCGTGACACGAGCCAACAGGTCGACGGTGGGAGCGGCCTCACATGCGGCGGCCAGCAGCAGGACCTGCGTCTCGGGTTCCAGCCGACCGATGCGCCTGCGCATCAACTCCGCGAGCGTCGCGGGCAACACCGACTGGGAATCGCCTGCGTCGATCGCCCGCGCCAACTCGAGGGCGTAGAACGGGTTGCCGCCGGAGATCTCGGCGATCCGGACCATCGTCGGGCGAGGAAAGGACCGGCCGAGCCGCGCCGAGATCAGGGCGTGCAGTCCGCCGAGACTCAAGGGACCCACGTGCACCCGGCGGACGGCGGACGGGTCGCCCACCTGCAGCCAACTCGCCGCGCCGACGCCCTCGTGTTCGGTGCGTTCGGTGACCAGCGCGCCCACGCAACCGCTGAACCGCCTAGCGGCGAAGGCCACCACGGCTTGACTGGACGGATCGAGCCACTGCACGTCGTCGATGGCAATGAGCACCGGCCCGTCGCCGCAGAGGTGCTCGACGGCACCGGCGAAGGCCGCCGCCACCGCGCCCTGATCTGTCGGCGGGCCGTCGCCGTCGGCGCGCAGCAGCACGCGATCCACAGCCAGGCGCTGCACGTCCGGCAGGCCGGCGAAGACCTCAGAGGGGATGTCGCCGAAGAGGTCGGCGACGGCCGCATACGCGAGAGTCGTCTCGGCCTGGCCGGCGCGCGCCGTCAGCACCCGGAAGCCGCGTTGACGGGCCGCAGAGATACCCGTCAGCCACAGGGTGGTCTTGCCGGCTCCGGCCTCTCCCTCGATGACAAGTGCACATGGCCAGCTGTCGGCGGATTCCAGGAAATCGCCGACCGCCCGAAATTCGGCCGGGCGCTCGATTACGCCGGACACCAGAACCACACCCCTCGTCGACAGCAAATCGAGGATATCCCGCTGACGTATGAGGGCGCAGTAGTCGTGGGCCGGGGATATGCAGCTGCGAGGTGCGCTTAATAGGCGAAGCCAAAGACTGTGCAGGCGTCCGGCAACGTCATGCGCGGTTGTGGCGCCGGATCCGGGTGCCCACGGGAGCGGACAGCCGCTGATGTGGTGCACCCGCCGCGAGGCAGGTCCGGGAGACGATCTCGGGGGAGCCGGCGCCGAAGACGCCGTAAAGCACCTCGTCGTCGGGGACAGCCAGCGTGATCAGCAACTCGACGGGGGTGCCCTCGCCAGTGGCGGCGGCCGCAGCCGCGTCAAGGCGTGCGACGAGGTCCTCGACCGATTGCTCAGTGACCTCGGGCAGGTACCACTCCGCCAGGTAGCACGCGGATTCCCCACTCCCGCTCATCTGTCGAACGGTAGCGATTGCTCACCCCGGGCGAATCAGGTATTTCCCTACGTTTCGTCCCTTACGCGGCTGCGCCGGGCTTCAGGTACGTGACCAGGCTGACGTCGATGCCCTCGTCAATGAAGTACCACTGGCAGCCCTTGAGATAGCGCATGTACCGGTCGTAGTTCTCCTCGCCGGCGGCCGCGATCGCGGTGTCCTTGTTGCGCTCGAGGCGATCGGCCCAGATGCCCAGCGTCTTGATGTAGTGGTTGCGCAACGACAAGGGCTCAGGCACCTGGAAACCCGCCTTTTCCCCGTGCTCGACCATCATCTGCGTCGTCGGCAGGCGGCCGCCGGGAAAGATCTCGGTGATCATGAACTTGATGAAGCGGGCCATCTCGAAGGTCAGCTTCTTACCGCGTGCAGCCAGGTCGTACGGGTGATAGCCGACGCTGCTCTGGATGGTCATCCGACCGTCGTCGGGCAGGATGTCGAAACACGTCTTGAAGAAGTCGTCGTAACGCTCGAATCCGAAGTGCTCGAACGCCTCGATGGAGACGATGCGGTCGACGGGGGAGTGGAACTGCTCCCAGCCCTCCAGCCGGACGTCGTACGTGCGCTCGGTATCCAGCTTGCTCAACAGCTGGTTGCAGTAGGCCTGCTGGTTCTTGGACAGGGTCAGCCCGATCACGTTGACGTCGTACTTCTCCATCGCACGCTGCAACGTCAGGCCCCACCCGCAGCCCACCTCCAGCAGGGTCATACCGGGCTTGAGGTCGAGCTTGTCGAGGTGCTGGTCGACGTTGGCGACCTGCGCCTCTGACAGCGTGACGTTCGGGCCGGTGAAGTACGCGCAGCTGTACTTGCGCGTCGGATCCTGGAACACGCCGAAGAAGTCGTCCGACAGGTCGTAATGCGCCTGGATATCCTCGAAATGAGGCCGCATATCCTTCGTGCCGGTTGAGTTGTCAGACATATTTCCCCTGCTTGGCCTTTCCCAAAGACGTGACGCGGGCCTGCACGTCGTCACGTGATGATCTGGTCGACACCCTATCGTCGGCCGTTGCCAGACCCTAATTCGACGTGCCGCCACTCCGGCGGCAATTTGTGGCAAGCCGGGGTTACTTCTGGAGCGTGAACTGGTTGACGTCGATGTATCCGACGCGGAAGCCGTGTGCACAGCCGGTCAGGTAGTGCATGTAGCGGTCGTAGACCTCTTGGGACTGGATGGCGATCGCCTCGTCCTTGTGGGTCTCTAGCGCCGCTGACCAGCAGTCGAGCGTGCGCGCGTAGTGCGGCTGCAGGCTCTGTCGCCGGGTCAACTCGAAGCCCGCCTTCTCGGCGTGCTCGGCGACCAGCTCGATCGTCGGCAGGTATCCGCCCGGGAAGATCTCGGTGAGGATGAACTTCACGAACCGTGCCACAGAGAACGTCAGCGGCATACCCTGCTCGGCCATCTGCGGAAGCGTGAGCGCGGTGATGGTGTGCAGCAGCATCGCCCCGTCGTCGGGCAGCACGCGGTGGGCCATGGTGAAGAAGTCGTCCCAGCGGTCCCTGCCGAAGTGCTCGAACGCGCCGATCGACACGATTCGGTCCACGGGCTCGTCGAACTGTTCCCAGCCCTGGAGCAACACCCGCTTGGACCTCGGACTGTCGGATGCGGCGAAGACCTTCTCGACGTGGGCGTGCTGGTTCTCACTCAAGGTGAGGCCGATGACGTTGACGTCGTACTTCTCGACGGCCCTCATCATCGTCGAACCCCAGCCGCAGCCGACGTCGAGCAGCGTCATCCCCGGTTCGAGGCTCAATTTGCCCAACGCGAGATCGACCTTGGCGCGCTGAGCCTCCTCCAGCGTCATGTCGTCGCGCTCGAAGTAGGCGCAGCTGTAGGTCTGGGACGGATCCAGCCAGAGCCGGAAGAACTCGTCGGAGAGGTCGTAGTGTGCCTGCACGTCGGCGAAGTGCGGCGTCAAGTTGCGTGTTGCAGCCACTGTTTGTGCCTTTCTGGGCGAAATCAGAGCTCGCGTCGCCTGTGACAGTTCAAGCCCGGAAGCACTCGGGACGAATGTACGCGCAGCCGTGCCTGCTGGCCACCCGAGGGACGCTTGCGCTGACGTCAAATATTCGGGGCGAAAACGGTTTTGAGCTCGCCGATGATGTCGTCCCACAGCGGCTCGGGCAGTTCGTGACCCATACCGTCGAACAGCACCAGTCGGGCGCTCTCGATGGCCTTGGCGATCGCGCGTCCTCCTGGCGGGCGCATCAGCTTGTCGGCCTTGCCGTGCAGCACCACCGTGGGAACCGTGATCTCGCGGTCGTAGTGCAACAGGCTGCCGCTGCCCAGGATCGCCGAGAATTGCCTGCCGATCCCGGCGGGGTAGTAGGAGCGGTCGTAGTCGGCGATCGCGTCGGCGCGCAACCGCTCCTCGGACGCGGGGAAGCCCGGGCTGCCGATGATCTTGGTGACCCTGATGGCGTTCTCGATGATCGCCTCGCGGGTGTTGCCCCTTGGCCGCTGCAAGATCGCGACCAGCTGTCGCGGACCCGGTGGCGGCAGCAGCGTTTGGTTGTTGCTAGAGAAGATGATCGCCAACGACTGGATGCGCGGTTTGTGCCGGGCGGCGAACACCTGCGCGATCATCCCGCCCATCGACGCGCCGACGACGTGGGCGTGCTCGATCTCGAGATGGTCCAGCAGGGCGGCCGCATCATCGGCCATGTCTTCGAGTGTGTAAGCGGCCGGGCTTTTCATCCCGAACAGCGAGCGCAGCATCCGCGGTACCAGCGGGGCGTCGGTGCGCAGTCCGTGAAGTTTCGTAGAGAGGCCGACATCGCGATTGTCGAACCGGATGACCCGCAGGCCCTGGTTGATGAGCCGCTCACAGAAATCCTTGCGCCACATCAGAAGCTGCGCGCCGAGTCCCATGATGAGCAGGACGGCCGGGTCGTTCTGGTCGCCCATGTCCTCGTAGTAGATGTCGAGATCGCCGGACTTGGCGAATCCGGTTCGGACCTGCATTCAGCCGCGGACCTCGCTGTCGAGTTCTGTGTCGTGTTCCCTGCTGACCTCGACCATGAAGTTGGCGAAGTAGCCGGTCAGCTGGGGATCCGACATCATCTGCCACTTCGGTGCGAGCAATTTCATGTAGCGCTCGACGTAGAGGAACTGCTTGCCGATCAGCACCAGTTCGCGCGGCAGCTTGACGTCATATGCCTCGGCGAGCGTCGACAGTTGCTTGCCGATCTCGGCGTAGCTCATGTCGCCCAGCGTCGACATGGTCAACGGGGTCGCGAACTTCTCCAGGTCCTTGGCCGCCTCCGCCTCCGGCTTCATGGTGCCGACCGCGCCCATCAGCACGACGATCTTGCCCGCTGCGGCGTGGTCCTTCTTCACCAGCAGCGCGTACACGAGTTCGCGCAGCAGCCAGCGGGTGCGCGGGTCGACCCGGCCCATGATCCCGAAGTCGAAGAACACGATCTTGCCGTCGTCGTCGACGTAGAGGTTGCCCGCATGCAGGTCGCCGTGGAACAGTCCGTGTCGCAGGCCGCCTTCGAAGACGCTGAACAGCAGGGCCTTGACCAGTTCGGTGCCGTCGAAGCCCTTCTGCCGGATGGTCTTCACATCGTCGATACGGGTGCCCTGGATGCGCTCCATCGTCAGCACGCGCTCACTGGTGAGGTCCCAATAGACCTGTGGCACACGGATGTTCTTGCCCAGCGGGGAGGCGTGCATGTGCGCGACCCACGCGTCCATCGACTGCGCCTCGAGCCGAAAGTCGAGTTCCTCGGCCAGGTTGTCGGCGAAGTCGGCGACGACGTCTTGAGCGCTCAGGCGCTGACCCAGCTTGGCGAACTCGACCAGCCGCGCGCCGCGCTTGAGAATCTGCAGATCCGCGGCCACCCGCCTGCGGATGCCGGGGCGCTGGATCTTGACGACGACCTCTTCACCGCTGTGCAGCGTCGCGTAGTGCACCTGGGCGATCGACGCGGACGCGAACGGCTTCTCATCGAAGCTCTTGAACAGGTTCGCGGGTTCGTCGCCGAGGTCCTCGACGAACAGTTTGTGCACCTCTTCGGGGTCCGCGGGCGGAACCCGGTCGAGCAGGCTGCGGAACTCCTTGGACAGTGGCTCGCCGAACGCGCCGGGACTAGACGCGATGATCTGGCCGAACTTGACGTAGGTGGGCCCCAGGTCGGCGAACGCCTGCGGAACCTGCTTGATGATCTTCTGCTGCAGCGAACCGCGGCCGGCGATCTTCGAAACGACCCGCGCGCCGGTACGGGTGATCTGCCAACCCGTGGCACCGACGCGGGCCGCCTCGATCGGCAGGGGGACCCTGTCGAGCTTGGCTACGTCGCGGTGCTGCGTCTTTCGCGTGGCACTCATAGGGGCCAGTGTCTCAAAATCAGTGGTGGCGCGTAAAAACCTGTGCACCGGCTCACAGTTGCCTTCTACGGGGCCTGTTTCGCCGAAATTGCATTCCAGCAGGCCGCTACTCGTACTTTTCCTGCTGGAATGCCATCTCGCGGCTGATTCATGCCTCGGCGAAACTGCGCTCGACCTCGTCGCGTGTGCGGATTTCGTCGTCGCCCAGCCGGTATGTCGGCAGCGTAGGCGGCACGTCGGTACCCGGCGCCACCCTGGCCTGCGCCTGGCGGAACTCCGGTATCGGTCCCTGCGCGATATGCAAGCCGTTGATCACCGACCAGACCGTCGCGCGGCGCGCGGTGCGCTCGAGGATGTTCGGGTCCTTGTGCTGGATCAACTGCTTGGCCCAGCGCGGCATCGTGTCGCGGATCGCCCAGTTGATCGCGCTCTGCGCCAGCGGCAGGCCCGGCCCCGTGGCAAGCGCCGTGCCGTGCGTGACGGCCAATCGCGGCAGGTACGACTCGAGGCAGTCGGCGACCTCGGCCTTCGTCTCGGGCAGGTCGGTGCCGCCCAACGCATGGCCGACCCGCGCGAACTCTCGGTAATAACGGTCGATCTTCTTGCCGTGCAACGGGTTCGGATGGTAAAGCTCGTGCGCGGTCGCCAGGCCCCACACCACGGTGGCGTAGTTCCATCGCAACCAGTCCGGGTCGTCGGCGTCGTAGCGGGCGCCGTCGGGGCGGGTGCCCTTGATGGTGTGGTGCATCGAGCGGACGGCCTTCGCCAGGCGCTCGGCAGTCTCGGTCGAGCCGTAGGCGGTGCCGATGAAGAACGCGATCGAGTGGCCGAGACGCACCACCGCGCCCTTGGGGTCGATCTCGGGAACGGCGACCCCGGTTTCCGGGTCGCGCTTGACCAACCGTGAGTGGTGCATGCCCATCCAGTAGATCGACGGATCGAGCCGCTCCATGAACGCCGCGCACTGCAGGCCGAAGATCAGCGCCTGCATGTGCGAGTGCACGTGCCAGACCGCGCTGCCGGGGCCGAACCAGCCCGGATCGCCCACCGGCGCAGCGAATTCCATACCGCGGAAGTAGTTGCGCCGGATGTCCTTGTCGAAGCGCTGGTTGAGCGCCTCTCCGATGAACTGGTGCGGCAGCAGAATCACGTCGGCTCCTTGGTTGCAAACTCTGGTCACGGCTGTAGCCAGAATACATTTTGGTCACGTGTGTGACCAGAGTCGACGTGATGCCGCCTAGGCTGGGGTCGTGTCCAGTCCGACCCGATGGGCGGGCGTGCCGCTGACGGACCGCCGCGCCGAGCGTCGAGCCCAGCTGATCGACGCCGCCTTCCGGCTGTTCGGCGATGGCGGCGAGGCTGCCGTGTCGGTGCGGTCGGTGTGCCGCGAATGCGGGCTGAACACGAGGTATTTCTACGAGAGCTTCGCCGACACCGACGACCTGCTCGGGGCGGTCTACGACCAGGTGAGCGCCCAACTGGCCGAAGCGATCGAAGGGGCCATGTCGGAGGCAGGCGAATCGCTGCGAGTCAGGACCCGGGCCGGGATCGCCGCGGTACTCGGGTTCAGCTCCGAGGATCCGCGCCGCGGCCGGGTGCTGTTCACCGATGCGCGGTCCAATCCGGTGCTGGCGGCCCGGCGTGCGGCGACACAGGACTTGTTGCGCGAAGGCGTGCTCACCGAGGGCTGGCGGTTACAGCCGGACACCGACTCGGTCGCCGCCCAGGTCGGCGCGGCGATGTACACCGGTGCGATGGCCGAGCTGGCGCAACAGTGGCTGGCGGGCAGGCTGGGGACCGATCTGGACGCGGTCGTCGAGCACGCCGTCAGTCAGGTGCTGCGGTAGGGCCGACGAAGTTCTCCGTCAGCGCCCCGACGACCGGACCCCACACCGGTTCGGGTAGGTCGTGTCCCATTCCGTCGACGACGACGTAGCGCGCGCCGTCGACGGCCCGTGCGACGGTGCGGCCGTTGCGCGGTCGCACCAGCGGGTCCTTCGTGCCGTGGATGACGACGGTCGGTGCGGTGATGCGACGGGTGTAGCGCAGCAGGCTGCCGGTGCCGAGGATCGCGTCGAACTGACGCAGCATGCCCTGCGGGTAGTCGCTGCGCTCGCGCAGCTCCCGCACCCGGCGGTGTAGCTGCTCGGCGGGCGGTAAGAAGTTGGGCCCGTTGATGATTGCGACGTTGCGTACCTCGTGGGCCAGTCGCTGCTCGAGTGGCGCGTCCCGGGCGGGCGCGCCGAATGCCAGCCGGATCACCCGCAGCGCAGGCAGTGACGAGAACGGCGTCCCCGCACTCGTCATCACCAGTCCCAAAGAAGCCACCCGCTCCGGATGGCGGCCCGCAAGAACCTGGGCGATCATCCCGCCCATGGACGCGCCGACGATGTGCGCGCGGTCGAGGCCGAGATGGTCGAGCAACCCGCGCGCGTCGTCGGCCAGGTCGACCAGCGTGTACGGCACCGGACTGGCGCGGCCAAGCAGATACCGCAGCACCCGCGGATACACCGACCCGTCCGCGCGTTGTCCGTCCAGCTTCGTCGACAACCCGGTGTCGCGGTGGTCGAAGCGAATCACCCGGTAGCCCTCGTCGATCAACCGCGCGCAGAACCCGTCCGGCCACATCGGCAACTGCGCCCCGACACCCATGATGAGCAGCACCGGCGGATCCGCGGGGTCGCCGAGATCCTCGTAGAAGATGCCGACGTCCCCGCAGACCGCGGTGCCGCTGCGAACCTGCATGCTCAGCTTTTTACACCGAGCCGGCGACCGGTTCCTTGCCCCACGGCGTCAACCACGGCGTCGCTTCCCAGTCTTCGAGGCCGGCGAGCAGCTCGTAAAGCGTTGCACCGTCGATGCTTTCGCGGACAATGTCGGCCTGTCCGGCGTGCCGGGCCAGCTCCTCGATCATGTGCAAGATCACCCAGCGCACCGACCATGCCGACACGTCCTTGGGGAACCAGGGCACATGCGGCGGGATCGGCACCGCCGCGTTCAGATCGGCGGTCTCGATCAACCCGAGCGTCTCGGCATTCTGCTCGTCGAACCTGGCGAGGATGTCGGCGAGGGTTTCGTCTTCGCCCATGATGAACTCGCTCTGGTAGTCGGCCTGCTGGTCTTCCATCGGCCGTCGGTCGCTGTCGGTCAGCTCGGGTGCGGCCGCGACCCGCTGCATCCAGCCGCGTTGGCAATTGGTGACGTGTTTGATCAGGCCACCGATCGACAGCGCGCTTACCGACGGTGTCGACCGCGCTTGTTCGTCGGTCAAGCCGAACGCCACGGCGTGGAAGGCGTACTGCTGGGCGGCCACGTACTCGCGCAGACCCTGACGCTCGTCGGCAACGGGTGGGGGCATAGCGGGCATGTTCAGTTTCCTCTCGGGTCGGTGTGGGCGTACAGGTCTCGGATGCAAGCGATTTCGGCGCAGTGGTGGATGAACTCGCGGTTGATGTGCAGGACGAGCGCGATAAGCGGGTGGTCGGCGTACGGGCCTTCTGCGGACCCGCACGGCCGGTTCAGGTCCTCTTCGGACAACCCGCGCACCCCGCCGATCCAGGATTGATACTGCTCGTCGAGTTGTCGCAGCGCCGTCGCGGCGTCGGTGGCGTACTGCCAGGACTGGTAGTCGGCGTAGGGGGCGCCGAAGTGACTGTGGTTGCGCATCGCGAACACGCCGACGATGACGTGCGCGAGGCGCCAGGCGATCGTCGTGAACGGTGCCGGGATCGGTTCGGGATAGTCGAAGTCGATCGACCCGTCTGCGTGGACGGTCCAGCAGTCGGGAACCGGTTGCCAGAAGTACTCGTCGTCGGTGAGCCCCTGGAATCTGGGGCGCAGGAAGTTGGTCCAGTGGAAGTCGGTCTGCTCGGCCAACTCGTCGGTGATCCTCGCTGTCGTGCTCATGTCGATAGCGTGGCAGAACTATAGGACAGTTTCGGTCCTAAATCTCCAGATCCGTGCTCCACCGGCGTGGGGCGCCGAATTTGGAAGCCGTTGCGATCAGAGGACAGAAATAGTCCTGAATGTGTGACACTCTTCGGCTGTGTCGGAGACGACGAGCCGGGTACTGCAGCTGCTGGGCCTGCTGCAGTCGCGGCGGGTGTGGACAGGTGAGGGCCTCGCTGAGCGGTTGGGGGTCACCACTCGCAGCGTGCGTCGCGACATCGAACGGCTACGCGACCTCGGGTACCCCGTCCACGCCAGCAAGGGCCACGGCGGCGGTTATCAACTCGGCGCCGGTGCGGCGTTGCCGCCGTTGCTGCTCGACCCCGACGAGGCCGTCGCGATGGCCGTATGCCTTCGTCTGGCCGCGGGCGGAACAGTGGCGGGCGTCGGCGAATCGGCGCTGCGGGCACTGAGCAAGCTCGATCAGGTGATGCCGTCCAAGCTGCGGTCGCAGGTGGCCGCGGTGCACGAATCGACCGTCACGCTGATGGCCCCGAGCTCGGATACACCGGTCGAACCCGACGTTCTGATGACCCTCGCTCGGGCGTGCCGCGACCATGAGCACGTGGCCGCCGGCTACGTCGACATCCGCGGCAACGCGACCCGGCGCCGGCTCGAGCCCTATCAGCTGGTCACCACCGGCCGGCGCTGGTACCTGCTGGCCTTCGACCGCGACAAGCAGGACTGGCGCAGCTTGCGACTGGACCGGATGAACGACGTGCGCGCCCAAGGCAGCACCTTCATGCCCCGCGAGGCGCCCGACGCGGCGGCGTACGTGCGGCGGTCGATCAGCAGCTCACCGTACCGCTATGTCGCGCGCGTCCATTTCAATGCTCCGGAAGATGTTGTTGCCCAGCATTTCTCACCGTCATCGGCGACGATCGAACCCGACGGTCCGGACGCATGCGTCGTCACGACCGGTGCCGACGACCCCGAACGCATGGTGCTCTACTTCGCGACGGTCGGATGTGATTTCCGCGTGCTCTCGCCCCCGGAGGTGATACAGGCCGTGGAGGCGGTCTCGAAGCGGCTGCGACGAAGCGTCAGCCGGTGAGCTCCAGGCGGTCGGCCAGCATCAGGAATGCTGACGCGAACGGGTTGTCGGCGGTCTCGGCGCGAAGTTGCTCCCAGTCCAGTTGTTCGCGGACCGCACGCACCGCGGGAAGCAGTGCGGCGAAGTCGCAATGGTGTTCGTTGAGGGAGTTCAGCTTCTCGCGCATGACCTCGGTCGGCGCCAGCACGCGCATCCGGATCGCGAGCACGTCGTACTCCTCGGCCTCCAGGATGGTTCCCTTGTCCACCGGAACGCCGTTGAGCCGGTGCAGGACGTCGATGACGAAGTCGTCCTCGACGCACGCCTTGAACAACCAGTCCTCAGGTGTGCGCTCGACCCGGAAACCCGCCTCCTCCAGCGTCGCCGCGGCCTTCTCGGTGTCGGGCTCGGCGACCACGAAATCCACGTCGTGCACCGGTTCTGGACCACCGAACACCCACAGCGCGTAGCTGCCGGCCAGGGCGAAATCGGGGCCCTGGGCGCGCAACGCCGACGCCGCGCGTTTGAGCGCGTCGCGCAGATCATCGTTTCGCTGGGGCACTACCCTCCTGAGGCCGACTGATGGGCTGGTGGCCATTGTGGGTAGCTAGTACCCATGCAGATGCGGATGGCCACCTTCAACATCTTGCACGGGCGCAGCGTGCACGACGGGCTCGTTCACCGAGACCGCCTCGTGGAGGCCGTCCGCGAACTCGACGCCGACATTCTGGCCCTGCAGGAAGTCGACCTCGACCAGCCGCGCTCGGGGATGGCCGACCTGACCGCGGTCGCCGCCGAAGCGATGGGTGCGGTGAGCCACCGGTTCGTGGCGGCGATCTCCGGCACACCCGGCGCCACGTGGATGGCGGCCACCGGCGACGAGCAACCGGGGACCGCCGCCTACGGCATCGCGCTGCTGTCGCGGTTTCCTGCCGAGTCGTGGCAGGTGCTGCGGCTGCCGCGGATTCCGGTGCCGTTTCCGATGTATCTGCCGGGACCGAACCGGGTGAAAGTCGTCAACGAAGAGCCGCGGGCGGCGGTCGTCGGGCAGTTGAACACTCCGCTGGGCCCGCTGACCGTCGCCAACACCCATCTATCGTTCGTGCCGGGGTGGAATCGGATGCAGCTGCGGCGACTGCTTCAGGACATGCGCGGCTTCCCATCGCCGCGAGTGCTGATGGGCGATCTGAACATGGTGCCGCAAACGATTCATCGCTGGACCCGCCTGCGACCGCTCGCATCGGCGGTCACATTCCCGGCCAATGAGCCCGACCGTCAACTCGACCACATCGTCACCGACGACCGCGGCCTTCGGGTGCAGCGGTGCTGCGCGCCTTCGCTTCCGATCTCGGACCACCGCGCACTCGTCGTCGACATCACCCGCGCCTGATTTCTCAGCCGCGCCGACCGTCGACCGAAACCGCCGTAGGGTTTGGTTGTGCGGGTCATTTCGGCGGAGTCGACGGAACTGTTCGTCGGGCCCGCGGACGCGCCGTCGCAGATAGCGCGGGTGAACTACACCGATGGGGCGGGCGAGGTGCGCGTCGACGGCGACGGGCTGGTTGGCCACGCGCGAGCGACGGTCGGCGACGGCACCGTGGAGGTGGCTGTCACGGTCACCGACCCGGTCCCCGGTGAGCAGCGGCCGGCACGGGTCGTCACGGGCGACGGCATCACGCCGTTCGTCTTCACCGTCGCCGAACCCGGCTGGACGATGTACATGATCAGCCACTTTCACTACGACCCGGTGTGGTGGAACACGCAGGCCGCCTACACCAGTGTGTGGAGCGAGGACCCGCCGGGCCGGTGCCGCCAGACCAACGGCTTCGATCTGGTCAGCGCTCATCTCGAAATGGCACGCAGGGAACCGGAATACAAGTTCGTGCTGGCCGAGGTCGACTATCTCAAACCGTTCTGGGACACCCATCCCGAGGATCGCGACGATCTGCGCCGTTTCATCGCCGAGGGCCGCGTCGAGGTCATGGGCGGAACGTACAACGAGCCGAACACCAACCTGACCAGTCCCGAGACGACCATCCGGAACTTCGTGCACGGCATCGGGTTTCAGCGCGAGGTACTCGGAGCCGATCCGACGACGGCCTGGCAGCTCGACGCGTTCGGCCATGACCCGCAGTTTCCGGGGATGGCCGCCGACGCGGGGCTGACGTCGAGTTCGTGGGCCCGCGGCCCGCACCATCAGTGGGGCCCGATGGCCGGCGGCGGCGACCCGCAGCGCATGCAGTTCAGCAGTGAATTCGAGTGGCTCTCCCCGTCCGGTCGCGGGTTACTGACGCATTACATGCCTGCTCACTACGCAGCCGGCTGGTGGATGGATTCGGCGCCCACGCTGGCGGCGGCCGAAGCCGAGACCTACCAACTGTTCACATCGCTGAAGAAGGTGGCGCTGACTCGCAACGTGCTCCTGCCCGTCGGCACCGACTACACGCCACCGAACAAATGGGTCACCGAGATTCACCGAGACTGGAACGTCCGCTACACCTGGCCGCGGTTCATCTGCGCGATACCCAGCGAGTTCTTCGCCGCCCTCCGCGCCGAACTGGCCGAGCGCGGTGTCCAGGCGTCGCCGCAGACCCGGGACATGAACCCGATCTACACCGGAAAAGACGTCTCCTACATCGATACCAAGCAGGCCAACCGCGCGGCCGAGGATGTCGTGCTCGACGCCGAGAAATACGCGGTGTTCGCCGGGCTTCTCGGTGGTGCCACGTACCCGCAGGCGGCCCTGGCAAAGGCGTGGGTGCAATTGGCCTACGGTGCGCACCACGATGCGATCACCGGTTCGGAATCCGACCAGGTGTACGTCGACCTGCTGACGAGCTGGCGAGACGCATGGGAGCTGGGCAGGGCCGCACGTGACCATGCGCTGGCCGTGCTGTCGGGGGCGGTCGATGAACCGGTCGTCGTATGGAATCCCCTCGCGCACAAGCGCACCGACGTCGTCACCGCCCGCATCCCCAAGGCGGTCGAATCCGTCCGGGTCGTCGACTCCGCGGGCGAGGAGATGCCTGCTCACGTCGAGTATGGCGGGCGGACGGTCAGCTGGCTCACCCGCGATGTGCCGTCGCTGGGGTGGCAGTCCTACCGGCTCGAGGCGTCCGACGAATCGGTTGCGGCGTGGGAACCGGTGGGTGGAAACGAGATCGACAACGACCATTACCGGCTTCGGGTCGATCCGTCACGAGGCGGTGCGGTCGAGTCGTTGGTCGAATGTGGTTCGGGCCGGTCCTTGATCGCTCACGGTGAGGTTGGCAACGAGTTGGCGGTCTACGACGAGTACCCGGCGCATCCCGAGGCGGGCGAGGGCCCGTGGCACCTCCTGCCCAAGGGCCCGGTGGTGCGCTCGTCGTCATCGCCTGCCACCGTGCAGGCCTATCGCGGAGCACTCGGAGAGCGGCTGGTGATCGCGGGCGCCGTCGCCGATGTACTGCGCTACACGCAGGTTCTCACGCTGTGGCACGGTGTGGCGCGCGTCGACTGCCGGACCACGATCAACCAATTCACCGGCGCCGACCGGCTGTTGCGGCTGCGCTGGCCGTGCCCGGTACCCGGCGCGATGCCGGTCAGCGAAGTCGGTGACGCGGTGATCGGGCGCGGGTTCGCGCTGCTGCACGAACATGACCGCGAAACGTCGGTCGACGCCGCGACGCATCCGTGGACGCTGGACAACCCGGCATACGGCTGGTTCGGGTTGTCGTCGGCGGTGCGGGTCCGGGTCGGCGAGGGGTGTCGGGCGGTCTCGGTTGCCGAGGTGATCACGCCGACCGAAAACGATTCCGCGGTTGCGCGGCCGCTGATGGTTGCGCTTGCGCGTGGCGGCGTCACCGCGACGTGCAGCGGCTCAGACAGACCGCGCTACGGTGATCTCGCCGTCGACTCGAACCTCCCGGACGTGCGGATCGCACTCGGTGGTCCCTGCGAAAACACCTTCACCGCAGCCGTTCTCGGTGCCGTCGATTCGGCGTACGGCGAGGAGGTGAAGCGACAGCTCGACGCGACCGGCGCCGCCAGGGTATGGGTGCCGGCGGCCGTCCGGCTGGCGGAGGCGTGGGTGCCGGGCGCCGACCTTCGCGATGTGCGGGCGCTGCCGGTGCTGGTTCTCGCGGGCTCGGCTCTGGACGATGTGGTGGCGGGCGTGGTCGACGACTTGGACGATTGGGAGATCCGCGTCGAGCAGGCGGCGCCTGCCGATATGGAAGCGTTCGTGGACCGGACGGTGGCGGTGCTGAACCGCGGTGTGCCGGGTTTTGCCGTCGAATCGGATGGCACACTGAATCTTTCCCTGATGAGGTCGTGTACCGGCTGGCCCTCGGGCACGTGGATCGATCCGCCGCGCCGCACGGCGCCGGACGGGTCCAACTTCCAGTTACAGCACTGGACGCACACGTTCGACTACGCGTTCGTCTCGGGGCACGGCGACTGGCGGCGGGCAGGCGTCTCCGCTCGCAGCGCCGAGTTCTCGAACCCGCTGCTGGCGGTGACGGAGAAGTGGGGAGCGGTGGGCGGCCTGCCGCCGTCGGGTGCGTTGTTGGAGATTCAGCCGGCGGGCTCGGTGCGGCTCGGTGCACTGAAGGCCGCAGGCAACCCGCTGGCAAGCGGTAGCGCGCGACCGGTCCACCCATCTGACGGTGTCGCGATGCGGCTGGTCGAAACCACTGGCAGCACAACCGAAGTCACGGTCACCTCGGGGCTGCGCCGAGTGTCGGCCGCGGTCCGGGTAGATCTGCTCGAGCAACCGCGCGTGCAGGAGGTGACGCCGGACGGGCTGTCGTTGCACGGCTTCGAGGTCGCCACCGTGCTGGCCCGGTTCAATCTGCCGCAGGTTCTGCATGCCGACCGTGCCGCCCTCGCACCGGAGGCGGAGCAGGCCCAGCCGCTCTATGCCAGGTACTGGCTGCACAACCGCGGTCCGGCACCGCTCGGCGGGCTGCCGGCCGTCGCCCACCTACACCCGCAGCATATTGTGGCGTCGGATCTGCCAGTGCAGCTTCGTCTCACCGTGGCCAGCGATTGTTGCGACGAGGTTCTGCACGGTCGGGTGCGGCTGCTGTGTCCGGACGGCTGGACCGCAGAACCCGACGTTCTGCCGTTCATGCTGCCTCCGGGCGAGTACGTCGACACCACCGTGGACGTGACTCCGCCGAAAGCGGTGTCACCGGGGCTGTATCCGATACGTGCCGAACTCGCGTTGACGGGTGCGCACGTCTCGATCCCGCCTTCGTGGCGTCAGGTGGTCGAGGACGTATCTGTCGTCGCGGTCGATGCGCATCCGGACGACACCCTGCTGCGGCTCGTCGCCGGACCTGAGCCGGTCGACGTGGTGGCCGGTGAGACGGCCCGTATAGGGGTCAGCGTCGGTACCGACGCGTGCGCGGACGTTGCGGTCGAAGCGCACCTGATCAGCCCATGGGGCACGTGGGAATGGTTGGGGCCGGCGGTATCCGGTGTCGAGCTGACCGCTCGGGGCATGACCGAGATCAACTTCGACGTCGCCCCGCCGGAATGGGTGGAACCGGGTGAATGGTGGGCGCTGATCCGATTGGCCGCCGCCGGACATCTTGTCTATTCACCCGCGGTGAAGGTGACGGTGCGGTGAGCGACTCGGCATGGGCGGGCGTCGCGGCGACGGTGGACGGTGTTCCGGTGTCACTCGACGAGGTCGACGCACGCGAAGCCTCGCTGCGCGCCTCGCGGATCTCCTCCTCGTTGCCGCGTCCCGGCACCAGCGAAGGTCGACAGCTGCGGCGTTGGCTGACACAGCTGTTGGTTGCCGAGCGTGTCGTGGCGACCGAGGCCGCGGTCCGCGGATTGAACGTCGATGACGCGCTAGCCGAGGCCGAGGTGCTGCCGGACATGACCGTGCGGATGGAGATCGGCAGCGTGGCGGCTTGGGTGCTGGCCGACCCGCTGACCCGCGCCGTGTTCGCCGAGGTGACGGCGGGCATCGACGTCGCCGATGACGAGGTGGCGTCGTACCAGGAGCGAAATCCGTTGCGCTTCAGCAATACAGCAGAGGTCGCCGCGCATCTGCGTGCCGCCGCGCGGCGCCGGGCCTTCCGGCTGTGGCTGGACGTCCGGTATGCGGCGGCCGTCGAACTCGCCCCTGGCTACGAACATCCCGGCGATCCCCGTCAACCCGACAACACTCACCGGCACTGATGGCCGATCTCGCTCTCGCGCTCGACATCGGCGGCACGAAGATCGCCGTGGGTCTCGTCGACGGTGCGGGCACGCTGGTGCACAGAGCCGAATCACCGACGCCGGACGGTGATGCGGAAACGATCTGGGCCGTGGCGGATTCGCTGCTCACCGAGGCGTTGGCCACCGCCGGTGGACGGATCCGCGGCGTCGGGATCGCCTCGGCGGGACCGATCGACTTGTCGGCGGGCACCGTCAGCCCGATCAACGTCAGCTCCTGGCAGCAGTTTCCGATCGTCGAGCGGGTGGCTTCAGCGGTCGGCGCGCCGGTGCGCCTTGCCGGCGACGGTTTGTGCATGGCGATGGGGGAGCACTGGCGCGGTGCGGGCCGGGGCGCCAACTTCCTGCTCGGGATGGTGGTTTCGACCGGTGTCGGCGGTGGACTGGTGCTCGACGGCGCCCCCTACGACGGCCGGACCGGCAACGCGGGCCACGTCGGTCACATCGTCGTCGATCCGGACGGCGCGCCGTGCACGTGTGGCGGGCGCGGCTGCGTCGAAACGATCTCCGGGGGTCCCCGCATGGCGCAGTGGGCACGCGAGCAGGGGTGGGATGCGCCCGCCGATGCCGACGCCAAGGAACTGGCCGACGCCGCCAACGGAGGAGACATCGTGGCGCTGAGCGCATTTCGCCGTGGCGCCGTCACTGTGGGCGCGATGATCGCGTCGGTCGGCGCGGTCTGCGACCTGGATCGGGTCGTGATCGGCGGTGGCGTGGCGAAGGCCGGGGCGCTGCTGTTCGACCCCGTTCGGGAAGCGGTCGCCTCCTACGCCGGGTTGGACTTCATCCGTGGCATCGAGGTGGTGCCCGCCGAACTGGGCAGCGACGCAGGCCTGGTCGGGGCGGCGGCCTTGCTGTGGCAGCAGACGGGAGACGGCTGACTAAGCCGGCTGCGTGCGCTTTCGTGACTGCCGGGAGTGCTTGCGGTCCATGTGCTTTCGGCCCCAGTCGCACAGGCTTTGTAGCACCGGGGCGAGCGTCATGCCGTATTCCGAGATCGAGTAGTGCACGCACGGCGGCACGGTGCGGGCATCGTGGCGGTCGATGATGCCGTCGGCGACCAACTCGTGCAGATGGCGGATGAGCATGCGCTCGGTGATGTCGGGGATGCTGCGCCGCAGTTCCGCGGTGCGCATCGGACCGTCCTGAAGTCGCCACAGGATGGTGCCCTTCCACCGACCGTCGATGACCGTCAGCGCGGTGTCGATCGGGCATTCGTTGACGCCCTTCTTTGAAACCGCCATGACGCCTCCTGAGCTGACAAATTTGGCAGTACCTTGTTTTGTGGCAGCGTAACGGGCACGGTCGAGGTATGGAAGTAATCGTTGGAGTGCTGGCCCTGCTGATCGTCGGACCGTTGGTCGGCGTCGAGCTCGCGGTCGCGGTGTTCCTCAACCCGGTGCTGGGCCGGCTGCCCGATGGTGCGTTCGCGCAGGCCCGCGGGGACAGCGGGCGGGTGCTGGGTATGGCGATGCCGTTCTGGTATGCCGCGGCGCTGGTGGTGCTGATCGTGGCGGCCGTGCTGTTACGGGTGGACTGGCTGTTCATCACCGCGGCGCTGACCATGGTGTTGGCGGTGGTGGCGACCGTGGCGCTGATGGTGCCGATCAACGACCGTATTGGACGGTGGTCCGGTGGCGCCGACGTCGACCGCGGGCTGGCGCACCAGTGGGACCGGCTGCACTGGCGCCGGGTGGGTCTCCTGGTAGTGGTGTTCGGACTGGTGGTTGCCGCGGTCGCCGCGGTTTAGGCGGTTTGTGCACGCTCGCGATGGGGTGAGCGTGCGTATGCGGCTGGAAAATCGCGGCGTGTCGTGGGCAAACGCGCACGGTCGCGGAAATGGGGGAGGTGCGTTTTGGCTGATGAGGGGGCGGTCGGCTATTCTTGTCGGCGTTCCACCGAAGACCGTCGGTCACCGATGAGCGCTCGCGCGAAGAGTACATAGCTCGAGTAATCGGTTGAAGGTCCCGGATCACCCGGGCGGCCCACGCAGGAGGACGAGGCTACAGCTTTGTGCGCCCCGACCTGTCTGCGTCGGGGCGTTCGTCATTTTCCGGCACCGCAACCCTCACTCGGCCCACGGTTCCCATCCACGAGGAGGCATGCATGGCCAAGGCTGACAAGGCCACCGCGGTTGCCGACATCGCCGAGCAGTTCAAGGAGGCTTCGGCGACGCTCGTCACCGAGTACCGCGGGCTGACGGTGGCCAACCTCAAGGACCTGCGCCGTTCGCTCGGTGATTCCGCCACCTACACAGTCGCCAAGAACACGCTGGTCAAGCGTGCCGCGGCGGAGGCGGGCATCGAGGGGCTCGACGAGTTGTTCGTCGGTCCCACCGCGATCGCGTTCGTCAAAGGCGAGGCCGTCGACGCCGCCAAGGCGATCAAGAAGTTCGCCAAGGACAACAAGGCCCTCGTCATCAAGGGCGGCTACATGGACGGCCGCCCGCTGAGCGTGTCGGAGGTCGAGCGCATCGCTGACCTTGAGTCGCGCGAGGTGCTGCTGGCCAAGATGGCCGGCGCGATGAAGGCGAATCTGTCCAAGGCCGCCGGCCTGTTCAACGCTCCGGCGTCGCAGGTCGCCCGGCTGGCCGCCGCTCTGCAAGAGAAGAAGGCCGGCGAAGAAGCCGCTTAACCCACCCCAACCCGCGATTTGTGGAGCCCCGCACCGGCGCTGACCGCCGCCAGGACTCCACAAATCGCAATAAGAAGTAAGAATCAGAAAGGACCACTCATGGCCAAGCTGTCCACCGACGAGCTGCTCGACGCGTTCAAGGAACTGACGCTGCTGGAGCTCTCCGAGTTCGTCAAGAAGTTCGAGGAGACCTTCGAGGTCACCGCGGCTGCCCCGGTCGCCGTCGCGGCTGCCGGACCCGCCGCCGGTGGTGCCCCCGCCGAGGCCGCCGAGGAGCAGTCTGAGTTCGACGTCATCCTCGAGGGCGCCGGCGACAAGAAGATCGGCGTCATCAAGGTCGTGCGCGAGATCGTCTCCGGTCTGGGTCTCAAGGAGGCCAAAGACCTCGTCGACGGCGCTCCCAAGCCGCTGCTCGAGAAGGTCGACAAGGCCGCCGCCGACGACGCCAAGGCCAAGCTCGAGGCCGCGGGCGCGACGGTCACCGTCAAGTAACACCGCGCCGGCTCGCCGGCAGTACCACAACTGTGGGGTCGATCCAGCAAACGGGTCGGCCCCACAGTCGTTTTCTCGGTGGGTCACAATCGACACCAGACTCGTGTTGTGGCCGGAAGCGGTAGGCTACAGTGACTCAAGCCACACGGGGTGAAGCGTGTGGCGTGACGATGATTGGCGGAAGGATCTCGCGTGGGCATTGGCATCCAAATTGAGGGACTGACCAAGTCCTTCGGCCCCCAGCGAATCTGGGAGGACGTCACTTTCGACTTGCCGCCGGGTGAGGTGAGCGTTCTGCTCGGCCCCTCCGGTACGGGCAAGTCCGTGTTCTTGAAGTCGCTCATCGGATTGCTGCGCCCGGAGCGCGGCAGCATCATCGTCGACGGCACCGACGTGATCCAGTGCACCGCCAAGGAGCTCTACGAGATCCGCACGCTGTTCGGCGTGATGTTCCAGGACGGTGCGCTGTTTGGCTCGATGAGCCTCTACGACAACACCGCTTTCCCCTTGCGTGAGCACACCAAGAAGAAGGAAAGCGAGATCCGCCAGATCGTCATGGAGAAGCTCGAGCTGGTCGGTCTGGCCGGCGACGAGAACAAGTTCCCCGGCGAGATCTCCGGTGGTATGCGCAAGCGTGCCGGGCTGGCCCGCTCCCTGGTGCTCGATCCGCAGATCATCCTCTGCGACGAGCCGGACTCGGGTCTGGACCCGGTTCGTACCGCGTACCTCTCCCAGTTGCTGATCGACATCAACGCGCAGATCGACTGCACGATCCTCATCGTGACGCACAACATCAACATCGCCCGCACCGTGCCCGACAACATGGGCATGCTGTTCCGCAAGCACCTGGTGATGTTCGGTCCGCGGGAGGTACTGCTGACCAGTGACGAGCCCGTCGTGCGGCAGTTCCTCAACGGTCGCCGTATTGGCCCGATCGGTATGTCCGAGGAGAAGGACGAGTCGACGATGGCCGAAGAGCAGGCCATGATCGACGCCGGTCACCACGACGGTGGTGTCGAGGAGATCGAGGGTGTGCCGCCGCAGATTCAGGCGACGCCCGGTATGCCGGAGCGCCAGGCCGTCTACCGCAGGCAGGCCCGGGTGCGCGAGATCATGCACACCCTGCCGCCCAAGGCGCAGGAAGCCATCCGTGCCGACCTCGAAGGCTCGAATGCCCACGCGGGCAGCGCCTTCCCGGACGCCACGACGGCCCGGCACAACACCGTCGACGAAGAAGCCCCGACGGGCGCGATCCCGCGCGCACAGCAGTAGGCCGCACGGTGTGAACGTCGATGAGCGCTCGCGCGCCGAGAGATGACGCGCGAACACCATCCGACGTTCTGCCGGATCTGCGAGCCGCTGTGCGGCATGATCGCGACCGTCGAAGACGGCCGGCTGATCGAACTGCGCCCCGACAAGGACCATCCCCTCTCGTCCGGATTCGCCTGCCAGAAGGGCATCGCCTTCACCGAGGTGGTCAACGACCCCGACCGGGTCACCACGCCACTGCGCCGACGCGCTCGCGCTGACGGTCTTCGCGCAAGCGGTCCCCCGCAAGCGGGAGGTTCCCTCACATCCGAAGGCGGCTTCGAGCCCGTCAGCTGGGACGAGGCGATGACCGACATCGCCGCCCGGCTCACCGAGATCCACCGCAGGCACGGGGCGGGCGCGATCGGCTGGTATTTCGGCAACCCGGGTGCGTTCAGCTACTCCTACACGCTGAGCCTGAGCATGCTGATGGGTGGATTCGGCCTCGGTCTGCTCGGCGGCCCCGGCAGGGGCCTGCACGTGTTCACCGCAGGCTCGCAGGACGTGAACAACCGCTTCGTCGCCAGCCAGATGCTCTACGGGTCGCCGCTCGCGCTGCCCGTACCCGATGTGTTGCGCACCGACTTCCTCGTGGTCATCGGCGCCAACCCCGTCGTCTCGCACGGCAGCGTGCTGACCGCGCCGCGGATCCGGGACCGCATGCACGACATCGTCAAGCGCGGTGGCCGCGTGCTGGTCATCGATCCCCGCAGGACCGAGACGGCGGCGCAGTTCGAGTGGCTGGGCATCGTTCCCGACGGCGACGCCTACCTGCTGCTGTCCTTGTTGCATGTGATGTTCGGTGAGAACCTGGCCGACCGCCGACGCCTCGCAGAGCAAGCGGACGGCGCGGATTGGCTCGAGCGGCTGGCCGAACCGTTCAACCCGGAGGTCACCGAGGCGCAGACCGGGATCGACCCCGACACCGTCCGAAAGCTGGCCCGCGACCTGGCCGGGACCGCACGGGCCGCGGTGTACGGCCGTGTCGGCACCAGCATCGGCGAGAACGGGACGCTGACGACGTATCTGCTGGACGCCGTCAACCTGGTGGCCGGCAACCTCGACGTGGCGGGCGGCAGCATGTTCGGCCGGCTGGGCATGCCGGGGGAGCGGTGGCTCAACAAGGCCGGCGGTGCACTGCTGCGCACCGTCTACACCCGCAAACGGTCACGCATCGGCGGGTTTCCCTCAGTCCTCGGTTCCGAACCGGCGGGCGTGATGGCCAAGGAGATCGCCACGCCGGGACGCGGGCAGATCAGGGCCTTGTTCGTCGGTGCGGGCAACCCGGTGCTTTCCGTGCCCAACGGCGACGAACTCGAGAACGCGTTGGAGTCCCTGGAGCTGATGGTCGGAATCGACCTCTACCTCAACGAGACGCTGGCGCACTGCCACTATGTGCTGCCCGCGACGTCGATGTACGAACGCGACGACTTCCCGCTGCCGTTCCAGACGCTGCAACCCACACCGTTCCGGCAAGCCACCGAGGCCGTCGTCGCCCCGGTGGGTCAGGCCCGCGCAGAGTGGGAGGTCATCGACGATCTCACCACCAGGATGTGGCGCTCGACGCCCGGCCTCGCGATGCTCGCCGGTGTACGAAAGATGTTGTCGGCGTTCGGTGTTCGGCTCAGCCCGCGGATGCTCGCCGATGCCGTGATCCGGTTGGCTGAAGGTGGCGACCGGTTGGGCCTGCGGCGCGGCTTGAGCTTCGCCAAACTCACCGGCAACCATCCGCACGGCGCCGTGCTGGCGGATCATCTGCGGGCCGGGATGTTGCGGGACACCGTGGTCTACCGCGGTCGCCGGGTGCGTCTGCGCCACGACGAGATCGCCGCCGAGGTCGACAAGCTGTCGCACCGCCGCGCCGCCGACGGCTATCCGATGCGGCTGATCGGCATGCGCGAGGCGCGGTCGGAGAACTCATGGATGCACAACTCGCCGCTCCTGATGCGCGGTGAACGTTCGCACCGAGCGCTCATGCACGTCGACGACGCGGCCGCCGCCGGCATCGTCGACGGCGACACCGTCCGGATCAGCTCGCCGCACGGCCAGATCGAGGTTCCGGTCACCGCCACCAAGGACATCGTGGCTTCCGTGATTGCGGTCCCGCATGGTTGGGGACACAAGGGCACGGCCGGCTGGCGGGTGGCCAACGACGCCGGCGGCTCGAACGTCAACCTGTTGATGTCCAGCGATCCGGCCGATATCGAGAGTCTGGCCGGGATGGCCCGGTTGACCGGTGTCCCGGTACGTGTCGAGCGGGTCGCCTCGGTGGTCGCGCCATCCCAGCACGCGCAAACTTTCGCATAAGGCCGGTTCGCGGCCAGCAAACCCGTTATCTTTCTCCCGTCATCGAGCGGGAGAGGTCATGGTCGACCGGTTTCTGGTGTGGTTGAGAGCGGGTGTCGTCACCGCAGGACTGTCGGCGGCAATCCTCGCCGGTGCGGGTGCGGCGATCGCCGACGACGGCTCGTCGTCGGATGGCGGTGGGTCCTCGGCTTCGGAGTCGTCGAATTCGGCTGACGGTGCGAAGGATTCGGCCGCCAACGAATCGTCGGCAAGCACCGCCTCTTCCCGGGCCTCGAACGCAACCACCGCGCGCACAACAGGCAGCGCGCCGCGCACCCGCGTCGGCGCGAAGGCGCCCGACGACGCGAAGGGTTCCTACCCCACCGACAAGGCGGACGGTAGCGAGGACAAGAAAAAGTCGACGTCGACGCCGAAAGGCGCCGACACCACAACAGCTGAGGCAAAGGACGCCGAAACCGCCGCCACGGTCACCGACGATGCTCCGGCCCATGACGTTGTGGTGGAGCAGCCGGTGGTCGAGCAGCCCGTGACCGAGCAGCCGGTGGTCGACGATCCCGCGATCGAGGTGCCCACGACCGACGCCGAGGTGATCGAAGAGGTCGCGACGTCCCGCTCGGACCGTGACCACACAGACCAGCGGTCGACGGCCGTGGTCTCGCCGAACGCCGCCACCGTCAACCGGGAAACCACCACCGGCCCCACCGAAGCAGACACGGCCGCCAAGAGGGCCGCCCTCGTCGCCGAAACCGACCACACGGTCGACCCGGCCGCCGCCGAAGAACGGACTGCGGTCGTCCTCGAACAGCCGGCCGCCACCGTCGTCGAGGACACCGGGCAATTCGGCGTCCACGCGGTGGCCTTCGCGTCGGCGCCACCGGCGGTGACCACCGCGACCGCACCCCAGATCCCGCTCATCCTGCGGGTGATCGGCACGATCGTGTTCGACCTCTACGCCGTCGCGACCCGGCTCCTGGGCGGCCCGCCGATCCTGCCGCCCAACAGCACGGTCACCGTGCGCTCCTCGACGCTGCGGATCGACTGCGCGTGCGCCGAAGGCGAAGGGCAGGAGGTGCCCGCCGACTGGTACATCCCGCAGACAGTCGAAGGCGCGCCACCGCCTGATCGGCTGGTCTATCTGCAGCATGGCTTCCTCGCCAGCGCCCCGTGGTACAGCCACACCGCAGCTGCGCTGGCCGAACGCACCAACAGCATCGTGGTCGCACCGTCGATCAGCTCGAACTTCTTCGCTCTCGACGGGTGCTGGCTCGGAGGCGCGCCGATGCACGAGGCGATGGCGGGACTGTTCGACGACGAGAACACCGCGTTGCTCGAGAGCGCGCGCGCCGCCGGCTATTCCGGCCCGATCCCGGATCGCGTCGTGCTGATGGGCCACTCGCTCGGCGGCGGCGCCGTCTCGGGCATGGCCGGCTACATGGTCGACAAGCAAACCGTCGACCGGCTCGCCGGGGTCGTGCTGCTCGACGGCGTCGCGCTCGGCGACCCGGCGCGGATGACGGAGTCGCTGAGGAAAGTTCCGCACGACATCCCGATCTACCAGCTCGCCGCGCCGGTCTACATGTGGAACAACTTCGGCGCCGGCCTCGACGCGACCCTCGCGGCGCGCCCCGGCCAGTTCGTCGGCGTGACGCTGGTCAACGGCTCACACGTCGACGCCATGCGGGGCGGCAATCCACTGATTCAGTTCGCGCAGGAGCTGGTCGCCGGGTTCTCGCGGCCCGAAAACTCCGCGGCCGCGCAGATGCTGATGGTCGGGTGGGTCAACGACATGTTCGACCCGGCCGGGGATAAGGAGGGCGTCTACCTGCAACCCGGTGAGCAGTACAGCTTCGACACCCCGGCGGGCAGGGCCACCGTCGTCGCGCTGCCCAACACGCTGACCAAGCCGTTCCTGCTGAACTTCCTGGAGCCGTTCATGCCGTTGGCCGACGGCTTGTTCTCTCTGGATCCGGTCTGCGCCCGGGAATCGGTCGGCTCGGCCGGCGCCGGACACTGCAACAACGCGGTCGCCGCCTGACGCAAAACTCCACAACAACCCGTGTTATCTCTTGACGGGAAGCCGCCGAGGGGCCAATCTGTTCTGCAGCAATGTATGGACGTATGAGAAGGAACGAGTCGCCAGCCAGCGCCCCGATGCGTGCCATACATGCAGTTGGGTAGTGATGTTTTGCGGATGTTGAGGAATACGCCGTCCTGCGGTACTGTTGGACGTTGCGCTGGCTGCATCCTGCCCACCTAAACCCGCACCTGACACCGATGTCCTAGCCTGAGCCCAGCTCAGTGATCTAGTCGCGTGCCGTGCGTTCGGGAAGTTTGTGGTCGTGAGTGGCCAGCCGAACCGACGCAGATATCGCGACGAAACGGATCCGGTGGTCTACCGGGACGATAGTCGCATGAGGTGCTGGAAGGATGCATCTTGGCAGGGTCCCGCCCAAGCAAGACAGCAGAAGCTACTAAAAACTCCGTCCCCGGAGCACCAAACCGAATTTCTTTTGCAAAGCTCCGTGAGCCCCTCGAGGTTCCCGGGCTTCTTGACGTTCAAACCGAGTCTTTCGAATGGCTGATCGGCTCCGAGGCCTGGCGTGAGAAGGCCAAGGAGCGCGGCGAGGAAAACCCGGTCGGTGGCCTCGAAGAGGTGCTCTCCGAACTGAGCCCGATCGAGGACTTCTCCGGCTCGATGTCGCTGTCCTTCTCCGATCCGCGCTTCGACGAGGTCAAGGCCCCCGTCGACGAGTGCAAAGACAAGGACATGACGTACGCGGCGCCGCTGTTCGTCACCGCGGAGTTCATCAACAACAACACCGGTGAGATCAAGAGCCAGACGGTCTTCATGGGCGACTTCCCGATGATGACCGAGAAGGGCACGTTCATCATCAACGGCACCGAGCGTGTCGTGGTGAGCCAGCTGGTCCGCTCGCCGGGTGTCTACTTCGACGAGAACATCGACAAGTCCACCGAAAAGACGCTGCACAGCGTCAAGGTGATCCCCGGCCGCGGTGCATGGCTGGAGTTCGACGTCGACAAGCGCGACACCGTCGGGGTGCGCATCGACCGCAAGCGCCGTCAGCCGGTCACCGTGCTGCTCAAGGCGCTCGGTTGGACCACCGAGCAGATCACGGAGCGGTTCGGCTTCTCCGAGACCATGATGTCGACGCTGGAGAAGGACAACACCGCCGGAACCGACGAGGCGCTGCTCGACATCTACCGCAAGCTGCGCCCGGGCGAGCCGCCGACCAAGGAGTCCGCGCAGACCCTGCTGGAGAACCTGTTCTTCAAGGAGAAGCGCTACGACCTGGCCCGCGTCGGCCGCTACAAGGTCAACAAGAAGCTGGGCATCACCGAGAACCCGGAACAGACCACAGCGACCACGCTGACCGAAGAGGACGTCGTCGCCACCATCGAGTACCTGGTGCGCCTGCACCAGGGCGACAAGTCGATGACCGTTCCGGGTGGTGTCGAGGTTCCCGTCGAGGTCGATGACATCGACCACTTCGGCAACCGTCGTCTGCGCACCGTCGGTGAGCTGATCCAAAACCAGATCCGGGTCGGCCTGTCGCGTATGGAGCGCGTCGTGCGTGAGCGCATGACCACTCAGGACGTCGAGGCGATCACGCCGCAGACCCTGATCAACATCCGTCCCGTCGTGGCGGCGATCAAGGAGTTCTTCGGCACCAGCCAGCTGTCGCAGTTCATGGACCAGAACAACCCGCTGTCGGGTCTGACCCACAAGCGCCGTCTGTCGGCGCTGGGCCCCGGCGGGCTGTCCCGTGAGCGCGCCGGCCTCGAGGTCCGCGACGTGCACCCCTCGCACTACGGCCGCATGTGCCCGATCGAAACCCCGGAGGGTCCGAACATCGGCCTGATCGGCTCGCTGTCGGTGTATGCGCGGGTCAACCCATTCGGCTTCATCGAGACGCCGTACCGCAAGGTCAAGGACGGTGTCGTTACCGATGACATCGAGTACCTGACCGCCGACGAGGAGGACCGCCACGTCGTGGCGCAGGCCAACTCGCCGATCGATGAGAACGGCCGCTTCGTCGAGGAGCGCGTGCTGGTCCGCCGCAAGGGCGGCGAGGTCGAGCAGATCTCGTCGAGCGAGGTGGACTACATGGACGTCTCGCCGCGCCAGATGGTGTCGGTCGCGACGGCCATGATCCCGTTCCTCGAGCACGACGACGCCAACCGTGCCCTGATGGGTGCCAACATGCAGCGCCAGGCGGTTCCGCTGGTGCGCAGCGAGGCCCCGCTGGTCGGCACCGGTATGGAGCTGCGTGCCGCGATCGACGCCGGCGACGTCGTCGTCGCCGAGAAGGCGGGTGTGATCGAGGAGGTCTCGGCCGACTACGTCACCGTGATGGCCGACGACGGCACCCGGCACACCTACCGGATGCGCAAGTTCGCGCGGTCGAACCACGGCACCTGTGCCAACCAGCGTCCGATCGTGGACGCCGGCCAGCGGGTCGAGGCGGGTCAGGTCATCGCCGACGGGCCGTGCACCGAGAACGGTGAGATGGCGCTGGGCAAGAACCTGCTCGTGGCGATCATGCCGTGGGAGGGGCACAACTACGAGGACGCGATCATCCTGTCCAACCGGCTGGTGGAAGAGGACGTGCTCACCTCGATTCATATCGAGGAGCACGAGATCGACGCCCGCGACACCAAGCTGGGCGCCGAGGAGATCACCCGGGACATCCCGAACGTCTCCGATGAGGTGCTGGCCGACCTCGACGAGCGCGGCATCGTCCGCATCGGCGCCGAGGTCCGCGACGGCGACATCCTGGTCGGCAAGGTCACCCCGAAGGGTGAGACCGAGCTGACCCCGGAGGAGCGGCTGCTCCGTGCGATCTTCGGCGAGAAGGCGCGCGAGGTCCGCGACACGTCACTCAAGGTGCCGCACGGTGAGTCCGGCAAAGTCATCGGCATCCGCGTGTTCTCCCGCGAGGATGACGACGAGCTGCCCGCCGGCGTCAACGAGTTGGTCCGCGTCTACGTCGCGCAGAAGCGCAAGATCTCCGACGGCGACAAGCTGGCCGGACGCCACGGCAACAAGGGCGTCATCGGCAAGATCCTGCCCGTCGAGGACATGCCGTTCCTGCCCGACGGCACCCCCGTGGACATCATCTTGAACACCCACGGTGTGCCGCGTCGTATGAACATCGGTCAGATCCTGGAGACCCACCTCGGGTGGGTGGCCAAGAGCGGCTGGAAGATCAACGGTTCGCCGGACTGGGCGAACGCGTTGCCCAAGGAGCTGCTGGAGTCCGAGCCGGGAAGCATCGTCTCGACACCGGTGTTCGACGGTGCCCGCGAGAACGAGCTGCAGGGTCTGCTGGGCTCCACGCTGCCCAACCGCGACGGCGAGACGCTGGTCGACGAGGACGGCAAGGCGATGCTGTTCGACGGTCGCAGTGGCGAGCCGTTCCCGTATCCGGTGACGGTGGGCTACATGTACATCCTCAAGCTGCACCACTTGGTGGACGACAAGATTCACGCTCGCTCCACCGGGCCGTACTCGATGATCACCCAGCAGCCGCTGGGCGGCAAGGCGCAGTTCGGTGGCCAGCGGTTCGGCGAGATGGAATGTTGGGCCATGCAGGCCTACGGCGCGGCGTACACGCTGCAGGAGCTGTTGACCATCAAGTCCGACGACACCGTCGGCCGGGTCAAGGTGTACGAGGCGATCGTCAAGGGCGAGAACATCCCCGAGCCGGGCATCCCGGAGTCGTTCAAGGTGTTGCTCAAGGAACTGCAGTCGCTGTGCCTCAACGTCGAGGTGCTGTCGAGTGACGGCGCCGCGATCGAGATGCGTGACGGCGACGACGAGGACCTGGAGCGCGCTGCGGCAAACCTGGGAATCAACTTGTCCCGCAACGAATCTGCTTCTGTCGAGGACCTTGCGTAGATCTGTCCTTCTGAGAAATTTTCTAGTCCCGAAAGGGGAAAGGGAGTTACGTGCTAGACGTCAACTTCTTCGATGAGCTCCGAATCGGCCTGGCCACAGCCGACGACATCCGTCAGTGGTCCTTCGGCGAGGTCAAGAAGCCGGAGACCATCAACTACCGCACGCTGAAGCCGGAGAAGGACGGCCTGTTCTGCGAGAAGATCTTCGGACCGACTCGCGACTGGGAGTGCTACTGCGGCAAGTACAAGCGCGTCCGCTTCAAGGGCATCATCTGTGAGCGCTGCGGCGTCGAGGTCACTCGCGCCAAGGTGCGTCGTGAGCGGATGGGCCACATCGAGCTGGCCGCGCCCGTCACGCACATCTGGTACTTCAAGGGTGTGCCTTCGCGGCTGGGCTATCTGCTCGACCTGGCGCCGAAGGATCTCGAAAAGATCATCTATTTCGCCGCCTACGTGATCACCGCCGTCGACGACGAGATGCGCCACAACGAGCTGTCCACGCTGGAAGCCGAAATGGCCGTGGAGCGCAAGGCCGTTGAGGATCAGCGCGATCTCGATCTGGCCGAGCGGTCCCAGAAGCTCGAGGCCGACCTGGCCGAGCTGGAGAAGGAAGGCGCCAAGAGCGACGTGCGCCGCAAGGTTCGCGACGGTGGCGAGCGCGAGATGCGTCAGATCCGCGACCGGGCCCAGCGCGAGCTGGACCGGCTCGAGGAGATCTGGAGCACCTTCACCAAGCTGGCGCCCAAGCAGCTCGTCGTCGACGAGGTGCTCTACCGGGAACTGCAGGACCGCTACGGCGAGTACTTCATCGGCGCGATGGGTGCCGAGGCGATCAAGAAGCTCATCGAGAACTTCGACATCGAGGCCGAGGCCGAGGAACTGCGCGAGGTCATTCGAAGTGGCAAGGGGCAGAAGAAGCTTCGCGCGCTGAAGCGGCTCAAGGTGGTCGCGGCGTTCCAGCAGTCGAGCAACTCGCCGATGGGCATGGTGCTCGATGCCGTTCCGGTGATCCCGCCGGAGCTGCGCCCGATGGTGCAGCTCGACGGTGGCCGGTTCGCGACGTCGGACCTCAACGACCTGTACCGCCGCGTGATCAACCGCAACAACCGGTTGAAGCGACTGATCGATCTCGGCGCGCCGGAGATCATCGTCAACAACGAGAAGCGCATGCTGCAGGAGTCTGTGGACGCGCTGTTCGACAACGGCCGCCGCGGCCGTCCGGTCACCGGACCGGGCAACCGTCCGCTCAAGTCGCTGTCGGATCTGTTGAAGGGCAAGCAGGGTCGGTTCCGCCAGAACCTGCTCGGTAAGCGCGTCGACTACTCCGGCCGTTCGGTCATCGTGGTCGGCCCACAGCTCAAGCTGCACCAGTGCGGTCTGCCCAAGCTGATGGCTCTCGAGTTGTTCAAGCCGTTCGTGATGAAGCGTCTGGTGGATCTCAACCACGCGCAGAACATCAAGAGCGCCAAGCGCATGGTCGAGCGTCAGCGTCCGCAGGTGTGGGACGTCCTCGAAGAGGTCATCGCCGAGCACCCGGTTCTGCTGAACCGCGCACCGACGTTGCACCGCCTCGGTATTCAGGCCTTCGAGCCGCAGCTGGTGGAGGGCAAGGCCATTCAGCTGCACCCGCTGGTCTGTGAGGCGTTCAACGCCGACTTCGACGGTGACCAGATGGCCGTGCACCTTCCGCTGTCGGCGGAGGCGCAGGCCGAGGCACGCATCCTGATGCTGTCGTCGAACAACATCCTGTCCCCGGCGTCCGGTCGGCCGTTGGCCATGCCGCGTCTGGACATGGTGACCGGCCTGTACTACCTGACGACGATGATCGAAGGCGACGCAGGCGAGTACACGCCTGCGGCCAAGGATCAGCCGGAGACCGGTGTGTACAGCTCGCCCGCCGAGGCCATCATGGCGATGGACCGCGGTGCGCTGTCTGTGCGGGCCAAGATCCGCGTGCGGCTGACGCAGCTGCGTCCGTCCGCCGATCTGGAAGCCGAGCTGTTCCCGGAGGGCTGGAAGCCGGGCGACGCCTGGACCGCGGAGACCACGCTGGGCCGGGTGATGTTCAACGAGCTTCTGCCGCACGGCTATCCGTTCGTTAACGAGCAGATGCACAAGAAGGTGCAGGCGCGGATCGTCAACGATCTCGCCGAGCGCTACCCGATGATCGTGGTCGCGCAGACCGTCGACAAGCTCAAGGACGCCGGCTTCTACTGGGCCACTCGTTCGGGTGTCACCGTGTCGATGGCCGATGTGTTGGTGCCACCGCAGAAGCAGGAGATCCTGGACCGCTACGAGAAGGAAGCCGACCAGATCGAGAAGAAGTACCAGCGAGGTGCTCTCAACCACGACGAGCGCAACGACGCACTGGTCAAGATCTGGCAGGACGCCACCGAAGAGGTCGGCGAGGCGCTGCGGGCGCACTACCCGAAGGACAACCCGATCATCACGATCGTCGACTCGGGTGCCACGGGTAACTTCACGCAGACTAGGACCCTGGCCGGCATGAAGGGTCTGGTGACCAACCCGAAGGGTGAGTTCATCCCGCGTCCGATCAAATCCTCGTTCCGCGAGGGCCTGACGGTGCTGGAGTACTTCATCAACACCCACGGCGCCCGAAAGGGTCTGGCGGACACCGCTCTTCGTACGGCCGACTCGGGTTACCTGACCCGTCGTCTGGTCGACGTGTCGCAGGACGTCATCGTTCGCGAGACTGACTGCGAGACCGAGCGCGGCATCAACGTCACGCTGGCCGAGCTGCAGGGCTCCGGAAAAGACGCAGCCTTGGTGCGCGATCAGCACATCGAGACGTCGGCCTACGCGCGGACGCTGGCCACCGACGCCGTCGACAAGGACGGCAACGTGGTCGTCGAGCGCGGTCACGACCTGGGCGACCCGGCGATCGAGGCGCTGCTGGCCGCGGGCATCACCGAGGTGAAGGTCCGCTCCGTGCTGACCTGTGCCACGGGCACCGGCGTGTGCGCGATGTGTTACGGCCGCTCGATGGCGACGGGCAAGCTCGTCGACATCGGCGAGGCCGTCGGCATCGTCGCCGCACAGTCCATCGGCGAGCCCGGCACGCAGCTGACCATGCGCACGTTCCACCAGGGCGGCGTGGGTGAGGACATCACCGGTGGTCTGCCTCGCGTGCAGGAGCTGTTCGAGGCCCGTATCCCGCGGAACAAGGCGCCGATCGCCGACGTCACCGGCCGGGTGCAACTCGAGGAGGGCGAGCGCTTCTACAAGATCACCATCGTTCCCGACGATGGTGGCGAAGAAGTGGTGTACGACAAGCTCTCCCGTCGTCAGCGCCTGAAGGTGTTCAAGCACGACGACGGCACCGAGCGCCTGCTCGCCGACGGCGACCACGTCGAGGTGGGTCAGCAGCTGATGGAAGGTGCTGCCGACCCGCACGAGGTGCTGCGTGTCCAGGGTCCCCGCGAGGTGCAGATCCACCTCGTCAAGGAGGTCCAGGAGGTCTACCGCGCTCAGGGCGTGTCGATCCACGACAAGCACATCGAGGTCATCGTCCGGCAGATGCTGCGTCGCGTCACGATCATCGACTCGGGCGCCACGGAGTTCCTGCCCGGTTCGCTGACCGAGCGCGGCGAGTTCGAGACCGAGAACCGTCGGGTGGTCGCCGAGGGCGGCGAGCCCGCGGCCGGTCGTCCGGTGCTGATGGGTATCACGAAGGCGTCGCTGGCCACCGATTCGTGGCTGTCGGCGGCGTCGTTCCAGGAGACCACCCGCGTGCTCACCGATGCGGCGATCAACTGCCGCAGCGACAAGCTGCAGGGTCTGAAGGAGAACGTGATCATCGGCAAGCTGATCCCGGCCGGTACCGGTATCAACCGCTACCGCAACATCCAGGTGCAGCCGACCGAAGAAGCCCGCGCTGCGGCGTACACGATCCCGTCCTACGAGGATCAGTACTACAGCCCGGACTTCGGCCAGGCCACCGGTGCCGCGGTGCCGTTGGACGATTACGGCTACAGCGACTATCGGTAGGAGCTCACGAAAAGCCTCCGGGTCACGGCCCGGGGGCTTTTTCGTGCCCGGGGTACGCGGGCGTCCGCGGGCCGCGGGGCACGCGGGTGCGCGGCGAACCGCGGGTGCGGGCGCGCGGCGTGCGCGGCGAACCGCGGCGAACGTGGGTTACCCGCACGCGGTATACGTGTTTGGCGTGACACGAGCCCACTCTCGACGGTCATGAACTGATGCTGGCGAACTTCGCGTGGTTCCTCGCCGGGCTGAGCGTATTGATCGTCGGCGCCGCGAACGTGGGTTACCCGCACGCCTAGCGCCGATTCGCGTGACACAACCCCACACTCGGCGGGCTCGGGGAGGCCTAGGCTGCTCGTCGTCGCCGGCGCAGCCGCCACGGATACTTCTCGTGCGGCCACATCTTTTCGATCTCGGCGTTGAACTCCGCGCCGAGCAACACCGCGAAAGCTGTGATGTAGAGCCACAGGACGACGGCGATCGGCACGGCGAGCTGGCTGTACACGGCGTCGTCACGCGCGCTGACCGCCAGGTAGGCCCGCAACCCCGCCGATGCCACCAGCCACAGAACCATCGCCAGCACCGCCCCGGGAATGTCGCGGCGCCAAGGCAATCGCCACGGCACGCCGAGGTTATACAGCGTGACCAGTCCGACCAGGATCAGCAGCGCCACCCCGGGCCAGAACAACAGATCCAGTGCGCGCAACGTGCTGTCGGTCAACGGGTCGGGCGTCACCCACGCCACGAGGTCAGGCCCGAGGACAAGCGGCGGCAGAATCGCCACGGCGCCCAGGAGCCCGCCTGCGGTCAGCCCCACCGCCAGCAGCCGTCGTCGCCAAGCAGTCCTGGGCTCGACACCGTAGGCGATGGTGATCGTCTCCAGGTACCGATTCATCGCCCGCGAACCCGTCCACAAGCTCAGCACAATTCCGATGGAGATCACGCTTCCTCGTGATTGCGTGAGCCCGGCCTCGACCACGCGCCGGTATGACTCGAAGGTTCGCTCGGCAAGAAAGGAGCTGGGCACCTCGAGCAGCAGTCGATGTAGTCGCGCCGTGCCTTCAGGGCCGAGCGCGTCGGCGATGAACCCGAGCGAGCCGAGGACCGCGATCAACAGCGACGGCAACGAGATCAAGGAGAACAGCGCGACCTCGGCGGCCAGTCCCGGTACGCGATCGCGCAACGTGTCGTTGAGGGTGCGGGCGATCAGCCGGCCGGCCTGCCGCGCCGGTCGCGGAGCACGCGACAACATCGAAATCGCGCGTCGTTGCAAGGTCGAACGGGTGGAAGCGACCGTGTCCGACCACGACGAGAACGGAGACGGGTCGCTTCCAGATCCCACGCTGCGAGCCTAGGCGGCGGAGAGATGGTCCCGGCCGGCGATGTCGGTGGCTCTGCCTAGACTGGCGTCGTGCTCATCGGTTCGCACGTCCACGGTGACGATCCCCTGGCCGCGGCGGAAGCTGACGCCGCCGACGTGGTGCAGTTCTTCCTCGGCAACCCGCAGAGCTGGAAGAAACCCAAACCGCGAGACGACGCCGAGACGCTCAAGGCGTCGAACATCCCGCTCTACGTCCACGCGCCGTACCTCATCAACGTCGCGTCGGCCAACAACCGGGTGCGCATCCCGTCGCGCAAGATCCTGCAGGACACCTGCGACGCGGCCTCGGAGATCAACGCGACGGCGGTCATCGTGCACGGTGGTCACGCCGACGACAAAGACTGGGAAGCCGGTTTCGAACGCTGGGTCAAGGCGCTGGATTACCTCGAAACCGATGTGCCCGTCTACCTGGAGAACACCGCGGGCGGCGACCACGCGATGGCCCGCCACTTCGACGTCATCGCCCGGTTGTGGGAGCACATCGGCGACAAGGGCATCGGCTTCTGCCTGGACACCTGCCACGCGTGGGCCGCGGGGGAGAAGCTGATCGACGCCGTCGACCGGATCAAGGCCATCACCGGGCGCATCGACCTGGTGCACTGCAACGACTCGCGCGATGCGGCCGGTTCGGGCGCCGACCGGCACGCCAACTTCGGCACCGGCCAGATCGATCCAGAGTTGCTGGTCGCGGTGGTGCAGGCCGCCGGCGCACCCGTCATCTGCGAAACCGCAGACGAGGGCCGCAAAGACGACATCGCCTTCCTGCGCGAGCACATCACGACCTGATAACCGAACCGCAGTCGAACGCGCGGCAACTGCGGGGTGAACTAGATTCAACTGAGTGTCTGCGGTCGACGAGTCGTCAGTTGCGTCGCAGCGCGCCCCCGAGGCAGCCCGGACGCGGGACCGCCGGCTCAAGTACGTGCGCAGGATCGCAGTCGCGATATGGGCTGCGGTCATCGTCTACCGCACGGTCACCGAGGGTTTCGCCTTTAACCGTGAGCTGGTGCTGCTTTACATCGCCGCCGGTCTGCTGGCTGCGAGCATCGGTCAGGTCCGTCGCATGCTCTATGTCATCCGCGACTGGCTTCCGTTCGCGCTGATCCTGCTCGCCTACGACCTGAGCAGGGGCGCCGCAGACATGGTCGGGCGACCGACGCTGTGGGAGTGGCCCGTCGAGGCCGATCGCTGGCTTTTCTTCGGCACCGTGCCGACCGTGTGGCTTCAGGAGCAGCTCAAACAGGGACAACCACCATGGTGGGAAGTCGTCCTGAGCTGCGTTTATATGTCGTTTTTCATCCTGCCGTACGTGGTGGCCGGGGTGCTGTGGTTGCGTGATCGCGCGGAGTGGAAGACGTTTGTGCGCCTGTTCGTCGGTTTGAACTTCGCGGGCTTGGCCATCTACGCGCTGGTTCCGGCCGCGCCGCCGTGGGCCGCGGCCCGCTGCACCCCTGCCGACGTCGAGGGCGGACCGGCGTACGCGCCCTGCATGTTCCGCTCGGCGCGTGGAGTGCCCGACGGCGGTGTGCTCGGGGCGATGCAATCCAGTCAGGACGGGGCGAACCCGTGGATCGAGCGGATCGTCGGACGCGGCTGGGGCAACCTGAACATGCACACCGCCAGCGCGCTGCTCGATGCCGGCCAGGCCAGTGTCAACCTGGTGGCGGCGATACCGTCCCTGCACGCCGGCATGACGGCAGCGGTCGCGGCCTTCCTGTGGCATCGCGTGCACGGAGCGTGGCGTCCAGTGCTCGCGGCCTATGTGCTCCTGATGGCCTTCACGCTGGTGTACACCGCCGAGCACTACGTCATCGACATCCTCCTCGGCTGGGCGCTGGCCGCCGCGGTCATCGTCATCCTCCACCGTTACGAGAAGTGGCGACGAGCGAGGGCGTCGCGCTCGGCGGACCGATCCACCGAGATGGTTCCGCTCTACGAGCGGCCGGACGACCCCGTCGTGGCGGCCGAGCCGGAGCCCGCGGCTGCGCCGGAGCCCGTTGCGAAACCGGAGCCCGTAATGAAACCAGAGCGGCTCCGCCGAGACGTCGTCGCCGAACTCGACAGCCGCTAACCCATCCGCCGCGGCTAGAGAGGGGAGGCTCAAGCCATGAAAACCGACCTGCTGCTCACCACCGTGGGCATTCTCGGCGTCATCGTCGCCGCGCTGTCGGCGAAGATGCGCCGGCTGCCGGTCTCCGAACCTCTGCTGGGGCTCGCCGCGGGAGCGCTGATCGGCTCGCAGCTGGTCGACGTGTTCCACATGGCGCCACTGACCGCTGAGCATTCGCTGCTTCACGAGGTGAGCCGGGTGCTGCTTGCGGTGTCGGTGATGGCGGTGGCCCTGCGGTATCCGTTCGCCGACGTGAGGCGCTGCTGGCGTCCGGTGACGGTCCTGGTACTGGTGGCGATGCCGGTGATGGCGGTGGTGACCGCCGCGTTGGGCTGGCTCTTTTTGTCTATACCGGTCGCGACGGCGGCGTTGCTCGGTGCTGCGGTATGTCCTACCGACCCGGTGCTGGCCTCGAGCGTGGTGACCGGTGAGGATGCCGAACGAGACATCCCAGCCCGCAACCGCCAGTTGCTGTCACTGGAGTCCGGCGCCAACGACGGATTGGCGTTACCGCTCGTGTTGGCGGCCATTGCGCTGGCGGGTGGGATGGGCGCCGGTGCGGCGGTTCTCGAGTCGCTGTGGCAGGTCTTGGGCGGGGTCGTGATCGGCGCGGCGTTGGGCTGGGCCGGCGGAAAGGCGCTCAAATTGGGCGACGAACACGGTGCCACCGACCCGGCGCCGGCATTGTTCTTCACCGTCGTGTTGGCTCTCGGCATTCTCGGGGTGGGGGGAATTTTGCAGACGGACGGCATTCTCGCGGTCTTCGTCGGTGGGCTCGTCTTCAATGCGGTGGGCACCGGCAGAGAGCGGGCGGCGGAGGTGTCGATCGACGAGGCGGTCAACCGGTTCGCCGTGCTGCCGCTGTTCGTGCTCGTCGGGGCGACGCTACCGTGGCGGTCCTGGCTCGACCTGGGCTGGCGCGCGGTAGCCCTGGCGCTGGCGGTTCTGCTACTGCGACGCATTCCCATCCTGCTGGTGCTGGGCCGTCCACTGCGACTGAAGATCCGGGACTCGCTCTACCTGGGCTGGTTCGGCCCGGTCGGGGTGTCGGCGCTGTTCTATCTCACACTGGAGGCCGACCGCATGGGTGTCGAGGAGACGGTGCTGAGTGCCGGGTCGCTCGTGTTGGTGGTCAGCACGGTCGCGTTCGGGCTGAGCGGGGCGGGCGGGCGCAAACTCTATGCCGGGTCGGCGGAGTCCTCGCCTCGTCAGGACCAGCCCGCGGAGTGACCACCCCTGTTACGACTATTGTGCAGGTGTTCGTAAAAGTGTAATAGTGGTCTCATGCCAGATACGCATGTCGTCACCAACCAGGTCCCCCCGCTGGAGGACTACAACCCGGCGACCTCGCCCGTGCTCATCGAGGCGCTGATCCGCGAGGGCGGCGAATGGGGCCTCGACGAGGTCGCCGAGTTGGGCGTGCTGTCGGGCTCGCGGCAGGCGCAGCGCTGGGGCGAGCTGGCCGACCGCAACCAGCCGATTCTGCGCACTCACGACCGCTACGGCCATCGCGTCGACGAGGTCGAGTACGACCCCGCCTACCACTCGCTGATGACCGTGGCCGTCAAGCACGGCTTGCACGCCGCACCATGGGCCGACGACCGGCCAGGCGTTCACGTCGTGCGCGCCGCCAAGACCTCGGTGTGGACGCCCGAACCCGGTCACATCTGCCCGATCTCGATGACCTACGCCGTGGTGCCTGCGCTGCGCCACAACCCCGAACTGGCGGCGGTGTACGAGCCGCTGCTGGTCAGTCGCGAGTACGACCCCGAGCTGAAGGTGCCCACCACCAAGGCCGGTATCACCGCCGGCATGTCGATGACCGAGAAGCAGGGCGGCTCCGATGTGCGGGCCGGCACCACCGAGGCGACCCCCAACGGCGACGGCAGTTACTTGCTGCGCGGGCACAAATGGTTCACCTCGGCGCCGATGTGCGACATCTTCCTGGTGCTCGCCCAAGCGCCCGGCGGGCTCTCGTGTTTCCTGTTGCCGCGAGTTCTGCCCGACGGCAGCCGCAACCGGATGTTCCTGCAACGGCTCAAAGACAAACTCGGCAACCACGCCAACGCGTCGTCGGAGGTGGAATACGACGGCGCCGTCGCGTGGCTCGTCGGCGAAGAGGGCCGCGGTGTGCCGACCATCATCGAGATGGTCAACCTGACACGTTTGGACTGCACGCTCGGCAGCGCGACCAGCATGCGCAACGGGCTGGCCCGCGCGATCCATCACACCCAGCACCGAAAGGCGTTCGGCGAGTATCTGATTGATCAGCCGCTGATGCGCAATGTGCTGGCCGACCTCGCGGTCGAGGCCGAGGCGGCCACGATCCTGGCCATGCGCATGGCCGGTGCGACCGATGCCGCGGTGCGCGGTGACGCCCGTGAGACCCTGCTTCGGCGCATCGGTCTGGCGGCCGGCAAGTACTGGGTGTGCAAACGCGCCACTCCGCATGCGGCCGAGGCGATGGAGTGCCTGGGCGGCAACGGCTATGTCGAGGAGTCGGGCATGCCGCGGCTATACCGGGAAGCGCCGCTGATGGGCATTTGGGAGGGGTCGGGCAACGTGAGCGCGTTGGACACGTTGCGCGCCATGGCCACTCGCCCGGAGTGCATCGACGTGCTGTTCGACGAACTCGGTCGGACCGCGGGTGCGGATGCGCGACTCGATGCCCACGTTGAGGCCTTGCGGCTGAGCCTGGGGGCCGAGAAAGACGTAGCGACCATCCAGTATCGCGCCCGCAAGGTCGCCGAGGACATCAGCCTTGCGCTGCAGGGTTCGCTGTTGGTGCGCCACGGGCATCCCGCCGTCGCGGAGGCGTTTTTGGCTACCCGGATGGGTGGCGCCTGGGGCGGTGCGTTCGGAACCCTGCCCACCGGGCTGGATCTCGCGCCGATCATCGAACGCGCTTTGGTCAAGGGATGACCCACGCGATCAGGCCGGTCGACTTCGACGACCTCAAGACGATGACCTACGAGGTCACGGACCGGGTTGCCCGCATCACGTTCAACCGGCCGGAGAAGGGCAACGCGATTGTGGCGGACACGCCGCTGGAGTTGTCCGCGCTCGTCGAGCGCGCCGACCTTGACCCGAACGTGCACGTGATTCTGGTTTCCGGTCGGGGCGAGGGGTTCTGCGCCGGATTCGATTTGTCCGCCTACGCCGAGGGATCGTCGCCTGCCGGTGGCGGTAGCGCCTACCGCGACACCGTGCTGTCCGGAAAAACGCAGGCCGTCAACCACCTGCCGGATCAGCCGTGGGATCCGATGATCGACTACCAGATGATGAGCCGGTTCGTCCGGGGCTTCTCCAGCCTGCTGCACTGCGACAAGCCGACGGTGGTCAAGATCCACGGCTACTGTGTGGCCGGGGGCACCGACATCGCACTGCACGCCGACCAGGTGATCGCCGCGTCGGACGCCAAGATCGGCTACCCGCCGACCCGCGTCTGGGGGGTGCCGGCGGCCGGGATGTGGGCGCACCGCCTCGGCGATCAGCGCGCCAAACGCCTTCTGCTGACCGGTGATTCGATTACGGGCGCGCAGGCCGCCGAATGGGGGTTGGCGGTCGAGGCGCCGTCGCCCGAGGAGCTGGACGCGCGCACCGAACGGTTGGTGGAACGGATCGCCCGCGTGCCGATCAACCAGCTGATCATGGTCAAGCTGGCGATGAACTCCGCGCTGTACTCCCAGGGGACGGCCAACAGCGCGATGGTCTCCACCGTCTTCGACGGCATCGCCCGCCATACCCCAGAAGGTCACGCATTCGTCGCGCAGTCACGCGAACACGGGTTCCGGGAAGCGGTCCGACAGCGCGACGAGCCGTTCGGCGACCACGGCCGCAGGGCTTCCGAACTCTGATGACGAAGTCGCTCGCGCGGATGACGGCCCGCTCCGTCGTGCTGAGTGTCCTGTTGGGGGCGCACCCCGCGTGGGCGACCGCGAGCGAATTGGTCAAGCTCACAGCAGATTTCGGTATCAGGGAATCCACGGTGCGGGTCGCGTTGACGCGGATGGTCGGCGCAGGCGACCTGGTTCGTTCCGAGGACGGCTATCGGTTGTCCGACCGCTTGCTGGCACGGCAGCGACGGCAGGACGACGCCATCAACCCTCGGCTGCGGCCGTGGCGCGGTGACTGGACGACGGTGGTGATCACCAGTGTCGGGTCCGACCCTCGCGCCAGGGCTGGTTTGCGAAGCGCCTTGCAGGACGGCCGATTCGCCGAACTGCGCGAGGGCGTGTGGCTGCGACCGGACAACCTGGACACCGCGCTGCCACCCGAGGTGTTGCAGCGGGTGCGGGTGTTGGTTTCCCGCGACGCCGAACCCGCCGAGTTGGTACGTCTGCTGTGGGATCTGCCGGCCTGGGCGCGGGAGGGCCGGTCGTTGCTCGACGAGATCGGCGCGGCGCCTGAGGTTCCCGACCGGTTCGTCGCCGCGGCCGCCATCGTGCGTCACCTGCTCACCGATCCGGTGTTGCCGGAGAAACTGCTGCCCGAGGACTGGCCGGGCGCGTTGCTGCGTCAGGCCTACAACGACTTCGCCGCGGAGTTGTCTGCGCGGCGCGAGAACACTGGATTGTCGCTCACGCGACGTGACCAACTGATGGAGGCGAGATGACGGGCGGAGTGCGGGTCGAGAAGGACGGCGCCGTGACGACGGTGATCATGAATCGACCCGAGGCGCGCAACGCCGTCAACGGTCCGGCCGCCGCCGGGTTGTATGACGCTTTCGACGAGTTCGACAAGGACGACTCGGCCGCCGTCGCGGTGTTGTGGGGCGACAACGGGACCTTTTGTGCCGGAGCCGATTTGAAGGCGTTCGGAACGTCCGATGCCAACCCGGTGCACCGCACTGGACCCGGTCCGATGGGTCCCAGCCGAATGGTGTTGTCCAAACCGGTGATCGCGGCGGTCAGCGGCTACGCCGTTGCCGGCGGTCTGGAGCTGGCGTTGTGGTGTGATATGCGCGTCGTCGAGGAGGACGCGATCATGGGGGTGTTCTGCCGACGTTGGGGTGTCCCGCTGATCGACGGTGGGACCGTGCGGTTACCGCGGTTGATCGGCCACAGCCGTGCTATGGACCTCATCCTCACCGGCCGCGCCGTCGACGCGGCCGAGGCCGTTGCGATGGGTTTGGCCAACCGGGTGGTGCCCACCGGTGAAGCGCGACAGCGGGCGGAGCAACTCGCCGCGGAACTGGCCCAGCTGCCGCAGCAGTGCATGCGCGCCGATCGTCTGTCGGCTCTGAGCCAGTGGGGCCGCTCGGAGCCCGAGGCGATGGACTTCGAGTTCGGCAGCATGTCGCGCGTCGCCGCCGAATCCCTGGAGGGGGCAGCCCGTTTCGCGGCCGGCGCAGGCAGGCACGGCGCCAACGCCTAGCGCAGCCTGCGGACCGTCGACCCGGCGCGAGCGACCGCAAAGTGCCGGAAACCCGCGGCGTGTCTTGTGCAGACACGGTCTCTCGCGCAGAAAAGAGCGGGTTTCAGCCCTTGGTGATCGTGTTGTTGTTGCCGGTGTCGTTGATCTTTGGATCACCGTCTTTGTACGTCACCGTGTTGTTGAGGCCGACGACGCTGATCTCCTTATCGACCCGCTCGAAGCTGACTTTGTTGTCGGCGCCGCCGATGTTCACATTCGCACAGGTGCCCTTCACCGTAAGGGTGTTGTTCGACCCGCCGATATTGAGCGATTTGCCGTCGGCGCAGTCGATGTCGGCGGTCGTGCCGAACGAGCCGTAGTTGATCGTGTTGCCGACCTCGACCTGGGCGCCCGACGTGCCCGCCGTCGCGGTGGGGGTGTTGGTGTCCGAGCTTTCGGATCCGCAGCCTGTGAACATAAACGCCGCGGCGGCCGCACCGACGAGGGGATAGGCGATGGATGTGGCTCGCATGCTCATGCGGGTACCCGGTTGATGCGGTTGGTCATCCCCAGTTCACGTCCGCGGTCCAAGACGATCGGGTTGCCGTTCTTGTACAACACCGTCTGGTCCCACCCGTAGACCGTGATGTCGTTGATCACGTTGTCGGCGACGACGACATTGCCGTTGCCCTGCATCGTCACCGCCCAGCAGGTTCCCAGCGTGGTGATCTGGTTGTTCGCGCCGTTGACGAGCAGCGTGGAGTTGGCGCAGTCGATCGTCTCGACGACACCGATACCGGTGATGGTGGTGTCGGTCCCCTGATGGCGACCGACGACGCTGTTGTCGGCGCACTCCCGCGCCAGCGGGTTGCAGACCACCGGTTCCGCCTGCGCCACGGGCGCGGCGAGGATCAGCGGGAACACCAACGCTGATGCCGTCAGTGATCGAGTCACAGCTGTCCAAATCATGGAGGAAGCGTACGTCGCGACCGGTGCAATCCACAGACGTTCACCCGAGTCGCTATTAACGGTCGCGCTGGGTAGCGTGAGCGGCGATGCGTTGGCGGTTTCCGATTGCTGTCGCGGCGGTCGTGGCGGTGGTGACGGTGGCGGGGTGTGCTGAGACCGTCAGCGGAACCGCGCAGCGAGCCACGCCGGCCGTACCAGATCCCGAACGGAATTACGGATACGTCGACGACCGCTGCGCCTTGCTCGACGACGACACCGTCCAGGAGATCCTGGGCGCCGATAGCGTCGTGCGGCCCTACAGCGGAGCGGTCTGCCAGTACGTGGCGTTCCGCGGCGACGTGACGATCGACGCGACGTTCTCCTGGTTCCAGACCGGAAACCTCGATCGCGAACGCGCGTTGGCCGCCGAGCGCGGCGCGAAGATCACCGAGACCGTCATGGAACGCCATCCGGCGTTCGTCGCGCGCCGCGACATCACGGGCGCGGCCTGCTCGGTCACCGCCGCGGCGGGCAGCGGGGTGCTGAGTTGGTGGGTGCAGTTTCGCGATCAGCGCCCCGGTGATCCGTGCCAGGAAGCACAGGATCTCCTCTCGGCCACCCTGAAGTCGGAGATGTGAGGATGTCCGCCCGCTGGACTCGCCGGCTCGTCGCGCTCGCCGCGTGCGCCGCCGCGCTGACGGCGTGTGGATCGTCCGATGACGCGCCGGCCTCTCCGGTGCCTCCGAAGTCGGACGGCGGATTCCACAGCGTGGACTGCAACGGCATTACCGATGCCGACATCGCGGCGGCCGCCGGGTCGGACGAGTTCACCAAGGCCGTGGTCAGCGACGCGGGCTGCTTCTGGCAGGAGAACACCATGTTCGGCACCGTCGGCGCGGGGATGGGTATCTCGACCTGGTGGTACCGCGGCAGCGATATGGACACCGAGCGGTCGCTGGAACAACAGGCCGGCCGCACCTTGACCGAACTCTCCGTCGACGGCAACAAAGGCTTCAAGGCGTTCGACGGAAATGCGTGCAGCTTCTATGTGGCCAAGGGCGGCGACGTCATCACCTGGTCAATCCAGACGATGAACCCCGCGACGCTGCCCGATCTGTGCTCGATAACCGAACAACTCGCCGAGCTCAGTCAGGAGCGCGTCAACTGACTGTGCGGGAACTAGAGGTGTTAGTTTTCTCCGGGTATCAACTAGGGCAGACCAGACGACAGGGGGCGAAGCGCGCATGGCACAGCCCCCGAGCACGCCGACCAGGAAAGCCCCCCGGCTCAGTCGCGAGACGATCGTCAACGCCGCGCTGACCTTCCTGGATCGCGAAGGCTGGGATGCGCTGACCATCAACGCGCTCGCCACCCAGCTCGGCACCAAGGGCCCGTCGCTCTACAACCACGTCAACAGCCTCGAGGACCTGCGCAGAACAGTGCGGATGCGGGTCGTCGGCGACCTCATCGGCATGCTCACCAACGTCGCAGAGGGCCGCACCCGCGACGATGCGGTGACCGCGATGGCCAGCGCCTACCGCAGCTATGCGCATCACCATCCGGGACGGTATTCGGCCTTCACCAGGATGCCCCTCGGTGGCGACGACCCGGAGTTCACCGAAGCCACCCGGGCGGCCGCCGCGCCCGTTATCGCGGTCCTGAGGTCCTACGGGCTCGAGGGTGAGAACGCGTTCTATGCGGCGTTGGAATTCTGGTCGGCCATGCACGGTTTCGTCCTGCTGGAAATGACCGGGGCGATGGACGGTATCGACACCGACGCGGTGTACAGCGATATGGTGATGCGGTTGGCCTCCGGGATGGAGCGTCGTTAGCCACATACGCCACAGGCCTCCGGGGAAGGTGATCTGACCTGCGGTTAGGGCATAATCGACGGGTTTGGAGCGCTGCCCCTGTCCTGGTATTGTGGACGATCGTGCCTGGCAGATAAGGCGCTTCGCGGGTGCGTGTACGAAAAGGACCTGCTAAGCGTGCCTGCACGCCGGGCCAATTCGCATGTCGCCATGCTCCGAGAATTGAGGCAACGCCTTTCGAGTTGCCTTCGAATTGCTTCGGGCGGGCGCGTGCGACACACCCGGTCGCGGGGTACGTGGCCGGGGCAAAAGCGCAGTACAAAGACTTGACCAGAACTTAAAAGCAGCAACACAGAAAGCCGGTAGATGCCAACCATCCAGCAGCTGGTCCGCAAGGGTCGCCACGACAAGCCCGCAAAGGCGAAGACCGCGGCCCTCAAGGGCAGCCCGCAGCGCCGCGGAGTGTGCACCCGCGTGTACACGACCACCCCGAAGAAGCCGAACTCGGCGCTTCGGAAGGTCGCGCGCGTCAAGCTGACCAGCGCGGTCGAGGTCACCGCCTACATCCCGGGCGAGGGCCACAACCTGCAGGAGCACTCGATGGTGTTGGTGCGCGGCGGCCGTGTGAAGGACCTGCCCGGTGTGCGCTACAAGATCATTCGCGGCTCTCTGGACACCCAGGGCGTGAAGAACCGCAAGCAGGCGCGCAGCCGCTACGGCGCGAAGAAGGAGAAGAGCTGATGCCGCGCAAGGGACCGGCGCCCAAGCGTCCGTTGGTTAACGACCCGGTGTACGGGTCGCAGCTGGTGACTCAGCTGGTCAACAAGGTTCTGATGGACGGGAAGAAATCGTTGGCCGAGCGCATTGTTTATGGTGCGCTCGAACAGGCCCGCGACAAGACCGGCACCGATCCGGTGGTCACCCTCAAGCGCGCTCTGGACAACGTCAAGCCGGCACTCGAGGTTCGCAGCCGTCGCGTCGGCGGCGCCACCTACCAGGTTCCCGTGGAGGTGCGTCCGGATCGCTCGGTCACGCTGGCACTTCGTTGGCTGGTCAGCTTCTCCAAGGCCCGTCGCGAGAAGACGATGATCGAGCGCCTGGCGAACGAGATCCTCGACGCCAGCAATGGTCTGGGTGCCGCCGTCAAACGGCGTGAGGACACCCACAAGATGGCCGAGGCAAACCGCGCGTTCGCGCACTACCGCTGGTGATGTGACGCCCCGGAGTCGCGAGCGACGACATGGCACAGAGCGGTGTTGCCGGGGCGAAATGACAACAGCAACTACCAAGCGAAAGAGAAGACTTCTGTGGCACAGAAGGACGTGCTTACCGACCTGAACAAGGTCCGCAACATCGGCATCATGGCGCACATCGATGCCGGTAAGACCACGACGACCGAACGCATCCTGTACTACACCGGTGTCAACTACAAGATCGGTGAGACGCACGACGGCGCTTCGACCACCGACTGGATGGAGCAGGAGCAGGAGCGCGGTATCACCATCACCTCCGCGGCTGTCACCTGTTTCTGGAATGACAACCAGATCAACATCATCGACACCCCCGGCCACGTCGACTTCACCGTCGAGGTGGAGCGCAGCCTGCGTGTGCTCGACGGCGCCGTCGCGGTGTTCGACGGCAAAGAGGGCGTGGAGCCGCAGTCCGAGCAGGTGTGGCGGCAGGCCGACAAGTACGACGTGCCGCGCATCTGCTTCGTCAACAAAATGGACAAGCTGGGCGCAGACTTCTACTTCACCGTGCGCACCATCCAGGAAAGGCTGGGTGCGACTCCCCTCGTCATTCAGCTGCCGATCGGCGCGGAGAACGACTTCATCGGCGTCGTCGACCTGGTCGAGATGCGCGCCAAGGTGTGGCGCGGCGAGACCGCCCTCGGTGAGAAGTACGAGGTCGAGGACATCCCCGCCGACCTGGCCGAGAAGGCCGAGGAGTACCGCACCAAGCTGCTCGAAGCGGTCGCCGAGACCGACGAGGAGCTGCTGGACAAGTACGTCGGCGGCGAGGAGATCTCGGTCGACGAGATCAAGGCCGCGATCCGCAAGCTGACCGTGAACTCGGAGCTGTACCCGGTGCTGTGCGGCAGCGCGTTCAAGAACAAGGGTGTGCAGCCCATGCTCGACGCGGTCATCGACTATTTGCCGTCGCCGCTGGACGTTGAGTCTGTGCAGGGTCACGTGCCCGGCAAAGAGGACGAGGCCATCAGCCGCAAGCCGTCCACCGACGAGCCGTTCTCGGCGCTCGCGTTCAAGATCGCGGTGCACCCGTTCTTCGGCAAGCTGACCTACGTTCGCGTCTACTCCGGCACCGTCGAGTCCGGTTCGCAGGTCATCAACTCAACCAAGGGCAAGAAGGAGCGGCTGGGCAAGCTGTTCCAGATGCACGCCAACAAGGAGAACCCCGTCGAGCGGGCCTCCGCGGGGCACATCTATGCGGTGATCGGTCTCAAGGACACCACCACCGGTGACACCCTGTCGGACGCCAACGAGCAGATCGTGCTCGAGTCGATGACGTTCCCGGATCCGGTCATCGAGGTGGCCATTGAGCCCAAGACCAAGAGCGACCAGGAGAAGCTGGGCACGGCGATTCAGAAGCTGGCCGAAGAGGACCCGACGTTCAAGGTCCACCTGGACCAGGAGACCGGCCAGACCGTCATCGGCGGTATGGGCGAGCTTCACCTCGACATCCTCGTCGACCGGATGAAGCGCGAGTTCAAGGTCGAGGCCAACGTCGGCAAGCCGCAGGTGGCCTACCGCGAGACCATCAAGCGCAAGGTCGAGAAGGTCGAGTTCACCCACAAGAAGCAGACGGGTGGTTCGGGCCAGTTCGCGAAGGTCATCATCGACCTCGAGCCGTTCACCGGCGAGGACGGGGCGACCTACGAGTTCGAGAACAAGGTCACCGGCGGGCGTATCCCGCGCGAGTACATCCCGTCGGTCGACGCCGGCGCCCAGGACGCGATGCAGTACGGCGTGCTGGCCGGCTACCCGCTGGTCAACCTCAAGGTCACGCTGCTCGACGGCGCCTACCACGAGGTGGACTCGTCGGAAATGGCCTTCAAGGTCGCAGGTTCGCAGGTGCTGAAGAAAGCGGCACAGGCTGCGCAGCCGGTGATCCTCGAGCCGATCATGGCGGTCGAAGTGACCACACCCGAGGACTACATGGGTGAAGTGATCGGTGACCTGAACTCCCGCCGTGGTCAGATCCAGGCCATGGAGGAGCGATCGGGTGCCCGCGTCGTCAAGGCGCTGGTACCGCTGTCGGAGATGTTCGGCTACGTCGGCGACCTTCGGTCGAAGACCCAGGGCCGGGCTAACTACTCCATGGTGTTCGACTCGTACGCCGAAGTTCCGGCGGCCGTGTCGAAGGAGATCATCGCGAAGGCGACCGGGCAGTAACCCCGGTTGGTTCGCGGCGACAAACAACTGCAAAGATCAACACTGCTTTAGACAAGCACTAACAGTCCAGGAGGACCACACAGTGGCGAAGGCGAAGTTCGAGCGGACGAAGCCGCACGTCAACATCGGGACCATCGGTCACGTTGACCACGGCAAGACGACGCTGACCGCAGCAATCACCAAGGTGCTGCACGACAAGTTCCCGGAGTTGAACGAGTCGCGCGCATTCGACCAGATCGACAATGCGCCTGAGGAGCGTCAGCGCGGCATCACGATCAACATCTCCCACGTGGAGTACCAGACCGACAAGCGCCACTACGCGCACGTCGATGCCCCCGGTCACGCTGACTACATCAAGAACATGATCACCGGTGCCGCCCAGATGGACGGCGCGATCCTAGTGGTCGCGGCGACCGACGGCCCGATGCCGCAGACGCGTGAGCACGTGCTGCTCGCCCGTCAGGTCGGCGTACCCTACATCCTGGTCGCGCTGAACAAGGCCGACGCGGTCGACGACGAGGAGCTGCTCGAGCTCGTGGAGCTCGAGGTCCGCGAGTTGCTGGCCGCCCAGGACTTCGACGAGGACGCCCCTGTCATCAAGGTCTCGGCGCTGAAGGCGCTCGAGGGCGACGAGAAGTGGGTCGAGTCGATCGTCGAGCTCATGCAGGCAGTCGACGAGTCGATCCCGGACCCCGTCCGCGAGACCGACAAGCCGTTCCTGATGCCTGTCGAGGACGTCTTCACCATCACCGGCCGCGGCACCGTGGTCACCGGTCGCGTCGAGCGTGGCGTGGTCAACGTGAACGAGGAAGTCGAGATCGTCGGCATCCGCCCGGGCACCACCAAGACCACGGTCACCGGTGTCGAGATGTTCCGCAAGCTGCTCGACCAGGGCCAGGCCGGCGACAACGTCGGTCTGCTGCTGCGCGGCATCAAGCGTGAGGACGTCGAGCGCGGTCAGGTCGTCGTGAAGCCCGGCACCACCACGCCGCACACCGAGTTCGAGGGCCAGGTCTACATCCTGTCCAAGGACGAGGGCGGCCGGCACACGCCGTTCTTCAACAACTACCGTCCGCAGTTCTACTTCCGCACCACGGACGTGACCGGCGTCGTGACGCTGCCGGAGGGCACCGAGATGGTGATGCCCGGCGACAACACCGACATCTCGGTCAAGCTGATCCAGCCCGTCGCCATGGACGAGGGTCTGCGCTTCGCGATTCGCGAGGGCGGCCGTACCGTCGGCGCCGGCCGGGTCACCAAGATCGTCAAATGATGTGAAGCCAGTCGCAAAGCGGCGCTCACCTTTCGGGTGGGCGCCGCTTTCGTCGTATATGGGGAGTAACGCCCGCGGGCGCCGCGACGATGTACTTCGCGTATGCCCTGGTCGGGGTGAAGAAGGGTAAGGGTTCATGTTCGGTCGTCTCACCGCGCTCGTCAGCGCCGCCGCGATCGCGGGCGCCGCATTCGCAGGGCTTTCCGCGGCTTCGGCTCAGGCCGCACCCGGCTGCCCCGATGTGCACTGGTTCGGCGCCGCGGGGTCGGGACAGCGCGACGGCGACCTGAGCTCGAATGCCGGAATGGGCGATGACATCTACCAGTCCTACCTCGACGTGCAGCAGCTGGTGACCGCCGACAGGCGGACGATGACGGCCGAGGCCGTCGCATACCCCGCGATCGCGGTGCCCGATGACGACGGCGGCGTCGGAGAGTGGCTCGGCTTCATGGGCAGCGTCGACACCGGCGCAGCCGCTCTCGAGTCGCAGTACACGGCGTTCATCCAGCGTTGCCCGGAGTCAAAGGTGGTGCTCGCCGGCTATTCGCAGGGCGCGATGGTGGTGCACCGCAATCTGCACGCCGCCGGGACGAACCCGAACGTGGTGGCCGCGTTGCTGATCGCCGACGGTGACCGCCTGCCCGCCGACCCGACCATCAACATCGGCTCGGTTACCAGCGTCCCCGGCGCAGGCAAGGGAGTCGCGCAGGACTGGCCGATTCTCGCCCACGCACCCAAGCCGCTCCCGCCGGCCATCGGCGCACGCACGATCAGCGTGTGTGAGCTCGGCGACGCGGTCTGCGACTACGACCCCGACGCAGAAGAAGTGTCGAAGGTCGCGACACTCATCCACACCAGCTACACGAAGTCTTCCGGTGGATACCGCTGGACTCAGCCGCTGTATCAACTCATCGGCCCCGGCCCCGTCACACCTGATGCGCCCGAGGCCCTTCCGGTCATCCCGCTGGCCGCGGCGACACCGATGGCTGCGACGGCGCCGAGCGCGTAACCGATCCCCGGGCGGTCCACAGCACGACCGCGCCTGCGGCTATGAGTAGCACCCCGAGCACGGCAAGTATGGCGTCGATTGCACGCGGCGCGGTATTTCATTGTGTTGCAGCATTTCCAGTACGGTCAACGTCACCGCAATGCCGACACCGGCCAGCGATACCAATACTGTCAGCGTGATCCCGGCGGCCTCTCCGGCCCGTTCGGTACGCACCACCGCCTGCGTCGCGACAGTCGTGAACGCATAGACCAGACCGAGCGTCAGACCGCGCTGAGCGCGAGATACTGCGCCCACCCGCGGGATCCGGCGAGTGCGTAGAGGCTCTGGGCGGCGACGGCCGTCGTCGCACATTACCGATGTTTGCGACCGCGCCGGCCATCACCAGAATCGCGAATCTCGCGTTGCGGACCAGCCACAGATCAACCAGCGGCCACCGGACTCTGTTCTCGACGACGACGAACGCGGCCAGCGCAAGCAGTGATCCGGAGAACGCGATCAGCATCGTCACCGAGAGCCCCCTAGCCGGGTGCGCGGTCAAAGGTCAAGGTGAACAATCCGATTCCGGTGCCGATGGGAGCCAGCCCGGCCACGTCGATGCGCCGTGGCGCCGATTCATCGAAAGACTCGGTGATGACACGGGTCCCGATCGCGAGGTCCATCGCGACCGGGCGTCTGATCCCGACGGCATCGCCCGACGATACGGCTCCCAGACGGTCAATTGGCGATAATCTGACACGCAGACCGCCGACGATGGGAGCGTGACAGGCGATGTTGTGGCGTTACATCAAAGTCCAGGCCTTCGTGCTGCTGTGCGGGATCGTCGGGCCGATCTTCCTGGTGATCTACTTCGCCACGGGCGGCGACCCGATGCTGAAGTGGATGTTCTGGACAGGGCTGCTGATCACCGCCGCCGATGTGCTGATCGCGCTGGCGATCACCGCGGGGGGAGCCCGATCGGCCGCCAGAACCGCCGAACTCGAACAGACGGGAGTGCTGGCGCTTGCCCAAGTCACCGGCATCCACGAAACCGGAACGCGGATCAACGAACAACCGTTGGTGAAGCTGGACCTGCAGATTTCGGGTCCCGGTATCGTGCCGTTCGCCAGCCAGGATCGGGTGATCGCCTCTATTTCGAGGCTGCCGATGATCACCAACCGGAAGCTCGTCGCGCTGGTCGACCCGATGACGAGCGAGTATCAGATCGATTGGGAGCGAAGCGGCTTGGTCAGCGGGATGATGCCCGCCACCTTCACCATCGCCGAGGACAACAGGACATACGACCTGACCGGTCAAGCCGAACCGCTGATGGAGATCCTGCAAATCCTCAAGGCCAACAACATCGGTCTCAACAACATGGTCGACCTGCGATCGAATCCCGCTGCGCGCCAACAGGTTCAGGAGGTGGTCCGTCGGGCTGCCGCTCACCAGACGCGGGCCGCCGCAGCGCCGCCGCCTCCCTCCGCACCGTCAGCGGCGGCCTCCATCGCGCCCCCTCAACCGTCGACCGCGCAGCGCCTGCAGGAACTCGAGACGCTGCGCGCGATGGGGTCGATCTCCGAGGACGAGTACTCGGCGAAGCGCCAGCAGATAATCGCTGACCTCTAGCCTCGACCCGAAGTCACGCGGGCTTCTAGAACACGTTTCAGTTCGGCTGTTAGCCTGTCGGAGGGCTCTCACCTCCGGCGAGCGACCGCGAATGTCCGCGCCGGGGCGGCGTGTCGTGTACAGACACGGTCGCTCGCGGTGAGGCAGGTTCCCGGAAGGAGCAGCGGTGACGGCGATCAACCGACCACTGGAAGGCCGAGTGGCCTTCATCACCGGGGCCGCACGCGGCCAGGGCCGGGCGCACGCGGTCCGACTGGCCAGCGAGGGCGCCGACATCATCGCGGTCGACATCTGCGCCCCGATATCGGAGACCATCACCTACCCGATGGGAACATCCGAAGAACTCGCCGAGACGGTGCGCGCGGTTGAAGCGACGGGCCGCAAAGTGCTCGCTCGCGAGGTCGACATCCGGGACCTGGCCGCGCTGCAGCAGGTGGTGGCCGACGGCGTCGAGCAGTTCGGCCGGCTCGACATCCTGGTCGCCAATGCGGGTGTGCTCAGCTGGGGCCGCATCTGGGAGATGTCGGAAGAGCAGTGGGACACCGTCATCGACGTCAATCTGAACGGGACGTGGCGCACCATCCGGGCGGCGCTGCCCGCGATGATCGCGGCGGGCAACGGCGGATCGGTCATCATCGTCAGTTCGTCGGCCGGGCTGAAGGCGACACCGGGCAACGCGCATTACGCGGCGTCCAAGCACGGTCTGACCGCGCTCACCAACTCGTTGGCGATCGAGGCCGGCGAGTTCGGAATCCGGGTGAACTCGATCCATCCGTACTCCATCGAGACGCCGATGGTCGAGAAGGACGCGATGATGGCGATCTTCGCCAAGCATCCGAGCTATCTGCACAGCTTCGCGCCGATGCCGTACAACCCGCTCGACGAGGAGAACAAGGGTCTGCAGGGCTTCATGGAACCCGAGGAAGTGGCCGACGTCGTCGCGTGGCTCGCCGGTGACGGATCGAAGACGCTCTCCGGCAGTCAGATCGCCGTCGACCGCGGCGCCATGAAGCACTGAAGCTAGCCAGCCAGGACGGCGGCGAACTGGTCGACGGCCCAGTCGATCTCGTCGTCGGTGATCACCAGTGGAGGGGCGAACCGCAGGGTCGAACCATGGGTGTCCTTGACGAGGACGCCGCGGCGCGCCAAGCGCACGCTGACATCTTTGGCCGTACCCGAGCCCCGATCGACGTCGACGCCGGCCCACAGACCCCTGCCGCGGACCGCGGTGACACCATGGCCGATCAACTGCCGCAACCTCTGGTGCATGTGCGCGCCGAGTGCGGCTGAGCGGCACTGGAACTCGCCACGCTGCAACATCGCCACCACCGTCGAGCCGAGCGCGGCGGCCAGCGGATTTCCCCCGAAAGTGGAGCCGTGCTCGCCGGGATGCAGTACACCGAGGATGCCGGAGTCGGCCACCACCGCCGACAACGGCATCACGCCTCCGCCGAGCGCCTTTCCGAGCAGGTAGACATCGGGAACCACGCCCCAGTGCTCGCAGGCGAAGGTCGTTCCGGTGCGGGCCAGCCCGGACTGGATCTCGTCGGCGATCAACAGCACGTTGCGCTGTGAGCACAGCGACCGCAGGCGCGGCAGGAAGTCGTCGGGCGGAACGATGATTCCCGCCTCACCCTGGATCGGTTCGATCAGCACAGCGACGGTGTTGTCGTCGATCGCATCGGCGAAGGCGTCGGCGTCACCGAACGGCACGGCGCGGAATCCGGGGGTGTACGGGCCGAAGCCGCGACGGGCCGTCTCGTCGTCGGAGAAGCTGACGATGGTGGTGGTCCGCCCATGGAAGTTGTTGTGCGCCACCACGATATTCGCCGCGTTGGCGGGGACGCCCTTGACGTCGGTGCCCCATTTGCGGGCCACCTTGATTCCGCTCTCGACCGCTTCGGCACCGCTGTTCATCGGCAGCACCATGTTCTTGCCGCAGAGCTCGGCCAGGGCCGCACAGAAGGGTGCGAGTCGGTCGGAGTGGAACGCGCGGCTGACCAACGTCACGGTGTCCAGTTGCGCGTGTGCGACCGCGGTGATCTCCGGATTGCAGTGGCCGAAGTTGACCGCCGAGTATGCGGCCAGGCAGTCCAGGTAGCGGCGGCCCTGCACATCGGTGATCCACGCGCCCTCGGCACTGGCCGCCACGACCGGGAGCGGCGCGTAGTTGTGCGCCACACAGTGGTCGTCGATCGCGATCGCGGCGCCCGTCGATTCCAGCGTGGTCACGAATGCACCTCCAACGTGCAGCATTTGATCGATCCGCCGCCCTTGAGCAGTTCGGAGAGGTCGACGCCGACGGGGTTGAACCCGGCGTCGCGCAGTTGGGCGGCGAAGCCGGTCGCCGCGGCCGGCAGCACGACGTTGCGCCCGTCGGACACCACGTTGAGGCCGAAGGCGTAGGCGTCGGAACTGGCCACCTCGATCGCGTCGGGGAACAGCGTTCGCAGGCTTACCCGCGAGGCGTTGCTGAACGCGGGCGGGTAGTACGCCACCGTGGTGTCGTCGAGCACCGCGAGGGCGGTATCGAGGTGGTAGAAACGGGGATCGACCAACTCGAAGCTGTACGTGGGTCGCCCCAGCCACTGCGCGATCTCGCCGTGCGCACGGCGATCCGTCCGAAACCCGTAACCAGCCAACAGGATCGAACCGGCGACCAGAAGGTCGCCCTGGCCTTCGTTGGTGTGGCGTGTCCATACGGGTTCGTATCCATGGCGGACCATCCAATCTCCGTACGCGACCGCCTCGCCCGCGCGCTGCGGGTAGGCGAAATTCGCGACCACCGCTGTAGCACCGACCACCAGGCCGCCGTTGGCGGCGTACACCATGTCAGGCAGTCCGGATACCGGCTCGACGAGGTCGACGATGTGCCCGAGTGCTTGATACGTGCGCCTCAACGTCTCCCACTGGATGAGGGCCAGCGCGGTGTCGACGGGCGTCTCGATGTCCATCCACGGGTTGATCGAGTACTCGACGGCGAAGTGTGCCGGCGGGGTCATGACGTAGTGGCGCGCACGGGCTTCACGACGGCGGTGGCGGCCCGCCTCGGAGGCCGTAGCGACACTGAAAGACGTCATGGATCAACGGTAGAGAGGGTCTCTGCTGCAATCTATTGCTGTTTGTTGCGTGTCCAGCAGCAATTTGTTGTGTACAGTGGCGTCAAGCGGTGATTCATTGTGCGGAGGTGACCGTGGACCGCCTCGACGCGACCGACGAACAGATCCTCGCGGCGCTGACCGATGACGCGCGCGCGACCTACGCCGAGATCGGGGAGCGGGTCAATCTGTCCGCGCCCGCGGTGAAACGCCGGGTCGACCGCATGCTCGACAACGGCGTCATCCGCGGCTTCACGACCGTTGTCGACCGGGCCGCGCTGGGCTGGACCACCGAGGCGTACGTGCAGGTGTTCCGTCACGGAACCATTGCCCCAGAACAATTGCGGGCGGCGTGGATCGACATCCCCGAAGTCATCAGCGCGGCCACCGTCACCGGCACCGCCGACGCGATCCTGCACGTCGTGGCGCGCGACATGCGCCACCTCGAGGAGGCGTTGGAGCGCATCCGTTCGGCCGCCCACGTCGAGCGCAGTGAGAGCGTCGTCGTGCTGACCAACGTCATCGACCGCGATCGCGGCTGAGCACCATTGCCCGGGGTGGCGGACAAAAGGCCGTAGGGATCGTGTAAGAAACTGCCCATGACCACATCAGCGGGCATCGTCATCGTCGGCGGCGGACTCGCGGCCGCCCGCACCGCCGAACAGTTGCGCCGGTCGGAATACAGCGGTCCGGTCACGATCGTCAGCGACGAGGACCATCTGCCATACGATCGGCCCCCGCTGTCGAAGGAGGTGCTGCGCTCCGAGACCGACGACGTCAGCCTCAAGCCCGCGGAGTTCTACGAGGAGAACGACATCACCGTGCTGCTGGGCAACGGCGCGCGGTCTGTCGACACGGCCGCCCAGACGTTGACGCTCGCCGACGGCGCCGAGTTGCCCTACGCCGAACTCATCATCGCTACGGGACTGGTGCCCAAGCGTATTCCGTCCTTCCCCGACCTCGCGGGAATCCACGTGCTGCGCAACTACGACGAGAGTGTGGCCCTTCGGCAGGAGGCCGGTTCGGCTCGTCGCGCCGTCGTCGTCGGAGCCGGGTTCATCGGCTGCGAGGTGGCGGCGAGCCTACGCAAGCTCGGCGTCGAGGTCGCGTTGGTGGAGCCACAACCGGCGCCCCTGGCGTCGGTGCTCGGCGAGCAGATCGGTGAGCTGGTGGCCCGGGTGCACCGCGCCGAGGGTGTCGACGTCCGCTGCGGCGTCGGTGTTTCGGAAGTGCTTGGCTCGGATCGCGTCGAGACGGTGGTGCTCAGCGACGGCACCGAACTCGAGGCGGATCTGGTGGTCGTCGGCATCGGATCACGCCCGTCGACCGACTGGCTCGAAGGCAGCGGCCTCAAGCTCGACAACGGGGTGGTCTGCGACGCCCACGGCCGCGCCAGCGCGCCGCACGTCTGGGCCATCGGCGATGTCGCGTCATGGCGACACAACCTCGGTCACCAAGTGCGCGTTGAACATTGGAGCAACGTCGCCGACCAAGCCCGCGTCCTGGTGCCGACGATGCTGGGGCAGGAACCGCCGACCGCCGTCTCGGTGCCGTACTTCTGGAGCGACCAGTACGACGTCAAGATCCAATGCCTCGGCGAACCGGAGGCCGAAGACGTCGTTCACGTCGTCGAGGACGACGGTCGCAAGTTCCTCGCCTACTACGAACGTGATGGCGTGGTGGCCGGAGTCGTCGGCGGCGGCATGCCGGGCAAGGTGATGAAGGTGCGCGCCAAGATCGCGGCGCGCGCACCCATCGCCGACCTCATCGGCTGACCGACCCCTAAAGCTCGCCGAGGTAGAAGCGGGTGCCCTGGTCGTCGGTGCACAGCGCGGACTTCCCGTAGGACTGCTGCGACGGCTCGTCGATGACGGTCCCGCCCGCCTCCCGCACGCGCGCCACCGCGGCATCGATGTCGTCGACCGTCCACATCGGCACGGTCACCGCATCGGCGTTGCCGCCTGCGACGCCGGACATCGGATGCGTCTCGCGAACCCCCCAACCGTCGTCGACGTGCCCGGGCTCGAAACTCCAGAACAAGAACCTGCTGTAGAACTCCTTGAACGCGCCGGAGTCGGGAACCTGATAGGTGATGTATGAAAGTTCCCCCGGCCCTGTGCCGTTGAGGGCTGGACGCGGCGTGCCCGGAGCCGGCCGGAAGACCGCGAACGCCATCCCGGCGGGGTCGGTGGCGTCGACGACGGTACCGAAGTCGAACTCCTGAGTTCGGCCCACGGTGCCGCCGCCGTTGATGATCGACTGCCGTGCACCGTCGAGATCGACGACCGCATAGCAGCAGAGCATGCCCTGCGGTTTCGCGGCACTGAAGATGCCGATGCGCTGGTCGGTGTTGGTCACCTGGTGCGCCGCGGGGTCATAGGTCCAGCCGAGCACATGACCGTAGAAGACGGCCGCCCGTTCGGCGTCGGGCACCCACACCGACACGTACCCGACGTCGCCGTGCCGGATCGGCGTGACCGCGCCGGTCACGGGGCCGCTCAGGTTCCAGCTGTGCCCGAAGGGATCGATGATCACCGCACTTCGCGAGCCGTGCGCTTCTCGCGTCTCCTGCCTCACGGTGGCGCCACGGTCGCGGGCCCGGCTCAATGCGCGGTCGGTGTCGGCGACCTCCACCATCAGCATCACCGAGACAGCCTGTGGCTCAGGGGCTTTCATGCCGATCTCGGGATACTCGTCGGCGAGGTAGAACATGCCGCCCGCGAGAGCCAGTTCGGCGTGACCGATCCGACCGTCGTCCATCACGATCGGCTCCCCGACCAGCGTGGCCCCCAGCGCATCGACGTACCAGTCGATCGCCCGCCGCGCATCAGGCACCGCGAGGTAGGGCAGCGCGGCTGACCGGGGGACCGTCGGCGCGACGGTCGGCTCGGACAGTTCGGCGATGGCGGTATCGGTTCCACTCATGACGACCTCCTCGGTTCGATTCGGTAGAGAAAGCGCCGACTCCAGTCGGGCGCGCAGCGCGGCGGTGAAAGCCGGGTCGGGGGCGACCGGAAGTTCGTCGCCGCGCAGCACGGCCAGTGGATCGTGGCTGTTGTTCACGACTGCCTCCCTTCCGGTTCCGGGTAGTGAGCGCGAAACGCCTTGCGGGCCCGCACCAGCAGCGCCTCTGTCGCATGCACCGTGCGGCCGATGAGCTCGGCGCACTCGGGCACCGAGCAGTCGTCCATGTAGCGCAGTGCCAGAACCGTGCGGTGCTGCTCGGGCAGCTTGGCCAGCACGCTTTCGGCGACGATGCGGTCGAGTTCGGCGTCCCAGTCGTCGGGCGGCTCGACGGGTTCGGGCAGATCGGCGACCGGCGTGGTGAACCGGTCGTGGCGGCGCCGGTAGTGGTCGGCCAACTTGTGGCGCGCCACCCCGAGCAACCACGGCACGGTCATCGGTGGTGGAGCGGTTTTTCTCGCGGCATCCATGGCCGCCAGAAAGGTTTCCGACGTCAGGTCTTCGGCGGTTCCACGGTCACCACAGCGTCGGACGAAGTATCCGTACACCACCGGTAAGGATTCGTCGTACAGCGCGAGCAGCTCCCGTGGAGCGTCGGTGCCATTCGGTTCGGCGCTCACACCCTTATCGTCGCCGTTGCGCGCCGAACTCCGACGGTTCCGCCGGAACTTTTTTTGCGAACGCTCCCTGTTGTACAGATTCGGGGTGCGCAGACCGTACAAGGGTGAGCGCTCGCGGGAGAGCGGTGGAAGCGGTCAGTCCCGGTATTCGGGAGTCCATCGCACATCGGTGATCCGCTGCGCCAGCTCGTCGGGGTTGCGGGTGGGTGCGACGCCGTCGGCGACGGCTTGTGTCGCGACGGCCTGGGCAATGCGTAGTGCTACATCGGGGATGTCCGACCACGCGGGCAGCAACGGTGCCCCGACATCGACGAGGGCGGGGGACGCGTCGCCGAGCGCCGCGGCCGCAGCTCGCATCATCTCGTCGGTCACCCGTGTCGCCTGCGCCGCGGTGACGGCCAGGCCCATCGCGGGGAAGATGTAGGCGTTGTTGCATTGGGCGATCGGCCGCTCCACCCCGTCGCGTTCCAGCGGCGCGAACGGCGAACCTGTCGCCACCAACGCGCGTCCGCCGGTCCAGGTGTCGAGTTCGGCGGGGTGGGCCTCGGCCCGGCTGGTCGGGTTCGACAGCGGGAAGATGATCGGGCGATCGACCTTGGCGGCCATCTCGCGCACGATGTTCTCGGTGAATGCCCCTGTCGCGGTGGACAATCCGAGTAGCACGCCGGCATCGACGTGATGGATGACGTCGGCAAGCTGAGCCGGCCCGGACCAGCTCCAGCTCGCCAACCGCACGGCCGGCTGCGCGAACGCCCGCTGACCGGGGGACAGGTCGGTGCGGTCGTCGGTGAGCAGACCGTTGATGTCGACCACCCAGATCTGTGCCGACGCCTGCTGAGCAGACAAGCCCTCGCTGACCATCTGACGGTGCACCATCTCGAGCACCCCGATGCCTGCCGAGCCGGCGCCCAGCATCACCACCTGCTGCTGTGACAGCGGGCGCCCCACCACTTTGGCCGCACCGTGCAGCGCGCCCAACGTGACCGCGGCGGTGCCTTGGATGTCGTCGTTGAAGGTGAGCAGCTTGTCGCGGTAGCGCTGAAGGATCGGCAGCGCGTGCGCGGTCGCGAAATCCTCCCACTGCAGAAGGACGTCGGGCAGCTCGTCGCGTACCGTGGTGACGAAATCGTCGATGAACGAGTAATACTCGTCGTCACCGATGCGGCGGTGCCGCCAGCCGAGGTATTGCGGGTCCTCGAGCAGCTCTACGTTGTCGGTACCGACGTCGAGCAGCACAGGCAGCGTTCGGGCCGGGTCGATGCCGCCGATGAGCGTGTACAGCGAGAGCTTGCCGATGGGAATACCCATACCGCCGATGCCCTGATCGCCCAGGCCCAGGATGCGCTGCCCGTCGGTGACGACGATGACGTCGACCTCCCGTCGCGGGCGGTTGCGCAGCATCTCGCGCAGGAACTCGCGGTCGGGGTAGGAGACGAACAACCCGCGCGGGCGCCGGTAGATCTCGCTGAAGCGCTGACATGCCTCGCCGACGGTCGGTGTGTAGACGATCGGCATGGTTTCGGCGATATGGTCGCGCAGTACGCGGTAGAAGAGTGTCTCGTTGCGGTCCTGCAGGTTTCGAAGATAGATGTGCCTGTCCAGCGGCTCGCGGCGCCTGCTGAACTCGCGCCATGAATGTTCGGTCTGCTGCTCGAGGCTCTTCTCGGCCGAAGGAAGCAGCCCCAGCAGACCGAATTGGCGGCGGTCTGCGTGGCTGAAAGCCGTGCCCTTGGTCCACAGGGAGTCGTAGAGCAGATCGTGGCCCGTCTTCTGCTGGGCACTGTGCTCGACCATCGGCGTCCTTTCCGCGACCGCCCCAAGCTATCGCGGTGGCCGTGTGCACCGAGGTGATTCAGCGATCGAGCGCCCACAGCCCGTCAGCGACGGTGTCGAACGCCGCACCGAGCGCCTGAGCCAGCGGGACCGTCTCGTCGGCCAGCCAGTGTTCGTACGCGGAGAGCGCGACGCCGAGCATCGTCCACGCCACCGTCTGCGGTATCAGGTCGCCTGCGGTGGCGTCGAGGCGTTTGGCGACGAACTCGGCGACCACGCCGCGCCAGCCGGCGTACATGGTCATCGAGTAGGCCTGAAGGGCGGCGGTCTCCAGGATCACCCGCATGCGCATCCGGTGGCGCGCCGTCTCGGCGGCATCGAAGTTGTTGAACGCCAGCAATGCGGTGCGCAGTGCCTCGCCGATGGGCACCTCAGGATCGAGATCTGCCAACAGGTTTCGCATGTGGGCCAGATGAGCGTCGAAATCGCCCCAGGGCAGGGCATTCTTGGACGGGTAGTAGCGGAACAGCGTGCGCCGCGCGATTCCCGCGCCTTCGGCGATGTCGTCCACGCTGACGTCGTCGAACCCTTTCTGGGCAAAAAGGTCGATGGCCACGTTGCTGATGTGGTCCCACGTCGTCGAGCGCCGGCGGCCCACCCGGTGCTGGTCCGGACCCATAGGGGGTCCCCTTTCCATTTAGGCACTCGATGCCATATTATTGCGACCTCGATCACAGTTGTCGAGAACCGGTGATATTGAAAGGCGCAGCCATGGAGGGCCAGATGGAACCGAAGCAGCAGGTGGAGAACGACGAGCTGGTTAACGAGACGCTCGTCGAAGAGGTGTCGATCGACGGGATGTGCGGGGTCTACTGATAGTGACCTCGTCGTCGGCGGTGCCCGAGGAAGGCGTCGCGTTCGACCCGGCGCTCGGCTGGCGGCTGCACCACCAGGTGGCGGTGCGGCCGGAGCCGTTCGGGGCGCTGCTCTACCACTTCGGGACGCGCAAGCTGTCGTTTCTGAAGAACCGGACCATCGTCGACGTCGTCAACACCTTGTCCGACCATCCCGACGTCCGATCCGCCTGCCGTGCCGTCGGTATCGACGACGCGCAGCAGGCGCCATACCTGCAGGCACTCGGCGTGCTTGCTCGATCGAAAATGCTGGTGCCGCAATGACATCGACCGAAGCCGTACGTGTGCCGAAGCTGGTCGAGCAGTTCGAGCACGGACTCGACGCCCCGATCTGCCTGACCTGGGAACTGACCTACGCCTGCAACCTCGCGTGCGTGCACTGCCTGTCGTCGTCGGGTAAGCGCGACCCGCGCGAGCTGACCACTGCGCAGTGCAAGGACATCATCGACGAGCTCGAGCGCATGCAGGTCTTCTACGTCAACATCGGTGGCGGCGAGCCGACCGTGCGTTCGGACTTCTGGGAGCTGGTCGACTACGCCACCGCCCACCACGTCGGTGTGAAGTTCTCCACCAACGGTGTGCGCATCACGCCAGAGGTCGCGGCTCGGCTGGCGGCCAGCGACTACGTCGACGTGCAGATCTCCCTTGACGGCGCGACCGCGGAGATCAACGACGCCGTCCGCGGGGCGGGCTCGTTCGCGATGGCGACCCGGGCCCTGCAGAACCTGGCCGACGCCGGTTTCAAGGACGCCAAGATCTCGGTGGTGGTGACCCGCCACAATGTCGACCAGCTCGACGACTTTGCCGCTCTTGCAGCGCAATACGGCGCCACACTGCGGATCACACGGCTGCGGCCGTCGGGTCGGGGCGCCGATGTCTGGGACGACTTGCACCCCACCGCCGACCAGCAGGTTCAGCTCTACAACTGGCTGGTCGCCAAGGGTGACCGGGTGCTCACCGGCGACTCGTTCTTTCACCTTGCCGGGTTGGGTGAACCCGGTGCGCTTGCCGGGCTGAACCTGTGCGGGGCCGGCCGCGTCGTCTGCCTGATCGATCCCGTCGGTGACGTCTACGCGTGCCCGTTCGCCATTCACGACCGGTTCCACGCCGGAAACATCTTGACCGACGGTGGTTTTCAGAATGTCTGGCAGAACGCGCCGCTCTTCCGTGAGCTGCGCGAACCGCAGTCGGCCGGCGCGTGCGGCAGTTGCGGGCACTACGACAGCTGCCGCGGCGGGTGCATGGCCGCCAAGTTCTTCACCGGGCTGCCGATGGACGGTCCGGACCCCGAGTGCGTGGAGGGCTACGGCGCTCCCGCCCTGGCTCAAGAACGGGTCAAGCCGAAGTCCAGCGTCGACCACTCGCGATCGGGTCCGGTGATGCTGAAGCTGCTCACGACGCCTCCCAAGAGGCTCTGCAACGAAAGTCCGGTGTGATCATGGCCGACACCTGGTTCGAAACGGTCGCCGCCGCTCAGGAGCGTGCCAGGCGCCGACTCCCCAAGCCGGTCTACTCGGCACTCGTCGCCGCCAGCGAGAAAGGCGTGACGGTCTCCGACAACGTCGAGGCGTTCGCCGAGTTGGGCTTCGCGCCGCACGTCGTCGGCGCGACGGAGAAGCGCGATCTCGCGACCACCGTGATGGGACAAGAGATTTCGCTGCCGGTGCTGATCTCCCCGACGGGCGTGCAGGCGGTGCACCCGGACGGCGAGGTCGCGGTCGCACGTGCGGCCGCTGCGCGCGGCACCGCGATGGGCCTGTCCTCGTTCGCCAGCAAGCCGATCGAAGAGGTGATCGCGGCCAACCCCAAGCTCTTCTTCCAGGTGTACTGGCTCGGCGGGCGGGATGCGATCGCGGCGCGGGTCGAGCGCGCGCGGCAGGCGGGTGCGGTCGGTCTGATCGTCACCACGGACTGGAGCTTCTCGCACGGCCGAGACTGGGGCAGCCCAAAGATCCCCGAGCAGATGGACCTGCGCACCACCGTGCGCATGCTCCCGACGGGGCTGACCAAACCGCGTTGGATGTGGCAGTGGGGTAAGACCCTGCGGCCGCCGAACCTGCGGGTTCCCAATCAGGCCGCGCGAGGCGAGGAGGGACCGCCGTTCTTCGCCGCGTACGGCGAGTGGATGGGCACCCCGCCGCCGACCTGGGAGGACATCGCCTGGCTGCGCGAGCTGTGGGGCGGTCCTTTCATGCTCAAGGGCGTGATGCGCGTCGACGACGCGAAACGTGCTGTGGACGCCGGTGTTTCAGCGATCTCGGTGTCCAATCACGGCGGTAACAACCTGGACGGGACGCCGGCCTCGATTCGTGCCCTGCCACCGATCGTCGAGGCGGTCGGTGACGACATCGAGGTGGTGCTCGACGGAGGCATCCGGCGAGGCAGCGACGTCGTCAAGGCGGTCGCGCTCGGTGCCCGCGCGGTCATGATCGGGCGGGCGTACCTGTGGGGTCTGGCCGCCAACGGGCAGGCCGGTGTCGAGAACGTGCTCGACGTCCTGCGGGGAGGCATCGATTCTGCATTGATGGGTCTGGGTCGCGCGTCGGTACATGATCTTGGGCCCGACGACGTCCTGATCCCTCCCGGGTTCGTCCGGGAGCTCGGCGTGCCCGGAGGTTCGGCCACCTGACGGTCGCCCAGCGTTCGGAACGTGCTGGTACAGGCGGGGCGCAGGGGACTGGGGGGGCGACGCCGGCGTCGGCGGCGAGAAATTCGGTGAATCAATTGCTGCGCATGCTTCAACAATTGGCGCACGACAGGTGAATTCGGCCTACCATCGGCGGGTGCCATCTGTCAGCTTGCTCGCGAATGCGACGTCGAAGCAGCTGCAGAGCAAGCCGTCGGCCCTCCTCGTGCCCGTCGGATCCACCGAGCAGCACGGCCCTCATCTCCCGCTGGACACCGACACGCGCATCGCGACGGCCGTCTCTGGGGCGGTTGCTGACCGGCTCGCCGACACCGACGGCGTGAACTGGTTGGTCGCCCCCGCCATCGGCTACGGCGCGAGCGGTGAGCACGAGGAGTTCAGCGGCACCGTTTCGATCGGAACGTCCGCGCTGAGGCTGTTGCTGGTGGAGTACGGCCGATCGGCATCCCGGTGGGCGTCACGGCTGGTCTTCGTCAACGGTCATGGCGGTAACGTCGAAGCGCTGGCCGCGGCGACCGCTTTGCTGCGCTACGAGGGCCGGGATGCGGGCTGGTGCTCGTGCACGGTAGCGGGTGCCGACGCGCACGCGGGCCATACCGAAACGTCTGTATTGCTACATATTTCGCCCCAGGACGTCCGTATCGACGAGCGGGTGCCCGGCAATATGGCGCCCCTTCGCGAGTTGATCCCCGAACTGCGGCGGGGCGGGGTGGCCGCGGTCAGTGAGGTCGGTGTGCTCGGCGATCCCACGACCGCCACCGTGGAGGAGGGCGCCCGCATTTTTCCCGATATGGTCGAAACATGCCTTCGGCGCATCACGCGCTGGGCGCCCGACCGCAACGGGATGCTGACATGACGGGACCGCGACTGCCCGACGGTTTCGCCGTTCAGGTGGACCGCCGGGTGAAGGTGCTCGGTGACGGGGCCGCCCTGCTCGGCGGTTCCCCGACCCGCCTCCTTCGTTTGGCGCCGGCGGCGCAGACCATGCTCAACGGCGGCAGGCTCGAAGTGCACGACGCGGTCAGCGCCCAGTTGGCCCGGACCCTGCTCGACGCGACGGTCGCGCACCCCCGTCCCGCCAGCGGCCCTTCGCACCGGGACGTGACGGTCGTGATACCGGTGCGCGACAACGCTTCTGGTGTTCGTCGGCTGCTCACCGCCGTGCGCGGTCTGCGGGTGGTCGTCGTCGATGACGGCTCTGAGACACCACTCGAGGCGGCCGACTTCGCCGACGTCCACGCCGGGGTCCAGGTGGTGCGTCACGAGCGCAGCCGCGGACCCGCGGCCGCCCGCAACACCGGTCTGGCCGCGTGCACGACCGACTTCGTGGCTTTCCTGGACAGCGACGTCGTGCCGCGGCGCGGCTGGCTGGAGGCGTTGCTGGGTCACTTCTGTGACCCCGCCGTGGCCCTTGTCGCACCGCGCATCGTCGGCCTCCGCGAACCGGACAATGTGGTCGCCCGCTATGAGGCGGTGCGCTCGTCGCTGGACCTGGGTCTGCGGGAGGCCCCGGTGATGCCCTACGGCACGGTGTCCTATGTACCCAGTGCCGCGATCATCGGCCGCCGGGCGATGCTCGGCGAGGTCGGCGGCTTCGACGAGACGCTGACGTCTGGTGAGGATGTCGATCTGTGCTGGCGACTCATCGAATCCGGTGCGCGTCTGCGCTACGAGCCCATCGCGCTGGTGGCGCACGACCATCGGACCCAACTTCGAGAGTGGTTCTCGCGCAGATCTTTTTACGGCGAAGCCGCCGCGCCGCTGTCGGTCCGTCATCCCGGCAAGACCGCTCCGCTGGTGATCTCGGGTTGGACGCTGGTGGCCTGGATGCTGATGGCGATGGGTTCGTCGATCGGATATCTGGCCTCGATCGTCGTCGCAACCATCACCGGCAGGCGCATCGCCAAGTCCCTGTCGAGTGTGGAGCCCGAACCCAAGGACGTCGCGGTCGTGGCCGCACACGGACTGTGGTCCGCAGCGATGCAACTGGCATCGGCGATCTGCCGGCACTACTGGCCGGTCGCGCTCGTCGCGGCGCTCTTGTCTCGACGATGCCGGCAGGTCGTGCTCGTGGCCGCGGTGGTGGAAGGGGTCGTCGACTGGTTGACCCGGAGCCGGAACACCGAAGACGACACCCAACGGGTCGGCCTGCTCACCTACATCGCCCTGAAACGCCTCGACGACATCGCCTACGGGGCAGGTCTGTGGACGGGTGTTGTCCGTGAGCGTCATCTCGGTGCGCTCAAGCCCCAGATCCGGACCTGAGACGACCCTGCCGCGTGCGAAGTTCTCCAATTGCTTCTCGCGTCCGCAGTGACGTCCTGATCGTCGGTGCCGGCAGCGCCGGATCCGTTCTGGCCGAGAGGCTCTCCGCCGACCCGGCATGCACCGTCGCCGTCGTCGAATCGGGTCCGGGGCCGTCCGACCCTCGGGTCTCGGCGCAGATCAACGACGGATTGCGGCTGCCCATCGGCACTGCTAGTTCAGTGGTGCGGCGGTACCCGACCACCTTGACCGTCGATCCGCTGCGTCATGCGATGCTCATGCGCGGCGAGGTGGTCGGAGGATCGGGCGCCGTCAACGGAGGCTACTTCTGCCGTGGGCTGCCGTCGGACTTCGACGACTGGCGCCTGCCCGGCTGGGCGTGGTCGGATGTGCTCCCGCACTTCCGGGCCATCGAAACCGACCTCGACTTCGACAATGCGATACACGGCTCAGAAGGGCCGATACGAATTCAGCGTGTCGCCGAATTCGATGGTTGCACAGCATCGTTCGTCACGACAGCCACCGAATACGGGCATCCGTGGATAACCGATCTGAACGGTTCGACGGTCGAGGCGCCGGTGGGCGCGGGAGTGGGCGCGGTGCCGCTGAACATCCACCAGGGTGCGCGCATGGGTCCCGGCGGGGCCTTCCTGCAACCGGCTTTGGACCGTGCGAACCTCACCCTGCTCACCAATACCCGGGTGCATCGCATCCGCATCACAGCCGGGCATGCCGTCGGCGTGGAGTGCGCAAGCCAGGACGGTGCCACTTACCTCGAGGCGGACCGGATCGTGCTGTGCGCCGGAGCAATCGGGTCAGCACACGTTCTGATGCTCTCGGGCGTCGGCCCACCTGCAACCCTCGAGCGGATTGGGATCCCGGTGACGGCGAATCTGCCAGTGGGAGCGGTGATGTCGGATCACCCCGAGTGGGTGCTGCCGGTGAACTGGACGGAAACACACGGACTCCCACCTCTCGAGGCGGTGCTCACCACCGACGACGGGCTCGAAATCAGGCCGTACACAGCTGGTTTCGGGGCTATGGTGAGCGGGCGGCGCGACGATCCCGGCGACCACCCCCATATCGGGGTGACGTTGATGCGGCCGAAGTCGCGAGGAGCCGTCACGGTCGTGAGCGCCGACCCCGATGTGCCTCCGGTCATCGAGCACCGCTACGACAGCGAGCCCGACGACGTCGAAAAGCTGCGCGCCGGGATCGCGTTGTCCCGCGAACTCGTCGGGGCAGCCGAGGTCGGGCCGGCCTCATGGTCGACATCGCAGCATCTCTCGGGGACTGCACCGATGGGTGACGATGACGACGACGTCGCGGTGGTGGACCCGAGGTGCAGGGTGCGCGGGGTCGAGGGGCTGTGGGTGGTCGACGGGTCGGTGCTACCGGTGATCCCCAGCCGCGGCCCGCACGCCACCATCGTCATGGTCGGGCACCGAGCGGCCGAGTTCATCGTCTGACCGCGAGACCATCCTCTCGATGAAGCGAAACTGCCTTCCATCGCGGCCAGGTGCCCACAGCGCGATGAACGCCGCAGCCACCGCGCAAAGGCCCCCGAGAGCGATCAGGGAGATGTGCATGGCGTCCATGAACGCCAGCTGCGCGGCCTGTGACAGGTCGGCGCCTTGCGGGCCCAGCCGTGCGGCCACCTCGAGCGCCTCGGCCAGCGAGTTCGACGCGGCTGTGCGGAGCGATTCGGGTAGTCCGCTCAAATGGGGGGCAAGGCTATCGCCGTACTGGGCGGCGAGCACCGAGCCCGCCACCGCGATGCCCAGTGCGGCGCCGATCTCGCGGGTGGAGTCGTTGACCGCCGACGCGACGCCCTGCTTCTCGTCCGGCACCGCACCCATGATCGCCGAAGTCGCTGGCGCCGTGCACAAGCCGATGCCCGTCGACATGACGAGCAGCGGCAGCGCGAGGTCCAGGTAAGGCGAGTCCACTTCGAGTGTTTGCATGTAGAACAGTCCGCCCGCGATCAGTGTCAGGCCGGTGGAAAGGACGATCCGGAGACCCAGTCGTGGCAGATACCACGGCGTTGCAAGGCTGAGGACCAGAAGAGGGGCAACCAGCGGCGCCAATGCGAAAGCCGTCTGTAGCGGGGTGTAGCCGAGCAACAGCTGCATGTATTGCATCGAGACGAAGAAGAACCCGAAGTTAGCGAGGAAGAAGAACGTCACCACGATGGCACCGGTGGTGAAGTCGGCCTTGGCGAACAGCCGAACGTCGAGCAGTGGGTGCGCACTGCGCAGTTCCCACGCCGTGAAGACGGCCGCCATGACAACGCCGGCAGCCATGCATCCGTATACGAGGGGATGTGTCCAGCCGTGGGTGGGCGCCTCGAGCACGCCGTAGACGAACACCGCGACGGCCCCGCCGATCAGTACCGCTCCTGGCCAGTCGAGCGGTGTGGCTTGCTGATCGCGAGACGAGGCCACCGTGCAGGCGAGCCCGAACAGGCCCGCACCGGAGAGCGTGAACGCCCAGAAGATCGACTGCCAAGACCAGAAGTGGAGTAGCACACCGGATCCGAGAAAACCGACCACCGCACTCGAGCCCGCGACGCCCGCCCAGATGCCAACGGCCTTGTTGCGCTCCGCTTTCGGGTATGCGGCCGTCAACAGCGACAGGGTGGCGGGCATGACGAACGCCGCGCCCACGCCGGCCACGGCGCGGGCGATGATCAATGCGAGTGGGCCGTCGAAGATCAACGGCGCGGAAGATGCGAGCGTGAAGATACCGAGACCCGCGAGCAGAGCGCCGCGGCGGCCGTACCGGTCGCCGATCGCGCCGGCGGGCAGCAACAGACACGCCAGCACCAGGGTGTAACCGTCGACGACCCACGTCAGCTGAGCCTGGGTGGCCGTGGTTTCCACTGCGATGTCGGGCAGGGCGGCGTTGAGGGCGACCATCGAGCTGATCACCAGCGCGACGCCCATGCAGGCGACGGTGAGTAGCCAGACGCGCGCACGGGAGGACAGGTCTGCGACGCTCGCGCCGATATCCTGGTCAGACCGGCTGAGGGTGTCGACCATACGTCGCTCTCTTCCGCAGGAGATTTTCGAGACTAACAGTCTCGGTGTGAGACCGATAGTCTTGTTCCCGGCGAGGAAGTGGGTTAAACGATGAGCGGGGCGAGTACCGACCCGAGGCCGGCCCGGTCCCGTGCCCGCCTGCTCGAGGCGGCGACGACGCTGCTGCGGGCAGGCGGCCCGAGTGCGGTCACCATCGACGCGGTCACGAGAACCGCCAACGTCGCGCGCGCCACGCTGTATCGCCACTTCCCGAGCGCCAACGACCTGATGGCGGCGGCGTTCATGAGCCTGCTCAATCCGGCGCCGATGCCGCCGGCCGAGGGCAGCCTGCGCGACCGTTTGATTGCGGTCGTGGTGGGATGGGCGGAGTCGATCGCCGAGGCGTCCGCGATGATCACCGCCATGACATGGATGGCATCCGGTCCCGACGTGGGGACGTACTCCGAAGTGCAGCAGTCGGATTCGGATGCCGTGGGCACCCTGAGGTCACGCATCATCGCGCTGTATTCGGCGCCCTTCGACGCGATCCTCGACGGCGCCCAGGCGGCCGAGGAACTCGACGAGGTGGACCGGATCCAGACAATCGCACTTCTCATCGGCCCGTTGATCCTCGGGAAGCTGTCGACGGTGGCCGACTTCGACTACCGCGCGTGCGCGGAGGCCTCCGTCGACGGATATTTGGCCACCCACGCGAAGAAGCCGAGCGAGATCACCTCAGCGAGTACCGAATCGGGAGATGCTTGAGCCCTCCGACGAACACCGTCGCGGCTAGTTCGGGTTCCCCGGCCAGTTCGATCGAGTCCAGCCTCGGCAGCAGTTCGGTGAACAGGCTGTTCATCTCCATGCGCGCCAACGCGGCACCGAGACAGAAGTGCACGCCGTAGCCGAACGAGAGGTGCTTGTTGGGATCGCGGCCGACGTCGAATTTGAACGGTTCGTCGAAGATCTCTTCGTCGCGGTTCGCGGATGCGTAAGCGAGATAAACGGATTCGCCTTTGGCGATCGGTACGCCACGGACCTCGGTGCCTTCGGCGGCGGTCCGCATGAACTCCTTGACCGGGGTGGTCCAGCGGATCATCTCCTCGACCGCGGTGCCCATCAATTCCGGTTGTGCCTGAAGCCGTGCGAGTTGGTCGGGGTTGTCGATCAGCGCGCGAAGACCGCCGGAGATCGCGTCCTTGGTGGTGTCGTGGCCTGCGGTGGCCACGATGACGTAGTAGGACGCGGTGTCGACCTCGCTCAGCGGCTCGCCGTTGATGGTTCCGTTGGCGATCGCCGATGCGAGATCATTGGTCGGGTTCGCCCGTCGTGAAGCGGTCAATTCGCCGAAGTAGGCGAAGAACTCGACCACCGTCTGCAGTTTCTCCTCGGGGGTGGTGCCGCGCTGATACTCCTCGTCGTCACCGCCGAAGATCTCCTGGGTGAGCTTGAGCATGCGCGGGAAGTCCTCCTCGGGCAGCCCGAGCAGCGACAGGATCACATAGAGCGGGTAGTGCACCGCGATGTCCTCGACGAAGTCGCATTCGGGGCCGATGTCGCGCATCTTGTCGACGTAGCGCTTGGCCAGCTCGTCCACCCGGACCTTCAATTCGCGCATCGCCTTGGGGCGGAACCAATCCGCGCCGATCTTGCGAACATCGCGATGGTGCGGGTCGTCCATGTGGATCAGCGTTCGCAATCCCATGCCCGCTTCCAGCTGCGCCCTGGCCAGGTCGTCGGCTTCGGCGGTCGCAAGCAGTGGCCGCGGCTCGCTCAGCCACAGGTTGTTGTCGCGCTCGATCGCCATGATGTCGGCGTGCTTGGTAATCGCGTAGAACGGCCGGTACGGCGGGTGGTCCACATAAGGCACCGGGTTGTGGGCCCGAAGATGAGCAAAGGCGGCGTGCAGGCGATCGTCGTCGGCATATGCCTTGGGATCGGCGAAGACCTTCGCGGCTTCCTGTGATTTCTGGTCCATCGTCGGCGTGCTCATGAAGCTCCTCGGGAAAGACTTGACGGGTGTCAAGCCCAGTCTATGTGACCGACACCACTTCGCGCCGCGAGGGTGGCTCCCATCACCACGATGGGTTCGACTTCAGCGCAGCGAATACCTGATCGGCAGGTGCTTGAGCCCGCCGACGAAGATCGTCGCGATGAACTCCGGGTCGCCGGCCAACTCGATCGAATCCAGCCGTGGCACCAGCTCGGTGAAGAAGCTGTTGATCTCCATACGCGCCAGAGCGGCGCCGAGACAGAAGTGCACGCCGTAACCGAATGACAGGTGCTTGTTGGGGTCACGGCCGACGTCGAAGCGGAACGGCTCGTCGAAGATGTCCTCGTCGCGGTTGGCCGAAACGTAGGACAGCAGCACTGATTCGCCCTGCTTGATCGGCACACCGCGCACTTCGGTATCGGCCGTGGCGGTGCGCATGAACTCTTTGACCGGAGTGGTCCAGCGGATCATCTCCTCGACCGCGGTGCCCATCAGCTCCGGGTGGGCTTTCAGCCGGGCGAGCTGGTCCTGGTTCTCGATCAGCGCCAGCAGACCGCCCGAGATCGCCGCGCTCGTGGTGTCGTGGCCTGCGCTGGCGACGATGACGTAATAGGACAGGCAGTCGACGTCGTTGAGGTATTCGCCGTCGATCTTGGCGTTGGCGATCGCCGATGCCAGGTCGTCGGTGGGATTGGCCCGGCGTTCAGCGGTCAGCGCGGTGAAGTAGCGGAAGAAGTCGGTGATGACCTCGTGCAGCTCTTGCGCGCTCTTGCCGCGGGTGAACTCGTCATCGTCGCCGCCGAACATCTCCTGCGTGAGCTTGAGCATGCGGCCGAAGTCGGACTCGGGCAGCCCGAGCAGCGACAGGATCACATAGAGAGGAAAGTTCACGGCGACCTCTTGGACGAAGTCGCATTCGGGACCCTTTTCGACCATCTTGTCCACGTAGATCTTGGCCAGCTCGTCGACGCGGGCCTTCAGCGCGCGCATCGCCTTTGGCCGGAACCAGTCCGCCCCGATCTTTCGGATGTCGCGGTGCAGCGGGTCGTCCATATGGATCAGAGTGCGCAGCCCGCCACCGGCGGCGAGGTTGGACTGCGACAGATCGTCCGTGGCGGCCGTGACGAGCATGGGGCGCGGCGCATTGATCCAGAGCTCGTTGTCGCGCTCGATCGCCATGATGTCGGCGTGCTTGGTGACGGCCCAGAACGGCCGATAATCGGGCACGTCGACATAGGACACCGGCGCGTTCTCGCGCAGGTGGGTCAATGCGGCGTGCAGGCCCGCCTCGTTCGTGTAGGCCTTCGGATCGGCCAGCACCCTGGCGGCGTCTGCGATGATCGGCGTGCTCATAGGTCCCTCGCTCAGGGTCATTCTTGACAGCTGTCAAGTACGCACTCTAAGCGATGGCCCGGACCGGGGGATCCGCGCCGCGTCAGTACGCTCGCTAGGTGGCGAGTGGAAGGGGTGGCCAGCCTGTCCGGCGCGCTGCGGTGGCGCTTGTACTGCTGGCCGCCGCGGTCTCCGGTTGCGCCGAGGGCCAGACCGCCGCGGTGAAGGTGCCCGACGACCCTGGGGTCGTGCGCACGGTCGCGGGAGCGGTCCGCGGGACCGTCGCCGACGATCATCGGTACTTCGCTGGAATTCCTTATGCCGCACCGCCTCTCGGTGCGCTGCGCTGGCAGTCGCCCGCACCGGTCGAGTCGTGGACGGGATTCCGGGACGCGACTCGCCCCGGTGCGCGCTGCATCCAGGACACCAGCTCCGACGTCGACCGACGCCCGCCCAGCGAGGATTGTCTGACCCTCAACGTCTGGACGCCGCCGCCGTCGGACGACCCGCGGCCGGTAATGGTGTGGATCCACGGTGGGAGCTTTCTGAACGGCAGCGGCGACATCTACCCCGCGCGGCGGTTGGCCGGTCGCGGCGTCGTCGTCGTCACGATCAACTATCGCCTAGGGGCGCTCGGCTTCCTCGCTCATCCCGCGTTAGGTTCGGGCGACGTCGGCAACTACGGCCTCGCCGACCAGCAAGCCGCGCTGCGATGGGTTCGCGACAACATCGCCGGTTTCGGCGGGGACCCGGACAGGGTCACGATCGCCGGCGAATCGGCGGGCGGGATGGCGGTGTGCGACCACCTCGTGGCCCCCGGATCCCGGGGATTGTTCAGCGCGGCGATCATCCAGAGTGCGCCATGTCAGGCGCAGTACGACCTGCCGGCCGCCCAGGAGGCCAGCACCGCATACGCAGCCGATGTCGGATGCGCCGATCCCCGCGTCGCCGCGGACTGCCTACGGTCTCTGCCCGCCGATCAGTTGGCGGACCCGCTGACGTACGCCCGGTTCGGGACCGAACGCCTGAGCGGTCCGGTGGCGGGCACCGGGGCGCTACCCGAGAAGTCGTTCACCGCGATCACCAGTGGTAAGGCTGCCCGGGTGCCGGTGATGATCGGCACCACGCAAGACGAACACACGCTGTTCGCAGCGCTGCAAGCGTTGCGCGGGCGGACATTCGACGCCGCGAACTACCCCGGACTGCTCGCCGAGGCGTTCGGACCACACGGGTCCGCCGTGGCGGCGCGGTATCCGCCCGAACGCTACGGCGGGAACGTCGCGCTGGCGTATTCGGCGGCGGTGACGGCGGCCGAATACGCCTGCGTGGCCGACCGCATGGCCGACGCCCTTGCCGACCAGCCCGTCTACGCATACGAATTCGGGGACCGCGACGCGCCGGCGCCCGAACCGTTGCTCGAGGCGCCGTTCCCCGTCGGGGCGGCACATTCCTTGGAGCTTCGCTACCTGTTCGACGTCGGCGGCGCACAACCGCTGGACCCCGCCCAACAACGATTGTCCGAGGAGATGGTCGACCACTGGGCGCGGTTCGTTGCGACCGGCTCGCCGGGGCCCGGTTGGCCGGAGCTGACCAGCGGGCCTGCGGGTGAGCGGATGTGGCTGGAACCGGACGGCAGCCGCGTCATCACCGATTTCGAGCAGAAACACCAGTGCGTGTTCTGGGCCGGCCTGGGAAGCTGAACCAGGACCGGACGCGGACTCGACGGCACCGCTGCAGTCACGGGTACGGTGGCCCTGCGGGCCCGGCGCCAGGGCCAGCGGGTATCCCGTGGCCAGGGATTTGGAGCGTGCCGTTTTCTAGGGCATACTGTTCGGGTTGCCTTGAGCCGGGACGGTGCCTGTTCGGACCGCGTGGCCGGGGCATACGACCGGCGCCCAACCGGGCGCATCCGGTGCCAATCTCGATCGCGAAGATTTTCGGAACGGACGAGTGCGCGTGCGGGCGACACACCCGACCGCGGGGGCCGGTGGACCACAGACAGAAGAACAGCGGCGGCATGCAGCGTGACTGCGCCGGTGAGAGCGGCCCGATTCCGGGCCCAGTATGAGTGAGGTAGGAGAAGCGTGGCGGGACAGAAGATCCGCATCAGGCTCAAGGCCTACGACCACGAGGCGATCGACGCCTCGGCGCGCAAGATCGTGGAAACGGTCACCAGAACCGGCGCCAGCGTGGTTGGTCCTGTGCCGCTGCCGACCGAGAAGAACGTGTATTGCGTCATCCGGTCCCCGCACAAGTACAAGGACTCGCGGGAGCACTTCGAGATGCGTACTCACAAGCGGCTGATCGACATCCTCGACCCGACGCCGAAGACCGTTGACGCCTTGATGCGCATCGATCTGCCGGCCAGCGTCGACGTCAACATCCAGTAGGAGAGACCAGAATATGGCTAGCGGTAATAAATCCGCCGCCCCGCGGCGAGGCATTCTGGGCACCAAACTGGGCATGACGCAGGTGTTCGACGAGAACAACCGGGTCGTGCCGGTGACGGTCGTCAAGGCCGGGCCCAATGTGGTGACGCGCATCCGTACGCCGGAGCGCGACGGCTACAGCGCCGTGCAGTTGGCCTACGGCGAGATCAGCCCGCGTAAGGTCAATAAGCCTGTCACGGGCCAGTATTCGACCGCCGGGATCAACCCGCGTCGGCATCTGGCCGAGCTCCGGCTCGATGACGAGTCCGCCGCCGCCGAATACGAGGTGGGCCAGGAGCTGACCGCCGAGATCTTCGCCGACGGCACCTATGTCGACGTGACCGGCACCAGCAAGGGCAAGGGTTTCGCAGGCACGATGAAGCGGCACGGTTTCCGCGGCCAGGGCGCCAGTCACGGCGCACAGGCGGTGCACCGCCGCCCCGGTTCGATCGGTGGCTGCGCCACGCCCGGCCGCGTGTTCAAAGGCACGCGCATGTCGGGCCGCATGGGCAACGACCGCGTGACGACCCTGAACCTGGTGGTGCACAAGGTCGATGCCGAGAACGGCGTGCTGTTGATCAAGGGCGCAATCCCCGGCCGCAACGGCGGGCTCGTGATGGTCCGCAGCGCAATCAAGAGGAGCGAGTAATGGCTCTCAAAGTTGATGTCCACACCCCGGCGGGGGCGAAAGACGGCTCCGTCGAGCTGCCCGCCGAGCTGTTCGACGTCGAGGTGAACATCGCGTTGATGCACCAGGTGGTCACCGCGCAGCTGGCCGCGGCGCGGCAGGGTACGCACTCCACCAAGTCACGCGGTGAAGTCCGCGGCGGCGGCAAGAAGCCGTACCGGCAGAAGGGCACGGGCCGCGCGCGCCAGGGCTCGATCCGGGCGCCGCAGTTCACCGGCGGAGGCATCGTGCACGGCCCCAAGCCGCGCGACTACAGCGAGCGGACCCCGAAGAAGATGATCCGGGCCGCTCTGCGCGGTGCGCTGTCCGACCGGGCGCGCAACGACCGGATCCACGCGGTCACTGAGATCGTCGCGGGACAGACGCCGTCGACCAAGAGCGCCAAGGCGTTCCTGGCCACGCTCGTCGCGGACCGCAAGCTGGAGAAGAACAAGATGCTCGTGGTGATCGGCCGCGCCGACGAGGTCAGCGCCAAGAGCGTGCGCAATCTCCCGGGCGTGCACGTGATTTCGCCCGACCAGCTCAACACGTACGACGTGCTGAACGCTGACGACGTGATCTTCAGCGTGGAGGCGCTCAACGCCTACATCAGCGCCAATCAGACTGCGAAAGAGGAGGTGTCGGCCTGATGGCGACCGTCACTGATCCCCGCGACATCATCCTGTCGCCGGTCATCTCCGAGAAGTCGTACGGGCTGATCGAGGACAACGTCTACACGTTCATCGTGCATCCCGACTCGAACAAGACGCAGATCAAGATCGCGATCGAGAAGATCTTCGGCGTCAAGGTCGACTCGGTGAACACCGCCAACCGGCAGGGCAAGCGCAAGCGCACCCGCACCGGATACGGGAAGCGCAAGAGCACCAAGCGCGCCATCGTCACGCTGGCCGCGGGTAGCAAGCCCATCGACCTGTTCGGAGCACCGGCTTGATTTCGTCAAGCCGGCGACGGAGGAAGACCTAGAGAATCATGGCAATTCGCAAGTACAAGCCGACGACCCCCGGTCGCCGCGGTGCCAGCGTCTCCGACTTCGCTGAGATCACTCGCGACCACCCGGAGAAGTCGCTGGTTCGTCCGCTGCACGGCAAGGGCGGTCGAAACGCGCACGGCCGCATCACCACCCGGCACAAGGGCGGTGGGCACAAGCGCGCCTACCGGGTGATCGACTTCCGTCGCCACGACAAGGACGGCGTCAACGCCAAGGTCGCACACATCGAGTACGACCCCAACCGCACCGCGAACATCGCACTGCTGCACTACTTCGACGGGGAGAAGCGCTACATAATCGCCCCCGAGGGTCTCAAGCAGGGCACCGTCGTCGAGTCGGGTCCCAACGCCGACATCAAACCGGGCAACAACCTGCCGCTGCGCAACATCCCCGCGGGCACGCTGGTGCATGCAGTGGAACTGCGGCCAGGTGGCGGCGCCAAGCTCGCGCGCTCGGCCGGCGCCAGCATCCAGTTGCTGGGCAAGGAAGGCACCTACGCGTCGCTGCGTATGCCCTCGGGTGAGATCCGCCGCGTCGACGTGCGCTGCCGCGCCACCGTCGGCGAGGTGGGCAACGCCGAGCAAGCGAACATCAACTGGGGCAAGGCCGGCCGCATGCGGTGGAAGGGCAAGCGCCCCTCCGTCCGTGGCGTCGTGATGAACCCGGTCGACCACCCCCACGGCGGTGGTGAAGGTAAGACCTCCGGTGGTCGTCACCCGGTGAGCCCGTGGGGCAAGCCCGAAGGCCGCACCCGCAAGCCGAACAAAGCGAGCAACAAGCTCATCGTCCGTCGCCGGCGCACCGGCAAGAAGCGCTGAGAGTAGGCAGGTACAAGGAATATGCCACGCAGCCTGAAGAAGGGTCCGTTCGTCGACGACCATCTGTTGAAGAAGGTCGACGCGCAGAACGAGAAGAACACCAAGCAGGTCATCAAGACCTGGTCGCGTCGGTCGACCATCATCCCCGACTTCATCGGGCACACCTTTGCGGTGCATGACGGCCGCAAGCATGTCCCGGTGTTCGTCACCGAGGCGATGGTCGGGCACAAGCTCGGCGAGTTCGCCCCCACCCGCACCTTCAAGGGTCACATCAAGGATGACCGGAAGGCGAAGAGGCGCTAATGACTACAGCGATTGAATACCCGTCCGCGACGGCGAAGGCGCGCTTCGTGCGCGTATCGCCGACGAAGGCGCGCCGCGTCATCGACCTGGTGCGCGGTAAGTCGGTGTCCGAAGCGCTGGACATCCTGCGGTGGGCTCCGCAGGCGGCCAGCGAGCCGGTCGCCAAGGTCATCGCGAGCGCGGCGGCCAACGCGCAGAACAACGAGGGCCTGGATCCGTCCACTCTCGTGGTCGCGACCGTCTACGCCGACGAGGGGCCGACCGCCAAGCGCATCCGGCCACGCGCGCAGGGCCGTGCGTTCCGGATTCGCAAGCGCACCAGCCACATCACGGTGATCGTGGAAAGCAGAGTGAGCCAGGAGAAGCGTGACGGCGGCCAGTCGGCCAGCGCGGCTCGGGCGCGTCGCGCACAGGGCAGTAAGGCCAAGAGCGCTGAAGCGGCCAAGAAGGCTCCCGCCAACAAGACCGCAGAGCAGGCGCCCGCCAAGAAGGCACCAGCCAAGAAGGCACCAGCCAAGAAGGCCGCACCCAAGAAGTCGGCCGAGGGCACCAAGGCTGAGAAATCGACTGCTGAAGCGTCCGATGCGAAGGAGGGCTCGGAGTAGTGGGCCAGAAAATCAATCCCCACGGCTTCCGGCTCGGTATCACCACCGACTGGAAGTCCCGGTGGTACGCCGATAAGCAGTACAAGGATTACGTCAAGGAAGACGTCGCGATCCGACGGCTGCTGGCCACCGGTCTCGAGCGCGCCGGCATCGCCGACGTGGAGATCGAGCGCACCAGAGATCGCGTGCGCGTGGACATCCACACCGCACGCCCGGGCATCGTGATCGGCCGCCGTGGCACCGAAGCCGACCGTATTCGCGCCGACCTGGAGAAGCTGACCGGCAAGCAGGTGCAGCTGAACATCCTCGAGGTGAAGAATCCCGAGTCGCAGGCGCAGTTGGTGGCCCAGGGCGTTGCCGAGCAGCTGTCCAACCGCGTGGCCTTCCGCCGCGCCATGCGCAAGGCGATCCAGTCCGCGATGCGTCAGCCCAACGTCAAGGGAATTCGCGTGCAGTGCTCGGGTCGCCTCGGTGGCGCCGAGATGAGCCGCTCGGAGTTCTACCGCGAAGGTCGCGTGCCGCTGCACACGTTGCGCGCCGACATCGACTACGGCCTGTACGAGGCCAAGACAACGTTCGGCCGTATCGGCGTGAAGGTCTGGATCTACAAGGGCGACATCGTTGGTGGCAAGCGTGAGCTCGCCGCGGCCGTGCCGGCCGGTGCGGATCGTCCGCGCCGCGAGCGTCCTTCTGGAACCCGGCCGCGTCGCAGCGGCGCATCAGGTACCACCGCGACGAGCACCGAAGCCGGCCGTGCCGCTTCGGGCGGTTCCGAGAGCGGCACGGCTCCGGCCGGCAGCGTCGCAGACAACGCCGCGGCTTCGCAGGCCGCAGCGGCGGCCGAGACGCCGACAGAAAATACGGAGAGCTGAATCATGTTGATTCCCCGCAAGGTCAAGCACCGTAAGCAACACCACCCGAGGCAGCGCGGCATCGCCAGCGGCGGCACGACGGTGAGCTTCGGTGACTACGGTATCCAGGCGCTCGAGCACGCCTACATCACCAACCGGCAGATCGAGTCCGCTCGTATCGCGATCAACCGGCACATCAAGCGTGGCGGCAAGGTGTGGATCAACATCTTCCCGGACCGCCCGCTGACCAAGAAGCCCGCCGAAACCCGCATGGGTTCCGGTAAGGGTTCGCCCGAGTGGTGGGTGGCCAACGTCAAACCGGGCCGCGTGCTCTTCGAGTTGAGCTACCCCGATGAGGCGACCGCCCGGGCCGCGCTGACCCGTGCGATCCACAAGCTGCCCATCAAGGCACGCATCGTTACCCGAGAGGAGCACTTCTGATGGCAGTGGGAGTGACGCCGGGCGAACTGCGCGAGCTGACCGACGACGAATTGAAGGGTCGGCTGCGCGAGTCCAAGGAAGAGTTGTTCAACCTGCGCTTCCAGATGGCGACCGGCCAATTGTCGAACAACCGCCGGCTTCGCACGGTGCGTCAGGAAATCGCGCGCGTGTACACCGTGCTGCGCGAACGTGAGTTGGGTCTGGCCTCCGGACCCGTGGGTGAGGATTCGTAGAAATGGCAGAGAACACTGCAAAAGGGCCCAAGTACACCCCGCGCAAGGACGAGGAGCGTGGCCGCCGCAAGACGGCCATCGGGTACGTGGTTTCGGACAAGATGCAGAAGACCATCGTGGTCGAGCTGGAAGATCGTAAGAGCCACCCGCTCTACGGCAAGATCATCCGCACCACCAAGAAGGTCAAGGCACACGACGAGGACGACAGCGCGGGCATCGGCGACCGGGTGTCGCTGATGGAGACGCGTCCGCTGTCGGCAACCAAGCGCTGGCGGCTCGTCGAGATTCTCGAGAAGGCCAAATAGGCCGAACCGCAAGGAAAACCCCCGAACACCGAATGTGTCGGGGGTTTTCGCTTTTGCGCTCAGTCTTCTGCGGGCCGCAGGACCGCCAGCACGGTCAGAAGCAATATTTTGAAATCCAAAAGCAGCGACCAGTTGTCGATGTAGTAGTTGTCCCATTCGGCGCGGTCGGCAATCGAGGTCTGGCCCCGGAAACCGTGCACCTGGGCCCAACCCGTCATGCCCGCCTTCACCCGGTGGCGCTGGCCGTAGCGACGTACGTGCATCTCGAACAACTCGACGAACTCCGGCCGCTCGGGGCGCGGCCCCACCAGGCTCATCTCTCCGCGAAGCACATTGATCAGTTGGGGCAGTTCGTCCAGCGATGCCTTGCGCATGATGCGGCCGATGCGGGTGCGTCGATCCTCACCCTCGACTCCGCCCGGCGCCGTACCCTTCTCGGGTTCGAAACCAGCAGCGGCCTTCTCGGGTTGGCGCATGGTGCGAAACTTCAGGCACCCGAACACCTTTCCGTCGCGTCCGATCCGCCCTTGACTAAAGAGAATCGGGCCCGGCGAGCTGAACTTCACCGCCATCGCGAGCACGAGCAGCAACGGCGAGATGAGCACAAGTCCGATCAGCGCAGCGACGCGGTCACCGCCATGCTTGACGGCGAATTGCCAGCCTTTCGGATTGACGCGGGTCAGCACCATGAGCGGTACCCCGCCCATGTGCTCGATTCGGGTGCCACTGCCCACTGAGTCCATCAATCGCGGCACCACACGCACACGTAACCCGAGTTCCTGAGCCAATTGCGCGGTCCGCGACAAGTGTTCGTCGGGTAGCGGCGACGGGGCGATGATGAGCTCCTCGGCCCGCGTGGCGCGCGCGGCGCTCTCGAGCTCGTTCGTACCGCCCAGGTAAGGGACGTCGAACATCTCCACATCTGTGGGCCGCGTGTCATCCAATACACCGACCGGACACATGCCGTAGTCCCGGATCTGACGCATACGGGAAATGAGCTGATGGGCGACCGGACCGGAGCCGACGACCAGTGCCGGCCTGCCGACATCGAACCTCCTGCGCAGCCAGCGGTTCACCAACGACCGAGCCAGGCGCACCACGGGAATGAGAATGGCGGCGAACACCCAGATCTTCAGGACGAGCTCGCTCGGGCGGACGTACGGCGTGAGAACCTCTCCGACCGGCAGACGGGGCACCATGAGCACCATCAGCGTCAACGTGGCCAGAGCGGCCACCGCGATCGACGTTGCCACGGGCTCGAACTGGTCCAGGAAGCCCTCATTCAGCTTCTGTCGATAAATCGACCGGGTGGTCATCACGAGCAGCAGCATCGGGACGAAAAGCCACGAGAACAGGGCGATGTTGCGATCCTGCTCCATGTCGCCCGGGATCCACCAATGCGCCAGCGCCACCGCGGCCACAGCCAGGACGGCGTCGATCGCCACGGTGATCATCGAGTACCACGGATCGACACGGAGAACTTCAACCCAGCGGGGTGTCGGATTCGGCGACGGAGCCGGCACGACCTTCAACCGCGGCACCGTCGGACGGCTACTAGGCGCGTGCTCCGAGACATCCGCCTTAAGCTGCATTTATCACTCTCTCGGACGGAACTGGCAACTAGGTTAGATGCACTGTACCGACCCCGATCTCAAAAAGCGCAGTCATGGCAAGCGTTGAAAACGCACGATCCCGTGCCAGCGAACTTCAGGTTTGCTGAAGTTCTGTTATCAAGCGTTTGAAGTGGGAGGGGCGCTGAAAATCCGCTCCGTAGTCAGTTGCGCAAGATCGCTCAGAATCTGGACGTGGCCGGTGCTCCACTGCCTTGGCTTGCTGTCGGACACACACAGCGTGCCGATCGCGTGGCCATTTTGATCGATCAGGGGTATGCCGAGGTAGGCGGCCATCGCACCGCCGCGCACCACAGGGTGGTTCATGAACACCGGGTCGGTCCGTGCGTCTTCGACGACCAAAGCGGCTCCGTCGGCCACGGTGTACTGGCAGATGGATTGGTCGAACGGCATCGCTCGGTCCTCGATCGAGAGCTTCCCCATCCCTGCGGTGCTCTTGTAGAACGTACGGTCGGCATCCACCAGACTCACCGCCGCGAACGGCGTCCCCAGCGCTTCTGCGGCCGCTTGGGTGATGCGGTCGTAGACCGGATCCGGCGGTGAGTCGAGGAGTCCGGTCGAACGCAGTGAGCTCAGTCGGTCGGGGTCGTTTACCACCGTCGACACGTCTGGCATGGCATCGCTGTCCAGCACTCCTGATTCGGACAGGTGCGAGAGCAGTTCCTTCGCCGAGACGTTGGTGCGCATCTGGTCGGCGACCATTTGTGATGCGACCGCACGTGCGACGTAGGTTTCCACATCCGTGCCGGCATTGCGTGCGCATTCTTCGAGCTGGCGGTTGAGCCACTCATCGAAACGCCGAAACGAACGAGTCACAATGCGAAACCGTATACGAATTGGCTGATCTGCACGTGTGGGTCGAAAATCCAGAGACGTGAGCGCAATCTTCGGGAAGTGCCACCGCGCTGCTCGAAATCCGCCGCAAAGCGTGTTTCGGTCGCCGGGGTCGTCGCGCCCGTTAACCGATCCTGGTGGCGATGCCGTCGAGCAGTTGACCCAACCCGGAGCGGAAGTCCGCGGAAGGGTCGTCGTCGCTGGGGTCAAAGACACCCTCTTGCAGCGCCGCGGCGAGTGCCGGGAACTTCTCCGGGTCGAGCAGGCCCCGAAGAAGTGCCGGATAACCCGGCCAATCGGTTCGACCAGCCGAGATGTCGACTGCCGCCGCGCCGCGCACGAAGTGCAGAACCGCCATGACCGCGGCGAACTTCTCGCGCTCGGTGAGCCCGGTGTCGGCGAGGGCGGCCAGCCCCGCGTCCAGCCACGCCACCTGGCCCGGATCGGCCGGCGGCCCGGCGGACACGGCCTGTAGCAACCACGGGTGGCGGTGGTAGACGTTCCACAATCCGTGCGCCCAATTCGTCAGCGCCTCAGCCCAATTGGCCGTCGCACCCGTTGGTGGGCGGCCGACCGCGTCAGCCGACATGAAGATCACCAGCTCGTCCTTGTTGGCGACATGCCGGTACAGCGACATCGTGCCGCACCCCAGACGCCCGGCCAGTCGGGCCATGGACAGGGCGTCCAGACCGTCGGCGTCGGCCAGTTCGACGGCTGCGCGCACAATGCGCTCCCGGCTCAGCCCAGTGGAGCGTGCGGGCTCGCTCGGCTCATGCCAGAGGAGCTTCAGTGCGCGCGGTAGGGATTCGCTCATCGATGGTCAGCCTAAGTCACTGGACATCGAGCGCGTATGCCGTACGCTCGTTGCGTATGTCATACGCATTTCGTCGGACTTCTCATTGGTGGGCGCTTGCACTCGCGGTCGTCGTGGCGTGCTTTCTGGGCTTCTCCGTACCGCCGTATCTGACCGGCGGCACCCGGGTGCCCGCCACGTTCTGGCTGCACTACCCGCTGTTGGTGTTTCATGTCATGTTCGCGAGTGTCGCGATGGTCGCGGCAGTGGTGCAGATCTGGCCTCGGCTTCGTACTCATCACCCCGCACTGCATCGCCGTTGCGGTCGCCTGTACGTCGTCGCTGCACTTCCGGCCGCTGTGTCGGCGATGGTGATCGGCGCGGTCACTCCGTTCGGACCACTTTTGGCTGTCAGCAACGTGACGTTGGGCGCGCTGTGGCTGTGGTTCACCGCGAGGGGCTATGCCGCGGCCCGGAGTCGCCGCACCTCCGACCACCGGCGGAACATGGTGCGCAGCGCGACGCTGGCACTGTCCGTCATCGCCAACCGAATTTGGACGCCTGTCATCTATGTCTCCTTTCAACCGTTGCAGGACAACGTCTTTGGCGGCAATGTCGAACATTTCCAATGGTTCGCCGCCGGAGTCGGTGCATGGCTGGGGTGGACGGTTCCTCTCGGAATTGTTCAGTGGTGGCTGACCAGACGGGCGGTGACGACGTCGTCGTCGAATCGTCAGCTAACCGAGACACCCCACGTGTAATCTCCGGGCCACACTGCGACGCGACACCGGACAAGGCTGGGCATGGGAACCGAATTCAACGGCAAGATCGAACTCGACATCCGCGACTCGGAACCGGACTGGGGCCCGTACGCCGCACCGACCGCACCCGAAGGCGCCCCCAACGTGCTCTACCTCGTATGGGACGACATCGGTATCGCCACATGGGACTGCTTCGGCGGCCTCGTCGAGATGCCCACGATGAGCCGTATCGCCGAACGCGGCGTTCGACTGTCGCAGTTCCACACCACCGCGCTCTGCTCACCGACCAGGGCGTCCCTGTTGACCGGCCGCAATCCGACGACCGTCGGCATGGCCACCATCGAGGAGTTCACCGAAGGCTTCCCCGGCTGCAACGGGCGGATCCCGTTCGACACCGCGCTACTGTCTGAAGTGCTTGCCGAACACGGATACAACACCTATTGCGTCGGCAAGTGGCATCTGACACCGCTCGAAGAGTCGAATCTGGCCTCCACCAAACGACATTGGCCGCTGTCGCGCGGCTTCGAGCGGTTCTACGGGTTCATGGGCGGCGAAACCGACCAGTGGTATCCGGAGCTGGTCTACGACAACCACCCCGTCGCGCCGCCGGCCGCACCGGAGGAGGGTTACCACCTGTCAAAGGACCTGGCGGACAAAACCATCGAGTTCATCCGCGATGCGAAGGTGATCGCACCGGACAAGCCGTGGTTCTCCTACGTCTGCCCAGGAGCCGGGCACGCCCCGCATCACGTCTTCGCCGAGTGGGCCGACCGCTACGCCGGCAAGTTCGACATGGGCTACGAGCGATACCGCGAGATCGTGCTGGAGAACCAGAAGAAGCTCGGCATCGTGCCCTCCGACACCGAACTCTCGCCGATCAATCCGTACGGAGACGTCAAGGGGCCCAACGGTGAACCGTGGCCGACACAGGACACGGTGCGGCCGTGGGATGAGCTCGGCGACGACGAGAAGCGCCTGTTCGCGCGCATGGCCGAAGTGTTCGCCGGATTCCTGTCCTACACCGATGCGCAGATCGGTCGCATCATCGACTATCTGGAGGAGTCGGGTCAGCTCGACGACACGATCATCGTCGTCATCTCCGACAACGGCGCGAGCGGCGAAGGCGGCCCGAACGGCTCGGTGAACGAGGTCAAGTTCTTCAACGGATACATCGACACCGTCGAGGACGGCCTTCGTCTCCTCGACAACCTCGGCGGCCCGGAGACCTACAACCACTATCCGACCGGCTGGGCGATGGCGTTCAACACACCGTACAAACTCTTCAAGCGCTACGCCTCGCACGAAGGCGGGATCGCGGACCCCGCAATCATCTCCTGGCCCAAGGGGATCGCCGCACACGGCGAGGTGCGAGACAGCTACATCAACGTCTGCGACGTCACACCGACGATCTATCAGCTCCTCGGTATCACCCCGCCGGACACGGTCAAAGGAGTGCCCCAGAAGCCGCTGGACGGGGTGAGTTTCGAGGCAGCGCTGCGGGATTCGTCGGCGGAAACCGACAAGCGCACGCAGTTCTACACGATGCTCGGCACACGGGGGATCTGGCACGACGGCTGGTTCGCCAACACCGTGCACGCCGCATCGCCGGCGGGTTGGTCGCACTTCGACAGCGACCGATGGGAGCTGTTCCACATCGAAGCCGACCGCAATCAGTGCCACGACCTGGCCACCGAAAACCCGGAAAAACTCGAAGAACTCAAGGAGTTGTGGTTTGCCGAGGCCGACAAGTACAACGGGTTGCCGCTTGGCGACCTGAACATCTTCGACACCATTTCGCGGTGGCGGCCGGGGGTGGCGGGCCGGCGTGACTCTTACCGGTACTACCCGGGCACCGCCGACGTCGGGATGGGAGCTGCGGTCGAGATACAAGGGCGGTCATTCGCGGCCATGGCCGAGATGGCGATCGACACGTCGGGCGCCGAAGGTGTGATCTTCAAACACGGTGGCGCCCACGGCGGTCACGTGATGTTCGTGCAGGACGGGCGGCTTCACTACGTCTACAACTTCCTGGGCGAAGACGAGCAGCGAATGTCGTCGCCGGATGCAGTGCCCTTGGGGCGGCACTCGTTCGGGGTCGCGTATGTCCGCACCGGAACTGCCGAAGGCAGCCATACCCCGATCGGAGACGCGGCTTTGTATATCGACGACCAGCAGGTCGCGACGTTGCGCGAAATGCGCGTCCACCCGGGCACATTCGGGCTCGCCGGCGCGAGTCTGAGCATCGGCAGAAACGCCGGATCCCCGGTTTCCCGTTCGTACACGCCGCCGTTTGCGTTCACCGGTGGCACGATCGTCGCGGTGAACATCGACGTCTCGGGTAAGCCGTATCTGGACCTGGAGAGGGAGTTCGTGCGCGCCTTCGCGAAGGACTGAATACACCGAGCATGGAGGCGGGACGGAATCCATGAAGTACGCCGTGGGGCAGGCGATCGCGCTGACGTGCCTGCTGACCGCGTGTGTCGACAACAGCGAAGGCGTACCGATCGCAGAAGAGGCCGTGGTCTCCGACACGACGATCGCCGCCACCTCGACGCCGTCGTCGCCCGCATCGCCCGACCCGCAGGTTGATACCGCCCAGCCGGGCATCGTGCCGACGCCGCAAACCTCGGCGGTCGATCGCGCGTGCAGCCTGCCGGAAACGCCGTCCGAGCAGGTGTCGGCCACGGTGCCCGATCCGGCGGCGCCCAAGGTCACGGTGGCTCTACCCACGGGATGGTCCACGGCGGCGGGGCAGGGAGATATCGCGCTGCGGTTGGCCGGACCGGACGGGATGTGGGCGACGGTCACCATCGCCGAGACAACGCTGCCGCCGGCCGAAGCGTTCGAACGCTATGCCGACGACGCCGTGGCGGCGGCCGACATCAGCACGCTGAGCGTGCTGCCGGCCGAGCTGTGCGGCTACAGCGGTCAGAAGCTGCTTGGGTCGTGGGCGGGCTCGCAGGGGCCTGCGGTGCAGTTCGGTGACCGGATCGCCCATATCCCGACGAGCACCGGCGACTACCTGGTGGCCGTGCACGTCGAAGCTCCCGCCCAGACGGCGGGGTTCGACCCGCTCGCATCGCCGCTGCTGGGGGAGTTCGGCATCGCCATTGCCTGAGTGATCACTCATTGAATCGACGCGAAACTCCTGGTTCGGAGCGCTCGGGGGCCCGCGAGCGTGCGAGAAGTGTCGAGAATCCGCGGCGAGCCGTCGGCAAACACGCACACTCGCGCGGCAGGAGGGGTCGTGATCAGCGGCGATTTGGCTTCCTGCAGGTCCTCCCATAGAATCAGGCGGTTGCCTTGGGCAGACCTCGGCCAGTCGCGTGCGGCGGGCCCCGCGTGCCCTTCGGTGACAGCAAGACCGCGTACGTCCAGGTCGGTATCTGGCGTGCATACAAAAACCAGGTCGAGGAGATCGAGTGATTCAGCAGGAATCGCGGCTCAAGGTCGCCGACAACACGGGCGCCAGGGAGATCCTGTGCATCCGCGTGCTCGGTGGCTCGTCGCGGCGCTATGCCGGCATCGGCGATGTCATCGTGGCGACCGTCAAGGAAGCCATTCCCGGCGGCAACGTCAAGCGTGGCGAGATCGTGAAGGCCGTCATCGTGCGCACCGTCAAGGAGCGTCGTCGCGCCGACGGAAGCTACATCAAGTTCGACGAGAACGCCGCCGTCATCATCAAGGCCGACAACGACCCCCGCGGTACCCGCATCTTCGGCCCGGTCGGCCGCGAACTGCGCGAGAAGCGCTTCATGAAGATCGTCTCGCTTGCTCCGGAGGTGTTGTAGATGAAGGTCCACAAGGGCGACACCGTGCTCGTCATCTCGGGCAAGGACAAGGGCGCCAAGGGCAAGGTGCTGGTCGCCTACCCGGCGCGCAACAAGGTCCTCGTCGAGGGCGTCAACCGGATCAAGAAGCACACGGCGGTGTCGAGCAACGAGCGCGGCGCACAGTCCGGCGGCATCGTCACCCAGGAGGCGCCGATCGACGTCTCCAACGTGATGGTCGTCGACTCCGACGGCAAGCCGACCCGCATCACATACCGGGTTGACGAGGAGACCGGCAAGAAGGTCCGCATCGCCAAGACCAACGGCAAGGACATCAACTGACATGACCACCGTCGAAAACACCGCAAAGACCCTGCCGCGCCTCAAGCAGCGCTACCGCGAAGAGATCCGCGACGCGCTGGCCAAGGAGTTCGGCTACGCGAACGTCATGCAGATCCCCGGCGTGGTCAAGGTCGTCGTCAACATGGGCGTCGGCGACGCCGCCCGTGACGCGAAGCTGATCAACGGCGCGGTCAACGATCTCGCACTGATCACCGGCCAGAAGCCGGAGGTGCGCCGGGCGCGTAAGTCCATCGCCCAGTTCAAGCTTCGCGAGGGCATGCCGATCGGCGCTCGCGTCACGCTGCGCGGCGACCGGATGTGGGAATTCCTCGACCGGTTGATCTCGATCGCGCTACCGCGTATCCGCGACTTCCGCGGGCTGTCGCCCAAGCAGTTCGACGGCACCGGCAACTACACCTTCGGACTCACCGAGCAGTCGGTGTTCCACGAGATCGATGTGGACTCCATCGACCGCCCCCGTGGCATGGACATCACCGTCGTCACCTCGGCGACGACCGACGACGAAGGACGAGCGCTGCTGCGGGCGCTGGGCTTTCCGTTCAAGGAGAACTGAGTTATGGCAAAGAAGGCACTGGTCAACAAGGCCAACAAGAAGCCGAAGTTCAAGGTGCGCGCCTACACCCGCTGCCAGCGCTGCGGGCGGCCGCACGCCGTCTTCCGCAAGTTCGGCCTGTGCCGGATCTGCCTGCGCGAGATGGCACACGCTGGCGAACTGCCCGGTGTGCAGAAGAGCAGCTGGTAACGAAGCCCGACGATGAGCGCTTGCGCGAAGAGCGGCAAGCAACGACCAGACCCCAACCAAACAGGTTGCGGTAGGCCCGGATACCGGGAACCACCGCGAGAAAGGTGAGACCGCTGTCATGACCGCGATGACGACGATGCGGAGCGCAGCGACGAAGAGGAGCAGCGCTCGATGACTATGACGGATCCGATCGCAGACTTCTTGACACGTCTGCGCAACGCCAATTCGGCGTACCACGACGAGGTGACACTGCCCCACTCGAAGCTCAAGGCCAACATCGCCGAGATCTTGAAGAAAGAGGGCTACATCGCCGACTACCGCACCGAGGATGCTCGGGTCGGCAAGTCGCTGGTCGTCCAACTGAAGTACGGCCCCAGCCGGGAGCGAAGCATCGCCGGCCTGCGCCGCGTGTCCAAGCCCGGTCTGCGGGTGTACGCGAAATCCACCAATCTGCCGCGGGTTCTCGGCGGCCTCGGCGTGGCGATCATCTCCACGTCATCGGGGCTCCGGACCGACCGCCAGGCAGCCCAAGAGGGCGTGGGCGGCGAAGTCCTCGCGTACGTGTGGTAGGCGAGAGGGAGTAGAGCTCAAATGTCGCGTATTGGAAAGCAGCCGGTCCCGGTCCCCAGCGGCGTCGACGTGTCGATCGACGGGCAGAACGTGTCGGTCAAGGGGCCCAAGGGCACTCTCGAACTGGCGGTGGCCGACCCGATCCGGGTCGCCCGTGACGACGACGGCGCCATCGTGGTGTCGCGGCCCGACGACGAGCGGCGCAGCCGTTCGCTGCACGGTCTGTCGCGCACGCTGGTGGCGAACCTGATCACGGGTGTCACCGAGGGCTACACCACCAAGATGGAGATCTTCGGTGTCGGTTACCGCGTGCAGCTCAAGGGTTCCAACCTCGAGTTCGCGTTGGGCTACAGCCACCCGGTGATCATCACCGCCCCCGAGGGGGTGACGTTCGCGGTGGAGACACCGACGAAGTTCTCGATCTCCGGCATCGACAAGCAGAAGGTCGGCCAGGTCGCGGCGAACATCCGCCGCCTGCGGAAGAGCGATCCCTACAAGGGCAAGGGCATCCGCTACGAGGGCGAGCAGATCCGCCGCAAGGTCGGAAAGACAGGTAAGTAAATGGCTTCGACAACAAATTCGGCAGCGGCGACGCGCAAGCCCGTGGGTCAGAACATCTCTGAGGCGCGGCGGGTGGCGCGGCTGCGTCGGCACGCTCGCCTGCGCAAGAAGATCTCCGGCACGGCAGAGGTGCCGCGCTTGGTGGTCAACCGTTCGTCGCGGCACATCCACGTGCAGCTGGTGAACGACCTCAACGGCACCACGCTGGCCGCGGCGTCCTCGATCGAGGCCGACGTGCGGGCGGTCGACGGTGACAAGAAAGCCCACAGCGTGCGGGTCGGTCAGCTGATCGCCGAGCGCGCGAAGGCCGCAGGGATCGACAAGGTCGTGTTCGACCGCGGTGGGTACACCTACGGCGGACGGATCGCGGCGCTCGCCGATGCGGCGCGCGAAGGCGGGTTGGAATTCTGATGACTGAGCTCAACACAATGGGAAGGACTGCATGATGGCCGAACAGGCAACAGCCGGCGGCCCCCAGGACGGCCGCGGGTCGCGGGGCGACCGCGACGGACGTGGTCGCCGCGACGACCGTGGCGGTCGTGGCCGCGACGGCGGCGACAAGAGCAACTACCTCGAGCGCGTCGTCTCGATCAACCGCGTCTCCAAGGTGGTCAAGGGTGGCCGCCGGTTCAGCTTCACCGCGCTGGTGATCGTCGGCGACGGCAAGGGCATGGTCGGCGTCGGATACGGCAAGGCCAAGGAAGTTCCCGCCGCCATCGCCAAGGGCGTCGAAGAAGCACGCAAGAACTTCTTCCGGGTTCCGCTGATCGGCGGCACCATCACCCACCCCGTGCAGGGCGAAGCCGCCGCCGGTGTGGTGATGCTGCGTCCGGCCAGCCCCGGTACCGGTGTGATCGCAGGCGGCGCGGCTCGCGCGGTGCTGGAATGCGCCGGCGTTCACGACATCCTGGCCAAGTCACTGGGCAGCGACAACGCGATCAACGTGGTGCACGCCACCGTTGCGGCGCTGAAGCTGCTACAGCGTCCCGAAGAGGTTGCCGCCCGACGGGGGCTGCCGATCGAAGATGTGGCGCCTGCGGGCATGATGCGGGCGCGCCGGGAGGCCGAGGCGCTTGCCGCGTCGGCTGCGCGTGAAGGGTCGTCGTAAATGGCAGAGCTGAAGATCACCCAGGTGCGCAGCACCATCGGTGCGCGCTGGAAGCAGCGGGAGAGCCTGCGGTCGTTGGGGCTGCGCAAGATTCGCCAGTCCGTCGTCCGCGAGGACAACGCGCATACGCGCGGCCTGATCAAGACCGTGCATCACCTCGTCAAAGTTGAAGCAGTAGAGGCCTCATAATGACACCTATCAAACTGCACGACCTGAAACCGGCGCCCGGTTCGAAGACGGCCAAGACCCGTGTGGGTCGCGGCGAGGGTTCGAAGGGTAAGACCGCGGGTCGCGGCACTAAGGGCACCAAGGCCCGCAAGAACGTCCCCGCGACGTTCGAGGGCGGTCAGATGCCGATCCACATGCGGCTGCCGAAGCTCAAGGGCTTCCGCAACCGCTTCCGCACCGAGTACGAGGTCGTCAACGTCGGCGACATCAACAAGCTGTTCCCGAAGGGCGGCGACGTCGGTGTCGACGAGCTGGTGGCCGCGGGTGCGGTGCGCAAGAACGCACTGGTCAAGGTGCTCGGCGACGGCAAGCTCACCGTCAAGGTGAACGTCACCGCGCACAAGTTCAGCGGCAGTGCGCGCGAGAAGATCTCCTCGGCGGGCGGTTCGGCGACCGAGCTGTAACCCTGCGTCGACCGGGAGCCCCTGCCGTGGAGGCGGGGGCTTTCGTGTTGGGCGGACGTAACGTCGGGCGCCGTCCGCCGATATGGTGCGTAGGCGTGACACATCAGGAGCAGATATGACCCATCTCCGCCGGCTCACCGCCGTCGCCGGCGCCGCCGGTATTGCGTTGTTCGGTGGCGTGGCGACCGCCCAAGCCCAGGATGACGATGCGAAGTTCGCCGATCACGTCGAGGCACTGCAGATTCCGCTCGGTGAAACCGACCTGCCTGCGTTGGGTCAGGGTATCTGCGACATGCTGACCGCAGGTCTGGACGGCACCGCCAACCCGGTACCTGTCGTGCGCGGTGTGGTCAACCGCCTTACCGGCACCGGCATGGATCGCGGGCAGGCCGCGGGGCTGATGCGCGCGGCGGTCGCCGTCTACTGCCCGCAGCACGGCCGCTTCATGGGCCGCTGAAAGGGCTTCATTCGACTCGACGCGGCGTCACTTCAGCTGCGGAATGACTTCTGCCGCCAGACGTTCCATCTGCTCGCGGTCTTCGGAGACGTTCTCGCCGACGGGGTTGAGCAGTAGCATCTCGGCGCCTGCGTCGACGACCTGGCGCAACCCGCGGACCACGTCGGCGGATGTGCCGGAGACCGGTACTGCGTCGATGCCGGCCATCCCGCCGTAGATGCGGCGCAGGCCGGCCAGTACCCGCTCCCTGGCGCGGAAGGGGTCATCGTCGACGATCAGGTACACGCGCTTGCCGACGGTGAATTCCGCAGCATCCCTTGATTGTCCGGCGAGTTCGCTGCGAACGCTTCTGACGGCTTCGGCGAACGCAGACGTGGTGGACGAACCTGCTCCCAGAAACGCGTCACCGTGGCGTACCGCCCTGACGATGGCGCGAGGAGCGTTGGCGCCGAACCAGATCGGCGGGTGCGGTCGCTGGACGGGTTTGGGTTGGATCGGCAGCCCGTCGACGTCACGAAACCGGCCGTGGAACGTCACCTTGGGTTCGTCGGACCAGGCCGCCTTCATCAACTCGAGCCCTTCGGTGAAGTTGCTGACGAACGTGGCGCGTTCGACGCCGAAGGCCGCGAACTTGCGGGTGCCGCCGCCAGGGGCCACCCCGAGGTCGAGCCGTCCGTGGCTGAGGTGGTCGACCGCCGTCACCGCCGAGGCCAGTTGAAGCGGTTCGTGCAGGGAGGTCACGAGGACGGCCACGCCCAGGCGGATCCGCTCGGTGTGTGCGGCGGCCCATGCGAGCATCTCCAGCGGTGCGAGCAGCGGTGAGGGCCCAATCGTCTGCTCCAGCGTCCACGCGCCGGTGAAGCCCAGTGCTTCAGCCCGGATCAGGTAGTCGCGAGTGGCGACGGCATCGAAACCGCCCGCGACGCGCTGGGGGACGGAGATGTCGAACCGCACGGCACCACGGTAGACGCGCTCGCCGGGCCGAGGCGCTGCGCGGCGTCGGTAGGCTCGCAGCATGTCCGTTTTCCTGCCCGGCATGTCCGGACTCCCCGGTCTCGACGACGTGCGCGCGCTGGCACGGCGCATCGACACCGCCCGCCACAACGGTGTCCCCAACGGATGCGTGCTCGAACTCGACCTGACGTCGGTGCCGAGCGAGACCGCTGGATTCGACCCGCTGGCATTGATCTCCGGGGCGGGCCGTCCGCTGCTGTTGCGGGAAGCCGTCGCGGCGATCCACCGGGCGGCCGAGGACGACCGGGTCGCGGGCCTGGTCGCTCGGGTGCAGCTGCCCGCTGCATCGCCGGGCCAAGTGCAGGAACTGCGTTCGGCCATCGCGGCGTTCAGCGACGTCAAGCCGTCGTTGGCGTGGGCCGAGACCTATCCCGGCACGCTGTCGTACTACCTGGCCTCAGCATTCCGCGAGGTGTGGATGCAGCCTGCGGGCACGGTGGGTCTGGTGGGTTTCGCGACGAACGCACTGTTCCTGCGTGGCGCGCTCGACAAGATCGGAGTCGAGGCGCAGTTCATCGCGCGCGGTGAATACAAGTCTGCGGCAAACCGTTTCACCGAAGACGGCTACACCGAGGCCCATCGCGAAGCCGACGAGCGGTTGATTCAAAGCCAGCACGCCCAGGTGCTGGAGGCGGTCGCACAGTCGCGTCACATCGAGCCCGAAGACGTCGACGCGCTCGCCGACAAGGCGCCGTTGCTGCGCGAAGACGCGCTCGCCGGAAGGTTGATCGACCACATCGGCTTCCGTGACGAAGCCTATGCACGCATGGCCGAACTGGCCGGCGCACCGGACTTCACGGCAGGCGCGGACGCGGACTCCGACGACGCGCCGCCGCGGCTGTTCCTGTCGCGTTATGCGCGTGCGACGGCTGAACGCCCAGCTCTGCCCGTGCCGTCCATCCCCGGACGCAAGAAGGCGACGATCGCCGTGGTGACCCTGCACGGCCCGATCGTGAGTGGTCGCGGCGGCACGCAACCGCTGCCGCTGGGCAGTTCGAGCGCGGGCGGTGACACGATCGCCGCGGCGCTTCGCGAAGCCGCGGCCGCTGAAGACGTTTCGGCGATCGTGTTGCGGGTGGACAGCCCCGGCGGCTCGGTGACCGGATCCGAAACCATTTGGCGCGAAGTGCAACAGAGCCGCGACAAGGGCAAGCCGGTGGTCGCGTCGATGGGTGCGGTCGCCGCGTCGGGCGGCTACTACGTGTCGATGGCCGCCGACGAGATCGTCGCCAACCCCGGCACGATCACCGGGTCGATCGGTGTGCTTGCCGGCAAGCTCGTTGCCCGCGAACTGAAGGGCCGCCTCGGCGTCGGCTCGGGGACGGTACGTACCAACCGCAACGCCGACGCATGGTCGCTCAACGAGCCGTTCACCGACGAGCAGCATGCGCATGTGGAGGCCGAGGCAGACCTGCTCTATACCGATTTCATCGAGCGGGTCGCGGTGGGCCGCAAGATGAGCGTCGAGGATGTCGACGCCGTCGCGCGCGGTCGGGTGTGGACAGGCGCGGACGCGCACGAGCGCGGGTTGGTCGATCACCTCGGTGGCCTGCGCGCCGCGATCACGAGGGCCAAGGTGTTGGCGGGAATGGACGCCGACGCCGAGGTGCGCATCGTCTCGTATCCGGGTTCGTCGCTGCTAGACCGGCTGCGGCCCAAGGCGTCGTCGCAGCCGGCGGCATCGCTACCGGACGCCGTCGTCGGGTTGCTCGGGCGCTCTATGGTGCAGTTGGCCGACCAGACGGAGCGCTCACTCAGTGGCCTCAGCGTGTTGTGGCTCGGTGAGCACCGATTCTGAGCGAACGGGTCAGCGCTTGATCGCCGACAGGTAGCTCAGATCTCTGAAGAAGCCGATCGTGCTGTCCTCGTCGAACGTGAACCCGTTGGCGGCGTACGCATCCGGCATGCTCTGCGTTGTGACGTCCCATCCGCGGGCGGTCAGATAGTCGACGACGTCGTTGCGCTCACCGTGATAGATCAGCTCACCCATCTCGATGTTCTGCCCGTACGCCTGGAATTTCTCGGCGATCTCCCGGGCCCGCTCGTCGGAGAACATGCTGACGTCGGGGATGTGCTCGGTGGCCACCCGGCTACCCGGTGCGCTCAGTTCATCGATCCGGTCGAACAGCAGGTCCTGCGCTTCGGGTGGCAGGTAGATCAGCAGTCCCTCGGCGATCCAGGCCGTCGGTTGGGTCGGGTCGAAGCCGTTGTCCAGCAGCGCTTTCGGCCAGTCATCGCGCAGGTCGATCGCCACCACGCGCCGGTTCGCGGCCGGTTCGGCCCCCAACGCCGAAAGGGTGTCGCTCTTGAACGCGATCACCTCCGGCTGGTCGAGTTCGAACACGGTGGTGCCAGTCGGCCACGGCAGGCGATAGGCGCGGGCGTCGAGCCCGGCGGCCAATATCACCGCCTGACGGACATCACCGGCTGCGGCGTCGGCGAACAGCCGGTCGAAATGGCGGGTGCGCACAGCCATTCCCTCGGCGGCGCGGCGTGTGTTGAAGCGAGGGTCGATGTCGTCCAGCGATATCTCGCCGTCGAGCGCCCGGATGAAGAAATCGAGCCCGACCGCGCGCACCAGAGGCTCGGCGTACGGGTCGTCGATCAGGCCCTCGCGGTGGCTCAGTACCCGTTGTGCGGCGACCATGGTGGCGGTCGAGCCGACGCTGGATGCCAGATCCCAGGTGTCGTTGTCGGTGCGGGCCATTCGTGCTCCTCAGTTGCGGGTTGCGATGATCGCGAGCGAATCACGCATCGGGGCAAGCAGTTCCGTGGCGGGAAATTCTCGGCCGTATTCGGCGAACACCTCGGGACGGCTTTTGGTGAACACCTGCCACCCGTGCTCGGTCAGATAATCGACGACGTGGCTGCGCTCGCCGTCGTAGAAGAGGTGCGAGATGTCGAGGTGGACGCCGTTCTCACCCCACTGCTTGCTGATCGCTTTACTGCGTTCACCGATTGTCGCAGCGGCGTCGGGATGATATTCGGTGGCGAGCCTGCTGCCCGGCGCGCTCAGCGTGCCGATGTCGTCGAACAGCTTGTCCTGCGCTTCGGGCGGCAGGTAGACGAGCAATCCTTCCGCGCTCCACGCTGTCGGTTGTGCCGGGTCGAAACCACTGTCGCGCAACGCTTTCGGCCAATCATCGCGCAGGTCGATACCGACAGTGCGCAGCTGGGCAGAAGGGGCGGCCCCCAGCGAGGACATCGTGGCGGTCTTGAACTCGATCACTTGCGGCTGGTCGATCTCGTAGACGACGGTCCCGTCGGGCCACGGCAGCCGGTAGGACCGCGAGTCCAGACCCGACGCCAGGATCACCGCCTGCCGGTTGCCATCTCCGGTGGAGGTGAGGAAGAAGTCGTCGAAGAACCGTGTGCGCACGGCGATCATCCTGGCCATGAAGTCGGCACCGGCACCGTCGATGTCGTTGCCTTCGATGCCCCCGTCGACCAGGCCCGTGAAGAAGTCGATGCCGACCGCGCGCACCAGCGGCGCGGCGTACGGATCGTCGAAGAGCGGGTCATCTTCGCGGCTGGCGATCGCGCGGGCGGCCGCGACCATCGTGGCCGTGGTCCCGACGCTCGACGCGGGGTCCCAGCTGTCCGAATCCGTTCGGCTCATTTTTCGAGTATGCCGCTGATGTACTGCATCTCACCGAACCTGGCGACGTCGTCGTCCTCGGGCAGCGGCGGCAGACCGTTCTCGGCCAGCAGCTCGCCGACCGTGCGGCGGGTCAGGCGCCAGCCCCGCTCCTCGAGGTAGACCCCGGCCTCGTTGCGCTCGCCGATGTAGACGAGTTCGGAGAAGTCGAGTTCGAAGCCGTGTTCGCGCCACCGTTCCGCCGATTCCTGCATCCGGGCCAGCACCTTCTCCCGATCGGCGGGGTCGCTGCTGGAGGGGCCGCTCTCGACCGCGACCCGGCTGCCTGGGGCGCTCAACTCGGTGATCGTGTCGAGCAGCTTGTCCTGTGCCTCCGGCGGCAGGTATCCGAGCAGGCCCTCGGCGCTCCATGCGGTCGGCATGGCCGGGTCGAAACCCGCGGCCTTCAACGCCGCGGGCCAGTCGAAGCGCAGGTCGATCGCCACCGCCCTGCGCTGTGCGGTGGGCTCGGCGCCGAGCTCGGCCATGGCCTGGCTCTTGAACGCGATGACGTCGGGCTGGTCGACCTCGAAGACCGTCGTCCCGGCCGGCCATGCCAACCGGTAGGCGCGGGCGTCGAGCCCGGAGGCCAGGATCACCGCTTGCCGGACACCACTTCGGGCGGCGTCTGCGAAGAACTCGTCGAAGAACTTCGTCCGCACCGCCATGTTGTCGGTCATCCGGGCCATTCCGACCGTGGCCCCATCGGAGGTGTCACCGTCGAGGTCCTCGAGTTTGAGCTCACCGCTGGCCAGGCGGGTGAAGAAGTCCACACCCACCGCACGCACCAACGGTTCGGCGTACGGATCGGAAATCAGCGCGTCGTCACCCGTGCTCGCGATCGCCCGCGCCGCCGCGACCATCGTCGCGGTCGCACCGACGCTGCTGGCGAGGTCCCAGGTGTCTCCCTCAAAACGTGGACCCGTACGTGCCATCTCAACTCCTGACGCTATTGATTAGTGGATATAACGAGATCGGTTCCACGGTATGTTCCCGGCCTGAGAAGTCGCTGTGAGGCGGGACGATCAGCGGGATGCGGGCCAACGGGGCCCCAACTGTTACTCTCGTAGACTGTTTGACGGGTAACTCTGCAGGCTGCGCGCTTGACGGGGGTCCGCACACGACTTAACCAAGACGCTGGTCGAATCCAGCCCCATCCGCACGCCGCGATCAACAGGCCGGCTGCGCAGGAGGAAGAGTGCTTTCGGCTTTCATCTCTTCACTCAGGACGGTCGACCTGAGGCGAAAGATCCTGTTCACCCTCGGCATCGTGATCCTTTACCGAGTCGGGGCAGCGATCCCGTCTCCGGGGGTGAACTACCCGAACGTGCAGGAGTGCATCGCGGAGGTCACCGGCGGTGAGTCCGGCCAGATCTACTCGCTGATCAACCTGTTCTCCGGCGGCGCGTTGCTGCAGTTGTCGGTGTTCGCCGTCGGTGTGATGCCGTACATCACCGCGAGCATCATCGTGCAGCTGTTGACCGTGGTGATCCCGCGGTTCGAGCAGCTGCGTAAAGAAGGCCAGTCCGGTCAGGCCAAGATGACGCAGTACACGCGCTATCTGGCCATTGCGCTGGCCATCCTGCAGAGCACCAGCATCGTGGCGCTGGCGGCCAACGGCGGCCTGCTCCAGGGCTGCTCGCTGGACATCATCCAGGGCCAGAGCGAGGGTTTGAACATCTTCACGCTCGTGGTGATGGTGCTGGTGATGACCGCGGGCGCGGCGCTGGTGATGTGGATGGGCGAGCTGGTCACCGAGCGCGGCATCGGCAACGGCATGTCGCTGATCATCTTCGCGAGCATCGCCTCGGCGATCCCGGGTGAGGGCCAGACCATCCTCGAGAGTCGCGGCGGCCTGGTGTTCGCGCTGGTCTGCGCGGGTGCGCTGGCGATCATCGTCGGCGTGGTGTTCGTCGAGCAGGGCCAGCGCCGAATCCCTGTGCAGTACGCCAAGCGGATGGTCGGCCGCAAGATGTACGGCGGCACGTCGACGTACCTGCCGTTGAAGGTGAACCAGGCAGGCGTCATCCCGGTGATCTTCGCCTCGTCGCTGATCTACATCCCGCAGCTCATCACCCAGCTCATCCAGAGCGGGAGCTCCAACCCGAACAGCACCAACTGGTGGAACACGTTCGTCGCGAACTACCTGACAGACCCCAGCAGCTTGGCCTACATCGGGGTCTACTTCGCTTTGATCGTGTTCTTCACCTACTTCTACGTCTCCATCACGTTCAACCCCGATGAGCGGGCCGACGAGATGAAGAAGTTCGGCGGCTTCATTCCCGGCATCCGGCCTGGCAAGCCGACGGCGGACTACCTGCGTTACGTGCTGAGCCGGATCACCCTTCCAGGTTCGATCTACCTGGGTCTGATCGCCGTGCTGCCGAACCTGTTCCTCTCCGTTGGGAGCAGCGGGCCCGTGCAGAACCTGCCGTTCGGTGGTGTGGGCGTACTGATCCTCGTCGGGGTCGGATTGGATACCGTCAAACAGATCGAGAGCCAGCTGATGCAGCGCAATTACGAAGGGTTCCTGAAGTGAGAGTCGTTCTGCTCGGACCGCCCGGCGCCGGCAAGGGAACACAGGCCCAGAAGCTCTCCGAGAAGCTCGGTATCCCGCAGATCTCGACCGGCGACCTCTTCCGCAAGAACATCGGCGACGGCACGCCGTTGGGTCTGGACGCCAAGCGCTATCTCGACGCCGGCGACCTGGTGCCATCGGAGCTGACGAACAAGCTGGTCGAGGACCGCATCGAACAGGCGGACGCGGCCGACGGGTTCATCCTCGACGGCTACCCCCGCTCCGTGGAGCAGGCCAAGGCGCTGGACGACATGCTCAAGCGCCACGACACCAAGCTCGACGCGGTGCTGGAGTTCAAGGTTTCCGAAGACGAGTTGTTCAAGCGTCTCAAGGCCCGCGGCCGCGAAGACGACACCGAAGACGTGATCCGCAACCGCATGCAGGTCTATCGCGACGAGACCTACCCGCTGCTCGAGTACTACAGCAGCAACAACCTGCAGCAGGTCGACGCGGTCGGCGCCCTCGACGAGGTTTTCGCGCGCGCGCTGCAGGCGCTCGGTAAGTAGCGGATATGGGCCTGATGGGCCTGCGCGGACGCAAGGTCGTACCGCAGCGCACCCCCGATGAACTCGACGCGATGGCCGTCGCGGGAGCCCTGGTGGCGTCGGCGCTGGCCGCGGTCCGTCAGGCCGCCGCCCCCGGCGTGACCACATTGGCGCTCGACGAGATCGCCGAGTCGGTGATCCGCGACGGCGGAGGCGTGCCCTCCTTCCTCGGCTACCACGGGTATCCGGCGAGCATCTGCTCCTCGGTCAATGACCGTGTAGTGCACGGCATTCCGTCTGCGGAAGAAACCCTGGCGCCCGGGGACCTGGTGTCCATCGACTGCGGGGCGATCGTCGACGGCTGGCACGGCGACTCGGCCATCACGTTCGGTGTCGGGACGCTGATCCCGGTCGACGAGGCGTTGTCGCAGGCCACCAAGGAAGCCATGGAGGCCGGCGCGTCCGCGATGGTGCCCGGCAACCGGCTCACCGATGTCTCACACGCCATCGAGACCGCGGCGCGCGCCGCCGAGAAGCGGTACGGTCGCACGTTCGGCATCGTCGACGGCTACGGCGGCCACGGCATCGGACGGCAGATGCACATGGACCCGTTCCTGCCCAACGAGGGCGCGCCCGGGCGCGGACCCTATCTGGCGGTCGGTTCGGTGCTGGCCATCGAGCCGATGCTGACGCTGGGCACCACCAAGACCGTGATCCTCGAGGACGAGTGGACCGTCGTGACCGCAGACGGATCGCGGGCGGCCCACTGGGAGCACACCGTGGCCGTCACCGAGGACGGGCCGCGGATCCTCACTCAGTAGGCCGCCCGCCCGAATTCACTTGGGGTGGTTAGCCCTCGCCCATACCCTGCACGGGTTCGGGTGCGGCGTCCCCGCGGACCGCCTTCTCGATCCGGGCGCCCAGATCGTCGTCAACGTTGCGCCAGTACTCCAGCGACCTGTCGAGCACCTCGCCGGCCACCCCGTCGAGGCTGCCCGCGATCGTCTCGACCGCCGCGGTGCGTTGCGCGTCGTTCCACACCTTGCGCACCATCGTGCCGGGCTGGCCGAAGTCGTCGTCCTCGGCGTGCAACGCGTAGGCCGAGCGCACCAGTTCGGCGTCTGCCTCCCAGCCGTCCTCGGCCGGGCCGGTGGTGTCCGACCACGGACGTCCGCCGCTGTTCGGCGCGTAAACCGGCGCCGCGCCGGAGTGGTGGTAGGCCATCTGGCCGTCGAACATGTAGGAGTTCATCGGCACCCCGTCGCGCGGCTGGTTCACCGGCAGCTGGTGGAAGTTGGTGCCGATCCGGTTGCGCTGCGCGTCGTTGTAGGCGAACGCGCGGCCGAGGAGCATCTTGTCCGGCGACAGACCGATACCCGGCACCGTGTTACCCGGGGAGAACGCCGCCTGTTCGATCTGGGCGAAGAAGTTCTCCGGGTTGCGGTTGAGCGTGAAGCTGCCGACCGGAATCAGCGGGTAGTCCGAGTGCGGCCACACCTTGGTCAGGTCGAACGGGTTGAACCGGTAATCGGCCGCCTCGGCATACGGCATCACCTGCACCGAGAGCCGCCAGCTTGGGTGCTCTCCCCGCTTGATCGCATCGAAGAGGTCCCGGCGGTGGAAGTCGCTGTCCTCACCGGCCAGGGCGGCGGCCTCGTCGTTGGTGAGGAACTCCATGCCCTGGTCGGTGTGGAAGTGGTACTTCACCCAGAACTTCTCGCCTGCGGCGTTGACCCACATGTAGGTGTGCGAGCCGTAGCCGTTCATGTGGCGCCAGGTCCGTGGCAGGCCGCGCTCACCCATCAGGTAGGTCACCTGGTGGGCGGACTCGGGGTTCAAACTCCAGAAATCCCACTGCATCTGCGAGGACCGCAGGCCGGAGTCGGGCAGCCGCTTCTGGCTGCGGATGAAATGGGGGAACTTCATCGGGTCGCGGACGAAGAAGATCGGCGTGTTGTTGCCGACGAGGTCGTAGTTGCCTTCTGAGGTGTAGAACTTCAGCGAGTATCCGCGCACGTCCCGCCAGGTGTCCGGGCTGCCCTGCTCACCGGCCACCGTCGAAAACCGAATCAGCAGATCGGTTTTCGCGCCCTTCTGGAACAGTGCGGCCTTGGTGAACTGCGAGACGTCCTCGGTGGCGGTGAACACCCCGAAGGCGCCGGAGCCCTTGGCGTGCGGGCTGCGTTCGGGGACACGCTCACGGTTGAAGTGGGCCATCTGCTCCAGGAAATGCACGTCGTGCAGAACGAGTGGTCCGTTCGAGCCGGCGCTGAGAGTGTTGCGGTCGCTGAAAGCCGGTGCGCCGGTGCCGGTGGTGGAGCCGGATTTCGAAGCGGTCATCAGAATCTCCATTCAGGTGGGTTGTGTGCTGCCATTGCAGTCGGGGCATAGGCCCCAGAAAGTCACTTCGGCCTCGTCGATCGCGTAGCCGGTTGCTCCGTCGGCATGTAGGCACGGGGCTCGCCCGGTGGCGCACTCGACGTCGTCGATGGCGCCGCACGATCGACAGACCACGTGGTGATGGTTGTCGCCGGTCTGCAGTTCGAAGCGGGCGCGTGAGCCGGCCGGCTCGACGCGGCGTAACAAGCCCGCGCCGGTGAGGGCGTAGAGCACGTCGTAAACCGCTTGTGTCGACAGCGATCCGATGCGCCGGCGTGCTGCGGCGGCGATCTCTTCGACGTCGGCGTGCGGACGCTTCTGCACCTCGGCGAGCACCGCGAGACGGGGCTTGGTGACACGCAGCCCCGCGGCCCGCAGCTCCTCGTGCCAGCGAGTCACGGACATGCCGCCCTCCGAATACTTGAACCAGTCAAAAATCCAGTGTGCCCCAAACACTTGCATTATGCAAGGCTTGCAAAACGCAATACCTGGTGCTCGGCTGCGCTGAGTGGGACCGGCTGCGTGCGATACTTTCGGCATGCACGCGCGCGGAATACCGATGTGACCAAGACGCCGAAAGAAGAGCTGACGGCGTTCGAGGCCGCGGCCCGGGACCTGGTGGGTCTGGCGCTGCGCAGTGTCGACGAGGTCGACGTCTCGCTGCCGCAGTTCCGGTTGCTGGCCGTGTTGCAGCAGCGCGGCCGGTCGACGTCGACGGAATGCGCCAAGGCGCTCGGCGTGGTCGGGTCCACGGTGACGCGGTTGGCCGACCGGCTACATGCGTCGGGTCACCTGGTGCGCGGTTCGGACCCGTCCAACCGCAGCGTCGTCACCCTGGAACTGACCGCCCAGGGGCGCCGACTGGTACGACAGGTGACCGCTCGCCGTCGCCGCGAACTCGCCCGGGTGCTGGACCACATCGACCCGGCCGAGCGTGCGGCGTGCGCGGCGGTGCTGCGCACCCTGCATGAGCGGTTCGCCGACACCCAAGCCGGCGCCCGGCGCAACTCCGTCCCGCTGTGAGGGCGCAGCGCCGATACTGAACCGGATGACCGCCAACCTCGTGTCTACAGCGGAGGTTGATATTGGACGATCCGGAAGCGACCGTCATGCGGGTGCTCTATGCGGAGCATGCCGCAGCAATCTGGCGCTATGCGGTCCGGCTGACCGGCGATACGGCCCGGGCGGAGGATGTGGTGCAAGAGACGCTATTGCGGGCGTGGCGACACCCCGAGGTGACGGCCGACGCCTCGAGGTCAGCGCGGGCATGGCTGTTCACCGTCGCCCGCAACCTCATCATCGACGAGACGCGCAGTGCACGCTTTCGCAGCGAATCCGGCACCGCCGACATGGAGACGACCGCGGACCGGGCCGGGCCCGACGAGGTGGAGGCTGCGTTGAACCGAATGATGCTCGGCGAAGCCATCGGTGCGCTGTCCGATGAGCATCGCGCGGTCATCAGCCGCGCGTACTACCAGGGCTGGACCACGGCGCAGATCGCAGCCGACCTCCACATCGCCGAGGGCACCGTGAAGTCACGGCTGCACTACGGGGTACGAGCGCTCAAGCTCAAGTTGGAGGAGATGGGGGTGACACGGTGACGGCATTCGAACCCGTCCTCGGCCGGGCGGACGACGATCGGTACGCCACGTGGGACGCCGCCTACGTCCTGGGCTCGCTGACCGAACAGGACCGCCGCGAGTACGAGGCACATCTTGCGACCTGTGAGCGCTGCGCGGCCGCGGTCGCCGAACTGCGCGACATCTCCACTCTGCTGAGCACGGTCGAACCCGCCGAGTTCGACGGCCACGCACCCACGCACCCAGAACCCCCGCCGGAACTGTTGAGCGGGCTGTTGGACAGGGTGCGCGCGCGACGCAGACGGACGCGGTGGATGACCTCGGCCGCCATCGGTCTGGCCGCCGCGGTGCTGGCGGTCGGCATCGCGATCGCGGTCCGTCCGGAGACGTTCGGGTTGCAGACCGGCACACCGCCGCAGGCGTCGGGTCAGCAACTGGAGATGGCCAAGGTTTCCGAGACGCCGATCAACGCGACCATCTCGATGACGGGGTACGGCTGGGGCACTCGAATCGACATGGCATGCACCTACGGCGACTGGGGCCAACGCGATGCGCCGCCCCAGAACCTGGGGATGGTTGTGGTGGGGCACGACGGCAGCCGCAACCAAGTGGCGACGTGGCTGGGGCTGTCGGGCGCGACCGCACTGCCGAGCGCCACCACGCCGATGCAGATGGACGAAATCGCTGCCGTGCAACTGGTTTCACCCGAATCCGGTGAAGTGCTTCTCGAGCGTTCGCTGTGAATGTTCTGAACCGATGAACTCCACCTGCCCGCGCATCGTGTAACTGGCTGAAGTCCGAAAGCAGGTGAGAGATGGGCCACCGAGTCGTCGACCACATCGTCGAGTACCTTGCGGCGATCGGCGTGCGGTTCATCTTCGGTGTCGACGGTGCCAACATCGAAGATCTCTACGACGCGGCGTATTTCCGTTCCGACTTCGACGCCGTACTCGCCAAGCACGAGTTCTCCGCGGCCACCATGGCCGACGGATACAGCCGCGGCGGCTGCGGAATCGGTGTGGTGGCGGCGACGTCGGGTGGCGGCTGCTTGAACACCGTTCCCGCTCTGGGGGAAGCGTTGGCCAGCCGAGTGCCGGTGCTGGCGTTGATCGGACAACCGCCGAGCGCACTCGACGGTCGAGGCGCGTTCCAGGACACCAGCGGGCGCAACGGGGCACTCGATGCGCACGCGCTGTTCTCGGCGGTGTCGGTGCACTGCCGGCGGATACTCATGCCCGCCGACATCGTGACCGCACTTCCCGCAGCGATCGAGGCCGCAGCGGCCCGGCGAGGGCCGTCGGTGCTGTTGCTACCCAAGGACATCCAGCAAGCCGAGGTGCCGGTCAACGGCGGTGCGGTGGTCGGTGGGCGCGCCGGTGTGACACCGGCTGCCCCGCATGCGGTCGCACGTGCGCTTCGGAGAGCCGAGGGTCCCGTCACGATCATCGCGGGTGAACAGGTTGCCCGCGACGACGCGCGTGCCGAACTCGAGGCGCTGCGGGCGTTGCTGCGCGCCCGGGTGGCCACCGTTCCCGACGCGAAGGACGCCGCGGGCACACCGGGGATAGGATCGTCGTCGGCGCTGGGCGTGACCGGGGTGATGGGTCATCCGACCATCGCCTCGGCCGTGGCCGACAGCGGGGTGTGCCTCCTGGTGGGCACCAGGATGACGCTGACGGCGCGGGCCGGCCTCGAGAATGCCCTGGCTTCGGTTCCCGTGTTCTCGATCGGCTCCGCCCCACCGTATCTCGCGTGCACACACGCGCACACCGACGATCTGCGCACCTCGCTGGGGGCGCTCACCGATGCGCTGTCAGGTGCGGGCCGGCCTGCGCGCCTGCGGGTTCCCGACACGGTGACGCGGAACGAGTTGCATCCGCCGCCCCATCACGGAACCGGCGTCCGGTATCGCGACGCGATGGTCTCGCTCGACGCAACGCTGCCCGACGGAGTGGACATCGTGGTCGACGCGGGCAACGTCGGGGCGGCGGCGATTCACCACCTACCGGTGCGGCGCGACGGCCGGTTCCTCGTCGCGCTCGGCATGGGGGGCATGGGATACAGCTTCGGCGCGGGAATCGGAATGGCGCTCGGACGTGGCAGGCGGACGCTGGTGATAGCGGGCGACGGCAGTTTCCTCATGCACGGCATGGAGATTCACACCGCGCGCGAGTACGGGCTGCCGGTGACGTTCCTCCTGTTCGACAACCACGCGCATGCGATGTGCCTCACCCGCGAGCAGCTGTTCTACGGCGATCGCTACAGTTACAACCGGTTCGGACCGAGTCGGTTGGGGGCCGGCCTCGGCGCGATGTTCCCGGGACTGCCCACCGCCGACATCGAGGACATCGCATCGCTGCCCGCCGCGCTCACAGCCGCGCTCGAGGCCGACGGCCCCGCCGTTCTCAGCATCGAATGTTGTGCCGACGAGATCCCGCCGTTCGCGGCGTTCCTCGACCGAATCAACGTCAAACCACCTGCCGCAGAGGAGATCCGCAACCATGTCCCTGCCCGCCCTTGACGACATCACCGCCCATCGCGGCACCGGCGAGCCGCTCGACGGCCTCATTCGCGTCGAGACGTCACCGCGTGAGAAGGCCACCCCGATCATCATGGAGATGATGCGGTCGGTCTATCCGCACGACTACGTCTACGGCGAGTACTGCACCGTCAACGAGTACGTCGACTGTCCACCCGACGAGTTGTTCGAATACCTCTCCGACACAAGGTGTCTGGAGGAATGGACATACAGCCTGCGCGGCTTCACCCCCACCGAGGAACCAGGGTTGTGGGTGGCGTACGACCGGCTGGGCTCGCAGACGCAGATCTTCACCCGCACGGTAGCCAACGAGGCGGCCATGACGGTGGATTACCACTGCGCGTGGGATCAGGGCAGGCACCTGTGGATGATCTACCTGATGCGCGTCGTCGGTGCCCAGGTCGTGTTCGACAAACCCGGTTCGGTGGTGCTGTGGACCAACTGTCATCACCCGTTCTACGACCGCAACCCGTATCCGGAGTCCGCCCCGCCCGAGCGGCCCGTATGGGTGGGCGACTTCTGGGACATGTTCGGTCCCGGCCACCTGCTCGAGTTGCGCAATCTCAAGGCGATCGCCGAGTACCGGCACCACAACGGCCTTCCCGTGACGCCCGATTGGATGAGGTGAGTTCGGTATGACCGTCAGCCTTCTGGACGTGTCGACGTACCTGCCGGGTGAGCCGATCGGCGCCGAATACTATGCGCAGTTCGCCGAATCCGACGATCTGCGGGACAACATGATGTTCCGTGCCCCCAGATTCCGTCACCACGTCGCACCCGACGAGACGGCCGTGGACATGGTCGAGCGTGCGGCGGCCGGCCTGATCGAGCGTCACGGCCAGGACGCCGTCGCCGGGGCGGACGTACTGATCACCCACACCCAGATGCCCGACGTCCCGTTCTACGGTGGCGGCGGTGCCATGGCGCACCGACTCGGCATGAAACCGACGTGGGTGCTCGATCTGCACAACGGCGGCTGTGCGGCGTTCGTATTCGGGCTCCAGGTGGCGCGGCAACTGCTGTCGTCCGGCGCGGGACGCACGGCGCTGGTCGCCGTCGCGCAGAACGCCGCCGGTCAGGTCTTCGACCAACCGCAGGTGCGGCGCAAGGCGCAGGCGTCGGTGCCGGGCGACGGTGCGGCCGTCGGCCTGGTGGCGGTGTCGGAGCAGTCACCGATCCTCGACGTCGAATGTCGTACCTACGGCGAGTTCGCCGGCGATATGACGATCGCGTCCGACCCGCCGCGCAAGTGGTGGCAGCCGGGTCCGGGGGAGGGCTACATCGGTTTCACCGAAAGCAAGATCACCAAAGTGCTGGCGCGAGGCAACCGGCAGGTTCCCGAGGTGTCGTATGCGGTATGCGACCGCATCGGGGTCAAGCCCCCCGATCTGAATCTGCTCGTCACCAACCAGCCGAACCGGGTGTTCCTGCGCAACTGGCGAGAAGCGCTCGAACTGCCGCCCGAGCGTCACGTCGACACCTTCGACGAGTGCGGCAACCTGTTCGCCGCGGGTATTCCGGTCAACCTCGATCGTGCGATCGACAGCGGAAGACTCAAACCGGGGGAGGTCGTGTTGATGGCGGCGTTCGCCCACGCTGGTGATTTCGCCGGGGCGGCTGCGGTGCGGTGGGGCGGCCGCAGCTGATGACCGAACCGATGCACAGGGGAGCGGAGGCGCTCGGCGCGCTACCCACGTCGTTGGACCCGATGGCGCTGTCGCTCAACGAGAATCCCTTCCCGCCACTGCCGTCCGTGCGTTCGGCGCTGAGCGCCTCGATCGAGGCGGCCAACCGGTATCCGGAGTACCTGCCCGAGCGGCTGCGCTCGCTGATCGCCGGACACACGGGCCTGTGCGACGAGCAGGTCGTGGTCGGGGCCGGTGCGACCGGTGTGATCATGCAGGTGCTGCATGCGGTGACGGATCCCGGCGACAGAATCGTCATGGCCTCGCCGACGTTCGACGGGTATCCGATCTTCGCGCAGATGGCGCGGCTGGAATCGGTCACCGTCGCGCTCGACGCGCACGGTCACCACGACCTCGACGCGATGGCGTCGGCCGCTGAGGATGCGAGGGTCGTGGTGGTGTGCCGCCCGCACAACCCGACCGGCACCATCGAGCCCGCCGCCGAACTCGAGCGGTTCATCCGGCGCCTGTCGCCGGAGACCGTGGTCCTCCTCGACGAGGCCTACGCGGAGTTCCTGGCGCCGGAGTGCCGGATCGACGCCGTCGGATTGGTCGCGCGATACCCCAATGTCGTGGTGCTGCGGACGTTTTCGAAAGCCTACGGATTGGCCGGACTCCGCATCGGGTATGGCTTCTGCGCCCCACAGCTGGCCCGCAGGCTGTGGAGCATGCAACTGCCTTTTGGTATCGCGATCACCGCACTCGTCGCGGTTGCGGCGTCGTTCGACGCGGAAGCCGAGCTGTGTCAACGCATCCGGATGATCACCAGCGAGCGTCGACACCTGCGCATGCGGCTGCGGTCCATGGGGGTGTACAGCACCGAGAGCAACGCGAACTTCGTCTACGTGCCGAACTGTGGCCGTGGCTGGGGGCAGATCTTCGAGACGAACGGAGTGCGTGTCCGCCAGTACGCCGACGGTGGCGTGCGCATCACCGTGGGAGACCGCAGATCCACCCGCGCTGTGGTGGCCGCGGTCGCCCAAGCCATGCGCTGAAATCTGCTGACCGCGCCGATCGATGCGGTATGAAGAGGCGTGGCCCCCCAACCGTCGCGGCAGGATGACCATGACCCGATCGCGCTCGCGCGGGCCAACTGGGAGCGCTGCGGGTGGGGCGATGTCGCCGACGGCATGGTCGCCGTGACATCGGTGATGCGGGCCCACCAGATCCTGCTGGCGCGTGTCGAAAGCGCACTTCGGCCCTACGATCTGAGCTTCTCGCGGTTCGAGTTGCTGAGGCTGCTGGCGTTCACCCGCAACGGCGCGCTGCCGATCACCAAGGCCTCCGATCGACTGCAGGTGCACGTCACCAGCGTCACGCACGCGATCCGGCGGCTGGAGGCCGACGGACTGGTCGAGCGGATTCCCCATCCGACCGACGGGCGCACCACGCTGGTTCAGATCACCGACCTCGGCCGCTCGACGGTCGAGGACGCCACGGTGACGTTGAACAACGAGGTCTTCGCCGACATCGGAATGTCGAGCGCCGAGTCGCGGGCCCTGGCCGATTCGATCCAGACGCTGCGCCGCAACTCCGGGGACTTCTAGGTTCGGTCAGTGCTGGTCATGCCGCGTTCTGCCGCGCCACCCAGTCGTGGAAGGACAGCAGATCGGGGTTCAGCGTCCGCACGAACGCCAGATCGCGCGCAGCGGTGAACCGTTCGGAGTCCTCGGCGTAGAACTGGAACATGTTGCCCATCTCGACGGCGCCGGGGAAGTCCATGGCGCGCAGCTCATCCCAAGATTGCGGTCGATAAGTCACCGGTTCCCCGTGCAGCCTAGAGAGTTCGGCGGCGAACTCGTCGCCGGTCAAGTGGTCACCGGCGATGCTCACGGTCTGGCCGATGAACTCCGGACCCCGCTTGAAGATGCCGAATGCGGTGCGGCCGATGTCGCCGACCGCAATCGCCGCCATCGGCCGGTCCGCCATCGGCAGCGTCAGCACCAGTTCGCCGCTTTCGACGCGCACCGGTTGCAGATCCGCGAGGAACCCTTCGTAGAACCCGGCTGTTCGGAGAAACGTCGTGGGCACGCCGTGTTCGGTGAAGAAACCGTCCGCCTCAGCCTTGGCGTCGAAGTGCGGCACCTTGTACCGTCCCTCGACGGTCGGCACCCGTGCGTCGTCGCCGAAGTGGTCCCGGGTGTCCTCCAACGTCGACCAGATGACGTGCGTCACGCCCGCTGACTTCGCCGCGCGCGCAGCGGTTTCGGCTTGGTACAGTTCCGATTCCGCCCGGCTGCGTGCGGCCTCCTCCTGCGCCGTCCGGTCCGCCCAGTAGTTCGTGACGACGAACGCCGCCTCGGCTCCGTCGAATGCGCGCTGCGTGCCTGCGACGTCGTACAGATCGGCTTCGACGACTTCTGCGCCCGCTGCGGCAAGCCGCATGGCCTGCGTGGACTGCCGGTTGCGCGTCACTGCGCGAACCGAGAACTTCCCGCTGGGATCGGCGAGGATCGCTCGGGCCAGTCCGCCGCCCTGTTTGCCGGTCGCTCCCACAACGGTGATCACATGCTGTGTCATGGCCATCTCCTCCTCCTGGGTTGATACATCAACCCAACCGAGGGTAGTAGTTGTAGTTGATATGTCAACCCGAACCGGTAGGATCGTCATCATGGCTGGTAAAGGGCGGCTGACCGAGGAAGAACTGGGCGCCTGGCGCGCATTCGTGACGATGCGGCACAGGCTCGAGCGTCACCTGGTGATGCACCTGCAGCGCGAGTTCGGGCTCTCGGATTCCGACTTCGAGATCTTGGTCAACCTGTCGGAGGCGCCGAAGGGGCGGATGCGAGCGTACGAGCTCGGCAGGGCCACCCACTGGGAGAAGACCCGGCTGTCACACCACCTGAGCCGGATGCAGAAGCGCGGCCTGATCCGCAGGGAGGAGTCGACGGGCCGCTATCCCGACATCGTGCTGACCGACACCGGCCGCGCCGCGATCAACGCGTCCGCACCGGCCAACGCGGCACGGGTGCGGGAACTGTTCATCGACGTGCTCGGCCCGAAGCGCCTTGCCGCATTTCGCGAAGCGTCCGAAGACGTGATCGCCGCCATCGAGGATCACCTGGCGAACGACTGCACCCTCGAGTGATGGGGCCTACTCCAGCACGGTCGGCAGCGGAATCGTCGCCGTCACTGCCGTCCCCGCCCCGGGGCGGGACCGGATGTTGAGCCGACCGCCGACGATCTCGGCGCGCTCGGCCATCGACAGCAGGCCGTAGCCGCCCATGTCGTCGCCCCCCAACGGATGTTCGAAAGTATCGAAACCCACTCCGTCATCGATGATTTCGAGACGTGCGACGTCACCGCTATCGGCGGGGTCGACGGCGAACGTCAGCCGGGCCGACGTAGCCTTGGCGTGTTTGACGACATTCTGCAGGCACTCCTGGGCGATGCGGTACAGCGCGAGCTCGATGTGGTCGGGGAGGCGGCGCTCGGCAAGATCCACCTCGATGCCGATCTGCGGTATCGATCGGGCGAGGCTGGCCAGTCCGCCGGCCAGGCCGAGGTCGTCGAGAACCGGCGGGCGCAACCCGCTGATCGCCGCGCGGGCCTCCTGCAGCGTCAGGTCGACCAACTCGCGTGCCTTGCCGAGCTGTTCGGCGACGATCGCGGGTTCATCGGATCGGGTCGCGGCGTCCAGCCGGTAGGACAAGGTGACCAGTCGCTGCGAAATGCCGTCGTGGATATCGCCTGCGAGCCTTCGCCGTTCGAGTTCCTGAGCCTCGATCACCTGCTCGACGAAGTTCTCGTGGGCGCGCTCACGGGCCACCAGCTGCCGGTGCAGCCGGGCCTGGTGCATGGCCCCTGCGATGAGCCTGCCGATCACCACGAGCAACTCGACATCGCGCTCGGTGAAGTCGCGGCGCTCTACGGTGTGCACGTTCAGCACGCCGACCAGGCCGCCGGGGTCGGTCTCCATCGGCACTGACACCATCGACGTGAAATCGCTGCCCCGCAGCGACTGGAACGGCATGTAGCGCGGATCGGACTCCTTGTCCTGCGTGATCACCACCGGCTCGCGGTGGCTGGCGACCCAACCCGAGATGCCCTGCCCCAGAGGCAGTCTGATCTTGCCGATCTCGGCGTCGAACGGCGGTGTGGCACCGGCCAGCGTGAGGGACCGGTCGCTGTCGTCGAGGACGTGCACGAAGCACACGTCGCTGGCGGTGGCCGCGGTGATCATCCGCGCGGCCGCGGCGGCCAGCGGTTCGACACCCGGCCCCTTCGACGCGGCCTGGATCAGTTCGCGCAGCAGTGCCAGCTCGCGGTCGGCGGCCAGCGCGTACTGGCTCAGCTCCCGCACCGCGTCCGACGGACCCGATTCCGTCGTCACGTGAAGATTCCCTCGCGCAGGGCCGTCGCGACGGCGCCGGTGCGGTCGCTGACACCGAGCTTGCGGTAGATCGAGCTGAGGTGGGTCTTGACCGTCTCGTCGCCGATCACCAGCTTGGCCGCGATCGCCCGGTTGGACAGCCCGTTGACGACGAGCGAGAGGATCTCACTCTCACGCTGGGTCAACCCCTGGCGCGCGCCCGGCCAGAACTCGTCGCGCTGCAGCCGCGCCGCGGTGTCGACGGCCCTGGCCGCCATGCCCGGGTCGATCGCGGTCTCGCCGCGGTGGACGAACTCCAGCTGCCGCACCAGTTCGTCGCTGCTGATGCTCTTGAGCAGATATCCCGACGCCCCGACGCGAAGGGCCTGGAACAGGTACTGCTCGTCGTCGTAGACCGACAGCATGACGATCTTGCGGTCGGCGTTGCGTTCGCGCAGTTCGGCGCACAGATCCAGGCCGCTCGCACCCTGCATCCGCACATCGCACAGCACGATGTCGGGATCGAGATCGTCGATGACCGCGGCCGCGCGTTCGGCGCCGACGGCCTGCCCGACGACCTGCACCCGGTCGGCGAACGCCGCGAGCATGGCCTTGAGGCCCTCGATGACCATTTCGTGGTCATCGACCAGCACAAGACGCACCGGTGGGCTGCTCGGCATGCACCTACCTTAGAGGTGCCATTTCCCAGGTGAAGCATGTCGGCGGGGTGCGGCGGGCCGAAGCGGCACCGACGATCCCCCGATTGGGGGAGGACGTCGCGTGTGATGGGAGCCACGCTCTACATATGCCGACAACGCAGGAGACGACGTGGCGCGCGGGCCGATTCTGGTGGGACTGTTCTCCTCCTGGTGCCGGGCCTGATTCCGGCTGTGCCGTGCGCGGTCTGGTGTTCGACCTCGACGCACTGACCGACATCGAATGTGACGGCCACCGGGTCGCCTACAACGCGGCCTTCGCGACGCACGGCCTGGATTTCCAGTGGTCGGTGCCGCGTTACCGACAGTTGCTCGCGCTCAGCGACGAGCGACAGAGGGTCGCCGCCGAGCTTCGCAAGCGGTGCGTGGCCACCGAGGCCGACGTGCTCACCAAGCTGCTGGCAGACGAGATCTACACCACGAAGACCATGCTGTTCGACGAGTTGATCCTCGAGCGCGATCTCTCTCCGCGCGCCGGGCTGGTCGACTTCGTGATGGACGCCGTCGGCGCCGGCGTGCAGGTGGCCGTCGTGGTGAACGGTCAGCGCGGCTGGGCCGAGCCGCTGGTGCGCCAACTCGCCGGCGAGGGCCTTGTCGAGGTCGTGGTCTCCGCTGAGGACGTCGTCAAGCCGATGCCCGATCCGGAGGCACATCGGCACGCGTTGTGGGAGCTCGGGCTGTCCGCCGACGACGCGTTCGCCGTCACCGGTTCGGCCTCGGGGCTGCGGGCGGCCAACGCCGCCGGGATGCCGACGCTGGTGATCACGGGGGAGGGCACCCCGGACATCCCGGCCGCGGTGGCGGTGCGGCCCGACTACGGTGGCGCCAACCCGCTGCGCCTCGCCGACTGCCAGCGACTGCACGCCAACTGGTCGCGTAGCCGTAAGCAGACGGCTGCGTAGCGGCTGACCGAACTCGAACCGGGCGTGTCCGCGCGCCGTCCGGCGGTAGCGTCGACTCATGACCGACATCCCCGCCACCGAAGAAGCGCTCGCCCGCCTCGACATGCCGCTGGTCGAGGCGATGATGACCCAACGTGCTGTGCGCCGCGTCCTGCCCGACCCCGTCGACGACGCGGTCGTACTGAAGTGCATCGAGTTGGCGCTGCGGGCCCCCACCGGATCGAACGGCCAGAACTGGGAGTTCATCGTGGTCAAGGACCAGGCCGTCAAGGATCAGCTCGGCAAGCGTTATCGCCAGGCGTGGTCGCTCTACGGCGGGATAGGCCGGCGTCTGGCCGCCGGCGACGAATCGATGCAGAAGATTTTGCGGGCCGTGCAGTGGCAGGTCGACCATTTCAGTGAGATCCCCGTCCTCGTCGTACCTTGCCTGCGCGGCGGTTCACGGCTGCCCTACATGCCGTCGCCGTTCGTCGGCGAGTCCTCGTTCTTCGGGTCGATCTACCCCAGCGTGCAAAACCTGTTGCTCGCTGCGCGGGCGATGGGGCTCGGTGCGTCGCTCATCACCCTGCCGCTGTGGAGTGTGACATCGGCCCGGCGAACCCTGCGCCTGCCGCTGACCGTGACACCCATCTGCGTCGTGCCCCTGGGCTGGCCGCGTGGCCGGTACGGGCCGACGACGCGCAAGCCGGTCGGACAGGTGGCCCACCTGGACAAGTACGGCGAGCGCGTCTGGGCCGAACGGTGATCAGTTGCCCCGCAGCGACTCGATCACCGCGCTGAAGTCCTTGTCTGCATGGTCGGCGGCGAACTTCCTGTAGATCTCCGCGGCGTGGCTGCCCAGCGGCGCATTCGAACCCGTCGACTCGACCGCGGCCATGGCCAGGCCGAGATCCTTGTTCATCAACGCGGTCGCGAAACCGGGTTTGAAGTCGTTGTTTGCTGGCGACGTCGGAACCGGGCCCGGGACAGGACAATTGGTGTGCACCGACCAGCAGTTGCCGGTGGCCCCAGTGATCACGTCGAACAGCGACTGCGCCGGCAGGCCCAGCTTCTCGGCGAGCACGAATGCCTCGCCGATCGCGATCTGCTGCACCGCGAGCACCATGTTGTTGCACAGTTTGGCGGCCTGGCCGGTACCGGAGGCGCCGCAGTGAATAATCTTGCCCGCCAACGGCTCCAGCACAGGCCGGGCGCGTGCCACCGCTTCGTCCTCGCCGCCGACCATGAACGCCAGCGTGCCCGCGGTGGCACCCTTCACCCCGCCCGACACCGGGGCGTCGAGTTGCGCGAAGCCACGTTCGAGGGCCTGCTGATGGATGCTGCGCGCGTCGTCGACGGAGATGGTGGAGGTGTCGATGAACAGTGCGTTGTCCTTGGCCGCCGGGAGCACTTCGGCATAGCACGCTTTCACGATGTCGCCGTTGGGCAGCGAGGTGATCACGACCTCGGCCTCGCCGACCGCCTCAGCGCCGTTGTCGAAAACCGACACACCCTTGTCGGCCGCGGCCGATTTCAGCGTGGGCTGGGGGTCGAACCCGTGGACGGTCTGGCCGGCGGCAACCAGGTTCGCCGCCATCGGCCCGCCCATGTTGCCCAGCCCCAAGAACGCGATCGTCGTCATTGATGACCTTCCTACGCGGACGCCCGCACCTTGGCGGCCTGCGACCGCCCGATGACCACCCGCATGATCTCGTTGGTTCCCTCGAGGATCCGGTGTACCCGCAGGTCCCGGACGATCTTCTCCAACCCGTACTCGTTGAGGTAGCCGTAGCCGCCGTGCAACTGCAGCGCCTGGTCGGCGACCGTGTAGCAGGCATCGGTGACGTAGAGCTTGGCCATCGCGCACAGCTCGACCTTGCCGGGGTGGTTCTCGTCCAGCGCAGTCGCCGCTCGCCACAACAGGTTTCGCGAGGTCTCGAGCGCGGTGGCCATCTCGGCCAGGGTGAACCGGATGGTGGGCTCGTCGAGAAGTGGGCCGCCGAACGCTTCGCGGTCTCGGACATAGGCGGCGGCCTTGTCGTAGGCCGCCTGCGCACCGCCGAGTGAGCACGCCGCGATGTTGATCCGGCCGCCGTTGAGCCCGTTCATCGCGATCCCGAAGCCGGTGCCCTCGCCGTCAGCACCGCCCAACATCGCATCAGCGGGTACGCGGACGCCTTCGAAGATCACCTGCGCCGTCGGCTGGGCGTGCCAGCCCATCTTCTCTTCGTCGGCCCCGAAAGTCAGTCCAGCAGCGTCCTTTTCGACGAGGAAGGTCGAGATGCCCCGCGGGCCCTCCCCGCCGGTGCGCGCCATCACCACGTACACGTCCGAGGACCCAGCGCCGGAGATGAACTGCTTGACCCCGTCGAGGACGTAGTGGTCACCGTCCCGAACGGCCCTGGTGCGCAACGCACTCGCATCGGACCCCGCACCGGGCTCGGTCAGGCAGTAGCTGGCGATCGACTCCATCGACGCCAGCCGCGGCACCCAGCTCTTGCGTTGTTCGGGCGTGCCATAGGTGTCGACCATCCACGTGCACATATTGTGGATGGACAGGAACGCCGCCACCGTCGGATCCGCCGTCGCGAGCTGTTCGAAGATCCGCACGCCGTCGAGCCTGCGCAAACCGCTGCCACCGACGTCCTCGTTGCAGTACACCGCCGCCATTCCCAGCTCGGCGGCCTCGCGCAGCACGGCGGTGGGGAAGTGGTGGGTCTTATCCCATTCCAACGCGAACGGCGCGAGCCGCTTCTCGGCGAACGCGGCCGCCGTCTCGGCGATCACGCGCTCGTCGTCGTCGAGCCCGAAATAGTCCATGCTGCTTGTGTTCTCGTGTGCTACTTCATGGTCGGCAGGACGAACTCCGCGCCGTCTTTGATGCCCGACGGCCACCGCTGCGTGACGGTCTTCGTCTTGGTGTAGAACAGGATCGAATGTGGACCGTGCTGATTGAGGTCCCCGAAACCGGACCGCTTCCAACCACCGAAGGTGTGGTAGGCCACCGGAACCGGGATCGGTACGTTGACGCCCACCATGCCGACCTGCACGCGTGACACGAAATCGCGGGCGGCATCGCCGTCGCGGGTGAAGATCGCCACGCCGTTGCCGTACTCGTGCTCTGAGGGCAGCGCCAGCGCTTCCTCGTAGTCCTTCGCGCGCACAATGCACAGCACCGGCCCGAAGATCTCGTCGGTGTAGATCGACATGTCGGTGGTGACGTGGTCGAACAGGGTGGGGCCGATGAACCAGCCGTTTTCCAGGCTGTCGTCGCCGAATTGCAGTTCGTCGCTGGCGCGTTCGCGGCCGTCGACGACGATCTCGGCGCCCGCCTCGACGCCGGCGTCGATGTAGCCGCGCACCCGCTGCAGCGCCGCCTCGGTCACCAGCGGCCCGTAATCGGCCTTCGGGTCCAGGCTGTGGCCCACCCGCAGGTTGTTGATCCGCTCGACGAGCCGGGCGCGCAAGCGATCTGCGGTCTCATCGCCAACAGGAACCGCCACGCTGATCGCCATGCAGCGCTCGCCCGCACTGCCGTAGCCGGCGCCGATCAGCGCGTCGACGGCCTGGTCGAGGTCGGCATCGGGCATCACGATCATGTGGTTCTTCGCGCCGCCGAAGCACTGCGCGCGCTTACCGTTGGCCGTCGCGCCCGCGTAGATGTACTGCGCGATATCGGAGCTGCCGACGAAGCCGACGGCCTGGATCGCCGGGTGTTCGAGGATGGCATCGACGGCTTCCTTGTCACCGTGCACGACCTGGAAGACGCCGGGGGGCAGCCCCGCCTCGAGGAACAGTTCGGCCAGCCGGACCGGCACCGACGGGTCCCGCTCGGACGGCTTGAGGATGAATGCGTTGCCGCACGCCAACGCGGGGCCGGCTTTCCAGAGCGGGATCATCGCCGGGAAGTTGAACGGGGTGATGCCCGCGACGACGCCGAGCGGCTGGCGCAGCGAGTACACGTCGATACCCGGTCCCGCGCCCTCGGTGAACTCACCCTTGAGCAGGTGCGGGATGCCGACGCTGAACTCGATGACCTCGAGGCCGCGCTGGATGTCGCCGAGGGAGTCGGCGTGGGTCTTGCCGTGCTCGAGAGACAGCAGTTGGGCGAGCTCGTCAGCGTTCTGGTTGACCAGCTCGATGAACTTCATCAGCACGCGGGCCCGGCGCTGCGGGTTCCATGCCGCCCACGACTTCTGCGCCTCGGCCGCACCCGTGACCGCCACGTCGACGTCAGCGGTCGACGCCATCACGACCTGCGCTTGCACCTCACCCGTGCTGGGGTTGAAGACGTCGGCGGTGCGGCCCGACTGGCCATTGGTGCGCTTACCGTCGATGAAATGCGGAACCTGGGTGGTCATGAACGTGCCCCTCACTACTAGATAGTTGGATATCCTAGTAATGCGGTGGCGCGCGACGCAAGAGCGCCCGGAGGCGGGTTTGTCAGCCCTTCAAGCCGAGCGGCCCGGCCAATTCGGTCAGCGTGGGGATCAACACGTCCCATCCGCCGAGCACCTGGATCGCGACATGATCGGCGCCGGATTCCAGGTGCTCGTTGAGCCGCGCGGCGATCGCGTCGGGCGTGCCGTGGGCGACGAGCGCGTCGATCAGCCGGTCGCTGCCGGGCTTGGCGACGTCGTCCTCGGTGAAGCCCAAACGCTTCCAGTTGTTCAGGTAGTTCGACAGGTTGAGGTAGAAATCGACTGTCTGCCTACCGATCTCGCGGGATGCCTCGGCATCCCTGGCCAACACGACCTTGTGCTCGGGCGCGATGAACACCGTGGGCCCCAGCAGGTTTCGCGCTTCCCCGGTGTGTTGCGGGGTGGTCAGGTACGGATGCGCCCCGGCACTGCGCTGCGCTGCGAGCTTGAGCACCTTGGGTCCCAGCGCCGCGATCACCCGCCGGCTCGTCGGCACCTTCTTGGCGTCCAGCGCGTCGAGGTACTCGACGAGTACGTCGTACGGTGTGCGGTACTCCTCGGTGTGCTCGGGATGACCGATACCGATGCCCAGCAGGAACCGGCCCGGATACGCATCCTCGACGCGGTGGTACGCGTCGGCGACCTCGTCGGCGGGCGCCGTCCACACGTTGATGATCCCCGTGGCGACCTGAAGGTTCTCGGTGCGCTCGAGAATGGGCTCGACGTACTCGAGGTTGCCGGCAGGCGATCCGCCGATCCACACTGCGCCATAGCCGAGCTTCTCGATCTCCACGGCCTGTTCGGGTTTCGGAACGCCGAACGTCCATACGCCGTAGCGGCCGAAATTGGGCTTGAGCTCAGTCATGCGGGTCCCTTCGGTGGTTTCACGTCACTTCAGGCCGAGCGGACCGGCCAATTGAGCCAACGCGTCCACCAGCTTGTCCGGTCCGGTGAGCACCTGCACGGGCACGTGGTCGGCGCCCGCTTCGAGATGCTCGTTGAGTCGCGCGGCTATGGCGTCGACGGTGCCATACGCCACCACGGCGTCGACAAGCCGGTCGCTGCCCGGCTTGGCGACCTCGTCGTCGGTGAATCCGAGACGCTTCCAGCTATTCAGATAGTTCGTGAGATTGAGGTAGATGTCGAGCGCCTTGCGGCCGACCGCGCGGGCATTGTCCACTTCGGTGGTCGGCACCACCTTGTGTTCGGGAGCGAGGAACGCATCCGGCCCGATGAGCTTGCGCGCCTCGGCGGTGTGTTCTGGCGTCGTCAGATACGGATGCGGCCCGGCAGCGCGTTCGGCGGACAGCTTGAGCACCCGCGGACCCAGCGCGGCGACCACCCGTCGCTCTTTCGGGACCCCGTACTCATCGAGCTTGTCGAGGTAGGCGACGAGCGCGTCATACGGCTTCTGGTATTCGGTATGCGCCTCGGGATGGCCGACGCCGATGCCCAGCACGAAACGTCCGGGGCAGGCCTTCTCGATGCGGTGGAAGGACTCGCTGACGGGCCCGGCTTCGGCGGTCCAGATGTTGACGATGCCGGTGGCGAGCTTGAGTGTGTTCGTCGCCTCGAGAATCGGTTCCACCCAACCCAATTCGGCCGCGGGGGAGCCACCGGCCCAGATCGCCCCGTAGCCGAGGTCTTCGATGGCCCGCAGCTGCTTTGGGCTCAGCTTCTGCCACATGGAGTAATGGCCGAACGCGCCGTACCTGCCGAGATCGGGTTTCGTCATGGTCGCTCCAACTTCTCGGTGTCCAAGGGATATTCCGGCTATCCGGCTACGTCGGGCACTTCCGTCGGGGTCGGCGCCTCGGGGGCCGGCGCAACCAACGGTAGATCGATGATGAACCGGGTATCGCCGGGCGCGGACTTGACCCGGATGTCGCCGTGGTGCTTCTCGACGACGATGCGCCGGGCGAGATCGAGCCCCAGACCGGTGCCCTGGCCGAACGGCTTGGTGGTGAAGAACGGTGTGAAGATACGGTCGATGTTCTTCTCTGCGATGCCTTGGCCGTCGTCGCAGATCTCGACGCGGACCATCTCGTCGTTCTTACGCGATGTGCGGATCGTCAACGTGCCCTCATAGTTCATGGCTTGGATCGCGTTGTCGATGATGTTGGTCCAGACCTCGTTGAGATCGCCTGGGTAGCACATCAATTGAGGCAGTGTGGTGTCCTTCTCCCACACCAGCGCGACCGGTTTGTCCTTACCTACCTTGTCGCCGAAGATGGTCTTGATCGTGCTGTGGATCAGCTCGTGGACGTTGGCGGCCTGATACTCGCTGCGGTCCATCTGGGAGTACTGCTTGGCACCGGCCAACAGCGCCGAGATCCGCTTGCTGGCGTCGGCGATCTCGTTCATCCGTAGTTCGGCGTCGATCGTGTACTTCAACCAGCCCAATGCGCTTTGCAGCGTCGCCGAGCAGTCGACGTCATCGATCGAGGCCTGCACGCGTTCGAGCCAGTCGAGGTCCAGACCCGCCTCTACGAATGTCGGTGCGTAGTCCCAGGCGCTGGCGATGCCGCGGCCCTCCAGCCAGTCGCCGATGTGTTCTTCTCGGTCGGACAACTCGAGCGCGCTGAGTTCCTGCGCCTTGGACTTGGCGACCTGCTCGGCGACTTCGTCCTGGATCCGTACGAGCACCCGCAGCGCTTCCGGGGTGAACTGGCCGTCGGCCAGCATCGCCAGCTTGTAGCGCATCTTGCCGACGCCCTCGCGAAGGTCGGCCACCGCGCGGGCGGCGGCCGCCGCCGGGTTGTTGAGCTGATGGGTCAGGCCGGCGGTGATCGTGCCCAGTGCGAGCAGCTTCTCGCGCTGGCCGAGGATCTGGCTCTGGCGCCGGCCGCCGACGCGGTGCCCCTCGAGCAGGTGCACGGCCATCGGGAACTCCGCCTGCATGAACTTGGCGAACGCCTCGGCGTCGAGCACAAAGAAGCGCGACGGCCTCGTGACGCGGACCGAGGCTTCATAGAGGTGCTCTTCGTCGGGGACGTAGGCCGACCACGCGCCGCAGTACACCCCGCGCTGGGACGTGCGATTGGTTTGGATGTCCACGCCGCCCGAGCGCTTCGACATCACCAGTTCACCGTCGAGCAACACGTAGAAGCAGGTTGCCGGGTCGCCCTCGGTGCACACGGGACCGGGTTGGAACGTGGCGATGTGGCCGTTGTCGCACAGAACCTGTAGTTGCCGGTCGGTGAGCGCCTCGAACAGGAACAGCGACCGCAGTTCGTCGGGTATGCACTGGTTCTCGTTGTCGCCCATCACGCCTCCGCCAGGTATCGGTGCACCAACATCACCGCCATCGACCCTTCGCCGACGGCGGCCGCCACCCTCTTGGCGGATTCCGAACGCACATCTCCTGCAACAAACACACCGGGCACGCTTGTTTCCAGGTGGTGCGGCGGACGGTCCAGCGTCCAGCCGGCCACGTCGCGCAGATCGGGCCCGGCGAGGATGAATCCGTGGTCGTCGCGGGCGATACCCGCCTGTTCCACCCAGTCGGTGCGCGGTTCGGCCCCGATGAAGATGAACATGCGGCCGCACGTGTGTTCCTCGCGCTCACCGGTGTTCAGGTTCTCCAGGCAGATGCGTTCCAGGTGGCCGTTGCCTTCGACCTTGTGCACGGCGGTGTGCGGAAGTTCGCGGATGTTGTCGGTCGCCCTGATCTGCTGAATCAGGTAGTAGGACATCGAGTCCTCGAGGGTGCGGCGACAGACGATGCTCACCTTCTTAGCGGTTCGCGACAGGAACATCGCGGCCTGTCCTGCGGAGTTGGCGCCGCCGATGACGAAGACCTCCTCGTCCTCGCATTCGGCGGCCACCGACGAGGTGGCTCCGTAGTAGACGCCCGCGCCGGTGAGATCGGCGCAGCCCTCGGCGGGCAGCTGCCGGTACTCCACGCCCATCGCCAGGATCACCGCCCGCGTCCCGATCGATCGGCCGTCGGACAGGTGGACGGTGCGGGCGTTGCCGTCGATCTCGAGCGCGCTGACCTCGGCCGTCGTGATGAGCTCGGCTTCGAACTTCTCGGCTTGTCTGCGGGCCCGCTCGGCGAGCTGAGACCCCGAGACGCCGTCGGGAAAGCCGAGGTAGTTCTCGATCCGTGAGCTCTGCCCGGCCTGCCCACCCGTGGCCGTGCGCTCGATGAGGACCGTCTTGAGGCCCTCGGAGGCGCCGTAGACCGCCGCGGCCAGACCCGCGGGGCCGCCGCCGATGACGACCAGATCGTAGAAGTCCTCCGAGGGCGTGATCGACAAGCCGAGCGTCGCGCCGAGTTCGGCGTCGTCCGGCGCGACGAGCGTCTCGCCCTGTTCGGTGACAACCACCGGAAGCGTCAGCCCGTCGAGGCCCGCGGCGTCAAGCAGCTGCCTGCCCTTGGGTTCGTCGGCGCGAAACCACGTGTAGTAGAGCCGATTGCGGGCGAGGAACTCGCGAACCTCCGACGAGCGAGCGTTCCACGGGTGCCCGATGATCTTGGTGTGCGGGATCGCCCGGTCGCCGGTCTCGCGCCAGGCTTCGATCAGCGCGTCGATCACCGGATAGAGCTTCTCCTGCGGCGGGTCCCACGGTTTGAGCAGGTAATGATCGAGGTCGACGACGTTGATCGCGTCGATCGCGGCGTGCGTGTCGGCATACGCGGTCAGCAGTACGCGGCGGGCCATCGGGAAGATGTCCATCGCCTCTTCGAGGAATTCGATCCCGCTCATCTGCGGCATCCGGTAGTCGGCGACGAACACCGCGACGGTCTCACCGCGCAGTTTCAGTTCGTTGAGCGTCTCGAGCGCATCGGGGCCGTTCTCGGCGCGCACGATGCGAAATCCTTCGCCGTAGTGGCGCCGCAGATCGCGGGCGACCGCGCGCGACACCGCCGGATCGTCATCGACGCTCAAAATGACGGGTTTACGGGGCTGGGGCGAGGGGCCGGTCATCGCGTACAAGTATGCGCCCATCGTCCCACCGATACCCGGGTGACGGCCGCGACAGCCGACGGGTCCGCTGGGTCCGCTGCGCTATGCCCCGCATCATCTTCTGCTCCATCACGAAATGCGGTATGTCGAACCAGGAATGGCCCACCGCGCCCCCGCTGCCGCGCACAATCAGGCGGGTCCGTCCCACTTCCGGGCGGAGCACGAAAGACCAGCAGCCCGAGGCTTTTTCGCCCCGCTGCAGGCGCTCGAAGTCGGCTGGCGACACCAGCACGAGATGTGATCGGGGTTTCACGTCCGCCACGATCTGCCGGGCCCCGGGACCGTACCGGCGGGCCAGCCAGATCGTGTCGCCGACCTGCAGCTCCTGCCACTCGGGATGGATGACCGCGGCGTTGTGTACATCCGCCCCGACGGCACGCTCCAGCACCGAATAGCTGTAGAAGCCTCCGCGGTCCTCGCCGATCTGAGCCAGCCAGGGCCACACGTCGTCGCGTGTGGCGGCGATGGACACCGCCCGGGTGGTCCGTGGCGTGTCGGGATCGACCAAATCGTCACCCGGCAGTGTTGCGGTGATCTCGTCTTCACGGGCGCCCCAGGTGTATATCCACGGCTGTACGTGGGCTTTGTAGAGGGCGGCGATACCGACCGCGGCCATCACATCTGCCAGGATTGGTCTTTGCTTACCCATCGTTTGCTCCTAGCGGGTGGTGTGCGCGGCGGGATTGCCACTTCTCATCGGACCACCGGCCGCCGGCGGTGACTAGGGACCGAAGTCACCTCGCAGCAGCAAAACGACGTAGGCCATGTTATCGGGGCCGCCACATTGGCCGTGCAGAGTGGTGGGCGCCACTTTGCGCCAAACAGTCGGTGCCGAAACCGGCTGAGCACCAGCACGATTACCCGCCTCAGGGGCCCTGTGTCGGCCGGATCCGTGCACGCACAGGTGACCAATGGCTCTACGGAGACGGCGGCTGCGTGGCTACTGTCGAAGGTGTGGGAACAGACGACATCGGTGTCGGCGCCGACGGTGGCGCACGGACTCCGCACCGCCCCACCGTGCCGCGGATACAGGCGCCGCTGCGCAGTGCGGTGCAACCGCTGACCAGAACCGGCGGTTACTACGCGCGCTCGTGGCGTGACTACCTCCACGACGGCCGCGATCAGACGCCGACCGTGCGGCCGACGGTCGCGTTGGCCGCCGAGGCGTTCCGCGACGAGGTGGTGCTGCTCGGGTTGCGGGCGCGGCGTCCGCTCAGCGATCCGCGGGCGTTTGAGCGGATCCACGGTGAAGTGGTGGCGGCGCTGGACTTCTACGGAGAGCGTGGAAGCCTCGACGATCCGGCGGCGTTCTTCGCCGCGCCGGGGCCCCCGAGCGACCTGGACGTCTCGCCGGTGCGTCGTCGCAACCGCTCGTATTACCGGCTGCGTTGGACCAGCCGGTACCGGCCGGATGCCGCCGAACCGGGCGCCGACCGCTGGCTGGGCTATGACGCCGACTCCCGCGGCTACGGTCTGCTGCTGCGCCACCCCGAACCGCGGCCCTGGCTGGTGTGTGTCCACGGCACCGAGATGGGGCGCGCGGCGATCGACCTGGCGATTTTCCGCGCCTGGTACCTGCATGAGGAGTTGGGTCTCAACGTCGTGATGCCGGTGCTGCCGATGCACGGTCCGCGAGCCAAGGGGCTGCCGAAGGGTGCGGTGTTCCCCGGTGAGGACGTCCTCGACGACATCCACGCCACCGCCCAGGCGGTGTGGGACGTTCGCAGCCTGGTGGCGTGGATCCGCCGGGAGCAGCCGGAGGCGCCGATCGGCGTGTACGGGCTGTCGTTGGGCGGTTTCATCGCGGCGTTGGTGGCCAGCCTCGACGACGAACTGGAATGCGCGGTGCTGGGCGTGCCGGTCGCAGACCTGGTCGGTCTTCTGGCGCGGCACTCCGGCATGGACAGCGACGATCCGCGGATGGAGACGATCAGGCTGGCCGCCCCGCTGGGCCGGATGATCTCGCCGCTGTCGTTGCCGCCGCAGGTCCCGATGGCTGGGCGCTTCATCTACGCGGGCATCGCCGACCAGGTGGTCCACCCTCGCGAGCAGATCGACCGGCTGTGGGAGCACTGGGGCCGCCCCGATATCCAGTGGTACCGCGGCGGGCACACCGGCTTCTTCAGGTCCCGGCCCGTGCACCGGTTCGTCACGGCCGCGCTGGTGCAATCGGGCCTGGTCCGCGGCTGTGACGCAGAACCGGACCGGCCCGAGACGGCGACCGGTTGACGGAGCCCTCCGTCGCGATTTTGGGTGCGGCCGGTGGGCGAGTAACATGGATCAACGGTGCGGTGATCGCGCCGACTCTTTGCGTGCCCTGTTCAGGAATTTCTGGCTACTGGCTCACGTTCTGTAGTCGGAGCAAACGCTGCGCCGCAAGCAGTATCCGCCGCTCGCGGCGGGAAGGCGCCAACGATTCAGGACACGGAGGATCTCCGAAAAACAATGGCCAAGAAAGACGGTGCCATAGAGGTCGAGGGTCGCGTGGTCGAACCCCTGCCCAATGCGATGTTTCGCATTGAGCTGGAGAACGGACACAAGGTCCTTGCCCACATCAGCGGCAAGATGCGGCAGCACTACATCCGCATCCTGCCCGAGGACCGCGTCGTGGTGGAGCTGTCACCCTACGACCTGTCCCGGGGCCGCATCGTTTACCGGTACAAGTAAAAACAGACACTCCAGAAGAACAGGATCGAACGAGCCGTGAAGGTGAACCCGAGCGTCAAGCCCATTTGCGATAAGTGCAGGGTGATCCGCCGGCATGGGCGGGTCATGGTGATCTGCTCTGATCCACGCCACAAGCAGAGACAAGGCTGAGTCAGGGTTTCCTCCAGCCCTCTGCTGCCGAAACAACTGAATGACGAAACCCCAGTTCCACTGAGCGGATACGCCGCTCGTCACGTCCGGCACGGAGGCCGGACCCCATGTGAGGGAACGGACTGGGACAAGACCTCCGCATAGAAGAAGGAAAACTGCCTGATGGCACGCCTCGTGGGCGTCGACCTCCCGCGCGATAAGCGCATGGAGATCGCCCTGACCTATATCTACGGCGTCGGCCGTACCCGCTCCCAGGAGATCCTGGACGCCACCGGCATCAGCCGGGATCTGCGCACCAAGGACCTGACCGATGATCAGGTGACCCAGCTGCGCGACTACATCGAAGCCAACCTCAAGGTGGAGGGCGATCTGCGCCGCGAGGTGCAGGCCGACATCCGCCGCAAGATCGAGATCGGCTGCTACCAGGGTCTGCGGCACCGCCGTGGGCTTCCGGTGCGCGGCCAGCGGACCAAGACCAACGCGCGCACCCGCAAGGGTCCCAAGCGCACCATCGCCGGCAAGAAGAAGGCCAGGTAATCGACGATGCCACCCGCCAAGAAGACCGCGGCCGGCCCCAAGAAGGGGCAGAAGACCCGTCGCAGGGAAAAGAAGAACGTCCCGCACGGTGCCGCGCACATCAAGAGCACGTTCAACAACACGATCGTGACGATCACCGACCCGCAGGGCAACGTCATCGCCTGGGCGTCGTCGGGGCACGTGGGCTTCAAGGGCTCGCGTAAGTCCACGCCGTTCGCCGCGCAGCTGGCCGCCGAGAACGCCGCCCGCAAGGCGCAGGAACACGGCGTGAAGAAGGTCGACGTGTTCGTCAAGGGCCCGGGCTCGGGCCGCGAGACCGCGATCCGGTCGCTGCAGGCCGCCGGCCTCGAGGTCGGCGCGATCGCCGATGTCACGCCGCAGCCGCACAACGGGTGCCGTCCGCCGAAGCGGCGCCGGGTCTAGTAGGACGAGGAGAAACAGACAATGGCTCGTTACACCGGACCCGCGACCCGCAAGTCACGCCGCCTCGGCGTGGACCTGGTCGGCGGCGATCAGTCGTTCGAGAAGCGCCCCTACCCGCCCGGCCAGCACGGTCGCGCGCGGATCAAGGAGAGCGAATACCGCCTGCAGCTGCAGGAGAAGCAGAAAGCGCGCTTCTCCTACGGCGTGATGGAGAAGCAGTTCCGTCGCTACTACGAGGAGGCCAACAGGCTGCCCGGCAAGACCGGTGACAACCTGCTGCGCATCCTGGAGAGCCGGCTGGACAACGTCATCTACCGCGCAGGCCTGGCCCGCACCCGCCGGATGGCGCGGCAGCTGGTCAGCCACGGCCACTTCCTGGTCAACGGTGTCAAGGTCGACATCCCGAGCTACCGGGTGTCGCAGTACGACATCATCGACGTGAAGGAAAAGTCGCTGAACACCGATCCGTTCGTGATCGCCCGTGAGACCGCGGGCGAGCGGCCGATCCCGTCGTGGCTTCAGGTCGTCGGTGAGCGCCAACGCATCCTGGTGCATCAGCTTCCGGAGCGCGCGCAGATCGACGTACCGCTGTCCGAGCAGCTGATCGTCGAGCTGTACTCGAAGTAAGGCTTCCCGCCGCCCGGATGGCGGCTGGAGTACGCGGCATCAAATAGCGGGTGCCGTGAAGGAGGAAAGAAACACATGCTGATTTCTCAGCGCCCCACACTGTCCGAAGACGTCAAGGCCGAGAACCGCTCCCAGTTCGTCATCGAGCCGCTGGAGCCCGGTTTCGGTTACACCCTTGGCAATTCGCTTCGGCGCACGCTGCTGTCGTCCATCCCGGGCGCGGCGGTCACCAGTATCCGCATCGACGGCGTGCTGCACGAGTTCACCACGGTGCCTGGAGTCAAGGAAGACGTCACCGACATCATCCTGAACCTCAAGGGCCTGGTCGTCTCGTCGGAAGAGGACGAGCCGGTCACCATGTACCTGCGCAAGCAGGGTCCGGGTGAGGTCACCGCGGGGGACATCGTTCCGCCCGCCGGTGTGACGGTGCACAACCCCGAGATGCACATCGCCACCCTCAACGACAAGGGCAAGCTCGAGGTCGAGCTCGTCGTCGAGCGCGGCCGCGGTTACGTCCCCGCCGTTCAGAACAAGGCCTCGGGCGCCGAAATCGGCCGCATCCCGGTCGATTCGATCTACTCGCCGGTGCTCAAGGTCACCTACAAGGTGGAGGCCACCCGTGTCGAGCAGCGCACCGACTTCGACAAGCTGATTCTCGACGTGGAGACCAAGAACTCGATCACGCCGCGTGACGCGCTCGCTTCGGCGGGCAAGACGCTGGTCGAATTGTTCGGTCTGGCACGGGAACTCAACGTCGAGGCCGAGGGCATCGAAATCGGACCGTCGCCGGCCGAAGCCGATCACATCGCCAGCTTCGCGCTGCCGATCGACGATCTGGACCTGACGGTGCGGTCGTACAACTGCCTCAAGCGCGAGGGTGTGCACACGGTGGGCGAATTGGTCGCCCGCACGGAGTCCGACCTGCTGGACATCCGCAACTTCGGTCAGAAGTCCATCGACGAGGTGAAGATCAAGCTGCATCAGCTGGGTCTGTCGCTCAAGGACAGCCCGGCCAGCTTCGATCCGTCCGAGGTCGCCGGCTACGACGTCGCCACCGGCACCTGGAACAGCGATGCGGGCTACGACCTGGACGACAACCAGGACTACGCCGAAACCGAACAGCTCTAAAGAAGCCAGTCCGTCCCGGCCCTACCTGATACGGGGGTCGGCCCCACATAGGAGATAGTCGCAATGCCCAAGCCCACCAAGGGACCTCGTCTCGGCGGCGGGTCCGCCCACCAGAAGGCGCTGCTGGCCAACCTGGCCACGTCGCTCTTCGAGCACGGCCGGATCAAGACGACCGAGCCGAAGGCGCGGGCGTTGCGGCCCTATGCGGAAAAGCTCATCACGCACGCCAAGAAGGGCACGCTGCACAACCGGCGTGAGGTGATGAAGAAGATCCGCGACAAGGACATCGTGCACACGCTGTTCGCCGAGATCGGCCCGTTCTACGCCGACCGCGAGGGCGGCTACACCCGCATCATCAAGGTCGAGAACCGCAAGGGCGACAACGCCCCGATGGCGGTCATCGAGCTGGTGCGGGAGAAGACGGTGACCTCGGAGGCCAACCGTGCAAGGCGTGCCGCCGGTGCGCAGAAGACCGAGCAGCCGGTCGCTGCGGCCGCCGCGCCGCAGGCCGCGGTCGAGCCGGAGGCAGCCGAAGGCCCCAGTGAGGACGAGTCGGTCGAGGAGGCAAAGGCCGAGTCGAGCGAGGTCGAGGCTCCGGCTGACGAGGCCCCGGCTGACGAGGCCCCGGCTGACGAGGCCGACAAGGATGACGACAAGTCCTGAGGACGTCATGAGCGAGCCCGCCATCGAATCCGGTGGCGGGCTCGTTCGTCTCCGGCTCGACATCGCTTACGACGGAACCGAGTTCGCGGGCTGGGCGGTCCAGGCAGGACAGCGCACCGTGGCCGGTGTCCTCGAAGAGGCGCTGTCGACGGTGTTCCGCACCGCGGTGGTGGCGCGGGCGGCGGGTCGCACCGACGCCGGTGTGCACGCCACCGGTCAGGTCGCTCATGTCGACGTGCCCGAAGAGGCTCTGGCGCACGCCTATCCGCGTACGACGCGCCCCGGCGACAGCGAGTTCCTGCCGCTGGTGCGACGGCTCGGCCGGTTCCTGCCCCGAGACGTCCGCGTGCTCGACGTCGAGCGTGCCGCCCCGGGCTTCGACGCCCGATTCTCTGCGCTGCGCCGCCACTATGTCTATCGACTGTCGACGGCGCCATACGGTGTCGAACCGCACGAGGCGCGCTATGTGACCGCCTGGCCCCGCCCGCTCGACGTGGACGCGATGGCCGAGGCGTCACGAAAGCTGCTCGGACTGCACGACTTCGCGGCCTTCTGCCGGCACCGTGAGGGTGCGACCACCATCCGTGACCTTCAGCGCCTGGACTGGTCGCGTGAGGGGACGCGGGTCACCGCCCATGTCAGCGCCGACGCCTTCTGCTGGTCGATGGTCCGCTCGCTGGTCGGCGCGCTGCTGGCCGTCGGTGAACACCGTCGCGAACCCGATTGGTGCGCAAGCTTGTTGGCGGCCGATCGAAGGTCCAGCGAGTTCGCGGCCGCACCGCCGCAGGGGTTGACACTCGTGGGCGTCGACTATCCGCCCGACGATCAGCTCGAAGCACGGACCAAGGTCACCCGCGACCTGCGCGTGGTCGACTAGATCCGTGCGGCGATGAAGTCGGCCGCCTGGTTGACCATCCCCGCATTGACATACGCGCGCGCCGCATGGTCGGGCCAGTTGCCCTCCCAGGTCTTCGGCTCGGCGGGGTTGCAGATCGGGTCGGCGCCGTGGCACAGCTCGATGGTGCGCTCGCCGTACAGCGGGCTGAAGTTGGTGATCGGACCGGCCCATGCGATGCCGTTGCCGAACAGCGCGACGGCGGCGATGTGGCGATCCATCCCGGGAGGCAGTGGCTTGTCGAACCCGAATGCGGCGATGGGTGCGGCCAGCACGACGTCGGTCACCGCGGCGCCCAACGAGTATCCGCCCAGCACCAGTCGGGTGTCGGGGCACCGTGCCGCCATGTCCTGGATCCGTGAGCTCATGTCGTTGGCGCCGATGTCGATCTCGTAATCGGCCGGATAGCTCACGGAGTAGAGGTTGATGTTCTTTCCGCTCTTGCTGCGCAGCGCACTGATGAGCGCGTTGCCGATCACGCCGGCACCTGGCGACTCGGTGCGACCGCGCGCGAAGATGAGCTCCGCCTGTGGGCATGACTGCGCGGCGGCGACGGACAGAAGGCCCGGGGTGGCCTGGGTGACGGGCGCGATCAGCCCTGCTACCGCGAGTACGACCGCCCCGATGAGCAGCGTCCCCCGGCGCCCCAAGCAGCGAACAAGATCGTTTTGCACTCCGCCGATCCTATAGGAACTAATCAACGCCGACGAAGGTAATCGACAGCGGTCGCCGCGACCTCAGACCAGCCGCGCCACGAAATTCGCAGCCTGATTCGCCATTCCGCGTCCGACGTAATCGCTGTGGGCGAACGGATTGCGGCCGCGGGAACAGATCGGGTCCCCGTCGGTGCAGAGGTCGATCGCCCGCCCACCGAAGATCGGCGCCGTGGTGATCGGGTTTCCGAACTTGGTCGCCGGGTTGCCGAAGACGGCCACGGCGGCGACGTTGGGTGCGACGTTCGGAGGCAGGACCGGGCCCAGCGCGCCGATCCGGTTGCCCAGCGGCGGGATGCCGGCGAGCATGTCGACGACGGCCGCGCCCTGAGAGAACCCACCCAGCACGATGCGCGAGTTCGGACACGACTGTGCGGTGTTGGTGACGAAGGCCGCCGCGTCGGCGGCGCCGTCGGCCGCCATCATGAAGTCGTAGGTGGCCGGGTAGGCCACCCCGTAAGCCGACAGGGTGCGGTCCCCGAGTTGCGGGCGCAGGGCCTCGACGAACGCCTGGCCGACGCGGCCGATGCCCGGGGGTTCACCGGTGCCGCGGGCGAACACCACTGTCACATCCGAGCAGCCTTGTGCCGAGGCAACCGTTGGCGCCAGGAGCGAGAAGGTCAGTCCGATGGCCGCGATGACGGCGGTGCCGGCGACCCGACGAAGGCGAGCGAAATCCACGGGACGAGATGATATCCCGCGTGGCGTCAGACCAGGCCAGCGACGAAGTTCGCCGCCTCCTGGACCAGTCCGGCGCTCACGTAGTCGTTGTGCGCGAACGGGTTACGGCCCTTCGAGCAGATCGGGTCGCCGTCCTTGCACAGGTCGATCGCGCGGCCGGCGAACACCGATTTGGTGATCGGGTTGCTGAATTTGGTGGCCGGGTTGCCGAACACCGCCACGGCGGCGACGTTGGGTACCAGGCTGCCCGGCAGCGGGGGAGCCGAGCCGATCGATCCGATCTTGTTGCCGAGTGGCGGCACACCAGCCAGCATGTCGACGACCGCGGCTCCCTGCGAGTACCCGCCGAGCACGATGCGGGTGTTCGGGCATTGCTGCGCCAGCATCGCGATGCGGTTGGTGGCGTCGGTCGCGCCGTCGGCGGCGGCCAGGAAGTCGTACGAGGCGGGATAGTCGACGGCGTACGTGCTGATGGTGCGCCCTCCGGTGAGGCCGCGCAGCGCGTTGACGAACGCGGTGCCCGGCGTACCGAGGCCCGGGGTGTCGTCGGTGCCGCGAGCGAAGATCACCTCGATATCGCTGCACGCGGATGTCGAGGACCCGTATCCGGGGTATCCGGGGGAGGTCGCCGCCGGTCCGGGCGCGGTGCCCGAACCATATCCGGGACTGACGGGTCCGGGGGGTGGGCCGGGCTGGGCCACCGCCAGCGGGGCCACGCCGCCGACGAGTGCGGCGACTGCGGCCGTCGCGGCCGCCAGTCGGGCCGTCTCGCGCAGCAAAGTCACGCGGACATATTCACACACCGAGGGGTCTGGGGGCTAACGCTTCGCTCGCACGGACGACTCCTCGAGCGGGCCGTCCGGCCACGTCGCCTCGGCAACCGCTTCAGAACGGTCGCCTGCGCGGGCCAGCGCGAGACCGGCCAAGACGATGGCGCCGCCGACAGCCTGCGTGGGCGTGATCGCTTCACCCAGCAGAATCCAGGCCGCTAGCACCGCGAACATCACCTCGGACAGGCCGACCAGCGACGCGAAGCGTGGCCGCAGCCGGGCGATGCCCATGATGCCCAGCGTGTAGGCCACCGCGGTGGCGATGACGCCCAGAGCGATGACCGGCACGATCCACGAGGCGGTGTGACCGGCGATGACGGTGTCGGCGGTGGTGAAGGTCAGCGGCATGATTCCGGTCAGGCCCAGGAGCGTGACCGCACCCGAGCCGACGATCAGCCCCGCTGCGGCCAGCGTGACGGGACTGATCCCGTCCCCTTCGGCCGTATAGCCTGCGTGGGCCGACATCAGGAAGTACCCGGCGGCGCAGAGGGCGGCCGCCAGCCCCCAGCCCACGCCGACCAGGTTGATGTGCGCGCCCGAGAACACGTCGAGCACCAGCATGATCCCGGCGATCGCCAGCCCGACACCGGCCAGGGTCAGGGTGGTCGGGCGACGGCGTGTGGTGGCCCAGACCCAGGCGACGACGATGATCGGTGAGGTGTACTCCAGCAGCAGCGCGACGCCGACCGACAGGTGCGCGACGGCGTTGTAGTAGAACAGCTGCGCACCCGCGATCGGGACGACCCCGTAGGCGAGCACCGTCGTCGGGTGGCGCAGCGCTTCGCGAACCCACCCGCGCCTGACGATGGTGGCGAAGACTGCCATCACCAGCGCGCCGCCTGCCAGCCGGGCGACGACCGCGGCGGTCGGGCTCCAGCCCGCCGTCATCAGCGCCTTCGCGAAGGGACCCGAAGAGCCGAACGCGACCGCCGAGCCGACCGCCAGCATCAGGCCGAGCCGGAAGTGGTCGGCAACGGGCCGCGTGCCCGATGCCGTCACGGCCATGGTCGACCTCCGAGGGAATGTAAGGAGTAAAATAAACTACGCTCCTGACATTAGCGACGAGAGGCATCATGAGTCAAATGCTTTTCAGTCATGACACCGAGCTCACCTTGCGGGCCGCGTGTGAGCTCATCAACAGCGATCGCGTCGACGGAGAGCGGCTGGGCGACATGGCGGCGTTGAACACCTACCTCGACAGCTTCGGCTGGACGGGCCGCCGTGACCGCGACGCAGAGGAACTCGCGTCGGTGCATCGGCTTCGCGACCGCCTGGGCAGGATCTGGGCGGTCGCCGACGATGAGGAGAGCACCGTGGCTCAGATCAACGCCTTGCTCCGCGACACGAACGCCTCGCCGTGGCTGACCCGGCATCCGGAGATGCCTGAGTGGCACCTGCACCTCGCGTCGGTGGACGACCCGCTGTGGCAGCGGATGGGCGCGGAGATGGCGATGGCGCTGGCCGACCTGATCCGCATCGGCGAGCTGCGCCGCCTCAAGACGTGCGCGGCGTCGGACTGTGAAGCGGTGCTGGTCGACATGTCCCGCAACCGGTCGGGCAAGTTCTGCGACACCGGCAACTGCGGCAACCGCCAACACGTGGCGGCGTACCGGGAGCGTCGAGCCATGGGCCACCGTCGAAAGCGGTGACGGTCGGGACTCCCCGCAGGCCTTAGGCTTTCGGCGGGGGAGTGATGACGGGGCGATCGACCACCAAACTGCAGACCAACGGACACCGCTTCTTGCTGCGGCGCATGCAGCATGCCCTCGTCCGTGGCGACGTGCAGATGCTCGGCGATCCAATGCGCGCGCAAGCGCTTTCGTTGTCGGTCGGCTCGGTTCTGGCGGTCATCGGGCTCGGGGTGGCCGCCGTCCTGGCGTTTCTCCAGCCCCGAGGCGGACTCGGCGACGCCCCGATCGTGATGGTGCGCGACACCGGCGCCCTCTATGTGCGGATCGACCACAATCTGCACCCGGTCCCGAACCTTGCATCGGCCCGGCTGATCACCGCATCGGCGGCCAAACCTCGGCTCGTCAGCGCGTCGGCCGTCGACCGGGCTTCGAGGGGCGCGTCGCTCGGCATCCCGGGCGCCCCTGACATGATCGGCGCGCCGCTGACGGAAGAAGAGTCGGAATGGCTTGCGTGTGAAAGTGATTCGTCGCTGTTGACAGTCCTGGTGGGGTCTGCCGACGAGAACCGCCCCGCTGCGGACCGCGTCCTGGTGAGCGCGGCGGGGGAAGGCGCGGCGACGACGTATCTGCTCTTTGACGGGCGGCGCGCGAAGGTCGATCTACGCAATCCGGCCGTGGTACGTGCGCTCGAACTCGACGGCGTTGCGCCGCGGCCGGTCACCCGCACCTTGCTCGACACCGTGCCCGAGGTGCCCGAGCTCGCGGCGCCCGCCATCCACGACGCCGGAGCGCCCGCGCCGGCGCCGCTGCAGGGGATGCGGGTCGGCGCCGTGATCCGCGTACCGCATGCCGAGTCGTCGCAGCATTACGTGGTGCTGAGGGCGGGAGTGCAGCGGATCGGCGCGGTGGCGGCCGATCTCATCCGGTTCACCCAGCCGCAGGACGCGCACGAGGTCGTCACAGTCGAACCCGGCGCGATCGGCGCCGTCCCTGTGGTGGACGCGCTACCCGTCGGGCAGTTCCCCGAACGTGCCGGTGCGGCAACCGATCCGGTCGTATGCGTGCGGTGGCAGTGGGCGGCGGCCTCCGAGGCCGTCGTCACGGAAACCCTCGCGGGCGACGCGATACCAGACAGCGCTGAGCTGCGGCCGGCGCAGCTGGCGCACGCCGACGCCGAAGGGCCCCGAATCGACGCCTTCGCGATGAGCGGGGGCCGCAGCGCGTATGTGCGAGCGGCGGGCGTGACTGGTGACGGTGCACGAAGTGGAACGCTTTTCTTGGTGAACGACGCCGGGGTGGTCTTCGGCATCCGGGATCGGGAGACGGCCGAGCGGCTCGGGCTGACCGGCGATCCGCTGCCGGCACCGTGGCCGCTGTTGGCGCGACTGCCGCGCGGGCCGGAGCTGAGCGTCGAGGCCGCGTCAGTCGCGCGCGACGGAGTGGGGACGACGTAATCGCCTCACCGGCAACGTCATCGCGATGACGCCTACGACCGCCAGGCAGATGACGGTTCCGCGGGTGGCGGTACGCGCTGTGTGTCCGTCGGGTGGTTGCTGTCGCGACAGTGACACCACCGTCGGGTCGCCCGGATCTGCGGGGGAGGTGGCGCCGCCGGCGACCGCGGCAAGGATGTCGACTACGCCGTGACCGACGAGTGGATTCCAGCCGCCGGCCGGGTGCCGCGCGGTGTCTTCGATGCGGCGCATGACCTCCCGCGCGGTCAACTGCGGCGAACGTGACCGCAGCAGTGCGACGATGCCGCTGACGACGGGCGCGGCGTAACTGGTTCCCGCGAGCGGCTTCTCACCGGTCGATGTGGGTACCGCGGCGACGAATCCGTCGCCATCGCGATCCAACGACATCACCTGCTCCCCGGGAGCGGCGACGTCGACCCAGGGACCCGCCAAAGTGAACTCCGAAGGCGCACCACTCGGTCCGATCGATCCGGCCGTCAAGACATAGTCGTCGTACCAGGCTGGGCTCACGACCGCTTTGACGTCGTCCCAGTCCGGTCGTCCCGGCCTGGCCGGATTCTGATGCTCACACTGTCCCGGCGCGCCGGCATTGCCCGCGGCGGCCACCACGACGACGTTCTTCACGTCGACTGCATACGCCAATGCGGCGCCCAGGGGTCCATCGTCCAAAGCGGTGTCCGCGGCGACGCAGGCGACGGTCGAGACGTTGATCACGGTGGCACCCATGTCCGCCGCGGTGCGGACCGCGCGAGCGAGGGTGTCGACGTCACCGAAACCGGATGTGCCCCTGGTGTCTTCAGCGCTGAACTTTGTGCTTGACTGGCGGATGGCGATGATCGTGGCCTCGGGCGCGATACCGCTGAACGCGCCGGCGGTGTTCGAATCCGTTGCGGCGCCGATGATGCCGGCGACGATGGTGCCGTGGCCGTCGCAATCGTCGGTGCCGTCGCCGCTGGCCACGTAGTCGCCGCCGGGAACCAGGCGAGGCAGCAGTCGATGGCGCGACACACCGGTGTCGATCACCGCGACCGTCTGACCGGCTCCTCGGGTGAGCGGCCACACCGACCGCAGGTCCAGGTCGTGCAGTTGGCCGCCAGCGTCGCCGCCGGGGGTGACCTTCTGCGCGGTCGTGCACGAACCCGTCTGCTCGGTGGGTTGCGGCGGTGCCGGTGATTGCGGGTGGGGAAGCAGCGAATCGTCGACGCGTGGCGGCGTGATCGCGGCCGCATCGGGGGTGACGGTCAGCGGAGCCGAGGCGAATGCGGCGGCGAGGATGACACGAAGGAGGCGTGTCACGTCAGCGCCAGGTTGCGGACGAGGCCGAAGACGCCGGCGATCCAGCAGCCCAGCGGTATCACCGCCGCCAATGCCGCGTACTCGGCCAGCTCGGCGGCGCGGCGCGCGGCCGGGGCGGGTGTTCGTTGCAGGTGCGGGACCAGAAGTCCGGTGCCTGCGACAGCAGCCAGAGCCCCCAACCAGTGGGCGTGCTGCCGAAAGGCTACGGCGACGATCACGAATGCCGCTGTGAGCGCGACGAAGCCGCTCGCTGCCAACGCGGCGCGACGCGCGGTCCCGATATGAGTACGGGTGCGCAGTAACAGCGCGGCACCGACGACACCGTCGAACACCGCAGCCGGCACGGAGACCTCGCGCGCCTCGATGGAACCGTAGCCAACGGACATGGCGGCGATGGCCGCGGCGGTCGCTGCGCCGGCGACCATCGCGGTCAGCAGGTCGTGAGCGCGCGCCGCCTCGCTCTCCTCAACAAAGTCGGGAAGACGATCCATGTCGTCGTACGGCGGGGCGGGGCCGATGCCGGTGAGCGCAATGGCCAGCCGCGGGGCCAGACTCAGCGTCGCCAGCGCCAATGCCGCGAGCAACGCGCCCGAAGCCGTCCCACCGAGGCGCCATGCGACCGAGGCCGCCGAGGCCGCGGTGCACAGCAGTGACGTGGTGGCGATCGCGGCGAGCGGCACAAGACCGCGACTGGTGAGGCGCAACGAGACCGCCGCGATGGCCAACGCTGCTGACGAGGCAAGCAGCACATGCGCGGCGAGCGGGCCGCCAGGTACCGCGACGGTACCCGTCACCACCGCCATCATCACCGCGATCACGCTTAATGTGGTGCCCAGCAACGGTTCCGAGTGCGTACGCCCACCGATGGCGGCGGCGGTGACCGCGGCACAGGTCAGTGCGGCGCCGATGAGAACCGGAAGTGTGCGGCCAACAGGATCGGTCGACCACAACAGCGCGGTACCGCCGATTCCCGTAGCGACCACGCTGCCAGTGGCGCACAGCATGCGTGGAACAGCGCCGGGTGCGGGTCGCCGCCTGGCTACGGTACGGGTGGCATCGCGGTCGGTGAAGACCGGATCTGGAATGTCATCGGCGGTGAGCCACAGCACCTCTCCGTCGCGGACATGGTTGTCGGGCAACGTGAGTGACTCGTCCAACGACGATCCGTCGATTCGGTGTAGCCGCCACCGCGCACCGGCCTCGCGGTGATCCGGGCGAACCAGCTCGACGATCGACGGGAGCATGTCGCCCAGGCAGGCCCGGCGCGGGAGTGCCAAATCCACAGTCTGGGCCGTATCCGCCCCATCGACGTGAATGCTGACTCGGCAGCCTGGACCAGCCATCGCATCCCCCTACGGTGCCCGTGTGGTCACCGTAACGCCGCCCGCGACGGGGCCTCGACACTTGTTTGGTCGGCTGTGGATGGAACCGAGCGGATCCCCGCCGCGTCCCATCTCTCAATGGAGTCATCCCGGAAAACACTCGGCGTCGTGGTGAAATCGCCACCGGCGCTGCCGAAAGTGACTTCGACCAGTCCCGTCGCGCGCCTGCTCCCGCTGGCCATGCTCGTCGCAGCGGTGGGCATGATGGCCGTGTACTTCACCTCGGGCGCCGGCGCGAACCGCACGCCGATGTTCGCATTCTTTCCGGTGATGATGGTCATGTCGGTGCTCGGCACGATGCTGTACGGAGCCCGCGGCGGGGCGGACCGATCAGCCGAGATCGATGGCAATCGGCGGAGCTATCTGCGCTATCTCGACGGTATCGATGAGGAGGTCGTGGTCACGGCCGTCGAGCAACGCCGCCAACAGTATTCGCGCCACCCGGCGCCCGAGTCGTTGTGGGCGTCGGCGGGCAACCGGCGAACGGCGCGACCGGACCCCGGCGATGACGACTTCTGCTGCGTCCGGGTGGGTGTCGGTGAGCAGACGTTGTGCACGCCGTTGGTGGAGCCGGACCTCGGTGCGGTCGACGATCGGGATCCAGTGACGGTGTCCGCGGTGCACACGCTGATTCGGCAGCGCTCGGTCGTGCCGCGATCGCCGGTCGCGGTCGCGCTCCGGGATCATGGCGTCATCGCGGTGTGCGGCGATGACGAACCCGCGCGCGGGCTGGTGCGTGCGATGGTGTGCCAACTGGCGACACACCACGATCCTCGCCAGGTGGCGATAACGGCGGTCACGGATCAGGAAACGTCACACGAGTGGGATTGGCTCAAATGGTTGCCGCACCATGAGCATTCATCCCGCACCCTTGGCGGTGCTACCGGCAGGCACCTCGTAGTGGTCGCGGAGGGGAGCCGGGCTGGCGCCGAAGCTTCGACCGAGACGGGCGGCGTCACGGTCGTCGCGATCGGAACCGACCCGGTTAATTCCGTGCCGTGTCTGCGTGTTGACGGCGAGCACCTGACTGTCCGCATCGGTGACCGCCGTGAGGGGAATTGCGAGCCGGACTCGCTGACCTTGACGCAGGCCACGGTGTGTGCGCGACAGTTGGCGGCCCACGGGTCCGACGCCGCACCCGCCAGTGGAACACACCGCATGTCGGCGGTCCGTGGCTGGCTCGACCTGATGGGCATCGACCAACCGAACCGGGTGACGCCGGAAAAGGTGTGGACCCAAAGCCGACAGGTTCGGCCGGTACCCATCGGCGTCGCGGACGACGGCACACCGGTTCTGATCGACATCAACGAGGCCGCCCGCAACGGCATCGGCCCGCACGGTCTCTGCGTCGGCGCTACGGGATCCGGAAAATCCGAGCTACTGCGCACACTGGTGCTCGGCATGATCACGACACACCCGCCGGACGTGCTCAACTTCGTCCTCGTCGACTTCAAAGGCGGAGCGACGTTTCTCGGCTTGGAACGGTCTCGACACGTTGCGGCCGTAATCACCAACCTGGCAGGCGAAGCCCACCTCGTGGCCAGGATGAGTGACGCGCTGGCCGGGGAGATCCACCGCAGGCAAGAGTTACTGCGCGCGGCAGGCAATTTCGTCAACACCGCGGACTACGCCAGGGCTCGGTCACGTGACGCTCGCCTGCCGCCGCTGCCCGCGCTGTTCATCGTCGTCGACGAGTTCTCCGAGCTGCTCGCCCAGCACCCCGACTTCGCCGAATTGTTCGTCGCGATCGGCAGGCTGGGCCGGTCGCTGGGCATCCACCTACTGTTGGCCAGTCAACGACTCGACGAGGGCAGACTCCGCGGTCTGGACACCCACTTGTCGTATCGCATCTGCCTCAAGACGTTCTCCGCCGGTGAGTCCCGGGCCGTGCTGGGTGTGCCCGACGCGTACACGCTCCCCGGCAGACCGGGCGCGGCCCTGCTGAAGACAGCCGCCGGGGACTTGATCCGGTTCCAGACGGCGTTCGTCTCCGGACCCTGTCCTCGACCGAACACCGAAGACGGGAGCGACATTGCGGCGCCGATGATCTTCACCGCCAGACCGCCGACGGACCATGACGAGCACGCCGAACATGCGCCGGCCGTCCTCGACGCGGTGTTGGATCGAGTCGCGGACCGAGGAACCGCCGCACACCGGGTGTGGCTGGAGCCGCTCACCGCGCCTCCGACGCTCGACCTGATGATGTCGACAGTGAAAGATCGGCTCAGTGTCCCGATGGGTCTGGTGGACATTCCGTTCGAACAACGCCGCGATCTACTCGTCGCGCAGATGGCCGCGGGGAACGCCGCCATCGTCGGTGCCCCTCAGTCGGGCAAGTCGACGGCCCTGCAGACGCTGATGCTGGCCCTCGCGGAGGCGCACAGCCCCGAAGAGATCTCGTTGTACATAATCGATTTCGGGGGTGGTGCGCTCACGCGCCTCGCGGAGCTGCCGCACGTCGGTGCGGTGTCCGGTCGGGCCGATACGGACCTGTGCCGACGCACGGTCGCCGTCATCGAATCACTGATCCGGTCGAGGGAAAAGCTCTTCCGGACAATGGGAATCGGGTCGATGACCGAGTATCGCGCCCGTCGCGCCGCCCAGGATCCCGCTGCAGCCAACGACCCTCACGGTGACGTCTTCCTCGTCGTCGACGGATGGGCTCACCTGCGTCGCGAGCTCGAACAGTTGGAGACGCCGATCACCGCGATAGCCGGGCAGGGACTCGCATTCGGCGTGCACGTGGTGATCACCGCCTCGCGGTGGCCCGAACTGCGGCCCGCGTTGAAGGATCAGATCGCGACGCGCATAGAGCTGCGACTCGGCGACCCGGCCGAGTCGGAGATGGACCGCCGCCGCGCCCGGTCGCTGACCAATTGCCCTCCGGGGCGGGGTATCACCGCGAATGGCAGTGAGATGGTGATCGCGCTGCCGCGCTTCGACGGTGTGCCCGGTACCGAGGGGCTCGGCGAGGCGGTGGCGGCAACCGTCGAGCGGCACAGACAGCGGTGGCACGGCCGCCGCGCCCCGCGCATCGAGCTGCTTCCGGCGCTCGTGCGACATCCCGAGCTGGTCGCGCGGGGCGTGCAACCGGCCGAGGCGATGGTGCTCGGTCTCGACGAGCACGAGTTATCCCCAGTTACCGTCGATTTCGCCAACCAGATGAACATGCTGGTCCTCGGGGAAAGCGGCTGCGGCAAGACATCTCTGCTGCGCATGGTGTGTCACGAGATCGTCCGGACTCACCGCGTCGACCAGGTGCGCCTCGAGATCGTGGATTTCCGGCGCTCACTGCTCGGGGTCGTGGAAACCGGGCACCTCGCCGGGTACGCCGCATCACCGGTGGCTCTCGCGGCGAGGATTCCCAGGCTCCTCGCGATGCTCGAGGCGCGCATGCCCGGCGAAGACGTGACACAACAGCAGTTGCGTGACCGATCGTGGTGGTTCGGGCCTGAGATCTTCCTCGTGGTCGACGATTACGACCTGGTGGCCGGATCGACGGGCAATCCGCTGACCCCGCTTGCCGACTTCCTGCCGCACGCCGCCGACCTCGGCCTGCATGTCATCGTCGCTCGTCGATCGGGAGGTGCCGCGCGGGCGATGTTCGACCCACTTCTCGCCAGGATGCGGGAGATCGGGTGCCTCGGCGTGATGATGAGCGCAAGTGCGGACGACGGTGTGCTGATGGGCTCGGTACGGCCATCGTCGATGCCGCCTGGGCGCGCCACGCTGATCACGCGCGGCGAAGGTGAATGCCTGATCCAGGTCGGCTGGGTGGAACCGCCATGAGTCACACGGTCATCGAGGTCGGGCCGGCTTCGATACGCGGAGCCAATCCGCTTGACTCCGAACTGGTCTCATCGGCGCTGGATGCCATCGACGACGATCTCGCGCTGGTCGGCGACGATCCCGTGTCCGTGCCCGAGCTCTGGTCCCGGCTGATGGCGACCGCGGTGGGCGGCGCCGGCGACGTCGTCCTCGTCTGCCCGACGTGGTGGCCGAGCACTCGGGTCGATCGCGTACGCGAAGCGACGACTGCGACGAGTGTCGAGGTGATCGGGCGTACCGCGGTGCTCCAGCGGCAGACACGCGCAACCGTCGTCGAGATCGCTGCGGAGTTGGTCGTGGTCACCCGCCTGGGCGCCGGCGCCGTCGCCATCGCCAACGTCGACGACGAACTGGCGAACAGAGTGGTCGCAGCGGTCGGGTTGGCGGGGCCGGTGCTGATCGACGCGCCGGCTGGCCTCGGACCGCTGGCCAACGCGATCGCTGAACGGTTGCGCAGCAACGGTATTGAGGTCCGCTTCGCCGACGAAGACGCCGTTCAGCGGCCACAAATTGGGCCTCCCGCGCCCGATGCCCCCACCGCCGACAGCGATCCGAACCAGCCACGACGAGCGGCGGTGCTGGCCGTCGTTATCGCGTCGACTGTGGCGGTATGCGGCGGGTTCGTCCTGCGTGGTGGCGGTGACCGGGAACCGAACTTCGCGTCAACCCTGTTGGTGGAGGGACGAGTTCAGGTTGCGGTGCCCGCGGCGTGGCCTGTGCAGCACATCACGTCCGGTCCGGGCTCGGCTCGCGCGCAGATCAGCTCGCCGTCAGACGCCGACGTCGCGCTCCACCTCACCCAGTCGGTGGGCCCGCCGCAAGCGAACCTCGCCCAGACCGCGGCCGCGTTGCGAAGTGCCCTGGCCGGTGCGCGCGAAGACGTCTTCGTCGACTTCAACGCAGCCGGTACCCCGGCGGGAAGGGCAGGCGTCACCTACCGGGAACTGCGCCCGGACCATCACGTCGCATGGACCGTTCTCGTCGATGACGGTGTCCGCATCGCCATCGGCTGCCAGAGTGCACCGGGTCGCGAGTCCACGGTCCGCGAGGCCTGCGATCAGGCGATCAGATCCGCCCACGCGATTTCCTGAATCCAGTGGAACCGGACCGACACCCGGTGCGTCGTACCAGTTAGAACCGAAGCGAGCAACGGAGAGGATCCCCATGACGACACCGCAAGGCGGTTCGCTCACGACCGATTTCGACCTGATGGCCGCGGTCGCCGGCCACACCGACGCGCGCAACGAGGAGATCCGCGCGATGCTGCAGTCGTTCATCGGGCGGATGGGCGCCGTGCCACCGTCGGTTTGGGGCGGCGTGGCGGCGGCCCGCTTTCGCGACGTCGTGGACCGATGGAATGCCGAGTCGCTGAAGCTGCATGCCTCGCTACAGAGGATCGCCGAGACCATCCGGCTCAACCAGCAGACCCTTCGGGAAGCCAACGAGAGCCATTCGCACCGCATCGACGCGGTGGCCAACAACCTGTAGAGGAGCCCTGATGGACCACGTGTTGTCGTACAACTTCGACGAGATCGAGTACACCGTCAGGCAGGAGATCCACGCCACCTCTGCCCGGCTGAACGGCGCCCTCGAGGAGCTGCGTGCGCAGATCGCGCCGCTTCAGCAGGTGTGGACGCGCCAGGCGGCCGAGGCGTACCGGCTCGACCAGGCCCGGTGGGAACAAGCGGCAGGCGCGCTCAACGAAATCCTGTTCAACCTCGGCAACGCTGTTCGCGACGGAGCCGACGACGTGGCCGCCACCGACCGCAGCGCCGCAGGAGCGTGGGGCGCCTGACGGAAAGAGACCTGTGCGATCCGACTGGAGGGGAGCCAGGGGGCCGCACGGTAAGCGCCACCGTGGTCGAGGAGAGCGGCCACGGTGGCGCAACATCCTCGACTACTCGCAGGCGATGCCGTCCTTATCGCGGTCCAGGTGCGGGGCGTAGCCGTCCTCGCCCTGCATGATCGGCGTGACGCCGGCGGCGCGCGCGTCCGAGCAGGTGTCGTAGTACGTGTTCGCGGATGCGGTGGCGGCGCCTGCGGCGGTTGCCGCGACGACGAATGCGGCGACGATCAAGCCACGAATCATTTTCACTCCATTGAGATCTTGTATTTCCGGATGCGAGACGGCCGGTTTGCTGCCACCCCCGCGACGACGCTAAGGGCCTGGAAACGAAAATGAATCAGGGGTTTCCCTATGTTTCGTTGTGGCTGTGGTTCCTATCCTCGGGGTTCGGGCCGATGCACCGTTTTGACCTGCGGCGACGCGCCCGGGTAAGCTGCCTCGTTGGCGTGCGGTAAGCACGGGTCCTCGGGTCAACGTCGGTCGCCGAGATCAACCCCACCGGATGCGCCTGACCGGCCCCCGGGCCACCGGGACAGGAAACCCGATAGAGGAGAGGTAGCGCTGTGCCTACGTACACGCCGAAGGCGGGTGACACCACACGTTCGTGGTACGTCATCGACGCCACCGACGTGGTGCTCGGCCGGCTCGCCGTTGCAGCAGCCAATCTGCTGCGCGGCAAGCACAAGCCGACATACACGCCGAATGTCGATGGTGGCGATTTCGTCATCATCATCAACGCCGAGAAGATCGCCATCGCCGGTAACAAGGCGGACCGCACGTTCTTCTACCGCCACTCGGGTTACCCCGGTGGTCTGCGCAGGCGCTCGCTCGGTGAGGAGATGGAAAAGCACGCCGACCGGGTCGTCGAGCGGGCGATCCTCGGCATGATTCCCCACACCAAGCTGGGCCGTCAGGTGAAGAAGAAGCTGCGCGTCTATGTCGGGCCGGAGCATCCGCACACCGCCCAGCAGCCGATTCCGTACGAGATCAAGCAGGTGGCGCAGTGACCGAGACCGTTGACAACACTGATGCCGTGACCGAGGCGGCCGCTGAGGCGACGCCCCGCGAGCCGGTCTTCATCGACCGCCCCATCCAGACCGTCGGCCGTCGCAAAGAGGCTGTTGTCCGGGTTCGCCTGGTTCCGGGAACGGGCCAGTTCAACCTCGACGGCCGCAGCCTCGAGGACTACTTCCCGAACAAGGTCCACCAGCAGCTCATCAAGGCTCCGCTGGTCACCGTCGATCGGCTGGAGAGTTTCGACATCTACGCCCACCTCGACGGTGGCGGCCCCTCCGGTCAGGCCGGCGCGTTGCGTCTGGCGATCGCCCGGGCCCTGATTCTGGTGCAGCCCGAGGATCGGCCGGCCCTGAAGAAGGCCGGCTTCCTGACCCGCGACCCGCGCGCCATCGAGCGCAAGAAGTACGGCCTCAAGAAGGCCCGAAAGGCGCCTCAGTACAGCAAGCGCTGATCGATTCGCAGAAACCGCCGGATGTGCACCGCACACCGGCGGTTTTTGCATTCAAGACGTTGCGGTCTATCTCACAATCGCGGCGTTCGGGTTTCGTTGAGTGGCCAGTCGTAAATCCACCGGGGCTGGAGGCGGCGGCGCTGCACGCGCGGCAGGCCGCAACTGCCACCGGTACGAGCCAGTCACCTCGTTGGGGGATCGGATCGCCGCCTCCTGACCGAGAAGGAGCAATTGATGCAGAACGCGAAGACACTGACCGCGGGCGCCGTGATGGGCGGATCGCTGCTCTTCACCGCCGGCCTGGGTATGGCCATGGCGCAGCCGGACACGGCTCAGGACAACCGCGTTAACGTTTCGATCGGTAACGCCGGTGTACTGCACGACGTCGACGTGACCGCCGCGGCGCAGATCGCCGCCGATGTGTGCCACACCGACGTGAGCTCGGTCAACGCGTTGGCAGAGGCCGCCGACACCGAGGGCGCCGAGAAGACGGTGTGCACGAACAACCTCGGCACCGTCACGATCCAGCAGAATGGCCCCGGTCACTCGGAGAATGCGCCGGGTCAGGCCGAGCAGCAGGAGGCAACGCCGACGTCCGAGGCGCCGACGACCTCGCCGACGGCCCCGACCGCTGAGAACAGCGGCAGCTAAAGACCGCACCCTCACCGCCCGCATCCGACAGGTTGCGGGCGGTGAGTCGTTTCGAGGCCAACGGATGCTTTTGATCGGAAAGAGAATCCCCGGGGTCAGTAACGTCCGCCAGGGTTTGGAAGGACGTACCAACAAAGCGCTGAGCTGGGCGTGGGCCATTAATGAATTTACGTCATAGTTAATTAGCTCGACGCAGTGGTCATCCCGAATCTCATTGGGATTCTTGGGTTTTGGTTTTACTCCTCGTTGATCGAGGAAGTCCTGTCTGCGGAAGTGAGGCGCACCGAGTGTGCGGGTGGGCCATCTGCCGCTGGTAGGGCGAGTGCACGTCAGTCAGCTCGTCGGGGGACCGGACCCGAGCTTCTCGACTGAATAGGAGTAAAGAAATGCACAGCATCATGAAGAAAGTCTCCGCAGGCGCGATGATGGGCGGAGCATTGCTCTTCACCGGCGGGTTGGACTGGCTGGAGCGCAGCCACTGAACCTGCAGGACGGTCTCGTCAACCTCGCGGTGGGCGACGTGACCATCCTCGAGGACGTCAACGTGGGCGTGGCGGCCAACGTCGCTGCCGCGATCTGTGGTCTCGAGGTCGGCCCGGTCAACGCGCTGGCCGAGTCGGTCGACGCCGATGGCGGGACCGAGACGGTCTGTGACGTGACCGGCGGCCCCATCGAGCTGACACAGAACGCCGGCACTCCTGGTCAATCGGGTCAGGCGCCCGGTGGTGGCCCCGCCCAGGCTCCGGGTAACCCGACTCCGGGCGGTCCGGCTCGTTAGAAATCGAGAGCTCACCGCCCGCATCCGACTGGTTGCGGGCGGTGAGTCGCGTCTGGGTACCGATTCGGCGACGGCGCGACTCACGACACGCGCGGTTGGCCCTGAAGCCGCCATTTATGAGAAGTTTGTCGGCATGGCTCGACTGTTCGGCACCGACGGAGTGCGCGGCGTCGCCAACCAGGATCTGACCGCCGAACTGGCTTTGGCTCTCGGTTCGGCGGCGGCGCGACGGTTGGCCACCGCCGGTGGGCACGCCAGGCGGGTGGCCGTCGTCGGCCGCGACCCGCGGGCCAGCGGTGAAATGCTCGAGGCGGCCGTCATTGCTGGACTGACCAGCGAAGGCGTCGACGCGCTGCGCGTCGGGGTACTGCCGACCCCGGCCGTGGCCTATCTGACCAGCGCTTACGATGCGGACTTCGGCGTCATGATCAGCGCCTCGCACAACCCGATGCCCGACAACGGCATCAAGATCTTCGGCCCCGGCGGCCACAAGCTCGACGACGCCACCGAGGACCGGATCGAGGAACTGGTGCACCAGGGGCCAGGGAACCGGCCCACGGGCGCCCGGATCGGTCGGGTGGTGGACGCCGCGGACGCCCTCGACCGGTATCTGAGGCATGTCAGCAAGGCCGTCACGACCAGGCTGGACCAGATCACCGTCGTCGTCGACTGCGCCAACGGTGCCGCCTGGGCCGCCGCACCGCAGGCCTACCGCGCCGCGGGCGCCAACGTCATCACGATCAATGCCGACCCCGACGGGCTGAACATCAACGAGCGCTGCGGCTCGACGCACATGGAGATCCTGCGATCCGCCGTGGTGTCGTATGGAGCCGACCTGGGCCTCGCGCACGACGGCGACGCTGACCGGTGCCTCGCCGTCGACGCGCACGGGCGCGTGATCGACGGCGACGCGATCATGGTCATCCTCGCCCTCGCCATGCAGGAGAGTGGCGAGCTGGCGTCGAACACCTTGGTGACGACGGTGATGAGCAACCTCGGCCTGCACCTGGCGATGCGGGCGGCCGGGGTCGAGGTCCGCACGACGAGCGTGGGGGACCGTTATGTCCTCGAGGAACTGCGCGCCGGGGGATATTCGCTCGGCGGTGAACAGTCGGGCCACATCGTGATGCCGGCGTGGGGCACGACCGGTGACGGCATCGTCACCGGGTTGCGGTTGATGTCGCGGATGGCGCAGACCCGCACCCCGCTTGCCGCGCTCGCCGAGCCGATGCGCACGCTGCCTCAGGTTCTGATCAACGTCGCGGTCGCGGACAAGGCGACCGTCGCCGACGCGCCGTCGGTCCGCACAGCCGTTGCCGAGGTGGAAGCCGAACTCGGCGACACGGGTCGAATCCTGCTGCGCCCGTCTGGAACCGAGCAAGTCGTGCGGGTGATGGTGGAAGCGGCCGACGAAGACACCGCCCGGCAGTTGGCCGTGCGGGTGGCCGAGCAGGTCAGCGCCCAACGCTGAGAGTGGAACCGGTTGCGGTCGCCGCGCGTCCAACCCCTACATGGGAGGAACGGACGCGGCTCGCGTCGATACCGCCACCTTATTGGGCGTCGCACGGCAGTACCAGGGCGCGGCCGAAGCCCTCGACGCCGCCGTGCGAACACATCTGAGCGGCCTGGCATTCGACGGGGCGGGCGCAGGCCGATCATATGCCGCGGGTGGTGACGCGGTGCGGTCGGCGGTCGACGACGTGGTGAATCAGTTGCGGCGATGGTCACGTGCCTCGGCCGAGATCGCCGTCGCGCTTCGTACCTGTATCGACCGGTACGCCGAAGCCGATGCGCGCGCTGCCGACCGGTTGGCCTGACATGGGCGAAACCTTCGACGCCGCAGCGCGATTGGCCGATGGCACACCCGGCGTCGGCGATGTCGCACAGTATGTCCTAGCCTGCCAGAGTCTGGGCTACCGACATCCGGAACTGACGGCGAAACCCGGGCAGGTACACGACTGGTATGCCGCCGAGAACGGTATGGACTTGGGCGCTCTCGAAGCGGACTGTGCCGCACTGCAAGCCGCCGCGAGGGCGGCCGAGGATGCGCTCGCACGCCAAGAGGCTCAGCTGGCCGCCCTGACAAGCGCGTGGCAGGGATTGGGCGCAAACGCCTCTCGGGAGTTCCTGCACCGCCATGCCGAAGCAGCGACGGACGCTACGACGGCCGTCCGCACCGCCGCATCCGCACTGGCCGATCTGCGTTTGCGGCTGTGGCGGGCGGTGGACGACAAAGTGGCGAAGGTGTTGGCCATCGGCGAGGGCGTGCACGCCAGACGCGCGGACTGGTTGGCGGCAGCGCACGCGGTCACCACCGGCACCGGCGATCGGGCGGTCGCCAGCGAGTTGGTGGACCAGGAGGTGAAACCGTTCGTGGACACGGTGATCGGCGGCGAGTGGCTCGCGGCAATGCGGGAGGCCGCCGACGCGATCAACGGTGCTTACGAGGCGGTGACGGCGGAGCTCGCATCCGAGGCGGGTGCGACGTTCGAGATTCCCGGCGACCTCGGACCGGTGTGGACGCCGTCGGCGGCGGGTGTCGGCGAGATCCCGGCGGCGGGTGTCGGCGAAACCGCGGCGCGAAGTGCCCCCGCAACCCCAGCCGCAGTCGTTGCGGCAAACCCGACTCCACCGGCTCCCGTCGTACCGGCCGGATGGGGCGCATCCGTTGCGAGCCCACCAGTTGCGCCGGCGCCACCCGCGCCGCCGGTCCCGACCGAACCTCCGGTCACGCAGCCGGCGGCCGCTACGCCGGTGCCCTCGCTCGGCGGGGGAATGCCCGACTTCGGAGGCGGCCTAACGAGTTTCGGTCAGCAATTGGGGGACATGCTCGGCGGATTGCTGGGCGACGGTGCGCTCAATGCCGCCATCGACGACGGGGAGCTGGACAGCCTGCCAGAATCTGATCTCGGCGAAATCGACGACAGTGAAACGACAGAGACTGACGAGGCGTCAGAGGCGAGCGAGGCTGGCGAGGACAGCGATGGCGACGCGGCCGTGCCCGGCGAGGTCACCGATCCCGCGGCCGCCGAGCCGATGTGTCAACCCGAGCCGCCACCGGATTCCGATACCGCACCTCCCGAAGAGCCGGCCGCGACGGTGCCTCCAGAACCGCCGACCGTGACTGAAGAACCACCGGCGGTGACGCCCGAGCCGTCGGCGGAGCCGGCGAAGCCACCGGACGCCGGCACCCCGTGCGAGATCGCCGCCGATGAACTACCGCAGGTCGGCGAATGAGCGATGGTTACGAAACGAAGCCAGGGTCGGGGCCGTTGACCAGCAGCCGGACGCACTCGGCGGCGATCAACCGACTCCGGTGGTTCGTACCGCAGTGGTCGCACCAGAAATGGACGGCCCCGCTGTCGATCTCGTGACGCACGTCGCCCCTGTGCGTCATGGAGGTGCGCACACAGCGCTCGGACGTGATGGACGTTGGGTAGGTGATGGTTCCCATTGCCGCACCCCCTTCAGGAGTGAAACCCGGATACCCAAGGCTGCACGATGATCACCACATCTGTGGTCACGGTTGGGTAACCAAATTGATGACAATCCGGCGTTGCCGCAACGGAGAGGAGGTCCAGCTACTACTGATAGTTTGCTGGGCTGAGCATCTTCCGGCGCTGCAGCCGAGTGCGCTGTAGCGTCCCTCTGGTGAAGTTGCGGCCGCGGGAGCTTCTGTTCTTCCTCGTCCTGGGCGCGGGGGCGTCGCTCGTCGGCGACCACAGCCATGTCGTCACCGGCACCACCGAGTACTTCACCGATGCGGTGCCGTTCGTGTGGAGCAGCCCGATCTGGTTCCCGGTGCTCGTGGCGCTGGCAACGGTGTCACTGGCCGAACTTCGGCTGCACCTACCGTCGCCGCGAGTCGACGTCACGGCGCGTCAAGGTCTCGCGGGTGTGGCCGCGGTGCTCGGAATCTACGTCACGACCGCACTGATCCACACCGCGCCCGTCGTTCCGGCGACCGCACTGATCGTCACGCTCGCGACCATCACCTGGTGTGCGCTCGGCGACGGTCCGTCGATCGTCGGCGGCTTACTGGCCGCGGTCATCGGCCCGGTGGTCGAGATCGCGATCGCCAAGGCAGACCTGTTCGCGTATCACGATGCCTGTGACGGTCTGTTCGGCGTCGCGCCGTGGCTGGTGCCGCTGTACTTCGCGTTCGGTGTGGTGGTCTCGTTACTGGCCGAGATCGCGGCCAGGAACACGCCGCGCTAGGCGCGTGCCGGACGCCGCGACCGCGTCGGGCGCCGACGCCGTTGCTGGTGGCCCCTGGCCGACGACGGCTGGTGCGGCCGCGTGGGTTCGGGCCTGCTGGCGACGATCGGATCACCGAACGTCCGCTCGCCCGGGGCGATTTCGCTCAGAACCGGATGCGACGAGCCGCTGAAGCGGGTGATCGTCGGCTTCACGCCGGCCTTGCGGGTCAGCTGTCGCACGTCGGACACCTGCTCGTCGAGCATCAACGTCACCACGGTGCCGTCGGCCCCCGCGCGCGCCGTGCGGCCCGACCGATGCAGGTACGCCTTGTGTTCGACGGGCGGGTCGGCGTGCACGACGAGGCTCACGTCGTCGACGTGGATGCCGCGCGCGGCGATGTCGGTCGCGACCATTACGGTTGCCGAGCCGTCGGAGAATGCGGCGAGATTGCGGGTGCGCGCGTTCTGGGACAGGTTGCCGTGCAACTCCACTGCTGACACGCCGCGCGAGTTCAGCTGTCGGGCAAGGTTCTTCGCGCCGTGCTTGGTGCGTGCGAACACAATGGTCCGGCCCGGCGATGCCGCCAGGTCGGCCAACACACCGAGGCGGGCGGCCTTGTCGACGTGCAGCACATGGTGTTCCATCGCGGTCACCGGCGATTGCTCCGAATCGACACTGTGCACAACGGGATCGGTCAGGTACCGCTTCACCAGCACATCGACGCCGCCGTCGAGGGTGGCCGAGAACAGCATGCGCTGCCCGTTGCGAGGCGTCTTGTCCAGCAGGCGTTTCACCGGGGGAAGGAAGCCGAGGTCGGCCATGTGGTCGGCCTCGTCCAGCACGGTGATCTCGACGCCCGACAGGTCGGCATGGCGCGATTTGACGTGATCTTCGAGCCTGCCCGGGCAGGCGATGACAATGTCGACGCCTTGACGCAGCGCCTGGATCTGCGGGTTGGGACCCACACCACCGATGATCGTCACCGAGCGCAGGTTGGTCGCCGCCGCCAACGGTGCCAGCGATGCGCTGATCTGGGCGGCCAGCTCGCGCGTCGGCGCGAGGATGAGGGCACGCGGGCGGCCGGGCACGCGTTTGGCCGGGCTCGCAGTGAGTCTCGTCACCACAGGCAGCAGGAAGGCGTAGGTCTTCCCGGATCCGGTGCGGCCGCGGCCGAGGACATCGCGACCGGCCAGTGAGTCGGGCAGCGTCGCCGCCTGGATCGGGAAGGGTGACTCGACGCCGTCGGCGGCGAGAGTGTCGACGACGGCCTTCGGCAGGCCGAGGTCGGCGAAAGTGGGCACGGTTGTGCCACTAGGGATTTGCACAGACAAGTAGAAACTCCGAAAGTTCAGTGTGGTCGTCCTGCCCGGCGCGGATGATCCGCGGCGCTCGGTGTGACGATCGAACGGGGTCGATTATCGCCTTCGGCGATGCGGCAAAAGGCAGAACAGAAGATGCCGCTGTGCCCACTGTACAGGGGCATCGGCGATCGGCGTAATCGGCTAGGGCAGCAAGCCGTGCAGTTCCTGGACGAATCCGACGATTTCACTGCGGTTGACGGAAAGCGGCTGCAGCAGAAGCGTCGTCGCACCGGCTTCGGCGAATGCGGCCAGTCGCTCCTTGACGAACCCACGTGGTCCGACCAGCGACACGCTGCGCACCAGTTCGTCCGGCACCGCCGCGATCGCCTCGGCCTTCTTGCCGGCGAGGTAGAGGTCCTGGATGGTGTTGGCGACCTCGCCGTACCCGTAGCGGGTGGCCAGGTTGTGGTAGAAGTTGCGGCCGCGCGCACCCATACCGCCGATGTACAACGCCAACTGCGGCTTCACCCAGGACAATCGGTCGTCGACGTCCTCGCCGATGGCCAGGGGAGCGCTGACCATGACGTCGAGCGGGCCCAACGAGGGGTCACGTTTGGCGAACCCGGCGCGCAGCGCCTCACCCCACACGGCGTCGGCCTGTTCGGGGAGGAAGAACACCGGCTGCCATCCCTCCGCGATCTCCGCGGTGAGCTCGACGTTCTTCGGCCCCAGCGCGGCGATCGTGATCGGAATACGATCGCGCACAGGGTGATTGATCAACTGCAACGGCTTGCCCAGGCCGGTGCCACGGGCCCCGGGTCCCTCGCTGGGCAGCGGGATCTGATAATGCTTGCCGTCGAACTGCACACGCTCGCGACGCCACACCTGCCTGCAGATCTCGACCACTTCGCGGGTGCGCCCCAGCGGCGCGTCGAACGGCACGCCGTGAAAGCCCTCCATCACCTGCGGGCCGGACGTACCGATGCCGAGCCGGAAACGGCCGCCGGAGACATAGTCGAGACCCGCGGCCGTCATCCCTAACAACGTCGGCGTGCGGATGTAGATCGGCACCACGCCCGTCCCGAGTTCCATGCGCGTCGTCCTGGCCGCCAGGAAACCGAGCTGGCTGATCGCGTCGTAGGAGTACGCCTCGGCAACCAGGGCGAGATCGACGCCGACCTTCTCGAGCTCGACGACCTGATCGACGGCCTGGAGAAACCCGTCGGTGTAGTTGAGGAAGATCCCGGTGCGCATCATCGAGTTATACACCCAACCGGTTGGTTGGTCACCCTCACGGCTTCAGCAGCGCGACGACCTTGTTTTCCAGGTCCACAGGGTCTTCGGCGAACGGGTCGACGTTCGGGGCCTTCGGAAGGGCGATGTCGGGATCGGCGAAGTCGCGGTAGGTCTTGTCGCCGGTCACGGTGTGCAGCAGGTAGCCGGTGATCAGCGCTCGCACCACCTTCTGGGTGCTGCGGTCGGCTCCTGGCAGGCCGACGGCGCGGGCCAGCCGACGGCCCTCGATCAGGCCGCCCGGCTTGGCCCCGTTGACCGTGCGCAGCGTGGCTTTGTTCCAGGTCCGGGCCAGCTCGACGGCATTGGAGCGCAGTGTCATCGGGTCACCCGGACCGCTGAGCACCAGGCCGGGTACCTGCAGCGTGGCCGCGGGCTCCTCGGCGGGTGGTGAGGTGACTGTGGGGAAAATCGCAACGACGGCTTTCGGCTTGACCGGCATCCCCGCCGCGGTGAACACGGCTGCGGACCCGCCGAACCCGTGCCCGACCACGCCGAGCTTGTTGGGATGCACGCTGATCTCTCCCGGTCCCAGCCGCACCCCGGTGATGATGTCGAGCGTCGTACCCAGGTCATAGGCGAAGTTCAGCGCCGACGGCGCTAATCCTGTCTCGGTCGCCGGCGCCGCCGCGACGATGCCCCAGGACGCCAGATGCTCGAGCGTGCCGGAATAGCGGTCGGCTGCGGCAAGCCAGTCGTGACCGAACGCCACACCGGGCAGGCTGAAGCCGGAATCGGGGGTGAACACGACACCGGGAAGCCCGGCGAACGCCAGGTCACCTCGCAAAACGCGGTGCGGACCGCGGCGGGTCAGGGCCTTGAAGAGCTTCTTCGTGCTGGCCACCAGACGACCGTAGCCGACGGGGTTCTGAGCCGCTCTTGCACTACCCTGAATGGCTATGTGTGGAATCGTCGGCTATGTCGGGCAGCGTCCTGCCTGCGAGATCGTCGTCGACGCACTGCGCCGGATGGAGTACCGAGGCTACGACTCGTCAGGTGTGGCTCTGCTCGACGGGCAGGGCGGGCTCACCGTCCGTCGCCGGGCCGGGCGGCTGGCCAATCTGGAAGCCGCGTTGGCCGACACCGACGCGTCCAGCCTCGGAGGCAACACCGGCCTGGGACACACCCGGTGGGCCACCCACGGCAGGCCCACCGACCGCAACGCCCACCCGCACCGCGACGCCGCGGGCAAGATCGCCGTCGTCCACAACGGGATCATCGAGAACTACGCCGCCTTGCGGGCCGAACTCGAGAAGACCGGGGTGGAGTTCGCCAGCGACACCGACACCGAGGTCGCGGTGCACCTGGTCTCCTGGCAGTTCCACCACGGCCCCACCGCCGGAGATTTCCCGGCGTCCGTGCTCGCGGTGCTGCGGCGCCTCGAAGGGCACTTCACGCTGGTGTTCGCCAACGCCGACGACCCAGGCACGATCGTCGCGGCGCGCCGCTCCACGCCCCTGGTGGTCGGCGTCGGTGACGGCGAAATGTTCGTCGGCTCGGATGTGGCCGCGTTCATCGAGCACACCCGCGACGCGGTGGAGCTCGGGCAGAACCAAGCGGTGGTCGTGACTGCCGACGGGTATCGCATCACCGACTTCGACGGCGTGGACGATGGTGCGAGCGCGCGATCGTTCCATATCGACTGGGACATGTCGGCTGCCGAAAAGGGCGGCTACGAGTACTTCATGCTCAAAGAGATCGCCGAGCAGCCGGCCGCGGTCTCCGACACGCTGTTGGGCCACTTCGTCGACAACCGCATCGTCCTCGACGAGCAGCGGTTGTCCGATCAGGAACTGCGTGAGGTCGACAAGGTCTTCGTTGTGGCATGCGGCACCGCCTACCACTCCGGGCTGCTGGCCAAGTACGCGATCGAGCACTGGACGAGACTGCCCGTCGAGGCCGAGCTCGCCAGCGAATTCCGTTACCGCGACCCGGTTCTGGACAGCCATACCCTGGTGGTGGCGATCTCGCAGTCTGGCGAGACCGCCGACACCCTGGAGGCCGTGCGGCACGCCAAGGAGCAGAAGGCCAAGGTGCTGGCGATCTGCAACACCAACGGCAGCCAGATCCCGCGCGAATGCGATGCGGTGCTCTACACCCGTGCCGGACCCGAGATCGGGGTGGCGTCCACAAAGACTTTCCTCGCCCAGATCGCGGCCAATTACCTTGTCGGACTTGCGCTCGCGCAGGCGCGCGGCACGAAGTACCCCGACGAGGTGGAGCGCGAATACCGCGAGCTGGAGGCTATGCCCGAGCTGGTCGCCCGGGTGCTGGAGATCGTCGAACCGGTCAGGGCGTTGGCCCACCGCTTCGCCCAGTCGCAGACGGTGCTGTTTCTCGGCAGGCACGTCGGTTACCCGGTCGCGCTCGAAGGTGCGCTCAAGCTCAAGGAGCTGGCGTACATGCACGCCGAGGGCTTCGCGGCAGGTGAGCTCAAACACGGTCCGATCGCGCTGATCGAGGACGACCTGCCGGTCATCGTCGTGATGCCGTCACTGAAGAACGCACCGATGCTGCACGCCAAGCTGCTGTCGAACATCCGCGAGATCCAGGCGCGCGGCGCGATCACCATCGTGATCGCCGAAGAGGGCGACGACACGGTCCGCCCCTATGCCGATCACCTGATCGAGATCCCGGCGGTGTCAACGCTTCTCCAGCCGCTGCTGTCGACGATCCCGCTGCAGGTGTTCGCCGCGGGGGTGGCGCAGGCGCGCGGCTATGACGTCGACAAGCCCCGCAACCTGGCCAAGTCCGTCACCGTCGAGTAGTGGCGGGCCGGGTCGGAGACTTCAAGGGCGATCAGGCTCGCCGCCACTTCCTCGAGGTTTACCGGGCCGCGATGGCAGAGCTGCCCGAGGTTGCCGAAACACAGTACGTCGCAACGTCATTCGGGTCCGTGCGCATGTACCGGTTCGCCGGGCCGCCCGATCTGACCCCCGTCGTACTGCTCCCCGGTCGCAATGCTTCGGTCCCCATGTGGCGGGGCAACATCCCGCTCCTGCAACGGCATCGGCCGGTGATCGGGATCGACCTGCTTGGGGAGGCGGGGCTGTCCGTCCAGAAGAAACCGATCACCGGACCCGACGACGAGGCGCAGTGGCTCGACGAGACGCTCGCGGGCGCCGGGCTGGACCGGGCGCATTTGACGGGGGTGTCGATCGGCGGATGGACGGCGGTCAACTACGCCGCCCGCCGCCCCGGTCGAGCCGCCTCACTGGTGCTGCTCGACCCCGTGTTCACGTTCGCGCCGGTCGCATTCAAGGCAGTACTGGCCTCGCCCGCGTTGTTCCTCCCCGGTGTGCCCGATAACCTGCGCAGGCGCGTGCTCCGCTGGATCTCCGGCGGCGCCGACATCGACGGGGCAGCAACCGAAGCGGCACTGATCTCCTCCGGCTCAACCGATTACACCGTCCGCAAGGCGATGCCGAAGATGATCACCGACGAACAGCTGCGCTCATTGGACATACCGGTGCTGGCCCTGATCGGGGGGCGCAGCGTGATGCACGACCCCGACCGGGCGGCGCGGCGGGCGCGACGTATGCTTCCGCGGGACCAGGTCGAAGTGTGGCCCGGTGCCTCGCATGCGATCAACGGCGAGTACGCGGTCGAGATCGCCGAACGGGCAGTCGATTTCTGGGCGGACGCAGACGGTCGAAACTGAGCCTCTCGGCACTGTTTGCCACTAACGTGAGCAGCGATGCGGCACTACTACACCGCGGACCAGATTCGCGAGGCTGAAGCGCCGCTATTGGCGTCCCTGCCCGACGGTGCCCTGATGCGCCGCGCCGCCAACGGTCTCGCCGTCGCGATCGCGCGCGAACTGGTACTACGCACCGGCGGGATCTCCGGGCGGCGCATCTGTGCCGTGGTCGGTTCGGGCGACAACGGCGGCGACGCGCTGTGGGCCGCGACATTCCTCCGCCGGCGCGGTGCCGGTGCTGCCGCCATCTTGCTCAATCCGGACCGCACCCACAGCAAGGCACTCGCGGCGTTCACCGCTGCCGGAGGGCGCGTCGTCGGATCGGTTCCTGCGGGCACCGATCTCGTGATCGACGGTGTGGTGGGAATCGCCGGGTCCGGGCCGCTACGGCCGAACGCCGCCGAGGTGTTCGCCACCGTCGACGAAGCGGGCGTTCCGGTGGTGGCCGTCGACACACCCAGCGGCATCGATGTGCAGACCGGGGTTGCTGCTGGGCCTCATGTGCGGGCCGCGTTGACCGTGACGTTTGGCGGTCTCAAACCCGTTCACGCACTGGGGGAATGTGGCCACGTCGAGCTGATCGACATCGGTCTGCAGTTGCCGGCGTCCGACATGGTGTCGTTCGACGCCGCCGATGTGGCCGCCCGCTGGCCGGTGCCCGGTCCGACCGACGACAAGTACACCCAGGGGGTTACGGGCATCCTCGCCGGCTCGGCCATCTACCCCGGCGCTGCGGTGCTGTGCACCGGCGCGGCTGTCGCGGCAACCTCGGGGATGGTCAGGTACGCCGGATCCGCCGGGCAGCAGGTTCTCTCGCAGTGGCCGGAGGTGATCGCCGCCCCGAACGCCAGCGCGTCGGGGCGGGTGCAGGCCTGGGCCGTGGGGCCCGGCCTGGGTACCGACGACACCGGAGCGGCCGCCCTGTGGTTCGCGTTGGACAGCGGCCTGCCGGTGGTCGTCGACGCCGACGGGCTGACCATCCTGGCCGCCCATCCCGATCTCGTCGACGGTCGCGAGGTGGCGACGGTGCTGACACCGCACGCGGGCGAGTTCGCGCGTCTTGCCGGTTCGCCGCCCGGCGACGATCGCGTGGGTGCCGCCCGCAGGCTGGCCGACCGGCTCGGCGTCACCGTGCTGCTGAAGGGCAATGTGACGGTCATCGCCGAACCCGGCGACCCGGTGTATCTCAACCCGGCGGGTCAATCATGGGCCGCCACAGCCGGTTCCGGTGATGTTTTGACCGGTGTCATCGGTGCGTTGCTCGCCGCGGGTCTGCCCGCAGGCGAGGCGGCGGCCGCGGCGGCGTTCGTCCACGCGCGCGCCGCGAACCTGGCCGCCTCGGATCCGGGGCCGCATCCCGCCCCGACTTCGGCGTCCCGCATCCTCGCGCACATCCGAACCGCCCTAGCCAGTCTGTAAGCCAGCCTGTATCGAGAGGAAACCTCATGTCGCCCAACCGCAGTCACGCACCGCAGGTTGCCCCCGCCTACACCGGACGGCTGGCAATGTCGCCGGTGCCGTCGCTGCGGTTGCCCGACGATGCGATGGATCCCGACGCCGCGTACCGGTTCATCCACGACGAACTGATGCTGGACGGCAGTTCCCGGCTGAACCTGGCCACGTTCGTAACGACATGGATGGACCCACAGGCCGAACGGTTGATGGCCGAGACGTTCGACAAGAACATGATCGACAAGGACGAGTACCCGGCGACCGCCGCGATCGAGCAGCGGTGCGTGTGTATGGTGGCCGATCTGTTCCACGCCGAAGGGCTGCGCGACGACGACCCGTCGAGCGCGATCGGTGTCTCGACCATCGGTTCCAGCGAGGCGGTGATGCTGGCCGGGCTCGCGATGAAGTGGCGGTGGCGAGATCGTGTCGGCGACAAGTGGAAGGGTCGTACACCGAACCTGGTGATGGGCGCAAATGTCCAGGTGGTTTGGGAGAAGTTCTGCCGCTACTTCGACGTCGAGGCGCGATACCTGCCGATGGCCGAGGACCGCTACGTCGTCACACCCGAACAAGTGCTCGAGAACATCGACGAGGACACCATCGGTGTGGTGGCGATACTCGGCACCACCTACACCGGGGAGCTGGAACCCATCGTTGAGATCTGCGCCGCGCTCGACAAACTCGCCGCGGACGGCGGCCTGGACATCCCCGTCCACGTCGATGCCGCCAGCGGGGGCTTTGTGGTGCCGTTCCTCCATCCGGACCTGGAATGGGACTTCCGGCTTCCGCGTGTGGTGTCGATCAACGTCAGCGGCCACAAGTACGGCCTGACCTATCCCGGGATCGGCTTCGTGGTGTGGCGCAGTGCGGAGTACCTGCCCGAGGGCCTGGTCTTTCACGTGAATTATCTCGGCGGCGACATGCCGACCTTCACGCTGAACTTCTCCCGACCCGGCAATCAGGTCGTAGGGCAGTACTACAACTTCCTGCGGCTCGGCCGTGGAGGTTATTTACAAGTGATGCAGAGTCTTTCGCAGACCGCGCGGTGGCTGGGCGACCAGCTGCGCGAAAGCAGACACTTCGAGGTCGTCGCCGACGGATCAGCGATCCCGGTGGTCAGTTTCAAGCTCGCCGGCGATTTCGGTTACACGGAGTTCGACGTTTCCCAGGGTCTGCGTGCGTTCGGCTGGCAGGTGCCCGCCTACACGATGCCGGACGGCGCCACCGACGTCACGATGCTGCGCATCGTGGTGCGGGAGGGGTTCTCGGCGGACCTGGCCCGCGCGCTGCACGACGACATGGTCACCGTGCTCTCCCAACTCGACGAGCTCAAACCGCGGGGCCACTTCAACCAGTTCCAGCCGTTCGCGCACTGAGCGCTCAGGTCCCCGACAGCCGCCACGCGGTCAACGCGACACTGGCCCGCAGCAGGCCCTCGGGCTCGGTGAGGTTGAATCCCATTGCCTTGCCGAGGTGTTCGAGACGGCGTGCCACGCTGCTGTGATGCAGGTGCAGTAGGTCCGCGGCCCGGCGCAGCGAGGCCGCCGCGCAGTACGCGTCCAGAGTTTCCAGATCGTCCGCGTCGCTCGCCAATCGGCTCACCGCGGTGACATCGGGATTGGCTCGCCACGGCGTCGGCGGGTAACTGGGCGAGCAGAGACAGAGCCCCCAGCGCGTCGTGGCGCACGATCGGCCGGCGGGCGGTAGTGAAGCGCAGGGCGGTGCGCGCTTCCTGCCAGCACCGGTCGGGGCTTTCGGCAGCGCCGATGCCCGCGCGGACCTGGGGCGGGAAAGCCGAGTCGTTCACCATGCCCGCCAAGAGAACTCCCACTTCGTCGAGGCGTGCCGCCTTGACCGGACGGTTCGGGCAGACCGCACGGCCGATCAAGTCGAGCGCGAGCGACGAGCGCAGCGCGACGACACGCACCGGATCGCCCGCGGGGAAGCCGAGCAGGCGCAGGGCACGGTTTCGAGCGGCGTCGTCGGTGTCGCAACCGATCACGAGTTCGACGAGCGCCGGATCGGCCATCGTTGTCTGCGCGGGGCCGTAGCGCTCGACGACCGAGGCCACCACGATCGCCAGCCGCTCCAGCGCCAGTTCATCGAGCGGCCTCGGCGGTCCGCTGCGCTCCAGCCAGACCGTGCCGATGTCCTCGTCGTGGAGGACGACCGAGGCGGTCGATGACGCCGCCTCCGGTGGGTCCGGGGCCGGGCTGCCGGCCGGGGACATCCGGACCGCGTGCCCGGTCGCGTGCAAACGGATTCCGGCCGTGCACTCGGCGAGGCCCGCCGCGGCACGTGCCAAGGCGGGCAGATCCACCCGTCTGCGCATCAGTGTGTCGAAGAACTGCACCACTCGCAGCGCGCCCTCCGCGTCCGCATCCAGCCGCGACAGCCGCGCAACCAACGCTTCCATGTCCGCAGAATAGGCGCCGATCGTCGGTGGATCCCGCTCTTTTGTCCGACGCATGTCGGATGACGCGGGCTGGGCGGGAGCATGAGCATTGTGCCCATGGATCCCGAACTCGAAGCGTTCCTGGCGCTGTTCCCGAAAGCAGACTTGACCGATCCGGTCGAAGAGCGAAAAAACTTCGCCGCGCTGGCCGCGGCGATACCGGTGCCCGCGGTCGACGGCCTAGACGTCGAAGACCGAACCGTACCCGCCACACCCGACGTGCCGGTCCGCATCTATCGGCCGCAGGGTGCCCGTGCCGCGATCGTCTGGTGCCACGGCGGCGGCTTCGTGATGGGCGATCTGGACACCGAGCACCCCTGGGCGACGCGCATCGCTGAGGGCGCCGGCGTCACCGTCGTGTCCGTCGGATACCGGCTGGCGCCCGAGAACCCGTTCCCCGCCGCGATCGACGACGCGTACGCCGTCCTGAAGTGGACGGCCGCACACGCCGACGAATTGGGGATCGACGCGGACCGGATCGCAATCGGAGGTCACAGTGCCGGCGCCGGTATCTCGGCGGCGATCGCGCTGCGCGCCCGCGACGAGGCCGGGCCCGCCCCGTGCTTCCAGTTGCTCAATCAACCCGGGCTGGACGATCGGCAGGACACCCCGTCGGCGCGCGCGTTCACCGATACGCCCTGGATGAACCGAGATAAGGTGACGGCCTCCTGGCGGCACTACCTCGGAGGTGTCCCCGCCACCCCCTATGCGGCACCGGCCCGCGCGACCGACCTGTCGAATCTGCCGCCGGCGTACGTGGCCACCGCGGAGTTCTGCCCGAACCGCGACGAAGGGCTCGGGTACGCGATGCGGCTGCTGGCGGCCGGGGTACCCGTGGAACTCCATCAATGGGCGGGGACGTTCCACGGCTCGCAGGCCATCCTGTCCGCCGAGGTGTCCCAGCGGCAGCTCGCCGAGCTCGCCGACGTGTTGCGCCGCGCCACGTCCGCGTACCGGGAGGTGCCCGCGTGATGACGCACCCGATCGACATGTACTCCTCAGCGGTCCGTCTGCTGCCCGACGGGCGGGTACAGGACACGCCCCGCACGTTCGAAGCGGATCGACCCGGATGGTTCGTGATGGCGGAACACGCCGAAACCGACGCCGACGTGCACGCCGATCACTGGGAGGTGCACCCGGAGGCCGAGGAGCTCGTCTTCTGCCTTCGCGGCGCGTTGCGCATAATCATTTGTGCGCGGGACCGCGAGGACGAGTACGAGGTCGCGGTTCGCGGGGGTTCAGCGGTGATCGTGCCGCGAGGTCACTGGCACCGCATCGAGCTGGACGAACCCAGCGACCTGATGGCCTTCACGGTACTCGACGGCACCTACCTGGCGGAGGCGTAGCGCGTCGGGTTGCTGCTTGCCCGTCTGGGACAATCGGCCGTGGTGAAACGACAATGCACACGACCGAGCTGACGACGCCGACCGCGATCGCGGCCCCGCAAGCGGTGGTCGACCTCGACGCGATCGCCCACAACGTGCGGCTGCTGCGCGACCTCGCGGGCGCCGCGCAGGTGATGGTCGTCGTCAAGGCCGACGGATACGGACACGGCGCCACCCAGGTGAGCCGGGTCGCGCTCGCCGCGGGCGCCACCGAGCTGGGGGTGGCGACCGTCGCGGAGGCGCTGGCGCTGCGCGGGGACGGCATCACGGCTCCAGTCCTGGCCTGGCTGCACCCGCCGGGCACCGATTTCGCGCCCGCGCTGGCCGCCGACGTGCAGATCGCGGTGTCGTCGGTGCGCCAGCTCGACGAACTGCTCGATGCCGTCGGACGGACCGGACGCAGTGCCTCGGTAACAGTCAAGGTCGACACCGGGCTGAGCCGCAACGGCGTTGGTCGTGACGACTATCCGGCGATGATCGCGGCGGTCAAGCGGGCGCAGGCCGCCGGAGCGATCAGCGTACGGGGGCTGATGTCTCACCTCGTGCACGGTGACCGGCCCGACGATCCGCTCAACGGCATACAGGCGCAGCGGCTCACCGAGATGCGGACCTACGCGGCCGAACAGGGCGTGCAGTTCGAGATCACCCACCTGAGCAACAGCCCGGCCGCGATGACACGGCCGGATCTGGGCATGGACCTGGTGCGCGTCGGTATCGCGGTGTACGGCCAGACCCCGATACCCGAGCGCGGGGACATGGGCCTGCGTCCGGCGATGACCTTGAAATGCCCTGTCGCGCTGGTTCGCCCGCTGCGCGCGGGCGACGGCGTGTCCTACGGACACACCTGGGTCGCCGATCATGACACCACCGTGGCGCTCTTGCCCGTCGGGTACGCCGACGGGGTGTTCCGCCCGCTGAGCAGCCGCATCGACGTGATGATCAACGGCAGGCGGTGCCGCAATGTCGGCCGAATCTGCATGGACCAGTTCGTCGTGGACCTGGGACCTGAAGGCGGGGCCGCAGTAGGTGACGACGCGATCCTCTTCGGGCCGGGCACCCACGGTGAGCCGACCGCCCAGGAGTGGGCAGACCTGCTCGGCACCATCAACTACGAGGTCGTGACCAGCCCGCGTGGCCGCTTCGTGCGGACCTACACCGGCTCGATGGACAAGACGCATTGATGGACAACGAGATTCCGATTCCAGGTCGCCGTCGCAACTCGAACGGTCGCTGGCTCGCGGGCGCAGCCGGCCTGACCGCGGTCGGCAGCGCGGCGGGAATGTCGGCCGCGCGCTCGCTGCGGCGTCGACTCGACACCGTGGACCACTACAAGGACGAGGATTTCGAACTCCTCGACGCCGACCGCAGCTCCGTCGTCACTACGCCCGACGGCGTGTCGCTGGCGGTCCGCGAGGTCGGCCCGCAAGACGCGCCGCTGACCGTGGTGTTCGCGCACGGATTCTGTCTGCGCATGGGCGCGTTCTACTTTCAGCGCGTCAGGCTCACGGAGCAGTGGGGACCCCAGGTCCGGATGGTGTTCTACGACCAGCGCGGACACGGTCAGTCGGACGAGGCACCGCCTGAGACCTATACGGTGGCCCAACTCGGACAGGATCTGGAGGCCGTGCTGGCGGTCGTCGTCCCGCGCGGCCCTGTGGTGCTGGTCGGGCACTCGATGGGCGGGATGACCGTGCTGTCGCACGCGCGGCAGTTCCCGCACCACTATCCGAAGCGGATCGTCGGCGCCGCGATCATCGCCTCTGCGGCGGAAGGGGTTTCGCGATCGCCGCTCGGTGAGATCCTCAAGAACCCGGCACTGGAGGCGGCCCGATTCGCGGTGCGGTATGCACCCAAGATGGTGCACCGCACCCGCGGCGCCGCGAAGTCGGTGATCGCGCCGATCCTGCGCGCCGCGTCCTACGGCGACGAGAAAATCAGCCCGAGCGTCGTGGCGTTCTCGGAACGGATGATGCACGGCACCCCGATCGCGACGCTCGTCGAATTCCTGCACGCGCTCGAGGTGCACAACGAAATCGACGGCCTGACCACGCTGGCCAAGGTGCCGACCCTGATCGCGTGCGGTGACCGCGACCTGTTGACCCCGATGGAGTACTCCCAAGCCATGGCTGCGGTTCTGCCGAAGGCGCAGGTGGTGATCGTCGGCGGCGCTGGACATCTCGTCCAACTCGAACAACCCGAGGCGATCAACGAGGCACTGGTCCGACTCGTCGAACGGGCGACACCGTCCAAGCTCGTCGCGCTGACGAGGCGGGTGCGCGAGAAGGTCCGCAACAATGGGTGAACGCAGCTCGGGTACGGCCGAACTGTCGACTGCAGAGGACACCGTCGCGCTCGGCGCCGAACTCGGTAGGCAACTGCACGCGGGCGACGTCGTCGTCCTCTCCGGACCGCTCGGTGCAGGAAAGACGGTGCTGGCCAAGGGCATTGCGCAAGCGATGGATGTGGAGGGCCCGGTGATCTCGCCGACCTTCGTGCTGGCACGCGTACATCGGGCGCGCCGATCGGGTGCACCGGCCATGATCCACGTCGACATGTATCGCCTCCTCGACCACCCGTCGGTCGACCTGCTCGCCGAACTCGACTCGCTGGACCTGGACACCGATCTCGACGACGCCGTCGTGGTCGTCGAATGGGGTGAGGGGCTGGCCGAACGGCTCTCCGACAGTCACCTCGACGTGCGGCTCGAGCGTGCCCGCGACACCGAGGTCCGCACCGCGGTGTGGGACTGGAGCAAGGCGTGAACGTACTGGCCATCGACACCGCGACGCCTGCGGTGACGGCGGGCGTGGTCCGCCTCGACGGAGTGCAGGTGCTGGCCGAGCGGGTGACGGTCGACGCTCGGGCGCACGCCGAGCAGCTCACCCCGAATGCGGTGCGGGCGCTGGCAGACGCGGGGCTCGGTGTCGACGAGTTGGACGCGGTGGTGGTCGGGTGCGGCCCGGGACCGTTCACCGGCCTGCGCGTCGGGATGGCGACCGCCGCCGCCTACGGGCACGCACTGGGCATCCCGGTTCACGGTGTCTGCAGCCTGGATGCGATCGGTGTGGACACCGTCGGTGACGTGCTGGTTGTGACGGACGCGCGTCGTCGAGAGGTCTACTGGGCGCGCTACCGCGACGGGGTGCGCACCGACGGACCCGCCGTCTGCGCAGCCGCGGACGTGCCAACCGGCGCCGCGGCGGTCGCCGGGTCGCCCGAGCACGCGGCGCTGTTCGACCTGCCGCGTCAGGCTCCGGTGTATCCGACCGCTTCTGGGTTGGTGCGCGCGGTGGCGGACTGGAACGTCGAACCGGCCCCGCTCGTCCCGCTGTACCTGCGCCGGCCCGACGCCAAACCGTCGGTGGCCAAGCGATGAGCATCGAGTACGGGCCGTTGAAGCCATCCGATGCGGCCAGATGCGCCGAGCTGGAGGCCCAGCTGTTCGACGGCGACGATCCGTGGCCCGAACGGGCCTTCCTCGCCGAACTCGCCGCCAAGCACATCCGCTACGTCGCCGCACGCGATCACGACAAGCTCGTCGGTTACGCCGGCATCGCCCGCCTGGGCCGAAAGAAGCCCTACGAGTACGAGATTCATACCATCGGTGTTGACCCCGCCTACCGGGGCCAGGGGATCGGCAAGCGCATGCTGGCCGAATTGCTCGACCACGCCTCGGGCGGCTGCGTGTTCCTCGAGGTTCGCACCGACAACGAAGCGGCGATCAAGATGTACGAGAGTTTCGGCTTCACCAATGTGGGGCTGCGCAAACGCTATTACCGGGCCAGCGGCGCCGACGCCTATACGATGCGGCGAGACCCGACATGACGATCATCCTGGCCATCGAGAGCTCCTGCGACGAAACCGGTGTCGGCATCGCCGAATTGGGCGCCGACGGTTCGGTGCGGCTGCTCGCCGACGAGGTGGCCTCCAGCGTCGACGAACACGCCCGGTTCGGCGGGGTGGTTCCGGAGATCGCGTCCCGGGCGCACCTCGAGGCGTTGGGTCCGACGATGCGCCGCGCACTGCAGGCAGCCGGGATCACCAGACCCGACGTCGTCGCCGCGACGATCGGACCGGGCCTGGCAGGTGCACTGCTGGTGGGAGTGGCTGCGGCCAAGGCCTATTCGGCGGCATGGCAGGTTCCGTTCTACGCCGTCAACCACCTGGGTGGGCATCTGGCCGCCGACGTCTACGACCACGGCCCGCTGCCGGAGAGCATCGGCCTGCTGGTTTCGGGCGGGCACACCAACCTGCTGCACGTGCGATCACTTGGCGAGCCGATCGTCGAACTCGGCAGCACCGTCGACGACGCGGCGGGAGAGGCCTACGACAAGGTGGCGCGCCTGCTGGGCCTGGGCTATCCCGGCGGCAGAGTGCTAGACGAGCTGGCCCGCGAGGGCGATCGGGACGCGATCGTGTTCCCGAGAGGCATGACCGGCCCGCGCGACGATCCGTACGCGTTCAGCTTCTCCGGGCTCAAGACCGCTGTTGCCCGGTACGTCGAAAGCCACCCGGAAGCGTCGACGGCGGATGTGGCGGCCGGCTTCCAGGAGGCGGTCGCTGACGTGCTCACGCTCAAGGCGGTACGGGCGGCCAAGGCGCTCGATATCTCGACGCTGTTGATCGCGGGCGGCGTGGCGGCGAACTCGCGGTTGCGCGAACTCGCCGAGGAGCGATGCACCGCCAACGGGTTGACGCTGCGCATTCCGCGACCACGCCTGTGCACCGACAACGGCGCGATGATCGCCTCGTTCGCGGCGCACCTGATCGCCGCGGGGGCGCACCCGTCCCCGCTGGATGCCGTCAGCGATCCGGGCCTGCCCGTCGTGCGGGCACAAGTGGCCTGATCTTGTCGATACCCGGCCTTGAGTGCTAGCACTCTCGTGTATAGAGTGCTAGGTGGCACGCGACCAATCCCTGCGCCGGCACCCGCGACGACGGTGCGTGGGCACGGACGCATGCCGAACACCTGGTAACTGAGAGATCCGGAACCCCGGATCGACACCCGAACTAGTGGAGGGCTCCATCGTGGCGAGCGTGAACATCAAGCCACTCGAGGACAAGATCCTCGTTCAGGCCAACGAGGCCGAGACCACGACCGCATCCGGTCTGGTCATTCCCGACACCGCCAAGGAAAAGCCGCAGGAAGGCACCGTCGTCGCAGTTGGCCCCGGCCGCTGGGACGAGGACGGCGAGAAGCGCATCCCGCTGGACGTCTCCGAGGGCGACACCGTCATCTACAGCAAGTACGGCGGCACCGAGATCAAGTACAACGGCGAGGAGTACCTGATCCTCTCGGCACGCGACGTGCTGGCCGTCGTCAACAAGTAAGCACCCGTGTTCCGCCCCGGAAATCCCCGTCCACACGGGTGATTTCCGGGGCGGCATGCGTCTATAGCGAATTGCGACTCAAAGAAGGACACCTATGAGTAAGCAGATTGAGTTCAACGAAACTGCGCGCCGCGCAATGGAAGCCGGAGTGGACAAGCTGGCCGACGCGGTGCGGGTGACCCTTGGGCCGCGCGGCAGGAACGTGGTACTGGCCAAGTCGTGGGGCGGGCCGACCATCACCAACGACGGTGTGACGATCGCCCGTGAGATCGACCTGGAGGACCCGTTCGAAAACCTGGGGGCCCAGCTGCTCAAGTCGGTCGCCACCAAGACCAACGACGTCACCGGCGACGGCACCACCACCGCGACGGTGCTGGCGCAGGCCTTGGTCAAGGGCGGGCTGCGCAACGTCGCCGCCGGCGCCAACCCGATCGCGCTCGGCGCGGGCATCGCCAAGGCTGCCGATGCGGTATCGGACGCCTTGCTGGCCGCGGCCACGCCGGTCTCGGAGAAGAACGCCATCGCCCAGGTCGCGACGGTCTCGTCCCGTGACGAGAAGGTGGGCGAGTTGGTCGGCGAGGCGATGACGAAGGTCGGCGCTGACGGCGTCGTCTCCGTGGAGGAATCCTCCACGCTGGAGACCTACCTGGAGATGACCGACGGCGTCGGCTTCGACAAGGGCTACCTTTCGGCCTACTTCGTCACCGACTTCGACGCCCAGGAGGCGGTGCTCGAGGACGCGCTGGTGCTCCTGCACCGGGAGAAGATCAGCTCGCTGCCCGACCTGCTTCCGCTGCTGGAGAAGGTCGCGGAGGCGGGTAAGCCGCTGCTGATCGTGGCCGAAGATGTTGAAGGCGAACCGCTCTCGACGCTGGTGGTCAACGCCATCCGTAAGACGCTGAAGGCCGTTGCGGTCAAGGCGCCGTTCTTCGGCGACCGCCGCAAGGCGTTCCTCGACGACCTCGCCATCGTCACCGGCGGTGAGGTCGTCAATCCGGACGTCGGCCTGGTGCTGCGCGAGGTGGGTCTCGAGGTGCTGGGCACCGCTCGGCGCGTCGTGGTGGACAAGGACAGCACCACGATCGTCGAAGGTGGCGGCACTAAGGAGGCCATCGAGGCGCGAAAGGCGCAGCTGCGCTCCGAGATCGAGGCCTCCGATTCCGACTGGGATCGCGAGAAGCTCGAGGAGCGGCTGGCCAAGCTGGCCGGCGGCGTTGCCGTCATCCAGGTGGGCGCCGCGACCGAGACCGATCTGAAGAAGCGCAAGGAAGCAGTGGAGGACGCCGTCGCGGCGGCCAAGGCCGCTGTCGAGGAGGGGGTCATCGCCGGTGGCGGTGCGGCACTGCTCCAGACGCGCGGTGCGCTGGAGAAGCTGCGTGACAGCCTGTCCGGCGACGAGCGTCTCGGTGTCGAGTTGTTCGCGCGCGCCCTCGGTTCCCCGCTGTACTGGATCGCCACCAATGCCGGCCTGGATGGCGCGGTCGTGGTGAACAAGGTCGCGGATCTGCCTGCGGGACAAGGCTTCAACGCGGCGACGCTGTCCTTCGGTGATCTGGCGGCCGACGGTGTCGTCGATCCGGTCAAGGTCACGCGTTCGGCGGTGCTGAACGCGGCGTCGGTGGCCCGTATGGTGCTGACCACCGAGACCGCGGTCGTGGACAAGCCCGAGGAACCGGAGGACGACGGCCACGGCCACGGCCATGGTCACCACCATCACTGAGCAGTAATACGAAACACCCCCGCCCTGCTGGGGCGGGGGTGTTCTCGTTTGCGGCGCGGGCATCACATCGCCACAGCGACGAATCCCGTCGCCGTCACGCACAGCGCAAGCATGCCCGTCGCGTTGACGAACAGGTTGCGACCGAGATCCCTCGCCCGAATGTGCATCGTGATCGCCACGACGAAGTAACAGGTGAGGGCAACACACGTCAGGAAAGCCAACGGCGGGACCCAGATACCGATGATCAAGCCTGCCGCCGCGGCCATCTTCAGCGGAGGAAGGATCGACCAGAAGCGTCGCGGAAACCGCACATCCTGCAGGCACTCCCGGATGAAGCCCACCGGTGCCACGCAAAGGGCGCCATCGACAACCTGAACGAGAGCAAGTGCGGCGAGCGGCCACCACGGATCGATCATGGTCGGTGCTCCTTCATTGTCGACGACACGGTTACCTCCTATAGACGAGCGAGTCGTCGGATGTGTGACAGCTGTGGACCGCTCCTGAGGCTCACATGCCTTGACCGGCAAGTCAGCCGATCTTCCTGCTCGACCGAGCGGTGACTTGGTGACGGCTTACATACAGCACCATCGAGACCGGCGACGTCGATAAGCCGGAGGAGCCGCAGGGCGACGGCCAAGGGCACGGCCATCACCACCATCCCTGAGTGGCACCGGGAATGCCTATCCTCGTGGCCGAAGGTAGTTCGTTGCTGCTCCAGAGCAGCGGACGTTGGCCTACGCTGCGAGAACCGACAAGAGGTCGTGAGGCCCAATGCCACTGATGCGTTCGTTCCGAGCGGCGGCCGCAGTGTTTGCCTGCACGGCCACGCTCGCGACCGCATCACCGGCGGCAGCCGAGCCGATGAACCCGATCCCCGGCAATGGGTTCTTCCTCGTCGGACCCGACATCGCTCCGGGCGTCTACAACACGGCCGGGTCGGCGTCGACCTGGGGCGTGTGGATCAACGATGTGCCGACCCAGGACTCGATGTGCGTGTGGTTCACCTACAGCACCCCCGACGCGAACAAGGACAACGTCGTCGCGACGAATATGTCGATCGGCCCGATGAACGCCAACATCAACTCAACGGTGAAGGCGTTCGAGTCGAAGAACTGTCAACCCTGGACCCGGCTGACCTGAGCCGGGCGCGACTCTACGCCGCCTCGAGAATGAGATCGGCTGCCCGCCAAGCCATCGCCATCACCGGACCGTTGAGGTTGCCCGACACCATCGTGGGCATTACCGAACAGTCCATGATGCGCAGGTTGTCGACGCCGCGGACCCGCAGTGAGGTGTCCACGACGTCGTCGTCCGCGGGTCCCATCGCGCACGTTCCGATGGCGTGGTATCCGCAGTAACCCGCATCGAGCCCGGCGTCGATGATCGCTTGATCGGCAACGACTTCCGCGCCCGGCTGGGTTTCGACGACCAGCTGTTCGGAGATCGGCGACTGGCTGAACAATTGGCGCATGGTTCGGAACAGGGCGGCGCCCTTTTCCCGGTCGTGCTGTGAGGTGAGATACCCGGGATCGATGTCCAACGTCGCTTCCGGGTGGGCCGAGGTGATGGTCACCGACCCCTCGCTGTCCGGACGCAAGACGTATCCGATCGCCTGGATTCCGGGTTCCCGCTCGACCGCTGCCGCTTCACCTTGCTCATAGGGCGCCAACGAGAACGGTGCCATCAGAATCTGGGCGTCCGGGCGGTCCAATTCGGGTGACGTCTTGAAGAATCCGATGACGTCGAACGCAGCCCCGGCGAGCGGGCCGCGCTTTGTCGCCAGATACCTTGCGGTGGTTATCGCTTGGCGTGCCCTGGTGCTCAGGTGACGGTTGTAACCGATGTCGCAGTTGAGCCGGAACTGGATGACAAAGCACCGGTGTTCCCGCATTCGGCGACCGACGTTGGGGCTGTCCACCACCGTGTTGATGCCCAAGCCGCGCAGCAACGATCGGTCGCCGACGCCGGACAGCTGGAGCAGCTTCGGTGTGGAGATACTGCCGAGAGACAGGATGACCTCGCGCCGGGCGGTGAAGTCGACGTTCGCGCCACGTGCGGTCGTCGCTGCCACGCCAACTGCCTTGTCGCCCTTGAAGATCACGCGCTCGGCACTGGTGTGAATGGCGACCTCGAGGTTGGGTCGGTCGGCCACCGGGTGCAGGAACGCGTGCGCCGCGCTGACCCGTCGACCGTTCTTGATGGTGCAGGGCGCGGGGCCGATCCGTTCGCGGTCGCTTCCATTGGCATCGTCGGTTGGCGACCAGCCCATACGCTCCCCAGCCGCGATGACATCGGTGCAGAGCCGGGGGAGTGCGGTATCGACCGAGACGCCCAGCGGGCCTTCCGTCCCGCGCATCGGGTCCGGGCCGAGGCTGTGATTCTCAATCGAGCGGAAGACTTCAAGCATCTGGTCCCATGCCCAGGCCGGATTGCCCAGCGCTGCCATCGCGTCGTAGTCGGCAGCGCTGCCCCGGTTGTAGACCATCCCGTTCACCGAACTCGACCCGCCGAGCGTCTTGCCGCGGACCCAGTGCTCGACGAGCTGGGAGGGCCCGGTCGGACGGACGGGGAACTGCCACGTGAGCTTCGGATTGCCGAGAATCTTTCCGACACCCTTCGGGATCCGGATCAGTGGGCTGCGGTCCCTGCCGCCCGCCTCGATGAGGAGGACACTCGTCCGTGGATTCTCCGAGAGGCGGTCGGCCAGGACGCAACCCGCCGAACCTGCGCCGACGATGATGTAGTCGGCGGAAGCGCTCGAGTTCCTCGAAGGCATCACGGTCAGCGTCGGCGCGCCGGAGCGGTGTGTCAAGGGTCTGGCCCCGTCGCTAAGGGCGATTTTGGCAAAGATCGAGACCCGGTATAACCTGGCCGGCGTGAACATCGTGACGCGCGCCGGCTATTGGCGCTTTATCGAGGCTCCGGGCGGAGCCGATAAAGCGCAGCGCTAAGCGACGCATCCACCCGGAGCCCAGGCAGTGACCACCAGGTCGCTGCCTTTCGTCATTCAAGGGCCCTGGGCTTTCACCGGGCGCCCACAATCTCTCCAGAAAGGCACCCGCGAGATGAACCTGGCGCATACCGCCACCCCGCCCGCCACCTCGGACCGGCGGGTCCGCGGTTTCAGCGAGATCCCCAGCCCGCACGAGGTGCTCACCGAGTTCCCGCTGGGGGCCCGGCGCGCCGAGCGAGTGGTGCGCGACCGGGAGGAGATCGCCGACATCGTCGCCGGCCGCGACGACCGGCTGCTGGTCGTCGTGGGACCGTGCTCGGTGCACGACCCGTCAGCGGCACTCGACTACGCCAGCCGGCTGGCCAAGGTGGCCGACAAGCTCAGCGACCGCCTCAAGATCGTGATGCGGGTCTACTTCGAGAAGCCGCGCACCACGATCGGGTGGAAGGGCCTGATCAACGATCCGGGCATGGACGGCACCTTCGACGTGGCGCGCGGTCTGCGTATCGCCCGTCACCTGCTGCTCGACATCGTCGACATCGGCTTACCGGTCGGATGCGAGTTCCTCGAACCGACCAGCCCGCAGTACATCGCCGACGCCGTCGCGTGGGGTGCGATCGGCGCCAGGACCACCGAATCCCAGGTGCACCGCCAATTGGCATCCGGGTTGTCGATGCCCGTCGGATTCAAGAACGGCACCGACGGCAACATCCAGGTCGCCGTCGACGGAGTCAAGGCGGCCGCCGCACCGCATGTCTTCTTCGGCATGGACGATCTCGGACGTGGTGCGTTGGTCAACACCGCGGGTAACGAGGACTGCCACGTCATCCTGCGTGGTGGCACCAACGGGCCGAACTGCGACGCCGAAGCCATCCATACGACCGCGGACAAGCTGACCGCCGCCGGATTGCCCGGTCGCGTCGTAATCGACTGCAGCCACGCCAACTCCGGAAAGGATCACGTCCGCCAGGCCCAGGTCGCCGCGGATATGGCGCAGCTGGTGCGCGACGGCTTACCGGTCAGCGGGGTGATGCTCGAGAGCTTCCTCGTCGCCGGTGCGCAGGCCCCCGAAGCCCGGCCTCTGACCTACGGGCAGTCGGTGACCGACAAGTGTATGGACTGGGCGACAACCGATTCGGTGCTGCACACGCTTGCCGACCGCGGGTAGGCGCACGCCGCGGTCAGGAGGCGCGCCGGATACCGCGCTTCAGCAACAGTTCGCGCTCGGACTCGGACAAGCCGCCCCAGATGCCGTAGGGCTCACCAACGGCGAGGGCATGTGCGCGGCACTGAGCGATCACCGGGCACTTACGGCACATCTCCTTGGCGCGCATCTCGCGTTGCGCGCGGGCGCGGCCGCGTTCCCCGTCGGGATGAAAGAACATGGAGGAATCTTCGCCTCGACAGAGCCCGGCCATCTGCCAGTCCCAAATGTCAGCGTTGGGTCCGGGCAGTTGCTGCGGTTGTGGCATTGGAAACCCCTCTCTGCACATCCATTTCGGAAACGAACGGATGAGTGAGTTCAAAACCGATTCGAGCTCAAGTCGCCGATGACCACTCGTGGAGACAAAGTATGGGCGCTCACGAAATCTCGTCAATAGCTCGCACATGTGCTTATTGACATAAGCGCAGGCCAAGAATTTACTTCACGTTCATCATTGCGACCCATAGACAACGAGAACGGTGCTAAACGGACCGAATGCGGTGGACCGCGGGACCCATTTCTCCAGTTCGCGTCAATTACCCTTTCACGGGCAAACTTCGCTCGCTTACACGGAAGTAACATTGCGAGTACCAATTGTTAACCAGCGAGTCGCCGCAATTGATACGGTCGCGACTCGATGTCCGCAGAGACCGTTCTGGCCGCAGCCGCATTCGGCGACGATCCCGGCCGCTGGCCGCTGCCTGCCGGCGCCACCGCGCGCGAGTTGTGGCTGCGCGCCGTCGCGGCAGGCGGACAGGGCCGCTATGCCAGCGCGCGTGTCGATCTGGCGAAGCTGTTCTGGGCCGCAGCCCCCGAGCGATCGTTGGCCCACAGCACCGAGGCGTCGTTCCTGCGTCAGCTCGGCTGGCACACCCGGGCGCGGCGATGGGACGGTCGGGCGTTGGCGCTTGCCGGATCGGATACCGAAGCGGCTGCCGACGCGTTGATCGGCCTGGCCGCCGACGCGCTGGGAGCCGGCAGGTTCGAGGCATCGGCGCGCGCGCTGGCCCGTGCCGCCGACCTGATGTCTGATCCGGCGCCGCCGAGGCTGCGGGTTCGGCTGGGCTGGGTGTCGGCCGAGTTGGCCATGGCACGTGGCCGCGGCCGGAGCGCGGTGGGTCACGCCGAACGCGCCGTCAACGAGGCCGCTGCCTTCGGCTCGGTACGCCACGAGGTGAAGTCCACGGTCGTGCTCGCCGCCGCTTGGTGCAGCGCGGGTGACCTGGCTGCAGCCCGGTCGGTGGCCGACGCGGCGCTCGATGAAACGCAGCGCTTCGGAATGGTTCCGCTGCAATGGGCGTTGGCCTGCTTGCTGGCCGACATCGGCAGCGCTGCGCATCCGGCACTCGACATGGTGGCGATCCGCGATCGTTGTGCCGATACAGTGCGTCGGCGGGGCGGCGTGTGGTCGGTGCGGTAACCGGGTCCACGCGGAAGTGAAAGTTATTGTTTAGCTGACCGGCCTACCGGATCCGGTCCTGTTCGTAACGTTGGAGAGATCGCCCACGATGACATTTTCGGGAGAACGTCTCGATGCTGTCGTTGCTGAGGCCGTGGCAGGGAACCGAGACGCGCTCCGGGAGGTACTGGAGACCATTCGTCCGATCGTCGTTCGGTACTGCCGGGCGAGGGTAGGGGCGACAGAGCGCAGTGGCCTCTCAGCCGACGACGTTGCGCAGGAGGTTTGCTTGGCCGCCATCACGGCGCTGCCGCGTTACAAGGATCAGGGACGACCGTTCCTGGCCTTCGTGTACGGCATTGCCGCCCACAAGGTTGCTGACGCGCATCGCGCAGCAGCCAGGAATCGATCCGACCCGACCGATGTCGTGCCGGAGCGATACTCGCTGGACGCCGGACCCGAGCAGATGGCGCTCGATGCCGAGGCGTCGGCGCGCATGAAGAAGCTTCTGGCGGTGCTTCCTGAGAAGCAGCGCGAGATCCTGATCCTGCGCATTGTCGTCGGGATGAGCGCCGAGGAGACCGCAGAGGCGGTTGGCAGCACGCCGGGCGCCGTTCGCGTCGCCCAGCACCGTGCGCTGGCGCGACTGAAGTCCGAGATCGTCGCGACGGGGCGTGACTATGCCTGACTTCGGACGCTGGACTTCCAATGGGGGAGATCCCTCGCTCAACGAGATCAACCGCGCCGATCGGTTCCTCGATGCGTTGGCCACTGCGCAGCCGGTGTACTCGACCGATCCCAGTGAGGCGGAACTGGCTCAGCTGCTGGAAGGCTGGCGCGACGAGGTCCGCAACGCACCTCTGACCGCGACGGTCACACCGCGCGACGCGGTGCTGGCGCTCGACCGGGCTGCGGCATCGCGACGGCGCACGCGGACGTCGTTGGCGGTCGTCGGGTCGGCCGCGGCTGCGGTGTTGTGCATCGGCGGCTTCGGCGCGGTGGTCGCAGGGTCCGGACCTGGCGACTCGCTGTACGGCCTGCGCACCATGCTGTTCGGCGAGCAACAGGACACCCGCGACGACGCGGTCGTCCTTGCCGCGCAGACGCAGATGGCCGAGGTGCAGCAGCTGATCGATGACGGTCAGTGGCAAGCCGCCCAAGACAAGCTCGAGACGTTGACGACGACCGTGGCGACGGTGAACGACACTGTGCGCAAAGAAGAGTTGGTCACGCAGTGGCAGGAGCTGACGGTCAAGGTCGAGGCCCAGGACCCGGCGGCGACCCTGCCGCCGAATGCGCCGCCGCCGACCTTCCCCGAGGTCGTGGTGATTCCGAGCGACGGCGCGACCTCGTCGGAGGCTACTGGGCCGTCCGGCACCTCTGCGCCGACGAGCACCTCCGAGACGTCCGCGCCGACGACTCCCTCGACGTCCGAGCCGACGACACCGTCGACCTCGCCGGCGCCATTACCGACACCGTCGACGACGGCTGTGCCGGGCGCTCCGTTACCCACGTCAGCGCCGGGCACCCCGCTGCCCACAGTGAGCGCCACACCGCAGCCGACGTCGGCTCCAAACTCGCCGACGGCGCTGCCCACGCCGACGGCGCAGCCAACACCATCCGCCACACCACGGCCGACACCGACCGCAGACACACCGATACCCAGTCCGAGCACTCGGGTTCAGGTTCCTACGCCGACGTCTCTACCTTCGGTGGTCGAGCAGCAGGAGGATGAGGTGCCGACGGCCGCGCCGACGTCGCAGCAACCGACCGTGCAGGCGCCCGCGCCGAGAACGGCCGCTACGACGGTGACCGTCCCGGATGCGGTCGAGGAGCCGAGCTAGTCAGCGGTAGCCGTCGGACTCCGACGTCGCCTCGTTGAGCGAGGCATCGGCGTAGCCGCGGCAGTAATCCCACGTCACGTAGGCATCGGGTTCGGGATCATAGGCGGGCTCGTGTGGGCGCACCGTGCCGTCGACCAGCAGTTGCAGCAGGTTGGCGCGTAGCATGTCCCAGTCGTGATAGTGGTCCTGCTGGCATTCGTCGCAGCACACGACCAGACCACGGATGCCCCTGTGTGCCAGGAGCGCCTCATAGACCGCCAGATCGGCGAGATCGGCCTCAACCGCCGTCCGCTCCTGTGGGTCCAGCGGCTGGCCCGGCTCGAGCGCGTCGAGGGCAGCCGAAGGGTCACACGGGTCATCGGCGAACGGATCCGGTGGCAAACCCGGAGGCAGGTGGTCACGCACGAGTCCACACTACGCAGCGGGGCGGGGATAACGCTAGCCGTCGCGCCGACGTCGTCGACGATCAATAGTTATGTGCGTCATGGCACGTGAGACCGGGATGCCGGCCCCCAGCCGATAGGATGGTCTCTTAGCTCGACGACAGTGTTCGGCTGCGTTTGTATCTGGAGGCCCCCACCATGTCGATCGCCGAAAGCAGCATCCCCATCGCGGTGCCGGTACCCACCGGCGGGGATGACCCGACGAAAGTCGCCATGCTCGGCCTGACGTTCGACGACGTGCTTCTGCTGCCCGCCGCCTCCGACGTGGTGCCCGCCACCGCCGACACCTCGAGCCAGTTGACGAGAAAGATCCGGCTCAAGGTCCCGCTGGTGAGTTCCGCGATGGACACCGTCACCGAGTCGCGCATGGCGATCGCGATGGCCCGTGCCGGCGGGATGGGCGTGCTGCACCGCAACCTTCCGGTGGCCGAGCAGGCCGGCCAGGTCGAGACGGTCAAACGTTCCGAGGCGGGGATGGTCACCGACCCGGTCACCTGCTCACCTGATAACACGCTGGCCGAGGTCGACGCGATGTGTGCGCGCTTTCGGATCTCCGGGTTGCCCGTCGTCGACGACACCGGCGAGCTGGTCGGCATCATCACCAACCGCGACATGCGCTTCGAGGTGGATCAGTCCAAGCCGGTCTCCGAGGTGATGACCAAGGCCCCGCTTATCACCGCCCGGGAGGGCGTCTCCGCCGAGGCGGCGCTAGGACTGTTGCGGCGCAACAAGATCGAGAAGCTTCCGATCGTCGACGGGCACGGCAAGCTGACCGGGCTCATCACCGTCAAGGACTTCGTCAAGACCGAACAGTTCCCGTTGTCGACCAAGGACAAGGACGGCAGGCTGCTCGTCGGGGCCGCGGTCGGTGTCGGAGACGACGCCTGGACGCGAGCGATGACGCTGGTGGACGCGGGCGTCGACGTGCTGGTGGTCGACACCGCGCACGCGCACAACCGCGGTGTGCTGGACATGGTCAGCCGGGTCAAGGCCGCCGTGGGCGACCGGGTCGAGGTGATCGGCGGCAACGTCGCGACGCGTGCGGCAGCGGCCGCGCTGGTGCAGGCCGGCGCCGACGCCGTGAAGGTCGGGGTCGGGCCGGGCTCGATCTGCACCACCCGCGTGGTCGCAGGTGTCGGAGCACCGCAGATCACCGCGATCTTAGAAGCGGTAGCGGCCTGTCGTCCGTATGGTGTGCCGGTCATTGCCGACGGCGGACTGCAGTACTCCGGCGACATCGCCAAGGCCCTGGCCGCGGGCGCGTCGACCGCGATGCTGGGCTCGCTGCTCGCCGGCACCGCCGAGTCGCCCGGCGAACTGATCTTCGTCAACGGCAAGCAATTCAAGAGCTACCGCGGCATGGGCTCGCTCGGGGCCATGCAGGGCCGCGGCGCGGCCGGGGCGCTGCGCGGGTCCTACTCCAAGGACCGCTACTTCCAGGACGACGTGCTCAGCGAGGACAAGCTCGTGCCCGAGGGGATCGAAGGCCGGGTGCCGTTCCGCGGTCCGCTGGGGACGGTGATCCACCAGCTCACCGGCGGGCTGCGCGCGGCGATGGGGTACACCGGGTCGGCGACGATCGAACAGTTGCAGCAGGCCCAGTTCGTGCGGATCACCGCGGCGGGGCTCAAGGAGAGCCACCCGCACGACATCACCATGACGGTCGAGGCGCCGAACTACTACACCCGCTGACGAGCGCTTGCGCGAGGAACAGAACGTACTGACAGGAGAAACTGGCCATGCGAGACATGGTTGAGCTCGGCATGGGCAGAACCGCCCGCCGCACCTACGAACTCGACGACGTCAACATCGTGCCGTCGCGGCGCACCCGGTCGTCGCAGGACGTATCGACGGCCTGGCAACTGGACGCCTACCGGTTCGAGATCCCGGTGTTGGCCCACCCCACCGATGCGCTGGTGTCGCCGGAATTCGCCATAGAGATCGGTCGGCTCGGCGGGCTCGGCGTGCTCAACGGCGAGGGGCTGATCGGCAGGCACGCGGACGTCGAAGCAAAGATCGCGCAGGTGATCGAGGCGGCCGAGAAGGAACCGGAGCCCGCGGCCGCGATCCGACTGCTGCAGCAGTTCCATGCCGCTCCGCTGGACCCGGATCTGCTCGGTGCGTCCGTGGCGCGCATCCGCGACGCGGGAGTGACGACCGCGGTGCGCGTCAGCCCGCAGAACGCCCGCGCGCTGACGCCGACACTGCTCGCGGCGGGAATCGACCTGTTGGTCATCCAGGGCACGATCATCTCCGCCGAGCGCGTGGCCTCCAACGGAGAACCGCTGAACCTCAAGACCTTCATCTCCGAACTCGATGTGCCCGTCGTCGCGGGCGGCGTCCTCGACCACCGCACCGCGCTGCACCTGATGCGGACCGGCGCGGCCGGCGTCATCGTCGGCTACGGCTCGACCAGCGGCGTGACCACCAGCGACGAGGTGCTCGGGATCAGCGTCCCGATGGCCACCGCGATCGCCGACGCCGCCGCCGCGCGCCGCGAGTACCTCGACGAGACCGGCGGACGCTACGTACACGTCCTGGCCGACGGCGACATGCACACTTCGGGGGATCTGGCGAAAGCCATCGCGTGCGGCGCGGACGCGGTGGTGCTCGGAACGCCGCTGGCCACGTCGGCCGAAGCGCTGGGCGCAGGCTGGTACTGGCCGGCCGCCGCCGCGCATCCGTCGCTGCCACGGGGTGCGTTCCTTCAAGTCGCGATGGGCGAGCGCCCGTCGTTGGAACAGGTGCTTACCGGTCCCTCCGACGATCCGTTCGGCTCGTTGAACCTGGTCGGAGGGCTGCGGCGCTCGATGGCCAAGGCCGGTTACTGCGACCTCAAGGAGTTCCAGAAGGTCGGCCTGACCGTCGGGAGCTGAGTTTTCGCACCTACTCTGGACGAGGTGTTCTTCTTCCTCTTCAGCTACGGCACCAAACAGAAGCACCTCGGTGCCGGGGAGGTTCGGACCTGCCCTCGCTGCCACAACACCACACAGTGGTCGCGGATTCGCGAGTTCAAGCAGTTCTCGCTGTTCTTCATTCCGGTGGCGCGCTGGAACCGTCGCCAGTTCGAGGTGTGCGGCATCTGCGGCACAGCCGTCGCGGTCTGACCGTCGTGGAAAGTTACCCCGCGGTAACGCCATACTGGACGTATGGAACCTGACTACGACGTCCTGGTGATCGGTTCGGGGTTCGGCGGCAGCGTGACGGCGCTGCGGCTGACCGAGAAGGGCTACCGCGTCGGTGTGCTCGAGGCCGGCAGGCGCTTCGAAGACGAGGACTTCGCCAGGACCTCATGGAACCTGCGCAAGTTCCTGTGGGCGCCGCAGTTGGGCATGTACGGCATCCAGCGGATTCACCTGCTGCGCAACGTGATGATCCTGGCAGGCGCGGGTGTCGGAGGCGGCTCGCTGAACTACGCCAACACGCTCTACGTACCGCCGGACCCGTTCTTCAACGACCCGCAGTGGAAGGACATCACCGACTGGCGCGCGGAGCTCATGCCGCACTACGACCAGGCGCAGCGCATGCTCGGGGTCGTCACCAACCCGACGTTCACCGACGCCGACCGCGTGGTCAAGCAGGTCGCCGAGGAGATGGGCGTGGGTGACTCGTTCGTGCCGACGCCTGTGGGCGTCTTCTTCGGCCCGGACGGCGCCAAAGCGCCCGGCGAGACCGTGCCCGACCCGTACTTCGGCGGCGCCGGACCAGCGCGCAAGGGGTGCATCGAGGTCGGCGAATGTATGACCGGCTGTCGCCACAACGCCAAGAACACGCTGGTCAAGAACTACCTGTACCTGGCCGAGAAGTTCGGGACGACGATCCACCCGATGACCACCGTCACCGGCTTCGAGCAGCGCCCGGACGGGCTCTGGAATGTGCACACCGTCCGTACAGGTCGCTGGGTTCGCAAGCAGAAGCGCACCTTCACCGCGTCGCACCTGGTGTTGGCGGCCGGCACCTGGGGCACGCAGCGGTTGCTGTTCAAGATGCGCGACAAGGGCAAGTTGCCGGCCCTGTCCGACAAGCTCGGTGTGCTGACCCGCACCAACTCCGAATCCATCGTCGGCGCCGGACGATTCGAGGTGTCCGACGACCTCGACCTGACGCACGGCGTGGCTATCACCTCGTCGTTCCACCCCACCTCCGACACCCACATCGAGCCGGTGCGCTACGGCAAGGGCTCCAACGCCATGGGTCTGCTGCAGACGCTGATGACCGACGGCGACGGCCCCGAAGGCACCGACACGCCGCGGTGGAAACAGCTGTTCATCAACGCGCGCAGGGATCCTCGCGGCACGCTGCGGCTGCTCAATGTCCGGCGGTGGAGCGAACGCACGTTGATCGCACTGGTCATGCAGCACCTCGACAATTCGATCACCACGTTCACCAAGCGGAACAGACTCGGCATCAGGCGCTATCTGAGCAAACAGGGCCACGGGGCGCCCAATCCGACGTGGATTCCCGTCGGCAATCGGGTCACCCGCCGGATCGCGGAGAAGATCGACGGCGTCGCGGGCGGCACCTGGGGTGAGTTGTTCAACATTCCCCTCACCGCGCACTTCCTCGGCGGTGCCGCCATCGGCGACGACGCGCAGCACGGCGTCATCGATCCGTATCACCGGGTGTACGGCTACCCGACGCTCTCGGTGCACGACGGTGCGTCGATCTCGGCGAACCTCGGTGTCAATCCGTCACTTTCGATCACCGCCCAGGCCGAGCGCGCGGCGTCGCTGTGGCCGAACAAGGGTGAGTCCGACCTGCGGCCGGAGCAGGGGCAGCCGTACCGCCGGTTGGCGCCCGTCGCGCCGCAGAACCCGGTCGTCCCAGCCCACGCACCGGCTGCGCTGCGCTGGTTGCCGATCCAACCCGTCACCTCGGCTGGTTGAGAATCGGCCGATTCGGGTAACTAACTCCCGCTTATCGCGACCACACATCCTGCGAGTGAGGGGAGTCGCCGATGCGGACCGCTTATCAAGAGCAACTGACCGCACTGAGCGCCCAGCTCGGCGAGATGTGCGGGTTGGCGGTCAGTGCGCTCGAACGTGCCACGGAAGCACTGCTCGGCGCGGATCTCTCGCTCGCCGAGCAGGTCATCGCCGACCACGAGCACATCATTGAGCTCAACCGACGGGCCGAGGAGGCGGCGCTGCGGATCCTCGCGCTGCAACAACCTGTCGCGAGTGACCTACGCAGGGTCGTCGGCTCCATCCACGTCGCCGCGGACATCGACCGGATGGGTGCGTTGGCGGCCCACGTGGCGGGCATCTCGCGGCTGCGGCACCCGGATTGCGCGCTACCTGCCGACGTGCGCGCGAGTTTCGCCGAGATGGGTGCGCGCGCGGTCCAACTGGCGAAGACGGCCCAGGAGGTGCTGCTGTCGCGTGATCCTGACAAGGCAGCACGGCTGCGCGACGAGGATGACGCCGTCGACGCCGAGCACCGGCACCTGTTCACGCTGTTGATCGACCACAAGTGGCAGGACGGGGTGTGCTCGGCCGTCGATGTGGCGCTGCTGGGGCGCTACTACGAGCGGTTCGCCGACCACGCCGTCGAGATCGGCAAGCGCGTGGTGTTCGAGGCGACCGGCGGTCTGCCCGGTCACAAGCAGATGGCATAACGAGACCGGCTAGGTCGGGCGCCGGCGCACCGGCTCTCGCCCCGGCGGTTGCTGAGGCGTCGGCAGTAGCGGTCGGCAATGGCGAACCGGAACGGTCGTGGGTTGCCGCGAATCCAGTTGCAGATCCTCGCCGCCGTGGCGGATCAGCAGCTCGCCCTCCGGGCCGTCACGCAGCGTATAGGTGACCTCGTCGTGATCGGCATCTACAGTGAGGCGAAAGTTCCTCCACCGCAACCGAAATCGAAGACGAGAGATCCCGTCGGGCAGTCGGGGGTTGAGCTCGAGTACCCCTTCATCGTCACGGAGTCCGCCGAATCCCGCCACCATCGCGGCCCATGCACCGCCGAGCGACGCCATGTGCAGGCCGTCGCGGGTGTTGTGGTGGAGATCGCGCAGATCGATCATCGCCGCCTCGTAGGCGTAGTCATGGGCGAGTTCGAGATGACCGACGTCGGCGCACATCACCGCCTGTGTACACGCCGACAGCGACGAGTCGCGTGTGGTGCGTCGTTCGTAATAGTCGACGTTGCGGGCCTTTTGTTCGGCGGTGAACGCATGGCCCTGCCAGTGCATCGCCAACACCAGGTCCGCTTGTTTGATCACCTGCGCCGGGTAGAGCCGAACATACGGCTCGTTCATCAGCAGTGGATAGATCGTGTTGGCGTGAAAGTCCCACTCGCGCAGCGTCGTGAAACCGTCACACTGCGGATGCACCCCCAGCTCCTCGTCGAACGGGATGTGGGCGGTGTCGGCGGCGTGGCGCCACACGGCCATCTCTTCGGTGGTGACCCCGGCTGTCTGGGCGGCGTCGACATTGCGCGCGCACGCTTCTGCGGCTGCCCGAAGGTTCGCGACCGCCATCAGGTTGGTGAACACGTTGTCGCGCACGATGGCCGTGTACTCGTCGGGTCCCGTCACCCCATCGACGTGCCACACCCCGTGACGGTCGTGGTGACCTAGCGACGCCCACAGCCGCGCGGTCTCGATGAGCACCGTCAGCCCGCATTCCTCTTCGAGCGAATCGTCCCCCGTGACTATGCGGTAGCGCTCGAACGCCATTGCGATGGCGGCGTTGACGTGGAAGGCCGCGGTGCCCGCCGGCCAGTAAGCCGAGCATTCCTCGCCTCGGATGGTGCGCCACGGGTAGGCGGCGCCGTCGAGGTCCAGCAGCGTCGCCCGTTCCTTGGCCAGCGGGAGAATCGAAGCGCGCCAACGCAATGCGTCGGCAGCCGCCGAGGGTTGGGTGTAGGTCAGCAGCGGCAGGACGAAACCCTCGGTGTCCCAGAAGGCGTGGCCGTCATAACCCGTTCCGGTGAGACCCTTGCCGGGGATCGCACGGCGCTCGGCGCGCGCGCTGGCCTGCAGGACGTGGAAGAGGGCGAACCGTACCGCCTGCTGGCAGTCGGGGTCGCCCTCCACCTCGACGTCCGCACCGTCCCAGAAATCGTCGAGGTAGGCCCGCTGGGCATCGAGCAACCCCCGCCAGCCGGTGTAGCGCGCGCTGCTGAGCGCCGCCGCCGCCTGGTCGCGCAGTGCCGGGCGCGACCGCAGGCTGGACCAGCCGTAGGCGAGGTACTTGACGATGCGGAGACGCTGGCCGGGACGCAGCCCGCAGATGATGGTCGTGTTGGCCCAGTCCTTGCCGGCGCCGGTGTCCACCTCGACACGACCGGGAACCTCGATGTCGTGGTCCATGGCCGCGGCCATCATCAGGTTGCTTCCACGGGTGCGGTGCAGCAGGATCGCGCCGTGTTCGGAGTGCTCGTGCTGCACCGGCTCCAGCGGTCTTTCCAGGACGGCCGATACCCGCGGGTCCTTCGTCGACGGCGGCAACTCCTCGTTGGCTACCAGTTCCGATTGCGCCGTGACACGGACGAATTCGTCCTGCGCCTCGACGATGTACTCGATGGCCGCGACGCTGCGCTGCGTCAGTGAAACGATCCGCGTGGAGGCGATTCTGATCCTCTTACCTGCCGGTGAACACCAGCACGCGGTGCGCCTGAGCGTGCCCGTCCGAAAATCCAGAATGCGTTCGTGGTCGAGCAGATCCCCGTAACGCACGTCGAACGGTTCATCGTCGACCAACAGGCGCATCAACTTGCCGTTGGTGACGTTGACGACTGTCTGCCCATCCTCGGGCCAGCCGTATCCTGCCTCAGCGTACGGAAGGGGGCGAACCTCGTAGAACGAATTGAGATAGGTGCCAGGCAAAGCGTGTGGTTCGCCTTCGTCGAGATTTCCACGCACGCCGATGTGGCCGTTGGACAGCGCGAACAACGACTCCGACTGTGCGAGCATGTCGAGGTCGAGCGATTGCTCGCGGATCTGCCACGGTTCGACGGGGTAGACGTCGTCATGCAGGCTCACGTGAGCAGCTCCGCGAGGTCGGTGACCACGATGTCGGCCCCGTTGTGCCGCAACGCTTCTGCGTGGCCTACCCGATCGACGCCGATAACCAGGCCGAATCCTCCGGCCCGTCCTGCCGCCACCCCGGAGATCGCGTCTTCGTACACAGCGCCCTGTTCGGGTGTCACGCCGAGGAGCTCGGCTGCGCGCAGGAACGAATCGGGCGCGGGTTTTCCTGCGATGTTCTCCTCGCGCAACACGACACCGTCCACCCTGTGCTGGACGAATTCGGCCAGCCCAGTCATGTCGAGCACCTCGCGGGTGTTGGCGCTCGAGGACACCACCGCGATGCCCAGCCCCGCGTTCGCCGTTGCTTGGAGATAGCGGCGCGAACCCTCGAACACCTCGACCCCGTCGGTCCGCAGAATCTGTTGGAACATCTGGTTCTTGGTGTTGCCCAGTGCGTGGACGGTTTCGTTTTGAGGCGGGTCGTCGTGATCGCCGTCGGGTATCTCGATGCCCCGACTCGCCAGAAACGACCGGACGCCGTCCTCGCGCTTTTTGCCGTCGACATAGGTGAGGTAGTCACTTTGCACGTCGAACGGTGTGAACGCCTCGCCGGTGAGCTCCGCTCGTCGACGGAGGAAGTCGTCGAACATCGCCTTCCACGCTTTCTTGTGCACGCTGGCGGTGTCTGTCAGCACGCCATCGAGGTCGAACAGCGCGGCGCGGATCCCAGCGGGTAGACCGAGTCTTTCGGCAGGTTCTCCGGTGTCAGGCACAATCCACCCATTCCCGTTATCGCGCGCAGACATGCCTGCGTGTCGATGAACTTACTGCAGCTTTGAAATTGACGCACTCAGCAAACATTTGCCTTATATTTAGCGAGCTTGTCCGTCCGACAGGGTGCTACTCGAGAAAAGGGACCCCATGACCTATCCGCCTCAGCCTCCGCCGCCACCACCGCCGCAGGGTTATGGTCCGCCTCCCGGTGGTGGTTACCCAGCGCAGCAGCCCGACAGCAACCTCGTGTGGGGAATTCTCGTTACGGTGTTGTGTTGCTTGCCGTTTGGCATCGTATCGATCATCAACGCCGCCAAGGTGTCCGGCCTGTGGGGCCAGGGCCAATATGCGCAGGCGCAGAAGGCGTCCGACGATGCCAAGAAGTGGGCGATCTGGGGCGCGATCGCGGGCGCGGTCGTCATCGTCATCTATCTCATCGTCGGCCTGGCAGGCGGCGGACTGGCTTACATGTGATCCACGTGCGCCCGCTCACCGCGCCGTTGGCGGTCGCCGCCGCCGCGGTGGGCGGGTGCGCGGCGATCTGGTTGGCGGATCCGACCGTGCCCGGCGGGATACTGCCCGTCTGCCCGACCAAGGCACTGCTCGGCATCGACTGCCCCGGGTGCGGGAGCCTGCGGATGATCTACTCGCTGCTGCACCTCGACGTCGCCGGGGCGGTCCGGTTCAACGCACTCGGCGTGCTCGCGGTGGTGTTCCTGCTGTGGGCATACGGGACCTGGGCCTACGGGTCTCTAGCAGGCAGGCGGGTGCGCAGTTGGCAGCACCTGCGGTGGTCGGCTCCGGTGGCGGTGGTGCTGACCGTGGCGTGGTTCGTCATGCGTAACTTGCCGTTTGAGCCGTTCACCGCGCTGCACGTCTGACGTCGGCGCGGCCAACTAGACTGACCGGGTGACATCAGGATCTCCCCGACCCGTACTGGTTGTCGATTTCGGAGCGCAGTATGCGCAGCTGATCGCCCGACGGGTCCGCGAGGCGCGGGTGTATTCCGAGGTGATCCCGCACACCGCCACTGTCGAGGAGATCAAGGCGCGCGACCCTCAAGCCATTGTGCTTTCCGGAGGGCCCGCGAGTGTCTACGAGGACGGCGCCCCGCAGCTGAACGCGGAGCTGTTCGACCTCGATGTGCCGGTGTTCGGAATCTGCTACGGGTTTCAGGCGATGGCGCAGGTGCTCGGCGGTACCGTCGCGCGGACTGGGACCCGTGAATACGGGCGCACGGAGCTGAAAGTCGCTGGGGGAGAGCTGCATTCGGATCTACCGTCTACCCAGCCGGTATGGATGAGCCACGGCGACGCGGTCACCGAGGCGCCCGACGGCTTCGAGGTGGTGGCCGCCAGCAGCGGTGCTCCGGTCGCGGCGTTCGAGCATCGCGGCCGCCGGTTGGCGGGTGTGCAGTACCACCCGGAGGTGATGCATACGCCGCACGGTCAGCAGGTGCTGAGCCGCTTCCTGCATGAGTTCGCGGGGATCGACTCGACATGGACGCCTGCCAACATCGCCGAAGCGCTCGTCGAGCAGGTCCGTGAGCAGATCGGTGAGGGACGAGCGATCTGCGGGCTGTCAGGTGGCGTGGATTCCGCCGTCGCCGCGGCGCTCGTCCAACGCGCCATCGGAGACCGGTTGACCTGTGTGTTCGTCGACCACGGCTTGCTGCGGGCCGGGGAGCGGGCCCAGGTGCAGCGCGACTTCGTCGCCGCCACGCACGCCAACCTGGTCACCGTCGACGTCGCCGACCGGTTCCTCGAGGCGTTGTCCGGCGTGACGAATCCCGAAGGCAAGCGCAAGATCATCGGACGGGAGTTCATCCGGGCGTTCGAAGGGGCGGTGCGGGGGCTTGTCGAGGGCGGCGGCCCAGACGTTGAATTCCTGGTGCAGGGCACGCTGTATCCCGACGTCGTCGAGTCCGGCGGAGGGTCGGGCACCGCGAACATCAAGAGCCACCACAACGTGGGAGGCCTGCCCGACGACCTCAAGTTCAAGCTCGTCGAGCCGTTGCGGTTGCTGTTCAAAGACGAGGTCCGGGCGGTGGGCCGCGAGCTCGGTCTGCCCGAGGAAATCGTTGCGCGTCAGCCTTTTCCGGGGCCGGGGCTGGGTATCCGGATCGTCGGCGAGGTCACTGCCGCACGGCTGGAGACGCTGCGTCGCGCCGATGCGATCGCGCGCGAGGAACTGACCTCCGCCGGGCTCGACAACCAGATCTGGCAGTGCCCCGTCGTCTTGCTCGCCGACATCCGTTCGGTGGGTGTGCAAGGTGATGGCCGGACCTATGGGCATCCGATCGTGCTGCGCCCGGTCTCCAGTGAGGACGCGATGACCGCCGACTGGACGCGCGTGCCGTACGAAGTCCTCGAACGTATCTCGACCCGCATCACCAATGAGGTGGCGGAGGTCAACCGGGTGGTGCTGGACGTGACGAGTAAGCCGCCGGGCACCATCGAGTGGGAGTAGCTAGGCTTCGGCCTCTTTATCGCCGGGTTCTTTTTCGATGATGTCACCGAGGATCTGACCCACCACCGACTCGATCGTGGACTCGATGGAGAACGCCAGGGTCGCCGACACCGCGGAGACGGCCTGGGTGCGGAACCGCACCAGCATGGTGATCAACTCGGCGATCTCGGTGTCCGGGGGCAGCGGGGCACCCGGATTGATCCGGTGCAGCACCTCGTCGACGCCTGCCTGCACCAGAATCCCGCTGATCTGGTCGATGAGCGGGGCGATGCTGACGTGCAGGTCGATCAGTTTGTCGGTCGCCACCCCGAACTGGCGGATGTCGTTGAACGCCTCGAGCAGCTTGGGTCGCACGATCACGGCCTCACCGTCTTCGAGCTTGATCAAGCCGAGATCGACCATGCGGTCGAAGCCCGGGTCGTCGTTCACGAACCGCTTGGCGTCGACGACGCTCATGCGTTCGGGTTTCTCCGTTGCCCAGGTCCCGGCGATCGCGGACTCCAGCCCTAGCAGGTCGCCGACGTCCTTACCCTCTTCCCAGGCCGACAGCATCTCGCGCACGTGCGCGATGTTGTAGCCGCGGTCGAGCAGCGAGGTGATCAGCCGCAGCCGCGTCAGGTGCGTGTCGTTGAACAGCGCGATCCGACCCACCCGCAGCGGCGGGTGCAACAGGCCGCGGTCTCGGTAAACCCGGATGTTGCGGGTGGTGGTACCCGCCAGCCGTGCGAGTTCCTCGGTGCGGTACTCGCCGGACTCGCCGACCCCGTGGGGTTGGACGGCGGCGTGGAAGAGCTGCGACACCGCCGTCTCGACAACGTCACGCGATCCCCGGCGCACCCGTTTGGGTGCCCGCCGGAGCCCGTTGAGAATCGCTGACATCGGCCCCGCCGGCCGCGGCTCCCGCGACGTCATGTCATGCCGATGTCGTCACCGCGCACAGGTGAGCGTCTCGCTTCACCGCGACATAGTCGTCGAGCCGGAAGTCCCGCATCTGTCGAAGATACTGCGTCGCGAAACCCGGGTACATCGACGCGTTGAACCTGTCGGCGGTGAGATACCAGCTAGTGCAGCCCGACATCCAGGTGGTCCTGGTCAGGCGTTTCTGCAGGCGTTCGTTGTAGCGCTGTTGGATTTCGCGGCGTACGTCCAGGTAGCGCAGGTTCTCGTCGAGGATTGTCGTGATCGCTCGCACCGTGTAGTCGAGTTGGCCCTCGACGTACACCAGGAGCGAGTTGTGCCCGGGGCCCGAGTTCGGCCCGGTCATGAAGAACAGGTTCGGATAGCCGTGGGCGTTGACGCTTTTGTACGCCTGCGCTCCACCTACCCATTCATCGCTCAATGAGCGCCCGCCGATTCCGGTGACCGGGTAGGGCGGACCGGTCAGGTGGACGTCGTAGCCGGTGGCAAACACCACGCAGTCGAGGTGGTGCTCCACACCGTCGCTGGTTCGGATGCCGGCCGGGCTCATGGTGGCGATCGGCCAGTCGATGAGCTTGCAGTTGTCGCGTTGCAGTGCGGGGTAATAGTCGCTGGACATCAACATCCGTTTGCAGCCCGGGGTGAAGTCGGGAGTGAGTTGGCGGCGCAGCCACGGGTCCTTGACCTGCAGCCGTAGATGCGCCTTGCCCAGCTGCGCCACCAGCCCGGTGAGCGGGGTATCCCACACCAGGGCGGTGGCGGTGAGCTCGTGGCCCCAGAACAGCGCCTGACGGACGATCTCCTGTGCGACAGGCACTTTCGCGAACAACGCCTTGGCGGCCGCCGGGGTGCCGATGTCAAGTCGAGGCATGACCCAGCCCGGCGTCCGCTGGAACACTTTGACGAACTCGGCCTGCCTCACCAGCTCGGGCACGATCTGCACCGCGCTGGCCCCGGTGCCGATGACGGCCACCCGCTTGCCGTTGAAGTCATAGTCATGATCCCAGCGCGCGCTGTGGATTCGGTGTCCCTGGTAGGTGTCAAGGCCACGGATGTCGGGCCAGCCGTGATCGGGCAGCGGCCCCGAAGCCAGCACCACGCTGCGGGCGTTGAAACGCTTGCCGCCCCTGGTCTTCACGGTCCAGGTGCCCTCGTCTGCGTCGAAATGCAGGCCGTTGACGTCCACTCCGAACCGGATGCGCCGGCGTAGGTCGAAGTCGTCGACCAGCTGCTCGATGTGCCTGCGAATCTCGCTGCCGGGGGAGTAGGACCGCGACCAGTTCGGGTTCTTCACGAACGAAAAGGAGTACAGCAACGACGGGATATCGCAGGCTACACCGGGATAGGTGTTGTCGCGCCAGGTGCCGCCGACGCGGTCGCTGCGCTCCAGGATGATTACGTCGTCGACTCCGGCCTCGGTCAGTTTGATCGCGGCACCGATACCGGTGAAGCCGGCGCCGACGATCAGCGTGTCGTGGGTCTGCACGGAACCCTCATGCCGCGGGATCATGAGTCACTTCTTTGACCCAACTCGGTACCGACGGCAACAGCGGCCGTGGATACCGGTCGGAGAGCCACACCATGGAGTTGGCGAGCAGGTGGTAGGGGTGGCGCGGGTTGGTGACGACGCCGGCGTAGCGCCGCAGGAACAGATAGGTCGGTACGCGTTTGGTGTGCCCGCCACGGTCGCCGAGTTCCTTGAATCGCTTCACGGCTCGGTAGAGCCGCTCGGGTTCCATGCCCATCGCGGTGATCTCATTCCGGATCCTGTTGATCAGCGGAGCGCCCGTGATCGCGCCGATGATGAGACCGGGCGTCGCGTTGTGCCCCACGAAGTCGATGAGCAGGCGCCGGATCGTGGCGTGTCCGATCATGTCCAGCACCTCGAAGTCGACCACGAGGTGGCGGGATTCGTCGTTGTTGATCTTCTCGAACACGTGGTGGCAGACGGGGTCGTGCACCTCGTCCAGTAGGAACTTGAGCAGCGCGCCGTCAAGGGCGACCTCGAGCATGGGGATAACCGTGCCCAGCAGCGACAACGGCATGTCGTCCGCCCAGCGATCCAACCAGTCGATGGCCAGTCGGATGTTGACATTGGGTTCGGGCACTTCGCCGTCCTCTAGCATGCCCCACCGGTTCATCAGCGCCAGTTCGGCATTGGCGTGCCGCTGTTCCTCGGCGTGGAAGTACCGGTAGATCTCGGCGATCGTTGGTGTCGGCGCTTTCTTGGCCAGCGCCGCGAAACCGCGCGCGCCGATGTTCTCGATCCAGCACAGGTCGGCCATGAAGGCCTTCAGTTGCGGCCGCTGCTCATCGGTGATGAGGTCGGCCCCCGGTGCGTCCCAGTCGATGTCGGCCAGGGCCCACTGGCGGTCCTTGACCTTGGCCAGCATCGCATCCATGTCGATCGCCATCGGATCCTCCTAAGTTGTGACACGGTTGGTCAGACCGGCGGCGCGGGTGTACACCGTCGGAGTGAAACGTTTTATGCCCCAGCTGATCCGAGCGTCAGGTTGCGGCATGCAGTAGAGGCCGCCTCGGTCGAGGGTCTCAAGGCAAGTGCGGGCCACCCGCTGCGGGGAGAAGCCGGTCCACCGCATCAAGCGATCGGCCAGCTCGGTGGACTTGGGCGAGATCCTGCCTGCTCCCACGATGTTGGTCTTGACGAATGTCGGGCACAGCGCTGTCACCTGCACACCGGTTCCGGTCAACTCGGCGGCGAGCGTCTCCGTCAACGACAGCACACCCGCCTTGCTCACGTTGTAAGCCGCCATTCCGGGAGCCGCGCCGAAGGCGGCGGCCGATGCGACGTTGATGATTCCGCCAAAGCCGGCGTCCCGCAGGATAGGTGCGAACACATGACAGCCGTGGACGGGTCCCCACAGGTTGATGTTGAGCACCCAGCGCCAGTCCTCGAGGCTGATGTCACCGATCGGCAGACCACCGGCGCCGACCCCTGCGTTGTTGATCACCACCGTTGGAGGGCCGTCGAACCAGGACTGCGCCGTGTCAGCCAGTGCCGCAACGTCGTCGATGGTCGAGACATCACAGCGCGTCGACATGGCTTGCCCGCCATGGGCGATGATGGCGTCGGCCGTGGCGCGGGCAGACACCTCGTCGATATCGCTGCACACCACTCGACCGCCGCGCTTGGCGAGTTCGACGGCGAAGGCAGCGCCGATGCCACTGCCCGCGCCGGTGATGACCGCGGCCGCGTTGCGCGTGCGCTTAGTGCCGAAAAGCGACATGTGGCTATCCCGCCTGGTCGATGTATCCGTGTTGCAACGCATGTGAGATGAACTCGGCGATTCGCCGGACGGCAGAAGTTGCCTCTGGAGTCAGGCGGGGCAGTGCCTGGAAGACGTGCACCTGGTCCGGCCACACCTCTAGCCGGCAGGCACCGCCCGCGGCGCGCAGACCGTCGGCGAGTGCGATGGCGTCGGCCGCCAGCATCTCGGCGCCGCCCGCCTGGATCAGCGTCGGTGGCAGGGTGCGGCCGGAGGCAACGTTCAGTCGTAGCCGAGGGTGAGCCGAGTCGACGTCCGCGCAGTACAAGTCGACAAGCCGCAGAGCGTCACGGGAGCGGATGGCGGGATCGCGCTGAAGGCGCTCCCGAGTACGGGCGAGCGTGAACGTCAGGTCGAGCACGGGCGAGAGCAACACCAGGGCGGCCGGGTGGGTGGTGTCGGGCTGCAACATCAGGTCGACGGCCAGGTGCCCGCCCGCGGAGTCGCCGGCGATGACTGTGCGATCGGGTGCGAAACCCCGGTCGCGGATCAGCCAGTCCCACCCGGTCCGGACATCCTCTGCGGCAGTGGGGAAGCGGTGCCGCGGCGCGAGTCGATAGTCGACGCAGAAGACGGGCATCCCTGTCAGCCGGGACAGCCATGCGGTGAGGCGGCGGTGGGTGCGCGGTGAGCACAGGGCGTATCCGCTGCCGTGGACGAAGTAGACCACGGTGTCGGTGGGCCTGCGGTGCACCCCTGCGCCATAGACCATCTCGCCGACGATGCGGCGGCCTTCGAAGGTCGTGGTGTCGATCGGATCAACCCGGGTGCCGGCCAGTGACGGTCCGAAGGCGTCCATGATTCGGGCCACGATCTGGCGCGAGAGCCACAGCCCCCATGGTTGGTCGGCTGGGAGCACGGCGCTGATCTGGCGGAGGGTCAGGCTGCTGATTGTGGACGCGCCGCAGGAGCGCAGCGAACCGCGCAAAGGCAAGACGGGCTCTTCGTTGAGCACTGCGTAAGTGCAACATCAATTGGTGACATTTGTCAATGTCAACAATTGGTAATGGCCGGATGCCAGGACGTCAACCGACTGAACCCGCTTGACGCTGTCGGTGGGTGGGTGTTTACTCGGCATATCGAACACACGTTCGAAAAACTGGTGAGGCAGACGATGCGGGAGGTGCTGTTGTGACAGCCGCCGCGAGCCTGGATCAGCGTCAGCTTACCCGTGCTGAACAGGTGGAACACCTGCGTCACAAGATGGCGGCGGTATCCAGCAAGGTGGGCGGCAGCCGTCGTGGAACGGCGCCGACGAACGAGCCGCTTCCGGACTCGGAAACTTTGCTGCCGATGCCCGAATCGCTGGACGGGGTGCTTCCGGCACCGTTGCCGCGCGGGACGGTGGCGGTGGTCTCGGGGGCCAGGTCGCTGCCTCTGAGCATGGTCGCGGCGGTGACGGCGGAGGGCGGGCACGCCGCAATCGTCGGCCAACCCGACGTCGGCCTGCTGGCGGCCGTGGAGATGGGCGCCGACCTGAGCCGGATCGCGGTCATCCCCGAACCAGGCGCCGATCCGGTCGAAGTCGCGGCCGTGCTGATGGACGGTATGGATCTGGTGGTGCTCGGCCTGGGCGGGCGGTCGGTGCCGGCCACCCGCGCGCGAGCGGTGGTGGCTCGGGCCCGCCAGAAGGGCTGCACGCTGCTGGTCACCGGTGGCGACTGGCAGGGGGCGTCGGCCCGGTTGGAGGCCTCGGTGTGCGGCTATGAGATCACCGGACAGGGGCGACCGGGCTTCGGCCGCATCAGCCGGGTCCGGCTGGCCACCCGGGCATGGGGGCGGTCGTTCGGTTCCGTCCGCGCGGTAGGCGGATGAGTGGCCCGCTCTTCCCGCGACTCGTCGCGGTCGCGCGTTCTGGCCATCTGGTGTATGGACTGGCCGGCCGTCGCCGCGGCGGCCGCAGCCGACCTGCCGCAGACCGTCCCGATCGCGGTGACGCTGGCCAACCGGGTCATCGCCTGTTCGGCCTCGGCCCGATCGGCGGGAGTGCGACGCGGGCTGCGTCGCCGGGAAGCCCAAGCCCGGTGCCCCGAACTGCATGTGGTCACCGCCGATCCGGCGCGCGATGCCCGCCACTTCGAAAACGTCACGGTCGCGGTGGACGACTTGGTGCCGCGTGCCGAGGTGTTGCGGCCGGGCCTGCTGGTGCTGCCGGTCCGAGGGGCGGCCCGCTACTTCGGCTCCGAACAGGCCGCCGCTGAGCGATTGGTCGACGCGGTGGCCGCCGCCGGCGCCGAATGTCAGGTGGGAGTCGCCGACCAGTTGCCCACTGCGGTCTTCGCCGCGCGGGCGGGGCGGATCGTCGAGCCCGGACAGGATGCGCTCTTCCTGTCGGCGCTGTCGATCCGCCAGTTGGCCACCGAGCCCAGCCTGGCCGCCCCCGGCCGGGAGGACCTGGCGGACCTGCTGTGGCGCATGGGAATTCGCAACATCGGACAGTTCGCCGCGCTGTCCCGCAGCGATGTGGCCTCGCGGTTCGGGGCCGACGCGGTGGCCGCGCACCAGTTCGCCTGTGGTGAGCCCACCCGTGGTCCGTCCGGCCGGGATCCCGATCCCGACCTCGACGCCGTCATGGACTGCGATCCGCCGATCGACCGGGTGGACGCCGCCGCTTTCGCCGGACGGTCGCTGGCTGCCGACCTGCACCGCACCCTGGCCGCATCAGGTGTGGGATGCACCCGGCTGGCCATCCACGCGCGCACCGCCAATGGTGAAGAGCTGGAACGAGTTTGGCGTTGTGCCGAACCGCTGACCGAGGACGCCACCGCCGACCGGGTGCGCTGGCAGCTCGACGGTTGGCTGAACAGGCGCAACCCCAACGACCGGCCCACCGCGCCCATCACGGTGATCCGGTTGCGCCCGGTGGAGGTGGTGTCGGCCGAAGCACTGCAGCTGCCGCTGTGGGGCGGGTTGGGTGAAGAGGATCGACTGCGCGCCCGTCGCGCGCTGGTGCGTGTGCAGGGCCTGCTCGGGCCGGAGGCGGTGCAGGTCCCGGTGCTCAGCGGCGGTCGAGGCCCTGCCGAGCGCATCACGTTAACCCCACTTGGGGATGAGCAGGTGCCGCGGGCCGATCCGCGTCAGCCGTGGCCGGGCCAGCTGCCCGAACCGTCGCCGACCGTGCTGCTCGACGATCCGGTCGAGTTGTTCGACGCCGACGGCCGTCCGGTGCGGGTGACCGCTCGTGGCCTGTTCTCCACCGATCCCGCGCGGTTGGACGCGCCGGGCAAGGCCGTCAAGGCGGGCAGATTGACCTGGTGGGCGGGACCGTGGCCGGTTGACGAACGGTGGTGGGATCCGGAGGGCCGCAAAGCCGGCCGCACCGCCCGTGCGCAGGTGTTGCTCGACGACGGGTCCTTACGCGAGACCCAGCCGGGGCAGGCCTTGCTGCTGTGTTACCGGCAGCGGCGGTGGTACGTCGAAGGGATTTATGAATGACGACCGCGTGAGGGGGTACCCGTGCGTCGATGACCGCCATACCGCCCGACCCAGAACCGTCCAACACACCGGACCTCGAACCCGGTGGTGGAGTGCCGCCGGGGTCGACACCCCCCGACTCCGACCAGATCTCCGGTGTGGGTGCCGTCGAGTCGCGACCGCGGCACCGGTGGACACCGACAGCCGTCGTCAGCGTCATCGCGCTCGCGATCTTTCTGCTGTTGTTCCTGGCCGTCGTGGTGTCGGTGATCCTCTAACCGTTCAGCCGTCGCGCGAACGCGCCGACGCGCGCGATGAACCGGTCGAAGAACGCTCCCGGGTCGACGTCAACGCCGATGAGTGCGTTGGGTTCCCGGCCCCACCGGTTGCTCCAGTCGGCGATGGTCATGCCGCGGGTCAGTGTGCCCGTCAACTCGACGTCGACGGTGGTCGGCCGGTACGTGACGAGGTCCGGGTCCAGCGCCACCGCCGCGGCCAGCGGATCGTGCAGATGTGCCAGATAACCCTCGCCCTGGTCGAAATGGAACTCGAAGTAGAACCGCATCGCGTCCTCCAGCACCGCGATAAGCGGGTTGTCCGACGCCGACCGGGTGCCGCGGTCGTCGGACACGCTCATCGCCACCGACTCCGCTCCGGCCTCCTCCGCCAGCCGGTTCAACAGGGCGGGTGTCATCGCGATGTGCTCGGTCAGGTTCAGGCCCAACAAGATTGGGAGGTGCGCGGATTTCTCGGCTCCCCACGCGGTCGTCCATCCCGTGAACACCTCGGCGGCGGCTTCCGGGTCCACGCTGATGTTCCATTCGGCGACCGGGGTCGTGTTACCGCGGTAGTCGAACGCACCACCCATGATGACCAGCCGGCGCAGCAGCGTGGGAAGGGCGGGTTCGGAGCGAAGCGCCAGCGCGAGATTGGTCAGTGGGCCGACGGCGATCGCGATCAGATCGCCGGGATGGGCGTGAGCGGCGCGCACCCATGCCTCGGCGGCGTCGTACTCGGTGAGCCCGCGCTCGGCGGCGGGCAGCTGCGCGTACCCCATCCCCTCTGGACCGTGGGTGTCCTCTGCGGTACGCAGCGGCGAGCTGACGGGCTGCTCGGACCCTTTCGACACGGGGATCTCCGGCATTCGGCACAGGTCCAGCAGACCGAGGTTGTTGCGACAAACCTGTTGTACCGGAACATTTCCCGCCGTCGATGCGATACCGACGACCTCGGCGTCGTCACTGGCGAACAGGTATGCCAACGCCATCGCGTCGTCAACGCCGGTGTCGACGTCGACGAAGACGGGCTGGCTCACTCCGCCAACGATAGGGATCCGCGGTTACCAGTGCACACCCGGTACCAGGCGCACCGCGGACTTCACCGGCCGCGGAACTCGCACGGGCCGGGCGGGCCGCTTGGGGCGTCGCGCGGTGAGCGAGGCCGACGGGGGTGTCGGTACGCCCCGGGCCGCAGCCGAGTCGGGATACCCGAGATAGAGCTGGTGCAGGATCCGCCGCGACAGCTTCGGCGTGAGGTAGTTGCCGAAGTCGGCGAGCGTGCCCAGTGGTGTATCGATCCGGGCCGGCTTGTCGATCAGCGCACGCACCACCATCGCCGCGGCGTGCTCGGCGCTGATCGCTGGAACGGGATTGAGCCGGCGCGACGGGACGATCATCGGAGTGCGCACCAACGGCATGTGGATGGTGGTGAACGTGATGTGATCGGAAAGCGTCTCGGTCGCGACCACGTCGGCGAACGCGTCGAGGGCAGCCTTCGTCGGGAGGTAGGAGCTGTACTTCGGGTTGCGTGCCTGCACTCCGGCACTGGACACGTTGACCACGTGACCGAAGCGCCTTTCGCGCCAATGCGGGAGCAGCGCAAGGACCATCCGCACCGCGCCGAAGTAGTTGACGGCCATCACCCGCTCGTAGTCGTGCAGGCGGTCGGTGGAGGCGATCACCGAACGGCGGATCGATCGGCCCGCGTTGTTCACCAGATAGTCGACGTGGTCGAACCGGCCGAGGATGTCCTTGACGGTGATCTCCACCGACGTCGAGTCGGTGACGTCACAGGTGAACGCGTGCGCATGCCCGCCGTCGGCGCGGATCTCGGCCACCAGTTCGTCGAGCGCATCGGCGTTGCGCGCCAACGCGAATACGGTCGCGCCACGTTCGGCGATGGCCATGGCCGAAGCCCGGCCGATCCCGCTCGATGCGCCGGTGACGATCACGTGCCTGCCGATCAGCGGACCGCGGGGATCATCGCGGTGCGCACGGTCCGGGTCGAGATGTTCGGCCCAGTAGCGCCACAGCACCGGCGCGTAGTCGATGAATGCGGGAGGCTCGATTCCTGTGCCGCGTAAAGCTCGTGAGGTGCGCTCGGCGGTGAACGTCGGCATCAGGTCAACGACGTCGAGTATCTCGGCGGGCAGGCCGAGTTGGGTGGCCACCATGTTGCGCACCACCTTCACGCGGCCGGTGGCCCTCAGCAGGGGCGTCGCCGTGGAACGGGGCAGCGACATGTGCAGCGGTGGAAGCCCGGCGGTCTTGACCATGGCGCGGTAGATGCCGCGCAGCCCAATCGATTTCGGTGCCGTTAGGTGGAACGTCTCACCGTCGCGGTCGGGCAGGTGCATGAGAGCGACGAGAGCGTCAGCCACATAATCGACCGGCACGAGGTTGGTTCGGCCGGTGTCGGGAAGGGCGATCGGCGCGATCGACGGTAACTTGGCCAATTTCGCGAGCACCGGGAAGAAGTAGTACGGGCCGTCGATCTTGTCCATTTCGCCGGTGTTCGAATCGCCCACTACGACGGCAGGCCGGTACACGCGGTACCGCAAACCGGGGGCCGTGCGGACCAGCTGTTCAGCCTCGAACTTGGTCCGGTGATACGGGGTGGGCAGGTCCTGGCCGACGTCGAAGTCGTCCTCGGTGAACTCGCCGCGGAAGGTGCCTGCGACGGCGATCGACGACACGTGGTGCAGCGTCGCGTCGAGCCGCAACGCCATGCTGGCCACCGCGCGGGTGCCGTCGACGTTGGCGGCACGTTGGTCGGCGTCGGAGGCGGTGATGTCGTAGACGGCGCCACAGTGCACAACGTGATCGGCGGCGCCGATGTCGGTGAGGTCGTCGGGCGTGAGTCCAAGGTGCGGTTCTCCGAGGTCGCCGATCAGGGGTTTCACGCGTTCACCCCAGTTGGCGGCCAGGTGCTCGAATCGCGACAGCGAGCCCCGGCGGACGAGGATCACCACCTCGGCGTCGTCGCTGCGGGCCAACAACCGCGTCACGACCCGTCTACCGATAAACCCGGTACCGCCGGTAACGACATAGCGCATGCGAGCCATCGTGGACCCCCGCGGGCGAGACGTCAATGCGGATATCGTTCGAGGTATGCCTCTCGACCCCAACGCCATCGGCGCCAAGACCGACCCGCGACTGTTCGAATGGACCGACCGCGACACGCTGCTGTACGCGCTGGGCGTCGGCGCGGGCACCGCTGATCTGGCGTTCACCACCGAGAACAGTCACGGCATCGAGCAACAGGTGCTGCCGACCTATGCGGTGATCGCCTGCCTGCCGTTCGCGGCGGTCGGCCTGGTCGGCTCGTTCAACTTCGCGATGCTGCTGCACGGTTCGCAGGGGATCCGGCTGCACGAACCGCTGAAACCGGCGGGCAAGCTCAGCGTCGTGGCCGAGGTCGCCGACATCCAGGACAAGGGTGAGGGCAAGAACGCGATCGTCATGCTCAAGGCGACCGGTACGGATCCCGATACGTCGAAGGTCGTCGCCGAGACCTTCACCACCGCGGTCATCCGCGGTGAGGGCGGCTTCGGCGGCCAACCAGGGCAGCGGCCCGCCGCTCCGGAGATACCCGACCGCGAGCCCGATGCCCGAATTGCTCTGCCCACGCGCGAAGATCAAGCGCTGATCTACCGGCTGTCGGGCGATCGCAACCCGCTGCACAGCGATCCGTGGTTCGCCCGGGAACTGGCCGGCTTCCCGAAGCCGATCCTGCACGGGCTGTGCACCTACGGAGTCGCGGGTCGCGCCCTGGTCGCCGAACTCGGCGGTGGTGACGCGACGAAGGTCAGCGCGATCGACGCCCGGTTCACCTCGCCGGTGTTCCCCGGGGAGACGCTGACCACCTCGATCTGGCGGACCGAGGCTGGTCGCGCGGCGTTCCGCACCGAGGCTGCCGAACCCGACGGTTCGAACTCGCGCCTCGTTCTCGAGGACGGTGCCGCCGAGTTTCGCGACTGACGCGCATTTGGTCGATCCACGGGCGACCGGCGCTCCAGGTTGAAAGGATGATCGACCATGAGGCTCGTCGTTGGATACCTGGCCACTCCCGGCGGTGCGGATGCGCTGGCGCTCGGTGTGCGGTTCGCCCGAACCCTCGGCGCCGACCTCGATCTGTGCATGGTGCTGCCGCCGGACCGGGTGACGCCATCGATCAAGCCGGTCGGCGACTTCGAGAAGCACCTCGTCGCGCAGGCCGAACAGTGGTTGGAGGAGGCTCGCGCATCGGTGCCCGACGACATCGTCGTGCGCAGCCACGTCCGCGTCGACGACTCGCCCGCTGATGCGCTGATCCAGGAAGCGGCGCGCGTCGAGGCCGACATGATCGTCGTCGGCGGATCGGGTGGCCTGGTCGCCAGCTACTCCCTGGGATCGACCGTCAACGGGCTGTTGCACTCTGCTCCGTTACCGGTGGCCGTGGCGCCCCGGGGGACGAGACACTCGCCCGTCGACCGCGCACGCGAAGCGACATGTGCGATCGGCGAGCGAGAAGGCGCAGATGTGTTGCTGGACATCGCTGTTCAATACAGTCGGGTGGCGGGGACGCCGCTGCGTCTGGTATCCCTGGTGGCCCTGGACCCCACGTTTGGGACACTGCGCGGCGACGGTGACGCGGTACGAGAGCATGCTCTCGCTCATGCACGCCACGTCCACGAGTTGGCGAAATCCGAGCTACCGCAAGATTTCCCGGTGACCTCGATGATCGTAGAAGGTCGGACGATCGAGGAGGCTGTGGGCAAGCTGGACTGGCAGGACGGAGACCTGATCATGGTCGGGTCGAGCCGGCTCAGCGCGCCACGGCGTCTGTTCCTCGGCTCGAAGGCGGCCAAGATGCTGCGGGTGCTCGACGTCCCCATGGTGGTGGTGCCGCGCGAACAACTCGGCCCCGACGACTTGCCCTAGAACGGCGGAGGTCTGTTGCGCTCGTCGGCGTACGGCTGGTTGCGTCGACGCTCCGCTTCGATGGCGTCGGCGCGGCTCTGCTCGCGGGGTCGCTTGCGGCGGGGCATCTTCAAGCACCGGACCGCGTCGTCGAGTAGGTCGACGCTGGGGTCGACGACCGCGGGGGCGGTCGGCCGGCACAGCGACGGGAACAGCAGCCTGCTGCCGGGATGGGTCGTGTACTTCTGGCCGCCTGGGGAGAGCCAGTCGACGGTGCCGTCAGGATGCTGTCGGTCCCGCCATCCTAGGAACGTCTTACAGAGGTGATGAGTTCGGCACAGGCATTTGAGGTTTGACGCCTGTGTGGCACCCCGTGGATGGGGGATGGTGTGGTCGATGTCGCACTGGGTGGCCGGCTTGTCGCAGTTCGGGAAACGACAGGTTAGATCGCGGCAGCGGACGAACCATGCCAGTGCCGCCGAGGGAATACGTCGCTTCTCCGGAGCGGCATCACCGGGATGTCTCACGGGTCGACGCCTGGCGACGGCCAGCTTGGCGGCCACGATCGGTGCCGGCACCACTCGGCGGCCCATCACATACCCCGGACCCGTCGCAGCAGGACCGGCCAGCGTGGGATCGTCGGGCTCGACCGCCTCGGCAGGTTTCTCCCCATCCAATTCGACTGGGGTCTCATCTCTGAGCGTGTCCTCGCTCGCCACGACGTGCACCACCACGTTGCTGGCTGTGAGACCCCCAGCGGGGCACTCGTTCGAACCGCACGCACACGGCAACCCTTGGGCGCCGCTGACCGCCGCGGCCAGGGCGTCGCCGCGGCGCTGCTCTTGAGTGCGGGGATCGTTTTCGCACACCGTCGCGGCGAAAGCATCGAGGCGTTGGTCGATCAACTCGCCGTCGTGGGCGTAAACCGTCGCCTCGATGTAGGCAACACCCGTGCCGTTGCCGCTGTCCCTGACATCGACGTAGCGGCTGCGCGAGCTGTTCTCGGCGCGGCGCACCGCGGCGGGATCGAAGCGGTCGATCCAGTAGTCGATCTTGGTGTGCAACTTCATCAACGACAGCGTCGTCCACTCCTCGACGTTCCCGGCGATCGCGGCGTCGACTCCAGCCAGCGCGTCGTCGTCTTGGACCAAACGGGTACGCGACACGATTGCGGCGACCTCGCGGTACGAGATGGCGCCGGTCATGAACACAGCGTTAACGCCGGGGAAGCGGTCACGCAGGGCTACCGCGATCGCCAGCTGGGACGCGGCTAATCCCAGCGACACATGCTGGGTTGGGGCGATCTCGGCGGCGACGGCGGCGTAGTTGTCGAGGATCCATTGGTCGCGCTCGGCCGAGCCGTCGGCGGCGTACATCCGATCCAAGACATCGGCCGCCGCCGAGAGCCGGCGCGCGCAGGCGGCGTTCTCGATGCGCGCCCACGCACCGGCCGCTCCGGCACCGCTAGTGCCGTGGGCCGCTTCGACCAGCTGTTCGAACATACTAGCGAATTTAGCCACTGGGGCAGACGCGGATCGGCCGCCGGCGCACTCCGTCGCCCAACCTGTGGATGAATCTGGTCTTGGGGATAATGTGCGCTCGCAAGACTTGCGCGTAGGTGGATTCGTTGCCTCGCGTAACCGGGCGCGCTGCGCCAACGTCAACCCGATCCGCCAGGCGTACGCGCGGATTTCTGATGAGTCAACGCGGTATCGAACGAAGGGCGCTGTTCGAACACAAGTTCGATACACTGCAAGCATGGGCTGGCATACCGGGCCGCCGAGCTGGGCGGAAATGGAGCGGGTGCTCAACGGCAAACCGCGCCGCGCCGGCGCTTGGCCCATCGACGAGCAGATCGGCGACGGCGGCGACAGCCCGGCCTGGTCCAGCAAGCGGGGGGAGTACCAGCCGCTCGACCTCGAGCGACCCACGTCGACGGTTCCCTACGCCGAACTGCACGCACATTCGGCCTACAGCTTCCTCGACGGCGCCAGCACGCCGGAGGAACTGGTCGAGGAGGCCGCCCGACTGGACCTGCGGGCGATCGCGCTGACCGACCACGACGGCCTCTACGGCGTGGTGCGCTTCGCCGAAGCCGCCAGGGAACTGGAGATGTCGACGGTCTTCGGCGCCGAGCTGTCCCTGGGCGGGGGCAACCGGACCGAAGACCCCGATCCGCCCGGCCCGCACCTGCTGGTGCTCGCGCGCGGCCCCGAAGGCTACCGGCGGTTGTCACGCGAACTCGCCAAGGCACACCTGGCCGGCGGTGAGAAGGGCAAGCTGCACTACGACTACGACGCGCTGACCGAGGCCGCAGGCGGACACTGGCACATCCTCACCGGCTGCCGTAAAGGGCATGTCCGACAAGCGCTTTCAGGAGGCCGTCCGGAGGCTGCCGCGACGGCGCTGGCCGACCTGGTTGACCGCTTCGGCCGCGACCGGGTCAGCGTCGAGCTCACTCACCACGGGCACCCCTGCGACGACGAACGCAACGCCGCCCTCGCCGAGTTGGCGCCCCGGTTCGGCCTGAGCGTGGTCGCCACCACTGCCGCGCATTTCGCCGAACCGTCGCGGGGTCGGTTGGCCATGGCGATGGGGGCGATCCGCGCCCGGCACTCGATGGACGATGCCGCCGGTTACCTTGCCCCGCTGGGCGGTTCGCATCTGCGGTCGGGTGCGGAGATGGCCCGGCTGTTCGCCGACCGGCCAGAGGTGGTGACGGCCGCGGCCGACCTCGGTGAGCAGTGCGCGTTCGGTCTTGCGCTGATCGCACCGCAATTACCGCCGTTCGACGTCCCCGACGGCCACACCGAGGACAGCTGGCTACGTCATCTGGTGATGGAGGGCGCGCACCGGAGATACGGCCCACCGCAGCGGGCGCCGCGCGCGTACGCGCAGATCGACCATGAGTTGAAAGTCATTGAGCAGCTGACTTTTCCCGGGTACTTCCTGGTGGTCCACGACATCACCCGGTTCTGCAAGGAGAACGGCATCCTGGCCCAGGGCAGGGGATCGGCGGCCAATTCCGCGGTCTGCTACGCGCTCGGTGTAACCAACGTGGACCCGGTTGCCAACGAATTGCTGTTCGAACGCTTCCTGTCCCCGGCGCGCGACGGCCCACCCGACATCGACATCGACATCGAATCGGATCTGCGCGAGAAGGCTATTCAGTACGTCTACGACCGCTACGGTCGCGACTACGCCGCGCAGGTCGCCAACGTCATCACCTACCGGGGTCGCAGCGCGGTACGTGATATGGCCCGCGCGCTCGGCTTCTCACAAGGCCAGCAAGACGCCTGGAGCAAACAACTCGGTCAGTGGGGCAACCTCGCCGAGGCGCCGCACACTGAAGACATTCCCGAGCAGGTCATCGACCTGGCCAAGCAGATCTCCAACCTGCCCCGGCACATGGGCATCCATTCCGGCGGCATGGTCATCTGCGATCGGCCGATCGCCGACGTGTGCCCGGTCGAATGGGCCCGAATGGAGAACCGCAGCGTACTACAGTGGGACAAAGACGATTGCGCGGCAATCGGTTTGGTGAAGTTCGACATGCTCGGCCTCGGTATGCTCTCGGCGCTGCACTACTGCATCGACCTGGTGCGCGAGCACAAGGGTATCGACGTCGACCTGGCGAAACTGGACCTGTCCGAGCCCGCCGTGTACGAGATGCTGCAGAAGGCGGACTCCGTCGGGGTGTTCCAGGTGGAGTCGCGGGCCCAGATGGCCACCCTGCCGCGGCTCAAGCCCCGCGTGTTCTATGACCTGGTCGTCGAGGTGGCTCTGATCCGGCCCGGACCCATCCAGGGCGGGTCGGTGCATCCGTACATCAAGCGACGCAACGGGGAAGAACCCGTCACCTACGACCACCCGTCGATGGAGCCGGCGTTGCACAAGACGCTGGGGGTGCCGTTGTTCCAGGAACAGCTCATGCAGCTCGCGGTGGACTGCGCGGGTTTCTCCGCCGCCGAGGCCGACCAACTGCGCCGCGCGATGGGATCCAAGCGGTCGACCGAACGGATGCGCCGACTGCGGAGCAGGTTCTACGACGGTATGCGCCAGCGCCACGGCATCACCGGCGAAATCGCCGACCGCATCTACGAGAAGCTGGAGGCTTTCGCGAATTTCGGTTTCCCCGAGAGTCATTCGTTGAGCTTCGCGTCGCTGGTGTTCTACTCCTCGTGGTTCAAATTGCACCACCCCGCCGCGTTCTGTGCCGCGCTGCTGCGGGCCCAGCCGATGGGCTTCTACTCACCGCAGACCCTGGTGGCCGACGCCCGCCGGCACGGTGTCACGGTGCATGGACCGGACGTCAACGCCAGCCTGGCCCACGCGACCTTGGAAGACACCGGGAACGCGGTCAGATTGGGCCTGGGGGCGGTCCGGCACATCGGCGACGAACTGGCCGAGCAGCTCGTCGAGGAGCGAAAGACCAACGGCGCGTTCACTTCCCTGTTGGACCTGACGCAGCGGGTGCAGCTGTCGGTGCCGCAGACCGAGGCGCTGGCCACCGCCGGAGCCCTGGGCTGCTTCGACATCTCCCGTCGCGAAGGGTTGTGGGCGGCGGGCGCGGCCGCCAGCCAACGACCCGACCGGCTGCCGGGCGTGGGCGCCTCGTCGCGCATTCCCGCACTGCCGGGTATGACCGAACTCGAGCTGGCCGCCTCCGACGTATGGGCGACCGGTGTCTCACCCGACAGTTATCCGACGCAGTTCCTTCGAGAGGATCTCGACGACCTCGGTGTCATCCCGGCGGGAAGCCTGCTCGACGTGCCCGACGGCACCCGCGTGCTGGTGGCCGGGGCGGTGACGCACCGGCAGCGGCCGGCGACCGCGCAAGGGGCGACCTTCCTCAACCTCGAGGACGAGACCGGAATGGTCAACGTCATCTGCTCGCGCGGGGTGTGGGTGCGACACCGCAAGCTTGCGCAAACGGCTCCGGCACTGCTGATCCGGGGTCAGGTGCAGAACGCGACCGGCGCCGTCACCGTCGTCGCCGAGCGGATGGGCAAGCTCACCTTGGCGATCGGCTCCAAGTCTCGCGACTTCCGCTAGCCCGCTACGGTTGAGCGGTGCGGCGACCCGTCTACCTCCTCGTCGGTGCGGGCACCGCACTGATCGCCTGCTGCTACGGCTTCGGGCGGTTCTCCTACGGACTGTTCGGCCCGGTGTTCGGCGAGACCTTCCGCTTGAGCCCCACCATCACCGGCGTGATCGGTGCGGGCAGTTACATCGGCTACTGCGCGGCGATCACCGCCAGCCTGCTGCTGACCGACCGCATCGGCCCGCGCCGGGTCGCGGTCACCGCCGGAGTCGTTGCCACACTGGGGATCTCCATCATCGCGCTGGCTCCCTCGGCGTATGTGCTCGCGGTAGGCGTGCTGGTCGCGGGCTGCAGCACCGGGATCGTCTCGCCGCCTCTGGCCGCAGCGGTCGCCCAACACCTGCCGCCGAACACGGCCGAACGCGCCCAGACCGTCGTCAACGGCGGCACCGGAATCGGTGTGGTGCTGTCGGCGCCGATCGCTCTGCTGTTGCTGAGCCACTGGCGCGCCGCGTGGGTGGTGTATGCCCTGGTGTCGGCGGCGGTGACGGTCTGGGTGTATTACGCCGTACCCGCCTCCTCGCAGCGCGCAGCGAAGCGGATCGAGCCGCTTTGGCGCACAGGCACTTTCGGCTTGCTGCTGGCGTCCTTGCTGACGGGCGTCGGCAGCGTTGCGGTGTGGACCTTCGGCCGCGACCTGATCACCACGGTCGGCGGGGCAGACGCCACGCGCTCGTCGTTGCTGTGGATCGTCATCGGCGCAGCAGGCATCGTCGGCGCGCTCGCGGGTGATGTGGTGCAGCGGATCGGTCTGCAGTGGGCCTGGGTGAGCGCGACCGTCGCGATGGCCTCGGCAACGGCGCTGTTGGCGGCCGCGCCGTGGAACCTCGGCGTCATTATCGCGGGCGCCACACTGTTCGGTGGGGCATACATCGCGTTGACGGGTTTGGCGCTGCTGTGGAGCGCCCGGCTGTATTCCGACAGCACCTCATCCGGGGTCGGCCTGTCGTTCTTCACGCTCGCGGCCGGTCAAGCCCTCGGGGCGCCCGTAGTCGGCGCGCTCATCGACCTGGCCGGTGGACGGGCCGCGTTCTCTGCGATCGCCGCGGTCGGCCTGTGTGCGCTTGCGGTGCGGCCCGCGAAAACAGCGCCGGCGCCTGCAGCGCGCTAACCCCCGGTGGGCGTGGTCCAGACCTTGTCGACGCTGATCCTCAGCCGCGTGTCGTAGGCGGCGAGGAACTCGTCGCTGAAACCGAGGCGGGCCGCGTACTCCCCGTATTTTGCGCGATACCGTTCGTCCTGCAGTGGATTCGCGTCCTCGGCATCGACGGTTGCGGTTCCGCCGACGACGATGATCCCGCCGCCGTTTCCATCGGAGTCCAAGTTCAGGCTGACCCGCTGATGCGCCCTGATATGTCTGACCTTTGCGGCGCCCGGTTCCGTGTAGACGAGCACGTCGGTGCCGTCGAAGTAGAACCACACCAAACGCGGCACGGGCTGTCCCGACTTGGCCACTGTGGTCAGCCAGCCGTGCTTGTCGGACGAGAGTCGATCGACGACCTCCTGGGTGAAATTGACTGCCATACCGCGAATGTAGTCTCGGAAAATGATCCTGAACCTGTCTGTCGACGAAGTCCTAACCACCACGCGTTCGGTGCGCAAGCGGCTCGATCTCGAGAAGCCGGTACCGCGGGAAGTGCTGCTCGAATGTCTGGAGCTCGCCATCCAGGCGCCGACGGGATCGAACGCCCAAGGGTGGCAGTGGATGTTCGTCGAAGATCTGGACAAGAAGAAGGCCCTCGCCGACATCTATCGGCACAACGCGACGCCCTACCTCGACGCGCCCAAACCCACCTACGGTGACGCACGCGATCAGCAACGCCCACGCGTCACCGAATCCGCCAAGTACCTCAACGATCACTTGCACGAAGTGCCGGTCATGCTGATCCCCTGCCTGGAGGGCAGTCCCGAAGTCGCCACCGCGGGAAGCGCCGGGTTCTGGGGTTCACTGCTGCCCGCGGTGTGGAGTTTCATGCTGGCCTTGCGTTCGCGCGGCCTCGGATCGGCGTGGACGACACTGCATCTGGTCGGTAAGGGGGAGAAGCTGGCCGCCGACGTGCTGGGTATCCCGTTCGACCAATACCGTCAGGCCGGGTTGTTCCCGATCGCTTACACCAAGGGCACCGATTTCCGTCCGGCCAAGCGGCTGCCCGTCGAGCAGATCGTCCACTTCGACTCATGGTGAGTACCTGGTGATGCTCAGGTCGCGCCGCTGAATCCGTGCTGGCGCCACGCCTCGTAGACCGCGACGGCGGCTGCGTTCGACAGGTTCAGTGAGCGCCTGCCCGCCAGCATCGGAATCCGCACTTGTGCGGTGATGTGCCGGTCGGCCAGCGTCACGTCGTCGAGGCCGGACGGTTCTGGACCGAACATCAGCACGTCACCAGGCCGGTACTCGATGTCGGTGAACGACATCGTCGCGTGGGCGGTGAAGGCGAAGACCCGCTCCGGCGCCAGCGCCTCCCACGCGGCGGCCAGATCGCGGTGGACGGTCACCGACGCCAAATCGTGGTAGTCCAGGCCGGCCCGCCGCAGCTTCGGCTCGGACAGATCGAACCCCATCGGTTCCACGAGGTGCAGTTCGCATCCCGTCCCTGCCACCATCCGGATCGCGTTACCCGTATTGGGCGCGATGCGCGGTGAGTAGAACATCAATCTGAACAACTGGCACCTCTCGGTGGAGAGCGCTTTCGGGGCGAAGGGATAATGCTCGCATGGTCGCGAAGAGCCTTTGGATGCAGAAGGTGGCGGCCGACCCCGGTCATTCGCAGTGGTACATCGAGCGCTTCCGCGCGATGGCGCGAGCGGGCGACGATCTGGTGGGGGAGGCGCGCCTCGTCGACGCGATGGTTCCCCGCGGAGCGCACATCCTCGACGCCGGCTGCGGACCCGGCCGTCTGGGCGGCTACCTCGCCGCCGCCGGTCATCGCGTCGTCGGCGTCGACGTCGACCCAGCGCTGATCGAGGCGGCCGAACAGGACCATCCGGGCCCACAGTGGCTCGTCGGCGACCTCGCCGAGCTCGACCTGTCCGCACGGGGGATCACCGAGAGATTCGACGTCATCCTGTCGGCGGGCAACGTAATGACCTTCCTGGCGCCGAGCACCCGGGGCGAGGTGCTCACCCGGCTGCGCGCCCATCTCAAGGACGACGGGCGGGCGGTGATCGGCTTCGGCACCGGCCGCGACTACGCGTTCGCCGACTTCTTCGACGACGCCTCGAACGCCGGTCTCGCGCCGGATCTGCTGTTGTCCACGTGGGATATGCGGCCGTTCACCGACGACTCCGACTTCCTCGTCGCGATCCTCCGCCCGGCGTAGGCGGCCGCGCGACAGGGCAGCATCACAATCGGGTCCCGGTATGCGCTCGGAATCCTCACACTGCCTTTCACCTGCGGTTATGAACTCTGTCTGTTCAGTAAGAATGGTGGATTCGGCCGCACATCGCTGGCATACTCGTCCAATTGCCAGGGCCGGAACAGGCCCGCCGGGGTGGGCATATCAGTAGAAAATCAGTGGGAAGTCTCATGAATGACGCGCCATCGCTGACGATGAAGCCGGCCCTGCGAACGGGCATGCGCCGATGAGCGTGTTTACCCAACTCAAGCAGTCCGACGGCGCGCTGATCGACCTCCGGCGTGAACCCGAGCGACCGGTCAAACGGCCGTCGCGGTTTGCCTTGTCCAACTGGCCGGTCCGGTGGAAAGTGCTCGCGATCGTCTTGGTGCCGTTGATCGTGGCCGCCACGTTCGGCGGCTTGCGCATCTACGGCGACGTGACCGCGGAGGCCGATCTACGCCGCGCCGCCGAACGCGCCGAAATGGTGCCCGCGATCGAGCGCTACATGGAGGCGTTGGAAGCGGCGATGCTGGCCACCTCGGCCAACGGTGACATGCAAGCCGCGCTGAGCCGATTCGACAGCAGCCGTCGTGAACTCCAGCTCCGGATGGAGGCCACCGACGTCGCGCCGGACGTCCGCCAGGGCATCACCACCATGATCGACGACGGTCAGGCGCTGATGAACAGGGTCACCTCGAATAGCGTCGGATTGCGCGACAGCATCCAGGCGTACGCGCTGCTACTGCTGCCCGCCGAGGATGCGGTGACCGGCTCGGTCCGCGTCGACGACGAACGCATCCGCGCGGAGACGGTCGGGCTGGCCCGGGCGATCGGGGCGCGCGGCCAGATGACAATGCAGACGCTCGCCCTCACCCGCGGTGCCGAGCTGCCCGAGCCCGAGTTGCGGACCGCGGTGATCGCACTTGCCGGCACCGAGCCGTCGACGCTGTTCGGTATGAACCAGGTACTAGGGGTGGGATCGCCTGAGGCCAAGACCCTGCAGGCCGAGTTCGTCAAGCGGATGGCGCTGATGACGGACCCGACGGTGCCGCTGGTCAACAACCCCGAACTGCTGGGATCGGTGGCCGCAACCGATCAGATCGCCTCCCAGATCATCGAGCGGACCACCGGCGCGGTCACGTCGGCCGTGCGGGATCGAGCCGACGCTCAGCGCACCACTTTGATCCGCGATGCGGTCATCGTCGGTGTGTCGATGCTGCTCGCGCTGATCATCGTGTTCCTGGTGGCGCGCACCCTGGTGCGACCGCTGCGGCGTCTGCGCGACAGCGCGCTCAAGGTCGCCCATGAAGACCTCGGCGCAGAAATCGAGCGGGTGCGTGCCGGTGGTGACGCGTCGCAGATCACCCCGATCCCGGTGCACACGACCGAGGAGGTGGGCCAAGTCGCCCACGCCGTCGACGAACTGCACGAGCAAGCCGTCTTCCTTGCCGCCGAACAGTCGCGGTTGCAGCTGCAGATCGGGGACATGTTCGAGACACTCTCACGGCGCAGCCGCTCACTGGTCGACCAGCAGTTGGCATTGATCGACCGGCTGGAGCGCAACGAGGAGGACCCCGAGCGGCTGGAGAGCCTGTTCCGGCTGGACCATCTGGCCGCCCGGATGCGACGTAACGGCGCGAACCTTCTGGTGCTGTCCGGCGCGAGGGTTCCTCGCGAGCAGGCCGAGCCGGTTCCGGTCTCCGCGGTGATCAACGCCGCGGCCTCCGAGGTTGAGGACTACACCCGGGTCGTCACCGCGACCGTTCCCGACAGTGAGGTCGTCGGCGCGGTCGCCGGTGACCTGGTCCACCTGCTCGCCGAGCTGCTCGACAACGCGCTGCGCTACTCGCCGCCGATCTCGCAGGTGCGGGTGTCGGCCGTGCACACCGCCAACGGCGGACTGGTCATCGAGGTGAGTGACATCGGGCTCGGGATGACCGAGTCGGATCTGCGGGTGGCCAACACCCGCCTGCAGTCGGGCGGACAGGTCGACCCGTACACCGCGCGGCACATGGGGTTGTTCGTCGTAGGTCGCCTCGCCGCGCAGCATGGGCTGGTGGTCCGGTTGCGGTCCACCATCGGTGGCGAGCCGGATTCGGGCACCACCGCGGGTGTGTACGTGCCGAGCGAGTTGTTGAGGCGACCCGGGGAGCCGCACCAGTTCAGCGAGCCCGAGTACGCCACGCCCGCCGACGCCCATGCGGGGATCGCGACGGCGCTGGCGCTCGACGAGCCGAGGCACGCCAACGGCCACTCTGAGGCGCCGATCGCTGCCCTGCCGCAGCGCAACCCCGGCTCCAGCGGTATCGCGGCCACCCCGCTCGAAGAAGTCGAGGAGCCGGAACCGGCCGGCCGGCCGACGGACACCTCGAGCTTCTTCGCGGCGCGGACGCAAGCGGCGGAGACGGCCGATGCCGACGACTCGATCTACCAGAGCATGCTCTCGGAGTGGCTGGTGGACCCGACCGAACTCGCCAACAGCGAGGACCTGAACTGGGAATCGGTCTGGGACCACGGTTGGTCGGCCGCAGCCGCCGCCGACGAGGCCCCGATCACCGAAGTCACCGACGACGGGCTTCCGGTGCGCACCCCGGGTGCCCGCCTCGTGCCGGGCGCCGCGCAGACCGGCCAGGTAGCATCGGCGGCTGAGTTGGGCGCGGAACCGGGAGCCTCGCAACGCGATCCTGACGCCGTTCGCGCCAGCATCAGCAGCCACTTCGGCGGGGTGCACGCCGGCCGCTCGCACGCACGAGAGACCAGAGGAACCGATACCGAATGACGTACTCGCCAGGCCCGAATGTCGCCGCTGGGCCGGCACGTTCGACGCAGCGCGACTCGCTCGATTGGCTGGTCTCCAAATTCGCCCGTGAAGTGTCGGGGGCGACCCACGCGGTGCTGGTATCCGCCGACGGGCTGCTGATGGCGGCCAGCGAGCACATCCCGACCGAGCGGGCCGACCAACTCGCGGCCGTGGCCTCCGGACTGGCGAGCCTGTCCACGGGTGCGGCACAACTCTTCGACGGCGGCCACGTGCTGCAGTCGGTGGTCGAGATGGAGAACGGCTACCTGCTGTTGATGCGCGTCGGCGACGGCTCGAACCTGGCCACCTTGGCGGCACGCAACTGCGACATCGGCCAGATCGGTTACGAGATGGCGGTATTGGTCGAGCGGGTGGGCACGGTCGTCCAGTCGGCGCGACGGCGCGCACCCCAACATTCGTGAGCGGCCGATGGACCAGTGGGAGGGCGACGTCGCGGCCGAGCCGAGCCTGGTCCGGCCGTACATCCTGACCGCGGGCCGTACCGACTCCCGCGTCTCACTGCCGCTGGAGGCGCCGATCGAGACGGTCGACTCGGCCAAGCCGCCACGCTGGCCGGGTAACGACGTGCGCGGGCAGATCGTGGCGATGTGCGTCCACCACCCGTCGGTTACCGAGATCGCTGTGAAGTTATCGTTGCCGCTCGGCGTGGCGCGGGTGCTCATCGGGGATCTCGTGACGCAGGGTTATGTGGCGGTCGGCAGCACCCTGGGCGAGTCGACCGACGTCGACGAAAGACGTGAGTTGATAGGAAGGACACTGCGTGGCCTCAAGGCACTTTGAGGAGCGCCGGGCACCGAAACCATCGGGGCAGCCGGCTTCGTCGAAAATCGTCATCTCGGGTGGCTTCGGCGCCGGGAAGACGACGTTCGTCGGCGCGGTCTCCGAGATCATGCCGCTGCGGACCGAGGCCTTGGTGACCACCGCCTCGGCGGGCGTCGACGCGCTGGAAGCCACGCCCGAGAAGAACACGACGACGGTGGCGATGGACTTCGGTCGCATCACCTTGGCCGATGACCTGGTGTTGTACCTGTTCGGCACGCCCGGTCAGCGCCGGTTCTGGTTCATGTGGGACGACCTCGTCCGCGGCGCGATCGGAGCCATCATCCTGGTCGACGTGCGGCGTCTACAGGACAGCTTCGCCGCGGTCGACTTCTTCGAGGCCCGCAACCTGCCCTTCCTCGTCGCGATCAACCAGTTCGACAGCGCGCCAAGGCATCCCGCCGCCGCGGTACGTCAGGCGTTGGCGCTTGGCGAGCACGTTCCGGTGATCACCGTCGACGCGCGTGAGCGGCAGTCCGCCAAGGCGGCGTTGATTGCGATCACCGAGTACGCTCTGGCGAACCTGACCTCCCTGCCCGGTTGATCGAGTGCGCCCCGACGAAACACTGTGGAGCGACGAGCACTACACCGGCCGTGACTTCCGCGACGACGACCTCAGCAGGCTACGCACCGAACGTGTGGTGTTCGACGAATGTGATTTCCGCGGCGTCGACCTCACCGAATCCGAGCATGTCGGTTCGGCGTTTCGGAACTGCCGGTTCGAGCGAGCGACCCTGCACCACAGCGTATTCCGGCAGTGCAGCATGCTCGGATCGGTATTCACCGGGAGCCGCCTTCGGCCCATGACGCTGGTCGACGTCGACTTGACGCTGGCCGTCCTCGGCGGATGTGACCTGCGGGGATTAGATCTCACCGGATGCCGGTTGCGCGAGGCCGGGCTCGTCGACGCCGATCTGCGCAAGGCGGTGTTGCGCGGCGCGGATCTGAGCGGGGCGCGGGTGCAGAACCTGCGACTCGACGAGGCCGACCTTCGCGGCGCCAGGACCGACCCGTCACTATGGACCACCGCCGCCCTCACCGGCGTGAAGATCGACGTCGATCAAGCCTTGGCGTTCGCCGCAGCGCACGGCCTGAACATCCACGGGGAATGATCGCCACCACGCACGGATATCGCTAAGCGCTGCTCAGCCGAATCCGCCAGCGCACGAACGCCGTGTAGCCGATGGATATCAGCGCCAGCATGCCGATGTCGAACAGCCACGTTCCCGCGCTGTGATCCCAGTGTCGGTCGTTGGGTGTCAACGGACCGGGCACCAACCGGATCAGGTCGATCGTCGAGGCCGAAGCCGCGAAACCCCAACGGGCAGGAGTGAACCAGGACATCTGATCGAGCACGATCCGGTCCGTCACCGGGATCATGCCGCCCGAGAACACCAGCTGGGACATGATCGCCACCACCAGCAGCGGCATGATCTGTTCGTTGGACCTGGCCAACGCCGAGAGCGCCAGGCCCACCATCGCCGCGGCCACCGTCGTCACCGCGATGTCGACGAACAACTCAATGCTGCGGTTGCCGATGAATGCCCCGCTGTCGACGGCGCCGGGACCCCAACCCTTACCGATGATCGCGATCGCCGTCACGATCGCCGACTGGACTACCGCAAACAGGGTGAACACGAACACCTTCGCCAAAAGGTATGCGGTCGTTGACAATCCGACGGCCTGCTCGCGGCGGAAAATCGCCCGCTCACCGATTAGCGCCCGGATGGTCAGCGCGGTGCCCATGAAGATGGCGCCCACATTGAGCATGACCAGGATCTGGCCCGGCTCGTTGGGCGCCGCGCCGCCCTGCATCGCGGGCACCGGCACGCCGAACCCGACGTCACCGGGAACCGACAGCGACAGCACGCCCATGATGAACGGCAGCAGCATCAGGAACGCGAAGTAGCCGCGGTCGGACACCACCAGTCGCACCTGTCGGCGCGCGATCGTCGAGAACTGTCGCCGCACGCTTGTACTCGTCGGGCTGCCCAGATCGGACGGCTCCTCGGTCGGCGGTGGCGGCGGCGGAGGCCCGTGCTGGGAAAGGAAGCGTTCGTTGGCCGCGTTGGGGTCGCTGGCCACCGAACTGAAGATGTCGGCCCAGTTGGTGGTGCCCATCGACGGGCCGATCTGGCTGGGCGGCCCGTAGAACGCGGTCTTTCCGCCGGGCGCCAGCAGCAGGACCTGGTCGCAGACGTCGAGATAGGTCAGCGAGTGCGTGACGACCAGCACGACGCGCCCGGCATCGGCCAGTTGCCGCAGCATCGTCATCACCTGGCGGTCCAGTGCGGGGTCCAGACCCGAGGTCGGCTCGTCGAGGATCAGCAGCGACGGGCCGGTCAACAGTTCGAGCGCAACCGAAGCGCGCTTGCGCTGGCCGCCGGAGAGCTTGTCGACGCGGGTCTCCAGATGGTTGGTCATCTCGAGTTCCTCGAGCACCTGCATGACGACCTGTTCCCGGTCGGCCTTCGTGGTGTCCGGCGGCAGGCGCAGTTCCGCTGCATACATCAGCGCCTGACGCACCGTCAGCTGACCGTGCACGACGTCGTCCTGGGGAACCATCCCGATCCGGGAGCGCAGCGACGCGTATTCGGCGTGCACGTTGTGGCCCTCGAAGGTCACCGCGCCCGTCGTCGGATGGGTGTAGCCGGCGACCAACCGCGCGAACGTCGACTTACCGGCGCCCGACGGGCCGATGATCGCGGTCAGAGTTCCCGGCCGCGCGGCGATCGAGATGTTGTCCAGCAGCGTCTTGTTGTTCTCGATGGTCCATGTGACGCCGTGCACTTCCAGCCCGCCGGTGCGGGTCGCGGCCTCGCTCTCGGTGCGGCGGACCAGTGTGCCGCCGGAGAAGACGAGGTCGATGTTGCCGATGGTGACCGTGTCACCGTCGCCAAGCAGCGCGGACTCCACGCGTGCACCGTTGACGAACGTGCCGTTGATGCTGCGGTTGTCGATGATCTCGGTACCGGCCGCCGTCGGCACCAGCGTGGCGTGGTGGCGCGACGCCAGCACGTCGGGCACGACGATGTCGTTGTCGGTGGCTCGACCGATCTTGACTGCGCCGGGGACGTTGTCCGGCGGCCTGGTTCCCGGGCGCAGGATCTTGAGCATGCTCGTGGCGAGGTTGCCCTCGCTGGAGCGCGGAGCCGCGGTCGGTCCCATCATCGTCGCCGACTCGAGCGCCGGGGACGATATCACCTGACGCACCGGCTGTTGAGGGCTCGTATAGGCCGCGGGCTGCGGCGTGCTGGGGTGCCGGGGCGGGGGAGGCGCACTCGGATAGGTCGGTTGCGGACGCGCCTGACCCGGCGGCGGACCGTATGGCCGTGCGGTGTGCGGAGCCGAGTGCGGACCCGAAACCGGCGGGGGCGGCGGCGCGGTGGGGTAGTTGCCCGTCGGTCGCTGGTTGGCGATCGGCACCGCCACGGTCGGTGTCCGGCCCACCGCGCCCTGATGTCGGCCGATCTCGAAAGTCAGTCGGGGACCGTCGGGATTGCCGATGTTGATCGTCTGACCGTCGTGGATGTCGACCGCGGGAACCCTGCGGTTGTTGACGAACATTCCGTTGAGGCTGCCGTTGTCGATCGCGACCCAGCGGCCCTGATCGAAGCGCAACACCAGATGCGCACGGGAGATCAACGGATGGGCGATGCGAACGTCGGCGCGCAGATCGCGGCCGATGACGACGTCATTGCCCGCCGCGAAGGTTCGGGTCGATCCGTCGTACCGAACGGTCAGCGCGGGCGGGGCGGGTCGGCTCATCGACGCCAACTCTAACGGTGGCACGTCCGACCCGGTGCTCCGACCACGCGGTCACGAGCGAGGAATGTTCCACCTTGCGGTGTCGGTGATCTGATGCAAGGCCGCGATGCGGTCATCGCGCGTGGTGATGACGTGTGCGAACGCCGCGTCGACGTCGGTTCGACCGTCGCGTGCGGGGCCCCAGTACCGGCCGACGACCACGACGCGCTCGTCGTCGACGGCCAGGTACTCGGCCGGGTCGACGTGCATGTCGTACAGCGACGCGATGCGGCCCCAGACTCCGACGATCATGTCGGCCGAGCCGTGGTGTTGTCCGCCGACACCGTGTGGCATGCCGGTACTGACCGTGCCGACGAAATCGTCGGTCAGCAACCGGAAGAGCTCTGGGCCGTCGGCGCCGGCGAGCGCACCGTAGAACCGTCGGGCGACATCGATGGGAGTGGACACGGCAACCTCCTCTGCGTATTAGAGAGCCCTCTCTATTATACGCTGGAGCGGTGCCGCGTCCTGCCCGATTCACCGTCGACGACCTCTTGGACTCCGCAGCCGCGGTGGTCGCTGAACGAGGACCGGCCGCGCTGACGATTTTGGCGGTGGCGCGTGCGGCGGGTGCGCCCAGCGGATCGATGTATCACCGGTTCTCGGGACGGGCGGCGCTCTGTGGCGAACTGTGGATGCGCACCGAGGAGCGCTTCATCGCCGGCTTCGCGGAAGCGCTGAGCGGTCCTGCCGGTACCCGGGCGCGATGTGTCGCTGCAGCCCGTCACACGGTTGGGTGGTGCCGGGACCATCCGGCGGAGGCGGCGGTCCTCCTCGCGGGCGCCGATGCGCTGTGCGCGTCGGGGTGGCCTTCGGAGTTGCACGCCAGGAGGCGTCGACTGCACCGCCGCCTGCGGCGCTTGCTGGCCGGCCTGCACGCCGAGGCGGACCGGGTCAATGCGGCCGTGATCGACATCCCCTACGCCGTGGTGCGCAGGCACCTGCTATCGGGGGCGGCGATTCCGCCGAGCGCGGATGCGATCGTCACCGAATGCGCCGAAGCGCTCATACCGCCCGTTTGACGAAAGTTTGCCGGTCGTCCGGCGAGTCGCGCGCTTATGGCGACGAAACGTGGTCACCATAGGTCATGGTGTCTCGGGCGCCTTTCATGGTCTTCGGCATTGGCGGGCTCTGTGTCGTGGCGGCGTTCCTGGCGCCGACGGTCGATGCGCAAGGCGCCATCGCGATCGACGCCCGCGGGTTCGTCGACTCCGAAGCCCGTTGCGAGGCGCCATGGCAGCCAGCGGCTTTGGGCCGCACCCAGTTCGCGCTCGTCGCGATCTGCGAACGGGGCAGCAGTTATGAGTACCGCGGGGTGCGGATGAGCGACGGTCTGGTGCTGACCGCGCCTGCCGTCGAAAACAGTGACGGCGTCTTCACCGTCGAGAACGAGGGCGCCACATATACGTTCTCGCCGAAGGAACTCGTCGTGACCGCCGGAGACCAGGTGCTGGTGACCGAACCGATGGTGGCCTACGTCGAGCCGCGGCCCGCCGTCGACGGCTGATAGTTGTCCGGCGCCCCGGTCAGCACACAGCGGGTGTGGCTGTAGATCGTCGGCATGCACTTGTTGCAGTGATCGCAGATCGACTGCACCGAGCTGTCGGTCTGGATGCGGTTGATCAGGTCCGGTTCGGCCAGCAGCGCGCGTCCCATCGCCACGAAGTCGAAGCCCTCGGCCATCGCGAGGTCCATCGACTCTCGGTTGGTGATGCCGCCCAACAGGATCAGCGGCATCTTGAGTTCGGCGCGGAACTTCTGGGCGTGGCGCAACAGGAATGCGTCCCGGTAGGGGTACTGGCGCAGGAACTTTTTGCCGGTCATCCGGATGCCCCACCGGATCGGCGGCTTGAACGCATTCGCGAACTCCTTGATCGGCGCGTCGCCGTGGAACAGGTACATCGGGTTGACCAGCGAACTGCCCGCCGTCAGCTCGATGGCGTCCAGGCCGCCGTCCTCCTCGAGCCATTTCGCGGTCTGCAGCGACTCCTCGATCGGAATGCCGCCACGCACACCGTCGGTCATGGTCAGCTTCGCGGTCACCGCGATCGGGGCGCCTTCCTTCTCCACCGCGCTCCGCACCGCCATGACGACGCCGCGGGCGACTTTGGCGCGGTTCTCAAGCGAGCCGCCGAACTCGTCGGTGCGGCGGTTGAGCAGCGGACTGAGGAACGAGCTGGCCAGGTAGTTGTGGCCGAGATGGATCTCGACCGCGTCGAAACCGGATTCGATCGCCAGGCGCGCGGCGTTGGCGTGGGCCTCGGTGACGTCCCGGATGTCCTCACTCGTGGCCTTCTTGGCGAACCGCATCGACAGCGGGTTGAAGAAGCGGATCGGCGCCAGCGCCGTGGCCTTGTTGGTCCGCGCATTCGCCACCGGGCCGGCATGGCCGATCTGCGCGCTGATCGCCGCGCCCTCGGCGTGAATCGCTTCCGTCAGCCGCTTCAGTCCCGGCACCGCCTCGGGGCGCATCCAGATCTGCCAGCCGTCGGTGCGCCCACCGGGTGCGACCGCGCAGTAGGCGACCGTCGTCATCCCGACTCCGCCGGCGGCGGGCAGTCGGTGGAAGTTGATCAGTTCGTCTGTGACGAGCGCGTTCGGCGTCGACGCCTCGAACGTCGCCGCCTTGATGATCCGGTTACGCAGCGTCACCGGGCCGAGCTTGGCCGGGGTGAACACATTGGGCGCAGTGTTCATAGTCTCAGAGCATGCCAGACTGTGACCCGTGGGTGCGATCACACTGGACGGCAAGGCCACGCGCGACGAGATCTTCGTCGACCTCACCGAACGGGTCGCGGCGCTGACCGCGGCGGGACGCACGCCGGGGCTGGGGACGGTGCTCGTCGGCGACGATCCCGGCTCTCAGGCCTACGTGCGCGGTAAGCACTCCGACTGCGCGAAGGTCGGCATCAACTCGATCCGCCGCGACCTGCCCGCCGACATCAGCCAGGCCACGCTCGACGAGACGATCGACGAGCTCAACGCCAACCCCGAGTGCACGGGTTACATCGTGCAGTTGCCGCTGCCGAAGCACCTCAACGAGAACGCCGCCCTGGAGCGCGTCGATCCGGGCAAGGACGCCGACGGTCTGCATCCGACGAACCTCGGCAGGCTGGTTCTCAACGAACCGGCCCCGCTGCCGTGCACCCCGCGCGGGATCGTGCACCTGCTGCGCCGCTATGAGGTGGAGATCGCCGGCGCGCAGGTCGTCGTCATCGGCCGCGGTGTGACGGTCGGTCGCCCGCTCGGACTGCTGCTGACGCGTCGTTCGGAGAACGCGACGGTGACGTTGTGCCACACCGCGACTCGTCATCTTCCGGAGCTGGCCCGAGAGGCCGATATCATCATCGCCGCGGCGGGCATGCCGCACATGGTGACCGCCGAGATGGTGCGACCCGGCGCGGCGGTCGTCGATGTCGGGGTCAGCCGCGACGAGAACGGCAAGCTCGTCGGTGACGTCCACCCCGACGTCTGGGACGTCGCCGGGCACGTCTCGCCCAATCCGGGTGGCGTCGGCCCGCTGACGCGGGCGTTCCTTCTGACGAACGTGGTCGAGCGCGCGGAGGCGCTGGCGGCGACGTGACGCCAAAGGAGTTCGCGCGCAAGGTTTTCGCGGGTCAGTGGCCGTTTTGGTCGGTCGGGCTGATCTTCGCCGCCGCGTTCGTCCTGGTGGTCGCGGGCTATTGGCGACGCGGCGCGCTGGTGATGGCGATCGGGGTCGGTGTGGCGGCCGCGCTGCGGCTGATGCTGAGCGACGAACGGGCGGGGCTGCTGGCGGTGCGCAGCCGGGGCGTCGATTTCGTCACCACCGCGACCGTCAGCGCGACGATGCTCTATATCGCCTGGACCATCGACCCGCTGGGCACCAGCTAGCAATTCAGTCGCCCAGAGACCAACGCTACAGCCGCCGAGACTTACGCTTTGGCGGGTTTTCCTCGACCATTTCCGCCAATACGTCGATCCCGGCGCGGCTGTCAGGCCAGCGTCGCCCCGATGCACACCGTGACGTACGGCAACGCCAGCCCGGTGGAGTTGGCCAGCGCCGGATGGGTCGCCAACAGCTCCCGCACGCGGTCCAGAGTCCTGGTGCGCACCTGCTCCGGTGAGGTTATGCAGTAGCTGCGGGACGCGACGAGGTCGATAAGCGCCTGCGGGGTCAGGTAACTGGTCCACTCGACCTGATGACGTTCGACACCGGTGAACGGCTCGGGCAGCGAAACGGTGTTGCTGAACGGATCGTGTTCGTGACCGATGATCCGGCCGAGGTCTTTCACCCAGCCGAGCCGCTCGTCGCGGGTGTTCCACACCAGGCCCAGTCGGCCGCCGGGGCGCAGCACGCGGGCGACCTCCTTGACCGCGATCTCGGGATCGAACCAGTGCCAGGCCTGGGCCACCAACACGGCGTCCACGCTGTCGTCGGGCAGCGGGATCTCCTCCGCCGTGCCGAGCAGCGCGGGCGTCTCGGGAAGCGAACGACTCAGCAGGTCAAGCATTTCGGGAATCGGATCGACGGCGACGACGTCGAGGCCGCGCTCGACGAGTCGCGTGGTCAACTTGCCCGTGCCCGCCCCGAGGTCGAGCACCGTGGCGGTGTCCGACGGCAGCAGCCAGTCGATCGCCTCGGGGGGATACGACGGCCTACCGCGTTCGTAGGCGGCGGCTTCCGCGCCGAACGACAGCGAACGATCCTGTTCCGGCCGGCTCACCGCGGACTCATTTCGCCGTCATTTTCCTGCCAGCTCCAGCGTCCGGCGGATGAGCTTGTAGACCGCCTCGGTCTCCACCAGGAAGCCGTCATGCCCGTAGATCGACTCGACGACATCGAGTCCGGCACAGCCAGGCAGCAATTCGGCCAGCTCCTCCTGCAGCCGAAGCGGGTAGAGCCGGTCGGAGGTGATGCCGCCGACCACGGCAGGTACAACACAGCCACGCAGCGCGGCCTCGACGCCCCCGCGGCTCCGTCCGACGTCATGACTGGACAGCGCCTCGGTGAGGGCCACATAAGTGCCCGCGTCGAACCGCGACACCAGCTTTCGGCCCTGATGCTCCAGATAGCTCTGCACGGCGTAGCGGCCGCCGACGCCGGGGTTCTCATCGTTCTGCGGATCGTTGGCGAAGCGGGTGTCGAGCTCGAGTTCGCCGCGATAGGTCAGGTGGGCGAACCGGCGGGCGATCTCCATGCCGAGATCGGGCGACAGGCCGGTGCCGTAGTAGTCGCCGTTCTGCCAGTTCGGGTCGGCCTTGATCGCAGCGACCTGCGAGCTCTGCGTGCCGATCTGGTCTGCGGTGGCACGCGCGCCGACGGCCAGTACCAGTCCCGAGCGCACCCTGTCCGGGTGGCCGACCATCCACTCGAGCGCGCGGGCGCCGCCCAACGAGCCGCCCATGACCGCGGCGACCTCGGTGATCCCGAACGCCTCCAGCGCGGCGATGTCGGCGCGGACCTGATCGCGGACGGAGACGACCGGGAAACGCGAACCCCACGCCTTGCCGTCGGGATGCGGTGAGCTCGGGCCGGTGGAGCCGCGGCAGCCGCCGAGCACATTGGTCGCGACCGCGCACCAGCGGTCGGTGTCGATGGGTCCGCCGGGTCCCGCGACGCCGTCCCACCAGCCGGGGGTCGGGTGGTCGGGTCCTGCCGGACCGGTGATGTGCGAGTCGCCGGTCAGCGCGTGCAGCACCACGACGACGTTGTCGCGCTCGGGCGACAGCTCGCCCCAGCGCTGCACGGCGATCGACACGTCGTCGATGACCGCGCCGTTCTCCAGCGTCAGCGGGCCGATGTCGACCACGCCGATCTCGCCTTCCGCGGGCAGATTCAGGAGTGGCACCTCGACTTCCAGGTCGGAGAGGGTCATCAAAACGCCGCCGTGGTGTTCGGATCGGACTTGCCTGCGGAGCGCAGCGGCTTGGCCGCGGCGAAGCCCTGCTCCAGATCGGCCAGGATGTCGTCGATGCCCTCGATGCCGACCGCCAGCCGCACCAGCCCTGGCGTGACGCCGGTGGCCAGCTGTTCCTCCGGCGACAGCTGTGCGTGTGTGGTGGAAGCCGGATGGATCACCAGCGAGCGCACGTCGCCGATGTTGGCGACGTGGCTGTGCAGGGTCAGCGAGTTGACGAAGGCCTTCCCGGCGTCGACCCCGCCCGCCAGTTCGAACGCGAGCACCGCACCGGTCCCCTTGGGCGCCAGCTTCTTTCCGAGCTCGTACCACGGCGACGACGGCAACCCGGCGTAGTTCACCGAGATGACGTCCTCGTGCCCCGCCAGATATTCGGCGACCTTCTGTGCGTTCTCGACGTGCCGCTCGACGCGCAGGCTCAACGTCTCCAGTCCTTGGGACACCAGGAACGCGTTGAACGGCGACGCCGCCGAACCCAGGTCGCGCAGCAGCTGCACGCGTGCCTTCAGCGCGAACGCGGGCGGGCCGAGCTCGGCGAACACGACGCCGTGGTAGCTGGGGTCGGGTTCGGTGAAGCCGGGGAACTTTCCGTTGGTCCAGTCGAACGTGCCGCCGTCGACGATGACACCGGCGATCGCCGTCCCGTGCCCGCCGAGGTACTTGGTTGCCGAGTGCACGACGATGTCGGCGCCGTGGCTCAGCGGTTGGATCAGATACGGCGTGGCGATCGTGTTGTCGACGATCAGCGGCACCCCGGCGTCGTGGGCGACGGACGAGACGCCCGGGATGTCGAGCACATCGATCTTCGGATTGGAGATCGTCTCGGCGAAGAACGCCTTGGTGTTCGGCCGCACCGCAGCGCGCCAGGAGTCGAGGTCGTCGGCGTCTTCGACGAAGCTGACCTCGATGCCCAGCTTCGGCAGCGAGTAGTGGAACAGGTTGTAGGTGCCGCCGTACAGCCGTGGGCTGGACACGATGTGGTCGCCCGTGTCGGCGAGGTTGAGAATCGCGAACGTCGCTGCGGCCTGACCGGAGGCCAGGAACAGTGCGGCGACACCGCCCTCGAGCGCGGCGATGCGCTGCTCGACGGCGTCCTGGGTCGGGTTCATGATCCGCGTGTAGATGTTGCCCGGCTCGGCGAGGCCGAACAGTGCGGCGGCGTGATCGGTGCTGTCGAACGTGTACGACGTGGTCTGGTAGATGGGCAGCGCCCGTGCGTTCGTCGCGCTGTCGGGTGTCTGTCCGGCGTGGACCTGTTTGGTTTCGAACGCCCATCGCGCGGTCGGGTCATCGTGTTCGGTGCTCATAGCTTCTCCTGTTGTGAGGGGCCGAAAAGGGGCATTTCACGCACTCAGCGGTAACTGCGCACGCCGGACCTCCGCTGTCTTCTCTGGGGGCCCGTCACAACGGACCCGCGCTTGCCGGTAACCGCTTGTCAGCGGGTACTCAACCTGGTCATCACCCGGGGCACCCCACCGCGGTTGGAGGGTTGCCGACCAGCAAGCCGGGGCTTGTCGCTGGCACTCATGACCGATGAGAAGCCTATCGCACGTCACCTGCGTCTGCCAGCGAGGGATGCCGACGACTGGCTACCCGCCGGTAACGGATCACAGTCCGTGCCGGCGGACCCCTGGCTCACACAGAGCGTCGGGTACGGCGCAATACTGGTAGTCGACTGACCGAGGCCTGAACCGATTAGCGAGCCGGGAGAACCCCACATGACTGCCGAGCAGCCGACCATCATCTACACGCTGACCGACGAGGCGCCGCTGCTGGCGACCTACGCGTTCCTGCCGATCATTCGCACGTTCACCGAGCCGGCGGGCATCAACGTCGAGACCAGTGACATCTCGGTGGCCGCACGCATTCTCGCGGAGTTCTCCGACCGTCTCACCGACGAGCAGCGGGTGCCCGACAACCTGGCGCGGCTGGGCGAGCTCACCGAGAGTCCCGATACCAACATCATCAAGTTGCCCAACATCAGCGCCTCGGTGCCGCAGCTGTTGGCCGCGATCAAGGAGCTCAAGGCCAAGGGCTACGACCTTCCCGACTACCCCGGCGAGCCGAAGAACGACGAAGAAAAAGAGATCAAGGAACGCTACGCCAAGGTCCTCGGCAGCGCGGTCAACCCGGTTCTGCGGCAGGGTAACTCGGATCGCCGCGCCCCCAAGGCGGTCAAGGAGTACGCGCGTCGGCACCCGCACAGCATGGGCGAGTGGTCGATGGCCTCGCGCACACATGTGGCGACCATGAAGACCGGCGACTTCTACCACGGCGAGAAGTCGATGACGCTGGACAAGGACCGCAAGGTCAAGATGGTGCTCGAGACAGAACGTCCAGATGGGTCGAGCGAGACGATCGTGCTCAAGCCGGAGGTCGCGCTCGACGACGGCGACATCATCGACAGCATGTTCATGAGCCGCAAGGCGCTGTGCGAGTTCTTCGAAGAACAGATCGAGGACGCATACAAGACCGGCGTGATGTTCTCGCTGCACGTCAAGGCGACGATGATGAAGGTGTCGCACCCGATCGTGTTCGGGCACGCGGTGAAGGTGTTCTACAAGGACGCGTTCGCCAAGCACCAGAAGGTGCTCGACGAACTCGGCGTGAACGTCAACAACGGCATGTCCGACCTCTACGACAAGATCCAGGCGCTGCCCGCCTCACAGCGTGAGGAGATCGTCCAGGACATCCACGCCGTGCACGAGCACCGCCCGGAACTGGCGATGGTGGATTCGGCCCGCGGCATCACGAACTTCCACTCGCCGAGCGACGTGATCGTGGACGCGTCGATGCCCGCCATGATCCGGCTCGGCGGCAAGATGTACGGCGCCGACGGGCGGACCAAGGACACCAAGGCGGTCAACCCCGAGTCCACGTTCAGCCGGATCTACCAGGAGATGGTCAACTTCTGTAAGACCCACGGACAGTTCGATCCGACGACCATCGGCACCGTGCCCAACGTGGGGCTGATGGCGCAGAAGGCCGAGGAGTACGGCAGCCACGACAAGACGTTCGAGATCCCCGAGGACGGCGTCGCCAATATCGTCGACGTCGACACCGGCGAAGTGCTGATGACCCAGAACGTCGAGACTGGCGACATCTGGCGCATGCCGGTGGTCAAGGACGCCGCGATCCGCGACTGGGTGAAGCTGGCCGTGACGAGGGCCAGGGCCGCCGACATGACCGCGCTGTTCTGGCTCGACACCGAGCGTCCGCATGAGGTGGAGTTGCGCAAGAAGGTCAAGGAGTACCTCAAGGACCACGACACCGAGGGCCTCCACATCCAGATCATGCCGCAGGTGTGGGCCATGCGGTACACGCTGGAACGGTTGATTCGCGGCCAGGACACCATCGCTGTGACCGGAAACATCCTGCGCGACTACCTGACTGACCTCTTCCCGATTCTGGAGCTGGGCACCAGCGCGAAGATGCTGTCGATCGTGCCGCTGATGGCAGGAGGCGGGATGTACGAGACCGGCGCGGGTGGCTCCGCGCCCAAGCACGTCCACCAGCTGGTCGAGGAGAACCACCTGCGCTGGGATTCGCTCGGCGAGTACCTCGCTCTGGGAGCGTGTTTCGAGGACATCGGGCGCAAGACCGAGAACAAGCGGGCCGTTCTGTTGGGTAAGACGCTGGACTCGGCCATCGGAAAACTGTTGGACAACAACAAGAGCCCGTCACGCAAGACCGGTGAGCTCGACAACAGGGGCAGCCAGTACTACCTGGCGATGTACTGGGCGCAGGAGCTGGCCGAGCAGACCGACGACAAGGAGCTCGCCGACCACTTCGCTGATCTCGCATCCTCGTTGGCCGACAACGAGGATGCGATCGTCAACGAACTCGTCGAGGTGCAGGGCGACTCGGTCGACATCGGCGGGTACTACTACCCGGACCCGGAGAAGACCACCGCGGTGATGCGGCCCAGCAAGACGCTGAACTCGGTGCTGGAGGGCGCGACCAGCGAGCCGGTGACGAAGCTCTAGCCGCCCAGCGCCTCACGCGGCTCGGCGGCGTGGCCGTCGACGAAGGCGACGATCAGGTCGGCGACTTGCTGCGGCGCCTCGAACATCGGGATGTGGCCGACGTCGTCGAGATGTGTGACCTGCGTGCTCGACGGCAGCTGCTGGGTGAAGTGGCGGGTGAACCGCGGATGCGGCAGCACCCGGTCCTTCTCGCAGATCACCAGGTGGGTGGGGCACGCGCTTTCGGCCAGTTCCATCAGCCCCGGCGTCAGCAGCGACTTCACCAGCAGCTGGTAGTAGGCCGGGCAGTGGGTGACGTCGTCGATGATGTCGACGAGGTCGTCGTCGGACAACCGGTCCGGCGTGGCGCTGATCGGGAAGTGCGCCAGCCAGCGCGTGAACGGCAGCTTCAGAACGTGTTGCCGGAACGCCAGCGTGAACACCCACACCGGGAAGCCGGCCAGGAACTTGCCGACGATCTCGAATTTTGCGGGCGTGAACTTGCTCCAACCGCCTGCCGGTGCGATCCCGGTCAGCGTGCGGGCCCGGCCGCGGCGCTCCAACTCGAAGGCCACCCAGCCGCCGAGCGAGTTGCCGACGATGTGCGCGGTGTCCCAGCCCAGCGCGTCCATCCTGCGTTCGACGTCATCGGCCAGCTCGGCGGTGTCCAGGAATCGATGCCCTTTCACCCCGCCGTTGTGCCCGGGCATCGTCGGGGCCAGCACCTCGTAGCGGCCGGTGTCAGCGATGAGCGGGGCGACCTTCTTCCAGACGTTCTGCGACATCATGAACGGGTGTAGAAGGACGATGGGCTCGCCTGAGCCGACGTGGATCGGTGCGCGCTCGGTCATCAGCCCGACAGTAAAGGTGATACCGGCGGTACTGCAAGTGCGTCGGTATGGTCTGCCGCTGTGACCTCGCTGATCGTCAGCACCATCAACGTCAACGGCATCCGCGCCGCGGTCAAAGAGCGCTCGCCGCAGAACCGCGGCCTGCTGCCGTGGCTGGCGTCGACCACCGCCGACGTGATCTGCCTGCAGGAAACCCGCGCCGACGATGACCAGCTGAGCGCCGCCTTGGCGCCCGCCCTGACCGACGGTTGGCGCCTGGCGTCAGCCGAACCGCACATCAAGGGCCGCAGCGGCGTTGCCGTGCTGTCACGCCACCCGATTTCGGCGTCGCGGCTGCTCGAGTCCGACGAGTTCGGCGCGCACGGCCGCTATCTGGAGGTCGACACCGCCGGGATGACGATCGCGAGCGTCTACATCCAGACCGGCGAGGCGGAGACGGACCGCCAGCTCGAGAAGGAACGGTTCATGGCCGAGCTCGCCGCGCGGATGGCGACGCTGACCGATCGCGAGGCCGTCATATGCGGCGACTGGAACATCGCCCACACCGCCAACGACATCAAGAACTGGAAGGGAAACCTCAAGAAGTCCGGGTTCCTGCCGGGCGAGCGACAGTGGCTCACCGACCTGCTCGCCTCGGGTTGGGTGGACGTGGTTCGCGAGTTGCACCCCGACCAGCCGGGTCCGTACGCGTGGTGGTCGTGGCGAGGCCGCGCCTTCGACAACGACGCCGGCTGGCGCATCGACTACCAGTTGGCCACCAAGGCGCTGGCGGAGCGAGCCGTCGCCGCCCGGGTGGAGCGCGCCGAGGCGTACGCGCTGCGCTGGTCGGACCACGCGCCGGTGACGGTCGAATACCGGTCGCGTGAAATGATCGGGCGATCATGAGTAGTTCGTCGAAACCCGTCGTCTTCTCCGGTGTCCAACCGACCTCCGACTCGCTGCACCTGGGCAATGCGCTGGGAGCGATCCAGCAGTGGGTCGGCCTGCAGGACGACCACGACGCGTTCTTCTGCGTGGTGGACCTGCACGCGATCACGATCCCGCAAGACCCCGAGCGGTTGAGGCGGCGCACGCTGGTCACCGCCGCGCAGTACCTCGCGCTGGGCATCGACCCGGGCCGAGCCACGGTCTTCGTGCAGAGCCACGTTCCGGCGCACGCCGAATTGGCTTGGGTGCTCGGTTGTTTCACCGGTTTCGGGCAGGCGTCGCGAATGACGCAGTTCAAGGATAAGTCGCAGAAGGAAGGCAGCGAGGCCACCACCGTCGGGTTATTCACCTATCCGGTGCTGATGGCCGCCGATGTGCTGTTGTACGACACCGAGCTCGTGCCGGTCGGAGAGGACCAACGCCAACACCTGGAGCTGGCACGCGATGTGGCGCAACGGGTGAACTCCCGGTTCCCGGACACCTTCGTCATCCCCGAGCCGATGATCCCGAAGGCGACGGCCAAGATCTACGACCTGCAGGACCCGACGTCGAAGATGAGCAAATCCGCGGGAACCGAGGCAGGTCTGATCGCCCTGCTCGATGAGCCGAAGGCCTCGGCCAAGAAGATCCGCTCCGCCGTCACCGACAGCGAACGCGAGGTGCGTTACGACCTAGACGCCAAACCCGGCGTATCGAATCTTCTGACCATCCAGTCTGCGGTCACCGGCACCGACATCGACAAGCTCGTCGACGGTTACGCGGGACGCGGATACGGCGACCTCAAAGCCGACACCGCGCAGGCCGTCGTCGAGTTCGTGACACCGATCAAGGCCAGGGTCGACGAACTGCTCGCCGAGCCCGCCGAGTTGGAATCGATTCTGGCGACAGGTGCCGAGCGTGCTCGCGACGTGTCTGCGACGACACTGCGGCGGGTATATGACCGGTTGGGGTTTCTGCGGCCGGGGGGCTGACGTGGGGAGGCGGGTATGAAACCTGCGGCCGAGCCGGAAGAGCCCGGCGAAAAGCAGGGGTTCGTCGACCGGCTGCGCGCTCGGTACGAGTGGTTCGACCACGTGATGCGGGCGCAGGAGCGCTATAAGGACAGCAAGGGCGACTTCTACGCGGCAGGCATCACGTACTTCACGATCTTCGCGATGTTCCCGCTGTTGATGGTCGGCTTCGCCGTCGGCGGTTTCATCCTGGTGAGGCAGCCCGAACTGCTCGCCGAGATCCAGGACCGGATCAAGGCGTCGGTGTCCGGTGACGTCGCCACGCAACTGGTCGAGCTGATGGAGTCCGCGATCGAGTCGCGCACCTCGGTCGGGATCATCGGGCTCGCCGCCGCGGCGTGGGCCGGGCTCGGTTGGATGGCCAACCTGCGCGAGGCGCTGAGCCAGATGTGGGGCCTGATGCGACGCGACACCCCCGGTTTCGTGCGCACGAAGCTGTCGGATCTGACGGCCATCGCCGGCTTGTTCCTGGCGATCGCGGCCACCATCGGGTTGACCGTGGTGAGCAGTTCGGGATTGGCCCGCAAGGCCGTTGAATGGGTTGGGCTGGGCGATGTTCCGGGCATGAGCATTCTGCTGCGGGTGGTCTCGCTGGCCATCTCGGTGTTGATCAGCTGGCTGCTGTTCACCTGGATCATCGCGCGGCTGCCCCGCGAGTCGATCAGCTTCAGTTCGGCGATGCGGGCCGGGCTGCTCGCCGCGGTGGCGTTCGAAGTCTTCAAGCAGGTGGCGTCGATCTACCTGCGCTCGGTGGTGACCGGCCCGGCCGGAGCGACGTTCGGCCCGGTGCTCGGCCTGATGGTGTTCGCCTACATCACCGCTCGGCTCATCCTCTTCGCCACGGCGTGGGCGGCCACGTCGATCGACAACATGGAGGCCGCACCGCTCCCGCCACCCGGCCTCGTGCAGATCACCCCCCGGGTTCAGGTGCGCGAGGGTGTCGGCGTCGGTGGCGTGCTGACCGCCGCAGCGGCGGGAGCAGTTGGCGCGTTTGGGATTTCGCGACTGCGACGGCGTCAGTGACCCTGGCTGACCACTTGCAGGCCGACGACGCAGCCGACTATGCCCAGTAGCAGCGCGACCTTGATGGGCGACGCGCTTTCCTGGCCGGTCGCCAGCGAGTAGACGACCGTGAGCGCCGCCCCGACACCCACCCACACCGCGTAACCGGTGCCGACGGGCAGATCACGCAGTGCGATGCCCAACCCGCCCATCGAGATGATCACTGCCACAACGAAAACCACAACCGGTATGGGTCGGGTGAACCCTTCCGACTTGCTCAGGGCGATGGCGAATACCGATTCGAACGCACCCGAAACTATGAGGATGACCCAGGACATCAAGCAACACCTCCGAAACGCCGTCTTGTCGCTGGCCGGGTACGGCGCCGCTCGTCCGGTGTCAACTGCTGACAGGCCCACCGTAGCAAAGCGGTAACGTCGCGTCCGTGCCCCTTGCGACGCCCTGGTCCCGCCGGATGGGACTCGAGGCGCCGATCGTCAGCGCGCCGATGGGCGGCACCGCGGGCGGCGTCCTGGCCGCAGCGGTGTCCCGGGCGGGCGGCCTCGGCATGATCGGGATGGGCAGTTCGGCCACCGCCGCGAAGTTGACGGCCGAACTCCCGCACGTATCGGGGCTGGGGCGTCCCTTCGGGATCGGGCTCGTGCACTGGGTGACGGCGGCCGAGCCGGAATTGTTGGAGGTCGCGCTCGCCGCGAGGCCCGCGCTGCTGGCCGTCAGCTTCGGCGACGACTGGTCCTGGGTGGAGGAGGCTCACGACGTCGGCGTACCGGTCGCCGCGCAAGTGGCCGATGTGACCGGAGCGCGGCGGGCGGTCGATGCCGGTGTCGACGTGATCGTCGCGCGCGGGTCTGAGGGCGGCGGGCACGGCGAGCCGCGCATCGGCACCTTGCCGTTGCTCGCCGAGGTGCTCGACGCGGTGATGGTCCCCGTGCTCGCCGCCGGTGGTATCGGTTCGGGCCGCGGCCTTGCCGCGGTGCTGGCCGCGGGTGCCTCGGGCGCCTGGCTGGGGACCGCGTTCACGACCTGCACCGAAGCGTCGACGTCCGATGCCGCGCGCGAGCAGTTGTTGCGCGCATCGGGCGACGAGACGGTGACGACCCGCGTCTTTGACATTGCTCTCGAGTACCCCTGGCCGGCAACGCTTCCCGAGCGGGTGCTCCGCAACGAGTTCTTCGACGACTTCGACGGTCGCGAGGAGCTCATCGATGCCGACGCCCGCGCCGAAGTCGCCGCCGCCGTGGCCGGCGAGGACTACCGGGTGGCGCCCGTTAACGCCGGGCAGGGCGTCGGCATGGTCAAAGAATCGCGCTCCGCGGCGGAGGTGGTCGAACGGCTCAGCGCCGAGGCGGAACTTTTATTGCGCCGGTGGTGCTAGTGCTGCGGGCGCCGGTTCATCGACCGTGCGCCCATGATCAACGAGAACACGATCACGCTGCCGACCACCCCGACGCCGACCCGCACCGGCATCGCGTCGATGTCCGACATCATCGGGGCCGCGTTGACCGCGGGGTTGGCGCCGTCGCCGTCCGGGTCGGTTCCCAGCAACGACGGGTCGGGCTCGATCAGTGTGCCGACGCTGGTGCCCGGCGCCGTGGCGAAGCCGTAGTCGAGCAGATGCGCGGCTTGCTCCCACGGTGCGATCGGCTGGCGGGTGCCCTTGAGGAGCACCGCGACGAGCCGACGGCCGTCGCGGTCGGCGGCGCCGACGAACGTCTGCCCGGCGTCGTCGGTGTAGCCGGTCTTACCACCCAACGCACCGGGGTAGTTGAGTAGCAGCTTGTTGTCGTTCTCGATCGGGTAGCCGACATCGCCGCGGCCGGGGAAGTCGAATGCGCGGGTCGACACGATGTCGCTGAAGACCGGGTTGCGCCAGGCATACCGGTAGAACAGCGCCATGTCGTAGGCCGAGGTGCTCATGCCCGGACCGTCGAGCCCGGACGGAGTGGCGACCCTGGTGTCGAGGCCGCCCAGCTTGCGGGCCAGGTCGTTGAGCTTGTGCAGCGCGGCGTCCCAGCCGCCCATCTGGCGAGCCAGTGCGAACGCGGCGTCGTTGCCCGAATACATCAGCAGTCCGTGCAGCAGGTCGTTGATCGAGTAGTGGCCGCCCTCGCCGACGCCGACCTTGGTGCCTTCCTGGGCGGCGTCCTCGGCGGTGCCGGGCACGACCTTGTGGAGCGGCAAGTCCTTGATCGCCTGCATGGCGGTCAGCACTTTGACGATGCTGGCGGGCCGGTGTCTGCCGTGGGGATCCTTGGCCGCGATTACGTCACCGGAGTCGAGGTCGGCCACCAGCCATGCCTCGGCGGAGATGTCGTTCGGTAGTGGTGGCGTGCCCGGCGCGGTGATGACGCCGCAGCCGGAGAGCTTCTCGCCGCCCATCGGCGTCGCGGGCACCGGCAGCGGTGCGGGTGGTGCCTGACCGGGTTTGGGGACCTCGGACGCGTCGACCGCGGGTGGTGTCACCTCGCGATACGGGCATGCACTCGCCTCGGGGGCCGCCGGCGGCTGCGCGCTTGCCACGGCCGGTCCCGCGGCCACGAACAAGGCCGTGGCCAGTACGGCGGCGCGTTGCAGCGGAATTCGGAACTTCGCCATCGTGACCGCACATTAAGCCGCGAAAGGGCCGATCGCGGGTAGGCGCGCTGTGACTGGTGTTACTTGAGTTCATTTGTGACCTACGGCGGTCAGAGGGACAGCGCGGCCAGGTCGACGTGCGCGACCGCGGGGAAGCCGATGCTGCCCATCCACAGCCGGCCCTCGGACTCGACCAGACCGGTCACCATGCCGAACCGCGGATGCTCGCAGCGGATACCCGCGACGACGTCACCGGTGTCCGGATCGAACGCCACCGCCCACACCTCGGGCTTGATCTGCGGTTGAAGCTTGTCGGGCAGCTTCCACAACAGCTTGCGCAACGCCGGCCAGCGCGGCGCGAGCCATTCGGCGGCGGTATTGAGCGGCGAGACCATCGCGCACCAGATGCGGCCGTCGGCACCGGTGGACAGGTTGTCGGGATGGCCGGGCAGGTTCTCGCGAAGCGGCGTCACCGACCCTGCGCGCTCGCCGGTGAGCCAGAACTTCGACAGCCCGCGCCCCATCGTCTCGGCGAACACCAACGCCGACCCGTCGGCGGTGGGCGTCACGCCGTTGGCGAAATACAGCCCGGCAACCGCGGTGAGCACGGTGCCGTCGGGGTCGCGCCGGAACAGGCTGCCGCGCGGGCGCGCCTCCATCACCGCACCCTTGAAATGGGCGTAGTCGAACGCGCTCGTCGACTCGGTGAAAAAGATTGTGCCGTCCGGTGATTGGGTGACGTTGGAGCAGAACATCAATCGCCGGTCGTCGACCTCGGCCACGAGCGTCTCCACCGCGCCGCTTGCGGGATCGAGCGACAGCAGGCCGCCGGGACTGGTGCAGACGAGGATGCTGCCGTCGTGGGCGACATGCATGCCCAGTGGCCGGCCTTCGGTGGCGGCGACGACGACCGGGTCCCCACCGCCGGGGGTGATGCGCACGATGCGGCCGTCGTCGACGCCTGCCCAGATGGCGCCGTCGGCGTCGACGACCACGTCCTCGGGTGCGTTGCCCGGGAGCGGGACGACGGTCAGGTCGGCCGACGGCAGATCCGGAAGCGCATCGACGGGCGGGGGCTGCCAGCGGACGGGATCGATCGGCGGCTTCTTGGATGCGGGCGTGCTCACAGCGCCGACGCTACGCCTTCCGACGCCGCACTCAGAGCAGTCGGCCCGCCTCGGAAAGCACCCCGCGCATGATCCGGTAGATCGCGTCGAATTCCTTCTGGCCGCTGATCAGTGGCGGGGCCAACTGCACGACCGGATCGCCGCGGTCGTCGGCGCGGCAGTACAGGCCTGCCTCGAAAAGCGCCGGGGTCAAAAAGCCGCGCAGCAGCCGCTCGGACTCTTCGTCGTTGAAGGTCTCCTTGGTGGCCTTGTCCTTCACCAGTTCGATGCCGTAGAAGTAGCCCTCGCCGCGAACGTCACCGACGATCGGCAGGTCGTACAACTGCTCGAGGGTGGCCCGGAATCTCGGCGCGTTCTCCTTGACGTGGTCGTTGAGGCCCTCGCGCTCGAAGATGTCGAGGTTGGCCAGCGCCACCGCCGACGACACCGGATGCCCGCCGAAGGTGTAGCCGTGCGCGAACGTGGTCTTGCCGTCGTTGAACGGCTCGAACAGCCGGTCGCTGGCGATCATCGCGCCGATCGGCGAATAGCCGGACGTCAAACCCTTTGCGCAGGTGATGATGTCGGGGACATAGCCGAAGTCGTCACAGGCGAACATCGACCCGATCCGGCCGTATGCGCAGATGACCTCGTCGGACACCAGTAGCACGTCATACTCGTCGCAGATCTCCCGGACCCGCTCGAAATAGCCTGGCGGAGGCGGGAAGCAGCCGCCCGCGTTCTGCACCGGTTCGAGGAAGACGGCCGCGACAGTGTCGGGTCCCTCGAATTCGATGGCTTCGGCGATGCGGTCGGCGCAGTACTGCCCGAACGCTTTCTCGTCGTCCTGGTATGGCGCGGGGGCGCGGTAAAAGTTGGTGTTGGGCACCCGAAAGCCGCCCGGTGTCAGCGGCTCGAACGGTGCCTTGAACACCGGCAATCCGGTGATGGCCAACGCCCCCTGCGGTGTGCCGTGGTAGGCGATGGAGCGCGAAACCACCTTGTGCTTACCGGGTTTGCCGGTCAACTTGAAGTAGTTCTTGGCCAGTTTCCACGCCGACTCGACGGCTTCCCCGCCGCCGGTGGTGAAGAACACCCGGTTCAGGTCACCCGGTGCGTAACCGGCGACACGTTCGGCGAGTTCGATCGCGGTCGGCGTGGCGTAGGACCACAGCGGAAAGAACGCCAACTGCTGGGCCTGTTTGGCAGCGGCCTCGGCCAGTTCCTGGCGGCCGTGACCGACCTGAACGACGAAAAGCCCCGACAGCCCATCGATGTAGCTCCTGCCGTTGCTGTCCCAGATCGTGACGCCCTCGCCGCGTGTGATGATCGGCGGCGTGATACCGGCGCCGTGTCGGGCGAAGTGACCCCACAGGTGACGGCTGGCTTTCGCGCCGAGCCCGGCAGAGACATCCTGCGCGGTGTCGGTTGTAGTCATCTAGTGCCCCAATTATATTGCTGCTTAACAAGTTTCAAGTAAACGAGGGTTTCGGTGGATATCACTCCCGGGAGGGCACGGATCTGGGTGTTGAGAAGGTCGAGCAGGTCGTCGTCGTCCTCGCAGACCACCTCCACGATGGCGTCGAAGGATCCGGCGGTGAGCACCACGTAGTCGACCGATTCGATCATGGCCAGCTTCTCGGCGATCTTGGTGGTGTCGCCGGTGCAGCGGATGCCGATCATCGCCTGGCGCGCGAAGCCCAACTGCATCGGATCGGTGACGGCGACGATCTGCATGACGCCGGCGTCGACCATGCGCTGCACCCGCTGGCGGACGGCGGCCTCGGACAGCCCGACGGACTTGCCGATGCCCGCGTACGAGCGGCGGCCGTCCTGCTGCAGCATCTCGATGATCTGCTTGCTCAGATCGTCGAGCTGGAACGCAGCACCGGGACGGGACTGGTTGAGTCGGAACGAAACGGGGCCGAGACCGTGCGTAGCACCCGGGGTAGGCATGCCAGTGATTGTGCACGGAATCCGTCGTCAGAGGCAACCACAGCCATGAATTCGCTCGTTCGAGGCGTGTTTGGCTATGGGAAGGCGTAGGGGATTGCGTGGCTCGTCGGGGTCGGGTCCGTTAGCGTATGGCCATGACTGCGACATCCGTTTCCACCAGTGTGGCGGGCAGCTGGATCGACGGCGCCGCGGTGGCCACCGATGGGGCTGCCTTCCAGGTCGTCAATCCCGCAACCGGTGAGGCGGTGGCCGACTACGCGGTGGCCACCCCGGCCGACGTCGACGCCGCGGTGGCGTCTGCTCGAGGCGCGCTGGCCGAGTGGTCGGGGGCCACGCCGGCGGAGCGCTCGGCGGTGCTGTTCACGCTGGCGCAGCTGGCCGGTGCGAACACCGACGCCCTGGTCGCCGAGGAGGTCAGCCAGACCGGCAAGCCGGTGCGACTGGCCGCCGAGTTCGACGTGCCCGGCAGCGTCGACAACATCGACTTCTTCGCCGGCGCCGCGCGACATCTGGAAGGCAAGGCCAGCGCCGAGTACTCCGGTGACCACACCTCCAGCATCCGCCGCGAAGCCGTGGGTGTGGTCGCGACAATCACACCGTGGAACTATCCGCTGCAGATGGCGGTGTGGAAAGTGTTGCCCGCGTTGGCCGCCGGCTGTTCAGTGGTGATCAAGCCGTGTGAGCTCACGCCGTTGACGACGCTGACGCTGGCGCGGCTGGCCAAGGAGGCGGGTCTGCCCGACGGCGCGCTCAACGTGGTCACCGGGCTGGGTGCCGACGTCGGCACCGCGCTGGCCGGGCACCGCGACGTCGACGTGGTGACGTTCACCGGTTCCACACCGGTCGGCCGCAAGGTGATGGCCGCCGCGGCGGTACACGGCCACCGCGTGCAGCTCGAACTGGGCGGCAAGGCGCCGTTCGTCGTGTTCGACGACGCCGACCTGGACGCGGCGATCCAGGGCGCTGCGGCCGCCGCATTGATCAACACCGGTCAGGACTGCACGGCCGCGGCCCGGGCGATCGTCGCGCGCGAGGTCTATGAGGATTTCGTCGCTGGCGTCGGCGAGGTGTTCTCCAAGGTCGTCGTCGGGGATCCGCACGACCCCGACACCGATCTGGGTCCGCTGATCTCGATGGCGCACCGGGCAAAGGTGGCGGGCATGGTCGAGCGCGCGCCGGGGCAGGGTGGACGGATCGTGTGTGGCGGGTCGGCGCCGGACCGGCCGGGGTCGTTCTATCTGCCGACGGTCATCGCCGACGTGGCCGAGCAGTCGGAGGTGTACCGCGAGGAGATCTTCGGTCCCGTGTTGACCGTGCGGCCGTTCACCGACGACGACGACGCGCTGCGGCAGGCCAACGACACCACCTACGGGCTGGCGGCGTCGGCGTGGACGCGCGACGTGTACCGCGCGCAGCGGGCGTCGCGCGAGATCAACGCCGGCTGTGTGTGGATCAACGACCACATCCCGATCATCAGCGAGATGCCGCACGGCGGGGTCGGGGCTTCCGGTTTCGGCAAGGACATGAGCGACTATTCGCTCGAGGAGTACCTCACCGTCAAACACGTGATGAGCGACATCACCGGCGTGGCCGAAAAGGGGTGGCACCGCACGGTATTTGCCAAGCGCTAACCGTGCTGAGCCACCGGCTCCGCGAACGCCGGATCTGCGCTCGAGGATGCTTGTATCCGGTCGAGCGCGGCACGCTGTTGGGCCTTGACCGCTTTGGCGGCGGCGCGGCCACCGGCCTTTTTCGCCGACTTCTTCAAGGCGCGGCGCCGGCGACGCGTCGGAAGCGAGTCCAGAACGTCGCCGCGGATGCCGGCGAGCTCGCCGCACGCACGGCCAGCTTCGATGCGGGCGATCACCCAGCGCCGCTCGTCACGCAGTAACAGGGCCGCGATGATCAGGAAGAACACCAGGCCGCCGAGTATCTTGAGCGGCATCGCCGCCACCGGACCCGGTGCATTCCAGATGAAGTGCAGCAGCGGGCCGCTCAGCAGCAGGCCGCACGCGGTGGCCAGCCGCCACCCGGTCGACCAGTGCGACCGGCCGCGGAACGTCGGGAGCAACATCAGCACGCCGACCGACGTCAGCGCCGTGTAGGTCCAGTGCGCCGGCACCGCGGTGAAGAACCGCACGAGGAGATTGCCGCCCGCGCCGACCACATCCGAATCGAGGTCCTGCAGTGCGCTGTTGGCGGCGTATGACAGATCCTCCATCAGGTCGAAACCGAAGCCGACGAACATTCCGAGCATCAGCGCGTGCGAAATCCGCTGCAACACATGCCCGCACAGCACGAGCACCACCGCAGCGCACAACGCCTTGGACGCCTCTTCGATGATCGGCGCGGTGAGCGAGGCCTGCCAGTCGGTAAACGTCGCCGGAGTGAGCACCAAACTCCACAATTGGCCGAGCGCATCGTTTCCGATCATCGCCATCGCCACCGCCGTGGTGCCGCCCAGCGCGAACCCCGCCACGAGTGCCTGCGGATAACGCCGACCGCTGCGGAACGGGTCGAACCGGAAAATCAACCACACCATGAATACGATGAACAGCAGCCACAGCCACGCCAGGTCGAGGTTGGCGTCGAGGGTGGCGCGGATGACCGACCAGGAGTCGTCGAGCAAGAGAAGCGTGCCGGCGATCAAGGCCACGACGAACACCCAGAACACCGCGGACTCAGGGCGGTACACCACAGGACGCGGTGCTTGCACGGTATCGCCGGTCACGGCTGGTCCCTTCTGATCGGTGCCACGACGAGGTCCAGTGGTGGCGCGGGCTGGTCGGCGGTGCCGAGGGTCTGGACCCACACGATCACCTCGTCGTCGGCCAGAAATGCGCATTCGCCCAAACGGTCGCCGGCGACGAGTTCACACGCCTCACCGGTCAGGGTGCCGTCGGCGGTGGTGACGGTCTCGCCTGTCATCGCGGCGCTGGAACCGGTGACGCGGTCGGCCCGCATGAGCCGGCGTGCGACAGCATCCACGTCGCGGCCACCCCGGTCGAAGACCTGCACGATGACGAGCTCGTCCCCTGAGCGGTAGCCGACCCCGTTGCCGAACTCGCGGGCGTCCCAGCCGGACGGGCCGACGACGACGACCTGGTTGCCGTCCTCGCTGGCCACCTGCGCCGTCTCGGAGCCCGGCTGCCATGCGTCGTCGTCGACCATCGCGGCCGCGGCCATCGGGATTCCCGGTACCGCAATCAGTCCCGCCGCCAGCAGCAGCGCTGCCCGAACCTGAATCAACCGCGTCCCCCTCCATAAGTCCGGGTATGTCGAGAGTCGAACCTAGCAAGTGGAGTGCGGCGCCGCAGGCGCGCCACGCTGGAAGTATTGGCGCGGAAAATGTTTCGCACCGGCCTGGCCGGGTTGAAGCGGCACGGACTAGGCTGGCTGAATGACCGCCAGCGCGCGGGTCGACGAGTTCGAGGAGCTGCGGCCGCACCTGTTGTCCGTCGCCTACCGGCTCACGGGCACGATGGCCGACGCGGAGGACATCGTGCAAGATGCCTGGTTGCGTTGGAGCGCCGCCCACCACGAGTCGATCAAGGATCTGCGGGCATGGCTCACGACGGTGGTCAGTCGGTTGAGCCTGGACCGACTTCGTTCTGCAGCGCATCGGCGCGAAACCTATGTCGGCCAATGGCTTCCGGAGCCGGTGGTCACCCCGCTGAGCGGCGACGACCCGTTGGCGGCGGTGGTCGCCGGTGAAGACGCCCGGTTCGCGGCGATGGTGGTACTCGAACGGCTCAACCCCGATCAGCGCGTGGCGTTCGTGTTGCACGACGGCTTCTCGGTGCCGTTCGGTGAAGTGGCCGATGTACTCGGTGTCAGCGAGGCCGCAGCGCGGCAGCTGGCCTCCCGGGCGCGGCGTGCCGTCGCCGACGCGCCACCCCCGGTGTCCGACGACACCCACAACGAGGTTGCCGGCGCGCTGATGGCAGCCCTCGCTGCAGGTGACATGGAAGCCGTTGTGCGCCTGCTACATCCCGATGTCACCTTCACCGGGGACTCGAACCGCCGCGCGCCGACCGCGCCGCGCGTCATCCACGGCCCGGAGAAGGTGGCCCGGTTCCTGTTCGGGCTGGCGCGTCGCTATGGACCGGGCTGGCTCGAGACGGGTGTGCCCGCCCTGATCAACGGTCAGTTCGGCAGCTGGACGCCGGGGGTACCTGCCCACGACGGCTATCCGGAGATGACGCCGCGCGTCACCGCGATGACCGTGCGCGACGGCAAGGTCTGCGCGATATGGGATATCGCCAACCCGGACAAGTTCACCGGCTCGCCGCTGAAGGCCCGTCGGTAACCCACGGGACCCGGCACGCATCGCCCGAACCGAAGCCCTGCTCGGTGATGCCCAGCGCCGAGTACATCCGTGCGCGCATGTTCTCCACGCCGATCTGATACGTCAGCTCGATGACACCGTCGTCGCCGAACCGCCGGCGAAGGTCATCGACCTGTTCGTCGGTGATCGTGTGCGGATCACCGCTCATCGCGTCGGCGTAGGCGATCGCGGCGCGCTCGTCGTCGGAGAACAGGGGGGAGGTCGCGTAGTCGTCGATGTGCTTGAGGCGGTCGACGTCGAGGCCGTCGAGGCGTTGCAGCATTGCGCCGAAGTCCACGCACCACGAGCATCCGACCGTGCGCGCGGCCCAGAACACCGCGAGCTCGCGAACACTGGCGGGCAGCTTCTTCGACCCGGACTGCAGCATGCCCTCGTGCACGACGTTGGCGAGCATCAGCCGCGGGTGATGCGCCGCCACGGCGAACGGTTCGGGAACCTCGCCGAACCGGCGCTTGGCGACCCGGTACAGGAGCTTGGTGAGCAGCGAGGCGCGCTGCGGGGGCAGGGGTTCGATACGGGTTTTCTGTGCGTTTTCGGTCATACCCGCTAGACGAGACAGCCCGCCGGTATGTGACAGCACAGTTTTGTCGCCGGGTGGTTTCGGTGTAGTTCGTTGCGGTCAGCGCAACCAACGACACCGAAATCGCCACTACTAGCGCGCGAACATCAGCGCGCGCTTGACCTCCTGGATGGCCTGCGTGACCTGGATGCCGCGCGGGCACGATTCGGTGCAGTTGAACGTCGTTCGGCAGCGCCACACCCCGTCGACCTCGTTGAGTATGTCGAGCCGCTCGGCGGCGGCCTCATCGCGGCTGTCGAAGATGAAGCGGTGCGCGTTGACGATCGCGGCGGGACCGAAGTAGGACCCTTCGCTCCAGTAGATCGGGCAGCTCGTCGTGCAGCACGCGCACAGGATGCACTTGGTGGTGTCGTCGTAGCGGGCCCGGTCGGTCTGGCTCTGAATACGTTCGCGCGTAGGGGGATTGCCGCTGGTGACCAGGTACGGCTTGATCGCGCGGTAGGCGTCGAAGAACGGCTCCATGTCCACGATCAGGTCCTTCTCCACGGGCAGGCCGCGGATCGGCTCGATCGTGATGGTCAACTGCTTCTTCGGATTCTTAGGCAGCATGTCGCGCATCAGCACCTTGCACGCCAGCCGGTTGACCCCATTGATCCGCATAGCATCCGAGCCGCACACACCGTGCGCGCACGACCGCCGGAACGTCAACGTGCCGTCCAGGTACCACTTCACGTAGTGCAGCAGGTTGAGCAGCCGGTCGGTGGGCAGGCAGGGAACGCGGAAACTCTGCCAGCCTCCCGAATCGGCGTAGGCGTCGGGCTCTTCCGGATTGAACCGCGCGATCTTCAGCGTCACCATCACCGAACCCTCGGGCACGGGCGGCAGTTCGGGTTCGGCGGTGGCCGGGCCTTTCACGTCAGGCGCGATCGTCATGGGTCAGTACTTCCGTTCCATCGGCTCATAGCGGGTCTGGACCACGGGCTTGTAGTCCAGCCGGATGTCGGACAGAAGGTCCGTGCCCTCCTTGTAGGCCATGGTGTGGCGCATGTAGTTGGTGTCGTCGCGGTTGGGGTAGTCCTCGCGGGCATGGCCGCCGCGCGACTCCTTGCGGTTCAACGCACCGACCACGGTGACCTCAGCGAGCTCGAGCAGGAAGCCGAGCTCGATCGCCTCGAGCAGATCGCTGTTGTAGCGCTTACCCTTGTCGTGCACCGTGATTCGCGAGTACCGCTCCTTGAGTGCGTGGATGTCGGTCAGCGCCTGCTTCAGCGTCTCCTCGGTGCGGAACACCGCGGCGTTGTTGTCCATCGACTGCTGCAGGGCGCCGCGGATGTCGGCGACGCGCTCGTTGCCGTGCTCGGAGAGGATGTCGCCGACCCAGTCGACCACCATGCCCGCCGGATTCTGCGGAAGCGGGACGTGGTCGTGTCCCAGTGCGTAATTGGCCGCGGCGATGCCGGCGCGACGGCCGAACACATTGATGTCCAGCAGCGAGTTGGTGCCCAGGCGGTTGGCACCGTGGACGGACACGCATGCGCATTCGCCCGCGGCGTAGAGGCCGGGGATGATCGTCGTGTTGTCGCGCAGCACCTGTCCGTTGACGTTGGTCGGGATGCCGCCCATCACGTAGTGGCACGTCGGGTAGACCGGCACCAACTCCTTGACCGGGTCGACGCCCAGGTACGTGCGGGCGAACTCGGTGATGTCGGGCAGCTTGGCCTCGAGCACGTCCTCGCCGAGGTGGCGCACGTCGATGTAGACGTAGTCCTTGTTCGGCCCCGCGCCGCGGCCCTCGAGCACCTCAAGCACCATGGACCTGGCGACGATGTCGCGCGGTGCCAGGTCGACGATCGTCGGCGCGTAGCGCTCCATGAAGCGCTCGCCATCGCCATTGAGCAACCGGCCGCCCTCGCCGCGCACCGCCTCGGAGATCAGGATGCCGAGGCCAGCGAGGCCGGTCGGATGGAACTGGTGAAACTCCATGTCCTCCAAGGGAAGTCCCTTGCGGAAGACGATGCCGAGGCCGTCCCCGGTCAGCGTGTGGGCGTTGGAGGTGGTCTTGTACATCCGCCCCGACCCGCCGGTGGCGAACACGATGGCCTTGGCGTGAAAGACGTGGATGTCACCGGTGGCCAGCTCATAGGCGATGACGCCGGTGGCGACGGGCCCGGACTGCGTCTCGGTGATCGAGATGTCCAGCGCGTAGAACTCGTTGAAGAACTCGACGTCGTGCTTGACGCAGTTTTGATACAGCGTCTGCAGGATCATGTGGCCGGTGCGGTCGGCGGCATAACAGGCCCGGCGCACCGGGGCCTTGCCGTGATCGCGGGTGTGCCCGCCGAAACGGCGCTGGTCGATGCGGCCCTCGGGGGTGCGGTTGAACGGCATCCCCATCTTCTCGAGGTCGAGCACCGCGTCGATGGCTTCCTTGCACATGATCTCGACGGCGTCCTGGTCGGCGAGGTAGTCGCCGCCCTTGACGGTGTCGAAGGTGTGCCACTCCCAGTTGTCCTCTTCGACGTTGGCCAGCGCGGCGCACATCCCGCCCTGGGCGGCGCCGGTGTGGCTGCGCGTCGGGTACAGCTTGGTCAGCACCGCGGTGCGGGCTCGCGGACCCGCCTCCACCGCTGCGCGCATACCGGCCCCGCCCGCACCGACGATGACGACGTCGTAGCGATGTTCCTGAATCATGTGAAGCTCACCCTCATGAGATGTTCGCGTCGAAGGTCACCAGCACGTAGCTGCCCAGCACCAGGGTGAATCCGGTCGCCAGCAGCAATAGCGAGTTCAGCCAGAATTTCGTGGTGTTCTTGCGCGCGTAGTCACCGATGATGGTCCGCAGGCCGTTGGCTCCGTGCAGCTGGGCCAGCCACAGCAGCGCCATGTCCCAGATCTGCCAGAACGGCGACGCCCAGCGTTCGGCGACGTAGTTGAAGTCGATGCGGTAGACCCCGTCCTCCCACATCAGCATCACGAACAGGTGGCCCAGTGCCAGAAAGACCAGCGCGACACCCGAGAACCGCATGAACAGCCATGCGTATTTCTCGAAGTAGGGGATGCCGCGCGGACGCCGAGGTGCCCTCGGGTGGTCCAGGCCGGCCGGCCTGTCGTGCTCCTTCTGCATCACCGGGGCGATGCGGCCCTCGCGGTGGTGCGGCGTCCAGGCTCCCGTGGGCCCGCCGGCTGGCGCGCTCACAGGAACCGCTCCGCCATGTGCATGCCGATGATGCCGAGGGACGGGATGAAGATCGCCAGGAAGACGCCGACCACGATCCACAGCATCACCCGCTGATAGCGCGCGCCGTGCTGCCAGAAGTCGATGAGGATCACTCGGATGCCGTTGAGGGCGTGGTAGAGCACGGCGACGACCAGCCCGATCTCCATCAGCCCGATCAGCGGAGTCTTGTAGGTCTCGATGACCTCGTTATAGGCCTGCGGGCTGACCCGCACCAGCGCCGTGTCGAGCACGTGCACGAACAGGAAGAAGAAGATCGTCGCACCGGTGATGCGGTGCAGGACCCAGGACCACATCCCGGGATCGCCGCGGTAGAGGGTTCGTCTGCGCGACGGTCGCGATCGTGGAGCCGCGGAGGATCCCGGCGGTCCCCCGGAAATCTGAGTACTCATCTGGCCTCCAACGCCTTCGGTGGACGATTGGGCTGCGGAGCTGCACCGGGCGGCAGGTTCCTTCCTGGCGGTCGGTTCCGGTTCGTGCACTTCACCCAAACCTCGGGGCGACTCTAAACCCAGTTGTACTGCTAAACGAACTACGGTTTAGCCGTCGATGTCTTGAAAAACGCCGAAGTTAGGGTTGCCTATTCCGATTCCCGGCCTCGGGCAGGGGACATCGGAATGCATTCAGAACCGGCCTGGCGAGGGTGGGACGATGTCGGAGATCAACTGGAATACGCTGCGCTACAAGGCAACTGAATTGTCTGGGGCAGCTTACGCGCCATATTCGGGGTTGGCGGTCGGCGCAGCCGCCCTGGTCGACGACGGGCGGGTGGTGACTGGTTGCAATGTGGAAAATGTCTCATATGGTCTTGGTCTCTGTGCGGAGTGCGCGGTGGTCTGCGACCTGCATTCGGGCGGTGGTGGGCGCCTGATCGCGCTGTCGTGCGTCGACGCGGCGGGGGATCTGCTCATGCCGTGCGGCCGGTGCCGTCAGGTGCTGCTCGAGCACGGCGGGCCGGGGATGCTGATCGACCATCCGAACGGACCGCGGCCGCTGGCCGAGTTGCTTCCCGACGCGTTCGGACCGCAGGACCTGGCCCGGCGGGATCGGCCGCGGGATGGGGAAACTCCGTGATGCAGTTCACATTTGATGCACCGACGGTGATCCGGACCAAGCGTGACGGGGGGGTGCTCTCGGACGCGGCGATCGACTGGGTGATCGACGCCTATACCCATGGCCGGGTGGTCGACGAGCAGATGTCGGCGTTGCTGATGGCGATTTTACTGCGCGGTATGACGGCGGCCGAGATCGCCCGTTGGACGGCGGCGATGGTCGACTCCGGTGAGCGGATGGACTTCAGCGATCTCCGTCGCGGCGGAAAGCCTCTGGCGTTGGTGGACAAGCACTCCACCGGTGGGGTCGGGGACAAGATCACGATCCCGCTGGTGCCCGTGGTGATGGCGTGCGGCGGTGCGGTGCCGCAGGCCGCCGGACGCGGGCTCGGCCATACCGGCGGCACGCTCGACAAGCTGGAGTCCATTGCCGGGTTCACCGCTGAGATCTCCAAACACCAGATCCGCCAACAGCTTTGCGACTTGGGCGCCGCGATCTTCGCCGCGGGTGAACTGGCCCCCGCCGACCGCAAGATCTATGCGCTGCGCGACATCACGGCGACCACGGAGTCGCTGCCGCTGATCGCGAGTTCGGTGATGAGCAAGAAGATCGCGGAGGGCGCCAACGCGTTGGTGCTCGACACCAAGGTCGGTTCGGGTGCCTTCCTGAAGACGGAGGAGGAGTCGCGGGAGTTGGCCCGCACGATGGTCGAACTGGGCACCGCGCACGGGCTGACCACCCGGGCGGTGCTGACCGACATGTCCACACCGCTGGGCCGCGCCGTCGGCAATGCCGTGGAGGTTGCCGAATCGCTGGAGGTGCTCGCTGGTGGCGGTCCCTCCGACGTGGTCGAGCTCACGGTCACCCTGGCCGCCGAGATGCTCGATGCCGCGGGCCTCGACGGTGTGGACCCGGCCCAGACCCTTGCGGACGGCTCGGCGATGGACCGGTTCCGCCATCTCGTCGCCGCGCAGGGCGGTGATCTGGGCCAGGACCTGCCCGTCGGTCCCCACGCCGAAACCATCAGGGCGCCGCGCGATGGCAGGATGGAGAGCATCGACGCGATGGCGGTGGGTCTGGCGGTGTGGCGGCTCGGAGCGGGCCGCTCCGCTCCTGGTGAGCGGGTCCAGCCGGGCGCGGGGATGTACATCCACCGGCGGGTGGGCGAACCGGTGAGCGCCGGGGAGCCGCTGTTCACGCTCTACACCGAGACCCCCGACCGTTTCGAGGGGGCGATCGCCGAACTGGATGGTGGCTGGGCCGTCGGCGACGCCGCACCGCCGTCGCGTCCGCTGATCATCGACCGAATCACGAGCGGAGCCTGACCGGAGACCGACATGACGACGCTGACGCTGGACTCGATCAGACAAGCGCCCAAGGCGCTGCTGCACGACCACCTGGACGGCGGGTTGCGGCCCGCGACCGTCCTCGAACTGGCGGAGGCGACGGGTTACGACGACCTTCCGGCGACCGATGTCGACGAGCTGGCGACGTTCTTCCGCACAGCCGCGCACAGCGGGTCGCTGGTGCGCTATCTCGAGCCGTTCGCCCACACCGTCGGAGTCATGCAGACACCTGAGGCCCTGCACCGGGTGGCCTACGAATGCGTCGAGGACCTCGCCGCCGACAACGTGGTTTACGCCGAGGTCCGCTTCGCGCCGGAGCTGCACATCGACGGCGGCCTGTCGCTGGACGCCGTCGTCGACGCGGTGATGGCCGGGTTCGCCGACGGTGAGAAGGCCGCCAGCGCCGAAGGGCGGACCATCACCGTGCGCTGCCTGGTGACCGCGATGCGGCACGCGGCGCGCTCGCTCGAGATCGCCGAACTGGCGGTCCGGTTCCGCGACAAGGGCGTAGTCGGTTTCGACATCGCAGGCGCAGAAGCGGGCCATCCGCCCTCACGGCATCTAGACGCGTTCGAGTACATGCGAGGCAACAACGCGCGCTTCACGATTCACGCGGGGGAGGCCTTCGGTCTGCCGTCGATCCACGAGGCGATCGCCTACTGCGGCGCCGACCGCCTCGGCCACGGCGTTCGGATCGTCGACGACATCACCGTCGCACCCGACGGCACCGCGCAACTGGGCCGGCTCGCGGCACTGCTGCGCGACAAGCGGATTCCGTTCGAGATGTGCCCCTCGTCCAACGTGCAGACCGGGGCGGTGGCCAGCATCGCCGAGCATCCGTTCGACCTGTTGGCCCGGCTGCGCTTCCGCGTCACCGTCAACACCGACAACAGGCTGATGAGCGATACGACGATGAGCCAGGAGATGCTGCGCCTGGTCGAGACTTTCGGCTACGGCTGGAGCGATCTGCAGCGGTTCACGATCAACGCGATGAAGTCGGCGTTCGTCTCGTTCGACGAGCGCCTGTCGATCATCGACGACGTCATCAAGCCGCGCTACGCCGTCCTGATCGGCTGAGGAAGTTCCTGCGCGAGCGGCCGTGTTTGCGCGCCGACACGCCGCTTCCGCATGACATTTCGCGGTCGCTCGAGGGCGAGGTGTGCCCCTATTCGGGACGAAGCCGCGACTCGACGAACGCTTCCAGCGCCTCCCACTGTTCGACAGCTTTCGCGTACGGCGGGCTCGGTGCGCGGACGGTGTCGGGTTCCAGGGCGTGCGCGATCAGCCTTCCGAGCGGCTGGTCCGGATCGAGGGTCTGGTCGACGGTCGTGTCTTCCGAGTAGTCGCCGACGTCGCGGAGCAGTTCGACCGCGAGTTCCAATTGGTCGCGATCCAACGCGTCGGGTCCGTCCGCGAGATCGTCGACGATGCCCGTCAACACGTAGACGTTGTCGTCGGTGATCTCGACCTGAAGCGAGCCGTCGGTGGCGGCCGTGCGGATGTCGTCGTAGGTGGCAAGACCCGACAGGTCGTGGTCGTGTTCGTCGGCCAGATAGCGCGCCAGTGCCCGCTCGGAACCGAACACGCTGATGCGCCCATTGCGGCCGAGGAAGACCGGCTGATCGTCGAGGTAGCAGCGCAGCGTGTAGTAGGTACCCGCGCTCGTCATCAACCGGACCGGGTCGATGCCGACCTTGAGCCAGAAGTCCTCGTCGCTGCCCAGCACCTGGCTCTGCGCCTGGGAGGTCAGGGCGTCGGACTCCTCCTCTTCGGCCTCTTCGGTCGTCTCGGTTTCGGAAACTTCTTCGACCAGCTCGTCCTCTTCGGGTTCCGGCGCCGGCTCGGCCAGCTCGGCTTCGGCCTTCTGCGAGGCGGCGGTGTCGACGTCGGGGGTTGTGATCACCTCGTCGAGCGCGTCGACGACGTTGTCCCAGGCCCGGGCGATGACCGCCTCGATCTCGCCCCACCGCTTTCGTCCGCTGCGGCCGGAGAACGCCTCGATCCCGCCGCCGAGTGTGCCCAGCACCGGGTTGCCGTTGAAAAACCTTGTGACGACCGGGAGTTCGCACACCGAGCCGAGCGACGAGACGATCACCAGTGTGCGGTGCAGCTGCCGAACCGCGTCCTCGCTGACCTTCTCGGCGACGAGCTCCGGCACGCCGATGACGTCGTACTGGCGCTCCTCGGCGGGGTCCAGGCGGTGGGCGTTGGCCTCGGTGATCTTGGTCCATGCGGGGTGATCGGCCAGGTCGTTGTCCTTGTCGGTCCTGACGAATGCGACCAGGTCGGCGACCGACTCGAACCCGTACAGATCCTCGTCCTTGCCGAGGAAGGCCTCCCACTCGTCGCCGCCATCACGCCAGCGTGGAGCCCATAACGTGTACAGGTCGCCCTTGGTCAAGCCGAGCCGGATCGCCACGATGTCAGCAGCCATGCGGCACAGGATAGCCACTCGACCCGCAAGCCCCTGCGCGGAGCAGGGCCCCAACGGTAGCGAGCGGCGCGGCCGGTCGGAGGGTTCGTGCGTGCTTGGCGCGCGAAACCAGCCCACCTTCGCGAGCACCTAGGGCAGGCTGGCGTGATGACGGAAGCCACCGACCTGGTCGATGCGGTGGTTGACCTGAGCCAGGTGTTGGGCCGGACAACATTTCCGCTATCTGCGCCCTCGGCGTGGCCGGCCGAGCGTGACCGCCGCGAGCTGGCCGGGCAGCTGGCCGATTATCTGATTCCTCGTTTGCGCAGTATCGACGCCCCGCTGCTGGCGGTCGTCGGTGGCTCCACGGGCGCCGGGAAGTCGACGCTGATCAACTCATTGGTCGGTGTCGATGTGAGCCCGGCCGGTGTGCTGCGGCCGACCACTCGGGGGCCGGTGATCGTGTGCCATCCCTCCGACCTGATGTGGTTCACCGACGACCGGATCCTGCCGCAGTTGCCGCGCTCGTCGGGGCCGGATGGCCTGCGGTTGGCGACGAATACCGGTATCGGCCCCGGGCTCGCGCTGCTCGACGCTCCGGACATCGACAGCGTGGTGAGCACGAACCGGGAGCTCGCGGACACCCTGCTGGCCGCCGCCGACCTGTGGATATTCCTGACGACCGCGGCCCGCTACGCCGACGCGGTGCCCTGGCAGCTGCTGCACACCGCGCGGGATCGGGGGACGGCGATCGCCATCGTGCTCGACCGCTGCCCGCCGGAAGCGGTGAAGGACGTCGGTGCGCACCTGTCGGACATGCTCGCGGCCAATGGGTTGGGAGGCGCGCCGCTGTTCGTTATCGCCGAGCAGTCGTTACGAGGCGGACTGTTGCGGGAGAAGGCGATCGCCCCAATCCGCTCGTGGCTGGCGAGCCTGACCGCGGATGCAGAGCAGCGGGCCGCGGTGGTCCGCTACACCTTGGACGGGGCACTCCGCAGCCTTGCGCCTCGGACATACGCGCTGGCCGAGGCGGCCGATGAGCAGGCCGCGGTGCGCAAGCAGCTGGAGTCGTGTGTGTCTTCGTCCTATGCGGGCGCGCTGTCGCGGGTGGAAGAGGCGATCCGCGATGGCGCGTTGCTGCGGGGCGAGGTGCTGGCTCGCTGGCAGGACGTCGTCGGAACCGGCGAGTTCCTGCGCAAACTGGAGTCGCGCGTCGGCCGGATCCGCGACCGGGTGGTGGCCGCGGTTAGCGGGCGGCCCACCCCCGTCGAGGAACTGGGTTCAGCATTGGAGTCCGGCATCGCGACGGTTGTTCAGGCCGCAGTGGAGGACGCCACCGAGACGGCGTACGGCTGCTGGGCCCGGCACCAGGCCGGAGCAAGCCTGCTGACCGACGCACTGGCCCGTCCCGCTGCCGGGCTGGCCGAGGCCGTGGAGCGGATGGTCCGCGACTGGCAGGAGTTCGTGCTCGAACTTGTGCGTACGGAGGGGGCGTCGAAGCGGACGGGGGCACGACTGGCCTCCTACGGCGTCAACGGTGCGGGACTGGTGGTCATGTTGGCGGTGTTCAGCCAGACGGCCGGGCTGACTGGCGCGGAGATAGCGGTGGCGGGCGGCACGAGTGTGGCTAGCCAGAAGGTCCTCGAGGCGATTTTCGGCGAGCAAGCGGTCCGCGGCTTGGCCCGGCGGGCCCGCGAGGAGCTGCTAATCCGCGTCGACGGGCTGTTGCACCAGGACGCCGCTCGGTACGACGAGGTGCTCGGGGGCGCGTCGGCCATGATCTCCGGTGACCAGTTGCGAGCGGCCGCCGATCGCATGGCGGCGGTCCTGCGGTGACGCTGACCGATCGGCTGGGGGCGTTGTCGGTGATCACCGCGCTGGGCGACGGTCGCATTCCCGACGAGCTGCTGGCCGAACTGCGAAGCCTGGACCAGCGCGCCGGAACTCGGTTACGGCTGTCGGGCGAGAACACCGTGGTTGCGTTGGCCGGCGCGACTGGCAGCGGGAAGTCGTCGTTGTTCAACGCCATCGTCGGCGCGCCTTTGGCCGCGGTCGGGGTACGCCGGCCGACGACGTCGGCGACCCAGGCCGTTGTGTTCGGGCGTTCGGGCGCAACGGAACTGTTGGATTGGTTGGAGATCGGGACTCGGCAGTACAACGACGCGTCGGCGGCCCCGGAGTTGTCCGGCCTGGTGCTGCTCGACCTGCCGGATCACGACTCCACCGAGTTGTCCCATCGGGCCGAGGTGGACCGGCTGGTGCGCCTTGTCGACGCCTTTGTCTGGGTGCTCGATCCGCAGAAATACGCAGACGCGGTGCTACACGACTCCTATCTGCGACCGCTGGCCGCGCACCGAGATGTGATGGCGGTAGTGCTCAACCAGTCCGACCGGCTCTCGTCTTCCGATGTGGACGCGTGTGTGCGCGACCTGGACCGGCTGCTGGCCGACGACGGGTTGGCCGGGGTGCCCGTGCTGGCGACGTCGGCGGTCACACCCGGCGGGGTGGCCCCCCTGCACGACTTCTTGGCCGCCACCGTGGCCAACCATCGAGCCCGGACCGCGCGGGTCAGCGCGGATCTGGATGCGACAGCTGCCCGCCTTGCCCAGCTGATACCGCAGCGGCGGTCCGATCCCGCGCTGCGCGACGGCGGACGACGGCTGCAGAGCGCGCTGGCGGCGGCGGCCGGTGTTCCCACCGTCGTGGCCGCGGTCGGCCGGGCCTATGATCGACGCGGGTTGGCCGCGGTCGGTTGGCCACCGCTGCGCTGGCTGGCCAAAGTCCGGCCAGATCCGTTGCGGCGGTTAGGAATAAGTCAGCTCGACGGGCATGGCGAAGTACTTCGTCGCACGTCGTTACCGTCGGCGTCTGCGGCCTCGCGCGCGGCAGTTGACACCGCCGTCCGCTCGCTGGCCGACGTCGCGTCGACTGGGCTGCCGGCACCGTGGCCTCGTAAAATGTTGGAGGCGACCAAGTCTCGGACGCCGGACGTGCCCGATGCGCTCGACCGAGTCGTCGGCGGAACCAACCTCGGCCTGGACCGTACGCCGCGGTGGTGGGCGTTGGTCGGCGCGCTCCAGTGGGCGTTGCTCGCCGCGGCGGTTGTAGGCGGAGCGTCACTCGGGGTGATCGCCGTGCTGGCCTACCTGCAGATCGATGTCGAGGCCCCGTCACTCGGACCATTCGCCTGGCCCACAGTGCTTCTCGTCGGCGGACTCGCCCTCGGCCTGGCGCTGCGGGTGATCATCCGGCCCTTCGTAGCGTTGGGTGCGGCGCGGCGCCGGCGACGGGCGGCAGCGGAACTGCGGCGGCGGGTGGACGCGGTGGGAGAGGAGCTCATCCTGGCGCCGCTGCGGGCGGAACTGGCCGTGTACGAGCAACTGTCGGCGGCTGTCCACCGGCTCGGCCGTGGCTGAGGCGGGCGTTCCCCACTACGCGGAAACCGTGGTGATGCGGTTGTGGTGGATGATCCAGGTGCACAACTAGGCGGGGGAAGCGCTTAAGCCGTCGGCCGCCAGAATCCCTGGAAGCCCTGTCCGGCGTTCGTCGTCCGGATCGGCGACAACTTCACCGGGTCGCCGGCCTCGATCATCTGGCCGTTGCCGACCACCATCGCCACGTGGCCGTCCCACACCGCGAGGTCACCGGGTCGTAGGTCGCCCGCCGCGACCGGGGCACCGACGTCCTGTTCCTGGGCCAACCGTGGCAGGGACATACCGGCTTCGGAATAGGCCCACTGCGTCAGGCCGCTGCAGTCCAGGCCGACCCCCGGCGTGGTGCCGCCCCAGTCGTACGGCACTCCCAGTTGGGTCAGGGCATATCTGACGGCGCTCGCCGCCGTCGCGTTCGGTGCGGTCGCCGTGCTGCCGTCGGGTAACCGCACCGCGACACCGTCGCCGAAGGTCGCCGCGTCCGGGGTCGGAGCATCGGGACGGGACAACTCGGCGACGTCGCGCACCAGCGAGGCCAGCCCCGGCGGGTTCGCACCGAACCCGCCTGAAGGCAAACCCAGCCCTCCGGCGCCGGTCGGCAGTCCCGCACCACCACCGCCGAATCCCGATGACGGCACCGTCGGGGCGGTGAACCCCGCGGGCGCGGTCTCCGTCGGCCCGGCAGCCGGCCCAGGCGGCGGGGTGGGAAGACCTGCGGCATGCCCGTCCAGCGCGGCGCGCAATTCCTCCACCACCGCCAGGGCCTCTCTCAGTGATCGCTGCGCCTCGGCGACCAGCTCCTCCGTCACACCCGGCGAGTCGAGAAACGGCTCGAGCGCGGCCGCCCGCGCCTCGAAGGTGTCCACGATGTCGCTCAGGCGCTCACGAGCGCGCGCAACCGCGGCGTCGGCCGCCTCAGCCGCCGTGCCGAGCCGCTCGACCCGCTGCGCGAGCTCATCGGTTTGTGCGACGGCCGCGGTGAACACGCTCGCGGCCGCGTCGGCTCCCGCGCCCGCCCAGTGCTGCGCCACGCGGTCCCACGCCTGGCCGACTGACGCCGACGCCTCCCGCAGTGCGTTGTGCCCATCGCGCAGCGCAGCCGTGAGGTCGGCCCCCGAGCCAGAGCCGACCAGCGACTGGACATCACGCAGGGGCGCCGTCAGCCCTGCGACCAACGCAGTGGGCATCGTCAGACGCCGAGGACCCGGGCGCCCGCGCGATCGTCGGCGTCGTCATAGGCGAGCGCCGTCCGGTATGCGGCCTCCCCGCTCGCTGACGCGTGATCGCGCAGCGCGGCCGCCATGCGGGCCTCACACTCGACGGCGTCGGCCAGCGCCGCGAGGAACGGCCGGCCGACGGGACCGAACGCGGCAGCGGATGTGGTGAGGCCGGCCAGCTTCGAGGCGATGGCGCCCAGTTCGTCGGCGTACGCCGCGGTGGTCGCGGCCAGTGCTCGGACCGCGTCGGTGTCAGCGTGCATATGGAGTAGGACGCGGCGCGGCGACCCTCGGTTCCCGCTATGGTCGCCCCATGGATGTGCGCGTGGTCGATCACCCGCTTGCGGCCGCGCGACTGACCACTCTGCGCGACGAGAACACCAACAACGCCGCCTTCCGGGCGGCACTTCGCGATTTGACGTTGATGCTGGTGTACGAGGCCACCCGCGACGCAGCTGTCGAAACCGTGCCGGTACGCACCCCGCTCACGGAGACGACCGGCTGCCGGCTGGCCAATCCGCCGCTGCTCGTGCCGGTCTTACGCGCGGGCCTCGGGATGGTGGACCAGGCGCACGCGCTGATACCCGGGGCGCGCGTCGGCTTCGTCGGCGTCGCACGCAACGAGGAAACGCATCAGCCGACACCGTATTTGGAGTCGCTGCCCGAGGACTTGAGCACGCAGCCGGTGATCGTGCTGGACCCGATGCTTGCGACGGGCGGATCGATGGTGCACACCGTCGAATTGCTGTATTCGCGCGGGGCCGTTGACGTCACGGCGGTCTGCGTCGTCGTGGCCCCCGAAGGCCTTGCCGCACTGGAGAAGGCGGCTCCGGACATCCGGCTGGTCACCGCGACGATCGACGAATGCCTCAACGACATCGCCTACATCGTGCCGGGCCTCGGCGACGCGGGGGACCGCCAGTTCGGTCCGCGTTAGTGCCTGACGGTCACCAACGCTCGGCGACCCCCCGCAGCTCGTCCTGCAGGCCCCGGGCCCGCTGCTGGGCCCCGACCAGATCGTTGACGTCGCTACAGCGAACCTCGATGTAGGACTTCACCTTCGGTTCGGTGCCGGAGGGCCGCACCACGATGCGCACCGCGACGTCGTCGTCGCCGCCGGCGATGACCAATGCGTCGGTGCCCTCGTCGGGCAGCAGGTCGGTGACGGTCACGTCGTATCCGGCGAGGCTGTCGGGTGGTGTCTCCCGCAGACGTTTCATCACCTCGGCGGTCTCGTGGGTGTCCTCGACGAGTCGCGCCACCGCGGTCGTGGTGTGCACACCATGACGCCGGGCCAGGTCGTCGAGCGCATCGAGCAGTGTGTGCCCGCGGTCGCGCAACGCGACGATCAGATCGCAGATCAACACCGCCGCACTGATGCCGTCCTTGTCCCGCACCGCGGACGGATCGACGCAGTGTCCGATCGCCTCTTCATAGGCGTACACCAGCGTGCTGCCGGGCAGGTCGACGTCGGCTCGTGACAGCCACTTGAAGCCGGTGGGTGTCTCGACGTGCTGCGCGCCGTGCTCGCGCGCGATCGCAGAGAGCATGCGCGACGACACCAGGGTGCTCGCCACGACCGTCGTCTCCATCACCGGTCCCGGCTCGATCTGCGAGAGGATGTAATCGCCGAGCAGCCAACCCGTTTCGTCGCCGGAGAGCATCCGCCACCCGTCGGACGTGGGAACGCCGACCGCACATCGGTCGGCGTCGGGGTCCAGTGCTATCGCGACTTCTGCGTCGACTTCGCGGGCCAATCTCAGGACCGCTTCGACCGCCTCGGGTTCTTCGGGGTTGGCCGTGGAGACGGTGGGGAAGTCGGGGTCGGGTGCGAACTGCGCATCGACGACGTGCACGTCGGGCAGCCCGGCGCGGACGAACGCGTCGAGCGCAAGTTCCCCGCCCACACCGTGCAGCGGGGTGAACGCAATGCGGACCGCTCCGTGGGTGTGCCGGACACTCGCGGCGCGTTCGACGTAGCGCTGCACTTCGTCGACGCCGCCCGGGGTGACCTCCTGCCGGGGAATCTCGTCGGCGTGCGGCGCCTCGGCCATGGCCGCCTCGATTTCACGGTCGGTGGGCGAGTTGATCGGGAACCCGCCGCCGAAGAACACCTTGAAGCCGTTGTCGGACGGCGGATTGTGCGAAGCGGTGATCTGGATACCCGCCGCCGCGGGGCGATGGCGCACCGCGAACGCGAGGGTCGGCGTGGGCACGGCGGTGAAGAACAAGGTCACAGGAAAGCCCTGCGCGGCAAGCACTTCGGCGGCCGCCAGCGCGAAGTCGTCGGACCCGTGCCGGGCGTCGCGCCCCACGATCACGTCCTGGCCGGCCAGGCCTCGGTCCTTGAGCACCTTGGCCACCGCCCAGCTGGCACGCAGCACGACGGCGAGGTTCATTCCGCCGGGGCCCCCGCGCAACGGCCCGCGCAGACCGGCGGTGCCGAACGTCAAGGGGTGTGCGAACAGCTGCTCGAGCTCTTCATCAGAACACTCCGAGAGCTCGGCGGCCGTCTTGGGATCCGGGTCATGAGAGATCCACTCCTGCGCAGTACTTGTGGCCGGCGACGCAGTCATGCGGTTAGTGTGCCCAGTTTCACGGCCGCATATTCCGGCGACTTCGACCTCAAAGCCGGGCGATGACCGCCGCCAGCAGGGTGCCCATCCGCGTCGCCGACTGACGGCCGGCCTCTAGCACCTCTTCGTGGTTCAACGGCTGCCCGGTCATGCCCGCCGCGAGGTTCGTGACCAGCGAGACTCCCAGCACCTGCGCGCCGGCTTCGCGGGCCGCGATGGTCTCGTGCACGGTCGACATCCCGACGAGGTCGGCGCCCACGGTGCGCAGCATCCGGATCTCGGCGGGCGTCTCGTACTGCGGCCCCGGCAGGCCGGCGTAGACGCCGTCGACCAGCGTCGGGTCGATCTCCCTGGCGAGCTCGCGCAGGCGCGGGGCGTACGCGTCGACCATGTTGACGAACCGAGCACCCACCAGCGGTGACCGTCCGGTCAGGTTGAGGTGGTCGCTGATCAGCACCGGCTGTCCGACGGTGAAGTCCTCGCGCAGCCCACCCGCGGCGTTGGTCAACACGATCGTGTGCACTCCGGAAGCGCAGGCGGCGCGGACCTGATGCACGACGTGGCGCAGGTCGTGGCCCTCGTAGGGGTGGATGCGGCCCACGAAGACCAGCACTCGGTGATCGGCGATGCGCATCGACAACACCTGGCCGCCGTGTCCCTCGGCCGTCGGTGGCGCGAACCGTGGCAACTCCGCGACCGGCACGACGGCGACCGGATCGCCCAGTGGTTCCACCGCAGGCGCCCAGCCCGAACCGAGCACGACGGCGACGTCGTGGCGGTCGACGCCGGTGCGCTCGGCCAGCGCTTCGGCCGATTCGACGGCCACTGCCTGGGCATCGGTCACAGTGGGCGAGCTTATCTGTCGGACCCGGCGCTCGGCCGCAGTGAGATACTGCCAAGATGCCAGCACCCACCGCGTCGGACGTCGTTGAGGACGCCGTCCGTCGACGCCGTGACGACCTGGTCGAACTTTCGCATTCCATCCACGCCGAGCCCGAACTCGCGTTCGCCGAACACCGCAGCTGCGCCAAGACCCAGACGCTGGTCGCTGAGTACGGATTCGAGGTGACACGGGCGCCCGCGGGGCTCGAGACGGCGTTTCGCGCCGAATACGGCAGCGGGCCGCTCGTCGTGGGCATCTGTGCCGAGTACGACGCGCTGCCCGGTATCGGGCACGCCTGTGGGCACAACATCATTGCGGCCTCAGCCGTCGGCGCCGCCTTGGCCTTGGCGGACGTGGCCGACCGGCTGGGATTGACGGTGGTGCTTCTCGGCACGCCTGCCGAGGAGGCGGGCGGCGGGAAGGTGCTGATGCTGAACGCGGGCACGTTCGACGACGTCGCCGCCTCGGTGATGCTGCACCCCGGTCCGCTCGACATCGCGGCCGCGCGCTCGCTGGCACTGTCGCAGGTTGCGGTCCGGTACGAGGGCAGGGAAGCCCACGCCGCGGTGGCGCCGTACCTCGGCATCAACGCCGCCGATGCGATCACTGTCGCGCAGGTGGCGATCGGGCTGCTGCGCCAGCAGATGGCGCCGGGCCAGATGGCGCACGGCATCGTCACCGACGGCGGCCAGGCCACCAACGTCATCCCGGCGCGCGCCGAGATGCAGTACACGATGCGGGCCAACGACGCGACGTCTCTGCGCGACCTCGAACAGCGGATGGCGGACTGCTTCCTGGCCGGGGCGGTGGCCACCGGTTGCGGCCACGACGTCGCCGAGACCGAACCCAGCTACCACGAACTGACCCCGGACACCTGGCTGGCCGAGACGTTCCGCGCCGAGATGCAGCGGATGGGCCGCGAGCCGGTTTCTCCCGAACTGGAGGCGGCGTTGCCGCTGGGCAGCACCGATATGGGCAACGTCACGCAGATGATGCCCGGAATCCACCCGATCGTGGGCATCGATGCGGGCGGTGCGTCGGTACACCAGCCCGCGTTCACCGAGGCCGCGGCGAGCCCGAGCGCCGACAAGGCGGTCGTCGAGGGTGCGGTGATGCTGGCCCGCACGGTTGTGCGGTTGGCCGAGACGCCCCACGAACGCGACCGGGTGCTGGAACTGCAGGCGAGGCGGGCGTCATGAGCGTTCTGCCCCACGCCGCCGCTCGGTGGCTGTCGGCCCACTTCGACGACCTCGTCGAGTGGCGCCGCCACATCCACATGCATCCGGAGTTGGGGCGCCAGGAGTTCGCCACCACGCAGTTCGTCGCATCGCGGCTGGCCGACGCGGGCCTGAACCCGAAGGTGCTGCCCGGCGGCACCGGCTTGACGTGCGACTTCGGGCCCGAGCACGGGCCGCGGATCGCTTTGCGTGCCGATATGGACGCATTGCCGATGGCCGACCGCACCGGCGCGCCGTACGTGTCGCTGGTGCCGGGCGTCTCGCACGCCTGCGGTCACGATGCGCACACCGCGATCCTGCTCGGCGCGGCGCTGGCGCTGGCGTCGGTGCCTGAGCTTCCGGTCGGGGTGCGGCTGATCTTCCAGGCCGCCGAGGAGCTGATGCCTGGCGGCGCGATCGACGCAATCGCCGCGGGCGCGCTGTCGGGGGTGTCGCGGATTTTCGCGTTGCACTGTGACCCGCGGTTGGCGGTCGGAAAGGTGGCGATGCGACCCGGGCCCATCACGTCGGCCGCCGACCAGCTCGAGGTGACATTGCATTCGCCCGGCGGTCACACCTCGCGACCGCATCTCACCGGCGACCTCGTCTACGGGCTCGGCACGTTGATCACGGGGCTGCCTGGCGTGTTGTCGCGTCGCATCGATCCGCGCAACAGCACCGTGATGGTGTGGGGTGCGGTGAACGCGGGCGTCGCGGCGAACGCGATCCCGCAGACGGGAACGTTGGCCGGCACCATCCGAACCGCAAGCCGAGACACCTGGGAAACGCTCGAAGCGATTGTGCGCGAGATTATTTCGTCGCTGTTGGCGCCGCTGCACATCGAGCACACGGTGCAGTACCGTCGCGGTGTGCCGCCGGTGGTCAACGAGGAGATCTCGACACGCATCCTCACCCACGCGATCGAAGCGATCGGCCCCGACGTGCTGGCCGATACCCGGCAGTCCGGTGGTGGCGAGGACTTCTCGTGGTACCTGGAGGAAGTGCCGGGTGCGATGGCCCGGTTGGGCGTGTGGACGGGTCGAGGACCCCAATTGGATTTGCATCAGCCGACGTTCGACCTCGACGAGAGGGCGCTCGCGGTCGGCGTGCGGGTGCTCGTCAACATCATCGACCACGCCGGCGCGTTCTAGGCCCCCTTTCCCGCGAGCGACCGTGTCTGTACCGCGACACGCCGCAATGAGCGGACAGTAAGCGGTCGCTCGCGGCCGTTGATTGTCCCCAAAGCGCGCTTCATCCACATTCGCGGGCGACGCCCGCGGACGTTGAGCGTTCGTCGTTGACGATCGTCGGGTGAACCCAGAGTTGCTGCGACTCTTCAACACCCAGGCAGGGCTGGCGACCAGCGGCCAGATTCTGCAACACATGACCAGACGCGGCTTCGAGTCGGCACTCGAAACCGGTCCACTGCAACGACTTTGGCCGGGCGTCTACTGCCTAGAGGAACCCGACGACATGCTGCGACTGCGGGGGCTGGACTTGCGCTGCGGACGGCCGGTCGCTGCTTGCCTGCACACGGCCGCGGCGTTGTACGGCTTCGATACCGAGGAGCCGGCCGACCTCCATGTGCTCAGCCCGCCGGGCTCACGGTTGCGGTCGAGCGATGGCTTGGTCGTTCATCGTCGTGAGGGTGCGCCGCTGGGCGTCGTCGGCGGCAGACCGGCAACGACGCCGGCGTGGACCGCCGTGGAAGTCGCCCGCTCACAACGCCGGCCGAGGGCACTGGCCACCTTGGACGCGGCTCTGCGCAGCGGCTTCTGCAATCGGACCGAGTTGTGGCGCGCCGCGGTCGCCCAGGCGGGGCGACGCGGCATCGTCGCCGTGCGGGAGTTGATCGCCCTGGCCGACGCGCGTTCGGAGTCGCCGATGGAGAGCGAAGCGCGCCTCGCGATGATCGACGGTGGCCTGCCGACACCCGAGCTTCAATACGAGGTCGTCGACGGAAACGGCGAGGTGCGTCGTCTGGACTTCGCCTGGCCCGGCGAGTGCGTGGCCGTCGAGTACGACGGCGTCGACTGGCACAGCGACCCGGAGGCCATGCGGCGCGACCGGAGGCGGAGCGCGGCGCTGCTCGATGTCGGTTGGGCGGTCACCGCGATCGTCTTCGACGACGTCCGTCAGCGGCCACAGGAGTTCGTCGACCGCATCGACAGACAGCTTCGGCGCGCTCGCGCGGCGTGAGCGACCGCGAAGTGTCCGCGAGATACGGCGTGTCGCGGGACAAACACGGCCGCTCGCGGCACTGGGATTAAGACCCCGGGCCGATGTTGAGTGCGGGTCGGGTGCGCAGATGATGAACGTACTCGGCTGGCGCGCCGGCGATTTCGGCGGCGTCGGCCATGACGCCGAGATAGCGCGCCGACGGCAAACCACCCTCCCACGCGTCCACCACATACAGCCAGGCCAGCACGGGCTCGAAGTCGGTGTCCGACGAGATGCGATGCACCCGGCAGCGGATCTTCTTGTGGAAACCGAGTTCCGAGCCTTCCCAGCGATCCAGGTTGGACTCGTCGTCCTTGGTCATGTCGTAGAGCACGACGAAGACCTTCGACGTCGGATCCTCGACGACGGTGGCGAGCGCACCCTCCCAGCCGATGTCCGCCCCGCCGAACGTCAGACGCCAGCCGTACAGCCAGCCCGTTCCCGCCATCGGAGAATGAGGTGCGCGCTGCAACATCTGCTCCGGATGCATGTTCGATCCGTAAGCGGCATAGAGCGGCACCAGGAAAGACTAAGGGTTCGCGCGCCGCGCGGGCGATCAACCTCCCGCTTCGTTAGGTTGGGGACGTGGCAACCCGCATCGTGATCATCGGCGGCGGGCCCGCCGGCTATGAGGCCGCACTGGTCGCCGCGGCCCGTGGACCCGAAGTTGCCGAGGTCACCGTCATCGACTCCGACGGCATCGGCGGTGCCTGCGTGCTGTGGGACTGCGTCCCGTCCAAGACGTTCATCGCGTCCACCGGTGTGCGCACCGAACTGCGTCGTGCCCCCGACCTCGGGTATGCGCTGGAGTTCTCCGATGCCGAGATCGCGCTGTCCAAGCTCAACGAGCGGGTCAAGACGCTGGCCGCCGCGCAGTCCGCCGACATCGCTGAACGGCTGCGCAACGACGGCGTCACGCTGATCGCCGGTCGCGGCGAACTGGTCGACGACATGGCGGGGATGGCGACCCACACGGTCAAGGTGACCGAGCACGACGGCACCGTCAGCACGATCAAGGCCGACGTCGTGCTGATCGCCACCGGCGCCAGCCCCCGCGTGCTGCCCGGCGCCGAACCCGACGGCGAACGCATCCTCAACTGGCGCCAGCTCTACGACCTCGACGAGCTGCCCGAGCACCTCGTCGTCGTCGGCTCCGGTGTCACCGGCGCGGAGTTCGTCAACGCCTACACCGAACTCGGGGTCAAGGTGACGGTGGTCGCGAGCCGCGACCAGATCCTGCCGCACGAGGACTCCGACGCCGCCGCGGTGCTTGAGGACGCGCTGAGCGACCGCGGTGTGACGTTGGTCAAGAACGCGCGCGCCCAGTCGGTCACGTGCAACGGCGGAGCTGAATGTCGCCGGCCAGGCGGCTCCGGCGGCGTGCTGGTCACGATGACCGACGGGCGCACCGTGGAGGGCAGCCACGCGTTGATGACGGTCGGGTCGGTGCCCAACACCAGCGGCCTTGGCCTCGAACGGGTCGGCATCGAGCTCGGTGAGGGTGACTATCTGAAGGTCGACCGGGTGTCGCGCACCGGGGTGCCCGGAATTTACGCCGCCGGCGACTGCACGGGCCTGATGCTGCTGGCCTCGGTGGCCGCGATGCAGGGGCGCATCGCGATGTACCACGTGCTGGGCGAGGGGCTCGAACCGATCCGCTTGCGGACGGTAGCCGCGGCGGTGTTCACCCGGCCCGAGATCGCCGCGGTGGGGGTGCCGCAGTCCAGGATCGACGACGGATCGGTGGCCGCGCGAACGATCACGCTGCCGCTCAACACCAACGCCCGCGCCAAGATGTCGAGCCTGCGGCGCGGTTTCGTCAAGATCTTCTGCCGCCCGGCGACCGGAGTGGTGATCGGCGGTGTGGTGGTCGCGCCGATCGCATCGGAGCTGATCATGCCGATCGCGCTGGCGGTGCAGAACGGCAACGACGTCGAGGATCTGGCGCAGACGTTCTCGGTCTACCCCTCGCTGTCGGGGTCGATCACCGAAGCGGGCCGCCGCCTGATGGCGCACGACGATCTGGACTGAGTCCACGTAGCCTGGACGGGCGAGCGTACCCACGAGTAACTAGGAGCCAATCCGGTGAGTGACCCGATCCCGGCCAACGGGCAGACGCTACTGGGTCCCCAGCAGCGGGCCGAGGCCGCCGAGCGGCTCGGCAGCGAGCAGTTCGACGTCGTCGTGATCGGCGGGGGAGTCGTCGGCGCGGGCGCGGCGCTCGATGCGGCCACGCGCGGTCTGAAGGTCGCTCTCGTCGAGGCGCGCGACTTCGCGTCGGGCACATCGAGCCGGTCGTCGAAGATGTTTCACGGCGGACTGCGTTATCTCGAGCAGTTGGAGTTCGGGTTGGTGCGCGAGGCGTTGCACGAACGCGAACTGTCGCTGACGACGCTGGCGCCGCATCTGGTCAAACCGCTGCCGTTTCTGTTCCCGCTGACCAACCGGTGGTGGGAGCGTCCGTACGTCGCCGCGGGCATCTTCCTCTACGACCAGCTGGGCGGCGCGAAATCGGTCCCGGCGCAGAAGCATCTGACGAAGTCCGGAGCGCTGCGGCTCGCGCCGGGACTCAAGCGGTCGTCGTTGATCGGCGGCATCCGGTACTACGACACGGTGGTCGACGACGCACGCCACACAATGACCGTCGCGCGCACGGCCGCGCACTACGGCGCCGTGGTGCGGACCTCGACACAGGTGGTCGCGCTGCTTCGGGAAGGGGACCGCGTCACCGGCGTGGAGGTTCGCGACTCCGAGAACGGCGCCGTGACCGAGGTGCACGGGCACGTCGTCGTGAACGCCACCGGCGTGTGGACCGACGAGATCCAGGCATTGTCCAAGCAGCGCGGGCGATTTCGGGTGCGCGCCTCCAAGGGCGTGCACATCGTGGTGCCGCGCGACCGGATCGTCAGCGAGGTGGCGATCATCCTGCGCACCGAGAAGTCGGTGCTGTTCGTGATCCCGTGGGGTACGCACTGGATCATTGGGACCACCGACACCGACTGGAATCTGGACCTGGCGCACCCCGCGGCCACCAAGGTCGACATCGATTACCTGCTCGAAACCGTCAACACGGTGTTGGCGACGCCGCTGACCCACGACGACATCGACGGCGTTTACGCCGGGCTGCGACCGCTGCTGGCCGGCGAGAGCGAGGAGACCTCGAAGCTGTCGCGTGAGCATGCCGTCGCGGTGCCCGCCCCGGGTCTGGTCGCGATCGCCGGCGGCAAGTACACGACCTATCGGGTGATGGGTGAGGACGCCATCGACGCTGCGGCCGAATACATCCCGGCGCGGGTGGCGCGGTCGATCACCGAGAAGGTCCCCCTGATGGGCGCCGACGGCTACTTCGCGCTGATCAACCAGACCCAGAGCGTCGGAAACCATTACGACCTGCATCCGTACCGGGTGCGCCACCTGCTCGACCGGTACGGCTCGCTGATCGGTGAGGTGTTGCAGATGGCCGAGGGAAATCCCGAGCTGCTGACCCCGATCACCGAGGCGCCCGTCTATCTGAAGGTCGAGGCTTTCTACGCCGCGGCCGCCGAGGGCGCGCTGCATCTGGAGGACATTCTGGCCCGGCGGATGCGGATCTCGATCGAGTATCCGCACCGCGGCGTGGACTGCGCGCGCGAGGTCGCCGAAGTGGTTGCGCCGGTGCTGGGTTGGAGCGACGAGGACATCGACCGCGAGGTCAACACGTATCTGGCGCGGGTGGATGCGGAGATCCGCTCGCAGCAGGAACCCGACGACGAGTGCGCCGATGAGTTACGGGCGGCGGCACCGGAGGCGCGCGCCGAGATCCTCGAACCGGTGCCGCTGAATTGAGGCGCAGGCGTTGAGGCGCCCGGCGCCGTTGCCCGTGCGGGATGGGTTGGGTCCGGCACGGGTGCGGCTGCGTGGCGGTGCGGTGCTGGTCGAGTTGGCGGACCGGTTCGGTGAGGCGGCCGCCGCCAAAGTGCTTGCGGGCGAAGTGGTGACCGCCGACGGCGACGTCGTGACCGCGGGGACCGTACTGCCGCCCGGTGCGTTTGTGTACCTGTACCGCGAACTGCGCGACGAGGTCCCGGTGCCGTTCGACATCCCTGTGCTGTATTGCGACGACGACATCGTGGTGGTCGACAAACCGCACTTCCTCGCGACGATGCCGCGCGGGCGCCACGTCGCACAGACCGCGCTGGTGCGGTTGCGCCGCGAATTGGACCTGCCGGAGTTGTCGCCGGCGCATCGCCTGGACCGGTTGACCGCCGGTGTGCTGCTGTTCACAACGCGTCGCGAGTTGCGCGGCGCGTATCAGACCATGTTCGCGCGCGGTGAGGTGCGCAAGACGTATCTGGCCCGGGCCGCAAAAGATCCGGCGCCGGAGTTTCCACGCGTAGTGCGCAGCCGAATCGTCAAGCGGCGCGGACAGTTACATGCGGTGGAAGAGCCGGGCGAGCCGAACGCCGAGACGCTGGTCGACCACCTCGGCGACGGGCTGTACCGGTTGACGCCACGTACGGGACGAACACATCAGCTTCGGGTGCACATGGCCTCGCTGGGTCTGCCGATCGTCAACGATCCGCTGTATCCGGACGTGACCGACGTCGCGCCGGACGATTTCTCGCGCCCGCTGCAGCTTCTGGCGCAACGCCTCGAGTTCACCGACCCGCTCAGCGGACGTCAATGCGCCTTCGTCAGCACCCGGACCTTGTGACTCAGCGACGCTCGACCGGCTCATCGACCTTTGCCCCCGCGGCGATCACGGTGCGGTTGCGTTCGGCGACCGTCCGCAGCGACATCTTGACCAGCCAGCGGTCGTAGGTCATGAACCCGTTGACCTCGTTCTCGACGTCGGTGGTCTGGGTGTAGATGGCGCCGGACAGGCCACCCTTTCGGACCTCGTCTTCGAGGTCGCGGCTCACCTGGACGTAACGCTCGGTCAACCGTGCTCGGCTGTCGGTCATTTCGTAGGCCTGCGGCCTTCCGGGCCAGCGGTTGCCGTGGGGCACCAACCCGAGGCCGCCGTACTCGCCGTTCACCACCACCCGGTGCTCCAGGGGAATCGGACGGTCGCCGAGCATCGTCCGCTCGTCGCGCGGGGTGGCCGGGTTGTCGTGCAGAACCGGTCGGCCGGGGCCGACGTAGGTGTGGTCGTCGTAGACGTCGCCGGTCCTGCTGTCGGGCCTGGACTTGCAGCAGTTCACTCCGCTGTTGGCGTTCACCATCCGCGTCGGGTCGGCGGCCTTGGCCACGCCCGCGATCCGCGCGGTGTCGAACTCACCCCATCCCTCGTTGAACGGGACCCAGCCGACGATCGAAGTGACGCTTCGCAACTGATCGATCATCTCGACGAGTTCACGTTCGAAGTTGGCCTTCGCCGCAGGCGACGGCTCCGGTGCGGGACCGACCGGAATGTCGAGTGAGACGTCCAGCGACGGCATGTCCTGCCACACCATTAGGCCGAGCTTGTCCGTCCAGTAGTACCAGCGCGCCGGTTCCACCTTCGCATGCTTGCGCACGAAGTTCATGCCGAGCGCCTTGGTGCGTTCGAGGTCGAACTTCAGTGCGTCGTCGGTGGGAGCGGTGAAGATGCCGTCCGGCCAGTAGCCCTGGTCGAGCGGGCCGTGCAGGAACGTGATCTTGTCGTTCAACGAGATTCGCGGCCGGCCCTGCGGGTCCCTGACCGTGCTGATGGTGCGCAGACCGCCGTAGCTGGTGACCTCGTCGACGACTTTGCCTTCGGGCGTGACCAGCCGCACCTGCAGGTCGTAGAGGTAAGGGTCGTCCGGTGTCCACAGGTGTGGGTCCGGAACCTGCACGCGTACCGGCTTGCCCGGTTCCCCGTAGTTGCGGGCCAACGTCGGACCGTCGGGAGCCGACACGATCACCTCGGCGCGTTCGTCGGTCGTCCCCGTGGAGCGGGTTGTGACGGTGAAACCCCTTAAATCCGCTGTGACATCGAGCTTCTCAACGTGGGCGGCGCGCACGGGTTCCATCCACACCGTCTGCCAGATGCCTGACGCGCCGGTGTAGAAGAGACCCTCGGGATCGTTGCGCTGCTTGCCGACGGCGAAGGGTGCGGTTTCGTTGCGGTCCTCTGCGCGCACGACGATCTCCTGGGTGCCCGTCCAGCGCAGCGCGTCGGTGATGTCGGCGCTGAACGCGGTGAACCCGCCCTCGTGGTGGGCGACGCGTTTGTTGTTGACCCACACCGTCGCGGTCTGGTCCACCGCGCCGAAGTGCAGCAGCACCCGCTGCCCGCGCCAGGTGCCGGGCACCTGAAAGTTTTTGCGGTACCACATCTGGTCGTCATGACGCTTGATCCCCGACAGCGCCGACTCCGTGGGGTAGGGGACGAGGATCTTCTCGTCGAACTCTTTGGCCGACGGCGGCGTCGTCACCGCGGTGTCCTGTGATCGGCCGGTGTAGGCCCATACCCCGTTCAGGTTCAGCCAGCGCGCCCGTGTCATCTGCGGACGGGGATACTCCGGAAGGGCGTTGTTGGGTCCGACGAGATGGGTCCACGGCGTCGACAGCGGCGGGCTCTGCCGCTGCCACGCCTCGGCGGCGTTCGCCGGCGCCGCGAAGACCGCGAAAGCCGCCGCCACGGCGAGGGGTAGGGCCGTCATCCGGCTGAGATTCTTGCGCACACGGTGCCGGCTGTTCGACAGCTCGGTGTTCACGGCCACTACTGCTAGTCCCCCTGCTGGAAACCATCGACGGAATGCGGTTCGGGTGCTGCGCACCGGACGCCCGTGGCAAACCTAGTCAGTAGTAAGCCGCGAGGAATCAGGTGTTTCCCTATGCTTCGCATCGGCATGGAAGAACCAACCGGTTCGTGCAGCCATCGCGCACCGATCGTGGAATCGATCAAGCTCGCGTGAGTGCGTGAGAGTTGGTGTGCCACACCATGAATGCAAAGTCGAGACGCTCGTCTAGCCTAGCATCGATCCATCGCCGGTGCCACGGTCGCGCGGCTGTTCGCTGCCTTCGGGCCCAGTGTGTCTCACCGCTGGGCCGAGGCCGGACGGGAAGATATAGCAAATGGTGAATAGGTGAGCTAGATGTACGGCTGTGATCCTGTTCGGAGCCGGATGCGGCCACCATACAGGAAGGAATGGTTCGGGCATCGCAGTAGACATCGAAGACGCCGAGGGGTTCGTTACGGCGACTCGCCGATCGCGCATTCGGCCCCCTGACGCGTGCGTCACTGCCACAATCGGGTCGGGCGACGGCGCTTGGCACGTCGCCGAAGGGAGGAGATGTGCACAAGGTAGTGCTGTGCGCTGCTGCGGCCGTGTTCGCCGGGGGATTGGTGACCGTGACCGCGCCGAGCGCCGAGGCGACGCTCTGCGGTTCGGTCGGCGGCAGGTTCGTCGATGTGACCGGCTGCGCGGACCCGCTTTCCTATCTCAACGAGTTGCCGCCACCGCCTCCTCCGCCGCCACCACCGCCGCCTCCGCCCCCGCCGGGCGACACGCCACCACCGCCCCCACCCCCGCCACCGCCGGTGTACGTCCCGCCACCACCGGCGCCGAACGTGAACGTGTGCGCGAACGTCGGACGACGGATCAGCGTGAGCGGTTGCATCTGAGGCCAGGCCCATCTGCTTGACTGACGGCCGTGGACCGCGCTTCGTTCGACCGTCTCTTCGATATGACCGACCGCACCGTGATCGTCACGGGCGGCACCAGGGGTATCGGCCTCGCGTTGGCCGAGGGCTTCGTCCTCGCCGGTGCCCGCGTCGTGGTGGCCAGCCGCAAACCCGACGCCTGTGAGCGGGCCGCGGAACATCTGCGCGGACTCGGCGGCCGGGCCATCGGTGTGCCCACCCACCTCGGGGATGTCGCCGCGCTCGAGGCGCTGGTGCAGCGCACCGTCGACGAGTACGGCGGTGTCGACGTCGTGGTCAACAACGCCGCCAACGCCTTGGCGCAACCACTGGGTGAGATGACGCCCGATGCGTTGACGAAATCCTTCGAGGTGAACCTGCGCGGACCGGTGTTCCTGGTGCAGGCGGCACTGCCCTATCTGAAGGCGAGCACGAAAGCCAGTGTGATCAACATGGTCTCGGTCGGGGCGTTCAACTTCTCGGCGTTGACCTCGATCTACTCTGCCAACAAGGCCGCGCTGATGTCGTTCACCCGGTCGATGGCCGCGGAGTTCGCGCCCTCGGGCATCCGGGTGAACGCGATCGCTCCCGGACCGGTGGACACCGACATGATGCGCAACAACCCGCAGGAGGTGGTCGACGGGATGGCGCGCAGCACGTTCCTCGGACGTCTCGCGTCACCCGATGAGATGGTCGGAACCGCCTTGCTGTTGGCCTCGGATGCCGGCAGCTACATCACCGGTACGGTCATGATCGTGGACGGCGGCGGAACGCCTCGCTAGCCTCGCGCATCTCACCGCTGGTCGAGGCCAGGATCTGGCTGCGGTTCTCCAGGTGCAGCGCCGCTTCCAGGCTCGACGCGTCGAGATTGGCCCACAGCACCTGCTTGGTGGACTCGAGGCCGAACTTCCCGTAGCCGCACAGCGTCTCGGCGATCGCCATGGCGTCGAAAACGATCGCTTCGTCGGTCGACACCCGCGACACCAAGCCGAGCCGCAGCGCTTCCGGGGCGTCGACAGCGCGCGCGGTGAGGATGAGATCGAACGCCGGGCCGGCGCCGATGATCCTCGGAAGCGTGTAGCTGACCCCGATGTCGCAGCCACCGAGACCCAACTTGATGAACTGGGTGCAGAAGCGCGCCGACTCCGAGGCGATGCGGATGTCGCAGGCCAGCGCGATGCCCATTCCGCCGCCGTATGCGACCCCGTTCACCGCGGCAATCACGGGTTGGCGCAACCGGTGGATGCGTGCGGTCAGGTCGGCTATGCGTTCCTGCCATCGCATGCCCGAGCGCGGGAACTCTGTTCCTTCGCCAGCCTTGTTGGGGTTGGGATCGGTCAGGTCCAGGCCCGAGCAGAACCCCCGTCCGGCGCCGGTGAGGACGACGACGCGGCAGTCGTTGTTGGAATCGATCTGCGCCAGCGTCGCGTGGAGGTCCTCGACGAGTTCGTAGGACAACGCGTTGAGCTTGTCGGGGCGGTTCAGCGTGAGCACGGCGATGTCGGGACGGGGGTAGGCCAGTTCGAGGTGCGGCATGCGCACACGCTAGCCCGCGTCCGGTTTCATACGGTGCTGCGCCATCCCGCGACGCCGACAACGATCATCCGCAACTGTTTGACGGCCACCCGTTTGATCTCGTTGAGCGCGGCCTGGTCGTGGGCATCCTCGATGGCCTCGGCGATCACGATCATCGCGTTGACGAACAGGCTGGCCAGGATGTTGAGATCTTCGCTGCTCCACGTGTTCAGGTTCGGGAAACGGGCCAGGTCGATCGCGAGCTCGGAGGTGATCAGCCGGATCTCGGTGCGGATGGCGTAGCGCAGAACGGTGACGCCGCTGTTCCGTTCGCGGCCGATGAACCGCCAGTGCTCGCGCCGTTCGTTCACTCCGTCGATGAGGATGTCGACGCTCGACTCGATGACCCGCTTCGGGTCGAGCCTGCCCGCGCGGGCGCCGCGCAGCATGTCGCGCAGGCTGCGGAACGACTCGTCGATGAGGACGAGGCCCAGGGCTTCCATCGACTCGAAATGCCGGTAGAACGCCGCAGGCACGATACCCGCTTCGCGGGTGACCTCGCGGAGGCTCAGCGCGGAGAAGCTGCGGTCCTCGAGCAACTTGAGGGCCGCCGCGACGATCGCCTGCCGGGTGGCCTCCTTGCGCTCCTCGCGGGACATGGTCGTGCGCGGGTGCTCGCGCGATCGTGACCGTCCCGACCGGCTCGACCGTGAGCCAGGCGTACGACTGTTCACTGTGTGAAACATACCACAACCTGGGTGAATGGGTTGACGAGGTGCTGCACATGCGGGGACGGTGTACATATGTTCACTCAAACGTTGACGCGTGGTCTCCGGGACAGGGTGCTTGGCTCGCCGCTGGTCGACCTGCTCACCGGCCCCCATGGCGTGGACCGATACACCGAGCTTGTCGCGCCCACGTGGACGCGCTCAGATGCTCGCGCGGAAGTCGTCGCGGTGCGGCGGCAGACCCCGCGCAGCGTCACCCTCACGCTGGAGCCGAATCAGGCGTTCACCGGTTTTCGCGCCGGACAGCACATCAACCTCACGGTTGAGATCGACGGTCGTCGTCGCACCCGGCCCTACTCTCCGGCCAACGCCGAGGGCGCCCCCTATCTCGAGCTCACGGTGGGACGCCATGACGGCGGGCTGGTCTCTGGCTACCTGTGCGATCACGCCCGCCCCGGCATGATCGTGGGATTGGATTCGGTCGGCGGCGACTTCGTGCTCCCCGACGACGCACCGCAACGCATCCTTTTCGTGTCGGGCGGCAGCGGCATCACACCGGTGATGTCGATGGCGCGGACGCTGCGGGCCCGCGGGCACGGCGGCGAGGTCGCATTCATTCACTACGCACGCTCGGCCGAGGACGCGTGCTACCGCGCCGAGCTCGACGCCATGACGGGCGTGCGGGTGCTGCGCGGCTACACGCGGTCGACGGCCGGCTCCGACCTGACCGGTCGCTTCGGCCCCGCGCATCTGGCCGCGGCGATGCCCGACCCCGATGCGGTGTTCGTCTGCGGCCCGCCCGAACTCGCGTCGGCCGTGCGCGAGCACTGCCCGAACGTGCACTCGGAAAGCTTTGTCCCCCCGACGTACACCGTGCCTGCCGAACCCTCGGGCGGCACGATCACGTTCGCCGACAGCGGAGTGGCGGTGACCGACGACGGCCGCCCCCTGCTGGAGCAGGCCGAAAACGCAGGCCTGACCCCCGAAAGCGGATGCCGAATGGGCATCTGCCACAGCTGCACCCGCCGCAAGACGCGCGGCGTGGTGAAGAACCTGGTCACCGGCGCGGTGTCGACCGCGGAGGACGAAGACGTGCAGATCTGCGTCTCGGCCCCTGTCGGCGACGTCGACCTCGCGTTGTAGAAACCGAAAGGAGTTCGACATGACCGTCATCACCGACATCACTTCGAAACCGCACACCCTCGAAAAGACGGTGGCGGGCAAGAAGATCAGTCTGACCGCCGAGCAGGCCGAGGCCTTCGGCCGCGAACTCGACGCGCTCAAGGAACGCGTGATCGCCGACCTCGGCGAGCGCGACGCCACCTACATCCGTCGAATCATCAAGACGCAGCGCGCATTCGAGATCGGCGGGCGGGCCCTGCTGTTCGGCGGAGTGTTCCCGCCGTTCTGGCTGGCGGGCACCGCGCTGCTGGGACTGTCGAAGATCCTCGACAACATGGAGATCGGCCACAACGTCATGCACGGTCAATACGACTGGATGGGCGATCCGAACATCTCCAGCCGGGGCTTCGAGTGGGACACCGCCTGCCCGGGCGAGCAGTGGCGCCACTCGCACAACTACATGCACCACACCTACACCAACATCGTCGGGATGGACCGCGACGTCGGTTACGGCATCCTGCGGATGAGCAAGGACCAGAAGTGGACGCCGTACTTCCTCGGCAACCCCGTCTACGCCTTCCTGCTGATGGTGCTGTTCCAGTACGGCGTCGCGCTGCACGAACTCGAAACCGAGCGCATCCGCGCCGGCGAGATCACGATCGCCGACAAGCGAGAAATCCTCGAGGGCATCTGGCGCAAGACCAAACGCCAGACGCTCAAGGATTACGTGGCGTTCCCGCTGCTGGCCGGGCCGTTCGCGCCGTGGGTGGTCGCGGGGAACCTGACCGCGAACCTGATGCGCAACGTGTGGGCGTACATGATCATCTTCTGCGGCCACTTTCCCGACGACGTGCAGGAGTTCTCCGTCGAGGAGACCAAGGCCGAGACGCGCGGTCAGTGGTATTTCCGGCAGGTGTTGGGCTCGGCGAACCTGACGGGCGGAAAGCTGTTCCACATCCTGAGCGGTAACCTGTCGTTCCAGATCGAGCACCATCTGTTCCCCGACATCCCCGCGCATCGCCTGGCCGAGATCTCCACCGAGGTCAAGGACATCTGCACCCGCTACGGGATCCCGTACAACGCGGGGTCGCTGCCGAGCCAGTTCGCGACGGTGGTGCGCAAGATCGTCCGACTGGCGCTGCCCTAGCGCCTCCGGGCGCCGGCGAGACTGCGGTTTCTGATGGAAATCGGCCGAAACCCGTCATAAACCGCAGTCTCGGCGCGGCTCAGGTCTGACAGACCGGACACCAGTACGAGACGCGATCGCCCGGCTTGCCGGGACGCGCCGAGTCCGACTCGATGGGCGTGCCACACCGTCGGCACGGTCGGCCACGCCGGCCATAGACCCACAGGTCGCGACCGCCGCGGGTGTCGCCGGTCGTGGTCCGGTTAACGCGGGACCTGTTCAGCCGCAGCATGTCTCGGGCCCGCTGCACCATCCGCAGCGGGTCTTTGACCTTGCCGACCGGGGTGGTGGGCAGGTAGCCGGTGACGAAGCAGAGTTCGTTGGCGTAGACGTTGCCGACGCCCGCCATCACGCGCTGGTCCAGCAGCGCCTCGGCCAGCGGCCGTTCCTGGTCCTCGACGAGGTTGGCCCTGGCGACGCGCGGTTCCCAGTCGTCGCCGAGCAGGTCCGGGCCGAGGTGTGCGACGGCTTCCATATCGTGGTCACGCTGCAGGATCTCCAGCACGCCGAGGTCGACACCGGCAGCTCGGGAGTCGCTGGTGTGCAACAGGATCCGGATCTTGTACTCCGGCACCCGCCTGATTTGGCCGCCGACCAGCCAGGCGCCCTCCATCTTCAGATGTGAGTGGATGCTGGCGTCCTCGACGCGGATGAAGAGGTGCTTACCGCGGCTGATCACCTCGTCGACGACGCAGCCCGTCAGGTCGACCGTCGCGAACTTCGGCACCCGCACGTCACAACGGGTGAGCTGCTTGCCTACCAACGCCTCGCGCAGCTTGGTGGCGGTGCGGTAGACCGTGTCGCCTTCGGGCATCCGTCAGCGCCTTCTGTTGGTCGCGCAGGCTCTCATCACCGTAACCGCAGGCCGCGCGGTGTACGGGCGAACCCAGCGCCCAGCAGGGCGTCGTGGACCGCGGCGCGCTCACCTTCTGCACCCGGTTCGAGAACGGGGACCCCGTTGACCTTCTCGACGAGAAATGATCCCACCCGACCGCTGCTGACCAGATCGGCCAGGGCCGCAGCGACGGCGACGTGCGCGTCGGTGTCCTCGGTGAAGCTCAACAGCGAGCGCCCGCCACGTTCGAGGAACCACACCAGTTCGCCGTCGACCATCGCGACCAGTGCACCGGCTTTGCGACCGGGGCGGTGTGAGACGTCGTCATCGGATCGCCGCGTCGGCCACGGGAGTGCGGCGCCGTAGGGGTTGGCCGGATCGGCGGCCGCCAGGACGACCGCGTGGTACTCGCGGTGATCCTGGTCGACGTTGTCCAGATACGTCCGCAAGCGGTCCACCGTGGATGCCACGGCGAACTGGGCGCCGCCGAGTGACTCGACGAAATAGCCCCGCTGGCATCGGCCGGCGTCCTCGAACGCCGTCAGCACCTTATAGAGCATCGCGAAACCGCCGGGCACGCCCTCCGCGCCGACGGCTCCCTTGGTCAAGACCCCGTGCCTGCCGAGCAGCAGTTCGGCCTGGAAGTGCGCGCGCACAGTCGATTCCGGTTCGGGCATCGGCAGCGCCGACCACCGTCCAGCCACCGTGGGGTCGGCGTTGCGGGTTTGGGCGTGCGCGACGCTGTAGCGGCTCAACCGCGGCGCCCGCTGCCGCTGCCGGTGTGCTGGTGCGCTGCGCCGCCCCGACGATCCACGGGCGCCCATCAACTTCGCGCGCACCGGCGCGAACGTGTCGCCGGTGATCCAGCCCGCCCAGACCAGATCCCACACCGCGTTCTTGTGGTCTTCGGTCGGATTGTCCGCGAGCTGACGAAAAAAGAAAGCGCCGCCAGCCTGACCACCTGAGCCGAGCGCGTCGAGGATCGCCCGGTGGGTGTCGGTGAACTCGATCTCGGTGGGGGCGGTCAACGTCAACGGCGCCGACTCGGCGGCATGGAAGGCGATCCACCCGTCGCCACCACCGATCTGGCCGGCTCCCGACCAGGTGACCTCACCGGAGGCCAGCAGTTCGTCGAGCATGGCGGGCTGGTAGTCGCGGACGCGCTGACCGAACACCAGCGGCTCGACGGCCGAAGCCGGAATCGGCACGCCCGCAAGCTGATCGATCACGGCAGCGAGCCCGTCGACGCCGCTGTTGTGCGCCGAGCCAACCGACTGCCACGCGGGCAGGAAGCGTCCGTACGCCGCGGTGCTCACCGGCTCGATCTGCGCGCGCAGCGCCGCCAGCGACCGGCGCCGCAAAATCTTGAGCACGTCGCTGTCGCACCACTGCTCAGCAGCGCCCGGGTCGGCGACCGGCAGATCGGTGAACTCACCGCGAATCAGCTTGCCGTCGATGGCCATCCGGCCCAGCACGTCGGCGGTGACGCGCAACCCCAGGCCGAACCGCGCGGCCGCATCGTGTGTGGTGAACGGCCCTCGGGTGCGGGCGTAGCGGCCGAGCAGCTCACCCAGCGGGTCATCGACCGACTCGGTGAACGCCGTCGGCACCCCGACCGGCACGGCCACACCCACGCCGTCGCGCAACAGGCCGATGTCTTCGATCGCGGCCCACCAAGTCTGGTCGGCGAACGACACGGTCAACGCGCGCTTGGCAGCGCGCAGGCCCTCGAGCCAGCCGCCGATGTCGGAAGTCGTGCAGCGGTCGGCGATCTCGGTTTCGGTCAACGGGCCCAGCAGCCGCAGCAGGTCGGCGATGCCTTCGGCGTCGCGGGCCCGCCGGTCCTCGCTCAGATGCTGCAGTTGTCGCGTCGTACTCGTGATGACCTGAGGGTCGAGCAGCTCGCGCAGCTCGACCCGGCCCAACAGTTCGGCGAGCAGGACACTGTCCAGCGACAGTGCGGCGGCGCGGCGTTCGGCCAGCGGACTGTCGCCCTCGTACATGAAGGCGCCGACATAGCCGAACAGCAGCGAGGCGGCGAACGGCGACGGCGTGGTGGTCTCCACCTCGACGATGCGCAACCGGCGCTGGGCGACCCGGTGCATCAGCTCTGTCAGCGCAGGCACGTCGTAGACGTCCTGCAGGCACTCCCGCACGGCCTCCAACACGATCGGGAAGTCGGGGTACTTGCGCGCGACGTCGAGCAATTGCGCGGCGCGCTGACGCTGATGCCACAGCGGGGATCGCTTGCCCGGATGGCGTCGCGGCAGCAGCAACGCGCGGGCAGCACACTCGCGGAAACGGGACGCGAACAGCGCCGAGCCTCCGACCTCGGCGGTGACGATTGGCTCGATCTCGTCGGCGTCGAAGACGAACAGGTCTGCGCCAGGAGGCGCGTCCTCGGTGTCGGGCAGCCGCACGATGATGCCATCGTCGGACGCGGTGGGCTTCTCCTCGATGCCGTACCGCTCACGCAGCCGTCGCGACACCGCCAGCGCGAGCGGGCCGTGCACCCGCAGTCCGTAGGGCGAGTGCAGGATGACGCGCCAGTCGCCGAGTTCGTCGCGGAACCGTTCGACGACGAATGTGGCGTCCGAAGGGACGACGCCCGTGGCTTGGCGTTGGTCGTCGATCAGCTGCCACAGGTTGTCGGCGGCGAACTGGTCGAAACCCATTGAGCGGCAACGCTGGTCGAATTCGTCCTTACCGAGGCGGGCCAGCTCGCCGGTGTATGCCCCGACCGCAGCGCCCAACTCTGCTGGGCGGCCAACGCCGTCGCCGCGCCAGAACGGGAGTCGCGCCGGCTGACCGGGCGCTGGGATCACCAGGACGCGGTCGTGGGTTATCTCGGTGATCCGCCAACTCGTCGCGCCCAGCGAGATGACGTCACCCGGGCGTGATTCGTACACCATCTCCTCGTCGAGTTCCCCGACGCGGGAGGGCTTTTCGGAATCGGTGGCCAGATAGACCGTGAACAACCCGCGGTCGGGGATCGCGCCGCCGCTGGTGACCGCCAGCCGCTGTGCGCCGGGCCGAGCCGTCAGCGTGCCGGTATCGCGGTCGTACACCAGGCGAGGTCGCAGCTCGGCGAACTCCGTCGACGGGTACTTACCCGACAGCAGGTCCAGCGTCGCCTCGAACGCGCTGCGCGGCAGTGTGGCGAATGGGGCGCTGCGCCGCACCGCGTCGAACCAGCGGTCGGCGTCGAGCGGCTCGAGCGCACATGCGGCGACCGTGTGCTGCGCGAGCACGTCGAGCGGGTTGGTCGGCACCCGCATGGTCTCGATCTCACCGGAGAGCATACGTTTCACCGTCACCGCGCAGCCGATCAGGTCGGTGCGGTGCTTGGGGAACAGCACGCCCTGCGAGATCTCGCCGACCTGGTGGCCGGCGCGGCCGATGCGCTGCAGCCCGCTGGCCACCGAGGGCGGGGCCTCCACCTGGATCACCAGATCGACTGCGCCCATGTCGATCCCGAGTTCCAGGCTCGAGGTCGCGACGACGGCCTTGAGCCGGCCGCTTTTCAGGTCGTCCTCGACGATCGCCCGCTGTTCCTTGCTGACCGAACCATGGTGCGCACGCGCCAGCAGCGTGGGTGCACCTGACGCCTGCCCACTGCCCATGATGTGGGCGGGTGAACCGCCGGCGACGCCGGTGTTGGGTCCCGTCTCGAGCTCCTGGCCGGTGCGTTCGGCGTGGATCTCGTTGAGCCGCGACGTGAGTCGTTCGGCGAGCCGTCGCGAGTTGGCGAACACGATCGACGAGTTGTGCGATTCGACCAGGTCGACGATGCGTTCCTCGACGTCCGGCCAGATGGTGTTGTTCTCGAGGTTCGCCATATCGGGCACCGGCACCTGGACCGACAGGTCGAACGTCTTGGCGGCGGGCGGCGCCACAATCGTCGTGCGGGCCTGACCCGACAGGAACCGCGCCACCTCCTCTGGGGGTCGGACGGTGGCCGACAACCCGATCCGCTGCGCGGCTGTGTCCAGAAGTTGGTCCAGCCGCTCGAGCGACAGCGCGAGGTGGGCGCCGCGTTTGGTGGCCGCCACGGCGTGCACCTCGTCGACGATGACGGTCTGGACGTTCGCCAGGGTGTCGCGCGCCGCCGAGGTCAACATCAAAAACAGCGACTCGGGAGTGGTGATGAGGACGTCGGGCGGTCGGGCGATCAGTTCGCGCCGTTGCGCCGGGGAGGTGTCGCCGGAGCGCACGCCGACGCTGATCTGTGGGGCCGGCACGCCGCGCCGTTCGGCCACCCGGGCGATGCCGGTCAGCGGGGTGCGCAGGTTGCGCTCCACGTCGACGGCCAGCGCCTTGAGCGGCGAGACGTACAGCACTTTGGTGCCGGCTCGCGGTTCGGCGGGAACGGAAGCCAGTTGGTCGATTGCCCATAGGAACGCCGCGAGCGTCTTACCGGACCCGGTCGGCGCGATGACGAGTGTGTTGTCCCCGTCCGCGATCGCCGCCCATGCTTGGGCCTGGGCGGGCGTCGGCTCGGCGAATGTGCCGGTGAACCATTCCCGGGTCAGGTCGCTGAACCGGGCGAGGGGGGATTCGCTCATCGACATCTATCGTGCACCCCACCACCGACAACTCTCCGGCGGTTTGGGTGCACTAGGTATCGCCCAGCGATAGTTAGTGCGCCGAAATCACAGGTCAGCGGTGTTTCGGCGAGACCGCTTCACGGAGGGTAGAAGGGATGCCCGGTACCCGTCCGACGGCGTCGAACAGGGTGTGTGCGCACGCGTCGGCGACCGGACCGGCCTCGATGGACGGGTCCATCAGCCGTTGTCTGCACATCTCGAAGGTGAAGGCCAGCCAGCCGTAGACGGTGACGCGTAGATCGCGCTCCACCTTGGAGTCCAGGTCGTCGCCCACGGCGGCGTGGATGCGGCCGAGGATGCGGTTGGCCTGGCGATCGTTGTCGGTGTCCTCGATGCCGCGCAGCACGGGGTCGGAGCGGCCCGATCCCACGTAGGCGGCCCAAGCACCGTGGGGGTGCTCGTCGTCATAGCGCAGATAGGCGAGCACACCCTCGCGCACCTGGTCGAAAAGGCTCTGCCCGGGCCGCGGCGGCACGTTGGTGGCCTCGAACAACCGCTCGCCCTCCGCGCGGATCACCGCGGCGAAAAACGCTCGCTTGTCCGGGAAGTAGTGGTACATCAGTGCCCGGGACACTCCGGCGCGCTCGGCGATCTCGTCGATGCGGACCTCGTCGTAGGGCCGCTGACCGAACACCTCGGCACCGAGCGTCAGCAGTTCGCTGCGTCGGTCGGCGGGGGAGAGCCGCCGTCGTGACTCGGCCATGCCGCCATCGTAGTGAACACATGTCAAACAGCGGCTCTTCCGACATGCGGCCGGAGTATTCGGACCGCTCCGGGGTAACCCGCGGGGGCGAGACATTCCGCGACCACGAGAGGCCATCGATGAGTTTCCCAGAACAACAGCAGTCCCCGCCCGGCGTGCAGAGCGAGATGACCCCAATCCCTGACTGCGGCGAGACGAGCTACCAGGGGTCCGGTCGGCTGACGGGTAAACGTGCGGTCATCACCGGAGGCGACAGCGGAATCGGCCGCGCGGTCGCGATCGCCTACGCGCGCGAGGGCGCCGACGTGCTGATCGCTTACCTGAACGAGGACGGCGACGCCAAGGAAGTGCAGAAGTACGTCGAGGAGGCCGGGCGCAAATGCGTGTTGATGCCGGGTGATCTCGCCGACCCGGCGCACTGCCGCGCCGTCGTCGACCGCGCCGTCGAGGAATTCGGCGGCATCGATGTGCTCGTCAACAACGCCGCCTACCAGATGACGCACGACACGCTCGACGAGATCAGCGACGAGGAGTGGGATTACACGTTCCGGCTCAACGTCGGAGCGTACTTCTACCTCGTGAAGGCCGCGCTTCCGCACATGGGCGCCGGTGCGTCGATCATCGGCAGTTCATCGGTGAACTCCGACATGCCGAACCCGAAACTGGCGCCGTACGCGGCCACCAAGGCGGCGATCGCTAACTTCTCCGCGAGCCTGGCGGAGATGCTGGGCGAGAAGGGTATTCGTGCGAACAGTGTTGCGCCGGGCCCGATCTGGACACCGTTGATCCCGTCGACGATGCCGCCGGAGAAGGTCAAGCAGTTCGGCGAGAACACGCCGCTGGGCCGTGCGGGTCAGCCGGTCGAGTTGGCGCCGGTCTACGTGATGCTGGCGTCTGACGAGGCGAGCTACGTGACGGGAGCGCGGATCGCGGTGACCGGCGGCAGGCCGATGCTGTAACGGGCCGCGAGCGGTCGGTCGTGCGGTTTCATCCGCGACACGCCGAATTCGCGTATGTAACGGCACGTTCGGGCATCAGGGCGCCGACGGCTCCAGAAGTCGCCGGATCGTCGACCGTAACCGCGGGAGGTCGGCGCCGCCGACCAGCTCACATCCGTGAAGCTCGGCGAGTTTGCGTGCGGCGGCGGTGAATTCGTGGTTCGTGACGACCATCGTCTTGGTGCAGTCCTGCATGGGCGCACCGGCCACCACTTCCTGCACCGCGCTCGCGCCGACGGGGCGCGACTGTCGTTTGCACTGGATGGCAAGGCGATCCGGTCGCTTGCCGACGATGATGTCGACTCCCCAGTCTCCGGTGATCGCGGTCATGATCACCGGCGCTCCGCAGGACCGGGCCACCCGCGCCACATGATCCTCGAACTCCGCACCCGACATCGCGGCGGTGAGGTCCTCGCGTGCGCCGGGAGTGGTGACACCGACGAGCGTGCCTGCGAGGAAGCGCGGAAGCGCGGCGAGCACCAGCGGCGCGACCAGTCCGAGCGCAAGGCTCCACTGCGGGGCGACCCCGAGAAGCCACGCCCCGACGCCCGCCGCCGAGGCCGAAGCCAGGTACAGCTTTACGCTCACGTGACGGATCGTAAGGCGCGACCCCGACATCCCCGCGTCGACCGATCCGGTGCTTGTCCGATAAACGAATGGACGTTCGTGCCGGAATACCCGTGTGCGATCACCGGCGTTAACCTGCGATCATGACTGACGAGCTGCCCGATCCCGACGGGCAGACACCCGTCGAGCAGGCGCTTGCCGGCGGCGACCCGCATCGGGTGGGCTGGTTTCGGTTCTACTTCGCCGACGAACGCTGGGAGTGGTCGCCGCAAGTCGAACGGATGCACGGCTACGAGCCCGGTAAAGCACAGCCGACGACGGAACTTGTGTTGTCACACAAACATCCCGACGACTACCGCCAGGTGGCGGCGACGCTGGATGAGATCCGCCGTACGTCGGGCGCGTTCTCCACCCGCCACCGGATCATCGACACCCACGGCGAGGAGCACCACGTGGTCGTGGTCGGCGACCAACTCTTCGACGACAACGATCAGGTGGTCGGAACCCACGGGTTCTATGTCGACGTCACCCCGTCCACCCTGCAGCGGCGCGACAGGGCCTTAAGTGCGGCGGTCACCGAGATGGCGGAGGCCCGCGGCCCGATCGAGCAGGCCAAAGGGATGCTGATGCTGATCTACCGGATCTCCGCCGATTCGGCGTTCGAGTTGCTCCGGTGGCGTTCGCAGGAGACCGACACCAAGCTGCGAAACTTAGCCGAGCAAATCGCCAAGGATTTCCTCGGGCTCAGTTACGAAGAAGAGTTGCCGCCGCGCTCCACCTACGACAGGTTGCTGCTCACGGCACACAATCGCGTTCGAGATTGAAGTTTACCGGTCGTTGTGACCGGGAACTCTGCGCTGCGTCAAACCTGTTCCGCTGATTCAGCAGCAAATTCGGGAGTTTCTCGTCGTGTACCACGGTCCCACCGAGCTGAGACAAGTCGACACCTACATTCGCGACGCGGCACGGTTCGCTCTCGGGATCGGCGCCGCCGGTGCCATCTTCCTGATCGGCGCGATGGTGTGGGTGAGCACCTGCCAGGGCGCGACGGCCGACAGCCTGGCTTGCGGGGCTCCCCAGCGGACCCTGCTGGCGCTTGCGGCACCCGCTGTTCTGTTCGCCGGCGCGCTGCGGGCGTTCTTCCGCGCCTATCAGAACTGGCGCAGAGGCGATATGTCCTCGGCGTGGCAAGGCGCGGGATGGTTCCTGCTGACGTCGATGCTGCTGGTGCTCACGACGAGCATGCCCGCCCTCACCGGGCTCCCGGTGTTCGGCGCATGAGCACACCCGCGAACGCAGACCGACCGCTGACCGCCGTGGCGTTGGTGTGCAGCCTCAAGCCCACCCCCGCCGAGTCGAGCAGCGCGTTGATGGCCCAGCACATCTGCGAGAACCTGCGTGGTGCGGGTGTCGAGACGGAGGTGCTGCGATGCGTCGACCACGCGATCGCGCCGGGCGTCGAGGCCGACATGGGAGACGGAGACGAATGGCCCCCCATCCGCGAGAAACTGTTGCGCGCCGACATCCTGGTGCTGTCCACCCCGATTTGGTTGGGGCACCCGGCCAGCGTGACGCAGCGTGTGCTGGAACGGCTCGATGCGGAACTGTCCAACACCGACGACGCCGGCCGGCCGATGATGGTCGGCAAGGTCGCCGTGGTCGGGGTCGTCGGCAACGAGGACGGTGCGCACAAAGTGATCGCCGACTGCTTTCAAGGCCTCAACGACATCGGCTATACGATCCCGGCCCAGGGTGGCACCTACTGGACGGGCGAAGCGATGCAGAGCAAGGATTACAAGGAACTCGACGAAGTGCCCGAGCCCGTTGCGTCGACGACTGCCGCACTGGCCCGCAACGCCGCTCATCTCGCCAGGGCCCTCCGGGCCGATTCGTACCCGCCATACGAGTGAAGGCCGGTCTTCGGCCGGTTTCTGCCCCTCTGCGCTCGGGTAGTTCTAGCGTTGTCAATAGCCCATACCCGGGCGGAGGTATGCCGAGAGAGGAGTACCGATGAAAAGCCCGAAGGATCCCGTCGACCACGCGAGGACAACGCGTCCCCACGCCGGGGAGTCGATGAAGGACACCAAGAACATGCCGGGGCTGATCCTCATCGGGCTGGCCCTGGTGCTGTTCGTGTCGGCGCTGGCGGCTCACGGCGCAGGCCACCACGACGTCGGCGTCGGACTGGGCAGCGGGTCGGCTGCGTTGTTCATCATCGGCGGCGGCTGGCTGCTCGTCGAGCACATGCGGGTGCGCAAGATCGAAGATCGTTGGTACGCAGAACATCCCGACGCGCAACGGCAAAAGCCGAGTAGCTGACGCACCGAAGAGAAAAGCCCAGCCGGTTCGGCTGGGCTTTTCTGATGTGGATCGGTTATTGCTCGTTCTCCTGGCGCTTCTCGGCGGCATCGGCGCCTGCGCGCGCGGATTCAGCTTCGGCTTCCTTCTTTGCGGCGTCCTGCTGGGCATCGGCCTTGTCCTGCTGGGCTTTGCCTTCGCGAACCATATCGTCGCGGCCGGTGACGGTGCCAACCGTTTCCTTGGTCTTGCCCTTCACGTCCTCGACGACGCCCTTGATGCCTTCTTCAGGGCCACTGTTCTTCTCGGTCATGTTCACCTTCCGCAGTGCAGTGGATCAGTCCAACCACGAGGAACTTCCTCGCGCAGGTGTCGGGTTCCCGAGGGTCTGAGCGACTAAACGCTCGCCCGGGGTGAGTCACTCCGTCGCCACGTCGTCCTCGGGGTCGATCTCCACCGCCTCCAGCTGCTCCTGCCAGTCGGCGGGCGACGCCTCCAGAGGCGGATTCGGTTGCGGATCAGCGCCCGCTTCCTCGTCGGGAACCGGTTCGCTGGCGGCGCGCTGTTGTTCCACCGCGTCGGCTACGGGAACGTCGTCGGGCAGGCCTTCGCTGTCTGACATGCCGACTGGTGTACCCCCGGCCCACATAGCGAAACGGTGGTCCAAGCCGCATCTCATTCGCGCCGCGAACCGGAATGTCCGGAATACGAATCGGCGCTTATCCGCGATACGAAGAGTCGTGGGGGAACCGTTTTGCTGGTCAGGGGCTCGGGTAGGCGGGCCACATGTCGGTCGTCTCGAGTCCGCGTTCGGTGCTGCTCTGGCACGTACACGGGTCCTGGACGGAGTCCTTCGTCGCGGGCCGTCATCGCTGTGTGTTACCTGTGAATCGCGCGAGGGATGCCGATGGTCGAGGTCTCTGTGGCCGGAATTGGCCACGTACGCACGAGGTTTCGCTGTGTGACCTATATGACGAGCACATCGATCTGGTGGTGTTGCAACGTCCCGAAGAGATCGAGCTGGCGAGCCGATGGTTGGGACGGCGACCCGGTCTGGACGTACCCGCCGTCTACGTGGAGCACAACGCGCCACGACCGTTCGCGGTCGACAGCGTCCATCCGGTTGCCGAACGGAGCGACATCCCGCTCGTGCACGTGACCGACTTCAACCGGCTCATGTGGAACAACGGTGTCGCGCCAACCCGCGTCATCACACACGGGATTGCCGATCCTGGCTTGCTCTACCGGGGTGACGTCTCGGCCGCGGCGACGATGATCAACGAACCCTGCCGCCGCTGGCGCACGGTCGGTGCGGATTTGCTGACGGCGTTCGGGCAAAAGGTGCCGATCGACGTGTGGGGCATCGACACCGACGTTCTCAGCGAATGCATCACGAATCCGCAGGTGCGCGGAAGGGGCGACGTGCCCACCGCGGCGTTACTGCCCGAGGTGGCCCGCCGCCGCGTGTTCCTGCACACCGCCCGATGGACGTCTCTGGGCCTGTCGCTGATCGAGGCGATGTTCATCGGGATGCCGGTGGTGGCCGTCGCATCGACGATGGCACCGCTGGTGGTGCCGCCCGAGGCCGGCGTGGTGAGCGCCGATATGGACACACTTTCGCGCGCTTTGACGTCGTTCGTCACAGACGGCGCCGCCGCCTCGGCGGCGGGTAAGGCGGCGCGCGATTTCGCCATGGCGCAGTTCGGAATCGATCGGTTCCTCGCGCAATGGGACGACCTCATCGACGAGTGCTGTCGATGACAACGAAAAGGAGGGCGCCGATGAAGATCGCAATGGTGTCTGAACACGCCAGCCCGCTCGCCGCGCTCGGCGGGGTCGACGCCGGTGGGCAGAACGTACACGTCGCCGAGGTGTCGGCGGCACTGACCAGACGCGGTCATCAGGTTAGCGTCTACACCAGGAGGGACGACCCGGACCTGCCTGACCGCGTGGTGACACCCGAGGGATACACCGTCGTGCACGTCGCGGCCGGCCCGCCGGAGCCGCTGCCCAAGGACGAGCTCCTCTCGTACATGGGTCCGTTCGCCCAGTTTCTCGACGCCGACTGGGCTGTGGATCGACCGGACGTCGTGCATGCGCACTTCTGGATGTCCGGTATAGCAACGCAACTCGCCGCGCGCCATCTCAATCTGCCTGCGGTCCAGACGTTTCACGCGTTGGGCGTGGTGAAGCGGCGCCACCAGGGTGTGCAGGACACCAGCCCGCCGGAACGGTTGCGCCTGGAGGCGACGGTGGCGCGTTCCGCCGCCTGGGTCGCGGCCACCTGCACCGACGAGGTCTTTGAGCTCACGCGAATGGGCCGCTCCCGCAACCGGATCTCAGTGGTGCCCTGCGGCGTCGACCTCGACCTGTTCAGCCCGGAAGGCCCTGTGGCGCCGCGATCCGGACTGCACCGCATCGTCAGCGTCGGCCGGTTCGTGCCCCGCAAGGGTTTCGACGTCGTCGTGCGCGCATTGCCTCATCTGCCCGAAACTGAACTGGTGATCGTCGGTGGACCCGACGAGTCGCAACTCGGGTCGGATCCCGAGGCGCGTCGATTGATGGATCTGGCAACGCAATTGGGTGTCGCGGACAGAGTGAGGCTGTACGGATCGGTGTCTCGGACCGACATGCCCGCGATTCTTCGATCGGCCAACGTGGTGACGTGCACTCCCTGGTACGAACCGTTCGGCATCGTGCCGCTCGAGGCAATGGCGTGCGGCGTGCCCGTGGTGGCGTCGGCGGTCGGCGGAATGCTCGACACCGTCGTGCACGACGTGACCGGACAGCTGGTCAAGCCCGAGCGGCCCGACGAGGTGGCCAAGGCGGTGAACAGACTGCTTCGCGACGACTTCCTCAGGCAGAGCATGGGCGCCGCCGGACGGGATCGCGCGCGGGCCCGCTACTCGTGGGACCGAGTCGCCGCCGACACTCAGAGAATCTACGACCGGTTGGTGCCGGTGCGCATCCCGCGACCGGAGCCGGCGACGAGCCTGTCGTCCGGATGACCGGCTCAACCCGACTCCAGCAAGGTCACTGCGTCCTCGAGCTCACGGGGGAGCGGTCGCCGCTGGACGACCACCGCAGGAATCCGGGCCACGGCCTGGGCCGCACCCTTGGCATGGTCGCGGTCGCGCAACGCCGCCACGGCCAAGCGGCCGCTTGCACTGAGGCAGTGGCGGATCGGGCGTCGCAGCCATGTGGTGAGGACATCGTTGCGCAGCACTCGTGCGGCTTGGGCCGCGGACGTGGCGCGCACCGGGGACGGTTGGTGAATGGCCAGCAGTTCGGGGTGGTAGCAGAGGTCCCAGCCTGCCGCGGCCATATCGAGCGCGAGCAGTTGCTCCTCCCCGCGGAAGTGCAGGATGGGGCTGAAGCCGCCGGCTTCTTCGAACGCCCGCTTGCGCACCATGGCCGCGCAACTCATGAAGCCCAGGATCGACGGACCCGGCAGGTCCGGCCGCCTGCCGAGCGCGCTGTCGGCGAGCGTTGCGGAGAACGAATCCTCCCGGCGCTGCGGCCAGACGATCGTGCGCGCGGCGAGCAGTCCCACCGAAGGGTGCCGTTCGAATGTCTTTGCACCGATCTCGGGCGCCTCCGGCATCCACCAGGAGTCGTCGTCGCAGAACGCCACGTACGGCGTGCGGCACGCCGCCACCCCGACGTTGCGGCCGACCGCGCCGAGGTTGGTGTCGAGCTCGACGAGTTCAAGGCGGCCGGCCGACCGTGCCGCCATGCCGTTGATGATCGCGGCGGTGTCGTCGGTGGAGGCGTTGTCCACCACGACTATGGGGCACGGCGTGGTGTCGAGCAGCCTGGCCACCACGGTCGACAACTCCGCGGCGCGATTCTGGCTGGCGATCACGAACGAGACGTCGGTGGAAGCTGGGCCCTGCATGACCCAGACGGCTACCCGCGGAATCGGAAGGCAAACGATGCATGACATCAAACGCGTGCTGGTCACCGGCGGTGGAGGGTTTCTCGGAGGACACCTGTGCGAGCGACTGCTCGACAGCGGTGTCGAGGTGACCTGCGTCGACGACCTGTCCACCAGCGCGCCGACCGCCGCCGATCTGTTCGTGGACCGGCCCGGATACCGGTTCGTCGCGCACGACATCAGCGAGCCGCTGCCAGATATGCCGTCGGGAATCGACACCGTTTTCCACCTCGCATCGCCGGCCTCGCCGGTGGACTATCTGCGGCTGCCGATCCACACGCTTCGCACCGGGGCGCTCGGCACCTCACACATGCTCGAGTTCGCGCAGCGGTGCGGTGCACGGCTGGTGCTGGCCTCCACCAGCGAGGTCTACGGCGATCCGTTGGAACATCCGCAGCGCGAATCGTATTGGGGCAACGTCAATCCGATCGGTCCGCGCAGCGTGTACGACGAAGCTAAGCGGTTCGCCGAGGCGTTGACGTTCGCCCATCTGCGGGAGCGGTCGGCCGATATCGCCGTGGCGCGGATCTTCAACACATACGGACCGCGGATGCGGCACGACGACGGCAGGGTCGTGCCGACCTTCTGCCACCAGGCATTGGCGGGTGAGCCGATCACGGTCAACGGGACGGGTACCCAGACCCGGTCGTTGTGTTTCGTCGGTGACACCGTCGCGGCGCTGATCGCCCTGGGCGAATCGGATTGCACCGGACCGGTCAACGTCGGCAATCCCGACGAACTGACGGTGCTGCGCATCGCCGAGCTCATCCGGGACCTGGCCGGAAGCGACTCGCCGATCGAGTTCCGTCCGGCACCGCAGGACGACCCGCAACGTCGGTGTCCCGACATCACGCTGGCACGCGAGCTGCTGGGGTGGCATCCGCGGGTCAGCTACACCGATGGCCTGGCCATGACCGTCGACTGGTTCCGCCAGCAATCGGCAACCGTTGCACTGCAGGGGAGTTGAGGGAAGTCATGCGCATTCTCGGGATCAACGCGGTGTTCCACGATCCGGCTGCCGCGCTAGTGGTGGACGGCCAGATCGTCGCCGCCGCCGAAGAGGAGCGGTTCACCCGCCGCAAGCACGGCAAACAGGCCGTGCCGTTCTCGACGTGGGAGTTGCCGGTGGAATCGGCACGCTGGTGTCTCGAGCAGGCGGGGCTGACACCGTCGGACCTGGACCTGGTCGGATACTCCTACGACCCGCGCCTGATGGACGAATCCACCGACGGGCTCGCAGGCCTGGACCGCGACTGGGAGCACCTGCGCACCCTCTACGCCGACCGGGCGCCCCGCTTCCTACAGTCCGCCCTACCCGGCCTCGACCCGGGCATCGTGCGTCACGTCCGCCACCACGTCGCGCACGCCGCGTCCACCGCGCTGGCCTCCCCCCACCCCGATTGCGCGGTGCTGGTCGTCGACGGCCGCGGCGAGCGGTCCTCGATGCTGGCAGGCAGCTATCGCGACCACAAGCTGGATGTGCTCGCGACACAGTCGCTTCCGCACTCGCTGGGTTTGTTCTACGAAAGCCTCACCGAGCACCTCGGATTCAAGCGCTCAAGCGACGAGTACAAGGTGATGGCGATGGCGTCCTACGGGACGCCACGGTTCGCCGACAGGTTCCGCGAGGCGATCTACGCGTGCGCCGACGGTGGTTTCCGCACCGAACCGGTGGACTGGAACTCGATCACTCCCGCCCGGGCGCCCGGCGCGGGGAAGGGGCATGCGCTGGACCGACCCGAATCCGAGCACGCCGACCTGGCATGCAGCGTCCAGGCGGTCGTCGAGGAAGTGCTGCTCGATCTCGTCGGCTGGCTTCGCGACCGTACCGATCACGAAAGCCTCTGTCTGGCAGGTGGTGTCGCCCTCAACTGCGTGGCCAACTCGAAGATCTTCCGCAGCGGCGGCTTCTCGAACGTGTGGGTGCAACCCGCGGCGGGGGACTCGGGAACCGCGCTGGGCGCGGCACTGGCGCTGGCGGGAGACGCCGGTGAACCGATTGCGTCGATGCCGTCGGCGGCGCTTGGTCGCGGCTTCTCCGACGACGAGATCGCAGCGGTGCTCATCGAAGCCGCGATACCTCACGAGCGGCCGGCGGATCTGGCCGCCGTGATCGGAGACGCGTTGGCTGACAACAAACTCGTCGGCTGGTTCCAGGGTCTCGCCGAGTTCGGGCCACGCGCGCTGGGCCAGCGGTCACTGCTGGCCGACCCCCGGCGCATCGAAAACCTGGAGCGACTCAACACCGTGAAGGGCCGTGAACAGTTCCGGCCCGTCGCCCCGATGGTGCTCGCCGAACGCGCCGCCGAGATCTTCTCCGGCGGACCGATTCCGAGTCCGTACATGCTGTTCGTGCACGAGGTCGCCGCCCAGTGGCGGGACCGAATCCCCGCGGTCACCCACGTCGACGGCACCGCACGCATCCAGACCGTCGACCGCGGCCACCCACTGCTGCACGACACGATCAGCAGGTTCGCCGCCCGCACCGGTGTTCCGGTGATCGTCAACACCAGCTTCAACACCGCCGGGCGACCGATGGTTGACAGCCCGCGCGATGCGCTCGAATGTTTCGGCAGCGCACCGATCGACGTGCTGGCGATCGGTCCGTACATCGTGAGGCGACCCCGATGACGCCGTCGTTCGCGGTCGTGGTGCCGACGGTCGGGCGACCGTCGCTGCACCGCCTGGTCGCAGAACTCGACGGTTCCGCCGGGCCGGCACCCGCTGCGGTGATCGTCGTCGACGACCGCCCGCAGCCTCATCCGCCGCTCGAGGTGAACTCACGGCTTCCGGTCACCGTGCTGCGCAGCGGCGGACGAGGACCGGCGGCCGCGCGCAACACGGGCTGGCGTGCGACCCGGACCGAATGGGTGTGCTTCCTCGACGATGACGTTGTCCCGCAACTCGATTGGTTCACTGCGCTGGCCGAGGACCTGGCCAAGGCCGACGTGGAGTCGGCCGCCGGCTCACAAGCGGTGATCGAGGTGCCGCGGGTGGCCGGCCGCAAGGCCACCGACGACGAACAACGCACCCAGCGACTTGCCGAGGCGAAATGGATCACGGCCGATATGGCGTTCCGGCGCGACGTCCTGGTCGACGTCGGCGGGTTCGACGATCGGTTCCCCCGGGCCTACCGCGAGGACTCCGACATCGCGCTGCGAATCATTCAGGCCGGCAACGCTATTGTCCGCGGATCCCGCCGTTGCACCCATCCGGTCGCGAACGCCACGCTGATGAGCAGCGTGCGCGCCCAGATCGGCAACCGGGACAACGCGTTGCTTCGCCGCAAGTTCGGCAGGCGGTGGCGCTCGGCTATCGGTGAGGGTCGAGGCCGGCTCCCGGCCCACTCGGTGACTACGGCCGCAGCCGTCGTCGCGGCGCTGAGCGTGGTGGCGGGCCGGTGGCGTGTCGTGCGCACCGCCGTCGCCGCGTGGGCGCTGCTGACCGGGGAGTTCGCGATCCGCCGGTTCTGGTCGGGCCCGCGAACCTTCACCGAGGCCGCACGGATGGCGCTCACCAGCGCGCTGATCCCGCCGGTCGCGGTGTGGCACCGGTTGGCCGGGGAGTGGGCATTTCGCACCGCGCGGCGCGACCCGCCGCTGGCGGTGTTGCTCGACCGCGACTACACGATCATCGAGGACGGGCCCTACCTCAACGATCCGGCCGGTGTCCGCCCGCTACCGGGCGTAACCGGCGCATTGGACCGGCTGCGCCGCAACGGGCTACAGCTGGCCATCGTGAGCAACCAGTCCGGCGTGGCCAAGGGGTTGATCACCACTCAACAACTCGAATCCGTCAACGCGGAGGTCGATTCGGCGCTGGGCCCGTTCGACTCGTGGCACCTGTGCGTGCACGACGCCGACGACGAATGCCGCTGCCGTAAACCCGCTCCCGGCATGGTCGTAGACGCCGCCGCCGCGCTGGGCGTCCACCCCTCCCGGTGCGTGATGATCGGCGACACCGGCGGAGACGTTGAGGCCGCGCTGTCCGCGGGCGCCGACGCGATACTCGTGCCCACCGACCGCACGCTGCGCCACGAGATCTGTGAGGCTCTGATCAAGGCGCGCGTCGCGACGAACCTCGACGAAGCGGTGTCCATGGTGCTCAGGGACCGCCGATGAGCCGGGCGGTCGTTGCGCGGTTGGACAGCGCAGGGGACGTGTTGATCACCGGCCCCGCGGTCCGCGCTGTGGCCGAAACACACGACGAGGTCACCTTTCTCGCGGGGCCGCGCGGGCGAGCCGCCGCCGAGCTGCTGCCCGCCGTCGACGACATCATCGAGTGGCAGGCGCCGTGGGTGGACTTCGAGTCACCCGAACTGACCGCGGGACACGTGGAGGCGTTGGTCAAACAGTTGCGCGATATCGCCCCCGAGCGGGTCTACATTTTCACGTCGTTTCATCAGTCCCCGCTGCCGCTGGCGTTGATCTGCCGGATGGCTTCGGTGCCGTGGGTCGGGGCGATCAGCGAGGACTATCCCGGAACGCTGCTCGACCTGCGCCACCATGTTCCCGACGGCATACCCGAACCCGAGCGCGCGCTGTCATTGGCCACGGCGGCCGGTTGTGTGCTGCCCGAGGGTGACGACGGCACGCTGCGGGTGCGGCAACCACCGCCACTGCCGACCGAAATCGCCGAGTCGGTGGACGCCGCACCGTTCGTCGTGTTCCATCCCGGAGCCGCCGTTCCCGCGCGTCGACCGAGCATCCGGCGCAGCATCGGCATGGTCGAGACGCTCCTCGGCGCCGGGTACCGGGTGGTCGTCACCGGCGATCCCGGCGAACGCGGGCTCACCGGGGCGGTAGCGGGGGCGGCGGCCATCGACCTCGGAGGGCGCACAACCCTGGCGACGTTGGCGGCCGTCTACGCCGCGGCGCGGGTGGTGATCGCACCCAACACCGGGCCCGCCCACCTGGCCGCGGCAGTCGGCACACCGGTGGTCTCGTTGTTCGCTCCCGTCGTGCCCGCCTCGCAGTGGAGCCCGTACGGGTCCACCGTCATTCGGCTCGGAGACCAACAGGCCCCCTGTCGGCTCACCCGGGCCCGCGTCTGCCCGGTGCCTGGGCACCCGTGCCTGGACGGCATCACCGACGACGAACTGGTCGACGCGGTCAACCGAATTGGAGGACGGCAATGAATCCGACGATCGAAACCCACTTCTCCGCACTGTCACAGGCGGCCGGCCACCTCACACCGGAGGCGCCCAAGCTGGCCGCGTGGGGGGGACGGCTCGCCGATGTCCTCACCGCTGGCGGCCGGCTACTCGCGTGCGGCAACGGCGGCAGCGCGGCCGAGGCACAACATCTGACCGCTGAACTGGTCGGCCGCTTCCGCGACGAGCGGATGCCCATGTCCGCCATCTCGTTACACGCCGACACCTCGGCGCTCACCGCGATCGGCAACGACTACGGAATCGACGAGATATTCGCCAGAGGTGTGCGCGCACACGGCAGACCGGGCGACGTACTGGTCTCCCTGTCGACCAGCGGCACGAGCCCGAATGTGCTCGCCGCCGTCAAGGCCGCACACGAAACCGGCCTCACCGCATGGGCGTTCACCGGCCCCCAACCCAATCCCCTCGCCGCGATGTGCGACGACGCCGTCTGCGTCGAAGCGCCGACCACCGCGACGGTCCAGGAGGTCCATCTGCTCCTCGTGCATGCGCTGTGCATCGCCGTCGACGAGGTTCTGCTCGGGGGATCCCATGAGTGAGCCATTGGTCGTCATCGGCGATTCCATGCTCGACGTCGACATCGAAGGCACCGCCACCCGACTGAGTCCCGAGGCGCCCGTCCCGGTCGTGGACACCGAACGGATATGGCGACGCCCGGGCGGGGCGGGGCTGGCCGCCGTGCTCGCCGCCCGAACGGGCTGCGATGTGGTGCTGGTGACCGCGGTCGGCGACGACGCCGAAGGCCGCGCGCTGACGGACCTGCTGGCCGATGCCGGCGTGCGGGTCATAGGGTTGCCGATGGCCGGAAACACGGTGTGCAAGACCAGGATCCGTGCGGCCGCGCAGTCGATGCTGCGGCTCGACCACGGTGACGGAGTGGCCGCGGGCGACGAGGTACCCCCCGAGGTGACCGAGATACTCGGGCAGGCCGCCGCGGTCTGTGTCGCCGACTACGGGCGCGGCATCACCGCGCACGGTGAGATCCGCGAACTCGTCGCCTCGGCCGCGCAGCGGGTGCCGACGGTATGGGACCCGCATCCGCGCGGGAGCGAACCTGTCCCGGGCTGCTGGCTGGTCACCCCGAACCAGGACGAGGCGGCGGGCCGCTCGGCGGAGTCGTTGCGCGAACAGTGGGCGGCACGCGCGGTATGCGTGACCCTGGGTTCGAAGGGTGCACTCGTGGCCACCGACACCGGTAACGAGCACCACCCGGTGCGGGATCCGGCCGCACGGGCGGACCACGGCGACACCTGCGGCGCGGGAGACCGGTTCGCGATCGCGGTCACCATGGCACTTGTAGCAGGTAAGGGTGTTCACGACGCCGTCGCCGACGCGGTGGACGTCGCCAGCAGGTTCGTCGCCGCCGGCGGTGCGGTTGGCGTATCGAGCGCCGCGGCCGTCGGTGGAATCCATTCGGCGGCAACGTCGACCGCGCTCACCGGTGACATCGTCGAGGTCCGGGACCGCTTGCGCCGGCGCGCAGGCCGGCTGGTCGCCACCGGCGGCTGCTTCGACCTGCTGCACACCGGTCATGTCCGCCTGCTGCGGCAGGCCCGTGATCTGGGCGACGCGTTGGTGGTGCTGCTGAACTCCGACGCCTCGGTGCGCGCGCTGAAGGGCCCGCGCAGGCCCGTCGTCGCGGATCATGACAGGGCGCGGGTGCTGGGCGCACTGGCGTGTGTCGACGCCGTGGTGACCTTCGACGAACTGTCACCTGAAGCGGCGCTGGAGCAACTGCGGCCCGACATCTGGGTCAAGGGCGGCGACTACACCGAGGCCGACCTTCCCGAGGCCGACGTGGTCCGCCGCCACGGCGGTGAGGTCGTGCTGCTGCCGACCGTCGCCGGCTACTCATCGTCAAATCTGATCGCCGCAGCGCGGTCGTGAACCGAAAGGAAAACTCTCAATGGCTCTGGGTAACATCATCATCACCGGCGGCGCGTCGGGCCTCGGCGCAGCTACGGTGGAAGCCGTTGCGCGCCAGGGCGGTACGCCGCTGGTGATCGACCGCAACGATCCGAAATCGGGTGTGGCCTTCGCGCGGGCCGATCTCGCCGACACCGAAGCGGTGGAGGCGGCGGTACGCGAACTGGCCGATCACGTCGGCGGTCAGGTCCACGGCGTGTTCACCGCCGGAGGCACCGACATGTGCGGCAAGCTCGCCGATGTCGCGGTCAAGGACTGGGAACGCGTCATCCACGTCAACCTGCTGGGCACCGCGGCGATGATCCGCTCGGCGTTGCCGTACCTGAAGAACACCGGCGGCCGGATCGTCACGTGCGCATCGACTTTGGGGATCAAGGCCGTCAGCGACGCGACCGCGTACTGCGCCTCCAAGTTTGGGGTCATCGGATTCTCCCGCGCGTTGGCGGCGGAACTGGCGGGGGAGGTGGGTGTCACGACGTTGATCCCGGGCGGTATGCACACGGCGTTCTTCGACAGCCGCGACGAGCAGTACAAGCCGCCGCCGGACGCCAAGCTCAACCAGCCCGAACACGTTGCCGACACCGTCGTGTTCGTCCTGTCTCAGCCGGCCGGGTGCGAGGTGCGTGAGCTGGTGGTGTGCGCGTCCACGGAGTCTTCGTGGCCGTGACCCCGGAGACCATCCCGGAGACCATCGTGGTGCTGCGCGCGCTGGGCCTCGGCGATCTGCTCACCGGGATTCCGGCGCTGCGTGGGCTGCGGCGGGCGCACCCCGACGCCCACATCGTGCTCGCAGCCCCGGAACGCTACCGCGATCTGGTGATGCTCACCGGTGCGGTCGACGAGCTCGACCCCACACCCGGCCTCGGCCGGCTGCGTCCCCGCAGCGACCCGCCCGCACTCGCGGTCAACCTGCACGGCTCCGGCCCCGATAGCATCGCCGATCTGCTTGCGATACGCCCCCGAACCCTGATCACCCACCGACATCCCGCATATCCCGGGGTCGACGGCCCACCGTGGCGGGCCGAAATGCACGAGGTCGACCGCTGGTGCGTGCTGCTCGAATGGGCCGGAATCACCTGTGATCCGCAGGATCTTGCGATCTCGCGGCCCGACGGCTATCCGAACCGCTCGTCGGCGGTGGTGATCCATCCGGGCGCCGCCTACGCCGCGCGGCGCTGGCCACCGGAGCGTTTCGGACAGGTCGCCGCCGCGCTGCGAAACCGCGGCCACGATGTGGTCATCACAGGCGACGACAGCGAAGTCGACCTTGCCCGGTCGGTGGCCGACGCCGCGGGGCTGCCCCGATCCAGCGTGCTCGCAGGCACTCTCGGACTGCTCGAACTCGTCGCGTTGATCCACGATTGCCGCTTATTGATCTGTGGTGACACCGGAGTAGGACACGTTGCGACCGCGTGCGGCACTCCGTCGGTGCTGCTGTTCGGTCCGACACCGCCGAACCGGTGGGGTCCGCGGGGAACGGGTCCGCACATCGCGGTGTGGGCCGGCGACAAGGGCGATCCGCACGCCGACAGACCGCACCGTGGCCTGCTGCTAATCACAGTCGGTCGCGTGCTCGACGCCACCGAGAGTTTGTTGAAGGACTGTGCATGAACACCATTCGAGTCGGGGTGATCGGCGCGGGCTACGTCGGCCTGACGACCGCGGTGTGTCTGGCCGAACGCGGTCACCACACGGTGTGCGTCGACATCGACGCCGGCCGCGTCGAGCAACTCCGCAGCGGTGTTCCCCTGCTGGACGAGCCCGGGCTGGCCGAGCTGCTTCGTTACGGATTGGACTCCGGGACGCTCGAATTCACCGTCGAATATCCGGATCTGGCCGATTGCGACGTGGTGTTCATCTGCGTGCCGACGCCGAGCAGATCCAACGGATCGGCGGACCTGTCGGCGGTCGACGCGGCGGTCGAGCAGCTCGCCACCGTGTTGCGACCGGGTTCGGTCCTGGTGCTCAAGTCGACGGTTCCGGTCGGCACCACCCGGCGGGCCGAAAAGCGGGTGCGGCACGCCGAGATTCGCGCGGTCTCCAATCCAGAGTTCCTCCGCGAGAGCCACGCCGTCTACGACTTCCGTAACCCGGACCGCATCGTGATCGGCGCCGACGACGACGAAGCCGCCCACTTGGTGTCGCGCGTGTACGGAAACCACGCGCAGGTTTTTCGGATGAGCCCGGAAAGCGCGGAGTTGGCGAAGTACGCCAGCAACGCCTTTCTCGCGGTGAAGATCTCCTACGCCAACTCGCTGGCCTCGCTGTGCGCCCGAATGGGTGCCGAGATCGCCGACGTCACTCGCTGCATGGGCGCCGACGTGCGCATCGGCCCGCACTTCCTGCAACCGGGACCGGGGTGGGGTGGATCGTGCCTGCCAAAGGACACCGCGGCCATGCTGCACACCGGCAGGGTGGCGGGGGTAGACCTGCCCGAGGTCGAATCGGCTCGCTCGACGAACGCCGCGCAGTCCGCGCGAATCGCGTCGACGCTGGGCCGGTCCATGGCCACCCCGCTCGGTCGCGCCCGCATCACCGCGCTGGGCTTGACGTTCAAGGCGGGCACCAGTGACCTGCGCGATTCACCGGCGCTGACCATCTGCGCCGATCTGGGCCGGACCGGGGCGCAGGTCACCGGATACGACCCGAGGCTCCCGGCGATGGATCAGGCGCGGTTGCGGGGGTCGTCGATCATCGCCGTCGACGATCCGTATCTGGCGGCAAAAGACGCCGACGCCATCGTGGTGCTCACCGAGTGGCCGGAGTTCCGCGAACTGGACTGGGCCCTGATCGCCGAGCACGCGCCCGGAGCTGTCGTCGTCGACACCCGCAACCTGCTCGATGCGGCGTTGCTCACCGAGGCCGGGATGACCTATCTGGGCAACGGAACCCCGTCGGGTTACTGACCTTTGGCAACTTTGCGGATGAGTCGGGCCGTGCCGCGGTCGAGCACCTCCTGCCGTTCGGCCAGGGTCTTCATCTTCGCGGCGCGCCGGGCGGCCGAGGCGATGGTGAGCTCGGACTCGTAGGCCTGCACGACTCGCGGGTCGACGTAGGAACCTCGGGCCACAGCGGGTGTGTTGCCGAGTTCCTCGGCGACCTCCTTCATCACCGCGGACTCGACGCGCTTGATCACAGTCTTGTTGACCGGCGGGTCAGCATCGACGAACGCGGCCGCCGCCAGCACGGTGCCGTGCCACGTCCGCAGGTCCTTGACCGTGTACCGATCCCCTACGAGCTCTTTGAACCTCGTGTTCAGGTCCTCGGCGTGGATGTCGATCCAGCTCGAACCGTTGCGGCATACCAGCAGCCGTTCGGTGCGCTCCGGGCGGCGCAACAGCGCGCGGATCGAGCGAACCGCTTCGGGGTCGTCGATCAGCAGCGTGCGCCGCACGCCGCTCTTGGCGGGGAAGTCGAATTCGATGGCGTCGCGCTGCAGGGTCACGTGCTCGCAGAGCAGCGTCGCGATGCCGTAGGAGTTGTTCTCCTCGGCGTACTGCTCAGAGCCCGCCCGGAAGTATCCGAGGTCGGCCAGGTGCAGTGCGAGGGCCAGCACCCGGTCGCGGTGCAGCCCGCGGCGGCGCAGGTCCGCTGCGATGCGCCTGCGCATCTCGGGCAGCGCGGCCGACATCTCCAGGACCCGGTCGAACTTCTCCTCGTTGCGCTCCTCCTGCCACCTCTGGTGGTAGAGGTACTGGCGTCGGCCCGCGGCGTCTGTGCCCACCGCCTGGATGTGCCCATTGGGGTAGGGACAGATCCACACCTTCTTCCAGGCGGGCGGGATGACCAGATCCTTAATGCGCTGCAGGGTCTTCTCGTCGGTGACCGGGGTGCCGTCGGGATGTTCGTAGGAGAACCCGCGACCGCGACGCACCCTCCGCAGGCCGGGGCCGCTGACGACGCTACGGCGAAGTCGCATGTTTGGCCCCTGGATGCCGGGGGGTATTGAACCCCCACCATGGAGAAGTCTTACTTTGTCGCGCCGTCAAAACGCCGCTGCTCACAGTCGTGTTCACCGTTTGCTCGGTCGCGTTCGGGGTGGGGACTTCTCCATGACCGTATAAATACCCGCGCCGGCGTACGGCACACGTCGTCGTTCGCGGGTCACCGGAGTACTCGTGGTTAGGTGGGATCCGGCCTGGGGTAATCTCCCTTCGACATTGCCGGGAGGTCAAATGGCCGACGTCGCCAACAAGAACAATGGGAACGGGCACGGCGCGCGGTCGGTGGAACTCCGGGTCGCCGCCGAGCTCGAGAATCTTGCGGTGCTGCGCACCCTGGTCGCCGCGGTTGCGACCTTCGAGGATCTGGACTTCGATGCCGTCGCCGACCTGCGTCTCGCGGTCGACGAGGCGTGCACCAGGCTGATCCGATCCGCGGTACCCAACTCCGTCCTGCTGCTCGTCATAGACCCGCGCGACGACGCGGTCGTCATCGATGCGTCCACCACGTGTAAGAGTTCCGACATCCTGGCGCCTGGCAGCTTCAGCTGGCACGTGCTGAGTTCACTGACCGACGAAGTGAATACCTTCGAGAATGGGCAGGGACCCGACAACGCCCAGGTGTTCGGGATCTCCATGACGACGAGACGAGCGACGCTGCAGTGACGCCGTCGACGTCACAGGGTTCGTCGTCGCGTTCGAACTCTGAGTACGCGGATGTCGCCGACATGTTCCGCGAGCTGAAGAACGTGCCGGAGGACTCGCCGAAGTTCCAGCGGCAGCGCGACCGCATCGTCGAGCGCTGCCTTCCGTTGGCCGACCACATTGCGCGGCGTTTCGACGGGCGAGGTGAGCCACGCGAGGATCTCGTGCAGGTGGCCCGTGTCGGGCTGGTGAATGCGGTGATCCGCTTCGACGTCGAGGCCGGCTCGGACTTCGTCTCGTTCGCGGTACCCACCATCATGGGCGAGGTCCGACGGCACTTCCGCGACAACAGTTGGTCGGTCAAGGTGCCGCGGCGGCTCAAGGAGCTCCATCTGCGACTCGGCGCCGCCACCGCGGAGTTGTCGCAGCGGCTCGGCCGCGCCCCGACGGCGTCGGAGCTGGCGGCCGAGCTGGGCATGGACCGCGACGAGGTCGTCGAGGGCCTGGTGGCCGGGAGCTCCTACAACACGCTGTCGATCGACAGCGGCGGCAGCGGAACCGAGGATGCCCCCGCGATCGCCGATACACTGGGCGACGTCGACCTGGGTCTTGACCAGATCGAGAACCGGGAAGCGTTGCGGCCCTTGCTCGCTGCGCTGCCCGAACGCGAACGTACCGTGTTGCTGCTGCGCTTCTTCGAGTCACTCACCCAGACGCAAATCGCTGAGCGCGTTGGTATCTCGCAGATGCACGTGTCGCGCCTGCTCGCGAAATCCCTAACTCGACTCCGGGACCAGTTGCAGTAGGGGCTTGGTGCTCTTGCCATCCGCGAGCGCTGTCTCGATGCTGTCGCAGACGGGCAATGCAGCATCAGGATCGCAGATCCGCAACAAGCGGCTGACCGATGCACTCGGCAACAGCGCCCACTCGATCTTCTCGCCTGCGGTGCGCACGTTGAGCGTGTGCAGCGCGGAGAACCCTGCGGTGCCGAAGAATTCGACGCCCGACAGGTCGACGACGATGCGCTCGAGCTCTGTGGCGTGGCGCATCGCGTAGTCGACGAACTCCTGGGAGTTCGCGGCGTCGATCTCACCGTGGGCGCTGACGATCGCGGTGTCCGGCTGCACCCGGCGGGTCACGAAGTGCGCGGTGTGACAGTCGCGAGTCTCGTCGGACTGCGCTTGTACAGCGACTGATAAATCGGGATTAGACATGTGTGACTCCATCAGTGAATGTCTCATTCGTACTGTGGTTCACGTCAAAAATTTGGGCCCTGCGTATTCAAAGCCGTCGCAGCAGAGGCGGGGAGTTCTGCCCTTGCACGTCGATGACGTTCCAGCTCGGCTGTGAACTCAACCTGGACTGAACCCTACGCTGCTAACTGACCATGCACAATCGCTATCAAGACCGCCGCCGTAACCGCTGGTCACAGCGGTTAAAACCCCTGACTTCATGACAAATTTGACGAAACTAGAGTCACATCGGAGAGTGGGTGCGCGATGACGCTGAAGGTCACCGGTGTGCTGCTGGCCGCAGGCGCGGGCACCCGCTACGGGATGCCCAAAGTGCTTGCAGCTCAAGGTGAATGGCTCAGAGCCGCGGTCAACGCCTTGAGGGACGGCGGATGTGGCGATGTGGTGGTGGTGCTGGGTGCGGCGGTGGTCGAGGTTCCCCGGCCTGCGCGCGCTGTGTTCGCCGAGGCCTGGGCGGACGGGTTGTCGGCATCGCTGCGGGCTGGGCTCTCGGCGGTCGAGGCCGATTACGCCGTGCTGCACACCGTCGACACACCCGATGTCGGAGCGGACGTCGTGGGTCGGGTGGTGGACGCGGCGGTGGCGTCGGAGTCGGGTATCGCGCGCGCACGCTACGGGCAATCGCCGGGCCACCCCGTGGTGATCGCGCGCAGGCACTGGGCCGCGCTGCTCGAAGAGGTCCACGGCGACGAGGGCGCGCGCTCGTTTCTGGCAGCGCGCGACGACGTCGTTGCGGTTGATTGTGCCGATCTGGCGACGGGTCGCGACATCGACGTCAGGTGATGTCAGGTCACGCCGGCGAGCCGGCAATCAGGTGACGCCGGCGAGCCGGCAATCAGGTCACCGTGAGGCCCAGCATCGCCGTCGCGAAGCGGCGTACGGAGTGCTCGGCGATCGCGGCCGCATCGGCGTAGCCGTCGCGAAATCGCGTGTGCACCACCGCGGCCTGCGGGTCGATCCTGATCTCGGCCAGCATCTCGCCGGTGGTCGGTTCACACACCGCCCAGGTGTATGTGGTGTCGGACAACCACTGCGCGCGGCAACGAGCGATGTAACCGGGATCGGTCTCACCCATCTCGGCGAGCGCGGGGGCGTCGTCGATCAGCTCGTCATCGCGCGGCGCGCGCAAATACCATGCGCCGGCGTTGATTTCGACGGGCTCCATGGCGATTTCGGTGCGCTAACGCTCGCTGCGCGATCGGTTGCGCACCGAAATCACTTGATCTCGGCGAGGACGGTGCCCTGGGTGATCGCCGCGCCGGGCTCGACCGCCAAGCCGGTGATCGTGCCGTCCTTGTGCGCGGTGACCGGGTTCTCCATCTTCATCGCCTCGAGCACCACGACGAGGTCACCGGCGGAGACCTCCTGGCCCTCCTCGACAGCGACCTTGACCACGGTGCCCTGCATCGGCGCGGTCACGGCGTCGCCGGAGGCCGCCGCTCCGCCGCCACCGCCACGCTTGCGGGCCTTCGGCTTCTTCCGCACGACATTGGAACCGGCGCCGCCCGCACCGCCGCCGCCACCGAGCGCGAGATCGCCGGGCAGCGACACCTCCAGCCGGCGGCCGCCGACCTCGACGACCACGGTCTGCCGCGGGACCGTGTCCTCTTCCTCGATCGGATCGCCGCCGGTGAACGGCTCGATCGTGTTGTCCCACTCGGTTTCGATCCAGCGGGTGTGCACGGCGAAGCCGTTGTCGTCGCCGATGAACGCGGGATCGGACACGACCGCCCGGTGGAACGGGATGACCGTGGCCAGGCCTTCGACGGTGAACTCGTCCAGCGCGCGACGGGACCGCTCGAGGGCCTCTTGGCGGTTGGCGCCGGTGACGATCAGCTTGGCCAGCATCGAGTCGAACTGGCCGCCGATGACCGAACCGCTCTCGACACCGGAATCCAGGCGCACACCGGGGCCGGTAGGCGGCACGAACGTGGTGACCGGGCCGGGGGCGGGCAAGAAGCCGCGTCCGGCGTCCTCGCCGTTGATGCGGAACTCGATGGAATGGCCGCGAGGCGTCGGGTCCTCGGTGATGTCGAGCGGTTCGCCGTTGGCGATGCGGAACTGCTGGCGCACCAGGTCGATGCCCGAGGTCTCCTCGGTCACCGGATGTTCGACCTGCAGGCGGGTGTTCACCTCGAGGAACGAGATCAGCCCGTCCTGGGCGACGAGGTACTCGACGGTGCCTGCGCCGTAGTAGCCGGCCTCCTTGCAGATGCGCTTGGCCGACTCGTGAATCTCCTTGCGCTGAGCGTCGGTCAGGAACGGCGCGGGCGCCTCCTCGACCAGCTTCTGGAAGCGGCGCTGCAGCGAGCAGTCTCGGGTGCCTGCGACGACGACGTTGCCGTGCTGATCGGCGATCACCTGAGCCTCGACGTGGCGGGGCTTATCGAGGTAGCGCTCGACGAAGCACTCACCGCGGCCGAACGCCGCGACGGCCTCGCGGACCGCCGAGTCGTACAGCTCAGGGATCTCTTCGATGGTGCGGGCCACCTTCATGCCGCGGCCGCCTCCGCCGAACGCGGCCTTGATCGCGACCGGGACGCCGTACTCCTTGGCGAACGCGACGACCTCGTCGGCGTCCTTGACCGGATCCGAGGTGCCCGGAACCAGCGGCGCCTGGGCGCGCGCGGCGATGTGGCGGGCGGTCACCTTGTCACCGAGATCGCGGATCGACTGCGGGCTGGGCCCGATCCAGATCAGGCCGGCGTCGAGGACCGCCTGCGCGAAATCAGCGTTCTCGGAGAGGAATCCGTAGCCCGGGTGAATCGCGTTGGCACCGGACTTCTCGGCGGCGTCGAGCAGCTTCTCGAACACCAGGTACGACTCCGCCGAGGTCTGCCCGCCCAGGGCGAAGGCCTCGTCGGCGAGGCGTACGTGAGGAGCGTCGGCGTCGGGTTCGGCGTACACCGCCACGCTCTGCAGCCCGGCGTCCTTAGCGGCCCTGATCACCCGGACCGCGATCTCCCCGCGGTTGGCGACCAGCACCTTGGAGATCTTCGAGCTGGCGTGACTGGGCACTGCGCCTCCTGGTGGCATGTCTAAGAAACGTCTTTAAGAATGTAACGGAGGGAGTTTATGCGGCCCTGCTGAGGTCTCGGCGAGCCGGTCCCTTACCCGCGAGTAATAAACCGGGGCTGCCCCACACATCCGTGAGCGTTCATCCAGGTACGGATTCAGCCCCCCGGAATTCTGCACAGGTGATCGCTCGGCCCAAGCGCGTCAGCGCAGCCGCTTCTTGATGCGGGCCAGCATCGCCGACATCCCGCGCAACCGCAGCGGGCTGATCAGGGCAGCGAGCCCCAGTTCGGAGTAGAAGTCGTCGGGCACGGCCAGGATCTCGTCGGCGGAGAGATCATCGAGCCCCGCGGCCAGGATGGCGGCGAACCCACGCGTCGTCGGCGCTTCGGCGGGCGCGCTGAAGTACAGCCGGACATGCTCGCGATTGTCGGCGTCGACGTGGAGGAACAGCGGTGACTGGCATTCGGGCACCGGTTCCATCGCGGTCTCTTCGAGGTCGGCGGGCAGCGGAGGCAACTCGTTGGCGAACTCCAGGAGCAGTTGCAGCTTGTCCTGACCCTGCACCTCCTTGAAGTCCGTCACCACCTCCGCCAGCGCGGCCGGCATTGCGCTCATGAGGAGCCCGGCACCTCCCCTGGTTCGGGCCCGGCGGTGACCGGCACCCGGACGGCGTTGCCCCATTCGGTCCACGAACCGTCGTAATTGCGGACGCCGGGCAGCCCCAGCAGGTGGGTCAGCACGAACCAGGTGTGGCTCGAACGCTCACCGATGCGGCAGTAGACGATCGTCTCGTCGTCGGGGGTCAAAAAGCCGTACAAATCCTCGAGCTCGGCACGGCTGCGGAACCGGCCACTGTCGTCAGCCGCCTTGGCCCACGGAATCGACCGAGCGGTCGGTATGTGGCCGCCCCGGAGCGCGCCCTCCTCGGGATAGTCGGGCATGTGGGTGCGTTCCCCGGTGTACTCCTGCGGCGAGCGGACGTCGATCAGAGGCGCCTTTCCGAGCGCGTCGAGAACGTCCTCCTTGAACGCGCGGATCGGCGCGTCGTCGCGCTCCACGACGGGGTAGCCGGTGCTGGTCTTGCTCGGCACGTCGAGCGTGGTTTCCCGGCCGTCGGAGATCCACAGGTCGCGGCCCCCGTTGAGGAGCCGGACGTCCGGGTGGCCGAACAGCGTGAACACCCAGAGGGCATATGCCGCCCACCAGTTGCTCTTGTCGCCGTAGATCACCACGGTGTCGTCGCGGGCGATGCCCTTGCGGTTCATCAGGTCGGCGAACTGTTCGCCGGTGATGTAGTCGCGCACGTGCGGGTCGTTCAGGTCGGTGTGCCAGTCGATCTTGACCGCACCCGGTATGTGACCGGTGTCGTAGAGCAGCACGTCCTCGTCGGACTCCACGATGGCCAGTCCCGGCCTGCCCAGGTTGGCCGACAACCAATCGGCGGTGACCAGGCGTTCGGGATGGGCGTATGACTGCAGGGCAGGGTCTGGATCGGCAGGTAGAGGCACGAACCCGAGCCTACCGAGGCAGGCGTGCCCCGTGGGGTCAGGTGACCGGGTTATCGCGCCAGAGGTCGGCCAGCGACAGCCCGGCGCGCTCGAACATGCCGCGGACCAGGGGCAGTCCGATGCCGATCACCGATGACGGGTCGCCGTCCACGCCCTCGATGAACCAGCCGCCCAAACCGTCGAGGGTGAAGCCGCCCGCCACCGCCGTCGGCTCGCCGCTGGCGACGTAGGCCTCGAGATCGGCCCTCGACGGCACCGCGAAGTGCACGGTGGTGGCCTCGGCTTCGGCCAGCCGGCACACAATGCCGTTGTCCTGCAAGCGGATCATGCAGTGACCCGTGTGGAGCCGACCGGAGGAGCCGGCCATCTGCTGCCAGCCGGCGAGTGCGGCCTCGGCAGAGGCGGGTTTGCCCGCCAATGTCCCGTCGCGGAAAAGCATGGAATCGCAGCCGATCACGACGCAGTCGGCACGGACCGCCGGATCGAGTCCGGCGACGACTGCGTCGGCCTTGGCCGTGGCGAGGGCGACCGTCACTTGCGCGGGTGTCGCCGCGGCGTCGAGCCCGGCGACGACGGCGTCCTCGTCGACGCCGGACACCACGATCAGCGGATCGATTCCGGCCTGCCGCAAGACTTTTCGACGGCCGGAGGACGCCGAGGCGAGGACGACGCGCGTCATCGACGGCGCATGTGTGCCCGTTCCACGAGCGTCACCCGCTGCCAGCTGAACGGCGTGTACCGCAGCCGGTCGACGGGATGACCCCAGAGGTTCTCTTCCTGCTCGCGCGGCTCGGACGGCACGCTCGACGCGGCGGCCAGCACCGCGATCAGCGCGGCGAGCTCGTCCTGGCTCGGCTCACCCCTGACGACCTGGATGTGCGCCTCGTGATCCTGCTGGGCGGCGCTCTGCTCGTCGGTCACCGTCACGTCCGCCTCCACGCCGTTCGCCCCGCTCACAGGCGTTGAATCGTTCGCCCCGCTCACAGGCGTTGAATCGTTCGCCCCGCTCACAGGGGGATGTTCCCGTGCTTCTTGGGCGGAATCTGCGTGATCTTGCGTTCCAGCAGCCGTAGCGCGTTCGCGACGTAGCCGCGCGTGTGCGACGGCGGGATCACCGCATCGACGTAGCCGCGTTCGGCCGCGATGTATGGGTTGACCAGGGTGTCCTCGTACTCCTGCTGCAGCTCCAGGCGCAACGCATCGACGTCCTCGCCGTTGCGGGCCGCTTCCTTGAGCTTGCTGCGGTACACGAAGCCGACGGCGCCCGAGGCGCCCATCACCGCGATCTGTGCGGTCGGCCAGGCGACGTTCACGTCGGCGCCCATCTCCTTGGACCCCATGACGCAGTAGGCGCCGCCGTAGGCCTTGCGGGTGATGACGGTGATCTTGGCGACGGTGGCCTCGCCGTAGGCGTAGAGCAGCTTGGCCCCGCGCCGGATGATGCCGTTGTACTCCTGGCCGGTACCCGGCAAGAAGCCCGGCACGTCGACCAGCATCACGATCGGGACGTTGAAGCAGTCGCACGTCCGGATGAACCGCGCGGCCTTCTCCGAGGCGTTGATGTCCAGGCAGCCGGCGAACTGTGTCGGCTGGTTGGCCACGATGCCGACCGGGCGGCCCTCGATGCGGCCGAACCCGACGATGATGTTCTGCGCGTAACCGGCCTGCACCTCGAGGAACTCGTCCTCGTCGAGGATGCGGGTGATGACCTCGTGCATGTCGTAGGGCTGGTTCGGCGAGTCCGGAATCAGCGTGTCCAGCTCGATGTCCTCGTCGGTGAGGTTGTCCTCGATCGGCCCCTCGGGAACCACCTCCGGATAGCGCGGCGGATCGGCGTAGTTGTTGCTGGGCAGGTAGGAGAGCAATTCGCGCACATAGTCGAACGCGTCCTGCTCGCCGGAGGCCACGTAGTGCGCAAGCCCCGACTTCGACATGTGGGTGTGCGCGCCGCCGAGTTCCTCCATCGTCACCTCTTCACCGGTGACGGTCTTGATGACGTCGGGTCCGGTGATGAACATCTGGCTGGTCTGGTCGACCATGATCACGAAGTCGGTCAGGGCGGGGGAGTACACGTGGCCGCCCGCCGCCGCGCCCATGATCAGCGAGATCTGCGGGATCACGCCGGAGGCCAGGATGTTGTTGTGGAAGATGTTGCTGTACAAGCCAAGTGAGACGACGCCCTCTTGGATGCGCGCGCCCGCACCGTCGTTGATGCCGATCAACGGCCTTCCGGTCTTTATCGCCAGTTCCTGGACCTTGACGATCTTCTCGCCGTACACCTCGCCGAGGCTGCCGCCGAAGACCGTCGCGTCCTGGCTGAAGATGCACACCTCGCGGCCGTCGATGGTGCCGTAACCGGTCACCACGCCGTCGCCGAGCGGGCGGTTGGCCTCCATCCCGAAGTTGGTGCTGCGGTGTCGCGCCAGCGCGTCCAGTTCGACGAACGAGCCCTCGTCGAGCAGCGCCAGGATGCGTTCGCGAGCGGTGAGCTTGCCCTTGGCGTGTGTCTTCTCGATCGCTTCCTCGCCGACCGGGTGCAAGGTCTCCTCGGCGCGCCTGCGCAGATCGGCCAGCTTGCCCGCGGTGGTGTGGATGTCGATCTCGTGTTCGCCTGACGGCTCGACCGACGGCTTCTGAACGGAGGTCATGGTGCTCGATGCTAACGAACGACCGGCGCGCGACCGACGGCGCGTCCTTAAGGTCCCCTTAAGGACGCCTCGCGCACCGCGCGCAGAGCCGCCGGTGGTAGTAGTGAGGGCCGAATGCGTCTTGGCGATGGGAGTCCGATTCCGATGACCGCGCACCCGGCTCCGCTCGACGTCGCGGCGCTGCGCGAGCAGGTGTTCGCCGGTTCGCGCGCGTGGCGGCGTATCGACGTGGTGGCCGAGACCGGGTCGACCAACGCCGACCTGATCGCACGCGCCGGGGGCGGCGACGACATCGCCGGCGCGGTGCTGATCGCCGAGAACCAGACCGCGGGCCGTGGCCGCCGGGGTCGCAGCTGGTCGGCGGTGCCGTTCACGCAGATCACGATGTCGGTGGGTCTCGACGCCGCCGGGGTGCCCAGCTCCGCCTGGGGCTGGCTGCCGCTGGCGACCGGCGTGGCCGTCGTGGACGCGGTCGCCGACACCGGCGTCACCGCCGGCCTGAAGTGGCCCAACGACGTACTGGCCGGGGGCGGCAAGCTGGCCGGAATCCTGGCCGAGGTCGCAGGCGGTCAACAGGCCGTCGTGCTCGGCGTCGGGCTCAACGTCTCGCTGCGCGGTGAGGACGTCGGCGTCGAGGGGGCCACCTCGCTGGTGGACCTCGGTGTCCCGGCACCCGACCGGCAACGCCTGGTTGTGCGGCTGCTGCACGAACTGGGCAACCGCGTCGATTCGTGGGCTCAGGCCGCAGGCGCCGACGCCGGCCTTGCCGCCGACTATCGCGCCCGCAGCCTCACGCTGGGTCAGCGGGTCCGCGCGCTGCTGCCCGGCGACCAGCAGGTCGTCGGCGTGGCGCGCGACGTCGACGAGCAGGGTCGGCTGGTCATCGATGCCGACGACCGGTCGGTGACCGTCTCCGCAGGAGACATCGTCCATCTACGGCCCGACCAGTGATTTCGGTGTAATTCGTCGCGCGCATCGCGACTAACGACACCGAAATCGCTTTAAGGTCATCGCATGGGTTACCCCGACAACGTGCTCGCCTCCGACGAGCAGGTGGTCTTGCACCGCCATCCGCATTGGAAGCGGCTGATTGGTCCGGTCCTGGTGTTGCTGCTGGTGACCGCGCTGGCCGCGTTCGGCGCCGGCTACGTCAACACCATGGAGTGGGATCAGACCGCCCGCAACGTCGTGCTGATCGTGATCGGCGCGATCTGGCTGGTGATCATCGGGTGGCTGACGATCTGGCCGTTCCTGAGCTGGTGGACGACGCACTTCGTGATCACCGATCGCCGGGTGATGTTTCGGCACGGGGTGCTGACCCGGTCGGGAATCGACATCCCGCTGGCGCGGATCAACAGTGTCGAGTTCCGGCACGCACTGCTGGACCGCATGCTGCGGACCGGCACGTTGATCATCGAGTCAGCGGCCCAAGACCCGATCGCATTCGACGACATCCCGCGGGTGGAACGGGTCCACTCGCTGCTGTATCACGAGGTCTTCGACACTCTGGGCTCGGAGGAGTCGCCGAGTTGAGCGGCGTGTCCGGCGCGTCGGCCGGGGCGGCGCAGCGGTGTGACGTTGCCCTCGGCGTGCTCGGCGGCGACACCTTCGTGGTGGTCCTCGAGGAGTTCGGCGAGCCCGCCCGCGGTGAGCGACTCCATCGCCCGGTCGGGGTTGCGGCCGAACTCGTCGGGGAACACCCAGCGCCGGAACGCCCAGAACCGGAACGCCATCTGCAGCAGGTTGCCGATGATGTAGGCCGAGATGAAGTCGGCGATGTTCTCAACGGTCAGGCTGACTTCGGGCACCCGCAGCATCAGCACGTAGCTCGAGATCCACAGCGGGGCCATGCTCAACAGCACGCCGACCCCGCTGACGCCGAAGAACAGCAGCGCCTCGTGATGACGCTCGCGGCCGCCGCGGTCGCGGAAGCTCCACTCGCGGTTGAGGATGTAGGACGCGATCACCGCGACGATGCCCGCGATGATCTTCGCCGTGACCGGCTTGGGCTCGAGCACCGTCAGCTTGAGTGTGTAAAAGACCGATGTGTCGATGAGGAACGTCGTCGCGCCGACGATCGCGAACTTGATCAGTTCGTGATGCCGCTCGAAGTACGGCCGTACCGGACGGGGCAGCCGTGCGATCGTCGCATCGGTAAAGGACACAACAGGGCAGTGTACGGAAATACCGCACTCTACGTGTACTCATGCAGGTCGCAGCCGGTGCATCGGAACCGACTCCACGGCGTGGTCATGACACCATGAAGACGTGTCACAGAACCCCAAAGGGCCGCCGGTGGTGGCCATGGTCGGCGGTGGTCAGCTGGCCAGGATGACCCATCAGGCCGCGATCGCGCTCGGCCAGACTCTGCGCGTCCTCGCCGTGGACGCCGGCGACCCGGCCGCGCAGGTGAGCCCGGATGTGGTGTTGGGCACACACACCGATCTCGAGGCGTTGCGCCGTGCCGCCTCCGGCGCCGACGCGCTGACCTTCGACCACGAGCACGTGCCCGCCGAACTGCTGGAGAAGCTGCTGGCCGACGGCGTCAACGTGGCTCCTCCTCCGTCGGCGCTGATCCATGCCCAGGACAAGCTGGTGATGCGCCGCAGGCTCGAGGTGCTCGGCGCGCCGGTGCCGCGGTTCGCGGCGGTCGACGACCTGTCCGACATCGACGCATTCACCGCACGGATCGACGGTCCCGTCGTGGTCAAGACCGTGCGCGGCGGCTACGACGGCCGCGGGGTCACGCTGGCCGGTGACGTTGCCGAGGCGCGTGCGGCCGCGCAGCGCTACCTGGACGGCGGGGCGGAAGTGATGGTGGAGGAGAGGGTCGCGATGCGGCGCGAACTGGCGACCCTGGTGGCGCGTTCGCCGTTCGGGCAGGGCGCGGCGTGGCCGGTGGTGGAAACCGTGCAGCGCGACGGCATCTGCGTCGAGGTGATTGCACCGGCCCCGGGCCTTGATGGCGAGTTGCGCTCAGCGGCTGGGCAGTTGGGTTTGCGGCTGGCCTCTGAACTCGGGGTTGTCGGGGTGCTGGCCGTCGAGTTGTTCGAAACCGTCGACGGCACCCTGCTCGTCAACGAGCTCGCCATGCGCCCGCACAACTCCGGGCACTGGACCATGGACGGTGCGCAGACCAGTCAGTTCGAACAGCACCTACGTGCGGTGCTCGACTATCCACTCGGCGACACCGCACAGATCGTCCCCGTCACGGTGATGGCCAATGTGCTTGGCGCACAACAGCTACCGGCGATGACGATGGACGAGCGGCTGCACCACCTGTTCGCCAGGATGCCCGACGTGAAGGTGCATCTGTACGGCAAGGCCGAGCGGCCCGGCCGAAAGATCGGTCACGTCAACGTCCTCGGCTCGCCCGGCGGTTCTCTTGACGACGACGCGTTCGTGGCCGATGTACGCGAACGCGCTGCCAGGGCGGCACACTGGTTGTCGCACGCGGAATGGACGGACGGATGGGATCCACATGAGTAGTGCTGCTGCGCCGCGGGTCGGCCTGATCATGGGCAGCGACAGCGACTGGTCGGTGATGGAGGACGCCGCCCACGCGCTGGCCGAGTTCGATGTGCCCTTCGAGGTCGGCGTCGTCTCTGCGCACCGCACGCCGGTCCGCATGCTCGAGTACGCCCAGAGCGCCGCGGACCGCGGTATCGAGGTGATCATCGCCGGGGCAGGCGGGGCGGCGCATCTTCCGGGCATGGTGGCGTCGGCGACCCCGCTGCCCGTCATCGGCGTACCGGTGCCGCTGGCCAAGCTCGACGGCTTGGACTCGCTGCTGTCGATCGCGCAGATGCCAGCAGGCGTGCCGGTGGCCACGGTGTCGATCGGCGGCGCCCGCAACGCGGGCTTGCTGGCGGTGCGGATCCTCGGGTCGGCGGACGCGGCGCTGCGCAAGCGGGTCGTACAGTTCCAGGCCGACCTGCACGACACGGTGCTGCAGAAGGATGCGGCGCTGCGAGACCGCCTCCTCGGCGAATAGGGTGCCCGACCCGCGGGAGTAGGGTTACCGACGAGTAGCAAGGAGTTTTTCATGGCCATCGGCAACCCGTCATTCGATCTCTTTCAGCTCTCCGACGAGCACAACGAACTGCGTGCGGTGCTGCGCGACCTCTGCGAGAAGGAGATCGCCCCGCACGCGGCCGACGTCGACGAGAAGGCGCGCTACACCGACGAGGCGCTGGCGGCGCTGACCTCGTCGGGGATGGCCGCCATCCACATCCCCGAGGAGTACGGCGGTCAGGGCGGCGACTCGATCGCGGCGTGCATCGTGATCGAAGAGGTCGCGCGGGTGTGCGCGTCGTCGTCGCTGATCCCGATCTGCAACAAGCTGGGCACCATGGGCCTGTTGCTGCGCGGCAGCGAGGAGCTCAAGAAGCAGGTGCTGCCGTCGATCGCCGCCGGTGAAGCCGTCGCGTCGTACGCGCTGTCCGAACGCGAGGCCGGCAGCGACGCCGCATCGATGCGCACCAGGGCCCGCCGTGAGGGTGACGAGTGGGTTCTCAACGGCGCCAAGTGCTGGATCTCCAACGGCGGCCAGTCGACGTGGTACACGGTGATGGCGGTGACCGATCCGGACAAGAAGGCCAACGGCATCTCAGCGTTCGTCGTGCACAAGGACGATCCCGGCTTCTCCATCGGCGCCAAGGAGAAGAAGATGGGCATCAAGGGATCGCCCACCACCGAGCTGTACTTCGAAGACTGCCGGATCCCCGCCGACCGGATCATCGGCGAGGAGGGCACCGGTTTCAAGACCGCGCTGGCCACCCTGGACCACACTCGGCCGACGATCGGTGCGCAGGCGGTCGGCATCGCGCAGGGCGCGCTCGACGCGTCGATCGCATATGTCAAGGAGCGCAAGCAGTTCGGCAGGCCGATCGCTGACTTCCAGGCGGTGCAGTTCATGCTCGCCGACATGGCGATGAAGATCGAAGCGGCCCGGTTGACGGTGTACTCCGCCGCCGCCAGGGCCGAACGCGGTGAGTCCGAACTCGGGTTCATCTCCTCGGCGTCGAAGTGCTTCGCCTCCGATATCGCGATGGAGGTCACCACCGACGCGGTCCAACTGTTCGGTGGTTACGGCTACACCACCGACTTCCCGGTCGAGCGAATGATGCGCGACGCCAAGATCACCCAGATCTACGAGGGCACTAACCAGATTCAGCGCGTGGTGATGTCCCGCGCACTGCTGAAGTAGTCCCCGCTCAGGGGTATTCGATGAAGGTGGCCATCCCCGCTTCGAGGTGATACGTGTTGTGGCAGTGGGTGATCCACCGCCCAGGGTTGTCGGTGTCGAAGTCGATGTCGACGGTGCGCAGCGGCGCGACGAGCACCGTGTCCTTGCGGGCCCGCGGGCCGTCGGGCCCCATCACCTGGAACGTGTGCCCGTGTAAGTGCATGGGGTGGAACATCTTCGACTCGTTGACATAGCGGATGCGCACGCGCTGGTCACGTGTGACCGCGTATCCGTCGCGGGGCGGGTCGTAGCGCTTTCCGTTGATCGTCCAGGTGTAGCCGTCGACCGGGCCGGCCAACCGCATGTCGATGACCTGCTGGACGGCGCGGTCGGGCAGGTTCACCTCGGGTGTGGCCGCCAGCGTCGCGGTGTCGAGCGGAGGCTGGGTCCGCAGCGTCGCGACGTAGTCGTCGATGTTGCCCGTGCCGGCCCTGTTGTCGACGCGCATGTCGAGCCGCGCGTAGCCGTCCTTGCGGTACGCCGCGGCGATGACCGGCGCCGACGCCTGCAGGGTGACGATCGCATCGGCCCGTTCACCCATCCCGAGGATGACCGAATCGGCCTGCCTGGATTCGACCGGAAAGCCGTCGGTCGCGATCACCCGCAGAGAGTGTCCGGGCACGCCGACCTGGAACGCGGTGTCCGAACCGGCATTGATGACCCGCAGCCGGATGCGTTGTCCGGCACGGTAATCGACGACCTGTGGATCGGCGGTCACGCGTCCGTTGATGACGTAGTAGGGGTAGGTGACGTCGCCGCCGTCGTCGCCGAGCGGGGTGGTCGGGGTGATGCCGGCGTCCGGGATGTTCGGCATCGCCGGCATGCCCGCCTTGTTCAGTTCGGCAAGGACCTGGTCGGGGTTGCGGCCGGTGCCGTCGACCCAATCGTCGAGCACGACGACGAGTTCGTCGTCGTAGTCGGTGCCGTCGGCGGGGTCTTCGATGATCAGCGGGCCGTACAGCCCGCGGTCGAGTTGAGTGCCCTCATGGGAGTGGTACCAGTACGTCCCGGCATCGGGCACGACGAAGTCGTAGGTGAACGACTGGCCCGCGGGCACGGCGGGCTGCGTCAACACGGGCACGCCGTCCATGGCGTTGGGGATGGCCAGACCGTGCCAGTGGATGGTGGTCGGGGCGGGCAGCCTGTTTTCCAGCTGAGCGCGCATCCTGTCGCCTTTGCGGATGCGGATCTCCGGGCCGGGCACCCGGCCGCCGTAGGCCCAGGTGCGGACGGTGACCCCGCCGAGGTCGACGTCCACCTCCGCAGGGGTGAACGTGATGTCGAACCCCGGGCTCGAGCTTCGATCGGCCGACGCCGGTTGGGGCGTCCGCGACGAACAACCGCCCACGACGGCGGCCGCCACGCCCGCCGACAGCACGAAGAATTCGCGCCGGTCGATCACGCTCTCCAGCGTGGCACTGCGGGCGCTTCAGCGTCGACGAAAGCCCGATTTCGCCGAAATGGCTCCTCAGCCCTTGGTGACCTTCTCGGTTGCCCTACGACGGTCGGCCAGTGCGGAATCGGGATTGGCCACCTGCACGAGCGAGGCGCCGACGGCGAAGACGGCCAGCATGTGGTCGACGAGCTCGTCGGCGGTATCCCATCCGGCGCTGGACAGCACCCGGTCGGATGCGGTGAAACCCTGTGTCGCGGCGGATTGGCGGGCCGCGGCGAGCACCTCGTCGACGCCGCGGCCGTTGAGCGCGGGGCCGGGCGTGCGCTCAGGTGAGATTTGGTCGCCGTGTACCCGCACCGCGGTGGCGTAGTCGGTGACACCGACCGGCAGATCGGCCGCGGGCTTGCCGAACGGGTCCAGCGACAGCACCGCGACCTCACCTGTTCCGCTATCCATCCCGACCGCACCATCGGCCTCGGCCAACCGGTCGGCGGTGCACAGCGCGACGTCGGCGGAGTCCACCGAAGCGTCCCCGAGCACCACCTCGGCGCCGATCCACCAGATACCGAAGAACACGGCGGCGCTCTGCCAGTGCGCGGGCAACAGAACCGCGATGCGAGACGACGGGCCTGCGCCCAACTCGTCGCGTAACAGGTTGGCGGTCTTGGCGGCCCAGTTCGCGAGCGTGGCGGTGGACAACTCGATGCGTTCGCCGGTCGCGTCGTCGTAGTAGGTGATGCGGGGGCCCGCGGGGTCGGAGGCCATGAGCGGGTCGAGGATTTCCCCACTGACGGTCGTCACGCTATTCGACGTTAGTTGACGCACTCCGGGTCGTCGGATCCGGCGGTCAGGATCGGCGACGGGGGCGGAGCGGTCTCAGTCGACCCGACGGCCACCGAATCGGTGGTCAGCGTCGGAACGTTGCTACCGTCCAGACCCGAACCCGGACCGGTGTAGTCGTCGGCCAGCACCACCCGCACGTGCCCCGGGGCCACCGACGGGTCCTCGACGATCGCCAACTCGCCCAGGTCCTTCGAGACGGCCTGTGCGCCAAGGTCGTCAGCCTTGTTGGCGCGCACCTGGCTGCTGGCCACCGGGTCACCCTCGTGGTTGCCCGTCGCGCCGGGAGTGAACCCCTTGTTGGTCAGCACCTGCGACACCGCGGCGGCCAGGCCGTTGACCTCGGTGGCATTGACCACCTCGACGGTGGTCTTGTCGGGGGTGTACGCGATCTGCTCGGTCTTTCCTTCGTCCTGCTCGTGCAGCAGGCCTTCGATCCAGCTCTTGACCTCGGAGGGGTCCACGCGCACGACGCTCTGCATCCCGTCGTCGCTCCAGCCGTTCTCCTGCAGCACCGGAATGGTGGCGAACGCGACGTTGCCCGCGGCCAGCTTCTGCAGATGCTCGGCGAATTGCATGACATCCCAACCGTCGGAGAGCACGACGGAGCGCTGCACGGCGTCCTGCAGCCGGTTCAAGGTGGCCGGACTCGACAGAGTCTTACTGGAGATCACCTCGTGCGCAAGGGAAGCCATCACTGCCTGCTGACGCGTCACCCGGTCGAGGTCGCCGCGTGGCAGATCGTGGCGCTGCCGGACGAAGCTCAGCGCCTGCGGACCACTGAGCTTCTGCCAGCCCGCAGGAAAATCGGCTCCCGAAAGAGGTTCGTACACGGGCTCTTTCAAACACACGTTGACGCCGCCGAGGGCGTCGGTGATCAACGCGAAGCCCAGCAACCCGATCTCGGCGTAGTGGTCGACGGTGACGCCGGTGAGGTTGGCCACGGTCTTGATCAGGGCCTCGCGCCCGGCTTCCTTGGCCCGCGGCTCGGCTTCGGTCGGGTCCACGCCCTTCTGCTCGACGAGTTCGGTCATCTTCTCGAGGTGTTCCGAGCCGTACACGCCGTTGATCTTCATCTTGCCGATTCCCGGTGCCTCGACATAGGAGTCGCGGGGGATCGAGATGGCGGTCGCGGATTTTCCGTTGTTGGGGACGCGGATCAGGATGATCGTGTCCGTGTTGGTGGCTTCGTCGTCGCCTGCCCGCAGCGTCGCCAGTTCCTCCTGGGACAGGGGATTGCCGTGCGCGTCGGTGCGGCTGTCCATTCCCACGAGCAGGATGTCGATCGCGCCGTCTTCGCCGCCCTCGCCCAGCGCGATCGACGAGATGTGGTTGATGCCGGATTCGAACGAGCGGATCTTGCCCCACGCGACGCCCGTACCGACCACGATCGCCAAGGCCGCGGACACGGCGATGACACGGAGCATTCGACCGGGCATCAGCCCAGGCTACTGGCGAGACGGGCACGAAGCGGGTAGCGCGCCTCGGCGTGCCAGACTCGTGACCATGACTTCTCGCGAGCCGGGCCGGATCGTCATTCCCGGCGCAGGCGGCATGGTCGGTCGGGTTCTCGCAGCTCAGGCCCGTCAGCAAGGTCGCGAGGTGCTGGCGCTGACGTCGTCGGAGCTCGACATCACCGATGCGGCGGCCGCCCAGCGTGTCATCGAATCCGGTGACGTGGTGATCAACTGCGCCGCGTACACCAACGTGGACGCGGCCGAGACCGAACAGGACCGTGCGCACGCGGTCAACGCCGACGGGCCGGCTCACCTCGCGCGGGCGTGCGCCGCCGTCGGCGCCCGCCTGATCCACATCTCGACCGACTACGTGTTCTCCGGCACAACGCGGCGCCCGTATGAGATCGACGACGAGACCGCGCCGGTGAACGTCTACGGACGCACCAAACTCGCCGGGGAGCGGGCCGTGTTGGCCGCCCTGCCCGGCGCGCACGTCGTGCGCACGTCGTGGGTGTACGAAGGCGGCGACGGTACGGACTTCGTCGTGACCATGCGCCGAAAAGCCGCCGGCGACGACACGGTCGAGGCGGTGGCCGACCAGACCGCATCCCCGACGTACGCCGGTGACCTCGCCGCGGCGCTGCTGGAGGTCGCCGACGGCGCGATCGGCGCACCGGTGTTGCACGCCGCCAACGACGGTGAGGCCAGCCGCTACGACCAGGCGCGCGCGGTCTTGGAGGCCGTCGGCGCCGACCCCGGGCGGGTGCGGCCCGTCGCCGGCGCCGAAAACCCACGGCCCGCGCAGCGCCCGACGTACACGGCGCTGTCGGGCCGGCGGTCCGCCGATGCCGGCCTCACCCCGCTGCGACCGTGGCGCGAGGCGCCCGCGGATGCGCTGTCGCGGTACGGGCGTGGCGGCCCGATACCCTCGACGCCGTGAGTTCGGAACGGGTGTCACATGAGTGACGACTTGGTGGTCGTCACGGTGACATACTCGCCGGGTCCACACCTCAACCGGTTCCTGGCGACGCTGTCGCACGCCACCGACCGGCCGGTGACAGTGGTGATGGCCGACAACGGCTCGACCGACGGCGCACCCGAAGAGGCGCTCGCACGCTATCCCAACGCCCGATTGCTGCCCACCGGCGGCAATCTCGGATACGGCAGCGCGGTGAACCGCGCGGTCGCGGAGTACCTGACGGACTCGGACAACAACGACTTCTTCATCGTGGCCAACCCCGACGTGCAGTGGGGTCCGCGCAGCATCGACATCCTGTTGGAGGCCGCTGCCCGCTGGCCGCATGCGGGTTCGCTCGGCCCGCTGATCCGCGACCCTGACGGTTCGGTGTACCCGTCGGCGCGGCACCAGCCCAGCCTCGTGCGTGGCGGGATGCACGCCGTCGTGGGACCGTTCTGGAAGTCCAACCCGTGGACCGCCGAATACCGCCAGGAGCGCCGGGAGCCCAGCGAACGCGCCGTCGGCTGGCTGTCGGGATCGTGTCTGTTGCTGCGCCGGTCGGCGTTCGAGGAGATCTCGGGCTTCGACGAGCGCTACTTCATGTATATGGAGGACGTCGACCTCGGTGATCGACTGTCGCGCGCGGGCTGGCAGAACGTGTACGTGCCGGCCGCCGAGGTTTTGCACGACAAGGGTCACGCGACCGGCAAGGACCCCGCTCGCAACTTGGCCGCCCATCACACCAGCACCTACACTTTCCTCGCGGATCGGTACCCCAGGTGGTGGCAGGGTCCGCTGCGGTGGACGATCCGGAGCTCGCTCGCCGCGCGTGCGGACCTGGTGGTCCGTAACTCACGACGCAAACGGGCGAAAGGACGGCGCAAGTGAATCCCGCACACGTCGACGCCGTCATCCTCGTCGGTGGCTTGGGCACCCGGCTGCGGCCGCTGACCCTGTCCGCGCCCAAGCCGATGCTGCCGACGGCCGGCTTGCCGTTTCTGACGCACCTGTTGTCGCGCATCGCCGAGGCCGGTATCGAGCACGTCGTGCTGGGCACCTCGTACAAGGCCGCGGTGTTCGAGTCCGAGTTCGGCGATGGGTCCAAGTTCGGCCTGCAGATCGAATACGTCGTCGAGACCGAACCGCTGGGCACCGGCGGCGGCATCGCCAACGTCGCGGGGAAGCTGCGCCACGACACCGCGCTGGTGTTCAACGGCGACGTGTTGTCGGGTGCCGACCTTCGCGCGCTGCTCGACTCGCATGAGGACAACGCCGCCGATGTGACGCTGCACCTGGTACGTGTTGGTGACCCTCGGGCATTCGGTTGCGTGCCAACCGATTCGGACGGCATGGTGACCGCTTTCCTCGAGAAGACCCAGGACCCGCCGACCGATCAGATCAACGCGGGCTGCTATGTGTTCAAGCGCGAGGTGATCGAGCGCATCCCCAAGGGCCGGGCGCTTTCGGTCGAACGCGAGGTGTTCCCGGGTCTGCTCTCCGACGGGCTTCGGGTATGCGGCTACGTCGACTCCACCTACTGGCGCGACATGGGCACACCGGAGGATTTCGTGCGAGGGTCGGCGGATCTGGTGCGCGGTATCGCGCCGTCACCCGCGCTGGGCGGGCACCGCGGTGAAAAGCTGGTGCACGACGGCGCCAGCGTCGCACCCGGGGCGCTTCTGATCGGTGGCGCGGTGGTCGGTCGCGGCGCCGAGATCGCCGGTGGCGCACGGTTGGACGGCGCGGTCATCTTCGACGGCGCGCGGGTGGGCGCCGGCGCGGTGATCGAACGCTCGATCGTCGGGTTCGGCGCCCGCATCGGCCCGCGCGCGCTGATCCGCGACGGCGTGATCGGCGACGGCGCCGACATCGGCGCACGCTGCGAACTGTTGCGCGGTGCACGCGTGTGGCCGGGCGTGACGATCCCCGACGGCGGGATCCGTTTCTCGACCGACGTCTAGCCCGCGATTTCGGTGTCGTTGGTTACGCTGAGCGCAACGGATGACACCGAAATCACCTGGCGAGGGCGGCCGCCGCCAATTGCGTGAGACCGAGATCGCAATCCTCGGGTAGCGCGTCCAGCGGCCACCACCGCAGGTCCAAAGATTCGTCGCTGATGGCGATTTCGGCGTCGACGGGCGCGTGGACGATGAACTGCATGTCGAGGTGACGGGTCGGCACTCCGAGCGAGCACGTGACGGGGTGGACGTGCAGCGCGGCCATGGTCGGGTCGACCGTGAGACCCTCGATGCCGGACTCCTCGGTGGCTTCTCGCAGCGCGGCCGCCACGACGTCGGAATCGGTCGGCTCGCAATGGCCGCCGAGTTGCAGCCATCGCCCGAACCGCGGGTGCAGTGTCAGCAGTGCGTGGGTCCCGGTGTGGTCGAGTACGAGGGCCGACCCGGTGACGTGGCCCGGAATGCATTCTCGCAGGCAACCGTCGGGTCGGGCCGCCAGGAACGCCAACACTGCGTGCCGCAGGGTGTCCTGTGCGGGATCCGGTGCGCGCCAACGGCACAGCATCTCGACCGCCGATGCGTGCAGGCTCACTTGCGCACCAGCAGTCCGTCGGTCGGCACGGGAGGCCGTGGGCCGGACGGCGTCCCGTCCTGCGCGTAGCCGATCGCGATCGCGCCCAACGGTTCCCAGTCGCCGGGCAGGTCGAGCTCCTCACGGACGATGTCGGGGGCGAAGATCGTCGACCCGATCCAGCAGCTGCCGACACCTCGCACCGCCAACGCCACCAGAAGCGCCTGCACCGCCGCGCCGACCGCGACGGTGAACATCGTGTGCTCTGCGGCCGTGCGGCCGGCGTCCGGATAGTCGTGCGCACCGTCGGGCACCAGGAACGGGATGATGACTTCCGGCGCGTCGTAGAGGATCCGGCCGCGCTCGACGCGACGCTCGACGGTGTCGACGGCACGCCCGTCGGCGGTGAGGTCGGCGCGCCATTTGTCTTTCATCCGATCCAGCAGCACCTTCCGTCGGGCGGAATCCTGTAACCACACGAACCGCACCGGTCGGGTGTGATGTGGCGCCGGCGCAGTGAGAGCCTCGGCGACAGCGGATTCCACGAGGTCGGGGTTCACGGGCTCGGCCGTGAACTGCCGCACCGACCGGCGCAGCAGCTGCGCCTGAATCCTGCCGAGCGCGATGGCCTCCTCGGTGCCGAGCCAGAACAGGTCCTCCTCGCTCGCCCGTACCAACCGGCGCGCGGTGGAACCGTCGTCGGACAGCCGCAACCCGCGCACCACCGCGACGGGGATGTCGGTCAGCTTGCCCTTGACCAGATCCGCTGCCGCGGCGATCTCGTCGGCGACCGCGATCTCGGTGACGATCAGTTCGTTGCCGTGCCGGTCGACCGAACCGCCGTACCCGTGCAGCACGGTCACGCCGGCCGCGCCGATCGCCACGTCGGTCTGCCCGTTGCGCCAGGCCCGACCCATTGTGTCGGTGACGACGACGCCGACCGTCACGCCGAGCCGCTCGCGCAGCGCCGACGCCAGTGCCGCGGCGCTGGCGTCCGGATCGGTTGGCAGCAGCGCGAGTTCGGCGGAGTCGACGTTGGAGCCGTCGACACCTGCGGCGGCCTGAACCAGGCCGATAGCGTTCTCGGTGATCAGCGTGCGGCCCTTGCGCGCCAGCACGCGGACCGCCTCGGCGTCGATGAGCCTGCGCCGCAGGACGTCGCGCTCCTCGGGATCGATCGGCGCGTCGACGATGCGGCCCTCGCACTTGGACATCACCTTGCTGGTGACCACGACGATGTCGTCGTCGCGCAGCCACGGCGCGGCCTCGGCGATCGCAGCAGCGAGGTCGTCACCGGGACGGAACTCGGGCAACCCCGCAATGGGCAGCAGCTCCACCGCGTCGGCCGAGCCATGGTCGGCGCTCGGCGGCGCCGTTGAGCCATGGTCGCCGCTCATGGCTTCACGCCTGCCAAATCCATTCCGGCGCGAACCATCTCGGCGGTGACCTCGGGGTCGGTCATGAGCAGTGGCACCGCACGCACGTCGACACCGTCGATTGCCGCGTTGTCTCCCTCGTGCACCAACCACCCGTCGAGGATCCCGACGCCGGAGCGCGCTCCGTAGTGCCTGCCGACGGCTTCGGACGTGCTCGGCACGCCGATCACCGACAGGCATTCATCGGCCATGCCACGCAACGGCTTTCCGCCGATGATCGGGGAGTAGCCGATGACCGGCGCCGGTGTCGAACGCAGCGCGCCGCGGATACCGGGTACGGCGAGGATCGCGCCGATGCTCACCACCGGGTTGGAGGGCGCGATGAGCACGACGTCGGCGGCTTCGATGGCCTCCGCGACGCCGGGTCCGGCGGTGGTCTTCTCGGCGCCGACGAAGGCGAAGCTATGCGTTGGCACCTTCGCCCGGTATCGCACCCACCACTCCTGAAAGTGGATGGCGCGTTTTTCGCCGGCGTACTCGCCGGGTCCGGGATCGGTGATGACGACGTGGGTTTCGCTGCGGTCGTCACTGGCGGGCAGCAGCCTTGCCCCGGGCGCCCATCTCGCGCACAGCGCCTCGGTCACCTGCGAAAGCGGATAGCCCGCGCGCAACATCTGGCTGCGCACGAGATGCGTCGCCAGGTCCCGGTCGCCCAGGCCGAACCAGTCGGGCTGCACGCCGTAGGCCGCGAGTTCCTCCTTGGCATGCCAGGTTTCGTTGCGATGTCCCCAGCCGCGTTCGGGATCGATACCACCGCCGAGGGTGTACATGCAGGTGTCCAGGTCGGGACAGATCCGCACACCGAACATCCAGGCGTCGTCGCCCACATTGACCACTGCAGTCAGTTCGTGCTCAGCAGTATCATCAGTCCCAGCAGTACCTTTAGCGCCGCCAAATTGCCCAAGCCCCAACAGATGTTGCACGCCAAGCAGGAAGCGGGCGCCGCCGACGCCGCCGACCAGTACGGTGACCTTCACATCGACCGAGCGTAGGCCGTTCGACCGAATCCGGTACGGGCAGGAGTGGCGGTCGGGCCGGTGCGCGGGAGTGTGATGGACACGCCGAGGTTACGACTCGCCGTATTTCGATCACGGAATGGTATGAATTCCTGTTCTAGAGCTTGACCAGGGCGACTGACGCGTGTGTAATCACAGCAGTGTCATTTCCCGGTAGGCCATCCGGTTCCGGTGCCGCAGACCGAGATTCGATCACTTGTTCGAATTGGAAGTGTTCCGCATTTCTGCGGGCCACTTATAGGGGATCAACGAGACCAGGTGAGGAGGCGGAAGATGTCTTTTGAGTTCGGCGATTTCGATCGTCTGGTTCGGTTCGACAGCCGAGTCTTCGGCTCAGTAGACAGCGCGCCGCACGCCCATTCGGAACCGGCACCGGTTGAGACGCCGCGGCGTCCCCAGCTGAGTTTGGTGCCCGACCCGATCGATGTGGCGCCGGCACTGACACCGGAGGACGAACTCTGGCAGGAGAAGGCGCTGTGCGCCCAAACCGACCCCGAGGCGTTCTTTCCGGAGAAGGGCGGCTCAACGCGCGAAGCCAAGCGCATCTGCCAGGGTTGCGAGGTGCGCGACGCCTGCCTGGATTACGCGTTGGCACACGACGAGCGCTTCGGGATCTGGGGCGGCCTTTCCGAGCGCGAGCGTCGCCGCCTCAAGCGCGGAATCATCTGAGCCGCGAGGTCAGTCGTCGTCGATCGTCGGGTCGATGACGGAAGGCTCGACGCCCAGATATGTGGCGACCTGAGCCACCAGGATTTCATGCAGCAGCTCCTCGAGCTCGACTGAATCCTTGGCCCGCCGCTCGATTGGCTTGCGAAACAGCACAATTCGCGCGCGTGTGGCGTTCCCCCTGACGTCCACGCCCGCCGGGATCAGCCTGGCCAGCGCGATCGGCCCGTCGGCGATCACTTCCGGCGGCCACTGCACACTGTCGGGATCCTTGGGCGCAATGCGTGGTATCTCGTCGACCGCGACGTCCAGTGTCACCAGCCGGTCCTGCCAGCGCCGCTCGATCGGCTCGTAGGCCTCCAGCACCGCCATGTCGAACCTCTCGGCGCGACTGCGCCAGCCCGGCACCGTCGGGGGAAGTAACGGCCCGCGCATCCCGCGACCCCGGCGCGCGCGCATGTGTCCACGCTTGGCCACCGCTTGGGTGCTCCTTTCGTGCGCGATGAACTGGATCGTAACGGTTCGAGATCGGCCGTCGGCAGGCTGCGCGTGTCCGGCGGCATGCGGAGTGCGGCCACGATAGCCTTCCGCTGTGAACGTTCCCCGTCGCTGCTGCCGGCCCGGGTGTCCGCACTATGCGGTCGCGACGCTGACATTCGTCTACGCCGACTCCACGGCGGTCGTCGGCCCCCTCGCGACGGTGGCCGAACCGCATTCATGGGACCTGTGCGTCGTGCACGCCGGCCGCGTCACCGCGCCCCGCGGGTGGGAACTGGTGCGGCATGCCGGCCCGCTGCCTTCACATCCTGACGAAGACGATCTCGTCGCGCTGGCCGATGCGGTCCGGGAGGGGCGCGACGTCGCTCCCCCGATCAACCGGCTGGCGACGGGATTCTCCGACCCCGTGACCGGTGCACCCGGGGGCTCGCTGATGGCGCCGCCAGCCAGGCGACCCGAGTCCAACGGCCGCCGCCGAGGCCATCTGCGGGTGCTGCCGGACCCCACCGACTAGACGACGTGCACGTCTGGCCGGACCGTTAGGCTGGCGCCAGTAGTAGTCCGTGTCACAAGGAGTCCTAATGTCCCGGCCCGCCGCGGCGGTTCATCGCGTCATCAAGGCTTATGACGTGCGCGGCCTGGTCGGTACGGAACTCGACGAGCCGTTCGTCGCCGACGTGGGCGGCGCCTTCGCCCGCCTCGTCCGAGGCGACGCCTCGCAGGTGGTCGTCGGCTACGACATGCGGGCCAGCTCACCCGCACTGGCGGACGCGTTCGCCGATGGCGTGACCGCCCAGGGCCTCGGCGTGGTGCGGATCGGACTCGCCTCGACCGACCAGCTGTACTTCGCGTCGGGCCTCATGGACTGCCCCGGCGCGATGTTCACCGCCAGCCACAACCCGGCCGCTTACAACGGCATCAAGCTCTGTCGCGCCGGCGCCAAACCGGTGGGCAAGGACACCGGCCTGTCGACCATCGCCGAAGAGGTCATCGTCGGCGTCCCCGGCTACGACGGTGCGCACGGCACGATCAGCGACCGCGACGTGTTGTCCGACTACGGCGAGTTCCTGCGCTCGCTGGTGAGCCTTGCCGACCTGCGACCGCTCAAGGTCGCCGTCGATGCGGGCAACGGGATGGCAGGCCACACCACGCCCGCGGTGCTGGGACCGATCTCGGGTATCACGCTGGAGCCGCTGTACTTCGAACTCGACGGCACGTTCCCCAATCACGAAGCCAATCCGCTGGATCCGGCGAACCTGACTGATCTTCAGGCCTTCGTCCTGCAGACCGGCGCCGATATCGGCCTGGCGTTCGACGGCGACGCCGACCGGTGTTTCGTCGTCGACGAGAAAGGGCATCCGGTCTCGCCGTCAGCGGTGACCGCGTTGGTCGCCGCGCGGGAACTCGGCAGGGAGATCGGCGCCACGGTGATTCACAACCTGATCACCTCACGGGCAGTGCCCGAACTGGTGACGGAGCGCGGCGGTACACCGGTCCGCAGCCGCGTCGGGCACTCCTATATCAAGGCGCTGATGGCCGAGACCGGTGCGATCTTCGGCGGAGAGCATTCGGCGCACTACTACTTCCGCGACTTCTGGGGCGCCGACTCCGGCATGCTGGCCGCCCTGCACGTGTTGGCCGCGCTCGGCGAACAACACCGGCCGCTGTCGGAGATGATGGCCGACTATCAGCGCTACGAGGCTTCCGGCGAGATCAACTTCACCGTCACCGACGCCGAGCGGTGCATCGACGAGGTGCTCAAATCGTTCGGCAACCGGATCCACGCCATCGACCACCTCGACGGTGTGACCGTCGACCTTGGTGAGGGCACCTGGTTCAACCTGCGGATGTCCAACACCGAACCGCTGCTGCGACTCAACGTCGAAGCCCGCACCACCGACGAGGTCGGCCAGATCGTCGGACAGGTCTCCGACACCGTCCGTGGGCGACTCCCGTCCAACTCCGAGGTGGTCACGTGACCACCGGGCCGTTTTCTTCGGCCGTAACCATCGACCTCGACGACGTCGACGCCCTACTCGGTGCCGACCGCGACGGCCTGCTGCGCGCCGCGTCGATGGCAGGCGCCCAGGTTCGCGCCACCGCCGCCGCGCTCGCGGAGGGCGAACTCGATTCGCTGCGCACCGACGGGACACCGCGGACGTTGATCTGGGTGGCCGGTCGCGGCAATGCGGAGACCGCCGGATCGCTGCTCGCTTCCGCATGGGGCGGATCGGTGGCCGCACCTATCGTCGTCGCCTCCGAGGTGCCGCCGTGGATCGGCCCATTGGATGTCTTGGTCGTCGCGGGCGACGACCCCGGCGATCCCGCTCTGGTGAACGCGGCCGCCACCGGAGTGCGTCGCGGGGCGCGCATCGTGGTCGCCGCGCCGTATGAAGGGCCGCTGCGCGACGTCGCGGCCGGGCGGGCTGCGGTGCTGTCGCCAAGGGTGCGGGTGCCCGACGAGTTCGGGTTCGTGCGCTACCTCGCCGCAGGCCTGGCCACGCTTGACGTCGTCGATCCGACCATGCACGTCGATCTCGACGCGATGGCCGACGAACTCGACGCCGAGGCGCTTCGCAACAGCGCGAACCGCGAGCTGTTCACCAATCCGGCCAAGACACTGGCCGAACGGATGACGGACCGCGAAGTGGTGCTGGCCGGCGACAGCGCGGCAACGCTGGCGATGGCCCGGCACTGCGCGGCCACCATGTTGCGCATCGCCCATCGGGTCGTGGCCGCGGCCGGTTTCGCCGATGCGCTCGTGGTGCTGCGGCGCGGCATGGGGGGCACGTCGGCGGCGGACCGGGAGCAGTCGATGTTCCACGACGAACAGATCGACGGTCCGCTTCCCCGGCGGATGCGCACATTCGTGCTCACCACCGATGCCGAGCAGCCAATCGTCGCGGCCAGGGCCGCGGATCTGGACGATGTCGATGTGATCAGCGCCCAGGACGTACCGGAACTGCCGGAGGCAGCAGCGGTGCCGGACGCGTCGACGGCGGGCAGCATGGAACAACAGCTGGCCATGCTCGCCGTCCGCTTGGAGATGACCGCCGTCTACCTGAAACTAGTTCGAGGTTAGCCAAGTGCACTTGCTACGCGGAGCGGTGCGAACCTATGCCTGGGGTTCGCGCACGGACATTGCCGAGTTCACTGGAAAGCCCAGTCCCACAGCACATCCCGAGGCTGAACTGTGGTTCGGCGCTCATCCCGGTGACCCGGCCATGTTGGAGACCGAAGCCGGTGAGCTTTCGCTGCTGGATGCGCTGCGTGACGATCCCGAGGGGCAGTTGGGCGCGGCGGTCTGCGCGCGCTTCGGTGAGGCGCTGCCGTTTCTGGTCAAGGTGCTGGCCGCCGACGAGCCGCTGTCGCTGCAGGCGCATCCCAGCGCCGAGCAGGCGGTCGAGGGCTATGAACGGGAGAACAGGCTCGGCATCCCGGTCTCGGCACCCGACCGCAACTACCGCGATCCCAGCCACAAGCCCGAATTGATCGTCGCCGTGCGGCCATTCGAGGCGCTCGCCGGTTTCCGGCCGGTGGCACGGACCATCGAGTTGATGCGTGCGCTCGAGGTCAGCGATCTCGATCCGTTCGTCAACCTGCTCTCCGGCCAGCCGGACGGCGACGGACTGCGCGCGCTGTTCACGACCTGGATCACCGCGCCGCAACCCGATCTCGATGTCTTGGTCCCTGCGGTGATCGACGGGGCCATCGACTACGTGTGTTCGGGCAGAGACGAATTTGCAGCCGAGGCGAAGACCGTGCTCGAGCTCGGCGAGCGGTATCCCGGTGACGCCGGTGTGCTGGCGTCCCTGCTCCTCAACCGCATCACCCTGAGCCCCGGCGAAGGCATCTATCTGCCTGCGGGCAACCTGCACACCTACCTCAGCGGTGTCGGCGTCGAAGTGATGGCCAACTCCGACAACGTGTTACGTGGCGGGCTGACACCCAAACACGTCGATGTCCCGGAGTTGTTGCGGGTGCTCGACTTCACGCCCGCCGAGGACGTGGTGGTTCGTCCCGAGAAGGTGGAAGACGGCATCGAATGGGTGTACCGCACACCGGCACAGGAGTTTTCGCTGTCGATTCTGGACATCGACACCGAAAGGCTCGGTTATGAGATCGACGCGCCCACGCGGCACGACGGTCCGCAGCTGCTGCTGTGCGCCGAGGGCTCGACGGTGGTGCACGCCAAGGGCGGCACCGTCACGATGAATCGGGGATCTGCGGCGTGGGTGCCCGCCGACGAGGGGCCGATCCGACTGGCGGCCACGGAGCCGACGAAGCTGTTCCGCGCCACGATCGGAATCTAGCGCGCTCAGTGGGCGGTGTCGACGACGTCCTCGACGCCCTTCCGTCGGCCGAACGGCAGCCCATGGGTCACCGCGACGACGATGGCGCCGACCACGAGGCCGATGACTGCCGACGCGGCCGTGTTGACCAGCCACGCCAGCACCCCGCCGATGCCGCCGACGGCATGGTGGACGATTTCCTCGAGGTGGTGCACGAGGCCGTACGGCAGGTGCCAGCCCAACTCGTCGGTTCCCAGCAGCAGGATGTGGCCGCCTACCCACAGCATCGCGACCGTGCCGACCGTTGAAAGTGCCGCAAGGAGTTTGGGCATTCCGGCCACCAGGCCACGGCCGATCTTCTGCGCGAACTTCGAACTGCGTTGAGCGAGTTTGAGACCGATGTCGTCCATCTTCACGATGCCGGCGACGACGCCGTACACCGCGATCGTGATCACGAAGGCCACGACGACGAGGATGATCAACCGCGGCCAGAACGCCTCGTTGGCCACCTCGTTGAGCGCGATCACCATGATCTCGGCCGACAGGATGAAATCGGTGCGGATGGCACCCGTCACCATGTACTTCTCGGCGTCCTCGCCCGCCTCCGCGACGGGCGCGGCGTGGTGGTCGTGGCCTCGTATCCGGCCCCACACCTTCTCGGCGCCCTCGTAGCACAAATACGTCGCGCCGAGCATCAGCAGCGGTGTCAGCAGCCACGGCAGGAACTGGCTGAGCAGCAGCGCGGCGGGCAGGATGAACAGCAGCTTGTTGCGCAGTGAACCGATCGCAATGCGCTTGATGATCGGCAGTTCGCGCTCTGCGGCCAGCCCGTGAACGTACTGCGGCGTCACGGCGGTGTCGTCGACGACGACGCCCGCGGCCTTGGCGGTCGCCCGGCCCGCGGCGGCCCCGATGTCGTCGACCGATGCGGCGGCCATGCGCGCCAGCACCGCGACGTCGTCGAGAAGCCCGAACAGTCCTGCGCTCATCGCGTCCTCGTCATGGCCAAGAAATTACCCGCTCGCGCCCGGTTCACGCCGACTGAGGCACCGCGGCCGCTTGTTTGGCCGTCCGCTTCTCGGCCAGCCACAACCGCAGGTTGTGCCGGATGGTGCGGCCCACCAGCCGCGGCGACGGCACCATGTAGAGGCTGTCGAGCAGGCTGAACCGGCGCAGAAACCACTCGGCGAGAACGGGATCGGTCTCCGCGGCGCCGAGAAACTGGTCGAACAGCCCGCCGACCGGCTTGTACCACCACTTCGACTTGCCGGTCGCATTGTGCAGCGAAAGATCGCCGATGGCCGTCATCACCCAGACCGGCCACGTCGTCTTGGCCGTCGCCTTCGCGAGCCGACCGGCCACGTCCGGATCCCCGGATGCCAGCACGGATCGCAGGTTGCCGGCCTGGATCGCGGTCATGGTCATACCCTGGCCGAATGTCGGGTTGAAGCTGACCACGGCGTCGCCGAACGGGATGATGCCTTCCGGGAAGCGTTCCAGGGTGTCGTAGCGGCGCCACCGACTCGTCGGATACCGGTGAAACGCCATCTCGCCCAGCGGGGTGGCTTGGCGCAGCGCGGACGACACGTGCGGTGGCAGGACCTCGTCGGCCAGGTCGAGGATCTGCTCGACGGTCTGTGGCGGCGGCACCTTGCCCACACCGAAGGCTGTGACGTTCCAGTTGCCGTCCTCGTAGAACAGCATGCCGATGCCGAGCGGTTGTTCTCGTGAAGCACCTGCGACCACGACCTTCTCGGCCAGTAGGCCCTCAGGGACGTGGAACTGGTGGCTGGCGTAGGCGATGCCGACATCGACCGTTTCCTCGACCGGCCGCGCGTAACCCCACTTCTCGAGCCACGCGGGCAGGCGGGTGCCTCGGCCGGCGGCGTCGACCACCAGATCGGCGTCGACGATCTGACCCGAATCGAGCAGCACGCCGGTCACCGTCTCCCGCACCGCGTCGTAGATCGGTTCGACGACGCCGGCGTGTACGAAGTCGACGTTGTCGATGTCCTTCACCCGCTTGCGGATCTGCCATTCGAGTTGCGGCCTGCTGGGCACGTAGGCGGTGAACTCGTCACGCAACCGGTGTGCGGTACCGAGCACATGGCCGGCCGCGCCGAAGTGGATGCAGTCGGGCCGGTTCTCCAGGATCGGCACCCCGTCGGCCACCATGTCCGCGAGCAGGCCGGGGAAGTGGCTTTCGAACTCCTCGGCACCGCGGGCCATCAGCAGATGGACATGGCGGCCTTGCGGCACGGCCGCGCGGTTGGCGGGATCGGCGGGCAGATCGTCGCGTTCGTAGATAGTGATCCGATCGCTGACGTCCGAGAGCACCCTGGCCGCGCACATGCCCGCGAGACTGCCCCCGATGACGGCCACGTGTTTATAACTCCGCCCCATTGGGTGCACGGTACTCGGTAGATTGCCGGAACGGACCCAACAGGAGGACGTGCGATGGCTCGGCGGACGAAGTCGGTGGAGCAGTCGATCGCCGACACCGACGACCCCGACACCCGCTTACGCAAGGACCTGAACTGGTGGGACCTCGCGGTGTTCGGGGTGTCCGTCGTGATCGGCGCGGGCATCTTCACGATCACCGCCTCGACCGCCGGTAATCTCACCGGCCCGGCGATCTCGATCTCGTTCGTGCTGGCCGCGATCGCCTGCGGGCTGGCGGCCCTGTGCTACGCCGAGTTCGCCTCGACTGTGCCGGTGGCGGGCAGCGCCTACACGTTCTCCTATGCGACGTTCGGAGAGTTCGTCGCCTGGATCATCGGATGGGACCTGATCCTCGAGTTCGCGGTCGCGGCCGCCGTGGTCGCCAAGGGGTGGTCCAGCTACCTCGGTGAGGTGTTCGAGTTCGGCGGTGGCACTGCGGATTTCGGCATGCTGCAGCTGGACTGGGGCGCGTTGCTGATCATCGTGTTCGTCACCGCCATCCTGGCCTTGGGCACCAAGCTCTCCGCGGGGGTCAGCCTGGTGATCACGGTGATCAAGGTGGCGGTGGTGCTGCTGGTGGTCGCCGTCGGGGCGTTCTACATCAAGGCCGCGAACTACACGCCGTTCATACCGCCGGCCCAACCGGGCGAGGGCGGGAGCGGCACGGACCAGTCGCTGCTCTCACTGCTCACCGGCGCCGAAGGCAGCAGTTATGGCTGGTACGGCTTGCTCGCCGGGGCCTCGATCGTGTTCTTCGCGTTCATTGGGTTCGACATCGTGGCCACCACCGCCGAGGAGACCAAGAACCCGCAGCGCGACGTCTCACGCGGCATTTTGGCCTCGCTCGGCATCGTGACGGTGCTCTACGTCGCGGTGGCTCTCGTGTTGACCGGCATGGTGCATTACACCGAGCTGCGCGAGGCGGGGGAGCAGGCCAACCTCGCAACGGCGTTCACCGCTAACGGAATCGACTGGGCGGCGAAGGTCATCTCGATCGGCGCGCTCGCGGGCCTGACCACGGTGGTGATCGTGCTGGTGCTCGGCCAGACACGCGTGCTGTTCGCGATGTCCCGCGACGGCTTGCTGCCCCGCCCGCTGGCCAAGACCGGGCGCCACGGCACGCCGGTGCGCATCACGCTGATCGTCGGGGTGCTCGTCGCGATCACCGCGTCCGTGTTCCCGATCGACAAGCTCGAGGAAATGGTAAACATCGGGACGCTGTTCGCGTTCGTGTTGGTGTCCGCGGGTGTGATCGCACTGCGCCGCAGCCGGCCCGATCTGGAACGCGGCTTCCGCGCCCCGGGGGTGCCGTGGCTGCCGATCGCCTCGATCGTGGCGTGCGTGTGGCTGATGCTGAACCTCACCGCGCTGACGTGGATCCGCTTCCTGATCTGGATGGCGATCGGTGTCGTCATCTACTTCCTCTACGGCCGCCGTCACTCGGTGCTCGGCCGCCGCGAAAGCCAGACACTCGCGGCTTAGCCCGCCTCACCTGAGCTAGCGAGACGTCGCGTGCCAAGGCTGCTTTACAAATAGTGCGCTTGTGTCTAGACAGCAGACAAATGGCGCTCTATAGTCAAGTCCAGACGTGATGGCATGCACTTCAGGAGGCTGGCAATGACCACGCAGACGACAGCGGAACCGGACATCGCACAGTGGCGGGACAGGAAGCGCTACCTGTGGCTGATGGGCTTGATCGCGCCGACGGCGCTGTTCGTCATGCTGCCGCTGGTCTGGGCGTTGAACCAGTGGGGTTGGCACACCGCCGCGCAGGTGCCGTTCTGGATCGGGCCGATCCTGCTCTACATCCTGCTGCCTGCACTGGATCTGAAGTTCGGGCCGGACGGGCAGAACCCGCCCGACGAGGTGATGGAGCGGTTGGAGAACGACAAGTACTACCGCTACTGCACCTACGCCTACATCCCGTTCCAGTACGCCAGCGTGATCGTCGGCGCCTATCTGTTCACCGCGTCGGATCTGAGTTGGCTCGGCTTCGACGGGGGACTGGGCTGGCCCGCCAAGATCGGCCTGGCGCTGTCGGTCGGCCTGCTCGGCGGAGTCGGCATCAACACCGCCCACGAGATGGGGCACAAGAAGGACTCGTTGGAACGGTGGCTGGCGAAGATCACGCTGGCGCAGACCTGCTACGGCCACTTCTACATCGAGCACAACCGCGGACACCACGTCCGCGTCGCGACCCCCGAGGACCCCGCATCGGCCCGTTTCGGTGAGACGTTCTGGGAGTTCCTGCCGCGCAGCGTCTTCGGATCACTGAGGTCGGCGTGGGAGCTGGAGGCCAAGCGGCTCGAGCGCAGCGGGCGTAGTACGTGGGATCCAAGAACGTACTGGTCCAACGACGTCCTCAACGCCTGGGCGATGTCGGCCGTCTTCTACGGCGCGCTGATCGCGGTCTTCGGCTGGGCCTTGATTCCCTACATCGTCATCTCGGCGGTGTTCGGCTTCACGCTGCTGGAGACGGTCAACTATCTCGAGCACTACGGGCTGCTGCGCCAGAAACTCGAGTCCGGCCGTTACGAGCGCTGCGCGCCGGCGCACAGCTGGAACTCCGATCACATCGTGACAAACCTGTTCCTGTATCACCTGCAGCGCCACAGCGATCACCACGCCAACCCGACCCGCCGCTACCAGACGCTGCGCAGCATGGAGGGCGCGCCGAACCTGCCGAGCGGTTACGCGTCGATGATCGCGCTGACGTACTTCCCGCCGCTGTGGCGCAAGGTGATGGATCATCGGGTGCTCGACCACTACGACGGCGACATCGCGCGGGTCAACATCCACCCTCGCGTGCGTGACAAGGCGGTGGCCCGGTACGCGGGGACGGTCCAGTGACCGCCTACCGCTGCCCGGGTTGTGACTACGTCTACGACGAAGCCAAAGGCGCACCGCGGGAGGGTTTTTCACCCGGCACACCGTTCAGCGAGATTCCCGACGACTGGTGCTGCCCCGATTGTGCCGTGCGGGAGAAGGTCGACTTCGAACCGGTATGACCCTCAACACGAGAAAAGGAACTAAAGATGGATTACAAACTATTCGTCTGCGTGCAGTGCGGATTCGAGTACGACGAGGAGAAGGGCTGGCCCGAGGACGGGATCGCCCCGGGTACACGCTGGGACGACATTCCCGATGACTGGAGTTGCCCGGACTGCGGCGCGGCCAAGTCCGACTTCGAGATGGTCGAGGTCGCGCGTCCGTGACGACTAGTCTCGCGCGTGTGAACAGCCCGCGCCGGACCGCGCAGCGCATCCCGTATGCCGAAGCGTCGAGGGTGCTGCTGCGCGGTTCCATTCTGGACGGCATGCGCGAACTGCTGCTCACCCGCGATTGGTCTGCGATCACCCTCGCCGACGTCGCCAAGGCGGCAGGCATCAGCAGGCAGACCATCTACAACGAGTTCGGCTCGCGCCAGGGGCTGGCGCAGGCATACGCGATGCGCCTGGCCGACCGGCTCGTCGACCAGATCGACGACGCCATCGCGGGCAACGTCGGCGACGTCTTCGCCGCGTTCAGCCAGGGCTTCCGCGACTTCTTCGCCGAGTCGGCAGCCGACCCGCTGGTGATCTCATTGCTGACCGGCGAGGCCAAGCCCGATCTGCTGCAGCTCATCACCACCGACAGCGGTCCGATCATCATCCACTGCAGTCGGCGGCTGACGCAGACGTTCGTCGACAGCTGGGTGAAGACCAGCGAAGAGGATGCCGGAGTGCTGGCCAGGGCCATCGTCCGGCTCGCGATGAGCTACGTCTCGATGCCGCCGGAAGCAGACCCCAGCGCATCGCCCGCCCGGGGGCACGACGTGGCCCGTGACCTGGCCCGATTGATGACGCCCTTCGCCGAACGCTACGGTGTTATCGATATTCCTTAGCTGTCAGAGCGCCACGGCCGGTTTCACCGCACAAGCGCCTGTCCCGCGAGCCCGCAGGCTTTGGATGTCTACATGGATGTCGCCGTGCGCACATCTGTGCGCTCATAGGCAATGACGAATGAAAAGGGGCTCTACATGACTGAGCTGAAGGCCGACTCCCGCAACGGGATCGACTACAAGGTCGCCGACCTGTCACTGGCCGACTTCGGCCGCAAGGAGATCCGCCTGGCCGAGCACGAGATGCCCGGTTTGATGGCGCTGCGCGAGGAGTACCACGACGTGCAGCCGCTCAAGGGCGCGCGGATCTCGGGCTCGCTGCACATGACCGTGCAGACGGCGGTGCTGATCGAGACGCTGACGGCGCTGGGTGCCGAAGTCCGCTGGGCGTCGTGCAACATCTTCTCCACCCAGGATCATGCCGCAGCGGCCGTCGTCGTCGGCCCGCACGGCACCCCGGAGGAGCCGAAGGGCACCCCGGTGTTCGCGTGGAAGGGCGAGACGCTCGAGGAGTACTGGTGGGCCGCCGAGCAGATGCTCACCTGGGAAGGCGAGCCGGCGAACATGATCCTCGACGACGGCGGCGACGCCACGATGATGGTGCTGCGCGGCGCACAGTACGAGAAGCAGGGTGTGGTCCCGCCCGCCGAGGACGACGATCCGGCGGAGTGGAAGGTCTTCCTCGGGGTGCTGCGCGAGCGCTTCGAGACCGACAAGACGAAGTGGACGAAGATCGCAGAGTCGGTCAAGGGCGTCACCGAGGAGACGACGACCGGCGTGCTGCGCCTCTACCAGTTCGAGGCCGTCGGTGAGCTGCCGTTCCCGGCGATCAACGTCAACGACTCGGTCACCAAGAGCAAGTTCGACAACAAGTACGGCACCCGACACTCGCTGATCGACGGCATCAACCGCGGCACGGACGTGCTGATCGGCGGGAAGAAGGTGCTGATCTGCGGCTACGGCGACGTCGGCAAGGGCTGCGCGGAGTCGCTGGCAGGCCAGGGCGCGCGGGTGTCGGTCACAGAGATCGACCCGATCAACGCGCTGCAGGCGCTGATGGACGGCTTCGACGTGGTCACCGTCGAGCAGGCCATCGGCGAGGCCGACATCGTCATCACCTCGACGGGCAACAAAGACATCATCACCCTCGAGCACATGCGGGCGATGAAGGACCAGGCGATCCTGGGCAACATCGGCCACTTCGACAACGAGATCGACATGGCCGCCCTCGAGCGCTCGGGCGCCAAGAAGCTCAACATCAAGCCGCAGGTCGACCAGTGGATCTTCGACAACGGCAAGTCGATCGTGGTGCTGTCCGAGGGCCGGCTGCTGAACCTGGGTAATGCGACCGGGCACCCGTCGTTCGTGATGAGCAACAGCTTCTCCAACCAGGTCATCGCCCAGATCGAGCTGTGGACCAAGAACGACGAGTACGACAACGCGGTGTACCGGTTGGCCAAGCACCTCGACGAGAAGGTCGCCAAGATCCACGTCGAGGCACTCGGCGGTCAGCTGACCAAGCTCACCAAGGAGCAGGCCGAGTACATCGGAGTCGACGTGGAGGGCCCGTACAAGCCCGAGCATTACCGCTACTGATCTCACCCGAAAGCCCCCGGCACATCCTGTGCCGGGGGCTTTCGTTTCTCGGGGCCCCGGACGGGTTGTGCTGCAGTGGTTCAGGGTGTCGGGTCCAATCCCCCGCAGTGGTTCTTCAGATCCATCAGCGGCTGCCGGATACCCGCCATCTCGGCGTTCTCCTGCGGATGGCTGGCCATGTATCCCTTCACCTGCTCGGCCACCCCCTCACGCGACATGCCTCTGAGGGTGCTCATGAAGCCGTTGAGGTCAGGATGGGTGAATAAGTAGGCCGACGTTGACGCGTCGACCCCGGCGCGGACGCCTTCTAGATCGGCGCTGGTGCAGTTCGCCGGCTCGGCGTTGGCCAACGGGGACAAGCCGAACAGTGCGGCGCCGGCCACGACGGCCAACGAGAGCGGGTACGCCCTACGGGTTCCGAACATCTGACGGGCTCCTTCGGTCAGGGTGTGACTGCCAGTGTGGAACCGGGCGATGGCTGATGCGCTGCCTCCCAAGCAGGTTCACAGGAGGCGTGCAGCAAGCCTCAAGCGGCGCTACGCCGGATACTCGTCGCGCTTGCGCGGCCAGCCGGAGAAATCCTCGCCGCGGCCTTTGGGCGCCCGGTCCAACAGCTGCCAGGTGGCGTTAAGCGCTTCGGTGCCGCGGTCGTAGGTCGAGTAGGTGTGGTAGACGACGCCGTCCTCCAGCGCGAAGCAGCTCAGCGCCATCAGCTCCATGACGTCGAGCATGCTGCCGCTGCCCGACCCGAAGTTGCGGCGCGGCGTCGGGACATGCATGTACCCGAAGAAGTCGGCGTCGAAATCGCTGTCGCCGGACGACACCCACTCGATGTCCCAGCCCATCCGCTGCTTGTACGCGGTCAACGCCGGCAACCGCGAGCGCGACGACAGGATGAACGTGACGTCCCGGTGCGCCAGGTGCGGTGCCGCGCCGACCAGGTTGTCGGTCTCGAACGTGCACCCGGGGCAGCCCTCGGGGGTCTTGGGCCCGTGCATGAAGTGGCGCACGATCAACTGTGATCTGCCGTCGAACAGCTCGGCGAGCGTGCGACGTCCAGCTGTGGTGTCGAACTCGTATTGCTTGTCGACGCGCACCCACGGCAGTGCCTGCCGCTCCTTTGCCAGCTCGTCGGCCCTGCGGGTCAGCTCCTTTTCATTGGCCAGCTGTCGTTCGTACGCCGTTCGCCACTGTTCACGCGTCCCGACCGCATGAGTCGTCATACCCACTGCCTCCTCGTCACCAAAGGGTTCGGCTAAGGAGACCCGCGCCGGCGCCCGAACTCATCGCCCGACCGCCATGGCGCGAGGCTTGAGCCGGAAACAGGCCTCATGAAACGATTTTCGTTGCTAACGTCCGATCGGTGGGTCGCATCGTCGGAATCGCGATTGCCCTCATGGTCGTTTCCTTCGGGACCCCGGTGCCTGCGGCGGCCGACGACCCGACCGTCGACCATCACCACCCCTATTTCAACGAGGACGAATACCAGGCGTTCTACACGCCGCCGGATCCGTTGCCGCCGGGCAAGCCCGGCGATCTGGTTCGCACGGAGCCCTCGCGCCTGGTGCTCGAACCGTCCGGCCAACTCGGCATGATCATGGCCGACGGCACACGAATCATGTACCGCAGCAACGACGCTAGGGGAAACCCGAACGTCGTCACCGGCACGTACTTCGAACCGCACGCGCCGTGGCCGTTCGGCGGGCCGCGCCCGCTGATCGTTTACGGTCCGGGCACCCAGGGCCAGGGCGACCAGTGCGCGCCGTCGCGGCAGTTCAATCAGGGCATTCATTGGTCGCCGTACCTCGACATCGCGTTCAACTACGAGGAGTTGTTCGTCGCGACGATGGTCGCGCGCGGGTTCGCGATCGTCATGACCGACTATGAAGGCCTAGGCACCCCGGGGCTGCACACCTACGCGAACCGGGTGTCGCAGGGCCACGCGATGCTCGACGCCGCCCGCGCCGCCAAGAACCTGCCCGGCACCTCGCTGGCCCGCGACGGCCCGCTGGCGTTCTGGGGTTACTCACAAGGCGGGGGCGCGGCGGCATCGGCCGCGGAGATGGCCGAGAGCTACGCCCCCGAACTCGACGTGGTCGGTTCCTACGCTGGGGCGCCGCCCGCCGACCTGAAGGCGCTGTTCCCGTTCATCGACGGCAGCATGCTGATCGGAGCGGTGGGTTATGCGCTGAACGGGGTGATGACGGCCTACCCCGAACACGAGGCGGCGATCAAGGCGACGCTGACACCGCGCGGCGCCGACATGCTCTTCAAGGTGCAGGACCAGTGCGTCGCAGAGACGCTGACGAAGTTCATGTTCCGGCACCTGCAGCCCTACTTCAATCAGAACATCTTCGAACTCGTCGAGCAGGAGCCGTTCAAGTCGCTGTTCGACGAGCAGAAGCTGGGTCGCACGAAACCCAATGCGCCCGTACTCATCAACGCCAACCGGTACGACCCGCTGGTCCCGTGGGCGCCGGCGATGCAGATGGGTCGCGACTGGTGTGCCCAGGGCGCAGACGTCGAGGCGCGCACCAACGAGCAACCGCCGTTCCTCAATAAGGCGATGGTCAACCACGGCCTGCCCATGCTGGTCGACGGTGAACCCGCCATGCAGTGGATCGCGGACCGATTCAAGGGTGTGCCGACAGCGTCTAACTGCGGGCGGTTCTGACTGGGCCAGTAGGCCTCAACGTTGCCAAGGGGGACGGGGCGCGTGGAGATCGAACCGCACGCCCACGATGCGGATCACGAAGCACACCCCCGCGGCACTCAGCGTCGCCGCGATGCTCTCGACGCCGAGCCCGTGGAGGATCGCCGCGCAGGCCGCGCCGGTCATCGCCGGTATCGCATAGAGCTCGCTGCGGAACACCGTGGGCACCTGCCCGATCGCCACATCGCGGATGGTTCCTCCGCCCACGGCGGTGATGGTGCCGACGATGACCGCTTGAAGGACGCCGAACTCGAGGTTCAGCGCCTTGTAGGCGGCGAGCACCGCGAACACGCTCAGCCCCACGGCATCGGCGATGGTGAGGGGCATCGTGAACCGCTCGAAGGCAGGACTCAGGGCGAACGCGATGACGCCGCCGCCGGCTGCCACGGCCAGATAACGCCAGTCCACGAAGGTCGCAGGCGGAAGTGAATCGAGAAGGATGTCGCGGATGACGCCACCGCCCAGGCCGGTGAGCATGCCGACGGTGACGACGCCGAAGATGTCCAGACGCGTCGCGCGCAGTGAGACGAGCGCGCCGTTGACAGCAAACGCGAACGTGCCGATGAGGTCAAGCACCAGCAGCAGAGGCGTTTCGGTGGACATCGCTTGGTGTATACCCGAGGCCATGCCCGGCTCGCAGGATGCTGTCGGCGCGGTCCTAGTGGGCTGCCACGGGTGCCGGACTGGCAGGAGGCGCTCTACACCGGCAGCCGGAACTCCAGGTAGGCGAAGGCATTCTGTTTACACCGGGAGAACCATGACGACCCTCACGATCCGTCCTTCGGTCGGAGGCGGCGCGACGCCGCCTTGTCGCGTCGCTCTCCAACCACTCGGCCCCTGGGAGCGCAGCAAGGGCGCAGCTGTCCCAGGCAAATGGCATGGCGCACAACGCATCAGGTACACGACGGTATGATGCGTCCCTTCGGCGGACCGTCGGCGCTGCGCTTCGCCACCGCCCGTTACCACTGCCGCGAAAGCCTCTTCGCGCTGCCCGCGCTTGTCCTGGTGATAGGAATCGCGGCCGCGGAACTGGCTGCCTATCTCGACGACGTCGTCGGCGTGGACACTTCGCTGCCGTTGACGCTCGAGATGAACAGCAATGCGGCAACGTGGTTACTGAGCACCGTCGCCGGCGCCACCATCACGACCGCCGGGGTGGTCTTTTCGCTTACGGTGGTCAGCCTGCAGCTGGCCAGCAGCCAGTTCTCCCCCCGGGTGATGCGGTCGTTCATCCGGGACCGGCTCAGCCAGTTGGTGATAGGCCTGCTGGTGGGCACCTTCGTGTTCTGTGTGCTGACCCTTCGCCATATCAGCGGGGACCCGATGTCGAACGCGCCGCGGGTGTCGATGACGGCGGCGGTCGTGCTGGCGGTGGTGACGGTGCTGTTGATCATCGCCTACCTCAATCGGTTGGCCTATGGCCTCCAGGTGGGGGAGGTGGTGCGCACCATCGCCGCGGAGGCCGACACCGTCATCGACGAGCAGGCGCGGCCGACGCGTATGGAGACACCGGCCCCGCACCCGCCGGCACCGGGTACCGGCGAGCACCTGACGGTCTGATGACCCTGTGGCCCAAGCCGGCCGATCCCGACCGCGTCGAGCGCAAGCTGATGTCAACGGTGGAGGTGGCCGACATCCGCACCATGCAGCAGGACGTCGACTTCGGCATTCGCCAACTGGTCGACATCGCCCTGCGTGCGCTCAGCCCCGCCATCAACGACCCGACCACCGCGGCCGACGTGGTGCTGCACCTCGGCAGCATGATGCGCAAACTGCTGACGGCTGACATGCCGCCGCCAGCGGTGCGCGGACCCGACGACACGATCCTCCTTCGCCCGTGGGACCTGTCGCACGAGGAGTACGTCGCGCACGCGTTCGACCAGATCCGCCAGAGCTCGGTGGGCCAGCCGAACGTCGTGGCCACCGTGCTGCGGGTGCTGCGCATGCTCATCGCGCATGCGCACAATGAGGACCGCGAGGAGTACGTGCCCGCGCTGCGCCGCCAGATCGAGCTGTTGATGGACGCGATGGCCACCCGAGCCGACCTTCACACGTCCGACCTCGAACGCCTCCGGGCGATCTCTCGGGAGACGGCCCCCGATCCGGCCGAACACGACGTCTGATGGCGCGGGCGGCGACTGGGCAAAGCTAGTCTCACAGCCGTGCTGATGGTCATCGAAGGGGTCGACGGAGCGGGTAAGCGCACGTTGACCAACGGACTTCGAACCGCGTTCGAAGCCGAGGGCAGGACGGTGACGAGCCTGGCGTTTCCGCGCTACGGCCAGTCGGTGGAGGCCGACGTGGCCGCCGAGGCGCTGCACGGGTCCCACGGTGACCTCGCCGACTCCGTGTACGCGATGGCGGTGCTGTTCGCGCTCGACCGTTCCCGCGCGCGAGCCGAGATCGAACGCCTGCAGGACGCCTACGACGTCGTCATCCTGGACCGCTATGTCGCGTCCAACGCCGCCTACAGCGCCGCGCGCCTTCGCCAGGACGCCGACGGCGAGGTCGTCGAGTGGGTGCGCGTCCTGGAGTACGAGCGCCTCGCGCTTCCGCGGCCGGACGCCCAGGTACTGCTGGCCGTGCCCATAGAACTGGCGGCCCAGCGCGCCGAGCAGCGCGCCAACACCGAGGTGGACCGGGCCAAAGACGCCTACGAGCGCGACGGCGGGCTGCAGCAACGCACCTCCGATGTCTACGCCGCACTGGCCGCATCGCAGTGGTGCGGACGCTGGAAGGTCGCCGGACCCGACGTCGATCCGGTCGCGCTCGCCGCCGAACTGGACGCTCACTAGCCCCGTTCGGCGCCATTCGCCGGTCAAAGCGCGAAACGCGCCGTGTGGTAGCCGGGGTTTATCGCAATTCGGTGACACCATGGTCTCCATGAGGCAAAGGATTCTGGTTGTCGACGATGACCCGTCGCTCGCCGAGATGCTCACCATCGTGCTGCGGGGCGAAGGCTTCGACACCGCCGTCATCGGCGACGGCACCCAAGCGCTGACCGCGGTCCGCGAGCTGCGGCCCGATCTGGTCCTTCTCGACCTGATGCTGCCCGGCATGAACGGCATCGACGTCTGTCGCGTGCTCCGGGCGGACTCCGGCGTGCCGATCGTCATGCTGACCGCCAAGACCGACACCGTGGACGTCGTGCTGGGCCTGGAGTCCGGCGCCGACGACTACGTGATGAAGCCGTTCAAGCCCAAAGAGCTCGTCGCCCGCGTGCGGGCCCGCCTGCGGCGCAACGAGGACGAGCCGGCCGAGATGCTTTCGATCGGCGACGTCGACATCGACGTGCCCGCACACAAGGTCACCCGTCAGGGCGAGCAGATCTCGCTGACCCCGCTGGAGTTCGACCTGTTGGTGGCGTTGGCGCGCAAACCGCGGCAGGTGTTTACTCGTGATGTGCTGCTCGAACAGGTGTGGGGTTATCGACACCCCGCGGACACCCGTTTGGTGAACGTGCATGTCCAACGATTGCGGGCCAAGGTCGAGAAGGACCCGGAGAACCCGCAGGTGGTGCTCACTGTTCGAGGAGTGGGGTACAAGGCCGGACCGCCGTGACATGCACGGCTGTCGGCCGTGGTCGTGACCCCGACCGCTTGACGGTCGCCGTGTTGACCGCTCGGCGGGCGCCGTGATCTTCAGCTCCAGACGGCGCATCCATCGGCGCTCGGCGCCGCTGGTGCGGGGGCTGGGGGCGCTGGGCCGGGCGTTGAGCCTGGCGTGGCGGCGCTCCCTGCAGCTGCGCGTCGTCTCGCTGACGTTGGGATTGTCGCTGGCCGTGATCCTGGTGCTCGGGTTCGTGCTGACCAGCCAGATCACCGATCGCATCCTCGAGGTCAAGGTCCGCGCGGCCACCGAGCAGATCGACCGTGCCCGCACCACGGTCAGCGGAATCGTCGGCGGTGAGGAGACCCGCTCGCTCGACAGCAGCCTGCAGTTGGCGCGCAACACGCTGATCGATCGCAGCGCCGACGCCGAACCGGGCCTGGCGGGAACCTACGACGCGGTTCTGGTGGTGCCCGGCGACGGGCCACGGGCGGCGACCGCGGCAGGCCCGATCCAGCAGGTACCCAACACGCTGCGGGAGTTCGTCAAGGCCGGCCAGGTCAGCTATCAGTACGCAGGAGTGCACACCGACAGCTTTTCCGGGCCGGCGCTGATCGTCGGCAGTCCGACGTCGTCATCGGTGACGAACCTTGAGCTTTACCTGATCTTCCCGCTCAACAACGAGGAGTCCACGATCGCACTGGTGCGCGGGACGATGGCCACCGGCGGCGTGGTGCTGCTCGGCCTGCTCGCCGCGATCGCCTTGCTGGTGGCGCGCCAGATCGTGCTGCCGGTGCGCTCCGCGTCGCGCATCGCCGAGCGGTTCGCCGAAGGCCACCTCACCGAACGCATGTCGGTGCGCGGCGAGGACGACATGGCCCGCCTCGCCGTCTCGTTCAACGACATGGCCGAGAGCCTGCACCGCCAGATCACCCAACTCGAGGAGTTCGGCAACCTACAGCGCCGGTTCACCTCAGACGTCAGCCACGAACTGCGCACCCCGCTGACCACTGTGCGCATGGCCGCCGACCTGATCTACGACCACAGTGAGGACCTCGATCCCGCGCTGCGCCGGTCCACCGAGTTGATGGTCAGCGAGCTCGACCGGTTCGAGACGTTGCTCAACGATCTGTTGGAGATCTCCCGCCACGACGCCGGTGTCGCCGAGCTGTCGGTCGAGTCGCTAGATCTGCGGTCGACGGTGCGAAGCGCGTTGGACAACGTCGGGCACCTGGCCCAGGACGCCGACGTCGAACTCGTCGTTGACATGCCAGGAGAGGAGGTCATCGCCGAGGTCGACCCGCGGCGCGTCGAGCGCATTCTGCGCAACCTCATCGCAAACGCCATCGACCACGCCGAGCACAAACCCGTCCGCATCCGGATGGCCGCCGACGACGACACCGTCGCCGTCACCGTCCGCGACCACGGGGTGGGGCTGCGGCCCGGCGAGGAGAAACTGGTGTTCAGCCGGTTCTGGCGATCGGACCCCTCGCGGGTGCGTCGCTCCGGTGGCACCGGTCTCGGGTTGGCGATCAGCATCGAGGACGCCCGCCTGCACCAGGGCAGGCTGGAGGCCTGGGGCGAGCCGGGTAACGGCGCCTGCTTCCGTCTCACGCTGCCGCTCGTTCGCGGGCACAAGGTGACAACCAGCCCGCTGCCGCTGAAACCCGTTGGGCCCGAGGATGTGCCGCCGCGCAGCCGCGATCGCGAACCCGCGCAGGAGTCCGTGTGAGAATCCTGCTGGCTGTCCTTAGCGTGCTGGCGTTGGTTCTCAGCGGCTGCGCGGGCGTGCCCAGTTCGTCCTCGCCGCAAGCGATCGGAACCGTCGACCGGCCCGCCCCGCCGAGCCTGCCCAAGCCGACTCCTGGCATGGACCCCGACGTGTTGCTGCGTGAATTCCTCAAGGCCACCGCCGATCCCGCCAATCGGCATCTGGCCGCACGCCAGTTCCTCACCGAATCCGCTTCGCAGGCATGGGATGACGCGGGCAGTGCGCTGCTGATCGACAACGTGGTGTTCATCGAGACGCGCGGCCCCGACCGGGTGTCGGTGACCATGCGCGCCGACATCCTCGGGTCGCTGTCGGACATGGGCGTGTTCGAGACGGGGGAGGGTGCGCTGCCCGACCCGGGGCCGATCGAACTGGTCAAGACCGCCGACGGTTGGCGCATCGACAAGCTGCCGAACGGCGTCTTCCTCGACTGGCAACAGTTCCAGGCCACCTACCGGCGCAACACCCTGTATTTCGTCGACCCGACCGGCAGCACCGTCGTGCCCGATCCGCGCTACGTCGCGGTGTCCGATCCCGACCAGTTGGCCACCGAACTGGTGAGCAAGCTGATCGCCGGGCCGCGCCCGGAGATGGCCAAGACCGTCCGCAATCTGCTCGAGCCGCCGCTGAAACTGCGGGGCCCGGTGACGCGGGCCGACGGCGGCAAGATGGGCGTCGGCCGCGGCTACGGCGGGGCCAGGATCGATCTGGACAACCTGTCGACCACCGATCCGCACAGCAGGCAACTGCTTGCGGCGCAACTCATCTGGACGCTGTCCCGTGCCGGGGTGAACGGGCCGTATGTGATCAACGCCGACGGCGCCGCCCTCGACGACCGGTTCGCCGACGGTTGGGAGACCTCCGATGTGGCGGCCACCGACCCCGGCGCGGCCTCGGGAGTGGCTGCCGGCCTACACGCGTTGGTAGGCGGTTCGCTCGTCGCGCTCGACGGCCGACGGGCGCCACGGGTTCCCGGGCAGTTCGGCCAGATGCCGAACCAGACCGCGGCGGCGGTGTCCCGCAGCGGGCAGGAGGTGGCGTCGATCGTCACGGTGCGTGCGGGCGCACCGGATATGGCGTCGTCGATGTGGGTGGGCGCGCTCGGCGGGGCCGCGTCGCAGGTGCTGGACGCGCGAAGCCTTTCGCGGCCGAGCTGGTCGCTCGACAACGCGGTCTGGGTGGTGATCGACGGCAACAACGTCGTGCGCGTCATCCAGGACGCGTCGGGCCAGCCGGCGCGCATACCGGTCGACTCCACGCTGGTGTCGAGCAGGTTTCCCGGCGTGATCACCGAACTGCAGCTGTCGCGCGACGGCACCCGCGCGGCGATGGTGATCGACGGTCGGGTGGTCCTGGCCGGTGTCGAACAGACCCCTGGCGGCGGCTACGCGCTCATCTACCCGCGACGGCTGGGCTACGGCCTGGGCAACACCGTGGTGTCGCTGTCATGGCGCACCGGCGACGACATCGTGGTGAGCCGCACCGATCCTGCGCATCCGGTCTCGTACGTCAACCTCGACGGCGTCAACTCCGACGGGCCGAGCCGCAACCTGCTGATGCCGGTCACCACCGTGGCGGCCAACCCGTCGACGGTGTACGTGGCCGATGCCCGCGGGGTCGTGCAACTGTCCGGTTCGGTGGCCGAGGACGATCCGGCGTGGGCCGAGGTGCGTCCGCTGCTGGTGCCCGGCGCCGAACCCGTGCTGCCGGGCTAGCGCTTCACCGTTCGCCGAGTTCTGCGCCAGGGCTGTGAAATCGGCCGAATGGCAACCACTCTGCAGAAATCGGTGAGCGAGCCGAACCCGTTTGCGGCGAGGGTGTCACCGATCACCGCCACAATGACCGCGTGCTCGATCTCGTTCTCCCGCTGCAGTGCGGCGGCTGCGGCGCACCGTCGACGCGGTGGTGCGCGGCGTGCGCGGCGACCCTGACGGTCAGGGCAGACGATCCGCACCTCGTCTCGCCGCGCGTGGATCCCGGCGTCCCGGTGTACTCCCTGGGCCGTTACGCGGGGCCGCGGCGAGCAGCCGTCATCGCGGTCAAGGAGCATGGCCGAACCGATCTGCTGCGCCCACTCGCCGGCGCGCTGCGGGCCGGCCTGTCCCACCTGCTGACCTGGGGTCTTCTCGATACCCCGCTGACGGTGGTCCCCGCACCGACCCGCCGGTGGTCGGCCCGTCGGCGCGGCGGTGACCCGGTGACCCGGATGGCCCGTACCGCCGCCGCCGACCTGCCGGGGGTGACCGTCGTCCAGGCGCTGCGCGCACGCGCACTCGTGGCGGATTCGGTCGGGCTGTCCACCGCCGATCGGCAGCGCAACATCGGCGGCGGGGTCCGGGTCGTGCGGCCCGTCGCGGACGAAGTGCTCGTCGTCGACGACATCGCCACCACCGGCGCCACCGCCGCCGAGTCGGTTCGCGTGCTGCACACCATTGGGGCGCGCGTGGCGGCCGTGCTGGTTGTGGCAAACGCGTGATCGCGCCGCGAGGCCGGATTCCGGGCCCACATATCAGACCGAGGTGAAGAACTGGAAACAGGTACCCGGATTCACTGGCACTACCGGGTGAACGCGGCTACCGTCGGCTTCAACACCCGTGAATGACTCACGGCCGGCGCTCATATACGAAGCGCCAGCATCGCCGACGCGGTAGGAGGTGAGTAGACGACACCTTGCACCGGCGAGCGGCGAGACATGCAAAGCCCCGTCGGTGCGGATCACGACAACCCGGGCACGCTCACGCGTGCGGACGCCGAAGAAACGAGTTGCCAAGCATGTCAAGCCAATCCCTGGACTCCCGAACGATGGTGATCGAGGACGAAACGCCCGAAACCCGACCGCGCGCCGAAGTCGCGGTCACCGGTCGCAACGTCGAGATCCCCGACCACTTCCGCACGTACGTCGCAGAGAAACTGTCACGCCTGGAACGATTCGACCGCACGATCTATCTGTTCGACGTCGAGCTCGACCACGAGCGGAACCGACGTCAACGCAAGAACTGCCAACACGTGGAGATCACCGCACGCGGCCGCGGCCCGGTAGTCCGCGCCGAAGCCTGTGCCGACAGCTTCTACGGGGCGATGGAATCAGCGGTGGACAAGCTCGCCGAGCGGCTGCGCCGTGCGCGCGACCGCCGCAAGATCCACTACGGCGACAAGACCCCGGTGTCGGTCGCCAAGGCCACTGCGGTCACCGCACCGCCCGAGCCGCTGACCGCGACACCGCCCGAACACGACGGCGCGGCGCTCGACGAGCATGAGCCCGGACGCATCGTGCGGATCAAGGAGCACCCGGCCACCCCGATGACCGTTGACGACGCGCTGTCGCAGATGGAACTGGTCGGCCACGACTTCTTCCTCTTTCATGACAAGGAGAGCGACCTGCCGTCCGTGGTCTACCGCAGGCACGCCTACGACTACGGCTTGATTCGGCTCGCCTGAGAGCCGCGTGGTTCGGTCCGGCTCGCGCGAGCCGGGCCGACCACCATTTCGCCAGGCCTGACGCAGCTGGGCCGGGTTCGGGGCGCATGTCGCCTACCATGGGTTGAGCTCAAGACTTCCAAACCCATAGGGGAACTAGCGTGCTGCAAAAGTTGCTGCGTCTCGGCGAGGGCCGGATGGTCAAACGCCTCAAGGGGGTGGCCGATTACGTCGACTCCCTGGCAGGCGACGTCGAGAAGTTGACCGACGCTGAGCTGCGAGCCAAGACCGACGAGTTCAAAACGCGCGTGGACAAGGGCGAAAGCCTCGACGACCTGCTGCCCGAAGCGTTCGCCGTCGCCCGCGAGGCGGCCTGGCGGGTGCTCGACCAGAAGCCGTTCAAGGTGCAGTTGATGGGCGGCGCGGCGCTGCACTTCGGAAACGTCGCGGAGATGAAGACCGGTGAAGGCAAGACGCTGACCGGCGTGCTCCCGGCCTACCTCAACGCGCTGTCGGGCAAAGGCGTGCACATCGTCACCGTGAACGACTACCTGGCCAGGCGCGACGCCGAGTGGATGGGTCGTGTGCACCGGTTCCTCGGCCTGGAGGTCGACGTGATCCTCGCGCAGATGACCCCCGACCAGCGGCGAACCGCCTACGCCGCCGACATCACCTACGGCACCAACAACGAGTTCGGCTTCGACTACCTGCGCGACAACATGGCGCATTCCCTGGCCGACCTGGTCCAGCGCGGACACAACTTCGCGATCGTCGACGAGGTCGACTCCATCCTCATCGACGAAGCCCGCACGCCGCTGATCATCTCCGGCCCCGCCGACGGCGCGTCGCAGTGGTACACCGAGTTCGCCAGGATCGTGCCGCTGATGGAAAAAGACGTCCACTACGAGGTCGACATCCGCAAGCGAACCGTCGGCGTGCACGAACTCGGCGTCGAGTTCGTCGAGGACCAGTTGGGCATCGACAACCTCTACGAGGCGGCCAACTCGCCGCTGGTCTCCTACCTGAACAACGCGCTCAAGGCCAAGGAGCTGTTCCAGCGCGACAAGGACTACATCGTCCGCGACGGTGACGTGCTCATCGTCGACGAGTTCACCGGCCGCGTGCTGGTCGGCCGTCGCTACAACGAGGGTATGCACCAGGCCATCGAGGCCAAGGAGCGCGTCGAGATCAAGGCCGAGAACCAGACGCTGGCCACGATCACGTTGCAGAACTACTTCCGCCTCTACGACAAGCTCGCCGGCATGACCGGCACCGCGCAGACCGAGGCGGCCGAGCTGCACGAGATCTACAAGCTCGGTGTGGTGCCCATCCCGACCAACAAGCCGATGATCCGCGCCGATCAGTCCGACCTGATCTACAAGACCGAAGAGGCCAAGTACATCGCGGTCGTCGACGACGTCGCCGAGCGTTACGAGAAGGGGCAGCCGGTCCTGATCGGCACCACCAGCGTGGAGCGGTCGGAGTACCTGTCGCGCCAGTTCACCAAGCGCAGGATCCCGCACAACGTGCTCAACGCGAAGTACCACGAGCAGGAGGCCTCGATCATCGCCGAGGCCGGCCGGCTGGGCGCGATCACCGTCGCGACGAACATGGCGGGCCGCGGTACCGACATCGTGCTCGGCGGCAACCCGGACTTCCTCACCGACAAGCGGTTGCGCGAACGCGGCCTGGACCCGGTGGAGACACCGGACGAGTACGAGAAGGCCTGGCACGAGACGCTCTCTGCGGTCAAAGCGGAGTGCGCGCGCGAGGCCGAGGACGTCATCGCCGCGGGCGGCCTGTACGTGCTGGGCACCGAACGCCACGAGTCGCGCCGCATCGACAACCAGCTGCGCGGCCGCTCCGGCCGACAGGGCGACCCCGGCGAATCCCGGTTCTACCTGTCGCTGGGTGACGAGCTGATGCGACGGTTCAACGGCGCCACCCTGGAGGCGTTGCTGACCCGGCTCAACCTGCCGGATGACGTGCCGATCGAGGCGAAGATGGTCACCCGCGCCATCAAGAGCGCGCAGACGCAAGTTGAGCAGCAGAACTTCGAGGTCCGCAAGAACGTCCTCAAGTACGACGAGGTGATGAACAAGCAGCGCGTGGTCATCTACGAGGAGCGCAGGCGCATCCTGGAGGGCGAGAACCTCGCCGAACAGGCCCGCAAGATGCTCGTCGGCGTGATCACCGCCTACGTCGACGGGGCCACCGCCGAGGGTTATTCCGAGGACTGGGATCTCGAACAGCTCTGGACCGCGCTCAAGCAGCTGTACCCCGTGGGCATCGACCACAACGACCTGATCGACTCCGACGCGATCGGTGAGCCCGGCGAGTTGACGCGCGAGGAACTGCTGGAGGCGTTGATCGCCGATGCCGAGCGCGCGTATGCCGAGCGGGAGAAGCAGATCGAGGAGATCGCGGGCGAGGGCGCGATGCGCCAGCTGGAGCGCAATGTGCTGCTCAACGTGCTGGACCGTAAGTGGCGCGAACACCTCTACGAGATGGACTACCTCAAGGAGGGCATCGGCCTGCGCGCGATGGCTCAGCGCGATCCGCTCGTCGAGTACCAGCGCGAGGGCTACGACATGTTCATCGGGATGCTCGAAGGCCTCAAGGAGGAGTCGGTCGGGTTCCTGTTCAACGTCGCGGTCGAACCCGCACCGCAGCCGGCCGTCGCCCCGATCGCAGCACCGTCGGGTCTGAGCGAGTTCGCCGAGGCCGCCGCCGCACAGGCGCAAGGTGGGGTGGCGACCAAGGAACGGCCGACGGGAACGGGCCTGCGCGCCAAGGGAATCGACGATGAGTCGCGTCCGCTGACCTACACCGGGCCGTCGGAGGACGGCTCGGCCGAGGTGCAGCGGTCGGGCAACGGCAGTGGCGCCCCACGGCAGGCGGCGCCCAGCGGCGGCACCCGCAAGCAGCGTCGCGAAGCCGCGCGCCAGCAGGCCCGCGAGCAGAAGGCGATGCGCAGGCGTTAAGAGGGCTCGACGAGCGCGGCGATCCGGCCCAGCGTGGCCCGCATCCCGTCCTCAGCCTGCTTGGGTGTTCCGCCCCTCTTGAGCAGCAGGCGTTGCCGATCCTCGGATACGTCCCAGGTTTCGCGCACCAGCGTGCCATCCGGGGTCGGTTCGAGTTCGTAGCGCCAGATGCGCCCGCCGATCAGCCCGAGGGGACCCATCGTCGTCTTCCATGCGATACGGCGGTCGGGTTCGAACTCGACGACGGTGTTGGTGGTCCGGTACCCAAGGAACAGCGACTCGGGCCTTCCCCGCATCGCCACGCCGAATGTCGCACGGCAGAAAGAGGTTGAGACTTCTCGCCGGATGTGCGAGCGACGGTGCCCGAGCCGTCGAAGGCCGGGTGCCTGCCGGCGTCGGCGAGTAACGCGAAAATCGCGTCCGGGGGCGCCTTGATAACGCGCTGCACGCTGATCGAGTCTCCCTGCACGCGAGCAGGCTAGCGCTCAACCGATCTGCAGCGCGACCACCCGCCAGCGCCGGCCGTCGAACGCGATGCGCGCCGCGATCGCGCGGATGCGCTGTCCGCGACTGTAAGTGCCGAATACCTCCGCGGCCGGACCGTCGTCATTGGTCACGCGCACCCTGACCCGGCGCAGGGTAGCGACGGTGGAGTGCGGGTGGCGGGTCAGCGTGAGCACGGTTTCGATCAGCGCCGGCGCCAACAGCGGGCGCAACTGGGCGACGGGGCGGCGCCGGTCGATCACCTCGAGCACCCGGCGCAACGCCGCATCGGCGAAGGCGACCGCCGCGCGCGGCGGGGCGGGTTCGGCGGGGATCGGCACTTGCGGGCGCCGAGTGCGTACACCAGCGGATGGTCGGCGGCGCAGCGCTTTTGGTGACGATGGTGGACAGGCGCCGACACCGAGGGGCGGCGGTTCACAGTCGATCACCGGCGCCACCAGCGCAGCCGGTCGCTGGTTGTCGGGGCTCCACGCGGGCTCGGCAGGGGTGCGAAAGGATGTCACAAGGCGTTCTCCAGCTACTCGACGAGACAGAACCCGTCTGCTGGAGAGTGGCAGACACCACCATGATCGCACGGCCCGCAGGGGTTCCGAGACAGCGATAAGCACCCGTGATGCGCATCCGCAGGGTTTGCCTATAGCGTGGCGGGGACTTCGGCGCCCGCGGTCGGACCGCGGCAGTACAGGGGAGGGGCGACGTCGCGATGGTCACCCGGTTGTCGACGGCGGACGCATCGTTCTATCGCCTGGAGAACACGTCGACGCCGATGTACGTGGGTTCGCTGTCGATCCTTCGCAAACCCCGCAGCGGTCTGAGCTACGAGACCCTGCTGGCCACCGTCGAACAGCGGCTGCCGCAGATACCCCGCTACCGGCAGAAGGTGCGCGAGGTGACGCTGGGTCTGGCGCGCCCGGTGTGGGTGGACGACCGCGACTTCGACATCACCTACCACATCCGTCGCTCCGCGCTGCCGTCGCCGGGCAGCGACGCCCAGTTGCACGAACTCATCGCGCGGCTTGGGTCCCGGCCGCTGGACAAGTCGCGGCCGCTGTGGGAGATGTACCTGATCGAGGGTCTGGCCAAGAACCGCCTCGCGATTTACACGAAGTCGCACCAGGCGTTGGTGAACGGCATGACGGCCTTGGAGATCGGCCACGTCATCGCCGACCGCACCCAGAAGCCGCCGGAGTTCGGTGAGGACATCTGGATCCCGTTGCGCGAGCCCAGCGATCGGCAGTTGCTGCTCGGTGCACTCGGCGAGTGGATCATGCGGCCCGCCGAGCAGATCGGTGCGGTTCGCTCCGCGGTCGTCGACGTCGCCACCAACGCGGGCCAGTTGGTCGACATGGGCCGCCGAGCCCTCGAGGTGGCCCGAACCGTGGCGCGCGGCACCGCGCCGAGCAGCCCGCTGAACACCACCGTGTCGCGCAACCGAAGGTTCACCGTCGCCTGCGGGCGGCTCGAAGACTTCCGCGCGGTGCGCGCCCGCTACGACTGCGACGTCAACGACGTGGTGCTGGCCGTTGTGGCCGGCGCGTTGCGCAACTGGCTGATGTCGCGCGGTGAACCGGTGACCTCCACCGCGAGGGTGCGGGCGATGGCGCCCATGTCGGTGTATCCGGATGCCGAACTCGACGCGACCGGCCCGGGCCAGGCCATCAGCGAGGTGACGCCGTTCCTCGTCGACCTTCCCGTCGGTGAGGGCAACCCGGTGGTGCGGCTCTCGCAGATCGCCCACGCCACCGAATCGGTGTCCACCGCCGCGAGCCTGGTCGACGCGAGAACCATCGTGACCCTGTCCGGGTTCGCGCCGCCGACCCTGCATGCGATGGGCATCCGGGTGGCGACCACGTTCTCGGCGCGCCAGTTCAACCTGCTGATCACCAACGTGCCGGGCGCACAGCATCAGATGTACATCGCGGGCACCAAACTGTTGGAGACGTACGCGGTGCCGCCGCTGCTGAGCAACCAGGTGCTGGCGCTGGGGGTGACGTCCTACAACGGCATGGTCTACTTCGGCATCAATGCCGACCGCGACGCGATGAGCGACGTCGATGTTTTGCCGAGTCTGCTGCGCGAATCGATGGAAGAACTGCTAGAAGCGGCCCAATGACACCGTCTGTGCGTTTGCGGGATTGACTCTCTCGCCGCCAGCGGGGTCGAATTGGGTCACCATGACGACGAGTGCAGAGAACGAGACGCCAGGAAAAGCCAGGTCCGCCACACAGCGTGCATTCAGATCGCCAACCGATTCCGTCGTGCCCCACCCGGCGCTCGACCGACCGCCACAAGATGATGCGTTCACCCGGTCGCGTGGCGTGGATTGGATCGTTTTCGGAGTCACCGCGGTCATCGCGATCGCCTTTTTGGTGTGGGGCTTCGTCAGCACGGAGTCGTTGGCCTCCGCCTCGGACAGCGCGCTGACGTGGGTGATGGACACCACCGGATGGCTGTTCGTGCTGACGGCATCCGGTTTCGTGGTGTTCATCCTGTGGCTGGCGATCGGTCGCTTCGGCGCCATCCCACTCGGTCGTGACGACGAGGAGCCCGAGTTCCACGGGGTGTCGTGGGTCGCGATGATGTTCAGCGCCGGCATGGGGATCGGGCTGATGTTCTTCGGGGTGGCCGAACCGCTTTCGCATTACGCGACACCGCCACCGGGCACCGGCGAGCCCGGCAACACCGAGGCCGTGCAGACCGCGATGGCCACCACGCTGTTCCACTGGTCGCTGCACCCGTGGGCGATCTACGCGGTGGTCGGCCTGGCGATCGCATACGGCGTCTACCGCAAAGGCCGGCGGCAGCTGATCAGCGCGGCGTTCGAACCGCTGCTGGGCTCGCGCGCCAACGGTCCGTGGGGCAAGGTCATCGACATGCTGGCGATCTTCGCCACGCTGTTCGGCTCGGCCGCCTCACTCGGTTTGGGTGCGCTGCAGATTCGCAGCGGCCTGCAGATCGTCGGCGGTATCGGACAGACCGGCAACACCATCCTCGTCGTCATCATCACGGTGCTCACGATCGCGTTCGTGCTGTCGGCGGTCTCCGGGGTCGCGCGCGGCATCCAGTGGTTGTCCAACATCAACATGGTGCTGGCGATGGTGCTCGCGTTCTTCGTATTCGTCGTCGGGCCAACAATTTTCATCCTCAACCTGCTGCCGACATCGCTGGGCAGCTATATGGCCGACTTCGCGATGATGTCGGCGCGCACCGGCGCCGAGGGCTCCGCCGTCAACGTGTGGCTGCAGTCGTGGACGATCTTCTACTGGGCGTGGTGGGTGTCGTGGACGCCGTTCGTCGGAATGTTCATCGCGCGGATCTCGCGGGGGCGCACCATCCGTCAGTTCGTCACCGGCGTGTTGTTGGTGCCGAGCCTGGTGTCGCTGGTGTGGTTCGCGGTGTTCGGCGGTTCGGCGATCCGCGTGCAGGAGGAGGGCACCGACCTCGCCGGCGAGGGCAGTATCGAGGCCCAGCTGTTCGGCCTGCTCGAGCAGTATCCGATCGCGACGATCGCCAGCGTGCTGGTGATGCTGCTGGTGGCGATCTTCTTCGTCTCCGGCGCGGACGCCGCGTCGGTGGTGATGGGATCGCTGTCCGAACGCGGCACGATCAGACCCGGTCGAGTCACCGTGATCTTCTGGGGTGTCGCCACCGGCGCGGTCGCTGCGGTGATGCTGCTGGTCGGCGGGGAGGACGCGCTGACCGGGTTGCAGTCCATCACCATCATCGCGGCGCTGCCGTTCGTCGTGGTGATGGTCGGCCTGGCCGTTGGGTTGGTCAAGGACCTGCGCCGCGACCCGATGATGGTGCGAAAGAAGTACGCCGAAGAGGCCGTCGACAGCGCGGTCATTCAGGGCGTCACCGAGCACGGGGACGACTTCGTCATCTCGGTGGAGAAGGATCCGGCGAGCGAGAAATCGCCTGACGACTAATCTCGCCTGGTGCGCGTCTACATCCCCGCGACCCTGACCATGCTGCAGCAGCTCGTGGCCGACCGGGTGCTGCACGCCCGCAGCGGTACGGCGTTCGCGGTGACGCCCGCCCTGCGCGAGTCCTACGCCGAGGGCGACGACGAAGAACTCGCCGAGGTCGCGCGCCGGGAAGCCGCGCTGGCATCGCTGCGCCTGCTCGGGACTGAAGGGGTGGGCGACCTGCCGCCGCGTCGCGCGGTGGTGGAGGCCGAGACCGACGGCGTGACGCCGCGCCCCGATCTCGACGATGCGGTGGTGCGGCTGGCCGGTCCGGTCGCCTTTGAGGACGTCATCGCCGCCTATGTCGACAATGCCGAGGCCGAGTCCGCGGTGATGCCCGCGATCGAGGCCGTCGACGACGCAGACCTCGGCGACGAGGATGCCGAGTTCGTCGTCGGTGATGCCCAGGACCATGACCTGGCCTGGTACGCGCCGCAGGAGTTGCCGTTCCTGCTCGAACTGCTCTGAGCCCGCATCGGCCTTGATCTCGGCTGGATACGGCAGCGTAGGTTACGGTACCGTAGGTTCATGGCCAAGAACTCCATCAAGGTGTCGGCCAACGTCGCCGACACGGTGCGGCCGGTGGTCGCCGGGACCAAGAACCCGGGCCTGCACGCGCTGCGGACCATTTTGGGACGGATCACCACGCCGCTGCTGCCCGACGACTACCTCAAACTTGCCAACCCGCTGTGGTCGGCGCGCGAGCTGCGCGGCCGAGTGCTTGGCGTCCGGCGCGAGACCGAGGACTCGGCGACGCTGGTCATCAAACCGGGCTGGGGCTTCTCGTTCGACTATGAGCCCGGCCAGTACATCGGAATCGGCGTGCAGATCGACGGCCGTTGGCGCTGGCGGTCCTATTCGCTTACCTCGGCGCCGTCGCGCACCACTCGAACCATCACCATCACGGTCAAGGCCATGCCCGAAGGGTTCCTGTCGACGCATCTGGTCGACGGGCTCGCGCCCGGCACGATCGTGCGGCTGGCCGCGCCGCAGGGCAACTTCGTCATGCCCGACCCCGCCCCGCCGAAGGTCCTGTTCCTCACCGGCGGCTCCGGTATCACGCCGGTGATGTCGATGCTGCGGACGTTGGCGCGCCGCGATCAGATCACCGATATCGTTCACTTGCATTCTGCGCCAACCGAATCCGATGTCATGTTCGCCGCCGAACTCGGTGAGCTGGCCCGTGCGCACGACTCCTACCGACTGCGGACACGCGCGACGCGCAGCCAGGGCCGGCTGGACCTGTCGCGCCTGGACGACGAGGTGCCCGACTGGCGGGAGCGGCAGACCTGGGCGTGTGGCCCCGAGGGCATGCTCGACGCCGCCCAGCGGTGCTGGTCGAGCGCCGGCCTCGGCGAACGCCTGCACCTCGAGCGTTTCGCGGTGTCGAAGGCCGCCGTGCACGGGCAGGGCGGCACCGTCGAGTTCGCGCGCAGTGGCAAGACGGCCACCGTGGACGCCGCGACGCCGCTGATGGACGCCGGAGAGCAGGTCGGGGTCCAGATGCCGTTCGGCTGCCGGATGGGTATCTGCCAGTCATGTGTGGTGGGTCTGGTCGAAGGCCACGTCCGTGACCTGCGCACCGGTGTCGAGCACGAGCCGGGCAGCAGGGTGCAGACCTGTATCTCCGCGGCATCCGGCGATTGCGTGCTCGATGTCTGAGGTTTACTGGCTGGTAACCTACGGGTACGTAGGTTACGGTAACGTAGGCACGCGAGAGGAGGCTTGACGATGGCAATCACTGACGTTCCCGAATTCGCGCACCTGACTGACGCGGACATCGAGAGTCTGGCTGTAGAACTGGATGCGATCCGGCAGGACATCGAAGACTCCCGCGGTGAGCGCGACGCGCGCTATATCCGTCGCACCATCGCCGGCCAGCGTGCGCTGGAGGTCGCGGGCCGCCTGATGCTGGCGGCAAGCTCGCGCCGCTCGGCATGGTGGGCAGGAACCGTCACGCTGGGCGTGGCCAAGATCATCGAGAACATGGAGATCGGCCACAACGTCATGCACGGGCAGTGGGATTGGATGAACGATCCCGAGATTCACTCCTCGACGTGGGAGTGGGACATGAGTGGCTCGTCCAAGCACTGGCGCTTCACCCACAACTTCATGCATCACAAGTACACCAACATCCTGGGGATGGACGACGACGTGGGCTACGGCCTGTTGCGGGTCACCCGGGACACGAAGTGGAAGCCGTTCAACCTCGGAAACCTGCTGTACAACACGATTCTCGCGCTCGGCTTCGAGTGGGGCGTGGGCCTGCAGCACGTGGAGTTGGGCAAGATCTTCAAGGGCAGGGACAACCGCGACGAAAGTAAGGTCCGGGCACGCGAGTTCGCCGCCAAGGCGGGTGCGCAGTTGGTCAAGGACTACGTCGCCTACCCCGCATTGACCTCGCTGTCGCCCGGTGCGACATACCGGTCGACGCTGACGGCGAACGCGGTCGCGAACGTGATCCGCAACGTCTGGTCGAATGCGGTCATCTTCTGCGGCCACTTCCCCGACGGCGCAGAGAAATTCACCAAGACCGACATGGTCGGTGAGAGCAAGGGCCAGTGGTATCTGCGACAGATGCTGGGCAGCGCCAACTTCGAGGGCGGACCGGTGCTGCGGTTCATGAGCGGCAACCTGTGCCATCAGATCGAGCATCATCTGTACCCGGACCTTCCGAGTAACCGGCTGCACGAAATCTCGGTACGGGTGCAGCAGGTGTGCGACAAGTACGACCTGCCCTACACGACCGGTTCGTTCCTGGTGCAGTACGGCAAGACATGGCGGACCATCGCCAAACTGTCGCTGCCGGACAAGTATCTGCGCGACACGGCCGACAATGCGCCCGAGACCCGCAGCGAGCGGATGTTCGCCGAACTGGAGCCGACCCAACGGCGTGGTCTCAAGTCGTCGATCGCGGCCGTGCGGGCCCGTCGCCGCGAGAAGCGCGCAGCCAAGCTGGCCGCGGCTTAAGCCCCCTTCCTTCCGGTTTGCGCGAGCGTGCGTGCTTGCGCACGACACGCCGTACATTCTCGGCACTTTGCGCACGTTGGCGCCGCGGTGACCGTGCGTCCGGCGCCGAGCCTTTACGCGCCGACAGCACTTCACGCACTCTCGTCGACGACGGGCGTGCGTGAAGTGTCGTAAATCCGCGGCGTGTCGGATGCAGACGCGCACGCTCGCGCAACGGTGGGTAGAGGGTGAGAGGCGCGCGCTACCAGTCCGACTCGTGCAGGGCGGCCAGCAGCCGACGGGCGGCGGCGACACGATCGAGCGCGGGGCCGGTCAACGTGTCGAGCGCGCACTCCGGATCGGCGGGCGGACCCATGTGCCCGCATCCGCGGGGGCAGTCCTTGATCGCCTCGGCCAGATCCGAAAACGCCAGTAGTACATCGTCGGGTTCGATGTGTGCCAGTCCGAACGACCGGATGCCGGGAGTATCGATCACCCACCCGCCGAACTCCAGCGGCAACGCCACCGACTGGGTCGACGTATGTCTGCCCTTCCCGACGTCGGTGACCTCGCCGGTGGCCCGCTCCGCTTGGGGCACAAGACGATTCACAAGGGTCGACTTTCCAACCCCCGAATGCCCGAGCAGGACGGTGACCCGGGCCGCCAGCATCGGGGCCACAGCGTCGAGCGGATCGTCGCGACCCGCCGTTGTGATCGTCAGATTGAGATCGGCGAATTGCGCCGCAAACGGTTCGGGCGGAGCGAGATCCGTCTTCGTCAGGCACAGAATCGGCTCGAGCCCGCCGGCGTAGGCCGCGATCAGCGCGCGCTCGACCAGCCCGGTGCGCGGCGGCGGATCGGCCAGCGCGACGACTATCAGCAGTTGGTCGGCATTGGCGACGACGACCCGCTCCGTCGGGTCAGTGTCATCGGCCGTGCGGCGCAACACCGTTCGCCGTTCACCGCGCCGGACGATGCGGGCGAGCGTGTCGGGCCGGCCGGACACGTCGCCGACGATGCCTACCTCGTCGCCGACCACGATCGGGGTGCGGCCCAGTTCGCGGGCCCGCATCGCGACCACGCGGCGGTCCGGGTCGCCGCCGAGCGCGCATCCCCACCGCCCACGGTCGACGGTCACCACCATCGCTTCCCGCGCGTCAGCGTGATCGGGCCGAATCTTGGTCCGCGGCCGCGAGCCTCGGCCGGGCCGCACCCGGACATCGGACTCGTCGTACTCGCGTCGGCTCAAGCGGGGTCGACCTCGGTCGTCTGCCCGGCGAGCATGTCGGCCCACAACTGCGGGAAACCGGGCAACGTCTTGGCGGTGGTGTCGATGTCCTCCACCGCGACGTCGGCCACCCGAAGCCCCACGATCGCGCCCGCGGTGGCCATCCGGTGGTCGGCATATGACCGCCACAGCCCGCCGTGCAGCGGTCGGGCCGTGATCACCAGCCCGTCCTCGGTCTCCTCGCACTGACCGCCGAGACCGTTGATCTCCGCCGACAGTGCTGCGAGCCGGTCGGTCTCGTGTCCACGCAGGTGGGCGACACCCGACAGCTTCGACACCGAGCCGGGGGAGGCCAATGCCGCCAGCGCAGCGACGGCGGGAGTGAGCTCGCCGACTTCGTGCAGATCGACGTCGATACCGCCGTACACTTCGGCGCCACACACTTCAAGGTAGCTATCGCCGTGTCGCACAACCGAACCCAACTTCTTCAGGATCGAGATGATGGCATCGGCCGGTTGCGTACTGACCCGCGGCCAGCCCGTCAACCGCACGCTGCCCCCGCTGACCACCGCGGCCGCCAGGAACGGCACCGCGTTGGACAGGTCGGGCTCGATGTCCCAATGCCGGGCGGCGACCGGCCCCGGCGACACCCGCCACTGGTTGTCACGGCCGACGTCGACGTCGACTCCGGCGTCGCGCAGCATCGCGACCGTCATCGCCACGTGCGGTGCGGAGGGGACCGAGTCGCCGGTGTGCACGACGGTCAGCCCGTCGCGGAAGCCCGCTCCCGACAGCAGCAGCCCTGAGACGAACTGTGACGAGGCCGAGGCATCGATCTCCACCGTCCCGCCGGGGACCGATCCGGCGCCCCGCACCGCGAACGGAAGGCCGTCGCCGTCGATGTCGACCCCGAGGCCCCGCAACGCGTCGAGGAGGGGTGCGATGGGACGGGCGCGGGCCTGTTCGTCGCCGTCGAACGTGACCGTCGCCGTGCCCAGGGCGGCCACCGGCGGCACGAACCGCAGCACCGTGCCCGCCAGTCCGCAGTCGATGCGCGCGCCATCGCTCGGTGCGATCGCGCCGGTGACGGACAGTTCGTCGGCGCGGCCCTCGACCGTCACACCGAGCGCCCGCAGCGCCCCGATCATCAGGTCGGTGTCGCGGCTGCGCAGCGCACCGCTGATCGTCGAATCGCCGTTCGCCGTGGCCAGCGCCGCCAACACCAACGCCCGGTTCGTCTGGGATTTCGAGCCGGGAACGGTGACGGTGGCGTGCACCGGAGCCGTCGTCGACGGTGCAGGCCAGGCCTGGCGTTCTTGGTCTCCGGGCGCGCTCACCGCTCCATCTTCCCCTGTCGGCTCGCCGTGCCACCATGGGATTCATGTGCGGACGTTTCGCGGTGACCACGGACCCGGCGCTATTGGCTGAAAAGATCAAGGCGATCGACGAGACCACGGCGGCCAGCTCCGGCGGTAAGGATGCTTCGGGGCCAAACTACAACGTCGCGCCGACCACGACCGTCAGCACCGTCGTCAAGCGCCACAGCGAACCCGACGACGACGCCACCCGGCGGCTGCGGTCGATGCGCTGGGGCCTGGTGCCGCCGTGGGTGAAGGCCAAAGAGGACGGCAACCCCGAGACCAAGGGGCCGCTGCTGATCAACGCCCGCTCGGACAAGCTGACCACCTCGCCGGCCTTCCGCAACTCGGCCAAGAACAAGCGCTGCCTGGTGCCGATGGACGGCTGGTACGAATGGCAGGGCGACAAGGGGGCCAAGACGCCCTTCTTCATGTACGCGGGCGACGGTGAGCCGCTGTTCATGGCGGGGCTGTGGTCGACGTGGCGGCCCCGCGAAGAATCGGGCGCACCGCCCTCAAGGCCTCCGCTGCTCAGCTGCACGATCATCACAACCGACGCCGCAGGGCCGCTGGCCGACATCCACGACCGCATGCCGCTGACCATCAGCGAACGCGACTGGGACCGCTGGCTGGACCCCGACGCGCCGGTCGACGAGGGGCTGTTACGCGGCCACGGCGACCTCGACCGCATCGAGATCCGCGAGGTGTCCCGGCTGGTGAACAGCGTCCGCAACAATGGTCCCGAGCTGATCGAGCCCGTCGAACCCTCGGCCGAACCGGGTACCCTGCTTTGACGCAGCCGGATTCGTCCGGGCCGTTGCGCTCCGTCGCCGTCCTCGACGCGCTGGCCGCCGACCTGCGCAGCGCGGGGTACACGACCGACGCGGTGGCCGCTCTGCTCGGCGAGGCCGCCGATGCGGCGGTCGCCAGGGGAGTGTGGTGGCCGGCCATGAGGGCCACCGACCGCGTCCTCGACGCCGGGACAGCACAGCAGCGACGCCTGGCGGTGCTGGTGCGTCTGTTCCTGCTGGGCTCCGCCGAACCCGCCGACCGCGTCGTCCTCGCGCTCGGCCCCGATATCGAGGAACTCGTGACGAACGGCGTGCTGGAGTGGGCGACGGAGGGGACCGTGCGCGCCGCCCTGGACGTCCGGCCCCACAGCGACGGCGCCAACGACTTCTACGTCGTCTCCGACCTGGACGCCTCGATGCGCTCGGGACCGGTGCACCGCGACCACGTCCTCGGCATCGGCGGTGCGTCGGTCTCGCTGGCCCGCGCCGTCGTGCGCAGGCCTGTCGCCCGCGCGCTCGACCTCGGCACAGGCTGCGGAGTGCAGGCGCTGCATCTGAACGGGCACTGCGCGCAGATCGTGGCCACCGACACCAACGAGCGGGCACTCGCGCTCGCGGGGGCCACCGCGCGACTCAACGGCATGTCCTGGGATTTGCGGCGCGGCACCCTGTTTGAGCCGGTCATCGATGAGCGCTTTGATCTCATCGTCTCCAACCCGCCGTTCGTGGTGGGCGCCGGCGACCGCGACTACCTCTACCGCGACTCGGGCCTTGCCGGAGACGCCCTGTGCCGCAATCTGATCGAGCAAATAGGTGCTCATCTGGAGCCGGGAGGCACGGCGCTGGTCATGGTCAACTGGATCGTCCGCCGAGACGACTGGCGCGACCGGGTGCGAAGTTGGTTGGCGGGCACCGGTTTGCACGCGTGGGTGGTGCAGCGCGAGCTCGCCGATCCGGTCAGCTATGTGTCGCTGTGGATGGCCGACGCTGGAGAGGATCCAGAGCAAGCGGCGCGCCGCGGAGGGCAGTGGCTCGACTGGTTCGCCGACGAGGGCATCACCGGCATCGGTATGGGCGTGATCGCGTTGCGCGCACCACGATCCGGTGAGCATCGCCCGCCCGAGCACGTCCTCGAAGAGGTCACCGGCGTAGACGAGGCCGTCACCGGAGACGAGGTCGACGCGTTCTTCGCGCGCCGGGAGTACCTGCACGACACCTCCGACGAGCAGTTGCTCGCGGCGAGGCTGTCGACGGCGCCGGTGTTCCTCGACGATGGTTGCTGCCGGGGCCCGACGGCTGGCAGGTCGTCGGCGCGGCCGTGCGCCGCCCGGGTGGGCCAGGCGCGGTCATCGGCGTCGACGAGATCGGGCGCGCGTTGTTGGCCGGCTGCCGGGGCGAGGTGCCGCTGGGGACGTTGATCGACCTGCTCGCAACCGTTCACGGTGTCGACGCCGAAGCGCTGGCGCGGGCCGCGCTGCCGGTCGTGCGGGAGGCGGTCGGGCGGGGCATCCTCTACCAGGCCCACTGACCCTTGACAGAGGATTCCTCGGTTCAGTTAGAGTAATCCTCGTGTCATCGCGGACGCGTCCCGATGCGCGGAGCCGGTTGCTCGCCGTCGCGCGGCGCCGCTTCGCGTCCGACGGCGCGCTCTCGGCCACCCTCGATGAGGTTCGCCGGGAAGCCGAAGTGAGCGTCGGTGCGCTGTATCACCATTTCCCCGACAAACTTTCACTCGCCACCGCTGTCTTCGCCCAGCTGCTCAGCGAATACCAGGCCGGGTTCGTCACCATGCTGCGCGGACACGACACCGCCGAGGGCGGCATCCGCGGCGGTGTCACCTATCACCTGCGGTGGATCTCGGCGCATCGCGGCGAGGCCGGCCTGCTGCTCGGCCCCCGGCTCGACAGCGCAGAACTGCGCGCACACAACGAGGCCTTCTTCGCGGCCGTCGGAGACTGGTGGCGTCCGCACCACGGCTACGGCGCGCTGCAGCCGATGCGCGCGGGAGTCACGGCAGCGCTGTGGCTGGGCCCCGCCCAGGAGTACAGCCGGTACTGGATCGCCGGGGCGGTCAAGCGGATACCGCCGGGCACCATCGATACCTTCGCAGACGCTGCGTGGAAGGCGTTGCGCGTCAACGACACCGAGGAGAACCCGTCATGACCGATTCGCTGTACCGGACCATGGTGAGCAGCGGCGACGAGGCCGATGCGCCGCTTCGGGTGCGCGTGGAGCATCGCGGCGACAGGGCCGTTGTAACGCTCGACGAGCCACGACGGCTCAACGTGCTGTCCGCCCCGTTGGTGCGCCAACTGCGGCGGGCGCTGACCGACCTGGACGCCGACGCCGACGTGCGTTCGGTCGTGCTCACCGGAGCCGGCCCGGGCTTCAGTGCCGGAGGCGATCTCCGCATGATGGACGCCGCGATCGACCAACTCGACGCACCGGAGGGCGCTGCCGACATCTGGCGCTGGATCCGCCGCGAATTCGGGGGTATCGCGCGGCTGATCGCCGGATCGGACACGATCTTCGTCGCCGCGCTCAACGGTGCCGCGGCAGGTGTCGGGCTGGCCTGGGCGCTGACCTGTGACCTCGTGATCGCCAGCGAACGTGCCGTCGTGGTGCCCGCGTTCGCCAAGCTGGGACTGATTCCCGAGGTCGGCACCAGTTGGGCGTTGACCCGGCGGCTGGGTTACCAGGGCGCGCTGGCCTACTATCTGCGCGGCGAACGCATCGACGCCCGCGAGGCCCAACGGCTCGGCCTGGTGCAGGAGGTCGTCGAACACGACCGCCTGCTCGCGGCCGCCGACGACTGGTGTTCGCGCATCGCCGCTCTCCCGCCGCACGCTGTCGCGATGAGCAAGCCCCTGCTGCGGGCGGCCGCCGACGCCGACTGGTCCGGCGCCCTCACCCTGGAGGAGTTCGCCGAACCGACGTGCTTCACCACCGCGGCGTTCGCCGACCGCGTGCGCTCGATGCTCTCCTGAACCGGCACCGGCACCCCCGTGCCGCGCTCGAGATTTCCCGCATCTGCCTGATCACGTCAGAATCGGCATTAACATAGTGCGGGTAGGTCGGATGAGGGGGCAGGCATGGTCGCTGCGGTGAGGAAGCTCTTGAGCTTCGAGATGACCATCGCCGAGTGGATCGGCACCGGGCTCATCCTCGCCGCACCCTACGTCGTCGTCGGCATCGGCTGGACAGCCCTGCGCCTGGACCGGCTCGACGGCAGCGGACTGGCCTGGTTCGTCCAGCTGGTCGGTTCCGTCGCGTTCTGGCCGGCGCTGGTTTTCTCGGCGGTGTGTGCCGGATGACGAACCGCTACCGCATCTCCGTTCGACGGCGCACCGCCCGATGGGACCCCGACGCCGACGTCACCGCCGCGGAGGCGATGGACTTCTGGGCGTTCGCCGGGGGGGCCGCCAACGTCGTCATGCAACTGTCCTGGCCTGAGGTCGGCTACGGCGTCGCGGAGAGCAAGGTCGACTCGGGGAACCTGCTCAAACACCCGTGGAAGCGGGCGCGTACGACGTTCCAGTACCTCGCGGTCGCGGTGCTGGGGACTTCCGATGACCGCGCGGCGTTCCGGGAGGCGGTCGACAGCGCACACCGGCACGTCAGGTCGACCGCCGAGAGCCCGGTGCGATACAACGCGTTCGACCGCGACCTGCAGATGTGGGTGGCCGCATGTCTTTTCGTCGGGCTGGAGGACACCTATCAGCTGCTGCGCGGTGAGATGACAACGGAACAGGCCGAGCAGTTCTACCGCTCCGCATGGCCGCTGGGCACCACGCTGCAGGTCACCGAAGATCAGTGGCCGCCGACGCGCGTCGAGTTCGACGACTATTGGCGACGCGCGTGCGAGCGGGTGAAGATCGACGACCGGGTCCGCGAACACCTGATGCACATGCTGAACCTGCGCATGATCAACCCATTGCTCGGACTGCCGTTTCGGCCGTTGCTGAAGTTCCTGACGACCGGATTCCTCGCGCCGGTGTTCCGCGAACAGATGGGCCTGCGGTGGAACGGGTTTGGCCAGTTCCTGTTCGAATGGCTCTTCCTCACGGTCGCCTTCGTCAACAGGTTCATGCCGGTGTTCCTTCGCCAGGGCGGTAGCTACGTGCTGCTCGCCGACGTGCGCCGCCGGGTCCGTATGCACAAGGCGCTGGTATGACGGCGTTGCGCCGCCTGCTCAGTCGCCGGGTCAGCGTCGAGGCGATGATCGAAGCAGGCATGTGGCTGTCGATCCCGTACCTGCTGATCGGCCTGGTGTGGGCCTTCTTCGACGCCGAGCAGGTGCAGTTGATCGACACCGCGCTGCGCACGCGGATCCCGGCCGGGTCGGACATCGGCGCGTTCATGGTGACGGCGGTGTTCTGGCCTGCCAATCTGTTCGGCATCGAACTCTGCGTTCCCTGACGCTTGACAGCGACGTCCCCTATGGCTGGGCCGGCTGATCAGGGACCTGCGTATCCCGGCGGATTGGGGGTGTCCACCCACAGGTCGACGCCCAATTCCTCGCCGGGAACGCAGTTGTACACCGACAGGTCGGTCACGCCGGACTCAAGAAGCACGTCCTCGCACAGCAGGGACTGCCCGGTGTACTCGCGGGCGGGCTTGTTGAGGATCACGTAGGCAGAGTCGGCGTAGACGTCGGGCTTACGGGCGCGTCCCATCGCCTCGTCGCCGCCCAACAGGTTCTGCACTGCGGCGGTCGCCACCAGCGTGCGGGGCCACAGCGTGTTCGACGCGATACCGGCGTCGCGCATCTCCTCGGCAATTCCCAACGCGCACAACGTCATCCCGAACTTCGCCATCATGTAGGCTGTCGGCTTGAGCCACTGCGACTCCAGCCGGATCGGCGGCGACAGCGTCAGGATGTGCGGGTTCTCGCGGCCCTTCATGTGCGGGATGCAAGCCTGTGACACCGCGTAGGTTCCGCGGATCTGGATGCCGTTCATCAGGTCGAACCGCTTCAGGGGGACGTCCTCGATCGAACCGAGGTTGATCGCCGAGGCGTTGTTGACGCAGAGGTCGATGCCGCCGAACTGCTCGACGGTCTTGGCGACCGCCGCACTCACCGAGTCACCGTCGCGGACGTCGCCGACGATCGGCAGCGCCTGCCCGCCCGCGTCCTCCAGTTCTTTGGCCGCGGTGTACACCGTGCCGGGCAGCTTCGGATGGGGTTCGGCCGTCTTCGCGATCAGCGCGATGTTGGCGCCGTCGGCCGCGGCGCGCTTGGCGATCGCCAAGCCGATGCCGCGGCTCGCGCCGGAGATGAACATGGTTTTCCCGTTGAGCGACATGACCTCACCCTATCCGCCGCGAAATTGCGTTCCGGCAGGTCCGCACTCGAACTTTCGCTGCTGGAATGCCGTTTCGCGAAAAACAGGCGTCGGACGCTCAGGCGCAGATGTCTGCGGTCACCGCGTCGGTCAGCCGGATCAGGTCCTGCGGGGCCACGGCGACCTCCAAGCCGCGCTTGCCTGCGCTGCACAGCACCCGGTCCCACAACAGCGCCGTCTCGTCGATCACCGTCGGCAGCGGCGTCCGCTGCCCCAGCGGGGAGATACCGCCGATCACATAACCCGTCGACCGCTCGGCGGCCGCGCGTTCGGCCATGGTGGCCCTGGGCACGCCGAGCGCGGCCGCGGCGGCCTTCAGCGAAAGCTTGGCAGGAATCGGCACCACCGCGACGCCGAGACCTGTGGGCAGCGCCAGCACCAGCGTCTTGAAGATCTGTTCGGGCTCCACGCCCTCGGACCCGGCAAGCACCTCCACAGCTTCCTCGCCGAACGACGGCTGGCGCGGATCGTGGCGGTAGCGCAGAACCTCATGCGCAACACCGGTGGCCACCAGCGCGGCGATGGCCGGAGTTGCTGCGCGTGCCATCGCGCCAGCCTAGTGCGACGCTCTTACGTCGGGCTTCGGGGAACAATCGGGGCCGGTGCTGCTGTTATTGACGGTGGCTGCACCGCGGCGGGAGTTCGCGGGCAGAAAACATGTCGGTCTCAACCTCTAGGATGAGCGGAGGGGGTCAGGTGCCAACGCTGGCTATGGACTTTCCAGTGCTCCCGGTCGATCTGCCGGGTTTGTTCGCTGGCACCGCGACAGAAGGGACGGTGTTCCCCACCATGACCGACTCTGACGGGTCAACCCGAGATTCGGCGCAGGAGGCTCCTGAACGGCAGGAGACCGACGCCGAGCTCACCGCGCGCTTCGAGCGTGACGCGATTCCGCTGCTCGACCAGCTGTACGGCGGCGCGCTGCGGATGACGCGCAACCCCGCCGACGCCGAGGACCTGCTGCAGGAAACCATGGTCAAGGCGTACGCCGGCTTCCGGTCGTTCCGCGAGGGCACCAACCTCAAGGCGTGGCTGTACCGCATCCTCACCAACACCTACATCAACAGCTACCGCAAGAAGCAGCGTCAGCCGGCGGAGTACCCCACAGAGGAGATCACCGACTGGCAGCTCGCGGCCAACGCCGAGCATTCCTCGACCGGACTGCGCTCGGCCGAGGTGGAGGCGCTCGAGTCGCTGCCGGACAACGAGATCAAGGAAGCGCTGCAGGCGCTGCCGGAGGACTTTCGGATGGCGGTCTATTACGCCGACGTCGAGGGCTTCCCATATAAGGAGATCGCCGAGATCATGGACACGCCGATAGGCACGGTGATGTCCCGGTTGCACCGGGGCAGGCGCCAGCTCCGCGAGCTGCTGGCCGACGTGGCCCGCGACCGCGGGTTCATTCGGGGACAGCAGGTGGACACGCCCGAGGAGGTCTCGTCGTGAGCTCGTTCTCTGACGAAGAGCGATGGCAGCCCCCCGTCGGTCCTATCGATCCCGAACATCCCGAATGCGCCGCGGTCATTGCCGAGGTGTGGACGCTGCTCGACGGTGAATGCACCCCTGAAACCCGCGACAAGCTGCGACATCATCTCGAGGAGTGCCCTGCATGCCTGCGCCACTACGGCGTGGAAGAGCGGGTCAAGCAGCTCATCGCGAAGAAGTGCGGCGGCGAGACAGCGCCGGAGAGCCTGCGCGAGCGGCTGCGCATCGAGATCAGCCGCACCACCATCATCCGGCGCGGTTAGCGCCGAGGATCACGCCCAGTACAGCTAGCGCACCGACTTCGAACCGGCGTTGGGCCGCTTACCGTGGTTGGCCTTCGTGTGCTTGCGGTCGCGCTTCTTACGGCCACGCTTGGCCATGGTCTACCTCCGAATGCTCTTGGGATTGTTCGGCCCGTGCTCGGCGGGCGCGTTCGGACCATTGTCTCATGGCCCGGCGACAGCGCTGACAAGCCGGTCGTGTGGTTCGATGTAGGCCGAAACGCATACAGCAGCGGAAAGTAATGGGGTGATGATGGCCGAGGACGTTCGCGCTGAGATCGTGGCCAGTGTGCTCGAGGTCGTGGTGAGCGAGGGCGATCAGATCGGCGAGGGGGACACCCTGGTGCTGCTGGAGTCGATGAAGATGGAGATCCCGGTGCTGGCCGAGGTGGCGGGCACCGTCAGCAAGGTCAGCGTTTCGGTTGGCGACGTCATCCAGGCCGGCGACCTCATCGCGGTGATCAGCTGATCACCGCGTCCGTGTGAACCACTGCCGGAAGTAAGCCCCGATGTCCACCCTCGGTGATCTGCTCGCCGAGCACACCATGCTGCCCGGCAATGCGGTCGACCACCTGCATGCGGTGGTCGGTGAATGGCAACTGCTCGCCGACCTGTCCTTCGCCGACTACCTGATGTGGGTGCGCCGCGACGACGGCGCCCTGGTCTGCGTGGCGCAGGTGCGGCCGAACACCGCGCCGACGGTACTGCTGGCCGACGCGGTCAGCACGCTGGCCGACGCCGACGCGATGCCACTCGTGACCACGGCGTTCGCAGCGGGTGAAATCGTCGTGGGCGACGGTGCGGGACAACAGGTTTCACCAGGGCTCAATGTCGAAGCCGTCCCGGTCCGGTACAGGGACGAGGTGGTCGCGGTGCTGACGCATCAGACCGCGTTGGAGTCCAGGAAGGCCAGCCCGCTGGAGTCGGCCTACCTCGACTGCGCAGGCGACCTTCTGCACATGCTCTCGGAGGGCACCTTCCCCAACGTTGGGGACATCGCGATGTCGCGCTCGAGCCCACGCGTCGGTGACGGGTTCATTCGGCTCGACGAGACGGGCGTGGTCACCTTCGCGAGCCCCAACGCGATTTCGGCCTATCACCGGATGGGGCTGGCCGCCGAGCTCGGCGGACACAACCTGGTCACCGTCACACGTCCGCTCATCGGTGACCCGTTCGAGGCGCAGGAACTGGCCAACCATGTGCGCGACTCGCTGGCCGGCGGATCGAGCATGCGCATGGAGGTCGACGCCGGTGGTGCGGCCGTGCTGATGCGTACGCTCCCGCTCGTCGTGCACGGACAACCGGTGGGCGCAGCGGTGCTGATCCGCGACGTGACAGAAGTCAAGCGCCGCGACCGCGCCCTGCTGTCGAAGGACGCCACGATCCGCGAGATCCACCACCGGGTGAAGAACAACCTGCAGACCGTCGCGGCGCTGCTGCGCCTTCAGGCCCGGCGCACCAACAACGACGAAGGCCGCGAGGCGCTGATGGAATCGGTGCGACGGGTGTCCTCGATCGCGTTGGTCCACGATGCGCTGTCGATGTCGGTGGACGAGGAGGTCAACCTCGACGAGGTTGTGGACCGAATCCTGCCGATGATGAACGATGTTGCCGCCGTTGACAGTCCGATCCGCATCCACCGTGTCGGCGATCTCGGTGTGCTCGACGCCGACCGCGCCACCGCGCTGATCATGGTGATCACCGAGCTCGTGCAGAACGCCATCGAGCACGCCTTCGACCCCGGCGTGCGCGAGGGCAGTGTCACCATCCGCGCCGAGCGCTCGGCCAGGTGGCTGGACGTGGTCGTCCACGACGACGGCCGGGGACTACCCGACGGGTTCAGCCTGGAGAAGGCCGACCGGCTCGGATTGCAGATCGTGCGGACGCTCGTATCGGCCGAACTGGACGGGTCGCTGGGCATGCGCGAGGGACAGGACGGCGGAACCGATGTGGTGCTGCGGGTGCCGCTGGGCAGGCAGCGTCGACTCGCGCAGTAGCAAACTTCGCAATTCGCAAATCGGCCTTTCGTCTCGTAAATCGGCCGTTATTGCATTTACAGAAAGATACGGCCCCGACGAATGTCGGGGCCGTATCTTGTTTGGTTCGGGTAGTGCTCAGACTCCGCTGCGAGCCTTGGTGCGAGCATTGCGACGCTTGAGCGCGCGACGCTCGTCCTCGCTCATACCGCCCCAGACACCGGCGTCCTGTCCGGACTCCAACGCCCAGGTCAGGCACTCAGTGGTCACGGGGCAGCGGTTGCAGACGAGCTTCGCGTCAGCGATCTGAGCGAGCGCCGGGCCGCTGTTTCCCACCGGGAAGAACAGTTCCGGATCCTCATCGCGACAGACCGCCTTGTGGCGCCAATCCATTAGATCAAACTCCTCGTCAGATACGTCACCTGTGCGCAGCACGGCGCACGGCATATTCTTCGGCTGTTTAACGCGTGCACATTGAATGTTTCTGCAACGTTGCTTCGATGCTTTCACAGGCTGGACAGATGTCAATACTCGCGAGTTAACAAGTGCGCAATGTCACTAGCCGGGTGGCTTCGCCCGCCGCAGACTCGCCTGTACTAGACTCGATCCAACTGCGCCCGAAACTCTACGCCGCAGCTCGATCACCGCAGGTCAGAGACCTCTACAGGTGCAGGTGCCAACACGCCGAGCGCGTCGGGAACGGCGGTGAACATCATCGAATCGCGTAATCCGACGTAGTCGCCGTCGATCTGGCAAGCGACCGGCGCCTCGCTGGTCACCTGCAGCCACGACAGGTCGTCGTCACGCACGAGATGCTTGGCCTCGATACGGGCTTTCTTGGAAAGCATCCGCCGCACCAGCATCAGGTTTGCCCACACATTCATGCTGGTCGTGGCGAACACACCCAGGCCGGTCTCGAACGTCGTCATCGGGTTGGTCCACACCGGGCGGGCGTTGGCGTACGTCCAGGGGCTGGCGTTGGACACGAACGCGAAGTGCACGCCGCCGACCGGTTCGCGGTCGGGCAGGTGCACGGTCAGCGACGGTTCCTTGCGGGTGCTGGCCAGCATCTCGCGGATGGCGACGCGGATGTAGCGCGAAGCGGTGACGACGCGGCCCTTCGCGCGCTGCGCCTCGACGGCCGCCACCACGTCGCCGTCCACGCCCATCCCCGCGGTGAACACGCCCCAGCGTTCACCGCAGTCCATCAGCCCGATGCGCCGCCACGACTTGCGGCTGCGGTACTCCGACAGCAGATCGATCAGCTGGTTGGTCGCCTCGATCGGGTCCGGGCTGATGCCGAGGGCGCGCGCGAAGACGTTGGCCGACCCGCCCGGCACCACGCCGACTGCAGGCGCTGCGGCACCGGGCCCCCCGACCTCGAGAATGCCGTTGACCACCTCGTTCACCGTGCCGTCGCCGCCGTGCACGATCAAGACGTCGACGCCGTCCCGCGCCGCGTCGCGGGCGATCTCGATGGCATGCCCGCGGTGATCGGTGTGCGCGACGGTCAGCTTCACCCGACTCTCCAGCGCATGGGCCAACAGATCACGGCCGGCCGGAGTCGTCGACGTCGCATTCGGGTTCACGATCAGCACGGCGCGCACGGGGTCTGAGCCTACTGAACCGGTTCTGCGCGCCCCTCTACGCTCGAGGGCGTGATCGTTCCATCTCCGACGACGGTGCGCCAAGCCGCTGTCCTGGTCGCCGTGGAGGGCGCGGTTGCCCTGGTCGCGGCGCTGGTCTATGTGGTGAGCGGATTCGGCAGGGCAGAAGAGTCCGGACTGAACAAGTACGGCACCGCGCTGTGGTTCGCGATCATGGGCGCCGGTGTGCTTGCCGCGGCGTGGGCGTTGTGGACGGGCAGGCGGTGGGGGCGCGGCATCGCCGTGTTCGCCCAGCTGCTGCTCCTACCGGTCGTCTACTACATGGGCGTCGGCTCGCACCAGTGGTGGTACGCGGCGCCCATCGGCGTGGTGGCGGTGGTGACGCTGGCACTGCTGTTCAGTCCCTCGACCCTGGAATGGGTGGGAACTCACGGCGATTCTGCGGCCAGCGCCGACAGTTCGGGCCCCGAGACGCGGTAAGTGATCCAGTCCGTCTGTTGCTTGCCGCCGACGACATCATAGAGCGCGATCGCGTTGACGTTCCAGTCGAGCACCGCCCACGACAGCCGGGTGTAACCGTGCGCGATGCACTCGCGGGCCAGAGTGGCCAGCAACTTGTGGGCCAGCCGGCGCCTGCGGAACTGCGGACGCACGTAGAGGTCTTCGAGGTGGATGCCGGCGACACCGTCCCATGTGGAGAAGTTGCGGAACCACAGCGCCGCCGCGGCGGCCTGGCCGTCGACCTCGGCGATGTGGCCCGCAACGGCGGCCGGTTCGTCGAAAAGCGCTTGGCGCATCTGGTCTTCGGTGACAGTGCACTCGCGCGCGGCGTGTTCGAACTCGGCGAGTTCGTGGACCATCGCGGTCAGTTCGCGCTCGTCGCCGGGGCGCGCCCGGCGGATCAGCTCCGTCATGTTGCGGCGCCCAGCGCGGCGAGGATCGTGGTGAATTTGGTTGTGGTTTCTTCGACTTCGTCGTCGGGATCGGATTCGGCGACGATGCCGCCGCCCGAATACGCCTCGGCCGTACGGCGATCCGCCGACAGCGCAGCGCAGCGGATCGACACCACCCATCGGCCGTCGCCGCGTTGGTCGCACCAGCCCACCGCACCGGCGTAGAAACCGCGGTCACCTTCGAGCTCGGCGATCAGGTCGGCCGCATCGGCGGTGGGCACCCCGCCGACGGCCGGCGTGGGGTGCAGCGCGACGGCCAAATCCAGTGCGGTGATCGATCTTTCGCGAAGTGTGCCGGTGATGCGGGTGGCCAGGTGCCACACCGAGTCGGTCTTGCGAAGCGCGGGTTCGGCGGCCACCTCGAGGTCGGCGCACAGCGGCTCGAGCGCGTCGCGGATCGTGTCGACCACGAACTGGTGCTCGCGAAGGTTCTTCGCCGACGCGGCCAGCGCGGCGCCGTTCGCGTCGTCGGTTTCGGGGTCGGGAGAGCGCGGCGCCGAACCTGCGAACGGTGCGCAGACCACCTGATCGCCGCGGCGGGCCACCAGCAGCTCGGGGCTGGCGCCCACCAGCACGCTCCCGGAGTAGCCACCGCCCGCGGCGGTCAGGTCGGCGAGGTACCCGTTGGCCGCGGGATCGGCGCTGACGAGCCGGTGCAGGACGGTGCGCGCGTCCAGCGGTCCGTCGGCGGCCAGCCGAAGGGTCCGGGCGAGCACGACCTTGTGCAGCCCGCTCGACGGGCTGTTGAGCCGGTCGACGGCGCTGGCGACCCGCGCGCGGTGCTCGTCGGGGTCCGGCAGCGCCTCGGCTATCTGTACGCCGGGCATCTGGCGTAGCGGCCAGTCCGGCAGCGCGTCGAGGAACTGGATGCTCTGCGGGCGGATCAGCGCCGCCGGTTTGGTCATGTCGAAAGGCAACGCCCCCACGATGATCGGGGCGCTGTGCGATGCCAGCGCCGCTCGCGCCTCGGCGACCTTCGGAAACGCGGTGTGTACTCCCTCGGCGACGACGGCGCCGCGCGAGGCCAGGACGAAGGAGGGTTCGCGGGTCACCGTGGTTTACACGGATCCTGATGGCCGGTCAGTCCCTGCGCGATGATCTGGCGCATGGCGTGCTCGAAGCCGAGGACGGCCAGCGACGCGGCCGCCATGGCGAACCGGATCCCGTCGGACACCGGCAGTTCGACCCACCGCGCGATCATCGAGCGGGAGAAGTGCGCGTGGCCCACGAACACGACGTCGCGCGACGTCATGTGGCTCAGCGCCGACTCCAGGGCGCGGTCTGCGCGCTGCGTGACCGTCTCCACGCTCTCGCCGCCGTCGGCGCCGTGCGTCCAGATCAGCCAGTCCGGGACGGTCTCGCGGATCTCGGGTGTCGTGAGCCCCTCGTAGCGGCCGTAGTCCCACTCCCGCAGAAGCGGCGACACCTCGTCGATGCTCAGCCCGGCCAGTTCGGCGGTCTGCACCGCACGCCGCAGTGGGCTGGACAGCACCAGCGGGTTGTCCAGTTCGAGTTCGGCCAGCGCATCGGCGGCCAGCTTGGCGCGTTCCACGCCGGCCGCGGTCAGTTCGAGATCGGTGTGGCTGGTGTGCCGACCGCTTCTCGACCACTCCGTTTCGCCATGACGAAGCAGGATCAGGCGGTGCTCCAAAAGGGCCACGCTCACTGATTCTGCCGCACGGTCGGTCGCGGTGTCCCGAGCCATGCAACGATGGGCACCGTGACGCGAGTACTTGCGGTCGCCAATCAAAAGGGTGGGGTAGCCAAGACGACGACGGTGGCGTCGTTGGGTGCGGCGATTCAGGAGACGGGTAAGCGGGTCCTGCTCGTGGACCTCGACCCGCAGGGGTCCCTGACGTTCTCCCTGGGCCACGACCCGGACAAGCTGGCGGTGTCGATCCACGAAGTGCTGCTCGGCGAGGTCGAACCCGACGCCGCCCTGCTGGAGACACCCGAGGGGATGACACTGCTGCCCGCCAACATCGACCTTGCGGGCGCCGAGGCCATGCTGTTGATGCGCGCCGGGCGCGAGTACGCGCTCAAGAGGGCACTGGCCAAGCTCGGCGTCGGAGCTGGGGCGTCGTCTTCATCGGGCAGGTCCGACTACGACGTCGTGATCATCGACTGTCCGCCGTCGCTCGGCGTGCTCACGCTCAACGGGTTGACCGCCGCCGACGAGGTGATCGTGCCGTTGCAGTGCGAGACGTTGGCGCACCGCGGCGTCGGGCAGTTCCTGCGCACCATCGCCGATGTCCAGGCGATCACGAACGCCGACCTCAAGCTGTTGGGTGCGTTGCCGACCCTGTACGACTCGCGTACGACCCACAGCCGCGACGTGCTGCTCGACGTCGCCGACCGCTACGACCTGCCGGTGCTGGCGCCGCCGATTCCGCGCACCGTCCGGTTCGCCGAAGCCAGCGCCTCGGGCGCGTCGGTGTTGGCCAGCCGCAAAAACAAGGGTGCCGCCGCCTACCGCGAGCTGGCCACCGCGCTGCTCAAGCACTGGAAGAACGGCAAACCGATGCCGACATTCGCCCCCGAGATATAGCGATTTCGGTGCACTACCGATCGCTGCGCGACTGGTAGTGCACCCAAGTCACGACTGGCCGAGCGCCACCAGTTCCGCGCCGCGCTGTTCGACCACCATCGAGCCGGCCACCGCGGGCACCACCGGCGCCGCGCTCGGCGGCCGTGGCAGCGGAATGTGGCGTTCGCCCTGCCCGGTCGTCGGGTCGAACACGTCGTAGCCGTCGGTGACGGGGACCAGCAACCGCCCCGCCATGATCGTCGCCGGCCCCAGCGGCTTGTTCCGGCCCTCGGGCGTGACGGTGTAGCGGTGTTCGAATCCGTTGGCGGAGAACACCATTACGCTGTCACCGGTCCACCACGTGATCAGGTCGCCCGCCCGCGACATCGTGGCCTGCGGCGACGGCGGGCTTGGCACCGGGGTGCTGGCGACCGTCGCGCCCGTCTCGTCGACGATGTTGACCACGGGCTTGGGTGTGGGCACGTAGACCGCGGTCATCGTGTCGGCCACGGCCACCACGCGTGCGCTTGAATCCGGCGCGACACCCGGTTGCTGGACATACCTCAACTCCGGGGTGTCCTCCTCATCGGAGGGCCGCAGCAGCGTCAGGCGCAGATCGGGCTGCCGTGGGCACGCCTCGAGCACCGACACCGCGCTCGAACTCGCTTGTGCGGACACCAGCCGGCACAGCGGCTGCGAGGGGACATCCGGCTTGATGCGCGCGTCCAGGGCGCCGTAGCTCAGCATTCGGACCATGTCGGAACGCCACAACTCAAGCCGGTTCTCACCCGCCGAGAGCACCGCGGTGCCGTCCGACGACAGGGTCACCGAGGGGTCGGCGTAGGACGACCGCGCCGGACCGCGCATGCCGGTCTTGGCGTCGATCGTGCTGACCTGGCCGCAGCCGCGGGTGTCGGGGTAGACCGCGACCGCGTACTGGTAGACGTAGCTGACCCCGCACAGGTCGAGATCACGTTCGTAACTCCACAGCGTGGTCCCGGTCGCGGGGTCGCGGCCCTCGACGGCCCGTCCGTCGCCGGTCACCACCGCGCCGCCGACTACCAACGGCATCGTGGTGGCTCCGCTGTGTGCGCTCCACACCTGCCGCAGCGACTGCGGAACCGCCTTGGCGGGGGTCAGTGCCGGAACCGGGCCGTCGGCGGGCCTGCTGATCGTGGCCCGCGCGTCGCTGGTCCACCACACCAGCCCGGCCGTCACCGCAACCACGACGCCAATCGCCAGCGCCACCATCACATCGGTGCGCGTGCGGCGTTCGGGTTTGACCATCGCGGGGGAGGCGGTGGGTTAGCCGGTGCTGGCCGGAGCCTTGCGGGGTCGGCGCCTGCGCCTGCGCTTGGCAGGAGCCGTGTCGCCGGATCCTTCGCCCGTCTCGCCGGAATCCTGCTCGGACGACGTCGGGGACGCCTCCGGATGACCGGTGACCGACTTGCCGCCGCGGGTGCGGCGACGCGTGCGGTTGCGGTTGCGCGCGGGGCGGTCATCGGACTTCTCGGCCGGGGCGCGCCTGCTGCTCTGCACCTTCACGGGCTCGCCGACGGTGCCGGAGGCATCGGCGGGAATGCCCAGTTCGCTGTAGAGGTGCGGTGAGCTCGAATACGTCTCGGCGGGATCGGGGCAGCCGAGGTTCAGCGCCTTGTCGATCATCGTCCAGCGCGCCAGCTCGTCCCAGTCGACGAGGGTCACCGCGACACCGGTCTTGCCGGCGCGCCCGGTGCGGCCGATGCGGTGCACGTAGGCCTGCTCGTCCTCGGGGATCTGATAGTTGATGACGTGGGTGACGTCGTCGATGTCAATGCCGCGCGCGGCGACGTCGGTGGCGACCAGTACGTCGATCTCGCCGGTGCGGAACGCCTTGAGCGCCTTCTCGCGCGCGCCCTGACCGAGGTCGCCATGCACCGCGCCAACCTTGAAGCCGCGCTCGGCGAGTTCGTCGGAGACCTTCTGGGCGGTGCGCTTGGTGCGGGTGAAGATCATCGTCGCGCCCCGACCCTCAGCCTGCAGGATGCGGGCGACCATCTCCACCTTGTCCAGGGCATGCGCGCGGTAGGCGAACTGCTCGGTGGTGTCGTGGGTGGCCGCCGAGTGCGGGGCCTCGGCGCGGATGTGCGTCGGCTGGTTCATGAAGGTCCGGGCCAGCGTGATGATCGGATCCGGCATCGTCGCCGAGAACAGCATCGACTGCCTGCTGTCGGGGATCTGGCGCAAGATCCGCTCGATGTCAGGCAAAAAGCCCAGGTCGAGCATCTCGTCGGCCTCGTCGAGCACCAGCATGGAAAGTCCGCCCAGCTTCAGGTGCCCTTGCTGGGCAAGGTCGAGCAGGCGGCCCGGTGTGCCGACGACCACGTCGACGCCCTTCTCGAGCGCCTCGATCTGTCCCTCATAGGGCCGACCACCGTAGATCGACGTAACCGACAGCTTGCGGTCGCCGACGGTGAGGTACTTCGCGGCGGCCGCCAGGTCGCCGTACACCTGCAGACACAGTTCGCGGGTGGGTACGACCACCAAGGCCCGTGGGACGCCCGTCAGGGGGCGGTCGGCGTCAGTGGTGATCCGCTGGAGCAGGGGTACGCCGAACGCCAGCGTCTTGCCCATACCTGTGCGGGCCTGGCCGATCAGGTCGTCGCCGGCCAACGCCATCGGCATGGTCAGCTCTTGGATGGCGAATGGATGCTGCTTGCCGTCCTCGGCGAGAGCGCGAACGATTTCGTCGCGAACTCCCAGTTCAGCGAAGGTGGGATTGAGATGCGTCATACGCGAAAACGAGGCCTTTCAATTGTCGTCCTCATGGCTTCCACGCGCGCACGAGTTCGACAAAAGCTGGCCCGTGAAGACCAAGGCCCTGCACTGAGGTAGGCGGACCGACTGCGTGCACGCACATTTCTTTGGGTCGCGGCGGGCTCTGCATATGTCTTGCAGTCGCCTTGAAAATGCCACCGCCCGCACCCATCGTACCTGGCGGCGCTCGCTCGACGAGCCACCCGCTGTCGGCGTTTATTGTTGGGCCCATGAACACGACGCCTCCGGCACCCGGGCAGACCGACTCGGCGACCTCGGATGTGTCGGCCGACCATCCCGGCGTCAACGAGCTTTTCGCGCTGCTGGCCTATGGCGAGGTGGCGGCGTTCTACCGCCTCACCGACGAAGCGCGCATGGCGCCGAACCTTCGGGGGCGCATCAACATGGCGAGCATGGCGGCCGCGGAGATGAACCACTACGAGGTGTTGCGCGACGCGCTCGAGCACCGCGGAGTCGACGTCGTGCCAGCGATGACGAAATACGCGTCCGCCCTTGAGAACTACCACCGGCTGACCACCCCGAGCACCTGGCTCGAGGCACTGGTGAAGACCTACGTCGGTGACGCCCTTGCGGCCGACTTCTACCTCGAGATCGCCCACGCGCTGCCCGACGAGGTCGCCGACGTGGTGCGCGCGGTGCTCTCGGAGACCGGCCACTCCCAGTTCGTCGTCGCTGAGGTGCGCGCGGCGGTGACGGCCAGCGACCGGCAGCGCCATCGGCTCGCGCTGTGGTCGCGGCGGCTCCTCGGTGAGGCCATCACCCAGGCGCAGTTCGTGATGGCCGATCACGACGAGCTCGTCGACCTGGTGCTGGCCAGCGGTGAAGGTCTGACCCAGATGACCGAGTTCTTCGACCGGCTCCAGCGGACACACGCCTCTCGGATGGAGGAGCTGGGCCTCGCCTGACCTACTGGGTGCAGGTGGCGATCATCGAGTTGTTGTTCTGCGCGGCGATGAGCGTGCCCGCAGCGTCGAGGATGCTGCAGTTCAGCTGACCGCCGACGCTGGTCGCGGTGACCGATTTCAGTTCCACGCCCGGGTCGAGGACCACCTGCTTGACCCAGGGCAGGGCGACGTTGACATCGGTGCGCAGCGCGCCCTGGCCGTCGGTGTAGATCACGGTCACCAGATCGAGCAGCTGGCGGTTACCCGTCACCCGGTAGGTCACGGTGCGCGGTGACGGCGGTGTGGGCGGCGGAACCGCGGCCTGTGCCGTCGTGCTCGGTGCGGGCGGTGGGGTCGTCTCGGCGCTCGGGGTGACCGTCGTGACGGTCTCCGGCGGCAGCGAGGGGACGATGGGCGCTGCCGTGCCCGCGCTCGGCGCGGTGGTGGCGGGAGCGCCCGACGGCACCGGCGCGTCCGACGTCGCGGTGGCCGACACCGAACCGCTGTCGCCCCCGCCGAGGATGATGCCGGTGGTGCCGATCGCGATGAACAGGATCACCCCGGCGATGCCGGCGACCCACATCCAGCGTCGGTCGATGCTCTCCTCGTCGTATGACTGCTCGTAGTCGTCGTAGTCCTCGAACTCGGGGGAACCGGGGTACTCGTAGTCGAAGTCTTCAGCGGGCGGTTCCGGGTAATCGGAGTAGCTGGGGATCCGCTCCGTCGGGGCCAGCGAATACGGTGAGTGCGCGGTGTAAGACCTGTTCATGTGGGTTTTCCCGGTGTCGTCTTGAGCGTAGAAGATCTTGCCGCGCCTGATGCTATCGAGGCAGAAGTGACAGATGAGGTTCAGCGGCTGGTGTGTTGGTTACGGTCCGGACTCGGTTCGGTCGCCGTAGGTCTCGGCGCTTCGCCGACCGCGAACTCACCGGCGTGGTGCGGTCGGTCAGCGGGTCGTCCACTAGCCTTGGCTCAAGTTCTTCGTTAAGACGAAAGGGGCCCACGGCGTGGAGGTCAAGATCGGTGTTACGGACAGCCCGCGCGAGCTGAGCTTCAACAGCGCGCAGACACCCAGCGAGGTGGAGCAGTTGTTCACCGAGGCGCTGGCCAAGGATTCGGGTGTGCTGGCCCTGACCGACGAGAAGGGCCGGCGCTTCCTGGTGCAGACGTCCAAGATCGCCTACGTGGAGATCGGCGCTGCCGATGTCCGGCGCGTCGGCTTCGGGGTCGGGATCGGATCTAAGACCGGGTAAGAGGCACGTGTGACAGTCCGCCCCAAGCGAACTGGACCGTGCCCTCGACCGCGTCGTCCTTGGAGATCGGGCGGTCGTTGTTGAGCCAGTAACGCGCGGAGTCGACGCTGATGGCGACCAGGCCGACCGCGATCATCCTGGCCCGGTGCGCCTCGAGCCCGGAGTCGCGGCTGATCAGGTCGAACACCGCGTCGGTGCACGCCTCGGTGGCCACCTTCACCTGCGCGGCGACCTGCGGTTCGTTGACGTAGTCGTTCTCGAAGATCAACCGGTATCCCTGGCCGTCGTGCTCGATGAAGTCGAAGAACGCCTGGACCGCCGCGCGCAACCGCTGCCGGTTGTCGGTGGTCGTGCGCAGCGCCTGACGCACACCGGAGACGAGGTTCTCCACATGCTTGGCCAGCACCGCCAGGTAAAGCTCTAACTTGGACGAGAAGTGTTGGTAGAGAACGGGTTTGCTGACCCCAGCGCGCTCGGCGATCTCATCCATGCCCGCCGCGTGGTAGCCACGGTCGACGAAAACCTCGCTGGCAGCGACCAGCAGCTGCCCTCGACGCTCATCGCGCGGCAGTCTGCCGCCGCGCCGATTCAACACTTCGCCGCCAGACTGCGCGCCTCTCCTCGCGGCGGTGTTGGCGAGATCGCTCATCACATCCTTCATCTGCGTCGACGGGCACCGGTTATCGCAATGACCTTACTACCGTTGATAAAGCATGCAGGTGAGGCGCGGATCACAGCGCTGGAGGCGGTCGATGGCGCGCCGAAAGTATGAGGACGTCGGCCTGTGTCATCCTGTTGCGGTGACCTACGACTCCCGTACGCGAGGAGGACAGATGGGTCCCGAACCCGGCGGGGGTGTCCGCGTGCCCGCGCTGCGCAACGAATGGCGCGAGCCGTTGCGCGCCCAACGCGATCCACTCGCCGAGAGCTCGGGACGGGTGAGGTCCAATCGCGACGAGCACCGCGGCTTTCGCAAGCAGTCGTGGCTCGGTCGCTTCGTCTCCACATACGGCTGGCGGGCCTACGCGTTGCCCGTCCTGATCGTGTTGACCGCGGTCGTCGTCTACCAGACCGTCACCGGCACCGGCGCGCCCGCACCCAAGCAGGCCGAAGGTCCGGTGCAGGGCCCGCCGACCATCGGGGTGGCCAGCACCGCGATCATCGGTGCCCCGCCCAAGGGGTTGACCCAGTTCGACGCGGACCTGCCGACCGGAATCCTGCCCCAAGGCGGCCCGTTCACCGAGGCCGGCGCCAAGACGTGGCACGTCGTGCCCGGGGCGACCTCGCAGGTCGGCCAGGGCACCGCGAAGGTGTTCACCTACACCGTCGAGGTCGAGGACGGCATCGACACCACGACATTCGGCGGCGACGAGGCGTTCGCCCGCATGGTCACCGAGACGCTGGCCAACCCGAAGAGCTGGACCCACAATCCACAGTTCGCCTTCACCCGCATCGACGGGACGTCAGGAATCGAACCGGACTTCCGGGTGTCGCTGAGCACGCCGATGACCGTGCGCGAGGGCTGCGGCTACGACATCCAGCTGGAGGCGTCCTGCTACAACCCGGCCTACCGTGACGGGCAGCCGCGCGTGTTCATCAACGAGGCGCGCTGGGTGCGCGGTGCGGTGCCCTTCCAGGGTGACGTCGGCTCGTATCGGCAGTACCTGATCAACCACGAGGTCGGCCACGCTATCGGTTACCAACGGCACGAGCCGTGCGGGGGCAACGACCAACTCGCGCCGGTCATGATGCAACAAACATTCTCGACCAACAACAACGACGCCGCGCGCTTCGACCCGCAATCGGTCCAACCCGACAATCACACCTGCAAACCCAACCCCTGGCCGTACCCGATCGCCTGACCTCCTTAGTCCTCAGTTCCGCGAGCGTGCGTGTCTGCGCACGACCCACCGCGGATTTTCACCCCTTTGCGCACGTTCACCGGCCGCGAGCGTGCGTGCCTGCGGGAAGCGATCGCCACTCGTTGCTGTTGAATGTCGTAACTGCTGTGATGGTCATAGACGTTGAATCAGGTGGATCAAGGAGAAACACGGTGTCGACACCGTTGCCGCCGCTGGTAGAACCGGCGGCCGAACTCACCCGCGAAGAAGTGGCGCGCTACAGCCGTCACCTCATCATTCCCGACCTCGGCCTGGACGGGCAGAAGCGGCTGAAGAACGCCCGCGTACTGGTCATCGGCGCCGGCGGGCTGGGCTCGCCCACGCTGCTGTACCTGGCCGCTGCAGGCGTCGGCGCCATCGGCATCGTCGAGTTCGACGTCGTCGACGAATCCAACCTGCAACGCCAGATCATCCACGGCCAGTCCGACATCGGCCGGTCGAAGGCCGAGAGCGCGCGTGACTCGATTCTCGACATCAACCCGCTGGTCGACGTCCGGCTGCATCAGTTCCGGCTCGAACCCGAGAACGCCGTCGAGCTGTTCGAGCAATACGACCTGATCCTGGACGGCACCGACAACTTCGCGACGCGCTACCTGGTCAACGACGCCGCCGTGCTGGCCCACAAGCCCTACGTATGGGGGTCGATATACCGGTTCGAGGGCCAGATCTCGGTGTTCTGGGAGGACGCCCCGCACGGGCTGGGACTGAACTACCGGGACCTGTACCCCGAGCCGCCGCCGCCGGGAATGGTGCCCTCGTGCGCGGAGGGCGGGGTGCTTGGCATCCTGTGCGCGTCGGTGGCGTCGGTGATGGGCACCGAGGCCATCAAACTGATCACCGGCATCGGCGAAACGCTGCTGGGCCGCCTGATGGTCTACGACGCACTCGACATGACCTACCGCACGATCAAGATCCGCAAGGACCCGTCGACCCCGAAGATCACCGAGCTGATCGACTACGAGGAGTTCTGCGGCGTGGTGTCCGACGCCGCCACCGAGGCCGCGGCCGACGCGACCATCACTCCTCGCGAACTCAAGGAGCTGCTCGATTCGGGCAAGCCGTTGGCGCTAATCGACGTGCGCGAACAGGTCGAGTGGGACATCAACCGCATTCAGGGCGCGGAGCTGATTCCCAAGGGCGCCTTCGAATCCGGCGAAGCGCTGGCCAAGTTGCCGACCGACCGGACGCCGGTGTTCTACTGCAAGACCGGTGTGCGCTCTGCCGAGGTGTTGGCGATCGCGAAGAACGCCGGGTTCTCCGACGCGATGCATGTGCAAGGCGGCATCGTCGCGTGGGGTAAACAACTCGAACCCGACATGGTGATGTACTAACGGCTGGTTTGCCGAAACTCCGCTTACGCTGAGGTGGTGACTGTCGAACGGCCACCGGATCATGTGCTGGCCGCGTTCGGCCTGACCGGTGTTGAGCCCGTTGCACTCGGGCCCGGCTGGGAGGGTGGCTGGCGCTGTGGCGAAGTGGTGGTGTCGATGGTCGCCGACCACGCCCGCGCCGCATGGTCGGCCAAGGTCCGGGAGACGTTGTTCGTCGACGGGGTGCGCCTGGCGCGTCCCGTGCGTTCGACCGACGGGCGGTATGTGGTCGCCGGGTGGCGCGCGGACACCTTTGTCGCCGGGACGCCGGAACCCCGCCACGACGAGGTGGTCTCAGCCGCGGTGCGACTGCATGAGGCGACGGCCAAACTCGAGCGCCCGAGGTTTCTGACGCAGCCGCCGGTCGCGCCGTGGGCCGACGTCGATGTGTTCATCGCGGCCGACCGCGCCGCCTGGGAGGAACGGCCGCTGCACTCGTTGCCGCCGGGCGCCAAGGTGTCGCCGGGGTCGGCCGACGGGCAACGCTCGATCGAGTTGCTCAGTCAGCTTGCCACCCTGCGCAAGCCCACGAAGAGCCCCAGCCAGCTGGTCCACGGCGACCTCTACGGCACAGTGCTTTTCGCAGGTACCGCCGCACCCGGGATCACCGACGTCATCCCGTACTGGCGGCCGGCGTCGTGGGCCGCCGGTGTCGTCGTGGTCGACGCGCTGTCCTGGGGTGAGGCCGACGACGGGCTTATCGAACGCTGGAGTCCGCTTCCCGAGTGGTCGCAGATGTTGTTGCGCGCGTTGATGTTCCGCATCGCCGTGCACGCCCTCCATCCGCGGTCGACGGCCGCAGCGTTCCCCGGTCTGGCGCGAACGGCGGCTCTGGTCCGCCTGGTGCTCTAAGCGTCGCCGGCCTGGTGCTCTAAGCGTCGCCACGCCGAACGTGGGTTACCCGCACGCGCGCGGCGCTCGGAGCGTGCGTCAGCCCCACACTCGACACCTTCAGAATTCGTGGCGCACGGCGCGCAGGTTCACCCGGCCGTCGTCGGCAAGCACACCCTCGGCGCGCAGTCGTTCGAGCTGTCGAGTGCTCAGATGCGGCGCGGGGCGACCGGATGCGCGAATCACCCGGTGCCACGGCAGGTCCGACGAGTCGGTGCGCATGATCCAGCCGACGATACGGGGGCTGGAAAGCCCGGCAGCATCGGCGATGTCACCGTAGGTCGACACCCGGCCAGGCGGGATCGCGGCCACCAGCGCGCGCACGGCCTCCACCTGTTCGTCGGTGACCGGCGCCATCGCTAGGAGCCGAGCTGCTCGCGGATCAACGCCGCCGTCTCGGCGGCCTTGGCCTGCGCAACCATGTGGTCGCAGTCCCACTCCAGCAACGTGAAGTCCGCGCCGAGGCGCTGCGCCAGAGCCGTGACGACGTCGTCGGTCGCATACGGTGGCCTGGTGCGGGCCGCCCGCACGAGGGTCGTCGGAATACCCGTGGGAGGCAACGTGACCGGGCGGGCGAGCTCGCTCCAGTACGACATCATCGCCGGGATGCTGATCCGCCAGCCGACCCGTCCGGACGGTAGATCGATCAGATGCTCGTCGAGCTCGCGATCCAGCTCGGCCGACTCGACCTCACCCCATGAACCGTTCGCCTTCTCGGTGCGCGCCTCGGCGCGGTCGGTGTAATCGGGGGAGGCGAACATGTCGTCGGCGATCTGGCGCATCCAGTCACCGTCCAGGCCGACCGCCGGGTCCAACAGGACCATCCGCGACACCAGGTCTGGCCGGGCGGCAGCCAAATTCAGCGCCACCGCTCCGCCGAAGGAGTGGCCGACCACCACCGCGGGACTCTCGAGCAGAGCGGCCAGCGCCGCGACGTTCGAGTCGATCGACCACGGTGCCGCCCAGGACGCGCGGCCGTGCCCGATGAGGTCCGGTGCGACGACCGCGTACTCGTGCAGGTGGCGGGTCGCCAGCGTCTGCCATCGCTGACCGTGCCCGGTCAGACCATGGATCGCCAACACCTGTGCGGGCCCGGCCGGTCCGTAGCGGTGAACGTGCAGGAGTTCGGTCACGGCTGTGATGCTGCCAGCCCTCGGGTGACGGCCACTTGTCGGACCCCCGTGGTGTCATGCCAACATGTCCGCACCGCACACCGACCTCACACCGAGCGCGCTCATCGATCCCGGCACGCGCGGCGTCTTCCGTGTGATCGGCGGGCCCGGCACCGGTAAGAGCTCGCTGCTGATCCAGACGGCGGTCGCGCACATCGCCGCCGGCGTCGATCCGGAATCGGTTCTGCTGCTGACCGGTTCGGCACGCCTGGGAGCGCAGGCGCGGGCGCGCATCACCTCGACGCTGTTACAGGCCGGCACCCGCGCGGTCGTGCGCGAACCGCTGGTGCGCACCGTGCACTCGTATGCGTTCGCGATGCTGCGGCTGGCTGCTCAACGCAACGGCGATCCGCCGCCGCGGCTGATCACCAGCGCCGAACAGGACGGGATCATCCGGGAGCTGCTCGCCGGCGACATCGAGGACGGCGACCGCGCGGCGACGGCGTGGCCGCACCATCTGCGTCCGGCGTTGAGCACGGTCGGTTTCGCCAACGAGCTGCGAGACCTGTTGGCGCGCTGCGCCGAACGCGGAGTCGACCCCGTCGAACTGCAACGCATCGGCCGGCGCTCGGGCAGGACGGAATGGCTGGCGGCCGGCCAGTTCGCCCAGGCCTACGAGCAGATCATGCTGTTGCGCTCGGCCGTCGGCATGGCGGCACCGCAGGCCACCATTCCAGCACTGGGAGCGGCCGAACTGGTGGGCGCGGCGCTGGAGGCGTTGGGCACCGACGGCGAACTGCTGGCCGCCGAACGTGGCCGCGTCAAGATCCTCCTCGTCGACGATGCACAGCAGCTCGATCCGCAGGCGGCTCTTTTGGTCCGGGTGCTGGCTCAGGGCGCCGAAACGGCCGTGTTCGCAGGTGATCCCAATCAGGCGGTCTTCGGCTACCGCGGCGCCGACCCGGCACTGCTGCGCGGCGACGAGCCGGCGATCGTGCTGACCGAGTCGCACCGCTGCGCACCCGCGATCGCCGAAGCCATCACCGACGTCGCACGACGACTGCCCGGTGCCGACCAGGGCCGCGTGCTCACCGGGGCGCCCGGCCCCGCAGGCGCACTGGCCGTGCGCATCGCGGCCTCTCCGCACGCGGAGTCGGCGATGATCACCGACGCGCTGCGACGGGCGCACCTCGTCGATGGCCTCCCGTGGTCCCGGATGGCGGTCGTCGTGCGTTCGATGCCCCGCCTTGGTGTGGCATTGGCCCGCACACTGGCCGCGGCCGGAGTCCCCGTGGACGCGCCCTCGCCTGCGACGCCGCTCGGCGACCAACCCGCCGTGCAGGCGCTGCTCACCGTGCTGGCGGCAACGTCGCTGGGACTCGACGCCGAGCAGGCGGTGACGCTGGTGACGGGGCCGATCGGCCGCGTCGATCCGGTTTCGTTGCGCCAGCTTCGGCGCGCGCTGCGACGCATCGACGGCTCGCAACCGCCACGAGATTTCGGCGATCTGCTGGTCGAGGCGTTGGAGCACCGGGTCGACGGATTGCCGGAGAACCTGGGCCGGCCCTTGGATCGCGTGCGCAAGGTGCTGGCGGCGGCCCGGCGCAGCGCCGAGACGGATGCCGATCCGCGCTACACGCTGTGGCAGGCCTGGCAGCGCTGCGGGCTGCAACGACGCTGGCTGGCTGCGAGTGAACGCGGCGGTGTGTCCGGTGCGCAGGCCGACCGGGACCTCGACGCCGTCACCGCGCTCTTCGACGTCGCCGAGCAGTACGTGAACCGCACCGCGGGAGCGACGCTGCGCGGGTTGATCGACCATGTCGCTGGTCTCGGGTCGCCCGCCCGCGACGAGCGCGTGGACACCGAAGCGGTCGCCGTGCTCAGCGCCCACGCCGCGATGGGCGGCGAATGGGAGTTCGTCGTCATCGCCGGTGTGCAGGAAGGCCTGTGGCCCAACACCGTTCCGCGTGGCGGAGTGTTGGCCACCCAGCAGCTCGTCGACCTGCTCGACGGTGTCACCCAGGACGCTGCAAGCGTGTCGACCCGAGCGCCGCTGTTGGCGGAGGAACGCCGGTTGCTCATCGCCGCGATGGGCCGTGCCCGCAGCCGCCTGTTGGTGACGGCGGTCGACAGCGACAGTGGCGACGAGTCGTTGCTCCCGTCGGCGTTCTGCTACGAGTTGGGCATGCGGGCCGACGACCGCGATTCCGACATCACCGAGCCGGTCAGCGCACCGCGCGTGCTCGCCCCCGCGGCGTTGGTCGGCCGACTGCGCGCCGTGGTGTGCGCGTCCGACGACGCGGTCGACGACACCGCAAGGGCTTGCGCGGCAACACTGCTGGCGCGGCTGGCGGCCGCCGGTGTGCCCGGCGCCGACCCGGCGCAGTGGCAGTCGACGACTCCGCTGTCCAGCGAGGATCCATTGTGGAGCGGCGACGGCCACACCGTGACGTTGTCGCCGTCGACGCTGCAGATGCTCACCGACTGCCCATTGCGCTGGCTGCTGGAGCGGCACGGCGGCGCCGACGGTCGCGACGTGCGCTCGGCGGTCGGCTCGCTGGTGCACGCCCTCGTCGCCGATCCGGGGCGCACCGAGAGCCAGATGGTCAACGAGCTCGAGAAGATCTGGCCCAAGCTGCCGTTCGAGTCACGCTGGTTTGCCGACAACGAACTCGACAGGCACCGTGCGATGTTGGCGACGTTTGAGCAGTGGCGTGCGCAGACCCGCGGCCAGCTCACCGAGGCGGGCAGCGAGGTGGGTGTCGACGGTGTCGTGATCGACGGTGGCGACGGTGGACCCGACGTGCGTGTGCGCGGACGTGTCGACCGCCTCGAACGCGACAGCGAGGGCCGGCTCGTCGTGGTCGACCTCAAGACCGGCAAGAGCCCGGTGACCAAGGACGACGCGCAGAACCACGCCCAGCTGGCGATGTATCAACTGGCCATCGCCGAAGGGCTGCTGGGGCGCGGGGACTCACCGGGTGGCGGCCGATTGGTATACCTCGGTAAGACCTGCGCATCGGGGCCCACAGAGCGCACACAGGACGCGCTGACACCGGAGAAGCACGCCGAGTGGCGCGACACCGTGCGCGCGGCAGCGGCCGCCACCCAGGGTCCGGAGTTCGTCGCGCGGATCAACGACGGATGCGGGCATTGCCCCGTCCGGGCCATGTGCCCAGCCCAGGCCGCGACCGGAGGACAGCCATGACCCCGCGATACAGTCCACACGAACTTGCCGCGGCCCTCGGCCTTTTCGCGCCGACCGCGGAGCAGGCCGCCGTGATCGCTGCCCCGCCCGGACCTCTCGTGGTCATCGCCGGCGCAGGCGCGGGCAAAACCGAGACGATGGCCGCGCGGGTGGTGTGGCTGGTCGCCAACGGGTTCGCCCGCCCCGGCGAGGTTCTCGGCCTCACCTTCACCCGCAAGGCCGCCGGACAGCTGCTGCGTCGGGTCCGCACCCGACTGGCCCGGCTCGCAGGCGCCGGCCTCCTCGACGGCGGCGGCGTCGTCACCGACGAACCACCGACCGTCAGCACGTATCACGCCTTCGCCGGCAACCTGTTGCGCGAACACGGCCTGCTGCTGCCGGTCGAGCCCGAGACCCGGCTGCTGAGCGAAACCGAGCTGTGGCAGTTGGCTTTCCGCGTGGTGTGCGAGCACCCCGAACTGCATACCGAGAAGACACCCGCGGCGGTGACGTCGATGGTGCTGCGGCTGGCGGGTCAGCTCGCCGAGCACCTCGTCGACACCGACCAGTTGCGCGACACACACGTCGAGCTCGAGCGGTTGGTGCATACGCTGCCCGCCGGTCCGTACCAACGCGACCGGGGCCCAAGCCAGTGGCTTCTGCGGCTGCTGGCCACCCAAACCGAGCGCACCGAGCTGGTCCCGGTGATCGACGCCCTGCACCAGCGGATGCGGGCCGACAAGGTGATGGACTTCGGCATGCAGATGGCCTCGGCGGCCAGGCTGGCCGAGAACTTCCCGCATGTGGGTGAGCTACTGCGCCAGCGCTACCGGGTGGTGTTGCTCGACGAGTACCAGGACACCGGACATGCACAGCGGGTCGCCTTGTCGTCATTGTTCGGCGGCGGAGCCGACGACGACCTCGCACTGACAGCGGTCGGCGATCCCATCCAGTCGATCTACGGATGGCGCGGTGCATCGGCCACCAACCTGCCGCGCTTCACCACCGACTTCCCCCGTTCGGACGGCACGCCGGCGCCCACCCTGGAGCTGCGCACGAGCTGGCGCAATCCGCCTCGCGCGCTGCATCTGGCCAATGCGGTGTCGGCCCAGGCGCGGCGCCGTTCGGTGGCGGTGCGCTCACTGCTGCCCAGACCGGACGCCCCGCCGGGCACCATTCGGTGCGCCCTGCTGAACGACGTTGCAGCCGAACGGGAGTGGCTGGCCGGCCATATCGCCGACATCTTCGAGCGGTCGCGCGGAGACGGGGTGTCGGCGCCGACGACGGCCGTGCTGGTGCGTCGAAACGCCGATGCCGCGCCGATGGCCGAAGCGCTCACCGCCCGCGGGGTGCCGGTCGAAGTCGTCGGGCTGGCCGGCCTTCTCGGTGTGCCGGAGGTCGCCGACGTGGTGGCGATGTTGCGGATGATGGCCGACCCGACCGCGGGCAGCGCGGCCATGCGGGTCCTCACCGGGCCACGGTGGCGGCTGAGTGGCCGCGACATCACCGCGCTGTGGCGGCGCGCTGTACACCTCGACGACAGAGCCGAAGCCCCCGCCGGGGCCGCCGAACGCATCGCCGCCCAAGCGGCCCCCGACGCCGATACCGCATGCCTCGCCGAAGCGGTCACCGATCCCGGTGTGCCCGCAGAATATTCGCCGACGGGGTACGCACGGATTGTCGCGCTGGGCCGCGAGCTGACCGCTTTACGCGCCCATCTGTCGCACCCGCTTCCTGAGCTCGTCTCCGAGGTGCGCCGCGTGCTCGGCATCGACACCGAGGTACGCGCGCGCCGCCCCGTCACGGCGGGCTGGTCGGGCACCGAACATCTCGACGCGTTCGCCGATGTGGTGGCCGACTTCGCCGACCGTCCCGGCGCCGATGTCAGCAGCCTGCTTGCCTACCTCGACGCCGCCGAGGAGGTGGAGAACGGCCTGGCCCCGGCCACAGGGTCTGTCGCGGCCGACCGGGTGCAGATCATGACCATCCACGCGGCGAAGGGACTCGAATGGCAGGTAGTCGCCGTTCCGCACCTCAGCGGCCGCGTCTTTCCCTCGACCGGAACCGCCCGCACCTGGCTCACCGACGCCGGCGACCTCCCTCCGCTGCTGCGCGGCGACCGGGCCACGCTCTCCGATCACGGCGTCCCGGTGCTCGATACCAGCGACGTCAACGACCGCAAGCGGTTGTCCGACGTGATCGGCGAGCACAAGAGAAGCCTCGAACAGCGCCGCATCGACGAGGAACGCCGATTGCTCTACGTGGCGCTCACCCGCGCCGAGGACACCCTGTTGCTGTCGGGCCACCACTGGGGAGCGTCGGAAAGCAAGGCTCGCGGCCCGTCGGAGTTCCTCTGTGAGCTCAAAGACATCATCGACAAGTCCGCCGACGAGGCCGAGCCCTGCGGTGTCGTCGAACACTGGGCACCAGCCCCACTCGATGGCGAACCGAACCCGCTGCGGGACAAGGTGGTTGAAGCTGTCTGGCCCGCGGATCCTGCAGGTGCGCGCCGCGCCGACGTGGCGCGCGGGGCCACGCTTGTGGCGGAGGCGATGTCGAACGCCCGCGACGACGAACCCATCGACTCCGCAGAAGGGTGGGAGGCCGACGTCGATGCGCTCATCGCCGAACGCACCCGGGTCGTCGAACCGCCGGCGCCTCCGCTTCCTCTACAGGTGTCGGTCAGCACCATGGTGGAGCTCGGCAAGGACCCCGAAGCCGTCTCGCGGCGGCTGCGCCGCAGGCTGCCGACGCGTCCGGATCCACATGCGTTGCTGGGCACAGCATTTCACGACTGGGTGCAACGCTTCTACCACGCCGAGCGGTTGTTCGACCTCGACGACCTGCCGGGTGCGGTCGATCATGACGCCACCGTGGCCGAGGAACTCGCCGAGTTGCAGGCGGCGTTCGCGGTGTCGCCGTGGGCGGCGCGCACTCCGGTCGACGTCGAGGTGCCGTTCGACATGGTCATCGGCGGTCGGGTGGTCCGGGGACGCATCGACGCCGTGTTCACCGACGACGACGGCGGAGCCACCGTGGTGGACTGGAAGACGGGCGAGCCGCCGAGCACCCCGGAAGCCCTGCAGTACAACGCGATTCAGCTCGCGGTGTACCGGGTGGCGTGGGCCGCGCTGCACGGATGTCCCGTCGAGTCGGTGCGGGCGGCGTTCCACTATGTGCGCAGCGGTATCACCGTCACTCCCGAGTCGCTGCCCGACGTCGACGAACTCGCCGGCCTGCTGGAGGCGGCCTAGAAGGCCTAAGACTCGCGGTAGACCTTCACGGCCTGGACGATCATCGGAATCTGCAGCGGCAGGCGCGCGATCGCGACCAACCGCATCGGCAGCGGCTTGTCCCACCACAACCGGACCATGTTGACGTTTCCGGGGAACACCGCGACGAACAGTGCTGCCGCAACCAACGCACCGAAGCGTCGCGTCCTCGGCGCCAGCAGCAGGCCCGCCACCCCGAGCTCTGCGACGCCCGAGGCATACGTGTAGAACCGCGGACTGCCGGGCAGCTCGGCGGGGATGATGTCGTCGAACGGCTTGGGCGCGACGAAGTGCAACGTCCCGATACCCAGCAGGCCGGCCGCCATCCGGTAGGCGCGCGACGGGCTGGCCACTTGCTGCAGTTCGGGCGGGGGAGAGGTCATGATTACATTGTGCTGATGCGGCAGTCCCATGCGGTGACGGACCCTCGTGGCTAGGGGGAGCCTCCGGCGACGTCTCGGGCGGATCAACCAGCCGCTAGCCGAGCAACCCGTTCACTCGCTCGTGGATCGGGTGACGATCCCTCGAGACGTGCCCAGCCCGTGGGTTCGCATCACCAAGCGCATCGTCATCGCGCTGGGCGTGCTCTGTGCGGTGGTGTTGATCGTCTACATCGATCGCGATGGCTATCGGGACACGCAGACCGACGGCCTGTCGTTGCTGGACTGCTTCTATTACGCGACAGTGTCGCTGTCGACGACAGGCTACGGAGACATCACGCCGGTCACCGAAGGCGCGCGCTTCGTCAACATCGTTGTGATCACGCCCCTGCGGGTGGCCTTCCTGATCGTCCTCATCGGTACGACCGTGGAGACGTTGACAACCGAGTCGCGCCAGGCGTTTCGGATTCAACAGTGGAGGAACAAGGTGCGCAACCATACCGTGGTCATCGGATACGGCACCAAGGGTAGGACGGCGGTGGCCGCCATGGTCGGTGACGAGATCGCGCCCGCTGACATCGTCGTGGTCGACGAGAATCCCGTGGCGCTGGAACGCGCCAAGAGCGCAGGGCTGGTGACGGTACGAGGCAGCGCCACCGACTCCGAGGTCCTGCGACTGGCCAGTGCCCAGCACGCGAAGGCCATCATCGTCGCCGCTAACCGTGATGACACCGCCGTTCTTGTCACGCTGACCGCACGCGAGCTCGCCCCGAAGGCCACAATCATCGCCGCGGTGCGGGAAGCCGAGAACCAGCACCTGCTCGAACAGTCCGGCGCCGATTCGACGGTCGTCACCTCAGAGACGGCGGGCCGGCTGTTGGGCATCGCCGTGAAGACGCCCAGCGTCGTGGAGATGATGGAGGATCTGCTGACTCCCGATGCCGGATTCGCGATCGCCGAGCGGGAAGTGACCCCGAAGGAGGCGGGCGGGTCACCGAGGCACCTGTCCGACATCGTGCTCGGGGTCGTTCGTGGCGGGAAGTTGTTGCGCGTCGACGATCCTCAAGTTGATTCGGTGGAGACTGGCGACCGGCTTCTCTTCATCCGCAGCGCAGACTCCGATCGATGAGGCTTAGCGGTTTCTGCCTGCGCAACATACCGCTGCTGTCCCGCGTGGGTGCCGACCGCGCCGACGCCCTGCGCACCGACGTCGACGCCGCACTGGCCGGATGGCCCGACGCGCTGGTGCTGCGCGTCGACCGCCGCAACCAGGTGCTGATCGCCGACGGCAGCGTCGTTCTCGGCGAGGCATCCAAGCTGGGCGATCGACCGCCGGAGAACGCGGTCTTCCTCGGCCGGCTCAACGACGGCAGGCATGTGTGGGGGATCCGCGGTGCGCTCGAGGGGCCGGAGGACCCGCACACCCAAACCGAGGTGCTCGACCTGCGCCGGGCCGGTCAGGTGTTCGACGACGTCAGCGCGCAACTCGTCGCGACCGCGACCGCACTGCTCAACTGGCATGACAGCGCGCGATTCAGCCCCGTCGACGGCTCACCGACCAAATCCGCGAGGGGCGGCTGGGCTCGGATCGACCCCGTCAGCGGTCGCGAGGAGTTTCCCCGTATCGATCCCGCGGTCATCTGCCTGGTGCACGACGGGCACGACCGCGCGGTGCTGGCCCGCCAGGCGGTGTGGCCGGAGCGGCTGTTCTCGATCCTGGCCGGGTTCGTCGAGCCCGGTGAGTCGTTCGAGACCTGCGTGGCCCGCGAGATCTCCGAAGAGATCGGGCTGACGGTCACCGACGTGACCTACCTCGGCAGCCAGCCGTGGCCGTTTCCGCGGTCGCTGATGGTCGGGTTCCACGCCATCGGCGATCCCGAGCAGGAGATGTCGTTCAACGACGGCGAGATCGGCGAGGCCGGCTGGTTCACCCGAGCCGAGATCCGCGAGGCCCTCGACCACGGCGACTGGAGCAGCGACTCGCCGTCACGGCTGTTGCTGCCCGGGTCGATCTCAATCGCGCGGGAGATCATCGAGTCCTGGGCCGCGCTCGACTGATTGCTCAGCCGCCGAGCTTCGCCTTGACCTCGCGCGCGGTCGGGTTCGTCAAGGTCGAACCGTCGGGCAGCTTCAGCGTCGGGACGGTCTGGTTGCCGCCGTTGGCCGACGCGACGAACTCCGCAGCCGCGGGGTCCTTCTCGATGTCGACCTCGGTGAACGCGATGCCCTCGGCCTGAAGCGCCTTCTTCAGACGCACGCAGTAGCCACACCAGGTGGTGGTGTACATGATCACGGGAGTCTGTGCTGCGCTCATAAGGCGTTCAACGTATCCGATGAACCGAACATGCCCGACGCCGTACCGGTCATTTGTCACCGGCCCCTGCCAAGATGGACCGCATGTCGGTAGAGGTCGCTTCGGTGGGTAGCCGTCCGGACACCGTCGACGACCTCGACGACGAGCAGCGCGAGGCGGTGCTCGCCCCGCGCGGTCCGGTGTGCGTGCTCGCCGGCGCAGGCACCGGTAAGACCCGCACGATCACCCGGCGCATCGCCCACCTGGTCGCGGCGGGCCACGTCGCTCCCGGACAGGTTCTCGCGGTCACCTTCACCCAGCGCGCGGCCGGTGAGATGCGGGCCCGGCTGCGTGCGCTCGACGCGGCGTTCGGCGGTGTCGGCACCGGTTCGGTGCAGGCGATGACGTTCCACGCCGCCGCGCGCCGCCAGCTGTCGTACTTCTGGCCCCGCGTCGTCGGCAACACCACGTGGGAGCTTCTCGACACCAAATTCGCGGTGGTGGCCCAAGCCGCCAACCGGGCCCGGCTGTCGACCAGCACCGACGACGTGCGCGACCTCGCCGGTGAGATCGAGTGGGCCAAGGCGTCACTGATCAGTCCCGAGGACTATCCGGACGCGGTCGCCCAGGTCGGCCGCGACATCCCGTTCGACGCGGCGAAGGTGGCCGCCGTCTACACCGGCTACGAGGCGCTCAAGGCCCGCAGCGACGGGACCACGCTGCTCGACTTCGACGACCTGCTGCTGCACACCGCTGCCGCAATCGAGAACGACGCCGCGGTCGGCCAGGAGTTCCGCGACCGCTACCGCTGCTTCGTCGTCGACGAGTATCAGGACGTGACGCCCCTGCAGCAGCGGGTCCTCGACGCCTGGCTCGGCGAACGCGACGACCTCACTGTCGTCGGTGACGCCAACCAGACCATCTACTCCTTCACCGGCGCCACCCCCCGCTACCTCCTCGACTTCTCGCGGCGCTTCCCCGACGCGGCGGTGGTCCGCCTGGAACGCGACTACCGCTCGACCCCGCAGGTGGTGTCGCTGGCCAACCGGGTCATCGCCGGTGCGCGCGGCCGGATGGCGGGCAGCAAGCTGCACCTGGTCGGGCAGCGCGATCCCGGCCCCGCGCCCAGGTTCGCCGAATATCCCGACGAGGTCGCCGAGGCCAAGGCGGTCGCCAAGAACATCAAACGGCTCCTCGAATCCGGCACCGAGCCGGCCGAGATCGCGGTGCTCTACCGCATCAACGCCCAGTCGGAGGTCTACGAGGAGGCGCTCACCGAAGCCGGCGTCCCGTTCCAGGTGCGCGGCGGCGAAGGCTTCTTCAGCCGCCAGGAGATCCGCCAGTCGCTGGTGGCGTTGCAGCGCGCGGCCGAACGCGACCTCGACGGACCCCTACCCGAGGTGGTGCGCGGGGTGCTCGAACCGCTCGGGCTCACCGCCGAGCCGCCGACGGGCACCAAGGCGAGGGAACGGTGGGAAGCGCTGACATCGCTGGCCGAACTCGTCGACGAGGAAGTCGCGCTACGTCCCACCCTCGACCTCCGCGCACTGCTCGTCGAACTGCGCCAGCGCGCCGACGCGCGCCACCCTCCGGTCGTGCAGGGCGTCACGCTGGCCTCACTGCACGCGGCGAAGGGGCTGGAGTGGGACGCGGTGTTCCTGGTCGGCCTCGCCGACGGCACGCTGCCCATCTCCCACGCCCTCGCACACGGTCCCGACAGCGAGGCGGTCGAAGAGGAACGCCGGCTGCTCTACGTCGGAATCACCAGGGCCCGTGTGCATTTGGCGCTCAGTTGGGCGCTCGCCCGGGCTCCCGGCGGGCGACAGAGCCGCAAACCGTCGCGGTTCCTCAACGGCATCGCGCCGCAGTCGTCGAACACCAGCGATACGCCGACCAAGCCCCGACGTGCGCGCGGCGCCACCCCTCGCTGTCGGGTGTGCAACAGCGTGTTGACCGCACCGGCCGCGATCATGTTGCGCCGCTGCGAAACGTGCCCGTCCGACATCGACGAGCAGCTGCTCAGCGACCTCAAAGACTGGCGATTGCGCACCTCCAAGGAGATGAGCGTGCCGGCGTATGTGGTGTTCACCGACAACACGCTGATCGCGATCGCCGAGACGCTGCCCACCGACGACGCCGCACTGGTCGCGATCCCGGGCATCGGGGCACGCAAGCTCGAGCAGTACGGCGCCGATGTGCTCGCCCTCGTCAAGAGCCGGACCCGGTAGGCGGGCGAGGACAGGCCGGCGACACACACGGCCAAACGTCGTAAAGATCGCGCCAAACCCGCTGGTCAAAAAATCAATTGTCAGCCGCCGCTGTTACGCTTAGCCTCAACATCACACCGCTTGGGTGTCTTTTTGTGCGAAAGGAGGGACCGACATCATGGGTAGCAACTACGCGTTCACCGGCGTAGCCGTTGCTGGCATGACGCGGACCCTCCATGTCGCCGCCGCCGCGGCGCATCCCGCGCACGCCGCCGCCGCCGCGCACGCCGCCGGTGCCACCGCTGCCATCACCCCGCAGCGCAAGCGCCGCGCCGCCGCCGCGACTGTGTCGTCCGTCGATCGGGGCACCACCTAGGTAAGCCCACGATTTCGCCCAAAAGGCCACGGACCCGCAGTCGGATCCGTGGCCTTGGTCTTTTGGACACCACGCCAAAGCCCTGGTCCCGGATCCGGCGAGGAAATGATCGAAACCCACGACCAGGGAAGGACTGGACATGTCACTCGGGACATGCCGAGAGAAGACGAAGCTGGCGGTGCCGTGTCACAGGGGCGATCCCGATATGTGGTTCGCCGAGAATCCCGTCGAACTCGAACGCGCCAAGGCGCTGTGCGCAGAGTGCCCGATCAGGCGTGAGTGCCTGGCCGCAGCGCTGGAACGGCAAGAGCCGTGGGGTGTTTGGGGCGGCGAGATCCTCGAACGGGGCACCGTCATCGCGCGCAAGCGCCCGCGTGGCCGGCCCCGCAAGAACACCGTCGGGAACCCGGCAGCCGCGTAACCGTACGGGGGGCGACCTGCGCGCGCTCGATTGTGAATCTGGCGACGCTCAACCCACGAAATGCGTCGTCAGATTCACGATCCGCACCGAGGGGCGGGCGCATCCTACGCGCACGGGGGAGGCGGGGCGTCAGGCCGCTTCGTCGGCGAAGCCCGGAATCAGTTCGGTGGCAAGCCTTCTCGCCGGAACATGCGCATCGAGCTGGCAGGCGATCGCGACGTTGGACGCTATCACCCGCATCGGAATCGCGAGCTTGGCCGGGATGTCCATCTGCCGGGCGGCCTTGATCTGGCCTGCGGCGCGCTCGGGGCGCATGTTGGCGGTCGTGATCCGCTGCAGCCACTTGCGGTTGTAGTGGAAGACCTCCACCTCGAGCGGTTCGACGTACTGGCGCATCATGTCGTCCATCTCGCGCTTGGACACCTGCTCGCCCTTCTGGATGAAGCCGATGTTCTGCATCGTGGTGAGCAGGTTGTCGTAGTCGTCGTTGAGCGCATAGCGCGTCGCCAAACCGATCTCGATCGGAATACCGCCGGGCATCGGGGCCACAGCGCCGAAGTCGATGACACCCATCTTCTCGTCGGGCAACAGCATGAAGTTGCCGGGATGAGTGTCCCCGTGCATCATCTCGAGCCGGCGAGGTGCGTCGTAGGTCAGCTCGAAAAGCCTGGTGCCCATCAGGTCTCGTTGTTCCTGCGTGCCCTCTCGGATGATCACCGACATCGGCACGCCCTCGATCCACTCCTGGATCACGACCTTGGGCGCGCTGGCCACGATGCGGGGGACCACGAAGCGCGGGTGGCCCTCGTAGGCCTTGGCGAACGCGCGCTGATTGTCGGCCTCCAGCCGATAGTCGAGCTCCATCTCGGTGCGCTCGATGAGTTCTTTGACCACACCGTCGACGTCGGCGCCGGGGGCCAATTGCTTGAGCACCCCCACCATGCGCTGCATCGTCTTCAGGTCGGCACGCAGCGCCTCGTCGGCGCCGGGGTACTGGATCTTGACCGCGACGTCGCGGCCGTCCGACCACACTGCCTTGTGCACCTGGCCGATGCTGGCCGAGGCCACGGGCTTGTCGTCGAACGACGCAAACCGCTCCCGCCACTTGGTGCCCAGTTGCGCGTTGAGCACCCGGTGCACCTTGGCGGCGGGCAGCGGCGGGGCTTCCCGCTGCAGCTTGGTCAGCGCCTCGCGGTACGGCTTGCCGTACTGCTCGGGGATCGCGGCCTCCATCACCGACAGCGCCTGACCCACCTTCATCGCGCCGCCCTTGAGCTCACCGAGCACGGTGAATAGCTGCTGAGCGGCCTTGTCCATCAGCTCGGCGTTGACCTCGTCTTTCGACCGTCCGGTCAATCGTTTGCCGAAGCCCAAGGCGGCCCGGCCGGCCATCCCGACGGGCAAGCTCGCCAGCTTGGCGTTGCGCGCGGCCCGGCCCCGCTTGATCTCACTCACCAGACCATCATCCATGACGCGGTTGCCCGCAGCGCAACGACTTGCGAACGGCCGATGTCAACATGCGCAGCGCGGATGCCGCGACCACCGCCGCGCCACCACCGAACCCACATTGACGTCGAACTCCAGCGTGGTGTCCAGCGTCGGCGGCGGTTCCGGGGAGCCCTCGACGTCGACGCCGCCACGCACCGCGGCAAGGACCCGGTCGACCTGGTTGAGCGCCAGCGCCGCGGTGGCCAGCACCGTCGCCCGGTCGGCGCTGCCGACGGTGTGGCGCAGTTGCGCCGCGACGGCGGGCCACGCCGCGTCCCGGTCGCTGCGATGCAGGTCCGCGCAGGCCAAACAGCTCGTCACACCGGGAAGGACCAGCGGCCCGACGAGGCCGACACCGTCGCGCACACGCACCGGCAGGTGGGCGACCCCGACCGCATGCAGTTCGCGCACCATACGCGGATCGGCCACCAGGTAGTCGGTGAGAACCACGAGATCGGTCGGCTCCGACGGCGCACCGGTGTCGGTACGGGTGCTGAGGCTCAGGCGCGCACCCGAACAGCGCAGAGCCGCGGCGAGCAGATCCGACAACGGCCCGCGCCCGTGGATGCGGACCGCGGCCGAACGGCCGGGCCGGCGGTCGGCGGCGGTGACGATACCGGCGTCGATCAACGACGTCAGCAGGTTCTCGACGACCGTGCCGTCGGGGGCGAGCGCCGCAAGGTCGGCCACTCGTGCACCGGACTGCAGGCGACGCAGCATGTCGGCCAGCGTCGCTGTGGGCAGTCCGGCCGGCGGACGGATCACGACGGCGCGCCGCGGATCCCAGCCCACCTGCACGGCACCGTCGGGCCGCATCAGCACCGGCGTCGCGGCGCTCAATGCATAGCGCGTCATCGATCGAGCGTGCCACGTCGGCGGCGGGTCACCCGCAGTTATCCACAGGGGCTACCCGTTACCGACCGGCTACCGGTCGTCGTCGTCCGGTTTCTGGATGTCCTTCTCGAGATCGGCGATCGCCTCCTCGATGGCGCTGTCCATCCCGCTGGTGTCGCCGCCGATCATCCGGTCGATGAACCCGGCCGGTTCGTCGAGATCCTTTGCGCTGGGCAGCAGGTCGGGGTGTTGCCACACTGCGTCGCGGCGGTCGGAGCCGACGGCCTCGGTCAACCGCTCCCACAACGCGGCGGCCTCGCGCATCTTGCGCGGACGCAACTCCAGGCCGACCAGGGTCGCGAATGTCTGCTCGGCGGGCCCGCCGGTGGCGCGGCGCCTGCGCAGCATCTCCGCCAGCGCTGAGGTGCCAGGGATGCGGTCGCCGAGCGCGTCGGAGACGACGGTCTGCACCCAACCCTCGATCAGCGCGAGCAGCGTTTCCAGCCGTTCGAGCGCCGCGGTCTGCTCCGGCGTCGCCTTCGGCTCGAAGATGCCCTGGTTGAGCAGCTGTTCCATCTGGGCCGGGTCGGTCAGCGCGGCAGGGTTCAGGCCGGACGCCAGTTCCTCGATGCCGCTCATGTCGATCTTCATCCCGCGGGCGAACGCCTCGACCGCGTTGAGCAGCTGGCTGGCCAGCCACGGCACGTGGCTGAACAGGCGGTGGTGGGCGGCCTCGCGGGCGGCCAGAAACGTCAGGATCTCGCTACGCGGTTGCTCGAGGCCCTCCGACAGCGACTCGACTGCCTCGGGCATCAGCGCGGCCACGCCCTTGGGCCCCAAGGGCAGCCCGATGTCGGTGGAGGTCAACACTTCTCGCGACAGCTTGCCCAGCGCCTGTCCGAGTTGTGAGCCGAACGCCATGCCGCCCATCTGCGTCATCATCGACAGCAGCGGACCGGCCATGGTCCGCGCCTCCTCAGGAAGCGCCGACACCCACACCGTGGAGATCTGTTCGGCGACCGGGTCGCACAGCCGCTTCCACGTCTCGAGGGTGTTGTCGATCCATTCCGTCGGGGTCCAGGCGACCGATTTGCTGGTCCCCGCGGGAAGCGCTGTCACCCCGTCGAGCCAGGTCTCGGCCAGGTGCACGGCGTCGACGATCGCCGCGGACGTCTTCTCCGGAATTGGAGCGACGAAACCGATCTGGCTCGACGCCAACTGGCGGGCCAGGTCGTAGTTCACGGGTCCGGATTGTTTGCCCCCGGCCATCGCGCCGCCGGCGCCGCTGAACATCTCGCCGAGCTTGCTGAAGATCTGCCCCAGCTGGGACATGTCGAACTCGGATCCGCCTGAAAAGCCCATGCCGAACGGGTCGCCGGGCCCCTCAGATCCGGAGTCGGGATCTTTCTTGCGCTTGTCGCGCTCGGGGTCGTCGTCGCCGGCGGAGAAGCCGAAAGGCACGTCAGCCATGCCCCCAACGGTACTCACCAGGGCGGGGCCTCGTGGGTGGGCGCCTCACGCTGACAGCGAACCCGCCCTGGACCGCCTGTTTCCGCGTTGCAGCGGGCTGCCGGGCCGGCGACGGACGTCGCGGGCACGGTTGCGTGCACCGCAACCTTTAGATTGGGCGGCGTGAACAGGCGGACTTTGACGTTGATCGTCGCGCTCGTGCCGATCCTGGTGTTCGGCGTGCTGGTGTCGGCGGTGACGGTGCCCTTCGTCTCCCTGGGGCCGGGGCCGACGTTCAACACGCTCGGCGAGTTCGACGGTAAGCCGGTCGTCGAGATCGAGGGCGCCGATGTCTATCCGACCTCGGGGCACCTGAACATGACGACGGTGTCGCAGCGCGATCAGCTCAGGCTGGGCGAGGCGATGGCGCTGTGGCTGTCGGGCCGCGAACAACTGGTCCCGCGTGACCTGGTCTACCCGCCGGACAAGACCCGCGAAGAGGTCGACGAGGCCAACACCACCGATTTCCGCAACTCCGAACGCAGCGCCGAGTACGCCGCACTGCATTTTCTGGAGTTCCCGATGGCGGTGACGGTGGAAAACGTCAACGATCCGGGCCCGTCGGCGGGAAAGCTGCGCGACGGTGACGCGATCGACGCCGTCAACGGCACGCCGGTGACCACACTCGAGGAGTTCCAGGCCCTCTTGAAGGACACCAAGCCCGGCGACACCGTGAAACTGGACTACCGCCGCAAGGACGCGCCATCCGGCGTCGCCACCATCACGCTGGGCAAGCACCCCGATCGCGACCAGGGTCTCCTCGGCATCGGCGTGCTCGACGCGCCGTGGGCTCCGTTCTCGATCGACTTCAACCTGGAAAAGATCGGCGGCCCGTCGGCGGGCTTGATGTTCTCGCTGGCGGTGGTCGACAAGCTGACCACCGGGGACCTCAACGGCGGGAAGTTCGTCGCGGGTAGCGGCACCATCAGCGGAGACGGCGAGGTCGGCTCGATCGGCGGCATCACCCACAAGATGCTGAGCGCGCACGAGGAGGGCGCCACCATCTTCCTGGTGCCCGCCGACAACTGCGAAGAAGCCAAGACGGCGCCGCAGGACAGTATGGAACTGGTCAAGGTCGACACCCTGTCGCAAGCCGTCGACGCGTTGAAGACCTTGTCCGCCGGTGGCGAACGCCCCCATTGTTAGGTCACCGGCGAAACGCCGTTGCGTAGAGTTGGGGCCACGTCGAGCACGACGTACAGGAACGGGACTGGAGTCAACGAGTGGGTATGCGGCCCGCGGCACGAATGCCGAAGCTGACACGACGTAGCCGAATTCTCATCGCGCTGGGAGCCGTGATCGTGCTCCTGTTGTTGATCGGCCCGCGGCTGATCGACACGTACGTCGACTGGCTGTGGTTCGGCGAACTCGGCTACCGCTCGGTCTTCACCACGGTGCTGTTCACCCAGATCCTGCTGTTCCTGGTCGTGTCGCTATTGATCGGTTCGATCCTGTTCGCGGGGTTGGCGCTGGCCTACCGGACCCGGCCGGTGTTCGTTCCGACCAACGGCCCCAACGACCCGGTCGCGGCCTACCGCACCGCGGTGATGGCGCGGCTACGCCTCGTCGGCTTCGGGGTCCCCGCGCTCATCGGCTTGTTCGTCGGGCTGTTCGCACTGGGCCAGTGGGAGACCGTCCAGTTGTTCCTGCACGGAAACAACTTCGGGATCACCGACCCGCAGTTCGGCAAGGATCTGGGCTTCTACGCTTTCGACCTGCCGTTCTACCGGATGGTCCTGAACTACCTGTTCGTCGCGACCTTCCTGGCGTTCATCGGAAACCTGTTGGGCCACTACCTGTTCGGCGGTATCAGGCTCTCGGGCCGCGCCGGTGCGTTGAGCCGTGCCGCGCGCATCCAGTTGATCACCCTGGTCGGCATCCTGATGCTGCTCAAGGCGATCGCGTACTGGTTGGACCGCTACGAACTGCTGAGCCACACCCGCGGCGGCAAGCCGTTCACCGGTGCGGGCTATACCGACATCAATGCGGTGCTGCCCGCCAAGCTGATCCTGATGGCGATCGCCGTGATCTGCGCGGCCGCTGTGTTCTCGGCGATCGTGCTGCGCGACCTTCGGATCCCGGCGATCGGCGTGGTGCTGTTGCTGCTCTCGTCGCTGGTGGTCGGCGCGGGCTGGCCGCTGGTCGTCGAGCAGTTCAGCGTCAAACCGAATGCGGCGCAGAAGGAAAGCGAATACATCGGCCGGAGCATCTCGGCGACCAGACAGGCCTACGGGCTCACCGACGACGTGGTGAGCTATCGCGACTATCCGGGTAACGCCCCCGCGACCGCAGCCCAGGTGGCCGCCGACCGCGCCACGACGTCGAACATCCGCGTGCTCGACCCCAACATCGTCAGCCCGGCGTTCACCCAGTTCCAGCAGGGCAAGAACTTCTACTACTTCCCCGACCAGCTGAACATGGATCGGTACCGGGACGAGGACGGCAACCTGCGCGACTATGTGGTCGCCGCGCGCGAACTCAACCCCGACCGGTTGATCGACAACCAGCGCGACTGGATCAACCGCCACTCGGTCTACACCCACGGCAACGGTTTCATCGCCTCGCCGGCCAACACCGTGCGCGGCGTGGCCAACGACCCCAACCAGAACGGCGGCTACCCGGAGTTCCTGGCCAGTGTGGTCGGCGCGAACGGTGAGGTGATCTCACCCGGACCCGCCCCGCTGGCCCAGCCCCGCATCTACTACGGCCCCGTCATCGCCAACACCCCGGCCGACTACGCCATCGTCGGGGAGAACGGTGCGCCGCGGGAGTACGACTACGAGAACAACGTCGAGACCCGCAACTACACGTACACCGGTGAGGGCGGCGTTCCGATCGGAAACTGGCTGACGCGCAGCGTGTTCGCCGCGAAGTTCGCCGAGCGAAACTTCCTGTTCTCCAACGTGATCGGCGAGAACAGCAAGCTGCTGTTCAACCGGGACCCGGCCAAGCGGGTCGAGGCGGTGGCGCCGTGGTTGACCACCGACACCGCCGTCTACCCGGCCATCGTCAACGAGCGCATCGTCTGGATCGTCGACGGCTACACCACGCTGGACAACTACCCGTACTCGGAGTTGACGACCTTGTCTTCGGCCACCGTGGACTCCAACGAGGTGGCGCTGAACCGGTTGCAGCCCGACAAGCAGGTGTCCTACATCCGCAACTCGGTCAAGGCCACCGTCGACGCCTACGACGGCACGGTGTCGCTGTACGCGCAGGACGAGGACGATCCGGTGCTGCAGGCGTGGATGAAGGTGTTCCCGGGCACGGTCAAGCCCAAGAGCGAGATCTCCGATGAACTGCAGGAGCATCTGCGCTATCCGGAAGACCTGTTCAAGGTGCAGCGCGCACTGCTGGCGAAGTACCACGTCGACGACCCGATCACGTTCTTCTCGACGTCGGACTTCTGGGACGTTCCGCTGGACCCCAACCCGACCGCGAGCAGCTATCAGCCGCCGTACTACATCGTGGCCAAAGACCTTGCGGCCAACGACCGTGCGGCATCGTTCCAGCTGACCAGTGCGATGAACCGGTTCCGCCGCGACTTCCTGGCCGCGTTCATGAGTGCCAGTTCCGACCCGGACACATACGGCAAGATCACCGTGTTGACGATCCCGGGACAGGTCAATGGTCCCAAGCTGGCTTTCAACGCGATCAGCACCGATACCGCGGTGTCCCAGGACCTCGGTGTCATCGGCCGCGACAACCAGAACCGCATCCGGTGGGGCAACCTGCTGACGCTGCCGGTGGCCGAGGGTGGATTGTTGTATGTCGCACCGGTATACGCCTCACCCGGGGCCAGCGACGCGGCGTCGTCGTACCCACGCCTGATCCGTGTGGCGATGATGTACAACGACAAGGTCGGCTACGGCCCGACGGTCCGCGACGCGCTCATCGAGTTGTTCGGGCCCGGCGCGGACGCCACGGCCACCGGCCCCGCGCCGATCGCGGGCACCGGCGGAGAGCAGCCCGCGATGCAGCCACCGGCCGACGGTGAGGTTCCGACGGCTCGCCCGCCGGCCAACCAGCAGGGCCGGACGCCGCAACCGCCGGCGGCAGCGGTGCCCCCGGGCGGACCGGTCGAGCTGTCGGGTGCGAAAGCCGCTGCGCTGCAAGAGGTCAACACGGCGCTCGATGGGCTGCGGCAGGCGCAGCAGGGCGGTAACTTCGCCGAGTTCGGCGAGGCGCTGCAACGCCTCGACGATGCGATGGAGAAATACCAGTCCGCGAACTGACCCACTTGCCAAGCCGCGTGGGCCCACGCGAAGCTGGGGACGGCCGTGTTTGCACCGCGACACGCCGACATAGTGCGTACATTTGCGGTCGCTCGCGGGACGCCAACGGCCCATGCAATCGCAGGCGTGACGCGATTCACCGCCATCGGTGACCGCGCGATTTGGAACTGCGCGAGCGCCTTCGGTAACGTTGCGTTCACCCGACGCGGGGTGGAGCAGCTCGGTAGCTCGCTGGGCTCATAACCCAGAGGTCGCAGGTTCGAATCCTGTCCCCGCTACCAGGCAAAACGGCCCCCGGAGGAAACTCCGGGGGCCGTTTTCATAGGGCTTATGAACGGGTTTGTGAACGTTAGCTTGGCTCACCTTCCGACGTGGCCTCCGACCCTTCCTGTATCAGGAAGGCTGCCGCCAGTTCGGCTGCCTCCCGGTCGTCGTTTTTGAGGACGTGTGCGTAGGTCTGCAGAAAGAAGCCGACATCCGCGTGGCCAATTCGCTCGCTGACGATCTTCGGGCTCACGCCGGCCTTCAGGGCTGCCGTTGCATATGAGTGGCGTAGGTCGTGAAACGTGATCCGGGGGAGTCCCGCCGCTGCCGCGAGACGGTCGAAGCGCTGTCGGATTGTGTCCGGATGCGGCGGCCGCCCATCCTCGAATGTGAACACGTAGTTGCCGGGGTGATAGTCGGGACCAAAGAACGCTCGCTCCTTGTCTTGATGCTCCCGCCAGCTGCGTAGCGCCGCGGTGGTCGCGCGATCGATAGCTATGGTCTGATCGGCGTTCCGTGTCTTACCGCCGGATTTGTCCCTTGCGTGGCCGGCCACGACGACTCTGTTGTCGTGAACCGTGATTTCACCGACTTGGAGATTGACGTCTGACCATTTGAGACCGCAAATCTGGCCTCGCCGGATGCCAGTTGTTAGCTCCAGCAGGAAGAGCGCCGCAAATCGATCTTGCTGCACCGTCCGTAGGAATAACTGGATGCTTTCTGGATTCCACACCGTACGGCGCGTGCGTGAACGCTTGGGCGGCCTGATATTGCTGGCAGGGTTGTAAGCCATGTACTTCCAGGCGACGGCATCAGCTAGTGCACGATGGATCATCGCGTGGATGTTTCGCACTGTCTTGGGTGCCAGGCCGGGAGGTTGCTTTTTGGGAGCGATGCCCGCTCTGTACCGGCGAACGGCGGCACGAGCGGCGTGGATCGTTGTGCCGCATGCTTCTGCCACCTCGTGAGGACGCGGGTTGTCGCCGTCCGCGGTACGAGCTTTCCAGTACCTGAACATCTCGGTATTGCGGTCTTGCTTGACGCGCCCTTCGGCGAGTAGGGCCGAATACAGCTTCAGCAGTTGAGGCTCATCGAGACGTTGAAGCTTTGTCGCTCCGATCCGCGGTACGACGTATGCGTTTGCGTAGTCCTTCCAGTTCTGCCAAGTGGTGGCATCCATCGACGCCTCAACTGCTGCAAACCATTCGACGAAGAACTGCGACACAGTCCGTGTCGATCGCCGCAGCACGCGGCCTTGGTCTGCTTCGCGCATCGCATCTCGGCAAGCCTTCCAGGCCTCCTTTTCGGTTGTGAATCCGCCCCTTGAGATCGTTGGATATTCGCCCGTTGCAGGGTCTCTTTCTGGACCCCGGAATCGATATGTCCACGTCTTACCTCGTTGGTAGACGGATCCTTTCATGATGCGACCAGATCTCGTAGCTCGGCAGTGACGACGTAGACACGTCCACCGAGCCTGCGCACTGGCAACTCGCCGGAGGCTGCCAGTCGATACGCTGCTGCGCGGCTGATGCCGAGGATCGCTGCAGCGCGGGGGACCGCAAGCAGGAGTGGTAGCTGGTCAAAAGCATTGTGCTCCAATTGTTTCACCTCCTCTTCAATTGAGTTCGTTGATATCCAGAGAAGCCGGGGGCGACCGTTTTTGAGGGCTGCAGCGGGGACAGAATGCCGCCGCTTCCGTCCCGTCAGGAAGTGTGACGGTGATGGTCCGTGATTGCTCGTCTTCGCATTCGCCGCACCAGGGCGTGCCACGTCGGGCTGCGGTCCTCGGTGGTGCGGGGAGGTCAGCAAGGCGCCGTGCAAGGACTGCGGCGGGGTTTCGGACACCGTCTGGTCTTTGTGACAGGTGGGTCGTGAGACTGTGCGTGGTCCATCCTGAAGCCAGGGCGCGGCTGATCGCTGGTGAGATCCTTGCAGCCTCGCCTCGGCTGAGTCGCCAAGGTTCGGGCATGGATTCCAACAGGCCTGTGGGCGACGGTTCGGATGGTGGTTCATGTGGTGGGTTCAAGGGGTCTCGGTCCTGGACCCCCGGGGGGTCTCGGTGTTGGACGGTCGGGGTCCCGGGATGAGACCCCCTCCGTCCCGCCTGTGGATCGAGGGGTCCCGACTCTGGACCGGGTTCGAGGTGTGGCGCGTCGGGATGATTCAGGAAGTATCGACTGGATCGTTGGGCTCCCGATTCGTGGTATTGAGCGACTCTCGTGATTAGTCCTTCGGCCTCAAGCGCTTTCAAGGCTCTAAGGACTGTGCTTCGGCCGGCAGAGGCCTCAGCCATCAGCGTCCGGACTGATGGGTAGCAAGAGAAGTTCTCGTCCGCCTTGTTTGCGAGCAGAATGAGTACAAGCCTCATTGTCGGCGAGCCGACGCCGATATCAGTCGCCCAGTCAAGTGCTTTCCAACTCATCGGCTAGGAAGCTTTCACGATCGAGTCGTTGGCGGTGCGTTGCTGCCAGCTCCAAGCTGCAGCGACGAAACACGCCGCCCTGGCCAATGTCGGACAATGGCGACGAATCACTGCCGTTTGTAAGTGATCTCGCATGGAGCTGAACGTATGGCGAGAAATGGGACCCAGTCCACCAGCTGAGCGACATTGAGCTGGATTTCGTCGCTTGTCTCCAGCTGTCCGCAGCGGAGAGCGAAATCGGGTAGCGCAGTTCGGCTTCCGTCGTCCGACAGCAGCAGTTTCACGTCGAAGATCCGGCAGACGACAGAGAGTGTGCACGAAGATCGTTTCGAGTGAGTTGTCGACGTACGTTATGACAACACGAGACGGTGGTCAGGTCGTCGCGGGGCGTTGTCTGTTGGCGCATTGCGGTCAACACAAGAGGGCATACGAGACCGCGTGAACGAACAGCAACCCGTCGCCCAGACGAGCGCCTCCACGCCGAACGCGATGGGTGTCTCATTCGACGCTGCCTGCGTGAACAGAGGTTTGTCTCTACACGGTTCCGGCCGATTCAGCTCGGGAGGGCTTAGGGCTCGAAGTGGAAGCGGAAACCTTCGAGCCAGTCCGCGCGCGCATAGGTGTTGAGATCAGTCGGAACCCAGACCTCGGCGTCGTCGGGAGCGTCTGCCTCGTCGCTCGTCACCCGCTTCTTGGCGTCGAGGTAGCCGGCCACGTGTATGTCATCGGCTTGCGAAAGACGCGCTGCAGGTGGCCAGAATCGTCCGGAAATCCTGGTAGGCAGCACGGCGCTCGTCGTCCGTGGCGTACTCATCGCCGTATCGTTCGAGCCATGCTTGTCAGTGCTCGGCGGAGCCGGGCTTCGGTGGCTGCACAGCCGTACTCACTGGGGTCACTTTAGGCCGCGGTACCGACGCCGAACGCGGCATTCGGAGCGGGATAGCGCCGTCCGCCAAGCACGTCGAAGAGCTGGGTGCCGTTCGACGCACGCCCGTTGATCAGCGACTGCAGAAGTCTTTCAAGAGCATGCTCGGTCGTCGGCGCATCCTCCAGGAGCAGATCAAGCAGCTGCTCCGCGGCGGGGGTGTTGAACGGATTGGCTATCAACTGCGCGCAGAGTGCGCGGATCTGAGATACGAAGTCGCGCACCGCACTCACGTCATCTTGGACCGTTCCCAATGTTTTCATACAACCACTATAAGAGCGTGCGTGCATGCATGCAAGCAACATGCGAGTAGTAGCTTGGTGCATGTAGAATTGCGTGCATGCCTGATTCGGCCGGGGAGGTCACTAAGGGTGGCGCGGCCGAATTCAGCAGTGCGCTGCCCTTGCGTAAGCGGGAGCAGAAGGTGCCGTTGAACACCTACGTGCGTCCGGGCACCCAGCAGCGAATTGAGGTGTTGAAGGGCCGAGGGTATGCGGTTACTGACATTGTCGATGCGGCGCTCAACGAGTTCTTGGACCGCGCCGGAGTGCCGCCGTCCGAATAGGGAGCTATAAGCGCTGCAAGCGATTAGCTTTTTCAGCGCTTTTTGCGCGGTGGGTGGTGGCTGTCAAGGCTCGACCGCGTTGCGGCCCTTCGCGGCCAGCAAGAAGACCGGCCGTCCGGTCGACGAACGAGTGCAGAAGCTCGTTAACTCCGGATGAGCGAAGGGAATCAGCCCTCGTCTGACCGCAGAATGCCGAAGCGAGCGCGGATCTCGTCCTCACCGAAAGTGCGGCCAGCTGCGAGGTCGGCTTCCGACTCCAGCAGCGCCTCGCGAAGGTCTTCCACATCGATGGGCCAGTCATCGTCGTCGAGTGCAGCGCTGGCGTCCTGGGCGGCCGGCTCGTGCGCTTCCCACACCGCAGCTTCGGTCGGGGGTAGCGGGTCATCGAAGTCATCCGGGACAACAAGGTCGGGCCGTTGACCGAAACGGCGCGGGGGAGTGGGGGGCAGAGGCAGCTTCGACCCGGTGTCACCGCCCTCGCTCGTCACGCCTCCAGCATAGGGAAGTCAGGACATCCGGCGCGGGAACTGGCTCGCTCAGGCAGAGGTGCGACACGCCCAGGGCTTGCTTCCATTCTGGCGCAACTACCTGCTTGTACAGTGAATGAGGTGCCGTTAGTGCGCCCAAAATCCGGTTAGCACCAGCACATCACCGCCAAACTTCTCCGCCCTGCATACCTCAACGCAGGGTAAAATTGCCGCACAAATGCCAGTAGCACGACTGTGCCCACATCCAGTCCTGCTACCCGCTCATCCTTCTTCCCCGCACCCTGTTGGTGGGTTCACCCATCAACAGGTGCACAAGGCCAATTCCGTAGGTTGTCCAGCCCCTAATCCGTTGCTGGACTGAGCCTTTCATGGCTTCGACCATGAAGGGGCGCGCTTGTTTGCGCGTCGAAGCCGGGTCTTCCCGGCTTTTTTGTGCCCGGCCACCGGTCGGGCACTTTCTGTTGGTACACCTCGCAAGGAGGTCAATGTGGTCATCTCGGACGCGTGGAATCTGGTCTGGATACTGCTTGTACTGGTAATGGTCAACCGGGCGGTGTTCTGTCGGCGCGATGAGCCGTCGGAACGCATCATCGCCATCTTGGACGGGCTGGCCGGGATCGTCGGCGCGGCAGCGGCCGCGCTTCGCGAGTGGCGGCGTTAGCCCTCCTCGAATGAGCGCCCTTCCCGCCGGGAGAAACCTGCCGATGCCGCCATAACCGCACTGCCTGCGCGCACCTGACGGCCCGTCAGCGGCCTCCTCGACGCGTAGCCCCCACGCTGGCTTTCGCCTCGCAGTCGTCGAACCTCGATTCGACGCGCGAGGCTTTTTCATGCCCAATCTCGGATGGGCCGAAGCTATAACCGCTCGGTCCTGACGGGAAACAACGGCACGATCGAGAGCATGACGATCCCTGGCGAACTGCCGATAGAAGCCCGCGGCGCCCTGTTGATCACGACCGACGCAGCGGGGCAAGTGGCGGATTTTGAGCGGGTATGCATTCTGTCGGTTGAGGACTACACGCGATATAGGCAGGCCTATAAGCAAATATCTGGGCTGCTGTTTGGCTCTGTCTATACCTATTTCGCCTCGTCAAAGAGCTTGCTGCGCTCAGCCGTGATGGCTGCCAACCAGGCCGCAGACGCTGGCCTGATTCAGCCCAATTCGGCGCCTGACACGTTCACCACGTGGCTTACCAGCTTGCGGGCCGCTGCGCTGTCGCTGTGTTCGTCGGTGGTCTATCACCAGGATCAAATGCTGCGGCGAATCGAGAAGGCCTACGGGTTAGGCAGCGCCACACATAGCCAGGTAGAGGCCGATTTTCACGGCCTTTATGACGGATATGCCGGCTATCGCTTCCTGTGTCGACTGCGCAACGTGATGGTGCACGAATCGATAGAGGCGGTCACGGTGGCGGTCAAGCAGATCCTGGTTGGCGGCCGGATACAGTCCAGGTTTCACGTGACGATTGACCGGTCCTTCATTGCTCAATCTGAGATGAAGAACGCGGTAAAAGCCGAGATTGTGGGGCTCAGGAGGAATCCGGATCTGCTCGACTTGGCCGACGAGATCACTGAACCGTTAGCGACGGTGAACACAAGCATTGAGGCGCTGCTGTTCGAGAGCATGTCGTCGGCGTATCAGGCAGTAGTTGAGTTCGACGACCTGTTCGGAGGTAGGTCTGGCCTGCGTGCGATCGCCAACTCACCTGATGATGGACCCGGACCCCATGTGCCGGGCTGGATGCCGTGGTCTAAGCAGGTGATCGATCTGGCACGCGAGCGCCTCCAGCCGTGATTCGGGCCCATGAGCGGAGTGGGGTACAGCGGCGGTCACTCCAGCAGGTTGATCAGGTAGCGGCCGTGCTTTTCTGCGGCGTCGATCTTTCGCAGGAGGGCGTCTTCAAGGGCGATGGTTCCTTCGAAAATGATCGCGAGGTCCTGGCCGGTCATGTAGATGACGTTGCGTTTTCCGCTGACGTTGGCGAAGTACTGCAGCACTTCTTCGTCAAAGCCGGCCATGGAGATGAACAGCCCGCGGGTGCTTTCAAGCTTGCCGTCGATCTTCATTTTGAATCCGGCGAGGTCTTCTCTTTCAGGCGGCTGGTTGCGCCAGCGTGCTTCGACGAGATAGGTGAAGCCGCGGAAGTGGAACGAGCCGTCGACCTGCTCATGGGGCTGCCGGGTCGATCCGGTGTACTCCAGCTCGTTGGCCCGGAAGAGGTCTGCGAGGAGCTTTTCGAGCTGGTAACCGCGGGCCTGGCGTTCACCGTTCGTCTTTGGCTTGCTGCTGGCCAGTGTCGAGAACTCGGCGCGAAGTCGACTGAGGGTCTGCTGTTGCTCGGTGATGTGCTGCTGCCGCTTTGCGGCCCGTGTTGCCCGGTCGTTTCTGGCGGCCTGTTCGGTGTCGATGACGACGCCTTCGTGGGCGGCGGTTCGACGTAGCGCGTCGAGGGCCTTGCGGCCGGAGGCGACGTCTTCGACGCCGTTGGCTGGTCTTTGCATACCGCACAGTTCGACGACGATCTGTCGCTGCACCGCCCAACCGTTGGGTCCTAATTCACGCAGCTCGTCAAGAATGCTGCGGGCAATCTTGACCTTTGAGTTCTCCGGGTGGTCATACCGGTTGTAGATCGCCGGTGAAACCCCGGCGTCGAGCATGAGGGACTTCAGATCTCCGCGGTAGTAGAAGGCCGTTCGGCACGCCGCGAGCACCTCGTTTCGGATGGCCGTCGACAACGGCCGCGGTGTGGTCATTGCGCTGGTCCCAGGCATCGGTAGACGCTGGATCGGGAGATGCCCAGCGTGCGGGCGATCTGGGCGCGGGGCGTACCTACTTCGTCGAGTGCCCGGGCCGCAGCGATGGTGTCCCCGCTCAGACCAGGGCGGCCGGGATGGCGGCCGGCGGCCCGGGCAGTGGCCACCCCCGCCGCGGTGCGCTCGGCGGCGATGGCACGTTCAAACTCGGCGACGGCTCCGAAGACGTGGAAGATCAGCCGCCCGCCTGGGGCGGTGGTGTCTACTGATTCGGTGAGCGAGCGCAGCTCGACACCGCGGTCTTGCAGGTCCTCGGCGATGGCGAGCAGGTGGGCCAGGGAGCGGCCGAGGCGGTCAAGTCGCCACACCATGAGGACATCACCGCGGCGGGCGTAGTTCAGGAGGCTGGCTAGCTCGGGGCGATCGTCTCGCATTCCCGACATCTGATCCGTCCAAATCCGTTCTGCGCCAGCATCTCTAAGTGCCGCAAGTTGCAGCTCAGGTGACTAGTGCAAGGTGGAGACTCGGGCGTATCCCAGCAATGCCATCGGTGCGCCTTTCCGGGTGTGTCTTTAACCCTGTCCACGGTAGAGCCGTGGTGGGACAGATTTCTGGGACACACCGGTGGTGGCGTTCGCACCGCCAGGCCAGGATGCCGCTTTTTCGATCATTTTAGACACAGTGGGCGCGGTACATATTGAATTGCTCGGTGTTGTCTATTGGTAACATGAGCTGCGCAAACTCGAAGTTTTTGAATGTGGCTACGGCGGTGGCTCGATGTCAGCCTGTCGCGATACGGTCGACCTATGACAATGGGGGCCCGGCGGCCCCACCGCACTGGGTTGGCCGTCGCTGCAACAGCGCTGGCGCTTGCCGCGGGCGCGGCGGTGACCAGCGGCCTGGCCCTGGTCCGGTCAGTCGAGCCCGCACAGCACACAATCAACGTGGTTGCGCCACCGCCGGCCACATACAGCGGCAGCGAAACTCAAGCCGCGAGGGCTGTCGCATGCGCCGCGTGGGATCGGGCGGCGCGGTCGACGGCGGTGGCGAGCAGGTCCAGCGCCACGGCGTTAGAGCAGAGTTGGCGTAGTCCCGAAAGCGTTGAAGCACTGGCCACAGAGAAGCGGACCGGCATGACTGCGGTCTCGTATCTGCGTTCGCAACTGACTGACGCCACACCAGCTTCGACAGCAGTACCGCTGCACGACTGGATGGGGGCCAGCATCAACATGCTCCATGCGCTAAACATGCGGCACTGGGACGAGGCCGCTCGCGAACAAACACGCGCTAACGACCTGATCGATGTCATCAGATCCGAGTGCGGGTTGCGCTGATGCCGGCCACTGGGGGATCTGCGGGTTCGCATGGGCGGCTGATCGTTACGCCGGACATGGAGCCGCCCGATGCCGCGCACTGGGACGCCCAGGAGCAGACCTATCGAGCAGGTGCGACGGCATGGGATGGCATCTACCAGAAGATCGTCACCGACAACGCGCAGTTTCGCGATGCCGCCGATTCTCAGGGCTTCGACGAGGCGCACCGGGCGGGTGCGGTCTTGGCCGAGGAAGCCAAGACGATCGCCGAATGGCACGACAAGTGCGCCACCAAGTGCGCCGACATCGCCACGGTGCTACGGGACACGCGCGCAAGCCAAGAACAGCTGATCCGTGAGGCTGATCCCAAGATCGCCGCTGCGAAGCTGCCCGGCGAGGCGGAAGCGCTCGTGACCGAGTACCACGGCATTGCGATGTACCGAACCGAAGCGGGCGTGACGGCGGTGATAGCCGCTCACACCTCTTTCAAGAAGAGCAGCGAAAACACAAGAGCCCTCAGCCTTTTGACGAAATGGGGCGAGGTTCCCGCCGCACCTTCTGCGCAGCCCGTCGACCACACATCGCCCGGTATTGAACAGGACGAAAACCCCTACCGCTACACCGAAAAGCCGAAAGCCGGGGCTGACGCACCCGAACCTCCATCCGACGCGCCAACCGATCCGACATCAGGCACACCAAGCACCCAGTCTGGGGCTGGTACCGGGGAAATCAACACGGCCGCAGGCGGCGAAGGCATTGCGGCGACTGGGCCGGTTACTCAGGCAGGGACGCCTGGGGTGGCGGCTGCGCCGCGGCCGGCGGCAGCTTCGCCGCTGGGCGGTAGTGGGGTGCCGTCGATGGGCGGTCTGGGAAGCGGTGGCGGCGGGATGGGTTCTGGTGGCGGGATTCCGAAGATGCCTGGCGGCCTGGGGAGCGGCGGCCTGCCGGGGGCGAATCCGCTGAGTGGCGGTGCAGGGCAGATGCCCGTCGCAGCTGGCGGGTTGCCGAACTCGGGGGCCGCGTCAGGCGCGGCCAGCGGGTCGTCGTTGTCGTCGGCGTTCAACCAGGGAATGGCGACTACGGCGGGGATGGGCGGCGGAATACCGTCTGCACCACCTCCAGCCCCGGCGAGTCCGTCGCCGGCCATGTCGGCGGGTGGTGGGCATGCGGCAGCGCCGGTGTCGGCTGCCCCTGGCGGTGGTGTGTCTCCGGCGGCGGCTCAGCCGGGCATGGTGGCTCCAGCGGCACCGTCCATGCCGACCGGAACCGGTGTGGGTTCTGGTGGCGGAGGTGCGCCGATGATGCTTCCGCCTGGTGCGATGGGACCGCCTGCGGGGGCTGTTCCGCAGCCTGCACCTACGGTGCCGGCGGGCGGGCCCGGAGCGGCGAATGTCCCGGCGACGTCGGCCCCGTCCGCAGCGGGTGCGGCTGGGGGGCCGACGCTGATCCCGGCCAGCGTGGTCGCTGCAGGCCAGACGGCGGCGGCACGCGAGCGCCGCGAGTCCGCGGACGCCGCGGCGGCCAAGGAGTTGGCGTGGAAGCTTCAGCACGCGGCTCAAGAGGTTGAGTATCCGATTGAATGGGCGGTAGGCATCTTCCGCTCACCGAGCGGCACGGAAACCGTCATCACCTCCAATGACGGAGCCAGCTATATCCCCGCGGGGGTGTTCGTTCCTCGCTCCGTGCGGGTGCTGTCCACAGATCCGTTGGTGGACAACCATTTTCGGCAGCTCTGGTTCGGGTGGGGGGATCCGGCGCGTGTCCTCATTGAGTACGCGCAGTTGCGCGCCGAGACGGGGTGGCGTCTGGTCGCGGCCGCGACGACAGGCGTGGTGAACGTGCTGCGCGATGCCGGGGTTGAACACCCGCCCTCCTGCACTCGCCAGACCAACCCGTGGCGACAAGAGGGCGTCGAGATCCCCGCTCCGGTCCTTGACGGCATGCACGAGCACCGCCTGGCGGTGCTGTGGCCTGACGTGTACCCCCGGCTGCTGCGCGTCATGAAGGCCGACCCGATTTTTCAGGACCGAATCGTCGCGGGGGTGAGCGCATCGCTGATCCACTCGGCGACCACTCAGGCTCAGGCGGTCGATGATGGCGTCCCCGACTCGATTCGCCAGGTCTGGATAGCCAGGGGCGGTGACCGCGAACCAACCGTGCAGCAGTGGGCGGAATACGACGCCGAAGCCAAGAGTTTCAACGCCACCACGGCGATCTTCCGGCCGGCGTTCGTCAACGGCTGCACCGCCGATCCCGGCGACACCCTCCAGGAGCGGGCCAGGTACCGGGCGCATTGGCTCGTCGCGCGTACCGCCGAGCACATCGGCGGGTGGTCCAGGCGCCCGCTGCCGCTACCCGATATGTGTTACGCCGCGGCCGCTACCGGCGACGCCCCTCATCTGCGCGACGTGATCGTCAGGGCTCTGGTCAGCGTCGAAGAGGACCTCCAATACGAGGCCCCACGATGACAACACCAGACAGTGCGGACGGCGCAGCGTGGAAAGCCGAGCTGGAACGCTGGCATGCCCACCTAGCCAACACCATCGAACAAGCAAGTCTATGGGCACGGGAGTTTCACGTGCGAACGGAAGGCGGTTTGTGGGGAGACACCTCGTCGCCGACGAGCTATCCGCTGCTGGGATACGCCGACAGCCTGGAACAGATAGGCGCGGCGCTGAAAATGGTGAGCGCAAACGCATCTCTTGACCCTCCAGTGCTGAGCTGGGATCGCACGACGATGAGAGCACCATCCGTGGTGCGTGTGCCTGGTCGCAACCCGGATTGGCGGGCTGCTGATTACGCCGAGTGCGGCGTGTATCTACTGCTCATCCGGCCAAGCTCTTCAACTATGGAAGTTGCGACAGCACAGGAGCATTGGCGTACTGCGCTTCAGTTCGCCGCACCGTCGGAGCTTGAACGCGAGTTGGGGATACCGCAGCTCGCTACGTACGCCTCGCAGGCTCAAGCACTGTTCGACATAGCCCATGACACGGTGCGTGCGGCCTTCCGCGACAGCGTGGCCGCCACCTACGGCCGGATATGGGCCACGATGGCTGACAGTGACGGCGCCGCGCGGACCTTGGTGGCGTGGCTCGAAGCCCTCACTGAGTGGGGCTGTCCCGTCGAGGAATGCGAGGCGGTTCTGCGCGATATCGAGGTCATCGATCCTCAGTCCGTCGCGACGTGCCGCGCCGCTCAAGCAGTTTGGCTTCCAGACCGGACGTAGCCTGACCAACCACAGCGTCAGTCGCGTCAGTCGATGTCCAATTCGTAGCCCTGACCCCTGTCCCGGTCGCGGCCTCGGTCGCGGCGAGGTGGGTTGGTGAGGACACGCCAGCGATCCGCGGCGGCGGCGCGGTGGCGGTCTGCTGCGGCCGCCAGAGAAGAATCTGCGATTTCTGTTGTGGGCCGGGGTTTTTCGCTCCAGGGCAGCCCCATCCCGTCGAGGAGGCGTCGGCCAGGTCCAGGCTCGCCGTTGTCGATGAGCAGTAACCGGCCGTGAGCGTCTGCCAGAGCGCTGGCCACCGTGGCCAGGTGGGCTGGGTCGGCGGCTGCGGCGTCCTCGACGACCACCAGCGCCGCGCGCGGTGGCCGGTGGTCGGTGATCTTTTCGGCGAGCTCGACGAGGCTGTAGCGGTCGGGCTGTGGTGTGGCGGGCAGGCGTAGGTAGCCGCGGCCGGCTTTGGCGGTCGCCACCTGAATCGCTTCGGCCAGCTCGGCGGTGTCGTGCTCAGCTGCGAGGGTGGCCACGACATAGGGCGCGACCAGGGCGACGGCGACAGGATCGGGCTGTGGTGTCGGTAGGGGGAGTGGGTCGGCATTGCGGTGGGCGGCGGCCAGTACCTCGACGAGCGCACGATCGGAAACGTGCATGCTTGCGTGCATGTGTGCCTCTTGGTCGGTTGCGCGCTGGACCGGCTGCGGTTCGGGCACGGCGGCGGTGGGGGACAGTGTGTCGGTGATGCGCCACCAGAGGGCGGCGGCGGGCAGCTCGTCGGGCAGTGGCCCTTGGTGTGCGGCTTGGGTGAGTAGTTGGTGAATGTCGTTGGTGTGGGCGGCTTGTGCGAGGTGGGTGGCCAGGGTGGGCCACCAGGTGTCAGTGCGGATTCGGGGGTCGATCGCGTCGAGCAGCTCGTGCCACTGTGTGGTGTCGGGCCGTTGGTGTGCGATGGCGTCGATGCCGTGGCGCTGTAGCAGGTCTTGCACGGCGCGGGTGGCCACTGGGTATTGGGGTGGGCCGGTGAGCCGGGTGTCGGCTTCGTCGACTGCGGTGGCGGCCCGGAACACGGCGATCTCTGCGGTCAGGGTGGGGTTGGCGTTGGCGGCGATCAGTGGCCGCGCCCAGGGCGGTGCGGTCTCCGCGATCCAGGAGCGGGCATGTTCGCGGATCTGGTCGGCCAGGTCGGTGACCAGGCGTTCGCGGCGGCGCAGGTAGTCACCCCAGTGCGGGCCGGCGGCCAAGGTGGTGGGGATGGTGGGCAGCCAGCGCAGCGGCCCGCAGTCGCCGCCGATGCTGCCGGTGAGGTCGATGCGGTAGTCCAGGACGGCGGCCGGGTCGGCGGCATCGTCGAGGCCGCCGCGGGCGTGCGCGTCGGTGAGCAGCTCGGCCGGATCGGCACCGCCAAGCGCGCGCAGGGTCAGGTGGCGGCGTAGCACGGGCCACGCTGTGCAGGTGGTGAGGTCGGGGTGGAGGGATTCTGCGAGGGCGTCCAAGCGTGTGCGTGCCCCTGCACCGAGCTGGTGTTCAGCGGCGGTACCGAGGGCGTCGGTGAACATGTCGGCCGCGGCGGCCAGGCGGCGGGTGGGGTTGGCGGCCTGGCGGGCGGCGGTGGTGGCCGAGACCTGGCCGCCGTCGCGGGCCACGATCCGCGACAGCACGTCCACGGCGGTGTCGGGGTGGGTGGCCTTGGGGGCCAGGACGCGGTGCGGGTCGGCTTCGGCGGTCGACAGGTAGAGGTGGTTTTCGGCGCGGCCGCGGGTCAATGCGACGTAGAGCAGTTGGCGGGTGAGGTGCTCGGCACCCACCACGTGGCAGGCGTGACCGGCGGTCGAGCCCTGGGCGATGTCGATGGTGGCCGCGTAGCCGAGGGTGACGTGCTCGGTGACGTAGTCGGCCGGCAGGGTGATCTCCTGTCCGGTGCCGCGATGGCGAGCCCGTAGCCCTCCATCGCGAGCGACGTCGAGGATGGTGAAGGTGTATCCGTTGCGGACGTAATCGGTAGCCGACAGGGGCAGCGAGCGGGCGTTTTGGCGGGTGCGGATGACGTCGCCGACGCTGGCGGCCAAACCATCGGAAAGCACGGTCTCGCGGCCCGGCGTCCAGTGCGGGTCTGCCTCAAGCGCCGCGGCCAGGCTTGCGGTGCGGGCCCGGGTGTTGAGGTCGTTGACGATCGGGTTGGTGGGGGCCAGCAGCAGGCTGTCACGGCCGGCGTCCTGGTCGGCCTGCCACGCGGTGAAGGCGGCGTCGGCGGCGGTCTGTTCGGCGCCGATGTGGATGCGCCCGGCGTCGAGGTAGAACCCGATCCCGGCGGGGTCCCCGCCGCGCAGCGCCAGCGACGCGGCGGCCTCGGCGCGGGAGTGAAACCGCACGACCTCCGACAGCGTGAGGGATCCGGTGTCGGTGGCGATGTCGCGCAGCACCCCACCGGCCGAGATGGAGGCGAGCTGAGCGTCATCACCGACCAGCCGCACACTCGCGCCTCTACCGAGGGCGTGGGTGATCATCGCGTCCAGACCGGCTGTGGACGCCTTCCCGGCCTCGTCGACCACGATCAACGTGTCGGGGCCGATCTGGTCGAACCAATCCGGGGTGCCGTAGATCGCGGCGTTGTTCTCATCGGTGCAGTGCACGTACTTGTCGAGGGTGTCGGTGGTCGCGCCCAGGTCTTCGCCGAGCACGATCGCCGCCTGCGCGGTCGGGGCCAATCCGAGGACCTGGCCGCCGGAGCTGCACCAGGCGTGCGCCAGGGCGGCCATGGCGGTGGTTTTGCCCGCCCCGGCCGGAGCCAAAGCGAGTGCGACGCGGCGGCCGCTCAGCGCCATCTGGGCCACCAGGGCGGCCTGGCCTTCGTTGAGGATTTTGCCGCGCGCGGCGGCATCTGCGAGTGCCAAGCGCACGTCGGCGGCGGCTGCGACACGGCCATCTAGTTGGTGCGCCGCGGCGCGGATGCGGGCCTCGGCGGCGAGGATGTCGCGGCTGGTGAACGTCGCGGTTCCGTGGCGGCTGTAGACGCTGGAACCGTCGCGGCGACGCAACGCGACAGGCTCGCCCAACTCGGCATCATCGACGCGCGCGTGCGGCACCGAGAACGCCTCGGAAAGTGCGGTGTCGGTGAGCCGTTCGACAAGCTGCGACACGTGCGCGACACCCGCGTTGCGCACGATCCGCAGCGCTTCAGCGCGCACGTGATGTCGCTGCCAGGTCGCGCGTGATTCGGACACGGTGGCGATCAGTGCGCCAGCCTGCGACGCCACCCATTCGTCGGTGATCTCAGGTGTCGTCGTGTGGGCGCGTTCGGGGGCCAGGACGCCGGCCAGCATGCGGTCTAAACCGTCGTGGCCGAGGACCTCGATGGCTTGGTTGCGCCAGACCTGGCGCTGCTCGGCCAGTGAGCGCGGTTCGTGCTTGGCTTCGCGTGATTCCAGGGTCGCTTGTTGAGCCAACGCGAGGGACTCGATGGTGGTGGGTTCGCGGCCGTGATCGTGCTGAAACTGCTTGGCCAACTCGGCGGTGCGGGCCTTGATCGCGATACCGCGACTCGACCAGCGCGTCATCAATTCCGCTGACATTCCGACGATCTCGCGCACAGGTCGTTTCCCGCGTCCCCGGGACGTCTCGGCGAAGTCCACACCGAGCCGGTCGATGGTGTGCGCTTCCACGCGGGTGTTGTACATCTCCGAGGCCGCCACGATGACCCGGTGCAGCGGTTGACCATCCAGGGCGAGCCAGCGGCGCACCCCATTGTGGTCGAGGTAAGAAACCTTGTTGGAGGTCGCGACATGGGTGTGCAGATCAGGGTCCCCGGCACGCGAATCGCGATGGGTGAACACCGCGGCAATGAGCCCCTCGGTGTCGACTTGAGCGACACCGTTGGTGCCGGTACGGGTGAAGGCGGCGTGGTCTTGCAGCCACTCCAACACGTCGGCCACCGCGGCCTCATGCGCGGCCTCGATCTGCTCGGAAACCTCGGGCGGGGCGATCGCCCACAACGCCGAAATCGACTTCACCGGAGAGAACGTCAAGTCATAGCCGGCCACCGCTGTCGTGCGTGCCCGCGTGGCCCGCGCGATGAACCCGGACAGCTCCCGATCATCGGCTGGGGCGCGGTCGAATTGCTCGGCGAACATCTCCCTGGCGATGCGGGTTCGGATGCCTGCCCGCACATCGTCGTCGATGGTCGCCGTGCCCGGCAGCCCGGCGGCGATGTTGTGCGCGCGGAACGCTTTTCCAACGCGACGGGTGAACTCCGAGGACTCGTCACGCACCGCGTATTGGCGGCCCAATTTCGTCGCCGCGGTCGCGGGTTGCACGCGCAATCGCGGGGACAGATGGTTATAAATCTTGTCGGCGTTGGGGTGCCAGCCGAGCCCAAAAAGCGCCTTCATTTGAGCCTCGGTGACTACCGATCCGTCTTCGACGGCCCATACGTTTTGGCGCACTTCATCGCTGACGTCGCGGGCACCGGTATCGGCCAGCGCGGCCAATCCGCGCCCCATCCAGCGGCCCGGTGACTCACCCTTGGCCGAGTAGTAGTCCTCCAGGCTGGAACGGCCGCGCTGGGTGCTGTCGGCGGCCGCGACCTGACGCACTAGGTACAGGTAACCGTCCCCGGCGGTCAGCTTGTGCATCGACATCATCGCCGGACGCACCGATCGGTCCGCATTCGGCCGAAAGTACGGAGCCAGCCGCAGAAAAAACCACCACCAGCAGCAACATTCCCAACCGCCGTTACCAAACTACTGGCGCAGGGGTCGTATTCATTCGGGGTGAATACGCCCTCACGCTGGTCGGCATGTAGCGCCGGGTATTGCTCTGTTCGCTTCTCACCTCTCCTGGACCAGCACGTGAGGTGCGTCCTTCATGCCTCCTGCGTTGGTCTGACCACGTCGCGGGTTTGTTGCTTTGGTCGGCCACCAGCTGGCTTCGCGTAGGAGTGTGGCGATGGCGGGCACGGTGAGGGTGCGCACGAGGAAGGTGTCGAGCAGCAGCCCGAAGCCGATGATGAGGCCGGCTTGGATCATGATGGCGACTGAGCCGACCATGAGGCCGAACATGCTGGCGGCGAATATCAGGCCAGCGGAGGTGATGACGGCTCCGGTGTTTGCCACGGTGCGCAGGACGCCGACGCGGATGTTGGTTCCGGATTCTTCGCGGAGCCGTGAGACGAGCAGCATGTTGTAGTCGGCGCCGACGGCGACGAGGATGATGAACGCCAGCAGCGGTACGGGCCAGGCGATTTCGTGGCCCAGTCCCCATTGGAAGACCACAACGCCGATGCCGAGCGAGGCGAGGTAATTGAGCACGACGGTGCCTAGTAGGTAGAGCGGTGCTAGGAGCGCTCGCAGCAGTAGGACCAGGATGACGCCGACGATGATTATGGTGGCCATGGCCAGTTGTGCGAAGTCGGCCCATAGGAGTCGTTGGATATCGGAGTTTACGGCGGGGAAGCCGGCGACGGACACGGTGGCGTCGGCGAGTGACGTGTTGGGTCGTGCGGTGTTGGCGGTGTCGGTGATGCGGCTGGCGAGGTCCATGGCTTCAACGCTGTATGGGTCGTGGCTGCTTTCGATCATGAACCGCGCTGTTTTGCCGTCCGGTGAGAGGAATTGTTCGGCGACGTCGGTGAATTGCCGGTTCTCGAATGCGTTGGCGGGCAGGTAGAAACCGCTCGAGGAGTCGGAGTCGGCCGCTGCGCGTGAAGAGTTTTGTAGTTGGGTGGCGATCTGGCTCATGCCGGACAGCATTTCGATGTTGCTGTCGGCGAGGGTGCGGACGCCGGTGGCGAGTGCTTGGGCGCCGGAGGCGAGCTGTCCGATTCCGTCCTGTAGTCGGCGGAGATTGGTGGCCAGGTCGGCCGGGTCACCGAGGGCTCCGAATGCCTTGTCCAGCGAGGCGACTGCGTTCTGGACGTTGGCGAGGGTGCCACCGACGGTGGCGTTGGTGGCGGGATCGTAGCGGTCCCCGAGGTCGGCGATCTGGTTGAAGAATCCGCTGTCGCGCAGAGTGACCAGGATCTGCACCTGGTCGCGGATTTGGGCGCATTGCGGGGTGGTGGCACACCACGGCGAGGTGTTGAGGGCGCCGACGAGTGGGTCGAGTTGGGTGATCGCGTTTTGGGCTTGGTTGGCCAGCGGTCGTAGTCCTGGGCCGGATTGGATGGCTTGGTCGACGGCGGGGGCAGTGGCGGAAAGTTGTTGCAGCAGCGGCCGGAACTGGTTGACCTGAGTTCCTGCGGATTGGGCTTGGGTGAGGATTCCGGCCAGTGGTGTGAGGGCGGTGCGCACGGTGCTGTCGAGTTGGGCGAGGCCGTCGGCGAGCTGGTCGGCGCCGCCGGTGAGTTTGGCGAGGTCGTCTTTGCGGGAGTTGCCCTCGGCGACCGCGCCGGCCATTTTGTCGCCGATCTGGCCGTTCTGCCAGGCCAGTTCTGCTTGGTCGAGGCGCTCTCCGGTGGGGCGGGTGACTCCGGAAACCTTGGTGACGCCGGGGATCTGGGAGACGCGGGAGGCCATCTCGTCGAGATCGGCCAGTCCTTTCCCGGTCCGCATGTCGGTCGGGTTTTCCACGACGAGGAATTCGCTGATGACGACGTCTTTGCGGAAGTGGCGGTCCAGCAGGTGGTAGCCCTGGTTGCTGGCCGTGGTGTCTGGTTGTCCCTTGCGGTCGTCGTAGCTGATTTTGATGGTTGCGGCGGCTGCCGACAGGGCGAGCAGGATGACCAGGCTGACGATCAGTAGTGGCACGGGACGGCGGACCACGGCGACGGCGACGCTGTTCCAGTAGCGGCGGGTGCGATCGGGTTTGGGCTCACCGATGCCGCGTTTGGCGGCTAGCGACAACACCGGTGGCAGCAGGGTGACGGTGGCCAGAAATCCGAACAGCACGGCGATGGCACACGCGGGGCCCAGGGCGGCGAAGACGCTGAGCCGCGCGAAGACCATGGCCAGGAACGCGAGTGCGACGGTGGCGGCGGAGGCGAGGATGACGCGCCCGATGCTGGCGGTGGCGTGGATGATGGCCTGATCGGCGGGTACTTGGGCGCGGCGCTGTTCGTGGTATCGGCTGATCAGGAACACGGTGTAGTCGGTTCCGGCGCCGAGCAGGATCGCCGTCATGAAGGCGACAGTGAACTGGGAGACCGGCATGCCCAACTCGCCGAGGGCGGACAGCACGCCGCGCCCGACTGCCAGGCTCAACCCGATTACCAGCAGCGGTAACAGCGCGGTGAACACCGACCGGTAGACGATCAGCAGGATCAGGGCGATCACGCCCGCGGTAGCGATTGAGATCAGCAGCAGGTCGTGCTCGGCGGAGGCGATCATGTCGCTGAAGGTCGCCGGTGGTCCCGTTACCTGCACAGTCGTGGTCGAGCCGGTGAACACCTCCGCCGCGATGTCGCGCACCGCGTTGACGGATTCGGCGGCCGTGGGGTCTCCGAGGGTGCCGGTGACGCCGACGGGCAGATACCAGGCTTTGCGATCGGCGCTGACCGCCTGGGCTTCGGTAATCGGATCGGCCAGTAGGTCCTGCACCAGAAGGACGTGGTCGCCTTCGGCCTGCAACCGGCTCACGAGTTCGCCGTAGCGCTGCCGTGCAGTCGGAGTCAACCCATTGGGGTCTTCCATGGCGACGAACACCATGGTTTTCGAGCCTTCTTCGCCGAACGCGGCGCTCATGCGGTCAACCGTCTGCAAGGACGGCGCATCGCGAGGAATGAGGTCCACCGACTGTTGGCGCACCACGGTTTCCAGCTGGGGGAACAGCAGCGCGAGGACCACCGCGGCGCCGAGCCATACCCCGATGACCAGGGCTTTGTGCCGGAGGGTGAATCGGGCGAGCGTCGCCAACCGTTCGCTGTACTCGCGGGTGTCGGCGGGGTCGGGTGATCCGTTGGCCCGCCGGTCACGGCGCGTGGCCTGGCTTGGGGAATCTGCAGTGCCGTCGGTCACTGGACCTCCACTGATAGCGAATGGTAGCGATCGATACTGTCGGTATCGCTACGCTACCGCATGTAGTGCAAGTGGTGACGGCGTCGTAGGACGCCAGGCCGCGCAATGCGCGACTGGGGAAGGACAGGCGGCCGCTATCGAGTCCAGCGCCGGCCGCCGGTCACAGCCGGCAGGGAATGGTCGAACACTCAGTTGGCTTCTGAAGCCAGGCCGACGTTGTTCAGTCGACGGCATTGGCCTTGGATGTTGTTCAGGTCTTGCTGTTGCTGGTCTCGGACGTTGACATCGAGCGCACGGACGGCCACATCGCGTAGCGGGGCCGCTAGCTCTAGGTTTGCGCTTCGGTTGTGGCCGACTGGCCCGTGTTCTGCAGCAGCACGTAATTGCCTAGGCTGCCCAGGAAACCTGCGCAGTGCTGAACGAGTTCATCGGTGGTGAACTCCAGTTCTCCGTCGAGTCGGCGGCGCAAGACTTCGAATAGCCCTCCCACGCCCAAGGTCGAAGCCAAATGGGCAACCCCCACGGCGGAGTCGGGGATGTCGAGGTGGAGTCTGGCCTCGCGCAATACGAGGTCGGTGAAACCGGCCATCAGTTCGCTGCGTAGCTCTCGGAGCAGCGGCTCGGTTGCAGATTCCACGAACAGGATCCGACCCAGCCGAGGGTCGTCGTCGATCATGCTGACCAGCCTGTGGATCGGCGCGTACGCCAGCACCTCCGGTGGCTCGCCGGCATCGGGGATCGCGTCGACTATCACCTCCTGGAAGGTGGCATAGAGCTGCTGGTAGACAGCCCGCAGGAGGGCGTCTCGGCCGGAGAAGTGCTGGTAGAAGTAGCGTGACGTGACACCTGATTCAGCGCAGACGGCAGTCACAGTGGCGGCGGCAACACCGCGCGTGCCGATCAACTCGGTTGCGGCCTCGATGAGACGGGTGCGCCGGTTCCGGTGACGCTCCTCGGCGGACATCCCGCTATACACCCGCGCCGAAACCACGTGGATAGCTTGCCATCTAATTCTGACAAGGCTTAGAGTCAGATTGCCAGCGTGCCCTTGACGAACGGGAGAACAACATGAGCGACGATTCGTTCACTCGGCCCACCACGAGGGTCGTCCCGAAGCCCCGCCGTGTTCGATTCGACATGCCTGCTGGGACCAGTCGGCAGCACTTCGTCGATGGCGACTTGGTGATGAGCCACTTTGTGTCCACCTTGTCGGCCACGTTCCCCGAAGGCGAAGACTTCTTCATCCGGTCAGTCCGCGAGTATCGGGACCACATCAGCGACGCTGACCTCAAGGAGGCGGTCAAGGGATTCATTGCACAAGAGGCCACGCACCGACACCAGCATCGGCTGCTCAACGATCGGCTCCAAGCGATGGGCTATCCCACCGAGGGGATCGATCGCCATATCAAGAAGTTGGTTGGCCGACTTGAGAAGCGTTTTTCTCCCAAGATGCGCCTGGCTGTGACGGCCGCCCTCGAGCACTACACAGCGACATTCGCCGAGATCATTCTCACCAGCGACGAAGCTCAAGAATTGATCGGCGACACCGAAGTGCGGCCTATTCTGCTCTGGCACGCACTGGAAGAATGCGAGCACAAGGCCGTCGCTTTCGATGTCTACGAGACGGTCGGTGGAAGCGAACGCACCAGGGTCTGGGGGATGCGGATCGCCAGCCTCCTCTTGTTCAGCGAGTTGGTCATCCAGACCACCCGCTCTCTGGCCGGTGACCGTGCCGCCTACAACCCGGTGCGGTTGCTGCGCAGCCTTCGAGGTTTCCGTCATAACCCGCTATTCAGCCCAGCAGCAATTGAGCGCTTTCGTTCCTACACCCGCGCCGGATTTCATCCCGACGACTGGGACAGCGCAGAAATCCTCGAACGCTGGACCAAGGAACTCTTCGACGCCGATGGTGGCCAACAAATGCGTAGTAACGTCTAGCTCGACCAGAGCCCGTCGCGGTCAAAGTCGGCCTAAGCGAAGAACAATTCATGGGCTTCGCTCCGCGCGCAGTGAAGTCAAGCCCAGTCCTTTCTACTGGCCGCTCGATGGTGCTCGATCACGTCGCGACCTACAGGAAGCTCCGGCCGAGGAACTCGGTGACGGCGGAGCCGAAGGCGTCGTTGTCGTCGCCGGCGATCATGTGTCCGGTGCCGGATACGTCGACGGTCTCGGCGTGGGGAACCAGTTGCTTGAACTCGTCGACGGTGGCTTGGGAGACCACGTCGGACAACAGACCCCTTACGAGAAGTGTTGGGGCGCTGACCCGTCGGGCTCCGTCGATCAGCAGGCGGCTGATTGCGTCGAATTGCTCCGTTCCCGTGGTCGATTCGTCGCGGAGGAAGTCGAAGTTGGAGTGAATGAATGCCGGGTCCCACCGCCAGATCCAGCGGCCGTCGTGACGCTGCCGTAGCACCTTGCGCAGGCCGTCGACGTTGGCCGGGCGCGAGCGATGGGGGTTGTACGCGGCGATCACCTCGGCGGCGTCGGAGAGGGTGCCAAAGCCATCGGGATGTGCGGCCATGAACGTCACCACGCGACGAGCGCCCTGGAATTCAAGCCGCGGGGTGACGTCGACCAGGACGACCGCCGTCCACGACGCCCCGGATGTCAACAGATGCGTGCCGAGCACGGTCATGCCCCCAAGGGATGCACCTACGACGGCAGGGGCGGTATCGGCGCTGAAGTGCTCACGCACGGCGAGGAGATCGGTCGCGAGTCGCTCGATGTCGTACCTGCCGGCTGGGTCCCAGTCGCTGTCGCCGTGACCGCGGGTGTCGTAGGCGACGACTGTGTATCCGCATGCGTGGAGACGACGCGCTGAAGTGCTCCACGCGTGCCGGTTCTGGCCGCCGCCGTGCAGGAGCAGCACGACGGGACGGGCGTCATCGTGGTCGTAGCAGTCGGCGGCCAGGGTGATCCCGTCCTGGGTTCGGACCCGATGCTGCACGGCGGAGGTCATGACACCTTCCTGGCGAGATCGGAGTCCGCCCGAAGCGTGCGACCGGCTACAAGCGCCTTCATTGTGCGTTGCCCGCGGCGTTCACGATCGTGACCGTGCCCTGGGCTACGCAGACGGCTTTGTCGCCGTTGCTAATGTCGATGCGCGCTACTCCACTGCGATTGCCCAGCGACACGATGTCGGTGACGGCGACACACACACCGGTGGACACGGGTCGCAGCAGGTTCAGCTTGAATTCGGTGGTGGCGACCCATGATCCGGCCGGAATGACGGGGTAGAACACGACTCCGAGACAGTGGTCGACCATCGCCGATAGACATCCGCCGTGCAGGGTGCCGAAGGGTGTGAGCAGTTCGGCACGGGTTTCCATCTCTGCCACCAGCCGACCGGCGGCGAGTTCGGTGTGCCGAAAGCTCAGAAACGTCGACAGTCCACCCGCTGTGTTCGCCGATCTGAGCAGCTGGTCGGCGATCTGCTCATCGAAGTGCGCGAATGTCACTGCCACCACCGCATACCCCTGTCTTCTGTCCTGGTCATGGGGCAATCACCGTTCGAGCCCGCGAACCGTTTGAGCATGTCGCCGAATGCGCCGACGTCGCCGTGCGCGGCGGAGTGCTCGACATCGACGGCGACGAACCTGGCCGTCGCGGTGAAGCACGCGACGCGTCGTCGAAGAGTGGCACGAGCTAGGCCGGCGTGGTCCAAGTGATGGGCAGAGATGTGTAGCCGCGGATCGGTCCGGACCGCAGCCGCCGCGCCGATTCAAGATCGACCTCCCAGTCAGGCACCTTGTCCAACAACGCATCCAGAGCGATGCGGGCCTCCATCCGCGCCAGCGCCGCACCCAGACAGAAGTGGATGCCGCGACCGAAGGCGACCTGGTGCTCACTGGTGCGCTCGATGTCGAACACGTCAGGATCGGGGAAGGCACGCTCGTCGCGGTTGGCCGACCCGAACAACAGCAGCACCTTCTCACCTTGACGCATCGTCGTGTCGTGCAGTATGACGTCGCGGGTCAGGGTTCGTGAAAGTCCCTGTGCCGGTGAGTCGTAGCGCAGCAACTCCTCGACTGCCGGCCCCAACAGTGTTCGATCGGCGACCAGGCGTCGGCGGGTCTGCCGATGCTGGGCCAGCACGACCGCGGAGTTCCCCAGCAGATTGGTGGTGGTCTCGTAACCCGCGACGAGCAGCAGCGCGCAGAAGCCGAGGACTTCCTCGTCGGTCAGTCCGATCCCGTCGACTGTGGCGTTGGCCAACGCCGACATCAGGTCCTCGCGGGGGTTTTTGCGGCGGTCGGCGAGGAAGTCGGTGAAGTAGGCGTAGATCGCGGCGGCGGCGGTCAGTGCGTCGGTGGTTTGTCCGTGGTTGACGTCGACCTGGACCAGTTGGCTCGACCACAATCGGAACTGATCACGATCGGTGGCGGGAACGCCCAGCAGATCGGCGATCACCGCAGCGGGCAGGATCGCGGCGAAGTCGGTCACGAAGTCCGCCGACCCGGAGCCCTCGTCGAGGCGCTCGAACAACTCCGCGGCCATCTGTGTGATGGCGCCCTGCAGCCCGGCCACCCGCCGGGGAGTGAACGCCCGGCTGACCAGGGCACGCAACTGGTCGTGGCGGGGAGGGTCCATCACGATCATCATCGGCAGGAACGAGCCGATGAAGTCTGATCCCGGCGGGGTGGGGAAGATGCCGTCCACCGAGGAGTACGTGCCGTGATCCAGTGCTGCGGCCTGGACGTCGGCGTGCCGGCTCAACACCCAGGTATGGGATTCCTCGGCGCGGTACACCGGAGCCGTGTCACGCAATAACCGGTACGTCGGATAGGGGTCGTTGAGGATCGAGGCGTCGAACGGGTCGTAACGAATCTGCACCGAGACCACCAAGACCTCCGACTACCAACGTAACGACGGTTTAGACTTGCAGTCTAAACCGGCCGAACGGGACATGGGGGCAATGCGCAAGATTCCACGTCAGATCTCTGACCGGCTTCCCGCCGCGGCGGACTTGTTCGCCGAGAAGGGGCTCAACGACTCCAAGATCGAAGACGTCGCCGCGGTGACCGGTGTGCCGAAAGCGACGCTGTACTACTACTTCGCCGGCAAAGAGGACATCCTTGCTTTCCTGCTCGAAGACCTCCTCAAGGACATCTCCGAGGCCGTGACCGCGATCGTGCACACCGACGGCACCGGTGCCGAACGCCTCGAACTCGTCATCCGCGCACAACTGCGGGCAATGGCGCAGCGGCCAGCGGTATGCCGTGCACTCATCGGCGAACTGGGACGAGCGGCCCGCATGCCGGCCATCGCCGAGATGATCAATACCGCCTACCAACAACCCGTCGAAATTCTGCTCATCGAAGGGGCCCGCGACGGATCCCTCGTCGCTCAGCCCGATGCACGATCGACGTCCATTGCGCTGTTCGGCGCGGTCACCATCAATGCACTCATGTACCTGGTCACCGAGAACCACCTCGACGAGACGGTGGTCGCCAGCACCCTCAGCGCCGTCATGTTCGACGGCCTGCGCCCGCGCACAGGAGACCAGTCATGAGCACCTACGGCCTGTCGGTTCTCGGCGCGGATTTGAAGTCACTGGCCCAGACCGCCCAGGCCGCCGACGCGGCCGGGTTCGATGCCGTATGGGCCTCGGAGTTCTACTCCCGGTCGGGTTCGATCTCCATGGCCGCGATGGCCAACAGCACACAGAACTGTCGGATCGGTTCCTCCATTCTCTACGGCGTCGGCCGAAGCCCTCTGGTGCTGGCCACCGAGGCGCGTGATCTCGACGAACTCTCCAACCGACGATTGGTACTCGGCATCGGCAACGGCACCAAACGGATGATGAGCGACTGGCACGGCGTGCCCGACACCTCCGCGCCCGCGCTGCGGATGGAAGAACTCGTGATGCTGCTGCGCCGGATCTGGAACCTGCATGAAGGCCCGATCCATCACGAGGGCCGGTTCTACAGAATGAATCTCACCCCGACCGGCGACGTGGGTCCCCCCAGCCGGCCGATCCCGATCGTCACTGCCGGTGTCCGGCCTCGGATGTGCGAGGCGGCCGGGCGGGTGGCCGACGGCCTGGCCGGACATCCCCTGTTCACCACCACCTACGTCGAGGAGATCGTCCGGCCCGCTATCGCCAGGGGTGCCGCGCGCACCGGCCGCGACCCCAATGACGTGGAAATCATTTCCATGGTGATGTGCGCCATCCACGACGACGCCGAGGTCGCCAGGCGCGAGCTGGCGCAGCAGATTGCGTTCTACTCCTCGGTCAAATCCTACGAGACGGTACTTGATGTGAACGGCTTCGCCAGCGAAGGCCGAACCATCCGGGAAGCATTCGCCAAGGGCGATTTCCCGGCGATGTTCGCCGCGGTGTCCGAGGAGATGATCGACACCATGGGCGTCGCAGGGACGGCACACGAGGTCCGTGAACAACTGAGACGCTACGACGGCGTCCTCGACCACATCATGCTGTACTCACCATCGGTTGGCATCGCTGCGGAACGGGTGCAGCAAAACCTCGACAACATCATCGGGGAATGCTCGCCCGCCTCGATGTCGCCAGGGCAGTCCGGTCCACGTTCAACCTGATCCACGCATTGCCGCCCAAGTCGACCCGTCCCCGTGTCCGCGGCCCATTCAGTGCGTCTGCCGCGCCGACCCCGCCGATGATTGCGTGGCGCTGTTGAGAATGTTGGCGTCGTCGGTGTCGGGGAGGTCATGGCGGACCACGCGAACCCGCCCCCGAGGCAGACAGGCCATGTAGCCGTGGCGCATGCCATAGAGCTCCCATGCTGTCTGTTCAGCGTCGGGTTCGACATCGATGCGGTGCCCGCCCGAGAAGCTCAGGTGTAACCCTCCATCGTCGCTGGACCAGGCCTGGGTGCACACCGCTCCGGCCAGGTTCAGCAGTGGACGTTCGTGGGTCGCGATCCTGAGGGGGTCAATACGCACCGCCTCGATGGGGTAGGTGCCGACGGCAGGAAGGGTCAATAGCAGGGGGCAGGAGATGACGATTTCGTTGTAGTCATCGAAATCCAGAACCAGGCCGCCACGCAGCGAGAGGCGTTGTACGACAAGGTTTTCGATCCATTGGGTGTACATGGCAGTCTCTTCTCGAACGCATCGTGGGCCGTATCTCCAAAGAGTACGCTAAGTAGCGCTGCGATACCAATAGTATCGTTACCGGTTCGCGGTGGGCCGAGCAGCGCTGGTCACGACGCGCCTGGTGGCTCGGTCAATGCGCTCGCGGGTGTCGGCGGCTGTCGCGCGGTGGCCGCTGAAGGCCACGAGGTTGGCCAACCAGATGTCGGAGATGACCCCAGCGACGTGCAGATCGGTAGGGGTGGGCTCGCCGCCCCTGAGCGTGCGGGCCAGCAGGATCTGGATCTCATCGGCCGCGCGGTCGAGTTCCGCGGCGGCGCGGGTGTCTGCGACGGCGAAGGCCCGTGTCATGGCTGTCGTCAGCCATGGGTCGCGCTGCCAGCGGTCATGCAGATGTGCGGTGAGGCGTTCGAGCCGTTCCAGCGGTGGGCCCTCACCACTCGCCCAGTCGCCGGCGGAGTCGAGTCGACGGAACTCGCGCGTCAGCGCCGCTACCAGCAAGTGGGTTTTCGCCGGGAAATAGCGGTAAAGCGTGCCGACGGCGATGCCGACCCGCTCGGCAACCGTCCGCATCTGAACCGCCTCGTAACCACCGGCCGCGGCCACGGCCAAAGCTGCATCCAGAATCGTTTCCCGGCGCCGTGCGGAGGCGCGTGAACGCGACGCGTTAGCGGCCCGCTTCTCTGTAGCGACCGAGTTCGCTTCCGAAGGCAGGGTTTTCCCGCGGCTGCGCGCCTGAGGGAAAGTCATGACGGCCCCGGGTCGAGACCGCCGCGGCGCGAGAACTGCTCCAGAAGATCGCCGAAAGCGCTGACATCGCCGTGTGCGGCGAAGTGCTCAGGGCTGACGACAATGAACACTGCACTGGCGGTGAAGCGGGCGATCCCACCCTCACCCGTGCCTGTCGCCGTGACATGCAGCGCCCGCCCTTCACGAGAGACGATGTGGGCAGTAATCCGGTGGGTCTGATGCAGCGGCACCGGCCGCAAATATTCGACCGTCAGGGTGCGGGTCACCGCCGGGGTGCCGGCGATCCACAACGTGAAGCCCAGGACGTCATCACATGCGGCGGCCACTGCCCCGCCATGAGCCAGGCCCGGGGCCCCGATATGCCGCTCGTCGAACGTCACATCGGTGTACACCGCGTCGCCGCTGCGATGCACCACCAGCCGCAGTCCGTGAGGGTTGTCCGGGCCGCAACCCATGCAGGTCGTGGTGTGCGAGGGCAGCCGCTCCGGCGGCAACACGCTTTTGGGCACCATCACCCTCCAATACGATCGGTTTCGCTGCGCTACCGTTAGTACCACACTGCTAGACTGCTGTGACAGCATCGCGTGAAAGATCGACCGCCGAGGTGAATGAGTGAGCGACAGTCAGTCAGTGCCAGTCCCTGACGACGACGTGGACCCTCGGCGCATCCGGTCACGCACCCGGCTGCTGGATGCTGCTGCAACGCTTCTGAGCACCGGTGGGGTGGAAGCAGTCACCATTGATGCGGTCACCAAAGCATCCAAAGTGGCTCGAACCACGCTGTACCGCCACTTCCACAGTTCGTCGCATTTACTCGCAGCCACGTTCGAACGCCTACTTCCACAAGTGACCACTCCGGCACCGACCAGCGGACCCCTCCGTGAGCAGCTGATCGAATTGCTCAGCCGCCAAGCCGCACTCTTCAACGACGCGCCGCTGCATGTCACGACACTCGCGTGGCTCTCATTGGGGCCCACCGGCTCCAATAACGAAGCTGATGACCGCCACACATCGGGGGCGCTACGGGCCCGAGTCGTTGACCAGTACCGTCAACCATTTGACGCCATACTCACCAGCCCAAAAGCACAAGCCGAACTTGACGACTTCGACCGGGAACTGGCGCTCTGCCAACTCGTCGGACCACTCGCCTTCGCCCGAATGACTGGGATTCGCACCATCACTCACAATGACTGCGCGAACATCGTCGATGACTTTCTCGCCGCCCACCGCAAGACCGATAGCGACGCCAAAGAGTCGAAGATCGCAACCAAGCAGACGGGCCGCCCCACGCGTCTAGCTCGGTAGGCACAACGAAATCACAGCATCCAGCCGGCTGGTCTTTCGAGCTTTCTGTCGAGGTCGGACGGCACGAACATTGTGAACGGATTTGTGAACGAAACCGTGCGCAACGGGGCCGACCGCTTCGACACGGCGTGACATACGAGACGCGAAATCGCGATCGACCTGCACGTTAGCGACGCAGGCAGATGTGTAAGACCGCAACCGGCCGGCTCATAACCCAGAGGTCGCAGGTTCGAATCCTGTCCCCGCTACTAGGTGGACGGCCCTCGGAGGACACTCCGGGGGCCGTTCTCATTCGCAATGCCACACCCCAAGCGTCGGCTCGATGCTTGCCGTAGCCGAGCCCAGCACCGCACACTTCTCACGTGGACCCCACCGAAGGATGCCGCGATGGCGCTGGTCGTTGATCCGCTCGACGAAATCGGCGTGATCCGCCTCTCCCGGTGGATCTTCAACTGCTACCTGATCCGTGGCGACCGCGGCGTTGTCGTGGTCGACGCGGGCATGCCCGGCAGCGCCGACGACGTCGCGGGCGTGCTGTCGGTCTACCGCGGCACCGTCAGCGCGGTCGCGGCCACCCACGGTCACAGCGACCACGTCGCCGGGGCGCCGCGACTGGCCGCCGAACACAGCGTGGCGCTACATCTTCCCGAGGTCACTCTCAGCTATCTGGACGGCACGCGGCAGCCCCGCACCCCGACGCTGAGCAAGATCGTCCAGATCTGGCCCACCCTGATCAGCCAGCCGCTGGACCTGACCGGGCTGCGCGGCTTCGCCGACGGTCCCCGCATCGCCGGATACGGCGGAGGTAAGGCGATGGTCGGTGACGCCCTTGGCGGGGCGCAGCCACTGGCCGACGGTCAGCCGCTGCCCGGCGCGACGGGCTGGGAGGTGCTGCACGTGCCAGGCCACACCGACGACTCGATGGCGTTCTGGCATGCCGACAGCCGAACCCTGATCTCCGGCGACGCGGTGCTCAGCGCGGGCGGGCAGGCCTGGTTCACCCCGGAGACCGTCGACACCGCCGCTGCAGCCCGCAGTGAACAGCGCATGCGCGCGCTGCCCGTCGAACACCTGCTGCCCGGCCATGGCCTGCCGGTGCACCGGGCCGACATCTGGGCCGATGCCCGCTGAGGCTGGCCCATGAGCGAAGCGTTACACCCCGTAGGATCACCGCAAATCCCCGTAAGTTAGCTTAGGGGATATTTGCTAGACCGAAAATCGCGAATTGAGCGGGTAAGCACTGCGAGGTTGTCCATGAAATCGTTGGCTGCGACATTTGCCGAGCGGTTGACCAGCTCCGATAACAGCCTCTACGTCTTCGACGACGGCACATGGACGCGCCACCCCTGGCCGGAGGTGCACGCCCGCGCGGAGAACGTCGCCGAGTGGCTGCTCAATGAGGAAGTCGCCGCGCTCGGCCTGGCCAACGAGCCCACCGTCGAACTCATCGCGGCCACCCTCGGCGCGTTCCAGGCCGGCGTGCCGGTGACGATCGCGCCCGGCCCCGTCCGCGGCGCCGACGCCGACAAGTGGGCGCAATCCACGGTGGCTCGGTTCGCGGGCATGGGCGTCAGCCACGTGCTCAGCCGAGGGCGGCAACTGGAACAGCTCGGCCTCGTCGACAGCGGTCCGATCGTCAAGGAACTGGATTCGGTTGCCCCGCTAACCCGATCGACGAACTTCCGGCGTCCCGACCGGGCGGCCGACATCGCGATCCTGCAGGGCACAGCCGGCTCGACCGGCGTGCCGCGCGCGGTGCAGCTCTCGCCGGGCGCGGTGCTCGCGAACCTCGACGGTCTGAACACGCGGGTGGGAGTCGGGCCGGGCGACGTCGGCTGTTCCTGGCTGCCGCTGTACCACGACATGGGCCTGAGCTTCGTGCTCGCCGGCGCGTTGGCCGGTATCGACGTGTGGCAAGCGCCGACCGCGGCCTTCCAGGCGTCGCCGTTTCGGTGGCTGAACTGGCTCACCGAGAGCCGCGCCACGATCACCGCTGCGCCGAACATGGCCTACGGCCTGATCGGGAAGTACTCGCGACGCGTCACCGACGTCGACCTCTCTGACCTGCGGTTCGCGCTCAACGGCGGCGAACCCGTCGACTGTGCGCTCACCGCGCGCTTCGCCGAGGAGATGGCCCGATTCGGATTCGACGCGGGTGCGCTCGCGCCGTCCTACGGCTTGGCCGAATCCACTTGTGCGGTAACCGTTCCCAAACCCGGCAGCGGTCTGCTCGTCGATGATGCCGGTCATGCGCTGCTCGGCGAGCCGATATCCGGCATGTCGGTGCGCCTCGATCAGCGCGAGGACGGCAAGGTCGGCGAGATCTTGATCCGCGGTACCTCGATGATGACGGGCTACCGCGGCGACGCACCGTTGAATCCCGACGACTGGTTCGCCACAGGCGATCTCGGCTACCTCGTCGACGGCAGCCTCGTGGTGTGCGGTCGCGCCAAGGAGCTGATCACCGTGGCCGGCCGCAACATCTTCCCGGCGGAGGTCGAGCGGGTGGCCGCGGGAGCAGCCGGTGTACGCGAAGGCGCCGTGGTGGCGGTCGGCGTGGGGGAGCGCTCGATCCGTCCGGGTGTCGCGATCGTCGCGGAGTTCCGCGGGCCCGACGAGGCGGGGGCGCGCGCCGACCTCATCGAGCGCGTCGCATCCGAATGCGGTGTGGTGCCCAGCGAGGTCGTCTTCGTCCACCCCGGCACGCTGCCGCGGACCTCGTCGGGCAAGCTGCGCAGGCTCGAGGTGAAACGCGACCTGCTGCAGCAGCGGTGAGCCCATCAGCCGCATGACAGGATGACGCGCGTGGGTGAACGCGTCAGCTTCGGAAGCGCCAGTGGACCCGCTCTCGCGGGCGTGATCGACCTCCCCGGCGGTGACGTACGCGGCTGGGGCGTCTTCGCCCACGGGTTCACGCTCGGCAAGGACTCGCCGGCGGCGAGCCGGATCTGCAAGCGGCTCGCCGACGAGGGCATCGGCATGCTGCGGTTCGACAACCTCGGCCTCGGCGATTCGGAAGGCGACTGGAGCGACGGGTCGTTCTCGCACAAGGTCGCCGACACCGCGCGTGCCGTGGAGTTCATGAACGCCGAAGGCCGCGAGGTGCGCCTGCTGGTCGGGCATTCCTTCGGCGGCTCGGCCGTCATCGCCGCCGCCCACGAATGCCCGACGGTGAAGGCGGTTGCCACCATCGCGGCCCCCTACGAGCCCGCCCACGTCGAACGGACCTACGACGCGGTCGTGGAGCGGATCGAGGAAGAGGGGGAGGCGCAGTTCCACATCGGCGGCAAGGCGCTGACGCTGAAGCGGCACTTCGTCGAAGACGTCCGCAATGCCGACCTCCGCGAGCGCATCCACAACCTGCGCCGAGCCCTTCTGGTGATGCATTCGCCCACGGACAACACCGTCGGCATCGCCAACGCCAGCGAGATCTTCCAGTGCGCGCGTCACCCGCGCAGCTTCGTCTCACTCGAAGGCGCCGATCACCTGCTCACCGAGAAGGATCAGGCGGCGCGGGCGGCGAGGATCGTCAGCGCCTGGGCCGACCCTTACCTGTAATCACCGGACGGCGACGACGACCTTGCCCTTCGCCGAGCGATCCTCGAGCGCGGCGATCGCGTCGGCGGCCCGCTCGAACGGGAAAACCTGCGGTTGCGGCGCCGACACCTTGCCCGACGCGAGAAGCGGTTCGAGTTCGGCCCACTGCTCGGCGAGGTAATTGGGATGGGTGAAGGTCCAAGCGCCCCAACCGACTCCGACCGCATCGACGTTGTTGAGCAGCAATCGGTTCACCTTGACGGTGGGGATCTCGCCGCCGGTGAATCCGACCACGAGCAGCCGACCGCCCGGGGCCAGCGAGCGCAGCGAGTCGGTGAACCGATCCCCGCCGACCGGATCGACGACGATGTCCACGCCGCGGCCCTCGGTCAGCCCCTTGACCTCGTCCTTGAATCCGTCGACCGGCACGACGTCGGTCGCACCTGCCGCCGTGGCCACCGCACCCTTCTCCTCGGTGCTCACCACCGCGATCACCCGCGAGGCACCCCATGCCGGCGCCAACCGCAGCGTCGACGTCCCGATGCCGCCTGCGGCCCCGTGCACCAGCACGGTCTCGCCCTCGGCCAGCCGGCCGCGGGTACGCAACGCGTGGTGCATCGTGAGGTCGTTGAAGAGCAGCCCGGCGCCGGCCTCGAAGGAGACGTTGTCGGGGAGCTTGAAGACTCGTTCGGCGGGCAGTGCGACGACCTCGGCCATCGCGCCGCACAGCATCGTCAGCGCCGCGACGCGATCGCCGGCCTTCACGTGTGCGCCGTCCGGCGCGCTGCGCACCACGCCGGCGACCTCACCGCCCGGCGTATAGGGCATCTCCGGCTTGTACTGATAGAGCCCGCGCGACTGCAGCACATCGGGAAACGCGACCCCGGCCGCGTGCACCTCGATGACAACCGCGCCGTCGCCGTCGGGTTCGTCGACCTCGACGAGTTTGGCGGCTTGTGGTCCGTCGAGGCTGGCAATCTGAATCGCGCGCATGCCCGCCATTTAACTCGACTCGACTGCCGGGCCACCGCCGCGGCACCGATAGTCGCCAAAACGCGGCGGGGGGTGCCGCAGGAAGCGCACACTGTTAGATAAGCTCACTTATCCGGCAACGTTGCCGAGTTCGAACGGAGCGCACATGAGCAGTGGTCCCCGCAGCCGGTCGAGGGTTTCGGCCTTCGCCCCCGCTCAGTCCCTCCCGCCCGGACGCGCCGTCGAGGTGCGCTCCAGGGACGGCATCCGCCTGCACGCCGAGGTCTTCGGCCGCGAGGACGGCTATCCGATCGTGCTGGCGCACGGCATCACGTGTGCGCTGCGGGTGTGGGCCCATCAGATCGCCGACCTGTCGCGGGACTACCGCGTGATCGCGTTCGACCACCGCGGTCACGGCCGCAGCGCGGTCCCGGTGCGCCGCGGCGCCTACAGCCTCGACCATCTGGCCGCAGACCTCGACTCCGTGCTGGATGCGACGCTGGCGCCCGGTGAGCGGGCGGTCTTCGCCGGCCATTCGATGGGTGGCATCGCGATCACCTCGTGGGCCGAGCGCTACGCCGAGCGGGTGACCGAACGCGCCGACGGCGTTGCCCTCATCAACACCACCACCGGCGATCTGTTGCGCAACGTCAAGTTGCTGCCCGTGCCCGCGCCGCTGGCCAACGTCCGCGTCCGCACCGCGGGGACCTTTCTGAAGACGTTCGGCGCGACGCCACTGCCGCGCGCCATCTACGGACCGAACCAGCGCTTCGTGTCGATGCTGGCGGTGGGCCGCGACGCCGATCCCGCGATCGCCTCGTTCGTACATGAACTGTTCGCCGCGACCTCGCCGGTCGGTCGAGGCGGCTGGGCCCGCACGCTGGTCGACCATCTCGGACCGCAACACATCGGGCTGAACAACCTGGTCGTGCCGACGTTGGTGATCGGCAGCCGCAAGGACCGGCTGCTGCCGCTGACGTCGTCTCGTCGGATCGCCGAGGCGGCGCCCAATCTGAGCGAGTTCGTGGAGTTGGCCGGCGGGCACTGCGCCATCCTGGAGCGTCCCGACGAGGTGAACATGCACCTGCGAGGCCTGATCGAGTCGGTGGCCGCCGAGCGCCGCGTCAGTTCCTGATCAGGCACTCAGCGCGCGATGCACTTCGTCGGCGGCGCGCCTGCCGGACCGGACGGCGCCGTCCAGGAAACCCGTCCAGGCGTCAGCGGTTTCGGTTCCCGCCCAATAGATCCCGTCGATCGGTTTGCGCAGCCACGGGCCGTATGTCGTCCACGAGCCGGGTGGCACGGCCGCCGTCGGCCCTCCTGGCGCGAAATCCTCTGCACCCCAGCAGTGGTCGAGATAGTCGATCGGGTCCAGTGCGGCGTCGCCGAACAGCCCCGCGAAACCCGAAAGCACCCGCTCCCGGCGCTGCGCCGCCGGTAACGAGTCGAACGAGCGGGAATCGACGAAACCCAGCAGGATGCCGGGTCCACCCCCGCTGCCGGACCCGTCGTCGGACGGGCTGACGTCGAACGTGATGAAAACCGGTCCTTCGTCGGAAAGCGCCTCTCCCGAAAGCCCTTTCGCGCGCCAGAACGGCTTCTCGTACGCGGCGTATGCCTTGCTCAAGTTGCCCTGGGGCCAGTGCTGCGCGAGCTTGCCGTACTCGGCGGGCAGCTCGGGTGAGAACTCGATCGCCTGGCGGTGTTCGGGAGGGATCGCGACGACGACGGCCTTGGTGCGCACCGCACCTCGATCAGATGTCACGGTGAGGGTGCCGTCGCTGTGGCGGTCGATGCCGCGCACGGCGGCGTCGAGCACGACGCGCGAGCCCAACTCCTCGGCCATCCGGATCGCGATCTGCTGGGTGCCGCCGGGGAACCGACTCTGCTGAGCGCCGCCCTCGACGTCGAGCATGCGGTCCAGACCGCCCGCGGCCCTGACATAGCGCACGGCGTGCAGCATCGACACCGCGTCGGGCTCGCAGCCCCAGGTCACCCGAGACATGATCGCCATCAGGTCTCGCGTTCCGGCGCTCGCGTGCACCGACTTCAGCCAGCCGTCCAGCGACAGGGAGTCCAGGGCGTGCGCGTGCGGGGCGGTCCACGGCGCCTCGACGGCCACCCGCCGACAAGCGCGCTCGAAGCGCCACTGGATGCGCGACACGTCGAGCAGTTCGATGATCGACAGCCGGGGGATCGTGCTGCGGTACGAGCGGACCCGGCCCCGCCACCGGATCAAGTTCTTACCGCCGCTAAAGGTCGGCACCGTCTGACAGCCCAGTTCGGCAGCCAGTTCTTCCACGGCGTCCTGCGTGGGTCCGATGAAGGTACCGCCGAGGTCGACGGGCACGCCGGCGATCGTCGCCGTCGACGACCGTCCACCCACCCGGTCGCGGCCCTCGAGGACGACGACGTCGTAACCGAGCCGAACCAACTCGCGCGCCGCCGCCAAACCGGCGAATCCGGCGCCCACCACGACCGCGTCGGCACTGGCTTGGATGGTCACGCGATTAGGCTCTCACGCCGTGAAGATCATGACAGCGTTGTTCGGCCCAACCGATGCGATCGAGCGGGCGCACGCGTTGCGCGACGCGGGCGCCAGCGGCGTGTTCACCTTCGAAGGACCCCACGACGTGTTCGCGCCGCTGACGCTGGCGTCGACGGTGGGCGGTCTGGACCTGATGACCAACGTCGCCATTGCGTTTCCGCGCAACCCCATCCAGCTCGCCCACCAGGCCTACGACCATCAGGTGCTCGCGGAGGGCCGCTTCACGCTGGGCCTCGGAACGCAGGTGCGCACACAGGTCGAGAAGCGATACGGCGCGGCGTTCGACCGCCCGGTCGCCCGCATGAAGGAGATGGTCGCCGCGCTGCGGGCGGTGTTCACCGCCTGGGAGACCGGCGAGCGTCTCGACTTTCACGGCCAATACTTCCGGCACACGCTGATGACCCCGACGTTCAACCCGGGCCCCAACCCGTACGGCCCTCCGCCGATCTATCTCGGCGCGCTCGGCCCCAAGCTGACCCGCGCCACCGCCGCCGTCGCCGACGGCCTGCTGGTCATGCCGTTCGGCTCGAAGCGATTCCTGCACGAGGCGACGATGCCCGAGGTCCGCGCGGGCCTGTCGGAGTCGGGGCGCTCCCTCGACGACTTCGCGCTGGTGCCCGAGATCATCGTGTCGGTCGGTACGCACGATGCCGCCCACGACGCCGCGCGCCGGCTGTTGGCGTTCTACGGCTCCACTCCGGCCTACCGCCCGGTGCTCGACGTGCACGGCTGGGGCGAACTGCAACCCGAGCTCAACGCGCTGTCCAAACAGGGCCGGTGGCAGGAGATGGGCACCCTTATCGACGACGAGGTGCTGCACACCATCGCCGCGTGCGGCACCCCGGCCGAGATCGCCGCCCACATCCGCGACCGCGTCGACGGGGTGTCCGACCGCGTCTGCCTCTACCAACCCGGACCCATCGCGATCGATGCGCTGGCCGAGATCGTCGACGCACTGACAGGTTGACTCCTATGGTGGTACTCAGCGGGACCAAAGGAGGTTGCGGATGAGTGCCAATGGGCGCGAAGAGCGTGTTGACGATTACTCCGATGTGCTGATCATCGGCGCGGGCATCTCAGGGATCGGCGCGGCCTACCGCCTGCAGGAGAAGAACCCGCACACGTCCTACAAGGTGCTGGAGCGGCGGGCACGCATCGGCGGCACCTGGGATCTGCACCGCTATCCGGGCATCCGGTCCGATAGCGACATCTTCACGCTGAGCTACCCGTTCGAGCCCTGGACCCGGCCGGAAAACGTCGCCGACGGGCCCGACATCCGCGACTACCTGGTTCAGACCGCCCGCAAGCACGGCATCGACGAACACATCCGGTTCAACACCCACGCGTTGTCGGCCGACTGGGACTCGTCTACCGACACGTGGACGGTGCACACCGAACAGGACGGGACCCCCAAGACGTACCGGAGTCGCTTCCTGTTCTTCGGCACCGGTTACTACAACTACGACGAGCCCTACCTTCCGGATTTCCCCGGCCTAGACGAGTTCAGCGGAGAGGTCGTACACCCGCAGCATTGGCCGGAGTCGCTGGACTACACCGGCAAGCGCATCGTGGTCATCGGCAGCGGTGCGACGGCGGTGAGCATGATCCCGTCGCTGAGCGAGAAGGCCGGCCACGTGACGATGCTGCAGCGCTCGCCCACCTACATGCTCAGCGGACCGCGGATCAACCCGATCGTGCAGGCGCTGCGCAAGGTGTTGCCCGGCCGGGCCGGTTACTGGGGCGCGCGCATCTACAACACCATCTTCACGGTGTTCATCTACGCGTTCGCCAAGGCGGCGCCCAAGCTCAGCAGGCGGTACATCCGCAACTACGCCAAACGCAATCTGCCCAGGGGCTATCCGGTCGACAAGCACTTCAAGCCGCGTTACGACCCGTGGGACCAACGGTTGTGCGCGATGCTCGACAACGACTTCTACGACGCGATCAACACGGGCCGCCTCGACGTGGTGACCGACCGGATCGACCACATCGACCCATCCGGCGTCGTGCTGCGGTCCGGGCAGCGGATCGACGCCGACGTGCTCATCACCGCGACCGGCATCCAATTGCAGGCGCTGGGCGGGGTTTTGATCAGCATCGACGGCGAGGAGGTCAAACCGCAGGACCGGTTCGTCTACAAGGAGCACATGCTCGAGGACGTGCCCAACCTGGCCTGGTGCGTCGGCTACATCAACGCCTCGTGGACATTGCGCGCCGACCTGACCGCTCGGGCATTCGCAAAACTGATCTCCTACATGGACTCTCACGGCTACACGCACGCATACCCGCATCTCGGGGACAAGCCCATGGCGGAAAAGCCCGCGTGGAACATCAACGCCGGCTACGTACAACGTGCGGGACATGTGCTGCCGAAGTCGGGCACGCACCGGCCGTGGAACGTCCGGCACAACTATGTGCTCGACGCGATCGACCACCGCCTTGACCGGATCGAGGAGTCGATGGTGTTCGGCCGCGCACCGGTGCGGGTGGCGCCGGTCGCCTGAGCGCACAGGCTAGTTCGGCACCCTGACCGCCACACCGGCGGCCAGAAGCGTCGAGGCGGACAGTCCGAACGTCGACTTGAAGCGGTCGGATAAGTGCGACGGGCTGGCGAAACCGGTCCGCATCGCGGCGTCGGTGAGGTTGTTGCCGTCGGCGAGGGCTCGGCCCGCGTCCAGCAATCGCAGCCACAGCCGGTAACGGCGGACGGTCGTGCCCAGCTCGTCGCGGAACAGATGAAGGAACCGCGACTCCGAAAGGCCCACATCCGCAGCCAGCTCGCGCGAGGTGACCGAACCGGCCGGGTGCTCACGAATCCGGTTGGCAGCGCGGGCGATTCGCGGATCGATACGCCGGTCCGCTGCGGGTGCGGCCACACCGAGCCAGTGGGACGCACCGTCGTCGTCGAGCGGCACGAACTGCAGGCGCTCCTCGTCGACGTGTCCGGCGCCGACTTCTCCGTTGCCTTCGCCGACCTTCGCGCGACAACTCTGGGCGCGGTCCGACATGGGCTCGAGGTAGCACGACACCAGGCCGGTGCCGTGGCAGGTCAGTCGGTGCGTGAGCCGCGGCGGGATGAGCACGCTGCGTGCGTCGACGCGCTCGCGGTGTTGGCTCTCGACGGTGAGCGGTCCACCGATACCGACCGCCAGACACCACACCGATCCCGAATGCGGCGCGAGCTTGAGGCTCGGCCCGGCGTACAGCGCCTGGCCGGGCCACAACCACACCCTCGGACAGCAGGTTTGTGGAAGCGCGTCAGCCGCATATGCGGTCATGCTGGCCTCCTGGTCGATTGACGGGAGGCTACCGTGGCAGACGCAATCGTGGCGATGATCGCCGTGTTCTTCGCCGGGATGGGGGTCTATGCGCTCGCCGCACCGGGGGCGCTTGTCCGGCCGTTCGGCACCACGCTCGGCGGCGCCGCGGCGCGGGCGGAGGTGCGCGCGGTCTACGGGGGTTTCGGAGTGGCCATCGCCGGTGTCCTGGCGTATGCGGTGGCCGACGGCGGGGCGTTGCGCGCGGGTGCGGTGTTCACGGTCGGGGCCGCGCTGGCCGGGATGGCGTTCGGTCGTGTGGTGTCGGCGGTCGTCGACCAGCGAACGTCGTTCTACCCGAACTGGTTCTACTTCTCGGTCGAGGCGCTCGCCGCTGCGGCCCTCGTGGTGATCTCGGTGCGCTACTGATCGCGCAGCGACGGTTGGCGCACCGGAACCGCTCAGTCGGCTCAGTCGGCCAGGGTCAACCAGTCCTTGAAGCCCGACGGGTCATGTCGGCCGAGCGCACCGTGTTCGAACAGGCCCCACCCTTCGCTGGTCTTGCCGCCTTCGGTGCACTCGGCGCGGCCGACGTGGTCGATGACGCCGAACATGGCGCGGCCGTTGACCGCCGGATCGGCCATGTCGTAGGTGAGGCGTTCGCTGAACTTGTCGCCCTTCCACACGCCGTGCAGCCAATCCGAGTCACCGCCGTATCCACCGCCGATGTGGATCGGTACCGCCAGCTTCGACTCGACCTCGAACACCACCGGCGATCCATCCGGGGTGGTCGCTTCGATGGTGGCGCCGTAGGGGATTCGGGTGCCCGAGGTGTAGTGGATCTTCACCCGCGGCCAGCCGAGCTGTTCGACGCGACCGTCGTGCCAGATGCGGGTGCAGTCGTTGAGGCTGCGGAAACCGGTCGGATCCTCTTGGATGATCAGGCAGATGCCGAAGTCGTCGAACGCCATCGGCACGTAGAGCCACCACATGCCCTCGAACGGGGGATCGGCGGGGCGGCCGGCGGGCTCGGCCTCCCCGATGGGGCGGATGCCCCACGACCGGTCGCGGCTGCCGATCCACACGTCCGGGTCGACCGTGATCTCCTCGCCGTCGACGGCGATCGTGCCGCTCCAGGACCCGACCTGCGCGAACCGCTGGGCGTCCAACGTGATTCGGGTGCCGGTGCGTAGGATGTGCCGCTGCTCCTGGATGGCGTCGAACAGACCGTTCCAGGTCAGGTCGACGGCGATGCCCTCGGTCTCCTCGAGCACGATCCGCAGCTTGCGCAGCGGTTCGGTGACCTCGACGCGGTAGCCGAGCACGTGCTGATTGAGCCGGTCGGAGTCGATCCCGTCCGACAGGTGCACCGCGGTCTGGGTGTCGCCCCGCCTCACGAGCACGAACGCGTCCTTCACGCCCAGGTTCGGGTAGTACCCGAGACCGGTGATCACGAAGATGTCGCCGGTGCGGTCGTGGGCATTGAAGTAGGACCGGTCGTAGAAGTTGCGGTCGGACGATCCCGGCCACGCGATGGGTTGGGGGATCTGGTGAATCGGGAATTCGTCGGTGGGACCGAGCATCAGGAGTCATCTCCAATGAGTCGTTTCAACAGCGCGCCGTGATAGAACAGCGATTCGACGTCGTCGGGTCGTTCGATCTCGCCGAACCGCACTCGCCGCGCGCTGGTACGCATGAACACACACGCCCAGATCACGCCGGAGTAGACGTAGAACCAGTTCAGGTCGCCGAGTTCGACCCCGGTCAGCGCCGCATAGGTCTTCTTGACGTCCTCCTCGCGCATGAAGTCGGGCAGCCCCGGCAATCCGGCAAGGCCAGCCAGCTCCTGGAAGACGTTGTGCGCGAAGATCATCCACGCCGCATCCATCTCGCGCGGTCCGAGTGTGGCCATCTCCCAGTCGAGGACGGCCACCGGCTGATAGCCGGAGTACAGCACGTTGCCGACGCGCGAGTCGCCCCATACCAGGACAGGGTCGTTCGCTGCGGCGTCGGCGGGCCAGTTGGCTTCCAGCCAGTCGAGGGCCCGTTCGACCAGCGATGAGCGCCCGATCTCGGGGACGGCGAACTGATACCAGTCCTGAAGCCAGTTGAGGTTGCGCCGCAACGCATTCTGGTCGGAACCATCGTTGAGAAATCCGAACACCGTCTCGGGCTCGGGAATCGAATGCAGTTCGGCGATCACGCCGACTGTGGCGTCCTGCAGTTCGCGGCGCTGTTCGGCGGGGGAGTCGGCGAACCAGTTCCCGCCGAACGTGTACGGCATGACATCGGGCGGCACCCGGCCGTCGACGTAGTCCATCAGGAAGAACGGAGTACCGAGCACGTCGCCGCTGTTCTCCAGCCACCGCACCTGCGGCACCGGAACGTCGGTCTTCTCCTGCACCAACCGGATCACGTCGAACTGGTGATCCATCCGGTACGACGAGAACACCGGAACGTCCTCGGTGGTCGGCGCCACCCGCGCCACCCATTTCTGGACCTGCGCTTGCCCGTCGGCGGACCATCGTCCGGTCAGGATGATCGTCTCCGAGGACATCCCATTGGCGTCGACGCCACTTTCCACGGTGATCTCCGGTGCCGCCCCGTCCGGCAGGACGGTCGACAGCCATCGAGACATCACACCGGGCAGGGTGGACAGATCGCGACTGGAATGTTCGAGGCGGCTGACGTCTTCGACAGCCGGTTCGTTGGCCACAGTCTCTTCTTTCGCCGATAATTACGATACGGTGGGTAGCGTTATGAAACCAGACGCGTCATCGGTTGACAAGACCCCGGGCGCCGGGCGGCCCCGGGATCCACGCATTGACGCTGCCATATTGCGCGCGACGGCGGATCTCCTTGCGGAGATCGGATATTCGAATCTGACGATCGCCGCGGTGGCCGAGCGGGCGGGCACCACCAAGACCGCGCTGTACCGCCGGTGGTCGAGCAAGGCCGAGCTGGTGCACGAAGCGGCGTTCCCCGCCGCGCCGACCGCGATCGCCACCCCGCCGGGGGACATCGCCGCCGACATCCGCGCCATGCTCACCGCCACCCGCGATGTATTCGCCTCTGCGGTGGTGCGGGCGGCGTTGCCCGGTCTGATTGCCGACATGGTCGCCGACGACGAACTCAACGTGCGCGTGATGGACCGGTTCACCGGTGTGTTTGCGGCGGTGCGCGACCGGGTGGCCGACGCGGTTCGGCGGGGTGAGGTCTATCCCGACGTCGACCCGGACCGGTTGGTCGAGGTGATCGGCGGGGCGACGCTGCTTCGGATGCTGGTGCGGCCGGGCGAGCCGCTCGGCGACGACTGGGTTGAGCAGACCACCGCCATCGTCGTGCACGGTGTGGTGGCATAGAGGCGTGTTTGACGCGTTCCCCTCCGACTGGCGTTCCGCACTCGTGCTGGTGCCGCACCCCGACGATCCCGAGTACGGGTGTGCCGCGGCGGTGGCGAAATGGACTTCCCAGGGTAGGCGGGTCCATTACGCACTGGCGAGTCGCGGCGAAGCGGGTATCGCGGGGATGGCCCTCGAACAGGCCGGCCCGCTGCGAGAGCACGAACAGATGCGATCGGCAGCGGTCGTCGGCGTGGCCGACGTCCGGTTCTGGGAGTTCGCGGACGGCGAGATCCGCAACAGTCCCGAACTGCGGGCGAGGATCGTCGAGGCGATCAGTGAACTCGAGCCCGATGTGGTGATCAGCATCTACGGGGGCCCCGAGTGGTCGCCCGGCGCACCCAACCAGCGCGATCACATGGAGTTCGCTGCGGCCGTCGTCGAGGCCTACGACAGCCTGCCCCACCCGCCGCGCTGGCTGTTTCAGAACGGGCCGGAGGCAACGCATGTCGAGGTGATCGACGAGGGAGCCTTCGAGCGTGCGGTCACGTCACTTGCCGAGCACAGGGTTTACCTGTCGGTGCTCGACCCGCACACCCCGATCACGGTGCACGCGCGCAAACAGGTGGAGTCGACGACGACCCCGCGACCCGAGTTCGGCGGCAGCCGCACAGTCGAATTCATCCTGCTGCGCCAGCGCCGCTGACCCTCACTCCCGTTGCGCTGTCGCGCCCTCACTCCCGTTGCGCGAGCGTGCATGTTTGCACACGACACGCCGCGAAAACTCGACAGTTTGCGCACGTTCGACGCCCCCGAGCGTGCGAAAACCGTCGCAGAACGCCCGCGCGTCGTCAGCAGACAGGCACATTCGCGGCACAGAAGGTACAGAGGGTCAGCTGTCGATCTGGCGTTTGTTGCGCTCCGAGGTGGCCTGGAAACGGTCGCCGAGGCCGGCGAAATCCCGGTGCTGGGCGAACGCGATCTTCTCCTCGGCGGCCAGCGCGGGATCGATCACCGCGGCCGCGCCCGTCGTGTAGATCTCCTTCAGGCCGAGCATGACTGACGCAGGCACCTCGGCGATCTGCGCAGCCAGTTCGACGGCGCGGTCGACCAGCCGGTCGTGGGCGACGACCTCGGTGACCAGACCGATGCGCTCGGCGCGCGCGGCATCGACGACCTCGCCGGTCATCGACAGCCGCCGGGCCATGGCCAGCCCCACCACCTGGGGGAGTCGGGCGGTCATGCCGCCTCCGGGCAGGATGCCGACCCTGGCGTGCGTGTCGGCGAACACGGCGCGTTCGGAGGCGATCAGGAAATCGCAGCCCAGCGCCATCTCCAGCCCACCGGTGAAGGTCGCTCCGTTGATGGCGCCGACGATCGGAGTGCACATGTTGCCCGTCGCGGCGATGCAACTCTGCGACCGGAACTCCTCGAAATAGCTCAACCCGTCGCGTTGCGCCTCCTTGAGGTCGACGCCGGCGCAGAACGCGGGGTCTTTGCCGGTGAGGACCACGGCGTTGACGGACTCGTCGGCGTCGGCCTCGGTGAGCGCGTTGTGAGTGGCCTTGATCAGTCCACGACTCAAGGCGTTTCGAGCCTCCGGCCGGTTGAGGGTCAGCACCCGTACGGGACCACGGTCGTCGACGAGCACCAGCGGTTCGGTCATGGGAACCGAATCTAGCGCGCGGCATGGTTATCGCCTATCGTATTTACGAAACGGTGCCGTAACGAAAGAGGAGCCGATGGTTTCCGACGTTCTCGTGGTCGGCGCAGGGCCGACGGGTCTGGCGGCCGCGTGTGGTCTGCTGCTGCGGGGTGTCCGTGTCCGGGTGATCGACGCGGCGGCCGCGCCCGCCACGACGTCGCGCGCCAACTTCCTGCACGCCCGCGGCTCCGAGGTGCTCGACCGTCTCGGTGCGCTCGGCGACCTTCCCGAACGGTCGGTGCGGGCGATGAGCATCCTGACCTACCTGGGCGACAAGCCGATCATGCGCATCCGTTTCGGCGACCCCGGTATGGACACCGCCGCTCCGCCGATGGTGATCTCCCAAGCGGCGGTCGAGGCCGCTCTCCGAGACCGGCTCACCGAACTGGGTGGTGAAATCAGTTGGAGTACAGAGCTTACCGATGTCCACCAGCACGGCGGGACCGTCACGGCCGTCCTCGCCGGTGGGAACGACCTCACCGCCGACTGGCTGATCGGCTGCGACGGTGCCGGCAGCGCCACCCGTCGCGCCGCGGGCATCGACTTCCCCGGGGTGCGTCTCACCGAACGCTTCCTGCTCGCCGACCTCCGCATCGACTGGAACCTCGACCGCTCAGGCACGACCGGCTGGCTACACCAGGACGGCATGCTCGGAGCGATGCCGATGCCCGATGGTCTGTGGCGCATCATCGCTTACGATCCGCACTCGGGGCAGAAGAAGCCCACGGACGATGAGATGCTCGCGCGGTTGAAGCGGATCATTCCGGAGCGCACCGGTCGTTCTGCACCGATCGAGCACGCGGAGTGGCTGTCGATGTTCAGCGTGCACCGCCGATTGGCGAGCACGTACCGGCGTGGCCGGGTGCTGATCGCAGGCGACGCGGCGCACACCCATGCGCCGTTCGGCGGACAGGGGATGCTGACGGGCCTCGGGGACGCCGAGAACCTGGCGTGGAAACTGGCGCTCGTCACGGCGGGCGCTGCCGACGAGAGGCTTCTCGACACATACGAGGCTGAACGACGTCCGCTCGCCACCGAGGTGCTGCGCAACACAAGCGCGGTCACGAAAGTCAATGTGGCGCAGAGCAGCGTCGGCCGCTTCATTCGCGACCGTGTCGTGGTCCCGGTGATGAACCTGCCCGCAGTGCAGCGTTGGGTGACCTACCGGACCTCGCAGTTGTGGGTGACGTATCGCCGGGGTCCGTTGGCGGATCGGTCTTGTCGGTTGTCGGGCCTGCGTCCAGGTGACCGCGTGCCCGGGATCTCGGGCGACGAACTACACGGCCGCTGGGGGCTTCTGGGGGCGAACGACGACCTGGCGAGGATCGCGACCGAGCACCTCGGCGAGACCCGGATCGCCGTCATCCATCGGCGCATCGATGGCGATCCGATGCTGGTGCGCCCCGACGGCCACCTCGCCTGGCGCGGACGACAGCCAAAAGCGTTGCGCCGATGGCTGAGTCGTGTGCTGGCAAGAGGCAGCGTGCGATGACGACGCCGCGTCGGGGCCGGCCACGCGCCAAAGACCTCGACACCGCCATCTTGCAGGCGGCGATCGACGTGTTCATCGAACTCGGGATCGGGGGTATGAGCATCGAGCAGGTGGCCAAACGCGCCGGCGTCGGCAAACCCACGATCTACCGCCGGTGGTCGGGAAAGGAGCAACTCGTCGCGGATGCGATCGAGGCGCATGTGAGCACGGACATACAGTGGCCCACCCGCGAGGAGATCACCGCCGGCGATGTTCGTGATCTGTTGCGACATAACATATCCAGAGCCGCTCGCACGGCGACCGATCCTCGCTTTCGCGCATTGATCGCACAGATCTACGGGTCCGCCGTCACGCACCCCGAGCTGATGCGGATGTACTGGGACCGCTACATCCAGCCCCGCCGTGACCTTGCCTTCGCCATGTTCGAGCGCGCGCAGCGCGGCGGCGCGGTCGACGAGGATGCCGACCTCGACGTTCTCGTGGACATGTTGGCCGGCGCGGTGACCTACCGGGTGCTGCAACCGAATCCGCCAACCGAGCGGCAGATGCGACGCTACCTCGAATCCGCCTACCGTCAGGTCGGCCTGCTGTCCCGCGACTAACGCAGGAACTGGTCGGCGTTGTTGGCCAGATCCAGAAGCGGCTGCGGCAGCGCGCCCAACGCGAACGTGACCGCCGCGGTGACCGTCACGATCGTCGTGCTGAGCGCACTCGGCACCACCAGCGTCGGGGCGTTCTCGGGCGGATCGGTGAAGAACATCAACACGATCACCCGCACGTAGAAGTACGCGGCGATCGCGCTTGCGAGGACGCCGACAACCACCAACGGCATCGCTCCGCCCTCGCCGGCGGCCTTGAACACCGCGAACTTCGCCACGAAGCCGCTGGTCAGCGGGATCCCGGCGAACGCGAGGAGGAACAGCGAAAAAACAATCCCCACAATCGGATAGCGACGCCCGAGCCCCGCCCAGCGGGCCATTGGGGTGTCTTCCTCGCCGGCACCGTCGCGAACCAGGCCGACCACGGCGAACGCCCCCACGGTGCTGAAGCCATACGCGAACAGATAGAACAGCGTCGACGACAGCCCTGCCTCGTTCGCGGCGATCACACCGGTGAGGATGAAACCGGTGTGCGACACCGCCGAATACGCCAGCATCCGCTTGACGTCGGACTGGGTCACCGCTGCCACGGTGCCGACGACCATGGTGAGGATGGCGATCGCCCACAGCACCGGACGCCAGTCGTTCTGCAGGCCGGGTACCGCGACGTAGAACACGCGCAGCAGCGCGCCGAATGCGGCGATCTTGGTCGCCGCAGCCATGAACGCCGTGATCGGAGTCGGCGCACCTTGATACACGTCGGGGACCCAGCTGTGGAACGGGACGGCACCGACTTTGAACAGCACGCCGACCAGAACCAGTCCGATCCCGATCAGGGCCAGCGATGTCTTACCCGATCCCGCCGCGACGGCCTCCGAGATACCGACCAGATCCAACGTACCGGCGTATCCGTACAGCATGGCCACGCCGTAGAGGAAGAACGCCGACGAGAATGCACCGAGCAGGAAGTATTTCAGCGCTGCCTCTTGGGACAGCAGGCGACGCTTACGCGCCAGACCGCACAACAGGTACAGCGGTAGCGACAGGATCTCCAGCGCGATGAACATGGTCAGCAGGTCATCGGATGCCGGGAACAGCAGCATGCCGCCGATGGCGAACATCGTCAGCGGGAAGACCTCGGTCTGGATCACGCCGGCCTTGGTGGCCACTTGTTCGGCGACGCTGCCGGGTACGGCCGACGCCTGGGGGGTGAATCCGTCCAGGCCGCGGCGACCACCGTCGGCGACCTCTGAGCCGACCTGTCGCTCGGCGATCAGCAGGACGCCGAGCACGCCGACGAGCAGGATGGTGCCCTGCAGGAACAGCGCCGGGGAGTCGATGACGACCGCTCCCATCACGGCTGACCGCCCGGTGGTGCCGTGCAGATCACGTGCGAGCACCACCACGGCGACCAGGGCGGCCGCCAGCCCACCGAAGCAGAGCACCAGCTGGCTGCCGTACCGGTGCCGCCGCGGGAGCAATGCCTCCACGAGGACTCCCGCGATCGCGACCCCGAAGATGATCAGCATCGGGCAGACCAGACCGTATTCGACGGTCGGCGGGGTGAGGGTCATGGTCTCGGCCCTTCCGCGATTCTGGGTGCGGGGTCAGGTTGGTCGATAGTGGTCAGGGTGTGGTCGACCGCGGGGTTGATGACGTCCAGTGCGGGTTTCGGGTACACCCCCAGCACGATCAGCAGGGCGATCAACGGTGCGACGACGACGAGTTCGCGCGGCACCAGGTCGCGCACCCGCTCGTTGCCCTCGGTGACGGCTCCGGTCATCATCCGCTGGTACATCCACAGGATGTAGATCGCCGACAGCACCAGCGCCGTGGCCGCGAACACCGCAAGCACCGGGTACCGCGTGAATGTGCCGATGAGTACCAGGAATTCGCTGATGAACGGCGCCAGACCGGGCAGCGACAGTGTCGCCAGTCCGGCGACGAGGAACGTGCCCGCCATCACCGGCGCCACCTTCTGCACGCCACCGAACGCCCGGATCAGTCGAGTGCCCCTGCGCGACACCAAGAACCCGGCGATCAGGAACAGAGCGGCCGTCGAAAGCCCGTGGTTGATCATATACAGCGTCGAACCGGACTGGCCCTGGCTGGTCATCACGAAGATGCCCAGGATGATGAACCCGAAGTGGGAGATCGACGTGTAGGCGATCAACCGCATCACGTCGGTCTGGCCGATCGCAAGAATGGCGCCGTAGACGATGCCGATCACCGCCAGCGTGACCACCAGGGGCTGGAAGTACGTTGACGCGTCGGGGAACAACTGCAGGCAGTACCGCAGCATCCCGAAGGTCCCGACCTTGTCCATGACCGCCATCATCAGCACCGCGCTGGCCGGGGTGGCCTCGACGGCCGCATCGGGCAGCCACCGGTGGAACGGCCACAACGGCGCCTTGACCGCGAACGCGAACATGAAGCCACCGAACAGCAGGTTCATCACGGCGGGGTTGACGGCGAACTCGCCGCTGGACACCGCGGTGACGATCTCGCGGAAGTCGAATGTGCCCGCGGCGAACGCGTCGCTCGAGGCGGTCACCACATACAGACCGATCACCGCGGCCAGCATGATCAGACCGCCGAACAAGTTGTACAGCAGGAACTTCACCGCTGCCTTGCTCCGGTTCTCGCCGCCGAAGCCGCCGATCAGGAAGTACATCGGAATCAGCATCGCTTCGAAGAACACGTAGAACAGCAGGATGTCCAGCGACACCAGCGACATCAGGACCATGCCCTCGACGGCCAGCGTCAACGCGAGGTAGGTCTGCACCGACCGTCCGCGCAGGCCGGTCTGGGCGTCGGCGTCGTTCCAGCCCGCGATGATCAGCAGCGGCACCAGGACCGCGGTGAGCACGACGATCGCCAGCGCGATGCCGTCGACACCGAGGATGTAGCCGGTGCCGAATGACGGGATCCACCGGTGGGATTCGACGAACTGGTACTGCTCGCCGCCGGGTTGGAAGCCGACCGCCACAACGGCGGTGATCGCTAGGACCGCGATCGAGACGGCCAACGCGAACCACTTGGCCAGCACCCGCTGGGCGGCGGGCAGCAGGATCGTCAGCGCCGCGCCGACGGTGGGCGTCGCCCACAACACCGTGAGCCAGGGGAAGTTGTTCACCAGAGTTGCACCGCCAGGATCGCCGCGACCACCAGAACCGCACCTGAAAGCATCGAAAGGGCGTAGGAGCGGGCGTAACCCGTCTGTAGGCGCCGCAGACCCGTCGACAGGCGGCTTACCAGCCCCGCCAACCCGGTGGCCGCGCCGTCGATCGCCTCCTCGTCGATCTCGACGAGCCCGCGGGTCAGCAGTTGGCCGGGCCGCATCAGCGCCGCCTCGTTGAACGCATCGCCGTACAGATCGTTTCGCGCCGCAACGGTGAGCGACGAACCGTCCGGGACGTCCGCTGGCACGGGCTTTCTTCCGTACATGCGGTAGGCGATGAGGATGCCGACGGCGACGACGGTCAGGATCACCGTCGTCACCACCCAGACAGGTGCGACGTGGTGTACCTCGTGCGCACCGACGACCGGTTCGAGCCAGTGCTCCAGCGTGCCGCCGATCGCGAACGCCGCCCCTGAGCCCACGGAGCCGATGGCCAGCAGGATCATCGGCCATGTCATCACCGCGGGGGCTTCGTGCGGATGCGTGTTGGGAGCCCAACGCTTCTCGCCGAAGAACGTCATCAACATCACCCTGGTCATGTAGAACGCGGTGATGCCGGCACCCAGGATCGTCACGCCGCCCAGGATCAAACCCTTGACGCCGCCGGCGCCGAGCGCCGCTTCGATGATCCCGTCCTTGGAGAAGAACCCGGCCAGCGGCGGCACCCCGATGATCGCGAGGTAGCCGAGGCCGAATGTGACGAACGTGATCGGCAGCGCTTTACGCAGGCCGCCGTAGCGCCGCATGTTGACCTCGTCGTCCATCGCGTGCATCACCGAACCGGCGCCCAGGAACAGGCCGGCCTTGAAGAAGCCGTGGGTGAGCAGGTGCATGATCGCGAACGCGTAGCCGACGGGCCCGAGTCCCGCGGCCAGCACCATGTAGCCGATCTGCGACATCGTCGACGCCGCAAGCGCTTTCTTGATGTCGTCCTTCGCGCAGCCGATGATCGCGCCGAACAACAGGGTGACGGCGCCGACGATGACGACGCCCAGTTGTGCGGTGGGGGCAAGGTCGAACACCGGTCCGGAGCGCACGATGAGGTACACACCCGCGGTCACCATCGTGGCGGCGTGGATCAACGCCGAAACCGGTGTCGGACCCTCCATCGCGTCGCCCAGCCAAGACTGCAGCGGCACCTGCGCCGACTTACCGCACGCGGCCAGCAGGAGCAGCAGGCCGATCGCGGTCAACACCCCCTCGCCGGCGTTCGGCGCGGCGGCGAAGACGCCCGCATAGGAAATCGACCCGATGTAGGCGAACATCACCATCATCGCGATGGCCAGGCCCATGTCGCCGACGCGGTTGACGACGAAAGCCTTCTTTGCCGCCGTCGCGGCCGACGGTTTGTGCGCCCAGAAACCGATCAGCAGGTAGGACGCCAGACCGACGCCCTCCCAGCCGACGTAGAGGCCGAGGTAGTTGTCGGCGAGCACCAGAAGCAGCATCGCCGACAGGAACAGATTCAGGTACGCGAAAAACCGTCGCCGCCCGGGGTCTTCGGCCATGTAGCCGATCGAGTAGATGTGGATCAACGAGCCGACACCAGTGATCAGCAACACGAAACACATCGACAGCGGGTCGAGTTGCATCCCGAAGTCCACCTGCAGCCCGCCGACCGGAACCCAGGAGAACAACGCCTCGTGGATCGCGCGGTGTTCGGCGTCACGTCCCAGCATGTCGGCGAAGAGCACGGCGCCGACGACGAACGACCCGATGGCCGCGGCGCAGCCCAACAGGTGGCCCCAGGCGTCGGTCCGTCGTCCCCCCAGGAGCAGGATCGCCGCGCCGGCCAGTGGCAGCGCGATGGTCAGCCAGACAGGAATCGTCATCGCGCCTCTAGTTCTTCAGAAGGCTTGCGTCGTCGACCGAAGCCGACCGGCGGGCACGGAAGATGCTCATGATGATCGCCAGCCCGACCACCACCTCGCAGGCGGCGACCACCATGGTGAAGAACGCGACCACTTGGCCGTCGAGGTGGCCGTGCATACGGGAGAACGAAACGAACGCGAGGTTGGCCGCGTTCAACATCAGCTCGACGCACATGAACACCACGATCGCGTTGCGGCGCAACAGCACTCCTGCCGCGCCGATCGTGAACAACAGCGCCGACAGATAGAGATAGTTGTCGGGATTCACTCCCCGCCTCCTCGGCCGTTCGTCACGGTGACGGTCCGCTTCTGCAGGATGGGGCTGACGGACAGGTCCGACCCGGACCCGTCAGGTAGCCGGGCAGCGATGTCGACGGCGTTGTTGCGCGCGAAGACACCGGGATTCGGCAGCGTCGTCGGATAGCCGCCCGGTTTGAACCGTTCCTCGGCGAGTTCGCGCTGGGTCTTGCGGCGCCCGAAGCGTTCCCGGTGTGCCAGCACCATCGCGCCGAGCGCGGCGGTGATCAGCAGCGCACTGGTCAACTCGAACGCCCACAGGTAGCGCACGAAGATCAGCGCCGCCAACCCCTCGACGTTGCCACCCGCATTCGCCTGCGCCAGGCCGGTGAAGCCGCCGACCGAGACGTTGCCGATGCCCGCGATGAGCAGCAGACCGAAACCGATACCGATGACGACACCCGCAACCCGTTGCCCGCGAATCGTTTCCACCAGTGAGTCCGAAGAGTCGACGCCGATGAGCATCAGCACGAACAGGAAGATCATCATGACGGCACCGGTGTAGACCACCACCTGGACCACACCGAGGAACAGCGCACCCTGGGCGATGTAGAACACGGCCAGCACGATCATCGTCATGGCCAGAAACATCGCGGAGTACACCGCTTTCGGTGCGGCGATCACCCCGAGCGCACCGACGACCGCCACGATCCCCAATACCCAGAACAGCACGGCCTCGGTGGTCGTGGTCTGCCCTGGGTTGTCGGCGGCCACGGCCGCGAGCAGGTCGAGCCTCATCGAACGTCCCCGGTGACCTTCTGGGTCTCCTGTTCGACGGGTCCGATATTGCCCAGGTAGTAGTCGTCGTCGGTGGCGCCGGGGGCCATCGGATGCGGCGGCGGCAACATACCGGACCGCAACGGCGCCAACAACTTGTCTTTACCCCAGATCAGGTCGGCGCGGTTGTCGTCGGCCATCTCGTAGTCGTTGGTCATCGTCAACGCCCGAGTGGGGCAGGCCTCGATGCACAGGCCGCAGCCGATGCAGCGCAGATAGTTGATCTGATAGACGCGCCCGTAGCGCTCACCGGGGGAATACCGTTCGTCCTCGGTGTTGTCGTCGCCCTCGACATAGATGGCGTCGGCGGGGCAGGCCCAGGCGCACAGTTCGCAGCCGATGCACTTCTCCAGACCGTCGGGGTACCGGTTCAGTTGGTGCCGGCCGTGATAGCGCTTGGCGACGGGCCCCGGCTTCTCCGGATACTCCTCGGTGATCGGCTTTTTGAACATGGTTCCGAAGGTGACCCCGAAACCCTTCAGCGCGTCGAGGAACTTAGGCATCGGCTGGCTCCTTGGTTGCGGTCTGCGTGCTGTTCGGCAGGGGCGGGGTGGGGAAGATCTCCGGATCCAGCTTCTGCCGCGGGATGGCGCGAACGTTGCGTCGGCGCGCTGACCGCCACAGCGCCACGGCGATCAGCAGCACCGCGATGGCGCCGAGCGAGGCCAGCGTCGTCGTCACCTGACTGAAGCCCTCGTTGCGGAGCGCGCGCGCCGTGGCGACGATCATGATCCACCCCAACGAGAACGGGATGAGTGCTTTCCATCCCAGCCCCATGAACTGGTCGTAGCGCATGCGGGGCAGCGTGGCGCGCAGCCAGAAGAACAGGAACATGAACCCCCACACCTTGGCGACGAACCACAGCAGTGGCCACCAACCGGTATTGGCGCCATCCCACATGTTGATGGGCCACGGGGCGTGCCAGCCGCCCAGGAACATCGTGGTCGCCAGCGCGGAGACGGTGGTCATGTTGACGTACTCGGCGAGCATGAACATCGCGAACTTGATCGACGAGTACTCGGTGTGGAAACCGCCGACCAGTTCACCCTCGGCTTCGGGGAGATCGAAAGGCGCACGGTTCGTTTCGCCCACCATCGACACCATGTAGACCAGGAACGAGGGCAGCAGCAGGAAGATGAACCAGGTGCCGTCCTGGGCGGCGACGATGCCGGAGGTCGACATCGTACCCGCGTAGATGAACACCGCCACGAACGACAGCGCCATCGCGATCTCATACGAAATCACCTGGGCGCTCGAGCGAATCCCGCCCAGCAGCGGATACGTCGACCCCGAGGCCCACCCGGCCAGCACGATCCCGTACACACCGATGGAGGTCGCCGCCAGGATGTACAGGACGGCGACAGGCATGTCCGTCAGCTGTAATGCGGTGCGGTGGCCGAAGATCGAGACCTCGCCGCCCAACGGAATGACGGCGAACGCGATGAAGGCGGGCACTGCGGCGATAACCGGTGCCGCAAGGTAGACGAACCTGTCGACGCCTGTGGGGACCAAGCCCTCCTTGAGCGCGAGCTTGACGCCGTCCACCAGCGACTGCAGAAGTCCCCGGGGGCCCACGCGGTTAGGTCCGAACCGCATCTGCATGCGGCCCAGCAGTTTGCGCTCGATCAGGATCGCCGAGAGCACCGACAGCATCAGGAACGCGAAGATCGCGAGCGCTTTGGCGAGGGTCAGCCACCAAGGGTCATGTCCGAACAGGGTGGGATCGGGATGGATCACGGTTCGGCCCGTCCGATCGACACGACATCCCCGGTGGACACCCCGAGGCTCCGGTGAACCGCCGAACCCGGTGAATTCAGGGGGAGCCAGATCACGCGGTCGTCCATGTCGGTGATGGCCAACGGCAGCGTGATCGTTCCTCGCGGTGTCCTTGCTGTGACCAGATCGCCCTCCGCGGCGCCGATTTCGGCTGCGGTGGCGGCGGAGAGCCGTGCCACCGGAGCACGGGCGGTACCCGCCAGATGCGGTTCGCCGTCTTGAAGTCGGCCTTCGTCGAGCAGCATCCGCCACCCCGCGAGCACGGCTTGCCCCTCGGCCGGCGGCGTCCGCTTCGGCGGAGCAACGTTCGGCGCTTCGGGCCGTCGACCCGCCCACATTCCCAAGCGCGATATCTCGTCCCCGGCGGCCGCTGCGGTCGGCAGATTCAACGCGACACCGATCTCGTCGGCCAGAAAGGTCAACACCCGCAGATCGGGGATGGCGTTCGTCTCCAGTGACGGCTCGAACGGACGGAGTCGGCCCTCCCAGTTCAGGAATGAACCGGCTTTCTCCACTACGGGCGCGATGGGGAAGACGACGTCGGCGACCGCCGTCACCGCACTCTCCCGCAGCTCGAGGCTGACGACGAACGGTGTGGACTCGATCGCGGCCAGTGCCGCTTCGGGATCGGGTAGATCGTCGACCTCGACGCCCCCGACGAGCAGGGCGCCCAGTTCGCCGCTGCGCGCTGCCTCCAGGATCGCGGTGGTGTCGCGACCAGGTTCGGTGGGCAGCTCGCTGACGTGCCATGCCGCCGCGGTCTGCTCGACGGCCGCGCTGTCGGCGATCGGCCTGCCACCGGGCAGCAGGTTCGGTAGTGCGCCGGCCTCAGCCGCGCCTCGTTCGCCTGCCCGTCTCGGCACCCACGACAGCCGAGCGCCGGTCGCTTCTGCCAATCTGCTTGCCGCAGAGAGGGCTCCGGGCGATGTGGCCAGGCGCTCGCCGACCATGATGATCGCGCCTGGCAGCCGTAGCTGCGGGTCGTCGGCCAGCGCGTCGAGGGCGGCTGCCTCGTCGCCCGGGGCCGCGGTGACCAGGCGGCCGCGCAGCTTGGTCAGGGCGCGGCTGGCGAAGGGGGCGACGGAGATGACCTGCAGCCCCTTGTTGCGCGCGGCCTTGCGCAGCCGCAGGAACACGATCGGGGATTCCTCTTCCGGCTCGAAGCCGGCCAGCAGCACCGCCGGCGCATTCTCCAGATCGGTGTAGGTCACCGTCATCGGCTGTCCCGCGACATGGGCGGCCAGGAAGTCGGCCTCCTCGGCGCTGTGCGACCGGGCCCGGAAGTCGATGTCGTTGGTGTTGAGCACGATCCGGGCGAACTTGGAGTAGGCGTAGGCGTCCTCGACGGTCATCCGGCCGCCGACCAGCACACCCGCGCTTCCGGCCGCGGCCGCCAGCCCGGTGCCGGCCACCACGAGAGCCTCCGACCACGAGGCGGGCCGCAACTTGCCGTCCTCGTCGCGGATCATCGGGGTGGTGATGCGGTCGCCCTGGGTGGTGTAGGTGAAGGCCCAGCGACCCTTGTCGCAGTTCCATTCCTCGTTGACCTGGGGTTCGTCACCGGCCAAGCGGCGCATGACCTTTCCGCGCCGATGGTCGGTGCGCTGGGCGCATCCAGATGCGCAGTGCTCGCACACGCTGGGGCTCGACACCAGGTCGAACGGCCGGGCCCGGAAGCGGTAGGCCGCCCCGGTCAGCGCGCCGACGGGGCAGATCTGCACGGTGTTGCCGGAGAAGTAGGACTCGAACGGTTCATCCGTCGCGATGCCGACCTGTTGCAGTGCACCGCGTTCGAGCAGTTCGATGAACGGATCGCCGGCGATCTGCTCGGAGAAGCGGGTGCAGCGCGCGCACAGCACACACCGCTCGCGGTCCAGCAGCACTTGCGAGGAGATGTTGATCGGCTTCGGGAAGGTGCGTTTGACGTCTTCGAAGCGTGTTTCGGCGCGGCCGTTGGACATCGCCTGGTTCTGCAGCGGGCATTCGCCACCCTTGTCGCACACCGGGCAGTCCAGCGGATGGTTGATCAGCAGGAACTCCATGATGCCCTGCTGCGCCTTGTCCGCCTCCGGTGAGGTGTACTGCGTGCGCACCACCATATCCGGGGTGCAGGTCGTCGTGCATGACGCCATCGGTTTACGCTGGCCCTCGACCTCGACCAGGCACTGCCGGCAGGCCCCCACCGGATCGAGCAGTGGATGGTCGCAAAATCGCGGGATTTGGATGCCGATCAGTTCTGCGGCCCGAATCACCAACGTGCCCTTCGGAACACTGACGTCGAAGCCGTCGATGGACAACTGGACCATCTCGACTCCGGTGTCTGCCCCGGTGTCAGCGGTCTGCGTCATTACGCCCCCTTCTCGCCGCGAACGTGCGGCCACTGCAAAGAGTCGCCCCCATCAGACCCCGACCCCTTCCGTCGCCATCAGCGTGGAGGCGTGTGGATCGAACGGGCACCCGCCGTCGAGGTGGGCGATGTATTCGTCGCGGAAGAACTTGATCGACGACATGATGGGCGCTGCCGCACCGTCACCCAAGGCGCAGAACGCCTTTCCGAAGATGTTGTCGGAGATGTCGAGCAGCTTTTCGATGTCGGCCTCGGTGCCCGCGCCCGTCTCCAGACGTTCGTAGATCTGAGCCAGCCAGTAGGTGCCCTCGCGACACGGCGTGCATTTGCCGCACGACTCGTGGGCGTAGAAGTCGGTCCAGCGGCGCACGGCGCGCACCACGCAGGTGGTCTCGTCGAAGATCTGCAGCGCCTTGGTGCCGAGCATGGTGCCGACGCCGGCCATGCCCTCGTAATCCAGTGGTACGTCGAGGTGTTCATCGGTCAGCAGGGGAGTGGAGGAGCCGCCGGGTGTCCAGAACTTCAACTGGTGCCCGGCACGGACTCCGCCCGCATACTCCAGCAGTTCGCGCAGCGTGATGCCCAGCGGCGCCTCGTACTGGCCGGGGTTGGTGACGTGGCCCGACAGCGAATACAGCGTGAAACCCGGTGACTTCTCCGAACCCATCGACCGGAACCAGTCGATGCCGTTGAGCAGAATGGGCGGAACGCTGGCGATCGACTCGACGTTGTTGACCACAGTCGGACAGGCGTACAACCCTGCGACGGCGGGGAACGGTGGTCGCAACCTCGGTTGCCCGCGGCGGCCTTCGAGCGAGTCCAGCAGCGCGGTCTCCTCACCGCAGATGTAGGCGCCGGCTCCGGCGTGCACAATCAGTTCCAGGTCGAATCCCGACCCTTGGATGTCGTCGCCGAGGAAACCGGCCTCGTGCGCTTCGGCGACCGCGGCGTGCAGCCTGCGCAGCACCGGCACCACCTCGCCGCGCAGGTAGATGAAGGCGTGATGCGCCCGGATCGCGTAGGCCGCGATGATCGCGCCCTCGATGAGGAAGTGCGGGGTCGTCAGCATCAGCGGAATGTCTTTGCACGTACCGGGTTCCGACTCGTCGGCGTTGACCACCAGGTAGTGCGGCTTGGCTCCGGCGCCGGTGTCGCTCTGCGGGATGAACGACCACTTCGTGCCGGTGGGAAAGCCCGCGCCGCCGCGACCCCGCAGACCGGACTCCTTCACCAGGTCGATGAGCTCGTCCGGGTCCATCGCCAGGGCCTTCTCCAGGGCGCGATAGCCGCCGTGGCGGCGGTAGGTGTCCATCGACCATGGTTCCGGCTCGTCCCAGAACCGGCTGAACACGGGTGTCAGGTCTGTCATGCGCGTGAATCCGTTGTGTCTGGGTCGGTTTCGACGGTGTTCGACTTCGGGGGGACGGTCGCCGACGGGCCGGGCGCGGACGCATTCTTGGTGGCCTCGACACCCGCCGTTTCGTCGTCGAGCGTCTCGGTGGAAGCGGCCGGGGCGTCGGCGTCGGGTGCCTGCATGCCGCGTTCACGCGCCACCCGCAGCCCCGCTAAAGTGGCATCGCCGACGTTGTTGCCACCCGAGCGTGGGTCGGGCAGACCCGCGAGTGTGCGCGCGGTCTCCCGGAACGTGCACAGCGTCGTTCCCCGCGTGGGTTCGGGAGGTTCACCCTCGCGCAGCGCGTCGACGAGGTCGCGCGCCGACGACGTCGTCTGGTTGTCGAAGAACTCCCAGTTGACCATCACCACCGGCGCGTAATCACACGCCGCGTTGCACTCGATGTGTTCGAGGGTGACGCGTCCGTCCGGCGTCGTCTCACCGGCATGGACGCCCAGATGTTCCTGCAGCGCTTCGAGAATCGCGTCGCCACCCATCACCGCGCACAGGGTGTTGGTGCACACGCCGACGAGGTACTCGCCGGTCGGCGTCCGCCGGTACATCGAGTAGAAGGTCGCCACCGCGGTGACCTCGGCGTCGGTCAGCCCCAACTGCTTGGCGCAGAACGTGATACCGGCGGGGGTCAGGCATCCGTCCTCCGACTGCACGAGGTGCAGCAACGGCAGCAGCGCCGAACGCGACTGGGGGTAGCGCGAGATGATCATCTCGGCGTCGGCGGTGAGCCGGGCCACGACGTCGTCTGAATATGACACCGGCCCGTTGATCGGCGGGCCGGGTTCCTCGGGTCGCTGACCGAGCTCGAGGAATACGCTCACCTGTCCACGCCTCCCATCACCGGGTCGATCGACGCCACCGCGGTGATCAGATCGGCGACCATGCCGCCTTCACACATCGCGGCGACGGCCTGCAGGTTGTTGAACGACGGGTCCCGGTAGTGCACCCGGTAGGGGCGGGTGCCGCCGTCTGAGACCATGTGCACGCCGAGTTCGCCTCGCGGAGACTCGACCGCGACATAGACCTGCCCTGGGGGCACCCGGATTCCCTCGGTGACGAGCTTGAAGTGGTGGATCAGCCCCTCCATCGAATGACCCATGATCCTGGCGATGTGCTCGGGCGAGTTACCCAGCCCGTCCGGGCCGACCTTCAGATCGGCCGGCCAACCCAGCTTCTTGTCCTCGATCATCACGGGCCCGGGCCGGAGTCGGTCCAGACACTGCTCGACGATCTTCAGCGACTCGTGCATCTCCTTGACCCGGATCAGATACCGGCCGTAGGAGTCACAGCCCTCGTCGGTGATCACGTCGAAGTCGTATGTCTCGTAACCGCAATACGGTTGGGTCTTGCGCAGGTCGTGCGGCAGCCCGGTGGAACGCAGACAAGGCCCGGTGATCCCGAGTGCCATGCACCCGGTCAGATCGAGATAACCGACGCCGACCGTGCGGCCCTTCCAGATGTAGTTCTCGTTGAGCAGGTCCTCGAGGTCCTTGAGCCGCTTGGGCATCAGGTCGAGCACCTCGCGGATCTGCGGCACTGCCTCGTCGGGAAGGTCCACCGCGACCCCGCCCGGACGAACGTACGCGCTGTTCATCCGCAGGCCCGTCACCGTCTCGAACACCGACAGGATCTGCTCGCGCTCACGGAATCCGTAGAACATCGCGCTCATCGCGCCCAGTTCCATCCCGCCGGTCGCCAGCGCGACAAGATGCGAGGAGATCCGGTTGAGCTCCATCATCATCACGCGGATGACGCTGGCGCGCTCGGGGATCGCGTCGGTGACGCCCAGCAGTTTCTCGACGCCCAGACAGTAGGCCGTCTCATTGAAGAACGGCGACAGATAGTCCATCCGCGTGACGAACGTGACGCCCTGCGTCCAGTTCCGGAACTCGAGGTTCTTCTCGATTCCGGTGTGCAGGTAGCCGATTCCGCAGCGGGCGGAGATGACCGTCTCACCCTCGATCTCGAGGACCAGCCGAAGCACACCGTGGGTGGAGGGGTGCTGCGGACCCATGTTCACGACGATGCGTTCGCCTGCGTGGGCCGCGGCCGCATCCTTGGCGGCCTGGACCACTTGGTCCCAATCCTGGCCGCCGACAACGATTACCGTCTCGTTGTTGTCCGACGCGGCCGAGGACGAAGCGCCGCCCTGCGTGGGCGGGACGTGCGAAATGCTCATCAGCTGTAGGCCCTCCGTTGATCGGGCGGAGGAATCTCGGCGCCGTGATACTCCACCGGGATGCCGCCCAACGGGTAGTCCTTGCGCTGCGGGTGCCCCACCCAGTCGTCCGGCATCTCGATCCGGGTCAGGGCGGGATGCCCGTCGAAGATGATGCCGAAGAAGTCGTAGGTCTCGCGTTCGTGCCAGTCGGTGGTGGGATAGACCTCGAACAGCGACGGGATGTGCGGGTCATCGTCGGGTGCGGCGACCTCGATCAGGATCCGCCGGTTGTGGGTGATGGACATCAGCGGATACACCGCGTGCAGTTCGCGCCCGACTTTGTCGGGGTAGTGCACCCCACTGACCCCGAGGCACAACTCGAAACGCAACTGCGGATCGTCTCGCAGTGCACGGGCCACGATAGGCAGCTGATCACGCTGCACCTCGAGGATCAGCTCGTCGCGGTAGACCACGACCCGCTCGATCGATGCCGCGTAACCGTCCTCGCCGAGCACCTCGGCGAGCCGATCGACGACCTCGTCGAAATAGCGGCCGTAGGGACGTGGTGAGCTGCCGGGCAGCGCGACGGGTCGCACCAGGCGCCCGTAGCCGGAGGTGTCGCCCGACCCCTTGGCCCCGAACATTCCGCGGCGGACACTGATGATCTTCGGTGCGCCCGCTTCGGCGCCGTTGCCGTTCGTCGCGTTCTGCTCTTCACCCGGGCCGCTGGTCATCGCAGCAGCCCCTTGAGCTCGATGGTCGGCGTGACGGCCAGCGCGGCCTGCTCGGCCTCGCGGATCGCCTCTTCGCGGTGCACACCGAGCGGCATCTCCTGAATCTTGTCGTGCAGCTTCAGGATCGCGTGCAGCAGCATCTCGGGGCGCGGCGGGCAACCGGGCAGGTAGATGTCCACCGGGACGACGTGATCGACACCCTGGACGATCGCGTAGTTGTTGAACATCCCGCCCGACGAGGCGCACACCCCCATCGCCAAAACCCACTTCGGCTCGGCCATCTGGTCGTAGATCTGCCGCAGCACCGGCGCCATCTTCTGGCTGACCCGCCCCGCGACGATCATCAGGTCGGCCTGGCGGGGCGTCGCCGAGAACCGCTCCATGCCGAACCGGGAGATGTCGAATCGCGGGCCTGCCGTGGCCATCATCTCGATCGCGCAGCACGCCAGCCCGAACGTCGCAGGCCACAGCGAGCCCTTGCGGATGTAGCCCGCCACCTTCTCGACCGTGGACAGCAGGATCCCGCCCGGCAGCTTCTCTTCTAGTCCCATGCCAGACCTCCCCGTCGCCACACGTAGGCGTAGGCCACGAACACCGTCGCCATGAACAGCAGCATCTCTACCAGCGCAAACAGTCCGAGATTGTCGAAAGCAACTGCCCACGGGTACAGGAAGACGATCTCGATGTCGAAGATGATGAACAACATCGCGGTCAGGTAGTACTTGATCGGAAACCGCTGGCCGGTCGGCTGACCGGACGCACCCCCGTGCGGCACCGGCTCGATGCCGCATTCGTAGGCCTCGAGCTTGGCCCTGTTGTAGCGACGGGGGCCGACCAGCAGAGCAATGGCAACCGAGCCGACCGCGAACGCCGCCGCAATAGCGCCAAGCACCAGGATTGGCGTGTACAAATCCATACCGAGCAAACGCTCCCTCGTGGGCTGTTCGATGTGAGCTTACCCACACCCTAGCGCCCTTTGGGATGCGCGCCACACCTTTTGGTTAGTATCGCTATTGGCAACACGTGGCTATGTCGTCGTGCCTCGAATAGGCAAGTGCGACACGGGTTTACGTGTTTTCTGACTATTGCACCAGGGTGCGCAGCAGCGAGGCCACGGCGTCGCCGAGCCGGATCGGATCGATCGGGTGGGGGACCGCGGCTTCCGCGCGCGACCAGCGGGCCAGCCACGCGTCATCGGGACGACCGGTGAGCACCAGGATCGGCGGGCAATCCTCGATCTCGTCCTTGAGTTGCTTGGCGATTCCCATTCCGCCAACGGGGGTAGCCTCTCCGTCGAGGATCACCAGATCGAACCCGCCTTCATCCATCTGGCGAATGACCATGGGGCCGGTCGCCACCTCGACGTAGGTCAGCTCTGGCAACTCCGGATGCACCCGTTTACCGAGCGCGAGTTGTACCTCTTCGCGGGTCCTGGGGTTGTCGCTGTAGACGAGGACCCGCAACGGACGCGATGACTCGGCCATGCCGTGATCGTACGGCTAGCGGGTGTGCCGGAACACCAAGTCGCCAGAGATCGTCGACTTGTCACCGATCATGCCGACCAGGTTGCCGTCGACCCCGAAGTCCCGCCGGCTGACGGTGGCCTCGGTGACCAGCCGCATCCCGCCGTCGCCGACCGGTGTGACCTTGGTCCGCAGCGTCAGGGGTTTGGTAGTGCCCTTGATAGTCAGTTCGGCACGCAGGTCGATGGTGTCGCCGTCGATCGCGTCGGCTCCCGTGATGATCACGCTGATCTCTGGGTGGCTCTCTGCGCCAAAGAAATCGGCGGAGTGCAGATGTTCGTCGCGCTTGCGGATACCGGTGCGCAGCGACGCGGCGTTGATCTCGATGTGCCCGGAAACCGTTTGCGGAGCCGACAATTGGCCGTCACCGCTGAACTCGGTGAATCGGCCCTTGACGGGTACGAGGCCCCACATCGACTTGCTGCGCACCGCGATCGTGGATTGAGCCGGGTCCAGCGTCCACGTTCCCGTCGAGGCGGGGTCGCTGAAAAGCTCGCTCAGGCTTACCATGTCGTCTCCTAGCTCGGTTTGTCGGATGGGCTTGTGGCCGGGCGGTCGGCCCGACGGGTCACGTGGTGGGATCGAGCAATGGCGCGATGTCCGATGGATCGAAGTACTCGTCGATCCGGCCGATCCGCCCGTCGGCGCTCAGCTTGATGATGATGCCGACGCGCATCGCGATGACGCCACCGTTGTGTCCGGTGGCGTGCAGGATGTGCTGCTGGACCAGCCCTCCGTCGAACAGCTGACGATCGATGACCTCGTATCGGCGTTGTGAGGTGGTGTCGATGAACCAGTGCAGGACTCGAAGCGCCCGGTCCTTGTCACGGTCGCGGTCGGCGACCTTCCAGACCACGATGTCGTCGTGCCACAGTCGCGAAATGGCGTCACGGTCACCGGCCTCGATCGCTGCGAACAAGCGATCCGCCACGTCGGTGACAACGTCGTGGGCAACGGTCACGTGATCCTCCTTGACCTCAACACCGATTGAGGTTGAACACTGGCGGGCATGGATGTGACACCTACTCTCTCGCTATTCGACGACGCCTACAAGAGCGGGACCGCGCCATGGGTGATCGGCGAGCCGCAGCCGGCGATCGTCGACCTGGAACGCGCGGGCCTGATCCGGGGCACGGTGCTCGACGTCGGCTGTGGCGCCGGTGAGCACACGATCCTGCTCGCCGGCCTCGGCTACGACGTGCTCGGCGTCGACTACGCGCCCTCGGCGGTCGAGCACGCCCGCAGAAACGCCGAGGCCAAGGGCGTCGACGCGCGCTTCGAGGTCGCCGATGCGATGGATCTCGGGGAGGCGGCCTACGACACCATCGTCGACAGCGCGCTGTTCCACATCTTCGACCAGTCCGACCGCGCCAGATACGTGCGCAGCCTGCACGCGGCGTGCCGGTCGGGCGGGCTGGTCCACGTGCTCGCGCTCTCCGACCGCGGCCGCGGATTCGGCCCCGAGGTCAGCGAATCCGACATCCGCGACGCGTTCGGCGACGGGTGGGTCCTCGAGTCCCTGGCGGAGACCACCTACCGCGGCATCGTTCAGTCCGCCCAGGCCGACGCGATCGGATCGGCGGCCGGAACTCTCGTCGACGAACCGGCGTGGCTGGCCCGAATCCGCCGCCCCTGATGTGATTTGTGCACGATCGGGAGCGCTCACCGCTCCTCGATGTGCACAAATCGCGTCAGTAGCCGGGGTGGTTGACGTCCAGGCGGTGCCGGACGATCGTCCGCAGCACCGGCAACAGCTCTGCGGCGAGGTCGTCGAGCTCGCCCGAGCGGATCGCCGCGGCCAGTTCCGGTTCGTCGTGGTAACCGATCTCGCGCAGGGCGTCGATGACCTCGCCGGACGACGTGTCGAGCAGTTCGCGTTCGACGATGCGCAACACATTGGCCGCGACGCGGGCGTGGAAGTTGACTTGGCCGGCGTCGGCCACCCCGCTGTCGGGGCCGGTGACGTTGCGGACGTCGTTCTCGAGGAAGCCGGCGACGGCTGCGACGAGTTCAGCCGCCGTCGGGCGACCGTAGAGCCAGGTCATCGCGGTCCCCCTCCTTCGAGCAGATCCAAAACGTCCCATTCGGTTTCGCTGACGCGCCGTCCGATCGCGGCCAGCTCGACTGACTCCGTCTGTCCCGACAGATGACGTTCGGCCTGGTACCGGCAGATGACGCCCCACCGCAGCGTCGCGACGGTCAACCACCACCGGAACGCCTCGCGGTCGAGCGTCAAGCTCGCGGCGGATTCGTAGGCGGCCAGGAAATCCTCGACGCTGCCCAACCCGCCGGCGCCGTGATGCTCCGGCGCGCCGAAACGCCATGCCCGGATGCAGAACCAGGCCAGGTCTTCGTAGACCTCGCCGATGTGCACGAGCTCCCAGTCCAGCACCGCGGCAAGACCGTTGTCGTCGACGATCAGGTTGCCCATCCGGAAGTCGCCGTGCACCAGCACGTGCGGGGACGGAGGCGGCCGGTTGGCCTCAAGCCAGCGGAAGGCCCACTCGAACGTCGCTGTGGTGTCGCCCATTTCGTCGAGCCGGACCCGCCACTCCGACAGTTGGTCCGACGGTGGCACGTCGATGCCCTGATGGTCCGCACGGTGAACGGCGGCCAGCGCCTCGGCGCACTGGTGCAGCAACCGTTCACGACCGGAGTCGTCCAACGAGCGATAGATCCTGCGCACGATCGTCTCGCCACCGATGGCGTCGCAGATCAGGTACGGATTGCCCAGTGCGGCAGGGGAGTTGTCGGCGGCGAGGATGTGGGGCACCGGCGCCCCCGCGGCGGCCGCTCGCTGCTGGACGGCGGCTTCCAGTTCCATGCTCGCGTGGACGTCGTCGGGCGGGCCCGTACGCAGGATCAGGGCACGACGGGTGTCGGTGACCGCATCGAACGCCCACGTCGTGCGACTCGCGCCGCCGGTCAGCGCGTGCAGATTCTCGACGGCGACGCCCTCGCCGAGCACCGGCCCGAGGACGTCGGTGAGGCCTTCGGCGAGTTCGCGGCTCAACGCTTGCCGAACCCGAACAGTCGCTGCGCCACCCGCCGGATCTGAATCTCCTCGGCTCCTTCGGTGATCCGGTAGCGCCGGTGATGCCGGTAGATGTGTTCGAACGGTTCGTGTCTGCTGTAGCCGACGCCGCCGAACACCTGCATCGCACGGTCGGCGGCTTCACAGACCAACCGGTTGGCGCGGTAGTTGGCCATCGACACCTTGTCCGAAACCTCCATGTGGTGGTTGCGGTCCAACTCGGTTGCCGCGTAATACACCAGCAGGCGCACCATCTGGGCCTCGGTCTGCAATTCCACCAGCGGCCACTGCACGGCCTGGTTCACCGCCAGCGGCTTGCCGAAGACCTTGCGGTCGTTCGCGTACTGCACGGCGCGGTCGATGCAGTACTGCGCGGCGCCGAGGCTGCTGGCGGCCTGGCGAATCCTGTTCTCGTGCAGGAACGTCTGACCCACCTCCAGGCCTCGGTCGATCTCACCGAGCACCGCGTCGGCGGGCACCCGGACGTCCTTCAGCTCGACCTCACCATGGTCGGTCGGCATGTTGAACGACCACCAGTAGTACGGCACGGTGAATCCGGGGGCGTCGGTGGGCACCAGGAATGCGGTGATGCCGCGGGCCTGGCCGGCTTCGCCGGAGGTGCGGGCGAACACCAGATCGTGGGTGGCGCGGTGCACGCCGGTGTTGAATCGTTTGGCGCCGTTGATGACCCACTCGTCACCGTCACGCACCGCGGTGGTCTCCATCCAGGTGGCGTCCGAACCGTGGGCGGGTTCGGTGAGGCCGAAGGCCATCGACCGGTTCCCGGTGATCAACGCCTCGGTCCATTCGGCCTTCTGCGCGTCGGTGCCGAACCGGTCCATCATGATGACCTGCGGGAAGTTGCCGACGATCGACGACTCGTTCTGCAGGTCGTTGTGCAGCCCGAGACCCTTGTGCGCGAGATGTTCACGGATGACGGCCATGTCGATGTTGCTGCCGTCGCGGCCACCGAACCGGGACGGCAGCCCATAGCGCAACCATCCCGCCGCGTCCGCGCGCCTGCGCATCTCGTCGAGCAGGTCCTCCCATTCCCGGCGGGGGATCCCGTCGTTGTCCCAGTCCGTACGGGCATGTTCGCGACGCTTGTCGAAGTACTGGATGTTCTCGCGTTCCAGCGGCTTGATCTCCGCCTCGATGAAGGCGTCCATCTCGGCGAGGAGTGAAGGCAGATGGTCGGGCAGGGCGAAATCCACGTTGATTTCCTTTCCGGGGTTCAAAAACCGTACAGCGTCTTCTTCCAGATCCTCGACAGCGTGGCGATCGCATCCTCGTCGGTCAGCTCGATGCAGAGGCCCGATGTTCCGACGAAGACGGTGGTGAAGTTCTCGAACAGCAGCGCGATGGCCGCCGCGGTGTGCTCGGGGTTGAGCTCGGCACTGTAGCCCTGCTCCTGCGCGCGCCGCACCGACGCGGCGACCACGTCCATCCCCAACCGACGAAACTCGTTCTGCACTGCGGCGAACCGCGGTTGGGTCGTGGCCAGTTGGGCGACGGCGATCATGATCCCGATGTTCTGTTTGAACATGTTCCAGTAGCCGGTGACCACGGTGCGGAAGAACGCGTCGTCATCCGGCGATTCGGGTAGGTCGAGTGCTCCGCCGGACGGCGCCACCACTTCGCGTAGGAACGACTGCGCGAGCACCGCCAACAGGTCTTCCTTGTCCGCGAAATAGCGGTAGAAGGATGCGGGTGACTTACCGGCCGCCGAAGTGATGTCACCGAGCGTCGTACCGTGGAAACCGCGTTCTGCGAACAGTTTCCGCGCGGCCTTCTCGATGGCCTCGCGGGTCTGGCGGCCCTTGGCGCTCAGTGCCGGCGACGGTCCGGTGGGCACGTCTGCTCAGTTCAGGATTCGGTCGCCGGCGCGCAACAGCGAACTCGGAAGATCGTGTCCGACCAGGCGCTGCGCCACGCCGGCCGCCTCGATCGCGGCATCCAGGTCCACGTCGACCCCGATCCCGCTGTCGCGCAACAGGTATACCAGGTCTTCGGTGGCGATGTTGCCGCTCGCACCGGGCGCGAACGGGCAGCCGCCCAGCCCGCCCACCGACGCGTCCAGCCGGGTGATGCCTGCCGCGACCGCCGCGTAGGCGCTGGCCAACCCGGCGCCGCGGGTGTTGTGGAAGTGGGCGCCCAGCGGGATCTCACCGACCAGCGGGCGCAGCGCCTCGATCGTCTCGGTCACCCGCCGGGGGGTGGCGGTGCCGATGGTGTCCGCGATCGCCAACCGGTCGACCTCGCTCGACAACGCGGTCGTCATCACATCGACGACGCGCTGATGGGGCGTCGGGCCGTCGAACGGGCAGTCCCACGTGGTGGCGACGATGACCTCGACGCTGGCCCCGCTGTCGTGCGCGATCGCGATGATCTCCGGAATCAACGCCGTCGCCTCTGCGGAGGTGCGGCCCACATTGGCCTGGCTGTGACCGTCGGCGGCCGACACCACGTACTCGATCGACGACAACCCCGCAGCGATCGCGCGTTTGGCCCCGTTCGGGCTGGCCACCAGCGCGGAGAACTCGATGCCGTGTGAGTCGCGGTACTCCTGCAGATGCGTGGCGAGGTCGGCGGCGTCGGCAAGCGCGGGCACCTTCGACGGCGAGACGAACGCCGTCGCCTCCATCTCGCGGACCCCGGTGGCGGCGACGGCGGCCAGCAGTTCGAGCTTGGCCGACAACGGAATCGGGTCCTCGATCTGCAGACCGTCACGCAGCGAAACATCCCGTATCTGCACGTGTTCCTGGTTCACAGCACTCCCTCTGCCCTCAACGCGTCGAGTTCGGCGGAGTTCCTGCCGAGCAGGCCGCAGTAGACCTCGTCGTTGTGTTGACCGGGTGCGGCGGGCCCGGCGTAGCGGACGGTCCCGGGCGTCTCCGAGAGCACCGGCACGACGCCGGGACCCAGGACGGACCGTCCGATCCGCTCGTCCCAGTGCTCGACCAACATCTCTCGGGCCCGAAGTTGCGGGTCTTCGACGACTTCGGCGACGGTGTTGATCGGCCCGGCGATCACGCCTGCGGCACTGAGGGTTTCGATGATGTCATCGGGTTGGCGTTCGGCGGCCCAATCACCGATGATCTTGTCCAGTTCGTCCTGGTTACGGCCGCGCGCAACGTGATTGGCGAACCGGTCGTCGGTGGCAAGTTCGGGGCGACCCATCGCCTCACACAGCCGTCGGAAAACGGTGTCCTGGTTGGCCGCGATCACCACCCAGCTGCCGTCGGCGCTGCGGTAGATGTTCGACGGGGCGATGCCCTCCAGTCGCGTCCCCGACGGGCCGCGCACCACACCACCGACGTCGTAGTCGGGGATGGTGGATTCCTGGACCGCCAGGCACGCCTCGGTGAGCGCCGCGTCGACGACCTGGCCGTCGCCGGTCACCGAGCGGCGGTACAGCGCCGCCAATGCGCCCTGCGCGGCGAACATGCCTGCGAGGCTGTCACCCAGCGACAGCGCCAGCCGAGGCGGCGGGCCGCCGGGAAAGCCGTTCATGTGCCGCAGGCCACTGGCCGCCTCGGCGACCGAGGCATAGCCGGCCTTGTGCGCCTCGGGTCCGGTCTGCCCGTAACCGGACACGCGGACCAGGATGATGCCCCGATTGCGTTCGCGCAGCACGTCGTAGCCCAGGTTCCACTTCTCCAGCGTGCCCGGCCGGAAGTTCTCGACGATGATGTCGGAGCGCTCCACGAGGTCGAGGAACAGGCCGCGGCCAGTTTCGGTCCGCAGGTTCAGCGTGACGGCTTTCTTGTTGCGCGCGTGCACGGTCCAGAAGAAGTGATGCCCGTCGAGCTCGGCCTGGCCCCACGTGCGCAGCGGATCCGGGGCGCCCGGCGGCTCGATCTTGATCACTTCGGCGCCCATGTCGCCGAGCAGGCGTCCTGCGAACGGCCCCGAGATCAGCGTGCCGACCTCGATGACGCGGATGCCGTCCAGCGGACCCGTCACGCTCATAGCGAGAAGCCGTGCCTGTGCAGCCAGTCGGTGACGACGCCGACGGCTTCGCGCAGCTTGTCGCGCTGGTCAGCGCCGGCGTAATAGTGGTTCGCGCCCGGAATCTCGTGCATCTCCTTGTCATGATGCCCGATCGCCTCGTACAGCCTGCGCGTGTGGCTCGGTGTGCATGCGTCGTCGGCGAGGTTGCCGATCACCAGGGTCGGCACCGCAATGTCCTGGCCGCAGGCCACGGCATCGCCGTTGGCGTCGTCGTAGCTCCACTGCGACAGCCAGCTGCGCAGTGTGCAGAACCTCGCGAGCCCGACGGGGCTGTTGTTCACCACCTGAGGGTCACCCAGGTAACAGGTTCCGGGGGTGCGTTCGTTCGGGTCGACGGCTGGGTCGAGCCAGCGGGGGTCGGCCATCGTGCCGTGCACGACGAACGCGAACTCGTCCTCGGGCCGCCCGGCGGCCTTCAGCTCGTCCAGTTTGTCCTTGACCCACTTGGTGATTCGGCGGTTGCGGTCGATCTGCGCCTTGCGGTAGCGATCGAGGAACTCTTGCGAGTAGGGCGGCTGGTTCGGATTGCCCGGGTTGTACAGATCCAGTTCCGGGTCGCGATTGGTGGGATCGGACTCGTCGAGGATCGACGCGTCGAGCCACTCGGTCAGGGTGCCGTGGCGGCTGATGTGGGCGGCCAGCAGCATCAACCCGTCGGCGGGGATGAGGCCGAGCTTGGTCAGATCCGGCCCGTCACCGGACGGGCTTGCGGTGATCGTGGGGTGCTGGGCCTGCTGCTGGTAGAACGCCGACAGGGAGCCACCGCCGCTCCATCCGGCCAGCACCACCTTTGAATAGCCCAAGCGGTTCTTGGCGTCCTTGATGCATTCGCCGAGGTCCTCGACGACCTTCTCCATCAGCAGCGCAGAGTCGGTGCCACGAAATCGGCTGTTGCAGTAGATGACATGGTGTCCCGCCCGTGCGAGCCCGTTCATCATCGGCAGGTAGGCGCCGCCGCCGATCGGATGCATGAACACCAGCACGGTATCGGAGGGTTTGTCCTTGGGCCGCAGCAGGTGGCTTTCGAGCACCACCAGTTCGGCCACTCCGCCGTAGACATCGCGCACACCCGAAGTGTTCTGGTAGGCAACGAGATAGGGAATGCGGTCGTATTCGTAGCGCACCGGCGCCTCGGTCGTCTGGGTCATGCGTGCTGGCCCAAATCATTGGCGAGAACCTCTGCCGACGGCGTCAGCCGCCTGGTCGTGTCGACGGAGATGACGTACCAACCGACGCGGTCCTGTTCGTCGAACTTGCGCCGCGCACGCTCACGGGCCTTCTCCGGTGCGCCGTGGTGCACACCCTGCGGGGCGTGGCTGACCAACCCGGGCGGCATCGGGATACCGAAGAGGTCGCCGCCGTGGAAGAAGGAGACCTCGTCGAAGTCGACGTTGCGGTGGTACCACGGCGGACGCTCGGTGCCGGGGACGCTCTCGGCGGGCCGGGGCAGGAAGTTCATCACCGCCACACCCGTCGCCTCCATGAACAGGTGCACGGTCGGCGGCAGGTGCACGCTCTCGCTGGCGATCACGTTGTAATCGGCGATGTTGAAGGTGAACGGGAAGTTGTCGCCGCGCCATCCTTCGACGTCGATCGGGTTGTGTTGGTAGAACAGCGATGTCGGCCCACCCTCGTGGACGAGGCGGACTTCGTATTCTCCGTCGATCTGTGGGCCGTCGCCGTCGTCGATCGGCTGCGGCTCGGGCACCGTCGTCTGTGACGGGTCGAACGGGAAGTGCCTGCCGAGCGGCCCGGGCGGTGGGATGCGGAACTCGGCGGTGGCCTCGATCATCAGCAGCGTCGTTTCCTCGTCGGGAACCTGGCGCCACGTCGTCGCCTTCGGCACGTAGACCCAGTCGCCCTCTCGGTAGCGCAGGGGTCCGAACTCCGTCTCGAGCCGACCAGAACCCCGGTGCACGAACGACAGCAGGTCGCCGTCGACGTGCCGCACGTAGAACGGCATCTCCTCGCTGCGCCGGCTCAGCGAGATCCGGCAGTCGGGGTTGCTGAACAACAGCAGCGGCGTGCCCGCGGCATCGGTGGCGTCGCTGGGCTTGAGCTCGCTGGTCATCACATCGACCGGCCGCAGCGGTCCCGACGCCCGGTATGCGGTGGGGTCGTGGCGGCGGTAGATGTTGGCGGTGCGGCCGACGAATCCGCCACGGCCGAGTTCGTCGTCCTTGAGGCCGTCGAGGTCGGCGTGCAGACGCTTGGGAGTGCGGCCTTTGCGCAGGTGGACAAACGATTCCATGATTCGCTCCATCGACGATGACGGCGAGGCGGGGGGAGCCGCCCGCGACCAAGAACTAAAACTGACTTTAGTTTTACTTACGCCGCGAGTCAATCCTCGAGATCGACCCGAATAGTAAGCAGATTCGTGCCGAAGGTCCGTACGCCGAAGCTGTTGAACTGCGGCAGCGAGCGCAACCGCTCACGGGCATCATCATCGGCCACGATATGTGCGGTTCCCTTGTGCCACTTGCCGTTCAAGCGAACGCGCACGGCGGGATCAGCCTGGATGTTCTTGACGTATTGCGAGCTCTCGCCGAACTCGGAGACGAACCAGAACTCGTTGCCCACGCGCCGCCCGCCCAGCGGAGTGCGACGAGGTTGGCCGCTCTTGCGACCCGTCGTCTCCAGCAACGTCTGGAACGGCAGGAGCCGCATCATCGGGTTCATGACGTTCTTCTGGAACATCTTGGTGACTTGGTCGCGCAAGTCCTCGGCCATGGGTCCCTCCGATCACACCATCGCGGTTCGTGACACTTTCATTCCCAATCTCAGGGCTCCTGCGAGCTCTCGGCTCGTGTCGTAGTCGAAGACCACGTGCCCGGCCACCACGTCGACGTCGCGCTTGATCCGTTGCAGCGGGTTGTCGACGAAATGCGCGCTGGCACCCGACGCCTCGAGCAACAGCCCGATCACGTGTCGTGACTCGTGGACGATGTGCGCCGCGGCCATGCGGGCCGCCCCGCGCACCGGTCTGGGTACCGCATCACCGGCGGCGACGATGGCCTCGATCTCTGCGATGGTGTCGGCCAGAAGGCCGCGCAGCGCCCGCAGGCGCACCTCCGCCTCTCCGAGGCGGGCCTGCGCGATCGGCTTGTCCTTCTGCATGACGCCCTCGTAGGCCAGCACCCGTTCCGACAACCTCTCGGCGTAGATCTCGGCGACACGTTCGGCGCCGCCCAGCGCCGGCATCGCCGCCAACAGCGCCAGGGCGGGCACCATCGGCCAGCGGTAGGTGTCGGCGTCGTGCAGCGCCGCGCCGGGCGCGGTACCGGTGTAGATGTCGACGACGCGGACCAGACGGTGTTCCGGGACGAACGCGTCGCTGATCACGACGTCGTTGGAGCCGGTGGCGCGCATCCCGTCGGTGTGCCACACGTCCTCGATCACGACGTCTTCGATGGGCAGCAGCGCAAGCGCCGGGAAGATCGCGTCGTCGGGGCCACACAGCGCCCCGACCATGATCCAGTTGCCGTGCATCACGCCGGTGGCCCACGACCAGCGCCCGCTTAGCCGTATGCCGCCGTCGGTGGGCAGCCCTCGACCCGTCGGCGCCAGGGGAGCGGGCGCGAGAAACGGACGGGCCGCGAACGCCTCTTCCTGGGCCTGCTCGTCGAACAACGCCAGGATCCAGTTGTGCAGGACATAGAAGCCGATGGTCCACGCGCTCGACGCGCAGCCGTGTGCCATTCGCCGGACCGGATCGAAGATCGCCGGCAGCGGTGCCTGCATGCCGCCGTATCGCGCGGGCACCAGCAGATCGGTGAGCCCCGATGCGGTCAGTTCGTCGACCGTCGCCTCCGGCAACTGGCGCAGCCGCTCGGCCTCCGGTGCCCGCTCGGCGAGCCGACCGACGAAATCGGCGTCGACAAGGGGGAGAGCCGGAGCGGTCGTCATGGCCCGAACGCTACCATACTTTTTTGTATGGAACGTCCCGTCGTAGAGCAGCCGAGCGGGCATGTCTGCACCCGAAACGCCGCCGAAACCCGACGTCATCTGCACGCTCGTCGCGCACCGAGCGTGCGCGAACTACCGCGTGAGCATGATGTCGAGAAACCGTTCCCGCCGCGCCGCAGCCTTGCTACTGGCTTTAGCGCCGGACAGATGCAGGAAGCCGATCCCCGCCGCGAAGGTGGCGTTCGCACGCAGATCGGCCTCCTCGGGGTCGAAGCCGTCCTCGATGAACGCCTGGCGCACCGCCTCGAGAACCCGCCGATCCGACGCCCGTACCCCCGCGGCGACCTCTTCGTCGGTTCGCGCCCACTCCCGCATCGCCCGTTCCAGCGTCCGATGCCGGGCGTCCACCAGCGCACTCATCATTAGCGAGAGCCGCTCGCGCGGCGGCAGGTCGCTCAGCGCCGCAAAATGGCGCCGATCGTCGTCGCGCACCTCGCCCCACGCCCGGACAAGCGCGGATCGATAGCCGGCCATATCGGGGAAATGCCAGTAGAAGCTGCCTTTGGTGGCGCCGACGCGCTCGCACAGCGCGTCCAGCTTGAGCGCCTTGATGCCCAGCTCGGCGAGAATCTCGTATCCGGCCTGAATCCAGTCGTCGACCGACAGTCGCGGCGTGCGGGCCGGTGCCATGACGGCAGCCTACGGGTGCCGCGATCGGCCCACCGATGCCCGGTCGAAGCCGTTTCCGACCGTCGTGTCAGTGGTAATTTGCTCGCAAAATCCGGCGCGCCACACGGCCCTGGGTTTCTCCTGCGCTGATCATCATGTTTTACTGCACACGCGACAACTGAAATTTCTCGGTCCGCTCGACGGCCCCGGGCTCAGTCGAGCGGGCATGACAACGCAGTGCACACATTGCTGCGGTGTCGATGGCGATCGCTCGATCGCAGACGGAACGGCCTCCAAAGTGGCAAACCGGAAGATGGATGGACTTGCAGTATGAGCTTGATTGACAAGATTCGCGGCCCATGGGCGCGGCGCTTCGCGGTGGCGGCCATCGCGGCGGCCCTGCTACCGGGATTCGTGAGCCTGGCCGGCCAGTCAGCCACCGCTGGGGCGTTCTCCCGGCCCGGCCTGCCCGTTGAGTACCTGATGGTGCCGTCGCCGTCGATGGGACGCGACATCAAGGTGCAGTTCCAGAAGGGCACCGGCTCCAAGGCGGTGTACCTGCTCGACGGACTGCGTGCTCGCGACGACTACAACGGCTGGGACCTGGAGACCCAGGCATTCGAGTGGTTCTACGAGACGCCGCTGTCGCTGGTCCTGCCGGTCGGCGGCCAGTCGAGCTTCTACTCCGACTGGTATGCGCCGGCGTGCGGTAAGGCCGGATGCCAGACCTACAAGTGGGAGACGTTCCTGACCAGCGAGCTGCCGCAATGGCTGTCCGCCAACAGGGGCGTGTCGACGACGGGCAACGCTGCGGTCGGCCTCTCGATGTCGGGTAACTCCGCGCTGATCCTGTCGGTGTACCACCCCGACCAGTTCATCTATGCCGGAGCACTGTCGGCGTTCCTCAACCCGTCCGAGGGCCAGTGGCCGTTCCTGATCAACATGGCCATGGGTGATGCGGGCGGTTTCGACGCCAACGACATGTGGGGCCGCACCGAGGACCCCAACAGCGCGTGGAAGCGCAACGACCCGATGGTGCAGATCCCACAGATCGTCGCCAACGGCACACGGATCTGGATCTACTGCGGTAACGGCACGCCCAACGAGCTCGGTGGCGCCAACCTGCCCGCCGAGTTCCTCGAGGGCCTGACCATCCGCACGAACATCACGTTCCGTGACAACTACATCGCCGCGGGCGGCACCAACGGTGTGTTCAACTTCCCGCCGTACGGCACGCACAGCTGGGAGTACTGGGGTGCTCAGTTGCAGGAGATGAAGCCTGACCTGATCTCGCATCTCGGTTCGTAAGACAACTCAGGAGTCCCCGGACGCGACACGCGTCCGGGGACTCTTGCGTTCCCCGGCTTTGCGCATGGGCCCAGGTGAACAATGGGCGTCATGAGCGCAGTCAACGCCTTGGTCGCACATCAGGACGCCGAAGGAGGAATCGCCCTCCGACACGAAATCGTCGACGACACTTTCCTGCCTGAGGGTGACGTCACGGTCTCCGTCGAGTACTCGGGGATCAACTACAAGGACGCCCTGGCCGTGACGCCCAAAGGCGGTGTGGCCCGGTCGTATCCGCTCATCCCGGGCATCGACGCGGCCGGCACGGTCACGGCGTCGTCATCATCGCAGTTTGCCGTCGGTGACCGGGTCGTCGCCCATGGGTACGACATCGGCACCGGCAGGCACGGCGGCTACGCCGACACCGCCCGGTTACCGGCCGACTACCTGGTCAAGCTCGACGGGTTGACGACGGGAGAGGCCGCCGCTATCGGCACAGCCGGCTTCACCGCGGCCATGAGCGTCAACGCAATTCGCGACCACGGTGTGCGACCGCAGGACGGGCCGGTACTGGTCACCGGTGCGACCGGAGGCGTCGGAAGCATCAGCGTCGACCTGCTGGCGGGTCTGGGCTATGAGGTGATCGCATCCACCGGGAAGGCCGAGGCGCACGACTATCTCATGGGCCTGGGCGCCTACCAGGTGATCGGACGCCTGCCCGAGCAGGGGGAGAAGGTCCGTCCGCTGGGTAAGTCGAAATGGGCCGGCGTCGTCGACAGCGTCGGGGGCGACACCCTCGCATACGCGCTGAGCACCCTCAATTACGCGGGTGTGGCGGCAATCTCGGGGTTGGCCAGGTCCGCCGACCTTCCCACGACCGTGATGCCGTTCATTCTGCGCGGCGTCACCCTGGCGGGCATCGACTCCGTACAGCTCGCGATCGGGCCGCGGCGCGAGATCTGGAAGCAGATCGAGGGCGAGCTCAAGCCGAAGCATCTCAACGAAATCACCAAGGACGTCCCGGTGCTCGAGGCGCCGCACACCTTGCGCACGATCATCGGCGGCGGCGTCACCGGCCGCACCCGTGTGGTCGTGCACGACGGGTTCTAGGGGGTTCGGCTGCCAGCGCTGCCACCAAATGTGAATCCCGCGACGCCTTTTCGGCGGCTTCCGTCGCCAGGTTCACAAACGACGGGTTCGAGAGGACGCTACTTAAGTTCGGCCGACGACAAGCCGAGCAGCCGGCGCGCCACCACCAACAGCTGAATCTGCTGGGTGCCCTCGAAGATGTCGAGGATCTTGCTGTCGCGGGCCCACTTCTCCAGCAGGGCGACCTCCGAGTACCCGACCGTGCCGGCCAGTTCGACCGCCTTCAGCGTGATGTCGCTGGCCACCCGGCCGGCCTTCGCCTTGCCCATCGACGCTTCCTTCGAGTTCGGAATGTCGTTGTCGGCCTGCCACGCCGAGCGGACCATCAGCAGATACGCCGCCTCCCAATCGGATTCCATTCGCAGGAATTCCGCCGCAGGTGCGCTCTGCGCGTGCGACGGTTTGTCGTAGGAGATCTCGATGCCGGCCTCGGTGAGGATCTTGCGCAGCTCCTCGAGGGCGGCGCGGGCAATGCCGACGGCCATCGCGGCGACCACGGGCCGAGTGTTGTCGAAGGTCTCCATGACCCCGGCAAAGCCCTTCTCCACGTGAATCTCCGGGCTACCCAACAAGTTGTCCTTGGGGATCCGGGCATTGTCGAACCGGATCACCGCGGTGTCGGAGGCCTTGATGCCGAGCTTGTCCTCGAGTCGCTCGACTGTCACCCCGGGATGTTCACGCGGAACGATGAACGACTTGATCGCCGCGCGGCCCAGCGACTTGTCGAGCGTCGCCCACACCACGATGTGGGTGGCGCGGGATCCGGCCGTGACAAAAATCTTCTCGCCGTTGATCACGTACTCGTCGCCGTCCAGCCTCGCCGTCGTCGACACCGCCGCTGAATCGGAGCCGAAGTCCGGTTCGGTGATCGCCATCGCGGCCCACACGTCCTTGCCCAACCGCTCCAGCTGTTCGGGCGTGGCCACGCTGGAGATCGCCGCGTTACCGAGCCCTTGGCGCGGCACCGACAGCATCAAAGCCACGTCGCCCCAACTGATCTCCATCACGTTGAGCACGGCCGACATGTTCGCGCCGTTGTGGTTGGCGTCCCTGGGCTCGTCGCCGCCCGCGAACGCCTCGGCGCCTGCGAACGCGAACGCCTTCGCGTCCTGGATGCCCTCGAACAGGGTGGCCAGGGTGTCCAGCTCCACCGGGTACTCGTGCTCGCGCAGATCCCACTTGCGAGAGATCGGACGCAGCATCTCCGCTGCCCCCTGATGGGCCTTCTCGATGACCGCCTCGAGCTTGCGCGGCAGCTCCAAATTGATTGCCATGATTCGACTTCCGCTCTAAGGGATAACGGCTTAAATAACTACAACACCCTCGGCGACGCCGATGGCGCGCAGATCGCGATACCACCGCTCGACGGGATGTTCCTTGGTGTAGCCGTGGCCGCCGAGCAGCTGCACACCGTCCAGGCCGATCTGCATGCCCTTGTCGGCGCCCAGCCGTTTGGCCAGCGCGGCCTCGCGGGCGAACGGCAGACCCTGATCGGCTCGCGACGCGCCGCGCCACGTGATCAAGCGCAGACCGTCGAACTCGATCGCGATGTTGGCGCACATGAACGCGACCGCCTGGCGGTGCGCGATCGGTTCACCGAACGCCTTCCGTTCCTTGACATACGGGACGACGTAGTCGAGCACCGCGTGGGCGGTGCCGACGGCGAGCGCCGCCCAGCCGAGCCGCGACAGCGCGAGCGCCTCCGAGTAGTCCTCGTCAGTTGCGCCGTCCTCGCCGAGGCGCGCCGACAGCGGCACCCTGACCCCGTCGAGTGCGACCTGGCCGATCGCGGCTCCGCGGATACCCATACCCGGGTCGGGCGTTATGCTCAAACCCTTCGACGACGACTCGACGATGAATAGCGCGGGCTTGCCGTTGAGTTGCGCTCCGACGATGAACAGTTCGGCATTGGCGGCGGCCGGCACAAGCGACTTGACGCCGTCGAGGCGATACCCGCTCGGGGTGCGGACCGCGGTGGTCTTCAACGCGGTGGGATCGAACAGCGCTCGCGGTTCGGCGATCGCCACGCAGGACTGCGGAACATTCTCGCCCGCAAACTCTTTCAGATAGATGGCCTGCTGATCGGCGCTGCCCCAGTGCGTGAGCGCCGACGCGACACCCGCGGGCGCCAGGATGGGCAACGCGAGGCCCATGTCGCCGTACGCCAGTGCCTCGGCGACCAACACATTGGTGACGGCTGCGCGGTGCGCGGCGATGCCCTCGAAGTCCTCGGGAACGTTGATCGCGGTGATGCCGAGTTCGGATGCCTTCGCCACGAGGTCGACGGGGTAGTCGGCGGACTCGTCGGCCTCGCGCGCCGCGGGACGGATGACCTCCTCGGCGAACTCACTGACCGTCTCGACGATCATCTGCTGTTCGTCGTCGGGGGTGAGGTCGAAGTAATCCGAACCGCTCTTCTTCAGTCGCGTCGGTCCGCTCTGGTTACCCGACACCCGCTTGAACTGCCTGCTGGCCGCGCCCGCGAACGAGAACACCTGCTTGACGCCGTACTTCAATCCTCGGTTGAGCGGATCGCGCAGGTTGTAGCGGTCCAGGAACTCCTGGCCGACCAGGGGAGTGACCAGCGCCAGACCGAGATCGGTCGCCGACCGCTTGTGCTTCTTCAGGCCGACTGCGCTTTCTTTGTCGCTTCGCTTCGACTTGGATCCGTTTTTCGACGGCAGGGCTCTACTCATTTCGACTGCCTCGCTTCGATTTGTTACGTCCGAACTCGTCGAACTGACTCCAGAGTAAGGTATCGGAACTGACTCATCGGTAAGTTGTTGTCGAACTCACAGCTCAGTTGTCACAAGCGGCGCAGCACCGCGTCGTGCAGCAGTCCGTTGGTCGCGACCGCGCTGCCGCCGTGCGGCCCCGCCGCACCTGCGAGGTTGGTGAAGCGGCCGCCGGCTTCGCGCACCAGCACGTCGAGCGGCGCCAGGTCCCACGTCGAGACTTCGGGCTCCAGCGCGATGTCGACGGCCCCCTCCGCGACCAGGCAGTAGTTGTAGAAGTCGCCGTAGCCGCGCACCCGCCACACCGCGTCGGTCAGCGCGACGAATCGGTCGCGGATACCGCGGTCGGCCCACCCCGACAGGCTGGAGAACGCCAGGCTCGCCGAGCCGAGGTCCTGAACCTTCGACACGCTCAGCCGTCGCTCCGGCTGCCCGGACACCTGCGCGTACGCACCCCGTCCGGACACCGCCCACCACCGTCGGTGCAGCGCGGGGGCGCTCACCACGCCGAGGACGGGTACGCCGTCGCGCAGCAACGCGATCAGCGTCGCCCACACCGGTACCCCGCGGACGAAGTTCTTGGTGCCGTCGATCGGGTCGACCACCCACTGCCTGCCCACGAACTCCTTCGTGCCGCCGAACTCCTCGCCGAACACCGAATCGGCCGGGCGCTGCTCGCCGAGTCGTTCCCGGATCATCGATTCGACTTCGAGGTCGGCATCGGTGGCCGGCGTCAGGTCGGGTTTGGTCTCGACGACGAGGTCGACCGCGCCGAAGCGGGCCATGGTCCGAGCATCGGCTTCGTCGGCAAGGGTAAGCGCCAGCGTCAGATCGTCGGCCTCGGAAGTTGCGCTCACCTCGGGATCCATGACTGTCGTCCTACCATGTCGGGATGTGGGAATTCGCGGTGATACTGCTGCTGGTCGGTGCGCTGGTGCTGCTGGCCCGACCGATGCTGATGCGCCGTCGCGGCACACCGACTGACTGGCCGTCGGGTCAACTGCTGGTCACCGGGGTCAGCCCGCGGCCAGCCGAGGTCACCGGGCCGCAGTACGTGACGATCACCGGCGTCATCAACGGCCCCACGGTCAACGAGCATGTCGTCTACCAACGGCTCGAGGTCGACGTCGACGACTGGCCGACGATGGGCCAACTGTTTCCCGTCGTCTACTCGCCGAAGAACCCGGACAACTGGCGATTCGCGCCGCAGGCCCCGCCACCCGAGGCGCCGCCACCGCCCTACTCCTGAGGTTTCAAGCGTGGTGTACGACGAGCCGATGCTCAGCCGTGCCCGATCCTCAACATCGCGGCCACGGTGGTCAGCTTCACGCGCGGGCGCCCGTGCGGTTCACCTGCTGACCGCTCGTACTCGTCGATCAGCCGCCAGTGGTCGTCAGTGATCACCTTCGGCTGCCGTTCGACCAGCCATTCGGCCAGCCGCCGCGAATGGTCCTCGGCGAAGTCGGCGAGTTGCGCAGCCGACAGGTCGGCGATCAGCGTATCCACGGTCTCCTGCGAATCGCTCTTGTTGCTGCCGATGACGCCCGTCGGGCCACGCTTGATCCAGCCGACGACGTATTCGTTGCGGCTGCCTTCGACGCGCCCGTGGTTGTGCGGGATCGTGCCGCTGCGCTCGTCGAACGGCAGGCCGGGCGTCGGAACACCGCGATAGCCGACGGCGCGCACCACGAGCTGGGCCGGCACCTCCTCGCGTTCACCGGTGTCCTTGGCCACGATGCGGCCGTTCTCCTCGACAAGCTCGTTGCGGCCGAGCACGATCGATTCGACGCGACCGTCTCCCTTGATCTCGATCGGGGAGGTGCGGAAACGGAAGATGATGCGACGCTTGGCGTTCTTCGGCGTCTGTTCCCCATAGCCGCGCAGCACCTTGATGTTGTTGCGCACGGTCTTGCCCGCCGCTTCGAGGTCGTCGTCGGTGATGTCGGCGAAGTCGGCGGGATCGATGATGACGTCGACGTCGCCGAGCCCCTCGAGGTGCCCGAGCTCGCGCAACTCCAACGTGGTGAACGGCGCCTGCAACGGCCCCCGTCTCCCGATGACGAGGACCTCCTCCACCCCACGGTCGTGCAGTGACTTCAACGCGTGGTCGGCAATGTCCGTCGCGGCCAGCACGTCGGGATCGGTGACGAGAATTCGCGCCACGTCCAAAGCGACGTTGCCGTTGCCGATCACGACGGCGCGACCGCTGGAGATGTCGGGTGCGATCTCCTCGAAATGCGGGTGGGCGTTGTACCAGCCCACGAAATCGACGGCGGCGACGCTGCCGGGCAGGTCCTCACCGGGAATCCCCAGCGCCCGGTCGGATTGGGCGCCGACGGCGTAGATCACCGCGTCGTACTGTTCGGACAACTCGGCGGGGTGCACGTGCTCGCCGACCGCGACGTTGCCGAAGAAGCGGAATCGCGGATCCAACGCGGTCTTCTCGAACTGGGCGCTGATCGACTTGATCTTCGGATGGTCGGGGGCCACGCCCGAGCGCACCAGACCCCACGGGGTCGGCAACATCTCGAGCATGTCGACGCGCACGTCGGAGTCGTCCTGGGAATCGGCGAACTTGAGTAACGACGCCGCGGCAAAGTAACCCGAAGGCCCTGAGCCGACGATCGCCACGTGATAGGGGCGCATGGACACCTTTTGTCGAAGCTTCCTTCTCGCTGCCCGGCCTCGCGCAAGGGGCTGTCGCGTCGGGGCCGGCTGGTTACGCATCCGATGCTAGAACGCGGACGGGCCTCGTTGCCGCCAGTCGCGAGAACCGGCGCGTGTCGGCTCACGGGTAACCTGAACTCCCGTGGATCCTGACCGTCAAGCCGACCTCGCTGCCCTCGACTCGACCCTGACCACGGTGGAGCGGGTACTCGACGTCGAAGGCCTGCGCGGTCGCATCGAGAAGCTCGAGCACGAGGCCTCCGACCCGAACCTGTGGGACGACCAGACGCGCGCTCAAAAGGTCACCAGTGAGCTGTCGCACACGCAGGGCGAGCTGCGGCGCGTCGAGGAACTCCGGCAGCGCCTCGACGACCTGCCGGTGATGTACGAACTGGCCACCGAAGACGGCAGCGAGGAAGAACTCGCGGAAGCCGACGCCGAGCGGGCCAAGCTGCGCGAGGACATCGAGGCGATGGAGGTTCGCACGCTGCTGTCCGGCGAGTACGACGAGCGCGAGGCCGTCGTCACGATCCGCTCGGGCGCTGGCGGGGTGGACGCCGCGGACTGGGCCGAGATGTTGATGCGCATGTACATCCGCTGGGCCGAACAGCACGACTATCCCGTGGAAGTCTTTGACATCTCGTACGCCGAAGAGGCGGGGATCAAGAGCGCGACGTTCGCGGTGCACGCGCCGTTCGCCTACGGCACCCTGTCGGTCGAGCAGGGCACCCACCGCCTGGTGCGCATCAGCCCGTTCGACAACCAGAGTCGCAGGCAGACGTCGTTCGCCGACGTCGAAGTGCTGCCGGTGGTGGAGACCACCGACCACATCGACATCCCGGAAAGCGATGTGCGCGTCGACGTCTACCGCTCCAGTGGCCCCGGTGGCCAGTCGGTCAACACCACCGACTCGGCGGTCCGGCTGACCCACATCCCGACAGGCATCGTGGTGACCTGTCAGAACGAGAAGTCGCAGTTGCAGAATAAGGTTTCCGCGATGCGGGTCTTGCAAGCAAAGTTGTTGGAACGCAAGCGTTTAGAAGAGCGCGCCGAGATGGATGCCCTCAAGGGCGACGGCGGCAGCTCGTGGGGCAACCAGATGCGGTCCTACGTGCTACACCCCTACCAGATGGTCAAGGATCTTCGCACCGAGTACGAGGTCGGCAACCCCGCCGCGGTACTGGACGGCGACCTCGACGGGTTCCTCGAGGCGGGCATTCGCTGGCGCAAGAGTCAAGATGATGAATGACAGTCTGATCGCTTTGTCCCTGGGGGAGCGCTGGGAAGGTTTCTGGAAGGGCAACATCGGCAACTGGATCCTCGACCGCGGTGTGACGATCGCGCTGCTGTTGATCGGCGGACTGCTCGCAGCGCGGTTCATCAACTGGGCGGCACAGCGGATCGTGAGCCGCATCGACGCCGAATACCTGGAAAGCGATCAGCTGGTGCGTTCCGAGAGCGCCAAGCACCGGCAGGCCGTCGCCTCGGTGATCTCGTGGGTCACGGTCGCCTTGTTGTTCATCATCGTGGCGGTGCAGATCACCGACACGCTCGCGATCCCGATCGGGTCGCTGGTCGCGCCCGCCGCGGTGCTGGGCGCCGCGCTGGGCTTCGGTGCGCAGAAAGTGGTCCAGGACCTGCTGGCCGGCTTCTTCATCATCACCGAAAAGCAGTACGGCTTCGGCGATCTGGTGCAGCTCAGCATGGTCGGTGCACCCGAGGAGTCGCTCGGAACGGTCGAAGAGGTGACGTTGCGGGTGACCAAACTGCGCACCGCCGAAGGTGAGATGTACACCATTCCCAACGGCAACATCGTTCGATCGCTCAACCTGTCGAAGGACTGGGCGCGCGCCGTCATCGACATTCCCGTGCCGACGGGGTCGGACCTCAACGAGGTCAACGAGCTGCTGCACACCGTCGCGCGCAACGCGACAGACGATCCGCAACTCAGCGCACTCATGCTCGACGCGCCCCAACTGATGGGTGTCGAGAGCATCGGGCTCGAGACGGTGAACCTGCGGATGGTCGCGCGCACACTTCCCGGTAAGCAGTTCGAAGTCGGCCGGCGCATCCGCGTGTTGGTGATCGCCGAGCTACGCCGCGCCGGGATCGTGTCACCGACCGACAGTGTGACACCGATGGTGGGCGCCATCGTCCACCCGGCGACAGACGGCGGCGCCGGGAATCAGACGCAGGGCTCGGCGGAGCAGAAGAAGTGAGGAACTGGCTGAGCGCCCGTTTCGGCCGGATGCGGTTGTCGACGGTGGTGCTCATCGCGGCGTTCGTGGCGCTGTTCTGGGTGAACCAGACGTTCGAGCCCAAGCCCCCCGAGCCGCCCCTGCCCGCTCCGGCAGTGGTCCCGCCGGGGTTTGTGCCGGACCCGAACTACACCTGGGTGCCGCGTACCAACGTGCGTCGGACCACCCCGACCATCACGACCACCACGGCGACTCCGCCGACGACCACGACGACGAGCCCGACCGAGACCACGCCGACCAGCCCGACGACGCCGACGACGCCGGTGATCGGGCCCGAGGAGGCACCCACAACGACGGATACGCCGCTGGTGCCCCCGGTTCCGCAATTGCTGCCACCACCGACGACGACTCCGCCCAGCTAGGGCGGCACTGTTTCACCGCTACACTGGCGACCCGTGATGATCACCCTCAACAACGTGACCAAGCAGTACAAGACGTCAGCGCGGCCCGCGCTCGACAACGTCTCGGTCAAGATCGACAAGGGTGAGTTCGTCTTCCTCATCGGCCCGTCGGGTTCGGGCAAGTCGACGTTCATGCGACTGCTCCTGGCCGAGGAGACTCCGACCCACGGCGACATCCAGGTGTCGAAGTTCCACGTCAACAAGCTGCCGGGGCGCCACATCCCCAGCCTGCGCCAGGTGATCGGCTGCGTGTTCCAGGACTTCCGGTTGCTGCAGCAGAAGACCGTCTTCGAGAACGTCGCATTCGCCCTCGAGGTCATCGGCAAACGCGCCGAGACCATCAACCGGGTGGTGCCCGACGTGCTGGAAATGGTCGGCCTGTCGGGCAAGGCCAACCGGTTGCCCGCCGAACTGTCCGGTGGCGAACAGCAGCGCGTCGCGATCGCCCGCGCATTCGTCAACCGGCCGCTGGTGCTGCTCGCCGACGAGCCCACCGGCAACCTGGACCCGGAGACCAGCAAGGACATCATGGATCTGCTCGAGCGGATCAACCGCACCGGGACCACGGTGTTGATGGCCACCCACGACCACCACATCGTCGACTCCATGCGCCAGCGGGTCGTCGAACTCGAACTCGGCCGGCTGATTCGCGACGAGCAGCGCGGCGTCTACGGAATGGATCGCTAGTGCGCTTCGGCTTCCTGATCAACGAGGTCCTCACCGGATTTCGTCGCAACGTCACCATGACCGTGGCGATGATCCTGACAACCGCCATCTCGATCGGCCTGTTCGGCGGCGGCCTTCTCGTCGTCCGGCTGGCCGATCAGTCCCGCAACATCTACCTGGACCGCGTCGAAAGCCAGGTCTTCTTGACCAACGACGTCTCGGCCAACGACCCGTCGTGTGACGCCGATCCGTGCAAGGCGCTGCGCCAGCAGATCGAGGACCGCGACGACGTGCGCTCGGTGCGGTTCCTCAACCGCGACGAAGCCTACGAGGACGCGATCACGAAGTTCCCGCAATACAAGGACGTCGCGGGCCGTGACGCGTTTCCGGCATCGTTCATCGTCAAGCTCGATGACCCCGAGCAGCACAAGGAATTCGACGAGGCGATGGTCGGGCAGCCCGGCGTACTCAACGTGCTCAACCAGAAGGAGCTGATCGACCGACTGTTTGCGGTCCTCGACGGCATCAGCAACGCCGCGTTCGCGGTCGCGTTGGTTCAGGCGGTCGGCGCGGTCCTGTTGATAGCCAACATGGTCCAAGTCGCGGCGTACACCAGACGCACCGAGATCGGAATCATGCGCCTGGTCGGGGCCAGCCGCTGGTACACCCAGTTGCCATTCCTCGTGGAGGCGATGCTTGCGGCCTTGATCGGTGTGGTCATCGCGATCGTCGGGTTGATAGTGGTGCGGGCGCTGTTCTTGGAGAACGCGTTGAACCAGTTCTATCAAGCGAATCTGATCGCCAAGGTCGACTACGCCGACGTGTTGTACTTCAGCGCTCCGCTGATGCTGTTCTTGGGGTTGGCGATGTCGGGTATCACCGCTTACGTGACACTGCGGCTTTACATACGAAGGTAGCCATGGCAAAACAGGGCGCCAAGAAAGCCGACCCGTCCCGGTCCAGTAACAACAAGGTCGTCGCGACCAATCGCAAAGCACGACACAACTATTCGATCCTGGAGACGTTCGAGGCGGGTATCCAGCTCGTCGGCACGGAGGTGAAGAGCCTGCGCGATGGACAGGCGTCGCTGGCCGACGCCTTCGCCACCGTCGACGACGGCGAGGTGTGGCTGCGCAACCTGCACATCCCCGAGTATCACCACGGCAGCTGGACCAATCACGTGCCGCGGCGCAACCGGAAACTGTTGTTGCACCGCAAACAGATCGATCAATTGATCGGCCGCATCCGCGACGGCAACCTCACGCTCGTGCCGTTGTCCCTGTACTTCACCGACGGGAAGGTGAAGGTGGAACTGGCGCTCGCCCGCGGTAAGGAGGCCCGCGACAAGCGGCAGGACCTGGCGCGTCGTGACGCGCAGCGCGAGATCACCCGCGAGCTGGGGCGCCGCGCCAAGGGCATGACCTGATCGGAGTCGCGCTCGCGCTGGCGTCGGCGCTGGGCTATGGCATCAGCGACTTCGTCGGCGGGCTGGCCTCGCGCCGCGTCGCCGCGTTGCGCGTGGTGCTGGTCTCCTATCCGATCGCGTTGGTGGTGCTTGCGGTACTGGCGGTTCCGATCGGCGGGGACGTCTCGCAGGGCGCAGTGGTCTGGGGCCTGTTGTGCGGGGTCGCGCAGGCGTTCGGCGTGTGGTGGTTCTACGCCGCCTTGGGTTCGGGTCCGATCTCGGTGGTCTCCCCGCTGACCGCGATCCTGGTGGCCGGCATCCCGGTGGGTGTCGGGCTGGCGCTGGGGGAGCGGCCCGGGCTGATCGCCGGCGTGGGCGTGGTGCTGGCGTTGGTGGCAGTGGTGCTGGTCAGCCGGGAGGCGTCCGACGAGGACGTCACGGAGCACAGGTTCACCCCGACGGTGGCGTGGTTGACGGTCGGCTCGGGCGTGGCGTTCGGGTTGAATTTCGTGCTGATCGATCAGGCTCCGGTGGACGCAAAGTTGTGGCCGCTGGTGTTCGCCCGCGCATCGGCGACGGCGCTGGTGATCCTCGTCGCGCTGCTGGGCCGTAACCTGCGACCGCCGTCGGGCACACCGCTGAGGTTGGCGGTGCTCGCGGCATTCATCGACGTCGGCGCGAACATCGCGATGCTGCTGGCGCTTCAGGCGGCGCTGCTGTCGCTGGCGGGCGTGCTGATGTCGCTGTACCCGGCAGCGACGGTGTTGCTCGCGATCGTGGTGCTGCGCGAGCGGGTGACACGCTGGCAGGCGCTCGGCATGGTGTTGGCGCTGGCTGCGGTGGCCATGATCGCCGCAGGCTGAAAGACGCGCGTATTTGGGCCGAGCCGACATAAGCACTTCGTTGAATAAGGCATCATGACGTCGGAAAGGCGGGGAAGGCGTGTTGCTCAGGGGTCATCGTTGGCGTTACGGCGTCGTCGTGGCCCTGCTTCTCTTAGTCGCGGTGAATGCGCTGGCGCCGTGGGGATACGAGCGCGCCGAGGCGGGGATGATCGCGGTGCAGGCGATCCTCGGTGCCGTGATCGTTGTCCGCGGCTTCGTGGTTGCTCGGAAGGTCGACGGCACAGCTCGATGGTGGCGGGTCCTTATCGCAGCCTCGTGCTTGAGCTGGCTCATCGGTGAGCTGCTGTGGTGGACGGGCGGAGGCTCCGACGACGGTCGAGTGGCCGGTGGGAGGGAGACCGTGGCGTATCTACTCCCCGCGGTGCTCATCTTCTCGGCAGTGGTCGTGTTGGGGCGGGTGGGCCTCGGGCGCACCAACACCCCCGACCCGGTGCACCAGTACTCGCTCGTCGCCTCCGTGCTCGACGCGATCGTGGCGGCCATCTCGTTTTCGCTGCTGTCCTACATGGCCGGATATGGTGCACTGGCCGCAGCGGCGTTCCCTCGGTCGGACAATCCGCCCATCCTGGTCACGTATTCGCTGCTCCAGTTGTGCGCGGTGGTGGCGGGGGTCTTCTTCGCCAGTCTCTATCGGCCAGGCCGGCCATATCGAGCGGACTGCCTGCTGTTGACCGGCGGTGTCATGTTGCTCGCGTCCGCCGACCGGATGGTGGCCTACTTCCGGACCGTCGGCGTGCAGAACGGTGACTTGTGGGGCGGCGGCGCGTTCATCATCGGGCTAATACTCGTGATCTACGCGCTCGCCACACCGACGCCGCAGTCAGAAGCCGCAGCGCAAAGCAGCGATCGGGTTATGGACTGGGTGCAGTTGATCTTGCCGTTCGCCGGATTCGCTGGAATCGCAATGCTTTACGGCTACCACGTGATGATCGGCGAAGAGCTCGACGGGGTGCTGGTCGTCGGAGCGGTGGTGATGGTGCTGCTCGTCGCCACGCGCCAGGTCTTCGCGATGCGCGCGCAGCACCGGTTGACGCTGCGGCTGTTCGACGCCCAGCACCGGCTCGCGCACCAGGTCCATCACGACGCGTTGACAGGGCTGCCGAACAGGCTGCTGTTCGGCAAGGAACTCGAAACCGCCGCAACCAGAGGCGGTTTCGTGCTGATCTTCGTCGACCTCGACGACTTCAAGGTCGTCAACGACCGGTTCGGCCACGCGGGCGGTGACGAGCTGCTGCGTGCCGTGGGCGAACGCCTCCGTCGATGCGTGCGAGATACGGACACCCTGGCACGCATCGGCGGTGACGAGTTCGCGATTCTGATCAACAGCGACGTGGCCGCGCCTGAAGTCGTCGCCGACCGCGTTCGGGCGGCGCTTCGGGAGCCGTTCGCGGTGCACGGCTCGAGCGTGCGGGTCCGCGCGAGTATGGGCCTGGTGCGGCCGCATGCCGGTGACGACAGCCAGACCCCGGACGACCTGCTGCGTAAGGCCGACCACTCGATGTATGAGGGCAAACGCCTAGGAAAGGACATCGCCGTCGTCTACCCGTCGATGATCGGCCGGGCAGTGGACTTTCCCACCGCGTTACGTCACGCCGACGGCGATCCGCCGGCCGGGTTCAGCCTCGTCTATCAACCCATCGTTCGGCTACCGGAGGAGGCTCCGGTCGCCATCGAGGCGCTGGCGAGGTGGACCGCACCCGACGGCACGCAGATACCGCCCGAGACGTTCGTGGCCGCCGCCGAGGCCGCGGGGCTCGGCGATGCCTTCGACGCGATGGTGCTCGACCAGAGTTGCCGGGAAGTCACCGCGGCCGGTTCGGGTATCGATTTGCAGGTCAACATCGGGGCGGGACGCTTGCGCGACGGCGGATTCCGCGACGTGGTGGCCGGGACGCTGGCGCGCTACGGCATGGAACCCAGCCGGCTGACGTTGGAGATCACCGAGACCGTGCCGGTCGTCGATCTCGACGAGGCGGCCGCTCAAATACGGCGGCTCAGGGCTATTGGCGTCAAGGTGGCCCTGGACGATTTCGGTGCCGGGTACAACTCGCTGACCTATCTGCACGCGTTACCCATCCAGATCGTCAAACTGGACCGCAGCCTGTTGGCCGGACCCGAACCCGCTCAGGCCGCCACGCTGTACCGATCCGTGATCGCGGTGTGCGATCCGTTGGGCCTGGAAGTGATCGCCGAGGGCATCGAGACGGTCGAGCAGGCCGAGATGGTGTTCCTCGCGGGCTGCTCGCTGGCTCAGGGGTATCTGTTCGGGTCGCCCACCGCGATCACCGATCTGCCGCCGAACCTCATGCCGCCGACACACCGTAGCGTCGCGGGTTCCTAGCACGGTCGTCGGTGACGAGCGGTACGGTCGGGCGGTGAGCAGCCCCTCGCGTCCGGTCACCAAGCTCGACAAGACTGCGGTCCTCGATGCCTTGTTCGCCGAATGGCACACGATCGGTGACCTGTTGGCGGGCCTGGGCGAATCCGACTGGGGAACCGCGACGTCGCTGCCCGGGTGGACGGTGCACGACGTGACGGCGCACATGGTCGGCACGGAGTCGATGTTGGCGGGCATGGACATGCCGCAGCCGGATGTGGACGTGTCGCTGTTCGAGCACGTGCGCAACGACATCGGTGTGCTCAACGAGCGGTGGGTGCTCGAGTTGCGGACGATCAGCGGTGCAGAGTTGAGGGACCGTTTCCAGGCCATCACCGCCGAGCGTCGTGCGGCGCTGACCGCGATGGGTGACGACGAGTGGAACCAGGTGACCGCGACGCCGGCCGGCCCGGACAGCTACGGCCGGTTCATGCGGGTCCGGATTTTCGATTGCTGGATGCACGAGCACGACATCCGCGATGCGCTGGGGCGGCCGACGTCCGACCCGACCGGCGCGCCCGCGGTGTTAGCGCTCGACGAGATGGCGGCCAGTATGGGCTTTGTGGTCGGCAAGCTGGGAGGGGCGCCCGGCGGGTCTCGGGTGTCGATCGTGCTGACGGGACCGCTGGGCAGGACGATCAACGTCGCGGTCGAGGGCCGCGGCAAGGTCGTCGAGGACTTCGGCGACGAGGAACCGACGGCGACGATCACGCTCGATGCGCTGCTGTTCGCGCGGCTGACCGGTGGGCGGGTCGCGTTGGCCCAGCATGCCGGCGACATCGCCTTCGGCGGCGACGAGGAGGTCGGCAAGCGTGTCGTCGATCACCTCAACTACGTGATCTGACCAGCGTTAACGGGTGACCGCGGGCATAAATACGTGGTGTCGGGTGTTGTAGGTCGCGTAAGATGAAATGTCCTGCCGTAGATCGGCGGGCGCGTTGTTAGACAACTACACAGGGGCTGAACGGTTTCGACTTCGAGTGTCGAATCAAGGGAAGCGTGCCGGTGCAGGCAAGAGACCACCGTTAAGCGTCGTTGCAACCAATTAAGCGCCGATTCCAATCAGCGCGACTACGCTCTCGCTGCCTAAGCGACAGCTAGTCTGTCAGCCCGGGAGAGCCCTCGACCCGGTGTCTGGCATCAGCTAGAGGGATAAACCGGTGAGTTCGGTCGCGGGACTCATCGGGACATCAAACAGCGACTGGGATCGTCATCCTGACTTGTTCGCGTGATCAGGAGATCCGAGTAGAGGCATAGCGAACTGCGCACGGAGAAGCCTTGAGGGAACGCCGTAGGACCCGGGTTCGATTCCCGGCAGCTCCACTTCGAGAATGGAAGGGCCAGAGCGTATTTCGCTCTGGCCTCTTTCGTTGCGGCCGCATTTTGCCGCCACACCCCCAAGAAACGCGCCCAGATCGCCGGCGTCGACGTGTCGTAGAAGCCAGTTCCATAATTACGGAACGCTTGATTTCCGGAACCATCTGGTTCAGTATCTAGTGATGGCAATCACCGCCGCGTCGGCGCACGTGCGGGCCGTTCGCCGAGCGCCTCGGCGCGGACGCCCGCGCGACGACCGGTTGGACGCCGTGATCGTCGAGGCCACGATCGCCGAGGTCGGAGCCAAGGGGTGGGCAGGCGCAACAGTCGAGGGAATCGCAGCACGTGCAGGAGTCGGTCGAGGCTCGATCTACCGCCGGTGGGCCAGCAAGCAGGAGCTCTTCCAACACGCCGCAGCAGCGGTCACGCGCCCTTCCGAAGACGTGGACACCGGCTCGTTCGCCGACGATCTTCTCACCGCCGCGCTGCGGATGGCGGACACTCTGACCCAACCGGAGATCGCGGCACTCCTTCCCCCTCTTCTCGCGGAGGCCGCGAACGACGGCGCCATTCGTGAGACATTGAAGTCCTTTGTCGCACAATCGCGTCGGCAGGCGATCGGCGCGGTCGAACGAGCACGTCAGCGCGGGGAAATCCTGAGGTCGACAGACGCTGAGATGCTCGTCGACATGCTCGCAGGTGCGCTCGTCTACCGAAGGCTGCTTCTCGGCGCGACCACAGACGCGGCGGACATACGCGCGCTGGTCCGCCAAGTCGTCCGGAGCTGCTCAGCACGCACCAGCACCGAGGAGGATGCATGACCCGGACATTGGACGTCGACCTCACCGATCCGCTGCTGTACACGAACGGATTTCCGCACGACGTCTTCACCGAGTTGCGCCGTCACGGGCCGGTCCACCTTCACCCCGCAGCGGAGGGACGCCCAGGCATACCTCCGATCCCGTTCTGGTCAATCGTCACGCACCCAGAGATCCAACAAGCCAATCGCGACTGGAAGACGTTCGCGGCCACCGACGGCCCGCTCCTGGGACCCGATCCGTTGATGCCGACCGGGCGCACCCTGCTCAGCTCGGATCCGCCCGAACAGACCGAGATGCGCAAGATCATCTCGGCGGAATTCACGCCGCGCATGATCGGCAGACTCGAGCAGCGCATAGGCGAGCGCGCTGCCCAGATACTTAATGCAGTGGCAGATGGCACGTGCGACTTCGTGCATGATGTCGCGTATCAGGTGCCGATGCACTTGGTCGCAGACATCGTCGGCATCCCAGAATCCGATCGCTCATGGGTGTTCGAGCGCACCGATCATCTCCTCAAGTCGGGTAATCCGTACAGCGAGTACTCCGCAGACGATCGTGCCGGGTACCTGACGGAATTATTTGACTACGCGCAGCGCATCACCAAGGACAAGCGTGCGAACCCGGCGGACGATGTGTGGACCAAGCTGGCCGCCCGGCTCGACGGGTTCGAGTTGGAGATGTTCTTTCTCATCCTGTCCTTCGCGGGGAGCGAGACGACCCGCAACGCGCTGTCATTGGGACTCATCGCACTATTTCAAAACCCAGATCAGATGTTGGAGTTGCGATCGAATCAGAGTCTGCTCGGCACTGCCGCCGACGAAGTTCTACGTTGGTCGAGCCCGGTGCTGATCTTCGGCCGGACCGCAACCACAGACGTCACCATCGGTGGCCAGAATGTGAAGGCGGGCGACCGCGTGGTGTTCTGGCACCCGTCGGGGAACAGAGACGAAACCGTTTTCGACGATCCCTTCCGGTTCGACATTCACCGATCTCCCAACCCGCACTTGGCCTTTGGCGGGGGAGGCGTGCACTATTGCATGGGCGCGAACCTCGCCCATAAGGAGATCGAGGTGGTGCTCTGGTCTCTGGCGGCCGGCTACGACATCGAGTTGGCAGGTCCGCCGGTGTGGACCGGGGCGGGACCGGTCCACAATGTTGGAATCGGGATCGACTCGCTCCCAGTGAAAATCACGGCACGCGATTGATACCGGTCGCCTCAGCGGCCGCGTTACGGGTGTGCAGCGAGGAACGTTCTGTGCGGCAGGCCGGCCGAGAGCGCCTCGACGTCGAACGGCCGGTCCAGCAGGGCGTGCAATTGCTCGCGGTCGACGAGCTGACTGATCTCAGCGGTCTGGTGGGCGAAGAGCCGGCCCAGGTAGGGATAGAGCCGACGCATGATCGCTCGTTCGGCGGCGGTGCAGGTGGCGGCGCAGTAACCGACGTGCCCGATTTCGTCGGTCAGGATCTCGCGGTACAGGGAGTCAATGCGTGCCGCTACGGCCGGTTCGTCGGCGAACAGTTCGACTCCCACGCGCCGCAATTGATCGAACATCACGCACCCGGCCATCTCACCGGCGCCGACGGCCGCTACCCCCAGTCGCTCGGGCGTGAACACGTTGAGCTTGACGAACTGTCGCATCACAAGCGGAGGCGGCGCCACCTGGAATTGCAGTCCGAAGATGTCGAGAACATACGCGAGAAGCCTGGTGTGGTAGTGCTCCTCGAGTTCGATGTACACGCGCTCGAGCGGCCGGTCCTTCCCGCTGTTGATCCCGTAGGCCTCGCCGAGGCTGACCCCGAAACGCTCGGTCTGATTGAGCTTCGCGGTGGCCAGGACGAAGAGCATCTCCTGGCTGAGGCCGCGTTCCGGCCGACGCCGTTTGAGGTTGGCGTTGAACACATCCGGGTCGATGTGGCGGTTCGACCGAACGGGATTGTTTTCGATGTCGGCGAAGTACTCCTCGCGGTTGGAGAGGCGCCGGTTGAGGGCGTCGGCTTCGCCGTCCCGCTCGATGAGGTAATCCATATATCCGTCGATACCTGTCCTCACAATGCCTCCATTCCGGTCACCATCGTCTTCACGTATTGGTCCAGCAGCTTTCTGCGGGTGCCGGCGGACGCCGCGAGGGTCGTCAGAAGGGCGAACATCCCGTTGAGAAAGATGACGGTCATATCCCGCGGTTGCGCGGATGCTGACAACGCACCCTCATGTTGTGCGCGTGTCAGGACCCCGAGGACATAGTCGGCGAGTGGGTGCTCATCGAGCTGCGCTTCAGCGGGTCGCGTCGAGGAGAACACGAGTCCCAACATCTCGCGAAAGATCGTTTCGCCGAGCCGTCGCTCCGCAACCAAAACCTCGGCGACCGCGTCGGAAAGGGCTGACTCCAGACTCGGTGGAGACGAACGCTTTTCGAGCTCTGCGACGATTCTGGCTTCTTCGCTGTGCTGCAGTTCGGCGAGGACGTGCTCCTTGGTCGGAAAGTGGAAGTAGAACGTCCCCCGCGCGACACCGACTGCGCGCGCGATCGCGCTCACATCAGCGCCTCCCAGCCCCGTCCGACCGATCTCGGCGACCGCGGCGTCGAACAACCGTGCTCGTGTTTCGAGTCGCCGCGCTTCACGCGTACTGACTGCAGCTGCGACGGGCGGCATGGCGATACGATATTCCTGTCACTGACGATCGTCAATGACAGGTGTCAACCAATTTGTACTCGGTTCGCCGATTGGCCCGCGTCAGATACCCAGCTTGAGGCTGGCGCCGGCATCGACAAACAATTGCTGCCCCGTCACATAACGCGATTCGTCCGAGGCGAGGTAGACCACGGCATGCGAGATGTCTTCGGGCTCGACATAGGGGATGGGCATCGCCTGCAGAACGGGAAAGACGAGTTCGGCATCCTCGCGCGACGGGTCCGTCAGATCCGGTCGGAACGTCCGGTACATCGGCAGGTTGTGCAGCATGTCGGTGTTCACGTTGGTCGGGTGGACCGTGTTGATCCGAACCCCGTGTGGCGCCATCGTGAGTGCGAGCGCTTTCGTGTATTCGCGGATCATCTTCTTGGCCATGCCGTACCCCGCACCGCCGGGTCCCTGCGGTCCACCGCCGGTGGCGAGATCCTTCTGCTCGACCAGGCCCGCGATCGATCCGGTGACGATCACGGACCCGCCCGGCCCGAGATGCTCGAGCCCGAGGTGAACCGTATTGACCACGCCCACGAAGTCCACGTCGAACGCGTCGATGAAGCCGCGGTACGGAATGTGGCTGCCCTGTGGGCAGATTCCGGCATTGGCGACGACGATGTGCAAGCCACCGAGTTCGGCGACGGCGTCGTCGAGCACCTTCTTCAGGGTAGGTCGGTCGCGGACATCCACCGCTGCCGTGACGACGCGCCGCCCCGCCTTTTCGACCAGCGTCGCTGTCTCGTCGAGGTCGGCCGGGGTGGCCAACGGATACTCGTTGGAGGGGATGTCTGCGCATATGTCCAGGGCGATGATGTCGGCGCCCTCATCGGCCATGTGTACGGCGTGGCTGCGCCCCTGGCCCCGCGCTGCGCCGGTGATCACTGCCACCTTGCCTGTGAGACGGTTCATTCAGCTCTCCCATGCGCTAGGACGTCGGTCCACCACGCTGGATGATAGAACACAAACTGTAAATCTGTCATACAGCCGACAGGCCTCGCCGTCGAACGGGCGTCAGGGCGCACACCGATGAGAAGGTCGGTACAGCAGTTTTTTTCGCGACCATCGGCACCCAACCTCACATAACGGTCCGTTCGTCGTGGCCCATGGCTTCCGGCCGGGTATGGAATTCACGGACCATCGCCTGGATCGTGTAGGACGCCACCAACCGCCCGCCCTCCGTGAACACGTGGCCGTCACCTTGGACCAGTCCGCGTCCGGCCCAGAACGCGCGGTTGGTATACAGCAGCCAGTCTGTGACGTCCGCATCTTCGTGGAATGCGATTGTGGCCTTCATGATCCCGGTGGACAAGGTGCGATGTGCAAGGACCTCGCCAAACCCTGTGTGCGGCAACATGCCCGCGGCGATCGTCCAATGAGTGCTGGACTGAGCCAACAAGGCGGAATGAAGGTAGGGCCGGTCGGGTGCGTCCCGGAACCGAACCCACGCATTGATCTCCGGCGGTCCCACCCGATCGGGGTTCGAGTCGTACGCGCCGTCTACCACCCGGATCTCGCGACCGGGCATACCGAAGCCTTCGAACGGCTCGGCGTCCGAAGGCTTCGGGACGTCCGGCATCGCCATCGCGTGACCGATGACGTCGCCGGACCCCGAATCGCTAAGCAGAATGGCTGCGCCGCGAAGGGTGTCGTGCTGCGTGGCACGAACTTCGGCGGTCGAGAACGTGCGGCCCTTACGCAGCAGGTCAACGGACAGCTCGACCGGCGCGGTGAAGGAAGCTGCCTTGAGGAAGACCATCGATGCTGATGTGACCCGTTGCTCGGGAAGGGTTTTGGACACCGCGACGATGGCTTCGGCAAGCAGCTGTCCGCCTTCGACGACGTCGCGCTGCGTCGGGCCGTGCGCAGGGCCGACGAAGTGGTTGTCACCGCGCGGTTCCACGTCGATGAGCCGCACCAGCTCGGCGGCATCGCCCCACAGCGGGAATCTCGTGGACACCAACGCCCCGTCGGGCCAGGGCTCCAGGACGACGATGCGCAACCGGTCGTCGTAAAACGAGACGTGGTCGGCGATTCCCGCAACTTCGGGCAGCGGCGTCGGGTAGGCCCACGCGACGTTGTCGATCGATTCGCCAGCGGCCGACAGGCTCCAGTAGGTGGCGCGGCCCTTGAATGGACAAACGGTCGTGTGCGCGCTGGGCTCGAGCAGTTCCCAGCGCACGTCCGCCTCCGGGAAGTACAGCCGGTCGACGTGATCGCTTTCGGTGACCACAAGGCACTTTTCGCTCTCGGCGACGAGCAGGTTCCCGAGCCACACCTGCCCGGTGAAGGGGCTGCGCTCGATGCCGATCCGGTAGTCGGGGTGCGCCGGCCAAGCCGACTCGACTTGTTCGGTCATGAGCGCATCGGCCCCGTCGGTGATTTGAGAACGAGGGACTCCAGGCCGACATCGGGATTGTCGATGGCGCTGGCGAAAGTGCCTGCGAGAACGTCTGCGACAGCGTCGGGCGTCATTCGGCTCTCTTGGACGAGTCCGCGCGCGAGCCATTCGGTGAGCGCTGTGCCGAGCAGGTCGGGGTCGAACTGTGAGGTGAAGTCCGTCGGGACGGTGCCGCTGATCTCCACGCAGCTGAACCGGTATCCCGGCTTCTCCAGACGCCACGAGACCAGGCAGCGCTCCATCGCCGCCTTGCTCGAGGAGTAGGCGCCGAGCGCCGTGTGCGGATGGCGCACCGAATCCGACGACAGCGCAGCGACGATCGCCGTCGGGTCGAGTATAGGAAGATGGGCTCGGATGAGTTCGTGTACGCCGATCACGTTGGTTTCAAACACATCTCGCCAGTCCTCTGCGCCGGTGTCGGAAAACATCTTCAGAGGTGCGTATCCCGACGAGATCAGCAGGATGTCGACTTTGCCCAGCGCCTCACCTGCCACCTCGGCGAGTCGTGCGCAATCGGCAGGGTTGCGCACGTCGACCGCCACCGTCACTCCACGGCCCGCCTCCGCAACCACCTCATCGAGCTTGTCGACGCGGCGCGCGGCGAGGACCACCTCGGCGCCGTCTTTGCCCGCCCGTACGGCGAAGGAGCGCCCGATGCCGGCGGATGCGCCCACCACGACCACCCTCTTGCCGGCTAGCGACAGCTCACCCATGCCACCTCTGCTTTCATGCTCCCGAAGCCTACGGCCCGAAATAGAACATTATTACAGAGTATGTATCACTGTTCGCGATTGAAGGATCAGCGCAGGCCGTTGACGGCGAACTTCTCGACGTAACGACGCACAGTGGTGGGCTTGGACATGTCGAAGGTCTGAGCTTTGTTCACCGTCGAGAATGAGTAGATGATCCTGGCAAGCCATTCACTGGCGGCTTTGACGTCGATGTTCGCCCCGACCTCGCCACGCTCCTGGGCCTCCCGCACGTAGGGTACGAGAAACTCGGTCGTGCGCCGTACAGCCGAATCGCCGTCGGCGATCATGTGCCGCATCAATTCGGCGTCGTCAGCCATCAGGCGGTTCCGCGTCCGATGATCGAGCAGGATTCTGGCGTGGGTTTCTGCCATGGCGCCAAGCTTCTCGGCCAGCGTGGACTTCTTCGCCATCGCTGCCGCGACTTCCTGGTAGAACTTCTGGGCGCCGTACTCGATGGCCGCCTCGATGAGAATCGTGCGGTCCTCGAAGTAGCGGTACACCGTGCCCCGCGACACGTTCGCAACCCGGGCGACATCCTGCACGCTCGTGCGTTGGATCCCCAGTTGCGAGAAGCACAAGTTCGCCGCTTCGAGGATCTGGTCTCGGCGGTCGGACTCCTGCTGCTCGTCGAGCTCGGCCGTGGCCCGCTCAGTCGCCATGTCGCTCCCTCGTCGCTGGGATCAAGCAGTTTTGAACCCTTCTATGCTACGTGACAGCTCGTGTTCAGGCGTTCCGGCGCACCGTCCCGGTGGCAGGCGGAGACGCTCGGCGGATGCTGATCATAGTGACACATCACGTTCAATTGTTACACTCCGTGGGCGCGGGTGTCGCGAGATGACGAGGGAGGTTTGTCGTGGACCTCGGGTTGAGGGGCCGCAACTTCGTCATCGTCGGAGGAACGACCGGCATGGGGTTTGCCGCTGCCGAACAACTTGCCCACGACGGTGCCAACGTGGCGCTACTGGCGCGCGACGGTGAGCGTGCCGTCGAGAAGGCGTCTCTGTTGTCCAGCCGACATGGCGTCCGTGCGGTAGGGATCAGCGTCGACGCCGCGGTCCCCGGCGACGGTGTTGCGCACGCCGTCGATGAAGCCGCCGACAGGCTCGGCGATCTGCGGGGATTGGCAGTGACGGCGGGCCCGATGAAGCAGCAGGGGCCGTTCCTCGAGCACACCGACGAATCGTGGGACTGGTACTACCAGATGATCTTGATGGCGACTGTGCGCTCCTGCCGCGCGATCATTCCGCACCTGCAACGCACCGGCGGTGGCACGGTGGTGACGACGGCCGCGTATTCGGTGCGCGCACCGAAAGTCCTGATACCGCCGTACAACGCGCTCAAGGCCGCCGTCCTGACAATGTCGAAGATTCTCGCGAAAACGCATGGGCCCGATAACATCCGGGTGAACACCGTCTGTCCTGGATTGTTCGACACCGAGGTGAACGACTTCATCCGCGCCCAGCGGGCAGCGGAGTACAACGTGCCGGAGGAAGACGCGATCTACACCCACCTGTCCAGCAATCCCGCCTGGAACATGCGGGTGGCCCTCGACCGCGGAGGCCGCCCGAATGAGGCGGGGGAGTTGATCGCTTTCCTATTGAGCGATCGGGCGGCGTACATGACCGGCGCAGCGATCAACATCGACGGCGGGACCGACTTCTAGATCCCGACCCGGTCGGCGAGCAGGCCGCGATGGTAGGCGGGATCGCCCAGAAGATGCTCCGACGATTTCGCCCGCTTGAAGTACATGTGGGCGGGGTGCTCCCAGGTGAAGCCGATTCCGCCGTGGATCTGAATGTTCGCCGCGGCCGCTTTGGTGTAGACGTCCGAGCAGTAGGCCTTGGCCAGCGAGGCGGCGGCGGGAAGTTCGTCCAGTCGCTGCGCAGCGGTGTGCACCGCGTATTGCGCCGCGCCTCGAGCGCACTCGATCTCGAGCATCAAATCGGCACACTTGTGCCGGACCGCCTGGAAAGACCCGATCGGCCTGCCGAATTGACGGCGCGTCTTCGCGTAGTCGACGGCGATTTCCAGGCACCGCTGTGCGCCCCCGACCTGTTCGGCCGCAAGACAGGCGGCCGCGATGTCGAGCGCCTGCGACAACGCCGGCCAGGCCTGCCCCTCAGAGCCGATCAACTCGGCCGGGGCGTCGTCGAAGTCGATACGGGCCTGGCGCCGCGTCGCGTCAAGCGTCGAGAGCATCCGGCGCGACAGTCCCTCGGTGTCATCCACCGCGAACAGTGAGACACCGGAGTCCGTCCGGGCTACGACCAGCAGCAGGTCGGCAATATGACCGTCCAAGACGAACGTCTTGCTGCCATCGATGAACCACCGTGTTCCGCGGCGACGCGCGCTGGTGTGGATCGTCTCCGCACTCCACCGGCCAGACTGCTCGGTCAGGGCCAGCGCGGCGATGGTCTCGCCCATCGCGATGCGTGGAAGGTATCGAGACTGGGCGCCCTCGTCGTCGCAGCACATCAAGGCGCTACCCGCCATCACGACGGAGCCGAAGAACGGGCCGGGCAACAGGGCGCGCCCCGACTCCTCGACGACCACGCCCAATTCGGCGTAGCCATAACCGCTTCCACCGAACTCCTCACCAATGGCCAACCCGTGGAGCCCGAGTTGGTCGGCCATCTGGCGCCACACCTCGCGGTCGTAGCCTTCGGGAGTCTCCATGACGCGGCGAACTTTGTGCTCGGGTGACTTCAGCTCGAAGAATGCGCGGACTGTCCGGCGCAACTCTTTCTGCTCGCCGGTCGCCGCGAAACCATCTGTGATGCCGGACAACTCAACGGCTCCCTGCTTCGCGTCCGGTCGGGTCGACACGAGGATCGGGGCTGTCGCGGCGAAGGGCGCGCAGCCACGCCCCGACAGGTGCGGGCGCGCGAACCGGCGTACCGCGGCGACCGGGATCGGCGTCCCAGAAGGCCCGCCACGATGGGAACGCGTCGTGCAGGTTTCCGTCGTGCCGGGGTCGGCCCGGCCACCGCATCTTCTGCGCGCCCACCGGTGGGTCGGTGATATCGGACTCGTACCAGAACAGGGGTGTGCGCCTGAGGAAGTACCAGTGACCTTCCCGGCGCTCGTAGCTGTCCAAATAAGCGAGCATCTCGATCACCCACACCGACTCCGTCTCGAGGTCGTTGCGGGAGTAGACGAGTCCGGAGGCGGTGAGGGTGTCATGGATGTCGATGACGTGTCCGAGCACCCCGTGCGCACTGCCCAGCAGGTTGTGGCGGAGTTCGGTGTCATACCAGTCGCGCAATGCGGCACGGCCGTGCAGTTTTCCGGGCACTTTCACGTCAGCGACGAAGAGATTGACCAGCGCGTCGAGGTCCCGCATGTCCAATGCGACCGCGTATTTCGCCGCGAGTTGGCGGATTTCATCGAGTGCTTCGAGGCGTTCGATTCGCGCCTCGAGATCGGTCAGGGACGTCACGAGAGTTCTCCGGCCGCCATCAACGCCGTCAATCGCGCCTTGTCGATCTTGTTCGTGGTGGTGTAAGGGAGGAGGCTCGGATCGTCAAGGATCACCCAGTTCTTCGGCACCTTGTATGCCGCAAGCCGTTTTCGGCATTCGGTCACCAGATCGGCCGCCGACGCCGTGTACCCCTCGTTGAGCACTACCGCGGCACCGACGATCGCGCCCTTGTCGGCGTCGGGAACTCCGATGACGTAGGCGATGCGCACCGCGTCGATTCGCCCCAGTGCGGCCTCGACCTCCATGGGCGCGACGTTGGTGCCCGAGGTCTTGATCATCTCGTCGAGGCGGCCCGCGAAATACAAGTGACCCTCGTCGTCACGGTAGCCGGCGTCCTTGGTGTGCAGCCAGCCGTCGCGGTCGACCACCTCGTGCCACTGCTTGCCCACCATTCCGCGCATCATCGCCGTACCACGCACACAGATTTCGCCGGTGACGCCGTTGGGTACCTCCTTACCGGCATCGTCGACGATCTTGTGCTCAAAGCCCGGCGCGGCGACGCCCAGCGAGCCCCGTTTGGATTCGGGCAGTTGCTCGTGCGGCGGCCACCAGGTGTGAGAACTGCAGGTCTCGGTCATCCCGAGTTGTGCCACGCGCAGCGACGGGTCCGTGGTGCGTCGTCCGGGTGCCAGCAGCACCTGTTGGTAGCCCTCACGCAGGGTGGACAGGTCGGTCGACGCGAAGTCGCGATGATTGCTCAGCGCCGGACCGATATGCGGGAATCCCGTTGTATAGGTTGCCTTTTCACTTTCCAGAAGACGCAATACCATCCCCGCGTCGAACTTGTGCTCCGTGAGAATCGTGGCGCCCACCTGCATGGGGCCGAGAAATCCGAAGACCAGTCCGGCGACCCAGAAGAACACCATGGGCACGTAGATGCGGTCGCTGGCGTCCCAGTCGTGGGCGGTGGCGATGAATCGGGAATGGGTGATCGCCGTGCCGTGGGTGTGGATTATGCCCTTCGGATTCGACGTGCTGCCTGACGTGTAGATGACGAGCAGGTCGTCGGCGGCCCGCACCGTCGCCTCGCATGTTTCGCGGAAGCTCGGTGGGACGGGGTCGGGCCATCCGGCCGGCCAGCTGCGAGTTGTCTCACCGAGGGGAAAGACGTTGCGCAACTGGGGGAGTCGCTCGGTGCGCAGTTGTCCGTTGACCACCTGCCACTCGCCGGTAGCGGTCTCGATCCGGTCGAGCACATCTCGTCCGAGCAGCGTCTCCACCGCGAGCAGGGTGTGGATGTCGGCGTCGCGTAGCACCCAGTGCAACTCGGCGTGCTGGAAGAAGGTGTTGATCGGTACCGCGACGGCCCCGATGCGGGTGATCGCCAGGAAAGCCGTGACGAAATCGGTGCCGTTGGGTGCCAGTACGCCGACGCGGACGCCCTTGGTGACGCCGCTGGCGAGCAGTCGGGCCGCCATGTCGGCCGAACGGGTCTGCGCCTCGGCGTAGGTGATCCGTTCCACGGCGCCGTCGGCGGTGGCGGTCACCACGAGATCGTTGGAGCCGTAGGCACCGACGACGGCCGACAGCATGGCCGGTAGTACCGCGTCGTAAGGGAGCGGTTCGTATCGGAACACCGGTGTCGTCAGTGGCATCGACGTCATTCGACCACCCAGCGGGGTTCCCGCTTCTCGGCGAACGCGGCCATCCCCTCGTGATAGTCGGGGTGAGTCATCTGGTGCTGCAGGACGTAGCGGTAGGCCACGTCGTTAGCGGCGTGCAGGCCGACGTCCAGGCTGGCCCACATCGCCTTGACAGACGCCTGTACGGTCGCCGGCGACAGCTTGGCGATCGACAAGGCGATCTCGCGGGCACGTTTCTGGAGTCGCTGCGCCGGCACCACCTCGTTGATCAGGCCGATCTCATGCCCCCGCTGCGCGGTGATGCGGCCGTCTCTGCTCATCAGTCCGAGTTGCATCACCATCGACAACGGCATGCGCCGCAGCAGCACCGCCGGCTCGAGCGCGAACACGTTGCCGACCTGTAGATGGGTGTCGATCAGTTCGGCATGCTCGGCGGCGATGATGAGGTCGGCATCGGCTACCTGATGCAACGCCCCACCGACCGCCATACCGTTGAGCGCGCAGATCACGGGCTTCCACACGTTGTGGTGCAGCCGGGATCCAGGGACCTTGTTGCGAATTCCGCCTTCGGCGGTGGCGCGGATGTCCTGTCCGGCGCAGAACGCCCGGTCGCCTGCACCGGTGATGATCGCCACCCGGATGTCGGAGTCATCGCGTACCCGACCCCAAGCCCAACCGAGTTCCGTGCGTGCCAGATCGTCGGTGGCATTCAGCCGCTCGGGACGGTTGATGGTGATCGTCGCGACGTGGTCGCTGACGTCGAACAGAATCCTCTTCAGATCCATCGAATCCCCTGGGCTCGAACCGCATGCGGTGATGAACAGACTATCAGTGCATGTTCCATCGTTCTGTGAGTTACTACGGCATCCACTGGCCACCCGAGACCGAGATGAGCTGTCCGGTGAGGTGTTTGGCCGCCGGTGAGCACAGAAACGCGACCGTGCGCGCGACGTCCTGCGGTTCGCCGAGACGTCCCATCAGTGTCGATCCGCGCATATCGTCGAGCTCGTCGTCGGTCTTTCGCGACAGCAGCCACGGCGTTTCCGTGGTTCCCACCACCACCGTGTTCACCCTGACGCCGAACGGTCCCAACTGCACCGCCATCAGGCGGCTGAGACCCTCCACACCCGCTTTCGCGGCCGCGTACGCCGGCGGGCCGGTCCGGACGCCGTGCGCCGACACCGAGCTGATGTTGACGATCGTCCCGGACTTCTCCTGAACCATCTGGCGCGCGACCACCTGCCCCATCACGAACGCGCCCTTGAGGTTGACGGCGACGATGCGGTCCCAGTCCTCGTCGGTCTGGTCCAGGAAACTGCCGGGCAGAGTCATTCCGGCGTTGTTGACCAACGCCCGGACCGCTCCGTGAGCGGCGGCCAACTCGCCCATCGCCCGCTCTACCCCCTGCCGATCGGTGATCGACAGCAGCAGAGGGATTAGTTGGCCGTCCCGCGCGGCGTCTGAGGCTTGTGCGCGCGCGATCGCCTTTTCATTCACGTCGATGACGGCCGTGCGGTAGCCGGCGTCGAGCAACGTCTGCGCGATTGCTGCCCCGATGCCGCGCGCTCCTCCGGTGACCACCGCGACCGGTCGCGTCTCATCCGACACGGCGACTCCGAATGTTCCTTGCCTCACGCTCGATCCGGTCGATGGTCGGACGCACCAGGCGAACGGCATCTGCCATCATCGCGACCAGATCGCCCAGCCCGCCGTCGGCGACCCAGAGATCGATCGCGGCCCGATTTGCGCCGTTGATCACCGTGGCCGCCAGGCGCGGCCGCACATCGACCGCGGCATCGGCGTCCAGCCGCCGCGCGACTTCCGCCGTCATCTGGTCGATCCAATCGTCGTTGATGCGCAGCATCGTGGCGCGCAGGCCGGGCAGATCGCGGTACATCCTGGCCCGGGCCAAGAAGATGTCTGGGTTTTCGGTGATGGCCGCGGCGACCGCTTCCGACGTCTGGGCGAGTGCGTCACCCAGAGAACCCTTGTCCACGGCGCGAAATCGACGCGTGGCTTCCGCGAGGCGTTCGGCATACCCGTGAAAGAGGATGTCTTCCTTCGCGGCGAAATGGTGGAAGAACGTTCTCGGCGATACGGCTGCCAGCTCGGCGATCTGTTCGACAGTGGTCTGCTCGTAGCCGTTGGTGGTGAACAGTTCGATGGCGGCTGAGATGAGCGCATCGCGGTTTCGGCGGCCCCGGGCGCGGCGTTGGTCCATGGTCAGCATCCTGTCAACGTCGCGGTGCCCGAACTGAGGGAAACGACATCGCCCTGCAGGGTCTGGAACCGAACCGGACCGGCGCCGTCGCGCCAGATCTCGGTGCGCAGTTCGGACGCGAGCTTCACCGGTTTGGCGAAGCGGCAGCTAATCGAGGTGAGCGACGCCGGATCACCATTGCCGGCAACGTTGATCAGCGCCCTGGCCGCGAAGCCCAGTGTGCACAAACCGTGCAGGAACACATCGTCGAAGCCGAATCTGCGGGCAGCGGCGGGGTCGATGTGCAGCGGGTTGCGGTCTCCGCTCAGCCGGTAGATCGCCGCCTGCTCGGGTCGAACCTCGTCGGCATGGACCCCGTCGGGAGCGCGGTGCGGCGCCGGGGCGGTCGAGGCCGGACGCGTCCCGCCGAAGCCGCCCTCGCCGAGCACCATCGTCTGCGAGGAGGCGTGAAAAAGGGGACCGTCGGCGTCAGTGCCCGTCGATGTCACCTCGATGACCGCGTGCTTGCCGGTATCCCACAGCGCGGTCACCTCGGCATCGACGGAAACCTCGCCGCTGGCGGCCACGGAACGCTCGAGGCTCAAGGACTGCGCCGCATGCACGATCGGAGACGCGCCGAGGTCGAGTATCGCGCGCAGATCCTTGACCGCCCACCAGTTGGCGACCAGCGCATAGGTCGGCAACACGGCGGGGCCGACGTGTTCGTCGAGCAGATGGCGCTCTGCAGGCGGGCGTGCTCCGACACCCAGGGCGTAGAGGATGGCATCGGTGGGCGTCCAGCGATGTGTCGTCGGGGGCAGCCGGGTGCCGACCGCGGCGGGAGAGAGGGTCGCACGTGCGGTCACGCGGCCTCCAGTGATAGAACGGATTGACGATATTTGTTCAATCGTGCAATATAGTCGCAGTAACTGCAACTATATTCTCGGCGGAGGCAGCGGCGTGCGGTTCGGCGTATTCATCCTCGGTGACAAACCCAATCACCTCAGTCATGCGGAGGTATTCGCCAACGTGCTCGAGGAGGCGCGCTGGGCCGAGGAATTCGGCTACGACGAGGTATGGCTGGCCGAACACCACTTCTCGCCGTATGGGGCCCTGGCGGACCTTCCGCTGGTTGCGGCGGCGATCGCCGCGCAGACCGATCGGATCCGCATCGGCACGGCCTGCATGGTCGCGCCCTTCCACGACCCCATCCATCTCGCGGAACGAATCGCCATGGCGGACAACCTCAGCGGGGGTCGATTCGATGCCGGCTTCGGGCGGGGCTACCAGGCCCACGAGTTCAAGGGGTTCGGCATCCCGATGGATGAGGCCACCGCTCGATACCAGGAATGCGTCGAGATCGTCAACCGGTTGCTCACCGAGGAGAACGTCACTTACGACGGAAAGTACTGGCAACTGCAGGATGTCACCATCCATCCCCGCCCGGTGCAACAGCCGATTCCGGTGTGGGGGACGGTGATGAAGACGCCGTCGAGTTTCGAATGGTTGGCGGACAAGGGCTTCGGCGCCATCATCGGCAACCCGTACCAGGTCGACCCGGACCTGCAGGGTGCGTTGGACATCTATCTTCAGACACAGGAGAAGAAGGGGCTCGCCGCGGCCACCGGCAACGTCTGGGCCCTGCTGAACGCGTTCTGTCACGAAGACGACGGGTTCGCGCGGACATACCCGCGCGAGAGCGTCGAGTTGTCCATCGTGACGCACCGCAAGTATTCGAGCCCCTTCGAGCGCGGCGGGGACATCCCGGCCGATTACAAGGCGTACGCCGACTGGTTCGACAAGCACGACAAGCAGAGTTACGAGCAGGTGCTCAACTCCCATCTGACCCTGATGGGCGATCCGGACCGGATCATCGAGAAGATGCGCACCGTCGTCGACATGGGCTGGCGCAACATCATGTTGCGAATGTCGCGGGGCGGTGCGATGGACCGCGCAAAGGTCCGCGACTCCATGAAGCTGTTCGCCGAAGAGGTGATTCCGGCGGCGACCGAACTCGCGGCAGCGTCGGCTTGAGTCGGCAGATCGAAGCCCGTATCCGTGCCGTGTTGGCACTGGATCCGACCGCGCCGGCCATCGAGTACGAAGGCAGCTGGACCGACTGGAAAACGATCGGTGATATCGCGTCCGCAGTGGAAAACCGTTTGAAGGCAGCGGGGCTGGGCAGCGGTGCACCGGTCGGCCTGCTCCTTCGCAACCACCCGGCCATGGTGGCGGCGCTACTGGGAGTCCTGCTTGTCGACGGTTGCGTCGTCACGATCAACGCCAGCAGCGGGGACACCCGGCTCGCCGCCGACATCGAGCAGCTCTGGTTGCCCGCGGTGATCGCACTCGGTGCGGACTGGCGTCGACCCGCGATCACGGCGGCGGCCTCGGGCGCGCTCGGTCTGGAAGTCGGCACCGACCCGGTTGCGTTGCGGACGGTCGACGGGCTCGACGAGCCTGGTCCGGGTCCGTTCCGCCGGCGGCAGGCCGGTGTCGCAGTCGAGATGCTCACCAGCGGCACCACCGGACCGCCAAAGCGAATCCCTCTGTCCTATACAGCGTTTGAGCATACTATCGACGCCGCGGGCGCTCACTACGGCAGCGGCGAACCGGGACACCTTCGGCTGCGTTCCGGGGTCGCCATCGTCAGTTCCCCGTTGGTCCACATGTCCGGGCTGTTCCGCACTCTGCTCAACGTCTGTGAGGGGCGCAGGATCGCGCTGCTCGAGCGGTTTCGCGTGGAGGCATTTGTCGATCTCGTCGTGAGACACCGGCCAAAGGCGGTGAGCCTGGTGCCATCTGCGCTGGCGATGGTGCTCGACGCAGGAGTGCCGGCGGACGTCTTCTCCAGTGTGCAGGTCGTCACCGCCGGCACGGCGCCGCTTCCGGCGGACCTGCAGGAAGCGTTCGAGGAACGCTACGACGTCGCCGTGCTGCCCTCCTACGGGGCCACCGAGTTCGCCGGCGGCGTCGCCGGCTGGAACCTGGCGTTGCACCGCGAGTGGGCGAAGACCAAGCGGGGCAGCGTCGGCCGCCCGCAGGGCGGTCGCGAGGTCCGGATCGTCTCGACCGACGATGGTCGTGAGGTGCCGGCCGGAGTCCAAGGGCGCATCGAGGTGCGGACTCGCGGTGGTAAATGGGTGCGGACCACGGACCTTGGCCGCCTTGACGAGGACGGTTTCCTATTCGTGGACGGCCGCGCCGACGACGTGATCATCCGCGGCGGATTCAAGGTTGCCCCCGCCGATGTTGTCGACGCCCTGCGCAGCCACCCCGCCGTGCGTGACGCGGGAGTCACCGGTATCACCGACAGTCGACTGGGTGCTGTGCCGGTTGGCGCGGTGGAACTCGCCGACGGCGCCCACGTCGAGCCCGAGGAGCTGATGGATTTCGTTCGTCAGCGGCTCACCCGATATCAGGTGCCTGCGCGGCTGCTGGTCGTCGATGAGCTGCCCCGGACTCCATCGCTGAAGGTGAGCCAGCCCGCACTGCGCGAACTCTTCGAACAGGAGCCGACGTGAACGACAACCTTCGCGGCGCCGCCGCCATCGTCGGCGTGGCCGATGAGGTGTCGCCGTCCGGCGTCATCGACATGCCGCTACGTGAGCTCGAGGCCCGCGTCATCACCGCGGCACTCGCGGATGCGGGCCTGTCGCTCTCCGATGTCGACGGTCTGTGCACGTGCACCGGCGGCACTCTCATGCACTCGGTCGAACTGGCCGAATACCTCGGCATCACACCGAGATTCACCGACGCCACCCAGACCGGGGGCGCGAGCTACGGACTGTACGTCGAACACGCGGCGGCCGCGATCGCCGCCGGCCTCGCCGAAACCGTCGTCATCGTTTACGCGTCGACCCCACGTGCGGCCCGCAAGCGCGGCGACAAGGGCCTCGGGGTGTTCGCCACCTCCGAACGGCTGGAATGGGAGACCCCGTTCGGCGTCATGCTTCCGCTCAGTGCGTACGCGCTTGCCGCCAACCGGCACATGGCGGTGTACGGCACCACCGCCGAACAGCTCGCGCAGATCGCGGTCGACACCCGCCGGTGGGCGGCACGCAATCCGCGCGCCAATCAACGCGATCCGATCACCGTCGACGACGTCCTGAATTCCGGCTACATCACCGAACCCATCCACAAGCTGGAATGTTGCTTGGTCACCGACGGCGCCGCCGCGATCGTTCTCACCAGCGCCGCACGGGCCCGCGACCTCGGCGACCCGGCCTACGTGCTCGGCGCGACGTCGGCGGCATCGCACGCCATGATCACGCAGATGCCCGACCTGACCGTGACTCCGGGTGCGGTGTCGGGACCCGCGGCGTTCGCCGCCGCCGGACTGAGTCCCGGCGACATCGACGTCGTGCAGTTGTACGACTCGTTCACGATCACCGTATTGCTGGCCTTGGAGGATCTCGGGTTCTGCAAGAAGGGCGAGGGCGGACCGTTCGTCGCCGACGGTGTGCTCGCACCCGGCGGTGCCCTTCCCGGCCAAACCACCGGGGGAGGGCTTGCGTACACGCATCCGGGCGCGTTCGGCGCCTTCCTGCTTGTCGAAGCCGTCCGCCAGGTGCGGGGGGAATGCGGTGAGCGACAGGTTCCCGGCGCGCAAACCGCGTTGGCACACGGCACCGGCGGTGTGCTGTCGGCGACCTCCACCGTCATCATCGGAACAGAGGCAGTGCTATGAGTGAAGGGTTCCCGGTGCCGCAGCCCAGTGCGGTGTCGGCGCCGTTCTGGGCGGCGACGGAAAAGCACCGGTTGGTCATGCAGCGTTGCGACGCCTGCCGACGGCTGGTGTGGTACCCGCGCCACGTGTGTCCGCACTGCGGAGGCCTCGCGCTGCAGTGGGAGCAACTGAGCGGGCAGGGCGTGGTCCACGCGGTCAGCGTGCACCACCGCGCTGCGCATCCGGCATTCGCCGACCGGGTGCCCTATTCGGTCGTCCTGGTGGACCTGGAGGAGGGGGCGCGCATCATGTCGAACGTGTTCGGGGCGTCCCCGGCGGTGGGTGACGAGGTGTCGCTCGCATGGTTACCGCTCGACGACGGGCGCAACCTCCCGACGTTCGAACCCGATGAGTGAGGACCGGCTGCGGAGCATCCGCGAGGAGATTGTGTTGCGCCATGTCGCAGGCGAGAACGCTCGCGATCTCGAGGCGATCATGGCCACCTTCGCTCACCCCCGGTACGAAATCGTGCCCAGTGCAACCGTTTACGATGGTGACGCGGCGGTCAGGACGATGATCCTGCGACAGTGGGACGAGTTGCCGTGGATGCATTACGCCGCTGAGGCGATCTATCACGGCCCCGACGGGCTGGTGGTGGAGACCAGAACGACCTGCGCGGGCACCGACATCGACATGCTCAGCGTCAACGTTTTCGGATTCGACGGCGAAGGACTGGTTCTCGAGCGGTGCTATTTCGATCGGATGCTGTTCGCCGATCAAGTGACGGGCGTCAAGAGACAGAACGACTGAACATATTTCGTCATGTTGTAGAATCGCCGCAGCCGAAGTGCGCGGGCAAGGAGATTCAATGGCCACCCAGTTGGACACCGAGGCGCAGGCATCGACCAACGATCGCGCGATCGAGTTGTACCGCCTGATGAGCAAGGTGCATCACGCCGATCAGCGGGTCCGAAAAGGCTTGTCTTCGGGTGAGATCGCGATGAGTTATTGGCCCGTCGACGGTCAGGAGGCGATGTCGGCCGGTGCCGCGCTGGCGCTGTCCGACACCGATCAACTCGTCAGCACGTACCGGGGCCTGGGCGACGTCGTCGCCAAGGGCATCGACCTGGCCGGTTATTTCGGCGAGATCCTCGGTCGCAGCACCGGGCTGTCTCGAGGTAAGGCCGGCGCGATGGGAATCTCTGATCCCGACCATGGCATCGCGTGGACCACGGGCATCGTGGGGGCGGGTCCGCTGTTCGCGAACGGCATCGCACTGGCCGCGTCGGTCCGCGGCACTGGGCAGGTGGTACTGGTCAGCTTCGGCGACGGGGCCACCAGCATCGGCTACGTACACGAGGCGATGAACATGGCGGCGCTGTGGTCGCTGCCGGTGGTGTTCTTCTGCCAGAACAACGCGTGGGCGGAGTGCACGGCGATGTCGCGGTACACCCGGACCGTTGACTTGTCCGACCGTGCGGGCGGGTACGGGATGCCCGGCGTGACGGTCGACGGCACCGACCCCCGGGCCGTCCACGACGCCGTGTCAGAGGCGGTCGGGCGCGCACGAACGGGCGGCGGCCCCACATTCGTCGAGGCGGTCGCCTACCGGTTGCAGGGCCACTATTTCGGTGACGGCATGGCCTACGCCGATCCCGACGAACTGGCTGCCAAACGTGCCGACCCGCCGTTCGATCGCTACCGGCGGCGACTGGTCGAGGAGGGGATCGCCACCGCCGACGATCTTGATCGGATCGACGCCGAGGTATCGGAAAAGGTCGAATCCGCCTTCGCCGCCGCCCGCGACGCCGATCCACTCGAGGCCGAGGAGCTCACGCGCGATGTGTTCGCGGACAACGGGTCTGAGTTGGCCGCTGGCACGGCGACGCGTGTGCCGCTGCCCGACGGGGAGACCGAGGACCTCGGGTTGGTGCAGGCCATCCATCGCACCCTCGACCGAGCGATGGCCGCTGACGAGTCGATCATCTTGCTGGGCGAGGACATCGGCGATCGCTCCGGCGGCGGCATGTTCAAGATCACCGCCGGGCTTTCGGCCAAGTACGGCGAGGTGCGGGTGCGTGACACTCCGATCGCGGAGTCGTCGATCATCGGGGCGGCGCTCGGTGCATCGCTGGCCGGATTGCGCCCCGTCGCCGAACTGATGTTCATGGACTTCCTCGGTGTGGCGATGGACCAAATCGCCAACCACGCGGCGAAGGTCCGCTACATGTCCGGCGGCCGTCGAGGCGCGCCGTTGGTGATCCGGACAATGGTGGGAACCGGTGCCGGCCCCCAGCATTCGCAAGCCGTCGAGGCCTGGGCGATGCACACCCCGGGGCTCAAGGTCGTCTGGCCCAGTACCGCAGCGGACGCCGCCGGTCTGCTCAATGCGTGCCTGCGGGAGGAGGACCCGTGCCTGTTCATCGAATCGATGAAGCTCTACTACGGCGGCGGCAAGGGACCGGTTCCGGTGGCCGACTACGTCATTCCGCTCGGACAGGCCGATGTCAAGCGCGCCGGTAGCGACGTCACCATCTGCACGTATGGCGTGATGGTGCACGCGGCCCTGGAGGCGGCGAAAACGCTCGAGGACGACGGCATCTCGGTCGAGGTCGTCGATCTGCGGACCCTGGTCCCGCTGGACCTCCACGCCGTTCTGGATTCGGTAGGAAAGACCAAACGCCTTGTCGTGGCCCACGAATCGGTCGGCTTCTGCGGGCCCGGCGCCGAGATCGCCGCCGCCGTCGGTACCGAATTGTTCGGCGAGCTCGCGGCGCCGATCCAGCGCGTGGCGGGTACCTATACCCCGGTTCCGCGGGCCGCGACCTTGGAGGCGGCCTGTCGGCCGAGCGCGGCCCAGCTCGTCGATGCCGTGAGGAGGGTCGTGTGACAGAGGTTCGGATGCCCAAACCGGGAGATGCGATCACCGAAGCCGAGGTGACAGAGTTGTACGTCGCCGATGGCGAGTCCGCGGTCGAAGGTGATCCTCTGTATGCCATCGCCACCGACAAGGCCGAAATGGACGTCGAGGCACCGGCGTCCGGCGTGGTGACGTGGAAGGTGGAAGTCGGGGGCACCTACGACGTCGGCGAACTCGTTGCCGTGATCTCATGACCGGATTACCGGACGCACTGACGGTCGACCTGGGGGCACCCGAGTTGATCGGCGAAATCGCCGGCGACACCCTCACCGTCACCATCAACCGTCCGGAGAAACGGAACGCGGTCACCGCCGATGGCTACCACGGGATCAAACGCGCCGCGATGATCGTCGCCGATGAACCAGACCTCCAGTTCCTGATCGTCACCGGAACCGGCGATGTCTTCTGCGCCGGTGGCGACATGAACTCGGTGAGCAATCCGGACCGGTCGTGGGACGCGTTCACCGAGGCGTACGACGCGACACCTTTCGAAGTACTCGGCAAGATTCCCAAGATCGTGGTGTGCGCCGTGAACGGCATCGCGATGGGCGGCGGCCTGGTGATGACGCTGTTCGCCGACCTCGTGATCGCGTCGGACCGGGCTCGCCTTCGGGTTCCCGATCTGACCCGTGGGGTCTACGAAGCTTTCGTCGCCGCCCGTATCCCGCAACGCATCGGAACATTGCGCGCCAACCACATGATCTACGGAAATGACTGGCTCGACGCCGCCGACGCCGAGCGTTACGGGCTGGTCGGCAAGATCGTGCCCCACGACAGCCTCGCCGCAGAAACACAGGCGCTACTGGACCGGGTCCGCAACACCGGTCCCGCGGCACGTGCGGCGATGAAGCGCGAAATGGCACGTGCTCTGCCCGCCGTCGACGTCAGTGGTTACTGGTCGTCGATCGGGACCTCTGAACAGATCGAGGCGTTCTCCGCCTTCCTCGAAAAGCGTTCGCCGCGTTGGTCGGTGAATTCGGATCGTGATGCGTTCGTGCAGACCCGCAGGCCGCAGTGGATGTCGTCTGACTCCGGAAAGGATTAGCTGCCGTTGATCACCACAAGATTCACCGAGGAGTTCGGTGTCGAGCACCCAATTGTTCAGGGTGGGATGCAGTGGGTTGGCCGCGCGGAACTCGTTGCGGCAGTGGCGAATGCGGGCGCGCTCGGCTTCATCACCGCGCTGACTCAGCCGACACCGGCCGACCTGGCCAAGGAGATCGCCAAGTGCCGCGATCTGACCGACAAGCCGTTCGGGGTCAACCTGACGATCCTGCCGACGATCAACCCGCCGCCATATGACGAGTACCGGCAGGTGATCGTCGACTCGGGCATCAAGATCGTCGAGACCGCGGGTTCGAACCCGGCGCCGCATCTGCCGATGT
>NZ_JBCGVF010000003.1:207535-618911 GCF_048452905.1 Mycobacterium neumannii | reverse complement strand
ACGGCATCAACATGGGATCGCGGTTCATGTGCACCGTCGAATCGGCGATCCACCAGAACGTCAAGGAGGCGATCGTTGCGGGCACCGAGCTCGACACGGAGCTGATCTTCCGGCCGCTGCGCAACACCGGACGGGTGGCCAGCAACGCGGTATCCCGCGAGGTCGTCGAGATCCTGGACGAGGGCGGACAATTCGAGGACATCGCCCATCTGGTGTCAGGCAAGCGCGGTGCGAGGGTGTACGAGACAGGTGACCTGGACGCCGGGATCTGGTGGATCGGCACCGCGATGGGGCTGATCAACGACATCCCAACCTGCGGTGACCTGGTGTCGCGCATCGTCGACGAGGCCGAGGAGATCATCAGCGGCCGACTGGCGGGGGCCCTGCAATGACCGAACTGCCGATCGGCTCGTCGGACCTCACTGGATGCGATGAGATCCTGGTCGCCAGCGACGGTCCCGTCCGGATCGTGACCCTCAACAACCCCGGCGACGCCAATGCGGTCAACAATGCGATGCATGGCGCGTTCGCGCGGTTGTGGACCACGTTGGGGGAGGACTCCGAGGCCCGCGCCGTGCTCATCACCGGCACGGGTGATTACTTCTCGGCGGGTGGCAACCTGGTGGAGTGGCTGGAGACGCATGTCAACAACCCGGTCACCCGGCGCGAGGGGATGCGCGACGCCCGCCGGATCGTTCGGGACATGGTCGATTTCCCGCTGCCGATCGTGGCCGCCGTGAATGGTCCAGCTGTCGGATTCGGTTGCAGCATCGCCGTTCTGTGCGACATCGTGTTGATGTCGGACAAATCGTTCTTCGCCGACACCCACGTCGCCAGCGGGCTGGTCGCCGGTGACGGTGGCTCGGTGCTCTGGCCACTGATGATGAGCCTGATGAAGGCGAAGGAATACCTCTTGCTGGGTGAACGCATTCCGGCGGCCAAGGCCGTCGAACTCGGGCTGGCCAATCGGGTGGTACCGCACGACGCGATCAAACAGGAAGGACTCGCGCTGGCGCACCGGCTGGCGGCCCTGCCCCCGCGTGCCGTCCAAGACACCAAGCGGACGTTGAACCTGCACGCCGAACGCGCGGTGACGGCCATCCTGGACTACGGGATTTCTGCGGAGACAGAGTGTTTCACCACTGAAGAGCACCGAGCCGCGATCGACAAGTTTCTCAATCGGTGACTTGATGTCCGATGGCACGACACCGCTGGTGGTACGCGAGGACAAGGGCGCCGTCACTCTGCTGTTGCTGAACCGCCCGGCGCAGCGCAACGCATTGCGTTACGAGTCGTGGACCGAGTTGTCCGAGCAGCTGACGTCGGTGGCCGCTGACCCCAACGTGCGCGGTGTCGTGCTGGCCGGTGCGGGCGGATTCTTCTGCGCGGGCGGGGATTTGAAGATGGGTCCGGCGCACGGTTCTGGCCCGCTCGGACCGGCGGGCCGGGTCGAGCATGCGCAGCGAATCATGGAGCAGCTCAAAGCGCTCCCGGTACCGACCGTCGCCGCGGTCGAGGGCGCCGCGGTGGGCCTCGGGTGGAGCCTCGCGCTGGCGTGTGATCTCGTCGTTGCCGCAACCGACGCCTTCTTCAGTGCTCCGTTCGTCGCTCGCGCCGTCGTCCCGGACGGCGGCTTGGCCTGGCGGCTGACCCACCAGCTGGGCAGGCAGCGCGCCGCCGCATTGCTGCTGCGCGGGAACCGACTTGCGGCGTCCGACGCTGCAGACGTCGGCCTGGTCACCGACCTCGCCGAGCCCGGCACCGCTGTCGATCATGCGCTCGCCGTTCTCGACGAACTGGCACAGGCCGATGCCGCGGCGATGGAGATGACCAAGCGCCTGATCAATTCGGTGGAGACCGCCCAGCTAGCGGCCTTTTACCCGCTGGAGCTGGCGCTGGCGACCGTCGCCCAGCAGCGCTCCGCTAGCGCGGCAAGCCGAGACCAGTGGTAGAGATCAGGTCCCGCTGAATCTCGCTGGTGCCGCCGCCGATGGTGTGCAGCAGCGACAGCAGCAGGCCTTCCGAGAAGTGACCGTCCAGCACGGCCTCGGGGTCGTCGGGCATCAGCGCGCCCGCGGGGCCCAGGATCCGGGCGCCCAGTGCGCGAAGCTCGGCAGTCAGTTCCGAGTGGTACAGCTTCGACAGCGACGGCAGCGCCGGATCCAACGATGCCGCCGCCTGTAGGTGTGCTATCCGGTAGGACAGGATCCGTCCCACCTCCACCCGCTCGACTGCCCGTGCCAGCGCCACCCGGTTGGTCGGATCCGCCAGCGGGTCATGGGGTTTCCCGCGCTGCGCATGGCACCAGTCGACGAGCTCGTCGAGATAGCGCTGCGCCTGCGCGGCACGGGTCACGTTCGATCGTTCGGCGTTCAGCAGAGCCTTGGCGACCTTCCACCCGTCACCCTCCGCGCCGACCAGGTTCGTCGCGGGCACCCGCACATCGTCGAAGAACTCTTCGGCGAATGTCGGGTAGCCCGTCATCGATCTGATCGGCCGGCGGGTGATGCCCGGGCTGGAGAGGTCGACGAGGAAGAACGAGATCCCCGCCTGCCGTTTCTCGCCCACGGGCGAGGTCCTGGCGAGCACGAAGATCCAGTCGGCCAGCACGCCGTTGCTCGTCCAAGTCTTCTGCCCGTTGAGCACGTAGTCATCGCCGTCGCGACGCGCGGTCATCCGCAACGCTGCCAGATCGGATCCGGCTTCGGGTTCGGAGTACCCCTGCGCCCACATCCGCTCCGAACGCGCGATCAGCGGCAGGTGCTCCCGCTGTTGTTCGGGGGTGCCGAAGCGAAAGAGCACCGGCGCCAGCATGTTCACTCCGTTGGTGTTGACCAGCGGAGCCCCCGCGTAGGCGAGTTCCTCCCTGATGACCACCTGTTCGACGACACCGAGGCCGCCGCCTTCGTACTCCGCGGGCCAGTGCGGAACGAACCAGCCCTGGGCGTGCAGCTTGCGACAGAATGCCACCGCCCGTTCGTGGCCTTCCCGGGGCAGGTAGTCGGGGTTGGCGGCGGTGCGGCGGAACTCGTCAGGCAAGTTGTCGGCCAGCCAGTTGCGGACCGACTCGCGCAACCGCTCGACGTGTTCCCCGCCGCCGAACCGGACGATCGGCCTCAGCGGCACGCTCAGACCCGGTCGGCGGGTTTGGCTGCCCTCTTCATCAGCTCCCGCATGTACTCCTGGAACTCCTTCGACCCGGTGACGACCGCCTGCAGGTCGTTGGTGGCCTGCTGGTGGGTGCGAAAGCCCATGGTCTCCCACGCCCGCATGATGCCGGCCTTCGTGGCCTGCAGCGTGATCAACGGCGCCTTGGCGATCTTGGCGGCCAGTTCCTCTACCGTGCTCTCCAATTCATCGGCCGGCACGACGCGGTTGGCCAACCCGAACTCGAGGGCCTGCTCGGCCGAGATCTTCTGCGCGGTATAGAGATACTCCGCGGCACGCTTGTAGTTCATGAACACCCAGGGCTCGAACATCGTCTCGGCCCCCGGCAGCCCGAACCCGGGCACAAGCGGCATCTGGAACCAGGCGTCATCAGAACAGACCGTGATCTCGGGCAGCAGCGCCCAGGTGGTGCCGCCGCCGATCGCGTATCCGTGCACCTGAGCGATGACCGGCTTCGGGAACTCCCACAGCTTCAATACCGGCCACAGGAACAGTTGAGCAGCCGAGCGCCACACCTTGCCCGATGCATCCAATTCCGCCTTGAATTCCGGGTAGCTGCCGTCGGGCACGTGACCCGAGCAGAAACCCTTCCCATTGGCCTTGAAGATGACGACCTTGATGTCATAGTCGTACTGCGCGTCGTCGAGCGCCTCGTTGACGCTGTGCACCATCTGGGAGGTCTGGGCGTTGGCACGTTCGGGATTGTTGAGAATGATCCGGGCGATCGGACCGTCCTTCTCGTAGATGACATGGTCCAGGGTCCGCGTTTTCAACCTGCCCGTCCCTCCGCGACTTCAGTGTTGTACAGAATTACGCGGAGTGTACCATTGTTTAACGCCTGACCACCCAGGAAAGGACCAGCCGATGGTGACAGCGGAGTTGCGCTGGGATCCGTTCGACCGTGCCCTGCACAAGAATCCCTACGAGGTGTGGCGACGACTGCGCGATGAGGCGCCTGTCTACTACAACGACCAATACGACTTTTACGCGTTGAGCCGGTTCGACGACGTGCTGTCGGCCTCCCTCGACACCGAGACGTTCTCTTCCGAGCACGGCATCACGTTGGACGCGATCACGCCCGAACCGTGGCCGCCGCCGAAGGCGATGATCATGATGGATCCGCCCGACCACACGGCTATGCGGAAAATGGTCAACCGCACATTCTTTCGGAGCAAGATCGCCGAGCTCGAGGACCGGGTGCGCACGTTGTGCCGCGGATATCTGGATCCCCATGTCGGCAGCGGGGGATTCGACTACGTCCGTGACTTCTCCATGAAGCTACCGGTCATGGTGATCAGTTCGTTGCTGGGCTTCCCGGAAGAAGACCATGACAATCTGCGTGAGTGGACGGATTTACAGCTCCACCGCGAGGAGGGCACTGCGGAGCTCAGCGAGTTGGGCCAACAAGCCAACGCGAAGCTGTTCGGGTATTACAAAGAACAAATCCAGAAGCGCCGGGTGAACAGCACCAGCGATATCGTCGGCAACCTGATGAACTCCGACCTGGTGCAGCCCGGCCGAGAAACTCGTCGTCTCGACGACGCCGAAGTACTGTTCTTCATCGCGCTCATCAACGTGGCGGGCAACGAGACCGTCGCGCGACTGCTCGGCTGGACGGCGTTGACACTCGCGCGCTTCCCTGGCGAACGCGCGAAACTCGTCGAGAACCCCGGCCTCATCGGAGGCGCGGTCGAGGAACTACTGCGATATGAGGCACCGTCGCCCGTGCAGGGCCGCTTCACGCTGCACGACACCGCTTTTCACGACACCGTGATACCGGCCGACTCCAAGGTCGCGTTGTTGACGGGCTCGGCCGGGCGTGACGAACGCCAGTATCCGAACCCCGACGTCTTCGACGTCAACCGCACCGGCATCCGGCACGTCAGCTTCGGTCACGGCGCACACTTCTGCCTGGGCGCCGCGCTCGCCAGGCTGGAGGCCAGGGTGGCCATCGAGGAGACCCTGGCCCGATTCCCGACGTGGGAGGTGGACGAGGACGCGGTCGAATACGTCCACACCAATTCGGTGCGCGGTCCGGCGAGCGTGCCGATCCTGCTGTGAGCGCCACCGGACTGACCGCGCGCACCGAGGACGGGGTGCGGTGGTTGGTACTGGACCGTCCGGACGTCGGCAACTCCGTGACCCGGGCGATGCAGCGCGACCTCATCGGCAATTTGGAGCGGGCATCGAGCGATCCCGGCATCCGTGCCGTCGTGTTCACCGGCGCGGGCACCAGGCACTTCTGCACCGGCCCCAACCTGCGCGACCCCGAGATGCGGCCGAGCCAGGACCGGGTCGCCGGCGACGCCGCGCGCAGGCTTCGCGCCGGATCGCAGGCCGTGGTGTCGGCGATATTGGACTGTGAGAAGCCGGTCGTCTGCGGACTGAACGGCGTCGCGGCCGGTGTTGGCGCGAGCATGGTCCTGGCGTGCGACCTGATCGTCGCCGCCGAAAGTGCGCGGCTGATCGAGCTGTTCGTGCGACGCGGCCTGGCGCCAGATGGCGGTGCGGCCTACCTGCTCGCGCGGAAGGTGCCGTTCAACATCGCCAAGGAACTGCTGATGTTCGGCGAGGAGATCACCGCCCAGGAGGCGCATCGCATCGGGTTGGTCAACAAGGTCGTCGCCGACGATCAGCTCCCCGCGGAAGTGACGGCGTGGGCCCAGCGCCTCGCGCGCGGTGCGACACGCGGGATCGCCGCCGCCAAGGCGATGCTCAACCAAGCCCTCGACGCGGACCGCGCCGCGGCCTTCGATACCGAGGCACTTCTCGTCGAGCAGGTGGCAGCCACCGATGACGTCGCCGAGGGGATGGCCGCCTTTATGGAGAAACGCGATCCGACGTTCCGCGGACGGTAGCGGCGGCGGATGTAGCGACGACCAAGGAGGCCGAAGATGGCGCGCAGCACTCGCGGGGTGATCGCGCCCTTCGCCAACGCAGTCCGGATGAATGTCGTTGCCGCCGTGCAGAACCGCGCACGTGGTTATCGGGGGTGGACGGGCGCGGTCAACACCGACTTCGATCCGATGGATCCCGCGACGGCGTCTGCGCCGTTTGAGGCCTACCGGGAACTCCATCGCACCGGTCGGGTCCACTACAACCCCCGGCGGTCCAATTTCATTCTGAGCCGACTCTCCGATGTCAGGACCGCTCTGCGCGATACCGAACACGTGACGAGCGCCGAAGGCGTCACCCGGCTCAAATTCTCGGCGCCGCTCGCTGTACTGACCGATGGAGACGAGCATGCCCGGCTGCGCAAGCAGGTCCAGCCGGGCTTCAGTAAGGGCGCGATGGATAGCTGGAAGGGGATGACGGAGAAGCTGGCGACCGAACTCGTCACCGAGGTCATCGACGACCCCGGCTGTGATGTGGTGCAGCGATTGGCAATTCCGATGCCCATCCGGATGATCGCGCAGATCCTTGGCATACCGGAGTGCGACGCCGAGGACTTTCGGCGCTGGTCGGAAGCCGGTGTCGGCATCATGGACTTCTCACCCACGCCGCGCGGTGTCGTCGGCGCGGTGAAGTCGATGGCGGCGATGGCCACGTTGCGTCGCTACTTCCTGAACCAGTTCGCCCACGGTGGTTTGAAAGGCTCCGGCACCGTGCTGGGCCGCCTGCTCGAACACAACAGCGACGGCAGCCTCACTGATGAGCAGCTGTTCCTCATCGCGGTCCACCTGCTGATCGCGGGCAACGAAACAACAACAAACCTGCTGGGCGGCATGTTCGACACCTTGGCGCACAACCCCGACCAGTACGACATGATCCGAGCCGACCCCGACCTCATCCCTATGGCGGTCGAGGAGCAGTTGCGCGTGACGACACCGATCCAGAACCTCTACCGGTACACCTGTTCCGACTACGAGATCGCCGGCGTCACGATACCCCGCGGATCTCGAATCCTTCTGTTGTTCGGCGCGGCCAACCGCGACCCCATCGCGTTTGAGGACCCCGATCAGTACCGTGCGGACCGAAACCCCCGGACGCACATCGCCTTCGGCTACGGTGCGCACATGTGCGTGGGTGCTCCGCTGGCGAGGATGGAGGCTCAAGCGGTTCTACGCGAACTCGTTCCCCGGGTGTCGCGGATCGACGTGGTTGGCGAGACGACGTGGTCGCGGCACAGCTCGTTGCGTGGGCCCACGCGGCTTGCGGTCCGGCTCACCCCGGTGCGGTGAGCTCAGCGCAGTATGGCGCGTAATGCGTTGAGCATCAGATAGATCGGGTATGTGATTGACAATGCGATCTTCGCCGTGCGGGTTCTTGGTCATGCTGACCGCTTAGCCGAGCAGCTCGGTCAGTGGTATCACGTGCCCGATCCGACCGCCGGTCAGGAGCGGTTCCATGAGCAGGAGTTGGCGCATCACCCGACGGTGGAGCAGCGCAATCAATGCGGGGTCGTGATGCGGCGCGGCGGTGCGGACGAACTTCTCGAGGGTCTCGTCGCCCTCCGCGCGGTCGGCGGGTCGACTCCCGAGCAGATCCTGGATGTCATCGAGGTCGGCGGCGTCGATGGCGTGCGCGTACTCGCTCACGCGGTGACAAAATTGCGCAACCTTCGCCACGGCGGACCGATGGTACTCGGCGATACCGGCTGGCACTGGAAGTGATTCCACCATGGATGCCAGGCCGGCGATCGCGCCGGGGTAGGCCGTGGGCATCGGGTCGGGTAACGACACGGCCGATAGCTGGACGTCGGCCTGGCGGGCGATCGATTCGATCGCGTGCAGCGATAGGAGATGGAACCACTCGATGTACTGGATGATGTCAGTCAGCGGTAAGTCCAGGTGCAGAACGATCGCGACACCGAGCGGCGTGCAGAGCGCGAACTTGGCGGTGTGGAACTCGATCGCGGCCGGGTCCAACGGTGTCCCGGAGGCAGCCTCGTAACGCCGCAGCACCCTACCGAGGTCGCCCATCGGCTCCGTCACGTTGCGCAATCGCAGGCCCGCGAGATCGTGGGAGACGTCGCCGATGTGGGCGAGTTCGACGTCGATCAGGCCGGTGATGCGACCGTCGGCTGCCATGTACTGACCGGTGTCACCGAGAACGAACGACGGGGTCGACCGGTGGGCCGGGGCGTTTCGCCGCAGCCATCCGATTGCGAACTCCAGTAACGGTTCCGGGCGCTGCTTGTTGTTCCGATAGCGGGTCACGAATGTCTCGAAGTGGTCGAGGGCGAGCGCACGTGCACCGTCGGGGATGCGCAGGTTCGCAGCCGCGAACGCCGCCGGGTCGATGGAGTGGGTACGCACGAGTGCGTCGACGTAGGCGTCCATGATCGCGTCGATGCCGGGAGCATCGTCGGTGTGACACGGATTCGGCACTCCCGGCAACAGGTCCATCACGACCGCCGTTGCCAGAGAGCCACACTGAGTGATCTCCCCGTGTACGTGGGGGACGGGGATCTGGTGCGCCTCCATCACCCGCAGGATCGCTGCCTCCGCCGCGACGCTGGCGAAGCCGAACCCTTCGCGATCGCCCCGGACGTAAAGGCCGACCTCCCGACCGCCGCGTTCTGCGGTGACGAACCACGCGGGCCGCCAACGGTGGTGGCGTTCGATGGTGCGCACCGGTCCGATATTCGCTGAGATCCAGTCCTCGACGACGGAGTCCACGCCGTGTTCAGTCACTAGACAATAGTACAGATAGTGTGCTCTCGTAATATCTGAAAGACTCCGCCGCCGAACGGCAGCGACCACACTGGAGGCACCATGAGCCTGTTCGACGCCTTCTCCTATCGAGACAAGCGTGTCGTCGTCGTCGGTGGCGCCACCGGGATGGGCAATGCCACAGCTCGACTCGCTCAGGACGCGGGTGCCGACGTCGTCGTCATGGACTACGCCGACTGCGACCTGCCCGGCGTCACCGCGATCCGAGTGAATCTGGCGGACCGGAATAGCATCGACACTGCGGTGGCCGAATGCGGGGGCACCGTCAACGCCGTCTTTGCGTGCGCGGGCGTAGCGGACGGTCCCGGTATCGAGCGCATTAACTTCATCGGTCACCGTCACCTCATCGAGCGACTGCGCGCCGAGGACATGCTCCCCCGGGGCAGTGCGATCGGGTTCATCTCGTCGGCGGCCGGGCTCGCCTGGCGGTCGAACCTGCCGCAGCTCACCGAGTTCCTCGACATCGTGGACTTCGACTCCGCCACCGCGTGGGCGGTCGACAACGGTTGTGCGCACTACATGTTCACCAAACAGGCGGTATGCGCGTACGTGGCGCGCGAGGCCATGGATCTCATCTCCGACGGCATTCGAATCAACGCCATCTGCCCCGGTCCCACCGACACGCCACTGGCGCGGGCCAATGCGGAACTCTGGCTCGACTTCGGTGCCGACTACCGGGCGAAGGTCGGCGTGGCCGCCGCTACGCCGATGGAACAGGCCTACCCGCTGCTGTTCCTGTGCAGTGATGCGGCGAGCGTCGTCAACGGCATCACAATGGTGACCGACTCGGGATATCTCAGCGCCGGCATCACCGAGGTGTTCCCCGCAGGCACGCCGATGGCGAAGATGCTGTTGGACGGGTAGTGGCCATGAGTGCGGACCTCTCGAACAGCGTCGTCGTCGTCACCGGCGCGAGCGGTGGAATCGGCCGTGTGATCGCGCGGCGGTACGCGCGCAGCGGCGCCACGGTCGCGTTGGTCGCGCGGCGGCCGGACCAACTGGCGGTGACCGCGGATGTGATCGCCGAGGACGGTGGCCATGCCTCGGTGCACGTCGCCGACATCCGGGACGAGAGCCAGTGCGGGGACGTCGTTTCCGCGATCATGTCCCGCTGGGGACGCCTCGATGTCCTGGTCAACAACGCCGCGATACCAGGCACCGATCAGCCGGTCGCGGAGGCCACCGTCGACAACTGGAACGCGGTGCTCGCAACGAATCTCGTCGCCCCGATGGTGTTGTCGCGAGAGGCACTGCGGCAGGCAATGATTCCGGCCAGGAGTGGCAATATCCAGTTTGTGTCCTCGGCCGCGGCGCGTACGGTTCAACCGCAGAAGGCCCACTACGCCGCGGCCAAGCTGGCATTGAGCGCACTGGGGCAGACGCTGGCACTGGAAGTGGGGACCGCCGGGATCCGGGTCAACACCCTGGTGGTCGGCACGGTGGAGGGTCAGTTGGTCGACAACTACCTGGCCCGGCGGGCGGCCGCCGATGGGGTGAGTCCGGACGAGGTGCGACGCAGGCTGGTCGCGACGACCAAAATGGGCCGACTGATCCGCCCGGACGAGGTCGCGGACGTCTCCATCTGGCTGGCCTCCGACGCCGCGTCGGCGATCACCGGTCAGGACATCAACGTGACAGGAGGCTGATGCGGATGGCTCACCCCGGGCAGGTCGCAATATTGGTGGCACGCGACGAAATTCGCCAGCTCGCATACCGGTACGCGGCCGCGCTCGAGTCACGAGACGTCGACGCGATGGTCGACCTGTACTCGCCGGACGCCCGCTTCGGCGAATACGGCGATGGTCCTGACGGACTGCGGCGGCTGATGACACACAGCCTCGACGGATGCGTATTTGCAGTGATCTTGGTGGCCAACCACCTGATCGACTTCGATGACGACGCGCAAGCCCACGGCCAGGTGTGGGCACGCTGCGTCGCCCAAACCGAGGCCGACGGCTTCGTCGAGCAGCTCATCAAATACGAGGATCGCTACGAACTGCGCGACGGCCGGTGGCTGTTCTCCCACCGCAGGCACCGCCTGTGGTACGGCATCGGGCACGCCCAGTCGCCGCTGCGCCAACCGGCAGCCAACTGGCCCGCCGGCCAAATCGGTGTCGGCGATATACCGTTGTCCGACAGTGTGTTCCACAGCTGGTGGGCGGGTCGATCGTGACGCGCGGCACCCACTACCTCGCCGACGGTCTGGCATTTCCGGAGAGCCCGATCGCGGAGGCGGACGGCTCGATTCTGGTCTCGGAGATCGCCGCCGGGTGCATCACGCGGGTGCGGCCCGACGGTACCAAGGAGAAGGTCGCTGACACCGGCGGCGGGCCGAACGGGATCGCCCGGCTGCCAGATGGTCGGCTCGTCGTCTGCCAGAACGGCGGCTCCACGTTCGGAATCGGTCCGTGGCCGTACGATTTCGACGGCTGCGCCATGCTGTTCCGTCCGATCGGGGCCGCGGCCGCACCGCTGACACCTGCGATCCAGATCGTCGACGCAGACGGTCGGGTTGACACGCTGACCACCGAATTCATCGCCCGCGATGGCCAACGGTCACCGCTGGTGCGTCCAAGCGACGTGTGCGTGGACTCCTCTGGTGGCTTCTACGTCACCGACGGCGGGACGGTCAGGGGTCGCAGTCGCGATGTCACCGGGCTCCTGTACGGCACCGTCGACGGCGGATTGCGGGAGGTGGTCTACCCACTGGAGATGCCGAACGGGGTTGCGCTCTCACCGGACGAATCCAAACTGTATGTCGCCGAGACCAGAACGCGCCGGATCTGGGAGTTCGACCTCGCCGCACCCGGCGTCATCAAGGCCGCGCGTGGGTTGGCGACGGTGCCGAGCGGAGGACCGCTGAATGTCGGTGGCGCCGACGGCCTGTGCGTCGACAGGACGGGCCGGATTCTGGTGGCGACGCTCGGCGCCGGTGGGGTGACGATCTTCTCGGCGGACGGGGCACCGCTCGGCGCCATTCCCGCGGACGATCCGATGACCACCAACGTCACGCTCAGCGGGGACGAGGCGACGCTCTATATGACCCTCGCCTCGTCCGGGCGGATCCTGGTCGTCGAGGACTGGTTGGCCGCCGCGGGAATTCGGTGAGTCGCGGCTATTCCTTGTTGGTCATCTGATCGGCGAGATTCTGGATGAAGGCGCCGTACCCGACACCGCCGTGGTCGGACATCACGGCGTCGTAGTCGTACTCCGGCGGATTGCCGGCGTTGGGCCGCCAGCCGGAGTCGGCCGTGCACGAGGCGAACCCCTCCTCTGGGAACGCGTACCACCGGCGGGTGTTCAGTTCGACGATCTTGTGCGCTTCTTCGTCGGGAACACCGGCCAGCATCTCCTCGGCGCGAGCCCGGCTCTTCGGCCAGAACGAGTCGGAGTGCGGATAGTCGCATTCCCAGGTGATATTGTCGATGCCGATCAGATGGCGCAGCCCGACCCCGACCTCGTCCTCGATGAAGCAACCGGTGATGTTGCGGCGGAACAACTCTGACGGCGCGATCGTTGGATGGATGTTTTGGTAATACTTGTGTTTACGCCACACGTAGTCGGCCCGCTCGATGATGTACGGCATCCACCCGATGCCGCCTTCGGAGAACGCGACCTTCAAGTTCGGGTGTTTGTGGAACACCGGGGAGAACATCAGCTCGACCGCCGCCGACATCGACGTCGTGCCCATGAGCGTCACCATCACCGCGAATGGCGCTTCGGGCGCGGTGGCCGGTGGCATGCCGCCGGAGCCGAAGTGCATGACCGCGGTCAAGTTGGTCTCCTCCAAAGCCGACCAGACCGGATCCCAATGCGGGGTGTGGAAGCTCGGTAGACCGAGATTCAGGGGGTTGTCGGGCAGGCCGACGGCGCGACACCCCTTGGCCGCCATGCGCTCGATCTCCTTGACCATGAGCTGGGTGTCCCACAGCGGGGTGATCATCATCGGGATGAAGCGCGCCGGATCGGTGGCGCACCACTCGTCGATCGAGAAGTCGTTCCATGCCTGCACGCACAGCAGTGCGAGGTCCTTGTCGGTGCCCTCGAGGAAGACCGTGCCGCAGAACCGCGGGAACGACGGGAAGCACAGCATCGCGTGGACTCCGTCGATGTCCATGTCCAGCAGGCGCGCCTTGGGGTCGTAGCACCCGGGGATCATGTCGTCGTAACGCACCGGGTCCACGCCGAACTCCTCGGGGCGCTTGCCGGCGACGGCGTTGAGCCCGATGTTGGGATACGCGCGCCCCTCGTAGACCCACTGGTGCATCGGCGGCTTGCCGTCCCGCGGGAACTCGACGATGCGCGGGCCGTCGTGCAGATACTTCTCGGGCAGGCGGTCGGACCAGACGTGCGGGGGTTCGATGAGGTGGTCGTCGACCGAGAGCAGCTTCATCGACGGTTGCAGTGGCATCGCTGGTCCCCCGTCCTTCCGGCTGATAGGCTTGATAGAACAATTGAACACAATATGCTTAGTTGACTATAGCGCCCGGTGGTGTGGGAACTCAACCGTGGCAAGGAGGCGCCGATGGATCCCAGTGATCGCATTCCGCACGACGACTGGGCCGATCAGGACCTGCTGACCCGCGCCGAGGCCGCCGAACGGTTGGCCGCCGAGATCGCCGACGTCAGGGCCAGGGTGGACGGCGGCGCGACCGACGAGGTCACGCTGCGTCGGCTCGCGGCGCTTCAAGAGGCGCATGCCCAACTCGTCAATGGACGGGCGCCGAACTGAGTCACTTCGATCGCGGGAGGCCGAGCACCCGTTGCGCGACGATGTTGCGTTGAATCTGCGCGGTCCCGCCGTAGATTCCCGCGGCCCGCGACCACACGTAGATGTCCCACTCCAGCCCCTCGCGCAGCAGCGGTTCGCTGTCGGTGAGATCCATCATCGTGTGGCCGAACACCTGGTCGGCGCGGGCCATCAGCAGCTTGTCGACGGACCCTTCCGGGCCCGGGAGGGCGCCGCGCTGCCGCTCACTCAACGACCGCAAAACCTTGACCTGCAGGGCACGCAATTCCGCGTACACGCGACCGAGCCGAACCCGGGTCATCGGGGAGTTCTCCAACTGCCCGGAGCGCACCTGCTGTTCTAAGTCGCGCAATTGCCTTGACAGCCTGCTGATCCAGTTGATGTCGCTGGGGCCGCGTTCGTAGGCGAGCAACTGGTTGGCGATCGTCCAGCCCTGTCCGCGCTCGCCGAGCAGGTTCTCCTCGGGCACCTCGACGTCGTCGAACGTCACCTCGGTGAATTCGCGGTTGCGTGCGGAGTTGACGATCGGCGTAACGGTGATCCCGGGTGTCGACATCGGCACCAGCAACACCGAGATGCCCTGATGCTTGAGGGCGTCGGGTTCGGTGCGGCACAACAGAAAACACCAGTCGGCGACCGCGGCGAAACTTGTCCAGATCTTGCGCCCGTTGATCCGAAACGCGCTCCGACCGCCGGTTTCGACGAGGTCGGCCCGGGTCTTGAGGCCGGCCAGGTCCGATCCGGCCTCGGGTTCGCTGAACCCCTGACACCACCGCACCCGGCCCGAGAGCAGGCCGGGCAGCAGTTCGGCGCGTTGGGTGTCAGAGCCGAACAGCCGCAGTGCGTTACTGAGGTGACCGACCCCTTCGATCGGCGCCGCGCCGGCGCGGCCCAACTCGTCGTTGAGGATGGCTTCGTAGATGGGGGGCAGGCCGTGGCCGCCGTACTCGACGGGAAACGACAACCCGATGTATCCGGCTTCATACAGGGTCTGATGCCAGGCGTTCTGGGCGTCCGCGCGTGCCGCGGGGTCGTCGGGGATTGCAGCGTCGGCGCTGTGGTCGCGCAGCCACTGACGCAGGTGTGCCCGGAATTGCGCTTCCTCAGGGGTGTCGTTGAAGTCCATCGCCTACGCCAACCCCTCGTTCGCCAACCGCAGGTGTGCGATTGCCTCGTACTGGGCCGTCTCGTCGCCGAACAGACGGCGGTTCAGCAGAGTTCGGCGCACACGTAGATGCGAGACGTGCTCCCAGGTGATGGCGATCCCGCCGAACACCTGAACGGCGGTCTCCACGACGTCACGGCCGGCCGCGGCGGAGTACGCCTTGGCCGTCATGGCCGCCAGCAAGGCCTCCTCGGTGGGCAGGTGGTCGACGGCCCACGCCGCGTGCCACACGCAGCTTCGCGCGCCCTCGACGCCGATCAGCGCATCGGCGAGCATGTGCTGCACCGCCTGGAACGAGCCGATCGGGACCCCGAATTGGACTCGCTCCCCGGCGTAGCGGACCGCGTCATCGAGGGCGCCCTGCATGACCCCGAGCAGGTCGGCGGCGACGACGGTGAGTGCGAGTGCTTCGACGCGACGCCAGCGCTCCTCGGAGATCGGCTCGCCGACGGTGGCGATCGGCACCGCGCTGTCGGAGGGCAGTCGGCGCAGCGTCCGGGTGAGATCGAGGCCGTCGGCGGCCGCGCCGCCATCCAGTGGGGCCGTGCCGAGGTGGCGCAGCCCGTCGGCCTGGTTGGCCACCAGAACGTGGGTCGCGCCTGCGGCGTCGAACGCCACCGCGCCGCCGTCTGAGGCGCCGAACCGGCGCAGGTCGACGGTCAGCGCCGGGGCGATGCGCAGTTGTCCCTCGGCCAGAAGATCCAGTTCCTTCTCGGCGCGCGCGGCTTCCAACAACTCGGCGGCGAGCACAGCTTGACTGGCGACCGGCACCGCGCACAGCGTGCGGGCCAGCTGCTCGATCGCCAGGACCGTCTCGACCCCACTGGCCTCCAGCCCGCACAGGGCGGGGGAGCGCAGGGTGGGAATGCCGATCTCGACCACCTGGCTCCACTGCCGCGCCAGGGTGTCACCGCTACCGATGTCGCTCGGATCCGTGGTCGCCAACTGATCCGCCAGCTTGGATACCGTGTCCCGCAGGAGCTTTTGCTCGTCGGTCAGGCCGATGTCCATCGAGCGATCAGCCGTCTGTCAGAGGCTGTGTCAGCCCACACACCGCATTGGATTCGCAGCGCTCGCGATCCACTTCGACACGCATCCGGCTTCCTTCCTGGGCGTTCGGATACCATCATGAATGATAGAACGAATATTGTTCAACTGTTCACTCGAGGAGGCTCGTCTTGTCCCGGCTGGAGAATCGAAACGCCCTCGTCACGGGTGGTGCTCAGGGGCTCGGGCGCGCGGTCGCTCGTCGACTTGCGGCCGAAGGCGCGCGGGTGACGATCGTCGACCTGAACGAGGAGAAGGGGCGCGAGTGCGTCGGGATCATCGAATCGGCAGGCGGTAGGGCGGCATTCGTCCGGGCGAACGTGGCCAAGCGGGAGGACATCGAGGCCGCCGTGCGGGCGGCCTCCGTCGACGGGCGCCTCGACGTCCTGGTCAACGCCGCCCAGTATTTCGCGATGCCCAAGGCGCTGGAACTGGTATCGGACAAGGATTGGGAACTGTCGGAAGCCACGGGACCGAAGGCGACGTTCCGGTTCATGCAGGCGGCGTTCGGCGCGCTGAAGCAATCCGGTAAGGCGTCGGTGGTCAACTTCGTCTCGGGCTCTGCGCTCGGCGGGATGGCCTACACCGCACCGTATTCCGCGGCCAAGGGGGCGGTTCAGGCGTTGACGAAGGTCGCCGCCAACGAGTGGGCGCGCCACGGCATCCGGGTGAACGCGGTGTGCCCGTTCGCGCTGACGGACGTGCAGCGCAAGATGATCGGCACCGAATGGGACAACTACACCCGCACCGCGGATGCATCGCCGATGAAGCGCGGCGCCGATCCGGACACCGAGATCGCGCCGGCTGTGACCTTCCTCGCCAGTGACGACGCGGCGTTCGTCACCGGAACCGTGCTGCACGTCGACGGCGGCATGACCGAGTTGTCGACCGTGGACTATTCGCAGTCGCCGGGTGTGTTCAGCGCTACCTGAGCGTCATCTCCACGCTGGTGTATCCCCGCACGGTGGCGGTCAGCACGCGCTCGTGCGCCCCGATCGAGTAGTTCGGGAACTTCTCGACGATGTACTCCAATACGAGTTGAGCCTCCCGGCGGGCCAACCACTGGCCGAGGCAGATGTGGATTCCCCAACCGAAGTACACGTCCGTGCCGCGTGGGCGGTCGATGATGAACCGGTCGGGGTCGGGGTAGCGGCGTTCGTCTCGGTTGGCGCTGCCGAGCAGCAGGAGCACCCAGTCACCGGCGGCCATTGTCACACCGTGTTTTTCGACGGGTCGGGTCAGGGTGCGCGCGACCCAGTGGCTGGGGGTGTCGTATCTGAGTGCCTCGTTGACCGCGGCCGGGATCAATGTCGCGTCGTTGACGATTCGGCGCCACTGGTCGGGATGCTCGTACAACGCCACCAGTCCGTTGGAGATCAGCTTCTGGGTGGTCTCCGAGCCCGCCGCCGACAACAGGTTCGCGAACATCAGCACCTCGTGGGGGGTGAGCGAGCGCTCGCCGCCGGCCTCGGGGTCGTCGAAGGTCGCGTTCAGCACGGTGCTGATGAGATCGTCGCCGGGATGCCGGCGGCGATGGTCGATGAGATCACCGATATACGCGCTGATCTTGCGGTTGGCCTCGATGGCGCTGGCCGGCATCGCGACCTCGCCTTCGTGCCGGGTCAGGAACGCCTCCCACCACACTCGGAGCTGCTCGCGGTCGGCCTGCGGAACGCCGAGTAGGTCGCCGATCACATCGGTGGGAATGGAGAAGGCGAACGCCTCCATGGCGTCAACGGTGGTGTCCGGTCGCAGCTTGTCGAGGTGGTGTGCCACGACCGCGCGCAGCGCATTCTCTAAGGCCGCGACCGCCTTCGGGGTGAAGAATCCCTTGAGCACTCCACGGACCCGGTCGTGCCGTGGCGGGTCCATGGAGATGATCGAGTACTTGCGCCCGTCGTTGTCCGGGTTCTCCGGCGCCGGGCCCTGCTTGGAGGAGTACGTCGACCAATCGCGCAGCGCGCCGGAGACGTCGTCGAATCGGGACAGCACCCACCATCGGTCTTCAGGATCCCGGTACACCGGCGCCTCGTCGCGCAACCGACGGTACACGGGATAGGGATCATCGAAGATCGCCTTGGAGAACGGCGAATACGTCAGCTCGTTGATCGCTGGCACCATGATTTCGTCACCTGTCAACCGGGGGAGTTCGTTCGATGAGCTCGAGCAGGTTGCCGTCCGGGTCGGTCGCCATCAGACCGCGGTTGCCGGCGCCGAACGCGACGGTGCGGTCTGGAAGCGCTCGGCCCCCGTGCGCCACGATCGCGTCCACCGCCCGTTCGGCGTCGTCGACCCGAAACGACAGGTGGGTGAAGCCGAGGGTGTTCATCGGGCGCGGCCCCGTTGCCCCCACGGTTCCCGGCCGGACGTAGCCGAGCAGTTCGAGGCGAAACCCGTCGCGCTGCAGGTAGACGAGTTCGAGCAACAGGCCGGGCACGTCGAGCAGCTGGGCGGTGGCGTCGTCGTCGACTGTCATCCGGCCGACGACTTCGAAACCCAGTGCCGAGCAGTAGAACTGCTCGGCACGACCGATGTCGCGCACGCACAGCCCGATGTGGGTGAGGCGGTGCCCGTCGCTCATCGCGGTCGTTCGGCGAGGTCGTCGAGCAGCGCGTTGTGCTCACCCAGCAGCGGCGGCCGCGTCGGTGCGGCCGGCGGGGTCGCGCTGAACAGGTACGGCGTGCCCGGGTAGGTGATGGTCCTGTCCAGGTCCGGGTGTGGCACCGGAACGTGAAAGCCCCGTGCGATCGTGTGTTCATCGTCGAAGGCCTCGTTGGGGGGAAGCACTGCGCCGCAGGGAAAGCCGCGGCGCTGACTGGTCACGAAGAACTCCTTGGCGGGCAGTCTTGACGCGATGAGGCGGATCGCGTCGCGCGCGGCGCTGAGGATCGCCGTGGTTTCGTCGTCGACACCGATCATGGCCAGGTCGACTGGTTCCTCCCGGCCGGCCGCCAGTTCGAGGAACACGGCTTCCGGCAGTTCCACGGAGAGGCCGAGTTCGTCGAGCCACGCCAGCAGCCGCGCGAAGTCCTCCTGCTTGCGGGGGAGCACCCCGGTGGTGGCGTAATGCCCGTCGGCGCACCGTACTTGCACCGGAGAGCTGCGTGTCGGGTAGGCGTGTCTGCCCGTCTGGCGCAGACAGATGTCCTGGTTCACCAGCCAGTGATACGTCGTCTGCTCGCTCGTGACGTTGCACGCGGCATTGACGTTGACATCGACCAGTTGGCCCTGCCCGGTTCGATCGCGGTGTGCGAGGGCCACGAGAGCACCGATCGCGCAGTACATTCCGGCGATGTTCGCCGACTGATCGCCGGCTCCCCGAATCGGCGGCAGCGTGCGGTCGTCGTATCCGCAGTTCCACACCGGGCCGCCACCCGCGAGCATCGTCAGGTCGGTCGTCGGTTGGCCGCTGCGGACGCTGCCCAGCCCGAACGGGCTGACCGACACCCAGATCAACCGGGCATCACGGGACGCGCATGCGGCATAGTCGACGTCCTCACACCGGTCGCTGCCCGCGATGACCACGTCGGCAGTGGCGATCAGCGCCGCAAGATCCCGCTGTCCGGGATCGGTGCGCAGATCGACTGTGACCGAGCGCTTCCCGACGTTTCCCGCCCACCAACGCAGACTCCGATCCACCCCCGGCTGATCGTCGACGAATGGCGGCCGGGCCCGGTCAGTCGATCCGGTCGGCGGCTCGACGACGATCACGTCGGCGCCCAACTCGGCCAGCACCCGACCACCGACCGGAGTGAACTGGTCGGCGATCTCGATGACCCGCAGGTCGCTCAGGGCGGTCAGATCACACCTCGCTGTGCCCAGTCGTCGAGTTCTGCCTCGGAGTGGCCGAGCAGATCCACGAGCACCTCGCGATTGTGTTGGCCAAGGCGGGGTGCGGCCGAGGTGATCTGCCACGGAGTGGCAGAACATCGGATCGGGATGCCCTCGACACGCACCTCGCCCATATCGGGATGGGTCACCGTGGGGAAGAGCCCCATCGCGGTCAGATCGGGGTCGTCAACGATACGTTCCGACGGGCTCTTGACCATGCTCGCCGGTAATCCGGCGGCCACGAGGTCGTCGGCGAGCGTCGCCGCGTCGCGGGTAGCGGTGACGTCGCCGATTAGCGCGTCCAGTTCATCAGCGGCGCGCACACGCTGCTCGAGGGTGGTGAACCGATCCGACGACAGCTCGGGTTCGTTGAGGACCTTCGCGAGCACGCCGAGTTCACGCTCGTCGCGGCAGGCGATCGCGATCCAGCGGTCCGCGCCCGCACAGGGGTAGATGCCGTGTGGCGCCATCTCTGCGAAATCGGCGCGATTACCGCTGGCGGTCGCGGCGCGGCCGTTGACCGTCCAGTCGAGCACCTCCGTCGGCAGCATCGCGATGCCCGCGGGCACAGTCGCCAGGTCGACGTGCTGGCCCTCCCCGGTCCTGTCGCGGTGGTGCAGCGCCGCGAGGATGGCCGTGGTCATGTACAGCGCCGACATGTGATCCATGTAGGAGAAGCCCCACCCGGCGGGTTCGGCATCGGGGAGGCCGGCGGTGAACGTCAAGCCGCTCATCGCCTGGACGATCGGCCCCCATGTCTTGAAATCCCGATACGGGCCGGTGTGGCCGAACCCGCAGTTGGACACGTAGATGATGTCGGCTTTGATCTTCTGCAGTTCCGCATAGCCGAAGCCGCGCCTGTCCAGGACGCCTGCCGCGAAGTTCTCACAGACGACGTCGCTGATCGAGATCAGCTCGCGCAGCAGGTCTTTGCCTTCCGGCGTGCGCATGTTGATCGTGACGCCGTACTTGCCGACATTGTGGTTGTTGAACCCGGCGCCGAAGTTCACCCCGCGGCGCTCGTCGACGTACGGGCCGACGCCGCGCAAGGCGTCCCACAGTCCCTGCGTGGCAGGGTCTTCGACCCTGAGGACCTCCGCTCCGAACGCAGCAAGGATCTTGGTGGCTCCGGCACCCGCCAGCTGACCACTCAAGTCGCACACTCGTACGTGGGACAACGCGCCCGTCACAGAAGCGACAATAGCAGCTGGACATAAAGTGTTCTATTGTTCAATTCGATGGTGTTGACCACAACGGAGGCTGTGCAAATGACAGCAGGTGTCCCTGCGCCGATGAAGGGTGTGCGCGTGCTGGAAGTCGCGCAGTGGACGTTCGTCCCCGCTGCGGGGGCGGTGCTGGCCGACTGGGGGGCCGACGTCATCAAGGTCGAACACCCGCGCACGGGCGACTCCCAACGCGGGCTGCGCAGCCTGGGCCACATCACCATCGAGGGCGACCGAAACCCGGTGATGGAACACGCCAACCGCGGCAAACGGTCGATGGCCATCGACATGTCGACGCCGGACGGCCACGCGCTGCTGATGGACATCGCGCGCACGGCCGATGTGTTCCTGACCAACTTCCTGCCCGAGGCCCGCAAGAAGCTCAAGATCGACGTCGATGACATGCGCGCGGTCAATCCCCGCCTCATCTATGCCCGCGGCAGTGCGTACGGGCCACTCGGCGCCGAGGCCGACACCGGTGGTTACGACATGACCGGATTCTGGAGCCGCGCCGCGGGGGCCATGGGGTCGACCCCGTCCGACCTGGAAGGTGTTGTCCCGCAACCGGGCCCGGCCTACGGTGACTCGATCGGCGGCATGACCATCGCCGGCGGGATCGCGGCAGCGCTGTTCGAGCGTGAGCGCACCGGGCATGCCCGTGTGGTCGACATCTCGCTACTCGGCGTGGGTGTGTGGGCGTCGGGGGTGGCGATAAACGCGGCCCTCGTCAGCGGCGAACCCTGGGTGGCCAACCCCGCTGGCGCGAACGTCGCGCCGAACAATCCGCTGGTCGGCTTCTACCGGACCGCGGACGGCCGCTTCCTCGGCCTGTCGATGATGCAGGGTTTCCGCTACTTCGGCGAGTTCTGCCGTCGCGTCGGAGTGCGCGAGTTGGCCGACGACGAGCGCTTCGCCGGCCACGAGGCGTTGACCGAGAACGCCGCGGCGGCCGCCCAGATCCTACGGTCCGCGATCGCCGCGCGGCCACTTTCGCACTGGCGGGCGGCGCTGGAGGGCTTCGACGGCCAATGGGCGGTGGTGCAGAACACCGTCGAGGTTGCCGCGGACCCGCAGCTGCGTGCCAACGGCGGCATCGTCGACGTCGAAACCGGCGGCGAGCGAGCCGAACTCGTCGCCAGCCCGGTGCTGTTCGACGAGACGCCGCTGAGGCTGCGCCCGATGCCGGAGTTCGCCGCCGACACCGAACAACTGATTCTCGAACTCGGCGGTGACTGGGACCGCATCACGGCGCTGAAGGAAAGCGGTGCGATCGCGTGAGATCACCCACGCAGTAGGGCCACCACGCACGAGCCGCCACCGCCGACGGCCTGTGCGAGGCCGATTCGCGGTTGCGGTACCTGGCGCGGACCCGCCTCTCCGCGAAGCTGGCTGACGATTTCGGCGGCCTGTGCCAGCCCGGTCGCGCTGATCGGATGGCCGCGGGCGATGCAGCCGCCGTCCGTATTGGTGGGTAGGGAGCCGTCCGACGCCAGACCCCCGGACTCGGCAAGGTTCACCGCCCCGGCCGCGTCGGTCAGGCCCATGGCGATCAATGCGGTGATCTCCTCGCTGGCGCACATGTCGTGCAGCGACACCACCCCGATGTCCTGTGGATCCACGCCCGCGTTGGCGTACGCGCGTTTGGCGGTCAGGGTGATCTGGGAGGGTGGGCCCACGACCGGTCCGACCAGGGGCCAGTCGCGGTCGGCCGGCCAGCTGGTCTGCTCGATCGACAGCACCGGCACCGAACGCGGTACCGGATCTGTCGAGACGACGATGGCCGCGCCGCCGTCGACCGAGGCGTGGCACATCATCTTGGTCAGCGGTTCGGCAACCATCCGCGAGCCGAGCACGTCGTCGACCGTCACCTCGTCCGGGTTACGGTGTGCGGCAAGAGGATTGAGACGGGCCTGGTTGTAAGACTTGGCGGCGACGGCGGCGATGACGTCTGGCCCGCAGCCCGTGTCGTGCAGGAAACGGGCGGCCTCAATGGCGTAGTGCAGTTGCGGTGGGAAGCGGTCCCAGAAGCCGACCGCGGCCGGGACTACTCCGCCCGGTTCCAGTGCGGTGGTCTTCTCGTACCCGATGGCCAGCGCGGTGCGACAGCGACCGGACGCGACCGCCCAGACCGCATGCCGCAGGGCGACCATTCCGCCGGCAGACGCACTCTCGGTCGCGGTCACCGGTATTCCTGTGCGGCCCAACCGGTGTGCCACACCGATGCCGGTCTGCGGTCCTGCCAACGCCGAGGCGGTGAACACCTCGCCGACGGCGTCGTACCCGACGCCCGCGTCCTCCAGCGCCTTCTCGGCCGCGGCGACGCCGAGGTCGGCCAGCGGGGTCTGGCCGTGCTTGCCGAATTCGGTGACACCGACCCCGGTGATGTGTACGCCGGTCACGACGGATCCGCCACGAACATCTCGACGGTGTCCTCGCCGAGCGTGGCGCGAATCAATCGACCGGGGGTGCCCGGCGCGGGCCGGGCACCGTCAACCAGAACCTGGAACCGGCCGGTGTGGGTGTCGATCCACGCGACGCTGTAGCCGTCGCGACCGTAGTCGGGGTAGGGCGATTTCGACGGCACAAAAGTCGATGACCACACGGTCGCGATCTCGGACATCGTCAGACAGTCGTCCTCTCGTAAAGCGCACTGGAGGGTGTACTGCCCAGTGCGGGAGGTGGTGTCAGTGGCAACGGTCCCGCGCCGGCGAACCGCCACGGCAGACCCACCAGCCGTCCGGTTTGCAAATCCGGGTCGGGGTGAGCGATTTCGGGGAAGAAGCCACGCGCGGCCAGGTGCGGGTCGCCGACCAGTTCGTCGGCGCTGCGTACGACGGCGGCGCGGACACCAGTGGCGGCGAGTTTCGTCGCGATGACCTCGGCGCGGGACGACCCGATCTCTGCGGTGAGCTCGGCCGTGTCGATGGACTCGTCGTCGGTCGACTCGACCGCCACCCACCGCTCGTCGGCGCTGCGGTACACCGCGCGGCGCACGGCCGAATCCGAGTCCACCAGATCCGCTGATGCCGCGGCGAGGTATTCGGCGACGGTGTAGGCGACCACCTCCGACATCGACAGGTCGACGACCGCACCGGTGTCGGCGCGCGGCCCGACCGCCCACGCGGCGATGACGACCGCGGCCACCACGGACGACAACGGATCGGCCAGCACGGTGCCCAGCCGCGCGGGTTTTCCGTCGTCTCCCGTCGTCAGGCCCGCCAGGCCGCCGTAGGACTGAACATTGTTCGCGTACACGCGATATCCGGCCAACGGCCCGTCCGATCCGAAGCCCGACACCCGCATCACGAGTCGCCCCGACGCGGCCAGTCGCTCCGGTGACACGTTCAGTCGATTCAGCCGGGACGACCCGACGTTCTCGATGACGACGTCGGCCTGCGACAGTGCCTCGGCGACGTCGTCGATTGCGTGATCCGGGTCGATCAGCACGCTCCGTTTGGAATGGTTGGCCACGGCGTAATAGGCGCCGCGTTCCAGCCCCGCGATCCCGTCGGCGAACGGACCGCTGCGCCGGTAGATGTCGAGGCGGTCGGGATCCTCCAGGCGTACCACGGTCGCACCCATCGCACCGAGCAGCGAGCCGACGATCGGGCCCGCCAGGACATGGGTGAGCTCGGCGATGCGCAGCCCACGTAGGCCATCGGTCCGACGTTGACCGCTGTCGCCGAGATCGGTACGCCACGGCGGACCCAGCACGGTGACGTCGCGGTCCCCGATTCGCGCCGTGGTCAACGACTTCCGGTGGGCCAGCTGCGGCGACATCAGCAACTCACCGGGCAAATTCACCGGTGTCGAGGGGACGCCGTTGGCCTGCAGGATGGCTGCGCATTCGGCCTTGTCTCGGTCGCGGGTCCACTCGGTGACCTTGGCATTGATCAGGCCGGCGTTTTCGATCCGGGCGGGACGGTCGTCGAGGCCGGCCGCCCATTCGGGCTGTCCGAACGCCGCCAACAGGCCCCTCCACTGATGGTTCTCCACCGCCGTGATCCGCACCAGCCCGTCGCGGCACGCAAACACCCCCGACGGTGCAAGGTACCGACCGCTGCCCGCGCGACCCGGGCATCGGTACATGACATGTGCGCACTCCGGCAGAGCAGAGGTGTAAATGACCGCTTCCTGGATCGACACGTCGACGCGTACAGGTGTCGAGGAGTCGCGCCGGTCCAGTCCGTGGAGCGCGGCCAGTGCCGCGACGGCTCCCGCGGACTTGAGGGCGACGTAGCCCGGAGCTGGAACTGGCCGCCCGTCACCGTCCTCGATCGTCGCGAGGAGTCCACCGCTGGCTTGGGCGACCAGTTCGCCTCCGGGGTGCGGTGGTCCGTCGGCGCCGAACGGGGTGAGTGTCACCACCACCGTGGGCCCGTCGACGGGTGGGGCTGCTGTGCCGTCGACGATGACGATGTCTGCGTCGCGGGCGTGTTGGGCCGGGTCGGCGGCGGGGTCGAGTATCCGCTTGCGGCGGTCGAGCACGAAGTCGACCGCAGCGACCGGACCCTCGGGTGCCGCCAACTGTGGGCCCTCCCGACGCGCGTTCTCGCCGGGAATCCTGGCGACGTCGGCGCCGAGGCTCGCCAGGAGCGCGGCGGCGGCCGAGCCGGCGACGCCATCGCCGACCTGCAGAACGGCGACGCCGGCCAGGACATCCGTGGTCGCGGGACGTTCCTGGCTCACCGTGCGCGCTCCTTCCCGCGGTTGCTGAACAATTGAACATTATTCGTTCTGTTGAGTCCACTGTGACCCGACCGACTGACGCCGCGCCATGACTTCACAGATTCACATCATCTGTTTTATTGTTCATAGCATGTCGCCACTTGCCGGCCTGTCGGAAGCACGCTTCGATGACCCCGCGTTCTACCAGGGTGACCCCAACGCGACGTTCCGGCGGCTGAGGGAGAGCGACCCGCTGCACTGGTACGACGAAGGCCAGTTCTGGGTCGTCACCAAGTACGACGACATCAAGGCGATCTCGGCGCGACCGGAGAAGTTCAAGTCGGAGCGCATTGCGATCATGATGGATTTGATCGCGCATCGCCAAGGGGTCGACCCGCAAGGATTCGGGAGTCGCGGGATCATGTTCATGGACCCGCCCGAACACCGTGCGCATCGCAAGGCGATCGGGGTCAGGTTCACCCCGGCGGCGGTCGCCAAGATGGAGGATCGCGTGCAGCAGGTCGTCGCTGAGGCGTTCGACAGTCTGCCCGACGGTGAGTTCGACTGGGTCGAGCACATCGCAGAACCGATTCCGGTGTACATCTTTTCCCACTTTCTCGGTGTGCCGGAGTCGGACTGGTCGCAGGTCGCGTCGTGGGCGACGACCATCGCGAAAGCGGGCAGCGGGCTGGCCAGCGACGAGGATTTTCAGCTGATCTTCGATCAGATCGCGCCCTACCTGTTGGCGCTGGCCGCAGAGCGAGCGAAGGATCCGCGTGACGACCTGTTGACGATGCTCACGCAGGTGAGTATCGACGGGGAACCGTTCAACGAGGTCCAGATCATGGTCTACGCGATGACGCTGCTGGCGGCGGGTAGCGAAACCACCCAGAGCCTGCTGGCCGGCCTCATTCACTGTCTCGATGTGCATCCCGGGCAGGCCGAGGCGCTGTTCGCCGATCCTTCGCTGGCGGAGAACACCGTCGAGGAGACGATGCGGTGGTGGACCCCCGTGATGAGCATGGCCCGGCAGGCCGCCGCCGACGTCGAGCTGCGGGGTAAGACGGTCCGCGCGGGCGACGGCCTCCTGATGGCGTACGCCTCGGCCAATCGCGACGTCGACCACTGGGGCCCGACGGCCGACGAGTTCGACATCACCCGGCCCGATGCGTCCGGCCATCTCGGTTTCGGTGTCGGGGAACACTTCTGCATGGGGGCGGCGCTGGCCCGCCGCGAGGCGCGGTTCGTGCTCGCCGAGGTGATCAAGCGGGCGAAGCGAGTTCGCGTCACGGGGCAGCGGGTCAAGCGAAACTCGTCCTTGGTCAACACCTTCGACCGGCTGGGCGTCACGCTCGACTACCGCTGACGAGTACTGCTTCGCGACAACGGGATCATCCGCGTCCGGCCAGCCAGTCGGTGACGACTCGGCGATGCTGCGCACGCGAACCCAACGCCGCGATGAGCGTGGTGGCCCGCCGCAGATACACATGCGCGTCGTGTTCCCACGTGTACGCGATGCCGCCGAAGACCTGCATCGCCGCCTCCGGGACGGCGCGTAGCGAATCGATGGCCCAAAAAGCCGCCAGCGACACCAGCGCTTCCGCGTCGGGTTGATCGTGGTCACAGGCATCGGCGGCCCGATTGACCAGCGCCCGACCGACTTCGATCGCCCCGCGCTGGTCGACGAGCCGATGTTTGATCGCCTGAAACGCGCCGATCGGCCGGTCGAACGCGACGCGGACCTTCGCGTACTCGGTCGCGGCCTCGTTCGCGGCGGCGACGACGCCGACGACCTCGGCCACCTCCGCCACGCGCATGCGCATGACGGCTTCGCGGTGGCGGCGGACCGCTTCCCCGCCACGGGCGATCGTCTCGAGCGGCGCCCGGTCGAGACCGATGCGCGCCGCGGGGCCGTGATCGAGGGGGGTGACCGGCGTGCGCTGCACTCCCGCGCCCGCGAGGTCGACGACACCCAGCACCTGCCCGCCATCCGCCTGGGCAAGCACGACGAGGCGGGTGGCGACGGCGCCGTACGGGACGCAGTCGAATGTGCCCGACACCGTCTGCCCGACGAGCGTGGCCGGCTCCGCAACCACGAGCGCGACGCCGTCGACCCTTCGGCCCTCGGACCAGGCCGCGGCCCCTGTCGCGGCCAGTGGCAGCGGTGCCGCGACCGATCCGGTCACCTCGGTCAACACCGCCAGCTCACGCAGGGTGCCGCCGGCGCCGCCACCGCTTTCGGGCACCAGCACGTCGGGCCAGCCCAGCCCGCGGATGGTCGCCCACAGCTCGTCGTCGAACGCGGGGGCCGGCCCTTCCAGAAGCGCGCGGCTGCGGTCGACCGACCACGCCCGGTTCACGATGTCGAATGCGGAGCGACGCAGCTCGGCCAGTTCGGCTGCCGTGTCGGCTATCTCGGCGAGGGAGACGGTGGTATCAGGGGTCACGGGGCAGCCCCAGCAGTCGTTCGGCGATGACGTTGCGTTGGATCTCCGACGTGCCTGCACCAAAGGTGGCCGCCCGCATCAGCAGGTAGCTCGCGGCGACGTTGCCCCGCTTGGCGGCGCCGGGCGATCCGCGCTCCAAAACCCCTGACGCTCCGGACAGTTCGACACCGAAGTTCGCCATCGACTGGTCCACCTCCGAGCTGAGGAGCTTGGCGACGGAGGCCTCCGGGCCAGGAGCGACGCCCCGCACGCCGGCAGCGGTGGCCTGGGCGGCGATCTGACGCAACGCCTCGACCTGGGCCGCATACCGGGCGATCCGGTCGGCGACATAGCTGTCATCGAACCCGCTGTCGGTCAGCGCATTCGGCTCCTGCGCCATCTTCACCAGGATGTCGAGGCGACGCTCGATCCGATGCGTGCGGCTTTGGCCCACCCGCTCGTAGCCCAGCGTCGACTTCGCCACCGTCCAGCCGCCGTGCAGCGGTCCGAGCACATTGGCCAGCGGCACGCGCACTGCGTCGAAGAACACCTCGCTGAACTCGGCGGCGCCGGTGATCTGCCGAATCGGCCGTACCTCGATGCCCGGCGTGGACAGCTCGGCCAGGATGTAGCTGATTCCCTCCCGCTTCGGCGCGGTAGGGTCGGTCCGGGCCAACAGGTAGATCCGGTTCGCGTAGGAGGCCTTCGACGTCCAGATCTTCTGTCCGGTGATGACGAGTTCGTCGCCGTCGATGACTGCCTTGGTCTTGAGCGCCGCGAGGTCGCTGCCGGCCTCCGGCTCCGAGAAGCCCTGACACCAGACATCTTCCGCCGACAGGATGCGGGGGAGGTAATGCGCACGCTGCTCGTCTGTGCCCCACTGGATGATGGTCGGACCCAGTTGGTTGATCGCGCTGCGGTTGATCGGTTCCGGGGCGTGCACGGCAGCCATCTCGGTGTTGAAGATGAGCTGTTGGGTGGGAGTCGCGGCGCGCCCGCCGAATTCGGTCGGCCACGAGATGGCCGCCAGCCCGGCGACGTGCAAGCGATTCTGCCATTCCCGCAGTCGGTCGAGGCGAGCCGTTTCGTCTCCGTCGCGGCCGAGCAGGTCGGAGGTCAGCGACGACGACAGGAAGGCGCGCACCTCGTCGCGGAAGGTCCGGTCGGCGTCGGTGAGCACGACGCCGTAATCACGATCGGTCACGTGCCGCCGCGGATGATCGACGCCATGCGCTGTTTCATGTCACCGTAGGTGATCGCGGTGGTGCCGGCCTTGGGGGCGCGGCCCGCATCGACCTTCGGCGCGGACAGATCGAGTTCGGCGATCTTCTCGCGCAACGCCTTCACGGTGCAGTTCTGCCGCCCGAGACGCTCGACGGCGTCATAGCCGAAGGCGCGCGCGGCATTTCGCCAGGTGATGTCTTCGACCTCATCGGGCGAACAACCCTCCAACTGGGCGGCGAGCTGCTCGGGTGCGTCCGGCCAGCTGCTGTCGGAATGCGGGTAGTCCATTTCCCAGCAGAGGGTCTTCACGCCGATGCGGTCGCGCATCTCGACACCGACCCGGTCGCGGATGAAGCACGACATGAAATTGCGGCGGAAGACATCGGTCGGGGTCAGGCCGTCACCGAGGTCGTCGCCCGTCCACGCGCGCTGGCGGGCGTAGAGGTCTTCGAACCGTTCGAGCATGAACGGAATCCAGCCGATGCCGCCCTCGGAGAGGGCGAACTTCATCGTGGGGAACTTGACGACGACGGGGGAGAACAACAGGTCTGCGGTGAACCGCATGGTGTCGATGGCCAGCATCGAGTTGTACGCGAGGTAGGTCGTCTGGTCGGAGGGGACGGGAACGCCGCCGCCGGTGCCGATGTGAATGTTGACGATCGTCTCGTGCTCACAGACCGCTTCCCACAGCGGATCCCATTGCGGGTCCTGCCACGGCGGCTGCCCGTAATTTCCGATGTGTTGGGGCACCGTCACCGCGTGACAGCCGTTAGCCGCGAGCCGCGCCACCTCGCCGGCCGCGAGAACGGGGTCCCACAGCGGAAGGATGCCCAGCGGGATGAAGCGGTCCGGATGGCGGCCGCACCAATCCTCCAGATGCCAGTCGTTGTACGCACGGACCATCACTTCGGACACTTCGCGGTCGCCGCGGTAGGTGAACAGCGCCCCGGAGATGGTCGGAAAAGACGGGAAGCACAACGAGGCCAGCACCCCGGCCGCGTTCATGTCATCGACGCGGGCATCGACGTCAAAGCAGCCGGTGCGCATGTCCTCGAAGCGCGACGGTTCGAAGCCCCACTCGTCGTTGGGTCGGCCCGCCACGGCGTTGAGCCCGATGTTGGGCATCTGCAGACCCGCGTACTCCCAAAAGCAGACGCCGTTGTTGTCCTGCACGATCTTTGGTGCCTGGTCTGCGTAACGCGACGGCACCCTGTCCTTGAACATGTCGGGTGGTTCGACAGTGTGGTCGTCGACGCTGATCAGCACGAGGTCCAGAGGGTCGATCACCGGGAACAGTCTAGGCTATTGAACAAAGTATGTATATCTGTTCCAGCTATGCGGTGGAGTTCACCGCCGCCGCCAGCCAGTCGGCCATCATCCCGTAGACCGACTCGATGCTCTCTCGCGCGCTGGCGTCGTCGCCGGATGGTTCGTAGTCCACGTCCCACTCGACCCTGCAACCGTCGGCACCGGACCCGATGACCGAGACGACGGTCTCGAAGCGGCTAACCGGCAGCGGGTTGTTGGTGATCCGGTAGGAGATCTGTTTCTGCTCGGGCCGTGCCCACAACAGCGTCTCGACCGTCGGCTCGCCGTCTGCGGAGCCGCGGATCCTGCGGCTCATGCCGGGCCCGTCCCCTTCGACCTCGACGTCGTTGATCACCGGAATCCACCGGACGTCGGCGAAGTCGGCGAGTAAACGCCAGACCGCCTCGGCGCTCGCGGCGACATCCTTGCTGACCGTGATCGACGCCATGTGGCGACCCTACCACTTATGTAACAATAGAGCGGATTATGTTCAGATGTGCAGTGTGCTGCCGGGTGGAATCGGGGTGTCGTGAGCGCTGACGATGGGTTCGCGGGCGATTTCGAGGTCGACGAGAACTGGGTGCGCTACGAACTTGTCGAACCACACATCGCGCAGATCGCGATCAGCAGGCCCGACCGCCGCAACGCGATCCTGTCGCCCGACATGCACGCCCTGTTCAAGGCTCACCTCGATCGAGCCGAGGCCGACGACGAGGTGAAGGTCGTCATCCTCGCGGCCGACGGCAAAGACTTCTGCAGCGGCGACGATGTCCGGCGGCTGCCCGTCGAACAGGCCGGCCTGAAGAAGGGCAGGAAACTGCCGCAGACCGCGCGGATGGGCAATGCCCGCCGGTTGCACCGCCACCTGACCAACTGGCTGGAGTTTCCGAAGACGGTCATCGCCGCGTGCCAGGGTGCGACGCTGGGAGCCGGGATGAACCTGGCGCTGGCCGCCGACATCCTCGTCGTCTCCGAGGACATGTACCTGGCGCGGCCGCAGGCGCGGATCGGGTTCGCCGGGTTTTCCACCGCGATGCCGTTGATCCTGCTCAAGCTGGGTCCGAACCGCGGCTACGAGGCGATGATCACCGGACGGAAGGTGCGCGCCGCGGAGCTGCGTGACTGGGGGGTGGCCGCGTCGGTCGTGCCGGCCGACGGTCTCCGTGAGGAGGCGCTGCGCTACGCGCGTGCGATCGCCCACCACTCGGCCGACGGGCTGATGGTCGGCAAGCACGGGTTGATCACGTTCTGGCACGCGGTGGGCATGGCGCAGTTCGGGGACTGGGTTCCCATGGCGCACAGCGTTTTCAGCAACCTGTCCTGGCGAGACGACGAGTTCAACTTCATGAAGGAGCGGTCGGCCAGGGGCGGCCGTGAGGCGCTCGCCGAACTCGAGCGCCGGTACCGGGAGTGGGACTTCGACTAGACAAAACAATTAGACAGAGACTGTGTTTGTGTTTTGTATGATGAGCGTGCGGTGAGGAGAGACGAATGGGTGTGCTGGACGGACGGACGGCCTTGGTCACCGGTGCAGGCCGAGGGATCGGTGCCGCCATAGCCGAGGGTTTGGCGGCCGAGGGGGCAACCGTCCTGGTCTCCGACGCCGGCGTTGCGGTGGACGGCACGGGGCACGACGCGGGGCCGGCGGAGGCGGCGGCAGCTGCCATCAATCAGCAGGGTGGCAAGGCGTTCGCCGACGCCACCGACATCACTGACTTCGCCTCCTGCGAGGACTTGATCGGACGCGCCGCCGATACGCTCGGCGGCCTGGACGTGGTGGTCAACGCTGCGGGCATACTGCGCGACGGCATGGTCTTCAAGATGAGCGAGCGGGACTGGGATTCCGTCGTCGCCGTCCATCTCAAGGGCACGTTCAACATCACCCGGCATGCCGCCGCATGGTGGCGGGAGAACCGCGGCGGCCAGTACCGGCTGATCAACTTCACCTCGATGTCCGGACTGCAGGGCGCACCCAGCCAGCCGAACTATGCGGCCGCGAAGATGGGCGTCGTCGGTCTCACCTTCTCCTGCGCCAACGCCCTGCGCAACTACGGCGTCACGTCGAACGCGATAGCGCCGATCGCCGGTACCCGAATGACGCAGGGCATCAAGGGAGGTGGAAGCATGGACTATTCCGATTCCAACGTGCGGCTGTCGCCGAAAAATTGCGTGCCCCCGGTGGTGTACCTGGCGAGCGCACAGTCCGACTGGCTCAATCGTCGCGTCATCTTTGCCGGAAACGGCCGCATCAGCCTGATGTCGAACCCAGTCGTCGAGCGAGAGCTCGTCTCGGCCACCGGCACCTGGGACATCCCCACTGCCTTCGCCGAGATCGAGACGTCGTTCAAGGAAGCCGTCCTATGGCCCAACATCTTCGACAAGCCCCCTGCCAAGTGACCCGACGGGGGAGGTGACGAATGACTGAGCTGACGACCCACCGCGTACCGCAGAAGTACGCCTGCGGCGAGACTTTCGTCCCCAAGAGCCGCTACATCGACCCAGAGTTTTTGCAACTCGAGCTCGACCGGCTCTTCTCTTCGGTCTGGCAGCCCGCCTGCCGCGAGGAGGAGATACCCGACCCCGGCTGCTACTACGAGTACCGCATCGGCAGGCAGTCGATCGTGGTGGTGCGCCAGAAGGATCGCGGCATCAAAGCGTTCTACAACTCATGCGCACACCGCGGGATGAAGATCGTCTGCGGTACCGGCACCGCTACGGAGGGCGACCTGCGGTGCGGATTTCACGGCTGGCGCTACTCGTTGGACGGCCGGTCCTCCTTTGTGCCGTGCCGTGAGGAGTTCGCCCCTCGGCCGCGCGAACAGTGGGGGTTGACGCCGGTCCACGTCGGGAGCTGGGGCGGTTGGGTGTTCATCAGCATGGCGTCCGATCCGCCGGACCTGCTCGACTGGCTCGATCCGCTGCCCACTGCACTCGCCCCGTTTCGCCTGCAGGACATGCGATATGGGTGGCGTAAGCGGACGACACTACCGGCCAACTACAAGACCGTCATCGATGCGTTCATCGAGGGCTACCACACGCCCGGCACGCATCCGCAGACGTTGCGCACCGCCAAGACTCCTCACCCGAGCACCGAGCCCGCACAACCCCAGGAGTACGTCTACGCGCCCTACACGCCGACAATCGCCTACAAGAACCACTCCCGGTTCATCTACACGCAGCGTCCCGAGACCACCGAACGCGACAAGGGCCGCCAGCAGCAGGCCTCCCGCCCAGAGGTGTTCGCGAACGCGATGCAGTACAACTACCTCGGCGTGAACGCGCTTGTCACCGAGCGTGATTACCGAGCCGCGCAGCGGTTGGCGACGATGGAGCCCAGTGAGATTCCGCCGTTCGTCCTTTACCACCAAATGTGCGAGGAACTGGCGCTGGCCGAAGGTGTCGACTTTCCGCGGATGTCGATTGAGGAGTATTTCGCGGGCAACGGCGACTGGCACATCTTTCCCACGTTGGTCATCCTCGTCGAGAAGTCGTGTCTGCTCGGGTACCGGATGCTGCCCGACGCGACGGATCCGAACAGGTGCACCTTCGAGATGTTCACGCTCGAACACTTCGCTCCCGGTGAGGTCCCCGATACCACCTGGCAGGTGTTCGAGCGCTGGCAAGATCATGACGGCTGGGGCGAACTGCCGACGCAGGACCTGCAGAACATCGCCGCGATCCACGCGGGCATGCACTCGAACGGCTTCGAGGGGCTCTGGCTGAACACCGCCCAGGAGATGACGATCCGCAACGAGCACGCGATCGCCGATCGGTTCATCTTCGGCGTCGACGAGCGGTGAGCGACGGGGGATGAGTGAGGCGATACCGCAGCGGCCGGTGCCGCTGCTCACCGAGCTGAACCGGCCCTATTGGACGGGCGGCTCCGACGGCACGTGGCGGCTGCAACGCTGCCTCGGCTGCGAGCGCCTGGTCCATCCGCCGGCCCTGCGCTGCCCGCACGATCACGGTGTTCTCGAGTACGTGGCGCTCAGCGGCCGGGGACGGGTCGAAACGTACACCGTCAACGAGCATCCGTTCTTCCCGGGTTTCGCGCCGCCCTACCTGGTGGCGTTCGTGAATCCGATCGAGGACAGCCGCGTTCGGGTGCTGACGAACGTCGTGAACGTGCGGCCGGGAGACGTCTCCGTCGGACTGCCGGTGCGCGTCACGTTCGAACGGCACACCGACGGAGACGACGAGGTGTTCATCCCGCTGTTCGAACCGGACCTCTGATGGGTTCACCGCTTGCCGAGAAGGTCGTCATCAGTGGGGTCGGCCAGTCCGAGATCGGTCGGCGGCTGGGCCGAGACGCCCTGCAACTCACCGTGGACGCGTGCCTGGCCGCCGTCGAAGATGCAGGACTCACCCTCGCCGACATCGACGGGTTGACGACGTATCCGGGTGCGTCCCAGGCCGGTCCGGGGTTCTCGGGGGCGTCACTGCGCGACATTCACGACGCGCTCGGCGTCAAACCGAATTGGGTAGCCGGAGGGGTCGAGTCTCCGGGCCAGCTGGGCGCCGTGGTCGATGCGATGCTCGCCGTCGCCGGTGGCATGGCCAACCATGTGCTGTGCTGGCGCAGTATCTGGGAGGGTACGGCCCAGGGCGCGGGCCGACGTCAGGGCTACGGCGCGCGGGGTGGTAGGCCGAGCGGGATGATGGCCTGGCAGCTGCCCTACGGCGCCACCGCGGCCAATCTGGCTGCAATGCAATTGCGCGCAAGAATGATTCGATACGGCCTCACGCGCGAACAGCTCGCCTCGATTGCGATTGTCGAGCGCGCCAATGCGCGACGAAATCCGTCGGCGATATACACCGACCCGCTCGACATTGAGACCTACCTGAATGCGCGGATGGTGTCGGAGCCGCTGTGCATGTACGACTGCGACATCGCCTGCGACGGAGCGACCGCGTTCGTCATCTCGCGGGCCGAGCATGCTCGAGCACTGGACCATCCCGCGGTCACGGTCGAGTCGCTGGACTGCGCTCATCACGACCGCTTCACCTGGGAGGGCGGCGAGGACATCACCCGGATCAGCTCGCGTTGGTCGACCATCTGGGACCGAACGGATTTCACCGTGGCCGATGTCGATTACGCCTCGTTGTACGACGGGTTCAGCGTATTCGTGCTGTGCTGGCTGGAAGATTTCGGCTTCTGCAAGGTGGGAGAATCCGGCGACTTCATTGCCGACCCGGCACGCATCTCGCTCGGCGGTGACCTGCCGATCAACACCGCGGGCGGCCAATTGTCCGGAGGACGGCTGCACGGATTCGGTCACCTGTACGAGGCGTGTTTGCAGATCCGGGCCGAGGCAAGCGGCCGTCAGGTTGACGACGTATCACTGGCAGCGGTCGGGGTTGGGGCTGCCAACAGTGGAACGACAGCCATGCTGCTGCGACGGACGCTCTAGGTGGGCAGCAGATCCCAGCGTGCTTCGACCACCCTGAGGCATGTTCTCGTCAACGTAGAGGAGCCACTTTGCACATCGACCTACAGACGTGTTTCGAGCTGGAGCAGGCCAAATCGAGATACTGCCGGTTGTTGGACACCAAGGACTGGGCCGGATTGGCTGAGCTGATGACCGACGACATCGTGTTCGATCTAGGCGGCGGCGATGAGGTGCCGCCGATCGTCGGACGCGACGCCACGCTCGAAGCAGTGCAGACGTCTGTGACAGATGCGGTCACGGTTCATCAGGTGCACAGCCCGGAGTTTCACCTCAACGAGGATGAGGCACGCGTGATCTGGGCGGCTCAAGAGCGAGTGAAGTGGAACAACGGGACGGGGTTGACTGCCTACGGTCACTACCATGACCGATGGGTGCGACGCGACGGAGTGTGGCGTATCGCGGAGCTTCGGCTCACCCACCTTCTCATCGACGTCGACTGATGGGGTCTCGCTGCGTCAACTGAGGCGGGGATAGGTCATGAGGTCCACCCAATTCTCGGCTATCGATGTTTGAGATTTGCCACTGGCGTACAGGCTGATTCCGGCGTACGGGTCGAGAAACTTGCCGGTCGCCGGATCGTAGGTCGTCACGGCGGCGCCCGCCTGTGGTTGGGTTGCTCCCGCCAATCCGTCTTCAGCCGGTAACGGGTCGTTCCGGGGAGCGGGCGGCGCTGTGGGACTCGGACCTCCAGCAGCGGTTGGCGCCGACGGCCGGACGTATGGCGGGATCACCTGGTCGGGCGGCGGCTGAAATGGTAGAGGCGGTGGAGGCGGTCCGGGGGTAACCGGCGGGACCTGCGTAGGATACGGCGCGGTCAGTGCCGGCCCCGGCCCGGGCGGCACACCTGGCGGAAGCTGTACGGCAGGAGGCCCGGGATCGTAGTCCGCTTGCGGCGGAATGTAGGGATACTTGTTCTGCGGCAGGGTCATCCGAGGATCGGTTACCGGTGTTCCCACGGGCACCGGCGGTCCACGCCATGGGTTGCTTCCGACCGGCACATAACCCCGCGGATCGCGGCAAAGCTGCACCGTCGGCGCCCGTTTGCCGGGGAATTCCTGGCAGGGATAGTTGCGTGCGCCGCGAACGACTGTCGGATCGTTGTGCGGGACCTTGCAGTACATGTCTTTGGGGACGTCGCGAAGCGTAGTGTCGGCGGGCGAACGTATTTCGGCCGGAGGCACGAACCCGGTGATACACGGCGGCGGATCACCGAAATTCAGCTTGAAGTCCGCCTTGGCGCCTTCGTCGGCCGGGTACTGATTGGCAATCGTGATGACTGCCGCGGCCAGGGCAGGCATGATCACCAGAACCTGTTCGATCGACTTGTGATAGATGACGCCAACACGGCCGGCGTTGGCGAGGTTCGCAGCCAGCACCGGAAATGTCGGGCGGATGCCCTCGAAGAGTGCAGTTGCTTCGTCGGCGGAGCCGGGGGCCGACTGCAGAACCGCGCGTATCTCGGGGTCGGCGTCACGGAGCTGAGTCGTCAGGCGTGCCAAGCCATCTGCCACCGACCTGATTTTCTGCCCGGACGCACGCTGAGCGTCGAGCAGCGGTTGAGATCGTTCGAGGAGCTCAATTGTCTCACCGGACGTGTTGTCGGCTTCTTCGATCAGCGACCGTGACGATTCGATGAGCCGCGCGAGCTCGGGACCCGACCCGTCGAAAGCTGTGAATGCCTCCCTCAATACGTCCCGCAACCGGCTTCGATCAAGCGAATCGACCAGGCTTTGCGCCTCGCGCAGCAGGCCGGCGATGTCGCCGCTGATGTGCGTGCGGTCGCGGTCGATGTGCCCATCGTCACCCAGGAAATCCGTGGACGCATTCGGCGGCGGCACCAGATCGACGTACAGCTCGCCGATGGCCGACACACTTTTGACGTAGGCGTCGACGTCGTCGGGAACTTTCATGGCGTCGTCGATCCGCATCTCGACCAGGACATCGTTTTCGCGGGTCAGCGAGACCGATGTGACCTTGCCGATGGTCGTCCCGCGGTAGGCGACGTTCGCATTCGTATACAGACCGCCACTGGCCACGAAATTGGCCGTCACGGTGTAGGTTCCGAGGCCGAACGCCTTCGGTAACTGCACGTAGAACACTGCGATCACGAACACACTGACGAGCGCGACCAGGGAGAAGATGGTCAGTTGGAGGCGGACGAGTGGAGTGAGCATCAGGGTTGGCCTGCTGACTGTGGATCGGGAGGATTGAGGGGCGGGATCTTGAACGGATCGGCAGCCTGCCCGGACAACGACGATGTCGCTCCGACGAGGTAGTCGGGGACGGAGACGACTTCAGAAAGACGTTTCATGTTGGGATCGAGGGTGCTTGTCGTGAAGAAGTTCTCGCCCATTCGCCGCAGGGTGAGGTCAAACGTGGCGAAGACGTTGAGGAAGTCACCTCTGACGGCCCGCTTCAGCCCGTCGTTGAGCGGTATCGGAAACGCAGGCAGGATCGGCAAAGCGTCGACGAGCGTTTCGGCGTTGTCGTTGAGAGCCTTGACCACGGCATAAGCGTGAACGAGATCAGCGGTGAAGTCCGCCTTCGTCTGGGCCAAGAGGGGGGCAGAGACGTCCGCGAGCCGCTTCAGAGCCGCAAAGGCATCAACGATGCGGTGGCCATTGTCGTTGAGTACGCGCGTGGCCGACGGGAGTGTCACCAGTGCGCGCTCGATCTTGTCCCTACCACCGGCGAGTCGACCTGCTAGGCGATTGACCTCCTCCATCGCCGTTGCGATGTCGTGCGCCTGAGCATTCAAACCTGCGGCCAATTCGGCGAGTCTGGGCAGGAACCCGGCGAACTGACCGGCGCGCCCGGCAATGGCAGCGTACGTCTCATCCGTAATATCCTGCAGCACACCGAGGTTACCGTTGTTGACGACGATGGCCAGGGACGACAGCACATCCTCGGTGCTCGGATAATTGCCGGTGTTTTCAATGCCGATTCGGAAATTCGGGCCCAGGGAGCCGATGGGTCGTTCGGCGACGGGTTCGGCCAGTTCCAAATGCCGCGAGCCCAGCAGAGACCGACGGTCGCAGTGGCGTTGGCGGGCAGATGCACCGAGCCGTCGAGGGACAGCTGCACCAGCGCATAGAACGTGCCGTCGTCACGCTGCACGGGCTTGATACCTGACACACTGCCGACGGTCACGTCGTCCACCTTGACGGGGGAATTCTGTGGCAGCGACGAAATATCGGGTAGCTCGACCGATACGGTGAACGAACCGTCGCCGTGGCCCGCGGTACCCGGCATGTTCAGTGAGTTCAACCCATTGAATTGGCATGCCGAAACCACCACCGCGAGTGACCCGATCGCCGTCGCTCGCCGCGCCCATCTGTGAAGGTGTCGGTTGATCATCTGCCGGCTCCCGCCTGTCCGTCGGGCTGGTGGGGCGCGGTTGGCGCGTCCGGCACCATGAGCGAACTCAGATCGGCGTCGGGCGGTATTGATGGCGGAGTCACCCCGGGCAGCGGGTGCCATTGCAGTTGTGCAATGGGCGTCTGCGCTTTCGCTTCCGTCTGTGGTGTGTCATAGATGATCTGCCCCTTGTACGCCGTGATGCTGGTTATCGGGCGAAACAGGAACGGCGGATAGTTCATCTGGAGCCGTTTGACCACCGGCGCCATCCGTTGGCGGCAGATCTCTGCGCGCTTGTAATTCTCCGGCGTCTCGGAGGTCTCGAACATCCCCGCGCACATGAGCTGAACTGGGTTGCCGAAGTTGGGCAGTGTCACGATGCCGTTCAGCGAGGCTTGGGCCGGATTGTAGATGTTGTAGAAGTTGGCTAGCGCCGTCGGCGCGAGGTGCAGAACTTGTTCGATGTCGTCGCTGCGTTCGGTGAGCAGGCTGGTGAAGTCGGCGAGCCGATCGATCTGGCCGATCAATGCATCGTTGTTGTCCTTGAGCAGCCCCCGGACGTCGGAGAGCGCATTGTTCAGTGAGCCGAGAGCTTGATCGATGTCGCGGGAACTGTCCGCGAGCACCTGAGAGACCGAGGCGACATGTGACGTGAACGCCACGATCTGTTCATTGCTCTTCGAGAGGGCGTCCACGACGATGCGCAGGTTCCTCACGGTGTCGAAGATGTCGGTACGGGAATCCCCGAGACGCCCTGCCACTTGCGATAATTCACGGACCGCACTCCTGAATGATCCGCCCGAACCGTCGAAAGTATCTGCGGCTTGGTTGATCAACTCGCTCAGTGGGCCCTGCGCCGAGCCTGGTCTTGGCCCAAGTTGTGCCGACAATTTGGTCAGCTCATCTTTGACCTGATCCCATTCGATCGGTACCGCTGTCCGATCGAGTCCGACGACCGCGTTGTCGGACAGGGTCAGGCCGCCGTCGTAGATCGGCGCGAATTCCACGAACCGAGCGGAGACCAGATTCGGCGAAACTATCAGGGCGGCGGCATCGCCCGGAATAGGAACGCTTGCGTCAACACTCATTGCCACCCTGGTGTGCTCCGGGCTCGGTTCGATTCCGGTGATCCGGCCGACGGTGACCCCGGCGACCTTCACTTCGTCGCCGACGTACAAACCCACTGCCGAGGAGAACAAGCCGGTGATGTTCCGTTGCTGTGCGCGCGGCCATACTGTGAACACCCCGGCTGTGAGTGTCATGGTCAGCACGGCTATGAGCACAGCCCGAGGCCATCCTCGGGGGCGGTTGAGTCCAATCGTCATGGCGTTCTCGGCCTGATCACGAGTCGCTCTCGAATGAATCCGCGAAGCATGTCGGCCAGACTGTCGGGCAGCTTGCCCGGCTGGAAGTAGGTGTCCAACAGCACGCCGGCAACGGCAGGAGTCGGCACGCCCCAGATGTTGACGGAAAAGCCCGGCCCGGACCCCACAACTTCACCCAATGTGGTGGAAAAGGCAGGGAGCCGTTTGAGCGCTTCGTCGAGGTGGGCACGGCGGGCGTTCAGATTCTCGAGCACGAGGTTGAGCTTGACCAGTGCGGGACCGAATTCACGACGGTTGTCCGCGACGAACCCCGATATCTGCCTCGACACATCGCCGATTCCCGCGACGAGTGAGGCGAGCGCGGTGCGCTGTTCACTGAGCTCGCCGAACAGCTCGTTACCGTCGGTGATCAACTGATTCAGTTGGCGGGAGCGAGTGGCCAGGATGGTGGACAGCGACTTCGCGTGAGTCAACAACTTGGCGAGATCTTCGTCGCGGGCGTTGATACTGCGGGAGAGCGCGGCCACGCCGTCGAGCGCGCTGCGAAGCTGGGGGGTGGCATCGCGCATCGTCGCGGTCAGGGTTTCAAGCGCGCTTTCGAAGGCGTCGGTGTCCAGCTCGGCTGCGGAGTTGCCCAGATCCTGCAACGCGTCGGGCAAGGTGTACGGAGTCGTCGTGCGCCCCAGCGGCACGGTGTCGACCGACCCTGCACCACCCGGGGTGACTGCCAGAATCCGTTGGCCGAGAATGGTGTCGGTCTTGATCGCCACCAGCGTCTGGTCGCCGAGGCGTAGATCGCGGTCGACGGTGAAAAGGACCTTCGCGGCACGGGCGCTCAAGTCGAGGTCGACCGAGGTCACCTTGCCGACGTTGTAACCGTAGATCTGCACATCGCTACCACTGGTGACTCCGGCGGCGTTGGCGAAGTACGCAGTGTAAACCGTTCCCTGTGGCATGAAGGGCAGAGTGGAGTAGCCGAAGGAAACCAGCACCAGCAGCACAACAAGAGTGATTCCGAAAATGCCCGTGCGTAACGGGTTTCGGCGACCGCGTTCCTCAACCGTCATCAGAGCACCGTCCCTTCGACGCGTCCGACGGCCCGAGCAGCGGAATCAAGATGTCGCTCCCCGCTGGGCCGTTCACCTTGATCTTTACTGCGCAGAAGAAGATGTTGAAAAACGCGCCGTACTGACCGAGCGCGCTGAGTCGCAGGTAGTTCTCGGCGAGGGGCTCGATCACGGCATTGACTTCGTCTTTCCGATCATCGAGGACGGTCGCCAACGGTCGCGCGTGCTCGATCACCCCCTGCAACGGACGCCGCGACGAGATCAGCAGATCGGTGAGGTCGGCCTGCGCGGAGGAGAGCGGCTGGATCGCCCCCGCAATAGGCCCGCGCCCCGCCGACAAAGTCGTGGTCAGTTGCTGCAATTGATCGATACTCGTGTCTAGTTGTGCCCCTTTGTCATCGATCGACGTGAGTACGGTGTTGAGGTTGTCGATGACTTCGCCGATCAACTGGTCGCGTCCTGCCAGCGTCCGGGTGAACGAGTCGGTATCCGACAGGACCTTGGCCAAGGTGCCGCCGTTGCCTTGGAGCAATTCGATGATCGCGTTGCTGACCTCGTTGACCTTGCTCGCGTCGAGGCCTTTGAGGACCGGACGCATACCCCCCAACAGAGCGTCGAGATCCACTGCCGGTGCGGTGTTCCCGCGCGGAATTGTGCCGCCGGGCGGCAACACGCGCAGTTCTCCGGGACCAGTGGTGATTTCGAGGTATCGGTTGCCGACCAGGTCCTCATATCGAATCGCCGCGCGCGTCGAGCTGTATATCCGATACTCCTTGTCGATCTCGAACTCGACGTCGACGTGATCGCCGTTGATGGCGATGTCGGTGACCGACCCGACGGGAATGCCTGCCACGCGCACGTCCTGGCCGGGCTTCAGGCGCGATACGGAGTCGAACTCTGCGCGGTAGGACACCGATGAGCCGAAACGGAACTTTCCGAAGGTCATGACGAGAAGGCCGAGGACGAGCAGCATCACAACGGTGAACGCCGCAACCTTCAGCCCGAGCCGGTCCTTGGGCATCAGTAATCGTCTCGCTCGGCATAGGCGCCGTTGAACAGAAACTGGAAGGTTGACAGCGGATCGAATTGGAGCTCGGTATTGGGCTGATACGGAATGTATGCGTTGTCCGTCACCAGAAACGGCGGCCGGAACCACGATCCGTTCTTCATCTTCCCGGGCAGATTCGGCAGTCCCCGACAATTGGGACCGCCGGATGCGTTGACGATGGGCAGGCTTTCGGGGTAGGTGTACGGCGCGACGCCGGGAATGAAGAAGGCGTTCATGAAGACGCCGGGCACAGTGCCGCCCCAAGCGGGAGCGAATTCCTTGAGCGTGGTCGCCAAACCGGTCAGAAGGCAGCCCAATTGAGGGGAGTAGTCGCCCAGGACCTTCAATGGGGCACGCAACCGCTGAACCGCGGCGACCAAGTCGCTCTGGGAGGGCTCGAGCACGTCCGATGCGGTGTTTCCCAGCCCGACCGCCGCCATCAACGTCGTGGCCAGGTTCTCCTGCTGGTCGACGATGGTTTCGCTGAGCGGAGCGGCGTTATCGAACAAGGTCAGTAGGTCCGGCGTCGCTTCTGCGTAGATATCGGCGACTTCGCCGACCTTTTGAACACCCGACTGGAGGGTGGGCAGGTGCGGATTGAACGTTCCCATGTAGTCGGTGAAGGTCGAGATCGTGGTCCCGATGTCCCTCCCGTTTCCGCGCAACCCTTCGCCGATTGCGGTCATGGTGGCGTTCAGCTCCACCGGATCGATCTTCTTCAGAGTGTTCACAAGCGTTTCGAAGAGCGTGTTGGCTTCCACGGCGACCTCGGCGGCATGCAGGTGTGAGTTGGCCGCGAGTGCGCTCTTATCGGGAATTGTCGGGCTGAGGAACTCAACGGACTTCGCGCCGAACACGGTGTTGCTGGCGATACGAACGGTGACGTTGGAAGGGATGTAGTCCATCTGTTCGCGGCGGATCTCCAATGTCAGTTCCGCCTGTGCGCCGTCGTATTCGATCGAGGACACTTTGCCGACTTCGACTCCCAGGTACTTGACCTTCGCATCCCGGTCCATCACGAGACCGGCCCGCGCCGAGGTCACCGTGACGGTGTCGACGGGAATGAACGCCCCCGAGTACGCAAGGTAAGTCAGCGATGAGATCACCGCGAACAACGCGGTCATGATGAGCGCCGCTATCCGCAGCGCTCTCTTGCGGTGGATCTTGATCAACGCCCTGCATCCTGCGCGCGATATGGCGGGAGTTGAACCATCGTCATTGGACAGCCAGTTCCAGACGTTCCAATCTGCGGACCAGGATGCTGTTCAACCAGTTCCCGACGTCGACAGCCTCGATCCATTCGGTCCGTTCGAGCACCATGCGCAGGACGATCCGGGCCTCCAGTCGGGCGAGCGCTGCGCCCACACAGAAATGAGCACCCTTGCCGAACGTGACGTGGCCCTTTCCGCTGCCGCGGTCGAGCCGGAACTCATGCGGTGAATCGAATTGCGCGGCATCGCGATTGGCTGCGCCCCACAACAGCAGCAGATGTGAGTTGGCGGGCAGGTCGACGCCACCCAGTGTGGTGTCGTGCAGGACGTGGCGGTAGTGGCCGCGGAACGGAGGCTCGTAGCGCAGCGTCTCCTCGATGAAGGGCACCAGGAGGTCACGATCTTCGCGGACCTGTTTCTGTATGTCCGGTTGGCTGACCAGAACCCATGCGGCGCTGCCGAGCACCGAGGCCGTGGATTCCCCGGCGGCGCTGAAGAGTGTGAGCATGATACTCAAGGCGACCGGCTGTTCAACCTCGCCAGAAGCGCAGCGCGCAGCGAGATCGCTGATCAGTCCCGGTTGTGGATCGGTGGCTGCCGCTTCGAAGTGTTTCAGCACGTAGCCGCCCAGTTCCATTGCCGCCAGCCCGGCGGCTTCGAGTTGCTCCGGAGTGACGATCCCGTCGAGCAACGTGGTGGTGGCGTACCCCAACCTGATGAGCTTGTCCACATCGTCGTGGGGCAGGCCGAGCAGCTGAGCGACCACCTTCATCGGAAGCCGGTTGGCGATGGCGCTCATCCATTCGATCCGCCCGTCGTTCACCGACTCCGTTCACAGCTGGTGCGCTGTCTCCTCCGCGAACTCCTCGATCACCTGGACTCGCCGAGCCGACAGATGCGGCAACAGAATCTTGCGATGCACGGCGTGTGCGGGATCGTCTGCGGTGGCGAGCGCGTGCGCCGGGTCGCCGAGCGGCATCATCGGGAACGGGTTCACCGCGCCGCTGTGGTCGTAGACCACGGTTGCGGTGAGATTTGAGGAGAAATCCTGCACCCGGTTGGTCGCCTCGACGAGCGCGTCCCAGCCGCAGACCGCGTAGAAATCGGACTCGCCGATGCGGTGCACCGGTGCTTCTGACCGCATCTGCTCGTAGAGCGGGTACGGGTCCTGGATGGCGGCATTTCCGAAGAATTGAGCAGGGTCATCCAAAATCGCCACGGTCCTAGCGTTCGTCTCCTGATGGAGACCGTCAACGGCGCTGGAGGAAGTTGACATGCTCCTCGTGGCGCGGTCGGGCAAGACCTTCTCACGAACGCGCCTTTCACCAGCGGCGTTCCGTGAGAGAATCGGTGCTGTTCTTCTCATCCTGAGAGACTGAACCTTGAAGCCTGTCGGCGAACAGGAGACGCGTGCTGTGGCTGGTACCGATTGGCTGGTCGGTCGAGATCGCGGCTCCGAGGCGACCAAACGCATACACGCCGCCGCCGCCGACCTGATCGCCCGTAGGGGGTGGGAGGCGTTCACCATCGACGCGCTGGCTGCGCAGGTGCACTGCTCGCCCGCCACGATCTACCGGCACGCCGGCGGTAAGACCGCGATCCGCGACGCCGTCGTGGCGATCCACGCGGCCCGCACAGTCGAAACGGTGCGCGAAGCCATCCGCGGACTCACCGGTGCGGAGCGGGTGGTGGAGGCGACGGCGTTGGCGTTGCGGCGCGCCCGGTCCGACCCGTTGACCAAGGCCCTCCGCTCCGCCAATCCGCTCGTAGAAAGCGACTGGCTTCCCATGTCTGAGGTCGTCGCGCAGTTCGCCGCCGAGATGCTCGGACAAAAGGAGTCCGACCCCCTCGCGCAGCAATGGCTGATTCGCGTCTTCTTGGCACTCTTGACCTGGCCCATGAAGGATCCCGACGCCGAGTACCGGATGCTGCAGCGATTCCTCGGTCCGCCCTACCGTCAAGACGCCCAGCAGGACTGACCCGAAAGTTGCGGTACGCGGCGGACGGGTGGTTGCCACCGAGCGCGGTGGTGCCCTGCCAATTTGGCCGTTTCGACCGGCACCCCCTGCGTGTGGACATAAACTTGCGCGTCCAACCCGAGGTGACTGTCCGATCGCGGTGCGTCGCAGGGATTTCCGTTTCAGATGGCGCGGCCGCGAGGTCGAGCTTCGCATCTAGCGCGACGGCACCGTCGGCGCACGAGGAGGACCGCAACGTTGTGGACGAATGCGATGACCACGCCGTGACCCACGAACGAGGGCGTCTTCACGGAAAGTCCGCCGTGATCACCGGGGCGGCGTTCGGCATCGGCCGGGCGACGGCCGTGCGCTTCGCGCGCGAAGGAGCCCGGTTAGTCATCGCCGACATACAAAGCGAGCCGCTGCTCGCGCTGGCCGACGAACTGCGGCACGACGGGACGGAAGTCGACACAGTTGTCGGGGACGTCTCGGTCGAAGGCGATGCGCAGCGGATGATCACAGCGGCGACCGACCGCTACGGACGGCTCGACGTGCTGGTCGCCAACGCCGGGATCATTCCGCTCGGCGGTGCGCTGGAGGTCTCCGCCGCCGATTGGGACGAGGTAATGGCCATCGACGGCCGCGGAATGTTCCTGACGTGCAAGTTCGCGATCGAGGCGATGTTGCCCAACGGGGGTGGCGCCATCGTCTGCCTCTCCTCGATTTCCGGACTGGCAGGCCAGAAGCGGCAGGCCGCCTACGGGCCCGCCAAGTTCATCGCTACCGGCATGACCAAGCACCTGGCGGTCGAGTGGGCCGACCGCGGCATCAGGGTCAATGCCGTTGCGCCCGGGACGATTCGAACCGAGCGGGTCAAGCAGCTTCCCGATGAGCCGGGTGGCTCGCAGTATCTGGCGGCGATCGAGCGCATGCACCCGCTCGGCCGTATCGGCGAACCGGCCGAAGTCGCCAGCGCCATCGCCTTTCTCGCGTCCGACGACGCCTCGTTCATCACCGGAGCGGTGTTGCCCGTCGATGGGGGATATCTAGCGCAATAGTGCTCGAACCCCAAGGCTGTCCTGAAATACCTTCGGCCACAAGACATTACCTCCGTTCGAGCTAAGGAGCTCCGTGGATGCGAGTGACACGAACCGGCTCCGGTGGGCCGCCCTTGGTCTTCGTGCACGGGCTTGCTTGCGACGGAACGGACTGGCAGGCGCAGGTCGACTGGTTCGAGACAAGGACCACCGTCGTCGTATGTGAGTTGCCGGGGCACGGTTCCAGCACGGCCGCACCAGAGGACTGCACAGTCGAGGCGTACGGCGCCGCGGTAGCCCGAGCCATGACGGAGTTGTCGCTGCCGCCGGCGATCGTCGTGGGCCACAGCATGGGATGTCGCGTCGCTCTTCAGGCGTGCCGGACAGCGCCCGGCGCCGTGTCCGGGCTCGTACTCGTCGACGGTAGCCGCATCGGCGATGGTGATCCCGCAATCGCCGAGCAGGCCATGGCCGCTGAACTCGCAGGCGACGGCTACCGGCGATTCATGCAGCGGTTCTTCGAATCGATGTTCTTCGCGTCGAGCGACCCCGATCTGGCGAAGCGGATCATTGACCGAGGTGTTGGTTTTCCCGCGCCGGTTGGGAGAAAGCTGCTGACGGGTCTGGTCGCTTGGGATGCCGGCGAGGTGCAGAGCGCACTCGACTCTGTCCGCGTCCCGCTTCTTGCGATTCAATGCACGACCCTCGATGCGGCACGCGACCGTGTGTCGCTCGAATCGGGACAGAGTGCACCCTGGACCGACCTGGTGCTTGCTCATGTGCCACAGGCCACCACCGCGATGTTGCCCGGGTCTAGCCACTTCCCGCAGATCGAACAGGCCGCGGAGGTAACCGCGCTGATTGCCGACTTCTGCGACGCCATTCAGCGTCATCAATGACGCCTGTCCTCTCCGCCGCCTAGGTCATGCCGTTCTTCGGGCGGCCGACGACTGCGTCCGGAAGTAACCTCTCGTCTGCACCCCGGCAATACCTGAACCCGGGCGAACCGACCCGAGGAGTCGCGATGTCTGAGTCCATCGAACGCCTGATGGAAGGCAACCTGCTGCGGGTCTTCAACGAGCGCGATGCCGATCGCCGCCGAGCGGCCATCGCGGACACCTATTCACCGGATGTTCGTTGGACCGACGACGAAGGCGTGTCGGTCGGGCACGATGCGCTCGATGCGAAAGCGCAAGCGCTGCAAGACGGACAGTTGGCCGGGCTGTCTTTCGTCAAGGCGGGGCCCGTCCACCACACGCGGGGGTTCGGTTATGTCCCCTGGAATGTCGTTGCTCCGGGCAGCACTACGCCGATCGTCTCGGGCTTCGACGTCGCGCTCAGCGCTGAGGACCGCATCACCGACCTGTTCACCGTGATCACCGGGGCACCGCAATGATCGGACGGCCCGAGTTCATAGCGATAACCTTCTGAACATGCCAAAGTCTTTCGACTGCTCCGTCGAAACTCCGGTCAGCATTGAGCAAATACACGCTGTGTATTGCCAGAGGGACTACTGGGAAGCACGGTTGGCGCCTCATAAGGACCTGGTTGAACTTCGCGCATTCGACGTTGACGCAAGCGGCACGGTGCGCACCACAGTGGTTCAGGACCTGCGAAACATCGTCCTGCCTCCTCCATTTGGGAAACTGTATCCGCGCGGTTTGGAACTCGTCCAAAGCGAGACCTGGACCGTCGATCATGACGCGACAGTGCGTGGAGACATACATGTAAAGGCTCACGGAGCCCCAGGCTCAGGACGCGGCCGCGTTGTGATTACCCCGTCCCGCGACGCGAAACGCCTCGAGTGCAGCGCAACCGTTCAAGTCAAAGTCCCCCTTGTAGGGGGCAAACTCGAGAACCTCTACGGCCGTCAGATGATCGATCAGATCCCGGACACACTTCGCTCCATTAAAGAGTGGATCGACGAGGGCGCCTGACCCTTCGCCGGGAGCCGACGAGCTGCCGCCGCTGTCCGCAAAGAGAAGATTTCTCCGAAATCCCTTCTCGGCCGGGATCGATCGTGGTTCACTGACCTCCACGCAAATTCTTGACGCGCGTCAGGGGGTATCGGTGGCTGATCAAAGCGTCGACGATCGGGAGCAAGGCCACGACTCGGAGTTGGCCGTGGACGTCCGTGTCCGCGTCCACCCGGACACCGACGCCGAGGCACGTGGGGTCATCGTCGAAGACTTCGGTGAGATGACCGCCGTGGCCGTCGATATCGGCTCCAACCACATCGCGGATCCCGCCCGTCGCTGGGCAGTGATGCTCGACGAGGGCACGCTGCTGTTCGCCGACTCCGAACAACTCACACCCGAGTAGCTCCCGGTAGGCCTCTGATCCCACCCGTCCTCAAGCAGGTGGCGGTGGCGGCGCGATCGGCGGTGGTGGGGGAGCCGGCGGCGGTGGCGGTGGTGGCGGCCCGAAAATGAACGGCGGCAGACCGGGAATCGGCATCGCCATCGGATCGGGCGGCGGTGGCGGCGGAGGCGGCACACCCGGCGGAGGCGGCGGTTCCTCCCGACGCGGCGGCGGCGCCGGCGCGATCCCCGTGCTGGTGTTGATCGTGACGACGGACCCCGGGATGGTTCGACCACTCGGCGTGGTCCCGACCACCGCACCGTAAGCAGCCCCGCTGTTGACCGGCGTCGTCTTCTCGGCCACCTGGAATCCGGCGTCTTTCAGCCGCTGACGGGCCGTGTCGACATTCATGCCCGTCACGTTCGGCACCTCGCTGCCGGGACCGCCCTCGACGTAGCGGGGATCGGTCGGCGGCAGACGCACCTCGCCGAGGTCGGTCGCGATCGGCTTCATCGCCTCGAACCAGATTCGCGCCGGCTCGTTACCCCCGTACAGGTCTCCGCTGTAGCACTTGCGGAGAGGGAACGAGCAGATCCCCGACGGTGAGTTGGAGTCGTCGAAGATGTAGACGGCGCCCGCGAGCTGGTTGGTGAATCCCAGGAACCCGGAGGACCGGTGGGACTCGGTCGTGCCGGTTTTACCGGACATCGGCAGATCCCAGCCCACCGAACCCGCGGCTCCCGCGGCCGTACCGCCCCCCTTGTCGTCCTTGCTCAGCGCGTTCGCGAGGGTGTTCGCCAACCCTTCCGGGACCGCTTGGTCGCACTTCTCCGCGGTGAAGGTCACCTCGTTGCCATGACGGTCGATGATCTTGTCGATCGGGTTGGGCGGACACCACGTGCCGCCGGAACTCAACGTCGCGGCCACATTCGACAACTCGAGGGCGTTGAGCTGGAACGGCCCCAGGGTGAACGATCCGGCGTTCTGCCGCTTGATGTACTCGGCGAGGCTTTCATTGCTTCCGCGGTCGTACGGCCGCGCCGTTCCCGGAAGGGCATAGGAGCGCAGTCCGAGACGAACGGCCATGTCGACTGCGCGAGGCACGCCCACTTGCTGGATGAGCTTGGCGAACGCGGTGTTAGGGGAGCTGGCCAGCGCGTCGGTGACGTTCATCGACCCGCGGTAGTTTCCGGCGTTCCTCACACACCACGTCTCTTTCGGGCAACCGGGGGTGTCGCTGCTGCCGAGTCCGCGGGCTTGGAAGGATCCGGGGACGGCGAGCTGGGCATTGATGCCCATGCCCATCTCGAGCGCCGCGGCGGTGGTGAAGATCTTGAAGATCGAACCTGCGCCGTCGCCGACGAGTGAGAACGGTTGCGGCTGCACTGTCTGCCCGGCGTCCTTGTTCAGGCCGTAGTTCCGGTTGCTGGCCATCGCGAGCACCCGATGCGAATCCTTGCCCGGCCTGATCACGCTCATCACGCTGGCGATTCCCTCCAGCGTGGGACTCGCGACCTTGTCGATCGCCCGTTTCACCGACGACTGGACCGTCGGGTCGAGCGTGGTGCGGATCAGGTACCCGCCGCGGGCGACCTGTTCCTTGTTGATTCCCGCATGGGCCAGATACGCCAGCGCGTACTCACAGAAGAAGCCACGGTCACCGGCGGCGATGCACCCACCCGGAAGCTCCTTGGGGCGGGGGAGCACTCCGAGCGGCTCGGACTTGGCGGCTCGCAGTTCGTCGGTGTGCTGGGGGAGGTGTTCGATCATGGTGTCCAACACCAGGTTCCGACGCTGCAGGGCCCCCTGGGGGTTGACGTAGGGATCCAGCGAGGTGGGCGACTGGACCAGACCGGCCAGCAGCGCCGCCTGCTGCCAGTTCAACCGCGAGGCGTTGATCCCGAAGTAGGTCTGCGCGGCGTCCTGAACACCGAACGCCCCGTTTCCGAACCCCACGAGGTTCAGGTAGCGGGTGAGGATCTCCGCCTTGGTGAACGTCTTGTCCAGCGTCAACGCCATCCGCATCTCGCGGAGCTTGCGCGCCGGAGTCAGTTCGACCGCGGCGCGCCTCTCGGCGTTCGTCTGCGCGGTCACCAGCAACTGGAAGTTCTTGACGTACTGCTGCTCGATCGTCGAACCGCCGCGGGTGTCGAGGTTGCCCGACAGATAACCCGACAGACCGGTGAGTGTGCCTTGCCAGTCGACGCCCGCGTGCTCGGCGAACCGCTTGTCCTCGATCGAGACGATGGCCAGCTTCATGGTGTTGGCGATCTGCTCGCTCTTCACCTCGAACCGGCGCTGGCTGTATAGCCAGGCGATCGGCTTACCTGCGGCGTCGACCATCGTCGTGACCTGCGGGACGTCTTCCTCCACCAGCTGCGCCGAGCCGTTGGCGACGACGTCAGAGGCCCGGTTGGACAACAGACCAAATCCGCCCGCAAACGGAAACATCAGCGCCGCCACCAGCACCCCGGCCAGCGTGCAGCACAAAATAAGCTTGATGACCGTCCCCCCGGCCGGTGAGCGCTCCGGCATGTCAGCAGAGTATTAAATAAGGTCCCGCCGCATAGGTTCCCGCGCCGAATTCATGGCATCCCGGCGAAATGCCCTGGCAGACGGGGGTCAGCTTCGGTCGAGATCCCACTGGCCGAAGTCGGCTGCCAGGACTTCGTCGACGTCGACGTGGGTGTCTCCGATGGGCACGCCGGGCTCGGACGGGCCGATCACCACGGCCTGATAGAGCACAGCCCGGGGATCGCGCTCACCAGCCGACCAGGCCTTGGTCTGCCACACCCACCAATGTCCGTCGCTGGTCGAGCGGCCAACAACGCCGTCGCCGATCGCCCACGAGCACGCCCGAGCGTGGCCGTACAAGCCAGTGCGATCGACCCCCAACACCGAATTGATTCCGCGGTACCACTCGAGCGCGACGTTCTCCCACGTCTCAGCGTCGATGTCCTCGTCGACGCTGAAGAAAATGGGTGCCGAATCAGGACCACCCGCGGCATTGTGCAATCGCTGCGCGGTCAGGGCGTCGGCGACACCACCGTCGTATCCGCGCGTGTAATCGGACGGCGTCGGCCAACCCGGCTTGCCGTACTGATAGCAGCTGACAACATGCAAGCCCTCGGCACGCAGCGAGTCGGCATACTCGCGCGTCACCGGTTTGAAGTCGAAGTCAGCGCCCGGCCGCAGTTCGGAGACGTAAACCAGCGCCCCGTCGAAGCCCGCTGCCTTGAGCTGATCGGCCGGAACCTTGCGGTGCGCGAAGTCGACGAGGCGCAGGGGGGCCGCCGATGCACTCGGGCCCGAAAGGGTCGCTGCCGCTGCCCCGAGGAAGAACAGCGGCGGCGCCGCGACGGCATACTTGAAAAGTTCGCGTCGTGAAGGAAAGTGCCCTCCGCCACGATTCGATGACTTCGGGGAGTCCTGCACGGCGCGATGCTAACAACATTGACGACGCACCGGTGCCGGTCGATTGATTCCTCTGTACCGAAACGCCCCCGCTCTATGCTGATGACCGATACGCAGCTGGACACGGCGGCGTCGCACCCGAACCTTCGACCGGACGGGGTGGCCATGCCCGCAGACCGACTCGCCATGCACGGCAAAGGGTCCTTGTCGAGGTGCCTTTCCATCGCCACGGTCGTTCTCGCTCTGACCGCGTCTGCGGCGTGCGGTGGCGGGGTCGATCATCCGCCGGCCGACTCCGGTGTGCGGGCCGCGCCGCCGCCCCCGTCGACCGCGACGCCCACCACGGCCATCCCGGCACCCGGGCTGCCGCCCGTTGACGAGTTGATCAACAACGCGATTGCCGCACACGAACTGCCCGGCGCAGTGGTCGCGGTCGGACATCGTGGCGAGTTCGTCGTCCACCATGCGTACGGCTCACGGAAGCTGGCGGGCGAGCCCGGGCTCGACGGGGCCCCGGCACCTGCCGAGCCGATGACCGAGGACACGATCTTCGACGTTGCGTCCCTGACCAAGAGCCTCGCAACGGCGACCGCCGTCATGCAGCTCTACGAACAGAACAAGGTCGGACTCGACGAACCGGTGCAGCACTATCTGCCTGCCTTCAACAGTGCGCGCGATCCGCAGCGGACCCAGGTGACGCTGCGCATGTTGCTCACCCACACTTCGGGTATCGCGGGCGATATCGACCTGCGGGATCCGTGGGGCCTGGCCGACCCCGACAGCGCCGAAGGAATCCGCCGCGCGCTCGCCACGCCGCTGCAATTCGAGCCAGGAGAAGTATTCCGCTACTCCGATATCAACTTCATCCTGCTCGGGGCGCTGATCGAAGAGATCACCGGCGAACCAGAAGACGTCTACGTCCAGCGGAACGTGTTCGCGCCCCTCGGCATGGAGGACACCCGCTACCTCCCTCCGACCAAGGCGTGCGGCCCGCACAAGATCAGAGGGACCGCGGTCGCGTGGGCGGCCACATCGGAGCCGCCTGCACCGACCACCTGTCCCGAAGGCGCCTGGAACACCGACGTTTTGACCCGGATCGCGCCGACCGCCCTCGACGAGGAAGGCAGAGCCCAACCGGGCGCCAACCCCGATCTCGACTTCCCGCTGCGAGGCACGGTCCACGATCCGACAGCACGGCGCATGGGTGGCGTCGCCGGGCATGCCGGTGTTTTCTCGACGGCCCGTGACATCAGCGCCTACGCGCAGGCGCTGCTGGACCGATTGGCGGGCCGCCCCAGCACGTTCCCGTTGACGCAGGAATCCGTTCGGCTGATGACGACGCCCCAGCAACCCGGCCACTCACCCGGACAGGTCGAAGCGGCCAACGAAGCCGTCCGAGAGGCTATCGCCGCGGCACCCAACCCGAATCCGCTTCTCGCCCCGAACTATCCGGCGATACAGGGTCAAAACCTGCGCGGGCTCGGTTGGGATATCGACACGGGCCATTCGAAACCACGTGGACTGCTCTTTCCCGTCGGCAGCTTCGGGCATACCGGATTCACCGGGACGTCGATGTGGATAGATCCGGCTTCTGACACCTATGTGGTCCTGCTGACGAACGTCATCCACATCCGCGGCAGCAGACCGCTTTCGAACCTACAAGGAGAACTCGCCACGGTGACCGCCCGAGCGCTGGACCTGAACACCGACACGCAACCGGCCCCCAAACCCCGCTGAACGAGTAGGAAATGACCGAGTTGTACTACACGCAAAGACAGTTCGAGGCGTACGGACCATCGCACTTGGCGGTCCTCGCGATCTTCGCGGTAGGCGCGGCACTGCTGATCTGGCTGGGCCGTAGACAGACCGAAGCGCAGGCGCGGGTGTTCTCACGCGTATTCGCGTTGCTGATCGTCGCGGCGTTCGCGGTGGCGTTGGTCTACAAGGTGATCCGACCCGACATCCAGACTTCCATACCGATCCAACTGTGCGACATCGCCGAACTCACGGCCGCCTACGCGCTGTGGTCGCAACGGCATTGGGCCTTCGCGCTGACGTACTACTGGTGTCTGCTGCTGAGTTCGCAGGCATTGCTCACGCCCGACGTGGGAACACCTCGGGAGGGCGCACCGGATTTCCCGCATCACCTGTTTCTCACGTTCTTCGTGCTTCACGTCTTCGCGGTCTGGGCGGCCATCTACCTCACGTGGGGACGGGGGAATCGTCCGCGATGGCGCAGCTACCGCTTCACCATCGTCGTAACCCTGATCTGGGCCGCGGCGACCTTCACCTTCAACGCGATCGTCGGCACGAATTACGGCTATCTGAACAGGAAGCCCCCGACCGCATCGTTGTTGGATGTGTTCGGGCCGTGGCCGATGTATCTGGCGGTTGAGGTGGCGATCATCGTCGCCGCGTGGGCACTGATGACGTGGCCATGGGAGCGGAAGCGACGACACGTCGAGGCGGCTTAGCGTCCTATCGAGAGCCGGCGCCGTCGAGGCGGCGGCGAAGGAAGGCCAAGTCGGGTCAACGACTGGGTCCCGGCGCGCCGAAGGACGGCGCGGGTTCCGGCGATGACGCTGCGCCGCCCGACGACGGTCGCGCCGGCCAGGAATCCACACAAAGCGCCCAGAAGAAAGATGCGCCGCGTATGTCGATTATTCCGCCGCATGGCCGTCGACGCGGCGAATCCGCACACGGCGCCCAGGATCGCGACCACGACCAGCAGCCCCACCCAAAACGGCAGTCCGAGCGAACCCATAAACAACCTTCCGGCCCGTCATCCGCGAGCCGCTGGGGTCAATGGAATCACCGACACTGCGGTGCTGACGGTCCTGTACGCGTTTCGTGACCGAAGCGAACGCGAAGCGTTGCAGGACGCCTACGTGGTTGCGCGACGCCTACGTGATCGTCACGCCACCGTCCACCACGATGGTCTGACCGGTGACGTAGCCACCGGCCTCGGATGCGAGCCAGACGACGGCGGCCGACAGCTCGTGTGGCTCACCCAAGCGCTTGAACACGACGCGGTCGGCCAGGGTGCGGTCCAGATAGCCCGGCTTGTACTCGTCGGTCATCTCGGACTTGAAGAAGCCCGGTGCCAGGGCGTTGACGCGGATTCCCTTGCGCTCACCCCACTGTTGGGCGAGGTCGCGGGTGAGGCCGACGATCGCCGCCTTGCTGGCGCTGTAGGCGGCCTGGGGGAGCGCCGCGGTGGTCAGACCCAAGACGCTGGAGATGTTGATGATCGAACTGCCCGGCTGCATCACACGCCCGCACGCTTGGGCGGCCCAGTATGAGCCGTTGAGGTTGACATCGACGACCTTGCGAAACTCCTCAGGCGTTTCCCGAGTGGCAGGCACGGCGGTGCCGACTCCGGCGTTGTTCACCAACACATCGACGCGGCCGAACTCCCGCATCGCCGCGTCGACGAGCGCCGTGCACTGATCGGGGTCTGCGACGTCGGTTTGGACGTTGAGGGCACGCGTGCCGGCGGCCCTGACGAGTTCTGCTGTGGCTTCGAGCTTTTCGGCACGTCGGGCGGCCAGCACCACATCCGCACCGGCTTGTGCAACCGCCTCGGCGAACGACACTCCAAGCCCGGACGATGCGCCGGTGATGACGACGACCTTATCGTCGAGTCGGAAGCGGTCCAGAATCGTCATCTCCGACGTTCTCCTGTCTATCGTGGTAGCTGTGCGACACCAACCGTAATGTGTGGGGTACATCGCGTCGGCCTGGCGGTGCCAGCCCGTCGAGGGTTCGAACCGGCCATTGCGGGCACCACTAGGGGCAGTCGGTTCCGGTAAGGGATAGCGAGTAACGCATGGTTGTACCCGGATGGGTGTGGGCACTGACGATCGTCGCCATCGTCGGACTCTTGGCTTTCGACTTCTTCTTCCATGTGCGCAAGGCCCACGTCCCGACCCTCAAGGAGGCAGCGATCTGGTCGGCGTTGTACGTCGGGATCGCGGTGCTGTTCGGGATCGGTGTGCTGATCTTCGGGGGCGTCGACCCCGGCGGCGAGTACTTCGCGGGATATATCACCGAGAAAGCGCTGTCGGTCGACAACCTCTTCGTCTTCTTGATTATCATCAGCAGCTTCCGCGTGCCACGCGAGGACCAGCAGAAGGTGCTGCTGTTCGGCATCGTGTTCTCGTTGATCGCGCGGACCGGTTTCATCTTCGTCGGCGCTGCGCTGATCAACACCTTCGCCTGGGTTTTCTACGCGTTCGGGCTGATCCTTCTGATTACTGCGGGCAACATGCTGGCACCGAACAACAGCGACTCGGAGACCGCCGACAACTTCATCATTCGGCTGGCGCGCAAGCTCTTTCACACCACCGACCACTACGACGGCGACAAGCTGTTCACGACCGTGGACGGCAAGCGCGCGATGACGCCGATGCTGCTGGTCATGGTCGCCATCGGCGGCACCGACATCCTCTTCGCTCTCGACTCGATCCCGGCGATCTTCGGTCTGACCCAGAACGTCTACATCGTCTTCACCGCGACGGCGTTCTCGCTGCTGGGCCTTCGGCAGCTGTACTTCCTCATCGACGGCCTGCTCGACCGGCTGGTCTACCTTTCCTACGGTCTCGCGGCGATCCTGGCGTTCATCGGTGTGAAGCTGATTCTGCATGCGCTGCACGAGAACAACGTGCCGTTCATCAACGACGGAGAACCTGTCACGGTCGTGGAGGTCAGCACCGGCCTCTCGCTCTCGGTGATCATCGGAGTGCTCGTCGTCACCGTCGTCGCATCGCTGTTCAGTAAGAGGGGATCGGCCCAGACTGCGATCGCCAACGCTCGCCGGCACGCTCGGGCCTATCTCGATTCCGAGTACACAAGCAGCGCCGCGGAACGCGAACGCATCTTCAAGGCGCTCCTTCGCGAGCGTGACCAAATCTTGGAGCTCGGCCCCAAGTACCGGCAGCTGGTTCGTGACGAAGATGCGCTCATCGAGCTGCTCGATCGCGCGGCCGCCAAGCACGATGAGGCGGTCGACCGTGGCGAAGCTGAACCCTTCACCCGCAAGGGGCTCACAGCCCCATAGCGCTCGGGAAATCACTTGTGTCTCTTTGGTTTCAGTAGTCACAAGTAGGCCTGGTTTGTCGGTGGGCGGGGTTAACGTTGCAATGTGGGATTCGAACATATGAGCGAAGTTATCGCGGGGATGGCCGACCAGCTGTCCGCGTTGGTCGCCGAGTCGTTCGACGCCTTGACCACTTCTGAGCAATTGGCACTGACAGCGCAGTGGGAGAGCTTCACCCGGCGCCAAGCGGCAGTCAGCCACAGCATGGTGGCCGGGCTGGGTCGTGCGCCGATCGAGGAGTTGGGGGAGCGCAGCGTGGCCGGGGCGTTGGCGGTGTTGTTGCGCATTTCCAAGGCTGAGGCGCATCGGCGGGTGGCCGAGGCTCAGGCGTTGGGGCCGCGCCAGGCCATGACCGGCGAGACACTCGAACCGGTGCTGGCCCACACCGCCGCGGCTGTGGAGAAGGGCCTGGTGGGTGCGGAGCATGTGCGGGTGATCCGGCGGTTCTTTGATCAGCAGGTGCCGGCCTCGACGCCGTTTGACGTGCGCGAGGCCGCCGAGGCTCAGCTGGCGCAGCTGGCGACCAAACACACGCCTGAGGAGTTGCGCGCGGCCGCGCACCGGCTGGCGGCCTATTTGAACCCGGATGGGGACTTCTCCGATGAGGTGCGCGCAGCGCAGCGCTGGTTGCGGCTGGGCCGGCAGCGCCTTGATGGGATGAGTGAGCTGCGCGGATTGGTTGATCCGGCCACCCGGGCGGCGTTGGAGGCGGTCCTGGCCACCGAAGCCGCCCCCGGCAAGAACAACCCGGCCGATGACACCGCGTGTGTGGACGGCGAGCCGTCGCCTGAAGCGGTGTCGGCGGACGCCCGCACGACCGGCCAGCGCAACCACGATGCGCTCAATGCCATGTGCCGGAAGTTGCTCGCCTCGGGCACGTTGGGCAGCAATAACGGGTTGCCGGCGACGCTGCTGATCACCACCACGTTGCAGGAACTGGAGTCGGGCACCGGGCATGGGTTCACCGGGGGCGGGTCATTGGTGCCGATGAGCGAGGTGATCCGCCAAGCCGCTGAGGCGCATCACTATCTGGCGATCTTCGACAAGGCCACCGAAGAACCCCTCTACCTCGGGCGGGCTCGACGCTTGGCGTCCAAAGCCCAACGGCTGGTGCTCTTCGCCAGGGATCGGGGCTGCACCCGGCCCGGCTGCACCGCCCCGGCTTACCACTGCCAGGTGCATCATGGGGACAACGATTGGGCCGCTGACGGTCAGACTGACATCGACGAGCTGACTCTGGCGTGTGGCCCCGACAATCGGCGGGTCAAACCCGGCGGCTGGCGCACCTACAAACGCAAAGACGGGCGCACCGCATGGCTTCCTCCGCCGCAGCTCGACACCGGCCAAGCCCGCGTCAATAACTATCACCACCCCAACCGCTACCTCATCCCCGACGAGGGAGACGACGAGGACAGCGCAGAGTGTCCCGACAGCGACGACGGCGACGAATCAGAACGAGGGTGAATAGCCTGCCGCACAGCACTTCGCACGTGTGTGGGCGAGTCGGGCGCGCCTTCACGCGATGCCTACCGCCGACGGGCACGGTCGCAGAACGGCTCCGCATACACCGAAGGGGGCCGCATCGCTGCGGCCCCCGTTCGAACGTGGTCAGGGCTGCTTGGCGTACCGGATCAGGAATGCGGCCGCGACATACCCCGCGGCGACACCGATCACAAGCCACAGCACGAGCGGCACCACCAGCGACACCGGTGACCATCCGATGCTGGAGAACGTCGCAGCCGTGTAGAAGAGCCAGAGCACGCGGTAGATCGACCAGAGCGCAGTCAGTCCCGCGGAGATTCCGATCACCAGGCTGTACGTCCGGTCGACGCGACCGACCTGCTCTTCGACGCGGGCGGGGACGATGTTCATTGCTGTTCCTTTTCGTCATCACGTTGCCGGGGTGGCTTCGTCGTGACTGAAGTACAGCCGGGGACCGGGACTACCGATCCCAAAAAGTTCAACCCGCGGCGAGGATCGCCGACAGCAAGACGAACGCCGACATCTCCGATCGCGATGCCCACCCAGATCGCCGAGCTGATTCGGTCCGTAGATGCATACGGATCATGGCTCATGGCACGTCTGTGCCCCAGGAGAGCCAGTGCACACCTCGCGATCAAAGATCGCAGAACCGGCGGCCTTCGAGGCGCAGGAGAGCGACGTCTAGAAAGGCAGGACTGTGCTCACCGTTACGCTGCCCGTCGACGTTGGGTGAACGAGAAGCGGTCGATGGCAGGGGATGGTCGAGATGGGTGTGTACGTAGTCACCGGGGCCGCGTCCGGCATGGGTCAGCAAGCCGCCACCAAGCTGCGGGCACAGGGGCACACCGTCATCGCTGTCGACGTCAAAGAAGGCGACATCGAGGCCGACCTGTCGACCGCCGATGGGCGACGGACCGCCGCTGATCAGGTGCTCGCCAGGTCTGACCGACTGGACGGTGCCGTGTTGGCCGCAGGAATCGGGCCGACGCCCGGCAAGGACAGCACGCGGCGGATATTCGAGGTCAACTATCGCGGTGTGGTCGACCTGTTGCGGGCATGGCGCCCCGCTCTGGCCGCTACTGATCGAGCCAAAGTCGTGGTGATCGGCAGCAATTCGACGACCACCACCCCCGCGGTGCCGCGACGCACAGTGCGTGCGCTCTTGGACGGCGATACCGACAAGGCGGTGCGCTCCCTGAAGCTGTCCGGGCCTGCCGCGCCGTCGCTCGGCTATGCAGCCTCCAAAATCGCGGTCTCCCATTGGGTCCGGCGCACCGCGGTGACATCACAGTGGGCGGGCGCGGGCATCAGGCTCAACGCCCTCGCCCCCGGCGCCATCATGACGCCGCTGCTGGAGAAGCAACTGGCCACACCGCGCGAGGCCAAGGCGGTCAACGCTTTCCCGGTGCCTGTCGGGGGTTTCGGAGATCCCGGCCAGCTCGCCGACTGGATGTTGTTCATGCTGTCCGACTCCGCCGACTTCCTCTGCGGCAGCATCATTTTCGTCGACGGCGGGTCGGACGCCTACTTCCGGTCGCGGGACTGGCCGAAATCCGTGCCCGCTCGGCGGCTGCCGTCGTACCTGTGGCGGTTCCAGAGGTTCAACGCCACCAAGTCCAAATAGCCGCCACCGAAAAGTCAGAACTTGGCTACGGCGCCGGCGTCAACGGGTAACGCCGCTCCGGTGATGTACTGCGATTCGTCGGAAGCCAGAAACAACACGGCGTTGCTCACGGCGCGTGCTTCGATCACCGGTTTCGGCAGCATGTGGAAGTGTCCGATGACCTGCGTGGCGTCCTCCATCGTCGGATCGGTGAGATCGGGCCGGACCGTGCGTCGGAAGTGATCGTTGTCGATCATCGGCGTCAGGATGTTGCCGGGGTGGATCGAGTTGACTCTGATCCATTGCGGTGCAAGCTCATTGGCCAGCGAGTTCATCAACCCGACCACAGCGTGCTTGGCCGACGCGTAGTGGGCCATGTAGCCGCCGCCGCGAAGCCCCAACATCGAACTGACCAGGATGATCGAGCCACCGCCGTTGGTCATGTGCGGCAGTGCGGCTTTCACGGTGTGCCAGACGCCGGTCACGTTGATGTCGAACATCGTCTGCCACGCGGATTCCTGGATCATCGCGGCGGGCGCCGGGTCGGCGCTGATGCCGGCGTTGGCGACGAGGATGTCGAGCGATCCGAGTTCACCGACCCCGCGCTCGAGAGCCGTCTGAAGGCTCGAGAGGTCGCGCACATCCGCCTTGGCGGTCACGATGCGGCGGCCCGACTTCTCGACCAGCGTTGCCGTGTCGGCGAGGTCTGCCTCGGTGGGACCGGGATATCCGGCGGCATCGATGTCAGCGCAGACGTCGACGGCGATGACATCGGCCCCCTCCTCGGCGAGCCGGACCGCGTGTTCGCGCCCCTGACCGCGGGCGGCGCCGGTGATGAACGCGACCTTGCCGGCAACCCGGCCGACCCTGTTCTCTGTCATTGCGGCCTTTCGCGTACACGGAAGTGGCGGTCAGTCAACACGGTAGCGCCGAGGGGTGCTGATTCGACGCTCCCCAGAGGAGGTCAAAAAGGTGGCCGCGGAAATCAGACCCGCGCGGCAGGGGGCTCGATTCGCTCGAGCTCGGCACGCGCCTGTCGCTCGACGAACAACGGGATGAAGTCGCGGATGGGACGACCCGCGAAGCGGGCGTGCTGTTCGCGGACCAGGCTCGTCACCGCATCCGCGGGAACGCTGGGATAGGACCCCGCCAGACGGGCGGCGATCTGATCCAGGATCTGCTGCTCATTCAACTCGATCACGGGCAAATCTTGCTCTTAGAGGGGCTAACCGGTCAAGGTGCGACTGGATGAAATCTCTCACTCGTCGCGTCGTACCGTGAGCCCGCCTCAGACGTCCTCGGGCGCTTCGCCGATCTCCTGCGCCACCCGGCGGAGGACTTTTCTGCAGTAGCGCGTGGCCGGCGGCTCTCTCGATCAGCATCGTCCGCGGCCGCCTGCCGCGCCGGCAAGGGTGCTGACGTACGAAGCAGGCTGCCGGGCAGGTACTTTCGTGAGGGCAACCCTAAGTGTGCCGAACGACGAAGTTCACCACGGCCTCGGCGAAGGCGTCGTTGCGATCTCCGGCCACCATGTGTCCGGCGCCGCCGACATCGACGAAGTCGACCTCGGGGAAGCGGCCGAGGAACTCCCGGGCGCGCGCTTCGGTCACGAGGTCACTCATCTGCCCGCGCACCAGCAGCATCGGAACTCCGTTGCGCAGAATCGCGTCGACCGCGGCGTGCATCCGGTCCACTTCAGTCACTTCGATCGGCGGCAGCGCGGCGGTGCCGTCGATGAACTTCGGATCCCAGTGCCAGTACCAGCGACCGTCGCGTTCGCGCAGGTTCGTCTTCAAGCCGTTGAGGTCGGCGGGCCTCGGTCGGTGGGGGTTGTACTGCTGGATCATGTCGGCGACCTCGTCGAGCGATGCGAAGCCCGACGTCATCTTCTCGGCCATGAAGTCGTGGATGCGTGACGCGCCGGACTGGTTCATATCCGGCACGATGTCGACGAGGACGATTGCGCGCACTGCACCGGGCGCGAGTTCACCGGCGAGCAGCATCGCGGTGAACCCACCAAGGGAAGCGCCGACGATGACGGGCCGGTCGGGGAGTTCCCGGAGCACCTCGAGCACGTCCGCGGCGAAGGTGGCAACGCGGTAGTCACCGTCGGCCGACCAGTCGGACTCGCCGTGCCCGCGGAAGTCGACCGTGACGGCCTGCCATCCGCGTTCGGCGACCGCGGCCGCCGCTCGGCCCCATGAGCGTCGGGTTTGTCCGCCGCCGTGCAAGAACACCACAGCCGGCGCGGTCGGATCCCCGATGCGGTCTGCGACAATCGTCACGCCATCGTTGCCGGACACGCGAAACACGTTGGGGGCCGCGCTCATCGGCATGTCCCGGCGATGACGGTCCGAGTGATCGCCTCGGCCCGGCTTCGGCGGAACGACCGCCCTTCGGTCAGGATCGCGTACACGATTCCGCCGACGATGGCGTCGGCCGCCGCCTGCGATGTGGCGTCGTCGATCCCGCCGGCCGACAACCGCGCTCTGACGCCCTCGTGCAGTGGGTCGCTGAAGCCGGCCTGCATGCGTGCCTTGATGTCCTCATGCTCCATTCCCGCGACGGTGAGGATGCGAAGCATGGCGTTGCCGCGCTCGCCCGTGAGCGTGGCCGCGAGGCTGGCCGACCACCGGCTCAGGTCCGCCGCGAGGTCGTCGGTGTGCCCGACGGGCCGCAGGATCTTGTCCGCATCCTCGAGTAGCACATCGGCGACGAGAGCCGGGCGGCTCGGCCACCACCGGTAGATCGTCTGCTTGCCGACACCGGCGCGCGCCGCGACCGCCTCGATGCTCAGCCCGTCGAACCCGCGCTGCAGCAGCAGTTCCTTCGTGGCCGAGATGATCGCCGTTCGCGACCGCTCGCTGCGGCGGCGGGGCGCTTTCGCCTCGGTGACCATCGGTTGACTCCGCATCTGACGGGGGTCGGCTTTACAGATGGTGACAGCACTGCATAATCTTTGGCAAGACGAGACGTTGCGTCTCGTTAGAGTGGAGAGGGACGCGATTGGCCGGTCACCGGTGACGCCCAATAAGCTCGTCATCGGCGCCAGCGGCTTCTTGGGTTCCCACGTCACCAAGCAACTGGTCGCCCGCGGCGACGACGTGCGCGTGCTCATCCGTCCGACCAGTTCGACCCGCGGCATCGGCGGTTTGCCGGTCGACATCCGGCGCGGCGACATCTTCGACGTGGACGGCGTGCGCTCCGCGATGCGTGGATGCGATGTCGTGTACTACTGCGTCGTCGACGCGCGTCCGTGGCTGCTCGACCCCGCGCCGATGTGGCGCACCAACGTCGACGGCCTACAAGCGGTGCTGGATGTCGCCGTCGACGCGGGACTGCATCGCTTCGTGTTCACCAGTTCGATCGCCACTATCGGCCGCTCCAGCGACGGCCCCGTCGACGAGACCACCGCTCACAACTGGCTCGACGTCGGTGGCGATTACGTCCGCAGCCGGGTGCAGGCCGAGCAGATGGTGCTGAGCTACAGCGCCGAGAAGGGCCTTCCCGCCGTCGCGATGTGCGTCTCGAACACCTACGGGCCGGAGGACTGGCTGCCGACCCCGCACGGGGCGCTGCTTTCGGCGGCCGTGCGCGGCAAGCTGCCGTTCTACATCGACGGCTTCGAGAGCGAGACCGTCGGCATCGAGGATGCAGCGCGAGCCATGATCCTCGCGGGTGAGCGCGGCCGGATCGGTGAGCGCTACATCGTCTCCGAGCGGTGGATGAGCGCGCGAGAGATCTTCGAAGCCGGCTGTAGCGCAGTGGGCGTCGAGCCTCCCCGACGCGGCGTCCCGATCGCATTGATGGCAGCCGCGAGCTACCCGAGCAGCTGGATCGCCCGGCTCCGCGGCTGTGACACCAAGTTGGCACCGCTGAACATCCGGCTGATGAACATCATGTCTGTAGTGGACCACTCGAAGGCGGTGCGCGAGTTGGGCTGGGAGCCGTCGCCGACACCCGACGCGATCGCGGCGGCCGCGCATTTCTTCCGAACATCACGCCGGTCCGGCAGGGAGTCCGTGTGAGCCTGGCCCTGACCCCCGAACAACGGGAACTCAGCGAGTCGGTCGCGCAGTTCGCGGCGCGGCGCGCCCCGGTGTCGGCCACCCGCGAATCCTTCGACCTGCTTGCCCAGGGCCGCCTGCCTTCATGGTGGGAGGACTTCGTCGCCAACGGATTTCACTCCGTGCACTTGCCCGAGAACTACGGCGGTCAGGGCGGCGCCCTCCTCGATGCCGCCTGCGTGCTCGAGGCGGCTGGCAGGACATCGCTTCCCGGACCGCTGCTGCCGACCGTGGCGACGGGCGCGGTCGCCTTGTTGGCCGAACCTACCCCTTCGGCCGCAGCGTTGCTGACTCGCCTCGCCGACGGCGACGCGGCCGCGTTGGCGTTGCCCGGGAACTCGACGTTCACTGCCCGCGACGACGGCCAGCGGTGGTCGATCGACGGCGACTCGAACCTACTCGCGGGGATCTGCACGGCGACAACGACTTTGGTCTCTGCCACCACCGACCGCGGGAATAGCATCTGGCTCGCCGTCGATACGAGGCACCCCGCGGCGGCCGTCGAATCCGTGCGCGGCACCGACCTGTTGACCGACCTCGGCAGGTTGCGGTTGACCGAGTATCCGGTCGAGAAGACCGACGTGCTCAACGGGATCGACGCCGAACGGGCCGAATACCTTGCCACCGCGCTGACAGCGAGCGTGGCCGCCGGTATCACGCAGTGGTGTGTGGAAGCCGCCACCGCACATCTGTGCACGCGCGAACAGTTCGGCAAGCTCATCGGCACGTTCCAAGCGCTGCAGCACAGCGCCGCAATGCTTCTGGTCAACAGCGAGTTGGCCAGCGCGGCGACCTGGGACGCTTTGCGCGCGGCGTCCGAACCGATCGACCAACACGCGATGGCGGCGGCCGGTGCGGCGCTGATGGCCGTCGCACCGTGCCCGGACCTTGCCCTGGACACGCTGACGATGTTCGGCGCCATCGGCTTCACCTGGGAACACGACCTGCACCTCTACTGGCGACGGGCCACCAGCCTGTCCGCGTCGATCGGCGACAGGAATCGCTGGGCCAAACGGCTGGGTGAGCTGACCGCCACTGGTCAGCGCGACTTCTCGGTCGACCTCGGTGATGCCGAAGCCACGTTCCGCGCCCGGATCGCCGAGACCCTCGACAAGGCCGCGGCGCTGCGCAACGACGGCCCGGGCCGCCAAGGCGACTACGAGCACTTCGCCACGGGCGCGCAGCGCACCGCCATCGCCGATGCGGGATTGATCGCCCCACACTGGCCGCCGCCCTGGGGAATCGACGCCAGCCCGCTGCAACAGCTAATCATCGACGAGGAGTTCGGCAAGCGCCCCTCGGTGGTACGACCGTCGCTGGGAATCGCCGAGTGGATCCTGCCTTCACTGATCAAGGCCGGCTCGAAAGAGCTGCAGCAGCGGCTCATCACGCCCACCCAGCGCGGCGAACTGGCGTGGTGCCAACTGTTCAGCGAGCCGGGTGCGGGTTCGGATCTCGCCGCGTTGGCAACGCGGGCGACCAAGCTCGACGGCGGATGGCGCATCCACGGGCACAAAATCTGGACCTCGTCGGCGCACCGGGCCGACTACGGAGCGCTACTTGCCCGGACCGATCCGACAGCCCCGAAACACCGTGGCATCGGCTATTTCATCATCGACATGCGCTCACCCGGAATCGAGATTCAGCCGATCAAGCAGGCCAGCGGGGAACAGGAGTTCAACGAGGTCTTCCTCGACGACGTCTTCGTCCCCGACGAGATGCTGCTCGGCGAACCGACCGGAGGATGGGCGCTGGCCATCGCCACCATGGCCGAAGAACGTTCGGCCATCAGCGGTTACGTGCAGTACGACCGGGCAGAGCCACTGCGTCGAAGCGCCGCGGCACCCGAGGGGGCGGGTCGGGACGCACTGCGCGAGCTCGGCGAACTCGACGCCTACGCCAACGCGATCAAAGCACTCGGTGTGCGCGAGACTATCCGGCTGCTCGACGGGCAAGCTTCGGGCGCGGCGTCCAGCATCGCCAAGGTCGCGATGAACGTGCTTCTGCGACGCACGTTTCCGGCAACCCTCGGCTCGGCGGGCCGATCGGCGATGGCCGCCGATTCCGACGTCGTACAGCCGTATCTTCGAGTGCCCGCCGAGCTGATCGGCGGCGGCACCAAGGAAATTCAGCTCAACATCATCGCCCAGATGATCCTCGGGCTTCCGCGCAAGTGATCAACCAAAAAGGACACCCATGGGACTACGTGGTGAAGCCGCGATCGTCGGCTACATCGAACTCCCGCCGGAGCGGATGAACAAGGCCACTCCGGCGCCGTTCACCCTCGAACAGTGGGCGGAGTTGGCGTCGGCTGCGCTGCAGGACGCCGGGCTCTCAGGGGAGCTCGTCAACGGCATCGTCACCTCGCACCTTGCCGAGTCGGAGATCTTCGTACCGTCCACGATCGCCGAATACCTGGGTGTGCGAGCCAACTTCGCTGAGCTCGTCGACCTCGGCGGGGCGAGCGCGGCAGCGATGGTGTGGCGGGCGGCCGCGGCGGTCGAGCTCGGCTTGTGCGACGTGGTGCTGTGTGCGCTGCCGGCGCGCTACATCACGCCGATGTCGGAGAAGAAGCCGAAGCCGTTGGTGGATGCCGTGTTCTTCGGTTCGTCGAGCAATCAGTACGGTTCTCCGCAGGCGGAATTCGAGATCCCGTACGGCAACCTGGGGCAGAATGGGCCATACGGTCAGGTAGCCACCCGCTACGGAGCGGTGTACGGCTATGACGAGCGGGCGATGGCCAAGATCGTCGTCGATCAGCGCGTCAATGCCAATCACACCGAAGGCGCGATCTGGAAAGACAAGCCACTCACCGTCGACGACGTGCTGGACAGCCCGATCATCGCCCACCCGTTGCACATGCTCGAGATCGTGATGCCGTGTGTGGGCGGCGCAGCGGTGGTCGTCGCGAGTGCGGACATCGCCAAACGGGCGCGCAACAGGCCGGTGTGGATCAAGGGCTTCGGCGAGCACGTCCCGTTCAAGACCCCCACGTATGCGGCCGATCTCCTGCACACCCCGATGGCGGAGGCCGCCGCAACCGCATTCGGCATGACCGATCTGACCCGCACCGATATGGACATGGTCTCGATCTACGACTGCTACACGATCACTGTGGTGCTGTCGCTGGAGGACGCCGGGTTCTGCGAGAAGGGCAAGGGCATGCAGTTCGTCGCCGACCACGACCTCACGTTCCGCGGGGACTTCCCGCTCAATACCGCCGGGGGCCAACTCGGTTTCGGCCAGGCCGGTCTGGCGGGCGGGATGCACCACATCTGCGATGCGACGCGCCAGATCATGGGCCGGGCCGACTCCGGGCAGGTGCCCGACTGCAATCGCGCGTTCGTGTCCGGTAACGGTGGAATCTTGTCCGAGCAGACCGCTCTGATCTTGGAGGGAGACTGACCCGTGACCACCTTCGAGCGGCCCATGCCGGTGAAAACCCCTACCACTGCGCCTTTTTGGGAAGCGCTGGCTCAGCACCGCATTCGGATCCAGTATTCGCCCTCATCGGATGTGTACGTGTTCTATCCGAGGGTGCGAGCGCCGAAGACCTTCGCCGACGACCTCGAGTGGCGCGAGATCTCCGGAAAGGGCACGCTGTACTCGTACACGGTGGCGCGCCGGCCCGTCGGGCCGCACTTCGCCGATGCGGTGCCGCAGCTGCTGGCGATCGTCGAATGGGATGAGGGACCGCGATTTTCCACCGAGCTGGTCGACGTCGAACCCGGCGACCTGAGAGTCGGGATGCGGGTCAAACCCGTGTTCTTCGACTACCCTGAGCACGACGTGACGATGCTGCGCTACACACCGGCATAGTCGCTCAGCGCCGCAGCGGGGCCAGCAGCGCTTCGAGGCCGTAGGCGAACACCGCGTCATAGTCGGTGGGTGACTGCAGCGCTTGCACGAGGGCACGGTCGGGCCAGTCATCGGTCCACAGCGACGGGTCCTCCTCATCGTGCTTCTCACCGCGCACGGCCGAAAACTGCATCACCGCAGACGAAATGACATGCACTTCCACCGCGCGCAGCACCAGGGCAGCGTCCTGGCCCGTCACCCCGAGCTCGGCGAGTTGGGCCGCCAGCGCCTGCTGAACCGGCAGGAACAACCGGGGTGTCTGGTCGCGCTCGTGGGCGATGGCGAGTAGATGTTGTCTGTTGATGAGCGCCCGCCGTTGAGCATGCGCGAGCGACGCGATGCGGTCGACCGCGTTGTCGCCCTCGGTGGGCAGATGTGCCATCTCGTCGAGCAGTCGGTCCACGAGACTGTCGAACAGCTTGTCGCGGCCGCCGACGTGCCAGTAGATCGACGTCACCGCCACCCCTAGCTGCTCGGCGAGCCCGCGCATGGTGAAGCCGTCCACCCCGTGCAGTTCGATCATCCTGGCGGCGGCGTCGAGGATGACCTCTGCGTTGACCGCCTCCTGGGCCTTAGCGGCCGTCCGTCGTGTCGCCACCGGGCTCACCCCCGGTCATCCGTTCGGACTCGGGCAGGTCGAGGTAGCGCTCCAGGTTGCGGTGCATGTTGATCACGCGGCGCTCCTCGTTGGACAGCGTCAGGTGCTTCAAGCCCGGCTGGTGCAGGCCCCGCTGTAAACCCGCCAACACCGAGATGTCTTGGGTGAGAACCAGTCCGGGGTGGGCTTCGTCGGCCTTCATGCGCACGTCGACGGGCTTGGCACGTGGCGCGCCTGGCGCCATCCGTGTCCACAGCAGCATCACCAACTCGCCGCGGTCCGGATCGGATCCCGGATGTGACGTCATCACCGTCAGGTGGTCGGCATTCATCAGCAGCGTCATGTTCGGGAATACGTTGTACTGGTGCAGCCGCATGATCTGCTCGGTGTCCGCCCATTGCAGGTCGACGCCGCGGGATGCGGCGAATGCGCGTGTGCGGGCGGCGATGACATCGGCGACCGACGCGCCGGCTTCGCGGTCGTCGGGCAGCGGGGTGCCCTCCTCGACGCCCATCAATGCGCCCTGCGTGCACACGTATGCGTCCCACACCTCGTCGTCGCTGACCGACTGTTTCAAGTGGGGGCTCGGCACCCCGTACAGCTGTTCGGATTTGCCCGTGTGTCCCCAGATCGTCTGTGGGGCGTAAACATCGTCCATACAACGATGCAACTCGGGGTGCAAGGTTTGAATGTGGTAGGTCTCGCTGTAGCCGTCGGCGATAGTCTTCCAGTTGGCGTCGACGTCGATCGTCATCGTGGCGTAGCAGCGGAAGTCGGCCAGCCTGCACCATTTGACGTCGGCGGGCATCTCCTCCAGGTAGTCGAGCAGCGGTATCGCGTCGACATCGAGGTTGACGAAGACCAGCCGTTCCCAGGTGTCGACGGCGAGCGGCACCAGCGGCAGCTCGGACATGTGTAATTCGCCGAACCCCTTGCGGTTCGGTACCCGCCGCAGCGATCCGCCGAGATCCCATGTCCAGCCGTGGTACCCGCACCGCAGATCGCGCAGACCCGAGCCCGCCCCGGAGCACAGTGAGTTGCCGCGATGCCGGCACACGTTCTGAAACGCCCGCAGATCGCCGTCGTCGCCGCAGACGATCAGCACGGAGTATGGGCCGCAGCGATATTCGAAGAAATCGCCGGGCTCGGCGACGTGGTCGGTCGTGCAGGCCAGTTGCCACACCTTGGGCCACATGCGTTCGATCTCGAGCGCAGCGAATGCGGGCGAGTAGTACCGCTCGGCGGGCACCAGGGTGGGCCGCGCGGGCGGGGTGCCGATCGCATCTTCGCGTCGGACTTCTTGCGCTGTGTGCGTCACGAACGGTCCTCTCCGAAGTCGCCGCGAAGCTTCTGTAACGGTGTTACAGTGCCCGACACTAGCGGCTGAAATCCGGATGCGGAGGAGTAATCGTGTTCGACCTGAAAATCACCGGCGGAACCGTCGTCGACGGCACAGGAGCGGACCGGTACACCGCCGACATCGGTATCAGGGACGGCAAGATCGTCGAAGTCCGTCGCCGCGGACCTGGCGACGCTCCGCTCGAGGGCGAAGCCGCCGAGACGATCGATGCGACCGGGAAAGTCGTCGCCCCCGGCTTCGTCGACATCCACACCCACTACGACGGGCAAGTCAGCTGGGACAGCTTGCTCGAGCCTTCCAGCGGCCACGGGGTGACCACCGTGGTGACGGGCAACTGCGGCGTCGGGTTCGCACCGGTGCGGCCAGGCCACGAGGAATGGCTGATCGGGTTGATGGAGGGCGTCGAGGACATCCCGGGCACCGCGCTCACCGAGGGCATTTCGTGGGGGTGGGAGAGTTACCCCGAATACCTCGATGTCGTCGAGAAGCAGGACTTCGCCATCGATGTGGGCAGTCAGATCGCCCACGGCGCGGTGCGCGCGTATGCGATGGGGGAGCGCGGAGCCCGCAACGAGCCCGCCTCACCGGAGGACATCGCGGCGATGGCCCGCCTCGTGCAGCAGGGCATCGAGGCCGGTGCGCTGGGTTTCTCGACGTCGCGCACGCTGGGGCACCGGGCCATCGACGGCGAACCGGTTCCGGGCACCTTCGCCGCCGAGGACGAGTTGTTCGGCCTCGGCCGCGCCATGGCCGCCGGCGGGCGAGCGGTGTTCGAGCTGGCGCCGCAGGGCGTGGCAGGCGAGGACATCATCGCGCCCAAGAAGGAACTGGAATGGATGAAGCGTCTCGCCGCCGAGATCGACCGGCCCATCTCGTTCGGGATGATCCAGGTCGATGCGGCGCCCGACCTGTGGCGAGAGCAGCTTGACATTTCGGCCGAGGCCCACGCGTCAGGCAGCGAGCTCTATCCGCAGATCGCCGCCCGCCCGTTCGGGATGCTGTTCGGATTCCCGGGCCATCACGCTTTCACCCACCGGCCGACATTCCGGAAGCTGAAGGCCGAATGCGGCCGCGAGGAGTTGGCCGCGCGCTTGGCGGACCCGGCGGTCAAGGCCGCGATCCTGGCCGAGGAGGACCTGCCGCCGGACCCGAATGTGTTGTTCGACAACATGTTCGCGCTTGTGCAGCACTCGTTGGGCCGCATCTATGCGCTGGGCGATCCGCCCGACTACGAACCGACCGTCGAACGCACCGTGGACAAGATCGCCAGCGACCGCGGTGAGGACCCGCTGGCCACGTTGTACGACCTGATGCTCGAGGACGACGCAACGGCGATGCTGATGCTGCCGTTCTACAACTACTTCTACGGCAACCACGACGCGATCCGGGAAATGCTGCTGCATCCGGCTGGTGTAGTCGGACTGTCCGACGGCGGCGCACATTGCGGCATGATCTGTGACGCGTCGTATCCCACCTTCCTGCTCACGCACTGGGCGCGGGACCGCCGCCGCGGTGACAAGCTTCCGCTGGAATACGTGGTGCGCAAGCAGGCTCACGACACTGCGCAGCTGTTCGGGCTGACCGATCGCGGCGTCATCGAGGTTGGCAAGAAGGCCGACGTCAATGTCATCGACATGGATGCCTTGACTCTGCATCCCGCACGGATGGCCTATGACCTGCCCGCGGGGGGACAGCGGTTGGTGCAGGGCGCCTCCGGTTACACCGCGACGATCGTCAGCGGCGTGGTGACGCGCCGCAATGGCATCGATACCGGCGCCCGGCCGGGGCGGCTTGTGCGCGGCGCTCGCTGATTGCGGATACACCGCTGACGAGAGACGGCCCCCTCGTTGCCGAGGGGGCCGTCATCGTCCCACTACTTAGTTGCTGCCGGAACCGCTGCCCGAGCCGGAGCCGGAACCGCTGCCCGAGCCGGAGCCGGAACCGCTGCCCGAGCCGGCACCGCTGCCCGAGCCGGAGCCGGAACCGCTGCCCGAGCCGGCACCGCTGCCCGAGCCCGAGCCGGTGCCCGTGCTGCTGCCGGTGCTGCCGTCCGCACCGGTGCCGGTTGCGGGGCTGCTGCCCGCGCCCGAGCCGGTGGTCGAGCCGGTGCTGCCGGTCGAGCTGGAGCCGGTGGTCGAGCCGGTGCTGCCGGTCGAGCTGGAGCCGTTGCTCGAGCCGGTACCGCTGTTCGAGCCGGTGGTGCTACCCTTGCCGGCGCCGTCGCCCCTGCTGGTGCTGATACCCGAGGTGTTGCTGCCGGTGTTGGTGCTGCCGCCCGTGCTGGGGCCTTGGCCGGACTCTTCGCCGGTGCCTTGGCCTTCGTTAGTGGCTTCGCCCGTGCCTTCGCCTACGCCAGCACCTTCGCCCGACGCTTCGCCGGTACCTTCGCCCGACTCTTCGCCGGTGGCTTCGCCCGTGCCTTGGCCTTCGTTGGTGGCTTCGCCCGTGCCTTCGCCTTCACCAGCACCGTCGCCTTCACCCTCGCCGTCGTTGGCGAGGCTGATCGCGAGTGTGTCACCGCCGAAGCTGAACTCACCCGGGCCGCCCGGTGCACCGAAAGTGGACGCAGCAGGGGCGGGGGGCGCAATCGCGTCGGCAATCAGGTTGGGCAGCGTAACCGTGAGGTAGCTGACAAGACCGCGGTCGAGTAGGCCCTGCCACTCTGCGGTGGTGCCGGCAGGCGTCATGCCATTGATCAGAGCGTTGAACGCCATGACCGGAAGGTTCACCAGGTTTGCGGCGGCGTCCCCGAAATTCCCTGCGGTCAACGCTTCCCGCGTCGCATCGAGGAGTTCCGCAGACTGGAGGATCGAGCCGAGGACGGGCTCGAAGATTGCCTTCGTGAGCGCGAACTCGGAGACGACATCGAGCAGTGCCGGCAGCTTCTCCGCGCCCGGAAGCGCACCCACGAACTGACCGGGGATGGAGAGGATCGGAATCAGCGGCCGCACTCCGCCCAGCACCCTGAGCACGAACCAGCCGTTGATCTCGGAGAACGCCTCGACGAACTGCCCTTGTGACAGGTAGGTGAGGGTATTGGTCACCACACCCGGGAACTGCTCAGCAGCCAACGTCAGCCGCTCGATGGTGTCCGAAATCGCGGTATTGATCGTGGGACCGAAATTCGAGTTGAAGTTGATGAACTGATCGAGCAGAGGCCCCGGGTTGAGGGTGTTCTGGATCAGGACGTTCGCGGTTTCCAGAAAGATATAGCCAGTGCTCAGTTCCCTCAGGAGGTTGACCGTTGCGTCGGTGGAGCCTCCGGTCAGCGTCTCCAGGCTGCCGAACGTGTCGGCGATGGCCTGGCCCCACACAAGGAGCGGATTGCTGGCCGCCGTGAGCTGGACCGCGGCGTGCGCCACGCGCTCCTGGACGTCCTGAACAGTGGGCATCGGGGGAGCTACCGGGCTGACCGCGATCACCCCGGCACTTGCCATCGCGACGCCAGCAACCACCAGTTTGGAGTTGCGACGACTCGATGGTGAGTAACTGGGTCTGAGGTCGTGGACCGGTGGACCGGCCTGAACTGCTAGTTGCACGTTTTCTCCTGTTGTGCCTGTGAATTTGCCGAACGGCAGCTGAAGATTAGCTGAGCCTATCCTAAGAGGCAAGCAGTTCGTCCCAGACAATAGGTTGGGTTACGCTGGCTGGCTCTGTGCTGTCACAGACGCGCCATAACTCGGCATATCGCAGATGACGCAGGGTGCTTGCCGGTGCAGAAAGCGATCTCAAGGGAACTTACACGAGAGTCAGCCGTCGTCCAGCGCTACCCTGTCGGCCGTGCCGTGACGTGCACCACAATGCTGCAGGCGTCTGCTGGCCGCCCGCCGAGAAGTTGCTGAAGCGTTGGCTACCCGATCGCAGGGCTTCCAGCGACCCCGAACGCCGGCACTTCGCCCGTGCTGGACCCTCCCGCGCAATGACCCATCATGGGCAAAGTGATCGGCCTGAGCCTTCGCCATCAGCTCGCTCGATCGCGCCCGTCGCGATGAGGCCACCTTCGCGGCGCGGACGCCCCACACAGCACGAGCTCGTGGGATCGCGTTCCTGACAAACCCGTCATGAGCAGGCTTTCAACGATTGACAGCCGATAGTTCGACAGGCTAGATATACGACACGCACGGTGGACAGGGTCATGGGGACACGGTCGGCCTGCGACACTCGCGCCACCGAAGGGTCATGGGATGACCGCAATTCGACCAGCCCGCAGTCCGTCCGGAACGCAGGCCGAACGATCGCGAATTGCGCATGCCATCCGGGTGCTCTCGGTGCCGATCATCATCGGCTGGGTAGTGCTGACCGCGGTAACCAACGTGTTCGTCCCGTCGTTGGAGAAGGTCGGCGAGGCCAACACCGTTTCAATGAACGCTCACGACGCACCGGCTTTCATCGCGATGCAGCGCATCGGTGCGAACTTCCAGGAGTTCGACTCCGACAGCAACGCGATGGTCATCCTGGAGGGCGACAAACCGCTCGGCGCACAAGCACACCACTACTACGACGAGTTGATCCAGAGGTTCCGCGCCGACCCAGAACACGTCGAGCACGTCGCCGATTTCTGGAGCGACCCGCTGACCGCAGCGGGGGCGCAGAGCGCCGACGGCAAGTCGGCGTATGTGCAGATCTATCTGCGCGGGAACATCGGTGAGACGATCGCGAACGAATCGATCCAAGCGGTTCGTGACATCATCGCGGAAGTCCCTGCCCCGCAGGGAATCAGGGCGTACGTCACTGGCGGAGCGGCGTTGAACGCCGACCAGCGCGTCGCCGGTGACAAGGGAGCGGTGAAAGCAACTGTCGCAACGCTGATCGTCATCGCGGTGATGCTGTTGATCGTCTACCGCTCGATCGCCACCACGGTGCTGATCCTGTTCATGGTGTTCGTTGAACTCGGCGCCTCCCGTGGCATCGTCGCCTTCCTCGGCAACACCGGACTCATCGGGCTCTCGACATTCGCCACCAGCCTGCTGACCCTGATCGCTATCGCCGCGGGAACCGACTACGCGATCTTCCTGATCGGCCGGTATCAAGAAGCCCGCCAGGCCGGCGAGGACAAGGAAACCGCTTACTACACAATGTTTCACGGCACTGCCCACGTGGTGCTGGGATCCGGTCTGACCATCGCCGGCGCCTTGCTGTGCCTGAAGTTCACGAGGTTGCCGTGGTTCCAAACCATGGCGGTGCCGTGCGCAGTAGGCGTTCTCGTCGCTGTGATCGCCGCCTTGACGCTGGGCCCGGCCATCACCGTCGTGGGCGGCCGGTTCGGATTCTTCGAACCGAAGCGGCCCATCAACTCCCGCGGATGGCGACGGGTCGGTGTCGTGGTCGTGCGGTGGCCGGGGCCGGTTCTCGTCGCGACGTGCGCCCTGTCGTTGATCGGGTTGCTCGCGCTGAACGGATACAAGGTCGACTACGACGGGCGGCACTTCCTTCCCGCCGACACCCCGTCGAACATCGGATACGACGTCGCCGACCGGCATTTCGACGCCGCCCGGATGAACCCCGAGTTGATGATGGTCGAGAGCGACCACGATCTGCGCAACTCGGCCGACTTCTTGGTGATCGACAAGATCGCCAAGGGAATCTTCCGAGTACCCGGAATCGCCCGCGTGCAGACCATCACCCGGCCGCAGGGTAAGCCGATCGAGCACACCACGATTCCGTTCCTGCTCAGCATGCAGGGCACGACGAACCAGCTCAATCAGAAGTACCTGCAGGATCGGATGGCCGACATGCTGGTACAGGCCGACGAGATGCAGTCGACCATCGACCAGATGGAAAAGATGGCCAGCCTGATGCAGCAGATGGCCGACACCACCCACAGCATGGTTCGAAAAACCAAAGAGATGACAGTCGACATTGCCGAATTGCGGGACCACATCGCCGATTTCGACGACTTCTTCCGGCCGATCCGTAGTTACTTCTACTGGGAACCGCACTGCTACAACATCCCGATCTGCTGGTCGCTGCGCTCAATCTTCGACACCCTCGACGGCATCGACACGCTGACCGATGACATCGAGCACCTCGTGCCGGATCTCGAACACCTCGACAGCCTGATGCCTCAGCTGATCCTGCTGCTGCCCCAGCAGATCGAAACCATGAAGACGATGAAGACCATGATGCTGACCATGCACTCTTCGCAGAAGGGGCTGCAGGATCAGATGGCCGCGATGCAGGAGAACTCGCACGCCATGGGCGACGCGTTCGACGCATCGATGAACGACGACTCGTTCTACCTGCCGCCAGAAGCGTTCGAGAACAGAGACTTCCAGCGCGGAATGGACAACTTCATCTCACCGGACGGCAAGTCGGTGCGCTTCATCATCGAGCACGAGGGCGACCCCGCCACCCCCGAGGGCATCGACCACATCGACGCGATCAAGCTCGCGGCCAAGGAAGCCATCAAGGGCACCCCGTTGGAGGGGTCCACCGTCTATCTCGGCGGCACCGCGGCAACGTACAAGGACATGCGCGACGGATCCAACTACGACTTGATGATCGCCGGCTTGTCAGCTGCGGCATTGATTTTCATCATCATGCTGATCATCACGAGGGCGGTCGTGGCAGCCGCGGTGATCGTCGGAACGGTGCTGCTCTCGCTGGGCACGTCGTTCGGACTGTCCGTGCTCGTCTGGCAGCACCTGCTGGGTATCAAGCTGCACTGGATTGTGCTGGTGATGTCGGTCATCCTGCTGTTAGCCGTCGGATCCGATTACAACCTGCTGCTGGTGTCGCGCTTCAGGGAGGAACTGCACCACGGGTTCAAGGTTGCGATCATCCGCGCGATGGCCGGCTCGGGGAAGGTGGTCACTTCGGCCGGCCTGGTGTTCGCCGCGACGATGGCCTCGTTCGTCGTCGGCGATCTGCGCAGCATCGCACAGGTCGGCAGCACGATCGCGTTAGGTCTGCTGTTCGACACCCTTGTCGTTCGTGCGTTCATGACACCGAGCATCGCTGCACTGCTCGGTCGTTGGTTCTGGTGGCCGCAGAGGATCAGCACCCCTGCGTCGCAGCGCAGGATGGCCGCGGTGTTTCCCGAACGGGCGGCGGCGCCGACCAGCACCCGCGGCGGAGCAGAAACGGATTCGTAGAGCTTTCCGAACGCGCTCCGCCTTGGACGTCTGTGGTGCCATGATGGGCAGATGTCGAACCCGGACGTGGCCGACAGCCCACTGCCGTCTGCCTCAGCTTGGGCTATTGCGGACCGCAACGTCGGCACGTTCCGGTTCTGGTTCGTCGGGCAGCGCTGGGAGTGGTCGGACGAAGTTGCGCGAATGCACGGGTACGAACCCGGCGCCGTCGTGCCGACAACCGAACTGCTGCTGTCGCACAAGCATCCCGACGACCGACAGCACGTCCAGGACCTACTCGACCACGCCCTGCACCTGGGTGGCTCGTTCTCCAGCCGCCACCGGTTCATCGACACCGCAGGCAGGTTGCATACCGTCATCGTGATCGGCGACCGGATGCTCGACGACAAGGGTGCGGTGGTCGGCACTGAGGGCTACTACATCGACCTGACCGACACCTTCGCCCAGACCCGCCGCCAGGCGTTGAGCGAGTCGCTGCCCGAGCTGTTCGAGGCCCGAGCGGCGATCGAGCAAGCCAAGGGCGCCCTGATGCTCGTCTACTGCATCGACGCCGACGCCGCGTTCGAGTTGTTGATGTGGCGCTCACAGCACACGAACACAAAATTGCGCTCCCTGGCCGCGCAGATCGTCGCCGAACTCGGCACGATCGATCCCCAGCGCGACGACCTGCGAAGGCAGTTCGACCATCTGCTGCTCACCGCGCACACCCGCGCCGAGTAGGTGATCGAGGGCCGGGAATGCGCGTGGTAACTCAAGTCGCCGCCGGGGTATCACCAAGGCATGACAGATCAGACGCGCGCACCGCTTTGCCACTGACGGGTGGGATGACGTGGCGCAATTAGAGGTGAGCCTGGACGTGCGCGACACCGCGGTGGTGGTGTCGGTAGCAGGCGAGATCGACTCGAACAGCGTCGGATCGCTGCAACCACACCTTGACCGCGCCGTCGAGGCCGCCGACGAGCACCCGGCCCAGTTGCTGATCGTCGAACTGTCCAGGGTCGGCTACTTCGGCAGCGCGGGGCTGAACGCCGTCCTCGAGTGCTACGAGAAAGGCTTGGCGGCGGGGGTCACGGTGCGGTTGGTGGCCGCCAACCCCGAGGTGGTCCGCCCCATCGAGGTCACCAAGCTCGACAAGGTTCTGCGGCCGTACGGATCCGTGGCCGATGCGGTCGACGCATGAGCAACCCGAGCGGGCCGCAGAATCGGTTGACCACAGTTTTCGATGCCGACGGCGAGGTCGGTCCCGATCTGGCCGAGGTTCGGTGGGCCGCCACGCCGTTGGGGATGCCGGACGGCTGGCCGCAGAGCCTCCGAACTGCGGTCAGCATCCTGCTGTCCTCGCGATTCCCGATGTGGATGGCGTGGGGGCCCGATCTGACCTTCTTCTGCAATGCCGCCTACCGACGGGACACGTTGGGCCGCAAGTATCCCTGGGCGCTCGGTCGGCCGGCGCGAGAGGTGTGGGCCGAGATCTGGCCCGATATCGGCCCGCGAATCGATCGCGTGCTCTCCACCGGAGAGGCGACCTGGGACTCGGCACTGCTTCTGTTCCTCGAGCGCTCCGGCTATCAGGAGGAGACGTACCACACTTTCTCCTACAGTCCGCTGCGCGACGACGATGGGCTGGTCGTGGGCATGCTGTGCGTGGTCAGCGAAGACACCCAGCAGGTGATCAGCGAGCGCCAGATGGCGACGTTGCGCGACCTCGGATCGGACCCGAGCGCGGTGCGAACCGAAGAAGAGATCATGGCGTTCGCCGAACGCCAACTCGGTCACAACCGGCGTGACCTGCCGTTCACGTTGATATATCTATTCGACGGCGACGACGGTGCACGCCTTGCCGGATCCACCGGGAGCATCGCCGACCATCCGATCGCATCGCCACGTGTGGCCGCAGACAGCGATGGCAGTTGGCCGCTCGACGAACCTGCGCGCGGTGAGACGACGGTGCTCACACTCGACGACGACAGGTATGCGGACCTGCCGACCGGTGACTGGCGCGACCCACCCACACACGCGCTGATCGTCCCGCTGCAACAACAGGGCGGTTCTCCGATCGGATTCCTGGTCGCCGCGCTCAACCGCTACCGTCCGCGCGACGGCACCTACCGCGGCTTCGTGTCACTCGTGGCGGGCCACGTCGCCGCGGGCGTCGGAAGTGCGCGAAACTACCAGGCGCAGCAGCAGCGCGCGGAGGAGCTCGCCGAGCTCGACCGTGCCAAAACGGCGTTCTTCTCCAACATCAGCCACGAGTTCCGGACCCCGCTGACGTTGATCCTCGATCCGGTCGCCGAACTACGGACCCGCGGCGCCGACCTCGACGCCCCGGCCCGCGAAGAGCTGGACATCGTGTGGCGCAACGGGTTACGGCTGGCCAAGCTGGTCAACACGCTGCTTGACTTCTCGCGTATCGAAGCCGGTCGCATGCAGGCGAGCTTCGCCCCGGTCGACCTCGGGGCCGTCACCGCCGAACTGGCCAGCGTCTTCCGATCGGCGATCGAGCGTGCCGGCCTCACGTTCACCGTCGACTGTCCTCCTCTCGACGACACGGTCTACATCGACCGCGACATGTGGGAGAAGGTCATCTTCAACCTGCTGTCGAACGCGCTGAAATTCACTTTCACCGGTGGTATTTCGGTAAACGCGACCTGCGACGGCGACGATGCGGTGGTGACCGTCTCCGATACCGGAGCCGGAATTGCCGCCGCGGAGATACCCCGCCTGTTCGAACGGTTCCACCGGATCGAGAACGTGCGGGCGCGGTCGAACGAGGGCAGCGGGATCGGCCTGGCCTTGGTCAAGGAACTGGTCGAACTCCATGGCGGCAGCATCACCGCCGAGAGCACCGAAGGTGTCGGCACCACGTTCGCGATCCGCCTGCGCTTCGGCACCGCGCATCTACCGGCCGCGGCACTCTTCTCGGCAGACGACACGCGGATAGCGGCCGCGGGTGCCGAACCCTACATTCAGGAGGCGCTGCGGTGGCTGCCCGCCGACGGCGAAGGGCCTGCCCCCGATGTGCCCCCGAAGCTGCCCGGCTCAACCACTTCGCCTCCGGTTCCGGGCACCACACCGCGTGTGCTCATCGCCGACGACAACGCCGACATGCGTGACTACGTCGCCCGGATGCTGCGCAACGACGGATACCTCGTCGACGCCGTCACCGACGGTCAGCAAGCGCTGGACGCGGTCCGTACGGAGTTGCCCGACATAGTGGTCAGCGACGTCATGATGCCGCGTCTGGACGGCCTTCAACTCGTCGCTGCCTTGCGATCGGACCCGCGCACCGCGGCCATACCGGTGCTGATGTTGTCCGCCCGCGCCGGACAGGAAGCCGCCATCGAGGGTTTGCAAGCCGGCGCCGACGACTATCTCGTCAAGCCGTTCGCCGCCGCGGAACTGCTGGCGCGCGTGCGCGCGAACGTCAAACTCGCAAGGATCCGCAATCATCACGCCCGCTGGCGCACCGCGCTGATCGATTCGCTGCAGGAAGCGTTCTTCGTGGCCGACGAGCGCGGCGCGGTGATCGAAATCAATGCGGCGTTCACCGACATCCTGGGGTACGGCGTCGAGGAACTGCCGTACGAACCCGTGCAGCCATGGTGGCCGACGGCGGAGTCGGATCCAGAAGCGCACCATCAAGCCAACCAGCTGTTGTCGCAGATTCTGCGTGAACCTCATGGCAGGCACACGGTTCCGGTTACGCACCGCGACGGGCACCGCCTGTGGGTGACTCTCACCTACAACCAGATCGAGGAGATCGACACCGGCAGGCCCGTGAAGGTCGGCACCTTCCGCGACGTCACCGCCGAGCACTACACGGTGCAGCGGGAGGCCGCGCTGGCAGCGCTCAATGCGCAATTGGCGCAGGCGGATACGCTCGACGACGCGGTGCGCACGGCAGCCGACGTGCTGCGTGAGGTGTGGCGGGCGCACCGTGTTCTGGCCGTCACGTTTCCGGTCGACGACGGTGCCACGACGATCGATCCGACAGGGCTGGTCTGTTCCGGCGAGCCGGCCCAGTGGCACGACCTGCCCGCGGCCACAAAGCTGGCGATCACCTCGCTGCGCTCCGCAGACTCACTGGTGGCCGACGCGTCGGACACCGGGTCCGCGCGCATCGCCCTGCAGCATCCGCGCGGGGTGCTCGTCGTCTACCTCGAGTTGCTCGAGCGCCGACCGTTCACGCCCGAAGACAAGACGCTGCTAGCGGTCTTGGCAGGCAGGCTCGGCCAGGGATTGCAGCGCGTCCACCTACTCGACCAGCAGCGCGAAACCGCACTCGCGCTGCAGCACGCGATTCTCGGTCCCACCGTTTCGAGCGGCTTCGCCGTGCGATACCAGCCGGCCACCCGCCCGCTGCAGGTCGGTGGAGACTGGTACGACGTCGTCGATCTGGACGACGGCCGGATCGCGTTGATCGTCGGCGATTGCGTCGGGCACGGATTGACCGCCGCCACGGTGATGGGGCAGCTGCGAAGCGCCTGTCGGGCATTGCTTCTCGAACACCCCGGACCGGCCGCAGCCCTGACAGCCCTTGACCGATTCGCCGCCCGGTTGCCCGGCGCACGGTGCACGACTGCATTCTGCGCCGTACTCGATCCGGACACCGGTGAGTTGCTGTACTCCAGCGCCGGCCACCCGCCTCCGGTCATGGTGCTTGCCGACGGCACGAGTCGTCTGCTCGACGACGCCTCGGTCATCCCGCTCGGGTTGCCCTTCGACTACATTCGTCCGGAGGGCCGGCAGGTCATGCCGCCCCGCGCGACGTTGTTGCTCTACACCGACGGCCTGGTGGAGCGTCGGCGCGAATCTCTGGACATGGGCATTGGCCGGGCCGTCGACGTGCTCGAAAACCATTCCGCCACAGCGCTGGACCTCCTGGCCGACGAGATCATGACGCAGCTGACACCCATCCACGGATATCAGGACGACGTCGCGCTCATGCTGTACCGGCAACCGGCGCCGCTGGAAATCGAATTCAGCGCCGATCCCGCTGAATTGGCAGGCACGCGCAGCGAGCTGCGAAAGTGGTTGGTGCGGGCGGGGATTGATCCGAGCCAAACCCTCGACGTGTTGATCGCCACCGGGGAGGCGCTCGCGAACGCGGTCGAGCATGGGCACCGTGACCGTCCCGGTGGCGCCGTGCGTCTGCGCGCGACCGTGCTGGCCGACCGGCTTCACCTGACCATCGCCGACACCGGGGTGTGGAAAGTGCCCCACGCCGACCCCGCGTCCCACCGGGGCCGCGGAATCGCGCTGATGCGGGCGCTGATGAACGACGTCACGATCGAGACGGGCGATTCCGGCACGACTATCGACTTGCACGCCAGGATCGCCTGATGCCCACACCGCTCACCGTGCGCACCGACCGTCGGGTCGACGGCACCGTGGTGCTGAGCGCGGCGGCCGAACTCGACCTGAGCAATATCGACACGTTCACCGACGCCGTCGCCGAGACCGTCGGCAGGTCAAATCAGGAGTTGGGGCGGTTGACGGTCGATTTGACCGCGATCGAGTACCTCGACAGCGGAGCGATCAACGCCCTGTTCGAAAACGCACCGCAGATCCGCAAGATCGTTGCCAACCCGATCCTGATGCCGGTGCTGTCGATCAGCGGGCTGACGTCGGTGGCCGAAGTGCAAGCGGCAGAGGGCGACTGAACGTTTCTGGTGAGGTCACGGAAGCACCGTGCGCATCAACATGACGTTGTAGGCCGACCACAGCGACAGGTTGAAGTACAACTCCTTGCCGGTCGACCACGGATGCAGGAACGGCGCGTAGACACCGCCGGGGACATCCCAGGACCGCACCAACAACTGCTCGGGACCGTACGGTCCCTGCGGAGCGGGTGCCATCCTGGCCACCACGTCGTTGGCCCCGTTGCAGTACATGACCAGGTACTGCTTGAGGTAGGTGTTGTACTGGGCGGACATCTCACCGACGGGACCCGGGATCACTACGGTGGCCGCGCCCGGATCCCTTGGTACCCAAGCATTTTGATCAGCGTTCCAGTACTCGTAGCGGTTGAGATCGGGCACCGCTTCCTGCGGGATGCGCGCGATGTACGCCGCGCCGCCTCTGCCCGCCGGTGTCCCGAACGTGTAAAGGTAGGGATCACCCGCGCCCGGCTTCAGGAACGCGCCCTGCTGGAAGTTCTCGTTGCCGCGCACGTATCGAGCGCCCGCGACGTCGCCTTCGCGTGCGGCGCGCACCGTGCCGGGATAGACGCCCCAGTGCTCGCCGTTGTCGGGGGAGACCGCGATCGCGGAGAAATTGGTCGTCCACCGGCCGTCGGCGTCCCAGCTCTTGATGGACATGAAGTTCACGAACTGGTTGCCGCCCACCGCGACACCCGCGGTCGGAATGATGCCCTTCTCATTCGGCGCCCACTTGGTGCTGTTGATGATCTGCTTGGACAGGCCGGGCGCCCACAGCGGAGAACCAGAGTAACGGTTGGCGAGCGCGCCGTCGGGCACGGCGACCGTCTTCGACAGCGCCCCGTCCTGGGTGCGCAGCAGCGCGTTGTAGCGCCATTGCTTCCCCCGCACGCTGCAGTAGCCGTAGGTGTCACCGAACGCCATCAACACCTGACGATTGCCGGCATCGCCGTTGTCCCACATGATTCCGAGGTCGGTGCCGGTGATCGCGAATCGTCCGATCGTGTTGTTCGGGCTCTCGGGGCCGGTGACCCACCCGACGAGCGTCGTCCCCGGCGGCGCGGGCGGCGGAGGCGGCTCGGGGGCGGCAGCGGGAATCTGCTGCGCGACAGGCTGATCCGCCACGGGCTGAGGTGGCGTGGGGCGGACGGCGGCCTGTTGGTCGACGGTCGCCGACTGGGGCGAAAGTGACTGGAGGATCTCGGCGGGCAGTCGGCCGAGTCGCGGCAACGGCGCTTCGTCGTTGGTGTTGCGAGGCCGGTGGCCGACCGGCGGGCCACCCGGCAGCGCCGGCGTCGCTTCGGTGTTCGGCGCGGCAGGCGGTTGTGCGGCCGCCGCCGCCCCGGTGCACGGTTCCGCCGTGGCCGAGGGGGCGACGCCGAGCACGGCGCTCAGTGCGATCACGGTTGCGGACGCCACCGACAACGAGGCGATGCGCGGAGGCGGCGACATGTCACACCTTTCGGAGGCGGGCGCCCGATGAGACGTCAGCGATGGGCGGATGTGACGTTAGTGACGAAAGTGACTCTTGTGATCTTGATGCGCGGATAGGTACTCACCTGTGACCGTGTCGCAACCTCCCAATCCTGCGATTTGCGCGCCGTTTCGCTCGCTGAGCGATCGTTTCCACACACAAGCCGCGCCGACCGGTGCGGAATGTTTACCGGTCGCGTGGGGTATCAAGACCGGCATGACCTCACCGGCCGAAGCGCACACCGGCGAACCCGACGAGACGACGGACGGCAAGCTCAAACGCAAGATCACCGGGCCGCTGCTGTTCCTGTTCATCCTCGGCGACGTGCTCGGCGCCGGGATCTACGCGCTGATGGGCGTTCTCGCCGGCGATGTCGGCGGTGCGCTGTGGGCGCCGCTTCTGCTGGCGCTCCTGCTGGCACTGCTCACCGCCGGCTCGTACGCGGAACTGGTCACCAAGTATCCGAAGGCGGGCGGTGCGGCGGTCTTCGCGGAGCGGGCGTTCGGTCGACCGGTGATCTCATTCCTGGTGGGCTTCTGCATGCTCGCCGCGGGCGTGACCAGCGCAGCCGGTCTGTCGCTCGCCTTCGCCGGCGACTATCTCACGACGTTCATCGATGTTCCGGCCGTACCAGCGGCCATCGTGTTCCTGGCATTGATCGGATGCCTCAACGCGCGGGGGATCAGCGAGTCGGTCAAGAGCAACGTTGTGATGACGGTGATCGAGCTGACCGGTCTGCTGATCGTCGTCATCGCGGTGTCGATGATGGTCGGCGGCGGGCGGGGCGATGTCAGCCGCGTCGCCGAGTTTCCCGAGGGCGCCACGCCGGCGTTGGCGATTCTCAGTGGAGCGATCGTCGCGTACTACTCGTTCGTCGGCTTCGAGACATCGGCGAACGTGGCCGAGGAGATTCGCAATCCGAGCAAGGTTTATCCCACGGCGCTGTTCGGCGCCCTCATCACCGCGGGTGCGCTCTACGCGCTGGTCGGTGTGGCGAGTGCGATCGCCCTGCCCGCCGCGGACCTCGCGAAGTCTTCGGGACCGTTGCTTGACGTGGTCGCGGCGGCCGACGTCGGCGTCCCCGACTGGGTTTTCAGCGCGATCGCGCTCGTCGCCGTCGCCAACGGCGCGCTGCTGACGATGATCATGGCCAGCAGGCTCACCTACGGCATGGCCGAACACGGCCTGCTGCCCAGTGTGCTCGGTCGCGTGTTGCCGAAGAGACGCACGCCGTGGACGGCGATCGTCGCGACCACCGCGGTCGCCATGGTGCTGAGCCTGCTGGGCGATCTGTCGACGCTCGCCGAGACCGTGGTGCTGCTGCTGTTGATCGTCTTCATCTCGACGAACATCGCGGTGCTGGTGCTCCGTCGCGACCCGGTCGATCACCCGCATTTCCGGGTCTGGACGGCCGTGCCGGTGCTGGGAGTGGCGTCCTGTGTGCTGCTGCTGACCCAGCAGACGGCCAAGGTCTGGCTCTTCGCCGCGATACTGATCGCGGTGGGCGCGGTGCTGTATCTGGGGGCCCGGGCTGCGACGCGTCGCTGACGTCAGCGCTTGCACACGGCACCCCGCAGGAACTGCGTTTACGCGCTTTGGGTTTCGTCGATGAGGATGGCGGCATCGCAGGCGTAGCGGTCGAGCATGTCCGCAGCAGCGCGAACAGCACGCTGTTGGCTCCGACCTCGGCCGCCTGCCCAATCCACTCCGGCCACCGCTCGGCCTCGGGTGAGCCGGTCGCCTGTACCGCCGTCTGCATGAACCACGCTGTTGTGCCGGGGTTTTCGTGATATCTGTCGAACAACGCGTTGAGCCGGTCGGCGGCGGGATCGGTGGCGACCGACGTGATTGGGCGCCCACTCGTGGTCAGCAGGGTGACGCCGGCGCCGGCCGAGACGCCGACCTCCTCGGCGGCGCGGTCCGCGATGAACAGAAGCGTTCCGGTGAGCGACTTCGCAACCGTCGTGGGCCATTGATGACGGCGTGCGACCGCGGGACTCGACGTGAGCTGTGACGTAACCAAACCTGTCCGATCCTCGATAGGCATCCGGAAAAGGTTCCGCACGAAATACCCGGCGACTTTGCGGCCAAACGCATGCATACGGCCGACCCGGGATAAAAGGTGAACACAGCAAGCGACGGTGGTTTACGTTCGCGCGGGGTGACTGTTCGAAAGGGGGACGGACGATGGCGGGGCTATCGGCTCATCTGAGAGGTGCTCATCGCGGGGGGCCCGCGGCCTCGCTCCTCACACGAACGGCGGTCGTGCTGGCGGCGCTGTGTCTGCTGTTCGGCTTCGGCGGGGGACAGGCTTCGGCGTTCCCCGGAGGCGATGTGGCGGGCGCGTTGACGATCGGCGGGCTGAACCGCACCTACACGGTGCACGCCCCGCCCGGCCTCGACCGCCCCGCCGGGCTCGTGCTCAACCTGCACGGCGCAGGGATGACCGGACCGGCGCAGGCCGGAGCCACCAACTACAACGCGATCGCCGATCAGTACGGGTTCGTCGTCGCCTATCCCGACGGCGTCGATATGAGCTGGGCCGACGGCCGCGGCGCCTCAGTACCGGACCGCCAGGGCGTCGACGACGTCGGGTTCCTGGTCGCACTCGCCGAACGGCTGCGCGAGGAGTATGGCGTCGACGCCGGCCACGTCTTCGTGACCGGAACCTCGGCGGGCGGCTTCATGGCCTCGCGGCTGGCGTGCGAACGCGCGGATGTCTTCGCCGCCGCGGCACCGGTCGCCGGCACGCTGGCGTCAGGTTTCCCCTGCGCGCCGTCGCAGCCCGTATCGGTGTTGGCGGTGCACGGAACCGCCGATCCCGTGGTGCCGTTCACCGGCGGCCCGATGGTGGGCCGCGGAGGGCCCAGCGACATCGTGTCGGCACCGGCGATGGCGCAGCGCTGGCGTGAGATCGACGGCTGCCCCGCACCGGTCGAGGAGGTGCAGGGCAACGTCCACCGGTTCGTCGCCGCCGGATGTTCTGGCGGAACCGAGGTGGTGTTCGTCCAGATCGACGGCGGAGGCCACGTCTGGCCCGGCGGCTTCTTCGCTCCGTTCGACGCCTCCCAGTCGAGTGGGCAGTTCTTCGCAACTCACGGCAGGTGATCCGACGCTTCTGCCTACGGTGGTGTGACGGCAGACTGGAGCCGGCGCGAAACGAACAGGAGATCCGATGAGCGACGACGTCCCGGGTATCACCGGCATCCACCACATCTCCATCACGGTGACCGACCTCGAGGCCAGCCTGGCGTGGTATCAACGGCTGCTAGGAGCGGACCGGTTGCCGATGAAATTCCCCCACTACGAACGCGAGGACACCGGCTACGGCGAACTGCTGATCGATCCGCGCTCCGGCGTCGTAATCGGGCTGCACACCAACACCGGCAACGACGGAAACCAATTCGACGAAGCCCGAACCGGTTTGGACCACGTGGCGTTGAACGTGGCGTCACGAGACGAATTGGACGCGTGGACGCGACGGCTCGACGAACTCGGTATCGAACACTCCGGTGTCCGTGCGGCCGACGAGCCGTTTCCGTTTGCGACCGTGGTGTTTCGCGACCCCGACAACATTCAGCTCGAGCTGTTCGCGGTCGGCTGAGTACCACTCGGCCGCAAAACGAGCTCGTCGCACACCGCCGCGGCCTAGGCTGCGGCCATGTCCTACGACCGCGCCGCGCTCGTCGCCGGCAGCATCCGCTTCGCGTCCGGTGTGTCGTTTCTGGTCGACCCGCTTCGGGCCAACCGGCTGTGGGGTGATCCAGACGAGCCGGTGCCGACGACGCAGTTGCTTCTGCGCTCAATGGGTTACCGCGACGCGCTCATCGGCGGGCTGCTGCTGGCATCCGCACTGCGGGGCCGCGACACAAGAGGCTGGTTCCTGGCCTCGGGCGGCGCCGATGCGGCCGACCTGCTGGGCGGCTCGAGCGTGCACCACGAGATGAGACGCTCTCAGCGGGTCATCGGCCTCGGCGGGGCGGTCATCGGCATCGGGGTCGGGCTGTGGGGCGCTCTGCGCCGGCCCCCACGCGCCGAGGACTGACCTCAGCGGGTCAACAGCAGGCAGCCGGCGATCGGCCCGCCCCCTGCCGCGGCGACAGCCACTTCGGGCCGGCGCGACACCTGCCGGTCACCGGCCTGCCCGCGCAGCTGAAGACACGCCTCGTGTAGCAGCCAATAGCCGTGCATCCGTCCCGCCGACAACTGTCCTCCGTAAGTGTTGAGTGGCAGTTCGCCGTCGAGCGCGATGCGCGTCGCACCTTCGACGAACGAACCCGCCTCGCCGTCCGCGCAGAAACCCAGCGCCTCCAGCCATGCGAACGTCAGAAAAGTGAAGCCGTCGTAGAGCTCGGCGAGATCGACGTCCGAGGGTGTCAGATCTGTGCGCGACCACATCTCGGCGGCCGCGTCGGTCGACGCCATCTTCGGAAAATCGTCGCGGTGAAACCAGCCTCCCGAGCCATACGCGCCGCCAACGGCTTCCACCGCCACCGGTGGTTGTGGGCAGTCTCGCGCGTACTCGGCGTGAGACATCACGAACGCAATCGAGCCATCGATGGGCACGTCGCAGTCATACAGCCCGAACGGTGTGGACACCGGCCGGGCAGCCAGGTAGTTCGCCATGGTCATCGGGTCACGGTACGCGGCAAGGGGATTCAGCCCGGCATTGCGTCTGCTGTTGATCGCCAGCCAGCCCAGTTGTTCCTTGGTCGTTCCGTACAGCTCCATATGCCGACGGCAGTGCATGGCCAGCCAGTTGGCCGCAGAGTAGGCGTGCGCGGCCAGTAGTTCGTCGATGTCGCCGAACGGTCCGAGCTTGCGCCTGGACCCGAGGGCGCGGGGTTCGACGGGTGGGTTCGCCAGCGGGTTCGGCTCGGAGCTGGGCGGTGTCTGCGTCATCGTTCCGCCGAGCATCTGCACGGTCCGATACACCACCACGTGCCGCGCGCGCCGCTCGGAGACCGCCACCATCGCCGACATCGCCGGGGTCAGCACGCCGCCGGTCGGGAAACCGTAGCCCTGGTCGACAGCCGGACCGCCCAGCGCCCCAATGACTTCGGGCAGCGGCGTATCCCCGAACGTGACTATGCCGTCGATGTCATCGGGCGTGAGGCCGGCATCGGCGACGGCGGCGCGCACCGCCTCCATCGTCAGATCGATCCCGGGGATCCCGGTGCGACGCCCGATACGGGAGATGCCGAGCCCGCTGATGATGGCGTCCTTCTCGAACGTGCTCAACCGGCCACCGCCTCGCCCTCGTGCTCCTGAAAACGCCCCGTCACGGGAGATCTCTGTGATACCGCCCGCTGCAGACTGTACTTTCCTAGACGTGTCCGACGACGTGTCACCTGCCAACGCCGCCAGGATGCTGCCGGCTCTCGACAAGCACAATCGCGCCTTCTGGACCGGGGGACTAGGTGGGCAACTGCTGATCACCCGTTGTGAGCGTTGCCAATTGTGGGTGTCTCCGCCGACCGCGGACTGTCCCGACTGCGGAGGACGAGTCACCGCTCGACCGGTATCGGGGCTCGGCACGGTGTTCACCTACACCGTCAACCACCAGCCGTTCAATCCGGCTGTCCCGCTGCCCTACGTCATTGCGATCGTCGAACTCGACGAACAACCTGGCCTGCGCATCGCAGCCAATATCGTGGACTGCGAACCTGATTCGGTGCACGTCGGTCTTCCGGTCGCGGTGCGCTTCGAACGTCAGGATCTCAACGGCGAGACCGTAGTCGTACCCGTCTTCGCGCCGCGCTGATCCGTCTCAGGCGCCCCGCTTGAGGTGAGGCGCCGTCGCGACAGGAGAACGGCGTCGCCGACGCTGCGCGGTTCCCTCGACCTCCACACCGTCGGTGCCGGGTTCACAGACCTGCTCGCGGAGCCTGCGAAGGGCCTGTGCGAGCAGGCGCGACACATGCATCTGCGAATAGCCCATCCGTTCGGCGATCTGGGTTTGCGTCATGCTCTCGAAGAAGCGCAGCACCAACACGGTCTTTTCTCGCTCGGGTAGCGCAGCGATCAACGGCCGTACGGTCTCGAGATCGACCACCTTGTCGATGTTGGGGTCGATGTCGCCGAGGGTGTCACCGACCGAGCGGAACTCGTCGTCGGCCGAGGCCTGGACATCCGTCGACAGCGTGGAGTAGTTGCTACTGGCGATCGTCGCTTCCATCACCGCTTCACGTTCGATGCCGAGGTGGGCCGCGACTTCGGACGGCGTCGGCGCGCGCCCGATTTGCTGCGACAACTCCGCGCGGGCCTTCACCAACTGCCCCTGGAGGTCCTTGAGCCTGCGCGGAACCTTGATCGCCCAGCCGTAGTCGCGGAAGTGGCGGCGTACCTCGCCCATGATGGTCGGGATCGCGAAGGACAGGAAGTCGGCGCCGTTGTCGGGGTCGAAGCGGTTGACCGCGTTGACCAGGCCGACCCGCGCCGCCTGCACCAGGTCGTCGATCGGCTCACCGCGGTTGCGGTAGCGACGCGCGACATGGTCGGCCAGTGGCAACGTCCGGTCGACGATCGCCTCGCGCTGGCGCCGGTAGGGAAGTGATCCTTCGTCGAGCGCTTTGAGGCGGCGGAACATCTCCGTCACGTCTCCGTACTCAGAAATCGCCTCTGACACCACACAGGCTCCTAACTCCCGACCCTGCCGTATGGATCACACGGCTCGGATCTGAACCTGTGGCTGCTGCGGTTTACCCTTCCAAACGGTTCGTCGAAACCTCGCCTATCGGGCACCTTCGTCCAGCGTAGCCGTCGATGGGCGCTCCCGTGGTCAACCGGCGAACTCTCGCGCTTTTCTGGGTGTGCTGACGGGCATGGCGTGCTTGCCATAGGTGCGCTGCTGCCTGCCGAGCCGCGCGGGTGCAGAGACGAGCGGGCTGTCCCAAATCGCGCCTGTGAACACCGCGGCGCCCAGCGCCGTCAATCCTGCCATCGCCACCAACGTGTCGGGGTCCATGCCTTTGTGGTTACCCACAGATGGTCGTTACAACGCCCGCGGCCGCGAAAAAGTTTGCTCGCGCGTCAGCGTGCCCGGCGGGCGAGGAGTTCGGTCTGGTGAATCACCAGGCTCTTACCGCAGACGGTGATCCAGCCACGCTGGACGAATTCCGACAACGCCTTGTTGACCGATTCCCTTGATGCGCCGACCAATTGAGCGATCTCCGCTTGAGTGAGACCGTGGTCGAGGCGCAATTGCCGGTCCTGTCGGACACCGAATCGCTGCGCGAGGTGAAGGAGTTGCTTGGCGATCCGGCCGGGAACGTCGGTGAAGTTGAGGTCGGTGATCAGGTCTTCGGCGCGTCGTAGGTTTCGCGCCAGAAGGCGCATCAGCTGCTCGGTGATGTGGGGGTTGCCATCGAGGCAGTCGTGCAACGCATCACGGTCGATGACAGCGACGAGCACCGCCGTGAGCGCCGTGGCCGAACCGGTGCGAGGTCCGCAATCGAACATCGACTCGGCGCCGAAGATCTCCGAGGGGCCCAGGACGGAGAGCAGTTTCTCGGGGAACTCCGCCGACCGCCAGCCGATCTTGACCTTGCCGTCGATGACGACGTAGAGGCGGTGATCGGGTTGGCCTAGGGGGTATATGCACTCACCCTGCCCGAACCGGGCGTAGTCGAATCGGTCGATTAGAGCCGGCTTGTCCGCGGGCGCCAGCCCCCGCATGATCGCCGAGCGAGCCAGCACGGCTTCACTGCCACGATTCACGCCCGTTTCCGTGGCGCCGGCGACCATCAGCATGCCTACTCCCAACCCAGTTGGGTGCGGGGCTACCCGGCTGCGACCGGCGTAAACGCTAACCGCTGGATCTGGTGCCGCTCGAGACCCGTCGCGGGCGGCGAAGTGTGACCCGCGGCGCACCGGCGACGATCGCGTTTACTGGCGCGCGGTGTTCTCGACGATGATCTCGCATGCCGTCTCGTAGAACGCGCTGATGAGGGTGGAGAAGGACAACTCGAACGGATAGATCATGTGCACGTCGAGCGACTCGAGGCGCCACTCGGGTAACACCGGGACGAGGGTGCCCTCGCGCAGCTCGTTGGTGCAGATGATCTGGGTGGGCATCGCACCGACCCCGAGGCCTTGCATGATGTACTGCTTACACACCTGAAAGTTGTTGGCGCGCGCCCGGACTGGTGGTGTCAGCTCGCGCAGGCCGGCCTTCCCGGTGACCATCAGCTTGCGAGGTCCGCCGAAGCCGAAGTCGATGAACGGAAGCGTGTTCAACTGGGCGGGGTCGCGGACCGGTTCGGGCAGTCGGGCAAGGAAATCCGGTGATGCGCACAAGAACAGCTCGAGGTCGAAGACCTTGCGCGCGATCAGCGTGGAGTCCTGTAGCGGTCCGGTGCTGAACACCACGTCGAACCCGTCACGGACCGGGTCGACGACCCGGTCGACCAGGCGGATGTCCAGCTGCGAATTCGGATAGTGCTGCAGGAACGTCGCACCGACGCGGGAGGCGTAGTCGATGCCGACGAAGACCGGGATCGCCACCCGCAGTTCGCCCTGCGGCTCCTGTCTGCTGCCCTCGACGAGCGCGCGGACACCGTTGGCCTCGGTCAGGATGTTGGCCGCGTGGGCGTACACCTGCTCGCCGAGATCGGTGACGGTGAGCTGGTGGGTGTTCTTGCGCATCAGCTTGATGCCCAGGTCGGACTCCAGCCTGGTCAGCTTGCGGCTGACGGTCGACTTCGGCATTCCCAACAGTGCGGCCGCCTTCGACAGGCTTCGGTTTTCCACCACTTTGCCGAAGATCAGCAGGGCGTCGACGTCGAAGGGCAGGTTCTGTTCCATGGCTGTAGCGTTCTTTCCATCTGCGGTGTTCCAAATATGCAACAGGGTGTTGCGCTCGCGGGGCTGTTTCGGCCATATCGGCGGCGGTACCTTCTGCCTACCGTCTTCAGCCCGACGCAGGAGAGACCGTTGAGTCACGACAGCCTGGTGACCAAACCCGCGAGCGGACACTGGACCGACGCCTACCCCGAGCTGGGTCGTGGTCCGGTGTCGCTTCAGGACTGCGTTTCCGAGGAGTTCTACGAAAAGGAACGCGAGCACGTCTTCAAGAAGACGTGGCTCTACATGGGTCGTATCGAGCGTGTGCCCAAGTCGGGCAGCTACTTCACCCGCGAGCTGACGTTCCTCAACACCTCGGTGATCGTCGTGCGGGGCAAGGACGGTGTGGTCCGGGCGTTTCACAACATCTGCCCGCACCGGGGCAACAAGATGCTGTGGGAGGACGACCCGTTCCAGGAGGTCGAAGGTCGCGCACCGCTGTTGTACTGCCGCTTCCACGGATGGCGCTACAAGCTCGACGGCTCACTGCACGCGGCTACCCGCAAGGATCTGCTGCTCGACTTCGACGCGGACAGCTGCCGGGTGCCCGCCATCCAGTGCGAGGTGTGGGAGGGCTTCATCTTCATCAACCTCAACCCGCACAACACCGAAACGGTCCGCGATTTCCTGGGCGAGCTGGCGCATGAGATCGAGGGGTACCCGTTCGCCGGCCCGCATCAGGTCTACAAGCTCAAGGCCGAACTGCAGTGCAACTGGAAGATTTTCCTCGACGGGTTCGCCGAGAGCTATCACGGGCCGTACCTCCACGCGTCCTCGTTCGGCGCGCTCACCGCGGAGGCCCGCGACGCGTTCGACCAACCGAATCCGTTCACCGACGCTTTGGCCTACCGGCTCAAAGGCCCGCACCGGATGTTCTCGTTCTCCGGTGAACCATCCCGCAAGACGCCGTACTCCAAGCCGATCGAGTGTGTCTTCGAGGCCAGCGCGGCCGGGCCGTGGAACAAGAAAGCCGACCGCGGGCCGATGCCTGCCGGTATCAACCCCACACGATCGGAGAAGTACGGCTTCGACTCGTTCCAGTTCTTCCCGAACTTCGTGCTGATCTTCGGTGCGTCCGGATTCACCGTCCATACGCACTGGCCCACCGGACCGCAGTCGCACATCTTCGAAACCGAGGCCTATTACCAGCCGCCGAGAACGCACAGGGAGCGGCTGGGCCAGGAGCTGACGGTCACGTTCCTCAACGACATCATCCTCGAAGACGCCAGCCCGTCGGAGGGTCTGCAGGCCATGCTGAACAGCGGCGCGCTCACCCATTTCACGATGAACGACGAGGAGATCCTGCTTCGCCACTTCCACAAGGTCGTTGGCGATTACGTCAAGGCCGGCGAAGAGCAGAAGGCGATGCGATGAACACGACTCTGCCGCCGGGGTTCTCGCACCTCGAACACCTCGTGCCCGAATGGGCCATCGAGGACGGCCACGCGCGCTACGTCAAGCGGGTCAGGAGTTCCATGGAACAGATCCGGGCCTTCTACGACGAGATCTTCCCCTACGCCGAGGAGGCTCTTGCCTACGTCGACAAGTTCGACTACGCCGAGCCGCTGCCCGAAGACGTCGCCAACCTGCGCAACCTGCTCTACTCGCTGATCACGGTCTCACTCGCGGTCGAGCTGTGGAACCAACCGCGAGTCAAACATTCAGCCAACACGATACTGACGAGGGTGAGCTGAGTGAGCCTGACCTCCGCACAACTGGACGTCGTCGACCTTACCCCGAGGATCGGCAGCGAGATCAGAACCGACCTTGACACCCTGCTGAGCGGTCGCGCCGCCGAGAAGATCAGGGACACACTGGAACAACGCGGCGTGGTGTTCTTCCGCGGGTTGCACATCAGCGACGAGCAACAGGTCGCGATCGCCGCAACGTTGGGCACCGTGGTGGCCAACGAGGGCGAGGAGGGGATCTACAAGATCTCGCTCGACGAGAACGTCAACCAACGCGCGAAATACTTGAAGGGCTCGCTGTTCTGGCACTTCGACGGCTCCCTGCAGCCCTATCCGAATTTGGCGACGTTGCTCAGAGCCATGAAACTGTCTGATACCGGGGGCGATACAGAGTTCTGCAACACCTACGCCGCATACGACGATTTACCGCAATCCGACAAGGATCTGATCGCCGATCTTCGGGTCGTGCACAGCGCCGAGCGATCTCAGTACTATGTCACACCCGAGATGAGCTACGACGAGATCGCGTTCTGGCAGAAGTCCCCGACCAAGGCGTGCCCCATCGTGTGGACGCACCAGTCCGGTCGCAAGTCGCTGCTGCTCGGCGCGACAGCCGACTACGTGGTCGGCATGCCCATCGAACAGAGCCGCGCTCTTCTTGCCCGGCTTCGTGATTGGGCCACCCAACCGCGATACGTCTATCGCCACGAGTGGGAAGTCGGCGATCTGTTGATCTGGGACAACACCGGCACCATGCACCGCGCCCTGCCCTACGCCGCCGACAGCGGTCGCCTGATGCACCGGACCATCCTGGCGGGCGAAGAGCCACTGAATTGAAGCTGGGCATCGCGACACCGGTCGTCACCAACGTCGCCGGGGCGGCGTTGACGTGGGAGCGCGGCGCAGAAGTAGGGGACATCGGCCGCGTCGCCGAAACGGCCGACAGGCTCGGTTACCACCACCTCACCTGCAGCGAGCACATCGGCATCCCGGCATCGGAGGCCGGGCGGCGCGGTGCCAGGTATTGGGATCCGCTGGCGACTCTCGGTTTCGTAGCCGCCCGCACTGAACGGATCCGGCTCGCCACGATGACGTTAGTGCTTGGATACCATCATCCGCTGGCCATTGTGAAGCGTTACGGCACACTGGATCACGTCAGCCACGGCCGTCTTATCCTCGGAGTCGGCGTGGGCTCACTCAAGGAGGAGTTCGAACTCCTCGGCGCGCCGTTCGAGGATCGCGGTCCCCGCGCCGACGACGCGCTGCGTGCCTTGCGCGCCGCCCTGGCGAGCAACGAGCCCTCCTACGACGGGGAGTATTACTCGTTCGGCGGGCTCATCGTCGACCCATGCGCACTGCAACCCCACCTGCCGATCTGGGTGGGCGGCCGGACCAAACGGTCGCTGCGGCGGGCACTCACGCTCGCAGAGGGCTGGGCGCCGTTCGGCATCTCGGTCGCGACCGCAAGGGAGTGGCTCAAGGCGCGCGAGATACCGCCCGGCTTCGAGGTCGTGCTGGCCGCCGACCGCCCGCTCGACCCGGTCGACGACCCCGATGGGACTCGAAAGACGCTGCGCGAGATGGCGGATGCGGGCACCACGACCGTGTCCGCGCGGTTCGTCCACCGGTCGCTCGAGCACTACCTCGAGCAGATTCACGCACTCGCGGAGTTGCACCGCGACAACGACGAGAGGTGACATGACGCAAGACGCCACGGGCCCTCCGCTGTTGACGCCGCTGACCGCCGAGGAATGGGGCGACGACGAGTATGCCGCCGTCGGCGCACTGATGGGCGTTCCAGGCGACGACGTTCCACGGGCCGGCTCGGGAGAGCCCAGGGATCCGCTCAACTTCGACATCATCGGCGTGCTGGCCCGGCACCCGAAGATGGCGCGTAAGTTCCTGGGTTACAACGCGTTTCTGCTTCAGCGCGGCGAGCTGCCGCTGCGATTGCGCGAGCTGGCCGTGCTGCGGCTCGCCCATGCGCGGCGCTCGTCGTTCTTCTGGGGTGAGCACGTCAAGATCGCCAAGGCGGGTGGCTTGTCGGATGACGAGATCGCCCGGATCGCCCGCGGTAACGCCGAGTTCGACGGAGTGGACCGGCTGGTGCTCGAGACGACCGACGAGTTGCTCGCCCGCGGCCGCGCTACCCCCGACAGGTGGCGGGGTCTCGTCGACGAACTGGGTACCCACCAGGCGATGGAGTTGATCTTCGTCGTCGGCACCTACGCGATGCTCGCGATGGCCTGCGACACCTGGCAGCTCGCCCCGCCGCCCGGCAGCGCGACGCTTCCGGACTAGGAGTCCTTCGCTTCGGGTGCCGGTTCGTCGTCGCTGCGCCGATCCCGTCGCCGCCAACTCCGTACGCCCCGGTGCGCGGCGAACGCACCGGCGACGGCGGTGACGCACCACACCGCGATCGCCGTGAACGCCAGCGGTGACGACAGATCCGCGATCGACGCCCCCAGCGCCGTGTACACGAACGCGCGGGGGACGGACCCGATGAACGCACCGACGGCCATCTGCCACAACGGAACTCCGAACGCGCCGAAGGCGTAGGACGCGAGCGCGTCGGAGATGCCGGGAACGAAGCGCTGGCCGACGACGGCCCACAGGCCTCCGCGCGCGATGAGATCGTCGAGCCTGCCCGCTCGTTCCTCACCGAGGAGTGCCCGGGCGCTGTCGCGTCCGGCGCGCCTGCCGATCAGGCTGGTGACGCACGCGGTGGTGACCGTCGCGCCGAGGGTGGCGAACGTGCCCACGACCGGACCGAACAGCACTCCGCTGGCGGCGGCGAGGATCGGCCCGGGTACGAACACCGCGCCCAGCAGCCCCGACACCACGACGTAGACCAGCGGTGCGATCGGGCCGGTGGAGGCCACTGTGCGGCGGACATGGTCGACGTCGACCACGCCGGAAACGGCGACCAGGTAGAACAACCCGAGCAGGAACGCCACGAACAGCACGAGTCGGAGGATGTGCCACCGACGGGTCGCGGGGCGGTCGTTGAGGGTCATGTCCAGGCCAATCTTGCCGCACGCGCGGATACGCACTTCCCGCGGTGACGCAGCGGATGTACCATTTGGTACATGATTACCGAGTGTGGCGCCGAGATCAACGCACCCGCCGCCGTCGTATGGGACGTGTTCAGCGATGTCGAGCGCTGGCCGGAGTGGACCGCCTCGGTGACCCGACTCGTGGCGTTGGACAGCCGAGAGTTGGCCGTGGGCAACAGGTTCGAGATCAAGCAACCGCGGATGCCGAAGCTGGTCTGGAAGGTCACCGAGGTGGTGCCCGGTGCCTCGTGGACATGGGTGCAGCGCTCGCCAGGCGGGCTCACGGTGGCCCGCCACCACGTCAGCCCCGTCAGCGCCGACTCGCAGGCGCGTACGCGTATCGATCAACGGCTCGAACAACGAGGCCCGGTCGGAGCCCTGGTCGGGTTGCTGATGCGGTCGATGACGAAGCGCTACCTCGAGCTCGAAGCCGATGGGTTGAAGGCACGCTGCGAGCGGCTGCACCGGCTCGATGGCCCGTCCGCCTGACGCCCGGCGTCGCCGGGAATTGCTCGACGGGCTCGTCGCGGAGGTCTCGCGCAACGGCATCGGCGACCGACCGCTTCGTGATCTCGCCGCCGCGGTCGGCACCAGTCATCGCATGCTGCTGCACCACTTCGGGTCGCGTGACGAACTGCTGTTAGCGATCGTCGGCGAGGTCGAGCGACGCCAGATGGCGCTGGCCCACGACTTGCCGGCAGATCCCGCCGAGGCGATCGCGGCGATGTGGGCCGATCTGCGAAGGCCCGACCTGCGCCCGTTCGAGCGGCTGTTCTTCGAGTGCTACGCGCGGGGAGTGCAGGGCGAGCAACCGTTCGCGCGGATGCTGCCTGCCGCGGTCGAGGACTGGCTGTCGCGAGATCCGCGTGGCACGACCGGCCCGGCGATGATGCGGCTCGGCCTCGCAGTGGCCCGCGGTCTGCTGCTGGACCTCGTCGCTACCGAGGACCTCGGCGGCGTCGACGCCGCGGCCGCCGCGTTCGCCGACCTGCTCCGCGCGCACCGTCGATGAGGTCAGTCTTCACTGCTTCGGCGTTCGCCGATGAACGCGAGCAGCCGGGGGTCCTCGGAGGTGAACACGTCGACCTCCTCGCCGCCATCGCAGCGCAGCAGCGCGACGGTCACACTGCCTTCGCGTCGCGTCCGGACCTCCCAGATGGCACCGGAGTCCTGCCATCGCTGCAGATCTGCCACTGGGTCCTCCGCCATGCCCCTACCATCTCACCGCATGGGTGGCCGGCCCAGCGTCGAGGTTGCACGGGTCTATGACCCGCCGGGCGACCACGACGGCACCCGGGTTCTGGTGGACCGGCTGTGGCCGCGAGGAATCCGCAAGGACGATCCGCGGGTCGGCCGGTGGCTGCGGGCGGTGGCGCCGTCGACCGAGCTGCGGCGCTGGTATGCGCACCGGCAGGAACGGTTCGACGAGTTCGTCGCCCGCTACACGGCCGAACTGGAAACCGAGGAGGCTGCGCAGGCGCTCGACGAACTGCGCGGCCTGGCGGCCGAAGGTCCGGTACTGCTCACGACCGCAACCCGCGACGTCGACGGAAGCCATGCGGCCGTCCTGCGCGACCTACTGACCCGGGAGGCGTGAGACGATCGGCACATGCCGTCGAAACTGCCGCGATGACCGTCGTACTCGCCATCCGCTGCGCTGACGGGATCGCGATGGCCTCCGACTCGCAGATCACCGACCCCGAACGCGGTCTGAGCTATCCGGCTCAGAAGCTGCACCCGCTCGGAGAACGCGCCGCGTGGGGCGGTAGCGGGTCGCGTGCGGTGCTTTACGACCTCGAGCAGATCTTCGACAACGAACCGGACGCGATCGTGGAAGCGCCCGACATCGGTCATGCCCTGCAAGGTCGAGTCCTGCCGGTGCTCAAGCACCACTACGCGAACTTCATCGAAGACGTGCCTGCGGGTAAGCCCGGCGCAACCCCGGCAACCTACGTTCTCGCCGCGGGCTACGCGAACGGGGATCCGTTCATCGTCGACATCGATCCACACGGGTTGATCGGCCGCTACGAGGAGATCGGTTTCCATGCGGTGGGCAGCGGATCGCCGATGGCCCAGCAGGCCCATGCGCTTCTGGCGCACTTCGAGATGGGCGAACGCAGCGTCGACTACGGCATGGTGGCCGCGCTGCGGGTGCTCGACGCGCTGGACGCGTCGTCCCCGAGCGTCGGTGGGCCCATGGACCTCTGCCGGATCACGCCGGAAGGAGCCCGGCACCTCGACGAGGAGGCCGTCGCCGAGGTCCGGGACAATGTGCACCGGTGGACCGAACTCGAACAGCGGGTCCTCGACGACCTCTTCGACTGAGGGGCAGAAGTCCACGCGGGAAGGTAAGTCTTGCCTTAGTCGTTCCGGTAGGCTCGGCGGGCGATGACCGAGATCGACGATGCACCCACGCCCGTCCTTCCGCGGGAGCTGACCGACATTTCCGATGCGGTACGTGAGGTCGCGGCACCGCCCACGCCGGTGCTCGCCGAGCCGTACTTCGTCCGGCTGGCCGATCCGGACGCGGATGCGGAGATGATCTCGGAGTGGATGAACCGCCCGCACCTTGTCGAGGCGTGGGAATACGACTGGCCCCCCGAGCGGTGGCACCAGTATCTGACCGCGCAGTTGGCAGGTGAGTACTCCAGGCCGTTCGTCGGTTCGTTCCGAGGGCAACCGTTCGTCTACGTCGAGTTGTACCGGGCCGCCAAGGATTCGATCGCCCCCCGATATGACGCCGAACCTCACGACATCGGGATGCATGCAGCGATCGCGGAGTTGCGCTTTGTCAATCGCGGTATCGCGCCGATCCTGTTGCCGCGGTTGACCGCCAACATCTTCGAGCTCGACCCGCAGTGCCGCCGCATCATGTTCGATCCGGACCACAGGAACAAGGGCGCGCGCGATGTCTGCGAACACGCCGGCTGCGAGTTCCTCGGGGAGCACGACATGTCGAACCGGCGCATGGCGCTGTACGCACTGCCGCGCGCGTAGCGGCGCCGGTCGCCGTAGCCGTGACAGTCGCCCGACCGAGCGGTTTCAGGGCAGCTGGTTGAATTCGGCGTAGCCGTCGTGGTCGGGCTTCATCCCGGCTGCGACCAACTCCCACAGCACCTCGTCGGTGCCCCCGCCCACCCGGGCCAGTTTCATGTCCCGCCACCATCTTCCGAGCGGAGTCTCCTCGACGAGATAGCCCGACCCGCCGAAGAGGTGCATGCACTCGTTCATCACCTCTTCGCCGAGGCGGGCGGCGTTGACCTTCATCGCGGCTGCGGTGCGAAGGTCGAGCTTTCCGGTCGCTGCGACCCCGTCGAGTGCGTAGCGCAGCATGTCGACGCGTGCCTGGAGGTCGGCCATCCGCAGCCGCAACGCCTGATGCTCCCACAGGCTGTTGCCGAACTGCTTGCGAACCATCATGCGCGCCTGCGTGATTCCGATGACCCGCTGCACCGACGTCGACACCAGCCCCGCCACCGACATCCGCTCCTGGGCCAGCCCCCAGGAGATGGCGGCCAGGCCGATGCCGGCGCGGGCGACCAGAGCGTCGGCGGGCACCCAGGTATCGATGTGCACGGCGGCCGTGTCGAGGGGACCGGCGCCGACCTTGCGGTAAGGCGTCTGGATCTCGCACTGCGCGAGCGGGACGGCGATCACCACGACGCTGCCGTGCTTGCTGTTGGGGTCGTGGTCGACGTTGCGGGCCACGCACATGACGTGGTCGGCGATCGGGGACAGCGAGACGAACTTCTTGATGCCCTTGACCTCGAAACCGTCGCGGACAGAACGCACTTCGGTGCCGACGATCTGCAAGTCGGACCCGCCGGACTGCTCGGAGGCGCCGATGCACAGCACCGCCTCACCGCGGATCGCCTGCTCGGCGATCTCCTTCAGGTAATCCGACTTGCCGAAGCGGCGCAGGATCGCGATCGCCGAGTCGTGCAGTCCCACGCCGACCCCGATACCCGCCGAGCCCAGCCAACCCAGCTTGCGGGCGAGCTCGATGACCTTCGCGACGTCGGGATGCTGTTGTCCCGGCGGCCACTTGGCGGCGAACACCCCGGACTCGCCGAGATACTCGATGAGTTTACGCGGGAACCGTTCCGTCTCTTCGGCTTCCGCCGTCCACGCGGTGACGCGGTCGTCGAAGACCCGCTCGAGCAGGTCGCGGTAGTCCTCGAGCGGTGGTGCGTCCGGCGCGTCGGCGGCGGCCGTCATCGGCTTGCTCCCTCCAACGTGCGCTTGACTTCGAGCCGGCGAAGCTTTCCCGACGAGGTGCGCGGTAGCGCACCGGGTTTGAGGAACACCACGTCGGCGGGCACCACGCCGCAGTGCGACGCGACGCGGGCCACGATCTGGCTGCGGGCGCCGGGCTCATCGTCGCCCTTGAACTCCGCGGCGATCACCAACCCGGGCCGCGCCGAGGCCTCGCCCGTTCCGACGGCCACCACGCACCCGTCACGGACACCGTCGATCTCGGCTGCGATGCGCTCGATCTCATTGGGGAACACGTTGCGTCCCGCCACCGTGATGAGTTCCTTGGCCCGGCCGCAGACGACCAGTCCGTCGTCGGTGAGGTAGCCGAGATCGCCCGTGGGCAGCCACGCGTTCGGGTCGATCGGGGTCTCGCCGACGTATCCGGTCATCAGCGACGTGCCGCGGACCTCGACCTCACCGACGTCGCGGCCGGTCACCTCGGTGGTGTGCTCGGCGTCGGTGTTGATGCGGATCTCCATGCCCGGGATGGCGTGACCGAGGACGGCGAAGCGGCGCGTGGTCTCGCTGCCGTCGCTGATGACCTGTACGTCGTCGACACGCAGGCCGGTGAAGGGTTGGGGAACGCTGACCGCACAAGTGGATTCGGCCAGGCCGTAGGACGGGGCGAGGGAATTCGGATTGAACCCGAACCGCGCCATTTCGTCGGCGAAGCGTTGATAGCCGGCGCAGTCCACCGGTTCTCCGCCGTTGAGCGTGAAACCGAGGTGACTGAGGTCGAGGTCCTTGACGAGGCCCGCGTACTTGCCGATCAAGTTGAAGGCCATGTTCGGCGCCGCGGTCATCGTGGCTTTGCTTTCCATCAGCCACTGAAGCCAGTTGAACGGGGAAGCGGCGAAAGCCGAAGTGGGCGCCTGCCACAGGTCGGCCTGGCCGAGCGTCGCGGTCAGGAGGAAGGCCAACCCCATGTCGTGGTAGATCGGCAGCCAGCTGTGCAGTCGGGACCGGTCGTTGACGTTGACCCTCTCGATCAGCCCGCGCAGGTTGGCCAGCGACGCGGCGGGCGAAATCTGTGCCGTACGAGGCGTTCCCGTCGACCCCGCGGTCCCCTGCAGGATCGCGACGTCTGCGGTGCCGGGGCCGCGGAAGGATGTGGAGCGGTGCGGGTGGCCGACCTCGAGGAGGTCGTGAACGGCGATCGTGTCCGCATGCTTGCTCAACAGCGCCAATTCGTCACCGTGGCTGAACACTGACGTCACGCCGATGGAGGCGAACCGGTCCAGCGTGGTCTGCGCCCACTTTTCGGGGTCGGCGCGCCGGATGGGTCCGGGCAGGATCGACAACCCGGCGCCGGCGAAGAACGCGCCGGGAATGGCTGCGACGAACTCGACGGTGGGTTCACCGACCAGGCCGACGGCTTTGGATTCGTCGTCGGCGATCCGCTCGGCCACGTTCTCGGCACGCGCGTGGACCTCCTGCCACGGATGGTGTGCCCACGTGCCGGCTTCCGTGTCGAGGACGGACAACGTCGTCGAGGCCCCCGACATCGCCGCCGACAGGGCTGCGGCGAGCTCGGTCACGAGTTCGTGGATGCGGCAGCCGATTTGGCCAGGATGGCCGCTTCCAGATCGCCGACCGTGTCGCAGCTGAGCAGGTCCTCTTCGCTCAGCGCCACGCCCAGCCGGTCCTCGATGGCCACCATCCCCACCGCGAACGCGACCGAGTCGAGGCCGACGTCGTCGATCAGGCGGGAGTCGCGGGTGACTCGTCGGACGTCGACGTTCATGTCGTCGCGCAAGATCTCGGCCAGCGCGACGCTGACGGCTTCTGGAGTAGACGGGTTCACGGCACGCGACGGTACTACGTCGGATCAGGTAAGGCTAGGCTTACCCCCGCTGCTCGCGGACAATCTCACAGCCTTGTTCCGATCCACATTCCCAACGCGGCGGCCGCGACGCCGAGGGCCAGGCTGACGACGATGTTCGCGATCGCGAGTCCGATGCGGCGGTCCGCGCCGAGTTCGAGGGTCTGCAGCATCCAGGTCGAGAACGTCGTGTACGCGCCGAGGAGCGCGACACTGGCCAACAGTGCGGCGGTAGGGCCCAGTTCGAGGCCGGCAAGCAAGCCGAGCACCAGCGCGCCGGAGACGTTGACCACGAAGATGCCCGACGGGAACGTCCCGCTCAGCCGGTGTGACACCGTGCGGTCGACGAGGAAGCGAAGCACCGCCCCGAACCCGCCGAGGACCGCGACGCCCAGCCACACCGCGACCGTCATCGCCGTGCCCATTCCGATGCCACCCAGGCCGCCGCGAGACCGGCGACGATGCTGGCCGACGCATATCCGGCCGCCAGCGCGAAATGTTCGCGCTCGACCATCCTGAGGATCTCGACCTGCATGGTCGAGAAGGTGGTCAGTCCGCCGCAGAAACCGGTGCCCAGCAGTGGTCGGCGGTAGCTGTCGTCGGGGAGTCGCGTGGCCACGTATCCCAAGACGAACGCGCCGACGATGTTCACGGCGAACGTCGGCCAGGGCCAGTGCCCGGGTTCGGGCGCGACGAGCGTCTCGATCGTGGCACGGGCCAGGGTGCCCAGCGCACCGCCGACGAACACGGCGAGCAGCTCGCGGCCGTCGTAACCAAGCACAAGCCAAAGTATGGCCGCCCCCGAACGCAACAGCACGCCACACGGCGACAAGGAGCAGAATCGGGTACATGGCGCCCCACCCCCGAGCCGGAAAGCCGGCCCAGCCCGAGGACCTCATCGACATCGCTTCGGTGGTGACGGCGTACTACACCCGAGAACCGGACCCCGAGAACGTCGACCAGCAGGTGGCGTTCGGCACGTCCGGGCATCGCGGTTCCAGCCTCGATGCGGCGTTCAATGAGGCGCACATCGTGGCTACGACGCAGGCGATCGTCGAGTATCGCGCCGCCCAGGGCACCACTGGTCCACTGTTCATCGGCCGCGACACCCATGCGCTGTCCGAACCGGCCTGGGCGTCGGCGTTGGAGGTGCTGGCAGCCAACGACGTTGTGGCCATGATCGATTCGGCCGATCGGCACACGCCGACACCGGCGGTCAGTCACGCGATCCTCACGTTCAACCGGGGTCGGGAGGATGATCTGGCCGACGGGATCGTCGTCACGCCGTCGCACAACCCGCCTCGGGACGGCGGATTCAAATACAACCCGCCCAACGGCGGGCCCGCCGACACCGACGCCACGGGTGCGATCGCCAAACGGGCCAACGAACTGCTGCGTGACGGGCTCAAAGGGGTCAAGCGGGTGCCGCTGGCGCGGGCGCTGCAGAGCACGCAGCGCCACGACTACCTCGACGCCTACGTTGCGGATCTTCCCAACGTCGTCGACATGCACGCGATCAGCGCCGAGAAGATCCGCATCGGCGCCGACCCGCTCGGGGGCGCGAGCGTCGACTACTGGGGCGCGATCGCCGAACGCCACAACCTCGATCTGACGGTGGTCAACCCGCTCGTCGACGCCACGTGGCGGTTCATGACGCTGGACACCGACGGCAAGATCCGGATGGACTGCAGCTCGCCGAACGCGATGGCCAGCCTGATCGCTAACCGGGACAGCTACCAGATCGGGACCGGAAACGACGCGGACTCCGACCGGCACGGAATCGTCACCCCCGACGGCGGGCTGCTCAACCCCAACCACTACCTGGCGGTCGCGATCGACTACCTGTTCTCGCACCGGCCGTCATGGCCGGCGTCGACCGCGGTCGGCAAAACTGTGGTGAGTTCGTCGATCATCGACCGGGTGGTCGCCGGGCTGGGTCGCGAACTGGTCGAGGTGCCGGTCGGGTTCAAGTGGTTCGTCGACGGGTTGCTGAGTGGGACAATCGGTTTCGGCGGTGAGGAGAGCGCGGGGGCGTCGTTCCTGCGTCACGACGGGTCGGTGTGGACGACCGACAAGGACGGCATCATCCTGGCGCTGCTGGCTTCGGAGATCTTGGCGGTGACGGGTGAGACGCCGTCGCAGCGCTACGGCGAGCTGGCCGAGAAGTACGGCGCCCCAACGTATGCGCGCGTCGATGCGCCCGCCGACCGTGAGCAGAAGGCCCGGCTGTCCAAGCTGTCGGCGGAGCAGGTCTCGGCGACCGAGCTGGCCGGTGAACCGATCACGGCGAAGTTGACGACGGCACCGGGCAACGGGGCACCGCTGGGTGGGTTGAAGGTGACGACGGAGAACGCGTGGTTCGCGGCGCGGCCGTCGGGCACCGAGGACGTGTACAAGATCTACGCCGAGTCGTTCAAGGGGCCCGAGCACCTGGCGGAGGTGCAGGAAGCGGCGCGCGAGGTGGTCAATAAGGTCATCGGGTGAGTTCTGAACCCTCGGGCGACAGCTCGACGGGGCCCGATGCGGCGGGGGCCGACCAGGCTGGGGCCAGCCAGGCTGGGGCCAACGAGACGGAGGCCAAGCCGAAGCTCCCGCGCGAGGTCTGGCTGCTCGTCGGTGCCAACGTCGTGGTAGCGCTCGGTTACGGCGTGGTGGCGCCCGTGCTGCCGCAGTACGCCCGTCACTTCGGGGTGAGCATCAGCGCGGCCACGTTCGTCATCACGGCGTTCGCGTTGATGCGGTTGATCGCCGCGCCGCCCGCCGGCTTGCTCGTGCAGCGACTGGGGGAACGTCGGGTCTACATCAGCGGCCTGATCATCGTCGCGTTGTCGACCGGGGCGTGCGCGTTCGCGCAGACGTACTGGCAGCTGCTGGCGTTCCGCTCGCTGGGCGGATTGGGCTCGGCGATGTTCACGGTGTCGTCGCTGGGGCTGATGATCCGGATCTCACCGGAGAACGCGCGTGGACGGGTGGCGGGCTTGTTCTCGACGGGGTTTCTGGTCGGCTCGGTCGGCGGGCCGGTGCTGGGCAGTCTCACCGCGGGTTTTGGGCTGGCGGCGCCGTTCGTGATCTACGGTGCGGCGCTGATGGTCGCGGCGGGCGTGGTGTTCGTCAGCCTGCGCGGCAGCACGCTGGCGGCGCCGGAGCAGACGGCGGAGGCGGCGGTCTCGATACGTCAGGTGCTGCGCCACCGCGCCTACCGCGCGGCGTTGTTCTCGAACTTCAGCACGGGGTGGGCGGCGTTCGGGCTGCGCATCGCCCTGGTGCCGCTGTTCGTGGTCGAGGGCCTCGGCTACGGGGCGGGTGCGGCGGGCCTGGCGCTGGCGACGTTCGCGATCGGCAACGTCTCGGTGGTGATTCCCAGCGGGTATCTGTCCGACCGGATCGGCAGGCGCAAGCTGCTGATCGTCGGGTTGACGGTGTCCGCGGTGTCGACGATTCTCGTGGGCTTCACGACGTCGCTGCCGATATTCCTGGTCGCGGCGTACATCACGGGTGCGGCGACGGGGATCTTCGTCTCGCCGCAGCAGGCGGCGGTGGCCGACATCGTGGGGAACAAGGCGCGTGGCGGCACCGCGGTCGCGGTCTTCCAGATGATGGCCGACCTGGGTTCGATCATCGGATCGCTGGTGGTGGGCCAGATCGCGGAGCAGACGTCGTTTGGCGCGGCGTTCGTGGTCAGCGGGGCGATCCTGGGGTTGGCGGCCCTGGGATGGGTCTTCGCGCCCGAGACGCGGGGCCGGCCCGCCGAGCACACGCCGGCGCGGGCAATCGGCCCCGAGGCCGGCGGGGAAGTGCCGTAACCAGCGATTTTGAGCGCTTCCGGCAGGTGGTGTAACTTCGATGGGCACGACTTCAGGGGCTATGGCGCAGCTGGTAGCGCACCACACTGGCAGTGTGGGGGTCAGGGGTTCGAGTCCCCTTAGCTCCACTCGATTGAAAGCCCGCTTCGACCGTTGGTTGGGGCGGGTTTCGTCGTTCCTTGGCCCTCACCAGTCGGCATGTTGATCCGTGCCTCCGATCATCCGAGGCGCATGCTGGGCTTTCTCGCTTCGGCCTCAGGCCGCCTCGTCGCCTGGGGGCGCTGGTCCGCCGGGCTCGCCGGATCCGTCGATTGTCACCGCGGCATCCGATTCAGTTTCGGCGACCTGGTTCTCGTCGGCGGGCTCGGCGTCCGACCCTGTGTCTTCGACCGGGGTGATGGCCGGTTCGTCGTCGGGGCGCAGGAGGCGTTCGGGTCGGTGGTAGTAGTTGAGGCGGGCTTGGCCGGTGTCGAGGCCCGGTGGGGGTAGCCATTCGACTTCGCCGCGGTTGTTCATGCGGGTGGTCCAGCCGCCGTCATGGCGGGTCAACAGGTCCAAATCACAGGCCACCACCTGCTCATAAGCCGCGCGCAGCCCGGCGATCGCCGCCTGCAACGCTGTCCCCGACATACCTCGAACATACATTCGACATCCGACAAATCTGCCTGACGCGCAATCTGTTAGGTGCGGGCACCAAGAAGGACGCTCGCGATCGAGGTCCGATACATCCGGCACTCGGATTTGTGGTGTGGCCATTGGGTGTCGGAGAGGACCGCAGCCGAACCGCCTCGACAGTGACGGTTTCGATTAATAGCGCCTCGAGCAGGACTACTGTCCTGCCATGCATCACTTACAGCGCCGCGCAGTACTCCTCGGTGCGGGCTTGTTGGCGGGCATGGTCTCTTCGCCGTTCACGAGTGGGACTCCTGCTAGTGCCCAACCGTCGGCGACTGAAGCCGACCTCGCGCTCCTCAGGCGAACTTTCGCACTAGCCAACGAAGCAAGGGCGAACGGCAACACCCCGTTCGGTGCTCTCGTCGCGGATGCCGGTGGCAACGTGATCGTCGAGCGAGGCAACGAATCGGCGCCGCCAGACGGCGATCCGACGCGTCACGCCGAGGTTGTCGCCACTGCGGCTGCCTGGCACGTGCTGGGCGACGACGGAATGAACGCGGCGACTTTGTACGCCAGCGCTGAGCCGTGCGCGATGTGCGCAGGTGCTGCGTACTGGACCGGCATCGGCAGAATCGTCTACGGCATGCCCGAGAACCGGCTGCTCGAGCTCACCGGCAACAATCCGGAGAACCCGACGTTCTCGTTGCCCTGTCGTGAGGTACTCGCTCACGGACAGCGGCCGATCACCATCGTCGGCCCGCTACTCGAAGACGAAGCGGCGCAACCGCACCAGGGTTACTGGAGTTAGCGCCACCCCTGCTCAGGAGTAGAACGAGTCGAGCAACTCCTGGTTCTGCTTCTCGACGACGCCCCGCTTGACCTTGAGCGACGGCGTCAGCTCACCGTTTTCGATCGAAAGGTCGTGGTCGAGCAGCTCCCACTTCTTGATGGTCTCCCATCGGTTCAGCTGCGAGTTGAGCTCGTCGACGTACCCACCGACCATGTCCCGCACCGCATCTGACTTCACCAGCTCCGAGTAGGACTTGCCGCCGAGGCCGTTCTGCTCGGCCCACCCCGACAGCGCATCGGGATCCAGCGTGATCAGCGCGACGCAGAAGTTACGGGATTCGCCGAAGACGAGCATGTGGCCCGCATACGGGCACAGGGCCATGAACTTGCCTTCGATGGCCGGCGGCGCGACGTACTTTCCGCCTGAGGTCTTGAACAATTCCTTGATCCGGCCGGTGACCGTCAGGAAGCCGTCCTCGTCCAACTTCCCCCTATCGCCGGTGCGCAGCCACCCGTCGTCCGTGAACGTCTCGGCCGTCTTGTCCGGCAGGTTGTGATAGCCGTCCATCACGCACGGGCCCTGTACCTGCACCTCGCCGTCATCGGAGAGACGCACCGACGTGCCGTCGAACACCTGCCCGACGGTGCCCAGCTTGTAGTTGTCGGGCCGGTTGATGAACGCACCGGCCGCGGTTTCGGTCAGGCCGTAGCCCTCCAGGATCAACAGGCCTGCGGCGTGGAACCATTCGGCGATCTCGCGGTTCAGCGGAGCGGAGCCGGAGATGAAGAACTTGATCCGCCCACCGAACACATCGCGCACCTTGCTGAAGACCAAGCGGTCGAACGCGGCGTGCGCGATCTTCAGAGGAAGCGGTACGTCCTCACCCTTCAGCCGGTGCCGGTCGGCATTACGTCCCACGGCGAAGGCGGCTTCGAAGAGCTTCTCCTTCACACCCTCCTGAGAAGAGGTGACCTTCGCGTGGGCCTTCTCGAAGATTCGCGGAGCAGCGCCCATGAACGTCGGCTTCACCTCGGCCATGTTCGCAACGATCTTGTCGACGCGGCCGTCGATCGCGCTGGCGAAGCCGCACGCCAGCTGGGCCGTGATCAATACCTTGCCGAACGCGTGGGCCAGCGGCAGCCACAACAGCTGCAGGTCGTCCTCGCCCAGGATGCCGAAGTCGGCGATGGTGTTGCCCTCGTACACCCACGCCCGGTGCGGCAGCCTCACACCTTTGGGCTTGCCGGTCGTCCCGGACGTGTAGATCAGTGTCGCCAACATTTCGGGCTTGATCGAGTCCGCGGTTGTCCGCACGCACTCGGGGTGATCGGCGAGGTACTTGGTTCCGACGTCGATCAACTCGGCGATGGTGGTGACCTGGTCCCCGTCGCCCGCACCGTCGAAAAGCACCACCTTCTCGAGGCGCGGCAGGTCGTCGCGCCGCTCCTTGAGCTTCTCCAGTTGCGTCTCGTCCTCGGCGAACACGACGCGAGATTCCGAATCGCTCAGAATGTAGGCGGTGTCGGGCGCGTTGGTCGTCGGGTACACCGTGGTAGTGGCCGCTCCGGCGCACATGACCGCGAGATCCGCGAGAATCCATTCGTACCGCGTGCTCGAGGCGATCGCGACACGTTCCTCGGGCTGGATGCCCAGTGCCAGTAGCCCGGCCGCCACTGCCTCTACCTGTTCGGCGGCCTCTCGCCAGGTAAGCGAAACCCACCGATCCCCATCACGCCTGCGGAACGCCTCGCGGTCGGCGGACTTCCCAACGCGGTCGAAGAACATGGCGGCCACGTTGGCCGGCGACACGGTCGTGGGTTTCTGGTTGGTGTCGGTCGACATCGCTGTTCTCCTGGAATCTCGTACGGCACCGGTGCCGCTAGTGTCGCGCCTCTAGTACCCAATGCGGGCGGGTATGACGCGATGGAACTGTAAGCCCCGTGGTTCCGCATCGTCTTGACCCTCTCCCTGGGGGAGACCCGAAGATGGGTGCATGTCAATGCAAGAGAGCGACGGCACCGCTATTTCACGGGACGAACTGCCCTGGGCTGTCGCGACCTATCTCACCGCTCACCGCGACGTCACGACCGCGCTGACGGCCTTCACCGTCGACGCGACCGCCACCGACGAAGGGCACACCTACCGCGGCCACGGTGAGATCGCCGACTGGGTGCGCAACGCCGCCAGCGGATACACCTACTCCACCGAACTCGTCAGCGCCACCCGGTCCGGCGATGGCCACTTCGACGTCCTCCAGCATCTCGAAGGCGACTTTCCCGGCGGCGTGGCCGATCTGCACTTCCGGTTCACCCTCGACGGCGAATTCATCACTCGACTGGTGATCGAACCATGACGAAGACGTGGTTCATCACCGGCGGCACACCGGGCGGTTTCGGCATGGCGTTCGCCGACGCCGCTCTCGAGATCGGCGACCGCGTCGCGTTGACAGCTCGCCGCCCCGACGAGTTGACCGACTGGGCGCAGCAGCACGGCGATCGTGTACTCGTGCTGCCGCTCGACGTCACCGACACCGAGCAGGTGCGGGAGGCGGTGCGCGCCACCGAGGACCACTTCGGCGGTATCGACGTCCTGGTCAACAACGCCGGCCGCGGCTGGTTCGGGTCAATCGAGGGCATGGCGGACGCTGCGGTCCGAAAGATGTTCGAGCTCAACTTCTTCGCGGTGCTGTCGGTGATTCGCGCGGCGCTGCCCGGTATGCGTGCCAGGGGCAGCGGGTGGGTCGTCAACATGTCCTCGGTCGCCGGATTGCGCGGCGTCACCGGCTTCGGTCACTACAGCGCAACGAAAGCCGCGATCGAGGCGATCACCGAGGTTCTCCGCGACGAGGTCGAACCGCTGGGCATCCGCGTCATGGCGGTCGAACCCGGAGCGTTTCGCACCCGTGCCTACGCCGGCTTCGGCTACGAACCGATCGAGGAGCCCATTTCCGAGTACGGCACTCTGCTCGAGCAGGTGCGCGACGCGATGGCCGACAGGACGGTGCTCAGCCGGGCGATCCCCGACGCGGGGTGCGCGCGGTCATCGCGGCCATGGCCGAAGACCCGCCGCCCCGGCGGCTCGTCCTCGGCAGCAGCGGCTACGACACCGTCGTGGGCACACTCGAAGAATCCCTCGCCGAGGTCCGAGTGCACGAAAAGCTGTCCCGAGGAGCGGATTTCCCCACCTGAAAGCTGACGCGGAAATCAGATGAGATCTGGGGCGACCCGAAACACCGGCCAGCCGATCTCGGTTCGCCACCGCGCCGGGTCCGTCGTGTCGCGAGGGCCCACCACGTAGGTTTCGTGGATCGGCCCGTCGACAGCGAGCGCATTTTGCACCACCCAGTCTCCGAGACGGCCGTAGGTGACGCCTAGATCGTCGTGCGGACCATCGTGGACGGCGACGACGAGATCGACGGGCGGAAGCTGCACGACCTCGATGCGGCCGGACGCCTGCGGAAGGCGCACCGGCCGGAAGACCGTCATCGTCCCGACGGACTGGGTGAACAGTTCGTTGGCGTACCGCCCGCCGGGCGGTCCGGTGCGCTCGGCTTCGGGGAACGCGGCATCCAGTTCGGCCATCGCCTCGTCGTACCACGAAAGCGAATCGTCGAGCCGTACAAGACCGGTGATCGCGGCGACCCGCCGGGCGGGAACCGACCGCAGCTCGACATCCAGGTCGGCCGGCTCGGGGTTCAACAACCGGCGTAGCGACACCACGGCGGCGCGTGTCCGGTCCAGCTCGGCCTCCAGCCGCCGCACATGACCGGCGATTACCTCTGCACGTCGCTGCGGATCTCCAGTGTCGAGGATGGCCCGGACTTCGGCGAGCGGCACATCGAGCTGGCGCAGCCGGTGGATCACCTGGGCGGTTGGTATCTGTTCGGCGGAGTAGTAGCGGTACCCGGTGGACGGGTTCCCGCAGGCGGGCTCGAGCAATTTGGCCTCGTGGTAGCGGCGCAGCGTCCGCACGCTCAGATGCGTCACCGTGGCGAACTCTCCGATAGCCAAACCCGACCGCATGCGGCCAGTCTGCCCTCCCGCCGTCTATCCTGCGCCCATGGGAAGCTCGCGAGTGTCCGGCGGCGTGGTGCACAAGCTACCGGCCGATCTGCGTAAGGCATTGCTCGCCAACGACACCGCGCTCACGGCCTGGAACGACATCACCCCGCTGGCGCGCAACGAGTTCATCTGCTGGGTCGAGGACGCCAAGCAGGAGAAGACCCGCGAACGCCGGATCCGGCGCACCCAGGAAGAACTCGAAGAAGGCAAGCGCCGCCCGTGCTGCTGGCCGGGCTGCAAGCACCGTGAGCGAAACGGCAAGTAGTCACTGCTCGTACGCGGGCGCCGTCTGCAGTTCCGGTGCCGCCGCGGCCAGCAGCGCCGCACGGTCACCGGTCAGCGGGGGATAGATCCGCTCGCCGTTGATGATCCGCTTCGTCGCCTTGGCCGTCGCGCCGGTGCTCACGACGCGGCGGTCCCAGCCCTCGGTGTACACCGCACCGGCCGGACCGAGGTCGAGGACGGTGACGTACCACGGAATCCGAAGCGGTCGCATGGGCAGACCCAGTAGGTCGCCGATCACGTTGTAGCCCGCGTACCGACCCATCGGCCTGCCGTGTTGACACGACATCACCGACATGTGCTCGTCGTCCATTTTCGCGGCGGCCACATCACCCGCCGCGAACACACCACGCACGCCTTCGGCCCGTAGATAGTCGTCAACCAGGACGCGGCCGATCCGGTCCAACGGCACACCCAGCTGGCTGGTCAGCGGATGGGCGCGCATACCGGCACACCAAACGACGGTCACCGTCTCGATCACCTCACCCGTCGACAGGGTGACGCTGCGCTCGTCGACCGCGGTGACGCTCGCTCCGGTGATCGCCTCGACGCCGTTGTCGCGCAACGCTTTCTCGATGACCGGCCGCGCCGATTCGCCCATGTCCGACCCGATGCGGGCATTCCGGTCGACGAGCACCACCCGCGGTGTCAGTCCCGGGCCGTGGGCGTCCGCGAGCATCTCGGGTAGCTCGCTGGCCGTCTCGACGCCGGTGAGGCCCGCACCGACGACGACGGCCGTCGCCGACGGGGGGTCGTCGGCCCGCAGCGTGCGAAGGTGCCTGTGCAATTTTTGCGCGGCGTCGTAGGTGTCGACGTCGAACCCGAACTCGGCCAGCCCCGGAATGTCGGGTCTGACAACGCGACTGCCCGCCGCCAGGACGAGGCGGTCATAACTCAACGTCGCTCCGTCGGCGGTGCCCAGCGTCGCGGCCGCCGGGTCGATTGCGGTCACCTCGGCGGACACGTGCCCGACACCGACGGGATCGAGCAACTGTGACAGCGCAATTCGGCACGGCGTGAGGTCGGCTTCGTAGTTGCGCACCCGGATGTCGTGATACGGCTTCGGGCTGACGACGGTGACGTCCACCGTGCGCACGCCGAGTTCGTCGAGGCGGCGTGCCGCGCCGAGGGCGGCCCACAGCCCGGCGAACCCGGACCCGGCCACAAGAACACGCGCTGACGCCGGCATCGTCTCATCGTCGTGTGGCGACGGGGCGAGGGCAAGCACCGTCCGCGCCACGTTCGCACTAAATAAATCGCTTGATTTAATCGTGAGGCCCGTGTCTACTGGGTCGGTGACCGCAGCCCGGCCCTTGAGTGGACATCGATCGGAAGGAACGCGCGAAGTATTGCTCGCCGCCGCCGAGCGCCTCTTCGCCGAACGGGGTATGCACGCCGTGTCCAACCGCCAGATCAGCGAGGCGGCTTTGCAGGGCAACAACGCCGCGGTCTGCTACCACTTCGGCACCCGCACCGACCTTCTGCGCGCGATCGAGAGCAAGCATCGGGAGCCGATCGAACAGCTCCGCGCCAGGATGCTGGCCGAGCTCGGCACCTCCGCCGACCTGCGGGACTGGGTCGACTGCCTGGTGCGTCCGCTGACCGAACACCTCGACCAACTCGGCAATCCGAGTTGGTACGCGCGCTTCGCCGCACAAGCCATGGCCGACCCGAGTTACCGCGATGTCGTCACCAAGGACGCCCTGTCATCCCCGCATCTGGTGCAGGTGATCGACGGCATCACGGGATGCCTCGCCGAACTGCCCAAGCGGGTCCGCTTCGAACGGATCGTGATGGCGCGCAACCTGCTCATGCACACCTGCGCCGAACACGAAGGGGCGCTGGCGCAACACGGTCCGCTCGCGAGGTCGCCCTGGCCGCGGGCGGCCGAAGGGCTCACCGACGCGATCACCGGCCTGTGGCAGGCGCCTGTCCGCCGAACCATCTCGAGGAACGCGCGATGAGCCGTGGGCTCGAACTGCACGTGCCCGATCTGTCGGGTCGCCTCGCCGTGGTCACCGGCGCCAACAGTGGTCTCGGATTCGGGCTGGCGCGCGAGCTGTCGGCGGCCCGCGCCGACGTGATCCTGGCGGTCCGCAACCGCGCCAAAGGCGAGGCCGCGATCGCGCAGATCCGCCAGGCCGTTCCGCAGGCCAGCACACGCATAGCACAGCTGGATCTGGCGTCGCTGGAAAGCGTTGCCGCCCTGGGGGAACAGCTCGCCGCCGAAGGTCGGCCGATCGACATCCTCATCAACAACGCCGGCGTGATGACACCGCCGCAGCGGCAGACAACCGACGACAACTTCGAATTGCAGTTCGGCGCGAACCATCTCGGCCACTTCGCCCTGACCGGCCACCTGCTGCCGCTGCTGCGGGCCTCCGAAACCGCGCGCGTGGTCACCGTGAGCAGCATCGCCGCCACGCAGCGCGGATTGACATTCGACGACCCCAACGCCGAACGCGGATACCGGCCCATGCGCTCGTACGGGGTGGCCAAGCTGGCGCAGCTGATGTTCGCCAAGGAGCTCGATCAACGCAGTCGCGCACACGGATGGGGTGTGATGTCGAACGCCGCGCACCCCGGCTTGAGCAAGACCAACCTGCTCAGCGGCGCTTCCTACGGACGGGACAAACCCACGCTGAACGCCCGGCTCACCAGGGCCACATGGCGCCTGCTGCCGTTCATGTGGCTCGACGTCGACGAGGGCATCAAGCCGACGCTCTACGCCGCGACATCACCCGACGCCGAAGGCGGCGCCTACTACGGTCCGCGCGGCTTTTACGAGACCGCCGGCGGCGGTGTGGCTTTCGCGAAGGTGCCGGCAGCGGTGCACCGAGCCGAGGACCGCCAGTCACTGTGGCAGCTGTCCGAGAAGCTGACCGCCGTGACCTACCTGGATTGAGCGCCATGACAACCCACGCGATCACCGCGGCCGACGAGGTCTTCCACCCCGCCACCGATGACCCGAACTGGAACGAGAGCGGGTGGTTCAACTTCGCGATCCCCGAACGCGACATCAACGGGTTCGTGTACTACTACCACGATGTCCGCACCGGGACCAGCGGCGGCGGGCCCGCGATGTGGGACCCCAGTGGCGAACAGACCTACGACTGCCTGTTCTACGACTGGCGCTGGATCCAACCGCCCACGGGGGCGCTGGATTTCGCCGACTTCCAGCTGCCGAACTCGCTGCGTCACGTCGTCGAAGATCCGATGCACCGCTACCGGCTGTCCTACTCGGAGCTGGGGCTCGACCTGGACCTGGAGTGGACGTCGCTGATGGCGCCGCACGTCCTCGGCGAGGCATCCCCGCAGCACGGCCACTTCGACCAACCGGGCCGCATGCGGGGCACCGCGACGCTGAACGGCGAGCGCTTCGATATCGACTGCTTCTCGATGCGCGACCGCACCTGGGGTCCGCACCGCCCGGGTGCCCGCCGCTCCGGTGACTACCTGTGGGCCATCGCCGACGCCGAATCGAGTTGGCACGCCATCACGATGGCGACCCGCTCTGGTGTGGACCGTGTGATCGGCGGATATCTGCTGCGTGACGGAACGGTGGGCGAACTCGTCACCGGCGAGCGCCGCGTGCTCGACCGCCGCGCGGGCGCTCCCGCGCGGGTGGTGCTCGACGCCGAAGACGACCTCGGCCGGGCCCTGCATGCCGAAGGCGACGTGCGTACCGCGTTGCGCTGGCTCGGCTGGCCCGGACGGATGACGTTCTGGACGCTGACCGACTGGCGGTGGGACGGCCAGCAGGGGTGGGGCGAAAACCAGGAGTTCTTCGCTCGCGAACACGTGCGCGCGCTGATGCGTTAAGGCTCAGTCAGTTTCGCTGCCCCGCCGCGGGTCTGCCACAGGTTCAGCACGTTGATCAACATCTGCAACGGCGCGCGCACGCTCTCGTCGGACCGGATACGCGGGTCGGTGCGTGTGGTGTGCGGCCCGGCGTCGGGAACCTGCTTGCGGATCAGCGCAGGCACGTCGAGCAGCCAGGTGACTCCCATCAGCGTCGCGTACACGACCAGGGACCGCTCCACCGTGGCGGGGTCGAGGATCGGCCCACCGCTGGCGAGCACCTCCTTGCAGAGCATCTCGAGCAGCTCGTCGAGATGGTTGTCCCACAGCGATGTCTCGGCTCCCGACAGGGATCCCCATATCGCCATCGACACGTGCATCCGGCTGACGCAGCCCCAGTCCATCAGCCCGCATTGCAACTCGCCATCGTCGTCGCGCCAGAACCAGGCGTTGTCGACGTTGGCGTTCCAGTGGCACAGTGCGAGGTAGTCGGTATCTCCGCTCAGCTGCTGCCACAAGTCTGCTTCGCGCCTCATCAGCTCCGGTGCCTCCGCGGTCATCTGAGACAGGAATGACGACGAGCGCACGTTCTCCGCGAACAGACCCTCGTGATGCTCGACGAACTCGGCGAGCCGGCGCAGCCGGCGCTCGAGTTGATCGGCGGTGTACACCGGCGGTTTGCCCACCGTCGCCGCCCGCAGGTCCACTGGGAACTGCGCGAGCAGATCGGCGGGCAGTCGACCCGACCGTTCGGTTCCCGCCAGCCGCCCCACGGCGGTCAGCAACGCCCGGTAATGCGTTGCCTGCTCGGGTATCTCGTAGTCGAGACACTTGTGGTACTGCGGTTCGATCGCGCCGGCGCCGAACGCGATCCGCTCGCTGATCATCAACCCCGTGCCGGTTTCGCGGTGGAAGTCGGCGAACACGGTGGCAGGCACCGCGATAGGAAACGCCGGAGCGCGCGTGAGCGCCGCGAACCGGGTCTCGGACTCCATCTGGGTGCGCCCGACATCACGCACCGCGTCGTCGAAGTCGCGGGAGAACTTCCCGAACAGGTCGGTGCGCGCGTCGGGATGCTCGCGCGCGTAACGCACGGTCAGGACGGCCTTGCGCCCAGTGCTGCCGCCGGATACCTGGTTGAAGCGCTCGATCGCGACCACTTCGTTGTCCTCGGACAATGCACCGTAAGCGCGGAACGCCTCGGTGAGGAACTCCGTTCCGCCGTCGGCCAGCGCTTCGGGGTGGGCGGGGAACGCAAGGCCGGTCGCGTCACCGTGCACCCAGTCGACCTTCACCATGTCTGTTCCGCCGCTCGCACAAGGATCTCGTTGACCGCGACGCGCCTATCGCGCGTCACCATGTACGTCACCGCGTCCGCGATGTCCTCGGGCCTCAGCTTGACCATTCCGGACGTCCTAGCCTGTTGAGCCGTAAGCGCCTGCGGGTCAAGGTGATCGAAGATCTCGGTTTCCACCGTCCCCGGTTCGACGATTCCCACGCGGACCCGGTTGCCGACGAGTTCCTGGCGGATGCCCTCACTGAACGCGTTGACGCCGAACTTGGTCAGCGAATAGACGGCGGTTCCCGGCCGCGCCACCCGCCCGCCCGTCGAGCTGATCGTGACGATATCGGCGACGCCCCGCGGCGAATCAGCGGCCGCCGCGATCAGATGGGGGAGCGCGGCGCGCGTGGCGTATAAGACGCCTCGAATGTTGACCGAGACCAGGGCATCCCAATCGGCCAGCGGCGCGTGCGCGGCTACACCCATACGCAACAAGCCGGCGTTGTTGACCAACGTGTCGAGGCGGCCCCACTCGCCGACGGTCGTCGCCACCGCGACCGCCACCTGGTCGGCGTCGGTCACATCGGCGGGCACGGCCAGGGCTCTGCCACCTGACGCCACGATCTCATCGGCGAGTGCGCTCAGCCGGTCGCGCCGACGCGCCACCAGTGCAACCGAGGCGCCTCCGGCGGCGAGCGCACGGGCGGTTGCCGCGCCAATCCCGCTGCTGGCCCCGGTCACCAGTGCCACCGTCCCGCCCAACGCGGTCATGTGTTCTTCACTCCCGTCTGCCCGAGGATGTCGCCGAGCACGTAGTCGTTGTGTTGTCCCAGGTCCGGTGCACCGCGTTCGATGCGTGCGGGACGGGTCATCAGCCACGAGGGCCCAAGCACCGGCCGCTGTCCTTCGACCCGGTCCGATACGAATCGATACGTGCCGCGGTCCCAGAGCAATTCGTCGCCGATCACCTCGGTGGCCGTCGCGCTTTTGGCCGCGGGCACACCGGCGTTACGCAGTCGCTCGGCGAGACCGCCCGCCTCATGTCCGCGGGTCAACGCGCTCAGTTGCGCGTCCAGGACCTCGGCATCGCGTTGCCGCTCGGCCATCGTCGGATATCGGGCGGCGAGCTCATCGGCGCCGAGTACCTCACAGAGACGCACCCAGGCATTGTCGTTCCTGACGGCGACGGCGACCCAGTCCGCGCCCGCGCAGGGGTAGCAGCCGTGCGGCGCCATATCGGGGTGGCGGTTGCCGTCGGGCCCCAGCAGCCTGCCGGTCAGGCTCTGCTCAAACAGGCAGTCACCCACCATCGACGAAAGCACCTCGACGGCGGAGACGTCGACGATTTGGCCCTGTCCCGTGCGCTCCCGGTGCAGCAGCGACGCCACGGCGGCCAATGCCGCGGCCGCACCCACGGTGGAATCCCCGTAACGCATGCTCGCCCCGAGCGGAGGGCCGCCCGGATAACCGACCAGCGAGGCGAGGCCCGCCAGGGCGGCGAAACACGGCGCGTAGCCGGTCTGATGGCCCAGCGGCCCGTCGTTACCCCACATCTTGACGGACACCGAGATGATGTCGGATTTGAGCGCGGTCAGGTCCCGGTATCCGAGGCCTTGTCGTTCCATCGCGCCGGGCCGCAGGTTGTTGAGCACGACGTCGCTGCGAGCTACCAACGCCAAGAGCGCATCCCGGCCGCGGGGCGTCTTGATGTCGAGGTCGACGCTGAGGATCTCGGGGTTGATGCTCAGGAAATAGGGCGCGTGGTTGATGTCGGTGCCGCCGTAGGCGCGCATCTCCTCGGGAGTGGCCGAGCACTCGACCTTGATCACCTCGGCACCGAGGAGTGCCAGCATCTTGCCGGCATAAGGCCCGGCCCACACCTTGGTCAGCTCGACGACCCGCACACCCTGCAACGGCCCACCCCGCGAACCGTCGGCCTTGAGTTGCGGGTTCCGCGCTGCGAGTGGGGTGCGCGGTCGTGAGAGTTCGGCCAGGACCTCCTCGCTGTGCTGGCCGAGCGTCGGCGCGGGTCGGGTGATCCGGGCCGGAGTCGCGCTAAGCCGGTAACCCACGGTGGGGTAGGCGCTCGTGCCCAGCACGGGATGGGTGACGTCACAGAAGAACTCACGGTGCCGGTACTGCGGTGAACGCAGAAGCTCGGCTGCGCCGTTGACCGGCACCAACGGTACGCCGAGTCGCTGCGCCTCTTCCGCGGTGTCCTCGCCGGGCCGCTCGCGCATCCAGTCGGCGAAGCCGCTGCGGAAGTCGGCGACTCGCTGGGGTGTGACGCCGAATTCCAGCCAGTCGTCGTCGAATTCGTCGAGCCACGCCGGCGCCCCCATCAGCGTTTTAAGGCCCAGCCAGTGCGCTCTGCTGGTCATGTAGAGGTAGACGAAGCCGTCGCGCGAGGCGAAGAACGTTGCGGGTCCCGCCTGGTCGTAGTCGTCGCGACGGTTCTGCGGCGCGATCTCCCCGGTGACGAACCGTCCCAGGATGCAATCGGCCCGCGACACCAGCACGGCCTGCTGCGAGACGTCGATGTATTCGCCGCGGCCGGTGTGCATCCGGTCGAACAGCGCCGACATCACACAGAGGGCGGCGTCGAGCGCGCCCTCGTAGTCGGCGAGGAACCGGCCGGGTCCCTTCAACGGCGGCCGATCCGGGTCGGCGTGGCTGGGGGTGTGGTAGCCCCACCCGCTGGCGTGAAAGACGTTCAGGCCCACAGCGTCGTCGAATGCAGGCGGTGCGGTGAGGCCGAACGGCGTGATGGCGCAGAACACCACGTGGGGATGGCGACGGGCGACCTCGACGGCCGACAATCCATGCTCGGCGGCCCAGGTCGCGCTGTGGTCGTCGATCACCGCATCGGCGGTGGCGATCAGCTCATGTGTTGTGGCGGTGTCGAATTCGACCGATCGCTTGTTGGTGTTGAGGTAGGCGAACAGCGCACTGCGTTCGGGACCGTCCTCGCCACCGACTAGCGGCGCCATGGCCCGGGTGGGACTGCCCCACCCGGGCCGTTCGACTTTAACGACATCGGCCCCCAGATCGGCCAGTAGCTTGCCGCAGTACTCGCCGGCGACCCGCTCGGCCACCTCGACGATCCGAAAGCCGGTCAGCGCCGACATGCCGGTCAGGGCTTGTTACGTCCCGACCGGCTCAGCCGCCACTCCGGTGGGAAGTTCATGTCGTTGTCCTTGACCACGTTGTTGAGCCCCTTTTCGAAGGTGCCCTCGGTGAGATCGACATCGTTGCGCTGGTCGTTCTGGATCATCGGCAGCATCCCCTCGACCATGCCGGTCAACAGGCTGCCGAAGTACTCGCCCTTGTGCTGCTTGTACAGCTCGAGGAAGGTCTTCTGCACCGCGACCGTGTCGGTCGGACGCGACTTCGAGCAGGCGAGGGCGTACTTCTCGGTCTCGGCCTCGAGTTGGTCCCTGGGCACGACGCTGTTGAGGAAGCCGCACTCGTACATCTCCTTTGCGCTGAACGGTCTACCGGTGAACAGCATTTCGGAGAACTTGCGCAAGCCCATCGTCTCGGCCCACCACCACAATCGCGGCCCCCACCCGACATAACGGAACGCCGGATGGCCGAACAGCGCGTCGTCGGAGGAGACCACCAGATCGGCGTCGCCGGCCTGATAGAAATGCCAGCCGTAGCAATACCCCTTCGCTTCGATGATGCTGACCTTGCGAAGTTCCTGCAGGGGCCGATTGCCTGCACGCGCCTTGGCGTAGAAGTCGGTCACCGTCGACAGGTAGCGATACGAACCGCCGGGCGGGTACTTGACGTCGTCGTCGTTGATCGCGAGTTCGTGCAGCAGCGGCATGCCCGGGTTCTCCAGCATGCCCCGCTGTTCGGGAAGGTCGCCACCGCTGCCGAAGTCATCGCCCTCGCCGCGGATCACGACGACCTTGACGTCGTCGTCGACGTTGCACTTGTGGATCATATCGGCGTAGAGCTGGCGCATGCCCATCGTCGTCGAGTTCTGCGCCTCGGGCCGGTTGAACGTGATGTAGGCGATCCGGTTCTTGCGGTCCTTCTCGAACCGGATGTGTTGCTCGGCTTCCCGTTTCATCTCTTCGTAGTCGTAATCTGGCATGTTCGCTACCTCCACTTTGTGTTATCTCCAGTAGGCGGCCCGTGTAGCCGGGCAGCTGAACGCCGCCGACGCAATCGAATTCGTCAGGGGCGAAGACACTGATCTTCGTGCGTATCGCTTTCCGTCAAACCACCACGGCAGGCATCGACTCCCATCCACGGACGGTGGACGTCGGGCTGAGCTCGGCATCGGTGAGGTCGACGTGCCAGTCCGGGAATCGTTGGAGAATCTCGTCCAGCGCGATGCGTCCTTCCAATCGTGCGAGCGCGTTGCCGAGGCAGAAGTGCGTGCCGACCCCGAAGCCGAGGTGCTGACGCGGCGGCCGATTGATATTGAACCGCTCGCTGTCAGCGCCGAAGTGTCGCGGGTCACGATTGGCCGCGCCGACGATCAACATCATCGCGTTGCCCCCGGGCACCGTCTCGCCGTAGTAGGTCACGTCGCGGGTGACATATCGGCAGACATGCGGGGCGGGCGGTTCGAAACGCACGACCTCCTCGATGGCCCCAGGCAGTAGTGACCGGTCGGCGACCAACGCGCGCCGCTGGTCCGGGTGATCGGAGAGCAGCTTGCCGGCCCAGCCGATCAGCCGGGTGGTGGTCTCGCTGCCGGCCGTCGCGATCACCTGCAGGTAGAGCAGAAGTTCCTCGCGGCCCAGTCGCCGCAGCGTCCCGGCCTCGTCGGTGAACTCGGCGTTGAGCAGTTCGGTCATGATGTCGTCGCTGGGATGCTGTGCTCGCCAGTCGATGTAGTCGGCGAATACCTGACCCGTGGCGATGGGGCCGTCGGGGTTGTCGGTCATCTTGCCGCCCCGTTCGGTGCGGATCGTCGACTCGCCGTGTTCGATCACGTGCTCCTGGTCGGCCTCCGGAATGCCGAGCAGCATGCCGATCACCCGCATGGGCATCTGAGCACCGAGGTCCTTGACGAAGTCGAAGCGGCCCGCGCCGACCAAAGGGTCCAGGCAGCGGGCGGTGAACTGACGGATCTTGGGTTCGAGCGCGTTCACCTTTCTGGGCGTGAAGATCCGGGACAACAGCTTGCGGTGGATGTTGTGGATCGGCGGGTCCTCGAAGATCAGCGTGCCGGGCGGGATGTTCAGGCCGGCCTTGATGATCTCCAGCACCGCTCCGCGCGCCGAGCTGAACGTCTCGTGGTCGAGCAGTGCCGCGTCGACGTCGGCGTAGCGGCTCAGCGCATAGAAGTCGTGCTCGGCGTTGTAGTAGAGCGGCGCGTGCTCACGGATCCGCGAGAACATCGGATAGGGCTCGCGGTTGAGGTCGGCGTCGTAGGGGTCGTAGTGGACCCCCTCTTTCTCGGTGTCGCTGTCCCGGCTGTCTCGCACACCTTCAGCGCTCACCGTCATCTGCGTTCCGCCTTCCCACCGGACCTCACCGGAGCGGTGCCGTCACACGCCACCGGTTCGTGGACAGTTTGTCAGCGCTCGTCCGCGCCGGGGCTGTTTAGACTGTCCGCTTAAAACGACGCGTCTTGGATCAGCGGACCGTTTTCTTGGCTACCAAAAGACCATCTAGATCAATTGGCGGCCGGTTTAGTCTCGCGGTCGGGGAGCGGGCACCGCTGAGAGGGTCTCCGGCACGGACGTCGCAATGTCACGGCCGCGCGGTCACCACCGCCGACCTGCCCCGATCACGTCGCAAGCCGATCCGCTGTCCGCGGAGCGAATCAGTCGTCGCCATTCGAGACCTGGAGTTCGGAACCGGTCGCGGCGGCGTTGATCTTGAGTCGCCATTCGCGACGGTTCTTCGGTCGGCAAAGATTTGCACCGGGCCGCCCGCAATCGTCACCAATAGCTCTGTATTGCGGGGCTAATTCTGTGTAACAATCGTCTATCAAACCCTCTCTGAACGAGGGTTCTCTTTTCGGACGGAGGCGATCATTCCCACGTCACCTTTGCGCGTCACGGCGGGTGTCTGTGTCCTCGCTGCCGGATTGCTGTTCGGCGGCGGCGGTGCTGTCGCCAGTGCTGACGACTCAGGTAGCACCGGTGGCGCGGGAACGAGCGGCTCGACTGGGGCCAGCCAGGGTTCCACCACCGGCACCGACGGCTCGGAGACTTCGGGCGCCACCGCCGGGACGGCGACCAAGTCCACGCCCAAGATCGACCGGCGCTTCCGGCTCCGCCTTCCCGATTTCTCACGGCAGTCACAGTCGCGGCAGGACGGGTTCACCCGCCCCACGACCATCGTGCGGGGCGGCGTCGACAGGACCGTGACCACGGGGACCAAGGCGGAGGACGCCGACGTGACCGCGGACGAAGAAACCGCGCCCACCGACGAAGCCAACGCCACACCGATCGATCCGCAAGGGACTGAAGTCGGCGTCGGGGCGCAGACGAGCGAAAGCGGAACCGTCCCCGAGACCCAGGAACTGACGACGGAGACCGAACCCGCCGCCGAGGCGCCGGTTCCGACGGTGCCCGCGGACGGTTCGGCCACTCAACCGGACTCCAACTCCGCCGCAGACGCCGCCGCAGCGTCGCCGGCCCCGCAGACCGGTACGACGCCCGCCGTTCAGGTCGACGCCCCTGTGACGCCGGAAGCCAAGACCGCCGATCCGCTGACCAACGCGTTCGTCACCATCAACGGCGCGATGGTGACCTGGTCGGAGTCGCTCGCCGCGCTGCAGACGTCGAAGACGCCGATCCGAGATGCGATCACCTCGCTGCAGACCATGCTGACCACCGTGACCGGCGCAGTCACGCGGGTGCCATCGGATTTCTACGCGATGCTGGGCATTCCCGCTTCGTCCGGTCCGCCCCAGTCGTTGATCGGCGGAAGCGGCACGCTGGATGCCAGGAAGGTGGACGCCCCGACCGGAGGAACACTGGTCGGACCGCATCCGGGCGAAGCCACGCGGCCCGTGGGCCCCGCGCACAGCGGATCGCTGTTCGGCACGATGGCCCCGCGGCCGGTGCAGGGCAAGGTGGCCACCACTGACACCGTCCAGCCGCTCTCGGTCTCGGGAACGGTTCCGCTGACCACCGCCGCCGCGCCGGCAAGTGCGAAGTCGATCTTCGAACACGTCATCGAGGCGGTCCTGGTTCCGGCATCGCTGACGGCCCTGGCTGCCGTGGCGTTGCCGGGTGTCGCCGCCTTGCTCATCGTCGCCGCAGCGGGCATCCGTGTCGGCTACCGCCAGGCGAAAGCCGCTGTCGCTCTGCGGGTCTCTGGTATCGCGCGGTTCGCCGGCCCGGGCCCGCTGGGGGTCGTCCGCTCGGGCTCCATGGTCGCGCTCCGTCAGCGCGCCCGTGGGCCGCGCACCAAACGCGCGGTGTGCCCGGAAGCCGAACGCGTGGCGCGCAGCCACGAGCGTGTCGCCTAGCCCGCGGACTACATCCTCGATTTGGCATCGGTCAACGCCGCATCGATCTCGGTCCACGTGCGCCGCACGATGTCCGCGACCGGCAGCAGCTCCCGGATTCGGGACGAGACCTGGCCGGTGTTGGCCACACTGGCGTTCATATCGCCGTCGAAGTACAGCTCGGTGATCTTGCCCAGCAGGCGTGCGCCTGGGTCGTGAGAAGCGACCCGCGCGGCCAGCCCGGTGCGCAGGACGCGCATCGTCGGGTTGCCGGGGATGTCGAGAAGCACGGTGCCGGAGTCGTCGGCCGTCACGATCGCATCTTTGAAATTCGCGTGCACGGCCGCCTCGACGCTGGCCAGCATTCGAGTTCCCATCTGGACGCCCTCGGCACCGAGGACCAGCGCCGCGGCCGTCGACCGTGCGTCGCACATGCCGCCGGCCGCGATGATCGGCAGGTCGACATTCTCGGCGACCAACGGAAGCAGCACCATCGTCGACGCACCCAGCAGCGACTTGAACCCGCCGCCTTCGACGCCCTCGACCACCAACGCATCGACGCCGGCATCGGCCGCCTTGCGCGCACCCCTCAGGGATCCGACGACGTGCACGACCGTCATGCCGGCGTTGTGCAGGCGTGCGGTGAACAACGCGGGATCGCCCGCGGAGGTGAAGACGTGGTTCACCCCTGCCGCGGCCAGGGTGTCGACGATGGACGGGTCGGCCTTCCAGCCCTGGATCATCAGGTTGGCGGCAACCGGCTTGTCGGTGAGGTCACGCACTCGGTACAGATCGGCGCGGCCGTCTTCGGTCAGCGTCTCGATCATGCCAAGGCCGCCGGCCTCGGAGACCGCGGCGGCGAGCTCGGCGCGCGCGATGTAGGTCATGGGCGCCTGCACGACGGGGAAGTCGACGCCGAGGAGCTCCTGGATTCGGTTGGTCACCAGGTCATTCTGCGTGAGGCCCGCCCGCAACGAAATCACCCTGGCCAATTTTACATTGAGTGCTCTATCATTTGTCGAACCGAGACCCAGTGGCAGCGCAGCCCGAGAGGACGTCGATGGCAAAGCCACCCCTGTCGATGAAGCCGACCGGATGGTTCCAGGTCGCGTGGTCGGCAGAGCTCAAGCCCGGCGATGTCCGGCGGATGAAGTACTTCGACCGCGAGATGATCGCGTGGCGAACGTCTTCGGGCCAAGCGGTGGTGATGGACGCCTACTGCGAGCACCTCGGAGCCCACCTGGGATACGGCGGCCACGTCGAGGGTGACGTCATCGAGTGCCCGTTCCATGGCTGGCAGTGGAACTCCGAAGGTCGCAACGTCTGTATCCCGTACCAGGACCGCCCGAACCGCGGCAGGCGGATCCGCAGCTACCCCGTCGCCGAACGTAACGGCTCGATCTATATCTGGCACGACATCGACGGGCGCGCACCCTATTTCGACGCGCCGGACATCTTCGGCAGCTTCGGAGACACGCGCACCGCCGCCGACTATTATCCGCCGATGACCCTCTTCCGCGAGGGACTCGAACTGCATCCTCAGTACGTGCTGGAGAACGGCGTCGACTTCGCGCATTTCAAGTTCGTGCACAAAACACCGATCATCCCTGTCTTCACTCGTCACGACTTCGCCGAGCCGTGGTCGTATGTCGACTTCACCATCACCTTCGAAGGCGATGAGTCCCAGTCGATCGACGACGTGCGAAGCGGTGTGGAAGCCATCAACGGCGGCCTCGGCATCGCGGTGACCAAGAGTTGGGGCATGGTGGACAACCGGACGATCTCGGCGATCACCCCCGTGGACGACCGAACGTCGGATGTCCGGTTCATGGTCTACATCGGCCGCACCCCCGGCCGCGATGACCAACGGGCCGAGGAGAAGGCCGCCGAGTTCGGCGCCGAGGTCATCCGCCAGTTCACGCAGGATGTACACATCTGGTCGCACCAGCGCTACTCTGACCCGCCTGCGCTGGCGACGGCCGAGTACGAGGGTTTCACCGCGTTGCGTAAGTGGGCGACCCAGTTCTATCCCGATGGCCGCGGCGGCAATGCGGCCGACCTTCAAACATCCGGTGCCACAACGTCGTCCGAGAAAGGTCCGACCCGATGACCACACAACCCGCCCGCCCGACGCGTGTGTTCCAGGTTGCCACAGGCAACCTCGGGACCGAGATGATCAAGCGGATCGGGCAGCATCCGGATCTCGAGCTCGTCGGATTGCACTGCTACACCCCCGAAAAGGTCGGCAGGGATGCCGGAGAGATCGTCGGCATCGGCCCGGTCGGGGTGCGCGCCTCCGGCACGATCGAGGAGATCATCGCCGCCGAACCCGACGTCTTGACGTTCCACGGCGTGTTCCCCGACGAGGACCTCTACATCAAAATCCTCGAGGCGGGCATCAACATCGTCACCACGGCCGACTGGATCACCGGCTGGCACCGCGACACCAACCATCCGCATCCCTCGGGTAAGCCCGTGTCCCAGCTCCTCGAGGAGGCCTGCCGCAAGGGCAATTCCACGTTCTACGGCACCGGCATGAACCCCGGGCTCAACCAGATTCTCGGTGTGGTGTGTTCGGCCGACGTCGCCGAGATCGAAAACGTGACCACGATCGAGTCGGTCGACGTCTCGTGCCATCACTCCAAAGACACCTGGATTGAGGTCGGCTACGGCCAGCCCATCGACGATCCCGAGATCCCGGGCAAGCTGGAGAAGTACACCCGGGTCTTCGCCGACAGCGTGCTGATGATGGCCGACTGCTTCGATCTGAAACTCGACGAGGTCAAGTTCAGTTACGAATTAGGCGCCTGCACAAAGGATGTCGACCTCGGTTGGTACCAGCTGCCCAAGGGCTCGCTGGGTGGGAACTACATCAAGTACCAGGGCATGGTCGACGGGGTGCCGAGGGTGGAGACGCACCTGGAATGGCAGATGACACCGCACACCGACCCGCACTGGGATATCAAGGGCTGCTATATCACCCAAATCAAGGGTGACCCGTGCGTGTACAACAAGCACATGATCTTCCCGAAGCCCGGCGTGGACCTGTCCAACCCCGAGGCCTTCGCCTCGATCGGAATGACGGTCACGGGAATGCCTGCGCTGCATGCCATCCGGTCGGTGGTGTCCGCGCCACCGGGGTTGATCACCAGCGCCGACCTGCCGCTGCGCGGGTTCGCCGGCCGCTTCAAGAGGTAGGAATGCCCCAGGCCGCCAGCGTCGCCCCGCGCCGCCCGCCCAACGGCAAGCAGGTCCGCGCGGACCGAACCCGCGCGATGGTCATCGAGGAGACGGTGCGCTGCGTCCTCGAAGAGGGATTCGCCGCGGCGAGCGCCAAGCACATCACCGAACGTGCCGGTGTGACCTGGGGGGTGATCCAGTATCACTTCGGTGACAGGGACGGGTTGTTGATGGCCGTCGTCGACGAGGGCTTCGGGCAACTGGTGGCCTGCCTGCACGATGTCCAGGCCGCGCTGGGGGAGCACCACGGACGCGTGCGCACCGAATTGGTGATCAATGCGGTCGCCGACGCGTTCCTGAGCCCGACATCCATTGCCGCGCTGGAAATCTTGATCGCCACCCGAACCGGGCGCGCCGATGCTCAACAGCGTCACCTGGCCGAGCTGTTCTCCACACTGACCCGGCTCGGCCGCTTCGTGGCCGAGGGTCTCGACCAGAAGCACGCCGACGCGGTGGGCAACTTGATCTGGACCACGCTGATGGGGGCGATGGTGGCCAAGATGGCCGTAGAGGAACCGGTCGACGTCGGTCGCGAGCTGCGCGCGCTGATCGATGTCGTCACGGCCTACGTCGAGCTTCAGCTCGAGGCGGCGGCCGCACGTTAGTTCACCGCGGCCGGACGACGATCACCGGCGCCTTGGCCGACTGAGCCACCTTCGACGCAACGGAGCCGAGCACGAGGCTGGAGAATCCGCCGCGGCCCCGGCTGCCGACGACGACGAGCGAAGCCTCGCCCGACGCTTCGACGAGCCGTCGTGCGGGGTCATCACTGACGATCCGGCGCTGCACCTGCACATCCGGATACCGTTCCTGCCAGCCGGCGAGGCGTTCGGACAGGACCCGGTGTCCGCCGTCCTCGTAGCGTTCCCAGTCGCTGCCGATGGAAGGGAACGAGGCGTCACTCCACGCATGCAGCGCAGTCAGCCCCACACCGCGCCTCGAGGCCTCGTCGAACGCGAGCGCGGTGGCCTCTTCGGAGGCGGGCGAGCCGTCGATGCCGACCAGGACCGGGGAGCCGGCGTCGGTGGGCGGCGAGTCGTCGGTGCAAACGATCGCGACCGGACCCTTTCCGTGGTGCAGCAGGCCACTGCTGACCGAACCGAGGAAGACCCGTCCGAGAACACCGAGGCCCCGCGACCCGGACACCGTCATGTATGCGTCGCGCGAGGCGGTCACGAGCGCGGCGGGCGCCGCGGCGTTCACGATGTGCGCCTCGATGGCCGGCGGCGCCTTGTCACCGGCGGCGGCCTGGACGGTCTTCTGCGCCGTGTCGAGGATGTCGCGGCCATTGGATTCCATCGAGTCGATGTAGCTGGATTCCAGATACGCGACCGGCCATGTCACCGCGACAGGAGTGATCGCATGGAGCAGCCTGATCGGCTCGTCCCGCAAAAGGGCCTCGTGCGTGGCCCATCGAATGGCCGCATCGGAGTCCGGTGATCCGTCGACGCCAACAAGTATTCCGCTCGGACCGGCAGCCATGACCTCTCCCTTCGCCACATGGCGGTTACCGAGTCCACGTTAGGTGGTCGGCCGCGCACGTGACAGGGCCTTTGGTCCTCATGCCGTCGCGCGGGTCAGGCCCCGGTCAGCTCCGCAAACCGGGTGACGTGGAAGTCGGTGGTGCCGAACTCGTACTGAAGCGCGGTCAGCCGCTTGAAATAGTGGCCGATCGCGAGTTCCTCGGTCATACCCATGCCGCCGTGCAGTTGCACCGACTGCTGTCCGATGAACCGCGCGGCCCGGCCCACGGTGGCCTTGGCCGCCGACACCGCGCGTGCCCGTACATCCGGCTCGGCCTCGAGGTTGAGGACCGCCAGGTACGCGGCGGACACCGCCTGCTCGACTTCCATGTACATGTCGACCATGCGGTGCTGCAGCACCTGGAAACTGCCGATCGGCTGCCCGAACTGCTGACGTTGTTTGGCGTATTCGACGGTGTCGGCCAACACCTTCCGCATGCACCCGACAGCTTCCGCGCAGACCGCGGCCGCACCTTCGTCGCGTGCCTGAGCCAGCGACGGCCATGCCGCGCCCTCCTCGCCGAGCAGCGAGTCGGCCCGAAGCCGCAACCTGTCGAACGTCAGGTCGGATGCCCTGCGGTCGTCGATGGTGCGGTAGTGGTGGGCCGCGACAGCGTCTCCCGCCGGCTCGAGATCGACGAGGAACAACGAGATTCCGCTGGCGGTCCGCGCGGTGACCAGAAGGTGGGTGGCCAGAGGTGCGCTCGCGACGACGATCTTGGACCCCCGCAGCACCCATTCGTCGCCGTCGCGCTCGGCGCTGGTCGTCACGTCGGCCCAATTGTGGCCGGACTCAGACTCGTTCGCCGCGAGCGCGACGATGGCCGTTCCCTCGACGATCCGCTCGAGCAGCGCCGAGGCCGGCTCGCCGCCGGCACGCTGCAGCAGGCCGCCCGACACGACAACGGTGTCCACATACGGCTCGACGACCAACGCTTGCCCGAGTGCCTCGGCGATGACCATCACTTCGACCGGTCCGCCGCCGATTCCGCCGAGGTCCTCGGGCAACGCGGCCCCGAGGATCCCCAGCTCGTTGGCGAACCCGGACCAGATGTCGGGCTGCCAACCGGCACCCGTCTTCGCCGCCGCGCGGCTGCTCTCGAGCTCGTATCGGCTCGACAAGAACTTGTTCAAGCCGTCGCGCAGCAGTTCTTGTTCCTTGCTCAGGTTGAAGTCCATATCAAGCCCCTCAGAGTCCCAGCGCCGCTTTGGCCAGGATGTTGCGCTGAATCTCGTTGCTGCCGGCGTAGATCGAGCCGGCCCGGTCGTTGAAGTAGCGCAATGGTGCGACCGCCTGCCAGGGGTCACCGCTGAGATATCCGTCCGGCGGCGGCTCGAACTCGGCGATCGGCCCGCCGGGGCAGGCGGCGTGCGGCTGGTAGACGCGGCCCCGCGGTCCGGCCGCTTCCATGGCGAGTTCGGTGATCGCCTGGCTCAACTCGGTCGCGAGCACTTTGAGCATCGACGACGCGGCGCCGGGGTTCTTCCCCTCGGCCACCGTCGCCAGCACTCGGTACTCGAGGATCTCGAGCACCTCGGTGCGGATCCGCGCGTCGGCCAGCTTGCGGGCAAAGGCCGGGTCGTCGATCAGTCGGCCCCCGCCAGGACCCGGCTCATTGGCCGCGACGGTGGCGATCTCCTGCGCCATCACCTGCAGCGCCGGTGACGAGGCCCCGCCACCGCGTTCGAACTCCAGCAGGTACTTCGCGACGGTCCACCCGTCGTCGATCTTGCCGAGGACGTTCGTCGTGGGGACCCGCACCTCGTCGAAGAAGACCTGGTTCTGTACTTCTTCTCCGGATGTCATCACCAGCGGCCGGATCTCGATACCGGGGGTGGACATGTCGATGAGCACGAACGTGATGCCCTGCTGTTTCTTCTGGCCTCTGGACGTGCGCACCAGCGCGAACATCCAGTTCGCCTCCCGGGCGTGCGTCGTCCAGATCTTGCTGCCGGTGCAGATGAATTCGCCCGCCGATTCATCGAGGACCGCCGCCATCGACAGCGCGGCCAGATCCGACCCCGCCTCCGGTTCGGAGTAACCCTGGCAGAAGAAGACCTCGCCCGTGAGGATGCGCGGCAGGAAGAAGTCCTTCTGTGCGTCGCTCCCGAACCTGATCAGGGCGTGGGCGACCATGCGGATCCCCATCGGGGACAGCGACGGAGCGCCCGCCAGCGTGGACTCGCGGCTGAATATGTAGTGCTGGGTCAGGCTCCAGTCGCAGCCGCCGTACTCGACCGGCCAGGCCGGCGCTGCCCAGCCCCGCTCGTGCAGGATCTGCTGCCATTGCATGCTCGCGTCGTGGTCGGCGTACACGCTGGTCATGAGGCGGCCGGCGCGACGGAGTTCCGGAGTCAACTTCTCGTCGAGGAAGCTGCGCACCTCGTCACGAAACGCCGCGTCTGCCGGTGACCACTTCAGGTCCATCGTCGATCCCCTGTCTCTTGACGCTCTACACAGTAAACCTAGTTGACTATGTGGCCGGTCCGGGGGCGTCTTGATCGGCACTACGACATATTTGTGGAACGAGGACGTTGCGACGACTGCATAATTAATCCGTGGAGCGACGACGAGACAGTCAGGTTGCGAAATCGCCGACGGCTGTTCTCGGGGAGTTACCCGCGTTAGTGGTGCTCGACCGCCTGCCGGTACCGGTGTTGGCGATTTCCGAAGACGGTGCGATCGTGTTCGCCAACGAGGCGTTCGCCGACATGGTCGGCTACAGCGCTGACGCGCTGCGCGAACTGCACTTTCATCAGATCTTCCACACCTTGCCCGCCGATGAGTCGGCGGTGTCGGTGATGCGCGCGCACGAGGAGTTGGTGGTCGAACTCCTGCACCGGGACGGTTCGATCGTGCGGGCCAGGATGAGCAAGTCGGCCCTGCGGCGCGGTAGTGACCCGGTCGCCCTGGCGACGTTCCAGGATCTGACCGAACGACTCTGGCTCGACGAACTGTAATCAGGGCTCGAGCGGCGGCGCGGATTGGCGCATCGACTCGCGGGCCAGGTACTGCTGGAAATAGCTCAGCGACTCGTCGGTCACGAGCGCCGGTAGCAAAATCTCCCATATCCGCCCGAGGCGCTCCACTACGTCGGCTCTGGAAGTGATGATGTTGGCCAGGAGTTCGGTGCCCACCATCGTTCCGAGGATCGTCTCGGCGACCGCCAGTGGACTGAGATCGGCGCGCAGATCGCCGTCGTCGATCGCCTCGACCGCATGTGAGGTGATCTCGTCGAGCCAGTGGGAGTAGGTACTGGCGGCCACTGCGTGAAACTCGCCGAAGGCGCGCAGCAAATGGGTGCTGCTGCGAGCCAGGTCGTCGGTGCCGATCAGGCCAACGATGACGAAACTGCTGTGAATGATGCGTTCGAGCGCGGGCGCCGACGATTCCCTGATCTGGGCGAATTCCCGGAATATAGTGGCGCTGCCCTCCTCGATGATCGCGGCGGCCAGCGCCTCCTTCGAATCGAAGTGGTAGTAGAGGGCGCCCTTCGTCATTTCGGCACGCTCGATGATGTCGCCCAGGCTTGTGGTGGCGTATCCGATCTCGTTGAACAGCCCGACGGCCGAATCGATGATCCGTCGCCGGGTCGCTTCAGATCGTGCTTGGCGCACCATCGCCGGTACCTCCGGATGCTCCGACGGCCTCAACCGGGTGGAGATGGCCTGGTCGGGGGATCATAGATCATGCCAAGGGAGTTGCCGTCTTGATGGCGACTGCGGTCCGCCGCTTGACGAACTCGGCCAGATAGGCGATGCGGTCCTGGTCGGTTAGGCCGGGCAGCAGCAGCATCCATGCCGACTGCAGGTCGCGCATGAAGCGCTCGGGGTTGTCGAGATCGCTGGTCTGCCGTAAGCCCATGTACACCGAAACCAGGAGGCGGCCGATCGCCTCGGCGTCGTCGTGGTCCCGGATATCGCCTTCGGCGACCGCCCTGGCGATGACCTTCGCGTAGCCCTCGACCCACCGACAGAGGATGTCGGGCTGCATTCCGTCGGTACGACCGATGGACTCCAGGAGATTCAACCCGGCTCTCGCCACCTCGCTGCCGATGTCGTCGACCGCGAGCCGGAACGACAGATCGATGAGCGTCTCCAGGCCGGACAACCTGCGTGCCAGCACCTCGTCGACCGACGCTCGCGCTTCCTCCATGCGGAGCTCGACGATCGCCGACGCCAGCGCGTGCTTGGAGCGGAAGTGGAAGTACATCGCCCCCTTGGTGACCGCCGCGTCGGTGAGGATGTCGTCGAGGTTGACCCGGCTGTAGGAGCTGCGGGCGAACAGACGAGACGCCGCACGCAAGATCTGGAGCCGCGTCGAGTCCGACCGTCGATCCACCTGTTCGGCCGGTGGGGGCACGGCGTTCAGTGGGGGCCTCGTTTGCCTGAAATTAACCAACCCTGCAATTCTTCCATCCACTTCCCCGGTTCGACGAATTCTCTCCAGTTAGCTGTGTGCGACAACCCGGATGGCCACCGTTCTTCCCGCCGCTTTCGATTCCTCCGCAATCTTTTCGTCTGACTTTTCCAGAATCCCGCATGTCGAATTGTTGTGTCCGACACGTCAAACTCTAAGTCATAGTTAGACGCCCATAACATCCGAAAAGTATGTAAAGTACCCCCCGTGATGACTTTCGGTTCGCGGCGACGCGTATTGCCGCCCGTCGGTCTCACTGCGTCGCAGGCGTTCGGGGCTCCCCGCGACTGGACATGTTCGGCGTCGCGCACGTTGTTTCCTATTGCGTTGCCATTGCCTGTACTGGCGAACCCCTCGAAAACGTCGTACGGACAATGGCAGCTTTTCGAAAACGGCCTGAATCATCGTGTGATGCGCAGAATCCCGCATCGACGTGTGGCCGGACTGTAAGTCACAGCGACCTTGGAGAAGTTAACGGTGCAGTGGGACGACGAAGTCGACGTGGTGTGTGCCGATGCCGGTGCGGCAGGGCTCGCACACGCCATCGCGCTCGACGAACTCGGTGGTGAGGTGTTCATCGCGGACTGGGGAGTCGCCGAGCACAACTGGCTCGGTACGAACGCGACCGATGAGTGCACCCGGCACTTCTTCGCCGAGATGACGTCGGACCTGGGGCCGCTGCACGGTCAGTCCCACGATGTCGGCGTGCCGATCCGCGTGGTGCCCTCGCACGTGCCCGCCGAGAACGGCCGCGCGGTGGCACCGTTCGTCGGGGCGCGCCTGCGGGAATGGGCGGCCCAATGTCTGGCGACGCCGTTCGGTTACCTCTCGACCCGGCTTCCGGATTGGAGCGCGACGACTGTTCAGGCGTCGGATGGCCAGATCCTGGAGGTCCTCGAGATCGGTGCGCTCTCCGCCGATTCCGGTGAGCTCGCGGGCTCCGTGCTCGATCTGCTCACCAGGGGCGTGGCCGACCGTCACATCGAGGTGCATTCCGACCATGCGTTGCAGCGCCTGGTTTTCGAGGAGGGCGTCGCGGTGGGCGCGGTGTTCGCCACTCCCGACGGGCCGACGGCGGTCCGGGCTCGGCACGGTGTCACGGTCACGAGCGGAGCCGTGCAACTTCCCGAAATCGATCCGAGGTCGGTGTCGGGCGACATCCTGCGTGTCTGCCTCGTCGGACAGCGTGCCAGCAGGTTCGGCCGCGTGGAGGTGCTCACCTCCGAACCGCCGGCGGTGTCCGGCGCGGCGTGCCATGCGCGCGGTCGCCGTCTACCGGCCAATCTTCGTGAGACGTACCGCCACTCAGCGTCGTGGCGATGCGGAAAAGTCCACGGGTACCCGTCCCTGGGCGAGTAGCGATTGCATCTCGGCGCCCGGCAGCGGACGCGACAACAGAAATCCCTGCGCCCGGTGGCATCCATGTTCGAGCAGGGTGCGCGCGGCCTTCTCGGTCTCCACACCCTCGGCGACGAGCTGCAGGCCGAACGCCTCCGCCAGCGCGATGATGGCGCGCACGATCGCGAGATCGCCGGGATTCTCGCCCAACTCGCGGACGAACCCCCTGTCGATCTTCAGGGTGTCGACGGGCAGTGACTTCAGATGTGACAGCACGCTGTAGCCGGTGCCGAAGTCGTCGATGGCGACCTGCACGCCGACCTGTTTAAGGCCGGCCAGCGTCTTGCGGGTGGTTTCGATGTCCTGCACCACGACGCTCTCAGTGATCTCCAGGCACACCGATCCGCCGTCGAGACCAAACTCATCGATCGTCGCCGCGACCGATTCCACGAAACCGTCGCTCACCAGTTGGACCGGGGAGACGTTGACCCGCAATACCGCGTCGAGGCCGACACCGTTGGTGCGCCACTGGGCGAACTCGCGGCACGCCGTCCGCATCACCCAGCGTCCCAGTTCGCCCGCCAGGTTGATTGATTCGGCAACCCCAATGAAAGAGCCGGGTGCGAGCAGGCCGCGCGTCGGATGCTCCCAGCGGACCAGCGCCTCGGCGGCGAGGATCTCGCCGGTGCGCATGTTGACCTCGGGCTGATAGTGCAACAGAAGGGCGCCCGTTTCGATGACGTCGTGCAGGTGAAGCTCGATGTCGTTGCGGAAGTCGGACTCCATCGACATCTGATCGGTGAAGACCGCGACCTCGTTGCCGCCGGATGCCTTGGCGGTCAACACCGCTTGGTCGGCGCGCCGCAAGAGATCCGAGGTGTTGTCACGGCCCGGCTCGCCCAACGCCACACCGATGCTGACCGTACGGGTGAGCGTCTCGCCGTCGACCGCCACCCGCTCGTTCAGCGTCGATTGCAGCCGAGTGGCCAGTTCCCTCGCGGTGTCGACGTCCGTCGGTCCAACAGGCACGACCACGAACTCGTCGCCACCGAGGCGGGCGAGGAACGTGCCGTCGTCGGCGATCTGGCGCAGCCGTTCGGCCAGAACGCGAATGAACCAGTCACCGGCGGTGTGGCCGAGGTAGTCGTTGATGGCCTTCAACCGGTCCAGATCGAAGAACAGCACCGAGACCGGCCCCGGTTGCCCCTGCTGCAGACGGGCGTCCAAATGCGCCAGCAGCGCCCGCCGATTGCACAATCCCGTCAAGTCGTCGTGTTCGGCCAGGTAGCGCAGGCGATCCTCGGCTTCGACCCGCGCTTGAACCTGAGCGAACAGCGACGCGATCGCCTTCAGCGCGTTGAGTTCCTCGGGCTTCCAGTCCCTGTCGCCGAACTTGACGAATCCGAGCACCCCGGAGGTGATCTCACCCGAGAGCATCGGCACGCACGCCATCGACGTCGACGGAACCTGTCTGCCCTCGGCGATGGTCTGCTGGTACTCCTCGGTCGATGGCTCCGGGCGGAACACAATCGGTTCCTTCTGATGCTCGCACCGCGCAAACACCGGGTCGGCGTCGGCGAAATACACCACGCCCAACGGGTCGGGATCCGGAATCCCCGGCCGGACCGGCCACTCCGCGACCAGCACCGACGCGCGGATCCGATGATCGTTGTGGCGCAGGAAGCTGACGTCGACGCCGAGGTACTCGACGAGATCGGCCAGCACACGCTGGCTCACCTCGACCTGCGTCGCGGCGGTCACGCCCATCAGCTGCGTGGCGACCGACGTCACGAGGTTCTCGAGACTGCTGGGCACTAACCCTCCCTAACGCCGTCGGCGCTGTCGCGACGGTAGTGACTGCGGCGCCGGCTTCTGACCGACGGGCGGGCTGCGTAGGTGAACCTCAGGATCAACGCCTGCGACTCAGCCGTACCGGTTCCCGCGAGTTGCCGAAAATCATATTGCAGCCGGGCGAGGTCGTCGGCGAAAGCGGGCGAGACCCGGCGGCGGTCCTGCTCGTCGATCACATACAGAAACGGCGGTGAAACCGGTTGTACGGCAAGCCCGTGCTGCTGGGCCCGGATCCACACCGACTCCACGGCCGCCCCGGCTTGTGCGTAATCGGCCAGGCGGTGCCCGCTCACCGAGACCACCGCCAGACCGGCGCAGTCGCGCACTCGGCGCGCGGTGTCGTCGCCGAGGGCCCGCCCACCGTCCCACTCCTTCACGTGGCCCATCACCTCCGGCCGGCGCAGGACGTCGAGCATCACCGAGTCCGCCGGTGCGAGTTCCAGTGTGCGTACGTCGATGCCGGACTCCAGCGAGGCCGAGTCGGGCCACCGCAGTTCGGCGAACATCTCGGCGTGCAGGCGCGGAGTCAGATATCGGATGCGATCGGCGGCGGCCAGAATCGCTGCGGCCGATTCGAGGTCGGCCCGGTCGGTCAGGACCCTCACCCGGGCGCCTTCGGCCTCCGCGGCGGCGACCAGGGTCGCGATCGTTTCGGCAGGGATCGGCGCCGCGTTCCCGAGACGGCGATTGGTCTCCCGGGCCAGCATCGGCTCGTACAGCGATGCGAGTTCGGGGTCGTCGCCCGGCGCGAGATGCACCGTCGCGACCAACGGTGAAGCCTCGTCACCGGGGCCGTAGTTCACCTGTGCGGTCATGTGGTGGGCGGCGGCCGCGACGCAGGCGTTGAAGGTCGCGGCGCCGACCGCGAGGGCGCTGGCCCGCAAACCGACGTCCATCGTCGTGGTGAACCGCGGGTCTAACGCGACGGTCACCGATGCGGCGGTCACCTCGATCCGCCAGGGCTGCGCATTGCCGCCGGAGGGCGCGCGCTGCGCGGCGGCAGCGATCGCCTCCGTTGCTCGGTTCGGCCGGTCCTCGGCAGGGTCGTCGACGGGGTAGTCGACGGGGTGGTCGCCGACGGGCACGACCGGGGTATCGAGGCGGTCGAAGACCTCGGCGATGTCCATCCGCGCGCGTCCGGACGGGAGGTGCTCGCCAAGGCCGATCCGCCGGACCGCTTCGGCGACCAGGCTCGTGTTCAGCGCCACCTCGGAGGTCAACTGCGGCCACGTCGACAAGGTCTGTCCCACCTCGATCAACGAGGCCGCCATCCGGGCCGAAACCTGGCTGGCCTCGGCCAACCGAAGCGAGTACGGCAGCTTGTCGGTGCTGCTGAGATTCGCGAGGCCGGCCGCGTCCATGTCTCCGACGAGGCCGTGCAGGACCGGACGTGCCGGATCGAGATCGAACCGCTCGACGTCGAGCAGCGCACGATCGCTGGTCGTCATCAGCACCGGGACCCCGCGCTGGCGTGCGGCCTCGCGGACCAGCAGCTTGGCGTCCAGGGAGTCGCATTCCTCGATGACGAGGTCCAGGCCGTCGAGGAATTCGTGCACGGTTCGCTCGTTGACGCCGGCGACGTCGACGCGCACGGGCAGATACGGATCGAGTTCGGCGATCCTTCTGGCGCACACGACCGCCTTGTTCACGCCGATGTCGAGCACCGAGGCGGGCACTCGGTTCAGGTTCGTCAGATCCATGTCGTCGAAGTCGCTCAACCGCAAGCCACCGCACAGCCCTTGAGCCGCGAGCGCGTAAGCGATCGTATGGCCGACACTCAAACCGACGACGCCGACCGTGAGGCCGCCGAGTTTCTTCTGTTCGGCGACCGTGATCAGGTTGCGGTTGCGATCCAGACGCACACGGCGAAAACCTCTGGGGCCGAGGATGCTGGCCGCGGCCCGCCGCCACGGATAGTAGACCCATCGAATCGGTTCAGCGAGAACGTCTTCCGGCGGCGATGGCCGCATTTCGCGCAGCACCTGCTGTTGTTGTGCTGCGCTGTCGGTGATCGCGATGCTCGAATTCGACTGCAGTTGGGCGAGGACGGGATCGTCGGGTCGCAGAACTACTGCAGTGCACCAACTCGGATCGCCGTCCCCGCCGATCACCGCTCGGTCCCGGTGGCGGCCGATAACCCGACCGCCTTCTGAACAGGAGCAAGCATCTGCTGTTCGGCGAAATACAACGAAAGCTGTTTCGGATCGGCATGTTTGGGGAACGTCGCACGATCCCACCAGGCCAGTCGGGTCTCATAACGCTCGTCGGGATACGGCGTCGGAGGAATCTTCGTCGCCAGAATACCGCCGGACGAAAGCCATCGCTTGAGCACATAGGAGGCCGCCGTCGCGACGATGAACTGAATGTCGAGAAGCCCCATCGCATGCAGCGGTGTTCGGGAGATGGCGTAGGTGAGCTGACGGTTGCGATCGGGATCGTCAGTCACCCATGCGGTTTTCATCTCCACGACGCCGAATGGTAGCCGGTCGCTGATCATCTTCCGCACCGCGTCGAAACCCGGCTGGCCTTTCCACTCCAGCAGTGCATGGGCTTCGTCGGCGGACTGGTATGGCCCTTTGGCGCGAAGGCCGCCGACCACCTTTCCGGATTGGTCGACGCAGGCGGCGAACAGGATGGTGTCCGAGCCGGTGTGCAACGCATCCATGTCGAGTGCCTTCGCCACACCGTGCTTGGTGTAACTGCGCGTCGCCCCGTGCACGAAATCCCGCCAGAGCTCGGGCTCGACCGCGGGGTGCGCAAAGGTGATCGTGCAGTCGGTCTCCGAATCCCAGAAACTGGGAGTCTGTCGCAAACTGGCGGCGACATCGGTGGCGGACTGGATTTGTGCAATGGTCATAATCGTCCGATCATCGGGCAGTTCCCATGGACGGGTCGCTGCTGATTACGTGTGGATTTCCCACATCCATATGAGTATCTCGCCGAGTGCGGTTTTATTACCAGGAAGCGCAGTGATCTTGTGGTGAAAAGGCTTGTTGTCGGCGCAAAAAAGGGGACCGGCGTGGTGCTGTGAACGCACGCAGCTAATTGCCGAGAATCTCCTGCGGAATCGAAATGGGCCGCGTGCGGATTCCGTGGGGCAACCGCGCGATGCGGCCGTTCACCTGCGCTTGCGGCGGCCGAGTGCCACGCTGGGTGAGGTGACCGGGGGATATCCGAGTCCGGGTGCAGGGAACCTGCCCGTTAACGATGTGGGCAGGTTGCTGCTTCGCTGTGTGGATCGGCCGGGATTGGTGGCGGCCGTCAGCGCATTTCTCGCCGCCGCCGGGGCGAACATCGTGTCGCTGGACCAGCACGCGACCGAACAGTCGGGCGGCACATTCATGCAGCGCACCATTTTTCACCTGCCCGGCCTGACAGCTGCGCGCGATGACCTCGAACGCGAATTCGCCGAACGGGTCGCCGTACCATTCGGTATGGACTTTCGGCTCACCGAAGCCGCGAAACCCAAGCGGGTGGCGATCATGGCCTCCAAAGAAGACCACTGCCTGCTCGATCTGCTGTGGCGCAACCGGCGCGGCGAGCTCGACATGTCTGTGGCCATGGTGGTCGCGAACCATCCCGACCTCGCGGATCAGGTCCGGGCCTTCTCGGTTCCGTTCATCCACGTACCGGCCAGTAGGGAAATCCGCGAGGATGCCGAACGTCGCCAGCTCGAGTTGCTGCGCGGCAACGTCGACCTGGTGGTCCTTGCGCGCTACATGCAGATCCTCACGCCGCGATTCATCGCCGACATCGGGTGTCCGCTCATCAACATCCACCATTCGTTCCTGCCGGCGTTCATCGGCGCCGCGCCGTATCGGCGGGCCAAGGAGCGTGGGGTCAAGCTCGTCGGCGCCACCGCGCACTACGTGACCGAGGACCTCGACGAGGGACCGATCATCGAGCAGGACGTGGTGCGGGTCGACCATCGGCACGGCGTGGAGGATCTGGTCCGCCTCGGATCGGACGTCGAACGCGTTGTTTTGTCCCGAGCGGTGCTATGGCACTGTGAGGACCGCATCATCCGATTCGGCAACCAGACCGTCGTCTTCTAGCGACGATCTTCTCGCCGGTACGAAGGAGAAGTAGTGAAGAAGTTCAGCGACCTCGACGAGTTCATCGCGGCCGAGGGCAGCCAGCTCGGCCCCACCGAATGGCTCGAAGTCACCCAGGACCGCGTCAACCTGTTCGCCGACGCGACCGAGGACCACCAGTGGATCCACGTCGACCCCGAGAAGGCGGCCAACGGGCCGTTCGGGGCGACGATCGCCCACGGCTTGCTGACGCTGTCGCTGCTCCCGTACTTCTCGCATCAGCTGTACACGGTGGGCAACATCGCGATGGCGATCAACTACGGATACAACAAGGTTCGCTTCATCACACCGGTCAAGGTCGGCGCCAAGATCCGCGCCACGGGTGAATTGACGAAGATCGACCAGCTCGACGGCGCCGTGCAGTCGACGATGACCACGACGATCGAGATCGAGGGCTCGGAAAAGCCTGCCGCCGTCGCGGAGTCGATCGTGCGCTTCATCCGCTGATTCAGTACTGGGTGGAGCCCTGATCCACCGGAATGGCCGTGGCCGTCATGTGTTTCGACTCGTCGCCGGCCAACCAGCACACCACCTCGGCGACGTCTTCGGGTTGCAGAACCCACGTCGGCAGAAACGGCGTCATCATGTGCTGCAGCGACGGGTTGGTTTCCATCACCTTGGCGATCGCGGTGATCATGTCGCCCGAACCCATCGGGGTGTTGACCGGGCCGGGGTGCACGCTGTTGACGCGGATCGAGTGCTTTCCGAGTTCGGCGGCCAGGGCGCGGGCCATGCCGGTGACAGCGTGCTTGCTCGCGGTGTAGTGAACCATGAACGGCTGCAACTTGATTCCGGCAGCCGAGCTGATCAGGATGATGGACCCGCCCCGGCCACCGTCGATGATGTGCTGCGCGCCTGCCCGAACGGCGTTGAAGGTTCCTGCCACGTTGATGTCCATCACGTCGCGGAAGTCCTCCGGCGTGATCTCGTCCCACAGCTGCGGTGGTGAGATACCCGCGTTGGCGACGATCACGTCGAGCCGGCCGAATGCGGCAACCCCTTCGGCCACAACCTCGTTGAGGGTCTCGGCATCACGGGTGTCGGTCTGCGAGGTGAGGATGCGGCGACCGGTGGCCTCGACCAGGCGGGCTGTCTCGGCGAGTTCCTCAGGTGTCGCATGGTCGTAAGGCACGCAGTCCGGGAGCTTTCCGGCGATGTCGACGGCGATGATGTCGGCGCCCTCGGTGGCCATCCGGACGGCGTGTGCGCGACCCTGACCCCGCGCGGCGCCGGTGATGAACGCGACCTTGTTGGTGAGCCTGTTCACGAACGCTCCTTCTGTGCGGCCTTGACGAGGTTGGACCCGATGATGAGACGCTGTATCTCGCTGGTGCCCTCGTAAAGTCGCAGCAGCCGGACATCGCGGTAGATGCGTTCGACGGGAACCTCGCGCATGTAGCCGCTGCCGCCGTGGATCTGGACCGCGATATCGGCGACATCACCGGCCATCTCGGTGCAGAACAGCTTGGCCGCCGACGGTGCGACCCTGCGGTCCTCGCCGGTGACCCATCGGCGCGCGGCGTCGCGGACCAGTGCGCGGCCGGCCATCACGCCGGTCTGCTGATCGGCGAGCATCGCCTGCACCAACTGGAAGTTGCCGATCGGTGTATCTCCCTGGGTCGCGGTGGCGGCGTAGGCGACCGACTCGTCGAGCGCGCGTTGCGCGGCCCCGACCGCTAAAGCGGCGATGTGTACGCGTCCGCGAGCCAACGAGATCATCGCGGCGCGATAACCGATGTCCTCGCTGCCACCGACGAGCGCTTCGGCGGGCACACGCACGTCGTCGAAGCTGACGTCCGCCGTCCACGCGCCCTCTTGGCCCATCTTCGCGTCTTTGGCGCCGACCTGGACACCGGCGGCGTCGGCGGGCACCAGGAACACGGCGATGCCCGCGCCGTCAGCATCGGCGGGGCGGCTGCGGGCGAACACGACGAAAAGGTCGGCGGTCGGGGCGTTGGTGATGAACCGCTTCTGGCCCGTGATCACCCAATCGCTATCTTGCCGAACGGCTTTGGTGCGAAGTCCAGACGGATTGGAGCCCGCGCCGGGCTCGGTGAGCGCGAACGATGCGACGACGTCGCCCGTGGCCATCGGCTCGAGCCAGCGCGCCTTCTGCTCGTCGGTGCCGAACCCGACAAGGACCTGTCCCGCGATGCCGTTGTTCGTCCCGAACATCGAGCGCAGGGCCAGCGAGGTGTAACCCAGCTCCATCGCCAGCTCGACGTCCTGCGAAAGGTCCAGCCCCAGCCCGCCCCACTCCTGGGGGATGGCATAGCCGAAGAGTCCCATCTTCTTGGCCTGCTCGCGAAGGTCGTCGGGGACCCGGTCGGCGGCCAGGATCTCCTGCTCACGGGGGATCACCGCGGTGCGGACGAAGTGACGGGTCTGCGCCAGGATCTCCTGGAAGTCCTCGTCGCTGACTTCGGATGTCGCCATCCTGTGCTCCTTGTCCTCATCTGCTCGCGCGAGCGTGCTGCAAGTCACGGCGAGCACCCGCGCGGTGTGACCGGTCTGCCCATCGAATGGGGGCGATCATATATGAAATATGATGTTCGATTGACGCGGCCCCGGGTGGGCCTTGACCAGCGGAAGGGGTGATCAGGTGTCGCTGTTGACCGGACAGACGGCGGTCGTGACCGGCGGTGCACAGGGTCTGGGATATGCGATCGCCGAACGGTTTATCGCCGAAGGCGCGCGCGTGGTGCTGGGCGACGTGGATCTGGCCGCGACCGAAGCGGCGGCCGAGAAGCTGGGCGGCGAGGACCTCGCGCTGGCGGTGCGCTGTGACGTCACGAACGCCGACGACGTCGAGGCATTGGTCGGCGCCGCCGTCGAGCGGTTCGGCGGGCTGGACATCATGGTCAACAACGCCGGGATCACCCGTGACGCAACGCTTCGCAAGATGACCGAGGAGCAGTTCGATCAGGTCATCGCCGTGCACCTGAAAGGCACATGGAACGGGCTGAAGGCGGCGGCGCCGATCATGCGCGAGAACAAGCGCGGCTCGATCGTCAACATGTCGTCGATCTCGGGCAAGGTCGGCATGATCGGCCAGACCAACTACTCGGCGGCCAAGGCAGGCATCGTCGGTATGACCAAGGCCGCGGCCAAGGAACTCGCCCATCTCGGGGTGCGGGTCAACGCGATTCAGCCGGGACTGATCCGCTCGGCGATGACGGAGGCCATGCCGCAGAAGGCGTGGGACCAGAAGTTGGCCGAGGTGCCGATGGGCCGCGCCGGCGAGCCGGAGGAGGTGGCCAAGGTCGCCCTGTTCCTGGCCAGTGATCTGTCGTCGTACATGACCGGGACCGTTCTCGAGATCACCGGGGGACGGCACCTATGAGCATCCGCGAGGCCGTCGTCTGCGAACCGGTGCGCACGCCGATCGGCCGTTACGGCGGAATGTTCAAGTCCCTCACGGCCGTCGATCTCGGCGTCACCGCACTCAAGGGTCTGCTGGAGCGCACCGGGATCGAGCCGGAAGCAGTCGAGGACGTGATCCTTGGTCACTGCTATCCGAGCAGCGAGGCGCCCGCCATCGGCCGCGTCGTGGCGCTGGACTCCGGGCTGCCGGTGACCGTGCCCGGTATGCAGGTCGACCGGCGGTGCGGTTCGGGTCTGCAAGCCGTCATCCAGGCGTGTCTGCAGGTCGCCAACGGCGACAACGACGTCGTGATCGCGGGCGGCGCGGAGAGCATGAGCAACGTGACGTTCTACTCGACCGACGTCCGGTGGGGCCCTGCGCCCGGCGGGGTCATGCTGCACGACTCGTTGGCCCGCGGCCGCACCACCGCCGGTGGCAGGCACTATCCGGTGCCCGGCGGGATGCTCGAGACCGCCGAGAACCTGCGCAGGCAGTACGACATCTCGCGGGAAGAACAGGACGAGCTCGCCGTGACGTCTCATCGTCGCGCGGTGGCCGCCCAGAAGGACGGCATCCTGGCCGAGGAGATCATCCCCGTCACGGTGCGCACCCGGCAGGGCGAAGAGGTGATCGACACCGACGAGCACCCGAGACCCGACACCTCGGTCGAATCGCTGGCGAAGCTGAGACCCGTTCTCGGCAAGCAAGATCCGGAGGCGACGGTCACCGCAGGCAACGCGAGCGGCCAGAACGACGCCGCATCGATGTGCGTGGTGACCACGCGCGACAAGGCCGAAGAGCTGGGGCTGACGCCGCTGGTGCGGCTGGTCTCGTGGGGTTCAGCGGGCGTGGCGCCCAACGTCATGGGGATCGGGCCCGTGCCCGCAACCGAGGTGGCGCTGGCCAAGGCGGAACTGTCGCTGACCGACATCGACCTGATCGAGCTGAACGAGGCCTTCGCCGCACAGGCGCTTGCTGTGATGCGGGAGTGGAACTTCGGCGCGGCCGACACCGAACGCACGAACGTGCACGGATCAGGAATCTCGCTCGGGCATCCCGTCGGCGCGACGGGCGGTCGGATGCTGGCGACGCTGGCGCGTGAACTGACGAGGCGCGGCTCCCGCTACGGCTTGGAGACCATGTGCATCGGCGGCGGCCAGGGGCTGGCCGCGGTGTTCGAGAGGGTCGACGCATGACCAAACTCGCCCAGACGGTGGGCCTGACCGATGTGCAGACCGAAATCCTGTCCACCGTACGCCAATTCGTCGAGAAGGAGATCATCCCGAACGCGCCGGAGTTCGAGAAGACCGACACCTACCCACAGGCCATCGTCGATGCGATGAAGGAGATGGGGCTGTTCGGGCTGATGATCCCCGAGGAGTACGGCGGCCTCGGCGAATCGCTGCTGACGTACGCACTGTGCGTCGAGGAGTTGGCGCGCGGCTGGATGAGCATCTCCGGTGTGCTCAACACCCACTTCATAGTCGCCTACATGTTGCGTCAGCACGGCACCGATGCGCAGAAGCAGCGCTACCTGCCGCGGATGGCGACGGGGGAGACACGCGGTGCGTTCTCGATGTCCGAACCCGAACTCGGTTCCGACGTCGCCGCGATCCGGACGCGGGCGACCCGCAACGACGACGGCACCTACCGGATCGACGGTCAGAAGATGTGGTTGACCAACGGGGGCACATCCACGTTGGTCGCGGTGTTGGTCCGCACCGACGAGGGGGCCGACAAACCGCATCGCAACCTGACCGCGTTCCTGGTCGAAAAGCCGGTCGGTTACGGGGAAGTCGCGCCGGGCCTGACGATTCCGGGCAAGCTCGACAAGCTCGGTTACAAGGGCATCGACACCACCGAGTTGATCTTCGACGGCTACGTGGCCAAGGCCGACGACATCCTCGGCGAGGCGGCGGGCCAGGGGTTCTTCCAGATGATGGATGGGATCGAGGTCGGCCGGGTCAACGTCTCGGCGCGGGCGTGCGGTGTCGGTATCCGCGCGTTCGAACTCGCGGTCCGCTACGCCCAGCAGCGCCAGACGTTCGGGAAGCCGATCTCCGAGCACCAGGCTATCGCCTTCCAATTGGCCGAGATGGCAACCAAAGTCGAGGCTGCCCACCTGATGATGGTCAACGCCGCCCGGCTGAAGGACTCCGGGGAACGCAACGACGTCGCGGCCGGAATGGCGAAGTACCTCGCGAGCGAATTTTGTTCGGAGGTCACTCAGCAGAGTTTCCGGATCCACGGTGGTTACGGGTATTCGAAGGAATACGAGATCGAGCGGTTGATGCGCGACGCGCCGTTCCTGTTGATCGGCGAGGGCACCAGCGAGATCCAGAAGAACATCATCAGCAAGCGGTTGCTCGCCGACTATCAGGTGTGACGGTGACAGCGCCCGAATTCGCCTTCCGGCCTCAACTCGCCGAGGACGTCGCACGTTTCGTGCGCAAACGCATCTTCGACGGCACCTACGCCGCCGGTGAGTACGTGCGGCTGGAGCAACTGGCCGCCGAACTGGGCATCAGCGTCACCCCGGTGCGCGAGGCGCTGTTCGAGTTGAAGGCCGAAGGGTTACTGGCCCAACAGCCCCGGCGCGGTTTCGTCGTGTTGCCGGTGACGGGCCGCGACCTCACCGACGTGTCGAATGTGCAGGCTTACATCGGTGGTGAGCTCGCGGCGCGCGCCGCGGCCAACGTCACCGACGATCAGCTGCGCGGCCTGAAGCAGATCCAGTCCGACCTGGAAGCGGCGTACGCAGCCACCGACGACGAGCGGGCGGTACGGCTCAATCACGAATTCCACCGTGCCATCAACGTCGCCGCGGATTCACCCAAGTTGGCCCAGCTGATGTCACAGATCACCCGCTATGCCCCCGAGTCGGTGTTCCCGGTTATCGCGGGCTGGCCGGAGAAGTCGAACGATCACCACCGCAGGCTGCTGGCCGCGCTGGAACAGCACGACGAGCGCCTCGCCCGCGCCGAGATGTCCGAGCACCTCGCCGCAGGTGCGAAGCCGTTGATCGACCACCTCACGGAGCGCGGCGTAATCACCTGACCTGCTCCCGCAACATATCCCGCAGCGCGCGAACATCGACCTTGCCCGACGCCTTGCGGGGAATGTCGTCGTCGGTGTCGGCGACAAGCCACACAGTCGGTACCTTAAAGGCGCTCAACCGGTTTCGGGCTTCCACGCGCAGCTCGTCGATGGAACGCTCCGATACCACGACGGCGCCGACCGCACCCTCCACCTCCGTGGCGACCGCGTTGTGCACGCCGTCGATCGTCCGAAGTGCACGCTCGACCTCGCTCGGATAGACCGTCGCACCGCTGACCTTGAACATGTCGTCGCTGCGGCCGTGGTAGAACATGAACCCGTCGTCATCGAGGCGTCCGAGGTCGCCGGTGGGGTAGTAGCCGTCGGGGGTGAACACGTCTTCGCGGCTGCGACGGCAGATCCCGCGCATCACATGCGGTCCCCGGATCTCGATCATCCCGACGGTCCCGGTCGGCACCGGCTCGCCGGTGTCGGTGTCGACGATGCGAACCTCCATGCCGTCGAACGGTTTTCCGCAACTGCCCCACGCCGGGCGCGGCATGTCGGTGTCCGCGGGGTAGCCGCAGTACGGCCCGAACGACTCGGTCATACCGAACAGGTTGGCCCGGGCACCGCGGGCCGCGCGCTGCTCGGGTGGCAGCAACGCCTCCATGCTGCCGGGCCGCAGCTGCGACAGATCAGCTCCCACAGAGGCGTTCGCGCGTGCCAGTGCCGCAGCCTGGTCGGGCCAGCCGCGAAACAGTGTCACGTGCTCGCGTTCGATCAGGCGCAGCGTCGTCTCCGGGCGGGGCATCTCCTCGGTCACCAGCGTCGCACCGGTCAGCAGCGCAGACAGCAGACCGCCCGCCAGTCCGCCCACCCAGAAGAACGGCATTGGTAGATACAACCGGGTGTCTGCGGAAATGCAACGCGCCGCCAAACCGGATCGCACCGCGCCCAGAGCGTTGCCGTGCGAATGGATTACACCCTTGGGTGGGCCTTCGCTACCCGAGGTGAACATGATCGCCAGCGTGTCGCTCGGGGTGACCGCGGCAGCGATCTCGTCGACGGGCGCGACGCCGTCCGAAGGGAGTCTGTCGGCGGGCCAGACCTCGCGCAGAGCCGGAAGATTGCCGCGCTCGGCGCGGATGTCGTCGAGGTAGCGGTGGCCGCGGAACTCCTCGACGGCCACCAAAAACTGCACCGCCGCCACGCGAAGCTGGGCCGCGAGTTCGGGTGGCTGCAACAGCGTGCTCAACGGCACCAGCACCGCGCCGACGCGGGTCAGCGCGATCGCGATCCGCACCCACTCGACGCAGTTCGGCATGATCAACGCGACCCGACTGCCCTTGCCCAACCCTGCGGCCAGAAAGGCGGCGGCCAATTCGTGCGTGGAGGCGTCGAGTACGGCGTAGGTGATCTCGGCCGACGGGTCGATCACCACCGGCTTGTCGCCATGTTCGGCGGCGCGCAGGCGCACCAGCGCGTCGATCGTGTCATACATCGAAAGCCTCTGCCAATCTTGACAAGTCGACCTTTCCGCTCGACAACACCGGGATGTGTGCAGCGGGCACGGCGGCGAACCGCCGGGGGATCTTGTAGGAGGACAGCTCGGGCTTGAGTCGCTCACGACATCCGGCTTCGTCGAACGACGCGCCGTCCTCCAATGCGATGACCGCGGCGACGAGCTGGCCGCGTTCGGCGTCGGGGAGGCCGATCACGTGCGCGATGACGCCGCCGGTCACCTTCGCGATCGCCCGTTCCACCTCCGCGGGTGCGACATTGGCGCCCGCGGTCTTGATCATCGAGCTGCGGCGGCCGACGAAGTAGAAGAAGCCGTCGGCATCCGTGCGCACGAGGTCGCCGGTGTGGAACCAGCCGCCGACGTCGAAGCACTCCTCGCGGCTGCGCTTGTAATACCGCTGCATCATGAACGGCCCGCGGGCGCACAACTCGCCCACGGCACCGACGCCCACGGGCCGTCCGGTGTCAGGATCGATGACCTTGACGTCGAATCCGGGTACCGGCTTGCCGAACGATCCGCGCCGATGCTCGGGCTGATCGGATTCGTCGGCGCTGGCGAGGATGACGCTGCCGGATTCGGTCATGCCGAGCATGGTATGGCGCAGCTCGGGGTCGGCGGGCCGGACGTCGGGCGCCATGATCGGGTACAGATTGCCGCGCCTGATCGACGACAGATCGCGGCTCGGCAGGCTGGGGTGCCGGGCCAGATGCGCGATGCCGGCCACGAATCCGTTGGTCATCGTCGGCTTCTCGGCCTCCAGCAGGTCGAGGGTCTCGCCGGCATCGACGGCGTTGGAGCACAACAGCGTGGCCCCGGCGAGCAGGGCGGCCAGCACCGAGTAGGCGAAGCCGCCGATCCAGAAGAACGGCGAATTGCTGAACAGCTTCACTTCGGTGGTCAGCCCGCGGATCTCGTTGAGCACCACCTGGTGGTTGAGCAGTCCTGCGTGCGTGTGCACGACACCTTTGGGTGCGCTGGTCGACCCCGACGTGTAGATGATCGCCAACTCGTCGCACGGTTCGACATCGTCTTCGAGCGCGGCCAGCAGGTCGGCGTCGGCCAACTCCGTCGGCTCGGTGTCGACGAGAACGTGACGGAGCAGCGGAAGGCGTTCGATGTCGGCAAGCCGCTGCCGGTAGTCGTGAGATCGGTATGCCCCCGTGGCCAGGAGGATCTCGACGTCGGAGTGGGCGAGTTGTTCGCGCATCTCCGGTGCGGTCGCCAGCGTCGAGATCGGGATCACCACGGCGCCGATCCGCGCGGCGGCCAGCATCGCCACGACGAACGCCGACCCGTTCGGATGCAACACGCCCACGTGCGTGCCCTTGCCGGCGCCGAGACAGATCAGCCCGCGAGCCAGCCGCGCCGACCGGAGTTCGGCGTCGGCATAGCTCAGTCGGTCCGCGTCGCAGATCAGCAGCGGGTGATCGCCCCGCGCCGCGGCCTGCGTGCGCAGCACCGAACCGACGGTGCGTTCAGGCATGGCCGAAGGTGGCTTGAGTGTTGAAGTGGTGCCGCACCGCGCTCAGGTCGGGTTTACCCGAGGGCGTGCACGGCATCTGCTCGACGATCGCGATGGCGGTGGGAACCTCATAGTGGGCCAGGCGATTTCGGAGGAACTCGTCGAGCGTCGCGGCGTCGACCGGCTCGCGCGGCTGCACCATCGCCACCGGTGTCTCGCCGAGTCGTTCGTCGGGCCGACCGACGACGGCGGCGCTGTGCACCGCGGGGTGGCTCTCGAGGGCTGAGCGCACATCGTCGGGCATGACCTTGAACCCGCCGCGGATGATCGCTTGATCCGCGCGTCCCAGGATCCATACGAACCCGTCGGAATCGATGCGGGCCAGGTCGGTGGTGCGCATCCAGTCCGCCGCGGGGCCCAACTGGCCGGGCTTGACCTCGAGTAGACCGGGCTGATCGGCGCCGAGGGGGCGCCCGTCATTGTCGACGACGCGCAGTTGTGCGCCGAGGCTGGCCCTGCCCACACTGCCCCGCTTGGTCTGCCAGTACTGCTGGTAGTCGGCCAGCGTCCAGCCGGCAACCCCGCCACCGAACTCGGTTGCGGCGTAGGACGTTAGAACCGGTATACCGAATTTCTCGGTGAACGCGTCGGCGTCCTCGGCGGACAGTGGTGCGGTGCCGGAGGTGACCGCCTGAATGCCGGCCAGATCGTCGCGGGTCAGGTCCGAGTGCAACACGGTGCGCAGCGCCGCGGGCACAAGGGACACCGCGCGCGGACGGTGACGCCGCACCGCGTCGGCCCAGCGCGTCAATTCGAAACGGTCGAGCAGGACGAACGAGCGGCCCTCGCAGACACATTGCAGCACGCGGAACACCCCACCGATGTGCACCAGCGGGGCGTTGACGATGGCCACCCCGCGCCGCAGTTGCTTCGGCGTCGGCGCTTCGTCGAAGCCTTTGCCGATCACGCTGTGCGCCAACATGTCGTAGGTAAGGTCGATCCGCTTTGGCGGCCCGGTCGTGCCGCTTGTCAGCATCCGCACCGCGACGCCGATGCGGTTCTCCTCGGGCACCAGCGCCCGAGCCGCAGTCAGACGGATGGGCTCGCAGACCGTCGAGATCGCGACCATGTCGGTGCCCGGGGTGCGCACCAGCCGCGTCAGGTCGTCCTGTTCGCCGATCACCACCGGCAAGGCGAGCGCATCGAGGTCGGCCCTGATGCGGTCGTCGCCGCGCGACGGGTTGACGACCACCACGGTGCCCCCGCCGAGCAGGACACCGAGGAAGCTCGCGACATGGGCCGGCGTGTTGCGCAACAGCATTCCCACTTGGCGCCCCATCACCCCGACCCCGTGGACCTGCGAGGTCAGTGCGTACAACTGTCCCCACGTGACCCATCGCCCTTCGTATTCGATGGCGGGTGCGTCTGCATCGAGCGCAAGCACATCCCTGATGCGTCGGCTGAGCGGGTGATCAACCATCAGCGAATCCTCGGTTCGGACCGCGCGGTCGGCGGCGCTTGGGCCAACTCGGCCTGACCGAGCGGATTCCCCAGCCGGGTGTAGATCAGGTTCTGCTCCATCGCCGCGCGGTAGGGCTTCTCCAGCGATTCCCAGATCGCCTTGACGGTACCTTGCGTCGCTGAGGGCGGTTTTGCGGCGATGTCGGCAGCGATCTCGTGTGCGCGCGTCCACAGGTGGTCGGCGGGAACCACCTCGGTCACCAAGCCCATCTGCAGAGCCGTGGTGGCGCTGACGCGTTCGTCGTTGCCCATCAATGCGATCCGCAGCGACTGGGCAAGCCCGACGCGTCGCATCATCCCGATCGGCTCCAGTGCGCACACCAGGCCTGCGCTCACGTGGGAGTCGAAAAAGGTCGCATCCTGCGAACAGATGACCACGTCGGCCTCGTTGAGGAAGTAGAACGCCCCCGCCGTGCACATGCCCTGGACCGCGCAGACGACCGGCTTCCACATCTTCTGCCACTTCGGGCTGAGATGCTCGCCGGGATCCTCGTGGTTCCACACGTTATGAGGCTGGCCGTAAGACGACTTGATATCCAGGCCGGCGCTGAACGCGTGGTCGCCCGCCGCGCGAAGCACCACCGCGTTGACCGCGTCGTCGGTCTTGACGAGTTGCCACGCCTGCGACATCTCCTCACACATCGTGCGATTGAAGGCGTTCAGTGATTCCGGTCGGTTCAGCGTGATGGTCGCGACGTGGTCGGTGGCGTCCACATCGACGACGATGGTCTCGAACGACGGCTCCGACATGGTTATCGACACTGCCAGTTCGGGGCGCGCTTCTCCATGAACGCCTTGGGGCCCTCGGCGGCGTCGTCGGTGCGCACCACGCGCTCACGGAACGTCTCGGCGAGGATCTCCGCCTCGTGCAGCGGCAGGTCGAGTGTCTTGTGGATGGCCAACCGCGTACCCCGGACCGCGAGTGGGGCATTGGAGTTGACAATGTCGGCGATCTCGTGCGCGCGCTCGAGCAGCCGGTCGTGCTCCACCACCTCGCTGATCATGCCCAGCTCGTATGCTCGTTCGGCGCTCATTCGCTCGTGCTTGCCCATCAGCGCCATGCGTAGCGCGATATTGCGCGGCAGGATCCTGGCCAGCCGGACCATCTCGCGGCCGGCCACCAGACCGATGCTCACGTGTGGATCGAAGAACGTGGCCTTGTCGGATGCGATCGCGATGTCGCCGGTGGTGATCCAGTCCAGTCCTGCCCCACAACACAACCCGTTCACGGCGGTGAGGATCGGCTTGGCCATCCGCCGAAACGGGGGTGTGCCCTCCTGTGGCGCCTCCCACTGTTCGTAGGTGGACAGGTACGGCCGCTCGTAGATGACCCTGCCATCCTCGGGGATCTCACCGACATCGGCGCCGGTGCAGAATGCACGGCCCGTTCCGGTCACGATCAGGATCCAGATGTCGTCGTCGTTCTCCGCTTCGTCGTAGGCGGCGCGAAGTTCTGAGACCATATGCGGGCTCAGCGCATTGAGCGCATTCGGCCGGTTCAAGGTGATCGTGGCCTTGTGCCCGTCGACCTCGTAGGTGATGTTCTCGAAAGTGGGAGACATCGTCGTCGTTCCTATCCGTCAGCGCCCTTGGAATTCCGGCGGGCGCTTGTCGCGGAACGCCGCCAGTCCTTCTTTGAAATCGGTGGTTCGGCAGGATAACTCGACGTTGTAGAGCTCCCTGTCCATGGTGTCGGAAAGCGACGCGTGCTGGCCGTAGTGCATGGATTGTTTGGCAAGGCCCATCGCGACGGTCGGCCCGGATGCCAACCGCTCGACGAGTTCGTCGCTCACCGCGGATAATTCGTCTTCGGGCACCGCGGCGTGGATCAGACCCCACTGCGCCGCGTCGGCTCCGCTGACCCTCTCGCCCAGCAGCAGCATCCGCTTGGCGCGCGCCAGCCCGACGAGGCGGGGCAGCAGCCAGGTCGAACCCGAGTCGGGGCTGAAACCGCGCCCGAGGAACGGCTCCCAGAACACGGCGTCCTTCGCGGCCACGGTGAAGTCGGCTGCCAGCGCCAGGTTGCAACCGAGCGCGGCGGCCCAGCCGCGAACCGTGCACACCACCGGTAGATGAAGTGTGTGGACCAGTTCGACCACTCGGTGCGCGGTGTGGGGTTGGCGCCGGAGGATATCTCCGGTGCGCGGACGCCGGTCACCGGCGTTGGAAGCCACCCAGTCCACCCCGGCGCAGAAATCCGACCCCTCGCCACGGATATGCACGGCGCGTAGGGAATCGTCGGTGGCGGCTGCCGTCAATGTCGCCACGAGCGTGTCGGTCATGCTGCGGCTCAACGCGTTACGCCGCGAAGGGCGGTTCAGCGTGATACGCAGGATCGCGCCGTCGCGCGAGGTCTCGACCACGCCGTCGTCAGCCGCATCGGTCACCGTTGAATCCGCCAATCTAGAGCTATACGGTTAGACATACAGTATTGCTATCTTGTACAAGTTAGCAAGGACAGCGGTCGAAAAGACATCGCCGCCGACGAGAGGCCATCGATGGCACAGGACACGCCGAGCTACGGCGAGCAACCGCTGGCGCAGACCGTCGCGGCCGCGGGTGCCCTGCGCCGGCTCAGCGGCCTGCTGCTGTCGCTGGAACACGACCATCCCACCGTCGACGTGATGCTGCGCCAGATCGGTGACTGGGAACGCGAGTTGGCCGCCGTCGCACCGACCGATATGACGCCGCGCATAGGCCCCGACGCCGCGGAGGCGCAGCGGGTATACCTCGACCACGCCTTCGACGTCGGCGCGTACAACCCGGCGTTTCCCGAATACACCGTCGATGAGCTCGACGCGGACTCCGCGTCGGGCAGGGTCACGTTCCCGGTCGTCTTCGAAGGTCCGCCAGGATTGGTCAACGGTGGGTTTCTCGCCGTGTTCTTCGACTGCGTGACCCAGCATCACAGCTGCGCCATGGGCCGAACGGGCAAGACCCGCTCGTTGACCGTCACCTTCCGCAGGCCGACGCCGATCCTCACGGAGCTGGAATTCGACGTCAGGCGCGTGGAGGCCGACGGCCGCGTGACATCGACGGCCCGGTTGGTGCTCGGCGACGAGGTGTTGTGCATCGGTGAATTCAACACGTCGGCGTCCTCACCCGAGCGACTGTCGGTGTTCCAATTCGGGAAGCGCCGGCCGAGATGACCAGCGCGCACAGGATCCGTCAGCCCCGAGTGGCCGAGATCATCGCTGCGCGGCTGCGAGACGACATCCTGTCCGGGCGGCTCAAAGAGGGCGACGTGTTGCCATCGCAGGACGGCCTGCTCGCCGAGTTCGGCGTCAGCCCACCGGCATTGCGCGAGGCCATCCACATCCTCGAGACGGAGGGCCTGATCTCGGTACGGCGGGGCAACATGGGCGGCGCGGTCGTGCATCAGCCGTCGGCGGACCGGACCGCCCACATGATCAGCATGGTCTTGCAGACCCGGTCGGCCACTCCCGCGGACGTCAGCGGCGCACTGCTGCACCTCGAACCGATCTGCGCGAGCATGTGCGCGGGCAGGGCCGACCGCATGACCGAGGTCGTACCCTACCTCGAAGACGAAATACAAAGACAGGTCGACGAATTCGACGACCCATCGCGGTATGTCCCCAATGCCCGCAGGTTCCACGAGACGATCGTCTCCCGCTGCGGCAACGAACCGATGATCCTGTTGATCGGCTCATTGGAGCTGATCTGGTCGGCGCACGAGTCATCGGTGTGGGGCGACGAGACCGGCGCCGATCCGATGAACGACAAGACGATGCGAGCCGCGCTGCGCGATCACCAACGCATGCTCGACGCCATCCGCGACGGCAACCAGGCTCGCGCGGCGCGACTGGCCGCTGACCACCTTGCGGTCGCACGGCGCAACACGCTCGCGGCTGGAACGGACAAAACCATTGAGGCCAAGCTCATCTCCGACGTTCAGTGAGGACACCACATGACCACCGCCGATGACCGCGTGCTGTTCGACGTCAACCGCGACAAGCGGATCGCGACCATCACGCTGAACAACCCCGCGCAGCGCAACTCCTACGACGCGGCGATGCGCGAGACCGTCGGCCGCTACCTCGACCAGGTCGCCGAGGACGACGACATCACCGTCGTGTTGCTGCGCGGCGCCGAAGGAGTCTTCAGCACCGGGGCCGATATGAACAACGCGTACGGCTGGTATGGCGAGAAGGATTCGGCGCAAGCCAAGCGGCGCCCGAGCCAACGGCGCCGGCTCACGGTGGACCGCAAGTCGTTCGGCTTCTACCACAACTTCATGGGCTTCCCGAAGGTCACGGTGGGGGAGATCAGCGGGTACGCACTGGGCGGCGGCTTCGAGATGGCGCTGATGACCGACATCTCCGTAATCGCCCGCACCACCAAGATCGGCATGCCTGCCACCCGGTTCCTAGGCCCCGCGCTCGGCAGCCTGCACATGTTCTTCCACCGGCTGGGCCCCGTGCTCGCGCGCCGACTGCTGCTGACCGGCGACATCATCGAGGCCGACTCGGTCGAACATCTCGGCGTCTTCACCGAGACCTGCGAGGCCGACCAGGTGACCAAGCGGGCCCGGTACTGGGCGGAGAAGGCCGCCAAGATGCCCGCCGACGGCGTCGTGATCGCCAAGGAGGCGTTCCGCCTCGTCGAGCAGAGCCAGGCCTACCAGGGTGAGGAAGTGGCGAGCTACCTGTTCCATGCGTACGGGACGAACCTGCAGTTCGCAGAGGGTGAGTTCAACTTCGTCAAGACCCGCGCCCAGCACGGCACCAAGGAGGCGTTCCGGCTGCGTGACGAGCATTTCCACGTACCCGAGCCCGAGTAGCGGCGTCCGCTACAGTATCTGTTAGTTTTGTAACGCCGTTAACGTCGAAACCCGAGGTAGAAACATGGGAACACCCGTCATCGTCGGTGCCGCCAGGACCGCGATCGGCCGATCCTTCAAGGGGACGCTGGTCAACACTCCGCCGGAGACGCTGATCACCGCCGTCCTGCCGGAGGTGATCCGTCGCTCGGGTATCGACCCCAACGACATCGACGATCTGATCTTTGCCGAATCCCATTATGGCGGAGGCGATTTGGCCCGCTATGCGGCCGACGCGGCCGGACTGCCGGATGTTCCGGGCCAGTCGGTGAACCGGCACTGCGCGGGCAGCCTCACCGCGATCGGCAACGCGGCGGCGCAGATCGGCTCCGGTATGGAACGTGCGCTGATCGCGGGCGGTGTGCAGTCGCTGTCGATGACGCCGCTGGTCAACTGGCGGATCCCGGGCCCTGAGCTGAAGTTCGAAGAGAAGTGGATGCCGCCCACCCACGTCGAGACGCCGGACGCGCCGACGCGCGACATGTCGATCACCGTCGGGTGGAACACCGCGCAGTCGGTTGGCATCACGCGTGAGGAGATGGACGCCTGGGCGGCGCGGTCGCACCAGCGCGCGATCGCCGCGATCGACGCGGGCAAGTTCGTCGACGAGATCGTGCCGCTGAAGGTGCAGCAGTTCGACGGCTCGGTCACCGAGTTCAGCGTCGACGAGCATCCGCGCCGCGACACCACGGCCGAGAAGCTGGCCGGGCTCAAACCGCTGCACCCCGAGATCGAGGGCTTCTCGATCACCGCGGGAAACAGCAGCGGCACCAACGACGCGGCCGCCGCGGTGGCGCTCGTCGACAGCGACTACGCCGCCGCCAACAGCCTGACCACGCTGGCCACCGTGAAGGCCTGGGCCGCAGCGGGTGTGCCGCCGCGCGACTGCGGGCTCGGTGCGGTGAAGGTGATCGGCAAGGTGCTCGACCGCGCCGGCCTGAAGCCGTCCGACGTCACGCTGTGGGAGATCAACGAGGCGTTCGCGTCAGTGCCGATCGCGGCGTGCCGCGAGTACGGCATCGACGAGGAGCTGGTGAACTTCTCCGGAAGTGGTTGCAGTCTCGGGCATCCCATCGCGGCATCGGGTGCGCGGATGGTCACCACGCTGGTCTACGAATTGCAGAGGCGCGGCGGCGGAATCGGTGTCGCGGCGATGTGTGCAGGCGGTGGCCAGGGCGGCGCGGTCGTCGTCGAGGTCTAGCAGGCTTGGGTGTAGTTGGTTGCGGTGAGCGCGACCAACTACACCGAACCCTCATCTAGCGCTTGCGGGCGGCCTTCTTCGCCGACTTCGCGCCGGCGTCGTCGATCAGGCGTTCCGCCCGGTCGAGAATGCACTCGAGACCGAACTCGAAGTTCTTATCGTCGGCCGCGCCGATGTGGTGGCCCTTCTCAGTGACCAGCGCCAGCAGCGGTGTGCTGTCGGCATCGATGCTCATGGTGTCCTCGAGATCGCTGGGGCCCTCGTCGGCGGCCCGATTCTTCTCCCGAAGGCGGTGCAGCACAACGGATCCGCGAACATGCACCGAGACCGCCGAGTAGGTGTCGAACGCGTCCTCGGCCGACAGGCCCGCCTCGACCAGGCCGGCGATCGCCTTCTCCACCTCCTGCACGCCGAGCTTGGCCACCCGGGGGCTCAGCGCCGACCGGATGAGGATCAGGTCGCAAAGAATCGGGTTGCCCATGAACGTCTTTCGCATGGTGTGGGCATGGTTGCGCAGCGTCTCGCGCCAGTCCTTGGCTTCGACATACGGCGTGGCGAACACGTACTGGCGAAGCGCGCGGTCGGTCATCGCGTTGAGTAGATCGTCCTTCTTGCGGAAGTACCAGTAGATGCTCGTCACCCCGACGCCGAGGTGCTTGCCCAGTAGCGGCATGGACAGGTTGTCGATGCCCACCTCTTCGGCGAGTTCGAAGGCGCCCTTGATGATGTCGTCGGGATTGATCGATCCGCGCTCGCGTCGTTGACGCTTCTCCGCGGTCGCCTGCCTTGCCACTAGGGCACCTCCATCGAATTAGCCGCGCGCGCAGCCCCCCGTGAAGCGGGGTTGGTGGACCTGAATGTACCGTCAGCCGCCCCTGATCTGCGCCAATGCAGGTGTGTCGCGGCTGCGCCGTTACCGTCAACCATACCGGGAGCCGTTCCGTCACCGACCTCCACAGTGATTCCGCTGTTCTACTGTAAGTCCTATAGTAAGCTTTTCTACGCAATCGGGTGAGCGAAAGGCCGCATGGACCTCGGGCTGAAGGACGCCACCGCCGTTGTGGTCGGCGGCGGGCGCGGGATGGGTTTCGCGACGGCGCGCTGCCTGGCCGAGGACGGGGCCAGGGTCGCGGTCGTCGGGCGGACGCCGGATGTCCTCGAAGACGCCGCGACCGCTCTCGCCGAAATCGGCAGCCCGGACACACTCGCCCTGAGCGCCGACACCACCGACGCCGCTCAGGTGCAGCGAGCCTTCGACGAAGTCGCGCAGCGCTGGGACGGCCGACTCAACATCCTGATCAACGCCGTCGGCCCCGACGCCGTCGGCACCTTCGAGGACCTGACCGACGAGCAGTGGCGCATCGCGTTCGACAGCGGCGTGATGGGCATGGTGCATTGCGTGCGCTCGGCGCTACCGCTGTTGCGCGCGGCCGAATGGGCGCGCGTGGTCAACTTCTCTGCCCATTCGACGCAACGGCAGAGCGTGATCCTGCCCGCCTACACCGCCGCCAAAGCGGCGCTGACGAGCATCTCGAAGAACCTGTCGCTGCTGCTGGCCCCCGACGAGATCATGGTCAACGTGGTCTCGCCGGGCAGCATCGCCTCCGAAGCGCTGATCGGTTGGGCTGAGTCGGTCGGCGTCGACGGCAACGATCCGTATGCGTTGATGTCGGCCATCGGCGAGCACTTCGGCCATCCGGCGCATCTCCCGCGCGCGGGGCTGCCCGACGAAATCGCGCCCGTGGTCGCGTTTCTCGCGTCACGTCGCAACTCGTACATGACCGGTGCCAACGTCATCGTCGACGGGGGCTCAGATTTCACCTGAGCCTTCGCGTGAGGTTCATCGGAATCGGCTGAGGAGGTCATCGTGGCTTCGGCGAAGGATGCCCGGGAGTGGGCTCACCATCATCTGCGCGGGATCGGCGATTCGCTGTACACGCCGTTTCGCGGTGTCGACGGCGACGACGTCGACTGGGAGGCGTACCGGACACTGGTGCGGCACTGCGTCGGCGCGCTGAACCATCCGCTGTTGTGGTGTACGAGCGGTATCGCCGAGTTCTGGGCGCTGACCGTCTACGAGCGAAAGCGGTTGCTGGAGATCGCGATCGAGGAGGGCCGCGCCGCCAACCCCGACGTCGTCGTGCAGGCGTGCACCGCGGCGACGGCGGCCAAGGACTGCCTCGAGCTCACGCGACACGCGCAGGAGGCCGGCGCCGACATCGCCTATATCCAGACCCCGATGATGGAGGCACACGGCGGGCAGGGCGTGCTGAACTTCTTCCGTTACATCGCCGACCGCACCGACATCGCGCTGGGCATGTTCAATTCGCCGTCGTCGGGCTATGTCCTGACGCCGGCCGAAAGCGCCGCCATCTACGAGCAGATCCCGGCGGTCTGCGCGACGAAGGAGGGCGCGTTCCGGCCGATGGCCAGCAGGATGCTGCACGAGTTGGCGCCCGATCTTGCGGTGTGGGAGTGCGACAAGACCGTGTACCGCGCGGGCTGGCTGCGCGACGGGATCGTCTGTCCCGCGCAGCTCGGCACCGCCGGCTACCTGTTCGAAACCCCGGAGCGACGTGTCTTCAGCGAGTACTGGGAGCTGATCGTCAACGACAAACTCGTGGAGGCGATGGACCACGCGCGCGAGTCCGGGCTCGACCAGTTCGACCTCGACATGGGTTCGTGGTTCACCTGCTATCCGGGTCGGCCCGACTACTTCACCCACTGGGGCGGGGCGTTCAAGTACGCGGCGTCGGTGCTCGGCCTGCCGATCGGAGAGTATCCGCACTCCCGGCCGCCGCAGGCGCACCTACCCGCCGAGGCGAAAGCCCAGATCGACTCCGCGTATCGGCGGCTTGGGCTGGTCGAGGTGTGAGCGTCTCGATGTGCCCGCCGACCGTGCCCGCCGGGCCTCGACGACGGTTGCGGTAGGCACTACCGATAGGTGTACAGTATGAGCATTCACAGAGCTCGCGCCGCTGAAGGAGGACTGCTGGGTGAGCGCTCCTGACCAAGTCACCGACGCCCACTCCGACTCCGAGGCCGCGCCGGTGCGCTACGAGGTGTTCGACACCGGGGTCGCGGTGCTCACGCTCAACCGGCCCGACCGGATGAACGGGTGGGGTGGCGGGCTCGCCGGCACGTTCTACGAACGCATGGACGACGCCGAGGCCGACCCCGCGGTGCGCGCGATCGTGGTCACCGGCAGCGGCCGCGCGTTCTGCGCGGGCGCCGACATGGGGGACCTGACGACGATCAGCGCGACGACGGTCGATGCCGCCGCCGACACTGACGTCGGAAAGCTGGTCGGCGCTCGGCATCCGCATTTTCTGATGGGCATGCGCAAGCCCGTCATCGCCGCGATCAACGGCGCCTGCGCGGGCATGGGGCTGACACTGGCCCTGGCGTGCGACGTGCGCTTCGCGGCCGAGGGCGCCAAGTTCACCACGTCGTTCGCCCGGCGCGGGTTGATCGCCGAATACGGCATCTCCTGGATCCTGCCGCGCATCGTCGGCACCGGCGTGGCCATGGACCTGCTGCTGTCCGGCCGGGTGTTCTTCGCCGACGAGGCCGCCCGGCTGGGTGTGGTCAACGACGTGGTGGCACCGCAGGAGTTGCTCCCGCACGCGATCGGCTATGCCGAGGGCATTGCCGCCAACTGTGCGCCCAGTTCGCTGGCGGTGATCAAACAACAGGTGTACGCAGACAGCATGCGCGATGTCCTCGACGCCAGCGACCACGCCGAGAAGCTGATGCACGAGTCGATGACCCGACCCGATTTCCTCGAGGGCATCACGAGTTTCTTCGAGAAGCGCCCGCCGAACTTTCCGCCGATCAAGGATGACAAGCCATGACTTCCCCGAAACCGCTCGACTACATGGCGATCGACGTCGACAACCACTACTACGAGCCGATCGACGCGTTCACCCGGCACCTGCCCAAGGAGTTCAAACGCCGTGGCGTGCAGATGCTTACCGACGGCAAGCGCACCTACGCCGTGATGGGCGGCGTGGTCAACCACTTCATCCCGAACCCGACGTTCGACCCGATCATCGAGCCGGGGTGCCTGGATCTGTTGTTCCGCGGCGAGATCCCCGACGGTGTGGATCCGGCCTCGCTGATGAAGGTCGACCGGTTGGGGGATCACCCCGAGTACCAGAACCGCGACGCCCGGGTGAAGATCCTCGACAAGCAGAACCTCGAAACGGTGTTCATGCTGCCGACATTCGCGTGCGGGGTCGAGGAGGCCCTCAAACACGACATCGAGGCCACCATGGCGTCGGTGCACGCCTTCAACCTCTGGCTCGACGAGGACTGGGGTTTCGACCGGCCCGACCACCGGTTCATCTCGGCGCCGATCATCTCGCTGGCCGACCCCGACAAGGCCGTCGAGGAAGTCGAATTCGTGCTCGGCCGTGGCGCCAAGACGGTGTGCGTGCGGCCCGCGCCGGTACCCGGAGTGGTCAAACCGCGCTCGCTGGGCGACCCGCTGCACGACCCGGTGTGGGCGCGACTGGCCGAAGCCGGTGTGCCGGTGATCTTCCACCTGTCCGACAGCGGTTACCTCGCGATCGCCGCATTGTGGGGTGGAAAGGCGACGTTCGAGGGTTTCGGCAAGAAGGACCCGCTTGATCAGGTCCTGCTCGACGACCGCGCCATCCACGACACGATGGCGTCGATGATCGTGCACCAGGTCTTCACCCGCCACCCGAAGCTCAAGGTGGCCAGCATCGAGAACGGCTCCTACTTCGTCTACCGCTTGATCAAACGGCTCAAGAAGGCGGCGAACACCGCGCCGTACCACTTCAAGGAAGACCCGGTCGAACAGCTTAAGAACAACGTCTGGATTGCCCCGTACTACGAGGACGACGTCAAACTGCTGGCCGAGACCATCGGCGTGGACAAAATCATGTTCGGCTCGGACTGGCCGCACGGTGAGGGCCTCGCCGATCCGATGGCGTTCACCGCCGACATCCCGCAGTTTCCCGAGTTCAGCGTCGAAGACACTCGAAAGGTGATGCGCGACAACGCACTGGATCTGCTCGGCGTGAACGTCGCGGCCGTGTGATGCCGACCGGATTCGGAATCAGGCGCCACTGTGCGGTTTCATCCGTACGTGACCGCGTGTCGCGGATGAAAACGCACAACGGGAACCTCGGGGGCGCTGGCAGATGAGCGAGTGGACGATCGGGGCGGTTCTCGACGCGATTGCCCAAGCGGTGCCCGCGCGGGTGATGACGGTCTGCGGCGCACGCCGCAGCACCTTCGGTGAGTCGGCGGATCGCACCCGCCGCCTCGCCAACTATCTGGCCGCACACGGGCTCGGCGCACACCGCGAACGCGACGAACTGCAGAACTGGGAGTGCGGACAAGACCGCGTCGCGCTGCTCATGCACAACGATCTGTACCCGGACATGGTGATCGGATGCCTGAAGGCCCGGACCGTCCCGGTGAACATCAATTACAACTACACACCGCGCGAGGTCGCCGAACTCCTCGACTACCTGCGTCCACGGGCGGTGATCTACCACCGGTCGTTCGGCCCGAAGTTCGCCGACGTGCTGCCGCCCGCTTCGGCAGACCTGATGATCTCGATCGATGACGACACGTCCGTACGGCAACTCGCCGGTGCCATCACTCTCGATGACGTTCTGGCGCAGGGTGACACCGATGTCGAGATCGCCGCCTCGCCCGACGACGTGATGATGGTGTGCACCGGCGGGACAACCGGCAGGCCCAAGGGCGTGATGTGGCGCCAGAGCGACACCTACGTCATCTCGATGAACGGGGCCGACCACGAGTCGGTCGACGAGATCCACGTCAAGGTCGCGCACGGCGGTCAGGCCTGGTTCGCGGTCTCTCCGCTGATGCACGCGGCGGGGATGTGGACGGCGTTCGCCGCCCTGCTCAACGGCCTGCCCGTGATCCTCTACGACCGAACGCGATTCGATGCGCGGGCAGTGCTGGAAACCGCCCAGCGGGAGAAGGTCGGGCTGATGACGATGGTCGGCGACGCCTACGCGGCGCCGTTGATCGAGGAGCTGCGACGCGGCTCGTATGACCTGTCGTCCCTGTTTGCGATCGGGACCGGTGGGGCGGCCACCAATCCGAAACATCAACGCGCCCTGCTGGAGTTGCTGCCTCAGATCACCCTCATCAACGGATACGGGTCCTCCGAGACCGGCAACGTCGGATTCGGCCGCAGCCAGCGCGGCGAGCAGAAGGAGACCTTCGAGTTGCGCGAGGGCGCGCTTGTGCTCTCCGAGGACTACCGGCGCTTCCTCGAGCCCGGCGAGGACGAGATCGGATATGTCGCGCGCGGCGGCCGAATTCCGCTCGGCTACTTCGACGACGAGGCGGCGACACGCCGGACCTTCCCGGTGGTCGACGGTCAGCGCGTGGTGATCTCGGGTGATCGCGGATCGTTGGCCGCCGACGGCACGCTGCGATTGTTCGGACGCGATTCGTTGGTCGTCAACACGGGAGGCGAGAAGGTGTTCGTCGAGGAGGTCGAAGAGGTGCTGCGCGCACATCCGGCGATATCCGACGCCCTGGTGGTGGGGCGGCCGAGCGAGCGGTGGGGTGAGGAGATCGTGGCGCTCGTTTCGCTGCGCGACGGCGCCGAAGCCGCCCACGAGCCGTTGCACGCGCACTGCACGTCGAGCCTGGCCCGGTTCAAGGCGCCCAAAGAGTTCATCTTCGTCGAACAGGTGCGTCGGCTCGGAAACGGCAAACCGGACTACCGCTGGGCCAAAGCCACTGCGACGCAACAGGTGAACGCATGAGCGCCCGCGCCATTGACTGTCTGGTCAACGTCCACTTCGGCGAGACCGAACAGCAGCCGACATGGATGCTCAAGGTCCGCGACGACTACTTCAAGGGCCCACAGTCGATGTTCGCGCCCGTCGACCTTGGTGAGTTACTCGAGGAGATGGACGAGCAAGGGGTCCAGAAGGCGATCCTGATGGACAGCATCGCCAAACCCTCGACCACGGCGCGCAAGTTCGTCGATGCCAGACCCGACAGGTTCGCGCTGGCGATCGGCGGGGTCGACCTGCTGCGGCCGATCCCGTCGCTGCGCGAGTTGGCGGCCGTCGTAAACGACCTGCCGGTGGCGTACGCGGCAGTGGGACCGAGCTTTTGGGGCGACGGACAATACCCGCCCAGCGACGCCGTGTACTACCCCCTCTACACCAAGTGCGCCGAACTCGGGCTGCCGCTGTGCGTCAACACCGGAATCCCCGGCCCGCCGATCCCCGGCGAGGTGCAGAACCCGATCCACCTCGACCGCGTCTGCGTGCGGTTCCCGGAACTGAAGCTGTGCATGATCCACGGCGCCGATCCGTGGTGGGACGTCGCGATCCGCCTGCTGATCAAATACCAAAACCTCCGCCTGATGACGTCGGCGTGGTCGCCGAGGCGGCTACCCGACAGCCTGCTTCACTACATGCGCACCCGCGGACCGAACAAGGTGATCTACGCGTCGGACTGGCCGGTGCTCAAGATGCGTCGGGTCGTGCCCGAGGCGCTCGCTCTTGACCTGCCGGCCGAGGTGCTGGACAACTACTTGTACAACAACGCGCAGGAGTTCTTCTTCGGCGCCGACGAGGAGCAGTGATGGACCGTTACGAACTGCGCAGGCTCGACTACAGCCTGTCGGATGATCACCAGGCGTTGCAGGCGGCGTACAAGGACTTCTTCAAGACTCACTGTTCGATCGAGACCGTCCGCGCCGCAGAGGCATCCGGCTTCGACAAGAGCCTCTGGGAGCGGCTGTGCACGATGGGCGCGACCACGATGGCCCTGCCCGAGGACGTGGGCGGCGACGGTGCCACGCTGGTCGATCTGACCTTGGTGGCCGAGGAGATCGGCCGCTCGCTGGCGCCCGTGCCGTGGATCGACCACGTGAGCGCGGCGCGCCTGCTCGGCCGACTCGGCGCGGCCGACCCCGACATCGTGAGCGGTACGCAGATCGTCGGACTGGACCCGCAGCAGGACAGCCCATCCGGTGTGCGCCTGCTGCCGAGCGGATCGGTTGCCGACCACATCGTGCTGCGCGACGGAGACGACGTCGTCAAGCTGACGTTCGCCACCCGGCCCACCAAGGTCGACAACATCGGCCGACTGCCCATGGCGTGGATCGACCCGGCCGCCGCGGACACCCGCACCGTCCTGGCCAGCGGGACCGATGCGCTCGCGGAGTATCAACGGGCACTGGATGAATGGCGGGTGCTGACCGGCGCGGCGCTCGTCGGTCTGGTCGAGGAGACGATGACGATCGCCGCGGAGTTCGCCAAGACCCGCTACACGCTCGGAGTGCCCATCTCGACGCTTCAGGCCATCTCGCATCCACTGGCCAACATCGCGATCACCGTGCAGGGCGGGCGCAACCTGGCGCGCCGCGCCGCGTGGTTCCTCGACAACGAACCCGACGAGCGGCGTGAATTGGCGCCGTCGGCGTTCGTATTCATGGCCGAAGAGGCGTCCAAGGCCGCCACCATGGCGGTGCAGGTTCAAGGCGGGCTCGGGGTCTCGGCGGAGGCCGCCGCCAGTGCCTACCTGCTGCGTGCCCGTGGATGGGCGCTCGCCGGGGGAGACCCGGCCGCCAGCGCCAAGTACATCGCAGGCATCGTCGCGGCTCGCGAAGGCGGAGAGGGCAAGTAATGGATTTCTCACGGGTCGAACTCTCCGAAGAGGACCAGGAGTTCCTCCAGGAGTCACGCGCCTTCCTGCGCGAGATCGTCACCGAGGACGTCATCCGGCGCGACCGTGAGACCGGCGACAACTTCGACGAGGGCGTGCATCTGGCACTGGGCAAAGCCGGATACCTTGCCCGCGAATGGAAGCCGGAGTCCGAGGGCGGGTTCAACCGGATTCGGCGGCGCATCTGGGAGTTGGAGAAGCGCCGTGCCCACGTGCCATGGGTGACGTTCGGCACCACAGCCATGATCGCCCGGTCGGTCGACAAGTTCGGCTCACCCGAACTCAAGGCCGAGGTGATGCCGCGGGTATACACGGGCGAGGTCCGGCTCTGCCTCGGCTACACCGAACCCGAGGGCGGATCCGACGTGGCCACGTGCAAGACCAGGGCGGTGCGGGAGGCGGATGGATCGAGCTGGGTTATCAATGGTTCCAAGATGTTCACCACCGGCGCGCACAACTGCCAGTACGTCTTCCTGATCACCAACACCGATCCCGACGCGCCGAAACACAAGAGCCTCACCATGTTTCTGGTTCCGCTCGACTCGCCGGGCATCGAGATCCAGGGCATCCGCACCGTCGATGGCGACCGGACGAACATCGTCTACTACAGCGACGTGCGCGTCGACGACAAGTACCGCCTCGGCGAGGTCAACGACGGCTGGACGGTGGTGCGCGAACCGCTCAACGCCGAGCACGGCGCGGTCGAGGCGGCCGCCGACGGCCTGCAGGATGTCTCGATCATGATGCACCAGGCCAACACGATGGCCGCCGCGGTCGACAAGGCCGCCGCGAAGATCACTGAGCCTGATCCCAACGGCCGCAGGTTGATCGACGACGGGTCGGTCGCATACCGCCTGGGCCGCAGCGTCGCCCGCATGGAGGCGGCTTTCTCGGCCACCAGCATCTTCGGCCGAGTGGCCTTGGCGCAGACGATGCGCGACATCTCACCGGATCTGATGGACATGCTCGGTACTGCGGCCTCGCTGCCGCTGGGCACCGACGGGGCCGCCGACGACGGTGCGGCCGAGTACGTGTACCGCTTCGCGCCGCTGGTCGGGATTTACGGCGGCACGCTGGAGGTGTTCCGCAACATGATCGCCCAGTACGTGCTCGGCCTCGGCAAGCCCGCATACGCCCCGCCGGCCAAGAAAGCCTCCTAACCTTGTTTCCGCGAGCGTCCGTGTTTGCACACGACACGCCGCGAAAATATGACAATTTTCGGTCGCTCGCGAGATAGAGAAAATGACAGAGACAGCCCCGACAGCAACAACACCTCGAGCCCGCCGCGCGCTGGTGATGGGCCCGAGCGGTTTCGTCGGTTCACATGTCACGCGCAAACTCGCCGAACGCGGCGACGACGTGCGCGTGTATCTGCGTCAGACGAGCTCGACGGTGGCGATCGACGACCTCGACGTCGAACGCTGTTACGGCGATCTCTACGACGAGGAAGCGCTTCGCGCGGCGATGGCCGACCGTGACGTCGCCTACTACTGCGTCGTCGACACCAGGTTCCACCTGCGAGACCCCGCGCCGTTGTTCGAGACGAACGTCAACTGCCTGCGCCGCGTCCTCGACATTGCCGCGAAGGCCGGCCTGCACCGCTTCGTCTTCTGCAGCACCATCGGCACGATCGCACTCGGTGACGGGAGCCGTCCGGTGACCGAGGACATGCCCTTCGATTGGGGAGACAAGGGCGGCGCGTATATCGAGTCGCGCCGCCAGGCCGAGGACCTGGTCCTGTCCTACGCCCGCGACCGTGGCCTACCCGCCGTGGTGATGAACGTGTCCAACCCGTACGGGCCCCGCGACTGGCAACCGCACCAAGGCCTGATGGTGCAGTACGCGGCGTTCGGCAAGATTCCCGCCTACATCAAAGGCGTGTCGACCGAGGTCGTCGGTATCGAAGACGTCGCGGAGGCGTTCCTGCTCGCCGGCGAACGCGGCGTGGTTGGCGAGCGCTACATCATCTCCGAGAGCTACATGCCGATGCGCGACATGCTCACGACGGCGGCCAGGGCGGTCGGGGCCAAGGGGCCGCGACTCGGAGTCCCGCTTCCCGCGGTCTACGCGGCGGTGCGGGTCGCAGGGGCGCTGGCCCGACTGTTGCGGCGAGAATTCCCGATCAACACAACCGGAATTCGCCTCTTGCACATCATGGCGCCTGCAGACCACAGTAAGGCGACCCGAGAACTCGGCTGGCAGCCGCGGCCCACCGCCGAGTCGCTCGAGCGGGCCGCGCATTTTTACGTCGAACAGGCGAAGAAGACGACCGCGAGATGACCACGAGATGACCGACGCCGACCTCGTCGAGATCGAGGCGATCAAACAACTGAAGGCCCGCTACTGCCGTCTCCTCGACACCAAGGACTGGGCGTCATGGCGGGCCCTGTTCGCCGACGACTTCCTCAGCGACACTTCCCCTGCCGGTGGGAAGGTGATCCAGGGCGCCGACGACTTCGTCGCGTTCACCCGGAAGAGCCTGCGCAGTCAGGCCACCGTCCATCAGGTGCACGCCCCTGAGATCGAGCTGACCTCACCGACGACGGCACGCGGCGTATGGGCTCTCGAAGACGTCGTGCGCTTCGGGCCCGGCGTCAACCTGCGCGGCTACGGCCACTATCACGAGACCTACGAGAAGATCGACGGGCGGTGGCGCTTCACCAGTTCGACGTTGACACGCCTGCGCGAAGACGTCTTCAACGGCATTGTGGCCGTGTACATCTCCCCCCGCGTACGCAAGCTCATCATGGCGGCCTCCCGCCGCGCGATGAAGTGAGCCGCCCGCGGTCAGGACCGGATGAACTCCAGCAGGTCGGGGTTGATGACGTCGTGGTGGGTGACGAACGCGCCGTGCGGAAAGCCGGGGTAGGTCTTCAAGGTTCCGTTCGGCAGTAGCTTCGCCGACAGCGGACCGGAGTTCTCGTACGGCACGATCTGATCGTCGTCGCCGTGCATCACCAGGACCGGAATGGTGATCTTCTTCAGGTCCTCGGTGAAGTCGGTCTGCGAGAAGGCGACGATGCCGTCGTAGTGCGCCTTGGCGCCGCCCATCATGCCTTGGCGCCACCAGTTCTCGATGATCGCCTCCGACGGTTCTACGCCCGGGCGGTTGAACCCGTAGAACGGGCCGGCGGCCAGAGAGCGATAGAACTCCGAGCGGTTCGCCGCCAACTGTGCCTGCAGATCGTCGAACGCGTCCCTGGGCAGGCCGCCGGGGTTGGCGTCCGTCTTCACCATCAGCGGCGGTACGGAACTGATCAGCACCGCCTCGGCCGCCCGCGACTGCCCGTGCCGGGCCAGGTAATGTGCCACCTCGCCACCGCCGGTGGAGTGGCCGATGTGCACCGCGTCGTGCAGATCGAGGTGCTCGACGACGGCCGCAAGATCGTCGGCGTAGTGGTCCATGTCGTGCCCATCGGCGACCTGCGCCGAACGGCCATGCCCGCGGCGGTCGTGGGCGATCACGCGGTATCCGTGCAGCAAGAAGAACACCATCTGCGTGTCCCAGTCGTCGGCCGACAGCGGCCAACCGTGGCTGAACACGATCGGCTGACCCGAGCCCCAGTCCTTGAAGAAGATCTCGACGCCGTCGTTCGTGGTGATCGTGGGCATGGTGGCTCCTTCCGGGAACATCCGGTTATGCGCACTCTGCCACGCCATGCCCTCCCGCGCGAGCGTCCGAGTCTGCACAAGACACACCGGTAACGAGCGACACTGCACGCACGCTCACCCCGCGGTGAGTGTGCGCATCCTGCGGTCAGGCGTTCGACAGCGCGGGCGGTCTGACCGCGTCCGGGTCCGGGTTGGCGATCGGCAGGCCCATGAACCGGCGTGCGTTGTCGCCCATGAAGTCATAGGTGCGGCGCACGTCCATTCCTTCGGCGTACTTCCAGAACCCTTTCGGTTCGGCGAGGCCCTCGGGGTGCGGGTAATCCGAGCCGAACAGCACCCGGTCCCAGCCGACGGTCTCCACGACGTCGGACACGCAGCCCTCCCAGAACGGGCTCACCCAGATGTTGCGCCGGAACACGTCGTGCGGATGCTCACCGAAGTTCTGCGGCATCTTCTTGTACAGGTCGCCGAAGTCCTTGAACAGCGGCTCGATCCACGAGCTGCCGTTCTCGACGCTGGCGATCCGCAGTTTCGGGAAACGGGTCAGCGTGCCGTGGCAGATCAGGGCCGTGATCATGTCGGCGATCTCACGATGTCCCAGCACCATCCACCGAAACGCACTCTGCGCCATGAAGTTCTGGGTATAGGGCGGTTCCCACTGCCCGACGTAGTCGTCGAGCGGCGGATAGCTGGCGTGCAACACGATCGGCAATCCGGCCGCCTCGACGTCGCGCCAGAACGGGTCGAACTCGGGGAGCGCCGGTGAGCGCCAACCGTGCAGTCCCCGAACCGGTCCCGGTTTGATCAGCGCGACCTTGGCGCCGTTGGCGAGGATGTATTCCAGTTCGCGTTGCGCGCCGTCGACTTCGGAGAGGTTGATGATCGGCGTGGAGAAGATCCGGTCGTTGTAGTTGAAGGTCCAGTGCTCGGCCATCCACTGGTTGAGCGCATGGATGACCGCGAGGCTGAGTTGGGGGTCGTCGGCGGTGGCGTGTTCGATAAGGCTGGCCAGCGTCGGGTAGTTCAGCGCCTCGACGACACCTTGGCGGTCGAGTTCGGCAATGCGATCGACCGGGTTGCGGGTGGCCGCGGGCGCTTGGATCGCCGGTCCTTGCATCTCACGCAGCGTCAATCCGTCGGTGTTCTCGCCGGCGAAGAACTTCTCGTGAGCGCCGGGCGCCGCCACCCGCTCGAACGTCGGGTTGGGGATGAAGTCGTTGACGCGGTTGTTGATGACGATCCGTGTCTGCCGACCGATCTGCGCGAATTGTACTGCCCGCGAGTATTTATCGGGCAGATACTTGGTAAGCGCGTCGGCCGTCTCGTACATGTGCTGGTCGGCGTCGAAGATCGGCGCACCGGTGAACTGGGTCATGGTCACCTCGTCAGGATCGTCGCGGCGGCGGTTCCGGGTGCGCCGTAAAGCTGCGCGAAGCCGACCTTCGGCTCGCCGGGCACCTGGCGGTCGCCGGCTTCGCCGCGCAATTGGCGGACCAACTCGTGGATCTGGCGCAGGCCCGACGCGCCGATCGGCTCACCGTTGGCGATCAACCCACCGTCGGTGTTGATCGGCAGCGACCCGGTTATCTCGGTGGTCCCGTCGGCCAGCAGCTTCTCCTGGTCACCGTCGGTGCAGAAGCCACATTCGGCCATGTGGATGATCTCGGCGCCGGCGTCGGTGTCCTGCAACTGGATGACGTCGACGTCCTGCGGTGCCACACCGGCCTTTTCAAACGCGGCCTTCGCGGCGTACACGGTTGGTGCGACGTCCTCCTCGACGGGCGCGAACGTCGTGTTCACCTCGTAGGCACCGTACTTGCGCGTGCGGACCTCGACCGCGCGCAGATACACCGGTTTGGTGGTGTAGCGCTCGGCGATGTCGGCACGACACATCACGACGGCCGCCGCTCCTTCGTCGGGTGCGCAGAACATGTACTGGGTGAGCGGATAGTTCAGCATCGTCGAGTTGAGGATCTGGTCTTCGGGAATGGGCTTGCGGCGAAACGCGTTGGGGTTCAGCGCGCCGTTGCGGAAGTTCTTGGCTGCCACCTTGGCCAGCGTCTGCTGGGAGATACCGTGCTCGTGCAGGTAGCGGTTGGCCTTCATCCCGAAGAACTGGGTGGTGAGGTACTGGCCGTTCTCGGCGTACCAGCGCGGCATCCCGACCAGGGCGGGGTCTTCGGTGAACGCACCGCGCGGGTGTTTGTCCAGCCCGATCGCGATGCCGATGTCGTAGTCGCCCAACCGGATTCCGTCGGCGCACGCCTTAGCGGCGCTGGCCGCGGTGGCGCAGGCGTTGAACACGTTGGTGAAAGGGATCCCCGACAACCCGACCATGCCGACGATCGCGTCGGGGTTGGCGACGGTCCAGCTACCCCCGGTTGCGAACTGCACGTCCTTCCACTCGACACCGGCGTCGGCGACGGCGGCGAAGATCGCGTCGACACCCATCTCCATCGCGGACTTGCCTTCGAAACGCCCGAAGGGATGCAGTCCGACACCGATGATGGCCACGTCGTGCATGCCTGATCCTCTCTGGTCATCGCCGATCCGACGTGTAACTGTAACTCTTACAGTATCGTAGTCGGCGTGGCGCCGGTCATCGAGAACAAGCCGACCTTCTGCCGGATCTGCGAGCCGTTGTGCGGAATGATCGCGACGGTCGAGGACGGTCGCCTGGTGGCGCTGCGGCCGGACAAGGAGCACCCGCTGTCGGCCGGCTTCGCATGCCAGAAGGGCATTGCGTTCACCGAGGTCGTCAACGATCCGGATCGGGTTACGCGGCCGCTGCGCCGCGGGTCGTCCGGCTTCGAAGAGGTGACGTGGGACGAGGCGATGGCCGACATCGCGGACCGCCTGTCGGGAATCCTGCGTCGCCACGGCTCCGGCGCGGTGGGTTGGTACATGGGCAATCCCGGGGCCTTCAGCTACGCCCACACCTTCGCGGCGCTGTTGTTCATGAAGGGTCTCGGCCGCCACGGCCATTACTTCACCGCGTCGTCGCAGGACACCAACAGCAGGCTCATCGCGAGCCAGTTGCTCTACGGGGTTCCGACGTCGGTGCCGATTCCGGATCTGACGCGAACCGAGCTCCTGGTGATGATGGGCGCGAATCCGGTTGTGTCACACGGCAGCTTCCTGACGGCGCCGCGAATCAAAGACCGCATGCACGACATCGTCAAGCGTGGTGGGCGCGTGGTGATCGTCGACCCGCGGCGCAGCGAGACCGCCGTGGCGTTCGAATGGCTCGGTATCGCCCCGGACACCGACTCGCTGCTGTTGCTGTCGCTGTTGCAGGTGATGTTCGCCGACGAGATGGTCGATGTCGCAGCCGTGAGACGGAAGGCCGACGGCGTGGACTGGCTTCGGGCGCTGTGCCGGCCCTTCGCCCCGGAGTCGACGTCGGCGCGGACAGGGATCGATGCGGACAGCGTGCGGGCGTTGGCGCGCGACCTGGTGACCACACCGCGCGCGGCCGTGTACGGCAGGCTCGGCACCTGTGTCGGCAGCCACGGCACGCTGACCACGTACCTGATCGACGCGGTGAACCTGGTGGCGGGCAATCTCGACGTACCGGGCGGTTCGGTGTTCAGCTCCATGCACTCCGTCGGGCAGAAGTGGCAAAACGTCGCGATGGGCGCCGTCATGCGGCGGTCCTACCGGCGCAAGCGCTCGCGAATCAGCGGGATTCCGAGCGCGATCGGCTCGGAGCCTGCCGCGTTGATGGCCAAGGAGATCACGACGCCGGGCGATCGCCGGATCCGGGCGATGTTCGTCTCGGCGGGCAATCCCGTGTTGTCGGTGCCCAACGGTGAGGAAATCGAGAACGCGTTCGGCGAACTGGAGTTGTCTGTCGCGCTCGACTTCTACGTCACCGAGACGAGCGCGCAGTGCGACTACATCCTGCCGGTCACGACGATGTACGAGCGCGACGACTTCCCGTACACGTTCCAAGGGTTTCAGGCCACGCCGTTCCGCCAAGCGACCGAGGCCGTGCTGGCCCCGGTGGGGGAGGCGCGCGGAGAGTGGGACATCGTGGAGGAGCTGGCCCGGCGGCTGGCCCGTCGAGTGCCTGCGTTTGCGGTGTTCTCGGGTGTGCGAAACGTCGCGCGGCTGTTGGGATCCGAGGCATCGCCGCGCGCCGTGATCGACGCCCTGGTTCGGATGTCGGAGGGTGGCGACCGGTTCGGGCTGCGCCGCGGCGGGCTGACACTGAGACGGCTGACCGAGCAGTATCCGCACGGCGTCGTGGTCGCACCGCGCATCCGCACGGGTGTGCTGCGCGACGCGGTCGGCTACCTGTCGCGCCGGGTTCGGTTGGCCCATCAGGGGATTGCCGCCGAGGTCGACAAGTTGTCGCGACGCGCCATGCCCGACGGCTACCCGCTGCGGATGATCGGGTTGCGCGAGCCGCGCTCGGAGAATTCGTGGATGCACAACTCGCCGCTGCTGATGCGGGGTGATCGTCGCCAGCATGCGCTGATGCATGTCGACGACGCGGCCGAGCAGTCCATCGTCGACGGTGACGAGGTGCGGATCGCGTCACCCTACGGCGCCATCACCGTGCCGGTGCTGACGACGAAGGATCTCGTGCCTGGCGTCGTCGCGGTGCCACATGGATGGGGGCACAAGGGCACCGGGAGTTGGCGGCTGGCCAACCGCGCCGGCGGCGCGAATGTCAACCAGCTGACGTCCAGCGACCCCGCCGATGTGGAGTCGCTCTCGGGCATGGCTTGGCTGACCGGGGTGCCGATACGGGTCGAGCGCGTTCCGTAACCCCGCGAGCGTGCATGTCTGATGCCGACACGCCGCACATCCCCGCCGCTTCGCGCACGCACACCGGACGCTCAACGTGCGCAAAATGCTGTTGTGGCACGGTGTTTCGTGTGCAGACACGCACGCTCGCGCAAACAGGGAAGGTCAGGCGATGGCGCCCTTTTCCTTCAGCGCCTCGATGCGGTCCCAGTCCATGCCGATGTCCATGAGCACCAGCTCGGTGTGCTCGCTGGCCTGCGGTGCGCGCGTCGTCTCCAGCGGCTCGTGATTGAACTGCACCGGGCCGCGGACGACCTTGAACGGCTCACCGCCGTCGGCCGCCTCGACCTCGACGACCATGTCGTTGGCCAGCGCCTGCTCGTCGGTGGCCAGATCGAGGAAGCTCTGGAACGGCGCCCACTGGCCTTTCATCGTCTTCAGCCGTTGGCGCCAGTACTCGAACGGCTTGCTGCGAATCTTCTCTCGAATCAATTCGACTGCGGCTGCGGCGTTCTCGATCAAGGGCATCACGTCGCTGAAACGGGGGTCGTCGGCGAGCTCCGGCAGTTCCAGATGTTCGAACGCGTCGCGGATGTATCCCGTCGGGCTGACGATGCACAAGTTGATCGTGCCGTCGTCGGAGGTCAGGTAGTTGGCCATGAACGGGTTCACGCTCGGGCCCGCGGCATCTGGCATCAGCGAGCGCATGGTCTCGCCGGTCTCCATGCCCTGTGTCATGCTGGCACCGCCGGCCCACCACGCCGTGCTCAGCAGCGAAACGTCGAGCTCGACCGCCTCGCCGGTGCGCATCCGGTGAAACAGTGCGGCCGAGATCCCGCCTGCGATGTTCATTCCGCCGATCGAGTCGCCGAACGCCGGAATGCCCTGCGACAGTGCGCCGCCGATTTCCTCGGGGGTCAAGGCGTGCCCGACCCCGCTGCGCGTCCAGAACGCGGTGCCGTCGAAACCTCCGGTATCGCGCTCGGGTCCCTTGTCGCCGTATGCGCTTCCGCGTGCGTAGATGATGTCGGGGTTCGCGGCGCGGATGTGTTCTACGTCGAACTTGTTCTTCTGCCGTTGCGCGGGAAGGTAATTGGTGAGGAAGACATCGGACGTCTTGGCGATCTCGTAGAGCACCTCCTGACCCTCGGGCGTCGACACGTCGATGCCCACGCTGCGCTTACCGCGGTTGGGGTGTTCGATCAGCGGATGGCGGTTGGGGTCGAGTTGGAATCCGCCCATGTTGATGAAGCCGCGTTGGGTGTCACCGCGCACCGGGTGCTCCACCTTGATGACGTCGGCGCCCCAATCGGCGAGGATCGCCCCCGCTGCGGGGACGAACGTGAACTGTGCGACTTCGAGGACGCGCACGCCCTCCATGACCTTGACCAAATCGGCTCCTAGTACGTGGGTCTCCGGCTGTTGTATAAACCTACTGTAAGCGTTACAGTTAGTCGTCCCGCAAAGTGATTGTACGAGGTAGCTGGGTGAGCTCCGCGAAAGATTCGGTAGAACGGCTCGAGACCAGCATCGATGTCGGCGAGCGCGCCGCGGGACGCGCCGAGTTGCGGATGCTCATCGATGGGCGGCTCGTCTCATCGGCGTCTGGTGCGCAGTTCGACAACATGAGCCCGGCCACCGGCCGACTGTTGGGCAGCACGGCCGCCGCCGAAGCCGAAGACATGGACCGCGCGATTGCGGCCGCCCGCCGTGCGTTTGACGAGACCGACTGGGCCACCAATCGACACCTGCGCGTGCGCTGCCTGGACCAGCTGCAGTTCGCGATCGAAGCCGAGCAGGAGGAGCTGCGTGAAGAACTGATCGCCGAGGTCGGTGCTCCGGTGATGACAACCCAATCCGCACAATTGGATTGGCCGCTGGCCGACGGCCTGCGGTACCCCGCGCGGCTGATGCTCGACTTCCCATGGGAGCGCACGCTCGACGGAGGCGGGTTGTTCGGGGAGCGCAACGTACGAACGGTGCTCAAGGAACCGGTCGGCGTCGTCGCCGCGATCACCCCGTCCAACTTCCCGATCGAGGTCATCCTCAACAAGCTCGGACCCGCGCTCGCCACCGGAAACACCATGGTGCTCAAGCCGGATCCGAACACACCGTGGAACGCCACTCGGCTCGGCCGTCTCATCGCCGAGCACACCGACATCCCGCCCGGTGTCGTCAACGTGGTGCCCACGCCGTCCAACGACGTCGCCGGGCTACTCGGCACCGACCCCCGCGTCGACATGATCTCGTTCACCGGCTCGACCGGGGTCGGCAAGCTCTTGATGCGACAGGGCGCCGACACCATGAAGCGAATGTTCCTGGAGCTCGGCGGCAAGTCGGTGTCGATCGTGCTCGACGACGCCCCGTCCGCGGCGATCGTCGGGTCGGCGGTCGGCGTGTGCGTCCATGCGGGACAGGCATGTGCGGCCACGACGCGCATGCTGGTGCACCGGTCGCGCTACGACGAGGCCGTCGCCACGATCACCGCCGCCTATCAGGCTGTGCCGGTGGGGGATCCGGTCAACCCCGACACACTGGTGGGGCCGGTCATCAGCGCCGCGCAGAAGAAGCGTGTCCTCGACGCGATCGAGCAGGCCCGCGCGGACGGCGCTGAGATGCCCGCGGGCGGCGGGCCCGTCGCGGATCTCCCCGACCATCTGGCGGACGGCCATTACGTGGCGCCGACGGTGATCGTCGGCGTCGGCAACGATGCGGCGATCGCGCAGCAGGAAGTTTTCGGCCCGGTGCTGGTGGTGCTGCCGTTCGATGACGACGACGAGGCGGTGCGGATCGCCAACGACAGCGCATACGGGTTGGCGGGCGCGGTTTCGTCGCGCTCACTGGAACGCGGGATGGCGATCGCCCGTCGCATCCGCACCGGTTCGTTCGGCGTGAACGGAGGCATGTTCTACGGCGCCGATGCGCCATTCGGCGGGTTCAAGAGCAGCGGTGTCGGAAGACAGTGCGGCGTCGAAGGTTTCGAGCAGTACCTGGAGTCCAAGACGGTCGCATACCGCGCGCCGAAGAACGGCGCTACGCCGCCGCGATGATCGCCTCGGCGTGGTCGAGGATGCTGTCGAGGATGTAGCCGAAGTCGACGTCGTCGGCGAACCCGATGTAGCGGCCGCCGTCGGCGCGCTGGGCGGGGAAGCCTTCGGTTCGTTCCTGGAGGCGCTCGAGAACCACCGAACCCCGGATGTGCACCGAGATTGCGCCATACGTCTCGGCGGCCTGGTCGACCGTGAGCCCCGCTTCGACCAGCGCTCCGATCGGCTGCCCCAGTTTCTGAAGCGCACCGTGCATCGCACGGTGTCCGAACTGCCCGCGGATCAGCACCAGATCGCAGAGGATGGGGTCCGCACGGAACCGCTTACGCATGGTCAAGGCGTGGTCGCGCAACGACTCTCGCCAATTCGACGCCGAGATGGTCGGCACCGTGAACTCGAACCGCTCCAGCGCCCGGTCGGTCATCGCGTCGAGCAGATCGTCCTTGCGGCGGAAGTACCAGTAGATGCTGGTGACGCCGACGCCGAGGTGTTTGGCGAGTTGCGGCATGCTCAGGTTCTCGATCGACACCGCCTGTGCGACCTGCAGTGCGCCCTCGAGGATCTCATCGGCACTGATCGAGCCGCGGTCACGGCGCTGGCGGGTACGGTCGCTCGCGGCTTTGGCCATGGATCAGCCGGCCGGATCGAACGTCACGGGCAACGCCGTGGGTGAGCGGAAGGGTTGGCCGGCGATGTGGGGGTTGTCGTCGGTGACGAGTTCGATGTTGGTCAGCCGGTCCAGTAGGGTTTCCATCGCGACCCGGGTCTCCATGCGCGCTAGATGCAGTCCCATACAGGTGTGCTCGCCCGCCGCGAAGGAGATGTGCGGTGTCCGCTTGCGGAAGATGTCGAACTCCTCGGAGCGTTCCCACCGGTTTTCGTCGCGGTTGGCCGATCCGATGCATACGTCGATCACCGAACCCTCGGGGATGGTGACACCGCCGAGTTCGGTTTCCTCGGTCGCGTAGCGCTGCACGGTGGTCAACGGCGTCTCGAACCGCAGCCCTTCTTCGATGGCCGGCGAGATGAGTTCCCGGTCAGCCCGTACTGCTGCGAACTGCTCAGGGTGGGTGAGCAACAGGTACAGCAGGTTTCCCGACGACCGGTATGTGGTTTCCAGGCCCGCGGGGAGCAGGAGCCGCAGGAACGAGTAGATGGACTCGTCGCTGAGCTTCTCGCCGTCGATCTCGGCGGTGACCAGATCGCCGATGATGTCCTCGGTCGGCTTGGACCTGCGCTTGTCGATCTGCGCCAGGAAGTAGTCCTTCAGCGCGGCGGACGCCTCGAATGCGCGCTTGTACCGGACGTGGTAGCTGATCAATTCGACAGCCCGCTTGCGGAACCACGGCAGGTCCTCCTCGGGCAAGCCCAGCAGCTTGGAGATGACGCGGGTAGGGAACTCGAATGTGAATTCCCGAACCAGGTCTGCGCTCCCGTTGTCGATGAACTCGTCGATCAGCGCGGTGACCACCGGGCGCACGACCTCGGGTTCCCAGCGCGCCAACGACTTCGACTTGAACGCCGAGGACACCAGGTTGCGGTGGTCCCAGTGCTTCTTGCCCTCCATCGCCAGGATGGTCGGCCCGATGAACAGACCGATGGTGTTGTCGTAGATGTGTGAGTTGAACACCTTGCCGTCGCGGAAGACCCGGTTGACCGCGTCGAAAGACACAGCCGCATAGAGGTTTTCCGGCATCGCCTCCGGCGCCTGGGACCAGTCCATGACGCTGCCGAGAAACACGCCGCTGGTTTCCCGCCGCTTCTGCGCGAACATCGGGTAGGGGTCTCGCAGCAGGTCGAAGGTTTCGTCGACCGTGACGTCCTGCACGGGGCTATCCACGAATGATCTCCCTCGTCTGGTCCGGACACGTAACGAGCATGGGTACTGTAAAGCTTACAGTATAGGGCTACGTGACGATAGTTCCTGGCTTCACAGCCGCACGGGTGCGCCTGCGAGCATCGAGTTGGCGTCGACCTGCAGATCCTGGCCGGTTGATCCAACGCGCCTCCGTGGAGCCGAGGAACGAGATCACCGGGACGATGTCGTCGACCGAGGCGTGCCGCCCACGGTGGCCTTGCACATGTCCAAGACCTCCTTGCCCATGGTCTTCTCGAAGTCGGTGAGGATCGGCGTCTCGACCGGTCCGGGGCTGACCCTGTTGACGCGCACGCCGTAGGTGGTCCACGCCAGTCCCACGAGCCGTTTGGCGTACAGGTTCATCGCTTGCTTGGTCGTGCTGTACACCGGATAGTCCGGGTCCTGCTCGGCCTGCCAGCGCTCGACGGCCTCGGCGTCGGTGAGGTCGAGCAGTCCGGTCAGGGTCTCGATGCGCTGGTCCCGCCCGTGCGCGGCGGAAGACGGATACGGGCTCAGGCGTTCGCGCTGATCGCTTGCTCCCGGGCCCACCGATAGTCGGCCTTGCCCGCGGGGCTGCGTTCGATCACCGGGCGGAACACCACGGCCTTCGGAAGCTTGTAGCGAGCAATGGAATTCGCGGCGTGGTCAATGAGTTCTTGGGCGTCGGCGCTGGCGCCCTCGGTGAGGGCGACGACCGCGACCACCTCCTGGCCCCACCGGTCGCTGGGCCGCCCCGCCACCACGACGTCTGCCACCGCGGGATGGGACAGCAGCGCGGTCTCGACCTCTTCGGCGAAAATCTTTTCGCCGCCGGAGTTGATGGTGACCGAATCGCGTCCCAGCAGTTCGATCGCCCCGTCGGCTTGATGGCGGGCACGGTCGCCCGGAATCGAGTAACGCACACCATCGATCACCGGGAAGGTCTTGGCGGTCTTGTCCGCATCGCCCTTGTAGCCCAGCGGCACATAGCCCCGCTGCGCCAACCATCCGATGCCGTCGTGGCCGGGTTCGAGGATCGCCGTGAAGTCCTCGGACGCGACGAAGGTGTCCGGACCCGCATTGAACTGGCCGGTCGACACCGCACCGGGGGCCGACATGTGGTTCATCTGGATGCCGGTCTCCGAGGACCCCACACCGTCCATCACGATGAGGCCGGGTTTCACGTCGATGAGCCGTTGTTTGGCCGTCGGGGTGAGCAGCGCTCCGCCGTTGGCCACCACAGCGAGCGACGACAGGTCGGCCGAACTGCGCTCGATCGCGTCGGCGAGCGGCCGTGCCACCGCATCGCCGACCACCTGCACCACGAGGACTTTCTCCCGCTCGATCGTCTCCACCACCTCGTCGACGTCAAGGCTGGTGGGATTCGCGGTGAACACGATGGTCTGGCCCGTCGTCATCGCGGTCATCGCCGCCCACTGGGCGGCGCCGTGCATGAGTGGCGGCAGGGTGAGGATCTTGGTGCCCGGGCCTTCGATGACCCGCTTGGCGATGTCGTCGAGTGAGGTGATGAGCTCGCCGGTGGCCATGTTGCGGCCCCCGAACGAGGTCATGAAGATGTCGTGCTGACGCCACAGCACACCCTTCGGCATACCGGTCGTGCCGCCGGTATAGAGCACATAGAGGTCGTCGGGCGAGGGCTCGATGGGCGGCAGCACCGCGGTGCCCGCGCCGACGATCGACTCATAGTCGACGGCGCCGTCGAGCAGATCGTTGCCCGACTCGTCGGCGATCTGGATGAGCACCCGAAGGTTCGGCAGACCCGGGAGGACCTCGGCGACGCGCGGCGCGAACGTCGCGTGATACAGCAGCGCACTGGCGCCGGAATCGTTGAGCAGATACTGTAATTCGTTCTTGACGTAGCGGTAGTTGACGTTGAACGGTGCGACCCGGGCCCGCCACGAGCCGAGCATGCCTTCGATGTACTCGGGGCCGTTGTAGGCGTAGATGCCCATCAGGTCCTGGCCCACCTCATGCCCGGCCAGTTCCGAGCGCTCGACATGGCAACCGAGCCCGCGGCTGTGCAGGAACGCGGCCAGGCGGTTGGCCCGTTCGACCACTTGGGCGTAGGTGTACCGGCGATCGCCCTGGACGATGAACTCGCGATCGCCGATCACATCGGCGACGGTGTCGGCGGCGGCCGGGACGGTGAACTGTGTGGTCACAGACATCGCGCCTTTCAAGGCTGGTGGGCAAGCAGTTTGATCATCAGACCGTTGGCCTCGGATAGTACGTTGCCGTCCGCGTCCGTCATCGCCGCCCTCACGAACAGCTTCCGCCCGTCGACCTCGTCGATCCACGCCCGCGCCTCGAGCGGTACCTCGATCGGCGTCACGCGCCGGTAATCCACATGCAGGTACGCGGTGCGGCTGTCGGGTCGGCCGGCGGCCGACACCACCATGCCGAAATGCCAGTCGTAGAACAGCGGGATCACGCCGCCGTGGACGGCGTCGTTGCCGCCGACGTGGAAGCGGCTGAAATGCCCACGCATCGTGACCTCGTCCGCTCCGGACGTCACGACCTGCCACGGCGGCATCAGCGGGTGGCCGTTGCCCGGCAGATTCGACGCCCGGCCGGCAGGGGCGATGCCCGCGGTAGCGTTGTGTGCTTCCAGGCGTTCGCACATGTCCTCGAGCAGGACGGCCGAGTCGTTCCACAGCGCGGCATCCGGATCGGTGGAGACCGTGATGTTCTGCAACCTGCGCAGCGCCGAGATGAAACGGCCCATCTCCGGAGAACCCAGAGTCGGCTTCACCCTGGCGAATTCGCGGATGTGGTCCTCGGTGTCGGTCACTGCTCGGCTACCCCGGGCTTCATACCGTTGCGGGGACGTCATAGAACTGTGTCGCCCACTTCCGCAGCGCCATATATGGTTTCGCATCCGTGCGGGACAGCGCGGGGTTTTCGATGTATTCCTGGTAGCGCCAGATGTTCAGGTCGTCCCATACCGTCCCCATGAACTGGCGCTCGACCTTGCGGCGCACCTCCTCGGGCGGGATGTCGGAGGTGTCACCGGGCAGCCGCGGCCACCAGATCGAATAGAACATGTCCGAGTAGCCGTCCTCGACCGGGGTGCACGCGAAGATCAGTCGGTGGTTCGACGAGCCCTCGAATGCGCTGATCGCGAATCCGAGACCGGACAGGTGGCTGTGGATGTAGAGCGCCATCTTGTCCGGGTCGTCGCTGGAGGCGTCGGGCCACCCGGTCAGGAACCGCCACTCCTCGTCGACGATCTCCCAGTTGAGGCATTTGGGGGTGACGGTCGCGTGATGCACGTAGTGGAAGTGTGCGCTGTCGGGGCCGTTCTCGGCGACGATCTGCGGATGCACGGGCTCGCGTTCCGCGCGGCTCGAAAACTCGGGGTACGGGCGGTAATACGCGTCTTCTGCGGTCGGGAACTGCGGGAACTTTCCGAACAGGTCCGGCAGTTCCCACCGCGGCGGCTCGCCTTCGGGGTGATGCCAGGCGAACACGCAGCCGTACTGCTCGCGCACCGGAAAGACGCGTAGGCGCAGCGCCTTGTTAGGCCGGTCGGGCTGGTAGGGGATGTAGCGGTTGGTGCCGTCCGGGCCCCATCGCCAGCCGTGGAAGGGGCATTCGACGCAATCGTCGACGACCTTGCCGCCGTGGCCGATGTGCGCGCCGAGATGCCGGCAGTGCGCAGAGAGGACGTGCAGCTCGCCGGCCTCGTCGCGGTATGCGACCAGATCTTCGCCGAAGTACCGCAGCGGCCGCGTCTCGCCCGCGGCGAATTCCGCGGACCAGCCGATCATGAACCAGCCGGTAACCTTCCAGGTGAACGGTACTTTCATGCCGCGCCGCCTCCCTTGTCCGCGTAGTAATGGAAGAGCTTACAGTAGCGGTTTCAGGAGCAACGACGATCCGGCGGGTTCACCGAAATCGACCTGCGGTCCGGCGCAATACTGTAATAGTTACAGTATCTCCACTTCTTAACGTGAGGGCCCAGCTGTGATGACATCCGATTCCACCCGCCTCGACGCGATCATCGTCGGGGCCGGGTTCTCCGGGTTGTACGCGCTGCATCGACTGCGCGAGCAGGGGTTGCGCACCATCATCCTGGAGAAGGCCGAGAACGTCGGGGGCACATGGCTGTTCAACCGGTATCCCGGTGCGCGCTGTGACATCGAGAGCATCGAGTACTCCTACAGCTTCTCCGAAGAGATCGAGCAGGAGTGGGTGTGGACCGAGACGATGCCGCGCCAGCCCGAGATCGAGGCCTACTTGAACTTCGTCGCCGACCGACTCGATCTCCGCCGCGACATCCGGTTCCACACCGAGGTCACCGCGATGACCTTCGACGAGGCCGCCTCCGAGTGGGAGGTGCGGACTGCGGACGGGAAGGCGTTCGTCGCGCCGTTCGTCGTCGCGGCGACGGGGATCCTGTCGGTCCCGAAAGAACCGGAGATCCCCGGAATGGGTGCCTTCGAGGGAGTTTCGCTGTTCACAAGTCGGTGGCCGAAACAGCACGTCGACCTGACCGGCAAGCGGGTCGGCGTGATCGGGACGGGTTCGACCGGCGTACAGCTGATCCCGGTCGTGGCCCAACAGGCCGGCCACCTCACCGTGTTCCAGCGATCGCCGGCCTACACGCTGCCGTGGGAGGTCCGCCCGTTCGACGACGGTGAACTCGACGAGCTGAAGGCGAACTACGCCCAGATCCGCGCGGCGCAACGAGAACACGCGGTCGGTGCGGCCCGGCTGAGTGCGTTCTCGGTGATGTTCGAGATGATGACCAAACCGCCGCTGAAGTCCGCGTCGCGCGAGGAACAACTGCGCGCCGTCGAGGAGGGCGGCATCATCGGTGCGCTCAGCTGGGGCGACGTGTTCTTCGACATCGAAGCCAACCAGATGGCGGCCAAACTCTACGGCGAGGCGGTGGCGCGCATCGTCAAGAATCCCGAGACCGCCGCGGCGCTGACCCCGTCGCACCCGTTCGGATGTAAGCGCCCGATCATCGACCAGGGCTATTACGAGACGTTCAACCGCGACAACGTGACACTTGTCGACCTGCGCAAGGGTCCGATCGTGGAGGTCACCCCGACGGGCATCCACACCGAACAGGGCGACCACGAGCTTGACGTGATCATCTACGCCACCGGCTTCGACGCGATGACCGGGGCGATGACGCGGATCGCGGTGACCGGGCGCGACGAGCTGTCCCTCGGTGATTTTTGGACGACCGAGGGGCCGTACGCCTACCTGGGGATCGCGGTGGCGGGGTTCCCGAACCTGTTCATCATCCAGGCGGCCGGGAGCCCTGCCCCGGCAAGCAATTTCGTGACCGCCCTCGAACAGCACGTCGAGTGGATCGGCGACTGCATCGGGTACCTGAGAGCCAACGGGTACCGCAGCATCGAAGCATTGCCGGACGCGCAACGCGAGTGGATCGAACACGCGACATCGCTGGTGGCACCGACGGTGCTCGACCATCCGTCGTGCAACTCCTGGTACAACGGCGGCAACGTACCGGGCAAGAAGCGGATGTACATGGGCTACACCGCGGGCATTCCGGAGTACCGGCGCCGCTGCGACGAGGTCGCCGATGCCGGCTACACCGGGTTCAAGCTGGCATGAGACCGGCCGAACGCGCATACCGCATCGGGCGAGACTTTGCCGGTGTCGTGCCGCGAGCCCACGCCGCGGTGGCCGCGCCCGGCGACTGGAGGCCGCTGTCGCGCAGCGGTGCCCGGCAACTCGGTGAGGTCATGCTCGACGAACTGGCGCTGACCGGAATGACGCTGACCGCACCTCCACCGCGGCTGGAGCGCACGGTCGAGTCCTGCGCGGCCGCCGCCGCGGAACTGTCCGGCTTGGGCATGGCGGGCGTGCACATCGAGCCGGATGAGCTGCGGCCCAGGATGATCCGGCAGCGCCGGTTCGGCCGATCCCGATACGAACAATTGACCTTCGAGCACGACCCCCAGCTGCCGTCATCGCTGCACGGCTTCGGCGGCCCCGCCACGGCGGTGGTTCATCTGTGCCGAAGCGGAGACGAGGCGCGGCCGTGGCTGGTGTGGGTGCACGGCGCCGGCCAAGGATTGCCGATCGACCTGGTGTTCTCGCGGGCGCGACGCCTGCAGGAACGCTTCGGGTACAACATCGCTTTGCCGGTGCAGCCCGGATGCGGCGTCCGGCGTGACCGGTGGCCGACATATCCGAACATGGATCCGCTGAACAACCTGGCGGGCATGATCCGCGTGGTGTCGGAGGTGCGGGCGGTGCTCTGCTGGCTGCGGCCGCAGGCGAGCGCCCTTGTGGTGTCGGGGGTTTCGATGGGCAGCCCCGTGGCGGGCCTGGTCTCACACCTCGAAGACGTCGACGCCGTCGCGGTCTACACCCCGATCTTCGGGCTCAACGCGATGATCGCCGCGCACCTGGGACGGTGGGGACCGTCAGTGCGCGACACGGTCGACCTGTTGCGCTCAGAACCCGTCGAGCGCGTGATGTCGATCGTGGACTACCAGGCCGTCGAGCCCACTGCCCCGCCCGAGCGCCGGCTCATCGTCGGGGCGTGGCACGACCAGATGGCGCGTCGCGAACCGGCCGAGCGACTGCACGAGCGGTGGAGCGGCGAACTGTACTGGCACCGGGGCAGCCACGTCGGTCACCTGTTCGCGGGCGGTGTGCGGCGTGCGTCGGAACGATTCCTCGCCGCGGTCAGCGGCAGCGAGGCACGATGACGGCGAGCACGGCCGCCGCGGTGCCCGGTGGAATCGACGAGATCGACGCCGCCTGGTTGACCGAGGCGCTCCGCGCCGATGCGGGGCTGGACGGCGCGACAGTCGACGACGTCCGCGCCGAGCAGATCGCGATGGACAGCGGCTTCTCGTCGCTGCTGTATCGGCTGCACCTGACCGGCACCGGGGTGCCGGCCACACTGATCGCCAAGCTTCCCGCGGTGTCGGAGGCGCGCGGCGCGATGGAGCTGCTGGGCGGCTACCGACGCGAGGTGTCCTTCTACCGTGACGTCGCCGGGCGGACGCCGATGGACACACCGCGGGTGTACACCGCCCGGAGCGCCACTGACAGTGTCGATTTCGTGCTCTTGCTCGAGGACCTCTCGGAGTGGGACAACGCCGATCACCTGGCGGGGCTGACGATGGACCTCGCCCGCATCTGCATCCGACAACTGGCCGGCTTGCACGCGTGGTCGGGCGACCCCGCCGTGCTCGACCAGTTTCCGAGCATCGACACCCCGATCGCACGGGACCTGCTGCTGCCGGCGTTCGGTCCGGGATGGGAGGTCTACCGCGCGCACACCTCGGAGAGCGTGCCGCCGGCGCTGGCCGCGTTCGCCGAAAGTTTCGCCGAACGCGCGGTCGCGGCGCTGCCCGTGCTCGCCGAACGGGACATGGTGCTGCACGGGGACATCCGGGCCGACAACCTCTTCTTCTCGGGTGACGCGATGAAGGTTGTGGACTTCCAGTTCGCAGCCCGCGGCGCCGGCGCGGCCGATGTGGCATACCTCGTCACCCAGGGCCTGCCGACCGCGGTGCGCGAAGGCCACGACGAGGCGCTGCTGCGTGAGTACCTCGACCACATCGCCGCGCACGGAGTTGGGTACGGCTTCGACGAGGCGTGGCGGCACTACCGCTTCGCCGCGGTCTATCTGATGGTGCTGCCGGTCATCACGCTCAACGGATGGGACGCGTTGCCGGAACGGTCGCGGCGACTGTGCCTGACGCTCACTGACCGCGCGGTGGCCGCGATCGAAGCCATCGACGCCCTGGAGGTGTTCTCATGAGCCGGTCCGCCCGCGAGGTGGTGGAGTTGTACAACCTGGTGGCGTGGAACAAGGCCGACTTTGCACTGGCCGAGGAACTGTTGGGCGAGACGGTGATTCGCCACGAGGTGGGCGAGCCGGCGCGTGTCTTGACGCACGAGCAGGCGGTGCGACGGGTGGTCGATATGTGGCAGGTGTCGGAGAGGATCCGCTTCGACCTGAACCTCGTGGTGGCGGGCGACGACGGTGAGCACGTCGCGATCGTCTACCAGTCCCCGATCACGATGAAGGACGGGACGCAAACCACGGTCGGAAGTATGGAAGTCTTCCGGGTGGTCGACGGCAGGATCGTCGAGGTGTGGAACTGCGGCTACAAGCAAGGAGTGTGGGCGTGACCGAACAAGTGCTCCACGAGCTGGGCTACTACCTGTTGGCGGGCGCCGGGGGCGAGGGCCCGGCCACGTTGATGGACGAGGCCCGCCGCGGCGAGGAACTCGGGTTCGGCACCGCGTTCATCTCCGAACGATGGAACGTCAAGGAAGCGTCGTCGCTGGTGGGTGCGGCGTGCGCGGTCACGTCGCGCATGCAGATCGCCACGGCGGCAACGAATCACAACACACGTCATCCGTTGATCACCGGATCGTGGGCCACGACGATGCACCGCCTCTCGGGCGGCCGCTTCACCTTGGGCATCGGGCGCGGGGTCGCGGCGATGTACGCGGCGTTCGGCATTCCGTCGGTCACGACCGCGCAGATGGAGGATTTCGCCCAGGTCATGCGTCGGCTTTGGAACGGCGAGGTGATCTTCAATCACGATGGACCGATCGGCAAGTATCAGGTGCTGTTCCTCGATCCGGACTTCCGCGAAGACATCCGAATGGCGATCGTGGCGTTCGGCCAACAAACGCTGGCGCTGGGCGGACGGGCGTTCGACGACGTCATCCTGCACACCTACTTCACTCCCGAGACGCTGCAGCGCGCGGTGAAGACGGTCAAGGACGCCGCCGAGAAGGCGGGCCGTGATCCGTCGAGCGTGCGGGTGTGGTCGTGCTTCGCCACCGTCGGCGACCATCTGCCCGAAGAGCTGCGGTTGAAGAAGACGGTGGCCCGGCTGGCCACGTACCTGCAGGGCTACGGCGACCTGCTGGTCAACACCAACGGCTGGGATCCCGCTGTGCTGCAACGCTTCCGCGACGACAAGGTCGTACAGTCGATCCCCGGCGGTATCGACCACAAGGCATCGGCCGAGCAGATCGAACACATCGCGACCCTGATCCCCGACGAATGGTTGGAGCCGTCGGCTACCGGATCGGCCCGGCAGTGCGTCGAGCGCATCCGCAAGGAGTTCGACTACGGCGCCGACGCGCTGATCATGCACGGCGCGACGCCCGACGAACTCGAACCGATCGTCGAGGCCTACCGCGCCTCTGAGTGACCCCGCAGCGCTTGTTGTGGTGAGCGTGCGTGTCTGTTCACGCCACGCCGCGAAAAATGCGTGCGATGTGCACGCTCACCACTGCGTGAGCGTGCGCGTTCGCAGTAAAGAAGGCGGCGTGTCGTGAACAGACACGCACGCTCGCGCAGACTGAGGCTAGGGCGTGATGACCGTGCGAGCGACCGGTTCGGGGGCGGACTGGCGGCTGTAGACCGCGCGCTGCAGCCCCCACAGCAGCGCGTTGCGGGTCTCCTCCGGATGGATCAGGTCGTCGAAACCGAGGTGGCCGGCCGAGCGGAACGAGGCCTCGACCTCCATCTGCCGAAGCCGCGCCTCGACATCCTCGGCGGCGTGTGACGCCTTGCTGAGTGCGGCCGCGCTCATCGCGCCCATCGTCGCGCCCGGATAGGCGAACGTCGCACTCTGGTTGTCAAACCCCAACAGCGACATCACCATCGAGCCGAAACCGTACGCCTTGCGCAGCGTGACGTGCAGCTTGATCGTCGTCGCGGCAGTCTGCGCGGCGAACATCCGCGCACCGCTGCGCAGCACGCCCGCCTTCTCCGATCGGCTGCCGGGCAGCATGCCGGGGTTGTCGGCGAGGAACACGATCGGCAGGTGGAACGAGTCGGCGACGGTGATGAAGTGCGCCGCTTTGTCCGCGGCGTCGGCGTCGATGGAACCGGCGATCACCTGCGGTTGGTTGGCCACCACCGCGACGGGGTGGCCGCCGAGATGGGCCAGCGCGCAGATGATCGCTGGCCCGAACTTCGGCTGGACCTCGAACCAGTCGGGGCGGTCGAAGACGACGTCGAGGACGCGCCGCATGTCGTAGACACGCCGATTGCCGCGAGGCACAAGCTCGAGCAGCTCCGGGGTGCTCCGCGGGGCGGCGGCCTCGTCGGCGGGAAGCGAATCCGGATACGACCACGCGCTGGCCGGAAAGTACGACAGGTAGCGGCGGATGTCGTCGAGCACGGCTTCGTCGTCCTCGGCGAGATTGTGGATCACACCGCTGGCGAGCGCGACCGTCGGACCGCCGAGGTCATCCTTCGAGATATCCTCGCCTGTCGACTCTTTCACCACAGGAGGGCCCGCGGTGAAGATGGCGCCCTGGCGGCTCATGATCGTCCAGTCGCAGACCGGAGCGACCAGCGCGCCGTGTCCGGCGGACGGTCCGAGCAGACCGGCGACCATCGGCACCTTGCCCGAACACTGCGCCTGGGCGAGAAGATCGGTCGGCGTGCGGCCGTAGTGCTCGCCGCTGGGCCGAAATCCCGCGCCCTCCAGCAGCATCACCAGCGGCACTTTGTCGCGCACGGCCAACTCCGCCAAGCGGTACCTCTTGGAGTTTCCGCCGGGGCCGATGCTGCCCGCCAGCGTCGTGAAATCCTCGGCCCCGATCATCACCGGCTTGCCGTCGAGATAACCGGAGCCGGCGACGATACCGTCGGCGGCGATGTCACCGCCGACCAACGTGCCGAACTCGCGGAACGTGCCCTTGTCGAGCAGATACTCGATGCGCGCGCGGGCGTCGAGCTTGCCTTTGTCGCGGTGCTTGGCGACCCGCTCGGAGCCGCCCATGTCGTAGGCGGTCTGACGTCGCCGCGACAGCTCGTCGAGCGTGGCATGCCAATCCTCGGCCTTGGTCATCACAACTCCTGTCCATGGATAGGCGATCGTCGCACCGGCATGACCTCGTTGACCATACTGAATTGCTTACTGTAGCGTCTACGACCATGCTTAGCGGCGCCGGCCTGAAGGTCGACGGGGCGGTTTCCAGTCGGCTCGCCAACATCGCCGAGACGGCGGGCACTCTGCAGCGGCGCGGGTACGACGGGTGCTGGACAGCCGAGGTGGCCCATGACCCGTTCTTGCCGCTGACGCTCGCCGCCGAGCACACCGAAACCCTTGACCTCGGCACCAGCATCGCGGTGGCGTTCGCCCGAAACCCGATGACCGTGGCCAACATCGGCTGGGATCTGCAGGACTACTCGAGGGGCCGGCTCATCGTGGGGCTCGGTTCACAGATCCGGCCGCACATCGAGAAGCGGTTCAGCATGCCGTGGAGCCAACCCGTGCGCCGCATGGGCGAATTCGTGCACGCGATGCGCGAGATCTGGACGTGCTGGCGCGACGGTTCGCGGCTGCGGTTCCAGGGCGACTTCTACACGCACAAGCTGATGACGCCGATGTTCACTCCCGAACCGCACGACTACGGGTCCCCGAAGGTGTTCATCGCCGCGGTGGGCGAGGCGATGACCGAGATGGCCGGCGAGGTCGCCGACGGCGTTCTGGCCCACGCCTTCACGACCAAACGCTACTTCGAAGAGGTCACCATCCCTGCGCTCGAGCGCGGCATGGCCCGATCTGGTAGGCAGCGCAGCGACTTTGAGGTTTCGTGCCCCATTTTCGTGGTGACCGGCGCCGATGAGCGCGAGGTCACCGACGCCGCCGTCGCCACCCGCAAGCAAATCGCCTTCTACGGCTCGACCCCGGCCTACCGCAAGGTGCTGGCGTTACACGGGTGGGACGATCTGCACGACGAACTGCACCGGCTCAGTCTTGCCGGCGGGTGGGACGCGATGGGCACGCTGATCGACGACCAGATCCTGCAGGCATTTGCGGTCGTCGCACCGATCGACAAGCTGGCGGCCAAGATCGCAGACCGGTGCGACGGCGTGATTGACCGGGTGATGATCGGGTTTCCCCGCTCGATCGACGAAGCGACGGTGGTTGCCGTGCTGGAGGAAGTGCGCGGCGCATGACGGTTCGGCAGAGGAGTTCTTGTGAGCACACCGATTATGGACGAGGCGGCCAAAGCTTTCGCCACCCCGCAGGCCTACACCGATGAAGCCAAACTGCATGCGTCGCTGACACATCTGCGCGCCAACGCCCCCGTCTCGTGGGTCGACGTGCCCAACTACCGCCCGTTCTGGGCTATCACCAAGCACGCCGACATCATGGACATCGAGCGGGAAAACATGCTGTTCACCAATCATCCGCGACCGGTACTGGTCACCGAAGAGGGCGACGAGCAGCAGGCGGCCATCGGCGTACGCACCCTCATCCACATGGACGATCCGCAGCATCGCGTGGTGCGCGCTATCGGGGCCGACTGGTTTCGGCCGAAGGCGATGCGCGCGTTGAAGATCCGCGTCGACGAACTCGCCAAGGTATACGTCGACAAGATGATGGACATCGGTACCGAGTGTGACTTCGTCCAGCAGGTCGCGGTGAACTTCCCGCTCTATGTCATCATGTCGTTGCTGGGTATCCCGGAGTCGGACTTCCCGCTGATGCTCAAGCTGACCCAGGAGTTGTTCGGCAGTGACGACGACGAATTCAAGCGGAGTACGGACCAGGCCGACCAGATGTCGGCGCTGGTCGAGATGTTCGAGTACTTCACCGCGTTGACCGCCTCGCGCCGTGAGAACCCGACCGCTGACCTCGCCTCGGCGATCGCCAACGCGACCATCGACGGCGAACCGCTGTCGGACATCGACACGATCTCCTACTACGCGATCATCGCCGCAGCGGGGCACGACACCACGAGCGCGACCATCTCCGGCGGGATGCTGGCTCTCATCGAGAACCCCGAGCAACGCCACAACCTGTGCAGCGACCTCGCCAAGATGCCGTTGGCGGTCGAGGAGATGATCCGCTGGGTCACACCGGTGAAGGCGTTCATGCGTACGGCTGCCGAGGACACCACCGTGCGCGGCATCCCGATCGCGGCGGGCGAATCGGTTCTGCTGTCCTATGTCTCGGGTAACCGTGACGAGGACGTGTTCGACGATCCCTTCCGTTTCGACATCGCCCGCGACCCGAACAAGCACGTCGCATTCGGGTACGGCGTGCACTTCTGCCTGGGGGCGGCGTTGGCCCGCATGGAGGTCAACAGCTTCTTCAGCGAGCTACTGCCCCGCCTGAAGGGCGTCGAGTTGGCGGGGCGTCCCGAGCATGTGGCGACGACCTTCGTCGGCGGGCTCAAACACCTGCCCATCCGCTACTCACTGACGCCCTGAGCGGAAGCCCGGCTACTCACCGAATCGGTTGTTGCCCGGCGCTTGGATCGGCCAACGGCTTCGAGCGCGCGAGATATTGTGTACCCACGCCAGAACCGCTGCGATACGAGGTGGCCATGTCCCGAGTTGCACCGTCGTCGGCCTTTGCTTCGATTCCGACCGACGATCTGGGCCAAGGTGATCGGATCAACCTGGGCGTGGCCTCGATACTCGGCCATCGGCCCGACGTCGCTGCCGCGCTGGGCTCGCTTCGGGCCGCGCTGCAATCCAGTGGCACCCTGTCGCCGAGGCTCGTGGAGCTCGTACGACTGCGCATCGCGTTCCACAACCAGTGCCGCAGTTGCATGTCGGTGCGCTACCAGAGTGCGGTGGATGCCGGGCTCACCGAGGACACGGTCTGTTCACTGGAACGTCCCGAAGAGGCCGACGACCTGTCAGACGCCGAGCGCAGCGCGCTGCGGTTCGCCGATCTGTTCGCCACCGACCACCTCGCGATCGACGATGCCGTCTACGACGACCTTCGGCGCCACTTCACCGAGGAGGAACTCGTCGAACTCGGCGTGCATTGTGCGTACGCGGTAGGCATGGGCCGACTGGCCGCGACGTGGGCCGTCACCGACGAAGTCCCAACCGCATTCCGGAGCGCCGAAACGACTGCGGCACCCTGGATTTCCGCGGGGGTCGTCGCCTCGGGCTAGGCGATGAGGCCGACAGCCGGGTCAGCAGCAGCGCGCACTCGGATCGGCCTCGGCTGCGGCGTGCCGGATCCGCCAGTAGTCCCGTTCGGAGAGCACCGGTTCACCCGGATGGGTCCGCAACCGGTGCTCGACGTACCGGCGGTAGTGGGTGTCGCCCATCAGGTCGCCTACGAAGGTGCGCCAGAACGAACCGATTCTGCATGCGCTTTGTGTAACGCGTCCCATTGCTTGGCCACCTCCTTCTCCGGTTTGGTCATGAGCAGGTTCGAGGGCGCGAAGATCCGGGACGGCACCGGTTCGTCCTCGGTCGTCGGCGGTGCGGTGCCGCGAAGCGTCCGGATCACCATGATCACCCCGGTGATGAACACGATCAGCACCAGCAGTGCGAACACGATCGACAGCGTGCCCTGGATGAACGTGTTGCGGATGACCGCGTCGAGCTCGCCGGCGTCCTTGGCCGCGCCGAACGCCGTCTCACCGGCGTCCTTCGCGTTGCGGTACTGGAAGTGTTGAGTCCAGTAGCCGACCTTCGGATCGCCGGAGAAGATCTTCTGCCACGAAGCCGTCATCGTCACGATCAGATCCCACAGCAATGGGATCGCCGGTATCCAAGCCCATTTCAGTAGGCCCTTCTTCACCACCACCACGGTCACGACCGTCAAGGCGATCGCGGCCAGCAACTGGTTGGCGATACCGAACAGCGGGAACAGCGTGTTGATGCCGCCGAGCGGGTCGGTGACGCCCATCAGCAGGATGCTGCCCCAGCCCGCCACCACGACCAGGCTGCAGATCCACGCTCCCACACGCCAGCTCGGGTCCTTCAGCTTGCGCAGCGGACCTCCGAGGTTGCTCAGACCGTCGGAGAGCATGAACCGCGCGACCCGGGTGCCCGCGTCCACGGTGGTGAGGATGAAAAGTGCCTCGAACATGATCGCGAAGTGGTACCAGAACGCCTTGAGCGCATCACCGCCGAACACTTTGCTCAGCACCTCGGACATGCCGAACGCCAGTGTGGGCGCGCCGCCGGTCCTCGACACGATCGACTCTTCGCCGACGCTCTCGGCGGCTTGAGTGATCTGCTCGGCGGTGGCCGGCGGGCCGTCGATCGGCAGGCTGTTGACATAGGCCGCCGCCGTCTCGGCCGTGGAACCCGTCGAGGCCGCGGGCGCGTTGATCGCGAAGTACAGATGCTGATTGAGGATGGCCGCGGTGATCAACGCCATGATCGCGACGAACGACTCGGTGATCATGCCGCCGTAGCCGATCAGGCGCATCTGGCCTTCTTTTTCCAGGAGCTTGGGGGTGGTGCCCGATGAGATCAGCGCATGAAAGCCCGACAGTGCACCGCATGCGATCGTGATGAACAAGAAGGGGAACAGCGATCCCGCGAACACCGGACCGGTGCCCTCAGCGGCGAACGCCGAGATCGCCGGAGCCTCCATGATCGGGCGGGCGAGCACGATACCCACCGCCAGCAGTGCGATGGTGCCGACCTTCATGAACGTCGACAGGTAGTCGCGCGGCGCGAGCAGGAACCACACCGGCAGCACCGACGCGGCGAATCCGTAGATGATGAGGGCCCACGACAGGCTCACCTTCGACAGCGTGAACCATTCTGTGCCCCAAGCGGTTTCGGCGACCCACCCGCCGGAGGCGACCGCGAGCAGCAGCAGCGCGACGCCGATCAGCGACACCTCCGACACCCGGCCCGGCCGCAGGAACCTCAAGTACAGGCCCATGAAGATCGCGATCGGGATCGTCATGGCGATCGAGAAGACGCCCCAGGGGCTCTCGGCGAGCGCACCGACGACCACCAAGGCCAGCACCGCCAGCAGGATCACCATGATGACGAGCACGCCGACGATGGCGGCCACACCGCCGATCGTCCCGAGTTCGTCGCGGGCCATCTGTCCCAGCGAGCGCCCCCGCCGACGCGTCGAGATCGCCAACACGAGATAGTCCTGGACACAGCCGGCCACGACCGCGCCGATGATGATCCAGATGGTTCCCGGCAGGTAGCCCATCTGCATGGCGAGGACGGGTCCGACGAGCGGGCCCGCGCCGGCGATCGCGGCGAAGTGGTGTCCGAACAACACCCGCCGGTCGGTCGGCATGTAGTCCGTCCCGTTCTCGAATAGCTCAGCGGGAGTGGCATGGTCGTCGCGCGGACGCACGATCTTCATCTCGATCAGGCGGGCGTAGAACCGGAAGCCGATCACGTAGGTGCAGATCGCGGCGATGACGAACCAGACGGCGTTGACGGTCTCCCCCCGGAAGAACGCGATCACCGCCCAGGCGATGGCGCCGAGCAGGGCGATGATCCCGAAGATGATCCGGTGCCGCAGGGTGATCGGCGACCGGTCGACGATCGCCACCGGCGGCAGATCCTTGACGGTGCGGATATAGGTGACGTCGCCCTCGGTTTCCTCTGTGCGCTCTGCGGGAGCGGTCGGAGATGCCATGTGGCGATCCTTTCATCGGCGGCGCCGGCGACGTGTCAAAACCGCGGGCTTCAGCTTCCGCGCTGGTAGAACGCCCGCACCGTGTCGATGGTGTCGGCTTCTGCGGGGCTCTTGTCGTCGCGGTAGCGCAACACCCTGGCGAACCGCAGCGCCATGCCACCGGGGTACCGAGTCGACGTCTGTACGCCGTCGAACGCGATCTCGACGACCTGCTCGGGTCTGAGCCGGACCACACGGCCGGCCGAGCCGGCCATCGAGCCGGAGCCGTCGGTCGGTCCGTCGGCCAGCTCGAGGAACCGCGCGGTCTGCCACTCGAGCATGGCGTCGGTCATGCCCTTGAAAGTCTTTCCGAGCATGACGAATTCGCCCGTCTGCGGGTCCCGTGCGCCGAGGTGGATGTTGGACAACTTGCCGGCGCGCCGGCCCGAACCCCACTCGACCGCGAGCACCACCAGGTCGAGCGTGTGCACGGGTTTGACCTTGAGCCAGCCGGCCCCGCGTCGCCCGGCCTCGTACGGCGCAGTCAACGACTTGGCCATCACGCCCTCGTGGCCGGCGGCCAGCGTCACCTCCAGGAACTCGCGAGCCCGTTCGACGTCGTCGGTGACGAGGCGGTCGACGCGGTGCAGCTTGGGAACGAGCGCGTCGAGCACCTCGATGCGCTCGGAGGATGGTTTCTCGAGCAGGTCGACACCGTCGACGTGCAACAGGTCGAACACGAAGACCGACAGCGGTTGGGCGGCCGCGGCGGCGGCGATGTCGGCGGAGCGACCGAACCGCGATGCCGTCACCTGGAAGCGGTGCGGCCGCCCGTCGGGTTTGAGTGCGATCGCCTCGGCATCGGCGATCACGGTCGTAACCGGCAACGCCAGCACGGCGTCGGCGACCTCCGGGAGGCGTGCGGTCACGTCGTCGAGGCTTCGGGTGTAGATCGACACCTCATCGCCTCGCCGATGCACCTGCACCCGCGCGCCGTCCAGCTTCGCTTCGAAAACTGCTGTGCCGCCGAGACGTTCGAGTGCCTCGGCCACGCCGGCTGCGGTCTGCGCCAGCATCGGGCCCACCGGACGGCCGACCGTCAGCGTGAACCGCTCCAGTGCGGCCTCGCCCATGGTCAGGGCGGCCGCGACGGCGGGCAGGTCGCCACCGAGCATCGCGGCGCGGCGCACCGCGGCGGCCGGGAGGCCGGCGGCCTTGGCGACCGCATCGGCCATCACGCCGACGAGTGCGCCCTGGCGCAGCTCACCGCCGAGCAGCCGACGCAGAAACGTCTGCTCTTCTGCGGTCGCGGCGCCGAAGAGACCGGCGAGCAGTTCGGCGCGCCGGGCTTGCGAGCCTTTGCCCGCGACCTGCCCGATCTCGGTGAACCGCGCGTGGACGTCGGGCACCGTCAACGATGCGGACTCCGCCGGGGGCGGTAGCGAGCGCAGCGAGGCCCACCCGACACCGATCTGTCGTTGCGGCAGCTCACCGGAGAGCCACGACACCACGACCGCGACCTGATCGGCGTCGGCCTCCTCGCCGGCGCGGCCTAGCAGATCGGCGATTCGAGCCGTTTTGGCCAGCCGCGACGAGGACGCACCGACCTCGGCGGACGCCATGGCCACGTCGAGTAACTGCACGGGGTTCAGCCTGACACGCCGTTCCGACATTGTTGAGCCGCGAGGGGTCATCCGTCGGGCGCGTGGGCCCACACGCCAGTAGGGGACGACCGCAATTGCACGCCTTTAGCGGCGTGTCGAGGGACAGACACGGTCGCTTGCGGCAGAGAACTAGGTGACCTCGAAGTCGACGCTGTGCCAGCCGGTGGCGCCGTCGGGGATCGGTTGGGCAATCGCGGCGGTCTGTGTCGCGCCGGTGTTGTCGGTGGCCCGCACAGTGATGGTGTGCGGCCCCGGCTGAGCGGCCTGCCACGGGAAACTCCACAGCCGCCAGGTTTCGTTCGAGTAGGCGGCGCCGAGTTCGGCCTGTTGCCAGTCGCCCTGCCCGGCGGGTCCGTCGACGCGCACCTCGACGTTGCGCACCCCGCGGTTCTGAGCCCATGCCACACCACCGAATGTCACCGCCCCGCGGGGCACGTCTTGACCACTTCGCGGCACGTCGATCCGCGACTCGGTCTTGATCGGCCCGCGCGGCGACCACCCCAGACGCGTCCAGTAGGCCTGGGCGCGGTCGAACCGCGTCACCTCGAGGTCGACCACCCACTTCGTCGCCGAGACATATCCGTACAGCCCGGGAACCACCAGGCGGGCGGGATAACCGTGTGCGGTCGGCAGCGGTTCGCCGTTCATGCCGACCGCCAGCAGTGAGCCCCGGTCGTCGGTGAGCGCCTCGACCGGAGTGCCCGCGGTGAACCCGTCGATCGACATCGACAGGACCATGTCCGCGTCACGGTGAATTCCGGCCTCTGCCAACAGGTCTGACACGCGGTATCCCGTCCACGTGGCGTTGCCGATGAGATCACCGCCGACCGGGTTCGACACACACGTGAGCGTCACCACCTTCTCGACCACGTCGAATCGGTCGAGATCATCGAAGCGCAAAGTGATTTCGCGATCGACCATACCGTGGATCCGCAGCTGCCAGTTCTCGCGACTCAACTGCGGCACGCTCAGCGCGGTGTCGATCCGGTAGAAGTCGGCGTTGTTGGTGACGAACGACGGCAGCCCGACACCTTTCGGCTGCACCGACGCCGGGATCGGGGGAGCGGCGACGTCAACCGGCGGCAGGGCGAATGCCGTGCGGTCACCCGAAACCGAGGTCGTGAGGCGTGACAGCACTACGCCGCCCACTCCGGTCAGCGCGCCAGCCCCGAGGAAGCCCAGCGTGATCAACGACAGCCGTCGGCCGGGATCGGGCCCGTCGTCGGTGGCCGGCCCGGCGGTGTCGGTGAACCGCCTCGACGTCAACAGTCGCAGCACCGCGACGCCGCAGGCGGCGCCGACCACCGTCGGCAGGGTGTTCAACAGGGTTGCCCCCGCACGCGAGAGCACCGCCGCGCACCCCGCGACGCCGGCCGCCACGATCGCGACGCTGCCGATCGGAAAGCGCCGCGTCTCCAACGCCGCGGTGGCGGCGGCCACGACGGCGATCACCGCGAGCACGAGCATCGACAGGACGAGTTTGTCGGCCATGCCGAAGGTCTGGATCGCCCACTCCTTGACCGGACCGGGCGTCAGGTCGATGACCGCCGACCCGACCGCGGTACGGGAGTCGGCCCGCGGTCCGACGAAGACGGCGAGCAGTTGGGTCACGCCCAGCGCGACGGCGGCAGCGGCGATGCCGCCCATCGCCTGGGTGCTGCGCGACGTCATGCCGCTCAAAGTACTCACGTTGGCGACCCGACGGGCTTACCGAACGGTGACGTCAGCTAGGTTGCTTTACGAATCGAGCTCTTTTTGGAAAGGGGAGACCCAGGTGGAGATTTCTGGCAAGAAGGCCATCGTCGTCGGCGGAGCGTCCGGCTTCGGCAAGGCGACGGCCGAGTTGCTGGCTCAACGCGGCGCGGACGTGGCGGTTCTGGACCGCCCGCAGTCGAAGGGCAAGGAAGTGGCCGACGCGATCGGTGGCTCCTTCTTCGAGGTGGACGTCACCGACTTCGAGGGCACCGAAAAGGTGCTGCAGCAGGCGATCGACAAGCTCGGCGGGCTGCACATCATCGTGACGACGGCCGGTGGCGGCGCCGCCGAGCGCACGGTCAAGAAGGACGGCCCGCACAGCCTCGACACGTTCCGTAAGTGCGTGGACCTCAACCTCATCGGCACGTTCAACATCAGCAGGCTGGCCGGGTGGCAGATGAGCCAGCAGGATCTCGTCGACGACGAGCAGGAAGAGCGCGGCGTCATCATCAACACCGCCTCGATCGCGGCGTTCGAGGGCCAGATCGGGCAGGTCGCCTACACCGCATCGAAGGCCGCGATCGCCGGGATGTGCCTGACGATGGCCCGCGACATGGGCAGCCTGGGCATCCGGGCGCTGGCGATCGCGCCGAGCCTGTTCGCCACGGGTCTGACCGAGGGCATCCCCGACGAGTTCGCCAAGGCACTGACCAAGGATGCGGCGTTCCCGAAGCGGCTCGGCAAGCCGGAGGAGTACGCCAAGCTGGTGGCCGCGATCGTCGAGAACCCGATGCTCAACGGTCAGTGCCTGCGCCTGGACGCCGGCCAGCGCTTCGCCCCCAAGTAGAAGTGTGATTTCGGTGTAGTTGGTTGCGCTCACCGCCACCAACTACACCGGAATCGCCGAAGAGTGAGTGGGTGGCGACCGTCGCCGCTTCCGCGGTCGACCTGACACGATGGCTACATGCCCGACGACGCGCATCAACTTCCGACACTGAGCCACGATGATCAGGCCGCGCTGCAGCAGTGGGTGCGCGCGCAGGGTCTGGGGACGACGGTCAGCGGCGTCGAACCGCTGACCGGCGGGACGCAGAACATCGTGGTGCGCTTGCTGATCGACGACCGGCCCATGGTGCTTCGTCGACCGCCGGCCCATCCACGGCCGACGAGCGACAAGACGATGCTGCGTGAGATCGCGGCGTTGCGGACGTTGGCGGGGACACCGGTGCCGCATCCCGGATTCATCGCCGGCTGTGAGGATCTCAGCGTCCTCGGCGTGGTCTTCTACCTGATGGAAGTTGTCGACGGCTTCAACCCCGGTGACGACATGTCCGAGGCGTACGTGCGCGATCCGGCGATGCGCCATCAAGTGGGGCTGTCGTATGCGGCGAGCCTGGCCGCGCTCGGGCAGGTCGAGTGGGAGGGCAGCCCGCTCGCCGAGCTCAAACGGCCCGGGTCCTTCCTGGAGCGCCAGGTTCCGCAGTTCCTCCGGCTGCTTGAGAGCTACCGGCACGACCGATACGACCCCGAGTCGCTGGCCGTGACCGAACTCGCCGAGTGGCTGGCGTCCAACCTGCCGCCGGAGGGTCGGCCGGGTGTCCTGCACGGTGACCCGCACCTGAGCAATGTGCTGCTGCGTCGCGACAAGCCCGAGGTGGCGGCGTTCGTCGACTGGGAGATGTGCACGATCGGCGACCCGCTGCTCGATCTGGGCTGGATGCTGATCTGCTGGCCGTTGGAGACCAACACGATCACCGCAGGCGCAGAGCTCGCCGCGCTCGGCGGACTGGCCAGCCGTCGCGAACTCCTCGACGCCTACTTCGACGCCGGCGGCCGCGAAACATCAAGCCTCGATTGGTATGTCGCGATGGCGTGCTTCAAGCTCGGGATCGTCATCGAGGGCACCTGGTCGCGATTCCTGATCGGTCAGGCGAGCCGGGAGGCGGGGGAGCGGTTGCATGCCAACGCCCAGAACCTCATCGATCTCGGCAAGCGGGTGATCAAGGGCGACAGCCCCTTCGAGCTCTAAACGTAGGTGTCGATCCACAGCTGGACGGCCAGCGCCACGCCGGCCGCGCCGATCACGACGCGCAACGGCCCCGCAGGTGCGTGCCGCACGACGACCGGCCCGAGCCGGGAGCCGATCAGACAGCCCAGGCCCAGCACCAACATCGCACCCCACTGCACCGGTGCGAGCATCGCGAAGACCACGGCCGCCACGAGGTTCGCCACACCCAGGATCACGTTCTTGCCCGCGTTGGCCTCCGCGAGCGAGGCGTGGCCGGTGCGCAGGAGGAGCGCCAGCAGCAGCACACCCGCGGCCGCACCGAAATAGCCGCCGTAGACACAGATCAGGAACACGGCGGTCGCCTCGATGACCACCGCTGCACGGCGATGCCCCGTGCTCGGCTCGTCACCGGGAGCCCGGCGGGGCAGCAGGATCGCCACCGAGGCGACACCGAGCAGAATCGGCACCGATCTCTCGAAGCCCTCGGCGGGCGTGGTGAGCAGCAGCGCGGCGCCGGCCACACCGCCGACCACCGCGATCGGTGCGGTGCGCAGGATCCACCGGCCCTGCCCCCTGAGTTCTGGACGCGACCCCAACACCGAGCCGATGCCGTTGAACACCAGCGCCACGGTGTTCGTCACATTGGCGGTGACCGGGGGCAACCCGAAGAGAAGTAGTGCGGGATAGGTGGCCACCGAGGCCAACCCGGCGATGCTGCCGGTGAGCCCGCCGAGAACGCCGGCGGCGAACAGCAGGGCCCATGTCATCGAAGGTCACGCTACGGCCAACGCGTTGCGGTAGAGGATTCGAGGCGCTGTGGTCACACTTTTCAAAGCGCCCGGCGTAAAGACAGTCGGAACGCGAAGGACCCACGGGCAGTTTGCGAACGGTTTTTCCTTTGCGGCCCGGTCGGTGGTTGTCTACGATCGAACGCGTGCCGAGGCGACTCGTAGTAGCAACCCGCAGCGGGGTCTGATCCTGACCGACCCCTCGCTGTGGGTCGTCGCTACGTAGTCGGTCACTTCTCTTCGAAGAAAAGACCGGCACATGACCTCGTTCGCAACGCAATCCGCTACCAGCGCAGCACCGTCGGCGTTCGCGGCCTATCTCGATGCCCCGCCGCCCCGCGGTCTGCGCGAGGAGGCCGACGCGATGTCTTTCGAGACGTTTCTCGCCGAGTACGCACCCACTTCGGGACCCGTGAGGCTGGGCAACTGGAGCTGCGCCGACGTGAGTCGCCCCGCCAACCGGCTGGGGCCACGCAACTATCAGGCGACGCTGGCCATCGGAGACCGGATCTGCACGACGTCAGCGGCCGCACCCGGCCCCGTCGCCGCACTGACCTCGATGCTCTATGACCGCGGGATCTCGGTGGAGATGACGGCCTTTCACCAGGTGAGCGCCGGTGAGCGCACCGTCACCTTCATCCGCGGTTCCGACGGGCTGAATTCGGAGTGGGCGATGGGGCTGTCCAAGGACGCCACGCAGTCGGCGTTGAGCGCCGTCATCGCGTGTGCGAACCGCCTACTGGTGGCGTCCTGACCGCCAGCTGATCGCCGCGAAATTGCATTCCGGCAGGCCGTCACTCGAACAATCGCTGCTGGAATGCCATTTCGCGGCAACGACGAATCAGTGCAGCGGGCGCAGCACGATGTGCATGCCGTCCTTGGGCACCGGCATGCCGCCGTAATCCCATTCGGTCGTGTAGTCCGGGCGGGGCAGTTCGAGCCGGTACTTGCGCAGCAGCCGGTGCAGGATCGTCTTGACCTCCAGCTGGCCGAAGGTCATGCCGATGCACTTGTGCGCGCCGCCGCCGAAGGGGCTGAACGCGTAGCGGTGCTGCTTGTGCTCGTTGCGCGGCTCGGTGAACCGCAACGGGTCGAACTTCATCGGGTCGGGGTAGAACTCCTCGAGCCGGTGGTTCATCCCGGGATAGGCGATCACGTTGGTGCCCTTCGGCAGGTAGTAGCCGAGCAGCTCGGTGTCGCGCACGGTTTGGCGCATGGCCCACTGCACCGGCGTCACCAGACGGATCGACTCGTTCATCACCAGATCCAGCGACTCGAGCTTGTCCAGCGACTCGATGTCGGCAGGCCCGTCGCCGAGGCGATCGGACTCCTCGCGGCAGCGCTCCTGCCACTCGGGATGCTTGGCGAGGTGGTAGATCATCGTCGTTGCCGTCGAGGTCGACGTGTCATGCGCGGCCATCATCAAGAAGATCATGTGGTTGACGATGTCCTCGTCGGAGAACTTGTTGCCGTCCTCGTCCTCGGTGTGGCACAACACCGTCAGCAGATCCGAGCCGTCCTTGCCGCGGCGTTCCTTGACCCGCTCCTCGAAGTACTCCTCGAGCAGGTTGCGGGCCTGCATGCCGCGCCACCAGGTGAACGGGCGCACGGGTTTGCGGATGATCGCGTTGCCTGCGCGGGTCGTGGTGGTGAACGCCTGGTTGACCTTGGTCACCAGTTCCTTGTCGGAGCCGGGTTCGTGGCCCATGAACACCATCGAGGCGATGTCGAGGGTCAGTTCCTTCATCGCCGGGTACATCAGGAAGCGCCCGTCGTTGACGACCCAGTCGTTGGCGATCACCTGCGAGACCACGTGGTCGACCTGCTCCTGGTATCCGACCAGCCGGGAGCGGACGAACGCCTCCTGCATGATGCGCCGGTGGAACATGTGCTCCTCGAAGTCCAGGAGCATCAGGCCGCGATGGAAGAACGGCCCGATCACCGGCACCCAGCCCTGCTGGGAGAAGTCCTTGTTGCGGTTGGAGTAGACGGCCTGCGCGGCGTCGGGGCCCAGCGCCGCGACGGCGGGCAGCGCAGGCGAGTCGGCGTAGTACAGCGGGCCGTACTTGCGGTAGACGTGCAGCAGATAGTCCGGTCCGCCACGGAACATCTCGATCATGTGCCCGAGGATCGGCAGACCGGCGTCGCCGATCACCGGCTTGAGATCGCTGCCCGGGGGCGGCTCGGCCATCGGCTTCTGTGGGAAATCCGTGTTGAGCAGCTTGCGCTCAACGATTCCCATGCCGGGGAAGTTGTTGAACGACGGGGTCAACCGGCGCTTGGCCTGGTCGAGCAGATAGTCCGTCGTGCTGATCGTCGCGGTCATTCACGAGCTCCTGATGCAAAGGAATGTGGCCGTTGTCACTCTCATCACCATCCTGGATGGCAGACTTGACGCATGTCAAGTTTTGTTCTGGCGCGGCGCGGTGCGAAGGTCTAGGGCGATGAGCGCCCAACCAGCATCGCAAACGCGTCGCAGCCGCGGTGACCGGCAGCGTGACGCAATCCTCAGCGCCGTGCGCGACCTGGTTCAGGAACAGCCGTTCGCGGACCTGTCGGTCAGCGCCATCAGCGAACACGCCGGCGTCGCCCGCTCCGGGTTCTACTTCTACTTCGACTCCAAGTACGCGGTGCTCGCCGAGATCCTGGCCGGCGCCGGCGAGATGCTCGACAGCCTCACCCACCACTTCGCACCCCGCGAGCCGGGGGAGACGCCGGAGGCGTTCGCGAAACGGATGGTGGGCAGCGCGGCAGCGGTATACGCCAACGACGACCCGGTGCTGACCGCGTGTGCGGTGGCGCGCAACACCGACGCCAAGATCCGCGAGATGATGGACGACTTCTACGACGGCATCATCGACAAGCTGATCGCGCTGCTGGAGAACGACGCCGACGCGCGCCCGATCTCCGGTGACCTGCCCGCGCTCGTCCGGACACTGGCCGCGACCACGACGATGACGCTGACGCACGACAGTACGTTCGTCGGCCGCGGGATCGACCCCCGCCGGGCCGTGGACACCCTCGAGCGGCTGTGGGTGGCGGCGTTCTGGGGGCACACGCAGCCGTCCGGCCAGCGGTAAGGCCGAGGGTCAGTATCCTCACCGCCATGGCGCACACCGGGTATGCGAACAAGCGTTGTTTTCTGACCGGGGCCGCCAGCGGCATCGGCCGCGCGACCGCGTTGAAGCTGGCCGCCGAGGGCGCCGAGCTCTATCTGACCGACCGCGACGCCGAAGGTCTGGAAAAGACCGTCGCCGACGCGCGCGCCCTGGGTGCCGAAGTGGCCGAGTACCGCGCTCTTGATATCTCCGACTACGACGCGGTGGTCGCGTTCGCCGACGACATTCATTCGCGTCACCCCGCGATGGACATCGTGATGAACATCGCGGGGGTATCGGCGTGGGGCACCGTCTCGACGCTGACGCACCAACACTGGAAGTCCATGGTCGACATCAACCTGATGGGACCGATCCACGTCATCGAGGCGTTCGTGCCGCGGATGGTCGCGGCAGGCACGGGCGGCCACATCGTCAACGTGTCCTCGGCGGCCGGGCTGGTCGCGCTGCCCTGGCATGCGGCCTACAGCGCGAGCAAGTTCGGGCTGCGCGGCATGTCCGAGGTACTGCGCTTCGATCTGGCCCGCCACCGCATCGGCGTGTCGGTGGTGGTTCCGGGGGCGGTGAAAACGCCTCTGGTGCAGACGGTTCAGATCGCCGGCATCGACCGCGAAGACCCACGGGTCAAGAAGTGGACCGATCGCTTCAGCGGGCACGCGGTCTCGCCCGAGCGTGCCGCCGAGTGCATCCTCAAAGGCGTGCGGCGCAACCGGTTTCTGATCTACACCTCGGCAGACATCAGGGCGCTCTATCTGTTCAAGCGCACGTTGTGGTGGCCGTACAGCGTCGCGATGCGCGGGGCGAACGTGTTATTCACCAAGGCGCTGCGACCGTCGGCGCAACGGGGTTAGCGCTTACCCCAGTCCCACGCGGGCATGGTGAGCATGCCGAGGCCCTCGACCCGTGTTTCGCCGAGGTCCTTGTACAACGGGATCTCCACTGCGGCCGCCTCCCTCTCGGGGTCCTCGCGGACGGGAACGGTGTCGAGGTGTCCGAGTAGGGCCTTGGAATGGGTGACGACGACGACCTGCGTGGTGTCGGCCGCGGCGCGGATCAGCGACGCCAGCGGGCCCACCAGGTCGGGGTGCAAGGACGTCTCCGGTTCGTTGAGCACCATCAGCGACGGTGGCCGCGGGCTCAGCAGCGCAGCGGCCCATAGAAGGAATCGCAGTGTGCCGTCGGATAATTCGGCGGCCCGCAGCGGCCGCAGCATACCCGGCTGATGCAGCTGCAGATCGAACAGCCCGTCGTGCACGGAAATCGTCACCGTCGCGCCGTCGAAGGCCCCGGCGATGGCCCGTTGCAGGTCGTCGTGACCTGCCTCGATGATGGTCTGGATCGCGGCGGCCAGGTCGCTGCCGTCGTCGGAGAGCACGGCCGTGCGGGTCCCGACGGTGCGTTGTCGGGAGGGCGCCGCGGGATCGACGCGAAAGCCGTCGTAGAAGCGCCAGTTGCGCAACCGGTCCCGCACAGCGGCAAGCTCCGGATGCGCACCGGGATGGGCGTATTCGGCGAGCACACTGCGGTAGGCCGGAAGTGCTTGCGTCACTTTGTCGAATCCGCGTCCGCTTTCGGGGCGCGCCTCGACGTAGTCACGGGTCCGGCGCACCAGGGTCGAACTGTTGCGCATGACGGGGCCCGCGAACACCGCCTCGCGCTTGATTTCCGGATCGAGTGAGAACAGCGATTCATGGCCCGCCATCTGAGGAAGACCGAGGTCGACGAGGTATCCGAAGTCATCTGTGGCGAAACCCAGTTCGAGTGACACCGGACCCGTGCGCGTCGTGCCTTGCACCTGTCCGGTGCGGCGCGCTCCGCCGAGTTCTTCGGGACCCGCCCACAGCACCGACTGCAGGCCACCCTCGCGGGCCAGCGATCCGATCACCTCACCGCGGCCGCAGTCGGCGAGCAAGCGCAACGCCCGATACAGCGACGACTTCCCCGTCCCGTTGGCGCCGGTGACGACGTTCAGCTGCGCGAGCGGCAGCACGATCTCGCGCAGCGAGCGGTATCCGCGGATGGCGACCGTAGTGAGCACCTCAGTACCCGCCTTCCGGCGGCGCCAGTTCGAGTCGCACGCCCAACAATCGGACAGGCCGGTCGAGTTCGAACTGGGCGAGTATGTCGAGCGCCGTTCGCGTGATCTGCGTTTCGTTCACTGTGGGTTCGGGGAGCTTGCGGATCTTGGTCCTGGTGTAGAAGGTCTTGGTTCGCACCGTCACCGCCACTCGGGTGACGACCCGATTCTGCTCGACGATCTCGTTCAGCGTCTGCCGCGCCAAATCGACGACCGCGGTGTTCATCTCGTCGCGCTCGGTCAAGTCGCGAGGGAAGGTGATGACGTGGCTGCGCGACCGCGGCACCCATGGTGCGGCGCTGACGACGGTGTCGCCGCCGCCCTTGGCCAGCAGCAGGATCCACAGCCCGGTGGTCGGGCCGAAAGCCTCAGTGAGCACCGTAGCGTCGGTGCCAGCGAGGTCGGCGACGGTGCTGATGCCCATCGTCGCAAGCTTTTTCGCCGTCTTCGGGCCGACTCCCCAGAGCGCGTCGACTTCACGGTCGCCCATCACGGCCATCCAGTTCTCGTCGGTGAGTTGGTACACCCCCGCCGACTCACCGGGCTCCCGTCTCGGCTTGCCGAAGCCGGTCGCGACCTTGGCGCGCTGCTTGTTGTCGCTGATCCCCACCGAGCACGACAGACCCGTTTCGGCGGCGATCACCTCGCGGATCCGCTCGGCGAACTCGAACGGGCTCTGCGAGTCATCCAGCTCGATGCCGACGTAGGCCTCGTCCCAACCCCACACCTCCACGGGATGGCCGAAGTCGCGCAGCAAGCCCATGACCTCCTCGGAGGCCTCGTCGTAGGCATCGGTGTCCAACGGAAGAAACGTCGCATCCGGGCACTTGCGGGCGGCGCTGCGCAACGGCATGCCCGCCCGCACGCCGTATGTCCTGGCCGGATACGACGCGCACGTGACGACCTTGCGGGGCTCGTCCGGGTCGCCGTTGCCGCCGACGATGATCGGCAGCCCGGCCAGTTGCGGCTTGCGGCGGATCTCGACGGCGGCCTGGAACTGGTCGAGATCGACATGCAGGACCCAGCGTCTCATCGGGGCCTTCTGCTCGTCGCGCACGCACTCATCGGCCGCACAGCTTGCGCGCCACCGACTCCCACGCGTCACCGAGCGACTCGATCGTCGCGCCGCGCTCCTGGAGCTGATGCTGCACATAGTCCGCGTCGAGCAATGCCACCAGCGCGGCGGCCTGTGCATCGAGGTCGCCGGTCGTGCCCGCGGACTCCAGCAAGACCCGAACGTGGCGATGGTGCAGCGTCGCGGGGGTGGTGAACCGCATTTGGGGGTCCCGGTTGGCGTCGGAGAGCAGCGCGTGATGCTTGTGTACGAACGTCAACCGATCCCGCCCGTAGGCCAGCAGCCGCTCCAGCGGCGGCGCGCCGGGACCCAGAGGCGGCGGACCGAACAGGAACGCTTCCTGGTGCGCCTTCTCGTCCTCATCGAGCAGCACGATCATCAACCCGGCGCGGCTGCCGAATCGGCGGAACAAGGTGCCCTTGCCGACGCCTGCCGCGGTGGCGATGTCGTCGGTGGTGACCGAGTCGGCACCCCGATCGGCGATGAGACGGCGCGCGGCGTCCAGAAGTAAGGTGCGGTTGCGCGCAGCGTCACCGCGTTCCTGGGGACTCTGGTCGGTGACCGGCAGCTCGTTGGGCGGACGAGGGGCGGCCATGTCAGCAGTTTAGTTCAGACGGAATTATTCGGACCGCAGTCCGGTTCTCTTGTGCGAATGTTTTCATCGGCGATTGAAGGGACTGGGAAGATGTCGGACACTGCGAAGGCGAACGTGCTGGTGTTGCTGGGCAGCCTGCGAGCGGCGTCGATCAACCGGCAGTTGGTCGAACTCGCACTGGAAGCCGCTCCCGACGGTGTTCGTCTGGACTTTTTCGACAGGCTGGGCGAGTTGCCGTTCTATAACGAGGACATCGACAACGACACCCAACGCGGGGGAGCGGCCGACCCCGTGGCGGCGCTGCGCCAAGCTGCCGCCGATGCCGACGCCGCGTTGGTCGTGACCCCCGAGTACAACGGCAGCATCCCGGGCGTGCTCAAGAACGCGATCGACTGGTTGTCGCGGCCGTACGGCAACAGCGCGCTCAAGGACAAGCCGCTCGCGGTCGTCGGCGCGGCCCTCGGGCAGTACGGCGGCCAGTGGGCGCATGACGAGACCCGTAAGAGCTTCGCCATCGCCGGACCGCGGGTCATCGAGGATCTCAAGCTGTCGGTGCCGAGCAAGTCCTTCGACGGGAGGCATCCGCGGGAGAACGCCGAGGTGGCGGCGAACCTGCGCGACGTCATCGGGAAACTGGTCGCCGAAATCGGCTGACCGTTTGGCGCGGACAGGGCCGTCGGCTCGGGGTCTGAGAAGCCCACGGCGGCTTTGCTGGCGGGATTCCATGCTCGGCAGCTGTGTCGGTACCGGCTGCTATATCTGGCGCATCGCTGGCCACATCTAGCGCGGAGGGTGCGACACGCCCTCGGTGTGACGTGCGACACGCCGAGGCGTGCCGCCTCAAAGAGCTTACGACCTGGGAATTCCAGAATTGTTATTCAGAACATCTGGTATTCCTTCGCAATGTCGGACACTAGGTGTAGTGTTTTGAAGCACCGACAGGCCCCACGATTCCCAAGCTTTCCGAGGGTCGGCCGGAGCCCCCGACCCCGGTTGTATGGGTTTCCCAGACACGGCGGCGGCGGCCTCGGACGGCAGGAATTTTCCGGGTCTGCGGGTTGCTGAAATTCCATGAATCTCGGCAACAAGAAGTGTCCGACCAGTTGCCAGCCAGCGTGCAGGGCCAGTTTGTAGAGGAGCCGAACCGCAGATGACTCAGCACTCGATCACCGTGTACACGAAGCCCGCATGCGTGCAGTGCAACGCCACCTACAAGGCGTTGGACAAGCAGGGCATCGCCTACGAGACCGTCGACATCAGCCTCGACAGCGAAGCCCGCGACTACGTGATGGCCCTGGGTTACCTGCAGGCCCCGGTCGTCGTGGCCGGCAACGAGCACTGGTCGGGCTTCCGGCCCGACCGCATCAAGGCACTCGGAGCGGTCGCGGCAACGGCTTAAGCGGCTCAGCCGGCCTACGGGTACTCGACGGGCAGAAAGGGGGGTGCGTGATGAGCAACCTCGTGTACTTCTCCAGTGTCTCGGAGAACACCCATCGCTTCGTCCAGAAGCTGGGCCTGCCCGCGATCCGGATCCCGCTGCATGGGCGCATCGAGGTCGACGAACCCTACGTGTTGGTTCTGCCCACCTACGGCGGTGGGCGGGCCACGCCGGACATCAACGACGGTGGCTATGTGCCCAAACAGGTCATCGCGTTCCTCAACAATGAACACAACCGGTCGTTGATCCGCGGCGTCATCGCCGCGGGCAACAACAACTTCGGCGCCGAGTTCGCCTACGCGGGCAATGTCGTGTCCCGCAAGTGCGGCGTTCCGTACCTGTACCGCTTCGAACTGATGGGAACCCCGGACGACGTCGCCGCCGTCCGTTCGGGTTTGGAAGACTTTTGGAAGGACCAGACGTGTCACCAACCGTCACAGCTGCAGAGCCTGTAACGTCCGCGCCGGCAACGCTGCCGGGCGAGACGGACTACCACGCGCTCAATGCGATGCTGAATCTGTACGACGCCGACGGCAGGATTCAGTTTGACAAGGATGTGCTGGCCGCGCGCGAGTACTTCCTGCAGCACGTCAACCAGAACACGGTCTTCTTCCACAACCAGGACGAGAAACTCGACTACCTGATCCAGAAGGAGTACTACGAGCGTGAGGTACTCGACCAGTACTCGCGTAACTTCGTCAAGACGCTGCTGGATCGGGCGTACGCCAAGAAGTTTCGGTTCCCGACGTTCCTCGGTGCGTTCAAGTACTACACCTCCTACACGCTGAAGACCTTTGACGGAAAGCGGTACCTCGAGCGCTTCGAGGACCGCGTAGTCATGGTGGCGCTCACCCTGGCCGCCGGTGACACCACGCTGGCCGAGAAGCTCGTCGACGAGATCATCGACGGCCGCTTCCAGCCGGCCACGCCGACGTTCCTCAACTCGGGCAAGAAGCAGCGCGGCGAGCCGGTGTCGTGCTTCCTGCTGCGCATCGAGGACAACATGGAGTCGATCGGACGCTCCATCAACTCGGCGCTGCAGCTGTCCAAGCGCGGCGGCGGAGTCGCGTTGCTGCTGACCAACATTCGGGAACACGGCGCACCGATCAAGAACATCGAGAACCAGAGCTCGGGCGTCATCCCGATCATGAAGCTGCTCGAGGACTCGTTCTCCTACGCCAATCAGCTCGGCGCACGCCAGGGCGCCGGTGCGGTCTATCTGCACGCCCACCATCCCGATATCTACCGGTTCCTCGACACCAAGCGCGAGAACGCCGACGAGAAGATCCGGATCAAGACGCTGAGTCTGGGCGTGGTGATCCCCGACATCACGTTCGAGCTGGCCAAGAAGAACGAGGACATGTACCTGTTCTCGCCGTATGACGTCGAACGGGTCTACGGTTTGCCGTTCGCCGACATCTCGGTCACCGAGAAGTACTACGAGATGGTCGACGACAGCCGGATCCGCAAGACGAAGATCAAGGCGCGAGAGTTCTTCCAGACCCTGGCCGAGCTGCAGTTCGAGTCGGGCTACCCGTACATCATGTTCGAGGACACGGTGAACCGGTCGAACCCGATCGACGGCAAGATCACCCACTCGAACCTGTGCTCAGAGATCCTGCAGGTGTCGACTCCCTCGGAGTTCAACGAGGACTTGTCCTACAAGAAGATCGGCAAGGACATCTCGTGCAACCTGGGTTCGTTGAACATCGCCAAGGCGATGGACTCGCCGGACTTCGCACAGACCATCGAGGTGGCCATCCGTGCGCTGACCGCGGTGAGCGATCAGACGCACATCACGTCCGTGCCGTCGATCGAACAGGGCAACAACGACTCTCACGCGATCGGCCTCGGCCAGATGAACCTTCACGGGTACCTGGCCCGCGAGCGGATCTTCTACGGATCCGAAGAGGGTGTGGATTTCACGAACATCTACTTCTACACCGTGCTGTATCACGCGCTGCGGGCGTCGAATCGCATTGCGATCGAACGGGGTAGCGCGTTCAAGGGGTTCGAGAAGTCGAAGTACAAGTCGGGGGAGTTCTTCGACAAGTACACCGAGCAGGTGTGGGAGCCCAAGACCGACAAGGTTCGTCAGCTCTTCGCCGATGCCGGCATCCGGATCCCCGACCAGGAGGACTGGAATCGGCTGAAGGAGTCGGTGCAGCAGCACGGCATCTACAACCAGAACCTGCAGGCCGTGCCGCCGACGGGGTCGATCTCCTACATCAACCACTCGACCAGCTCGATCCACCCGATCGCCAGCAAGGTCGAGATCCGCAAGGAAGGCAAGATCGGCCGCGTCTACTACCCGGCGCCGTACATGACCAACGAGAACCTGGAGTACTTCCAGGACGCGTACGAGATCGGGTACGAGAAGGTCATCGACACCTACGCCGCGGCCACCCAGCATGTGGACCAGGGTTTGAGCCTGACGTTGTTCTTCAAGGACACCGCCACCACACGCGATGTGAACAAGGCGCAGATCTACGCCTGGCGTAAGGGCATCAAGACGCTGTACTACATCCGGCTACGCCAAATGGCCTTGGAAGGCACCGAGGTCGAGGGCTGCGTCAGCTGCATGCTCTAGGGGCGCCTCGCCGCGTGTGTTGAGCGTGCATTACGCCAACACCCGGCGCTGATGCGTTGCATACTGCGACATGCGCTATGACGCCTTCATCTCCTACTCGCATGCGGCCGACGGCCGGCTTGCGCCGGAGTTGCAGCATGCGCTTCAGCGCCTGGCCAAACCCTGGTACCGGCGCCGGTCGCTGGAGGTTTTCCGAGACGAGACCGGGCTGGCCGTGGACCCGCACCTGTGGAATGCGATCGTGCGGGCGCTGGATGGGGCCGAATGGTTCCTGCTGCTCACCTCGCCGCAGGCCGCCGCATCCGTGTGGGTGAACCGAGAGATCGAGCACTGGAAAGCGCATCGGCCCGTCGACCGGATCCTGCCCGTCCTGACCGACGGGCATTGGGAGTGGGACCCGGAGAGGGGCGACTTCACCGACGACTCCGACGCGGTGCCGCCCGCGTTGCGCGGGGTGTTCACCGATGAGCCGCGCCACCTGGATTTGCGCTGGGCACACGAAGAAGACCAACTCGACCTGCGAAACAGCCGATTTCGCAACGCGGTCGCGGAGGTGGCCGCGCCGCTGCATGGCCGCACCAAAGACGAGATCGAGGGTGAGGACGTCCGCCAGCACCGTCGCACTAAACGCATCGCTTGGTCGGCAGTTTCGGCATTGGTCGTATTGACCGTCGCCGCGATCGCAGGCGCCGGCATCGCGGTCTACAACGCGAACCAAGCCGAACAGCGCCGGGTGCAGGCCGAAGCTCAGCGGCTGGCCGCGCAGAGCAGAACCGAACTCGAACGGCCTGACCTCGCGTTTCTGCTCGCCGCGCACGGATTCCGGATGCACCCCAGCCTGCAGACCGAGGGCGCGCTGCTCACCGCCGTCGCCAACCTGCCCGAGTTCAAACAACGCATTTCCGTCGACGCGCCGGTGACCGCAGTCGCCGTATCTGATGCCGCCGACCGGGTGTGGATCGGCACGGCAGACGGCAAGGTCGCAGCCCACAGTTTCACTACCGGTGCCGAAATCGGCCGTGTCGAGGACCAATTCGGCCGCGAGGTGGTCGCGATGGCCCCCGCCGCCGCCGGCGCCGACGCGGTTGTGGTCACCGACGGTACCGTCGTCGCCACACTCGACAGCGCGCTACGGGCCGCCGTGGTGCGCACACCGGACACGGCGGTCACCGCGCTGGCCGTGCACCCGGCGACCGGCCGCATCGCGGCCGGCACGACCGCAGGCGACGTGCTGGTGTGGGACGCCGACAGTTCCGCGCCGACGACCACTTTTCCCGTGGTGCAGAAAGCTCCCGAGCAGTTGTCATCGGTCACCGCGCTCGCATGGACGCCCGACGGCAGACTGGTGGTCGCCGAGCAGGACGGTGCGGTTCGGCTCTTCGACGTCACCCGGCCTGACCGGCCGGTATGGGAGCAGGTCGAGGCCGGGAGTTCGGCCGACGAAGGGCCGGTGAGTTGGGTGTCGGCACTGACCGTCGTCGACGAGGGCACCGTCGTCACCGGCGGCAGCGACGGAACGGTGGGGTTCTGGAACGGCGCGGACGGAACACCGACTGCCGCCGGCCGCAACGAAATCCACGCAGATGCGGTGACCGGGCTCGTCGCCACCGGTGACGGTCCCGAGGCCGGGTCGGTGGCATCGGTGTCCGAGGACGGTTTCGTCATCTACTGGAACCACCTGACCGGTTCGCCGCCGCTGCCGCCGGTCAAGGTCGACGAGCAGGCCGCCACCGCCGTGGCATGGGACCCGGCAGATCCCGCCCAGGGCGTCACCGGCGGAACCGCGGGCGGCGCTTTACTTCTCGACTACGGCGAAGACCGCCGCCGCCCTCTGGCCCGACCCGTCGAAGGCTGGACCGATGCGGTGGCGGTCGCCATCTCACCCGCAGCCGACCGGCTGGCCGTGGTGCGCGCGACCGTCGAACCCTCGGGCTCCGGCGAAAGCGCACAGGGGCAACTGATCACCGAGTTGACGCTCACCGACGTGCCCGAACCCGATCCCGCAGGGCCGACGGTGAGGATCGACGGCATGGTGGACGAGGTCGTCTTCTCGGCCGACGGCTCCCGCGTGTTGGCCAGCACCACCGAAGGCGAGGTGGTGGTGTGGGACGGCGTCGCGGAGGCGCCAACCGCCACCCTGGTCGCGCCCGGCGAGCCGGCGAGCCAGCTGGCCGTCTCAACCGACGGCGTAACAGTGGCTACCAGGTGGATGAACACAGCGTCCCAGTCGTTCGAGGCCGCGCCCGTGCGGCTGTGGCGGTTGGAGGGCAACAAACTCGTCGAGCAGGGGCAGATCGCAGGTCCGCCACTGGCTTTCGGTCTCGCGTTCACCCCGGACGGATCGGGTCTGGTGATCGGCGGCTCCGGCGAACTGATCATCCATCACCTGGCAGACGGAACAATCACCACCGTAGACCTGGACGACGATGAAACGCGTTCGTTGGCGGTCGCACCCGACGGCAACACCATCGCGGTCAGCCTGTGGAGCGGCCCGGTCCGGTTGTTCGACACCCAGACGGGCAAGCCGACCGGCGACGATCTTCGGGTCGCCAAACGGGTGACCGACGTCGCGTTCCGGGGCAACAGCGAACTGGCCACCGTCTCGGAGGACGGCAGCATCATCTTCTGGGATCTGACCAGTCAGACCAGGCTCTCCGACCGACCGCTGACGGCGGTGGACCGCAACGCGGGCGCGGGTTTCGCGCTGGCACCCAGCCTGGCGCTCGCACAAGATATGGCCTTGACGGCCTCGGTGGCGGATCGCCGCCTGATCCGCTGGTCGCTGAACCCGACGGACTGGATCACCGAGGGGTGCGCTGTCCATCAGCGCGACCTGACCGACGCCGAGAAGGACCGCTACGACCTCGAGGGCGCCGACCCGATTTGCGGAGAAACTCAGAAGAACCGGTAGCCCTGCCGGCTGATCGAAAAGCCGCGGCCGGTCTCGACGTCGCGGCACGTCATGCCCGATCTCGCGCTCTCGCACCGCAAGACGCCCGCGCTGGTGGATTGTCCGTATCCAAGCGGCCCGCCGCCGGCCAGGGCGGTGTCACCGGCGCAGACGAACTGCGGTGACGCACCGGCGTCGAGAACCAGTCCCTGGCCGTAGTCGTACCGGCAGTCCCGCCGCGGCGGCGACGATGCCCATGGTGAACCGCGTGCGGCGCGGCGGTGTCCGATGTGATGTCACGTGCGGCCCTTCGATGGTGTCAGTGTGAGAATCCCACGCCGACCGTTGTTTCGGCGAGTGGTCCGTCATATCGCCGGGTGAACTGCTCGCCGGGCACCACCCACTGTTCGCCCTGCTCGCCCCGCACCACCCAGTCACCGTGGGCGGCGCGGGCGGAACCTTCGAGCGTGGTGACGGTTTCGCCGCCTTCGGCTGGCCTGGCCTTGACGACGCCGCGCCGCCGCCACCGGTCGCCGTCGATGTGCTGGTAGCTGGCGCGGAAGATGTCGTCGCGCACCGACCACGAATCGCCGCCGTCGGCGTCGCGCACGGCCCAGTCGCCCGCCTCGGCGCGCATGGTTTCACCCGAGCCCGTCGTCCAGGTCCACGCGCTGTTGCGCTGTTCGGCGACCACCTGGCCGGTGCGGCGAAAGTGCTTCCATCCGCTGTCGTTTCGCGGCGGACGGGACCGGTAGCCGAGCTCCCGCAGCTTCGACAGGGTGGCGGCCAGGCTGGCCAGCGCCGCCTTCAGCAGATCCGGATCCGCTTCGATGCGTGACCAATCCACCAGTTTGTCGTGGATTTTGCGGGCATCGTCACGCTGCGGGCCGTAGCGCCAGCCCGCGGCACGGTAATAGCGGCACCAGTCCTCGTGTTCGGCGCGTGCCATGGCGATCGCCTTGTCGCGCTCAAAATCCAACAGCCGCAACTGCTCGAGTGGCTGCAAACCGCGAAGGTTGGGTGCTTCGACCTCATCGGTCGTGTCGTTCCAGGCGTTCCAGGTGTGCCCGCCGATCTGCTCAACCATCCACAAGGCGTTGCGGACCTGACGGCGATTGGACCCGCGGTAGAACTCGTCAAGCTCGGCCCACGGCCGGCTCGCGGCGCTGCGATGGCCAGCCTCGGCGGCGTAACGATCGTGAATCAGCCGGGCAGCGCGCTCCCACGCGTCTTGTGCTTGACCATCGGGCAGGTCCATGCTCAGCCGGTAGGTCCGCAACCTGCCGACCAGCGACAGCCGATCTTCGGTGACCCGGGCAGTCGCATCCCACGCGTAGATCGGTGTGGTGGGAGACCGGGCGGCCAGCCGGGTGCCGGTCGTCGTGTCGACAGAGGAGGCGGTGGAGCTGTCGCGGTCGACGAAAACCACTGCGGTGCCGTCGGCGTCGTCGGCGAGCAACGACGCCAGCAGCGGCACCGATGCCGTCTCGGTCACCGCCTTGACCCGCATGCTGCGTGCCGACAAACCCAGCCGTCGCCGCGACAGCGCGAAATCCTGCTGGTACTCCTCGGCGTTCTCGGCGACGAGGACCAGGCGAGGCAGCGGCCTGGCGTCCGGAGCGGCGTAATAGTCACGCTCCAAATGGCGCTGCGCCATGTTCGAGCACAACGCCAGCGTCAGCGGGGACATACCACAGATCAGTATCCGCCCGGCGCCGTCGGTCGAGATGATCCTGTCCAGCAGCCGCCGGGCGGTCACGTCGTACTTGCCGACGGCGTCGGCGGCCCACCGGGTGTCTGAACCGCCGAAATGCATCGCCCGCCATGCCTCGGCCTGCCACGGGTCATCGATGCGAACGATCAACGGCAGACGCTGTTTTCGGCTGGTCTCGGCCAACTGATCCGCAATAACCTTCAGCCGCAACAGATTACTCGACGGATCGGACGAAAGTAGATACAGCCGGTCGAGCTTGCGCCACAGAGACAACGCCCGCAGGGTCTCCGGCCGGTCGAAGTTCACCGCGATGACCCGTGCGCCGTGATTGCGGACCTCGGGCACGCAGTGATGGTCAAGGCTGGTGGTGATCAACACCAGCGTGCTACGTCCCTCCATCGTCCGGGCGATGGCGCTGACCATCGACAGCGTGTCATCGTCGACGTCCACCACCGCGGTGACCGACCGGGCGAAGTGCACGCGAAGCCGGTCGGCTCGCGACCGAAACAGCGCCGCCGCCACGCCGACGACGCTGAGGAAGATCGCCGCCAGGGCCGACAACCGCGCGATCTCCAGCGCCACCGGGGTGGGCGAGGGGCAGGTCTGGCCGCTCAGCGATTGATCGGCCGTGCCGCCCTTGACTACGTAAGCGGTGAACATCAGGGGCCGGAAAAAGCGCGGATGCGCGTCGTCGTGGCAGTCCCAATACGACGCCAGCCCCAGTGCGGTGCTGATCAGCGCCAGGCCGGCCACGATCGCCACCGGAGCGCCGGGGCGTCGCACCCCCTGCGAACGGACGAGCAGAACTGCGAGCACCACCAGGACCGTCACCGCGATGGCGATTGTCGGCACCGACCCCGGTTCCCCGAACCACTGCAGCGACGCCGGCGCCCGGTTTCTGAGCTGCGGGTCCAGCGCCAGCGCGACGAGATAGCCGAGCAGCAGCGACGCGACCACCGACACGGCACGTGCGGCGGCGACAGCGACGGTGCTGCGCAATGCGACCTCCCCCATCCGACCCTTGAGTAAGTGTCGCCCGCGCCCGCCGCGGACGCTGGACATTGCGACGAGCGGGCGCGCACCTTAATCGAACAGGTAAGGCTTGCCTCGGCTCACATTGGCGTTTACATTAACCGGAAAGATTTCCTCTAAATAGGAGTCCGGTCGATGCTCCAGCGCTTGTGCGTTCTCGCGGCCACGACGATCGCCGCCGCTACGTTTGCTCCAGCGGCGCATGCCCAGCCCGCGCCCGCGCATGAGTTCGCGATCACCTCCGAGGTCCCAACTCTGGCCGAACTCGATGCGCAGATCCGGCTGCTGGTCGGCACTCCCGCCCCGGACGCGGTGAAGGCCGCTCAGCTCGAGGGCGGCGAGCGGGCGGTGGTGGTGCCGAAGATGGTTTACCGGATCGGTTTCTTCCGCCCGCCGCGCGGTTCGAGCGCGGTGACCGGTCCCGAGACCCACGACGGCGATCGCCACACCGCGATCATCAACGCCAGCAGGCAGGGTGCGCCGACCGTGCGCGTCCAAGCCGAATGGCGCCGGATCGACGGTCAGTGGAAGCTGGCGAGCAAGTCGCTGTGCAACGGCATCAAGACCCTCGGCCTGCCCATCCCGTGCAATTTCGAATGATGTCCGCGTGATCGAAGTCGTTGGGTTGACGAAGTCGTTCGGACCGCACCGCGCCGTCGACGACGTCACCGTCACCTTTCCCGCCGGCGCCGTCACCGCGCTGCTCGGCCTCAACGGTGCGGGCAAGACCACGCTGCTGCGGTTGCTGGCCGGGCTGATCCGTCCCGACAGCGGAACGATCTCCGTCTGCGGACGTCGCCCCGGCCACGACCAACGCCTGCTGGGATTCCACCTGGGTCCGACCTCCATGAACCCCCGCCATACCGTGCAACGCCATTTATCCTGGCTCGCAGCGCTTTCGGGTATCGACGGCGCCCGCCTCGACGAGGTCGTCCGCGAGACCGAACTACACGACCACCGCTCGATACGCATCGACCGGCTGTCACTGGGCATGCGCCAGCGCGTGGCCATCGCCGCCACACTGCTGGCCGACCCGCAGACGCTGCTGTTCGACGAACCCCTCAACGGTCTCGACGTTCCCGGCATCGTCTGGTTCCGGTCACTGCTACGTCGGCTCGCCGACCAGGGCCGCACGGTCGTCGTCGCCACCCACCTGCTCGGCGAAGTGGCGCTGACCGCCGACCACGTCGCGGTGCTCAGCCGCGGCCGGATGCAGGCCGCCGGCGAGCTGGCGCAGCTGACGCCTACCGGTGCCGACGCCCGGGAATGGCTCGAGGAAACCCTGCTGGAGTGCGCGTGAGCGCCGTCGCGGTGGCGCGTAGCGCGCGTGCCGAGATCATTCGCACCGGCGGTCGCAGCCGGCTGTGGACGGTGGTGGCGCCCGCCGCGGTGATCGTCCCTGTGGTGATCACGTTCGGCATCGCGCTCGTCGCGGAGTCGTTCGCGCGGATCCCGGGCCAGATCTCGGTGCTGCAGGTGACGACCTCGAACGCGGCCTACTGGGTCATCACGATCACCGTCGCGCTGGTGGCCGTTGCGGGAGCCGACGGTCAGGCGGCCGAGAGTCGCTACGACGCAGGCGAACACGTACGCCTGGCCATGCCGCGGGTCTTGCCGGTCTTGCTCGGCCGGTGGGTGTTCTACGGTGCTCTGGGCGCGCTGGTGTCCGCCGCGACGCTCGTCGTAGTGCTTGCGGGCCTGCCGGCCGTCGCGCCTATCGTTTACGGACCGGTGTCGCTGACCGACGATGTCGGGCTGCGACTGTTGTGGACGGTGCCGGTGCTGGCGCTGTTCGCGGCGGGGGCGGGTGTGGGAGCCGGGGCTCTCACCCGCTCGCCGCTCGCCGCGGTCGGCGGCATCCTGCTGTGGGCGTTCGTGGCCGAAACCGCCGCTGGTTATCTGCCCAGCGGAGCGACGCTTCAGCGTTTCATGCCGCTGTTGAACGCGGTGTACGCGACCGGACAGGACACCGTTCTCACGCCGCCGTGGGGCCAGGACGGCGCTCTGCTCTATGCATGCTCAGTCTTCACGGCGATCTTCGTGATCGCCGCCGTTGGAAGGACAATCCGAAGATGACAGGCAAAGAATCACTTCCGCTCGCGCAGCGGTCCGACGCCGACCTGCCGGGCCACTGGCTGCTGGCCCGGCTGGGCAAGCGGGTGCTGCGGCCCGGCGGACTCGAGCTGACCAGCCGGTTGCTCGCGGCCGCCAAGATCGGCGGCGCCGACGTCGTCGAACTCGGTCCGGGTCTGGGACGTACCGCCACCGACATCGTCGCCCAACAGCCGCGCTCCTACGTCGGTGTCGACGACACCGCCGCCACCAGTGAGACGGTGCGCGCCGTTGTCGCTCCCGTCGACGGCAAGGTCGTGGTGGCCAACGCCGCTGAAACCGGATTGCCTTCGGGCAGCGCCGATGTGGTGATCGGCGAGGCGATGCTGACGATGCAGGGCGACCGTGACAAGCGCGCGATCGTCGCCGAGGCCTTCCGAGTGCTGCGGCCGGGCGGCCGCTACGCGATCCACGAACTGGGTCTGCAGCCCGATGACCTCCCGCAGGACACCAAGGACGTGATCCGCCGCGACATGGCGCGCGCGATCAAGGTCAACGCGCGGCCGCTGACGACGTCGGAATGGGTGGCGCTGTTGACCGAGGCCGGCTTTGAGGTCGTGACCGTCGACCACGCGAAGATGGCGCTGCTCAATCCAGCGCGGGTCCTGGCCGACGAGGGGTTCACCGGTGCGCTGCGCATCGTCGGCAACTTGGTCGGCAGGCCTGCGGCGCGCAAGCGGGTCATCGGTATGCGCAAGACGTTCCACCGCTATCGGCGCGCACTGACCGCGGTTGCGGTGGTCGGTGTCGTGCCGACGACGTGACAGACTCGAACCATGCCAGTGTCGCGCCACGACCTCGATGCGCAGCCGGAACGGGCGGCAGGCCAGCAGCGCCAGAAAGTGTTGAGCCTGCTGAAGAACGCCGCGGACCCGGTCGACGCCCAACAAGTCGCCGACGCGCTGCAGATCCACATCACCACGGCCCGCTTCCATCTGACGACGCTGGAGGAGCAGGGCTTCATCCGACGGGGCAACACGGCCAAGGCCGGTCGAGCGGGGCGGCCGCGGCTCACGTACGAGCCGGCGCCCCGGTTCGACTACGCCGACATCGTCTCGCTGTTCGCCGCCCACCTGGGCGGAACGGTGCAGGAGCGCGAACGACGTGCTCTGCAGATCGGTGCGGACCTGGCCCATCGGGTCCGGTTGGCCCGCAGGCGACCCGAGGCCACAATCGCCGACATGGTGGTCGCCACCCTCAACGAACTCGGCTTCCAGGTTCGTTCGTTGCTGACCTCGTTCGGCGAAGTGACGGTGCAGATCTGCACGTGCCCGCTGGCCGAGGTGGCCGCGTCGGCGCCGGAGGTCGTGCGCGGCATCCAGCAGGGCCTCATTCAAGAAGTGATCAACCTGAACGCCGACGCCGTCGGTGCCCGCTATCAGGCGTCGGTGACGCCCGACCCGCACGGTGGCTCGTGCGAAGTCAGTTTGGTATTGCGCCCCGAACGATGAATGTCGGGGCGAGAAGGGAAGACTCATGACCGCGACAACTGCGCTGTCCTTACAACAGCTCGCCGACGAGCAACTTGCCGCCGCGAAGGCCGCTTCGTCGGGCCGTTCCGCGCAGACCGTGTACGGCGGCAGCGGGCGCACGCTACGTCAGACCGTGCTGGCGCTGACCGCCGACCATGGCCTTGACGATCACGAAAGCCCCGGCGAGGCAACGCTGTTGGTATTGCGAGGCCGGGTGCAGCTGCGTTCGGTGAGCTCCTCGGTGGAGGGCAGCACAGGAGACTACCTACCGATACCGCACGAACGTCACAGCCTTGCCGCCCTTGAGGATTCGGCGGTGTTGTTGACGGTCGTCGCCAAGAAGTGAGCTAGGCCTACGGTCTCACTTGATGGTGTGCTGCGGGCCTTGGGCCTTCTTGTACAGGGCCTTGAGCATCCGGTCACGGAACATCGCGTTGTCGATGAGCTTCACCCCGGCGTTGGCCAGCTTGGGTTGTCCGATCAACTTGTGCATGTAGCGGCCGCGACGATATTCGCGGCCCCACGCGGCCTCCATGCGTTGCGCATAGTTCGTGAAGTCGTCGGGCCCGCCGTTCTGCAGGGCCGCGATCGCGCATTCGCCCGCGGCCAAGCCGGATTCGAGCGCCTTGGAGATGCCCGCGCCTGAGGCTGGTTTGCCCGCACCCAGCGAGTCGCCGGTGAACAGCACGCCCGGGCGCCACGGCGGCCACGCGGTGAACCCCATCGGCAGTCGCCAGGCCCGCACACTCTTGTTCTTCTTCAGTTCCTCGATCGGCGGCAGATCCCACTCCGTAGGCAGGGTGCGGAGGAAATCGCCGAGGAACTGCGTGGCGTTGATCGACTGCCAGTTCTTGTAGCTGTTGACGTAACCCAGCCCGATGTTGAAGATGCCGTTGCCCATCGGGAACACCCAGCCGTACCCGGGCAGCTGGTCGCCCTCGAAGACAAGCTTCAGATAGATGTCGAGGCTGTCGGAGTCCGGCCGGTTGGCGTGCATCTCGGAGCGGATCGCAATCGCCGAGTAGCCGTTGTACTCGGAGTCGATCTTGAGGGCCCGCTTGATCGGGGAGTAGGCGCCGTCGGCGGCGATCACCGCGTCGCCATAAACCTTTTCGCCGCTCTTGAGCGTCACCCCCACGACGCGACCCTTCTCCAGGATCGGCCCGGACACCTCCGCGCCCTGGCGCACCTCGGCGCCCGCGGACTCGGCGTGCTTGAGCAGCGTGGTGTCGAGGCGCTCGCGGCTCACGGTGTGGCCGTGGTCGGGCATACCGGGCCGCTTCGGGAACGACAGTTCCCACTCGCTCGGGCTGAAGACCGTCACGCGATTTACCCGGTGATACGTGGCCACCTCATCGGCCAGTCCCATTTTCTGCAGATAACTCACCGCGCGGGCGGTGAGCCCGTCCCCGCAGGGCTTGGCCCGCGGGAACTCGGCCTTGTCCAGAACCACGACCTTCGCGCCGGTCTGAGCGGCCTGCCACGCGGCTGCCGAACCGGAGGGCCCGCCACCTGCGATGACCAGGTCGTATTGCTGCGTCATGAAACTCGTCTCGTCGATCGGCTGTCGCAGCGATATTACCCGTGCTGCGTCGGCCTCTCTTGTCGGACGGAGTTGCCCAGAGGTGGCGCCAGGAAACGCATGTGACCTGGTCTGAGCTGGTCAGCAGTGCTTGAGCGGTAGAGTGACCGGGTGCGACGAGCGGGCAGGCCACGATCGAGTGGCGAGCCGGGTGTCAAGGTCGACGCCCGCAGCGAACGCTGGCGCGAGCACCGCAAAAAGGTGCGCGCCGAGATCGTCGACGCCGCCTTCCGCGCCATTGACCGGCTGGGTCCCAATGTCAGCGTGCGCGAGATCGCCGAAGAGGCCGGCACCGCCAAACCCAAGATCTACCGCCACTTCACCGACAAGTCCGACATGTTCGGCGAGATCGGCCAACGCATGCGAGACATGTTGTGGGCGGCGATCATCCCGTCAATCGATGTGGAGCACGACTCCGCGCGCCAGATCGTCGGGCGTGGGGTCGGGCACTACGTCGAGCTGGTCGAGCAGCATCCCAACGTGGTGCGGTTCCTGTTGCAGGGCCGGTTCGCCGACAAGTCGGCAGCCGCGATGACGACCGTCAACCGAGGCAGCGAGATCACGCTGGCCGTCGCCGACATGATCAGCGAGGAACTCAAGGATCTGGCGCCGGAGCCGGCGGCCTTCGAGCTCGCGGCGTACGCGATCTTCGGTACCGCGGCATCGGCGACCGACTGGTGGCTGGGCGACGATGACGACGGCACCCGCCGCATGCCCGCCGATCAGTTCGTCGCGCACATGACCACGATCATGGTCGGCGCGATCAACGGCACCGCCGAGCTGCTCGGCATCCAGATTGACCCTGACCAGCCGATTAATACCGCCGTTCGCAAGCAACAGCCCGTCGCCTGACTTCGGCGTTGACACCACTTCGCGGGGACCGGAGACTGGAAAGTACCCAGTACCGGCGTTCCCAGGATGTGCCCACCACGTAGGGTGCACGCGTCAACTGGGGTAATAGGGGAGACCATGACGGTTGCCGAGCAGACGGCCGAGGACACCACTGCCCAACAACCGGTGCACACCCGCGCGCTGATCATCGGCACCGGCTTCTCCGGTCTCGGAATGGCCATTGCGCTGCAACGTCAGAACGTCGACTTCCTCATGCTGGAGAAGGCCGACGAGATCGGTGGCACCTGGCGCGACAACACCTATCCGGGGTGCGCCTGCGACATCCCGTCGCACATGTACTCGTTCTCGTTCGAGCCCAAGGCCGACTGGCGTCACATGTGGTCGTTTCAGCCCGAGATCTTCGACTACCTCAAGGGCGTGACGGACAAATACGGGCTGCGTCGCTATATCCGATTCGGCGCCCACGTCGACCGTGTGCATTGGGACGACAATGAATTGCGCTGGCATGTCTTCACCGGGGACGGCCGCGAGTTCGTCGCACAGTTCGTCGTCTCCGGGGCGGGCGGCCTGCACATCCCGTTCGTTCCAGAATTCCCCGGACTCGACGAATTCACCGGTGCCACCTTCCATTCCGCCGAGTGGGACCATGATGTCGATCTGACCGGCAAACGGGTGGCGGTGATCGGCACCGGTGCGAGTGCGATTCAGATCGTGCCGGAGATCGTCAAGGACGTCGGCGCGCTGCACCTGTATCAGCGCACACCGGCGTGGGTGATGCCGCGGCCCAACAATCCGATTCCGCGATGGGCGCGCGACCTGTTCACCAATGTGCCCGGCACCCGGCAACTGATGCGCGCGGCCATCTACTGGATTCACGAGGGCGTCGGTTTCGCGATGACCCGCGAACCGCGGCTGCTGAAAATCGGTGAGTTGCTGGGTAAGTGGAACATCAACAAGTCGATCAAGGACCGCGAGCTGCGCCGCAAGCTGACGCCGAACTATCGGGCCGGTTGTAAGCGAATCCTGAACTCCGACACCTACTATCGCGGCATCGCCGACCCGAAGACCGACGTCGTCACCGACGCCATCGAGCGGTTCACCCCGACGGGCATCGTCACCGCCGACGGCGTCGAAAGGGAAACGGACGTCGTCGTGTTCGCCACCGGATTCCACGTCACCGACTCCTATACGTATGTCCACATCAAGGGCCCGCGTGGCGAGGACCTGGTGGACCGCTGGAACCGCGAGGGCATCGCGGCGCTGCGCGGCATCACGGTCGCCGACATGCCGAACCTGTTCTTCCTGCTCGGGCCCAACACCGCACTGGGGCACAACTCGGTGGTGTTCATGATCGAGTCGCAGATCCGCTACGCCGCCCAAGCCATCGCGGCCGTCGACCGGGCGGGCGCCCAGGCGCTGGCGCCGACCCGTGAGGCTCAGGATCGCTACAACGAGGAACTGCAAGGCGATCTCGCCGGAACCGTGTGGAGCACCGGCGGTTGCCAGAGTTGGTATCTCGACGAGCACGGCGTGAACCGGACGCTGTGGAGCGGCATGACATGGCAGTACTGGTTGGCGACCCGCAAGTTCGACAAGTCGGAGTATCGGTTCTTCGGAGGGCAGCGCGCGTCGCTGGCTGCCTAGTGTGCGCTGAGATCGCGATTTAGGCCGAAACGGCGCCGAGAGCCGATCAGAATGCACACTGGCCGCAGCGGTAACTCGTCGGCGGGAGCGACACGCCAACACACGATGTTGTGTTAGCCGTGGATGTCGTCCCCCAGGGGTAGTGTCGATGTCGGGCGACAGAACCGCGTCAAGCGGACCAAAGACCAGGTGAAATGGGGTTCTCGTGAGTGATGGCATGAAGCTGATTGACCGTGTCTCGGCGATCAACTGGAACCGTCTCCAGGACGAGAAGGACGCCGAGGTCTGGGACCGGCTGACGGGCAACTTCTGGTTGCCGGAGAAGGTGCCGGTATCCAATGACATTCCGTCGTGGAACACGCTCAATGACCATGAGAAGCAGCTGACGATGCGGGTGTTCACCGGCCTGACGCTGCTCGACACCATCCAGGGCACGGTCGGGGCGGTCAGCCTGATCCCCGATGCGTTGACCCCGCACGAGGAAGCCGTCTACACAAACATCGCGTTCATGGAATCGGTGCACGCGCGCAGCTACAGCAACATCTTCTCCACGTTGTGCTCGACCGCCGAGATTGACGACGCGTTCCGCTGGTCGGAGGAGAACCCGAACCTGCAGCGCAAGGCCGAGATCGTCATGCAGTACTACAAGGGTGACGAGCCGCTCAAGCGCAAGGTGGCCTCGACGCTGCTCGAGAGCTTCCTGTTCTACTCCGGGTTCTACCTGCCGATGTACTGGAGCAGCCGGGCCAAGCTGACCAACACCGCCGACATGATCCGGTTGATCATCCGCGACGAGGCCGTGCACGGCTATTACATCGGCTACAAGTTCCAGCGCGGTCTGGCGCTCGAGGACGCCGCCAAGCAGGCCGAACTGAAGGACTACACGTACGAGCTGCTGTTCGAGCTCTACGACAACGAGGTCGAGTACACCCAGGACCTCTACGACGGCGTCGGGCTGACCGAGGACGTCAAGAAGTTCTTGCGCTACAACGCCAACAAGGCGCTGATGAACCTCGGCTACGAGGCGCTGTTCCCGCGCGACGAGACCGACGTCAACCCCGCGATCTTGTCGGCGCTGAGCCCGAACGCCGACGAGAACCACGACTTCTTCTCCGGGTCAGGGTCGAGCTACGTGATCGGCAAGGCCGTCGTCACCGAAGACGAGGACTGGGACTTCTAGCCGGTGCGCTACGAGGTCAGTCCGGGTTGACGCCGAACAGGCGCGCGCGGAGCACCATAACGAAGTCCTCCATCACCTGGACATGGCCGGGCGTCCACCGGCGGGGCCTGGTGTCCCAGGCGATGAGCGTGCCGATGGTGTGTCCCTGGCCGTCCGTCAGCGGGAAGCCCGCGTAGGCCACGACGACACCCTCCTTCACTGCCCAATGGTCGCGCAGAAGCGGTTCTTGTCGGGCGTCGGCGACGACCAACGGCTTGCCCGTAACGAGAACTTCGCGGCCGAGGGAACCCTTCAAAGGCCCCTGACGTCTGACTGCCATTTCGCCGGTCAGACCGATTGCACTGCACATGTACTGGGTGTCGCGATCGATCAGTGTCACCGCAGCTGACGGCACCCCAACCGCGGCCACCACCATGCCGACGATGCGGTCGAGGCTGCGGGCCCGTTCGGCGTTGAGCAAACCACTGTCGTAGAGCGCGCGGAGTCGATCAGGGTCGGAGATGACAGCACCCTCGGCGAGGGCTGTGACCGGGTCGTGCGTGTCCAGGTTCAACGATTTGACGTGCGCCATGAGTTCGCGCACATCGCCGTCACCTCGGCGAGCCCGCTCGATGATCATCCGGGAAGCTACGGCGCGGCCGATGTATGTCTCGGTGGATTCGCCGACCTTGTGTGCCTCCTCGATCAGAGCGGCATACAGCCACTCATCGAAGCCCGGCAACGTCGGCGTCATGGCTTCAACGCTACGCGCAGCGGGTGCGATTACCGCGCGTCGGAAAACGCCCTCCATCTCGTCGGAATCAGCACGGTAGCGCGTCAGGCAGCAGCGTTATACCGGTCGCCGGGTGCCATCAGTAAGGCCGCTGTGACCGGTTGCACCGCCGACTTCGTAGGAAATCGGCCTGTCACGATCAGCCCCGTGAGACGATTCGCGGCGCAAGGTAATGGCGTAGCACGACGGTGGAGACGGGCATGATTCGGCAGGCAGTGGCGGCATTGGGCGCCTCCATTCTCGGTGCGGTATTCCTGGCGCCGCCGGCGGCTGCCGACACGGGGCAGCAGGTGCTTCTGCAGTCCGGGGCCGTGAGGTGTCTGCTCAGCGCGGACGACACGACGTTCGGCGGCGGGCCGACGACCGTGTGCGCGTTGACGAACGGACAGCCGTGGGGAGAGGCGCCGTACGAGACGTCCAAATGGAACCAGCGGCTGAACCTCGCAGTCGTCCGCGGCACGGGTGAGTTCTACTGGGACCGAGGTCTTATCGCCGAACCGGCCACCCCACCCGTGGCTGTAGACAGCGGGACGTTCCGGACCAACGGATGGACCGTTGAGGCGGAAGGGTTCCGCACGCGCATCACGAACGACGCCAGCCGCCACGGCGTCTTCGTCAACGAAGCGATCGTGCGTCAATTCTGACGGCGCTACTCCGAGAGGTTCCGCCGACATCGGCTACCGCGCATCGGCGGAATCGATGACTACGTGCGCAGCGTCTGCGTATCGATCACGAAGCGGTAGCGCACATCGCTGGCCACCACCCGCTCGTAGGCCTCGTTGATGTAATCGGGTGTGATGACCTCGATCTCGGGTCGCACCGCATGCTCGGCGCAGAAGTCGAGCATCTCCTGCGTTTCGGCGATGCCGCCGATCAGTGAGCCCGCGAGGCGGCGCCGACCGGAGATCAGCGCTCCGGCGGGTACCGACATGGGCTGCTCCGGCATACCCAGTTCGACCATCGTGCCGTCGAGTGCGAGCAGTCCGAGGTAGCGGCCCAAATTGAGGTTGGCCGACACCGTATTGAGAATCAGGTCGAACGATCCGCGCAGCGTGGAAAACGTCTCCGGGTCGGAGGTGGCGTAGTACTCGTCGGCACCGAGGCGCAGGCCGTCCTCCATCTTCTTCAGCGACTGGCTCAGCACCGTCACGTGGGCGCCCATCGCGTGCGCGAGCTTGACGCCCATGTGGCCCAGCCCGCCCAGCCCGATGACCGCCACCCGGGTTCCCGGACCCGCATTCCAGTGGCGCAGAGGCGAATACAACGTGATGCCTGCGCATAGCAACGGCGCCGCCGCGTCCAGCGGGAGGCTGTCGGGGATGCACAGCACATAGTTCTCGTCCACCACGATGGCGCCGCTGTAGCCGCCCTGTGTCGGCGCACCGTCGCGACCGATCGCGTTGTAGGTGCCGACCATGCCCTTGGCGCAGTACTGTTCCTCGCCTGCGCGACACTGCGCGCACTCGCGGCAGGAATCGACGAAGCAGCCGACGCCGACGCGGTCGCCGGCCTTGAATCCCGTGACCTCCGTACCGACCTCGGTGACGATGCCGGCGATCTCGTGCCCGGGAACCACGGGATAGTTCGCGCGGCCCCACTCGTCGCGGACGGTGTGAATGTCGGAGTGACAGATACCCGCGAAGTGGATGTCGAACGCCACGTCGTGCGGCCCGACCTCGCGACGGCTGATGGTGGTTTTGACCAGTGGTTCGGACGCCGACAATGCGGCATATGCGGCAACGGTGCTCATTACGACCTTCTTCTTTTCGTTCCGATTGACTATCGACAAGCCGTCGCTGACACTGCGACCCGCCTGGAACGACCAACGGGGTGGCCTGCCCCGATGATTCCTGCCGAAGCTGTGAGTTTTCTCCTAGGACCGCTACAGACCGGTGGCCCGGAACGCCCCGTTGAACGACAGCCGTTCGTATCGCGCGACGCCGGCCGCCGTGTAGGGATCACGGTCGACGACGTCCTGCGCCTGCTCGGTATCCATGTCGCCGGTGATCAGAACGGCGCCCGACTCGTCCTCCAGGCGCCCCGCCAACACGATCCGGCCGGCGCTGACCTCGCCCTTGAGCCATTCGAGGTGGGCGGGCCGGGTCTCGTTGACGACCTCGGGCGGTTGCAAATAGGTCGATTTCAGGACGTGGAACACGTCGACCACGCTAATTGATCGGGGCGTTGAGCCATTGCAGGTCGGCGAGCATGCCGCGCGCGGCCACGATGTTCTCTCCGGTCTGCCACACCTCGTTGTTGACCGCGAAGACCCGACCGTCCCGCGTCGCGCCCAGCTTCTTCCACGCATCGCTCTCGAGCACCGCGGGCGCGCGGTCGCGCGCAGACGGTGAGTCGAAGGACACGTAGACGATGTCGCCGTCGGCGATCGACAGGTCGGGATTGTCGGCGAGGTCGGTGTCGGTGACTCCCACCTCGATGTACGGCTTGTCGGTGAAGCGTTGTGTCACAGGGCGATCGACGCCGACGTCGGCCAGCACGCTGCCCGGGAAGGTCTCGACGCCGTAGACGCGCATCGTGGTGTCGGTGAACTGTACGACCGACGCCTGGAAGTGGGTGGCGTCGTTGTCGACGGCGGTCTTGTCGGCCGCGCGGTCGAATCCCTCGACCAATCCGTTTGCGGCGTCCTGTCGTCCGGTCGCGGCGCCCACGGTGCGCAGGTTGTCCTGCCACGCCGCGCCGGGCGGGCCGGAGAATACCGTCGGCGCGATGTCGGACAGCGGCCCGAACGCTTCGGCCGTGAACGCCTCCGAGCCGAGGATCAGGTCGGGTGCCGCCGCGCGGATGCCGTCGAGGTCCGGTTCGCTACGGGTGCCGACGCCGGGCACGTCGTGGATGACCTGGCCCAGATACGACGGTTGGCTATCGGAGCCGTCGGGCAGCGCCGCGGCCACGATCCGCGACTGCAGTCCCAACGCGCATAGAGCGTCGAGCTGATCGCCGGACAGCACCACGATGCGCTGGGGGTCGGCGCGCACCAGGGTCTCGCCGGCGGCGTGGCGCACCATGCGCTCGGGGGGACCCGGGTCCACCGGTGCCGGTTCAGCCGGACACGATTCGTCGGGGCGTCGCTGATTGCCCAGCACCCCGGCGCCGGCGATGCTCGTCGTGCTGGTGACGATCGTCTGCGGGGCGGCGGTGTCGGACGACTCCCCATCGGGGGAGCCGCAACCGCTCATCATGGTCATGCCGACGGCGGTCGCGAGCGCGGCCAGGCCCAGCGTCCTGGCGGCCACGACGCCCCTGCGCGCTCGGCCGATCAACACGTCGCCGACGGTAACATCCGGCCAGCTCCCGGGCCGAAAGCCGTGTGCTGGCCAATACGACGCTTTGTAGGACCCCCGAGCATTCATGATCGCAGGGCCGCTAGGATTCATCGAGACAACCCCGGGGATGTCCCGACCTGGATGTATGGAGGACCTGTTGGTAGCCGAAGCGCCCCCTATCGGAGAACTCGAGGCACGGCGTCCGTTCCCGGAGCGACTCGGCCCCAAGGGCAATCTGATCTACAAGCTCATCACCACCACCGATCACAAGATGATCGGCATCATGTACTGCGTCGCCTGCTTCATCTTCTTCTTCATCGGCGGGCTGATGGCGCTGTTCATGCGGACCGAGCTGGCGATGCCGGGACTGCAGTTCCTCTCGAACGAGCAGTTCAACCAGCTGTTCACCATGCACGGCACGGTGATGTTGCTGTTTTACGCGACCCCGATCGTGTTCGGCTTCGCCAACCTGGTGCTGCCGCTGCAGATCGGCGCCCCCGACGTCGCGTTCCCCCGGCTGAACGCCCTGTCGTTCTGGCTGTTCGTGTTCGGCGCCCTGATCGCTATCTCCGGTTTCATCACCCCCGGTGGTGCTGCCGACTTCGGCTGGACGGCGTACGCGCCGCTGAGCAACGCGATCCACTCACCGGGCGCCGGCGGTGACCTGTGGATCCTGGGTCTGGCCATCTCGGGTCTGGGCACGATTCTCGGCGGCGTGAACATGATCACGACTGTGGTGTGCATGCGCGCACCCGGTATGACGATGTTCCGGATGCCGATCTTCACCTGGAACATCCTGGTGACGTCGATCCTGGTGCTGCTGGCCTTCCCGCTGCTGACCGCCGCGCTGTTCGGGCTGGCCGCCGACCGGCACCTCGGCGCGCACATCTACGACCCCGCCAACGGCGGTGTGCTGTTGTATCAGCACTTGTTCTGGTACTTCGGTCACCCCGAGGTGTACATCATCGCGCTGCCGTTCTTCGGCATCGTCAGCGAGATCTTCCCGGTGTTCAGCCGTAAGCCGATCTTCGGTTACACCACGCTGATCTACGCGACCATCGCGATCGCCGCGCTGTCGATCGCGGTGTGGGCACACCACATGTACGCGACGGGTGCGGTGTTGCTGCCCTTCTTCTCGTTCATGACGTTCCTGATCGCCGTTCCTACGGGTATCAAGTTCTTCAACTGGATAGGCACGATGTGGAAGGGCCAGTTGACATTCGAATCACCGATGCTCTTCTCGATCGGGTTCCTGCTGACGTTCCTGCTGGGCGGTCTGTCGGGCGTGCTGCTGGCCAGCCCGCCGCTGGACTTCCACGTCACCGACAGCTACTTCGTCATCGCGCACTTCCACTACGTGCTCTTCGGCACGATCGTGTTCGCAACCTACGCCGGAATCTACTTCTGGTTCCCCAAGATGACGGGCCGCTTGCTCGACGAACGACTCGCCAAACTGCACTTCTGGCTGACGTTCATCGGTTTCCACGTCACGTTCCTGGTGCAGCACTGGGTGGGCGACGAGGGTATGCCGCGCCGGTATGCGGACTACCTGCCGACCGACGGGTTCACCACGCTCAACGTCGTGTCGACCATCGGCGCCTTCATCCTGGGCATCTCGACGCTGCCGTTCGTGTGGAACATCTTCAAGAGCTGGCGCTACGGCGAGCCGGTGACCGTCGACGACCCGTGGGGTTACGGCAACTCGCTGGAGTGGGCGACCTCATGCCCGCCGCCGCGGCACAACTTCACCGAGTTGCCCCGAATCCGTTCGGAGCGACCCGCGTTTGAGCTGCACTACCCGCACATGGTGGAGCGGATGCGCGCGGAGGCACACGTCGGACGCAGCCACGGGCCCGCGGACGGCGACGTGACCCGGCTGGACGACGCGAACGTCCGTACCTGACACGATTGCGGCATGACCGGTAAATCAAGCGAGCGTGTGTCGCTGCTGATCACGGTCACCGGCCGCGACCAGCCCGGCGTCACGTCGGCGTTGTTCGAGGTGCTGTCGCGTCACCAGGTCGAGCTGCTCAACGTCGAACAGGTCGTAATCCGCGGCCGGCTGACGTTGGGTGTGCTCGTCGCGGGGTCGGCGGAGGCGGCGGGCAGCGCCGAGCTTCGTGGCGCCGTGACCGCGGCGATCCGTGAAGTGGGCTTGGACGTCACGATCGAACGCAGCGACGGCGAGCCCGTCATGCGGGAACCGTCGACGCACACGATCGTCGTCCTCGGCCGTCCGATCACCGCCGAGGAGTTCGGGGTGGTGGCCCGCGAACTCGCGCGGCTGGAGGTCAACATCGACACGATCGGTGGCATATCGGATTACCCCGTCACGGGATTGGAGCTGCGGGTCTCGGTGCCGTCCCGCGCGGTCTACGAGGAACTGCAGCAAGCGCTGGCACGCGTGGCGGTCGCCCAGGAGATCGACGTCGCGCTCGAGGACTTCAGCCTGACGCGACGAGCCAAGCGGCTCATCGTGTTCGACGTCGACTCGACCCTGATCCAGGGCGAGGTGATCGAAATGCTGGCGGCCAAGGTGGGCGCCGAGGCCGCAGTCGCCGAGGTCACCGAGGCCGCCATGCGTGGCGAACTCGACTTCGCCGAATCCCTGCACCGGCGCGTGGCGACACTCGCCGGCCTTCCCGCGTCCGTGCTCGACGACGTCGCCGACCAGATCGAGTTGACGCCAGGTGCCCGTACCACGCTGCGCACACTTCGGCGGCTGGGATATCACTGCGGCATCGTGTCGGGCGGCTTCCGCCAGGTCATCGAACCGCTGGCGCATGAGCTGATGATGGATTTCGTCGCCGCGAACGAACTCGAGATCGTCGACGGCAAACTGACCGGCCGGGTGATCGGCCCTGTCATCGACCGGCCGGGAAAAGCCAAGGCGCTAAGGGATTTCGCGCAGCAGGCCGGTGTGCCGATGGAACAGACGGTGGCTGTCGGCGACGGTGCCAACGACATCGACATGCTCGCCGCCGCGGGTCTGGGTGTGGCGTTCAACGCCAAGCCCGCGCTGCGGGAGGTCGCCGACGCGTCGCTGAGCCAGCCGTACCTGGACACCGTGCTGTTCATTCTCGGTGTCACGCGCGGTGAGATCGAGGCCGCCGATGCCGTCGACGGTGTGGTGCGCCGCGTCGAGATCCCCGACTGAGGGGCCTTTCGTGGGCGCGAACGACCGCATTTGTACGCGAGAAAGCGGCGTGCCGCGGGACAGACACGGTCGCTCACGACTGCGTGTGGGCCCACGCGGACCTTCGCTAGACGACGACGGTCGTCGGCTCCGGCGCCGACAGCCCGGTGACGCTGCGCCACGCCCGCGCCAGCAGTTCCACCGCCTCGCCCAACCGCTCCTCGGGTAGCGCGTACGGCACGCGGACGAACCGCTCGAGGGTGCCGTCCACCCCGAACCGCGGGCCCGCGGGCAGGTCGAGGCCCAACCGGGAGGCCGCCGCCGACAGCGCGGTACTCATCGGGGCAGGCAGCCGCACCCACAACGACATACCGCCGGCGCCCGGGCCGGGCTCCCAATCGGGCAGGTGCTGACTCAGCAGCGACTGCAGATATGCGCGACGGCTGCGCAAGATCTCGCGTCGCTCGGGCAGCAACTCGTCGCGCCGGGCGAGAAGCCTTGCCGCAGCATACTGTTCGAGCACGGCCGTGCCCATGTCGATCGACGGCCGCAGCGCGGCGATGGTGGCGATGATGGCGCGCTCCGCACGGATCCAGCCGACCCGCAGCCCGCCCCAGAACGACTTCGACATCGAGCCGACGGTCAGCACCAGATCGCGTCGCGACGTCATCTCACCCGCCACCGGGCCGGGCGCGGGTTCGTCCAGCCACATGTCGAGGATCGTCTCGTCGATGACGGTGCGGGTGCGGGTCTCCGCGATGATGCTCGCCAACCGTTTCCGGTCCGCGGCAGGCATCGTCATACCAGTCGGGTTCTGGTTGTCGGGAATCAGATACGCCAGCGTCGGCGACATCTGGTGCAGCGCATTCTGAAGTGCGTCGAAATCCCAGCCGGTTTCGGTCATCGCGACCGGGACGGGGCGGGCGTCGGCGGTCGTGATCGAGGACAGAGCACCGTGGTACGTCGGTTGTTCGACGAGTACGCGGTCACCGGGCTGAACATATGTCGTCAGGATCAAGCCGATGGCGTGCAACGCCCCGGTCGTCACCATGATCTCGTCCGGCTCGGTGGGAAGCCCACGCTCGCAGTACCTTTCGGCGATCGCCTGTCGCAGTGCGGGAACACCGACGAGTTCGTGTCCCGGCGCGTGCAGATAGGGCGTGACGTCGCGGGTCGCCTCTGTGAAGGCCTCCATCACCGCCGCGGCCGGAGCCGACAACGCGGCCGCGGCCAGGCTCACCGACGGCGCGGCGGGCTCGACGCGCGCTGCAGGTGCGACGGGTAACGCAGTCGTGCTGCGGGCACCGCGGCGCGCGACGAGATATCCGTCCTCCTGCAACTGGGTGTAAGCGGCGGTGACCGTGGTGCGTGACACCCGCAGCGTGTCAGCGAGTGCGCGCTCGCTGGGCACTCGCGCCCCGACGGGGACGCGTCCGTCGATGATCAGCAGACGGAGGGCGTCGGCCAGACCCTGGTAAGCGGGTCCACTTCGACTGGACGTCCGCCAGTTGCCCAGCTCGCGAGCCAGAAAGTCCACATTGAGCGTTCGGGCGGGCGTTTCAAGTGTCATTACAGGCCAGTATTGCCTAACTGGCTATTGAAGGGCAAGCCAGTTCGAGCCGACGATGGAGGTCATGAGCTTAAACTGGATACCTCGCTTGAGTCGCCGCCTCGCCTCGACCCTGGCGTGGCAGCAGCCCATCGCACGCGCCGACTACGACGACCGCGACGCCGAACGCATGGCCCGCGAACTCGAACTCATCAAGGTGCGCTTCCCCCACCATGCGTAGAGGGGTCGTCCGCGGCCTTGTCCTTCTCGTCGGGTTGACCGGTTACGGCTTCTCGATGGCGGTCATGGTGCGCGCCGGGCTGGGACTAGATCCCTGGGACGTCTTCCATCAGGGTCTGGCCCGGCACACCGGGATGACGATCGGCGTGGCTTCGGCGGTCGTGGGCGTGGTCGTGCTGCTGGCCTGGGTTCCACTGCGCAACCGGCCCGGTGTGGGCACCGTGGCCAACGTCGTCGTCATCGCGATCACGGTCGATGTCACGCTGTGGTTGCTGCCGACGCCCACATCGCTGCCGGTGCGCATCGCGATGATGGTGGGCGCGGTGGTGCTCAACGCAGTCAGCACCGTGCTCTACGTCGGCGCCGGCCTCGGACCGGGCCCGCGCGACGGGCTGATGACCGGCCTGGTCGAACGGACCGGGCTGTCGGTGCGCTTTGTCCGTACCTCGATCGAGGCGACGGTGTTGGCGGTCGGCTGGCTACTCGGCGGCACGGTCGGCGTCGGGACGGTCGTCTACGCATTCGGGATCGGCCCGCTGGTGCAGTTCTTCTTGAGGATCACGCCGGAGAGGGTGGTGGCGGTAAGCGGGTGGGCCTCCGTCGCCGAGGCTCGCCGCAGGCGCGCGACAACTTGCGTCGCCGAGGCTCGCCGCAGGCGCGCGACAACTTGCGTCGCCGAGGCTCGCCGCAGGCGCGCGACAACTTGCGTCGCCGAGGCTCGCCGCAGGCGCGCGGGCGATTTAGGCGTGAAATCGATCGCTGGGCGAACGGAATCACGCACAAGTCGCCTGTCTACGATGGGCGAGTGCCCACCACCGAAGGAGATGCAGCCGACCCCGATGTGCTGATCGACTTCGCCAAGGTGTCGTTGCGGCGTGGGGGACAGACCCTGATCGGCCCCATCACGTGGGCGGTCGAACTCGACGAGCGCTGGGTGGTCATCGGTCCCAACGGTGCGGGTAAGACCTCGCTACTGCGCATCGCGGCCGCACTGGAGTACCCGTCGTCGGGGACGGCATACGTGCTCGGTGAGCGACTCGGCCGAACCGACATGTCCGAACTGCGCTCGAGGGTCGGTCTGAGCAGTTCGGCGTTGTCGCAGCGGGTGCCCGACGGCGAGGTGGTGCGCGACCTGGTGGTCTCGGCCGGCTACGCGGTGCTGGGACGCTGGCGTGAGGCTTACGACGACGTCGACTACGAACAGGCGGTCGACATGCTCGAAAGTGTCGGCGCCGAACACCTGGCAATGCGCACGTACGGCACTCTGTCCGAAGGCGAACGCAAGCGCGTTCTGATCGCACGGTCGATGATGACCGATCCGGAACTGCTACTGCTCGACGAGCCCGCCGCGGGACTGGACCTCGGTGGACGCGAGGAACTTCTGGCCCGGCTCGAGGATCTGGCCGCCGACCCGGACGCCCCGGCAATGGTCTTGGTGACCCACCACGTCGAGGAGATTCCGCGCGGTTTCTCACACGGACTGATCCTGTCCGAGGGCAAGGTGGTCGACTCCGGGCTGCTGCCCGATGTGCTGACCGCCGAGAACCTCTCCAAAGCTTTCGGCCAGGCGATCACGCTCGAGGTCGTCGACGGGCGGTACTTCGCGCGTCGCGCCAGGAGCCGGGCCGCGCACAGGAGACGAGCATGACCGAAGAACCACTGACGCCGCGGCCCGCCTCGACCGTGATGCTGATCCGCGACAAGCGCGAGGGGCTCGCGCGAGAAGTTGAAGTCTTCCTGATGCGGCGCCACTCGGCGATGGATTTCGTCGCCGGCGTGATGGTTTTCCCCGGCGGCGGTGTCGACGACCGCGACCGCAACGCCGACATCGACTGGTTTGGTCCCGAACCCGACTGGTGGGCAAAGCGGTTGAACGTCGAGCCGAGCCTGGCGCAGGCGCTGGTGTGCGCGGCGGCGCGCGAGACGTTCGAGGAGTCCGGGGTGTTGTTCGCCGGGGCCGCCGACGATCCCGACGTCCTGGTCGACGACGCCTCGGTCTACCACGAGGCACGCGCCGCGCTGGTCAACCGGTCGCTGTCGTTCGCCGACTTCCTGCACCGCGAGAAGTTGGTGCTGCGCGCCGATCTGCTTCGGCCGTGGGCCAATTGGGTGACGCCGAAGGAAGAACGCACCCGCCGCTACGACACCTACTTCTTCGTCGGCGCCTTGCCGAAGGGTCAACGCGCCGACGGCGAGAACACCGAGACCGACACGGCCGACTGGATGACCCCGCAGCAAGCGCTCGACGATTTCGCCGCTGGCCGGACGTTCCTGCTGCCGCCGACTTGGACCCAACTGGACTCGCTCGCCGGCCACACCGTCGATGAAGTGCTTGCCGTGGAACGTCAGATCGTCTCGGTCACACCGCATCTCGCAGCGAACAAGGACACCGGCAACTGGGAGATCGAGTTCTTCGACAGCGACCGATACAACGCCGCCCGCAACCGCCGCAGCCCCGAGGGCTACGGATCCGACACGCGCCAGGCATGAGTGAGTTCGTCTCGGTCCACACCAGCGATGAGCGGCCCGGCATCGCCACGCTGCTGCTGTCGCGGCCGCCGACCAACGCCCTGACCCGTCAGGTCTACCGCGAACTGGTCTCCGCCGCGCGAGGCATCGGCGACCGCGACGACATCCATTCGGTGATTGTGTATGGCGGCCACGAGATCTTCTCCGCCGGCGACGACGTCCCCGAACTGCGCACCCTCAACGCCGAGGAAGCCGACACCGCCACCCAGACGTGCCGCGCAGCCGTCGACGCCCTGGCCGCCATCCCCAAACCCACGGTCGCGGCGATCACCGGTTACGCGTTGGGTGGTGGGCTGACGCTGGCGCTGGCGGCCGACTGGCGGGTCTGCGGCGACAATGTCAAGTTCGGTGTGACGGAGATCCTGGCCGGGCTCGTGCCCGCGGGCGGCACGGCCCGACTGGCCCGCACCGTCGGCCTCAGCAAGGCCAAGGAGCTGGTCTTCAGCGGCCGGTTCGTCGACGCCAGGGAGGCGCGCGCGCTGGGTCTCGTCGACCAGATGGTGGCGCCCGACGGCGTCTACGACGCCGCGCTGGCCTGGGCGCAACGGTTCGTCGAGCATCCGCCCCAGGTACTGGCTGCGGCCAAGGCGACGTTTGACCTCTAGGCTGCCCTGTTATGAGCTTTGAGGAAACCGACACTGTTTCTGATGTCGCCGGCTCCGCGGCTCCGGTGTCCGATGTCGCCCGCTCCGCGGCTCCGGTGCCGAACCCGCACGCCACCGCCGAACAGGTAGAAGCCGCCCGCCACGACTCCAAACTGGCCCAGGTGCTGTATCACGACTGGGAAGCCGAGAGTTACGACGAGAAGTGGTCAATCTCCTACGACAAGCGCTGCGTTGACTACGCCCGCGACCTGTTCGACGCCACCGTTCCGTTCGACGAGCAGCGCAAGCTGCCCTACGACCGGGCGTTGGAGCTCGGGTGCGGCAGCGGGTTCTTTCTGCTCAACCTGATCCAGGCGGGCGTGGCACGGCGCGGTTCGGTCACCGACCTGTCCCCGGGCATGGTCAAGGTCGCCACTCGCAACGGCGAGAACCTCGGCCTCGAGATCGACGGCCGGGTGGCCGATGCCGAGGGCATTCCGTACGACGACGACACCTTCGACCTCGTGGTCGGCCACGCGGTGTTGCATCATATCCCCGACGTCGAACTGTCGCTGCGCGAAGTGGTGCGGGTGCTCAAGCCCGGCGGAAGGTTCATCTTCGCCGGCGAGCCGACGAACGCGGGGGAGAACTATGCCCGCCCGCTGTCGACGCTGACCTGGCGGGCGGTGACCAACGTGACGAAGCTGCCCGGGCTCTCGGGTTGGCGTCGGCCTCAGGCCGAACTCGACGAGTCCTCACGCGCGGCCGCATTGGAGGCCGTCGTCGACCTGCACACCTTCTCTCCAGCTGACCTCGAGCGCATGGCAAGCAACGCCGGCGCCGTCGAGGTCTCGACCGCCACCACCGAGTTCACCGCCGCGATGCTGGGCTGGCCGCTGCGCACCTTCGAGGCCGCCGTCCCACCCGGCCGATTGGGTTGGGGTTACGCGAAATTCGCGTTCCACAGCTGGATCACGTTGAGCTGGGTCGACGCCAACCTCTGGAGCCGTGTGGTGCCGAAGTCCTGGTACTACAACGTGATGATCACAGGGGTCAAGCCAGCCGCGTGACGGTGGCGTTCGGCGTCGAGGACGTCGACTATCTCCGCAGCCCGGCAGGCATCGACGCTCTGCGGGAAACCGCCACGCTGCGGTTGACCGGTAAGACGCTCGTCGCCGACATCGCTTCGGCGCGTGAGAGATTCGGTAATCGCGCCGCCGTGCTGGTCGAGACCACGCTGCTGCGTCGCAAGGCGGCGGCCAAACTCTCGCATCCCGATGGCTGGTTGTTCACCGACGAGGCCCTACAGCAGGCCACCGCCGAACCGGTCGCCCGGCACCGCGCCCGTCGACTCAGCGGCGCCCGGGTACACGACGCGACGTGCTCGATCGGCACCGAGTTGGCCGCGCTCCGCGAATCGGCAGACCTCGTGATCGGCAGCGATATCGATCCGGTGCGCCTGGCGATGGCGCGCAACAACGTCGACGGTGTCGACCTCTGCCGCGCCGACGCGCTTCGGCCCGTCACGCACGACACGGTGGTCGTGCTCGACCCGGCGCGGCGCAGCGCCGGACGCCGCCGGTTCGACCCGCGCGACTACGCACCCCCGCTCGACGAGCTGCTCGATGTCTACCGCCGATACGACACTGTCGTGAAGTGTGCTCCCGGAATCGATTTCGACGCGGTGAGGCGGTTGGGCTTCGACGGTGAGATCGAGGTGACGTCGCTCGCGGGCAGCGTGCGTGAAGCGTGCCTGTGGTCGGGTGAACTCACCGAGCGTGGGGTCAGGCGTCGAGCTTCGTTGTTGGACACCGGCGAACAGGTCACCGACGACGAACCCGACGACTGCGCGGTGGCACCCGTCGGGAAGTGGATCGTCGACCCTGACGGTGCCGTCGTGCGCGCAGGACTGGTCCGCCACTACGCGGCACGGCACGGACTGTGGCAGCTCGATCCCGACATCGCTTACCTCTCGGGCGACCGACTCCCACCCGCTGTACGCGGCTTCGAGGTGCTCGACGAAGTGGCCTTCAGCGAACGGCGGTTGCGGCAGGTGCTTTCGGCGCGTGACGTCGGGGCGGTCGAGATCCTCGTGCGCGGCGTCGACGTCGACCCCGACGCGCTGCGGCCGCGGCTTCGCCTGCGCGGCTCACAGCAAGCTTCGGTGGTGATCACCCGTCTCGGCACCGGAGGCGCAAGCCGGGCAACGGCATTCATTTGTCGTCCGTCTCGCTGAGCGTCCACGTATCCTTGCGGAGATGCGCCGGTATCCAGACCGGCGCCGGCTGCGAGGACGTCGATGCGCAATTTCAGGTGGACCGCTCTGGTTGCGGTGGCCGCCGTCACCGGTGCCCTCGCCATCCCCGCGGCAGCCGCCCAGCCCGGGTGCGCCGACCTGCAGGGAACGGTTGGGCCGGATCAAATATGCCGGGTGTACGTCGAAAAGCCGAACTACACCTACGAATTGAGTTTCCCCGACGACTATCCCGACCAGGCGCCGCTGGTGGCCTACCTGACGCAGGCGCGCGACGGTTTCGTCAACGTCGCCGAGAACCCGGGCGCGGACGGGATGCGGTATGAACTTGACGCCGAAGGCGCCGGCTACCGCTCGGGGCCGCCGACCACCGGCACCCGCAGCGTGGTGTTCACCGTCTGGCAGAACGTCGGCGGGGTGCGTCCGCAGACCTTCTACCAGTCGTTTAACTGGAACCTCGCCACGAATACGCCGATCACCTTCGAAACCTTGTTCAAGCCCGGCTCCGAGCCGATGGATGTGATCTACCGCGAGGTCGACCGGTACCTGGAAAGGCAGGGCATCATGGCCCCGGTTCCGCCGGGCCAAGGCACCGATCCCGCGAACTACCAGAACTTTGCGCTGACCGACGATTCGCTGATCTTCTTCTTCAGTCAGGGCGGACTGTTCCCCGAATCAGCAGGCCCGGTTCAAGCGACGGTTCCGCGCGCGGCGGTGGCGCCGATGCTCGCGCTGTAAGGCTCAGGTCCGCGCCGATTCCCGCTCCTTGCCGGCGAGCGGGTCGTAGTTCTCCCAGAACGTCGCACCGGTGATCGCCAGCGCGTCGGGGTCGAATACGGGATCGAGTCCGGCCTTCTTCTGCTTCTCGTAATCCCACAGCGCCCGGTACGCGGGCTGCTGGAGAATGATGATGCCGACGATGTTGAGCCAGGCCATCAGGCCGACACCGATGTCGCCGAGCACCCACGCCTCGGTCGCGGTCGACACCGCTCCGAGGACCACCGACACCAGGATCAACGCCTGAAGCAGCATCGTCGCGTTGGATCCCACCGTGCCCCGGATGACCGGCATCGAGGCAGGAGAGAACCGGCCGAGGATGAAGCGCAGGTTGGTCTCGGCCATGTAGTAATAGGCGATGATCGTCGTGAAGCAGAAGAACGCCAGCGACACCGCGATGAAGCTCGATCCGGCACCGCTCCAGAGGCTGTCGAATCCGGCTTGCGCATAGGCGGGGCCGACCTCCACGTCTCCGGAGAGCAGGCCACCCTCGACGATCACGGCGCCGGTCGCGCTTTCCCCTTCGAAGACCCGGTAGGCGCCCGTCGTCAGGATCAGGAAGCCTGTGGACGAGCAGATGAACAGTGTGTCGACGTAGACGGCGAACGCCTGCACGAGGCCCTGCTTGGCGGGATGGGAGACCTCGGCGGCCGCGGCCGCGTGCGGACCGGTGCCCTGCCCGGCCTCGTTGGAGTAGATGCCGCGCTTGACGCCCCACATCACCGCGGATCCGATGATCGCCCCGAACGCGGAATCCAGGCCGAACGCGCTGGCGAAGATCATTTCCAACACCCCGGGGACCCGTTCGGCGTTCAACAACACCACCACCAGCGCGAGCGCGATGTAGACGACCGCCATGAACGGCACGACGATCGAGGCGAATGCCGCGATGCGCTTGACGCCCCCGATGATCACGAAGGCCAGCACAATGACCGTCCCGACGGCCACCCACCATTTCGAGAATCCCCAGGCCGAGTTCATCGCCGACGCCATCGAGTTCGACTGGACGCTGGGCAACAGCAGGCCACAGGCCAGCACGGTCACGGCGGCGAACACGAAGCCGTAGACCTTGAAGGCGCCCGCGGCCTTGGTGTGCGCGAGCGCCCGGCTGAGGTAATAGGCGGGCCCACCGCGGTATTCGCCGGTCAGCGGGTCGCGTGTCTTGTAGACCTGGCCCAGCGTGCACTCCACGAACGACGTCGACGCGCCAAGGAACGCCACCGCCCACATCCAGAACAGCGCGCCCGGGCCGCCGAAGGCGATCGCGGTCGCGACGCCGGCGATGTTGCCCGTGCCGACGCGCCCCGCCAGCGACATCGTCAAGGCCTGGAACGAGGACACTCCCGACGGCGACTTCTCGCCCTTGAGCATCAGCCGGACCATCTCCCGTACCTGGCGTACCTGGACGAACCGGGAGCGAGCAGAGAAGTACACGCCTGCGGCTAGGCACAGGTAGACGAGCGCGTCGCTCCATACGTAACCGTTGACTGCGTCGAGGAACTCGGACAATCCGTCTCCTTAGCTCGGGTGCGCCCGTCGGCGCTCGCTGGGGTTACACGCGCACGGTGGCATGCTGGCATGCTCGCGCACTTCGTGTGTTTCGTTGCGGTGACGAATACGATTCGCGACCGGTGTCGTGCACTACGCCGGTGCGAAGCCGTACACCATGCCGTCGCTGGTGGCGGTGACCACGCGGCGGTCTTTTCCGATGGAGACGCCGACCGGCCAACCCGTCGCTCTTGGCAGCTGGTAGCTGTTGAGGGTGCGCCCCTCGGCGGGGTCGAACACCAGCAGTGCCTGACCGGCGTCCTCCCCGTCGCCGTCGCGGACGACGGTGTAGGCGAGATCGGCGCCGGATCGGCTCGAGGTCGACAGCGGCGTGACGTCGTCGCGGGTCCACTGCACCTCGCCGCGGTCGCCTTCATCTTTGATGCCGGTCAGCTTGGCGCCCGGCCCGCCGCCGGCGATGATCAGCCCGTCGGGCGATACGGACGGTGGGGTTTGGCCGAGGTAGTCGAGCGGCACCGACCACTTGGCCTTGCCGTCGGCGGCGTTGAGCGCCCACAGGTGATTGTCGCGGCCGTTGACGTAGACGGTCGACCCGTCGGCCGAGAACACCGGGCTGGCAAGGGGACCGCCGCCGACGACGTCGCTGGTCCACTCGCGGGTCAGAAACGGTGACTGCCCAGGCCGGTAGCGCAGGCCGACGAGGATGGGCGCGTCGGCACCCGGCTCCCACAATGAGAGGACGACGGTCCCGGTGGCGGAGGCGAACGCCGGCGCGGCGGCCACCGGGCAGCGCGGGCGGGCGGGCCGGCAGTCGGCGAGGCCGCGCTCGGAGTCCTTGGGGTCGACACCGGCGACCAGGTCGATCGGGCTGCCTTCGACCGTCCCGCGGTGGGCGTCGAAAACCAGCACCTGACCCAGGTGCGTCACGACCAGCAGGTGGCCCGGGCTCAGAATCCGCGCCGTGGTCGGCATCCCGATGACCGGTTGACGCCAGCGGATCCACTGCGTCGGGGGAAACGACAGCATGGCGCCGGGCTGTCCGACATACAGGTTGTCGAAGCCGTCGAAAAGAGGACTGGACGCACCCCCGCCCTGTACGAGGCGCGTGCACCAACGCTGCCGCGCCTTATTGTCGGCCTCCCAGACCATCAGCGAGCATCCGTCGGGGGTCTGCGCGTTGACGGCCAGATAGCTGCCGGTGCCGAGTGCCACCGCGGCGGCGAGGTCACCCTTGACCGACCTCATCCATTCGAGGCGCAGCGTGTCAGCACCCGCCACCGGTTGGTAGCTGCTGTTAGCGGCATCGCCGTATTGGGCGGCCCAGCCGTCAGCGGCCTTGGCGTCGACCCAGGAGGTGGTGTCCTGGCAGCCTGCCAGTGTGGCCGTGATCAGCGCTGTCAGTAAGGACACTGCCAGCACGGTCAATCGCCGGAACACTCGATCCTTCCCGTTCCTCGTCATCGGTCCACGTGAGGGTAACCGTTGCCGATTCGGTCGCTCGCGTAGGCTTTCCGGCCATGACGACCATGTGGGGCGCGCCGCTGCACAAGCGCTGGCGAGGGTCGCGACTGCGTGACCCGCGGCAGGCGAAGTTCCTGACGCTGGCGTCGGTGAAATGGGTGCTGGCCAACCGCGCTTACACCCCGTGGTATCTGGTGCGGTACTGGAGATTGCTGAAGTTCAAGCTGCGCAATCCGCACATCATCACCCGAGGCATGGTCTTCCTCGGTAAGGGCGTCGAAATCGAGGCGACGCCGGAGTTGTCGACGATGGAGATCGGCCGCTGGGTGCACATCGGCGACAAGAACACGATCCGCTGCCACGAGGGGTCGCTGCGGTTCGGCGACAAGGTGGTGCTCGGCCGCGACAACGTCATCAACACCTACCTCGATATCGAGTTGGGTGATTCGGTGCTGATGGCCGACTGGTGCTACATCTGTGATTTCGACCATCGCATGGACGACATCAACGTGCCGATCAAGGACCAGGGAATCGTCAAAGGGCCGGTGCGAATCGGGCCGGACACCTGGGTCGGCGTCAAGGTCACGGTGTTGCGCAACACTACGATCGGGCGTGGTTGCGTGCTCGGGTCGCATGCGGTTGTGCGCGGCGACGTGCCCGACTTCTCGATCGCCGTCGGTGCGCCCGCGAAAGTGGTCAAGAACCGCCAACTCGCATGGGAGACATCGGCGGCGCAACGCGCGGAACTGGCCGCGGCCCTCGCCGACATCGAGCGCAAGAAGGCCTCCCGCTAGCACGCACTCTGTTTTGCGCGAGCGCGCACTCTGGTTGCGCGAGCGCGCGTGTCGGCAGACGACACGCCGCTGAAATTCAACAGTTTGCGCATGCTCGTCGCCGTTCGGCGACCACGAACTGCTCACGACGAACCGCCCCTATCCCCCTAACAGGGGCTTGAGTCAGCCCTGTATCCGTACGCCGGAGGGAGGGGGCTTCGACCCGTTTTGGGGATGTCCGCGGATTCGTAACGTTCGCATCAGTTCGCCGGAGGTCGGCGACCAGACATCCGAAAGGACCACTGAGATGAACGTAATCGACTGGATTCTGAACCTGTTCCGTGACGAGGTCTCGGCTCAGGCCTTCGTCGACGATCCAGAACGGGCCATGTGCGGTGCCGGCGTGCAGAACGCGTCTGCAGCCCAACTGCAGCAGGCCGCCGCGGCGGTCGCGCCCGCGGCGGTGATGCATGGTGGTGGTGATCCGGTGGTGGGTTTGCAGCAGGCGGTGGCCCAGACGCACGGGATCGCGTTCGCCCCGCAGCGGCAGACCGAGGTGTTGTCCAACAACGACACCCTCAGCCATAACGACACCCGGTTCTTGAGCCCGGAGACCAACACGCTCAACCACGCCGGTGAGGACCAGCAGCAGGGCATCGGCAACTTCGGGCTGGAGTTCGGTGACATCACCTTCGGTGACAAGACCACCAACACCGCCACCGACGGTGGGGTGGTCAACACCGGCACCGCAGGCGATATCGATGCCACCAACGTCGAGGGCGACGGCAACGTCGTCGGCGATGACAACGAGAACGTCAACACCGGCGACATCGAGGACTCCAACGTCAACATCGGCGAGGACAACGAGATCGACGACAGCGGAGACCAGACCGCCGGCGGGGACATCATCTCCGACAACGAGGGCCCGGTCATCAACGACGTCGATATGAGCGGTGGCAGCGGCGGCAGCGCCTCAGGCGGAGACGGCGGCGGCGGCCTGATCGGGGTCGGCAACGACGGCGGCAACGCCACCGGCGTTGCGGGCGGCTCGGGTGGAGGCATCGTGATCAACGACAACGACACGACCACCACCACCGTCGGGGGCAACCAGACCACCGTCGGCGACATCGACGGCAGCGTGTCCGGTGGGATCTCCGGCGGCACGAGCATCGAGGACAATTCGGTGGACAACTCGATCGACAACTCGGTCGACAACTCCGGGCAAGACAACTCGACTGACAACTCCGGTCAGGTCAACACCGACGTCGATGTGGACACCACCGTCGACACCGGCCTGTTCTGAGCCCAACCACACAACGCCACTGGCGGGGATCAATCACGATCCCCGCCAGTCGGCACGTCTAATCAGCGACCGGGCAGGGCGTGTTCGATGATGGGGCGGCGCCGATGTGGTTCGCGCTCACGGCGTTTGACGGCCAGGTACACCTGGGCGGTTTCGTCTGCGATCGCGTGCCATTCGAACTGCGAGGTGAGCCGCTCGCGCGCGGCGATCGCGCGTTGTTGGGCGGCGTGCGGGTCGTCGAGAACCGAGCGGACGGCCGCCGCCAGGCGACCGGTATCGCGTGGCGGAAAGGACATTCCGGTTTCACCGTCGATAACCGCCTCGCCCAACCCTCCGACGTTCGAGGTCACCAAGGGGATCCCGGTCGCCGCAGCTTCCAGTGCGACGATGCCGAACGGCTCGTAGTGGCTGGGCAATACGGCTGCGTCGGCAGTGTGCAGCAGATTCACCAACGCGTCGTGGTCGAGGTGTCCGGCGAACGCGGTCGCCTTGAGCACCTTGTGCTTTCGCGCCTGCTCGACGAGCCAATCGAGCTGGGTGCCCTCGCCGGCGATCGTCAGCGTGGTACCGGGGTGGGTGCGCCTGATTCGGGGTAGTGCGGCGATTGCGTCGTGGATACCTTTCTCGTACTCGAGCCGACCCAGGTACAGCAACCGGGCAGGTCCGGTCCGGGGCTTGCGTTTAGCAAACGGCCAACGACCGCAGTCGATTCCGTTGCGGATAACGTACGACTCGGCCAGCCCCGGCCCGAAGAGCTCCGAGACCTCATCGCGCATCGAGGCCGAACAGGTGATCAGCGAATCGGATTCGCGCACCAACCACGATTCCACCGCGTGGACCTGTCTGCTGATACGGCCCGACACCCATCCGGAATGTCTGCCGGCTTCGGTGGCATGGATCGTGGATACCACTGGTACATCGAAGAATTCGGCCAGGGCGATCGCGGGATGTGCGACCAGCCAGTCGTGTGCGTGTACGACGTCGGGGCGCCAGGGGCGGCCGCGTCGAGACTTCAGCGTCAAACCGGTTCTGACCATCGCGTGGCCCATCGCCAACGTCCAGGCCATCATGTCCTTGCCGAAATCGAACTCGTGCGGATCATGCGCCGCCGCGACCACGCGCACGCCGTCGGCGATCTCGTCGGTGGTCGGATGCGTGCTCGGGTCGGTGTTCGACGGTCGCCGGCTCAGCACGACGATCTCGTGGCCCGCTTCGGCCAGCGCGGTGGCGAGATGATGGACGTGCCTGCCGAGTCCGCCGACCACGACCGGCGGATACTCCCACGACACCATGAGGATCTTCACGGTCGCTGACTCCTGCGCGAGTGACCGGGAAATGTACGCGCGGAGCGGCGTGTCGGCGTACTGGGCCCACTGCTTGCGAGGGGAACGCGGTCGCTCGAAGAAGTGAAGGTTGCGAGTGGAGTCATCGCGGTAACCGCCGGGCGTCCAGCGCGCCGAACAGACCGTCGGCGCGGTTCCAGCCGGCGGCGAGACGCTGTGCATGCTCATGGCGACCGGACGCCGCGGCGTCGGCGATCTCGCGGGTGGCGTGGGCGTGCAGATGCGCACGGTAGCGGGCATAGTCGGCCGCTGAGTCCTTGCTGACCATGAACGGCCAGTCGCTCGACACGGTCAGCAGCGTCTCGCGCAGGATCTGGTCGGCGACGAAGTTGCGTGCAGGCGGAGCGTCGGTCTCGCCGAGCGCCTTGTCGACGGTCGCCAGCGCGGTGTCGACTACCTCGGTGTTCAACTGGACCAGATCGGCGACCTGCTCACCGGCCCACACCTGCCAATCCTTGCCGGAACCCCATGAGCTGGGCGGTAATTCGACAGGTGGGCCGACGAAGCCGTCGGCCTTGGCGTCGCTCAGCGTGCCGACGCGCACACCGGCCTCGGGTAGCGCGCGCAGCACCCGCTCGAGCCACACGGGGCCCTCATACCACCAGTGGCCGAACAACTCGGTGTCGAATGCGGCGATGACGTGTGCGGGGCGCCCGATGCGTTCGCTCTCGTCGCACAGACGCTGCCGGACCACCGCGACGAAATCGGCGACGTGCGCGTCGATCGCACGGTCGGCGCGCTCCGGGTCGTACGGCGCCTTGGCCTCCGACGGCACATTGCGGCCCGTCACCCGGGCCGGCTTGAGTCCGGTTGTGTGATCGTAGGTGTGGAAGTCGCGGTAGGCGACGTGCCCGGGGTAGCCGGACTTCGGCGACCACACCCGATAGCTGACGTGCAGGTCCCGGCCGAAAGCCACCACGTCGGACGATCCGACGGGACGGCCGAGCGCGGTGTCGCCGTGCAGGGACGGTCCGTCGACCATGAAGTGGCCGACACCTGCTGCGGCGTAGTCGGTTTCCATGCCTGGCGCGTAGGCGCATTCCGGGGCCCAGATGCCGACTGGTGTGTGCGCGAACCGCAAGCGGGCATCGGCGAGCCCCTCGTGCAGCGCGAATTCCCGCAGCCTCGGGTTGAGTAGCGGCTGGAACGGATGCGCGAGCGGACCGCCGAGCAGTTCGATGGTTTCGGCGTCGATCACCTCGCGCAGCAAGGGACTGCCGCCGTGCGCCCACAGCGTGGCGAAGTCCTCGATGGCCTGCTCGGCCTCGGTATGCTCGCGAACACCGAACTGGCGCAACGGATCACCGAGAGTTGTCGCCTCGAGCGCGCGCAGCTGCCAGTTCGCCAGCCAGTGGTGCATGCCCGTCAGGCAGTACGGGTCGTCGAGTTGTGCGGTGACTACCGGCGTCATGCCCAGCGTCAACTGGTGGCGACGGCCTTCGGCCGCCAACGTGCGCAGCACCCGCATCAGCGGGAGGTAGCACGCCGACCACGACTGGTAGAGCCACTCCTCACCGACGGGCCACCGGCCGTGATGAGCCAGCCAGGGCAGGTGGGTGTGCAGAACGAGCGTGAAGAGGCCCGGAGCCGGGTCGCCGGCGACATTGGACCGGGGAGCCGGGTCGCCGGCGACATTGGACCGGGGAGCCGGGTCGCCGGCGACATTGGACCGGGGAGCCGGGTCGCCGGCGACATTCAGCCCCGGGGGGTCGGCGGATGTCACGGCCGCACCGCGATCGCGACCAGATCGAGGCTGTCGTCGATGTTCCGATCGCGCGCGTCGACCAGATCGAAGTCGTCGCTGCGCACGGAGGCCACGTCGGCGAGCAGGTCCGCGGGCCACGGCGCATCGGCCAATGCCCGCGCGATCTGGGCGTCGATGATCGAGCCACCGTGTCGGGCGTCGAGTTCGACGAGCCGCGGCCCGTGAAAGACCCCGTACACGCACTCGACCTCGAAACCTTCGGTGGTGAGCAGTTCGGTCAGCTCGGCGGCGTTGAGTTCGCGGGTGTGGAACGGGTTGATCGGGGTGTCCCGGCCCGGGGAGAACGTGATCCGGTTCGGCGTCGACATCAGCAGACACCCACCCGGACGCAGCACGCGCAGGCATTCGCGCACGAATTGGCCCTGATCCCAGAGGTGTTCGATGACCTGGAAGTTCACGACGACATCAACCGAGCCGTCAGCGAGCGGCAACTCGGCCAGGTTGCAGTGGCGCATGTCCACGCGCGGATACCGCGCACGGACGTGGGCGACCGCTGTCTCGTCGTAGTCCAGGCCGATCACGCGGCGGGCGACGTCGGCGATCAGGTTGGCCCCATAGCCCTCACCGCAGCCGGCCTCGAGCACGTCGCGATCGGCGCAGCGGTCGGCCATCTGCTCGTAGACGACCTCGTGGCGGCGGAACCAGTAGTTCTCCTCCGCGAGGTCCGGAACCGTGCGTTCCCCGGTAAGGGGGAGGTCGGGTCCATCAGTAACAAAAGCGCTCATTGGAAGGCAGGCTAACGTGAAACGGCCCACAGACGAATGGTTCACCCCCTACGTGCTGCTAGAACACGAACTTCGACCCGCTACAGTGTTCCTGCGAACCGCCACAAGTTACCCGCGAGTAACATGGTGGTTGTTGCTCAAAGCGTGCTATGCGGGCCGATCATCGGCCCCTTCGAGGAGGACGAACCACACTCATGACGAACATCGTGGTCCTGATCAAACAGGTCCCTGACACCTGGTCGGAGCGCAAGCTCACCGACGGCGACTTCACTCTCGACCGCGAGGCGGCCGACGCGGTGCTCGACGAGATCAACGAGCGCGCGGTCGAGGAAGCGCTGCTCATCAAGGAGAGGGAAGGCGGCGACAGCACTGTGACGGTGCTGACGGCCGGCCCCGAGCGCGCGACCGAAGCGATCCGCAAGGCGCTTTCGATGGGTGCCGACAAGGCCGTGCACCTCGTCGACGAGGGCATGCACGGCTCGGACATGGTCCAGACCGGTTGGGCCCTGGCACGTGCGCTGGGGACCATCGAGGGCACCGAGCTGGTCATCGCCGGCAACGAGGCCACCGACGGCACCGGCGGCGCGGTCCCCGCGATCATCGCCGAGTACCTGGGCCTGCCGCAGCTGACGCATCTGCGCAAGGTGACCGTCGAGGACGGCAAGGTCAGCGGCGAGCGGGAGACCGACGACGGCGTGTTCTTCGTCGAGGCTCCGCTGCCCGCCGTGGTCAGCGTCAACGAGAAGATCAACGAGCCTCGCTTCCCGTCCTTCAAGGGCATCATGGCCGCCAAGAAGAAGGAAGTCACCAAGCTCACGCTCGGCGAGATCGGTGTCGAGGCCGATGAGGTCGGTCTCGCCAACGCCGGGTCCAAGGTGCTGTCGTCGACGCCGAAGCCGCCGAAGACCGCCGGCGAGAAGGTCACCGACGAAGGCGACGGTGGAACCAAGATCGCCGAGTACCTGGTCGCCCAAAAAATCATCTAAGCCCGAGACCGAGACTGCGAAGAACAAGAGACGAGAGAAGAACTCATGGCTGAAGTACTCGTGCTCGTTGAGCACGCCGAAGGTGCACTGAAGAAGGTCACCTCGGAGTTGATCACCGCGGCTCGCAAGCTCGGCGAGCCCTCGGCCGTCGTCGTCGGCGCGCCGGGTACCGCAGAACCGCTCACCGACGGCCTGAAGGCCGCGGGCGCGGCCAAGATCTACGTCGCCGAGTCCGACGACGCGGAGAACTACCTGATCACCCCGCAGGTCGACGTGCTGGCATCGCTGGTCGAGTCGGCGTCGCCCGCCGGTGTTCTGCTGTCGGCCAACGCCGACGGCAAGGAGATCGCCGGCCGGCTGGCCGCCCGCACCGGTTCCGGTGTGCTCACCGACGTCGTCGACGTCAACGAGGGCGGCAAGGCCGTGCACTCGATCTTCGGTGGTGCGTTCACCGTCGAGGCCGAGTCCACCGGTGAGGTTCCGGTCATCACGCTGCGCGCCGGATCGGTCGACGCCGAACCCGCCGACGGTGCGGGCGAGGTCGTCAACGTCGAGGTGCCCGGCCAGGCCGAGAACGCGACGAAGATCACCAAGCGCGAGCCCGCGGTCGCGGGTGACCGTCCGGAGCTGACCGAGGCGACGGTTGTCGTCTCGGGCGGCCGCGGTGTGGGCAGCGCGGAGAACTTCAATGTGGTCGAGGAGCTCGCGGACTCGCTCGGCGGCGCCGTCGGCGCGTCCCGTGCCGCCGTCGACTCCGGCTACTACCCGGGCCAGTTCCAGGTGGGCCAAACCGGTAAGACGGTGTCGCCGCAGCTCTACATCGCCCTGGGCATCTCCGGCGCCATTCAGCACCGCGCGGGCATGCAGACGTCCAAGACGATCATCGCGGTGAACAAGGACGAAGAGGCGCCGATCTTCGAGATCGCCGACCTCGGCATCGTCGGCGACCTGTTCAAGGTCACACCGCAGCTGACCGAGGCGGTCAAGGCTCGCAAGGGCTGATTCTTCCGCGCGAAGGGCCCCCGGACACTGTTCGGGGGCCTTTTGCATGCCACAAGCGCGCAGGTATGTACAGATTCGGGGCCCCGTAGGTGTACAAGGGTGGACGCTCGGCGGCTCCGGACTACGGACTTTCAAGGGCTCGATCACAGCCACCGGCGTGCCAGTCTTTTCGTGACAGGCACGACGAAAGGTTTCGAGATGAAGATCACCGTGTTCGGTGCGACCGGCCTCATCGGCTCGAAGGTGGTTTCGATCCTCACCGCGGACGGCCACGAGGTGGTCGCCGCGGCGCGCTCCACCGGTTTGGACGTTTTGACCGGCGCCGGGGTGGCCGAAGCGGTCGCCGGCGCGGATGTGGTGATCGACGTGACCAACTCGCCGTCGTTCGAGGACGACGCGGTCATGGACTTCTTCATGAGGTCGACGACGAATCTGGTGGGCGCCGCGACGGCCGCGCGGGTGGGTCACGTCGTGGCGCTGTCGATCGTCGGCGCCGACGGGCTTCCCGAAAGCGGTTATCTGCGTGCGAAGGTCGCGCAGGAACGCATCATCAAAGACTCCGGACTGCCGTTCAGCATCGTGCGCGCCACGCAGTTCCACGAATTCGCCGAGGCGATCACCGAATCGCTGAGCAGCAACGGCGAAGTGCGGGCGCCCGATGCGCTGATCCAGCCGATCGCAGCCGATGAGGTCGCCGCCGAGGTGGCCCGGACAGCCGTGGCGACCCCGAGCAATGGTCACGTCGATATCGGCGGGCCCGACAAGATGCCGTTCGCCGAGCTCGCAGGTGCGGTGCTGGCCGCACGCGGCGACGAGCGGCCGGTCGTGGTCACCACCGAGGCGACGTACTTCGGCACTCCGCTCGACGAGCGGAGCCTGGTCACCGGCGACGGCGCCGTCATCGCGGCGACCCACTTCACGGATTGGCTGGCACAACGATGACCTTAGCGGCGCCCGAGAGCGACCTGGACCGGACTATTAGCGAGCGGCACTGCACACGGAAGTTCCTGCCCGACAAGCCCGTACCGCGCGTACTGCTCGACGAGGCGCTGGAGCTGGCGATGCGTGCACCGTCGAACTCCAATATCCAACCCTGGCGGCTGTTCCTGGCCACCGGCGCGCGCCGCGACAAACTCGTCGAATCATTGCTGCACCGCGCGTCCGCCGGTTTTCCCGCGATCATGGGGATTCCGGAGAGCTTCGCACCGCTGCGGCAGGAGTTGGGGGCGTTGGTCTACGGCTCGATGGGTGTGGCCCGTCACGACGCCGAGGGGCGACGTCTCGCACAGCTGCGCAACTTCGAGTTCTTCGGTGCCCCGGTGGCGGGAGTTGTCTGCATGCACCGCGATCTCGGACACGCGGACAGCCTCGCGGTCGGGATGTTCCTGCAGACGCTGGTGCTTGCGCTGACCGAACGCGGTCTCGACACGTGTGTGCAGGTTTCGGTTGCACACTTCCCAGAGGTGCTGCGCGAACAGCTGGACATCCCCGCCGAACTGCGGGTGTTGTGCGGACTCGCGATCGGGTACGCCGACCCGAACTTCCCGGCCAACCACGTGCGCACACCCCGCAACGCGGTAGCCGACAACGTCGTGCTGCTCGGCGACTGACGTTTCGCCGGGGCAATTCGTCACCTGGCGCTCATCGACACGTCACGCCTCCGATGCCGTCCGGAGATGCGGCTGGGCGAGCGTGCAGCCATGAGCACTGATTCTGTACTCATCGCCCCCGAAGAGATCGACCGCAGCCGGACCGGGTCCGCACGACCCGCACCGCGCTACACCCTGCTGCTGACGACGAATGCCACGCTCGTCGAAGCGGCGCAACGGTTGCGCTACGAGGTGTTCACCGCCGAGCCCGGATTCACGCTGACCGGTTCCGCCGACGGCCTGGACGCCGACCGCTTCGACGAGCACTGCGATCACCTGCTGGTACGCGAGGACATCACCGGCGAACTCGTCGGCTGCTATCGAATGCTGCCACCCGCGGGCGCCGTCGCTGCCGGAAGCCTCTACAGCGCAACCGAATTCGATGTGCGTGCGCTCGATCCCCTGCGGCCGGGCCTGGTCGAGATGGGCCGGGCCGTGGTGCGAGCGGATCACCGCAGCGGAGCTGTCGTGCTGCTGATGTGGGCCGGGATCCTGGCGTACCTCGACCGCTGCGGGTATGACTACGTCACCGGCTGCGTGTCGGTGCCCGTCCACGGCCCCGACGGTTACCCGCCGGGCGCACAGATCCGCGGAGTCCGCGATTTCGTCCGTCGTCGCCACGCCGCACCGGCGCTCTACACCGTGCACCCGTACCGGCCGGTGACTGTTGAAGGCAAGGGCGTCGACGACATCGAGCCGCCGGAGAGGCTCGTCGTACCACCGTTGATGCGCGGCTACCTGCGGCTCGGCGCGCAGGTGTGCGGCGAACCCGCCCACGATCCCGATTTCGGCGTTGGCGATTTCCCGGCGTTGCTCGACAAACGCCGGGCCGACACGCGCTACCTGCGCAGGCTGAGGTCCGTCGAGGGCGCCGCCCTGGCCGGCGGAATCGCGCCGTGAGCACCCTCGGCACCTGGATACCGAAGGCGTCGTGCGATGCGAGCTGCGTCGGCCCAGGCGCCGCGCGGTCCGGGCCACGGGTGATCGTGACCTGCCGTGCCGCGGTACGGGTCACCTCGGCCCTGCTGCTCCTGCTGCTCGCGCCGATGCTGGCCGTCCCCGCCCCCGGCCGATCACATCTGCAGCGCGGCTACTGCCGGTTGCTGCTGTACTGCCTGGGTGTGCGGACCAGGGTGTCGGGGGGCCCGATCCGCAACCTGAGCGGCGTTCTGGTGGTCAGCGGCCACATTTCCTGGGTGGACGTCTTCGTGGTCGGTTCGGTGCTGCCAGGCCGGTTCGTCGCCAAGTCCGAGCTCGTCAGCTGGCCGGGCCTCGGACTGCTGGCCCGACTGCTGAAGGTGATCCCTATCGAGCGGTCGAATCTGCGGCGCCTGCCCGACGTGGTGGGCGCCGTCACCCGCAACCTGAGTGCGGGCCGTACCGTGATCGCCTTTCCGGAGGGCACCACCTACTGCGGACTGGCGTACGGCCGCTTTCACCCCGCCATGTTCCAGGCCGCTATCGACGCCGGCAGGCCGGTCCAGCCGCTGCGTTTGGCGTACCACCACCCCGACGGCGCCGCCTCGACCGTCGCGGCCTATGTGGGCGAAGACACACTGGTCGACTCGATCCGGCGACTGGTCACCACGAAGCGCACGGTCGCGCGGGTGCACGTGGAGTCGCTGCAGCTACCCGGAACCGAGCGTCGCGACCTGGCCTATCGCTGTGAGACGGCGGTGCGGGGCGACACCACCAAACACCCGTCCGGTCACGCGCTCGTGGCCTGAGCGAATCGGGGGAGCCCCGGGTCGACGGCTATTCTGGACTGGTTATGACCTCGGATCAGCCGGTCTACCTCGATCATGCCGCCACCACCCCGATGCACCCCGCTGCCATCGAGGCGATGACGGCCGCGATGGCGACGGTCGGCAACGCGTCGTCGTTGCACGGCACGGGCCGCACGGCCCGGCGGCGAATGGAGGAGTCGCGCGAGACGTTGGCCCAGTTGCTGGGCGCCCGCCCGTCGGAGGTGATCTTCACCGCGGGTGGCACCGAGAGCGACAACCTCGCGCTCAAAGGCATCTTCTGGGCCCGCCGTGATGCCGATCCGCGCCGCAGGCGGATCGTGACCACGCCGGTCGAGCACCACGCCGTGCTCGATTCGGTCGAGTGGTGCGTCGAGCACGAGGGCGCCGAGGTTACCTGGCTGCCCGTCGAGAAGGACGGTTCGGTCACGCCTGCGGCACTGCGACAGGCGCTGCAGGACCACGACGACGTGGCTCTGGTGTCGGTGATGTGGGCCAACAACGAGGTCGGGACGATCATGCCGATCGCCGAGCTCGCCGCTGTGGCAGCAGAATTCGACGTGCCGATGCACAGCGATGCCGTTCAGGCCGCCGGCCACATTCCGGTCGACTTCGCCGCGAGTGGGCTTTCGGCGATGAGCATCGCGGCGCACAAGTTCGGCGGCCCCACCGGGATCGGTGCGCTGCTGCTGCGCCGCGACACGGCCTGCGTCCCGCTGTTGCACGGCGGAGGCCAGGAGCGCGACGTCCGCTCCGGCACACCGTATGTGGCGGGAGCCGTCGCGATGGCCGCAGCGGCGATAGCCGCGGTCGACGGGCTCGAGGCCAACGGTGCGCGGGTGTCGGCGCTTCGTGACCGCTTGATCGAAGGCGTGTTGGCCGCCATCGACGACGTCGAGGTGAACGGCGCGACGGGTGCCGCTCGGCTGCCCGGCAACTGCCACTTCACCTTCCGCGGCTGTGAGGGCGACTCGCTGCTGATGTTGTTGGACGCCAAGGGTATCGAATGCTCGACCGGTTCGGCCTGCACGGCAGGCGTCGCGCAGCCCTCACACGTGTTGATCGCGATGGGTGCGGACCCGGCGAGTGCGCGGGGTTCTCTGCGACTCTCGTTGGGGCACACCAGCAGTGAGGTCGACGTCGATGCCGCGCTCGCGGTGCTGCCCGCCGCGGTCGAACGGGCCCGGCAGGCGGCGCTGGCAAGTTCGGGAGTGGTCGAGTAGTGCGGGTACTCGTGGCGATGAGCGGCGGCGTGGACTCTTCGGTCGCCGCCGCCAGGATGGTCGACGCCGGTCACGACGTCGTGGGTGTTCACCTGGCGCTGTCACCGTCTCCTGGCACGCTGCGCACCGGTTCGCGCGGCTGTTGTTCGAAAGAGGACGCAGGCGACGCGCGTCGGGTCGCCGACATCCTCGACATCCCGTTCTACGTCTGGGATTTCGCCGACCGGTTCAAAGAGGACGTCATCGACGACTTCGTGTCGTCATACGCCCGCGGGGAGACCCCGAACCCGTGTGTGCGCTGCAATGAACGGATCAAGTTCTCCGCATTGGCCGCCCGCGCGCTGGCGTTGGGATTCGACGCCGTGGCGACCGGACACTATGCCCGGCTGTCGGACGGTCGACTGCGCCGCGCGGTCGACGCCGCCAAAGACCAGTCCTACGTGCTCGCGGTGCTGACAGCCGAGCAACTGCGGCACGCGGTGTTCCCGGTCGGCGACACCCCGAAGCCGCAGATCCGCGAGGAGGCTGCGCGTCGCGGGCTCGCGGTCGCCGAGAAACCCGACAGTCACGACATCTGCTTCATTCCCTCCGGTGACACCCGCGCGTTCCTCGGCGCCAAGATCGGCGTGCGACGCGGTTCGGTCGTCGACGCCGCAGGGACGGTGCTGGCCGAACACGACGGCGTGCACGGGTTCACGGTGGGTCAGCGCAAGGGTCTGGGTATCGCCGGGCCGGACCCGGACGGACAGCCGCGCTATGTGACGGCTATCGACCCGCAGACCGCGACCGTGCGGGTCGGCGGCGCCGAGGACCTCGACGTGTGGACCGTGACCGGAGAGCGGCCGATCTTCACCTCCGGTGTCGCGCCTGCGGGCCCGATCGAATGTCAGGTGCAGGTCCGCGCGCACGGCGGTGTCGGAGACGGCGTGGTCGAAGTGCGCGACGGCCGGCTCGTCGTCGAGCTGCGTGCACCCCTGCGCGGCGTGGCTCCCGGCCAGACGATGGTGCTGTACCGCCCCGACCCGGCCGGCGACGAGGTGCTGGGCAGCGCGACGATCACCCGGTAGCTATCCGGGTACGTTGGCCAGGATGTTGGACATGACGATCTCGGGCACCGACTCGGGGAACCGGCACGCGGTCACCTCCACCAGCACGACCGACTTGACGCGGTAGTCGCGACCGCAGGCACCCGAGGGCCGGGTCTGCAGGGTGTCCGCGCCCACCCTCCACTCGCCGACGAACATCGGCCCCAAAGGCGTTGCACTGCAACCGTCGACGAGACTGACGAGCGAGTCGAACGCCCGCCGGGCGGTCGCGGCGTCGCGATAGGCCGCCGCACCCTCGGAGATCAACCCGCCTTCGGGCGGGTGTTGAAACGTGGTCTTGCGGAACTCCTCGACGTCGGGTCCGAAGGTCTGGGTCTCGGCGAAGATCCATTGGCACGGCAGGGGAGTGGTGTCGGCGAGCGGCTCGATGTCGACCGGGATCTTGCCGTCCATGGTCGGGATGATCGTGAGATCCTCGCCGGCTCCGGTGATCGCGCGCATCTGCGACTGGTCGAGCATGATCGGCTCCACATCGACCGGCGACAGCGACCCGTCGTCGATGCCCGGTGCCGCCCGCATCGCGTGTCCGTCGATGACCTGAGTACAGCCCGAGGTGATCGCGACCGCCACGCACCACAGCACGATCGACCGGAGCGCTGCGGGCATGACCTGTCCTTCCCCAACCCTTTCGGGATGAGGTTAGCCCCATCGAATACTGTCAAACGAGTGAGTGCTTTCGCCGCAGCCACCGGCATCGGGTCCTGGCCCGGAACGTCGGCGCGCGAGGCCGCCGAGGTCGTCGTCGGCGAACTGCACACCTTGCCGCATCTGGTGGAACTGCCGGGCCGTGGCGTGGGTGCGGACATGATCGGTCGGGCCGGCGCGATCCTGGTGGACATCGGTATGGACACCGTGCCCCGCGGATATCGGATCGCCGCGGGCCGCACAGCAGTGCTCAGGCGGGCGAGGAGCCTGCTCGAGGAGGACCTCGACGCGCTCGAAGAAGCTTGGGAGAGAGCAGGTTTGCGCGGCGGTGGGCGCACAGTCAAGGTTCAGGCGCCGGGGCCGGTCACGTTGGCGGCGCAACTGGAGCTTCCCAACGGCCATCGCGCCCTGACCGATCGAGGCGCGGTGCGGGACCTCACTGCCTCGCTGGCTGAAGGGATCGCAGCGCACCGCGCGACTGTCGCTCGGAGGCTGGACGCGGCGGTCGTCGTTCAATTCGACGAACCGCTGTTGTTCTCCGCGCTCGGAGGCCGGCTGACCGGAGTCACCAGTTTGACACCCGTGCACCCCGTCGACGAGGCGGAGGCCATCGGTTTGCTCGACGAATGTGTCATCGCGGCGGACGTCCCGGTGGGCGTGCACGGCTGCGCCGCGGGTGTGCCGTGGAATGTGTTGCAGCGCAGTTCGATCGACGCGATCTCTGTCGACGTGTCCGCGCTGGTGGCTGACGACCTCGACGGTATCGGGGAGTTCGTCGACTCGGGTCGCACGGTGGTGTTCGGCGTCGTGCCCTCGACAGCGCCGGAGACGCGTCCCTCGGTCGAAGAGATCGCCAAGGCCGTGGTGTCGCTGACCGACCGCCTCGGTTTTTCCCGATCGCTGCTCAGGGAGCGGACCGGCATCTCGCCCGCGTGCGGTCTGGCGGGCGCCACCCCCGAATGGGCGCGCATCGCGATCGGGTTGGCGCAGAAGGCGGCCGACGCCTTCGCCGAGGACCCCGACGCGATCTAGCTGGACCCCCGGCGAATTCTGCGTCAGGGTCGTGGCCGACCGAAAACCACGACCCTGCCGAAGAATTCGACGCGTCCACAGAAAGAGCAACCAAAAAGTTGCGTTAGACGCTGGCGCCCGCTACATTGAGGCGCAACCAGGAGGTTGCATATGAGTAGCGATCGGATCGAGAAGCAGGCTGTGCTGAAGGCACCGCTCGACCGCGTCTGGCGGGCGATCAGCGACGCCGACGAGTTCGGGCAATGGTTCGGGGTGCGCTTCGACGGGCCGTTCGTCGCGGGCACTTCGTTGACCGGTGTCCTCACCCCGACGGCGGTCGACGCCGACGTGGCGAAGGACCAGGAATCGTTCGCAGGCATGGCCGACGTGTGGCATGTCGAAGCGGTCGAACCGCAACGCCGGCTGGCGTTCCGCTGGCATCCCTACGGCGTCGAAGAGGGTGTCGACGCTGCCGACGAACCGACCACGCTGGTCGAGTTCACGCTCGAAGAGGTCGCCGAGGGTGTGCTGCTGCGCATCGTCGAGTCCGGATTCGACGCACTTCCCGCACACCGCCGGGCGTCGGCGTTCGATGCCAACAGTCAGGGCTGGGCCACACAGACCGAACTGGTGTGCAAGTACCTCGCCGTCAGCGAGGCCGTATGAGCACATCGACGGCGGATGTGCCGCTGTCGTCGTTCTTCAACGCCTTGGGCGATCCGAACCGCCTGCGCATCGTCACCCGGTTGTGCGATGGAGGGCCGTGTTCGACCAGCGAAGTCGCCGAGGTGATACCGGTCAGCCGGCAGGCAACGACCAAACACCTGCTGCTGTTGGAGTCGGTGGGTCTGGTGAGCAGCGAGCGCAGTGGCCGTGAGCGCATCTGGCGGATGCGGCCCGCATCTCTTGTCGACGCCGGCGAGTATCTGGCGAAGATGTCGCAGCGGTGGGACCGTGCCATCGACCGACTGCGGGCGCACGTCGAGGATCGGTGATGAGCCGCTTCGCTGGACAATTTGCGGCGTTCCTGTCGGACACCTCGTATTGCGCGCCTACCCATGCGAGAATGCTTCGCAGGCGGCGTCGATCGCCTTTGCCGAGAAGGGAATGGTGTCCGGATGAACGCGCGCCTCGCCGCAGGTGCCGGCGTGGTGTCCGTATTTCTCCTGGTGAGCGGATCGGGTGCAGCAGTCGCATACGCCCACCCCGGAGATTCGCGCGGCTCGGACCGGGGACACAGCGCCGACCGCGGCGGCCACCACAGCCGTGGGTCCGGCAACGGCAAGCACGACAACGACCGTCGCGACGGCAAGCGCCCCACCGGCAGCAAACGGGGCGGGGACACTAACGGGCCCGGCGCGGCCCCGAAGTCGCGGGTCGGATCCGGCCGAGATGGGCTCACGCAGCCGTCGCCGGATAACCGGCCTGGCGCTGTTTTCGGCCCGGAATCGGTCGGCCGCACAGCGTCGCCCGGCGCATCGGTCGGCCGCACAGCGTCGCCCGGCGCATCGGCCGGCCGTGCGGCTGCGCCCGACGTGTCGGCCGGCCGTGCGGCTGCGCCCGACGTGTCGGCCGGCCGTGCGGCTGCGCCCGACGTGTCGGCCGGCCGGTCGGCCGTCGCCGGCGCGACGCCCCCAGTCGAAGCACCCGTGAACACCGCGTCGTCGGACGCCCCGGTTGCCTCTGGCGGATCCGGCGCTGCGAGTGCGCCGGCCCCCGCCTTCGAGCCGCCGCAGGTGGCGTTCGGCAACGGGCGCGCGCCGCAGAGCCGCGATTCCCAACCCGAAACCCATTGGCAGCCACCAGCACTGGCGTCGCCCTCAGCGCCGGTCGCCGCGCAACCGGTCCTGACGCCGCCGCGCTCACCGGCACCGCCTGCTCCGGCTCCGTTGGACCCGCTGGCGACCCCGCCCGCGGTGGTGCGCCAGTTCGTCGTCGCGCCCGGCGCCGGGACCAGCGACCCGCTGTGGGGCCTGGCCGGGTTGCTGCTCATCCCCGTGGCGGGTGCCGCGCTGGGCTATCGGCAGGCCCGAGCGGCGCAGGCCGCCGAACGGATCGGCCGGCCCCGATCAGCCGCGTAGGTCCTTGCGCAGGATCTTGCCGGACGCCGACTTCGGCACCGCGTCGATGAACGCCACCTGGCGGACCTTCTTGTAGGGAGCCACTTCGCCCGCGACGAACTCGATCACCTGCTCCTCGCTCAGCTCCGCTCCGGATCGCTTGACCACGAACGCCTTAGGCACCTCTTCGCCGTCGGCGTCGAGCACTCCGACCACGGCTGCGTCGGCGATGTCGGGATGAGTCAGCAGCACGGCCTCCAGCTCGGCGGGCGGCACCTGATAACCCTTGTACTTGATCAGCTCCTTGAGCCGGTCGACGATGTAGACACACCCGTCGGCGTCGACCTGTGCGAGGTCACCGGTGTGCAACCAACCCTGGTCGTCGATGGTCTCCTCGGTGGCCTTCTCGTTGCCGAGGTAGCCCGCCATCACGTTGGGACCCTTGAACAAGAGTTCGCCGGTTTCGCTGAGACCCTCTGTGGGCGGGTCGATCTCGTCACCGGTCTCGGGGTCGACGATCTTCGACGCGGCGTTCGACACCGTCCAGCCGACCGAGCTGAGCGGGGCCACCATGTTCATCTCGTGTTGGCCGCCGTCGAACGGCGTGATGTGGCTGACCGGGCTGAGCTCGCTCATGCCGTAACCCTGGACCACACGGCAGCCCAACCGCTCGGCGACGGCGTGGCCGAGGTCGGCGTCCAAGGGGGCCGCACCCGACATCACGACATTCAGCGACGACAGGTCGTACTCGTCGACCAGCGGATGTTTGGCCAGCGCAACCGCGACGGGCGGGGCGATGAACGCGATGGTGCATGCATGGTCGGCGATGTTGCCCAGGAAGTCGCCGAGATCGAAGCTCGGCATGATGACCAGCCGGGCCCTGGCGTGCAGTGCCGCGTTGAGCAGCACGGTCATCCCGTAGATGTGGAAGAACGGGAGAACGGCCAACACGGTGTCGTCGGCGACCATGCCGTGCAGCGGCCGGATCTGGGCGACGTTGGCCACCAGGTTGCGGTGGGTGAGCATGACGCCCTTCGGGTTTCCGGTCGTCCCCGAACTGTAGGGCAGCACCGCCAAGTGCGACGAAGGCGCGAAGCTGACCTCAGGCGGTGGATGGCCCGGCCCCATGAGGTCGGCGGCGTTGGGATGCCCGTCGGAGGACAAGCCGGGTCCGTCGAGCACGATGAGCCCGTCGTCGGGAATGCCGACCGCCGCGGCCGCTTCCTCGGCTTGGGCCAGCAGTGGCGACACCGTCACGAGCATCTTGGCGTTCGAGTCGGTCAACTGCTTGGCGATGTCCTTGGCGGTGAACAACGCGTTGACGGTCGTGGCCGTCGCGCCCGCACGCAGGATGCCGTGGAATGCGACCGCGAATCCCGAGCTGTTCGGCGAGAGCAGGCCGACCACATCGCCGACGCCGATCCCGCGCCCGGCGAGCGCACCGGCGAACGCGTCGACGCGCGCGATCGTTTCGCGGTAGGTGGTTTCGCGCCCCGATTTCGCATCGACAAGCGCCACGCGGTCGAGGTCGTCTTCTGCGATATCACCGAACAGGTAGTCGTAGACACTGGTGGACGGGATGTCGACCTCGGGGAAGGGGCTCGCGAAACTCATGGCGTCTCCGATCGAATCATGGCCTGCCTGCTACCTGTTCAGCCTTCGTCGAGCTGTTTGACGAGTTTTCCGGGCGCGGTCAACCGAAACGACGCATCGATCAGCTCGCGGACCTCATCCCAGTCGATCTTCTTGCGTGCCGACAGGTCGAGCCCGAGCCACCCCGACGGTCCAAGGTATGCGGGCGAGAAGAATCGGGCGTCCTGCTGCAGCGCCTGGCGTTCACTGTCGTCGACCTTGACCAGGATCGACTGCGGGTACTGGATGTAGTCGCCCCTGGTTGCCGGTTTGACGCTGCCGCCGTACATGGCGAACATCTTGGCGACGAAGAACGCGGGCCGTCCGTGCGAGACCTTCTCGTAAGCCTCGGGGAACGCCAGCGCCACCGTCCGTACCCGGGCCAGCACCGGGTCGTCGTCGCGGAACATGATCGGGTGCGGCATGGGGCCAGGGTAACGGTGCGGTGCTGTCGGGCCGCTCGGTTAGCCTGCGAAGGTGACCTCCAAGGGTGCGAAAGACGCGCTGGCCGCACAGGCCGACGACGCCCCCGACGCCGACGTGCGTCGTCGCTGGCAAGAGCTCGCTGACGAGGTGCGTGAGCACCAGTTCCGCTACTACGTGCGGGACTCGCCGATCATCACCGACGCCGAGTTCGACACGCTGCTTCGCGAACTGCAGGCCCTCGAGGACGACCACCCCGAACTGCGGACCCCGGACTCGCCGACGCAGTTGGTCGGAGGGGCCGGCTTCTCCACCGACTTCGCCTCCGCCGAACACCTCGAGCGGATGTTGAGCCTGGACAACGTATTCACGCCCGACGAGCTCTCGGCATGGGTGGGCCGGCTCAAGAGCGAGCTCGGCCCCAACGTGCTGCAGGAGGCGAACTTCCTGTGCGAACTCAAGATCGACGGGGTGGCGCTGGCCCTGGTGTACCGCGACGGCCGGTTGGAGCGCGCGGCCACCCGCGGGGACGGCCGCACCGGTGAGGACGTCACGCTGAACGCCCGCACCATCGGCGATGTGCCCGAAAAGCTCGCGCAGAGCGACGAATTCCCCTTGCCGAAGGTCCTCGAAGTACGCGGCGAGGTGTTCTTCCGAGTGGCCGACTTCGAGGACCTCAATGCCGGCCTGGTCGCAGACGGTAAGCCACCGTTCGCCAATCCACGCAACAGCGCCGCGGGCTCGCTCCGGCAGAAGAACCCCGCCGTCACCGCGCGTCGCAAGCTGCGGATGATCTGCCACGGCGTGGGGCGCGCCGAGGGTTTTCGGCCCAAAACCCTGCACGACGCCTATCGCGCGCTGGCGGCCTGGGGATTGCCGGTTTCCGAGCACACCGCCCAGGTGACTGGAATCGACGCGGTCACCGAACGCATCGCGTACTGGGGCGAGCACCGCCACGACGTCGAACACGAAATCGACGGTGTGGTGGTCAAAGTCGACGATGTCGCGTTGCAGCGCAGGCTCGGCTCGACATCGCGGGCGCCGCGGTGGGCCATCGCCTACAAGTTCCCGCCCGAGGAGGCGCAGACCAAACTGCTCGACATCAGGGTCAACGTCGGACGTACCGGCCGGGTCACGCCGTTCGCGTGGATGGAACCGGTCAAGGTGGCCGGCTCGACGGTCAGCCAGGCCACGCTGCACAACGCCTCGGAGGTCAAGCGCAAGGGCGTACTCATCGGCGACACGGTGGTCATCCGCAAGGCCGGTGACGTGATTCCCGAGGTGCTCGGCCCGGTCGTCGATCTGCGCGACGGCTCCGAACGCGAGTTCGTGATGCCGACCCACTGCCCCGAGTGCGCAACCTTGCTCGCCCCCGCGAAGGAGGGTGACGCCGACATCCGCTGCCCCAACACCCGGTCCTGTCCGGCGCAGTTGCGCGAGCGCGTGTTTCACGTCGCCGGCCGCGGCGCGTTCGACATCGAGGGTCTGGGCTATGAGGCGGGAACCGCTCTTTTGCAGGCCGGTGTCATCACCGACGAGGGCGACCTGTTCACGCTGACCGAAGAGGACCTGCTGCGCACCGACCTGTTCACCACCAAGAACGGACAGCTCTCGGCGAACGGTAAACGCCTGCTGGCCAAGCTGGACAACGCGAAATCCCAACCGCTGTGGCGGGTGCTCGTCGCATTGTCGATCCGGCATGTCGGGCCGACGGCGGCGCGCGCACTGGCCACCGAGTACGGCAGTCTCGACGCCGTCATGGCTGCTTCGGAGGAGGAGCTGTCGGTCGTCGAAGGCGTGGGCCCGACGATCGCGGCCGCGGTGACCGAATGGTTCACCGTCGACTGGCACCGGGCGATCGTGGACAAATGGCGTGCCGCGGGCGTGCGGATGGCCGACGAACGCGACGCGAGCATCGAACGGACCTTGGAGGGGTTGTCGATCGTGGTCACCGGGTCGCTGGCCGGTTACTCACGTGACGAGGCCAAGGAGGCGATCGTCGCGCGCGGTGGCAAGGCGGCCGGCTCCGTGTCGAAGAAGACGGCGTACGTGGTCGCCGGTGATTCGCCGGGCTCGAAGTACGACAAGGCCGTCGAGCTGGGCGTGCCGATCCTCGACGAGGACGGGTTCGCCCGGTTGTTGCAGAACGGGCCCGACGGCGTCTGAGTCGCTGCCTTTGGCTGCTGCCGCGTTTGTCGGCACCGCTCACCGGGCACTCGACTGGGTGAATCGACAAGGAGTTGTGATGGCGATCTGCGATACCTGTGGCAACGACTACGACAAGGCGTTCACCGTGACGTGGCCCGACGGCCGCGGCGCGACGTTCGACAGCGTCGAGTGCGCGGCGGTCCAGCTGGCCCCGGAGTGCGCGCACTGCGGGTGCCGAATCCTCGGTCACGGCATCGAGACAGAAGAAGCGATCTTCTGTTGCGCGCACTGTGCCCGCAAGGACACCAACGCCGACGTCAACGACCGCTGGCCGGTGCCTGCGGGCGGCTGACGGGTCAGCGGTATCCACGCCGCACGTCGTCGACGACGCGCGGGTGGTCGAGCGTCGAGGGCTCCAATGACTGGGGCCGAATGTCGCCACCGAACACAGTGGCGGCATCCAGCGTCCGCTGATCGAGGTAGCGCAGCGGCGGGGCGTCGGCCGGGATCGTCGGCTTCGGCGCAATCGGGCCCCGGCGCGCCAGTACGAATCCCCAGTCACCGAATGTCGGCACGTGCACGTGATACGGGGTCACCGAGTAGCCGGCGGCACTGATCGTCGACACCGTGCGCCAGAACGCGGCCGGGGTGGAGAAGGGACTACCCGCCTGCACGGCCAGCAGACCGTCCGGCGCCAACACGCGGGCGATCGATGCATAGAACTCCACCGAGTACAACCGCCCCAGCGCCGGGCTGTCGGGGTCGGGCAGGTCGGCGATCACCGCGCCAAAGCCGCCCGGCTCGACGGTGCCCCCGGCGTCGCGCAGCCACGTCATCGCGTCGTCGATGACCACCTGCATCCGCGGATCGTCCAGGGCACCGGCGTTTGCGTCGCGCAACGTGGTACGCCCCACCTCGACCACCGCGGGGTCCAACTCCACCTGCACGATCGTCTCGATGTCCCCGTCTCGCAACACTTCACGTGCCACCAGGCCGTCACCGCCGCCGAGGATCAATACCGAGCGCGGGTCGCCACCGAGTGCCGGGTAGACCAGGCTCTCGGTGTAGCGGTACTCGTCGCGGGTAGAAAACTGCAGGCCGCCATCGAGATACAGCCGAACGTCGTCACCGCGCCGGGTGACGACGATCTCCTGGTACGCCGACTGCTCGTAGGTGATGATCGGATCGGCGTAGAGGCGCTGCCGGGTCGAAGCCTGAATGCCGTCCGCGCGCACCAGAAGCGTGACAAGCACCGCCAGCGCAGCGGCCAGCACCGCCAGCGACACCGCCAGTTCGCGCGTACTGACGATGCGTCGCAGCAGGAGCACCGCCACGACGGCCGCCGCGGCGAGGTTGACGATCCCGGTGGCGGCCGCACCCCGGATCATGCCCAGCTGCGGCAGGAGGAGAAACGGCCAGACCAGCCCGCCGATGAGCGCGCCCAGGTAGTCGGCGGCGTTCAGGTTGGCCAGCACCCGACCGGTATCGGTGGCGCCCGCGGTGCGTCCGCGCTGCAGCAGGGTCATCAGCAACGGCACCTCGGCGCCGACCAGGCAGCCGATCACGGCGGTGCCGATTGCGAGCACCCACAGCGAGCCTCCCACGAAGGCGAACGCGACATACAGTGCGGCCGCAGACAATCCGCCGACGATCGCCAGCGTCGTCTCGACGGCGATGAACGTGACCGCCGCGCGATGCAGCAGCGGCTTCACCAGGAGCGCACCGACGCCCAACGCGGCGACGTAGCCGGCGACGATCAGTGACATCGCCACGACGCCCCCGCCGTGCAGGCTGGTCGACAGGGTCAGCAGCGCCAGTTCGTAGATGATGCCGCACGCCGCGCACGCCGCCACGGCGGCGAACAACACCGCGCGCCAACGCCTGACCGATCCGGCCAGCCGCGGTGCCGGTGCGGGTGCGTCGTGTTCGGTCGCCGTCATGACAGCGCGGCGGCGTTCACCCCTCCCACGGCGAGCAGCGTCACGGCGGTGGCGATGGCGGCCGGGTGCAGCCGCTCCTCGGTGATCAGGTCGCGGAAACGCCCGGGCACCGCCACTTCCAGCACGATCAGCGCCAGTCCTTGCAGCACAACGCCGACGAGGCCGTACACCGCCGCGTCGACGAGCCCCTGGCCCAGTTCGTTGGAACTGGCCACGATCGCCGAGATCACCACGATGGCCAGGGCTGCATACATTCCCGATGCGACCGCGACGGCGTTGGGCCGCCGCTCGACGAACACCAACCGACGCAGATTCCCCGGGGTAAGCAAGTCGGCCATGGCGAATCCGGCTGCCAGGACGCCGACCCCGACCAGGAAGTACAAGATCGCTGCGACCACATTCTGGGCGAGGCTCTCGCCGCTGATGGTGCCGAATTCGATCGTCAGATTCATGGGGTTCTCCTTACCTGATTGGCTCTGGTGCGCGCGTCATTTCGTTCCACCCGGGCCGCCGGAGCTACCGCCCGCGCCGCCGGCCGGTGCACCGGGGAAGAACCCGGGCCCGAGGAAGATGAACGCGCCCCCGCTGTATCTGCTGCCGCGAACGTCCTCGACCCGGATGGTGCATGGTCGGTTGCCGTCCGGCCCGATGATCACGATGTCGTCGTCGTAGCGCAGGTACTCGATGCCGCGGTCGGTGGCCCGCGCCTCGGGAGCCTGATAGTCGGCAAGACGGTCGGCCACTTCGCTGGGCGACCCGCTGCACTCGTAGCTGCTGGCCTCCGAACCGTGCGAGTACGCGGCGTAGTTCTCGGCCACGTACGTACGAATGTCGCGGTTCTGCAACGAGATACCGAGAACCAGGCATGCGATCCCCGCCACGGCCAACCCGCCCGCCAGCCAGAACAACCCGGTTCGGCTCACGCTCGCCACCGACTGCGGGTGTAGACGACGGTTCCGCCCGCGGCTTGGTCGGGGTACAGATGCCATGTCCGCCAGCGCCATCCGGGCCCGTCCGGTTCGGCGGCCAGCGCGGTCAGTGCGGCGTCGTCGCCTGGGAACGCACCACCGAGCCAGCCGTCCTCGCGCTCACAACTGACCCGCAGCATCTGCGCGAACCTGCGAAACTCCGCTTCGCCAAACGTTTCCGTCCAGGACTCGATCCGGTATCCGGGCGCTTCGGCGCGGCCCGGAAGCGCGGTGTCCGTGCGCGCGGTGCACGAAACCTCTTCGGAGAAGGTGTGTTCGGCTTGCTCGACGGCGACCGCGTGCGACGCGCCGAGCACGCCGAGCACCAGCGTGCCGCCGCCGGGGTGGGGCAGTGAGTACGCCGCCAGCGGTGTCGGTACGCATGCATTCAGCGCCAGCCGAAGCCCCGCTCCGGACACGTCGGCCGGATCTACTACCAGTCGGTGAAAGGGCACCCGGTTTCCTATTCGGTGGGCGGTGGCGCGGGGTAGACCGTCAACTCGCCGGCCCGCACGGGCTTGCCGGTCGACACTTCCCACGGCATGTCGGGCGCCCAGCGTTCAAACCCGAGAAGCGCCGTCTCGTCGGCGTTCGCGTAGTCGACGAACTCCATCTCCCCACCCGCGGGGAGTCCGGTGGTGCCTTCGGTGGTGAACGAGGCGCTGCCGCGTTCGGTCTCGCGGTAGGCAACCCCGTCGACGGCGAGTTCGCCGCCCGGCTGCAGCGCCGCATCCTTGCGCCGTGTCCACATCACCAACTCGAGTCGGCCCTCGTCCTCCTCGACGCTGAACCACAGCGGCTCCGAATCGGAATCGCCTTCGAGCAGGTGCTCCCACCACACGAACGGGCCCTGCCGCAACGTCACCGTGCCGCGGACCACGTAGTCGATACCACCGTGGGAGACGATCGCGCCGGGTCCGAGTTGGCGGGGACCGAACTGCGGCATGGTGGCGGCGAACTTGAGCGGGTCTTCGCGCCTGGTCGGGGTCTTCGGCTTCTTCGGCCGCTGAAGGGCCTTCACCAGCACGACGATCGCCGCGATGAGCAGGATGGCGGCCAGCACGATCAGCAGCGTTTCCACGCGAAACCTTCCGGTCGACGTTGAGCGGTGCGGTTGATGGGATTGCCGCCCACCGTAACAGCCGCCCGGCCGCGTGAACTCAGCGCAGAATCGTGGCGACGATGCCCGCCAGGTAACCCAGTCTGGCGACCTCGGAGGGCCGGAACTGCGGCCCGCCGGGGCGGCCCAGCACCACCGCGGTGCGCGGATCGCCGAGCGGGGCGGCGGCCAGGGTCGTCGCCATGTCGCGCCAGACCTGCGGCACCCACGTGGCCTCGCCGTCTAGGGCCTCGGCCTGGCTGAGTGGCAGCCACGGGATCTCGGCCGCTTGCGTCTCGGGCGCCCCGGAGCTGCCGACGACACGTTGCGGCCCGCCGTCGGTCAGGTGCATCACGGTGGCCCAACCCACCCGCAGCACCCGAGGCGCTTCGTCGGCCAGGACCTGCAACTTGTCCTTGCGGTCCGCCGCCGCGATGTGGTCGATGAGCTCGAGTTCGCGATGTGCCTCGAGCAGGCCGGTGTGCGGCCGGACCGAGTCGACGTAGACACCCTTGATTTGTTCGGCGGCGGTGATCAGCATGTCCGGCATCGCGCCGGCGGGCAGTTCGACCACGAGATCGTCGACGGCGTAGCCGACCGAACGTTCCACCACGTCGAGCGAGAGAATGTCGGCGCCCACCGACCCGAGCGCCACGGCAAGAGAGCCGAGGCTGCCGGGCCGGTCCTCTAGCTGGACCCGCAGCAGGTACGTAGGCACGCGCAACACTTTTGCACAGCGGGAGGGCGCGGGCATTCCGGCCTCGGCGGCCGCAACGGCGATGACTAGGCTTGCGTGTCGTGTCGCAGATCTCCCGAGACGAGGTAGCCCATCTGGCGCGTCTGGCCCGCCTCGCCCTGACCGAAGACGAGCTGGACAGCTATGCCGGGCAGTTGGACGCCATCCTCGGTCACGTCAGCCGAATCCAGTCCGTCGACGTTGAAGGGGTCAAACCGACCGGAAACCCGCTCACCGACGTCAACGTGTTCCGGCCGGACACGGTCGAGCCGTGCCTGACGCAGGAGGAGGCGCTAAACCAGGCGCCCAAGGCGGCCGAGGGCCGGTTCGCGGTGCCGCGGATCCTGGGGGAGGCGCAGTGAGCGATCTCACCCGGATGGACGCCGCGACGCTGGGGCGACAGATCGCCGCCAAGGAGGTGTCGTCGACGGAGGTCACCCAGGCGCACCTGGACCAGATCGCCGCTACCGACGACCGTTACCACGCGTTCCTGCACGTCGCGGAGGAGCGTGCGCTGGAGGCCGCGGCGCGCGTCGATGCGGCCGTCGCGGCCGGAGAAGATCTGCCCTCGCCGCTGGCCGGGGTGCCGGTGGCGCTCAAGGACGTGTTCACCACCACCGACATGCCGACGACCTGCGGATCGAAGATCCTCGAGGGCTGGACATCGCCCTATGACGCGACCGTCACCATGCGGCTACGCGCGGCAGGCTTGCCCATCCTCGGCAAGACCAACATGGACGAGTTCGCGATGGGTTCGTCCACGGAGAACTCCGCATACGGGCCGACGCGCAACCCGTGGGACGTCGAGCGCGTACCCGGCGGCTCCGGCGGCGGGAGCGCCGCGGCGCTGGCGGCGTTTCAGGCGCCGTTGGCCATCGGCACCGACACCGGCGGCTCGATCCGCCAGCCGGCCGCGCTGACCGCCACGGTCGGCGTGAAACCGACTTACGGAACCGTCTCGCGCTACGGGCTGGTCGCCTGCGCGTCCTCGCTCGACCAGGGCGGCCCGTGCGCGCGCACCGTGCTCGACACCGCACTGCTGCACCAGGTGATCGCCGGGCACGACGCGAAGGACTCCACGTCGGTCCGCGCGACGGCGCCCGACGTTGTCGGCGCCGCACGGGCGGGGGCGGCCGGTGACCTGGCGGGCGTGCGGATCGGTGTGGTCAAGCAGTTGCGCGGCGACGGGTATCAGCCCGGTGTGCTGGAGTCGTTCAACGCCGCCGTCGAACAACTGACCGCGCTGGGCGCCGAGGTCAGCGAGGTGGACTGTCCGCACTTCGACTACTCGCTGCCGGCCTACTACCTGATCCTTCCATCGGAGGTCTCGAGCAACCTCGCGCGCTTTGACGCCATGCGCTTCGGGATGCGCGTCGGCGACGACGGTACGCACAGCGCCGAGGAAGTCATGGCGTTGACCCGCGCCGTCGGCTTCGGCCCGGAAGTCAAGCGCCGCATCATGATTGGCACCTATGCGCTGTCGGCGGGGTACTACGACGCGTATTACAACCAGGCGCAGAAGGTGCGCACGCTGATCGCGCGCGATCTCGACGAGGCATACGAGAAGGTCGACGTGCTGATCTCGCCGACGACGCCGACCACGGCATTCCCATTGGGGGAGAAGGTCGACGACCCGCTGGCGATGTACCTGTTCGACCTGTGCACGCTGCCGTTGAACCTGGCGGGCCACTGCGGAATGTCGGTGCCTTCGGCGCTGTCACCCGACGACAAGTTGCCCGTCGGACTGCAGATCATGGCGCCCGCGCTGGCCGACGACCGGTTGTACCGCGTCGGTGCGGCCTATGAGGCGGCGCGCGGGCCGCTGTCGACGGCGGTTTAGGCGCCGCGAGCGCACGTTTGTTGGACGCAAACGCCGACAGAGGGCGCAAACATCCGCGCGCTCGGGGAGGATGTAGCCATGCGGATCGGAGTGCTGACCGGTGGCGGTGACTGTCCGGGACTGAACGCGGTCATTCGGGCCGTGGTGCGCACGTGCGACGTGCGCTACGGCTCGTCGGTCGTCGGATTCCAGGACGGCTGGCGCGGTCTGCTGGAGAACCGTCGCATCCAACTGGCCAACGACGATCGCAACGACCGGTTGCTGGCCAAGGGCGGCACGATGCTCGGCACCGCCCGCGTGCATCCGGAGAAACTGCGGGCCGGGCTCGACCAGATCAAGCAGACGCTCGACGACAACGGCATCGACGTGTTGATCCCGATCGGCGGCGAGGGCACACTCACGGCAGCGCACTGGCTCTCCGAGGAGAACGTTCCCGTCGTCGGCGTGCCGAAGACCATCGACAACGACATCGACTGCACCGATGTCACGTTCGGACATGACACCGCGCTCGGGGTGGCCAGCGAGGCCATCGACCGCTTGCACAGCACTGCGGAGTCACACCAGCGCGTGATGCTCGTCGAGGTGATGGGCCGCCACGCGGGCTGGATCGCGTTGAATGCGGGGTTGGCGTCCGGTGCGCACATGACGCTGATCCCCGAACAGCCCTTCGACGTCGAAGAGGTTTGCCGACTGATCAAACAGCGCTTCGTGCGCGGTGATTCGCACTTCATCTGCGTGGTGGCAGAAGGCGCGAAGCCGGCCGAGGGGTCGATGCAACTGCGGCAGGGCGGAGTCGACGAGTTCGGCCACGAGCGTTTCACCGGCGTCGCACAGCAGCTCGCCTTCGAGGTGGAGAAGCGAATCAACAAAGAGGTGCGGGTGACGGTTCTGGGCCACGTGCAGCGCGGCGGCACGCCGACGCCCTTCGACCGCGTGCTGGCCACCCGCTTCGGCGTCAACGCCGCCGACGCCGCACACGCGGGCGAGTACGGGATGATGGTGTCGCTTCGCGGCCAGGAGATCGGCCGCGTCTCGCTCGCCGATGCCACCCGCCAGCTGAAGCTCGTCCCGCAGAGCCGGTACGACGACGCCGCGGAGTTCTTCGGCTAAGCCCCCTTACTAGGATCGGGGTCATGACTGCTGCGACCGCCGAGCTGCTCGACTACGACGACGTCGTCGCGCGCTACGAGCCCGTGCTCGGATTGGAAGTCCACGTCGAACTGTCCACCGCCACCAAGATGTTCTGCGGTTGCGCCAATAGGTTCGGCGCCGAACCCAACACTCAGGTGTGCCCCGTCTGCCTGGGACTGCCCGGGTCGCTGCCCGTGCTCAACGAGAAGGCCGTCGAGTCCGCGATCCGGATCGGGCTCGCGCTGAACTGCGAGATCGTGCCGTGGTGCCGGTTCGCCCGCAAGAACTACTTCTATCCGGACATGCCGAAGAACTACCAGATCTCGCAGTACGACGAGCCGATCGCGATCAACGGTTACCTCGACGTGCCGCTCGACGACGGTTCGACCTGGCGGGTCGAGATTGAGCGCGCCCACATGGAGGAGGACACCGGCAAGCTGACCCACCTCGGTAGCGAGACGGGCCGCATCGAAGGCGCCACGACCTCGCTGATCGACTACAACCGATCGGGTGTGCCTCTGATCGAGATCGTCACCAAGCCCATCGAAGGCGCCGGCGAGCGCGCCCCCGAGATCGCCCGTGCCTACGTGACGGCGCTGCGAGATCTGCTGCGCGGCCTCGGCGTCTCCGATGTCCGCATGGACCAGGGATCGATGCGCTGTGACTCCAACGTCTCGCTCAAACCGACAGGGCGGAAGGAGTTCGGCACCCGCACCGAAACCAAGAACGTCAACTCGCTCAAGAGCGTCGAGGTCGCCGTCCGTTACGAGATGCGCCGCCAGGCAGCGGTTCTCGAGTCCGGTGGTCGAATCACCCAGGAGACCAGGCACTTTCACGAAGACGGGTACACCTCACCGGGACGCAGCAAGGAGACCGCCGAGGATTACCGGTATTTCCCCGAGCCCGACCTCGAGCCGGTGGCACCCGATGCGGAGTGGATCGAGCGGTTGCGGGCGACGATTCCCGAGCTTCCGTGGCTGTCCCGCAAGCGAGTTCAGGAAGAATGGGGAATATCCGACGAGGTGATGCGCGACCTCGTCAACATCGGTGCGCTCGACCTGATTGCCGCCACCGTCGAACAGGGCGCATCCAGCGACGCGGCCCGGGCGTGGTGGGGAAACTTCCTGGTGCAGAAGGCCAACGAAGCTGGTGTGGAGCTCGACGCGCTCCCGATCACGCCGGCGCAGGTGGCCGCGGTCGTCAAGCTCGTCGACGGCGGCAAGCTGTCCAACAAGCTCGCCCGGCAGGTCGTCGAGGGTGTGTTGGCCGGCGACGGCGAACCCGAGCAGGTGATGAAGGATCGCGGACTGGAGGTCGTGCGCGACGATTCGGCGTTGCAGGCCGCCGTCGACGAGGCGCTGGCGGCCAATCCCGGCATCGTCGAGAAGATCCGGGGCGGCAAGGTTCAGGCCGCGGGCGCGATCGTCGGTGCCGTCATGAAGGCCACCAAGGGTCAGGCCGACGCGGCACGGGTGCGCGAGCTGGTCTTGGCGGCCTGCAGCTAGCGCCGTAACTGCACACAGGGTCGTGCGCGACGCGGCGGATTCACAGCCCTGGCACTTCGTCAGTTGCCCGCAGGCACCGGCTATGCGGTCTGGGTGGGCATCGGCGCCGTGGGCGTCGCGGTCGCGGGAGTGTTCCTGCTCGGTGAGCCGGCAGGCGCGGCGCGCATGGCGTTTCTCGCCGTGATCGTCGTGGGCATCATCGGCCTGCGCATCGTTGAGAGCTGAAGATCCCTGCCGCGCGGTCGATCAGGTGTTGTCCGCCGGGTTGCGCGGGAAGCCGCCGCCCTGCGGGAACAGCGGGAACACCACGTCGTCGAGTTTTCCCGCGTCGCCGGCCGTCTTGTTGATGGTGGCGCCCCAGATGTTGCCGTCGGGCGACATCGCCAACGCCCAAGCGTGGCCGTGCTGGTCTTGGCGCACCACCTCGGGATCGCCGGTCACCGCGCCGGTCTCGGGCGCGAGCCGCACGGCGACGGTCTGCTTGGTGTTGACCAGATTGACCAGTACCGACCCGTCGAGGGCGGCGCAGCCCGCAACGCCTGGCCGGTCGGGCCACGTCCACACCGTCGAGATCTTGGAATCCTTGGTGATGCGCTGCAGCCGGTCTCCCGAGGGGGCGCGGTCGGTGACGTACAGCGACCCGTCCGAATGGTCGAGGCACATACCGCCCGCAGCGCCCAGGCCCGACAGCGCCGTGGTGGTCGGGGCCTGATCGACCGTGGTGGGCTGCTCGATCCGCAACGCCTTACCGGCCAGCGACCCCGGGTTGGCGGCATCGGCGGGATTGCCCGCGTCGCCGGTCTGCACGAGCAGCGTCGTCGGGCTGGTGAAGATCAACGCGCCCGTGTTGCCGGTGGCGCCCTTCGGGATGCCGGTCAGGATCGGCTTGGGGATGTCGCCGTCGGCGATCCGGATGACGCGGTTGTCGGTCGGGGTGCTGACGTAGGCATACATCAACCGGTCCTGTTGATAAGTCGGCGACAGCACGATGTCCAACAAACCGCCGTCACCCGACCCGTCGACCGGCAGCGTGGTCTTGACCTTGGGCTCCGCCCGCACCGAAACCTCTTTGACCACACCGGTCGTGCGCTCGGCGACAAGGGCCGACTGGCTGTCGGGCAGCATGATCAGGCCGCTGGTGCTTTCCAGACAACCCTGCATGACGCCGGGCGCCGGGCACTCCTTCGGAAAGGGCGTCGGGGGCAGCGGCGGCGGTGGCGGCGGTGACGACGTCGGACCGGGCTCGAGCTGGGGCTCAGTGGTGAACGGTTGCGACTGCAGATCGTCGAATCGCGCACAGCCCGACCCGACGAGCAACGCCGCGCACGCCACGGCGAGCGCACCCCGCATCGGCCGGCGCAGTTTCATGCGAGCCAGGTTACGGATCATTCGGATGGGTTCGCCACGCACACCCACTGGGTCGCGCCGCGAACCGTCGGCGAATTAAGGCCCCGAAAGCACCGCGCCAATACCCGGCTACCGGGTGACAAGCACTTACGCTGGCATGGTGACCAGTCATTCCAATGACCCACGCGCGTGGCAGCGGCCCGACGACGCGGCCGGGCGGCCCACGTCGGCCAGCCTGGTCGACCCCGAAGATGATCTCCCGTCGGCCAACTACGCCGGCGACTTCGAGACCACCGCGATCCCGCACTACGACTCGAACAGCGGCGCGCCAGTCTCCACCGGTTTCGGACTGCTCAACGATCCCGAGCCGCTGCCGTACGTGCAGCCCGGCGGCCGGCACGCACTCGACTACTCGGCCGAACCAGCGGAGATCGGCCCCGATCCGTTCCGCGCCGCACCGGAGCGCCGCGGCACGCTCGACCTCGGCCTTCTACTGTTGCGGCTCGCAGTCGGTGCCCTGTTCATCGGCCACGGCCTGCAGAAGGCGTTCGGCCTGTGGGGCGGGCCCGGGCTGGGCGGATGGGAAGCCCAGCTGTCCGATATGGGCTTCCGCTATGCCGACATCCTGACCTACGTCGGTGCCTTCGGGCAGATCGCCGCAGGCGTGCTGCTCATCCTGGGTCTCTTCACCCCGGTAGCCGCCGCCGGCGCGCTGGCCTATCTGGTGACCGGCGTGCTGGCTGAGGCGATGGTCGCCCACGAAGAGGCGCGGCTCTCGGACTTCCTCACCGACGGACACGAGTACAAGGTGTTCTTGACCTGCGCGGTGGCCGCGCTGGTGTTGACGGGCCCCGGCCGGTACGGATTCGACGCCGGGCGCGGTTGGGCACGTCGACCCTTCCTCGGATCGCTTGGCGCGCTGGTGCTCGGCGCGGGCGGGGGTGTGGCGATCTGGGTGCTGCTCAACGGCGGCAACCCGTTCGCTTAATCCTTCGAGTACGGATTCGGCACACGCCCGTCGCTGGCCTCGGCCAACAGCGGCAACGTCGCGAACGTCACCGCGGGCAACCGCAGGTCCCTGCCGTCCTTCAAATGGGCGTAGGCCGATGACCCCTTGCCGAACCGCAGGCCGTCAATGTCACCCCAGCCGACGGTCTCGGTGCCCAACAGCGTGCGCGCGGTCACCTGATCGCGGTCGGCGACGGTGCGGTAGCGCGCGACGAACACCGACAACACGATGGGAATGATCAGCAGGGCCGCCACCCAGGTGAGGCCCGCCAGAACCAGGCAGAGCATGCTGAACGCCAGGAAGGCGACGGCGAAATGCGCCATGGGAGAGATCCGGATGACCACGGGAGCGGGTGCGGCGTTCGAACTCACCCCGCCATCTTCGCACCGTGCCGCAATTTGACCTGTGACCAGTGCAGAGGCTACCGTCGACGGTTATGCAGGCCCAGGGGTTGCTCGTAGTAATCGGGAAGCGCGTTGATGCCGCGCTCGCCCTTACTCGGGCATAACTCCGGCATCAGCGCGCGACCCTCGTACAGCAATCCAGCTGACGGGGGTTTTTTCTTGCCCGACCACCGAATTTGAGACCCTAGAGACGGATCCGAAGAAGGATTTAGGAGAACGAACACCGTGAGCGCACCAACAACCCGACCGCTGGAGCAGGTGGCGGCAACCGTGCCCGACGACGGACATGCCACCCAACAGACTGCCAAGTCTGCGCCCGCACCGGCCAAACGCGCTGAGCCGCAACAGATGACCGGCGCACAGGCGGTCATCCGGTCGCTGGAGGAACTCGACGTCGACACCATTTTCGGGATCCCCGGCGGCGCGGTGCTGCCGGTGTACGACCCGCTGTTCGACTCCAAGAAGTTGCGCCACGTCCTGGTCCGTCACGAGCAGGGCGCCGGGCATGCCGCGAGCGGTTACGCCCACGCGACCGGCAAGGTCGGCGTGATGATGGCCACGTCGGGGCCCGGTGCTACCAACCTGGTGACGCCGTTGGCCGACGCGCATATGGACTCGATTCCGGTGGTGGCGATCACCGGTCAGGTCGGGCGCGGCCTGATCGGCACCGATGCGTTCCAGGAGGCCGACATCTCCGGCATCACGATGCCCATCACCAAGCACAACTTCCTGGTGCGCAGCGGCGACGAGATCCCGCAGGCGATCGCCGAGGCGTTCCACATCGCGGCTTCAGGCCGCCCCGGGCCTGTGCTGGTCGACATCCCCAAGGACGTTCTGCAGGGTCAGTGCACCTTCAGCTGGCCACCGCGCATCGACCTGCCGGGCTACAAGCCCAACACCAAGCCGCACAACCGCCAGATCCGCGAGGCCGCCAAACTGATCGCCGCCGCGCGCAAGCCGGTGTTCTACGTCGGCGGCGGGGTGATCCGCGGTGAGGCCAGCGAAGAACTTCTGGAACTGGCCGAGCTGACCGGTATACCGGTCGTCACCACGCTGATGGCGCGCGGTGCGTTCCCCGACAGCCACCCGCAGAACATGGGCATGCCGGGAATGCACGGCACGGTGTCCGCGGTGGCCGCCCTGCAGCGCAGCGACCTGTTGATCGCGCTGGGCACCCGCTTCGACGACCGGGTGACCGGACGGCTGGACTCCTTCGCGCCGGAGGCCAAGGTCATCCATGCCGACATCGACCCCGCCGAGATCGGCAAGAACCGCCACGCCGACGTGCCGATCGTCGGTGACGTCAAGGCCGTCATCGCAGACCTGGTCGTGGCGCTGCGTCGCGATGGCGCCGCCGACGCGATCACGATCGACAACTGGACGGAGTATCTGCGCGGTGTGCAGGCGACCTATCCGTTGAGCTACGGACCGCAGAGCGACGGCAGCCTCTCGCCCGAGTACGTCATCGAGACACTGGGCAGAATGGCCGGACCCGAGGCGGTGTACGTCGCCGGCGTCGGCCAGCACCAGATGTGGGCCGCACAGTTCATCTCCTACGAGAACCCGAAGACATGGCTGAACTCCGGCGGCCTGGGCACCATGGGCTACGCCGTGCCCGCGGCGATGGGGGCCAAGTTCGGCCGCCCGGAGGCCGAGGTGTGGGCCATCGACGGCGACGGCTGTTTTCAGATGACCAACCAGGAGTTGGCCACCTGTGCCGTTGAGGGTGCGCCGATCAAGGTGGCGCTGATCAACAACGGCAACCTCGGCATGGTGCGTCAGTGGCAGACGCTGTTCTACGAAGAGCGGTACAGCCAAACGGATCTGGCCACGCACTCGCGTCGTATCCCTGATTTCGTCAAGCTGGCCGAGGCGCTCGGATGCGTCGGATTACGTTGCGAGCGAGCCGAAGACGTCGAGGACGTGATCCGGCAGGCCCGTGAGATCAACGACCGTCCCGTGGTGATCGACTTCATCGTCGGCGCGGATGCCCAGGTGTGGCCCATGGTCGCGGCGGGCACGAGCAACGACGAGATCCAGGCCGCGCGCGGCATCCGCCCGCTGTTCGACGATCCGGAAGAAGGCCACGCCTGATGGGTGCCAACGCTACGCAGACGTTGTCGGTTCTGGTCGAGGACAAACCGGGTGTACTGGCGCGCGTCGCGTCGCTGTTCTCTCGGCGCGGCTTCAACATCCAGTCCCTGGCGGTCGGTGCGACCGAGCAGAAGAACATGTCGCGGATGACGATCGTGGTCAGTGTGGACGAAGCGCCGCTGGAGCAGATCACCAAACAGCTCAACAAGCTGGTGAATGTGATCAAGATCGTCGAGCAGGAAGAAGGGAATTCGGTTTCGCGTGAGCTTGCGCTGATCAAGGTGCGCACCGACGCGTCGACCCGCGGTCAGGTCATCGAGGCGGTGAACCTGTTCCGCGCCAAGGTCGTCGACGTGTCGACCGAGTCGCTGACGGTCGAGGCGACCGGTACGCCCGAGAAGCTCGAGGCGCTGCTGCGGGTGTTGGAGCCCTTCGGAATCCGCGAGATCGTGCAGTCCGGCGTGGTGTCGCTGTCGCGCGGCCCGCGCAGCATCGGAACGAGCAAGTAAACGCAAGTAGCCCCAAATCAATCGAGTAGATAAGGAAATTCAGTGGCAGTAGAGATGTTCTATGACGACGACGCGGACCTGTCGATCATCCAGGGACGCAAGGTCGGCGTCATCGGCTACGGCAGCCAGGGTCACGCGCACTCGCTGAGCCTTCGCGACTCCGGCGTCGAGGTGAAGGTCGGCCTCAAAGAGGGGTCGAAGTCTCGTGAGAAGGTCACCGAGCAGGGCCTCGAGGTCGACACACCCGCCGAAGTCGCCAAGTGGGCCGACGTCATCATGTTGCTGGCCCCCGACACCGCACAGGCCGAGATCTTTTCCAACGACATCGAACCCAACCTCGAGGATGGCAACGCGCTGTTCTTCGGCCACGGCCTCAACATTCACTTCGACCTGATCAAGCCGCCTGCCAACGTCACAATCGGCATGGTCGCCCCGAAGGGTCCGGGCCACCTGGTGCGCAGGCAGTTCGTCGACGGCAAGGGCGTGCCGTGTCTGATCGCGATCGATCAGGACCCCAAGGGTGAGGGGCAGGCGCTTGCGCTGTCGTACGCCAAGGGTATCGGCGGCACCCGCGCGGGCGTCATCAAGACCACCTTCAAGGACGAGACCGAGACCGACTTGTTCGGTGAACAGGCCGTGTTGTGCGGCGGCACAGAGGAACTCGTCAAAACCGGGTTCGACGTGATGGTCGAGGCCGGTTACGCGCCGGAGCTGGCGTACTTCGAGGTGCTGCACGAGCTCAAGCTGATCGTCGACCTGATGTACGAGGGCGGCATCGCGCGGATGAACTATTCGGTGTCCGACACCGCGGAGTTCGGCGGCTACCTCTCCGGGCCGCGGGTGATCGACGCCGACACCAAGGAGCGGATGCGCACCATTCTCTCCGAGATTCAGGACGGCACCTTCGTCAAGAAGCTCGTCGCCAACGTCGAGGGCGGCAACAGGGAGCTCGAGGGCCTGCGCAAGAAGAACGCGGAGCATCCGATCGAGGTGACCGGCAAGAAGCTGCGCGACCTGATGAGCTGGGTGGACCGGCCCATCACCGAGACGGCTTAACTTCGGCGATTTCGGTGTAGTTGGTTGCGCTCAGCGCCACCGACGACACCGAAATCACAAGTTTCAGGGGCGGTGCTCGTGCCCGGGGCGACCTTGGGTGCGGCGCCGCTCCTTCATTTCGGACTCGAACACGTGCCTGCGGCCCTGCTGTAGCTCGTCGCGCACTTGGCGTTCGTGGTCGCGGAACACCGACCAGTAGCTGTCGTCGAAGTCCTCGACGATCTGGAACGTCCAGCGGCCGTACAGCACGTTGCGGCCGACGAGTTCGGACTCCAGACGCTCGGCGACACCGTCGTGGCCGACGTCGCGCAACTTGTGACACGCCTCGCCCAGCAGCAGGTCTGCGCGACCCATCAGCTGGTGGAACGAATACAGATGTCCGCGTGCGCGTTCGACCCACTCCAACGCCTCCGAGACTCCGCCGACCGCCTCGACGGTCGCGTCGTCGAGTCCCTCAGGGCGGCTGTGTTGTTCGTCCTTCTGCTGATCGGTCATGGGGTTACAAGTACCCGCTTCGAGCCACAGCCATGTCCACATAACGAACGGATGCATCGCTTTCGCATTGATGGTTTGCTCGCCGCGCGATCGGTGAACCCTCGCTAGGCCGAGACCCCAGTGAGCAGGCCCCATGGATGACGCTGACACACCGCGGTACACCGTCCGCGTGGTGGCCGAACGCGTCGGGGTGCCGACTGCGACCCTGCGCAGCTGGAGCCAGCGCTATGGGGTCGGGCCATCGCAGCACCGTGCCGGACGCCACCGGCTCTACAGCGACAACGACATCGCCGTCGTGCAGCACATGCACCAGCTCATCGGACAGGGCACCAGCGCGCGCAGCGCAGCCCGACTCGCGTCCGGGTCCGTCGCTCCCCGGCGCGGCGACGTCGAGGCGCTGCTGTCGGCGGCATTCGAACTGGACCTCGCCGCGTTGGGTCGGCTCCTGGAAGCCCACCTGCGTCACTTCGGGGTTGTCGACACATGGGACCTGATGGTGCGGCCGGCGTTTGCGGCCATCGTGACCAGGCAGGACGAGGACGGCGGCTGCGTCGACGTCGAACACGCGCTGTCGTGGGCGGTGTCGCGCTCACTGCACGCAGCGCCGCTCATGCGCATCGACGCGTCGACAGCGGTCATCCTGGCGTGCACCGCGCGAGAAGCGCATGTCCTGCCGCTCGAAGCGCTTCGGGCCGCCCTCGCCGAACGCGGGCGCGGTGCGCTGATGCTCGGCGCCGACGTCCCGGTGGCGGCGCTGACTGAGGCGATCGGCCGGGTAGCGCCGTCGCCCAGGGTGCTGCTGTGGTCACACACCGCCGATACGGCCGACATGGATATGGTCGCAGCGGCCAGCGCGGATACCGACGTCGCGCTCGGCGGCACCGGGTGGGACGCGGCCGGCGGCGTCGCCCCGGCCGCGCGCGTGCACAGCTTGCGTGAGGCCGTCGAATGGTGCGGTTGTACCTCATGACCGGGTTGCATCGTCTATGCGTCGGTTAGCCCGACGGATTTGGGTACACACATGAGGTGTCTGCAGTGACCACGCCGACGACCACGGCCACGACGGGCGAGTGCGTCGTCCTTCTGGACGAAGAGGGGCGGCAGATCGGCAGCGCCGCCAAAACGACCGTGCACCACACCGCGACCCCACTTCACCTGGGGTTTTCGTGCTATCTGTTCGATGCTGACGGTCGGGTGCTGTTGACTCGTCGCGCGCTGAACAAAACAACGTGGCCGGGGGTGTGGTCGAACTCATTCTGCGGGCACCCGGCACCGGGGGAGCAGGTCGAGGATGCGGTGTGCCGCCGCGCCGGCCAGGAGTTGGGCATATCGATCCAATCCCCGGTGTGTGTGCTGCCCGACTTCCGGTACCGCGCGGTCGCGGCCGACGGCACGGTCGAGAACGAGATCTGTCCGGTGTTCTTCGCCCGCTGCGACGGGCGGTTGCGGCCCGATCCGGGTGAGGTCATGGAGTGGATGTGGGTCTCCTGGGATCAGCTGCGCTCGGCGGTCGGGTTGCCCTGGTCGATCAGCCCGTGGGCCATGGAGCAGATACCGCTTCTCGACGAGCCCTACTTGCAGGGATCGTGGCCCCAGTTCATCAACGAGTAGCGCCACGCCGAGCTCTCGATGTCGCCGTTCGGCCGCTGGGCCAGGTGGCGATGCGCATATCCGACGACCTTGCGCATGTGGGTGTAATCATCGTCGTTCAGCTCTGATTTCTTCTTACGCAGCAACTCGACGATGCGCCTGCCGCTCGCGTGACCGGTCGACTCCCCGCCGTCGGACTTCTGGCCGACATTCTTGGATTCCGCTGCCCCGAGCCACTTCTCGAGTTCACCGGCGGTCATGTTGACGGTGTCGGTGAACTCGGCGTAGGTCGCGTCGCGATCGTCGGTGGCGTGGGCCACGACGCTACTTCTTCTTCAGCGATTCCGGCTTGTGCACCGCGTCGCGGCCGCTCTTGTCGCTGCGCACCCGGTACTGCGGGTTATCGGAGTCGGCGCGCACCGTGCGACCCGCGGCCTCGGTGTCCGAGGTGATCTTCTCTTCGACCGTCCCGGTGACGGTGGTGCCGTGACTCTTCCACTGCACCTTGTCGCCTTTGCGGATGTCCTTGCTCATCTCGGCGGTATACCCGGGCGACCCCACGCAAAACGGGCTCAAGCCCGCGAGCGCTGCCGGTAAAGCCGTTCGGCGTAAGCCAGGTCGTCACGCCACAAGCGGGTGGCCGCATATCGCACGAACGGGGTGATCATCGGCGCGCCCCGAAGCGCGTGCGCGAATCCTGGACGGTCGGAATGGGCGATGACCGCCTCGATGACGGCGGTGCGGGGCGCGCCGTCGCGGTCGCGACCAAGCGGGGTCGCGTGCGTCTCGACCACGCTTCCCGCGCCTTCTCCGTCGATGATGCGCATGGTGATGGTGCGCGGCTCCGGTGTGGTGAACTCCGCGATCACCGGGACGCCGAGCCGACCGATGCGGAAGGTGACCGCGACCAGGAAGCGGTCGGCGTCTTCGGGGAGATCATCGTCGGACGCCGGCGCCGAGAGCACCTCGAGGCGTGTGAACGAATACGGGTGGAACCACGCCCCGTGCCACGGATCGAGCCGGTTGGCGATCACGTCGCCGGGTTCGCAGGTGCCGACCAACCGCGTCACCGCCGACAGCCGCGGCCCGTCGGGTCGCATCGGCAATATCGGTGCCTCCGTGGGGGTCTCGCCGCCGATCGCGTCCAGCCGCACCCAGGCGAGCACACCGTCGTCGTGCCCGGGGTAGGGCCGCCAGCTCCAGGTTCGGCCGCCGTCGAAGCGCAGGCCGTGCCACGGGCAGATCAACGTGCCGCACTCGACGGTGCCGGTGGACAGGTCCGCGCCGAGGTGCGGGCAGGACGCCGGGCCAACCGCGAGCCTGCCGTCGGTGCCGCGCCAGGCGACCAGTTCGATCCCGCCGACCGTGGCGCTGACCGGTCGCTTACCGATGGCCTCGCTGGCCGCGAACGCATACCAGTTTCCGCTCGGCCTGCGCTGTGAGCGGCGCAGTGCGCTGTGGATCAGCGACGGCTTGGCATCGTCGTACGTCGGCCGCTGGCCGGACCACGTGGTGCGCGGAAGCAGTTGAAACGGCGTGGTTTTCGCCAACCGTGCCTTGAGTTCGGCGAGCATGGTCATGCGTACTGCCTCTCGGCCAGTCGCCGCAGGGGGGCGAAGCGACCCTGGGTGGGTACCGTCTGGAGGTCGTGGCCGGTGAGGCCGAAGCGCTTCAGCAGCAGGTTGGCCGCCGACCATCCGGTGGTGGCGGCCCGCTCCATCAGCGCGACCGGCAGGTCGATACGGATACCGTCACCGGCGAGTGCCAGGCCGGGGTGCGGCGTCGAAACCGTGGGGCGGCGTTCGAAGTCACCAGGGGCGAAGCGCGGGCAGTCCTGACGGCACAGCACCCGTTCGCCGACGATCTTCGCGTCGGCGGTTTCGGGATACAGTTCGGCCATCCGCAGCGGTAGCCGCTCGAGAACGTGGTCCTTCCCGTCGGTCACCGCGTATGCGTGCAGCTCCACCACCGAGCCGCCGGTTCGGTGCGACCACGTCGCCGCCTCCCGTTCGTACCTGTCCAGCACGCTCACATTGTCCAGCGGCGGTCGACCGCCCGTCCCGAGAAATGCCGCACGGTCCGGATCGACGGGCCGGTCCAACCACAGTCGCTGCACCACGAACGGTGCGGCCGTGCCCATCGCGGCGATCCGGGACCGCCATTCGTCGTCGCCGAGCGAGGCCGATTCACCGACGATGCGCTGCAGGCCGGAGACATCGGTGGCCAGCACCACCCCGTCGGCCTCGAGCGGGTCGCCGCCGTCGGAGTGCACCGCGAACCGGTCACCGGTGCGTATCTTGGTCACCGACACACCGGTGTGGATGCGGACTCCCAGCGACTGCAGATAAGTGCGCAGTGGCTCCCACAGCGCCGTGTCGAAGTTCGCACCTGCGACGTCGAACACCAGGCCCTCGCTGGAGCCCAGGAAGTAGATGTGGAACATCGTTGCCAACTCGGCGGCCGAGAGGTCGGTCGGCTCGGCGAAGAAGCTCCTCGAGAAGACCTCGAATGCCAGGTGGCGAGCGGGTTCGGGAAAGTTGATGTCGCGCAGGAAGGTATCTGCGTCGACATGGTCCAGACGGTCATAGATCTCGGGGACCGACACCGCGGCCAAGGGCGCCGCGGCGCGGGCGTTGAGCCGCACCAGATCGCGAAGCCGGAAGGTGGGGCTGCGCAGCGCGAAGGCCAACGCATTCCAGGGTGGCGTCTGCGGCAGCCCCCGGAATGTGTCGCGTCTACCGTACGCGTCGACCAGGGGGTAGTCGGAGACGGCGGTGAGCATGCCCAACGCTGGATCGATGCGGCGCAACAGGTTTCGAAGGTTGTAGTACTGGCGGAAGAAGGCGTGGAAGCCGCGGTTCATGGCGACCGGAGAGCCGTCGTCGAGCGAATCGGTCCACCCACCGACACGACCCCCGAGGTACGTCTCGCGTTCGAGGACATCGACGCTCACACCGCGTTCGGCGAGACCAGTGGCCGCCGCCAGGCCCGCGATGCCCCCGCCGACGACGACCACGTGCGGTTTGTCGAGAGGCACCCCCGCGTCGGGCGGTGGTGCGGGGTGGGTGGTGCGTTGCGGGTCGGTCATCGGGGCGCCTCGGCGAGGAACGTGTGCACGATGTTGCGTTGCCAGCCCGGCATCGTCTCGCTGTGCACGGCCGTGAAGCCGTTGCGGCGCAGGCGATCCCGAAAGCCGGCGGCACCGTCGAAGCGGTTCACGCTGCGCCGCAGGTACCGGTACAGCGAGGCGTCACCGCTGCGGAGACGCCCGCTCGGAATGATGATGGTGGCGCACACGGCGTTCCACACCGCGGTCGCCAGCCGCGAGTCGCGCACGGAGTACTCGTGAACCGCCAGCGTCGCTCCCGGGCGCAGCAGCGTTCGGAACTCGCGCAGTTGCGCGTCGGGGTCGGGCAGGTTGCGGATGAGGTAGGCAGCGAAGATGCCGTCGAAGGGACCGCTGACGCCGGCGGCGGCGAGGTCCTCGATGCGGCTGTGGACGAACCGCACCGAATCGGGCCACTGTTTGGCCCGCGCCTCGGCCAGCATGCCTTCAGAGCCGTCGACGCCGACTATCTCGGCGTGAGGCGCCACCGACAGCAGCGCTGCGGTCGACGCGCCGGTGCCGCAGCCGGCGTCCAGCAACCGCACCCCGCGACCGTCCTCGGGCAACCGCATCCGCTGCGCCGAAATACGAAGGTGCTCGTGGTATCCGGGATTGGAGTCGACCAGCGTGTCGTAGGCCGGTGCCCCGTCGTCGAAGGCGGCGGGGACGTCCGCGGGGTCGGCGTCACGGCCCGAATTGACTTTCACGACGCGTTCCTCCTCTGTGTGCGCAGCCGCTGCCGTTCCCACAGCAATAGCACCGCGGTGACCAGCGCCCAGCCGAAAAGGAAGTCCTCGACCGGGATGTCGAACGGGAACCGGATACCGCTGGTGTGCTGTTCGTCGTAGATGACGATCGGTGCGCTGAGCTTGGTGAGCCAACCGTCGACCGGTATCTGGAAACCGAGCACGATCGCCATCGAGATCCAGTACGCGGGCTTGCGGAACAGACCCGTACGAAGTACGCCTAATTCCAGGGCGCACACGGCGATCACCGCGAGCACGGCGGGCACTGTGTATCCCAGTCCGGTCATTTGGTTTGCTCCACACGATCCCGGGTCCGCTGCAGCCAGGTCAGGATCGTCGTGACGGCGTTGTAGGTCAACAACCCGCACAGCGGGATCACGATGAAGAACAGCAGTTCCTCGATCGGCATCACGCCGGGGATGTCGATGCCCGTGACGTACTTCGAGTTGTATGTCCACACGTCGGCGAAGATGGCGATCACGTCCCAGATCACGAACGCCGCGGCCACGGGCAGAATCGCGGTCGCGGCTCGGCGCGCCTGCCGGTAAACGCCGTCGCCGAAGATCTCCAACGGCGCGGTGATCACCAGGCAGGCGGCCAGAACCAGCAGGTAATGCCAGTTGTCCATCGTCACGCCTTGGGATCCTGTCGACGCGCCCTCCACGCCTTGACCAGCCCGGCGCACCCGACGCGGATGCGGCGACCGGTGCCGACGGTGGCACGCTGGCTGAACACGGCGAAGTCGATTTGTTCGATACGGTCGAGGATTTCGGAGTACAAGGTGAGGGCCACGGACACGCAGGGGCGCGACCGCGGGCTCAGATGAGCGATGCCGCGCCGCGCGAAGTCGTACACGCGCCGGTTGATGGCGTGTTGTTCCACCAGCGCCCGGCGCACCTTCGCGTCGGTGCGACGGTTCTCGTGGCACCAGGTCAGCACATCCCGGTCGACCCCGTGTGCGGCCAGTTCGTCGGCGGGCAGATAGACTCGGCCGCGCTCGAGATCCTCGTCGATGTCACGCAGGAAATTGGTGAGCTGGAACGCCTTTCCGAGTGCGGCCGCATACGGCGCGGCCTCCTCGCGTGGGCCGACGGTGCCGAGTACGGGCAAAAGCTGTAAACCGATCACCTCCGCCGAGCCGTACATGTAGCGATCGAGGGCGGCCCGGTCGGGATAGTCGGTGACACTCAGGTCCATGCGCATGGAGCCGAGGAAGTCGTCGAACAGCTCCCACGGGATGCCGTACCGACGCGCGCAGTGCACCACCGCGGCCAGCGACGGATCCCCGTCGTCGCAGCTGCCCTGCGCGAGCCGGTTGAACAGCTGGGTCGCCAGGCGCTGCAACTGATCGGCGCGCTCGCTCATGCTGATGACGGGATCGAAGTCGTCGAGGATGTCGTCGGCGCGGCGGGCGAAGCCGTACAGCGCGTGCACGGCAGGACGCTGTTCGGGCGCCAGCAGCCGGGTGGCCAGGAAGAAGGTGCGGCCGTGTTCGGCGTTGATCGTGCGGCAACGGCGATAGGCCTCGCGCAGTGCCGGGTCGCGTACGCCCGCGGCGTCGAGTTCGGAACCGATCATGCTTGCACCACCTGGCTACGGGCCCGCCGGACTGGCAGGCCGGTGATTCGGTCGGCCGCCAGCCGCCCGGACAGCAGCGCCGTCGGCACGCCGACTCCCGGGACGGTCGACGACCCCGCCAACACCACGTTGGCGATGCCGCGAACGGAGTTGGCGGGACGGAAGGGGCCGGTCTGGCTGAACGTGTGGGCCAACGCGAACGGGGTTCCCGCGGCCATCCCCTGACGTGCCCAGTCCGCGGGATCCACGACGTGCAGCACCTCAGGGTCGACCCCCACCTGCGGGAGCCGTGAGCTCACCACGTCCATCATCTGGCGCACGTAATCATCACGCGCTGATGCCCAATCAATATGTCCCACTGTGAGATTGGGTGCGGGAGCGAGGACGTACAGCAGGTCCCTACCGGCGGGCGCCAGCGACGGGTCCCCGGCGGTGGGGCGGGTCACCAACAGCGATGGATCCGACATCACGCGCCCATCGTCGATGATGTCGGTGAACGTCTTGCGCCACTCGTCGCCGAAAACGATCGTGTGGTGTCCGACGTCCGGGCCCACGGTGCGACAGCCGATGTGGGCCACCACCGCCGACGGGGCGGGCCGCAGCGGCAGCGCACGCCGCGGCGTGCGACCGAGCAGCCGGTATGTGTCGGGCAGTTCGGTGGTCAGCACCACCGCGTCGGCCGTGATCCGGTCACTGCCCTCGGTGTGCACCGCGACCACCCGGTCGCCTGTGCGCTCCAACGCCGAAACCGCTGAACCGTAACGGAACTCGACGCCGGCGTCGGCTGCGGCCGCGGCCAGCGCGTCGGGCAATGCCCGCACACCGCCGCGGGGGAAGTACACGCCGGAGATCGTGTCCATGTAGGCGATCACGGCGTACACCGCCAGCGCCCGGTGCGGCGGCACACCGGCGTACAGCGCCTGAAAGGTGAACACCCGCTGCAGTCGCTCATCGCTGATGAAGCGGCGCACCATCCTGTCCCAGCGCCGGAAGCCGCCGATGGCGGTCAATCGGGCAAGCTGCGGTGTCAACAGCGACAACGGTGAGTCGAAGTTCGCGGCGATGAACCCGTTGAACTCGACGCGGTACAGCTTGGCCAGCCAATCGCGAAGGCGCAGATAGCCCTCTGCCTGGTCGCGGCCGGCGAAGCCCTCGATCTCGGCGGCCATCGCGTCGGCTTCGGCGCGGACGTGCAGCGAGCTGCCGTCGGCGAATGACGCGCGGTAGGCGGGGTCGACGTTGATCAGGTCCAGTCGGTCTGCGGTGTTCTCGCCGACGGCGGCGAACGCGTCGTCGATGATGTCGGGCATCGTCAGCACGGTCGGCCCGGTGTCGAGGCGGTAGCCGTTGATGTCGGCGCGGCCGACGCGCCCACCCGGATGGTGTCCTCGTTCGAGGACTGTAACGGTGCGGCCGCGCCCGGCGAGCTGTAGCGCCGCCGACAGCCCCGACAGTCCTGCACCGACCACGACGACGTGGTCGGTGCGGCCCGCGACGGTGCGCATCACGCGGCCCGTTCTGTGCAGGCGGCGGCCATGTCGGTCAGCGCGGTGCGGATCAACGGATCCAGTTGCCTTGTGTCGATCAGCTCGAGCGCGCGGTTGAGCCGCGAATCGATCAGCTGCTCAACCCATTCCAGTGCGCCGGTCGCGACGATCAGCTCGCGCCACCGGCGGATGTCCTCGTCGTCCAGATCTGAGGCGCTCATCAGACGGGTGAGGTCGCGGCGAAGGGTCGCGTCGGCGAGGTGGTAGGCGGCCACCACGACGCTGGTCGCCTTGTGCTCAAAGAGGTCACTGCCTGCCGGCTTACCGGTGATCTCGGGAGACCCGAAGATGCCGAGGACGTCGTCACGCAACTGGAAGGCCTCGCCGACCGCTTCGCCGTACTGGCCGAGCAACATCAGCACACCGGGCGGGCATCCGGCCATGTCGGCGCCGATCTCGAGCGGTCTGCGCACGGTGTAGTTGCCGGACTTGCGCCGCATCACGTCAAGAACTCGTTCCCACTCAGGGAATTCGGCGGCGTCGTTGACCAGGTCGGCGAACTGGCCGACGGCGAGTTCGGTGCGCATCGCGTCGTATCTGTGCCAGCCGCGCGCCAGCGCAGCCTCGCCGACACCGCTTTCCCGCAGCATCTGTGCAGCCCACACCAGGCACAGATCACCGAGAAGGACGGCAGCGGCCTCGCCGAAACGTTCGGATGAACCCGACATCGCCCGATCGCGATGCCACTGCGCGAACCTGATATGAGCAGAGGGGCGCCCGCGGCGCAGCGCGGAGCCGTCCATAACGTCGTCCTGCAACAGGGCGAACGCATGCAGCAACTCGAAGCTCGCGGCCGCCCGCAGCGCACCGGGATCGTCGTCGGCGTTGGACAACCAGCCCAGGTAGACGAAAGTCGAGCGGACGCACTTTCCGCCGTCGACGAAATCCTGCAGGACGTCGGCGGCGATATCGACTCCGGCCGACTTGAGGTCGTCGGCGCAGCGCGCCTTGACGAAATCGGCCAGTGACCGAAGCACCTCACTGCGTATGGCGTCGCGCCATACCGGAAATGCCGTGGTCATCAGCCCTCTGGGTGGAGCGGTGAGGTCTGACACCGACAGGAGCGGGGTCTGCGTGTTTCCATTGATCCCGCGCAAGCAGCGTCCCCTTCACTCGATGCGATGACAGGTACCCGAATCGGTCGAACTCAATCGGGGTACCCCTTCTCACCGCAGATACGCATCGAATTTGCATCGATACGTACCGGGTTCCGGGCTCAGGGAGACAGCGCAGGCATCGTTTTGATGTCGAACTCGCGTCGCAGTACCGTGCGCGCGGCGAAGTAACCGGCCATGCCGTGCACCCCGCCCCCGGGCGGCGTGGCCGACGAGCACAGGTACGCCTTGGGGATGGGTGTGGTCCAGGGGTTGAGTCGAGGGGTCGGACCCGTAAGCGCATGAACGAGTGTGTTGCCGCCGACGCCGATGTCGCCGCCGACCAGGTTGGCGTTGTGGTCGGCCAGGCGTGCGGCGGGAACGGATCGCACGGCCACCACGATGTCGCGGAAGCCGGGCGCGAAGCGCTCGAAGATGTCGGTGACCCGCTCGGTCTGGTCGACGGCCGATCCGTTCGGGACGTGCGCGTAGCTCCACAACGGCCGGCGGCCCTGGGCGTCGATGCGGCTGGGATCCTCCAGGTGCGGCTGCGCGGCGAGCACCATCGGCCACTCGGGGTGCCGCCCTGCGGCGATCTCGCGTTCGGCGTGTGCCATCTGTTCGCGGGTGCCGCCCATGTGCAGCGTGGGCGCTTGTCGTAAGCGCTCGTCGGTGAACGGCACATCCTCGGAGAGCACGAAGTCGACCTTGGCCACGCCGGGACCGAATCGGTATCGGTGCAACGCTTTTGCGTAGCAGCGGGGCAGCTTGTCGCCGTAGATGCGGGCCAGCGCGGTGGGTGCGGTGTCGAAGAGTGCGACACCCTCGGGTGGTTCGGTGACTTCGTGGTCGGCCGTGATCACACCTCCGTGAGCACGGAGGTCGGAGATCAGCGCATCGACGATGGCCTGGCTTCCGCCGACGGGGATGGGCCAGCCGACGGTGTGTGCGAGCGTAGCCAACATGAGGCCCCCACCGGCCGACACCAGCGACGGCATTTGCGAGATCACATGCGCAGCAACGCCACTGAACAATGCGCGCGCATCGTCACCCTTGAGTGCGCCCCACGCGAACGTGCCCTGTTCGAGGAGCCTGCTCGCGACCTGGACCGCGGCGATCGGGTTGCTCGGCACCGAGCGTTTGTCGCCGAGCAACAGGTTGAGAACGGCGTCGTCGCGTTCGACCATGGGGCCGAACAACCTGCGCCATGAGTGCCCGTGCCCGAGCTCCGCGACGGTCCGGTCGAGGTCGTGGTAACCGATCGCGGCGCGCGCACCGGGAAGTGGATTGGCGTAGGAGACCTCGGGCACCCGCAAGGCCACGCCGCGGGCGGGCAGGTCGAATTCGGCCAGGAACGGCGACGCCAGCGCGAGCGGATGAACGGCCGAACAGATGTCGTGGGCCACGCCGGGAAACTCCGGGTCGGCAAGTGTGCGGGCGCCGCCTCCGAGGGTCGGCTGCGCCTCGAGCACCTGCACCGACAAACCGGCCCTGGCGCAGACGACGGCCGCCGCCAGACCGTTGGGTCCGCTGCCGACGACGGTGACATCCACGCTTGCGGTTCTCCCACCCACCACCTCAACATTCAAGCCCATTAGGCTGACCGCGTGAGTCTGCCCGTTGTATTGATCGCCGACAAATTGGCCGAATCGACGGTCGCCGCCCTCGGTGACCAGGTGGAAGTCCGTTGGGTTGACGGTCCGGACCGGCCGAAGCTGCTGGCCGCGGTGGCCGATGCCGACGCACTTCTGGTTCGCTCCGCGACGACCGTCGACGCCGAGGTGCTCGCCGCCGCGCCCAAGCTCAAGATCGTCGCCCGTGCCGGAGTGGGTCTCGACAACGTCGACGTGGACGCCGCCACCGCCCGAGGCGTGCTGGTCGTCAACGCGCCGACCTCGAATATCCACAGCGCGGCCGAGCACGCCATGGCCCTGCTGCTGTCCGCGGCGCGCGAGATCCCGGCCGCCGATGCGTCGCTGCGCGCGCACACGTGGAAACGCTCGTCGTTCTCGGGCACCGAGATATACGGCAAGACCGTCGGCGTCGTCGGCCTGGGCCGCATCGGTCAGCTGGTGGCCCAGCGCCTGGCCGCGTTCGGCACCCACGTCGTCGCCTACGACCCGTATGTCTCGGCGGCCCGCGCCGCACAGCTCGGCATCGAGCTGCTGAGCCTCGACGAGCTGTTGGAGCGCGCGGACTTCATCTCGGTGCACCTGCCGAAGACACCGGAGACCGCGGGACTGATCGGCAAGGAGGCGCTGGCCAAGACGAAGCCCGGGGTGATCATCGTCAACGCCGCCCGCGGCGGTTTGATCGACGAGGACGCACTGGCCGAAGCGGTGCGCTCAGGGCATGTGCGCGCGGCGGGCATCGACGTGTTCGCCAGCGAGCCCACGACCGAAAGCCCGCTGTTCGAACTGCCGCAGGTGGTGGTGACCCCGCATCTCGGCGCGTCCACCGCCGAGGCGCAGGACCGGGCGGGTACCGACGTCGCGGCCAGCGTGAAGCTGGCCCTGGCCGGGGAGTTCGTTCCCGACGCGGTCAACGTCGGCGGGGGAGTCGTCGGTGAGGAGGTCGCGCCATGGCTGGACCTCGTCCGCAAGCTCGGCCTGCTGGTCGGAGTGTTGTGTGACGAGCTTCCGGTGTCGCTTGCGGTGCAGGTCAAGGGTGAACTCGCCGCCGAAGACGTTGAGGTGCTTCGCCTTTCGGCGTTACGCGGTTTGTTCTCGGCGATCATCGAAGACCCCGTCACGTTCGTCAATGCCCCCGCGCTCGCCGCCGAGCGGGGGGTGCAGGCCGAGATCAGCACCGCGAGCGAGAGTCCCAACCACCGCAGCGTGGTGGACGTGCGGGCCGTCTACGCCGACGGGACGACCGCCAACGTCGCAGGCACGCTGACCGGTACCCAACTGGTCGAGAAGATCGTCCAGATCAACGGGCGCAACTTCGATCTGCGGGCCGAGGGCGTCTACCTGATCATAAACTACGTCGACCAGCCGGGCACGCTCGGCAAGATCGGCACCATCCTCGGGTCGGCGGGCATCAACATCCACGCCGCCCAGTTGAGCGAGGACGCCGAAGGTCCCGGCGCGACCATCCTGCTGCGCATCGACCGTGACGTTCCCTCCGACGTCCGGTCCACCATCGCCGAAGAAGTCGGCGCGATGATGCTGGAAGTGGTTGATCTGTCGTGACTTCGGCCATGAAGCTGGCGATCATCGCCGGTGACGGGATCGGCCCGGAGGTCGTCGGGGAGGCCGTCAAGGTTCTCGACGCGGTGCTTCCCGGCGTGCAAAAGACGCCTTACGACCTCGGCGCGCGCCGCTACCACGCCACCGGTGAGGTGCTACCCGACTCCGTGCTCGACGAACTGCGCGGGCACGACGCGATCCTGCTGGGCGCGATCGGGGACCCGTCGGTACCCAGCGGCGTGCTCGAACGCGGTCTGCTGCTACGGATCCGGTTCGAGCTCGACCACCACATCAACCTACGGCCCGGCCGGCTGTACCCCGGCGTGAACAGCCCCCTGGCGGGCAACCCCGACATCGACTTCGTCGTCGTGCGCGAAGGCACCGAGGGTCCCTACACCGGAACCGGCGGCGCGATCCGTGTCGGCACACCGCACGAGATCGCGACCGAGGTCAGCGTCAACACCGCCTTCGGTGTGCGTCGGGTCGTGACGGACGCGTTCGCCCGTGCCCAGCAGCGTCGTAAACACCTGACCCTGGTGCACAAGAACAACGTCCTGACCTTCGCGGGCGCGTTGTGGTGGCGCACCGTTCAGGAGGTCGCCGCCGACTTCAGTGACGTCGAGATCGCCTACCAGCACGTGGACGCGGCGACCATCCACCTCGTCACCGACCCCGGCCGTTTCGATGTGATCGTGACCGACAACCTGTTCGGCGATATCGTCACCGATCTCGCCGCCGCTGTGTGTGGCGGAATCGGCCTTGCGGCGAGCGGCAACATCGACGCCACCCGCACCAATCCGTCGATGTTCGAACCCGTGCACGGCAGCGCCCCCGACATCGCGGGCCAGGGAATCGCGGACCCGACCGCTGCGATCATGTCGGTCGCACTAATGCTGGCCCATGTCGGCGAGACGGATGCGGCTGCGCGCGTCGACAAGGCCGTCGAGCAGCATCTGGCCACACGCGGCGACGAGAAGCTGTCCACCTCCGCGGTCGGCGACCGGATCGCGGGCTATCTGTAGCTCGGCGTCCCTCTTGGGTCGCGGCCGCCTGACCCTCGGGCGCTCAGCTCCCTCCGCGCTCGGTAGCCTCGGGGGCGCTCCCGTACTGCCCAGCTCTGAGCGAATAATTCGCTCCCAGCGAATTATTCGCTCGTAGGTGGGCAACGGTGGGGGTGGTTCGGGCGGAGGTTGACGACGCGCTGGTGTGAACATCCGTGTTGGGAGCGCACGTTGGGCGAATCACAGTCCCGGCGCAGGGTTCGGCGAACCTGAGGGGTCAGGGGGCACGAGTGGGATCGCCGCCAGCGGGAGCAACGCGCTCACCGCGAATGCGGCCGGATAGCCGGCAACCCCGATCAACCCGCCGAACAGCGGTGCGGCGGCCGCCGACGCCAGATGTTGGCTGGTGTTCTGGGTGCCAAGGGCGCGGCCGCTCCAGAATGGCCCCGCGATCTCAGCGATGGCGGTGAACGCCAAACCGTTGTCGGACACCGTGATCACCGAGGCGACCACCATCGCTGCCACCGCGACCGGAGAGCTCAGCCAGTCCGACAGCGCGAGGACGCCCATGGACAGCGCCGCGGCGGCGGCGATCGCACGGATCGGACGAAGCCGTTGACCCAACCGGTCCGACCAGTATCCCGCCGCGATACGTCCGGCGGCGCCGAGCAATTGGGCCACCATGACGATGAGGCCTGCCGAGCCTGCCGACCAGCCGTGCTCCGACATCAACCACACCAGCGTGAAAGTCCACACCACCGCCTGCGGCACGACGAGCAACACCGAGACGGCGTGGATCCGCCACAGCACCGACGATCCCCGATAGGGGTTCGTGAGATGTTCGATCGGCGCCTCGGAACGCGGCGGTCGTGGCGGGTCGATCACCGCGACGAGGCATACCAGCGCCGACACCGCGCACACCGCCGCCGGAAACAGCAACGCGCCAGTCACGCCGTGGCCTTCGGCCAGCCGCGGAATCACCAGCGCGCCCAACCCGACGCCCAACGGGGTGGCCGTCTGCCGGATGCCCATGGCCAGGCCGCGCCGTTCGACCGGGAACCAGCCGACAACCAACCGTCCGCTGGCCGAATTGCTGCTCGCGGCAGCCATGCCGCCGAGAAAGAGGAAAGCGCCGACGGCGACCAGGGATTCGGAGAAGGCGGCGGCGAACGCTGCCGCGGATATCAGCACCGACCCGACCGACAGCACAATGCGCTCGCCGTAGCGGTCGACGACATAACCCCACGCGATCAACGTGATCACCAGCCCGAAGCCCGGCATCGCGGAAAGCAGGCCGGCCGCCGCGAGGTCGAGGCCCCGCTCGCTGTGCAGTGTCGGGATGAGAAACGCCACGCCGTTGATGAACACGTTGGCGCTCGTCGTCGCCGCCAGAGCGATACACAGCAACGACCACCGCCGGCCAGTGGTGAGTGACTCGGCGGACATCGGTCCATCGTGGCATAGCCATCTCACGATGCTGAATTTGTATCTCAGATATCGAGACGAAGCTGTCGTGGGAGCGGTCGGCCGCCGCTACTGGGCCGGCTACTAGGCTGAACGCCATGCGCCTTGGCCGAATCGCCAGCCCCGACGGTGTCGCCTTCGTCAGCGTCGAGGGTCCACTCGACGATCCCGCACAGGCGATCGCGAGGGAGATCGCCGAGCACCCCTTCGGCAATCCGCAGTTCACGGGCAGACAGTGGCCGCTGGCCGACGTCCGCCTGCTCGCCCCGATCCTTGCGACCAAGGTGGTGTGCGTGGGCAAGAACTACGCCGCCCACATCGCCGAGATGGCCGCACGCGCCGAGGACGGTTCGGAACCCCCCACTTTCGACGACCCGATCATCTTCATGAAACCCAACACGGCGATCATCGGACCGAACGTGCCGATTCAGTTGCCCGCCGACGCCGATCCCGTGCACTTCGAGGGTGAGTTGGCGGCCGTCATCGGCAGGCCGTGCAAGGACGTGTCGGCCGCGCGCGCCGCGGAGAACATCCTGGGATACACGATCGCCAACGATGTCTCGGCCCGCGATCAGCAGCAGAAGGACGGCCAATGGACCCGCGCGAAGGGGCATGACACGTTCTGCCCCGTCGGGCCGTGGATCGTCACCGACGTCGATCCCGCGGACCTGGAGATCCGCACCGAGGTCAACGGGGTCGTCAAGCAGAACAGCAGGACGTCGATGATGATCCACGACGTCGGCGCGATCGTGGAATGGATCTCCCGGGTGATGACCTTGCTGCCGGGCGATCTGATCCTGACCGGGACACCGGAGGGTGTCGGTCCGATCGAGGACTCCGACACCGTGAGCATCACCGTCGAAGGTATCGGAACATTGACGAATCCTGTTGTGCGCAAAGGGAAGTGATGACAAGTGATGTCCGGGTGCGGTTCTGTCCGTCGCCCACGGGTACGCCGCACGTCGGCCTGATCCGCACCGCGCTGTTCAATTGGGCGTACGCGCGCCATACCGACGGCACTTTCGTATTCCGCATCGAGGACACCGACTCGGCGCGCGATTCCGAGGAGAGCTACCGCGCGATACTCGACGCGCTGCGCTGGCTCGGACTCGACTGGGACGAGGGCCCCGAAGTCGGTGGTCCCTACGGGCCGTACCGCCAGTCGCAGCGTCTCGATCTCTACCGCGACGTGATCGACCGGCTCCTACAGGCCGGTGACGCATACGAGTCGTTCTCCACGCCTGAGGAAGTCGAAGCGCGTCATCTGGCAGCGGGGCGCAATCCGAAATTGGGCTACGACAATTTCGACCGCGATCTGAGCGAGGAGCAGAAGGCGGAGTTCCGCGCCCAGGGCCGGCGCGCCGTGGTGCGGTTGAAGATGCCCGACGAGGACATCGGCTGGCGCGATCTCGTGCGCGGTGAAACGACGTTCCCGGCCGGATCAGTACCCGATTTCGCGTTGACCCGCGGCAACGGGGAGCCGTTGTACACGTTGGTGAATCCGGTCGACGACGCGCTGATGAAGATCAGCCACGTGCTGCGCGGTGAGGACCTGCTGTCGTCGACCCCGCGCCAGATCGCGCTGTATCAGGCGCTGATGCGGATCGGCGTGGCCGACCGGATTCCCGAGTTCGCTCATCTGCCAAGCGTTCTGGGGGATGGCAACAAGAAGCTGTCCAAGCGCGATCCCCAGTCCAACCTGTTTCTGCATCGCGAGCGGGGTTTCATCCCGGAAGGTCTGCTGAACTATCTGGCCCTGCTGGGGTGGGGAATCGCCGAGGACCGGGACGTTTTCAGCCTCGACGAGATGGTGGCCGCCTTCGACGTCGCCGACGTCAACTCGAATCCGGCCCGGTTCGACCAGAAGAAGGCCGACGCGCTGAACGCAGAACACATCCGGATGCTGAGCGACGAGGAGTTCAGGGCCCGTCTGAGCGCGTACTTCGCCGAGCACGGTCACGACACCGGCCTCGACGACGACCGGTTCGCCGAAGCCGCCGCGCTCGTACAGACCCGCATCGTGGTGCTCGGCGACGCGTGGGACCTGTTGCAGTTCCTCAACGACGCGGAGTTCGCGCTCGACGAGAAGTCGGCGGCCAAGGAGTTGAAGCCCGAGGCGGTCGCGGTGCTCGACGCCGCACTGGGCGCACTGGAGGACGTCGCCGACTGGACCACTCCGGCGATCGAGGCGGCGCTCAAGGAGGCGCTGCTCGACGGCCTCGGAGTGAAGCCGCGCAAGGCGTTCGGCCCGATCCGCGTTGCCGCCACGGGCGCTTCGGTCAGCCCGCCGCTGTTCGAATCGCTTGACCTGCTGGGGCGCGAACGCAGCCTGGACCGGCTACGGGCCGGCCGCGAACGAGCCGCCGCGGAAGCCGAGGCCTGAAAAGCGCGTTGAAAATCTTTGGTAGTCTGCACGTCGGTCCGATACCGCGCGCGACGGGTTCCGCCCGCCGCACTAGGGGACCGGAATAAGCCTGTGACCTGCGGTTACGGGCCGCCGATGGGGTATGGTGTAATTGGCAACACAGCTGATTCTGGTTCAGCCATTCTAGGTTCGAGTCCTGGTACCCCAGCCAACCACCGTGATTAGGCCGACAAATCTCGCTGAGATATGCTGGCGATCCGGAAACCAGTTCTAGCCCCCGTCGTCTAGCGGCCTAGGACGCCGCCCTCTCACGGCGGTAGCGTGGGTTCGAATCCCATCGGGGGTACAGATTTCGCGGTCTGCGAACTGCGTCACATTCACATTCACAGGCGCCGGGTCAGGGCGTCGGCAGCGGCCAACAGATCGGCGGCCCACCGCGCACCGGGCCGCCTGCCCATCCGGTCGATCGGCCCGGACACCGATACCGCGGCGATGACCACACCGCGTCCGTCACGCACCGGAGCCGAGACACTCGCCACACCCGGCTCGCGTTCGGCGGCGCTCTGCGCCCAGCCGCGCTTGCGTACCTCGGCGAGCGTGCGCTCGGTGAACTTGGCGTTCGGGAGGACGGCCTGCTGGGTGGCCGCGTCGGCATACGCCAATAGGACCTTCGCGCCCGATCCCGCCGTCATCGGCAGCGTGCTGCCGACCGGCACGGTATCCCGCAGCCCGGCAGGCGGTTCCAGCGCCGCGATGCAGATCCGCGAGGCGCCTTCGCGGCGGTAGAGCTGCACGCTCTCGCCGGTGATCTCGCGCAACCGGGGCAGCACCACCGCTCCGGCGGCCACGAGCGGATCGTTGACCTGTCCGGCCAACTCGGTGAGGCCGGGGCCGAGCCGCCAGCGGCCGTCGCCGTTGCGCGCCAGCAAGCGGTGGGTTTCCAGGCCCGCGGCAAGACGGTGTGCCGTGGCGCGCGGCAAGCCCGTGCGCTCGCACAGTTCGGCCAGCCCGCAGGGCGAATCGGCGACCGCGTGCAGCACGCCCACGGCTTTGTCCAATACGCCGATGCCGCTATCCTGTCTCACAGGGAGATACTAACGTCCCAGATTGTGAGATAGTCAAGATGTTCACCGATGTTTCCAGTGCCGCCCGCGGCCGCGGTGACACACCGCGCACGTTGGCCGAAAAGGTGTGGGCCGACCACGTCGTCGTCGAAGGTGGCGGCGAGGGCGCTGCGCGCGAACCGGATCTGATCTACATCGACCTCCATCTCGTGCACGAGGTGACAAGCCCCCAAGCGTTCGACGGGCTGCGGTTGGCGGGGCGCCCGGTACGCAGACCGGATCTGACCATCGCCACCGAGGACCACAACGTGCCGACGGTCGACATCGACAAGCCGATCGCCGACCCCGTCTCGCGCACACAAGTGGAGACCCTGCGGCGCAACTGCGAAGAGTTCGGTATCCGGCTTCATCCGATGGGCGATGCCGAGCAGGGCATCGTGCACATCATCGGACCGCAGCTCGGATTGACGCAGCCCGGTATGACGGTTGTGTGTGGCGACAGCCATACCTCGACGCACGGTGCGTTCGGCGCGCTGGCGATGGGAATCGGTACGTCGGAAGTCGAGCACGTACTCGCCACGCAGACTCTGCCGTTGCGCCCGTTCAGGACCATGGCAGTCAACGTCGACGGCGAACTTCCCGACGGAGTGAGCGCCAAGGACATCATTCTCGCCGTGATCGCCAAGATCGGCACCGGCGGAGGACAGGGTCACGTCATCGAATACCGCGGCAGCGCCATCGAATCGCTGTCGATGGAGGGCCGGATGACGATCTGCAACATGAGCATCGAGGCGGGTGCGCGGGCCGGCATGGTGGCACCGGACGACACGACGTTCGAATTTCTGCGCGGGCGTCCACACGCCCCACAGGGCGAACAGTGGGACGAAGCGGTCGCGGCATGGCGCAACCTTCGCACCGACGAGGGTGCCGAATTCGACACCGAGGTCTACATCGACGCCTCGACCCTGAGCCCGTTCGTCACGTGGGGCACCAACCCTGGCCAGGGGGTGCCGCTGTCCGATTCGGTGCCCGACCCGGAGTTGATTTTCGACGAGGGGGAGCGCCAAGCGGCCGAAAAGGCGTTGGCCTACATGGACCTTCGGCCCGGTACCGCGATGCGTGACATCACGGTCGACACCGTCTTCGTCGGCTCGTGCACCAACGGTCGTATCGAGGATCTGCGGGTGACCGCCGACGTGCTGCGCGGACGCAAGGTCGCTGACGGGGTGCGCATGCTGATCGTGCCCGGGTCCATGCGCGTGCGGATGCAGGCCGAATCCGAAGGGCTCGGAGAGATCTTCACCGCTGCGGGAGCGGAGTGGCGTCAGGCGGGCTGCTCGATGTGTCTGGGCATGAATCCCGACCAGCTGTCACCGGGTCAACGTTGTGCCTCGACCTCCAACCGGAATTTCGAGGGCAGGCAAGGCAAGGGCGGCCGCACACATCTGGTGTCTCCCGCAGTCGCGGCTGCCACCGCGGTGCGCGGCACATTGTCCTCGCCCGCAGACCTGACCGACTGATAGGAGCAGAACCCGTGCAGGCTTTCCACACTCACACCGGCATCGGCGTCCCGCTGCGTCGGTCGAATGTCGATACCGATCAGATCATTCCGGCGGTCTATCTGAAGCGAGTTACACGAACGGGTTTCGAGGACGGCTTGTTCGCCGCCTGGCGCAACGACCCGTCGTTCGTATTGAACTTGCCTCCGTTCGACAAAGGTTCGGTATTGGTCGCCGGCCCCGATTTCGGCACCGGTTCGTCACGCGAGCATGCCGTGTGGGCGCTTATGGATTACGGCTTCCGGGTCGTCATCTCGTCCCGCTTCGCCGACATCTTCCGGGGCAATGCGGGCAAGGCCGGGCTCCTGGCGGCCGAAATTCCGCAAGATGATGTGGAAATTTTATGGAAGCTCATCGAGCAGCAGCCAGGCCTGGAAATCACTGTGAATCTTCAAGATCGAACCATCGCCGCAGGAACGGTCATGGTGCCGTTCAGAATTGACGACTATACGGCTTGGCGATTGCTCTCCGGACTCGACGATATAGGTCTTACGCTGCGCAAATGCGATGATATCGCGGCTTATGAATCGCGCAGGCCGGACTGGAAACCGCGGACTCTGCCAGCCGGATAACGGCGCCCGGTAAGCCGAAATCACCGTCACTGGACCCGGTTCTTCGGGGGCCCCTCTGGAGGTCAAGTGGGGCAAGAAAGTTCGCTGGCTTCGCCTGAAACTGCGCGTGGCTCTTGGAAATCAATGGGGAATGGGTTTACCGTGTCCTCTAGTCGGTCCAAAGAGGACCACTGGTTTCCGGAGGTTATGCATGAACAAAGCAGAGCTCATCGACGTACTCACGGAGAAAATGGGCTCGGATCGTCGGTCGGCCACCGCTGCGGTGGAGAATGTCGTTGACACCATCGTGCGTGCGGTGCACAAGGGTGACAGCGTCACCATTACCGGCTTCGGCGTTTTCGAACAGCGCCGCCGCGCAGCACGCGTCGCGCGTAATCCGCGCACCGGCGAGACCGTCCGGGTGAAGCCCACCTCTGTGCCGGCATTCCGGCCCGGCGCTCAGTTCAAAGCCGTTGTCTCTGGGGCGCAGCGCCTCCCGGCGGAAGGACCAGCAGTGAAGAGAGGCGTTACGGCGGGCAGTGCCCGCAAGGCGGCCAAGAAGTCGCCGGCCAAGAAGAGTGCCGCCAAGAAGTCACCGGCTAAGAAGGCCGCGACCAAGCGGACGGCGGCCAAGAAGACCGCCGCCAAGAAGTCGCCGGCTAAGAAGGCCGCGACCAAGCGGACGGCGGCCAAGAAGACCGCCGCCAAGAAGTCGCCGGCCAAGAAGTCGGCCGCCAAGAAGGCACCGGCTAAGAAGTCGGCCGCGAAGAAGTCGCCGGCCAAGAAAGCCGCCGCCAAGAAGTCACCGGCCAAGAAGGCCGCGACCAAGCGCGGGCGCAAGTAGTTTCGAACGGACACGCCGTGGGTCTACGCGACCCACGGCGTGTTCGAGTTTTGCGCCCACCAAAACATCTACGGCTCAATCTTTCCGAGCGGCAGTCCCCCGGAATTTGCATTCAACGTGTGGGCGTCATTTCACGGCCAGTGGGCTGCCCATATGGTCCGCCGCAATCAGCCGACCGTTGTGAAGCGACATCACCCAGGTGCTGCCCTTGCGATTGCGCGACTTGTCGGGCCGCACGCCGTCGCGCTCGCACCACCATTTGACGAGGTCCGGAATCACCTTGCCCTGAGTGCAGATCACCGGCGTGCCAGCGGTGCCGGCGATCTCGAGGAAGCGCTGCCGGGCCGCTTTGCGGTTGTCCGCGTAAGCCTCTTCGGTCAGCAGCCCGTCACTCTGGATCGACGTCCCGAGTTCTTCTGCCAGTGGTTCCAATGTCGATACACAGCGCACTCGGTCCGCCGCGAACAGCCGGTCGGCACCGAAGGCGAGCAACATCTCGACCAGTGACTCCGCCTGCGCGCGGCCGTGCTTGTCCAAGGGCCGTTTGCGGTCGTCGCCCTTGAACCGGGACTTGCTGCCCGCGGTGGCGTGGCGGACGATCAGCACGGTCTTGGTGTCGGCCGGATACTTCGCGAAGCGGCGCAGGACCTTTCGATCGTGCGGATAATCGAGCTGTTTGATCGCCGCCGGGACGGGTAGCCATTTGAGCTCGTCGACCTCGTCGTTCGGGCAGAACTCACCGCGGACCATGCGCGCCGCCCAGTAGCGCACCTTCTTCTTGCCGCCCTCGACGGGATAGCTGACCGAACTGAGTCGTCGGCCGAGATGTGCGGTGTACCCGGTCTCTTCGCATACCTCGCGGACGGCGGTCACGGGCTCCGTCTCGCCGGGATCCACCTTGCCTTTCGGCAGCGACCAGTCGTCGTACCGAGGGCGGTGGATCAGCGCGACTTCCGGCGCATCGGGATTTCCGTCGGGCCGCCACAACACCGCCCCGCCGGCCAGGATCGTCTCCACATCGGAGCTGGTCTCGGATGTCCGCTTCGGCACCTCAACTCCTGCAGATCATTCTGGGCACCCGCGGCCCACGACGACAATGCTGAAAGTCCCTGACGTTGAGGAGGTCCGTCATGGTTGCCGGTGGTGTTCCATCAACGAGACCTGGTGGTCGCGGACCGTGTGGCCCTCCTGCGGCGACGCCGTCCACTTACCGTCGACGCCCAACTCCCAACACCGGGTCGAGGGGTCCATCGCCGATTCGAAGATGTCGTGCAGTTGCGCCTTCAGCCGCGGATCCTTGACTTCGGCCATCACTTCGACGCGCCGGTCCAGATTGCGGTGCATCATGTCCGCGCTGCCGATCCAGAACTCGTCGATCGCACGGAAGTGAATGATCCGCGAGTGTTCGAGGAACCGGCCGAGGATCGAGCGGACAGCGATGTTGTCCGAATATCCAGGGGCGTGGGGTCGTAGCGCGCAGATACCCCGGACCACCACCTCGACCCGCGCACCGGCCTGCGACGCGCGGTACAGCGCATCGATGACCTGCTCGTCCACCAACGCGTTGGCTTTCAGCCTGATCCGCCCCTCGGCGCCGTCGCGGGTGGCGACGATCTCCCGTTCGATGCGCTCGATGATGCCCCGTCGGACCCCCTGAGGGGCGACAAGAAGGTTGCGGTAGGAGTCCTTGCGCGAGTAGCCCGTCAGTGAGTTGAACAGATCGGTGAGGTCCGCGCCGATGTCGGGCGCGGCGGTCAGCAGCCCGATGTCTTCGTACAGCCGCGCGGTTTTGGGGTTGTAGTTGCCGGTGCCGATGTGGCAGTAGCGCCGGATCAGTGAGCCCTCCCTGCGCACCACCAGACACGTCTTGCAGTGAGTCTTGAGTCCGATGAGCCCGTACACGACGTGCACGCCCGCACGCTCCAGCGCACGTGCCCACTTGATGTTGGCCTGCTCGTCGAACCGGGCCTTGATCTCGACGAGCGCGACAACCTGCTTACCCGCCGCCGCCGCGTCGATGAGCGCGTTGACGATTGGCGAGTCGCCCGAGGTGCGGTACAGGGTCTGCTTGATCGCCAACACGTTCGGGTCCGCCGCGGCCTGTTCGATGAAGCGCTGCACGGTGGTGGAGAAGGAGTCGTACGGGTGGTGCACCAGCACGTCGCCGTCGCGCAGCGTCGAGAAGATGCTCTTGGGAGTCTCGCGCTCGCCGAACGCCGGCGGGGTGGCAGGCACGAACGGCCGGTCTTTGAGCGCAGGTCGGTCGAGACCGTAGATCTGCCACAGCGAGGACAGGTCGAGCAACCCGGGCACCTCGATGACATCGCCCGGCGCGACGTCGAGTTCGCGCAACAGCAACTCGAGCATGCTCTCGGTCATGTCGTCGGAGACTTCCAACCGGACCGGGGAACCGAATCGGCGCCGTGCCAGTTCCCGTTCGAGGGCCTGCAGCAGGTCCTCGTCGCGGTCCTCTTCGACCTCGAAATCGGCGTTGCGCGTGATGCGGAACGCATGGTGCTCGACGATCTCCAGCCCGGGGAACAGGACATGAAGGAACGCCGCGATCAGTTCCTCCATCGGCAGGAAGCGAACGATGCTGGCATCGCTTTCGCGGGCGGCCAGTTCGACGAACCGTTCTACGTTGTCGGGCACTTTGACGCGGGCGAAGTGCTGCCCACCGTCGTCGGGATGTTTGACGGTGATCGCCAAGTTCAGGCTCAGGCCACTCACGAAAGGGAACGGGTGGGCCGGATCGACGGCGAGCGGCGTCAGCACCGGGAACACCTGCTCGTGGAAGTAGGTCGACAACCGTGCGCGTTCGGCCTCGTCGAGTTCGGCCCACGTGACGATCACGATGCCTTCGTCGGCCAGCGCTGGGCGCACCGAATCGAGGAATACGTGCGCGTGCCGGTCGGCAAGGTGCTGGGTTCGCTCGTTGATGCGACGCAACTGTTCGCGGGGCGAGAGCCCGTCGGCGGAGCGCACCGACAGGCCCATCTCGTCGCGGCGTTTCAGTCCGGCGACCCGGACCATGTAGAACTCATCGAGATTCGACGCGAAGATCGCAAGGAATTTCGCCCGCTCCAGCAGCGGCAGCGACGTATCGGCGGCCAATGCCAGCACCCGGGAGTTGAAGTCGAGCCAGCTCAGCTCGCGGTTCAGGTAGCGATCTTCTGGTAGCGCGTTGTCGACGGCGGGGGCGGTCGCTGCGGGAGGGGCATCCGGCGCCGAGTTACCGGAGTCCGACGGCAACGTTCGGATGGTCGGCGACGGTGGTTCGCCGTCGCTGGCACGAACCTCGGTCCCGGCTTTCGTCATGCCTGCGATGATCCCCTATCCAACGGTCTTCGTGCCAGCGCGCAGTTGAACGGTTCATCTCGAATCGGTGATGGCCGCCGTCGTTGCCGCGCCGACGCCGAGCCGGCGCGCCACCAGCAGGTCGTCGGGTGTGTCGATGTCGCAGCGGAGTCCCGGCCACGCGCCGGTGAGCTCGAGCGCGCCGGAACGCCGGTGGCGTTGAGCGGAGTCGGCGCCGAATTGCGGGTTCAAGGCGACCCCGAACGCGAACAACGCCGACGTACCGGTGCCGTGCCGGTCACCGACGAAGCTGCGTGGGTGTTCTCGGGACGCCGCGACGGCGGCGGCCAGCTCGTGGGCTTGCAATGCGGGCAGATCACCTTGCAACACAGCGACGTTCGATGTCTCATGGCGGACATCGGCTTCGGCGGCGGCGATCGCATTGTTCAGCGGGTCGGGGTGGCTTCCGGGGGTCGGGTCGGTGAGCACCCGCGCGCCGAGTCGACGCGCGGCCCCGGCGGCGACTTCGTCCGGTGTGACCACCGTGACCGAGCCGATGGCCGAAACCGCGGACGCGGCGGTGATGGTGTCGATCAACATCGCCAGTACGACCTTCTCGCGGGTGGATGCGGAAAAGACGGGGGCCAACCGGGTCTTGGCCGCGGCGAGGCGTTTTACGGCGATCACCAATGCGATCTCGGCATCCGGTGACCCGCTCATGTGCGTCATCCTGCCAGCAGTCGGGCGGGGGCTACGCTGAAGGCGTGGTCGAGGCGGCGGTGATGGGGGCCGGTGCGTGGGGGAGCGCACTGGCGAAGGTCCTTGCCGATGCGGGCAACGAGGTGACGCTGTGGGCACGTCACCAAGAAGTCGCCGACGAGATCAACGACACCCATCGCAACTCCGGATATCTCGGTGACACCGAACTGCCCAAGACCATCAGGGCGACCACCGATGCGGCCGAGGCGCTGAACGGCGCATGCACGGTGCTGTTCGCGGTGCCCGCCCAGACGCTTCGGGCCAATCTCGAACGGTGGTCGGGGCTGATCGACGACGAAGTCACGTTGGTGAGCCTGGCCAAGGGCATCGAACTCGACACGCTCATGCGCATGAGCCAGGTGCTCATCCAAGTGATCGGTGCCGATCCGGCACGCGTCGCGGTGGTCTCCGGTCCGAACCTCGCTAGCGAGATCGCCGACGAGCAACCGGCAGCCACCGTGGTCGCCTGCAGTGACTCCGGACGGGCCGTCGCATTGCAACGGGCGCTTTCGACGGCATACTTCCGGCCTTACACCAATGCCGACGTCATCGGCGCCGAAGTCGGTGGTGCGTGCAAGAACGTCATCGCGCTCGCGTCCGGTATGGCGGCGGGGGTGGGGCTGGGTGAGAACACCGCCGCGGCGATCATCACCCGTGGGCTGGCCGAGATCATGCGGTTGGGAATCGCGTTGGGCGCCAAGCCCGCGACCCTCGCGGGCTTGGCCGGAGTCGGTGACCTCGTCGCGACGTGCACATCCGGGCAGTCGCGTAACCGCACGTTCGGGCTGCGCCTGGGCCAGGGCGGCACAATGGAATCGGCGATGCTCGCCACCGGTGGCCACGTCGCCGAAGGCGTCGCGTCGTGCCAATCGGTGCTGGCGCTGGCCGAGAGCTACGACGTCGAGATGCCGCTGACCGATGCCGTGTTCCGGGTATGCCACAGGGGTCTGTCGGTCGACGAGGCCGTCGTCCTGTTGCTCGGGCGCAGCACCAAACCGGAGTGACCGGTGGACGGTCAGTACGGCGATTCCACTCGTAGCGTCAAATCCGTTGCCTCGGAACCTGTCCCGGGGCAGGCCGTGGCGCCATCACCGGTTCCGGCGTCCACCTTTCACCTGTCGTCCGATCCATCGGACGTGCCGGACTCCTATGGACGGAGCTCGAATCCGACCTGGCGCCACCTGGAGTCGGCGCTCGCGCAACTGGAGGGCGCCCCGTCCGCGCTGGCCTTCGGTTCGGGGATGGCCGCGATCACGTCCGTTCTGCGGGTGCTCGCCAAGCCGGGACATAAGCTCGTCGTGCCCGCCGACGGCTACTATCAAGTCCGCCGGTACGCGTCCGAATACCTTGCCGAGCAAGGGGTTGCGGTGGTGCCGGCCGCCACCGGCGAGATGTGTACGGCATCGGCGGACGCGGACGTCGTGCTCGCCGAGAGCCCGGCCAATCCGGGCCTGGATGTGGTGGATCTGCACCGGCTCGCGCTGCAGTGCCGTAGCCGGGGCGCCACGCTCGTCGTCGACAACACCACCGCCACCCCCTTCGGTCAGCAACCGCTTTCGCTGGGCGCCGACGTGGTCGTCGCCAGTGCGACCAAGGCGTTGTCGGGCCATAGCGATCTGCTCGCCGGTTATGTCGCGAGCGCGCACACCGACCTGATGGCGGAGGTGGCGCGCGAACGACTGCACTCCGGTGCGATCCTCGGCGCCTTCGAGGCGTGGCTGCTGTTGCGCAGCCTGGGCACCGCGGGCCTGCGGTTCGAACGGCAGTGCCACAACGCGACGGCGCTCGCCGTGGTGCTGCACGCCCACCCCGCCGTGCGCGCCGTGCGCTATCCCGGTCTGCCCGACGATCCGTCGCACCGCATCGCGTGCGCGCAGATGAAACGGTTCGGTGGCCTGATCGCCGCCGAGTTGGCCGACGCTGCGGCTGTGCACAGCCTGGTCGAGCGCAGCATGCTGCTGATCGCATCGACGAGTTTCGGCGGAATCCACACGTCGGTGGACCGCCGCGCCCGCTGGGGCGACGACGTCAGCGACGGGTTCGCGCGCATCTCGCTGGGGATCGAGGACACCGACGACCTGATCGCCGACATCGAGCAGGCGCTGGCCTGACACCACGGTCGGCCATCGCCGGACGACCGGCCGCCGACGCGGGCGGTAGCCTCTCTAGGTTGTGACTGCCCGCCATGAGCCCGGAGCCGCCCGGCCGGCGACATCGGACAGGAGCACCGGACGCGTCCGGGTTGCCGTCGTCTACGGCGGGCGCAGCTCCGAGCACGCAATTTCGTGCGTATCCGCAGGCAGCATCCTGCGCAATCTCGATCCGCAGCGGTTCGACGTGGTCGCCGTCGGCATCACCCCCGGAGGGGCCTGGATGTTGACCGAAGCGCGGCCGGACAGCCTCGCGATCACCGACGGCCGACTTCCGGAAGTGACCGCCGCGTCGGGCACCGAACTGGCCCTGGCCGCCGATCCGGGCCGCCGCGGCCAACTGCTGTCGCTGGGTGAGGGGGCGGGGGAGATGTTGGCGACGGTCGACGTGGTCTTCCCGGTGCTACACGGTCCGTACGGCGAAGACGGCACGATCCAGGGACTGCTCGAATTGGCGGGAGTGCCCTACGTCGGAGCGGGTGTCCTGGCCAGCGCGGTGGGCATGGACAAGGAGTTCACCAAGAAGCTGCTGGGCGCCGCGGGGCTGCCGATCGGCGATCACGAGGTGCTGCGGCCCCGCCAGGACGCCTTGACTTTCGAGGCGCGCGAGCGGCTTGGCCTGCCCGTCTTCGTCAAGCCGGCGCGCGGGGGGTCGTCGATCGGCGTCAGCCGGGTCACGGCGTGGGATCAGCTGCCGTCGGCGATCGAACAGGCCCGCCGCCACGATCCGAAGGTGATCGTCGAATCCGCGGTGCCGGGGCGCGAACTCGAATGCGGCGTGCTCGAATTCCCCGACGGCCGGATCGAGGCCAGCGCGCTCGGCGAGATCCGGGTCGCAGGCGTGCGCGGCCGCGAGGACGGCTTTTACGACTTCGCGACGAAATACCTCGAGGACGCCGCCGAACTCGATGTCCCCGCCAAAGTGGACGACGACGTTGTCGAGGCGGTGCGACGGCTCTCGATTCAGGCCTTCAACGCGATCGACTGTCAGGGCCTGGCCCGCGTCGACTTCTTTCTCACCGATGACGGGCCTGTGATCAACGAGCTCAACACCATGCCGGGGTTCACCACCATCTCGATGTACCCGCAGATGTGGGCGGCCACCGGGGTCGATTACCCGACCCTGCTGGCCACCATGGTCGAAACCGCACTCAAACGCGGCACCGGTCTGCGCTGACGAGCGCTACCTGCGGCCACAGCGCAGGATCAACGCACCGGTGCGGGAGCGACGGGCTTAGCCGGAAGCGATTCGGCGATGACCGTGGAAAGCAGCTGAATCGGCGTCGGGCCGGAGCCCTGCGGCAGGGTCAGGGCGACGTACACGCCGCGGTCGACGGCGTACCACGTGCTACGCGCCTGCTCGGCGCCAGCGTCATCGACACCGGCCTCACCCACCCGGAACCACTGCACGTCGTCCACCACCTGCACCGGCGCACCGACGACGAACTCCGCGGGCCGTTCCACCCCGCAGCGCAGCACGATCGGTTCTCCCTGACCCTCGGCTCGCCACGCCCCCGCACCGGCAGGCGCGGGATCGGCCAACGGTGCGCGGGTGTGATCGCCGAGCTTGTCCGGCAGTTGGGCGATCAGGTCGGCGCATTCGGCGCTCGTGGCCTGCGGGGCCGGCACCGGCACCAACGGCACCGCCTGTTGTTCCTCGGGATTCTGGCGCAGCGCGGCGATCACCAGAATCGCCACCACCGCTGCGACCGCCACCACCAGCGCGGCGATCAGCAGCGCCCGCGGCGGCCCGTCACCGGTCTGCGAAGCCACGGTCCAACTCTAGAAAGGCGCCCCGTTGGCGATCGGACAGGTCAGCGTGCGGGTGATACCGGTCACCCGTTGAACATTGGGAACCACGGTGGCTTTCAGATCGGCCAAGGTATCGGCGCCCACACGCGCGACCACGTCGTACGGGCCGGTCACGTACTCCGCGGACACCACCCCGGGAAGCGCGGCGAGTTGTTTGGCGACGACCTCGGCGCGGCCCACCTCGGTCTGAATCAGCATGAAAGCCTCGACCACCCGCTGTTCCTCCACATCGATGCATAGACTCCACGCCGCAGGCGCTTAACGTACCGCAGGTGCGGCCAGTGTTCAGGCCGGCACGAAACGGATAAGGTGCGGCCGCGACGGGAGGTGACATGGCGACCGACGCCGAAACCCTGGCGCAAGTGGGCGAGTTCGCCGTGATCCGGCGATTGGTGGCCGGACGCCGCCAGCCGGACGTCGTCGCGCTCGGGCCCGGTGACGACGCCGCGGTGCTGTTCGCGCCCGACGGTAAGACGGTCGTGAGCACCGACATGCTGGTGGCCGAGCGTCACTTTCGGTTGGACTGGTCGACGCCGCATGACGTGGGGCGCAAGGCGATCGCGCAGAACGCCGCCGATATCGAGGCGATGGGTGCACGCGCGACCGCCTTCGTCGTCGCATTCGGGGCACCCTCGGAGACGCCGGCCGACCAGGCGCTGCAGCTCGCCGACGGCATGTGGCGCGAGGCCGAGTCGATGGGCGCGGGCATCGTCGGCGGCGACCTCGTCAGCGCGCCGCAATGGGTGATCTCAGTGACGGCGCTCGGTGACCTCGACGGCCGCGGGCCGGTGCGCCGCAGCGGGGCACGACCCGGCGACGTGGTGGCCATCACCGGTGACATCGGTTGCTCAGCCGCCGGATTCGAATTGTGGCGCAACGATATTCGACAATTCGACGAACTGCGTGGGTGCCATGTCGCGCCGCGGCCGCCTTACGGACAGGGCCGCATCGCCGCCGAAAGCGGCGCGACCGCGATGACCGACGTCTCCGACGGGCTGCTGGCCGACCTGGGTCACATCGCCGAGGCATCCGGCGTCGGCATCGACCTGTCCACTGCGGCATTGACCGCCGACCGCGACGTGCTGGCCGGCGCAGCAGAAGCGGTCGGCGCCGACGCGTGGGCGTGGATCCTCGGCGGCGGCGAGGACCATGCGCTGGTCGCGACGTTCCCGGGGGCGCTGCCGTTCGGGTGGAGGGAGATCGGTCGCGTGCAGGAGGGCCCGGAGCGGGTGTCGGTCGACGGCGCGGCCTGGCAGGGGAATGCCGGGTGGCAGTCGTTCGACTAGTTAGGGTGTCGACTCGTGACCGTGTACGCCATCGCCCAGCTGAGGTTCACGGACCGTGCGGCCTATGACCGCTACCAAGCCCGTTTCCTGGCGGTCTTCAACCGGTATGCGGGGACGCTGCTCGCGGCCGATGAGTCGCCGCAGGTTCTGGAGGGCGAGTCGGACCGCGAGAAGGTCGTGTTGATGTCGTTTCCCGATGAGCCTTCGTTTCGGAACTGGGCGAACTCGCCCGAGTACCAGGAGATCTCGAAGGACCGCCGAGCCGGCGCTGATTCAGTGGTGTTGCTGATCAGGGGATTGGCATGACGGCGCGGCCGCTGCACGAGCTCATCGAGCAGGGTTGGGCCACGGCTCTGGAACCAGTCGCGGGTCAGGTCGCGCAGATGGGCGAGTTTCTCCGCGCTGAACTGGCCGCCGGAAACGGATATCTGCCCGCGGGTCAGAACGTCTTGCGCGCGTTCACCTTTCCGATGGACCGGGTGCGGGTACTGATCGTAGGACAGGACCCTTACCCGACGCCCGGTCACGCCGTCGGCCTCAGCTTCTCGGTGGCGCCCGAGGTGCGGCGGCTGCCGCGCAGCCTGGAGAACATCTTCAAGGAGTACGGAAGCGACCTCGGCCACCCCGCCCCGTCCACCGGTGACCTGACGCCGTGGGCCGAACGCGGGGTGATGCTGCTCAACAGGGTGCTCACCGTTCGACCGGGCACGCCGGCGTCGCACCGCGGTAAGGGCTGGGAGGCGGTGACCGAGTGCGCGATTCGCGCGCTGGTCGCACGCGGGCAGCCTTTGGTCGCGGTGCTGTGGGGTCGCGACGCCTCGACTCTGAAACCGATGCTGGACGGCGCCGACTGCGTGGCGATCGAGTCTCCGCACCCGTCGCCGCTTTCGGCGTCGCGCGGCTTCTTCGGCTCGCGACCGTTCAGCCGCGCGAACGAACTGCTCGAGAAGATGGGTGCCCAGCCGATCGACTGGCGGCTTCCCTAGGACTATCCGACGCCCGGAATCGGCGGCGGCGAGGGAATCGGCGGAGGAGACGGAATCGCCGGCGGTGACGGAATGGCCGGGGGTGACGGGACATCGGGAACCGGAACCTCGACGGTGCCGTTCCCTTCGGTGGTGGTGGCCGGCGATTCCGGCGACGCCGGGGTGGTCTCCGGCGCGCTCGTCTCCACCGTCACTTCCACCGACGTGGTCGGCGATGTCGTCGACGTAGTAGTGGTGGTGGTCTCGTCGCCGGCGGAATCACCGCCGCCGCACGCGGTCAACAAGGCCAACGCACATCCGGACGCCAGCGCGGTCAGGGTGGATCTTGCAGCTGCACGAGAGGTCATGCAGCACGACTACCCGGTCGCCGGTAACGGCAATCGCGGCGTCAGCCGCGCGAGACCTTTCCGGCCTTGATACACGACGTGCACACGTTCATGCGCTGTTTGTTGCCGCCGGGGCGGGCGGCGCGCACGGTCTGGATATTGGGATCCCAGCGACGGCTGGTCCGGCGATGGGAGTGCGAGACCGACTTGCCGAAGCCGGGTCCCTTCCCGCAGATATCGCACACGGCAGCCATATGCAGAACTCCTCAGATCAGTACGTGGGGTCCGGGTCGCGGCACCGCGACCGGTGCGGCTCGACCCGACAACCTGACCAGGATACCGGCAGCCGCAGCGAACGCCAAAATGTCGTCCCGCGCTGCGTGCGAGCCTGCCCCAGCCTACCGACCGGCGAGAACGTTGTGCCGAGGCTGTCAGGTCCAATCGCTAGGCTGACCGCACGGCGGGGTGCGTGGAGCGTCACATTTCTGCGGAGGTTAGGCATGTCGGCTCGACTGCTCGATGCCCCCATGCTGCAGAAGTGGTCGCACACCGCGGTCGGTGACCTCATCACCCATACCGACGAGATCAACCGACTCAACGTGTTCCCGGTCGCCGACGCCGACACCGGCACGAACATGCTGTTCACAATGCGCTCGGCGTGGGCGCAAGCCGATGCGCTGGCCGGCGCCGACGACGTCGCCGAAGTCGCGGCGGCGCTGGCACGCGGCGCCATCCACGGGGCGCGGGGCAACTCGGGCGTGATCCTGTCCCAGATACTGCGCGCGCTGGCCGAGGTCACCGCAGAAGCATCGGCCGATCTGCACGGTGGTCTGGACCGGGTGGACGGGCCGCTGTTCGCCGCGGCGCTGCACCACGCCGTGGTGTTGGTGATCCGGGCGATGGGCGAGGCCGTGCCGGGCACCATCGTCACAGTGCTCCAGGCCGCGGCCGAGGCCGCCGAGCAGGCCTCGACCGATGGCGCCGAGCTGCCCGAGGTCGTGTGCAGGGCCGCAGACGCGGCAGCGCAGTCGCTGGAGAAGACCACCGGCCAACTCGACGTGCTGGCCCGCGCGGGCGTGGTGGACGCCGGAGGGCGCGGCCTGCTGGTACTGCTGGACGCGATGAGCACCACGCTGACCGGCAGTGCTCCGCGCAGGACGGAGTACATTCCGGCGCCGCCACCGCACACCGACAACGGTGCCAACCGCGCCGTCGCGGCTCCGCAGTTCGAGGTGATGTACCTGCTCAGCGGATGCGATCCGGCAGGGGTGGAGAAACTGCGCAACGACCTCGACGGGCTGGGCGACTCGGTCGCGATCGCCGCTCCGTCGGACGGCAGCGGCCATTACTCGGTGCATGTGCACGCCGACGACGCCGGCGCCGCCGTCGAGGCCGGACTCGCGGTGGGCACCCCCAGCCGCATCCAGATCACCGCTCTCAGCGGCACCCACGATGCCCGCCCGGAGAGGGCGTGGTCCCATGCACGGACGGTGCTCGCCGTCGTCGATGGGACGGGCGCCGAGGAGTTGTTCGCGGCCGAGGGCGCCCACGTGCTGCCGCTCGAGGGCGACGCGCCGGTCAGCGCCAAACAGCTGCTGCACGCACTGGTCAACGCCGACGCGGGCCAGGCGATGATCCTGCCGAACGGATACGTCGCGGCCGAGGAACTGGTCGCCGGGTGCACCGCCGCGATGGGCTGGGGCCTCGACGCGGTGCCGGTACCCACGGCGTCCATGGTTCAAGGGCTGGCGGCGCTGGCGGTCCACGACGACGCGCGCCAGGCCGTCGACGACGGATACACCATGGCCAGGGCCGCCGCGGGCGCCCGGCACGGATCGGTGCGGATCGCCACCGAGGAAGCGCTCACCTGGGCGGGGATGTGCAAGCCGGGCGACGGTCTCGGCATCTCCGGCGACGAAGTGCTGATCGTCGGTGACGACCTGGCCGCGGCGGGAGCGGGGCTGATCGACCTGTTGCTGGCCGCCGGCGGTGAACTCGTCACGGTCCTCACCGGCGCCGGGGTCGACGAGGGTGTCGCCGGCGCGCTCTCCGAGCACGTGCACGACCGGCATCCCGGCGTCGAACTGGTGACCTACCACACCGGCCACCGCGGCGACGCCTTGCTGATCGGGGTGGAATAGCCGTGGCGACCCTGTCCGACCGTCTCGACTTCGTGCTCGGTAAGAAGGCCGCGGACCCGCTCGCTGAGCACTTCGGCATCCACACGGTCAACGATCTGCTGCGTCACTATCCCCGCAAGTACAGCGACGAGATGACGACGGTCGGCGAGGGTGAGGATCTCGAGGAGGGCGTCCACGTCACGTTCGTCGACGTCATCACCAAAGCCGAACTGAGGCGGACCAACCGGCAACCCCAGCGCGAATATCTCGTCGTCACCCTCGGGCACCGGAAGCCGAAGGTGACCGCGACGTTCTTCAACGTCAAGTACCTCAAGAAGCAGTTGGTCGAGGGTGCGAAGGTGATGCTGTCGGGGGAGGTCGGCTACTTCAAGGGCGTCATGCAGCTGACCCATCCGGCGTTCCTGGTGTTGCACGAGACCGGCGGCGTGCGAGGATCCAAGTCTCTCAAGGCGATCGCCGAGGCCTCGGGGGCCACCGGTGAGGACCTGCTGGCCGCCTTCGAACGCGACTTCTTCCCGATCTACCCGGCCAACAAGAAGGTGCAGACCTGGGAGATCTACGCCTGTGTGCGTCAGCTGCTCGACGTGCTGGACCCGATCACCGAACCGCTACCGAAAGCCTTTCTGCGACAACATGGTCTGATCACCGAAGACCAGGCGCTCCGCGCGATCCACACCGCAGAGAGATCGGCCGAACGCGACGCCGCGGTCGCGCGACTGACGTACGACGAGGCCATCGGCCTGCAATGGGCATTGGTCAACCGACGCCACGGTGAGCTGAGTGAGTCGGGTCCGGTCGCGCAGCGCCGCGACGACGGGCTCGTCGCCGCCATGTGCGAACAGTTGCCGTTCGAATTGACCGACGGCCAGAAGGAAGTGCTCGACGTCGTATCGGACGAGCTGGAGAGCACCCGACCGATGAACCGCATGCTGCAGGGCGAGGTCGGTTCGGGCAAGACGATCGTCTCGGTGCTGGCGATGTTGCAGATGGTCGACGCCGGCTATCAGTGCGCGCTGCTCGCACCCACGGAAGTCCTTGCCGCACAACATGCCCGCTCAATCGGCGCCGTTCTCGGCCCGTTGGCCCTCGCCGGTCAACTCGGTGGCATGGACGGTGCCACCCGCATCGCGCTGTTGACCGGATCGATGACAGCGCAACAGAAACGCGCGGTACGCGACGAGGTCGCCGGCGGTGAGGCGGGCATCGTCATCGGCACCCACGCCCTATTGCAGGACGCCGTCGAATTCCACCGCCTCGGCATGGTGGTCGTCGACGAGCAGCACCGGTTCGGCGTGGAGCAACGGGATCGGTTGCGCGGCAAGGCCCCTGCGGGTATCACGCCGCATCTGCTGGTGATGACGGCCACGCCGATACCGCGCACCGTCGCGTTGACTCATTACGGTGACCTGGAGACCTCGACATTGCGCGAGCTGCCGCGGGGCAGGCAACCGATCACGACAAACACCGTCTTTCTCAGCGAGCACCCACGCTGGCTGGACCGTGTGTGGCAGCGCATCACCGAAGAGGTGAGCCAGGGCAGGCAGGCGTACGTGGTGGCCTCGCGGATCGACGAGAACGACAAGTCGGCCAAGGACAAGGAGGGCGGTCCGCCGCCGATCACGGTGGTCGAGTTGTTCGCGCGGCTGAGCCGAGGCCCGCTCGCCGGACTGCGGCTCGGGCTCATGCACGGGAGGCTGCCCGCCGACGAGAAGGACGCCGTGATGGCCGCGTTCCGCGCGGGCGAGATCGACGTGCTGGTGTGCACGACGGTCATCGAAGTCGGCGTCGACGTGCCGAATGCGACGGTGATGGTGGTGATGGACGCCGACCGGTTCGGCATCAGCCAGCTGCACCAGTTGCGCGGGCGCATCGGGCGCGGACAGCATCCGAGCCTGTGCCTGCTCGTCACCAAACTCCCGCAGGGGTCCAAGGCCGGCGCCCGGCTGACCGCCGTCGCATCCACACTGGACGGGTTCAAGCTCGCCGACCTCGACCTCTACGAGCGGCAGGAGGGAGATGTGTTGGGCTTCAGCCAATCCGGCCGCGCGATCACGCTCCGGTTCCTGTCGCTGCAGGAGCACCTCGACATCATCGTGACGGCCCGCGAGTTCTGCGCACGGCTGTACGAGAACGATCCGGACCACCCGGGTATGGCGGCGCTGGCCGCCCCGTTCGTCAACACCGACCGCGTCGAATTCCTGGACAAGGCATGAAGCGCAGGCATCTGCTGTGGCTGACCGCGATCGTCGCGCTGGCGGTGATCGTCGCCGTGCAGGCGGTCAACTCGGCGGGGGACCGGGCGCAGTTCATCGCACGCGCCGACATCCCGACCGTGGTGCCGGGGGTCGACGTTCTCGCGGGCGTTGCCGTCATACCGTTGCGGATCCGCGGATACGACTACCGCAGAGCGGCTTTCGGGGACAGCTGGACCGACGACAACTCGGCCCCGGGCGGACACAACGGGTGCGACACCCGCAACGACATCCTCAACCGCGACCTCGACGACAAGACGTTCGTGTCGATCAAGCGTTGCCCCGACGCCGTCGCCACGGGCACGCTGCACGACCCGTACACCAACGCCGTCGTCGCCTTCACCCGAGGCGAGAAGACCGGCGCCGCGGTGCAAATCGACCACATCGTCCCGTTGGCGCTTGCCTGGGACCTCGGGGCGCGCAACTGGCCCGAAGACCTGCGCGTCCGGTTCGCCAACGATCCGGCGAATCTCATCGCGGTGGCCGGACACGCCAACCAGGAAAAGGGTGATCAGGAGCCTGCGACCTGGATGCCGCCGAATGCGGCGTTTCACTGCCAGTACTCGATGCAGTTCATCGCGGTGCTGCGCGGATACCGACTGCCGATCGACGCGCCGTCGGCGACCGCACTGCGCGACGCCGCGGCCACCTGCCCGACGGGTTGAGCTCCTCTAAGGCCTACGTACCGGTGTAGGTTTCCGGGTCCGGGCGGAACCGCGTGCCCTCGTCGAGGCCGTTGAGGGAGGCGATCTCGTCGTCGGTGAGCTCGAAGTCGAACACCTCGAGGTTCGAGGCGATCCGCTCCGGTTTCGACGACCGGGCGATGACCGCGTTGCCCAGCTGCACGCTCCATCGGATCAACACCTGCGCGGCGGTCTTGCCGTGCGCCTGCGCCACCGACGTCACCGTCTCGTTCTCCAGCAGGCGGCCGACGCCCAGGGGACCGTACGCCTGGGTGACGATCCCGTAACCGGCATTGACCTCCCGCAGCTCCGCCTGGTTCAGCAACGGGTGCAGCTCGATCTGGTTGATCGCCGGGGTGAAGAACGACAGGTCGATGACGTTCGACAGGTGCTCGGCGTGGAAGTTGGCGACCCCGATCGACTTGGTGTCGCCGACCTCTTTGCGCTTCATCAGGCCGCCCCAGCTGTCGACGTACTTGCCATGTTCACCGGCGGGCCAGTGGATCAGGTAGAGGTCGACGTAATCGAGCCCGAGCCTGCCCAGGCTCGCCTTGAGCGCATCCTGGGACGATTGGAAGCCGAGGTCGGGGGTGGCCAGCTTGGTGGTGACGAAGATGTCGTCGCGCGGCACGCCCGACGCCTTGATGGCCCGCCCAACCGCCTCCTCGTTGCCGTATGCCGCGGCGGTGTCGATCAGCCGGTAGCCGGCTGACAACGCCGCCAGCACCGCCTGCTCGGTCTCGGACTCCGACAGCTCGCCGACGCCGAGACCGAATATCGGCATCGTGTGGTCGTCGTTGAGCGTGACGGTCGGAACCGCAGCCGCATTGCCCGGCGATTCGGTCATTTCACCTACCCCGTGAATTCGAATGTTCGCGGATCGGGGCCCAACCGAGTGCCGTCGCCGAGCGTCGAGACGGACGCCATGTCCTGCTCGCTCAACTCGAAATCGAACACGTCGAAGTTACTCACGATTCTCTCGGGGGTCACCGACTTCGGGATGACTATATTGCCGAGCTGCATATGCCACCTAATCAACACCTGGGCCGGCGTCTTGCCGTGCGCTTCGGCGACCGAGACCACGGTGTCGTTGGACAGCAGTGACCCCTGGCCGAGCGGACTCCACGCCTCGGTCGCGATCCCCATCTGAGCATGCATCTCGCGCAACTCCTCCTGCTGCAGCAGCGGATGCAGTTCGATCTGGTTGACCGCGGGCACGATCTCGGTGGCGTCGACGAGTTCCCGCAGGTGTTCGGGCTCGAAGTTGCTCACCCCGATCGACCGGATGCGGCCCTGCTCACGCAGGTGGGCGAAGGCCTTGAAGGTGTCGACGAACGCGCCCTTGGCCGGCAGCGGCCAGTGGATGAGGTAGAGATCGAGGTAGTCGAGCCCCAGCCGGTGCATGCTCTTGTCGAAGGCACTCAGCGTGCTGTCGTACCCTTGCTCGGAATTCCACAGCTTGGTGGTGATGAACACCTGATCGCGCGGCAGGCCCGATTTCTCGAGCGCTCGGCCGACCTCGCGTTCGTTCTGGTACGCGGCGGCGGTGTCGATGTGGCGGTAACCCGCTTCGAGCGCGGTCGCGACCGCGCGTTCGGTGTCCTCCGGAGGGGTCTGCCAAACTCCGAGTCCAACCTGCGGTATCGAATTACCGTCGTTCAACGTGATCGAGGGAGATGCCATGACCCAGAGTCTGCCAGCCCATGACCATTGGCGGCCGAGCCGCAAGGAGACGCTGGTCAATACCGCGGCGGGCGTCACCCTTCGCGCGTTGCCGCGCATCCCCGAGGCCGTCAAACGTCTCCTGCTGAGACGCCGCACCGTCAGCATCGACGGCAACACGCTGGACACGACGCTGCAGTTGATGCTCGCCGGACAAAAGCTCACGGGCATCGACGGTCTGGTCAACGCTGACGGGGTCGCCGCCGCCCGTGGACAACTCGAAACGCTGGCCGCGGGTTTCAAGCAGAACATCCCCGTCGCGTCGGTGAGCGATCTCTCGATCCCAGGACCCGCCGGAGCCATCCGCGCGCGCCATTACCGGCCGGTCGAGGATGAGGGAGCCCTACTGGTCTTCTTCCACGGCGGTGGACAGGTCATCGGCAGCATCGACTCCCACGACGACCTGTGCCGCGAGATCTGCCACCGGGGCCAGATGCACGTGCTGTCGGTCGACTATCGCCTTGCCCCCGAACATCCCGCGCCTGCGGGCACCGACGACGCCCACGCCGCCTTCAGGTGGGCGTGCGAGCACGCCGCCGAACTGGGCGCGGACCCCGAGCGCGTCGCCGTCGGTGGTGACAGCGCGGGCGGCAACCAGGCCACGCTCGTCGCGCACCGCGCCCGCGGCGATGGCCCGCAGCCGGCCCTGCAGTTCCTGCTGTATCCGGTCGTCAACTACCGCGACACGACCAGGTCGCAGGTGCTGTTCTCCGAGGGCTACTTCCTCACCCGCGACGACATCGACTGGTTCCGCGACAAATACCTCAGCGGCGGAGTCGATTCCGGTGACCCCCGCGTGTCGCCGCTGCTGGCCGACGATCTGTCCGGACTGTCCCCGGCGCTGATCGTCACCGCCGGTTTCGACCCGCTGCGCGACGAAGGCAGGCAGTACGCCGAGGCCATGCGGACCGCCGGCGTCCGCGTCGACCATCGGGAGTTCGGATCGCTGATCCACGGCTTTGCGAACTTCTTCCCGTTCGGCGGTGACAGCGCCACCGCGATGGCCGAGGTGATCTCGGCGCTGCGGGCGCATCTGGCCCGCGGCTGACCGGGCGGCGAAATCGCGCCGGTACTCTTACCTGCGTGGCCACGAAACGCAAGAAGACCCCGAGCTACGACCTGAAGGCGGCTGACCGCAAGCGGAACCGGGCTGTGCAGATCGGCCTGACCGCCATCGTCGTGATCTTCGCCGTCGCGTTGGTGCTCTACATCGTGATGACCAAAGAGGACAAACCCGGTGAGGGCGAGACCAGGGCGGTCCGCGTGGCGTCGAGCAACGTGATCACCCAGGAGGGCACGTCCGAGCCCAAAGCGGTGGTGTCGCTCTACGAGGACTTCCTGTGCCCGGCGTGCGGGAACTTCGAGAAGCAGTTCGGCCCGACGATCAACCGGCTGATCGACAGCGGTGCTGCGGCCGTGGACTACAACATGGTGTCCATCCTCGACCGGGCGGGCCAGGGTTACTCGACCCGCGCCGCCAACGCCGGCTACTGCGTGGCCGACGCGGACACCGAAGCCTTCCGGCGTTTCCACGCCGCCTTGTTCGCGCAACAGCCGCCCGAGGGTGTGGGCCCCTTCCCCGACAATGCCCGGCTGATCGAGATCGCTCGCCAAGCGGGGGTGACCGGTGAGGTGCCGGCCTGCATCAACGGTGGACGCTACAACGACATGGTCAAGGGTTTGGCCAAAGCGAGCGGGGTCAACTCGACGCCGACCATCCGGATCAACGGTGAGGACTATTCGCCGTCGACGCCCGACGCGCTTATCGCCGAGATCGAGAAGATCGTCGGCGAGGTGCCCGCACTGGATGCCGGTGCGCCGCCGCCCAACGCCGATCCGACGCAGCCGGCGAGGCCGTGACGCTCGCCGCTCCCGGAGCCGTCCAGCCGTCCGAACCCGCGGCTCATGAGCCGACGGGTCTGTCGGTGGGTCGTCCGAGCGCGGTGTGGATCCTCATCGCGGGTGTGCTGGGGCTGGCCGCCGCGGTCGCGCTGACCGTCGAGAAGGTCGAGTTGCTGATCGATCCGGAGTACACCCCGTCGTGCAGCTTCAATCCAGTGCTGTCCTGCGGTTCGGTGATGATCACGCCGCAGGCGTCCGCGTTCGGATTCCCGAACTCGTTGATCGGCATCATCTCGTTCACGATCGTGGTGGTGACCGGTGTGCTCGCGCTCGCGAGGGTCGCGTTGCCGCGTTGGTACTGGGCCGGTCTGGCCACGGGCACGCTGCTTGGCGCCGCGTTCGTGCACTGGCTCATCTACCAGAGCCTCTACCGCATCGGCGCGCTGTGCCCGTACTGCATGGTGGTGTGGGCGGTCACGATCCCGCTGTTGGTGGTCGTTGCGGCCGTCGCTCTGCAGCCCCAGCACGGGAACACCGTCGCGCGGGTGCTGCACACCTGGCGGTGGTCTCTGGTCACGCTGTGGTTCACCGGCCTGCTCCTTCTGGTCCTCGTGCGCTTCTGGAGCTACTGGTCCACGCTGGTCTGACCCGCCCGGAGGATAAAGTACGTGCGTGATCGCCCATGATCTCTAAAGTCCTGGTCGCCAATCGTGGCGAAATCGCGATCCGCGCTTTCCGGGCCGCCTACGAAATGGGGATCGACACCGTCGCGGTCTACCCCCACGAGGATCGCAACAGTATTCACCGGCTGAAGGCCGACGAGTCCTACCAGATCGGCGAGACCGGCCATCCCGTGCGCGCGTACCTGTCGGTCGAGGAGATCATCCGGGTCGCCAAGCATGCCGGAGCCGACGCGGTCTATCCGGGATACGGCTTCCTGTCGGAGAATCCGGCGTTGGCGGCGGCGTGCGCGGAGGCCGGCATCACGTTCGTCGGGCCCAGCGCCCAGGTGCTGGAGCTGACGGGTAACAAGTCGCGGGCGATCGAGGCGGCCCGCTCGGCGGGCCTGCCGGTGCTCAACTCATCGGCCCCGTCGGCGTCGGCCGAGGAGTTGATGGCCGCCGCGGAGGGCCTGGAGTTCCCGTTGTTCGTCAAAGCCGTGTCCGGTGGCGGCGGCCGGGGCATGCGGCGGGTCACCGACATCGACGCGCTGGCCGACGCGATCGATGCCGCGTCGCGCGAAGCCGAGTCCGCGTTCGGCGACCCGACGCTGTATCTCGAACAGGCCGTGCTCAACCCCCGCCACATCGAGGTGCAGATCCTGGCCGACACCCACGGCAACGTGATGCACCTGTTCGAACGGGACTGCAGCGTGCAGCGCAGGCACCAGAAGGTCATCGAGCTCGCACCCGCCCCGAACCTGTCCGACGAACTGCGGCAACGAATCTGCGACGACGCGGTCGCGTTCGCCCGGCAGATCGGATACACGTTCGCCGGCACCGTCGAGTTCCTGCTCGACGAGCGCGGTCATTACGTGTTCATCGAGTGCAATCCGCGCATCCAGGTCGAGCACACCGTCACCGAGGAGATCACCGATGTCGATCTGGTGTCGAGCCAGTTGCGCATCGCCGACGGCGAGACCCTCGACAGCCTCGGACTGAGCCAGGACGCGCTACCCGCGCCGCGGGGTTTCGCGCTGCAGTGCCGGATCACCACCGAGGACCCCGCCAACGGATTTCGTCCCGATACCGGCCGTATCACCGGATACCGCACCCCGGGCGGCGCGGGCATCCGGTTGGACGGCGGCACCCATCTCGGCGCGGAGATCAGCGCGCACTTCGACTCGATGCTGGTGAAGCTGACGTGCCGGGGACGCGACTTCGGCGCCGCGGTGGCGCGGGCGCGCCGCGCGCTGGCCGAGTTCCGCATCCGCGGGGTGTCGACGAATATCCCGTTCCTGCAAGCGGTGGTCAACGATCCGGATTTCCGGGCCGGACGCATCAGCACGTCGTTCATCGAGGAGCGCCCGTATCTGCTGACCGCCAGAACACCTGCCGACCGCGGTACCAAGATCCTCAACTATCTGGCCGACGTGACGGTCAACCAGCCGCACGGCCCGCGAACCGCATCGGTGTACCCGCAGGACAAGCTGCCCGACATCGATCTGGAAGCGCCGCCGCCCGACGGCAGCAAGCAACGCCTGACCGAACTCGGCCCCGAGGGCTTCGCGCGCTGGCTGCGCGACTCCAAACCGTTGGCCGTCACCGACACGACGTTCCGCGACGCCCATCAGTCGCTGTTGGCCACCCGCGTGCGCACCACGGGGCTATTGATGGTGGCGCCCTACGTCGCGCGGATGACGCCGCAGTTGCTCTCGCTCGAATGTTGGGGTGGGGCGACTTACGATGTGGCGCTTCGGTTCTTGAAAGAAGACCCGTGGGAGCGGCTGGCCGCGCTGCGCGAAGCGGTCCCCAACATCTGCCTGCAGATGCTGCTGCGCGGGCGCAACACCGTCGGTTACACCCCGTATCCGGAGACCGTCACCCACGCGTTCGTCGCCGAGGCCACGGCGACGGGCATCGACATCTACCGCATCTTCGACGCGCTCAACAACGTCGATTCCATGCGTCCGGCCATCGACGCGGTCCGCGAAACCGGCACGGCGGTGGCCGAAGTCGCGATGAGCTACACCGGGGACCTGTCTGACCCCGGGGAAAACCTCTACACGCTGGACTACTACCTGAAGCTCGCCGAGCAGATCGTCGACGCGGGCGCCCACGTGCTGGCGATCAAGGACATGGCCGGGCTGCTGCGCCCTCACGCCGCGCACACGTTGATCGGCGCGCTGCGCACCCGGTTCGACCTGCCCGTGCACGTGCACACCCACGACACCCCGGGCGGCCAGTTGGCCACGTACCTGGCGGCGTGGCAGGCCGGAGCCAGCGCCGTCGACGGAGCATCGGCGCCGCTGGCAGGTACCACCAGCCAGCCGGCGCTGAGCTCGATCGTGGCCGCCGCCGCGCACACCGAGTACGACACCGGGCTGTCGTTGGAGGCGGTGTGCGACGTCGAACCGTACTGGGAAGCGCTGCGAAAGGTGTACGCGCCCTTTGACGTTGTGTCAGCTGGACCTCCTTCCCCCACGGGCCGGGTGTACCGCCATGAGATCCCCGGCGGTCAGCTGTCGAATCTGCGCCAGCAGGCAATCGCGCTCGGGTTCGGCGACCGCTTCGAGGAGATCGAGGCCAACTACGCCGCAGCCGACAGGGTGCTCGGCCGGCTGGTGAAGGTGACGCCGTCGTCGAAGGTGGTGGGCGACCTTGCGCTCGCGCTGCTGGGGGCGGGCATCAGCGCCGACGAATTCGCCTCGGACCCATCGCGGTTCGATATTCCCGATTCGGTGATCGGATTCTTTCGCGGCGAACTCGGCGACCCGCCAGGTGGATGGCCCGAACCGCTGCGCACCAAGGCGCTTGCCGGTCGGGCGCCGGCCAAGTCGCAGGAGGAACTCAGCGAGGAGGACGAAGCGGTTCTCGCCCAGGCGGGCCCGAAGCGCCAAGCCGCGCTGAACCGGCTGCTGTTCCCTGGCCCGACAAAGGAACTCGAAGCCCACCGCGAACAGTACGGGGACACGTCGAGCCTGTCGGCGAACCAGTTCTTCTACGGGCTGCGCAGCGACGAGGAGCATCGCGTCCGGTTGGAGCGGGGCGTCGAACTGCTGATCGGGCTCGAGGCGATCTCCGAGCCCGACGAGCGCGGCATGCGCACGGTGATGTGCATCCTCAACGGCCAACTGCGTCCGGTTCTGGTGCGTGACCGCAACGTCGCCAGCGACATCCCCACCGCAGAGAAGGCCGACAAGTCCAACCCCGACCACATCGCCGCGCCCTTCGCCGGGGTTGTCAGCGTCGGCGTCAGCGTCGACGACGAGGTGCAGGCCGGCCAGACGATCGCCACGATCGAGGCCATGAAGATGGAGGCCGCCATCACCGCGCCCAAGGCAGGCAAGGTGAACCGGGTCGCGGTCTCGGAGACGGCACAGGTCGAAGGCGGCGATCTGCTGGTGGTGGTCAGCTGACCCGCATCATCGCCGGCGCGCTGGGTGGTCGACGAATCACCGTGCCCCAGAATCGATCTGAGCACAGGCCTAGTGGAGGGACCCGTCCTACCACCGACCGGGTACGGGAAGCGATGTTCAACGTGCTGGCCGCGCGCATCGACTTCAGCGGGATCGCGGTGCTCGATCTGTACGCCGGGTCGGGCGCACTCGGGCTCGAGGCGCTCTCGCGGGGGGCCGCGGAGGCGACGTTCGTCGAGACCGACCGACGAGCCGCAGGAGTCATCGCCGACAACATCGCTGCACTCGGCGTCACCGGGGCGAGTGTGCGGCGCGGCGCCGTCGCCGAGGTACTGGCCGCAGGCAGCCCGCGACCCGTCGACCTCGTCCTCGCCGACCCGCCGTACGACATCGCCTCCGGAGAAGTGGAATCGATGCTGTCGTTGCTCACCGAACGGGGTTGGGCCGGACCGGAAACCGTCGTCGTGGTGGAACGCGCGGCGAGCGGACCGCCGCTCACGTGGCCGCAGGGCTGGCAGGTATGGCCGTCGCGCAGCTACGGCGACACCCGCCTGGAGCTTGCCGAGGCACCAGAGCGGCCCTGCTAGCGTCTTCGCTCATGAGCGGCGCGGTATGCCCCGGATCCTTCGACCCGGTCCATCTCGGGCACGTCGACGTCTTCGAGCGCGCGGCCGCGCAGTTCGACGAGCTGATCGTCGCCGTGCTGGTCAACCCGAACAAGAAGGGCATGTTCACGCTCGACGAGCGCATCGCGATGATCGAGGAGTCCGCCGGGCACCTGCCGAACCTGCGCGTCGAGTCGGGGCAAGGCCTGGTGGTCGACTTCGCCCGGCAGCGCGGCGTGACGGCGATCGTCAAGGGTCTGCGCGGTGGTGCCGACTTCGAATACGAACTGCAGATGGCGCAGATGAACAAGCACATCGCCGGCGTCGACACGTTCTTCGTGGCCGCGATACCGCGGTACTCGTTCGTGTCGTCGTCGTTGGCCAAGGAGGTCGCGTCGATGGGTGGCGACGTCTCCGAACTGCTTCCCGCCGCGGTCAACACGCGCCTGCAGGCCAAGCTGAGCCAGGGTTAACCCGCTCCAGCACGGGTAATCAGGTGGAGGCGCACAGCCCATTCGCGCCCACACCACTACCGAAATGCAGGAGGTTTCTGCCATGGCTGAAACGTTCGTCCAGAACACCGACGACGTCGTGAAGTTTTTGACCGACCAACACAACCTGATCAAAGACCTGTTCGAAGAAGTGCTGGGCGCGTCGGAAACTGAGGCGCGCGAGAAGGCGTTCGCCGATCTGCGTCAGCTGCTCGCCGTGCACGAGACCGCCGAGGAGATGGTGGTCCACCCGCGCGCCCGCAAGGAGGTCGCCGACGGTGAGGCCATCGTCGACGCGCGCCTCAAGGAAGAGCACGAGGCCAAGGAGTTCCTGTCGCGGCTCGAGAAGATGGACATCGGGTCCCAGGAGTTCCTCGACGAACTGATGAAGTTCCGCGAGGACGTGGTCGAGCACGCCGAACTCGAGGAGCGGGAGGAGTTCAGCCACCTGCAGAAGAACCTCGACGGTGATGACCTCAAGCGGATGGCGGGCGCCGTACAGGCCGCCGAGGCGATCGCCCCGACCCATCCGCATGCGGGCGTCGAGTCGGCCAAGGCCAATTTCGCGCTCGGACCGTTTGCTTCGATGCTCGATCGCGCCCGCGACCTCATCGGCGCGGCGGTGAAGTAAGCGCCCTCGGCCGTCGTGGTCGCCGAATCTGAACTTGTGTTCGAGAAATCGCCGATTTCGCGCGAAGAAGTTCAGATTCGAGGAAGACTCACGCCCGCCCCCGGGCGCCATCGAAGGATGCCGCCCGGGGGCGGGCTTTCGCCTCCGGCTCGGGCGGTTGACATAATGCGAGCAGCAATTCAGCCGGGAGTTGCGGCCTGGGGAGTGGAGAGACTCAGCAATCCATGAATTTCCGACGTCCGGGCGACACACCGGGCGGGAAGCTGAGTCACAGGGGTAACACCAGGCACACTAGTAACTGACAACTACGCCTGGAGGGTGTTGCCGTGTACCGAGTTTTTGAGGCGCTCGACGAACTGAGCGCGATTGTGGAAGAAGCCCGCGGCGTGCCGATGACGGCAGGCTGCGTCGTGCCCCGCGGCGATGTCCTCGAATTGATCGACGACATCAAGGACGCGATTCCCGGTGAGCTCGACGATGCCCAGGACGTCCTCGATGCCCGCGACGGGATGCTGCGCGAGGCCAAGGACCACTCCGACTCGATGGTGTCCACAGCCACCGCTGAGGCGGATTCGGTTCTGAACCACGCCCGCGCGGAGGCGGACCGGCTGCTGGCCGACGCCAAGGCGCAGGCCGATCGCATGGTGGCCGAGGCTCGCCAGCACAGCGAGCGGATGGTCGGCGAGGCCCGCGAGGAGGCCACCCGGGTCGCCGCCACCGCCAAGCGCGAGTACGAGGCCAGCACCGGACGAGCCAAGACCGAAGCCGACCGGCTCATCGAGAGCGGCAACCTCGCCTACGAGAAGGCCGTGCAAGAGGGCATCAAGGAGCAGCAGCGGCTGGTGTCGCAGACCGAGATCGTCGCCACCGCGACAGCCGAGGCGACCCGGTTGATCGACTCGGCGCATGCCGAGGCCGACCGGTTGCGCGGCGAGTGCGACATCTACGTCGACAGCAAGCTCGCGGAGTTCGAGGACTTCCTCAACGGCACGCTGCGCTCTGTCGGTCGAGGTCGTCATCAACTTCGCACCGCCGCGGGCACGCACGACTACGCCGCCCGCTGAGTGCCAGGGGCCGCCAAAATTCCTCGCCGTAAACTCGGTACTTATGGCGACGCATGCCAAAGCGGCGGCGCATCGCGCGTCACAATCGCCGCTCGTGATCAACATCTCCCGGCTCGGTAGGCGACCCGGGTCGATGATGACTGTCTCCGAAACGGTGCCCAGCCCGTCGCGCATCGGCCTCGACCTCATCGCCATCGACAAGGGAGCACCGTTGGAGCTCGACCTGCGCGTCGAGTCGGTGTCGGAGGGAGTCCTGGTCTCCGGAACGGTGTCGGCGCCGACGACGGGCGACTGCGCGCGATGCCTAACGCCTGTCACCGGCGACGTCGAGATCTACCTCACCGAACTGTTCGCCTATCCCGACAGCGCCACCGACGAGACGACCGAAGCCGACGAGGTCGGTCGCGTGGTGGACGACACCGTCGACCTGGAGCAGCCGATCATCGACGCCGTCGGACTGGCGCTGCCGTTCGCGCCGCTGTGCGGTCCGGATTGCGCGGGCCTCTGCCCGGACTGCGGTGTCGCGTTGGCCACCGCAGAACCCGGTCACCACCACGAGCGGATCGACCCGCGCTGGGCGAAGCTGGCCGGCATGCTCGACACTGTCGGCGGAGCCGACGATCCCACCGAGGACACGCGTGAGTGAGCGCGCCGCGCTGCTGGCGGCGCTGGGTGTCGATCTGCCCGACGAACTGCTCACCATGGCCCTCACCCATCGCAGCTACTCCTACGAGAACGGCGGCCTGCCGACCAACGAGCGATTGGAGTTCCTCGGCGATGCCGTGCTCGGGCTGACCATCACCGAGGAGCTCTACCACCGGCACCCCGACCGGTCCGAGGGCGATCTGGCCAAGCTGCGCGCCAGCATCGTCAACACCCAGGCGCTCGCCGACGTCGGTCGTCAGCTGTCCGATGCCGGACTCGGTGCCTACCTGCTGCTCGGCAAGGGCGAGCTGAACTCCGGCGGCGCCGACAAGGCCAGCATCTTGGCCGACGGCGTCGAATCTCTGTTGGGTGCAATCTATTTGGAACACGGCAACGCGATTGTCCGCGATGTGATCCTGCGGCTGTTCGGCGACCTGCTGGACACCGCGCCCACGTTGGGCGCCGGGCTCGACTGGAAGAGCAGTCTGCAGGAGCTGACCGCCTCGCGCGGCCTTGGCGCGCCCACCTATCTCGTCACCTCGACGGGCCCCGACCACGACAAGGAGTTCACCGCGACGGTCATGGTGACCGACACCGAATACGGCAGAGGCGTCGGGCGCACCAAGAAGGAGGCCGAGCTCAAGGCGGCCGCGGCGGCGTGGAACGCGCTGACCGCCGAGGTTGATGCCTGAGCTTCCCGAGGTCGAGGTCGTCCGCCGCGGACTGGACGAACACGTCGTCGACAAGACGATCACCGCTGTGCGGGTACATCATCCGCGCGCGGTGCGGCGCCACGAAGCGGGACCCGCGGATCTGACTGCCCGCCTGCTCGACAGCAGGATCACCGGGACCGGGCGGCGAGGTAAGTACCTGTGGCTGACGCTGGATGACGGCTCCGCGCTGGTCGTGCACCTCGGCATGAGCGGGCAGATGCTGCTGGGCACGCCTCCGAGCGAGAACCACCTGCGCATCGCGGCGCTGCTCGATGACGGGACCGCGCTGAGCTTCGTCGACCAGCGTACGTTCGGTGGATGGATGCTCACCGACATGGTCACCGTCGGCGGGACCGAGGTCCCGTTTCCCGTCGCGCACCTCGCGCGTGACCCGCTCGATGCGCAATTCAACCGCGACGGCGTCGTGGAAGTGTTGCGGGGCAAGCACTCCGAGATCAAACGTCAGCTGCTCGACCAGACCGTCGTCTCGGGCATCGGCAACATCTACGCCGACGAGGCGCTGTGGCGGGCCAAGGTCAACGGCGCCCGGTTGGCGTCATCTCTGAACCGGCCGAAGCTGGCCGAACTGCTCGACGCGGCGGCCCAGGTGATGGGGGATGCGCTCGCGCAGGGCGGGACGTCTTTCGACTCGCTGTATGTCAACGTCAACGGTGAGTCGGGTTACTTCGACCGCTCGCTGGACGCCTATGGGCGCGAAGGCGAGCCGTGCCGACGCTGTGGCGCCATCATGCGGCGCGAGAAGTTCATGAACCGCTCGTCGTTCTACTGCCCGAAATGTCAGCCGCGGCCGCGGGTACGGCGCGGCTAAACTTCCGCGAGCGACCGTGTCTGTACGCCAACACGCCGGTTCGGGACGGCATTTCGCGGTCGCTCGCGGAAAGGGAGCGACCATGACAGAACTGTGGGTGGAGCGGACGGGGGCGCGGCGCTACACCGGGCGCAGCTCGCGCGGCGCGGAGGTGCTCGTCGGCAGCGAGGATGTCGACGGCGTCTTCACGCCGGGCGAGCTTATGAAGATCGCGCTCGCGGCCTGCAGCGGGATGGCCAGCGACGTGCCCCTGCAGCGGCGCCTCGGCGAGCAGTACCGCGCCACGATCCGCGTCTCCGGGGCGGCCGACCGCGAGCAGGAGCGCTATCCGCTGCTCGAAGAGCGGATGGAACTCGACCTGTCCGGGCTGTCCGAGCAGGAGCGGGCGCGGGTGCTCACGGTCGTCGAGCGTGCCATCGACCAGGTCTGCACCGTCGGCCGGACCCTGAAGGCTGGGGCCAAAGTGACTTTTGAGGTAGATGATGCAGGAGTTAGCTGAGGTACGCCTGACCGCTTGGGTGCACGGGCACGTGCAGGGTGTCGGCTTTCGGTGGTGGACGCGCGCCCGCGCACTCGAACTGGGGCTGACCGGATTCGCGGCCAACAAGCCCGACGGCCGGGTTCAGGTAGTCGCCCAGGGCCCTCGCGAGTCCTGTCAGCGGCTGCTTGACCTGCTGCAAAGCGGAGAAACACCGGGGCGGGTCGACAATGTCGTCGCCGACTTCACAGAACCTCGCGACTCGCTACAAGGGTTCACCGAGCGATAGCCGCCGCGGCGGTAGTGTGGCACGTCGTGCACCTCAAGAGTCTGACCCTGAAGGGCTTCAAGTCGTTTGCTTCGCCGACGACTCTGCGCTTTGAGCCAGGCATCACGTGCGTGGTCGGGCCCAACGGTTCGGGTAAGTCCAACGTCGTCGACGCGCTCACCTGGGTGATGGGTGAGCAGGGCGCCAAGACGTTGCGCGGCGGCAAGATGGAGGACGTCATCTTCGCGGGCACGTCGTCGCGCCCGCCACTGGGGCGCGCCGAGGTGACGGTGACCATCGACAACTCCGACAACTCGCTGCCGATCGAGTACTCCGAAGTGTCGATCACCCGGAGGATGTTCCGCGACGGCGGCAGCGAGTACGAGATCAACGGCAGCAGTTGCCGGTTGATGGACGTGCAGGAACTGTTGTCCGACTCCGGCATCGGGCGCGAGATGCACGTCATCGTCGGACAGGGCAAGCTCTCCGAGATCCTCGAGTCGCGTCCCGAGGACCGGCGCGCGTTCATCGAGGAGGCCGCCGGCGTCCTCAAGCACCGCAAGCGCAAGGAAAAGGCAGTCCGCAAGCTCGACGCGATGTCGGCCAACCTGAACCGGCTGACCGACCTGACCACCGAACTGCGCCGCCAACTCAAACCGCTCGGGCGCCAAGCTGAGATGGCCCGGCGCGCACAGACCATCCAGGCCGATCTGCGCGATGCGCGGCTGCGGCTGGCCGCCGACGACCTCGTCACCCGCCGCGCCGAGTTCGACAACACCAATCAGGCCGAGACCACGCTGCGGCGCGAACACGACGAGATCGCCACGCGACTCGAGGCCAAGACCGCCGAGCTGGCAGCGCATGAGGCGGCGGTGGGCAGCCTCAGCGAACGCGCGGACGCTGCGCAGCAGACCTGGTTCGCGCTGTCCGCGCTGGCCGAACGCGTCAGCGCGACGGTGCGCATCGCCAGCGAGCGCGCACAGCATCTCGACACCGAGCCCGAGGTGTCTACGGGTCCGGATCCCGACGCTCTGGAAGCCCAGGCCGACGAGGTCGCCGGACAGGAGCGCCGGCTGCTCGGCGAGCTGACCGAGTCGCGCGGCAAGCTCGATGCGGCCCGCGCCGAACTCGCCGAACGTGAGCGCATCGCCGCCGAGGCCGAACGCGCACACATGGCCGCGGCTCGCGCCGAGGCCGACCGCCGCGAGGGTCTGGCGCGGCTGGCCGGTCAGGTCGACACCATGCGCACCCGCGTGGAATCGATCGACGAGACCGTCGCCCGTCTCACCGGCACCATCGACGAGGCCGCCACCCGCGCGCAGCAGACCCAGGCCGAGTTCGAAACCGTGCAGAGCCGCGTCGGCGAACTCGACGCCGGTGAGGTCGGTCTGGACGATCACCACGACCGGACGGTCGCCGCGCTGCGGCTCGCCGACGAACGCGTCGCCGAACTGCAGGCCGCCGAACGTGGCGCAGAACGTCAGGTGGCCTCGCTGCGCGCGCGTATCGAGGCCCTCTCGGTGGGTCTCGATCGCAAGGACGGCGCGGCCTGGCTGCAGAAGAACCGCGGTGGGGCAGGCCTTCTCGGTTCGGTCGCGAACCTGCTGAAGGTGCGCAACGGCTACGAGGTGGCAGTCGCGACCGTGCTGGGTGCCGCGGCCGACGCAGTGGCCGCCGAGAGCCCGGGCGCCGCTAGCGCAGCGGTCGCGGCGCTCAAGGAGTCCGACGGCGGGCGGGCGGCGATCGTGCTGAGCGACTGGCCGAACCATCAAGTGCCGCAGGCACAGTCGTTGCCCGACGGCGCGGTGCGGGCAGTCGATCTGGTCGAGGCGCCACCGCGGCTGCAGGGTGCGGTCCGGGCCATGCTCGCCGACGTCGTGGTGGTCTCGGACCTGGCCGCTGCGCTGGACGCGGTCGCGGTGCACCCGACGCTGCGGGCGGTCACCACCGACGGCGATCTCGTGGGTCCGGGCTGGGTCAGCGGGGGGTCAGATCGCAAACCCAGCACGCTCGAGATCGCATCGGAGGTCGACAAGGCCCGCGCCGAGCTCGCCGAGGCTGAAAGGCAGGTCAACGAGCTGTCGGCAGCGCTGTCCGGTGCGCTTGCCGAACAGGCCAGTCGTCAGGATGCCGCCGAGCAGGCGTTGGCGGCGCTCAATGAATCCGACGCGGCGATCTCGGCGATCTACGAGCAGTTGGGCCGGCTCGGTCAGGACGCCCGTTCGGCCGACGACGAATGGCAGCGGCTGATCCAGCAGCGAAATGAGCTGGAAACAAACCGATCTCGCACCGTCGACGAACTTACCCAGCTCGAGCAGAGACTACACAACGCGCAGCAGGAGCCGACGTTCGAAGCCGAGCCCGTCAACCGGCAGGAGACGACGGCAGCGGCAGAGGCGGCGCGCACCGCCGAGGTGGAGGCCCGCTTGACGGTGCGAACCGCCGAAGAGCGCGCCAATGCCGTTCGCGGAAAGGCTGATTCGCTGCGTCGGGCCGCCGCGGCCGAGCGCGAGGCAAGGCTACGCGCGATGCGGGCCCGCGAAGCTCGTCGACATGCGGCGGCCGTGGCGGCCGCCGTCGCGGAGTCGGGTCGCGTTGTCGCGCAACGGCTCAGCGCCGTCGTGGCGGTGGCCTCACGTGCCCGCGACGAGGTCGCCGCCGAACGACAGCACCGCGCCGCCGCGCTGGCCGGGACGCGCGACGAGGTCAACGAGCTCACCGCCAAAGTCAACGGCCTCACCGAGGCGCTACATAAGGACGAGCTCGCCAAAGCGCAGGCCGCGCTGCGGATCGAGCAGCTCGAGGAGCAGGTGCTCGAACAGTTCGGTATGGCAACCGCCGACCTGATCGCCGAATACGGGCCGGACGTGCCGTTGCCGCCAACGGAATTGGAGATGGCCGAGTTCGAGCAGGCGCGCGAGCGTGGCGAGCAGGTCACCGCGCCCGCACCGATGCCGTTCGACCGCGCGACGCAGGAACGGCGCGCCAAGAAGGCCGAGCGAGAGCTCAACGAACTGGGCCGGGTCAACCCGCTGGCGCTCGAGGAGTTCGCCGCGCTCGAGGAGCGGTACAACTTCCTGTCCACCCAACTGGAGGACGTCAAGGGTGCGCGCAAGGACCTCCTCGACGTGATCGAGGACGTGGACGCACGCATCCTTCAGGTGTTCACCGAGGCCTACGCCGACGTGGAACGGGAGTTCACCCAGGTGTTTTCGGCGCTGTTCCCCGGCGGCGAAGGTCGGCTGCTGCTGACGAATCCCAACGACATGCTGACCACCGGCATCGAGGTCGAGGCGCGCCCGCCCGGCAAGAAGATCAAGCGGTTGTCGCTGCTGTCTGGCGGTGAGAAATCACTGACCGCGGTCGCGATGCTCGTCGCGATCTTCCGCGCGAGGCCGTCGCCATTCTATGTGATGGACGAGGTCGAGGCGGCGCTCGACGATGTGAACCTGCGCCGACTGATCAGTTTGTTCGAGCAGCTGCGCGAGCGCTCTCAGTTGATCGTGATCACCCACCAGAAGCCGACGATGGAGGTCGCCGACGCCCTGTACGGCGTCACCATGCGCGACGACGGCATTACGGCGGTCATCAGCCAGCGCATGCGCGGGCAGGAACTGGTCGGCGCGGCCAACTGAGCCGCGGTTTGTGCACCGTCTGGCGCGCTGAGCGCAACAAGCTGTGCACAGATCGAGACCCGAGGGGGCGCGGGGGACGTCGGCGCGACTCACCTTGAGACAATGGCGCCGTGACTGATGTTGGCTCGATGTGGTTGTGGATCGCGATCGCGGTCATCGCCGTTTTGTTGGTCGCCGCGCTCGTCGTCGGGCTGGTGCGGTATCGACGCCGGCGCATCCGGCTGTCGTCGACGGAGACGGCCACGCCGATCGACCGTTCCGGGGGCTATACCGCCTCCTCAGGGATCACGTTCTCGCAATCCGCGCCGACCGCGCCCTCCGAACGAATCGACACCACCGGCCTGCCCGCCGTCGGTGACGACGCCACCATTCCGCGCGACGCACCCAAGCGCCCGATCGCCGACGTGCAGCTTCCCGAGCCGCCCGTTCAGGAGCGCCCCGCACCCGCACCCGCCGAGCCGGCGCCCGTCGTCGAAGAGCCGGCGCCCGTCGTCGAGGAGCCGGCCCCCGTCGTCGAGGAGCCCGCACCCGTTCTCGACGAGATCGCGCCCACCGAAGGGCGGCTCGAGCGGCTGCGCGGCAGGCTCGCCAAATCTCAGAACACCCTCGGACGCAGCATGCTGGGGCTCCTTGGCGGCGGCGACCTGGATGACGAGTCGTGGGAGGAAGTCGAAGACACGCTGCTGATCGCCGACCTCGGGCCGGTCGTGACGGAGTCGGTGGTCGCCGCGCTCCGCGCCCGGATGGCCAGCAGCCGGGTGCGGAACGAGGCCGACGCCCGCGCCGTACTGCGCGAGGTCCTCATCGAGGCGCTGCAGCCTGAGCTCGACCGCTCGATCAGGGCGCTGCCGCACGCGGACAAACCCTCGGTGCTGCTGGTCGTAGGGGTGAACGGAACCGGTAAGACGACGACGGTCGGCAAGCTGGCCCGCGTCCTGGTCGCCGACGGTCGCCGCGTCGTCCTCGGGGCTGCCGACACCTTCCGCGCCGCCGCGGCCGACCAGTTGCAGTCGTGGGCATCGCGGGTCGGGGCGCAAGTGGTGCGCGGCCCGGAGGGTGCCGATCCCGCCTCGGTGGCCTTCGACGCCGTCGACGAGGGCATCAAGGAGGGCGCCGACGTCATCGTCATCGACACCGCCGGGCGCCTGCACACCAAAACCGGCCTGATGGACGAACTGGGCAAGGTCAAGCGGGTGGTCAGCAAGCGCGCGGAGGTCGACGAGGTCCTGCTGGTGCTCGATGCCACGATCGGCCAGAACGGTCTGCCGCAAGCCAGGGTCTTCGCCGAGGTCGTCGACATCACCGGCGTGGTGCTGACGAAGCTCGACGGCACGGCCAAGGGCGGAATCGTCTTCCGCGTCCAGCAGGAATTGGGCGTTCCGGTCAAGCTCGTCGGACTCGGCGAGGGCGCAGACGATCTCGCTCCGTTCGAGCCCGGCGCATTCGTCGACGCGCTTCTCGGATAGTCCGATGCGCCCGGCGGAGGCCGTGCGTCGCTGCCCAATCCGCGTGGAAACACGAGCGTAACGCTTCTGGCGTGTCCGTTCACTTCGTGGAAACGGAACAGAATCACCGGTGAAACGCGAGCAAAAGAGTCTCTTCGGGAGGCCGATCCGATCGGCGCACTTCCCAAGGAGGTTCACACAAAGTGGTTTCAGCCTTACCCCTTGCCCTACCCGATGATGCGTTCGCGCCGTTCGGCCCCGAGGGGTTGAGTTCCGGCGACACCGCATGGGTGCTCACCGCCGCGGCGCTGGTTCTGTTCATGACGCCCGGTCTCGCGTTCTTCTACGGTGGGCTGTCACGCCAGAAGTCGGTTCTGAACATGATGATGATGTCGTTCGGGACCATGGGCGTCGTGAGCGTCATCTACGTGCTGTGGGGCTACTCGATGTCGTTCGCGTCGGCGCACACCGGAAACAGCGACATCGCGGGCATCTTCGACAACCCGTTCTCGCTGTTCGGGCTGAGCCCGCTGCTGGAGACCAAGGAAGTGGACGGAATATCCCTCTACGTTCTCGGCGGATTCGGTTCGGTGCCCGCGATCGTCTGGGCGGGCTTCCAGCTGACCTTCGCGGTCATCACCGTCGCCCTGATCAGCGGCGCGGTGGCCGAGCGCATGAAGTTCGGCACCTGGCTGGTGTTCGGCGGAATCTGGGTGACGTTGGTGTATTTCCCGCTGGCCCACATGGTTTGGGGTGGCGGCTTGCTGTCCGGGGCCGAGAACGGTATCGCGGCCAAGCTTTTCGGCGTCAGCGAGGAGGGCACCGCAAACGTGTCCCCGATCGACTTCGCCGGCGGCACGGTCGTGCACATCAACGCCGGCATGGCCGCGCTGGTGCTTGCGCTGCTGCTCGGTAAGCGGACCGGCTTCGGCAAGGTCGCCTATCGGCCCCACAACATTCCGTTCGTGATGCTGGGTGCTGCCATCCTGTGGTTCGGCTGGTTCGGCTTCAACGTCGGGTCCGAGGGCGCAGCCGATATGCTCGCCGGCCAGGTCTGGGTCAACACCACCGCTGCGACGGCCGCCGCGATGCTGGGCTGGCTGCTGGTGGAGCGGCTCCGCGACGGTCACGCGACCAGCGTCGGTGCCGCCTCGGGCGTCGTGGCCGGTCTCGTGGCCATCACACCGGCCTGCGGCTCGCTGTCGCCGATCGGGTCGTTGATCCTGGGCGTCATCGCAGGTGCGCTGTCGGCGCTGGCGGTCGGACTGAAGTACAAGTTCGGCTACGACGATTCGCTCGACGTGGTCGGTGTGCACCTGGTAGCGGGCCTTTGGGGCACGGTCGGCATCGGCTTCCTGGCGCTGGAGACGGGCCTGTTCTACGGCGGTGGTTTCCAGCAGCTCGTCGTGCAGGTGGTCATCGCCTTGGTGGCGGTTATCTTCACCGGCATCATGACCGCAATCATTGCCTTTATCGTTAAGCCGTTGGGTTGGCGCGTTACCGCGGAGGACGAGGACACCGGCATTGATGCGACCGAACATGCTGAAACCGCTTACGAGCTCGTCTGATCGGCAACAATTTCCTCGGAAGGGATCCACTAAATGAAGCTGATTACAGCGATCGTCAAGCCATTCACACTCGAGGATGTCAAAACCGGGCTGGAGCAGACGGGTATCCTCGGGATGACCGTCAGCGAAGTTCAGGGCTACGGCCGCCAGAAGGGGCACACCGAGGTTTACCGCGGTGCTGAGTACTCCGTGGATTTCGTGCCGAAGGTTCGCGTTGAGGTTGTCGTCGAGGACTCCGCCGTCGACAAGGTGGTCGATGTCATCGTCCAGGCCGCGCGGACCGGAAAGATCGGCGACGGCAAGGTATGGGTGAGCCCCGTCGACACCGTGGTCCGGGTACGGACCGGGGAACGGGGAGCCGACGCCCTTTGAGCCGCTTGTAGAACTGAGAGTTCGTCTCCGTCCGATCACACACCGTGAGTTACAGGGGAGAGGACGAGATGAGTGAGTTGAGCCCCGAACCAGCTGCCGACGAGAGCATGGAGCAGACAGCCGCCGGCGCCCCTCAATGGGTGGCGCCGGCGGCGGGTTCGTCTCGTCCGGCGACGGACCTCAGTGCCGCGATCAAGCAGTTGTTGACAGACGGTGCGCGCCAACTTGATTCGGCCGCCCTGCGACATGCATTACAAGATCTGCACGAGTTCTGGCTGACCACCAAGGCCACCGAGATCGGCATCACGCCCACCAGCGGCTTCGCCATCGTCGCGACCGGTGGCCTGGGCCGGGGCGAGTTCGTGCCGCACTCCGATCTGGATCTGATGCTGTTGCACGACAACATGCCCGACGACGTGGTCGGCCAGGTGGCGGAGCTGCTGTGGTATCCGTTGTGGGACGCCAACATTCGCCTCGACCACAGTGTGCGGACCGTGCCCGAGGCGTTGAAGGTGGGCGGTGAGGACATCTCGGCGGGCTTGGCGATGCTGGAAGCGCGTCATATCGCCGGTGACGCGGACTTGTCCGCGCTGCTGATCGGGGGAGCCCGTCGGCAGTGGCGCACCGGAATCGCTTCGCGCTTCGACGAACTCGTCGAGCACACCCGGGCGCGCTGGCAGCGCAGCGGGGAGATCGCGCACCGCGCAGAACCCGAGCTCAAATGTGGTCGTGGCGGGCTGCGTGACGTGCAGCTGCTCAACGCGCTGGCGATCGCGCAACTGGCCGACGGGCATCCCAACCACACGTTGGCGTCCCCGCTCGGGTCGCTGGGGCAGGCTCATCTGGCGTTGCTCAACGTACGGACCGAACTGCACAGGGTGGCCGGCCGTGGCCGCGACCTGCTGTTGGCCCAACACGCCGACGAGATCGGCGCGGCCCTGCACATCGGTGACCGCTTCGATCTTGCCCGAATGCTGTCCGACGCCGCGCGCACCATCAGCTTCTACGTCGACGCGGGTATCCGCACGGCAGGTAACGCGCTTCCCCGCCGTGGATTCGCGGCATTGCGCCGTCCGCCTCGTCGCCCTCTCGACGAGGGGGTCATCGAGTTCGCAGGCGAGGTCATCCTCGCGCGCGATGCCCGGCCCGAACGTGATCCCGGCCTGATCCTGCGGGTGGCCGCCGCGTCGGCGACGACGGGGCTGCCTATGGCGGCCTCGACACTGTCCCGGCTCGCCGCGGCGGCCCCCGAACTCCGGACGCCCTGGCCGCGTCAGGCGCTCAAGGATCTGCTCGTGATGCTGGCCGCAGGACCGTCGGCAGTCGCCACGATCGAGGCACTGGACCGCACCGGGCTATGGGGGCGCCTGTTCCCCGAGTGGGGTGCGGTTCGCGACCTTCCTCCGCGCGACGTGGTGCACATCTGGACAGTCGACCGGCATCTCGTCGAAACCGTCTCGCGGGCAAGCGCTTTCACCACGCGAGTGGCTCGCCCGGACCTTCTGATGCTCGGTGCGCTGTGCCATGACATCGGCAAGGGACGCGGCGGCGATCACAGCGTCATCGGTGCGGAGCTGGCCACCCAGATCGGCACCCGGCTGGGGATGTGGCCGTCGGATGTCGAAATCCTGTCGAAGGTCGTTCGCCATCACCTGCTGCTGCCGCACACCGCGACACGGCGCGACCTCCAGGATCCCGACACGATTGCGTCGGTGGTCGACGCCCTCGACGGCGATCCCGTCCTGCTGGAGTTGCTTCACGTCCTCGCCGAAGCCGACTCGCTGGCGACCGGACCCGGCGTCTGGGGTGACTGGAAAGCCTCGCTCCTCGGCGATCTCGCGCGTCGCTGCCGGATGGTGATGGCCGGAGAACCACTACCGCAACCGGATCCCATTGATCCGCGGTATCTTTCGCTCGCTGGACAGGTGGGTGTTCATCTGGAGTTGTCACCGGGGGACAGTCCGCAGATCTTCAACGTGACGGTCATCGCGCCCGACCGGCGCGGCCTGCTGTCGAAGGCGGCGGGCGTGCTCGCGCTGAACTCGTTGCGCGTCCACTCGGCCTCGGTGAACGGTCACGAGGGCTCGGCGATCAACACGTTCGTCGTCTCTCCGCATTTCGGCTCGCCGCCGGCGGCTGAGGTGCTGCGACAGCAGTTCATCCTCGCGCTCGACGGTGAACTCGACGTGCAGCAGGCACTGGATCGCCGCGAAAGCGAGGCCGCGCAGCACGGCACCTCGCGTGCGGGTGAGGTGCCTGCCGCCGTCCCCATCAATCACGTCACCGCCCCGCCGCGCATCCTGTGGTCCGAGGGCGCCCGGTCGGGCGAACTGGTGGTGCAGATCCGCAGCACCGACCGCGCGGGCCTGCTGGCCAGGCTGACCGCCGTGTTCGAGCGCGACGGCATCGATATCGCGTGGGCGAAGGTGACGACGATGGGCTCCTCGGTCGTCGACCTGTTCGGCATTACCGCTGACGAGGGCGTGCGCGACGAGATCGAACGCGACCTGTACGCGGTGCTGCCTACCCCGCCGGCCCCCAAACCGGTGTCCGAAGCGAGCTGATCACGGCCGTTCGCGCCGCGCACGCCCTGCTCGGGCGCGTCGCTGTCGGCTCCCATTAGGCTGGACGTCGTGTTTGAATCCCTGTCCGACCGGTTGACCGGGGCCCTGCAGGGCCTGCGCGGCAAAGGGCGGCTGACCGACGCCGATATCGACGCGACCACCCGCGAGATCCGGCTGGCGTTGCTGGAAGCCGACGTGTCGCTGCCCGTCGTGCGCGCCTTCGTCAACCGCATCAAGGAGCGCGCCCGGGGCGCCGAGGTGTCCGGCGCGCTCAACCCGGCCCAGCAGGTCGTCAAGATCGTCAACGAGGAACTGATCGGCATCCTCGGCGGTGAGACCCGCCCGCTGGCGTTCGCCAAGACGCCGCCGACGGTGATCATGCTGGCCGGCCTACAGGGTTCCGGCAAGACCACCCTGGCCGGCAAGCTGGCCAGATGGCTTCGCGTACAAGGGCATACACCGCTTTTGGTGGCGTGCGACCTGCAGCGCCCCGGTGCGGTGAACCAGCTACAGATCGTCGGCCAGCGCGCCGACGTCGCGGTGTTCGCACCCCACCCCGGTGTGTCGGCGGACGGCGCGGCCGATGCGGCGCCCGGTGATCCGGTCGCGGTAGCGGCCGCGGGCCTGGCCGAGGCCAAGGCCAAGCACTTCGACGTGGTCATCGTCGACACCGCGGGCCGCCTCGGTATCGACGACGAGCTGATGAGTCAGGCCGCCGCCATCAGGCAGGCCGTCGATCCGGACGAAGTGATCTTCGTGCTGGACGCGATGATCGGCCAGGACGCGGTGACCACAGCCGAGGCGTTCCGCGAGGGCGTCGGCTTTACCGGCGTGGTGTTGACCAAGCTCGACGGCGACGCACGCGGCGGTGCAGCACTCTCGGTCCGCGAGATCACCGGCGTGCCGATCCTGTTCGCGTCCAGCGGTGAGAAGCTCGAGGACTTCGACGTCTTCCACCCCGACCGGATGGCCAGCCGCATCCTCGGTATGGGCGATGTGCTGTCGCTGATCGAGCAGGCCGAGCAGGTCTTCGACGCCCAGAAGGCCGAAGAGGCCGCGGCCAAGATCGGCAGCGGCGAACTGACGCTGGAGGACTTCCTCGAGCAGATGTTGGCGATCCGCAAAATGGGCCCGATCGGCAACCTGCTGGGCATGCTGCCCGGCGCGGGTCAGATGAAGGACGCACTGGCCTCCGTCGACGACAAACAGCTCGACCGGCTGCAAGCGATCATCCGCGGTATGACACCCGAGGAGCGTGCCGATCCGAAGATCATCAACGGGTCGCGCCGGCTGCGCATCGCCAACGGGTCGGGTGTGACGGTCGGCGAGGTCAACCAGCTCGTCGAGCGGTTCTTCGAGGCCCGCAAGATGATGTCGCAGATGGCAGGCCAGATGGGAATGCCTTTTGGCCGCAAGAACTCTCGCAAGAACACCAAGAACAAGAAGAAGAGCGGAAAGAACAAGAAGTCAGGCAGGGGGCCAACTCCGCCGAAGGTGCGAAACCCCCTCGGCGCCGGGATGCCGGGCATGCCCGCCGGCTTCCCGGATCTGTCCGATATGCCCAAGGGTCTCGACGAGCTCCCACCGGGGCTGGCCGACATCGATCTGTCCAAGCTGAAGTTCCCGGGCCAGAAGTAGCGTGAAGCACCCCGTTCTTCATGTCCGCGGGGTCGGTCTGCCCGATGAGCAACCGGTGGAGTGGTGGATCGACGGCGGTGTGCTCAGCTCCGAACCGGTCAGCGGCGCGGAGACGGTGTTCGACGGCGGATGGATACTGCCGGGGCTCGTCGACGCCCACTGTCACGTGGGTCTCGGCGATCACGGCCCGCTGGACAATCTCGACGACTGCATCGCACAGGCCGAGGTCGAACGCGATGTCGGTGCGCTGCTGTTGCGCGACGCGGGTTCGCCGATCGACACCCGCAGCCTCGCCGACCACGACGATCTGCCGGAGATCATCCGCGCGGGCCGCCACCTCGCCAAGCCCAAGCGCTATCAGCGCGGGTTCGCCATCGAATTGGACGACGAAACCGCGCTGCCCGCTGCGGTGGCCGAACAGGCGCGGTTCGGCGACGGGTGGGTCAAGCTCGTCGGCGACTGGATCGACCGCGAGGTCGGCGACCTGGCGCCGTTGTGGTCCGACGACGTACTCAAGGCCGCGATCGACTCCGCGCACGCCAACGGCGCCCGCGTCACCGCGCACGTGTTCAGCGAGGACGCGCTCCCGGGGCTGATCAAGGCGGGGATCGACTGCATCGAGCATGGGACGGGCCTGACCGACGACACCATCGACCTGATGGTCGAGTACGGCACCGCGCTGGTGCCAACTCTGATCAACGTCGCCAACTTCCCGGGTATCGCCGACGGCGCCGCGAAATACCCGAAGTACGCCAAGCACATGCGGGACCTGTACGAGAAGTGCTATCCGCGCATCGCCGCCGCCAGGGAGGCCGGGGTGCCGATCTATGCGGGCACCGACGCAGGCAGCATGGTCGCCCACGGCCGCATCGCTGACGAGATCGACGCGCTCACCGGCATCGGGATGACGCCGACCGAAGCACTGGGTGCGGCGTGCTGGACCGCCCGCGAGTGGCTCGGCAGGCCCGGCATGGAGCACGGCGCACCCGCCGACCTGGTGTGTTACGCCGACGATCCGCGCAAGGGCGCGGCCGTCGTCAACCGCCCGGATCTGGTGATCCTGCGCGGTCGCACCTACCCCTGAGCCCGCGAGCGACCGGAAAATGCCGGGGAAAGGCGGCGTGTCGTGCGCAAACGCGGTCGCTCGCGCAACTTAGGGCCGGCTGAAGCCCCAGTCGAACAGTTTGATCGCCTGACCGTAGAGGTCGCCGGTGCCGTACAACTGCGCGACCACCAACCGGCGGTTACCGCGTTGGGCGGCGGCGGCGAAGGTGTTACGAGCCAGGTTGGTGTAGCCGGTCTTGCCGACGAGCGTGCCCGGATACCGCTCGAGCAGCTGGTTCTGGTTCGTGATCGTCTTAGGGCCGTTGTCGGTCGGGAACAACGACGACGGCTGGCGCACGATCGCGGCGAACACCGGATACCGCAGCGCATGGCGATAGATCTGCGCGAGGTCGCTGGCAGTGGTGAACGACTCCATGCCCGGACCGTCCAGCCCTGACGGCGACGACGCACGCGTGCTGCGCGCGCCCAGCGACTGCGCCTTGGCGTTCATCTTCGCTACCGCGACGCGGTAACCGCCGAGGCCGTCGGCGAGAACGTTGGCGGCTTCGTTACCCGAGACCAACATCAGCCCGTCGAGCAGTTGGCGCACCGTGTAGGCGCGTCCGGCTTTGACTCCCGCGCAAGAGCATTCGACGTCGGCGGCCGCCGGCCTGGCCGCGATCACCGCGTTGAGCGGAAGGTGGTCGAGTACCACCATCGCGAGCAGCGCCTTGATGGTGCTTGCGGGCGCATGCGGCTCATAGGGATTGCGCGAGGCCAGGATTCGGCCCGAATCGACGTCAGCGAGCACCCAGGCCTGCGCCGGCCCGTCGGGCAGCGCGACGGCGCCCGACGGTTCGCCTCGAGGCTGGGATGATGCGGGCGCGGCGACGCCGATGGCCAGGGTCAGCGCAATGGCCAACGCAGCCAACATGCTTCGCATGGTCGCCGAGCGTATCGGCGGGGTTCGGAGTCCCGGTCTCGGATGTGTTGCGATTCAGCAACTTAACCGGTGATCACAGCGCGCCGATAGTGGCGCCCGGACTCAGCGCGAAACCCCAGTCGAACAGGCTGGAGGCCTGATCCCAGTAGGTCGGCTGACCGGGCTTGTCCATGCCGTACATCAACGCGACGACCAACCGGCGCCCGTCGCGTTGCGCAGCGCCGACGAAGGTCTTCTGGGCGCGGTCGGTGAACCCCGTCTTCCCGCCGAGCATGCCCGGATAGCGCTCGAGCAGTACGTCCTGGTTGACCAGGACCTTGTCACCGTCCTTGGTGGGGAAGACGGCCGTCGGCTGAGCAGTGATCGAGGCGAACACCGGGTTCGCCATCGCAGCGCGGAAGATGACCGCCAGATCGTGCGGCGACGACCACATGTCGATGCCGGGGCCGTCGAGGCCCGACGGCGACGCCGCATTGGTTCCGTGGGCACCGAGCAGGGCGGCCTTGGCGTTCATCTTCGTCACGGCGACGTCGTAACCACCGAGCATGGTGGCCAATGTGTTGGCCGCGTCGTTGCCCGAGACCAGCAGAATCGCCTCCAGCAGTTGCCGTGTCGTGTAGACCATGCCGGGCGTCACGCCCGCACAGTTGCACTCCACCCGGGTGTCGGCCTCGTTGGCGACCACGGTGGCATCGAGCGGCAGTTCGTCGAGCACCGTCAGCGCCAGCAGCACCTTGATCGTGCTGGCCGGCGCGTACTGGCCGTACTCGTCGCGCCCGGCCAGCACCGCACCGGTGTCCATATCGGCGAGCACCCATGCCCGGGCCGGGCCCTCGGGTATGGGTACCGAACCCGACGGTTGGCTCACGCCGACGGGCGCGGCGGTGGCGACGGAGGTCCCGAAGGCCACCAGGCACAACACAGTGGTCAAGCAGATCAAGAGCTTCCGCATGGGCAGGCAGCCTAGTCGTGTTCAATCGACGCATGTTGAGCCTCGAGGAGATTTCCGACCGCTTCGAAATACAGCAGCTGTTGATCGACTACTCGACGGCCATCGACCAGAAGCGATTCGACGACCTCGACCGGGTTTTCACCCCGGACGCCTATATCGACTACCGCGTGACCGGCGGCATCGACGGCCGCTTCCCCGAGGTCAAGGCGTGGCTCAAGGACGTGTTGCCGAACTTCCCGGCGTACTACCACATGCTGGGCAACGTCGATATCCGCGTCACCGGCGACACCGGCTCATCGCGTGCCATCTGCTTCAACCCGATGGTGATGGGCGGCGAGGGTCAGATCTACTTCGTCGGGATCTGGTACGTCGACGAGTTCGTGCGCACCGCCGACGGCTGGCGCATGAGCAAGCGGGTCGAGGAGAAGTGCTTCGACAAACTCGTCTGAGCGCGCGTAAGCGCCCTTAACGGGTTGATCGCCCTCACCTGGCGCGTGGGATCAACCCGTCAACGCAGTGGCGCCGCGGATTTTTGCCGGTCGCGGCTGTTCTGGCACAATGGGCGGCTGTCTGCCGCGGGACCCGTTTCGAGCGATTTCGCCGGGCGCTTCTGCGGCGGTCACACATGCAAGGCAAAACCGGGCCGAGGCAACCCGCCTCGATCGCTGAATTGCCAGCGTGGCAATCACAGGAGAAGACGTACCACCATGGCTGTAAAGATCAAGCTCGCGCGGCTCGGCAAGATCCGCAACCCCCAGTACCGCATCACCGTCGCCGACGCGCGCACCCGCCGTCAGGGCCGCTCCATCGAGGTGATCGGCCGCTACCACCCGAAGGAAGACCCCAGCCTCATCGAGATCAACTCGGAGCGGGCCCAGTACTGGCTCAGCGTCGGCGCGCAGCCGACCGAACCGGTGCTCGCGCTGCTGAAGATCACCGGTGACTGGCAGAAGTACAAGGGTCTACCCGGTGCGGAAGGCACGCTGAAGGTCAAGGAGCCCAAGCCCAGCAAGCTGGATCTGTTCAACGCGGCGCTCGCGGAGGCCGAGGGCGGTCCGAGTACCGAGGCCACGCAGCCCAAGAAGAAGAAGAAGGCGCCCGCAGCCAAAAAGGCTTCCGACAAGGCCTCCGACAAGGCCTCCGACGAGTCGGACCAGAAGGCGGTCGAGGCCGAGGCCCAGGCCGATCCGGCACCCGCCAAGGACCAGTCCGAGCCTTCGGCTGAGGGCGAGGACGCCACCGTCGCCGGCGCCACCGAAAGCTGAGCCAGGCCGTGAGTTCTGTCGTCGTCGACGCGGTCGAACACCTGGTGCGCGGAATCGTCGACAACCCCGACGATGTCCGCGTCGACATGGTGACCAGCCGGCGTGGACGCACCGTCGAGGTTCATGTCCACCCCGATGACCTGGGCAAGGTGATCGGACGCGGTGGTCGCACCGCGACCGCGCTGCGCACACTGGTCGCCGGTATCGGCGGTCGCGGTATCCGCGTCGACGTGGTGGACACCGACCAGTAATCGGTCAGCATGGACCTCGTGGTCGGGCGCGTGGCCAAAGCGCACGGCATCACCGGTGAAGTGGTGGTGGACGTCCGCACCGACGATCCTGACGCGCGGTTCGCAGCCGGGACGTCGCTGCGCGGGCGACCCCCCAAGGGCGGTGCCGAGCGCGAGTACACGATCGAGTCGGTCCGTGAACACGGCGGTCGCCTACTGGTCCGGTTCGACGGCATCGACGACCGCAACGCCGCCGACGCGCTGCGCGGAATCCTGTTCCTCGTCGACTCGCAGGAACTCCCACCGATCGATGACCCCGACGAGTACTACGACCATCAACTCGAGGGCCTGCGGGTGCGGACAACGGACGGCGACGACGTCGGCACCGTCACCGAGGTGCTGCATACGGCCGCCGGTGAGTTGCTCGCGGTCCACGCTGACGAACGCGAAGTTCTGGTGCCGTTCGTCACCGCGATCGTGACGTCGGTGTCGTTGGCCGACGAGGTCATCGAAATCGACCCGCCGGACGGCCTGCTGGAGATCTGAGCCATGCGCATAGACGTTGTGACGATCTTCCCGGCCTATCTCGAACCTCTGCGGCAGTCGTTGCCCGGCAAGGCTATTGAATCCGGCATCGTGCAACTGGAGGTGCACGATCTGCGGCGCTGGACGCATGACGTACACCGCTCGGTCGACGATGCACCCTACGGAGGGGGACCGGGGATGGTGATGAAGGCGCCGGTGTGGGGCGAGGCCCTCGACGAGATCTGTTCGGAGCAAACGCTTCTGGTGGTGCCGACGCCTGCGGGACGACTGTTCCGGCAGGCCGACGCCAGCGCATGGGCAACCGAGAAACACCTGGTGTTCGCGTGTGGACGATACGAGGGAATCGACCAGCGCGTCATCGAGGACGCGGAACGCCGCATGCGCGTCGACGAGGTGTCGATCGGTGACTACGTGCTGCCCGGCGGCGAGTCGGCGGCACTGGTGATGGTCGAGGCCGTTGTGCGGTTACTGCCCGACGTGCTCGGCAATCCGAAGTCGCATCAACAGGATTCACATTCCGAGGGGTTGCTCGAGGGCCCGAGCTACACTCGGCCACCCAGCTGGCGTGGTCTCGACGTACCCGAGGTCCTGCTCTCCGGCGACCACGCCAAGGTCGCCGCATGGCGTCGCGAACAAGGGTTGGAGCGCACCCGCGAACGTCGACCCGACATGCTCGACTGAGCGCCTCAGGTGACGACTTCGACAACTCCGTTCAGATCCATGATGCCGAGTTCGACGACGAGGGCACGCTGACGCCGACCGGCCTCGTCCCGGAATGCCCGCAACGCCCCCGACAGCATCTCGGTCTCGTACGCCTTGTCGGTCAGCACTCTGTCGCCGTAGGCCACTGCCGCTGCGCCGCAGTCGCGGTGTGCCATACCGATCAACCGCGTCAGCCAGTGCAGGTCCACCGAGATCGCGAGGTTCTCCCAGAATGTCGCGTGCCAGCCGGCGAACGCCGGGGCCACCGCGCCGACCGGCCCGCCGGCGAAGGCGAACTGGCTGTAGTTGTTCTGCCACCCGCGGCCGGACATGTACTTCCACGTTTCCGTGGTGAACCGAGGGTCGATGCATTTCATCAGCATCGCCTCATAACCCTGATCGAGTTGACCCGCCGCTTGCGGCGCGGTGGCCATTGCGGCGGCGCCCAGCCCGAACGCACCGAGTGCGGCCCGGCGCGAGATGGTCGGCAGCTCTCCAGCTGGAGTCATCAACGCAGCGTGCCGGATTCTCGCGGCGCGAAGTGCCCTTTTCGCAGTTCTCGGCCGACTTTCAACGGAATTGCTAGGCGGAAACTAGATTCGGCCGCCGGGGAACATGGTCTTGACCGCCTGCGTGACCGTGTTGCGTGCGGTGGCGTCGTCGGCGGGCTGCATCGATGCGATCGCCATGACGAATCGACGGTCGGTGCCGATCGCCCCGGTGGACCAGTGCACCCAGTTGCCGCCGTTCCAGCAGCAGAACCAGCCCTGCTTGACCGCCACGCGCTCCTCGTAGAGCCCGTCGGGGATGCCGAACCGCTGCGGGTAGACACCGCCGGGCGCCGTGCCGTCGGGCGCCGTCGGAGTCGACCTGGCCAGGTTCGACACGATGACGTCGGTCTCTTCGGGGGGTAGGCCGCCGCCGCCCGAAAGCAACTCTGAGTAGTACCGCACCAAATCTCCCGTGGTGCTCAGAGTGTTGAACCAGCGGCCGTTGTACGGCGTGCTGGTCGCGGTCAGGCCATATCGCGCGGTGACGCGCGAAACGATCTCGCTGCCGCCGCCGCGATTCCAGAAGATCTCGGCCGCGCTGTCATCGGATGACCGAAGCATCGCATCCAGCGCCTTGCGGTCCTCGGGCGTGATCTCGGTCTTTCCCTGCGCTTCCTGCAGCAGCAGGTCGTCGGCGATGAACAGTTTGACCACCGACGCGATCGGCATCGCTTCGTTGTTGCCGTTGGACACGAAGTATCCGGTATTGCGGTCGAGCACCGCGATGGAGAGGTCGGCACCGGCCTCGGCGGCCTGCTCGGTGGCTTGGCGCGTGCGGGCGTCGAGCCCGCCGAAGGCGGCGGCGGGTTCGTCGGGCGGGGCTCCGGGCAGCGGTGCCGAGTCGCCCTGCGGCGCGATCACGGTCGATGGCGTGTCGTGCCCTTGCGTCTCGTACCCGGCGACAACCACGATTGCAGCGGCGACGATTGCAATCGTCTTGACCAGCGGAGACGGCCGCCGTTGCATGACACTCCTCAAATGGCCCAGATGAGAAATCGGAGGCCCGCCGCGTTGCTTCGGCCCTGGTATCAAGCCTAATCACTGGCTACCCCGGGCGCTTGTCTAGGTAACCTCGGGAAGCGCGGACCAAGGGACCCCGCGCGATTTCGCTGGATCAGGTCTCATCTGGCACAATTGAGCAGTTGTCTGTGCAGGACCCGGGAACGGCCAGTTCCGCCCGCTGCGAGATACACCCCGATTCGCCCGATCAGATCGGCTCGGCAGGCCATGTCACGGGTTCCACGTGACTGCAGCGCCCGCAGCCGCCAACCGCAAGGAAGTGTCACCGATGAACACGCTGGACTTCGTCGATCAGACATCACTGCGCGACGACATCCCGGACTTCGGTCCCGGCGACACCGTCAACGTGCACGTCAAGGTCATCGAGGGCTCCAAGGAGCGCATCCAGGTCTTCAAGGGTGTGGTCCTGCGTCGCCAGGGCGGCGGTGTCCGGGAGACCTTCACCGTGCGCAAGGAGAGCTACGGCGTCGGCGTCGAGCGGACCTTCCCGGTGCACTCGCCCAACATCGACCACATCGATGTCGTGACCCGCGGTGACGTACGTCGCGCCAAGCTGTACTACCTGCGTGAGCTGCGCGGCAAGAAAGCCAAGATCAAGGAAAAGCGCTGACATCGCGGTCGGCCGTCGGCCCCGGGGCTTGATCCTTGGAGCGCGAGCAGCGCGGAGCTGAGCACGGCGCTGGCTACCCTGATGCGGTGACCGGTTCCTCAGAGCCCGACGAATCATCAGCCGAGCACCGGCCCGAGACCGCCGAGCCGGACAGCGAGACGGAGGAGCCCAAGAAAAAGGGCAGCGCGCTCCGGGAATTCGCGATCCTGATCTCGATCGCGCTCGTCATCTACTACGTCATGCTGACGTTCGTCGCCCGGCCGTATCTGATTCCGTCGGAGTCGATGGAACCGACTCTGCACGGCTGCCCGGGCTGCACCGGCGACCGGATCATGGTCGACAAAATGACCTACCGGTTCTCGTCACCCGAGCCGGGCGACGTCGTCGTGTTCAAGGGCCCGCCGAATTGGAACATCAATTACCGGTCGATCCGCTCGGACAACACCGCGATCCGATGGGTACAGAACGCGCTCTCGGTCATCGGTTTCGTCCCGCCCGACGAAAACGACCTCGTCAAGCGGATCATCGCGGTCGGCGGCCAGACCGTGGAATGCCGAGCAGCGACCGGCTTGACCGTCGACGGCAAGCGGCTCGACGAGCCCTACCTTGATCCCGAGACCATGCAAGCGGACCCCGCGATCTATCCGTGCCTGGGAAATGAGTTCGGGCCGGTCGAAGTGCCTGAAGGCCGGTTGTGGGTGATGGGGGACAACCGCACCCACTCGGCTGATTCCCGCGCTCATTGCACCAACACCCCGGCCGACGCCCAGAAGGGTCTGCTGTGCACGGGCGACCCGACGGCGGGCACCGTTCCGGTGGACAATGTGATCGGAAAGGCGCGATTCATCGCATGGCCCCCTTCCCGTTGGGGTGGTGTGGGCAGCGAGAACCCGCAGACGTAAACGCCAGACGCAACTAGGAGAGCTGTTCTTGCCGGCGACATGGCCTCCGCGCACTGTGATCCGGAAATCCTCGGGGCTGCGCACTCTGGAATCTGCGCTTTATCGCAGCGGTCTCGGGCCGGTCGCCGGCGTCGACGAGGTCGGCCGCGGCGCGTGTGCGGGACCCCTTGTCGTCGCCGCCTGTGTCCTCGGCCCGAATCGATTGGAGAGCCTCTCGGCGCTCGACGATTCGAAGAAGCTCAACGAAAAGGAGCGCGAGCGCCTTTTCCCCCTGATTCGGCGTTACGCCCTGGCCTACCACGTGGTGTTCATCCCCTCGCATGAGGTCGATCGCCGCGGCGTGCATGTGGCCAACATCGAGGGCATGCGCCGCGCGGTCGCGGGCCTGTCCGTGCGACCGGGCTATGTGCTGTCCGACGGTTTCCGCGTGCCCGGGCTGCCGGCGCCGTCGCTTCCGGTGGTCGGCGGCGATGCGGCCGCGGCGTGCATCGCGGCGGCCAGCGTGCTGGCCAAGGTCAGCCGCGACCGCTTGATGGTGAAGATGGAAGCCGAACACCCTGGTTACGGCTTCGCGCTCCACAAGGGCTATAGCACGCCTGCGCACAGTGCGGCGCTGGCTGAGCTGGGGCCCTGTAGCCAACACCGGCACTCGTTCATCAATGTCCGTCGGGTGGCCACGGCCGGAGGAATCAGAGTGGTGACCGAACTGGTTGACTCCTGCCAAGTCGGTCCACCGGAGCAATGTGACGAAGCGGGGTAGGGGACAATGGGAGCCAACAAGGGGGCAGCGACCAAGATGAAGGACAGCTGAGCGATGAGTGCCGAAGATCTCGAGAAATACGAAACCGAGATGGAGCTCTCGCTCTACCGCGAATACAAGGACATCGTCGGCCAGTTCAGTTACGTGGTGGAGACCGAGCGGAGGTTCTACCTCGCCAACAGCGTCGAACTGGTACCGCGCAACTCCGACGGAGAGGTCTATTTCGAGCTGCGGTTGGCCGACGCCTGGGTGTGGGACATGTACCGGCCCGCCCGCTTCGTCAAACAGGTCCGCGTGATCACTTTCAAAGACGTCAATATCGAAGAGGTCGAAAAGCCCGAATTGCGGCTCCCGGAATAGGCGGGGCGCCTCCATCGCGCTGCGTCGACCAACTGACGCTTGCGACAGTAAGTAGTCGCCGGAAATACCAACACGTTTCGCACCGAATCACAGGGAGCCGGCCTTTCCAAGACTGCCCGTCTCTATTCTCGTAATAATTGCCATTTGGCTTCGCGCGGCGTCGGTCGCACGGCACGATTGAGTCGCATCGCCGACGACGCGTTGTATCCGTCGACTTGCGATCGCGCTGAAGAACGCCTGTGGTGGGCCTAATCATTGTTCCAGGCTGACCCAAAGCGCCGCCATACCTGACAAGCGGGTCGCGGACGTCGCGAGCGCGAGACAGACAACACCGATTTGTTCCATTTCTGCCGGTTGAAGTGGGCTGAACTGTGTGACATTCTTGTCTAGCAAACAAATACTGCCCCACTCGGCTGCTTGAAAGAAGGATCTGCGAGCCCAAGGAATTCCGCTCGATATCGGGAGTGATTGACCCAAAGATATGTTCCGACGTAAAGTCCTGCACCGTCCTCGATCGCACACTGGGGGGAAAGCGGGATTGTCATACCGACCGATGGGGTGCGGTGCGGGACACCTCGGGCATGAGCGCGGGAGCGATCGGTGAAGCGCTATCTACTGCGCCCACTCGTCGGATTGGCATCGATCGTCGCGGTCGTGGCGGTGTTCGCGTTGGCGGCGAGCCTGTTTCGCGGCGACTTCTCCGATACCGTTCCGGTGACCGTGGTTTCGCAGCGTGCCGGGCTGGTGATGAATCCGGACGCCAAGGTTCAAGTCCGCGGTGTCCAGGTCGGCCGGGTCGCATCGATCGAAGTACTCCCGAGTGGTGAGGCGGCCCTGCATCTGGCAATGGATCCTTCGCGGCTCGATGCGATTCCGGCCAACGCGCTCGTCGACATCGCGGCGCCAACGGTGTTCGGCGCCAAACAGGTCCAATTCGTCTTTCCCGACGAGCCGTCACCCCAATCGCTGCGCGCCGGTCAGGTGATCGAGGCCCAGCATGTGATGGTCGAGGTGAACACCGTCTTCGAGCAGCTGACCTCGGTGCTGTCCACGATCGAACCGGCGAAACTGAATGCCACGCTCGGCGCGATCGCGCAGGCCGTATCCGGTCGGGGACAGAAGTTCGGCAAGATGCTCTCCGATCTCGATTCTTACCTGGCGACGCTGGAGCCCAGCCTGCCGGCGCTCAACCGCGATCTGGAACTGGCTCCCGGAGTGCTTCGCGCATACGCAGACACGTCAGAGGATCTCGTGTCGATCGCCGACAACGCGGCGACCATCAGCGAGTCCATCGTCGACAAACAAGACGATCTCGATGCGGCGCTCCTCAGCGTGATCGGGCTCGCCGATGTCGGCAACGAGGTGATCACGCAGAACCGTCAGTCGCTGACCGACGTCGCGCGGCTGTTGGTCCCGACCACTTCCCTCACCAACGAGTACAACCAGGCATTGTGGTGTGCGCTGGCCGGCATAGTCGAGTCAGCGCATTTCCCACCGTTGAAAGCCCCGGGCGTCGAGGTGCTGGCCGGCTTCCTGTGGGCGCAGGAGCGGTACCGCTATCCCCTGGATCTGCCCAAGGCAGGCGCCGAGGGCGGTCCGCAGTGCACCGGGCTGCCGAAGCTGCCGTTCGAGACCGCCGCACCGTATGTGGTGGCGGACACCGGTACCAATCCGTGGCGACGCACCTATCCGGGCATCGTCCTCAATGCCGACATCATCAAGCAGATCATGTTCCCCGACACCGAAACCGCTGGGCCGCCCCGTAATACAGCACAGATCGGAATGCCCGGATGAGGCGTTCGCTGCGGCCGACCGTGGTCAAGTTCGGGCTTTTCGCGCTCGTGATGACGTTGCTCACCGCATCGCTGTTCTTCATCTTCGGCCAGTACCAAACCGGCAGCACCAAGGATTACACGGCGGTGTTCGCCGACGCCTCCCGGCTGAAGACCGGACAATCCGTGCGGGTGGCCGGGATGCGGGTCGGCACGGTCAACAGCGTCAAGCTACGCCCCGACAAATCCGTGCTGGTCAGCTTCGACGCCGATCCGAATGTACGCATGACCACGGGCACGCGAGCCGCGGTCCGGTACCTGAACCTGGTCGGCGACCGATACCTGGAGCTGATTGAGGGGCCCGACAGAACACCGATGCCACCCGACTCCCAGATTCCGGTGGAGCGGACCCAGGGCGCCCTTGATCTCGACCTCCTTCTCGGCGGCCTCAAACCCGTTATCCGGGGACTCAATCCGGAGGATGTGAACGCCTTGTCGGCGTCACTGATCCAAATTTTTCAGGGGCAGGGCGGCACCCTGCAGTCGCTGCTGAACAACACCTCCGGCTTCACCACAGCCCTTGCCGAGCACAACCAGACGATCCAGGCGCTGATCGACAATCTGCGCACCCTGCTTACGACCCTGAATCGCGAGGGCGACAAGTTCTCGGGCACGATCGACCGCCTGGAGAAGCTCGTCACGGAGCTTGCGGCCGAACGCGACCCGATCGGCACAGCGATCGAGTCGCTGAACAACGGCTCGGCCTCCGTGGCCGACCTCCTCAGCGATGCGCGCGCGCCGCTGGCGGGCACCATCGATGAGCTTGCCCGATTGGCGCCCAACCTCGACTTCCAGAAGGACCGGATCGACACGAGCCTGCAGAAGGCGCCCGAGAACTACCGGAAACTGGTCCGTACCGGGTCGTACGGAAGCTTCTTCAACTACTACATCTGCGAACTCAAGTGGCGGGTGACCGACCTGCAGGGCCGCACCGCGGTCTTCCCCTGGCTCAAACAGGAAAACGGGAGGTGTGCCGAGCCCTGATGCTGAAATACCGTGGCAGACAACTCATCCGCGCCGGAATCCTCGGCGTGGTGCTGATCGTCCTCGTCATCGCCGTCGGGCTCGCTCCGGAACGACTGGTGTCATGGGCGACCGCGGTGCGGTATCAGGCGCAGTTCACCGACGCCGGCGGGCTGGCGGCGGGCAACGACGTCACGATCTCGGGAATCAAGGTGGGGACGGTCTCCGGCGTTGCGCTCCAGGGGCGCAACGCGCTGGTGACGATGGTGGTCGACGGCTCGGTGTCGCTGGGGTCGGACACCACCGCACACATCCGGACCGGAACCCTGCTGGGCGAGCGGGTCGTGACCCTGGAATCGAAGGGCGAGGGTTCACTGCACCCGATGGACGTGATCCCTGTGTCGCGCACCGCATCCCCGTATTCGTTGACCGAAGCGGTCAGCGAGCTGACGAGCAACACCGCGGGCACCGACACCGCGTCGTTGAACCAGTCCTTGGATACGTTGGCCGCGACCCTGGATCAGGTGGCGCCGCAGCTGGGCCCGGCGTTCGACGGGCTGACCCGGCTGTCAAGGGCGATCAACGACCGTGACGAAACGCTGGGGGATCTGCTGGAAAACGGCGCCGATGTCACCGAGATCCTGTCGGACCGCAGCCAGCAGGTGAGCACGCTGATCCTGAACGCCAACGACCTGGTGTCGGTGTTGTCGGCGCGGCGCTACGCCATCGTCGAACTGCTCGCGCACACATCGGCGTTATCCAAGCAGCTGTCCGGCCTCATCGCCGACAACGAGAAACAGCTAGCACCCACATTGGAGAAGCTCAACGGCGTCACCGAGATCCTGGAGCGCAACCGCGACAACATCGCCAAAGCGCTTCCGGGGCTGGCGAAGTTCCAGATCACGTTGGGCGAGACGATCGGTAACGGTCCTTACTACCAGGCCTACATACCCAACATCTTCTTCGGTCAGATATTCCAGCCGTTCTTCGACTATGCGTTCGGGTTTCGGCGCGGGGTCAACGCTGGCCAGCCCCCCGACAACGCCGGGCCGCGCGCTGAGCTTCCGTTCCCGTACAACGGAATTCCGATGCCCCATGAGCAGTGGGGTCCGGGGCGATGAACAACATCTGGGTGAAGCGTGCGCTCGCTGTGGCGCTGGCGGTGGCGCTCGTCGGCGGCGCCGTCGTCCTGTTCCGGCAGACCGTGTTGCGGCCCACGACCATCACCGCCCACTTCACCACCGCGACCGCCATCTACCCCGGTGACGAGGTCCGTATCGCCGGCGTCAAGGTGGGCTCCATCGAATCGATCAAACCGGTCGGCACCCAGGCCGAGATGAGGTTGGTCGTCGACCACGGCATCAGGGTGCCCGCCGGCGCCAAGGCGGTTATCGTTGCGCAGAACCTGGTCTCGGCGCGGTACGTCCAACTGACACCCGCCTACGAGTCGGGGCCGGTGATGGCCGATGGTGCCGTTATCCCGTTGGACCGCACGGCAGTTCCGGTCGAGTGGAACGAGGTCAAAGAGCAGCTGATGCGCCTGGCGACGGACCTCGGCCCCGCCGAGGGTATGTCGACTGGTTCGGTCGGCAGGTTCATCGACAGCGCGGCCGGCGCGCTCGCCGGCAACGGCGACAAACTGCGTCAAACGCTTGCGCAGCTGTCGGGTGTCGGTCGCATACTCGCCGACGGCAGCGGCAACATCGTCGACACCATCAACCACTTGCAGACGTTCGTCACCGCGCTGCGCGACAGCAACGAGCAGATCGTGCAGTTCCAGGACAGGTTCGCGACGTTGACCAGCGTCGTCGACGACAGCCGATCCGATCTCGACGCCGCGCTGAAGAACTTGTCCGACGTCGTGGGCGAGACGACCCGGTTCATCAGGGGCAGCCGAGACCAGACCGCCGAACAAATTCAGCGACTGGCCAACGTCACCCAGAACCTCGTCGACAATCGCATGGCACTGGAGAACGTACTGCACATCGCGCCGCACTCGATCGCCAACGCGGTCAACATGTTCGACCCGCGTACCGGCGCCGCCAGCGGTGTGTTCGTGCTCAACAACCTGTCGAATCCGGTGTGGGCCTTCTGCGGCATGATCGGGGCGCTCCAGAACGTCACCTCGCCCACCACCGGCAAGCTGTGCGCGCAGTACCTCGGGCCCGGCCTGCGCACGGCGAGCATCAACAACGTCCCGTTCCCGTTCAGCCTTTTTTTGACGTCGAACCCGCCCCCGTACATGCTGCGGTATTCCGAACCGGAGTTGATGCCGGGTGCGGGCGGGCCGCCCGACGATCAGCCCGAGCCCCCGCCCGCGGTGTCGGCGTACACGGGAATCGGCGATGTGCCGCCGCCTCCCGGATGGGGCGCGCCGCCCGCCCCGCCCGGTCTGCCGCCCGCACCACTCGCGGCGCCTGCAGCACCCGGTCCGCCGACACTGCAGGACATGTTGTTGCCCGCCGAGCGGCCCAACCCGCAGGCTCCGGCGGTGCCGTACTCGCCGGCGCAGCCGGCGGGAGCGCCCCCGGTCCCACACGGTGGAGCCCCCTCATGACGGCTCGTCGGATGGTGGCGGTCGGCCTGAGCATCCTGCTGACGGTCACCGGTTGCTCATTCCAGGGGGTCAACTCGCTGCCCCTGCCGGGCGCGGTGGGCCGAGGGCCTGATAGCAACGTCTACCACGTCGAACTTGCGAATGTCGGAACCCTAGAGTCGAATTCGCCGGTGACGATCGACGATGTCGTGGTCGGCAGCGTCGGGAAGATGACGCTGCACGGCTGGCACATCGACCTGGAGGTCTCGGTCAAGCCCGAGGTCGTGGTGCCCGGCAACGCTGTGGCTACGGTGGGGCAGACCAGCCTCCTGGGATCGATGCACATCGCGCTCGACCCACCGCCCGGCGACAAACCGCGCGGAAGGCTCAGTCCCGGCGCCACCATCGCTCTCGACAGAACGTCGACCTATCCGTCGACAGAACAGACGCTGTCGTCCCTGGCGGCGGTGGTCAACGGCGGGGGACTGGGCCAGATCGGCGACATCATCGCCAATTTCAACACCGCGCTGTCGGGACGTCAGGGAACGGTGCGCGACTTGATCACCCGGCTGGACACCTTCGTCGGGTCCCTTTACCAACAGCGCGAGAACATCATCGCGACCATCGACGAGCTGAACAGGTTCTCGCAGCGGTTGGGTGATGAACAACGGCTGCTCACCCGCGCGCTCGACAAGATTCCACCCGCGCTCGACGTCCTGATCCGGGAACGTCCCAGCTTCACCACCGCACTGGATCGGTTGGGGCAGTTCAGCGAAACGGTTTCCGGCTTGATCAACGACACGCAGGCCGACCTCGTGGCGAATTTGCACAACTTGGAACCGACCCTGCGCGCGCTCGCCGACGTGGGCGCAGAGATCGACACGGCGCTGGCTGCCTTGCCCACGTTCCCTTTGAGCCAGAACTTGATCGACCGCGGGGTGCGCGGTGATTACGTGAATCTCTTCGTCACGGTGGACTGGACGAACGCGCGGCTCAAGCGTGGATTGCTGCTCGGTACCGCGCTCGGGCAGAACCGTGCATCGTTGATTCCCGCGCCGGGTGACCCCGGATATGACGCGTACTACACCAAATTCCCATTGGGCGTGGGCACCTCGCCGCCCTTCGGCCCGATTCCCAATGCTGCGCCCGCGCCGTGGGAACCGGGGGGTGGTGGCTGATGCTGCCGCGGATGGTCCGCATCCAGCTCGTGATCTTCTCGACCGCGTCGATCATCGGCGTAGTCGCAATGGTGTTCGCCTACATGCAGGTGCCCACCCTGCTGGGCATTGGGAAGATCACCGTCAAAATGGAGTTGCCGTCCTCCGGTGGGCTCTACCGGTTCGCCAACGTCACCTATCGTGGGGTGCAGATCGGCAAGGTGACCGAGATTGACGTGTCCCGCACCCGGGCCACCGCGACGCTGCGGCTCGACACCTCGCCGAGAATCCCGTCCGATCTGCAGGCCGAAGTGCGCAGCGTGTCAGCCGTCGGCGAGCAGTACGTCGAGCTGCTTCCGCGCACCGAGTCGCCGCCGTATCTGGAAGACGGATCGGTGATCGCCATGTCCGACACCACGATTCCGCAACCGGTGAGCCCGATGCTCGAGCAGGTGAACACCCTGATCGCGAGCATCCCCAAGGGTCGCCTGAGCGAATTGATCGACGAATCGTACAAGGCGTTCAGCGGAGCCGGCTTCGACATGGGTTCGCTGGTGGACTCGTCGGCCACGCTCTCCGAAGCCCTGAACGAGGACCCGTCGCGCTCGGCGAGGTTGGCCGAAGACTCGGTGCCTCTGCTGGATTCGCAGGTCCGCTCGACCGACTCGTTGCGGGTGTGGGTGCGAAGCCTCGCCGGGATCACCGGTCAGGTCGTGGCCAACGACCCGCAGCTCCGCACACTGCTTGAGGAGGGCCCCGCCGCGGCGAACCAGGTCTCCACGCTGCTCGAACAGGTCAGGCCGACCCTGCCGGTGCTGTTGGCTAACATGACCACCATCGGTCAGGTCGCAGTGACCTACCGGCCCTCGCTCGAACAGGTGCTCGTGCTGTTACCGCCGTTCGTGGCCAACGTGCAGTCGTCGGCTCCCCATAACAATCCCACCGGTATCGCCCTGGGAGACTTCCGTATTCAGATGGCCGACCCCAACCCGTGCACCGTCGGCTTCCTGCCACCCTCGGAATGGCGGAGCCCGGACGATCAGACCACGGTCGACACGCCGGACGGGATTTACTGCAAGCTGCCGCAGGATTCGCCGATCGTCGTACGTGGTGCGCGCAACGCGCCGTGCATGGGGGTTCCCGGCAAACGCGCGCCCACCGTCGAGCAGTGCTACAGCGACAAACCTTACGAACCGCTGGCGATGCGCCAGCACACTCTCGGTGCGTATCCAATCGATCCGAATCTCATCGCACAGGGCGTGCCGCCCGACGACCGGGTCAGGGCCGACGAGAACCTCTTCGCCCCGCTAGAGGGCGCGCCACTGCCGCAGGGCTCGGTGCCGCCGATCCAGCCTCCGCCGCTCGCAGTCGGTGCGCGGATGCCGTCGCTGCCGCCGAACGCGATCCCGCCCCTGGTGTCGCGGGAGGTGGACCAGCAGGGTGCTGTCAGCGTGCCTGCGCCGCAGGCGGCGATCCCGCACGGTCCACCGCAGCAAGACCCGCCGCCGGACGGTTCGCCACCCCCGCCCGGGGCGGTGCCCGCGACGCCGAGTTCCGGTACCACCGGTCCGGCGGACGGACCGTCCGTCGCCGTCGCGCACTACGATCCGCAGACCGGACAGTATGCGACACCGGACGGAAACGTCGGCCGCCAAACCGATCTCGTGCATAGCCCGAAGTCATGGCAGCAGTTGGTCTACGGGGGAGGGGCACAGTGATCCGGGCGTTGACGATCGCGGCGACGATGATTGCGGCGATCCACCTAGCGCCTCACGCGCAGGCGCAGAACGAGGTCGCGATCAACGGAGTTTTCACCGCGTTCTCGGATGGCCGATGGGCCACGACAAACGACTCCCGTCACGACGAGGCGAGCGTCACGCAGACGTGGACCATCACCTCCACATGTACGACGTATCAGGACTGCACCGGTCGGGTCGTGAGCGATCAGGGCTGGAGTGCGGAGGCGGTGTACATGAGCGGCCGGTGGAAAGTCACCAGGACGGTCCCGGACTGGGAGCCGTGCATCGACGGTACGGCCTACCCCGGCAAGCAGTCGTGGGTGTTCTGGCTGGGTTATCCGCCGGACCCCAACAAGTACCAGGGGTGGGACAAGACCGAGGGTCCCAGTGGCGCCTGCGGTTTCAACAAGGTTCTCGATATCGAGATGCCGTTCACGCTGACCCGCGTGGGTTGAACGCGTGCCTCGGGATCGTCAGCGGCAGGTCCACCGAACTGAGCAGGCCCGGTTGTGCGGCAACGACATACGGCACCGCGTTGACGACCCGCATCGCGGTCGCCACCATCGCTCCTGCGCCTGAGGTCATGCTCTCGATGGCAGCGTCCTTGCGGTCGCGGACGGTGGCCGCCATCGTGCATTCGATGTCGGGTTGGCCGGTGATCACGATGCGGTACCCGAGTGCGTCCGGCATCGTCGGCCACTCGGGCGCCACGTCGGGCGCCAAGCGGGTGACGTGTTCGATCACGATCGCCGCCCGGCCGTCAACGATGCCGATGGCCTGCATGCGCAGGGCTCCGCAGGTACCCGCCTCGACCCTGCCCATCGCGACCTCCAGCGGCCGCTCGGTCACCGCGCGGTCGAACGTCTCGCGAATTTCCTGCACGTCGACGCCGAGGGCCTCGGCGACCATGCGAATCTGGCCCTGCCATTCGCCGGCGATCGCACCGGGGAACGAGATCCACGGCTGGTAGTCGAGGGGCCGGCCGAAACCCAGAGCGTCGCTCATGATGTCGGGCACGCCGTAGTCGTCGTAGAGACCGATCTCGTATGCGTGGATCTTCTCGATCTGTGAGGACTGCGTGCTCAGTACCAGCGGGAGGTAGTCGGCGACGAAACCCGGTTCGATTCCCGAGGCGTACAAGGAGACCTGGCCCTCCTTGGCCGCCGCGACCAGTTGGTCTCGCCACTCGGCCGGTTCGTATGCGTGGGGGTTCACCAAACGTGTGGTGCTGGTGGTCACCACGTTGATTCCGGCGCTGAGCAGCCTCACGTAATCCGGGACCGCGAGCGCGTCCCGTTCGGGTCCGCTGGCGGCGTAGATGACGCAGTCGGGACCGAGCCCGATCAGCGCATCCGCGTCGGTGGTCGCGGCGACCCCGATCGGCTGCCCGTTGGCGAGTTCGCCCGCGTCCTTGCCGTTCTTGTCGGACGAGTGCACCCATACCCCGACGAGATCGAGGTCGGGCCGCTGGGAGATCGCGCGGATCGCGATGGACCCGATTCCGCCGGTCGACCAGACCACGACGCGGTGCTTACCTCCGGACATCGATCCTCCTCGGAGAGCGCGAGACGGCGACGTCCACGACGACGTGCCAGCGCCGAGAATAGCATCCACTATTAATGGAAACCAGAACAAAAATTAGGTTAGAGTCGGTCGTCGTGAATCCCTCGGGCTTGTTGCGGCGCTGATGTTCACGCTCCGTTTCGACATGCGTGCGCCCGCTTCGGGAGCGCCCGCGACCGAGCTGTACGCGGCCGCCGTGCAGATGTGCGAGTGGGCCGAGACGCGCGGCGCGGTGATCGCCGTGCTCTCCGAGCACCACGGCACCGAGGACGGCCACCTGCCCGCGCCGCACCTACTGGCTTCGGCGATCGCCGCGCGAACGTCTCGATTGGCCATTCTGCTTGCGGCCGTACCCATCACCTTCTGGAATCCGGTCCGGCTCGCCGAGAACATCGCCGTCCTCGACATCATCAGCCGGGGGCGGGTCTCCTATGCCTTCGGAATCGGTCACCGCGCCGAGGAATACGAGCATTTCGGTGTGGACAAGCGCCGGCGAGGTGCGATCGCCGACGAATCGTTGGCGCTGCTGCGGCGCCTGCTGACCGGAGAGCCGACGGAGATCGACGGGCGGCGCGTCCATGTGACACCGCCTCCCGCTTCGCCCGGCGAACCCTACATGCTGATCGCCGGGGGCAGCAAGGCCGCGGCCAGGCGCGCCGCGCGCAACGGGCTGGGCTTCATCTCCCAGGTCGCCTCGGACGAGTTGAAGGCGTTCTACGAAAGCGCGTGCCGCGCCAACGGGTTCGAGCCCGGCATGATGCAGTTCCCCGCAGAGGGTGCCCCGACCACAGTCTTCGTCGCCGACGATGTGGACGCGGCGTGGCGGGAGCTGGGGTCGTACCTGCTGCACGACGCGATGATGGCCGCGTCCTACCGGCACGGCGACGAATCCGTAGCGAGCATCTCGACGGCGCACAGCGTGGCCGAACTGCGGGAAACACCAGGGCCCTACCGCATCTTCACGTTGGATGAGGCCGCCGACTACGTGCGAGGCGGCAGACCGCTACCGCTGCTTCCGCTGTGCGGAGGGCTGCCACCCGATCTGGCCTGGCCCTATCTCGAGCGCGCCGCACTGGCGAGCGCATCAACCTAAAGCGACGGGAGGATTCATGACAACACCGCTGAGAACCGTTGTCTGGGCGACGGGCGGCGTCGGGTCGATCGCCATCGACGCGATCCGCAGCAGACCGGACCTCGAACTCGTCGGGGTGTGGGTGCACTCCGACGAGAAGAACGGCAAGGATGCGGGGGAGTTGGCCGGTGGTGATCCCATCGGGGTGACCGCGACCAACGACGCCGATGCGTTGATCGCGCTGCAACCGGACTGCGCGGTGTATACAGCGAGCGGACCGGAACGGGACGCGGGTGCGGTGCCGGACTACGTGAAACTCCTCGAAGCAGGAATCAATGTGGTGTCCACGTCGTCGACGACGCTGATCTATCCGCCCGCCTACTACTCGCCCGAGTGGCGGGACCAGATGGAACGGGCGGCGAAGAAGGGCAGCGCATCGTTCTACGCCTCCGGAATCTTCCCCGGCTTCGGGTCCGACCAACTCGCGCTGGTGCTCGCCACGCAGTCCAAACGGATCCGGTGCCTGACCGTCACCGAGGTCGCGCTGAACGACCACTACCCGGTGGCCGACGTGATGATGAACGGCATGGGCTTCGGCCACCCCCTGGATTTCGAACCGCTCCTGAAGACACCCGGCTTCATCGAGATGGCCTGGCGGGCACCGATTCATCTGATCGCAGAGGGGCTGGGCGTGGAGGTCGAGGAGGTTCGCGGAACCCTCGACCGTCGCGTCACCGAACGGGACATCGAGGTGGCGTTCGGCACGATCAAGGCCGGGACCTGTGGTGCGGTGAGCACCCGCGCCGCGGGCGTGGTAAACGGCAGGGAAGCGATCGTCGTCCAGCACATCATCCGCATGGCGCGTGACGTGGCGCCGGACTGGCTGTCCTCGGAGTTCGACGCCACCTATCGCGTCGACATCGACGGTGATCCCGACATCCACTGCGCGATGAACGTCGGCGCCGCCGAAGGCCACGGCGCGGGGCACGCCGCGATGGCGGCCACCGCGATGCGCGTGGTCAACGCGATTCCCTACGTCGTGGCCGCTCCCGCAGGCTTGCTGAGCTCGCTGGATCTGCCGAACACGTTGCCCCGACACGCTTTCGGGTGATCGACGGTGCTCACCATCCGCTTCGACATGCGCGCACCGAGTTTCGGCGCCGCAACGACGGACCTATACGCGGCCGCCATCGACATGTCGGCGTGGGCCGAGCAACACGGATGTGTGGCGGCGGTGCTGTGCGAGTATCACGGATCCGAGGACGGATATCTGCCCGCTCCGCTGATGTTGGCATCGGCGATCGCGGCCCGCACCGAGCGGTTGATGCTCAACGTGGTGGTGATCTTGCCGTTCTACGAACCTGTCCGGTTGGCCGAAGACATCGCGGTGCTCGACATCCTCAGCAATGGCCGGGTGTCGCATGTGTTCGGGCTGGGTTATCGCCCCGAGGAGTTCGAGCACTTCGGCCTCGACCGGTCACGCCGAGGTGTGCTGGCCGATGAGAACCTCGCCCTGCTGAGGACGCTGCTGACCGGCCGGTGCATTGTTCACGACGGCCGGCGCATCACGGTGACGTCGCCGTCGAGAACTCCCGGCGGACCGGTATTGATGTGGGGCGGTGCCAGTCTCGCGGCGGCACGCCGCGCCGGCCGCTACGGTCTCGGCCTTCTGGCCAACGGCAGCGTAGCGGGTATGCGGGAGGCGTACGAAGCCGCGTCCCGGGAGCACGGGCATGAGCCGGCCGGTGTGTTGTTGCCCCCGCCCGACACTCCCACGGTCACCTTCGTCGCCGACGACGTCGACCAGGCGTGGGAGGAGATAGGCGAGCATCTGCTGCACGACGCCCGGATGTACGCCCAGTGGAATCCCGACAATCACGCCTCCGCGGGGATCTCCGCCGCGCGCGATGTGGCGGAACTGCGCACCGCCTACACCTCGCACCGGATCATCGACATAACCGAGGCGGCCGAAATCATAGCGGGCGGTGGCTTTCTCAACCTGTCACCGCTGTGCGGCGGCATCCCACCCGAGACCGCGTGGCCATACCTGAGGCGGGCCGGTGACTTGATCGAGAACCTGACCACGACAAGAGGAAGCAGCCAATGACCGACACCAACACCGTCGACCTGTACTACGACCCGTTCGATTTCGACATCGACGACGACCCGTACCCGATCTGGAAGCGGATGCGCGACGAGGCGCCGCTGTACTACAACGAGAAGTACAACTTCTATGCGTTGAGCCGCTACGACGACGTCTCCCAGGGCCTCCATGATTGGGACACGTACCGATCGGGCAAGGGCACCACGATGGACGTCATCATGAGCGGTGTCGACGTGCCTCCAGGGGTGATCCTGTTCGAGGATCCGCCGCTGCACGACATCCACCGACGGGTGCTCTCCAAGGTCTTCACCCCGCGCCGGATGGAGGCCATCGAAGGCCTGGTGCGCCAGTTCGTCGTTCGCGCGCTCGACTCTCTGGCCGGCGCCACCCGCTTCGACGTGATCGGCGATTTCGGGGCGCTGATCCCGATGCGCACGATCGGTTACCTGCTGGGCATCCCCGAAGCCGGCCAGCAGCAGATCCGCGACAACACCGACGCGTCGATCGGCCTGAAGGAGGGGAGTTTCCAGGCGGTGTCGGCCGCCACGTTCGAAAACGCCTATCAGCTGTTCGCCGACTACATCGAATGGCGGGCCGAGCATCCGTCGGACGATCTGATGACGCAGCTGCTCAATGCCGAGGTCGAAGACGAAGGTCGACTTCGGCCGCTGTCGCGCATCGAGGTGCTGACCTACACGAGCATGATCGCCGGCGCCGGCAACGAGACGACCACCAGGTTGATCGGATTCATCGCCCAGATGCTCGCCGAGCATCCCGCTCAGCGGCGTGAACTCATCGACGACTTCTCGCTGATACCGAAAGCGATCGAAGAGGTGTTGCGCTATCAGTCGCCCTCGCCGGTGCAGGCACGGTACGTCGCCCGCGACACCGAGTGCTACGGCACGACGATCGCCGAGGGTTCGGTGATGTTGTTGCTCAACGGTTCTGCCAACAGGGACGAGCGGCGCTACCCGGACGGCGAGAGTTTCGACATCCATCGCGGAGGGTCGCACCTGTCGTTCGGACAGGGACTGCACTTCTGCCTGGGCTCGTCGCTGGCCCGGATGCAGGCGCGGGTCGCGCTGGAGGAATTGCTGCGGCGGTGGCCCGAGTGGGAGGTCGACTACGCCGACGCCGCCATGGCTCACACCTCGAGCGTGCGCGGGTGGGGCAGGTTACCGATCACCGTCGGCTAGCGTCGTCGGCCGTCGAGCGTGTGGTGACCCCGCGCAGCAAAGTGTCGCGCACGTGGATCTGTGATGCGCGGGGCCCGAGATCGTGCAGGAGGTTCTCCGGGATCCACGACACCCCGATCACGACGCGGGCCAGTATCTCGTTGGACGGGCCGTCGATCGAGATCTCACCGGAGCGGATCCCCGCGGTGAGAAGTGATTTCATCTGCCGGACGCGTTTGGTGAACAGCCAGGCGATGTTCGGGGTGTCCGGGGGCGACTGGCGCATCCACGCCAGCTGGATCCGAAACTCGTCACCGAAGTGGGCGAGGGCGTTGGTGTGGATCCAACTGAGCGCATCCAGCTTCTCGACGGCCGACGAGTCGGACCGCAGCACGCTGGTCCAACCCACCTCCGCGACCTTCTCGCCGAACGACTGCATGATCGAGGCCAGCAGCTCCTCCTTCGACCCGATCAAGCGGTACACCGTTCCGGTGCCCAGGCCCGCGGCCGCGGCGATGTCGCGGATCGTGGTGACCTCGTAGCCTTTTCGCCCGAACTCGGCACGCGCCACCGCGCGCACGTGCGCGGCCTTGTCGTCACGGGCGTTCTGCTCATCCTCGATCCACGATTTCACCGCATCGTCGGCGGCGATGAACGCCGCGGAGCGATCGAGTTGGGCGTCGCTCGGCGGAACGGTGGCCAGGCCCTCCAGCAGGATCCTGCACAACGTTTCCGCGACCTTGTCGGCGCCCGCACTGTGCCGGATGACGTCGAGGCCGACCTGGCGCATCGACTGGACGATCCGGTCGGCCAGGATCGGCAGGTCGACGTCCGGGCGCAGGTATCCACTCCACCGCGCGGCGCGCAGCGTCTGCACCATCGCCTCGAGGATCTTCGCCGGACGTTGTTGGGCCAGCGTGGCCAGTTCCGGGTTCGACGTCGGGGCCTCGTAGAACGTCATCTGCAACGCGGCGCTGTGCGTCACCGCGCACTCGGCGATCGCGGCGCCCAGTTCCACGATCCGGTCGAACGCCGACAGCGGAGCCGGATCGTCGAGCCGGTCGAGGGCCTGCTCGGCAATGCGGTCGAGATCCTCGTGATAGCGCCGCAGCAACTCGACGAGGATCGCTTCCTTGGAATCGAAGTGGTGGTAGAGGCTGCCCGGCAGGATGCCCGCGGCGTCGGCGATCTCTTGCAGCGATGTCCGCAGCCCCGACGTGGCGATCAACGACGCCGCCGTCTGCAGGATCTCGGTCCGCCGGGTGCCGTCGTCGTAAGAATGGCCAGCGCGCTTCGCGAGGTCCGCCTTCGGCGTCACGCGGCGCGCCACAGCACCTCCAAGACCAGGCTCCCGTCCACCTGTTTGGTCGAACCGACCCAAAGTTTGGTTAACGCTACCAGAACCGGGACCTCACGCAGTGTCGCTCGAGGTGAAAGCGCCGGTGGCGGGATCAGTGGGACGTTGGCGAGCAATCTTCAGGGGGCGCTCGTAGGAGATGTCGCTGTGATCGTGCGCGACGGTGAGGATGTCGGCGAGAAATCCCATGGTCTCGTCGGTGATCAGCGTCGTGCCCTCCGTATGCCATTCGACCACGCACACCCGTGCGGCGATGGCCCAGCGGTCGTCCCGGCGCTCGAGCCGGTCGATGTAGCGGCCCCCGTTGATCGTCAGATGGTTCGCTGGGGCGCGGTCGGTGCCGACGAACAGATAGTAGGTTTCCGCGTGCGCCTCATCGCCGGCGATGTCCGCGGTGTGGTTCAGCAGGTAGTGCTGGTAGCGCGTCTGCGTCTCGTGGTACGCGAACGCCCAGTCGATGAAATCGTCGACGGGGCCGACGAAACCGATGTGCTCGTCGACCGCGTCGTCGTGGTAGGCCGAGCGCACCAGTTCGCGGTCGCGTCGGTCCATTCCCCTCGCGTAGCGCTGTATACACGCGAGGATGTCCGCGCGATCGCAGAGTTCCTGCAGCCTGGCATTCACAGCGGCGGCCCCTCCCACGTGTCGACGGCGACCACTTCGGAGATCGGTCGGCGTTCGGCCGGACGGAATGTGACGCCGGGCCGCAGCCGCCCCACCGGCAGCAGGCAGCCCTGTACATAGGTCTCCGGAATACCGAGCAATTCGCGGACCGTCGCCTCGTGGGTCAGGTGCAAGGTTGTCACGCACGTCCCATGGCCGCGCGTGTGTAGGGCCAGCGCGAAGTTCCATACTGCCGGGAAGATCGAGCCGTAGAGCGTTGCCTGGTAGAAGGATTCGTCGTCCTCGGTGCGGGGGAGATACGGTTCGTAGCACGGGATGACCAGGAGCGGGACCTTCGCCATGTTCTCGACCAGCCACTCCGTCGAGGACATGATCTTCTTGCCGGGTGTATCGGGCGGCAGCAGGTCGCCGATCAGCCGGCCGCCGACCTTCTGCAGATAGGCATCGCGGTAGAGTTCGGCGAGACGTGCGCGGAGCGTCTCATCGAAAACGGCCACCCATCGCCAACTCTGCTGGTTCGAGCCGTTGGGGGCGTGCATCGCGATCCGCAGGCATTCCTCGACCACATCGCGATTCACCGGGGCGGCGAGGTCGAGTGACTTTCGCGCCGACCGCGTTGTCGTCAGAAGCTGGTCGATGTCGATGGCGCGCTCCTCGTGCTGATCACCCGCGCCGACGATAATCCGGAACAGATTTTTGGTCAACGGCGCTTGCGGCTTGTTGACTGTGTCGCCGAGCGACGCTCAGCCGGTGACGCCGAGGCGCTGCGTCACCGCGAAGACCTCCTCGTAGATCGAACCCGGGACCGTGAACGGTTCGGTGGCCGCCACCTCCACGAGGTGTTCGGCGACGTCCTCCGCCGTCGGCTGAGCGTCGCGTGGCGCCAGCCAGCCCTCGCCGAGCCCGATGAACACCCTGGCGAACCGTCCCGCGCAGGCGGAGAAGTTCTGGTGGCTGAACTCGCAGGCCCGGCTGGCCAGGTACACCACGATCGGCGCGACGAGTTCGGGGCGGATCGCGGTGAAGAAGCCGTTGTCTTCGAGGACCTTCGGATCGCCCAGCGTCTCGGTGACCATGCGGGACAACCCGAACGGGAGCACGCTGTTCGCGCGGATCCCGTGCGGTTCGCCTTCGAGCGCGATGACGTTGGACAGACCGACGATGCCCGCCTTGGCCGCGGCGTAATGCGCCTCCAGATGCTGACCGAACATCCCCGCCGACGAGGCGACGAACACGAACCGGCCGTACCCCTGCGCCTTCATCACCCGGTACGCAGGCTGGGAGAGATAGAACGCACCGTCCAGATGGACCGACAGCATGCGGCGCCAGTCGTCGGGTGTCAGTTCGTCGAAGGGGATGGAGTTGAAGATGCCCGCGTTGCTGATCACCGCATCCAGCCGACCGAACGCGTCGACGGCGGTCCGCACGATCGCTTCACCGCCGCGGGGGCTGTCCACTGAGTCGTGCGACGCGACCGCGGTACCATCCGATGCGGTGATTTCGTCGACCACCTGGTCGGCGATCGCGGCGTCCTCGCCGTCACCGTGCATGGTGCCGCCCAGGTCGTTGACGACCACCGCCGCTCCGCGCCTTGCCAACTCGAGCGCATAGACGCGTCCGAGGCCGCGACCGGCCCCCGTTACCACGACGACCTGGCCGGTGAAGTCGATCATCGTCCCTCCGGTGATTGACGGCGGTCCGGCCGGACTTTACGTTGGAACAGATATTTGGTCAACGAGGAAAGGGCGCGCTCGATGACGAGCGAGGACGCCGACGATCCCAAGCGCCTGGCGCTGCTGGCCTCGGCCCTGGCCGGCCGCACGATAGCGGTCGCGCCGGCAACCCCGGGTGAAGCGGCGTGGACCGACGGCGTCACGGTGTTCGTCGACCCGTCCGCGAGCGCGCCCCGCCAACTCGAGTCGGTCACCGTGCAGGCATCGCTTCTGGCCAGCGGCGGTCTGGAGGCCGACGTGGTGCGCAAACTCGTCAGGCGCCCGGCGCTGGCGCGACGCTACCTCGCGGTGGAAGGTCAGCGGGCGCTGTCGGTCAACGATGATCTGTTGCCGTCCGGTGTCCGCTCGCTCCTCGACTGCGACCTCGCGGCACGAGCGGATTGCGCTGCCGGGTCGTTGAAGGTGGCCGGGGAGCACCGTGACATCGCCGATCCACCGGCGGGCTTCGGCGTGATCAAGGCGCAGAAGCTGCTGGCGACACGCGCCTCCGCCGCACAGGTGGAACCGGCGGGCGGACACATCCCACGTCGCGGATCGAGTGGGGACCTGGCCGAATTGGACGACGACGATGACGTCGACGGCGACGACGTGACCGATCCCTTCTCCAGTCCCGTCGGCGGTGGCGGCGCGCTCGGCAAGCTCCTGAAGCGCATGACCAAGAGCGTCCGTAAGCTCTCCGGCGGCGGCACACCGGGCGCCGACACACCAACCCATCGCTCCCGCAGAGGATTTCGCGGCAGCGGCGCGGTGACCTCGGGCTCGGCCGGGGCGGTGGACGCCGACGGGTTCGATACCTCCGAGAACGAGGGTCGCACCTATCCCGAGTGGGATTTTCAACGGCGCTGCTACCGGCCGGACTGGTGCACGGTGCTCGAAATCGAGACTCCGATCGGGGAGGGGCAAACCCTGGCCCGCCCCGATGTTCACGCGTTGCGGCGGCCGCTGACTCGACTCGGTATCGGGCTCGACCGGTGCCACCGACAGACCCAGGGTGACGACATCGACGTCGATGCGGCGGTCGAGGCGCGTGTGGAGACCCTTGCGGGTTCGACACCGGACGAAGCCGTCTACCTCGACAACCTGCGTCGGCGACGCGACCTGGCGGTGCTCGTCCTGCTCGACATCTCCGGATCGGCCGGAGAGGCGGGCACTTTCGGGCAGACCGTGCACGAACAACAGCGGGCGGCCGCCGCCGCGCTGACGATCGCCCTCCACGAACTCGGAGACCGCGTGGCGCTGTACGCCTTCCAGTCACAGGGCCGCGCAGCGGTCAACCTGATGCCGGTCAAGCGCTTCGACGAGCACCTCGACGCGATGGTCATGCGGCGATTGGGAAGCCTGAAGGCCGGCGCCTACTCGCGGCTGGGCGCGGCGGTCCGGCACGGCACCGCGGTGATGACGGAGAAGGCCGGCACGTCACGACGCTTGCTGGTGGTGCTCTCCGACGGGTTGGCCTACGACCACGGCTACGAACGGCTCTACGGGGCGGCCGACGTGCGAAAGGCGCTGGGGGAGGCAAGGCGCGAGGGTATCGGCTGCCTGTGCCTGACGATCGGGGCGGCCACCGACTCCGGGGAGTTGGCCAGGGTGTTCGGCAGCGCCGCGCACGCGTCGATCCCGAAGCCCGCACAGTTGGCCGACGTGATCGGACCGCTGTTCCGCTCGGCTCTGCGCACCGCGGATTTGCGTCGGCGCGTGTCAACACCCGCCAGACCCTTGAACCAAACATCTGTTCCGCGATAGTGTCAGACCAGGCTGAGCGAAGGGAAGCCATGCAGGTGAAGCCGCCGCGGCCCTACTACGTGCCCGTCGCGAACGAGGAGCAGGTCTTCAAGGCCGCCTACAACCAGGGCCTCTCGATCGCATTGAAGGGCCCGACGGGATGCGGAAAGACGCGCTTCGTCGAGGCGATGGCGCACGACCTGGACCGACCACTGGTCACCGTCGCCTGCCACGACGACCTCACCACGGCCGATCTCGTCGGCCGGTTCCTCCTGCACGGCGGGGAGACCGAGTGGGTCGACGGACCGCTGACCCGCGCGGTCCGCGAAGGGGCGATCTGCTATCTCGACGAGGTCGTGGAGGCCCGTCAGGACACCACCGTCGTGCTGCACCCGCTGGCCGACCACCGCAGGCAGCTGCCGATCGAAAGACTGGGCGTCACGCTGGACGCCGCACCGGGATTCTGCCTGGTCGTCTCCTACAACCCCGGTTATCAGAGCGTGCTGAAGGACCTCAAGGACTCCACCAGGCAGCGGATGGTCGCGATCGAATTCGGTTTCCCGACAGCCGACGTCGAGGAGAAGATCGTCGCGAGCGAGGCCGCCATCGACCACGACCGCGCGGCGGAGCTCGTCCGGTTGGGGCACGCGATCCGTCGGCTGGAGACGGGGGGACTGCGTGAAGTCGCCTCGACGCGGGTGCTGATCGCCGCCGGCCGGCTGATCGCCGAGGGATTGGCCCCGCATGACGCCGCCAGGGCCGCCATTGCGGGCCCGCTCACCGACGACGCGACCATCACCCGCGGCCTGCTCGAGATGATCGACGCGTACTTGGTCGACTTACGGCCGGACGATTGACGGTGATCATGACCGTGGCTACTGTCTGAACAAATTTTAGGTTTATATCGATGGAGGTGGCATGTCCTACGAGAGCACCGCGGAGCCAATCAAGTTCGGGTATCTCATGGACTTCAAGCTGCCCGACCTGTACCCGCAGGAGATGAAGGAAGATCTGTCCAACCCCTTCGAGCTGATTTTCGCCGAGGCTGTCGAGCAGGGCGTGATCGACCGCCCCATCCAGATCATCTACAAGGAGGTCGAGGGGCTGCCGAAGGGTTCGGTCAAGGCGGTCATCGACGCGTACGGCGAGCTCGTCGACGAGGGGTGTCTCGCGGTGTTCGGCCCGCACATCACCGACAACTGCGTGCCGACCCGCGAGGCCATCGAGGAGCGTTTCCGGGTGCCCGCGCTCAGCGTCACCGGCAGCGACGCCTGGCTGGGCGAGTGGACGTTCTCGTTTCCGCAGGGGTCGCTGACCGACGAGCCGATTCTCTGGGCGGACCTGTTGGCCAAGGGCGGCCACCAGGAGGTCGGTGTCCTCATGGAGCAGTCGCTCGTCGGCGAAACGTATGTGAAGAACTTCCGAAACGCCTGCCGCCGCAAGGGCATCCGAATCGTCGCCGAGGCGGCGATCGCGCAGACGGCCCAGGATGTCTCCGAAGCCGTGCGCACTCTGCATGAGGCCAAGGCGCAGGCCGTCGTGCACGCCGGTTTCGGATTCGGCATCGTGTTCGTCAACCCGGCGCTCGAGGCGCTCGGATGGGATCCGCCGCGTTTCACCAGTACGGCGTTTCAGAACGCGTGGATCAACCCGATCATGTGGAACGCGTTCATGGGGTGGACGGGCGTCGATCAGTACGACGAGGGCAACCCGGTCGGCCAGAGATTTCTCGACAAGTACCAGGAGAAGTTCGGCCGTCGGCCGGAATACTGTGTGCCCGTTGTGAACTGTGATGTCGCGTCGGCCCTGCTGCGCGCGTGCGCCGATGCACACCCGCTGAGCCCGCGCGGGGTCAAGGAGGCGCTGGAACGCGTCAAGATGATGCCCGCGGCCGCGGGTGCGCCGGGCACCCGTGTCTCGTTCGGCAACTGGACGCGGCGGGCCTGGATGGGCGCCGGGTATCTGGTCGCGCGACGACTGGACGCCGACGGCGTCAACTCGCATCTCGTTGACCGATTCGGTGAGGAGTGAACCCATGACCACGGAAGCGCCGAAGGCCGACCTCGCTCAGCCGACCGCCGAGCCGCCGAAGCGACCTTGGCTCGGACCGACGATCTCGGTGGCCGCGCTGCTCGCCGTGGCGGTGTTCTTCGCCGTCAACACCCGTAAGGGGCCGGGCTCTCCGCGCATCGCCAACCCCGACGTCGAGGGGGCGCCGCGGCCCGTCGAGGTGTTGTTCGGGTGGAGCACGTCGACATGGGTGGTGATCCTCGAGACCTTCACCGTCATCACGATGGTCGTCATCATCACCTTGTGGGTGGTGCACTGGCGGCGTAACCCGCACAACCCGACGTTGCTGATGGCGCTGGTCACGTCGTTGATCGTGTGGCAAGACCCGATCATGAACTGGTCACCGTTCGCGGTCTACAACCCCGAATTGGCGCATCTGCCCGAGGACTGGCCGTTGGTGTCGCTGTCGCCGACAGTCGAGCCGTTCGTGGTTCTCGGCTACGTGATGTTCTACCTCGGACCCTACTTCCCGGCGATCTGGATCCTGCGAAAGCTGCAGGCGCGCAGGCCCGTTGACTCGTTCGTGTGGAGGCACCCGCTGATCAGCCTGGCGGCCATCATCTTCCCGATCGGGGTGGTGGTGGACGCGGCGCTGGAGATCACCCTGGTGCGCACCGGCATGTACATCTATTCGCAGGTGCCGCCGTGGGCGTCGGTGTTCAACGGGGAGCCGCATCAGTTCCCGCTGATCTGGGAAGTCGTGGCCGTGACGTTTGTGATGATCCCCGCCGGGGTGCTGCTCTACCGCGACGACACCGGCAAGTCGGTGGCCGAGAAGCTCGCTGCGCGGGCGCGGATCTTCGCCTCCAAGCCCAGGTTGGGAACCTTCATCGTGATGTTCGTGATCATCAACATCGCCTATCTCTGCTACGGCGGACTGTTCGCGATCGTGAAAGCGACGAAGATCTCCACCTCGGTGGCCTGCCCGTGGCCGTACCCAGAGGTGAAAATCTATGACCCGCAGGGCTTCTACGAAGAGAATGGGCAACCGGGGCCGTACTCGGTGGGCATCATGTCCACCTGGATGAGCGGCCAACCCGACGGACGGCCCGACGTGGAACTGGGTGCGAAGAGCGATCGCTGCGCACCGGATGCCCAGAATGGTTGAGCGCTTGCACGTAGGACAGCCGGCAAAGCAGCCGCGCAGCGTCGTCATCACCGGTGCCTCGCGGGGGCTGGGATTGGCGTCGGCGAGCCATCTCTACCGGCAGGGCTGGCGGGTCCTGGCGGCCATGCGGTCCGTTGATGCCGGCATGGCCAGGCTGCGCGAGGTCACCGGGGCGGTGCCGGACGATCCGAATCTGATCGGCATCACACTCGATCTCACCGACGCCGCGTCGATCGAGGCGGCGGCGAAGTCGATCGAGGAGGTGGTCGGCGCGCCCTATGCAGTGGTGCACAACGCCGGCATCTCGGCGGCCGGAATGGTCGAGGAAACTCCGGTGAGCCTGTGGGAGCAGATGTTCGCGACCAACATCTTCGGTCCCGTCGCGCTGACCAAGGCTTTGCTGCCGGCCATGCGTGAAGCCGGATGCGGGCGCATCGTGCTGGTGTCGAGCCAGGGCGGCGTGCGTGGAATGCCCGCCACGGCACCGTATTCGGCGGTCAAGGGTGCGCTGGAACGCTGGGGCGAGTCGATGGCCGCGGAGGTCGCGCCGTTCGGCGTCGGTGTCACGATCCTCGTGACCGGAACCTACGACACCGAGATCATCACCGATGCGGGCACGACTGATTGCCGGGATCTCGAGGGCCCTTACGCGCCGCACCACAGCACGATGGACAAGCGCGGCCGGGCCGCGATGCGCATGGCCGCGCGATCGCCCGAGAAGTTCGCGGCGGGTTTGGCCAAGGCGCTGGACAGTACGAAGCCGTTCGTCAAGCGGCCGGTGGGTCCCGACGCCCGAATGTTGTTGATCGCCAACCGCGTATTCCCCCCCGGGGGGTTGCACCAGATGATCCGGTTGATGATGGGCATTCCGCGGTTCGGCGCGCTACGAGGAAGCAGAGACCATGGCTGACGTTCGCTTCGAGACGAAGTTGATGATCGATGGCAAGCTCGTCGACGGTGAGGCCGGCACCTTCACCAACATCAACCCCGCGACCGAAGAGGTGCTCGGCGAGGTCGCCGACGCCTCGAAGGCCGATATGCACCGTGCGATCGACGCGGCCAGGCGGGCGTTCGACGAGACCGACTGGTCGACGAATCACGCGTTCCGGCAGAAGTGTCTGCTGCAGCTGCAGGAGGCGGTCGAGTCCGAACAAGAAGAGCTGCGAGAGGAACTCATCCTCGAGGTGGGCTGCCCGCGCGCCATCACGCACGGCCCGCAGCTCGATGCACCGCTCTCCGACGCCCTGAAATTCCCGGCCCGGCTGATCGACGAATATCCGTGGGAGACGTCGCTGGGCGACGCCCTGGTGTCGGTCACCGGAGTCAACACCACCCGCAAGGTCTGGCGCGAGCCCGTCGGCGTGGTGGGGGCGATCGTGCCGTGGAACTTCCCCTTCGAGGTCACCATCCAGAAGCTCGGACAGGCCCTCGGCACCGGTAACACCGTCGTGCTCAAGCCGGCGCCCAACACCCCCTACAACGCCACCCGGCTGGGCCGGCTGATCGCCGAAAACACCGACATCCCACCGGGCGTCGTGAACGTCATCACCGCATCGGATCATTTCGTCGGCGAGGAACTCACCCTGTCGCCGAAGGTGGACCTCATTTCGTTCACCGGATCCACCGTCGTCGGCCGACGCATCATGGAGAAGGGCGCCGCGACGATGAAGCGGCTGTTCCTGGAACTGGGCGGCAAATCGGCGACCATCGTGCTGGAAGACGCGGACTTCGCGGTCGGCTGCATGATGGGCATCGCGCCCTGCATGCACGCGGGTCAAGGGTGCGCCAACCCGACCCGGCTGCTGCTGCCGCGTTCCCGCTACGACGAAGGCGTCGAGATCCTCAGGGACATCTACGAAGGCGTCGCACCCGGCGACCCGCAGGATCCCGCCACCCTGTGCGGCCCGGTCATCTCCGACAAGCAGCGCAGCCGGATCCGGGGATACATCGACAAGGGTGTCGAGGAGGGCGCCACGCTGCTGGTCGGCGGCGCCGAGGCGCCCGACGGCATGGACAAGGGCTTCTTCGTCAAGCCCACGCTCTTCGTGAACGTCGATAACTCGATGACCATCGCGCAGGAGGAGATCTTCGGACCCGTGCTCTCGGTGATCCCCTTCGACGACGAGGACGACGCCGTGCGCATCGCCAACGACAGCCCGTACGGCCTGGCGGGCAACGTGATGGCGGGAACGCTGGACCGCGCCCTATCGGTGGCCAGGCGACTTCGCGCCGGATTCATCGGGTTGAACGGCACCGCAGGCTACGGCGCCGACACGCCGTTCGGCGGTTACAAGGCCAGCGGCATCGGGCGCCAGAACGGTGTCGCGGGCTTCGACCAGTACACCGAGATCAAGTCGGTCGCCTATCCGGCCGGTTCGTAGGAGGCAGCCATGCAATTGTTGTTCGAAGACCTCGAGGACTTCGGCGAGTTCGACGACTTCGTATCGGGCGATGTGCGCGACCCCCACACCGAACTGGCCCGGTTGCGCCGCGAGGAGCCCGTCCAGAAGATCGAGATCCCCGGTATCCCAGGACAAGAGGGCAAGCCGATCGTCATGGTCTACCGCTACGACGAAGCCCAGCAGATGCTGCGGGACAACGAGACGTTCTCCTCGGCGATCATCATCCAGGCGTTCGGCGATGTGTTCGGCAAGCATGTGATGCTCGGCATGGACGAACCCGAACACGGCAGGCACCGGGGTCTGGTGGCCAAGGCGTTCTCGCAAAAGGCCCTGGCCCGCTGGGAAGACACGCTGGTCACCAAGATCGGCAATGCGTTGATCGACCGGTTCGCCGACCGCGGAAGTGCCGACCTGGTCAAGGAGTTCAACTTCCCGTACCCCACGCTGATCATCGCCGGGTTGTTGGGCCTGCCGCAGGATGACTACGCGCAGTTTCAGAAGTGGTCGATCTCGCTGCTGTCGTTCACCGTCAACCCGGAACGCGGACGGGAGGCGTCCGCGGCGTTGGCCGATTACTTCCGGCCCATCCTGGCCGCGCGTCGCGAGCACCCGCGCGACGACTTGATCAGTCGGCTGGCCGCGGCCGAGATGGACGGGGAAAAGCTCTCGGACGAGGAGATCTTCTCGTTCCTGCGGTTGCTATTGCCCGCCGGTGTGGAGACCACGTACCGGGCGTTCGGCAATCTGATGTTCGGGCTGCTGACCAATCCCGAGCAGTTGGAAGCCCTTCGGGCCGACCGGTCACTGATATCGCAGGCGATCGAGGAGGCGGTGCGCTGGGAGCCGCCGCTGAGCATGATCACCCGGATCGCCAGCCGCGACACCGAACTCGGCGGCGTTCACATTCCCGAGGGTTCGTCGGTGATGCCTGTGTTGGGCGCGGCCAATCGGCAGGACGAGCGGTTCCCCGACCCCGATCAGTTCGACATCTTCCGAGAATCGAAGGCCAACATCGGGTGGGGCCACGGTGTGCACGTCTGCCTCGGCATGCACCTGGCGCGGCTGGAGATGCGGGTCGCGCTCAACCTCCTACTGGATCGCTTGCCGAATCTGCGGCTCGATCCGGGCGCCGAGGAGGCCTACATCCGCGGCCAGGTGTTCCGGTCACCGACGGCGCTGCCCATCCTCTTCGACCCGGCCGCCAACCCGTGACCGATCTGCGTTTCGACGACCGCGTGGTGGTCGTCACCGGGGGCGGCCGCGGAATCGGCCGCGGCCATGCGCTGCTGGCCGCCGCCAAGGGGGCGTGCGTCGTCGTCGCCGACAACGGCGCCGAGATCGACGGGCGTGCAGGCGCATCACGAGCGGCCGATGCGGTGGTCGAGGAAATCACCCAACGCGGCGGGCGTGCCGTGGCGTGCCACGCCTCGGTCGCCGATGAGGCGGGCGCGCAGTCGATCGTCGACGCCGCCCTCGGCGCGTTCGGGCACCTCGACGCGGTGATCAACAATGCCGGCGCGCACGACCCGGGGCTCTTCGAGAACCTGTCGGGAGACAGGGTCCGGCGGATGCTCGACGTGCATTACTTCGGAACGCTTTCCGTCACGCGGGCGGCGTGGCCCCATCTCGTCGCGGCGGGGCAGGGCCGGATCGTCAACACCGTATCCGAGGCCATGCTCGGCGGCATCCCGGAACTCACGAGCTACGGCGCGGCCAAGGGAGCGGTCTGGGGGCTCACCCGCAACCTCGCGACCGAGGGGGCGGTGCACGGCATCGCGGTCAATGCGATCGCGCCCCGGGCCTACACCCGCATGTCCGCATCGCAGGGGCGACAACTGGCCGAACTGTACGGCATGTCGGAGGAGACGATGGCCGAGATCAACGCCTCCATGCCTCCCGAACTGTGCGCTCCCGCAGCGGTTTTCCTCGCACACCCGTCATGCCGGTTGAACGGTGAGGTCCTGCTGACGGGAATGGGCGGCGTCTCGCGTCTGGCCGTCGTCCGCACCCAGGGCATCTGGAAACAACCCCTGACCGCAGAAGACATCGCCGAGAACCTCGACACGATCATGAACGTCGACGACGCCTATGTGACCGAAGCAACCAGGAGTGTCCTGTGACCGATTTTGAGACCCTCGACTTCTTCACCGACGAGACGCTGATCCCGGACCCGTATCCGTATTTCGACCACCTGCGGTCCAAATGCCCGGTGGCGCAGGCCACCCCGTTCAAGGTGCTGGCGGTCACCGGGTACGACGAGGCACTCGCCGTCTACAAGGACCCGGCTTTCTCGTCGTGCGTGTCGGTCGCCGGCCCGTTCTCGGGCCTGCCCTTCGGCCCTGGTGAATCCGATGACGTCAGCGAGCTGATCGAACAACACCGCGACGGCGTGCCGATGGCCGAGCACATCACGGCCCAGGACCCGCCGCTGCACACCCGCACCCGCGGCCTGCTGAACAAGCTGATCACGCCCAAGCGCCTCAAGGAGAACGAGGACTTCATGTGGCGGTTGGCCGATCGGCAACTCGACACCTTCCTCGAGAAGGGCAGCTGCGAGTTCCTGGCCGCCTATGCGAAACCGTTCTCGCTGCTGGTCATCGCCGACCTTCTCGGTGTGCCCGCTGAAGATCACGACGAGTTCAAGGAGGTCTTCGCGCTCGAAACCGTCGGCGAACTCGGCAAGGAGGCGCCGACGTCGCACAACCCGCTGCAGTGGCTCAACGAGAAGTTCTACTCCTACATCGAGGATCGGCGGCGCTCACCGCGCACGGACGTGCTGACCGAGCTCGCGCAGGCCAAGCACGAGGACGGTTCCACGCCCGACATCGAGGACGTCATGAACCTGTCGACGTTCCTGTTCGCGGCCGGAACCGAGACGACCACGAAGCTGGTCAGTTCGGCGGTGCGCTTCATCGCCGACAACACGGGCTCGGAAAAGCAACTACGAGACGACCGCGCAAAGATCCCCGCTTTCCTCGAGGAAACGCTGCGGATGGAAAGCCCCGTCAAGTCGCACTTCCGGATGGCGCGCACCACCACGAAGATCGGGGAGGTCGAGGTGCCCGCCGGGACGACCGTGATGCTGCTTCCTGGCGCTTGCAACCGCGACGAGCGGAAGTTCGCCGATCCCAATACCTTCCGGGTGGACCGGTCGAACGTGCGCGAACAGATCGCCTTCATCCGCGGCGTCCATTCGTGCCCGGGCGCGCCGCTGGCCCGCGCGGAGGGACGAATCTCGTTGAACCGGATCCTCGACAGGATGAGCGACATCGCGATCTCCACCGAGCACCACGGCCCGCCGGACGACCGCCGGTTCACCTATGAGCCGACATTCATCATGCGGGGGCTCAGCGAACTGCACATCACGTTCACCCCGATCGGCTGATCAGAAATCGAAGGAGTAGGACATGACCGGAAAGCTCGAGGGCAAGGTCGCTTTCATCACGGGGGCGGCCCGCGGTCAGGGTCGTGCGCACGCGATCGCGATGGCCAAGGAGGGCGCCGACATCATCGCGGTCGACATCTGTCGTGACATCCCGTCGAATCCGTATCCGCTCGCCACACCCGAGGATCTCTCCGAAACCGAACGCGCGGTCAAGGAAATCGGCCGTCGCGTCGTCGCCCGGGTGGCCGATGTCCGTGAGCGCCACGAGCTCCGCGAGGCGGTGGAGGCGGGGGTGGCCGACCTAGGGAAGATCGACATCGTGGTGGCCAATGCCGGCATTCTGCCGATGGCGATGGGCAATCCTGATCCGATGGGTTTCGTCGACGCGTCGGACGTCGACCTGGTCGGCGTGATGAACACGGTCGCGGTGGCGCTCCCGCATCTGCCCGACGGTGCGTCGGTCATCGTGACCGGGTCTACCGCGGGCATGATCCGCGGCACCACGACGAGCCCGGACATGGGCCCCGGCGGGGCGGGTTACGGCTGGAGCAAGCGCATCGTGATGGAATACGTCGACGAGATGTGTCTTCACCTCGCGCCGAGGATGATTCGCATCAACGCCATCCACCCGACGAACTGCAACACCCACCTGTTGCAGAACGAGGGAATGTACGGCGTGTTCCGGCCCGACCTGAAGGCCGAGGGCAAGACACCCACCCGCGAAGACGCCGAACCGCTCTTCACGCTCTTTCAGGCCATGCCGATTCCGTACATCGAACCCGAGGACATGGCGAATCTCGGCGTGTTCCTGGCCAGCGATGACAGCCGCTACATCACCGGCCAGCACATCCGGGTGGACGCCGGCTCGCTGCTCAAGTGGCCCAACGGGCCCGGCGGCTAAGGCCGGTGTAGGAAGCCGTGCAGGATCGCCTGCACGAGTTCGTCGACGATCGCCTCGCGCGACGGCGGCCTGCTGCCGAAGACGGTGGAACGCAGCGCCACCATGCCGGCGATCATCGCGACCGTCGAATGCGCCGGGAGATCGGGCTGATCCGATCGCAGGCCCCGCAGGCTGATGCCTTCGGCGCTGATCTGGCCGAGCAGCTTGAGCGCGCGCCTGATGTCGGCGATGCCTGCGCTGTCGATCTCCTCGTCGGTGAGCCCGTCCGACGCGACGAGGGTCAGCAGCAGGCCTCGATGTTCGATGAGGACGTCGTAGAGGCGACCGACGAATTGTCGGGTCAGCTCCTCCTCGGTGACCTTGTCGGGGATCACCGCTTGCCAGGTCTCGCCGAAGTCGTCGACGAAGTCGGTGAATGGGAGGACGAGGGCCTCGCGGAACAGGCCTGCCTTGGAGCCGAAGTGGCGGAACAGAAGGTATTCGGTGACACCGGCCGCCTCGGCGATCTCGCGCGTGGTGGTGCTGCGATAATCCCGGCGCGCGAACAGGTCACGGGCCGCGTCGAGCAGGAGCCGCCGGGCCTCGCCGGGAGGCCTGCGAGTGGCCGCCACGTCATTGGTGGATGCCTTCTTCGACGAACGGCGCTGGGGCACGGGAAATGACGATAGTCGTCCCTTGACCCGGACGCGGGTAATAGTGTGCACTATTACAGCTGAAGGCCGGTGCGGAAGGACGTGGTCATGGGCCAACTCATCATGCTCGGAACGCTGTTCGGGCTGCTCGTATTGATCTTCGGGCTGGTGCTGTACTTCGATCCCGAAGCGCGTGGGGAAAAGACGGTCACCGAGGACGACCGATGAGCACCGAGCTGACACCGGCGTTGATCGTTGGCTTGTCGTTCGCCTACGTCGGCGGTTTTTTGTTCCTCGCCTACGGCGTCTATCTGAGCATCCGCCGCGGCCGCCTTCATCCGCTGCTGCTGGTGTCGATCTCGGCGATCTCGTTCTCCTGGATCGAGGCACCCTACGACTGGGCGGTGTACGCCCAGTTCCCCCCGGCGCTTCCCCGCATGCCGTCGTGGTGGCCGATGAACATGACGTGGGGCGGCGGGCTTCCCTCGTCGGTACCGATCGGGTACATCGCCTACTTCGTGCTGCCCGCGGTGATCGGCGCCGCGCTCGGCCGGTGGCTGATCCGTCGATTCGGTTGGCGCAGACCGCAAACCCTGCTGATCGTGGGCCTGCTCGTCGGGTTCTGCTGGGCACTGCTGTTCAACGGCTTCTTCGGCCCCCGGCTGGGCATCTTCTACTACGGATACGTGATCCCGGGGCTGGCGATCTTCGAGGGAAGCAAGTTCCAGTATCCGATCTACGACGCGATCGCCATGGGACTGCAGATGATGGTGCTCACCTACCTTTTGGGACGCGTCGACGGTCAGGGGCGCAACGTGATCGAGGTGTGGGCGGACAAGCGCTCGACGAGCCGGGTCGGATCGGCACTGCTGTCCATCGCCGCGATCGTCGCGGTAGGGCACCTCATGTACGGCGCGGTCTTCGCGCCGCATTTGGCGACGAAACTCGGCGGCTACGTGACGTCAGGTCCGACCGAGCAACTGTTCCCCGGCATCCCGAACCAGCCCCGCTGAGGCCGCCTCGCCTGATGCGCCGGCCCGGCCCTCAGCGCATCGTCGCGAGGTTCTGCCAGAGGTTGCGCAGACTGTCGGTGCCCCCGAAGAGCGTAGTGAAATGTGTCGAGTCGATCAGAACGATGTCCCCGGCGCGCTGATCCGCCGGGGGCATCCAGATGAGCGCGTTGAACTCGCCGGTGCCGTCGGCGGTGAACGGGTGCGGCCGGTGCGGGTCGACGCGCTGGCGGCCGAGTACCCGAACGGCGTCGCTCTCCGGCGCTGTCAGCTCGTAATGGGGTAGATGCGGATGGAAGTTGAACGTGTTGACATTCGTGAGCAGACCCGCTGAATCGAGATCGTGAGCTCCATTCAGCGGCGCAATCTCACGCGTGCCCTCGATCACCGCGGGTCGTAAACCCCACTTGTTGATCACCGGCACCTCAAGCGCCTTCATCAGCGAGCGGGTGTACTGACCGAACCGCTGCTGTCGCGGAACCAATGGGTCGCCGTGGTGTTCGAACTCCATCTGTCGTTGGGTGAAGTCATCGGTGAAGCCGACATCGTGATGCGGGGCGAGCAGGAGACAGGTTCCCTCGCGGTGCAACCAGTGCGCGATCGCTGCGATCTCATCGGAGGCGGCCGACTGCTCGGACAGCACGTGGTCGAGCCCGAAGACCATCAAGGTGTCGGTGTCGGCGAGGATCCGCTCATCGATCGGCAGTTGATAGCCGGCCTGATCGATCCGCTGGAACACCGCCACCGGATGTCCGGTCACCGCCTCGGCGAGTTCTTGGAATGCCAGTGTCGATCGATGGAAGAGCTCCAGGGTTCCCGCGATGCCCTGTAGGAAGTGGGCTGCATCATATTCGGTCGTCTCATAATTGGGCCACAACGCATTTCGAACTTCCGTCATGGTCGAGAAGCGGTTGTACATCTCGCTTGGGTCCCGCTGTGCCTCCCACGGGTAGCTCCAGGTCCAGTAGATGCTGATCCGCCTGTGGCCGTCGCGGTCACGCGGGATGTGGTTCTGGTTGTATGTGCGGGCCGAGGTGGGAGTCGTCACGACGGTTCCTTCAGACCGGCGAGATGACGTAGGCCGCCCATGCCGGGCAGGAAGAAGTAGGCGCCGCCCTTGAGAGTGGTGAATGCCGGAATGCCCTTGTAGACCCTGCGGATGGGCCGCTTCGGTGTGGTGAAGTCAAGGGTGCCGTCTTGGGTGCCGCAGATAGGGTCGTGCTCGTTTCCGAGTTCGTGGAAGGTCTTGTCGTTGATCCAGACGTTTTGGGCGAATTCGAATTGGCGTACGAGGTCGGCGCAAATGATGAAGGCGGCGATGCCCCGATCGACGCCGTCATCGGCTGCGCCGTCGGGTAGCGCGGGACCGTAGGTGGCGCCACGGCGGATCATTCGCCGACGGTTCATGTAATGCGCGGTGTCGCGAGGGTTGAGCCTCCTGGCGTGCGAGCCCAGCGGGCAGGCGTAGCCGAATGGGTCCATTTCCTTGTAGTTGAAATCGTTGTTGCGCATGGGGTCCGCACCCAACTCGGGATCGTCCTTCTCCGGTGCGAGTACGAGCGGGGCCCCGCTTCGCCAGCGGCCCATGAACTTCGCGGCGAGCAACTCCTCGTCCTCCGATGTATTGGAGTTCGTCCTCAGGTATTCGCGGAACAGCCCGACGTGTTCCTGCAGTCGGCGGTAGGCCATATAGCTGCCGTTGCGCGAGAGTGCCTCGGGTTGAGGCAGATCGAGGACGGGTCCGTTCTCGTCGGGATACCCGAGAATGAACTCACCCGGCTCTAGCGGCTCGCCGGAGCCCGGCGTCGGCTCTTCACCGGAACCCTTCATCACCGGCTGGGACAACCGGTCGCGGAAGCCGAAGTGGTCGTGGGCGTAGTCGAACGGTGGGCTCGCGTTCAGGTCGAGATGGGAAAGGCTGCGCACCCCGTCTGTTTGGGCGATCAGCTTGTCGTGCTCCTCGAGGGATCGTCGACACTGCTCTTCGGTTCGGGAGAACAAAATCGCGATGGCGTGGAGGTCGTCGTCGGCGAGCCCGCCGACCCACCGTTGCGGTGCGCAGGCACCGGTGTCACCGAGGATGCCGGCGCGAGCGGCCATCCCTTCGCGAAACGCTTCGGGGAAAGTGGCCAGCGACTCCTCCGGGACGCCAAGCGCGCGAAGGCCGTGCCACGTGAAGGCCAGGGTGACCCAGCGATCCGAGGATTCCATCGAGGCGCGGACATCCGCTGCAGACTGGACCTTGTCGAGCAGTGCGGCGAGCCAGTTGTGGCCGCCTTCGGCGGAGTCGAAGGTCAGGAACTCGTACCGGCCCGTAATCGCGGGAGTGCGGGTCAGCAGAATGTGCTGTATGTCCTCGAGTTCGAGCATGCGTGGGTCCTGAGCTATTACTGCATCTGGTCGAGCATGGTGGAGAACGCCGCCTTCAGGCGTAGGGCCTTCTTGATCTCATCGGCCGTCACGTACGGATACTCGCCGTATTCGAGGAAACTCGGAACATGGTGTTCGCGGACAAATTTCACGAACGCCTCAGGGTTCTCCCGCCAATCGTCGGGGAAGCCTTCGAGATTGGTGAACACGGTTGTGATCCCCGTCTGGCTGAACAGCTGGACGGCGTCCTCGGTGTACTTGTCGAAATCGGTGTCGAAGATGCCTTGATATTGAAAGTGCAGCCCCGAACCGACGTCGAACAGTTGCCATCGGAGGTAGTGCAGGCGCAGCGGCGCGAGCACGTCGGGGCTGCCCGCGACGGCATCTTCGATCTGCTTGCCGTACGCACGGACGGCCGCTTCGCGGCCCTCCTTGACCTTCGCGATGATTGAGAAGCCGTAGCATGCCGGCGTCCTCGGGAAGACCGGGCCGTAACGGCCACGCTTGAGTTCGAAATAGCCGCTCTCTGGAATGGCCATCGCCGACGGATTCGTCCAATGTTGATCGTTCGCGCCCATGGTGTTCCCCTAATATCGCGGCGTGAGCGGACAATAGCACTGCTCACCGGGTCAGACCCGGAGATCCGGAGGCGACCCTGCAAGCTCGGCGATGCATTGCGCTACCTGCTTGCGCCGGTAATTTGATGCCGGACTAAATAGTCGAGCTATCCTAACGGCGAATGCATCCGCGGAGCCGGAAGAACGTTGAATTGCCGATTCAGAACCCGAAGCCGTCGACCGGAATTAGGCTGCGAACATTCGGTAGCCGGCGTACCGGGTGCGACGGCATGCCGCCCGCCTACGAGAGAGGGAGGCGGCCATGAGATTTACCCATCGCTGCCTATTGGTTGCGCTGTCGATGTCTGCGGCGTCGGTTGCTGTGGCTTTCGCCCCCGTCGCATCGGCGGACTGCACGAATGCGGGGGCGGCCACCGTATGCGCGCAGGGCACCGTCCGCGGCGGGGGGCCCAGTGCCCCGCAGGCCGGTCCGGCCTATCCCGGTTACTGCGCCGACCCCTGGTATTGCAGCGACGACTGGGGCGTCGACATCGTCCTCGATCCGGGTCCGCCCGGAATAGACATTGGCCGACCGGGCCGCCCCGGCGGTGGTCTCGGTCCCCGTTAGCACGTCACCATCTGAGTAAGGAGTTGTCAATGTTGTTGCGACGCAGTGCTGTCGGTGCCGGTGTGGTCGTCGGCGCGATCCTCTTCGGTGCCGCACCGGCCGCCGCCGACCCGCCCAATTGCACGGCCGCCGATCTGGCCGGGGTCATGTCCGGCGTCTCGGCGGGCACGTCGTCCTACCTGTTCACCCACCCGGACGTGAACGCGTTCTTCACCGGGCTGAAGGGTAAGCCCCGAGACCAGATGACCGACGAGATCAAGGCATACCTGGACGCCAATCCGCAGGTCCGCGATGAGCTCCGGGCGGTGCGGCAGGCCGCGTTCGATTTCCGGGCGCGCTGTGACGTTCCGATGCCCGACCTGCCGATGGGCTAACGATCGCGGGCGGAACTGACACACTGGAGGCGTGCGCGACACACCGAAGTGCTGGCTGTCCGACATGGACGGGGTGCTCGTCCGCGAGGAACATGCGTTGCCCGGCGCCGCCGAGTTCCTCCAGCGGCTCGTCGACCTGCAGCGGCCCTTTCTCGTACTGACCAACAACTCGATCTTCACCCCGCGCGATCTGTCGGCGCGGCTGCGGCGGTCCGGTCTGAACGTGCCCGAGGAGTCCATCTGGACCTCCGCGCTGGCGACCGCGGCGTTCCTCACCGACCAGTTGCCTGGCGGCTCGGCCTATGTCATCGGAGAGGCCGGCCTGACCACGGCGCTGCACGAGGGCGGCTACACCCTCACCGACGTGGAACCGGACTTCGTGGTCCTCGGGGAGACCCGGACGTACTCGTTCGAGGCGATCACCAAGGCGATCCGGTTGATCCTCGCCGGTTCGCGGTTCATCGCGACCAACCCCGACGTCACCGGGCCGTCGGCCGAGGGGCCGCTGCCGGCCACCGGGTCGGTCGCGGCGATGATCACCAAGGCCACCGGTCGCGAACCGTACTTCGTCGGCAAGCCCAACCCGATGATGTTCCGCAGCGCGCTCAACCGGATCGAGGCGCATTCGGAGAGCACCGTCATGGTGGGTGACCGGATGGACACCGACGTGGTCGCGGGCATTGAGGCGGGGCTGGAGACCATCCTCGTGCTCACCGGTTCGACGACGGTCGACGAGGTCGAGCGGTACCCGTTCCGCCCCAGCCGGGTGTTGCCGTCCATCGCCGAAGCCATCGAACTGGTGTGAGGCACGGCGCGCCCGCTGCCTACACTGACCCCGATGACCAGCACATCCGAGGCGACGCGGCCACTGGCCGGCGTGCGTATTGTCGAGATCTCCAGCTTCGTCGCCGTCCCGTTGGCCGGGATGACGCTGGCCCAACTGGGGGCGGAGGTGACGCGTGTCGATCCGATCGGCGGCGCCGCCGACTACCGCCGATGGCCCGTCACCGACGACGGCGAAAGCATCTACTGGGCGGGCCTGAACAAGGGCAAACGATCGGTGGCCGCCGACGTGCGCTCCGCCGAGGGGCAGGACGTGATCAAGCGGCTCATCGCCGGCAGTGGGGTCCTGATCACCAATGTCGCCGGGCGCGAGTGGCATTCGTACGACGTCCTCAAGGAGTTGCGAGACGACCTGATCCACGTCGAGGTCTCCGGTCGCGCCGACGGCGGCACCGGGGTCGACTACACGGTCAACGCGGGTCTCGGTTTCCCTCTGGTCACCGGCCCAGCCGAACTTGCCACACCCGTGAACCACGTGCTCCCCGCGTGGGACGTCGCATGCGGGCTGTACACCGCACTGGCCGTCGTGACCGCGCTGCGGCACCGCGACGCGACAGGACAAGGCCAGCGAATCGGCATCCCGCTGGAGAACGTCGCCCTGGCGACGGCCGGCAACCTTGGCTTCTTCACCGAGGTCATGGTCAACGGCACCGCACGCGAACGCATCGGCAACTCGGTGTACGGCCAGTACGGCCAGGACTTCGTCAGCAGCGACGGGGTGTCGTTCATGGTCGTCGCGTTGACCGGCCGGCATTTCGGCGACCTCACCGAGCTCACCGGCACGACGAAAGCGGTTGCCGCGCTGGCAGAAACGGTCGGTGTCGACTTCTCCGACGAAGGGCAGAGGTTCGTGCACCGCGATGCGTTGAGCGGATTGTTCGCCGAATGGTTCACCGCGCACACCGCCGACGAGATCGCCACAGCGCTGTCGGCCACCTCGGTGCTGTGGGAGCGCTACCGCACCTTCGCCGAGGCGACCACCGAGGACAAGGTCACCGCCAACCCGTTGTTCACCTCGCTCGACCAGCCACGAATCGGCACCTATCTGGCGCCGGGACTTCCGATTTCGATCGGCGGGCAGTACCCGCCGGCGGTCGCGTCGCCGGCGCTGGGGGACGACACCGTCGGCGTGTTGGGTGAGTGGCTGGGATTGACCGTCGAGCAGGTCGACGGCCTGGTCGCCTCGGGTGCTGTGGCAACGGGACGCGCTGGATGAGCAGGCTGCTCGACCTGCTCGAGTTGCGCTCGGGAACCGAAACCGACAGCTGGATCGGGCCGGCGAGCGGCCCTGCGGGCAAACGCGCCTACGGCGGTCAGTTCGTCGCGCAGAGCCTGGCAGCTGCCTGCCGCACCGTCGATGTGGACCGGCTGCCCACCAACCTGCACCTGCAGTTCCTGCGCGGCGGGGAGGCGGGTGACGTGGTCGAGTACAGCGTTGCACGCGTGTTCGACGGCCGCACGTCCTCGGCGCGCCGTGTCGAATCCCGGCAGCAGACACGGCTTTTGACGACGGCGACGGTGTCGTTCGCGGTGCCGATGCGTGGTCCGGAGCACGGGCGTCGACTCGCGGCGCTGTACGATCCGCAGTCCTTGCCGCGCACCGGTCCGGCCGGGCCAGCACCGTCGATGCCGCTCGAGGAACTCGATATCAGGATCTTCGACGACGGCTCCTCAGGCGAGTTCGTCCGCCGTCTCTGGTGGCGCGCGACGGTGCCCGTCCCGGACGATCCGATCCTGCACACCCTGATCGCGGTCTATGTGTGCGACGTGTACATGATCGATCCCGCGCTACAGGTTCACGGCCATTCGATGCGGGCGCGAACGCACCGCAGCGGCACCACGGATTCGTCGATCTGGTTTCACCAACCGGTATTCGCCGATCAGTGGAACCTGCTGGAGTCGACGTCGCCCGCCGCAGCACGGGGTCGGGGCGTCGTCACGGCGAGCCTGATCCGCGCCGACGGCGTCATCGGCGCCACGCTGGCGCAGGAGGGTCTCATCGCGGAGCGGGACTGAGCCTTGCCGAGGCGCGCTGCCTGCGGCGTACCCGCAGCAGTCGGCGTGTCATCGTCACCAGATACGTGAGCAGGATGCCGACGGCGAGCGAGGCCATCACGCCGACGGCGGGGTGCCCGGGGAACATCGCATACACCTGGTAGTGGACGAGGTAGATGTAGAGCGAGGCCTCGGCGAGAATGCCTGCCGCGACGGTCAGCGCCGCGGGACAGCGGATGGTCGGCAGCCAGATCACCAGGGCGAGACCGCCGAATACGAGAAGCTCTCGCAGCGTGCTGTCGAAGTAGCCGTACAGCGCCACCGCCAGAACCACCGTCAGCAGCACGCGCTGCAGGGTCGTGCCGGCTTTCGAGGCCGCCCAACCGATCGCGAAGAACCAGAACGCGAGCATCGTGAACCAGGCATCCCGGCCCATGTCCAGCCCGAGCACGTCGTAGCGCAACGCCAACCCGGAGACCAGGAACACCACGGCGAGCGCGAACGGACGTCGGCGTTCGACCCGGTCCACCGCCGGGATGCAGAACAGCAGCGTCAATCCGACCAGCGTCCACACCAGAACCTCGACGAACCACAGGCGGCCTGCGGTCATGCTGTCGTGCGGACCGAGAAATTTGTTGGCCAGCAACAGGTTCGTCCAGGTGTAGTCCGACGTCCACAGCAGGACGATGCCCACCCACAGCACCGAAGGCACCGCGATCCAGCCGATGGTGTTTCGCAGGTGGCGCACTCGCTTGGTGCGCGACACCGGTGTCAGGCAGAACCGGCCGAAGTTGTATCCGGCGATGCCGAGCAGCAGATGCGCGCCGCCCCACAGCTCGAACAACTCGGCATGCGAACCGACGATCAGAATGATCGCGACGGCCCGCAACGCCACGCTGGTCTCCAGCGTCGCGTCCCACAGCCGCCACCGCGTTCGCGGCCGCTTGACCAACCTCTCGAGTTCGCGAAGCGGCCGCTGCTGCCATTCGGCGGGCAACTGCCCGAGCGCTCGCTCCAGACGCACCGACATCGCCACGTAGGACAGCGAATTCCCGCCCAGGTCCACGAAGCTCGCGTCCCGGTCGACCGCAGCCGGGTCGAGCTGCAACACGTCGGCGAACACGTCGCGCAGGTCGGCCGTCGACGTCGCGTCTGGGCCCCGTGCGAGTTCGCGGACGGTTTGGTAGTCGGGTTTACCGGACTCCAGCAGCGGCAGTTCGTCCACCGCGACCGCGCGCACGGCCGACGTGGGCACACCGGCGGCCTCGGCCGCGATGCGTTGGACGTCGCGGTCGCTGTGCGCGCCGGCCGCCGCGACGACGAGGCGGTCGTCGTCGGTGCAGAACGCGGTGATACCGCGGGCGCTTAACGCGGACTCGATGCGCTGCAGATCGACGCGCAAGCCGTACATTTTGACGAACCGGCTGGTGCGCCCCACGATTTCGTAGAGCCCGTCGGGAGCGCGGCGGGCGAGGTCGCCGGTGTGCAACGATTCGACGGTCTTGCCCAGGGCCAGGTCGGCGGGGCCGCGGGCATAGCCCATCATCACGTTGGGTCCGCGGTAGACGAGTTCGCCGACCGCGTCGTCGGTGCCTTCGCCGCTCGGTTCGATCGTGAACGAACCGCCCGGTATCGGCCGCCCGATGGCCTCGGGCCGTGACAGCGCGTGTTCCGGTGGCAGATAGGCCATTCGCGCGGTCGCCTCGGTGGCTCCGTACATGACGAACAGTTGCCAGCCGTGGCTGCGGGCAAGGTCTGCGAACCGTCGGACCCGCTCGGCAGGCATGTGTCCGCCGGCCTGCGTCACGTACCTCAGGTCCGGCAGGTCCATCTTGTCGAACTTGATCCGCTCGAGCAGTTCGAACGTGTAGGGCACGCCCGCGAACGAGGTGCCGCGACGGCGGCGGAACAGGTCCCAGAACCGATCGTCGGTCACCGAGCGATCGGTGAGAATCAGGCCGGCGCCGCGGAGCAGGTAACTGTTGACGACCGAGAGCCCATAGCAGTACGACATCGGCAGGGTGGTCGCCGCACGGTCAGTTTCGCCGATGTCGAGGTAGTCGGCGATCGCGCAGGCATTGGACAGTAGGTTGCCGCGGGAGAGTCGGACGAGCTTCGGCGAGCCGGTGGTGCCGGACGTGGACATCAGCATCGCCAGGTCCTCGTGCAAGCGGTGCCCGCCGGCGCTGCGGCGATGGTGGATCACTCCGTCGGCGATGACGGTGTCGGGGTGGTAGGTGCGCAGGATCGTCGAGTGTTCCCGCCCGGCTGGGACAGCCAACACCACATGGTCAGCGGCGAGCGCAGCGAAATAGTGCACGAGCGTGTCGATGTCGTTGCGTGTTTCGAGCAGCACGAGGCGCCTGCTCTGGCCGAGGTCGATCATCGCGGCCGCGACTCGGTCGGCCAGCGCGGCATAGGTCAGGCGCTGGGTATCGGTGTGCACCGCGACGTTGTCGCCGTAGCCGCGCAGGTGCTCGATCAGCGGGTTCGTCACAGCGCCACTCCGCTTCCCACTACTTGGATGTGGACCTTGGCGTCGACCTGGGGGGGATCGATGCTGTGCTGACGCACGATGATCGGGTCCGCGCCGCCGGCCGGGTCGACGGTCAACAGCACGTCGTGGCCGAGAAACTCGACCGCCAACACGGTACCGACGCCCTCGAGCCGCTCGGTGTCCGAAACCGTAGTCGCGACAAGCTGTTCGGGCCGCAGAAGCAGCGTGGCCGGACCCGTCGCACGGATTTGGGTACCGTGCAGGGGGATTCGCCCCAGCGCGCACTCGGCGACGCCGTCGATGACCGTGCACGGCAGCGATATGCAGTCGCCGAGAAAGGCGGCGGTGAAATGGTCGGCCGGATGCCGGTACACCTGTTGTGGTGGTCCCACCTGAGTGAACCGCCCGTCGCGCATCACAGCGACCTGGTCGGCGACCGAAAGCGCCTCCTCCTGGTCGTGAGTGACCAGCAGCGTGGTGACCCCGGCATCGATAAGCAAGCGGGCCACAGCTTTACGTGTTGACGCGCGCAGCCCCGTGTCGAGGGCGCTGAAGGGCTCGTCGAGCAGCATCACGACCGGCTTGCGGGCGAGCGCCCGCGCAAGGGCCACCCGCTGCTGTTGGCCGCCCGACAGTTCGTGTGGTCGTCGTGATGCGAAGGCGGGCTCCAGCGAGACCGTCTCGAGCAATTCACCGACCTTGGCGCGGATCTCGGCCCGCCGCAGCGATCCGTTCAGTCCGTATGCGATGTTCTGGCCCACGGTCAGATGTGGGAACAGTGCGCCGTCCTGGGCCACGTATCCGACCGCGCGCCGATGCGGTGCGACGGCACCGCCCGGGCCGGCCACCTGGCGGCCGCTGATCACGATCGTCCCGTCGTCGGGTGCCTCGAAGCCGGCGATCAGCCGAAGCAGCGTGGTCTTGCCGCACCCCGACGCCCCGACCACCGCGGTGATGGTGCTCGCCTCTAATTCCAGGTCGACGTGATCCAGCACCACGTGACCGTTGAAAGCCTTGGCCAGGCCGTGTATTTCGACGACGCTCACAGTGCCGCCGCCCTCGTCGACTGCCGATACAGCAGCAAGGTCACCGGTATGGCGAGGACCACGAGCACCAAGGCGTAGGGTGCCGCGGCCGCGTAGTCGAGCTCGCTGGAGAACGACCAGAACATCATCGCCAGCGTCCGGGTCCCGGTAGGCGCGAGCAGCAGGGTTGCCGTCAGTTCGGTTGCCACCGCGACGAACACGAGCGAGGCACCTGCGGCAGCGGCGGGGGCGGTCAGTCGCAGCGTCACCCGGAAGAACGTCGCGGTCGGCGAACTGCCCAGCGACCGGGCCGCCTCCTCCAGGCTCGGCGGGACCTGAGCGAGGCCGGCCCGGACGTTGACCAGCGCTCGGGGCATGAACAGCAGAACGTAGGCGAAGACGATCAACGTCACGCTCTGGTAGAGGGGTCGCACGAAGTGAATCGTGAAGGTCACCAGCGCCAGTGCCGTGACGATGCCGGGCAGCGAACTGGTCACGTAGTTCGCGCCTTCCACGACGCGGGCGAGGACGCCGGTCGAGCGCACCGCCACCCAGGCGACCGGGAACGCGAGCACGGTCGTCACGACTGCTGCGGCCGAAGCCAATCCGACGGTCTGACCCAGCGCGGAGAGGATGTCATCGACGATCCAGACGTCGGCGCCCCCCAGCCACAGCCACCGCACGATCGTGCCGACGGGCACCCCGATGGCCAGCACGGCCAACGCAGTCAGAGCGAGCGTGGCTGGAATCACGCTGTGGCGCAGGTGGATCGGTGCGCCCGCACGCTGCGCACCTGAGCCGATTCTGGCGAACCGGGCGTTTCCGCGCGCGGCGGCCTCGACGACCAGCAGCGCCAGGCACAGGAGCACGAGCACACCGGCCAGCATGCTGCCCGCCGCTCCGTCGAAGGTGGCCTGGAACTGCTGGAAGATCGCGACGGTGAAGGTGTCGAACCGCAACATCGCAAACGCACCGAACTCCGCGAGAAGATGCAACCCCACCAACAGCGAACCCCCCAGGATGGCCAGCCGCAGCTGCGGAAGCGTGACGCGCAGAAACACCCCCGCCGAACCGGATCCCAGCGCCCTGGCCGATTCCTCGACGGCGGGATCGAGCCGTCGCAGCGTCGCGGCGACCGGCAGGTACGTGAACGGGAAGTAGGACAGCGTGGTGACCAGCACGCCCGCCGTCAGGCCGTGCAGTGACGGGAACACCCCGACCCAGGCATAACTGTTGACGAACGCCGGAACGGCCAGCGGCGCAACGAAGAGCGGCCGCCAGAGTGTCCGGCCGGGAAGGTCCGTACGCTCCACCAGCCACGCTGCGCCGATGCCGATCAACACGCACAGCGGAACGGTGATGAGAACCAGTGCGACCGTGTTGAGGAGCAGTTCACCGACGCGTGGGCGCACCACGAGGTCGTACGCCCGCGTCCACCCCACCGAAATCGTCGCCCACGCCACATATCCCAGCGGAATGCAGGTGGCCGCCACCAGGATCGCGACCGTGGCCGAGACCAGCGGGCCGGGCCGGGCCGCCTTGTTCGGCCGCGACACCGGTGCCGCGGGTGGGGGGACGGGGGGAGCGGCGGCGACCACCTACAACAAGCCGGCTTTCGTCATCAGATCGGTGACCTTCTGAGCGTCGAGGTTGGACGGGTTGACGTTCGGCGCCTGCAGCGTGTCCAGCGGGGGCAGGGCGGGGTTGGCGGGCACGCCACTGGCGACGGGGTATTCGAACGATGTGCCCTTCTCGAGCACCTCTTGGCCGGCCTTGCCGGTGACGAACCGGACGAACTGCTGCGCCTGGTCCATCCGGTCGGTCGAGGCGAGCACCCCAGCACCGGAGAGGCTGACGAAGGCGCCGGGATCCTGGTTCTTGAAATAGTGCAGGGCGGTGTTGCCGCTCATCTCTTTGGTCTTCGCCTGATCGCGGAACCAGTAGTAGTGGTAGATCACTCCACCGTCGACTTCACCGGCGTTGACCGCCTTGAGCGTGGCGATGTTGTCGCTGTAGAGCTTGGCATTGGCCTTCATCGCCGCCAACCACTGAGCGGTCGCGGGCTCGCCCTTCAGTTGGAGCAGCGCCGAGACGATCGCCTGGAAGTCGGCCTTGGTCGGAGGCGCTCCCCAGCGGCCCTTCCATTCCGGTTGCTGCAGGTCGAGCAGCGACTTCGGCAGCTGGTCGGGCTGCAGTCTCGAGGTGTTGTAGACGAACACGGTGCTGCGCGCGGCCACCCCGGTCCACTTGCCGGTGGGCGGACGGTACTGCGGCGGCACCTGCTCGAGGGTCTCGGATTCGAGGTCGGCGAACAGTCCGGCGCGCTCGACCGCGGCCATCGCCGGGGAGTTCTCCGTCAGAAAGACGTCGGCGGGCGATGCTTTCCCTTCGGCCACCAGCTGGTTGCCGAGTTCGGTGTCACCGCCTTGGCGGTAGGTCACCTTGATCCCGGTCTCCTTGGTGAAGGCGTCGATCCATTCCTTGGTCAGCGACTCGTGCTGGGCGTTGTAGATCAGCAGTTCGTCGCTCTGGCCCCCATCCGAGCACGCGCTGACGCCGGCTGCCAGGGCGAGGGTTGACAGGACGGCGGCGATCCGCCTCCACCGTGATCGCATACAGGGGATCCTTTCGCGGTACGTGCAGGTCAGGCCGTAATCATTAGCTGAGGTTTGCCTAACGAACATACCCTGTCGTGATCCGTTGAGGCGGGTGTGGATCGATCGGGCCGTGGCGGCCGCCCGCCGGGGTCTCGCCCCGTTTCGGCACAGCGCCGCCGCGTCGCCGCATGCGGGGTACGTTTGCCTCATTCGGGGGCGCCGGCCCTGCGGTACCGAGGCCGAGGACGGACGAGATGACCACATTCAAGCGTTCGGTACCGGTTTGCGCCGCGGCGCTGGTGGCGGCCGGTGTCCTGGGTGCCGTCCCGGTGGCGAGTGCCGCGCCGTGTACGGCCGGCGGGTTGGCCACGACGGCGAGCGGCGTGCTCAGCCAGGCGGGCGGCTATCTGGAGTCGCATCCGGGCGCCAACGAGGTGCTGACCGCCGCGGCGACGCAGCCGCCGGACGTCGCGCTTACCAACGTGCGGGCTTATTTCACCGCGCATCCCAACGAGTACCTCGACCTGCGGGGGATCGCCGCACCGTTGACCGATATGCGCGCGCAGTGCGGTATCGCCGTCAGCCCCGGACAGCTGGCGATGCTGTTCGAGACGATGGGCGAATAGTTCACAACCGCCCGGACCGGGCCCGGACGAAGTTGTAGACGCCGAACGCGGCGATGCCGATCGCGGCGAGGATGAGAAGGAACTTGCCGAACGGTGCCTGCCCGAGCGTCTTGACCGCCGCGTCGAATCCGGTCGCCTTGGCGGGGTCGGCCTGCAGCGTGGCCACCATCACCAGCACACCCGCGCCCGCGAGGACCAGTCCCTTGGCGGTGTAACCCGCGATGCCCACGGCGGTGACGCCGGTGCCGCCGGACGCGCGCAGGTCTCTGAAGAACTTCTTCGTCACGCCCTTGTAGACGTGGTAGCCGCCGACGACGATCAGGCCCAGGCCGACCGCGATCAACACGGCCTTGCCCCAACCGGATTGCATCATCTGCGCGGACAGGCCGGCGTTCTGTTGAGAACTCTGCTGGCCGCTGCCCATGGCGAAGCGGGCCGCCGAGAAGGCGATCGCGAAGTTGACGGCTGCAAGGCCGAGCGATTTCACGCGCTTCCAGGCCGGTGTGTCATCGCGGAAGCGGCCCGAGCCCTCACCCGGCCTCGGGCCGACGATCGCCTCGGCGACGCGCCACAGCCCGAGTGCCAGCAGTCCGGCGGCCACAACCCACAGGAGCACTGCGCCGCCCGTCTGTTGCGCCAATGTAGCCAGCGCCCCCGACTGGTCGGCGTTGCCACCGGATCCCAAGGCGATGCGCAGTATCAGATAGCCGACGAGCAGATGCAGCACGCCGCTGATCGCGAAACCGGCACGCGCGGTGTATTCGAACGCATCGCTGTCGGTCGCCCGGTCGGCGACTCCGTGTAACGAGTTGTCGGTCATGCCGGCGTGTACCCCCATTTTGACGTCGACGAAACAGCGCCGGCTCGAGCTGTGAATGAAGCGGGGGTTGGGGATGACTGGACGTCACGGACGCCGGACGCGCCGATGTGTCGGTCACCTGCTCGACGGTGGTGCCATGAACTCATGGACTCGTGCCGAGATCGGCGCGCTGGGAGAGCAACTCGCGGTCGACCACCTGCGGTCGCTGGGGCTTCGGGTGCTCGAGCGCAACTGGCGGTGCCGGTACGGCGAGCTGGACGTGATCGCGGTCGACGACTCGGCACGCATCGCGGTCTTCGTGGAGGTGAAGACCCGCACCAGCGAGCGGTTCGGCGGGGTCGAGGAGGCTGTGACCCCGCAGAAGGTGCGTCGGTTGCGGCGGCTCGCCGGGTTGTGGCTGGCCGCCCAGCAGACCGCATGGTCGCAGGTGCGCATCGACGTCGTCGGGGTGCGGATCGGCCGGCGCCGCAGCCCGGAGATCACCCACATCCAGGGGGTGGGGTAGATGTCACTGGGGCGGGCGTATTCGGTCGCGGTGACCGCGCTCGACGGCCAGATCGTCGAGATCGAGTCTCACATCGGTTCCGGTCTGCCGAGCATCACCTTGGTCGGGCTGCCGGACGCGGCACTGCAGGAGGCGCGCGACCGGGTTCGAGCCGCGATCACGAACTCTCGCTGCGAGTGGCCGATGACAAGGCTGACGATGGCGCTCTCACCCGCGACGCTCCCGAAGGTCGGGTCGGTTTACGACCTCGCCTTGGCGATGTCGGTGCTGTCGGCCGGCGCGAAGGAGCGGTGGCCTCGACTCGAAAAGACCGTGCTGCTGGGCGAATTGGCCCTCGATGGACGGGTCCGTCCCGTCAAGGGGATCCTGCCCGCCGTATTGGCCGCCAAGCGGGAAGGTTGGCCAGCGGCCGTCGTCCCCGCCGGGAACCTCGCCGAGGCCAGCCTGGTCGACGGTATCGAGGTGTGGGGAGTTCGCACGCTGGGCCAGTTGAAGTCGTGGATCGAAGGCGGGCAACGGCTCGAACCGCGCACCGCGTCTCCGTGCTCGCCGCCCACGCCCGTCGCCGACCTCACCGACGTGGTTGGCCAAACCGAGGCGCGGTACGCCGTCGAGGTGGCGGCGGCGGGCGGTCACCACCTCATGCTGACCGGGCCGCCGGGCGTCGGGAAAACGATGCTGGCTCAACGCCTTCCGGGCCTGCTGCCGTCACTGTCGGAGAGCGAGGCGCTCGAGGTCACGGCGATCTACTCTGTGGCGGGTCTGCTCTCGGGCGAGGCCCCGTTGATCACCCGGCCGCCCTTCGTCGCGCCGCATCACACGTCGAGCGTGGCGGCCATGGTCGGCGGCGGTTCGGGCATGGCGCGGCCCGGTGCGGTCAGCCGGGCGCACCGTGGCGTGCTGTTCCTCGACGAGTGTGCCGAGATCGGCAGCAGCGTGCTCGAGGCGTTGCGTACTCCGTTGGAGGACGGAGAGATCCGCCTTGCTCGCCGTGACGGCGTCGCCCGCTATCCCGCACGGTTCCAGCTGATCCTTGCCGCCAACCCGTGTCCGTGTGCCCGCCCCGACCCGCGGGACTGCGTGTGCACCGGCCACGAGAAGCGACGCTATCTCGGCAAGCTCTCCGGTCCACTGCTCGACCGAGTCGATCTTCACGTGCGAATGCACTCGTTACGCGCGGGCGCGATCGTCGCCAAGGACGGTGAGTCCACCGACGTGGTGCGTGAGCGGGTGGCCGCGGCACGGGCCGCGGCTGCCGAGCGGTGGAGGCCACACGGCATCGGCACCAACGTCGAGGTCAGCGGTTCGTTGCTGCGCCGCAAGTTCCGGCTGCCCCCGGCTGTGATGAAACCGTTCGAGGCGGCGTTGAATCGGGGCACACTCAGCGTCCGCGGCATGGATCGCACGTTGCGGGTCGCGTGGACGCTGAGTGACCTTGCGGGCCGGACATCGCCGACCCTCGAGGACGTCACCACCGCGTTGAGCTTCCGACCGGCCGGAGGTGCGCCGTGACCGACAGAACCACCGAAGCATGGGCGTACCTGTCGCGGGTTGTCGAACCGCCGTGTCCCGCGCTCACTGCCCTGGTGGCGCGGGTGGGCCCGGTGGAAGCCGCGGAGCGGGTGCGGCAGGGCTCGGCAGGCGAAGAAGTCAACCTGCACGCCGAGGCCCGTCGTGACATCGACTGTGCTGCCGACGATTTGGCTGTGCTAGCCCGTCGCGGCGGTCGGCTCGTCACCAGCGATGACGACGAGTGGCCGCTACTGTCGTTCGCAGCGTTCGGAGGCGGCGCTCCGGCCCGGTTACGGTCGCAGGCGCATGCCCCGATGGTGCTGTGGGCGATCGGGCCCGCGACGCTCGACGAGGTCGCCTTCCGGTCCGCCGCAGTCGTTGGGACCAGGGCCGCGACGATGTACGGCGAATTCGTCGCAGGCGACATCGCGACCGGCTTGGCGGAGCGCGACGTCGCAGTGGTGTCCGGTGGCGCGTTCGGTATCGACGGCGCCGCGCATCGCGCGACGCTGGCTGTGGAAGGTGTGACCGTCGCGGTTCTCGCCGGTGGCGTCGACGTCCCCTACCCGGCCGGGCATTCCGCGCTGCTGCAGCGCATCGCCGAACACGGGTTGCTTCTCAGCGAATACCCGCCCGGCGTGCGACCCGCACGCCACCGGTTCTTGACCCGTAATCGGTTGGTGGCCGCACTGGCCGGGGCGACCGTCGTGGTCGAGGCGGGCGCGCGAAGCGGTGCAGCCAACACTGCGGCTTGGGCACGCACGCTCGGTCGCCCCGTGTGTGCGGTGCCAGGGCCGGTGACGTCGTCAGCGTCGGTCGGGTGCCATTCGCTGCTACGGAGCGGAGCAGCGCAGATCGTGACGCGTGCGGCAGACGTCGTTGAATTGGTCGGCAGGGTGGGTGAACTGGCACCCGAGGAGCAACATCCGACATCACCGCTCGACGAGCTCGGCGATATCGAGAAGCGGGTCTACGACGCGCTTCCGCGCCGGGGTGGCCGCACCGCCGAGGAGGTCGCGGTGGCCTCCGGTCTGCCGGCGCGTCAGGTGCTGGGTCCACTGGTGAACCTGGAGTTGTCCGGCCTGGTGGTCGGCCGGGACGGGAGGTGGAAGCTGGCGGCCGGGTGACGGCTGGTCGCAGGTAAGTACAAAGCGGTTGATCGCGCGTGGAAGGGGTAGGAGTGCGTCACAGCCAGCGTGGGCGCCGCAACGTAGGGCCCCAGCCGGCGCGGCCCGCTCGTATAGTCGATAAGGCCGACTAATCACCAGGTCGGCCGAGTTTTGGAGGGATTCTTCGTGGCAGCGCGACCGATACACACCTTCGAAGTGGTGCGTACCGAGCAATTGACACCGCACATGATCCGGCTGGTTCTCGGCGGATCGGGATTCGACACGTTCACCCCGAACGAGTTCACCGATGCCTACGTCAAGGTCGTGATCGTAGATCCCGGCATCGATGTCGCGCAGTTGCCCCAGCCGCTGACACTCGACTCGTTCGCGTCGCTGCCGCCGGAGCGGCGGCCCACCGTGCGCACCTACACCGTGCGCAGCGTCGATCCCGAGCGCCGCGAGATCTGGATCGACTTCGTGGTGCACGGTGAGCACGGTGTTGCCGGGCCCTGGGCGACCGCCGCGACCCCCGGCCAGCCGGCCTACCTGATGGGTCCCAGCGGCGCCTATGCGCCCGATCCCTCGGCGGACTGGCATTTGTTGGCGGGTGACGAGGCGGCGGTGCCCGCGATCAGCGCCGCGCTGGAAGCGCTGCCGGACAACGCGATCGGGCGGGTCTTCATCGAGGTCGCCGGACCCGACGACGAGATCCCGCTGAAGAAGCCCGACGGTGTCGAGGTGCGCTGGATCTATCGGGGCGGGCGTGCCGACCTGGTGCCCGAGGATCAGGCCGGTGACCACGCTCCGCTGATCGCCGCGGTCAAGGAGACCCCGTGGCTGCCCGGGCAGGTGCAGGTGTTCATCCACGGCGAGGCCCAGGCCGTCATGCACAACCTGCGGCCCTATATCCGCAAGGAGCGCGGCGTCGAGGCCAAATGGGCGTCGTCGATCTCCGGATATTGGCGTCGTGGCCGCACCGAGGAGACCTTCCGGCAATGGAAGGCCGAGCTCGCCAAGGCCGAATCCGCTACCTGACCGGCGGCCTGGCACGCTTGCCGCATGACGTTCGGTAACTACCAGTTCGAGATCTACCTGCAAGGCCTCTCCGGCATCGTGCCGAAGCTGCCGATGACGTTCGCGCAGTGGGAGGCCAAGGCGGAAGCGGCCATGCCGCCGTCGGTGTACTCCTACGTCGCGGGCGGAGCAGGTGACGAGCGGACCCAGCGGCTCAACCGCACCGCGTTCGACAACTGGGGTTTGATGCCGCGGATGTTCCGCGCCACCCGCGAACGCGACCTCTCGGTCGACCTGTTCGACATGGCGTTGCCCTCGCCGGTGTTCATGGCGCCGATCGGCGTGATCGGCATCTGCGCGCAGGACGGGCACGGTGACCTCGTCACGGCCCGCGCGGCAGCGCGCACCGGTGTGCCGATGGTCGTGTCGACCCTCACTGAGGACCCGCTCGAGGACATCGCCGCCGAATTCGGCGATACGCCAGGCTTTTTCCAGCTGTACACGCCGACCGACCGGGAGTTGGCCGCCAGCCTCGTCCACCGCGCCGAGGCGGCCGGATACAAGGGGATCATCGTCACCCTGGACACCTGGGTGCCGGGATGGCGGCCGCGGGACCTGTCGACGTCCAACTTCCCGCAGCTGCGCGGCAGCTGCCTGGCCAACTACACCAGCGACCCGGTGTTCCGCGCCGCACTGCCGCAGCCGCCCGAGGAAAACCCGCAGGCCACCGTCATGCACTGGGTGGGTCTCTTCGGCAACCCGCTGACGTGGGACGACCTGCCGTGGCTGCGTTCGCTGACCGACCTACCGCTCATCGTCAAGGGCATCTGTCATCCCGACGACGCGCGGCGCGCCAAGGACGGCGGCGTCGACGCGATCTACTGCTCCAACCACGGCGGACGACAGGCCAACGGCGGGCTGGCGGCCATTGACTGCCTACCCGGGGTCGTGGAGGCGGCCGACGGGCTGCCGGTGCTGTTCGACTCGGGCATCCGCAGCGGCGCCGACATCGTCAAAGCGCTCGCACTGGGCGCCACCGCGGTGGGGATCGGACGGCCCTATGCGTACGGACTGGCGCTCGGCGGCGAGGACGGCGTCGTGCATGTGCTGCGATCGCTGCTTGCCGAGGCCGATCTGACGATGGCCGTCGACGGTTATCCCACCCTCGCCGATCTCACTCCGGACACGCTGCGGCGCGTCTCCTGAGCGTTGCCGAAGGACTCTGCGACGGTTGGTGTCGTGGAAGGCGTCCTCGAGGAGTTCGACGCGTACCTCGCGCTGGAGCGAGGCCGCTCCGAGCACACCCGTCGCGCGTATCTCTGTGACCTTCGGTCGCTGTTCGGGTTCATGGCCGAGCGCGGACACGACGTCGGTCTGAACGCGCTGAGTCTGCCGGTGCTGCGGTCGTGGCTGGCCGCGCAAGCCGCCGCCGGCGCCGCCCGCACGACGCTGGCCCGGCGCACGTCGGCTGTCAAGATGTTCGCCGCGTGGGCGGTGCGGCGCGGCCTGATCGACACCGATCCGGCGGCCCGGCTGCAGGTACCGAAGGCCCGCCGTGAACTGCCCGCAGTGTTGCGTGAGGACCAGGCTCTCGACGCCATGGCGGCCGCGAAATCGGGTGCCGAACAGGGCGATCCGATGGCGCTGCGCGACCGATTGATCGTGGAGTTGTTGTACGCCACCGGAATTCGCGTCAGCGAGCTGTGCGGGCTCGACACCGACGACGTCGACATGCCGCGGCGGCTGCTGCGGGTTCTCGGCAAGGGCAACAAACAACGGACGGTTCCGTTCGGTGCGCCCGCGCAGGAGGCCTTGACGGCGTGGCTCGATCGCGGCAGGCCGGCGTTGGCGACCGCGGACTCGGGTCCGGCGCTGCTGCTGGGCGCGCGTGGTCGTCGGCTCGACCCGCGCCAGGCGCGCACCGTCGTGCACCAGACCGTCGCGGCGGTCGACGGCGCACCGGACATCGGGCCGCACGGGTTACGGCACAGCGCCGCGACGCATCTGCTGGAGGGCGGCGCCGACTTGCGTATCGTGCAGGAGCTGCTCGGCCATTCCACGCTGGCCACCACGCAGCTATACACCCATGTCACGGTCGCACGGTTGCGCGCGGTCCACGACCAGGCCCACCCCCGCGCGTAACTACGGTGATTTCGGTGTAGCCGGTTGCGCTGCGCGCACCCGCGGGCACCGAAATCGCAAAGGAGGACCGGTGGTCAGGTCGACGGTCGGGCTGTCGTGGGGGCCGGTCAGCTACCTCGAGTGGACGCCCGAGCGCGTCGACGCCGCGCCGACGGTGGTGCTGCTGCACGGCGGAGGAGTGGACAGCGCGTCGCTGTCCTGGGGTGGCGTCGGGCCGCGGCTCGCGGCCGGTGGTTACCGCGTGCTCGCGCCCGATCATCCAGGCTACGGCGACAGCCCGCCGGCGCCGTGGCCGTCGACCCAGGATCGGTTGGTCGGCTACGTCGGCGAGTTCGTCGACGCGCTCGACCTGGACCGCTACGCGATCGGCGGTTTGTCGCTCGGTGGTGGGATGACGGTCGGGCACGTAGTGGGCCGGCCGGAAAAGGTCACGGGGGCAATGCTGTTGGGCAGCTACGGGTTCACGACCCGGCTGTCTGAAGGACCGCTGTCCGGTGCCCGGCAGGTGTTGACGTGGGCCATGGTGCGCACCGGCCTGCTGCGAGCGGTGAGCCGGTGGTCGGGGCGAAGCAGGCGTGCCATGGCGTGGGTAATGCCTGCGCTGATCGGCGACCCCGCTGCGCGAACGCCGGAATTGGTGGACGAGATTTTGTCGGCCGCCCGAGCGGATCACGCATTCGAGGCGTTCGGTCAGTGGCAACGCGATCAGGTCCGGTGGAATCGTCTCACCACCGACTACCGCGACCGGCTCGCGACGTTCCCGCACCCAGTGTTGATCATCCACGGAGACAAGGACACCAGCGTGCCGGTGGCGGCGGCGCGGGCAGCGGCCGAACTGATCCCGTTTGTACGCCTCGAAGTGGTTGCGGGCGCGGCACATTGGGTGCAGCGAGATCGTCCCGACGTCGTGGTGTCCGCGATGCTGCAGTTCCTCGACACGCTCAGCGCAGCAGCTTGATCACCTGAGCGATATCCGGCATCGCCGAGGGCCGCCCGGGAAGTTCGTCGAAGGCGGTCCAGTAACTGACCCCGAACCGCCGCCGGCGCTCGGTGAGCTGTTCGGCCATCTGCTCATACGTGCCGATCAGCACGAACGGCGACGTCAGCAGGCGCTCGGGGGAGACGCCGCCAAGTGCGGAGGCCAGTTGTTCGGCGGCCCGATGCGCCTCGTCGGTCACCACGACGGCGTGAATCAGCACGTTGAGTTCGATGCGCTCGAACCGGTCGCCTGCGGCCTCGCGCACCACGGCGATGCGGTTCTCGAGTCCGTCGGCATCGAAGTGCGTCAGCCGAACCGCGGTGGCGTCGCGGTTGTGGGTGATGCCCGCCAGGCCGACGATGTCGGCGAGCCGTCCCGCGAGCTTGAGGACACGGGTTCCGTTGCCGCCGATCAACAGTGGCACGCGCGAGGGCGGGACCGGAAGCAGCTGGCCTGCTTCGGAGCGGATCCGGTAGTGCTGGAGGTCGGCATCGACGGGCCGGCCGTCGAGGAGCGCGCGGATCACCTCGGCCGCCTCGGCCAACCGCGACACGCGGATTCGGCCGTCGTCGAACGGAATACCGGCGGCGTCGTACTCGGACTTCATGTGCCCGGCGCCGATGCCCAGTTCGAACCGGCCGTCGGAGACGAGCGCGAGGCCCGCCGCCTCGCGGGCCGTTTCGACGGGATGACGGAAGTCGTTGTTGAGCACCAGCGTTCCGACGTGCAACCGCTCGGTGGCCATCGCGGCCGCGGCGGCGCTGGTGAACGGCGGCGCCATCGGAACGAGGTGGTCGGCGAACGACAAGACGTCAAAACCGGAACTCTCGACGGCGCGGGCGAACGCGCGCATCTGCTCGCCGGAGCGCGGCAGGCCTGCGGTCAGCCCGAAACGCATGGGCCGGTTGCGATGAGCATCGGTGGTCACGGTTCGACGTTAGGCGCACGCTCGCGCGGGGCCGAGCGTGCGGCAACGGCGGTAATCTGGCGGCGTGTCGTGTGCCAACACCTTCGTAACTGGTTGATGTCAAGGGTGGTTGGGGTGGCCCGCTGGGTCCTGGTCTCAACGTAGTTCGTCAAACGGGTTCTTCCCGACTGCGTTCAATCGAGTTCATCAGGGCGGCGGGGCCTG
>NZ_JBCGVF010000003.1:0-207530 GCF_048452905.1 Mycobacterium neumannii | reverse complement strand
TTCGCGCAAAAAGGGGAGCTCAGCCGGGGGTCGGTTTGAGGCGGATCGGGGTGGTGACCACGAGGGCGAGCGGGTCGACGTAGTCGGCGCGCGACGCGGGACCCCACATCGCTCCCCAGTGCAGGCAGGCCGAGCGTGGGCAGCCGGGATGTCCGGCTTCCAGCACGCCGATCACCGCCTCGGCGTCGATGCGTTGTCCCCGCACGACCGTCGCCCGGACCGGTTCATAGCTGGTCCGCAGACCGCCGGGGTGGGCGATCGAGACGACCGGCCGCCCCGCCAGCTCACCCGCGAAGGCCACGGTGCCCTCGGCCGCCGCCAGCACGCGTTGGCCGGGTACGCCCGCCAGGTCGACGCCTCGATGCCCGGGCGTCCAGTTCGGCTCTGCCGCGTCGAAAGTCCTGGTCACCTCGGGGCGCGGCCGCAGCGGCCAGGTCAACCGGCCGCCGTCGGCCGCGACGGGTCCCGCCAAGACCAGCCCGGACACCAGCGCGGCGCAAGCGAGCGCGACCCATCGCATCACCCCACCTCAGCGGGTGATGCCCGACCGGCGCCAGAGTGCGACGCGGATCTGTGGACAGCCTGCTCGGCGTGGAAAAAGCACCCCTTGCGCGGGGTGTAAACTGCTAACCGCAGCTCGCTTGCGCGGGCTGACTTCGCGTGTCTGCACCCGCGACCCGTTCCACTAGGTCGTTTCCCCGGATGCCGTCGGTCCCGTCTCCAGACGGGTTCTGGCATTCCGAGCAGTCACCAGGGATCGGCGTCGCCCGGCGCCGGCATCAACCGACGAAAAGGACCATGGACTCATGGCTGTTGTAACCATGAAGCAGCTGCTCGACAGCGGCACCCACTTCGGGCATCAGACCCGTCGCTGGAACCCCAAGATGAAGCGGTTCATCTTCACCGACCGCAACGGCATCTACATCATCGACCTGCAGCAGACGCTGACCTATATCGACAAGGCGTACGAGTTCGTCAAGGAGACGGTCGCGCACGGCGGGACGATCATGTTCGTCGGCACCAAGAAGCAGGCGCAGGAGTCGATCGCCGAAGAGGCCACCCGCGTCGGCATGCCATATGTGAACCAGCGCTGGCTGGGCGGCATGCTCACCAACTTCCAGACCGTGCACAAGCGGCTGCAGCGTCTCAAGGAACTCGAGACGATGGAGCAGACCGGCGGGTTCGAGGGTCGCACCAAGAAGGAAATCCTGATGCTGACCCGCGAGAAGAACAAGCTCGAACGGTCGCTCGGTGGTATCCGGGACATGTCCAAGCTGCCCTCGGCCGTGTGGGTCGTCGACACCAACAAGGAGCACATCGCCGTCGGTGAGGCGCGCAAGCTCAACATCCCGGTCATCGCGATCCTCGACACCAACTGCGACCCGGATCTCGTCGACTACCCGATCCCGGGCAACGACGACGCGATCCGTTCGGCTGCGCTGCTGACCAAGGTGATCGCCGCCGCGGTCGCCGAGGGTCTGCAGGCCCGCGCGGGCGTGGGTCGCGACGGTGACAAGCCGGACGCCGACGCCGCCGAGCCGCTCGCCGAGTGGGAGCAGGAGCTGCTTGCGAGCGCGACCGCCACCGCAAGCCCCACCGCCGCGGGTGCCGCGCCCGGCACCCCCGAGGCGGACGTCCAGACCGAACCGAAACCCTCCCAGAATCCGTAAGAGAAGGCTGATATGGCTAACTACACCGCTGCCGACGTCAAGCGACTGCGGGAGCTGACCGGCGCCGGCATGCTCGACAGCAAGAACGCGCTTGTCGAGGCCGACGGCGACTTCGACAAGGCCGTCGAGTTGCTGCGCATCAAGGGCGCCAAGGACGTCGGCAAGCGTGCCGAGCGCGCGACCGCCGAAGGCCTGGTGGCCGCAAAGGACGGCGCGCTGATCGAGCTCAACTCCGAAACCGACTTCGTCGCCAAGAACTCGGAGTTCCAGTCCGTCGCCGAGCAGATCGTCGCCGCCGCGGCCGCCGCCAAGGCGACCGACATCGACGCGCTCAAGGCTGCGAAGGTGGGCGATACCACCGTCGAGCAGGTCATCGCGGATCTGTCGGCCAAGATCGGCGAGAAGCTCGAGCTGCGTCGCGTCGCCTACTTCGACGGGGCGGTGGAGACCTACCTGCACAAGCGTGCCGCGGACCTTCCGCCCGCCGTGGGTGTGCTGGTCGAGTACCAAGGCGATAACAAGGAGGCCGCCCACGCGGTCGCCCTCCAGATCGCCGCGCTCAAGGCCAAGTACCTCACCCGGGAGGACGTGCCCGAGGATGTCGTCGCCAACGAGCGGCGCATCGCCGAGGAGACCGCGCGCAACGAGGGCAAGCCCGAGCAGGCCCTGCCCAAGATCGTCGAGGGCCGCGTGACCGGCTTCTTCAAGGACGTCGTGCTGCTCGACCAGCCGTCGGTGTCTGACAGCAAGAAGACCGTGAAGGCCCTGCTCGACGAGGCGGGTGTGACCGTGACCCGCTTTGTTCGCTTTGAAGTCGGCCAAGCCTGACCACTTCTTAGCGAACCAGTCTCCAGCGCGAGCGCTCATCGTTGTACGGCCCGGACGCCGGGAACCGTACAAGGGTGAGCGCTCGCGCATTTGTGGGGCCGTGGCGGTACGACTTGGTACCGTCGTCGGCATGACTCGGATAAGCGCCTTCGGCGACGACGCCCTCGGCGATCTCGATGCGGTCGGTCTGGTGGAGGCGCTGCAGGCGGGCGCGGTGTCGCGAGCCGAACTCGTCGACGCCGCGATCGCCCGCACCGAGGCCGTCAATCCGGCGCTCAACGGACTCGCGTACGAGGCGTTCGAGCAAGCCCGCGCGCGTGCTGCGGCCCGTCCCTACGGCGGCTACTTCAACGGGGTTCCGTCGTTCCTCAAGGACAACGTCGCGGTGGCCGGCATGCCGACGATGAACGGCACCGACGCCTGGGATCCGCATCCGGAGCGCACACACGGCGACTTCGCGCGATCATTCCTCGCGACGGGCCTGGCTCCGATCGGCAAGACGCAGATGTCGGAATTCGGTTTCAGCGCCTCGGCCGAGCATCCCCGCATTGGACCTGTGCGCAATCCGTGGAACACCGAGCACACCGCGGGCGCCTCGTCGTCGGGTTCCGCGGCGTTCGTCGCCGCTGGGGTGGTGCCGATCGCGCACGCCAATGACGGCGGCGGGTCGATCCGAATCCCCGCCTGCTGCAACGGGTTGGTGGGTCTCAAACCGTCGCGCGGTCGGCTGCCGCTGGACAAGAAGCTGCGCCAGATGCCGCTGCGCATCGTCGCCAACGGCGTTGTCACGCGCACCGTGCGCGATACCGCGGCGTTCTATCGCGAGATCGAGCGGGTGTACCGCGATCCGCGGCTGCCCGCGATCGGCAACATCACCGGACCCGGAACGCAGCGGCTGCGCATCGCGGTGTGCACCCAGTCGATCTCGCGCGAGGCCAGCCCCGAGGTGCGCGAGCTGACGCTGAAGAACGCCGCCCTGTTGGAGGAACTGGGACACCGGGTGACGGTGATCGACAACCCCGTGCCGTCGCACTTCATGAACGACTTCCTGCTCTACTGGGCGTTTCTCGCGTTCGCGCTCGTGCGCAGCGGACGTACGTTGGGTCCGAACTTCAACCGCGGGCGTCTGGACAATCTGACGCTCGGCCTCGACCGTCACGCGTCGCGCAACCTGCATCGGTTGCCCAGGGCGATCGCGCGGCTCGCACGGATCCGTCAACTCACCGAGCGCGCAACCCAAGACCACGACGTGGTGTTGACACCCACGCTCGCCGACGTCACGCCGCGGATCGGCCACCTCGACCCGACGCTCGACTACCAGACGATCATCGACCGGCTCATCGAGTGGGTGGCGTTCACGCCGCTGCAGAACGCCACCGGTGAGCCGGCGATCTCGCTGCCCCTGGCCGAGTCCGCCTCGGGCCTTCCCGTCGGCATCATGTTCGCCGCGCCGGTGGGCCACGAGGGCCGGTTGCTCAAGTTGGCCTACGAACTCGAAGAAGCGCGTCCGTTCAAGCGGATTCACGACGCGGGCTAGAGGGAGCGGCAGACCTCGGCCGTCGCGCGGGTGAGCGACTGGGCGCCCTCGCGCAGCGCTCGCTCGATCGGTGTGCCCTCGGCGGTGATCGCGACCAGTCGCTCGACGCCGTGGTCGAGCAGCACGGCGGCGTCGGGGGCGACCCGACCGGCGAAGATGACCACCCGTGCCCCGGCGCGCAACGCCGCCCGGGCCACGCCGAACGGCGTCTTGCCCATGACGGTCTGAGCGTCGACGCTGCCCTCGCCGGTGAACACCCAGTCGGCACCGTGCAGCGCCCGTTCGAGCCCGACGGTCTCGGCCACCTCTTCGACGCCGGGTCTGCTTACCGCGCAGAGGAATTCGACGAGCGCGAATCCCACGCCGCCCGCTGCCCCGGCGCCGGGGCGCTGCGGTTGGGTGCCGCCGAGCGTCGCCGACGCGACGGTGGCCAACCGTGCCAGACCCGCCTCGAGTCGCGCGACGCCGTCGGGGCCGGCGCCCTTCTGCGGGCCGAACACCGCGCTGGCGCCGCTGGGACCCAGCAGCGGCGCGGTGACGTCGGAGGCCACCCGGATCCGGATATCGCGCAGGCGGGGATCCAGCCCCGTGACGTCGATGCGTTCGAGGCGTTCGAGGTCCCCGCCGCCGGGGGCCAGCGGTTTGCCATCGGCGTCGAGGAACGCCGCGCCCAGCGCGGTGAGCATGCCCGTCCCTCCGTCGTTGGTGGCCGAACCGCCCAGCCCGATCAAGAAGTCCTCGGCGCCGCGGTCGAGGGCCGCGCGAATCAGCTGACCGACTCCGAAGGTGCTCGCGGACATGATGTTTCGGTCGGCGGGGGCGATGAGTTCCAGACCCGCCGCGGCCGCCATCTCGATCGCGGCCAACTGGCGCAGCGGGACATAGCCGTACCGGGCGGTGACGGTGCGGCCGAGTGCGTCGGCCACTGGCACCTCGACGTGTTCACCGTGCAACGCGTCGACGACGGCGTCGACGGTGCCCTCGCCGCCGTCGGCCATGGGCACGCCGATGACCTCGGCGTCGGGCAGCACCTCCGTGACACCGGCCCTCATCGCGGCGACCGCTTCGGACGCCGTCATCGACTCCTTGAATGAGTCAGGCGCCAGGACGATCTTCATGGACGTAGTCTCGCAGAACTCAGTCCGTTCCGAGCGCCGCGAGGATCTGCTTGAAGTCCCGTTGCTGGCGTTGACTCAGATTCGCCATCAACTTGCGCTCCGCCGCGCGCACGCCGGAATCGGTGCGTTTCAACAACTCCCGGCCCTCACGCGTGAGCTGGGCGGGCAGCGACCGTCCTGAAGACACGCTCGCGGGGCGGGAGACGAGCCCGCGGTCCTCGAGGCCGCGCAGCACCATGTTCATCGCCTGCGGCGAAACGTTGAAGTCGCGGGCCAGTTCCGCATTGGACCGTCCTTCGTGCTGGGAAAGGATCCGCATGCACAGGTACTGGGGGAACGCCACGCCAAGGGGTTCGAGCACCGTCGTGGTGACCTCGGCACGTAGGGCCTTGGCGACGCGGGACAGGAGCAAACCCAGCGGCTGATCCTCGAGCGGGCCATTCATGTCAACTATATTGACATATATCAACTACATTGATATCAACGATGCATGACCGAACCAACGGGTGAGCTGTTCGAGAACGCATACAAGGGCGAGATGCCCGAGATGAGCGGCGGCAAGCCGCCGTGGAGCATCGGTGAGCCGCAGCCGGAGCTCATGCCCCTAATAGAAGAGGGCAGATTCCACGGCGACGTGCTCGACGCGGGGTGCGGTGAGGCCGCGCTGGCGATCCACCTCGCCGAACGGGGCTACACCACGGTGGGTCTGGACCAGTCGCCCACCGCGATCGAGCTGGCCAGGCAGGAGGCCGCCAAGCGCGAGCTGACGAACGCGACCTTCGACGTCGCCGATATCAGCGACTTCTCGGGCTACGACGGCCGGTTCGGCACGATCGTCGACTCGACGCTGTTCCACTCGATGCCCGTGGAACTGCGCGACGGCTATCAGCGTTCGATCGTGCGCGCCGCGGCACCAGGCGCCTCCTACTTCGTGTTGGTGTTCGACAGGGCGGGCATGCCCAACGGTCCGGCCAACCCCGTCACCGAAGACGAGTTGCGCGACGTCGTCTCCAAGTACTGGACGATCGACGAGATCAGACCGGCGCGCATACACGGCGTCTTCCCGGACGGATTCGAGGAGTTCTTTCCGGCGCTCGACATCCGCGACGAGCCGAAAGGCCGCAAATCCGTGCCCGCCTGGTTGCTGAGCGCCCACCTGCCCGACTGACCCGGCGAGTCGCGACCCACTGGCCGCCCTCGGGCCCGTCATGAGGCAGGATGAAGGGGATCTCAGCGAGGACCCGTAAGGAGTCGGATGGCGGATCCCAACGTCGCCGGTCAGGCAGCTCCGAACTCCGAAGTCGCCACCGGAGCGGCTCCGGACGCGAGCAAACCCAACGGAGCCGCCGCAGGTTCCATCCGTCCCATGTACACCCGGGTACTGCTCAAGCTGGGCGGCGAGATGTTCGGCGGTGGGGAAGTGGGCCTCGATCCCGACGTCGTCCACCTGGTGGCGCGTCAGATCGCCGAAGTGGTCCGCAGCGGCGTGCAGGTGGCCGTGGTCATCGGCGGCGGCAATTTCTTCCGCGGTGCGCAACTGCAGCAGCGCGGCATGGAGCGCACCCGCAGTGACTACATGGGGATGCTCGGCACCGTCATGAACAGCCTGGCGCTGCAGGACTTCCTGGAGAAGGAAGGCATCGCGACCCGGGTACAGACCGCCATCACGATGGGTCAGGTCGCCGAACCGTACATCCCGCTGCGCGCCGTGCGGCACCTCGAGAAGGGTCGCGTCGTCATCTTCGGGGCGGGCATGGGCCTGCCGTACTTCTCCACCGACACCACCGCCGCCCAGCGCGCGCTCGAGATCGGCGCCGAGGTGGTGCTGATGGCCAAGGCCGTCGACGGCGTCTTCACCGCCGACCCGCGCCAGAACCCCGACGCCGAACTGCTCACCGCGATCAGCCACCGCGAAGTCATCGACCGCGGCCTGAAGGTGGCCGACGCCACCGCGTTCAGCCTGTGTATGGACAACGGCATGCCGATCCTGGTGTTCAACCTGCTCACCGACGGCAATATCGCCCGGGCGGTCGCGGGTGAGAAGATCGGAACACTGGTCACCACCTGACGCCCCCCGCGCCCGCAGCGAAGGTGCACACGCGAGACCGGTGACCGACGCGCACTGACGAAGGAGAAGGACCGTGATCGACGAAACCCTCTTCGATGCCGAGGAGAAGATGGAGAAGGCGGTGTCGGTCGCGCGCGATGACCTGTCGTCGATCCGCACCGGCCGCGCCAATCCCGGCATGTTCTCGCGTGTCAACGTCGACTACTACGGATCGCCGACACCGATCACTCAGCTGTCGAGCATCAACGTGCCCGAGGCGCGCATGGTGGTGATCAAGCCCTACGAGACGGGCCAGCTGCGCAACATCGAGGATGCGATCCGCAACTCTGACCTCGGGGTGAACCCCACCAACGACGGCAATGTCATCCGCGTGGCGATCCCGCAGCTGACCGAGGAGCGACGCCGCGACCTGGTCAAGCAGGCCAAGGCGAAAGGCGAGGACGCCAAGGTCGCGGTGCGCAACATCCGCCGCAAGGCGATGGAGGAGCTGCACCGCATCAAGAAAGACGGCGAGGCAGGCGAGGACGAGGTGTCGCGCGCGGAGAAGGACCTCGACAAGTCCACCGCCACCTACACCCACCAGATCGACGAGCTGGTCAAGCACAAAGAAGGCGAGCTGCTGGAGGTCTAGTGACCGAACAGCAGAAGGGTCCCGTGGCAGAGACGCCGGTCGACGAACCGCCCAAGAAGAAGTCGCGGGCGGGCCGCGACCTGCCCGCCGCCATCGGAGTCGGCGTCCTGCTCGGCGCCATGGCGATCGGAATCCTGCTCTTCTGGCCGATCGGATGGCTGCCCGTGCTGGCGGTGTTCATACCGATCGCCACCCACGAGGTGATCCGCCGACTGCGCGAGGCCGGATACGACCTTCCTGCGATTCCGTTGCTGCTCGGCGGCCAGGCGATGATCTGGTTGAGCTGGCCGTTCGGGCCGGCCGGGGTGCTAGGAGCGTACGGCGGGACGGTCGTCGTCTGCATGGTGTGGCGGCTGGTCGGGCACGGTTTGCGCCACCAACCGGTCAACTACCTTCGCGACATCGCCGCCGCGGTGCTGCTGTCGACGTGGGTGCCGTTGTTCGCCAGCTTCAGCGCGCTGCTGATCTTCCAGGACCACGGCGGCGGCAGGGTGTTCACGGTGATCGCGACCGTCGTGTTCGCCGACATCGGCGGCTATGTGGCCGGTGTGCTGTTCGGCAAGCATCTGATGGCGCCGGAGATCAGCCCGAAGAAGTCGTGGGAGGGCCTTGGCGGCTCGCTGGTGTTCGGCACCGCCGCCGCTGTGCTGTCGGTGACGTTCCTGATGGACAAGCCCGCCTGGGTCGGCCTGCCGCTCGGGCTCATGCTGGTGATCACCGGTGTGCTCGGTGACTTGGTCGAGTCGCAGGTCAAACGCGACCTCGGAATCAAGGACATGGGCACGCTGCTGCCCGGCCACGGCGGCATCATGGACCGCATCGACGCGATGCTCCCGTCGGCCGTCGCGGGTTGGATCGTCCTGACGCTGTTGGCGTGACGCCCCGCGGAGCTGGGATACTGGTCGGAGCTCATGCCCACCTCGTTGCCGCTCGTCTTCGATGCCCCGCGCCGCGCCATGCCGCCGCGGCATTTCGCCGACCTCGACGACGCGGGTCGTGCCGCGGCCGTCGGTGAACTCGGGCTGCCGGCGTTTCGGGCCAAACAGCTGGCCAACCAGTACTACGGCAGGCTGATCGCCGACCCCCACCAGATGACCGACCTGCCCGCAGGCCTGCGCGACCAGGTGGCCGGCGACCTGTTCCCCACGCTGCTCGATGCGGTACGCGAGATCGAGACCGATGCGGGCGAGACGCGCAAGATGCTGTGGCGCGCGGTCGACGGCACCACGTTCGAGTCGGTACTGATGCGCTATCCGCAACGCAACACCGTCTGTATCTCGTCGCAGGCCGGATGTGGGATGGCCTGCCCGTTCTGCGCGACTGGCCAGGGCGGACTCAAACGCAACCTGTCGACGGCCGAGATCCTCGAACAGGTACGGGCGGCCGCGGTGGAACTGCGTGACCGCGACGGCGACGGAATCACACCTGCGGCGCGAGGCGGGCGGCTGTCCAACATCGTGTTCATGGGCATGGGGGAGCCACTTGCCAACTACAACCGGGTGCTGGCCGCAGTGCGGCGGATCATCGCCCCCGCCCCCAACGGTTTCGGGATCTCGGCCCGGTCGGTCACGGTGTCGACGGTCGGGCTGGCGCCCGCGATCCGCAAGCTCGCCGATGAACGGCTCGGGGTCACGCTGGCGTTGTCACTGCACGCCCCGGACGACGAACTACGCGACACGCTCGTCCCGGTGAACAACCGCTGGAAGGTGTCTGAGGCGCTCGACGCCGCCCGCTACTACGCCGACGCGACCGGCCGTCGGGTGTCGGTCGAGTACGCGTTGATCCGTGATGTCAACGACCAGCCTTGGCGGGCAGACCTTTTGGGTAAGCGACTGCACGGCGCGCTCGGCCCGCTCGCGCACGTCAACGTCATCCCGCTGAACCCGACACCGGGCAGCGAGTGGGATGCCAGTCCCAAACCGGCCGAACGCGAGTTCGTCCGGCGTGTCCGCGAGCGCGGCGTGTCCTGCACTGTTCGCGACACGCGTGGGCGTGAAATCGCGGCGGCCTGTGGGCAGTTGGCGGCCCAAAGCTGAGTTCGTCGCCTCGAGACCGACGTATTGGCGGGTTCCGCTCGGACTTTCGCGCCAGAACGTCGGTCTGGGCGTTACTGAGCGGGGGGATTGGTGAACCAGACGTTCTCCTCGACCAGGCGACGGCTGCGCCAGCCGCCGCCTGTCCGCACGAGTTCGTGATGGTAGTACCCGCCGCAGAAGCTGGGCCCGGTCATGCCGGGCAACTGCATCGGGTTGTAGAACATCGCCCGGACCCGCGCGGTGTCACCCTCGGGCCCGGTGTCGACATCGGCCTCGATGTTGGTGACGTGGTGCAGGCTCCAGGCGATCACCCCGAAGTTCGCCGCGAACCAGTCCACCGCCTCGTCGCGGCTCCCGACGACAGCCCCCGCCGACGAGTAGTCGATGTGGGCGTCGTCGGTGAACACTGAGCGGTACAGCTCCCAGTCCTTGGTGTCGACCGCGCGGGCGTAGCGGTACAGCAGCGCGGCGATCTCGGCCGTATCGCTGGCGGAGGCCTGGGTCATGGCGCCGCGGTGTCGGGCATGCCGATCGTCTTGGCTTCGAGGTATTCCTTGTATCCCTCTTCGCCGTTGCGGTAACCCAGCCCGCTCTGTTTGGTGCCGCCGAACGGGCTGTTGATGCCGAAGTGGCTCTTGGCGTTGATCGTCACGTTGCCGGTGCGCATGCGGCAGGCCACCGCGAACGCGCGATCGAGGTCGGCGCCGGACACCTCACCGGACAGCCCGTAGATCGTGTTGTTGGCGATCGCGACCGCCTCGTCGTCGGTGTCGTACGGGGTGACCGTGAGCACGGGGCCGAAGATCTCCTCCTGGGCCACCTGGGAATTCGGGTCGACATCGGCCAACAGCGTCGGCTGGGTGTAGTAGCCGGTCGGCAGGTTCTCCGGGATGCCGCCGCCGGTGACAAGCCGCGCACCGGAGTCGATACCGCTCTTGATCAGGCCGAGAACCTTCTGGCGCTGGGTCTCGCTGATCTGCGGGCCCTGCATGTTGCCCGGTGTCCACGGGTCGCCGACCGGGAAGCCCTCCATCATCGTCTTGAGGATCTCGATGCCTTCGTCATAGCGGCTGCGCGGCAACAGGATCCGGCTCGGCAGGATGCAAGACTGCCCGCTCATCACGCACGCCATCATCGCCGCCATCGACAACGCCGAGTTGAAGTCGGCGTCGTCGAGCACGATGTGGGCCGACTTGCCGCCCAACTCCAGCAGCGTCTTCTTCACCGTCGGCGCGCCTGCGGCCAGGATGGCCCGCCCAGTGGCCGTCGACCCGGTGAACGTGATCATGTCGACCCGCGGATCGGCGGACAGCGCAGCGCCGACCTCGTTGGAGTTGGACACCACCACGTTGAACACCCCGGCCGGGATGTCGGTCTCCTCGGCGACGATGCGGGCGTACTCGCTGCCCGACCACGGCGTCAGCTGCGCGGGTTTGAGGACGACGGTGTTACCGGCCATCAGCGCGGGCACGGTCTCGGCGACGTTGAGGTAGAACGGCACGTTCCACGGGGTGATCGCGCCGACCACACCGACCGGCTCGTAGTGGATCTTGCGGCGGGCCGGGCCCAGCGGTGTCTCGTGCACGCCGTTGTCAACCAGGTAGTCGAAGTTCTTGCCGTGCTCGGCCCAGTGCTTGACCTCGTCGATCGGGCTCTCGATCTGGCTGCCGCTCACCGATACGGGGCAGCCGACCTCGGTGATCAGGATCCGGCGCAGCCGCTCCTTATTGCGTTCGAACGCCTTGTGCAGCTGGGTCAGGCAGTGGTAGCGGAAGTCCAGATCGCGCGACCAGTCGGTTTCGTCGAAGGCGCGCCGCGCCGCACCCACCGCGCGTGCCATGTCCTCGACGGTGCCGTCGGTCGCCCGGCCTGCGACCTGTTCACTGGCGGGGTGAATGACATCGAACGTCGCGCCACTGGCCGTGGTCTGCATTTCGCCGTCGATCAACATCCGCTCGTCGCCGGCCAGCACGCCGGTATCAGTCTCAACCTGGGTCATGCGGACAGCTTTACAAATTTTTGCGCGAGTGTCAGCTTTTCGGGCCGGAGCCTTACGCCTAACCCTGTGGCTTGATCCCGGTGGCGTGCCGCAGTTGCGCCAGGAACTGGTCGTCGTCGTCGCTGCGCACGATGTAGTGCGAGATCGCGACCCGAATTGCGGTGGCCGCCTTGACCGCTGCGTTCGGGCCGCTCAACAGCTTCTGCAGGCGCGCCCGCATGAGCGGAATGATCTTCGTCAGCTGCGGGATGACGACCTCGGGTTCGATGTCGACCACGCGAACACCGGAGTACGAGTGCTGGTATTCGACGATGAACCGCAACGCGGCGTCGAGCTTCTCGTTGCCCCGCAGGCCGGCCGTCGCCTTACTGATGCCGTTGTCGAACAGGTCACGCTCGAAAACGCCGAACGCGTCGAGCAGTTCACCTTTGGAGGCGAACCAGCGGTAAAGCGTCGGGCGGGACACGCCGGCCTGCAACGCGACCTCCGAGAGGCTGAGCTTGGTCTGCCCGCTTCGGGCCAGGACCTCCGAGGTCGCGACGAGAATCCGGTGCCGCGTCGAGGTGTCCTCGGGTCCGAGTGCGTCGCGCAGCGCTTCGTCCACGGGGCAAGCGTAGATCGTTCTTCACATCGACTTCTGGAGTACGGCGACAGTGTCGAGATCTTCTAGCGCCGCGATGCCGCGGCGCAGGCCCTCCAGGGCGATGCCCTCGGCCTGCATGCCTCCCAACCCGGCGGTGATCAGCGCGGCGACGTAGGCGTAGAGGGCGCCCTGGCGGTACCGCTCCCACAGCTCGTCGCGGTCCAACTCCGGTCCGCCGCATGCGGTGAGCGCTTGGCGGTAGACGTCGAGCAGGTCGCGTTGGTGCGCCTGGCGATCGGCGGGCGTCATGCTGGTGACCAGGGTGTACGCCAGCTCACGGTTGGGATGCCCGCGCCGGACGGCTTGCCAGTCCAGTAGCCCGGCCTCACCGTTGCGGAAGTACACATTGCCCGGATGCGCGTCCCCGTGCATCACGGTGTGGGGCGGCTCGTCGATGAGCCGGGCCACGGCACGGTAGTTCTCGTCGATGAATCGGCCGGCGTCGACCGCGATATCGGTGCGCTCGGCGATGCGGCGCGCCGACGTCTTCAACAGCGGCCCGGTGAGCAGTGACGCGGTATCGCCCGATGCGGTGTAGAGCCAGTCGGGCACCTGGTTCCAGAAGGTCGCGTGCAGCCTCGCCTGCAGCTCGACGATCTTGGCGGCCCGGTCGGCGCTGATCGGATGCAAGGTGTCGGGAAACTCGCATTCGTCGGCGGGCAGATCCTCCAGCACGAGGACGTAGCGACCCGTCACCGAGTCGAACACCGAGCCGTGACACGTCGGGACGCCGGTGAGCCGCGGGGACAGTTCGCGGTAGAAGCGGGTTTCGGTCGCGCCCAGCCGACCCATCTCGCCCATCAGGCGCGTGGCGACCGTCTCGGCGGCCAGCTTGACGAACACGGTCGGCGGGACGTCGTCTCCGATGAGCCCGAGCCGGGCACGCGACGAGGTGCCGGAGTCGCCGCCCAGCACCGACACCGCGGTCACAGGGCGGCCGATGATCCGCGACATGGCGGGCGCGTCCAGTTCGGACACGCACCGCGGAAGTGAGCGGAGACGGCCGAACGCGGCGTCGGTGGCGATACGTTGTACCCCGCGGCCCACATGTGTGGCCAGGCCGAGCACCGGCGCAGTGTGCTTCACCACGCCAGTTTACAAATTCGGGAATACATGTAAAGAAGGTGTCGATGGCGGGTCCGCTCGAGGGAGTGCGGGTGGTTGAACTCGGCGTGTGGGTCGCCGGGCCGGCGGCTGCCGGGATACTCGCCGACTGGGGCGCCGACGTCGTCAAGATCGAACCGCCGACAGGCGATCCGGCGCGGTTGTTCGGCAAGATGCTCGGTGTCGACGGCGACGTGAGCCCGCCGTTCGAGATGGACAACCGCGGTAAGCGCAGCATCGTGCTCGACATGACGACCGCCGACGGCCGCGCCAAGGCCCGCGAATTGATCGAGGGCGCAGACGTTTTCGTGACCAACGTCCGGCCCGGCGCGCTGGCGCGCATGGGGCTGGACTTCGCGGCTCTCGCCACGCACAATCCGCAATTGGTGTACGGGCTGATCACCGGCTACGGCGACAGCGGTCCGGACGCGGACCGGGCGGCCTACGATGTCGCCGCGTTCTGGGCGCGAGCGGGGCTGGCCCACTTGCTGACCCGTCCCGGCCAGACCCCGCCGTTTCAACGCGGCGGAATGGGCGACCACGCGGCGGGGATGACGCTGGCCGCCGCGATCTGCGCCGCGATGGTGGCGCGGGGCCGCACCGGGAAGGGGCAGTTGGTCAGCACGTCGCTGTACCGCCAGGGGGCTTACACGGTGAGCTTCGACCTCAACACCTTTCTGCTGACCGGGAATTCGATCGCGATCGGGCAGCGGGAAACGATGGGCAACCCCTGCATGAACAACTACGCGGCCGGTGACGGGCGCCGCTTCTGGATCGTCGGCTTGGAAGCGGGCAGGCACTGGCCGCCGTTGTGTCGCGCGGTCGGGCGTCCAGAGTGGCTGACCGATCCCCGGTTCGACACCCCGCGGGCACGCGCCGTCAACGCGGTCGAACTCGTCGCCGAACTCGACGAGATCTTCGCCTCGAAAACCCTCGCCGAGTGGGCGGAGGTCTTCGCCACCGAACCGGACTTCTTCTGGTCGCCGATCAACTCGCTGGAGGACATCGTGGCCGACGAGCAGTTCCACGCCGCGGGCGGCATCGTCTACGTGCCCGACGGCGAAGGCGCGGCCCCGATGGTCGCCTCACCGGCCGACTTCTCCGGTACGCCATGGGAGCCCCGATGGGCCGCACCGCGCTTGGGCCAGCACACCGACGAGATCACAGCCGAGCTCAAGACGTCGGGTGCTTAACCCGCACGGCATGGCGTAGCTGCGCGAGGAAGTCGGCGTCATCGTCGCTGCGCACCAGATAGTGAGACACCGCGACCCGCACCGCCGTCGCCACGGCAAGACCGGGGTCGGGTCCAGTGGCCAGCCGCTCCAGGCGCTGGCGCATCAACGGAATCACCCGGGAGAGCCGTTTGATCACTTGCTCCGGTTCGATGTCGATCATCCGCAGACCCGGATAGGACTGCTGGTAGTCGACGATCACCCGCAGCGCCGCGTCGAGCCGTTCGCTCGGAGGCAAGCCCGCCGTCGCCTCGGCCACCGCATGTTCGTAGTACTGGCGTTCCCACACCACGAACGCGTCGAGCAGGTCACGCTTGGAGGCGAACCATCGGTAGAGAGTGGGACGGGAGACCTGCGCCTGCAGTGCGACCTCGGAGAGGCTGAGCTTGGTCATGCCGTGGCGGCCGAGCACTTCTGCGGTCGCGGCGAGGATGCGTTCGCGCGTCGAGGAGTCTGCATCGGCTACCGGCACCGTCATAGCTTTACAAACATTTGACGAAGTGTCACGCTGAATCGGTGACTTCAGCCCGCGAATACAGCGCTGTCGACATCACGTCGGAAGAGTTCTGGAGCCGGCCCTTTGCCGCGCGCGACGAGACGTTCGCACGGCTGCGGGCCGCCGACGGGTTGTCCTGGCACCCTCCGCTGCCGTCCATGTTCGGGATCGAGGAGCCCGGCTTCTGGGCACTGACGCGGCGCGACGACATCGCCTACGTCAGCCAGCATCCCGAATTGTTCACCTCGGCTCAGGGCGTGGCGCTAAACCCGATGCCGGCCGAGATCCAGCGGTTCGCCTCGTTCTTCTTGACCATGGACCCGCCGCAGCACACCGTGTACCGCCGGCTGATCAGCTCAGCGTTCACCCCGCGCAACGTGCGGCTGATAGAGGAACAGATTCACAAGAACGCGGTCACCATCGTCGAAAACCTCGTCGACGCGGGCGAAGTCGACTTCGTGTCGGCATGCTCGGCGCAGCTGCCCATGCTGACGATCATGGACATGCTCGGCGTGCCCAGTGCCGACCAGCCCGCCGTCGCCTATGCAGCAGAGAAATTGTTTGGCATGAGCGACGACGAGTACGCCACCGAGGACGAGCGCGTCGCCGACCCGGTCGCGCAGATCGCGCTGTTGTCGAACACCGGCGTCGACCTGGCCAAGTTCCGGCGCACCCACCCCGGCGACGACCTGATGACGAGCATCGTCAACGCCGAGGTCGACGGCCACCGGCTGACTGACGAGGAGATCGGGGCTTTCCTGATCCTGCTCGCCTCGGCCGGCAACGACACCACCAAGCAGGCGACGACGCACGCGATGATGGCGCTGGTCGACAACCCCCGAGAGCGTGACTGGTTGATGGAGGACTTCGACGGCCGGATCGGTTTGGCCATCGAGGAATTCGTCCGCTGGTCCTCGCCGGTCCTGCAGTTCGCGCGTTTTGTCACCGAGGACACCGAGATCAACGGCCAGCCGGTCCGCGAGGGCGAAAAGGTCGCGCTGTTCTACTGCTCGGCCAACCGCGACGAGGCCGCGTTCGCCGACCCCGACACGTTCGACCTGTCCCGATCGCCCAACCCGCATCTCGGGTTCGGCGGCGGAGGCCCGCATTTCTGCCTGGGAAGCCAGCTGGCCAAAGCCGAGTTGCGAAACCTGTTCCGGGAGTTGCTGACTCGGTTGACGACGATCGAGTTCGGCGAACCCGACCTGCTGTACAGCAGCTTCGTGCACGGCGTCAAACGGCTACCCGCCGTCGTTCGCTAGGAGTGGGCATGCGCGTCGAAGTCGATCTGGACCGGTGCACCGGACACGGGATCTGCGAGTCGATCGCCGAAGACGTGTTCGAGGTGGGTGACGACGGCATCGTGCTGATCCAAGAGCCGGAGCGTCCGGAGTCCGACAGGGACCGGATGCAGCAGGCGGTGACGCAGTGCCCGGCCGCGGCGTTGCGCCTGCTCGACTAGCTCGACTGGCTGGGCAAGCTTCACCTCCGATTCGCCTCCCGCGGAGTTATCGTTTCGGCAATGAGGTCGAAATTGCTTGCGGTGTGCCTGGTCGCGATCGGCGCGACCGGCTGCGGCGCGATCAGGGGATCGTTCGACCTCGTCGCCGAGGAGCCCACTCCGATCGCGATCACCACGCTCGCCGCACCCGATGCCACGCTGGCCGACAGCGCAATCGTCGCCGAGGTGGCCCGCAGCGTCGTGAAGATCCACACGGAGGCCCTGCAGTGCGCGAGGACGGTGGACGGCAGCGGGGTCGTCGTCGCACCGAACCGGGTGATGTCTGCCGCACACACCGTGGCGGGCGCGGACGTCGTCAGAGTCTGGGCGGGCGACCGGGAGATACCGGCCACCGTCGTCGTTTTCGACCCCGCGATGGACGTCGCCGTGCTCGACGTGCCCGACCTGCACGCCCCCACGCTGGCGATGGACCAGCGCACCGCCGTCATCGGCGCCGATGCCCTCGTGCTCGGATATCCGGGCGGAGCGCAGTTCGTGGCCACCCCTGCGCGAATCCGCAGGGTCATGGAGCTTCTCGTGCCGGACATCTACCGCACCACGACGGTGAACCGCGAGGTCTACGTCATCAGGGGGCCGATCCGGCGCGGCGGTTCCGGCGGACCGCTCATCGACCTGAACGGCCACGTGCTCGGCATCAGCTTCGGGGCGGCCATCGACGACCCCGAGACAGGTTTCGTGCTCACCGCCAAGCAGGTCTCCGCGATGGTGACCGACGGGGCGCGCGCCAACAAGCCGGTCGCGACCGGTGCCTGCACGCCCTGATCAGCGCTGGGGCATCGGCCGGACGAGCACGGACTGCTGGATCGCGCCGACAGCGCCGGTCTCGTCGAAAAGCGTGCCGAGCGTCGTGCCGATGCCGTCGGGCCCGTAACTGGTCTCGGCGCGGATACCGATCCACTCGCCCTCCGGGATCCGGTGCACATGCACGACGAGGTCGGTGTTCATGAACGTCCAGCGGCGGATGTCGAGCTTGGTCCCGATGCCGTTGGCGTCGTCAGCCACCGCGAACAACCGCTCCAGCGGTGTCATGGCCTCGCCATTGACCAGGTCGACCTCCGGGCGGATCCACGACTCGCCGGGCCCCTCGCGCAGTGGTTCGGTCAACCACCGCCAGTCGAGGCTGTGTACGTAGTTGCGATCCCAGTCCTTTTTCATGTCACGGCTTTTCGCCTCGGACAGCGGGCGCAGGGGAGGTTGCGGCGCATGCTGCACGGCGTGGGTGTCGACGGTCTTCAACCGCCACCCGCTGGCCCGCGCGACAGGCCGCGGGTCCCCGTCCGGCCGCGCAGCGAGCAGTTCGGAGCTGACGAGCTCGATCTGCCTGCCCGAGCGCTCGATTCGCGACCGCACCCACAGATCACCCTCGGCGGGAACACCGCCGAGCAGGTCGATCAGCACCCGACTCAAGCGGGTGTCGTCGCGGGCCTCGCAGCGTTCGAGCGCGCGAACCAGGATGGCGGACACCGGCGCTCCGTGCTGGATCGCGGCCGACCAGGTGCTGCGGACCAGGTCGGTCGCGCGGAATTTCTCGCCGAGTGGATCGGCGTCGTCGATGAGCTCGTAATACGAATCGCTCACGGTAACCCGGCTCCCGGTATGTCGACGGTGGTCGCATCGAGGCGCGACAGCTTGGTGCCTTGCAGCCGCTGCGGGTACGCCTCGGTGCTGGACAACAGAAACAAGGTCCGACGCTCGGGACCGCCGAGCGCGCAGGCGATCGCGATGCGCTCGCCGATATCGATGCGGTCGGTGACGCCGCCGCCTTCGGTGATCCGCTCGAACTGACCGGCCAGCGTCATCGCGGCCCACACGCCTCCCTCGGCGTCGAGGCAGATGCCGTCCGGTGGCCCGTCCAGCCTGTCGGCGAAGACGCGGCGTTCGGACAGTGCGCCGTCGTCGGCTTTGGAGTACGCGGTCAGTCGGCGGCCGGTCGACTCGGCGACGATCAGCGTCGTGCCGTCGGCGGTGATGACCATCCCGTTCGGGAAGTCGAGGCCGTCGGCGACGACGGTGAAGGTGCCGTCGGGATCGAACCGCACGATCACTCCGTCTTCGCGGGCCTGGGATCCGACGTAGGCGCGCCCGATGCCGTCGACGACCATGTCGCCGAGTGGGGCCGGGACGATCGCGGACAGGTCGGCGATCGTCGTGACGTTCTCGCCGTCGTAGCGCAGCACCTGGCGCGCCTCGGTGGAGGAGATCAGCAACGACCCGTCGGGGCGAAATCCAAGGCCGGCAGGCGCGTGGCCGGGCAGCGGCAGCGTCGTCAGATCACCGCTGAGGTCGACGGTGTGCACCGCCCCGCCGAGCATGTCGGAGAACCAGAGCAGACCCTCGAACCAGCGCGGGCCCTCTGCGAAGCAGAACCCCTTCGCCAGTGGGGTCAGGGTCACCCGGGGCACACCTTTACAAAACACGCGACAAGTGTCACGCTCGCAAGGTGTCGCTGTCAAACGGGTGCACGTCATGAAGAAGTACTACGGTCACACGCTGCTCTATCTCCACGAGACCATCGCGCTCGGTTCTGGCCGGTCCGACCGGTTCAGTGAGGTTTTTGGCGACGTGTACCAGCCGATGATGGCTGAGCTGGGGGCGCGGTTGTTCGCGATCTGGGAGACGACGCCGTACAACGGCCACTGGCCCCAGGTCACGATCATCTGGGAGATCGACAAGTTCGCCGACTATGCGCGCATCGGTAAGGCCCAGGCCAGGTGCGGCACCCATGAGGAAGCCGCAGCGAAATGGTCGGCGTTTCTCGCCGAGATCGGCGCCTCGGGTGAGGGCCGCATCATGTACGCGGGCAAATACAATCGGACACTCGCCCAGCTGCAGGATGCGAACTTCCGTGCCGGCCTGGTGATCCAGGAGATCATGCAGACCAAACCCGGCCGCCAGGACGACTACATCCGTGAACTGGAACGCCTCTACGTACCGTGGTCGGAACGCACCGGAAAGCGTTGGCTCGGTTCGTTCATCACGACCTTCCGCTTCAACGAGGTCATCCATTACTGGGCGCTCGACGACGACTGGGACTGCTTCGCCAACCACTACCCGTCGTGGAAGGACAGCCCGCCCGCCGAGATCGTCACCTGGATGAGCGTCGCGCCCGCGTTGCGCGACGGCTGGGAAGACTCCATCCTGGCCGCCCTACCGCCGTCACCGCTGCGATGAAAATGACTGTTCTCGAGACGTTTTCCTATGATCCGTTCGACCCGGCGGTGATGGCTGATCCGCTGCCGTTCTATCGGGCGCTGCGCGATCGGTACCCGGTGTACTACGTCGAGAAATGGGACACCTACGCACTTTCGCGTTTCGAGGACATCTGGCGGGTGTTGGAGGTCAACGACGGCACGTTCGTCGCCTCCGAGGGAACCCTGCCCGCGGCAACGATTCTCGCGAAGCACAACGATGGGCCCGTGCCCGATCCGGCGCTGCATCCGATGCCCTTCCACGCCAACTTCGACGCGCCGATCTACGACACCGTGCGACGCTGCACGTCGGCTCCGTTCCGGCCGAGGTCGGCCGGCAAGTTGGGCGACCGCATCCGTCAACTGGCCAACGAGCGCCTCGACGAGTTGCTGCCGCACGGCGCCTTCGACCTGACCCAGGACTACGGCGGCATCGTCGCCGCATCCGTGATCTGCGAATTGCTCGGATTGCCGGTGGATCTCGCGGCCGACGTGCTGGCGACCGTCAACGCGGGCAGCCTCGCGCAGCCGGGAAGCGGGGTCGAGGTGGCCAATGCACGGCCGGGTTACCTGGAGTACCTGATTCCGATCATCCAGCGCAGCAGGACCACACCCGGCGAGAACCCGATCGCCGACAACCTGATCGAGTACCGGCTGCCGGACGGCTCGGCGTTCAACGATGTCGAGGCCGCCACCCAGTTGCTCGGGATCTTCATCGGCGGAACCGAAACGGTGCCGAAGATCGTCGCACACGGTCTCTGGGAGCTGGGCCTTCGGCCCGATCAGCTGTCCGCCGTGCGCAGCGACATCGACACCCACGTGCCCGTCGCGCGCGAGGAGATGATCCGCTATTGCGCGCCCGCGCAATGGTTTGCACGCACTGTGCGTAAACCGTTCACCATGCACGGCATCACAATGCGGCCCGGGCAGCGGATCATCTCACTGCTGGCGTCGGCCAACCGTGACGAACGCGAATACTCCGAACCCGACGCGTTCATCTGGAACCGTCCCATCGAGCGCCTGCTGACCTTCGGTCGCGGACAACACTTCTGCCTCGGGGTGCACCTGGCGCGGTTGGAGATCGGCATCATGGTGACCGAATGGCTCAAGCGGGTCGGAGACTGGTGCATCGACGGTGAGGCCGCTTCACGGCCGCCGTCGAGTTTCCAATGGGGCTGGAGCAGTGTTCCTGTCGAGGTGCACCCGGAGGGTGTGTGAGATGTGGTCCTATCGACTGGTCGCGCCGTACACCTTCGAGCGCCAAGACATTCCGGAGACAACGCCGGATTCGTTGGCGGATCAGCAGGTGCTGCTGCGCTTTCGCGCGGCGGGGGTCTGCGGTAGCGACCTGCCGCCGTTCCGGGGTGTTCGCGGCAAGATCGCCGGCGATCGGGGGGTGAGCGCGGCCGAGATGCCGGGCTTCCCGATCCACGAGGTCGTCGGCGAGGTGATCGCCAGCAGGCATCGCAGCCACGGTGTGGGGGACTGGGTCGTCGGCTGGGCGTCCGGCTTCGACGGCCTGATGCAACATGTCGTCGCCGACGGCGACGGGCTGGCCTACTACGACCATAATCTGAGCCCGCAGCATGCCGTCGCACTGCAGCCGCTGGCGTGTGTGCTGTATGCGGTCGAACAGTTGCCCAAACTCAAAGGCCTGCACGTCGCGGTGATCGGGCAGGGCTCGATCGGTCTGCTGTTCTCCTATGCGGCAAAGGCGTTCGGCGCACGTCGCGTCACCGGCGTCGACCCGGTCGACCGCGACGTGGTGGGCAAGGAGTTCGGCGTGGACACGATCGTGCGCGCCACCAGCGACCGGTGGGTGAGCCACCTCGAGCCCGGCGACCGGCCCGATGTGGTAATCGAAGCCGTCGGGCACCAGGTCGCCACCCTCGGTCACGCGATCGAGGCAGCCGCGCCAGGTGGGACCGTGTTCTATTTCGGTGTGCCCGACGACGACAGCTATCCGATCAGCATGCGCACCATGCTGCGCAACAACCTGACGCTGAAGTCGGGTGTGACCCTGGACCGGCGACGGATGCTGGCCGCTGCCAACGAGTTCGTCCGGCACCACCCCGATCTGCTGCCCGCCTATGTCACACACACATTCGGCGTCGACGATGCCCAGGCCGCGTTCGAACTCGCGTGCCGCCCCGCACCCGACCGCATCAAGATCGCGATCGTCGAATGACCAGCCGAATTCAGCAGGCGCTCGCCACCCGTGAGCACGTGTGGGGAGGATGGGTGGTCGGACCGACCATCATGGGTCCCGAAGAATTCGCCCAGGCCGGCTACGACTACGTCGGATTCGACGTGCAGCACGGGTATCTGAGCGACGCCGATGTCGCGCTGTTATTGCGTCGCCTCGAACACGTCCGGATCGCGACGGCGGTGCGGTTACCCTCTGCCGACCCCGCACCGATCGGCCGTGTGCTCGATGCGGGCGCCGACGCCGTCATCATCGCGATGGTGGAATCGCCGGAGCAGGCCGCCGGGGCCGTCGCGGCGACCCGGTACCCACCCGCGGGGGTGCGCAGCTACGGGCCGCTGCGCGCCGACGTCGGCCGCGTTCCGGCCGAACACGAAGCCCGCGCTGGGGTATTCGCGATGATCGAGAGCGTGCGGGGACTGGCCGCGGTCGACGAGATCTGCGCGGTGCCCGGAGTGACGGGCGTGTACGTCGGCCCCAACGATTTGGCGATCGCGCTCGGACACGCCCCGGCCGCGGCCTGGACCGCGGCGCCCGTCACGGACGCGCTCGCTCGTATCCAGTCCAGCGCCGCCGCGTCCGGCGTGATCGCCGGCATCCACGCCGGCAAGAATGGAAGGACCATGGCCGACATGGGGTATCGCATGCTCACGGTGGCGTCGGAGTCTCAGGCGTTGCGGCGCGGCGCCGAGGAGATCCTCAGGGATTCCCAGTGACGGGCGATCGCGTCGCGCTGGTGACCGGCGCCGCACGCGGGCAGGGCGCGGCGATCACGAAACGCCTTCTCCAGGACGGGTTCCGGGTCGCGGCATGTGACGTGCGGATGGACGAACTGCGGGCGACGATCGCCGACCTCGGCGACGAGGTGATCCCGGTCGAACTCGACGTCACTTCGCCCGAGCAGTGGCAAGCCGCCGTGAGCCAGGTGGTCGACCGGTTCGGGGGGTTGTCGACGCTGATCAACAACGCCGGGGTGCTGCATCGGTGCTCACTCGACGACGAAACACCCGAGGCGTTCGAAAGCAGTTGGCAGTTCAACTGTCTGGGCCCGTTCCTCGGAATCAAGGCGGCACTGGAGCATCTCCGGCGGGCAGCGGGGCCCGCGATCGTCAACACTGTCAGCACCGGTGCCATTCGGCCCTTCCCGAACCACGCCGCGTACGGATCGTCGAAGTGGGCGTTGCGTGGGCTGACCCAAGCCGCCGCCGCTGAACTCGTTGGGGCCGGCATTCGGGTCAATGCGGTGTTCCCGGGCCCGATCGAGACCCCGATGCTCGACCCCGCCACACAGCAGCGGCTGACCGCGACGCTCGGCCGGATCGGGAAGCCCGACGAGGTCGCGAACGTGGTCGCCTTTCTGGTCTCCGAGCAGGCGTCCTTCATGACGGGAGCCGAAGTCGTCGTGGATGGAGGGCAATGCCTTCGAATCGGGTGAGGTATCCGAGCCCTTCGGTCGGGATCATCGGCGCCGGCCCCGGCGGCCTCGCGCTGGGAATCTTCCTGCGTAAGGCCGGATTTAGGAACTTTACGATCTTCGATCGTGAGGACGGCGTCGGCGGTACATGGCGAACCAACACCTACCCTGGCCTGGCCTGCGATGTGAAGTCGCATCTGTACTCCTACTCGTTCGACCTCAACCCCGACTGGTCACGGCTGTGGTCCGGGCAGAAGGAGATCCTCGAGTACTTCGAACGCTGCGCGCAGCGCTACGAACTCACGCCGCACCTGCGGCTCAACACCGAGATCACCTCGGCGCGATGGGCGGGCGACCGGTGGCAGCTGACCTCGGCGACCGGTGAACACTTCGCATTCGACATGGTGGTCTCCGCGGTCGGATTGTTCACCCGTCCCGTCATGCCCGACCTGGTGCAAGAGGAGCCGTTCACCGGCACACTGATGCACACTGCGCGGTGGGACCATGCGGTGAACTTGGTCGGCAAGCGAGTCGCGATGCTGGGCACGGGTTCCACGGCGGCGCAACTGGTTCCGGAGGTCGCCAAGGTGGCCGAGCGGGTCTATTCGGTACAGCGCTCACCGACATGGGTGCTGCCCAAACCTGACCGTGCCTACACCGAGCGTGAGAAGTGGATGTTTCGCAACATCCCGCTGGCGAAGAAGATCTACCGGACCCGGCTGTGGCTGCGCAGCGAGTCGAACATCGCGGTCATCGAGGACGGCAGCGACAAGACGCAGGAGTTCAAGGGCATTGCGCTCAAGACGCTCGAGGCGACGATCCCCGACGACGAGTTGCGTGACAAGCTGACCCCCGACCATCCTTTCGGCTGCAAGCGGTTGGTGTTCGCCACCGACTACCTGCAGTCGCTGACCCAACCGCACGTCGAGGTCATCGCGAGCCCGGCGCGAGCGTTGCGGGCGCGCTCGCTGGTGACGGAGGATGGCACCGAACTCGACGTCGACGTGGTGCTCTGCGCGACGGGCTATGCCGCCGCCGACTATTTGGGCCAGATCGAGGTTGTCGGCGAGGGCGCGGTCACGCTGCGCGAGACCTGGAGCGAGGGCGCCTACGCCTACCTGGGCATGGCGGTGCCGCGCTTTCCCAACTTCTTCATGCTCTACGGTCCCAACACCAACGTCGGGTCCAACAGCGTGATCTTCATGCTCGAGGCGCAGGCGTACTACATCGTGCGGGCGCTCAAACACCTTCGGCGCCGCGGTAAGTCGTACATCGAGGTTCGGCCGCGCACCATGGCGGCGTTCCTGGCCAAGATCGACGGCTGGATGCAAGGCACCGTCTGGCTGACCCGCTGCAGCAACTACTTTCGCGCCGCCAACGGCCGGGTCGTCACGCAGTGGCCGCGCAGTGCCCGGGCGTTCTGGGGTATGACGCGACGGTTCAAGGCGTCCGACTACACGTTCGACCCGCCACGGCGGGACCGGGCGGCGACGAAGCACACCCCGACCGCTGCGAGGCGCTGACGTCGTGACCCTCACCGAGCGACTCGACCCCGCGCTGCGCCACCTGGCGGAGGCCCGGACCGACCTGTCGCCCGGACTGCTCGGCGTCGTGCGCGACTCGCTCAACCAGCGCCGCGCCGAAACGGCCAGGGCGGTCAACGACATCGTCGTCGAGATCGAAGAGCGGGTGGCGCACTCGGTTCCGGTGCGGATCTACCGCGGCGCGGCCGCACCGTCACCGGCGGCGATCTACTGCCACGCCGGGGCGTTCGTATTGGGCAACCTCGACACCGACCACCTGCAGTGCGTCGAGCTGGCCAGGCGCGGCGGTTGTACGGTGCTCTCGGTCGACTACAGGCTGGCGCCCGAGCATCCGTTCCCTGCGGCGCTCGATGACGCGCTGGCCGTGCTGAACTGGACGGCCGAGTGCGCGACCGAACTCGGCCTCGACGCCACCAGGTTGGCGGTCGCGGGAAGCAGCGCAGGTGGCGCGCTGGCGGCAGGACTCGCGCAACTCTCGGCGGACTCGTCGGCGCCGCCGGTGGTGTTTCAGCTGCTGCACCAACCGGTGCTCGACGACCGGCCCACCGAATCGAAGACGGAGTTCACCACGACGCCCGGTTTCGACGGGCCCGCCACCGAGATGATGTGGCGGCACTACCTCGGCGATACGGCCGCCGACGCGTCCGCGGTTCCGGCCCGCTCGGCCGACTTGTCCGGTGTGGCAGACGCTTTCATCAGTTGCTCAGAGCTCGACCCGTTACGTGACGAAGCGGTGGAGTATGGGTTGCGGCTGATGCGCGCCGGCGTCGCGACCGAACTGCATGTGTTTCCGGGCACCTGTCACGGGTTCGACTCGCTGCTTCCCGAGTGGGACACCAGTATCCGGCTGTTCGAACTGCAGGGCACGGCGCTGCAGCGCGCGTTGCACGGAAGCTGAATACGCACGCTCGCCGGCCGCGAGTGTCCACAAATTGTCGCGATGTGGCGGCGTGTCGTGTGCAGACACGGTCGCTCGCGGAAGTTTTTACAAGGTGAGTTCGCGGGCGATCGCGGAGTGGTAGGCGTCGATGTGTGCAGGGTTGACCGCCCGGAAGAACCCGTCGGGCATCGGGGCGTGCTTGGGGGCCTCGACCGTCATCGTCCGAGTGAACAGCGTGATGTCTTCGCCCGGCCGGGTGAAGTGGTACTCGACGGTGATGCGTCCCTCCATGCCGCCGTTGCCGTCGGGGTCGTGACCGAGGCGGCCGACCGAGGTGAAGACCCAGATGGTCGGGCGGGCGGCGACGGCCAGGTGCCAGGTGAAGATGCGATCGCCGTCGGCACCGGTCTCGGTCCAGGTGTCGCCGACGCGCAACGGCAGGTGGTCGGGCAATCCGCCGATGTGGGCGCTGGTGGGATACGTCTTGGGCCAGTTCGACGGGTTGGTCACGAAGTCGTAGATCTCCGCCGCCGGGTGTCGAAACGCGGTCTCCGAGCTGGTGGTGACGATCCCCAATGTGCTGCCTTCCGTGGATGAACCGGTTGAGACTTTACAACTAACCGCACTAGTGTCACGGTGTCCAGGTGGACTTCTCCCGCCTAGAGCTGAGCGAGGACGACCGGGTGTTTCAGGACGAGCTCCGGGACTTCCTGCGCTCCGTCGTCACCGACGAGGTCATCCAAAGGGACCGCGAAACGGGTGAGAACTTCGACGAGGGTGTCCATCTGGCGCTCGCCGCGCGCGGATACCTCGCTGCCGACTTCAATTCCGAGGCCGAAGGCGGATTCAACGCCATCCGTCGACGGATCTGGGAGCTGGAGATCGGCCGCTCCCACGCACCGTGGTTCCACTGGCCCACGACGATGATGGTGGCACGCAGCCTGCAGCAGTTCGGCTCCGAGGAACTGAAGCAGGAGATCCTGCCGATGGTTCTCTCGGGGCACTACCGGCTCTGCTTGGGCTACACGGAACCCGAGGGTGGCTCGGACGTCGCGACCTGCAAGACCCGGGCGGTGCGTGACGGCGACGCCTGGGTGGTCAACGGCTCCAAGATGTTCACGTCCAACGCGCACAACGCGCATTACGTTTTCCTGATCACCAACACCGACCCCGCCGCGCCGAAACACCAGAGCCTGACGATGTTCCTGGTGCCGCTCTCCTCGCCGGGCATCGAGATCCAACCGATCCGCACCGTCGACGGCGACCGCACCAACATCACCTACTACAGCGACGTCCGCGTCGACGACAAGTACCGCGTCGGCGCGGTCAACGGCGGCTGGTCGGTGCTGCGCGAGGCGCTCAACGCCGAGCACGGCACCATCGAACGCGACGACCAGGGTCTGCAGAAGCTGGCGACGATGACCGAGCACCTGCTACTGCTCGCCGAGGCGGCCGACCGCATCGCCGCCGTTGTCGGCGAGGAGGATTCGGCCCGGTATCGCCTTGGCCGCGCGATCGCCAGGATCGAGGCTGCGATGAGCACGCCGGAGATGTTCGGCAGGGTGGCGAACGCCCAGACGATGCGCGACGTCGCACCCGATCTGATGGACCTCTCGGGCGCCGCGGGCGGCTTGCCGACCGGTGTCGAGGGCGCAGCGGGCGACGGGGGAGTCGAGTACGCCTTCCGCCTGGCCGGACCCGCCGGTATCTACGGCGGCACGCTGGAGGTGTTCCGCAACATGATCGCCCAGCACGCACTCGGACTCGGGCGGCCGAACTACTCACCGCCGGCGAAGCGTCCGGCCTAGAGTCGCGCGATCACCTCGCAGGCCAACAGGTCCAAGGTCTGGTCGGATGCCCGATCGTGGGTAAACAGCACGATCTGACCGAAACCGAGGTCCTGCAGTTCATGCAGCCGGTCGACGACGGCGGACGGCGTTCCGATCAGGCCCCCCTCGTGCAGCCCGAATGCCGATGCGCCGAAACGCTTCTCGGCCAGCCGCTTCACGTCCGGCAGCGACGCGTCGTCGGGCGCCAGCGCCATCACCGCCTCGACCGACAGCACGACGCTCGACGGATCCCGGCCGACGTCCTCACAGATGGCGCGCAGGACCGACACCTTGTGGTGCAGTTCGCCCAGTGCGTACGTCGGCACGTTCCAGACGTCGGCGTACCGCGCGACCAACGGCAGGGTGTACTTCTCGCCGACGCCGCCGACCACGATGGGTGGCCTCTGCTGTACAGGACCAGGTTTGACGGGGAAATCCGTGACCGTGAAATGCTTGCCGCTGAAGTCGATTCGCTCGTCGGCGAAGGCCTGGGTGAGGATCTCCAGCGTCTCGCCGAGGCGTTCGGAACGCTCGCGAAATGACCCCCACGGCAGCCCCACCCGGTTGTGCTCGTCCTCGATCGAGCCGCTGCCGAGCCCGAGCTGCAGCCGGCCGGCCGAGATCTGGTCGAGTGTGGTGACCATCTTGGCCAGCACCGCGGGATGGCGAAACTGGTTGCACAGCACCATGTGTCCGACGCGGATCCGTTCGGTGTTGCTGAGCAGCGCGGTGGCCAGCGTCCACGCCTCCAGCGACGGATAGTCCGGCACGCCCGGGCCGTAGAGATGGTCGTAGAGCCACAGCGAGTCGATGCCGAGTTGCTCGCAGCGCCGGGTGCGATCCAGCATCTGCCCGTAGGTGAAGCCCATCTGAGGCAGGTACACGCCGATCTCGGGCTTGCCCATGTCCGCAGTTCCCATCGCTGTCGAAGCTGTACTTTCCGCGGTTCGCATGGTAACGACATTCTCGGAAAACGAGAAGAATGTTCTAGACGGGACACACATATATGCGGTTCACCTTCACCCATCCGATGCACAGCCACCCGTACAACCCGGAGTTGGTCACCGGCAGGGGGATCGCCACCGTCGCGGCCGCTGCCGAGGCCGCGGGGTTTCACGGCTTCGGTTTCACCGACCACCCGGCGCCGACTGAGCGCTGGCTGAACGCCGGTGGTCATGATGCGGTGGACCCGTTCGTGGCCATGGGTTACGCGGCCGCCACGACGACCACGCTGCGGCTCATCCCCAACATCGTCGTGCTCCCGTACCGCAATCCGTTCGTGGTGGCCAAGGCCGGTGCCACCCTGGACCTGTTGTCGGAAGGGCGGTTCAACCTCGGCGTGGGGGTCGGCTACCTGAAACGCGAATTCGCGGCGCTAGGAGTCGATTTCGAGGAGCGAGCGGCTCTGTTCGAGGAGGCGCTGGAGGTCATCCGCGGCATCTGGACAACCGACGACTTCTCGTACGAGGGCCGTCACTTCACCGCCAGCGGGATCACCGCGCACCCGCGACCCCTCACCGACCCCCATCCGCCCATCTGGATCGGCGGCAACACCGGCGCCGCCCGCAAGCGCGTCGTCGCCTACGGCGACGGGTGGTGCCCGTTCCCCGCACCGGCAGTACTGGCCCAGACCGCGCGCACGGCGCCGATGGACGTGGACGCTCTGACGTCCGGCGTCGAGGATCTTCGCCGTCGCTTCGACGAGGCAGAACGCGACTGGTCGCGCATCGACATCACGTTCACCAATCCCGACGGTGGCAACCCCGGCGGCGACGACTTCAACGCCGACGCGTACCTGTCCGGCCTGGAGAAGCTGGCCGGGGTCGGGGTGACGTGGGTTCAGGTCGGCCTTCCGGGTGACAGCCTCGCGCACGTGCTCGAGACCATCGAGCGGTTCGGGGAGTCGGTGATCGCCCAAGCCTAGCTACGGTCGCCGAATCTGAACTTCTGTGCGATATTTCGGCGCAAAGTCGAGCATAAATTCAGGTTCGGCGCGGGGGTTATCGGCGCGGGGGTTATTGGTCGGGCGACGGCAACTCGGCCAGCACGTCGGCGCGGGCCGGGTCGAAGCTGAAGAAGCCTGCGATCGGCAGCGTCTCGGGCGGCGGGTCCGGATAGCTCCACGCGATGTCCTCGACGACCGTGTCGCCGACGACGGCCGACCAGTACGACGCGTAGCCCTTGTAGTTGCAGTAGGTGGTGGTCGGTGACGGCCGTAGCAGGTCCGTTCGCACGTGCGACGGGTCGACGTAGAGGCGCGGCTCGAGCGACGTCTCGAACACGATCACCGTCTCTGTCGTGTCGACCAGTGCCTGGCCCGCCACCGTCACCCGCAGCGCGCGATCGGTCGGGCGGCAGTCCACGCGGTGATACGGGTTGGGCGGATAGTGCACGAGCGTGCGGCCTTCCTCCAGCCAGGTGTCGACGGCGTCCCATGGCACGCGGACATAACCGGGCGCCTCGACCACAGGCTCACTCGGAAGGTCGCCGACCTCGTCGACGGGAAAGGCGTAGCTGAGCGGATGGTCGCGCCGATGCACCATCAGCGCCCGCTCGGTGTCGAGCACCGGGCGACCGCCGCGCAGGGCCTGCACGCGGCGCGGATGCGGTTCGACGAACACCACGTCGTCGGGCAGCGGGGGCGTGAACCAACCGGCCGGATCGTTGCTCAGCGGTCCGCGGGCGGCGACGAGGGTCATGCCGTCAGCCTTACAAATTTCGCGCACATCGTCACCTCTTGTCCGAACGCGCTTGAGAAAGAGCACGATTGGGAAACCGGTAGGCGTCGGCTGGGCGAGGTGGGATGCGGGGAGGAATGAAGCGACTCAACGGCGTGGACGCGTTGATGCTGTACAGCGAGACGCCCGAGGTCCACATGCACACCCTCAAGATCGGCATCCTCGACGTGTCGAATGTCCCCAACTACAGCTTCGAGATGTTCCGGGAGGTCGCGTATCCGCGCCTGCTGGGACTGGCGGCACTGCGCTACCAGCTCGTCGACATCCCGCTGCGACTCCACCATCCGATGTGGTGGGAGAACCCCGACATCGACCTCGACTACCACCTGCGCCGCGCACGAGTCGCACCGCCGGGCGGACGGCGCGAACTCGACGACCTGATCGGCGAGATCGCCAGCACGCCGCTGGATCGCAGCCGCCCGCTGTGGGAGATGTACGTCGCCGAGGGGTTGGCCGACGGCCGCGTCGCGATCATCCATAAGGTCCATCATGTGCTGGCCGACGGCGTCGCCTCGGCCAATCAATTGGCCAAGGCCCTGGAAGACGAGACGCCGACGCCCGTTCGCGCCGTGGCCGATCCCGCGATGAGGTCCACCGCGCAGCTGCTCAAGGCCGCGGGCCGCGACCACGCGCACCTCATCCGCCGACTGCCCAGGCTCGTCAACGAGACGGCAGCCGGTGTCGCCCGGGTGCGCAAGCGCGCCAAGGAGCGCGGCCGTCATCCCGATCTGGCGCGCAACTTCGCCCCGCCGCAGACTTTCCTCAACCACGTCGTGTCCCCTGGCCGCCGCTTCGCGACGGCGCCGCTGTCGTTGGCCGAAGTCAAGGAGACCGGCAGGCATCTAGGTGTGACGCTCAACGATATCGTGCTGGCTACCGCGGCCGGGGCGCTGCGCACGCTGCTGCTGCGCTATGACGGGCACGCCGATGCACCGCTGATCGCCGGTGTTCCGGTCAGCACCAACCCCTCGCGAGATCGGTTGACGGGCAACGAGTTCACCTACATGATGCCGTCGCTGCCGGTGCACACCGCCGATCCACTGGAACGGGTCCGGCTCACCGCGCTGGCGACCAAGATCGCCAAGGAGAGCCATCAGTTGCTCGGACCGACGGTGCTGCCGGCGTGGATGTCGTATCTACCGCCGGCTCTGGCGCCCAGGTTCTTCCGATTGCAGGCGCGCCGGATGGAGTCGGGCGCGGTGATGAACCTGACCATCTCCAATGTGGCGGGACCCCGCGACCCCGGGCATATCGCCGGTGGCGTCCTCAGCGAGATCTACTCGGTGGGGCCGGTCGTCACGGGCAGCGGGATGAACATCACGGTGTGGAGCTACGTCGATCAACTTGCCATCTCGGTACTGACCGACGACCGCACACTCGACGACCCGCATGAGGCCACCGACGCGCTGCTGGAATCCTTCGCCGATATCCGCCGCGCGGCCGGACTCCCCGGCGAGTTGGCCACCGTGGCATCGGCGATGCCGCTGGCCGCCGCGTCTCACTGACCGGCACCGCGACGTCGGACCTTTACAGATCGCGACAATAGTGTCACGCTCTAAGGGCGCCGCGACGGCCCCTCGACCGGCGTCGCTGACCCGATCGGATAGGAACTATGGCAACTCGACCCTTTCCCGACGACGTCGTGTCGGTCGACGGTGCTTCGGCTGCCGACGGCCCGGCCAACTACCATCACCTGACGGTCCTGGCGGCCGACCTGGCCGATGTGATCGGGTCTGCGGGCGGCTGGCTGTTCGACCGGGCGCGGGCCGGGTGGGATGTCGACGTGTGGATCGCGGACTGCGCTGACGAGCGGCCGCTGACGATCCTGGGCGCCAACGCCGTCGACGACACCGGTGAGGCTGTCCTGCGCGATGTACCCCGCAACGGCGCGCTGGCGGTCAGTGCGGCGCTGCTGCGCGACGATCCACGGGTCCGCGCCGGCGTCTTCGAGCTGGCGAGGCGCGGCGTCGAGGTGACGGCCTGGGGTGATGACCGGTCGGGTGATTTCGGTGATCGCATCGACACGATCGAGCACCAGCTCAGCGTCGCGGCCCGCGCGTTCAAGGCCCATGCCCTGACCGCGGCCGGATTGACGCACAGCGTGGGGGCCACCGAGACGCTGGTCGGCCTAGGGGTCGATTCCTTCCGGCCGCTGAATCCGGTCTAGCGGATCCAGCCGCGTCTGCGCAGCCACCAGTCGCGCGCCACCGCGGCCAGAATCAGCACGGCGAATCCGATCAGGAAGAGGTCCTCGACGCGCCCGGTGTGGTTGCCGTGGATGAGGGCGAGCAGGAACAGCGCCGCGATGATGCCGCCGATGTGGAAGAACTTGGGGTTCTCCTTCGACCATCCCCACTCGGCGGACGGCACGTCTTCGACGTCGACCCCGCTGTGTCGCTGCACCTCGGTGTTGGCCACGGCTGCTCCTCATGGTCGGGCTCGATACTGCCGACATTCTGGCATATGCGTATTCAGGGCCTACTACGCCGGCCGTAGGGTGATGCGTCATGACAGCGCGGACGCGAGGAGCGCAACGGCAGATGCAGTTCGAGGGCAAGGTCGCATTCATCACTGGCGCGGCGCGAGGTCAGGGCCGGGCGCACGCCGTGCGGTTCGCCGAGGAGGGCGCCGACATCATCGCCGTCGACCTGTGCGAGCAGATCGACAGCGTCGCCTATCCCATGGCGACGCAGGAGGACCTCGACGAGACCGTCAACCTGGTGGAGAAGACCGGCCGCAGGATCATCGCCGAACGCGGAGACGTCCGCGACCTGGAGCGGATGCAGGAGATCGCGGCCAAGGGCACCCAAGAGTTCGGCCGTATCGACTTCGTGCTCGCCAATGCGGGGATCCTGCCCGCCGCGGGGGACCAGGGGCGCGAGATCTCCGCGTTCGTCGACGCGGTGAACGTCATGCTCAACGGCGTCTACTACACGATCACCGCGACGTTGCCTGCGCTGCTCGCCCACGGCGACGGTGGCGCGATCGTCATCACCAGTTCGGCGGCCGCGTTCAAGCCCGTCACCGTCGACTTCGGCACCATGAACCACGGCGCGGCGGGCTACACGGTCGCCAAGCACGGAGTCATCGGCGTGATGCGCCACTTCGCGCGGGCGTTGGCGGAGAAAAACATTCGCGTCAACTCGGTGCACCCTGGCGGGGTGGCCACGCCGATGATCTACAACGAGGCGTTGGCGCAGTGGTCGGGTGAGCATCCGGCGTTCAGCGTCAGTCAGCAGCCGCTGCTGAACGTTCCACCGGTCGAGCCCGAGGCGATCAGCGACGCGATGGTGTACCTGTGCGGCGCAACCGGCAGATACCTTACCGGGGTGGCGCTGCCGGTCGACGGGGGTCAGATCATCAAGTGATCTCGGCGTACCGCCGCAGCGCCTCCTTGCGTTCGGCGGCGTGGTCGACGATCGGCTCCGGATAGATGTCGTCGTCGAGGTCGGGCACCCAGCGCCGTACGTAACTGCCGTCGTGATCGAACTTCTCACCCTGGGTGGTCGGGTTGAAGACGCGGAAGAACGGCGCGGCGTCCGTCCCGGTGCCTGCGGCCCATTGCCAGCCATGCTGATTGTTGGCCATGTCGCCGTCCACCAGCTGCTCGAGGAACCATCGTGCACCCCACTGCCACGGCAGATGCAGGTCCTTGACCAGGAAGGAGGCGACGATCATCCGGACCCGGTTGTGCATCCAGCCGGTCTCGGCGAGCTGGCGCATGCCGGCGTCGACGATGGGATAGCCCGTCCTGCCCTCTTTCCAGGCCTCGAACCGCTTCTGTGCGTCGGGACCGTCGTCGAGGCTCATCCCGTCGAACGACCGATTGAAGTTCCACCAGACGCTGCGCGGCCATTCGCCCAGCACCGCGGCGTAGAAGTCGCGAAACGCCAACTCCCGCAGGTACGCCTGCGCGCCCTCGCCCCGGCCGAGATCGGCGGCCATGGTGCGCGGATGGATGGTGCCGAACTTCAGATGCGCCGACATGCGGCTGGTGCCGTTCAGATCGGGGCGGTTCCGGTCGTCGGCATACGTATCGAGTCCGTTGGCCACAAACGACTTCCACTGCTTGCGGGCCGCCGTTTCACCGGCGGGCATGTCGAGGTCGACACCTGCGTCCGGGATGTCCACCGCGCCCCCGACATCCGACGGGTCGAGCCAGCGCGCCGATTTCGGGCCGGACGTGGCAGGTGCGCGCCAGCCGTGTTCGCGCCAGGCTCGGTGAAACGGGGTGAACACCTTGTACGGGGTGCCGTCGGGTTTTTTCACCCGGCCGGGGGAGACGAGGTACGGCGAGCCCGACGCCTCGAGAGGGATATCGCCCAGCGCGGCCGCCACGGCATCGTCGCGCCGCCGAGCGAACGGCGTGTAGTCCGCCGAGATGTGCACCGCGGAGGCGCCAATAGCCTTGGTCGCAGCGGGTATTCGCTTCTCAGGCCGGCCTCGCGTGACGTACAGCCTGCCGCCGAGGCCGTCGCGCAGATCGCGCAACGCGTCGTAGAGGTACTGCAGTCGACGGGCTCCCGCCGACGCTTCGAGCCGGGGGTCGAGGACGTAACAGGCGAACACCTCGCCGTCAGCGGCGGCCGCGGCCAGCAGTGAGGGCAGATCGCGCAGGCGCAGATCGCGACGAAACCACAACAATGTGGGCATGGCATTGATGCTGCCCTGAAATCGCGGTAGAGAAACAGGATGGAGTTCTGGTCGGGCACCGCGTTCATGAAAACGTCAGAGATCCTCGGGCTCGCCCGCGCCTTCGACGAGGCCGGTTACGACGGGATGGTGTGCTCGGACCACATGATCTACCCGCGCGAACTCAGTTCGCCGTATCCGGATTCGCCGACCGGAAAACCGATGTGGGCACCGGAGACCGCCTGGCCCGACTGCTGGGTGCAGATCGGTGCGATGGCCGCGGTGACGACGCGGCTGCGGTTCTCCAACGCCGTGTACATCGCGCCGGCACGACCGCTGCTGGAGGTGGCCAAGCAGGTCGCGACCGCGTCGGTGCTGTCCGACGGGCGGGTGTCGCTGGCCGCGGGCGTCGGCTGGATGCGCGAGGAGTACGAGTTGATGGGCCAGGATTTCGGCACCCGCGGCAAGCGGCTCGACGAGATGATCCCCGCCCTGCGCGAACTGTGGCGCGGCGGTTGGGTGTCGTGGAGCGGCGAGTACTACCAGGTGCCGGAGATGATGATCGAACCCCATCCGGTGTCCCCGGTGCCGATCTTGTGCGGCGGGGAGTCCGACGCCGCGCTGCGTCGCGCCGCACGGCTGTGTGACGGGTGGGTCGGCTACGCCTACCGGTGGGACGATGCCGTGGGCTACGCCCAGAAGTTGCGCGCGCTGCTGCGCGAGTACGGCCGCGAGAACGCCCCGTTCGACATCATGCTGGCGCTGCTCGAGCCGCCGTCACCGGATTTGTACAAGCGGGCCGAGGACGCAGGCATCACCGCGGTGATGTGCAGTCCGTGGATGGGTATGGACCTCGAACCCGGTGGGGTGGAGCGGTATCGCGAGCCGATCGAGCGGTTCGCCGAGACCATCATCGCCAAGGTGCGGGGATGACCTTCTCCGAGGACGAGATCCGCGAACTGGTCGAGTGCTTGTACATCTCGATCGACCGCAGGGACTGGGCGACGGTCGAAACCCTGGTCTCGCCACGGCTGGTCGTCGAGGTCAACGGACCACCGGCCCTCGGGTGGCAGGAGTGGCAGTCGCACCTCGAAGAGTTCACCCGGGGGTTCTCCGACGGACGGCATGCGATCGAGGAGATTCTGGTCGACGGTTCGCACGGCGTCACGCGCTTCACGTTCACCGGCACCCATGACGGCGAGTTCCGCGGCGTACCGGCGACCGGGACCAAGGTCTCGGTCACCGGAATCCACATCGACCGGTTCCAGGGCGACATGCTGGTCGTGCACCGCGGCCAACTCGACATGCACGGGCTGCTGCGACAACTCGGGGCCGGCTGAGGCAGGGCTGCCGCCGACAGGAGAGGGCAGCCCGGTTCGGGGGTACCGGGCCGCCCTCGGATCCTGTTGTGGCGCAGATCAGTTCATCGGGGGCATCAGCACCGTGTCGATGAGGTAGACGGTGGCGTTGGCCGTCTGAACGCCGCCGCACACCACCGAGGCGTCGTTGACCCGCAGGTCAGACCCGTGACCGCTCACGGTGACATCGGAGCCCTGCACCGTCTTGTGCGTGCCGACGACCTGAGCCGGATCGGCCTGGCCGGGCACCACGTGGTAGGTCAGGATGCTGGTCAGCAACTCCGAGTCGGTCTTGAGTGTCTCGATGGTGGCCGGGTCGATCTTGGCGAACGCGTCGTCGGTCGGTGCGAACACCGTGAACTGGCCGCCGTCGAGCGTCTCGACGAGGTTGACGTTCGGATTGAGCTGTCCCGAAACAGCTTTCGTCAACGTGGTCAGCAGCGGGTTGTTCGAAGCCGCGACCGTGACCGGATCCTGGGCCATGCCCATCACCGAGCCCGGACCTTCAGGCACCTGCTGTGCGTATGCTGTGCAGCCGGGTCCGACCATCTCGGCCTGGGCCGTGGCGGTGGTGCCCAGCATCAGGGTGGTGGCTCCCAACGCGGCCAACCCTGCGCCGGCCAATCTCTTCCTTGCGTTCATTCCTCGTGCTCCATTCAGGACGGGACGGCTTGTGCCGTCGGATCTTTGCTTCGATCTCTATTCGGTGCCGACAACGTGCCGGATGGGTGGCAATTTCCGATCGGGGTTGCGACGGGCCCGGAACCGCGCATGTGGAGTCGAAAGCGATTCCGGGCCCGCCCGCAAGGGAGCGGCCTAGGAGGCGGCCGGCGGCATCAGGACGGTGTCGATCATGTACACCGTCGCGTTGGCAGTGCGCACTCCGCCGCACACCAGGCCCGCGTCGTTGACCTCCAGGTTGTCGCCCTCACCGGTCACCGTGACGGTCGCGCCCTGCACGGTCTTGTGGTCGCCTGCGACCTGCGCCGGGCTGGCCTGGCCGGGCACCACGTGGTAGGTCAGGATGCTGGTCAGCAACTCCGAGTCGGTCTTGAGCGTCTCGATGGTGGCCGGGTCGATCTTGGCGAATGCATCGTCGGTCGGGGCGAAGACGGTGAACTCCCCGCCGTTGAGCGTGTCGACGAGGTTGACGTTCGGGTTGAGCTGTCCGGACAGCGCCTGCGTCAGCGTCGTGAGCATCGGGTTGTTCGACGCGGCGACAGTCACCGGGTCCTGCGCCATTCCGGCCACCGAGCCCGGACCCGAGGGCACCTGCTCGGCGTACGTCGCACAACCGGCCCCCACCAAATCGGCGGCCGGGTCCATGGACTGCTCCATCGGTGCGGGCGCGACGCTGGTCGGCGTCGACTCCGCCGCGGCCGAGGGCGCCGCGGAGGTGGCGTCGTTCGAACACGCCGAGAGGGTCAGGATCGCGGCCGCGGCCACCCCCGCCACGGATACGGACTTGCCGAAGTTGATCTTCATGCGCTGCTCCCTTGTCGTGGACGGGTTGGTGCCGTCCTCTGCTGTGACACCGGGAATTCGGACCGCGGCGGTGAGTGGATGGGTCCCGTCAGATTCGCGTCACAATTCGACGGCGGATGACGCCCTCCCTCGGCAGGGCTGACGAGTGGGCGCCGGCAGGCGGCACAATGGTTCGGTGAGTATTTCCGGCGGAGCCGAGCGCGGCGACGGGGCGTCAGGCCGGCGACGCGTGCTGATCCTCGGCAGCACCGGATCGATCGGGACGCAGGCGCTCGACGTCATCGCCGCCAACCCCGACCGCTTCGAGGTGGTCGGCCTGGCCGCCGGCGGCGCCAACCCGGACCTGCTGGCGCGGCAGCGTGCAACGACCGGTGTGACCAATATCGCGGTCGCCGACCAGGTGGCCGCCGCCCGCGTCGGAGACGTCACGTACGCAGGACCCGGCGCCGTCACCGCGCTCGTCGAGAACACCGATGCCGACGTGGTGCTCAACGCGCTCGTCGGCGCGCTGGGGCTGCGGCCGACGCTGGCCGCGCTCGGGACCGGTGCACGTCTGGCGCTGGCGAACAAGGAGTCGCTCGTCGCCGGTGGCCCCTTGGTGCTCAAGGCCGCCCGACCAGGTCAGATCGTGCCCGTGGACTCCGAACACTCGGCGATGGCGCAGTGCCTGCGCGCAGGTGGCCCCGACGAAGTGGCCAAGATCGTGCTGACCGCATCGGGCGGTCCCTTCCGCGGTTGGGACGCCGAGCGGCTGGAGTCGGTGACCCCCGAGCAGGCCGGCGCCCACCCGACCTGGTCGATGGGGCCGATGAACACGCTCAACTCGGCGTCGCTGGTCAACAAGGGGCTCGAGCTGATCGAGACGCACCTGCTGTTCGGCGTGCCCTACGACCGCATCGAGGTGGTGGTGCACCCGCAGTCGATCGTGCACTCGATGGTCACGTTCACCGACGGTTCGACGGTGGCGCAGGCCAGCCCGCCGGATATGAAGCTGCCGATCGCGCTGGCCCTCGGGTGGCCGCAGAGGGTTCCCGCGGCGGCGTTGGCCTGCGACTTCAGCACCGCCTCGACCTGGGATTTCGAGCCGCTCGACGATGAGGTGTTCCCCGCCGTGGCGCTGGCCCGCCACGCCGGGGAAGGGGGTGGCTGCCTGCCGGCGGTCTACAACGCCGCCAACGAGGAGGCGGCCGCGGCGTTCCTCGACGGGCGTATCCGCTTCCCGGAGATCGTGCGCACCATCGACGACGTGCTGCGCGCTGCCGACCAGTGGGCCGCCGAACCAGCTACCGTGGATGACGTACTTGACGCCCAGCAGTGGGCGCGTGACCGTGCCGCGCGCGCGGTCGAGCGGAAGGTAATCAGCACCAGATGATGTGGCTCACCGGTGTCGTGCTGTTCGCACTGGCCATCTTGGTTTCGGTGGCGCTGCATGAATGCGGCCACATGTGGGTGGCGCGCGCCACCGGAATGAAGGTGCGCCGCTACTTCGTGGGCTTCGGTCCGACGCTGTGGGCGACGTGGCGGGCGAACAAGCTCGGGGACCGCACCGAGTACGGCGTCAAGGCGGTCCCGCTGGGCGGATTCTGCGACATCGCGGGCATGACCTCGGTGGAGGAACTCGCGCCCGACGAGCAGGACCGCGCGATGTACAAGCAGAAGACGTGGAAGCGCGTCGCGGTGTTGGCCGCCGGGCCGGGGATGAACTTCGTCATCGGCCTGGTGCTGATCTACGGCATCGCCGTGGTGTGGGGCCTGCCCAACCTGCACGCGCCGACCACGGCGATCGTCGGTGAGACGTCGTGCGTGAAGGCCGAAGTCAGCAGGGGTCAGCTCGGTGACTGCCTGGCGCCCTCGCCGGCCGCGGCCGCGGGCATCCAAGCCGGGGACACGGTGGTCAAGATCGGCGATACGCCGGTGGCGAACTTCGACGAGTTGGTCACCGCCGTCCGCGCGCTCGACGGTCCGACCGAGTTCACCGTGCAGCGCGACGGCGACGAGTTCACGACCCTCGTCGACGTCGTCCCCGCCCAGCGGTGGGTCGCCAAGGGTGATGTGGCCGAACCGGTTCCCGTCGGCACGGTCGGTATCACCGCGGCGCAGTTCGGGCCCACGCAGTACAACGCGCTGTCGGCGGCACCCGCGACGATCGCGTTCACCGGCGACCTGGCCGTGGAGATCGGTAAGTCGCTGGCCAAGCTGCCGACCAAGATGGGCGCGCTGGTGCGCTCCATCGGCGGTGAGGAGCGTGACCCCGAAACACCGATCAGCGTCGTCGGCGCCAGCATCATCGGCGGCGACGCCGTGGATCAGGGGCTGTGGGTGGCGTTCTGGTTCTTCCTGGCGCAGTTGAACTTCGTGCTCGGAGCGATCAACCTCGTACCGCTGCTGCCGTTCGACGGCGGTCACATCGCGATCGCGTTCTACGAGAAGATCCGCAACTCGATCCGGTCGGCACGCGGCAAGGTGGCCGCGGCTCCGGTCAACTACCTGAGGCTGATGCCCGCCACGTACGTGATCCTCGTCGTGGTGGCCGGCTACATGCTGTTGACCGTGACCGCCGACTTCGTCAACCCCATCAGAATCTTCCAGTAAGCAGTAGGAGAGTAAATGGCCTCCGGCCAACAGATCGGACCTCAACAAATAGGACTGGGCATGCCGGCGCCCCCGGCACCGGTTCTCGCGCCCCGACGCAAAACCCGTCAGTTCATGGTTGGCGATGTCGGCATCGGCAGCGATCATCCGATTGCGGTGCAGTCCATGTGCACCACCAAGACTCACGACGTCAACTCAACGCTGCAGCAGATCGCCGAATTGACGGCGTCGGGCTGCGACATCGTGCGGGTGGCGTGCCCGCGCCAGGAGGACGCCGACGCGCTCGCCGAGATCGCCCGCCACAGCCAGATCCCGGTGATCGCCGACATCCACTTTCAGCCGAAGTACATCTTCGCCGCCATCGACGCCGGGTGCGCGGCTGTGCGCGTCAACCCCGGCAACATCAAGGAGTTCGACGGCCGCGTCGGCGAGGTCGCCAAGGCCGCGGGCGCGGCGGGCATCCCGATCCGTATCGGCGTCAACGCCGGGTCGCTGGACAAGCGCTTCATGGAGAAGTACGGCAAGGCCACGCCCGAGGCGCTGGTCGAGTCCGCGCTGTGGGAAGCCTCGCTGTTCGAGGAGCACGGCTTCGGCGACATCAAGATCAGCGTGAAGCACAACGACCCCGTCGTGATGGTGGCCGCCTACGAACAGCTGGCCGCGCAGTGCGACTACCCGCTGCATCTGGGCGTCACCGAGGCGGGCCCGGCGTTTCAGGGCACGATCAAGTCGGCGGTCGCGTTCGGCGCATTGCTGTCCAAGGGCATCGGGGACACCATCCGCGTCTCGCTGTCGGCGCCGCCCGCCGAAGAGGTCAAGGTGGGCAACCAGATCCTCGAATCGCTGAACCTGCGTCCGCGGTCGCTGGAGATCGTGTCGTGCCCGTCGTGTGGGCGCGCCCAGGTCGACGTCTACTCGTTGGCCAACGAGGTCACCGCCGGACTGGAGGGGATGGACGTTCCGCTGCGCGTCGCCGTGATGGGTTGTGTCGTCAACGGTCCCGGCGAGGCGCGCGAAGCCGACCTCGGGGTGGCCTCCGGCAACGGCAAGGGTCAGATCTTCGTCAAGGGCGAGGTCATCAAGACCGTCCCCGAGGCCCAGATCGTCGAGACGCTGATCGAAGAGGCCATGAGAATCGCTGAAGAGCGCGGAACAGATGCCAGCGGTTCGCCGGTCGTGACCGTAAGCTGAATGTGATCCCAAACACCGGGTAGACCGCCCGGTGTCGGCGAGAAAGAGATCCCATGTCGGCACCGCCGCTGTTTCGTCACGTCGACGAACGACGGGTCTCGGTGGTGCGTGACGTCGGCGCCGTGATGCGGGTGCTCGACGAGGATCCGATCGGCTCGTGCATGGTCGCCTGCCGGGTGGCCGAATACGGTGTGGAACCTTCGGCGATCGGCGGGGAACTGTGGACGCGGCGCAGGCCCACCGAATCGCTGTGCTACGCCGGTGCGAACCTGATTCCGTTGCGCGGGGACATGATTGACCTTCATGCGTTCGCCGAGAAGGCGATGAGCACCGCGCGTCGCTGCTCCTCGCTGGTCGGGCGGGCCGAGTTGGTGCTGCCGATGTGGCGTCGCCTCGAGAACGCCTGGGGTGCCGCCCGCGATGTGCGTGAGCATCAGCCGCTTCTGGCGTTGAGCACGCCGCCGTCGTGTGCGACCGATCCCGCCGTACGCCAGGTGCGTGCCGACGAACTCGACGCCTACCTCGTCGCCTCGATCGACATGTTCATCGGTGAGGTCGGTATCGATCCGCGGCTCGGCGATGGAGGCAGGGGATACCGCAGGCGGGTCGCCGGTCTGATCGCCGCGGGCAGGGCGTGGGCCCGCTTCGAGCGCGGCGAGGTGGTGTTCAAGGCCGAGGTCGGTTCGCAGTCGCCGACGGTCGGACAGATCCAGGGCGTGTGGGTGCACCCCGACTGGCGCGGGCATGGTCTGGGCGCCACGGGCACCGCCACGCTGGCCGAGGCGGTGGTCCGGTCCGGGCGCACGGCGAGCCTGTACGTCAACGACTTCAACACCGTCGCGCGGGCCACCTATGAGCGCGTCGGCTTCCAACAGGTGGGAACGTTCGCGACCGTTCTGCTCGACTGACCGTTCCGGGCGCCCGACTCATTTACGCTCACGGCATGGCTGACGACGACCGCACAATCGCGCGCAGGGAGATCGCCGACACGATGGTTCGCGCGCTGGAGCGGCGGCACGAACTGCTCGACGTCATCGTCGATTCCGAGGACTACGACGCCGCGATCGAGGCGATCGCGAGCATGCTCGGCGCATCGCACACGGCCGCCGAGGCGGTGCTGCGGCTGTCGTTCGATCGGCTGACCAAGGTGTCGCGGCGCCGGATCGCCGCCGAACTCGAGGACCTCAACAACCAGCTCAGCTTCACCATGGGTGAGCCGGCACGCAGCGCGGACAGCATGGCGCTGCGCCCGTTCCTCGCCGACGCCGATCGCGACATCTTCGCCGCACGCACCCAGGACGTGCGCGAGGCGGGCGACGGGTCGCGCGCCCCCGCGGGCGACCTCGACGACGAGATCCGCGCCGGCCTACGACGCGTCGACGCGGAAGAGGCGGCTTGGCTGGTCGCGGTGCACGGCTCCGAGAAGATCGGGATGGTGTTCGGCGACCTGGTCTCCGGTGAGGTCAACGTGCGGATCTGGATCCACCCCGACCATCGCAAGCAGGGTTACGGCACCGCGGCGCTGCGCAAGTCGCGCTCGGAGATGGCCGCCTACTTCCCAGGAGTGCCGCTGGTGGTGCGGGCGCCGGCCGCGGGCTGACATTCGGCGCCGGCCGGCGCTGCGGCCCGCCGGCGCGCGCTGCGGACCTTGACGGGTTGATCCCACGCACCAGGTGCGTGCGATCAACCCCTTAAGCCCTCCAATCCGAGAACCGGCCCCCACAACGCGGTGCGCCTCCCGGGATTGCGGGTCTCGACTTCGTAACATCTGCCCCAATGGCATCTTCAGTAACACGCATAGTGAGCCTGGCCGCGGTCGGAATCCTGGCCGTCGGCCTCAACAGCGCCTGTACACCCAAGCCTGCCGGACCTGAGACCGCCGCCGAGAAGTTCTTCGCGGCCCTCGCGACCGGTGACACCGCGGGCGCGGCCGAACTCAGCGACCGGCCCGCCGATGCGCGCGAAGACCTCAACGAAGCGTGGGCCGGACTGCAGGCCACCCACCTGGACACACAGATCCTGGGCTCCAAGTACGCGATGGACACCGGCAGCGTCACCTACCGCTACACGTGGCATCTGCCGAAAGACCGCACCTGGACCTACGACGGACAGCTGAACATGGTCCGAGACGAGGGCCGGTGGATCGTGCGGTGGAGCGCCACCGGCCTGCACCCGCGGCTCGGCGAGAACCAGACCTTCGCACTGCGCGCCGACTCACCCCCGCGGGCGTCGGTGATCGAGCGGGGCGGCACCGAGGTGCTGGTGCCGGGATACCTGTACAGCTACTCGCTGGACGCGCGGGAGGCTGGCGGGTCGCTGATGCAGACCGCGCGGGCCGTCGTCGACGCTTTGCGGCCCTTCGACAACACGCTCGACGCACAGCGGCTCGCCGAGCAGGCCAGCTCGTCCAAACAGCCGCTGAACCTGATCACGCTGCGCAAGGCCGACCATGACCGGGTGGCCGCCGCGATCGGTGCGCATCCCGGTGTGGTCATCACGCCGCTGGCCGAAATGCTGCCCACCGACGAGACTTTCGCGCCGGCGATCGTCGGTGAGGTCAAGAGGGCGGTCGCGGGTGAACTGGCCGGCGATGCGGGGTGGCGGGTGGTCACCGTCAACCAGAACGGCGTCGACGTCGACGTGCTCAACGAGGTGCCGGGGGATCCCGCACCGTCGATCCGGATCAGCCTCGACCGGTCGGTCCAGGACGCCGCGCAGAACGCGGTCAACTTCACCGGCAAGAAGGCGATGATCGTCGTGATCAAACCGTCGACCGGTGAGATCCTGGCCGTCGCTCAGAACGCCGCCGCCGACACCGAGGGCCTCATCGCCACCACCGGCCTGTATCCGCCCGGGTCGACGTTCAAGATGGTGACCGCCGGTGCGGCCATCGAACGCGATATGGCCACCCCGAACACGATGCTTCCGTGCCCCGGCACGATGGACATCGGCCACCGGACGGTGCCCAACTACGGCGGCTTCGACCTCGGCACGGTGCCGATGTCGCGGGCGTTCGCCAGTTCCTGCAACACCACCTTCGCCGAACTGGCCAGCCGGATGCCGCCGCGCGGGTTGACGATGGCCGCGGCCAAGTACGGCATCGGAGCCGACTACGACGTCCCCGGGCTGAGGACCGTGACCGGTTCCGTACCGCCCACCGTCGACCTCGCCGAGCGCACCGAGGACGGCTTCGGTCAGGGCAAGGTGCTGGCCAGCCCGTTCGGCATGGCGTTGGCCGCGGCGACCGTCGCCGCCGGGAAAACCCCTGTCCCGCAACTGATTCAGGGCAAGGAGACCGAGATCGCCGAGAGCCCTGCGCCGATGGACCCGAAGATCGTCGAAGGGCTGCGGCCGATGATGCGGCTGGTGGTGACCAACGGCACCGCCGAGGACCTGCAGGGTGCGGGCGACGTGCGCGGCAAGACCGGTGAGGCGGAGTTCGCGGGCGGTTCGCACTCGTGGTTCGCCGGGTACCGCGGCGACATGGCGTTCGCGGCGATGATCGTCGGGGGCGGTTCCTCGGAGTACGCGGTGCGCATGCTCAAGGGCATGCTCGACGGGCTGCCGCCGGACTACCTGGCCTGATCGGGCGTCGTCGCCGTACCGTGGAACGTGCGATGACCGAGACCAATCACGACGCCATGCGCGTCTCCGACGCCGACCGCAACGGCACGCTGCGGCGACTGCACAACGCCGTCGCGCTGGGCCTGATCGACATCGAAGAGTTCGAGGAGCGCTCGGCGGCGGTAGCGCGGGCGCGGCTGCACTCGGACCTGGACGCGCTGGTGGGCGACCTGCCCGGACCGGGTGCGATCGTCACCTCGGCCGCCGATCGCATCGAGTTGCGCGGTGTGCTCGGCTCGCTCAAGCGGCACGGCGAATGGACGGTGCCGAGCCGGCTGGCCCTGCACCGGCGGATGGGTTCGGTGGACCTGGACCTGACCCGGGCGCGCTTTGCCGGGCCGATGGTCGTCATCGAGCTCGACCTGAAGTTCGGCGGGCTCGAACTGCGGCTGCCCGACGGGGCCAGCGCCTCCATCGACGACGTCGAGGTCAACGTGGGCAGCGCCCGCGACCACCGCAGGGACGCACCTGCCGAAGGCAACCCGCACGTGATCCTGACCGGGAAGGTGGTCTTCGGCTCGGTGGACATCCGCGGACCCCGCCGGTCCTGGCGGTTGAGCCCGTTCGACCGGCGCTAGCCTCGTCTACCCTGTTGACATGCCCGTTCGTACCGCCCTCCGCCCCGGCGTGGTTTTTCCTACGCTGCCGGTGCCCGCGTCCATCCCGCGGCCGGAGTACGCCTGGAAGCCGACCGTCGACGAGGGCCGCGAACCGTGGGTGCAGACGCCCGAGGTGATCGAGAAGATGCGCGTCGCGGGTAGGATCGCGGCGGGCGCGCTGGCCGAGGCGGGTAAAGCCGTCGCGCCGGGCGTCACGACCGACGAGCTCGACCGCATCGCGCACGAGTTCATGATCGACAACGGCGCCTATCCGTCCACGCTCGGTTACAAGGGTTTCCCGAAGTCCTGCTGCACCTCGCTCAACGAGATCATCTGCCACGGCATCCCGGACTCGACGGTCATCGAGGACGGCGACATCGTCAACATCGACGTGACCGCATACATCGACGGTGTGCACGGCGACACCAACGCGACATTCCTCGCGGGCGACGTCTCCGAGGAACACCGGCTGCTCGTCGAGCGGACACGGGAAGCGACCATGCGCGCGATCAAGGCCGTCAAACCCGGACGGCAGCTGTCCGTCGTCGGCAGGGTCATCGAGTCCTACGCGAACCGGTTCGGCTACAACGTGGTTCGCGACTTCACCGGCCACGGCATCGGCACCACATTCCACAACGGCCTTGTCGTCCTACACTACGACCAGCCCGCAGTGGAGACCGTGCTGGAGCCGGGTATGACGTTCACCATCGAGCCGATGATCAACCTCGGCGGCCTCGACTACGAGATCTGGGACGACGGTTGGACCGTCGCCACCACCGACAAGAAGTGGACCGCGCAGTTCGAGCACACGCTCGTGGTTACCGACGAGGGCGCCGAGATACTGACAGTCGCCGACTAGGGCGCTCGACTGTGAATCCGACGACGCCCAGGCATGTGATCCCGTCGCCAGATTCACAAACGAGGGGTGGCGTACTGACCGCGGAGGGCGATCGATGAGCGGCGCGCTCCTGGTGGCCGGGACCACCTCGGACGCGGGCAAGTCGATGGTGGTGGCCGGGCTGTGTCGGCTGTTGGCGCGCAAGGGTATTCGCGTCGCACCGTTCAAGGCGCAGAACATGTCGAACAACTCCGCGGTCACCGTCGACGGCGGCGAGATCGGCCGCGCCCAGGCGATGCAGGCCCGCGCCGCCGGTCTATCGCCGCACACGCGGTTCAACCCGATCCTGCTCAAACCCGGCAGCGACCGCACCTCGCAGCTGGTGGTTCGCGGTCGGGTGGTCGACACCGTCAGCGCACGCGACTACATCGGGCACCGTGAGCACCTTAGAGCGGTGGTCGTCGACGAACTGAAGCAACTGCGGACCGAATTCGACGCCGTCATCTGCGAGGGCGCCGGCTCGCCCGCCGAAATCAACCTGCGGGCAACCGATCTGGCGAACATGGGCTTGGCTCGCGCGGCGGGCCTACCGGTGATTGTCGTCGGCGACATCGACCGCGGCGGCGTGCTCGCGCACCTGTACGGCACCGTCGCGGTGCTCGAACCCGAGGACCAACGCTTGATCGCCGGCTTCGTGGTCAACAAGTTCCGCGGTGACCCGTCGCTGCTCGATCCCGGTCTGGCGCGGCTACAGGAGCTGTCGGGGCGGCCGACCTACGGCGTCATCCCGTATGCCGAGGGTTTGTGGCTGGACACCGAGGACTCGGTCTCGGTGGTGGCTCGTCGCGTGGTCGGTGAACCGCAGCCCCCGCGGGGTGAGCAGTGGTTGCGGGTGGCCGCGATCCGGTTGCCGCGCATCTCCAACTCGACCGACGTCGAGGCCCTCGCCTGTGAGCCGGGCGTGCTCGTGCGCTGGGTCGGCGAACCCGCCGATCTCGTCGATGTCGACGTGGTCGTCATCCCCGGCAGCAAGGCCACCGTCGCCGACCTGGATTGGCTGCGCCGCAGCGGGCTTGCCGACGCGCTGAGCGCACACGCCGCCCGCGGTATGCCCGTGCTGGGGGTGTGTGGCGGCTTCCAGATGCTGTGCGCGCGCATCGACGACGCCGTGGAATCCGGGGCAGGCGTCGTGCCCGGCCTGAACCTGCTCGAGGCCGACATCGTCTTCGCGCCCGAGAAGACCCTGTTGCATCACGAAGAACCGTTGTCCGGCTACGAGATTCATCACGGCCAGATCGGCCGCTCGGCCGAGCAACCGTGGCTCGGGGTTGGCTTGCGGCGCGGGGCGGTGTACGGCACCCACTGGCACGGCGTGCTCGACAACGACGACGTGCGGCGCGCATGGCTGGTGGAGGTCGCGCAGGCGGCCGGCCGCGACGGGTTCGTCGTGGCCGACGATGTCTACGTCAGTTCCCGACGCGACGCGCAACTCGACCTGATGGCCGACCTGCTGACCAGCCATCTCGACGTGGACGCGGTGCTCACCCTGCTCTCCGACGGCGCGCCGGCCCGGCCCGACATCGTGACGGGACTGCGGCGATGATGCGGCGACTCGCCGTGGCGGCCGCCCTGACCGCGGTCACGTTGACCGGTTGCGCGCACTCGACCGTGGGCTCGCCGACCTGGCCAGGCGCCCGCCTGGACCGAGCGCTGCTCACCGCGGCCGACTTCCCGCAGGGGGTGCAGTTCGACCACGTCGTCCGCGAACCGGGCGAGGGTGGCGACGGTGCTGGTGCCCCACCGGCCATGCTGTCCCGACCGGCGGGGTGTTCGGAGGGACTCACCCGGGTGATCGCCGAGACGGGGGAGCGTGGGCCGGGCAGCGCCGCGGAGTACGTCGTGGGCTATGACGGCGCCCGCATCGTGATGACGGTGCTGACATGGCGTCTGGATCTCGACAAGCTGGCGGCCACGGCCGAACGGTGTGCGCACTTCGAGACGTTCTTCGACGAGTCCTCGCCGGGCATCCCGATGACGACGACCAGGATGGATCCATCTCGCGCCGACGCGCTCGTCTACGAGCAGACCATGCAACTCGGCGGAGTCGACAGCAGCGTCTACTTCACGTTCGAGAACATCGGGACCATGGCGGTGTACGGTGTCGCGTTCCCGACTCCGAACCCGACAATTCCGGTCAAAGCCACGCTGCCGCAGACCTTTCTGGACATCGCGACCGAGCAGGCCGAGCGCGTCCCCGCGCTCTGAATCGCCCCGTTCACTCCCCGCGAAATGACCGCGTCGCCCCGTCGACCGCTGTAGCGTGGCCCAATGCCATCCACCACGGTCACCGTCGAGGGGTTCAGCGTGCCCGTCGACGTCGCCGGTCCCGAGAAGGGGTCGGTCGTGGTGGTGCTCGGGGCGGGCCATCAGCCGGCCGCCGCCTATGACGCCGTCTGTCAACGGCTGCACACCGCATCGCTGCGGACCGTCGTCGTGCCTCCCGATCCCCGGCTGACCGCGAAGTCGGTGGTCGGCATCCTCGACACCCTTGGCGTGAAATGGGCGCTCCTGGTGGGCGACCGCGTCGGCGGTGAGCTGGCGTGGGAACTGGCCGCCACCCGGCTCGACCGGTTCATCGGGTTGGTCGTCATCGACCGCGGGCACCCGCGCGTCGCGGACGCCGCGGGCGTGGTCCGCGACGAGCACTGCCCGCCGGTCGAGATGAACACCACGGCACTGGTCAGCACCCCGCGGGCGCGCGCGGTCGCCAAGGCCAGCCAGCGCTATGTGTACGGCGACTACCGGATAGTCGACCTGCTCGGCAGGCGCAACGCCGCCGAATCCACGGCCCAGCTGGCCGCCGAGATCGTGATGCGCACCAGCACCTGGTGACTCAGGCGGGCGACTCCTCGGGCGTCCACGCCTGAGGCAGCGCCGGGCTGCCCGGGAACAGAAAATCGACGAAAGCCTTTGCGGTGGGCTGTGGTTCGTGATTGGCCAGCCCGGGGCGCTCGTTGGCCTCGATGAAGACGTACTCCGGCTCGGTGACGTCGGGCACCAGCAGGTCGATCCCGGTGACAGGGATGCCGATCGCGTGGGCGGCCCTGACCCCGACGTCACACAGGTGGGGATGGACCTTGGCGGTCACGTCGTGAATGGTGCCGCCCTGATGCAGGTTCGCGGTGCGCCGCACCCGCAGTCGCTCGCCCTCGGGAAGCACATCGTCGAACGACCAACCCGCCTCCGTGACCGTTGACTCGGTGACCGCGTCGATCGGGATGCGCGATTCCCCGCCCGTGGCCGCCGCCCGGCGCCGGCTCTGCGCCTCGATCAGCTCGCGCACCGTGTGGTGTCCGGTCCCGACGACCTCGGCGGGCTTGCGTAGCGCCGCGGCCACCACCTTGCCGTCGATGACCACCAGCCGAAGATCGTCGCCGGGTGCCCGCTGCTCGATCAGCACGTGCGGATGTTCTTTGCGTGCGCGGGCCAGCGCGGCGTCCAAGTCCTCGGCGCTGCTGATGCCGACGGTGATGCCCTTGCCCTGCTCACCCCGGGTCGGCTTGACCACGACGTCGCCGACCTCCTCCAGAAACTCGTGGTCCTTTTCGTCGAAGGTCGCCAGCCTGCCCTTGGGCACCGTAATACCGTTCTCGGCCACCAGCCGCCGGGTGAGCCGCTTGTCGTCGCAGCGCGCCATCGCGACTGCGGAAGTGAACTCCGACAACGACTCCCGGGTGATGACAGTGCGGCCGCCGTGAGACAAGCGCATCTCACCGGCCTCGGCGTCGAGCACCTCGACCCAGATCCCGCGGCGCATGGCCTCGTCGGCGATGATCCGCGCGTACGGGTTGAGGTCCTCGACGGTCTCGGGCGGATGGGTGAACAGCGGTTCGTTGATCGCGTTCTTGCGTTTGACCGCCATGACCGGGACGCGGTGGAAGCCCAGCTTCTCGTAGAGCGAGATCGCGGCGGCGTTGTCGTGGCTGACCGACAGGTCCATGTAGGCCCGGCCGCGATCGCGGTAGATCGCGGCCAGCGCCCGGGTGAGCGCCGCGCCGACACCGGGCAGGCTCGTCGTCGGGTCGACGGCCAACGTCCACAGGCTCGACCCGTTCTCCGGATCGGAGAACAGCCGTTTGTGGTCGACACCGGTCACGGTGCCCAGCACGGACCCGTCGTCGCGCACCGCGACCAGATAATCGAGGGCGTCCTGAGTCCGGTGGTTGTTCCACAGCACCTCGACGGGCGCGGGCACCATGCCGCAGCGCACGTACACGCGGTTCATCTCGTCGGCGTCGTCGGCGCTCTGCAGCGCGCGCACCGAGAACCCGTTCGGCGTCCGGTCGGGATCGGGGTCCTCGGTGAACCGCAGCCGGTAGGTGTGGCTCGGGTCGATGAAGAGCTCGGCGGGCGCCATCGACACCAGGACGTGGGGTTCGCGCGCGTAGATGCAGATGTCGCGTCGTCCGGGTCCCTCATGCCTGAGCACTTCGGCCAGCTTGGCGGGGTCGGCGAACGTCTGACCGAAAACCAGCCGCCCCCAACCCATCTCGATGACAACGTCGTCGGCCATCGCGTCGACGAGATGCTGCGGTGACGCGTCGTGCAAGCCGAGGGTGATCGCTTCGGTCTGCTCTGCGTCGGGCCCGAGCGCCGTCATGCCGCGGGTCCGGTGATGCTGTGCCGCTGCAACCACAGCTCGAGCAGCGCCAGTTGCCACAGTTCGTTACCGCGCAGCGGCGTCAGGCGTCCGTTCGGGTCAGCAAGCAACCGTTCGATCGCGGCGGGTCGGAACAAGTCGCGTTCCTTAACCGCGGGCGCGTACAACGCGTCGCGCACCATGTCCAGGTACGGGCCCTCGAGATGGGTGAGCGCAGGCACCGGGAAATAGCCCTTCGGCCGGTCGATGACGTCGGATGGAATCACCTGGCGCGCGGCTTGCTTGAGCACACCCTTGCCTTCGTGGGCGATCTTCAGCTCGGGTGGGCAGGTGGCGGCGAGCTCGACGAGTTCGTGGTCGAGGAACGGCACGCGACCTTCCAGACCCCACGCCATCGTCATGTTGTCGACGCGCTTGACCGGGTCGTCGACGAGCATGACGGTGGTGTCCAGTCGCAGGCCGCGGTCGATGCCGGTTTGGGCGCCTGCCCGCGCGAAGTGCTCGGTGACGAAGTCCAGGCTCGGGTCGCCGTCGACGGCGAACGCCGGCGTCACCAGAGCGTCGTAGCCCGCGCGGTCGCGGTCGAAGAACGCCTTGCGGTAGCTGGCCACCGCTCCGTCGATCGACGCCGCGTCGGGTCCGCCCAGCGGCGGGTACCAGTGGTATCCGGCGAACACCTCGTCGGCGCCCTGACCGGACTGCACGACCTTGACGTGCTTGGCCACCTCCTGGCTGAGCAGGTAGAAGGCAACGCAGTCGTGGCTGACCATCGGTTCGCTCATAGCGCCGATCGCGCCGTCGAGCGCGGGCAGCATGCGGTCGGTGCCGATGCGGATCTGGTGATGGTCGGTGCCGAAGTGCTCGGCGATGATGTCGGAGTACTTGAATTCGTCGCCGGCCACACCGCCGACCGATTCGAAGCCGATCGAGAACGTCTTGAGTCCGTGCTGACCCGCCTCGGCGAGCAGCCCGACTATCAGGCTGGAGTCGACGCCGCCCGAGAGCAGGCAGCCGACGGGCACGTCGGCGACAAGGCGTCGCTCCACGGCCACGCGCAACGCGTCGAGAACGGCGTTCTCCCAGTCCCGTTCGGACCAGTCGGCCCGGTCCGCCCTGCGGGTGAAGTCGGGCTCCCAGTACGTCGTGGTCGTGCGGCGGCCGTCGGGCTCGATCGCCACCAGCGACGCCGGCGGCACCTTGGCCACACCGCGCAGGATCGTGCGCGGCGCGGGCACCACCGAGTGGAACGACATGTAGTGGTGCAGCGCGATCGGATCGATGCGGGTGTCCACCGATCCGTCCTTGGCACCACCGGCCAGCAACGCAGGCAGCGACGACGCGAACCGAACGCGGGCGGAATTCTCGCTGATATACAGCGGTTTGATGCCGAGCCGGTCGCGCCCGAGCAGCACCCGGCCGCTGTCACGCTCGACAATCGCGAACGCGAACATGCCGTGGAGGTGGTCGACGAACCGGTCGCCCCAGTGGTGATACGCCTTGAGCAGCACCTCGGTGTCGCTGTGGGAGAAGAACCGATAGCCGTGGCCGCTGAGCTCGCGGCGCAGCTCCTTGTAGTTGTAGATGCAGCCGTTCCATGCGATCGCCAACCCCAGCTCGGGGTCGAGCATGGGCTGACCGCCCGCTTCGGAGAGATCGATGATTTTCAGGCGACGGTGACCCAGCGCGACCCTGCCCTGAGACCAGGCGCCCGCCGAGTCCGGGCCCCTCGGTGTCATCGCCTCGGCCATCGCCGAGACAGCTGCTACATCAGGTATCCGGCCGTCGAGACGCACCTCGCCGGTGGCTCCACACACGCCCTCGACATTACCCTTGTTGACGGTAGCGAAACCTGTTACGGGTGTGACGTGGGTCTAGTCACCGCTGGTCGCACCGCAAAACCGCCGACGCGGGGCTCCCCACGGGCAACGGTTGGCGCTGGCGGCTCACTCGGTGCGGCCCTGGAGTATCTCGTCCTCGATGGTGCCGCCGAGACCTTCGGCGCTCGGGTCGTAGCCGTGCAGGCCCCCGGTGACGGCGTACTCCTCTTCGGGTGACAGCACCAGGCGGTGCCTGCCGTACAGACCGAACACCAGCAGCCCCAGGATGTAGAGGATGACGATCGCGATGACCGCGGGCCGGTAGTCCGGGTTGACAAGGATGCCGACGAACGTCACCGCCGCGATGACCAGCGCGACGACCGCACCCGAGTTGCCGGTCGGGCTCACCCACGGTCGTCGCGCGTTGGGGAATTTGCGGCGCAGCAGGATGAACGAGATCATCTGCAGTCCGTACGCCAGCACCGCACCCCACACCGCGATGTTGAGGACCACCGCGCCGGCGCCTTCGTTGTAGTTGACGATGAGCAGCGCCACGAATCCGATGACCGCGCCCGCCAGCAGCGCGACGTACGGTGTCTGCCGAGAACCGGTCAGCGACAACGTCTTCGGGTAGTAGCCGGCGCGGCTCAGCGAGTACATGTTGCGGCCGTAGGCGTACATGATGCCCTGCAGGCTGGCCAGCAGGCCGATCAGCGCGAACGCCGACAACACCGCGGCGAGGTCGGCGGGCAGGAAGGCGCGGAAGCCGTCGAGCAGCGGCTCGTCGGAACTGCCCAGCGCCTCGGACCCGGTCACCGCCGGGTTGAGGAAGAACACGATCGCACCGCAGCCGATCAGCGAGAGCAGTCCCCAGATGCCGGCGCGGGGGATGTCGCGGGCCGGGTCGTGCGCCTCCTCGGCCGCCAGCGGAAGCTCCTCGATGCCCAAAAAGAACCACATCGCGAAGGGCATTGCGTACAGGATCGCCACCCAGCCGAACGGCAGGAACGTCGAGGAACCCGCGGCGTCCGGATCGGGCGCGATATCGAAAAGCTTGCTGAAGTCCACGGCGCCGTTGGCGATGGCCAGGATGCCGAACAACACCAGGATGCCGATCGACAGGATCGCGACGACGAGGGCGAACTTGAACGAGATCTCCGCACCCCACGAGTTCAGCCCGACGAAGAGCGCATACAGGATGATCCACCACACCCACATCGGCAGGGAGAGGTTGAACAGGTCGGTCGTGACGGCGTTGGCGTAGGAAGCCGAGAAGTAGACGATCACCGCGGTGGTGAACACGTACTCGATGGTCTCGGCGAACCCGGTGACGAAGCCGCCCCAGGGGCCCATCGCGGCGCGCGCGAATGAGTACGCGCCGCCGGTATGTGGCATGGCCGCCGACATCTCCCCGATCGAGAAGAGCATGCCGAAGTACATGATCACGATGACGACCGAAGCGATCGCCAAGCCGCCCCATCCGGCCGCGCCGATGCCGAAGTTCCAGCCGGAGAAGTCGCCGGAGATGACCGCGGCGACGCCGATGCCCCACAGGCCCCAGAAGCCTGCGGTGCGTTTGAGTTGCCGCTTCTCGAAGTAACCCTCGCCCGCTTGGCTGTAGGTGACCCCGCCCGAGCGCTTCATCTGGTCCCGTGCCTGATCTTGGGCCACGTGGTCGCTCCGTTCTTGCGGTTATGGGGCATAGGGAGAATAAACTTGCAAAGGTCTGGTGTCCTACCTTTGGAAATGACTTTTCTGTAAAGCCCTGGGCGAACGCCGGAGCGAGCCGCATCCAATGGTTGACTACCCGCAATCTCGCGCTGTCGAAGGAAAGGCCCCACCACGGATGAGCGTCACATCGGGCATGTTGTCGCAGACCGACCTCGAGCGCATGGTCGCCGACAGGGAGATCGACACGGTGATCGTCGGGTTCTGCGACATGCAGGGCAGGCTCACCGGGAAGCGGGTGTCGGCCCGGTTGTTCGTCGAGGAGGTTGCCGAGCACGGCGCAGAGTGCTGCAACTACCTGCTGGCGGTCGACGTCGACATGAACACCGTCCAGGGCTACTCGATGTCGAGCTGGGAGACCGGCTACGGGGACATGGTGATGACGCCGGACTTCTCGACGCTGCGGCTGATTCCGTGGCTGCCCGGCACCGCGATGGTGATGGCCGACCTGGGTTGGCACGACGGCAGCCCGGTCGAGCAGGCCCCGAGGAGCATCCTCAACCGTCAGATTGACCGGCTCGCCGAACGCGGTCTGGTGCCCTACGTCGGGACCGAACTCGAGTTCATGTTGTTCGACGACGGCTTCCGCGAGGCGTGGGCCAAGGGGTATCGCGGGTTGACGGCGGCCTCGGACTACAACGTCGACTACGCGATGCTCGGCTCGACCCGGATGGAGCCGCTGCTGCGCGACATCCGGCTCGGCATGAGCGGTGCGGGCATGTACTGCGAGGGCGTCAAGGGGGAGTGCAATCTCGGCCAGCAGGAGATCGCGTTCCGCTTCGACCATGCCCGGGTCACCTGTGACAACCACACGATCTACAAGAACGGCGCCAAGGAGATCGCCGACCAGCACGGCAAGAGCCTGACGTTCATGGCGAAATTCGATGAGCGCGAAGGAAACAGCTGCCATGTGCACATTTCGCTGCGGGGCGACGACGGCAGTCCTGATGGCACAGCGGTGTTCGCCGACGACACCGACCCGCTCGGAATGTCGCCGATGTTCCGCAGCTTTGTAGCCGGGCAGCTGGCCACGATGCGGGAGATGACGCTGTTCTACGCACCGAACATCAACTCCTACAAGCGGTTCGTCGACGGTAGTTTCGCCCCGACCGCGGTCGCGTGGGGTCTGGACAACCGAACCTGTGCGCTGCGCGTCGTCGGCCACGGCCACGGCATGCGGATGGAGAACCGCGCCCCCGGGGGTGACGTCAATCAGTACCTCGCGGTCTCGGCGTTGATCGCCGGCGGCCTGTACGGCATCGACCGCGAACTCGAGCTGCCCGAGCCGATGGAGGGTAACGCGTACACCAGTGGTGTCGAACGGCTTCCGACCACACTCACCGAGGCTGCCGCGCTGTTCGAGAAGTCCGAGGTGGCGCGGGCCGCGTTCGGCGACGAGGTGGTCGAGCACTACCTCAACAACGCCCGCGTCGAATTGGACGCGTTCAACGCCGCCGTCACGGACTGGGAGAGGATTCGCGGTTTTGAGCGGCTCTAGTGTTTCGGCAGGCGAGCACAAGCGCAGACCCGTACTCGGGCTGACCACCTACCTGCAGCAGGCGCAGACCGGGGTGTGGGATGTGCGGGCGAGCTTCCTGCCCGCGATCTACTTCGAGGGTGTCGAACTGGCCGGCGGGATCTCGGTTCTGCTTCCGCCGCAACCCGTCGACGACCACATCGCCGACCGGGTGCTCGACGGGCTCGACGGCGTGATCATCACCGGTGGGCGCGACGTCGTGCCTGCGCACTACGGCCAGGAACCGCACCCGGCCACCGACGCCGACGTCGAAGACAACCGGCGCCGTGACCAGTTCGAGTTCGCGCTGGTGCGTGGCGCGCTGCGGCGCGGCATGCCGGTGCTGGGCATCTGCCGCGGCGCGCAGGTGCTCAACGTCGCGCTGGGCGGCACGCTGCACCAGCACCTGCCCGACGTCATCGGGCACAACCGCCATCAGCAGGGCAATGCGGTGTTCACCACGTCGACCATCCGCACCGTTGCGGGCACTCGGTTGGCCGAGCTCATCGGCGAGTCGTCGGACGCGCAGTGCTACCACCACCAGGCCATCGATCGACTCGGCGACGGCCTGGTGATCAGCGCTCAGGACGACGACGGTGTCATCGAGGCGGTCGAAGTCGACAGGGCGGCGCACCCGGACGATTTCGTGCTGGCCGTGCAGTGGCATCCCGAAGAGCGCCTCGACGACCTGCGGCTGTTCGCCGCCGTCGTCGAAGCGGCGGACGCATACGCAACAGAAAGGGCGAACGCTTGAGCACATCCGACGTGATCAACCCGGCGACCGAGGAGCTGCTGCGCACCGTCGAGCAGACCGACGAGGCCGCAGTCGATGATGCGGTGGCCCGGGCGAAAGCGGCACAACGGGATTGGGCGCGGCAGGCGCCCGCCGAACGCGCGGCGGCGCTGCGCGCGTTCGCGGCGACGGTCGACGCGCACATCGACGAGCTGGCGGCGCTGGAAGTCGCCAACTCCGGGCACCCCGTCGGGAACGCCGAGTGGGAGGCCGGCCATGTCCGCGACGTGCTGCAGTTCTACGCTGCCACACCGGAACGCTTGTCCGGCAAGCAGATTCCGGTCGCGGGCGGCATCGACGTGACGTTCAACGAGCCGCTCGGCGTTGTCGGCGTCATCACGCCCTGGAACTTTCCGATGACAATCGCCTCGTGGGGTTTCGCGCCTGCGCTCGCCGCGGGCAACGCGGTGCTCATCAAACCCGCGGAGTGGACGCCGCTCACCACGATCCGACTGGGGGAGTTGGCGGTCGAGGCGGGAATCCCTGCCGACGTGTTCTGCGTGCTGCCCGGTAAGGGCTCGGTGGTGGGGGAACGTTTCGTCTCGCACCCCGACGTGCGCAAGGTGGTGTTCACCGGTTCCACCGCGGTCGGCACCCGCGTCATGGCGGGCGCGGCCAAACAGGTCAAACGCGTCACCCTCGAACTGGGTGGCAAGAGCGCCAACATCGTCTTCGACGACTGTGATCTGGAGCAGGCGGCGGCCACCGCGCCGTACGGGGTGTTCGACAACGCGGGCCAGGACTGCTGTGCGCGCAGTCGAATACTGGTGCAGCGCAACGTCTACGACCGCTTCATGGAACTATTCGAGCCCGCGGTCAAGGGTGTGGTGGTCGGCGACCCGCGCGCCAAGGACACCGAGATGGGCCCGCTGGTGTCGAAGGGGCACTGGAACACCGTCGCCTCCTTCGTGCCCGACGACGCGCCCGTCGCGTTCCGCGGCTCGGCTCCCTCAGGCCCGGGGTACTGGTTCCCGCCGACGGTATTGACGCCGCAGCGTACCGACCGCACGGTGCGCGAGGAGATCTTCGGACCGGTGGTCACCGTGCTGCCGTTCGACGACGAGGCCGACGCGATCGCGCTGGCCAACGACACCCCCTACGGGTTGTCCGGGTCGATCTGGACAGAGAACCTATCGCGGGCGGTGCGGGTGTCGCGGGCGGTGGAGGCGGGCAACCTGTCGGTCAATTCGCATTCCTCGGTGCGGTACAACACGCCGTTCGGCGGCTTCAAACAGTCCGGCCTCGGACGCGAACTCGGCCCCGACGCGCCGCTGTCGTTCACCGAAACCAAGAACGTGTTCATCGCCGTGCAGGAGGCGCCCTAGATGGATCTGACGCAACGCTTGGCGGGCAAGGTCGCCGTCATCACCGGTGGTGCCAGCGGCATCGGCCTGGCGAGCGCCAGGCGGATGACGGCCGAGGGCGCGACCGTCGTCATCGGCGACATCGACCCGGCGGCCGGAAAGACCGTCGCCGACGATCTGAACGGCACCTTCGTCCAGGTCGACGTCTCCGACCAGGTCGCGGTGGACAAGCTGTTCGACACCGCCGCCGAGACACACGGATCGGTCGATATCGCGTTCAACAACGCGGGCATCAGCCCACCTGAGGACGGTCTCATCGAGGACACCGGCATCGACGCCTGGCAGCGGGTTCAGGACGTCAACCTCAAATCGGTGTTCTTCTGCTGTAAAGCGGCGCTGCGGCACATGGTTCCGCAGCAGAAGGGGTCGATCATCAACACCGCGTCGTTCGTCGCGGTCGTCGGCTCGGCGACGTCGCAGATTTCCTACACCGCCTCGAAGGGCGGTGTGCTGACCATGTCGCGTGAACTCGGTGTGCAGTACGCACGGCAGGGAATTCGCGTCAACGCGCTGTGTCCCGGACCCGTCAACACGCCGCTGCTGCAGGAGTTGTTCGCCAAGGATCCGGAGCGCGCGGCACGGCGGTTGGTGCATGTGCCGGTGGGCCGGTTCGCCGAACCGGAGGAACTCGCCGCCGCGGTCGCCTTTTTGGCCAGCGATGACGCGTCGTTTATCACCGCGTCGAGCTTCCTGGTCGACGGCGGTATCGGCGGCCACTACGTCACCCCGCTGTAGCCATGTCGGCCGACTCGGACGTACCAGTGGCGCACGTGGGGTTCACCGCGTTGGCGGCCGCCGAAGCGCTGCTGCGTCCGGTGCGTGGGGGTAACGCCTTCGAGGACACCGTGGCACGGCTCCTGCAGACCATCCGGCTCGGTGTGTTGGCGCCCGGCGAATGCCTGCCGCCCGAGCGTGAACTCGCCTCGCGTCTCGGCGTCAGCCGCGACACCGTGCGCGAGGCGATCAAGTCGCTGTCCGACGCGGGTTATCTGGTATCTCGGCGCGGACGGTACGGAGGGACGTTTCTCTCCGATGAACTGCCGCGACCTATTGCCCGAACCGACGCGGTGACGCGCGCGGAGATCGACGACGCGCTGCGCCTGCGGGAGATCCTCGAAGTCGGCGCCGCGCACATGGCGGCCAGCCGCACGCTGACCGCATCGGAGCGCGAACAACTGTGGGCCCGGATGACCGACGTCCGCGCCGCTGCCGCCGACGACTACCGCCGGCTCGACTCGCGCCTGCACCTGGCGATCGCCGAGGCCGCCGGATCGCCGTCGCTGGTCCCGCTGCTGGCCGAGAACAGGATGCGGCTCAACGCCCTGCTCGACCAGATCCCGCTGCTGCCACGCAACATCGCCCATTCCGACGAGCAGCACGAGGCGATCGTCCTCGCGATCCTGGCCGGCGACGGCGACCGAGCGGCATCAGCGATGCGGGCTCACATCGAGGGGTCGGCCGCGCTGCTGCACGGCTTCCTCGACTGAAGCCACGCACCCCACCCCCAGCACCGCGAGTGTGCGTGTCGGCACACGACACGCCGCCGAATTCTCGACATCCGCGCACGCTCGTGCGCCCGCGAGCGTGCACATCGGCGCTACATTGAGTCCCGTGAACGAGCCAGTCGGCCAGGTGGACGTCGAACGCGCTGCGTCGGCGCTTGCCGACGTGGACACCGCCAGCTGGACACAGCGGTTCGACCTGCTGTCGGACCCGCACCGGCTGGAGATTCTGCTCACCCTGCATCGGGTGCCGGGGATCCGCGTCGGAGACCTCGCAGCGGCGCTGGGCCGCTCGGAAAACGCCGTCTCCCAAGCGCTTCGCGTACTGCGCCAGCAGGGCTGGGTCAGCGCGACTCGGGTGGGACGGGCCGTCAGCTACCGCCTCGACGACGAGATCGTGCACGACCTGCTGCACTGGATCGGCGCCCGGCACGGTTGACTCCTGACCAGGGCATTTCACGATTTCCGAATCGCCATTTCACACCCTCGACCGATCGTCGGAACCGTCAGAATGAACATGCTCGGCGGATGACGGGCAGAGAGACCGAGGCGCATGACCATGAAGAACACCCTCGACAACACGACCGAGCACGACGCGGACCGCGCACTGAAGGCCAAGCACCGGGCGCTGTGGGCCTCGGGTGACTACCCGGCCGTTGCCGCCGAGTTGATTCCCCAGCTGGGCCCTGAACTGGTGCGCGCCTGCGGGGTCCGCGCTGGCGACCGCGTGCTCGACGTCGCCGCGGGCTCCGGCAACGCGGCCGTCCCGGCCGCCACGGCGGGTGCGACCGTCACGGCAAGTGACCTCACCCCGGAGTTGTTCACGGCCGGGCGCGCGATCGCCGACCGGCAGGGAGTCCAGATCGAATGGGTCGAAGCTGACGCCGAGGCGATGCCGTTTGCCGACAACAGCTTTGACGTCGTCATGTCGTGCGTCGGAGCGATGTTCGCACCGCACCATCAGGCCGCCGCCGATGAACTGTTGCGGGTGTGCCGGCCGGGCGGAACCATCGGAATGATCAATTGGACTCCAGACGGGTTCATCGGCAACCTGTTCACAACGATGAAGCCCTACGCGCCGCCTCCGCCGCCCGGTGCGAGCCCCGCACCGCTGTGGGGAGACGAAGCGCATGTGCAGTCGCTGTTCGCCGACCGGGTGACCGATCTGCGGATGCAGCGGCACACCGTCCGAATGGATCACTGCGCGAGCCCGCTCGAGTTCAGGGAGTACTGGAAGCGCAACTACGGGCCAACGATCGCCACCTATGCGTTCAACGCCGGTGAGCCACAGCGGATCGCCGACCTCGACCGTGACTTCCTGCGGTTCCTCACCGACTGGCCCCGCTCGGCGGCCAACGCGTATGACGCCGAGTATTTGCTGGTCACTGCCACCAAGGCGGCACCGGGGCGCTGATTGTCCGTACTTGACGAATAGCCCGGACACCCGCTGCGGCCTGGTGAAAGCTGTGAGCGTGACGGTGATGTTCCGGCTGCTCGGCGACATCGGGGCCGACATCGACGGTGAACGCGTCGACGTCGGGCACGCGCGACAGCGTGCGGTTCTCGTCGCGATGCTGATCGACCTCAACCGCCCGGTCCCGTCCGACCAGCTGATCTATCGCGTGTGGGCCGACGAGCCGCCCTACCGCGCGCGTAACGCCCTGGCCGCCTACGTGTCCCGGTTGCGGGCGGTCATCGGGCACAGCGGAGGCGTCGATATCAAGCGGGAGTCCGGCGGCTACATCCTGCTGGCCGACCCGATGACCGTCGACCTGTACCGTTTCAGCCACCTGACCAACCAGGCGCGCGCCGCGGTGGACCCCGTCGAAGCCGACGAGCTGTTCGCCCGAGCGCTGCAGCTCTGGCGTGGCAGCCCGTTCGTCACGCTGGACACCCCATGGCTGAACGAGGTCAGAAACTCCCTGCACGCCGAACGGCTGGTCGTGGCACTGGATCGCAACGACACCGCGTTGCGCGTCGGCCGCCACGCCGAGTTGCTCCCCGAACTGACCACGATGCTGGCCGAGCACCCGCTCGACGAGCGGTTGGCCGCGCAGCTGATGTTGGCGCAGTACCGGTGTGGCCGTCAGGCCGACGCACTCGAGACGTTCCGCGCAATGCGTGAACGGCTCGTCGACGAGCTGGGCGCCGATCCGAGTCCGGCGCTGCAACAGGTGCATATGCAGCTTCTAGAGGGTGATCCGGAGCGCGTGGCTCCGCCGGCCGCAGCACCCGCGGCCGTCAGCGCGCGGCCCCGGATGAACCTTCCGCGGCGGAGCACCAGTTTCATCGGCCGCGACGACGACGTCGCGCACGTACTGGACGTCTTGCGTGAACGTTCACTCGTGACGCTGACCGGGGTCGGCGGTGTAGGTAAGACGCGACTGGCCCTCGAGGCCGCCGTTAGGGCCGAAGCGCGCTTCACCGACGGCGTCACGCTCGTCGAGCTCGCACCGCTGGATGACGGTGCCGCCGTTGGTCATACCGTGGCGGCCGCGCTTCACCTGCAGCAACGCCATGGGCTCGGCATCGAAGAAACAGTGATCGATTACCTGCGAACAAAAAACCTGCTGCTGGTTCTGGACAACTGCGAACACCTGCTCGACCCGGTCGCGCGGCTGACCGACTCGATCGTCGCCAATTGCCCCGACGTGCTTGTCCTGGCCACCAGTCGAGAAGCGATCGGCGTTGATGGGGAACACATCTGGCCGATTTCGCCGCTGTCGCTCGACGAGGCCACCGAGTTGTTCGCCGATCGGGCCAGGGCGAGCCGGCACGATTTCGCCTTGGAAGACGAGCCCGTGGGCGCCGTCGCAGAAATCTGTCGACGCGTCGACGGTCTGCCGCTGGCGATCGAACTGGCGGCCGCGCGGATGCGGGCGATGAGCAGTCTGGATGTCGCGCGCCGGTTGGACGGGTTGCGATTACTCAGGGGCGGGACGCGCGGAAGCCCACGTCAACAGAGCCTTCTTGCGACGATCGAGTGGTCTTATCGTTTGTTGACCGACGCGGAACAACAGCTGTTCTCCGCATTGTCGGTGTTCGCGGGTGGTTTCGATCTCGAAGCCGCGCATACCGTCTGCGGCGTCGGGGAGGAGGACGACACGCTTGACTCGATCAACGGACTCGTCGAGAAATCGATGGTCCTACGGAGGGCAGCGGCCGATCGAACACGGTACACGGTTCTCGAGATGCTGCGCGCTTACGGGCGGGACCGTCTGCAGGACAAGGGCATCGGAAAGCTGCTGGCCTCGCGACATGCGGAGTACTACACCACTCTGGCCGAAAGCGCCGCTGCCGGCATGCATGGGCCCGACGAGCGGATGTGGGTGGACAGAATGCTGCCCGACTACGACAACCTGCGGGCCGCGTTCGAGCACGCGCTCTCGGTTCAGGATGTCGACACCGCGCTGCGGTTGGTGACCTCACTACCCGAAGTCGTCCACCTACGACACAGCTACGAATCGGCAGGATGGGCCGAGCGCGTCGCCGAAGTGGCCGATCCCGCTCACCCGCTCTACACCGCGGCCGTCGGCTTCGCCGCGCGAGGCGCGTGGAACAGGGGCGAATTCGACACGGCCCGTTCGCTCGCGAAACTCGCGCAGGGGCGCACGCCGGCACGAGGCACCGCCCGCGTCGCCTATCCCGCTGATGTGCTCGCCGACGTCGCGCTCTACGAGGGCGATGCGACCGCAAGCCTGCTGCACTACGCGGCGGAGGCGAAGCGGGCACGGGATGATTCCGACCCGATTCGTCTGGTGTGGACGCTCTTCTACATTTCGATATGCCATGCCGCACTACGAGTTCCGTTCGACGGGGTGGCTGCGGCCGAGGAGGCGGTTCGCGTCGCGGACGAGACACGCAATCCGACGGCGCGGTCGATGGGTCGTTATGCACTCGGCTTGGTGCTCAAGAAATCCGAGCCGGATCGCGCGTTGCAGTTGTTCGACGAAGCCGCCGCGTCGGCCGCGTCGGTGCGGAATCTGTGGTGGTACGGCATTGCGCTGATGGAGGCCGCAGCGACCCGGGCCGTGCACAGCGAACCCGACGAGGCTGCAAGAGTTCTCGTCGACGTGCTCGATCATTGGGATCGAGTGGGGGACTGGAGCCAGCAATGGCTCAACCTGCGCTACGTGACCCGATTCCTCGACCGCATCGGAGCCGACGACGATGCGCTCGCACTTCACCAGGCGCTGACCGCCGCCGGCAAGGAGTCGCCGCTCGGCGACGTTCGCGTCAACCACGGGCAACGCCGTCTGACTGGCGTCGAGGCGGTCGAACTGGCCAGGGCGACCCTCCTGCGTTGCTGCCGATAACCGTGTGAACAGCGGGTTTCACGATCCGTCAAGGAAGACGGAAACCGCGCGCGCGACGGTGATGACGTAACAGTTCGCGGGAACGGCCCGCGGGCGAATGCGAAGGAGAAACATCATGGGAACAGTGCTCAACCGGGCGATCGCCGCGACGTTGCTGTCCGCGGCCCTCGCGACGCCGGCAGTCGCCGGTCTCACCGCAGGTACTGCCGCAGCCAAGCCGGGCCATCATGCCCGCCCGGTCCCGCCGAAGGCCAAAGCTCGCATGAACACCTGTTCAGCTAGACAGGTGTTGCATGCGAGTTTTAGGCTCGCGGGGTGACCTCTTCGTACGTTGCGATGCACATGAGCGACGGCATCGTCAACGCCCCGACCTCCGTCGTCTTCGGCGTCATCGCTGTCGCCGCAGTCGCGCTCTGCGCGACCAAAGCGCGCAACGAACTCGACGAGCGCACGGTGCCGCTGGCAGGCCTCGTCGCCGCGTTCATCTTCGCCGTCCAGTTGATCAACTTCCCGATCCTGCCGGGGGTCAGCGGTCACCTGCTCGGCGGGGCGCTCGCCGCGATCCTGGTCGGCCCCTACACCGGGGCGCTGTGCATCGCCATCGTGCTGGTGGTCCAGGCGCTGCTGTTCGCCGACGGCGGGGTCACCGCGCTGGGCACCAACATCGTCAACATGGCGGTGATCGGTGTCGCGGCCGGCTATCTGACCGCCGTCCTGCTCTACACCATGGTCAGGAAGCGCGCCGAAGTACCAGTGGCCGGCCTGGGCGTGATCGCCTTCGTCGCTGCGCTGATCGGGACCATCTGTGCGGCAATGGGCTTCGTCGTCGAGTACGCGATCGGCGGCGCGGCCACCACGTCAATGGGCGCGGTGACGGGCTACATGCTCGGCACCCATGCGCTGATCGGCGTGGGAGAGGGCGTCATCACAGCGGTCACCGTGATGGCTGTCGCGCGTTCGCGTCCCGACCTCGTCTACCTGTTGCGCCGGACCCGACAGGAGGTCGCGGCATGAGGTCGCGCTGGCAGTTCTTGGCGGGTTTCGCGGTCGTCACGTTGCTGATCGCGGGGGTGGTGTCGTACTTCGCCAGCTCGAGCCCCGACGGGCTCGACTCGACGACGCTGCGCGGGTGCGAGGTCGTCGAGACCGCCGAGGGCGAGGAACTCACCGGAGAGTGCATAGCCCAGCACGCCGAGGAGCACAGCCTGGCGGCCTCCCCGCTCGCCGACTACGCCGTCGGCGGACGCGACGGCACCGGCGGCATCGCCGGGATCGTCGGCGTGCTCGCGACGCTCGTCGTCGCAGGATCGGTGTTCTGGTTGATCGCGCGGAGCCGCAGGGCGACCGACCGCAGCGGATCGGGCTGATCGTGGGCGCGGGCGCTCACCCCCTCTACCGGCACGACGACTCCATCGTGCATCGCGCCCCCGCCGAGGTGAAGGTCGTCTGCCTCGTGGTGTTCGTACTCGCGGTCGTCGCGACCCCGCGGGAGATGTTCTGGCCCTTCGTCGTCTACGCGGTGATCGTCGTCGGCATCTGGCGTCTCGCGCACATTCCGCTGCGGTGGGTCCTGCCGCGGATGCTGATCGAAGCGCCGTTCCTCGTCCTGGCCGTGCTGCTGCCGTTCGCCGAGGGCAGCGAACGAATCGACGTTGCGGGAGTGGCGCTTTCGGTCAGCGGGTTGTGGGCGGCATGGGGCATCGTCATCAAGGGCACGCTCGGGGTCGCGGCGGCACTGACCGTGGCCGCCACCACGTCGACGACAGAGCTGCCCACCGCGCTGGGTCGGCTCGGTGTGCCCGCGATCGCGACGTCTGTGCTTGTGCTGATGATCCGCTACGTCGACCTGCTGACCGCCGAGGCCGGCCGGATGCGCATGGCGCGCATATCGCGTGGCGATTCACCGCGCGTCCTGCATCAGGCCGGTGCGATCGCGAGGGGTATCGGTGCGCTGTTCCTGCGGTCCTACGAACGCGGTGAACGAGTCTACGTCGCGATGCTGTCGCGCGGGTTCGACGGCAACGCACCGGATCTGGCCGTGATCGGTGCGCCACCGCGCGCGGTCGCGTCGCAGTGGGTGATCGTGATGGCTCCGGCCGCGGCCGCGGTGGCGGTTTCCGCGTCGGCGTGGGTGCTGCGATGAACGCGATCACGATCGAGGGTCTGCGCCACGTCTACCCGGACGGCCACGTCGCCCTCGACGGTGTCGACCTGACCGTGCGTGGCGGCGAACGCATCGCCGTGCTGGGCCCCAACGGCGCGGGCAAGACCACGCTGATGCTGCACCTCAACGGCGTGCTGACCGCGACGTCGGGTTCGGTGCGCATCGCCGATGTCGCGCTGACCCGCAAGACGCTTCACGACGTGCGCAGGCGCGTGGGCCTGGTCTTCCAGGACCCCGACGACCAATTGTTCATGCCGACGGTCGCCCAGGATGTGGCATTCGGTCCCGCCAACTTCGGCTTGCGCGGTGACGCGCTGGCCGACCGGGTGCGAGAAGCGCTTCAGACGGTGTCTCTGACCGAGGAGGCCGACCGCAGCCCCACCCACCTGTCGGCGGGCCAGCGTCGCCGTGCGGCGTTGGCGACCGTGCTGGCTTGCCGACCCGACATCCTCGTGCTCGACGAACCGTCGGCGAACCTCGATCCCGTCGCTCGCCGGGAACTGGCCGAGACGTTGTCCGCGCTGAACTCCACGATGTTGATCGTCACGCACGACCTGCCCTACGCCGCCCAGCTGTGCGAGCGGGCGGTCGTGATGGACCGCGGCGTGATCGTCGCCGACCGGCCCATCCGGGAGATCCTCGCCGACACCGAACTGCTTGCCGCGCACCGGCTCGAGCTGCCGTGGGGTTTCGAGGTGCCCACCCGCCCGCCCTGACTTGTGCACATCGAGGAGCGTTGAGCGCTCCCAGATGTGCACAAATCGCCGGGAAGTCAGTGTCGTCGGGACGGCGGCCACGGCGGCTCGCCACACAGCGCCAGCAATGCGTTCTCGACAACCTCCGGCAGGGCGGGGTGAATCCAGTACTGCCCGCGCGCCATCTCCTGCGCGGGCAGGTCGAACGCCATGCCCTGGACGACCGGCTGGATCAGCGATGACGCCTGATGGCCCATGATGTGCGCACCGAGGAGCAGCCCGGTGTCGTCGTCGACGATGAGTTTGGCAATACCCGCGGTGTCCTCCATCGCCCACCCGTAGGCGACGTCGGCGTAATCCTGGATCTTCACCCGGATCCGGAAACCCTGTGCGCGCGCCTCGTTCTCGGTCAACCCGACGCTGGCGATCTGTGGGTCGGTAAAGACCGCCGACGGGACATGGCGGTGGTTGGCAGGCATGAGCGCGTCCGTGTCGTCCCAGTCCTGCAGGAGGTTGTGTTTGACGACGCGCGCTTCGTGGTTGGCCACATGCTTGAGCTGGAAGTCCGACGAGACGTCACCGAGCGCGAAAATGCCGCGGGCGGTGGTGCGTTGATATTCGTCGACGACGACCTGTCCGCTTGCGGTCACCTTCACACCGGCGTGCTCTGCGTCGAGCAGGTCGCCGTTGGGGACGCGACCAGTCGCGACCAGCAGGACGTCACCGCGCAGTTTCGAGCCGTCGTGACAGGTGACTTCGACGCCGCCGTCGACCTCGCGGGCGTCGGCGAGCTCGTGATGGTTGCGCACCTCCCACTTCTTGGCGGCGATGTCGGTGAAGCGCATCGCGATGTCGTCGTCATGGCCGCGCAGCAGTGTGCTGCCGCGGATCAGCAGCGTGATCCTGCTGCCGAGCGACGAGAAGATGTGGGCGAATTCGCAAGCGACATAACCACCGCCGACGATGATCAAGTGCTCGGGCAGATCGGTGATCCGCATGATCGTGTCGCTGGTGTGGTACGGCGCACCGCATTCGGTGACCGCGTCGGGTACCACCGCGCGGGAACCGGCCGCGATCACCACCTGGTCGGCGGTGAACTCATCGCCGTCGTCGGTGCGCAGCCAGTACCGGCCGTCGGGTCTCGTGGGCGCAAACATGGTGTGGCTGGAGAACACCTGCACATTCGGTGAGGAGCGGCGGTAGTTCTCTCCCGCGACGGCCAACGGGTCGATCCGTCCGAACACCCGCGAGACGATGTCGGGCCATCGCACCGCGTCGATGTGCGCGTCGACGCCGTATCGCGCCGCGTCCCTGACGTTGTCGGCGATGCCTGCCGCGTAGACGAACATCTTCGTCGGGATGCAACCGACATTGAGGCAGGTTCCGCCGAACACACTCTGCTCGCAGATCGCGATCTTCTTGTCGATGTAGCGCTCGTCGAGGATCGAGTTACCCGAGCCGGTTCCGATGATCGCGATGTCGAAGTGCGTCATGATGACCAGCCTCCTGGGGATCGGGTGACGGCAGAGCCGCGGCCGGCCGGGTCGAGGTACCAGTCCAGCCACCGGTCCAGTTCGCCGTAGGCGGCCCGCCGTGCCTCGGGTACCGACAGGAACACGTCGTGCTTGGCGTCGACGATCGGCACGATCGTGGTCCGGTTGCCGATGCATCCGGCCCACCGGGCGATCTGTTTGACGTCGAGCACCGCATCGCCCTTCTGAATCGCGTCCGGGTCCTTCACCTCGCGCACGCTGCGGTCCGAGCGCAGGACGAGGTTGGGCACACCCACGTCGAGACCGCGGTGCAGTCTCGCGTGGCCCCGGCGGATCGCGGTGATCCAGCCCGTCGTGACGGGAAAGCCGCCGACGGGCTTCCACTTCAGGTCGTAGTCGAAGTCGCCGTGGTAGTCGCGGTGCAGCGACGAACCGTAGCCACCCTCGCTCGGCGGGCGCACCACCAGCCGCTTGTTCACCCGCGAGACGGCGCCCAGTGCGGCGCGCGTCGGTGCGGCCCGAAGGATCGACGGCCCCTGTAGGTCCAGCCACGGGCTGTTCAGCACGAGGCCGCCGACGCGTTTGCGCCCGGTCCGCGCGCGGCGACGCAACCGGTCCAGCCACAGCGACACGATCAGCCCACCGGCCGAGTGCCCGTACACCAGGATCTCCGCGGGGGACACCGAACCGATGATGTCGAGTGCGCGCTCGAGTTCGACGTCGTAGCGGGCCAGGTCGGTGGTGAAGTGAGGTGTCTGGCCCTCGCGCCACGAACGCCCGCATTTGTGCAGGTCGATCGCGTAGAAGGCGAATCCGCGACCGGCGAAGTGATCGGCGAGCTCGATGTTGAAGAAGTAGTCGGTGAACCCGTGCACCAACAGCACCGCGCGCATGGCCGACCGATCCGGCTCGCCACGGCGCACCAGGGTCGCGACGAGCTCGCCCTCCCCGTCCGGGTCCGCGCCGAGGGCCATCGTGTGTTGCCAGTAGCCCGGCAGCACGTCTGCCTTCCAGTCGGGCACGACAGCAACGATAGTCGCGACAGCCGGTGCCGCCGCGTGAAGCGGCCCGATGGCGTTCCGCGCGCTGATCGCGCGGGGATTGAGAACGCCCTTTGCGGGCTAACCTGATGATCGACCATGACCGCCGCGAGCGGAAAACCGAGTCCAGTCGGGGGAACTGAGAGTGTCTGACGAACCGAGAAAGACAGACGTCGTGCTCATCGGGGCCGGCATCATGAGCGGAACGTTGGGCGCGCTGCTGCGACAGCTGGAGCCCGACTGGGACATCACACTGATCGAGCGCCTCGACGCCGCGGCCGCCGAGAGCAGCGACGCCTGGAACAACGCCGGTACCGGCCACTCGGCGCTGTGCGAGCTGAACTACACGCCGCAACAGCCCGACGGGTCGATCGACATCTCCAAGGCGGTGCGGGTCAACGAGCAGTTCCAGGTGACGCGCCAGTTCTGGGCGTACGCGGTGGAGAACGGGTTGATCAGCGATCCGCGCAGCTTCCTCAACCCGATCCCGCATGTGAGTTTCGTGCACGGCGCCGAAAGCGTGAAGTATCTGCGGCGCCGCTACGGAGCGTTGGTGACCAACCCGCTGTTCGCGCGCATGGAGTACATCGACGACGAGGACGAGTTCACCCGGCGGCTGCCGCTGATGGCCGAGAAGCGCGACTTCTCCGAACCGGTCGCGCTCAACTGGACCGAGCAGGGCACCGACGTCGACTTCGGCGCCTTGTCACGCCAGCTGCTCGGCTACGTCGCCCAGCGCGGTATGACCACATATTTCGGGCATGAGGTGCGCGATCTGGAGCAGGAGTCCGACGGTTCGTGGACGCTGAAGCTGGTCAATCTGCGCACCGGGCGAACCAGCAAGCTCAAGGCCGGCTTCGTGTTCGTCGGCGCGGGTGGCGGGGCGTTGAACCTGTTGCAGAAGGCAGGCATGAAGGAAGCCAAGAACTTCGGCGGCTTCCCGGTCAGCGGCAAGTTCCTGCGCACCGATGTCCCGCGCCTGACCGATGCGCACCAGGCCAAGGTGTACGGCCAGCCGCCGGTGGGTGCGCCGCCGATGTCGGTCCCGCACCTGGACACGCGCGTCATCAACGGCCGGTCCTGGTTGCTGTTCGGGCCGTTCGCCGGCTGGTCACCGAAATTCCTCAAACAGGGCGACGTCTCGGACCTGCCCGAATCCATCACGCTCAACAACGTCGCGTCGATGGTCAACGTCGCGCTCACCCAGTTCGGACTGCTCAAGTACCTGGTGGGCCAGCTGATGCTGTCGGACGCCGAGCGAATCGAAGCGCTACGCGAGTTCGCGCCCAGCGCAAAGGAATCCGACTGGGAGCTCAACGTGGCGGGGCAACGCGTCCAGGTCATCTGCGGTAAGAGCGGCAAGGGCGTCCTCGACTTCGGCACCACCGTGCTCACCTCCGGTGACGGCACCATCGCCGGGCTGCTCGGCGCTTCCCCGGGCGCCTCGACCGCGGTGCCCGCGATGATCGACGTGCTGCAACGCTGCTTCGCCAAGCGCTATCCGGTGTGGGAGTCCGAGATCAAGGAGATGGTGCCGTCGCTGGGACACGAGTTGTCCTCCGAGCCTGCGCTGTTCGACGAGGTGTGGTCGCACGGAACGCGGGTCCTGCGCCTCGAGGAGTCCTCGGCGGTGGCCACGGGATGACGGTTGCGCTGCGCCGCAGCTGGTCTCGAGACCTCGACGCCGCAACGCTCTACGAACTGCTCAAGCTGCGGGTCGAGGTCTTCGTCGTGGAGCAGGCCATTCCGTATCCAGAACTCGACGGCCGCGATCTTCTCGCCGAGACGCGGCACTTCTGGCTGGAAACGTCCACCGGTGAGGTGATTTCGACGCTGCGTCTGATGGAGGAGCATCCCGGCGGGCAGAAGGGCTTCCGCATCGGCCGGGTGTGCACCAAGCGTGAGGTGCGCGGGCAGGGGCACAGCACGCGGCTGCTCCAGGCCGCGCTGGCCGAGGTGGGCGACTATCCCTGCCGCATCGACTCCCAGACGTACCTGGCCGATATGTATGCCCGCCTCGGCTTCGTCCGCGACGGAGAGGAGTTCATGCAGGACGGCATTCCGCACGTCCCTATGCTGAAGCCGTGACCTATCCCTTCAGCGCGATCGTCGGCCATGACCGTCTGCGGCTGGCGCTGCTGCTGTGCGCGATCCGCCCCGACATCGGAGGGGTGCTGATCCGCGGGGAGAAGGGCACCGCGAAGTCGACGGCGGTGCGGGGCCTGGCCAAGGTGCTGGAAGCGGCGGCCGCAGCGGACAGGGCGTCGGGCACCACTGGTCAGCTGGTCGAACTGCCGATAGGCGCCACCGAGGACCGGGTGGTCGGCTCGCTGGATTTGCAGAAGGTGCTGCGTGACGGTGAGCACGCGTTCTCGCCGGGACTTCTCGCCCGAGCGCACGGCGGCGTGCTCTACGTCGACGAGGTGAACCTGCTGCACGACCATCTGGTCGACGTGCTGCTCGACGCCGCGGCGATGGGCCGGGTGCACGTCGAGCGCGACGGGGTGTCGCACAGCCATGAGGCACGCTTCGTGCTGATCGGCACGATGAATCCCGAAGAGGGCGAACTGCGTCCACAGCTGCTCGACCGGTTCGGGCTCACCGTCGACGTGCGGGCCTCGCGCGACGTCGACGTGCGCGTCGAGGTGATCCGACAACGCATGGCGTACGAGGCCGATCCCGCCGGGTTTGCCCAACGCTACGCCGAACACGACGACGAACTGGCGCGCCGTGTCGCGGCGGCCCGCGCTTCGGTCGACTCGGTTTCGTTGCCCGACACCGAATTACGTCGGATCGCGGCGTTGTGCGCGGCGTTCGACGTCGACGGCATGCGTGCCGACCTGGTGGTCGCCAGGACCGCCGTCGCGCACGCCGCGTGGCGCGGGGCCGAGGTGGTGACCGAGGAGGACATCCGGGTGGCCGCCGAACTCGCACTGCCGCACCGCCGACGCCGCGACCCGTTCGACGACCCCGGCCTCGATCCAGGTCAACTCGACGACGCGATGGCGCAGGCCGACGAGGCCACCGACGAAAACCCCGACCCCGAACCGGATCCGGAACCGCCAGGCGGTGGCGCGTCGTCGCCGCCGGAGGATGACAGCCGCGATGGGCAACCGTTGCAACGGAATTCGGGGAGTACCTCGCGTCCCAGCGCGGCACCCTCGGCGGTGTTCCGCACCCGCTCGCTGGTAGTGCCCGGTGTGGGGGAGGGGGCGCCAGGTCGCCGGTCGCGGGCGCGTAACCGTACCGGCAAGACGATCTCGGCCACGCCAGACGGCCGTACCGGTCATGGCGTGCACGTGTTCGGCACCCTGCTGGCCGCCGTGGAGAGCCAACGCAGACCCGGAGCGCCCCGGCCGCAACCGGGCGATGTGCGGCGCGCGATCCGAGAGGGCCGCGAGGGGAACCTGGTGATCTTCGTGGTCGACGCGTCGGGGTCGATGGCCGCGCGCGACCGGATGTCCGCGGTCGGGGGTGCGGCGCTGTCGCTGTTGCGCGACGCCTACCAGCGCCGCGACAAGGTCGCCGTCATCACCTTCCGCCAAAGCGACGCGAAAGTCCTGCTGCCCCCGACGTCGTCGGTGCATATCGCCAGCCGGCGCCTGGCCCGTTTCGACACCGGCGGCAAGACGCCTCTGGCGGAAGGCTTGTTGGCGGCGCGCGACCTGATCGTGAGGGAGAAGGCACGCGACCGCGCCCGACGCAGCCTCGTGGTGGTGCTGACCGACGGACGCGCCACCGGCGGTGCCGACCCCTTGGGGCGCACGCGCTCGGCCGCCGCGCGGTTGGTGGCCGAAGGCGCCGCCGCGGTCGTAGTGGACTGCGAAACGTCGTATGTGCGGTTGGGTCTGGCCGAAGAGCTCGCCGAACAACTGGACGCCCCGGCGGTGCGGCTGGCCCAGCTGCGGGCGGACAGCCTCACCGACGTGATCCGCACCGCCGCCTGAGATGGGCCACACGGAATAGGGAGAGGTACATATGCCTCAGGGTCAGCCGCTGACGGTTCCCGACGACGGGTTGACCACCCGCGCACGCCGCAACGCCCCACTGTTCGCCGTGCACACCGGTGCGGGTAAGGGCAAGTCGACCGCGGCGTTCGGCATGGCGCTGCGCGCATGGAATCAGGGCTTTGATATTGCGGTGTTTCAGTTCGTCAAGAGCGCCAAGTGGAAGGTGGGCGAGGAAGCGGCCTTCCGCGAACTCGGCAAGCTGCACGACGAGCACGGTGTCGGGGGACGGGTGCAGTGGCACAAGATGGGTTCGGGATGGTCCTGGTCGCGCAAACACGGCGACGACGTCGACCACGCCGCGGCGGCGGCCGACGGCTGGGCCGAGATCGCGCGGCGGCTCGCCGACGAACGCCACGACTTCTATGTGCTCGACGAGTTCACCTATCCGCTGAAGTGGGGCTGGATCGACGTGGACGAGGTGGTCGAGACGATCCGCTCGCGACCCGGGATGCAGCACGTCGTCGTCACCGGTCGCGACGCGCCGCAGCAGTTGCTCGATGCCGCGGATCTGGTCACCGAGATGACCAAGATCAAGCACCCGATGGACGTCGGGCGCAAGGGTCAGAAGGGCATCGAGTGGTGACGCACCGTCGCGCGAGCGTGCGCAAAGTGTCGAGAATTGGTGGCGTGTCGTGTGCACACACGCACGCTCGCGGGGAATGGGCGCCGTGACCAGGGCGACGCCTGCGGTGGTGATCGCCGCGCCCGCGTCGGGTAGCGGAAAGACCACCGTCGCAACGGGTTTGATGGGAGCGCTGCGGCGGGCGGGCCGGGCGGTCGCGCCGTTCAAGGTCGGCCCCGACTTCATCGACCCCGGCTATCACGCGCTGGCCTCGCTACGGCCCGGCCGCAACCTCGACCCCGTCCTGATGGGGGAGCACCTGATCGGCCCGTTGTTCCGGCACGGCAGCGCCCGAGCCGACATCGCGGTCATCGAAGGCGTGATGGGGCTTTTCGACGGCCGCATCACCGAGGAGTCGCGCGGCAATGCGTTCGGATCCACCGCGCATGTCGCCGCTCTGCTGGGCGCGCCGGTCGTCATGGTCGTCGACGCCCGCGGACAGAGCCACAGCATCGCCGCACTGCTGCACGGCTTTTCGACGTTCGACACCTCGGTTCGCGTCGCCGGGGTGATCCTCAACCGCGTCGGCTCGCCGCGCCACGAGGAGGTGCTGCGCCAAGCCTGCGAACACGCCGGCATCCCGGTCTTGGGTGCGATTCCCCGGTGCGACCAAATGTCTGTCCCTTCACGTCATCTGGGCTTGGTTACCGCGGTCGAACACGGCGACAGGGCGCGGGAGGCGGTGGAGGCGATGACCACGCTCGTCGGTCGCCACGTCGACCTGGGCTGGATCGCCGCGCTGGCCGACAGCAGGGTCATGGACGACCCCTGGGACGCCGAGGAGGTGACTCCCGTCGGCGGAAACGCCATGGTGGCGCTGGCGTCGGGCAGGGCGTTCAGCTTCGGTTACGCCGAACATCGCGAAGTGCTCACCGCGGCGGGCGCCGAGGTCGTCGAGTTCGACCCGCTGACCGACGCGCTGCCGTCGGGCGCCGACGCCCTCGTCGTCCCCGGCGGTTTCCCGGAGGAGTTCGTCGCCGAACTCTCGGCCAACGACGTCGCCCGCACGCAGATCAGACGACTGGCGGCGTCGGGGGCCCCCGTGCACGCCGAATGCGCGGGCCTGACCTATCTCGTCGACGACCTCGATGGTCACCCGATGTGTGGGGTGATCTCCGGCTCGGCGACGTTCACCGACCGCCTCACACTTGGCTACCGCGAGGCCGTCGTGGTGGCCGACTCGCCATTGCACTCGATCGGCGACCGGATGATGGGACACGAATTTCACCGCACCGCAGTCACTTTCAAAGACGACTACGCCCCCGCGTGGATCTTCACCGGCCAGGCCGCCGGCCGCAGGAGGGACGGTGTCGTGAACGGCGCAGTGCATGCCGGCTACCTGCACACCCACCCCGCCGCGCACCCGCGGGCGATCAGCCGCTTCGTGGCGGTGGCCGCAACCTCTAAGCTCGCGCCGATGAGCTCGCGCGAACAGGATCCGGATCAGTGATCGAGAACGCCTATCTGGTCGGTCTGCGCCTGACCGGCAGGAAAGTCGTCGTCGTAGGCGGCGGCAGTGTCGCGCAGCGCCGCTTGCCGCTTCTGGTGGCCAACGGCGCCGACGTGGTCGTGATCGCGCGCGAGGCCACGCCCGCGGTCGAGGCGATGAGTGGAATCACGCTGCAGCTGCGCGAGTTTCAACCTGGCGACCTTCAGGGCGCCTGGTACGCGATCGCGGCCACTGACGACCCGGCCGTCAACGCCACCGTCGTCGCCGAGGCCGAGGACCGCCACATCTTCTGTGTGCGCGCGGACGTGGCCGTCGAGGGCACGGCCGTCACCCCCGCATCGTTCGAGTACGAGGGGCTGTCGGTCGGTGTGCTCGCCGGCGGTGAGCACCGCCGGTCGGCGGCGATCAGGTCGGCGATCCACGAGGCCATGCAGCGCGGGCTCATCGCACCGGACAGTTCGGCGACCACCGACGTCGTACACGGCGGGGTGGCGCTCGTGGGAGGGGGACCGGGCGACCCCGAGTTGATCACCGTTCGCGGGCGTCGGCTGTTGGCGCACGCCGACGTCGTCGTCGCCGATCGCCTCGCACCGCAGGAACTGCTGGCCGAGATGCCGCCGCATGTCGAGGTCATCGACGCGTCGAAGATCCCGTACGGCCGGGCCATGGCACAGGACGCGATCAACGGCCTGCTGATCGACCGCGCGAAAGAGGGCAAGTTCGTCGTAAGGCTCAAGGGCGGCGACCCGTTCGTGTTCGCCCGCGGATATGAAGAGGTGCTGGCGTGCGCCGAGGCCGGTATCCCGGTCACCGTCGTACCCGGTGTGACCAGTGCCATAGGGGTTCCCGCGCTCGCGGGTGTGCCCGTCACCCACCGGCACGTCACGCACGAATTCGTGGTGGTGAGCGGGCATGTCGCGCCCGGGCATCCCGAATCGTTAGTGAATTGGAATGCCTTGGCCGCGCTCTCGGGCACCATCGTGTTGCTGATGGCGGTCGAACGCATCGAACTGTTCGCCGAGGCTCTGCAGGAAGGCGGACGACCTGCGAATACGCCGGTTCTGGTTGTTCAGCACGGCACCACCGCCGCACAGCGTACTTTGCGCGCGACGCTCGCCGATGTCGCAGAACGCATCCGGGAGGACGGAATTCGGCCGCCTGCGATCATCGTTATCGGGCCCGTGGCCGCCTTCGCCGGTTAAAGGGATCTTAAGATTACTGTAAGGTAACCCCCATGACGGCTCTCAATGACGCAGAGCGTGCTGCCATGCGCCGTGACGCCGAGGGTGGGGCAAATCGAGCATTTCCACCGCACTCCCAGAAGACCGCTATCGGGTCTGCGCGCGGGCAAACCGGCAGGTCCTCGGCGTGGCTGCCATCGCCGAGGTTCATCGCTGCGGTCATCGCGATCGGCGGTATGCAGCTGCTCGCGACCATGGACAGCACGATCGCGATCGTCGCGCTTCCTAAGATCCAGGACGAGCTGAGCCTCTCCGACGCCGGCCGTAGCTGGGTGATCACCGCCTACGTGCTGACCTTCGGCGGGTTGATGCTGCTCGGCGGGCGACTCGGCGACACGATCGGCCGCAAGCGCACCTTCATCGTCGGCGTGGCGCTGTTCACCATCGCTTCGATCCTGTGTGGTCTCGCGTGGAACGAGGCGACGCTTGTGGTCGCCCGGCTGCTGCAGGGCGTCGGCGCGGCCATCGCGTCACCGACCGCGCTGGCGTTGATCGCGACGACGTTCCCGAAGGGCCCGGCCCGCAACGCGGCCACCGCGATCTTCGCCGCGATGACCGGTATCGGCTCGGTGATGGGCCTGATCGTCGGTGGTGCGCTTACCGAGGTGTCGTGGCGCTGGGCGTTCCTGATCAACGTCCCGATCGGCCTGGTGATGATCCACCTGGCCCGCAAGACCCTGCGGGAGACGAACCGCGAGCGGCTAAAGCTGGACGCCGCAGGCGCCCTCTTGGCCACGCTCGCCTGTACCGCAGCGGTGTTCGGGTTCTCGATGGGGCCCGAACAGGGCTGGCTGTCACCGATCACGCTGGGTTCCGGTCTCACTGCGTGCGCTGCTTTCCTGGCGTTCCTCTACGTCGAGCGCACCGCGGCCAACCCGGTCCTGCCGTTCGACCTGTTCAAGGACCGCAATCGGGTCGCGACCTTCGCCGCGGTGTTCCTGGCCGGCGGCGTGATGTTCACGCTGACCGTCCTGATCGGCCTGTACGTGCAGGACATCATGGGCTACAGCCCGCTGCGCGCAGGCATCGGATTCATTCCGTTCGTAATCGCGCTCGGGATCGGGCTCGGGCTCTCGTCGCAGCTGGTGCAGATGTTCCCGCCGCGACTCTTGGTCATCGCCGGCGGCGTGCTGGTGCTGGGTGCGATGATCTACGGCTCCACGCTCGACGCGAACATCCCGTACTTCCCGAACCTGGTGCTGCCGATCACCGTCGGCGGGCTGGGCATCGGAATGATCGTGGTGCCGCTGATGCTGTCGGCGATCGCCGGCGTCGGCTTCGACCAGATCGGTCCGGTGTCGGCCATCGCGCTGATGCTGCAGAACCTCGGCGGGCCCGTCGTGCTGGCCATCATCCAGGCCGTGATCACGTCGCGCACGCTGTATCTGGGCGGCACCACCGGCCCCGTCAACGACATGAGTGCCGCACAGCTGCACGCCCTCGACCAGGGCTACACCTACGGGCTGCTGTGGGTGGCCGCGGTCGCGGTGATGGTCGGGCTCGCCTCGCTGTTCATCGGCTACAGCGCGTCGCAGGTTGCGCATGCGCAGGAAGTCAAGGACGCGATCGACTCCGGAGAGCTTTAGCTCGACATCCAACTCCGGAGAGCTCTGACTCCGGTGTAGTCCGTCGCGCGCGGCGCGACCGAATACACCGAAATCGCACTCGGTAGGGTGGCTGACCATGTCTGCCGTCGGTGGTTCCTCCGAGTCGACGGACCGTCCCGTGCCGCCCGCGGCGTTGCCGCTCGCGAAGTCCGTTCTGGGCCCGGCGATCATCGCGATCACCGGCATGCAGCTGATGTCGACCCTCGACGGCACGATCGTGATCGTCGCGCTGCCCCGGATGCAGGCCGACCTCGGCCTCACCGACGCCAGCAAGAGCTGGGTGATCACCGCTTACGTCTTGGCGTTCGGCGGGCTGCTGCTGCTCGGCGGGCGCGTCGGCGACGCGATCGGCCACAAGCGCGCATTCCTGTCCGGCGTCGGGGTGTTCACCATCGCCTCGCTGGTCTGTGGCCTGGCCACTGATCCCGCCACGCTGATCGTCGCGCGCGCGGTACAGGGCACCGGGGCGGCGGTGGCAGCGCCGACCGGGCTGGCGCTGATCGCGACGACTTACGCGGTCGGCCAGGCGCGTAACCGGGCGTTGGCCATATCGGCGGCCATGCAGGGCATCGGCTCGGTGCTCGGGCTGGTGCTCGGCGGCGCGTTGACGGTGATCTCCTGGCGGCTGGCGTTTCTGATCAACGTGCCGATCGGTATCGCGATCATCACCATCGCGGTCCTCAAACTCGCCGAAACACACCACGAGCGACTCAAACTCGACATCACCGGTGCGCTGCTGGCGACGCTGGGCTGCTCGTCGGCGGTGCTCGTCTTCACCCAGGGCCCGCCGCGCGGCTGGATCGACCCGCTGGTCATCGGCGCCGCGGTAGCGTCCGCGGTCTTCTTCATCAGCTTCCTGCTCGTCGAACGCACCGCGCAGCACCCCATCGTGCCGTTCTCGGTGTTCGACAACCGCAACCGGGTCATGACGTTCATCGCGCTGTTTCTGGCAGGCGGCGTGCTGCTGACGCTGACGGTGATGATCGGTCTGCTGGTGCAGGACGTGCTGGGCTACTCGGCCCTGGAGGCGGGCATCTGCTTCATCCCGTTCGCGCTCGCGTTCGGGGTGGGCACCGCGGTGGCCGCCCGGCTCGCGCCGCACGTCGCCCCGCGCTGGCTGATCCTCGGCGGCGGCATCTTCGTCCTCGGCGCGATGCTGTACGGGTCGACGCTGGACCGCAGCATCCCCTACTTCCCGGACCTGTTCGCGCCGATCGTGGTCGGCGGCTTCGGCATCGGAGCCATCGCGGTGATCCTGCCGCTGTGCGCGATCGCGGGAGTGGGCCCCGGCGAGATCGGCCCGGTGTCGTCGATCACGCTGATGGTGCAGAACCTCGGCGGCCCGGTGGTGCTCGTCGTCATCCAGGCGGTGCAGACGTCGCGCACGCTGTACCTGGGCGGTACCACCGGACCGGTCAAGGACATGACGCCTGCCCAGCTCGACGCGCTCGGCTACGGCTACACCTACTCGCTGTTGTGGGTCGCCGGTGTCGCGGTGATGGTCGGTATCGCCGCGTTCTTCATCGGTTTCTCGTCGCGCCAGATCGCCTCCGCGCAGCACACCAAGGAAGCCGTGGAGGCCGGCGAGCTGTAGCTGGGGCCCGGCGGGGTAAGAGCGGTGGCGATCGGTGGATCAACACAGTCAGTAAGGTTGTCGGCTGTGATCACCCGCATGTCGGAGCTGTTCCTGCGCACCCTGCGCGACGACCCAGCCGACGCCGAAGTGCCCAGCCACAAACTGCTGATCCGCGCCGGCTACATCCGACCGGTCGGGCCCGGGCTCTACAGCTGGCTGCCGCTGGGGCTGCGGGTGCTGCGCAACATCGAACGGGTCGTCCGCGACGAGATGACCGCGATCGGCGGCCAGGAGATCCTCTTCCCGGCGCTCCTGCCGAAGGGGCCCTACGAGACGACGAACCGCTGGACCGAGTACGGCGACGGCGTGTTCCGGCTGCAGGACCGCAGGCGCAACGACTACATGCTCGGCCCGACGCACGAAGAGTTCTTCACCATGACGGTGAAGGGGGAGTACAACAGCTACAAGGATTTTCCGCTGCTGCTGTTCCAGATCCAGACCAAGTACCGCGACGAGGCCCGCCCGCGGGCGGGAATCCTGCGCGGCCGCGAGTTCGTCATGAAGGACTCGTACTCGTTCGACGTCGACGACGACGGGCTGCGCGCGCAGTACCTGGCCCACCGCGACGCCTACCGGCGCATTTTCGACCGGTTGGGGGTGCGCTACGTCATCGTCTCGGCCGTTTCCGGGGCGATGGGCGGCAGCGCATCCGAGGAGTTCCTGGCCGAAAGCGAGATCGGCGAGGACACGTTCGTGCGGTGTCTGGAGTCCGGTTATGCCGCCAACGTCGAAGCGGTGACCACGGCCGCCCCGGCGCCGCTGCCGGTCGACGGCCAGCCCGAGGCCAAGGTCCACGACACCCCGGGCACCCCGACGATCGCCACGCTGGTCGACTGGGCCAACGCGGCGCTGGATCGCACCGTCACCGCCGCCGACACCCTGAAGAACGTGATGCTCAAGACCCGCGTGCCCGGCGGCGAGTGGGAGCTGCTGGGCATCGGCGTGCCCGGTGACCGCGAGGTCGACGACAAGCGCCTGGGCGCTGCGCTCGAACCGGCCGAGTACGCGCTGCTCGACGACGCCGACTTCGCCAAGTATCCGTTTCTCGCCAAGGGGTATATCGGTCCGAAAGCGTTGCTGGCGAACGGGATTCGTTACCTCATCGATCCGCGTGTGGTCGAGGGCACGTCGTGGATCACCGGTGCCGACGAGCCCGGCAAGCACGTCGTCGGCCTGGTGGCGGGCCGCGACTTCGTCGCCGACGGCACGATCGAGGCCGCCGAGGTACGCGACGGCGATCTGTCGCCGGACGGGGCGGGGCCGCTGGTGAGTGCGCGCGGTATCGAGATCGGTCACATCTTCCAGCTGGGCCGTAAGTACACCGACGCGTTCGAGGTCGACGTGCTCGGCGAGAACGGCAAGCCGGTCCGGTTGACCATGGGTTCCTACGGCATCGGGGTGTCGCGGCTGGTCGCCGTCATCGCCGAACAACACCACGACGAGCTCGGCCTGCGCTGGCCGGCGGAGGTGTCGCCGTTCGACGTCCACCTCGTCATCGCGAACAAGGACGCCGCCGCTCGCGGAGGGGCCGAAGAACTGGCTGGCGAGTTGGATCGGCGCGGGATCGACGTGCTGCTCGACGACCGCACCGCCTCGCCAGGGGTGAAGTTCAAGGACGCCGAACTGCTCGGCGTGCCGTGGCTCGTCGTGATCGGCCGCGGCTGGGCCGACGGCGTGGTCGAGCTGCGCAACCGGTTCACCGGCGAGACGCGCGAAATCTCCGTGAGCGGCCGGGACGGCGATGCCGCGGCGGAGATCGCGGGGGCGCTCACTTCGCCGTAGGCCGAACGTGGGTTACCCGCACGCCACAGGCGGGTGGAGCGTGACACAAGCCCACAGTCGGCGCCTCGTGACCGCTACTCGCTTCCGCCCGGGAATGCGACGGTGACCGGCGTCGTGCCGAGCAGTTGGCTCCACCGTGCCGCCATCACCGCACACTGCGTCAGCGCCTCGACGCCGAAGGCCCGGTCCTGTTCGGTGCTGGCCTGCTCGACGACCGCGCGCCAGGCGACGGCCGCGTCCTCTTCCATCCGCACCGCGAGTTTGGCGGCGTCGGCGGGCGTTTTGACCTCCATCGGCAGCTGGTAACCCGCGGCGGGCAGCGGGCCGACGATCGACCGGTCCTCCAGCATCTGCAGCCCGGTCTCACGGCGTTCGCGGTGCTCGGCCATGGCCTTCGACACCAGCCAGTTGTCGTCGGGCGCCGAACGCGCAGACACGACGCCGTATCCGTAGATGGTCGCGTGTTCGGTGGCGATCGCGTCGTAGAGCGCGCCGTCGGCGGCCTCCGACGGCCGCGTCGGGGTGGGCTCCGCCGATGTCATCGCGGCTTCTCCGGTTCGGCGAGGGCGACCGTGTACGCGGCGGTGCACGCCGCGGCGATCGAGGCGAGCAGTCCGGCGCGGTAGCCGGAGAGCTTGGCCGCGAGCTCGGCGGCGCTGGACGCCGAGACCCGCAGTGCGTTGGCGGCGTCCTTGGCGGTGCGCGGCTTCGCCGGCTCTGCGGTCGTGCTGGTCGGAGTGGACGTGGGTGCCTGTTCGCCGCGCAGCCGGACCAACTCGTCGGAGAGCGCCTGGGCATGGGCGGCGCGTTCGGCGGCCACCGCCGTCAACGCCTCGACGACGGGTCCGCGCTCGTTGGCCGCCGCGTCGGTGGCCAGCTGGCTGTCGGTGCGAGCCCGGTCGAGTTGAGCAGCGAGTTCGTCGACCTCGGGCGGCGGGGGCGGTGTGCCGCAGGCCGCCGCGGTCGCGCCCAGCAGCGCCAATGCCGCCGCCGAGGCCAACACGCGTCTCCTGCTGACGGTCGGCGGGGGGCTCGGCACGGACAACATCTTGCCATTGCGCTTCGTTCGCATCGGTGTTCGTTTGGCGTTTTACCGCGGCGACGCTGGCGTATCGTGGAGTGTCGGTTCCAAGGTGTGCCACCGATGGATCGAGTCCGGACAACTCAAGACGAGGAGCTCGCCGTGACGGAGCATTCTGCGCGATTACCGTCGCAGAACGAGGTGATCGAGCTACTCGACGGCGAGTTCGCGCGCGCGGGTTACGAAATCGAGGACGTGATCGTCGACCCGGCCGCGCGTCCGCCGCGCATCACGGTGGTGGCCGACGGGGACGACGGCCTCGACCTCGCTTCGATCGCCCAACTGTCCCGTACTGCTTCTGCGCTGCTCGACGAGGTCGACGCGCGATCCGCCCCCTATGTACTCGAGGTCACCTCACCGGGTGTGGACCGGCCGCTGACCGCCGAGAAGCACTACCGCCGGGCGCGCGGCCGCAAGGTCGAGCTGACGCTGTCCGACGGCTCGGAGCTCACCGGCAGGCTCGGCGAAACCCGCGACGGCATGGTGCGTTTGGTGGTGCGCACCGGCCGGCAGGCCACCTTCTCCGTCCGGGAGTTGCCGCTCGACGGTATCGCCAAAGCTGTTGTGCAAGTTGAATTCTCGCCCCCCAATCCGCGAGAGCTGGAGCTGGTCGGCCAATCTGGGAAGGAGGCGTCGGCGTGAATATCGACATGGCCGCGCTACACGCCATCGAGGTCGACCGCGGAATTCCGGTGGGCGAGCTCGTCGAAACCATCAAATCCGCCCTGCTGACCGCCTATCGACACACCGAGGGCCATGCCGCCGAGGCGCGCATCGAGATCGACCGCAAGACCGGCGAGGTCAAGGTCATCGCGTCTGAGGTCGACGAGGACGGCAACACGATCACCGAGTGGGAGGACACCCCAGAGGGTTTCGGCCGCGTGGCCGCGACGACGGCGCGCCAGGTGATGCTGCAGCGATTCCGCGACGCCGAGAACGAGAAGACCTACGGTGAGTTCTCCGCCCGCGAAGGCGACATCGTCGGCGGGGTGATCCAGCGCGATGCACGGGCCAACGCCCGCGGCCTCGTCGTCGTCCGGATGGGCAGTGAGACCAAGGGTTCCGAAGGCGTCATCCCCGCCGCCGAGCAGGTGCCCGGCGAGCGCTACGAACACGGCGACCGGTTGCGCTGCTACGTCGTGGGCGTCAGCCGCGGCGCGCGGGAACCGCTGATCACGCTGTCGCGCACGCACCCGAACCTGGTGCGCAAACTGTTCTCGCTCGAGGTACCCGAGATCGCCGAGGGCTCGGTCGAGATCGTGGCGGTCGCCAGGGAGGCCGGTCACCGCTCGAAGATCGCGGTGGCCTCCCGGGTGCCGGGACTGAACGCCAAGGGTGCCTGCATCGGGCCGATGGGTCAGCGGGTGCGCAACGTGATGAGCGAACTGTCGGGCGAGAAGATCGACATCATCGACTACGACCCCGATCCGGCGAAGTTCGTCGCCAACGCGCTCTCACCGGCCAAGGTCGTCTCGGTGACGGTCATCGACGAGGCCGCCCGCGCGGCCCGCGTCGTCGTACCCGACTTCCAGTTGTCGCTGGCCATCGGCAAGGAGGGGCAGAACGCCCGGCTGGCGGCCCGGCTCACCGGGTGGCGCATCGACATCCGCAGCGACGCGCCTCCCGCGGGCACCGGAGAGCCCGACCAGGACGCCGCACGCGGTGCCGTGGGGGACCGGTAAGCGCCGGCCGGCGCACGCGTCCACGCCGAGCAGCGCAGCCATTTCAAATACCAGCGGACGTGACGGTAGACTCACCTGTGATCCAGCGCGAGACTTCGGCTTCGGCGCAACGACGCAGCCCCGACGATCCTGTCGGACCGGTGCGGACCTGCGTTGGTTGCCGAAAGCGAGAGCTGGCCGTCGAACTGCTTCGGGTGGTCGCCGTCGGCAACGTCGATGGGGCTGGGAATTCTCTCAGCACCGTCACCGTTGACCACGCGAGAAAGCTGCCGGGGCGGGGTGCGTGGCTGCATCCCACTCCACAGTGCCTCGAGGCAGCGATTCGTCGGCGAGCGTTCGGTCGAGCGTTGCGTATCACCGGTTCACCGGACCTATCCGCGGTGATCGAGTATGTCGGCACTCGTAGCAGTGCAGACCCGCCCGAGCCCTCGGCAACAGAACAGGTAGCGAAGAACATGAGCACACCGTGAAGTCCCGATGACCATGCGTCATAGCTAACCCGAGGCGCGGCGCCTACCACCGCTGACGCCTCTAGAGATGGAGATGTAGTGGCAGGTAAGGCCCGTGTACACGAGTTGGCCAAGGAACTCGGTGTCACCAGTAAGGAAGTTCTCGCTCGTCTGAGCGAACAGGGCGAATTCGTCAAATCCGCGTCCTCCACCGTGGAGGCCCCGGTCGCGCGCCGGTTGCGCGAATCCTTCGGCGGCGGCAAGAAGGCCGCCGAGAAGGTCAAATCCGAGGGCAATGGTTCGGCGGCTGCCTCGTCGACCGCTGCGCCCGCCGCGCCTGCCAAGAGCGCCGCTCCGGCGGAGCCCGCAAAGGCGCCCGCGCCCAAGCCCGCGGCACCCGCCGCCGAGGCTCCGTCCGCCGCGCCTCCCGCGCCTCCCGCGGCGGCCGCCGCCCCGCCGGCCACACCGGCTGCGCCGCCCACCCGCCCGGGGCCGACACCCGGCCCCCGGCCGGGCCCCACGCCCGGTGCGCCGAAACCGGCGCCACGCGTTCCCCGCGTTGGCAACAACCCGTTCTCCTCTCAACAGCCGGTCGACCGGCCGATGCCCCGTCCCCAAGGCCCCCGGCCCGGACCCGGTGGTCCGCGTCCCGGTGCCCCACGCCCAGGCGGGGCGACGCCCGGCAACATGCCGCCGCGCCCGCCCGGCGCGCGGCCCGGCGCGATGGGTCGCCCCGGTGGTCCGCGTCCCGGCCCCGGTGGCCGCGGACCGGGTGGCGGCGGTGGTCGTCCCGGCGGTCCCGGCGGTGGTGGCGGTGGCGGTAACTACCGCGGCGGTGGCGGCGGCGCACCCGCCGGCGGAGGTTTCCGGGGCCGTCCAGGTGGTGGTGGCCGCCCCGGCCAGCGTGGCGGTGCGGCCGGTGCGTTCGGTCGTCCCGGCGGCGCGCCCAAGCGTGGACGTAAGTCGAAAAGGGCGAAACGCGCCGAATACGAGAACATGCAGGCGCCGGTCGTCGGTGGCGTCCGGCTGCCGCACGGCAACGGTGAGACCATCCGGCTGGCCCGCGGCGCATCGCTGAGCGACTTCGCCGAGAAGATCGACGCCAACCCGGCCACGCTGGTGCAGGCGCTGTTCAACCTCGGCGAGATGGTCACCGCGACGCAGTCCGTCGGCGACGACACCCTCGAACTGCTCGGCAGCGAGATGAACTACAAGGTTCAGGTCGTCTCCCCGGAGGACGAGGACCGCGAACTGCTCGAGTCGTTCGACCTCACCTACGGCGAGGACGAAGGGGGCGAAGAGGACCTCGAACAGCGTCCGCCGGTCGTCACCGTCATGGGTCACGTCGACCACGGCAAGACCCGACTGCTGGACACCATCCGTCAGGCCAACGTCCGCGAGGGCGAGGCCGGCGGCATCACCCAGCACATCGGCGCCTACCAAGTCCAGGTTGACCTCGACGGCAACGTCCGCCCGATCACGTTCATCGACACCCCGGGTCACGAGGCGTTCACCGCCATGCGAGCCCGCGGTGCGAAGGCCACCGACATCGCGATCCTGGTAGTCGCCGCCGACGACGGCGTGATGCCGCAGACGGTCGAGGCCATCAACCACGCGCAGGCGGCCGAGGTGCCGATCGTGGTGGCGGTCAACAAGATCGACAAGGAAGGCGCCGATCCGGCCAAGATCCGCGGCCAGCTCACCGAATACGGGCTGATTCCCGAGGACTACGGCGGCGACACGATGTTCGTCGACATCTCCGCCAAACAGGGCACCAACATCGACGCGCTGCTGGAAGCGGTCGTGCTGACCGCGGACGCGGCCCTGGACCTGCGGGCCAACCCGGACATGGAGGCCCAGGGTGTGGCGATCGAGGCGCACCTGGACCGCGGCCGCGGCCCGGTGGCCACGGTGCTGGTGCAGCGCGGCACGCTGCGGGTCGGCGACTCCATCGTGTCGGGTGACGCCTACGGGCGTGTCCGCCGCATGGTGGACGAACACGGCGAGGATGTCGAGGAGGCGTTGCCGTCGCGGCCCGTGCAGGTCATCGGCTTCACGTCGGTGCCGGGTGCAGGTGACAACCTGCTCGTCGTCGACGAGGACCGCATCGCGCGTCAGATCGCCGACCGGCGCAGCGCCCGCAAGCGCAACGCGCTGGCCGCGCGCAGCCGCAAGCGGATCAGCCTCGAGGACCTGGATTCGGCGCTGAAGGAAACCAGCCAGCTGAACCTGATCCTGAAGGGCGACAACGCCGGTACGGTCGAGGCGCTCGAGGAGGCCCTGCTGGGTATCCAGATCGACGACGAAGTCGAACTGCGCGTCATCGACCGCGGCGTCGGCGGTGTCACCGAGACCAACGTCAACCTGGCGTCGGCCTCGGACGCGATCATCATCGGCTTCAACGTCCGCGCGGAGGGCAAGGCCACCGAGCTCGCCAACCGCGAGGGTGTCGAGATCCGCTACTACTCGATCATCTACCAGGCGATCGACGAGATCGAAGCGGCGCTCAAGGGCATGCTCAAGCCGATCTACGAGGAGCGCGAACTCGGCCGCGCCGAGATCCGCGCGATCTTCCGGTCGTCGAAGGTCGGCAACATCGCCGGCTGCCTCGTCCAGTCGGGCATCATGCGACGCAACGCGAAGGCGCGGCTGCTGCGCGACAACGTCGTGGTGGCCGAGAACCTCACCGTGTCGTCGCTGCGCAGGGAGAAGGACGACGTCACCGAGGTCCGCGAGGGTTATGAATGCGGTCTGACGCTGACGTATTCCGACATCAAGGAAGGCGACGTCATCGAGACCTACGAGTTGGTCGAGAAGGAACGGGTGTAGATGGCTGACCCCGCACGGGCGAAGCGATTGGCCAAACGCATTTCCACCATCGTCGCCTCGGCGATCGAGTACGAGATCAAGGATCCGCGGCTGTCGGGTGTGACGATCACCGACGCCAAGGTCACCAACGATCTGCACGACGCGACGCTGTACTACACGGTGCTCGGCGCGTCGCTGTCCGAGGAGCCGGATTACGGCGGGGCAGCGGCGGCGCTCGAGAAAGCCAAGGGTGTGCTGCGGTCCAAGGTGGGCGCGAGCCTGGGTGTGCGTTTCACGCCCACGCTCGCGTTCGAGCGCGACACCGTTCCCGACGCCGCGGTCAAGATGGAGGAACTGCTGGCCCGCGCCCGCGCCGCAGATGAGGATTTGGCGAGAGTTCGGCAAGGTGCCAAGCACGCCGGCGATGCGGACCCGTACCGTGTCAGTGAGGTGGAGGGCGAGGCAGTAGCCGGGGGGCCCGACGACTCTGAGGACAGCGGTGACCGCGATCGACAAGACGACTGACGCCCTGGAAGTGGGCGATCGGGTTGACGCCCACGGCGCAGCCGAACTGTTGTCAACGGCCGCCTCGGTCGGAGTGGTCTGCCACGTCTATCCCGACGCCGACACCATCGGCGCCGGTCTGGCGCTGGCGCTGGTGCTCGACCAGGTCGGCAAGAGCGTCGAGGTGAGTTTCGCGGCGCCGGAGAAGCTGCCCGAATCACTGCAGTCGCTTCCCGGCGGGCATCTGCTCGTCGGCCCGGACGAGATGCGCCGCGACCCCGACCTGATCGTCACCGTCGACATCCCCAGCATCAACCGCCTTGGTGCGCTGCGCGGCGTCGTCGACGACGGTCGCGAGGTCCTCGTCATCGACCACCACGCCTCCAACCAACTGTTCGGCACCGCCAACTACGTCGACGCCTCGGCGGACTCCACCACGATGCTGGTGGCCGACCTGCTCGACGCGTGGGACAAGCCGATCGACATCGGCGTCGCGCACTGCCTGTACGCGGGCCTGACCACCGACACCGGTTCGTTCCGGTGGGCCAGCCCGCGCGCGCACCGGTTGGCGGCACGCCTCGTCGATCTCGGCGTCGACAATGCCGGCATCAGCCGGACCCTGCTCGACACCCATCCCTACGCCTGGCTGCCGATGCTGTCTCGGGTGCTGTCCTCGGCGCAGCTGTTGCGAGATGCCGCCGGTGGCCGGGGCCTGGTGTACGCGGTGGTGTCACACCACGAATGGGTCAACGCCCGGCCCGAGGAAGTCGAAAGCATCGTCGACATCGTGCGCACCACCGACGAGGCCGAGGTGGCCGCGGTGTTCAAGGAGATCGAGCCGGGGCACTGGTCGGTGTCGATGCGGGCCAAGTCTTACGACCTGTCGCCGGTCGCGAGCGGGTTCGGCGGTGGCGGTCACCGCCTGGCCGCGGGATATTCGGCCACCGGGTCCGCCGAGGACGTGGTGAAGGCGTTGCACGCGGCCCTTGGCTGAGCCCGAACTGGGGCCGCCGAACGCTCCGGTGACGGGCCGCCGGATCGCCGGGCTGGCATTTCCGGCACTCGGAGTGCTGGCGGCCGAACCCATCTACCTGCTGTTCGATCTCGCGGTCGTGGGCCGGTTGGGCGCACTGGCACTGGCGGGTCTGGCGATCGGCGGGCTGATACTGACCACGCTGAGCTCCCAGATGACGTTTCTGGCGTACGGGACCACCGCCCGGTCGGCCCGCTTCTACGGCGCAGGCAATCGGGCGGCCGCCGTCGGGGAAGGCGTGCAGGCCACCTGGCTGGCGTTGGCGTTGGGTGTGGTCATTGTCGCCGCGGTGCAGGTGTTCGCGGTTCCGCTGGTGTCGGCGTTGGCGGGGTCGTCCGACGGGGGAGAGATCGCCGACGAAGCGTTGTCGTGGGTGCGCATCGCGATCATCGGCGTACCCGCGATCCTGGTGTCGGCGGCGGGCAACGGGTGGATGCGCGGGGTGCAGGACATCGTGCGGCCGCTCAAGTTCGTGGTGTTCGGGTTCGGGGTGTCGGCAGTGCTGTGCCCGCTGCTGGTCTACGGCTTGCTCGGTATGCCCCGGCTCGGTTTGCCCGGCTCGGCCGTCGCGAACGCGGTGGGACAGTGGATGGCCGCCGCGTTGTTCTGTCGTGCACTGCTGATCGAACGGGTGCCCCTGCGGGTGCACCCCGGGGTGTTGCGCGCGCAGGTGGTGATGGGCCGCGATCTGGTGTTGCGCACGCTGGCGTTTCAAGCATGTTTCGTGTCGGCGGGAGCTGTCGCGGCCCGGTTCGGCGCGGCCGCCGTCGCCGCGCACCAGGTCGTGCTGCAGCTTTGGAATTTCCTTGCGCTGGTGTTGGATTCGCTGGCGATCGCCGCGCAATCGCTGGTCGGTGCGGCGCTGGGCGCGGGTCAGCTGACGCACGCCAAATCGGTGGCGTGGCGGGTGACGATCTTCTCGGCGTTGGCCTCGGCGGTGCTTGCCGTCGTGTTCGCGGCCGGTGCGTCGGTGTTTCCCAGCGTGTTCACCGACGACCGCTCGGTGCTCGACGCCATCGGGGTGCCGTGGTGGTTCATGGTGGCCCAATTGCCGATTGCCGGAATCGTTTTCGCACTCGACGGGGTGCTGTTGGGCGCCGGCGACGCGAAGTTCATGCGCAACGCGACGCTGGCCAGCGCGCTGGTGGGCTTCCTGCCGTTGATCTGGCTGTCGTTGGCGTTCGGCTGGGGGCTGCTGGGTATCTGGGCGGGGCTGTCGACGTTCATGGTGCTGCGGTTGGTGTTCGTCGGTTGGCGCGCGTTCTCGGGCCGCTGGCTGGTGCCGGGCACCGCTTAGCCCCTCGCATCTCCCGTTATGTGCCGCGAACGAGCGTGTTTGCCCACGACACGCCGCGGATTTCCGACACTTTGCGCACGCTCGAAGCGGACTCAGCGTGCGGTTGCGTCGGCAGTCGCGGTTCTGTGCTGTTTTCTATGCGCCGGCGCGCGCTATCGCGGCCCAGCCGAACTCCGTCGTCTTGACCCGAACATCGCCAAATCCCGCTGCCGCCAACCGATCCGGCAGCGCCGCGGGGTCGACGGGGTTGTAGGTGTCGCCTTCGTGCGCGACGGCCAACTCGTCGCTACCGAGGCTGTCACTGGCCACCAGCGCCGCCCCGGGCCGCAACACCCGGGCGACCTCGGCGAACAGCCGGTCCTGAAGTTCGGCGGTGGGGACGTGATGCAGCATCGTGAAACACGCCGCGCCGGAGAAGCGGTCGTCGTCATAGGTCAGCGCAGTCGCATCGCCGCGCACGATCTCGACGGTCGGGACCTTGGCGAAGCGAGCCGTCAGCATCGCCGCGAGTTCGTCGTCGATCTCCACCGACGTCAGCCGGCCCACCGACTCGCTAAGCACGTCGGTGGTGGCGCCGTAGCCTGGGCCGACCTCGAGCACGTCGTCGCCGAGGTCGATCTCACCCAACGCCCACGGCAGAATCACCTCGCGGATCAGCTGTCGCCATTCCTCGCTGCCGCAGTACTCATGCGCTTCGTTCACGCTCGCAGCGTACGAGCGACCGCAAACTGCTGTAAATCCGCGGCGTGTCGTGGGCAGACGCGGTCGCTCGCAAGGTGGTGCGCTCGCGCACGCTGGCGCCGGAAACGGAGCGAGGGGCCGGTCAGCGGACTTGGGAGCGGCCTCGCTGCAGGACGGCGTCGCGGTTGGCGGCGATGTCATCTCCGCTGGTCGTGCGCATCCATTCGCGCGCCGACGCCGCCTCGATCCACAGTCCCTCGTTGGTCTGCGCCTCGTCGATGCGGTGATACGACGCCAGCAGCGCGCGTACGGCCAGCTGGTTGTTGCCGACGATCGACGCCGCGACCTGCCGGGCGGTCGACATGAGCTCGGCGTGCGGCACCACCTGGGTGACCAACCCGGTCCGCAGCGCCTCCTCGGCCGACAGGTAGTCGCCGGTCAGGCTCATCCGGCGGGCCATTCCGACGCCGACCTTCTGCGGCAACCGCACAGACAGCCCCCACGTCGGCAACAGCCCCACCCGGGCGTGCGTATCGGCGAAGCGCGCCTGTTCGGAGGCGATCAGCACATCGCAGTACAACGCGATCTCGAGGCCACCGGTGACCGCCGCACCGTTGATCGCGCCGATCACCGGCTTGGTCATCGGCGGCCACTTCGGCGAGATGTCGGGCAGCTCGGTGGTGTCGCCCAGCTCCTTGAGGTCCAGACCCGCGCAGAACACCGGATCGGCGCCGGTGACGATCACGACGTCGACGTCGTCGTCGGCCTGGGCCTCACCGAGGGCGCGGTAGAACCGCTTGCGCAGTTCGGACGACAGCGCGTTGCGCGACTGCGGCCGGTTGAGGGTCAGGGTGCGCACCCGGTCGCGGGTGTCGATGAGCAGGATGTCGTCAGTCACCCGACGAACCTATCGTGGAGCCATGTGCCGAAACATCACCGAGCTACGCGGACTCGAACCGGCGGCGACCGACGAGGAGATCGAGGCCGCCGCGCGGCAGTACATTCGCAAGGTCAGCGGCATCACCCGGCCGACTTCGGTCAACGCCGAGGCCTTCGAGGCCGCCGTCGCGGAGGTCACCGCCACCACCCACCGGCTGCTGACGTCGCTGCCGGCCCGGCGCCAGCCGCCGAAGACGGTGCCGCCGTTGCGCCGCCCCGAGGTGCGGGCCCGCATGAACAGCAAAGCGGCGGCCGCGACATAGCGGACGAAGCGACACAACCGGTCCCATGACGACGACGCTGACGCAGCCGGCGCTCAAGGAGTGGAGTGCTGCCATCCACGCACTGCTGGACGGCAGGCAGACCGTTCTGCTGCGCAAGGGCGGTATTCACGAGAAGCGCTTCGCGGTCACGGCATCGCGCTTTCTGCTGTTTCCGACGGTCGCGCACAGCCACGCCGAGCGGGTGCGCGCCGAGCACCGCGATCTGCTCGAAGTGGCGACCGCCGACAGCACAGAAGCTGCGGTGGTGGTCCGCGCCGGTGCCCGCGTCGTCGCCGCAGTCGAGGTGAATAAGCCCGAGGCGCTCGAAAAGATTGCGCCCCTGCATATTTGGACCGACGAATCGGTGCGTGCCGACCGGCTCGATTTTCGGCCCAAGCATCGGCTCACCGCGCTCGTCGTCCGGGCCAGCCCGCTGGTGCGGCCGCTGCGACTCGAACGCACACCCGAATACGCAGGTTGCACCAGCTGGGTGCAGCTGCCGATCGACCCCGAGTGGGCGGCCCCAGTGCACGACGACGCCACGCTGCACGAGATCGCCGAGCGGTTGCGCCGTTCGGTGGGCTGACCCGTACCTCAGCCCGCGGGCGGCTGCGGCGCGGCGGGCAGCACAAGCCGTGACGCGCCGTCGCCGAGATGCACCGTGTGGGTGGCCGGCGCGAGGTTCTTACCCGTCCCGAGCGGTTCGCCGGTACCGAGGTTGCGGGCGAACCGGGGGTGCGACCCGCCCGCCACGAGCACGCGGATCCGTGAACCCGCACCGAAGCGATGCGCGATCGGGTCGAGTTCGATGCGCACCAGTCCGGAATCCGGTGCGGCGCTGAGGTAACCGTCGCTCACGTTGTGTGAGCGTCCCTTGGCGTCGACCTCGCTCAGGCGCACGAACAGATCGTTGTACGGGTTGTCGCACGAATGCGACAGCTCCACGGCCGGCATCCCCACCACGTACTTGTCGGCGGGCAGGCGGTCGCCGGTGAAGCTCAACACGTCGGCACGCTGCGCCAACCGGGTGTCTCTGCGATATCCGCCCTTTGGCGACAGCAGCCGGCCGCCCACCGTCGGCGTCGGCTTCGCCGGGTTGTAGGTGAACGTCGAGGGAGCCGCGGTCTCCGGCGGGACGGCATCGCCGAGGCGACCACCCGGCTGAAGGTAGCGCACCACTTCGGGCATGGCCGGCGGCCAGTCGGGCAGGTCGATCCAGCCGCTGCCGTTGATGAAGATCCGCACCGGCTGACGCCGCTTGCTCTCGGCACCGGCGAGATGAGCGCCCAACCAGTCGAGTGTCTCGCGGATGGCGGTCGGCGCGGCCTTGGTCATCAGCTGGGTGTGGTTCCACGGGCCGACGGTCAGTCCGACCTCGACTCCGCGTTCACGCAGCCGCCGATACTGGGCCATCGTCTGCTCCAGGAACAGGTCCTGCCAGCCGCTGATCAGCAGCACCGGCACGTCGGCGGTGTCCAAGGCCCGACGCAGGTTCAGCGCGGTCCAGAAGGGATCGTCGGCATCGGGGTGATCGAGCCAGGACTCCCACCACGGCGCGCCCTCGCCCAACAGCGCGCGGCCCGCCTCGCCGGCGGGCAGCCGGCTCATCGCACGGGCGAGCCGGCGCCGCGACCGCAGCTGTCGCACCAGCGCCCGCGCGCGGTTCGGATCCTCCTGGGAGGCCACCAGGTGGCTCCAGCCGAGGAAGTCGCTCAACGCGAACGAACCGGGACCCCACCGCGGCCCGCTGACGTCGTGCGGACCGACGGTGATCACCGCGGCCTTCATCTCCGGTGGTGGGTCGGTGAGCAACGCCCACTGGGTGAAACCGAGATACGACAGCCCGATCGTGGCGAACGAGCCGGTGAACCACTCCTGGTCGCGCAGCCACTCGACGGTGTCGGCGCCGTCGGCGATCTCGTTGACCATCGGGTCGAAGTCCCCGCCGGAGCCGTAGGTTCCGCGAACGCTCTGCAGGACGACGTGATAGCCGCGGGCGGCGTAGACGCGGCCGTAGATGGCGGCGAAGGGGAAGTCGCGGCCATAGGGGCAGCGGACCAGCAGCGTGCCGGCCGGGTCTGGCGTGCTGGGCGCATAGTGGTCGGCGCGCAACTCGACCCCGTCGCGCATCGGTACGCGGACCTTGCGGACCGTGAAGTCGGTGGTGTGCGGCGGCAGCCGCAGCAGGCGTGACACGGTGCGTCCGGTGAGCTGCTTGACCTTCGAACGGGATGCCGGCGTGGCGGCGACGGAGGATGCGGTCACGTCACGAGGCTACGCAGACTCGATGCCGCCGCGTCCGATCGCCTGTGTCACCTGGGCCATCAACGAGTCGATCGCACCCGTGGCCGCGTCACCGTCCAGGCCCCACACCGCGACCAGGCGCTCGTAGGTGGCCGGGCTCCACAGCACGTCGAGCAGGCCCGCGATCGCGCGCCGCTGTTCGTCGGGTAGCTGCGGTGAGGCCTCGTTCACGGCTCGCAACAGCGCGTCACGGCGGCGGACGTCGGAGCTGACGAACGCGGGATCGGCCGGCGACGGTGTGCTGTGCTTGACCGAGAAGCGTTGCAGCGACGCGAAAACCCGCGCCGTCACCTCGCTCAGGTTCGCCAACGTGACGTCCTCATAGGACACCCCGGCTTCGGTCTCGAGCCGTTGCATCACCGCGTCGTGCAGATGGCGTTCGGTCGGAAAATGCCGGTACACCGTCCGCTCGCCGACCCCGGCCCGCGCGGCGACGGCCTTGAACGTCAGCTCGCGCCAGTCCCACGTCTCGAACTCGTGCACCAGCGCACTGCCCGCGGCGACGATGCGCTCGCGGGTGTGTGCGGCCTTGCGCCTGCGGACGCTGTTGTCGTACGAGCGCGTTGACGGCCCGACCATAGTAGTGGCAGTGTACTGTCACCAATTCGGTGGGAGGTGCAGGGTGGTATCCGTCGAGGATCTGATGGCCGCGGCCGTCGAGCGCACCGGCCTCGACGACTTCGGCGAGGACTCGTTTCGCGAGGGCCTGGAGATCCTCGTCCGTGCGCTTAGCGACGAAGCCCGGCTCAACGCACGCGGCCAAGACTTCGTCTACAACCGCATCGGACTGCACCTGTCGCAGCGGCTCCAGGTGGAGGATTGGTGCCGCCGCAACCCCGACATCGACGACGAGCAGATCGCCTCGCCGCTGTTCGGGTTGGGCCTGCCGCGGACGGGGTCGACCGCGCTGTCGTTCCTGCTCGCGCAGGATCCCGATGTCCGTTATCTGCGCAGCTGGGAGTCCGCGCAGCCGTGCCCTCCACCGTCGACCGTGCGCGGCCACGACCCGCGCATCCCGCCCGATCAGCGGCCCGTCCTCGTGGGCACTCGTCACCACGTGCCGACCGACATCCGCGGCCCGATGGAATGCCTGGACCTGATGGCGCTCGACTTCAAGTCCCAAATCTTCCAGGCCTACGCACAGATTCCGACCTACTCTCAATGGCTCTGTGACCGAGCGGATTTCACGTCGACGTACCGGTATGAGCGACGGGTGCTCAAGTTGCTCCAGTGGGGGGAACCGGCGCGCCCATGGCGGCTCAAGTCGCCGGCACACGTGCTTTCGCTGGACTACCTCGACCGCGTGTTCCCCGATGCCCGCTTCGTCATGACGCACCGCGATCCGACCGACGTGCTGCTGTCGGTTGTAGACGTCTACGCCGACATCGTCGGCGGTTTCACCGATCACCTCGACCGGCGCTACCTCGGTGAACTGAACGTCACCCAGTGGTCGACGGGTATCGCGCGGGCGATGGCGTTCCGGGACAGGGCCGCGGACCGGTTCTACGACATCGACTTTCGGGCGATGCAGAACGATCCGATCGGCGAAGTCGAGCGGCTGTACAGCTGGCTCGGCGAGACGGTGACCGAACGGTTCGAGGCCGGTATGCGGGCGTGGTGGGCCGAGAACGCCGAGAAGCGTGAGCCACACCCCAAGGCCGCGCCAGAGGCATTCGGCCTGGACGACAACGTGATTCGGCCGTTGTTCGCCGCCTACGTAGACGCCTACGCGGGCGGTTCTCGGCGTCCCGACCGGCCGAAGGAAAGCGCCCCATGACCGTCGACGTGACGGGCGGCATCGACCCCGCCCGCGAGTACATGTTCGCCGAGCGGCCGCAGGACCCCGAGATGCGGGATTCGGTGAGCTTCTGGGTGTTCGACGACAGCGGCCGGGTCGGCCTGCCGAGGATCGGCATCGAGGCGGTCGCATCCAATTGGGACGCTCACGGACTGCAGGTCAACCTGGCGTTCGCCGACGGACGCGTCTACCGCTTGCGCGCCGACGGGCAGAGCGCGCCGGTCGAGGGCCGCGACGGAAGGCCGACGGTACTCGGCGCGGGGCCGCTGACGTTCGAGTGCGTGGCGCCGTTCGACACGTGGACGGTGGCGTTCGATGGTCAGGCCGTCCAGACGTCCTCGGAGGCGCTCGCCGCCGGTGACAAGAGTGGCCCACTGGTCGACGTGCGGTTCGAGGTCGAGGCGAGAATGGCGGTGCCACCGTGGATTCAAGGGGCGATGGGCGATGAGGCCGCCGACCAACTGAAGACGACGGTGGTCGGCGAGCTCATGGGCGGCGCCCGTTACGAACAGTTGTTCCGCGCCGACGGAACCGTGGAGGTGGCGGGACACCGGCACCCCTTGTCGGGAAGCGGACTGCGCATCCGTCGCCAAGGCGTGCGCCGACTGGAGGGGTTCTGGGGGCACTGCTGGCAGTCCGCGCTGTTCGGGAGTGGACGAGCGTTCGGCTACATCGCCTACCCGCCGCGGCCCGACGGGCAGCCGAACTACAACGAGGGTTACCTGTACCTCGGGGACTCGGCGGGCCTGATCCCCGCCCGCGTCGTAGAGGCGCCGTGGCTGCGGCGGCTGTGGCCGCGCGGGGAGGACGTGTCGCTGGTGCTCGAAACGGCCCGCGGAACCGTGCGCATCGAGGGGGAGACGGTGCTGTCCACCCACGACATCACCGATCCCGCCGAGCTTCCCGCCGAACAACTGGAGAAGATGGCCAATTGGACGTTCCCGGCCCTGCAGCAGGCCGGTGTGCGCTACCGCTGGGACGGCGAGGAGGCGATCGGGATGCTGGAGCGGTCCAGCCCAATGGACCGCATCGAACACGACGGGTCGAACGCGACGGCCGATCAGAAGACTCAGAACACGTAGTGCGGAATCAGCTCGTGCGCTCGCTGCAGGTTGGTCTGCATGCAGTCGGGGTCTGGCTCGGAGTAGATCGGCGAGTAGAACAGCGATTGCTGCAGCACGCCGTAGCTGGTGTCGAAGGCGATCATGCAGGTGATCCACCAGCGGTTGTTCCAGTCCGTCGGCTTCATGACCCAGTACTGCGCCGCCCGGTGCCCGTCGATGTCGAGTTGGACCGCGTCGGCGGGCAGCGTCTGCTCATAGGTGCGCCAGACGATCGCCTCTACGGCCAGTTGATAGTTCCCCGCGTCGTACCTGCACCGCAGCTGATCCTCCGGCGTCGGCGGCGTGAACGTCAGACCGATCGCCTGCACCGCCTCGAGCGGAATCTGCTTGCACGGGTTGAACGGCGACGGATCGGTGGTCTCGATGACGGGCCACTTGATCGACGTCGTGACATTCGTCATCGGAATGTCGACGGCATCCACCCGCGGGGCGCCCGCCGGGTTGGCCTGCCACACCACCATCACCGCAGCGATCAGTGCGCACAGTGCCGAGACCAAGCGCAGCTTGGCGAGCATGTCACCCCTTTGTTCGTCGGTCCGACCCTGCGGGGAGTGTAGCGGGCCGCTGCCAGCGCCCGAGAGGAAACAAGAACCTGTTCTAGTTGCCGGACGAACCGCGCACATCCGGTTAAGTACCCTGGTCAGTTGTGACACGCGACGGCCGACGACCCACCCTCTGGGCGATCAGCGACTTGCACACGGGTCACACAGGCAACAAACCCGTGACCGAGTCGCTGCACCCGGCCTCGCCCGACGACTGGCTCATCGTCGCCGGCGACGTCGCCGAACGCACCGACGAGATCCGCTGGGCCCTGGACTTGTTGCGCAAACGGTTCGCCAAGGTGATCTGGATTCCGGGCAACCACGAGCTGTGGACCACCAACCGCGACCCGATGCAGATCTTCGGGAAGGCCCGCTATGACTACCTGGTCAACATGTGCGACGAGATGGGCATCATCACCCCCGAGCACCCGTTCCCGGTATGGACCGAGGAGGGCGGCCCGGCCACGATCGTGCCGATGTTCCTGCTGTACGACTACACCTTCCTGCCCGAAGGCGCCGCCACCAAGGCCGAAGGGCTGGCCATCGCGCGCGAGCGCAACGTCGTCGGCACCGACGAGTTCCTGCTGTCCGCCGAGCCCTACGCCACCCGCGACGCGTGGTGCCGCGACCGGGTGGCCTACACCCGCAAAAGGCTCGAGGACCTCGACTGGATGACGCCGACAGTGCTGGTGAACCACTTCCCGATGGTTCGCGAACCCTGCGACGCGATGTTCTATCCGGAGTTCTCGCTGTGGTGCGGCACCACCGCCACCGCCGACTGGCACACCCGCTACAACGCGGTGTGCTCGGTCTACGGGCACCTGCACATTCCGCGCACGACGTGGTACGACGGTGTGAGGTTCGAGGAGGTCTCGGTCGGTTATCCGCGAGAGTGGCGCCGCCGCAAGCCATATCGCTGGATGCGCCAGATCTTGCCCGACCCGGGGTATCCGCCCGGGTACCTCAACGAGTTCGGCGGCCACTTCCAGATCACCCAGGAGATGCGAGACAACGCGCAGAAGATGCAACAACGGATCCGCGACAGGCAGGTCTCGCGATGACGGTCGCCGCTTCGCTGCTGTCCGGTGTGTTGCCGGCGACGACGACGGGACTGGCCGCCGCCGAGGTCTACCGCGACCCGCCGGACCTGGCGCCGCTGCCCGAGGAGGAGCCTCTGGTCGCCAGGTCGGTGGCCAAGCGGCGCAACGAGTTCGTCACGGTGCGGTACTGCGCGCGGCAGGCACTCTCCGAGATCGGTGTCGGACCGGTGCCGATCCTGAAGGGGGAGAAGGGCGAACCCCGGTGGCCCGACGGCATCGTCGGCTCGCTGACGCACTGTGAGGGCTATCGCGGCGCTGTGGTCGGCCGGCAGGCCGAGGTGCGGTCGGTGGGCATCGACGCAGAACCGCACGGCGTGCTGCCCGACGGTGTGCTCGATGCGATCAGCCTCCCCGCCGAGCGGACCGAGCTGCAGCAGCTGCCGGGCGAACTGCACTGGGACCGAATCCTGTTCTGCGCCAAAGAGGCGACCTACAAGGCGTGGTTCCCGGTGACCCGCCGGTGGCTGGGCTTCGAGGACGCGCACATCGTCTTCGACGTGGACAACAGCGGCACCTCCGGCGGTTTCGTCTCGCGAATTCTGATCGACCCGGCGGCGATGCACGGACCCCCACTGGAAACCCTGGCCGGCCGGTGGTCGGTTCGCGACGGTCTGGCGCTGACCGCGATCGTGCTATGACCGAAGCGGGTCTGGTCATCGTCGACAAACCCGCGGGCATGACGAGCCATGACGTTGTCGGCCGCTGCCGTCGCTTCTTCGGCACCCGCAAGGTCGGCCATGCCGGGACCCTGGACCCGATGGCCACCGGCGTTCTCGTCATCGGGATCGAGCGCGCCACCAAGATACTCGGACTGCTGACGGCGACGGACAAGGCGTACTCCGCGACCATCCGGCTCGGCCAGACCACCTCGACCGACGACGCCGAAGGCGAAATGCTGCAGCAGGTTTCGGCCGACAGCGTCACCGACGAGCACATCGAGCGCGCGGTCGCGGACCTTCGCGGCGAGATCGACCAGGTCCCGTCGGCGGTGAGCGCGATCAAAATCGGCGGACAACGCGCCTACAAACTCGCGCGCGAAGGGCAGGCCGTCGAGTTGGCACCCCGCCGCGTGCGTATCGAACGCTTCGCGGTGCTCGACGTCCGCCGCGAATCCGGCGTCGTCGATCTCGATGTCGAGGTAGAGTGCTCCAGCGGCACCTACATCCGCGCACTGGCCCGCGACATCGGCGCCGCGCTGGGAGTCGGGGGGCATCTCATGGCGTTGCGCCGCACCAGAGTCGGCGGTTTCGGGTTGACCGAGGCGCGCACACTCGACGAGCTCGCCGAAAACCCGCGCCTGTCCTACAGCCTCGACACCGCATGTCTTCTTGCCTTTCCGCGGCGGGACCTGACCGCGAACGAGGTCGAGGACGTGCGGCACGGCCGACCGCTCAAACCGGGTGGCCTCACAGGTATTTACGCCGCAACGGCTCAGGACGGCCAGGTCATCGCGCTGCTGGAAGACCGATCGGATCGCACGAAGTCGGTCGTCGTGCTGCGTCCGGCGACCTTGTAGCCCGGCGCATCCGGGCGCATACTGACGCCGTCCTAGAGATGGGAGCCGAAAATGGCGTCTCCGTACAAGGCTCTTCAGATCGCATTGGGCGTGTTCGGCGTGGTCGCCCTCTGCTTGTATCCGCTTGCCGCGTTGTGGCCGTCAGGTTGGGCGTGGCATCCGGGACCGCCGCATCACTCCGACTACTTCATGATGATCGTCGGGCTGTATGCGACCCTCGGGGTCTTTCTGGTGTGGGCGGCGCGAAACCCGCGCGCTCATCTGAGCCTGATCTGGTTCGCGGTGTGGTCCAGCGTCGTGCACGCCGTCATCATGGCGGTGCAGTCGGTGCGCGGTGAGCACCAGACCGGGCATCTGGTGGGCGATGTGCCCGCGCTGCTGTTGGTCGCGATCGTGCTCGCGGTGCTCGTGCGGGCTTCTGGGCTCACGATGGCCGAGGAACAGCCCGCCGCCGTCGAACGAAGCTGATCGGGCACCCCGCGAATGTGGAGCCATGGCGAAACTCCTTCGGTCGGTTATCGCCGCCGACCATTCGGGAAGGCGCCCGCCTTGCAGCGAAAATACGCTGGCAGCGAATAATTCGCTGATAGGCGGGCACTCATCGCAGTGGTCGGCAGCCCGCCGTAGCCACCAACGCGCTAGCTCGCGACCACCCAGATCGCTTCTGCGGCAGGGCTCCCCAGCTCGACGGTGGTGTCGTCGCCGTCAGCCGACTCGATGGCCACCGAGATCATGCCGGCGAAGTCGCGCCGCGCCACCACGCGAAGGCGCGAGTCCAGGCTGATGCCGACACTGTCGAAGTACCGCAGCATCTCCGGATCGGCGTCCGAGATGCGCGCGATCGTGCCGCGGTCGCCGTCGTTGCAGGCCGACAATTGGCGCGCGTCCGGGGCGGGCACGCGTCCGTCGGCGGCCGGAATCGGATCACCGTGTGGATCGCGCGTCGGGTGCCCGAGCTTGGCGTCAATGCGGTCGAGCATCCGGTCCGACACCGCGTGCTCGAGCACCTCGGCCTCATCGTGCACCTCGTCCCAGCTGTAACCCAGCTCGCGCACGAGGAACGTCTCCATCAGCCGGTGCCTGCGCACCATCGCCAGGGCGGCGGCCCGGCCGGCTTCGGTCAACGTCACCGCGCCGTACTTCTCGTGATCAACCAGACCCTGGTCGGCGAGCTTGCGGATCGACTCCGAGGCGGTGCTGGCCGACACGCCGAGACGCTCGGCCAGCAGCTTGGTGCTCACCTTCTCCTGCGACCACTCCTGGACGGTCCAGATGACTTTCAAGTAGTCCTGGGCAACCGTCGTCAGGTCACGCGCATCGCCGGCAGGATTCACAATGACAAAGTTTAGGCAATACTCACCTCATCTGGGGGATCCGGCGACGCGCGGGACCCCTCTCGCGCCGTAGGCTTGTCCTCGTGCAGCGCTGGCGGGGACAAGACGAGATCCCGACGGACTGGGGCCGATGCGTGGTCACCATCGGGGTTTTCGACGGTGTACATCGCGGACACCAGGAGCTGATCAACCACGCGGTCAAGGCCGCCCGGTCCCGCGGCGTGCCCACGGTGCTGATGACCTTCGACCCCCACCCCATGGAGGTGGTCTTCCCGGGCAGCCATCCCGCCCAGCTGACCACGCTGACCCGGCGCGCCGAACTGGTCGAGGAACTCGGCATCGACGTCTTCCTGGTCATGCCGTTCAGCGCCGACTTCATGAAGCTGACCCCGGAGCGCTACATCCACGAACTCCTGGTCGAACGCCTGCACGTGGTGGAGGTAGTCGTGGGGGAGAACTTCACCTTCGGCAAGAAGGCGGCGGGCAACGTCGAGCTGCTGCGCCAGGCCGGCGAGCGGTTCGGCTTCGCCGTGGAGAGCATGACCCTGGTTTCCGAGGTGGCCGACACCGACCGGGACAGGGCCGTCACGTTCTCCTCGACCTACATCCGGTCCTGTGTCGACGCGGGCGACGTCGTCGCCGCCGCCGAGGCACTGGGGCGCCCGCACCGCGTCGAGGGCGTCGTGGTGCGCGGCGATGGACGGGGCAAAGTGCTGGGCTTTCCGACCGCCAATGTGGCGCCGCCCATGTACTCGGCGATCCCCGCCGACGGCGTCTACGCGGCGTGGTTCACCGTGCTCGGCCACGGACCGGTCGCGGGCAGCGTCATCCCCGGCGAGCGGTACCAGGCCGCGGTCTCGGTGGGGACCAATCCGACATTCTCCGGGCGCACCCGCACCGTCGAGGCGTTCGTGCTCGATACCACCGCCGACTTGTACGGCCAGCACGTCGCCGTCGATTTCGTTGCCCGGTTGCGCGGCCAGGAGAGGTTCGCCAACGTCGAGGACCTGGTCGAGCAGATGGGTCGCGACACCGAACACGCCCGCACACTCTTGGCTCGGTGACGCCGGCAACGTTGAGCTGCGATTTCGCCGCTCACCTCGGCCGCTGCTAGACTGCCTGCCGACCGGGCGTGCGCTGCAGTTCGCGGCGGCCGCGCCTTCCCGGGGCCCACCCCCTTCCCGCGGACTGAAAAAGATGGAGTTGTTTCGTGGCGCTTACCGCCGAAGAGAAAAAGTCGATCCTGACCGACTACGGCCTGCATGACACAGATACCGGCTCGCCGGAGGCGCAGGTCGCCCTGCTGACCAAGCGGATCATCGACCTCACCGAGCACCTGAAGGTGCACAAGCACGATCACCACTCGCGGCGTGGTCTGCTGCTGCTTGTCGGCCGCAGGCGCCGGCTACTCAAGTATGTGGCTCAGGTCGACGTCCAGCGGTACCGCACGCTGATCGAACGACTCGGCCTGCGTCGCTGACCTCGTACCGTCGCGCGAACGCGCGACGGGATTCGGCCGCGTACTCCTCGCAGAGTACGATGGCTTCGTTCGACTGCCACTGAGGCGCGAACGACCTGGGTGCGGTTTTCGCAGCTCCGCGAGCACCGTTCCCGCGTGTCATAACCAGGACCTGCTCGATCGCGCGGTCTTCGGTAGTGGCTGCCGGAAGAACTGCCGGCAGCTTCGATCGATGGCCGTAGCCGCATCGAGGCCGGTGGTTCAAGCGCTGTGACGACGCGAAAACAGCTAAACAGTGGAGACACTGAACCAGAGAGGCCATACGGACACCTATGTCTGTAGTTGAAATTGAAGACGGCGTGTACGAAGCGACCGCCGTGATCGACAACGGGAGCTTTGGCACCCGCACCATCCGTTTCGAGACCGGCCGGCTGGCCCAGCAGGCCGCCGGCGCCGTCGTCGCCTACCTCGACGACGAGACGATGTTGCTCTCGGCGACGTCGGCCAGCAAGAACCCTAAAGACCATTTCGACTTCTTCCCGTTGACCATCGACGTCGAAGAGCGCATGTATGCCGCGGGTCGCATCCCCGGTTCGTTCTTCCGCCGCGAAGGCCGCCCGTCGACCGATGCGATCCTGACCTGCCGGCTGATCGACCGTCCGCTGCGGCCGACGTTCGTCGCCGGCCTGCGCAACGAGATCCAGGTCGTGGTCACCGTCATGAGCCTGGATCCGAAGGATCTGTACGACGTGGTCGCGATCAACGCCGCGTCGGCGTCCACGCAGATCGCGGGCCTGCCGTTCTCCGGGCCGGTCGGCGGCGTGCGTGTCGCGCTGATCGACGGGACCTGGGTCGCCTTCCCGACCGTCGAGCAGCTCGAGCGGGCGGTGTTCGACATGGTCGTCGCCGGTCGTGTAGTCGCGGGGACCGCAGACCAAGAAGAAGAAGAAGTGGCGATCATGATGGTGGAGGCCGAGGCCACCGACAATGTCGTCGAGTTGATCGCCGGCGGTGCGCAGGCGCCCACCGAGAGCGTCGTGGCCGAGGGCCTGGAGGCCGCCAAACCGTTCATCGCGAGCCTGTGCGCGGCCCAGCAGGAGCTGGCCGAGCGCGCCGCCAAGCCGACCGCCGACTACCCGGTGTTCCCGGAGTACGGCGAAGACGTCTACTACGCCGTCGCCTCGGTGGCCACCGACGCATTGTCGGAGGCGCTGACCATCGCCGGTAAGGCCGAGCGCAACGACCGCACCGACGAGATCAAGGCCGAGGTGCTCGAGCGGCTGGCCGAGCAGTACGCGGGCCGTGAGAAGGAGGTCGGCGCCGCATTCCGCTCGCTGACCAAAAAGCTTGTGCGCCAGCGTATTCTGACTGACCACTTCCGCATCGACGGGCGCGGCATCACCGACATCCGCGCGTTGAGTGCCGAGGTCGCCGTCGTCCCGCGGGCGCACGGCAGCGCGCTGTTCGAGCGCGGCGAGACTCAGATCCTGGGCGTCACCACGCTGGACATGATGAAGCTGGCCCAGCAGATCGACTCGCTGGGGCCCGAAACCTCCAAGCGCTACATGCATCACTACAACTTCCCGCCCTACTCGACCGGTGAGACCGGCCGTGTCGGTTCGCCGAAGCGCCGCGAGATCGGCCACGGTGCGCTGGCGGAGCGGGCGCTGATGCCGGTGCTGCCCAGCGTCGAGGAGTTCCCGTACGCGATCCGCCAGGTGTCGGAGGCGTTGAGCTCCAACGGTTCGACGTCGATGGGCTCGGTGTGCGCATCGACGCTCGCGCTGCTCAACGCCGGTGTGCCGCTCAAGGCCCCGGTCGCGGGCATCGCGATGGGTCTGGTGTCCGACGACATCGAGGTTGACGGAAAGACCGAGCGCCGGTTCGTCGCGCTCACCGACATCCTCGGTGCCGAGGATGCGTTCGGCGACATGGACTTTAAGGTCGCGGGCACCAAGGAGTTCGTCACCGCGCTGCAGCTGGACACCAAGCTCGACGGTATTCCTTCGCAGGTGCTGGCCGGTGCGCTGTCGCAGGCCAAGGACGCCCGGCTGACGATCCTCGAGGTGATGGCCGAGGCCATCGACGGGCCCGACGAGATGAGCCCGTACGCCCCGCGGATCACCACGATCAAGGTGCCCGTCGACAAGATCGGCGAGGTGATCGGGCCCAAAGGCAAGATCATCAACCAGATCACCGAGGAGACCGGCGCGTCTATCTCCATCGAGGACGACGGCACGGTGTTCGTCGGCGCGACCGACGGGCCGTCGGCGCAGGCGGCGGTCGACAAGATCAATGCGATCGCCAATCCGCAGCTTCCCAAGGTCGGCGAGCGGTTCCTCGGAACCGTGGTCAAGACAACGGATTTCGGCGCCTTCGTGTCGCTGCTTCCGGGTCGCGACGGGCTGGTCCACATCTCGAAGCTGGGGCGCGGCAAGCGGATCGCCAAGGTCGAGGACGTCGTCAAGGTCGGTGACAAGCTGCGTGTGGAGATCGCCGACATCGACAACCGTGGGAAGATCTCGCTGATCCTCGTCGATGAACAGGAAGATGGAGCCGCGTCCAATTCCGACGCCGCGCCGGCAGATGCCGCAGCGGCCAGCAGTTAGGGCGTTGCGCCACACCGAACGTGGCGACAGATCAGCGGAGGCAGTGCGTCGCACGGTGTTACCCGGTGGCCTGCGTGTGGTCACCGAGTACCTCCCGTCGGTGCATTCGGCGTCGGTCGGCCTATGGGTCAACGTCGGTTCGCGCGACGAGGGCCCGAGTGTCGCGGGCGCGGCCCACTTCCTCGAGCACTTGCTGTTCAAGTCGACGCCGACCCGGTCGGCGGTCAGCATCGCGCAGGCCGTCGACGCGGTCGGCGGTGAGCTGAACGCCTTCACCGCCCGCGAGCACACCTGCTACTACGCGCACGTGCTCGACTCCGATCTGGAGTTGGCCGTCGACCTCGTCGCCGACGTCGTCTTGCGCGGACAGTGTGCGGCCGAGGACGTCGAGATCGAACGCGACGTGGTGCTCGAGGAGATCGCGATGCGCGACGACGATCCCGAGGACACCCTCGGCGACGAGTTCCTTGCCGCGATGTTCGGCTCGCATCCGGTTGGACGCCCGGTGATCGGCAGCGTGGACTCGATCTCCTCGATGACACGCGCCCAACTGCACTCCTTCCACGTCCGCCGCTACACCCCCGAGCGGATGGTGCTCGCGGTGGCGGGCAATGTCGATCACGACGACGTGGTGTCGCTGGCGGGCGAGTACTTCGGCGCGCGACTGGTGCGTGGCCGCACACCGGTGCCGCCCCGCAAGGGCGCCGGCCGGGTGGGTGGACGCCCGAGCCTGGAACTGGTCAACCGGGACTCCGAACAGACGCACCTTTCGCTGGGTGTGCGCACACCGGGACGGCACTGGGAACACCGCTGGGCGCTGTCGGTGCTGAACACCGCGCTCGGCGGCGGCCTCAGTTCGCGGCTGTTCCAGGAGATTCGCGAGGCCCGCGGATTGGCGTACTCGGTGTACTCGACGATCGACACCTTCTCCGACAGCGGCGCGCTTTCGGTGTACGCGGGTTGCCTGCCCGACCGCTTCGACGAGGTTGCCCGCGTGACCACCGATGTGCTCGAGGCCGTCGCAAGCGACGGGATCACCGAAGGCGAGTGCCGTATCGCGAAGGGTTCACTGCGCGGCGGACTGGTGCTCGGCCTGGAGGATTCGGGCTCGCGAATGAACCGCATCGGCCGCAGCGAACTACATTTCGGTGAACACCGCACCATCGACGAGACGCTGGCGAAGATCGACGCCGTCACGCTCGACGAGGTCAACGCCGTCGCGCGCCGGCTTCTGCGGCGGCCCTACGGTGGCGCTGTGTTGGGCCCGCTTCAATCGAAACGGTCACTGCCTCAGCCGCTCCGGGCCATCGCCGGCTGATCACCTACGCTGGGGGCCCATGGCTGGGTTGTCACGTCGTCACGTTCTGATCGGTGGATTGACACTGGCGGCGCACGCCGCATCACCGCACAAGTTCGCCATAGCCGACCCCAACCGTCCCCTGCAGCCGATCGAGGACGGGCTCGGCGAGATGGAGCGTCGCCAGAACGCGTTTATCGGGGTGTTCGCAACCAATCTCGGCACCGGGCGCACCATCGCGCATCGTGGGCAGCACCCGTTCGCGATGTGCTCGACGTTCAAGACCTACGCCGCCGCGCGGGTGCTGCAGAAGGCCGAGCGCGGTGAGCTCGCGCTCACCGATCGCGTCACCATCGAGCCGGGCGATCTCGTGCCCAACTCGCCGGTGACCGAGGCGCACGTCGGGCAGACGATGACGCTGGCGGAGCTGTGTCAGGCCGCCCTGCAGCGAAGCGACAACGCCGCGGGCAACTGGCTGCTGCGGGTGATCGGTGGTCCGTCCGGCGTTACTGACTTCGCCCGCAGCATCGGCGACGAACGGTCCCGACTCGACCGCTGGGAGATCGAGCTGAACGCGGCAGTGCCCGGGGATCCGCGCGACACCACCACACCCGAGGCCATCGGAAACGGTTACCGGGCGATACTCACCGGCAATGTGCTCGCCGAGCCGCAACGCCGGCAGCTCGAGGACTGGATGCGGGCCAATCAGACGTCGAGCGTGCGACCGGTGCTGCCGCCGGACTGGGCGACAGCCGACAAGACCGGCAGCGGTGACTACGCGAGCACCAACGACGTCGGTATCGCGTTCGGCCCAGCCGGTGAGCGATTGCTGCTGGCGATCATGACCAGGACCGCGGCAAACGACCCCGACGTCCCGAACGACCGGCAGCTGGTCGGTGAAGTGGCTTCTGTGCTGTTCGCCGGCCTTCTGGCTTGATATCGGACGAAGGCGCCAGCATTGCCCGGTCACCCCTCGGGACCGGGTCAAGCTGGCTTGTCAGCGGCTGTCCCCCCACGCTCTTCGCCCCCCGCACCGAGCGTCAGCCGCTGGACTAAACGGTATGGCATGGAGCGCGACGGAGGAATCGGGCGAATCCCTATCTTTTTGCACCGGCACGTTTAAGGGTGGCCGGCAAACACGCCGAGCGTGGGGTCAGAGCAGCACCGATGGATCCGTGTACGGCAGGTCGAGGCCGGCGGCGACCTGTGCGGACAGCAGGGCGCCTTCGTGAGTGGACAAACCCCTCGCGAGCGAGGCATCCGCACGGCAGGCCGCGTGCCAGCCGTGGTCGGCCAGCTCGAGCACGTACGGCATGGTCGCGTTGGTCAGGGCGAAGGTCGAGCTGCGGGGCACCGCGCCGGGCATATTGGCGACGCAGTAGAGGAGCGTGTCGTGCACGGCATACGTCGGGTCGTCGTGCGTGGTCGGACGCGAATCCTCGAAGCACCCACCCTGGTCGATGGCGATGTCGACCAGCACCGCGCCCGGCCTCATGTGGGCGACAGTCGAATTCGTCACCAGTTTGGGCGCTTTGGCGCCCGGCACCAGGACCGCGCCGATGACGAGGTCGGCGTCCTTCACCGCATCCTCGAGCTCCAGGATCGACGAGTAACGGGTTCCGACGCGCCCGCCGAACTCCGCATCCACGTCGCGCAGCCTGTCGAGGCTGACGTCGAACACGGTGACGTGTGCGCCCATGCCCGCGGCCACGCGCGCGGCATTGCGGCCGGCGGTGCCGCCGCCGATCACGACGACGTTGGCGGGAGCCACGCCCGGCACGCCGCCCATCAAGACCCCGCGGCCGCCGTGGCTGCGCATCAAGTGGTAGGCCCCGACCTGGGCAGCCAACCGTCCGGCAACCTCGCTCATCGGGGCCAGCAGGGGAAGGGCGCCGTCGGCGGTCTGAACGGTTTCGTAGGCGATCGACGTCGTCCCCGACGCCATCAGCGCTTCGGTGCACGGCCGCGACGCCGCCAGATGCAGGTAGGTGAACAGCGTCTGGCCCCGACGCATGCGGTGATATTCGGCTTCGATCGGCTCCTTGACCTTGAGCAGGAGTTCGGCCTCGGCCCATACCTGGTCGGCGCTGTTGATGACCTGCGCGCCTGCGCGTTTGAAATCTGCATCCGAGATCGCCGAACCGTCGCCGGCACCGGCTTGGATGATCACCTCATGGCCGCGGTGCACCAACTCGGCGACTCCGGCCGGGGTGATTGCGACCCGGTATTCGTTGTTCTTGATCTCGGTCGGGATGCCGACACGCATGATCGCTCCTCTGCTGTATGCTGCCTCCAGTGTGAAGAAGCTTCGTTTGATCACGCAATTCCTGTGGTTGAAATTCTGTAAGATTGCGCTATGAGCGAAGTATCTTCATTCTCAGGGGCCTCGGGGGGGCCCGGCCCGAAGGATGTTCGCCCGGTTGCCCTCGACGACGTCGACCGCCGGATTCTCACCGCGCTGCACCGTGAGGCGCGGATGTCGAACAACGCACTGGCCGAGGCGGTCGGGATTGCGCCGTCGACATGCCACGGCCGGGTCCGCCGACTGCAGGAGTCGGGGGTGATCCGCGGTTTCTACACCGACATCGATCCAGCCGCGATCGGTCTGCCGCTACAGGCGATGATCTCGGTGAGCCTGCAGTCCAGCGCTCGCGGCCGGATTCACACCTTCATCCAGCAGATCCGGCGCAGGCCCCAGGTGATGGACGTGTACTTCCTCGCGGGCGCCGACGACTTCATCCTCCACGTCGCCGCGCGTGACACCGACGACCTACGGTCGTTCGTAGTGGAGAACCTCAACGCCGATGCCGACGTGGCCGGTACTCAAACGTCGCTGATCTTCGAACACCTGCGAGGTGCGTCGCCGCTCTAGCGGCGGGAAGCATTGCTGCTCAGTCCATTTGGGTGTAACGCGCTGCGTCGGCGGCGTACTGCGGCGGCACGCACACCTCGTAGCGCCGGGCTTCGAGTGTCTCGACGCTGGAGAAGTCCCGTTCGCCTCTGGTCGTCACATGCGCGACGAACCCGAACACCGCGCCCCAGAACGCGCCGATCGTCAGCGCGATCAGCATGGTCACGATCCACACCGGACCCACCGTGAAAATCGCGAACAGCAGCCCGATGAACAACCCGAACCAAGCGCCGCTCGCGGCGCCGGCGAACGCCGCCCGTCCCTTGGTCATACGTCCCGTGATGCGTTCGACCGTGCGCAGATCATCGCCGATGATGCGCACGTGCTCGACGGGGAAGCCGCCGTCGGACATGCGGTCCACCAGCCGTTGCGCCTCGGGATAGTTGTCGAACGTCGCGATGACCTGGCGTGCGGGCCGCTGGTCGCCCAGCTGCTGCTCGGGCCGTCCACTCATATCCGTCACTTCGAACTCCATCTGCTGTCGTTCCGGTGTCCTCATGCATGGTTACCCGCTTTAAGGGGGCGCCGTCACCGAAAGCGGCGATCCGGTCGCGTCGATCAAGCTGGGCCCCGGGTGGATAAGGTGACGCCATGCGAGTCGGAGTGCTGGGGGCAAAGGGCAAGGTCGGCGCGACGATGGTCGAGGCCGTGCAAGCCGCCGAAGACCTGACCTTCACCGCGGGAGTCGACGCGGGCGATCCGTTGAGCCTGCTGACCGACAGCCAGACCGAGGTCGTCATCGACTTCACCCATCCCGACGTCGTGATGGACAACCTCGAGTTCCTCATCGGCAACGGGATACACGCCGTCGTCGGCACCACCGGGTTCACCGACGAGCGGTTGGAGACCGTCCGGGAATGGCTGGACGCCAAACCCGATGCGGCGGTCCTGATCGCGCCGAACTTCGCGATCGGCGCGGTGTTGTCCATGCATTTCGCCCAGCAGGCCGCGCGGCACTTCGAATCGGTTGAAGTCATCGAACTGCACCATCCGCACAAGGCCGACGCCCCGTCCGGCACCGCGGCGCGCACCGCGCGACTCATCGCCGAGGCGCGAAAAGACATGCCGCCCAACCCCGATGCCACCAGCACCGGTCTTGACGGCGCGCGGGGTGCTGACGTCGACGGGGTTCCGGTTCATTCGGTGCGCCTGGCCGGGCTGGTCGCTCATCAGGAGGTGCTGTTCGGCACGCAGGGGGAGACGCTGACGATCCGGCACGACAGCCTGGACCGGACCTCCTTCGTGCCAGGAGTCCTGCTCGCGGTGCGGCGGGTGGCCGAACGGCCGGGGCTCACCGTGGGTATCGAGCCGCTCCTCGACCTCTGATGGCCGACGGCGGGCGCGTCCTGCGCATCCAGCTGCTGATCGGCTTCATGTGTGTCGCGCTGGTCGTGTACTTCGTGCTGCTCGGCCGTCTGGCGATGGCATTTGTCACGACCGGGGAGCCCGCCGCCGTCGGGCTGGGCCTGGCGCTGATGGTGCTTCCACTGATCGGGCTGTGGGCCATGCTCAGCACGCTGCGCGCCGGCCTGGCCCATCAGCGGCTTGCGCGGATCTGCCACGACGAGGGGATGGAACTCGACGTCAGCGCGCTGCCCCGGATGCCGTCCGGGCGAATCCAGCGCGACGCCGCCGACGCGTTGTTCGTTACCGTGCGTGCGGAACTGGACAACGACCCGCAGAACTGGCGACGGTGGTATCGCCTGGCGCGTGCCTACGACTACGCCGGTGACCGCAGCAGGGCGCGGGAAGCGATGAAGAGGGCTGTCGAGATGGAGGAGCGGGACCGATGAGCAGGACGCTGTTGGTCGTGCACCACACCCCGTCGCCGGGAACCCGCGAACTGCTCGAGGCCGTCCTCGCAGGCGCCGGGGATCCCGAAATCGAGGGCGTCGAGACCGTGGTTCGCCCGGCGCTGGCCGCCACCCTGCCCGACATGCTCGACGCCGACGGCTACCTGTTCGGGACCACGGCCAACTTCGGGTACATGAGCGGCGCGCTCAAGCACTTCTTCGACACCGTTTACTACCCGAGCCTCGACCATGTCGGCGGCCGGCCGTACGGCGTGTGGGTGCACGGCAACAACGACACCGTCGGCGCGGTCAACGCGGTGGACAAGCTCGCGACCGGACTCGCCCTGACCAAGGCCGCCGATGCGCTGGAGGTCGTCGGCGGCGTGGACGCGGGCGTGCGGGAACGCGCCTACGAACTCGGTGGCACACTGGCCGCGACGCTGATGGAGGACTAGCCATGCCGGGGATCGCCGAACTCGCCTTGGGCGCAGCTCCTATCGCAGGAGGAGCGATGATGGGTGTGATCGCGGGCAATCTCAAGCCTCCCGATGTACGCGGCCTGATCGCCAAGGACCTCGACCTGCTGGACCGGATTCCTCTCGAGCAGGCCGAGCGGCGGGCCCGGCTGCAAGCGAGTATCGATCAGCGCATCGACGATCTGATCTCAGCGGGCGAGCGGACGCGCGAACTTCGTCAGGCGGCCATGTCCTACGAGGGCAACTGGCGCGACATCGTGGTGTTCATCTGCGCGATCCTGTTCACCGTCGTGTGGTGGAACGTCGACCACGACCGGACGAACTGGCTGGTGATGTTCGTCGCGATGATCCTGCTGTCGGTAGCGGCGGGGATATACGCGGGGCGCGGTGTGTTGCGCGCCGTCCGCCACTTCATGCGCAACCGCGACGGCGGTCAGTAGTGGTAGGTATCCGACGGCGCCGGGATGTGTGCGGGATCGTCGACGTCGTCGAACTCCGAAACCTCGATGCCGTACGCGCGGGCCAGGTCCAGGATCTTGTTCGCCCTGGCGATCCGGGGTAGATCGGACCCGTTGCGGATCTCACCGCCGTCACGGTCGAACTCGACGAAAAACTCCTTGGCCCAGGCGATTTCCTCGGGTGACGGGGAAAGGCCCTCGTTGACCGTGGTGCACTGTTCGGGTGTGAGGCAGATCTTGCCCGTCATACCGAACTCGACCGACACCGCCGTGGCCTCGCTGAGCTTGAGCGCACTCGAACCGACCGTGGGACCGTCGATCGCGCTCGGGAGGTGGGCGGCCTTGGCCGCGATCGTGAACCGCGACCGAGCGTAGGCCAGCGTGGTCGGACTCTCGCCGAAGCCGGTGTCGCGCCGGAAGTCGCCAATGCCGAAGGCCAGCCGGAACGTGCCCTTGGCCGCCGCGATCGCGGTGATGCGTTCGAGCCCCCGGGCGGTTTCGACCAGCGCGACGATCGGCACCCCCGGTAGCCGATTGGCGGTTTCGGTGACGTGGTCGACGGACTCGACCATCGCCAGCATCACCCCACCGACCGACGTCTTGGCCAGAGCGTCGAGGTCGTCGGCCCACCACGGCGTGCCGAAGCCGTTGACGCGGACCCAGTCAGTGTTCCCCTCGGTCAGCCAGCGCACGACGTTGTCGCGGGCGACGTTCTTGTCCTTCGGTGCGACGGCGTCCTCGATGTCCAGGACGACGATGTCGGCTCGTGACCGCACGGCAGGGGCGAACCGGTCGTACTGTGCGCCGTTGACCAGCAGCCAGCTGCGGGCCAGCACCGGGTCGATACGCGAGCCGACGTCCTCGTGGTCCGCGTGAGCGCCGTGATCCTGAACGTCCATCGGATTATCGTCGCGTATCGGTCCGGCAGGGTGTGACTGGACCCGGTGGAATGCGCCTCAATTGGGCAGAGCGGATTCGAACAGCTCCTGCAGTGCGATCCAGTGCCGTTGGGCGGCCTCTTCGTCGTACGGGGCGTTGTCGGGCACCGCGAAGCCGTGGCCGGCTGGATAGAACTCCACCGTGTGGGCGACGTTCGCTGCGGTCAAAGCTTTGTCGAGGGTTTCGGCGTGCGCGTTGGTGAAGCCCTGGTCTTTCTTTGCGCCTGCGACATAGACGGTGGCCTTCATCCGGTCGGCGAGCAGGTGCGGGCTGGTGGGTTCGTCGGTGACCAGGCCACTGGCGTGGAAAGATCCCGCCGCGGCGACCCGGTCGGGTACACGACCGGCCACGATGACCGAGGTCCGCCCGCCCATGCAGTAGCCGCAGACGCCGAATGTGTCGCCCTTGACCTCCGGCCGTGACTGCAGGAAGTCAAAGAAGGCTGCGGCGTCGGAGGCCATCATGTCCGGGGTGATCGAGGAGATCATTCCGAACAGGCGTTTGCGCTGCTTCGGGTCGGTGAACGCGGTTTGCATGTCGAACGGCTCCCAGTCGCCGTGGCGGTAGTACACGTCGGGCAGCAGCACCGCATGGCCGAAGCCCGCCAGCCGCGCGGCCATTTCCTGGAAGGTGTCGCGGACTCCGCCGGCGTCGACGTACATCACGACACCGGTCCACGGTCCGGGACCGTTCGGGGTGTGCAGGGTGACAGGGCAGGTGCCGTCGGCAGTGGTGACGGTCGTGGAGATGCTCGGCATGGCCTCCGTTCTACTCGCCGGGTCTGGAAGTAAGCTGACCGACGTGCCGATCGCCACCCCGTACGAGGATCTCCTGCGGCTGGTGATGGAGCGTGGGACCCCGAAGTCCGACCGCACCGGCACCGGCACCCGCAGCCTGTTCGGTCACCAGATGCGCTACGACCTTGCGGCCGGTTTTCCGCTCATCACCACCAAGAAGGTGCACACCAAGTCGATCGTGTACGAGCTGTTGTGGTTCTTGCGCGGCGACTCGAACGTGCGCTGGCTACAGGAGCGCGGCGTCACCATCTGGGACGAATGGGCATCTCCGACAGGGGATCTCGGCCCTGTGTACGGTGTGCAGTGGCGGGCGTGGCCGACGCCGTCGGGCGAGCACATCGACCAGATCCGCGCCGCGCTGGAGCTGCTGAAGTCCGATCCCGACTCGCGCCGCAACATCGTCTCGGCGTGGAACGTCGGGGAGATTCCGCAGATGGCGTTGCCGCCGTGCCACGCGTTCTTCCAGTTCTACGTCGCCGACGGCAAACTGTCGTGCCAGCTGTATCAGCGCAGCGCCGATCTGTTCCTCGGGGTGCCGTTCAACATCGCCAGCTACGCGCTGCTGACCCACATGATGGCGGCGCAGGCCGGGTTGGAGGTCGGCGAGTTCATCTGGACGGGCGGCGACTGCCACATCTACGACAATCACGTCGAGCAGGTGCAGTTGCAGCTCAGCCGCGACCCCCGGCCATACCCCGAACTCGTTCTGGCGCCGCGTGATTCGATCTTCGACTACACCTACGAAGACGTCGCCATCCTCAATTACGACCCGCATCCAGCGATCAAGGCCCCGGTTGCGGTCTAACGTCGGACTCATCTGGGCACAGTCGAGCTCTGGTGTCATCGGCCGCGGCGGCGGTATCCCATGGCGCCTGCCCGAGGACCAGGCCCGATTCAAGGAACTGACGATGGGCCACACCGTCGTGATGGGCAGGTTGACGTGGGAGTCGCTGCCCGCCAAGGTCCGTCCGTTGCCCGGGCGTCGCAACGTGGTGCTCACCCACCGGCCCGACTACGCGGCCGAGGGGGCAGAGGTGGTGGCGTCGCTGGACGACGCGCTGACCGATGATCCGGTCTGGGTGATCGGCGGTGCGCAGATTTACCTGGCTGCCCTGCAGGTCGCTACCCGCTGCGAGGTGACCGAGGTCGAGATCGACCTGCCGCGTCAGGACTCCGACGTGATGGCCCCGGTGCTCGACGAGTCCTGGATCGGTGCGGCGGGGGATTGGCTGACCAGCACCTCGGGATTGCGCTACCGCTTCTACAGCTACCGGAAGCGCTGACGCGCTGTCGGTGCCGTCCGGCACGATGAAGACGTGCCGACCAGACTCACGGCCAATCAGGCGCGGCGTGTCGCCGTCGCTGCGCAAGGTCTCGCCGAGCCGCGTCCGCGGGGCTCTGTCACCCGCGCGCACCTGCGCAGGCTGATCTCTCGGATCCAGGTGTTGCAGTTGGACTCGGTGTCGGTGTCGGTGCGCGCGCATTACGCGCCGGTGTTCAGCCGGCTCGGGCCCTACGACCGCGATGTGCTCGATCGGGCGGCGTGGAGTCATTCGGGGCGGGCTCCGCGGGTGCTCGTCGAGTACTGGGCGCATGAGGCCGCGCTGATGGCCGTCGACGACTGGCCGCTGCTGCGCTGGCGGATGCGCGAGTACACGCACGGCAGGTGGGGCAAGGAGATCGTCAAGAAGAACGCCAAGCTGGTTGACGACGTGGTCGGCGCCGTGACGGAGTTGGGCCCGTCGACCGCAGGCGAGATCGAGGCGTATCTGGGCGCTGAACAACGCGGCCGGAAGGGTCCGTGGTGGGACCGCAGCGACACGAAGTGGGTGACCGAGGCGTTGTTCGCGTCGGGGGTGCTGACGACGGCCACTCGGGTCGGATTCGCCCGGCACTACGATCTGTCGGAGCGGGTGCTGCCGCCGGAAGTGTTCGCCCGTGAGGTTGATGAGGCGGATGCCGTCAGGGAGTTGGTGCTGAGGGCGTCGGGCGCTCTCGGGGTGGGCACCGAGCAGGACATCCGCGACTATTTCCGGCTGTCGCCGGCGCAGGTGAAGCCTGCGATCGCGAAACTGGTCGTCGACGGCGAGCTGGAACCGGTGGAGGTCGACGGATGGAAGGGGCCGGCATATCTGCGCGCGGGACAGATCATTCCGCGACGCGATCGCGGAACGGCGCTGCTGTGCCCGTTCGATCCGCTGATCTTCTTCCGGCCGCGGGTGGAGCGCCTGTTCGGCGGCTTCAGGTACCGCATCGAGATCTACACCCCGGCAGCGAAGCGGCAGTACGGCTACTACGTGTGGCCGTTTCTGCTCGACGGTGAACTGGTCGGAAGGGTCGATTTGAAGGCCGATCGGGCCGCGGGCGTCCTGCACGTTGTGGGCGCGTTCGCGGAGGAGGGCGCAGAGCGGTCGCGGGTAGCTCCGGCGTTGGCGGACAAACTGCGGACCATGGCGTCGTGGCTCGGGTTGTCAGTCGTCACGGTCGGCGCGAACGGCGACCTGGTCGACGACTTGCGCCGAGAGTCGGGTTGACGCAACCCGACACTCGGCCGGAAACGACGCTCAGACGCAGTCGGCGCAGATCGTGCGGTCGCCAGATTGCAGTGCCAGCCGGCTGTGGTGCTGCACCAGGAAGCAACTTGAGCAGGTGAACTCGTCGGCCTGCTTCGGGATCACCCGGACCGTGAGCTCTTCACCGGACAGGTCCATGTCGGGCAGGACGATCGGGTCGACCCCGTCACCGTCATCGACGTCGAGAACTGCGATGTCAGCCTGGCCACGCCGGGCGGCGATCGCCTCGAGTGACTCATCGACCGCTTCGTCGGTTTCCTTCGCACGGGGTGCGTCGTAATCGGTGGCCATCGGTCACACTCCCTCTCTAGATCGGCGTCTGGGTAACACCGATTGAGAACGGATTTGTTCCCGGCCCGCGCGCGGTCGAAACGTGGTTTCTTCGCTTGGTTCGCCGCCGAATGTGCGATCTGATCCGCTGCAACCGGCGAGTCGCGGATGAAACCGCACACCCGGTGGTCGGCTCGGCGCAGATTGGGCGCTCACGGGCATCTCCGACGGCCCGCGTTAGGGTGAGCCGTGGCCGAGACCTCGCCGCTGCGTGTTCAGCTGATCGCCAAGACGGAGTTCACCGCGCCGCCGGAAGTGCCATGGGAAACCGACGCCGACGGCGGACCCGCGCTCGTCGAGTTCGCCGGCCGCGCGTGCTACCAGAGCTGGTCGAAGCCGAATCCGCGCACCGCGACCAACGCGGCCTACATCCGCCACATCGTCGACGTCGGACATTTCTCGGTGCTCGAGCACGCCTCGGTGTCCTTCTACATCACCGGCATCTCGCGGTCGTGCACACACGAGCTGATCCGTCACCGCCACTTCTCGTATTCGCAGCTCTCGCAGCGGTACGTTCCAGAGCACGACGCGCAGGTGGTGGTGCCTCCGGGCATCGAGGACGACCCCGAGTTGACGGAGATGTTCGCCGTCGCCGCCGACGCCAGTCACGCCGCCTACACCGAGCTGCTCGAACGCCTCGAAGCCAAATTCAGGGGCGACGAGCCCGGGGAGCAACTCGGTGTGCTGCGACGCAAGCAGGCGCGACAGGCCGCCCGTGCGGTGCTGCCCAACGCCACCGAGACCCGCATCGTCGTGACCGGCAACTACCGCGCGTGGAGGCATTTCATCGCGATGCGGGCCAGCGAGCACGCCGACGTCGAGATTCGTCGGCTGGCCATCGAGTGCTTGCGCCGACTGGTCGACGTCGCACCCCAGGTGTTCAGCGACTTCGAGATCTCCGCGCTGTCCGACGGCACGGAGGTCGCCACATCCCCTCTGGCCACGGAAGCGTGACCATCAACGAGTAATCTGAGCCCGTGAGCACCAGCGGAATCGATGTGAGGGCCCGGTTGGGCACCGTGCTGACCGCGATGGTGACTCCGTTCAAGCCCGACGGCATGCTCGACACCGAAGCCGCGGCCCAGCTGGCGACACGACTCGTCGACGCCGGCTGTGACGGCCTGGTGCTGTCCGGGACCACCGGCGAGTCGCCGACCACGACCGATGCCGAGAAGATCGCACTGCTGCGGGCGGTGCTCGACGCCGTGGGTGACCGGGCACGCATCATCGCCGGTGCGGGCACTTACGACACCGCGCACAGCGTGCATCTTGCGCGGGCGTGCGCGGCCGAGGGCGCGCACGGGCTGCTGGTGGTGACGCCGTACTACTCGCGCCCGCCGCAGGCTGGGTTGCTGGCCCACTTCACCGCGGTGGCCGATGCGACGCCGCTTCCGGTGGTGCTCTACGACATCCCGCCGCGGTCGGTGGTGCCGATCCAGTGGGAGACGCTGCGCATGCTCGCCGAGCACCCCAACATCGTGGCCGTCAAGGACGCCAAGGGCGATCTGCACGGCGGCGGGCAGATCATCGCCGAGACCGGGCTGGCGTACTACTCCGGAGACGACGCGCTCAACCTGCCCTGGTTGGCCATGGGCGCCGTCGGATTCATCAGCGTCTGGGGCCACCTGGCCGCCAGCCAGCTGCGAGAAATGTTCTCGGCCTTCCAATCCGGCGATATCGCGACGGCCCGCAAGATCAACGTCACGCTGGGCCCGCTGGTCGACGCGCAGGCCCGGCTCGGTGGCGTGACGCTGTCGAAGGCCGGGTTGCGACTTCAGGGCTTCGACGCCGGTGACCCCAGGCTGCCGCAAGTACCGGCCACCCCTGCACAACTCGACGCGTTGGCCGCAGATATGCGGGCGGCCGCGGTGCTGCGGTAGTGAACGAAGAACTGAACCCACCGGGGCCACTGGCCCCAGGCGGACTTCGGGTCACTGCGCTGGGCGGGATCAGCGAAATCGGTCGCAACATGACCATATTCGAGCATCTGGGCCGGTTGCTCATCGTCGACTGCGGGGTCTTGTTCCCCACCCACGACGAGCCCGGCGTCGACCTGATCCTGCCCGACCTGCGCCTGATCGAGAACCGCCTCGACGAGGTGGAGGCGCTGGTACTGACCCACGCGCACGAGGACCACATCGGCGCGATCCCCTTCCTGCTCAAGCTTCGCCGCGACATCCCGGTGGTCGGTTCGAAGTTCACGCTCGCCCTGGTGGCCGAGAAGTGCCGCGAACACCGGATCAAACCCGTCTTCGTCGAAGTCGACGAGGGCCAGAGTTCCAGACACGGTGTGTTCGAGTGCGAATACTTCGGGGTCAACCACTCGATACCCGGCTGCCTTGCCATCGCGATCCACACCGGCGCCGGCACGGTGCTGCACACCGGCGACATCAAGCTCGATCAGTCTCCGCCCGACGGGAAACCCACCGACCTGCCCGGTATGTCGCGGCTCGGCGATGCCGGGGTGGACCTGTTCCTGTGTGATTCGACCAACGCCGAGATCCCCGGGGTGGGGCCGTCGGAGAGCGAGATCGGTCCGAACATGCACCGGCTGATCCGCAGCGCCCAGGGCCGCGTCATCGTGGCCTGCTTCGCCTCCAATGTCGGTCGCGTACAGCAGATCATCGACGCGTCGGTGGCGCTGGGCCGCAAGGTGGCGTTCGTCGGCCGGTCGATGGTCCGCAACATGGGCATCGCCAAGGAACTCGGATACCTCACGCTGGAAAACGATGACGACATCATCGACATCGGCGCCGCGGAGATGATGGCACCTGAACGCGTCGTGCTCGTCACCACCGGAACGCAGGGAGAGCCGATGGCGGCGCTGTCGCGGATGTCGCGCGGTGAGCACCGCAGCATCACCTTGACCGCGGGCGACCTCATCATCATGTCGTCGTCGCAGATACCGGGCAACGAGGAAGCGATCTTCGGAGTGCTTGACGCGCTGGCTAAGATCGGCGCGCGTGTCGTCACCAATGCGCAGGTGCGCGTACATGTTACGGGGCACGCTTACGCCGGTGAACTGCTGTTTCTCTACAACGGTGTGCGCCCTCGCAACGTGATGCCCGTGCACGGCACCTGGCGGATGTTGCGTGCCAACGCCGGTTTGGCCGCCCGCACGGGGGTCCCCGAGGACAACATCGTGCTGGCCGAGAACGGCGTGAGCGTCGACCTGGTGGCCGGGCGGGCGTCGATCGCGGGCGCGGTGCCCACAGGCAAGATGTTCGTCGACGGGCTGGTCACCGGCGATGTGGGGGACGCCGTGGTCGGTCAACGGCTCACGCTCTCTTCGGGGTTCATTGGCATCACGGTCGTCGTCCAGCGCGGCACAGGCAAGCCTGCGGCGGCGCCGCACCTGCACTCTCGCGGCTTCTCCGAGGACCCGAAGGCTCTCGAGCCGGCCACCCGCAAAGTCGAAGAGGCACTCGAAGCGCTTGTGGCCGAACGGGTCACCGATATCAACCGCATCGCCCAGGCGTCGCGGCGCGCCGTCGGCAAATGGGTGGGGGAGGTCTACCGGCGCCAGCCGATGATCGTGCCGACGGTCATCGAGATCTGACTCTTGGGTCTGGCTAGGACACGTCGCGGTGCCGGTCGCCGGTATGGCCAGCCTCACCAGCCTCCGCGGGACCAAGTTGTGGGCTACCCGCCTCTGAGCGAATTATTCGCTACTGACGAATATTTCGCTCGTAGCTGGGCAGTCAGAGAGGCATCACCGAGAGATAGAAGAGGCGGCTGCAACTGCTGAGCCACATGCGCAGCATGCACCGAGGCCCGGTATATCTCGCCGCTAGTTTCTCCCTCGCAAGAGCTCAGCGTTTGTTGACCGACCCCGCGTCGACGGGAAGCGCGACACCGGTGACGTAACGCGCCGCGTCGGAGACCAGCCACGCCACCGCGTTGGCGATGTCTTCGGGTTGCAACACCTGCACCGGCAGCGCATTGCCCATGTCCTGGGGTGACTTCTCCGCGATGCTGCCCAGCCACCGCCGCGTCGCCTCGTTGTTGATCATCGGGGTGTCCACACCGGCAGGGTGCACCGAGTTGACGCGGATACTGTGCGGTGCAAGCAGATTGGCATACAGCCGCATCAGCCCGACGATGCCGTGTTTGGCGGCGACGTAGCCGATCGCACCGGGATCGTCGCTGCCCATTCCGACCAGGCCCACGACCGAACTGGTGAGCACGATCGAGCCGCCCTCGCCGGTGGCGATCAGCGCAGCCTTGGAGACCTCGACCGTGTGATGGACGCCGGTGAGGTTCACGTCGATCACATCGCGCCACCCGTCGGCGCCCGACTGCATGGGCGCGATTCCGGCGTTGGCCACGACGATGTCGAGGCGGCCGAACTCGTCGACACCGGCCTGCAACGCCGACGCCAGCGCATCCTGCTCGCGAACATCGGCCTGGCGAGCCACGATTCGCGCACCGGTGTCCTCGACGAGCTTCACGGTCTCGGCCAGATCGTCGCCCGTCGCCAATGGGTAGGGCACCGAGGCGATCTGGTCGCAGAGGTCGACGGCGATGATGTCGGCGCCGTCGGCGGCCAACTTCACCGCCTCCGCGCGGCCCTGGCCCCGCGCTGCGCCCGTGATGAACGCGACTTTGCCTGCGAGCCCGGGCATCAGAACCGCAGCGCGCCCTTGTTCGGGTCGCCGGCGACAACCGGCTGCAGCATCTTGATGTCCGGCGCCCCGTCGAGGTGCTCACCGACCGCGCCGAACAGCTCAGCTATGGCCGGTGCGGTGCTGTGCGTCTTGAGGGCGTCCTCGTCCGCCCACTGCTCGACGAACACGAAGGTGCCGTTCGCCTCGTGCAGCGCGTAGAGCTCGCAGCCGGGCTCTTGGTGGACCGCCTCGATGGCCCTCTTGCAGGCGTCCCGCACCGTGTCAACGGATTCGGGCTTGGCGGTCATGGTGGCGACAACGACAACTGCATTTGGGCTGGACATCAGGCGCCGACTCCTCGGTGAGTGCTGCTGGACGAGTGCACAGCCTACCCAGCGACACCTGCGACGTTCAGACCACGTCGATCCAGATCGTGAACGCCACGGCAAGCACCGCGACGAGAACGAGCCCAACGGTGTCCCCGACACCGATCCGCGGGGCCTCGGTGCGGTGGATGCGCAACTCGCGCGCCAGGAGGAATAACGGGAACGTCACGCTGATCGCGACAAGGAACGAGGCGATGACGTACACCCAGACGAATTGGATGCCGTGTTTGCGCGCCTCGAACACCATGAAGATGATCACGGCGAGCCCGAACAGGGTGATGTCCGCGGTGATGGAACGCGACGCCGGGCTGACCTTGGTTTCTTCCCAGAACACGCGGAGCATGTTCGCCCCGCGGTCGAGGTAGGCCAGGTTCTGGCTCCAGGTGGCGATCAGCGCGACGAGCGCGATGACGCCATAGGCGGCACACAGCGCTTTGGTGGTGGTCGGCAGACCCGCCGACGTGTTGGTTTCGGTCATTTCCGCACGGTAAGTCGCGAAACCGCATCAATCGATACGCATCTGTTACCCGTGTGGCAGATGGTGATTATGGGGCTGGAGCGACTAGGCTTACATGCATGCCTAGTAAGACCGCCGCGCGCTCTGGAAGTCGTTCGACCAGGTCAAAACAGGGCGCGCGATCGGGTGGCCGAGCGGCGCCGCGGCGTAAGCCGGCGCCGCGCAAGACCACGTCACCGCGCCGGACGTCGTCACCCATCTCATCGGCCGGTGCCTCGGTGGGCCGCGGTGTGCGGGCGGGTTGGCTGATGGTGGCCAAAGGCGCGGGGACCACCGCGCGTTCGGTCGGGCGGGCCCGCGACCTGGAACCCGGTCATCGCCGTGATGGCATCGCGTTGGCACTTCTCGGCCTGGCGGTGATCCTCGCAGCGAGTTCATGGTTCGGTGCCGCCGGTCCGGTCGGCGACTGGCTCGACATGTTCTGGCGGACGCTGATCGGCGCCGCCGTCGTGCTCGTGCCGATCGCTCTGGCCACCGTCGGTGTGACGCTGATGCGCACCGAGCCGGATCCGGACGCCAGGCCGAGGCTGATCCTGGGTTCGGCGATGATCGCGCTGCCCGCGCTCGGGTTGTGGCATCTGTGGGCCGGTTCGCCGCAGGATCCGGTGGCACGCCGACATGCCTCCGGCTTCTTCGGGTTCGCCATCGGCGGTCCGCTCTCCGACGGGCTGACAGCGTGGATCGCCGCGCCGCTGTTGTTCATCGGTGTGGTGTTCGGCGTATTGCTGGTGACCGGCACGACGATTCGCGAAGTGCCCTCGACCGTGCGCTCCATGTTCTCCGCCCGCGGTTACGACGAATACGACTACGACGAGTACGACGACGAGGACACCGCCGTCATATCCGAGTCCGACGATTTCTCCGACGGCTACTACGACGATTCATTCCCACCCGGCCCGCCCGGCGACCCGAACGCCTACGACGCCGAACAGGCATGGCCGACCGGCACGCCGATGGAGAACTACCCGCTCTCCGACGAAGCGCCGACGATTCCCGAACCGACCGCCAAGACGCGCAAGAAGAAGCAAAAGCAGTCGACGATGACGCTGGACCGCGTGGTCGACGGCCCGTACGCGCTACCGTCGCTCGAGCTTCTGATCGCCGGCGATCCTCCGAAACGGCGCAGCGCGGGCAACGATCGAATGATCGAGGCGATCACCGAGGTGCTCGACCAGTTCAAGGTCAACGCATCGGTCACCGGATGCACTCGGGGCCCGACCGTCACCCGGTACGAGGTCGAACTCGGACCGGGCGTCAAGGTCGAGAAGATCACTGCGCTGCAACGCAATATCGCCTATGCGGTCGCGACCGAGAGTGTCCGGATGCTGGCGCCCATCCCGGGCAAGAGTGCGGTCGGTATCGAGGTTCCCAACGTGGATCGCGAGATGGTGCGCCTGGCTGACGTGCTGACCGATCCGAGTACCCGGGGTGACCACCACCCGCTCGTCATCGGTTTGGGCAAAGACATTGAGGGCGAGTACATCTCGGCGAACCTCGCCAAGATGCCGCATCTGCTGGTCGCCGGCTCGACCGGTTCCGGTAAGTCGAGCTTCGTGAACTCGATGCTGGTGTCGCTGTTGGTGCGGGCCACACCGGAGGAGGTCAGGATGATCCTGATCGACCCGAAGATGGTGGAACTGACGCCTTACGAGGGCATTCCGCACCTCATCACGCCGATCATCACCCAGCCGAAGAAGGCCGCCGCCGCGCTGGCGTGGCTGGTGGAGGAGATGGAGCAGCGCTATCAAGACATGCAGGCCTCGCGCGTGCGCCATATCGACGACTTCAACAAGAAGGTGCGCTCCGGCGAGATCACCACACCGCTGGGAAGTCAGCGTGAGTACAAGCCCTATCCGTACATCGTCGCGATCGTCGACGAGTTGGCCGACCTCATGATGACCGCCCCGCGCGATGTCGAGGATGCGATCGTGCGCATCACCCAGAAGGCCCGCGCGGCAGGCATTCACCTGGTGCTGGCCACGCAGCGACCGTCGGTGGACGTCGTCACCGGCCTGATCAAGACCAACGTGCCGTCACGGTTGGCGTTCGCCACGTCGTCGTTGACCGACAGCCGCGTCATCCTCGACCAGCAGGGCGCCGAGAAGCTGATCGGCATGGGCGACGGGCTGTTCCTGCCGATGGGGGCCAATAAGCCGATCCGTCTGCAGGGCGCATTCATCACCGACGACGAGATCCACGCCGTCGTGGAAGCGACCAAGTCGCAGGCCGAACCGGAGTACACCGAGGGCGTCACCAACGCCAAGACAAACAGCGAGCGCACCGACGTCGACCCCGACATCGGCGACGACATGGACGTCTTCCTGCAGGCGGTCGAGTTGGTGGTGTCGAGCCAGTTCGGGTCGACGTCGATGTTGCAGCGCAAACTGCGCGTCGGTTTCGCCAAGGCGGGCCGGTTGATGGATTTGATGGAGACCCGCAACATCGTCGGGCCGAGCGAGGGTTCCAAGGCCCGTGAGGTTCTCGTCAAACCCGACGAACTGGCCGCGACGCTGGCGTCGATCCGCGGCGCCGACACCCCAGAAGACGACGAGTGATTGGTGCACCGCTAGGAGCGCTCAGCGCAACAAAGTGTGCACAAATCGCTAGAGGGTCAATAGCATTCGGGTGTTGCCGAGGATGTTCGGCTTGACGTAGGACAGGTCGAGGAACTCGGCGACGCCGGTGTCGTACGAGCGGCACATCTCCTCGAAGACCTCCGCGGTGACGGGTGTTCCGTCGATCTCCCGAAACCCGTGCTTGCTGAAGAACTCGACTTCGAAGGTGAGCACGAAGATCCGCTCGAGGCGCAACTCGCGCGCGACGTCGAGCAGTTTGTCGACGATCGCGTGCCCGACGCCCTGGCCTCTGACCTTGGGATGCACGGCCACGGTGCGCACCTCGCCGAGGTCGGACCACAACACGTGTAGCGCGCCGCAGCCGAGCAGTTCGCCGCCCAGTTCGGCGACCCAGAACTCCTGAACTGCCTCATAGAGCGTCACCAGGTTCTTCTCCAGCAGGATCTTGCCGGAGTAGATGTCGACCAAGGTTTTGATGGCGGGGACATCCGAAGTTCGCGCACGCCGCACGACGACCTCGCCGGATTCTGCGCTCACAGGTGGAGAGTATCGGTTCGGGCAACCGATATTCTGTTGCGGTGTCGGGCCAACCCCATACTGATCCGCTGGTTCCGCGCGCCCGTATAGCGAACATCGCGAATGTGCTCACCGGCGTGCGGATGGCGTTGGTTCCGGTTTTCCTAGTGGTGCTGTTCGTCGGCGACGGGCATGAAACATTCTGGCGGATAGCCGCATTCGTCGTGTTCACCGTCGCGGTGATCACCGACCGGTTCGACGGGGCACTGGCGCGCAACTACGGCATGGTGACCGAGTTCGGCACACTGGCCGACCCCATCGCGGACAAAGCCCTCATCGGCGCGGCGCTGATCGGGCTTTCGCTACTGGGCGACCTGCCGTGGTGGATCACGGTGGTGATCCTGACCCGGGAGATCGGCATCACGGTGTTGCGGTTCGCGGTGTTGCGTCACGGCGTGATCCCGGCCAGCCGCGGCGGAAAGCTCAAAACCCTCGTACAAGGGGTGGCGATCGGGCTGTTCGTGCTGCCGCTGTCGGGTGCGTGGCTGGCCGCGGCGTGGGTGGTCATGTGCGCGGCCGTCATCCTGACCGTCGTCACAGGGGTCGATTACGTCGTGACGGCCATCAAGGACTCCCGTGGACGACCCGCTGGTCAGTGACGACGCTCGCGTGTTGGTCGCGGACCTCACCGTGCACGGGCAGACGGTCGCGACCGCCGAATCGCTGACCGCAGGCCTGCTGGCGGCCACACTGGCCGGCGTGCCGGGGGCGAGCGCGGTGCTACGCGGCGGCCTTGTCACCTATGTAGAGGACACGAAGATCTCGCTGGCCGGGGTGACACGCCAGATGCTCGACGAGGTTGGGCCCGTCGCAGCGCCGACCGCTCGCGCACTCGCCGTGGGAGCCCGAATGCGTTGCGAGGCGACCTGGGGCGTGGGTCTCACCGGTGTTGCCGGACCCGAGCCCCACGGCGGCCACCCCGTCGGGACGGTGTTCCTCGGCATCGCCGGGCCGGTTGAGACCGACGTCGTCGAGTTGCGGCTGGACGGATCGCGCTGGGAAATCCGCCTCGCGGCGGTCCGGGAGGCCGTCGTGCGCCTGCGGTCGGCCCTCACTCGACAGTGATCTGCGCCATCCGGGAACCAACTAGCCCACGCTCTGCGTTGCCCTATTGGATCCCCAGACACTGACTCCGAAGGGAGAGCACGATGACGGCATTGCTGCGCGAGGTGATCGGCGACGTGCTGCGTCGTGCCCGCGTCGACCAGGGACGCACCCTGCGCGAAGTGTCCGACACCGCCCGGGTCAGTCTGGGCTACCTCTCCGAGGTCGAACGCGGCCGCAAGGAAGCTTCGAGCGAATTGCTCAGCGCGATCTGCGGTGCCCTCGACGTTCCGCTGTCCCAGGTGCTCTTCGACGCCGGTCAGGAGATGGAGCGTGAGGAGAGTGCCGCCTTCGCCGGTGCCGCCAACATCGACGCCACCACTAAGGTGGTCATCCCGCAGGTCGTGTCGATGGCGGTCGCCTGACGCGCTGAGCCGACCACGACCGACTGTGGTGATACGCGCTGACCCGATAGATTGGGCAGCACGGGAAGCCGGGCCGGCGAGTCCGACACAACGACACGAAGGCGGAGTGAACTGACATGGCCAATCCGTTCGTCAAGGCGTGGAAGTACCTCATGGCGCTGTTCAGCTCCAAGGTGGACGAATACGCCGACCCGAAAGTGCAGATTCAGCAGGCCATCGAGGAAGCCCAGCGCCAGCACCAGGCCCTGACCCAGCAGGCCGCCCAGGTGATCGGCAACCAGCGCCAGCTCGAGATGCGTCTGAACCGCCAGCTCGCCGACATCGAGAAGTTGCAGGTCAACGTGCGGCAGGCGTTGACGCTGGCCGATCAGGCCGTCGCCAACGGTGACGCCGCCAAGGCCACCGAGTACAACAACGCCGCCGAAGCGTTCGCGGCGCAGCTGGTGACCGCAGAGCAGAGCGTCGAGGATCTCAAGACCCTGCACGACCAGGCGCTCAACGCGGCCGGCCAGGCTAAGAAGGCCGTCGAGCAGAACGCGATGATGCTGCAGCAGAAGATCTCCGAACGCACCAAGCTCCTGTCCCAGCTTGAACAGGCCAAGATGCAGGAGCAGGTCAGCTCGTCGCTGCGCTCGATGAGCGAGTTGGCCGCCCCGGGCACCACGCCCAGCCTCGACGAGGTGCGCCAGAAGATCGAGCGCCGGTATGCCAACGCCATGGGCGAGGCCGAGTTGGCGCAGAACTCGGTGCAGGGCCGGATGTTGGAGGTCCAGCAGGCGAGCGTGCAGATGGCCGGGCATTCCCGGCTGGAGCAGATCCGCGCCTCGATGCGCGGTGAGCAGTTGCCCGCGGGCGGCAACGCCGCGCCGCAGCCCGCGACCCCGGCGACCAATCCGCAGCAGGCGACACCGGAAAATCCGCTGTCTCAATAGTTCGTGAGGACACCAGTGAGTTCGCAGAGGAGTCGACCCGAGCCGTTACGCTCGCTGGTGCAACGTGGTGTCCAGAACGGCATCGACACGGCCGCCGAGTGGTCCGATGTCCTGGCCGACAAGCTGAACGCCGCCGCTGACCCGCGCGCCAAGCTGCTCCGCAAGCGCCGCTGGGCGCTGCGGCTCACCGTGTTCTTCACGATTTCCTGCGTGTTCTGGATCGGCGTGACCGGCGTGGTGGCCGCATGGGATGTTCCCGCATGGGCGCTGCTCATCCCGTCGCCGATCGCCGTCGGCGCCGCTTTCTTGGCCACGCTGACGTTGTTGCGGTACCGCTGGCTGCGACGCGAGCCGCTGCCCCCTCCACGGTCCCGCGCCACCCGCAGGCTTCCACCGTGGGGATCGGCCGCACGCCCGCCGATGGCGGCGTTGGCCACCTCCGAGCGTGGATTTTTCTCGCTGCTCGGGGTACTGGAGCGCGGACGGATGCTGCCGCCGGATGAACTTCGCGAGCTGGCCGCCGCGGCAAACCAGACCGCGACGACCATGGCAGCCACCGCGAACGAAGTGATGTCGACGGAACGGGCGGTCCGCGCGACGCCGCAATCGCGCGCCCACCTGGTGCCCACTATCCAGGCGTTCACGGCGCAACTCGATCACGGGGCGCGGCAGTACGGCGAAATGGTCAACGCCGCAGCACAACTGGTGTCGGCGGCGAACGCCGGTCCGACATCCACCTCACCGATGTGGCAACAGCGTTACCGCGACGAGCTGTCCAATGCCACCGATCGGCTGGTCGGCTGGGCCGAGGCGTTCAACGAACTCGGCCACGTCCGCGGGGCCTAGTCACATCGTGGGGCGCAGCGCAGGGAACACCGCCGCGACCAGACCGCGCACCGTCGCCTTGAGGAAGTCCAGAGTGTCGAAGTAGTCGCGCCACAACGTGATTCGGCCGGCGTGCACCTCGAACGTTCCGCACACCCAGAACTGCAGGCGCACCGGTCCGAACACCAGCGCGTCGGTGCGTTCGGTGAGCACGGAGCTGCCGTCGGCGGCGATGCGGTGAATTTTCACCTCGAAGCCGAACCGGCCCTGACCGCGACGCATCAGGCCGATGATGCGCTGGCGGCCGCGGATCGTGGGGTAGCCGACGTTGTGCCATTCGGCGTGATCGGCGAGCAGGCCGTCGGCGGTGTCGAAATCCTCGTCCTGCAAGGCGTAGAGGAACGTTTCCACCGCCCGGATGTTGTCGACGTCGTTTTTCAGTTCAGAAGCCTGGTCGGTCATGGGCGCAAGCCTAGTGCCGGGCCGCTGTGGCAGGGTAGCCCAATGCGCGTGGCGGTGGTTGCTGGACCGGATCCGGGACATGCCTTTCCGGCACTCGCGTTGTGCCTTCGTTTCCTGGCCAACGGGGATACGCCGACGCTGCTGACCGGGACGGAATGGCTGGACACGGCCCGCGACGCCGGGGTGGCCGCCGTCGAACTCCTCGGCTTGGATCCGGTGGACACCGACGACGACGCCGACGCCGGCGCGAAGGTCCACCAGCGTGGCGCCCGGATGGCCGTGCTCAACGCGCCGCAGATGCGTCAGCTCGCGCCGGACCTCGTAGTCTCCGACGCCATCACCACGGCGGGCGGGTTCTGCGCCGAACTGCTCGGGCTGCCCTGGGTCGAGTTGAATCCGCACCCGCTGTACCGGCCGTCGAAGGGCCTCCCGCCGATCGGCAGCGGGCTGGCGCCCGGCGTCGGCGTCCGCGGCCGGTTGCGCGACGCGATCCTGCGCGCCCTCTCCGCCCGGTCGTGGCGGCAGGGCATTCGACAGCGCTCGGCGGCGCGTGTGCACATCGGTTTGCCCGCAGACGATCCCGGCCCGCGCCGACGGTTGATCGCCACGCTGCCCGCGCTGGAGGTGCCGCGGCCGGACTGGCCCGCCGAAGCCGTGGTGGTGGGTCCGCTGCACTTCGAGCCGACGTCGGCGACGCTCGCCATCCCGCCGGGCGACGGACCCGTCGTGGTCGTCGCACCGTCGACCGCCACCACCGGGGAACGCGGCCTTGCCGAGGTCGCGTTGGAGACCTTGACGCCGGGGGAGGCGTTGCCGCCGGGATCGCGCGTCGTGGTGTCGCGACTGGGCGGCTCGGAGGTCGCGGTGCCGCCGTGGGCGGTGGTCGGGCTGGGAAGACAGGACGAACTGCTGTCGCACGCCGACCTGGTGATCTGCGGAGGCGGCCACGGCATGGTGGCCAAGACACTGCTGGCCGGAGTTCCGATGGTGGTGGTCCCCGGTGGGGGTGACCAGTGGGAGATCGCCAATCGTGTTGTGCGACAGGGGAGTGCGCAGCTGGTTCGTCCTCTCACCGCGGCTGGGCTCGCGCAGGCGGTGAGCGCGGTGTTGGACACACCTCGCTACCGGCAGGCGGCGCGGCGAGCGGGCGCGACGGTCGCCGACGTCGAAGATCCGGTACGGGTGTGCCATGAAGCGCTGGCCGCGTCGGCGTAGTTTGGGCTCGTGCGGTTGACGGAATTTCATCAGCTCGTCGAGGAACAGTTCGGCCCGGTGCGAGGCTCGTCGCTGCTCGTCGACCACGTCCTGAGCGCACTGGATGGGCGCACCGCCGAACAGGCCATCGAGGAGGGCGTCGATCCCCGGGACGTGTGGCGTGCGCTGTGCTCGGACTTCGACGTTCCGCGTGATCAGTGGTGAATCGCTAGCGTTTGTCCTCGGCGCGACCGGTGCCCACGGTGTGTGACGGGCCCACCCGATCGTCGCCGCGGTCGGACTCCGGCACCTGTGAAGCCGGTTGTTCGTCAGCGGGAGAGGCCGTCGCACCGCCCTCGGTCTCGCTCGGCGACGGTGCCTTGCTCGCTGCATCCGTCGCCGGTTTCACAGCGCCCGCGGTTCGTTCGCCGCCGTCGTCTCCTGGGCCTTCCGGCTTGGCCGACGTCTGCCGACCCGCGTACGGGGGGACCTCGGGTTCGACGTTCTTGGGCGGCTCGTTGGTGAATCCCGTCTCGAAGTCCGGCTTTCCACCGTCGTCGTGTTCGGGGACGGATTCGTCACCTTGATATGTGCCCGACGGGCGGTCCACCGGCCCTCCCGATGGTTCATCGGATCCGGTTCCGCGCTTTCCCCGTTCCTCCGGCTCTGTCATGACAATCACTCCTCACTTGTCGCCGCTGGATCTGCGGCGATGAATCGACGGCCTCAGGGGCGCTGACCCAGGACCAACGCCGTCTCACGGTGCAACCGGCCGAAGTTGTAGTACGCCGCGCAGGCGCCTTCTGGGGACACCATGCACGTCCCGATCGGTGTCTCCGGCGTGCACGCCGTACCGAAAACCTTGCACTCCCACGGTTTGATGACACCTTTCAGCACCTCGCCGCACTGGCACGCCTTCGGATCGGCCACCCGCACACCCGGCATGGCGAAGGTGCGTTCGGCGTCGAATTCGGCGTAGTCGGGTTGGAGCCGCAGCGCGCTCTGCGAGATGAAACCCAGCCCCCGCCACTCGAAATGCGGTCGCAGCTCGAACGTCTGCGCCATCAGTTTGAGTGCCTGGGTGTTGCCTTCGGGACGCACCACCCGCGTGTACTGGTTTTCGACCTCGCAGCGACCGCCCCGAATCTGCTGCAGCAGCATGTGCACCGACGCGAGGATGTCGAGCGGTTCGAATCCCGCCACCACCATCGGTTTTCCGTACACATCGGGGACGAACCGGTACGGGCGCAGCCCCACCACCGTCGAGACGTGTCCGGGCCCGAGGAATCCGGACAGCCGCAGGTCGGGGGACTCCAGGATCGCCTTGATGGGCGGAACGATCGTGACGTGGTTACAGAACACGCTGAAGTTACCCACGCCCAAAGCCTTCGCGCGCACCAGCGTCACGGCGGTGGACGGCGCGGTTGTCTCGAAGCCCACTGCGAAGAACACGACCCGCTTGTCGGGGTTGTCGATCGCTATCTTGAGGGCGTCCAGCGGCGAGTACACGAAGCGCACATCGGCACCGCGGGCCTTCGCCTCGATGAGGTTGCCCCGCGATCCCGGCACCCGCATCATGTCGCCGAACGTCGTGAAGATGACGTCCGGTTGTTCGGCCAGCCACATCGCGTCGTCGACGCGTCCCATCGGGATGACGCACACCGGGCATCCGGGTCCGTGTACCAGCTCGACCGTCTCCGGCAGCAGATGCTCGATGCCGTGGCGGTAGATGGTGTGGGTGTGGCCGCCGCACACCTCCATGAACTTGAACTCGTCGTCGCCTGCGAGGTCGGTGATGGATCTGACCAGCGCGCGTGCTGCGGCCGGGTCGCGGAATTCGTCGACGAATCTCATGGTTTGCCTCTCAAGCGATTTCGGACGAGTTGAACGCTTCGATCTCGGCGGTGTAGTCGGCGCCCATCTTCTGCACCTGGTCGAGGGTAAGAGTGGCCTCGCGTTCGTCGATCTTGGCCATCGCGAACCCGACGTGGACCAGAACCCAGTCGCCGACCTGCAGATTGTCGTCGGCCAACAGGCGCACGCTGATGATTCTGCGGACGCCGTTCACGTCGACCTTGGCCAGCGATTGTTCGGCGTCGACGATGTCGACCACCTGACCGGGGATGCCGAGGCACATGTCGGTCTCCTCTCAACAGATCCGCGGCAGGGGGTCGCCGACGAGCATGTCGACGATCCGGCTGCCACCGAATGACGTTCGTAGCGCGACGATTCCCCGGGGTTCGGGGACGATCACGCCGACCACCGCGGCCTGCGCGCCCTGCGGGTGGCCGCGCAGCGCGGACACCGCGGCATCGGCTTCGTCGGCGGGCACCACGGCGACGAACTTGCCCTCGTTCGCCACGTAGAGTGGGTCGATGCCGAGCATGTCGCAGGCCCCGAGCACCTGCGGCAGGACGGGCAGCCTCTCCTCGTCGAGGATCATCGCGAACGGCGCGTCTTTGACGAGTTCGTTAGCCACCGTGCCGACGCCGCCGCGGGTCGCGTCGCGCATCCACCGGGTCGACGGCGCCGCGGTCATCAGCAGCTCGACGAGTTCGTGCACCGGCGCCGTGTCCGAGGCGATGTCGGCGTCGATGGCCAGATCGCCGCGCGCCAGCATGACGGCCATCCCGTGCTCGCCGATCGTGCCTGACAGCACGACCTTGTCGCCGGGCTTTACGCTCTCGCGGGACAGCCGCCGGCCCTCGGGAATCAAACCCATGCCCGCGGTGCAGATGTAGACGCCGTCGGCGGCGCCCCTGCCGACGACCTTCGTGTCGCCGGTCACGATCTGCACCCCCGCGTTCAATGCGGCTTCCCCCATGTCCGCGACGATCTCGCGCAGTTCGGCGATCGGAAAGCCCTCTTCGATCACGAACGCCGTCGAAAGCCACTGTGGGCGGGCGCCGGACACGGCCAGGTCGTTGATCGTGCCGTGCACCGCGACGTGGCCGATGGAGCCGCCAGGGAAGCGCCGCGGCGACACCACGTAGGAGTCGGTGGAGAATGCCAGTTGTTCACCCGACGGCATCCGCACCGCGGCCGCGTCACCGAGTTGTTCGAGTTCGTCGTTGCGGAAGGCCTCGAGGAACACCGCGTCGACGAGCGCTGCCGACGACTTGCCGCCCGCCCCGTGTGCGAGCGTCACCACGTCATCGAGCAGACGGGGTCGTCGCTGGCGGAACTTGTCGATCCGTTCCAGCACCCGGTCTTCGCGTTCGGACGCGCTCGCAGCTCGTGTCATGTGGAATGCGCTCCGTTCAGTGTGCGGGCCGTGGTGGTGTGCAGGTGTTCCTGGACTACCGACCAGAGTTGGTAGCCGAGCATCGCGTGGCTCTCCTGGATGCGGTGGATGCTTTGTGAGTGGATGGTGAAACAGAAGTCGAGGTCGTCGGCGGCCGCCATCCGCCCGCCGTCATGGCCGGAGAAGCCCACGGTCAGCAGACCTCGTCGCTTGGCTTCGGTGATCGCGGTCATCAGATCGTCGGAGTTGCCGGACGTGGACAGCGCGATCGCTACGTCGCGGTCGCGGGCGTGGGCGATGATCTGGCGTTTGAAGATCAGCTCGAACCCGACGTCGTTGCCGAGCGCGGTAACCACGGCGTTGTCGGCGGCGAGCGACCACGCGGCGACGGGCCTTCCGCGCGCCGGTCGGCTGAACAGCGAGGCCAATGTCGCGGCGTCGGTGGAACTTCCGCCGTTGCCGAAGGTGTACAACCGCCCGCCGCGGCCGAACCGCTCGGCCATCTGCGTTCCGGCCGCGGTCAAACTATCGCCGTACTCATCTAGCGATTCCCGTTGAAGCCGAGCGCTTTCAGCGGCCTTACCGCGGGCCGAGGCCGCGAGATCGTCGAGCAGGCTCGTGGCGTCGGTCTCCTCGGACTCGATAAACGGGTACAGGAAACCGGTGGCATCGGATTCGGTCATCGGCGCACCTCCTCGGGCTCGACGCGCGAGATCGCCGCGCCGGCGTGAAGCAGGACGAGGTCGTCGACGGCGACGTCACCGATCAGCGTGACGTCGACCCACTCCTCGCCGTCGGCGGTGCGTACCAGCGCCGAACTCGTCGCGTCGACCGGTTCGGCGAGCACCTCGCCGAGCCGCCCCTCGTCGCTGCACGTCGCGCAGACGGCAGCGGGCTGCGCCGGTCCGAGCAGACCCTGATGCTCGAAGCAGACGTGGGTGAGCTCCCACAGCAGGTGATACAGCAGCACGAACGCCCCGGTGGCGGGCACCATCGGGTCGTCGGTGTCGATCCAGAGGATGTGGTTCGCCGCTCCCGCAGGCGGACGCGGTCCGGAGCCGATCCACAGCGTCAGGACGCCCCACGCGCGGGCGCGCTGCATGGCGTCGACGACAGACGGTTCGTCCGCCGATGCCACCGCGACCAGCAGATCACCGGGCCGGCTGGCCACCCGCGTCTGCGCGACCGGATCCGGTTCGACCAGGGCGACCGACGGAAGCGCCCGCTTGCCCATGATCACCGGGTGCACGAACTCGACCGCGATGTGGTGGGCGTGCGGTTCCCATTGCGGTGAGATCACCCACAGGGTCGCGCCGTCGTTGAACCGGCGGGCCAGATCCAGCGCGGCGGCGGCCAGGTCGGCAGATAACTCGTCGCCGACATACGGTCGTTCAGCGGTCGTCATCGCGATACTCCCTGTCCGAGTATGGAGTTCACAAGGTCGAGCGTTGTCTGCGTGGCCCCTTCGAGGTCGGCGGCCTCCTCGTCGGTCAGCGTCCCGCAGATCCAGTCCCAGTGGGCGGAGACGATCGTCCCAGGTTTCGGAGGGGGTGCCAGTGACAGCTCGCCCCGCTTCCATGTGATTCGCTCGGCGCGCCGGCCACCCAGCACCAGGCGACCGGCTCCGTATTTCAGCGGCCGCGACGTGATCTCCGCCTGGTCGCCGGTGACGGACGTGACGGTGCCCCACCGGATGCGGCAAGCCTGCATGACGCCCATGGCGGTGTCGGCGTCGCGTCCCAGGAACTTCACCCAGGGGTAAACGACCAAGACGTGAAAGCTGTGGTGTGCCAGGACATCAGAGGTGGAGGAAACAATGTCGAGCATCCCGGTGACCTGGCCGGTGAACGAGGCACGTAGTCGGGCGAGCAGGTGCTCGGGATCCACCTTGCTCAGCGCGCGACCGCCGATCCAGTAAGCGCGAACGACCTCTTCGTCGAGTGCGTCAGAGGTGCCGACCGCCTCGGCGATGGCGGACAGATACGGCCAGGCTCCATCGAATTCGCGTGCACGCGAGGCGAGCCCGGAGGTGGCGTCGACCTCGGCGGGTCCACAGTAGCCGAGCTCGTTCGGCGGGTACGCGTAGCGGCCGAACTCCGTACGACCGTCCTTGCCGTTCATGATGCGTTCCCCACCAGGAGCTGGCCGAGCGCGATACCGCCGTCGTTGGGCGGCACCATGCGATGGGTCATCGCGTCGATGCCCCTGTCGTGTAGCCCGTTCAGCGTCAATTCGAGGAGCAGCGCGTTCTGGAAGACCCCCCCGGAAAGGGCCACGGGACGCGACGAGTCGGCGTGTGTGCAAGCGAGCTCGACGACCAGGTTGGCGACCGCGCGGTGGAACCGGGCGCCGATGACCGACGAGGATACGTCCGCACGGAGGTCGGCGACGATGGCGTGCAGTACGGGCGCCGGATCGATCACCGTAGTCGAGTCGGATGCGTCGATGGCGAATGCATAGGCGATTGTGCCGCAGTCGGTGCCGCGTGAGATGCCCTCCAGCTCGATGGCGGCCTGCGCCTCGTAGTCGACGACGTGCCGCACGCCGGCCAGCGAGGACACCGCGTCGAACAGCCGGCCCACGCTGGAGGTCGGCACGCAGCCGAGGCCGGTCTCGAGTTGCCGGGCAAGCGCTTGACGCTCGTCGGGGGGGCAGGCCGAGACCGGGGGCAGTTCGGGATCCCACGCGATCCCCGCCGACCGCAGGTGTGCCAGGGCCATCCGATACGGGCGCAGGACGCTGACGTCACCACCGGCGAGGGGCACGTACTTCAGGTGCGCGAGCCGTTGGTAGCCCTTGTAGTTGGCCAGCAGCACCTCGCCGCCCCACACCGCACGGTCGGGCCCGTAACCCGTTCCGTCGAAGGCGAACCCGAGCACCTGTGCGGACCCGTCGAGGCCGTGTTCGGCCATCACCGCGGCGATGTGTGCGTGATGATGCTGAACTAGTTTGACCGGCCGGTCGGCGGCGTTGCGCCGGGCCCACTCGGTCGACCGGTACAGCGGATGCGCGTCGGCGACCAACACCTGCGGCGCGACGGACGTCAATTCCCGCAGGTGGCGTTGGGCGGAATCGAACGCCGACAGCGTCGCCAGGTCGTCCATGTCGCCGATGTGCTGGCTCAGCCATGCGTATCGGCCGTCCGCGACCGCCATGGTGTTCTTCAGGTCGGCGCCGACCGCCAGCGAGGGCGGTACCGGCATCGGCAACGCCACGGGCAGCGGCGCATAGCCGCGCGATCGCCGGATCGGCAATTCCACCGGCTCGTCTCCGCCGTCGAGAGTGATCACCCGCATCACGGAGTCGTCGCAGGGCACCAGGATTTCGCGGTCGTTCATCAGCCAACCGTCGACGATGCGCGAAAGCCGTTCCAGCGCAGTCGCATCGGCGAAGCAGATCGGCTCGCCGGCGAGGTTGGCCGAGGTCATCACCAACGCGGTCGGTCCGGGTGCGTCGCCGGGCAGCCCGAACAGCAGAGCGTGCAACGGGGTGTAGGCCAGCAGGATGCCCAGGTCGGGGTTGTGCGGTGCGACGGCGTCGGCGACCGGGGCGCCGTCGCGCCGCGGCATCAACACGATGGGGCGTTGCGGTCCGGCCAGCAACCGCGCCGACGGCGCATCGATCTCGACCAGGCCGCGAGCGGTCGCGAGGTCGGGTGCCATCACCGCGAACGGTTTGTCGCCGCGGCGCTTCCTGGCACGCAACTCGGCGACCGCGCGTTCGTCGGCGGCGTCGCAGGCCAGGTGGTAGCCGCCGATGCCCTTGACCGCCAGGATGCCTCCGTCGGTCAGTAACCGGCGCGCGCGCCGCAGCGCGGATTCGCCCGTCATCGTGGCTCCCGCGAGGTCGCGGTAGGTCAACGTTGGGCCGCAGTCCGGGCAGCAGACGGGCTGGGCGTGGAACCTCCGGTCGGCGGGATCGTGGTATTCGCGGGCACAGGCCTCGCACATCTCGAAGGACGCCATCGTCGTCGCGTGTCGGTCGTAGGGCAGTGAGGCGATGATCGTGAAGCGGGGTCCGCAGTTGGTGCAGTTGACGAACGGATGGCGGAAGCGCCGGTCGCCCGGGTCTCGCTGCTCGGCGGCACAGTCGGAGCACATGGCAACGTCGGGTGAAGTCAGGGTGCGGCCCCCGTCAGTCCGAGACGTGTCGGCGATGATGAAGCCTGTTCCTCCCGCGAGCGGAAGGCGCTCGGTATCAAAGCTTTCGACGACAGCCAGCGGCGGTGGGTGATCGCGCAGGCGGGCCAGGAATGCCTCGACATCGGCCGCGTCACCCTCGACGACGATGAGGGCGCCGGAACTGTCGTTGCAGACACTCCCGGTCAATCCCAGCGCGGCCGCCGTCGTGTACACGAAGGGCCGGAAGCCGACTCCTTGAACCACTCCGCGCACATGGACGCGCAACCTGCGCCGCGTGGTCATGGCGGATCCTCGGCGCCGGTGACAGATTCGCCCCTGCCCATCAACTGCAGACCAGCCAGCGCGGCGTCGGCCCCGGCCCTGTCGGTCTTCTCCACGACGAAGCCCATGTGGATGATCACCCAGTCACCGGGCGAGAACGTTTCTTCGGGCAGCATGCCGACGTTGACCTTGCGGTGCTCGCCGGCGACGTCGACGAGGGCGAGCTGATCACCGTAGCCGTCCAGCATCGTCACGACCCGCCCCGGTATCCCAAGACACATCGTTCAGCCCTCCGCCACCGAGACGCGGGCCGATAGTCCGGCGGCCACCTCGCCGATCACCCGCACCGCCTCTGGTACGGCCGCCGCGACGGCGTCCGACAGCCCGATGCCTTCTTCGACGGTGTCGACCTCGCAACCGATCACCACGGTGTAGGGCGGAGTCCCGCCCAGGGCGTTGAGGCTCGCGAACACTGCCGCGGGGTCCATCGCGTGTGCATCGAGACCTGTTGTCGCTTGCGCGCCGTGGAGGTCGGCCTCGAAAACGTGAAGCGTGCCGGGTGCCCCGCGGCTGGGGATGGCATCGACGAGCACCAGGGCATCCCATCCGTCGAGCAGGTCATAGGCGAGGTGCATGCCGCCGATGCCGTAATCCCTCACCTGAACGCGCGCTGAGGTGAGGTCGGCAGGCACGCAGCGCAGCACCTCGGGGCCGAAGCCGTCGTCCCCGAGGAAGATGTTGCCGAGGCCGGCTACCAGAATTCGAGAGATCGGGACACCTCGTCCGGCTTCACATCCGGCGCATCTTCATGTAGCGCCGCGCATCCGGTACGGAGCGGATGCCGACCAACGCCGCCGCCACGGCCACGACCGCCACGGCTCCGACCGCGATCCAGCCAATCACTTCCATTGCGGACTCCCTTCAACCAGAGGTTCGACCTCGTCGGGTGCGAAGTACAGGTAGCGGCCGTACCAGTCGTGCAGGTCGGCTGCGGGGTCGTCCTCGATGACGACGCCGATGTGGTGCTCACCGTCGACGTCCTCGTGGACCGAGGTGACGCGCGCGATCTTGTCGGCGTAGAACACGTCCTGCGCGTCGGCCCGCCGGGAAGGGCGCAGCCTGACGCGGGTGCCGCGGGCGACGCGAGTGTCGTTGACCAGCACGGCATCCGAGTCGGGTTGCACTGCCGCATCGGTCATGGGATCCCACCACTCGACGCCGGCCGGGATCTGCGGGATCAGGTCCGGCTCCCCGCCCGGCGCATGCGGGTTCCGCAGCACGCCGTGCAGATCTAGCATCGCCTCGGGCGACATCGCATCGCAGCGGTCGATGATCGCCGTGGCGCGTTGATCGGTGGCCCGGGCCTGCGCCTTCTCGTCGTCGGTCATGGTCATGATGCGCAGCGTCAGGATCTCGTCGATCTCGGTCGAGTCGTAGAGCGCACCCTTGCTCTGCTCGGCGATCTCGGGGTGGTCGTAGAGGATGATCGGCGACGCGAGCACGAGATCCCGATGTGGCGCGGGGCCGGCGAGCACCGGAAAGCAGCGGTACTGGCGACACCGCGCCACGGCGTCGGCGGCCCACTCCGGCGGTTCGAGCAGGGAGATGAACTCGCCGTCGGCCACCTCCAGCAAGAGGTGGGTCCCGATCAGTGACACGGCGATCGCCTCGTCCTTGTCGCCGGCCGGTGCAGCGGTGTTGCACACATCGAACGTGAGCCGCAGCAAGTCGCCGTCCTGCTCGGCGGAGACGTCGAGTCGGCCGCTCAGCTCGCGGCGCGTCCGCACCAGCCTGCCGCCCGCGACGGGCTCGATCTCTCTCGCCGACGGAACCGAGATGTCCAATGTCCGGGGCAGGCTCATGACCGGGAACGGGTCGATCGGGATCTCGCACTCGAAGGCTTCGTCCCAGCTGACCCATGCATCGGCCCCCGAACGCAGCTCACCGACCGGTTCGAACCGTCCACCCCCGGCGTCGCGTTCGACGCTGCGGCGCTGCAATTGCAGGAAGCGGATCACACCGGTAACCATCGGGATGCCGTGCGGGTCCAGCAGCACCTGGGTGGACAGCGAGGCGTCTTCTCCGATGGCGGCCTCCGCGGCGCCGTTCGGTCCCAGAACGCCGAACTGCCAACGGGACTGGTTCTTGCTCGAGCTCGCTCGGTAGGGATACAGCAGGTACCCCTCGTAGAGCACCGCGTCCGCGACGGCCCGGGCGTGATCCCAGTCTGCGGTCATCGAATCTCCTCTGCGGTGTGAGCGGCCAGTAGCGAGACGATCGCGTCGTCGTAGTTCAGAAGGCCGCGGGCTGATTTGAACTCGGACAGCGCGTCGATGGTGTCGCGACTCAGCCGCAACCAACCGGTGTTGGGAAAGTGCAGGCGCATCAGGTCGTGCCACGTCGACACGGGCAGGTCGTAGTGGTCCTCGCGATCCCAGGGGACCTGCTGAACGCTGAAGTTCTTTTCACCGCGGGTAAAAACCGTTCCACTGAACAGGAATTGCAGCGGAACCCCACCGTCGCCCAGCGCATGGAAGTATTTGGCCGCAGTCACCTCGAGGTCGTAGGTGCACGCGAGCGGCAGGTCGACCTGCGTGGTTCCGGTGAAGCCCGGAACCATGGCGCTGGCATGCTGCCAAAGGAAGTTGTGTTGTGTGGTGTCCCAGCGCTCACGGGGTCCGAACAGGTCGAGCAGTCCGAACGCCTCGTCATCGGAGTACCGGCGGCGCAACGGTTCGATGCGGACCTGGCACCGCAGCGCGATGGCATGCACGGGGTCGTCACCATCGGAAGCGATACCGATCCGGGCCGTGAGCACCGGTGCCACCGCGTACGGTTCGGCGCGGATGTCGAGCACCGCGAAGGTCAGCTCTGGCACGGCGCCACCACCTTCGTCCGGTCACGCACGTGTTCGAAGAAATCGTCGAGGTATCCGCGCACCTGCTGACCGCCGTCGAAACCGTGCCAAAGCTGGCGGAGCCTGCCGACGAACTCGTAGCAGGCGTCGATGGGCACCAGGAAGCATTCCGGTGCCCGACGTTCATCGTCGGGCACCCGCACCAGCAGGGCCTCGGTGTCGTCGGCGAGCAGGTCAACCCGCGGGTCCGCCGCACGGACGCCGTCCCACGCGGAGAGGTCCAGTTCAGACTCGGTCGCGCCCGCCGGCCCGGGATAGAAGGCCACCACGCGATTCAACGTCGAGTTCCTGAAGAAGAACGCCAGCCCGACCGGGATCTGAAGAAGCTGCCAATCCCGGCGTCCCAGCCCGAATTCCGGGAAGGACAACCAGCGGTCGGGGACCGCGCGATAGCGGAGCTCGGCGCTGGTGTCGGTGAACAGCAGATAACAGCCGCGGCATACGCACATCAGCGCTCGCGCTTCGACATTCACGACGTGCTGGTGTTCGTCGGCGATCGCTTCGGCGCACATCTCACAGCGTTCGCCCGCGGGTGCGGGGGCGCCGCGGTTGGCCCGGATCATCGCGAGCACGTCGTACGCGCTGGTCATGCCACACCCGCCTCGGTGGCTTGCGCGCCCATCGCGATCGACAGCACGCCGTCGCGCGCCAGCAGCGGAATCGGCTCCAGGTGAGTGAGCGGATCGAAGCCCTCGTCGACGCAGGCTCCCGCGTGCACAACGTCGAAATGGGCATGGCAGCGCGGGCAGCGCAGCACCGGGTCACCCGCGGGTGACCCGATGCTGCGGTGGAGCGCGGCACCGGCCAGCGATTCATGGCAGACACCGCACCGGTCGCGGTAGGCGAACACCTCGTCGCCGATGCGGCACGCCAGCACAGTGGTTCCCGCCACCGAGAACCCGCCGACCTCGCCGGGCGTCAGGTCGGTGACTTCGGGGACGGGGTGCCACGAGGAATGTCCGGGCGCGCGCTGCTCGACGCGGCTGAACAGCGTTGCCGGCGAAATCATCGTCGGGCTCGGCTCCGGCGCAACCACCTCGATCGCGGTTACCTCGGGGGCCGCCGCCCGGATGGCGTCCTCGACGGTCAACTCCAGGGTGACCGCCGACGAGGGGCAGCTCTTGCAGCTGCCGGCGAACTGCAGGCGGACGGTGAATCCGTGTGAGCCGTCGTCGACGGTTTCGAGAAGCGTCACGTCACCGCCGTGTGAGCCGAGATAGGGCCGCACCCTGTCCAAGGCGTCCCCGACGCGCCGGTGGATATCGTGCGGGTGCAAGCCGTGTACGAGCAGCAGGCTCGCGACGAGGTCGTCGCCGGCCAGCCGTTCGGCGATCCGGGCGTCGGCGCTCACCGCGATCCGCAGCATCCGCTCGAGTGCGGCGCCGTAGAGATCGGTGACCTCACCGAGGAGTTGGACCGCCCGCTCGTGTGCGGCGGGGCCGCCTGCGGCCGACGCATCGAGCAGGGCCTGTATCCGGTCACCCGCCGTACGCCATTGCGCGTCGTTCTCGATCGGCGGGGCCATTCCCTATTCCCCGGTGACGGACTGGGTGGGGGAGTGCAGCAGGTCCAAGGTCTTCCCCTTACCCAGGTACATGTGCACGCCGCATGGCAGGCACGGGTCGAAACTTCGAACGGTGCGCATGATGTCGATGCCCTTGAAGTGCTCCCTGTCGTTCTCCTCGAAGATGGGCTGGCCCTGGACCGCGTCCTCGTAGGGTCCCGGTGTGCCGTAGCTGTCGCGGGGATTCGCATTCCACGGTGTCGGTGGATAGGGGTGATAGTTGGCGATCTTGCCGTCGCGAATCACCATGTGGTGACTCAGGACTCCGCGTACCGCCTCGGTGAACCCGCATCCGATGCCCTCGTCGGGTACGTCGAATTTCTCCCAGGTCTTGGTGCGGCCGGCGCGGATCTCCGTCAACGCCTTCTCCGCGAAGTGTAGGGCGCAGGCGGCCGCATAGGCCTGGAAGTACGTTCGGGCGCGATTGCGCTCGAGTGTGTTGCTGCCGTATTGCGGGATCTTCCACTCGAGCTCGACCGGGCCCTTTAAGGCGGTCTTGGGCAGGTTGATCTGCACACTTTGGCCGGTCGCCTTGACATAGCCGATGTCGACCAGCCCGGCGAGCGCGGTGGACCACAGCCGTGCCAACGGCCCGCCGCCGGTGTCCAGCGCCAGGTGGTCCGTGCCGTCGAACCAGCGCGGAGCCATCACCCAGCTGTAGTTACCGTCGAAGTCGCGCTTCTGTGGCCGCGGGTTGGTGTGCTGGTTCCAGGGGTGCCGTCGGTCGATGGGATTGCCCAGCGGATCGGTCTTGACGAACATCTCCTGATCGGTCCAGTCGTCATAGTACGAGTGGCCCAACAGGATTCGGATACCAAGGTTGATGTCGACAAGCGAGTGGGTGTGCAGCTTGCCGTCGATCACGATTCCGGGTGTGACGAACATGGCGTCGCCCCAGCGCTCCATGTCCTTGTACTCGAAGTTGCACACCTCGGGATCCTGGAACGATCCCCAGCAGCCGAGCAGCGTGCGCCGCAGGCCCACCTGGTCGTAGCCGGGGAGGGCGTCATAGAAGAAGTCGAAGAGATCGTCGTGCATCGGCACGACCTTCTTCATGAACTCGACGTAGCGCATCAGCCTCGTCATGTAGTCGGTCATCAACTGGACCGTCGCGGTGGTGCCGATGCCACCGGGGTAAAGCGTCGACGGATGAACGTGCCGACCCTCCATCAGGCAGAACATCTCTCGCGTCCAACGACTGACCTGCAACGCCTCCCGGTAGAACTCACCGGTGAATGGGTTGAGCGAGCGCATGATGTCGGCGATCGTGCGGTGGCCGTGCATGTCGGCGTGCGGTGCCTGGGTGTTCTCGGCCTTGGCCAGCACGCTGGGATTGGTCTCGGCGACCATCTTCTCGCAATAGTCCACACCGACCAGGTTCTCCTGGAAGATGTTGTGGTCGAACATGTACTCGGCGGCCTCGCCGAGGTTGATCAGCCATTCGCCGAGATGCGGCGGTTTGACGCCGTAGGCCATGTTCTGGCAGTAGCACGAGCACGTCGCGTGGTTGTCGCCGCAGATGCCGCAGATGCGGCTGGTGATGAAGTGGGCGTCGCGCGGGTCCTTGCCCTTCATGAAGATCGAATAGCCGCGGAAGATCGACGAGGTGCTGTGGCACTCCACGACCTCGCGGTTGTCGAAGTCGACCTTGGTGTAGATGCCGAGGCTGCCGACGATCCGGGTGATGGGGTCCCACGCCATCTCCACGAGTTGGCCCGGATCGCGCTTCACGTGTGACGGGTCGGGGATGATGGTTGTCATCGAACTCTTCTCTTTCTTCTGATGAGAAGCGTCACAGGCCGTTTCGATACCCGAAAGCACGCCTGCGCGCCCCGGGACGAACCACACCTACCAGGTGCGGGTCGCTCCGGTCGTGAGTTGCGTGCCGGGATGGCGCCACTTGGGTTCTTTGTCGACGGTGCGGCCCGTGACATGGCGCAGGCTGCGGATCACCGATCCGTACAGACCTGACGCCGCGGTGGACACTTTGCCTCCGGGTGGTTCGTCCATGAACGGCATGAACTTGTCCGGGAATCCCGGCATGGTGCAGCCGATGCATATGCCACCCACGTTCGGGCAACCGCCGATACCGTTGATCCAGCCGCGCTTCGGCACGTTGCACTTGACGACCGGACCCCAACAGCCCAACTTGACAATGCATTTCGGCGAACCGTACTCAGTTGCGAAATCGCCTTGTTCGTAGTAGCCGGCCCGGTCGCATCCCTCGTGCACGGTGGCGCCGAACAGCCACTGCGGGCGTAACGCGTCGTCCAGGGGGATCATCGGAGCCTGATCCGTGGCCATGTACAACAGGTAGGTCAAGGTTTCGGCGAGGTTGTCGGGCTGGATCGGACATCCGGGTACGCAGACGATCGGAATGCCTGCCTTGGTCTTCCACTCCCAACCGAGGTAGTCGGGCACGCCCATGGCGCCGGTCGGATTGCCGGCCATCGCATGGATGCCGCCGTAGGTGGCACAGGTCCCGACCGCGACGATGGCAGTGGCTTTGGGCGCCAGCCGATCCAGCCATTCGCTCGTCGTCATCGGTTGGCCGGTCGCGGGGTCGTTGCCGAAACCGCACCAGTAGCCTTCGGCTTTGATCTTTTCGTTCGGGATCGACCCCTCGACAACCAGAACGAACGGCTCCAACTCTCCTCGGTCAGCCTTGAAGAACCATTCGAGAAAATCGTCGGCGCCCCCGTTCGGTCCGCATTCGAAATCGATCAGGGGCCAATGGACGGCGATTTTCGGCAGCCCGGGGAGCGCGCCAAGGGCGATCTCCTCGATGCTGGGCTGGGTGGCGGCAGTCAACGCCACCGAATCGCCGTCACAACTCAAACCGGCGTTGATCCACAGGACGTGGATCAAGGCCTCTTCTGCTTTGACTGCTGCCTCCGTTGGCATAGGTCACAGCTTCCTGGGGGCCGGGCTGGGGCCCTCACGACCGGGAGCCGGGCTGGGGCTCCCACATCACGTGGTGTCGTGGCGCCGATTTCCGACGCTGAACTTGGGTTTACTCCGGGGGCTATGGCTTGTCAACGGGTGCCGGCGAAGTAGCCGAGATTGCGCAGTCGGCGATCCAGTCGTGCCACTGCGAGGTCCCCTCGCCCGTGACCGCCGACATCGGGAGAATCTGGGCGTCGCGGTTCAGCGATCGTACGTAGCTGCAACACTTTTCAAGATCAAAGGTGACGTACGGCAGCAAGTCCACTTTGTTGACGATCACGAGTCGGGCTGCCGCGAACATGTGCGGATACTTCAACGGTTTGTCGTCGCCCTCCGTCACCGAGATGACGACGACCTTGCTTTGCTCACCGAGATCGAACATCGCGGGGCAGACGAGGTTTCCGACGTTCTCGATGAACAGGATCGAGCCCGGTTCCGGGTCCAACGCCCGTATAGCGCGATGCACCATCTCGGCGTCGAGGTGGCAGCCCGCGCCGGTGTTGATTTGTACGGCGCGCGCTCCGGTGGCCCTGATGCGCTCGGCGTCCAAAAGCGTCTCCTGATCGCCCTCGATGACCGCTACCGGGCGATCCGGGTTGAGCTCGCGAATCGTGCGCTCGAGCAGCGTGGTCTTTCCGGCTCCAGGGGAGCTGGTGATGTTGAATGCCACGATGTCGTGCGCGGCCAGCCAGGCGCGGTTGCGATCGGCCAGCTCGTCGTTCTTGGCGAGCACCCTCTGCTCGAGGGTGACGGTCTCGGTGTGGGGATGGGCATGGGGCTGGTCATCGGGGTGGGAATGGTCATGGGAATGCTCGGCGTGGTGGCCGTTCTCATGGGGGTGGGCGTGTCCGGGCAGAGTGACGGTCGCGCCGTCGTCGCCGCAGCCGCAGGTTGCGCACATGCTCAACTCACTTCCATCGAGAGAATCTTCAGATCCCGGCCGGCGACCACCTCGACATCCGCGCTGCCGCAGGGGCACAACAGAATCAGGTCGCGCAGTTCGAAGCTCTGCCCGCAGGTGCGGCAGCGTGCGGCGCCGGGTTGCACGTCGAGGTCCAGGTGCGCCCCGTCGGCGACCGTGCCCGCGGTGGCGAGTTCGAAGCAGAAGCGCATCGAATCGGGTACCACGGCGCACAGCGCGCCGACCTCGAGTTGGACGCGGTGCACCCGGCGTCCGGCGGCGTGCTCGCACACCGCATCGATCACACTTTGCGTTATCGCCATCTCGTGCACGCGGACCCCGTTTCGGCCGGGATGTCTTCACCATAGGCCGCGCAGCGGGCGGCGGAGAGTGGACGGGAGAACCATTGGACACTCGGTATCGACGGCACGGCGTGTCTCCCTTGAGTCGAACAGGTGTTCGTCTACTGTGGGCGGTGTTCGACGGCTAGATGCTGCTGGTCAGGCCGACCTGTCCCGACTTGTCGGAGGCTGCCTCTAGCGTCACGGCCAACTGATCGAAACCGATCACCGAACAGCTAGACATCCAAGGACGGAGACCACCATGGCGCAGGCACCCGACCGCGAGAAAGCCCTCGAGCTGGCCCTCGCACAGATCGACAAGAACTTCGGCAAGGGCTCGGTGATGAGGCTCGGCGAAGAGGTCCGCCAGCCGATCTCGGTCATCCCGACCGGTTCGATCGCCCTGGACGTGGCGCTCGGCATCGGCGGCCTGCCGCGCGGCAGGGTCATCGAGATCTACGGCCCGGAGTCCTCGGGTAAGACGACCGTCGCACTGCACGCGGTCGCCAACGCGCAGGCCGCCGGCGGAATCGCGGCGTTCATCGACGCCGAGCACGCGCTGGACCCCGAGTACGCCAAGAAGCTCGGGGTGGACACCGACGCGTTGCTGGTCAGCCAGCCCGACACCGGTGAGCAGGCGCTGGAGATCGCCGACATGCTGATCCGCTCCGGCGCGCTGGACATCCTGGTCATCGACTCGGTGGCGGCACTGGTGCCGCGCGCGGAGATCGAGGGCGAGATGGGCGACAGCCATGTCGGCCTGCAGGCCCGGCTGATGAGCCAGGCGCTGCGCAAGATGACCGGCGCGCTGAGCAATTCGGGCACCACCGCGATCTTCATCAACCAGCTCCGCGAAAAGATCGGTGTGATGTTCGGGTGTGGGTCCTGGTACACCAATGTCACGCTGGCCGATGGCTCGACGGAGAAGCTCGGCAAGATCGTGAACCAGAAGATGGACGTCGAGGTACTGTCCTACGACTTCGAATCCGGGCAGATCGTGCCTCGCAAGGTGACCAATTGGTTCAACAACGGGAAGACCGAAGAGTTCCTGCACTTCAAGGTCGATAGAGCGGGAGGCGGGACAGGACGCGGTCACGCAAGCTTGGCAATGACTCGCAATCACCTAATCCGCACTCCGGGCGGCTGGCGTGAGGCCGAAGACATCTGTGTGGGTGACCGTGTGATGTTGGCGCAACCTAGCTTGCTCAGTGATCAACAGTGGGAAGTCATCCTCGGCTCGTTAATGGGTGATGGATGTTTAGCATCGCCAGTACGGCGTGAATCTGAGTCGGCTCGATTCCGTATGGGACACGGTGCGAGGCAAGCGGAGTACCTCGACTGGAAGGTTTCTCTGTTTGAAAACATTCCGCATTGCCGGTCGACCAATGAGAAGGGCGCTGTATTTGCCGATTTCACGCCACTTGCTGAGCTCCACGAGTTGCGATCAGCGGTGTATCTCGGCGATGGCAAGAAATTCCTGTCGGAGGAATATCTTAAGGCCCTTTCGCCGCTAGCTCTCGCGGTTTGGTACATGGACGACGGTTCATTTACCTTGCGTTCCAAGGGGTTGCAGCAACGTACGCAGGGCGGTAGCGGTCGAATCGAAATTTGCGTGGAAGCGATGAGCAAGGGCTCGCAAGAGCGACTTCGTGATTATCTGCGGGACACTCACGGACTCGATGTGCGACTGCGGAACGCTGGTACGGCTGGAAAGACAGTGCTGGTCTTTTCTGCGCAGGCTACCGCGATGTTCCAGGAGCTGGTCGCACCGTTTGTGCATCCCTCGTTGGCATACAAGCTGCTTCCGCGCTTCCGCGGGCAATTCAAAGTCGAACCGCAGTTTGTACATCCGACGATGCAGTTGATGCCAGCACGCGTCATGGAAATCGAGTCGAAGACGAACTATCCGATTATGAGCCGCTATGACATCGAGGTCGAAGGATCCCACAACTACTTCGCCGACGGCGTAATGGTGCACAACTCACCTGAAACGACAACGGGTGGAAAGGCTTTGAAGTTCTACGCCTCGGTCCGGATGGACGTCAGGCGGATCGAGACCCTCAAGGACGGCACTGACGCGGTCGGTAACCGCACCCGGGTGAAGGTCGTCAAGAACAAGGTTTCGCCGCCGTTCAAGCAAGCCGAGTTCGACATCCTCTACGGCAAGGGCATCAGCAAGGAAGGCTCGCTCATCGACATGGGCGTCGAGCAGGGCTTCATCCGCAAGTCCGGCTCGTGGTTCACCTACGAAGGTGAGCAGTTGGGCCAGGGCAAGGAAAACGCCCGCAACTTCCTGCTCGAGAACGTTGAGGTGGCCAACGAGATCGAGAAGAAGATCAAAGAGAAGCTCGGCATTGGCGCAGTGGTGACCGATGACTTGAACGATGACGTACTGCCCGCCCCGGTCGACTTCTGAGGCCTCGCGCGAGGAGCAGGCGCGGAACGTGTGTCTGCGTCTGCTCACCGCGCGAGCGCGTACCCGCGCCGAACTGGCCGGCCAGCTGGCCAAGCGCGGGTACCCCGAGGACGTCAGCGACAAGGTGCTCGACCGGCTCGAACAAGTCGGTTTGGTCGATGACGCCGACTTCGCCGAACAATGGGTCCGATCCCGGCGAGCGAACGCAGGCAAGGGGCGACGGGCGTTGATCGCGGAGTTACGGACCAAGGGCGTCGACAACGACGTCATCGATGCCGTACTGGCCGAGGACGACCCTGCGGCTGAACGCAACCGCGCCGAGCGTCTGGTGGCCGACAGGCTGCGCCGCGAGAAGTTGGCCAACGGTGACGATGCCAGGCTGGCGCGTCGCCTGGTTGGGATGCTCGCCCGCCGCGGATACAGCCAGACGATGGCGTTCGATGTCGTGAAGATCGCGTTGGCCAACGAACGCGAGCGCCGTCAGGTCTAGCACCGGAAAGTCAGAGCGAGGGCTCGAGGCGTCGGTGCACAGCGTGGCCGGTTGCAATGAAATAGCCGACCGCGTAGGCACATTGCATGCAGGTATCTGTCAAGCTGGCGCCCACCTTCGACTATCCGGTCCTCGAGCGGTTCTGGCGGACGGCCGACGACCTCGGCTTCCCGGCGGTGTGGAACTACGACCACTTCTACGGTCTGGTCGATCATGCGGCACCGACCCACGAGGGGTGGACGAGTCTGGCCGCGATGGCCGTGGTCGTGCGGCGCGCCCGGGTGGGCTGCCTGGTCACCGGTGTCACGTACCGCAACCCCGCGGTGCTGGCGAAGATGGCCGTCACCGTCGACCACATCTCCGGTGGGCGACTGGAATTCGGCCTCGGGGCCGGCTGGCACGAGGGTGAGCACCGCGGATACGGCATCGACTTCCCACCGCCGGGACAGCGGGTCGCGATGGTGGATGAGGCGCTCACGGTCATCCGCAGGCTCTGGACCGAAGAGGCGGTCGACTTCACCGGCCGCTTCTTCACGCTGCAGCAGGCGCGCTGCGATCCCAAACCGCTTCAGCGTCCGCATCCACCGATCGTGGTCGGCGCCTCACAGCCGAAGATGTTGCGCGTCGCGGCAAAGCACGCCGACGAATGGAACATGCCGAGCACCTCGCCCCAGGAGTGGGCGGCGGCCAGCAGGGGGCTCGACGACGCGTGCGCGGCGGAAGGCCGTGACCCAGCGTCGATCCGACGGGGCGTGCAGTTGTTCCTGTATCCGGATCAACCCGATCAGGTCGACGCCCAGCTGGATTCCCTGACCGAGTACGACCGACTCGGCTGCCAGCACGTCGTGTTGTCCTTCTATCAGCCGCCCGACGATGAATTGCTGGCCAAATGCGCCGAACTGACCTGATCACACGGCTTTCGCGCCCGGTGCGCCTTCCTGTTCGACCGCTTCGGTCTCGAGCGGCGTGGGGCCGCGACGCGAACGTCGCATCCGCGCCTCCACCCGGGTCGCCACCCAGGACAGCGTGAAGTTCACGGTGATGATCAGCAACGCGACCACGATCAGCGCGGGCAGCAGATTGCTGTATGCGGTACCCATCTGCACGCCCTGGCGCACGAGTTCGAGGAACGTGATGATGTAGCCGATCGCGGTGTCCTTGAGCACCACGACGAGCTGCGAGATCAACACCGGCAGCATCGACGTGATCGCCTGCGGCAGAAGGATCGAGCGCATCGTCTGGCCCCAGGTCATGCCGAGGGCGTAGGCCGCCTCGGACTGTCCGCGGGGCAGGGCGTGGACGCCGGCCCGCACGATCTCGGCGATGACAGCGCCGTTATAGAGCGTCAGCCCGGTGATGACCGCCGCCAGCGCCAGATACCTGGACGGGAACATGTCGTAGGCCGCGTACAGCGCGAACGCGAACAGCATCATGATCAGAACCGGCACGGCGCGGAAGAATTCGACGATCACCGCGCACGGCCAGCGAAGAAGGCCGTGCGTGGACAGTCGACCCACGCCGAGCAGCAGACCGAGGATCAGCGCCAGCACGATCGACACCGCGGCGGCGGTCAACGTGCCTTGCACGCCGGGCAGCACGTACGTCCGCCACAGATCGGCTGTCAGGAACGGCTCCCATTTGGCCGCCGTGAGCTGATCTTTGGCCGCCATCTGCACCAATACGGCGACCAAGACGAGCGCGGTGACCACGATGACGATCGCCGACACCACCCAGTTACGGACGCGCGCCCGCGGTCCCGGCGCGTCGAAGAGAACAGAAGCGGTACTCATCTGTTGACCGCCATCCGTTTGCCGAGCCAGCCGAAGAACAGTCCGGTCGGCAGTGTGAGGACGACGAAGCCGGCCGCGAAGATCGTGCCGATGGCGAGTATCGCCGCGGTGTTTTCGATCATCTCCTTCATCAGCAGCGCGGCCTCGGCCACGCCGATTGCCGAGGCGATCGTGGTGTTCTTGGTCAAGGCGATCAGCACCGACCCGAGCGGAATGATCACGGCTCGAAAAGCCTGTGGCATCAGGATGAGTCGCAAATTCTGTCCGAACGTCAACCCCAGCGACCGGGCCGCCTCGGCCTGGCCCAGCGGCACGGTGTTCACCCCGGAGCGCACCGTCTCACATACGAACGCCGCGGTGTACAACGCCAGGCCGAGCACCGCCAGACGAAAGTTGCTGTCCTCGATGGACGTTCGCGAGTTCGGGTCAACCAGCGTGATTCCCATGGTCCCGGCCAACCCGAACGAACAGAACAGGATGATCAGCGTCAACGGCGTATTGCGCACCACGTTGACATATGACGTTCCGAGCCAGCGAAGCACCGGCACCGGTGCCAGCCGCATCGCGGCCAGCACCGTGCCGAGCACCAGCGCACCGATGCCGGAGTAGACCGTCAGCTGGATCGTCGTCCCGAACGCCTCGACGATCTGGCCGACGGTGTAGCCGGGGAGAACCTCCACATGACCTCCTAGTGCGGGGGAGGCCGGTCAGCTCTGGTTGATCTGCGGCGGCTTCGGCGCGGGAATGCCCGCGGCCCCGAGGTTGTCGTCCCAGGCCTTCTTCCAGGCGCCTTCCTGCTCCATCTTGGCCAGCGCGTCGTTGATCTGCGTCAGCAGCTCGGCATCGCCCTTCTTCAAACCGATCCCGTACCGCTCCTCGGAGAAGGTGCCGCCCACGACCTTGAACGCGCCCGGGCTCTGGGCCGCATAGCCCGCCAGGATCACCTCGTCTGTCGTCACCGCATCGATCGCGCCGTTCTTCAACGCTTCGATGCACGCCGAGTACGTGTCGTACTGCTGCAGCTGCACACCGGAGTACTTGTCCTTGATGCGTTGCGCCGGTGTCGAACCCGACACCGAACACAGCTTCTTGTTGTTCTCCAGCGACGCCTCACCGGTGATGTCGGTGTTGTCGGCGCGCACCAGCAGGCTCTGCCCCGTGATCAGATACGGCCCGGCGAAGTCGACCTTCTCCTGGCGCGCGTCGGTGATCGAGTACGTCGCGACGATGTACTTCACCTGACCGTTCTGGATCAGCGTCTCGCGCTGCCCCGAAGGGGCTTCCTTCCACTCGATCTTGTCCTCGGGATAGCCGAGTTGTTGGGCCACGTACTTGGCCACGTCGACGTCGAAGCCGCTCATGGTGCCGTCCGGATTCTTCAGTCCCAGCCCGGGCTGGTCGAACTTGGTGCCGATGACGATCGTGTCCTCGTCACCCCCGCCGCACGCGGTGGCGGACAGAGGCAGCGCGACGGCGAGCGCGAGCGCTCCCAGGACTCGCTTGGAGACGCGCTTGAATTTCAGAGGCATTGGAGATTCCTTTCGACTAGTGGTGAAGGATCTTGCCGAGAAAGTCTTTGGCGCGCTCGCTTTGCGGGTTGGTGAAGAACTGCTGGGGTTCGGCCGCCTCGACGATCGCGCCGTCGGCCATGAACACCACCCGGTTGGCCGCGCCGCGGGCGAAACCCATTTCGTGCGTCACGACCAACATCGTCATCCCGTCTTTGGCCAGCGACGTCATCACGTTGAGCACTTCGTTGATCATCTCGGGGTCCAGCGCGCTGGTCGGTTCGTCGAACAGCATCACCTTCGGGTTCATCGCCAGAGACCGCGCGATCGCCACCCGCTGCTGCTGCCCGCCGGACAGCTGCGCCGGGTACTTGTCGGCCTGGTTGGCGATACCCACCCGCTCGAGTAGCTGCATCGCCTTCTCGCGGGCCTCGTTCTTGGACTTCTTGCGCACCTTCATCGGAGCCAGCGTGACGTTCTCGAGGATCGTCTTGTGGGCGAACAGGTTGAACGATTGGAACACCATACCCACGTCAGACCGCAACTCGGCGAGCTTGCGCCCCTCCTCGGGCAGCACCTCGCCGTCGATCGTGATGGTGCCCGAATCGATGGGCTCGAGCCGATTGATGGTGCGGCACAACGTCGACTTGCCCGAGCCCGACGGACCGAGCACCACGATCACCTCGCCGCGCTCCACCTCGAGGTTGATGTCTTTGAGCACATGCAGGTTGCCGAAGTGTTTGTTGACATCCGAGATCGAGATCATGGGCACGCTTGACTGAGTCGGATCGACCTCTTTTCCGTCCGACTCGCTGGTCTTCATGGGTGCAGACCTTACCGAGGGAAGGGCATGCCTGCCCGGAACTCGACAATCCGCCCGGGTCGATGCACCGTGCGGTCCGTACCATGGGGCCGTGACTTCGATGGTGACGCGAGAGGCAGCGGCCGGGCGGGCCGTTCGCCCGCACGCGACCGACGAGTCCTCGCATGCGCCGGCGACGACCCGCACATACCAGGTCCGTACCTACGGCTGCCAGATGAACGTGCACGACTCCGAGCGACTCTCGGGGTTGCTGGAGGGCGCCGGATACCAACGCGCCGCCGAGGGCGAGGACGCCGACGTCGTCGTGTTCAACACCTGCGCTGTCCGCGAGAACGCCGACAACAAGCTCTACGGCAACATCAGCCACCTGGCGCCGCGCAAGCAGGCCAACCCGGATATGCAGATCGCCGTCGGCGGCTGCCTGGCGCAGAAGGACCGGGCAGCCGTACTGGACCGGGCGCCGTGGGTAGACGTGGTGTTCGGCACCCACAACATCGGGTCTTTGCCCACGCTGCTCGAGCGCGCCAGGCACAACAACGCGGCCCAGGTCGAGATCGTCGAGGCGCTGCAGGAGTTCCCGTCCGCGCTGCCCGCCGCGCGCGAATCCGCATATGCCGCTTGGGTGTCGGTGTCGGTGGGCTGCAACAACACCTGCACGTTCTGCATCGTGCCTGCCCTGCGCGGCAAGGAGGTCGACCGGCGGCCCGGCGACGTGCTCGCCGAGGTGCAGACACTCGTCGAACAAGGCGTGCTCGAGATCACGCTGCTCGGCCAGAACGTCAACGCCTACGGGGTCTCCTTCGCCGACCCCGCCGAACCGCGGGACCGCGGCGCGTTCGCCAAGCTGCTGCGCGCCTGCGGCGGCATCGACGGACTCGAACGGGTGCGGTTCACCTCACCGCACCCCGCGGAGTTCACCGACGACGTGATCGCCGCGATGGCCGAGACACCGAATGTGTGCCCGACGCTGCACATGCCGCTGCAATCCGGATCCGACCGCATCCTGCGGGCGATGCGACGGTCCTACCGCGCCGAGCGCTACCTCGGAATCATCGACCGCGTCCGCGCCGCGATACCGCACTCGGCGATCACGACCGACCTCATCGTCGGTTTTCCGGGTGAGACTGAGGAGGACTTCCAGGCCACGCTCGACGTCGTCGAGCAGGCGCGGTTCACCAGCGCGTTCACCTTCCAGTACTCCAAGCGGCCCGGCACCCCCGCCGCCGAGTTACCCGATCAGGTTCCCAAAGCCGTTGTGAGCGAGCGCTATCAGCGTTTGATCGACCTCCAGGAGAGGATCTCTCTCGAGGAGAACCGCGCTTTGGTCGGCCAGACGGTCGAAGTCCTGGTGGCCGCCGGTGAGGGCCGCAAGGACGCCACGACGGCCAGAATGTCGGGTCGGGCCCGCGACGGCCGCCTCGTGCACTTCAACCCGGAGCGACTCGACATCCGCCCCGGCGACGTCGTGACCACGACCGTGACCGGTGCCGCTCCGCACCACTTGATCGCCGATTCCGCCGTGCACACCCATCGGCGAACCCGCGCCGGCGACGCCCACGCCGAAGGCCGGCGCCCGCGCACCGGTGTGGGCCTGGGCATACCGGGCATCGGCGCACCGGCGACACCGGCTGCCGCGATGGGATGCACACGGTGACGGCGCCCGGCGACAACGGCTTCGAAGAGTTCAAGGGCGACATCGAGGCCGCCGAGCGGCGCGTCGCCGGCGAGATCGACCCCGGCGCACGAGCTCTGGTGATCGCCATCGGGGTGTTCGTGCTGCTGGTGTCGTTCATCCTGCCGTACACCGGCGAGGCCCGCGGGCTGGATGTGCTCCTCGGCGGTGAAACGGCGCTGCGCGAGGGGATCACCCTGCCGCTGCGCGTATTCACCTGGCTGGTACTGGTATTCGGCGTCGGCTTCTCGATGCTCGCGCTGCTGACCCGGCGCTGGGCGTTGGCCTGGATCGCGCTGGCGGGTTCGACGGTGGCGACGCTTCTCGGTTTGTTGGCGGTGTGGTCGCGCCAGACCGCCCCCGATCGCTACCCGGGACCGGGCATCGGGCTGATCATCGCCTGGATCGCGGTGGCGGTGGTGACTTTTCATTGGGCCAGGGCGGTGTGGTCGCGCACGGCGCTGCAGTTGGCCGCCGAGGAGGAACGGCGCCGGGCGGCTGCGAACCAACAGAAAAAGGGTCTACTCGACAACCTCGACGACGAGGACGGTTCGCCCGAGAGCTGACCGGGTCAGCACGCGGCGGTGATATCGAACGCCGCGGTCGCCGGCCGACGGTCGTCGTCGGCGAAGTACCCGTAGCCGGTGCCGCTTATCGTGAGTCGGCCGTCGTCGCGTGTGGCTCGCAGTTCACCGACCCCACCCGTCCATGCCGAACCGGTGAACCCCCCGAGGTCGCGGATCTTGACCACCTTGGCGTCGGGGCGGTTGTCGGTGTCGACGATGGCGGTGAACCCCGCGTCGGCGTCTCCGGTTTCGATGGTCAGCAGCCATTTCACCTTGGCGCAGCTGACGTAATACCGCTCACCGGTGGGCTCGGAGTTGATGGACACCGTCGCGGTGCCGCCCATGTCGTCGGGTGAAGGCGGCGGTGGCGATGAGCAGCCCGACAGCCCGACCGCCAGCAACACCGTAGCCGCGGTGCTCAGGGCCCTGACGTGTTCGACCATGACCGTCCTTCGGGAGTGGCGTCAAGGTAGTACCCGCAACAGTCCCGGGTCATGCCGATGTCGTCGACGCCAGCCGGGCTCAGCGGGTCTTGCCGAGCGCCTCGGCGGCCGCGTCCGCCCACTGCCGCCACTGCTCGGCGTTGGCGCGCGCCTCGGCGGCGTCCTTGTCCCGGCCGGCGGCGGCGGCCTTCTCCGCCTGACGCTCGTATTGCTCTGCGCGGACCCGGAATTGGTCGGCACGCGCCTGGGCTTCGGGATCGACACCGTGCGTCGGCGCCTCGCGGACCTTCTTCTCCACCGCGCGCAGACGCCGCTCCAGCTCGGCGCCGCGTTCGCGGGGCACCTTGCCGATGGCGTCCCACTTGTCGCCGATCACCCGCAGCGCGGCGCGGGCCGCGTCGAGATCGGAGGTGTCGATCTTCTCCGCCTCGGCCAGCAGCGCCTCCTTGGCCTCCGCGTTGGCGCGGAACTCGGCGTCGCGCTCGGCGCTGGCCGCATTGCGCGCCCCGAAGAACTTGTCCTGGGCCGCCTTGAACCGCTGCCACAACGCGTCGTCGACGTCCTTGGCCGCGCGGCCCGCGGCCTTCCATTCGTTGAGCAGTTCGCGGAACGCCGCGCTAGTGGGACCCCAGTCCGTCGAATCGGCCAATCCCTCGGCGCGCTCACACAGCGCCTCCTTGGCCTGCCGGGCGCCTGCGCGTTCGCGGTCGAGTTCGGCGAAATGCGAGCCGCGCCTGCGGTTGAACTGCTCGCGCGCCGCCGAATAGCGCTTCCACAGGGCGTCATCGGTCTTGCGGTCCAGTCCGGTGATCGTGCGCCACTCGTCGAGGATCTCCCGCAGCCGGTCGCCGGCCGCCTTCCACTGGGTGGAGTTGGCGGCGATGTCCTCGGCCTCGGCGGCAAGCGCCTCCTTGCGGGCGGTCTGCGCAGCGCGCAACTCCTCGCGCCGGGCCTTCTCGGCCTGCGCGGTCTCGTCGGCGTGGTTGATGATCGCCTGCAGCCGCTCGGCGATCGCGTCGACGTCGCCGAGCACGTGGGCCGTCGTCAGGGTCTCGGCCAGCGACTGCGCGGCCGTCTTGATCTTGCGGGCGTCGCCGGTGCCGGTCTCGAGCCGGCTCTCCATCAGCGCGACCTCGGTCTGGAGGTCGTCGAAGCGCCTGCCGAAGTGCGCGTAGGCGGCCTCGGTGTCGCCGGCCTGCCACGATCCGATGATCCGTTCACCCGAGCCGGTGATCAGCCACACCGTGCCGTCGGGGTCGACGCGGCCGAACCGGTGCGGATCGCTGGTCGGGGGCATGGCCACCGTCGGCCCCGGTCGGCCCGGCCGCGGCACGGGTCCGGGACGCGGCGGTCCGGGCCGGGGAGCGGGTTTCGGCGAGGAGGACTGGCCTCCTGGCTGGCTGGTCGTCATGTCGGTAATCCTCGTGCCCTCCGCGGCGTACCGCGTAGCTGCCGCGCAACGCGGCGCCTGATCGCTGTCCGAACGCTATTCAAACAGGTCGTCGGGGCGCGTGCGCACAGCTTTCCCCGATGACCTGCCTAGGCTCGTCGCGACAACCTACGGAAGGACTGCGATGGCCGGCATGAGCGCTGGGGTGGATCTGGCCGTCGTCCTGGCCCTGGGCGCCGCTTTGTTCGTGGCGATCGGCGATGTGATCCACCAGCGGCAGGCCCATGAGGTCGCCGACGAGCCGGTCGGTCATCTGGAGCTGTTCACGCGGCTGCTGCGCGACCGGCAGTGGTGGCTGGGCAGCTTCGTGGCCGCCGCCGGGTTCGCGTTGCAGGCCGCCGCGCTGGGCGTGGGGTCGGTGCTCCTCGTCCAGGCGATCCTGGTGACCTCGCTGCTGTTCGCACTGCCGATCCACGCCCGGCTCTCGCATCAGCGGGTGACGCCTTGGCAGTGGACGTGGGCGGCGCTGCTTGCGGCCTCGGTCGCCGTGATCGTGACGGTCGGAAACCCGACCGAGGGGGACTCTCGGGCCTCGTGGGAAACCTGGACAGCGGTGCTGGTGGTGCTCGTTCCGGCGCTGGTGTTGTGCGTGATCGGCGCCGGCATCTGGAAGGGACCCGTCAGCGCGGTGCTACTCGCGCTGGTGTCCGGAGCGTTGTGGGGGCTGTTCGCCGTGTTGACCAAGGGCGTGGTCGACCGTCTCGGGGACGGGTTCGAAGCCCTGCTGCGGACTCCCGAGCTGTACGTCTGGGTGGTCGTGGCGGTCGCGGGTACGGCGTGGCAGCAGGCGTCGTTTCGCGCCGGGTCCCTGACCGCGTCGTTGCCGACGATGACGGTGACCGAACCGGTGGTCGCCGCGGTGCTCGGCGTCGTCGTGCTGGGGGAGACGCTGCGGCCGGGCGAGGAGGGCTGGCTCACGCTGATCGTCGCGGTGGCGGTGATGGTGGTTTCGACGGCCGCGCTCGCCCGCGGCGAAGCCGCCACCGCCGCCCAGCCCGCATCGCATTAGCGTGGACGGCGTGTTGAGCGCCATCGCGATCGTCCCGTCAGCGCCGGTCATGGTGCCCGAACTCGCCGGAGGCGCCGCGCCGGAGCTGGCCGACCTGCGCGAGGCGGTGTTCACCGCGGTGGCCGGGCTTCCGTCGCGCTGGGTCGCGGTCGGGGTGGGGCCCTGCGATCAGGTCGTCGGTCCCGGTCAGGCCGGGACGTTCGCCGGCTACGGCGTCGATGTCAGGGTCGCGTTGTCTCCAGGCGGCGACGGCGATCCGGCCGCGATGCCGTTGTGCGCCCTGATCACCGGCTGGTTGCGCGGTGCGGCCCGCCCCGAGGCCTCCGCCGAGGTGCGGGTCTACAGCGACGGCCACGACATCGACGCCGCGCTGGCCCACGGCGAGCGGCTTCGCGCCGAGATCGGCGAGGCGGGCGACCCCGCCGGCGTCCTCGTCGTCGCCGACGGAGTCAACACGCTGACGCCCTCCGCGCCGGGCGGCTTCGACCCGGACTCGGCCGCCGTACAAGCCGCGCTCGACGATGCGCTGGGCGGCGGCGAGACCGCGCCGTTGACCCGGTTGCCGGCGGCGGTGGTGGGGCGGGTCGCCTTCGGGGTGTTGGCCGGGTTGGTCGGTCCCGGTCCGCGGTCGGCCAAGGAGCTGTACCGCGGTGCGCCGTACGGCGTCGGCTATTTCACGGGCGTGTGGCAGCCGCGATGAGCGCTCGGACACGATGACGCGGCCGATTGCGATCATCGGACCGACGGGGACCGGTAAGTCGGCGCTGGCGCTGGACGTGGCCGAACGGCTCGACGGCGAGATCGTGAATGCCGATGCGATGCAGATGTACCGCGGCATGGACATCGGAACCGCGAAGCTGACGGTTCAGGAGCGTCGCGGGATACCGCACCATCAGCTCGACGTGCTCGAGGTGACCGAGACCGCGAGCGTGGCCCGCTATCAGCAGTCGGCGGCCGGCGACATCGAGGCCATCCTCGATCGCGCTGCGGTGCCCGTCATCGTGGGCGGGTCGATGATGTATGTCCAATCGCTGCTCGATAACTGGACGTTCCCGGCCACCGACCCGGCGGTGCGCGCACGCTGGGAACGGCGGCTCGCGGAGATCGGAGCGGCCGCACTGCATCAGGAACTGGCCCGCGTCGACGTCGACGCTGCGGCCGCCATCCAGCCCACCGATGGACGGCGCATCGTGCGCGCGCTGGAGGTGGTCGAACTGACCGGCCGGCCGTTTGCCGCGTCGTTCCCCGCCATCGGCGCACCGCGCTGGGACACCGCCATCATCGGACTCGACTGGGCCACAGCGCTTCTCGACGACAGACTGGCTCAGCGGACCGACAAGATGTTCGCCGACGGACTCATCGACGAGGTGTGCGCGCTGCTGAAATGCGGACTGCGCGAGGGGGTCACCGCGTCGCGGGCGCTGGGTTACGCCCAGGTCCTCGCGGACCTCGACGCCGGCGGCGACGGCTCGGCGGCACGAGAGCCGACCTTCGTCGGCACTCGCCGTTATGTCCGCAGGCAACGGTCCTGGTTCCGCCGCGACCACCGCATCGCCTGGCTGGACGGCGCCGGCTCCGGCCTCGCGGAGGAGACGCTTCGGGCGTGGCGGGACGTACCCTGAACACGTGAGGTTCGCCAAGGGGCACGGCACGCAGAACGATTTCGTGCTGCTGCCCGACCTCGACTTCGAGCTGACGTTGTCGCCGGCGGCGGTGACGGCGCTGTGCGACCGGCGCCGCGGGTTGGGCGCCGACGGTGTGCTGCGGGTGACCACCGCGCAGGCCGCGCAGCGTGCCGGATTGTTCGAACAGCTGCCGGAGGGCGTCGCCGGCGACGACTGGTACATGGACTACCGCAACGCCGACGGGTCGATCGCGCAGATGTGCGGCAACGGGGTCCGGGTGTTCGCGCACTATCTGCGCGCCAGCGGCTTGGAGAGCCGCGACGACTTCGTGGTCGGGTCGCTGGCGGGTCCCCGACCGGTGGCGTTGCACCACTGGGACGCGACGAACGCCGACGTCACCGTCGAGATGGGCAACGTGAACCAGTTGGGCACCGGCGAGGCGATCGTCGGCGGCAGGCCGTTCGCCGGCCTTGCTGTCGACGTCGGCAACCCCCACTTGGCCTGCTTCGACCCTGATCTGACGTTCGAGGAGCTGACCGCTCTCGACGTGGGTGCGCCGGTGTCCTTCGACGCCGCGCAGTTCCCGGAGGGGGTCAACGTCGAGGTGTTGACCGCACCTGTGGACGGCGCGGTCGCGATGCGGGTGCACGAACGTGGTGTCGGGGAGACCCGGTCGTGCGGAACGGGCACCGTCGCGGCCGCCGTCGCCGCGTTGGCGTACTCCGGCGCGGTCACCGGCAGCCTCGACGTCCGCATTCCGGGCGGCGAAGTCTCGGTCACGGTCACCGAAGCCAGTAGTTTTTTGCGCGGCCCGTCGGTTCTGGTGGCCCACGGCGAGCTGTCCGAGGAATGGTGGGACGTTGCGCAACGTTAATTGGGGTGCATGAAAAGTGATTTCCGTGCGAATCTCTATTCGCCTATGACGTATCCCGATCCTTCTACTCACAGCGCCCCGAGCGCGGGCGAGTTGGCTCTCGAAGACCGCACGGCGCTGCGCCGCGTGGCCGGTTTGTCGACCGAACTGACCGACGTCTCCGAGGTCGAATACCGTCAGCTCCGCCTGGAACGCGTGGTGCTGGTCGGCGTGTGGACCGAAGGCAGTGCCGCCGACGCCGAGGCCAGCCTGGCCGAGCTGGCAGCGCTTGCCGAAACCGCGGGCTCGGAAGTGCTCGAGGGTGTCGTCCAGCGCCGCGACAAGCCCGACGCCTCCACCTACATCGGCTCGGGCAAGGCCGCCGAACTTCGCGAGATCGTGCTCGCGACGGGCGCCGACACCGTCATCTGCGACGGTGAGCTCAGTCCCGCCCAGCTGACAGCCCTGGAGAAGGCGGTCAAGGTCAAGGTCATCGATCGCACCGCGCTCATCCTCGACATCTTCGCCCAGCACGCGACCAGTCGGGAGGGCAAGGCGCAGGTCACCCTGGCGCAGATGGAGTACATGCTGCCCAGGCTGCGCGGTTGGGGCGAGTCGATGTCCCGGCAGGCAGGTGGCCGTGCCGGCGGCGCGGGTGGCGGCGTGGGTCTGCGTGGTCCGGGTGAAACCAAGATCGAGACCGACCGCCGCCGTATCCGCGAGCGGATGGCCAAGCTGCGCCGCGACATCAAGGACATGAAGAAGATCCGCGACACCCAGCGCAGCGGCAGGCGGCGCAGCGAGGTGCCGTCGGTCGCGATCGTGGGTTACACCAACGCGGGTAAATCCAGCCTGCTCAACGCGCTCACCGGTGCGGGCGTGCTGGTGGAGAACGCGTTGTTCGCCACACTCGAACCGACAACGCGCCGAGGAGAATTCGCCGACGGCAGGCCGTTCGTGCTAACCGACACCGTCGGGTTCGTCCGTCACCTGCCCACCCAGCTCGTGGAGGCCTTCCGCTCCACGCTGGAGGAGGTCGTCGATGCCGATCTGCTGGTACACGTCGTCGACGGATCCGATGCGAATCCGCTCGCCCAGATCAACGCTGTGCGCACGGTGGTCAACGAGGTGATCGCCGGAGCCGCTCCGGCGGCGACAGCCAATTCGGTCCACGACGGCGCTCCGGCGCCGGAACTGTTGGTGGTCAACAAGATCGACGCCGCTGACGCTTTGACGTTGGCGCAGCTGCGCCAGGCCCTGCCCGATGCGGTGTTCGTCTCAGCGCGCACCGGTGACGGACTGGAGCGTTTGCAGCAGCGGATGGCCGAGCTGATCACACCCACCGACACCGTGGTCGACGTGACGATCCCTTACGAGCGTGGCGATCTGGTCAACCGCGTGCACGCCGAGGGCCGTGTCGACGCTACCGAACACATCGCCGAGGGGACGAGGATCAAGGCCCGGGTTCCGGTTCCACTGGCGGCCGCGTTGCGCGAGTACGCGACGTTCTGAATCGTTCCTGCGAGCCTTTAAGGATGCAAAGAGGCGCAGAGGTCATGCCTCTGCGCCTCTCGCTTGAAAAATCTACCGGTCGTCCGTCGGCCGCTGCTCGGACTCCTGCCGCTTCTCGGCGGTCTTGGCCGCGGCACGCGCGCTCTCGGCTTCGGCTTCCTTCTGTGCGGCGTCGCGCTGCGCATCCGCCTTGTCCTGCTGGGCCTTACCTTCGCGATACAGGTCGTCGCGACCCGCGACCGCGCCCAGCACCTCTTTGGCCTTGCCCTTGGCGCCTTCGACGACACCCTTGATGGCCTCTTCGGGCCCGCTGTTCTTGTTGTCGGACACTGCGGCTTCCTCCTTGCCGATCGATCGGTGTGACCGTCCAGTACCCGAAACGCGGTTTCGCTAATCGGACAACTTTCATCGGTGAGAAGGCTCACAGCCCCTCGATCACCGGCGGCTCGTGTGCCCGCACCGGCGGCAGATCGCCGGTGTACTTCTCCACCTGCACCAGCACATGTGCGCCCGTGCAGCCGTGCGCAAGCGACGAGGTACCCACGTCGTCGGTCAGCACGTTCGGATTTCCGTGCGCGCACATCGAATCCGGATCGGCCGGATAGACGGGGTCGAACCAGGCCCCGGTCGACAACTGCACGACGTCGGGCCGCAGGCGATCGTCGATCACCAGGCCGGCCAGACACGACCCGCGGTCGTTGAACACCCGCACTACGTCGTCGTCGACGAGGCCGCGGACAGCGGCGTCCCGCGGATGCATCCGGATCGGCTCGCGCCCCTGAACTTTCGACTTCTGGCTGACCGCTCCGCCGTCCAGTTGACCGTGCAGCCGAGACGCTGGCTGGTTGGCCAGCAGGTGCAGGGGATAGTCGGCCGCTCGCGGGCCGCCCAGCCATTCGGCGGGTTCATACCACTTCGGGTGCCCAGCACAATCGGCGTAGTCGAAGCCGTCGATGTCGGCGGAGAAGATCTCGATCAAACCACTCGGAGTGCCGAGTCGATGGGTGACGGGATCGGCGCGGAAGTCGGCCAGCAGGGTGAGGCTCTTCTCGACAGGCAACCGCAGCCGCCCGCGCCTCCAGAACTCCTCGAACGTCGGAACGGCGAAATCGAGCTCGGCCGCCCATTTCTCGTACAGATGCGCCAACCACTGTCGCGGTGTACGGCCCTCGGTGAACTGGTCGGCGAAGCCCAGTCGATCCGCCAGCGCGGCGAAAGTCGTGTAGTCGTCGCGTGATTGGGCGAACGGTTCGGCGAGCTTGGGCATCCTCATCAGCATGGGATCGTTGCGCGACCCCGAAAAGTCGTCGCGTTCGAACGATGTCGTCGACGGCACGACGATATCGGCGTGCTTGGCCATTGCGGTCCAATAGGGCTCGTGCACAATGATTGTGTCGACGCGACCGAGTGCACGCCGCAACCGCGGGATGTTCTGGTGGTGGTGAAACGGGTTACCGCCGGCCCAGTACACCAATCTGATGTCGGGGAAGACCAATCGTTGCCCGTTGTAGTCGAACTGCTCACCGGGCCGCAACAGCAGATCGCTGATCGCTGCAACCGGAATGAACGTCCGCACGGGATTGATGCCCTGTGGAAGCCTTGGCAGTCCGGTCCGCAGCGGCGGCAGGCCGGGCTCGTTCATCGAGCCGTAACCGTGCCCGAATCCGCCACCCGCAAGGCCGATCTGCCCCAGCATGGCGGCCAGCGTCAAACCCATCCACGGCGCCTGTTCGCCATGCCGCGTCCGTTGCAGTGACCAGCTGACCGTAACGATCGTGCGGTGCTTCGACATTCGCCGGGCCAAGTGGATCAAGTCGTCGGCGGGTATGCCGGAGATCGCCGACGCCCACCGCGGAGTTTTCGGCACGCCGTCGTCCGCTCCGAGGAGATAGTGCTCGAAGTGTTCATAACCGGTGCAGTACGTGGCCAGGAAGTTTCGGTCGGCCAGCCCCTCTGTGGCCAGCACGTAGGCGAGCGCGAGCATGATCGCCACGTCGGTGCCGGGCACCGGCGCGAACCATTCACGCTCACCGTCGACGTCGTCGCCCAGAGGTGAGAACGACACGATCTGTCCGCCGCGAGCTCGATAACGTCGCAGCGCATCGCGCGCCGGATGCGCGGTGGTCCCACCGTGGTTGATCGCCGTGTTCTTCAGCGCCAGCCCGCCGAAGCACACGAGAAGTTCGGTGTGCTCGACGATGACGTCCCAGGCGGTGGACCGCTTGAACAGGTCGTCGTGCGTGCCGACAACACGCGGCATGATCACTCCTGTCGCGCCGAGGCTGTAGGAGTGACGGGAAAACGTGTAGCCGCCAAGGAGATTCAGGAAGCGGTGGACCTGGCTCTGGGCGTGGTGAAATCGGCCCGCGCTTGACCAGCCGTATGAACCGCCGAAGATCGCCTCGTTACCGTGCGCGTCGACGACACGGCGCAGCTCGTCGGCGAGCAGTTGTGTCAGCTCGTCCCACGTGACGGCGACGAACTCGTCGTTACCGCGCCGAATGGTCGGACCCGGTCCGTCGCGCAACCAGCCGCGGCGTACGGCGGGTGTGGCTATCCGTGAGCGGTGCCGAAGCGATCCCGGCAGATTGCCCAGCAGCGGTGAGGGGTCCGCGTCGCCCTCGACGGGTCTGACCGCGTAGATGTCGCCGTCTCGCATGTCGGCGGCGAAGGCTCCCCAGTGCGTCAGGCTGACCGGGGCAGGCATGGCGTCAGTCTAGGTGCGGGCACCGGCTGCCCGGTCCGGCCGACGAACCGGGCGGTTATACATCGACGCCCACGGATAGCGAATGGCAATTCGGCCGCAATCGTGTGCACACGTCGTCGATCGCACGAGACATTGCCTGGTAGCTACCAATATTTGTGCAAATACTTCGCGAATGTCCGCCATTCCCGACTGTTGCGTGCAAACTAATTGCTGCGCTGCCAACGAAACCGCGGTGGCAAATTGGGGGATGCGGTCGGGATTAATCGAGGCGGCACGGCGGGGTTATCCACAGCGAATGGAGTATCGGCAGGTATTTTCATCCGAAGATCGGCGTGTTCGTTGGTTATTGGCGTCTGACGACAGATAGAGGACGGGTGCGAAAAATTCGAGCGAAATTTCGTACCGACCTGGGAGGTCGAATGATCGGGCAGGACAGCCGGGGCACCACGGTGTTGGGCCGGATCGCGATCGGTCTGCTCGTGGGCGCCGTGGCCCTACTGTTACCGCCGGTGGCGAGCGCCTCACCGGAATCCGATGCCGCCAACGCCGCGATCACCGCGGCCTGGGACGGCAGCGGCGGTGACGGCGGCCCGCTGGGGCCCAGGCAGGGCGACGTGTACGCGGTGGGCGACGGCTTCGCGCAGAACTTCGCAGGCGGCAAGATCTTCTTCACACCCGATACAGGCGCTCACATCATGCGCGGCGCGATCCTGGAGAAGTACGAATCGCTTGGCGGCCCGGCCGACAGCGACCTGGGATTCCCGACCATGGACGACGGACCCGGGCGGGCGCCCGGCAGCTTCAACGTCACGTTCAGCGCCAGCGACAACCCGGTGATCTTCTGGACCCAGGACACCGGCGCGCGTGTGGTCCGGGGACCGATCAACGCGGCATGGGACAAGTTGGGCGGTTCCAGCGGACCGCTCGGTGTGCCCGCCGACGACGAGACCTACCGCGGCGATCTGATCACCCAGAAGTTCACCGGCGGCGAGATCACCTACAACACCCGCGACAAGACGTTCACCACCGTGCCGCCCGACCTCGCCGGGCAGTTGGCGGACCTGCAGATCCCCGGCGACGCGACGTCGGCGATCAACGCGGCACGCCGCGCGGCGGGAGGTCCGCTGGGTCCGCTCGGCGCCGCGGAGGGACCGCCGTACCCGATAGGCGACGACGGTCTGGCTCAGAACTTCGCCGGCGGCAAGATCTTCTACAGTCCCGCGACAGGGGCGCGAGTCGTCACCGGTCAGGTCCTGGCCAAGTACGAAAGCCTCGGTGGACCCGAGGGGGATCTCGGATTCCCGATCGCCAGTGAGACCGACGGCGGGTTGCCCACCGCGAGCCGGATGGTGCGCTTCGCCGCCGACGACAAACCGGTGATCTTCTGGACGCCGGACCACGGCGCGGTCCTGGTGCGCGGCGCGATGAGTGCGGCGTGGGACAAGCTCGACGGCGCCGAGGGGACGCTCGGCGCACCGATGGCCGACCAGTCCGAGAAGGGCGACGTCATCACGCAGCGGTTCACCGGCGGCGTGGTCAACTGGAATCGGTCGACCGGTGAGTTCAGCACCGAGCCGCCCAACCTCGCGACCGAGTTGGCCGGCCTCGAGGTCCCCGCCGAGCAGGGCTCCGATACGCCCGGCACGCCGCGCGCTTCGGACTCCGGTGGTGACGGGAACTGGTTCGCCTTCAGCTGGTGGTGGCTGCTGGCGATCGTGCCGGTGCTCATCCTCGTGGGCCTGGTGGCGTTTGCGAGCCTGCGAAACCGGCGTCGTAGCGACGTCGATCGACCCGGTCCCGTCGAGGACCACTACGACGACTCGTACGGTGCGGAGGCCGAACAGGCCTACAGCACACTGGGCTCGGGAGCAGCGGGGTCGAGCGGTGGTGATCCGTCCGCGGCGATGTTCGGCGATCGGTATGCCACTGAGGGTTTGGGCGCGTTGTCTGCGTCAGGGGAGTCGGGCTCGGCGTCATCGGCCAATCCCTGGGAGGCGCCGTCGCCGGACTTCGGTGATGCCTCGGACAGGTCGGCATTCGCCGCGGGTGAGGAGAACCCGGATAACGTCGACACCGCGCCGACACGGATACCGAGTTCCGGGGAGGCTGGCATCGCCGCGGAGCGCTTGGCTGCCGGCGCGGGTGAGACCGCCGGCGAGCAGGACGGTGCGCCCGAAGAGCGCGACGCCCTACCCGAAGAGCGTGACGCACTGCCCGAAGAACGTGACGACGAGCTGTACGCGGCGTTCGAGGAGCCCGATATGGGGTTCGAGGAACGCGATATACCCGCCTTGCCAGTGGAACGCGAACCTCCGCAACGGGATCCGCTGACCGACACGGGCCGTCACGCCAAGATCGTCATCGACGAGCCGGAAGTGCCCAGCCCGGCGTTCCGTCTTCCGTTCGGTGACTCCGGGCAGGCGCCCGAGGGTTACCCGATCAAGGCCGACACCCAGTCAGGGCTCTATTGGCTTCCCACCTCGGCCGCCTACGACGAGGTACAAGCCGAAATCTGGTTCTCCAGCGAGGAATTCGCGCGCACGAACGGTTTCGTCCGAGCCGACTAGATCTTCCGTATGACGGTGACGACCTTTCCCAGCACCGCGGCGTCGTTACCTGGTATCGGATCGAAAGCCGGGTTGTGCGGCATCAACCACACCTGTCCGCGCGTACGTTTGAACGTCTTCACCGTGGCTTCGCCGTCGATCATCGCGGCCACGATGTCCCCGTTGTCGGCGACGTTCTGCTGACGCACCACCACCCAGTCGCCGTCGCAGATCGCGGCGTCGACCATCGAGTCGCCGACGACCTTGAGCAGGAAGAGCGAGCCCTCGCCGACCAGTTCGCGCGGCAGCGGGAAGACGTCTTCGACGGCCTCCTCGGCCAGGATCGGCCCGCCGGCGGCGATGCGCCCGAGCACGGGCACGAACGTCGGCTCCGGTAGGGCATCGGATCCGGCGACGTCGGTGGCGACGATCGGAGTCACGTGGTCGTCGGCGCCGCGCACGTCGACGGCGCGCGGCCGGTTGGGGTCTCGCCGCAGGTAGCCCTTGCGCTCCAGCGTGCGCAGTTGATGCGCGACCGAGGAAGTGGAGGTCAAGCCGACCGCATCGCCGATCTCCCTGATGCTCGGCGGGTAGCCACGGTTGGTGACCGATGCGCGGATCACGTCGAGGATGGTGCGCTGACGCTCGGTGAGTCCAGAGTCCACAGATCTGGCCCCGCCTGTGCCGTCCGGATTATCGCTGCTGGAGTCCATGCCGCCGAATGTAACCCGCGGCACTCGATTAATCAAACATGTGTTCGAGGCGTGTCGGAGTCGGGATACGTCTGGAAGTCGCGAGAATCGCACATCGATTTTCTGTCGGTGGCCTGTCCTATCGTTTCACAACAGTTCGATCACACGTTCTATCTTTCGAACATGTGATCGACTATCTTCGAACACAAGAGCGAAAGCAGCGGATCGGAAGGTAGGCAGATGACCGTTCTCGACACCCACGAATTCCAGGCCCCGCGCGTGGTCAGGACCGGTATCCGGCCTGCAGGCGCCCGTCGTCGGCATCCTTCGGCGACCCGACCGAGCGGAGCGGCGGTCCGCTACCGCGGAACCGGAGTGCTGGTGTCGCGCGCATCGCACCGGCGGCGACCGATCACCCCCGCCACCACGGTGCTCCTATCCTTGGTCGCGGCGGGAATCACGATGTGGCTCGGCCTGGTCGCGCAGTTCGGCGGCGTCGTGGGCACCACCTCGACCGCGGTGCCGGAGCGCCTCGCGGTGGTGCAGGTCCAGACCGGCGAGAGCCTGCAGCACGTGGCCATGCGCGTGGCCCCCGATGCGCCCGTGAGCCAGGTGATGGAGCGGATCAGCGAGCTCAACCAGCTCGACTCGCCCGCGCTGGACGCCGGCCAGACGCTGATCGCGCCGGTCGGCTGACGGTTACCGGCCGCCGGCCAAACAGCTTGCTGCGCAGACATGTTCACCGACAATTCGGCCGACTATGTGCCCTTCAGCCCGGTGCTGGGCTTTCGCAACCCGCCGCGGGTACGCTCGGAGAGGTTCGAGTTAGTCCTCTGTTGGCGCGGCGAAGGAGCGGTGATGCACTGTCCGTTCTGCCGTCACCCGGATTCGCGCGTGGTCGACTCGCGGGAAACCGACGAGGGCCAGGCCATCCGGCGGCGGCGTTCATGCCCGGAGTGCGGACGCCGGTTCACCACGGTCGAGACCGCCATCCTGGCCGTCGTCAAGCGCAGCGGTGTCACTGAGCCGTTCAGCCGCGAAAAGGTCATCAAGGGAGTGCGCCGGGCGTGCCAAGGCAGTCAGGTCGACGAGGACGCGCTGAACCTGCTGGCACAGCAGGTCGAGGACACCGTGCGCGCCGCGGGATCGCCCGAGATCCCCAGCCACGAAGTGGGACTCGCCATCCTGGGGCCGCTTCGCGATCTCGACGAGGTGGCCTACCTGCGCTTCGCCTCGGTGTATCGCGGATTCACCTCGGCCGAGGATTTCGAGCGCGAAATCGAGGCGCTGCGAGCGCATCGGAATTCGCCGCAGCCGACGGCCAGCTGACTGGCTGTCTAAGGTCCACTCAGTCGATCTGCTTGATGCCGTCGTTGACGACACGGCCGGCGACACGCACCCAACCCTCTGCGCTCCACTTGGTATAGATGTGCGAGCCCTTACCCTGCACGATCGTCAGGTCCCGACTGAGGTAGTCGGTGATTCGAACGGCGGCGGCGCCGGTGGCCTCGTCTTCGGGCACACCAAGATCGGTCGCGAACATCCGTGACCGCAACTCACCCTTGTCCCGGTCAATCCACGTCCACAGATAGTGATTGATGTCGTCGGGGTAATCCGACGGGTCGAGCGCCAGGAGTTCGTCGACGGAGCCGATGTCGTGGACGGCGAACTCGGGTGCCCACTCCGCACGGGCCTGCACGGAGGTCAGGCCGTCATCGTGGGCAACTTGGACGATGCCGGCCGGGACCCGCAACGTGTGGACCGGAGTGCCCTGCTCGCGAAGCCACCACGCCGCGCCGACAGTGGGGTGTCCGGCGAACGGCAGCTCGACGACCGGAGTATGGATACGCGCGTGCGCCGTGCTCGTACCCGGGGTGGGCAGGTCGACGAAAATAGTTTCGCTGTAACCCAATTGGGTGGCTATCCGCTGGTGATCGTCGGGGTCCACGGTGCTGGCGTCGACGACACCGAGTGGGTTTCCGTGATTGCCGTCAGGGTCGGCGAAGACTCGCAACACCGTCACATCGATGGCCATGGGCCCGATGCTACTTCGTATTAGCGTGCCGTTGGCCGGGTCGCTGCGCGCAGGACGCTCAGGTCGCGCTGCGCTCGTCGGTTTCCATCGCGTCGAGCACCGCGACCCGAGTGTGGGCCGATCCGGAGATCGTACCTTCGGTGATCCCCGCCCGCAGCAGCCCGCGCAGGTATTCCTGGTCGTAGACGGCCGGTTCGGAGCTGTCGATGAACTTCTCGACCACCTCGACGAAACGGTCCGGGTCGTCGTGGAAGGGGAAATGGCCGGAGCCGTCGAAGATTTCCAACTGCGATCCCGGCATCGCGGCGTGCGCCATCCGGGCGTGGCTGACCGGGATCACGGCGTCGCAGCTACCCCAGATCAGCTGAACAGGAACCGATTGCGTCAGGTAGCAGCGATCCAGCATGGTCACCACCTGACCGCGCCAATCGACCACAGCGCGCAGCGTGCGGGCGAACGCTGACGACGCGGTCGGTTCGGGCAGGTCGTTGAGGATGCGCAACACCTGCGGCAGGTCGCGACCGAGGCCGGTCGAGCCGAACATTCCGCCGGCGACGCGGCCCACGGCCTGCACGGCAGGCAGCACGAACGGCAACCGCAGCAGCGCCAGCGCCTCACTGCCCAACGGCAGGGAGGCGAAGCGCAACGCGATGTTGACATCTTTGGTGACCCCACCGGCGCCGACCAGGATGAGCCGATCGACCAACTGCGGGAACTGGTACGCGAACTGCATGGCCACCCCGCCGCCCAGCGAATGCCCGATGACCGTGACGTGGTCGATGTCCAGGATGCTGAGCAGGTCGCGCATCCCATTGGCATAAGCGGCGACCGAATAGTCGGCACGGGGTTTGTCGGACTTGCCGTGGCCCAACAGGTCCGGTGCGATGACGGTGAATCGCTGCGCAAGCTTCGACTGAACCGTCTCCCACGTGGTGGAGTTGTCACCGATTCCGTGGATCAGCAGGATCGCTGGCCCCGAACCGGCCACCCGGTACGCGCGCCGGTAACCGTGGATGGTGCGAAACTGCAGGACGGGTGTGAGGTCCCGTACGGGGCGAAGATTCGGCTTTCGCGGCGGCATTGCGTCAACTTAGCGGGCCGCCGCGCACTGCGCCCCTTGAGTCGCCCATTGACCGGGCCACTGCCCGTTATCCGGCGTCGTCGCCGTCTTCAAATCGGTCCTTCGACTTCTTCTCGGCCTGCTGGGCCAGGAACCGCTCGAACTCGGCGCCGAGTTCCTCACCGCTGGGCAGGTCCTCGTCTTTGGCGAGCAGGGACCGGTTCTCCTGGGCCGCCATGTAGGCGTCGTACTGGCGTTCCAAAGCGGCGACCACCTGCGCCACCTCGGGGCTCTGCTCGACCTGCTCGTTGACCTTGGTCAGCACCTCCGCGCCGGCCGTGACCAACGCCTCGAGCGGGATTTGAAGAGACGCGTTCCTGGAGACCTCGGCCAACAACGCCTCGGCCGCCGCGGGATAGTCCGTCTGCGCCAGATAGTGCGGGACGTGGACGGTGTAGCCGACCACCTCGTGCCCGTGCTGCGACATCCGGAACTCGAGCAGGTTCGACGCGCTCGCCGGAACCTGAACCTCGCCGATCCAGGGCTGATGGTCGGCGATGAGTTCTTTGTCGCTTGAATGTGCAGTCATCGTGATTGGCCGGGTGTGCGGCACCGCCATGGGGATGGTGCCCAGCCCTACCACGCGGCGGACGTCGAGCCGTTCGGCCAGAAGCCGGACCGCAGTGATGAACCGCTCCCAGCGCAGATCCGGCTCCAGGCCGGCCAGAAGGAGGAACGGGGTGCCGACGCTGTCGCGCATCGCGTACAGGTTGAGTTCAGGATCCTCGTAGTGGGTGAAATGGTCGGTCTTGAATGTCATCAACGGGCGGCGGGAGCGGTAGTCCAGCAGCTCGTCGATCGCGAACGATGCCACCAACTCGGTGTCGAGAGTGTCCTTCAGGTGCTGGGCGGCCAACCGGATCGCGTGCCCGGCGTCGGAGAAGCCTTCGAGGGCGTGGATGAGCACCGGCCCCCGGCCGTCCGTGGACGACAGCTGGGGCGCGGGGAACTCCAACTCGTACATGCCTGAGTGTTCCGGCTGGTAGTGCTGTTCGGGGTGACCAGCGTCGTCAGCCATGAGCCTCGCCTCCTTGCGGGTGGTGCCAGACCGTTAACGTCTTCGTACAGTGACAACTAGTCTCGCGCACGTTGCGTTCCCGCTGGCGGGCATCCCATGCGCGAACCCGTGAAAACGTTTGCGGGTGCGACCCGGTCGGCTACGCGCGGAACTGGTTGAGCGCCCGCAGCTTGTTCATCACATCCAGGGCCGCGACCTTGTACGCCTCCGAAAAGGTGGGGTAGTTGAAGACGGCGTCGACGAGATAGTCGATGGTTCCTCCGCAGCCCATCACGGCCTGGCCGATGTGCACCATCTCGGTGGCGCTGGTGCCGAAGATGTGCACGCCGAGCAGGCGCAAATCGTCCGTCGCGACCAGCAGTTTGAGCATGCCGTAGGAATCCCCGGCGATCTGGCCCCTGGCCAGCTCGCGGTAGCGCGAAACCCCGACCTCGTAGGGGATCGCGCTGCGGGTCAGCTCGACCTCGGTCGCGCCGACGTAGGACACTTCTGGGATCGAGTAGATACCGATCGGCTGCAGGTCGGTCATGCCCTTCGCCGGCTCGCCGAACGCGTGGTAGGCCGCCAGCCTGCCCTGGTCCATCGACGTCGCGGCCAGCGCCGGGAAGCCGATCACATCGCCGACGGCGTAGATGTGGTCGACCTTGGTCTGGAAGTTGCTGTCGACGTCGATGCGGCCGCGCGCGTCGGTCTGCAGTCCGGCGTTGTCGAGGTCGAGATGCTCGGTCTGACCCTGCCGACCCGCGGAGTACATCACGGTCTCGGCGGGGATCTGCTTACCGCTGGCCAGCGTGGTCACGGTGCCCGCCGATCCGACGTCCACTGCCGTCACTTCCTCGCCGAACCGGAACGTCACCGCGAGGTCGCGCAGGTGGAACTTCAGCGCCTCGACGATCTCGGGGTCGCAGAAGTCGAGCATGCTGTCGCGCTTCTCGACGACGGTGACCTTGGTGCCCAGCGCGGCGAACATCGACGCGTATTCGATGCCGATCACCCCGGCACCGACCACCACCATCGTCGAGGGCAGCGACTTGAGGTCGAGGATCCCGTCGGAGTCCAGCACACGGTTCTCGTCGAACTCGATACCGGCAGGACGGGCCGGTTTGGTGCCGGTGGCGATCACGATGTACTCGCCGCTGACGGTGGTGCGCTCACCCCGGGTGGGTTCCTCGACCAGGATGGTGTGGGCGTCGATGAATCTGCCGTGGCCCTGGATGAGGTCGATGCGGTTGCGCATCAACTGGGAGCGGACGACGTCTTGTTCCTTGCCGATGACGTGGCTCGTTCGTGCCAGCAGATCGGCGGGCGTGATCTTCTCCTTCACCCGGTAGCTGGCGCCATACAGCTCGCGCTGGCTCATGCCGGTGAGGTAGACGACCGCTTCGCGCAGCGTCTTGGAGGGGATCGTTCCGGTGTTCACGCACACCCCGCCGAGCATGCGTCCCCGCTCGACGACTGCGACCGTCTTCCCGAGCTTCGCCGCGGCGATCGCCGCCTTCTGCCCGCCTGGTCCGGAACCGATGACCACGAGGTCGTACTCGAGCATGGAAGCCATGGCAACAAGGTGTACGCCGGTTGGGCGGGTTCTGCACGCCGACTGCCTCAACCGACGCTGAATTCATCCCCAACCGCGGATTGATCCACAGCGGCGCGGGCCCCGAACGTCGACGGGCGGCTGCCGTCCGAGGCGGCGGGGAAGGTCACCCCATGACGACCTCACCTTCACCCGACTTCCACCTCGACCGCCCCGCGGTGTTGATCGCCGCCCTGCCCGCCGTTCTGGGTTTCGTCCCCGAGAAATCCCTCGTGCTCGTGACCGTGGACCGCGGCGCGATGGGATGCGTCATGCGGGTGGACCTCTCCGACGAGCTGACCGAGTCGGTCGAGCACATCGCCGAGGTCGCCGCTTCGGCGCGACCCGACTCGGCGATCGCTGTCGTGGTCGACGAGGACGGTGCGGGCTGTCGGCTGTGCAACGACGAATACCGCGAGCTGGCCGCCACACTGGCGTCCGCCTTGGCCGACCGGGGGATCGAACTGCTCGCCGCGCATGTCGTCGACCGGATCGCGGCCGGCGGGCGGTGGCACTGCGCCGACGGCTGCGGCGCATCGGGCACCGTGAACGACCCGTCGGCGTCGCCGCTCGCGATGGCCGCCGTGCTGGACGGGCGCCGGCTCTATACCCGGCGCACCGAACTCCAGGACGTCATCGCGGTCACCGATCCCGCCCGCGCGCGAGCGATGGCCGGGCAGATCGAGGAAGCGCAGGCAGCTCGATCGGACTCCGACGCGTGCGGCGAGATCGAGGGGGTGATCGCGGCGGCCGCGCGTGTGTCCGAGGGTGACGACCTGCCCGACGAGACGGTGACCCGGATCGCGGCTGCCCTGACCGATCTGCAGGTGCGCGACACGTTGTACGCGCTCGCAGTGGGTGAGCGCGCGGCCCACGCCGAGTCGCTGTGGGCGGAGTTGTCGCGGCGGCTCCCGGAGCCGTGGCGGGCCGAGGCGCTGGTGTTGTTGGCGTTCTCGGCCTACGCCCGCGGTGACGGTCCGCTGGCGGGGGTGGCGCTGGAGGCGGCGCTGCGCTGTGACGGCACCCATCGGATGGCCCGCATGCTCGACACCGCGCTGCAGTCCGGCCTGCGGCCGGAGCAGATCCGCGAACTCGCCGCGACCGGCTACCGCTTGGCCGACCAGTTGGGAGTCCGGTTACCGCCCAGGCAGGCGTTCGGAAGACGGGCCGGTTGACGGCCGGCCGCTGTCCGTCGCTCGGGAGGTCAGACCTTCTCGACCTTGACGGCGTGCGCCATGTGGTGGGGCAGCTCGACCTGTTCGTGGCCGGGGATCACGATCAACACCCCGCCGTGGTCGTTGCTCTGCACGGTCACGCGGGCGTTGGGCACCACACCGGCATCCTTGAGCCTGCTGATCAGGTCGGCGTCACCCTGTACGTGCTCGGTCAGCTGCCGCACCACGACCGCGACGGGCATACCGGCGGGCAACTCGGTCAGCCGAACGAGGTTCAACCGGTCGCGTTCCGACGACGTGCTGATCAAGCCCAGCTCCGAAAGCCCGGGGATGGGGTTTCCGAACGGCGAGGTGGTCGGGTTGTCGAGAACCTGGACGAGCCGGCGCTCGACATCCTCGCTCATCACATGTTCCCAGCGGCAGGCCTCGGCGTGCACTTCCTCCCAGGGCAGGCCGATGACATCGACGAGCAGCCTCTCGGCGAGGCGGTGCTTGCGCATGACGGCGACGGCGAGGGCGCGGCCCTTGTCGGTCAGCTCGAGGTGGCGATCGCCCGCGACGTGCAACAGGCCGTCGCGCTCCATCCGCGACACCGTCTGGCTGACGGTGGGGCCGCTCTGATCGAGACGTTCTGCGATGCGTGCACGCAGGGGCACCACGCCCTCTTCCTCGAGGTCGTAGATCGTCCGCAGGTACATCTCCGTGGTGTCGACCAGATCATTCATTGCGCTAACCCTCCGTCAGGGGTCGAGTCTACCGGCTAAAGGGCCTGAACTGCGTTGTTACGTCTGCGACACCGGCACTTGCTGATACGACGCGATCCCCACCGGTCGAATCGGCGGGGATCGTGTCGGGGGGTCTAGCTGGCGTACGAGCGGAGGCGGTCCGCACGTTCGCCGTTGCGGAGCTTGGCCATGACCTCGCGCTCGATCTGGCGCACCCGTTCGCGGGAGAGCCCGAACAGCTTGCCGATCTGGTCGAGGGTGCGGGGCTGACCGTCGTCGAGGCCGAACCGCAGCCGGATCACCTGCTGCTCGCGCTCGTCGAGCGTGGCCAGCACGTGCCGGATGTCGGTGTGCAGCAGTTCGGAGATCACCGCGTTCTCAGCAGACATCGCCTCGGCGTCCTCGATGAAGTCACCCAGCGGCGCTTCCTCGTCGCTGCCCACCGGCATGTCGAGGCTCACCGGGTCGCGGCTGTGCTCGAGCAGATCGGTGATCTTCTCCACCGGGATCCCGGACTCGGCGGCCAGTTCCTCGTCGGTGGCTTCACGGCCGAGGTTCTGGTGCATCTCACGCTTGATCCGAGCCAGCTTGTTGACCTGCTCGACGAGGTGCACCGGCAGCCGGATCGTGCGGCTCTGGTCGGCCATGCCGCGGGTGATCGCCTGACGGATCCACCAGGTGGCGTACGTCGAGAACTTGAAACCCTTGGCGTAGTCGAACTTTTCCATCGCCCGAATCAGGCCCAGGTTGCCTTCCTGGATCAGGTCGAGCAGCGGCATGCCGCGACCGGTGTAGCGCTTCGCCAGCGAGACGACGAGACGCAGGTTGGCTTCGAGAAGGTGCCTACGCGCGGCCTCACCGTCGCGGACCACGGCGGCAAGATCACGTTTGCGGTTCTCGCCCAAGCGCTTCCGCGTGTCGAGCAGGTGCTTGGCGTAGAGTCCTGCCTCGATGCGCTTTGCGAGTTCCACCTCATCGGCGGCGTTGAGCAAGGCAGTTTTGCCAATACCATTGAGATACACGCGTACGAGGTCAGCCGCTGGACTCTGGGCGTCCAGGTCCCGGTCGACGCGGATGGTGCTGGCATTTGCCATGACGGCCTCCTGATCAAGTCGAACTGTCATGAGCTACAACGCCCACGAGGTCCAAAGAGTTCCCAGCCGTTGGCTGGTTCACACCTTCTGATCAGCGGTTTCTCGGACCCGACCTGAGAATGTCCTTAGAAAAGGGATAGAAGCGTCTCAGCTGGGAACATCGCCATTCGAGCCACGCCCCTCGGGTTGCGGCGTCGCGACCGTGCGGTGCTCGAGTGCCGGCCGTTCGCCGGTCGGCACCTCGGAGGAGTGACGGCGGTTGTCGAACCGGCGCGGCTCCTCGGGACGCCGCGGCGGACGGTCGTTGGCGATGAGCACGGCGATCCACGGCAAGGGAATCGAGCCGACGAGAATCGCCAACGAGATCAGGCCGTTGTGCCAGATGCCGTAGGCGATGGCGGCCAGTACGAGGGCCGGTATCCGAAACGACATGAGCGTCAAGTACTTGCGAACCCGTTGGCGGTGCTGTTCCTCGTAGGCGGGGGCGGCGCGAGTGATCAGGACGGGCCGGCCGTCGTCGTCGAAACTCAGCTCGCGGCTTTGTTTCATACCTTCACTGTCCCACATTGTGGCTCCGCTGTACGGGTCGGTTTTCTTACGGGCAAAATGGTTGTCATGCAAACCCAGACGATCGAGCGCACCGACACCGACGAACGCGTCGACGACGGGACTGACAGCGATACCCCGAAGTTCTTCCACTATGTCAAGAAGAACAAGATCGCCGAGAGCGCGGTGATGGGCACCCACGTCGTCGCGCTGTGCGGCGAGGTGTTTCCGGTGACGAAGTCGGCCAAGCCCGGGTCGCCGGTGTGCCCGGAGTGCAAGCGCATCTACGAGAAACTCAAGAAGTAGCCCGGTCGGTCGTCGCTCCCGCGGCTCCTGCCGGGGACGCCGGAGCGGCTGTCGGTGCTTCTTCGGCCACGACGCCGTTGAGTGACTCGGCTTTTCCCTTCAACCACCACCCGAACCGCTTGGCGTGCGTGTCGGCCGCCGGCCACTCCTCCTGGATCGCGGCGTTGAGCTCGGCGCCGATCATGATCGCGAATCCGAGGAAGAACGCGAACAACAAGAAAGCGATCGGCGTCGCCAACGCGCCGTAGGTGTAGCCGGTCGCGGTGATCCACGTCAGGTAGAAGCGCAGACCAAACGTCGCCAACAGGAACACCGTGGTGGCCAGGATCGAGCCGAACAGTAACCGGTGCGACGGTAACGGCTTGGGCAGTGACACCCGGTAGAGCACGTTGACGGACACGATCAGCGCCAGTATCAGCACCGGGTAGTAGCCGAACCGCAGAACGTGGTCCCAGCTGTCCGGGATGTACGTGGAGATCTTGCGCGGCCCCAGCGCGATGAACGGGGCCGCAAGGATCGCGCCGACCAACATCACCACGTAGAGGCCGAGCGCGTAGAACCTCTGACGGACCGGATGGCGTAGCGGCGTCTGGCCGTGCGCCTCGGTGATCGAGTCGACGAACGCTGAGATGGCCGACGATCCGGCCCACAGCGAGATGACGAAGCCCAGCGAGACCACTTCACCGCGGGCGCCCTGGACGATGTCGCGGACCGTCGGCTCGATGATCTCGGTCACCACATTGGTCGAGAAGAACCGCGCAGCCGTGTCGACGATCTGGCTTTCGATCATCGGAAGCGTGTCGGGTCCGAACAGCGGAGCGATGTAGGCCAGGCTGCCGAGCATCCCCAACAGCAGCGGGGGAAGCGACAACGCCGACCAGAACGCGGCCTGCGCGGACTCCGAGAAAATCGAGTCGTCCCAGCTCTTGGACAAGGTGCGCCCCACGATGTGCCGGATGTGGTGGCGCGACGGCTTCGTAGGCAGCGGCCGGGACTGGTCATTCATGACCAGTCCAGCATTACTGACGAGAGGTGATCCTGCCGAGAGCGGCTCTCAGCCGTGTCGGACGCTATGCCTCCACCGGGCTGACTTCGAGGACGGCCGCCAACTCGATCAGCTTGGCCTCGTGCTCATTGGCGTGGTGCTGGCAGAAGAGCAACTCCGCTCCCGACGGGAGCTTCGCGCGCACCCGTGCCGCGGCGCCGCAACGATCGCAGCGGTCAGCCCGAGTCAGTGGGGGACTGGTGAGCGTTGCGTTCGTCATTGCGGACCTCCGTACTGTCGCGTGCATCTACTGTCTCAGACGTTTTGGCTTTCGGCGTTGTTCCCAAAGGCTCTACCGGTGTGTCGTGTCTCACCGTTACCTCGAGTTGCCGGCGCGGCAGGCTGGCTATATGAGCCCGCCGCCCACCGTACTGGTCCACCTGTGTAGCAAAGACGAATGGCAGTCTGCTCAAGCACGCGGCGAGCATTGCCCCGCTTCGTTGACCGCGAGTGGCTTCGTGCATCTGTCGACACCCGAGCAGGTGCACCTTCCGGCCAACCGGCTCTACGCCGGTCGTACCGACCTGGTGCTGCTTCACATCGACGCTGCACGACTGTCCTCTCCGGTTCGCTGGGAACCCGGTGTGCCCGCTGATCCCGTGGGAATGGAGTTCCCACATCTCTACGGCCCTTTGCCGATCGAAGCTGTGATCCGCGTCACGTCTTATCTGCCGGACTCCGAGGGCAGGTTCGCGCCGCCGGCGCTCTGACCGACCGCTCCCTCGTCGCCGATCGGGAGGCCATGTTGCGCCGCTCTCGCACCGCCTCAAACTAGAACACTTCCACGCGCGGGAGGGGTCTACGTACACTTACAAATCGTGGGCATTTTGTTAGGTCTCGCACCGTGGATCGTCTACTGGGTGCTCGTTGGCAATGTTCCGTTCATCGTCGCGGCCCTGATCGCTCTGGCGGTCGCGCTTGGCGCATTCGCGCTGGGGCAGATGCGCGGCGGCCCCGGGCGGATGCTCGAAATCGGCGCAGTAGCAACGTTTTTCGTTTTGACGGTACTCACATTGGCGCTCGACGAATCGTTTTCGGAACGGTGGATGCTGCCGCTGAGCAACGCGGGCATCTTGCTCGCGGCGCTCACCGGTGTGCTGATCGGCAAGCCGTTCGTGCGGGAGTTCGCCGAGGCCGGCCAGCAGCCCCACGTCATCAAGAGCGACCTGTTCGCTCGCGTCACCTCTGCGCTGACGTGGATCTGGGTGGCGGTGTTCGGCGGCATGACGCTGTCGTCGGTGATCCCGCCGATCGTCGACCGCGACGCGACGATTCATGACACCGAATCACCGCTGTCGTTCCTCTGCTACTGGGTGATCCCGTCCGTGTTGTTGGCAGGCGCGGCGTTCGCGACGCGGGTGTTGCCGGACCGCATCGCCGCCGGCGCGGACGACATCGTCCGCAAGACGTCGTTCGTCGCATTCGCCGAAGCCGAGATCGACCAGTTGATCTACCTGGCCACCGAGCACGCCAACCGGGAGGTGGGCCCCGGCAAGGAGGCCTACGACATCAAGATCGGAAGCAAGGGCATTCCGTTGACCGGCGACGAGACGCGCGAATCGTGGCCCTCGACGTACAGGGTGCGCGACAAGAAGCGGTGACCTCCGGGCCGCGCTAGATCGGCGTTGCTTCCACGATCGATATCGGTGTGACGGTGTCGACGACGCGGTCGAGCCGGAAACCCGCGCCGCGCAAGAGTTCTGCGTAGTCGGCGCGGGTGCGTTCTCTGCCGCCCACGGTGACGAGCATCTCCAGGTCGAGTTGGAATCCGATGAACGGAGTCGCCCGTTGGGGCAGAACCATTTCCAGTAGGAGCAGTTTGCCGTGCGGTGCGATCGCGGTGCGGACGTTGCGCAGGATCGTCAGCGACGTGGCGTCGTCCCAGTCGTGGATGATGTTCTTCAGCACGTAGGCGTCACCGCCTTCGGGCACTCTCTCCAGGAACGATCCGCCTTCTGCCGTGCAGCGGTCCGTCACTCCGGCGGCCTTGAATGTGGTTGCGGCGTCGGTGACCACAGAGGGCAGGTCGTACACGATGCCGTGGGCGCCCGGCGCCCGATTCAGAATCGTCGACAGCAGCAGGCCGTGGCCGCCTCCGACGTCCACGATCAGCTTGAAGGTGCTGAAATCGTATTGGCTGAGCGCTATTTCGTTGGTGATGCCGCTTGTTGCGGTCATCGCTTTGTTGAACACCTGGGCCAGATCGGGATCGGTCTCCAAGTAGTCGAAGTACGGCATCCCACGCAGCTTGATGACTGACGGTTCGCCGGTCTGCACCGAATGCAGCAGGCTGCCCCAGTCCTCCCAGCGGGCCTGGTGGCCGATGAACAGCACCATGTCGCGCATCGACTCCGGGTGATCGGAGCGCAAGGCTTCCCCAACTTTCGTCAGGCTGAAGGTGTCGTCGCGGCGATGGTCGAGCAGCCCCTTGGAGGTCAGCGCCCGCATCAGCCGGTACAGGGCATCGGGGTCAGCGCCCACCCGCTCGGCGATGTCTGCGGCGTGCGCCGGTCCGTCCGCGAGTTCGTCGGCGACACCGAGCTTCGCAGCGACGTACATCGTCTGCGTCGTCCAGGCGCCGGTCACCATCTCGAGGATGGCGACACTGGCGGGCACCGTCGAGCGATGAACGGATTGCAGAGCCGCCCGCAGTCGGTCGACGACGCGGACCACAGGCATGGGAGGAACCTTCGCGGGCTTGTTCGGCACGGCGCGAAACACTACAGGTTCTGTGTTACCGCTGGTTTGCTGCCCGGGAACCGACGCGATCGCGGCGCAGCGAGTGTCGGTTCGACGCACACTCGAATGCGAGATCGCGTTTAACAACCCGACACTCGCGGACGCTTCGTTGACCGGAAATCGAGTCAGCGGTGATCCCTTGCGAGGCATACTGCGTAAGACGCGAGCCGGACACGAAGGAGTGCCAATGGGAAGCAGGGGGGTGACCGCGGCGGCGTCCGTCCTCGCGGCAGGCATGGTCGCGGTGGGGCTTGCGGCCCCCGCGTACGGCACCGACCAGATCACGGCCAACGCGGTCGGTACGTACGACGCCGTCTATGAGTGGGGCACCAGGACGTGGGTGGTAACACCCTGCGATGGCGATGCCTTCCAGTGTGTGTACGTCACCCAGTACCACGCCGACGACGTCGAGCGGAAGTCGCCGTCATGGAGCGGGAACGCATATTGGCAGGTCGGCTGGTGGATCATGAGGGGAGTGCTGGACCGCAACGCGGTCACGTGCGAAGACGGCTCGCAACACGACCTGGTCATGAACTATGCGTGGGACGCCGCGAGCGGGAAGGCGATCCGGTCCTTCCACGACCCTGGCCTGTGCGGTGAGGCCGGAAACGGTGCCAACGAATTCACGCTGCACAGGATCGGCCCGCCGCCACCACCGCCGCCGCTACCGGCGTAGGCGTCAGTCCAGGTAGTCGCGCAGAACCTGGGAACGGCTGGGGTGGCGCAACTTTGACATGGTCTTCGACTCGATCTGGCGGATGCGTTCGCGCGTCACGCCGTACACCTGACCGATCTCGTCGAGCGTGCGCGGCTGACCGTCGGTGAGCCCGAACCGCAGCCGCACCACGCCGGCTTCACGTTCGGACAGCGTCTCCAGCACCGACTGCAGCTGATCCTGCAGCAGCGTGAACGACACCGCATCCACGGCCACCACGGCCTCGGAATCCTCGATGAAATCGCCCAGCTGCGAATCGCCCTCGTCGCCGATGGTCTGGTCCAGCGAGATCGGCTCACGGGCGTACTGCTGGATCTCCAGCACCTTCTCCGGCGTGATGTCCATCTCCTTGGCCAGCTCTTCGGGAGTGGGCTCGCGGCCGAGGTCCTGGAGCAGCTCACGCTGGATGCGGCCGAGCTTGTTGATCACCTCGACCATGTGCACGGGGATGCGGATGGTGCGGGCCTGGTCGGCCATCGCGCGGGTGATCGCCTGGCGGATCCACCAGGTGGCATAGGTGGAGAACTTGTAGCCCTTGGTGTAGTCGAACTTCTCGACGGCGCGGATCAGGCCCAGGTTGCCTTCCTGGATGAGGTCGAGGAACGCCATGCCGCGACCCGTGTAACGCTTGGCCAGCGATACCACCAGCCGCAAGTTCGCTTCCAGTAAATGGTTTTTCGCGCGGTCGCCGTCGCGGCAGATCCACATCATGTCGCGGCGCTGCGCGGCGGGCAGCTTCTCACCCTTCTCGGCGAGTTCGGCCATCAACTGAGTCGCGTACAACCCGGCCTCGATGCGCTTGGCGAGCTCGACCTCCTCCTCGGCGTTGAGCAGCGCGACCTTGCCGATCTGCTTGAGGTAGGCGCGCACCGAGTCGGCCGATGCGGTCAGTTCGGCGTCCTTACGGGCCTGCCGGAGCGCCTCGGATTCCTCTTCATCCCAGACGAAGTCGCCGGATGCCTTGTCCTTCTCCGACGGCTCGGCGATCTCGTCGTCCTCCGCGACAGCCTCGGCGTCGGCTTCCGCGGCGGGGGCGTCGCCCTCGGCTGTCTCCGCACTCTCCTCGGCGGGTTCCTCCTCGACCTCGAGATCTGCCAGGTCGATTTCGGTGTCTTCGACCGCGAGGTCCTCGCCGGGCTCGGCTTCGATGTCATCGGTCTCGAGGTCGTCGGCCTCGGCGTCGACCTTGGTGTTGTCGGACTCGGCGGCGGCGGCCTTCTTGGCGCGACCGCGCGGTGCGGCGGTCTTGGCGGCCTTCGAAGCCTTGGCCGGTGCCTTGCCTGTCGTGCTTGCCTTGGCGGCGGTCTTGGCGGGCGCCTTGGTGGCGCGGGTCTTGGCGGCCTTCTTGGCCGGCGCCGTCCCGTTGGCCGACTTCGCCGCGGTCTTCTTGGCGGGGGCGGTTTTGGTAGCGGTGCGCTTCACCGGCTCATCGGTTGCCGGGCTTGCCTTTGTCGCTGCCACGTACACCCTTTCCTTGTGCTACCTCATCACGGGCAGGGTAAGCCCCATAGATGAGCGTCGGCTGTCGAATAATGGCGGTTGATAATCGTCGCTATCCAGGCTGCGGCCGCCGTCGACCATTGTAACGACAGTGTGCGAGAACGCCGCCTCCAGCGGCAAATCCCGGGCGTGGCTACTTGGCGGTAGCTGTGACGTCCACCTCAGCAGCCATCGCGGCGCCCACGATGCCCGCCGTGTTCTGCAGAGCCGCGGCCACCACCGGCGTCCGGTTCTTGAGCAGCGGAATCCATTTCTCGGCCTTGCGGCTGATGCCGCCGCCGGCGATGAACAGGTCCGGCCAGATCGCATTTTCGACCGCTACCAGCACCTTCGTCACCTCGACGGTCCAGCGCTCGTAGTTCCAGCCCTTGCGTTCCTTCACCGATGACGCGGCGCGATGCTCGGCTTCCTTGCCGCCGACCTCGAGATGGCCGAACTCGGTGTTGGGCAGCAGCGCGCCGTTGTGGATCACCGCCGAACCGATTCCGGTGCCGAAAGTCAGCAGCACGATCACCCCGGTGTTGTCCCGCCCCGCGCCAAACTTCTCCTCGGCCAACCCGGCGGCGTCGGCGTCGTTGAGAACCGTGACCGGCTGTCCGTCGAGCGCATTGCTGTAGAACTCGCTGGCGTTGCTGCCGATCCACTCCTTGTCGACGTTGGCCGCGGTGCGCACGATCCCGTCAGTGACCACGCCGGGGTAGGTGACGCCGACCTTCTCGGTCCAGCCGAATTCCCGGACCACCGCCGCGACCGTCTTGCTGACCGCCTCGGGAGTCGCGGGCTGGGGGGTCGCCAGCTTGAACCGCTCGCCGATCAACTGGCCGGTGTTCAGGTCGACAATGCCGCCCTTGACGCCGCTTCCACCGACGTCGATTCCGAATCCGCGCCGCTGGCTCCCGTTGACGCTCTGGGTGACGGCGGGTGAATTGGTCGCGGTCATGAGCGCTCCTCTACTCCGGGCAGGCGTGCCGCAGCCACGTCATGCGCCCCACACCTTAATGGTTCGAAAGTCGCTGCGCGGGCCTGTCGGAGACAGTCGGCGACAACGACGACCGAAACGTGCTGCGATGGGTGCATGCCCGACAACGACGCCGATCCCGTCTTGCTGCGCTCGGTCGCCGAGCAGTTGGCCACCGAAGCGGCCGCCTTCGTGCGGCAGCGCCGTGCAGAGGTTTTCGGCGGCCCCGGCTCGTCGACAGACTATTCAGGGCTGCGAACCAAGAGCTCGCCCACCGACCCCGTCACCGTCGTCGACACCGAAACCGAGCGACTGATCCGCGACAGGCTGGCAGAGCTACGGCCCGGCGAGCATGTGCTCGGCGAAGAGGAGGGCGGAACCCCCGCACACGGGGACGACCTCACCTGGGTGCTTGATCCGATCGACGGCACGGTCAACTTCGTCTACGGACTGGAGGCCTACGCGGTGTCGGTGGCCGTGCAACGCGGCGGCAGATCGGTGGCCGGTGCGGTCGCGAATGTGCCCGCCGGCGCGGTGTACTCGGCTGCGCTCGGCCACGGCGCCTCTCTGCGCGACGCCGACGGCACCACATCGCTGCACACCAGCGGCGCCGACGATCTGTCAATGTCGTTGTTAGGTACGGGTTTTTCGTACGACCGAGAACAGCGGGCCCGGCAGGCCGCGGTGTTGACGCGGGTTCTCCCCGAAGTGCGCGACGTGCGCCGGATCGGATCCTGCGCACTGGACCTGTGCATGGTGGCGGCGGGTCAACTGGACGCCTACTACGAGGACGGCGTCCACCTGTGGGACTGGGCGGCCGGAGCGCTGATCGCCGCGGAGGCCGGGGCCAGGCTGCAGTTGCCGCAGGGGAGCGGGGCGACGGGTGGGCCTGGGTTCATCACGGCCGCCGCGCCGGGTGTCGCGGCCGCCCTGAACGACGTGCTGCGCGGGGCGGGCGCGCCGTAGAGATCGGCTGGCGATCGCGGCTCAGCAGGTCCCCGAGTGGATCTTCGACAGCAGCGACGAGTCGGATGCCTGCGTGGCGTCGGGGCGCAGGCTCGCCAGGACCGCCTCGATGTCGTCGCTGCTGCTCAACTCCGTGAATTCGGTGCCGAGAGCCAGATCGACGCTGTCGTCGCCGCGCTCATCCTGGAAGAGTTCGGTGCACGGCGCCACCAGCCACACCGCGGCGGCCGCGGCCCGTCCGGCTTCGCCGAACCGGATCTGACCCTGGCATTCCAGCCGCGCGGTCGCGTAGATCGGATCGTTCGCCGCGGTCGGTTCGGCGAACCCGAGGTCCTTCAGCGCGCTGGCTACCTCGGCGGCCTGACCACCCTGACCGCTGGCGTTGAGGACCCTGATCTTCGTGTCGGCGAGGCGGGCGGGGCTCACGTCGACCATGTCGGCGCGCGATACCTGCTCACCCAGCGTCGGGGCGGGGGCGCTGGGATCACTGGGCGCAGGCGGCGGATTGCAAACAGCGGCCTCCGGCACGTCGGCGGGACGGTTCAGGGCGATGACCCACACCATCAACGTCACCACCGAGAGGGCGACGAACAACAGGATGGCGGGCAGGAAGTTCCGCCGCCGGAAGGGGCGACCGTGTTCGTCGAACGCGGTTCCCTCTGTGATTTGCGCGACCACGCCTGCACTCTAAAGCCCCTGTTCCTGCGTTCCGCGCATGGTACGAGCCCTCATGTGACATAAATCACAGTGCAACGGGTACTCATACGGGCACGAATCGTTTGGCGGATGCGTTCGACGCTGGTACAAAGCTCTGCTGCACAAGGTTTATTCGGAGGGGACACGATGGCTACCGATTACGACGCCCCACGGCGCACCGAGACAGATGACGTCTCGGAAGATTCGCTCGAAGAGTTGAAGGCGCGGCGTAACGAGGCCCAGTCGGCGGTGGTTGACGTCGACGAGTCGGAGTCCGCCGAGTCGTTCGAATTGCCCGGCGCCGACCTGTCCGGCGAAGAGCTGTCGGTGCGAGTGGTCCCCAAGCAGGCCGACGAGTTCACCTGCTCGAGCTGCTTCCTTGTACACCACCGCAGCCGTCTGGCCAGCGAGAAGAACGGCATGATGATCTGTTCGGACTGCGCTGCCTGACTGCGCCGCCGAGCGGTTCAACTGTGGAGCGCCGCCAGCACCCTCCCCGGCTGACGACAACTGACCAGCCAATACGGCGTCGGATCGTCCGGATCGTCGAGCACCACGAGAACCATCGGGCCCACCCATGCCCGATGAACGACGTAGGCGGCCGGATCCAGTTGACGTCCCAGCGCCGCGGACTTGGCGCTGCGCGGCACCTCGGCGGACCGGGTGATCACGTCGGCGGGCAGATGCGCGGGACCAGCCCACAGCTCGGTGCCGCCGGGCCCGCTGACGACCCGCACCTCCGTACGGCCCAGCCATAACAAGACGACGGCGGCGACGGGCAACAGCAGTGCGTACGGCAACCATTCGGGTATGGCGCGAATGCCCATGTTGATCTCGAGCGCGATGAGCGCCGCGAGGCCCAGGCCGGGCGGCCACCACCACCACGGCACCCAGAGCCGCTCGCGGTAGCGAACGGATTGCGTCGTGGCGCGCGTGTCGGACACGCGGCCAAGAGTAATCTCTGACGTCGTGCCCACTTCTCTGGCGGTCGTGCGCCTCGATCCTGATCTGCCGATGCCCAGCCGCGCCCATGACGGCGATGCGGGCGTCGACCTTTTCAGCGCGCTCGACGTCGAACTGGCGCCCGGTGAACGCACGCTGGTTCCGACGGGTATCGCCGTGGCGATCCCGCACGGGATGGTCGGACTAGTGCATCCCCGTTCGGGTTTGGCTGCCCGAGTGGGGCTTTCGATCGTCAACAGCCCGGGCACCATCGACGCCGGCTACCGCGGCGAGATCAAGGTTTCGCTGATCAACCTCGATCCGCAGATACCGATCGTCGTGAACCGCGGGGACCGCATCGCTCAGTTGCTGGTCCAGCGGGTAGAACTGCCCGAGCTGGTCGAGGTCACGTCTTTCGACGAGGCTGGTCTTGGTGAAAGCACCCGTGGCGAAGGTGGCCACGGTTCCTCCGGCGGACATGCGAGTTTGTGAAATGGCATTCGGTAAACGCAAAGACAACGAGATCGGCGACGTCGACGATGTCGCCGGGCAGGCGACGGGCGACGCGATCGACGACGAACTGGAAGGCCCGTTCGACATCGAGGACTTCGACGATGCCGAGACGGCCGCCGCTGGCCGACTGGATCTGGGTTCGGTCCTGATCCCCTTGCCTGCGGGTGGTCAGGTGCAGGTCGAGCTGACGCCGCAGGGCGTGCCCAGCGCGATATGGGTTGTCACTCCACACGGCCGCTTCACCGTCGCCGCGTACGCCGCTCCTAAGAGCAGCGGCCTGTGGCGCGAGATCGCCGGAGAACTCGCCGACTCGCTGCGCAAGGACGGCGCCCAGGTGTCGATCAAGGACGGGCCGTGGGGCCGTGAGGTCGTCGGCGTGGCCGCCGCGCAGCAGGGCCAGGCAGCGCAGCAGGGGCAACCCGGCGTGGTCCGCTTCATCGGCGTAGACGGTTACCGGTGGATGATCCGCTGCGTCGTCAACGGTCCGCAGGAACACATCGACACACTGGCCGCCGAAGCGCGAGAAGCGTTGGCCGACACCGTTGTTCGTCGCGGAGAGACTCCGCTGCCGGTGCGCACGCCGCTTGCGGTCGAGCTGCCGGAGCCGATGGCGAACCAGCTGCGCGAGGCCGCCGCGGCTCAGCAGGCCGCCCAGCAGGCGCAACAGGGCCAGCCGCCCGGTCAGCAGGCGCCGGTCGCGCGCCGCAGCGAACAAGGCTCGGCGATGCAGCAGTTGCGGACAATCACCGGCGGCTGATTCGCCGTACCGCCTTAGACGGGTTGATTCCACGCACCAGGTGCGTGCGATCCACCCCTTAACGCGTGCCACGCCTGACCCCGCCACGCCTGACCCCGCCGTCAGGCCTCCAGCAGGGCCGCCACGCACGCGGCTCCCAACACCGCCGGGTCGGCGCCGAAATCGCCGAGCGTGACGGTCCGCAGCGCCGCCTGCGGTGCCGCGGTCACCCATTCGACGGCCACCTCGATCGGATGCACCGGATCGTCGCTGGCGGCGGCCACGCCCAGCGGGACGGCCAACCCTGCCAATTCGGCGCAGGTGGGTGCGACGTAATTCGCCGCCTCCTCCATCGCCTCCGGTAGGGCCGGCCATTGCCCGAGCCACGACCGGGTCAGCTCATCGCCCAGCCATAGTGGGCTCGACGCCCGCATCGCCGCGCTGGTGGCCGCGAGCCCGTCGCGGCGCAGCAGTTCGGCGGAGTGACGCGCGGCGGCCGCCGCGGGTGCGTGCTGCGGGGAGCCGGTCCACGCCGGAAGTGCCGCGAGCACCGCAACCGTCCGGCCAGGATGGGTCAGCGCCCATGCCGTGGCGACCGCCGCACCGATCGACACGCCGCCAACAGCGATGGGTCCGCTGCGCGCGGCGTCGTCGAGCGCGTCTCGGTAACCGGCGACGAGCCTGTGCGGCTGAGGCGCGGGTGTGACGAGCGTCGCACCCTGCTCGTGCAACGCGCTGGAAAACGCCCGGTATACGAAGTTGTCGTCGGATCCGGTGCCCGGTAGCAGCACCGTCGTGACGCCGCGGAGAGAGACCGTCATGACCCGATCGTGCCTTGGTCGAAGTACACCCGGCGTGGCGAGGTGACCCCACGTGGCATCTCGTAACTCACAGGGTTAACGTGGCGATTACTTGGGTAGGTCCAAGGTGCATCTGCGGATAGGTCAGGAGAGGCCATGGCAACGGCCGAAGGGTATCTGCGCCGGCTCACGAGACGGTTGACAGACGACCCCGAGCAACTCGACGTCGAAGAGCTCAGCGACGAAGCCGCCTCGACCGGCGCGCAGAAGGCGATCGACTGCGAACGCGGCCAGGAAGTGACGATGATCGGCACCCTGCGCAGCGTCGAATGCAACGGCAAGGCATGTGCCGGCGGTGTGAAGGCCGAGCTGTTCGACGGCACCGATTCGGTGATGCTGGTCTGGCTCGGCCAACGCCGCATCCCGGGTATCGAGTCGGGCCGCACCCTCAAGGTGCACGGCCGCGTCGGCAAGCTCGACAACGGCGCCAAGGCTATCTACAACCCGCACTACGAGATCCAGAAGTGAGCGACCCCGGAACCGAACCGGGGCAGCCTAGAACCCAGCAGTCGACGAGGGCCAACGCCGTCCTCGACCAGATGGGCGGGGTCAGCGGTCTGATCTATTCGACGTTGCCGGTGGTGGCGTTCGTTCCGGTGTCCCAGATGGTCGGGCTCATCCCCGCCATCGTCGCCGCGCTCGGCGTGGCCGGCATCATCCTCGCGTGGCGGCTGGCGCGGCGCGAGTCCGCCCAGCCCGCGATCTCCGGCTTCTTCGGTGTCGGCATCTGCGCGTTGATCGCCTACGTGATGGGGGAGTCGAAAGGCTACTTCCTGCTTGGTATTTGGACATCGCTGTTCTGGGCGGCGGTGTTCACCGTGTCGGTGGTGGTCCGCAGGCCCGTCGTCGGTTATGTCTGGGGCTGGGTCAACGGACACGGCCGGGACTGGCGCGGGGTACGCAGGGCGGTGACGGCGTTCGACGTGGCGACGCTGTTCTGGGCCGCGGTGTTCGCCTCCCGCTTCATCGTCCAGCGGCATCTGTACGACGCCGACCAGACCGGGTGGCTGGGTGTGGCGCGAATCTCGATGGGCTGGCCGTTGACGGCGGTCGCGGCGGTAGTCACCTATCTGGCGATCCGGACCGCGCAGAAGGCCATCAACGCGCGCGAGTCCTCCGACGACGTCAGCGCCCCGACCGGAGGCTGAATCCAGCGGAGCTACGGGTGCAGCAGCAGCTCCTGCAACTGGTCTTCGGCCTCGGCGACGGCCACGAACAGCAACTCGTCGCCACCCTCGAGCGGTTCGTCCGACTCAGGCACGATCACGCGCGGGCCACGCAGGATCGCCACCAGCGTGCAGTCGCGGGGCAGCTCGAGGCGCTTGACCGGCTTGCCGCCCCACGGGGTGTCGTCGGGCAGTGTGATCTCGACGAGGTTGGCCTGCCCCTTGCGGAATTCCATCAGCCGCACCAGGTCGCCGACCGCGACCGCCTCCTCCACGAGGGAGGCCAGCATGCGCGGCGTCGACACCGCCACGTCGACGCCCCAGCTCTCGTCGAACAACCACTCGTTGCGTGGGTCGTTGACGCGGGCGACCACCCGCGGCACGGCGAACTCGGTCTTGGCCAGGAGGCTGACGACGACGTTGACCTTGTCGTCGCCGGTGGCCGCGATCACCACGTCGAATTGCTCGAGTAGGACGGATTCGAGCAGGGTCAGCTCGCACGCATCGCCCAGCCGCCACTGCGCCGAAGGAATCGCGTCGACGTCGATGTGGTCGGGATTTCGTTCCAGCAGCGTCACTTCGTGGGTGTCGACCAGCTCACGGGCGATGGACCGGCCGACGGCGCCGGCCCCGGCGATGGCGACCTTCATCCCTCGAGATCCTCGCTCGGTGGCAGGGCCGCGATGGCCAGAGCCTCGGCGATATGGCCGGCGATCGCGGCCATGAACACCTGGTCGCTGGCCTGGATGACGGTCTTCGCATCGGGCAGCAATCCGGCTCCGAACCGGATCAGGAACGCCACCCGGCCGCCGGTGGCCGTCTCGAGGTCGGTGATGCGGCGGCCCACCCACGCCTCGTGCAGCGCCAGTTCGGTGACACCGACATTGCCGGTGGGGTCGCGCCACTTGGTGGTTTCGGTCTCGCGGGTCAGCACATTGAGCAGACGGTCGGTCGTCCACGGCACGGTGGCCACCGTCGGGATGCCCAGCCGTTCGTAGACCGCGGCACGCTTGGCGTCGTAGATCCGGGCGACCACACGCTCGACACCGAAGGTCTCGCGGGCGACACGCGCGGAGATGATGTTCGAATTGTCACCCGAGGACACGGCGGCGAACGCGCCGGCCTCTTCGATGCCCGCCCGCAGCAGCACGTCGCGGTCGAAGCCCATGCCGAGCACCCGCTCCCCGTTGAACTCGGGTGAGAGCCGGTGAAATGCCGTGCCGTCGCGGTCGATGACCGCGACGTCGTGGCCGATCCGGGAGAGGCTGTCCGAGAGCAACGCGCCTACCCGGCCGCAGCCCATCACCACTACACGCACTCCACGGTCCTTTCTGTCGAACCCGTGCAGTCGAACGCTACAGCTTTCCGACGGGCAATTGCTGCTGGGCTTAGTCTTGGCACTCGTGTCCAAGCTATCCAGGTTCGCGCGGCGGGTGGTCCTCGGCAGGCCGTTTCGCAGCGACAGGATTTCGCACACTCTGCTGCCGAAGCGGATAGCCCTTCCCGTCTTCGCTTCCGATGCCCTGTCGTCGGTGGCCTACGCGCCCGAAGAGATCTTTCTGGTGCTGTCGGTCGCCGGCCTGGCCGCCTACTCGATGACGCCGTGGATCGGCCTGGCAGTGGCCGGGGTCATGGTGATCGTCATCGCCAGCTACCGGCAGAACGTGCATGCCTATCCGTCCGGGGGCGGAGATTACGAGGTGGTCACCACCAACCTCGGGCCGACGGCCGGCCTGACCGTGGCGAGCGCGCTATTGGTCGATTACGTGCTTACGGTCGCGGTGTCGATGTCTTCGGCGATGTCGAACATCGGCTCGGCCGTGCCGTTCGTCAACCAGCACAAGGTGCTGTTCGCGGTGATCGCGATTCTGCTGATGGCGGCGATCAACCTGCGCGGCATCAGGGAGTCCGGAACCGCTTTCGCGATCCCGACCTACGCATTCATGGTCGGGATGTTCATCATGCTCGGCTGGGGCTTCTTCCAAATCTATGTGCTCGACGAACCGTTGCAGGCCGAATCGGCGGGTTTCGAGATGCATTCCGAACACGGGGAGATCCTCGGCTTCGCGCTGGTATTCCTTGTGGCACGGGCATTCTCGTCGGGCAGTGCGGCACTGACGGGTGTGGAGGCGGTCAGCAACGGGGTGCCGGCGTTCCGCAAGCCGAAGTCGCGCAACGCCGCGACCACCCTGGCGCTACTCGGTCTGTTCGCGGTCACCCTGTTCATGGGCATCATCATGTTGGCCAAGGCAACCGGCGTGAAGATCGCGGAGCGACCGCACGAACAACTCGTCGGGGCTCCGGCGGACTACCACCAGAAGACGCTGATCGCGCAGTTGGCCGACGCGGTCTTCCACGACTTCAGCGTCGGGCTCTTCCTGATCGCCGGTGTCACGGCGCTGATTCTGTTGCTGGCCGCCAACACGGCGTTCAACGGGTTTCCCGTACTCGGCGACATCCTGGCGCAGGACCGGTACCTGCCGCGCCAACTGCACACGCGCGGAGACAGGCTCGCGTTCTCCAACGGAATCCTGTTCCTGGCGTTCGCCGCGATCGCGTTCGTCGTGGCATTCCGCGCCGAGGTCACCGCGCTGATCCAGCTCTACATCGTCGGGGTCTTCGTGGCATTCACGCTCAGCCAGATTGGCATGGTGCGGCACTGGACGCGGCTGCTGCGCACCGAAACCGAGCCGATGTTCCGGCGCAAGATGATCCGTTCTCGCGTGATCAACGCGATCGGTTGCGCCTGCACCGCCACGGTGCTCGTGATCGTCGTGGTATCGAAATTCGTTGCCGGAGCCTGGATCGCGATCCTGGCGATGGGCCTTCTGTTCGGGATGATGAAGCTGATCCGCCGGCACTACGACACAGTCGCGCGCGAGCTCGAGGAGCAGGCCGCCGCCGCGAGTGACATGGTGCTGCCCAGCCGCAACCACGCGATCGTGTTGGTGTCCAAACTGCATCTGCCCACGATGCGCGCGCTGGCCTATGCCAGGGCCATCCGCCCCGACACGCTGGAAGCCATCACGGTCAGCGTCGACGAAGGCGAGACTCGTGCCCTGATGGACAAGTGGGAGGACAGCGATATCAGCGTCCCGCTGAAGGTAATCGCCTCGCCGTACCGCGAGGTCACCCGGCCGGTCCTCGAGTACGTCAAGCGGATCAGCAGGGAGTCGCCGCGCACCGTCGTCACGGTGTTCATCCCTGAGTACGTCGTAGGCCACTGGTGGGAACAGTTGCTGCACAACCAGAGTGCGTTGCGGCTCAAGGGTCGCTTGCTGTTCGAACCGAACGTGATGGTGACATCGGTGCCGTGGCAACTGAGTTCCTCGGAGCGGCTCAAGACTCTGCAGCCACAGTCGGCGCCCGGCGACGCGCGCAGGGGATTTCTCGAGTGACCGGTGTCGCGGCTGTGCCGTCGGAACTGACGGTGACAGCAGGGCCGCCCGCCAACGGCGGCAGCTGTGTGGCGCGCGACGAAGGCCGCGTCGTGTTCGTCCGCTACGCGCTGCCCGGCGAGCGGGTCAGGGTCCGGGTGGTCGCCGATCGTGGGAAGTATCTGCACGCCGACACCGTCGAGGTCATCGAACCGTCGGCAGACCGCATCGCATCGATCTGCCCGATCGCGGGTGCGGACGGCGCCGGCTGCTGCGATATGTCGTTTGCCGAGCCTGCGGCGGTCCGCAGGCTCAAGGGCGCCGTCGTCGCCAACCAGTTGATGCGGTTGGGCGGGTACCACTGGCGCGAGGAAGCCGACGCCGCCGCCGACCCGGTCGGGGACGTGGGCGCAACCGGGTGGCGGACGCGGGTTCGGTTGGACACCACCGCCGCAGGGGAACCCGGATTCCACCGGTTCCACAGCCCCGAGCTGATCACCGACTTGAACTGCGCGCAGCTGCCCGAAGGGATGGTCGACGGGCTGGCCGAGCGGGCCTGGCCGCCGGGCGCGCACCTGCACGTCGCGATCGACGACGAGGGCACGCGCCACGTCGTGCAGTCCGGACCCAAGTCGGGGCCCAAGGGCAGGGCCGCCACGCAGGTGATCGAGGGCGACTACGAAGCCGTCCAGCGGGTCGCGGGCCGGACGTGGCGGGTGCCCGTGACCGCCTTCTGGCAGTCGCATCGGAACGCGGCGCGGCTCTACAGCGAGTTGGTGGCCGGCTGGGCGCAGCTGAGCCCCGGGATGACGGCGTGGGATTTGTACGGCGGGGCAGGAGTATTCGCGGCCGTGCTCGCCGAAGCGGTCGGGGAGACAGGCAAGGTCGTCACGGTGGACACCTCGCGGGGAGCATCGCGGGCGGCGCGCGCCGCGCTGGGCGACATGAGATGGGTGTCGGTGGTCACCGACTCGGTACGCCGAGCGGTCGCCGCCCAGCGAGCGCGGGCCGATGTCGCGGTGCTCGATCCGCCGCGGACGGGAGCCGGTCGCGAGGTGATCGACCTGCTGGCGGCCGCCGGGGTACCACGTGTCATCCATATCGGTTGTGAGGCGGCGTCGTTCGCGCGCGATGTTGGTCTCTACCGCGGACACGGATACACGGTCGAGGAGTTGCGGGTCTTCGACTCGTTCCCGCTCACGCACCACGTCGAGTGCGTGGCGGTGTTGAGCCGCTAAACGGGTATCCGGCGGGGGATGCAGACGTTTTTGCCCTGCCCGGGTTTCGACGACACCGCCAGCGTCCTCGACACGAAGCGGCTCGGCAAGCAGCGGGTCGAGACCATCCAGGTGGTTCGCGCGCTGACCGTGCCGGGCTATGGCTGGCGTCATCACCCCGCAGCGGCGATGTGGGCCGGCTACGAGGAAGCTCTGGTCCGCTACGGGCTCGACATCTGCGCCGCATGGTGCCGGCTGGGCCACGCTGACACGTGTGCGACCACCATGGTCTCCGACCTGGCCCGCACGACCGGCATCGCCACCCCGCGTACCCAGGACGAGTTGGCCGCGGCGGGGGAGGTGCCGCCGTGGCTGGGCGATCCGGAATTTCACCGCAGCCACCAGTCGGTGCTGGTGCGCAAGGACCCGCAGCACTACCGCACGTTTTTCCCCGATGTTCCCGACGATCTGGACTACGTCTGGCCGGGTTCCGACCGTCCGCGACGTATTGCGATCTGACGTCAGCGGCTGAAGTACCGGGCCAGTCGGCGCTGGCGGTGCCCGAACAGCGCCCCGACAGCAGCCGCGATGGCGGGTGTCAGCACTCGCAGCGGGGTCCGCAGTTCGAAGGTGAGCCGGTCGCGCACCACGGTTCGCGCTTCGCCCACCGGTTCGAGCGTGCGTTCGTGCCGCCACAGCCGCATGCTCAACATCGTCGATTCCTCATGAAACCCACGGCCGGGCCACAATTCGGCGATCGTCAGATGGTCGTAGTCGAACGGCAGCACCCCGAATAGCCGCATCCAGCAGCGCCCGACGGGCTCGCCAACGGGAATGGTCTCGACGGTGAGATCCTTGCGACCTCGCGGCATCGACATGGTCATCCACGGCCGCAACTCGTCGTTGATGCCCTCGGGCGTGACGATGCGCTCCCAAACCTGCTCGGCCGACGCATCGATGGCCCTCTGTCGTTCGACGATCATTTCGCTCCAGCAGCCGATCGTGCGTGCCAGCGATCAAGGACGGCCGGGATCTCCTGCATCAGAAACACGTAAAAATCGCGCATCTGGGTGATCCGGTGCCGCGACAGCGTGCCCTCCTCGGTGGCGGCGATACCGGCCTCGGCCGCCACCAGGACGCTGGACAGTGCTTCGTTGTGTTTGGTGTATTGCACCGCCCACGCGTCGTCGCGAAGGCGGAAATGGTCGCGCCGGCTACCGGGTGCCGGTGCTCGCTCCACCACACCGACTGCGACGAGCATTTTCAGTGCACCGGAGATAGCGCCAGAACTAGCCTGCAGCTGCTCGGCGAGTTCTCCCATCGACATCGCGGGTTGCTCGGTGAACACGAGCGCCGCAAGGACGCGCGCTGTCATGCGTTGCATCCCATGGGTGGACAGCACGCTCGCCAATTCTTCGGCGGCGGCGCGTCCCTCGGGCTTGCCGTCCAACAAACTCTCCGATTTCAGAGACTTCAGTAATTTCTGAAAACTCAGTATAGTGACGGGCGGCGTTCCGGGAAGTCTGGTCGGAGATCGATATCCGGCTACCTGGAAGGCACGGGAATGCAGAGCGTTGCGTCGACAGCAGTGCGCCCGCCAGCCGCTACCGAAGTGATTCGGGTGCGCGGGCTGACGTTCACCTATCCGAAATCCTCCACTCCCGCGGTGCGGGGGATGGACTTCAGCGTCGCCCGGGGCGAGATTCTCGGATTCCTCGGTCCGAGCGGCGCAGGAAAGTCCACGACGCAGAAGCTGCTCATCGGACTGCTCCGCGGTCACGGCGGCGAGGCAACCGTGTTCGGAAGAGATCCCGCCGCCTGGGGCGCGGACTACTACGAGCGCATCGGGGTGTCGTTCGAGCTGCCGAACCACTACCAGAAGCTCACCGGCCTGGAGAACCTGCGATTCTTCGCGTCGCTATACGGGGTCGACACCATCGACCCGATGGAACTTCTTGCCGCGGTCGGATTGACCGATGCCGCCGACACGCGAGTCGCCAACTACTCCAAGGGCATGCAGATGCGGCTGACGTTCATCCGCGCGCTGCTCAACGATCCCGAGCTCTTGTTCCTCGACGAACCGACGTCGGGGTTGGACCCGGTCAACGCCCGAAAGGTCAAGGACATGGTCCTCGACCTGAAGGCACGCGGCCGCACAGTCTTTCTGACCACGCATGACATGCGCGTCGCCGACGAGCTCTGTGACCGGGTTGCCTTCGTGGTCGACGGCCGGATCGTCGCCATGGATACGCCGGCCGAATTGAAGATCGCACGCAGTCAACGGCGCGTGCGAGTGGAGTATCGGGGCAACGACGGGGCGCTGCGGGCGGCCGAATTCGGGATGGACGGCCTGGCAGACGATTCCGCGTTCCACGCGGTGTTGCGCGACCACCACGTCGAAACCATTCATAGCCGGGAGGCGACGCTCGACGATGTGTTCGTCGAGGCCACCGGAAGGCAACTGACATGAGCAGGCTGGCGAGCGCACTGCATCTGGAGATCACACTGCAGATTCGGCAGAAGTTCCTGTACGCGGCCGTCTTCTCCGGCCTGATATGGCTTGCGGTGCTGCTGCCGATGTCGCACCGGCTGCGTCAGATGGCGGAGCCCTATGTCCTTCTGGGAGACATCGCGATCATCGGGTTCTTCTTCGTCGGCGGATCGGTGTTCTTCGAGAAGCAGGAACGAACCTTGAGCGCGGTCATCTCAACACCGCTTCGATTCTGGGAGTACTTGACCGCGAAACTCGTCGTGCTGCTGACTATTTCACTGCTGGTGGCACTCACGGTAGTCTCCATTGCGCACGGCTTCGCGTACCGCCCCGCACCTATGATCGTCGGCGTGTTGCTCGGCACGTTGCTGATGCTGCTGGTCGGCTTCATCACGTCGTTGCCGTTCACTTCGGTCAGCGATTGGTTCATGTCGGCGACGGTTCCGCTGGCGGTCATGACGGGTCTTCCGGTACTGCATTTCTCGGAGGTGTGGTCCACGCCGATTCTGTATCTCGTTCCCACCCTGGGACCGCTGTTGTTACTGGGCGAGGCGTTCGACCAGGTGTCGCTGGCGCCATGGCAACTGGCGTATGCGTTGCTCTATCCCGTGCTGTCCGTTGTCATGCTGAGCTACCTGGCGAAGGCGTTGTTCGGCCGATACGTCATCGCGAAGTCGGGAGGATTGTGATGTCTACTTTGGCCGGGACTCACGGCAGTGCTCTGGCGGCTTTCGGCCGCAACGATATTCGCGGTACATACCGTGATCCCCTGCTCGTGATGATCGTCGTAGCTCCGGTCATCTGGACGGTGGGTGTTCGCGTCCTGACACCTCTTTTCACCGAGATGCTCGCCGCACGTTACGACTTCGACCTGGTACCGTACTACCCGCTGGTGTTGACCGCCTTCCTCTTGCTGACGAGCATCATCATCGCGGGAGGACTGGCCGCGTTCCTGGTGCTCGACGAGGTCGATGCGGAAACGTTGGTCGCTCTTCGGGTGACCCCCGTGCCGTTGTCGACGTTCTTCGCCTACCGTGCGGGCACAGTGTTGGGGGTGACGACGGTCTACGTCGTGACGACACTGTCGTTCAGCGGACTGCTCGAACCCGGACTCCTACCCGTCCTGGTGCCGATCGGACTGCTCGCCGGGCTCTCCGCGATCGTCACGATGCTCCTGATACTCGCGTTGGCGAGCAATAAGATCCAGGGCATCGCGATGGTCCGCGCGCTGGGCATGCTGATCGCCGGTCTGCCGTGCCTGCCGTGGTTCATCGATTCGGCGTGGGCACTGGCTTTCGGCATATTGCCGCCGTTCTGGGCGGCGAAGGCCTTCTGGCTGGCCAGCGACGGCGCCATGTGGTGGCCGTACTTCGTCGGCGGTGTCGTGTACAACGCCGCGATCGCCTGGCCGCTGTTCAAGCGCTTCGTCGCCAAGAACACCTGAGGCGCATCGCGCGCAAACGGGTGCAATCCTCAGGACACCAGGTCGCGGCGATGGTACCCGGCCACCCCAGCCACTGTGAAAACTGCTGCCACGGCGAGAATCACGCCCAACGCCTGCCAATCCGGCGCAGCCAAGGGTACCGCCCTCACATGGACGAACGGCGAGCCGTCCCGCACCCATTGGGGCGCGTGCGCAGTTTCGGCGACGACATCGACCAGGAAGCCGCCCACCACGGGCACTGCGCCGACGGCGATGACCGCCGACGGCAACCACCCGGCGCCCAGAACTGCCGCTCCCATCGCGAGCAGGGCGATCGGCGCGGTGTTCAGCGCGCCCGCGAGCGCATCAAAGAGGCCGAGCGGAGCGCCCGTCGCCGCGGCCCCGACGGTGATACCGACTGCCGCGGTGACGTGCAGTGCGACAACGCCTGCCGCTACCACCACCACTTCGGCGCCCAGCAGGCCGGCGCGCGAAACGGGGGAGGTGAAAAGGATGGTCCAGCGGCGCGCCTGCTCGTCGGCGACGAACGCCCCGAGGCGGGTGGCGGCGTACATCCCTGTCGCCACCGCCGAGAGACTGAACAACGCCGCGGCGAAACCATCCGCTGAGTTCAAGCCCGCGAAGCCGGCGCTGGCGGCCAGCGTGGCGAAACGCGGGTTCTGCTCGAAGAATTCGAGGATGGACGCGATCGTCGCCCCGATGATCACGAAGTAGGTCGCGATCGCGGCGGCCCAGCCCAGCGTCGGCCGCATGGCACGGCGCATTGCGAACAGGTGTATCGAGCCGAGCATCCTCGTGCGCGGCGGACGACTGCCGGAAACCGCCAGTAGTCCGCTTCCCAGGTCCCGCGATTTGGCCATGGCCACGGCGGCAGCCCCCAGCATGACCGGGTAGCAGGCCAACACGGCCAGCGGTGCGATCCTGTTGTCGGCAAAAGGCGCCACCCGCGCGATGAGCCCGAATGGGCTGACCCAGGCCAACCCCGCCAACGCCGCGAAGGCGTCCGACATCATCCGCACCAGAAGGGCAGTGCCGAGGAGCGCCACCGACAAGCCCACCGCCGACGCTCTGCTCGGCATCAACTGGCCCGCCGCGAACCCCACCGCGGCGAATGTCGAAGTCACGCCGAGAAATCCGCCGGCGTAGAGGGTGGCGCCGAGGGGAGTGGTGCCTGCGGCCAGCATCGCACCCCAGACTGCTGTGCTGATCAGCAGAGCGCTGCCTGTCAACGCGAGTACGCAACTCAGTAGCGCATCGGAGGTGCGAAGGGCGCCGGCCAACAGGACGTCCCACCGTCCGGCGTCCTCCTCGCCGCGGGTGATGCGGACAGCGACCAGCATGATCCACACGCCGGCTATCACCAGCAGCGGAGTGCCCGTTCGCCAGACGGTGAATCCGCCCGCGTCATCCAATGCCAGCGGCGTGCCGAAAAGCACCCGGATAGCCGGATTTTCGGCGAGTGCTCGAAGAGCATCCTGGCTCAACTCGGCCTGAAACGTCGATTGATACTGTGCGGCGACGAGGAACGACATTCCTGCGGCCACTGCCGCCACGATCAGCGTGCCGCGGCGAATCTGGCGGATGGCGAGCCCGATGGCCGCTCGTGTCGGCGACGGACGCGCGGCGGCGGCATGCCTGGCGACAACCGTGCCGGTGCTCATCGCGACAGCTCCCCGTAGTAGTCGAGGAAGATCTCCTCCAGATTCGGCTCACGCATTGCGACGGCGGTGATCTCGACGGCGGCGAGGGCGCGCAAGGCGGCCGTCGGCGAGCCGGACATGTTGAATCGCAACCGGTTCGCGCCGAGCCACTCGACGTCGGTGACACCCGGCAGGTCGGTGAGCAGTGGTGCGACGTCGCGGTACGACACCTCGACCACTGTGCGGCGCAGCCGCCGCAGGTCGGCGATGGTGTCGATCTCGACGAGCCGGCCCGAGCGAAGGATGGCCACCCGGTCGCACACCGCTTCCACCTCCGTGAGTTGATGCGAGCTCAGGAAGACCGTTTGTCCACGCTGTCTCGCCTCTTGGATGCAGCGCCTGAACTCGAGCTCCATCAACGGATCCAGGCCACTGGTCGGTTCGTCGAGGATCAGCAATGGTGCCCGCGTCGCGAACGCCGCGACGATCGCCACCTTCTGCCGGTTGCCCGTGGAATAGGCCTTGGCCGGCCGGTCGAGATCCAGCGCGAAACGCTCGACCAACTCGGCCCGGTACTCGAGGTCGACCGGTGGACCCACATTCGCCATCAATTCGAGGATTTCCGCCCCGGTCAGGGACGGCCAGAGACTGACGTCGGCGGGCACATACGCGAGACATCGGTGGGCTCGACGTACGTCAGCGGCGTCGCTGCCGAGAACGGATACCCGCCCGGCATCGGGCCGGATGAGGCCGAGCATCATGCGAATGGTCGTCGACTTGCCGGCGCCGTTGGGGCCGAGGAAGCCGAATACCTCACCACTCTCCACCGTCAGGTCGAGGTCATCTACCGCGACGATCCGCCCGAAACTTTTGGTCAGGCCATCGATGTGAATAGCGGGCTGAAATTGCGCGCGCGTCGGCGCGTGCGGCATGTCGTGCATCGGGTCCCTTTCCGAAGTCGGCAAAATCGATAGCCGACCAGGCTTCCCGGCGCACCTGTGGAGAAATCTACTCGCGGACCGTTCCGCGCACCAGACCCGGCGTGGCGCGTCCCCCGAATCGGTGGCATAGGGTTGAGCCCAAGGTGTGCCGGGAAGTCTGGTCGGCGATTCTTTGTCGACCGCTAGCCACAGATCGGGACTTGCCGTGACTGCCAACCCACCCCACCGGTCCGCGCGACGGACGCTGCTCTCGCGGGGGTCGTGGGCCGAGACAAACCGTGTCTCCACGATCCTGCGCAAGGAGACCGTCGGGGGCGCGCTCCTGCTGCTGGCTGCGGCCGTCGCGCTCGTCTGGGCGAACTCGCCGTGGTCGGAAAGCTACTTCGCCCTGCGCGATCTGAAGGTCGGCGGCGAACCGTTCGGCCTGCACCTGGACCTCGCGCTCGGCACTTGGGCGGCCGACGGGTTGCTGGCCCTGTTCTTCTTTGTGGTCGGGCTGGAGCTCAAGCGCGAATTCGTCGCCGGCGACCTGCGTGACCCCGCCCGCGCGGCGCTGCCCATCGCGGCCGCCGTCGGCGGCATGGTGGCGCCTGCCCTGATCTTCGTCGCGGTGACCGCTCACGTCGGCGACGGCGCCCTACGGGGTTGGGCGATCCCGACGGCAACCGACATCGCGTTCGCCGTCGCGGTTCTCGCGGTCATCTCCACGCACCTGCCCTCGGCGCTGCGCACGTTCCTTTTGACCCTCGCTGTCGTCGACGACCTTCTTGCGGTGCTGGTGATCGCCGTCTTCTACACCGAGGGGATCAACTGGGTCGCGCTGTTGGCGGCGCTGGCGCCGCTGGCCCTTTTCGCGCTGTGCGTGCAGCGCCGCATCCAGTCGTGGTGGCTGTTGGTTCCGCTCGCGCTGGCCACATGGGCGCTGATGCATGAATCGGGTATCCACGCCACCGTGGCCGGTGTGCTGCTCGGCTTCACCGTGCCGGTCGTGCGTTCGCAAGCCGCGGGCGGGCCGGAGGCCGGACCGGGGCTCGCTGAACACTTCGAACACCGCTTGCGCCCGCTGTCGGCAGGTTTCGCGGTCCCGGTATTCGCCTTCTTCGCCGCGGGGGTCAACATCGGCGGCTACTCCGGATTCACCGAAGCGATGACCGACCCCATCGCGCTCGGCATCGTGCTGGGTCTGGTAGTCGGAAAACCCGTCGGCATCTTCCTGACCACGCGGGTGCTGGCGTCGGTCACCCGGGCCGATCTGGACTCCGCGATCCGGTGGATCGACGTGATCGGCATCGCCATGCTGGCGGGCATCGGATTCACCGTATCCCTGCTCATCGGCGACCTCGCGTACGGCATCGGATCCGAACGTGACGATTTCGTGAAGATCGGAGTGCTGACCGGATCGCTGGCCTCGGCTGCCCTGGCCGCGGTCCTGTTACGGCTGCGGAACAGGCATTATCGGGCGATCCACGAACAGGAAACCGCCGATTACGACCATGACGGTGTGCCCGACATCTACCAAGCTCGACAGGACTGACTACGACGGCCGTGCGTAGACTGAACGAATGCTTGAACAGATCCGCGGGCCCGCAGATCTGCAGCACCTGACGCAGTCGCAACTGAGCGATCTAGCACGTGAGATCCGCGAATTCCTGATCCACAAGGTGGCTGCCACCGGCGGGCATCTCGGCCCGAACCTCGGCGTCGTCGAGCTGACGCTCGCGCTGCACAGGGTGTTCGATTCGCCCCACGATCCGATCATCTTCGACACCGGACACCAGTCCTACGTGCACAAGATGCTGACGGGCCGCAGCCACGAGTTCGACACCCTGCGCAAGAAGGGCGGCCTGTCGGGCTATCCGTCGCGCGAGGAGAGCGAACACGACTGGGTGGAATCCAGCCACGCCAGCTCGGCGCTGTCCTATGCCGACGGGCTGGCCAAGGCGTTCGAGCTGTCCGGACACCGCAATCGGCACGTGGTGGCCGTCGTCGGTGACGGCGCGCTGACGGGCGGTATGTGTTGGGAGGCGCTGAACAACATCGCCGCGGCACGACGGCCGGTGGTGATCGTCGTCAACGACAACGGCCGCAGCTACGCGCCGACGATCGGCGGGTTCGCCGAACACCTGGCCGGCCTGCGCCTGCAGCCCGGCTACGAACGCGTGCTCGAGGAGGGCCGCAAGGCGGTGCGCGGCGTCCCGGTCATCGGCGAGGTCTGCTACCAGTGCATGCACTCCATCAAGGCCGGCATCAAAGATGCGTTGGCGCCGCAGGTGATGTTCACCGACCTGGGACTGAAGTATGTCGGGCCCATCGACGGCCATGACGAGCACGCCGTCGAGGTCGCTCTGCGCCGGGCGCGGGGCTTCAACATGCCTGTGATCGTGCACGTCGTAACCCGCAAGGGCATGGGCTACGCGCCCGCGGAGAACGACGAGGCCGACCAGATGCACGCGTGCGGTGTCATCGACCCCGAGACCGGGTTGGCGACGTCGGTCCCCGGCCCGGGCTGGACGTCGACGTTCTCCGAGGCGCTGATCGGCTATGCAGCGCGCCGGCGCGACGTCGTCGCGATCACCGCGGCGATGCCCGGCCCGACGGGTCTGACCGCATTCCGCCAGCGCTTCCCTGACCGGTTCTTCGACGTGGGCATCGCCGAACAGCATGCGATGACGTCGGCGGCCGGGTTGGCGATGGGCGGCCTGCATCCCGTCGTCGCGATCTACTCGACCTTCCTGAACCGCGCGTTCGACCAGGTCATGATGGACGTGGCGCTGCACAAGCTGCCGGTGACGATGGTGTTGGACCGCTCGGGCATCACCGGCCCCGACGGCGCAAGCCACAACGGCATGTGGGACCTGTCGATGCTGGGCATCGTGCCCGGTATGCGGGTGGCCGCACCGCGGGACGGTGTCCGGCTGCGGGAGGAACTCGGCGAGGCACTCGACGTCAACGACGGCCCGACCGCGATCCGGTTCCCGAAAGGCGATGTCGGCGAGGACATTCCGGCTGTCGAACGGCGTGACGGGGTCGACGTGCTGGCCGTGCCGGCAGACGAGCTCGCCGGTGACGTGCTGTTGGTGGCGGTCGGGCCGTTCGCGTCGATGGCGTTGGCGGTCGCCGAGCTCCTGCGTAACCAGGGCATCGGTGTGACGGTCGTCGACCCGCGCTGGGTGCTGCCGGTGCCCGAGGCGATCACCGCGCTGGCCCGCGAACACAAGCTCGTCGTCACGCTCGAGGACAACGGCGTCAACGGCGGCATCGGATCTGCGGTGTCGGCGGCATTGCGCCGCGCCGAGGTCGACGTGCCGTGTCGCGACGTCGGCCTGCCGCAGGAGTTTTTCGCGCAGGCGTCCCGCGGCGAGGTGCTCGCCGAAGTCGGCTTGACCGATCGCACCGTGGCCCGCCAGATCACCGGCTGGGTCGCGGCCCAGGGCGCCTCCGTCAGCGAAGCCGAGGTCAGCGAGCAGCTCGACTAGCGTGTGCCTGTGCCGCGAG
>NZ_JBCGVF010000002.1:0-304909 GCF_048452905.1 Mycobacterium neumannii | reverse complement strand
GTCAACCTGACGATCCTGCCGACGATCAACCCGCCGCCATATGACGAGTACCGGCAGGTGATCGTCGACTCGGGCATCAAGATCGTCGAGACCGCGGGTTCGAACCCGGCGCCGCATCTGCCGATGTTCCACGAGAACGGGATCAAGGTACTGCACAAGTGCACCTCGGTGCGGCATGCGGTCAAGGCGCAGAGCCTCGGCGTCGACGGCATCAGCATCGACGGTTTCGAGTGCGCGGGCCATCCCGGCGAGGACGACATCCCGGGCCTGGTGCTGATCCCTGCGGCGTCGACCAAGATCGACATCCCCATGATCGCCTCCGGCGGATTCGCCGACGCCCGTGGCCTGGTGGCCGCGCTCGCGCTGGGCGCCGACGGCATCAACATGGGATCGCGGTTCATGTGCACCGTCGAATCGGCGATCCACCAGAACGTCAAGGAGGCGATCGTTGCGGGCACCGAGCTCGACACGGAGCTGATCTTCCGGCCGCTGCGCAACACCGAGTCGGTGCGTGAGCTGGCGCGCAACGCTGAACTCAAGCCGGTGATCGTGCCCTCGGCCGATGACGCTGCGCGCGCCGGGTATCGTCCCGGCGCCAGGTTGACTGAGTTCTTGCAGTGGCGCGACGTGACGTGTCGCTGGCCTGGATGTGACAAACCGGTGTGGGGCTGCGATGTGGACCATACGGTGCCGTGGCCCTACGGCCCGACGCATCCGTTGAACACCAAGCACTACTGCCGCATTCATCACCTGATCAAGACGTTCTACAGCGGCAGCGGTGGCTGGCGGGAAGAACAATTGCCTGACGGTACAGTCGTTCTCACCGCCCCGACCGGACACCTGTACCGATCCGAACCCCACGGGGCGAGCATGTTCCCGGTGCTGCGCCAACCCACCGGAGTGCTCGAAGTCGGGGAACCGCCACCGAGCGACAGCGCCGAGCGGATGGCGATGATGCCGCGCCGCAGGCAAACCCGCGAACAGGTGCGCCGTGAACGCATCGACACCGAACGACGGCGACGCAGCGAACTGATCGCCGAAGAGCAACGCCAACACCAACTGCTCGCCGAAGCACTCGCGCGCGACGACGAACCACCGCCCTTTTAAGGCATGCCGCGATAGTGGGCTACTTCTTCGCGGCGGTCTTCTTAGCGGCAGATTTCTTCGCCGGCGACTTCTTTGCGGCCTTCTTGGCGGGCGTCTTCTTTGCGGCCTTCTTCGCGGGCGCCTTCTTGGCCGGCTTGTCGTCGTCGGAACCCTTTGACCCGCCCCGGCCTTCGCGTCGCGCCTTCACGCTGGCTTCGAGCTTGGCCAGCAGATCGGAAACATCCTCGGTCTCGTCGAGTTCCTGCGGCTGCTCCTCGGTGGTGAACGCTTCGCCGCCTTCGAGTTTCGCCTGGATCAGCTCACGCAGATGTTCCTGGTACTCGTCGTGGTAGCGGTCGGGATTGAAGTCGTCGGTCATGGAGTCGACGACCTGGGTGGCCATCTTCAGCTCGGCCGGCTTGATGTCGACTTCCTTGTCCAGTACCGGGAAGTCGGGATCGCGGATCTCGTCGGGCCACAACAGCGTCTGGATCACCATGACGTCGCGCTTGCTGAAGTCCTGAACCCGAAGCGCCGCGAGTCGCGTCTTGTTACGCAACGCGAAGTGCACGATCGCGACCCGGTCGGTCTCCTTGAGCGTCTTGGTCAACAGCACATACGACTTCGATGACTTGCCCTCGGGCTCGAGGAAGTAGCTGCGGTCATACATCATCGGATCGATGTCGGAAGCAGGAACGAATTCCAGCACCTCGATCTCGCGGCTGCGTTCCTCGGGGAGCGTCGCGATGTCCTCGTCGGTGATGATCACGGTCTGCCCGTCGTCTGATTCGTACGCCCGGGCGATGTCGCGATACTCGACTTCCTCACCGTCAATCTCGCAGACGCGCCTGTACCGGATGCGCCCGTTGTCCTTCGCGTGCACCTGGTGGAATTTCACGTCGTGGTCCTGTTGCGCGCTGTAGACCTTGACCGGCACGTTCACCAGGCCGAACGCGATCGAACCCTTCCATATGGAACGCATCAACCCAGTATGGCTGATTCCAGGGCCGCATCGCGGCTACCGCGACCAGGCAGGTCGGCACCGGCGCGGGCGACCGTCAGCGCCGACGACATCGCGGCGGTGCGCACGACGCCCGTCAGGTCCGCCGTGCTGATTCGCGCCAGGTCACGCCGCCGCTGAGCGCCCAGCAGCCCCGACGTCCACAGCGCGTCGATAAGACCGCTCATGTACGCATCACCGGCGCCCACGGTGTCGACGACGTCGACCTCGAACGCCGGCACCCGGACCAGGCCCTGCGCACACAGCGCGAACGACCCCTGCCCGCCCAGCGTCACCACGACGATCGACGGGCCCAACGACAACCATGTCTCCGCGATCTGCTCGGGGGTGCGGCCCGGGTCGAGCCACCGCATGTCCTCGTCGCTGGCCTTCACCACGTCGCAGCGCTCGATGAACCGGTCGATGCGGGCGCGCGCGGCATCGGCATCCTCGATCAGCGCGGGCCGCACATTCGGATCGAACGTCACGGTGGCCGAGGGGTGATAGGTGTCGACCAGTGCTGCGGTGGCACGGCATCCGGGCTCGAGCACCGCCGCGATCGAACCCGTGTGCACCATCAGGGGCGGCCCGACCTCCGGGGTGCCGGTCAGTTGCCATTTTATGTCGAACTCGTACTGCGCCGAACCATGCTCGTCGAGCGTGGCCAATGCGGTCGGCGTCCTCGCCGCGCCCGTACTTCCCGAGACCAGTTGCACCCCGGATGCTTCGGCATGGTCGACGATGCGCCGTCCGCGTTCGTCGTCGCCGATGTGTGTCAGGAAGTCGACGCCACGGCCCAGTCGGCCCAGCCCGACCGCGACGTTGAGTGGACTGCCGCCGACGTGTTCACCGGTGATCTCGCCGCCACGCTCGACGATGTCGATCAACGCCTCGCCGATCACCAGCGCACGATCGGTGCTCATGCGTCGTCTCCGCGCATCAACGCTTCCAGCGTTGCCCGCGCGCCGTCGCGGTGCAGCGAGTTCAGCGCCCAGACGTATGCGTCGACGAATCGCTGGTCGGTAGCGAGATCGCCGAAGAGGTCGGTGTTTTCGATGAATGCGGTCGGATTGTCGCGCTGAGCCCTCGCCAGCGGCACCAGGACGTCGGCGAGCTGGTCCTGCACGTCGATCGGCTGGTCCTGTTCGTCGACGCCTTCGGCGTAGCGCGCCCAGCTGGCGACCGTCGCGGCCGACAACCGGATCGGTGCACCCGTTCTGAGGTTCTCGCGGACGACGGGCAGCAGCCATTTCGGAATGCGGTCCGACGAGCCGTAACACAGCCGGGCGATGGTGTCCTTGACGCCCGGGTTGGCGAACCGCTCGATCAGCGTGCGCTTGTAGTCGGGCAGGTCGATGCCGGGCACGGGTTTGAGCGTCGGTGTGGCCTCGTCGTCCATGTACGCCAGCAGGAAGTCGGCGAACAGCGGGTCGCCTGCGGCGTCGTGCACCAACCGGTAACCGGCGAGATAAGCGAAGTAGCAGAGGCTTTGATGGCCGGCGTTGAGCAGACGCAGCTTCATCAGCTCGTACGGGGTGACGTCGTCGACCATCAGCACGTCCACGTCCTCCAACGGTGGTCGTCCGTTCGCGAAGTCGTCCTCGAGCACCCACGACGTGAAGGGTTCGGCCACCACCGGCCATGCATCGTCGATACCGAACTCGGTTGCTACGACGTCGACCACGTCAGGTGTGGTCACCGGAGTGATGCGGTCCACCATCGAGTTGGGGAACTTGGTGTGCGTGCCGATCCACTCGCCGAGGCCGGGATACACGCGTTCGGCGTAGGTGGTGAACGCATGGCGGGCGACGTCGCCATTGCCCTCGATGTTGTCGCACGACACGATCGTCGGGGTGGTGATGCCGCGGTCTCGCCTGCGCGCGAGCGCCTCGGCCACCAGGACGAAGACGTTCACGCCGTCACCGAGGTTGTCGATGTTGTAGCCGCCCTCGGTGATGGTGAGCGAGACGATCCGCGTGCTCGGCGCGGCCAACAGTTCGATCACCGACTCCGGGTCGTCGGGCGCGTAGCGATAGTCGACGATCGAACCGATCACCCGCGCCTCGCGGGTACCGTCGGGCCTCTCCAGCAGCAGGGTGTACAGGCCGTCCTGGGCGGCCATCACGTCGGCCATCCTTCGGTCGGCAGGCATCACCCCGACACCGGCGATGCCCCACTCCTTGGCCAGCCCCACCTCCAGTAGTCGGTCGACGTACATCGCTTGATGCGCCCGGTGAAAGCCGCCAACTCCGAAATGCACTATGCCGACCGATATTTGGGATCGGTCGTAGGTCGGCTTGTCGGTGGGAAGCTGTGTGAGCGTGGAGTCGTCGAGTCTCATGACACCGTCACCACCGACTTCACGCTACCCGGCGTGCGGTCGGAGTCGAGGGCTTCGGCGGTGCGCTCCAAGGGGAAGCGGGCGGTCACCATCGCGTCGAGATCGACCTGACCGGATTCGACGAGCGCGATCGCCGTCGGCCAGGTGTGGGCGTAGCGGAAGACGCCCGTCAGCACCAGCTCACGGTTCTGGATCACCTGCGTGGGCAGCTCCATCGACTCCGCACCCGAGCCGACCAACACCACCCGGCCGGCCGGTCGCACCGCGCGAATGCCGTCGGCCACGGCCGTCGGCGCGCCCGAGGCGTCGATGTACCCGTCCACCCCGAAATCGCCTATCGGCTGGGTCGTCGGGTCCAGAACCTCGGTGGCCCCGAACGAGATCGCCCGTTGCCGACGGGCCTCGTCGGGATCGCTGACGAGGATGTCCGTCGCACCGTAGGCCCGCGCGAGTTGGATCACCACGATGCCGATCGGGCCTGCCCCGGTGACCAACACCCGCGAACGCCCGTCGACACCGGCCTTGCGGACGGCGGCGATGCCGACGGAGAGCGGCTCGCACAACGCGGCGGCCTCATCGGAGATTGAGTCCGGCACGCGGTGGGCGAATTCTGCGCCGATCGTCACGTACTCACACAGCGCCCCGTCGACCGGCGGGGTTGCGAAGAACTGCATGTGCGGACACAGGTTGTAGTGCCCGCGGCGGGTTTCGTCGCTGCGCGGGTCGGGGCGCTGCGGTTCGATCGACACCCGTTCGCCGATGCGCGACGGATCGACGTTGTCGCCGACGTCGACGATCGTGCCCGCGGCCTCGTGGCCGAGGATCAACGGCGTCTCGACGACGAATCCGCCCACTCGCCCGTGCCGGTAGTAGTGCGTGTCCGATCCGCAGACACCCACCGACGAGACTTGTATGAGCACGTCACCGGGGGCGGGTCGGGGTACCGGCCGTTCCTGCATTTCGATCCGCCCGGGTTCGACGAGCACGGCCGCCCGCATCCGACTGTCCGGCGAGAGTGTTGTGTGCGTCACATCACCATGTTACCGTGATGAGCATCTAATCGCACCCATGAGCAGATGTTCACAGTCCGGGGAGGGCAGGGTGGTGACCGCATCGACGTCGACCGGGGACCTCGCCGGGGCCGCAGTGCCGACGCAGGACGTCCGCCTGGCCCTGCGGGCGGCGACGATGTACTACCTCGACGGGTTGACCCAGGCCGAGATCGCCACCCGCTTGGGCGTCTCGCGCCCGACGGCGGGTCGATTGATCGCCCGCGCAAAAGCCCGGGGTCTGGTCCGCATCGAGATCGCCGTGCCCGCCGGGCTGAGTGAGGACCTGCACGCCGAGGAGGAGCGCGAACTCGAGCGGCGCCACGGGCTGACGGAAGTAGTGGTCGCCGGCGACGGCGTCGACATCGGCGCACCCGGCCGGCCCGTCGCATTCGCCAGCGTGGGCCGCGCCGCGGCGGCACTGCTGATGCGGCGTCTCTCGCCCGACGACGTACTCGGGTTCACCTGGGGGCCTGAGCAGGTCGCGGCGGCCAACGCGTTGGTTCCCGGGGTGGCGAGCTGCCGCGCGGTGGTGCAGCTCGACGGCGCCATGTCGACCGCGGCGTATCAGACCGGTACCGAGTTCATCTTGAGCCGCTGCGGGGAAACGTTGCGCGCGAGCACGTTACGACTGCCCGCGCCCCTGTATGCCGACCCGTCGACGGTGGCGTCGATGCGCAGCGATTCGGTTATCTCCCGCACGTTGGAGGCGGGACGGCACGCGGACATGATGCTTTTCGGTGTCGGCGCGGTATCGACGTCGACCACGCTGTTCGAAGGCAGCTTCCTCGACACCCGCATGCTCGACGAGTTGGAGTCGCTCGGCGCGGTGGGTGAGATCGGCGGCCGGTTCTTCGACGCGGACGGCGCGCCCGTCGACACCGAACTCCAGCAGCGCGCGGTGTCGGTGCCGCTCGAAGACATCCGCAATTGCGATAAGACGCTGCTGATCTCCAGTGGCGCCGCGAAGTACGACGCCACTCTGGCCGCCCTGCGGGGCAGGTTGGCCCGGCTGCTGGTGTGTGACATCGATTGTGCGCGTTGGTTGTTGGCGCAGTGAGGAGACGACGCAGGTGAAACCGACAATGATGAAGCGGTTCGCCGCGGTGGCCGCGGCGTCCGGGGTCGTGCTGGCCACCGGGTGTTCGGGAGCGGGCAGCCTGGGCGCCTCGGACAACCAGGTCACCGTCGCCATGGTGTCGAACTCGCAGATGACCGACGCCAGGGATCTGTCGTCGGAGTTCGAGGCGGCCAATCCCGGCACGAAGCTCAAGTTCGTCACGCTCTCGGAGAACCAGGCTCGCGCCAAGATCACCATGTCGACCGCGATGGGCGGAAGCGAGTTCGACGTCGTGATGATCAGCAACTTCGAGACCCCGCAGTGGGCGGAGGACGGCTGGCTGCAGAACCTCTCCGAATACGCCGCGCAGACACCGGGGTACGACGAGGAGGACTTCATCTCGTCGCTACGCGAGTCGCTGTCGTACGACGGCGACATGTACGCCGTCCCGTTCTACGGCGAGTCGTCGTTTCTGATGTACCGCAAGGACCTGTTCGAACAGGCCGGCATCGAGGTCGACCAGTCACCGGACTACCAGCCGACCTGGCAGCAGGTCGCGCAGTGGGCCGACACCCTGAAGTCCGGTGACCGCGCGGGAATCTGCCTTCGCGGAAAGCCGGGATGGGGTGAGGTGCTCGCGCCACTGAACACCGTGATCAACACGTTCGGCGGGCGTTGGTTCGACGAGCAGTGGAACGCACAGTTGAACAGCCCCGAGGTGCGCAAGGCGGTGAACTTCTACGTCGACCTGGTCAAGCGCTCCGGAGAACTGGGCGCGGCCTCCACCGGTTTCCAGGAGTGCGCGAACCTGTTCGGCCAAGGCCAGACCGCCATGTGGTACGACGCCACGTCGGCGGTGTCGGTCCTCGAAGACCCGCAGGAGTACCCGGAGCTGGTCGGCAAGATCGGATATCTGCCAGCCCCGATCGCCGAGAAACCCAACTCGGGCTGGCTCTACACCTGGGCGCTGGGCATTCCGAAATCGGCCAAGAACCCCGACGGTGCGTGGAAGTTCATCTCGTGGATGACGAGCAAGGACTATATGAAGCTGGTGGGGGAGAAGCTCGGATGGGCGAGGGTCCCACCGGGCAGTCGGACATCCACTTACACCGAACTGCCGGAGTACGAGAAGATCTCGCGGTCCTACGGACCGTTGACGTTGCGTTCGATCCAGAACGCCAACCCGAACAAGCCCACTGTGCAACCGGTCCCGTACACCGGAATCCAGTTCGTCGCGATACCTGAGTTCCAGGATCTGGGCACCAGGGTCAGCCAACAGATCAGCGCCGCGATCGCCGGTCAGAAGACGGTCAACGAGGCGCTCGACCAAGCGCAGCAGTACGCCGAGGTCGTCGGCAAGACATATCAGGAGAAGTGATGACCGTAACCGCCGATACCACGGCCGGCGCCAGCGAAACGGCGGTGGCAGAACGGGTTCGCAGGATCCGGGATGCGAAGGAAACCGGGGTGAGCCGCGCCGAAGCCTGGCGCAGGCGGGGCCCGCTGTTGCCGGCGCTGATCTTCATGATCGTCGTCACGCAGGTTCCGTTCCTGTTCACCCTCTACTACTCGACGCTGTCGTGGAACCTGGTTCGTCCTGGGTCCCGTGAGTTCATCGGCTTGCAGAACTACGTCACGGTGGCCAAGGACAGTCAGTTCTGGACCGTCGCGCTCAACACCGTGGTGCTGATCGTCGGGGTGGTGCTGATCTCCGCGTTCTTCGGTCTGCTCCTGGCATTGCTGCTCGACCGGGCGTTCCTGGGTCGCGGGATCGTGCGGACGTTGCTGATCACGCCGTTCCTCGTCACACCCGTTGCGGCCGCGCTGATCTGGAAGACGACGATCCTCGATCCGAACAACGGCATTCTGAACTGGCTGCTGTCGCTGGTCGGGATCGACCGGATGGACTGGATCGGGCAGTTTCCGCTGGCGATGGTGATGGTGATGCTGATCTGGCAGTGGACGCCGTTCATGATGCTGCTGATCCTCGCCGGTCTCCAGTCGATGCCGCGCGACATCCTGGAGGCCGGTCGAGTCGACGGTGCGAACGCCTTCCAACTCTTCCGGGAGTTGACGCTTCCGCACCTTCGGCGATTCATCGAGTTGGGAGTCGTGCTCGGGGCGATCTTCCTGGTCAACACCTTCGATGCCATCTACATGATGACGCAGGGCGGGCCGGGCATCGCGAGCGCGAACCTGCCGTTCTACATCTATCAGCGCGCGTTCCTCGGCTTCGACATCGGCCAGGCAGCGGCCATGGGAGTGGTGGTGGTCGTCTTCACGATCATCATCGCCAGCTTCGCGCTGCGATTGATCTTCAAGTCGTTCACCGGGAAGGAAGAGGCGGCCTGACATGACTACCACGGTCGAGAAAACCGCAGCCACACCGCAATCCGTGGCGAAGAGGAAGAAGAAGTCCCGCACGTTCAGTCCGTGGGGGCTGGTGGCGTGGCTGGTCGGGATCGGGTTCTTCTTTCCGGTCTTCTGGATGGTGTTGACGTCGTTCAAGCAGGAGGCCGACGCCGCCACCAGTCCGCCGAAGCTGTTCTTCTCCCCGACGCTGGATCAGTATTCTGCCGTCTTCGACCAGGGCATCGGGCCCGCGATGCTGAATTCGCTGTTCGCGACCGGGATTTCAACGCTGCTCGTGCTCGTGCTTGGGGTCCCTGCCGCATTCGCGTTGTCGCTGCGACCCGTCCGCAAGACCCAGGATGCGCTGTTCTTCTTCATGAGTACCAAGATGCTGCCCGTCGTCGCGGTGATCCTGCCGCTGTACGTGATCGTGTCCAATATCGGGCTGCTGGACAACATCTGGGCGTTGATCGTGCTCTACACGGCGATGAACCTGCCGATCGCGGTGTGGATGATGCGGTCGTTCTTCCTCGAGGTGCCCGGCGAACTGTTGGAGGCGGCCAGCCTGGACGGCGCCAGCCTGTGGCGGTCGGTGCGCGAGGTGATCCTGCCCCTGGTGTCGCCGGGTATCGCTGCGACGGCGTTGATCTGCGTGATCTTCGCCTGGAACGAGTTCTTCTTCGCGGTGAACCTGACCGCGGTGAACGCCCAGACCATGCCCGTGTACCTCGTCGGCTTCATCGCTGGTGAGGGCCAGTACTGGGCCGTGTTGGCGGCGGCCGCGACCATGGCCGCGCTGCCGGTGATCCTGTGCGGCTGGATCGCCCAGAACAAGCTGGTGCGCGGACTGTCCTTCGGCGCGATCAAGTAACCCTTCAGACCCGATCACGAAAGACACGGAGATACCAATGGCAACAATCACGTACCGCAACGCCTCCTGCGTCTACGAAGGCTCGGACAAGCTCGCGGTCGATTCACTCGACCTCGACATCTCCGACGGCGAATTCGTCGTGCTGGTCGGACCTTCCGGGTCGGGCAAGAGCACCGCCCTGCGGATGCTGGCCGGCCTGGAGGACATCGACGAGGGCACAATCGAGATCGGCGGCCGCGACATGACCGGTGTGCCGTCCAAGGATCGCGACATCGCGATGGTGTTCCAGAACTACGCGCTGTACCCGAACAAGACCGTCGCCGAGAACATGGGTTTCGCGCTGAAACTGCGTGGGGTCTCTCGCGACGAGCGGCGCAAGAAGGTCGAGGAGGCGGCGAAGATCCTGGACCTCACGGAGTTCCTCGACCGCAAGCCCGCCAAGCTGTCCGGCGGGCAGCGGCAGCGCGTGGCGATGGGCCGCGCCATCGTGCGCGAGCCGCAGGTGTTCTGCATGGACGAGCCGCTGTCGAACCTCGACGCGAAGCTGCGGGTGCAGACCCGCACTCAGATCGCCGCGCTGCAGCGACGGCTCGGCACCACGACGGTCTACGTCACCCACGACCAGATCGAGGCCATGACGATGGGGGACAGGGTTGCGGTCCTGCGGTTCGGCAAGCTGCAGCAGTTCGCCGCGCCGAACGAGCTCTACGACAGGCCGGCCAACGCGTTCGTCGCCGGTTTCATCGGCTCACCCGCCATGAATCTGGTGACGTTGCCGATCGCGCCCGACGGCGTCCGCATCGGCGACACGACGCTGCCGCTCGAACGCGAGCGACTTTCGAAGTTGAGCGACGCGGGCCTCTCGGAGGTCACGCTCGGCATCCGGCCCGAACAGCTGGAGCTCACCGACACCGGCGGGGTGGAAGTCGTCGTCGACCTGGTCGAGGACCTCGGCAGCGAGGCCTACCTCTACACGCACGCGGGTTCGGGAGTCGAGCTGGTCGCGCGCTGCAATCCGCGCACGGCGCCCAAACTCGCCGAGACGGTGCGGCTGCGCAGGCATCCGGAAGGTTCTGTGCACCTGTTCCACCCGGAGACCGGCGAGCGCATCGACTGATTTCGGCTTTCAGTGCCGCCGAATTCTGCACCAGGGTTGCGATTTTCGCCTCACCGCGACCCTCTTGCAGATTTCGGCGGGGTCCAACCGCGGCGGGTGAACGCGTCGAAGACGCGATGCAAGATGTATCGCCGGCTGTGTTCCTTGAGCACGTGGATGTCGATCCAGCCTTGGCGATCGACGAACGCGGCACGACCCACGTCATACACGTATTGCCGTCGGTTCTCGCTGTGGTGAACCCCGTCGTAGTCCAATCCGACCATCGGCTCGTCGTACCCCATGTCGAGAAACGCCTCCTCGTACCCGTCGCTAAGCCTGATCTGCGTCCGCGGGGTAGGCAATCCGGCGTCGATGAGCAAAAGGCGAAGGCGGGTTTCCTCGGGCGATTGCGCGCCGGCGTCCATCAAGCAGAGCGCCGTCCGGGCACGACGAACTCCGCGTGCGCCCCGATATCGGTCGCTCAGCACCAAGGCATCATCGGCGGACACCCCCGTGGCGGCGGCCAGGGCGTCCAGATGCGCGACGGCCTTGTCGCGCGGAAGGTGGCGAGCCAGATCCCACGCGGTCCGAGCGGGGGTCGTCACGGGAATCTCCCCGAAGTAGGTGATCTCGTCGGGCGCCAAGCGTTCTTCGTGGACGATGACGCCTTCGCGCGGGCGGGTGTGGGCGGTGATCACCTCGATCGGCGTCGACGCATCCACCCACTTTGCGCCGTGGAGCGCTGCCGCGGCCCGCCCCGCGATCACGCCCCTGCGACCGGTCCACAACCAGGCCGCAACGGCATTGGAGTGGACATTGCGTTCAGCGTCGTTTGGGCGGTAGACCCGCGGCAGGACGGCGGAGTGGTTCCAGCGCAGTTGCCCTCGCGTGAGTCGGCCATCGCTGATCGCCTCGCTGCCGAGAAACGGTTGCCGCATGACCGGATCGTGGACGGGACGGCCGACAGAACGCGTACCCCGTCGTCCATTTCTGCGGCAGGGCTGTGGATAACGCGGAATCGCGACCCTGACGCAGAATTCGGCGGCTAGCGGCCGTGGCATTCGGGCCTACCCGCTAGCCGACGACCGCCGCGTCCCCTGGGTCAAGGCCGCTGGGCAGATTCGGGTCGAGCCCACTGGGCGAGTGGGTGAACTCCTGGTGCGCCGGCGGCCGGCAATTGTCGTCGATCGGTGTCTGGTCGCCCGAGCAGTAGGGGACGAGATCCTGCGGATCTGCCGCGGCGTGCGGTGCCGCCAACAGCGCAGCCACCGCGACCAGCACCGCCGCGAAGATTCTCGCCACGGATCCAACGTAGCAGCGGGTATACGTTCACACTGTGGATCGATTCGGCCGGGTGAAGCTGACCAACCCGGACAAGGTGCTGTACCCGGCGACGGGCACCACCAAAGCGGAGGTCTTCGACTATTACGTCGGTATCGCCGAGGCGATGATCCCGCATATCACGGGCCGCGCCGTGACCCGCAAGCGCTGGCCCAACGGTGTCGAGGAGCCGTCGTTCTTCGAGAAGCAACTCGCCTCGTCGGCGCCGGACTGGTTGGACCGCGCGTCGGTCACGCACCGCTCGGGGACGACGACCTATCCGCTGATCGACACCGCCGAGGGTCTGGCGTGGATCGCGCAGCAGGCATCGCTCGAAGTGCACGTCCCGCAGTGGCGATTCGTCAGCCAGGACGACGGGCCACCGACGCCCGGCCCCGCGACCCGAATCGTCTTCGACCTCGACCCCGGCGAGGGGGTGTCCTTCCGCCAGCTCTGCGAGGTCGCCCACGAGGTGCGCGACCTCATCACCGACATCGGGTTGACCACCTTCCCGCTCACCAGCGGTAGCAAGGGGTTGCACCTGTACGTCCCGCTCGAAGAACCGATCAGTTCGCAGGGCGCATCGGTTCTTGCGCGGCGGGTCGCGCAACAGCTCGAGAAGACGATGCCCAAACGCGTGACCGCGACGATGACCAAGAGCGTGCGCACCGGCAAGGTTTTCGTCGACTGGAGCCAGAACAACGGCGCCAAAACCACGATCGCACCGTATTCGCTTCGCGGACGCGAACATCCGACGGTCGCCGCACCACGCACCTGGGACGAGATCGAGGATCCGAAGTTGCGGCACCTCAACTTCGACGAGGTGCTCGACCGGGTGCAGGAGATGGGTGACCTGCTCGCACCGCTCGACGAGGCGGTACCGGTACCGGATCGCCTGACCACCTATCGCAGCATGCGTGACGCGTCCAAAACCCCTGAGCCGGTTCCGAACAAGCCGCCGGAGACGGGGAACAACGACAAGTTCGTCATCCAGGAACACCACGCCCGACGGCTGCACTATGACCTGAGGCTCGAACGCGACGGCGTGCTGGTGAGCTGGGCGGTGCCGAAGAACCTGCCCGACACCCCGTCGGTCAACCACCTCGCCGTCCACACCGAGGACCACCCGTTGGAGTACCTCACCTTCCACGGCGAGATCCCCAAGGGCGAGTACGGCGGCGGCAAGATGATCATCTGGGACACCGGCACCTACGAGGCAGAGAAGTTCAACGACGTACCACCCGACAGCGCCGCGGAGGGCGGGGAGGTCATCATCAACCTGCGCGGCAAGAAGATCGACGGCCGCTATGCGCTGATCCAGACCGACGGCAAAAACTGGCTCGCGCACCGTATGAAGGACCAGAAGCGCCCGCAAGCAGGTGATCTCGCGCCGATGCTGTCAACGGAAGGCTCGGTCGCCAAGCTCAAGGCGAGCCAGTGGGCGTTCGAGGGTAAGTGGGACGGCTACCGCGTGATCATCGACGCGGATCACGGCAGGCTCACGGTGCGCTCCCGGCGTGGCCGAGACGTCACCGCCGAGTTTCCCCAATTCGAGGCGGTGGCAGCCGATCTCGCCGATCACCACGTCATCATCGACGGTGAGGCGGTCGCGCTCGACGAGTCCGGCGTGCCGAGCTTCTCCGAGATGCAGAACCGTGCCCGGTCGACCCGCGTGGAGTTCTGGGCGTTCGACATCCTGTACCTCGACGGCCGATCGCTGTTGCGCGCGAAATACTCCGACCGTCGCAAGATACTCGAGGCACTGGCCGAGGGTGGCGGCCTGATCGTCCCGGATCCGTTGCCCGGCGACGGCCCCGAGGCGATGGAGTACGCCCGCAAGAAACGGTGGGAGGGCGTGGTCGCCAAGAAACGCGACTCGACCTACCAGCCGGGGCGGCGGTCGTCGTCGTGGATCAAGGACAAGGTCTGGAACACACAGGAAGTCGTGATCGCCGGCTGGCGGCGGGGCGAGGGCGGACGATCGAGCGGCATCGGGTCGCTGATGCTCGGCATTCCGGCCGACGGGGGCCTGGAGTTCGTGGGTCGCGTCGGCACCGGTTTCACCGACAAGGCGCTCGCCGAACTCAAGAAGACCCTCGAACCGCTGGAGACCGACGAGAGCCCGTTCGACGAACGGCTGCCGCGCCAGGATGCGAAGGGTGTGACGTTCGTGCGGCCTGAACTCGTCGGTGAGGTCCGCTACAGCGAACGCACCTCGGATAACCGTCTGCGCCAACCGAGTTGGCGTGGGTTACGACCCGACAAGGAGCCCGACGAGGTCACCTGGGAGTAGGCGCCCGCAGCGCTTCCTGCATCCCCCGCGTCGCCAACTGGTCGGCCAACTCGTTGTCGGCGACCCCTGAATGGCCCTTCACCCAGATCCACTCGACTTGATGTGGCGCGCAAGCCAATTGCAGCCTCGTCCAGAGGTCGACGTTCTTCACCGGTTGCTTGGCGGCGGTCAGCCAGCCGTTGCGCTCCCAGCCGAGCACCCACTTGGTGATGCCGTTACGGACATAGGTGCTGTCGGTGTACAGATGCACGACTACGGGCCGGGTGAGCGCCTCGAGCGCCATGATCGGCGCCGTCAACTCCATCCGGTTGTTACTCGTCTGCGCCTCGCCGCCGCACATCTCGCGGACGTGCGCCCGCTGACGCAGCACAGCGCCCCAGCCGCCGGGACCCGGATTGGGCCGGCAGCCGCCGTCGGTGTGGATGACGACCGGCTCCTTACTCACCCGCCGAGGATAAGCGTCGTCATCAAGTGGACGGCTCAGCGACGCGCGGACGGCGAGATCAACGCCGTCCGGACCGACATCCCGAACTCCTGATGCCGCAGCGTGGTGATCCGGCGCCCGGGCTGTACAGCGTCCTTGACCGGCCCCGTGCGCCCCCCAAAGTATGCCGCGGTCGCGTCGATGTCGGCGACGACGTAGGTGATGCCCCATAGCGTCGACGGAGCTTCGCTTGTGGTGCCCGGTGAGCCGACGACCTCGACGATCACCTCGCCGAACCGGAAGAAGATCTGGCGGATCGACCGGCCGCCGAGTTCACCGTCGCGTTCTCGTCGCGGGGCTACACCGATTGCGGTGAGCGCCTGAACGGTCCGATCCAGATCGGGTGACAGCAGCACGACGTGGTCGATGGCGGTCACGCCGTTCGGGTGCTCGGCGGGCGTTGCACCGGCGGCGCTGGACCTCGACGTCGGGATGCCGTCGACGTCGGAGAGCACGGCGTCCGGCGGTAAGCCGCACAACGACCACCCGACGATGCCGCGACCGCGCTCGGGGCCGACAAGCCGGATGCGAACGCCGCCGACCCGGCAGACCACGTCGTCGTCGATCGTGAAACCCGCCCGACCCCATGCGTCCGCCGGATCGGCAACCTCGATCTCGTCGACCCTGACGGCGCCTGATGTCACCGCTCGAGTATGGCCTTCGCGCCGGCCGGGGAGCGACACCGCGCGACGTAGTTCACCCACCGCAATCCGCCGAGCCTTTGCCGCCCGTACCCCACAGTATGAACTTCCCCCGGAACTGTGGAATCGCGCGTCCAACGCGCGCTTGCTCGGTACGTTGAGAGCGAACGACCCGCAGTTCACCGGAGGGCGGTGGCACATGGCCGGTGGAATAGCGACTGAATTGGCGGCGGCCGGATTCACCGACGCGGTCGAGATCGGCCGGGGTGGTGGCGGCGTCGTCTACCGCTGTTATCAACAGTCGCTGGCGCGGAGCGTCGCGATCAAGGCGCTCGCGTCCGATCTCGACGACGACGACCGGGAACGGTTCCTGCGCGAGGGCTACGCCATGGGTGCGCTCTCTGGGCACCCGAACATCGTGAACATCCTGCAGGTCGGCGTGACCGAGAGCAACAGGCCGTTCATCGTGATGCCGTACCACCGCGAGGGATCGCTCGCGGAACGGCTGCGGCGCGAGGGCCGCATCGCCTGGCCCGAGGCCCTGCGCATCGGCGTGAAGCTCTGCGGCGCACTGGAAACCGCGCACCGTACCGGAACCCTGCACCGCGACATCAAACCCGCCAACGTGCTCTTCAACGATTACGGCGAACCACAGCTGAGCGACTTCGGGACCGCCCGCATCGCCGGCGGGTACAAGACGGTCACCGGCTTCTTCACCGGCACGCTGTCCTACACCGCCCCAGAGGTTCTCGAGGGCAACCCACCGACCGTCGAGGCCGACGTCTACTCGCTCGGCGCCTCGATCTACGCGCTCATCGCGGGCAAGCCGCCGCACGAGCGCAAGAACGACGAGGATCTCATCGCGCATTACCTGCGCATCACCTCGACGCCCATACCGGACCTGCGCCCTCAGGGCATCCCCGCCGACGTGTGCGCCGTGGTGGAGAAGGCGATGGCCCGCGAGCCCGCCGACCGCTACGCGTCCGCCGCGGACTTCGGTCACGAACTGCAGTTGGCGCAGCGGAACAACGGGTTGACCGCCGACGTGATGGCGCTCGGCGAGCCGAGCACCCCACCGGAGCAGCCGGAAGGCACGCAGGCGGTGCAGATCTCGGACCTCGTCGAGCCGTCCGTATCCGCGCAACCCGAGCCGCTGCCCCCGCCGCGGCGGCCCGCCCGGTCCGGCGAACCCGCCGGGCCCTTGACAGAGCCGGGAATGTTCGCCCACACCGCGTCCATCAGTCAGACGAGCCTGCCCTGGCAGACGCCGCCGGGGGTGCGGCCCGAGTCAGCGGAGGCCGCTTCGCCGAGACGGCGGAACCGTAAACGGGTCCTGATCGTCTCGGGCGCGATCGTGGGGGTACTGCTGCTGGTGGTCAGCGGAGTCCTCGTGATTGCCTCGACGCGCGACTCCGGTGGCGGCCAAACCGCTGCTCCCGCAACGCAGGTCGCTGAGGCACAACCGGCCTGGCGGCCGATCGCCGACGCGCGCGTCGCCCGCGACGCGGTGGCCGCCACCCAGGCCGACGGCACCATCTGGGTCTTCGGCGGCCTCGGCGCCGATGGCCGCGTTAGCGGCAGGCACGAGGGCTACGACCCCGCGATCGACAGCTGGAAAAGTGGCGAGGACCTGCCCGTCCCCGTGCAGCGCGCGATGGCGGTGACATGGCGGGAGAACCCGGTCGTGCTCGGCGGATGGCGCACGGAAGGGGCCGACGCGAAGATCGCGACCGATCGGGTGTGGCGCGTCGTAAACAGTCGCTGGACGGAACTGCCGCCGCTGCTACAACCGCGGGCCGCCGCGGCCGCCGCCGTGGTCGGTGATCGGATCGTCGTCACCGGCGGAGTGGACGCCGCGGGCAAGCTGCTGAACACCACGGAGGTCTTCGACGGCACCTCCTGGAAACTCGGCGCGCCCATCCGGACCCCGCGTCAGATGTTGAGCGCGGCGTCCGACGACAAACTGGTGTACACGATCGGCGGCACCACGGGAACTGCAGACGTGGCGACTGTCGAAGCGTACGGCCCCGCCGCCGGCACCTGGACGACTCTGCCCGGACTCTCCGAAGCGCGAAGCGATTTCGGCGTCGCGGCCACCGACGACCGGTTGGTGGTGGTGGGCGGCACCTCCGGAGGGCGAGCGCTCAAGAGTGTGCTCGCATTCGATCTGTCGACGACGACGTGGTCCGGTCTGCAGGACATGGGCACCGCGCGCCACGGTATGGCGGTGGCTGCGGTGGGCAATCGCGTTTACGCCATCGGCGGCTCGACGGGCGCCGGCGACGGCAAGATCACCTCGTCGGCGGAGACGCTGAAACTTCCCGCGCGCCAACCGCAACCGGCAGCCCAGTAGCGGGCGCTCCCGGATGCTCCAACGGCGCGGCTGATGATGGCGTGGACGGTGCTCGACGACAAGATCTGGATTGCAGGCGGTATCCGTGAGGGCGAGACCCTCGACACCGTCGAGACTTTCGACGCGCAGACGGAGGATTGGCAGCCTGCGCCGTCGCTGCCGATCGGCCTACACCACGCGACAGCCGCCACCTACAAGGGGGAGGTCGTCGTCCTCGGAGGCGCCACCGACAACATCGGGGAGCCCTCGGACAAGGTGTTCGCACTGCGCGACGGCAAGTGGACCGAACTTCCCGCTCTGCAGCACGGCCGCGCCGGCGCGGCGGCGGCCGTCGTCGGCGACAAGCTGGTGGTCGTCGGCGGGCAGAGCGACAAACAACTCGTCGTGCCGACGGAAGTGTTCGACGGTGAATCCTGGACTCAGGCCGCCGACATGCCCACCGCGCGTGAGCATCTGGCCGCGGTGTCCGATGACCGCTATGTCTACGCCGTGGGCGGGCGCTCGCTGAGCGCGGACGAGAACACCGCCGCCTTCGAGCGGTTCGATCCGTCGACGGGAGAGTGGGAGAAGCTGACAGACATGCCGACTGCCCGCGGAAGCTTCGGCGCCGCCTACATCGACGGCCGGATCGTCGCGGTGGGCGGAGAGGAGCCGACGCGCGTGCTGTCGACGGTCGAGATGTACGACATCGCCAACGGGACGTGGACGACGGTGGCGCCCATCGGGACTCCGGTGCACGGCCAGGTGGTGGCCGCCGTCGGTTCGACGCTGTACTGCATCGGCGGCGCCGACCGGCCGACCCACGAGGGACCGGTCGCGACCGTGGAGGCACTCGACTTCACGTAGCGCGCAGTTGTGCGAGGGTGACGGCGCCGCGCCGCAGCGCCTCGTTGGCCAGCCGGACCCGGCGATCGCCTTCGGCGGGGATGGCGAACTTGTCGTAGAGGTTCTGCAGATGCTGTTTGACCGCGGCCTCGGTGACGAACAGCTCACCCGCCATTCGGCGCACGGATGCGGGTTCGGGGAACGGATCGTCGGAGACCAGGGGCCTGCACAACACCACGAGGACGTCGAGTTCGCGGCGGGTCAGCCGGGGCGGCGGTTCGACCGCCTGGGCGGTCACCGTCTCCTCGTCGAGCTTGCCGTCCCCGCTGTCTTTCACCTCCCAGAAGACCAACCGCGACTTGCCGAGACGCACCTCGTCGCCCGAGCGCAACACACGTTCTGCGCTGATCCGCTCGCCGTTGAGGTAGGTGCCGTTGCGGCTTCCGAGATCCCTTATGGACCAAGCGAATCCGAGATTCTCCAGAACCGCGTGCAACCTTGAGACGGTCTCGTCGTGCTCGAGTGACACCGCGTTGGTGGAGGCCTTACCGAGCGTCACCCGCTGACCGCTCAGCGGCACCAGCTCCCGCCCCGAGGGTTTCGAGATTTCCAGGTGGGACGACATGGGACCTCCTATCCAGGCAATTCTGGCCCAGATAGGAGGTTCCTGGTCGACGAACGCTCACGGCCGGTGGGTGAACCTCTTGTAGGCGCGGATGACCCGCTTGGCTTGGGCCGACTCGAACAGCGGCGGCCAGGGCCATTCGCTGCGTTCGCGTCCCCGCGGCGCCTTGAGGAAGGCCAACCCCAGCACCAACCCGAAAATCAGGTGTCCGACCAGCGTGATCGTCACCGTCGCGACGTTCAGGGGGAACATCATCTCCTCGCCGCGCGGGGCCAGCGCGACTGTCGCCATCAACCCGGCCCAGGTCGGGAACACCGCGAAGGCGACCGAGGCCAGCACCGCGTAGACGTTCTTCCACCGGTCGATGCCCAACGCGAACGCGACGACGAAGAACGCGACGCCCAGCCCTCCACCGTCGCCGATGTAGCGCCACACGTAACCGACGGCCGCGCTGCCCACGGTATCCGGTTCCCCGGTGACGAAGGATCCCATCACGGGAATGAAGTCACCCATCAATCCCAGGACGTGCACGGCGAACAACCGGGCCGCGTCGTAGACGATGCAGGCCACCATGCCGGCGATCAGCCCGCGGCCCACGATCATGTCGATCCGGTGCGGGGCGAACGCGATGAGCGCACCCAGCACCGCGCACAGCGCGATCACGACCACCGACGTGACGTTCTGGGGGACCAGGCCGAACACGTCGACCGAGATGCCCAGGATCGGCATCGAAGCCAGCAGCATCACCAGAGAGAGCCGCGCGATGTCCCACTTGGTCGGCGGCTTCTTGACCTTGCTCAGGCCCAGGTACCGCTGCCGCACGGTGCTGGTGACCTTGCCGACGACCGGCAGTTCCAGTGCACGCAGCCGGACCGTCTTGCCGTCGAAGGCGCTGACGGCCTTCGGCCGCGGCTTCGTCGGCGCAGCGACGGGACGCAACCGCGTCGTCTTGGCCTCGGGGCGAGCGACGGGTACGGGCCGGGGCCGCACCGGCAGATCGCCGGGGCCCAGCCGCACCGTTTCGTCGGGACGGGTGGTTGCGGTCTGTGCTGTCGCGGTCATGGGGCTTCCTTGGCTCGGAGGGACGAGTTCATCGTCGCGGGGAGGCCTTGATGTCCGGAATCGTCTGAGCGTCAGAGTTTTTTCCGAGTGGGGAAGGTTTTCCTATCCGCCGAGTAAGGCGACAGAACTCGCAGCCGCACCGAAGGGGTTGCGCTTTTCGTCCGCAGAATCCGAGAAACGAAAAGAGGAGTAGGGTCGGAGGTTCCGGGGGTACAGCCAGAAGCCCTTCACGTGCATCACCCGTTGAAGGTGATCTTGAAAATGACGACAACCGATGCCGCCGGCGCGCCCACACTCGTACGGTCACATACCGAAATCATCGATCCCGCAACCGCGAGCCAGTACCTTGGCGACGCCTTCGGCGCCAGCCTGCAGCTATCTAGCCAATCTTGGTCTTCGTCCACAGGTGTCCTGCTAAGCCACGCACGCGTCTCCGTCGGTCCATTGACGATCGACGACGTTTATGTCGCTGGACACCTGGAGGTCCGGGCCGACGCACCGAACAAGGTCGTCGCCGTCTGGCCAACCGGTGGGCGGGTGAGCAGCGCCTGTGAGGGCTTCGAGTGCCGCGCCGCGAAGGATGACGTCGCGCTGCTATCGCAGCCTTATCTGCCATTTGTGGCATGTTCCGACGATCTGCGGGCGACCGCGGTCGTGTTGAATCCTTCGCTAGTGGTCGGCGTAGTCAACGGCATGTCTTTCGGTGAGGTCGAGGGTCCGATCCGCTTCTTCCGTTTGACCCCGGATGGCGCCGCCGCAGCGCGGCTGTGGCAGAACACGGTTGTGTACGTCAAAGAAAACGTGCTCGCCGATGACGCGCTGGCGACACCGTTGGTCCTCGGCCACGTCACGCGCCTGCTGGCCGCGGTGACGCTGTCCACGTTTCCGAACTCAGCGCGGGTTCCTCGGTCGTGCTCACACGACCACACAGATCACCAGCCGGTTCTGCTTCGTCGTGCGATCGAGTTCATCGACGCGAATGTGCAGAGGGACGTCGGCCTGACCGATATCGCCGAAGCCGTCCACGTCACGCCCCGGGCGGTGCAGTACATGTTCAGGCGCCACCTCGCCACCACACCCCTTCAGTACCTGCGTAGGGCTCGGTTGAACTACGCGCACCGGGAACTACTGGCAGGACGGCAAGGGGCCACCGTCACCGAGATTGCGGCCCGGTGGGGGTTCGCGCACACGGGTCGTTTCGCGGTGCTGTACCGACAAACGTACGGGCAGAGCCCGCACATCACGCTGAGCAGCAGCAGTTCACGGCGTCACGTTCTCCGGTCCGATCACCGCCCACACCGTCTTGCCTGACGTCGTCGGCGCGTTCCCCCAACTGCGACAGAGCGCCGCGACGATCCGCAACCCGGAGGGCCGTCCCGTGGCTGTGGCCGCTTCCCTCAGCGTGGCGGGGGCGCGGCTTGTGTCGTTGACGGCGACGGCCACCGATTGACCGCTGCACTCCACCCGCACGCCGGGGTCGCTGTCCGTGTGTTGCAGGACGTTTTCCACCAATGTCGTGACCACGACCTTCACCGTCGAGATCATCTCGGTGCGGGACCAGGTCGTCAGCCACTCTGCGGTCAGTTCCCTGGCTCGCTGAAGGCTGGGTAGTGCGGCGGGCAGTTCGGCGCGTGCCCGCCTGCGAAGTCGAGGCGTGCTGGTCGCATTGATCCGGTCGATGGCGGACCCAGCGCAGGCGAAGACCGGTACGTGGCGGGAGACGCCGGCGTCGTCGATGGCAGCACGCGTCGCCGTATCCCCACACAGCAGCACCACGGGCACGCCGGGCCACCGGTCGACGTGCCGTCGGGCGCTGCTGAACACCGCCCAGGCAGAAGCGGCTGGAACGTCGATACCGGCGATGTCGACCAAGACTGCCTGCGGTTCGTCGAGCGCTGTTTGGATGATCTGATCGCGCAGCGAGCGATACGTGCTGCCGTCCAGCACGCCGCGAGGCCTCAAGACGACTGCCGAACCGTAAGGAACTGTTGACACTTCGACGCCCTGCATTGCGAGTCGATTACCCGCTTCGGCGGTGCGCAAATCGATCAGAGCTTGGCGATGACCTTCTCGGCGAACTTCTCCAGGTGACGGATCTTGGTGTCGAGCGGTTCTGTGTCGGGCCCCGTGATGTAGGGGATCCGGAACCCGACGATGACGTCGGTGACACCTTTGTCCTCGAGTCGTTTGATGCCGTCGGGCGTGTACGCGTCGGCGGAGATCACGTGAATCTCGAACTGCCCGGTACGGCCTTCCTCTTCGCGAAACTGCCTGAGCCGGTTGAGGAGTCGGTCCAGCTCCTCGGCGTCGCCGCCACCGTGCATCCAGCCGTCGTTGCGCGCGGCCCGCTTGAGCGCTGCGTCGGCGTGCCCGCCGATGAGAATCGGGATCGGCTCGGTGGGCGCGGGCGTCATCTTCGTTTTGGGGATGTCGTAGAACTCGCCGTGGAACTCGAAGTACTCGCCGGTGGTCAGGCCCCTGATGATCTCGATGCACTCGTCCATGCGCTTGCCGCGCCTGGCGAACGGCACGTCCATCAGCTCGTAATCCTCGGGCCACGGGCTGGTGCCGACGCCCAGGCCGAGACGGTTCCCGAACAGCGCCGCCAGCGAGCCGGCCTGTTTGGCGACCAGCGCCGGCGGCCGGATCGGCAGTTTGAGGACGAAGAAGTTGAACCGCAGTCTCGTGGTGACCGCGCTCAGCGCGCCTGCGAGCACGAACGCCTCGATGAACGCCTTGCCGTCGAGGAATTCGCGGCTGCCATCTTGGGTGTACGGGTACGTCGAATCCGACTCGAACGGATAGGCGACGCTGTCGGCGATCGTCATCGCGTGATAGCCCGCCGCCTCCGCGGCCGCAGCCAGCGGAATGTAGTACGTCGGATCGGTCATCGCTTCGGCATAGGTGAACCGCACCCGGAAATACTAGAACGTGTTCTAGTTCTTGGTTTAGGTATTGGCTCATCGGGAATCTGGACGCCGTGAGTGCGGCCAAAGCTATGTACAAACCCCTCTCGATGATGAGCGCCGTCGCGGGCGGACTCATCGCCGGCAAAATCTTCACCGAGATCTGGCAACGGATGCACCCGGACGACGAAGAGCCGGATCCGGAGGACCTCAGCCGATCGACGCGGGAGGTGTTCATCGCCGCCGCGATACAGGGCTTGCTCGTGGGCGTGGTGCGCGCGGCGCTGGCGCGCGGCCAGGCGAAGAGCTTCCAGGCGCTGACCAACGAGAACCCCGAGTAATCGTCAGTGACCGAGCTCGTCGCGGACGCGATGGTGGCACGGTTGCGCGCGTGGGGGACGACGCGGGTCTTCGGTTACGCCGGAGACGGCGTGAACACCTTGCTCGGTGCGCTGGCGCGGGCCGGTGATCCGGAGTTCGTCTCATCACGGCATGAAGAACTCGCGGCTTTCGCGGCGTGCGGCCATGCCAAGTACTCCGGCGGGGTCGGCGTCTGCCTGGCCACCCAGGGTCCCGGCGCGATCCATCTGCTCGCCGGCCTGTATGACGCGAAGCTGGACCGTCGTCCGGTGGTGGCGATCGTCGGGCAAGTGGTGTCGACGGCGCTGGGCAGCGGCTATCTGCAAGAGGTCGACCTGCACGCGTTGTTCAAGGACGTATGCGCGCAGTACGTCCAAACCGTGTTCGCGCCGCAGCAGATGCCCATGGCGGTGGACAACGCCATGCGCACGGCACTGGCGACGTCCACGCCGACGTGCCTGATCGTGCCGCACGACGTCCAGAAGGCGGAGATGCCTGAGGAGTTGGAGCACAGTCACGGTGTGGTCCCGTCAGCGGCGGTGTACACCAGCGCACGCGTCGTGGCGCGCGACGCCGAGCTGGGCCGTGCCGCCGATCTGCTGAATGACGGCGAGAAGATAGCCCTACTGGTGGGTCGCGGCGCGATGGGTGTCGAGGACGAACTCACCGGGCTCGTCGATCTGCTCGGTGCGGGCGTGACGACATCGCTGCTCGGCAAGCCGGTCCTCGACGAGTCGGCGCCGTGGCACACCGGGGTGATGGGACACCTGGGCACGACGGCGAGTGCACAGCTGATGGCCAACTGCGCCACCTTGCTGATCGTCGGAAGCAACGACCCGTGGACGGAGTTCTATCCGGCGCCCGGTCAGGCTCGCGCGGTGCAGATCGACATCGAGCCCCGGGTCGTGGGCGCGAAGTATCCGGTCGATGTGGCGTTGACCGGCGATGCGGCGGATACGTTGTCGCGGCTGGCTCCCCTGATCCGCCGCAAGACCGACCGCCAGTGGCAGCACCAGGTAGAGGGCTGGAAGGAGGACTGGCTGCAGGAGTCCGAGGAACGCGCCGAGGCTCGATCCGATTCGGCGAACCCGGAATTCGTCGTGCGTACGCTGTCCGAGCACATACCGGGCAACGCCCGTGTCGCCGTCGACGTCGGCTCTGCGACGTACTGGTATGCCCGTCACCTGCGGTTGCCGCCCGGGGTGCCCGCGCACGTGTCCGGCTACCTGGCGTCGATGGGATGTGCGCTGCCGTACGGGATAGCGGCCAAGCTCGATGCACCGGAGCGCCCGGTCGTTGCCCTGGTCGGTGACGGTGCCATGCAGATGAGCGGGCTGCTCGAACTCATCACGATCGCCGACCGGTGGCGGGGTTGGGCCGATCCGCGGTTCGTGATTCTGGTCCTGCACAACCAGGATCTGACCGAAGTCTCCTGGGAGCAACGGGAAATGGAGGGCGACGCGCGCTTTCCCGCCTCGCAGGACGTCCCGCCATTTCCCTATGCCGACTACGCCGAGATGCTCGGGCTGAAGGGCGTGCGGGTGGTCGAGTCCGCGCAGGCGGCCGCGGCGTGGCGCACCGCGTTCGAAGCCGACCGGCCGACCGTGATCGAGGCTCTCGTCGACCCGAAGACGCCGTTGCTTCCGCCGTTGATGACCCAAGCCAAGGCGGACAAGGTGTATGGCGCACTCGAAGGCGAGGCGGACGGTGACATGACGCGGGAACGGGTCGCCGCGCAGCGCTCGTCGGAGTCGACCTAGCCGTTCAGCGGGTAGGGCGGTGCGCCGACGCCCGCAACACAGTGCGTGCCCCACGGCGTCACCTCGGTCAACTGGCCCTCGGCAGTGCAGTCGGCGATCGAGATGCGCACGGCCCGGGGCAGCCGCATCTCGGATGCCAGATCGAAAACCATTCCGCGCCAGTGGTATCGGCCGTCGACAGGGTCGAGGTGGCCGGTCAGGCGCACCCGCACGCGATGATCCATGTCGTGCATCCGTACGGCCGCGACCCCGTCGTACAGGTCGGTCACTGCGGCAGAAATCCGCTACGGCGCCACATCCGGCGGGCGATCGGCCCCATCAGATCGATCTCTTCGAAGAACGACGCCAGCGGTGCGAAACCGGCTTCTTTGCGACTTCGATGGTGCTTGTTGGCCAATGCCATCTGGCGGGCAGCATGGGCGTCGAGACCCATGCGCCGCTACGGGGCGGGGATGGTCAGCAGGTAGCGGTAGAACGGTCCTCCGACGCCGTGCAGGTTGCTCATCACGAATCGCTGGGTGAAGCCCATGTGCGGCCTGGTGCGACGCAGCCCGTCGCGCGCGTACTGGATGTGGCGCGCCTCCTCGGTCACGTGGATGCGCATGAGCCGCTGGACGATTGGCTGCAATTCGGGATCCTCGAGGATCTGGCGCTGCAGCGCGTCGAAGATCTCCTCGCCGACCAGTGCGGCACCCCACAGGATCGGTCCGCGGAACAGCAACGGGAGTGCGTTGATGACGGCACGCTGCCACCGGCGGGGCTGCACCGGCTCGGCGCCGAGCCGCTGGATCACTTTGCCGAACATGACCATATGCCGTGTCTCGTCACCGAGTTCGGTCAGCGAGTAGTGCGTCGACGCCGCCCTCACATCCCGGTGCATCAGGTCGCGCAGGAGTGCCTGATTGAGGATGTTCTCGAACCAGATACCCGCCGACAGGATGTTGACCAATTCCTGACGGGACAACTCGATCTGCTGCTCGCGGGTCATCGTGTCCCACAGCGGCGTGCCGTAGAGGGTCACGCTCGGCGGCGGCAGGAAGAATTTGTCGGGGTCAAGCGGTGCGTCCCAGTCGATGTCGACGGCGGGTGCGTAGGACTTCTTGGCGGAGCCTTTGAGCAGGCGTTCCGCGATGTTTTCGCGTGTCGGACGGGATGCTGTGACCGGCGTACCCATAGCTAGGAAGGTAGGGACGTGCGCGACACATGTCAATACCCGCGGTACCGCATACTTGCGGTACCACTGGCGTTTGGCGGTGCGGGGCAGGGGTACCGAGTGGTATGCGAACCGACGAGGCCGACGGAGACGACGAAGGCGTCCAGGCTCCTGATCCGGATGACCCCCGAAAACCCGAGTCACCGACCGACCTCACCCGGCCGTCGCTCTTGTACGCGATGCGCAAGGCGGTCAAAGAGTTCCAAAGCGACGAGTGCACGGATCTGGCCGCGGCGCTGACGTACTACGCGGTGCTGTCGATCTTCCCCGCGCTGGTGGTCATGGTGTCGCTGCTGGGCGTGTTCGGGCAGGGCAGGCGCACGGTGGACGCGTTGCTCGACATCGCCTCGGATGTGGCGCCGGCGTCGGCGTTGGACACCCTGCGGCCGACGATCGAGCAACTCGTCAACTCGCCGACGGCCGGCTTCGCGCTGGTCGCCGGCATCGTTGGCGCGTTGTGGACGGCATCGGGTTACATCGGCGCCTTCGGTCGCGCGATGAACCGCATCTACGAGATCGACGAGGGCCGGCCGGTGTGGAAGCTGCGACCGGTGCAGCTGCTGCTGACGCTGGCCGGTCTGGTGATAGCGGCCGCAGTAGTGTTCATGCTCGCGATCAGCGGACCGGTGGCCCGGGCGATCGGTGATGCGATCGGGTTGGGCGAAACGGCGGTCACGGCCTGGAATGTGGTCCGGTGGCCGCTGATCCTGCTCTTCGTCGTGCTGGCGGTCGCAATCCTGTACTACGTCACCCCCAACGTCGAGCAACCCAAGTTCCGCTGGATCAGCGGCGGTGCCGCGGTCGCGATCGTCGTGTGGCTCATCGCCTCCTTGGGGTTCGGGCTCTACGTGGCCAACTTCGGCAGCTACAACAAGACCTACGGCGCGCTGGCCGGTGTCATCGTGTTCCTGTTGTGGTTGTGGATCACCAACCTCGCGTTGCTGTTCGGAGCGGAAGTGGACGCCGAGCTCGAGCGCGGGCGTCAGCTGCAGGCCGGTCTTCCCGCCGAGCACGAATTGCAGCTACCGCCGAAGGACGATCGCAACATCCGCAAGCAAGAGGCCGCAGAGAATGAGGATGCCAAGCGGGCCAGGCGGCTACGCCTTTCACGCGGCGGCAAACACTGAAGGCATACTCGCGGGCGTGACCCGTCGAATTCACGTCATCGGCATCGGCGCGGGCGACCCCGACCACGTCACGGCGCAGGCGGTGACCGCGCTCAACGACACGCAGGTGTTCTTCGCCATGGACAAGGGATCGGCGAAGGGCGACCTGGTGGCGCTGCGGCGACACATCTGCCAACGCTTCATCCGCGAGCCCGGATACCGCTTCGTCGAGCTGTCCGACCCGCCGCGGGTCAGAGACGTCCCGGACGGCCCGGCGTACCGGCAAGCGGTGGCCGACTGGCACGCCGCGCGAGCGCGGGTGTGGGCCGACGCCATCGAGTCCGAACTCGCGCCCGACGGCGTTGGCGGCTTCCTGGCGTGGGGGGACCCGTCGCTCTACGACAGCACACTGCGCATCCTCGACACCGTCGCGACTCACGTCGACATCGACTACGACGTCATCCCCGGCATCACCGCGATCCAGGCGCTCACCGCGCGACATCGCATCCCGCTCAACGACGTCGGCGAACCGGTGCTGATCACCACCGGCAGACAACTGCGCGACCGTGGGCTGATCGGAAGCGCGGTGGTGATGCTCGACGCCGATTGTTCGTTCCTGACGTGCCCGCCCGACACCCGCATCTGGTGGGGCGCCTATCTCGGCACACCCGACGAGTTGCTGATGGCCGGCACCGTCGGCGACGTCGGCGAGGAGATCGCCCGGGTGCGCGCCGGTGCGCGGGAGCGTCACGGCTGGCTCATGGACACCTATCTGCTGCGTTCGGCACGGTTAACGGGTTGATTGCACGCACCAGGTACGTGGGATCAACCAGTCACGCCCTCACTCGCCCCGGTGCTCGGGGTCGTTGCGCTGCATCCACAACCGGTAGACATCGATCGCGGCGTCTTCGGGCTGATAGCGCATCGGCAGCCGCCGTTCGTCCCAGTACTTGGCGAATTCGTCGTAGAAGGTGTTGAGCTCGAAGTACTTTCGATCATCGACGTAGTAGCGGGCGTAGTCGTCGCGAGTGGTCAGGAAGACGACTTCGTCGGGGGAGCAGTAGTACAACGACCCCAGGCACATCGGGCACGGGTGGGCGAGAACGTAGATGGTAGCGCCGGTCAGCTGCTCGGTGCCGAGTTTCGTGCACGCCTTCCGGATCGCCAGAATCTCGGCGTGTGCGGTCGGATCATGCGTCTGGGCAACCTGATTGGCGCTCTCGGCCAGCACCTCGCCGTTCCTGGCGATGACGGTCGCGAACGGCCGACCGCCCTCCTCGACGTTTCGTCGTGCCAGATCCACGGTCCGTTGTACGAAATCCACGGCTGCCCCTTCGGTTCGTCGCCTGGTTTAGGCTAATGCGATGTCGTTCCTGTTGCGGGCCGCTTTGACCGGCATCGCGCTGTGGGTGGTGACGCTCCTCGTTCCCGGGATCAGATTCGTGGGGGCCGAATCGCAACTGCAGGAAATCGGCATCATCTTCGTCGTCGCGGTGGTCTTCGGTCTGGTCAACGCGATCATCAAGCCGATCGTGCAGATCATCTCCATCCCGCTCTACATCCTGACTCTCGGGCTGATCCACATCGTCATCAACGCGTTGATGTTGTGGATCACGTCGTGGATCACCGAGCACACGACGCACTGGGGGCTCTACATCGACGACTTCTGGTGGACGGCGATCTGGGCCGCGATCGTGCTGTCGATCGTGAGTTGGCTGCTGTCGCTGGTCACCGGCGGTGCCGTGCGACGCGGTTGACCGGCACACTGGAACCATGCCCGAACTCCCCGAAGTCGAAGCACTCGCCGACCACCTGCGCCGCCATGCCGTCGGTCAGACGGTGGGACGCGTCGACGTGTCGGCGTTCTCGGTGCTCAAGACCTTCGACCCGCCGATCACCGCGCTGCACGGTCAGACCGTCACCGGCGCCGACCGGTGGGGCAAATATCTCGGTCTGAAGGTCGGCGATCTGTACCTGATCACCCATCTGTCGCGCGCCGGGTGGTTGCGATGGTCGGAAAAGCTGGCCGCGGCTCCGCTGAAGCCGGGCAAGGGGCCGATCGCGATGCGCGTACACCTCAAGCCCGCCGGTGAGGCCTCTGGCGAGGCTTCGACTGGTTTCGACCTCACCGAGGCCGGCACGCAGAAACGGCTCGCGGTGTGGGTGGTCGACGATCCGGCAAAGGTTCCCGGCATCGCCACGCTGGGTCCCGACGCGCTGTCGCTGGGGCCCGACGACCTCGCCGGGTTGCTCGCGGGCAACAGCGGTCGGATCAAGACGGTGATCACCGACCAGAAGGTCATCGCGGGCATCGGCAACGCCTACAGCGACGAGATCCTGCACGTTGCGCGGATCTCCCCGTTCGCGACGGCGGCCAAGCTGACCGACGCACAGCTGTCGGCGTTGCACGACGCGATGATCGGTGTGCTCTCCGATGCGGTGACCCGCTCGGTGGGCCAGCAGGCCGCGACGCTCAAGGGCGAGAAGCGGTCCGGCCTGCGGGTGCACGCCAGAACCGGTCTGCCGTGTCCGGTCTGCGGCGACACCGTCCGCGAAGTGTCGTTCGCCGACAAGTCTTTTCAGTACTGTCCGACGTGCCAGACGGGCGGCAAGGTGCTCGCCGATCGACGGTTGTCGCGGCTGCTCAAGTGAGCTTGCAGTACGACCGGGTGGCCGCTGACAACGCGTGCCGGTAGAGCGGGTCGAGCCTGCGGGCATCGGCAACGGCCCCGATGGCGCTGTTGAGCTCGAACATGCAGTTCGGTGCGTGCAGCGAATTCCACTGCTGCGCAATCTCGTCGACCATGACCCTGTTGAACTCGTCGATCTGCGAACGTGTCTCGTTCAGGTCGGGTGCGGTGCTGGGGGCGGAGGCGGGGTCGAACTTCCACTGACCGAAGCGGGTGTACTCCACACCCTCGGTGGCGTCGATCTGGTCGGTGAAGACCGCGCGCACGTACCCCTGGTCGATGCCGCGTGCGGAGGCGTCGGCGGCGACGGCATCCAGGACAGCATCGGCGCGCTGCCGGTCCGTGATCGGCCCGCCGTTGATCCATTTGGCGGCCGCGACATCGTCGGCCGTCGCCAGGCGCTGCGCAGCGGTGTCGACCAGCCGGTAGAGCCCAGAACCGGGTTGGCCGGCGGCGACTCCCTGGGAGAGTGCGACGAACAGGGCCACGAGCAGGAATGTAGCGCTCCGCAGAAGAATCATGCGGTCATTCTGACGGCGATTCCCTCGCTTAGTCTGTCGGGGTGACTCGGCAGAAGATATTGATCACCGGTGCGAGCTCGGGGCTGGGCGCCGGGATGGCCCGCGCATTCGCCGCGAAGGGTCGTGACCTGGCGTTGTGTGCCCGGCGCATCGATCGACTCGATGCGCTCAAAGCCGAGCTGCTCGAGTGGCATCGCGGGATCAACGTCGCGGTCGCCGCCCTCGACGTCAACGATCACGAGCAGGTGCCCAAGGTGTTCGCCGAGCTCAGCGACGAACTCGGCGGCATCGACCGCGTCATCGTCAATGCCGGCGTGGGCAAGGGTGCGCCGCTGGGCTCGGGCAGACTGTGGGCGAACAAAGCCACCATCGAAACGAATCTCGTTGCGGCGCTTGTCCAGATCGAGACCACACTCGAGATGTTCAAGAAGGCCGGTGGTGGACACCTGGTGCTGGTTTCGTCGGTTCTCGGAAACAAGGGCGTGCCCGGCGTCAAGGCCGCCTACGCCGCGAGCAAGGCCGGCGTGTCGTCGCTCGGGGAGTCCCTGCGCGCAGAGTACGCGCGCGGGCCCATCAAGGTCACGGTGCTCGAACCCGGTTACATCGAGTCCGAGATGACGGCGAAATCGCAGTCGACGACGTTGATGGTGGACAACGAAACCGGGGTGCGGGCAATGGTCGCCGTGATCGAACGCGAAAGTGGGCGCGCGGCGGTTCCGTGGTGGCCGTGGGCCCCGCTGGTCCGAGTCCTGCGGGTACTGCCTCCGCAACTGACGAAGCCGTTCGCGTAAGCCTCCGTGTAGAGCCTGGCGCTTGGGGGAACCCGCAGCGCTAGTTCCTAGAGGAGGTTCTATGAGGGTGCTGTTGACCGGGGGTACCGGCTTTGTCGGGGCGTGGACGGCGAAAGCGGTGGCCGACGCGGGTCACCAGGTGAGGTTTCTGGTCCGCGATCCGGCCCGGCTCAAGACGAGCGCCGCGGAGATCGGCGCCGCGACCGACGACTACGCCGTCGGCGACATCGCCGACGCCGAGTCGACCGCCGCGGCGATGGATGGTTGCGACGCCGTAATCCACTCGGCGGCAATGGTTTCAGTCGACCCCAGGCAGGCCGACAAGATGCTGCGGACCAACCTCGACGGTGCCCACAACGTGCTCGGTATGGCCGCGGAGCGCGGCCTCGACCCGATCATTCACGTCTCCAGCTTCACGGCCTTGTTCGACCCCGACTGCAGGGTTCTCCATGCCGACCTTCCGGTCGTGGGAGGCTCCGACGGCTACGGGAAGTCGAAAGCCGAAGTGGAGAAGTACGCGCGAGGCCTCCAAGATGCGGGTAAGCCGGTGAGCATCACGTACCCGGGCATGGTGCTGGGGCCGCCGGCGGGCAACCAGTTCGGTGAAGCGGCAGAAGGTGTTCAAGCGGCGGTTCAGATGCGTGGGGTGCCGGGCCGCGGTGCCGCGTGGATCGTGGTCGACGTTCGAGATTTGGCCGCGTTGCATGCGGCGTTACTCGAGTCGGGCAAGGGACCACGCCGATACATGGCCGGCGGCAAGCGAGTTCCGATCGCCGACCTGGCGACGATGATCGGGAAGGCGGCGAACACGTCGCTGCGGGTGTATCCGGTGCCGGATACGTTGTTGCGCAACATCGGAAGGGTGGTGGACGTGGTGGGACCGCTCCTGCCCTTCGACGCTCCGGTCACCGCGGCGGCGATGCAGTACTACACGCAGATGCCGTCGTCTGACGATTCGCCCAGCGAGACCGAACTGGGGATCTCGTACCGCGACCCGCAGGAAACGCTGTCGGACACCGTTTCCGGGTTGAGGCAAGTCGGAAGGCTGTGACCGGTCCCTCATCCGGCGGAGATGGTTTGAAGGTTTCAGTAAGTCGCTGACGTGGTAGCCCTCAGGACATGAACGTGAAACTGACGAAGATGATGCCCCTGTTGTTCTCGGGCGCCGCGGCAGTTGCCTTCGCCGTCGCGCCGGTGGCCGGTGCGCAGCCGGCGCCCCCTCCGTGTCTCAATGCCGACGGCACCCCGTGTGCGGTGACCGGCAACATCGACGCCTCTCCCGGTGGCGGTGCGGACGTGAACGTCCCCGGTGGCCCCCAAGGCACCGCTGATGGTGGCGGTGCCGCCGGGGTGATCCCCGGTGGCCCCGGCGGTACGGCCGGACCCGGCGGCGCAAGCGGGTCGCTGGCTCCGAACGGACCCGGCGGAACAGCTGGCCCCGGTGGCGCGAGCGGCTGCCTGCCGAACGTGGGCTGCATCAACATCCCTGCCCCATAACCCCTAGTTAGCTCTATCCAGCGCCCGGCCACGCGGCGCACGCTCCTCGCTGAGCGTGCGCCGCGTTGCTTTCTGTAGGGACCCGGGCTCCAACGCCGACCGTGCGGATTCATCCGCCGCTTGAATCCGCCGGGCGTGTCACGTACGAATCCGCACCCCCGCGACTAGTAGCGTTCTAAAGTATTGACTCTTCGTTGTGTTTTCCTAACACTGTGTTGTGTGAGTCCGGTGAAAAGGGGCAAAACGCTCCCCATCCACAACCGCATCGGTGTCCTGCGCGCAGAGCGTCGGATGACCCGAGCCGAGCTCGCGGCGCTGATCGACGTGAACCCACAGACGGTCGGCGCGCTCGAACGTGGTGACCACTATCCGAGCCTGGACCTGGCGTTCCGGATCTGCGAAGTCTTCGGTCTCCCCGTCGAGGCGGTGTTCTCCCGAACGGAGTTCACCCCGTTGTCCACCGAGCTCTACCGCACGAGCACCCGATCGCAAGGAGGAGACCGAGATGTCCCCGTCGACCCGGCAGGCTGACCAGACGTTGCTCGACCGCTACCAGGAATCCCGCACCCGGCGGTTCCTCAAAAGAGAGCGCACGTACGCGAATCTGCTTCCCGGCTGGCGCACGCAGTCTCGGCGGCGGCTTCTCGTCGTGGGTTTGGCCATCACGTTCGCATCCCTGTTCGCGGTGAGCCTCTTGAGCGCATTCGGACTGCAGTGGGCACCCCTGCTCTGGCTGGGGGTGTGCGTCGTCTTCCTCCCGCTGTGGACGATGCTGCAGATCGTGTCCGGCAGGCAGGGCGACGCCCCGGAGGCGGCACTCGACGAATACGAGGTGCAGCAGCGCAACAGTGCCCGCTCGATCGGTCTGGCGATCACCCAGTACCTGATGCTGGTCCCGATCGGGTATCTGCTCGTCGCGTCGATCTATCTGCAGGACACCGACACCGACGTGGCCTACTCGGGCGCGCTGATGTCGTTGGCCGTGCTGGTGTTCGGTGGTTGCGCGCCGGCGATGATCCTGGGCTGGACCCGGCCGGACCCCGACGCCTGAACCGCGTTGAGAATCCCTGCGTCGGTAGAGTCGTCGGCGACAACCGTAGAAAGGATGCCGATGCTCGCCCTGACCACCTGGACTTCAGGACTGCTCGTCGCGACAGGGGTGATCGCGTACATCGCCAGCGGTGCGGTCAGCGTGACCGCGCTGATCCCGGCATTCGTCGGCATCCTGCTGCTCATCGCCGCCCTGATCGGGCGTCGCTCCGATCAAGCCCGGAAGATTGCCATGCACGCCGCCCTGGTGATCGCGCTGCTCGCCGCGCTCGGTGCGCTTCGCAACGTGTTCGGTCTTGGCGAGGTGTTCGCGGGCACGGCCGAGCGACCCGCGGCCGTCATCACGAGCACCATCATGTTCGTTCTGCTGTTGGTGTACCTGATCGCCGGTGTGCGCTCGTTCGTGAAGGCCCGCGCCGCACGCTGAGTCAGGCGGATCGGCCGCGCTCGGTGCGGTACCGGCGCACCAACGCGTCGGTTGAGGAGTCGGATTGTTCGGCGGGGGAGTCGTCGGCGGTGATGACTCCTAGCAACGCCTTGGCCTGCGTCTTGCCGAGTTCGACACCCCACTGATCGAACGAGTCGATACCCCAGACGACTCCCTCGGTGAACACCTGGTGCTCGTACAGTGCGATCAACTGTCCGAGCGCCGATGGGGTCAACTGGGTCGCGAGGATCGACGTGCTGGGTCGGTTACCCGGCATCACCTTGTGCGGCACCACATCCGGCGGAGTGCCTTCGGCGGCGATCTCATCGGCGGTCTTGCCGAATGCGAGCACCTGGGTCTGGGCGAAGAAGTTGCTCATCAACAGGTCGTGCATGCTGCCCCCGCCATCTGCGGTAGGCAGGTCGTCGGTGGGCTGCGAGAACGCGATGAAGTCGGCAGGTACCAGACGCGTGCCCTGATGCAGCAGTTGATAGAATGCGTGCTGGCCGTTCGTTCCCGGCTCGCCCCAGAAGATCTCACCGGTGCTCGTGGTGACCGGCGTACCGTCGGCGCGCACCGACTTGCCGTTCGACTCCATCGTCAGCTGTTGCAGATAGGCGGCGAAGCGGGCCAGGTCATTCGAATACGGCAGCACCGCACGGGTTTCCGCGCCGTAGAACTCGTTGTACCAGAGCCCGATCAGCCCGAGCAGCGCAGGCACGTTGGATTCCAGCGGTGCGGTCCGGAAGTGCCCGTCGACGATGTGGAACCCGGACAGGAACTCGGCGAACCGCTCGCGGCCGATCACCGCCATCACGCTCAAGCCGATCGCGCTGTCGACCGAATATCGGCCGCCGACCCAGTCCCAGAATCCGAACATGTTCTCGGTGTTGATGCCGAAATCGTCGACCAGCTTCTTGTTCGTCGACACCGCCACGAAATGCCGTGATACCGCGGCGTTTCCGAGCGCATCGGTCAGCCAGCGACGCGCTGCGGTCGCGTTGGTCAACGTCTCGAGCGTCGAGAACGTCTTTGACGCGACGACGAAAAGCGTTGTCGCTGGGTCGAGTCCGTTGAGCGTGGCCACCAGATCGGCCGGGTCGACGTTGGAGACGAACCGCGCCGAGATGCCGGCGTCGGCGTAGTGCCGTAACGCGAGGGTGACCATCGCCGGTCCGAGGTCCGACCCGCCGATGCCGATGTTGACGACGGTCTTGATCGCCTCGCCCGTCGCGCCGGTCCACTCGCCGCTGCGCAACCGGTCGGTGAAGTCGCCCATCTTGTCGAGCACCTCGTGTACGTCGGCGACGACGTTGCGCCCGTCGACGACCAGTTGGGAGCCGCGCGGCAACCGCAAGGCGGTATGCAGGACGGCGCGGTCCTCGGAGGTGTTGATGTGCACGCCAGAGAACATCGCGTCCCGCTTCTGCTCCAAGCGTGCGGCGCGGGCCAGGTCCACCAGCAGGTTCAGCGTCTCGCGCGTGACCCGATGCTTGCTGTAGTCGATGTAGAGGTCGCCGACGGTCGTGGCCAGCTCGGTGCCGCGGGAGGGATCCTCGGCGAACAACTCGCGCAGGTGCTTCGCTCCGATCTCGCCATGATGCCGCTGCAACGCCTGCCACGCCGGAGTCGCGGTGATATCGGGTATCTGGTCGGAGTGGGCACTCATGAACATGACCCTAGTGCGGCGAAATGGCCAAAGGTGTACAGAAGAGTTATGGATACCGCGAAGCTGCTGTCGTCAGTGCCCACCGGACTGTGGATCGGTGGTGAGGAACGCGAGGGCTCGTCCACCTTCGATGTGCTCGACCCGTCCGACGACTCGGTGATCGCCTCCGTCGCCAACGCGACCGCCGACGATGCGATCGCCGCGCTCGACGCCGCCTGCGCCGTGCAGGGCGAGTGGGCGGCCACCGCCCCGCGCGAACGCGGCGAGATCCTGCGCGCGGTGTTCGAGAAGATCACCGAACGCGCCGAGGACATCGCGACGCTGATGACCCTGGAGATGGGCAAGGTGCTGCGCGAGAGCATGGGCGAGGTCACCTACGGCGCCGAGTTCTTCCGCTGGTTCGCCGAGGAGGCGGTGCGCGTCGCGGGCCGTTACACCCAGAGCCCCGCGGGCAGCGGACGTGTCCTTGTCACCAAGCAACCGGTCGGGCCCTGCTATGCGATCACGCCGTGGAACTTCCCGCTGGCGATGGGCACCCGCAAGATCGGCCCGGCGTTCGCCGCCGGGTGCACGATGATCGTCAAGCCCGCGCAGGACACGCCGCTGACGATGCTGTTGCTGGCCAAGCTGATGGACGAGGCGGGTCTGCCCAAGGGCGTGCTGTCGGTGCTGCCGACGAAGAACGCCGGCGACGTCACCGCCGCGCTGATCGACGACGGCCGGCTGCGCAAGCTGACCTTCACCGGTTCGACCGGGGTGGGCAAAACGCTGGTCAAACAGTCGGCCGACAAACTGCTGCGCACGTCGATGGAACTGGGCGGCAACGCCCCGTTCGTGGTGTTCGACGACGCCGACGTCGACGCCGCCGTCGAAGGCGCCATCCTGGCCAAGATGCGCAACGGCGGCGAGGCGTGCACGGCGGCCAACCGCTTCCACGTCGCGAACTCGGTGCGCGCGGAGTTCACCGACAAGCTGGTCAAGCGGATGAGCGAGTTCACCCTCGGCAAGGGCATCGACGAGTCGGCCACACTCGGGCCGCTGATCAACGCCAAGCAGGTCGCCACCGTCGAGGATTTGGTGTCCGACGCGGTGTCGCGGGGCGCGACCGTCGCGGTCGGCGGCGTCGCTCCTGGCGGTCCCGGCAGCTTCTACCCGGCCACGGTGCTGGCCGACGTGCCCGCCGATGCCCGCATTCTCAAGGAGGAGGTGTTCGGTCCCGTCGCCCCGATCACCGGTTTCGACACCGAGGAGGAGGGCGTCGCCGCGGCCAACGACACCGAGTACGGGCTGGCCGCCTACATCTACACCCAGTCGCTGGACCGCGCGCTGCGCGTCGCCGAAGGCCTCGAGTCCGGCATAGTCGGCATCAACCGCGGTGTTGTCTCCGACCCGGCCGCGCCGTTCGGCGGCGTCAAGGAGTCCGGCTTCGGGCGCGAGGGCGGTTTCGAGGGCATCGAGGAGTACCTCGAGGTGAAATACATCGCGCTGACGAAGTAGTTCGACACGCCGCCGCGCCTGCCGCGGCAGGTCGCCTCGCACGGGCAAGATTTCGCAAGTGAATGCGCGTCGCTCCGTCGCGCCCGCTGATCGCCGCCCGCTGTCAGTACATCCCTCCTCGCGTGCGCGTCGGCGTGGCGAGATCCCCGCCCTCGACGGCATCCGCGCCGTCGCCGTCGCACTCGTGCTCGCCGACCACGGCGGCATTCCCGGCGTCGACGGCGGCTTCCTCGGCGTCGACGTGTTCTTCGTGCTCAGCGGCTTCCTGATCACCTCGCTGCTGCTCGACGAGTACGCGCGCACCGGTCGAATCCGGCTGCGCGACTTCTGGATACGTCGCGCCCGCAGACTGCTGCCTGCACTTCTTGTGATGGTGCTCGCGGTGGTGGCCGCCCGCGAGTTCTTCTCGACGGAGGCGGTCGCGAATCTGCGCGATGACGCCGTCGCGTCCTTCTTCTGGGTGGCCAACTGGGCGTTCGTCGCCCAGCGCACCGACTACTTCTCCCAGGGCGCACCACCCTCGCCGCTGCAGCACACCTGGTCGCTGGGGGTCGAGGAGCAGTACTACCTGCTCTGGCCGCTGCTGCTGATCGCCGTCGCGTTCGTCTTCTGTCGTCGGGACCCGACCCATCTGCGATGGGCGGTTCTGGGTGTCGCCACCGCGGGGGCGATCGCCTCGGCGGCAGCGGCAATCGTCTTCGTCGACGACGGGACGCTGAACCGGATCTACTTCGGCACCGACACCCGCGCTCAGGCACTGCTCGTCGGCGCGGCGGCGGCCGCCCTACTGGTGCGGGACTGGACCACTGTGACGCTGGCCGGGCCGGTGATCAGGACCCGATGGCTGCGTGGGGTCGCCCGCGCGGTGTCGGTTCTCGGTGTCGTCGTCCTGGGGTTCGCGGTGCACATGGCGACCGGCAGCGCCGGTGACTTCCGTAACGGCCTGCTGATCGTCGTCGCGCTCGCCGCCGCCTGCGTGATCGGTACGGCGGCGATGGATCAGGAAGGACCGGTCGCGCGGGTGCTGGCATGGCGGCCGCTGGTGTGGTTGGGCGCGATCTCCTACGGCGTCTACCTGTGGCACTGGCCGATCTTCCTGGCGATCAACGGCGAACGCACCGGATGGTCCGGCTGGCCGCTGTTCGCGCTGCGTTGTGCGGCGACGCTGGCGGTTGCGGCGCTGTCGTGGTGGTTGCTCGAACAGCCCATCCGGCGTTGGCGGCCGGTGATCGTGCCGATGCTGCCGTTGGCCGGTGCGACGGCCGCCACCGCCGCGGTGATCACGATGACCGTGCTGCCGGTCGGCGTGCCGTCAGGACCGCCGATTGAGGACCCGAGCATCGACTCCGCGGCGCTGGTGGCGCCGGAGGTGCCGATCCCCGTGGAGCGAAGCGCCGCCCGCGATCCGAACACCAGAACTGTCGCGGTGTTCGGCGACTCGGTGGCCTGGACGTTGATGCGCTACCTGCCGGAGACACCGGGTCTGAGATTCACCGACTACACGACGATCGGATGCGGTGTCGCGCGCGGCGGACCGTACCGCTACGTCGGCCAGACGCTGAACCAGAAGCCCGCCTGCGACACGTGGCCGAGCAGGTGGTCGGAGCGGGTCAAGCACGACCGGCCCGACGTGGTGCTGTTGATCGTGGGCCGGTGGGAAGTCGTCGACCGGATGAACGAAGGCCGGTGGACCCACATCGGCGAGCCGACGTATGACGCCTACCTGCGCGCCGAACTCAACCGCGCGCTCGACATCCTGTCCTCGACCGGCGCTCGCGTCGTCGTCACGACCGAGCCCTACAACCGTCGCGCCGAGAAGCGCGACGGAAGCCTGTACCCGGAGGACGATCCCGATCGGGTCGACGACTGGAACGCATTGCTGCGCAGCGCCGTCAAGTACCGCTCGAATGTCACCGTGCTCGACCTGAACCGCAAGCTCGGCCCGAACGGCGGTTACACCAACTGGATCGACGGCATCCGCATCCGCAGCGACGGCGTGCATCCCACGCCGGAAGCGGTCGAGTGGTTGACGCCGTGGCTCACCGACTCGCTGCGTTGACCGGCGATTCCGGTGTCGGCAGTCGCGCTCACCGTAACCAACTGCACCGAAATCACCCGGAGGTCAGTGGCCGAGGCGACCGCGGCCCAGTCGCAGCAACAGCATCGCGAGGTCTTTGCCGTCGGGGCCGAGTTCGCTGTAGCGCTCGATGACCTTCATCTCGCGGCTGTGCACGAGGCGCGTGCCACCGGAGGCCATCCTGGCCTGACCGATCAACTTCGACACCTCGGTGCGGCGCTTCACGGCCGCGAGAATCTCGGCGTCCAGTCGGTCGATCTCCCGGCGCAGGTCATCGATATCGGGCACAGTCTCGGTTTCGGTCGTCATGCGTTTCACCACCTCGCGGAGCTCTCGGCAACAGCTAGACCACGGGTGCCGCGGATCGGTACCCGTAGCTGAATCGCTGTTTGCTGAGCACGGGACAAAGTGTGCCACCAAACGCTGTGCCAGCGCAAAGCCAGGTGGCGGTTAGACCGCTGAGTCGATGCGCGGTTCGACCGCTGAGTTGATGCGCGGTTCGACCGCTGAGTCGATGCGCGGTTCGACCGCGGTCGTGTCCCTGCACAGCGGTAAGTTCGATACCGACATGAGCGCACCGAACCTGATCGCACCCAACGGTGCCACTGAATCCGATCAACTGCTCGAAGGGCTCAACCCGCAGCAGCGCCAGGCCGTCCTGCACGAGGGCTCGCCGCTGCTCATCGTCGCAGGTGCCGGCTCCGGCAAGACCGCTGTACTCACCCGCCGGATCGCCTATCTGCTGGCCGCCCGTGACGTCGGTGTCGGGCAGGTGCTGGCGATCACGTTCACCAACAAGGCCGCCGCCGAGATGCGCGAGCGGGTGGTGGGCCTGGTGGGGCCCCGCGCCCGCGCGATGTGGGTGTCGACGTTTCACTCCACCTGCGTGCGCATCCTGCGCAACCAGGCCTCCCTGATCAAGGGCCTCAATTCGAACTTCTCGATTTACGACGCCGATGACTCGCGTCGCCTGCTGCTGATGATCGGCAAGGACATGGGGCTGGACACCAAGCGGTATTCGCCGCGGCTGCTGTCCAATGCCATCTCCAACCACAAGAACGAGTTGGTCGGCCCCGAGCAGGCGGCGGCCGAGGCCTCAGAGGCCGGCGAGGAGTTGCCCGGCATCATCGCCGAGGTGTACGCCGAGTACCAGCGCCGCCTGCGCGCGGCCAACGCGCTCGACTTCGACGACCTGATCGGTGAGACGGTCGCCGTGTTGCAGACCTTCCCGCAGATCGCGCAGTACTACCGGCGCCGGTTCCGGCACATCCTGGTCGACGAGTACCAGGACACCAACCACGCGCAGTACGTGTTGGTGCGCGAACTGGTGGGAACGGCCGCCTCGCAAGATGATCCAGCCGGGGTGCCTCCGGCCGAACTGTGCGTGGTGGGCGACGCCGACCAGTCGATCTACGCGTTTCGCGGTGCGACGATCCGCAACATCGAGGATTTCGAACGCGACTACCCGAACGCGACAACCATTCTGCTGGAACAGAATTACCGCTCCACGCAGAACATCCTCAACGCCGCGAACGCGGTGATCTCCCGCAACGCCGGCCGCCGCGAGAAGCGGCTGTGGACCGACGAGGGGGAGGGCGAGCTGATCGTCGGCTACGTCGCCGACAACGAGCACGACGAAGCGCGATTCGTCGCCCAGGAGATCGACGCGCTTGTCGACGACGGTGGTAGTTACTCAGATGTCGCGGTGTTTTACCGCACCAACAACTCCTCGCGCGCACTCGAAGAGGTGTTCATCCGCGCGGGTATTCCGTACAAAGTTGTTGGCGGCGTGCGCTTCTACGAGCGCCGGGAGATCCGCGACATCGTCGCGTACCTGCGGGTGCTGGACAACCCAGGCGACTCGGTGAGCATGCGCCGGATCCTGAACACTCCGCGTCGCGGCATCGGCGACCGCGCCGAGGCATGCGTCGCGGTGTACGCCGAGAACACCGGCCTGAGCTTCAACGACGCCCTGCAGGCAGCCGCCGAGGGCAAGGTGCCGATGCTCAACACCCGTGCGGAGAAGTGCATCTCGACGTTCGTGGAGATGCTCGACGATCTGCGCGGCCGCCTCGACGGTGAACTCGGCGAGTTGGTCGAGGCGGTGCTCGACCGCACCGGGTATCGCGCCGAACTCGAATCGTCGAGCGATCCGCAGGATCTCGCGCGGCTGGACAACCTCAACGAGTTAGTCAGCGTCGCACACGAATTCAGCACCGACCTGGCTAACGCGCAGGCGCTCGCCGATGACGAGCAGCTGGACGAGGACATCCCCGATACCGGTGTGCTGGCCCAGTTCCTGGAACGGGTCTCACTGGTGGCCGACGCCGACGAGCTTCCCGAGCACGGCGCCGGTGTCGTGACGATGATGACGCTGCACACCGCCAAGGGCCTCGAGTTCCCGGTCGTCTTCGTGACCGGGTGGGAGGACGGCATGTTCCCGCACATGCGGGCGCTGGGCGATCCCGCCGAGCTGTCCGAGGAGCGCCGGCTAGCCTACGTCGGTATCACGCGTGCCCGTCAGCGGCTCTACCTGAGCCGAGCCAAGGTCCGCTCGTCATGGGGCCAACCGATGTTGAACCCGGAATCGCGCTTCCTCAAGGAGATTCCGCAACACCTGATCGATTGGCGGCGCACCGATCCTGAGAGGGGACGGTCGTCGCTGAGCGCTCCCGTCAGCGGTGCGGGACGCTTCGGGACACCGCGCCCGTCGCCGACGCGGTCGGGTGCGGGAAAGCGCCCATTGTTGGTGCTCGAGCCCGGCGACCGGGTCACGCACGACAAGTACGGGTTGGGCCGCGTGGAGGAGGTGAGCGGCGTGGGCGAGTCGGCGATGTCGCTGATCGACTTCGGCAGCTCAGGTCGGGTCAAGCTCATGCACAACCACGCGCCGATCACAAAGCTGTAGCGCAACTCGGATCGGATCGGTCAAGATCGTTCTATGGCGACGTCTGTGCGGTTGATCCGCTCGTCCACCCTGTCCGATGTAGCCGAGTACGCCTATGCCGCAACGGCCCCCTCCGATGCGCGGTTGATCTTTCTGGCAGGGGCCTGTCCCCTCAACGACGACGGTTCGACCGCGGCCGTCGGCGATTACGCGGGGCAGGCAGCGGCCTGTGTCGAGACCATGACGCGCGCGCTCGCCGAGGCCGGCGCCACGCTGCAGGACGTGATCAGCACCCGCGTACTGGTCGCCTCCGCCGAACAGCGTGATCTGGTCACCGCATGGGAAGTGGTACGCGACGCGTTCGGGGACCACGACGTGCCGAGCACCTTGTTCGGAGTGACTGTCCTCGGCTACGAGGATCAACTCGTCGAGATCGAGGCGATTGCTGCAGTCGTCGACGGCTAGGACCTTTCCCAGCGGCCGGTGGCGGGCAGCGCGGCCAGCACGATGCTCGCCAGTGGTAGCACCGGGATCGCGTACACCACGGCCGGTAGCTTGGCCCCGGCCACGAACAGGCTCGAGAAAATCAGCAGGGCCACCATCGACCCCACCATGACCAGCAGCCGGCTCACCCAACGCCGCAACAGCAGTCCGATCAGCCCGGCGATGAGGGCGGCCCCCGAGATCGCGGTCAGGAAGCCGACCGCGATGCAGAACAGTTGGTCGGTGCGCCACCAACCGGTGATCAGGTCGGTGGCGATGACTGCGGTGGCCCAGCCGGTCAGGATGCTGGCGACCGCGGTGGCGATCGCGGTCTTCGGGTTGGCCGGCGGCGATCCCGTCGGTGAGACAGCGACCGGTCGTGCGCGCGGAATGTAGGCCGTCTCGGGTGCGGCGCGGTCGGACAGCTGTGTGGCGCCTCCGTCCGCCATCTGCGTAGGCGGGCCGGCGATCGGGATCGAGCCGGTCGGATGGCGCCGGATGATGCTGGTCTGCGGGTCCTGGCCGGTCGGAATCTCACCGGAAGGGTGACGACGGATGATGCCCGTTTCCGCGCTCGACGGGGATTGGGGTGATTGGCGTGTCAGATCGGAATCGTCGTCGCTGGCCACTCAGCCAGACTAGTTGCCGAAAGACAGGCCGCGTTTGGCCAACCAGCCCACGGGGTCGACACGGTCGGTGCCGTTCAGGTGCACCTCGAAGTGCAGGTGCGGGCCCGTCGAGTTGCCGGTGTTGCCCATCTTGGCGATCTGGTCACCTGCCCAGACTCGCTGACCGACACTCACCGACCACGAGCTGAGGTGACCGTAGAGCGTCACCGTGCCGTCGGAGTGCCGGACCTTGACCATGTTGCCGTAACCGGCATACGGCCCGGCCGAGATGACCACGCCGTCGGAGGCGGCGAGCACCGGCGTGCCGATCGAGTTCGCGATGTCGATGCCGCCGTGCAGGGCGCCCCAGCGGTAACCGAAGCCCGACGTCCACACGCCGGTGGTTGGCGTCACGAACATCGGCCGCTGCAGCCGGGCTTCGCGCTCGGCGCGCTCCTGGGCGAACGCGGCCGCCTTCTGGATCTCCTCGGTGTGCATTGCCGAGCTGGCGGCCGGTGTCACGGCGACCACCTGCATACCGCCTGACGTCTCGCTCACCGGGTTGGCCATCGCGGACTGGTCGACGGCCAGGACGGCCTCCGAGGACTTCTCGTGGGCCGCATTGGCCATCGAGTAGGCGCCCGCGGCGGTGGCGCCGACGGCCATCGCGGCCACCATCAGCCGGCCCTTGACGGGAACTTCCTGCTTGCGGTGCGCAGGCGTGCGGCTGCCGATCCGGATGACATCGGTCGCGTCCATGCCATCGCTGGTGTCGGTGTGGCTGTCGCGGTAGGCGTGCGAGCGGCGCGCGTGCCTCGGACCGGACTGTGACCCGGATTGGAACTCCGAGGGCACGGCGAGACGCAGCGGAACGAGGTCGTCGGTGGCGGTCAGGTCATCGAGCTCGGGGGCGTGGATGACCTGGGCTTCGCGGTCGAACGCACTGTTCTCGCGGAAGTCGATGTCAGCGAGATCGCCGAATTCGTTGAACGGGATGATGTCGGTGACTTCGGCAGGGGATTCGCTTGCACGGCGGCTGATTTGCCGGTTCGTCGACGATCTGCGATGAGATCCGGACGAACGGTGCGAAGCCAACCTGGGGTGTCCTTGCCTGTCGAGAAGCCTGTCGGGATTGCCTGTCGTGACCAAAGCGTTATCGAGACCAGAGGCACGTTAACCAACTCGCGACGGCGGCTGCAAGCCGAGAGCCTATTCCGCGGAGGATTGTGATTTGTATCACTGAGCCGAGCTGGTGAGATCTACCACATGACCGGTGGGCGGTGCCAACGCGTTCTGGGCGTGTGGATAAAGTTCCACGGAGCCTTCGGCCCAACAACTCCGCAATCGACGCGCTAGAGACAGGGACGTTCCACAGCCAATGGACCTCTTCGAATACCAGGCGAAAGAGCTCTTCGCCAAGCACAACGTGCCCACCACGCCCGGTCGAGTGACCGACACCGCCGAGGACGCCAAGGCGATCGCCGAGGAGATCGGCAAGCCGGTGATGGTCAAGGCGCAGGTCAAGACCGGCGGCCGCGGTAAGGCGGGCGGCGTGAAGTACGCGGCCACCGCCGACGACGCGTTCACCCACGCCCAGAACATCCTCGGCCTGGACATCAAGGGCCACATCGTCAAGAAACTGCTGGTCTCCGAGGCCAGCGACATCGCCGAGGAGTACTACATCTCCTTCCTGCTCGACCGCGCCAACCGCACCTACCTCGCGATGTGCTCGGTCGAAGGCGGCGTGGAGATCGAAGAGGTCGCAGCCACCAAGCCGGACCGGCTGGCCAGGGTCCCCGTCGACGCGACCAAGGGCGTCGACGAGGCGTTCGCCCGTGAGATCGCCAAGAAGGGCCATCTGCCCGAGGAGGTGCTCGACGCCGCCGCGGTGACGATCGCCAAGCTCTGGGAGGTGTTCGTCGGCGAAGACGCGACGCTGGTCGAGGTGAACCCGCTGGTGCGCACTCCTGACGACCAGATCCTGGCGCTGGACGGCAAGGTCACGCTCGACGGCAACGCCGACTTCCGGCATCCCGAGCACTCCGAGTTCGAGGACCGCGACGCCACCGATCCGCTGGAGCTCAAGGCCAAGGAGCACGACCTCAACTACGTCAAGCTCGACGGGTCGGTGGGCATCATCGGCAACGGCGCGGGCCTGGTGATGTCAACGCTGGACGTCACCGCCTACGCCGGGGAGAAGCACGGCGGCGTGAAGCCGGCCAACTTCCTCGACATCGGCGGCGGCGCCTCGGCCGAGGTGATGGCCGCGGGTCTGGACGTCATCCTCAACGACGAACAGGTCAAGAGCGTGTTCGTCAACGTGTTCGGCGGCATCACCTCGTGTGACGCCGTCGCCAACGGCATCGTTAACGCGCTGAAGATCCTCGGCGACGAGGCCAACAAGCCGCTCATCGTCCGTCTCGACGGCAACAACGTCGAAGAGGGTCGCCGCATCCTGGCCGAGGCCAATCACCCATTGGTGATCCAGGCCGACACCATGGACTCCGGAGCCGACAAAGCCGCCGAGCTGGCGAACAAGTAAGGGACGCACCTCATGTCGATCTTTTTGAACAAGGACTCCAAGGTCATCGTCCAGGGCATCACCGGCGGCGAAGGTACCAAGCACACCGCGCTGATGCTCAAGGCCGGCACGCAGCTGGTCGGCGGTGTCAACGCACGCAAGGCCGGCACGACCGTCTCGCACGTCGACAAGGACGGCAAGGACGTCGAGTTGCCGGTGTTCGGCTCTGTCGCCGAGGCGATGAAGGAAACCGGCGCCGACGTGTCGGTGGTGTTCGTGCCGCCGAAGTTCGCCAAGGACGCGATCATCGAAGCCATCGACGCGGAGATCCCGCTGCTGGTCGTCATCACCGAGGGAATCCCGGTGCAGGACACCGCATACGCGTGGGCTTACAACGTGGAGAAAGGGCAGAAGACCCGCATCATCGGTCCCAACTGCCCGGGCATCATCACGCCCAGCGAGGCGCTGGCCGGGATCACGCCTGCCAACATCACCGGTCCGGGCCCGGTCGGCCTGGTGTCGAAGTCCGGCACGCTGACCTATCAGATGATGTTCGAACTGCGCGATTTCGGGTTCTCGACCGCCATCGGCATCGGCGGCGACCCTGTCATCGGCACCACGCACATCGACGCGATCGAGGCCTTCGAGAAGGACCCCGACACCAAGGTGATCGTGATGATCGGTGAGATCGGCGGTGACGCAGAAGAGCGCGCGGCCGATTACATCAAGGAGAACGTCAGCAAGCCCGTCGTCGGCTACGTCGCGGGGTTCACCGCGCCGGAGGGCAAGACGATGGGTCACGCGGGCGCCATCGTGTCGGGTTCTTCGGGCACCGCCGCCGCGAAGAAGGAAGCGCTGGAGGCCGCGGGCGTGAAGGTCGGCAAGACACCGTCGGAGACCGCCAACCTGGCCCGGGAGATCCTGCAGAGCCTGTAACGCGCGCTCCACGCTTTGCGCGCGCTCTACTCTTTGGCGCGAGCGACCGTGTTTGTGCGCGACACGCCGCAGTCTGGTGTGCAAAAGCGGTCGCTCGCGCTTGCGGTAGGGCCTGCGCGGGGTGTGAAGTGTGCCGCAGGATTAGGAACACGTTCTCCTGCTCGATTAGCCTGACGAACTAACAGTTCTCAGGAGGTCTGTAATGGTCGATTCCCGGACCCCGGTCATCGTCGGCGTCGGGCAGTTCACCGAGCGCATCGACGATCCCGGCTATCGGGGCATGTCGGCGGTCGACCTTGCGACCGAGGCGGTGCGGGCCGCGCTCGCCGACACCGGGCTCGACGCCACGGCGGCCGCACAGGCCATCGAGACGGTGTATGCGCTGCGCCAGTTCGAGATCTCCGGGCCGATGCCCGCGACGCTGGGCAAGTCGAACAACTATCCGCGGTCGGTGATGGGGCGCGTCGGCGGCGATCCGGCCCGTGTCGTGCTCGAGCCGGTCGGCGGGCAGGGGCCGCAGAAGCTCGTCACCGAGGCGGGCAGTGCCATCGCGGCGGGTGAGTTCGACGTGGCGATGGTGATCGGCTCGGAACCGGGTTCGACGGCTCGCTACTGGCGCCGCGCCGCCGAACAAGGACAGGCCAAGCCCGACTTCACCGAACACGTTGAGGGGCAACTCGAGGACCGCGGGCACCAGATCCACAAGTACTTCACCGAGTACACCGCATCCCACGGATTGACCGGTGCCGCAGTGCAGTACGGGCTGCTGGACAACGCGCGTCGTAGCCGCTTGGGACTCGGCGTTTCCGAATACCGCAGGCAGATGGCCGAACTGTTCGCGCCGTTGTCGAAAATCGCTGCGAAGAACCCGTTTTCGTCGTCACCGGTCGAACGGTCAGTGCAGGAGATCGTCACCGTCACCGACGACAACCGGATGATCTGCGACCCCTACCCCCGCCTCCTGGTGGCCCGCGATCAGGTCAACCAGGGCGCCGCCGCGATCATGATGTCGGTGTCGGCCGCACGCCGACTCGGGGTGCCCGAGGAGAAATGGGTGTACCTGCACGGGCATTCGGACCTGACCGAGCAGGACCTGCTGGACCGCGTCGACCTCGGCGCCAGCCCCGCGACCGTGCACGCCGTGCGAGAAGCCCTGCGGGTGGCCCAGATCGGTGTCGACGACATCGCCACCTTCGACCTGTACAGCTGCTTTCCCTTCCCGGTATACGTCGCCTGCGAGGCGCTCGGCATCGACGGCGAGGACCCGCGGGGCCTGACGGTGACCGGCGGCCTGCCGTACTTCGGCGGCCCGGGGAACAGCTACTCGCTGCACGCCATCGCCGAGACCGTCACCCAAATGCGCGATCAGCCCGGACGTTTCGGCTTCGTGGGAGCCAACGGCGGCACGATGAGCAAGTATTCGGTCGGCGTCTATTCGACGCTGCCGACCGACTGGCGGACGAACGACAGCGAGAACCTCGACGCGGATGTCGCGGCACTGCCGAAGGTTCCGGTGGTCGAGCGGCCCGACGGTCGCGCGACGATCGAGACCTACTCCGTTCGCTACGACTGGCCGGTCCGCACCGGGATCATCATCGGCAGACTCGAATCGGACAACTCGCGGTTCTTGGCCATCTCCGAGGAGGAGGATCTCGTCGCGTTGATGTCGGACGGAGATCCGCTCGGTGCGGCGATCACGGTGCGTCCGGCGGAGAAGATCAACCGCGCCAGCCTGGCCTGACCACAAGGGAGGAGCAGTCGTGAAGCCCCTCTCGCTTCTGGCCGCGCTGCTCCTGACCCTGGCCACCGGATGCGGGCAAGGGTCCGAACGCGATTCGCTTATGGTGTTCGCCGCGGCCTCGCTGAGCACAGCGTTCACCGAGATCGGTGCGCAGTTCGAAAAAGACCACCCAGGCACTCGGGTGGAGTTCTCCTTCGCCGGTTCCTCCGACCTCGCCACGCAGTTGATGCAGGGTGCGCGAGCCGACGTGTTTGCCTCCGCCGACACCGTGAACATGGACAAGGTCGCTGACGCCGGATTGCTTGCCGGTGACCCGGTGAACTTCGCGTCCAACACCATGGTGATCGTGATAGCGGCGGGAAATCCCAAGGAGGTCAGGACGATACGTGATCTCACTCGGCCCGGGATCAACGTCGTGGTCTGTGCCCCTCAGGTCCCGTGCGGGTCGGCGACACGGAGGGTCGAAGTGGCTGCGGGAGTCGACCTGTCGCCAGTCAGCGAGGAGTCCTCGGTGACCGACGTGCTGAACAAGGTGACGAGCGGTCAGGCCGACGCCGGAATCGTTTATGTCACCGATGCCCGAGACGCCGGTGCACGTGTCGCCACGGTGTCCGTACCCGAGGCCGCCGATGTCGTCAACGTCTATCCCATAGCGACGCTGGAAGACTCGTCGCAGCGCGACCTCGCCCTGACATTCGTCGATGCGGTGACCAGCGACGCGGGACAGCGGGTGCTCGGCTCGGCGGGCTTCGGTAAACCCTGATCAGACAAGGGCGGACAGCTTGCCCGCGAGCCGTTCGACGTACGCGGCGACGTCGTCTTCGGACTTGTCGGGAAGGCCGAACAGCACTTCGGTGACCCCGAGATCGGCCCAGCGGGCAAGCTTTTCGGGGTCGGGTTTGAAGTCGAGGGCGACGATCTGCGGTGCTCCGTCGCGGCCCGCGGCCGCCCAGGTGTCCTGCAGCAGCTTGACCGGCTCGTCGATGTCGAAGTCGCGCGGTGTGGTGATCCAGCCGTCGGCGGACCGAGCGATCCACTTGAAGTTCTTCTCGGTGCCCGCCGCTCCGACGAGGACGGGGATGTGCGGTTGAATCGGTTTGGGCCATGCCCAGCTGGGCCCGAAGTTGACGAACTCGCCTTCGTACGAGGCTTCCTCCTGGGTCCACAGTGCCCGCATCGCTTCGAGGTATTCGCGCAGCATGGTGCGTCGGCGACCGGGCGGCACGTTATGGTCGGCGAGTTCGTCGGTGTTCCAGCCGAAGCCGACCCCGAGGCTGACCCGGCCACCGGATAGGTGGTCGAGCGAGGCGATCGACTTCGCCAACGTGATCGGGTCGTGCTCCACCGGCAGCGCCACAGCGGTCGACAACCGGACCCGCGAGGTCACCGCAGCCGCGGTGCCGAGGCTGACCCAGGGATCGAGCGTGCGCATGTAGCGGTCGTCGGGCAGCGACTCGTCGCCGGTCGTCGGATGCGCAGCCTGCCGCTTGATCGGAATGTGCGTGTGTTCGGGCACGTAGAAGGTGGTGAAACCGTGGTCATCGGCCAGCTTGGCCGCCGCCGCGGGGGTGATCCCGCGGTCGCTGGTGAACAGCACGAGCCCGTAATCCATGTCCAGAATTAGAACGTGTTTCAGTCTGGGGGGCAAGCACGGGTTTGGCTCACCACGAGCGATACCGGCGACGGGCGAACAGGTCACTGTTGTCATGGCAGACCATGACGACCGAACGCATCGCCGATCACGTGAAGTTCGCCTACTGGGTGCCCAACGTCAGCGGCGGACTGGTGACCAGCGATATCGAGCAGCGCACCGACTGGAAATACGACTACAACGTCAAGTTGGCGCGGACGGCCGAGGACAACGGGTTCGAGTACGCATTGAGCCAGGTCCGCTATGAGGCGAGTTATGGCGCGGAGTACCAGCACGAGTCGACCAGCTTCTCACTGGCGCTGCTGCTGGCCACCCAGAAACTGAAGGTGATCGCCGCGGTGCATCCGGGGCTGTGGCAGCCCGCGGTGCTGGCCAAGCTCGGCGCCACCGCCGATCACCTCAGCGGCGGCCGGTTCGCGGTCAACGTGGTGTCGGGATGGTTCAAAGACGAGTTCACCCACCTCGGTGAGCCGTGGCTCGAGCACGACGAGCGCTACCGGCGCAGCGCGGAGTTCCTGCAGGTGCTGCGCAAGATCTGGACCGAGGACGACGTTGACTTCCGCGGCGACTTCTACCGCATCCACGACTTCACGCTCAAACCCAAACCGCTCAACACCCCCGAGCGGCCCAATCCCGAACTTTTCCAAGGCGGTAACTCCACGGCCGCGCGGCGAAACGGTGGTCTGTATGCAGACTGGTACTTCTCCAACGGCAAGGACTACGACGGGGTGAGCGAACAGATCGTCGACGTCCGCGGCCACGCCCGCACGACCGGCCGCGAGGTGCGGTTCGGGCTCAACGGCTTCATCATCGCCCGCGACACCGAGAAAGAGGCGAAGGAGACGCTCAAAGAGATCGTTGCCAAGGCCAACAGACCCGCGGTGGAGGGATTCCGCGCCGCGGTCCAACAGGCGGGCAACTCGACCGCGGATCAGCGCGGCATGTGGGCGGATTCGACGTTCGAGGACTTGGTGCAGTACAACGATGGCTTCCGCACGCAGCTGATCGGCACACCCGAGCAGATCGCCGAACGTATTGCGGCGTACCGCAAACGCGGAGTCGACCTGATCCTCGGCGGCTTCCTGCACTTCCAGGAGGAGATCGAATACTTCGGCGCAAGGGTGTTGCCGCTGGTCCGCGAAATCGAACAGACCGAACAGGACACCGTGGGCGAACCGGTGCTGGTCTCTGCATGACGCGCTGTGCGCTAGCGTGGTTTCGAAGCCCGCCCGAGCACAGGAGAGGCCATGTCGTACCCCCAAGGACCACCCGGTAGCCCGGGATACCCGCAAGCACATCAGCCGACCACCCAGTTCTCCGCGCCGACGCAGCAGTTCGGCAGAACGCCGGAGAGCTCATCCCCGGCTTCCGACGTCGCGAGCAAGCTGCCTCTCTACTTGGCCGCCGCCGTGGCGCTGTTGGGGCTGGCGGTGTACCTCGCGAGCTTTGCGCCCCTGTTCACGATCTCCGCGTCGGATTTTCCGGGCCTGGGCACCATCAGCGGAAGCTCGTTCGGTCTGGTGCTCGCCGTCGCGGCGTCACTCGTCGCGGGCCTGCTCGCCGGAACGGCGCTCCTGCCGAGGCAGGGCGTCCACACGTCGGTGTACGCAGTGCTGGCGGTCGCGGCGTTCCTCCTGATCATCGCCGAGGTGATCAACCGGCCCAGCGGTGCCGCGATCGATTGGGGCCTTTACCTGATCATCGCGTTCTCGCTGTTCCAGGCGATCATCGCGGTGGCGGCGCTGCTGTTCGAGTCGGGCGTCATCACTCCGCCGGCGCCGCGTCCGAAGTACGACCAGTCCTACGGGCATCAGCAGTACGGCGCACCGGGCCCGTACTACGGTCACCAGGGCCAGCAGCATCACGGCGGACCGCAGCAGCGGCCGGGATACCCGTCGACGTACCCGGGCGGCTATCCGGGCGGTCCGTCGACCGGCGGCTACCCCGCAGCCCAGCAACAAGGCCATCCCCAGGGTCAACAGGGCCAACAGGGTCCGGCGACACCGCCGACCGGGTTCCCCGCGTACGGTCAACCGCCGTCGCCGTCGTCTTCGCAGACATCCTCACCGTCGACGCAGACCCCGGAGCAACCGTCGTCTTCCTCGCAGTCGGGTCCGCCGCCTTCCTGAGGTGAGCCAGTAGTCTGAGCCGCGCGTGCGTCACCGCCGCACGGCAGCCTGACTGAGGAGCGGCTCAACCAGTGGATCAACGGCCAGTCGGCGCACGCCAGGCGCGTGAGCTGCTTCGGGTCGCGTTCGGGCCGTCGTTGGTGGCGCTTGTCGTCATCGCGGCGATCGTGTTGCTGCAACTGCTGATCGCCAACAGCGACATGACCGGCGCCCTCGGCGCGACCGCGAGCATGTGGCTCGGCGTGCACCTGGTGCCGGTGTCCATCGGCGGCGCCGAGCTCGGGGTGTTGCCGCTGATGCCCGCGCTGGCGATGGTGTGGGGCACGGCGCGCACGACCGCGGCGGCGACCAGTCCGAACGCCTCGTGGTTCGTGACGCGTTGGGTTGTGGCCTCGGCATTGGGCGGCCCGCTGCTGATCGCAGCGATCGCGTTGGCGGTCGTCCACGACGCGGCTTCGGTGCTCACCGAACTGCAGACCCCGCACGCGTTGCGCGCCTTCGGCGGCGTGCTGGCCGTACATGCGATCGGTGCGGTGGTCGGCGTCGGGTCCCGCATCGGCGCGCGGCTGATGGCCCCGACCTCGGGCCGTGCTTCGCTGCCCGCCTGGCTGCCGGACGCGGTCCGCGCCGCGGTCGCGGGTGTGCTGGCGCTCGTCGGCCTGTCGGGTGTGGTGATGGCGGGTTCGCTGGTTGTGCACTGGTCGACGATGGACGAGCTCTACTCGATCACCGACTCGATGTTCGGACAGTTCAGCCTGACCGTGCTGTCGGCGCTCTACATCCCGAACGTGCTGGTCGGAACGGCCGCGGTGGCGGTCGGGTCGAGCGCGCACGTCGGGCTCGCCACCTTCAGCTCCTTCACCGTCTTCGGCGGCGACATTCCGGCGCTTCCGGTGCTGGCCGCGGTCCCCTCGCCGCCGCTGGGCCCGGTATGGGTGGCGTTGCTCATCGTCGCGGCGGCCTCGGCGGTGGCGGTCGGGCAGCAGTGCGCGCGACGCCCGCTTCCGCTGGGCCCGGCGATGGGCAAACTGCTCGTCGCGTCGGCGCTGGCCGCACTCACCATGGCGCTGCTCGGCTATGCCGGTGGTGGGCGGCTGGGCAACTTCGGCGACGTCGGCGTCGACCAGACGACCTTCGGGCCCGCGGTGTTCCTGTGGTTCGCCGGCATCGGCGCGTTGACGGTGGTGATGGCCGGCGGCGTGGCCCGCAGGCCGCGAGCGCCCAAGGCGGTGGTCGACGCAGGCCCCGACGTCGACCCGGACCCGGACGTGGGGGCTGATGTAGCCGCCGAGCCCGAACCCGAGCCGGAATCCGACGACGCCGAACCGGAACCCGGGCCCGAGGTCGTCGGCGACGAGGCCCTCGAAGCCGAACCTGCAGATCCGGCGGGCACCGGAGCCGCCGACCAGGCCGAGACCCCCGCGGACCTGCCGAACGACACCGCGAGCGACATCGTCGAGGACCCCGAAGAGCACTTCATGGCGGACGACGACGGTCCGCCCGGCACCCATTAGGCTGCCAGGCGTGCAGCAACCCCTCCGCGTACCGCCGAAGGTTCCTGCGCGGGTCGTCGTGCTGGCGTCGGGGACCGGGTCGCTGCTGCAGTCGCTGCTGGACGCCACCGCGGGCGAATACCCCGCATCGATCGTCGCCGTCGGTGTGGACCGCGACTGCGCTGCCGTCGACATCGCGGCGGCCGCCTCGGTTCCGTCCTTCACCGTGCGACTGCGCGACTACCCGGACCGGACGGCGTGGGACGCCGCGCTCACCGAAGCCACCGCCGCATACGAGCCCGACCTGATCGTCTCCGCTGGGTTCATGAAAATCCTTGGGCCGCATTTTCTCTCGCGGTTCATGGGCCACATCATCAACACACATCCGGCGCTGCTGCCCGCCTTTCCCGGCGCGCACGCGGTGGCCGATGCGCTTGCCTACGGCGTCAAGGTGACCGGCTGCAGCGTGCATCTGGTCGACGCGGGAACCGACACGGGCCCGGTGTTGGCGCAGGAGGCGGTGCCCATCCTCGACGACGACGACGAGGCGACACTGCACGAACGGATCAAGGTCGTCGAACGGCGACTTCTGGCCGAGATACTGGCCGCGGTGGCTGTCCGCGGTGTGACCTGGACGGGACGAAAGGCGACATTGGGATGACCGAGGGCAAGCGGCCGATCAGGCGGGCGCTGATCAGCGTCTACGACAAGACCGGCCTCGCCGAGCTGGCCCGCGGGTTGCACGAAGCCGGGGTCAGCATCGTGTCCACCGGGTCGACCGCGAAAACCATTGCCGCCGCAGATGTTCCGGTGACACCCGTGGAAGAGGTCACCGGCTTCCCCGAGGTGCTCGACGGGCGGGTCAAGACCCTGCATCCGCGTGTGCACGCCGGACTGCTCGCCGACCAGCGCAAGCCCGAACACGTCTCGGCCCTGGCCGATCTCGGTGTCGAGGCCTTCGAACTCGTCGTGGTCAACCTCTACCCCTTCGCCGAGACCGTGGCCTCCGGCGCGAGCATCGACGAATGCGTCGAGCAGATCGACATCGGCGGCCCGTCGATGGTTCGGGCCGCCGCGAAGAACCACCCCAGCGTCGCGGTGGTTGTCGACCCGCTGGGCTACGACGGTGTGCTCGCCGCGGTGCGCTCCGGCGGGTTCACGCTGGCCGAACGAAAAATTCTGGCGTCTCTGGCATTTCGGCACACGGCCGAATATGACGTCGCCGTCGCCTCCTGGATGGGTGCCGTGCTCGCGCCGGAGGAGCCGGCTCAGAAGCTGCCCGCGTGGGTGGGCGGCACGTGGCGGCGCAGCGCCGTGCTGCGTTACGGCGAGAACCCCCATCAGCAGGCCGCGCTCTACCGCGACGACGCCGGGTGGCCGGGCCTGGCGCAGGCCGAGCAGTTGCACGGCAAGGAGATGTCCTACAACAACTACACCGACGCCGACGCTGCCTGGCGGGCCGCCTTCGACCACCCCGAGATCTGCGTGGCGATCATCAAACACGCCAACCCGTGCGGTATCGCGATCTCGTCGCAGTCGGTGGCCGACGCACACCGCAAAGCTCACGAATGCGATCCGCTGTCGGCGTTCGGCGGTGTGATCGCGGCCAACACCGCGGTGTCGGTCGAGATGGCCGAGACCGTGGCCGACATCTTCACCGAGGTGATCATCGCGCCCGCTTACGAAGCAGGCGCGGTGGACGTGCTCACCCGTAAGAAGAACATCCGGGTGTTGGTGGCCTCCGAACCGCAGCCGGGGGGCACCGAGTTCCGCCAGGTCAGCGGTGGCTTGCTGGTACAGCAGCGCGACGAGTTCACCGCTGGCGGCGACGACCCGCTCACTTGGACCCTGGCCACCGGCGAGCCCGCCGATCCCGCGACATTGGCGGACCTGATGTTCGCGTGGCGGGTGTGCCGGGCGGTCAAGTCGAACGCGATCGTCGTCGCTGCGGACGGCGCCACCGTCGGCGTCGGCATGGGTCAGGTGAACCGAGTCGATGCGGCCCGCCTCGCGGTGCAGCGGGCCGGCGACCGGGTACGCGGCGCGGTCGCCGCCTCCGACGCGTTCTTCCCGTTCCCCGACGGGCTGGAGGTGCTGACCGAAGGCGGCGTCAAGGCGATCGTCCACCCGGGCGGTTCCGTGCGCGACGAGCAGGTCACCGAAGCCGCTGCCAGAGCGGGTATCTCGCTCTACCTCACCGGTGCACGTCACTTCGCGCACTGATGTCTGGTTGATCTGGGCCGAAGACGGCGGGAGGTGGCTATGTTGCACAGCATGTTCACTGCGTCGCGCAACGCCGCCGCCCTGCTGCTGGCGATCTTTGTGCTGGTCTCCTGCACGCGGACCGTCGACGACGCACGCGCTGTCGCGGGTGAGGACCTGTCGGCGGCGGCCGATCCCGGCGGACTCGGCTCGTCGCAATGCGAGGCCGTCGACGACCCATTGACGACGATCCCGGCCAAGAACGACAACGAGCCGGTGATGAGGATTCCGACGCCGCCGGGGTGGGAGCGGACCACGATGATGGATTCGGAACTGATCCGCTTCGCCATGCGCAACGATGACCTGACCGCGCAGGGGTTCACGCCGAACGTCGTGGTGACGCTCGAAAGCGCGCCCGGTGTGCAGGATGCGGGCCTGATTTTCACCAACATGCGTGACGCGCTCGAGTCGGGCATCGGCGCCACGGACGTTCGCGAGACCGAGGGCACGGTGTGCGGGCTGCCCGCCAGGATGTTCGACTACCAGATGCCGGTGATGGGCAACGTCGCCCCGCATCCGGCCGTCGCCCTCGGCGCGGTGATGCGCACCGAAGGACGGACTTTCGCTGTCAGCGTGACCGTCCAGACGCTGGTCCCCGAGGACCCGACGTATCAGCGGGACAGCCAGACGATCCTCGACGGGTTCCAACTTCTGCCGCCGTCTGCGGGCTGAGTCGACGCGGCGAGCGTACCGAATTGGGCGGATGCGAGCCTCGCAGGCATGGGAAACCCGCACGCTCGCGAGACAAGTCGTAGCTTGGAGTGGTGACTCAACCCCAAGATCTACCCCGCACCGTCGGCGAGCTGAGGGCCTCCGGCCATCGCGAGCGGGGCGTCAAGCAAGAAATCCGGGACAACCTGCTGGCCGCTCTGGCGCAGGGACGCGACGCGTGGCCGGGCATCCTCGGCTTCGAGGACACCGTCATTCCGCAGCTCGAGCGGGCGCTGATCGCAGGCCACGACGTGGTGCTTCTCGGCGAACGCGGTCAGGGCAAGACCCGGCTGCTGCGCGCGCTGACGGGTCTGCTCGACGAATGGACCCCGGTGATCGCCGGGTCGGAGCTGGGCGAGCATCCGTACGACCCGATCACCCCCGAGTCCATCCGGCGCGCGGCGGACTCGGGCGACGACCTGCCGATCGCGTGGCGGCACCGCAGCGAGCGCTACACCGAGAAGCTGGCCACCCCCGACACCAGCGTGGCCGACCTGGTCGGCGACATCGACCCGATCAAGGTCGCGGAGGGCCGCAGCCTCGGCGATCCGGAGACCATCGCATTCGGGTTGATCCCGAGGGCGCACCGGGGCATCGTCGCGATCAACGAGCTGCCCGACCTCGCCGAGCGCATCCAGGTGTCGATGCTCAACGTGATGGAGGAGCGCGACATCCAGGTTCGCGGGTACACGTTGCGGTTGCCGCTCGACGTCCTCGTGGTCGCCAGCGCCAACCCGGAGGACTACACCAACCGCGGCCGGATCATCACCCCGCTCAAGGACCGGTTCGGCGCCGAGATCCGCACGCACTACCCGCTGGAGCTCGACGCGGAGGTCGGCGTCATCACCCAAGAGGCGCACCTGGCCGCCGAGGTGCCCGAGTACCTGATCCAGGTCTTGGCACGGTTCGCCCGTTATCTGCGCGAGTCGCGGTCGATCGACCAGCGCTCAGGGGTTTCCGCGCGCTTCGCGATCGCCGCGGCCGAGACCGTCGCCGCGGCCGCGCGTCACCGGTCGGCGGTGCTGGGGGAACAGGAGCCGGTGGCCCGCGTGGTCGACCTGGGCTCGGTCGTCGACGTGCTGCGCGGCAAGCTCGAGTTCGAGTCCGGCGAGGAGGGTCGCGAGCAGGCGGTGCTCGAGCACCTGCTGCGGCGGGCCACCGCGGACACCGCGCAGCGGCTGCTCGGTGGCATCGACGTCGGACCGCTGGTGGTCGCGATCGAGAACGGCTCGGCCGTCACCACTGGTGAGCGGGTCTCGGCGCGCGAGGTGCTGGCCGCGGTGCCGGAGGTGCCCGCGATCGCTGAGATCCAGAAGCGGCTCGACGCGAAGTCCGACGGGCAGCGAGCGGCCGCGGTGGAGCTGGCACTCGAGGCGCTGTATCTGGCCAAGCGGATAGACAAGGTGTCGGACGAGGGCGAAACGACCTATGGCTAGACGTCGCCGTACGACGATCAAGCAGCGAGGGACGAGCTGCGTTGAGGAGTGCGGCCGGTGAGCAAGAGTTCGCGGTATTCGCGATACACCGGCGGGCCCGACCCGCTGGCGCCCCCGATCGATCTGCGCGAGGCACTCGAGCAGATCGGCCAGGACGTGATGGAGGGCAGTTCGCCGCGGCGGGCGCTGTCGGAGATGTTGCGGCGCGGCACCAAGAACATGCGCGGCGCCGACAAACTCGCCGCCGAAGCCAACCGTCGTCGCCGGGAGTTGTTGGCGCGCAACAACCTCGACGGCACCCTGGCCGAGGTCAAAAAGCTCCTCGACGAGGCGGTCCTCGCCGAGCGCAAGGAACTGGCGCGTGCCCTCGACGACGACGCGCGGTTCAACGAGATGCGCATCGAGTCGCTGCCGCCGTCGCCCGCCAAGGCCGTCCAGGAGCTGTCGGACTACGAATGGCGAAGCCCCGAGGGGCGCGAGAAGTACGAGCAGATCAAGGATCTGCTCGGCCGCGAGATGCTCGACCAGCGGTTCGCGGGTATGAAGCAGGCGCTGGAGAACGCCACCGACGAAGACCGGCAGCGGGTCAACGAGATGCTCGACGACCTCAACGAGTTGCTGGACAAGCACGCCAAAGGCGAGGACTCCCAAAAAGACTTCGACGACTTCATGAACAAGCACGGCGAGTTCTTCCCTGAGAACCCGCGCAACGTCGACGAACTGTTGGATTCGCTGGCCCAACGTGCGGCGGCCGCCCAGCGCTTCCGCAACAGCCTGAGCGCCGAGCAGCGCGCGGAGCTGGATGCGTTGGCGCAACAGGCATTCGGTTCCCCGTCGCTGATGAACGCGCTGAACCGCCTCGACTCCCATCTGCAGGCGGCCCGGCCCGGGGAGGACTGGGGCGGTTCGTCGAACTTCTCCGGGGACAACCCGCTCGGCATGGGTGAGGGCGCTCAGGCGATGGCCGACATCGCCGAACTCGAGCAGTTGGCCGAGGCGCTGTCGCAGAGTTATGCCGGCGCCACGATGGAGGACGTCGACCTCGACATGTTGGCCCGCCAGCTGGGTGAGGACGCCGCCGTCGATGCGCGCACGCTGGCTGAGCTGGAACGGGCGCTGATGGACCAAGGGTTCCTGGACCGCGGGTCCGATGGCCAGTGGCGGCTGTCGCCCAAGGCGATGCGCCAGCTCGGGCAGACGGCACTGCGCGATGTGGCGCAACAGCTTTCGGGTAGGCACGGTGAGCGAGACACCCGCAGGGCGGGCGCGGCCGGCGAGCTGACGGGCGCGACCCGGCCGTGGGCTTTCGGCGACACCGAGCCGTGGAATGTGACGCGCACACTCACAAACGCGGTGCTGCGGCAAGCCGGGAATCCGGAACGGAGCCCGAGCGCACCCATTCAGATCACGGTCGAGGACGTCGAGATCTCCGAAACCGAGACGCGCACCCAGGCGGCGGTGGCGCTGCTGGTCGACACGTCGTTCTCCATGGTGATGGAGAACCGATGGCTGCCGATGAAGCGCACCGCGCTGGCGCTCAACCATCTCGTCAGCACGCGGTTCCGGTCGGACGCGTTACAGATCATCGCGTTCGGACGCTATGCCCGAACCGTGACGGCCGCCGAGCTCACCGGCCTGGAGGGCGTGTACGAGCAGGGCACCAACCTGCACCATGCGCTCTCGTTGGCCGCGCGCCATCTACGTCGTCACTCCAACGCCCAGCCGGTGGTGCTCGTCGTCACCGACGGGGAGCCGACCGCACACCTGGAGCGCGGTGCGAACGACGACCGCTCTTCTGCTGTGTTCTTCGACTACCCGCCGCATCCGAGGACGATCGCCCACACGGTCAAGGGCTTCGACGAGGTGGCCGCGCTCGGCGCGCAGGTGACGATCTTCCGGCTGGGCAACGATCCGGGGCTGGCCCGGTTCATCGACCAGGTGGCGCGGCGGGTGGAGGGCCGCGTGGTGGTGCCCGACCTCGACGGGCTGGGCGCCGCGGTCGTCGGCGACTATCTGAGGTCTCGCCGACGACGCTGAGCGCCGGTGGGATCAGGCGGCCTTGCGCTTCTTACGCTTTACGCCGACTCGGCCCCACAGGGAGAAGCCGCGGATGCACACGCACGGCGCGCCGGGTGAGCCCTCACCCTCCACGGACCGGTCGAAGGTGCCCATCACGCCGACGCCACGCAGGTCGACGTTGACCTCCGGCGGCACCAGGATCGTCTGGCCACCGAAGATCGAGTAGGAGTGGATCTCCACCTCCGGTGAGGTGAAGTCGGCGTACCGCAAATCCACCACGCCGCCGCCGAAGAGGGCGAACGTGGTCATCCGCCTCGGCACGTTCCAGCGACCGCGGCGCTCGAAGCCGCTCATGATGGCCAGCAGCATCGTCGACGGCGCAGGCCGGCACGGGCCGCCGCTGCGCCCCCGGGTGATCGCGCCGGGCAGGTCAGCCGACAAACGGTCCAGCTCGTCGTACGTCTGCGCGGCATATGCCCTGGTCAGGCGGTCCTCGTACTCGTTGAGTTGAAGTCGGCCCTGGGCGGCGGCATCAGTGAGCAGCTGTGCCACCTGAATTCGATCGGTGTCAGCAGCACGCATCGGACCGCTCCGCGACGCTGGATTGCTCATCGGATACGAGCGTACGACGAACCGTGGCACATGCAAGCAAGTAGGCCAAACTGTGCCCTGACTCGCGAGGGCGAAGAATCTAGATGGGCGAACTTAATTCCCGGCTGCAAGAAATTCGGCGAACCCGAGAGCGCCCATCCGGTTCTGCGGAACCAGGTTGGCGCCCGACCGCAATTCCTTTCCGATTCGTCCAGGCACGGGCACCGCAAGGGTCCGGCGCCGGCTCGCCGTGGCTTCGAGATACATGCGCGCCAACTCCGTGTGGGTGTGCACCTCGGGCCCACCGACGTCCGGTGCCCGACGCGCCGGTTCGGTGCCGACCAGTTCCACCAGCCGAGCCGCGACGTCGGCGGTGTCGATCGGCTGAAACCGCACCCCGCGAAACGCGCACATCACGGGGGAGTACCGCTGCAGCGCGAAGATCGCGCGGATCAGGTCGTGGAACTGTGTCGCCCGCAGCACGGTGTGGCCCACCCCGGACGCTTCGAGGACCTGTTCGGCGCGCAGCTTCGTGCGGTAGTACGGCAGCGGAATGCGGTCGATGCCGGCGATCGACACGTGCACGATGTGCGCAACGCCGGCCCGGCGGGCCGATGTGACGAGGTTGCGCATCGCTGTGACGTCCTTGTCGCCGATCGGTTGCGTCGCGCAGTTGACCACGACCTCGATACCGTCGACCGCCGCGTCCAGGCCCGTACCCGTCAGCAGGTCGGCCCGAGCCCAGTGCACGCCGGTGTATCCCACATGGCTTTTGCGGCTCAGCGCCCGAACATCGTGGCCCGCGTCGATCGCCTCCGGTACCACGCGGTGGCCAAGTGTGCCCGTTGCCCCGGTGACGAGAACCGTACGTGACATCAGCCCTCACACTATGCCCCTGGTCAAGCCCTTCGGGAACGCCGAGTTCTGCGCTGACGCGGTGCCACGGCGAGAATCGCACGGTGAATTAGGGTGTTCCCGACGAGAGGCGAGAACCGGTGACGCCAGACCAGCAGGAGCAGCAGGACCGTAGGCCTCCGCTTGGCGGCTTTCACACTCTGCAACAGCGGTTCGAGAGCTCACGGCTGGGCAGGGTGGTCATCAGCGTGGCCATCGTGGTCTTCGTGTTCGTCGGAGTCGTGTGCAACCTGCCCGACTCGCCGATCAAGCGTGAGCTGCTGCCCGTCGTCGAGCCGATCGCGGTGCCAGCCGCGCTCGACCAGAGTTGGGCGATGTATGCCAACCCGAGCAGGCGCCAAGACACCGTCGAGGTGCAGGTGCGCTTCGCCGATGGTCAGACCCGGGTGTGGACCTTCGAGCCCGGCGCCAGCGGCGTCGGGTGGTGGGACCGTTGGCTGCTGCTCAGATATGCCGCGCTTTTGGACGCCGACTTCCGGCGGCAGCTGGCCCACTGGGTGGTCCGCGAGGTGAGTCGGCCGAACGACGAGGCCGTCGGCGTCACGATGCTGCTGCGCACCGAGACGTTGACAGCGCCGGGTGAGGAGTCGGCCGAGACCCGGCGCCCCGTCGCCTCGAAAGTCCTCTACCAAGAGGATCTGGCGGGCGCGCGATGACCGCGGGGGATCGGGTCCGGTCGGCATGGGGTTCCGCCGCCGACCGCTGGAACGGCTTCTTCTTCACCGCTCAGCCCGCCTACCCGCTGGGTCTCGTGCGGATCGGGTTCGGCCTCGTCATCGTCACCTGGTGCCTGACGCTGATCCCCGATCTTCTCGGCGTCTTCGGAAGTCAAGGCGTGGAGCCCGAGCATCCCCGGGTGAACTTCCAATGGAGCGTCTTCCAGATATGGCCGGGCGACAACGCCCTGCTCGCCGGGTGGGTGGTGCTGCTGGTGGCCGCGATCGCGATGACGGTCGGTTGGCACAGCCGCGTAGCGGCGGTCCTCGTTTTCGTTCTGCTGCAGTCGTTCCTGCGACGCGGTGAGCATTACTTCAACGCCGGGGAGTCCATTCTCACGGTCACCGCCCTGGTTCTGGCGCTTTCGTCGTGCGGTGCGGCGTTGTCGTTGGACCAGCGACGGCTCGTCGGTGCGTTCTGGTCTGCGCAGACCAGGGCGGTATGGCCGGTCCGGCTGCTGCAAATCCAGCTGTCGATCATCTACCTGGCGACCGTCCAGGCGAAGCTGGCGAACAAGAGCTGGGTGGAGGGCTCAGCGGTCTTCTACGCATGGGGGACCGACGGCCGGTGGGCGCTGTTGCCTGCTCCTGAGTGGTTGGCCGCCAACGCGATTCTGGTGAACCTCATCGCGTGGGGCACTCTGTTGATGGAACTGGCGCTGGCGATCCTCGTCTGGAGCAGGCGCTGGCGGTACTGGGTGCTGGCGGCGGGCGTGGTGATGCACTTGACGATCATGGTCAACCTGAACGTCGCGTTCTTCAGCGTCGCGATGTTCGTGCTGTATCTGGCGTTCGTTCCGGGCGTGGCGATCGAGCGCCTGCCGACGCGATGGAAAGCCAAGCGCGACAACCGCTTGTCAGATCAGCCGCGACCGCCGCCGTCCGAACAGTCAGCGGTGCCCTAGGACTCGGCGGAGCTGATCCACCGTGGCTGGCGCTTCTCGAGGAAAGCGAGCATGCCTTCGCGGGCCTCCTCGGAGACGAACAACTGGGCGCTCTGCGCGGTGAGCTCTTCGGCGCGACGGTCGAAGGATTCCAGGATGGGCGCTGTGACCAACGCCTTCGAGGTCGCCAACCCCTGCGGTGACGCCTTGCCGATCGCGGAGGTCAGGTCGGTGATGTTGGCATCCACATCGTCGGATGCGATCGTGATCAGTCCCATCTCGGCCGCCTCCGCGGCGTGGAATTTCTCTCCTGTGACGAAGTAGCGGCTCGCCGCGCGGCTGGTCATCCTGGGCAGCAGGGTGAGCGAGATGATTGACGGCGCGACACCGATGCGAGCCTCGGTCAGCGCGAACGTGCTTTGGCGACCGGCCACCACGATGTCACATGCGCCCACCAGGCCCAGGCCGCCGGCGCGGACATGCCCGTCGATGGCGCCGACCACCGGGACCGGCAGCTCGAGGATGCGGCGCAGCAGCCGGGTCATCTCGCGGGCGCGGTCGACGGCCAGGTCGCTCGGGTCGCGGCCAGCTGCCTCGCTCAGATCGGCTCCCGCGCAGAACGTTCCGCCGGTGTGGCCGAGCACGACGACGCGCACGTCGGGATCGGTGACCGCGTCGGTGAAGGCCTGGTGCAGCTGTTCGACCAGTGCGGTGGACAATGCGTTGCGATTGGCGGGCGAGTCGAGCGTCAGCCGAGCGACCGGCCCGTCGACTGCGTACCTGACGAGCGTGTCCATCAGTAGGACCGGGGCAGTCCGAGCGAGGTCTGCGCGACGAAGTTGAGGATCATCTCCCGGCTGACCGGCGCGATGCGGGCGAGCTTTGACGCCGTGACGGCGGCGGCGATGCCGTACTCCTTGGTCAGCCCGTTGCCGCCCATCGACTGCACCGCTTGATCGACCGCGCGCACCGAGGCCTCACCTGCGGCGTACTTGGCCATGTTCGCCGCCTCGGCGGCGGCGACGTCGTCTCCCGCGTCGTACAGCGACGCCGCCTTCTGCATCATGAGCTTCGCCAGTTCGATCTCGATATGGTTCTGCGCCAACGGGTGTGACAGCCCCTGGTGCGCGCCGATCGGTGTCTTCCAGACCTGACGGGTCTTGACGTAGTCGACGGCTTTGTTGATCGCGAACCGGCCCATGCCGACCGCGCTCGCGGCGCCCATGATCCGCTCGGGGTTCAAACCGGCGAACAGCTGCGCGATCGCGGCGTCCTCGGAGCCGACCAACGCGTCGGCGGGCAGCCGAACCTCGTCGAGGAAGAGCTGGAACTGGTTCTCCGGGCTGACCAGTTCCATCTCGATCTTCGTCGCGCTCAACCCTTTTGTGTCGGTCGGAACGATGAACAACGCTGGTTTCAGGTTCCCGGTTTTGTGGTCTTCGGTGCGGCCGACGACGAGCACGGCCTGCGCTTGATCGACACCGGAGATGTACACCTTCTGCCCCGACAGGATCCAGTCGTCACCGTCGCGGCGCGCGGTGGTCGTGATGCGGTGGCTGTTGGAGCCCGCATCGGGTTCGGTGATCGCGAACGCCATCGTGATGGACCCGTCGGCGATGCCGGGCAGCCAGCGCTTCTTCTGGTCGTCGGTGCCGAACTTGGCGATGATGGTGCCGTTGATCGCCGGCGAAACGACCATCAGCAACAGCGGGCAGCCTGCCGCTGACATCTCCTCCATCACGATCGACAGCTCATACATGCCTGCGCCACCGCCACCGTACTCTTCGGGCAGGTTCACCCCGATGAAACCGAGTTTGCCTGCCTCCGACCATAACTCGTCGGTGTGTTCGTCGGCGCGCGCCTTCTCCAGGTAGTAGTCCTGGCCGAAGTTCGCGGCCATCGCGGCGACCGACTTGCGTAACGCCTGCTGCTCTTCGGTCTCGACGAAACTGCTCACTGTTCTCCTTCGGATCGGGCGACGACTCGGGCGATGACGAAGCCGACATCGACTTGTTGACCGGGTTCGACGTTGAGTTCGGCGAGCACGCCGTCGCTGGGTGCGGTGACGGTGTGCTCCATCTTCATGGCTTCCAACCACACCAGCGGTTGGCCTGCGGTGACGGTGTCGCCGGCCACGGCGCCGACGCGCAGCACCGAACCGGGCATCGGCGCCAACAACGAGCCGTGTGCGAGGGCGTCGTCGGGGTCCCCGAACCGCGGTCTGGTGGTGAGATGAACCGGGCCCGAGGGTGAGTCGACGAATACGTCCTGGCCGTAGCGTGCCACCTCGAACGGTCGGTCCACGCCCGCCACGGTCAACACGATCCGCGTCGGTGATGCCGAAAGGAGCGACACGTCGTTGTGGTCGGGCAACTCGAGACCCGAACGGGTGAACCGGTACCGGACGTCGTGCTCGGTGCCGCCGGTGTCCGCGTACCGCTTGATCTGGTAGCCCGACGCCAGATTGCGCCAACCGCTGGGGGCGGCCGCGAATGCCGTCGCAGCGCTGCGGTTTTCGGCCGCATCGGCCAGGGCGGCGGCCAGGGCTGATAACGCGCCCGTGCGGTCGTCGGTGAGCGGTGCCGACAATGCCCCCAGTCCGTGGGTGTCGAAGAACGCGGTGTCGGTGGCACCGTCGAGGAACGCCGGATGGCGCAGCACGTTGACCAGCAGATCGCGGTTGGTGCGCACCCCGTGAATGCGACTGCGCGACAGCGCATCGGCGAGAACAATGGCCGCCTGGCGACGGTGGGGCGCAAAAGAGATCACCTTGGCCAACATCGGGTCATAGAAGATCGACACCACCGAACCGTCGACGACCCCGGAATCCACCCGGACGTGGGTGGGGACCTCGAACCGGTGCACGGTGCCTGCCTGCGGCTGCCAGCCTTTCGCCGGATCCTCGGCGTAGAGACGGGCCTCGATGGCGTGGCCCCGTGATGGCGGCGGCTCGGCGTCGAGCCTGTCCCCGTCGGCGACAAGCAGTTGCAGCGCAACCAGATCCAGGCCGGTGGTCTCTTCGGTCACTGGGTGTTCGACCTGGAGCCGGGTGTTCATCTCAAGGAAGTAGAAGTCGCCGGACGCGTCGGCCATGAACTCCACAGTGCCCGCTCCGGTGTAGCCGATCGCGGTCGCGGCCAGCCGCGCGGAATCGAAGAGCTTGGCGCGCATACCCGGTGTGCGCTCGACGAGCGGCGAGGGCGCCTCTTCGATGATCTTCTGATGGCGTCGCTGGATCGAGCATTCGCGTTCGCCGACCGCCCAGACGGTGCCGTGTTCGTCGGCGAGCACCTGAACCTCGACATGGTGCCCGCTGGCCAGGTAGCGCTCGCAGAACACCGTCGGGTCGCCGAAAGCGGATGCCGCCTCCCTACGGGCGGCTTCGACTTGGCCCGGCAATTCCGACAGCTCACGCACGACGCGCATTCCGCGGCCGCCGCCGCCCGCCGAGGCTTTGATCAAGACGGGCAATTGGCCGGAGGTCACGGCGTCGGGGTCCAGCTCGTCGAGTACAGGGACGCCCGCGGCCGCCATCATCTTTTTCGCCTCGATCTTGCTGCCCATCGCGGCGACCGCCGCGGGAGGCGGCCCGATCCACGTCAGACCCGCATCGCCAACGGCGCGTGCGAACTCGGCGTTCTCCGATAAGAATCCGTATCCCGGATGTACGGCGTCGGCGCCCGCCGCACGAGCCGCGGCGATCAGCTGATCGGCGTCGAGGTATCCGGTGCGGCCGCTCAGGCGTACCCGCGCGTCGGCTTCGCCGACATGCGGGGAGTGCTCGTCGGGGTCGGTGTAGACGGCGACCGTGCCGATGCCGAGCCTCCTGCATGTCGCGAACACCCGACGGGCGATCTCACCGCGGTTGGCGACCAGAACTCGAGTGATCATATGCGTCTCCCGCGCCGAGTCTGAAGATGTGATCGAGAAATGCGGGAGAAATCGCGCATATGTTCAGTTTCGGGGGAAGAGGACATCGCGCTCACATCCGGAAGACGCCGAAGTTCGACGTCCCCTCGATCGGGCCGTTGGCAATGGCGGACAGGCATATTCCGAGGACGGTGCGGGTATCGCGGGGATCGATCACCCCGTCGTCGTAGAGTCTTCCCGACAGGAACATCGGAAGCGACTCGGCGTCGATCTGCGCCTCCACCGCGGCCCGCAGCGCGGCATCGGCGTCCTCGTCCACGGCCTGACCACGAGCCTCGGCGGCTGCGCGGCTGACTATCGACAGCACTCCCGCCAGCTGTGTTCCGCCCATCACCGCGGATTTGGCGCTGGGCCAGGCGAACAGGAACCGCGGGTCGTACGCGCGGCCGCACATTCCGTAGTGACCCGCGCCGTACGAGGCTCCGATCAGCAGCGAGATGTGGGGCACGGTCGAGTTCGAAACGGCGTTGATCATCATCGAGCCGTGTTTGATCATGCCGCCTTCCTCGTACTTGCGGCCGACCATATACCCGGTCGTGTTGTGCAGGAACAACAGTGGGGTGTTCGAGCGGTTCGCCAGCTGGATGAACTGGGTGGCCTTCTGCGACTCCTCGCTGAACAGGACGCCGCGCGCGTTGGCCAGTATGCCGATCGGGTGACCGTAGAGCCTCGCCCACCCCGTCACCAGAGACGAGCCGTACATCGGTTTGAACTCGTCGAATTCCGACCCGTCGACGACGCGCGCGATCACGTCGCGCGGATCGAACGGGATGCGCAGATCCGCGGGGACGATGCCGACCAGTTCTTCGGCGTCATAGAGAGGTTCGACGGCCGGTACGGGCTTCGGGCCTCGCTTGTGCCAGTTCAGCCGGGCGACGATGCGGCGTCCGATGCGGATGGCATCGGCCTCGTCGAGCGCGAAGTAGTCGGCCAGGCCCGATGTGCGGGCGTGCATCTCGGCTCCACCCAGAGACTCGTCGTCGGCTTCTTCGCCGGTGGCCATCTTCACCAACGGCGGACCGGCCAGGAACACCTTGGACCGCTCCTTGATCATCACGACGTGGTCGGACATGCCGGGAATGTAGGCGCCGCCTGCGGTCGAGTTGCCGAACACCAGAGCGATGGTCGGAATGCCGGCTGCGGACAACCTGGTCAGGTCGCGGAACATCTGCCCGCCGGGGATGAAGATCTCCTTCTGCGTCGGCAGGTCCGCCCCGCCGGACTCCACGAGGGAGATCAGCGGCAGCCGGTTCTGCAACGCAATCTGGTTGGCGCGCAGGATCTTCTTCAACGTCCACGGGTTGCTGGTGCCGCCCTTGACGGTGGGATCGTTTGCGACGAGCAGGCATTCGACGCCCTCGACCGCACCGATGCCGGTCACCACGCTGGCACCGACGGTGAAGTCGGTGCCCCACGCGGCGAGCGGGCTCAGCTCCAGAAACGGTGAGTCGGGGTCGATCAGCAGCTCGATGCGCTCGCGGGCGGTCAGCTTGCCGCGGTCGTGGTGCCGCTGCACGTACTTCTCGCCTCCGCCGGCCAGCGCTTTGGCGTGTTCGGTGTCGAGCTCGGCGATCTTGGCGGTCATCGCGGCCGCCGCCTCACCGAACGTGGGCGACGCGGCGTCGAGCGTGGAGCGAAGAGCGGTCACGACTGGAATCCCAACGTCTTGGCGGCCAGGGAGGTGAGTATTTCGGTTGTGCCGCCGCCGATCCCGAGGATCCGCATGTCGCGGTACTGACGTTCGACCTCGGATTCGGCCATGTAGCCCATGCCGCCGAAGAGCTGGACGGCCTGGTTGGCCACCCATTCGCCGGCCTCGACTGCGGTGTTCTTGGCGAAGCACACTTCGGCGATCAGGTTGGTCTCACCATGGATCTGCCGTTCGACAACGTGTCGGGTGTACACCCGTGCCACGTCGATCCGCCGCGCCATCTCGGCCAGTGTGTTCTGGACTTGCTGTCGTGAGATCAGCGGGCGGCCGAAGGTTTCCCGGTTGCGGCACCACTCGACGGTCAGGTCGAGGCAGCGTTGCGCGCCGGCGTAGGCCTGCGCGGCGAGTCCGACCCGTTCGGAGACGAACGCCGCCGCGATTTGCAGGAAGCCCGAGTTCTTTGCGCCGACGAGGTTGGCGGCGGGGACCCGAACATCGGTGTAGGACAGTTCTGCGGTATCCGAGGAGCGCCAGCCCATCTTGTCGAGCTTGCGAGTGACGACAAACCCCGGTGTCTCCTTGTCCACCACGAGCAACGAGATTCCAGCCGCGCCAGGCCCGCCGGTACGCACCGCGGTCACGACGTAGTCGGCGCGCACACCCGACGTGATGTACGTCTTGGCGCCGTTGATGATGTAGTCCTCGCCGTCGCGATCTGCGCGGGTGGTCAGGTGCCCGACGTCCGAGCCGCCGCCCGGTTCGGTGATCGCGAGGCTGCCGATCTTCTCACCGCGCAGAGTGGGCCGCACATAGGTGTCGATCAACTGCTCGTCGCCCGAAGCGATCATGTGCGGCACCGCAATCCCCGAGGTGAACAGCGAGGCGAACACCCCGCCGGGCGAGCCGGCGTAGTGCATCTCCTCGCAGATCACCACGGCGTCGACCCCGTCGCCGCCGCCCCCGCCGACACCCTCGGGGAAAGCCGCGCCCAACAGGCCGGTCTCGCCGGCCTTGAGGTGCAGGCCGCGGGGCAGCTCGCCGTCGCGTTCCCACTCGTCGACGTGGGGGAGCACCTCGCGTTCGGCGAATGCCCGCACGGTCTTGCGGAGTTGTTCGCGTTCGGGGGTGTGCCACATGCTCACGGCATCAACTCCTCTAAAGTGGCTTCACCCAATTCGACAGGGATGTCGACGACCCTGCTGCGCAGCCATTCGCCGAGCCCCTTCGCCTGCGGATCGAACCGGGCCTGGTAGGCGACACCCTCGCCGAGGATGTCTTCGATGACGAAGTTGACCGCGCGGAGATTGGGCAGCACGTAGCGCGAGACCGGCAGATCAGCTGTCTCGGGCAGGAGTTCGCGCAACTTGTCGATGGTCAGCATGTGCGAGAGCCATCGCCACTGCCGGTCGGTCCTCACCCATACGCCGATGTTCGCGCTGCCGCCCTTGTCCCCGCTGCGGGCGCCCGCGATGAGGCCGAGCGGTGCGCGTCTCGTCTCGCCGAATGGAATCGGTTCGCAGCGGGCGGCCGGCGGCACGTGCGCCAGATCCAGAGTTTCGCCCGCGGGCGCAATCTCGACACGAGAACCGTCGGCGTGCACGGCGACGTGGGGCACTTCGGTGGCCGGGACGTAGGCCGGCTTGAACACGCCGTAGACCTGCCCCTGAGAGGGCGGGCTGGTGGCGTGGAAGCCGGGATAGCTCGCCAACGCGAGTTCGACTGCCGCGGAGGAGAATTGACGGCCCACATTTTCGGGGTCGGGGTCGCGGACCACGCAGCGCAACAGGGCGCTGGCGGCCTCTTCTGTGTCGGCGTCGAGGTGGTCGGTGCGCGCCAGGGTCCACTCGAGCTGGGCCGGTTTGACCGTCAGGGCCGCCTCGAGTTGGCGCCGCACCAATTCCGCCTTGGCCTCGATGTCGAGGCCCGTCAGGACGAGCGTCATCTCGTTGCGGAATCCGCCGATGCTGTTGAGCGAGACCTTCAGCGTGGGCGGCGGCGGCTCACCGCGCACACCGGAGATCCGCACCCGGTCCGGTCCGTCGCCGGACAGCTCGATGCTGTCGACGCGCAGCGTCGCGTCGGGATTGGCGTAGCGCGCCCCGCCGATCTCGTACAGCAGTTGCGCCGTGACGGTGTCGACGGTGACCGCACCGTCGGTGCCCGGGTGTTTGGTGATGATTGATGAACCGTCCGAGTGGATCTCGGCGAGCGGAAACCCCGGCCGGGTCAAAGCGCCCAGATCGGGAAAGTCGCGGGCGAAGAACGCGTAGTTGCCGCCGGTGGCCTGGGCACCGCATTCGATGACATGGCCGGCCGCGACCGCGCCGGCGAGCCGGTCGTAGTCGGTGCGACCCCAGCCGTGGTGCGCGGCGGCCGGCCCGACGGTCAGCGATGCGTCGGTCACCCGCCCTGTCACCACCACGTCGGCACCGGAGTCGAGGCACTCGGCGATGCCCCAGGCGCCCAGGTAAGCATTGGCTGCCAGAACCGAGTTGGCCGCCAGGACCGAGCCGAAGCCGAACTCGTCCGCGCGCCCGAGCAGGTCGTCACCCTCGACGTGTGCCACGTTGACCGTCAATCCCAACCGGTCCGCGAGCGCCCGCACCGCGTCGGCGAGCCCGGCGGGGTTGAGCCCGCCGGCGTTGGTGACGATGCGCACACCCCGGTCGAGCGCCAGGCCGAGGCACTCCTCGAGTTGGGTGACAAACGTCTTGGCATAGCCGCGGTCGGCCGACTTGGCGCGGTCGCGCGCCAGGATCAGCATCGTCAGCTCGGCGAGATAATCGCCGGTCAGGTAGTCGAGATCGCCGCCGGTGAGCATTTCGCGCATGGCCGCGAGCCGGTCGCCGTAGAACCCCGAACAGTTGCCGATCCGGACCGGACCACGTGCAGAGATCACGCGGGCTCCCTTCGTCGCGGCCGCTGCCAACCAACCGGTAGGTTAACGATGACCAGCGGTACCGCGTCAAGGTTCGGGCCATCGACTTTCCGCTGTTTTGGAGGCTACGCAGGTCGTTGGCTATCCTGAAAGACACTTGCCGGCGCCTCACCGCGCGCGCGGCGCCAGACTTACCCCTTCAAGAGGAGATCTCGACCATGGCTGTGCCCAAGCGCAGGATGTCGCGCGCGAACACCCGTAGCCGGCGCGCGCAGTGGAAGGCCAAGCGCACGGAACTCGTGGGCGTCAACGTCGCCGGTCAGCAGCACAAGGTGCCGCGGCGGCTGCTCAAGGCCGCCCGCCTCGGCCTGATCGACCTCGACCGCCGCTAGCGCGGCGTCGGACGCACCGGGTCCGGCGCGCCTCTCAGGTCACTCTCAGACAGGGGGTTGACACTGTGGCTGTGCGCATACTTGTCGTCGACGACGATCGCGCGGTGCGCGAGTCGCTGCGCCGTTCGCTTTCGTTCAACGGATACTCAGTAGAACTGGCCGGGGACGGCCTCGAAGCGCTGGAACGAATCGCCAGCGATCGGCCCGATGCCCTGGTGCTCGATGTGATGATGCCGCGCCTGGACGGCCTCGAGGTGTGCCGTCAGCTCCGCAGCACTGGTGACGACCTGCCAATCCTTGTGCTGACGGCGCGCGACTCGGTCTCCGAGCGGGTGGCCGGTCTCGACGCGGGAGCCGACGACTACCTGCCCAAGCCGTTCGCGCTCGAAGAGTTGTTGGCGCGGATGCGGGCGTTGTTGCGCCGCACGGGTCCCGACGACGGCGTGGAGTCGGCGGCGATGACCTTCTCCGATCTGACGCTCGATCCTGTCACCCGCGAGGTGGCCAGGGGTCAACGCCAGATCAGTCTGACCCGCACCGAATTCGCGCTTCTCGAGATGCTGATCGCCAATCCGCGCCGGGTGCTGACGCGCAGTCGCATCCTCGAAGAGGTCTGGGGCTTCGACTTTCCGACGTCCGGTAACGCCCTCGAGGTGTACGTCGGTTACCTGCGCCGCAAGACCGAAGCCGAAGGAGAGCCGCGACTGATCCACACCGTGCGTGGGGTGGGTTATGTGCTGCGCGAAACACCTCCCTGATGTCCGTTCCGAGTTACGGGGCTGTGCCCCAATCCGAATCGCCTCGACCGCCGTCGAGAACCAGTTCGGTGTCGCTGCGGTGGCGCGTGATGCTGCTGGCGATGTCGATGGTGGCGATGGTCGTTGTCCTGACCACGGTGGCGGTCTGGGCGGTGGTGTCGCGCGCGTTGTACGACGACGTCGACAACCAACTGCGCAACCGGGCGCGGTTGCTCATGGAAAGCGGCTCGCTGCAAGCCGATCCGAGTAAGGCCATCGAGGGCACCGCGTACTCGGACGTCAACGCGATGCTGGTGATCCCCGGCCGAGCGATCTTCACGGCCAATCAACAGGGTCAGACGTTGCCGCTGGGTGAGCCCGAAAAGGCCGTTCTGCGAGGGGATCTGATCATGTCGCTGCGCACCGTCGATCATCAGCGGGTGCTCGCGATGCATCTGTCGAACGACAGCTCGCTGTTGATCTCCAAGAGCATGGTCCCCACCACCGCGCTGCTGCGACGGTTGAGCACGGTGCTGATCATCGTTGGCGGAATCGGGGTTGCGGTGGCCGCGATCGCGGGTGGCGCCGTCGCGCGTGCGGGCCTGCGTCCTGTGGCGCGGTTGACCCAGGCCGCCGAGCGCGTGGCGCGCACCGATGACCTGCGGCCTATACCGGTGTTCGGCAGCGACGAACTCGCCCGTCTCACCGAGGCGTTCAACATGATGTTGCGCGCGCTGGCCGAGTCGCGCGAACGCCAGGCCCGACTCGTGACCGATGCGGGCCATGAGCTGCGCACCCCGCTGACATCATTGCGCACGAACGTCGAACTGTTGATGGCGTCGATGGCACCCGGCGCGCCGCGGTTGCCGGAGGACGAGATGGCCGAACTGCGGGCCGACGTGATCGCCCAGATCGAGGAATTGTCCACGCTGGTTGGTGATCTGGTGGATCTGACGCGCGACGACGCGGGTGTCACCGTGCACGAGACGGTTGATGTCGCCGAGATCGTGGACCGGTCGCTGGAACGAGTTCGCCGCCGCCGCAACGACATCGAGTTCGAGGCGACGACTACACCGTGGCTGGTCTACGGCGACTCGGCCGGCTTGGCGCGCGCCGTGCTCAATCTGCTCGACAATGCCGCGAAATGGAGCCCTCCCGGCGGCCTGGTGACGGTCCGGCTGATGCAGATCGACGCGATGAACGCCGAGTTGGTGGTCTCCGACTACGGCCCCGGCATTCCTCCCCAGGAGCGTCCGCTCGTGTTCGAGCGGTTCTACCGGTCCACAACGGCCCGGTCGATGTCGGGCTCGGGCCTCGGATTGGCGATTGTGAAGCAGGTCGTGCTTAAACACGGCGGTTCGCTGCGGATCGACGACACCGTTGCAGGCGGGCAACCACCCGGTACATCGATGCACGTTGTACTGCCGGGGCGGCCCGCGCATGATCACGCCGCCGAGTGGGTCGTTCCCCGACACGCCCCTGCCGAGTAGCCCGGCGCGGGGACCGATGTCAACGATGATTGACAGCGGCGGGAATGGGGGAACGGAGTTTGGGTATCAACCGAATGTTCTCTAAGTGGATTCTCAGCCCGGCGGGGCACTGTTGACCTGAGTCAAACGTTGTCCATTTGTTCGGAACATGGCAAGAACGACGGAAAAGGAAGAGCCCGAGCGACATGACGAACCACCCGAGGTATTCGCCGCCCCCGCCGCCCGGTCGCCGGCCGATGGGCGCTGAGCACGGGGCGCCCGGCTACCCTGGTGGCGCCCAGCGCCCCGGCCCGTACCAGCAGCAGCCCTACGACTGGCGTTACGCGACGCAGCAGCAGGTGGCTCACCAGCATCCGACCCAGCAGCAGTTCCGTTCGCCTTACGATCCCTACCGCGGGGCGGCTCAGCCGCTGCCAGGTCAGCCGCCGCAAAAGCGTTCTCGCGCAGGGGCATTGACGGCGGGAGCGCTCGCCGTGGCGGTCGTGTCGGCCGGCATCGGCGGCGGGGTGGCGCTGCTGGCACAGCCTGAGCGGCCCTCGGCATCGTCGTCGATCGGCGGCGCGGCGCCCAGCGTGCCCGCTGCCAGCCTGCCGGTGGGTTCGGTGGAGCAAGTCGCGGCGAAGGTGGTTCCGAGCGTCGTCAAGCTCGAGACGGACATGGGGCGGGCATCCGAAGAGGGCTCGGGCATCATCCTGTCCACCGACGGATTGATCCTGACGAACAACCATGTGGTGTCGGCGGCCCAGGGCGGTCCCGGTGGTCCCAGTGCCCCCTCGGCGGGCCCGGGCGGGGCCCAGACCAAGGTGACCTTCTCCAACGGTCGCAGCGCCCCGTTCACCGTCATCGGCACCGATCCGAGTAGCGACATCGCCGTGGTGAAGGCTCAGGGCGTCTCCGACCTCACTCCCATCACCATCGGTTCGTCGGCCAACCTGCAGGTGGGTCAGGACGTGGTCGCCGTCGGTTCACCGCTCGGCCTCGAGGGCACCGTCACGACCGGGATCATCAGCGCAATGAACCGTCCGGTCGCCGCCAGCGGTGACGCTCGGAATCAGAACACCGTCCTGGACGCGATCCAGACCGATGCGGCGATCAACCCCGGCAACTCCGGTGGCGCGCTGGTCAACATGAACGGTGAGCTGATCGGCGTCAACTCCGCCATCGCCACACTGGGCGCCGACGCCGGGCCTCAAGCGCAGAGCGGTTCGATCGGCCTCGGCTTCGCGATCCCGGTGGACCAGGCCAAGAGGATCGCCGACGAATTGATCAAGAACGGCACCGCGGCGCACGCCTCGCTGGGCGTGCAGGTCGGTAACGACGCGTCCATCGACGGCGCTCGGATCGTCGAGGTGACCGACGGTGGAGCTGCTGCCGCGGCGGGGCTGCCCAGCGGGGTCGTGGTCACCAAGGTCGACGACCGGGTGATCAGCAGCGCCGATGCGCTAGTCGCCGCCATCCGGTCCAGGGCCCCTGGGGACAAGGTCACGCTGTCGTATCTCGACCCGTCGGGCAAGCCGAAGTCGGTCCAGGTCACGCTGGGTAAGGCACAGCAGTGATGACGCCGACCGACGTGAGCACCCTGAGAGTGGCCGCGCCGCTGTCGCGGGCCGCATATACGGTTGCAGTCATGGAGCAGCCAGGGGAGTTGGTGGGCCGAGCACTGGTCGTCGTGGTCGACGACCGCACCGCACACGGCGACGAGGAAGATCACAGCGGTCCGCTGGTCACCGAACTGCTCACTGAGGCCGGGTTCGTCGTCGACGGGGTCGTCGTCGTGTCGTCCGACGAGGTCGAGATTCGCAACGCTCTCAACACCGCGGTGATCGGCGGGGTGGACCTCGTGGTGTCGGTCGGCGGCACGGGCGTCACCCCTCGCGACGTGACGCCAGAAGCCACCCGCGACATCCTCGACCGTGAACTGCTCGGCATCTCGGAGGCCCTACGCGCCTCGGGGTTGTCGGCGGGGATGATCGACGCAGGCGTTTCCCGTGGCCTCGCCGGCATCTCGGGAAGCACGCTCGTGGTCAACCTTGCCGGTTCCCGCGCGGCGGTCCGCGACGGCATGGCGACCCTCAATCCGCTCGCGGTCCAGATCATCGGCCAGCTGTCGAGCCTCGACATCTGATTCCACGCGCCGTAAGTTCAGAAGTGTGATTCTAATCACAATTGGACGTCACTGTGGGTGAGCGGCCGAAGCCCGAGCGCGAATCAATCGATGACGTTTTCGGCGAGGTCATCCCGAGAATTTCGGGCGATGAGCACGACGCCCCGACGGCCGACGACGATGCCGAGCGCGAGCGTTGGATGCGGGAAAATCGTCCGCCGCATCACAATTGACTCATCAAGCCGATACCGCGCGCCCAGCCTTGTCGCAATTTCAAGCGCAGCGGCGGTGTTCTCTTCCCGACCCGACCGATTGGTTCACGTTACGCGCAGGTGACCGGCCGACGGCGGGTACCCCGGCTGCCTCCCCGGCAAACCGGCAGGTCCGGTAACGTCCCGCACTCGTACAGCGATCTCCCGTTGCCGGGTTCGTGCCCGACCGTTATGTTCCTCGTGTCACACACGATGAACAGCACATAACAGCGACAAGTGAGATCTCTCATCTGGTCGCAGGGGCTTCGCGCCGCTGGGACTAGAGGTGTGCCAGGCGCCAACTGCAGAGCACGGTGAGCCGTAGGCTGACCGCCGACATAACTAGGGAGATTATGAAGGTATTCAGTCGGGTGCTGATGGCGCTGGTTTTGGCGATCGCTGGAGCCGTCGCGTCGTTGTTCGTGAGCACGGGCACCTCTCACGCAGGCCTGGACAATGAGTTGAGTCTGGTCGACGGCAAGGACCGGACGCTGACCATTCAGCAGTGGGACACCTTCCTCAACGGTGTGTTTCCTCTTGACCGCAACCGGCTGACTCGTGAGTGGTTCCACAGTGGCCGCGCGAAGTACATCGTGGCCGGCCCGGGTGCCGATGAGTTCGAGGGCACGTTGGAGCTGGGCTATCAGATCGGCTTCCCCTGGTCGCTGGGCGTGGGCATCAACTTCAGCTACACCACCCCGAACGTTCTGCTCGACCAGGCGCCACCGAACCTTGACCCGAGCGCAGGGTTCTTGACCACCCCGAACCTGTTCCCCGGGGCGTCGATCAGCGCCGATCTCGGTAACGGCCCGGGCATCCAGGAGGTCGCGACCTTCTCGGTGGATGTGGCCGGTGCCAACGGCGGTGTGGCGGTGTCCAACGCGCACGGCACGGTCACCGGCGCTGCCGGTGGTGTGTTGTTGCGCCCATTCGCTCGACTGATCTCGTCGGCCGGCGACAGCGTCACCACCTACGGCGAGCCGTGGAACATGAACTGACAAACGCTCTCCCGAGCAACAGAACAGCCCCCGGAACTCTCCGGGGGCTGTCTTGTTTCTGACTGCCGACGGAACCGGACATTGCCATTAGGTAAACAGCAAAATCACTTTGCTCGTGATCTTGATCACAGTGGGTTACAGCGAAGAAACTGTGATCGCGCCGTGCGTAGAGGGCCGATGTGCCGCAGCACACGTCGCGATGGACGGCGCAGCCGAAACAGCGAGCTTGACGTCCCACGATACCCGCGGGATGGGTGCGGAATCCGCTCGTGGCAAGGCTTATTCGCGGCATGGACCAAATTGGGCCGCGCTTGGACGGTGCCGGTAACCCGCGTGCTCGCGTTGCCGGTTTCCGTCGGCGCCGTTATGTTCCTCGTGTCAACGGATGAGCAAAGCGCGTAAGAGCAGTGTATGGGCTCTCTCATTTGCTCAAACGCCACTCATGCGTCGTGCGGCGCTAGCGCCAGCTACGGCTGACACCAAGTTGCGGGTCCACAGGGGGTCCGCATCGACTAGCTAGGGAGAACATGAAGGTATTCAGTCGGGTGCTGATGGCGCTGGTTTTGGCGATCGCTGGAGCCGTCGCGTCGTTGTTCGTGAGCACGGGCACCTCTCACGCAGGCCTGGACAATGAGTTGAGTCTGGTCGACGGCAAGGACCGGACGCTGACCATTCAGCAGTGGGACACCTTCCTCAACGGTGTGTTTCCTCTTGACCGCAACCGGCTGACTCGTGAGTGGTTCCACAGTGGCCGCGCGAAGTACATCGTGGCCGGCCCGGGTGCCGATGAGTTCGAGGGCACGTTGGAGCTGGGCTATCAGATCGGCTTCCCCTGGTCGCTGGGCGTGGGCATCAACTTCAGCTACACCACTCCCAACATCCTGCTCGACCAGGCGCCACCGAACCTCGACCCGAGCGCAGGGTTCTTGACCACCCCGAACCTGTTCCCGGGTGTGTCGATCAGCGCCGATCTCGGTAACGGCCCGGGCATCCAGGAGGTCGCGACCTTCTCGGTGGATGTGGCCGGCGCCAACGGCGGTGTGGCGGTGTCCAACGCGCACGGCACGGTCACCGGCGCTGCCGGTGGTGTGTTGTTGCGCCCGTTCGCTCGACTGATCTCGTCGGCCGGCGACAGCGTCACCACCTACGGCGAGCCGTGGAACATGAACTGACAAACGCTCTCCCGAGCAACAGAACAGCCCCCGGAACTCTCCGGGGGCTGTTCCGTACAGATCAGGTTTTGTCGGCGCTCGTGGTCTTCGCGGTGTCGGGGTCGGGGCCGGTCCCGGGGGCTGCGCTGTGTGCGCCGGAGGATCCGTTGGTCTCGGCGAGGATGTTGCGGATCTCGGTGAGCAGGGTCAGCTCGGTGTCCTGGGCCTGCTCGACTTCGCCCTTCTTGCGCAGCCGGTTGTAGGGCAGCACGACGAGGAAGTACACGACGGCCGCAACCAGGATGAAGTTGATCGCGGCGGACAGCAGAACATTCAAGTCGATCGTCTGGCCCCCGCCGATGCCGATGCGCAGAATGCCGTAGTCGGATTCACCACCCGCGCCGATGCGGCTGATCAGCGGCTCGATGATGCTGTCGGTGAACTTGGTGACCAGTCCCGTGAACGCCGTACCGATGACCACCGCGACCGAGAGGTCGACGATGTTGCCTCTGGCGAGGAAATCTTTGAAGCCCTTCAACATTTGTCTCATTTCCTCCCTGCCTGGTATGTGGTCGACAGCTACGCACGTTAGCCGCGTTGCCACCGGACAGGGCAGGAATACCCCGTGTGGTGGGTACTAGCGGCCCCGCCTTCAGTGCAGGGTGAGCGTCACCGTCTCCACCAAAGTCGCGGCGGCCACCTCGTTGGCGGCGTGGGCGGGCAGCGCCACCAGAACCACGCGATCGGCGCCCGCGCCTGTCCCCGAGGGCTTTTCGGAGACCAACACCACGATCGCGTCGCTCGCCACCACCCGCGGACGGGTGTCGGATTCTCCGCTGGCCGCCAACACGTCGACCACGTCGCCCGGGCGGATCAGATCGAGCACCGCCGTCTCGTCGAGCGACAGCGGCACGATGCGTGCTGTCGGGCCTGCCGCAGCTTCTGCGAGTCTGGGCGTCAACAGGCGGACATCGGTGAGCGCTTCGCCGCGGCGGACGGGGCCGGCCAGTGTGGCGCCGACGACCGCGGCGGTATCCGTCTGAATACCGTCGGGAACCGTTGCGGCGTCGAGCTTTTCGTGACGAATGTCGGCGGCGGTCAGTTCGCTTCCCGGACTCAGGTCGCGCGCGGCGACGACGGCGTCGACGTGCTGGTCATCGGGGTCGGGGCGCACCGCGGCGACGGCGGCGAGCATCACCAGTGTGCCAGCGGCGATGCGGCGGGCCAGAACCGTGCGTGTCCAATCGGGCCGCAGGATCGCGGTGATCCGGTGCAGCGGCGACGGGTTGAGTGAGTCCCCCATGCGGCCAAGTTAGGCAGCGCATCGGGAGGGTGGGCGAGGTACCCGCCGTCCTGTGGATAACTTCGAGCGTCAGGTCGACGCGGCGGCCGCGGCGGGTGAGCTGGACGAGTTCGATGAGCTGCTCGACGAGCCGGTGCTCGCCGACGTGTCCGACGACTTCTTCTCCGACGAAGAACTCGATTCCGAGGAACTCGACTCCGAGGAGCTGGACCCATTGGTGCTCGAGCCGTTCGACGAGCTCTTGGCCGATTCACGGCTGTCGGTGCGGTAGAAGCCGCTGCCCTTGAACACCACGCCCACGTTCCCGAACAGCTTGCGCAGCCGGCCGTTGCACTTTTTGCACGTGGTCAACGAGGCGTCGCTGAACGCCTGGACTGCGTCGAACTTGTCGCCGCACTCGGTGCACGCATAGGAATACGTAGGCACGGGACCCCTCCCTGGTGGTCAGATCTGTTAGCACTCTACCGACTCAAGTGCTAGAACCGCTACGTGGCGTGCGTCATTCCCGGCCCTGCCGCCCGGCCGAGGGCCACCAGCCCGCGCCGCGGTGTCAGCGCGTGGGTCATCGACACGTCGTGCGGTTCGGCGGGCAGCCGGTCGACGAGTTCGTCGTCGCGCACGACCGCCACGAGCCGCGCCGACCGCGACGCCAACCGCAGCGACCGGTCGTAGAAGCCGGCACCGCGGCCCAACCGCACACCGCCGCGATCGACCGCGAGCGCGGGAATGAATAATGTCGCGGCAAGCGAGATGGTCTCCGGTTCGAGCTGCGGCCCTACGGGTTCCCGAAGGCCGAACCGCCCCTCGGTCAATTCGCCGGGCACGTACTCGCCCCACTGCAACGGCTGCGGGATACCCGCGACGTCGTACCGGGCGACCGGCAACAGCACCCGCACGCCGTGCCGGTGAAGGGCGTCAATCATCTCGGGGGAGCCGGGCTCGGAGCCAACCGGAACGTAGGCGCAGACAGTCGTTTCGGTCGAGACGAGTGCCGAGACATGCTCGGTCAACGCGTATGCCTCGGTGTCGTGCTCGTGCGCGGGCAGGGCCCGGCGAGCCACCAGAATCGAGGCCCGTAGCTCCGCCTTGGTCGCGCTCACGTCATCTTCCCCAATCGGTCTCAACACGCCCGACCTCGCAACGTTCAACCTGCCCATGGACGTTAGTGTGTGAACGATGACACGGCCTCTGGTCTCGATCCCCCACACGGCGGTGGTTCCTGCGGCTGGCCTGGGCACTCGGTTCCTGCCGGCCACCAAAACGGTCCCCAAGGAACTGCTCCCGGTCGTCGACACACCGGGCATCGAACTCGTCGCCGCGGAAGCGGCCGAGGCGGGCGCGGAACGGCTGATCATCATCACGTCCGAAGGCAAGGACGGGGTCGTCGCGCACTTCGTCGACGACCTCGTGCTCGAAGGCACTTTGGAGGCCCGCGGCAAGAAGTCGATGCTGGAGAAGGTGCGTCGCGCACCGGCCCTCATCAAGGTCGAGTCGGTGGTGCAGGCCGAGCCGCTGGGCCTTGGCCACGCGGTCAGCTGCGTGGAACCGAAGCTGAGCCCCGAAGAGGACGCGATCGCGGTGTTGCTGCCCGACGACCTCGTGTTGCCGACCGGCGTGCTGGAGACCATGTCGAAGGTGCGGGCCAAACGCGGTGGTTCGGTGCTGTGTGCGATCGAAGTGCCACGCGACGAGATCAGCGCTTACGGCGTCTTCGACGTCGAACCCGTCTCCGACACGAACAACCCGAACGTGTTGCGCGTGAAGGGGATGTACGAGAAGCCGAAGGCCGAGGACGCCCCGTCGCCGTACGCCGCGGCCGGTCGATACGTCCTCGACCGGGCCATCTTCGATGCGCTGCGGCGCGTTCCGCGCGGGGCGGGCGGTGAGATCCAGCTGACCGACGCCGTCGCGTTGCTCATCAACGAGGGGCACCCGGTGCATGTCGTCGTGCACCGTGGCTCTCGACACGACCTCGGAAATCCCGGAGGCTACCTCAAGGCTGCGGTTGACTTTGCGTTGAAGCGCGATGACTACGGGCCGGAACTCCGGCGGTGGTTGGTGGAGCGATTGGGGCTGATCGACTGCTGATGAGCCCCGACGCATAGATAGGGGTGCAGTGCGTTCGGTCGAAGAACAGCAGGCACGCGTTGCGGCTGCGGCGGTGGCGCCGCGGCCGGTACGGGTGGCGATAGCCGAGGCGCAGGGCTTGATGTGCGCCGAGGAAGTGGTCACCGAGCGTCCGCTGCCCGGATTCGATCAGGCCGCGATCGACGGGTACGCGGTCCGCAGCGTCGACGTGCTCGGCGTCGGCGAGGCCGGTGACGCGGCAGACGGGGAAGAGCCGACCGACGGCGAAGTGAGCCTGCCGGTGATGGGACTGATCGAGGCCGGCGCCCGGACCCCGAGCAGACTGCAGCCGCGTCAGGCCGCGCGGGTCCAGACCGGCGCGCCGATGCCGACGTTGGCCGACGCGGTGCTGCCGCTGCGCTGGACCGACGGCGGCGATGCGCGGGTGAGGGTGCTGCGTGGCGTGCGCTCGGGCGCATATGTCCGGCGAACGGGCGACGATGTCCAACCGGGCGACGTCGCGGTGCGGTCGGGAACGATCATCGGCGCGGCGCAGGTCGGACTGCTGGCCGCGGTCGGCAGGGAACGGGTCCTGGTGCATCCGCGGCCGCGGTTGTCCGTCATGTGCGTGGGCGGTGAACTCGTCGACATCTCCCGCACACCGGGCAACGGTCAGGTGTACGACGTGAACTCCTACGCGCTGGCCGCCGCGGGGCGTGACGCGGGCGCCGAGGTAAACAGGGTCGGCATCGTCGACACCGACCCCAAGCGACTGCGCGAAGTCGTCGAGGGTCAGCTCAATCGCGCCGAAGTGGTCGTCATCGCCGGGGCGGTCGGCGGGGCGGCCGCCGAGGGGGTGCGTTCGGTGCTCGCCGAGCTCGGGGAGATGGAGGTGACCCGTATCGCCATGCACCCCGGCTCGGTCCAGGGGTTCGGCCAACTGGGCCGCGACGGCGTTCCGGTGTTCCTGTTGCCCGCCAACCCGGTCAGTGCGCTGGTGGTGTTCGAGGTCATGGTGCGTCCACTGATCCGGTTGTCGCTGGGCAAGCGGCATGCGCACCGCCGCATCGTGCAGGCCCGCGCGTTGTCGCCGATCGAGTCGGTCGCCGGCCGGACGGGATATCTGCGCGGTCAACTCATGCGGGATCAGGACACCGGTGAATACCTCGTCCAGGCGCTCGGCGGTGCACCCGGTGCGTCGCACTTGCTGGCCACACTGGCCGAGGCGAACTGTCTCGTCATCGTGCCCACCGAAGCCGAATCGGTTCGTACCGGCGAGATCGTTGACGTCGCTTTCCTGGCACAACGCGGCTGATCCCCGCGGGTGTCGATGTGAACCTGTGGCGGTCGAGTTCGGTACATCCGGGTTGGCCGATGTCTGCGGGTCCGCTGCGTGTGGCGGCCGGCGTGGTGCGGTTGCGTCCGGTCCGGCTGCGGGACGGCGCGCAATGGAGCCGCATCCGGCTGGCCGACCGCGCGCACTTGGAACCGTGGGAACCGGCGGCCGGTGTGGACTGGGAGACGCGACACGCGATCACGTCGTGGCCCTCGGTGTGTTCGGGCCTGCGGTCCGAGGCGCGCAAGGGCCGGATGGTGCCCTTCGTGATCGAGTTGGACGACCAGTTCTGCGGGCAGCTCACGATCGGCAACGTCACCTACGGGGCACTGCGATCGGCCTGGATCGGGTACTGGGTGGCCAAGGCGGTGAACGGCGGCGGGGTCGCGACAGCGGCCTTGGCGTTGGGGGTCGACCATTGTTTCGGTCCGGTCGGACTGCACCGGGTCGAAGCGACGGTGCGTCCGGAAAACGCAGCTAGCCGTGCGGTTTTGACGAAGGTCGGCTTTCGGGAGGAAGGGCTGCTGCGCCGGTATCTCGATGTCGACGGTGCCTGGCGCGACCACCTGCTGGTGGCGATCACAATCGAAGAGGTCACCGGTTCCGCGGCCGCCACGCTGGTGCGGCAGGGACGCGCCGAGTGGGCTTAGGTGAGCAGGGTCCTCGCGAGATCTACGCCGGGCGGTGCGGTCAGCAAAACCGTGACCCTGGGGTCGATCTCGCGGTCCGCCGAACGCCTCCGCTGTTACAAATGTGACATTTGTGACTGTTGGTGCTTGTCAGCTTTGAATTACAGGTGTGTAATTGCTTCGGCGCGCCGCCCACGGATGCGCAGGTCACAGACCTAGCCTTTAGGGGAAAGGAGCAGGCGACATGCCAAGCATCCCCCAGTCCCTTCTGTGGATATCTCTCGTCGTTCTCTGGCTCTTCGTTCTCGTGCCGATGCTGATCAGCAAGCGCGACACCGTGCGCCGGACCAGTGATGTCGCGCTGTCGACGCGCGTGCTCAACAGCGGCCGCAACGCGCGGCTCCTGAAACGACGCGGTCCGGCGGCCGGCCATGCCAGCGATCCGGACTGGCGCCCGTCCGAAGAAGAGCTCGACGAGGAGATCCAAGCCGAACCCGAATCCGTCAGCAGTCGCGCGGTGGTGCGAGCCGCCGCGGTCGCCGTCGAGGAGAAGACGGAACCCGACTACCTCGACGTCGATGTCATCGGCGAAGACTCCGGTGCCCTGCCCGTCGGGGTGTCTGACCGCCCGGAAGCCGAAAAAGAAGAGTTGACACTGCAATTTGACGAGCCGACGGATGAGGCCGTCGATGAGGCAGCCGTCGAAGAGCAAGTTGAGCCCGAGGACATCGACGCCGACGCCGACGACGAGTACGAAACCGTCGACGACTCGTCCGGCTTGGAGGCGCCGTCCGAAGCGGACCTGCGGATGGCCGACTCGTTGTCCGAGGCGCGCCGGCGCAGGCACGAGTCCAAGACCGCGGCCGCGGTCAGCGAGCGCAAGTACCGGTTCCGCAAGCGGATGTTGACGACGCTCGGCGTGCTGTCGGTGGCGTCGGCCGCTGCGGCGTTCACGCTGAGCCCGACATTGTGGTGGCTGTGCGGCGCGGTCAGCGGTTTGACCGTGTTGTACCTGGGCTACCTGCGGCGGCAGACCCGGATCGAGGAGCGGCTGCGTCGCAGGCGTGCGCAGCGCATCGCCCGCTCGCGGCTGGGCGTCGAGAATACCGATGACCGCGAGTTCGACGTGGTGCCTGCGCGCTTGCGGCGGCCGGGTTCGGTGGTGCTGGAGATCGACGACGAGGATCCGATCTTCGAGCATCTGGACTACGCGCCGTTCGCGCGGCACTTCGACCTACCGCGGGCTGCGGGACAGTAAGCCCGCCGCAGGACATCGGGGCTGTCGGTTTTCGGCGGCCGTCCGGTGACTGGTAGCCTGCTACCGGTATCAGGGGCTATGGCGCAGTTGGTAGCGCGACTCGTTCGCATCGAGTAGGTCAGGGGTTCGATTCCCCTTAGCTCCACCAGAGTTCACATCGCGAATCGGACCGGTGTTCAGAAGGGCCGAAGCCCTCGACGTCTGATTTTTTGCGTTCTACTCAGCAGGGTCGTCGGCCGTGTCGTTGTTCGGGTCGGCGTCGTAGTTTCGTGCGATCTGGCCTGGGATGCTGGCGATATTCGAAACGATCTCGCCCGGCAGTTGCGCGTAGCGGGCGGGCAGGTTCGCCCATGACTGGCCGAGCTCACCCGCGTGCTGGATCCACTGCTCGGGCAGTGTCCCGCCGCCGCTGGGGCTGGTCGCGCTGCTGGTGGTGCGGTCGCACGGTGAGCAGCTCACTTGGCCGGACTCGGCGTCTGCCGGCGCCGCCGCGAGCAGCCCCCCGACCGCGAGCCCCCCGACGATGATGGCAATTCCGCGCATGTGGTTCCTCCCCTTGATTGCGCTGTCAGCTATCTCGACTGACTTCACCGAAATGTTAGCTGAATCCCGCAATCCTGGCCACGGCCGTGAGTGGCGCCGTTGACTTCGTCGAGACAATTCACGACGACGAGACAGCACTTAGCGAAACACGGGACCACCTGCGAAAACGTCGGCTGCTGGTCAGCAGCGTTTTGCGAGAGAACACCGGGGTTCGGTTCCCTCGGCTCCACAGCGATTGATCACGTCAATGTAGTTGCTGAGTGAAGTGGTCTGGCTTGTCGATCGACGTGGGCACGTGCACGTGCCGCGCGGACTTCCGCCAGGCGCGATTGCTCAGCAGCCGCAGCCCGTTCAGTGCGACGATGATCGTCGAGCCCTCGTGGCCCGCCACGCCGAGCGGCAGCGGAAGATTGCCGAACACATCCCATAAAACGAGCACGACGATGAACGTCCCTGCGATGGCGAGGTTGGCGATGACGACACGGCGCGCCCGACGCGCCAACGCCACGACAGTCGGGATCGTCGCGAGCTCGTCTCGGATGGTGACGACGTCGGCGGTCTCCACCGTGAGGTCTGCGCCGTTACGTCCCATGGCTATCGAGCTGTGTGCTGCCGCCATGGCAGGCGCGTCGTTGATGCCGTCGCCCACGAACAGGACGCGCTCGCCGTTGCGCTGCAGTCGCCGCACAGTGGCGACCTTGTCATCGGGTAGCAGCTCGGCGCGCACATCGGCGACGCCCACGCTGGTGGCCAACTGTTCAGCCACGCGCTGCGCATCGCCGGTCAAAAGGACTGGCGGCCTCGATGTGAGCCTGGCGATGTCCCGCACGACTTCCTCGGCGCCCCGCCGCACGGTGTCGTCCAAGCCGAGAACCCCTATGGTGCGGCCGTCGACGGCGACCATGACGGCGGTGGTTCCCCGACGCTCATGGTCGACGACTGGTGTGATGGCGGAAAGTGATCGCCCGCTGCCGACTTCGATCGTCTGGCCCGCGACGTGGGCGCGCACGCCGCGCCCGGGTAGAGCCAGAAAGTCGGTGGCGTCCGGCGGTCTGAGGCCGCGGGTCCGGGCGGCTCGAACGATGGCGCGACCGACGAGATGTTCGCTGAACTGCTCTGCGCCGGCTGCGATCCGCAGTACGTCGTCCTCGGTGTAGCGACCGTCGATGGGGGTGACGCTGGTGAGTTGCGGTGTGCCCGCGGTCAATGTGCCGGTCTTGTCGATGGCGACCTGGGTGACATCGGCAAGGTGTTCCAATGCGACCGTCGATTTGACGAGCACGCCGTTTCTTCCGGCGGTGGCGATGGCCGACAGGAGAGGCGGCATGGTCGCCAATACCACGGCGCACGGCGACGCGACGATCATGAACGTCATCGCCCGAAGCAGGGTGGACCGTAGATCGGCACCGAGTAGCAAGGGGATCGCGAACACGGCGAGGGTCGCGACGACAACTCCGATCGAGTAGCGCCGTTCGATCTTTTCGATGAACAGCTGCGTCTTGGCCTTGGTGGCGGACGCTTCGGCGACGAGGGCAACGATGCGAGCGACGACGGTGTCGGAGGGGTCCTTGGTGACCCGAATGCGCAGTGTGCCCGCCTGGTTGAGGGTGCCTGCGAACACTTCGTCATCGACCGACTTGCTCACCGGCAGCGGTTCACCCGTGACCGATGACTGGTCGACATCGGATGCGCCGACGACAACCACACCGTCGGCGGGGAGACGTTCACCAGGACGCACACTCACGACGTCACCGACCCGAAGGTTCTCCGCGTTCACCGCTTCTTCGAGACCGTCGGAGTCGATGCGGACAGCACGGTCCGGTGTGAGATCGAGCAAACCCTTGACCGAATCCTCTGTGCGTTTGGTCGCCGCGTCTTCCAACGCTCCGGAGATGGCGAAGATGACGATCAGCAGGGCCCCATCGAAGATCTGACCGATGCTCGCCGCGCCAACGGCCGCGACCACCATGAGCAGATCGACATCGAGTGTGCGGGCCCGTAATGCTTGGACGCCTTCCCACGCAGGCGACCACCCACCGGTGAGATAGCAAGCCAAGTATGCCGTCCATGGCAGCCACGTAGGTGCTTCTGTCAGGTCGGCCGCCAGGCCCGCCAAGAACAAGACGAGGGCAGCGGCGGCCCACCTCACCGAACTCACCGACCACATACCCGCCACGTTGAACTGCGTCGTTCGAGCGTCGGAGGCGAGTTCTTTTGGTGTGGCCGTCGTGGCCATCGGCCCCTCTGTTCGTAGACGATTCATTGGCACATATAAACATGTAGAACTCTACATGTATCGACTCCGTCGAAGAACCCGTGCTTCAATTGGCGGCATGGGCCACGGCAGGGTAACGCCACCAGCCATGCTCGACGCATCATCGGCCGGCAAGATCGCCGAGACGTTGCAAGCCCTCGCTTCGCCGAACCGTCTGATGATCCTCACCCGGTTGCGCCAGTCCCCCTGCTCGGTGGGGGAGTTATCCAACGCAGTTGCAATGGAGCAGCCGGCGGTATCCCATCAGCTCCGACTGCTACGCGCACTTGGACTGGTTGCGGGTGACCGGAAGGGGCGCAGCGTCGTGTATCGGCTCTACGACAACCACGTTGCGCAGCTCCTTGACGAGGCGGTCTATCACATCGAACATTTACGCCTCGGCGCGACGGACAGCACCGCTTAGATTCGCTGTTTACCGCTCCGCGAAGCGGGGCACAGTTCGCGGCAGTGGGTGGCGATCGGTGAGGGTTGCACCGGTGTCCCCCGCGAGGCGGTCAGCGGGGTCAACCTCTTTGTTGAGCAGACAGCTCTGCCTCGCTGCCCGTCGCCTCGAGTCACTTGCTCGCAGTCGTGGCCAGTCCGCCGTCGACGGGGATGATCGCCCCGGTGAGAAACGCTCCGGCGCGACTGGCGAGGTAGACCGCGATCCCGGCCATGTCGTCGTCGCGTCCGATCCGTCGCAACGGCGCCGACGCCGCGATCTCGTCGCCGAACGCATCCAAGGTCGCGGCCATCATCTTCGACGGGAACGCGCCTGGCGCAACGGCATTGACCGTGATGTGCTGCGGCCCCAGTTCGCGGGCGAGCACACGGGTGAGCTGATGAACAGCCGCCTTGCTGGCGCTGTAGGAGTACGTCGGCAGCTCGGGCACCCGGATGCCGTCGACGCTGCCGAGGTTGATGATCCGGGCCGGATCGTCCGCGGTGCCGGCGGCACGAAGCGCGGGCAGGAGCGCTTGAACGAGCCAGAACGGCGACTTGACGTTGACGTTGAGGATTTTGTCCCACGCGGAATCGGGGAAGCTCTCCAGTGGCTCGCCCCACGTGGCACCCGCGTTGTTGACGAGGATGTGCACCGGCTCGCCGCCGCCGGTCACCTCGTCGGCAAGCCGCAGGCACTCGTCGTGCCGTGAGAGGTCGGCGGGTATCGCGCGCACCTGTCCGAAGCGGGACAGTTCGGCCTGCGCGCGTTCGCATGCGTCGGCCTTTCGCGAGCTGATCACCACGCTGGCGCCGGCCTGCAGCAGCCCGCGGCTCATCATCACCCCGATGCCGCTCGTGCCACCGGTGACGACGGCGCGCTTGCCGGTGAGGTCGAAAAGTTCTGTATGCGTGCTGAACTGACCGTCACTCATCGGCAAGCGCCTCCATCATCGCCGTGGCGGCGCGCGGGGCCGCCCCGCTAGAGACTAGAAGATGAGCCCGGATGTCTTGCTGGTGGCCGCGGCGAACCGGTTCTGGACGTCCTCCCAGTTCACCACGTTCCAGAACGCCTTGACGTAATCGGCCTTCACGTTCTTGTACTGCAAGTAGTACGCGTGCTCCCACATGTCGACCTGCAGCAGAGGGATGATGCCCAGCGGCACGTTGGCCTGCTGGTCGTACAGCTGGAAGGTGAGCAACCGTTGACCCAGGGTGTCGTAGCCGAGCACACCCCAGCCGGAGCCCTGCAAGCCGTTGGCCGCGGCGGCGAACTGTGCCTGGAACTTGTCGAACGACCCGAACTGGTCGTCGATCGCGGCAGCCAGCTCGCCGGTCGGCTTGTCACCACCGTTGGGTGAGAGGTTCTTCCACCAGATCGTGTGGTTGACGTGTCCGCCGAGGTGGAACGCGAGGTTCTTCTCATTGAGGAAGATCGCCGCATGGTCGCCATTGGCGCGGGCCTCTTCGAGTTTGGCGACTGCGTCGTTGACGCCCTTCACGTAGGTGGCGTGGTGCTTGCTGTGATGAATCTCGTTGATCTGGCCCGAGATGTGCGGTTCCAGTGCGCCGTAGTCGTAGTCAAGGTCAGGCAGTGTGTACTCGGCCATGAACTTCCTTTCTGGAGGGGGTCGACGCTGTGTACCCGCGCTGGTCGAGAATCCACGGTTGGCCTCGGCGTGGCGCAGAAGAACTCCGCGCAGCCTATGCGGGACGCCCAATATCTGTCTAGGTGTTCAGATGTTGTGCTAACTTGGCGGTTGCGGGCGGCCGCCGAGTACATCGATGCAGCACATCATGTAGCGACTTGTCTTCCGACGGGTGGCGGAGCGCCGCGGCCGACCCGCGCCAACCCCTACGATTTGCTGGTCGATCGATTCGGTGATTGCCGCGCGGCCGGCGCCGTTGACGTGGCCCGCTCGGTACCTTGCTCGTGGCGACGAGCAGCCCGTAGCCTCGTGAGGTGGCCGGCCTGACCGGCGTTCGCGCCGACGAACTCACTGCGCTGGAAATCTTTCGTGGCTATCGGGCCGAGGATCTCGTGCCGCTCGCGGCCCAGCTGACGCCTCTGAAAGCCGCCTCCGGCCAGGTGCTCATGCACCAGGGCGAACTCGCGTTGTCCTTCTTGTTGATCGGCTCCGGCGCTGCCGAGGTCACGCACGTCGGCGACGACGGTCACGACACCGTCGCGCGGCTGACGCCGGGCATGATCGTCGGCGAGATCGCGTTGCTGCGGGACACCACCCGCACCGCGACGGTGATCGCCACCGAACCGGTGCGCGGTTGGGTCGGGGGGCGCGAGGCGTTCGCGATCCTGCTCGAGATCCCCGGCATGCTCGACCGGCTGCTGAGCACTGCCCGACAACGCCTCGCCGCATACGTCAGCCCCGTATTGGTCCGGATGCGCGACGGGACGGAGTTGTTCTTGCGGCCGGTGCTGCCGGGCGACAATGAGCGGACGTCCAAAGGTCCGGTCGAATTCTCCAGCGAGACGCTGTACCGGCGTTTCCAATCGATGCTCGTTCCGAGCAGGTCGTTGATGCGCTACCTGTTCGAGGTCGACTACGAACACCACTTCGTGTGGGTGATGACCGACGGTCCCGACGGATCGGTGGTCGCAGACGCGCGGCTCGTTCGCGACGAAGCGGATCCGGCCGTCGCCGAGGTCGCCTTCATCGTCGCGGATGCATACCAGAACAAAGGTATCGGATCGTTTCTCATGGGAGCGCTCGCGATCGCCGCGAAAGGCCTTGGTGTCAAACATTTCACCGCACGCGTGCTCACCGACAACTATCCCATGCGTACGATCCTCACCCGTCACGGCGCACACTGGCAGCGAGACGACATCGGGGTGGTCACCACGACCATCGACGTGCCGCGCCCGACCGATCCGCCGTTCTCGGCGGACCTGACCAAGCAGATCCGCGATATGGCCACTCAGGTCGTGCGGGCGGTCGGCTGATGCGCGTTCCGCTGTCCAAGGACACCAGGCTGTGCATCTCGTTGGCGGGTCGGCCGAGCAACATCGGCACCCGGTTCCACAACTACCTGTACGACCTGCTCGGCCTCGACTTCATCTACAAGGCTTTCACCACGACGGATATCGCCGCGGCGATCGGGGGAGTGCGGGCGTTGGGCATCCGCGGGTGTTCGGTGTCGATGCCGTTCAAGCAGGATGTGCTGGAGCTGGTCGACGGCATCGAGCAGTCGGCTCGCTCCATTGGCGCCGTCAACACGATCGTCAACGACGACGGTCGGCTCACCGCGTCGAACACCGATTACCTTGCAGTGCAGGGGCTCATCGCTGAACACGGGTTGCAGCCGTCGCAGTCCGTGCTCGTGTACGGCAGCGGCGGGATGGCCAGTGCGGTCGGGACCGCGTTCCGCGACGCCGGATTCGACCGCGGCACCATAGTGGCCAGGAATCCCGAGACCGGCCGTTGGCTCGCCGACCGGCTCGGCTACGACTACCTCGCCGATGTCGGTGCGCGCACCGCGGACGTACTGGTCAACGTCACCCCTGTGGGGATGGCCGGTGGTCCCGAGGCCAACGGGACGGCGTTCGGCGAAAAGGCCATCGTCAACGCGCACACCGTCTTCGATGTCGTCGCGATGCCGTCGGAGACACCGCTCATCAAGACCGCGCGCGAGGCGGGCGTCGGCGTGATCACCGGCGCTGAGGTGATCGCGCTGCAGGCCGCCGAGCAGTTCGAGCGTTACACCGGGGTTCGGCCGACGCCCGATCAGGTGATGGCCGCGTCGGCGGTCTCGCGCTCCTGAGTCAGGGCGTGATCTTGGTCTGTTCGTCGATGACCGACGTCGCGTCCATCAGGGCCATCATCTGGTCCTCGCGACCGTCGGCGTTGAGTTGCAGGACATACAGTCCGTCTTGGCCGGGGATCACGACGGTCTTCTGGGCGATTGCCCGCAGGACACCGTCTTTGGTGTACGTGCCGCCGATCTGCACCGCATCGAAATCGGAGAGCGTGGACGGTGAGCCTTCCTGTGCGCCTTCGTATCCGGGTAGGTTCATGATCTCGCCGGGCGCGAACTCGAGGATCTTAGCCGGGTCGACGTTGCCGGTCAGTTTCGACACCAGCGCGATGATGGTCGGGGGGTCTTGTGCCATGGCCGGGTCATCGGAAACTATTGCGGCATAAGCCCATTGGGGCTTGCGTGGTCCGGCGTCACTCCACCCGGGCGGAATCGGCAGTTCGATGGTCGGCGAAGCGGGGTCGCCGCGCTGGACCGGGGTCTCCGTGATGTCGTTCTCGCGGATGTAGTCGACGATCGTGTAATTGGCGCCCTGGGCCTGCGGTGACGGGGGAGGTGCGGGCGAGGCACTGGTTTCCGAGGTGGTGGTTTCCTCTGAGGTCGTCGTCTCGGACGTCGCCTCACCCTCGGTATCCGAGCTGCAGCCGGCAAGGCCAAGGCCGAGTGCCACTGCCGCGACCGCGATGACGCCGGCCCTCGTAGACGTGCCCATTTGCTCCTCCATCGGTCTGGTCTGCGCCGTAGCCTACGGCCGCCATTCGGCGTTTGCAGTAGAAAACGCGCGTAACAGCGGTTACACATGTCTTGCCGTTCGGAACAATATTTTGCTACGGCGTTCCGACATGGTTAGCTGTGAGACGTTTCTGCGTGACAGCGGCGATGGGGGAGAGGGAGACGCGATGCGGGGTCGGAGTGCTCGACTGAAGACAACATTGCGTTCGCTGGGGGCGATGGTTCTGGCGGTGGTCGCAGCGATCGCCGTGGCGGTGGCGTGGACGACCGCGACCGCGGTTCAACTGGCGGCGAGCGCGTTGATCATGGGCGGTACGGAACACCCGTTGACCTCGCCACCCGATAACCCCGCGTACATCAGCGACTACTTGAGAAACGCGGTCAACGGGTTCATCAACGCAGCGTCGGGCACGGAAACGACCAGTCCCGACGTCCCGCCCATCGACGAGGTCGACGGCGACGTCTACGCGGTCGTCTACCCCGCGGCGTTCTTCCCGGTGTTCGGCAGCAAGACCTTCGACGCTTCGGTCACCGAAGGTGTGGAGAGCCTGGAGGGGTGTGTTCGCGGGAACTCGGACTGCGTCTACAACGAAGACGCGAGTTACGAATTCGACTCTGAAGAGCCAACGGCCGCGGCCCCGTCCGCGTATGAGGATTACGTCATTCTCGGCTATTCGCAGAGTGCGGTGGTGGCTTCGCTGGTCAAGAGGGAACTGATTGCTGATCCGAGAGATCCGGAGGATCCTGAGGGCGCGGCGCCCGAGACCTCGTTCTTCTTGCTGGCCAATCCGATGCGTCCCAACGGCGGCATCCTTGCGCGCGGCCCGGAAGGTCTCACGATCCCGATCATCGGCATCACCTTCTACGGCGCAACACCCACGGACAGCTGCGATCAGGGGCCCTGTATGCCGACGGTCGACGCCGCAGCCCAGTACGACCTTCTCGGAGGCGACGCACCCGCCAGCCTCACCAACGTGTTGGCCATCGCCAACTCACTGGCCAGTTATTACTACCTGCACGGCGATCTTCAGAACGAAAACTTCGACGATGCCGTCTACCAAGGCTCTTACGGCGACACCGACTACTACCTGTATCCGGCCGAACGGCTGCCGATCCTGATGCCGTTCGAAGCATTTGTGCCGTCTCCGGTCCTGACGGCGCTGGATGCACCGCTTCGGGTGCTGATCGAGGGAGCCTATGCCCGCGACGTGAACCCGGGTGTCGCGACGAAGGTCGGCTTGCTGCCGTTCCGGAACCCGATCACCACGGCGATCAATCTGGTGAAGTCCATTCCGACGGGCCTCGACGACGCGATCGAGGAGGTCTCCGGGGACCGCCCGCTGGGCACCGAGGAGACCACCAGCCCCTTCGGTGTCGGCGGACCCGAATTGCCCACGCACCCAGCAGAAGACAGCACTACGACGACGGTCGAAGACAACGCCGTGACGAGGATGTCGTGGGCGCACGCAGGAGACGCTGACCGTAGCGAACAGACCGTCGTCACCGACGGCCCAGCGTCCGTCGCCGGTGACGCCGGACCCTCGAGTGACCAACTCGGCCAGCCTCCGGTGGAAGCCGCGACGATTCAGGTCGTCGAGAACTCGACGCCGTCGGGCGACGAAGGTGCGACGACGAACCTCCGCGAGCAAGTGGTGGTCGAGGAGGGCGTCGACAGTACGGGCGCCGGGACGCCCGGAAACGGCGCCGTCACCGGCAAGACGCCAGGGTTGGGGTTCAAGCCTGCGCTTCCCAAGCTGCCGAAGTTGCCGAAGCTGCGCGGACCTATCTCGTTCGACAAACCGTTTCGGCTGGGCCCCTCGCCGGCGAGTCGACCGGATCGCAACGAGGCCAGCTCGACCGAGACGGGTTCGGAGCCCAAGGACAGCACGCCTGCCGGCGGTGAGACAGGCGGCGAGTCCGACGCAGAGGGCGCCGCTGCCTGACGCACTCAGCGGGAGCAGTTGAGCGAGACGGTGATTGACCTGCTCACCACGACCGTGATGAACTCGCGGTCTTCACCCTTGCCGACCGCGAACGTCTGGGTGACTTCCTGTGGGTTGCGCACGCTGGTGACGATGCACTCGTTGATCGGGCCACTGCCGACCCGGTCGATGACGACGTCGTAGCCTTGGTCCTCCAACTCGGCGATCGTGCGCGGCGCGTCACCCGGTTGCACCGGTTGTGCGGCGGCAACACCCGCGGTGACCAGAATGGCGCCCGCCGCCGCTGCTGTTGCTGCCACACTCCGAAGAGCACCCATGACAGCCTCCAATCATGAGGGTCGATGTCCCCACTTGTTGATCGCCGAAGGGCCGCCGATCGTTGCGTCGTCGCTGCGGCCGCGGTGCTGATGATCTGCGTGAGCGCGTGCGGAACCGATCCCGGTTCGTCTCTTTCCGACCAGTCGTCGTCCGAGGAGCCCGCGGAGATCAACCCGGCGAGAATCGATCGGGCGCGCAGTGTGCTGCCGGCCGGATACGAGGTGACCGACCTCGTCGGCCCCGTCGGCCCGATCACCGCGTGGGGATACGGTGCGCAATGGACCACCGCCCCCGAACGGTGTGCCGCGCTGGGCGACCCTGCCGCGGGCGCAACGCGCAGCGACGGCTGGTCGGCGTCGGGGCCCGGTGGCATCGTGTACGCCGTCGTCGCTGCCGCGCCGGGGGAGCTCGACCCGGCGGTGATCGACGAGTGCGGGCGCTGGACCATTTCGGGCGGACGCACCACCGGGACCGTCACCCTCGAACCCGCCCCACCCGCCGACGGGGCCTCGACCATCGCGATGGCGACGTCGAGCGCAACCGTCGTCGAAGGCGGCACTGAAACGCTGTCGCACGCCCAGACCGTCACGGCCTACCTGGGTGACCATGTCGCCTTCGTCGCCGTCGTCACCGACCCCGGTTCGCCCAATCCCCAACTCGGTTCGGATTTCGCCGCCCACCTGTTGACCGAAACGGTGTCCGCGTTACGGGGCTGAGCCGTCGTTGCCCGGTACATTGTGCGGCGATGTCGAAGAGGGCGATGGTCGCGGTGGCGTGTGCCGCTGCGCTCACCGCATGTGCGAACGCAGAACCGAGCGACGACCTGTCGCGCGCCGACATCGGGCGCGTCAAGGATGTGCGGACCAGCTTCGGCCCCGGCTTCAAGGTCACCGACGTCGGCCCGACCGGTATCGACTCGCGGTTGTTGGCACGCCAGGAACTGCCCAAGGGCGTGAAGTTCGAGCCAGCCGACTGTGCGTCGTTCGCCAACCAGCAGATGGTGCCGGCGGGCGCCAAGGGCAATATGGCGGCGACGACGGCTGAAGGCGATGGCAACCGGTTCATCACGATCGCCGTCGAGACGTCCGAAACGGCGTCGGTCAATGCGCCGGCCGAGAACTGTCGCAAGGTCGGGTTCGCGGGTGGTGCGATGCGCGGGCTGGTCGAGGTCGTCGAGGCGCCCCAGATCGAGGGTGCACAGACGCTGGGAACTCACCGCGTGGTGCAGACGACAGTGGACGGTAAGCCTCGCACCGGCGAGCTCTACAACTACCTCGCCAGCTTCGGACCGTTCCTGGTGATCGTCACCGCGAACCCGTTGGTGCTGCCAGACAAACCCGTCGCGAAGGTCGACACGCAGCGCGCTCGCGACCTGCTGGTCGCGGCGGTGAACGCGGTCAGGGCCTAGCGCACGTCGTGCGGACGGAATTGGATGCTGATCCGGACGCCCACGGGGCGCGTCGTCTTGGGGATGGCGTGCTCCCACGTGCGCTGACACGTCCCGCCCATCACGAGCAGGTCGCCATGCGCATGCTGCAGCCGTAGCGACTTGCCCCCGCCACGTGGCCGCAGCGCGAACGTTCTGGTCGCGCCGAGTCCGATGATCGCGACCATGGTGTCCTCGGTGTTGCTGCGACCGACGGTGTCGCCGTGCCAGGCGACGCTGTCGTTGCCGTCGCGGTACAGGCACAGCCCCGCGGTGGTGAACGGCTCGCCGAGTTCACCCGCGTAGGCGTCGTTGAGGCGACGACGGAGTTGTTTGAGGCGTGGATGCGGCGGCGGGTCATCGACCAGGTTGTGGAAGCTGACCAGGCGCGGAACGTCGACGACGCGGTCGTACATCGGTCGGCGCTCCGCGCGCCACGGGACGACCTCGGACAGCTCGGTGAACAGCGAGTCGGCATCCTCCAACCACCCGGATCGAAAGTCGATCCAGGCCCCGTTGCCGAGATGGCGGCGTTCGGCGTGCTCGAACAGCGAGCTCTGCAGAGCCAGCTCCATGGCCGCGATTCTATCGCACAAGCGTTCGATGCGTCAGAGCCGCACCGCGCCAGGTCCTTGTTCGGCGAGGACGTCTCCGGGGTTGGTCAACGCGCACGTCTTCAGGCTCAGGCAGCCACAGCCGATACAGCCGGTCAGATTGTCGCGCAGGCGTTGCAGGTGCAGGATGCGGTCGTCGAGGTCTTGGCGCCAGCCCGCCGACAGCCTGGCCCAGTCCTTACTCGTCGGCACCCTGTCGTCGGGCAGGGTGGCCAGTGCTTCTCGTATGCGGGACAAGGGGATTCCGAGCCGCTGTGACATCCGGATGAACGCGACACGGCGCAAGGTCTCTCGGGCATAGCGGCGCTGGTTGCCCGAGGTGCGTCTGCTGTGGATGAGGCCTTCGCGCTCGTAGAAGTGCAGTGCCGAAACCGCAACACCGCTGCGAGCGGACATCTCGCCGGGAGTCAGCTCGTGAATCAACTCCATAACATCAACCATAGTTGAGGTGGGGTTGCGGGTTACGGTGCTAGATGTGACGTTGGGCTGCGACTCTGAGGTGGGTCGGCTGACTGCGGCCATCCTGCACCGGCCCGGCGCCGAGTTGCAGCGGTTGACGCCGCGCAACAACGATGCGCTGTTGTTCGACGGGCTGCCCTGGGTGGCCAGGGCTCAGGCCGAACACGACGCGTTCGCCGCTTTGTTGGTCGAGCGGGGCGTCGAGGTGATGCTCCTCGCCGATCTGCTGACCGAGGCGTTGTCGCACAGTGGTGCGGCGCGGATGCACGGGATCGCTGCGGCGGTCGATCCACGACGGCTGGGTCTGCCGCTGGCGCAGGAACTTTCGTCGTATCTCCGCGCGCTGGAGCCCGCACCGCTGGCCCATGTGCTGATGGCGGGTATGACGTTCAATGAGTTGCCGCTCTCGGGTGCGGAGCTGTCGCTGGTGCGGCGGATGCATCACGGGGGTGACTTCGTCATCGATCCGCTGCCGAATCTGTTGTTCACTCGCGATTCGTCGTTCTGGATTGGCCCGAGAGTGGCGATCACCTCGCTGGCGCTACCGGCGCGGGTGCGCGAGACCTCGTTGACCGATGTGATTTACGCGCATCACCCGCGATTCCTCGGTGTTCGACGGGCCTACGAATCGCGGTCGGCGCCGGTCGAGGGAGGAGATGTGCTGCTGCTCGCGCCTGGCGTGGTGGCGGTCGGTGTGGGGGAGCGGACCACACCGGCGGGTGCGGAAGCGTTGGCGCGCAGCCTATTCGACGACGACCTGGCCCACACGGTGCTCGCGGTGCCGATCGCGCAGTCGCGAGCGCAGATGCACCTCGACACGGTGTGCACGATGGTGGACGTCGACGCGGTGGTGATGTATCCGCCGGTCGTGGACTCGTTGTCGGCGTTCACGATTCATCGTGACGGGAACGGCGGAGTGCGCATCGACGACGAGGTGCCGTTCGTCGACGCCGCCGCGACGGCGATGGGTATCGACCGGTTACGCGTCATCGCTACGGGGTTGGACCCGGTGACGGCCGAGCGTGAGCAGTGGGACGACGGCAACAACACGCTGGCCCTCGCGCCGGGTGTGGTGGTCGCCTACGAGCGCAACGTCGAAACCAATGCGCGGTTGGCGGATGCGGGCATCGAGGTGCTGCCGATCCAGGCCTCTGAACTGGGCACCGGCCGCGGCGGCCCGCGGTGTATGTCGTGCCCGGCCGGCCGCGACCCGCTCTGAGCTAAGCACGCGCCAGTTGCGGCCACCTCCACACCGGATATCCACGCTCGACTACCGCCATCCGGACGAGCACCGCGGTCGCCTTCGCATTGGCGTTGAGCGCATCGATGACTTCCCACCCCATTTGTGCCGCTGCGACTGAGCGATCGACACCGAACGCGACTCCGACCTTCGGTGCGGCGTAACCCATTGCGATTCGCAGACTGTCGTCACCGTCGGTGATCGTGAAATCTGTTCTCGGTGGTGGAAGACCCGCAGCTCTGATGGCCAGCCGAACCGCGGTCTCTTGTGGTGACTGCGATCCGCCGTCCATGAGTGCCAACGCATCTCGCGAAGAGCTCAGTCGTCGAGTGTCGCGATAGCGCTCGAACAGCGGTTCTACGTCCGAGGTCGCTACGCCTGTCGCGCGGGCCAGTGCATCGAGGAAGGTCACGGATCGGTTCTGGGGGAAATGTCGTCCGAGGTCGAGTGCGGTCCGCTCGACGGTGGCCACGGACATACCGGCGATCTGGGTGATCTCGTCGGCCTCGATACCTTCGTTACGCACCGTGATGCCCCGTGGCGATCGGCTTCTGCGCCCGATCAACTCGACATCTTTTCCTCTGTCGTCGACACGCGCACCATGCAGGGCCGCCGCGGCGACGCCCGTGATCACGGCTCGCCCTTTCGACCAGAGGTGGACTCCGAGCGTCCGCTGTGCCAACTGCGGTGCTGCGGCCTTGCTGACGTACACGTCCGGGAACATGGCGCGGTAGTTCCACCGCAGCTGTCCACGGGTCAGCTTGCCGCTCGCCAGTGCGGTGCTGCCGACGAAGACGTCCTCCATGCCGTCATGGTGTCCGGTAGGACCGACAGGTCGCGGTCCTAGCGTCGAGTTTGCACACAGGGTTGTGGTCGGCGATCAACAGCCCTCAGTGCAGTCTCGTTGCTAGGGCGAGAACAGGAGGCGTCCGGCCAGCGCGCAGCGACGGCTAACGCCAGGACGGCAGCCAGATCTGCATGTTCCAGGTGTTCTGCGATATCGGGATGCCGGTCAGGATCGGGTACATCCATGCGAAGTTCGTCAGCACGAGTGCGATATAACAACTCACCGCGATCAGCCCGAGCGTTCGGCGTTCGGCGTTCTGGTTCGGCTTGTGCAAGATGTCGCCGAGAATCAGCGCGATCATCATCACCAGGAACGGCGCCATCGTCGCGGCGTAAAAGAAGTACATCTGACGGTCGATACCGGCGAACCACGGCAGGAAGCCCGCGCTGTAGCCCACCAGCGCGACGCCATAACGCCAGTCGCGCTTGACGAATGCCCGCCACACCGCCCAGCCCAGCACCGGTACCGCCAGGAACCACATCGCGGGCGTGCCGACCAGCATCACGGCCTTCACACACGACTGCGCCCCGCACCCGGGCACGTCCTGGTTGTCGATCGCATAGAGCACCGGGCGCAACGACATCGGCCACGTCCACGGCTTCGATTCCCACGGGTGATGGTTTCCGTCGGCGTTGGTCAAGCCGGAGTGAAACCGGTACGCGGCATGCGTGTAGTGCCACAGCGAGCGCAACGCGTCGGGAATCGGCAACACGCTGTCCTGGCCGATCGACTGCCCGACTTCATGGCGGTTGATGGCCGTCTCCGAGGCGAACCACGGCGTGTACGACGCGAGGTACACACCGAACGGGATGAGCACCAGCGCGTACAGCGACGGCCCCAGATCGCGACGGAATGCGCCCAGCCACGGTCGCGGGACGCGGTACTGACGCCGCGCGAGAATGTCGAAGACCATGGTCATGACGCCGAAGAACGCGATGAAGTACACGCCCGACCACTTTGTGGCGCAGGCCAATCCGAGCAGAACCCCCGCGCCGAACCGCCACCACCGGACCCCGAGCCTCGGCCCCCACACCGTCTCGCCGATGCGGCCCTCCAACAGCGCGATATGCATGCGCTCGCGCACCTGGTCCCGGTCGACGATGAGGCACCCGAACGCGGCCACCACGAACGTAACCAGGAACCCGTCGAGCAGCGCGGTCCGCGATGCGACGAAGCTGACCCCGTCGGCGATCACCAGCAGCCCCGCGATGCCACCCACCAACGTCGAACGGCTGATGCGTCGCGTGATCCGCGCGACCAGGATCACGACGATCACGCCGCACACGGCGCCGGAGAACCGCCAGCCCAGCCCGTTGTATCCGAACAGCGCCTCGCCGATCGCGATCAACTGCTTCCCGAGCGGCGGGTGCACCACCAGGCCGTAGCCCGGGTTGTCCTCGACGCCGTGGTTGTGCAGCATCTGCCAGGCCTGCGGCGCGTAGTGCTTCTCGTCGAAGACCGGCGTGCCGGCGTCGGTCGGCGATCCGAGATTGAGGAACCGCGTCACAGCGGCCAGCGCGGCGATGACGGCGGTCATCACCCAGCCCTGCAGCCGGTCGACCGGGCCGAAATCCGCGGCGGGCACCTGCGGCGCGGGGCTGATGACCGGGACCGCGCGCGGCGCTTTGGTGGCGGGGGCGGTCACGAGAGCGATCGTAGGCTGTCGGCATGAGCCCCGGACGACTGCTCATCGGCGCCACGCCGCTGGGCCAGCCCTCCGACGCCTCGGCGCGGCTGGTCGGCGCGCTGGGCAGCGCCGACGTCATCGCAGCCGAGGACACCCGCCGGGTCCGCACGCTGGCCCAGTCGCTGGAGGTGAAGCTGACCGCGAAGGTGGTCAGCCTCTACGACCAGAACGAGGCGTCGCGGATCGCGGGCCTGCTGGACGGGATCCGGGCGGGCGCGACGGTGCTGATGGTCAGCGACGCCGGGATGCCGTTGATCAGCGACCCCGGCTATCGCCTGGTGACGGCGTGCATCGAGGCAGGGCTCCCGGTCACGTGCCTGCCGGGCCCATCGGCGGTGACGACGGCGCTGGCGGTCTCGGGGCTACCGGCCGAGAGGTTCTGCTTCGAGGGGTTCGCGCCCCGCAAGCAGACCGCCCGCAAGACGTGGCTGACGACGTTGGCCACCGAGCAGCGCACCTGTGTGTTCTTCGAGTCGCCCCGCCGGCTGGCCGGCACGCTCGCCGACGCGGTCGAGGTGCTCGGGCCGGACCGGCGCGCGGTGGTGTGCCGGGAGCTGACAAAGACGCACGAGGAGATCGTCCGGGGCCGGCTGGACGAGCTCGCCGACTGGGCCCTCGACGGGGTGCTCGGCGAGATCACCGTCGTGCTGGCCGGCGCCGTCCCGAAAGCGGACCTCGAGAGCCTGGTGGCCGCGGTCCGCAAGTTGGTCGACGACGGCGCACGGGTCAAGGACGCCTGCGCCGACGTGGTCGCGGCGAACCCGGGCTCGCCGTCACGGCGTGAGCTCTACGACGCGGTACTGCGGTCGCGTACCTGAGGTGATGATCGGTGCCGCCTTGTGCAGGCACTCCTCCCACTCGCGGTCCGGATCCGAGTCCGCGGTGATACCGCCGCCGACACCCAGCACGGCATTCCCCGACGCGTCGAACTCCACCGTCCGGATCGCCACGTTGAGTTCGCACCCCGCCACCGGAGACGCCAGCCCGACTGTGCCGCAATAGATTCCCCGCCTGACCGGTTCCCACTCCTCGAGCAGCTGACGTGCCCGCGCCTTCGGTGTCCCGGTCACCGACGCCGGTGGGAACGTCGCCTCGAGCACCGTCGACATCGGCACGTCGACCGGCACGCGTGCGGACACCGTCGACACCAGATGCCACACGCCGGGCGCCGGCTCCACCACCAACAGTTCGGGCACGTTGACGCTGCCGACATCGGCGACGCGGCCCAGGTCGTTGCGCACGAGGTCGACGATCATGATGTTCTCGGCGACATCCTTGACCGAGGAGCGCAGCGCGTCCGGATCGGCCGAACGCGGCAGTGTGCCCTTGATCGGGCTCGATGCGATGTGCTCACCGCGCCTGCGCAGGAACAGCTCCGGCGACAACGACGCCACCGCCCCCCAGCTCCCCGCGATGTACGCGGCACGCGCGGGTGACGTGCGGTGCACGGCGTCGGCGAAGAAGTCGAGTGGTGAGCCCTCGACTCGGCCGCGGAACTGCGTGCATACGCACGCCTGGTAGACCTCCCCGGCGGCGATCGCGTCGAGGCAGTCCAGCATCCCCCGGCGGTGCGCACCGCGATCGGCTTCACCCCAGTCGACGTGCGCCGGCCGCGGCTCGACCGGCACCCGCAGCGCCTCGGCCACCCAGTCCGGAAGCATTGCGTCAGAAAGGCTTTCGAACCACCACTGCCCATCACCGCCCTGGCGCAGCACGCAGTCGGACCAGCCGCCAGCGGCCTCGGGGATCCGTGGGCCGAAACCGTCGGCCGCCGCATCCGGATACGACAGAAAGCCGAACCAGCCGCCCCCGACCGCCTCCCCATGGCCCGATGCGCAGGGAACGTCGAAGACACGCGACGCGTCGACCGGCGCGACATCGAGCGTCGGCGCGATGACCGCGCCCGAACCGAACCACTCGCCGATCACGGCGGCAGGCGGCGCCAGCCCGTGATCGGCCGCGGCATATCCGACGGCGCGCAGAACCGCTTGGGCACTGCCGAGGTCGCCGAGCAGGTCGATCCGCACCGGCTCAGCTTGTCAGATGCTCCGCGTGACTTCCCGCGGGATCTCCACCCCGGTCAACTTGTCGGGGTTGCGCATCACGTAGAAGTGCGAGATCCGGCCGTCGGTGATCTCGAAGTTTATGAGCCCCTCGAAGTGGTCGCCCAGGTAGAGCTTGAGCGCGGGCGCATTGTTGTACATCGCCGCTTCCACCCGGCCGGCCTCGCCGGCGACCCGCACCAGCCCGATGAGGACCTTGGCGACCTTGTCGGCGCCGACCACCGGTCGCCTCGCCGCGCTGACCTTGCCTGCGGAGTCGGCGGTCCACTGGACGTCATCGGTCAGCATCTCGAGCAGCGCATCGACATCACCGGAGGACGCGGCCGCGAAGAACCGCTCCGTGATCTCCATGGACACCTTGGGATCGACGGGCTCGAACCGCTTCCGCCGCGACTGCACGTGTTCGCGGGCCCGGTGCGCCATCTGCCGCACGGCGGCAGCCGACTTGCCGACAGCCTCGGCGATCTCGTCATGTCCGAAACCGAACACCTCGCGCAACACGAACACCGCGCGCTCGTCCGGGCTCAGGGTCTCCAATACGACCAGCATCGCCATCGAGACCGACTCGGCGAGAACGACATCCGACGACGGGTCATGTGCGTCGAGCAGCAGCGGTTCGGGCAGCCACGGGCCGACGTACTCCTCGCGCCGCCGCGACTGTGCCCGCAGCGCGTTGAGTGACTGGCGGGTGACGAGCTGGGCGAGGTAGGCCTTGGTGTCGTGCACCTTGGCGAGGTCCACCTCGGCCCAGCGCAGGTAACTCTCCTGCAGCACGTCGTCGGCTTCGGTTGCGCTGCCGGTGATCTCGTAAGCGATCGTGAACAGTAGCGGGCGCAGCACCGTGAACCGTTCGGCGTGTTCGTCACCCGTGTCGCTCATCGGATCGCCGGCTTTTCGCTCTGTGCCGACACCACCACGTGCTCGCGATGCGGGTTCGTCTTCCAGGTGTAGGAGCCCGGCTTGTCGGCCTCGCCGCGGATCCACTTCAGCGTCAAGCGGCACACCTGCTCTTTGACCAGGGCACCGGTGCGGCCACCGATGTACCAGCGACGTGGGGTGTCGTCGACGTCGGCGAACTGGAACGTGCCTGCCTTGCGGCCCAGGCTGATGCACTGCCCGGCCATCGCGTGGTTCACCGCAGCCGGGTCCTGTCCGGCGAGCCGCGCCAGCACCGTGTTCGCGGCTTGCGCGCCGAGCGGGAGGGCGGCCTGGCAGCTCATGCGCCACGGCACGTCCGACGGTGACGCCGCATCCCCGGCACCCACGATGCGCACGTCGTCGACGCTGGTCAGTGTTTCGTCGGTGAGGAGCCGACCGAGCTCGTCGGTGGCCAGGCCGCTGGCGGCGGCCAGACCCGGCACGCCGAATCCGGCGGTCCACACCGTCACCGCGCTCGGCACCTCGCGCCCGTCGGCCACCACCACCCGGTCGGCCTTGACCTCCGCGACGGCGCTGCCCTCGACGACGACGACGTCCAACTTGGCCAATCGCTTGGCCACCGATCGGCGTCCGCTGGCCGCCAATGAAGGCCCAAGCACGTCGGTCACCAGCGTGACGGGGCGTCCGGCCTCGGCCAGCTCGGCCGCGGTCTCGATCCCGGTCAACCCGCCGCCGACCACGACAACTGGCGCCGACTGCGGAACATCGGCCATCCGCGCTGTCAGCCGCTGCGCCTGCTCCAATTCACTGATCGGGTAGGCGAATTCGGCGGCTCCCGGTACCGCCGCCGGAATGGTGCCCGTGCTGCCGACGGCGTACACCAGATAGTCGTACGGCAACGACCCGCCCGAGTTCAGCGTGACGGTGCGGGCGGCCGTGTCGATCCGGTGGGCTCCGTCGACCACGATCCGCACGGCGGGCGACAGCACGGCCGAGTAGTCGGCGACGGCGTCGTCGTTGCCGGTGACCAACTGGTGCAGGCGGATCCGCTCGACGAATTCGGCGCGCGGGTTCACCAGCGTTACGCGGGCGTGCGGGGCGAGCCGATTGGCGGCCATCACGCCGGCGTAGCCGCCACCGATTACAACTACGGCGGCAGCGACTCTGCTGTTGTGTTCGGTCATGTTGATCTCCTCGGGTCATCCGGCCTGCCGTGATCCGCCGGGGGTGGCGGTTCGGCTCAGAGCCGGTCTGACCTCGAGACACCGGGCATCTCCGCAGTGTGACATCTCGAAGGCGAATGTGGCACAGGTCACTGCCGGCTGATGCTGCGGGGGGTCGTGATGCCCACCAGCTTGTCCGGGTTGCGCATCGCGTACAGGTTCGTGATCTTGTCCTCGATCACCTCGAACACGAACAATCCCTCGAGGTGGTCGCCGGTGTAGACGACGACGGCGGGCGCACTGTTGTAGACGGCCGTCTCGAAACGGATCTCCGGTGTCTCCTTGGCCACCTCGAACAGCCGCGCCATGAGCGCGGCCACCCGGCGGGCGCCGACGACGGGCCTGCGGATGGCGGTGGCCTTGCCGCCGTGGTCCGCGGTCCAGGTGACGCCGGGCGACAACAGCGACATCAGTCCCTCGATGTCACCGGTGGCCGCCGCGGCCAGGAACTGTTCGGTGATCTGTTCGGTTCGCTGCTGGTCCACCGGGCCGAAGCGGTTGCGCCGCGCGTGGACGTGTTCACGGGCGCGGTGCGCCATCTGGCGCACGGCCGACGCGGATCTGCCCACCGCCCCCGCGATCTCGTCGTACTCGAAACCGAACACCTCACGCAGCACGAACACCGCGCGCTCGTCGGGGGTCAGCGTCTCGAGCAGCACCAGCATCGCCATCGAGACCGATTCGGCCAACACGACATCAGAGGACGCGTCGCGTGACTCGAGTAGCAGCGGCTCCGGTAGCCACGGACCGACGTACTCCTCGCGACGACGCGACCTGGTGCGCAGCGCGTTGAGCGCCTCGCGGGTCACCAACTGCGCCAGATACGACTTCGTGTCGCGCACGGTGCTCAGATCGACGTCGGCCCAGCGGAGATAGCTGTCCTGCAGCACATCGTCGGATTCGGTTGTGCTGCCCAGGATCTCGTAGGCGATCGTGAACAACAGCGGCCGCAGAACGGTGAACCGCTCGGCATGGTCTCCCGGTGTGGTGGTCACCTCTTCGTGACCACCTTCGCAACGGGAGCCGGCTGCTGGGGACGGGGGCCGCCCTTGAGCCAGAACGTCCAGGCCGGCTTGCGGGCCGAGCGGCGCATCGCCCATATGGTGCCCTTGCAGACCGCCTCTTTGAACCTGGCGACGGCCCGCCCCGCGAGGTAGACGTCCACCGTGGTGTCGTCCTTGCGGGTGAACTGCAGCGTCGCGGTGCGGCGCCCCAGGCTGATGCAGGACCCGGCGTACGCGTACTCGAATGCGGCGGGCGTGGTCCCCGCGATGCGGCTCAGCACGGTGTTCGCCGCCTGCGGAGCGAGTTGCGTTGCCGTGGCACAGCACATCCGCAGCGGCTGATCTGACGGAGCCGCACAGTCACCGGCCGCGACGATACGCGCGTCGTCCACGCTCGTCAGGCTCTCGTCGGTAATGAGGCGACCGATCTCGTCGGTACGCAGTCCGCTCGCTGTCGCCAGTTCAGGAACACCGAACCCGGCGGTCCAGACGGTGATTGCGCTCGGTCGCACCGCTCCGTCGGCGAAAACCACCGCGTCAGCACGTACCTCGGTGACCACGTCGGCCTCCATGACCGTCACGCCGAGCTTGGCAAGCGCCTTGGCGGTGGAGCGTCGGCCAGGTTCGGACAGCGACGGTCCCAGGCGCCCGCCGCAGACCAGCGTCACGTTGCGGCCCTGCTCGGCGAGTTCTGAAGCGGTCTCGATGCCCGTCAGGCCTGCCCCCACGACGGTGACCGGTGCTGTGGGATGCAACTGCTCCAGCGCGGCACGCAGCCGCTGCGCCTGCTCGAATTCTGCTATCGGGTAAGCGAACTCGGCCGCACCGGGGATGGTTTGCGGCACCGTGCCGGTGCTGCCGACGGCGTAGATGACGTAGTCGTAGTCGAGCTCGCGCCCGGACGCCAGGCGCACGGTGCGCGCGGCGGTGTCGATGCGCGTCGCGGTGTCGACGACGAGCCGGATGCCTTCGCCGAGCAGCGTGCCGTAGTCGACTCCGGCGTCGTAACCGGCGGCGACGAGCTGGTGGAGCCGAATCCGTTCGACGAACTTCGGCCTGGGGTTGACCACCGTGACTTCGACGTCGTCGCGCGTCCGCAGGTGGTTGGCCGCCAGGATTCCGGAGTAGCCGCCGCCGAGGACGACGACGCGGGTGTGGGCGGAGGAATGGATTTTGTCTGTGCGTGCGATGAAATCAGTCATGCCCTCTAGACACCGGCGAAGCGCGGGGCGTGACAGTTTGTGACGCGCGTCACATACGTTGTCAGACCAGACCCAGTGCCAGCATCGCGTCTGCGACCCGGATGAACCCCGCGATGTTCGCGCCGGCTACGTAGTTGCCGGGCTGGCCGTACTCCTCGGCTGTGACCAGGCAGCGGTTGTGGATTCGGCGCATGATCTGCTCTAGGCGCTGTTCGGTTTCGACGAACGTCCACGAGTCCCGCGAGGCGTTCTGTTGCATCTCTAACGCACTGGTGGCGACGCCACCGGCGTTGGCCGCCTTGCCCGGTGCGAACGTCACACCCGCGTTGGCGAAGTGCTTGAGCGCGGTTGGCGAGCACGGCATGTTCGCGCCTTCGGCGACGACGCGGCACCCGTTCTCGATCAGTGCCAGCGCTTCGTCGCCGTTGATCTCGTTCTGCGTGGCGCACGGCATCGCGATCTCACACGGAACATCCCACACGTTGCGGTCGGCGACGAACTCCGCTGTGCCGCCCCGCATCTCGACGTAGTCGGCGATCCGGCCGCGGCGCACCTCCTTGATCTCCTTGAGAATGTCGAGGTCGATGCCCTTCTCGTCGACGACGTAGCCGCTCGAATCCGAACACGCGACCACGGTGCCGCCCAGTTCCTGGATCTTCTCGATCGCATAGATCGCCACATTGCCCGAACCGGACACCACGGCGCGCTTGCCCTCGAACGTGTCGTTGTTGGCCTTGAGGATCTCGTTGACGAAGAAGACCGTCCCGTACCCCGTGGCCTCGGTGCGGACTTGGGATCCACCCCACGTCAGTCCCTTGCCCGTGAGGGTGCCCGACTCGTAGCGGTTGGTGATCCGCTTGTATTGCCCGAACAGGTAACCGATTTCGCGCGTGCCCACGCCGGCGTCACCGGCGGGTACGTCGGTGTACTCACCGAGGTGGCGGTACAACTCGGTCATGAACGACTGACAGAACCGCATGATCTCGCTGTCGGAGCGGCCCTTGGGGTCGAAGTCGGCGCCGCCCTTGCCGCCGCCGATCGGCATGCCGGTCAGCGAGTTCTTGAAAATCTGTTCGAAGCCCAGGAATTTGACGATTCCGAGGTAGACCGACGGATGGAACCGCAGGCCGCCCTTGAACGGCCCCAGCGCGGAGTTGAACTCGACGCGAAAGCCGCGGTTGATCTGCACGGTGCCGCGGTCGTCCACCCAGGGCACCCGGAAGATGATCTGGCGTTCGGGTTCGCACAGCCGCCGGATGACCTCGGAGTCGACGTATTCGGGGTGCTTCTCCACCACCGGTCCGAGGCTGTTGAGGACCTCATAGACGGATTGATGGAATTCGGTCTCGCCTGCGTTGCGTTTGGCGACCTCTTCGTAGAGGTCGTGCAGTTTCTCGTGTAGTCCGTTCACTTTTCGAATCACTCAGCCTGGTAGCGGGGGAACACACCGGTCGGGGCCGGTAGGGCGGTGCCTGGCTTCAGCCGGGTGCTGATAGCGGCGAAGGTTCGTTCGTCGGGGTTCTGCCCGAGCAGATCGAGCAGCTTGGCCGACGAGTCGGGCATCACGGGCTGCGTCAGCAGCGCGGCGATCCGCACGACCTCGAGCGTCGTGTATAGCACTGTGCCGAACCGACGCTGATCCTGCGCCGCCTCGGACTTGCGCAGCACCCACGGTTCCTGGGCCGAGAAGTACCTGTTCGCCGCGCCGAGGACCGACCAGATCGCCTCGAGTGCCAGGTGCATCGCGACGGCGTCGTAATGGCCACGCACCCGGTCGGTCAGCGCGTCGGCCGATTCGAGCAGCGCCGCGTCGTCGGCGGTGAGGTCCCCTGGCTCGGGGACGATCCCGTCGAGGTTCCTGGCCACCATCGACAGCGAGCGCTGCGCCAGGTTGCCCAACTCGTTGGCCAGGTCGGCGTTGATGCGGCCGATGATCGCGTCCTCGCTGTAGCTGCCGTCCTGACCGAACGGCACCTCACGGAGGAAGAAATAGCGCACCTGGTCGAGTCCGAACGTGTCGACGAGGTTCACCGGGTCGATGATGTTGCCCACCGACTTGCTCATCTTCTCGCCGCGGTTGAGCACGAAACCGTGCGCGAAAACCCTGCGCGGCAACTCGATTCGCGCCGACATCAGGAACGCAGGCCAGTAGACGGTGTGGAAGCGGATGATGTCCTTGCCGATCATGTGCAGATCGGCCGGCCAGTACCGTTTGAACGCTTCCGACGATGTGTCGGGGAAGCCGACACCGGTCAGGTAGTTGGTCAACGCGTCCACCCACACGTACATGACGTGGTCTGGATGGTCGGGCACCGGCACGCCCCAGTCGAAGGTGGTGCGCGAGATCGACAGGTCTCTGAGCCCGCCGGAAACGAAGCTGACGACCTCGTTGCGCCGCACTTCGGGCTCGATGAACTCCGGGTGCGCCCGGTAGTGCTCCAGCAAGCGGTCCGTGTAGGCCGACAGCCGGAAAAAGTACGTCTGCTCTTCGGTCCACGTCACGGGCGCGCCGGTCTCCACAGCGACCCGCACGCCGTCGGCGGCGACGTTGGTCTCGGCGTCTGTGAAGAACCGTTCGTCGCGTACCGAGTACCAACCCTTGTAGGAGTCGAGGTAGATGTCACCGGCGTCGTTCATCCGGCGCCAGATCTCCTTCGAGGCCTCGAAGTGGTCGGCGTCCGAGGTGCGGATGAACCGGTCGAAGGAGATGTTCAACTTCTCCTGCAGGCGCTCGAACACATCGGAGTTCTGCCGCGCCAGGTCGGCGGTGGGGATGCCCAGCGTTCTCGCCGCCTCGGCCATCTTCAGCCCGTGCACGTCGGTACCGGTCAGGTATCGCACGTCGTATCCGTCCAGCCGCTTGAACCGGGCGATGGCGTCGGTGGCGATGTACTCGTAGGCGTGGCCGACGTGCGGATCGCCGTTGGGGTAGGCGATCGCGGTGGTGATGTAGAAGGGCGCGCCTGGGCTTGGCGCTTGCGCCCCGGGGACAGCAGTAGTCATTTCAACTCAGCTTATGGTGTGGCGGTGAACGTGAAGCGCTCAGGCAGAAGGGAACGGCCCCCCGCCCCGGATCCGCTGAGCCCGCTGATCGACGCGCACACCCATCTCGACGCATGCGGTGCGTCGGACGCGGCCGACGTCACCGCGATCGTCGACCGCGCGGCAGCGGTCGGCGTCCGGGCGGTCGTCACCATCGCCGACGACCTCGACTCCGCGCGCTGGGCCACCGAGGCCGCCGACGCCGACGATCGGGTCTACGCCGCCGTCGCCCTGCATCCAACGCGGGCCAACGCCCTGACCGACGACGCAAAGGCCGTCGTGGAGCGGCTGGCCGGGCACCCCCGCGTCGTCGCGATCGGCGAGACCGGCCTCGACCTGTACTGGCCGGGCAAGCTGGAAGGCTGTGCGGAACCGGACAGCCAGCGGGACGCTTTCGCCTGGCACATCGACCTGGCCAAGCGGACCGGTAAGCCGCTGATGATCCACAACCGCGAGGCCGACGACCAGGTGCTCGACGTGCTGGCCGCCGAAGGCGCCCCCGACACCGTGATCTTCCACTGCTTTTCCTCGGGACCGGAGATGGCGCGTCGGTGCATCGACCAGGGCTGGCTACTGAGCCTGTCGGGCACCGTCAGCTTCAAGAACGCCATAGCCCTGCGCGAAGCCGCACAACTGATCCCGCCCGGGCAAATGCTGGTCGAGACCGACGCGCCGTTCCTTACGCCCCACCCGTACCGCGGCGCGCCCAACGAGCCGTACTGCCTTCCCTACACTGTGCGGGCGGTGGCGGAGATCGTCGGTAAGCCGGCGGAGGCCGTCGCACGCGAAACCACCACCGCAGCCGAACGCGCGTACGGCCTCGCGAGTTGCTGACTCGAGGCCTCTCCGTTACCGTGCTGTGACCGAAAGCGAAGCACCGCGAGGGCGCGGAGCTCCGTCCGATAGTCGGGGATATACGACGTTTTGAACACTTTCACAAAGCTCCACGAGGCGCGTTCACCGCTACTTCGTCTGCTGGTCGGTGCGACGTTGCTCGCACTCACCTTCGCGGGCGGTTACGCGATAGCTGCGCACAAGACCGTCACGCTGACCGTCGACGGGTCGTCGACGACGGTGGCGACCATGAAGTCGCGCGTGATCGACGTGGTCGAGGAGAACGGGTTCGACGTCGGCGACCGCGACGACCTGTTCCCGGCCGCCGATCAGCCCGTGAACCAGGCCGACACCATCGTGCTGCGCCGCAGCCGTCCGCTTCAGCTCTCGCTGGACGGCGAGGACAGCAAGCAGGTGTGGACGACCGCGTCGACGGTCGACGAGGCTCTCGCCCAGCTGGAGATGACCGACAAGGCGCCCGCGGCCGCGTCGCGCGCCAGCCGAGTTCCGCTGGCAGGAATGTCGCTGCCTGTGGTCAGTCCCAAGACCGTGCACATCGACGACGGCGGAACGACGCGCAGCGTCACCCTGGCCGCCCCCAACGTCGCGGGTCTGCTCGCCGAGGCGGGCGCCCCGCTCGAGCAGCGTGACGCCGTGGTTCCGGCCGCATCGGCCCCCGTCACCGACGGCATGCACGTGCAGGTGACGCGTAACAGGATCGACAAGATCGCCGAGCGTGTGCCGCTGCCGCCCGTACTCAAGCGCATCGAGGACCCGACGCTGAACCAGAGCCGCGAGGTCGTCGAAGACCCGGGGATGCCGGGCACACAGGACGTGATCTTTGCCGTGGCGAAACTCAACGGTGTGGAGACCGGCAGGTTGCCAGTAGCCAATGTCGTTGTAACGCCGGCCCGTGAAGGGGTCGTGCGGGTGGGAACCAAACCCGGTACCGAGGTGCCGCCGGTGTCCAACGGATCGACCTGGGACGCCCTTGCCCGGTGCGAAGCCGGAGGTAATTGGGCGATCAACACCGGCAACGGATATTACGGCGGCGTTCAATTCGACCAAAACACATGGGAGCGCAACGGCGGTCTGCGCTATGCTGCGAGAGCCGATTTGGCGACAAGAGAAGAACAAATCGCGATTGCTGAAGTCACTCGGGCGCGACAAGGGTGGGGCGCGTGGCCGACTTGTAGCGGGAGGATTGGTGCGCGCTGACCATTCGACTACTCGGGCGGACCGAGATACGACAACTGGCGAAGGCGATCGACTTTCGGCCGCGCAAATCGTTTGGCCAGAACTTCGTCCATGACGCCAACACCGTACGGCGAATCGTTTCGGCGTCCGGTGTCCACAAGCACGACCATGTTCTCGAGGTCGGGCCCGGTCTGGGCTCGCTGACGCTGGCGTTGCTCGACCGCGGCGCGCGGGTGACCGCCGTCGAGATCGACCCGGTGCTGGCCCGGCAACTGCCGACCACCATCGCCGAGCATTCGCACAGCGAGATCAACCGGCTCACCGTGCTCAACCGCGACATCCTCGGATTGCGGCGCGAGGAACTCGACGAGGAGCCCACGGCCCTGGTCGCCAACCTGCCGTACAACATCGCCGTGCCGGCGCTGCTTCATCTGATGGCGGAATTCCCCTCGATCCGCACCGTGATGGTGATGGTGCAGGCCGAGGTGGCCGAGCGGCTCGCGGCCGAACCGGGCGGCAAGGATTACGGCGTGCCGAGTGCCAAGGTGCGCTTCTTCGGCAAGGTCCGGCGGCACGGCATGGTGTCGCCGACGGTGTTCTGGCCGATCCCCCGGGTGTACTCGGGCCTGGTCGGCATCGAGCGCTACGAGACGTCGCCGTGGCCGACCGACGAGAGCTTCCGTGAGCAGGTGTTCGAGCTGATCGACATCGGGTTCGCCCAACGGCGCAAGACGGCGCGCAACGCGTTCGCCGAATGGGCGGGTTCGGGTAACGAGTCGGCGCGCAGGTTGCTCGCCGCCAGCATCGATCCCTCACGCCGCGGGGAGACCCTGTCGATCGCCGACTTCGTCCGGCTGCTGCAACGGTCAGAAGAGGTCGACAAGCCGGTGGTTCGGGAAACCAAGGGTTCGATCAGCGTCCGCTGACGGCACGGGTGATCAGCGCGACGAACTCCCGGCAGGACCGGTAGCGGTCGGCTGGTGCCTTCGCCAGGGCTTTGGCCACGATCGAGTCGAAGGTGCGTGGCAGCCAGTCGAATTCAGCTGAGAATCGTGGTGGCGGGCGATGCAGGTGCGCCTCGACCAGCCCGACTCGGGACTCCTCCCGAAACGGCGGTGACCCGGTGATCAGTTCGACCGCCGTGCAGGCCAGCGCGTATTCGTCGGCGGCTTCTGTCGGCGCCCGACCCGCGATCAGCTCCGGTGCCGAGTACGGCAGCGAGGCCTCCACCTGTGTCGGGCGGCGGCCGATGCCGTCGGTGATCTCGACCGCCACCCCGAAGTCGATCAGCACGGCGTGCGGGCGCTCGGGCTCGACCAGGATGTTGGCGGGTTTGACGTCGCAGTGCACGATCGCGCGGTTGTGCATGTAGTCCAGCGCGTCGGCGATCTGGCCGAGGGCGCCGAGGCGCTCGGGCATCGTCGGCAGGTTCTGCACTCCGCCGCCCGCGACGTACTGCATCGTCAGCCATCCCGGGCCCCGCTCGTACACGGTGACGATGTGGGGGTGGTCGAGCCGGTTGGCGAATTCGAACTCACGCCGCAGCCGGGCCACGTGCGCTCGATCGCGAGCGTGTTCGTCGAGGACCTTCAACGCGGCCACCCGCCGCGGGTTGTGCGCGGGGTGTACCCGGTAGACCGTGGCCGATCCGCCGTGGCCGAGGACCTCGTCGACCACGTAGTCGTCGAACCGGTCACCGGCGGACAGCACGAGCTCACACTAGTGCCGCCGACGGCGCCGACCCGCCGACAGGACGACTGGCCGGCGACTCCTTTCGATAGTGTCGTGCCGTGCCGGGCTGGAACGGGAACACCGCCTCCGAGTGGGTGCCGACGGGGTCGGTCACCGTGCGAGTGCCTGGCAAGGTCAACCTCTATCTGGAGGTGGGTGACCGCCGCGACGACGGCTACCACGAGCTCACCACCGTGTTCCACGCCGTCTCGCTGCTCGACGAGATCACCGTCAGCAACGCCGACATGCTGACGCTGGAAGTGTCCGGTGAAGGGGCCGAATCGCTGCCAGCCGACGAGCGCAACCTCGCGTGGCAGGCGGCGGAGTTGATGGCCGAACACGTGGGGCGGGCACCGGATGTGGCGATCTCGATCGACAAATCCATCCCCGTCGCCGGTGGTATGGCCGGCGGCAGCGCTGATGCGGCGGCGGTACTGGTCGCGATGAACACGCTGTGGGAGTTGGGGGTGCCGCGGCGCGATCTGCATGCGCTGGCTGCCCGACTGGGCAGCGACGTGCCGTTCGCTCTGCACGGAGGGACAGCGTTGGGCACCGGGCGCGGTGAGGAGCTGGCGACGGTGCTGGCGCGCACGACATTTCACTGGGTGCTGGCCTTTGCCGACGGCGGGTTGTCGACCCCGGCGGTGTTCGCCGAGATCGACCGGCTGCGCGACTCGGCGGGGCCGGATCGCGAGCCACCGCCGCGGCTCGAGGACGCCGAACCGGTGCTGGCCGCGCTGGCCTCCGGCGATCCGGCTCAACTCGCCCCGCTGCTCGGCAACGACCTGCAGCCCGCCGCGCTGAGCCTCGATCCGGGGTTGCGCCGCACACTGCGCGCGGGCACCGAGGCCGGAGCCTTGGCAGGCATCGTGTCCGGGTCGGGGCCGACGTGCGCTTTTCTGTGCGCCTCGGCGGGCCAAGCGGTCGACGTCGGCGCGCAATTGGCGGGCGCGGGAGTGTGTCGGACCGTGCGAGTGGCCAGCGGCCCCATTCAGGGCGCGCGGGTGGTGCCGACGCCGTCGACGTCGGCGTGACCTCGTGTCGCCGGGGAACAGTTTGGTCACGAGAGGGTGTGACCCAGACCTCAATAATCGCGAGAGTTTGGTGGCTACTTAAGAGTTGCATAAGATGACCGATGGTGAAGATTAGCTGTCATGCATCGGACACGACTTTCTTTCCCGCCGGAGACCTCGGTGGGCGCCTCGTCGGATATGGCGAAGGCTCGGTGCATCACCAATTCGAGACGAAACCGCTCCCGACTCGTATGCGCGCCTTCGCGGCCGCGTCTCTGATCGGGCGGAGCATATGACGAGGATTTTTGCGCTGAGCCCCATGCCGCAGGCGCAGCGGCTCCAGGAACCGAGGAGGGTGTCGTGAGCCGATTCACCGAGAAGATGTACCGCAACGCCCGCACCGTGACGACGGGCATGGTCACCGGTGAACCGTACGAACCCGTCCGCCACACCTGGGGCGAGGTGCACGAGCGCGCCCGCTGCGTCGCCGGTGGTCTCGAAAAGGCCGGTATCGGCCTCGGCGACGCGGTCGGCGTGCTGGCCGGCTTCCCCGTGGAGATCGCCCCGACCGCTCAGGGTCTGTGGATGCGCGGCGCCAGCCTGACCATGCTGCACCAGCCCACCCCGCGCACCGACCTCGCGGTCTGGGCCGAGGACACGATGAACGTCGTGCGGATGATCGAGGCCAAGGCCGTCATCGTCTCCGAACCGTTCATGGTCGCCATCCCGGTGCTGCAGGAGCAGGGCATCACTGTGCTCACCGTGTCGGACCTGATGGCCTCCGAACCGATCGACCCGATCGACGTCGGCGAGGACGATCTCGCGCTGATGCAGCTGACCTCCGGCTCCACGGGCTCGCCCAAGGCGGTCCAGATCACGCACCGCAACATCTACTCCAACGCCGAGGCGATGTTCATCGGCGCCGAGTACGACGTCGAGAAGGACGTCATGGTCAGCTGGCTGCCGTGCTTCCACGACATGGGCATGGTCGGCTTCCTGACCATCCCGATGTACTTCGGCGCGGAACTGGTCAAGGTCACCCCGCTGGACTTCCTGCGCGACACCCTGCTGTGGGCCAAGCTCATCGACAAGTACAAGGGCACGATGACCGCGGCGCCGAACTTTGCGTATGCGTTGTTCGCCAAGCGGTTGCGCCGCCAGGCCAAGCCGGGTGAGTTCGACCTGTCCACGCTGCGGTTCGCGCTGTCGGGCGCCGAGCCCGTCGAGCCCGCCGACGTCGAGGACCTGCTGGACGCCGGCAAGCCGTTCGGCCTGAAGCCCGACGCCATCCTGCCCGCCTACGGCATGGCCGAGACCACGCTCGCGGTGTCGTTCTCTCCGTGCGGCGCAGGTCTGGTGGTCGACGAGGTCGACGCCGATCTGCTGGCCGCGCTGCGCCGCGCCGTGCCCGCGACCAAGGGCAACACCCGCCGGCTGGCCTCGCTGGGACCGCTGCTGCGCGACCTCGAGGCCCGCGTCATCGACGAGCAGGGCAACGTGATGCCGCCGCGCGGCGTCGGCGTCATCGAGCTTCGCGGTGAATCCCTGACCCCCGGCTACATCACCATGGGCGGATTCATCCCGGCGCAGGACGAGCACGGCTGGTACGACACCGGCGACCTCGGCTACATCACCGACGAAGGCAACATCGTCGTGTGCGGCCGAGTCAAGGACGTCATCATCATGGCCGGCCGCAACATCTATCCGACCGACATCGAGCGCGCCGCATGCCGTGTCGAGGGGGTCCGACCGGGATGCGCCGTCGCCGTGCGCCTCGACGCGGGCCACTCGCGCGAGACGTTCGCCGTCGCCGTGGAGTCCAACGCCTGGCAGGATCCCGTCGAGGTGCGCCGGATCGAGCAGCAGGTCGCCCATGAGGTCGTCGGCGAGGTCGACGTGCGTCCGCGCAACGTCGTCGTGCTCGGACCCGGCACCATCCCGAAGACGCCGTCGGGCAAGCTGCGCCGCAGCAACTCCGTCTCGCTCGTCACCTAGTCCCCCAGGTGCGCGAGTGACCGTGTTTGCACCCCGACACGCCGCGTAGCGCCTGCATTTTGCGGTCGCTCGCCACGTAATGAGCTGTCCGTGAATGGCGATACGTTCGGTGTCATGCCTTCCGCTCCCGCCATCGAGGCAATCGATCTTGTGAAGCGCTTCGGCGACGGCGAACCGGCCGTCGACGGTGTCAGCTTCACCGTTCCCCCCGGTACGGTGCTCGGGCTGCTGGGCCCCAACGGCGCCGGCAAGACCACCACCGTGCGGATGATGACGACGTTGACCGCACCGACCAGCGGCACCGCCCGCGTCGCCGGCTACGACGTCATCCGCGAACCCAATCAGGTGCGCCGCAACATGGGCCTGACCGGGCAGGTCGCCACCCTCGACGAGCTGCTCACCGGCCGCGAGAACATCCGGATGATCGGCGGGCTCTACGGCATCCGCAAAAAGGACCTCACCAGGCTGGGTGATCAACTGCTGGAACAGTTTTCGATCGCTGACGCCGCCGATCGCGTGGTGAAGTCGTACTCGGGCGGCATGCGTCGCCGGCTCGATCTCGCGGTGAGCCTGCTCGCCTCGCCGCCGGTGTTGTTCCTCGACGAGCCGACCACCGGCCTGGATCCTCGCAGCCGCAGCGAATTATGGGACGCGCTAAGAGGTCTCGTCGAGCAGGGCACCACGCTGCTGCTGACTACGCAGTACCTCGAAGAGGCCGATCAGCTCGCCGACAACATCCTGGTGATCGACAAGGGGCGCATCATCGCCGAGGGTTCGCCGCTTGCGCTCAAACAGCAGGCAGGCAACGCCAGCCTGGTCGTCACCGTGACGAACGCCGAGGACCTCTCCGCGGCCGAGGCGCTGCTCGCCGCGGACGGTAGCGAAGTGTTCGTCAACGCAGGCGCACGCGAATTGACCGCGGCCGCCGAGGGCCTCGACGACATGATCCGCGTCGCGGGCATGCTGCGGGATAACGACATCGGGTTGTCGCGACCCAGCCTCGACGACGTCTTCCTCTCGCTGACCGGTCACCGCAGCGAAGAGGAGGACGGTACATGACCACCGAGGACATCACGACGGTCGCGCCACCACCGCGGACCCAGAGACGACGGGTCGCGCTGCGGACCCCGAACATCGCCCAGCAGTCCTGGATCATGGTCAAGCGCAACATGATCCACACCAAACGCATGCCCGAGATGTTGAGCGACGTCACCGCGCAGCCCATCATGTTCGTCCTGCTGTTCGCGTTCGTGTTCGGAGCGTCGATACCCAACCCGGGCGGGACCAACTACCGCGAGTTCCTGCTGCCCGGCATCCAGGCGCAGACCATCGTGTTCTCGGCGTTCGTCGTGGCATCCGGCATCACCGCCGATGTCGAGAAGGGCATCATCGACCGGTTCCGGTCGCTGCCGATCTCCCGGTCGTCGGTGCTCATCGGGCGCAGCATCGCCAGCTTGATCCACTCGTCGCTGGGTGTGGTGGTGATGGCCCTCACGGGCCTGGCGATCGGGTGGCGCATCCGCGGCAGCGTCGCCGAGGCGGTGCTGGCCTTCGCCCTGGTCCTGGTCTTCGGTTTCGGCATGATCTGGTTCGGCATCTTGATCGGGTCGCTGCTGCGCACGGTCGAGGCCGTCAATGGGGTGATGTTCACCGTCTTGTTCCCGATCACGTTCCTGGCCAACACATTTGTCCCGACGGAGCCGATGCCTCACTGGCTGCGGGTCATCGCCGAGTGGAACCCGGTGTCGTCGCTGGCTCAGGCGATGCGCGAACTATGGGGCAACGGCGGACCCGCGCCCGACAGTGCGCAGCTGCCGCTGCACCATCCGGTGCTGGCCACCATCCTCTGGTCTCTGCTGCTGACGGCGGTCTTCGCGCCGTTCGCCCTGCGCGCCTACGCCCGCCGCACCGGCAGCTAGGCGCGAATCGTCGCCACCGTCCATGCGGGCAGGATCGGCGCCCGGGTGAGGAAGTGCTCCGACTGTCCGGTCGCGCGCAACAGCACCTGCGTCCGCAGGATGCAACAGCCCATGCGGACCATCGCGAATATCTCGTACCAGTCGAGATCGCGCAGTGGCCTTCCGAGCATCTCCTCGTAGCGTCCGATAACCGAAGCGCGGCTGTCGAAGCCTTCGAGTTCGGGGTCGAGGTCCAATCCGTTGACCTCGAGCATCTGCTTGCGGGTGGCCAGCCACCACGCGATATCGGCTTCGGCCGGGCAGATGCAGGCCTGCTCCCAGTCCAACGCGCCGACGAGTTCTCCGGAATCGTCGAAGATGGCGTTGGACAACCGCGCATCACCCCAGCAGATGCTCAAATCTGTTGTGGCAGACGGCGTGCGGTGGGTCAGCCAGTCGAACGCCTCGGCGATGACGTCGGGAATCTGGTCATCAGTGCCCCACCTGACGTACTCGCGCCACCACTCGAGCTCGGCGCTGACGCCGACTCCCTCGGGTCGGGCCAGCCACGGGGCCTGCTCGGGCGGCACCCGATGCAGGCGCGCCAACGTCTCCAGGAACGAGTCGTGCACTCGGCGTTGCACGCTCACGCCGGAGCCGTGCAGCCAACCCCGCGTCGCATAGCTGGTGTCCGACGGTGTGTGGCCGACGATCCGGGGCATTACAAGGAATTTCGAACCGATCCACGACGCGTCGGGCTCGTAGACGATCGGTGACGGTGTCGCGACACCGTGCTCGTGGAGAAGCTCCTGCGTCGCCGACTGCGCGTCCAGGTCGTAGTCGGGAAAGATCCCGCCGCCCGCCGGCGGTATCCGGATGACGTGCTCGCTGGGCCGTCCGCCGATCTCGACGTCGAACACCAGAGTTTCGCTCGACCAACCCGAGGCCCGGTTTGCCGGCCGCAGTTCGGATACCACCACCTCGTCGGCGTGCCGACTGGCGAACCAGTCCCGCAGCCTCGCGCGGGTGGCCTCCAGGTCGCGTCTGACCAGAGCGATGCCCGCCATGCAAGAAGGCTTACACGCGGGCGCTGCGATGTAAAGAAACAACCTGTTACATCCGGTGGTTCGTATGTAATACGCTCGCGAAGTGACCCGACCGCAAGTCGTCACCTTCGGCGACATCGACGACTACGACCGGCCGCTCGCGGTCCTGGTTCACGGTTTCCCCGACACCCCGTTCACATGGCGCCACCTCGGGCCCCGTCTGGTCGGCCACGGTTATCGCGTCGTCGCACCGTGGCTCCCCGGATACGACGCGCCGATCGGGCGCCGGGTCAGCGTGGGCACCTATGTACGTCATGTGCGACAGGTCGTCCAGGCGAGCGGGGCCGACGACCGCGCGGTGCTGATCGGTCACGACTGGGGTGCGCAGGCCGGCTACGGCGTGGTCGCGGACCCGTCCCCAATGTTCGCGCGCTACGTGGCGCTCGCCGTACCGCCGATCGGGGCCCTGGCGACCGGCCTGTTCACCTACCCCCAACTCAAACGGTCGTTCTACATCTGGTTCATCCAGCAGGTCGGATTGGCCGAGGCGACGCTGCTCGCGCCCGGGTTCTGGGAGTCTCTGTGGTCGGACTGGTCACCGGGATACGACTGCGCCGAGGACATCGCCGAACTGCGCAGGCATCTCACCGCGGAGAACATCGCCGACGTCGTCGGTCCGTACCGTGCATCCTTCAATCCCGAGTTCGGCGACCCCGAAGCCGTAGAGGAGACCGCGGCGACGATGGTGCCGCCCCCGGTCCCGACGCTCTACCTGCACGGACGGAACGACGGCGCGATAGGCGCTGAGCTGCTCGGTGGCCTGGACGAGTACCTGCCGACCGCGGGGTCGTCGTACGAAGTCATCGACGGCGTGGGGCACTTCCTGCACCTCGAACAGCCCGAGCTGATCGCGGCAACGATCATCGACTGGCTGGACGCCGACTGAGCGGCGCCGAACGGCCGTTGCGCACGGCGTCGAGGCCGGCGGCGTGGCGCAGTTCGGCGAGGAAGCTTTCGGCGCTGCCTCCTCCGAGCAGGTAGTGGCACACCGCGATGCGAACCACGGCCGCCGCGGCGACGTCCTTGTTGTCGCCGGGGATGATCCGCGCGATCCGCTCGTGCATGATCGGCAACACCCGCCTCATCTGCGCAAGTACGTGTTCGGGTTCCACATCGGCCAGCGATCCGAGTGAGTAGGTGCTCTGGAACTCGACGATGAAGCGCAACGCCGCGTCGAGGCGGTCGGGACCCACGAGGCCCGTCATCGCGCTCGCGATCCCCGCGTCGAAGTTGTCCTGCTCGTAGAGGCCGAACGCCTCGAGCAACCCCTCCTTCGAACCGAAGTGGCGGTACAGCGTCGGGCGCGAGACGCCTGCTTCGGCGGCGACATCGGACAGCTGCAACTTTCGCCGACCGTCCCGGGCCAGCACGACGAAAGTGGCCGCGAGGATGCGCCGCCGCGACTGCTCGGCATCCTCGGTACGGGCCATGACCAACCTTTACATCTGTGGGTTCAAATGTCACACTTACGCTACATCAAGCCCGAGCGCCCTATTAACGGGCGAGTCACCGGACTCTAGCGATGTCGCGTCCGGTGCGGAGGAGAGCAACGGTGACCGACCTCATCGTCCGCAAGATCGGATGGGAGTTCGACGCCTCAGTGCCGTTCATGTGGCAGCCGGCCAACCCGAATTTCGGATTGTTCTGCAACACGTTCACGTTCATCGCGGTGCCCTTCGAGCGCTACATCGTCAGCGCGGTGCGGATGGCCGCGGACCGGTTGGCCGAAAGCCCCCGCGTCGCGGAGGAAGCCGAGGGGTTCCTCAAGCAGGAAGCCCAGCATGCGGCCGCGCATCGCAAGCACATGCTCGCGCTGATCGACCGCTACCCCGACCTCGAGCAGTGCTACGCCGACGCCTGCGCGGCCTACGACAAGCTGCTGAGGGATGAGCCGGTCGCCTTCCACCTCGCCTACATCGCCAACCTGGAAGCCACGTTCACCCCGCTGTTCAAAGTGATTCTCGACCACCGTGATCCGCTGTTCGGCGGCGGCGATGTCCGGGTCGCCTCGCTGATGATGTGGCACTTCGTCGAGGAGATCGAGCACCGCAGTTCGGGGCTGATCCTGTGCAATCACGTCAACCCCCACCCGTGGTCGCGCGTCAAGCACATCAAGCGGACGTTCAGCCATGTCGCCGCCATAGCCGACGCGATCGCGACGGTGTTCGACGAGGTCGTCCCGATCGAGGATCGCGCCGTCTCCACCCGCGAGTTGCTGTCCGGCGACTTTCTGACCGGTGAGCTCAAACACCGGCTCCCCCTCGTGCGCAGCCGACGCGACCGCGGGGGAGCGCCCACGATCTTCCAGCCGGTACCGACCGCCGACCTGGCGAAAATGGTGTGGCGGCTGGCGCTTTCGCAGACGCCGTACCACAATCCGGCCGATCAGCCGCTGCCCACGTGGGCGCAGACCTGGATGCACGCCTACGACAACGGCGCAGACATGACCACGTTCGCCCGGTCGTCGGGCACCACGGGAAGGTGACATCGCTTGTTGACGACGAACTACGGCGGTCTGGTACCCGAAGACGAGTCGCTCACCCACCAGATCGTCGACACGTTCGCAACGGTCAGCCAGTCGGATCCGTCATGGACGGAGAAGATCTGGTCGCTCGCGCATGCGCGGGACAACTCGCTGCAGGTCGTGCTCGGCATCGGAAAGTACACCAACCGTGGAGTGTTCGACGGTGCGGCCGGGGTCTGCCGCGGCACCGAGCAGTGGACCGTGCGCGGCGGGCGCCGCCTGTCGGCCGATCCCTCCTCGACCGCCGTCGGGCCCATCCGCTATCGCGTGCTCGAACCGCTGCGGTCGATTCAGGTCAGCCTGGAGGCCACCGAACACGCACCGATCTCCTTCGACGTCGTCATGCGGGGCAGCTTCGACGCGGCGCTGGAGGACCCGTGGCCCGACCGCAGCCCCGACGGCTACCGCGTGACCCATAATGTGTTGCGCTACCACCAGATCGGTGTGGCATCGGGGTGGGTCGAGGTCGATGGCCGCCGCACCGAGATCGGGCCCGACGAGTGGATTTCGGTGCGCGACCATTCTTGGGGCCTGCGTCCCGGGGTCGGCAAACCCATCCCCGGCCTGCCTCGTGGCGGGCGCAAGATCAAGCAAATGTTCATGACCTGGCTGCCGATGACGCTGACGCGCCCCGACGGGTCGGCGTACTCGCTGTTCGTGATGTATCAGGAGGAGCGCGGCGACGGCTTCCTCGAGATCCGTTGTCAGGCAGAGCAACAGAACGACGACGGGACATCGCACCGGTTTGTCTCGGTGGAGCAGGATCTGCACTTCAACGACGAGAACCGGCGACTGACCCATGGCACGGTCACGTTGATCGACTCCGACGGGTCCCGGCGACCGCTGACGATCACCGCGGCCGGACCGACGGGCTTTCACCTCGGCACGGCTGGCTACTACGGCTGGAACGACTGGGTCTACGGCCAGTGGGTGGGCGATCTGCGTGTGGAGGGTTACCACGTGACCGACTGCGACACCGCGGAGAACGCGCGCAAGCTGCATCAGCTGCGGGATCTGCTGGTCCGCGTGGAGGATCCGGTGGGTGGCGGTTCCGGGCTCGGCAACGCCGAGACGTTCGCGCTGGGGGAGTTCCCGGAGCGAGGGCTCACCGCCGAGAACTCGTTCCTCTGAATCCAAACGAGCGTGACGCCTCTGGGCGCACCCATCTGAGTATTATGTACTATACCTAGCATGGTGCACAAAGCCGGCCGACTGGACGACCACCCCACCGTGCGCAAGGTGCGCTCGCGAAAGGCGACGACGCCGGGCATCGTCGATGCCGACTGGCTCCGCCGGGTATGCCTGGAGGCCGGGGTCGACGACGTCGCATTCGTCAGCGTCGACAACCCGGACCTGGCCGCTGAGCGTGAGCACGCCGACGCGGCCCTGCCCGGCGTCCGCAGCTACATCGCGCTCGTGGTGCGGATGAACCGCGACAACGTCCGCTCGGCGGCCCGCAGTGTGGCCAACCAGGAGTTCCACCGCAGTGGCGAGATCATGAACGAGGCCGCCCACCGCATCACGCGGGTGCTTCAGGACGCGGGATACCGGGCGATCAATCCGTCGATGTCGTTCCCGATGGAGATGGACCGGTACCCCGGCCGCATCTGGGTGGTCGCGCACAAGCCCATCGCCGTGGCTTCGGGCTTGGGCGTGATGGGCATCCATCGCAACGTCATCCATCCGAAGTTCGGGAACTTCATCCTGCTCGGCACAATTCTTCTCGCTGCACCTGTTTCGAGTTACGGTGAGCCGCTGGACTATTCACCGTGCCTGGAGTGCAAGCTGTGCGTCGCGGCATGCCCGGTCGGCGCGATCAAGAAAGACGGTGATTTCGACTTCCTCGCCTGCTCGGTACACAACTATCGCGAGTTCATGGGCGGTTTCACCGACTGGGTGCAGACCGTCGCCGACAGCGAGGACGGCGCCGATTTCCGCTCCCGCGTGAGCGATTCGGAGAACGCCTCGATGTGGCAGAGCCTGTCGTTCAAGGCCAACTACAAGGCCGCATACTGCCTGGCGGTGTGCCCGGCGGGCGAGGATGTCATCGAACCGTATCTCGATGACCGCAAGGGGTTCATGGACCTGGTGTTGCGGCCGCTGCAGGAGAAGAAGGAAACGCTCTACGTGCTGCCCGACTCCGCGGCCAAAGAGCACGCTGAACGCCGGTTTCCCCACAAACACGTGAAGGTCGTCGGCAGCGGCATCCGGGGGGTGTGACGCAGGCCGCCGGCCGCGCGCGGAATACATCGTCGTCGACTGGGCGTTTGGCCATGCATGAAGACGAGACTGCCGCTGCGTCGGCTGATGATCATGGTTGCGGCAGTATTCATCTCGGGTGCGGCGCTGGGTGCTCCGCTCGTGATGTCGGCAGCACCGGCCGCTGCGGCGCCCACCGGGGAGTGTCCCGATGTGCAAGTGGTGTTCGCTCGCGGCACCGGGGAACCGGCGGGCGTCGGCCGCGTCGGCCAGGCATTCGTCGACACGTTGCGACCGCTCGTGGGCGACAAGTCCGTTGCCGTCTACGCGGTCAACTATCCCGCGACACGGGACCTCCTGCGCGCCGCCGAGGGTGCCAACGACGCCAGCCTGTTCGTCCAGAACATCGCCGCCACCTGCCCGGACACCAGGATCGTGCTTGGTGGGTACTCACAGGGTGCCGCCGTGATCGACGCCATCGCCCTGGCGAACACGCCGACACTCGGCTTCACCCAGCCGATGCCCGCCACGGTCGCCGACCGCGTCGCCGCGGTCGCGGTGTTCGGCAATCCCTCCATCCGCCTGCTCGGCGGTCCGCTCACCGCGCTGAGCCCGGCGTACGGGGCCAAGACCATCGACCTGTGCAACGGCGCGGATCCGGTGTGCTCCAACGGAAACGACGTCGCGGCGCACAGCCTCTACGTCGAGTCAGGACTCACTGCGCAGGCGGCGCAGTTCACCGCCGACCGCCTCGGCGCCGCCGCGCCGATCACCACGCTGTCCGGCCACACCGGAGGCTGACGTCAGCCCCAGGCGTGCACGATGTTCTGCGCCGGCTCCACGCCCTGTGCCACTAGAATCTCGGTGGCGTCGGCGGCCTGCTCGCAGATCGTCGGGACGTCCTTCCACTCCGCGGAGGTGAAGGTGCTCAACACGAAATTCGCGCCTTCGGTGCGGCCGGGCGGCCTACCGATGCCGATCCGGACGCGCTGAAAGTCGTTGCTGCCCAACGACGAAGCCACCGATCGTAGACCGTTGTGCCCGGCCACGCCGCCACCGAACTTCAGCCGGATCCGGCCGAAGTCGATGTCGAGCTCGTCGTGGATCACGACGATGTCGGCCGGTGGCACCGAGTAGAACTTGGCCAGCGGTCCGACCTGCCGACCCGACTCGTTCATGTAGGTACGCGGTTTGGCCAGCACCACCGAGCGTCCGGCGAGGCGGCCGGTGACCACCTCGGCGCCGGACTTCTTGTGCACCTTGAATCCCGAGCCGATGCGATCGGCGAGGATGTCGGCGACGAGGAACCCGAGGTTGTGCCGCGTCGTGGCGTATTGCGGTCCCGGATTGCCCAGGCCGACCACGAGTAGTGGTTCGGCCATGCCGGACTACTCGGATTCTTCGGCGGGAGCCGCCTCGGCGGAGTCGCCCTCGCCCTCGTCGGCGACCTCGGCGACCTCGGCTTCAGCCTCCTCCGGCGTCTCACCGCCGCCCTCGGCCTCGAGCTCCTCGGCCGTCGGCGCGACGACGACGTTGACCACGAGCGAATCGGGGTCGGTCACCAGCGTGACACCCGACGGCAGCTCGAGTGAGCCCGCCGTGAACTGCGTGCCCGCCTCGACGCCTTCGACCGAGACGACGACGTTCTCCGGAATCGACTGCACGTCGGCTTCGACCTCGATCGTGTTGGTCTCCTGGGTGACCAGGGTTCCGGGCACCGCGTCACCCTCGATGACGACGTTGATCTCGACGACGACCTTCTCGCCACGGCGCACGACGAGCAGATCCGCGTGCGTGATGGTGCGGCGGATCGGGTGGATATCGAGAGCCCTGGTCAGCGCGAGCTGCTCCTTGCCGTTGATATCGAGGGTGAGCACCGCGTTGGTGCCCGAGTTGCGGAGCACGGCCGCGAAGTCACGGCCGTCGAGTTCGAGGTGCTGCGGATCGGTGCCGTGACCGTAGAGGACCGCGGGCACCTTGCCGTTGCGGCGGGCGCGGCGCGATGCGCCCTTGCCGGTCTCGGTGCGGACCGCCGCGGTCAGGTTGTTGGGGGCGTTCTTCGCCATGATGTGGGTGCTCCTGTCGTGTGCTCAGCACGGCGGGGCTCAACCACAAGGTTCGCGTCGATAACGGTGGCCTCCGCTGGCGCGGCCACCCTCGCCGTGATCACCGGCCAGGGTAGCCGGAAACGGTCCTGCGCCCCAAATCAGAGCGGGAACGCGGTCTCAGTGAGCTGCTCGGAGAGCTCCCACAGTGCCGTCGCCATCCGGCCGTCGCGAGCCGGCGGGCTGCGGAAGCCCGTCGGCCCGGTCGGACCGCGGCTGCCGAAGCGCGGGCCGACGAATGTGTCGCCCGGCAGATCCTCGGCCACCGCGTACAGGGTCTGGCGGGCACCGAAGTCGGGCTCGGTGGCGAACACCCGGTTGGCGGCGAGCCAGAAGCGCGTCCCGATCGGGTTGCCGGTCTGGCCCTGCAGGTTCGTGGCGGAGTAGCCCGGATGCGCGGCGATCGCCCGGATCGGCGAGCCCACCTCGTCGAGTCGACGCTGCAGATCCTTCGTGAACAGCAGGTTCGCGAGCTTGGACTGACCGTAAGCCGGCCACGCCAGGTAAGGCCGGGCCTTCCAATTGAGGTCCTTGAGGTTGATCCGGCCGAAGATGTGCATGACCGAGGACACCGTCACGACGCGATCGCTGATCTTGGGCAGCAGCAGGTTGGTCAGGGCGAAGTGGCCGAGATGGTTGGTGCCGATCTGGCTCTCGAAGCCGTCGGCCGTCAACGCGTACGGGACGGCCATAATGCCGGCGTTGTTGACCAGCACGTCTACGGCGTCGATACCGTCGGCGAACGCGCGCACGGATGTCAGGTCCTGCAGGTCAAGCTTGCGGACCTCGACGTCCCCGGTGATCGTCGCCGCGGCCTCGTCACCCTTGGCGGTATTGCGCACGGCGAGGATGACCTTGGCGCCTGCTCCGGCCAGTTCGCGCGCCGTGATCAAGCCGATGCCGCTGTTGGCGCCGGTGACGATGACGGTGCGTCCGGTGAAGGAGGGCAGATCCGCGGCGGTCCAGTCGCTCATGGCGACCACCCTAGTGACGTACCGCGAAATGGCATTCCAGCAGGTCTCCACTCGCACTTTCGCTGCTGGAATGCCATTTCGCGCAAAAACTGGGGCTACTTCGGTGGTGGTTTGGGGACCGCGACGTTGAAGCCGCTGATGATCTTCTCGATGTCGGGGGCCTCTTCGGCGGCTTTCTGGGCGAAACTCGTCACCGTGAACTGGACGAGATAGCGCTGATTGGCGGGCGGTGCGCCGGTCGCGATGACGATGCGGTTGTAGCTGTGCATCCGGGTGCCGTTGAGGTCGTAGCTGCCCTCGATCATCGCCGACGGGAAGCCCTTGAAGTCGTCCATGGACGCGTTGAGGCGCTTGAAGTTCTGCGACATCTCGGCATCGACGTAGCCGTGCTTGATCGCCTCGCGGGGATCGAAGTCGCCGGTCAACTTCATCACAACCAGCATCGCGATCGGGTACGTCTCGCCCTTGGCGATCACCCTGGTTCCCGGCGCGAAGTTGGTGTTGAAGTACGGCTCCCACCCGGCAGGCGTCGGATACGAAACCGTCAGATCGGTGAGCTTCTCGGGGAACACGGGCTGCCCGGTCACACCGGCCTGTTCCAGGAACGCCGCGACGGGCACCGGCTTGTCATCGGGGTTGGCGGTGGTCGACGGCGGCGACGAGGAGGTCGACCACACCGACTGATAGTTGGGCGGTTCGGTGCCGCAGCCGGACACAGCGGTGATCGCACCGACGACCGTCACCGCAGCGGCGAGAGCTCGAAAGCCTCGACGGCTCACAGAATCTCGCGCACCGCGTCGATCGGCCGGGCCAACCGGGTGCCCTTCGGCGTGACGACGAACGGCCGCTCGATCAGGATCGGGTTGGCGGCCATCGCGTCGAGGAGCTCGTCGTCCGAGGCGTCCGCCAAACCCAGTTCGCCGTAGAGGGATTCACGCTTACGCACGGCGGTGCGCACGTCGATACCGGCGTCGGAGATCATCTTCTCCAGCTCGGCGCGGGTCGGCGGGGTCTTCAAGTACTGCACGATCTCAGGCTCGATCCCGTTCTCGCGCAGCAGATCGAGCGTCTTGCGCGAGGTCGAGCACTTGGGGTTGTGGTAAATCGTCGACGACATCTATGCCGACCCGTCGAAAAGACTTGTCACCGAGCCGTTGTCGAACACCGCGCGGATCGTGTTCGCCAGCAGCGGGGCGATAGAGAGCACGGTCAACTGCGCGAAGTGCTTGTCCTCGCCGATCGGCAGCGTGTTGGTGACGATCACCTCGCAGGCGCCCGAATCGGCCAACCGCTCGCGGGCCGGATCCGACAGCACACCGTGTGTCGCCGCGATGATCACGTCGCCGGCGCCGTCCTGCTTGAGCAGCTTGACCGCACCGGCGATGGTGCCGCCGGTGTCGATCATGTCGTCGGTCAGCACACAGGTCTTGCCCCGCACGTCGCCGACGACGCGGTTGGACACCACCTCGTTGGGTTTGAGTGGGTCGCGCGTCTTGTGGATGAACGCCAGCGGGACGCCTCCGAGGGAGTCCGCCCACTTCTCGGCGACGCGAACCCGGCCGGAGTCGGGGGAGACGACCACCATGTCGTGGTGGGAGTAATGCTCGGCGATGTACCCGGTGAGCAGCTTCTGCGCCCGCATGTGGTCGACCGGTCCGTCGAAGAAGCCCTGGATCTGGTCGGTGTGCAGGTCAACGGTGACGATCCGGTCGGCGCCCGCGGTCTTGAGCAGGTCGGCAACCAACCGCGCCGAGATCGGTTCGCGCCCGCGGTGCTTCTTGTCCTGCCGTGCGTACGGATAGAACGGAAGGATCGCGGTGATCCGCTTGGCGCTGCCGCGCTTGAGCGCGTCGATCATGATCAGCTGTTCCATCAGGTGCTGGTTCAGTGGCGCCGGATGGCTCTGCAGCACGAAGGCGTCGCAGCCGCGGACGGATTCGTCGAACCGGACGAAGATCTCGCCGTTGGCGAAGTCCCGCGCGGTCTGCGCCGTCACGGGTACGTCGAGTTCCTTGGCGACCTGTTCAGCGAGTTCGGGGTGCGCCCGACCCGAGAACAGCATCAAATTTTTGCGATTGTCGGTCCACTCGGTGCCCACAGTGCGCCCTCAAGGTCGGGGATCGATACCGGCTAATCCTACGTAGCTTGACGCGCCGGCCGTGTCCGGGTGGCCAGATCGTGAACGGCCGGGGCGGCTCATCGGGATTCAGCGTTGTCCGTAGCCGACCCGTCCTCGTCGGCCGATGCCTGTTGCGCGGCCCGCGCCGCCGCCGACCCCGGCCGTTTGCGCGTCACCCAGCCCTCGATGTTGCGCTGCGGCCCCGCCGACACGGCCAGCGCACCGGGCGGCACGTCGTCGCGCACGACGGTCCCCGCCCCGGTGTAGGCGCCGTCGCCGACGGTGACCGGGGCGACGAACATCGTGTCCGACCCGGTCCGGACGTGTGAGCCGATCGTCGTGCGGCTCTTGGTCTCGCCGTCGTAGTTGACGAAAACGCTGGACGCCCCGATGTTGCTGTGCTCGCCGATGTCGGCGTCGCCGACGTACGTCAGATGCGGCACCTTGGTGCCGGTGCCGATGGTCGAGTTCTTGGTCTCGACGAACGCGCCGAGCTTGCCGTCGGCGCCCAGCACGGTGCCCGGCCGCAGGTAGGTGAACGGTCCGACCGTCGCGCCGTCGCCGATCACCGACGAGCTGGCGTGCGTACGGCACACCGTCGCGCCGTCACCCACCGTGACGTCGGCCAAGGTCGTGTCGGGCCCGACCTCGCACCGCCCGCCGATGCGGGTGCCTCCGAGCAGTTGGGTGCCAGGCTTGACGATGGTGTCGCGGCCGATGGTCACGTCGACGTCGATCCACGTCGTGGCGGGATCGACCACGGTGACCCCGGCCCGCTGGTGCGTGGCCACGATGCGGCGGTTCAGCTCGGTGCCCAGCTCGGCCAGCTGCACGCGATCGTTGACCCCGGCCACCAGCATCGAGTCGTCGACGTGCTTGGCCCGCACGACGAGCCCGTCGGAGCGCACGATCGAGACGACGTCCGTCAGATACTGCTCCTGCTGGGCGTTGTCCGAGCTCAACCGGCCCAGCGCGGACCGCAGCGCGACGGCGTCGAACGCGTACACCCCGGCGTTTATCTCGGTGATGGCCCGCTGTTCGGGGGTGGCGTCGGCCTGCTCGACGATGCCCATCACTTCGCCGTCCTGTGTGCGCAGGATGCGGCCGTACCCCGTCGGGTCGGGCAGCGTGGTGGTCAACACGGTCGCGGCGGTGGGCCGGGTGTCGTGTGTGCTGATCAGGTCGGCCAGCGTGTCGGCGTCGAGTAGCGGCACGTCACCCGAGGTCACCACCACCGTGCCTGCGAAGTCGACCGGCAGTGCCGCCAAACCGCAGTGCACGGCGTGTCCGGTACCGAGCTGCTGCTCTTGAGTTGCGGTGTCGATCGGGCGCCCGAGCTCGGCGGCCAGCCGCTCGACCTCGGGCGTCACCCGGTCCCGGTCCTTGCCGACCACGACGACCAGGTGCTGCGGGGCCGCCTTGGCCACCGCGTGCAGGGCGTGGGCGAGCATGCTGCGACCCGCCAGGGTGTGCAGCACCTTCGGGGTGTCGGACCGCATTCGGGTTCCGGCACCGCCCGCGAGCACGACCACCGCGGTTTCAGGGGCTGCCGTCATCCGGTCTCCTGCCTATCGGATGTGCGGTTTCATACGCGACACGCCGGTCACGCCGCATGTAAGCGCACAGTCGCGGCCAAATTGCTCCGTCGCCAGGACTCGAACCTGAACTATCTGAACCAAAATCAGAGGTGCTGCCGATTACACCACGACGGATCGGACAACTCGTGATGCTAGTCCAATCGCCGGACCCCTCTTCGTTTGTTCCCGACGGCAGGCGCCCCGCCGCCTGATCGCCGCCCGACCACTACATCTGCATCTAACCTGGTAACCGTGGCAGCACTCGACAAGGAGGTCAGGGCACCGCGGGCGCGGATGACGGGCGCCGAGCGGCGCCACCAGCTCATCGAGGTCGCGCGCAAGCTCTTCGCCGAGCGCGGCTACGAGGGCACCTCGATCGAGGAGATCGCCCAGCGCGCGAACGTCTCCAAGCCCGTCGTCTACGAGCACTTCGGCGGCAAAGAGGGCCTGTACGCGGTGGTCGTCGACCGCGAGATGTCGGCGTTGCTCGACGGGATCACCTCGTCGCTGACCCGGATGACCAACAACCGCTCGCGGCTGCGCATCGAACGGGTCGCACTCGCCCTGCTGACCTACGTCGACGAGCGCACCGACGGCTTCCGCATCCTGATTCGTGACTCCCCGGCGTCGATCACCTCAGGCAGCACCTATTCGACGCTGCTCAACGAGGCCGTCAACCAGGTGTCCTCGATCCTGGCCGGCGACTTCTCCCGCCGCGGACTGGACCCGGAGATGGCGCCGCTCTACGCCCAGGCGTTGGTCGGCTCGGTGTCGATGACCGCGCAGTGGTGGCTCGACGTGCGCGAGCCCAAGAAAGAGGTTGTCGCAGCGCATCTGGTCAACCTGTGCTGGAACGGGCTGATGCATCTGGAGAACGATCCGCTGTTGCTCGACGAGTGACGTAGATCTCGTCAACGGATCCGCGCAAACCCTCGTCGCGGCAAGCCTTTCGGCGCGTGCCTACGATGGAAGCATCATGACCGCATCGGGGACCCTGTCCGTCCCAACCCCGATCGCCGGGCTCGTCGAACTGGCCCTACGAGATCCCTCCCTCGCCGAGATCTCGCGCCGCGCCGCCGACAAGCCCGCCGATCTCGCCATCGTCGGCCCGGCCGCCGCCCGGGTGTTCGTCGCGTCCGCGATCGCGCACACCTCTCCGCTGGTCGTCGTGACCGCCACCGGGCGTGAGGCCGACGATCTGACCGCCGAACTGCGTGGGGTGTTCGGTGAAACCGTCGCGATGTTCCCTTCGTGGGAGACGCTGCCGCACGAGAGGCTGTCCCCGGGAGTCGACACCGTGGGCGCGCGGCTCATGTTGCTGCGCAAGCTGACCCATCCCGGCGACACGCGTCTCGGACCCCCGCTGCAAGTGGTGGTCACCACCGTGCGGTCGCTGCTGCAGCCGATGGTGCCTGACGTGGCCGACGTCGAACCGGTGACCTTGAGCGTGGGCGTCGAGGCGGAGTTCGACGGTCTGATCGCCCGGCTGGTCGAACTCGCCTACACCCGCGTCGACATGGTTTCAAAGCGCGGCGAGTTCGCGGTGCGCGGCGGCATTCTCGACCTGTTCCCACCGACCTACGAGCATCCGGTGCGCATCGAGTTCTGGGGCGACGAGGTGTCCGAGATACGGATGTTCGCGGTCGCCGACCAGCGGTCGATCACCGAGATCGACATCGAAACGGTCATCGCCGTTCCGTGCCGTGAGGTGCTGCTGACCGACGACGTCCGCGAGCGCGCCGTCGAATTGGCCCGCGAGCACCCCGTTCACGAGAACACGCTGCCCGGCACCGTGCCCGACATGCTGGCCAAGCTGTCCGAGGGCATCCCGGTCGACGGGATGGAGGCCCTGCTCCCGCTGTTGCGTCCCGACGCGCTGTCGACGTTGTCGGATCTGCTGCCCGACGGCATGCCGCTGTTGATCTGCGATCCGGAGAAGGTCCGCACCCGGGCCGCCGATCTGATCAAGACGGGCCGCGAGTTCCTGGAGGCGTCCTGGTCGGCTGCAGCGCTTGGCGGTGGCGAAAACACGGTACCGATCGATCTCGAGTCGCTCGGCGCATCGGGATTCGTCGAACTCGACGATGCGCGCGCCGCGGCCCGCGAGGGCGGCCATCCCTGGTGGACGTTGAGCCAGCTGTCCGACGAATCGGGTTTGGAGGTCGACATCCGGCCCGCCCCGTCGGCACGCGGTTCGCAAGCGAGCATCGGCGAGATCTTCGCCATGCTGCGCGCCCACGTCGCGACGGGTGGTTGCGCCGCGGTCGTCACGCCCGGCGCGGGCACCGCGCAGCGCGTCGTCGAGCAGCTCGCCGAATCCGATGTTCCGGCAGGACTTTTGGAGCTCGGTGGCTCGCTCAAGGACGGCGTCGTCGGCGTGCTCAAGGGCCCACTGCACGACGGTGTGGTGATTCCGGGCGCGAATCTGGTGATCATCAGCGAGACCGACCTCACCGGCAACCGCGCCACCGCCACCGAGGGCAAACGACTGGCCGCCAAGCGGCGCAACGTCGTTGATCCGCTGGCGCTCACCGCAGGCGACCTCGTGGTGCACGACCAACACGGCATCGGCCGGTTCGTCGAGATGACCGAGCGCGTCGTCGGCGGCGCCCGCCGCGAGTACCTGGTGCTCGAATATGCGTCCTCGAAACGGGGTGGCGGCACCGACAAGCTGTACGTGCCGATGGACTCGTTGGACCAGTTGTCCCGCTACGTCGGCGGGGAATCGCCGACGCTGTCGCGGTTGGGCGGCAGCGACTGGACCAACACAAAGACCAAGGCGCGCCGCGCAGTTCGCGAGATCGCCGCCGAACTGGTGTCGCTGTACGCCAAGCGGCAGGCCTCGCCCGGCCACGCGTTCGGCCCCGACAGCCCGTGGCAGGCCGAGATGGAGGACGCGTTCGGCTTCACCGAGACCGTCGATCAGCTGACCGCGATCACCGAGGTCAAGGCGGACATGGAAAAGCCCATCCCTATGGACCGAGTGATCTGCGGCGACGTCGGCTACGGCAAGACCGAGATCGCGGTGCGGGCGGCGTTCAAGGCGGTGCAGGACGGTAAGCAGGTCGCGGTGCTGGTGCCGACGACGCTGCTGGCCGACCAGCATCTGCAGACCTTCTCCGAACGGATGGCGGGGTTCCCGGTCACCGTCAAGGGCTTGTCGCGGTTCACCGACCCGGCCGAATCGCGCGCGGTGCTCGAGGGCATGAAGGACGGCAGCGTCGACATCGTGATCGGTACGCATCGCCTGTTGCAGACGGGTGTGACGTGGAAGGACCTCGGCCTGATCGTGGTCGACGAGGAACAGCGTTTCGGCGTCGAGCACAAAGAACACATCAAGTCGATGCGCACCCACGTCGACGTGCTGACCATGAGCGCCACCCCGATCCCGCGCACGCTGGAGATGAGCCTCGCAGGCATCCGGGAGATGTCGACGATCCTCACCCCGCCCGAGGAGCGCTACCCGGTCCTGACATATGTCGGGCCCCACGACGACAAACAGATCGCCGCCGCGCTGCGCCGCGAACTGTTGCGCGACGGGCAGGCGTTCTACATCCACAACCGGGTCAGGACCATCGACCAAGCGGCCGCGCGAGTTTCGGCACTGGTGCCCGAGGCGCGCGTGGTCGTCGCGCACGGCCAGATGCCCGAGGAACAGCTCGAGCGCACAGTCGAGGGTTTCTGGAATCGCGAATACGACATTCTGGTCTGCACGACGATCGTCGAGACCGGCCTGGACATCTCCAACGCCAATACGTTGATCGTCGAGCGCGCCGACACCTTCGGCCTGTCCCAGTTGCATCAGCTCAGGGGCCGGGTCGGTCGTAGCCGTGAACGCGGCTACGCGTATTTCCTGTATCCGCCGGAGGTTCCGCTCACCGAGACCGCCTACGACCGGTTGGCCACCATCGCGCAGAACAACGACCTCGGCGCGGGCATGGCGGTGGCCATGAAGGATTTGGAGATTCGCGGCGCGGGCAACGTGCTCGGTGCCGAACAGTCCGGACACGTCGCCGGTGTCGGCTTTGACCTCTACGTGCGCCTGGTGGGTGAAGCCGTCGAGGCCTATCGTGCGGCTGCGGACGGCAAGACCGTTGCCGCACCAGAAGAACCGAAGGACGTGCGGATCGATCTGCCCGTCGACGCGCACCTGCCTCCCGATTACATCGGCAGCGACCGGCTGCGCCTGGAGGGCTACCGCCGGCTGGCCGCGGCCCCGGATCAGGAGGCGGTGGACGCGGTCGTCGAAGAGCTCGTCGACCGGTACGGCCCGCTGCCGGAGCCCGCGCGGCGCCTGGTGGCCGTCGCGCGGCTGCGCTTGCTGCTGAAGGCGTACGGCGTTACCGAGGTCAGCTCGGTGTCGGAGTCGACGGTGCGGCTCTCGCCGCTGCAGCTGATGGACTCCCAACAACTGCGGCTCAAGCGGATGTATCCGAGCGCCGGCTACCGAGCGACCACATCGACGGTGCAGGTGCCGATACCGCGTGCCGGCAACGGTATCGGCGCACCGCGTATCCGCGACCTCGAACTGGTGCAGATGGTCGCCGACCTGATCTTGGCGCTGGACGGCAAACCGCAGGGCAGCGTCGACATTATTTCGAGCCCGAATTCGACCATCTGACCGCCTGGTCATCCGCAGTTTCGCGGGTAGCTGGACCAATTCGAATCGGCCACCGCTGATAACGCCGCGGCGGCTTGATCCGACATACACGTCGGGGGGTCAAGGTGTTGCTTGCCTTCTGAACCGAGGGAAGTCGTCCAATCCGGGGGCGTCGATCACCTGACACAGGTGGTCAAGCAATTTCCTAAACCGAACATCACGCGATCGCACCGACCTGGTTGGTGCGCGTCGCGGTGACGCAAGGCGAAGGAGTTCAACATGAATCTCAAGAAGATGGCTGTGACCACCACGATGACCGGTGCACTCGGGCTCGGCGCGCTCGGTTTGAGCGCGGGGCTCGCGCAGGCCCAACCGGACCTGCCGCAGCCGCCTCCGATCCCGGTTCCCGAGGTCAATGTGCCGGATGTGAACGTTCCTGGTGTGAATGTGCCCGATGTGAACGTTCCTGGTGTGAATGCGCCCGATGTGAACGTTCCGAGCGTCAACGTGCCGGATGTGAACGTTCCGAGCGTGAACGTTCCCGATGTGAATGTTCCGCGGGTGAACCTGCCCGATGTGGATGTTCCGCGGGTGAACGCTCCCGATGTGGAGCTGCCTGAGGTGCAGTTCCCTGAGGTGGACGACTACTTCAAGCTCCCGCACGGGCACATCCCGCCGGGGCAGCTGAAGAACTCGCCGTTCATCAACGGGGTTCCCAATCCGTTCTACGGAATTCCGCCCGGGCAGCTGAAGAAGCTTCCGGATGTGAAGGGGATCGTCAACCCGTTCTTTGATGAGAAGCCGGGTCACTGGGTCCTCCCGGATGAGCCGTTCGAGCCGGTGTCCTGAGCATCCGATACGGACACGATGGCCGTCCTGCCGCCCGGCAGGGCGGCCATCGCCGGTCGGGGGCGCTCGAAAGCGGGCAGCCAGGTTCGCCGACTTCGGCGTTCGACGAGGTGTTGGTATAACCGAGATCAGCGGATCCATCAGAAGGCGTGAGGGGGTGTAACCCGATGACCGTCGTTTTGGTTGACCCCCGGCGCCCGTCCCTGATCCCGATCGACGCGATCGACCTGCTGGCCGGCGACGTCCAGTACACCGAGGAGATGCCGATCAAGGTGCCCTGGTCGTTGCCCTCGGCGCGGCCCGCCTACGAGGGTGAGGATGCGCCGGTGCTGCTGTCCTCGGACCCCGAGCACCCCGCGGTCAAGGCGCGGTTGGCGGCCGGGGACAGGGTGATCTCTGCGCCCGAGGCCGCTCCGGGCGAACGCCTTGTCGACGCCGTCGCGATGATGGACAAACTGCGCACCTCAGGGCCGTGGGAGAGCGAACAGACGCACGACTCGCTTCGCCGCTACCTGCTCGAGGAAACCTACGAGGTGTTCGACGCCGTGCACAGCGGTGACGCTCACGCGCTGCGCGACGAACTCGGAGACGTGTTGCTACAGGTGCTTTTTCACGCCCGCATCGCCGAAGAAGCACCACATAACTCGTTCGGCATCGACGACGTCGCCGATGCGCTGGTACGCAAGCTGGGCAACCGCGTACCCGCGGTGCTCGCCGGGGAGCCGATCTCGCTGGACGACCAGCTCGCCCAGTGGGAGGAGCGCAAGGCGCTGGAGAAGAAGGCGAAGCGGGCGCATTCCGCGATGGACGACGTGCCGACCGCTCAGCCCGCTTTGGCGTTGGCGCAGAAGGTGATTGAGCGCGTGAGCGCCGCTGGACTGCCTGCGGACCTGATTCCCCACGCGGTCACGTCGGTGACGGTGGCGGTGGGCAGCGATGCCGAGAACGCTTTGCGTTCGGCTGTTTTGGAGTTCATGGATACGGTGCGACGCGCGGAGCGGGCGATCGCCGTCGACCGTCGCGGTGACGATGTGCCCGAGGAGCTCGACGCCAGCTCGCTCGGCGCCGTGACCGAAGCCGAGTGGCGCGCGCACTGGCCGTCCGACCGCGGGGACGAAACAGACGGCGAGGCCGACGCGATGGAACCAGATGAGACCAACGACGACGCCGATGAGACCACAGAGGCAGAGGTGGCAGATGAGGCTGCTGAGGCCGAAGTGGCCGATTCGGCGTCCTGACCCCGTGAAGAATTTGTGCACCCGAATCGCTCCCGACGCTGAGCCGCGACGTCCCGAACACGTGGGACCATGGGCAGCGACCGAAGTTGGTTGAGGGAGTTTGGTGTCGCCGGTGCGTTGGCTGCGTGCTGTCGCCGTTCTAGGAGCGACGGCGCTGCTCTTGGCTTCTAGCTGCTCGTGGCAGCTCGGGACGCCCATCCCTGAGGGCGTGCCGCCGCCACCGGGCGACCCGGTGCCTCAGATCGACACCTACGCCAAGGGTCGACCCGCCGATCAGCTTCACGAATGGGCGGCCGAACGCGCTCCCAAGCTGGGTATCCCGGTCGCCGCGCTCGAGGCGTACGCCTATGCGGCCCGGGTGGCGGAGGTGGAGAACCCGGACTGCAAGCTGGCCTGGACGACGCTGGCCGGGATCGGCCAGGTGGAAAGCCATCACGGCACCTACCGCGGCGCGGTGATCGGCGCGAACGGCGACGTCGAACCACCCATTCGGGGGGTGTGGCTCGACGGCACCAACGGCAACCTCGAGATCTTCGACGACTCCGCGATCAGCCATGACGGCGACTCGAAGCATGCCCGCGCGATGGGCCCGATGCAGTTCATCCCTGAGACGTGGGGCCACTACGGCGTCGACGCCAACAACGACGGGCAGGTCAGCGCCGACAACATGGACGACGCCGCGCTGTCGGCAGCGGGCTACCTGTGCTGGACCGGCAAGGACCTGGCCACCCCGCGCGGATGGATGAACGCGTTGCGCGCCTACAACCATTCCGACCAGTACGCGCGGACGGTGCGGGACTGGGCGACTGCTTACGCCAACGGGCACCCCCTCTAGACACGCCTGCCGAACAGGAAGGCTCTAGGCTCGTCGGTTGACGCGAAAACATCTCGCCCCCACCGAGGACACCAAGGAGACGCCAGTGCCCACTATCGATCAGGTCGGAGCCCGAGAGATCCTCGACTCCCGGGGAAACCCGACGGTCGAGGTTGAGGTCCTGCTGGGCGACGGGTCGTTCGCCCGCGCCGCCGTGCCGTCGGGCGCCTCGACGGGTGAGCACGAAGCCGTCGAACTCCGCGACGGCGGCTCACGGTACGGCGGGAAGGGCGTCGAGAAGGCGGTCGAGGCCGTGCTCGACGAGATCGCCCCGGCCATCATCGGGCTGCAGGCCGACGACCAGCGCCTCGTCGACCAGGCGCTGCTCGACCTCGACGGCACACCCGACAAATCACGGCTCGGCGCCAACGCGATCCTGGGCGCTTCGCTGGCCGTGGCCAGGGCGGCGGCCCATGCGGCCGACCTCGATCTGTTCCGCTACCTCGGCGGCCCGAACGCCCACATCCTCCCGGTGCCGATGATGAACATCCTCAACGGCGGCGCACACGCCGACACCGGAGTCGACGTGCAGGAGTTCATGGTCGCGCCGATCGGTGCGGCGTCGTTCAAGGAGGCGCTGCGCTGGGGTGCGGAGGTCTACCACTCGCTGAAGTCGGTGCTCAAGGCCCAGGGCCTGGCGACCGGTCTCGGCGACGAAGGCGGATTCGCTCCCGACGTGGCGGGCACGACGGCCGCGCTCGACCTGATCCTGTCGGCCATCGACTCCGCCGGGTTCAAGGCGGGCTCGGACGTCGCGCTCGCCCTCGACGTGGCCGCGACCGAGTTCTACGCCGACGGGCAGGGCTACAAGTTCGAGAACGAGGTGCGCACCGCCGAGCAGATGGGCACCTTCTACGCGGGTCTGCTCGACGCCTATCCGCTGGTGTCGATCGAGGACCCGCTCTCCGAAGACGACTGGGACGGCTGGGTCGCGCTGACGTCGGCCATCGGGGACCGCGTGCAGCTCGTCGGCGACGACCTGTTCGTCACCAACCCGGAGCGACTCGAGGACGGCATCCAAAAGGGCGCCGCCAACGCGCTCTTGGTGAAGGTGAACCAGATCGGCACGCTGACCGAGACGCTCGATGCGGTGGCGCTCGCCCACAACAGCGGCTACCGCACGATGATGAGCCACCGCAGCGGCGAGACCGAGGACACCACGATCGCGGACCTCTCGGTTGCGGTGGGCAGCGGCCAGATCAAGACCGGCGCGCCGGCCCGCAGTGAGCGCGTCGCCAAGTACAACCAGCTGCTGCGCATCGAGGAGAACCTCGGCGACGCCGCCCGCTACGCCGGCGACCTCGCCTTCCCGCGGTTCGCCATGGAAGCCAGATAGCCCGGTAACGGCCCGTGCCCGAAGCGAAACGGCCCGACCCCAAGCGCCGGTCACCGACCTCCCGACCCGGGAAGTCGGGCAAGGCAGGCGGTGCGGGGAAGGGTCGTCCGCGGGTCGCCGCACGCCGCGAGGCACGTACCACCGACTCGCGGCCCGCGACCGAGGCAGCGGCCGATGCCCCGACCAAATCCCAGGAAACCGGCGTCGTCATCCGGCGCGCCATCGCGGAATCGGCCGAGCAACAGTCCGAGCAACGGTTCGGGTCCGCGGCCCGGCGCGCGGCCATCCTCGCGGTGGTGGTGTGCGTGCTGACGCTGACGATCGCCGGGCCGGTCCGCACCTATTTCGCACAGCGCACGGAGATGAAGCAACTCAGAGCGACCGAACAGCAACTGCGGGCCCAGATCGCCGAGCTCGAACAGCAGAAGGTGAAGCTGTCCGACCCGGTGTTCATCGCCGCCCAGGCCCGCGAACGGCTCGGTTTCGTGATGCCCGGTGAGATTCCGTATCAGGTGCAGCTGCCTCCGGGCGCGGTGGTGCCCGGCACACCCGATCAGGAACCAGAAGCCGTCAACCGCGGTCAGCCGTGGTACACCGCGCTGTGGCACACGATCGCCGATGAGCCGCATGGGATCACACCCGGTCCAATGCCCGGAGCGCCACCGACCACACCCGGTGCGCCCCCACCGCCGACTCCCGCCCCGCCCGCTCCCGGTGGTTGACCCCGCAGACCTCGACGCCGTCGAGCGCCAGCTCGGACGCGCGCCGCGCGGTGTTCTCCAGATCGCCTACCGGTGTCCAAACGGTGAGCCCGGCGTCGTCAAGACCGCGCCGAAACTGCCTGACGGCACGCCGTTTCCGACGTTGTACTACCTCACCCACCCGGTGTTGACCGCCGCCGCGAGCAGGCTGGAATCGTCGGGCATGATGCGAGAGATGACCGAGCGGCTGCAGATCGACGCGGATCTGGCGCGGGCGTACCGCAAGGCGCACGAGTCCTATCTCGCCGAGCGCGATGCGATCGAACCTCTCGGGACGACGTTCTCCGGTGGCGGCATGCCGGACCGGGTCAAGTGCCTGCACGTGCTGATCGCCCACTCGCTGGCGAAGGGCCCGGGCCTCAATCCGTTCGGCGATGAAGCGCTTGCGGCGCTGGCCGACGATCCCGCGATGGAAGGCATCATCGATCCGGAAAGGTGGGCCCATGAGTAGGGTCGGTGCGATTGACTGCGGTACCAACTCCATCCGCCTGCTGATCGCCGACCAGGTCGATGGCAAGTTGGCCGACGTGCACCGCGAGATGCGCATCGTCCGATTGGGTCAAGGTGTCGACGCCACAGGACAATTCGCGCCGGAGGCACTGTCGCGCACGGAGTCGGCGTTGGCCGACTACGCCGAGCTGATGCGCCACCACGGCGTCGACGACGTCCGGATGGTGGCGACCTCGGCGACCAGGGATGCCGCCAACCGCGAGGTCTTCTTCGCGATGACGGCCGAGGTGCTGGGTGCCGTCGTGCCCGGTGCGGTCGCCGAGGTGATCACCGGCGCCGAGGAGGCCGCGTTGTCGTTCAACGGTGCAGTCGGCGAATTGGATTCGGCGGCAGCGCCTTTCGTGGTCGTCGACTTGGGCGGCGGATCGACCGAAGTGGTGCTCGGTAGCGACGAGATGACCGCAGGCTATTCGGCCGACATCGGATGTGTCCGGCTCACCGAACGCTGCCTGCACTCGGACCCGCCGACCGCAGAGGAGATCACCGCGGCGCGTGACGTGGTGCGAGAGGGGCTGCACGAGGCGTTTCGGGCGGTGCCCGTCGAACAGGCCCGCACCTGGGTGGGCGTGGCAGGCACCATGACCACGCTGTCGGCGCTGGCGCAGAAGATGCCCGTCTACGACTCGGATGCCATTCACCTGTCCCGCGTTCGGTTCGGCGAACTGCTGAACGTGTGCGAGGAGCTGATCGCGATGCCGCGAGCCCAACGCGCGCAGCTGGGGCCGATGCACGAGGGCCGCGTCGACGTCATCGGCGGCGGGGCGATCATCGTCGAAGAGCTGGCGGCCGCGCTGCAACAGCGGGCGGGTATCGAGGAGCTGACGGTCAGCGAGCACGACATCCTCGACGGCATCGCGCTGTCGATCGCCGGCTGACTGCCGACCTCGTCCCCTCGCATCGGGGACCTTCGTCACTAGCTGCGGACCCCGCCTTGCGGCCACTGTGGATACAAGAACACTGACGCAGGAGAGCAGGACCGCCATGAACGCTCATTTCCCCGACCGGGACACCGTGCGAACCGCGTTGTCGCTGGCAACCAGGGCGCCGTCCATCCACAACTCGCAGCCGTGGCTGTGGCGGGTGGGCGACGAAAGCCTGCACCTGTACGCGGATCTGGACCGCCGGCTACCCAATGCCGATCCGGACAGCCGCGACCTGCACCTCAGTTGTGGGATCGCCCTGCACCACGCCGTCGTCGCGCTGGCGGCGCTGGGCTGGCACGCCCGGGTCCACCGGTTCCCCAACCCGGCAGAACCGCAGCACCTAGCCGCCATCGAGCTGAGCCCTCAGCCGGCAGGCGAACTCGACATCGTTCTGGCGGCGGCGATCCCGAGGCGCCGCACCGACCGTCGCCTCTACAACTCCTGGTCCGTCCCGGAGGCCGACATCGCCTTGATGGGCGCGAGGGCGGCGCGTTACGGCGTCATGCTCAGGGAAGTCGCACAGCTGCCCAAGCTGCAACATGTTGTGGCGCAAGCGGTCCGGGAGCACGCCGCCGACGGCGCGTATCTGCGCGAGCTGACCGCATGGAGCGGACGGCATGCGTCGGTGGCCGGTGTGCCTGCCAGGAACACCCCGCTGTCGGATCCCCACGCCGCGATACCTGCCAGGCACTTCGCCGGTCCCGCCCTGGCCCAGCCGCCCGACGCGTCACCCGAGGACGACTCGGCGACGGTGCTGGCGCTGGGAACCAAGGACGACACGCCGTTGGCGCGGCTGCGCGCGGGTGAGGCATGCAGTCTCGTCCTGCTCTCGGCGACCGCGCTGGGCCTGGCGAGCTGTCCGGTGACCGAACCGCTGGAGATCGTCGAGACCCGGGAAGCCTTGCGGGAGGACGTTTTCGGCGATTACGGCTACCCCCAGATGCTGTTGCGCGTGGGTTGGGCGCCGGTGAACGCCGATCCGCTCCCGTCCACGCCGCGGCGCGCGCTTGCCGATGTGGTGGAGTGGTTGGACTAGTTTTGCTGGCGGTCCAACTTGGACACGAACACCGCGGCCTGCGTCCGGCGCTCCATACCGAGTTTCGCGAGCAACCGCGATACATAGTTCTTGACGGTCTTCTCCGCCAGGAACATCCGTGCGGCGATCTGCCTGTTGGTCAGGCCTTCGCCGAGCAACCCGAGCAGCGTGCGCTCCTGGTCGGTCAACCCGGAGAGGGGATCCTTGCGGTCGGCCGAGCCGCGCAACTTTGCCATCAACGCCGCCGCTGCGCGGTTGTCGAGAAGCGATCTGCCTGCGCCGACATCCTTGATCGCCTGCGCGAGCTCCATGCCCTTGATGTCCTTGATGACGAACCCGCTGGCGCCTGCCAGGATCGCATCGAGCATGGCCTCGTCGGAGGTGTACGAAGTCAACATCAGGCAGCGCAGGTCGGGGAGATCGGACAGCAGGTCGCGGCACAGTTCGATTCCGTTGCCGTCGGGAAGCCGGACGTCGAGGACGGCGACATCGGGCCGGACCGCGGGGATCCTGACCATCGCCTCTGCGACCGATCCAGCCTCGCCGACCACCGCGAGTTCGGGGTCCGACCCGAGCAGGTCGACCAGTCCGCGGCGGACGACTTCATGGTCGTCGACCAGGAAGACCGTGACCATGTGAGCCCTTCCGATCAGCGCCTCAGCGGCGAATCTCCATCACTTCCCGCACCGACCGTCTCGGTGTCGGTGCCGGCGTGTTTTCGATCGTCGGCGCTTTGCCCACCCGAATCAAGGCCTGGGGGACCGCGTCGCGTCCCGTCAGCCGGCGGATGGCGTCGCGTCCGGCCTCCACTTCGGTGAGATGTGTCATCGTGCAGGTCGCCAATCCGGCGGCCGTGAGGTCGAGCAATATCGTCGACAGCGCCTGACCACTGGTGAACGCGTCCTCGCGGGTGTCCGCCGGCGTCGACAGCACGACGATGTCCGCCTCGTCGAGCGCGGTTCCGCCTCGGCGGTCGAGGTGACCGCTGGGCCGGAAGCTCCGGTTGACGCCCACGCGCCGCCGTTCGGACTCCGACACCAGTGCGCTGGGCGGAATGCCTTCGGAGAGCCGGAAAGGCGCGGTCCACCACTGCAATTCGCCGTGGTAGCGATCGTCGTGCGAACGCAGCGACTCGGTGAGCCGGGACGCCTCGGCCAGCTCGAGATGCGTTGGGGCCTGCAGCGTGTCGACGAAGGTTCCCTCGGGTCGGCTCGACAGCACGACGTCGAGGGTATCGTCGGGCGCCCGGAACGGCAGACGGTCGGTGCGGCGGGTCAGGATGGCGTCGGCGCGGTTCCGTGCGCTCGGTGTGACGGGCGCCGGGGCGCAGACGTGGACCGACGCGAGATGCTCGGGCCTGTCCGGGTCAGGGAACGTCTCGACCGAGGTGTCCCAGCCGGCGGCGGCCATCGCGACGCGAAAGTGGTCGAGCGCTGCACCGCAGGCGATCAGGGCTTCACGCCCCGAGCTGTCGGCCGAGCGGATCACCCGGGAGCGGTCGGCATGCAGCTCGATCGTGGTCTTGCCGATCACCCATCGCCACGGTTGGCTGTTGTGCAGGGACGGGGCCCGGCACGCCAACTCGACCGCGGTGACGACGACCTCGATGTCGATCGTCGTGGGCATGGCCGGCCTCGCGGTCTCAAGATGTGACGGCATCATGGTCGGTGCTCCGGTACTGCGGGAGGCCGCGTTCACGAAACCGGCGGCCGGTCATCTTCTCGGTGCGGATCCGCACGAAGTGGTCCCGGCGACCGTCGACCCACGGCTGCAGGAATGTTCCTGACAACTCCACCAATTCGTCGACGTCGGTGATTGGTTCGGCGTGCCCGACGACGGTGACGCTCCAACCGGTCCGCAGGTCCGCGTCGAGCTCATCGGCCTGGAAGGCCACGACCTGGTTGTCGGTCGCGGCCGCCAACTTCGGTCCGCCCGCGACCCGGATCACCACGTCGTCATGCCAGAGCCGGAAGTTCACCGGCTGCACCGCGGGCAATGCGTCCTCGGTGAAAACCAGCCTGCCCACCCGTACGCCGCCGAGCAGGTCCAGACACTGCCTGCGGTTGAGGGTCTCCAGTTCTTGACCTTTGGTCATCGTCATCAGCCTCCTTGGACCAGAGCGAGGGTGCCGACCGGTGTGCAACGCCAGTGTCCGTTGCTCAGGTCGGCCAGTCGGGTAACGGCGCGCTGGATGCCGTCGGCGAGTTCGTTGACATCGGGTGCGGCGTCGTAATCGCCGATGATGCCGAACCCGAGGTGGTCGGCGTAGCTGAGGATCGCGATGCCGGTTCGCAGCCGAAGTGCGAGTGGGGGAATCGGCAGCAGCCGAATGACTTCGCGCCCCTTGAGCCGTATCCGCTTGCGGGGGCCGGGCACATTCGTGGCCAGTGTCACGATGCCGCGCTGGGGAAGCCGGGTCAGGGTCCGAACCGCCCACGCCGTCAGCGGGAACGGAATCGCGTTGGCCGCGGTGACGAAGAGGTTTCCGGCCTCGCGTTGTCCGCTCGCCTTGGACTTGCCCAGTCGTGCGTGCACAGTTTGCAACTGCTGGATCGGGTCGTCCTTCTCGACGGGGAGGTAGGGCAACATCACCGATACCCGGTTGTCGGGTTCGCCCGCCGCATCGGCGGACCGCACCGACACCGGCACCAGGGTGCGCAGCGACGTGCGCCCGGGGTTCTCACCGCGACGCAGCAGGATGGTGCGGAAGCTGTCGGTGATCGCAGCCAGCGCGACATCGTTGACCGTGACGTCGAACCGCTCACAGATGTGGTGCACTTCCGGCAGCGAAACCTCGACAGAGGCGTAGCGTCGCATATCGGTCACCGGACCGGTCAGCGACGACGGCGATGCCGGCCGCAGCAGCCCGCCGGCGATCTCGACGGCCCCGTGCAGCGCCTGGGTCGCGGTGGTGGTCATGTCGCGAGACGTCCGCCACGCGGATGCCATCCAATCGACCGGATTGAGCGAAAGAGCCGGCAGGCGCCAGGGTTTCGCCTTTGGTTGAGCACCGCTGAGCGCCGTCGCGAACGCCTCGGTGCCCTGTTCGTCGCACAGATGGGCAAGCAGATGCGTGGCCGCGACCCCGTCGGCGATGCAGTGGTGGATCTTCATCAGAATCGCCCACCGGTTGTGGGCCAGGCCGTCGACGACCCAGCACTCCCACAGAGGCCGCTCGCGGTCCAGTCGCCGCTCCATCACTTCGGCGGCCCAGCGGAACAGCGCGGCATCGTCGCCGGGCCGGGGCAGCGCCGCCCGACGGATGTGATGGGAGACGTCGACTCCCGCGTCCTCCACCCACTCCGGTGCGCCGAGGTCGAGTGGATGGGTGCGCAGTATCTGCCGGAAGCGCGGGACGGCCATCACGCGTTCGGTGAGATCGGCGACGAGCGAGTCGAATTCGGGCATCGGCCCGGCGAGCACGGCGATCGCCCCGATCGCAAGGCTCACGTGAGGGTCGGAGTCTTCGGCGTGTAGGAATCCGGCGTCCAGGGTGGTGAGCTGCTCCATACCCTTACTGTCGGCGACCGGCGGATGTGGCAGTAGGGCCTTAGGTCCCTACTTCACCAAGCCCAAGTCCGACGCCGTGATCAGCGCGGCGGCATGCCCGCCACGAGGGGTGTGTCGGCACCGACCGCGCCGAGTTTTGCGGCGCCACCCGGCGAACCCAGGGGCGCATCGCGGCCCGGCAGGACCTCGGTGAAGAACGCGGCGTTATCGGCGAGGTGGCCGCGCTCGTCGTCGGGCAGATCGGTCTCGAAATAGATCGCGCCCTCTTCACACGCCAGCTTGCACGCGCCGCAGTCCACGCACTCGTCGGGATTGATGTAAAGCGACCTCGCGCCTTCGTAGATGCAATCGACCGGGCATTCGGGCACACAGGACTTGTGCATCACGTCCACGCACGCACTGCTGATCACATAGGTCATGGCCGCAGTGTAGGAACGGCCGGCCGCGGTCGTCGCGGGTCGAAGGCATGTTGCTTCGAGGACCAAAGTCCCTGGCGCAGGGCCAAAACCGGTGCAATCAAGTGTGGGCACGAGCTCGGCGGACATCCGAGCTCGTGCCACGCTCACCATCAGCTGCGGGTTATGTATCTCAACGCGTAGCGCGGGTGTGCAGCGGCGCGTCGTACACCGAGGCCAGCCGGCCCAGCGTCAACGCGCCCAGCAGTAGGCCGAAGTCGCGCAACGCGACGTCGTAGAACCCGGGGTAGGTGACCAGGTTGACGATGATGCCCGCGAGCCAGAGGGCGACGACGTACGCGGCGTATCGCGGTTTGACCGCGACCGCGATGCCGGCCACGATCTCGACCACGCCGACGATCAACATCGTCTGGTGCGCGGTGAGCGGGCTGATGTCGACGATCCACGGCGCGAGGTAACCCTCCCAGTCGGTCAGCACGTTGGTGAACTTGTCGAGGCCCATCACGATCGGCAGAACCGAGAACCCGATCCGCAGAATGAGGTAGGCCGCGTAGACGGAATCGGTGCGGACGCGCAGCAGCGGGCTCGCCGAGTGGTCGGTTGAGGGCGCATTCGAGGTGGTCATGGCGCCGTTCCTTTCTATAAATAAATACTATGTCTTTTAGAGCACACCCTTTGCCGCGGTTTGTCAAGAGTTTTTAGTGATAGAATTTCGGCGTGGTCTCGCAGTTCGCCGACCCCGCCTCTTTGGCGGCGTTGACCAGCCTGGACGATCCGATTCGCCGTCGGCTGTACGAGTTCGTCGTTGAGCGCGACGAGCCGGTCTCCAGGGAGGCGGCCGCCGCGGCGGTCGGCATCGGCCGCACCCTGGCGGCGTATCACCTGGACAAGCTCGCCGACGGTGGGTTGCTGGCCGTCAGCTATCAGCGCCCCGCCGGCCGTGGCGGTCCCGGCGCCGGACGGCCGGCCAAGCTCTACGCCAGGACCGCGGAGGAGATCGTGGTCAGCGTTCCACCGCGCGACTATCTGCTGCTCGCTCGGCTGCTGGTCTCGTCGATCGAGCAGGATGCCGGAGGCGCGGTGCGCTCGGCCCTGGGCACGGCCGCCCGCGAAACCGGGCGCCAGGCCGCGGTCGCCGCCGACGGTGACGTGGTGGTCGCGCTGCGCGACTGCGGTTATCTACCCCAGTCGGATGCCGACGGCTGTATCACCTTGCGCAACTGCCCGTTTCACTCGGTGGCGAAGGACCACCTGGAGGTGGTCTGCGGGCTGAACCTCCAGCTCGTCGAGGGTGTGATCGACGGCAGTTCAGCGCCCGACGCGCGCGCGGAGCTCAACCCTTCAGAAGGCCGGTGCTGCGTGCTGGTTCACGGCGCATCGGGTTGACACGCTCCCGACCGCAGGTCACCAACCGCGGCGGTGCGGGCGCGAACCGACCAGCTCACCCTTGTCGATGACATCACGGCTGCGGTAGACGATGTAGGGCCGGAACAGGTAGCCGATGGGTGCGCTGAACACATGGACCAGCCGCGTGAACGGCCACAGGCAGAACAGCACCAGCGCGATGATCACGTGGATGTGGAACCACAGCGGCGCCTGGGCCATCAGGTCGCCGCGCGGTTGCAGCATCCAGATGGACCGGAACCAGGGCGACACCGTCTGCCGGTAGTCGTGTTCGGCGCCGACGGGGGTCGCACCGATCAGGGTGCACGCGAGGCCCGCCACGATCGCCATCACCAGGACCAGGTACATCACCTTGTCGTTGGCGGTGGTGGCGAGGAAGACCGGCCCGGTGGTGCGGCGGCGGAACACCAGCAGCGCGATACCCGTCAGCGTGGTGACGCCGGCTATCGCGCCGAGCACCATCGCCTGGATGTGGTAAGCGTGATCACTGAGTCCGATTGCGTCGGTCCATGATTCGGGAATCACCAGACCGATGATGTGTCCGACGATCACCACCAGGATGCCGAAGTGGAACATCGGGCTGCCGATGCGCAACAGCCGTGATTCGTACAGTTGCGACGAACGGGTGGTCCAACCGAACTTGTCGTAGCGGTACCGCCACCAGATTCCGACCGCGACGATCGCCAACGTCACGTAGGGCACCACGTCCCAGAAGATCTCCCAGCCCGACATGTCAACCTCCTTGTGCGCGTCGTGGCGGCACGGTCAACGTAAACGGTTGTAGACCAACCGATTCGGCGGGCGGTCCGGCGGCGGCCAGTCGTCGAGCCCGTTGGATGTCCTGCTCGCTACGGGCCGGAAGCGTTTCGCAGACGGCGGCCACGGCGTGTGCGTACGGGGATTCGGACTGCTGCAACGCATCAAACAGCAGGTCGATCGGGGCCCGGTGCTCGACGAGCAGGCGCCGCCCCGCCGCGGGGTCAACGGTGGCGGCGAACTCGAGTACCACGGGCAGGTAGTCGGGGGCCTCGCGTTCCGGCGGGCTGACGCCCGCCTCCCGGTAGGTGCGAGCGAACGCCAGCATGTGGTTGCCGCGGTTGCGAGTGTCGCCCGCCGTCCAGTACGTCAGGTACATCGTTGTGCGCCTTCGCATGTCGAAGGTGTCCACATAGTCGACCTGTGCTTGCATCGGGTCCTTGGTGCGCAACGCCGCGATCGTGCTGGCCAGGAGGTCTGCGGTCGCGGCGGGAAGGTGCGCCAGCAGTTCCTCGACGGTGGCCAGCCGCTCGGCCTGCTGGTCGTCCGGATAGGTCAACAGCAAGGCGGCCGCCTGCCACACGAGGCGGTGCTCGAGGGTCGACTCCCGTCTGCTCCTGAGCAGTTTCATCGGTCGGCGCTCCGCTCGGGAAAGATCCCGCTGGGTTCGCCCCTGCCGTCCCAGTTGAGCAGGTTCACCCGCGACGGGCGCGACTCGGTGACCGCGATGCCCTCACTGGTCTGCCGGTGGTGCAGCGCATGGAAGCTCTCCACCGCGACGGGCACCGGGCCGCCGCTGGCCTCGCCGAACGGCCCCGACTCGTACATGCCGGGTCCGCCCTCGAACGACAGCGAGCAACCCGGTTCTTCGAGCGCCTGCGCCTCGAGGGCGTGCGCATCAGCGACGTAGGCGGTCGGAATGACGTAGCGCTCTTCGTATTTCGCCAGTGCCAGCAGCCGGTACATCTCGTAGATCTGCTCCTCGGACATGCCGACCGCCTGCGGGATGTGGGGCTGGGTCTCCCGGCCCAGGTTGATGTCGCGCATGTAGGACCGCATCGCGGCAAGCCGCCGCAGCACGCCTTCGACCACCGCGGTGTCCCCGGCCGTGAACAGCCCGGCGAGGTACTCGATCGGAATGCGCAGCGCTTCCAAAGCGCCGAACAGGTTTCCGAGCGCCTCACCGTCATGGCCGTCGCGGGCGACCGCGTCGACCACGGGGGACAGCGGCGGGATGTACCAGACCATCGGCATCGTCCGGTACTCGGGATGCAGTGGCAGCGCAACCTGATAGCGGTGAATCAGTGCGTACACCGGCGAGCGCTGGGCGGCCTCGATCCACTCCTCGGAAATGCCCTCCGCGTGGGCGCCGGCGATGACCTCGGGATCGTGCGGGTCCAGGATGATCGACTTCTGCGCCTCGTAGAGGTCGGTGTCCTTCTCGGTCGCCGCCGCCTCGAGCACCCGGTCGACGTCGTAGAACACCAGGCCCAAATACCGCAACCGGCCGACGCAGGTCTCCGAGCACACCGTCGGCAGCCCGACCTCGATACGCGGGTAGCAGAACGTGCACTTCTCGGCCTTGCCGGTCTTGTGGTTGAAATAAACCTTCTTGTAGGGACATCCGGACACACACATCCGCCAGCCGCGGCAGCGGTCCTGGTCGACGAGCACGATGCCGTCCTCGGATCGCTTGTAGAGCGCCCCCGACGGGCACGACGCGACGCACGAGGGATTCAGGCAGTGCTCGCAGATCCGCGGCAGGTAGAACATGTACGTCTGCTCGAGTTCGAGGCGGACCTGGTCGTTCACCTTCTGCAGCACCGGATCTCCGGCCACGATCTCCGGTGAGCCGCCGAGGTTGTCGTCCCAGTTCGCCGACCACTGAACCTTCATCGGTTCACCGCTGATCAAGCTGCGGGGTGGGGCAACCGGCATGTGCTCACCCAACGGCGCGTTCGTCAGGTTCTCGTAGTCGTAGGTCCACGGCTCGTAGTAGTCGTTGATGCTGGGCATCTTGGGATTGGCGAAAATCCGCAACAGCTTGCTCAGCCGTCCGCCGTCGCGCAGCCTCAACCGACCCCTGCGGTCGCGTATCCATCCGCCACGCCACCGCTCCTGATCCTCGTAGGTCCGCGGATAACCCTGGCCCGGACGGGTTTCGACGTTGTTGAACCAGACATACTCGGTGCCGGGCCGGTTGGTCCATGCCTGTTTGCAGGTGACCGAGCAGGTGTGGCAGCCGATGCATTTGTCGAGGTTCATCACCATCGCCATCTGCGCCATGACTCTCATTCGTAGACCACCTCCTGGTTGCGACGCCGCACCACGGTCACCTCGTCGCGTTGGTTGCCGGTCGGACCGAGATAGTTGAACGCGAACGCCATCTGCGCGTACCCGCCTGCGAGATGGCTCGGCTTGATCAGCAGCCGGGTCAGCGAATTGTGGATACCTCCGCGCTTCCCGGTGGTCTCGCTGAGCGGCACATCGATGGTGCGCTCCTGCACGTGGTAGACGAACACCACGCCCTCGGGCATCCGATGCGACACGATCGCACGGCACACCAGCACACCGTTGCGGTTCACCGCCTCGACCCAGTCGTTGTCGCGCACCGATATCTTCGCCGCGTCGGCCGGACTCATCCACATCGTCGGCCCGCCGCGCGACAGCGACAACATGAACAGGTTGTCCTGATACTCCGAGTGGATCGACCACTTCGAATGCGGGGTCAAGTAGCGCACCGTCAGCGCCACACCGTCGTGGTCACCCACCGCGTTCTCGCCGAACAGCCGCGACATGTCCAGCGGCGGACGGTAGACCGGCAGCTGCTCGCCGAGTTCCTCCAGCCAGTCGTGGTCCAGGTAGAAGTGCATCCGGCCGGTCAGCGTGTGGAACGGTTTGAGTTCCTCGATGTTGATGGTGAACGGCGCGTAGCGGCGCCCACCGGTCTCGCTGCCCGACCACTCCGGGCTGGTGATCACCGGAACCGGCCGCGCCTGGGTGTCGGCGAACGTGATGCGGCGCTCCTCACTTCCGCCGGCCAGATGGACCAGTCGACGCCCGGTCCGCCGTTCCAATTCGTGGAACCCTTCGACGGCCAGCCGGCCGTTGCTGGTGCCGGACAGTGCCAGGATCGCCTCGGCCATCCGTTCGGCGGTGTTGATCGCCGGACGGCCTTCTGCGCGACCGGAGCTCATCACACCGAACTTGGCCGCGAGTTCATCGACCTCCTTGTCGGGTCGGACGGTGACACCTTTGGTGGTCAGCCCAAGTTTCTCGACCAGCGGCCCCAGCGCCGCCCACTTCTGGGCGATCGCCGGATAGTCACGCTCCACCACGGCGATCGGTCCCATGGTCTTACCGGGTACCGGGATGCTCCCGTCGGTGCGCCAATCCTGCTCGACACCACCGGGATACGCCATCGCGCCGGGAGTGTCGTGCTGCATCGCGCCGAGTACCACATCGGTGCGCACACCCAGATGTTTGGCCGCGAGCCCGCTGAACACCCGGGCGATCGCACCGAAAGCCTCGAAGTCGGAATGGGTTTCCCACGGCGGGTCGACGGCGGGGTTGAACGCGTGCACGTAGGGGTGCATGTCGGTGCTGGACAGGTCGTGCTTCTCGTACCAGGTGGCGGCGGGCAACACCACGTCGGACAGCAACGTCGTCGACGTCATTCGGAAGTCGATCGACATCAACATGTCGAGCTTGCCCTCGGGTATGTCGTCGGTCCACGATATATCGTTGGGCCGCACCGCCTCCGGCGTCGGCTCGGCCTGAAGGTTCGAGTCGGTGCCGAGCAGATGACGCAGGAAGTACTCGTTGCCCTTACTCGACGAGCCCAGCAGGTTGGCGCGCCAGACCGACAGCACCCGGGGCCAGTTCGACGGGTTGTCCGGGTCGGTGACGGCCAGTTTTAGCCCGCCGTCGGCGAGCTTCTCGGTGACGTAGGTGGAAATGTCCTCACCGGCGGCGCGGGCCTCGTCGGCCACGTCGAGGCTCGAGCGGTCGAACTGCGGATAGAAGGGGCTCCAGCCCATGGCTGTGGATGCGGCGAGCACGTCCATGGTGTGGCGGTCCCGGAACCGGCCGCGGCCCAGAGGACTGGACAGCGCGTCGGCCCGGTAGCCGTCGTAACGCCACTGATCGGTGTGGACGTACCAGTACGAGGTGCCCGGCATCTGTCGCGGCGGCCGCGACCAGTCGGTGCCCATCGCCAGCGCCGACCATCCCGTGACCGGGCGGCACTTCTCCTGCCCGACATAGTGCGCCCAGCCGCCGCCGTTGCGACCCATCGCGCCGGTGAGCAACACCAACGCCAGCACCGCCCGGTAGGTGGCATCGCCGTGGAACCATTGGCATATTCCGGCGCCCATGATGATCATCGACCGGCCGCCGGACTCCTCGGCGTTGCGGGCGAACTCGGTGGCGATCCGAATGGCTTGTGATGCAGCCACTCCGGTGATCGACTCCTGCCAGGCGGGGGTGTACGGCTTGGGATCGTCGTAGCCGGTCGGCCAGTCACCGGGTAGGCCTGGCCGGGCCACGCCGTACTGCGCAAGCATGAGGTCGAACACCGTGCACACCAGGTGTTCGCCGACCCGTCGCACCGGCACGCCGCGGACCAATGTCTCGCCGTGGCCGTCGAAGGTGTCGAATCGCGGTAACGCCACTTCGGCGGTCTCCCCGCCCTCCGCGGACAGCACCGTCAACGCCGGTACGAGATCACCCAGTTCGAGGTTCCACTTGGTGACGCCGTCGTCGCCGAAGCGGAATCCCAGTGAGCCCTGCGGTACGGCCACGGAGTCGGTCGCGCCGTCGAGCAGCACCGGTTTGAAGGCCGCATTCTCCTGCGCCGCCGCTTCACCGCCGAGGTCGGCCGCGGTCAGGTTCTTCCCGGGAACGAGCCTGCCGTCGCGGTCTTCGAGCTTGACCAGGAACGGCAGGTCGGTGAACTTGCGGACGTAGTCGACGAAGAACGGAACGCGCTGTTTGACAAAGAATTCCGAGAGCACGACGTGGCCCATCGCCATGGCCAACGCACCGTCGGTGCCCGCGGCGCATGGCATCCACTCGTCAGCGAACTTGGTGTTGTCGGCGTAGTCGGGGCTGACGCTGACGACCTTCGTGCCGCGGTAGCGCACCTCGGTCATCCAGTGCGCGTCCGGCGTACGGGTGACCGGCACGTTTGAACCCCACATCATCAGATATGAGGCGTCCCACCAGTCGCCGGATTCCGGTACGTCGGTCTGGTCACCGAAGACCTGCGGGGAAGCCACGGGTAGGTCGGCATACCAATCGTAGAAGGACGTCATCACGCCGCCGAGCAGTTCGATGAACCGCGAACCCGCGGCGAAGGAGACCATCGACATCGCGGGGATGGGGGAGAACCCCGCAATCCGGTCGGGCCCGTACTGTTTGATCGCGTGTATGTGGGCCGCGGCGATCATCTCGGTCGCCTCGGCCCAACTGACCCGCAACAGACCGCCTTTGCCTCTTGCCCGTTGGTAGCGCCTGCGGCGTTCGGGGTCGTTCTGGATATCGGCCCATGCGAACACCGGATCCGACAGACGCGACTTCGCCTCGCGGTACATCCGGACGAGTTCGCCACGCGCGTACGGGTAACGCACTCGCGTCGGCGAGTAGGTGTACCAGGAGAACGCCGCACCGCGCGGACAGCCGCGAGGCTCGTACTCCGGCCGGTCCGGTCCCACCGACGGGTAATCGGTCTCCTGGGTTTCCCAGGTGATGATGCCGTCTTTGACATAGATCTTCCACGAGCACGAGCCCGTGCAGTTGACGCCGTGCGTGGAGCGGACCACCTTGTCGTGGCTCCACCGGTCGCGGTAGAAGATGTCGCCTTCGCGGCCGCCGCGGCGGTGGATGGTTCGCCCGTCGTCGGAAGCCTCACCGGGAGTGAAGAATCGGCCGCTGCGTTCGAGCAGTTCTTCGATCGGGCCGCCGATGTGGGGCGGGGTGATCGTCACCGTGGGGCCTCCTTCGATTGCGGCTCACGAGCGTGCAGCCGCAGTGCGGTGTAGGCGAACGCGATCAACGCGGTCACCACGAGCAGGATCAGACCGACCGAGTAGTCGTTCTCGACCGAGTCATAGGTCGAGCCCATTACCAGCGGCGGGAAGTATCCGCCTAAACCACCTGCGGCCGAGACGATTCCGGTGATGGAGCCGACGGACTTCGCAGGTGAGCGGCGAGCCACCCACGCGAACACGCCGCCGGTGCCGATACCGAGGAATACAGCCAGCGCGATGAAGGTGGCGGCCGACCACACGTCCGGCGGCGGTTGCAGTATGGCGATCAGCGCCATCAGCGCGGTGCCGGCGAAGGAACCCAGCACGACGTACTTCGGCGCGATCCGGTCGGCCAGCGCCCCGCCGACCGGACGTGCTAGGACGGCGGCGAGCGCGAACCCTGCCGTGCGCGCGCCGGCGTCGACGGCCGAGAAGTGGTAGATCGTCTTGATGTAGGTGGGCAGATAGTTGCTGAACGCGACGAACCCGCCGAACACGATGGCGTACAGGAACGACATCTCCCAGGTGACGCGGAGTTTGGCCGCTGCCTTCAGCTTGGGCATCACCCGATCGGTGTTGGGCGCGAAGGTCGGTGAGTCGTGCATCAACACCAGGCACAGCGCCGCGGTGATCGCCAACGCGACCGCGATGATCACGTGGGTGGGGAAGAGGCCGAACCAGCCGACGAACCGGGGCGTGAAGAACGCCGAGAGCGCGGTGCCCACCATGCCCATCCCGAAGACCCCGGTGGCGAATCCACGGCGCGAGGGGTCATACCAGTTGTTCGCGAACGGAATGCCGACGGCGAAGATCGTGCCTGCGATGCCCAGGAAGAAGCCGCACACCAGCAGCATCGGATACGAGCCTGCCGACCCCGCGGCGCCGACCGCCAGCACCGGGATGATCGAGACCAAAGAGATCGCGATGAACAATGCGCGCCCGCCGAACCGGTCGGTCAGCGAACCCACGACGATCCGCCCGAGCGCGCCCACCAGGATCGGTGTGGCCACCAGCATCGAGGCCTCGGAGCTGCTCAGCGACAGATCGCCCGCGTACGTCGTCGAGAGCGGGCCGATCATGTTCCATGCCCAGAAGTTGATGGCCGAGACCCAGGTGGCCAGCGCTAAGTTGATGCCCCGCCGCGCGCCGGTGTCCGGCGTGGTCGCCGTACTCACTCACCCAGACAACCACGTGTCAAAGGCGCCCGCGTGGCTTTCGGGTAAAACTGCTACACGATGTAGTACAGGCTGTGCAATCTTCGGTCTAGGCGCGAATTCGTCTGCGGCGCTTGGTTGGGTCGTGCTGACCGGCGAGTGTCAGCCCGAGAATCGACATGACGACACCCAGACCGAACCACATCCAGTCAAACGCGTTGGCGACAGCGTATCCGTACGCGAACAGCGCGAAGTAGGCCAACCCGGCGCCGAGGAAGTATGCGCGCGCGGCCGCGTAGGTGCGTGCCATCACAAGCCCCAGTGCTCCGATCACCAGGTTGGCCACGTTGCTCAGTCCGGACACCGACATCATGCCGAGCAGGCTCGCGCCGGATCGGTGGTCGGCCCACGCCAACCGGTCGTAGGCCTGGGTCACGCCAGGGATGAAGCCGAGGGCGCCGAGGAGGATCAGGGCGACACCGACGATCATCGCCGCCGCCTGCACGGCCATGTACTTCGGTGGTCTTGCCATCCCTCGCCTCCGTCCACAGGGTTATTGACGGACTCGCAGGTGATACCCGCCGGGGGCCGTCGCTAACCGGCGCGAGGCGGCGTGGACGCTACCGCGTGTTCCGGTTCAACGCGGTGTTGGCGTCGCGGCGGCGTGACAGCAGCACGCCCAGCGCGATCATTGCGACCCCGAGGAACAGATGAAGCCCGTTGTCGGCGGTGTTCAACGGCACGAAGTTCGCCGAGCTGTCATGGTCGATGACCACGCCGTACAGGAAGAGCAGCAGGTAGATGACTCCGCCGCCGATCAAGTAGATGCGGGCCGCATCGAACGTTCGCGCCATCAGCACACCGGCCACGCCGAACAGCAGGTGCACGATGTTGTGCAGGATCGAGACGTTGAAGATCCCGAGCAGCATGGCCCCGGAGTGGTGGCCCGCGAATGTCATCGTGTCGTAGTTCGTCGTGATTCCCGGGACGAAGCCCAAGATGCCGACCAGCAGGAACACTGCGCCGACGGCAAGGGCAGCCTTCTGGACATGTGAGCCGTACCGGGAGGCGGTGGTCGGGCCCGGTGGGTGGCTGCTGACCATGATGAGTTCCTTTCTTCGAGTGAGCGCAGGGCTACCCTCGGAAAGGCGGCGCAAACGTGGACGCGCGTAACGAGATCGGCACGGCCGAAGCCGCGGCTCAGGCTCTTGTGGTCTCGCCTGGACCGATCACGTCCGGTGCCGGACTACTTCTTGATGTAGCAGTTAGGCGGGTTCCCGCAGTGATGACCTTGATCGCACTTGTGGCAGTGGCAGGTACAGCCGCTCTTGGCCTTGACCGCAGATGTACGCATCGCGAATCAACTCCTTTGTTGTGAGCCGCGTGCGTCGGGCGGGCACGGACTCACCAACGAATATAGGCCGATCCGAGCGGGGTCGGGGCGGCTCAGTTCTTCAGGATCGGCTTGAGCGCTTCGATCACCGCTGGGTCTTCGATGGTCGACGGCAACGGCTCCTCGCGGCCGTGGGCGATGCCCCGCATCGTCTTGCGCAGGATCTTTCCGGACCTGGTCTTGGGCAGCGCGGGCACGACGTCGACGAGTTTGAAACACGCTACGGCGCCGATATTCTCGCGCACCGACTCGATGAGTTCCTCGGCCAGCCCCGCGGCCGAGGCCCCCTGCTGCAGGACGACGAAGCCGCGCGGCACCTGGCCCTTGATCTCGTCACGCACGCCGATGACCGCGCATTCGGCGACCGCCGGATGAGTGGCCAGCACGGCCTCGATGGATCCCGTCGACAACCGGTGTCCGGCGACGTTGATGACGTCGTCGATGCGGCCCATCACGAAGAGGTAGCCGTCCTCATCGAGATAGCCGCCATCGCCGGTGAGGTAGTAACCGGGATGCTCGGACAGGTACGAGGCCTTGTACCGGTCGTCGTCGCCCCACAGGGTGGGCAGAGTGCCCGGCGGAAGCGGAAGCCGGATGCAGATGTCGCCTTCCTCGTTGGCAGCGCAAGGCGAGCCGTCGACGTGCAGGATCCTGACGTCGTAGCCGGGCATCGGAACGGTCGGGGATCCGGGTTTGATCGGCATGGGTTCCAGACCCATCGGGTTGGCGGCGATCGCCCAGCCGGTTTCCGTCTGCCACCAGTGGTCGACGACCGGGACGCCGAGTTTCTGCGCCGACCACTCGTAGGTGTCCGGGTCGAGTCGCTCACCGGCCTGGAAGAAGTACTTCATCTTCGAAAGGTCGTAGCGGCCGATGTGCGTGCCGTCGGGGTCCTCCTTGCGGATCGCGCGCACCGCCGTCGGCGCGGTGAACAGTGCCTTGACCCCGTGCTCGGACGCTACCCGCCAGAACGCGCCCGGATCGGGCGTGCCGATCGGCTTGCCCTCGTAGAGCACGGTCGTGGCGCCCAGCAGCAGCGGTCCGTACACGATGTAGGAGTGGCCGACCACCCAGCCGACATCGGATGCGGCCCAGAAGACTTCGCCGGGTTCGATGTCGTATACGTTGCGCATGCTCCAGAGCAGCGCCACCGCATGCCCGCCGTTGTCGCGGACGATGCCTTTGGGCTTACCCGTGGTCCCGGAGGTGTAGAGCACGTAGAGCGGATCGGTCGCGGCCACCGGCACGGGGTCGACGGCCGCCGCGGCTGCGACGTCCTCCCAGTCGAGGTCGCGGTCCGGCGCCAACTCGCAGCGCTGCCGGTCGCGCTGCACGATGACGCAGTTGTGCGGCGGGTGCTCGGACATCTCGAGTGCGGCGTCCAGCATCGGCTTGTAGGCGACGATGCGGGACGGTTCGATACCGCAGGACGCGGAGACGACGACTTTCGGTTGCGCGTCGTCGATGCGCGCCGCGAGTTCGTGCGCGGCGAACCCGCCGAACACGACCGAGTGGATCGCCCCCAGGCGCGCACACGCCAGCATCGCGATCACCGCCTCGGGGATCATCGGCATGTAAATCACCACGCGGTCACCCTTCTCGACCCCCAGACCGCGCAGCCCCCCGGCGAATTTCGCTGTCTCGTCGCGTAATTCGCGGAAGGTATAGGTGCGTTGCGTCCCGGTGACAGGTGAGTCGTAGATCAGCGCGGGCTGATCACCTCGGCCGTCGTCGACGTGTCTGTCGAGCGCGTTGGCGCACGTGTTCAGCTCACCGTCGGCGAACCACCGGTAGAACGGCGGGTTGGAGTCGTCGAGGATGTGTTTCGGCTCGCGGATCCACGTCACCGCGCGTGCCGCATCGGCCCAGAATCCTTCTGGATCAGCGATGCTGGCGTCGAACAGCGCTCGGTATGCGGCCATACCGGCACGGTAGCGCGACGGCAGTTCCTATAGTCGCGTTATGGCCTCTGCTCCTCCGCCGATCGAAGGGGTGCGCCGTTCTCACGTCACCGCCCGCGGTGTGCGCTTCCACGTCACCGAGGCCGGCCCCGCCGACGGGCGCCCGGTCGTCGCGCTGCACGGGTGGCCGCAACACCATTGGGTGTACCGCGACCTCTTGGGCAACCCACCCGCAGGGCTGCGAATCATCGCGCCGGACCTGCCCGGCTATGGCTGGTCGGGACCGCCGCCGCACCGGTGGGCCAAGGACGACGTCGCCGCCGACGTACTGGCACTGCTCGACGCGCTGTGTCTGGACCGGGTCTTGCTGGTGGGCCACGACTGGGGCGCGTACGTCGGGTACCGCATGGTGTTGACAGCGCCGGAGCGTTTCGACGGATACCTGGCGATGAACATGGCCCACCCGTGGGTGGGCCCGCGCGTCGTCGCACCACAGCTGTGGCGGTTCTGGTACCAGGTGCCGCTTGCCACGTTCGGCGTTGCGGTGCTGCGGCACACGGGCTTCCTCGACCTGCTGTTCAAGGCCGGCTCGCAGTTGGACCCTGAGACCGCGCGGGTGTACGCCGATCGATTTCGAGATCCGGTAGTGGCCCGCGCCGCGCGCGACACGTACCGAAGCTTCCTGCTCCGCGAGTTACCGGCCGCCGGCCGCGGGCCGAAGCCGCCGCGCGCCACCGTGCCGATCCGGTGTCTGTTCGGGCGCCATGACGCGGCTGTCCATCCATCTCTGGCAGCGGAGGAGACCGCCAACGCCGACGACTACCGACTGGAGATGGTCGACGCCAGTCACTTCATCGTCGACGAGCGACCCGATCTGGTGCGCGCGGCGCTGATCGCCCTGGCAGAGGAGACGGCCCGGACCTAGTCCGCCGCGGCGGGCAGGTCGATCTCGACGGTCAGGCCCCCGCCGGGGGTGTCGGAAGCCGAGATCGTTCCGCCCATCGCCTCGACGAATCCCGACGCGACCGACAGGCCGATTCCGATGCCGATCGAGTCGTCGTCGCTGAGCCGCTGGAACGGGGCAAACACCTGCTCTTCGCTGCCTCGCGGAATACCCGGTCCCTCGTCGACGACCGCGATGAGCACACGGTCGCCCACCTGGCCCGCGGTCACCCGCACCAGGCTGCCGTCGGCGTAGCGCAGCGAGTTGTCGATCAGGTTGGCCAGGACGCGCTCGAGCAGTTCGTGGTCGGCCAGGGCCGCGTCGCAGTCGATCTCCACCTTCACCCGTTCACTGCCCGGTCGGGTGATTTCGTCTGTGTCCGCGCGGATTCCGAGCAGCGCACGTTGGACGACGTGCTCCAGTTCGACGCGCGCCATCTGCGGTCGAACCGCGCCGGCGGCCAGGCGTGCCGAGTCCAGCAGGTTTGCCACCAATGTGGTCAGCTGATCGACGGACTCCTCCACCGTGACCAGGAGTTCGGAGGTGTTGTCGGCGGAGAAGTCGACGTCGCTGTTGCGGATCCGGGAAGTCGCCGCCCTGGCTGCCGCCAGCGGAGTGCGCAGGTCGTGGCTGACCGCTGTGAGCAGCGCGTGCTGCAGTTTGTCGGCTTGACCGACGACCTCGGCCTTGTTCGCCTCGGCCAACTCACGTTGCCTGACCAGGTTGACGGCCTGCTTGCCGACGCCGTTGAGGACGCGGCGGTCGCGCGTCGTCAACGCCGGTCCGGACAACAGCATCCAGTACTCGTCGTCGCCGATCTCGACGGGTGTGTCGGCGTCGTCGACGTCGGTGCAGGGGTCGGTGCCGGTGTGGGCGAGCAGTTCGCCGGTCTTGCTTCTCACGATGCTCACGGCGCGCTGGGAGTACGTTTCGCGGACCCGCTCCAGCAGGCTGTCGAGGTCCGCTTCGTTCAGCACGCCGTCGGCGAACAGCGCCAGCAGCGTGGCTTCCTGACTGGCCCGCCGCGCTTCACGCGCCCGTCTCGAGGTCCGGTCGACGAGGGCGGCGACGGCGACGGACATGAGCAGCAGCACCACCGTCGCGACGAAGCCGTCGCTGTCGTGCACGGAGAACGCATTCGTCGGAGCCACCAGGAAGTAGGTGATCAGTGCTCCGGACAGCGCGGCGGCCGTCACGGCCGGGGCGAGCCCGCCGATCATCGCTGTGCCCAGCACCCCGATGAAGAACAGCGCGCCCGGGCCGCCGATGCGCAGGAACCCCTCCGGCAGCAGCAATGTCAGCGCGCAGACCGCGACCGGGATCGCGATAGCGGCAAGCCATGACGTGAGCTGGCGCTGACGAGGTGAGAGCCGAGACCACGAGATGCCGGTGCTGGCCTGGTCGTGGCTGACCATGTGCACGTCCAGCCCACCGGCCTGCTGGACGACGGCCTCGCTGATGCCCTCGTCGAACATGCGCGACAGCCGCGAGCGTCGGGATGTTCCGACCACCAACTGTGTCGCGTTGATGTCGTGCGCATAGGCGATCAACGTGGAGGCGACGTCGTCGCCGACCACGGTGTGCATGGTGGCGCCCAGGCTGGCGGCCAGTTCCCGCACCGCCTTCTTCTGCTGATCCGAGATGGCCGTAAGGCCGCCGCCGTCGACGATGTGCACGACTCTGAGGTCGGCGCCCGAACGGGAGGCGATGCGCGACGCCCGGCGCACCAGGACCTCGGATTCGGGGCCGCCCGTTACCGCCACCACCACACGTTCGCGGGGTGCCCATCGGTCGCTGATCTTCTTGTCGGAGCGGTACTTGGCCAGCGCCGCGTCGACCTGATCGGCGAGCCACAGCAGGGTCAATTGCCGCAGCGCCGTGAGGTTTTCGGGTCGGAAGTAGTTCGACAGTGCGGCATCGATGCGCTCCGGCGGGTACACGTTGCCGTGAGCGAGCCTGCGCCGCAACGCTTCCGGCGTGATGTCGACCAACTCGATCTGATCGGCGGCGCGCACCACCTCGTCGGGGATGCGGTCGGGTTCCTCGACCCCGGTGATCTGGGCGGCCAGGTCCGAAACGCTCTCCAGGTTCTGGACGTTGACCGTGGTGATCACCGTGATGCCGGCGTTGAGCAGTTCTTCCACGTCCTGCCAACGCTTCTTGTTCTTGCTGCCCGTTGCGTTGTTGTGGGCGAAGTCGTCGACAAGCACGACCTTGGGTCGCCGTTGCATGATCGCGGTGACGTCGATTTCCTGGTATTGCGTGCCAGGCCTGCTGGAGTCCTCGACGACGCGCGGAGGAATCACCTCGATGCCCGCGAGCTGCTGGCCGACCTTGCGTCGACCGTGTGTGTCGACCACGGCGGCAACCACGTCGGTTCCGCGCTCGAGGCGGCGGTGCGCCTCGGCGAGCATGGAGTAGGTCTTGCCGACACCGGGCGCCGCGCCGAGGTAGACGCGCAGGTCCCCGGTCTTTCGTCCCAGTATTCCCATCGCTATTCAATTTACGTTGTGCCGTGCGTGGCTCAAACCCTCCTTGTCGTCGCTGAGTGGTCGCGGCACTGTGCTCGCTGGCCCTTCGGCTCAAAGTGTTGTGCGAAATCACTTGTGTCTCTTTGGTTTCAGTAGTCACAAGTAGGCCTGGTTTGTCGGTGAGCGGGGTTAACGTTGCAATGTGGGATTCGAACATATGAGCGAAGTGATCGCGGGGATGGCCGACCAGCTGTCCGCGTTGGTCGCCGAGTCGTTCGACGCCTTGACCACTTCTGAGCAATTGGCACTGACAGCGCAGTGGGAGAGCTTCACCCGGCGCCAAGCGGCAGTCAGCCACAGCATGGTGGCCGGGCTGGGTCGTGCGCCGATCGAGGAGTTGGGGGAGCGCAGCGTGGCCGGGGCGTTGGCGGTGTTGTTGCGCATTTCCAAGGCTGAGGCGCATCGGCGGGTGGCCGAGGCTCAGGCGTTGGGGCCGCGCCAGGCCATGACCGGCGAGACACTCGAACCGGTGCTGGCCCACACCGCCGCGGCTGTGGAGAAGGGCCTGGTGGGTGCGGAGCATGTGCGGGTGATCCGGCGGTTCTTTGATCACCAGGTGCCGGCCTCGACGCCGTTTGACGTGCGCGAGGCCGCCGAAGCGCAACTGGCGCAGCTGGCGACCAAACACACGCCTGAGGAATTGCGCGCGGCCGCCCAGCGGCTGGCGGCCTATTTGAACCCCGACGGGGACTTCTCCGAGGAGTTGCGCGCAGCGCAGCGCTGGTTGCGGCTGGGCCGGCAGCGCCTTGATGGGATGAGTGAGCTGCGCGGACTGCTTGATCCGGCCACCCGGGCGGCGTTGGAGGCGGTGCTGGCGGTGTGGGCGGCTCCGGGACGCTGCCACCCCGACGGCCAAACCCCGGCCGCCGAGGGGTCGGTAGGTGCGGAGGCGGACCCGTCGGCGGAGACGGTGGCCGCTGATCGGCGCAGCGTCGGGCAGCGCAACCACGACGCGCTGGGGGCGATGTGTCGGGCGTTGTTGGCCTCGGGGCAGTTGGGCAGCCAGAACGGGTTGCCGGCCACGCTGTTGATCACCGCCAAGCTCAAAGAGCTCGAATCGGGCACCGGCCACGGGCTCACCGGCGGAGGGTCGCTGCTGCCGATGAGCGAGGTGATCAAACAGGCCTCCTCGGCGCATCAGTATCTGGCGGTCTTTGATGACCACACCGAAGAAATTCTGTACTTGGGGCGGGCTAACCGTTTAGCGTCCAAGGCCCAGCGGCTGGCGCTGTTCGCCCGCGATGGCGGCTGCACCCGACCCGGCTGCACCGCTCCGGCTTACCACTGCCAGGCCCATCACGGGGACAACGACTGGGCCGCTAACGGCCAGACCAACATCGACGAGCTCACCCTGGCCTGCGGGCCCGACAACCGGCGGGTCAAACCCGGCGGCTGGCGCACCTACAAACGCAAAGACGGGCGCACCGCATGGCTTCCCCCACCCCAACTCGACACCGGCCAAGCCCGCATCAATAACTATCACCACCCCAACCGCTACCTCATCCCCGACGACGGCGATGACGACAGCAGCGGCGACAGCGCAGACTGTCCCGACAGCGACGACCGCGATGACCGTCGCGGTGATGACCGCGCCGGCTGACGACCGCATTCTTGCGCGGCGATAACCCCGACACCGGCTGACGTCGGCGGCATGTCCGCGCGCGTTTGGCACAAGCTCCGTCGGGTAGCCCGCCACCATGGCTCAAGGACGACCACTCGCGCTTGTGACGGGCGCTTCGAGCGGTATCGGTTTCGAGTTGGCGAAGCTGTTCGCAGATGACGGCTACGACCTCATCGTGGCCGCGGACGATGACGGCATCCACGCCAGCGCCGACAAACTCACGGCGGCGGGCACAGATGTCCGCGCCGTTCAGGTCGATCTCCGCAAAGAGGACGAAGTCGATCGGCTCTACGCCAGCGCGACGGAGAACGGGCGCCGGTTGGATGCGGCCGCCCTCAACGCAGGCACCGGTGGCGGCGGCCGATTCGTCGACCGGGGGCTGGAAGAGGATTTCAACATCATCGATCTCAATGTCCGGGGAACCACGCAGCTGGCCAAGCTGGTGCTCGCTGACATGGTCAGCGCCAACTCGGGCAAGCTGCTGTTCACGTCGTCGATCGTGGCGATGATGCCCGGCTCGTATCAGACCATCTACAACGCCTCGAAATCGTTTGTGCAGTCGTTCGCCGAAGCGCTGCAGGACGAGTTGCGCGACACCGACGTCGTCATCACCTCGCTGATGCCCGGCCCGACCGACACCAACTTCTTCCGCCGGGTCGGCATGCTCGACACCTTGGTGGGACGCATGCCAAAGGACGACGCTCACAAGGTCGCGAGACAGGGGTACGACGCGCTGATGGAGGGAAGGAAGAAAATCGTTGCCTCATCACCACTTTCGAAAGGGCTCGGCCTGATGAACCGGTTCCTGCCCGACTCGGTGAAGGCCGCCTCCAACAGGCTGATCTCGAGGTGAGCGTGTCGGGCTCCGCCGATGCTGTGGTGATCGGAGCCGGCCACAACGGTTTGGTCGCCGCAGCCATGCTGGCCGACGAGGGTTGGGACGTACTGGTTCTGGAAGCGCAGGAACAGCCCGGCGGCGCGGTCAAGAGCGCCGAACTGTTCCCCGGCTATGTCAGCGACCTGTACAGCGCGTTCTACCCGCTGTCGGTGACCTCCCCGGCTCTCCAAGCGCTGCACCTCGAGGAGCACGGCCTGCGCTGGTCGCATTCACCCGCGGTCGTCGGCCATGCGAGCTCGGCCGATGACGAAGACGCTCCGCTGATTTGGCGCGATCTCGACCGCACCGCAGAGGATCTCGACCGTCGCACGGCCGGTGACGGCGAGCGTTGGCGCGACTTGTTCGCCCAGTGGCAGCGCATCAAGGAACCGCTGGTGGAGACGTTGTTCGCGCCGTTCCCGCCGGTGCGTGGAGCGGTCGGTCTACTGCGTGAGCTGGGCACCGCCGAGGCGCTTCGGTTGGCGCATCTGATGCTTCTCCCCGCAGGCGTGATGGCTGAGAAGCTGTTCGAGGGCGAGGCCGCGCGACTCTTGTTGCTGGGCAACGCAATGCACGCCGATGTGCCCATCGACGCGCCGGGCAGCGGCGTCATGGGATACATGCTGATCATGATGGCTCAGGACGGCGGCTTTCCGGTTCCGGTCGGCGGCGCCGGCCAACTGACCGCAGCGCTGGTGAACCGGGCGACGTCTGCGGGAGCCCGCATCCAGTGCGGACAACAGGTCGACCGGATCGACGTCCGAGGCCGACGCGCGGTGTCCGTTCACACCTCCGGCGGCGAGACCGTGCGGGTGCGTCGGGCGGTGATCGCCGATACCTCGGCGCCGATGCTGTACCGCGACCTGCTGCCGGCCGACGCTCTCCCCGAATCGGTGCTGCAGAGCATCGACCGGTTCGTCTGGGACACACCGGTGTTGAAGATCAACTACGCCCTCGACGCGCCGATTCCGTGGCGTTCGCAGAGTCTGAACGATGCGGGCACGGTACATCTCGGCGCCGACCACGACGGCCTGATCCGGTGGATGGCCGACCTCAACACCGGCACCGTGCCGCTGCATCCGTTCCTGCTGTTCGGGCAGATGACCACCGCCGATCCGAGCCGGTCGCTAGTAGGCACCGAAAGCGCCTGGGCGTACACGCATCTGCCGCGAGGCGTCGCCGACGACGCCTCCGCCGATCAGTTGTCGGCGGCGGTGGACGTCGTGTTGGAGAAGCATGCGCCCGGGTTCAGCGACCACATCGTCGGCAAGACGATTCAGCGGCCGTCGGACCTGGAGGCCAGCGACGCGAACCTGCATGCCGGTTCGGTGAACGGCGGGACATCACAACTGTTCCAGCAGTTGATCTTTCGGCCGTTTCCGGGTTTTGGCGGCGCGGAGACGCCGGTCGAGAACGTCTTCCTCGGCAGCGCGGGCGCGTCCCCGGGCGGGGGAGTGCACGGTGTGTGCGGCGGCAACGCCGCACATGCCGCACTGGCCGCCGCCGGGAGACTGGGTTGGCCGCGCCGACAGCTCAACCGCGCGATCCTGTCGCTGATGACGCGATGAGCCGCGCCATGTGAGTGACGGGGACCGGTTGCGCGACGTCGCGAAGAAAGTGCTCGGATGGCAGACACTGCGGCCAGAACGACTCGAGGCGATGACCGCGGACCGGATCACCGTGCTGTTCGACCTCTACGGGTACCGGACGCTGGACGTCGACGCCGTGCGGGACAACGACCTACTGGACGTGCGCGCGGCTAGTAGCCCGGCGTGACGACGTCTTCCAGTTCCTGCAACTCGGGCGACGGCCCAGGCTGTGGGTGGGGTGGCACCTGATTACCGGTGGACCCGGTGCATTCGGCGCCGCTGACCCCGGGCGGGCAGGCGTTGTTGACTGCTGAGGCGGTGTTCGGAACCAGATAAGGCACGCACGTCCCGCTGTAGAGGTCGCTGTCCTCGCCGGCGGGGCAGGCCGCGAGGTGACTGGGGACGCCGGGCGAGGTAGCGATGACGGCCGCAAGCATCGGGGCCATCGTCGCGACCGCGAATCCACCGGCGATTGTGAGCCGTCGTCCGATGCGGAATCTCGTCAGCGCTGACATCCTCGTGCCTTTCCTAGTGGAACGACCTACACGCCGACATTATCTTGATCGCGCATCACGTGTGCCAGGTCCGGCTGCACGACGATCGCGCGCGGTACCGTGCTCATCGGTGCAGCACGGCGGCGGCCCCCATAGCCCAATTGGCAGAGGCAGCGGACTTAAAATCCGCCCAGTGTCGGTTCGAGTCCGACTGGGGGCACAGAGAAGATGCTGGTAGATGCGATTTCGCGCCTACCGGATCGGCTCGCATTTCTCCCTCACCCGAGGCTACCCCGGCCGGCGGCGAGGTCGCGGCGGCGAGGTCGGCGAAGCCGCTAACTTGCGGGGCTGCCAGCGACACCGGGAAGCGCAAGCCGTTAGCACGCCGTCGCGCAAACCCGCCGGTATCCGCCAGACTTTCTTCATGGCCGCGATGAACACAGCTTCGAGCGCCTTTGAACGCCAGGCGTGGACCGAAGTCTACGAGTGTCTCTCCGACGCGGATGAACCACTCGATGCTGACGATCTTGAGCGCCTGGCGACTGCCACCTACTTGATCGGTAAGGACGACGAGAGCGTGCGGACCTGGGAGAGGGCTTACTCCGCGTGCTTGGCTGCCGGCGATCCGGGCCGAGCCGCCGAATGCGGGTTCTGGTTGGCGCTAACGCAGTTGCTCCAAGGCAACACCGCGCGCGGCAGCGGTTGGCTGGCACGAGTGGGTCGGCTGGTGGAGGACCGCGAGTTAATCTGCGCCGCGCGCGGGTACTTACTCACTTCCGCAGGCCTTGGGGCGTGGACGGGTGGGGATTCCGCGGGAGCGTACGAGATGTTCGTTGAGGCCGGCAGGATCGCCGCACGGTTCGGTGATCGCGACTTGGCGGCTCTCGCCTGGCTGGGTCAAGGCCAGGCATCGGTCACCCAGGGCGAAACGGCTCGCGGCGTGGCACTGCTCGATGAAGCGATGGTGAGCGTCACCGCGGGGGAGGTGTCGCCCATCCCCGCCGGCATCGTCTATTGCGGCGTCATCGAGACGTGTATGGGTGTGTTCGACCTGGGGCGCGCGACCGAGTGGACCATGGCGCTGAGCGATTGGTGTGACGCCCAGCCTGACCTCGTTCCATACCGGGGTCAATGTCTGGTGCATCGCTCGCAGATCCTGCAGATCCACGGCGAATGGCCCGAGGCGACGACGGCCGCCCGCATCGCTTGCGAGCACTTGTCGCGACCCGCTGCGCACCCTTCCTTAGGATTGGCGGCTTACCAGCGAGCGGAGCTGCACCGGCTGCGTGGAGAGTTCGACGACGCTGAAATCGCCTACCGGCAAGCCCATCAGTTCGGTCGAGAGCCGTTGCCTGGATTGGCCCTCCTGCGACTGGCCGAAGGGCACGTCCATGCCGCGATTGCCGCGATTCGTCGCGCGGTAGACCTAAGCCCCGATCGTTTCGGTCGGCCGGCAATATTGGCTGCGCACGTCGACATCATGCTCGCGGTCGGTGACGTTCCGGCAGCGCGAGCGAGCGCCGACGAACTTGCCGAGATCGCCGAAGCCATCGACGCGCCGTTCCTGCACGCCATCGAAGCTCACGCCGACGGGTCGACGCTGCTCGCCGAGGGCGACGCCCCCGCGGCCCTTGCTGCCCTGCGCCGGGCATCTGCGGGTTGGCGGGACTTGGCAATGCCCTACGAAGCCGCCCGGACGCGGGTTCAGACCGGGCTCGCCTGCCGAGAGCTGAGCGACTTCGACGCAGCGGCACTGGAGTTCGACGCCGCGCATGATGGCTTTAGCCGGCTCGGCGCAGTGCCCGACACGGAACGTCTGGCCGAGGTCATCGGGACCCAGGGGCGGTCGGCGGGGGGCCTCACCCCGCGCGAATGTGAGGTGTTACGGCTTGTCGCCGCGGGCAAGACCAACCGAGAGATCGGCGCGAGCCTCGTACTCAGCGAGCACACGGTCGCACGTCACCTGCAGAACATCTTCGCTAAGCTCGGCTTGTCATCTCGGGCAGCCGCCACCGCCTACGCGTACGAGCAACATCTCGTCTAACGGGTGGTTAGAACTGACCACTCGCACCGCGCCGATATGGTGAATTCGGTCGATGCGCCGACGGCGGTCTGATTCATATCGTTCAACCATGTCTCAACAGGTTGATTACCGTGACCTCCGGCGGACGGAAGCCGAGAATTACGCACGCGACTTCGTCCCGCTCATTCCCGCGCCGCTCGCCGGCGATCTCATCGAGGTGGCGGCACCCGAGCCGGGTGAATACGTCGTCGACATCGCATGCGGGACCGGCGTCGTCACCCGCCTGGCCGCCGAACGGGTCGGGACCACAGGGAAAGTCGTCGGAGTGGACCTCAACCCCGGAATGCTGGAGGTTGCCCGCACAACCGCCGCACCGTCCGGTGCCGTGATCGAGTGGCGGGAGGGAAGCGCTGAAGCTCTTCCGCTCGCCGATGAGTCCTACGATCTGGTGTTGTGTCAGCTCGGGCTGATGTTCTTTCCCGACCGGCCCGCAGCCGCCCGTGAGATGCGGCGCGTGCTGTCGCCGGGTGGCCGCGTCGCGATCAACGCGCCGGGAACCATGCCGCGCTTTTTCGAGATCATGGTGGACGCCCTTGGTCGTCACATCAACCCTGACCTATCCGGATTCCTACGTTCGGTCTTCTCCCTGAGCGAGACCCAACTGCGCCAGCTGTTGGAAGTCGCCCACTTCCAAGACGTGACCGTCAAAACCATGACGGAGACGTTGCGGCTACCACCGCCGGCCGAATTCCTGTGGCAGTACCTTCAAGTCACACCTATCGCAGGGCTCGTCATGTCGGCGGGCGCCGACCGCAGACAACAACTTGAAAATGAGGTCGTTGCACGCTGGCAAGACTTCATCGATCGCGGCGGCATGGTCGTCGAGCAGCCGATCGTCGTCGCAACTGCTGAAAATTAGCACCTTCAAGCAATTTCACATGACGTCCCCTGATCGAGCAAGCCTTCATCGTCGGCCTTACCAATCGTGACTGCCATCGGTATTACATCGACGACTGTTCGCCTACCCGTTCGACCCGTGCACGGCGCCCCCAAGGCGTACTCCCTCCGGCTTCCGTCGGCCGCTTATGCCTAAAAGCCAAGCGGCACAACGATATCCGATGCTGCGACCATCGTGAGAAAACGGATCGCCAGGACTCAATCGAGTACAGGTGGCGGTTCGATTACGCGACCGCCTTAGGCTTGCGGACGCTGCCGATAGGCCAACGATAAGCGGCTCGCGGTAGACCGCTGTTCGTCAAATCATTGCCGTCGGTAAAGGCGGCCGTGCATGCGCAACCAGGCGACGTTTCCGTTCGGGTCGCGGACGAAATTGGAACGGGTGCCCAGGAGTTGGCCGTCTGGGCCCAGGTCGAGTCCATAGTCCGGCCGGTAGAAGGCGAAGCCCAGATGTGCGCTGGTGTCGGCATCCTCATCGGGGTGCGTGCTGGGATCGGCCAGGTCTTTCATGGTGCCGTGCAGACGGCCATCCCTGCCCTCGAACTCGATGACAACCCTTTCGAGGCTGCCGGATTCGGTGATCTGCTCCGTCACGTATCGCCCTTCGTAGGGCGCGAGGTCTGCCGCGCTCAAGGTTTGCGGTTCCGCTGGCGTATTGGTGATCCTCGCAAACCGGCGCAGCGCCCAATCATCGGCGAACAGATCGGTCGTGAGCTGCGCCCCACCCTCGGAGTTGGTGAGCAAGGTCATCGCGAAGTTTCGGCTGGGCACCATGAAGAAGCCCGACCTTTGGCCTTGCCAGGCGCCGCCGTGCTGCACGATCGTCTCGTTCTCTGCTGAGGGGCGCAGCATCCAGGCCACCCCCATCCCGGTGAGCTCGACCTGCAGCGTGCCGCCGGCGCCGGGGTTGGAGCGCATCGCGACAAGTGCTTGTTGGCTCAGCAGCCGAGTGCCGTTGGGAGCGGTACCGTCACCGAGGTGAAACCGCGCGTAACGCAACTGATCCCGCACGCTGGATATCAATGATCCGGTCGGGTTGCAGCTGCGCGGGAACTCCCAGAAGCCGTTGTCGACAACGGGTTTAGCGTCAACCACGTTGTGGGATGCGGCGATATTGAAGCCGATGATCTGGTCCGAGAAGTACCGGGTGTGCCTCAACTCGAGCGGATCGAGCAGTAGGTTCTGTACCGCCGCCTCGTAGGTCGACCCGGTGACGACCTCGATGATCCGCCCTGCCACGACCAATCCGGCGTTGTTGTAGGCGAATACGGCTCCCGGCGGTGTCAGTTGCGGTAACCGGGACATCGACGCGACATAACGCGACAACGCGTCATCACCACGGCCGAAGTCCTGCAGATCGTCGCCCAACCATCCCGATGTGTGGTTGAGAAGCTGGCGCACGGTGACGGCGGCGCTGGCAGATGGGTCCGCCACCGCGAAGTCAGGAAGATAGCGGCGGACCGGGGCGTCGAGGTCCACTTTGTCCTGATCAACCAGCCGCATCAGCGTCGTACCGGTGAAAGTCTTTGTGGTCGAACCGATGCGGAACACCGTATCGCCGTCGACCGGCACCGGATGGTCGACATTGGTGACACCGTAGCCCTTTATGTACTCCTGGCCGCCTGCCAGGACGCCGACTGCCACGCCCGGTATCGCATAGGCCTTCATGCCCTCTTCGATCTTGGCGTCGAGTTCGTCGAATCCCGTTGACACGTCGGACGCGGAGGTCGTCGTGGGTTCTGATGAAGGGCTCGAAGAACACGCGGACAGCGCCAGCGCAGCGGCCCCGGCGACGGCTCCGCCCAGCAGGCCACGACGGGATATCCCCACGACATTCGACGCTGTCGTCATGGTGGCGGGATGATCTCGTACGGCGGTGGTTGTGTCGCGCCGACACAACTCGTGTCCGGTCGCTCCGGGTTGTCGTAGAACGACGCGATCACCTTCGCCCCGCAGTCATTCGTGTACACGCCATGGGCGACACCGGGCACCGTTACGACGTGGGATTGCGAGAGTTGTTGCGCCACATACTCACCCCACTGAGGCCCGGTCTGTCCGTCGTAACTGCCCGACAGGACGAGCGTCGGGATCGCACTTTCGGTGACCGCCCGGATCTCATCGGGCGCCTTGGGCACATCCCAGGCGGCGCAGGCGTCGCGCAGGAAAGGCAGTTGCGGCGCTTGGGCGCGAACCGACTCGGGAAACTCAGGAAAGGCCCGCTTTGCTTTCTCGAGTTGATCCTCGGCCGATTCGAACGGGACCCATTCACGGCACCACACGCTCAAGGTCAGGCCCCAGCCCATGGTCCCGACCCGCTCGGGATTGGCCCACACTTCGGCGTACAGCTCGGCGATCCGCCTGGGATTGTTTCGGGCCAGTTCGTCGATCGCGGCCGGAAACTCCTCTGGAAAGTGGGTGGCCAGCGGGACGAACCAGTTCAGCAGCGCGCCACCGTCGAGTACGACTTCGGTGTCTCCGACCGACGGGATGGCGACCGTGGTTGTGACTGGACGCTCTTCGAGCTGATTGACCAGTCTGATGAACGACTCGGCGAGGTTGGGATAACGCGCCTGACATGCGGGCTGTGCCGCGCATGCATTGGTCATGTTGTCGAACGCCTCTTTGGCGCTGCTCCAGGTCCACCCGGGGGTGGCGGCCGAGGGTGGTGCCACCCCGTCGAGGGTCACCGACCGGATCCCGTCGGCGTCGTGCCGCATGTAGATCAGCGCGAGATCGGTGCCATACGAATGCGAAAACACATTCCATTGGTCGATACCCAACACTGTCCGCAGGTCCGCGAGGTCATAAGCGCTTTCGGTGGAGTTGAACGCCGCAAAGTCGACCTCCGGGGCCAGGCGGTCGCGGCACGCTCGGACCGCCTGCACGTACTGATCGCCGGTGGAGTCCGCGTCGTAGACCAACCCGACCCGGCGCGCGTAGAACAGATCGATCTCCGGGCAGGTCAGCGCCGGCTTTGACGAGTGAGTCCCCCGCTGCGACAACAGGATCAGATCCCGGTTACGGTTGATGCCCACATCGTTCGGAATCGGCGGATCCGCGACCGCGTCACCGCCGGGGCCCCCAGTGAGGAACACAATCGGATCCGGTGCGGGTGGCTGCGTCTCCGAGGGAATGATCGCCACCGCCAGTCGGAGCGTGCGCCCGCCGGCCTTGGTGCGATCTTCGGGCACCACCAACTCCCCGCACCGGGCACCTTCCAACTCGGGTACCGGTTGCGGTGTTTCGGCGCAGGGCCCGGCTACGAATTGCGCAGGAGGATGTTCCACCGTTGTCGGCGTTGTCGCCGACGGCGTACCAGCGGGCGGCGAGCTCGAGTTGCCGCACGCGGCGCACACCACGACGACGATGAGCGTTAGCACAAACCCCATCCGGCGCACCGGACGCGCGGTGGGCGCCCAACCGTCAACTGGTGGAAACGGTCCCGCCCACGTCACGGCAGAAATCTTGACACACGAACCGAGCGCAGGTCATAGAAATATGCCGAACTCGCCAAGGGCTCCGCTGAGACGCGGCCTACCATCGTCCGTCATTTCAGCGTGAGGTTGACGGCGACGACGAGCCAGCCCATTCCCGCATTCAGAAAGCCGATGACCACCGTCCATGCCCGGGAAAGACTGGCCTGGCGAGCCGCTATCACGCCCCAGAAGAACAACAACACCACGTTGAGGTTGAGTGCGACCGTGGTGTAACCGATGGTGACTCCACCGTCGGGATGCTCCCGATCGTCGGGCCAGTCGAACGCTGCAGCGAGCAGCAGCACGGCCAAAGTGGGCAGGGCTGCCGCCACGACGGGCCACCCACTGGCCACATTTCGCAGAAAGCCGGTGATGTACTGTGCGCCTCCGGCCTCCTCGTGGCTCGAGACATGCAACCCGTACGCCCGGGTCAGCAGGCTCAACGCCACACCGAGGAGAATCCATGCGATCTCCTGCACGGGGTTACCACCGGCTTGGGCAGCCAGCAAGAGAGTCGTCATGATGGTGCCGGTGAGAAACGCGGCCAGTGTGCTGGACTCCAACCTCACAAGCTGCAAGCGTAAGCCGCAATCACGCCTCGGCGCTGGATCGACGCGGCCAACGACGCCTATCGTTGTCAGAGTTGTTTCTCTGGATATTGAGTCAGATGTTGTGTGACACAAGGACTTATCCCACCAATATCGTGGCGTGGCGTGGCGTGGTTGGTCGGGCCGATCCGACGCAGACTCGTCGACCGGTGATGTCGTAGTGGAATCGCGCCGACGCTGTCCTTCACGTTATTCGCTGCAACCCTGCGGGCCCAGGCCAGATGTTCGTAAATGTCGCGTTGAATGCCGACCCGCGGGGGTCGGTCGCCTCTCCAGGTGACGGACCGAAAGCCGTGACTCATGCGGGCGAGACGCACCAGTGGACGCATTGAGGATCCATTGAGGGCGACGCCCGATTCTCTTTTCAACCACGAAGTCCGTGGCTCCACGAAAGGAAAATCCGATGAGCAACACCCCGTTCACCAAGCCCGCAGGGACCGTCGTCACCTTGGGCGCGGTCAGGAAGTTCGCCACCGCTGCCGCCATCGCGGGGGCCCTGGGGCTAGCTGCCCTCGGCATGGCCGGCGCCGCGTCCGCGGCGCCCGCCCAGGACTCCGGGTCGGCGCACTCCACGACATCCTCCGGGGCTCACGCCGGCTCGGTCTCCGTGCCGCACGCTGAGTCGTCGGCGCCGCACGCTGAGTCGTCGGCGCCGCACGCTGAGTCGTCGGCGCCGCACGCTGAGTCGTCGGCGCCACACGCCGATGCAGCCTCGCCGGCGGGTGACGACGTAGTCCACGCCCACCTGATTCCCGGTGTCGAGCTCGTACCACCGGCCGCCGCGCCGCACGCTGAGTCGTCCGCGCCGCACGCTGAGTCGTCCGCTCCGAGTGCCGACGCGGCCTCGGCGAGGGGTGACGACGTAGTCCACGCCCACGTGATTCCCGGCGTCAAGCTCGTACCACCGGCCGCTGACGATCCGCAGACCGCTCACCCGACTCAGGATTCCGCGTCGAATCCGAACGAAATCGGCATGGTCTACCCGTCCGGAAGCATCTACCCCAACCCTCCCGATTACGACCCCAACTGCGGACCCGCCTGCTACGAGGTGATTGACGAGTGAGGTGCACGACAAGCAAGTGAGTTGAGCGGGTAAGGGCAGGTGCTTCCAGTGGAACACCTGCCCTTGCTCCGTTTATAGATCGGACCCCGCGGTGACGGCGGTCGGGTGCCAGCTTCTGTTCGCGTTCTTCTCAGCACATGGAACGGAGCGACCTGTGCGACGCGCCACGGCGACTACTCCGCACGCAGCAGCGGATTCATCGGCGACGCGACCCCGCGGTGACGACCGCCAGTATCGTGGCCTGGTGCGATCAGTCGGGCCGATCCGACGCAGAGTCGTCGGAAGTCTGCGACGAATCGCACTCGCTTCGGCCCTGCTTATGGCAGGTGTCTCCAGTCTCGCCATCTCTGTCGCCGCTTTCAGCGCGCGGTCGGACGCGGCGCCGGCGGATGCGGCCATCGTCCTGGGCGCGGCAGTCGACGACGACGAGCCCTCGCCCGTGCTCGAGGAGCGGCTGCGGCACGCGGCCACGCTGTACGAATCAGGCCAGGTCGATTGGATCGTCCTGACGGGCGGTGTCGGACAAGGAGACACGCTCTCCGAATCCGAGGCGGGCCGCGACTGGCTGATCGCCGCCGGGATCCCGGCGGACCGTCTGCTCATCGAGAACAGATCGCGCACCACCAAGCAGAACTTCGCTTTCGCCCGGCCGCTGCTCGCCGAACATGGTGTGAGCCGAGTGCTCATCGTCAGCGATCCGCTGCATATGCGCCGTGCCACCCGTATCGCCACCGACTTGGGCCTTGACGCGCACCCTTCACCGACGCCCAGTAGCCGCTACAAGAGCCTCCAGACGCAGATCCCGATGTTGCTGCGCGAGGTGTACCACAGCGTGCAGTACTTCATGACGCGCCAATGACGAGCAACGCGCACGGTTTACGCCGAGGCGGCCAGCGCCTTGCTGTCCTCGTCGGCGAAGGTGTCCTCCAGCGTCAGCGGTGAGTAGTCCAGGTCGATCTCCCCGACTGGGCGGCCCCGGGCGCTGCTGATGGTGCCGAATCGCCGCATTCCCTTATCGCTCGCGTACTGCTTCATCTCGCCCGCTTCCAATCCGAACGGAATCTCGTCGTAGAGGGTTGACCCGTCATCGGCGTTCTGCAGCACCAGGGGGATGAGTTCATTCATCCGCTCCTCGAACACTGTCCAGTTCGAGTCATCGGCGGCGACGTGGCGTCGACAGGTGAAGGTACCCCAGGCCATGTGGCGCCGCTCGTCGTCGGCGATGCGCCGCACCAACTCCTGCATGCCGGGCAGGATGCCGCGGTCCACGCAAATACGGTGCCACGCATAGTATCCCGTCAACGCCATCATGCCTTCGATGACGTGGTTGTAGGTCGCCGATGCGCGAACCTGCGCGGCGGGGGACGGGTCGGCGTTCAACGCCTCCAGCGAACTCGGCAGTTCGTCATAGAAGATTCGCCGGTACGACGGAAGGTCATCGAGGTAATGGTGGAGGTCGTCGGTCAGCCCGACGGCGTCCAGCCACATCCGAAACACCTGGGTGTGCTTGGCTTCCTCGAACGCGAACTGGGTCAGATACATCTCGTCGCCCAAACGGCCTTCGGCCCGCATCGCGGCCATGAACGGCTGGATGTCTTGGGTGACGGCTTCTTCGCCGGCGATGAACTGCGCACACAGCCGTGCGGCGTAATCCCGCTCGAGTTCGGTCAGAGACTCCCAGTCCTCCCGGTCACGGGAGAAGTCGATATCGGCGGGATTCCAGAACTTCGCATTGCCCCCTGCGAACAACTTCAACGGGAGGCTATCCCAGTTGAATCCACCGGCGTCGAGTGACGCTGAGTTCTTTCGTGTCATTGTTGGACCTCCTTGGTCGTCTTTCGGGCTGGGCTGTTGCTGGAGAATGCTTGCGCCAGAACGGATACGAGCCTGCGCACTGCGAGTGCCGGCTGATCAGGCGTGGGGTCGTCGAGCCCGAGAACCGGATCCATGCCGCGCACATAGGGGGCCAGCGCCATGTGGGGAAAGATCATCAGCAGCAACGACAACAGAGCGTCGGTATCGCAATCGGCGCGCAGGTCGCCGCGCGCATGCGCATCGCGCACCAGTGGCCGCAGAACCTCCAGATAGTGGCGATGGATGACGGTGTGCACGGAAACCCGTGCCTCTGTGTCGATCTCGAAGTTCGATGCGGCATGCAGGGCACGGTCCTGCGGGTGCTCGGCGAAATAGGCCACCCAGGTATCGAGCAGATCGGTGAAGAACTCGAAGAAGGGCCGGCTCGGGTCCAGCTCTCGGATTCGATCTTCGATGTACGACCGCACGCGCTGGCTGCCGAGATCTGCGATGTAGGCGTACAGATCGCGCTTGTCGGCGAAGTACTGAAACAGGCTGCCCTTCGCCACACCCGCGCGGCGTGCGATGACGTTCAGGCTGCCCTGCGAGTAGCCATGCGCCCCGAACTCCGCCTCCGCCGCTTCGATCACAGCGGCCCGCCGGCTCGGGTCGACCCGAGCCCATGTCACAGTCGGCATCCACACCTCCCAGCGATGACCACTGGTCATATTACTGTGAGTGGCGTCACAGTCAAGGGGCTGGCCGGCTCATAGTTCAGTGCTGGGACGACATACGACCGTGTTAAATGCGCTGGTGGCTGGTGGATCAGCTCGTCAGCCCGTCGCCGCTATCGTCGCCGCCCTAGGATGTGGCGGTGCGCTCCGTGTTGCGGCCGTTCGACCTATGGTGGCGCTATTTCCCTCAATTGGCGGCGCTGTACCTGCTGGGTTGGCTGGGTCGCCGCGGCGCCATCGAGCTGGCGGCCTGGGCCGGTTGGGACAACGACGTCTGGGCCGCGCTGATCATGCCGTTCGCCGGGATGGCGCGCCTCGGTTCGTACGTCGCGATGTTCTTGGTGCTGCGCTCGGCCATCCCCGCGCTGGCGGCGCTGCCGCGGCGATCTGCCCGCAGCGTCGACGTGTTCGCCAACATCATCGTGCCGTTCTTCGCGATCTACCTGGCGTGGAAGCTGTTCGCAGAGGACTGGATCGAGTTCGAAACGGTGGCCCTCGACTATCGCGTCACCCACTCTGTCACCGAAGCGTTGACATCCACCGAGCCGACCGAGCTTCATCCCGATCAACTGCCCGTCGGCACGACCACGTGGGTGATCATCGTCTCGGCGCTGGTCGTGCGTTATGTGCTCAGCAAGCTCAAGGACAAGCTGCCGGGGTGGATGATCGCCGTCCGCGTCTACGTCGACGCGCTGTGGGTTTTCCTTACGTTGAGCTTCGCTGCCAGCGAGGGCGTCGGCTTTCTCATCAACCCGATGGGCTGGATCTCCGAGCGCCGGATCGTGGTGTGGTTCAACGACACGCGAGCCGCACTGTTCTCGCACTTCGCACCGTTGGAAGCCCTGTGGGACGGCCTGATGGCGGTGCTGCGGACGGCGTTCGGTGGAGCCACGATCCCGCTTCTCTGGCTAGCCGTCGCCGGGATCGTCTACGGCGTATCCATGCCCGACTGGCGCCGCGCGGCTCGCCGCGTTGTGGGCAGTCGCGCCGACAGGGTGATCAACAGCGCGGCAGAGCGGCGCAAGATGCTCAAAGAGCGCGGTTGGGACGTGCCCGAGACGCTGGGCCAAAAGGTGCGCTCCTGGCTGCTCTCCAAGCTGGGCAACTACAGCACCATCGTTGATTCGGCACGGCTCATCCTCTATGGGGGAGTGTTCGCCCTGTCGCTGTACGTGTTGGGCTATCTCGGTCTGGCGTGGCTCGACATGTCCGGGTCTTTCTATCGGCCCGAGATGGGCAATGGCTACCTATTCCGGTTCGTGGCATGGATTCTCGGTCCGCATCCGTTGCCCTTCTGGTACGGCTTCGCCGAAACGATCGCGCTCGGCTCGCACCTGATCATCGAACCCCTTCGCATTTGCCTGATCGCATCCACGGTGGCGTACTGCCTTGAGCAGCTCGAAAAGCAGGAACCTACAACATCATCCGTGCCAGAAGCCGACCGTCAGCACTCGTGACATCGAGCGCGTCGGGCACCGCGTCCTGCGGCAGGACGAACGAGAACTGCACCGGTCCGGGCTTCTCACACCTGATCCCCACACCATCGGGTGGGGTCGGCCCCAAACCGCCCGCCTTCTCCGATGCCCACCGCTGCTGACCGTCGGTGATGACAGCGCTGCAGGTTTCGGGGTTCTCGCGTGCCGGACCCGACATGTCCACCGTCACCACCGTCAACACGGCGCCCTCGGGTAGCTGCGGACCGAACCGGGAAGGCTTGCGGTTCAAGTGCCTCACCGAGTCGACCTCCCAGGTGTATCCGCCGGCGTCGCCGGACTCACCCTTAGCCACCACAACGTCCGGAACAACCGTGTGGCGGTAAGTGGCCCACTGATCGCTCAGTGTGGTCGCGATGATGACGCCGAGCGCCGCCACCATGACGACGGCACCGATCAGGTTTCGCACCCACAGCGGCGACAGCCATCTCCTCATGACGCACGTTCCACGGGAGCCTCGAGCCTCAGGGTTTGTACTCGGTGGGCGTCTGCGAGCGGAACATCGATGACAAGGCGCGAGTCCAGTTGCTCGTCGTAACCCGTCCACACCCGCAGCGTGATCGGTGCCGATGAGCCGGACTCGACCAGGGCCGGCGCGACGTCGAACACCCACGACCCGCGTTGCGCGATACCGGGCCTGACGTTCCCCCGGAGGGTTTTGAGGAAAAACCTATCGGTGGGTGTGTACGTGTTCGGCCCGACGATCAGGTCACTGCGGGGTAGTTCGGTGGTGACCGGTGCCTCCAGGGTCGCGTCGACGACCACCCAAACGCCTGCGGGTGCAACCGAATCCACTTGCGAAGAGATACGAACATCGGTGACGGTAGCCGCGACGTCGCGGCCGGCGGCACGCTGTCCCGCCTCGCCGTACACGTCGAACGGTCCGGTGATGTCCGGCGGTGTCGGCAGGTTCTGCCACACCACCGCGGCCGCCGCGATCACGACGACTGTCGCGATCACCGTCAGCGCCCGACGCGTGCGCGGATTCACGGCAGCCCCTGGACCGGAACGACGACCTGACCGTAGTTATCGGTGTCGATCCATTCCTTGCCGCCGTAGGTGACCATCAACTGCGTGAACGTCTTCTTCCACACCCGGATCGTCACCTCCTGAACCGAATGTGCGCTGAATTCCGGTACCTGCCAAGTGAATGCCAACTGCTCGGTGAGTCCCGGTCCGAGACTCTGAATCGCAGAACCGTCGCGCAAGCGGAAGGTCCCGAAGATCTCCTTGCCGGGCAGACCCTGTAGGTCGAGGAGATCGCGGAGGCCTCCCGGCACGGTGCCGGTGTTGTCGACTGTCGCCACGACGCCCAGGTAGACCTTGCCGGGTTCAGCAGCGCCGATGGTGGCCAACCCACCCTTGAGTTCGCGAACGAACCTCGCCCGCTCGACCGTGATCGTGAACTGGCCGTCGCTGAACTCCTCGGCGACCTTGAACGGGGTGACTTTCTTGTCGACGGTTTCGAGGCCGCCGAACGCGGCGGTGGCCACCAGAATCAGCAGAAGCGCAGCCCGTCTGACCTGTGCGACGTTCAACCGGGACAACCTCTGCGCGACTCGATGCGTCCGCGTCACGGGGACCGGAGGTTCGCCACCCACGTTGGTGGATGCTAATCGCAACCGCAGTTGCCGCGCAGTTCCTCTCCCACGCTGCCGTCACATCCCCAGGAAGACATCGGCGGATCACTCACCCGTCGTCCGGGCCGACGGTCATGAACGGTAAGCGCGGTGATGCGGCGGTGCGGGTTCTGGAAGGTCCCACGTCGAATACGTGTAGCGCTGTTCGGGACGATCCGCTGCGCCCAGCATGAAGGCCCGGTGATAGCGGCCGGCACGTGCGATCGAGGCCAGCCAGGTGGCAACCGTGCTGATGCGGTTGCGCACACCGGTGAGGAACGCGATATGAATCAGGCCCCACGCGACCCAGCCGAGATATCCCGACACCCGGATGCGCCTCACTTGAAGCAGCGCGTTGCCATGGCTGATGTAGGCCGCCGATCCCAAATCGCGGTAGCGGTACGGGCGGCGCGGTCGCCCGGCGAGATCACGGCGGATACAGGCCGCCGCGTGCAGGCCGCCCTGCATCGCGTTCTCCGCGACGCCAGGCAGCTTGTCACGTCCGGCGAGATCGCCGACGACGAAGATCTCGGGGTGTCCCGCGACGCTCAGGTCCGGCTCGACCTGTATGCGGCCGGCGCGATCGGTGGGCGCTCCGAGGATTTCGGCAACATGACGGGCGAACGGTACGGCTTCGACGCCTGCGGTCCACAGCACGGTGCGCGTCGAGAATTGCCTGTCGGGCCCGCCGTTCTTCGGGGTGACGGTGACGCCGTCCCGCCGTACGTCGGTCACGTGCACACCGAAGTGCATCTCGACGCCGAGCTCCGCCAAGGTCGCGGTGGCCTTCGCCGACAGGCCGGGCGCGAACTTCTTCAGGACACGCTGGCCGCCGTCGAACAGCAGCACCCGCGCCTCTTGCGGCTGAATGCTGTGGAATTCGTTGGTGAGCGTGCGGGTCGCCATCTCCCGGATTTGACCGGCCAGTTCCACTCCGGTCGGACCGCCTCCGGCGACGGCGAAGGTCAGCCAGTCCGTCCGCTCCGGCCCAGGCGGCAGGGTCTCGGCAATTTCGAACGCGGTGAGGATGCGCTGCCTGATCTCCAGCGCGTCATCGAGCGTTTTCATACCCGGCGCCCAGTGCGCGAACTCCTCATTGCCCAGGTACGACTGCCGCATACCGGCCGCCAGGATGAGGACGTCGTACTCGACGACGAACGTCGTCTCGTCGGGCCGTAGTGCGGTGACGGTGCGCGCGGACGGGTCGAGTGCGATCGCCTCGCCCAGCAGGGGCTTGATGTTGTCGTATCGGGCGAACTCCTCGCGCAACGGACGGCTGATGTGGCCGATGCTCAGCTTGCCGGTCGCGCACTGGTAGAGCAGCGGTTGGAACAGGTGGTCGGCGGAGCGGTCGAGCAAGGTGATGTCGACATCGGCTTTGGCCAGTCGACGAGCACAGAACAAACCACCGAATCCGCCGCCGATGATCAAAGCCCTGGGTCGTTGCGAACTCATCATCGCAACGGTATTACCCAGCTCTGCGCCGTCCGAAGCCCGCCGGACGGCGGTGACACCACCGGCGGCCCCGAGGCGAATAAGGTCAGCGCATGACCCCGATCATGACCAAGTCCGACGCAGCGGCACTGGTGGTCGCCGCCAAGACCCGAAAGAACGTGAGCTGGACCGAGATCGCAGATGCTTTGGATGCGCCGCGCGTGTGGTGTGTCGCCGCGCTGCTCGGTCAACATCCGATGTCGGAAGCACAGGCCGAACGGGTTTGCGCCCTGCTCGATCTCGACGCCGCGGTGGGCGAGAGCTTGCAGCTCCAACCCGCCCGCGGTATCGACCCGGCGCTTCTGTCCGATCCGACCATCTATCGGTTCCAGGAAGCACTCACCGTATACGGACCGGCGATCAAGGAACTCATCCACGAGGAGTTCGGCGACGGCATCATGAGCGCGATCAACTTCAAGGTCGACGTCCGGCGCCGCGAGGACCCCGACGGAGACCGCGTGGTGGTCACGTTCGACGGGAAGTTCCTCGACTATCGCTGGTGACGCCGCTACGCCACTTCTAGAAGCACCCCGGAGTCGGGACTGGAAATCCGGGGGGAACCGGGTTCGGACGCCGTCGTGTTCGGCTGTTTGAGCTGCGCGACGACTGTCTCGTAGTTGTCGGTCTGCCATGCCCTCATGAAGGCGTCCAGCGGAACTTTCAGCTTCCTCCCTTGATCGGGGAATGCGCTGTCACTGAGGTAGACGACTCTTTCGTCGAAGTCGATTCCGGTGACGGCCACCTGATGATCCGCGGATTCGATGCCGGGCAGCGGTTCGCCTTCGACAGCATTCCAGACGGTTGCGCCCTGAACGCCGACCATCACGGCCTTCTTCGGGTCCTCGAGCGCGAACGCCAACGCTCTCAGTGCCAGGTTGCCCTCCGTCTTCTCGTAGGAGGTGAGGGTGGCAGTGATGCCGTACTCGGTGTCCAGTAGCGCGATGGCATCTTTGATGTGAACACGATCTTCTGTGTGCAGGCCCAAGTACATAGCCCGTTCCGGGTTGACCACACTTGGGGTTTCGCCTGCTATGCGGGCGATGTCCACTTCCGTCGGCATGGTTCCGGTGAGTTGGCCGACGACTGCGGCCGTGGCCATCAAGACGCAGTTCTCGGCCGACTGCTTCTGCCAATACTGCGCATTCGTTTCCGGGTCGCCGTAGAGGCCGGTGAAGACGGCTGGGGCCCTGAACCAGTCCGTAAGCCCGTGGATGAGTTCGGTGACTGCGTATACGGCGTAGTGGACGAATTCGGTCACCACCTGTACGCCAACGTAGGCGATCTCGGTAACGACATGGGCCGCGGTGGCGACGATCGCTCCCAGCGTATTTTGAGCGACTATCGCGCCGATCTGCTCGTTGAACGCGTCGGTGCGGGCTTCTTGGGCCGCAGCGAACGCTTCTGCGCGTTCGGCTTGGGCTTTGTGGAAGGCTGCGGCTCGTTCGGCTGCGGTGGGTTCGACGGTCAGTTCGTCTGGTACCGACCATGAGGGGTGTTCGGAGTCAGAGCTTGTCGTGGTAGTCGCGGCGTCGAGAAGCAGTTCCTCGGAGGGGGTTTCGGTTGTCAGGGTGTTGATGAGGTGGTGGGTGTCGATGGCCAACTGGTCATCGCTCATCCGCTCCAGGTCGCGGCGCACCAGATCCAATGAGCCCATCAGTATCACGCCCGGCAGTGGCTGCACTGGGCCGTCGAGGGTGGACAGCGGTGAGCCGACACCGACCGCTGACAGCAGGCCTGACACGATATCGATGGGCGCTGTCGAGGGGCCGTGATCGGGGGCGTCGGCCACCACAGTGCTGTGGTTGTCGGTACCCGAGGGCACCAGCGGCGCCTCGATCACCAGTGTGCCCGTGCTGGCTTCGGCGAGGCTCTGAACACCGGTGGTCTCACCCGATGCTGTGACTTCAGTTGTCGCGGAGTCGGTTACGTGTGCAAGGGACCGAGCGCTGATAGTGGTGTCGGGCCGGGTCGCGCCCGCCGCACCGACAGTGGTCGCGGTGGGCTTGAGCGCGGTGACCGAGGAGTCGGTGCCCACACGGTCGGATCGATTCTTTGTTTGCTCCCGCTCGATGGGGGCCTCAACGATCGGATCGGCTGGTGGGGCTGACGTGTCAACCACCACGGGCGTACTGGTGTCGACCTCACCGACAGGCGATGTGGCCGGCGTCGAGGCGGTCTGAGCGGTGTTCGCCGCAGTGGCCGACTCGGTCACCGACCGCTTAGCCGAGGAGTCCAAGGACTCGGTTGTCGTGTTCCTCGTCGACCGTGTCTCGGAGGCATCGGGGTCGGGCTTGGTCGTCGACCGCCCCGAACCCACAGTTGTCCTGGGCTTTGTCCCCGAGACGGTCGCTGTCGAGGAAGCCTCCGTCGACTTCGCATCGGCGTCACCGGTCGACGACGACGTACCCGACGAACTCGCCGAGGTGTCCGTCGACCCCGTCGACGCGCTCGCCGATCCCGATGAGGAACTGCCCGCCCCGGATGAGCTTGACGCCCCCGCCGAGGAACTCGCCGACGACTGTCCTCCGTCGTCGGCGACCGCTGTGCCCATACCGCAGGTGCCGACCAACCCCGCCACACCGAGCGAGAAGGCAACGGCCCCGACCCGTAACGCCACCCTTGCCGAATTCACGAGCGGTCCGACACCTCCGTCGGACCGCTGACCTGGCCGAGCATCAGCTGCTCAGCCAGACGTACCACAGGCCATCGCCGCCCTGCCGGCAATCCCAGTGCCCGTAGTTGGCATCACCCTGGGCAATCTCGACATTGGGCCCATCGACCTGGCAGGCATCCAGCGTGGAGTAGCCGCCCTCCACCTGAACCTCATCAGCGTGCGCCATACCGACACCGAGGGTGAACAACCCTCCAAACGCCAGCGCCCCCGCGGCGATCATCTTCTTCATGCTCATGCCCTCCCGTTGAATGGATCCGACGACCGCGCACTGTTCGCCGGCGTAGCGCCGATCGGACCGCGGCTCGGGGAAATATTGACGGAACCGTTATCCGACTGCCAGCAAATGGTTATTAGTTCATCTGTTCAGAGGACGGCGAGTGTGCTCGGACTCAGAGGTCGTCGACGCTGAGGATCTCGTCCTGGATCGCTCGAGCAACAAGAGCCGCCTTGGTCGGCGCGGGCCGTCCGACCGCCGCATACTTCGCCCGGACCCTTTGCAGATGAGTCGCGACGGTGGAGGGCTCGATGTACAACCGCTCGGCGACCGCGTTCTTGTTCTCAGTCTGAAACCACGCGATGAGTACCTGCTGCTCTCGGTGAGTCAACTGCGGCCGGGCCTTGCGCCGCCCGCTGTGCAGCGTCGGGGTCGACCTCGGGGCGACGTGCGGACGGCTGTTGTGGGCGGCATCGATGGCGGCCGCCAGGACGTGTTCGGGTTCGTGTTTGGCGATACAGCTGATGGCCCCCGCCTCGAGCGTCGCGGCGACGACTTCGTCGTTGACCGAACAGGTGTAGACGACGACGCGATGGCCGGCATCACAGATCTGGCGGAGCGCATCGAGGTCCGGTCCACCGCCGTCACAGGGCAGGTCGAACAACACCGTCAGCCCTGGAGTGGGCGTCCCATATGCCGCGACGAACTCCGAGGGGCTGGTGAAATGTCCGACGATCTTGGTGTGCGGCTGGCTGCGCCTCAACCACGCCTCGATGCCCGCGTACACGACTCGTTGATTGCCGACGACCACGACCGATGTCGAACGCTCCTCGTCGTCCGGCGGTGGCATGCCGCAGACCCCCTATGTCGTGCAGACGCCCTGTCAGTTGTTTGCGTATGAAAGCACTGCTGCGCCGACCGCGAGTTCGGTTTGAGCTAAATCGAACTCATAAGTCCGCGCGTCATTCCGACGTCTGCCCATAACTGTGATGCTTGAAACGCGAAAAGACGTCCAAGGGTGGAGGTCCGGTTCGTTGACGGGCACCGACCTGTTGTCGCCATGCGAGCCGAGACGGCTCAGCAGAACTGGTACTCGACGTCCCAGAAGCCGGGCGTAGGAATCCAGCGAGCCGAGAACTGCCCACCGAGGGCGGGATTGGCATCGTGGATCATTCCTGTCCCGCCGACGGCCGGGACGAAGCCCGGCGGATCCCATGAGATCGAGACCGGGTCGCCCGGTGTATCCGGCGTGCATCCGATCTGCTTTATGAGATAGCCGTCGGTGATCGTCCACTCCGCACTGGCCTGATCCGGACTCGGGGGAGGAGGGGAGGCGTGCGCGACAGCCGAGGCCCCGATGGTCGCCGCAGTCACCACGCCCGCCACCGAGACTATGAAACGCTGACCGCGCATCGGACACCTCCTTGCACCCACGATGTCTGTGACGTTAGACCGTTCGCGATCGGGTGGTTTCGTTTCGGCTGAGTCGGGATCGAGCCGCCTCCGCCTCTGGACGTCAACGGCTTCGAACGTGACGGCAACATCGACGCAACACCGGATGGGTAGCTTCGGGCGACCGACAACCCCGGAGTCATCCAAATGAACGAGTCGTTCGCCGAAGCCGCTGCCGAAACCCTCACCAGAGGGATCGGGCGTCGCGATTTCGTTCGCGCGGTGGCAGCGGTGGGGGCCGGGACGGGCATCACCGCCGTCGCGGCCGCCTGTGCGACGGGTAAAACTCCCGCAGCGACCGGCGCCACGACCGGACGCTTCGAGATCCTCCAACCCGACCACGGTGATATCGCCGGCGACCACTATCTGCGTTCGACACCCGACCAGGTGCTGTGGGGTTATGTGCCGACCGTGCATGCCGCGCCGGCGATACGGATGCGTTCGGAGCAGACGATCACTGTGGACACCGTCTCCCATGAGGGCATCCTCGAGGATCAGGGCCGCGATCCGGTCGAATACTTCGGCGGCAAGGGAGTCAACGAATCAGATGTCCTGCAGGATGCCATTGCGGTCGCATCCGAATACAACCGCACACCGCGCGACTTCGACAAGGACGGCCCGCATGTGGTGACCGGTCCGGTGTTCGTCGAAGGCGCTCAGCCCGGCGATGTGCTGAAAATCGAGACGCTACAGGCCATTCCGCGGGTGCCCTATGGCGTGGTCTCGAGTCGGCACGGTAAAGGTGCGCTCGCTCGCAAGGCCGACGGATCCGCCCCGGACGGCATCAGTGTCGAGGAAGTTATGCCGCCCGTGGCCACCGATCACAGGCCCAACGCGAACCCGGTCGAGTACGGCAATGTCTCCACTTTCACCGCCGTGGAGGACGGCCACGGCGTCATGTCCTACGGTGACGCGCGCGTGCGGTTCCCGCTGTCACCCTTCATGGGCCTGATGGGTGTCGCCTTCTCCCAGGACCGGGATATCACCGCGCCGACCGCGAATTCGATTCCCCCAACCGTCGGGGGCGGCAATATCGACATCCGGCTGCTGGGTGAGGGCTCCACGCTGTACCTTCCTGTTTTCGCGGAGGGAGCCCTCTTCTACGCCGGTGATCCCCACATGGCCATGGGGGACGGTGAAGTAGCGCTCACCGCGATGGAGGGCTCTCTGCGCGGCACCTACCGCTTGACGGTCTGTAAGCCGGGATCAGGAGATGCGCCATCGGTCGCATATCACTATCCGTTCGCCGAAACCGAGTCCGCGTGGGTGCCAATAGGACTATCCGACCCCGATGGGGCAATCGGAGGCAGCAGCAGCGATCTGAACATCGCGATGCGGCGGGCGGTGGTCAACGCCCTGGACTTCCTGCAGAACGACCAGGGGATGGACCGCGGCACCGCCTACGCCTACCTCTCGGCCGCATCCGATTTCGTTGTCTCCCAAGTAGTCGACCGAACCGTGGGCGTGCATGGCCAGATCTACAAATCGCACTTCGCGGTGTGAGACGGACGCCGTGGCGGCGCGCATCACCGTCGTGACAGGTACTTGTCGAGCTTGTCCAGCTGAGCCTTGTAACCCCACTTCATGCCGAATGCGGCCATCTTGGCCTTCGCGCCGATGTTGGTGATCGTGACGTTCAGCGCGACGACCGTCATCCCGTCTTTCTCGCTGAGGATGACGTCGTTGACGTGCTCGATCGTGGACCCCTCTTCTTCGCCCTCGGTCCACGATCGCGCGTCATACGTCAGGCGCGCGCGTTCCTCGATGCGGGTGAACGTGCCGCTCATCGGCCAGCGTGTGCCCTGGTACTTGCCCATCGCCTCGCCCGCTTCCATGACGATGTAAATCTTTCCGCCGACCACGAGGTCGATCTCACATTCCGGCACGAACGTCTTCTCCGGACCCCACCACTCCCGCACCATGTTGGGGTCCGTCCAAGCCTGCCAGACGGTTTCGATAGGAGCGCGGTACGAGCGTTCGAGGTTCAGCTTCTTGGTCTTCTTGAACATCTGCATCAGCATGGCGAATCCTCCTTATGTCGATCGGCGGTCAGGCGGTGCAGCGGTCAGTCGTCATCGGCCCGGTCCTCAGTGCCTTCGGTGATGGACTCGAGATATCTGCCCAACGAGTCGAGGCGGGTCTCCCAGAGCTGTGCGAACGATTCGGCCCAGCGGCCGATCTCCTCGAACGGTGCGGCCTCCAGGTGGTAGATCCGCCGCCGAGCCATGGGTCGGCCGGCGACTATCCCCGAATCACCCAACACCCGAAGGTGCTTACTGACCTGCGGCTGGCGAATTTCGAGTGCCTCGGCGATCTCGCCGACCGAAAGCGGCCCAGCACGCAACAATTCGACGATTTTCAGGCGGCTTGGCTCGGCAAGAGCTCCGAAGACCGTCGACTGCACGGGTTCAAAGCTAGGGCCCACGACGTATTCCTGTCAAGGAATATGTTGCAGAAGGCTACCTTGGCTGTATGGCTCGCATCTTGATCTTCGGTGGCCACGGCAACGTGGCCCTGCACCTGTCGCGGATCCTCAGTGAGCGCGGAGACGAGGTGACCTCGGTGTTTCGCAACCCGGATCACTCAGAAGAGGTGATGGTGACCGGGGCCCAGCCACTGGTGGGCGATATCGAGGCGCTGGACGTCGACGCCCTCACCGGAATCGTCGAGGGGCATGACGCCGTGGTGTTTACCGCCGGCGCCGGCGGCGGCAACCCGACTCGCACCTATGCAGTGGATCGCGATGCCGCCATCCGCATCATCGATGCCGCCGAACGTGCGGGGGTGGCCAGGTTCATCATGGTGTCGTACTTCGGTGCAAGCCCCGATCACGGTGTGCCCAAGAACAACTCGTTCTTCCACTATGCCGAGGCGAAGGCCGCTGCCGATGCGCATCTTCGGGCCAGCGGTCTGCGCTGGACGATACTGGGTCCGGGCCGCCTCACCCTGGAACCATCCACCGGCCGGATCGCCGTCGGTTCCGAGGCCGTCGGTGGCGAAGTCTCCCGCGAAGACGTTGCGCTGGTCGCCGCTGCCTGCCTGGCAGATGACACCACCGTCGGGCGCACGGTCGAGTTCAACAACGGCGATGTCCCGATCGCCGAAGCGCTGTCGCGCCTCGCCTGAGCACCTCCTACCCATAAGGCTGCAATTCCGCTCGCCCAGTCAACTGCGCGACGGCAAAGTTCACCGGTGAGCCGACACCGCTGCGGCCGACTGGCCCCCATTCCCGGCGCTGCGGTCATACGATCGGCGCAACCGTCGCACGCCGAGCGGCCCCGGGAAGGACACAGCGCTTGACCACACACGAACCAACACGAGAGCCCGTGCGCTGGGCGACGCCGTCACGAGTTCTGGCTCTCGTTGCCGCAGGAGTGTTGGCGGCGGGATGCGGAAGCTCGGGAGGAGAGGCGGCCGACACCCACGACGCGCCGAAATCGTCTACTTCCCAAGGGTCCCCGGCTGCGCAGAACCCAGACCCTCCACCGGACCCCAACGCGCCCGCCGACGGCGAGATGGTCGTCTTCTATGACATGGCCACCACCCCCGAAGCGACCAATGGGCGCAACATCATGCAGAACGATCAACTGCTCGAAGCCCTCGCCAATGACATCAACGAGACGCTCAAGCTGCCCCACAACATTTCGCTGCGCGGCTCGCAGTGCGGCGAGCCCAACGCCTTCTGGAGTGCCGACGACAACACCATCACCCTGTGTTATGAGGATGTGGACTGGGCGCAGCGAGTCTTCACCGAAGCCGGTGACCCCGATCCGAAGGCGTCGGCGCTCAACTCCGAGTACGCGACGTTCTACCACGAGGTCGGTCACATGGCGATCAGCATCTACGACCTTCCCGTGACCGGGCGCGAGGAGGACGTGGCCGATCAGCTTGCTGCCTTCGTGCTGTTGGCTCCCGGTGAAGACGGTCATGCCGACCCCGAATCGGTGCAGGCGGTCAAGGATTTCGCGCGGGCGTTCGGCGCCTCCGGTGCGCAGGCCACGGAGCTGACCGCAGACGACTTCGCCGACGAGCACTCGCTGGACGAGACCCGCATGTACAACCTCGAATGCTGGATCTACGGGTCAGATCCGAAAGCCAATGCCGACCTTGTCACGAGCGGCGAACTGCCCAAGGACCGGGCGTCGGGATGTCCCGCAGAGTGGGAGCAGCTCGACCAAGCCTGGTCGACATTGCTCGATCCCTACTTCAAGTAGCGGTTACTCCTCTGCGGGACACAACAGCGAGTGCACGACACCTGTTTCCTCATAACGGAATTCGTGCGCAGGATGCCGCAAAGGCTCGACGGTGGCGTCGTGGTGCACGATGATCCCACCACCGGCGGGGATGCCGATCCCGGTTGCGGCTCCCTGCAGCGAATAGACCGTTCCCGACAGCCGCGCCCAGCCTGAGCGCTCGTCGTGCGTGTCGATGATTGCGGGAACGAACTTGAACACGTCGAGAAGTTCTGTCGCCACCGACTCTGATGTCTCGACGATTCCGTAGCGGCCGAGCTGGATCGCACCGGCGGAGATGCCGACCAGGACAGCGCCGTGCGCGTAGCGAGCCCGGATCACGTCCGCCATGCCGGTGCTCTCGAAGACGTTCCAGCCGACCCGCACATCACCGCCGGCGAGGACGATCACACTGGCCCGCTCGAGAAAGGCGCGATCGTCGGCGCCGAAGGACGAACCGACCATGCGGAGGTCGGCAATTCCGACGTCGTCCATGGCCGCTTCGAAGATGTCGTAGAACTCCGGACGATCACCGTTGGACGCGCCGATGTAGGCGGCACTCAGGGGTGCGTCGCGAGCCAACTCGTCGACCGCCGTCTCGAGCAGCAGCCGCTCCTGCCTTTTCCAGAACAGCAACTGACTGTCTGCCAGCAGGAAGAGCGGTCGCAGGTGGCCCTGAGGAGCCGACGTCAACTGGCGTCCCGGGACCGGGACCGACCCAGGCGCCACTTGTTCTTCTTGGGTGTCTGGTACGCATCGTGAGTCCAGGCGTCCCACATGGCCTCGGATTCCTCCTGGACCGGGCTGTTGGTGACCTGCCATCCGAGGTTGCCGATTTCGGTTGTGCACCAACGGATCAGCGATCCATCGGCGCCGATCTCCTGGGCGAGTTGGACTCGGTCGTCGGTGCTGAGCTGGTCGCTGAACGCCTGCATGGTGGTTTTCAAGCGCCAGTAGGGCACGACCCCGTCGCACTGGCGGCACAGTGCCCGGAGCTCCACTCGCGCTCGGCCGAGCAGGGACGTCGGCTCTTCGTCGGTCCCAGGGCTGTCAGTCATCTCCGCGCTTTCCGAACCCGGCTGCTGCGCTTCCTCGGCCTGCCCGGTCAGTTGGCGGTACCTGATGCGGAGCTCGTCGAGCTCGCCCTCGACGGCCAGGGCTCGTTCACGCCACCATGCGGCGTGGTACTGCGCCAACTTCGCCTCGCAGTCCGCGCAGACCGCCCCTTCGCCCGCGACATCGCCAAGGATCGTGGCGCTGGTGAGCACGAGACCGCAGAGCGCCTGGTGGGTGTCGCGGTTGAGGTAGTCCCCGTGGTGCACCACCGACGCTGATGTGTCCCGTACGTAGCTGTGGGGTGGTTCCACATCAGCCAAAGTAATTGAGCGGGACCGACGTTTCCGTTGGTTCAGTGAAAACGGTCGACAGCCCCGGTGCCGTTGCCCCGGGGCTGTCGAATGAGTGAAGTACTACTTGTTGTTGTCGGAACCGTCGTCCCCACCTTCGCCCGCGCCGTTGTCACCGGGGTTGGTGGTGGTTTCGCTGCCCTGCGTGGTGCCGGTCGGCGTGGCAACCGTCGTTTCCTTCTTCTTCGGAACGTCGACTTCGACGACCTCTTTCGCGCCTTCACCTGTCGGGGCCTGCATTTCTGCGTTGGCGCCTGGAGAGAAGTTCGCCGACGGCCTCAGCACATCGCGGGTTAGCTTTTGCTTCTCAGGCAGGAAGTCGCGGAGACGCTTGGTCTCTTGCTTCGCGGGCTTCGGCTGTTCGGAGGGCTGTTCGGAGCCTTGTTCCGCACTGAGTTCGGTCTTCTTCTCAACCGGGCGCTCATCCTGCAGCGACACCTTCGGCGCCTCTGCTGCAATGCCGGCTCCCCGCTGGTCGCCTGCCCTCAGGGGGGCCTCCTCCTGCTCTGCCGGGGCTTCGTCGCGTACGACGATGTCGCGGATCGAGCCGTTGATCCGCTCGGTCGCGCTCCACAATCCGTTGCGGAAGTTTTCGACCAGATTGCCCGGGCCGCCGATCGGGGCCGGCAGGGCATCGCGAAGTCCGTAGAGCGCCGGGTCTGCCACATAAAGCGGGCCGTCGACGATGTTCTCCACCGCGGCAAGGGCTGCTTCAGTGTCACCCTGGGCGACGGCGGCCACCACCTGGACAACGCCCACCGGGCCGAGCACGGCTGCGGCAGCCAGCCGCAAGGTCGACGCAATCGCACCCTGGGTGACGCGAGAGAAGGCATCCATCGGTCCGGTCACCTCTTCGTATGCGACAGGGCCGGGCCGCTCGAACGCCTCGATGGTCCCGTCGACGAAGCGCTGTACCAGCGCGCCCGGGTCCTGCAGCCCCTCGTTGATCTCGAGGGTGAGCCGGTACAGCTGGTCGCGAATCGTTGCGACGAGGCCGTCCGGTCCGCCGAGCGGTGCGGGTAGCGCGTCGCGCAGGGCGAACAGTGCGGGGTCGATCGCCCACAGCGGCGCGTCGACGATGTTCTTCACGAATGCTTCGAAGCCCCCGGCGTCGCCGCCCTCGCTGATCGCTTGGGCGAGTTCGATCAAGGTGAGCGGGGCGAGCGCGGTGGAGCCGATCCGCAGCGCGGACGCGGCGAAGCCTTGTCCGATGCGTCCCACGCTGTCGAACCCGGTGACGGGCCTGTAGTCTCTGACGCCTTCTGCGCCCGACCGGTTGAACGCCGCGAGGGTGCCCTCGATGAAGTCCTCCAGTGCGGCACCGGGTGCGAAGGTCTCCAGCAAAGCCCGTTGCGCTTCGAATTGACGCTGGATCTCGTTGGTGTTCGCGGCCATCAGGGCCACGTCGTGCGATCGGCTTTCTGCGACGGTGTTCGCTGGTGCCGGTGCGATTGGACCAGCGGCGATGACACCTGCCCCCACAAGTGCCACCCCGGTCGTCACATATTTCTTGGCGCTAGCCTTCATCGAGCCCCTCCCCCTTATTTGCGCGCTTGATAGGAGTAGCAACCTACGCCTGCGCCGATGCTGATGGCAAGTTGCCCTGAAATCATCGACGAGAGGTATTGCTGCGAGCGATCGGGCCTGATCGTCCGATGGCCGAAAAGGCACCTTTGAACAGCTCAAATGCTCTCAAAACATCCAGGATCGATCGTGAGCGCCGCGAAGCTACTTCGCTGATGTCTCGAGCATCTGCACGTCCGCAGAGGACCGGGGAGGACTGGGGCAAATAGAAGCTGCGTGTGCCACGGGTAGCTGACACCGTCCAAGAGTCCATGGCGGGCAGAGCAGGCGCCGCTTCGGGCAGGAGGTCGCTCAGGGCAGCGTCGACTCGCTGTCCAGTTTGCGAAGATCGGCAGGGCTGCAAGCGTCAAGCCCGGGTCATTGCGCGACCGGTTGGAAGCGGCCGAGGCGCCAAAGCGGAAGCGAGCAAACGCGATGGAGGTTGAGTTCGTGGCCCGCATTTGTCGCGTGGCCGCCCTTACAGGGCGGCCACGGCGACGTTCACTGCACCAGCGAGGGAGTGCTGAAGGGTTGGCTGTCCCTGGCCGCCAGGTATTCGGGCCTCGGAGTCTCGGCTCGGAAGGGCGCCACGAGCTGGTTCTCGACGGAGTTGAACACCAGGAAGACGTTCGAGCGCGGCAACGGCGTGATGTTCGAACCCGAACCGTGCATCACGTTCGAGTCGAACCACAGCGCGGTACCGGCAGGCCCTGTGATCTGGTCGATGCCGTAGCGGGCGGCGGCCTCGCTGAGCGTGGCCTGGCTCGGAACGCCGATCTCCTGTTTCACCAACGAGGAGGTGTGATTGTTGCGCGGAGTCGCGCCGACGCACGGGTAGAACGTCTTGTGCGAACCCGGCATCACCATCAGCGAGCCGTTGTAGGGGAAGTTGTCGGTCAGCGAGATCGAACACGACACGGCCCGCATGGCGGGCATGCCGTCCTCGGCGTGCCATGTCTCGAAATCGGAATGCCAGTAGAACCCGGTCCCGGTGAATCCCGGCATCAGGTTGATCCGCGCCTGGTGCAGGTAGACGTCACTGCCCAGCAATTGACGGGCCACGGGCAAGACCGTGTCGAGGGTGACCACCTCGGCGATGACATCGCTGAACAGATGGGGCTGGAACACCGACCGGATGGTGCCGCCGGGTTCACGAATGATCCGCGGGTCCTCCGGGTCGGCCTTGGCGCCAATAGTGTTCAACTCGCCGCGCAGCGTCGTCAGCCAGTTGTTATCCACCGCCGACCGCTGCACCAGGTATCCGTTGGCGTCGATCGACTGCAGGTCGGTCTCGAACAGCGGACCGTCCGACTCCTGGCCCCACACCGTGGGCTCGGCGCGCGGAATCGGATCGCTCGGTTCCGACAGCCGCGTGGGATATCGGTCCCTGGTGTCGGTAAATATGTTGTCGCTCAACTCGCTTGCACCGCCGGGGGAGGGTAGGTACCAGTCTCGTCGTGAACCTCTTGTCCGGTCACGGGAGGATTGAATACACACAGCATCCGCAGCTGAGTATGGCATGTGACGCGGTGGCGTTCATGCCCGTCGAGCAGATACATGGTGCCGGGCCGAAGCGGGTGTTCCTCACCGGTCTCGTGGTTGGTCAGTGTGCCCGTGCCCTCGACCACCCAGACCGCCTCGACGTGATGGCGGTAGTGGAAATCGTTGACCGAGTTCGCGTCGATAGTGGTCTCGTGGAAGGAGAATCCGACGCCGTCACCCGCCAGGATGATTCGCTTGGATCTCCAGTGCTTGGCCGACACGTCGCGTTCGGTGCCGGTGATCTCGTCAGTGGTGCGCACGATCACGTCGTGCTCCTTTCGGCGTGATGTGGTCAGGAAAGCGTTGCGGCGACCGAGTCGGCGAGGATGTCGATGCCCGCATCCAGATCCGACTCGGAAGTGGTCAGCGGGGGAAGCAGTTTGACGACCTCGTCCGAGGGGCCGCTGGTCTCCATGAGTACCCCGCGATCGAACGCCGCGCGGCACACGGCCGACGCCATCGGCGCATCCTCGAACTTGAGCCCCTGCGCCATCCCGCGCCCGCGCGCGGAGACGCCGGGATACTTGTCGGCGATGGTTTCCAGGCGGTCTCGGACCTGCCGGCCCTTGGCGATCGTGTCGTCACCGAATGTCTCGGTCTGCCAATAGATCTCGAGTGCCTTGCTGGCGGTGACGAACGCCGGGTTGTGGCCACGGAAGGTGCCGTTGTGCTCGCCGGGGGTCCACACGTCCAGGTCCCTGCGGAACAAGGTCAGTGCCATCGGAAGGCCGTATCCGCTGATCGACTTGGACAGCGTGACGATGTCGGGGACGATGCCGGCCTCTTCGAAGCTGAAGAACCGGCCGGTGCGTCCGCAACCCATCTGCACGTCGTCGACGATCAACAGGATCTCGCGGCGGCTGCACAGCTCGGCGAGCGCCTGCAACCACTCCATCCGCGCGACATTGAGACCGCCCTCGCCCTGCACGGTTTCGACGATCACCGCGGCCGGGTGGTTGAGCCCGCCGCCCGAGTCGTCGAGCACGCGCTCGAACCAGTGGAAGTCCTCGGTGACGCCGCCGAAATAGTTGTCATACGGCATCGGTGTGGCGTGCACCAGCGGGATACCGGCGCCGGCGCGCTTCATCGAGTTGCCGGTGACCGACAGCGCGCCGAGGGTCATGCCGTGAAATGCGTTGGTGAAGTTAATGATCGATTCGCGACCGGTCACCTTGCGGGCCAGCTTGAGCGCTGACTCGACGGCGTTCGCCCCGGTCGGCCCCGGGAACTGCACCTTGTAGTCGAGGTCGCGAGGCTTGAGGATCAGCTGCTCGAAGTTCTCCAGGAACTCCGTCTTGGCCGCGGTGGCCATGTCGAGCGAGTGCACGATGTTGTCGTTGGCCAGGTATTCGATCAACGGCCGTTTCAGCTCGGGGTTGTTGTGGCCGTAATTCAGCGCGCCGGCTCCGGCGAAGAAGTCGAGGTAGCGCCGACCGGAGGTATCTGTCATCCACGAGCCCTGCGCGACGGCCATGGTGGTCGGCCATCCACGGCAGTAGCTGCGTACTTCGGATTCGACCGAGCTATAAACCTCGGGAAGGTCGGATTCGTCGGGACGGGGGAGTGTTGCTGGCGTAGACATGTGTCCTTTCTGAGGGGTCAGTCGGCCAAAGGTGTGGTGATGGGTCCGATCCGGACAGTCGGCTCGTCCTCGTGGGACTGATCGGCCGCCAGGTGTGCGGCGGTGAAGCGGGGTTCCTCGATCAGGGGCACCCCGTGTCGGCGAGCAAACGCGCCGAAGAACGCGCGCGAAGCCGAGTTACTCGGTGCCACCGTGGCCTCCACCGTGACCGGATGGCCTCGGCGGTTGGCGCGAACACGGTGGACGAGGCCGTCGAGCATGGCGCTGGCCAACCCGGTTCCCCGCGCAGCCGCCGAAACGGCTACCTGCCAGACGAAGAGGACTTCGGGGCGTGCCGGCGGGTGGTAGCCGGTGATCAGTCCACAGATGCCGCCGTCTTTTTCCGCGACGATGGACGTACTGGCAAAGTCGGTGGCCATCAACAGGTATGTGTAGGTGGAGTTCAGATCGAGCACTTCAGTCTCGGCCACCAGACGATGCATCGCGATGGCATCGCCCTCATTCGGCGAGCGGAGATGATTCGTCCACGAATCTGGCTGCACTGCTGGCGCTTTCGAACCAGCCGTCCGCTCCTCCGGGACTGGGTCCCGGTCGCGAATGGTCACTTGCGTTGTCACCACCGAACAAAATCATCGAATCGCATCAGTTACGTCATCGGCGTTATGACGGTATGCCAGCAAAAAATGACAGGCAAGTTTCCACAGCTCACGCGCACGCGCCGGGAGGCGTCCGGGTACGGGGGTTACCTGCGCGGATGGCGAAGTGTGAGACGGCGGTCACCTGATCAAGCCGTTATGAAAACGTTACCTGTCGACGGCGGAAATGATTCGTTCCCCTAACAACGGGTACGTTATGACGCGCCCGTCAATGTGGATGGAGTGTCGTCAGGGCACGCGGGTGTCGGGGTTTCGCGCTTGGCGCTCGGCCGGTTTCCGGGTGCGCCGCGGACATCAATGACCAATCGGAGGGGTTCTTGTGCGACGCATCTTCGGACTAATCACCGGTGCTACCGCCACAGCAGTCGCATTCGCCGCGCCGGCAGCGGCCGATCAGGCGGAGTTTGTGCGCAAGCTTCAGGAGACGTACGTCTTCCTGTCCGCGGACCAATTGATCGCCGCGGGCAACAAGGTCTGCGCCAACGCGGCGCGTGGCGTGCCCGCCGCCGAATCGATGCTGATGGTGCGCGAGGACCTGGGCGTTTCGGTTACCGCCGCAGCTGACATCGTCAGCATCGCGATCAACGAACTCGGTTGTTGATCCGCGGCCGCTGAATCCGCGGCTGAGGTTTGGTAACAAGCTGGTCAAGCGCTGCGTGGCCCGCTGAGCATGCCGGCAACGACTTGCTAGCTTGCCCGCGTGAAATCGTCTGTGAGCCGACTCTGGGCTGCGCTGTTCGCGATGCTGCTCGTCTGCGTTGGGATCCCAACGCCAACGGCCGCTGCGTATTCCCGTGACGGGTTGCCGGTGGAGACACTCGAGGTGCCGTCCCCGTCGATGGGGCGAAACATCCGCGTGCAGTTCCAGGGCGGCGGTCCGCATTCGGTGTACCTGCTCGACGGACTGCGCGCGCAGGAGGATGCCAACGGTTGGGACATCAACACCGGTGCGTTCGAGTGGTTCTACGAGTCCGGCATCTCGGTCGTGATGCCCGTAGGCGGACAGGCCAGCTTCTACACCGACTGGTATCAGCCCGCGGTGGGAAGCGCAGGCACCGTGACCTATAAGTGGGAGACGTTCCTGACTCAGGAACTGCCCGCGTGGTTGGCAGCCAACCGGGGGCAGGCGCCGACCGGCAACGCGGTCGTGGGTCTTTCGATGTCGGGCAGCGCGGCGCTGACCCTCGCGGTATGGCATCCGCGCCAGTTCATCTTCGCCGGTTCGTTGTCGGGCTACCTCAACCCGTCAAGCGGTCTATGGCCCACTCTGATCGGCTTTTCGATGAAAGACGCGGGCGGCTACAGCGCGACCCATATGTGGGGGCCGACGTCGGACCCGGCATGGCGGCGCAACGATCCGATGGTCAACGTCAACACGCTGGTCGCCAACAACACCGCGCTGTGGGTCTATTGCGGAAACGGCGCGACCTCCGAACTCGACGACGGCGCGAACTTCGGTGCGCAGTACAGCGCGCAGTTCCTCGAGAACATCACGCTGTCGACGAACAAGGAGTTCCAGCAGAAGTACCTCGCGGCGGGCGGACGGAACGCGGTGTTCAACTTCCCGACCGACGGGACGCACACCTGGGCGTACTGGGGTTCACAACTGCAGGCGATGAAGCCCGACCTGGTACGCATCCTCGGGGGAGGCCGCCCCTGACAGGGTTCGGTCATACGATGGCCGGGAACCGATCGTATGGGGTGAGATATGACGGATCTGCGCGGCGGCGCTCTTCACGAAGAGATCGCCCGGTTGGCACGAAGCCTGCACAGCCAGAAGAGCGCCGACATGGACGTCGACAACCTCGTCGACGAGGTGACCGCGACGGCGGTGCGCATCCTGCCGAATGTGCACCACGCGGGAATTTCGCTGGTGGAGCCCAAGAGCCGGCGGGTGCGCTCGGTCGCAGCCACGGGTCCGGTGCCCAAGGACCTCGACACCTTGCAGGAGGAGCTTCAGCAGGGCCCATGCGTGGACGCCGTCCACGAACACATGACGGTTCGGATCAACGACTTCCAAACCGAGGACCGATGGGTCGAGTTCATCGGACGCGCCCTCGAAGCCACCCCGGTGCGCTCCAGCCTCTCGATCCAGCTCTACACCCACGATTCGGAGATCGGTGCGCTGAACCTCTACTCGGAGCGGGCCCGTGCCTTCACACCCCACCTTGAGGACCTGGCGCTGGCGGTGGCGGCGCACGCAGCGATCGGTTTGGCGACCGCGCGCCGTAACGACCAGTTCCAAAACGCGCTGGCATCACGCGACATCATCGGTCAGGCCAAAGGAATGATCATGGAGCGCTTCGCCGTCGACGCGGCCGCTGCGTTCAACCTCCTGGTGAAGCTCTCCCAGGAGAAGAACACGCCGTTGCAGCTGATCGCGGTGCAACTGGTGGACACAGTGCACCGGCCAACATAGTAGCCAAAGCCGAGTTATTGTGGCCTGACCGGCGCGGATGGGTCCCCGTTTAGGCATCGGTATCGTGAAGCCGCTACCCTGTTGCCCGGGTTAAGACTGCAGCCTCGCGTGATCGGCCATGACCGCTACGGTGGTTGCCAAACAAGAGGTGAGGCTTGGACGGACAACTTTGTACCGAGAACTGGGTGGGACGCGTAGCTGTCGTCGCCGCCTCCGGTGACCTCGACATGCTCACGGCACCGCAGCTGCGGGACGCTGTGCAAGCGGCGTTGGGCAAGGATCCGGTGGGCTTGATCGTCGATCTGACCAGCGTTGAGTTTCTGGGGTCCGCGGGCATGCAGGTGCTGATGGAGACCCACAACCAGACCGACGGCACCGCCACCAAGTTCGCCGTCGTCGCGGACGGATCCGCCACCAGCCGGCCGCTGAAGATCACGGGGATCGCCGATCTGATCGACCTGTTTTCGTCGCTGGACGCCGCTCTCGACAACATCACAGCGTGAGCTCGGGCCGAACGGGGTAAACCGAGAACACCATGAACGCTCCGACGGAACTCGGCTTTTCCAGCAACGGCCCGGCAGACGCGCAGACCGTTGCCGAGTTCCGCAATGCCTTTGGGCAATGGCTCCGAACGAATTTCGCGCTCGACGCCGACCGGCTCAGCGACATATTGCTGGCGGTGAACGAAGCCTTGACCAATTCCGCTGAATTCGCCTATGTCCAGGCTGGACAGGCCGGGACCATGGCGGTCACCGCCCGGTACGACGCCGAGGATCGGCGCCTGGTCGCGACCGTCTCCGACCAGGGAGCCTGGCTGGAGAAAGAGCCCGACGGCAAGCCGAACACCCGCGGTCGCGGCATCCAGCTCATGCGCGCTCTCTCCGATCGGGCCACGATCGACCCCTCGGCGTCCGGCACCCGCGTACGACTCGAGTTCGACGATTGCCGGCTCGCCTCTCAGGAGCCTTTCGCAACTTCTGCGTGATTGTGTTTGGCCGGCGGCCGACGCGGGTAAAGGCGCATCGCTGACTTCCATCGCAGAAAGCGAGCGCAGGCATGGGCGAGAATTCCCCGGGCGTCGACAGCGCCCAACCCGATATCTGCGCCGAGCGCGGAACCAGGCAGCGGTAACTCGGACGCGGTCGGGAACCGGCAATGTCCGTCGCGGCGATCGAACGCCCGTCATCACAGCCCAGGCGTGGGCTGTCCGTCGCCTCCAGCACCGGTGCAATCGGTGGGTCCGGCCACGTGGTCGTGACAGTGACCGGTGAGGTCGACGCCGCCAACGCCAAGGACTTCGCGGCCCTGGTGGCTGAAACGATCGCGGACGCACAGCACGTCACACTGGATCTCTCCTGTCTGGGCTTCTTTGCCTTCGACGGGGTCACCGCCCTTTACGCCCTCAACGCACGACTCCTCCGGGCCGGTGTGCCGTGGCGCGTGCTGCCCGGTGCAGTGGTGTCCAGGGTCCTGGCACTGTGCGATCCCGAGGAGCTGATTCCGGTGGTCCGCGTGAACCCGCCGACGCCGCCCCGTAGACCCCGACTGCGCCTGGTGGGCTAGTTGTTCTTCACAGGCAGGTCGCACCGCGTCCTGTGACGGTCGTGGCGCCTGTTGCTGATTTGCTGTCGTGTCGCCTGTGATTTACCGCTCACTTTGTCATCGAAAGGTAAGAAGCCTTTATAAATGCGGTCGACCAACGTTATTCGGAAAATCTTGCGGCAGCAGTATTTACACAGGTCATGGGCTGTCTTGGCGTTGCCGAGGTTTAGTAACAATCGGGTAACGCGCGCTTTTCTAAGCGGTGTCTGAGAGGTTCACAGGTTGTCTCAGGTGCCGCTTTTCGCACCGACACGGGATGTCGGATTTCGTCGCTAAACTCGGCTCAGACCGCGCCGATTTGGCGCGTTACGACTTGAAATCTAGGTCCGGTTGCACGCGATGCCGGCGGAGGTACCGATTTTCGATGGTTGACTTTTTGATGCCTGAACATGCGCCTACGGCGTTGGGTGCAGTGGAGCTGAGCCGAGGACCGATCGGCGATATCGCCGCAACCGGCACCGGTGCAACCGTGGTGACCCACCCGGGCGACGACAGCGTCGCGGTGCTCAATTCCCGCACCCTCGCCGCCGAGGCCATCGTCGCGGTCCACGGTGAGCCCTTCGCGGTGGCAGTCCACGACGACCGCGCTTATGTGAGCACCTCATCCTGGACCCACAAGGACGAGGTGACCGTCCTGGACACCGCGACCAAGTCGGTGATCGCGTCGTACCCGCTGGCGGACAACGTCACGGCACTGGTCGTGAGCCCAGACGGCAAGCGCGTCTACGCCGGCCGAACCGGTGACGGGCACATCGACGTCGCGGTGATCGACATCCCCGCCGACCGGGTGGACACCATCGACATCGCTACCGGCGCGGGCATCGGCATCGATGCCCTCGCGATCGACCCGAGCGGAACACGGCTGTATGTCGCGACCACCGATGCGCGGGGCAGCGCGGTTCTCACCGTCGAACTCGAGACCGGCCGTGTCGGCGGTGCGGTGCGGATCGGTGCGCCGATTCGCGATGTCGCGCTCGCCGACGGCGCGGCGTTCGTCCTGAGCTCGGACCGGACCCGCGGCGGTGTGGTCCACGTGATCGAGTTGTCCTCGGGACGCATCACCGATGTCATCGACGTCGGCGGCGCCCCCACGCAGCTCGCGATGGGCGAGGACAAGAGCAGGGCCTACATCGTCGACTATGACCACGTCGCGGTGCTGTGCACGCTGACCCTGCAGATCGTCGACACGATCATCGTCGACGGCCGGCCGTCCTGCGTGGCAGTCGATTCGCGCGGTGGCCGGCTTTATGTGGCCGACTACGCGGGCGGGGTGGCGATGTTCGCCGTGAGCGCGTCGATGCCGCTGCTGTACTCGGAGTTCGTCGCGACGGATCCGATCGTGGCCCCCACGGTCCGCGAGCTCGAGCCGGTCACGGCTTAGGTAGCGCAGACCAGGGTCACGGCGTTCTCAGCTCGTCCGCGGCGACGGCGAAGATCTCGTCGCCTGAGCCGATCGCGACGAAGTGCCCTGCTCCGTCGACGGGATGCCACACCGAACCTGGCATCGAGTCCGACACCGCCTTGTTGATCGGATCGGGCACGAGTCGGTCGTCGAGCCCCTGCCACAGATGCACCGGCCTCGCGATCCGCGATACGTCGAAGTCCCAGCGCCGGTAGAGCACTTCGGCGTCGCGGACCAAGCCGTCCGAGCCGTGAGCGAAGCATTCGGCGACCGCATTCATGAACGTCGTTTCGACCTCCGGGCGACTCAGTATCTGCCGGTCGTGCTCACCGACCGACCTGAGGAGGGTCTTGACGAATCCGTCGCGCATGTTCTTGGCGGAGTATCCGAGCGCGGCATACATGAGGCGAAAGGCGGGCTTGAACCGTAGCGCGAGGAAGCCGCCAAGGGCATCGATCTTCGACAGGTACGGCGCCGCGGAGTTGTCACCGAACGCGCCGTAACTACCGGGCGCGATGCTGCTGACATGGCGCAGCCGCCCGCTGTCGATGTAGGCGGCGGCCGCCAGCGCCCATGGGCCGCCCTCCGACCAGCCCGTCACACCGAACTCCCGGTAACCCAACACATCCGCGATGGTCGTCAGGTCCTCGGCCCAGCCGGCGTACGACCGGACCTTCTGAACGCTCGACTGTCCCATACCCGGGCGGTCGACGCCGACGAGCCGGATCCCGTTCTTGGCCGCCGAGTCCGCCAACAGCAGGACCTCCAAGCGGCTGCTGGGCCCACCGTGGTTGTGCATGACGAGGGGACCGTTCGGGTCGCCGACCTCGGCGAGGGCCAGCCGACGACCGTCGCGCGTCCTCACTTCCGCAGTCATATCGTCCTTCCATCAGATCGCGTTGAACCTTCGTCGCGGTTGTCCCGTCGTACCACCTGAAAGGCCACCGGGGTCTTCGGGTCACGAAGGGAGCGCGGCATGCGCGCAATACTGTTGACAATGGTCGGGCTGGCCGCGGCGGCATGCGGTGCGATTCTCGCGCCGGCGGCCATCGCGTCGGCGGCCGATTCGGCGGAGCTGACCATCGCCACACTCGAGGCCCAAGGCTTCGACGTCAAGGTCAATCGGATCGGGAGTGCGCCCCTTGACGAGTGCGTCGTCACCGATGTCCGAAATGCCCGTGAGCGAACCGAATTGGTGCGACGCGGCGACGACCTGATCCAGGTGGTGGCCCAGCGCACGATCACCGTCACCGCGGATTGCTCACGCTGATGCGTCGGTTTCGGTGTGGTTGGTCGCGCCTATCGCAACCAACCACACCGGAGTCGCTAGCGACCGCTGCAGTCCAGCGACACCGAGATCGGCTTGCTGATGGTCACGGGGAACAGCACCCCGTCCTGATTTCCGCCGAGCAGCGGCACCAGCTGGGTGAACTCCTGGGGATTGCGCACGCTGGTGACCACGCAGTCGGACAGCGGGGCCGTGCCGATCTTGTCGATGGTCACGTTGTACCCCTGATCCTGCAGCTTGCTGATGACCTCCTGCGCCGACTCCTGATCGTCGGCCGATGCGACACCGGCGGGCAGCATGACAGCCGCGCACACGACGGTGGCGACTCCGGCGAGGATCCGTGTGGTCCGCATGCGGTCCATGATCCCCTATCAGCGCTCGGCGCGCTGGTAAGCGGTCACAACCGCGGCGCCCCCGAGCCCGATGTTGTGCTGCAGCGCGGCGGTGACGCCCTCGACCTGTCGCTTGTCGGCCGCACCGCGCAACTGCCACGTCAGCTCCGCGCACTGCGCGAGACCCGTCGCACCGAGCGGGTGTCCCTTGGAGATCAGCCCGCCGGAGGGGTTGACCACCCAACGCCCGCCGTAGGTGGTGTCGTTGTTGTCGATGAGCTTGGGCGCCTCACCCTCGGCGCACAGCCCCAGCGCCTCGTAGAGCAGTAGCTCGTTGGCCGAGAAGCAGTCGTGCAGCTCGATCACCTGGAAGTCAGCCGGTCCCAGCCCGGACTGGTCGTAAACCTGCTGTGCGGCTTTGACATTCATGTCGTAGCCGATGAGGTTCTTGGCGCTGCCGTCGAAGCTGGACTCGAAGTCGGTGGTCATCGCCTGACCCACGATCTCCACCGCCTGGCCCGCCAGGCCGTGCCTGTCGACGAAGTCCTCGCTTGCCACGATCGCTGCACCTGACCCGTCCGACGTGGGCGAGCACTGCAGCTTGGTCAGCGGGTCGGAGATCATTTTCGCGGCCAGGATGTCGTCGAGGGTGTACTCCTCCTGGAACTGCGCATACGGATTGTTCACCGAGTGCTTGTGGTTCTTGTACCCGATCTTCGCGAAATGCTCTGCGGTGCTTCCATGTTGGCGCATGTGCTCGCGACCCGCGGCGCCGAACATCCACGGCGCGACGGGGAAGCCGAACTCGTCGATCTCGGCCATCGCCGCGACGTGCTTCGCCATCGGGGATTCCCGATCGTCGTGGCCGCCTTGGAGCGACCCGGGCTGCATCTTCTCGAAACCCAGAGCGATGACGCAGTCGGCGAGCCCGCCGCGGATCGTCTGCGCGGCAAGGAACAGTGCCGTCGAACCGGTCGAGCAGTTGTTGTTGACGTTGGCGATCGGAATCCCCGTCAAGCCGAGTTCGTAGAGCGCCCGGTTGCCTGACGTCGAGTCACCGGCGACGTAGCCGACGAATCCCTGCTGGACTTCGGAGTAGTCGATGCCGGCGTCGTCGAGTGCCTTGGTGCCCGACTCCTTGGCCATCTGAGGGTAGTCCCACCCTTCACGGCGGCCCGGCTTCTCGAACCTCGTCATTCCGACACCGACGACGAAGACCCTGTTACTACTGGCGGTCGACATTGATGATCCTTTCGCTGCCCTGCGATCGACAGAAACATACAGCGCGCCAGCTGTCTAGCGGCCGATGAAAGCATCGAGGAAGCCACCCTGCAGGGGCCCCGGGGCACCGAACCCCGATCTTGATCGCGGCTATCGCAGCCATTGTGACCCGCGCGGTACGGGTTGTGGTGTAGACCTGCAAGAGTAGAACGTGTTCTAGTTTCGCGGTGAGGAGTCGGCTATGGCCCTACGGGTGGTTCAGTGGGCGACCGGTGGCGTCGGGGTCGCAGCGATCAAGGGTGTGCTCGAACATCCCGACCTCGAACTCGTCGGATGCTGGGTGCACTCGCCGGCGAAGGCAGGCAAGGACGTCGGCGAGATCGTCGGCATCGAGCCGGTGGGCGTGACCGCGACCAACAGCCTCGACGACATCCTCGCCCTCGACGCCGACGCGGTGATCTACTCGCCGCTGTTGCCCAATCCGGACGAGGTGGCCGCATTGTTGCGGTCCGGTAAGAACGTCGTCACCCCGGTCGGATGGGTGTATCCCAGCGCCCGGCAGGGCACGCCTTTGCAGGAGGCGGCGATCGCGGGAAATGCCACGCTGCACGGCACCGGCATCGCGCCAGGCGGGATCAGCGAGAAGTTTCCGCTCCTGTTCTCCGCCTTCTCGACCGGCGTGACATTCGTTCGGGCCGAAGAGTATTCCGACCTTCGCACCTACGAAGCGCCTGACGTCGTACGGCACGTGATGGGCTTCGGTGAGGTTCCAGAGAACGCGCTCAGCGGACCCATGCAGAAGCTGCTCGACGGCGGCTTCATCCAGGCGGTAAAGATGATCGTCGACAAGGTGGGTTTCCGTGCCGATCCGAAAGTCCGCTCCGCGCAGGAGATTGCGGTCGCCACTGCGCCGATCGAATCACCGATCGGTGTCATCGAACCGGGGCAGGTCGCGGGCCGCAAATTCCACTGGGAGGCCCTCGTCGACGAAGAACCGGTGGTGCGGGTCACCGTGAACTGGCTGATGGGTGAGGAAAACCTCGACCCCGCTTGGACATTCGGCCCCGAAGGCCAGCGGTACGAAATGGAGGTCCGCGGCAACCCGGATGTCAACATCGTCGTCAAGGGCTTTCAGTCGGCGGTCGGCGGAGAGGGCCCTGAGTACGGCATCGTCGGCACCGCGGCGCACTGCGTGAACTCGGTGCCCGCGGTGTGCGCCGCAGAACCCGGCATCGCAACGTATCTCGACCTGCCGTTGATCAGCGGCAGGGCGGCGCAGGGCCTCGCGTAGCGTCGGGGGCCGCGCGGGCGACGCCGCTCACCTGGCACACTCACGGGCTGTGACGAGACGTGCACTGGTACTGGCCGGCGGCGGCGTGGCGGGTATCGCGTGGGAGACCGGCATCCTGACCGGTATCGCCGACGAGTCGCCCGCGACCGCCGATGCGTTGTTGGCCTCAGACGTTCTGGTCGGCACATCGGCGGGTTCGACGGTCGCCGCGCAACTCGGGAGCGGCCTGGGCCTGCCCGCGTTGTTCGACCGGCAGACCGCGGCGTCATCGTCGGAGATCAACCCCGGCGCGGGGATCGAGACGATCACCCAGATGTTCCTCGACGCGATGACCGCTCCCGGCTCGAAAACCGAGAAAGTGCAGCGGATCGGTGCGATCGCGCTCGCCGCGGACACCGTCGCCGAGGACGTGCGGCGAAGGGTGATCGAGCAGCGACTGCCGTCGCACGACTGGCCCGACCGCGATCTACGCATCACCGCCATCGACACCGAGACCGGGGAACTGGTGGAGTTCGACCGCACCTCGGGTGTCTCGCTGGTCGACGCGGTCGCGGCCAGCTGCGCGGTGCCCGGTGTGTGGCCGCCGGTCACCATCGGGTCGCGCCGCTTCATGGACGGCGGCGTCGGTAGCACCGTCAACCTGGCCGTGGCCGACGATTGCGATGTCGTGGTCGCCCTGATCCCACAGGGCCTGTCGTCGCCGTCACCGTTCGGGGCGGGCGCCAGGGACGAGGTCACCACGCGCAACGCTTTCGGCGTGTTCGCCGACGACGAGTCGCTGGCGGCGTTCGGCGCCAACCCGCTCGACCCCGCGTGCCGGACACCGTCTGCGCATGCTGGACGCAGGCAGGGCCGCGGCGTCGCCGCTCAGATCGCCGAGCACCTCGGCATCTAATCCTCGGTCACGGTAGGTGTTCCGGGTTTGGTGTCGAACGCGTCCAGTGCGGCGGCCGCCAACTCGATACCGATGTCGATCACTTCGGCTGCGCGGTGGAATTCCAGGCTCCGACAAGCCGAACGGGGTACCTCGATGAGCATGTCGGGCGGATAACCGGCGAGCTGGTGCCGCGCAAGCGCGGCCTGCGCGATGTCGATCGTGCGGTTCATCACTTCGAAGCTGCCGAGCTTGGGCACCACGGACGCTTCCTTCGTCGCGTCGACGAGTTCCTCCTCGCTGTCTCCGCCCGCCGGATAGTCCTCCGGTGCCGCGCCGAAGCGGTTCAGCATCGCATTCGACTCGAACAGCGACGCGGTGCTGCGCCACACCCTCGCCAGCCACTCGGTGGTGGCGCGTTGACCCTGTCCTGCTGGTTCTACAGGTTCTTCGCTGCCGCCCGCCTCGCTGCCTGCCAAGGACACCGCGATGGTCAGGTCGGCGTTGACGGCTGCGATCGGCGCCATGGGCAGCGGTTCGAGAATGCCGCCGTCGGCGAGCAGGCGCCCGTCGAGCACATGCGGTGCGATCACCCCAGGGATCGCGATCGACGCTCGGATCGCGGCGTCCACCGGGCCCCTCTGGAGCCAAACCGACTTGCCGGCGATGAGGTCGGTTGCGACCGCGGTGTAGGGGATCGGCAGGTCCTCGATGCGCACCTCGCCGAGGATGTCGCGAACAGCGTCGAGGATCTTGGTCGCGCGCAGCACGCCCGCTGCGGTGATCGAGGGATCGAGCAGCCGCAGCACGGCGCCCTGGGTGAGCGACTTCGCCCAGTCGGAGAACTCGTCGAGCTTGCCCGCCGCGTGCAGCCCGCCGACGAGAGCGCCCATGGACGATCCTGCGATCCCGACGATCTCGTAGCCGCGGTCCTGAAGTTCCTCGATCACCCCGATGTGGGCGTAGCCGCGGGCGCCACCGCTGCCCAGCGCCAGCGCGACCCGCTTGCCAGCCATGCCGCCATTGTCGCCTGCCGGCGCCGGTTCTGGCCGCCGGTTTCAGGCGCAGAGGCCGTCGGCCGCCGCCTGCACGGCGACGATGACCGCGGCCTGACGCGGTGGCGGCAACTGCGTCCACGGTGTGTCGTATGTTCCGGGCCCCGCCGAATCCGTGGATTGCACCATGCCGAGGTAGGGCTCGATCTGTGACTTCGGGTCACCACCCTGTTCGTCCATCCACTGCCGCGCTGTGGCGCAGGCCGTGAAGTACTCCTCCTCGGTCGAGTCGGCGGGAGCGCCGACCGCGGTGGTGACACCGTCGGGGGAGACGGCGACCGAACCCGGTGCCGCGGTGGGTGTTTCCGAGCTGGTAGCCGTGGGCGTCGAGTCGGCCGACGGCTCGGAGGTGTCTTCGGTACCCGACGAGCATCCCGCGACGACACCCACCATCACTGCGGCCGCCGCGACACCGTGACGCATGCGCATGCCCGTCAATCTAGGCAACGGCTCGCCCGTGACCGACACCGGCTACACCGATCGGCGAGGTTGCGCTCACGGTGAATCTATCCGCCGACCCCGCAAACACGCGTCTGGCCTGCGACGACAGGCACCGAGCGTGCGGGACCGTCGCCTCCGGCCGGGTTGGAATGGCACGCCCATGCCAGGCTTGCCCTCATGACGACCGGACGCCAGGAGTGTTGTCGGCACTAGCGCCGCCCCTGCCCGTTTCCGGTTCTCTTGGAGCTTCCATGGCCTCCCCTGCAGTTCTGCCCTCTGCCGTACCCGCGGTGTCCGCACCGACGCGGCTGCGGCTGCCCGATCTGTTACTCGCTTCCGACCGCTGCGCCGACGATGTGCTCACCGGTCGCTACGACCCTCTGCTGCCTGCCGGCGGACCGCCTCGCGACGAACGGTGGTTCACTCGCCTCCATGGTGATGACGAGCTCGACATCTGGCTGATCAGCTGGGTGCCCGACCGGTCGACCGAGATGCACGACCACGGTGGCTCTCTCGGGGCCCTGACGGTGATCTCGGGCGCGTTGCGGGAGACCCGCTGGGATGGTGGCGCATTGCGGCGGCGCCGGCTGCACGCAGGGGATCAGGCCGCCTTCCCGCTGGGATGGGTGCACGACGTGGTGTGGGCACCCGACGGTGACACGTCGGCCCCGGTCACCCCGACGCTGAGCGTGCATGCTTATTCGCCGCCGTTGACCGCGATGTCGTATTACGAGGTGACGGAACGGAACACGTTGCGCCGCAATCGGACCGAGCTGACCGACGGACCGGAGGGGTGATCATCCAGAGTCGTATCGACCGGATCCTGGACGACGCCCGCGCTCGCCTGCACCGGTTGCCCGCGGCCGACGTGCCCGCGGCGTTGGACCGCGGCGCGATCCTAGTCGACATCCGCCCGCAAGCCCAACGCGCACGCGAGGGGGAGGTGGCAGAAGCGTTGATGATCGAACGCAACGTGCTCGAATGGCGTTGCGACCCGACCAGCGAGGCGCGGCTGCCACAGGCCGTCGACGATGACGTCGAGTGGGTGGTGCTGTGCTCGGAGGGTTACACCTCGAGCCTGGCGGCGGCGTCGCTGCTCGATCTGGGGCTGCACCGCGCGACCGACGTCATCGGCGGATACCACGCCTTGAAAGGCATTCTTGCCTAATCCTTCTCGTCACTGCTCAACAGCGGCCGCAGGCGTTCGGTCTTCTCCGGTGTCCAGCCCGGCGGCTGCAGGATCGCCGCCCACGCGTTGGCCACATCCTTGACGTAGACGTGGCCGTGCCCGTCGGGCACATCCACGGCCACGGCCATGTCCGCCGACACCTGGAGGAACGTCACCACGGGTATCCACTGCATCCGGCCGGAGACGTCGTAACCGCGTGGCTCCTTGAGCCAATCCGGTTCGGCGAACAGTAGATCCGGGTTGAACCACGCGATCGGGTCCGACGCGTGCTGCAGGTACACCACCCGCGGATCCCCCCAGGGGCCGTCCGGCCGGCTCAAATCCTGGGCGCGCGCGGCGAAGTGGACGTTCTCGCCGTCGTCGTAGATCGGCAGCCACATCGGCGAGCCGGGGTCGCGGTCACGGGTCAGCTGCGTCCAGATCGTGTTGTTGAACGTGGGGCCGCTGAACAGTGCTCCGTCCGTGCGGGCGATGAGGTTGTTGAGCGCCAGGAAAGGCGCTTCACCGCCGAATGATCCGAGGCTCTCCCCGAACACGACCAGGCGCGGTCGCTGCGCCTCGGGCATCTCCCGGATCAGCGCGTCGACGGCCTCGAACAGCGCCTGACCCGCCTGTCGTGCATTCTCCTTATCCACGAGGAACGACAGCCAACTCGGCAGAAACGAGTACTGCATCGACACGATTGCGGTGTCGCCGTTGTACATGTATTCCAGCGCAGAGGCTTCGGCTTCGTTGATCCAGCCGGTGCCGGTGGTGGTGGCCACGGCGACGACGTCGCGGTCCAGTCCGCCGGTGCGCTGCAGTTCGCGGGCCGCCAGCGCGGCGGTGGCCTTGATTCCGTCCGCGGAATGCAGGCCGGCGTAGACGCGGATCGGTTCGACGGCAGGCCGGCCGTTGAACTCCGTCAACTGCTCGACCGTCGGCCCCGCCGCCACGAATATCCGGCCCTGGTGGCCAAGGGATTCCCAGCTGGCCAGCGACTGGGGACCGCCGGACCGCAACGGTGATGTGGGCGCAGTGAAATCCGGGTCGGTCTCGTCGTTGACTGCCGCGAACGTGTTGTTGATCGTGCTCATCGCGAAGCGCACCACGATGCCGTTCAGCAGCGCGATGGTGAGGGCGATCAGCAGCACCACCACCACAACCGCCGAAACCCTCGGCGGTGCAACGCGTTCGAGTTGCCGGACCAGGAAGCGCACGAGCCTGCCGATCAGCTGCCCGATCTCGACGAGCACGAACAGCGTCACGACGGACAGCACGGCGGTCAGGGGATGATCCCAGAAGCCCATGCGCGGAACACCGTTGAGATCGCGGACCTCGTCCTGCCAGATGTGGAAGTAGACGATCATCAGGATCTGGCCGGTGACGCCGACGACCACCAAGGCGATCCAGGCCTGTCGCGGGGCGGGCGGGCTGCTGTCCTTGGACCGCATGTAGCGCACGAGCCACACCACGAAGACGCCGAGGCCATAACCGAAAGCGCCTGCGCCGCCGCTGACCAGCGCCTGGAACAGTGGACCCCGAGGGAGCAGCGACGGCGTCATCGACAGCCACAGGAACACCAGGCCCAGCGCGGTGCCGGTGAATGTGTAATTGCGCACCCACCACGGGGTGTCCTTGGACGTCTTGACCGGCTTCTCCCGCGGCTCTTCGACCGTGGTGTCGGTGTCGTCGCGGGTGTCGGTCACCACCGCAGATTAACGGTGGCGGAAGGCCGGTGGGCGCTTCTCGGTGAACGCGTTCATGCCCTCGGTCTGGTCGTCGGTCGCGAACGCCGAGTGGAACAGCCTGCGCTCGTACAGTAGGCCCTCGGCCAGGGTCGATTCGAAGGCACGGTTGACGGCCTCCTTCGCCATCCGCGATGCCGACAGCGACATGCCGGCGATGGTCTTGGCGACGGAGTTGGCCTCGTCGAGCAGTGTGTCGGCGGGCACCACCCGGGATACCAGGCCCGCGCGTTCGGCCTCCTCGGCGCCCATGTTGCGACCGGTGAGGATCAGGTCCATCGCCTTAGCCTTGCCGACGGCGCGGGTCAGCCGCTGCGAGCCGCCCATGCCGGGCAGCACGCCGAGCTTGATCTCGGGCTGGCCGAATTTCGCGGTGTCGGCGGCGATCAGCAGATCGCACATCATCGCCAACTCGCAGCCACCGCCCAGCGCGTAGCCGGCGACAGCCGCGATCGTGGGGGTGCGGGTGGCGGCGAACGAACCCCAGCCTGCGAAGAAGTCGCTAGCGAAGACGTCGGCGAACGACAGGCTCGCCATCTCCTTGATGTCGGCTCCTGCGGCGAACGCCTTCTCGTTGCCGGTGATGATGATGGCGCCGATCGCCGGATCGTTGTCCAATTCGGCTGCCGCGGAGGTGACTTCGTCCATCACCTGACTGTTGAGCGCGTTGAGCGCCTTCGGCCGGTTCAGCGTGATGGTCGCGACGCGGTCGTCACGCGTGACCAGAATAGTGGAGAAGCTGGTGTCGTCATTCATCTTTGAACTCCAGTTCGCGATCGGCCGGCGCGAAGTAGTCCTCGACGTCGGCTGTGGTGACCGCCGGCAACGAGGCGGGCGACCATTTCGGATTGCGGTCCTTGTCGACAACCTGGGCGCGAATGCCCTCGACGAAGTCGTGGGAGCGCAGGGCCCCGCACGACGTCCGGTACTCCTGGCGCAGCACGTCCTCGAGTGTGTCGAGCTTCGCGGCGCGGCGCAGCGCTTCCAGCGCGACGGAAACCGAGACGGGCGAGCGGCTCTCGATGAGATCGGCCGCCTCGCCGGCAGCCGCGTCGTCGTGACCGCGCAGGGCCGCGACGATGTCGAGGACGGTCTCACCGGCATAACAGCGGTCGATCCATTCGCGTTGACGCAGAAGGCCACTCGGCGGTGGCGCGACGGCATGGCCGGCCAGTGCGGCGTTGATCCCGTCCGCGAGAATTGCGGCCTTGAAGTCTTCGAGCTTGTCGTGGGGCACGAAGTGGTCGGCGAAGCCCATCGCGATCGCGTCGGCGCCGTCGAAGTTCGCGCCCGTGAGCGCGGCGTGGTAGCCGAGCAGCCCGGGTGCGTGCGACAGGATCAGCGTGCCGCCGACATCGGGAACGAAGCCGATGCCGACCTCGGGCATCGCCATCTTGGTGGTGTCGGTGACGACGCGCACGCTGCCGTGCGCGCTGACGCCGACGCCGCCACCCATCACGATGCCGTCCATCAGGGCGACATACGGTTTGCCGAACCGGCCGATCTGGGCGTTGAGCAGGTATTCGTCGTACCAGAAGGCGCGCGCTTCGCGCCCTTTCTCAGGCCCCTCGGCCCTCGCGCTGTGATAGAGCGCGACGATGTCGCCGCCCGCGCACAGGCCGCGTTCGCCGGCGCCGTCGACCACGACGGCGGTGACGGCGTCGTCATGGGCCCACTCAGCCAGCACGCGAGACATCACGGTGACCATGGAGTGGTTCAGCGAGTTGATGGCCTTGGGCCGGTTGAGGGTGATCAGGCCGACGCCGCGGTCAACGGTTACTAGGACATCCTCGTTTTCGCCCACGAGTATGCAATGTAGAACGTCGCCCGACCTGCGAATGCTTTGGGTAGGGTTTCTTGTGAACCAGCTGGGAAAGTGATCGGCGCGGCCGGGAACCGACCAGAGACATGATTCGTTGACGGTGTGTTCGCCGATTGACGATCGACATCATCAGGAGAGGAACCCACGGTGCGGGAATCCAGCAACCCCGTATTTCGATCCCTGCCAAAGTCGCAGGGCGGATATGCGCAGTTCGGTACCGGGGCCGCCGGCTACGGTACGCAGGCGGTTCACGCCGACCCCTATGTGACGCAGTACCCGGAGCAGCGCCAGGCCGGCGTTGCCCGCCCGATGACCATCGACGATGTCGTCACCAAGACCGGCGTCACGCTGGCGGTGTTGGCGGCCGTCGCGGTCGTCAGCTACTTCCTTGCGGCGATCAACCCGGCCATTGCCCTTCCACTGGCGATGGTCGGCGCGATCGGCGGCCTGGTGTTGGTCCTGGTGGCCACCTTCGGTCGCAAGCAGGACAACCCCGCGATCGTCTTGAGCTACGCGGGCCTGGAGGGTCTTTTCCTGGGCGCCATCTCGTGGGTGTTCGGTAGGAGCGTCGAGATCGCGGGCGGCAGCGCGGGTGCGCTGATCACCCAGGCGGTGCTCGCCACATTCGGCGTGTTCTTCGGCATGCTCGTCGTCTACAAGACCGGCGCCATCCGCGTCACCCCGAAGTTCACCCGCATGATCGTCGCCGGCCTGTTCGGCGTCCTGGTGCTCATGCTCGGCAACCTGGTGCTGGCGATGTTCGGTGTCGGCGGCGGCGAGGGCATGGGCCTGCGCGCCGGTGGTCCGATCGCGATCATCTTCTCGCTGGTCTGCATCGGCCTGGCCGCGTTCAGCTTCCTGATCGACTTCGATTCGGCCGATCAGATGATCCGCGCCGGAGCACCGGAGAAGGCGGCATGGGGCGTCGCGCTCGGCCTGACCGTCACCCTGGTCTGGCTGTACATCGAGATCCTGCGACTGCTGTCGTACTTCCAAAGCGAATAGCAGCTTGACGAGAAGGCCCGGCACGAAATGTGCCGGGCCTTTTCGTTTTCGCGGGCTTTTCGAGGGTCAGGACAGCCGCTCGATCACCATCGCCATGCCCTGGCCGCCGCCGACACACATCGTCTCGAGGCCGAACGTCTTGTCGTGGGTCGTCAGATTGTTCAGCAGCGTCGCGGTGATCCGCGCGCCGGTCATGCCGAACGGATGGCCCAGCGCGATCGCACCGCCCGAGACGTTGAGCTTGTCCTCGTCCATGCCCAGTTCGCGCGCCGAGCCGAGCACCTGCACCGCGAACGCCTCATTGATCTCGTAGAGGTCGATATCGCCGATCGACATCCCGGCGTTGGCCAGCGCTTTCTTCGTCGCCTCGATCGGGCCGAGACCCATGATCTCCGGCGACAGCCCGCTCACTCCCGTCGAGACGACGCGCGCCAGCGGCGTCAGGCCCAGCTCGCGAGCCTTGGTCTCCGACATGATGACCAACGCGGCGGCACCGTCGTTGAGCGGGCACGCGTTGCCGGCCGTCACGGTGCCGTTCGGCCTGAACACCGGCTTGAGTTGGCTGATCTTCTCGTAGGTGGTCCCGGCACGAGGGCCGTCATCGGTGGACACGACGGTTCCGTCGGGCAGCGTCACCGGGACGATCTCGCGCTCGAAGAAGCCGTTCTTGATGGCCTCCTCGGCGCGGTTCTGCGACCGAACACCCCAGTGGTCCTGGTCCTCGCGGCTGATGCCGGTGTACAGCGCGACGTTCTCCGCGGTCTGGCCCATCGCGATGTAGACGTCCGGCAGCAAGCCGTCCTCGCGCGGGTCGTGCCACTCCTCGGCGCCGGCGGCCGCCTGATCCGAGCGGCTCATCGCGTCGGCGAACAACGGGTTCTTGCTGTCCGGCCAACCGTCCGCCGTGCCCTTCGGGAACCGCGAAACCGTCTCCACGCCAGCCGAAACGAACGCATGCCCCTCGCCGGCCTTGATCGCGTGGAACGCCATGCGCGTGGTCTGCAGCGACGACGAGCAGTAGCGGTTCACGGTCGTGCCCGGCAGGAAGTCGTAGCCGAGCTGCACGGCCACCGCCCTGCCGACGTTGAACCCGGCCTCGCCGGCGGGCTGGCCGCAGCCCATGATCAGGTCATCGATCTCCCGCGGATCCAGTGCGGGCACCTTGTCCAGCACCGCGCGCACCATCTGCGCGGCCAGGTCGTCGGGACGGATGTCGACCAATGAACCCTTCGCGGCGCGGCCGATCGGCGACCGCGCGGTCGCGACAATGACGGCTTCAGGCATGGTGTCTCCTCGCATTGACGGCTATGAGGAGAACCTAGCTCGCGGACGCCACGATGGGTGCGGGGACCCCAGTCGACCGCCGCCACAGCCTGCTCAGACCGCCCACCCGGGCCAGCAGCGCGAAGCCCTCACCCGAGCGCGTCCGCCACGGCAGCTCCGGCGCCGCGCCACCGAGCCACTCGCTCAACGCATTACACAGCGCGGGCAGCAGTTGGTTGGCTGCCAGCGCATAGCCGGCGCCGGACGGATGGAACATATCGGGGGAGAACAGCACGTCGGGGGTGGACCGGAAGTGGGGCGCCAGCAGGTCGGCCAGCGGCACCGGAACCCCGCCCTCGGCAAGCACCGCGGCCGTCTGAGCCCGGGCCAGCCGCAGGCCGCGGCTGCGTGTCACCGCGCGCAGGGGCTGCGGTATCGCGGTGATGACACCGAAATCGGGACAGGTGCCCACCACCACGACGGCGCCCGCAGCCCGCAACCGGCGCACCGCCTTTCCCAGTCGTCGCGCCGACGGGTGGACGCCGTTGGGCCGGGTGATGTCGTTGGCGCCGATCATGATCACCGCGGCGTCGGGCGGGGGACCCGCCACGAACATCGCGTCGATCTGACCCGACAGTCCCTTCGACGTCGCCCCGACGATCGCCTTGGTACTCAGCCGGATTCGCTTACCGGAAACGTCGGCCAGACCTCTCGCGAGCAGAACCCCGGGCACCTCCTCGGCGGAGGTGGCTCCGTAACCGGTCGCGGTGGAGTCGCCGAAGACCATCAGATGCAGGTCAAACGGCACGTCACGGCGCCAGCGCTCGACGGGACCGCCGCCAGGTGCGTAGACACCGTCGGCGCGGGGCGGGATGTCCCACGCGTGCGGAATGACGCGACGAGCCTGATCAGCCTGCCCGATCAGCAGGTTGCGCGCCCCGATATAGGCCGAACCGACCGAGCCGAGCGTGGCCGCGGCTGCAAAGGCGATGGTGCTCGTCCGTCGTGGTGTGCCCACGTCGGCAAGTTTAAGTGGCTTTTTCGGGCTATCCGCGTGGCGAGAAGCGTTAAGGGGTCACATTGCGGTATCAACTCCGGTATCGAATATGACTCGCTGATTGTTGTAACCAACATAAGGTGTCAAGCTAAGACGCGAGCCACGTCCAGAAAATTAGGCGTGCTCGGCACCACGGCGGCTTGAAACGTCGGAGGGGGTGGTTGTAATGACCGCACCAAGCAAGGTTGGCCATGTTCGCCGACCAGGAGTATCGCCTGTTCACACGCGTAAACCGCGCAAGTTCCCGGTCAGTGACGGAGCGCCGGTGGAGGTCGTCGAAGACGGCCCGAGCCTCGGCGGTCGGCTGGCATCGCTCGCAGCTCTGCTAACTGTTCGACCTACGCTAGCTATCGGTAGCTACGCCCCGAAGCTGCCGTGGCCGTGGGGTGTTGTCGACTTCGTCTCACGCATCGCGCGGCCGGCGCCTGGCACCGTGCGGGCCACGATCTCTTTGCCGAAGTGCACCGCGCAACTCGTCCGGGCACCCGGCGTGCTGCCCGCGGACGGCAAACGCGGCGTCATCCTCTACATGCATGGCGGCGCATTTCTGACCTGCGGTGTCAACTCGCACGGCCGCCTGGTGCAGGCGCTGTCGGGCTACGCCGATTGCCCGGTGCTGGTCGTCAACTACCGGATGATCCCGAAGCACTCCGTCGGCATGGCGATCGACGACTGCTACGACGCCTACCAGTGGCTGCGCCTGCACGGCTATCAGCCCGACCAGATCGTCCTGGCCGGCGACTCCGCGGGCGGCTACCTGGCGCTCGCCCTGGCCGAACGCCTGCAGCGCGAAGGCCTCGAGGGTGAAGTGCCTGCCGCGATGGTGACGATGTCGCCCCTCTTCGAGATCGACAACGTGGCGCGGGCCAACCACCCGAACATCCGCACCGACGCGATGTTCCCGCCGCGGGCGTTTAACGCGCTCGTCGACCTGATCGAGGATGCGGCGCTGCACGGTCGAAAGGATGGCAAGCCCGAAGAGGTCTACGAGCCGCTCGACCACATCGAACCAGGTCTGCCCCGCACGCTGATCCACGTCTCGGGCTCCGAGGTGCTGGTGAGCGATGCGCGCAAGGCCGCGCGGCGCCTGGCTGCGGCCGGCGTGCCGGTCGAAGTGCGCGTCTGGCCAGGGCAGATGCATGTGTTCCAGATCGCGGCGCCGATCGTGCCCGAGGCGAAACGCTCGTTGCGCCAGATCGGCGACTACATCCGCGAGGCCACCTGGTAGCCGACCTGGTGACGGCGGGAGTCGCCTGACACGATGGAGTCATGCGGATCGCCCGGCACGTCAGTGAGCTCATCGGCAATACCCCCCTGGTACAGCTGAACTCGGTTGTTCCGCCGGGGGTGGGCGTGGTCGCGGCCAAGATCGAGTATCTCAACCCCGGCGGCAGCTCAAAGGACCGCATCGCGATCAAGATGATCGACGCTGCCGAGGCCAGCGGTGAGCTCAAGCCCGGCGGTACGATCGTCGAACCGACGTCGGGGAACACCGGGGTGGGACTGGCACTGATCGCCCAGCAGCGAGGCTACAAGTGCATCTTCGTCTGCCCTGACAAGGTCGGCGAGGACAAGCGCAATGTGCTGCGCGCATACGGCGCCGACGTGGTGGTGTGTCCGACCGCGGTGCCACCAGACCATCCCGACAGCTACTACAGCGTGTCCGACCGGCTGGTCGAAGAGATCGACGGCGCGTGGAAGCCGGACCAGTACGCCAACCCGATGGGACCCGAGTCGCACTACGAGACCACCGGCCCTGAGATCTGGGCCGACACCGACGGCAAGGTCACGCATTTCGTGGCGGGCGTGGGCACCGGCGGGACCATCACCGGCGCCGGTCGCTACCTGAAGGAAGTGTCCGACGGCAAGGTGCGGGTCATCGGTGCCGATCCGGAGGGTTCGGTGTACTCCGGCGGGTCCGGGCGGCCGTATCTGGTGGAGGGCGTCGGCGAGGACTTCTGGCCCAAGGCCTACGACCCCGCGGTGCCCGACGAGATCATCGCGGTTTCGGATGCCGATTCGTTCGAGATGACGCGCAGGCTGGCGCGCGAAGAGGCGCTGCTCGTCGGCGGATCGTGCGGTATGGCAGTGGTGGCCGCCAACAAGGTGGCCGAACAGGCCGGCCCCGACGCGTTGATCGTCGTGCTGTTGCCCGACGGCGGAAGAGGCTATCTCGCAAAGGTTTTCAACGACGACTGGATGTCGTCGTACGGCTTCCTGCGCAGCAGGATGGACGGGTCGGTGGAGGAGTCGACGGTCGGCGAAGTGCTGCGCGGCAAGTCGGGGGCGTTGCCGGACCTCGTGCATACGCACCCGTCGGAGACCGTTCGCGACGCCATCGGGATCCTGCGCGAATACGGCGTCTCACAGATGCCCGTCGTCGGTGCCGAACCGCCGGTGATGGCCGGGGAGGTCGCGGGCAGCGTGTCCGAACGCGAACTGCTCTCCGCGGTCTTCGAGGGACGGGCCAAGCTCGCCGATGCGGTGGCCGAGCACATGAGCCCACCGATGCCGCTGATCGGCGCCGGCGAACTGGTCAGCGCCGCAGCGAAAGAACTTCGCGAGTGCGACGCGGTGATGGTGGTCGAAGAGGGTAAGCCCGTCGGCGTGCTGACCCGCCACGACCTGCTCGGTTTCCTGTCCGACGGAAGCAAGCGCCGGGTTCGCTAGCGCCTCATCGTCATCGGGCAGTCGACGCCTGGCAAACAACCCGCCAGGGTCTCTCGACGCGATGTCGGCCGCACGGTTCCTGGCTTTCGGTAATGGCAGTGTGTTTCGCACAGAAATCCCTGCACAAAGCCGCTTCTCGGGTAGATTAGGCACGCTTGATCCCAGCTAAGCCATTGACTGGAGCCGTCCATGAGCGATGAACCGCCGCCTCCGGCAAGCGGTCCTTCGTCACCGGACGGTTCGCGGGGCGGCGACACTCCGCCGCCGCAAATGGTGACCAGCTATCCACCTCCAGCGCAAACGGTTCAAGCACTGCCGAGAGAGGCTTACACGCCCTGGTTCACCCGCGTGTTGGCGTGGCTGATCGATAACATCCCCACGTTCCTCATCCTCGGCATCGGCTGGTCCGTGTTACTCGCAACGCAGGAAACCACCTGCGTGACAGAGTTTTCAGAAATCGACGTGCGTGAGATCTGCGTGATGGAGCCGTCGATGCTGGGACAAGCGTCGGCTTCCTTCATCGCTCCGATTCTCGTTCTGGCATACGTGATCTGGAATTACGGTTACCGACAGGGCACCACCGGCTCCAGCATCGGCAAGTCGTTGCAGAACTTCAAGGTGGTCAGTGAAAAGACCGGGCAGCCAATCGGTTTCGGTATGTCTGTCCTGCGGCAACTGGCGCATACCATCGACGCCGCGATCTGTTATATCGGTTATCTTTTCCCGCTGTGGGACGCCAAACGGCAGACCATTGCGGATAAACTCATCAGCACCGTCTGCTTACCGTTGTAGTCAACCGGGAAGGTCACATGACTGATCAACCGCCTCCTCCGCCGGGAAACAACCCTCCGCCGCCGCCCGGTGGATATCCGCCTCCGCCGCCGCCCGGTGGATATCCGCCACCGCCGCCGCCCGGGGGTTACCCGCCTCCGCCGCCGCCCGGCGGGTATCCGCCACCGGGGGCCGGTTATCCGCCACCGGGGCAGGGTGGTTACCCGCCTGTAGGTGGCTATCCGCCGCCCGGTGGGCCGGGATTCCCTGGCGCTCAGAGGTATAGCGTCGGAGAGGCGTTCTCGTGGGCCTGGGGTAAGTTCACCAGCAACGCTGCCGCGCTGATTGTCCCGACGCTGGTCTACGGAATCATCGTCGTTGGGTTGCAGGGTTTGTTCGGCACGCTGTCGGCCGTGGTGGACCCGGGGTCGACGAGTTACTCGTCCGACGGCGACGGGTTCTCGTTCTCGTACAACGTCGACAGTCCCGCCAGCATCGCGATCACCATTCTCGGCTGGATCGTGGCGCTGGTCGTCGGCGGATTAATCCAATCCGCCTACTACAACGGCATGTTGGCCGTCGCCGACGGACAACCGGTGACCATCGGGTCGTTCTTCAAACCGCGTAACGTCGGCGCCGTCATCATCGCGAGCGTGATCGTGGGACTGCTGACCTCGATCGGCTTTGCGCTGTGCGTCATCCCCGGTTTCATCGTGGCCATCTTCACGATGTTCACCGTGATCGCGCTGCTGGACCGCAACCTCTCGCCGATCGACGCGATCAAGACCAGCTTCGACATCGCGAAGAACAACTTCGGTCAGGTGCTGCTGACGTTTCTCGTGATCTTCGTGGTCACGCTCGTCGGGGCGTTGCTCTGCGGCGTGGGTCTGCTCGTCGCGCTTCCGCTGGTCGCGCTCATCGAGGTGTACGCCTATCGCAAGCTCAGCGGTGGTCAGGTCGCCGACATCAACCCCCAACCCTTGCCGCCCGGTCCGCCGCCTCAGGTCACCCCGCAGCAGTAACGGCTCATCGGAAGGCGCTGACGCCGGTCAGCGCCTCTCCGATGACCAACTGATGCACCTCAGAGGTGCCCTCGTACGTCAGCACCGACTCCAGGTTGTTGGCGTGCCGGATGACCGGATACTCCAGGGTGATCCCGTTGGCGCCCAACAGGGTTCGACACTGACGGGCGATCTGGATGGCCTCGCGGACATTGTTCAGCTTGCCGAGGCTGACCTGCTCGGGCTTGATCTTGCCCACGTCCTTGAGCTTGCCGAGATGAAGGGCGAGAAGTTGAGCTTTGCCGAGTTCGACTGCCATATCGGCGATCTTGGCCTGAGTCAGCTGGTAGCCCGCCAACGGTTTGTCGAACACCTCCCGTGTGCCGACGTAGTCCAGCGCGCTCTGTAGGCAGTCCCTGGCGGCGCCGACACTGCCGAACACGATGCCGAACCGGGCCTCCGACAGACAGCTGAGCGGCCCGGACAGTCCGCGCGCTTCGGGCAGCTTCGCGTCGGCGGGCAACCGGACGTCGTCGAGGTGCAACTCCGAGGTGACCGAGGCCCGCAGCGACAACTTGTGTGTCATGTCGGTCGCGGAGAATCCGGGCGTCCCCGCGGGAACCAGGAATCCGGCTACCCCGTCGTCGGTTCGGGCCCACACGACCGCCACATCGGCAACCGACCCGTTGGTGATCCACATCTTCGACCCGCGCAGGATCCAGTCCGATCCGTCCCGCTTCGCGGTCGTGCGCATCCCACCGGGATTGGACCCGAAGTCGGGTTCGGTCAGCCCGAAACACCCGATGGCCTCACCGGTCGCCATCGCGGGCAGCCACTGGTTGCGCTGCTCCTCGCTGCCCCAGCGGTGGATCGCGAACATCGCCAGCGAGCCCTGCACCGAGACCAGGCTGCGCAGCCCGCTGTCCACGGCCTCGAGTTCCTGGCACACCAGGCCGTAGGCCGTCGCGGTCGATCCGCCGCAGCCGTAACCCTCCAGGTGCATGCCCAGAAGTCCGAGCTTGCCGAAGTCGGCGGCCAGGTCGCGAACCGGCACCTGACCGGTCTCGAACCACTCGGCGATGAACGGCCGCAGCCGTTGTTCGCCGAACCGGCGGACGGTCTGGCGCAGCTCGATGTCCTCGGGTGAGAGCAGGGAATCCAGCTCGAGCATGTCCTCGAGGCGGGTCGCAGAGTTCATGGGACATGTCTACCCGGTCGGCATGCGCCACAGTCGTGGCTAGGCTGAGCGGTGATGTCGAAGAACGAAACGCACGGCCTCTCGGCGCAGGGCCTTTCTACGAAGGCCATCCACGCCGTCCGACCTGATCTGACCACAGGTGCCGTCAACGCGCCGATCTACGCCAGTTCGACGTTCGCGCAGGACGGTGTCGGCGGGCTGCGCGGAGGCTACGAATACGCCAGAACCGGCAACCCCACCCGGGCGGCGCTCGAGGTCTCCCTCGCCGCGGTGGAGGCGGCGGCCTACGGGCGGGCGTTCTCCTCGGGCATGGCGGCGACGGATTGCGCGTTGCGGGCGGTTCTGCGGCCGGGTGACCACGTGGTGATGCCCGACGACGCTTATGGCGGGACGTTCCGGCTGATCGACAAGGTGTTCACCAAGTGGGGCATCGACTACGCCGCCGTTGCGCTCGCCGATCTGGACGCAGTGCGCGCGGCGATCACGCCGAGCACCCGGATGATCCTGGTCGAGACACCGACCAACCCGCTGCTGTCGATCGCCGACATCAGCGCGATCGCGCAGATCGCGGCGACATCGAATGTGAAAGTCTTGGTAGACAACACCTTCGCCTCACCCGCGCTGCAGCAGCCGCTGCTGTTGGGCGCCGACATCGTGCTGCACTCCACCACCAAGTACATCGGGGGGCACTCCGACGTGGTGGGCGGAGCGCTGCTGACCAACGACGAGGAACTCGACGCCGCTTTCGCCTTCCTGCAGAACGGTGCGGGCGGGGTGCCCAGCCCGTTCGACGCCTACCTCACCCTTCGTGGTCTGAAGACACTGGTGATCCGAATGCAGCGGCACAGTGACAATGCGGCCGTCATCGCCGAGTTCCTCGAGGGACATCCCGCGATCGAGACCGTGCTCTACCCGGGTCTGCCCGGGCATCCAGGCCACGAGGTCGCGGCCAGGCAGATGACCGGCTTCGGGGGCATGATCTCCGTGCGACTGCGCGGGGGAGCGGAGGCCGCACGCAAACTGTGTTCCCGCACAGAGGTTTTCATCCTGGCCGAGTCGTTGGGCGGCGTCGAATCGCTGATCGAGCACCCGGGAGCCATGACGCACGCGTCGACCGCCGGTTCCCAACTGGAGGTCCCCGAGGACCTGGTACGGCTGTCGGTCGGTATCGAAGACGTCGCGGACCTGCTGGCCGACCTCGAGCAGGCGTTGAGCTAGCGGCTAGGACAGCGCCGGGCGCAGCGCCGAGGCCGTGACCGCGAGGTTCATCTCGGGCAGCGCCGTCGGCGACTCTTCGACCCAACTGCCCAGCGCGATCTCGCCGGCGCGGGCATGCACCCACCGCCAGCCCCGGTCATTGAGGCTGAGCAGCGCGCCCAGACCGTCGATCGCGTGCAGCAGCGTGATGATCGCCGCCGTGGTCGGGCCCGGCGGCCTGCGATCGAACAGCGCCGACAACAGCGCCGACCGCGCGTGGCCGACGCGGTTGCGGTTGGTCAGCGGCCATGCGAACTCGTGTCCGAACCGCTTGTCCGGCAGAGGGATACGTCGGATCTGACCGGTTCGCTCCAGCTGGCCGACGATGTCGCGTTCGGTGTGCCTGGCCAGCCGCTTGACCGCCGTTTGGGGCCGCAACGGGCGTCGCTGCAACAGCAAGAACGCCGGTTCTGCGACCGGGTCCACTGCGCCTGCCACCGCCAACGCGATCAAGCGGCCCGGTTCGACCGGGTCACCGTCGACCGACGGGCGGATCCGGCACGCCAGGGCCAGGTCGAGCAGCACCGCGGCGGCCAGCACCCGCTCCCGGCGCGGACGGTCGAGAACCGGTTGCGCCGAAGCGTTGTCGAGCAGCAGCAGGAACAGGTCCTCGGCGATCTGCGCCATGAGCGGATGCTAAACCGCATCCCGCCCGCGACTCGAATTCGGCTAGGGGTGGGCCGGGCCGTCAGGCGTGATACGGCTCGGCCTCGAGCAGCTTCACCTTGACCGTGCTGCCGCTGGGCACCGTGTAGGTGCGCACGTCGCCGACCTTCGCGTCGAGGAGCGCCTCGCCAAGCGGCGACTTCGGCGAGTACACCTCGAGCTTGCCGTCGCTGATGCCCTCTTGGCGGGTGGCGATCAGGAAGGTCTCGGTGTCGCTCTCGTCGTCGCCGTACTGCACCTTGACCACCGAACCGGGTAGCGCGACGCCCGACTGCTTGGGCGCCTCGCCGACCTTGGCGCTGTTGAGCAGTTCCTGCAGCTGACGGATGCGGGCCTCTTGCTGGCCCTGCTCCTCGCGGGCGGCGTGGTAGCCGCCGTTCTCGCGGAGGTCACCTTCTTCGCGGCGGTCGTTGATCTCGGCGGCGATGACGGGCCGGTTGGCAATCAGCTGGTCGAGCTCCGCCTTCAACCGGTCGAATGCCTCCTGGGTAAGCCAGGTGACCTGCGTATCGGTCATATCGTCGCGCTCCTGTCTTTCTGGGTCTTGCGGCGTGCTCGCGCTCTTCTCGCGTAAGACGTCTCGTGGTACGGCGCCGGGGCTTGACGTGTATTGCCGCGGTTCGCGTGCTCAAGCACAGCATCAAATGCAGCAATACACGGCTCCAGCAGGAACCGTGTACCCGACCATGGTAGCACCGACGGGCCGACCGAATTTCACGAATTCGCAGTTCGCCGTTTGCCGGACCGACGAATCAGCGTGATTTCAAGGGGCCACCAGATACGACGGCACATCGGTTCCGCACCCGTAAATATCGCCGATCACCGGCTGGCGGGTCGCTTTGACCGGTGCAGTCACTTGCACTGTCTGTTGCGAGGACGGCGGGACGAGCACCTCCCGACGGCCCGTCTCGGCGCCGTCGATGGAGCGGGCCCGCACGATGCAGACGACCGGCTGGGACGGGTCCTCGCGGGTGACGCTGATCGTCACCGACACCGTCTCGTCGTCGACCAGTTCGTAGGCGCCCAGCTGGCCGGTCACGGGCTCACCCTGGAACCGTCCGAACGCCACCACGGCGACCGTCACCCCCACCGCCAGCGCGAGCAACGTGAAGGCGACGGCGAGCCAACGGCGGCGGTTACCGGACAGTCGTTGGCGGCCATAGCGTGCGGCGGGGCGCTCGATCATCTGGTTTTCTATGCCCGTCGGTCGGATAGATCTACAGAACTGGAACTATAGGGACTATTGGGACGTCTCCGCGGGTTGATATCGCCGGAGACGACAGCGCGATGATAAGGCAGAGCAGGTTGAGCGAACTGCGGTTGATGGCGGTGCACGCCCACCCGGACGACGAGTCCAGCAAGGGTGCCGCCACCATGGCTCGATACGTGGACGAGGGTGTGCGCGTGCTTGTGGTGACGCTCACCGGCGGCGAGCGCGGCGACATCCTCAACCCGGCCATGGACCTGCCCGAGGTGCACGGCCGGATGGCCGAGATCCGCCGCGACGAGATGGCCAAGGCCGCCGAGATCCTCGGCGTCGAGCACCGCTGGCTGGGCTTCGTCGACTCCGGCCTGCCCGAAGGCGACCCGCTTCCGCCGCTGCCGGAAGGCTGCCTCGGCCTGGTGCCGCTCGAGCAACCGGTGGAGGCGCTGGTGCGCGTCGTGCGCGAGTTCCGGCCACACGTGATGACCACCTATGACGAGAACGGCGGCTATCCGCATCCGGACCACATCAGGTGCCACCAGGTGTCGATGGGCGCCTACGACGCCGCCGGGGACCACCTCCTGTTCCCCGACGCCGGTGAGCCGTGGAATGTCCAGAAGCTGTACTACACGCACGGCTTCGTGCGACAGCGGATGCAGCTGCTGCAGGACGAGTTCGCCAAACACGGGGAGGTCGGCCCGTTCGAGAAGTGGCTCAAGCACTGGGATCCCGAGCACGACATCTTCGCCAAGCGGGTGACCACCCGCGTCGAGTGCGCCAAGTACTTCGCGCTGCGCGACGACGCGTTGCGCGCGCACGCCACCCAGATCGACCCCAACGGGGACTTCTTCCGCGCGCCGATCGAATGGCAGCAACGGCTCTGGCCCACCGAGGAGTTCGAGTTGGCCCGCTCGCGCGTGCCCGTATCGCTTCCTGAGGACGACCTCTTCGCCGGGATCGAGGGCCGATGAACCTCCTGCTCGCCGTCGACCTGCTCGCCCAGCAGGAACCGCCCAGGGACACCGGACCGGATTTCGGTAAGGCCAGCCCGCTGGGCCTGCTGATCGTGGTGCTGCTTTTGATCGGCACGTTCCTGCTGGTCCGGTCGATGAACCGGCAGCTACGCAAGGTGCCGAAGTCGTTCGACCCGCCGGATGCGGAACCGGAGCACACCGCCGAGCCGCCCGACGAGCCTCAGGCGCCGATCGAATCCGACGCGCCGCCGGACGGGACGAAACGTGAGCCCGGGGGCTAACACACTCTCGCGGGCCACCAGCCCGTATCTGCGTCAGCACGCCGACAACCCGGTGCACTGGCGCGAATGGACGCCGGATGCGCTGGCCGAGGCGGCCGACCGCGACGTGCCGATCCTGCTGTCGATCGGATACGCGGCCTGCCACTGGTGCCATGTCATGGCCCATGAATCGTTCGACGACGACGAGGTCGCCGCGGTGATGAACGACGGCTTCGTCTGCATCAAGGTCGACCGCGAGGAGCGGCCCGACCTCGATGCGGTGTACATGAACGCGACCGTCGCGCTGACGGGGCAGGGCGGCTGGCCGATGACCTGTGTCCTCACCCCGGACGGCAGGCCGTTCTTCTGCGGTACGTACTACCCGAAGCCGACCTTCCTCCAGCTGCTCGCCGCGGTCGCCGACACCTGGCACAACCGCCGCGGCGAGGTCGAGGAGGCGTCCGAGAAGATCACCGAGGAACTGAGGACGATGGCTGCAGGGCTGCCCGGCGGGGGACCGCCGTTGCAACCCGCGCTGTGCGACCACGCCGTTGCCGCGGTGCTGCAGGACGAGGACGTCGCCCGCGGTGGATTCGCCACCAATCCCGCTGGCGCGCCGAAGTTTCCACCATCGGCGTTGCTCGAAGGTTTGTTGAGAAGCCACGAACGCACCGGCGACATCATGCCCATCGAAACCGTCGAGCGGACCTGCACGGCGATGGCCCGGGGCGGCATCTACGACCAGTTGGCGGGCGGCTTCGCCCGTTACAGCGTCGACGCGTCCTGGGTGGTTCCGCACTTCGAGAAGATGCTTTATGACAACGCCCTACTGCTGCGGGCGTACGCCCATTGGGCGCGCTGTACCAGAAATCCATTGGCTCACAAGGTAACCGCCGAAACAGCCGCATTTATCATCGACGAACTCGGCGCCGACGGTATGTTCACGTCGTCGCTGGACGCCGACGCGGACGGGGTGGAAGGCCTGACGTACGTCTTCACCCCCGCGCAATTGCGAGAGTTCCTCGGTGACGACGACGGGCAGCGGGCCGCGGAGTTTTTCGCCGTCACCGAGGCGGGCACGTTCGAGCAGGGCGCGTCAGTGCTGCAGTTGCCGCGCGACCCCGACGACCGGGAGCGGTTCGCCAGGGTGCGGGCGGCGCTGCTGGCGGCCCGGCTGACCCGGCCGCAACCCGACCGCGACGACAAGGTCGTCACCGGGTGGAACGGGCTGGCGATCACGGCGCTCGCCGAAGCCGCTGTCGCCCTCGACCGGCCCGAATTGCTCGACGCCGCAACGCGTTGCGCGCGCACCGTGTGGGGGCTGCACGTCGTTGACGGCAGATTGCGGCGGGCGAGCCTCGGCGGTGCGGTTGGCGACAGCGCCGGCATCCTCGAAGACCACGGCGCGCTGGCCACCGGCCTGCTGACCGTTCACCAGATGACGGGTGACCCCGACTGGTTGGACGCGGCGATGACGCTGCTCGACATTGCGCTCGAGCACTTCGCCGACCCGGACCGGCCCGGGCGGTGGTTCGACACCGCCGACGACGCCGAGACATTGATGGTGCGGCCGGCCGATCCTCTCGACGGCGCGACGCCGTCGGGTGCGTCGCTGATCGCCGAGGCGCTGCTCACCGCAGCGCACCTCGCCCCAGCCGCGCGGGCGGATCGCTACGGCGCGGCGGCCGAGGCCACGCTGGCGGCGGCCACGCCGATCCTGACCCGGCTACCGCGCTCGGGCGGACACTGGCTCGCCGTCGCCGAGGCGGCGGTGCGCGGTCCGATCCAGATCGCGGTGGCGTGTGATCCCGCCCGGTCGGAGTTGCTGTCGGCGGCGCGGCGGCTCGCGCCGGGCGGAGCGGTCGTCGTCGGCGGCGCGGTGAACTCGTCCGAGCTGCTGATCGACCGCGACCGCGTCGGCGGTGCCGACGCCGCCTATGTGTGCCGTGGCAAAACCTGCGACCTGCCGATCACCACGGCGCCGGAACTCGCTGCCGCCCTGGGCGCGTCCGTGTAGCGTTCGGCCCATGCCGACGCCGGAAGACAACGCCAAGACCGTCACCCGCTACCTCGAGCTGGCCGCGCAGGGCAAGGCCGACGACGTCGTCGAGCTCTACGCCGACGACGCCACCGTCGAGGATCCGGTCGGCGGCGAGGTGCACATCGGCCGCAAGGCGATCCGCGGTTTCTACGACGCGCTCCCCACGACGGGCGCCCAGGCCGACGTCGTCACGCTGCGGGCGTTGGGCAACGAGGCGGCGTTCTTCTGGGCGCTGACCATCGACCTCGGCGAGAACAAGATGCGTATCGAGATCATCAGCGTGATGACCTTCAACGAGGAGGGCAAGATCGCGTCGATGAAGGCCTACTGGACCCCCGAGAACGTCACCCAGCTCTAGAAGACGGCGAACCACATCGCGATGTAGTGGCAGATCGCCGCCACCGCGGTGCACGCGTGGAAGAACTCGTGATGGCCGAACACCGTCGGCCACGGATTGGGCCACTTGAGCGCGTAGAGCACGCCGCCAATGCTGTAGAGCGCGCCGCCGACGATGAGCAGCACCAGCGCGGCCACTCCCGCGCCGTGCGTAATCGGTCCGACGAACCACGCCGCCACCCAGCCCAGCAGGATGTAGAGCGGCACGCCCACCCATCGCGGCGCCGACGGCCAGAAGCACTTGAGCAGCACGCCGGCGATCGCACCGCCCCACACGATCCAGAACAGCACCATGCCGTCGGTCTGCGGCAACGCGAGCAAGGCGAACGGCGTATAGCTGCCCGCGATGAACACGAAGATCATCGAGTGGTCGAGTCGCTTCATCCACTTGCGTGCGGTCGGCGACTTCCAGTCGACCCGGTGGTACGCGCCGCTGACCGCGAACATCGCCACGATGGTGAGCGTGTAGATCAGCGTCGCGACGCCCGCGCGCGTGGACTGGACCGACCACGACACCGATACCAGCGTGGCGCCGCAGATGGCTGCGATCCCCGCCGCGTAGACGTGGATCCAGCCCCGCGCGCGCGGCTTACCGATGAAATTGGCGAGACCGTCGACAACGGCTTCCGGGAAGTCCTCCGCGGAATTTTGCGTGTCGCGGGACTTATCGGAATCGGTGCTGTCGATGGATCGAGTCATGTCACCTCCACTAATGCCATGGGGGTTTTCGAACCTCACAGTAGTCTGGATCTTCGTGGAGCTCATTCCCCCGCGACTCAAAGAGCCGGCCTATCGGCTGTATGAGATGCGGCTGCGCCAGGAGCTGGCACGGTCCAAATCCCAACTGCCGCGCCATATTGCCGTTCTGTGCGACGGCAATCGCCGATGGGCACGTGACCTTGGACACGACGACGTCAGCGTCGGCTACCGGATGGGCGCCAGAAAGATCGCCGACATGCTTCGCTGGTGTCAGGAAACCGGCATCGAGATGGCGACGGTCTATCTGCTGTCCACCGAGAACCTGCAGCGTGCGCCCGACGAACTGTCCCCGCTGATCGACATCATCACCGACGTCGTGGAGGAGATCTGCGCGCCCGCCAACCACTGGAGTGTGCGCACCGTCGGCGATCTGGAGCTGATCGGCGAGGAGCCCGCGCGCCGGCTGCGTGATGCTGTCGGGTCCACCGACGCCGGTCCGGGCTGCTTTCACGTCAACCTCGCCGTCGGTTACGGCGGGCGCCAGGAGATCGTCGACGCCGTCCGTCAACTGCTGAGCAAGGAACTGGCCAACGGCAGCGCCGGTGAACAGCTCATCGAGGCCGTCACCATCGACGCGATCTCGGAGAACCTCTACACCTCCGGACAACCCGACCCCGACCTGGTGATCCGCACCTCGGGGGAGCAGCGGCTGTCGGGCTTCCTGCTGTGGCAGAGCGCGTACTCCGAGATGTGGTTCACCGACGCCTACTGGCCGGCATTCCGGCGGGTCGACTTCCTGCGCGCGCTGCGCGACTACACCGTGCGCCATCGCCGGTACGGAATGTGATGTGACGCCGTAGTTGATGGAACACTGAAGTGATGGCTGCGCTGTCGGCGGTGGTCTTCGCGCTCAGCTGGTGGTTGGGGCTGTACCTGCTGGCCCGCGACCCGCGTAAGCCCGTGCTTGTGCTGGCCGCGATCGGGTTGACGAGCTTCGCGGCGGTCGTCGCGCTGGACGCCGTGCGGACCGTCAGCGGCGCCGACATGCTCAGCCGCATCGAGGTCTACCTCGTCGCCGTGCCGGGCATCGCGTGGTTCGCGGTGCTCCTCGAGCTGTCCCGGCCCCGGGACAGCTGGCGTGGCCGTGCGGGTGAGCTCGGTCTGGTCGCCGTGGTGGCTGTGACCGCGTTCGTCGGCGCCGCGATGGCCGGAAGCGTCGACGGCCCGTTGCGCCTTGGCCACTGGGTGATGTTCGCGGCGGTCTCGGTGTCCTCGCTTGGCGCCATGGTGTACGCCGTGCTGCGCCGGTCGCAGCCGGTCCCGGTGGTCGGCTTCGTGGTGGTCGCGACGTTGTTCTTCGCGTTGGGCAACGCGATCCTGATCATTCCGCTGGGGCTGGTGCCGAGCTGGTTGGCACTGGCGGGCACCGGGTTCGACGTCGCACTGCTCGGGGTGGCAGTCGCGATCGGCGATGCGTTCGACGAGGGGCAGGCGTTGCGCGCCGACATGCTGCGCTCATTCGCGGCGACGACGGTGGTGGCGGTGCTGTTCGGCGGCCAGGCGCTGATCGGTCTGGCGGTCACCGGCCACGACACCGCGCTGACGGTGCTGCTGTTCACCAGCCTGGCGATCGCGATCGCGATCAACGTGCTCGCCGATCCGCTGGCCGGCGCCCTCGACCGGTTGGCGTTCTCGCGCTCGCCCACCCTGCGCGCCGACCGCGCCGCCCTGCGCAGTACCGAGGCGGCGCTGCCGCTGCGTAAGGACAATCCGCTCGACGGCGTCGACGAGCAGACGTTCGTCCGTCTCACCCGCCGCGCGCTCGGGCACTACGGCGACCTGTCCAAGCTGATCGCCAGCCCGCTGACCAAACTGCCGATCATCGACGAGCGGTTGGCGTCGCGCGGAGCCGGAGACCAGCCACTGGAGCGGGCGACCGAACTCAAGGCGCTGCTGGCCGAGCGCATCGCCCGGCTCAAACCGCGCGACGGCGGCGAGTTCGGCACCACCGAGGAGTGGCGCCACTACAACTCGCTGTACTTCCCGTATGTCGTCGGAGTGCGGGCCTATGCGCAGAACGCCACCGCGGCGGGACTCGACCCCGTGGCCCGCCAGGCCTGGCAGTGGTTCGTCACCGAGGTGCCGCAACGGTCGCTGCACAACTGGCAGAACGCCGCCGCACGCCTGATCGCCGCAGATCTGCGCGGCAACCTGGTGGCCGCTCAGGACTGACCGGCCGACGGTGGGGCGGTAGCTTCGTGACCTGCGGTTGGCAGTAGCTGGCAGCGTTCTGCGTCGATCTGGCAGCGGCATCTGAGCACTGTCGGTGACATGACCACCGCAACCACCCACCCGGTAAACACCACCGGCGAAGGCGATGCCGGGACCGACTCCCTTCTGCGCGTCGCGCTGCGTGCCGACGCGACGCTGTGCGGGGGTCTCGGCCTGGCCATCGCGATGGCCGCCGACCCGTTGTCCCGGGTGAGCGGTCTGTCGGCCACCAGCGAGTGGATCGGCGGCGCCGCGCTTGTCGGCTACGGCGCGGCGCTGTTCCTGGCGGCCGGGGCGTCCGACGTCCACCGCGTCGGTGTCGGCGTGCTGGTCGGCAACATCGTTTTCGCGCTTGCCGTGGCAGCGGTGCTGGCGACCGGCTTGCTGCCGCTGACCGAAGCAGGCGTCGCGGGCATCGCCGGATTCACCGCCCTCACCCTCGCGTTCGCCTACGCCCAGTACCTCGGGGTGCGTCGCCTGACGTCGACCCCCTCATGACTGGTCCGGAGCCGCCGTCGTCAGAGGTTGCGGCGTCGGCTCCGGAACGGTCCCTCACCCCCACAAGAAAGGAATCCATCATGACCGCACTCTCCGAACGGCTGAACGAGTCGACGGGCGCCCTGCTGCGTTTCGCGATGCGTGCCGACGCGATCCTCACCGGCCTCGCTGGTATCGCGGCTCTTCCGCTCGCGGGCTGGCTGGCCGATACGTCGGGCACCACCATCGCCTTCGAGTACGGAATGGCGGCGTTCTTCATCGCCTACGGGGCCGCGGTGCTGGGTCTGGCCGCCTTGCAGTCGCTGAAGGCGGCGGGCATGGCGGTGATCGTGGCCAATGTCCTCTACGCCGTCGCGGCGGTCGTGCTCGTCATCTCAAACGTGTTCCCGCTCACCACGATTGGCGTGGTCCTGACGCTCGCCACGGGCGTGTACACGCTGGCGTTCGCCGAGCTGCAGTACCAGGGCTGGCGCCGGATCCACCGGTAGCCGGCTACAGCTTGCGCAAGCGAAGCCGGTTGATCGAGTGGTCGGCGTCCTTGCGCAAGACGAGCGTCGCCCGCGGCCGGGTCGGCAGGATGTTTTCGATCAGGTTGGGCCGGTTGATCGAATGCCAGATGTCGCTGGCGGCGAACACGGCCTGCTCGTCGGTGAGCGTGGCGTAGTGGTGAAAGTGCGAGGCCGGGTCGGCGAACGCCGTCGTGCGCAAGCCGAGGAACCGATCGATGTACCACTTCTCGATGTCGTCGATGCGAGCGTCGACGTAGACCGAGAAGTCGAACAGGTCGGACACCATCAACGTCGGCCCGGTCTGCAGCACGTTGAGGCCCTCGAGGATCAGGATGTCCGGATGCCGGACGATCTGCTTCTCGCCGGGCACGATGTCGTAGAGCAGATGCGAGTACACCGGCGCGCACGCGTACTCCGCGCCCGACTTGACCGTCGTCACGAACCGCATCAGCGCACGACGGTCGTAGCTTTCCGGAAAACCCTTGCGGCCCATCAGGTTCCGGCGTACCAGTTCGGCGTTGGGGTAGAGGAACCCGTCGGTGGTCACCAGGTCGACGCGCGGGTGGTGCTCCCAGCGCGCCAGAAGTGCCTGCAGCACACGGGCCGTCGTGGACTTGCCGACCGCGACGCTGCCCGCGACGCCGATCACGAACGGCACCGGCCGGTCGGGCTGAGAGTCGCTGTCTGAGTCACCGCCCAGGAACTCGGCGGTCGTCGCGAACAACCGCTGGCGCGCGGCGACCTGGAGGTGGATCAGCCGGGCCAGCGGCAAATAGACCTCTTCGACCTCGAGCAGGTCGATCTTCTCGCCGATACCGCGCAGCTTCTTCAGCTCGTCCTCGGTGAGTTTCAGCGGCGTCGACATACGCAGGTTCCGCCACTGACTCCGGTCGAACTCCACATATGGGCTGGGTTCACTCAGCCGCGCCATGCGCCCAGTCTTGCATTTACGGTTGAGATCATGGACGCCAGCACCTCAGATTCGTTGGTCCGCGAGTATCTGCTGCTCGGGCTGCGCTTCGACCGGGTGGAGGAGGGTTACGTCGACTCGTTCACCGGCGACCCGGCGCTGCGCCGTGCCGTCGCCGCCGAACCACAGCCCGATCCCGCGGACCTGGCACGGCAAGCCGACCGGCTGCTGAGGCAGTTGACCTCGGTCGACGGGCTGGAAGCGGCGCGTAAGGACTACATCGGCGCCCACCTGCGGGCGCTGGCGTGCGCGGGTCGCAAATTCGCCGGCGAAGACGTCGGCTTCGTCGACGAGGTCGAGGCGTACTTCGACGTGCGCATCACCAAGGGGGACCCGGAGCGGTACCGGCAGGCCCATCGCCAGCTCGACGAAGTGCTGAGCGGGTCCGGACCGCTCGCCGACCGGATGCAGGTCTACCGCGCGGCCGAGGAGATTCCGCCTGCGCGCCTCGAAGAGTGCATCCACGCATTCTCCAGCGCGCTACGCGACCGCGTGCGCGCCGAGTATCCGCTGCCCGACGCGGAGACCATCACATACGAGGTCGTCACCGATAAGCCGTGGTCGGGTTTCAACTACTACCACGGGGATTTCAAGTCCACGGTGGCCGTCAACGCCGACCTCAAGCAGCAGATGTCGAACCTGCCCCGGCTGGTCGCGCACGAGTCATATCCGGGCCACCACACTGAGCACTGCCGCAAGGAGGCCGGCCTTGTCGAGGGCAGGGGACAGGCTGAGCAGACCATCTTCCTGGTCAACACCCCGCAGTGCCTGATGGCCGAGGGTCTTGCCGACCTCGCGCTGTACGCGGCAATCGGGCCCGAATGGGGTGTGTGGGCCGGCGAGATCTACACCGACCTGGGGCTGCGGTTCGACGGGGAGCGCGCCAAGGCGGTGTCGGAGGCGACCGGCGCACTCGCCGAGGTGCGTCAGGACGCGGCGCTGATGCTGCACGACGAGCACCGCGACGTCGACGACGTCGTCGCCTTCCTCAAGCAGTGGCTACTGGTCACCGACCAGCGCGCCCGCCAGATGCTGCGGTTCTTGTCGTCGCCGCTGTGGCGCGCCTACACCAGCACCTACGTCGAGGGGTACCGGCTGCTGCGGGGCTGGCTGGACGCCAGGCCCCACGACGTCAGCCTGCCCCAGCGGTTCGGCACGCTGCTCGACGAGCCGTTGATCCCATCGTCGCTGCGGGCCGCCTGAGTCCCCAGCCGTCAGATCGGCGCCCTGGAACCATATCGATCGTTGCCCAGCTCGCAGCGAATTATTCGCTGGCAGCGAATCTTTCGCTGCGAGCTGGGCAACGCGCACATCGGTCTCCGTCGGATATCCACGTCGAATGCGGATGATGCCACCGTGATATGTGAGGCCAATGTGACTGGTGTGGCCAGGGCGGACGCTGTGAGCAGGACCGACCCCGATGGGCTGGTCGCCGCGTGATCCGGGCGTCGTAGGCTGAACCCATGACTGCAGACCCCGTGACCTCCAACGCTGCCGCTCCCGGCGCGGAGTACGCCGAGACCGCGAGTGCCGCCTACCGGGCCGCGTTGCAGGTGATCGAGTCGGTGGAGCCGCGTATCGCGGCGGCGACGCGTAAAGAGCTTGCCGATCAACGGGATTCGCTCAAGCTCATCGCCAGTGAGAACTACGCCTCGCCTGCGGTGCTGCTGACGATGGGCTCCTGGTTCTCCGACAAGTACGCCGAGGGCACGATCGGGCACCGATTCTATGCGGGCTGCCAGAACGTCGACACCGTCGAAAGGCTCGCCGCCGAACACGCCCGCGAGCTGTTCGGAGCGCCGTATGCGTACGTGCAGCCGCACTCCGGTATCGACGCCAACCTCGTTGCCTTCTGGGCGATCCTGGCCACCCGGGTCGAAGTGCCCGAATTGGCTGCCCTCGGCGCCAAGCACGTCAACGACCTGTCCGAGGCGGACTGGGAGAAGCTGCGCAACAAGCTCGGCAACCAGCGGTTACTGGGGATGTCGCTGGACGCGGGCGGCCACCTGACCCACGGCTTCCGGCCCAACATCTCCGGCAAGATGTTCCACCAGCGCAGCTACGGCACCGACCCGAACACCGGATTCCTCGACTACGGCGCGGTGGCCGACGCCGCCCGCGAGTTCAAGCCGTTGATCATCGTGGCCGGATACTCGGCCTATCCGCGGCGGGTCGACTTCGCCAAGATGCGCGAGATCGCCGACGAGGTCGGCGCCACGCTGATGGTCGACATGGCGCACTTCGCGGGTCTGGTCGCGGGCAAGGTGTTCACCGGTGACGAGGATCCCGTGCCGCACGCTCACGTCACCACCACGACCACCCACAAGTCGCTGCGCGGGCCGCGCGGCGGGATGGTGCTCGCCCAGCCCGAGTACTCCGACGCCGTCGACAAGGGTTGCCCGATGGTGCTGGGCGGTCCGCTCTCGCACGTGATGGCCGCCAAAGCGGTCGCGCTGGCCGAGGCTCGCCAACCGGCGTTCCAGGCCTACGCGCAGCGCGTCGCCGACAACGCCCAGGCGCTTGCCGACGGTTTCCTCAAGCGTGACGCCCAGCTCGTCACCGGCGGCACCGACAACCACATCGTGCTGCTCGACGTCACCTCGTTCGGGCTGACCGGGCGCCAGGCTGAGTCGGCGCTGCTCGACGCGGGCATCGTCACCAACCGCAACTCCGTGCCCGCCGACCCCAACGGCGCCTGGTACACCAGCGGCATCCGCCTGGGTACTCCCGCGCTGACCACCCGGGGATTCGAGGCCGACGACTTCGACCGCGTCGCCGACCTGATCGTGGACGTGCTGTCCAACACTCAACCTTCCGCTACCCCAGGGGGGGTGTCGAAGGCCAAGTACACGCTGGCCGACGGCACCGCCGAGCGCGTGCACGCCGCCTCTGCCGAGCTGTTGGAGGCCAACCCGCTTTATCCGGGGCTGACGCTCTAACCCCGGCGCCACACCCTCGGGAATTTTACGATTCCCACAGAATTGAGTTACTGTAACCGCATGGCACAGAAACCTGTACCGAATGCGCTGATCCTCGAACTCGAGCCGGTCGTGCAGCAGGAGCTGCGTCGTCACATTGACAGCGAGGATCTTTGGTACGCACACGACTACGTGCCGTTCGACCAGGGCGAGAACTTCGCCTTTCTCGGCGGTAAGGACTGGGACCCGTCACAGGTGACCCTGCCCAAGGACGTCACCGATGCGCTCGAGATCCTGCTCATCACAAAGGACAACCTGGCCAGCTTCCACCGCGAGTTCGTCTTCAGCTTCATCCTCGAAGAGAAGTGGGGCCGCTGGATCGGCCGGTGGACTGCCGAAGAGCACCTGCACGCGATCGCGCTGCGCAACTACCTCGTGGTCACCCGGGAGATCGACCCGGCCGCCAACGAGGATGTCCGCGTCGAACACGTGATGAAGGGCTACCGCGCCGACACCTACAGCCAGGTCGAGCGGCTGGTGTTCATGGCCTTCTTCGAACGTGCCCACGCCGTGTTCTGCCGCAACCTCGAGGCCAAGATCACCGAGCCGGTGCTGGCGAACCTCATCGGGCGCATCGCCAAGGACGAGGAGCGGCACGAGGAGTTCTTCGCCAACCTGGTCGCGCACCTGCTGTCCACGAGCCGTGACGAAACCGTCGACGCCATAGCGCGGCGCGCGGCCGAACTTCACGTCGTCGGCGGCGACATCGACGCGTACGCCGACAAGGTGCGCAACGTCGCCGAGGCCGGGATCTTCGGGCCGGAGCAGCTGCGTCAGGTGACCGCCGACCGGATCGCCGCGTGGGGACTGGCCGACGAGCCGAAGATGCGCGAGTTCACCTCCGCGTAACCGCGCGCTCATCGCCGCGGACGAGCAGCGGCGAACACTACGGCGCGCCTGCACGGCGCATGTGCCGCAACGGGAGTAGCGTCGTTTGCGATGGCTAGCGACGTGCTTTGCTGTCCGGGCGGTACCCGATCGTTGCGATCACGAGAGGGCCGGCCCCGGCCCTGGTGCCGCAGTGTCCGCCGACGGTTCGCGGGGGACCCGCGGATACCAGGAGCGCTACGTGATCGATTCGCCTCTCCGGACCTACGTGCTCGACACCTCCGTGTTGTTGTCAGATCCCTGGGCCTGCACGCGCTTTGCCGAGCATGAGGTCGTGGTCCCGCTGGTGGTCATCAGCGAACTCGAAGCCAAGCGACACCATCATGAGCTGGGCTGGTTCGCGCGTCAGGCCCTGCGGCTCTTCGACGATCTGCGGCTCGAACACGGCCGGCTCGACCAGCCGATTCCCGTTGGCGCACAGGGTGGTTCGCTGCACGTCGAGCTGAACCACAGCGATCCTTCGGTGCTTCCCGCCGGTTTCCGCACCGACAGCAATGACGCGCGGATTTTGACGGTCGCGGCCAACCTGGCCGCCGAGGGCAAGCACGTCACATTGGTCAGCAAGGACATCCCGCTACGCGTGAAAGCCGGTGCGGTCGGGTTGTCGGCCGACGAGTACCACGCCCAGGACGTCATCACCTCCGGCTGGACGGGTATGGCCGAGGTCGAGGTCATCTCCGATGAGATCGACATGTTGTTCGCCGAAGGTGAGATCGATCTGGAGGCGGCCCGAGATCTGCCGTGCCACACCGGTATTCGTCTGCTCGGTGGTACGTCGCACGCGCTGGGGCGGGTGACGCCGGAGAAGCGGGTGCAGTTGGTGCGCGGTGACCGGGAGGCGTTCGGGTTGCGCGGCCGCTCCGCCGAACAGCGGGTGGCGCTGGACCTGTTGCTCGACGAGTCGGTCGGTATCGTCTCGCTCGGCGGCAAGGCGGGCACCGGCAAGTCGGCGCTGGCACTGTGTGCGGGATTGGAAGCCGTTCTGGAGCGCCGCACGCAACGCAAGGTCGTGGTGTTCCGTCCGCTCTACGCGGTCGGCGGGCAGGACCTGGGCTATCTGCCCGGCAGCGAGAGCGACAAGATGGGTCCCTGGGCGCAGGCGGTCTTCGACACGCTCGAGGGCCTGGCCAGCCCGGCGGTGCTCGAGGAGGTGCTCTCGCGCGGCATGCTCGAGGTGCTGCCGCTGACCCACATCCGTGGACGGTCGCTGCACGACTCGTTCGTGATCGTCGACGAGGCCCAGTCACTGGAGCGCAACGTGCTGCTGACCGTGCTGTCGCGTCTCGGCGCCGGATCCCGTGTAGTGCTGACCCACGACGTCGCCCAGCGGGACAACCTACGAGTCGGAAGGCATGACGGCGTCGCGGCGGTGATCGAGAAACTCAAGGGGCACCCGCTGTTCGCCCACATCACGCTGTTGCGCAGCGAGCGCTCGCCGATCGCGGCGCTGGTCACCGAGATGCTCGAGGAGATCAGCCCCGGCGCCCTGCCGTGAACTCCGCTAGCGGCGACGGTTACGGCGGGCCAGGTACCAACCCGCGGCCGCGGCACCACTGAGAGCCACCACCCGGTCGGCGCGATCGCCGCGCGGCAGGTCGAGTAGCGAAACCAGGCCCAGCACCGCGAATCCGGTGTCCAGGGCCGGCTGGCTGGTGGCGGTCGTGACCAGGGTGTTGCCGTGGTCGGTCAAGGTCGCGGGAGCTTGGTCGAGACGCACCGGTCCTCCAGTCGATGGCTTGTGACGGGACAGCGTTACGACGGTAAGTCCTGTGGCCGGACCGGAGGAATAGGGTGTTTCCCTATGTGTGGTCCCCTTTTTGGGGTCCGCCGGGCCGCCCGACATGTCGACCCAGTTCGGCCCGCGACTTGATCCCCAGCTTGCGGTAGATGCGCGCGAGGTTGGCCTCGACGGTCTTGGGGCTGATGAACAGCGCCGCCGCGACGTCGCGGTTCTTCATTCCGCTCGCCACGAGTTCTGCGATCCGCTGCTCGGACGGTGTCAGTTCCCCGCTGCGCTGAGGTCGGGCGCTCGCACGCGAGAACTCCGCGCGGGCCCTGGCCGCCCACAGCGGGATGTTGAGACGCTCGAAGACCTCGAGGGCCTCCTGAAGGTGTGCCGACGCCGAGTCCTTCTTGCGTTGTCTGCGTTCGATCTGGCCCAGGGTCAGCAGGGTCCGCGCCCGCTCGAACGGCATCGGCAGACGGCGATGGGCGGCCATCGCCCGCTGCGCGGCTTCGTGGGCGGCGTCGAGGTCGCCGAGCGCGGCCAGCAGCATGGCGCGTGATCGCGCACCGGCCGCGAGCATCCAGTCCCGGTTCGTCCTGCGCCCGTTGTTCTCCAGCGCGGCGGTGAGCGGTTCCGCCTCGTCGAGGCGGTCGAGATGTATCAGCGCCTCGATCGCGTCGGACAGGTAGGCGGCATTGGGCAGTTCGGTCGGTGTGCTGTCGGGGTCGAACTGGAAGAGCATCGGTTGCAGCGCGGCCGCCGCGGCTTCGTGGTCGCCCAGCGAGACTTCGAGAAACCCGAGGGTCGCCCGCACCCGATCCGCCATGCGCAATGTGCCGGTCTGCCTTGCACATTCGAGGGCATCCTCGATCGCCCGGCGGGCGGTCTCCTCGTGGCCGGCGAACGTGGCCAGCTGGGCCCGCAAGCTCTGGGTCAGGAACTGCGAGGTATTGCCCCCCGAGCTGCCGGGCCTTTTCCACGGCGTCCTCGGCGACCAGGTTGGCCGTGACGAAATCACCGCGCGCGATCGCGTTCGTCACCACGTGCTGGGAGACGAAGACGTGCTCGCCCTCCTCGCCCTTCTCCAGGCACCGCGCACAGATCTTGTCCACGACACCGCGCGCTTCGTCGAGCCGGCCGGTCCACTCCAGCAGCAGGGCGTGCTGCATGGTGGGCCGGAACACCAACGGTGCGTACGCCTCGGGATCCTCGAGCTGCAAGGCGCGCTGCAAAGTCTCCTCGTCGTAGCCGTGGCCGGCGGCGAACCGCAGTATGACCAGCAATCCCAGTGCCATGCTCAGCAGGTGCGGCTGGTCGAGGGGCTCGGCGTTCGCAACGGCCTGCGCGGCGGTGTCCAGGCCCTGCTGTAGTTGGTTGGCGTGGAAAAGCGTGTACGCCAACGTGATCAAAGTCTGCACGCGCAGTGCGTGGTTGTCGTGTACCTCGTCGAGTGCCTCGCGCAGCAGCCGTGCGCTCTCGATGAATCCGTCCCCGTACAGCCGCACCACCGCCAGTCGGCTCAACGCTTCGGCGCGCAACGCGCCCGTGGGCAGTTGTTCGACGGCCTCGGCGAGGACGGCCGCCGCGCGCTCCTGTTCTCCAGCGTCGAAGTGGTGCAGTGCCGAGCGCAGCCGCCGCTCCGCGGTGCTCCCGCCGAGGCCGATGGCCAGGTCCACCAGCTCGGCCGCCGCGGCAGGAGCACCGCGCATCCGCGCCGATTCCGCCGCCCTGTCGAGGGCCTCCAGCGTGACCTCGTCGCCTTTGGTGGCGGCCAGCGCCAAGTGTCGAGCCCGGAGTTCGGGTTCGTCGACGATCTCGGCGAGCCGCCGGTGCATCGACCGGCGGCGGCCGGGGGGCGCCTCGGTGTAGACCCCGCTGGCCAGCAACGGATGCGCGAACCCGATCCGGTTACCGTCGATAGCGATGATGCCCTTGCTCTCGGCGATCTCGAGCAGTTCGACCAGCCGGTCCTCGTCGCCCGTCGTCGCCTTCGACACGAGCTCGACCGTCGGCACGGCAAGGCACGAAGCGGCCAGCAGCGCGTCGTGGACGTCGGTGTCGAGGCTGCCGAGCCTCGTGCGCACCACGTCGGTCAGGGTGCGAGGCAGCGACGCGTCGATGCCCGGTGCCCGTTCATCGAGCGAACGGGCCAATTCGATTGCGTAGAACGGGTTCCCGCCCGACACCTGGTGGATCCGGCCGATGGTGGGGCGTGAGAAGGGGCGTCGCAGCCGTGCGGAGACCGCACGATGCAGATCCTCGACATTCAACGGGCTCAACCGGATTCGATTCACCGCGTCCGGTCGCGACAACTGCAGCCAGTCGTCGACCACACCATCGTCGGATTCGGTACGCAGGCTGGCCAGCAGCCCCGTACGCCCCGTGAGCCTGCGTAGCGCGAAGGCGATGACGTGCTTGCTCGATGGGTCGAGCCACTGCAGGTCGTCGATGGCCAGCAGGACGGGGCGGTCCACGCTGAGCCGTTCGACCACCGACAGGAACGCGGCGGCCACGGCACGCTGATCGGTCACCGCGTCGTCGTCGGCGCGCAGCAGCACCTGGTCGATCGCGAGGAGTTGTGGCGTCGGCAGGTCGGCCCTCGCGCGCGTGTCGGCCTCCTCGAGCAGGTCGGCCAAGGCGGTGTAGGCGAGCACCGACTCCGCGGCCGCCGGTCGGGTCGACAGGACGTGAAATCCGCGTTGCTGTGCCTGCTCGACCGCGGCCAGCCACAGCGTGGTCTTGCCGATTCCCGGTTCACCGTCGATCAGTAAGGCCGACGGGCCCAGCGTCATCGCGTCCAGGAAGGCAACGACGGCGTGCTGATGTGTCGACTGGCCGATCACGGTATCTCCTGGGTCCCCTTGCGTCTCCCCAGAATCGCAGCTGAGCCGGAAGCGGGCGACACCTCTATACCCCTTAGCGGCCGGACTGACCCATAACCCGGGTTAGCTCGGCCCGGGACCGGATGTCGAGCTTGCGGTACACCCGCGCAAGGGTGGCCTCGACGGTCTTTGCACTGAGAAAGAGTTCACCTGGCGCGCCGGTCGGTGGGTGCGGCATCGGCGTGGTCGTCGCGGCGGATCCGCTCGATGGCGCTGCGCTGGGCGGCGGGCAGGTCGCCGAACTCGGCGGCTTCGACGTCGACGAGCAGTTCGGTCAACGTCGCGTAGGCGAGCACCGATTCGGCGCTCGGGTTCCTGGCCGAGAGCACACGGAAACCACGGCTGCGGGCGAGCTCGTACGTCGCCTGCCACAGCGTGGTCTTACCGATCCCGGCTTCGCCCTCGATCAACAGAGCCGACGGCGCATGCGAAGCGGACTGGAGGAAGTCCGCTACCGCCTTTTCCTCTTTCGGTCGGTCCGCGATGTACGACGGAGAGCGAAAACCTCTAGCGCTCGTCGTCTTTCACCTTGGCCATCGCCAACACGTCGAGGCGCTTGTCCAGTTCCTCCTCGGACAGCTTTTCTCCGATCAGGCCTCGATCGATGACGGTCTGACGGATGGTCTTCTTCTCCTTGAGCGCCTGCTTGGCGACCGCGGCGGCCTCCTCGTAGCCGATCGCCGAGTTCAGCGGCGTGACGATCGACGGTGACGACTCGGCCAGCTCGCGGAGCCGGTCCTCGTTGGCCACCAGGCCGTCGATACAGCGCTCGGCGAACAACTTCGACGAGTTGGTCAGGATCTTGAACGACTCGAGGATGTTGCGGGCCATCATCGGGATGTACACGTTCAGCTCGAAGGCGCCGTTGCCGCCGCCCCACGCGATCGCGGCGTCGTTGCCGATCACCTGCGCGGCCACCTGCGTGATGGCTTCGGGAATGACCGGGTTCACCTTGCCCGGCATGATCGAGCTGCCCGGCTGAAGATCGGGCAACTGAAGCTCGCCGAGCCCGGTCAGCGGTCCCGAGCCCATCCACCGGATGTCGTTGGCGATCTTGGTCAGCGACACAGCGATGGTGCGCAGCGCGCCCGAGGCCTCGACCAGTCCGTCGCGGGCCGCCTGGGCCTCGAAATGGTTGGCGGCAACCCGCAATTCGGCCAGGCCGGTCTGCTCGCGCAACACGGCGACGACACGCTCGTCGAAGTCCTCGGGCGCGTTGAGACCGGTGCCCACCGCGGTGCCGCCGATGGCCAGTTCGCCGAGTCTTGGGAGCGTGGCCTTCACCCGCTCTATGCCGGCTTCGACCTGGCGGGCGTAGCCGCTGAACTCCTGGCCCAGTGTCACCGGCACGGCGTCCATCAGGTGGGTGCGCCCGGACTTGACGACGGTGCGCCACTGCCGCGCCTTGGTGGCCAGCGACTCGTGCAGCACCTCGAGTGCCGGGATCAGGTGGCGCACAGCGGCTTCGGTCGCGGCGATGTGGGTCGCGGTCGGGAAGGTGTCGTTCGACGACTGTGACATGTTGACGTCGTCGTTGGGGTGCACGGTCACGCCGTTGCGCCCCGCGATGCCGGCGATCACCTCGTTGGTGTTCATGTTCGAGCTGGTGCCCGAACCGGTTTGGAACACATCGATCGGGAACTGGTCGTCGTGCTGACCGTCGGCGATCTCACCGGCCGCGGCGATGATCGCGTCGGCCTTGTCCGCCGCGAGCAGGCCGAGGTCCTTGTTGACCTGTGCGCAGGCACCTTTCAGCAACCCCAGCGCCCGGATCTGGGTGCGCTCGAGGCCGCGGCCGGAGATCGGAAAATTCTCGACCGCGCGCTGAGTCTGCGCACGCCACAGCGCGTTGACAGGCACCCGGACCTCGCCCATGGTGTCGTGCTCGATGCGGTACTCGGTCTCGGCTGCGCTGTCGGAGTCGACGCTCATGAATGTCCTTACTTCTCTTGTGGTTACGGCAGCGGGTAGACGGCGTTGCTGTCGCCGGTGAAGTCGATAGCGGAGTATTCGCTGAGTTTGGACAGCCGGTGGTAGGCCTCAATCATCCGCACGGTGCCCGATTTCGAGCGCATGACGATCGACTGCGTGGTGCATCCGCCACTGTAGAAGTGCACGCCCTTGAGCAGGTCACCGTCGGTGACGCCGGTGGCGCAGAAGAAGACGTTGTCGCCGGAGACCAGATCCTCGGTGGTCAGCACGCGGTCCAGGTCGTGTCCGCGGTCGATGGCCTTCTGGCGTTCCTCGTCGTCCTTGGGCGCCAACTGGCCCTGGATGGCGCCGCCCATGCAGCGGATCGCGGCCGCGGCGATGATCCCTTCCGGCGTACCGCCGATACCGGCCAACATGTCGGTGCTGGTGTTGGGGCGGCACGCCGAGATCGCGCCTGCGACGTCGCCGTCAGTGATCAGCCGGCACCGCGCGCCGGCCTCCCGCACGTCGGCGATCAACTGCTGATGGCGCGGCCGGTCCAGGATGCACACGGTGAGATCGGAGACCGACACGTTCTTCGCCTTGGCCACCCGGCGGATGTTCTCCCCGATCGGGGCGGTGATGTCGATCGCGTCGACGGCCTCGGGTCCGACCGCGATCTTGCTCATGTAGAACACCGCGGACGGATCGAACATGGTGCCCCGTTCGGAGACCGCGAGCACCGAGATGGCGTTGGAAAGGCCTTTACTCATCAACGTGGTGCCGTCGATCGGGTCCACGGCGAAGTCGCATTCCGGTCCGTCCCCGTTGCCGACCTCTTCGCCGTTGTAGAGCATCGGCGCGTTGTCCTTCTCACCCTCGCCGATCACCACCACGCCGCGCATCGACACGGAGTTCACCAGCTCGCGCATGGCGTCGACGGCCGCCCCGTCGCCGCCCTCTTTATCGCCGCGGCCCACCCACCGGCCGGCGGCCATGGCGCCTGCCTCGGTTACTCGGACGAGTTCGAGCGCGAGATTTCGATCTGGGGCTTCACCACGGGTCGGACTCATGGCCCAGATTGTCCCATTAGCCGGTCCGCGTTCGGGAGCTGGGATACTGGCGGAGTGACCTCGCAACCGGCTCCGGCACCCAAGCCCGCCAAGTCGCGGCTGCTGCATGACGGCCGCGACATGTTCTGGTCGATGGCGCCGTTGGTGCTGGCCTGCATCGTGCTGGCCGGGTTGCTGGGGATGTGCTCGTTCCAGGGAGCGGGGCCAGGCGCCGGTCCCGTCCCGTCCTTCGACGCCCCCGCGGCGTTACGTGCCGATGCCGAGGCGCTGAAGATCCCGATCCGGATCCCGCAACTGCCCGAGGGCTGGCAGTCGAACTCGGGTAGCCGCAACGGCATCGAGGCCGGTCGCGCTGACCCCGCGACGGGGCAGACCCTGCGTGCCGTCAGCTCCACCGTCGGTTATCTCGCACCCAGCGGGATGTATGTGAGCCTGACTCAGAGCAACGCCGACGAGGAGAAGCTGGTCTCCTCGCTCGAGTCCGACGTCCTGCCCACTGGGGTTCAGGATGTCGAAGGCGTGAAATGGGTGGTCTACGAGGGCGGCGACGACGACGGCAAGCCCGCCGAACCGGTGTGGACGACGCGGCTGGCCGGCCCCACCGGACCGGCGCAGATCGCGCTGACCGGCGCCGCGGATGCCGGCGACTTTCGTACGCTCGCGGCGGCGACGCAGACCGCGGCGCCCCTGCCGTAGACCACTGCCGTAGACCACGGAGGAGCCATGACCGCCGCCGACGCCGCTCCGGAAGCCGGCCTCAACGGATGGGCCGCCGCGCCCTTCACCGCCGCCGGTTACACCCACGACGTGTACCGCAAGGGTGAGGGCCCAGGTGTGGTGCTCATCCCGGAGATGCCCGGTGTACACCCCGGCGTCCTGGCGCTCGGCAACCACCTCGTGGAGGCCGGGTTCACCGTCGCGATTCCGTCGTTGTTCGGCACGCCCGGTGCGCCGCCGATGCGCCCGGGCATGGTGCCGGTCATGCTGCGCGGGTGCGTGGCCAAGGAATTCGCCGCATTCGCCACCAACGCCGACCGCCCCGTCGCGCACTACCTGCGCGCACTGGCCCGCGACCTCAACGCGCAGACGCCGGGCAAGGGCGTCGGGGTCATCGGCCAGTGCTTCACGGGCGGCTTCGCCCTGGCCGCCGCGGTCGACGACAGCGTTCTCGCGCCGGTGCTGAGCCAGCCGTCGCTGCCCTTGCCGCTGACACCGAAGCAGCGCAGGGACCCTGGCTTGTCCGAGGCCGAGCTGGAGGTCGTCGAGCGCCGCGCCGCCGACGAAGGATTGTGCGCGCTGGGTTTGCGCTTCAGCAAGGATCCGCTGGTGCCTGCGGAACGATTCGCGACGCTCAAAGACCGGCTCGGTGACGCGTTCGAGGTCATCGAGATCGACTCGGGCAAGGGCAACGACCACGGCTTCGGCGCGATGGCTCACTCGGTGTTGACGTTGGAACTGCGTCACCAGGAAGGGCATCCGACCGACGCGGCCCTCAAGCGCGTGGTCGCGTTCCTCAGGGAACGGCTGGTTTAGGTTTCTCGTCGGCTTGGGTTTTGGCCCGCGCCTCCTTGATACGACGGCCCAACCACCAGAACGGGTTTCGGCGTTTGGGTTTTTCGTCGGCCGAGTCAGGCCTGCGCATCGGCACGCCCTTGTACTCCTCGAGGTAGACGCTGATCGTGGTGACGATGACGATCATCAGCACTGGCCCGATCACAATGCCCCACGCGCCGAACATGCTGATTCCGGCGAACACGGCGAGCAGCATCAGCGCGGCGTCCAAACGGGCCTCGCGCGGCACCAGGATGGGCCGCAGGAAGTTGTCGATGTTGGTGACCACGATCAGGTGGAACAGGATCACGAACGCGCCGCCGAAGATGTTGCCGAACAGGATCATTCCGACACCGAACGGGATCGTGACGATACCGCTGCCCAACGGGATGACCGACAGCGCCGACAGCAGCACGGCGAACAGGAAGAAACCCTGATGGAAGCCGGCCAAATAGATCGATGCGGCACCCGCGACGCCCTGGCACACCGCGATGACGAACTGGCCCATCACGGTGCCCTTCACCATCGCGCCCATCTTCTCCATGTAGACGTCGGTGATCCCCTCGCCGAGGGGGTTGAGTTGGCGGATTATCGCCACCAGGCGTTCGCGGTTCGTCAGCAGCGACACGAACACGTACACGAACAGGATCGCGGCGGTGACGGCGCCGAACAGACCGCCGGCGGCACCCTGCAGCAGGCCGAGCAACCACTGGCCGGCCTCCTGGGCGACCCGAGCCATCGAACTCCGTAGCGATTCCGGGGTGACCGTGGTGTCGATGTAGGGCACGCGGCGCAACAGGTCGTTGACGAACTGCAGCGCCCGGTCCCCGAGCGCCGACAGGTCGGTGCGGCCGACCCACTCGGCCACCCGCTCCACCATGGTCGAGATCTGCACGACCGCGAGCGTGACGAACAGGCTCAGCGGCACGATCACCGCGGCGAACGCCGCGAGCACGGTCAGCGTCGCCGACAGCGCCCGGCCCATCTTCTTGTTGAGCCACGTGTACAGCGGTGAGAACAGGTAGGCGCCCACCGCTGCCACCACGATGAGGATGAAGAAGCCGCGCAGAAAGTACGCGCCGAACGCGACCGCGATGACCGTCGCTACGGCCAGCGCACGGCGTTGAGGCAGCGAGAACTCGGTACTCATTGCCGCTATGTCTACAACGTGTCGGACCTGGCTTGCGCTTGTTTGGCGCGTTGGTCGGCGATGAACCGCATCGACACTCGGTTCATCAGGGTCGGTGCGAGGCGCGCGAACATCCACTGAGCATGCGCGACGCGAGGTTTGACCAGGATCGGCTTGTTCTTCTCGACCGCGCGTAGCACGTCGCGGGCCAGCCGGTCCGCGTCATAGGGCTTGCCGCCCTGGGCCTGCAGGAAGTAATCGCGGCCGACGAAACCGCCGACGGAACCCTTGTCGAGGATCGGCGTCTCGACCGCGGCCGGGCACACCGCGAGCACTCCGACACCGCGCGCGGCGGCCTCCGAGCGCAGCGCCAGGCTGAGCCCCACGACCGCGTGCTTGGTCATGACGTAGCTGGTGACCTGCCCGGCCGCGGTCAGCCCCGCCATCGACGCGGTGTTGACGATGTGGCCGTGGCCTTGGCGCACCATCAACGGATAGGCCGCCGCCACCCCGTGCACCACGCCGCGGATGTTGACGTCGATGATCGCGTTCCACTGGTCCAGGGTCAGCAGTTCGGTGTCGCCGCCCCAGACGATCCCGGCGTTGTTGAACATCAGGTCAAGACGTCCGGCCCTGTTCACCACATCGTCGACGGCGGCCTGCACCGCCACCGAATCGGTTACGTCGAGGCGCGCGGCGCGGGCCTTACCGCCGAGGCCGGCCGCCGTGCGTTCGGCCGCGTCGCCGTCGACGTCGGTGCACACCACCTCGGCTCCCGCGTCGACCAGTGCCCGGCACAGTGCGGCGCCGATACCGGAACCGCCACCGGTGACGAGGGCCTGCTTTCCGGTAAATCTCATTGCGTGGCAAGCCTCATGACGTGTCCCATCACATCCGGGTAGCGCTTCATGTGGGCGCCACCGTTGAGGTCGAGCACCTCGCCGGTCAACCAAGACGCCTTCGGCGAGCACAGGTACAGCACCGCTTCGGCGATGTCCTCGGGTGTGCCCGCGCGGCCCAGTGCGGTGTTCTCGACGTACTCCTCGACGACGCCGGGGACGGCCGCAGCCGGGGCGGTCAACGGCGTGTGTACGAAGCCGGGCGCGACAGCGTTCACGCGGATGCCGCGCGGCCCCCACTCCAGCGCGGCGACCTGGGTGAGCATCGATAGGCCGGCCTTGGCGGCGCAGTAGGCGCTCATCCCGGCGGCGGGCTGGCGGCCGTTGAGCGAGCTGATCGACACCAGCGCGCCGCCTTCGCGCAGCGTGCGGCCCGCGTACTTGGCGACGATGAACGCGCCGTTGAGGCAGACGTCGACGACCGAGCGGAAGTCCTCGACGGCGAGGTCGGTGATCATCCCGACGGTGCTGAAGCCCGCGCAGTTGACGACGACGTCGAGCGGGCCGGCCTGGTCGAACAGCGCCTGCACCGAGGCCTCGTCGGTGACCTCGACGTGCACGGCGGTGTGTGGGTCACCGAGTTCGGAAGCGTGTTGGCGGGCGCCGTCGACGTCGCGGTCGGCGAGCGTCACGCGATCGCCTTCCGCGGCCAGCGCCCGCGCCGTCGCCAAGCCGATGCCCGACGCCGCGCCGATCACCACAGCCGCCCTGGCCGACCGCCCGTTGCTCATACAGTTGCCCTTTCGACGGCGAGTGGAACGCGTTTCAACTTAGCGCTTTGACAGACTCGACCGGTGAGCGATCTGAAGATGAGCGAGTCGATTCACGTGGCCGCGGAGCCCGTCAGGTTGTACGAGATGGTCTCGGATGTGACCCGGATGGGCGAGTGGAGCCCGATCTGCCGGGCCTGCTGGTGGGACGAGGGGGATGGTCCACGGGTCGGCGCATGGTTCACCGGCCGCAACTTGACGCCCGAACGCACATGGGAGACCCGCTCGCAGGTCGTTGCCGCCGCCCCCGGGCGCGAGTTCGCGTGGGAGGTCAACGACGGCTGGGTGTACTGGGGCTACACCTTCGAGCCGGTGGACGGCGGAACACGGCTCACCGAATCCTGGGAGCTTCTTCCCAAGGGGGTGGCCGGATTTCGTGAGCGGTTCGGGGAGACGGCCGACGATGAGATCGACAAGCGCCGCGAAGCCGCCCGCACCGGGATTCCTGCGACGCTGGCGGCGATTAAGAAGGCCGCCGAGACCGGCTGAGTCAAGTGCATTTCATTGCGCCGAGAACTGCAGCAGGGTTGTGTCGACGCGGATTCGACCGCCCTCCTGCAGAATTCGACAGCGTGATGGTCTGCGCTCACACACCCGCTGCACGCGCGGTTGGACCATGCGGCGCTGATCAACAGCGGCATGGGGCGAAGTCACGCCGTTGGCGACGCTGCCCTAGCCGTCGACCGCGTCGATGTGTGCACGGACCAACGCCGGGTAACGGTCGCGGTCGGGACGGAAGATGTCGTGCGGCGAGTCGGCGAACACGTGCAGCGACGCCGATGGGAACAGCTCCCGATAGCGGTCCCAGGCGGCGTCGGAAATCAACGGGCTCTTCGGGCTGCGTACCACCAGCAGCGGTGGTTGCCACCGCGCCAGCGGATCCCAGAACGACTGCTTGCGCGCGGCGCGGAAGATCGCCTCCCCGGCGGCCCGGTTCACCCGTTCGTGCACCGGGGTGCCACGCCACCGCCCGTCCAGCAGGAGGGTGGAGACCTCTTCGGGCAGCGTGATCTCCTCGGGAACGTAGTCGCCGATCGAGATTGAGCTGACCCGTCGGCGATGCGCGAGCGCTCAGGTCAGCGCGTAAGGGGTGCCTCGGGAGAACGTCATCAGGTGGACAGGACCGTCGGTGACCGCGTCCACGATCGCGCCGACGTCAGTTCCGAGAGTCGTTGAGTCGTAACCGCCTTCGGGTGCGCTGCTGCGTCCGTGCCCGCGTAGGTCGACGACTACCGTCCGTCGGCCGAACAGCGGCAGCACCTCGACGTAGTCGTCGGCGATGTCGGTGAAGCCGGGGACGAAGACGACCGGCGCGCCACGGTCGGGCCCTCCGGAGTCGAGGTAGTGCAGACGAGCACCCGCGTTGGTTGTGAACCGTGATTCGACCATCACCACCACCATGCCCGGTCGTCGCCCCCAACGCGGGACAAACGCCTGCGAAGCGTCGACGAGAGGAGCACGCTGGTAGCCGGAAGGTGATCTGTATGTACGACAAAGTTCAAGACAACGCCTGGCGCATCGACATCGAGTTCAACGAGGACGAGACGCACACTCACGCGACGGTGTGCGCCACGCGCGACGACGGCGAGACGGTGACCGCCCAGGGCGACGCCTACCGCAACCCGAAGGATTCAGTGCAGCCGCTGGTCGGCGAGGAGATCGCCGCGGCAAGAGGGCTGATCGCGCTGGGTGCCGAACTGCTGCAGCGCGCGTCGTCGCGGATCGAGCAGACCACGCATCAGCCGGTCCACCTCGTTCACTGACCTACCGCGCGGCGGTCAGCCCTCGGGCGGGGCGGACGCGGCGACACTGACCGTCGGATCCTTGGACGCGTTCTTCATCTGGTGGAAGAGGTCGACGTAATAGGGTAGGCACTCGGCCATCGCCTGGTCCGTGGTGAACAGCGGCCGGTATCCCAGGTCGCGTTCGGCCTTGGCGATCGAGAAGTAGTTGTCGAGGTAAAGGCGTTCCACCCCAAGGGGTTCGATCATCGGTTTGGGTATTCCGAATCGGAAATGCAACCACTGCCATGCGGTCATCGCAAACCACACCAACCGGCCCGGCACGCGGATCTTCGGGTAGCGCTCGCCACACGCCTCTACGACCGGCCTCGAGAACTCGAACATGTTGATCGGGTCGCCGTCGTTGATGAAGTACGCCTGCCCGGGAGCGGTGCCACCCGGGACGAGGTGCTCGGCGGCGAGGATGAAACCGTGAATCAGGTTGTGCACGTACGAATTGTCGAGCTTGACGTTCTTGCCGCCGACGAGAACCTTGACGTGTCCGGCCAGCACGCTCTCGAACACTTTGCGGAACATGGTCTGATCTCCGCGGCCCCAGATACCGCTGGGGCGGATCGAGCAGGTGAGCAGGCCGTCGACTCCGTTGGCGGCCAGCACGAACTTCTCCGCGGCGACCTTCGTCTCGGTGTAGAGGTCGTTGAATCGCTCTGTGTAGGGCAGGGTCTCGTCGCCGCCGGAGATGCGTTTGCCACCCATGACGACGCTGTTCGACGCGGTGTAGACGAAGCGCTTGGCGCCGGCGGCGCGGGCGGCGCGCACGAGGGTTTCGGTGCCGGTGACATTGATCGCGAAGCTGCGCTTGCGGTACTCGTCGGTGACCGACGCGCCGCCCATCAGATCGATGATCGCCGCGGTGTGGAACACGGTGTCGATGCCGGCGACCGCGGCCGCGACCTGGTCGGGGTCGCAGATATCGCCTTCGACGGCCTCGAGGCCGGGTTGCGCAGGAAGCGGCGAGGGGGCCCGGTCGAAGGAGCGGACCTCGTGTCCGCGCTTGAGCAGTTCGGCCACCAGGTTGGCGCCGACGAATCCCGAGCCTCCCGTGACGAGGACCCGGCCCAGTTCGGTGGTCAGCGTTGAGTCACCCATGGCGAGCAGACTAACTGAAACGTGTTACAGTTTCGACCCCACAGAGAAGAAAATGTTGCGCTGTCAACTTTCGTCACCCTCTTTGGCGGCCAGCGCCTCCTCGATGCGCTTGCGGGCACCAGCTAAGTGCTCTTCACAGCGTTTAGCCAGCTCCTCACCGCGTTCCCACAGTTTCAGCGACGTTTCCAAATCGAGGCCACCCTGCTCGAGTTGCTGGACGACCGCCACCAACTCTTCACGCGCTTCCTCGTATCCCAGTTCACTAATGGGCTTCATCGTCTGCCCCTTCCGGCCCCTCGCTTATCGCGGTGATCGCCCCGTCCGCCACCCGGACCCGCAGCCGCACACCGCTGGCGGCGTCCGCGGTGGTGCGCAACACCTGGGCATCCGGCATCGTCTGCACCACGGCATAGCCGCGCGCCAGGGTCGCCGCAGGGCCCAGTGTGCTCAGCCGTGCCGACAGATGCCCGATGCGATCGGTCTCGGTGGCCACCAGCCGGGTGACGTCGCGGCGTGCGGTCGCGCGCAGACGGTCGACCTCGTCGGCGCGCGCGGTGATCGCCGCCAGCGGCTGCGCGAGCACCGGCCTGCTGCGTAACTGATCGAGGGCATGTTGCTCACGGTGCACCCAGTTGCGCAGCGCGCGGCCACCTCGACGGCACAGATCGGTGATGTAGGCCTGTTCGGCGGCCGCGTCGGGAACGATGCGCTTGGCCGCGTCGGTCGGCGTCGCGGCGCGCAGATCGGCGACCAGGTCGCACAGCGGGTTGTCGGGTTCGTGTCCGATCGCGCTGACCACCGGTGTGGTGCACTTGGCGATCTCGCGGCACAGCGTCTCGTCGTAGAAGGGCAGCAGGTCTTCGACGCTGCCACCGCCGCGGGCGATGACGATCACGTCGACGTCGGGGTCGGCGTCCAGTCCCCGCAGCGCCTCGACCACCTGAGGGACCGTGTTGGGGCCCTGCACGGCGGTGTTGCGGACTGCGAAGCGCACGGCGGGCCAGCGGCCGGTGGCCACCGAGATCACGTCGTGTTCGGCGTGGCTGCCGCGGCTGGTGATCAGCCCGATCGTGTTCGGCAGGAACGGAATCGGCCGCTTGAGCCGGGGGTCGAAGAGTCCCTCGGCGTGCAACAGCTGGCGCAGGCGTTCGATGCGCGCCAACAGCTCGCCCACGCCCACCGCGCGAATCTGGTTGACGCGCAACGAGAACGAGCCCCGACCGACGAAGAAGTTCGGCCGTCCCAGCATGACCACCCGGGTGCCCTCGGTGAGTTTCACCGGCGCGTTGAGCACCAGCTCGCGTGGGCAGGTGATCGACAGCGACATGTCGACCGACGGGTCGCGCAGCGTGATGTAGGCGGTGCTGGAGTTCGGCCGCGTCGAGAGCTGGGCGACCTGCCCTTCGACCCAGACCGTGCCCAGCCGTTCGATCCAGTCCTTGATCTTCATCGACACGGAGCGAACCGGAAACGGGTTCTCCGGCGACTGGCCCTGCTCGGCGTCGGTCATCTTCGGGGCCCCGCCGGCGTGCTCACTTGGCTGACGCGCGGGTGATCCTGTTGGCAAGCAGCGTCTGGAACGGGGCACGGCCCTTGGTGGCTTCCTCGTAGGCCAGCAGCGCCTCGAGGTCGGCCACGCGCAGCGTGTTCAGCCGCGCGCGCAGCTGAGCCAGCGTCAGCGACTCGTAGTCGAGTTCGGTGACGATCTCGGGGGCCTCGCCGATCGGCAGGCCAGCATCTTCGCCGTCTTGTTCGGGCGTCGACTGCGGCTCACCGTTGCTGAACAGCGCGAAGCGGCCCTCGGTCATGCGTTCGCCGTCGCTCGAGGCGGCCGAACTCGGCGCCTCGAAGTCGTCGTCGTCTTCGTCGAAGGTGGCCCACTCGGGCTGCTCGTCCTTGGGCGGGAAGATCGTCTCCAGCGTCTCGTCACCCTTGTTGACCAGGTCGGCGACGTCCTGCTGCACTTTCATCACCAGGTGCGCGAGGCTACTGACGACGGTCATCGGGTACATCAGGATGGTCTGGGGCAGCTTGCGGGTTTCCTCGATGGCGGTTACCGCCGCGCCAACCAGCAGACGGACCCCATACGGTGCGGTTGCCATGGTCACAGCCTACGGGCGGCTTCTCGGCTGGGACGAACGGCCTTGGAACGGCACTGTGCGTACCCTGGTAGCCATGCCGCCGACAATCAACATGGGGATTCCGGGCGCCTCGAGCTCGGTCGCCGGTGGCGTGACCGGGAAACGTGTACTGCTGGCGGAACCGCGCGGGTACTGCGCGGGAGTCGATCGCGCCGTCGAGACCGTCGAGCGTGCGCTGGAGAAGCACGGCGCCCCGGTCTACGTGCGCCACGAGATCGTGCACAACCGCCACGTCGTAGAAACGTTGGCCAAGGCCGGAGCCGTCTTCGTCGACGAGACCGACGAGGTGCCCGAGGGCGCGATCGTGGTGTTCTCCGCGCACGGCGTGGCCCCGACCGTGCACCAGACCGCCAAGGAGCGCGACCTCAAGGTCATCGATGCGACCTGCCCGCTGGTCACCAAGGTCCACAACGAGGCCAAGCGATTCGCCAGGGACGACTACGACATCCTGCTGATCGGCCACGAGGGCCACGAGGAGGTCATCGGGACCGCCGGCGAGGCGCCCGACCACGTCCAGCTCGTCGACGGACCGGATTCGGTCGACAACGTCACCGTGCGTGACGAGAGCAAGGTCATCTGGCTGTCGCAGACCACGCTGAGCGTGGACGAGACGATGGAGACGGTGCGTCGGCTGCGGGAGAAGTTCCCGACCCTGCAGGACCCACCCAGCGACGACATCTGTTACGCCACCCAGAACCGCCAGGTCGCCGTCAAGGCGATGGCCCCGGAGTGCGAGCTGGTGATCGTCGTCGGCTCGCGGAACTCGTCGAACTCGGTGCGCCTGGTCGAGGTGGCCTTGGGCGCCGGTTCGGACGCCGCTCACCTGGTCGACTACGCCGACGACATCGACCCCGCGTGGCTCGAGGGCGTGACGACGGTCGGCATCACGTCCGGCGCGTCGGTGCCGGAGATCCTGGTGCGCGGCGTCCTGGAGCGGCTGGCCGAGTATGGCTATGACATGGTGCAGTCGGTGACGACGGCCAACGAGACACTCGTGTTCGCGTTGCCTCGGGAGATCCGCCCCGCCCGCGCGTAACCTCATCGAGCGTGCACTCACCGCGAAAATCGTTGGTAAATCTCGCAGTAGCGTCACGCTCGCTGTTGGTGTTGGCGCTGATCGTGGCCGCCGCGGGTTGCTCTACTGCCGAAGACCGCCTGACCGACGCGGTGCGCGTGTTCGCCGACGCGCTGTCCAAGGGTGACGCCGCTGCCGCCGCGGCCGTCACGAGCGATCCCGCCGCCGCGACCGACACGCTGACCAAGCTCTTCGAGAGCCTCGGCACCGACGTGCAGGTCGAGGTGTCGTCGGTACAGCACGAAGGCGACAAGCCGTCCACCTTCAGCCTCGACACCACCTGGGAGTTCCGCGACGGCGCGACCCGATGGGCGTACACGACGAACGGCACGTCGACCACGTCGGGCGACGACGTCAGGATCGACTGGCGACCGGGGACCGTCGCTCCCGGCCTCGACGAGGGGCCGCTGTCCTACAGCACGCTCACCCCCCAACCGGCCGCACGTGTCCTGGACCGCACCGGTGCGGACCTGCTGACCGAGCACATCGTGACGCTGGTCAACCTGGCGCCCGGCGCAGACGTGAATACCGTTGCCGCGCTGCTCAACCCGATCGCCCCCGGGATCACCGCCGAATCGTTGCGCGCCGACCTCGACGCGGCGGGCGGTAAACCCCTCACCGCGATCACGCTCCGCCGGGAGGACATCGCGCCGATCGAGGCGCCGTTGTCAGCGCTACCGAATGTCACGCTCGCGCCCCAGACACGTCTGCTGGCGACCGACAAGGCGCTCACGTCGCCCACTCTGGCCGGGCTGTCCGAACTGTGGCACCAGCGCACCGACGAGGCCGCGGGATGGGCGGTCAGCGCACAGACGAGTACGGGACCGCGCCGCGTCGGCGGGCAGGACGCCAAACCTGTCGGCGACATCGCCAGCACGCTCGACATCGCGATGCTGCGGGCAGCAGAAGACGCGCTTGCGCCGCTTCCGACCCCGGCGGCGCTGGTCGCGATCCAGCCGTCCACCGGAAATCTCATGGCAGTCGCGCAGAACGCGCCCGCCGACGCGCAGGGGCCGATCGCGTTGACGGGCCTCTATCCGCCGGGGTCGACGTTCAAGACGGTGACGGTGTCGGCCGCACTGCAGGCCGGCCAGGTCACCCCCGACAGCATCGTCGCCTGTCCTGCCACCGAGAACATCGAGGGCAGACAGATTCCCAACGACGACAATTTCGAGCTCGGTCTGGTGCCGTTGCACACCGCGTTCGCGCGGTCCTGCAACACGACCATGGGCCGGCTGGCGGTGAACCTGCCGCCGGACGCGCTGACCAGGGCGGCGGCGCAACTGGGCCTCGGCATCGACTACACCGCGCCCGGGATGACGACCGTCACGGGCAAGGTTCCGGTCGCGGACACCGCGGCGCTGCGCGTCGAAGCGGGCATCGGCCAGGGCCAGGTCACGGCGTCACCGTTCGGTATGGCGATGGTGGCCGCCGCGCTGGCACGCGGTTCGGCGCCGGCCCCCACGATCGTCGAGGGTCAACCGGGCAGGCCCGACCGCACGCCGGATCCGGTCCCGACGGCGGTCGCCGAGCAGGTCAGATCGATGATGCGCGAAACCGTCACCAACGGGACGGCCACCCAGCTACAGGACATCCCCGGCATGCTCGGAAAGACGGGCACCGCCGAGTACATCGACGACACCCACGCACACGGCTGGTTCGTCGGCATCGACGGCGACCTGGCGCTGGCGGTGTTCGTCAGCGACGCGGGCAGCTCCGCTCCGGCGGTGGACGCCGCGGGCCGCTTCCTGCGCGCCCGAGACTAGATGTCGTACTCCCAGGAGTCGGCCTCCCAGCCGCGGGGAGCGCGGCGGCGGGTGCGGTACTCCGCGCGGTCGTCGGCTTCCTCGCCGCGGTAGCGCACCCGGGAGATCGGATGGTGGGTGCCGTTGCCTGACCCGTTGCCGTTGCTGCCGTTTCGGCCGTGCGGCTCGCGTGGCTGGTAGTCGTCGAAGCGACGGCGACGCTCGGGCCGGTCCGCTGTCCGGTCCTGACTTCTGCGGTCGTAGCCGGCGCGACGTTCAGACGGCGGAGGACCCGGCTGACGCGGGTTCGACGTGCGCGGCCTGCGCCGAGGCTCGGCCCCGGGCGGCGGCTCGGCGTGCCTGCCGGGGCGAGCGCGCCGAGCCCGTTCGGCGATCGGCTCGATGATCTCGGTGGCAGGAGGCCGCACATGGCGGGACCGCGACGTCGTGCTGCGCCGGGCCGGCCGACCGCTGCGATCGGCGGCCGCCCTGCTGGTTCGCGACGACGTACGGTCCGCGCGGGCGGTCCGGCTCGCGGTGTCGGGGCGCTTGCGGCGTGGCCGGGGGGCGACCTCGTCGTCCTCGTCACGGGCCTTGCGGGCGAAGAGCGGCGAGATCTTGGCCGCCGCTGCCGTGACCGCGGTCGCCACGGCCGCGGCCAACGCGGGTCCTTTGGCCTCGCTGTCCTCGGAGGCGGCCGGAGATGTGCGGCGTGTCGACATCCCGATGTACCAGCGGCACATGCCGATCAGCAGCACGGCCGCAGACGTGAAGAACATCAGGGGGAAGCGCTCGATCAGCGGATAGCCGCAGTTGATCGCCAGGTCCTTCACCCCGGTGAACTGGCCGCCGGTGAACAGGAAGTAGGCGCCCGGCACGCTGACGAACAACAGCAGTGGCGGCTGGATGACCGCGGTGAACACGGCTTGCTGGCGTACCGCCAGCACGGCGGCGAGGCAGCCGAGGACATAGAACGCCGCGAACACGGAGCTGAGTTCTCTGCTGCCCGCTCCGGCGTCGAACGCGAACCCGACCGTCGTCAGGGTGACCGCGATCAGCACGCCGCCCCACCCGGGCACACCGGGGAAGTTGGGATGCGCGGAGCGGTGGTCGGCGCCGACGGCCGACCGCGCGCGCTGTGCTGACACAGGTAGACCGTACCGGCTCTGGCTCCGTGTGGCTGTCAGCGCGGTTCTGGCGTGCCCGTCACGGTCTCCTAGACTCTGGACCCTGTGAGCTTGAACCTGGGAATCGTCGGCCTGCCGAACGTCGGGAAATCGACGCTGTTCAACGCGTTGACGCGCAACGACGTCCTCGCGGCCAACTACCCGTTCGCCACGATCGAACCCAACGAGGGTGTCGTTCCGCTGCCCGATCCGCGACTGGCCGAGCTCGCCAAGATGTTCGGGTCGGAAAAGATCGTTCATGCGCCGGTCACCTTCGTTGATATCGCCGGGATCGTCAAGGGCGCCTCGGAAGGCGCCGGGCTGGGCAACAAGTTCCTCGCCAACATCCGCGAGAGCGACGCGATCTGCCAGGTGGTGCGGGTGTTCAGCGACGACGATGTGGCGCACGTCGATGGCCGCATCGATCCCAAGTCCGACATCGAGGTGATCGAGACCGAGCTGATACTGGCGGATATGCAGACGCTGGAGAAGGCGTTGCCGCGGCTGGAGAAGGAAGCCAGGACGCACAAGGAACGCCGGCCGGCGTATGAGGCTGCCGTGGCTGCGCAGGAAGTCCTCGACGAAGGAACCACGTTGTTCGCCGCCGGAACCGACGTCGCGCCGCTACGGGAACTCAATCTGCTGACTACCAAACCGTTCCTGTACGTGTTCAACGCCGACGAGGCCGTGTTGACCGACGAGGAGCGCAAGGCGGAGCTACGTGAACTGGTCGCACCCGCCGACGCGGTCTTCCTGGACGCCAAGATCGAGGCCGAGCTGCAGGAGCTCGACGACGAGTCGGCCGCCGAGCTGTTGGAGTCCATCGGCCAGACCGAACGCGGGCTGGATGCGCTGGCGCGGGCGGGTTTTCACACCCTCAAGTTGCAGACGTTCCTCACCGCGGGGCCCAAGGAGGCCCGCGCGTGGACGATCCGCCAGGGCGACACCGCGCCGAAGGCGGCCGGCGTGATCCACACCGACTTCGAGAAGGGCTTCATCAAGGCCGAGATCGTCTCCTACGACGACCTGATCGAGGCCGGTTCGATGGCCGCCGCGAAGGCCGCGGGCAAGGTGCGGATGGAAGGCAAGGACTACGTCATGGTCGACGGCGACGTGGTCGAGTTCCGGTTCAATGTGTAGAGCACTGCCGCTACGCACCGGGTACGCGTCGAACGGCGACACCGAGCTCAGTGAGTAGCCGGCGGACGCGCTCTTCGATGTCGTCGCGGATCGGTCGAACGGCGTCGACCGACTGGCCGGCGGGGTCGGGCAACGCCCAGTTCTCGTAACGCTTGCCAGGGAAGACGGGGCAGGTGTCGCCGCAGCCCATGGTGACGACGACATCGGCGGCGTGGACGATCTCGTCGGTCCAGGGCTTGGGGAACTCGTCGGTGATGTCGATGCCGACTTCTGCCATGGCCTCGATGGCGGAGGGGTTGATCTCGTTAGCCGGTTCGGAGCCGCCGGACCAGGCGACGGCGTCATCCCCGGCCATGTGGACGAAGTAGCCCAGCGCCATCTGGGACCTCCCGGCGTTGTGGGTGCACAAGAACAGCACGGTCGGCTTGTCGGCGGCCATTTTTTCTGTCATTGCGCGCTCCGATCGGGCGTGACGGGTGCCGGGGTTGAGTCGCCAGTGAAAAGGCGGCGAAGGGCCAGTGAAACGTAGACGAGGGCGACGAGGACGGGTACTTCGATGAGTGGGCCGACGACTCCGGCGAGTGCCTGGCCCGAGGTTGCGCCGTAGGTGGCGATGGCGACGGCGATGGCAAGTTCGAAGTTATTGCCCGCGGCGGTGAATGCAAGCGTGGTGGTGCGCTGGTAGCCCAACCCGAGTAGAGCTCCAAGGAGGTAGCCACCGCCCCACATCACGGCGAAGTAGGCCAGCAGTGGCAGGGCGATGCGGACGACGTCCAGGGGTCGGCTGGTGATCTGTTCGCCTTGCAACGCAAAGAGAATCACGACGGTGAACAGCAGGCCGTACAGCGCCCACGGGCCGACTCTGGGCAGGAACGTGGATTCATACCAGGTGCGCCCCTTGGCCCGCTCTCCGAGCCGCCGAGACAGGTACCCCGCGAGCAGTGGAATGCCGAGGAAGATCAGTACGGACTTGGCGATCTGCCAGGGGGAGGTGCTAATGGTCGTCTGTTCCAGACCGAGCCAGCCGGGCAGCACGGACAGGTAGAACCAGCCGAGAACGGCGAACATGATGACCTGGAAGATCGAGTTGAATGCGACCAGGACGGCGGCGGCTTCGCGATCGCCACAGGCGAGGTCATTCCAGATGATCACCATGGCAATGCATCTCGCGAGACCCACGATGATCAGACCGGTACGGTATTCGGGTAGGTCGGGCAGTAGCAGCCAGGCCAGCGCGAACATCAGCGCCGGACCGAGCACCCAATTGAGCACCAACGAGCTAATGAGCAACTTGCGGTCGCCAGTGACGGTGTCGAGCCGGTCGTAGCGGACCTTCGCCAGCACCGGATACATCATGATCAGCAAGCCGAGCGCAATGGGCAACGAGATGCCGTCGATCTCAACGTGATTCAAGGTCGTGTTCAGGCCTGGAACGAGTCGTCCGAGGAACAGGCCAGCGGCCATCGCAATGCCGATCCATACCGGCAGGAAGCGGTCGAGCAGCGACAACTTCTCAACGACGGTGGGGTGCGCGTCCGCGGTGAGGGACATGGTCACGCGGGGGCCCCGGTTGTCGCGTCGTCGGCGGCGACAGTGCTCAGTACCGACGAGAGCGTCATCAGAGTTTCAGTACGGACGGAGTAGTACACCCATGACCCCCGACGCTCGGAGACCAGAAGCCCGGCGTCTTTGAGGACCTTGAGGTGATGCGAGATTGTGGGTTGGGTGACGTCGAAGTCGCCGGAAATATCGCAGACGCAGGCCTCTCCACCGGCGTGACTGGCGACCAAGCTGAACAAGCGCAGACGCACTGGGTCGGACAGGGCCTTGAGTTTGGCTGCGATGTCGGCAGCGGCAGCGGTCGACAACGGTTCGCGGATGACGGGGGCGTAGGCGCAGACCGCCGCATCGTTCAAGGGGAGACGCGACTTAGACATCCATCGATATTGACAGGCATCGATTCAGGACGCAAACGAACATCGGGTGAACGTCGCCTCAGGTTCGCGTGGTGAGGGTGAGCTGGCCGGAGTGGAAGTCGAAGTGCCGTCCGGGATATCGGTAGAGGTCCTCCAACGTCATGTAGTCGCTGAAGAAGGGGTCCCATCGGGTCGGGAAGTGCATACCTCGGTGGAAGTCGATGCGGGCGCGTTCGAGGTCGGCGTTGATCGCGGCTCGATCGACGCTCGTACCGCCCGCCTCCATACTTCGATGATGCGCCCGCCGCGATCAGATCTCCACGAGGTCGCGGCGGGCGCACCGCATCTAGCAGCAGGAAGACGTTGCCGCCACCTTGTCATCGTTGTCCGCGGCCGTACCGCGGCAGCAGACGTCGCCTTCAGCGTCAGTGTCGCCGGGCTGCTGCGGGCTGGTGCCGAAGGTGTCGGAGTCTTCGAGCACCGTGTACACCTCCCACTTCTCGCCAGCCGGGCCAGTGACCCAGACCTTGTCCTGCTTGGCGAAGCAACAGGTGGTGCCGATCTCTTCGTCCGTGAACAGCCCCTCGTCGGTCAGGCGGGCGATCTCGGCGTGGACGGTCTCGCTCGTCGCAACCTCGACTCCGAGGTGGTTGATCGTGCCGCCGTTGCCGGGGTTCTCCAGCAAGACCAGCTTCAGCGGTGGTTCCGCGACAGCGAAGTTCGCATAGCCCTCCTTGATTTTGGCGGGTGCAGTGTTGAACAGCTTCGAGTAGAAGGTGATTGCTTCGTCGAGGTCGTCGACGTTTAGGGCGAGCTGAACGCGGGACATGATGTTCCTCCATACTTGTGAGACATATATCGAAGTAGCCGGCTGCTCACCACTTTCCTCACCTTTTTGATATATGTCAAGGCCCGTGGCAGACTTGCTTCATGCCCAAATCGTTGCCCGTGATCGATATGTCCGCGCCGGTGTGCTGTGCGCCGGTTGCCGCCGGTCCGATGAGCGACGACGCCGCGCTCCATGTCGCGCTTCGACTCAAGGCGCTCGCTGACCCCGCCAGGGTGAAGATCATGTCGATGTTGTTCAGTTCGTCGGCGGGCGAGCAGAACAGCGGCGAACTTGCGACGGCACTTGGGTTGACCGAATCGACTGTCAGCCATCACCTGACCCAGCTTCGACGCGCTGGGCTGGTCGAGTCCGACCGGCGCGGAATGAACGTGTACCACCGACCGCACCGCGATGCACTGGGTGCGCTATGCACCGTCCTGGACCCAAACTGCTGCACCTAGTCTCGCCGGGGTCGTATGGGCGAAACGTTACATTCGGGGTATGGCAGAAGACTGGCGCATAGACCGGGTCGAGGAGATTCGGTCGTTGATCAAACAAGCCGAACCCGACGTCGTCGAGGAGATCAAATGGCGCAAACCGTCCAACCCGGATGGTGTGCCTGCGTTCTCGTTGGACGGGCTCATCTGCACGCTGGAGATGTACAAGGGCAAGGTCAAGGTGAATTTCGCCAAGGGCTCGTCCATCGACGACCCCGATGAACTTTTCAACGCGAGCCTGCAAGCTCCCGTCGGGCGGTCGATCGATCTGCGCGAAGACGACGATTTGGATCCAAAGGCGTTCAAGGCCCTGATCAAACGAGCCGTCGAGGTCAACCGCAGCAACAAGGCGTCGAAGCGCCGCAAGTGAGGATCGCCGACCGGCTACCCCGTGGCGAAGGCAACGTGACGGTCCGGCGGCTGCGCCACGGCGACGCGCACGCATTCGCGGCGGGCACCGACGACACGCTTGCCGTGCTGGCCATCGCGGACGCGTGGTCCGACGACTTCCTCGGCAGCACCGTCCTTTTCGACATCCACGAATCCGATGCAGAGGTCGGGTTCTGGTTGGCTCCGCAGGGGCGCGGTCGCGGCGCGGCCCGTCAAGGCCTGTCGGCAGTCGCTGGTCTGGCCACCGAAGCCGGATTGACTCGGTTGACGGCACGGACCGCTCGGAGAACGTCGGATCTCGTCGGGTACTGGAACGCGTCGGCTTCGTGCTCGCGGGCGGTCCCCGGGACGGGGTCACGCCATCTGGCGAAACGACGACGGTCGTCACATACAAGTACTACACTCCGTAGTACACAATGAGGGAGGTCGCGATGCGGTGGCGCGGGGTCAGTCACGTGGAGTTTGCGGTGCTGGACTACGGCGACTCGATCGCCTTCTACGACGCGTTGTTCGGCTGGCTCGGATACAGCAGCTTCTCGTCGATGAACATGGAATATCAGTCGATCTACTACATGACGCGCTACGTCAACCCGCACAGTTACATCGGCATCCAACCCGCCCGCACCGGCGCGAAGTTGAGCCACGCCGACCAGTCCGTCGGCATCAACCACATCGCCCTGTGGGCGCGAAGCCGCAAAGAAGTCGACCGCTTCCACCGCGGGTTCCTGGTCGCGCGCGGTGTCCCGGTCACCGACCCACCGAGGGAGTATCCGCAGTACTGGCCCGGCTACTACGCGGTCTTCTTCGACGATCCGATCAACGGCATCCACTGGGAGTTGACGTGGGTGCCGAAAGTGCCGACGCCCCGGCATGTCTGGTCGTCCTATCGGGCGTTGCGGGTATTCGCCAAAGCCAGGCCGGACCTGGCGAACACCGTGCCCGGAGTCACGTGGCAGGCGAGGCGGACCCTGCCGGGCTAGTGGAAACGAAGTCAGGGGAGGGCTACCCGCATCGAGCCGTCACACGCCTGGAGCGGAGGGCTGGCGACGCGCACCGAGCCGTCACACAACCGCGATTGCGGATGGGTGTCGCGCACCGAACCGTCACCGGGGGCAGCGACATCGGAGTATTCGATCCTCAGCTCCGGATGCGGTGACGGGGTTGCGTTGGCGGCACCCGCGGTGAGCGCTGCGGCGAGGGCCACACCGCCCAACAGCGTCGCCCCGATCATCGACTTCTTCGCGCCGTGTGTGTTCATGTCTGTGTGGTTCCTTCTCGCGAGGCTCCGCGCGTGTCGCGTAGCCAGTGCGATGAGTAGAAGGCCCCGGACGCGCTACCGATCCCAAGATTGCGATCGCCGAATCGGGTTCAATGTTGTTGATGACACGCACGGATACCGCATCGCGGGTGGTCAAGGCCCCGCTGAGCCGCGTCTTCGAGGCGCTCGTCGACCCTGAGGCGCTGATCGAGTGGCTGCCCCCGTCGGGGATGACCGGCAGATTCGAACACTTCGACGCCCGGCCTGGCGGTTCCTACCGAATGGTCCTGAGATACAGCGAACCGCGCGCGCAGGGCGGCAAGAGCGACGCCGACTCCGATGTCGTCGAGGGACGCTTCGTCGAGATAGAGCCCGATGACCGTGTGGTCCAGACCATCGAATTCGCTTCTGCCGACGCGGTTTTCGGCGGAACGATGACGATGACGTGGTCGGTGACGAGGGTCGACGGCGGCACGCGGGTCGAACTGCGCGCGGACGACGTGCCGGTCGGGATCTCGGCCGCCGACCACGCGGAGGGGATGAATTCTTCGCTTCAGAACCTCGCGGATTACCTTGCCAGGCGACAGGCCGTGTTTCGCGCCGAGTGATCGGCCGACCAAGCGATGCACGCCCTGCTGGGCTTGCTCGGACTGAAGAAGCGCAGAGACGCCGACTACCCGGCCGTTCGCAACACCGGCACGACGAACCCGCCGTGCCGCGCGCGTAGCGCGTCGTCGATCTACGAACCCCCGCCGGGCCCGCCCTGGCGAAGGCTTTTCGAGTACTGATAGGGCAGAATTGCGCATGTGACGCAGCCGCCGCACCGCTCGGGCCCGCCTGACTGGCGGGGCCGCGGCTCGCCGCCACCGCATCCGGGTCAACGGCGACCGCCCCCTCGGCCGCCGGAGCCGCCCCGGCAACCGGCTCCGCCGCCGCACGAGCGGCCTACCGAGCAACTCCGAACCTCAAGGGGGCCGGCGAGTGCGGGTCCGACACAACGCTTCCCGCGACCACCATCACCGGCCGACGTGCAGCCGACCCAGCAGCTCCAGCGACGAGAACCGATTCCGCCACCGCCACCGCCAACGTTCGGACCGACGCCGGGCGGGGACGAGAAACCGCGGCGCAGACACGGTTTCAACAAAATGTCGATCTTGCTGATCGCCGTCATCGTGCTCGCCCTGCTGGCGGGTGGCCTGGCCGCCGGCGAGCTCTATGCGCGGCAGCGCGCGGACAACATCTTGACCGAGGTCGCCGAGTGTGTGACCGAAGACGGCGTCAAGATCTCTTTCGGAGTGAACCCGCCGTTCCTGTGGCAGCACATGACGGGGCATTACACCAACATCTCGGTCACCACCGACGGAAACCGGGTGCAGAGCGCCGACGGTATGACCGCGGAGGTCACCCTCGCCTATGTGCGGTTGCAGGACACCGGAGACTCCAAGGGCACCATCGGATCGCTTGACGCGACGCTGAGCTGGAAGTCGGCCGGTATCAAGGACACCGTTGCCGCGAACCTGCCCGGTGTCGGCAATCTGGTCACCGGCGTGCGTACCGACCCCGCGGCGGGGACGGTGATCCTGGAGGCCGGCGACAACAGCGTCAGCGCCAAACCCGTCGTGACCGACGGCGACCTGAACCTGCAGGTCCTCGACGTCACCGGCCCGCTGCCCAAGGACGCTGTGCAAACCGCGCTCAACGACCTGACAAAGAAGCTCAACGACAACTACCCGCTCGGGATCCGAGCCGACAGCGTCGAGGTCACCGACTCCGGCGTCGTCGGCACATTCTCGAGTCGTGACGCCGCCATCCCCAAGGAGGACGCCAACCCCTGCTTCGCCCGCCTCTGACGGCAATCACGCAGTGCTACACAACTACCCAATGACGCCGAAGGGAAAGCCACCAAGAACGACGCATCCCGACAACAACATTGTGAGGGCGGCCAGCAGCAATGTCACGGTGATTCTCGTCCGCGTCAACATGACAACTAGGGTAGGGGGACGGGAATGAAAAGGGAACCATGGTATTTCCCTTGCTTCGGACAACACACTCGGGTGCCGCCGATCAGTCCAGCGTCACGGCGATTTCGGGGCTGAGTTGATAGCCGGGCGCGAGCGGCAGTGTGTCGCCGCTCCAGAACGAGCCTGGGTCGAACCAGTTGTAGTGCTTCTCCGAGGTCAGCAAGCCCATCTCCTCGTAGGTGATGGCGACAGTCTCGGCGCAGTACGCGGTCTGCAGCCCCACTTGGAGCTTCTCCTGTTTTCTGCGTAGCGTCGCATCGCGAACCTTCCTGTGCACGAACGGAATTCCGCGGGTGAAGTCCGTGACGGCCAGGCGCCCGCGAAACCACCGGCCGGTCAGCCGCGCGGTGCTCGGGAACGGTGTGCCGTCCATACGGGCGACCACCTTCAACGCGCGGTCCTCCTGCTCGCGGCTGGCATACGGCGTGAGCTGGCGCAGCCAGCAACGCTGGTGATAGTTGTTGATCCACCGCTCTACCACCAGGCGCGCGTCGTTGAGTTGCACGCCCCGCTGGTTGCGCCCGGTCCACATGTCGGTCAGCTTGTCGCCGAGTTCGGCGTGCCAGATCAGCGGCGGCAGGTCTTCGATCGCGATCGTCATCCCGACGTGGTTGACCGGGCTGTTGGTCAGCGACTGAATCGCCCGGTCCGGCCCCGACCGTCCGCGAAACAGCCACAGATCGCCGGTGCGGGTCGCCTCGAGCGCCTGCTCCAACGACACCGTGGTTGGTTTCACATCCGCAGCTTAGGCAGACTGAGCGTCATGCGCGGTATCTGGAAGTGGGTCGGGCTGGCGAGTGTGGCGGGTGTGGTGGCAGGCGGGGCGTTGGTCGCGCGCGATCAGCGGCGCCGCAATTCGTACACACCCGATGACATCAGGGCGCGGCTACACCAGCGGGTGGCCGAGACCAACGCCGACGGTCAGGACGCAACGGCATAGAGCCGGTGTGATCCGTTGAACCCCTTGAGTTCGGCGTCGCGGCCGTCGTCGAACTCGATGTCCTCGACGTCGGCGAGCGCGTCGCGCACCACCTCGCTCACCAGCACCTCGCCGCCGTTGGCTTCGTTCGCCACGCGGGCGGCCATCGCGACATTGCGTCCGAACAGGTCGTCACCGCGGCGCACCGACTTACCCATGTGGATTCCCATCCGGACGCGAATACCGTTGGGCGGACGACGAAGTGACTGCTGCACCTCGATACTGCAGCGCACCGCTTCCTCCGGTTGGGCGAAGGCCACCATGAACCCGTCGCCCTGACTCTTGACCACGTAGCCCGAGTGTTTCTTCACGTGGCGGCGCACCATCTTGTCGTGGCGGCCAAGCAGCCGGACCCATGCGCGGTCACCGATGCGTTCGTTGAGCGCCGTCGACTCCTCGATGTCGGAGAACAGGATCACCATCTTGCCGCTCGGCGAGAGCCGGGCCAGGTCCGGTCGTTCGACCTCGGCCCAGTCCGCAAGGTCCTCGATTGAGGATCGCACCGCCGCGCCGAGGCCGTCCTTGCGCAGGATGTTCGCGGTCTGCCACACTTGCTTCACCGCCTCGCGACCGCCGCTGAACAGCATGTTCCTGGTGTCCAGACGCCGGTGGGCTTCGTCGAGTTCCTCACGCTGGCGGGTGTAGCGGATCCACAGCACGGCCAGTGCGACGGCTTCGGCCGCCGCCACAATCGCCAACACGTAGACCACGATCTGGGCACCGGTCACCCCTCAAGTATTGGATGCTGAACCGGTGACGTCTGCGGCGCCCCCGTATTACGAGAGTCGCTACATCCGCGCCAACCACCCTGACCTGCCTCAGGCGCTGTGGCTGCGGGAGACGCTGCTGCTCCCCACGGCAGGGGTGGCGGTCGCAGACGTGTGGGTGATGGTCTTCGACCCGGACGGCGCAGGCAACCGCGCGCTCAAGGAGCCGTACCCGATCGAGTCGGCCGACTACCGCTACGAGGACTGGACCGCGCGCATCGCCGCGACCGTCCTCGACGACCGGTCGGCCGAGGGCGTGGTCACCGGTGGGCACCGCTCGGGGCGGTGGGACCTGCGCATCACCCCGGGCGACGAAGCACCGGTCCGGCTGCTCACCGACCGTGCCTACGCGGCGCGGTTTCCGACCGCCAAAACGACGGTGCGCCATCCCCTCGCGCGCTTCGACGGGTTGCTCGAACTCGACGATGTCCGGCTCGTTCTCGACGGCTGGGCCGGCAGCGTCAACCACAACTGGGGGACCCGCCACACTCCGTCGTACGCATACGGGCAGGTCTGCGGGTTCGACGACGCACCGGAAACGACGCTCGAGATCGTCACTGCCCGAGCAGCGTTCGGGCCGGTGCTGTTGCCCGGTGTGACGTTGTTCGTGTTCCGGCATGCCGGTCAGGAGCTCGCCGTGCGCTCGATCCGCGGTAGCCTGCAGACCCACGGCCAATACAGTCCGTTCACATGGACGTTCGGCGGGCGGGTCGCCGACCAGATGATCGAGGGCGAGATCGTGACGCAACCGTCCGACGTGATCGGGCTGACGTACACCGACACGGACGGCGCGACGAAATACTGCTACAACTCCGCGATCGCCAGCTGCCGAATCCAGGTGGCGGGCAAGGCGTTCGAGCGCGCAGAGTTGACGGCCAACCGGCGCGCGATGTTTGAAATCCTGACCAACGACCGCCACGAGGCGGTACCGTTGCTGGCCTGACGCAAGTCTCGAAACTGAGCTTTTGCACGAATTGTCACAACATTTTGGCGTTGTCACAACATTTTGGCGCAAAATCTCAGTTTCAGCGGCGCGCAGGTCACCGGCTGACGAACTGCACCACGACTTCGGAGAACGCGTCGTTGTCGTCGCCGGCGGCGGTGTGCCCGGCCTCGGAGAGCTCGACGAATTCCGCTCGGGGCACCTTCTCCAGGAAGTCCTTGACCCCCGCGGTGCTGACCACGTCGGAAAGCTTCCCACGGATCAACAGGATCGGGATGGTCAAGCTCATCACCGCGTGCTCGAGCTTCTCCTCGCGGACGAACCGGTCATCGATCGGCGCGGTGAGAAACGCCGGATCCCAATGCCAGAACCATCGCCCGTCGCGCAACCGCAGGTTCTTCTTCAAACCTTCGGGGTTGCGCGGCCGCTTCCGGTACGGCAGATACGCGGCGACCGCGTCGGCCGCCTCGTCGAGAGTCTCGAATCCGTCTACGCCGCTGGACATGAACTCGCGGATGCGGGCGCTGCCGTCCTTCTCGTACCGCGGCACCACGTCGACAAGCACCAGCTTGGTGACCTTCTCCGGTCCGGCAGCGGCGGCAGCCAGCATGCCCGTCATTCCGCCCATGCTCGCGCCGATCAAGGCGACCGGACGCCCGATCTGCTCGATGACCGCAAGCGTGTCCGCACTCAACGCGTCGACGGTGTAGTTGGCGTCGGGCGCACGGTCGCTGTCGCCGTGTCCTCGGCTGTCCAGCGCGACCACGTGCAGACCCAGGCCGGCCAGGACGTGTCCGGTCCGCTTCCACGAGTAGCGGTTCTGCCCGCCGCCGTGCAGAAGCAGAACGGAGGGCTGCTCGGTCTCCGCGCCACGGTTCCACTCGTCGGCCACCAGGGTGATGTCCTCCGACCCGCGGAACTTGACGGTCTGCGGGTCGCTGTCAGTCGCGCTCACGGCCGTCCTCTCCGACTCGCCCCGGTGGCTCACGTTACCTACCGGGAAATTCCGCCGATCCCGGCGTCCTTGATGAGGGCGTCAATATACTTTGCGCTCGTGCAGCCCGCGTTTGCCGCCCATGATCGTGAGCGCATCATCGAGGCTGCGTACGCCTGTCTGTCGCAACCGCACACGGGTCCAGTCCCGGTCGCTGCCATTCTGCAGCGGGCTGAAGTCTCGACGCGGGCTTTCTACCGTCACTTCGAATCGAAGGACGAGTTGTTCCTTGCCATGCTGCGCGAGGAGACCGACGCCTTGGCGCGGCGGCTCGACCGTGTCGTCGAGGAGAAGTCGGGTGTTCCCGCCGAGCAACTCGAAGCCTGGATCGAGGGGATGTTCGGGCTGATCCACGACGAGGAGATGCGGATGCACTTCACCGTCATCGACTCCGATGAGGTCCGTGCCGCCAAAGGCTATCGCGAGACGCGCGAGAAGGCCCATGCCGACCGTGAGCGCTCACTGGTGGAGATTCTGCGGCGCGGACGCGACCACGGTTCGTTTCCGCTGGCCGACCCCGAGCAGGACGCGGTCGCCATCAACGCGATCATCAGCCGCGTGTTGATCAGCCAGACCTTCGACGACCACGAGGGTCTGCGGCTGGCCAAGGCCCGCGTACTGGACTTCGCGCTGCGCGCCCTGGGCGCCAGGCAGTACGTCGCCGAACTCGAAAAATCCGTGCGCGAAAGTTAGCCAGTGGCCCCTGTAGTGGGCTGCTCACCTGTTTGACGTCGACGGTTGCTCAACCGCGAAATCCCGATATACGGTTCTCGGACGTCCGGCCGTGTGTACCCTTGCGCCACAGCCATCACGGGCGCGGGTTGTTGGTGTCAGGGAAGGTCGGCGGGCTATGGCAGTGCAGATGGCAGTGCGAAGCGCGCGGGTGGGAGCCGACTGATGGTCGCTGTCAATGCAATTGCCAAGCCCGTGCGCGCCTTCGGCGGCTTCTACTCCATGGCGCTCGACACCTTCGTGTGGATGTTCCGGCCACCTTTCGCGTGGCGGGAGTTCATCTCTCAGGCGTGGTTCGTCGCGCGCGTGTCGATACTGCCGACACTGATGCTGACCATTCCGTATACGGTGTTGCTGACCTTCACGTTCAATATTCTGTTGGTGGAATTCGGCGCTGCCGACTTCTCCGGAACGGGCGCGGCGCTCGGAACCGTGCGCCAGATCGGGCCGATCGTGACGGTGCTGGTTGTCGCGGGTGCGGGCGCCACCGCCATGTGCGCCGACCTCGGCGCGCGCACCATCCGCGAAGAGCTCGATGCGCTGCGGGTTATGGGCGTGAATCCCATTCAGGCGCTGGTCGTTCCGCGTGTGTTGGCGGCGACGCTGGTGTCGCTTGCGTTGTCCGCGACCGTCATCCTCGTCGGTCTGGCCGGCGCGTATTTCTTCGTGGTCTACATTCAGAACGTCTCACCGGGTGCGTTCGCCGCGGGTCTGACGTTGCTCATCGGGACCACCGACGTCATCATCGCGTTGCTCAAGGCCGCGCTGTTCGGTTTGTCCGCAGGCATGATCGCTTGCTACAAGGGCATTTCCGTGGGCGGAGGGCCGGCGGGTGTCGGCAACGCCGTCAACGAGACCGTGGTCTTCACGTTCATGGCGCTGTTCGCGATCAACATCGTCGCGACCGCGGTCGCGGTGAAGGTGACGATGTGACTGTTTCGAGGCCGCATTCCCAGTTCCCGTGGCTGAAGGCCCGGTTCAAAAGCGTCGCCGATCCGTGGAACCGCGTCGGCATGCAAGCCAAGTTCTTCGGCCGCACTCTGACCTCGATCCGCTACACCGTCGTCCACTACCAGGTCGAGCTGATCCGGATCATCGCCCAGATGGGCCTTGGCGCGGGCGCACTCATCATCATCGGCGGCACGGTGGCGATTGTCGGCTTCCTCACCGTGACCACCGGCGCCCTCGTGGCCGTGCAGGGCTACACCGACTTCTCGGAAATCGGCGTCGAGGCGCTGACCGGTTTCGCCTCGGCGTTCTTCAACGTGCGGCTGATCGCGCCGGCCACCACGGCGGTGGCGTTGTCGGCGACCATCGGCGCGGGCGCCACCGCACAACTGGGCGCCATGCGGATCAACGAGGAGGTCGACGCGCTGGAAGTGATGGGCATCCGCAGCATCGCCTACCTCGCATCGACGCGGGTGGTCGCCGGCTTCCTGGTGGTGATCCCGCTGTACTGCGTCGGCGTGATCGCGGCGTTCTGGGCGGCACGGTTCGGCACCACCGTGATCTACGGTCAGTCGACGGGTGTGTACGACCACTACTTCAGGACGTTCCTCAACCCCACGGACCTGATGTGGTCGTTCGGTCAAACCATCGCGCTGTCAGTGATGATCATGCTGGTGCACACCTATTACGGCTACACCGCGCGGGGTGGGCCCGCGGGCGTCGGTGAGGCCGTCGGGCGGGCCGTGCGCACCTCGCTCATCGTCTCGGCCTTCGTGCTGGTGATGCTCTCGCTCGCTGTCTACGGTCAATCCGGCAACTTCAACCTGGCCGGCTGATATGGACGTCGAAGAGGAAGGCCTGCATCCCGCGTGGTGGACGTTGATCCTCGTGGTGATCGTCGCCGCCGCCATCTGGTTGACGTATGCCCTGTTCGTCGGCGCCTTCCGCAAGACCGAGACCGTCACCCTGACGTCGGACCGTTCGGGTCTGGTGATGGAAACCGACGCCAAGGTGAAGTTGCGCGGCGTGCAGGTCGGGCGGGTCTCCGCAATCCAGGGCGGCAGCCAGCCGGTGGCGTTGAAGCTGGAGATCGACAAGGACAAGCTTCAGTTCATCCCGTCGAACGTCGAGGCGCAGATCCGGGCGACGACGGTGTTCGGCGCCAAATTCGTCGATCTGATCTATCCGAGCGATCCCAGTTCAGCGCGGCTCGCCGCCGGTCAGGTGATCGAGTCGCGTAACGTCACCGTCGAAGCCAACACGGTGTTCCAGAACATCGTCGACGTGCTCGAGCAGGTCGACCCGGCCAAGCTCAACAGCACGTTGTACGCGCTCGCCGAGGGTGTCCGAGGTCAGGGTGAGCTGATCGGCCAGGCCACCACCGACGCGAATCAGGTTCTGCTCGAACTCAATCCACGCAACGAGACCATCACCGAGGATTTGCGCGCGCTGCGGGATTTCAACGACACGTACAGCGCTGCGGCACAAGACATTCTGAGCACCCTCGACGCGCTCAGCACCACAAGCACCACGATCACCGGCCAGGCCGGCCAACTGGATGCGCTGCTGCTCGCCACCATCGGGCTCTCCAACAGCGGAATCAACCTGCTCGCGCCGAACCAGGCGAACCTGATCAAGTCCATCAACGTGCTCGAGCCGACGACCAACCTGCTGTACAAGTACAGCCCGGAGTACACCTGCCTGCTGACCGGCGCGAAGACCCTGCTCGACACCGGCGGGTACGACGCGCCCGGCGGTAACGGCCGGACGCTGGTGCTGGACGTGGCCCTCGGCGTCGGCGACGACCCGTACCGGTACCCCAACCACCTGCCGATCGTCGGCGCCAAGGGCGGGCCGGGCGGCAAACCCAGCTGCGGCTCGCTGCCCGACGTCGCGCAGAACTGGCCGGTGCGCAACCTGGTCACCAACACCGGGTTCGGCACCGGAATCGACTGGCGGCCGAACCCCGGCATCGGCTTCCCCGGGTACGCCAACTACCTGCCGACCACCCGCGCCGTGCCCGAACCGCCGAGCGTGCGGAACCTGTTCGGCGGACCCGCGATAGGTCCGATCCCGTACCCGGGAGCCCCCGCTTACGGTGCCGACCTGTACGCCGACGACGGCACCCCGCTGTGGCCGGGCCTACCGGCCGCCCCGCCGCCGATGGCGCCGCGGGATCCCGGCCCGACACCGGGTTCGGAACCGTTCATCGTCCATTCGCCCGCCCAGGTGCAACCCACGCCCCTACGACCGACACCCCTGCCGACCCCCGCGCGACCGGGGCCCCCGTTCGGATGAACCACGACGCCATGAGAGGTGACACGCCATGTCCAGCATGAACGCCAGGGTTCGACGGGACGCGGTGCGTCTCGCCGTGTTCCTGGCTGTGTGCCTGCTCGGCGTGTTCGGACTGTTCGCGGTCTTCGGCGAGATGCGCTTCGGGGAGGCCACCAACAGCTATGTCGCCGAGTTCACCAATGTCACCGGTCTGGAGAACGGCGATTTCGTGCGCATCGCCGGCGTCGAGGTCGGCAGCGTGGAAAAGGTTGCCATCCAACCCGATACCACTGCGCGGGTGGAGTTCAACGCGGACCAGTCGGTGGTGCTGACCGAGGGCAGCAGGGCCGTCATCCGATACGACGACCTCATCGGGGGCCGCTACCTGGCACTCGAGGAGGGCGTCGGCGGAGTCAAGAAGCTCGAGCCCGGCGGCACGATCCCCTTCGCCCGCACATCTCCCGCGCTCGACCTCGACGCGCTGATCGGCGGCTTCCGACCACTGTTCCGTGCGCTGGACCCAGACCAGGTCAACGCGCTGTCGAGTCAGCTCATCCAGGCGCTGCAGGGTCAGGGCGCGACCATCAACTCGTTCCTGTCCCAGACCGCGGCGCTGACAACGACTTTGGCGGATCGCGACCGGCTGATCGGCGACGTGATCGTCAACCTCAATGTGGTGCTGGGATCCCTCGGCGACCAGAACGACCAGTTCGCTAAGGCGGTCGACGCGCTCAGCGAACTGGTCGGGACACTGGCTGAACGCAGATCCGACATCAGCAACGGGCTGGCGTACACCAATGAAGCGGCCGGAACCGTCGCGGACCTTTTGGACCAGGCTCGTCCACCGTTCACCAAGGCGATCCAGGAAACGGACCGCGCCGCGGGGATCGTGGTGGCCGACCACGAGTACTTCGACAACCTGCTGAACACTCTGCCGGACGCCCATCAAGCGCTCGCACGGCAAGGGCTCTACGGCGACTTCTTCAACTTCTATCTCTGCGACATCGTGCTCAAACTCAACGGCAAGGGCGGCCAGCCGGTGTATGTGAAAGTCGCCGGGCAGTCCACCGGGAGGTGTGCGCCGAGATGAGGTCCTTCTCGGAACGGAATCAGACCGTCATCGGGGCCGTCGGGCTGGCGCTGACGGTCGGCATTGTGCTGGGATCGCTGAACTACGATCGGCTGCCGTTCTTGCAGGGCAGTGAGTACTCGGCCTACTTCGCCGAGGTCGGCGGGCTGCAAGCCGGTAAGGCCGTGCGTGTTTCGGGGTTCGAGGTCGGCAGGGTCAAGTCCATCGAGTTGGACGGACCGCGCGCGCTGGTGACGTTCACCGTCGACAGTGAGATCCGGTTGGGCGATCGCACCGAGGCGGCGATCAAGACCGAGGGCCTGCTGGGCACGAAGATCCTCGAGGTCACCTCCCGCGGCGACGGCCGCCAGGAGGGCACAATCCCCCTCGATCGCACGACGTCGCCCTATGAGCTGCCGGATGCGCTCGGCGAATTGGCCACGGCGATCAGCGGTTTGAACACCGACCAGTTGTCGGACTCGCTGCGGGTGTTGTCGGAGACCTTCTCCGACACCCCGCCCGAGCTCCGTGTCGCGATCGAGGGTGTGGCCCGGTTCTCCGACACGCTGAACGAACGCGACGCGCAGCTGCGCGGGCTGCTCGGCAACGCCGACAAGGCCACCAAGGTGCTGGCCGAACGCAGCAACCAGATCGTGAGCCTGGTCAACAACACCAACGCGCTGCTGGCCGAGCTGGAAAACCAGAGCGCCGCACTGGATCAGGTGTCGGGCAACATTTCGGCGCTCAGCGGTCAGTTGCAGGGTTTCATCGGCGAAAACCGTGAGACCCTGCGACCTGCCCTGGACAAGCTCAACGGCGTGCTGACGATCATCGACAATCGCAAGGAACGCCTGCAGAAGTCGCTCGCGTTGCTGACCGACTATGTGATGTCGCTGGGTGAATCGGTGTCTGGCGGTCCGTTCTTCAAGAACTACGTCGCCAACCTGCTGCCGGGTCAGTTCCTGCAGCCGTTCATCGATGCCGCGTTCTCCGATCTCGGCCTGGACCCGAACGTGAAGCTGCCGTCGGAGCTGAGCGACCCGCAGGTCGGTCAGCCGGGAACGCCGGCGCTGCCGGTGCCGTTCCCCCGTACGGGTCAAGGCGGTGAACCACGGCTGACGGTCCCCGACGCCATCACCGGCAATCCCGGCGATCAGGCGTGCGGACCGCCCGGGCTGCCGTTGCCGGGTCCCGGCTGCTATCCCTACCGCGAGCCGTTGCCGGCGCCGCCGCCCGGCGGGCCGCCTCCGGGACCGCCCGCTGAGGCACCGCCGGCTCTGCAGTCGACCGCGGACCCGACGCCGTCTCCGGTCGCGGTGCCCGCTCCCGGCGGGCAGGCTCACCTCTCACCCGCGGAGGCCGGACGATGACGCGCGGCGCACGCAACATGCTGGCCATTGCGTTGGTCGTGATACTCGCCGCGGGCGCGATCGTGTTGTTGCGCAACACCGGAGCGATCAACCGCACACACGTCGTCGCCTACTTCGACAACGCCAACGGCATCTATCCCGGTGACGACGTCAACATCGTCGGCGTTTCCGTGGGCAAAATCGAGTCCATCGAACCGCAGCCCGACCGGGTCAAGATCTCGTTCTGGTACGACAGCAAGCACAAGGTGCCGGCAGACGCCAAGGCCGCGATCCTGTCACCGACGTTGGTCACCGCGCGCGCGATCCAACTGACCCCGCCCTACACCGGCGGGCCGGTGATGGGTGACGATGCGGTGATCCCGCAGTCGCGCACCGCCGTCCCGGTTGAGTGGGACGAGGTCCGCCAACAATTGCAGAAGCTCGCCGAGACGCTGCAGCCGACCGAACCGGGCGACGTGAGCCCCTTGGGGTCGGTCATCAACACCACTGCCGAGAACCTACGCGGCGAGGGCGCCAACATCCGCGACACCGTCATCAAGCTGTCGCAGGCCGTGACGGCCCTGGGCGATCACAGCACCGACATCTTCTCCACGGTCAAGAATTTGGCGATCCTGGTCTCGGCGCTGCAGGACAGCACCGACGTGATGCGTCAGCTCAACCAGAACCTCGCGTCCGTGACCGGACTGCTCGCCAACGATCCCAACGAAGTCGCCGACGCGCTGCGCGACCTCAACAACGTCGTCGGGGAAGTCCAGACGTTCGTCGCCGACAACCGCGAAGCGCTGGGCACCACGTCGGACAAGTTGGCCGGGGTGACCCAGGCGTTGACCGACAGCCTCGCCGAGGTCAAGCAGTTCCTGCACGTGGCGCCCAACACGTTGCAGAACTACGTCAACATCTGGCAGCCCGCTCAGGGTGCGGTGAGCAGCTTGCCGATGCTCAACAACTTCGCCAACCCGATTTCGTTCCTGTGCGGCGGAATTCAGGCCGCATCCCGGCTCAACGCCGAGCAGTCGGCCAAGCTGTGCGTGCAGTACATGGCGCCGATCCTGAAGAACCGCCAGTACAACTTCCTGCCCATCATGCAGAACGTCTTCTCCGGTGCCACGACGCGGCCCAATGAGCTGACCTACAGCGAGGACTGGTTGCGGCCCGACTACATTCCGCCGCAACCTGTTCCGCCCGCAGCGCCGCCGCCGTCGGCGCAGGCGGCGCCACCCGCGCCGGCCGCCGGCCCGCCGTTGGCGGCTGAGGCGCCGGTCTCGACGAATCCGGCCGACGGTCTGCACGGGATGATGGTGCCCCAGGGGGTCGGGCCATGATGCGGCGCAACCTCATTCGCAGAGCGGCGGTGGTGGCCGTGTCGGCCGCGGTGCTGTCGGGCTGTTCGGACTGGCAGGGGCTGAACTCGCTTCCGTTGCCAGGCGTCGAGGGCACCGGTCCGGGTGCGTTCACGATCCAGGCGCAGATGCCCGACGTCGACAACATCGAGCCCAATTCCCGCGTCCGGGTGGCCGATGTGAACGTCGGCACCGTGCGCAAGATCGAGCGCCAGGGTTGGCATGCGCTGGTGACGATGGAACTCAACGGTGACGTCGAACTGCCCGCGAACGCGACGGCCAAACTCGGGTTGACAAGCCTGTTGGGGTCCTTGCACATCGAGTTGGCCCCGCCGACCGACGCGCCGCCGTCGGGCAAGCTCAAAGAAGGTTCGCTGATTCCGCTGGAGTCGTCGAGCGCCTACCCGAGTACCGAGCAGGCGCTGGCCGCAGTGGCGCTGCTGCTCAACGGCGGTGGGATCGGCAATATCTACGACATCACCGAGGCGTTGAGCGTCGCGTTCACCGGCCGGGAAAGCGACTTGCGCAGCCTCATCGAGCAATTGGATATCGCGATCGGCCATCTCGATGACCAGAAGCAGGACATCATCGAGGCCACCGAGAGCCTGAACAACCTGATGGGTCAGATCGCCGAGCAGAAGCCGGTGGTGGACAAGGCGTTACGGACCATTCCCGATGCCCTGGCCGTGCTGAGGGATCAGCGGCAGAACCTGGCCGAGGTGCTGACTCAGCTGGGCCGGTTCAGCGCGCTGGCCGCCGACTCGGTCAATCAGACCAAAGACGCTCTGGTGCAAGAGCTCAAGGACCTGGGCGTGGTGCTGGAGGAGTTGGCCGACGCCGGTCCCGCGTTGACCCGCGCGCTGAGCTTCTTGCCGACTTTCCCGTTCCCGAAGGAGACACTGCTCAATTGGATGCGCGGCGACTACGCGAACCTGACGTTGGTCGTCGACCTGACGTTGAGCAGAATCGATTCGAGCTTCTTCACCGGAACGCGGTTCGAGTGCAACCTGACCTGGTTGGAGCTGCAGTGGGGCCGCACCATCGGCCAGTTCCCGAGCCCGTGCAACCACCACGTGCCGCCACCGGGCGGCAACCCGTTGGTCGCTCCGTATCGCTGGGATCAGGGGCCGTAGCATGCGAATGACCCGTCAGATCCTCATTCAGATGGCCATCTTCTCCGCCATCGCGATCATTGCGTTGTCCGTCATGGTCTTTGGGTACATGCGGTTGCCGACCCTCCTTGGCGTCGGGCAGTACCGCGTCACGCTCGAATTGCCGGAGACGGGCGGGCTGTATCCGCGGGGCAACGTCACCTACCGCGGTGTGCAGGTCGGTGAGGTGAAAAGCGTCGATCTCACCGACAGGGGAGTCGAGGCGGTGCTGTCGCTGGACTCCGACGTCAGGATCCCCGCCGACCTCGAAGCCGAGGTGCACAGCGTGTCCGCCGTCGGCGAGCAGTACGTCCAGCTGCTCCCACGTAGCGGCGAGGGCCCGGAGCTCAAGGACGGCGATGTGATCCCGTTGGATCGCGCCACTGTTCCGACGGACATCAATACGGTCCTCGACGATACGGCCCGAGGGCTGCAGGCGATTCCGCAAGAGAACTTGAGGACCGTCGTCGACGAGGCCTATACCGCGGTGGGCGGGCTCGGACCCGAGCTGCGCCGGCTGGTCCAGGGGAGCGCCACGCTGGCCATCGATGCCCGCAAGAACCTCGATCCGCTGCTCACACTGATCGATGAGTCCAAGCCGATACTTGACACCCAGACCGAGACTGCCGGCTCCATTCAGGCGTGGGCGGCGAACCTGGCGAGCATCAGCGGTCAACTGCAGAGCCAGGATCCGGCGGTGTCGGGAATCCTGGCCAAGGGGCCGGGGGCCGCCGACGAGGTGCGCGCCCTGTTCGAACGACTGCAGCCGACCCTGCCGATCGTGTTGGCCAACCTGGTCAGCATCGGAGAGGTGGCGCTCGCTTACCAGCCCAGCCTCGAGCAGCTGCTGGTGTTGTTGCCGCAGGGCACCGCCGTCACACAGGCCGTGGGTGTGCACAAGCGCAATACCAAGCAGGACTACATGGGCGACTCGCTCATCTTCAACCTCAATGCGATCCTGCCCGCGCTGCCCGCGCCGCTGCCGTTGCCACCGCAGAACCTGCCGCCGCCGTGTACGACGGGGTTCCTGCCCGCGCAGCAGCAGCGTGTGCCGGTCTTCGAGGATTACCCCGACCGGCCGGAGGGCGATCTGTACTGCCGGACGCCGCAGGATGCGCCGTTCAACGTCCGTGGCGCCCGCAACCTGCCGTGTATCACGGTGCCGGGCAAGCGGGCTCCGACGTGGCAGATGTGCGAGAGCAACGAGCAGTACGTGCCGCTCAACGACGGCTACAACTGGAAGGGCGATCCGAACGCGACCTTGTCCGGGCAGCCGATCCCGCATGTGCCCCCGGATGTGCCCGTGGCCATCACGCCGCCTCCGCCGGGTACGCCGCCGCTGCCCGTCGCGGCCGCCGAATATGACCCCGCTTCTGGCGAATACGTGGGACCGGACGGCAAGGTGTACACCCAGTCCAACCTGGCAAACGGTGCGGCCGGCGAGCGGCCGTGGCAGTCGATGCTCGTCCCGCCGGGGAGCTGACGCTGATCTTTGCAGTATCGATATCGGCACGGACGTGGTGCCGTTTCTTGGGCAGGCTCCGACGCTATGGTGTCGGACACGTAAGTTGTAGCCGACCTGTCTACCCGACCCCGACCTGGCCCTTGGGCCGCAGAGGAACCTAGATGGCAGACGAGACCACACCCGGCAAGGACGCCGCGGCCGAAGGTCCCGAGTCCACGACACCTGCCGAGACGGCACCGGCTGCTTCGACGACACCGACTGCTTCGACGACAGGGGCTGCCGACGTCGCGGACTACGACGCCGCCGACACCGCCGAGGGCGAGGCGGAGCCCGCCCCGCCCAAGGCGCCGATGTCGCACGTCCGGTTGGCGACGATCGTCGGCCTGGTGGTCGTGGTGGCACTCGCGGCGCTGACCGGGTGGCTGGGGTACCGGGCGTACGAGTCGCAGCAGTCCGAGGATCTGCGCAACCTCTTCCTGCAGGTCGGGCGGCAGGGCGCGTTGAACCTCACGACAATCAGCCACGAGCACGCCGAGCAGGATGTGCAACGGGTCTTGGACTCGTCGACCGGAACGTTCTACGACGACTTCCAGGCCCGCGCGCAACCGTTCATCGAGGTCGTCAAGCAGGCGCAGTCGAAGTCGGAGGGCGAGATCGCCGAGGCGGGGATTGAGTCGTTGAACGACAACGAGGCCAAGGTGCTGGTAGCGGTGACCGTCAATACGACCAATGCCGGGGCGCCCGAGCAGGCGCCGCGGTCCTGGCGGATGAGGATCTCGGTGCAGAAGACCGGCGAGGACGAGGCCAAGATCTCGAATGTGGAGTTCGTACCGTGAGCAATAGACATCGACTTCCGCGGCGCAAACGAGACAACGAGCCCACCGATGAGTCCGCCGAGAAGGGCACGGCGCCGGCTTCTGAGGCGGTCGAGCTGACGGAATCGACGGCCGAAACGACGCCGGCCGCCCCGACGGAGACGACCGAGGCGGCGGAGACGACCACGGCCGCGGAAGCCACCCCGCCGGCCGAGACGACCGCGACCGAATCAGCGGCGACTTCGGAGTCGGCCGAGACGACCGAGGCAGCGCAGACAACCGAGCCAGCCACTGCCGAGTCCACCGGCAAGCGAGGCATCAACTGGGCCCGTGTCTTCACCTTCGGTGTGCTGCCCGCCCTTGCGCTGCTGCTGGCGGGCGGAGCCGGTTATCTGAAGTGGGTCGACAACTCCGTGCGCAATGCGGACGCTGCGCGCGCCGAATCGGTCCAGGCCGCCAAGGACAGCACGGTGGCGATGCTGTCATACAAGCCGGACACCGTCGAACAGCAGCTCAACGATGCACGCTCCCTGTTGACCGGTGAGTTCGAGGAGTCCTACACCGGGCTCATCAACGACGTGGTGATCCCCGGCGCACAGCAGAAGCAGATCTCCGCGGTGGCTTCCGTTCCGGCGGCCGCATCCGTGTCTGCCGATTCCGAGGAGGCCGTGGTGCTGGTGTTCGTCAACCAGACCGTGGTCATGGGGCAGGACGCGCCGACGGATACCGCGTCGAGTGTGCGGGTGACGTTGGAGAAGATCGACGGCGACTGGCTCATCTCGAAGTTCGAGCCGGTGTAGGGGCGTAGTGGCCGAACCCGAACTCATCGACGTCGATGCGCCGGGCGTACAGCTGCGTGCCCTAAGCTCGGGCCCCGTCGGTGCGCCGATTGCGTTGTGCCTGCATGGTTTTCCCGACACCGCGCACGGATGGCGAAAAATCGCACCGCTACTCGTCGACGCGGGATGGCGGGTGGTGGCGCCGTTCATGCGAGGCTACGCACCGTCGTCGACCGCGTCCGACGGTAGCTACCACGTCGGCGCGCTGATGGACGATGCGCTGCGGGTGCTCGACGCGGCCGGCCCGACGGACCGCGACGTGCTGATTGGGCATGACTGGGGAGCGATCGCCGGTGCCGGGCTCGCCGCGATGCCTGAAAGCCCGTTCTCGAAGGCCGTCATCATGTCGGTGCCGTTGGCCGCGGCGTTCCGGCCCCTTGGCAAGACGCCCGATGCGGGCCGTCTCGCCGCGCAGTTGCCACGCCAGTTACTCCGCAGCTGGTACATCATGTACTTCCAATTACCCGGCCTTCCCGAGCGATCCGCGTCGTGGGTGGTGCCCCGGTTGTGGCGCCAGTGGTCGCCGGGTTACGACGCCACCGAGGACGTCGCCCACGTTCTCGACGCGATCGGTGCGCCCGAGAACTGGCGTGCCGCTCTCGGGTATTACCGGGCCACCGTGCGCAACAGCAAGCCACCCGCGCAGTACGCCGAACTGCACCGGCATTGGCTGTCGGCGCCGCAGCTTCCGACTCTGTACTTGCACGGCACCGACGATGGTTGTGCCTCAGCCGATTACACCCGATGGGTGAGGCGGGTTCTGCCAGAGGGTAGTGAGGTCGCCACCGTCGAGCGAGCCGGTCACTTCCTGCAGCTGGAACAGCCGGAAGCCGTCGCGGGGCACATCCTCGACTTCATCGGCTCAGCGCGCGCTTAGCCTGGGGGACATGGGGCGGCGACTGGCTGCGGTGGATGCGCAGACGTATTGGATGTCGGCGAAGATTCCCAGCGATCAGTTTCTGCTCTACAGTTTCGCGGGGCCCGTGGCCGACGTCGAGTCGGCCCTAGCGCGAATCCGTGACCGGGCGCGGGGCTGTGCTGAGCTGCGCCTGCGGGTGCGTGATGGCAATCCGCTGACATATCCGCAGTGGGTGCCCGCGGACGTCACGCCGAACCAGTTCGTGATGCACGCCGCGGGGAGCAGTTGGGCGGACTGTCTGGCCATCGTGGCGGGGTTGTTGAGCTCGGACCAACTCGATCCGCGGATCATGGCGTGGCGAATCCACATCTTCCCGGCTGTCGAGAACGTTCCCGGAGCGGGACTCGGCACGGTGGCGGTGGTGCAAGTGGCGCACGCGCTCGGGGACGGTGTGCGGTCATCAGCGTTGGCGGCGTGGTTGTTCGGGCGGAGAGAGATCGTGTCGAATGTTCCGGCTTCAGAGCGGTTCCCGGGGTTGAGGCTGCCGTGGCGTGGTTATGCTGCTGCGCGGGCCCACCGCGGGTTGGTACAAGATACGTCGGCAGGATCGATTCCGCCGCAAGCGGATTCGCGTCCTGCGTTGCGGAGCAATGCGCGGCCGGAAGGCTTGCGCAGCATCCGGACGGTAATTATGCGGCGTTCAAAGATGCCAGGGCCCACGGTGACGATCGGTGCACTGGCCGCGGCGTCCGAGGCGTTGGCCGCGCATTTGCGTGAATTCGGTGATGACCCATCGCTGCTGGGTGCCGAGGTGCCGATGGCGAGGACGGGCGAGCGACGCGCCCACAATCACTTCGGCAATGTGGGTGTGGGCCTGTATCCGGATCTGCCATTCCATGAACGTGCTGCGCGCATTGCCGAGGACCTGGAGCAACGCCGGCGCAGGGCCGCCCATCCGGCGATGGTTGCTTCTGGTAGGGCGTCTGCTGCAGTGCCGGCATCGTTACTGCGTTATGGCGTAAAGAAGTTCGACATGACACGGCGCTCCCCGACGGTCACGGGGAACACCGTCGTCTCCAGCGTGAACCGTGGACCTGCCGACCTACTTTTCGGGACCTCACCGGTGGTGCTCACGGCTGGATTTCCGGGGCTGTCTCCGATGATGGGCGTGACGCACGGCGTACACGGCATCGGAGACACCATCGCCGTCAGCGTGCATGCGGCCGAGTCCACGATCGGCGACATCGACTCTTACGCCGAGAGATTGGCGGCGGCCTTGACCGCCCAACACGCCTAGAAGGGTGGGGGTTTGTTGCGTTCGGCCAGGTGCTGGTCGACGTAGAGTTGGTTGTGGCGGCGTTCGTCGTCGATGGCTTGTTCGCGGGCTTGGGTGCGGGTTTGTTTGCGACGCGGCATTTTCAGGGTGCGCGCCTCATTGGCGTCGCTGTCGGTGTCGGCTGTGTGGTCGATGATGGCGGGGGCGGTGGGGCGGCACAGTTCGGGAAACAGCCACCGGCTACCGGGGTATGTGGTGTAGGTCTGGCCTTGTCGGGAGGTCCATTCGATGGTGCCGTCGCAGTGCTGGACTTCGCGCCAGCCGGCGAAGGTTTTCAGCAGGTGGTGTTGGCGGCATAAGCATTTGAGGTTGGAGGCTTGGGTGGGCCCGACGGGATAGGCGATGGTGTGGTCGAGATCGCAGTCGGTGGCCGCCACATCACAGCCGGGGAACCGGCACGTCATATCGCGGCAGCGCACGAACCACGCCAGGCGTGCCGAGGCCCGGTAGCGCGGTTCAGGTGCGGCGTTGCCGGGATGGATGATGGGTTGTCGGGTGGCGGTGGCGGCCAGCTTGCTGGCCAGCAGTGGGGCCGGCAGCAGCCCTTTGCCCATCAGGTAGGCCGGGTCGGTGGTCGCCGGGCCGGCGGGTTCGTGCTCTTGGCTGTAGGGCACGTGCCCGTCGAGCATGGCCGGAGTGTCATCGCGAAGCGACTCCTCGCGCGCGATCACATGGACCACGACCGCGCTGGCAGTGGGTGCGGCGGCGTCGCAGTCGCGGCGCCCGCACGCACAGGCCAGGCGGTCAGCACCGTGGGCGATGGCGCCCAGGGCATCAGAGCGGCGTTGTTCGGCGGTGCGCGGGTCGTGGGCACATACCGCGGCGGCCATGGCGTCCAGGCGGACATCGAGGGCGTCGGCGTCGGTGGCCACCAGTGTGCCTTCGATGGTGGCGGTGCCTGATCCGTCGGCCGGATCGTAGATATCGACGTGACGTCCGCGTGCGGCGTATTCGGTGCGCCGCACTGCGGCGGGGTCGTAGCGGTCCACGCAGGTGTCGATCGCGGTGTGCAGCTTCTCAGTCGACAGGGTGCCCCACCCGCTGAGTTGGGTGGCCAGCTCGGTGTCGAGTTTGGTCAGCGCGGCCGCATCGCGCACCAGGCGGCTGCGGTGGGCCACTGCGGCCACTGTGCGGTAGGTGATGGCCCCGGTGGCAAACACCTCGGCCACGCGCGGTAGGCGCCGGCGCAGATCGTCGGCCAGAAGCAGTTGGTGGGACGCCACTCCCAGGGAGACGCCTTGGGCGGCGGCGACCTCGGCGGCGGCGATCGTCCAGTTGTCGATGCACCACTGTTCGCGGTCGATAGCTCCGGCTTCCGCGATCAAACGCTCCAGTATGTCGGCGGCCGCGGCCAGCCGGCGCGCGCAGGCGGCATTTTCCACCCGAGCCCACGCCCCGACCGCACCCGCACCCCGGGCGCCGTCGGCAGCTGCCACCAGCTCATCGAACATGTGATCGAATCTATCGACCCAGCCGTCGCTCAACCAGCGGATAGAGCGCATCTGGGGATGAACCCCAACTTGGGGATAAAACCTGCGGGCGGCGTCGAACGCCTGGGGTAACGGGCAGATTGTTCACGCCGGTGGGCAGCGCGAAGTGTGGGACGGGCGAAGTGAGCGGGCTCGGCACGCACGCAGGGCGTGGGGGTAAATGATCACTCGATCATGCGAGGGGGCTGGGCAGCGGTTTAACACATGGCCTAGATTTTGTTGCATGATTGCCTACGACGTCGGAGTGCTGATCCTGCGCGTGGTGCTCGGCCTGACCATGGCCGCCCACGGCTACAACAAGTTCTTCGGACCCGGAGGCCTCAGCGGCACTGCCGGGTGGTTCGACAGCATGGGGATGAAGCCGGGCAAGTTCCATGCCCGAGTCGCCGCGACGACCGAGGTGGCGGCCGGCATCGGTCTCGCGCTCGGCCTGCTCACCCCGATACCGGCCGCGGGCTTCGTGGCGCTCATGCTCGTCGCCGCGTGGACCGTGCACCGGGCCAACGGCTTCTTCATCGTCAAGGAAGGCTGGGAGTACAACCTCGTGCTCGCCGCCGCTGCCGTCGGCATCGCGACCATCGGCGCGGGCAAGCTCAGCCTCGACCACCTGCTGTTCAGCTCGACGAACTTCTACGACCTGCTGCACGGCTGGTGGGGTCTGGTCATCTCGCTGGGCCTCGGCCTACTCGGCGGCATCGGTCAGCTGGCGATCTTCTACCGGCCGCCCGCCAAGACCGACGCTTGACGACAGCCCGGCGCGATACCGCACCTACATAGCTAGAACACGTTCTAGTCTGTGTTCCCATGGGGTTCTTGAAACAGGACGCGCCTGTCGTCGATTACGAGGAGTGGAGTAAGGGCAGCCGCGCGGAGAAGATCGTGCCCATGGCCCGGCACTGGGCCGAGGTGGGATTCGGGACGCCGGTGGTCCTGCACCTGTTCTACGTCGTCAAGATCCTGCTCTACATCCTCGGCGCATGGCTGATCGCGATCGGCACCACCGGGATCGACGGGTTCACCAACGTCGCCGCCTGGTACAACGAGCCGATCGTGTTCGAGAAGGTCGTGCTGTACACGATGCTGTTCGAGGTCGTCGGCCTCGGCTGCGGCTTCGGACCACTCAACAACCGCTTCTTCCCGCCGATGGGATCGATCCTGTACTGGTTGCGGCCGAACACGATTCGGCTACCTCCGTGGCCGACCCGCATCCCGCTGACCAAAGGTGACACCCGCACACCGTTCGATGCGCTGCTCTACGCCGCCCTGCTGGTGCTGCTGGTCGTGGCCTTGTGCTCCGACGGCACCGGACCGATACCCGAACTGGGGACGACGGTCGGCGTGCTGCCGGTGTGGCAGATCGCCGCCATCCTCGGCGTTCTCGCCGTGCTGGGTCTGCGCGACAAGGTGATCTTCCTGGCCGCCCGCGGCGAGGTGTACGCCTCGCTCGCGGTCTGCTTCCTGTTCGCCGGGCCCGACATCATCATCGCGGCCAAACTGGTCTGCCTGACGATCTGGCTCGGCGCAGCGACGTCGAAGCTCAACAAACACTTCCCGTTCGTCATCTCCACGATGATGAGCAACAACCCGGTGTTCCGGCCCAAGTGGATCAAACGCAAGTTCTTCGAACGCTTTCCGGACGATCTGCGACCGGGGCGCGCATCACGGTGGCTGGCACATTTCAGCACGGCGATCGAAGGCCTGGTTCCGCTGGTGCTGTTCTTCTCCCATGGAGGCTGGCCGACCTACATCGCCGCATTCGTGATGTTGGTCTTCCACTTCGGTATCCTGTCCTCGATCCCGATGGGCGTGCCGCTGGAGTGGAACGTCTTCATGATGTTCGCGGTCCTGGCGCTCTTCGTGGGGCATCCGGGCATCGGACTCGGCGACTTGGGAAGCCCATGGCCGATCGTGTTGTTCGCCGTCGTCGCTGGCACCGTGGTTCTGGGAAACCTGTTCCCGCGCAAGGTGTCCTTCCTTCCGGGCATGCGCTACTACGCGGGCAACTGGGACACCGGGCTGTGGTGTGTGAAACCGTCAGCCTCGGCGAAGATCGAGGAGAACGTCGTCTCGATCGCGAGCATGCCGCAGGCGCAGATGGAGCGGTACTACGGCAGCCCAGAGACCGCCCAGATGTATCTCTATATGGGATACGCCTTCCGCGCGTTCAACTCTCACGGTCGTGCCATGTTCACCCTCGCCCACCGCGCGATGGCCGGGCGCAACGAGGACGACTACGTGCTGACCGACGGTGAGCGCATCTGCAGCACCGCGATCGGCTGGAACTTCGGCGACGGCCATATGCACAACGAACAACTCATCGAGGCCCTGCAGAAGCGCTGCAATTTCGAGTCGGGAGAAATCATCGTCGTGCTGATCGACGGGCAGCCGATTCATCGGCAGACCCAGCAGTATCGGTTGGTCGACGCCGCAACAGGGGAGTTCGAGCGGGGCTACATCCGCGTCGCCGACATGGTGACACGCCAACCGTGGGATGACACGGTCCCCGTTCACGTCACGTGGCAGAAGGACAGCGCCGATGCTCCCTAGCCCATGACGTCGCGGACCTGGACATCCTCGAGTCCCTGTAACAGCAGATCCCGCGCGGTGTCGAGATGCTTGCGCCAATGCGCTTCAGCGGCCGCGCCATCGCCAGACCTCAACAGCTGCATCAACTTCCGGTACGAACGCATCAACGTGTCGAAGTCGGCCCGGGAGACCGGCCGACGTTCCTTGAACAGGAATGCGTTGTGGCGCACCGTGATCTCGTGCAGCATGCCGGCGATGATGGACAGCGTCGCGTTGCCCGACAACTCGACGACGCGCCTGTGGAAGTCGCCCGTCGTCTCGGCCAAGGTGTCGTTCTGCCAGCCGGAGGGCACATGCTCTTCGAGCAGGCCGTCGAGCTCGTCGAACGCCTCGGCCGAACCGGACTCGGCCAGCAGCCGCACCGCCATCGGCTCGATTCCGGCGCGCGCCGTCATCAGGTCGGCGATCGTCGCGCCGGACAACTCGAGCAGCAAACCGGCGGGGCGGGCGACGATCTCGGGGCCGGGTACGCGAACGCGAGCGCCGGTGCGCGAACCGCGCCGCACCTCGACGAGGCGTTCGGACTCCAGGACTCGGACCGCCTCCCGCAAGGTCGGCCGGCTCACCCCGAAGTGGGCCATCAGCTCCGCTTCGTTGGGGAGGAAGTCGCCGTCCTTGAGTTGGCCGTCGACCACCATGCGGCGCAGCGTTCCGGCCACGAGTTCGGCCGTCTTCGGTGACCGCACCGTCGTTCCGGCGCCGACGCCGTCCGGGCCGATCATCGGCGCCAGCGGTGTACTTCGAGCCACTCCCACTCCCACGTTGCGGCTGACCGAGCGGCCAGCTGTGCAACTCAGTAAACCATGTGTGGCGGATACTTCGGGTGAAGCGACTTGTGGCCGGCACCCTCAGGGACGCGCCCGGACGGACGTGAACCGTAACCCGAATGACCAGGCAGGGCGAACCTCCGTTACGTTCACCGCACCCGAGAATCGTCCAGCGGCCACCTGCCCAACCACGCCCCACCAACCAGTAGGTTGACCTAGTAAACCTTGTTCGTTTACGTTCGGGGGTGGACCCCTGCGTGTGTGGGTGAATCATCGAACTTCGAAGGAGAAGCGTCATGGCTGAAGCCGTCATCGTCGAGGCAGTACGGTCGCCCGTCGGCAAGCGCAACGGCGGGCTGTCGGGGGTTCACCCCGGCGATCTGTCGGCCCAGGTGCTCAACGGCCTCGTCGAGCGCGCCGGCGTGGATCCCGCGCTGGTCGACGACGTGATCTGGGGCTGCGTCATGCAGGCAGGCGAGCAGGCGCTCGATATCGCCCGAACCGCCGTGCTGGCGGCCGGCTGGCCCGAGAGCGTGCCCGGTGTGACCGTCGACCGCCAGTGCGGGTCGAGCCAGCAGTCGGTGCACTTCGCCGCCGCGGGCGTGGTCGCCGGTCACTACGACGTCGTCGTCGCCGGTGGCGTCGAGGTGATGTCGCGTGTTCCGATGGGCTCGTCGCTGGCCAACGGCGGTCATCCCTACCCCGAGGCGTTCCGCAACCGCTACAGCCAGACCCCGAACCAGGGCATCGGCGCCGAGATGATCGCCGAGCAGTGGGGCTTCGACCGCACCACGCTCGATCAGTTCTCCCTCGACTCGCACGAGAAGGCTGCCGCTGCCCAGGATTCCGGTGCGTTCGACGATCAGATCGTCGGCATCAAAGCCAAGGACGAGGACGGAACTGAGAGCGTCGTGCTCAAGGACGAGGGCATCCGCCGCGGCACACCGATCGAGAAGATGGCTCAGTTGAAGCCGGCGTTCAAGGAGGACGGCGTCATCCACGCCGGTAACTCCAGCCAGATCTCCGACGGTTCGGCGGCGCTGCTGTTCATGAGTGCGGAGAAGGCGAAGTCGTTGGGCCTCAAGCCGATCGCCAAGGTGCACACCGCGGTGCTGGCCGGATCCGATCCGGTCATCATGCTGACCGCGCCGATCCCCGCCACTCAGAAGGCGCTGAAGAAGTCGGGCCTGCAGCTGTCGGACATCGGTGTGTTCGAGGTCAACGAGGCCTTCGCGCCCGTGCCGATGGCGTGGCTGAAGGATATCGGCGCCGATGAGAAGAAGCTCAACCCCAACGGGGGTGCGATCGCGCTCGGCCACCCGCTGGGCGGCTCCGGTGCGCGCATCATGACCACGATGCTCTACCACATGCGGGACAACGGCATTCAATACGGTCTGCAGACCATGTGCGAGGGTGGTGGGCAGGCCAACGCCACCATCCTTGAGCTGCTGTGACGGAAACTGTGACGACGCCCGCGGCGCTCAACGAGCGCCGCGGGAACGTCATGCTCATCACGATCAACCGGCCGGAGGCCCGCAACGCCGTCAACAGCGCGGTCAGCACAGCGGTCGGCGATGCGCTGCAGCAAGCGCAGGAGGACTCCGAGGTGCGCGCGGTGGTGATCACCGGTGCCGGGGAATCCTTCTGCGCCGGAGCCGATCTCAAGGCCATCGCGCGACGGGAGAACCTGTTCCACCCGGACCACGCCGAGTGGGGCTTCGCCGGGTACGTGCGCCACTACATCGACAAGCCGACCATCGCCGCGGTCAACGGCACCGCGCTGGGCGGAGGCACCGAACTCGCCCTCGCCAGCGATCTGGTGATCGCCGAAGAGCGCGCGAAATTCGGTCTGCCCGAAGTCAAGCGGGGCCTCATCGCCGCCGCGGGCGGGGTGTTCCGCATCGTCGACCACCTGCCACGCAAGGTCGCGATGGAGCTGCTGTTCACGGGTGAGTCGATGTCGTCGGCCGATGCCCTGAAGTGGGGTCTGATCAACCGGGTGGTGCCCGACGGCACCGCGGTCGAGGCCGCACTCGAGCTCGCCGAACGCATCACCAGCAATGCGCCGCTTGCGGTGTGGGCGAGCAAGCGGGTGGCGATGGGTGTCGACGACGGCGTCATCATTGGTGACGAAGACGGATGGTCGAGGACCATTCGTGAGATCTCGACGGTGCTCCGCTCAGAGGACGCCAAAGAAGGACCGCTGGCATTCGCCGAGAAGCGCCAGCCCGTTTGGAAGGCCAAGTAAGCGCCTCACGAGCGCTTGCGCGAGGAAGAGAAGCAACAGATGAAAAGAACCATCTACGACGCCGAACACGAGGCGTTCCGCGAGACCGTCAGGGAGTACATCGAGCGCGAGCTCGTGCCCAACCAGGAGAAGTGGGAGACCGAGCGCATCGTCGACCGGTCGGCGTACACCGCGGCAGGCAAGTACGGCCTCATCGGGTTCAACATGCCCGAGGAGTACGGCGGCGGAGGCTCAGATGACTTCCGGTTCAACGCGATCATCGACGAGGAGACCGCCAGGTCCGGCGTGCACGGACCGGCGCTGAGCCTGCACAACGACGTCGTGGGCCCGTACTTCAAGGAGCTGGCCAACGACGAGCAGAAGAAGCGCTGGTTGCCGGGCATCACCAGCGGTGAGCTGATCATCGCGATCGCGATGACCGAGCCGGGCGCCGGCAGCGACCTGGCCGGCATCCGCACCTCTGCGGTGCGCGACGGCGACGACTGGATCATCAACGGCTCCAAGACATTCATCTCGTCGGGCATCAACTGCGACCTGTGTGTGGTCGTCGCGCGCACCGATCCCGAGGCCGGCCACAAGGGCTTCTCGTTGTTCGTGGTGGAGCGCGACATGGAGGGCTTCACCCGGGGTCGCAAGCTCGACAAGATGGGCCTGCACAGCCAGGACACCTCCGAGCTGCACTTCGAGAACGTGCGGGTACCCAACGCCAATCTGCTCGGCAAGGAAGGTCGCGGCTTCTACCACCTGATGACCAACCTGCCCTCCGAGCGATTGGGCATCGCGATCTCGGCCATCGCCGGGGCCCGCGGGGTCTTCGACGAGACGCTGCAATACGCCAAGGACCGCAAGGCTTTCGGCCAGCCGATCGGCAGCTTCCAGCACAACCGGTTCCTGCTCGCCGAGATGGAGACCGAGCTTGAGGTCACCGAGAACTACATCGACCGCTGCCTGCAGGGTGTGGTCGACGGTGAGCTGACCGCGGTCGAGGCGGCCAAGGCCAAGTGGTGGGCCACCGAGGTGGCCAAGAAGGTCGTCGACCAGTGCGTGCAGCTGCACGGCGGATACGGCTACATGATGGAGTACCGCGTCGCACGGGCTTACGTCGACGGGCGCATCCAGACGATCTTCGGTGGCACCACCGAGATCATGAAGGAGATCATCGGCCGCGACTTGGGCGTATAGCCGGCTCGCCGGCCTGGTGTCTAGGCGTCAGCCAGCCCAACGCCAAAGCCCCCGAAACAACGGAATTTCGGGGGCTTTCGCGTGTTCGGGCGAGATCAGCCGATCGGAGCGTCACCTGCCGGCATCGACTCCGCCGGCGGGGCCGGCTCGGTGGTCTCGGTCGTCGTCTGGGTGGTGGTCGTCTCGCTGGTCGACGTCGCGGACGGCGTGACGGCCGCGGGCGCGTTGGCCGGGTCGAGCACCGCGTCGATCAGGTAGATCCGGGCGTTCGCCGCCTGGATGCCACCGCAGACCACCTTGGCGGTGTCGTTGATCGTCACGTCGGCGTTCTCACCGGTCACCTTGATCTCCGCACCCTGCTGGGTGGGCCGCTGACCCTTGACGTCCTTGGGTCCGAGCAAACCGAGGAACACGTGGTAGTAGTCAAAATCCGTCAGTGCGGCGGGGTCGGCCTTCAGCGCGTCCAGTTGCGCGGGCGGTAGCGCGGCGAACGCCTCGTTCGTCGGCGCGAAGACCACGTACGGGCCGTTCTCCAGCACGGGCACCACATTCACGGCGGGATTGAACCCGCCCGAGATCGCGGAGTAGAAGGTGCTGGCCTCCGGGATGGCTTGCAGCGCCTGGCCCACGGGCAGGTTGTTCAGGGCCTTCCAGTCGGGCACCGCCTCCTTGAAGGCGTCACAGCCCTTCCCCTCGGGGTTCGGGATCTCGACCACCGCAGTCGTGGTCGGCTCGGCCGGTTGCTCGGGCGCGGGTGCGGGCGGATCGGCGTATGCGGTCACGGCCAGCGGCACCGAAAAGGCGATCGCGGCGATCCCGGCAGTGGCACCAAGGGCTTTGCTGGTGCGAGTCTTCACTTACGGCTCCTCAGCTAGACAGGTCGAAAGGCATGTTAGAGGCAGTGCTGCGTGCCTGCCAAAGTCGTCACCTCGCCAAACACCTGCTGCGGGCCCTCTGACCTGGGCTTTGTCAATCTGCCCACATAGTGCCCCGAACGGCGGTGAAAGGCCGATGCATACGATGAGCCGCATGCCTGAGCCGCTGATCGTTCCCATTCGTGGTCGCACGCCGTCGCTGCATACCGAGGCGTGGGCGGCGCCCAACGCGAGCTTGATCGGTGACGTGACGCTCGCGGCGCGGGCCAGCGTCTGGTACGGCGCCACGCTGCGGGCCGAGGCTGAGCCCATCGAGGTCGGCTTCGGCACCAACATCCAGGACGGGGTGACGGTCCACGTCGACCCGGAGTTCCCAGTCTGCATCGGCGAAGAGGTCAGCGTGGGCCACAACGCCGTACTGCACGGCTGTGTGATCGAGGACGGGGCGCTCATCGGCATGGGGGCGGTCATCCTCAACGGCGCGACGGTGGGACAGGGCGCGTTGATCGCCGCGGGCGCGGTCGTGCCGCAGGGTTTCGTGGTGCCGCCGCGGACTCTGGTCGCCGGGGTCCCGGGCAAGGTGCGAAGGGACCTCAGTGACGCAGAGGTCAATCACAACCGCTACAACGCGCAGGTGTACCAGCATCTGATCGATCTGCACCGAGACGCGAAGGCCTAGATTCTCCCGGGATTCTCCCGGGTCCGATACGGGTACAGGCCCTACCGTGAAACGTGTTCGCACTCTGGTGACCGGCGCGACCGGTTACGTTGGCTCCCGGCTCGTCAACGAACTGCTCACCGAGGGCCACGAGGTGGTCGCCGCCAGCCGAAATCCCGACCGGCTGGCCGAGTTCGGGTGGCAGGATCGCGTCGACGCTGTCGCGCTGGACGCCCACGACGAAGCCTCGGCGCGGTCGGCGTTCGCCGACGCCGGCCCGATCGACGTCGTCTACTACCTCGTACACGGCATCGGGCAGCCCGATTTCCGCGAGGCCGACAACCGCGCGGCGGCCAACGTGGCGAGGGCGGCCAAGGACGCCGGCGTGCGTCGCATCGTGTACCTCGGCGGGTTCGTGCCCGACGGCGACGAGCTGTCCGAACACCTCGCGAGCCGCGCCGAAGTCGCCGAGGCGTTGCACGTTGACGGCGGACCGGACGTGGTGTGGCTCGGCGCGGCCATCATCATCGGTGCGGGGTCGACGTCGTTCGAGATGCTGCGCTACGTGGGCGATCGGTTCCTGGTCATCCCGATGCCGTCGTGGTCGGTGAACCCGATCGACCCGATCTCGATCTGCGATGTGCTGCACTACCTCGTCGCCGCCGCCGACAGCGAGCGTGTGCCCGCCGGCGCGTACGACATCACCGGCGCCGAAACAACGTCGTATGCCGAGCTGCTGCGCACGTATGCGCGGATCGCCGGAAAGTGGCGGGCCGAGCTGCCGGTCAACGGCGTCGACACCGGTCTCGTCTCGTGGGTGACGGGGGTGGTGCTGCCGGTGCCCGGCGGACTCGCCGCCGACCTGGTGCAGTCGCTGGACCATCCGATGATGGCTTCCGACACTCGGCTGCGCGAGTTGGTGCCGGATCCGCCTGCCGGGCTGATCGGCGTCGAGGAGTCGATCACGCGGGCGCTGTCGAGCCGTCGGCGCCGACCCGTCGACGAGCTCACCGACCCACACCACCTCGCCGACACCGACCCCGGTTGGGCGGGCGGGGACACGCTGCGTCTGCAACGGGTGGCCGGTGCGGTCACACCGTCGGTCGTCAGGCCCGCGCTCGGGCTCATCGGCGGGGTGCCCGGACCCGTCGCCGGGGCGGTGCGCACCGGGGTGGACACGCTGCTGCATTTCGTGCCTAAGGTCGATCTGACGTGACGGAGGAGACGCAGACGCGCCCCGGCTTGCTTCGGGAGGTCCGCGAGATCGTCAGCGCGTGCCCCGTTCCGCACCACGAACCACCCAGCGTCATACGACGCAGGCGCATCGTCGTCGCGGTCGTGCTCGTCATCGGCGCCGCGCTGCTCGGTTATTCGCTGACCCGCCCACCGGGCGACTCGTCGTTCTACTGGCTGACGTTGGCCCTGGCCGGGGTGTGGGCGCTGGGCGCGTTCCTGTCCGGCCCGCTGCACATGGGATGCCTCCGTTTCCGCGGCCGCAATCAACGGCCCGTGATCACCGGCACCGCAGTGGGTTTGGCGCTGGGAGCGGTGTTCGTCGTCGGCGGCCTGATTGCGCGCGAGATTCCCGGTATAAGCGAATACATCACTCGCGTACTGGAATACGCCAACTACGGACCCTTGGTCCTGGTGACGTTCATCACCGTGATCAACGGGCTGGCCGAGGAGATGTTCTTCCGCGGCGCGCTCTACACGGCGTTGGGCACGATGAAACCGATACTGATCTCGACGATCTTCTACGTTATCGCCACCGCGGCCACCACCGGCAACCCGATGCTCGGCTTCGCCGCGATCATCCTGGGCACGATCTGCGCGTTCGAGCGGCGAATGACCGGCGGCATACTCGCACCAATGCTGACCCACTTCTTCTGGGGCCTGGTCATGGTGCTCGCGCTGCCGCCGATCTTCGGCGTCTGAATCAGCGCAACGGGTGGGCCAGCTCGTCACGACGCATGCCGGCCGCCCATACCGCGACCGCCGCCACCAGCACGGGCACGATGCCCGCGACGAGGAAAATCGTCTGTATCGAAACGACTTTCGACAGCGGTCCAACAATCGCGAACGACACCGGCATGAATGCCAGCGAGACGAAGAAGTCCAGGCTCGACACGCGACCCAGCATCGCCGTCGGCACCCGTCGCTGCAGCAGGGTGCCCCAGATGACCATTCCCGTGCCGTCGGTGAACCCAATGACGAACGTCGCGGCCGCCATCACCGCGAACGACGAGGTGAAGCCGAACACGATCAGGGGGGTGGCGCCGAGACCCCACATCGCCATCATCACCGACAGATAGCGGCGCGGCATACGGCCCGACGACACGGTGAGTGCCCCGAGCGCGCTGCCCAGCCCGAAGAACGCGAGGATGAAGCCGTACATCCGCGCGCCCTCGGCGAAGCGGTCCTTGGCGATGAACGGCAGCAGCACCTCGATCGGTCCCAGGACGACCAGTACGAAGATGCTCGCGAACAGCAGCGTCCACAACAGCCACGGAGTGCCGAGCACAAACACGAAGCCGTCGCGAAGATCGCGCAGCACGTGTGTGTGCTCCTGTGCCGCAGGTGGTTTCAGTGCCGGTCGGGTCGCGACAAGCAACACCAGGCCGATGGCGAACAAGGCGGCCACCGCCACCGCGCCCAATGCGGGGAATGTCGCGCCGACGATCACTCCGGCGGCGGCCGGGCCGATCGCGCGCTGGAACACCGGGCGCACCACGCCCTCGACGCCGTTGGCCGCGAGCAGCTGCTCGGGCGGCAGGATCCGCGGAAGGATCGCGCTGTAGGCGGGGAAGAAGAACGCCGCCGCTGCGCCCAGGGCCGCCGCCCCCACCGCCAAGTGCCAGATCTGCAGTGCGCCAAGCATTCCCAGCACCGCGATGGTCGTCGAGGCGAGCACGTTGACCGTCTCGACCGCGATGATGATCGCGCGCTGGGAGAGTCGGTCCGCGGCGATCCCCCCGGCCAGCACGAAGGCGACGAGCGCGCCGCCGAAGCAGGTCGTCACGATCGACAGCGATACGGGGTCGTTGTTCAGTTCGATGACCTGCATGGCCAGCACCACTGCGAACATGCCGTCGGCGAAGATCGACAACGTCACCGCCGCGATCAGCAGGCGGTACTCGCGGTTGCGGAACGGTGCGAGCACGCGCCAACCACCGGCGTTGCGCACCGGCTGTTGAATCTCGAATTGCGTACTCACCTGTCGATGGTTGCCGACGCGTGGGCGCCGAGTCCACCGATTTTTCTTCGTGCGAGCGACCACTTTTGTACGCACGAACGCCGCGTGTCGCGGTGCGAACACGGTCAGTCGCGGCAGGGGAGAGGGGTTAGAAGTCGGAGAAGTTGGCCCCGCGGCGCTGCTGGAACGCCGTGATGCCCTCGATGAAGTCCGGCGAGGTCAGTAGCGTCAACTGACCTTCGCGTTCGCGTCCGAGCGCGGGCTCGAACTCGGTGAGCGTTGCCGCGTTGATCGCGTGCTTGGTCTTGCGCAGCGCCACCGCCGGTCCCGACTTCAACGAGATGAGCACCTTGTCGACCTCGGCGTCGAACTCGTCGGCCGGATAGACCGCGGCCGCCAGACCCCACTCGAATGCCTCACGCGCCGAGACCTTTTCGGCAAGAAGCGCCATCCGGGCCGCACGGGTGCGCCCCACCGCCGCGGCCACCAGCGCCGAAGCCCCGCCGTCGGGCATCAGCCCGATCTTGGTGAACGCCAACATGAAATACGCGTTGTCCGAAGCCAATACGACGTCCGAGGCCAGCGCCAGCGAGACGCCGACGCCGGCCGCCGCACCGTGCACCGCCGCGACAACGGGTTGGGGCAGGTTGACGATCGCGCGGACCGCATCGTTGGCGGCGTCCAGCACCGAGGCCGGGCCGTCGACCTCCTTCTGCGCCTGGTCGTCGCCGCCGATGCCGGCGCCCGAGCAGAAGCCACGGCCAGCGCCGCCGAGCCGCACCACCTTGACCCGCCGATCGGTGGCCGCGGTCTGGAGGGTTTCGGCGATACCGGCCAGCATCGCCCGGTTCAGCGAGTTGAGGCTGTCGGGCCGATTCAGCGTCACCGAAAGCACACCGTCGGCGAGGTCGACCCTCAGAGCATCGATACCGGTGTATGTGGGTGCGCCCGAATCGAGGGTTGTCATGCACTGCACCCTAGAACCGGACGACTTGGTTATACAAGTAAGCTATGTCGGCGATCCGGAAGCGATTGTCCAACGAAGGGCGGTAAGCATGGCGGGACCTCTGCAAGGGCTGCGGGTGATCGAACTCGCGAGCATCGGACCCGGCCCGCACGCGGCGATGATCCTCGGCGATCTGGGCGCTGACGTCGTTCGGATCGAACGGCCTGGCAAGCTCGGGGGAGTGCCGACCAGCAAGCGCGAGGCCACGCTGCGCAACCGTCGCTCGGTGGCCGCCGACCTCAAGAGCGACGAAGGCCGCGAACTGGTGTTGCGGCTCGTCGCGAAAGCGGACGTGCTGATCGAGGGCCTGCGCCCCGGTGTCACCGAGCGGCTCGGTCTCGGCCCGGAGGACTGCGCGAAGGTCAACGAACGGCTGATCTACGGGCGCATGACCGGCTGGGGTCAGACCGGCCCGCGCCGCCTGCAGGCCGGCCACGACATCAACTACATCTCGCTCAACGGTGTGCTGCACTCGATCGGGCGCGCGGGCGAACGGCCGGTGCCGCCGCTGAACCTCACCGGCGACTTCGGTGGCGGCTCGATGTTCCTGCTCGTCGGCATCCTGTCCGCGCTGTTCGAACGGCAGAACTCGGGCAAGGGTCAGGTGGTCGACGCCGCGATGATCGACGGGTCGAGCGTGCTGTCGCAGATGATCTGGGGCTTTCTGCAGGACGGGCTGTGGACCGATCAGCGCGGGGTCAACATCCTCGACGGTGGTGCGCCCTATTACGACACCTACACCTGCGCCGACGGCCGCTACATCGCGGTCGGGTGCATCGAACCGCAGTTCTATGCCGCGTTCCTCAAGGGCCTGGGGCTGGAGGACGCCGACCTTCCCGACCAGAACGACGCGGGCCGCTGGCCGGAGCTGCGCGCGAAGTTGACCGAGGTCATCGCCAGCAAGGACCGCGATCACTGGGCCGAGGTCTTCGCAGGCAGCGATGCCTGCGTGACGCCTGTGCTGTCGTTCAGCGAGGTCGAGTCCGAACCTCATATCACCGAGCGCAACACCTTCTACCGTGTTGATTCGCTTGACGGCGGGCACCTGCAACCGATGCCCGCGCCGCGGTTCTCCCGCAGCGCGCCGTCGGCACCCACGCCGCCAGGCCAACCCGGAGCCGACACCGAAGCCGTCTTACGAGACTGGGCATAGAGAAAGGAACACCCTCAAAGTGGAGATCAAGGACGCCGTAGCCGTCGTCACCGGTGGTGCATCGGGCCTCGGCCTGGCCACCACCAAGCGCCTGCTCGACAGGGGCGCATCGGTGGTCGTCATCGACCTGAAGGGCGAAGAGGCTGTCGCCGCGCTCGGTGACCGTGCCCAGTTCGTCGAGACCGACGTGACCGATCCCGACGCCGTCAGCGCGGCGCTGGACGCGGCCGAGAAGATGGGCCCGCTGCGCATCAACGTCAACTGCGCGGGTATCGGCAACGCGATCAAGACGCTGAGCAAGGACGGGCCGTTCCCGCTCGACGGCTTCAAGAAGGTCATCGAGGTCAACCTGATCGGCACGTTCAACGTGCTGCGGTTGGCGGCGGAGAGGATCGCCAAGACCGAGCCAATCAACGGCGAGCGTGGCGTCATCATCAACACGGCGTCCGTCGCGGCGTTCGAGGGCCAGATCGGGCAGGCCGCCTACTCCGCGTCCAAGGGTGGCGTGGTCGGGATGACGCTGCCGATCGCGCGTGACCTGTCCCGTGAGTTCATCCGCGTCGTCACGATCGCACCGGGTCTGTTCAAGACCCCGCTGCTGGGTTCGCTGCCGGAGGAGGCGCAGCAGTCCCTCGGCAAGCAGGTGCCGCATCCGGCGCGCCTCGGCGATCCCGACGAGTACGGCGCGCTGGCCGTGCACATCGTCGAGAACCCGATGCTCAACGGTGAAGTGATCCGCTTGGACGGCGCGATCCGGATGGCCCCGCGATGAGCGCTTGCGCGAAGAGAAGAGGGCGGAGGTAGAGCCGCGATGACGATCAGGACGAAGTTCACCGAGACGTTCGGAATCGAGCATCCCATCGTGCAGGGTGGGATGCAGTGGGTTGGCCGCGCGGAACTCGTTGCGGCAGTGGCGAATGCGGGCGCGCTCGGCTTCATCACCGCGCTGACTCAGCCGACGCCCGCCGACCTGGCCAAGGAGATCGCCAAGTGCCGCGATCTGACCGACAAGCCGTTCGGCGTCAACCTGACGATCCTGCCGACGATCAACCCGCCGCCATATGACGAGTACCGGCAGGTGATCGTCGACTCGGGCATCAAGATCGTCGAGACCGCGGGTTCGAACCCGGCGCCGCATCTGCCGATGT
>NZ_JBCGVF010000001.1:0-935499 GCF_048452905.1 Mycobacterium neumannii | reverse complement strand
GTGGAGCGGGTCGGGGTTGATGATTCGTTCTTCGAGTTGGGTGGGGATTCGCTGTCGGCGATGCGGTTGGTGGCTGCGATCAACACGGGGCTGGATGCGGGTCTGGGTGTGCGGGCGGTGTTCGAGGCGCCGACGGTGGCTGAGTTGGCGTTGTGTGTGGGTGTGGGGGGAGTTCGGCGGGCGCCGGTGGTTGCGGTGGAGCGGCCGGCGGTGGTTCCGTTGTCGTTTGCCCAGCAGCGGTTGTGGTTCATCGAGCAGTTGCAGGGCCCCTCGCCGATGTACAACATGGCGACCGCCTTGCGCATCAGAGGAAATCTCGACACCGAGGCGTTGGGGCTGGCGTTGGGTGATGTGGTGGCTCGCCATGAGAGTTTGCGGACGTTGTTTGCTGCCCCGGATGGGGTGCCGCAGCAGGTGGTTGTGTCGGTCGAGCGTGGTGGTTTTGGCTGCGACGTTGTGGATGCCAGTGGTTGGTCGGTGGGTCGGCTGCGTGAGGCCATTGATGAGGTGGCGTGGCGTCCGTTTGATGTGGCGGTTGAGATTCCGTTGCGGGCCAGGGTTTTCCGGGTTCGTGAGGATGAGCATGTTTTGGTGGCGGTGGTGCATCATATTGCCGCTGATGGTTGGTCGATCACGCCGTTGGTGCGTGATTTGGGGGTTGCTTACGCCAATCGGTGTGCGGGGCGGGTGCCGGATTGGGCTCCGTTGCCGGTGCAGTATGTCGATTACACGTTGTGGCAGCGTGAGCAGTTGGGTGATCTCGATGATCCGGGTAGTCCGATTGCGGCGCAGGTGGGGTATTGGGAGCAGGCGTTGGCTGGGATGCCTGAGCGTCTTGATTTGCCCACTGATCGGCCGTATCCGGCGGTAGCTGATCATCGTGGTGCCCGGGTGGGGGTGGATTGGCCGGCGCAGTTGCATGAGCAGGTTGTGCGGGTGGCTCGTGAGCACAACGCGACCAGTTTCATGGTGGTTCAGGCTGCTCTTGCGGTGTTGTTGTCCAAGATCAGCGCGAGTTCTGATGTGGCGGTTGGTTTCCCGGTCGCGGGGCGGCGTGATCCGGCTTTGGATGAGTTGGTGGGTTTTTTCGTCAACACGTTGGTGCTGCGTGTTGATGTTGGTGAAAATCCCACTGTTGCGGAGTTGTTGGCGCAGGTGCGGGCGCGCAGTTTGGCTGCCTATGAGCATCAGGATGTGCCTTTTGAGGTTCTTGTCGAGCGGCTCAATCCGGCTCGTAGCTTGACTCATTCGCCGTTGGTTCAGGTGATGTTGGGTTGGCAGAACTGGCAGGGCGCTGAGTCGGTCGGGCTTGGTTTGGGTGATGTGCAGGTCACCCCGGAGTCGGTGAGTACGCGTACTGCGCGCATGGATCTGACGTTTGGGTTGGGTGAGCGTTGGGATGAGGCCGGTGCGGCTGCGGGCATCGGTGGGGAGGTGGAGTTCCGCACCGATGTGTTTGATGCCGCCAGTATTGAGATGCTCGTGGAGCGGTTGCGGCGGGTGTTGTCGGCGATGGTCGCTGATCCGGCTCAGCGGTTGTCGGCGGTCGATGTTGCCGATCCCGGTGAGCATGTCGAGTTGTTCGGGTGGGGTAATCAGGCGGCGTTGAGTGAGCCGGCTGCGCCGTTGATGTCGATTCCGGCGTTGTTTGGTGTGCAGGTGGGCCGATCGCCGGAGGCGGTGGCGCTGTCCTGTGAGGGCCGCTCGTTGACCTATGGCGAGTTGGATGTGGCGTCGTCTGGCCTGGCGCAGGTGTTGTCCGCTGCCGGGGTGGCTGCTGGTGATCGGGTGGGGTTGTTGTTGCCGCGCTCGGTTGAGGCGGTGGTGGCGATGCTGGCGGTGCTCAAGTGCGCGGCGGTGTATGTGCCGTTGGATCCGGCTCATCCTGAAGCGCGCACCGAGTTTGTGCTCGGTGATGCGGGGCCGGCGGCGGTGGTGACCACGGCGGGTTTGCGCTCGCGCGTCGATGGGCTCGGTGTGCGGGTTGTCGATATCGATGATGTGGTGCTCGATTCGCTGCCCGCTGGGGGTGCGGGTTGGTCAGCGCCCTCACCCGATGATGAGGCCTATGTGATTTACACCTCGGGCACCACCGGTGTGCCCAAGGGGGTGGCGGTAGCGCACCGCAACGTGGCGCAGTTGTTGGACACCTTGGATGCCGATGTGGAGTTGGCCGGTCAGGTGTGGACGCAGTGCCATTCGCTGGCCTTCGATTTCTCGGTGTGGGAGATCTGGGGGGCGCTGCTGCATGGCGGGCGGTTGGTGATCGTGCCCGATGCGGTGGTGCGTTCTCCTGAGGAACTTCATGCGTTGCTGGTCAGCGAGCAGGTCGGGGTGTTGAGTCAGACCCCCTCGGCGTTTTATGCATTGCAGAGCGCTGATGGGCTGCAGCCGGAGTTGGGTCAGCAGCTGAAGTTGCAGACGGTGGTCTTTGGTGGGGAAGCCCTAGAGCCGCATCGTCTTCGGTCGTGGTTGCATAATCATCCCGGTTCCCCGCGGTTGATCAACATGTACGGGATCACCGAGACGACGGTGCACGCGTCGTTTAGGGAGATCGTCGAGGCCGACATCGACAACACGGTCAGCCCGATCGGGGTGCCGTTGGCGCATCTGGGCTTTTTCGTCCTCGATGGGTGGTTGCGGCCGGTGCCGGCTGGTGTGGTCGGTGAGTTGTATGTCGCCGGTGGCGGGCTCAGTCACGGATACACCGGGCGTGCGGGGTTGAGTGCGACGCGGTTTGTGGCCTGCCCGTTCGCCGGTGCCGCAGCGCGGATGTATCGCACTGGGGATCTGGTGCGCTGGGGTGCTGATGGGCAGTTGCAGTATGTGGGCCGTGCCGATGAGCAGGTCAAGATTCGCGGGTATCGCATCGAGCTCGGTGAGGTCCAAGCAGCCCTGGCCGCCCTCGACGGAGTCGCCCAAGCCGTCGTGATCGCCCGCGAGGACCAGCCAGGAGATAAGCGGCTGGTCGGTTATGTCACCGGCACCGTGGATTCCACCAAGGCCCGCGCCGTCCTGGCCGAACGCCTGCCCACCTACATGGTGCCTGCAGCGGTCGTGGTCCTCGAAACGCTGCCATTGACCGTCAACGGCAAACTCGACACCCGCGCCCTGCCCGCGCCCGAATACCAAACCACCGAGCGCTACCGCGCCCCGGCCAACGCCGTAGAAGAAATCCTGGCCGGCATCTACGCCCAAGTACTGGGCATCGAACGCGTCGGCGTCGACGAATCCTTCTTCGAACTCGGCGGGGACGGTGCACGATCACCGTGGTGTCTTGGCCGTGGGGGCGGCGGGTGGCCTCGGTGTCCCAGCCGGTGTGCACCAGGCGCATGAACGCATCACCCAGGGTGGGAAACGGCGGTTGGCGCCGCAGATCGCCCAGTCGCTGGCGGCGTTCGTGGGTGTCGGCGTCGGTGTCGGGGCCGTGGTCGCGCTGGTGCTCGTTGATCAGCGCGTCGCGGTGTGACTGCAGGGCGGCGTCGAACTTGGCGGCCTCCAACGCGGGCAAGGTGATGCGGTAGGTGGTGAACTGCTCGCCGACGGTTTTGCTCAGCGACGGTTCGGGGGCGGGTGCGGGGCGTTCGGGCTCGGGGCGCGGTTCGAGTTTGGCCGCAAAGCGCAGTTGGCTGACCGTGGCTACCGACGCCAGCTGCGCGTAGTGCTCATCAGAGCCCGCGCCGGCGTGTTGGGCGATCACCCCGACCTGATCGGCCGACAACTGTCCCTGGCGTAGTTGTTCGGTGCAGCGGGGGAACTCCTCGATGCGATGGGCGATGGCGGTGATCGTTTTGGCGGTGGTATCGGACAGGCCCAGTTTCCAGGCCACCAGCGCTTTGACCGAGCGCGCCCCGGTGGCCCCCCACGACCGCTCCCGCTCGATCGCAGCGACGATGTCCACGATGCGCCCATCGATGGCGTTGCGTTGACCGGCCAGCTCCTCCAGCGCAGCGAACTGCGCCCCCAGCCGCTCATCGGGCGAGAGCTCCTCGGCATCACAAGGCGCGGCGCTCAATGTCATAACCGCATCATGACACCAGCCACCGACAAATCCGGCCCCCCAACGCCCACCCAATCGAACTCTTGCCTCAAATGCCGAAAACGGCTGCAGTCGAGTCAATTCCCGACAAGAGATGGTCAGTCGAGGCGTGGACCCTAGCTCGCGGTGCTCAAACCCGCGAGCTTCTGGATGAAGCGGATCTCGTTGTCGTCGTGCGCCCGACCGTCGGGGTGGATCAGATCGCTGAACCACGTCTCCGGAAGCGTCGTGTACGGATCGTTCCAGGAGTCCCACGGAAGGTACGTCTGCGTCCGCCCGGCAACGAAGCCCCAGTTGTAGGCACCGACGTTGCGCCGCTTGGCAATCGGCAGAATGCCCTCGACCGTGCTGCCGAGGTTGCGGGCGAGGTACTCGGTGCACAGGATCGGCCGGCCCAGCGGGGCGAGCTCGTCGATACGGTCCTCGAACTCTGACGGTTCGGCGTAGCTGTGGAAGCTGATGATGTCGGAGAGCTCGAGCTGCAGGCTGGCGATCTCACTGCGGCTGCCGGGGTCGCGCCAATGACCCTGCCACACGCCACTGGTCAACGGCTGGATGGGCTTGACCGCTCGCACCCACTGGAACACGTGCGGCAGGAACGCCGTGACCAGCTTCAGCTTGTCCGCGTGCTCGACCTTGCGGTAGTCCTTCGCGGGGTTGTCCGGCTCGTTCCACACGTCCCACCCCAGAACCCGCGGATCGTTGCGGAACAGACCGACCACCCCGGTGACATAGCTCTGCAGCACGCGGGTGTAGGCCGGATCCTCCAGGCGGTGAGCGCCGGGGCTTTGCACCCAGCCCGAGTTGTGCACTCCCTTGTTCGGCGCGCGTTGAGGGCCGGCCTTGGGCAACGGATCCCAGCACGAATCGAACAGCACGAACAGCGGCTTGATGTTGTGGCTCGCCGCGATGGAGACGAACTGGGAAAGCCGCTGGCTGAATCCGGCTCGGTCCGTCGCCCACAGCTGGTCGTGCAGGAACACCCGCATGGTGTTCATCCCGATCCGCCTGGCCACGCTGAGCTCACCGGAGATGCGGCGCGGATCGTAGGTGCCCGCTTGGAACATCTCGAGCTGATTGACCGCGTTTGAGGTGACATAGTTGGCGCCCAGCAGCCAGCCCTGCTCCCCATACCAGGCGTTGGCGCGGTCAGCCGACCACCGCCCCGTCTCGGCCGCAGCGGCGGACGGCAGCTTGGTCAGCGCCGCGGCGGCTGCAAGGTACAGCGGGAGTTTGAGGGCGGTTCGCCGGCGCACCTTGTGAACATAGTGTTCACCGCCGACCTGTTCGGTCCTCGTGTCTCATCTTGCAACGCAACAGGTTTCGAATCGTTATCAACCAGGTGACGCAAGTCACCCTGGCGAGACTGGCTCAGACCGTGTGGCCGTCGGCGACCCGCGGCACCCGCTCGGCCTCCACGCCGTCGAGCACCATCGCCGCGACGCGGTCCCTGTGCTCCTCGGTGCTGCCCAGCAGAACCGCGTTCGTCGCGGCGCGCTTGTAATAGAGATGTGCCTGGTGCTCCCAGGTGAACCCGATGCCACCGTGCACCTGAATGGTGTCGTTGGCGACGTGGGTCAGGGCGCCCGAGCAGACCGCCTGGGCAATGCTGGTGGCCAGTGCCGGATCATCGGATCCGTCCGCCAGCGCCCAGATCGCGTGATAGGCAGCCGACCGCGCGTGCTCGACGTCGACGAGCAGGTTCGCGAGCCGGTGCTTGACCGCCTGGAACGACCCGATCGGCCTGCCGAACTGCAACCGCGACTTCGCATAGTCCACCGACAGGTCGAGCAGATGCTGGGCGGCGCCCACCTGCTCCACCGCGAGCAGCGCCGCACCGACCTGCAGCGCATGGTCGATGACCCGGGCGGCTTCCTCAACCCCGGCGATCACGCGCGCAGGCGCATCGGTGAACGTCACGTTCGCCTCGGAGCGGGTGAGGTCGAGCGTGGCCAGCGGTGTGCGCTGCACTCCGTCGGCGGTGCCGTCGACGGCATACAGGGCGACGCCGTCACCGTCACGCGCGGCGACCAACAGAACATCGGCGATGCCGCCGTCGACAACCTGAGTCACGGTGCCCGACAACGTATTTCCTGCAGCAGTCACCGAAACGGCGTCCGGATCGAATGCACCGGCGCGGTCTACCACGGCGAACGCCGCGGTGCGCCGACCCTCGACGAGGTCGGCGAGCAGTTCGTCGCGCACCGGCCCTGGCGAGGCGGCCACCAGGGCCGGGATCGCCAAGTACACCGTGCCGAACAGCGGCCCACACGCCAACCGTGCCCCGAGCTCCTCGATGGCCACAGCCTGATCGATGAGCGTTCCGCCGACTCCGCCGTCGGCCTCGGGCACCGACAGACCCAGCACGCCGAGCTCGCCGCCGAGTCGAGCCCAGACCTTGGGATCGAACGGCGGGTCGGACTCCATCAACCCGCGGACGGTCTCCTCGGAGAAGTGTTCGGCGCTGAACTTGCGCACCGCATCACGCAATTGGCCCTGTTCCTCGGTGAATTTGTACTCGGCCTGCGAGGCTGGGCTGTCAACCACGGGGAATCTCCTTCCACGGCATGCCGGCGTCGGCACGCAGGTCGCCGGGCAGCCCGAGGATGCGTTCGCCGAGAATGTTCCGCATCACCTCAGACGTGCCGCCTTCGATGGTGTTGGCCCTGCTTCGCAGGTACCGCTGCTGGATAGGCCCCTGCCAGTCCCGTTCACCGGTGCCTGCACCCTGCTGATAGCCGTGGTACAGGATCCCTTCTGGTCCAAGGAAATCCATACACCACTGGTAGATGTCCTGGTTGAGCTCGGCGCCGACCAACTTGCCGACCGACCCTTCCGGGCCGGGTCCGCCGACCGTCGCGGCTGCGCGTGAGCGTTCGGAGGTGAGCCGTTGCGCCTCCGAGCGCAGCCACAGCTGTGTGAGCCGGTCCCGCAGCACCGGTGTGTGGCGCTCGGGTCGCGACGCCCACAGTCCGGTCGCATCGGCGATGGTGCCTGCGCCGCGCCTGCTGCCGCTGCCGCCGAGTGCGGTGCGTTCGTTCATCAGCGTCGTCATCGCGACGGCCCAGCCGTTGTCGACCTCGCCGAGGCGGTGCTTGTCCGGGATGCGGGCGTCGCTGAAGTAGACCTCGTTGAACTCGGCCTGGCCCGTCATCTGGCGTAGCGGTCGCGTCTCGACGCCGGCCCCGTGCATGTCGATGACGAAGTACGTCAGGCCCTTGTGCTTGGGCACATCGGGATTGGTGCGCGCGAGCAGCAGTCCCCAACGCGCTCGGTGCGCGAGGCTGGTCCACACCTTCTGGCCGTTGATGACCCAGTCGTCTCCGTCGCGCACGGCCGATGTCGCAAGCCCGGCCAAGTCGGAGCCGGCGCCCGGCTCGGAGAACAACTGGCACCACAGATCGTCGGTGGTTGCCAACGGGCGCAACCAATTTCGCTTGACATCCTCGGTCTGGGCGTGTTCGCGGATCGTCGGCGCGGCCATGCCGTAGCCCATCGGGTTGAGCCCGAGGGGCACCGGGCCGCCCGCGCCCTGCAGGATGCGGTCGGCGACGGCCTGCAGACCGCGGGACACCCCGAGCCCACCGAGGCCTTCGGGAAAGTGCACCCAGGTCAGACCGGCGTCATAGCAGGCGCCGAGAAATTCGGGAATCGGCACGCTCTTCGGGTCGTGGTCGGCGACGACCCCGCGCGCCAGTTCGGCGACCCGACCGGCATCAGCGTCATTGCTCATGCAGTCACGATAGAAACTCGACGCGCGTCGAGAATCGGCGGGCTCCTCAATTCGGGCTCTGCTTGCGCGCTTGACGTGTGCGAGCGACCGCCTTTGCACGTCTTGTTACGGCGTGTCGCCGTGCAGACGCGGTCGCTCGCGCTGACTTAGCCGCGGTACTTGGCGACCTTGTCGGCGTAGTCGTCGAGCAGTCGCAGCGACTCGTCGCGCGGTTTGGTGGGCAGCAGCAGGTTCGCCTGCCGGTAGCCGAGGTCCTCGAGCGCGCGCCAGTAATCCGGATTCGCAGGCGTTCCGAACGTCGTCAACGGGACGTCATGGCCCGCACCCTCGCGCATCTGGTCGATGCGCTTGGCCAGCCTCTCGACCGGCAGCGGGTTGGAGATCCAGCCGGCTCCATGGCGGATCACCCGCTTGACCGTGGCGTCGGAGTCGCCGCCGATCACGATGGGCGGATGGGGTTTCTGCACCGGCTTCGGACGCAGGAACGAGGAGTCGAAGTCGACGAAGCGTCCGTGATACTCGGCGGGTTCATCGGTCCACAGCGCTTTGATCGCCTCGACGCGTTCGTCCAGCAGCGCACCGCGGGTCTTGGGGTCGGTGCCGTGGTGGCGCAACTCCTCGATGTTCCACCCCGCGCCCACACCGAACACGAACCTGCCGTCGGAGATCACGTCGATGCTGGCCGCTTCCTTGGCGGTGATGATCGGATCGCGCTGGATCAGCAGCGCAATGCCCGTGACCAGCTGGATCTTCGTGGTCACCGCCGCCGCCGCGGCCAGCGTCACGAACGGATCCAGGGTCCGGTAGTAGACCTTCGGCAGCTCCCCGCCCATCGGATACGGCGACTGCCTACTCGCCGGGATATGGGTGTGCTCGGCGACCACGAGTGCGTCAAAGCCGCGCTCCTCGATGGCGCGGGCCAAGGACGCGGTGTCAATCGTGTCGTCATTGACGAAGGTCGAAATCCCGAAGTCCATGCCGCCCTCGCTTCCGTCGATGCGCATGCCAACGCCGTCGCACGACGCGGCTATTCCTCAGGCCAGCGGTTCACCGAACTTGGTCAGCACATGCCATTCCCCGCCGAACATGTCGAGACCCTGCCCGTTGGCGTCCCTGTCGGTCTGATCGCCCGCATACCGGTAGAGGGGATGGTCGCGGTACGTCACCTGCTCGCGGCCGTCGCGACGCGGCACCGTCCTGGCCGACGCCACGTCGATACCGATACCGCCGGCCGGATCGGCGTCCGCCAGCAGTGGCAGCCAGGTGTCTGCGCATTTGCCGTAGCACGTGGGTTCGTTCGGAGCGTCCTCCGAGAAGACGTACAGCGTGCGGCCGGTGCTGTCGACGATGATCTCCCCGAGGTCGCCGCGGTCGTCGATCCCGAGCGAGACGTCCCCGATCGGCAGCTTCCGCTCGACCGACGGGGGTGGATTCGGTGCCGGGGTACGCGGCTCGGTGCGCGGTGCGGCCAACGGTGCCTGGGTGCCGGACTCTGCCGTCGCCGTACTGTGGGTCTCCTTGTTCTCGAGCGCGGCGCAACCGGAAAGCGCCATCAGGCTGACCATCAGGATCGACGCGCACGTCGGCGACGTTCGTGGCGTGGGCATGATCAATCCATTTCCTTCGGTGTCAGCGCTCAAACGTGTCAGTGGCCCGCGTTGCGCGCCAACTCGATCACGTACTGGTTGACGAAATCACCGGCGGGCGGGTCGCCCTTGCCGCATGTCCCGTCGGATTCGCCGGGCCGCTTGACCCACAGATAGGCGTCGGCGTGCGGACCCGCGGTGGCCGTGGTGGGCGCGACACCGAGGGCCCGTCCGCTGGGGTTGCACCAATAGAGCTCGCCCTCGGCCGGACCGTTCCCGTTGCGAGAGGTGTCGATCACGTAGTGCTTGCCGTTCGTCAGGCCAGAGATCGCCTCGCCGTAACCGATTTCGTCCTCGGTGGTGAAGAAGTTCGCGACATTGAGGCTGAACCCCCGCGCGCCGGCGACACCGGCCTGGTTGAGCCGAGACGCCATCTCCTCCGGGCTGTGCCAGCGCAAGTGGCCTGCGTCGACGTACACCGCCGTCGACGGATTACGGGTCAGCGTGTCCACGGCGTAGCGGATCAGGTCGAAGCGTTCCTGACGCTGATCCCCGGACAGGCAGTCGGCCATGGCGAGCGCGTCGGGTTCGACGATGACCGCCGCGGGCACCGGGCCGATGTCGGCGGCGATGCCGTCGATCCACTGGCGATAGGCCTCGCCGGATCCATGGCCACCCGCGGCAAAACTTCCGCAGTCGCGGTGGGGAATCCCGTAGATGGCGAACACCGGTAGGGCCCCGGCGGCCTGCGCGTCGCCCGCATACTTTGCCACCATCGACGCCGACGAGCCCGGCACCAGCCAATAGGCCTGCGGGGTGTTGGCGACCGCGGACAGTTCGGGGCTGGGCGGGTCCGCGGCCTGTGCGGCGCGCATCGCCTTCGACGTCGGGTTGACGTAGAAGGGCTTTCCCGCCAACGGGTTGCCCTCGCTGGCCAGGCGCACCGTCGGCGCCGGGCTCTGCGACACCGGACCGGCGAGGAGCCCTGCGGAAGCGACGACCGCCAGGGTGAGGACGGGTGCGGTCAATCGCGCGACGGCGCGAACAGCTGAGGACATCACCCCAGGGAAATTAATGGCTCACGATCGGCCCCGCCAATCCGGCCCTGGTAACCGACTGTGCAGCCTGCGGCCATGCTCGGCGAGGGTCCGACGTTTGCGCGCGTTAGTGTGCTGGGGTCGGCCTTACCGACAAACCGGCAGAAATGATGAGCAGATCTATGACCGCAGCACCTGAGACGTCGGCTATCGAAGCGCGGGTCGGCCATTGGTACCGGATGGCCGACCCCTACCTCGTCGGCCGCGAGAAGGTGCGCGAATACGCCCGCGCGGTGCAGGACTACCACCCCGCGCACTGGGACGTCGCAGCCGCCGCTGAACTGGGGTATTCGGGCCTGGTCGCGCCGCTGACGTTCACGTCTGCCCCGGGTATGTCCTGCAATCGCCAAATGTTCGAGCAGGTCGTGGTCGGTTATGACACCTACCTGCAGACCGAGGAGGTCTTCGAGCAGCACCGCCCGATCGTTGCCGGTGACGAACTAGATGTTGACGTCGAGCTGACGTCGGTGCGCAGGATCGCAGGCCGGGACATGATCACCGTCACCAACACCTTCACCGACACCGCAGGCGAGCGGGTCCACACGCTGCACACCACCGTGGTCGGCGTCACTGCCGAGGACCTCGACCCGGAAGTGAAGACGGCAGTACAAAGGGCGATGATGCATGACGTCGACTTCTCCGGCATCAGCACCTTGGATGGTGAGTATCACAAGACCGTGCGGCCCGAGGCTGAGGCCCGGATCGCCGACGGTTCGGACCGCCCTCCGGGCACGCCGTCGTTCGACGAGGTGAAGGTCGGCGACGAGCTCCCCGTGCGCCACACCCGGTTGTCCCGCGGCGATCTGGTCAACTATGCCGGTGTCGCCGGGGACGCCAACCCGATCCACTGGGACGAGGACATCGCCAAGCTGGCCGGACTTCCCGACGTCATCGCCCACGGCATGCTCACCATGGGCCTCGGCGCCGGATTCGTCTCGGCCTGGTCCGGTGACCCGGGCGCGGTGACCCGCTACGCGGTTCGGCTTTCAGCACCCGCGATCGTCTCCGCCGAGGAAGGCGCCGACATCGAGTTCAGCGGCAGGATCAAGTCGCTGGATCCCGCGACCCGATCGGGCGTGATCGTGGTGGCGGCGCGATCCGCGGGTAAGAAGATCTTCGGCCTGGCGACGATGAACATCCGCTTCCGCTGACGCACGCCCTGCAGTGACTACCCGCCGCCGTGCGGGACGCGCAGACCGAGCGCGCGACGACCGGCCGTGACCAGATGGTGTTGCAGAGTCGCGTCGTCGACATCGCCGTACTCGACGCCCGCCGCCGAAGCAATCCCCGACATCACGAGCGCGGCCTTCACCTTGCCGCCCACCCCGGGGTCGACGTCGGCCAGCAAGGCCATTTGCCGTTCGATGACGGCGGACCAATCCGGCCGGGTGCGCAGCAGTGCGACGACGCCGGGGTCGCCGGTCAGGAGTGCGACCAGCTCGCGGTTCGACACGGCCAGCGCCGCATAACCGCCGAGCAGGTGGTCCGCGCGGGCACGGACGCCGCGACGGGCTTCTGCCGCGTCGACGATCGCCGTCACCTCGGTGATCAGCGGTTCCATCACCGCGCTCAGCAGCTCGTCACGGGTGCGGAAGTGGTGGTATATGGCGGACTTCGTCAGCCCCAGTTCGTCGGAGATCATCTGAAGTGACGTCCCGGCGACGCTGTGCTGTTTGAACAGCTCGATCGCGACGTCGATGAGGCGCCGGCGCGTCGCACCGCGATTCGCGTAGTCGCTCACCCGGCCAGCTTAACTGACCAACCGTACAGGTACGTCCTGTACGATTGGTCAGGCGCCGTTCGACGATATCGGCGCCTGCAGCCGCGCACCGCTTGGAGGCGCCATTCCGGTCAATGAGGAGTGCCATGTCATTTGACTTCGACCGCAGGGATCGCACGGCCTTCGACCTGTCCGGCAAGGTCGTCGTCGTGGTCGGGGCGGGTCAGAGCCCGGGTCCCGGGATGGGCAACGGGCGGGCCATCTCGCTCCTCGCCGCTCGGCACGGCGCGCAGGTCGTGGCCGTCGACCTGAACCCGGCGGCGGTCAAAGAGACGGTCGAGATGATCCTCGCCGAAGGCGGCGACGCTTACTCTGTCGAGGCCGACGTCGCCAAGAAGGATGACTGCCAACGCATCTTCGACGCAGCCATGGCGACCAGCGGACGCGTCGACGGCATGGTCTACAGCGTGGCCACCAACCCGCCGTTCGACTTCGACACGAACTCGATGACCGTCGAGAACTTCAACTACGGCATCAACGTGAACATGCTCGGCTGCTACCACTGCAATCTCTTTGCAGCACAGTGCATGGAGCGCAACCCCGGCGACACCACGGGAAGCATCGTCAACATCTCGTCGATCGCGAGCGTGAAGAACGAGCTCGGCCTGAACGTCGGCATCATGCCCTACGCGCTGGGTAAGTGCGGCCTGAACCAGATCACCGAGCTGGCGGCCGTGCAATTCGCCGAGGCCGGCATCCGCGTCAATACGCTGATGCTTGGTCCGATCAATTCCGTTCTAGCGAACCGTGATTCGCAGTCGCTGTTCGGGTTGGACGCCGACGAGGCGGCCGAGAGGCACAACGAGGTCGTGAAGCTCAAAATGGGCCGCGCCAGCGTGTGGGAGTCGGCGTATGCCGCCCTTTACCTGCTCGCCGACGAATCGCGGTTCATGACCGGCCAGCAGATCCGGCTCGACGGCGGGGCCACCTTGGTGCGGTGATCCACCCGGATCGTCGCGTCAGCAGAGCCGGAGGTTGGCGCGGCTGACGATGTCCATCGCCGCGCCGGTCGAGATGCCGAGGTCCGCGCTGACCATCTTGACGGCGTCCGGTGCCAGCACACCAGCGGAGAGGGCCGCGCAAGCCCGCTGTCCCTCGATGAGCAACTCCTGCGCGGTCAGAAACGCGTACCGGGGTTGCAGTTCACGCAGGTACTCCTCTTCGGTAGCAGCGGCCGGCGCTGCCAACGCAACCATGAGACCTGCCGTCACAGCCGCAACAACGAGGTGACGCATTCGAACTCCCTGGGGTCAGTCGTCCGACGCTCACGGACGACATCTGGTCGCCTGCAGGTTCGATGTTAGGTCCGCACGCACGCACTCGAGGCGATTCAGCAAACACGGTCGTCGCCCGTGCTACCGGTCGTCGACCTGACCGACCAGACGGTGGCTGCCGCCATCGGTGATCAGCGCCCTAATGGGTCGGTACCCCTTGAGTATCGTCGTGACATGTCTAAATCTGCCCGATCAACGGCGGTCAGCCGGCCGTCACGATCGCTCACCGCGGTACTGACGGCAATCGGCGTGCTGGGGTTGAGCGCATGCTCGTCGGAAGATCTTCTCCCGGCCCCCACCTCCCAACTCGAGCCGGCGAGCGCCGCGCGGATGGTGGACCCGGGAGAGTTCGCCGCAGCGATCGCCGAACCCAATCGCGTGACGGTGAACGTTCACGTGCCCTTCGAGGGCGACATCCCAGGAACCGACCTGTCGATCCCCTTCGATCAGATCGCCGCGCAAGCTGAGCTCCTCCCGACTGACCGCCGCACTGCCCTTGCCATCTACTGCCGCTCCGGGCCGATGAGTACAGTTGCGGCCCAGGCACTTCGCGATCTCGGCTACACCGACGTCGTCGAACTCCGCGGGGGCATGCGCGCGTGGCAGGCCGACGGCCGTCAGGTGACAGGCATCTGACGTATCGTGCTGAGGCGCAGTACGTTACGGACTTGCGGATGAAGTGCCGACCGCCTGTGGCTGAAGTCGGCCGGTGCGGTCCAGTCGGTAGAGCGCGAACGCCGCCACCATCCCTATGGCACCCAATACGAGCCACGTCAGCTCTGGCGCTCCGGCGTCGGCGCTCATCTGCATAAGCGTTCCCGTGGCGAGATTGCCGACAAGAATTCCGATTCCGACGATGGTGTTGTAGAACCCGTAGTGCGTGCCGACCAACCGGCCGCCGGCCAGCGATACCACCGTGTCCATTTCGAAGGGGAACACCGCGGCCGAGCCGATTGCCAGCACTGCGGCACCGACGAGAAGAGCTACCACCGCGGCGATCTCACCGGCACGACTACCGTCGGGCAGCACGGCCATCGGGATGAACGACGACGCGAGAATCAGCATGCCGATCACCAGTGAGTGCCCGGGCCCCCACCGGTTGGCGAACCACTGTGTGATCTTCAGCTGGCCCGCGACCGCGACCAGTCCGGAGATGACGAAAACAGCCGCGACCACGAGCGCCTCGGAATCCGGCATCAGATCCTTGGCCTGTAGCGGTAGCGCCAGATAGACCTGGAAGGAGAGCACGTACGAGCCGATCATCGCCGCCGCGAAGAGCAGGAAGGACCGGTTGGCCACGACCGTTCGCCAGTCGTCCAATATCGAGGACTCTTCACGGGGCTGGGTGGTGTTGTTCTGCGGGAGCGCGAAGAGTTGCGCGATTGTCAAAGCCGCGAAAATCGCGGCCGCCGCAGCCGCGGCAACGCGGAAATCGAGGACCATCAGCGCCAGGCCGACCAGCGGACCGGCGAGGATGCCCCCCTGATAGAAGACGTTGAACAGGGCGAAGGCTTCGACACGACGGGGGCCGGCATCGGCGGCGAGGTACGCGCGCACTGCCGGGTTGAACAGCGCCCCGGCGAATCCTGTTGCCGCCGAGGCGATCAGGACGGCGGGTAACGAGTCGGCGATGATCAGCATGCCAAAGCCGACAGTGCGCAGCAGGCAACCGGCGACGATGAGCGGCTTGTATCCGATGCGGTCGGCCAACGTTCCACCGACGATGAACATGCCCTGCTGGGAGAAGTTGCGCACGCCCAGGACCAGGCCGACGGCCCAGGCGGCCAGTCCGAGCGGCCCGGCGAGGTAACCGGCCAGATACGGCATCAGCATGTAGAAGCCGAGATTGATGCCGAACTGGTTGATCATCAGCAGCCTGCTCGGCCACCCGAAACTGCGGAATTCGGCGACGAGACTTTTCACCGCGCCGCCCTCGCCGGGTCCACCACAGCGGTGCACCGCGTCCATGAGGACGCCACATGTTGTGTGGGGTCATCGATGACCACGGGTTCGGCGGGAGGTGCTTCGCCCAGGAGACCGTGCTGGCGGCAGAAGTCGTCGTTGTAGATGGTGTCGAAGTAGCGCTGTGGGCCGTCGGGGAAGATCGCCGCGATCGTCGTATCAGCTGGGTAAGTGCGCGCCGCCCAGCCGGCGACCAGAGCCACTGCCCCCACACTCCAACCGCCGCTGGCGTAATGGGTGGCTGCCATCGTGCGGCATGCCCATACGGCTTCGGCGGGGGCGACCCAATGAACCTCGTTGAAAGCCTCATAGTCGACATTCCCCGGATAGATGCTCGACCCCAGGCCGCGCATCAGTCGGGTCGCGGCCGGCTGGCCGAAGATGGTGGAGCCCACCGTGTCGACGCCGATCAATTGCATGTCGGGGTTGAATTCTCGCAAAACCCGCGCCACCCCGGCCGAGTGGCCGCCGGTACCGACCGAGCACACCAGGACGTCGACGGTGCCGAGTTGCGCGTGCAATTCCAATGCCAGCCCGCGGTACGCGTCGACGTTATCGGGGTTGTTGTACTGATCCGGATACCACGCGCTCTCGTCGGCGGCCAGAACCTGCAGCACCCGGTCACGGCGCGCCTGCTGCCAGCCGCCGTCGGGATGCGGTTCGGTCACCAGGTCGACATCGGCGCCATACGCCCGCAGCATCCGCTGGATGATCGGCTCCATGCCGGGATCGGTCACCAGTGTGACCGGATGCCGATAGACGGTGCCAGCCAGCGCCAAGCCCAAACCCAGTGTTCCGCTTGTTGATTCGACTATTCGGCCACCTGGGCGGAGCGCACCGCTTGCCCGCGCCCGCTCCACCATGTACATGGCCGGACGGTCCTTCATGCCACCGGGGCTGAAGCCCTCGAGCTTGGCCCAGAACCCTCCATGAGCCGGCGCAAAGGGTTCGGCGATGCGCAGCACCGGGGTGTGGCCGACCATGGTGCCCGGCCGGTCATTGCGCCCCAGGCATCTCTGACCAGGCCTATGTAGTTCCAAACTATGCAGGGACAGAACGTGATTCATTTAAGTGCATCGCTTCTGCATCGAGCCGCGGAAATCGGTACGCGGCAGCTGATAGGGGCGACGGTCACCGACCGTGCCGCAGCCAGGCGGCGTGGTCTGACGCCGCCGGATCAGTGTCGCGCGATGCAGAGCCGGGTGAGCAGCACCCGGCCAGAAAGAACGGACGGCCGTGATTTGGGGGGACCACGGATGGCAACCAATGCCGGTTGATGCCAGCACACCGCGATAACCGCGAGCGCGGCGATCAGCCCCAACAGGATGAGTGAGGTGGACGCCCGCGGAAGAACCGCCTCGGCGAGCGCATCCGGGGGCAACGTGGGTGACGCATCATCGATGTGCTGATGATCAACGACGACCGGGTGATCACTGACGAGGGCCGACGAAAGCGTGTGTGGCCCGTGCGCCGGGGTGACCTCGTTGACCGGCAGCGCCCATTGGGCGGTGACGGCGACGAGCCACAACGCCATACCCAGCGCGAGGGCCGCGCGAATCCGCGACGCCGGGACGGCCAACTGGTATCTCACAATGTTCCCGAGGGTAGCAGCGCCATGGCGATCGCCTTTCTCGCCGAAAGACTTGACGCCATCTCGTTATCGGGCCGCGATATCAGTGCTTTTGCGCGCGTAAGAAGCCCTGATGAGAGCGTGTGCAGGAGGTCTGCGACCTCCTGCGGACTGAGCGTCAGAATCCGGTCCATCCGCTGTTGAGAGCCGGGCTTCTTCACCAAATCTTCAGGGAACGACTACAGCAGCCCTACAGCCCTTCGAGAAGAATTACAGCGAATCGGTTCGTGGTGGACGTGGAGGATGTGTGGCGAAGGTGAACATGCCCAGCGCGATCACAGCGGCGGTGCTGGCCGCAGCGTCAGTTGTCGCAGCGTGTGGTAACTCTGGGACCACCCAAGAGACGGCATCCCCCGCTCCCACTCAATCCGTGAGTGCAGCGCCGGCTGCGAACCACAATCATGCCGACGTGATGTTCGCCCACCACATGATCCCGCATCACCAACAGGCGGTCGAGATGAGCGACATGATCTTGGAGAAGCAGGGCATCGACTCACGAGTGGCCGACATGGCGAGGCAGATCAAGGATGCGCAAGGCCCCGAGATCGAACAGATGCAGGGTTGGCTCGACCAGTGGGGTATGCCCGGACCGGGCGGGATGCCCGGGCCGAAAGGCACTGGTGGCAACATGCACCCCGGTCATGGTGGGATGCATGGCTCTGGAACCGAAACCGCCTCTCCCCCGGCATCACCCGCACCGAGCGGGTCGATGATGCCGGGCATGCCGGAGATGGGAAACATGCCGGGCATGGGAGGGATGATGTCGCCGGCTGATATGCAGGCGCTGCAGAAGGCTCAGGGCGTCGAGGCCAGCAAGCTGTTTCTCACCCAGATGATTCAGCACCACCGAGGTGCAATCACCATGGCGCAGAACGAGATCGACAACGGTCAATTCCCCGAGGCGATCGCGCTGGTCAAATCGATGGTGAGCAGTCAGCAAAAGGAGATCGACACGATGAACGAGATACTCAAGTCGCTGTAATGGCCCGCACCGTCGCGGATGACGCTACATGTACCCCGTGGCGTGGTGCGCGTCCAGTCACGAGCTGACCGTCGGCGTGGCCTTATGCTTGTCGAAGGCGTGCGCGCCGATCGTTGGATGCAGGGGCACCGTCACGGTGAAGGTGGTCCCTTCGCCGGGCCCGCGGCTGGTTGCGCTGATGTGGCCACCATGGGCCTCCGTCAGCGCCTTGGCGATTGCCAGCCCGATCCCCGCACCACCCCGGTCGCGGTCTCGGGCGTTGTCTGCCCGGTAGAAGCGCTCAAACAAGTGTGGCAGATGTTCGGCGGCGACGCCCTCCCCGTCGTCGGAGACCGTGAAAACCACATCGGTGCCGACAGTCTCGACAGCGAGGGTGACCTGTCCTCCGGTGGGAGTGTGCCGGAGCGCGTTGTCGAGCAGATTCCCGATCACCTGGGCCAGGCGCTGGCTATCACCCCACAGTCGGGGCGCATCATCTAACCGAACCCTCAGCGCCACACCATTTGCGGCGTAACGATCGGCGACCGCGGCACGCACGGTGCCGATCAGTTGGCGGGGGTCAACCCATTCGGGCGTGATGGTGGTGTGAGCCTCCTCGGCTTGCGCGAGCGCGGCGGCGTCCGCCGATAACCGCACAAGTCGGCCGGTCTGCTCACGCAGCATCGCGACGGTCGGCGCGTCGAGGGTTTTCACACCGTCCTCGACGGCCTCGAGGTAAGCCTCGAGCACCGCCACCGGTGTACGGATCTCGTGGGCCAGGTCTCCGAACAACCGGCGGCGGGTCGATTCCACCGCCTGCAGCCGTTGCGCCATCTGGTTGAAAGCGGCTGCCAGCCCATCGAATTCATCGCCCAGTTGCGGTGGTGTCACCCGGACGTCGTAGCGGCCCTCGGCGACGGTCGCCGCCGCCGTAGATATCTCGGCGACCGAGTGCTGTACGCGCCGGCTCAGATAGAGGGTGACCACTAACGCGGTCAAGGCCGCCACCGCGATCGCGGCCCCCACCGAGATAGCCGTGGCGTGGCGGTAGGCCTGTTCGGCGTGGAACTGCTCGCTGGAGTCATGTGGCACGCCCGCCTGATGGAGGTGCTCGCGAAACAGCGGCGGGCCGACCAGTGACGCCACCACCCACGTCGTGACGCCGACGGCGAGCAACACCAGTCCCTGCGCCAACAGCAACCGGCGGAGCATCCCGGTACCCGTGGGCGTCCTCACCGCCCGGTCCCCATCCGGTATCCCACCCCGCGGACAGTGAACACGAAGTTGGGCGCGGCAGGGTCGTCGCCGAGTTTGCGCCGAAGATGTCCGACGTGAACATCGACCAGGTGGCGGTTGCCGACCCATGTTTCGCCCCAAACCGCTTCGATGAGCTGCCGGCGGCTCCACACGACACCGGGGCGTGACGACAGGGCAGCGAGAATGTCGAACTCGGTGCGCGTCAACGCAATCAACTTCTTGCCGAGATACACCTGCCTTCCGGCGACATCGACCGACAGTGGACCGAACACCCGCGGTGCCGGCACCTCGGCGCTCATCGCGTCGAGGCCCGACTCCGGCGCGCCGACTGTGCGAGGTCGACGTAGCATGGCACGGATCCGCGCGACTAACTCGCGCGGACTGAAGGGTTTGGTCATGTAGTCGTCGGCGCCGACCGAGAGGCCGACGATCGTGTCGACCTCGGTATCGCGGGCAGTCAGCATCACGACATAGGCGTCGGAGAACGTCCGTAGCTGCCGACAAACCTCGACCCCGTCGATCCCGGGCAGGCCAAGATCCAACACCACCACATCCGGATCGACCTCACGCGCAACCTCGAGCGCTTCACCCCCCGTGTGCCGCACCGTGACGTCGAAATGCTCCCGCGCGAGATAGCTGGCCACCACCTCCGCCAGCGGCGCCTCATCATCGACCACCAGGGCGCGGTAGCCGGAATCCGCAGTGCAGGCAGACGATTGTGCGGCGCTGTCCATCACCCCATCGTGCCGGTCAACGGTCCGCTTCTGAGCCGTTGGCGAAATCTTCACAAAACAATCATCAAACCGTCCTGGCGCTAGCCGACCGCAGGCGAAGACGGCGGTCGCCATGCGGGATCGCCGTCAGGCGACGACCACCCGGTCCCACACCCGGTGTTGGCCGAGCGCGTTGAGCAGTGACTGAACCAGCGTCGCCGTGTCGGAACCGGAGAACAGCCCGGGCCCGTCGGTCGGAACCGCTACGGTGCCAGCAAGCTCAGTTCCTTCCGGCAGCATCGCGATCGCCTTATGGTGCCGGTACATTTCGTCGACGATCGTCTTCGCCTTGGCGTTCGCCGGCGATCCCGCGATGAGAATCGCGTCGAACTCCACCGAGCGGGCGGTCGCATAGGTGCGTGATACCGGGATGGCGCCGCCGTCGTGCTCGAGGGTGCCGCCGTGCGTGGCGACCACGAACGGCACGTTCTTGGCGTTCGCGATCGCCATGACAGCGGCCGCCACGCCGGCGAGGTCGGACTCCGGACCCGTGAGAATGCCGATCTGGCGGCCCTCGACGGGCCATTCCTGCCCGACTTGCGACAACGCGGGACTGAGCACCTCAGGGTCCGCGGGGACGACGGTGGGAGCAGGCGCCGCGAGGCCCAGACCCTCGGCCACCTTCGCGCACAGGTCTGGGTCGATGTTCGCCAGCGCCACCAGTTGGCGCTCCTTGATCGCCTGCTCGTAGCACTTGCCGAGTTCGAACGTGTACGCCTCGGCGACGTGCTCCTGTTCGGCCGCACTCAGGCTGCGGTAGAACAAGGTCACCTGGCTGAAGTGGTCGTCGTAGGTGGCCGGTGCGTCGCGCCGTTTCGTCGATTCGGGAACGACGGTGGGCACCTCGATGAACGCGCCGGTATCCGCCCCAGCGAGGAACGGGCAACCGCCGTCGAGGGAGTTCGGCTTGTACGGAGCCACGCCGGGGTGCACACCGGACTGGTGGAACCCGTCGCGGAACATGTCGTTGACTTCAGCGTGCGGCCGGTTGATCGGGATGTGGCTGAAGTTCGGGCCCGCCAGCCGGGTGATCTGCGTGTCGAGGTACGAGAACAGCCGTGCCTGAAGCAGCGGGTCGTCGGTGATGTCGATACCGGGCACCAGATGGCCGGGATGGAAGGCGACCTGCTCGGTCTCGGCGAAGAAGTTCGTCACGTTGCGGTTGAGCTGCATCGTTCCGATTACCTGCACAGGCGCCAGTTCCTCCGGCACGATCTTCGTCGGGTCGAGCAGGTCGATGCCCTCGAACATCTGCTCCGGAGTGTCCGGGAACACCTGCACACCAAGGTCCCACTCGGGGTAGACGCCCTTCTCGATCGCGTCGGCGAGGTCCCGGCGATGGAAGTCGGGATCGACCCCGCCGGTGATCTGCGCTTCTTCCCAGACCTGCGAGTGGACGCCGAGCCGCGGCTTCCAGTGGAACTTCACCAGTGACGTCGATCCGTCATGTCCAAGTAACCGGAACGTGTGGACGCCGAACCCCTCCATCATCCGGTACGACCGCGGAATCCCGCGATCGGACATGTTCCACATGGTGTGCGCCTGGGCTTCGGTGTGCAGCGAGACGAAATCCCAGAAGGTGTCGTGCGCGCTTTGGGCCTGCGGGATCTCGCGGTCCGGATGCGGCTTGGCGGCGTGCACGACGTCGGGGAACTTGATGCCGTCCTGGATGAAGAACACCGGGATGTTGTTACCGACGAGGTCGAAGGTGCCTTCCTGCGTGTAGAACTTGGTGGCGAACCCGCGGGTGTCACGCACGGTGTCGGCCGAGCCGCGATTGCCGAGCACCGTCGAGAAGCGGACGAAGACCTCGGTTTCCTCGCCGGACTTCAAAAACTGGGCCTTGCAGATCTTCTCGGCGGCGCCATTGCCGCGAAACACACCGTGCGCGCCGGCGCCGCGGGCGTGCACCACCCGCTCCGGGATGCGTTCGTGGTCGAAGTGGGTGATCTTCTCGCGAAGGTGATGGTCCTGCAACAGGGTCGGCCCGCGCTCACCGGCCTTCAGGGAGTGGTCGGTGTCGTACAGCCTCGCGCCTTGTGCGGTGGTGAGGTACGCGCCCTGCTGTCCGCGGGCGGTCAGCGGTCCTTCGGCGACAGTGCCCGTCGCGGTGCGCAGTTTGGGCGCCGTCTGATCGGGCTTCGGCGGCAGCGGGTCGCGCGGTGCCGTCGGCTCGTCGACCGACGGCGCCTCCGGACCGGGCGCGCCGGGAATGTAAGACGGATTGTGCTGTTCAGCCTGGCCTTCGCGCTTGAGCTCTTCGTTGCCGAGCAGCGTTCCGGCCGCTTCCTTGGCCTTGCCCTTGGCCTCCTCGACCATGCCCTTAACGGCTTCCTTGGGTGCGCGGTCATCCGCCATCGATCTCTCCCTATCGCGACTGTCTCGGTGCCGATAACCGTCATCGACGACGGCAGGCCTCCTCGCGGCGGCGGGTTTCCCATGCAGGGCCACTTGAAACGTTGTCTGAGGTATAGACGGCCGAGACGGGTGATCAGCGGCCTGCTACCACGCCCGAGCGACCCGGCTCGTATCGCAGTTTCCGCTGTCACCGAGCCTGCCTCGTTTAGCCTCCGGGTGAACGCACGACAAGACCGCGGCGCCGGGGGACCCCGAAGGGACACTGTGAGCACTCACCTGCCGGATCGCGCCGTCGAAGACAGGACGCTGACAAAGGTCACCTGGCGCCTCATCCCGTTCCTCTTCCTGCTCTACGTCGTTAACTATCTCGACCGGGTCAACATCGCGTTCGCCGGACCCAACGGCATGAACGACGACCTCGCGATGAGCGCCAAGGCGTTCGGCTTCGCCTCGGGAATCTTCTTCCTCGGCTACCTGCTGCTCGAAGTGCCCAGCAACATCGCCCTGAACAGGTTCGGGGGCCGGCGTTGGCTGGCGCGGATCATGGTGAGTTGGGGAATCATCAGCGCGGCAATCGCTTTCGTACCGAACGCGCAGACGTTGATCGTCCTACGCTTCCTTCTCGGCGTGGCCGAGGCCGGCTTTTTTCCCGGCATCATCTTGTACCTCACGTTCTGGTTTCCCGAGAAGCAGCGGTCGAGGGCGGTTTCGCTGTTCATGGTCGCCGTACCCGTCTCGACCGCGGTCGGATCGACAATCTCGTCGTTGATCATCGACTGGGGACACGGCTTCTTGGGGTTGGCCGGCTGGCGTTTCATGTTCCTGGTCGAGGGGCTTCCCGCCGTCATACTGGGCGTGATCTGCTGGTTCTATCTCACTGATCGGCCCGGTACCGCGGGCTGGCTGCATCACGACGAAAAGGACTGGCTGCAAACGACATTGAACCAGGAGCGGGCCGTTGCCGAGCGCAGTGGTCACTGGCCGCTGAAGAAGGCGCTGACCCATCCGCGCATTCTGGCCCTGGCGTTCATCTACTTCGGGATCACCTACGGGCTGTACGCGGTGGGTTTCTTCCTGCCCACCATCGTCGCCGGCTTCCAGGAGGAGTACGGCGTACATCTGGGCGTCATCCAGCGCGGACTGGTCACGTCGATTCCGTATGCCGTGGCCGCGCTCGTCATGGTTCCCTGGGCCTGGCACTCGGATCGGACCGGTGAACGAGTCTGGCACGTTGCCATCCCGGCGATCGTGGGCGGTGTCGCCATTCCCGCGGCTCTGTACATGACCGACGTCTACCTTGCGATGGTGGCCGTCACGTTGTGCACCTGCGCCGTCATGTGCGCGCTTCCCGTGTTCTGGTCCCTGCCATCATCTTTCCTCACCGGAGCGGCCGCCGCCGGTGGCATCGCGCTGATCAACTCCCTGGGAAACCTGAGCGGGTTCAGTGGGCCGTACATCACCGGCTGGCTCACCGACCTGACCGGGAACAGCAAGATCGCGCTGTGGGTGGTCGGCACGCTGTCGTTGGCCGCGGCCGCTCTGGTCGTCGCCCTCGGCGCCAGGCCACGAGCCGCTGCTGCGGAATGAGGCCCGGAGATCAGCAGTCGGATGCAGGAAGGCCGGCGAGCACCCCGTCGATGATCTCCGCCGCGGTCCTTGCGGCCCAGTCGGCGTCACCCGCGGCGATGTAATCAAGCAGCACACCATGATCGGTGACCTCCACAGCGGCGTCCTGGCCGCTGGCGACGCTGGCCGCGATGGCTTCCATCAATCCCCGGTATAGCTCCGTCAGCGTCGCGTTGTGTGAACTGCGGACCACCGCGAGGTGAAATTCGGCATCGGCGCGGGCGAATTCGTCGGTGTCGCCGCCGGACAGACAGGCGTCTCGGCGCGCCAACAATGCGCGCAGCTCGCCCAGATCGACGTCGGTTCGGCGGACCGCCGCGGCCCTGGCGCCCTCGACTTCCAGCGCGCGCCGGACCTGAAGTACCTCGCGCCACTCGGCGCCGCAGAGCCGGCGCAGCGCACCGGACACCTCGCTGGTGGCCCGGACATAGGTGCCGTCACCCTGCCGCACCTCGAGGATGCCGGCGTGGGCCAACGCCCTGACGGCCTCGCGCACGGTGTTGCGGCCGACGCCCAGCGACGCGACCAGGACCGTCTCATTGGGTATGCGCTCCCCAACCTGCCATTCGCCGCGCGCGACAGAGTCCCGCAACTGCTCGATGACCTGGTCGACGAGGCCCGACCGGCGCGCGGTGACCAACGGCACAGGGACATCCTTTCAACCAATCATGGGATGTATGGCAGATTAGCAGGATGCGTGTCAGGCGGCGGGATGACGAAGTAGACCTGTCGCCGACGCAGCTCAACATGGGCGTCGAGGACTCCGCCGAGGCTGACCGCGCCCCCATTTCGGTGGTCGCTGGCGGTGCGTTGCTCGCGCTTGCCGTGGTTTTGACCGCGCTCAACCTGCGCCCGGCCGTGACCAGTGTGGCCCCCCTGCTCGGGGAGATGCGCGCAGAACTCGGCGTCTCAGCGACGTGGGCCGGTCTCCTCACCACAGTCCCCGCATTGTGTTTCGCTGTCGCGGGGCTGACCGCGCCCCGGCTCGCCGCGCGCATCGGGCTCGGTCGCACCATCTCCGCCGCGTTGGTTGCGCTCACCGTCGGTCTGCTCGCCCGCACCGTGGGCGGTCCCCACACCGTGATCGTCGCGACGTTGATCGCATGCGCGGGAATCGCGTTGGCCAACGTCTTGATCCCCGTGGTGATCAAGGGGTCGTTCCCCGCGCGGGTCGGGCTGATGACGGGGATCTACACCGCCGCACTGCAAGGCGGTGGTGCGTTGGGGTCGGCTGTGACTCCCGGGCTCGAGGACCCGCTGGGAGGGTGGCGCGCCGCGCTGGCGGCGTGGGCGGCGGTTTCCTTCGTCGCGCTCGTGGCGTGGCTGCCCACGTCGCGACGACACGCGGGCACGTGGGCGGCGAACACCGCCCCCGCCGGGGGCAGACGCTCACTGCTGCGAAACCGGTTGGCGTGGACGGTGACACTGTTCTTCGGCTGCCAGTCGCTGATGGCGTACATCGTGATGGGTTGGCTGCCAGAGGTATTCATCGACAACGGGGTCGACAAGACCCAGGCCGGTCTGCTCGTCGGCCTCACGTCGCTGGTCGGTGTGCCCATCGCGTTGGTGATCGCGCCGCTGGCCGCGCGCAGCCGCGGACAGAGCGGATGGATCGTCGGTCTGGGCGCCGTGGGCTTGGTCGGCACGGTCGGCCTGATGCTCGCCCCCGGCGCGCAGCCGTTGCTGTGGAGCGTGCTGATCGGAGTCGGTATGGGGGTGTTCGCCCTGGCGCTCGCCGTCATCGCACTGCGGGCCCGAAACGCCGAGGACACCGCGCAATTGTCTGGTATGGCACAGGGATTCGGCTATCTGATCGCGGGCGTGGGCCCGTTCTTGTTCGGATTGCTGCACGACCTCACGCACGGATGGACGGTGCCGTGGATGATGTTCCTCGGTGTCTACGTGGTGCAGATCGCGCTCGGTGCGCTGGCCGGTCGCCCGCGCTACGTCTGATCCCCGCGCTTCAAGGCCGCGTCGAAGAACGCCAACTCCAGCCGCATCGCGCGCCGATAGGCCACCCGTGCGGCGGATACATCGACAGCCTGCCGATCGAGCAGCCGCTCCAACAGTGAGGCCACCTCGTCGAAACCCGGATCGGCGTACGTCTGCACCCACTGCGCATACGGGCCCGCGGTGTCGGCGTCGAGCGTGACCCCGACGTGCGCGTACAGCCGCATGCACGGCGTCATCGCCGCGCACACCACGCCGACGTCGGCAGTGGCTGCGGTGGCCAGCAGGAACTCGGTGTAGGCCAGCGTCGCTGCGACGGGTTCGACGCCTGCCATGTCGATCCCCCACGACGCGGCATAGGACGCGTGCAACCCGAGCTCTTCGCGCACCCCGGCGAGCAGATCGGCGAAGGTCAGAAGGGTGGCCGTATCCGAGCTCCTGGCCAGCGCGAGACCATATGCGCGCGCGAAGGATTCGAGGAAGAACGCGTCCTGAGCGATGTAGCCGGCAAACAGATCGCGGTCCAGCGAACCGTCTCCGATGCCCCGGACGAACGGGTTGGCCAGCACCTCGGCCACCACATCGGCGTTCTCCGTCCACAACTGCGCTGCCAGTGACATGCCAACGGACTCTAGTCGCGGGGCGCTCGACGTTGGTCGGCACCAAGCCTTCGGCTAGGCCGTCGGGTAGTCCGCGGCGCGGATGGGTACTCCGCAACCCATGACAGACAGGGAATCTCGCGACGACAAACGCGACGGCGGCTCCGCCGTCGTCATCTTCGCCCCGCTGCCCGTGCTCACCGTGACGGTCGAGAACCGCTCCGGTGAGGCCGACATCCACGTCCACGCCGGCGGCCAGGGTGTCTGGCAGTCACGCATGATGTCCTCGCTCGGCGTGCCGGTCGTGTTGTGCTCGGCGCTCGGCGGCGAAACCGGCGACGTCCTCGGCCACCTTCTGCCCGCACCGAACATCACCGTGCAGACCGTGCCCGTCAGCGCGCGCAACGGAGCGTACGTGCACGACCGCCGCTCCGGCGGCCGCGAGGTGATCGCGGAGGCTGAAGGCAGCCCGCTCGACCGCCACGAACTGGACTCCCTCTACGAGCTCACCCTCACCGAGGGTTTGACGCATGGCCGGGTGCTGCTCTCCGGCCCGCAGGAAGACGATGTACTGCCCGCCGACCTGTACCGCCGCCTGTCCACCGATCTCGGCGCCAACGGCTGCAAGGTGGCGGCGGACCTGTCCGGCGAGCGGCTCGAGGCGGTGCTCGCCGGCGGACCGGACCTCATCAAGGTCAGCCACGAAGAGCTGCTCGACGACGGCCGGGCGAAATCGGAGGACGCCAAGGATCTGGTCGCCGCCATGCACAAGATGCGTGACGAGGGTGCGAACATCGTCGTGGTGTCCCGCTCCGGTGACGCTCCGGCTCTGGCCCTGCTCGATGAGGACGACGATGACGACGTCGTGGAGGTCACGATGCCCACGCTGGAACCGGCCGATTCGGCGGGTGCCGGGGACTCGATGACCGCGGGCATCGTCGCCGCGCTGACCAGCGGCCGCCCGCTGCGCGCGGCTCTGCAGATCGGGGCGGCGTGCGGTGCGCTCAACGTCGTGCGGCACGGGCTGGGCACCGGCGGTGCGCGCGCCGTGGAGACGCTCGCCGAACGGGTGGAGTTGCGCCCGTTGAAGTAGCGGGCATCGCACTGGAGGAGGTTGACGCGTGCCGCGCGCATTGGTGACCAACGACGACGGGATCGACTCGCCCGGCCTGCATGCGCTGGTGAATGCGGCGCTCGAGGCCGGGCTGGAGGTGATCGTCGCCGCCCCCGCCGAGCAGGCCAGCGGGGCGAGCGCCGCGCTGAGCGCGGTCCGCCGCGACGGCCGAACCGTGGTAGAGCCCCGAGAAATACCCGCCCTCGACGGTGTCGAGGCGTGGGCGGTGCAGGCCCAGCCCGGACACATCGTCGCCGCCGCGCTCAACGGCTGGTTCGATCCTCGACCGGACCTCGTGCTGTCGGGAATCAACCACGGCGCCAACGTCGGCCGGGCCATCCTGCACTCCGGCACGATCGGCGCGGCGCTCACCGCGAAAATCAGCGACACCCGCGCCCTGGCGGTATCGCTGGACGTCGCGCTGCATCCGACGGGCGAACGGTACTGGGAGACCGCCGCAGGTCTGCTGGCGCCGGTGCTGGAACTGCTGCTCGACGCACCCGACGGCACCGTCCTGTCCCTCAACGTCCCTGACCGGCCCGCCAACGAGGTCGGTCCGCTCCGCCACGCGCGGCTGGCGCGGGGCGGGGCGGTGCAGACGCGCGTCGAAGAGGTCCGCGACGGCGGTGTGCGCCTGAGCGAGGTGGAGGTGCCGGACGATCCCGAGGAAGACACCGACAGCGCGCTGCTGGACGCCGGGCATCCGACGCTGACCGAGCTGCGATCGGTCGAGGCACACGACGGTGAACTCGTGCGCAAGTGGTTGGCCGACGGACCCTAGGCCGACAGCATCAGGTCCGGTCCGACCACCGGAACAACGCAAGGCAGCCGATCAGCCCGGCGATGCTCCACGCCGCCAACACCAGGAAGATGCGCCAGTGCTCCCAGCTGCCTGCCGGTTCGAACGCGACCATCTCGGCGGGTAGCAGCACCGACCGGAAACCTTGGGCCATCCACTTGACCGGGAAAAGGGAGCCGATCACCAGCATCCACGTCGGCAGGATCATCAGCGGCACGTAGGTGCCCGAAACGAACTGCAGTGCAACCGATGGGCCGTTGGTGATGACTGCCGCGGACACGGCGTTGCTCGCCAGGTTGCTGATGAAGATGCCCAGCAGTGAACAGCTGACGATGCCCAGGACCGACACCCACGCGAGGGTGAACCACCCGTAGGCGTCGGTCGGCAGGCGCAGTCCGAAGACCAGCACCCCCACCCCCAGCAGCAGGACGGCCTCGGCGAGGCTGACCACCGCGACGAGCACGATCTTGCCGACGAAGTACGACGACGCTGTTGTCGGCGTGCCCCGAAGCCGCCGCAACGCGCCGGTGTCGCGGTCGGCGGCGATGCTGGTGCCGAGGTTGACGAACGACGTCGACAGGATGCCGTAGGCGAGCATGCTCGCCGCGATCACCGCACCGGTGCTGGTCTGACTGCCGGGCAACTCCGCGGAGAAGATCGAGCCCAGCAGCAGGCAGATCACCGCGGGCATGGAGAACGTCAGCACCACCTGTTCGGGCCGTCGGTAGAACATCTTCAGTTCGGGAACGACCCGCGACAGTCCGATCCGCAGTGGCGACGGAAGTGCCGGTCGTGCGGTGGCGCGGTGTCGCGGCGGCGATGGGGCGGTGACGTGTTCGATATCGGTCATGGCTGGCCGATCAGGTGGAGGTACGCGTCCTCGAGTGTCGGACGACTGATCGTCAGCTGCGCCAGTTCCGCACCGTCTCTGCTGTGCCGACGGACGAACTCGGTGGGAAAATCCGTTGTCTCGACCCGGATTTGGCCGCCCTCCATCCATCGCACCGTGGCCGCCGAGCTGACGTGCTCGGTCAGCCGGGCCGGCGAGTCGACGGCCACCACCCTGCCGCTCGCGATCACCGCGACGCGGTCGGCCAGAGCGGCGGCCTCTTCGAGGTAGTGGGTGGTCAGCACGATGGTGGTGCCGTCGGCGGCCAGCAACTTGATCAGCTGCCAGAACTGCCGCCGCGCTTCGGGGTCGAAACCCGTTGTCGGTTCGTCCAGGAACAGCAGTTCGGGCTTGCCGATGATGCCAAGCGCGACGTCGAGACGGCGGCGTTGACCGCCGGACAGCGCCCGCACCCGAGAGTTCGCGACGGTGTCCAGACCGACGAGCTCGAGCACGTCGGCGGGTTCTCGAGCGGCGCCGTAACAGCTCGCGAACATCTGCACGGTCTCGCGCACCGACAGCATCCCGGCGTCGCTGACCTCCTGCAGCACGATGCCGATCCTGGCCCGCCAGCTCCGTCCCGCTGTCCCGGGGTCCTCACCCAGTACTTGCACAAGCCCGGCGTCGCGAGTTCTGTTGCCCTCCAGGATTTCTATGGTGGTGGATTTGCCTGCGCCGTTGGGGCCGAGGATGGCGAAGACCTCGCCGGAGGCGACGTCGAGGTCGAGGTCCGCCACGGCCTGGGTCGGTCCGTAGGCCTTGCAGAGTCCGCGCACGTGCACCGCCGTCGAAGCCGCCTCGGTCACGGCGCAGCGTCGCCTTCGAGTTCGGCAAGCAGTTCACGCAGTTCGGCCTCCGACATCTCGTCGATCAGCTCATCGACGTCGTCGTCCATGGCCGGCTCGGTCGGGGGGACGGCTTCCGCGGCGGGCGCCTCACCGTGGATCGTCTGCAATTCATCGAGCACCCGGGCGGCCAGCGAGTCGACGCAGACTCCCTTGAGAATCTCCAGCACCGGAAGCTCGATCGAAAACGTGGTGTTGATCCTGACCCTGAAGTCCATCGCCATCATCGAGTCCAGCCCGATGTCGTCGAGCATGTCGTCATTGGCGAAATCGGTCACCGCACAGTCGAACACCGCCGCTACGAGGCGCTCGACCTGATCGGTGATCACGTTGAGGCGCTCCGCCTCCGGGGTCTTCGACAGCACGTCGAGCAACGACCCGTCCGCTCCGGCCTCCGTCGGCGAGGCGGTGGCGGCGTCGAGGTCGGCGAACATCTTCGGAAGGTGTCCGCCGAGAAGCTGGCGGGCGCGGTTCCAGTCGGCGCTGATTGCGATGACGTTCGGAGCGGTCTGGTTGATCAGGCGGTCGAGGATCAACGCCCCTGTCGCCGGGGTGATCAGCTCGATTCCCCGCATTGCGTAGACGTTTTCGAGGTTGAGATCCTCGACCATCCCCACCGACCAGGGCCCCCAGGCCACGGTCAGGGCCGGCAGTCCCTGCGCCTGCCTCTGATGTGCGAACGCGTCGAGGAACGCGTTGGCGGCGGCGTAGTTTCCCTGCCCGGGTGAGGCGATCACCGACCCGGCGGAGCCGAACATCACGAAGAAGTCGAGTTCTTCGTCGGCGAAGGCGGTGTGCAGCGCCCGGGTCCCGGTGACCTTGGGACCCAGCACTTTGAGGAAATCGTCTTCGCTGACGTTGACGAGTAGTTGGTCGTGGACTGCGCCTGCGGCGTGGATGACTCCGCGGACCGGCCGGTCTCCGGTGCGGCGGTGGCCGGCCAACCAGGCCGCCACCGCATCGGCGTCGGTGATGTCGACGCTCGCCGCACTGACCAGTGCCCCGAGGCGTTCGACGGCCCGGACCGTGTCGACGGCGGTGAACTGCGGGTCGTCGGGAGTGATGTTCGGCCACCGGTCGCGCGGTGGCAGCCCGCTTCTGCTCAGCAGCGCGATGTGTCGCGCACCGTGCTCGGCCAGATAGGTAGCGACGGTTCGGCCGAGTGCGCCGGTGCCGCCGGTGACGACGTAGGTAGCGGTGGGAGAAAGCTTGGTGGGAAACGGTCTCGTGAGGCTCGCGCTGTGTCGCAGCCGCGGGACCAGCGTCACCTCGCCGCGGAGGGCCACCTGATCCTCGGACGTGGAATCGAGGATGTGCCGACAGACCCGCGCGGCGGTGTCGCCCACGTCGTCGGTGTCGTCGATGTCGATGAGACCGCCCCAACGTTCAACGAACTCCTGATGACCGACGACCCTGCCGAGCCCCCAGACCGTGGACTGGTCGACGGCCAGCGGTTCGGTGCCCAACGCCGGTTGAGCGTTCGCGGTGACGACGTACATGCGCGGCCTCACGCTGTCGTGTGCGGCCAGCGCCTTGGCGATGCGAAGCAGCGTGAGGACGCCGAGGTGGCCGGCGCTTTGCCCGTCCGACGCCTGCGGCTCGACGACGAGATCCATTGACCAGCAGTCGATGACGCCGGTGAGTTCGCTGTGTTCGGTGAGGTGTTTGTCGAACAGCTGGTCCACGTGCTCGGGGCGCCGTTCGTCGATCGCGTATCCGCCGTCGACCGCGGTGACGGTGTCGACGGGGCGGTGTGCGACGGTGCGCACGCGATGGCCGCCGTGCCGCAGTCGATCGGCGACCGCCGAGCCGAACCCGGTTTCGTCGACGAACACCAGCCATGACCCGGGGCCGGCCGGCTCCGCACTGTCGTCACCGCTCGGATCGGCCGCGGGAACCCACTGGAGTTCGTAGAGGCCCTTGTCGATTCGTTCCGGCGACATGCGGGTCGAGGCGCTCAGGGATCGCACCGTGAAGCCCTCGAAGACGGCGAGCCGCTCACCGCGATGGTCGCAGATCGTGATGTCGCTTTCGATCTCCTCAGCGGTCGCCGACCTGACGGCCAGTCGTACGGTCATGTCCCCTTTGGGTGTGCCGTACACGGCGCTGCGCCGGATGCGGGTGGGCAGGTAGGGGCTCTCGGCGGCGTACCCGCCGGGGAGCGGTGCGCCGAACAGCGTCTGGAAGGCGCCGTCGATCAGCACCGGGTGGAACCGGTAGTCGTCGAGCTCGGCGGCGATCGGCGCCGGGATCTCCATCTCGGCGACCACCCAGCCGTCGCCTGCGGTGAGGCCGGTGACGGCCCGGAACGCCGCCCCGTAATCAAATCCGATGGCTTCGGTGAGGGCGTAGAACTCGTCGCCGCTGAGAGCGTTGGCCGGCGCCGTCTCGGCCATCGGAGGCGGGACGCAGGCCGATTTCGGCAGCCTCGTGAGTTCGGCCGTGGCGGTGATCGTCCACTTGAGTTCACCGTCGGGCGTGGCTGTGTGAGCGGCGAACTCCAGGGCGCCGGTGTCGTGGTTGAGGGTGGTCCGCAGGAGGGGGTCGCAGGTGTCGTCGAGGATGAGCGCGCGGTGCAGCACCAAATCCTCGACAGCGAGGTCCACGCCGTAGGTCTCCTTCGCCGCTGCCAGCGACAGCTCGATGTAGACCGCGCCGGGTACGACGACGCTGCCCTGGACCCGGTGGTCGTCGAGGAACGGGACGAGCGCGGTGCTCAATTCGATTTCCCACGTGGGATGCACGGCACTGACCGGCTGGCCCAGCAACGGGTGCACCGGGTGATAGTGCAGCGATTCGGTGGCCTCCTGGGTCTCGTTCCAGTAGCGCCGGGTCTGCCAGGGGTAGCGGGGCAGCTTGAGCAAGCGCGCTTCCCCGCGCGGATACATCGCCTCCCAGTCGATGTCGTGGCCGTGGTCGTGAAGCGCGCCGAGGCCGGTCATGAACGTGCGCACGTCGTCGTCGTTGCGTCGCTGGGTGGCCTGAACGAGGGTCTTCTGCGCGCCGGCGATTTCGAAGATCGACGAGGCCAGCACCGGATGCGGTCCCAGTTCGACGAAGTGCGTGTAGCCGTCGTCGAGCATGCGGCGGATGGCCGGCTCGAAAAGAACTGTGGCGCGGCTGTTCTGCCACCAGTAGGCGGCTCCGGAGTGGTACCCATCCAACACGTCGCCGGTGACCGTCGAGTAGAGCGGGAGCGTCGCCGGCTGTGACGACAGACCGTGAAGAGCCTCGTGGAGCTCGCTCCTGATCGCATCCATGTAATGGGTGTGATAGGGCACCTTGCCGGTCAGGTACCGGGTGAAGACCTCGGCCTCGTCCAACCGGCGGGCGATGGCGTCGAGGGCTTCACCGTCCCCGGCGATGGTCACCGCGGACGGGCTGTTGACCGCCGCCACCGAAACCCGGTGTCCGAATTCGTCGCGCATCCCTTCGTCGAGTGCGGCCATCAGCGAGTCGGTGTCCAGGCCGACGGCCAGCATGCGGCCCTGTCCGCTCGTCCGCTGTTGGAGCCTGCTGCGGTGGTAGATGACCTCGATCGCCTGCTCGAAGGTGAGGAGCCCGGCGAGATGGTGGGCGGCGACTTCGCCTGCGCTGTGGCCGATCACGGCATCAGGCCGGATTCCGAACTGTTCGAGTTGTGCGGCCAGGGCGATCTGGATCGCGAAATTGGCCGGCTGGGCGAACTCGGTCTCACCCATCCGGGAATCCGCTTCGTCGCGCCGGAGTTCCTCGATCAGTGACCAGTCGGTGTGACGCGCCAGCTCGCGATCGCTTCGCGCGATGATCTCGGTGAACGCGGGCAGGACGTCGAGCAGTCCTCGGCACATCCTCCACCATTGCGGGCCCATTCCGGTGCAGACGAACACGAGCTTGGGAGCGGTTGAGGAGGTACGCGCCGAGGCGACCTGTCCCCCGTCAGCGAGGGCACGCAGCTGCTCACGTGCATCGGAGACGTCGTCGGTGACCAGGGTGTGGCGGTGGCTGAGGTGCGAGCGCCGTTGGGACAGGGTGAATCTCAGGTCTGAGATGTCGGTGTTCGGCTCGGCCTCCAGGTGGTCGGCCAACTGGCGCGCCGTGGCCACCAGGGCCTCCTCGCTGCGCGCCGAGATCGGCAGCAGCGTGACAGGGAGGTGAGCGGCCGTGCTCGAGGTGGTGTCGGCCGCAGCCGGCGGTTCGGCGAGCACCGCGTGGGCGTTGGTGCCGCCGAACCCGAACGAGTTGACCCCAGCGATCCGCCGTCCGGCGGGGAAGGGGCGGCCGGCGCGCGGCACGTCGAGCTTGAGCTCGGTCAGAGAGACTTGGCTGGTGGGGTTTTGAAGATGCAGGTGCGCGGGGATATAGCCGTGCTTGAGCACCAACGCCGTCTTGATCAGTCCGGCGACCCCCGCGCCCGCTTCGAGGTGACCGATGTTGGTCTTGACCGATCCGATCGGCAGCGGATCGGTCCGGTCCGACGTGAGCGTCGCGGCCAGCGCGCGCATCTCGACCGGGTCACCGACGGGTGTTCCGGTGCCGTGCGCTTCGACGTAGCCGACATCGGTCGCCCGCACACCGGCCCGACGCAGAGCCGAGGTGATCGCCGCGGCCTGAGCTTGGGCGCGTGGCACGGTGATGCCGTCGGTGCGGCCATCCTGGGACACCGCGGTCCCGAGGATCTGGGCGTAGATCTCGTCGCCGTCGCGCAACGCCTGCTCGAGGGGTTTGATGACGACGACGGCACCGCCCTCGCCACGCGCGTAACCGTCGGCCGACTCGTCGAAGGCCTTGCAGCGCCCGTCGGGGCTAAGAAATCCGCTCTTGGACTCGGCGATCGCGGTGTTGGGCCCGATCATGATGTTGACGCCGCCGGCCAGCGCGAGTTCGCTCTCGCCGTTCCAGATGCTCTGCGCTGCAAGGTGAACCGCGACGAGCGAACTCGAACACGCCGTGTCGATCGTCATGCTCGGCCCGCGGAAGTCGAAGGCGAACGAGATCCGGTTCGCCAGCATCGTCATCATCATCCCGGCAGCCGAATGCGTCTTGAACTGGTACCGGCTGCCGCGGCCCTGATTCTGCAGCAACTGGTAGTCCAGCGTGAAGCCGCCGATGAACACCCCGACATCGGTTCCGGCGAGGTGGTCGGGCCGTATCCCCCCGTCCTCCAGCGCCTCCCATGTGGCCTGCAGCATCAGGCGTTGCTGCGGGTCGATCGAATGCGCCTCCCGCGGCGAGATGCCGAAGAACTGCGGATCGAACTGGTCGATGTCGTCGAGGAATCCGCCACGACGGGTGACCATCTTGCCGACCTTCTTCGGGTTGGCGTCGTGGAATCGGCCCGCGTTCCAGCGCGATTCGGGGACCTCGCGGGTTGCGTCGACACCGTCGATCAGCAGTCGCCAGTAGTCCTCGGCGGAGTTGACGCCGCCCGGTAGGCGGCATCCGATCCCGACGATCGCCAGTGGTGCGGGCCGGTCGTGGGTGTCGTGCGTGTTCATACCTGCAACTCACGGATAGCGGTGTGGATCCAGTCGGGGCTGACCGGATTGTCCTGTTGTTCATGGCGATACACGGAGCGGAGTTCCCTGAGCAAGGGGTCGCGCTGCCACGCCTGCACCTGGGCGACGGCGGCGTCGTCGTCGAACAGCGCGGACTTGTCGGCGAGCACGGTTTCGGCCAGCTGGCCCGCCAGCTGGCGCAACAACCGGCCGTTGGCCTCGAACACGTCGGCGAAGTCGGTCGCCGGTTCCATCATCGCCACGTGCAGCGTCGCCATGAAGTTCAGCGGCACGTACAGGTCGACGAACCGTACCGGCGATTCGCGGCCTTCCACGGCGGCCCATTCGCGGAAGAACCGCTGCACCCGGTTGCTCAGTGCGATCAGGCCTTCCAGGTGCGGGACGACCGCGGGATCGTCGGGGACGCTGACGAAGCGGCCGTTGCGGTAGAGCAATCCGATGAAGCCCCAGTAGAACGCGATGTCCCAGACGACCTTCGCCGACATCACCGTCGGTGTGCCCATGAGTGGGTACTGCTTCTCGTACACCGCGAGCCACATGTCGGCCAGTGACCGGAACAGGGAGTCGCTGATCCCCGCGCGGGCCACCACGTCTTCACCGTCGAGTTCGCGCGTGATCATGTCGGTGATGAGGCCGTTGCCGATCGCCACCAGGTCCAGCCCCGAGGAGTACAGCGGGTCCAGAAAGACACCCGCGTCGCCGGTCAGACACCAGCGCGCGGCGCCGTCGAAGACCTTCGTGGCGGCGTGGCTGTAGTGCTTCATGACGCGGAAGTCCATGATCAGGTCTTCGTGTCGGGCGATCTCGTCGGCGCACTGTGGTTCGTGTCGGCGGATCCACGCCTTGGCCTTGTCCAGCGTGTTGAACTCGTCGAACGCGTGGAACTCGGGGTCGGCGACGATTCCGACGCTGGTGGCGCCGGAGGCAAGCCGGATGAGCCAGACCCAATAGCCCTCGCCCATCAGATGATTGGTGGACAGCGCGCGGTCGCCTTCTACCAGTCGCGCGTGCCAGCCCTGGTCGTCGGTCCACTGTCCGATGTCGAGTTCGGCCTTGACGCGAAACCATGCGGCGTTGCAATGGTGTTCGGTGGCCCGCTTCAGGTTCAGCTGGCGCGACAGCGCCCGGTTGCGGCCGGAGGCGTCGACCACCCAGCGTGCCGTCGTGCGGGTGGTCGCGTCGCCGCCCTGGTATGCCACGGTGTGCGCGTCGCCGCCGAAGTCCACGGTTCTGACGCGGCCGCGGGCGATGCGTATCCCGGCGGCTTGGCATCGGCTGGCGAGTTCGTTCTCGAGCCTGCCCCGGTCGATCTGATAGGTCACCTGCGGCACGAACGCGGAACTGCCGACTTCGACGCGGCTTGCGATGTCGGTGTTGCCGTCGTGCGAGAAGAACATTCGTAAGCCCATCTTGCGGATCTGTTCGGAGCTCAAGTGGTCGGCCAGACCGAGGCGGTCCCGGAGGTAGTGCGCAGACACCTCGACCGTCGATTCACCCACCGTGTGGGTGATCTCGGCGACCGGACGTGCGGTCGGCTCGATGATCACGATCCGGGTCTGGGGCCGCGCGGTACGCAGCTCCAACGCCAACGTCAGCGCCGCTGCTCCCCCTCCGACGATGGCCACGTCGTAGTCAGTCGGGACAGAACCGTTGCAGGACAGCTGATTCCGGATCTTGCGCGCAAGGGCGGCGCGAGCCTCGGGGTCGAGGTGGGATAGTTGCGATCGCACGTGCGTTACCTTCCCTCGGTCCCCGGAACGGCGGACGTCGCATCGGCGAGGTCTGCTGCTTCCGGCGGTGTGGTGTCCACCGGAGGCCGGTGCCGGCCGTATACGAATTCGAAGATCGGGGCGGCCATCAACGTGGTGACGATGGCGACCAGCACCAGGATGGTGAACAGCGTCGGAGTGATGATGCCGGCCTCCAGACCGATGTTGAGAAGGATGAGTTCGATCAACCCGCGTGCGTTCATCAACGAACCGAGCGCGACCGATTCGCGCAGCGGCACCTTGCTCAACATGGCTGCGGCGGCACACGCGACACCCTTCCCCGCGATCGCCACGATGAGCACGCCGAGCGTCAGCGCCCAGAGTCCCGGGGTGTTCACCAATCCGATCTCGGTGTTGAGCCCGGAGTACACGAAGAACAGCGGCAGCAGCATCCTCGTGGTGAGTGGCTCAATGGTCTCGGTGAGGCGTCGGGCGAACAGTCCCGACGGCATGGCGACACCGATGATGAAAGCGCCGAAGATCGCGTGGATTCCCATGGTGTCGGTGAGCCAGGCGCCGCTCATCAAGACGATCAGGACGGTGCTCAACACCCATCCGGGGATGGTTCGCTGCTCCTCGGACTTCGCGCCGAGCACCCGTGCCGCCCGTCGTCCGAGTGTCAGCACCACCACGGTGTAGAGCAGTCCGCCCACGATCGCCGTGATGGCCGTTGTCGGGGTGCCGCGGTGCACGGCGACGACGACCGCCAGGATGCACCAGGAGATCGCGTCGGCGGTGGCGCCACACGCGAGCGCCAGAGTGCCGAGCGATGTTCCGGTGAGACGCTTTTCGAAGATGATCCGGGCGAGCATGGGGAACGCGGTGATCGCGATGGCCGCGCCCATGAACATCATCGCCATGGCGAGACTGACGTCTTCGCCGAAGAACCCACCCGAGGACAGCAGCGGCACCGCGATGACCGCGCCTAACACCAGCGGAGCCAGGGTCCCTGCCGTGGAGACTGCGGCGGCGGTGCGGGCGCGCTGCTTGACGTGGTCGACGTCGAAGTTCAGCCCCACGACGAACATGTAGAGCACGAGGCCGATCTGCGCGGCGGTGTAGAGCACGACGTTGGACGCGCCTGTCGGAAACAGGTCTTCCTGTACATCGGGCGCGATTCTGCCCAGCAGGGAGGGACCCAGGACGACCCCGGCGATCATCTCGCCGACGACCGGTGGCTGGCCAACGCGTTGCGCCAGCAGGCCGGCGAGGCGGCACGCCGCGAGGATGACCGCCAGCGCGAGAAAGAAGTGAACTGCCGTTGTGGCGGGCATGTCAGGTCCTACGGCCCGCAGTGCAGACCGTAGAGGTCCTGTGGGGTACGGAGCGCAGCGCTGCGCGCGCGGGCTCCACCAGTCCGTCTATGACTCACCTCATCGCTCCGACCCGATGTGTGCACGTCTCGCCGGAGACGATGCATCTTCGATGCGGTGGGGTATTGACAGATTGAGCGGCCGCTAACCGTTGGAATTCTTTCCGATCGATGACGCGCGCTGATCGGTCGCCCGACCTGCGGTGTCAGGCGCCCGACTCGGCACCGTTCGACTCGCCCTCGGCCCGCCCATCAATTTGCTCGTTGATGTAGCGAACGAGCACCGTGAGCATCGCGACCGTCGGCACAGCAAGGAAGGCGCCGACGATTCCGTACAGCGCGCCGCCCGCGGTCACCGCGAGCAGGACCACCGCCGCGTGTAGTTTCATCACGCGACTCTGCAGCAACGGCTGCAGCACATTTCCCTCGATCTGCTGTACGGCGATGATGACGGCGAGCACCAGCAGCGCATTGACGAACCCGTTGGCCACCAAGGCGATCAGAACCGCAAGCGCACCGGCGACGAAGGCGCCGATGAACGGAACGAACGCACCGATGAACGTCAGCACCGCCAGCGCAGGCGCAAGCGGGACACCGAGTACCACCAGGCCGGCGCCGATGAATACCGCGTCGATCAGAGCCACTCCCGTCTGCGCACGGATGAAGCCGCCGAGGTTGTCCCACATCCGGCTGAGCACCGCTGCCAGATGCCGGCCTGCGCGCCGCCCGGTCAGTTCGACAAGCCAGGGCAGGAACCTGCGGCCGTCCTTGAGGACGAAGAACGACAGCACCACCGTCAGCACCAGCGTCACCAGGACGCTGCCAATCGTGCTGACCCCGCTGACGACACCGGTCGCGATCGCCGAAGACCTTTCCCGCATCGCGCTGACAAGTGAGTCGGCGAAGCGGTCCAACTGCTCCTGCCGCAGGTTGAGTGGGGGTCCCGCGGTCCAGTCCTGCAGCCGAGTGATGCCCTCGGTCGCCTGGTCGATCAGCGCAGGCATCTGGCTCAGCAATGGCGGGATGATCAGCGCGATGAGACCGCATGCGATGGCCAGAAACAGCAACAGCGTCGTCAGCGCCGCGACGGCCGGCGGCAGACCGGCGCGGTCCATCAGCACGCGAGCCGGCGGCCACAGAACCGTGCAAAGGATGACGGCGAGCAAGACGGGCAAGAAGATCACCCACAGCTGGGCCACTAACCATCCGAGCACCACCGCGCCCGCAGCGATCGCCACGATCACCAACGACCACTTCGCCATCCACAACGCGCCGCTACCGATCAGGGCTCCACGATCCCGCCGGGGTGTTGCGTCGGGGCTGTTTTCGCTCACGACCCTCCCCTTCTGCGTCTCCACCCCTGTCGACAGGACCGAGGTCGTCTACCCCGGCCCGTCATATCGAAACCGCACCCGCTCCGTGACGGGTCTCGTTAATCTTCGCAGGTGGAGGAATTATCGCCCGAAGTCATCGAATTCCTCTCCGTCGGCACCCGTACCGGGATGCTGGGCTATGTGGCCTCCGACGGCCGGCCGCTGGTTGTTCCGGTCTGGTTCATCGTCGACGGCGGCCAGCTCGTGTTCAACACCGGAAAAGGCACCGCCAAAGGAAAGGCGCTGCAACGTGATCCGCGGGCGGCGATGACGGTCGACGACCCGCATCCGCCGTATTCGTTCGTCCAGGTGCAGGGCGTGGCCGAGCTGAGCGAAGATCCTTCGGAGTTGCTCGACGTCGCCACGCGGATCGGCGGACGCTACATGGGCGCAGATCGAGCCGAGGAGTTCGGCCGCCGCAATGGCGTTCCCGGCGAACTGGTCGTACGGGTCAGACCCGGGAAGGTCATCGCGGCGTTCGACATCACGGAGTAGCCGAGGGTCGCGCACTACGCGACGCGTTGGACTCGGCTAGTGCGAGGATCCGCCGGAGGAAGTCGATCTAATCGTTGACGACGCGCTGGTGCCAGACGTGAATGACCGCCGCGAGGAGCGGACCGGCGGCTCCGGCCCGTCGTCGGAGCGCACGTGGCGGTCGAGGACCCGCTCGTTCATCGAGATCAGTGCGTGCGCAAGCGGTCCGGGATCTCCGACGTCGATGGTGGGCTGGGTGGTGATGAACTCGCAGACGAACTCCTCGTACCGCTGTAGCCACCAGGTACTTCATCGCCGTGCGGACGGCCCAGAACATTCCGCCGATGTTTGTCGCGACCAGACGGTCGAATTGCTCGGCCGGGAAGTCGTCGATCGACGCCAGGTGGGCGACGCCGGCGTTGTTCACCAGCACGTCCAGACCGCCGAGATCGGCCACGCTCTGGTCGACCGCGGCGGCAACTTGAGCGGGATCGGCGGCGTCGGCCTGGATGGCCACGGCCCGCCCGCCGCGGTCGGCGACGTGGGCCACGAGCTTCTCGGCATCCGTCGCCGATGCCGAGTACGTGAAAGCGACCGCGGCGCCGTCGGATGCCAAACGGCGCACGATTTCCGCGCCGATCCCGCGTGAACCTCCGGTGACAAGCGCTCGCCGTCCGGCCAAGGGTGTGGTACTCATGACTTCACCTCTCCGGGAGTTACGAACGCAGTACGTTTGACGTCAAGTCCCGGAGGGCGTGCTGCATTCCCGTTATAGGGAGCCGCGAATGTGCCGGCGTTTCGGTCGGTTAGGTGGTAATCCGCATCTCGGCATCCGGGTGCGAGCTGAGCGTGACGATGATCGTGCCGCTACCCGTCGCGAACGTGGTGTTCGCATATCCGATGAAGCCGTAGTGCCCGTCGATGGTCGAAACGGCTGTGATGTCGCTGCTTCCCGAAGCGCCGGTGTCGAGGTTCACCCAATCGGCCGTGACGGTGAGAGAACAGGAGCCGTCGTAGGTGCCGGCGTCGTAGCTGATCGCGACGCGGACCCCGTTCTCGACGCGATCGCCGACCCGAACCGGGGTCAACTGAGCCTCGGCGCTGACGCTGCCGGCGCATGTCGGCGAGGCCACCACGGGAACACGATCGAGTTGGGCGAATGGCTCAGCATGGGCCGTCGCCAGCCCCAACCAGGATGCAGCCAGCACGACGGCCACTGCGCCGGCGGCACGAAGCGAGCTCATGATCGTGTCATCGGCGATCGAGGTGACGGCGTTAGCGGTTTTCTCATTCGTGACCGGTTTTCGAGAAGTTGAAGCGCCGATTCGCCCATGATTGAACCCTGAAAAGCCAAACGTTCTATCCGTCGATTCGATCAGCACGCTGAGGCGCTGGTCGATGCTCGTCATGGCCCTCACTGCGACATTGTGCGCCAACGTGTTCATCAACGGGGCCGCATTCCTGATCCCTGAGCTGCACCTCGACGGCGAGCTTCATCTTGCACAGGCCGGTCTGCTGTCCGCGATGCCCAGCTTCGGAGTGGCGACGACGATGTACGCGTGGGGCCACGTGGTGGACCGGGTCGGCGAACGGATCGTGCTCACAGCAGGTTTGGCACTCACCGCCGCGGCGGCGTTCGCAGCCGCAGCAGTCGATTCTCTGGTGGCGACGGGGGCGTTTCTACTTCTGGGCGGGATGGCCGCGGCGAGCAACAGTGCCGCCAGCGGCCGACTCGTGGTGGGTTGGTTTCCGCCGGACCGGCGTGGCTTGGCGATGGGGATTCGGCATACGGCTTCCCCGTTGGGCGTAGGACTGGGGGCGCTGGTCATCCCCCAACTTGCCCAGCACCACGGTGTCGCCGCGGCGCTGTTGTTTCCCGCGGTGTTGTGCGCGGTGTCTGCGTTGATCAGCGCGACCGGCGTGGTGGATCCGCCGAGGCCACCGCGGTCGGAGGCGCCGACCGAGCATCTGGCCAATCCCTATCGAGGCTCGACGGTGCTGTTGCGCATCCACGCCGTCTCGATGCTGTTGGCGGTGCCGCAGAGCGTGGTGTGGACATTCACCCTGGTCTGGTTGATGGCCGACCGCGGGTGGTCGGCCGCGTCGGCGGGGGTCGTGGTGACCGTCGCGCAACTGCTCGGTGCGGTCGGCCGGGTCGCTGCCGGGCACTGGTCGGACCGCCTCGGTGCGCGGCTGCGCCCGATCCAGATCATCAGTGTCGCCGCCGCGCTCGCCATGTTGGTGTTGGCGGTGACCGACGAGCTGGGCTCTCCGTTGAGCGTCGCCGTGATCGTGATCGCGTCGATGATCACCGTGACCGACAACGGGTTGGCCTACACCGCGATCGCCGAATTCGCGGGACCGTTCTGGAGTGGGCGCGCGCTCGGCGCTCAGTACACCGGTCAGATGGTGACGATGGGCGCAACCCCGCCGGTGTTCGGCGCGCTGATCGCGGCCGTCGGCTATCCGGTGGCCTTCGCGGCGTCGGCCATCTTCCCGCTCGTCGCGCCACTTCTGGTTCCTGTCCATGCCGACCGGGAGATCGCCGACCGCGGCTGACCGGGACATCCCAGCGGACGCCGCGATGCCGGAACCCCTGTAACAGAAGAGGTTCCGGCACCGTGGCCCTTCCGGCGTCAGCTCGCGAGCAGTTCGTCGATCTGATTGATCGCCTGCGCCGTGCCCTCTTCGACGCCCATCTCGAGCACCTTCTGCAGGCCTTCAGCCGACTCGTATGTGCTGACGTAGGTCGCCCTGGTTGAGCCGTCCCCGATCGCCTCGAAGGTGTAGACACTGTGCGCGACCGGCATATCGCTCGCCGGCTTGAGGTCGTCATCGGCGAATCCGTCCTCGAAACTGAAGCTGTGCGGCTCATCGACGGCCGTGACCTTCCAGTACCCGCCGTACTTCTCGCCCTCGGGTCCGGTCATGTAGTAGGTGACCGTGCCGCCTGGCGTGAGCGCATGCTCGACCACGGTGGCGGGGTAACCCGGTGGGCCCCAGACCTTCTCGAGTTGCCGAGGGTCGGCGTAGATCTGCCAGACCCGCTCGACGGGCGCCGCGAACTCCGCGGTGATCGTCAAGGTGCGGTCGTCGATGTTCTTGCTGATGTTGGTGACAGGCATGGTTATTCCTCGCTGAGTAGGTCGTCAATGCGAGCGATGCGACCGCGCCAGACGTCCTCGAGCTCAGTGAGCATCGAGGCGACTGACCGCACCGCCTCCACATCGCCACTCGCCAATTGCTCTCGCCCCTGGCGACGCTTGGAGATCAGGCCTGCCTTCTCCAGCACGGCGACGTGCTTCTGCACCGCGGCGAAGCTCATGTCGTACTGCGCCGCGAGCGCCGTGACCGAATGCTCCCCGGCTAGCACCCGACGAAGAATGTCTCGCCGAGTGCGGTCGGCCAAGGCGTGGAAGAACGCGTCCGCCCTGTCCTCGTCCTGGTCGGTCACCATCACAATATACAACCAATTAGTTGTACGTTGTCAACCGTGTCGGCGCCAATGCCCGGCGTGCGCCGCGGTCGGCGACGTTGCGACAAGATGGGGTGGTGAATCCGCTGGAGCAGTTGACCGTCGAGCAGCTGCGCCGGCGGACCAGCATGAAGTGGCGGGCGCATCCTGCAGATGTGTTGCCACTATGGGTCGCGGAGATGGACGTGCCCTTGGCCGAACCCATCGCCGACGCGCTGAATACGGCAATCGCCTTGGGGGACACCGGGTATCCGAGCGGAGCGGACGCGTATGCCGAGGCCTTGTCCGGGTTTGCGGCGCGTCGTTGGGGTTGGGACGGACTGGCGGTGCAGCGCGCCGCGCTCGTCCCAGACGTGATGCTGGGCATCGTCGAGGTCCTCAAGTTGATCACCAAACCCGGCGACGTCGTGGTCGTCAACGCGCCCGTCTATCCGCCGTTCTACGCCTTCGTCACGCACGCCGGCCGCCGCGTCGTCGAGGCGCGGCTGGGTATGGACGGTCGTATCGACCTGGAGTCGTTGGATGCGGCGTTCGGCACGGCCGCCACGCTGAGCGATCGGGTGGTCTACCTGTTGTGCAGTCCCCACAATCCGACCGGCGCCGTGCACTCCGCCGATGAGCTCGCACGCATCGCGACGCTCTCCTGCGATCATGGCGTGCGCGTTATTTCCGATGAGATTCATGCGCCATTGGTGCTGCGGGGAGCGGACTTTACGCCGTATCTGAGCGTCGCGGGCGCCGAGGACGCCTTCGCTGTCACGTCGGCCTCCAAAGCGTGGAACCTCGCCGGACTCAAGGCGGCGGTGGTGGTTGCCGGCCCCGAGGCGGCGGCAGACCTCGACCGGATGCCCGAGGAAGTCAGCCACGGCCCCAGCCACCTCGGCGTAATGGCACACACGGTGGCGTTCAACGAGGGAGAGGCGTGGCTCGATGCATTGCTGGCCGGCCTGTCGGCGAACCGCGACTTGCTAGGCCAATTGATCGCTGAACACCTGCCCCTCGTCGACTACATCCGGCCGCAAGGCACGTACCTGGCCTGGCTCGATTGCCGCCGACTCGGCCTTGAGGAGCCCGGTAGCGCCGACGGCCCCGGCATCGTCTCCGACCTCGCCGGCCCGGCGCGGGCGTTTCTCGACCAAGCGCGAGTCGCGCTCAGTTCCGGGCATGTCTTCGGCTCCGGCGGCGCCGGCCACGTCCGGTTGAACTTCGCCACCTCGCAAGCCGTCCTCGCCGAGGCCGTCAAGCGGATGGGCGCGCTCAGCCGGTAAACCCTTCGCCCTCGGTCGATAGGTCGTGGCTGGTGAAGGTCAGCGGGATCTGCCGAGACTTGGCGATCTTGTTCAGCATCGCGATCCGCTCGCGCGCGGCTGCGCCGGTCTTGTTTCTCTGCTCGCGGATCGGGTTAGACCACGGCAGCTTGTCGGCCACCATCGCGATGCGGACGTTGAGTTTGGCGATCTCGGTGAAGATCCGGATTCGGCGCTCGTAGTTGTAGCCCAGCGGCTCGAAGAAGCTGCCGGCCACCATCGCCTCGATCTGCTGGTACCCGAACACCGCGCCCGCCGGGACGAGCGCGAGGGTCGCGGTGAGCTGATTGGCGTGGCGAGCCACCAACTTCTTGACGAGGCCGGGAAGGGCGTCGGTCAGGGTCGTCAGGTGCGCGGGACCCGCGATCGCGTCGACGAGTTCAGCGCGCCACGGCGACGGGTTGCCGCCTCTGGCCAGCACGTAGTTCAACGACTTGATCAGCTCCAGACCGGTTGGGGAGTAGAGCCGTTCGGGCGCACCCCACAGCCGCCCCGAGTACGACGAGTACTCGGCGAGGTCCTCGAGTTCCTGGTTGGTCAGCTTGCGTCCGAACGCATGGTCGACGAGCCGTCCGAGCAACATGCCGCTGCCGAATCCCAGCAGCGACGTCACCGGAATGGGCTCACCGAACTTGAGGTAGACGTCGTCGCCCCACTTGCGGCGCAAGCCGCGACTGGCCAGCCCGTGCATCAACCGCACCCGAATCACATCCTGGAAGGCCTCCGAATGCCGGTCGAAGATGTCGGGGAGCGTGAACTCCGCGAACACCCGGGCGGTCTCGATGAAGCGCCGCGGGCCGTCGTCGGCGAACCGTCCGGTGGCGCCGGTGGATGCGGAGATGTCGCCGGTCATCGCCGTCTCGTAGAACGCCCACCCCTGGATGATCATGGTCGCCGTCTTGGTCGCCGACATTGCCAACATGCGGCCGCGTTCGGCGGCTTCCAGGTCGAACTGGCTCGGCAGCTGATCGATGTGTTCGAAGAACTCGACGAACTCCCGGGGCGGATCCTCGAGTGAGTCGATGCCCTGAGTCAGCGCCTGTTCGTACAGCGCGCGGCCCTTCTCGTAGCCCAGCCGCTCGAACGCGTCGACCACGCCGATGATGTGCTCGTCGCCTTGCCAGAAGTAGTCGTCGCGTAGCCGTGTGAGCTCGTTGGGTTCGACCTCTTTGTCGATGTCGATCCACTGGCCGAACATGAACTCGCGCATCTGCCGCCACTGGGCGGCGAAGTGGTCACGGCCCGGCGGGATGGATCGCAGTGGCCGCTCGGATGATCCCGCCGGTTGAATTCGACGTCGTCGAGCCGGATCTCTTGCCGCTCGCCAGTCACAGTCATGTAGCCGAATCCGATCTCATAAGCACAGGACACTGACTTCGACGTTATCGCACGACCTCGAAATATGTGAATCACGATTCCGCGCTCACAGCCTCCGACACGAAGCGGTAGGCGTGCGTCTGGCGGAGTTCATCACGTTGTGTCGACACCGTGATCACCGCACGCTCTCAGGTTCCGCGGAGATGTCGGTGGCCCCGTCTACGATTCCTGCGGCACCCTTCTCGGCATCGACACAAAGGACCCGCAGTGAGTTACACCGCCGCCGACATCACCGAACTCGATGATGTCCAGCACACACGCCTGCGGCCGGCGGTGAACCTGGGGCTCGACGTGCTCAACACCGCGTTACGTGAGTTGATCGACAACGCCATCGAGGAAGTCGCCGATCTTGGCAACGGTGGATCCACCGTGACGATCACCCTGCACGCGGACGGATCGGTCAGCGTCGCCGACGACGGCCGCGGCCTGCCGGTCGACACCGATCCGGCGACAGGAAAGAACGGCATCGTCAAGACGCTCGGCACCGCGCGGGCCGGCGGGAAGTTCTCCGCGCACACCGATGCTGCGAGCACCGGGGCCGGTCTGAACGGAATCGGCGCCGCCGCAGCGGTATTCATCTCCGCGCGCACCGACGTGACGGTGCATCGGGGCGGCAAGACCTACGTGCAGAGCTTCGGGCGCGGTTACCCGGGGACGTTCGAGGGCAAGGAGTTCGACCCCGACGCCCCGTTCACCCGAGCCGACACCCAGAAACTGCGCGGCACCGGAAACCGCAAGCCCGCCATGCAGGGCACCACCGTTCGCATCCTGTTCGACCGCGCGGTGGTCCCCGACACCAGCGTCGATGTCGGCGAAGTGCTGCTGCGGGCCCATGCCGCGGCCCGGATGTCCCCCGGTGTGCATCTGGTCGTGGTCGACGAAGGCTGGCCCGGCGACGACGTGCCCGAGGCGTTTCTCGAACCGTTCAGCGGCCCTTGGGGTACCGACACGCTGCTCGATCTCATGTGCACCGCCGCGGGCACTCCCGCGCCCGACGTCCGCGCCGCGGTCGAGGGTCGCGGCGAGTACACCACCGGTCGCGGACCGACGCCGTTCCGCTGGTCGCTGACCGCGGGCCCGGCCGAGCCGGCGACGGTGGCCGCGTTCTGCAACACCGTGCGGACCCCCGGCGGCGGGTCGCATCTGACGGCCGCGATGAAGGGGCTCTCCGAAGCGCTCGCCGATCGTGCGTCGCGGATGCGGGATCTCGGCTTGGCCAAGGGCGAAGAAGGCCCCGAACCACAGGATTTCGCCGCTGTCACCGCTCTGGCCGTGGACACTCGCGCACCGGATGTCGCGTGGGACTCGCAGGCCAAGACCGCGGTGTCATCGCGGTCGCTGAACCTGGCGATGGCCCCGGACGTCGCGCGCAGCGTCACGGTGTGGGCGGCCAACCCGGCCAACGGCGATGCGGTGACCCTGTGGACCAAGCTGGCGCTGGAGTCCGCGCGAGCGCGGCGCAGCGCGGAAGGCGCGAAGGCACGCTCACGCGCGGCTTCGAAGGCCAAGGGGCTGGGCACCAACCTGTCGCTGCCACCCAAGCTGCTTCCCAGTCGCGAGACCGGCCGCGGGTCGGGCGCCGAGCTGTTCCTGTGCGAAGGCGATTCGGCGTTGGGCACCATCAAGGCCGCCCGCGACGCCACCTTCCAGGCGGCGTTCCCGCTGAAAGGCAAGCCGCCCAACGTGTATGGGTTCGCGCTGAGCAAGGCGCGGTCCAAAGACGAGTTCGACTCCATCGAGCGTATCCTGGGCTGCGGTGTGCGGGACAACTGCGACCCGGAACTGTGCCGCTACGACCGGATTCTGTTCGCCTCCGACGCCGACCCCGACGGCGGCAACATCAACTCCAGCCTGATCTCGATGTTCCTCGACTTCTACCGTCCACTGGTCGAGGCCGGGATGGTGTACGTGACGCTGCCGCCGTTGTTTGTGGTCAAAACCGCCAGCGAGCGCATTTACTGCCAGGACGAATCCGAGCGCGATGCGGCCGTGGCCAAGCTGAAGGCCGCTTCGAAGGGCCGGGTCGAGGTGCAGCGCAACAAGGGGCTCGGCGAGATGGACGCCGACGACTTCTGGAACACCGTCCTGGATCCCCAGCGGCGCACCGTGATTCGCGTCCACCCCGACGACGGTGAGAAGAAGTTGCACCACACGTTGTTCGGTGGGCCGCCCGAGGGCCGGCGCACGTGGATGGCCGAGATCGCCGCGCGCGTCGACACCAATTCCCTGGACCTCGACTAAGACCTAGGCAGATACCGTGACCGCCACCCTGGACATTCCCGAGCAGAACCCCGATCTGGTCATCGACCAGAGCGCCGACGACTACTGGAACCTCTATCAGCTGACGTTCGCGCTCTACAGCGTCAGCGACCGTGCGATCCCATCGGCCTACGACGGTCTCAAGCCGGGTCAGCGTCGTCTGCTCTACCAGATGCACGAGTCGAAACTGCAGCCCGGCAACAAGCCGCAGAAATCGTCGAAGATCTGCTCCGCGGTCACAGGCAACCTGCACCCACATGGCGGCACTTCGATGTACGGCGCTGCAGCGCTGATGGCCGCCGAATTCCAGCGTGTGAAAGTCATTGACGGACAAGGTGCTTTCCCCCGTATCCAGGGCGACATCCCCGCCGCCGACCGCTACACCGAGATGCGGTTGTCGGCACCAGGCGCCGCGCTGACCGCTGAACTCGACAGCCACGCAGTGCCCATGGTGTCGACGTTCGACGGCGAGTGGATCGAGCCGACGGTGCTGCCGGCCCAGTGGCCGGTGCTGATGTGCAATGGGGCCGTCGGCATCGCCGAGGGGTGGGCCACCAAGGTGCCTGCCCACAACCCGCGCGAGATCATGGCCGCTTGCCGGGCGCTGCTGAAAACGCCGAACATGACCGACGACCGGCTGGTCAAGCTGATTCCGGGTCCCGACTGGGGGTGCGGAGCGTCTGTGGTCGGGACCGCGGGCCTGCGTGAGTACATCACCACCGGGCGGGGCCAGTTCACCGTGCGGGGCACGCTCTCGGTCGACGGGAAGAACGTCCTCATCACCGAACTGCCGCCTGGCGTGGCGAGCAACACGGTGCAGGAACGGATTCGGGCCCTGGTCGAGTCCGGGGAGCTCGCTGGTGTGGCGGACATGTCCGATCTGACCGACCGCCGCAACGGGCTGCGCATTGTCGTCACCGCCAAACGCGGCCACAGTGCCGAACAGATCCGCGATCAGCTGCTGGCCCTGACACCGCTGGAGTCGACCTTCGCCGCAAGCCTCGTCGCCCTCGATGAGAACCGCGTCCCGCGGTGGTGGTCGGTGCGCGAGTTGATCAAAGCGTTCCTCTCGCTGCGTGATTCGGTGGTGTTGCACCGCAGTGAGTACCGGCTGGAGAAGGTCACGGCGCGACGTCATCTGGTGGCGGGCCTGATGACCATTCACCTTGACATCGACGCCGCCGTGGCGGTGATCCGTGGCTCCGAGACCGTCGACGAAGCCCGCCAAGGGCTGCAGGACCGGTTCAAGATCGATGCCGTTCAGGCCGACTATGTGCTGGCACTGCAGTTGCGCCGCCTGACCAAACTCGACGTCATCGAGCTGCGGGCCGAGGCCGAGAAGCTGGACACGGAGTTCGCCGAACTCACTGAGCTGGTGTCGAATCCGGATGCGCGTCGGAAGGTCATCGACAAGGAACTGGTGGAGACGGCGAAGTTGTTCAAGGGTCCGGAGTTCGATCGTCGCACCGTCTTGGACTTCGAGGCCGCGCCAGTCACCTCCAACGGCGGTGACGACGGGCCCCGTGAGCGAAAGGTCAATACCGCGTGGCGGCTCGACGACCGCGGCGTGTTCTCCGACAGCCACGGCGAGTTGCTCACCACCGGGCTGGGTTGGGCAGTGTGGACCGACGGCCGGGTGAAGTTCACCGCCGGTGGCGGTCTGCCGTACAAGACTCGCGACATCCCCGTCGCGCCGGACATCACCGGGCTGGTGCGCTCCGGTGTGCTGCCGGACGGCTACCACCTGGCGTTGGTGACCCGACGCGGAAAAGTTCTGCGCATCGACCCGGCGGCGGTCAATCCTCAGGGCGTTGCCGGCAACGGCGTGGCCGGCGTGAAGTTGGCGGGTGACGACGACGAGGTCATCGCCGCGCTGCCCGTCTCGTGCGCCAACGGCGAGGCCATCCTGTCGCTGGCTGAAAAGAGTTGGAAGGTGACCGAAGTCGCCGATATTCCGGTGAAGGGCCGCGGCGGCGCGGGCGTCGGGTTCCACCCGTTCGTCAAGGGCGAGAGCGCGCTGCTTGCGGCGTCGATCTCGGCGGCCGGGTTCGTGCGTGGGAAGAGGGCCGTACGCGCGGAGAACCGTGCCAAGGCGTCGATCAAGGGCTCGGGCCTGGATGTGGCGCCGGCCGGATAGCCGGCAGGGCCGTCGAACGTGAGCTTGTATGCGATTCGAGCAAGAGATACCGCAAAATGCTCGCGTTCGGCGACGGTGAGGTGGGCTGCGGCGACACCGCGCTCGAGTTGGGCAACGAACGGGATACGAAACGGGCTCCGCTCGGCGTGGTAAGGCTGTTCACGCCAGTCACTTTGGTAACTTCGCGCCGTGCAGGTATCCCGGCGTGACGCACTGCGCTACGCCGCGACGGTGTCCGCACTGGCCGGACTCGGTGCGGCATCGGCGGGTACGCACGCGCCGAGGGCCGAGGCCGCCCGCCCCACGCTGATCGACTATGCGATGCGTCAGATCCCGGCGCAGGACATCCGGGCCGCCGGCCACTCCGGCGTCATCAACTACGTCTCGACGTCACGGCCCGGCTCCTCGTTCGGCGCCAAGCCGATCACCCTGCCTTACGCTAAGACGCTGGCCGCGGCCGGTTTGGTGATCGTCAGCAACTACCAGTACGGCAAACCGGGCGGGACCGCGCCATCGGACTTCACCCGCGGGTACGCCGGTGGCGTCGCCGACGCGAAAACCGGTTGGCACCTGCACACCGCCGCCGGTGGCGGACGCACCGCGCCGATCTTCTTCAGCGTCGACGACGACATCGACCGCCAGACCTGGAACGACCTGGCGCTGCCGTGGTTCCGCGGTATCAACTCGGTCATCGGCGTGCAGCGCACCGGCATCTACGCCGGTATCCGACCGTGCCAGTGGGCCGCCGCCGACGGAGTCATCGGAAGATCGGGTTCCGCCGGTCACGTCTGGGCCTGGCAGACCCGATCCTGGTCCAACGGACAGCTTTACCCCGCCGCGGTTCTCTACCAACGCATCATCGACACGGCCTCGAACCCCGGACCGGTGGTCGGCGGAATCCGCGTCGACGTCAACGACGTGCTGGCCCAGGACTGCGGCCAATGGAACCTGCACCCGTGACCGCCTCTGCGGTCAGCGGCGTGGTGTCGTGGTGACGTGCACGTGGTCGTAATGGCCGTACCCTGAGCCCGCCGGACCGCTCGGCGTGTAATACGTGCCGCGCCAGATGACGTCCTGTAATCCGAATCGGCTCGAGTTGCTCAGCATGAAGTCGCGGATCGCGTCGCCGAGCGCGATGCCCTCGGCGCTCTCGGGATTGGGGATCATGATGTCGATCGCCAAGCCGCTCGGATGCCACGGCTTGGAGTCGGGCCGAACGCCGTCGATGTCGGCGATCTGGGGGAATCTTGCGCTGATGGCGCGGGCGGCGAGCACGGTGTTGACCTGTAGGCCCGCCTCGTTCGCGACGCCGGCGGGCAACGCCTCCGGGACGTCGACGCGGGCGGCCGCCAGAGCTTGAGCAGGGTCCACGGGCGGCTGGCCGGGCAACGCGAGGATCGCCGGGTCTGGCGGGGTGGGCGCGGCGGGCGGCGGAGGCGGTGGTGCTGCTGGCGGGACGGCGTTGTCGACGACCGCTTGCTGTTGCGGTGTCAACGCCGCGTACTGCGCCTCCGCGGCCGCGATCTTGCGCAGCAGATCATTCCATTTGGCCTGCAGATCCGCGCGCACCGCGGCGGCCTGCTCGGTCGCAGCGCGGGCGTCGGCGGCCGACTTCTCGGACGCCTGCGCGGCCGACCCCGCGCGGTCACGCTTTGCGTGGTACGTCTTCATTTGCTCAGCGGTCGTGGCGCCGACCACCCGCTGCAGCGACAGCTTGTCGAGCAACTGCTGCGGCGAAGACGCGGTCAGCAGCGCCGCCGCCTGACCGTTGCGGCCACTCATGTAGTCCATCGCCGCAATGCGGTCGACCGCTGCCTGGTAAGGCGCCAGCTCGGCGTTGACGGCGGCAAGGGCATCGAGGTCGGCGCGGTGGCGCTCGTCGGCAGCCTTCTGGGCGGCCTCTTTGGTGTCGACATCGCGCTGCGCCGCCGTGACGGCCTCGCGAGTCTGCAGTGCCTGAGCGGACAACTCGTTGAGCTTGGCCAGCGCGTCGTCCGCCGGGTCCGCATTGACAGAGCCGATCGAGGCGACCAGCACGAGAACTGCGGTTGCAGCACCGCACACCGTTCGTCGGAGTGAGTGGCGCATGCCGGTCACGCGGATTGTCACGATCCTTTTATTGCAGGGACCAACACTTGGTCCGGCCACGTGTGTCTCGGACAGGTTAGGAACTGGCGTCGACAATGTCTACTCGTCCGTCAGTGTGAGCTCTTCCTCCCGCCGGCTTCCGCCTCGCGACTGGGATTCCCCGGGGGTCTCATCGATCCGTCGGTGTGGGGCGCCATCGCCCGAGCGGGATGCCTCCCTCGGCCGGATCGTCCCCCGGTATGCCGTCGTGAGCAGCCCGCTGAGCGCACCTCCACCGCAGAGTGGATGCCGCAGGTGTGGAGATGCCTCGACTTTGCTAATCGTGTTTATTCAGCGTGGGAGGGGGCATGGGGTTCACCATGAGTCACGCCTCGACTCAACGTCCGGCGATGGCTCTCTGAACGACACCTGGAGAACGCCTGATGTGCTCGAGGGCAGGATTCCGTGACACCCGGTGCCCGATGGCACCGGGTGTCACCGACCCTGCTAGCTAGAAGCCGACCATGCAGGCCCGAAGACCGGAGCACACGAGATGAACGTCCGAAAGATTCTGCTTCTTGTAGCCACCTGCCTGGCCGCCACGCTCCTCTTGGCACCGGGTGCCGCAGCAGTACCACGGCCGATGATCCCCGGAGCCGATGCCGCCATCGCCAAGGCCGAAAGCCTGCTCGGGACAGACCAATTCGGTCAGTACGGGTGTGAAGCTCTGGTGGCCTACGCATTCGGGGTGCCGCAAGAGCGATACGGTTGGGACGGCGCTTCTGAGACCATGTACCAAACGCTTCTCGAGCAGGGGAAAATCCACACCGACATGAACCCCCCGCGTGGGGCACTCGTCTTCAGCGTGGGATCCATCGGCCCCCATATCGACATCGCGCGCGGGGACGGGACCTACATATCCGGCGGCGTTCAGGGTCTCTCACCGGGATACGGCGACGGGCACAACATCCAAATCCTGCCCAGCCCGAATGTGGCAAGCGACTGGACCTACCGGGGCTGGAGTCTGGGCTACCCGGAGTAAGCCGGGCTTCTGGGAACAGGATGTCGGTGCGATCAGGACGGTGAATCGCTCAATCGTCGAGTATCGCGACGGCCCTTGTCCACCCGGCCGACGCAGCGTGCACCTTCACCGGAAAACAGCTGATCTGAAATCCGCTGTCCGGGAGCGATTCCAGATTGTGGAGCTTCTCCAGATGGCAGTACCCGATCTCGCGTCCCGCGCGGTGCCCCTCCCAGATGATCGAGGGATCCTGCTCGCGGGAATACCGTTGTGCGGTATAGACAAACGGCGCGTCCCAGCTCCAGGCGTCGGTGCCCGTCAGTCGCACACCTCGCTCCAACATCCACAACGTCGCCTCACGACCCATGCCGCAGCCGGACGAGACGTAATCCGCCTCGCCGTAGCGGGCTCCGGCCGCCGTGTTGACGACAACGATGTCGAGAGGCTGTAGCTGGTGGCCGATGCGATCGAGTTCGTTTGCTACGTCAGCGGCGGTGACCACGTAGCCCGCTTCGAAATGCCGGAAGTCAAGCTTTACCGCTGGTTGCAAACACCATTCGAGCGGAACCTGGTCAATGGTGATTGCCGGCGCGCCACCGTCCATCGTTGACGCGTAGTGGTAGGGAGCATCGAGATGGGTGCCGTTGTGGGTGGTGATCCGGACACGCTCGATCGCCCAGCCCTCGCGATCGGGTAGGTCTTCGACCGTCGCGCCAGGGAAGAACGCGACGACTTCAGCCGCCGTGTCGGCGTGGCTGTAATAGTCGATCTCCGGAAGATGTCCCGGCGGATCTGATGCGATCCCCGCCTGTAGTGGCACCGAGATGTCCACGAATCTACGCATCTGGTTCTCTCCCAATCACTTCTGTCGATCGCTGTCTGTCACGCGACGTTGCTTCGGCGATAATTTTCAATCCGGTGCGGTGCCGATGAACTCGACACCGGCGCGAATCGCAGGACGGTGCCTCAAGATTCGGAAATGCGCCAGCCGGCCGAGTCCCTTGGTGGTCAGCAAGCGTGCACCCGGCCATGCCGCGACGATCTTTTCGCTTGTCACGTAGGGAGTCTCGGGGTCATCGGGGTCGTGGATGAGCAGCATCGGCGGATAGTCGGTTCGGCCGGCAATCCGGACCATGTTGGTGTCCTCCAGCGGCATCCCGATCCGGCGTTCGAGACGTCGATGCAGGCCGGCGCGTATCCGTCGGCCGAAGCCGTGGCGCGCGGCGAACAGATCCAGATAGATCGGGAACTCGCCCATCGGCGCGAGAAACACCAACCGCCCGACCGTCGAGCCCCACGCCGCCGCCAATGCGGTCGCGTTGGCCCCGAGGGAGTGGGCGACAACCGCGCGGGCCGGTCCGTGGGTGCGGATCATGGCTGCAACCGCTTCGGCGCACTCAATGGCGGTGGTGCGACCAGGTGCGAGCGCGCCCGCATCGGACTCGTTGTGGCTGGGCAGGTCGAATGCGATGACACGATGTCCGGACTCGACGAGAGGTTTGACAAACATGCCGAGATGGTGGCGGCGCCCGCCCCAGCCGTGCACAAGATAAACCGGTGGCCCATCGCCCCAGGCCTCGCCCACGATCCGGTGTCCGCTCCAGTGTGCTTCCAATGGTTGACCGGGCGGGACACCGGGGGGCATACGCAGACTGGACTCGATGACCGGCGGCGTGCACCACAACTCCGTCGCCCACCGCGCCCCGACTGCGGGCGCGACTCGCTCCAGCAGCCAGAACATCCGGCGCACCCAGGTGGCGACCGGGGGTTGCACACCGGAACCTTTCACATCGAGAACGGTTGGGCTTGGAGAACCGCCGCCACCTGAAGCAATGGTGTTCGCCTTGGGTGCAGCGATGTGCGTGGCACTACCACAGTCGTCAGAAGTAGCTCGACCTCGGCGAGCGGGCGGGCGGTTGTTCGGGTCCGGCACACGTCGAGGTTAGCGAGACGATGCAGCCAGGCGACATCTCCTTGTCCAACGGCGTGGTCGCGCGGCGACGAGAAACCCGTTGGGCGATGCCCGACAGCTTGACCACCGATGCCCGGTGAGACAGATTGCTCGGCTCAGGCTCGCGGCTGACCGACCTGTCAGACCCTTGGAGGACGCTGAACCAACAACAGTTAGCGCCATCAGCGAAAGGAGTTCTGCCGTGTGCTGGCAGTGCGACCACCCCGAGGCCACCCGGGCCGACTATCACGATGTACTCCGGCGGACGATTCTTGAGCACGGCTGGGCCGTGCAGTTTGTCGAGAGCAACCGGAACCCGTTCGCCTACACCGTAGGACTGCATCCAGCCGGTCTGCCCGAACTGCTGGTGACCGGTGTTTCACCCGAATGGGCGGTGAGGCTCCTCAACACCGTTGCCAACTACCTGATCCGCGAGCGGGTCCCGGCTCCCGGCGACACGATGCAACTACCGGACGGCTGGCAGGCCGAGTTCGTCGCGGTCGCGCAGCCGGACGCGCATTTGACGCTAGCTGTGGAGTTGTACGGCCCCGAGGTGCGCGCGCTGCAGCTCGTGTGGCGAGACGAAGACGGACATTCGGCCTGGTGCCCGGACTTCAACAAAGGCGGCTGCCGACAACCGGTGCTCGGCGTTCGCGGTCCGCAACCTTAGCGGCGTGCGGAATCGTGGCCGTCGCAGCCGAGTTCTGGCCGGCTCATATCCCACGAATCGGCTTACGCGACCAGTTAGTCATAGCCGGTGATGACGTCGAGTTTCTCAGTTGAGGATCTCCGCACCTTCATCTGAGAGAAGCGCAGATAATCGCTCTCGCCACGACTGCAGCTGTTCAGGTGTCAGTCGCGACCACTCGGTGATCTCGCCGACGATCCGCAAAGGGGCCGTGCTGCGGTACGACCGAGTGGGGTTGCCGGGGAACTTCTTGTCCGTCACATTCGGGTCACTCTCGTACTCCCCGGTCGGCTCTACTTTGTACACCCTCGGAAGTGCCTGACCCCCGGCGAGTTCGGCGGCGATCTCCGCCGCAAGGCCAGCGCCATCAACAAAAGCGGTGAAGTAGATGTGGTTCATCACAATCTCGGGACGGTAGTTCGACCTATGGCCCGCGTTGAGGAACTCGCCCACACTCAACTTCGCGGTCGTGCCGTGAAAGAACGGGCCTTCATCACTTGATTCGGACACCTTAAATCCTTCGGACGCACTGCTGAGACGCCCCAGCATGCAGCACTACCCGGCCCTTGCCGCAAGCCCCCTGTCAGGTCTTATCCTGGATGTGAGAGCAGCTTCCGCGGGTTCCGTATGCCGGGCCTCATTCCGCCGAATGACCACACCGAAATGTTTACAGCCATCTGTGGCTGCTGAATCTCCCTCTAGAGCAACATGTTTCGTAACCGTGCGAGTACGAGTCTGGTGCCGCCACCACCCGGTGCGCGGCGTCGGCGCTGGGCTCGATGTCGAAATCCCTCTTCGTGGTGACGCCCCCATAAAGCGGGATTGAGAATGTGCCTGGGCGGCTAACCTGCACAGATGCCGTCGACGCCTCTTCCCGTAGTGCTGGCCACGCTCGCCCTTCGACGGCGCCTCAAGCAGCTGGCAGACCGTTTAGTGCCGCCTCAGATCGCAATGCTGGATCTCGGCGAGGGTGTCGGCGGGGTCCAGATCGCCGCGGCCATCGCCGAACTCGGAATTGCCGACGTGCTCGCCGACGGGCCGATGACCGCGCCGCAGATCGCCGCGCGAATCGACTGCGATGAAGACACCACCCATCGCCTGATGCGCGGCGCGGTCGGATGCGGTCTCTGCACAATGAATCGGCGAACGGGTGCGGTGAAGCTGACCCGTACCGGAGCGGTGTTGCGCAGTGACCATCCCGCTTCGCTTCGGGCCTGGATGCGCTACAAGGGGATGCGGTCGACCGTGGACGCCTGGGGCGGACTGGCCGCCAGCGTGCGCAGCGGCCGAGGCGCTTTCGAGCTCGTGCACGGGATGTCGGTGTGGGAGTGGTTCGCCGCGCATCCCGACGAGCAACGTATCTTCGCCTCGACAATGCGCCAGGCCACCGAGATCGCCGCCCGCGCGATTGCTCGGGTCTACCCGTGGCCGGACGGTGCTGTGGTGTGCGATGTGGCCGGCGGCATTGGCACGCTGCTGTCGGTGATCGTGGCCGAGGCGCGCGCGGATCTGCGTGGGATTCTGGTGGACAGTGCGGGGATGATCGCTGAAGCCGAAGGATTCCTCGCCGACCGTGGTCTGACTGATCGCATCGATTGTGTCGATGGCGACATCTTTCGGGCCATCAACGCAACCGCCGACGTGTATGTGCTCAAGGACGTGCTGCACGACTGGGACGACGAACGCTGCGGAAGGATTCTCGCCGCGGTGGCGGCGAGTATGCCAAGGGGTAGCAAGCTCGTCATCGTCGAATATCTGCAGGAACCCAATCGCCCGAACCCGTTCTCACCGCTACTCGACCTCCACACGCTGACCCAACGAGACGGCGGGCGTCTGCGTTCGGTCGACGAACTCACGGCGCTACTCACCGGTGCCGGCCTACGACCGACCGGCCGCATGTTCTCGGTCGTACCGCACGACCTCGTCGAAGCCGAGAAGCTCTGACCGCGGGGCGCATCGACAACTGCTCGCGTCCGGACGAGATCGCGGGATATTTCACCCGACTGAGGTGCCCGCCCGCCTGCGCTGGGTCATGACACGCCATACCCAGGTCGACGGTGCGACACGTGCGGTCGCAACGTATTCCAGGGTCGTGGGATAGAACAGCGCGGCGGACAGCTCCACCAATCCGTCGTTCTTGCCGGCGAGCAACAACTGATCCCCGACGCATAGCTGCGTATCGTCGTCTGGCGTCATGATCAGCTCCGTATTACGCACCATCAGCAGCGTCACCAGCGGTAACGGTCGGCAACGGTCATCGGGGTCGCGCAACAGGTCGCCTATCGTCAGCTCGTGGCTCTCCAGCCATTGCGTCACTGCGGGTGCCTCGTCAACGGACAGCGTGATGACGTCGCGCTGAGGAACCTGCGTGCCGCAGCGCTCCACCAGCCGATCGCGCGTCCGCACCGCCCACGCCTCATCCTGCTGCACGGCTTCCTCGATGAACCGCCAGAAGTTCGGGTGGACGATCCGCGCCAGTACCTCGCGGGCCACCAGTTCAGTTGGGATGAATACCGAATCAACGTCCAGCGCCATCATCAACGACCGATGCATGCTGTCTTGCTGGCGGACCGAGACGAAGGCGTCCGGGTTGGCCAACCGAGCGCCTTCGGCGAGCGCGATGTTCAGCATGTCATTGTCTGTACCGGCGACGAAGCCCACCGCATCGTCCAACTCCGGTCGGTCGTCGGTGGGGGCGATCTGGTCGACCTCCAGTCCCGAGGCACGCAGGTCCGCGATGACCTGCTCGGCGAATTCGCCGGCACCGCACACCACCCAGCGCCCCTCGACCAAACCGGTACGCAGACCCGGCAACTGGTGCTGATCGTTATCCATCAACCACATCAGTAATTGGTAGAGCACCGGTCGGTGTAACAGCAGCGCCAAATAGCCACCGTATCGGTCATGCGGGTTGATCACCGCAGCCGGGGCGAAGTCCTCCATCCGTTGCTGCACCGCGGGATCGAAGCAACGGGCGATCACCGGCACATCAGGGCGCAATAAGGCGACCGTCATCACGGCGGCCAAGTTCGCGTCCTCGTCGTCGGTGAGCGCCAACACCCCTGCACAGTTGTCCCGGCCGAGTCCGGCCAGCCCGAGGACGGCCGGATTCTGACAATCCCCCTCCAGCGCAGGCACATCGGCGGTCAACGCGTCCGTGACGATGGAATCCACCCGGCGTTGTTGGATTTCGACTACCACGATGCGCCGGCGCTGCTGGTCCAACTCCAAAGCCACCATACGTCCGGTTTGGCCGTACCCCAGGACCAGTAGGAACGGCTCTTTGAGTCTGCGGACCTGCCGCCGGAACCGCTCGCTCGACAGAGCGTCTTGAAATGCCCTGTCCCGCAATGCCGCCAAAAGCACACCGATCGCGTAAGCCCAGGCGATCACCAGCATGAAGATGGACAACGTGAGCCACATGCGCTGCGCATAGCTGAACGGGTATGGAACCTCGCTGTAGCCGACCGTCGTCAGTGTGATCGCCATCTGATAGAACGAATCGAACAGCGTCAGCCGCTGAGGGACTCCGTCGACTACGGGTCCGGGCATCAACATCATTCCGGCGACGTTGAAGCTGAACGTCACGATCACGAAGATGAACGGCGCTCGCATTCGGCGCAGCACGAGGAACAGTGCGCCGGTCGTCTCCACACCGGTCGGTACCTTCACCGGCTTGCGCGTGCGCGGCTGGACCTGCCGTGGCCGCAAGTTCAGCAGGTGGATCGGGTGGCCCATGGGTCAACGACGCCGGAAGGAGGATGTCTCGACAAGCAGCAGGACTACAGACACCAGGTTGGCCAACAGGGCTCCGCCGGAAAGCGAAACCATGCTGGCGGTGTGTGCGGCGTTCAGGCCGTCCGCGGATACCTGGGTGGCCCAAACCCACACCGCAGCCGCGGCTATCAGTTGCAGCACCGCGACCAGGCTGGTCGCTAGGTGCACCGCACCGATTTGAGTCCGGTCTCCGAATTTCAGCACGGTGGCGATCAGGTTGACGATCACGGCCGCGAATAGTTCGTAGACGTTGTGCACCCGGGGGTCGGAGATGTCGCCGACGAAAAAGCCGAAGTTCAAAGTTGCTGCCAGCACCACGAAGAAGCCGAACACCACTTTCTCCAGGTTCACGCTGAGCAGCCTATCGAGGAATTCCGCCGGCTACGGACGAAGCGCGCTGGGATGTTTCCGAACCACTGCCCTTTCGACCGGCATCGCTGCGCCGCGGCGGGCGACCAGCGTGGGCGATTCTGGGGTTGCGGCTTCTGCCACGTCGAGTCCGAGTAGCTCGAGCCCGAGATCGAAGGCACGCGCTCGCCGGCCTCGGTGCCGGCATGGCGGAGGCCAAGCCGGTGCAACGCGATCACGCCAAGTACTGCACCAAGATCAATAGCGACTATGAATTCACCCGGCAGCCCTTTGAAAGGCCTATGACAATTACCGGCCGAACGGCGGACGGCGAGAATTGCACCAAAGCCGGCCGTGCATTGAAACCCGGCTTCCGTCGTCTACCCGAAGGTGGGCCACCGAGATGATCGCGGTACTGGGAGGGGTTCGCCGACAAAGCCCTGCCCGCCCAGGCGTAGAACGTTCTCGGAGCGATATGCACCCGTGCTCGCCGAGCCCGCGACAGATCGGAGCGGCCCCGAAACGATCCCGATGAGCGGCGATGAACTCGCAAATCGCGGCGGTCCGCGGCGGTGGCGCGGGTCGCTATACGTCAGCGCGCGCGTCGTCTTAGACGTTCTCGCGCGCGGAAGTCCTCTGGGTGTTCCTCACTAAAGTAGGCACGGGTTTCTCGATAAATCAGTGGCGACAGGATGAGCAGACCGATGAGGTTAGGTAGTGCCATTAGGCCGTTCATGACGTCAGAGAAGGTCCACACAGTCGTGAGGGCCGTGGTGGCTCCGACGTAGATCACGACGATGAACACAATCCGGTAGGGGACCACCGCTTTTCGTCCGAACAGGTATTCCATACACCGCTCGCCGTAATAGGACCAACCGAGCAGCGTCGAGAACGCGAAGAACATCACGCTAAGCGTGACGATGACGCTGCCCCATCCGCCGGGGAGGCCCTCTGCGAACGCGCGTGCGGTGAAGCTGGCCGCCTCCTCGGGTCCGGCGTCCTTCCACACGCCTGTGACGACGATGGTCAACGCGGTGAAGCTCACCACGACGAGAGTGTCGATGAAGGTCTGGGTCATCGAAACCAACGCTTGGCGCACCGGGTGCGTGGTCTTCGCCGCCGCGGCGGCAATGCCTCCGGTGCCCAAACCCGACTCGTTGGAGAAGATTCCGCGTGCGACGCCATACCGAATCGCGGCCGCCACGGCTGCTCCTGCGAAGCCCCCGGTGGCGGCGGTGCCGGTGAAGGCGTCGGTGAAGATGACGCCAAACGCCCCCGGCACTTGGTCGAGATTGCGGGCGAGCACCGCGGTAGCGCCAAGGATGTACACAACAATCATGATCGGGACAAGGAGGCTGGTCACTCGGCCGATGCTCTTGATGCCGCCTATGATCACCGCAGCTGCCAGCACCACCACAGCAATGGCGGTAGTCGGCTCAGCAACGCCCCACTCTTCGTTGACGTTGGCTGCAACGGTGTTCGCCTGGGTCATGTTGCCGATACCGAACGACGCGAACACTCCCGCAACGGCGAAGAACCCGCCGAGGAAGATTCCCAGCGGACCCTTGATGCCCCTTCGCAGGTAGTACATCGGACCACCGGATTGCTCACCGGCCGCGTCGGTGCGGCGAAACCGGACACCGAGGAAGGCCTCGCAGTACTTGGTCGCCATCCCCACCAGGCCCGTGCACCACATCCAGAACACGGCGCCGGGACCACCGAGAGCGATCGCGGTGGCGACGCCGGCGATGTTGCCGACGCCGACCGTAGCCGCGAGCGCCGTGGACAGCGCCTGATAATGCGAGATATCGCCTTCGGCGCCCAGATCCTTGCGCTTGACGAACGCCAGCCAGAATGCGAGCGCGAGGCGGCGCACCTGTATCCCGCGCAACAGCACCGTCAGATACAGGCCGGACAGGAGGAGCAGCGGGATCAAAAGCCATGGACCCCAGATGAAGCCGCTGGCATCGCTCAAGAGATCATCGAGAATCGCCATCATACCGCCGTATCGCAAACGCCTTGGGACTCCTGAAACCGTAATGCACCACAGCACCAGCACGGGTGAAGAACCGCCTACGTGAGCGCACCGCGCAGTATCGTTCGGCGGATAAGTGGCGCGGACCACGCACGATGTTCAGCGGCCAACGAACTCGGCCAAGCCGCAGCATTAGCGACCTGCACCCCGGTCACCCGAGCCTCGGGCGCAGACCGAGGACGCCGAAGTCATTCCGGAAGCAATCCGCCTCCGTGGGCACGAAGATAGAGGTGACACCCGAGTTCCCGGCTCTGGCGCAGCCCGCCTGACTCCCTGCTCGAGATCGCCAGCGCTGGAAGTGAAAACCTGTCAGCTCGCTCGTCACCAAATAGATTGGCGATTCGGCTACTACTCGCAGGCGTTTTGAACGACCCTGTGGGCTAGAGGTTCTCGCACTTGAAGAACACCTGTTGGCAGGTCCGATTCGACAGCACCCCGCGAGGCGATTGCCGGTGCGGTTGCACGCTGACTCATCGGTGATCGGCCGGTTAGGCGCGCAGGTCGTCGCCCCCCGACGCCCGCCGCCGCCTCAACGCGTTCAGCAATCGATGTTCGGCATCATCGCCCGGCTCGATCCCGGTCGGGACGCGGAGCAAGAAGAACGCGCCGAGCAACCACCAAGCGCCGAACAAGATCCACGGCTGCACGTCGAGGAACGCCGGCATACCCGGCAGGTAAAGACTCAACAATCCCATGCAGAGCACGACGGCTGCGCCGCCGATCACCAAGCCGCCCTTGCCGTTTCCACCGACCCGAAGGGGCCGGTCCATCTGCGGCTCGCGTCGGCGCAGAATCAAGAAGACGATGGACACCAGCAGATAAGCGATGACGATGCTCGGTGACCCGGAGTCGACGAGCCACACGAGCATCGCCTCACCCAGGAACGAAGCGAGGAAGGACAATCCGCCAATGAACAGCAACGCGTTGATCGGAGTGCGGAACCTGGGGTGGAGCTTGCCGAACCATTCCGGCAACATCCCGGAGCGCGCCATCGAATACATCAGCCGCGATGCACCGAGAAGTAAGGAGTTCCACGACGTGAGGATTCCCGCGATACCTCCGGCAATCAACACCTTGGCCATGAAGTCGCTGCCGAACAGCACTCCGAACGCATCTGCGGTGGCGATGTCCACTTCTGCCAGTTCGCCAGCGGGCATCGCCGACGAGGTGGTCATGATCGTGATGAGGTAGAAAATGGTCGCGAGGATCACCGCGATGACAACCAGACGTCCGACCTGACGGGCGGGAATGTTCACCTCTTCCGCGGACTGTGGGATGACGTCGAATCCGACGAAGAGGAACGGAACCACGACGAGGACCGCGAAGAATCCCGCCGCGCCGCCAGCGTAGAGCGGTTGCATGTTGTCGATTGACCCGCCGGTGAAGGCGCCCAAGATCAGCATCAGCGCCATGACCAACAGCAACACGACGACGAATGTCTGTGCCACACTGGCCAATTTGACGCCGAGGATGTTGATGGTGGTGATCACGACCGCAGCGATCGCGCCGACCAAAGCCCAGGTGAGATACACCTCGCTCCCGGCGACCTCCCACAACCGAACCTGGTTGAGGCCTGGGAATAGGTATAACGCGGTCCTGGGCAGGGCCACGGCCTCGAAGGCCACGATGGTGACGTAACCGCCGACAATTCCCCAGGAACCGATGAACGACCACCGCGGCCCCATGCCGCGTAGCAGGAAGTTGTGCTCTCCGCCTGCCCTGGGCATGGCTGCCGTGAGTTCGGCGTACGTCAGACCAACCATCGCCATGATCACGCCACCAGCGGTCATCGCCAGCACGGCTCCGAGGGTGCCTGCCGAGCCGATCCAGCCCCCTGTGAGCACCACCCAGCCGAAGCCGATCATCGCCCCGAAACCGAGGGCCAGTACATCCCAGTTGCCGAGGACCTTCAGTAAGGACGCCTCATCAGGCTTATCGATGGTTCTTCTGTCCATGCGAGATGCGCCTTCCTGGTTCTTGAACCGGCTACCGCGAGGGATGGTCTCAAGCTAACCGCTGCGGTCGCCGTCGGTTCGCTGAACCGCGCACGGCGCCGGACGACGAGCGCCTTCGGTGGTTCGGCGCCTTGGTTGTTTGTTTCGCCGCCGGATGGTGCGTCCATGCTCAGTACCGCAGTGTCGAGGTGTTGTCCTCGGACGCACTTTCTAAATTTGTGACGAATGTGGGTCCGCCGACCACACGCTCAGGACGTGCGCCGCGCATCTGCCTCCCACTCGTCGGCCCATGGGATCGGCTGCCGCGTCACGAGTTCATGGTTACCCGCAGCCCACCCGATTAGTTTGCGGCTTGCGGCCGGTCGAAGCTCGTGACACCACAGTCACCCCCGGAAAGGACAACCCGATGTCGGAGCTTCTCGTCGATTTCATCACTTCCCTCGACGGTCACGCATCAGGAGAGGGATGGCCAGGGTTCTGGGGCCTCGAGGGCCCCGAGTACCTCGCATGGCTCAGCGAGCAGCCCCAGGCCACCTACCTCATGGGGGCCAACACCTACCGTCAGATGTCGGGCTTCGCCGCGGGCGAGGTCCCGAACAACCAAGACGAATTCAGGCCCGAAGAAGAAGCGTCCGTCGACGAGCTCACACAAGCGTCCAAGGTGGTGTTCTCCACCTCACTCGAGGAACCACTGACGTGGGCCAACTCCACGCTCGTCCGCGACAACGCCGTCGAGGTGGTCCGCGCCATGAAGGCGAGCAACTCGGGGCTCCTCAGCACGATCGGCAGCCTCAGCCTGTGCCGGTCCCTGTTACGAGCCGGACTCGTCGACCGCTTCCGGGTCGTGATGTTCCCGGTGATCACCGGGGCCACGGGTGCCGAACGCATCTACGACGGATATCCAGACGTCGCCCTGATGATGATCGAGAGCCGCACCTTCGACGGCCGCATCCAACTCGTCGAGTACAAGCCCAGCGTGCTCGAGCACCCGCCGCTCGGTGCGCCTGCGTGATGTGTCTTCGCCCGCCGGTCTAAACAGATCCCGAAATGTCAAGGTCGGCAATGTCTCCCGCAGCCTGCGATCGACGCGCTGACTGAAGTCCTGCAATAGCCCAGGGACACGCCCGAGGTTCTCATCTTCGGCTTCCTCGGCCAGCTCAGCCGAGCTGTCATTCCCGAGACCGTCTCACGTCGACTACACCGCCGTCGGTCCACTAGGAGGAGTGGCTTCTCATCAAAGAGCGGGCGCCGCGTAGCGGATCCCTGTATGGGATCGGTTGCCCAGCTGAACATTCCGTACACGAAGATCGCGGCCCCATTCGTGCCGCATGGCCTTGTGGTGGCGTTCCAGGTGTCACGTGCAGCGATTCGAGCACAACTCGGACCTGCTCGGGGAGCGGTCTCGACGAGTGTGAACGGGCTCGGCGGGGGGCCGAGCCAGATCCGTCGCGACTTTCCCTGGGATAGCTGGCCGTGATGCAGGGTGTCGCGAAGACTCGGGTCGCTCACTGGTCGGTGCTGTAGCGGGTCCATCCGGGGACAAGACTCGGGTGTCGCGAAGGCTTGTTGATCTTCGTTGCAAACGCGCAGCTCAGCGGCGGTCTGCTTCGCCGCGCTATGTAGGCATCGGTGAAACACTCACACTGCGCAGCCGACACATCGCTGAGCGAATTCATCAGCTCGCGGCAGATCATTGTTCGCCAAAGCTTCGGAGTCGCGACACTCGTGACAGATGGTTTGTCCTGCCCGGCTCATGTGAGACGCAAGTGGCTTCAATTGAGCAACGCGTTGGGGTGTTTCAGGTTGACGCCCAGCCGATCAGCGACCGTCGCGGCGCCACCGTTGACTTCTACCAACCGTGCGAACAGTGTGCCAACCCGCGGGCGGCCCAGCTGCACTCCTCGATCGGATATCTCCAAGCGATCGAAACGAAAACCGCTACCTCACACCGTCACTTCCATACCCGAGGTGACCTAATCGAGGTCTCCATCCAGGCCAGGACGGTTCACACGCCAGTTCGCGCGCTTGCCCACGCTTTGGGCGAACCGATGATCGATGATGCGTTGTGGTCCTGGCCGTGGGGATCGTGCTGCCGGCTACCGCCGCGGAACTACCTGCGCGACTGCGTCAGCCAATTGTTTGAGTCAGTCGCTGGTCGGGTGGCCACGTCGGACTAGCAGGGCGACGCCTGGTCGCGACGCGCACGGGCGACCTCGGCCGCACCGTTACCAGTGACGAGCCAAAGGGTGGCCAGGCTCTCGACTAGGTCCTCAACGCTGACCTTGGTCGTGCCGTTGACGTACGCCAGAATCGCATCGGCGGTGCCGCCGACGATGAATGCCGGCGCGACGCGGGCCAGCGGATCGGATTCGAGTTCGACGTCGTGCACCATCCGGGCGTGACCGACCAGGACGGCGGTCAACCCGCCCAACACGCTGTCGCGGTGTTGTTGCACCGCAGCTGTACTCGACACCGACCCCAACAACACGCGGGCCCGGCGCGGGTCAGCGGTCAGGGTGCGCACAACGGTGTCGACGGCGACGTGTGCCTGCCGTTCGAGCGATTCTGCGAGGGCAGCAGCGACTGCCGTCAGCGTGGCGTCGCGAAGCTCGGCGGCGATGTCATCGACGGCCGAGGTGGCGACATCGTCGAGATCGGTGAAGTTCTCGTAGAAGTACCGCTTGTTCAGTCCGGCGGCGGCGCACAATTTGTCGACCGTGATGGTGCGCCAGGCGTTATCGACCATCGCATCCATGGCCGCGTCAAGCAGCCGGGCACGCCGTTGCAGACGGCGGGCGTCGGCGCTCTGGCCGCCATAGCTGCGCCGCGGGGTCTCGGACATCCCGAGATCGTCCCACTTTGCGCGACCCCTTCGGTAAGGGAGCGTTGACACCACAGGACCATTCTGGCACGGTTCGGTACCAGAGCTTATGTGGTACGAACTCGTTCCTGATTGTGAGGAGAATCCATGACCACCTCGTCCATGGCTGCGAAGCAGACGAGCAAGACCGTTGAGTGCAGCGGGTCGGTGCTCGATGAACTGCGGCTTACCGCCCAGACCACCCCGGCGCTGGCGCGTCGGCTGGGCTGGGACTACCTGCGTGAGCTCGGCGGCGCGGGGCGGTTAGACCAGCTGGGCGAGCTCTTCGCAAATGGCCTGGCACCCGATAGGCCCCACGGCGCGATGGAGGGTCTGATCGTCGGCAAGCTGTTCGGCATCCCGGAGGCCTACCTGGCGAACCCGCTCATGAAGATCGACCCCACGTGGCGCGGCAAGACCTTCGACGTCGCCTCGGGCACCGGCTTCAACCGGCTCTCCCCACTCGGGCGGTTCTCGTTGCGCGCGGTCGCGCCGCTGTACACCGGCCTGCGCCGAGTCGGTAACGAGACGATCGGATTCAAGTTTCGGCACCGCATCGACACCGCCGCCATCGCGCCGCACATCCAGGTGCGCGCGCTGGACTACGGCGTCGCTGAGTACCGCAACCCGAGCGTGCGAACCTTCCCGATCAAACGCACCCGCGACGAAGTGGTAGAGCTGACGCCGGGCCTGTACCTGGGGCGTGCGCTGCTCACCCTGCCCAGCGGTGAGGTCCGACTGATCGCCTATTTCGGCCTGCGGGAATTCAGTGACGAGAAGGCTGCCCGGGCATGATCTCCCTCGACGGGGCGGTCTGCTGTATCACCGGCGGGGCGCGGGGCATCGGGAAGGCGACGGCTACCGAGCTGGCGCAACGGGGCGCCAAGGTGTGGATCGGTGATTTGGATGTCGCCGAGGCCGAGGAGACCGCCGCCGAGATCGGCGCGCGCGCAGTTCATCTGGATGTGACCGATCCGGCGAGTGTGATCGCCTTTCGCGACGCGGCCGGCGTCGACGGTCCGCCGGCCATGCTGGTGAACAATGCCGGCATCCAGTACATGGGTGCGTTCGTGGATACGCGCCTGGAGCTCTACCACCGCGAGGTGGCGGTCAACTTGATCGGTCCGATCAACGGTGTGCATGCGTTCCTCCCAGGCATGCTGGCGCGCGATCGCGGCCATATCGTCAACGTGGCGTCGATGGCCGCCAAGGTCACCACGCCGGGCATCTCGGTGTACTGCGCCACGAAGTACGCGGTCGCGGCGTTCTCGCGCTCGATCCGCGCAGAGATCGCCTCCACGGCAGTCACGCTCAGCACCGTCATGCCGACTGCGGTGCACACCGAGCTGACCGCCGGGGTGGCCTTGGAACTGCTGCCCACCCGGCAACCCGAAGACATCGCCACGGCCATCGCCGACAGCGCCGCTCGTCCCCGCCGCGAGATCACGGTGCCGCGTTGGCTGGCACCGATGGGCACCATCGAGGAGGCCACCCCGGAGCCGGTGCTGCAGCTGCTCAAAAGGTTGGCGACCTTCCGACGGCCACCCGGGGACTACGACCCCGGCGCACGGCGCCGCTACCTGGACCGGATCGGGCAATGACGACGCTGTTGCCGGCCGACACCCTGGCCTCGGCGAAGCTACGCCTGCAGGCCGCCGCGGCCGCGGCGACATCTCGCTACCCGAGCCACGAACAGCCGTTGGCCTCGCCGCCCAAAGGATCCGGACTGGAACCGGTCGTGGGCAACTACGGCTTTCCGCTCATCGGGCACGTACTGAGTTCGATCGTCGAGCCGCTGGAGTTCGCGCGTCGGCGCTACGAGCGCTACGGGCCGGTGTCCTGGGCGGGCGGGGTGGGTTTCCGCATCGTGCAGCTCATGGGGCCCGAGGCACTGGAGACGGTCTGGATCAACAAGGACAAGGCGTTCTCCAGCACGCGGATGGGCGCCGGTGATCGGTCCGTTCTTCCACCGCGGAATCATGCTGCTGGACTTCGAGGAGCACCGCGCTCAGGCCTAAGGGGGTACCGGCCTCGGATGACATGAGGACCGGGACCGACCCCCGCCGACGGGCTGCCCGTGGCGATGCGCCGACTCGACTGTTGAGACACCACACTCAACCGTCCTGGTCTGCGGTCTTGAAGTCGGCGTGACCCGACGCGGTTATCACGACATGGAGGACAGGAAGAGGATCTTGTTGGCCTCGCCGGAGAGAAGTTCGATGGCCTGATCCGCCTCGGTCAGCGGGAGCCGATGGGTGATCCGCAGCTCAGGTCCACACGTCCCCATTCGATTAGCAATGTCAGTTGTTCCCAGCTATCCCAGAGCCGCCGACACGACGTGATCTACACCCGCGTGCTCGTCGCCTCCAACGAGCTGCAGGACCTGGTCGCCGCGTGGGAGGTCGTCCGTGATGCGTTCGGCGAGCATGACGCGCCAAGCACATTGGTTGGGGTGACCGTCCTCGGTTACGACGATCAGCTCGCCGAGATCGAGTCCACCGCCGCGGTGCTCGATCGCTAGGGTTTGGCTCAGTCGCTCAACTCGATCGAGTTGTGGGCCAGCCGACTGCCGATGAAAGCGACACCGCACGAACCACGTGGCGATCAATCGGGCGGGTCAAGCAAATTGCGCGGTCTCCGGCGCCTGCGCGCCGAAGAACCGCAATGCTGGGCTGAGCCGCTCGATCTCAGAAGGATCGGCGAAGGAGCGGGCGCATGGCTTCCGCGAGTTCGTGCGGGTGCTCGTGGTACGTCGCATGCGTGCCTGGGACGGTGTCGACATCGGCACCAAGAATCTCGGCGATACGGTCGGCCATCTGCGCAAAGACAGGAGGACTGTCGTCGCTGACGAGCAGGCGCACCGGAATGGTGCTGGCGGCCAGCGTCTCGTCGTCGGGCATGTACAACTCGTAGGTCCCAAGCTCGATCCCGAACAGGGTGCTTGCGGTGTCGCGCAGCCGCTTTCGGAGCGGAGGTGCGAGCCGGGCCCAGCCATCGTCCCCGGCGACGTAGCACCAGAACCGCTTCACCGCAGCAGGCGGTCCACCGACTTCCATCGCCTTCTGGATCGACGCCCTCACAGGGGCCGGAACCGCGTCTACGGTGTCGACCAAGGCGTACAACATCGGCTCATGCAGGATTGCGCCGCGCACCGAGCCGGGATGACGGACCATCAGACAGAGCGCGAAGGTCCCGCCACCGCTCGTACCGAACACCGCCACAGGACCGGTCCCCAGTGCGGTCAACAGCGCTGCGGCGTCGTCGGCCTGTTCCTCCGGCGATGTCGTCTGCCAATTGTCGGGAACAGGGCTGCGTCCATTGCCGCGCCGGTCATAACTGATCACCATGAACTCATCGGCCAACTCCTCGGCGAGCGCGTCGAAATGTCCGCCGTCTCCGGTCGCACCCATGATCAGCAGGACGGGCGGACCGGCTCCCCTGATCTCGTAGTGAAGCTTTGTCTGATTGACATCGATTGTCGGCATCTCCGCTCCCGGTCGGCCTGTTGGTGTGAGAACCACTGGCGCACAACGCTCTACGGTTGATCGGCCCTACCTGCAGATGTGTTCTCGATCATCGCCGCGAGCGCGTCCTCGCGAGGCTCGGCATGTTGGAGGACGACCGGATCGCCGGTGCGTACCACGCCAGGCCTGATCACGTTCGCATAGCTTCCGGCGCAGGCGACTTGCCCCAATGAACCGATTTGCTTGCGGCCGACTCGAGCAATCGTCTTCAGCACAGCCAGGTCCCTGGGCAGTCCAGGTTGTGCGAGCGTCGTCGTCACGCACCGCGGCACGGGCATGAACACACGGACAATCACCTCTGCGCCGATGTGAAGATCACAACCCAGCCAGTTGCCTTCCTCGCCCAGTTCGCCGCCGTCGTCGATGAGGATATTGGGCCGCAACCGCCGCGGATCCCAATCCCCGGCCGGGTATTCGACCGCCAACCCGCGTAGCGTGGCCGTCGCCACGACGTGCAGTGCACCGATGTCCACCATGGTTCCGGGTGCTGCCATTCCGACGTTGAAGTCTCTAACCTGCTCGCCGTCCTCGTCGCGGAACAGGGACCGCAGTGGGCCTGGCTCTACATCGTCGATTCCCGGCATGGCCAGCTCCGAGGCGGCGCCCTCCGGCGCGCCGGTCAGCAGGTGCACGTTGCGCCCCAGCAGCGCCGACACGCGGCGAGTCAGCTCGGACGGGTCATCGCGCACCACCGCGCCGTCGGGAAAGGTGACCTCTATCGGAGGAGCTGGCGTGTCGGGCCCCGGCGGCGACAGGAATCGCGCGCGACACGCCATCAGCGCGCCGTAGCGCTTGGGTCGCTTGGCGCTGGCAACCTTGCCGGTCTCCACGTCGAGGAACCCGTAGGCGCGGTCACCGATCACGCCGCCCGGGCCGATCCAGACTTCCCCGACTTCCTCGCCCATCATCGACTTGACGGGGTGATGCCAGAGCCGGCCCACGTGCGCGCCTGTTATCCGTTGTGTCATCGAGCCACCCAATCCACGCGTCAGGTCTGCTAAAAACGAACAAGCATTCATTATGGCGATGGTGCAACGTTGCCCAGGCCGTGTCAAGAACGGACGTTCATTTTGTGGCATCCTGTGGCCGTGCCCAAGGTCAGCGAAGAGCATCGGGCTGCACGCCGCGAGCAGATCATCGACGCCATGCTGCGGTGCGTCGCTCGCGATGGCTTTCACAAGACCACCATGGCGGCCGTAGTCGCCGAGTCAGGCCTGTCCGCGGGCTTGGTGTATCTCTACTTCAAGAACAAGGACGACCTAATCCGGGCGATCGCGGAGACCGTCGCCGGCGCGGGCCTGTCAGTCGTGCTGGACCGCGCCGCCGAAGTCCCGCCGCCGCATCGGGTGCTCACGGCGGTGTTGGAGCGGGTCGTCGCATTGGGCGAGGAGCGCGGGATCGAACTCCACCGAGTGGCGCTGCAGGCCTGGGCCGAGGCCGCTCGTTCCCCCGAAATCATGGCGATCTACCGGCGTGAGGGCGGCCGCGGCCGGGCGGCGTGGGCCACCTATGTCGAGCGCGCGATCGCCGTTGGGCACCTACCGAGCGGCGCTGAACCGGTGCGGATCGCTCACACATTGATCGGACTGATTCCGGGCTTCATGGTGCAGCGACTGGTCTTCGAGGATCTGACCCCCGCGTCGTACGCCGCGGGCCTGGCCGATTTGATGGGCTTCAACTCGCATGGCGCCAGTGATGTGGAATAGCCGGCCCCCTCGAATCGTCGTTAGCCCAGTGACAGAAGACAACCACGCAACGGCGATGCCAGCACCCGCGGTCAGCGTATGGACCGACGTTCGGCCCGAGCCAGGCGAAGCCCGTGCCGAACGGCGCTACGGCGAACTCCTCGACGAGGCGCGCCTCGCCGACGCCCTTTCGTTTCATGCGTTCGCCACGACCGAACAGCACGGCGTCACCGACGGCTACCTGCCCGCGCAGCTTCCGCTGATCGCAGGACTCGGGGTGGCCACAGAGCGAATCCGGTTCATGACCAACGCCTTGCTATTGCCGCTGCATCCGTGGCGCCAGGTCGTCGAGCAAGCGATCGTGGCCGATCTCCTGTCGGGCGGACGGCTGGAACTCGGCGTCGCCGCCGGTGGGTACGCGCGGGAGTTCGACCTGTTCGGCGCCGAATTCCACAAGCGCGGCGAATTGATGGAACGCGGACTTGCGTTCATCCGGCAGGGTCTGCGCGACGGATCGCTGCCCGACGGCCCCGGCGGAACGAACATCGCGGTGTCGCCCCGACCCGTTCAGGACACCATCCCGATCTACCTCGGCGGCGGTGCCCCCAAGGTGCTTGATCGAGCAGTTCGGCTCGCCGACGGGGTGATTCCGGTCGACTTCTTCGCCCCCGACACCGAATTCGCGAACCTGTGGGATAGCGGGCTTGCGCCCGCCTTGGCGCGCCACGGTCGATCGCTCGATGACTTCCGCTTCACCATCTGCGTTCCACTGTGGGCGACTGAGGATCCCGAGCGTGATTGGAACGTCTTCTACAAAGACGCCATCGAGTACCAGTTCAACCAGTATGCGAGTTGGGCCGGGGACCGCTCACAGGTCGGCGTGCACACCGACTCCGACACACCCTGGCAACGCGAAACCATGCTGGTCGACACACCGGCGAACATCGTCCGACGTCTTAAAGACATTCGCGCGCGGGCGCCTTATCACCAGATCGTGTTCTGGTACCGCATCCCCCACATCGGCCACGAGCGAGCGATGACTCACTTGGAACTCATGGCGCGCAAGGTCGTGCCGTTCCTCAACGACTAACTCGTCGCCTGGATTTCGTGCTGTGGCTTCTCATAATTCGCGTCCAATCGGAGATCCCTGTTCAGCAGCGTTGGCGCGAAGTCTCAGGTTTGCCAAGAAATTGCCTCACATTCGTGATGAATTGGCCATTTAGTGGTCATTTCAGATGGGATTTGGTCATGAAGTATGAGAGGTCACACTTCCAGTGACTATTGCTTGGCCATATTCGCGAAGCGTGACAGGTGTAGTTGGTGCGCTACGGTAATCGTCTTTGTTGGGCCGTTACGATGTTTCGCGATGATGAGGTCGGCTTCACCGCCTCGAGGGTCGTCGCGTTCGAAGGCATCAGGGCGATGCAGCAAAATCACCATGTCGCTATCCTGTTCGATCGCACCGGATTCACGTAGATCAGCTAACATTGGCTTCTTGTCGGTGCGTTGTTCGGGCCCGCGGTTCAACTGACTCATCGCGACTACTGGGACTTCAAGCTCTTTGGCTAAAAGCTTGATCTGACGGGAGAATTCGGATACTTCTTGCTGCCTTGACTCGACCTTCTTACCTGATGTCATCAGCTGCAAGTAATCGAGGACGATCAGACGGAGGTCTGACTTTTGCTTGAGCCGCCTTGCTTTCGCCCGGATCTCCATCATCGTGAGGTTGGGCGAGTCGTCGATATACAAAGGCGCTTCGCTGATTTCACTCATGCGTCTCGCCAGCCGGGTCCAGTCGTCATCATTCATCCGACCTGACCGCATGTCGGCGAGCTTGATCTTTGCCTCGGCCGACAGCAGGCGCATGACAATCTCGGACTTGCTCATCTCGAGCGAGAAGATGACGCTCGACATGTGGTGCTTGATCGAGCACGACCTCAAGAAATCCAGTCCTAGGGTCGATTTGCCCATACCCGGTCTCGCCGCGATGACGATCATCTGTCCGGGATGCAAGCCGTTGGTGAGGTCGTCGAGCTCCACGAACCCCGTCGGCACGCCGCGAGAGACGCCACCCTGCGATGCGATCGCGTCGATCTCGTCCATCGTCGGCTGAAGGATCTCCTCCAGGATTACGAAGTCCTCGGCCGTGCGCCGTTCGGTGACGTCGTAGATCTCCGACTGCGCCCGATCCACGATCTCGTTGACGTCGGCGCCTTCTGCGCCCGCGTAGCCGTACTGCACGACCCGCGTGCCCGCCTCGACCAGACGCCGCAGCAGCGCCTTCTCCGCGACGATGCCCGCATAGAACCCCGCATTCGCCGCCGTGGGCACCGTCGAGATCAACGTGTGCAGATACGGCGCCCCGCCGATGCGGCGCAGCAGCCCGCGCCGATCGAGCTCGGCGGCCACCGTCACCGCGTCGGCGGGCTCGCCGCGGCCGTAGAGGTCGAGGATCGCGTCGTAGACGTTCTGGTGCGCAGGACGGTAGAAGTCACCCGGGCGCAGCTTCTCGAGCACGTCGGCGATGGCGTCCTTGCTCAGCAGCATCCCGCCGAGGACGGCCTGCTCGGCCGCCTGGTCCTGAGGAGGCTGACGCCCGAAATCCTCGCTCGGCGGCGACGAATCCATGCCCGGATGGCCCAGGTCGTCCACGACGGCCAAAAGCGCGTCACCCCCTTTATTCACTATCGAACGTAGGTTCGATACCCGCTAATCGCGACTGTAAGCCAGACATCCGACAAGCCGCCTTCGCGGCTCCGGTTCCGCCCCGCCGACGGCTTACGCTAGACGTTGCTGGCGGGGGCGCAACCCGACCCTGTTCATAGACCTGTGGATGGGGTGTGGATAGGTCTGGACAACCATGTTGAGTCGTTGGGGAGAACCTGTTAATCAACCACTTCGCTCACTGCATCTGCGCAGATAGCCGCACCATAAGCCGAGTGCGATCTTGTGGATGGGAAATGCCTCGGCGTGTCGTGCCGGGTTGCCAACTCGGGCGTGTTGTATTGCCGCCAGGCACCGCCCAGGTTAACAGCGGGTTATCTTCGCTACGGCTATCCGCCACGCGAAGTTCGCCAGCGCGCACAGCAACGGCCGGGTGAAGATCGATCCCGTCTCCACCCGGCCGTATCTGTCGCTGTGGTTACTGCCCGGCGACGACTTCCAGCGAAACCGTCGCGGCGATCTCCGGATGGAGCCGAACCGCGATCGGATGCGTGCCGGTCGTCTTGATGTGCGCCTTGGGCAACTGCACGGTGCGCTTGTCCAGATTGGGGCCGCCAGCGTTCTTGATCGCGGCGACCACGTCGGCCGTGGTCACCGAGCCGAACAGCTTGCCACTGTCGGGTGCCGCCTTCACCTGCAGCTGCACCGGACCGAGGTTCTCGATCGCGGCCTTCAGCTCAACAGCGTGCTCGCGGCCCTGAATGGCCTTCTGCTCGCGGGCCCGACGAATCTCTTCGGCCTGGCGCTCGGCGCCGCGCGACGCGACGACCGCGAGCCGGCGGGGCACCAGATAGTTGCGGCCGTAGCCGTCCTTGACCTCGACGATGTCGCCCTGGACGCCGAGATGTTCGACGTCGGCGGTGAGAATCAGTTTCATCTTCTTGTCCTGCCTATCGCGTCGACGAGGTGAACGGCAGCAGCGCGACCTCGCGCGCGTTCTTCACGGCGATCGCGATGTCACGCTGATGCTGAACGCAGTTGCCGGTGACGCGGCGGGCGCGGATCTTGCCGCGCTCGCTGATGTACGTGCGCAGCAGCGCGGTGTCCTTGTAATCGATGTCCTGCCCCTTCTTGGAGCAGAACACGCACTTGCGGGTCTTGACCGGCTTCTCGGGAGCCGGCCGACGCTTGGTGGCCTTGGCCATGTGTCTATCTCTTTCTTGCTTCTTTGTTGATCAGTTATGGATCAGAAGGGTGGCTCGTCGTCGGCACCGGAGAACGAACCCGACGCCGGGGCGCTGCCCCACGGGTCGTCCTTCGGCTGCTCGGCTGGGCGCGAACCTCCGCCGCCTCCGCCGCCGAAGCCGCCGCCACCGCCGCCGCTGCGGCTAGCTTTGTTCACCTTGGCGGTCGCGTACCGCAGCGACGGGCCGATCTCATCGACCTCGAGTTCGACCACGGTGCGCTTCTCACCCTCGCGGGTCTCGAACGAACGCTGCTTGAGCCGGCCCTGCACGATCACCCGCGAACCGCGAGTGAGGCTTTCGGCCACATTCTCGGCGGCCTCCCGCCAGATGTTGCAGCGCAGGAACAGCGCCTCGCCGTCCTTCCACTCCCCGCTCTGGCGGTCGTAGATGCGCGGTGTCGACGCCACGGTGAAGTTGGCGACGGCCGCGCCCGACGGCGTGAAGCGCAGTTCGGGATCGGCGGTCAGGTTTCCGACGACGGTGATGATGGTGTCACCAGCCACGATGTCCTCCTGGGATTGGCGGTGTAAGTCTGGGAGCGGTCGCAGGCGAGCCTACGGAAGCGCTCCGACGCTTACAGCCTGTTCTTCGGGACTAGTGCTTGTCCGTCCGCATGACCTTGGTCCGCAGCACGGACTCGTTCAGGTTGAGCTGACGGTCCAGCTCGGTCACCGTGGCGGGTTCTGCCTTCACATCGATGACGGCGTAGATGCCCTCGGCGTGCTTGGCGATCTCGTATGCCAGCCGGCGCCGACCCCAGATGTCGACCTTGTCGACACTGCCGCCGTCCTTGCGGATGACGTTGAGGAACGTTTCCAGCGACGGAGCTACGGTGCGCTCGTCAAGGGTGGGGTCGAGAATGACCATGATTTCGTATGGACGCATGAAGACCTCATCACCTCCTACGGTCTGATCGGCCACGGACTATCCGCGGCAGGAGGGTCGCCTGCGTCGGCAACCGGCCCAGGCTACAGGAAACCGCGCTGATCTGCGAAATCGTGGGCTCAGAGGCGACCGAGCCGGCGGCCGAGCGCCTGCCCGAGCTCCCGTGGCGCGTCGCCGCCCGGCCCCGCCAGGAAATGCGCCATCAAATGGAAGTCGTGCCACAGACCGTCGTAGACGCGGTGCTCGATGTCCACGCCTGCGGCGCGCGCCCGCTTCTCGAGCTCCCGGGCGTCGGACGCGAGAATGTCGTCGGCGCCCGAATGCATGACCACCGGCGGAAGTCCGGCGAGGTCGGCGAACAGCGGTGAGACCGTGGGCTCGGTCGGGTCCTGGCCGGACGGCAGGTAGGCGTCGGCGAACCGGATCAGCAGGTCGGCGCTGAGTGTCGGCTCCAGCGGTGCGGGGCCCCGTCGCGCGTGGGCGCCGGGAGTGAGGTCGGGCCAGGGGCAGATGAGCCCGAGCACGGCGGGCAGCGGTTCACCGGCCTCGCGCAATCGCAGTGCGACTGCGAGCGCGAGTCCCCCGCCGGCGGAATCGCCGGCGAACGCGATGCGGCTCGGGTCGACGCCGTGCGCGACAAGCGCGCGGTAGGCGGCGAGCCCGTCGTCCACGGCGGCGGGGTACGGATGCTCCGGACCCATCCGGTAGTCGAGCGCGATCACGCGCGCATCTGCGGCGGCACCGAGCCGCGCGACAAGTGCACGACATGCGCGCGCGCTGCCGACCGCGTAGCCGCCGCCGTGCGCGTACAACAGGACGCGCGATTCATCGATCCGGGCGGGCCGAACGTCCTCTGCCGCAACGGCGCCGATCGTCGTCGGCGTCACCGTCGTTCCCTTGGGCGGTGGGTAGGCGAGTGCGAAGTTCATGCGTCTGCGGACCGTTGGCCACGACGCGGTCGGCGAGAAGATCCAGCGCGACAGGGCGCGGGTTCCGGGACGCAGCGCTGCGGGCGGCAGACCGACCTTCATTGACTCAGGCTAGGGCGTCTGAGGCTTCCGGCGGCGCGACTTGTGCACCTTTCGGAGCGGTCAGCGCTCCCCGCTGTGCACAAGTCGATCGTCCGGCTTCAGCGGCGCCGGGTTCACCTTGGTTCGCGCCGCGTCGGGCCGCAACCAGTCGGGCAGCCACCGCGGCGGCGCGTCCTGCGCACGATCGAACACCCCGCCCGCCGGGTCGTCGACCGCATCGCGGGCACGGACCAGGTCTAGTTCGGGGCGGTAGATCTGGCGAATCACCAACGCACACAACGCCACCACGGCGATATCGCGCAGCAGTACGGTGATGGTGAACGGCTGCTCCGGCAACCCCCTGTTCGCCTCACCGTAGAGGTACAACATCCGCGGCACCCACACCAGCGCGTCGATCGTCATCCACGCCAACAGGATCCGTCGGTGCGGCAACGCCAACACGGCCAGCGGCACCAGCCATAACGAGAACTGCGGGCTCCACACCTTGTTGGTCAACAGGAACGCCGCGACCACCAGGAACGCGATCTGCGCCACCCGCGGACGTCGCCTCGCCGTAAGGGCGATGTAAGCAATTGCGATACAACAGGACACGAACAGCAGGGCCGAGACGGTGTTGGTCACCGTCGGTGGTTGCCAGAAGCCCAGATCGGGGTCGAACCCGCGCCAGCCGGTGAACGACTTGATGACGTTGTAGATCGAATCCATGTCGTCGCCGCGACGGGTGTTGAGGCGGAAGAACTCCGACCACCCCCGCGGGAAGAGCACCATGATCGGCAGGTTCACCACCAGCCATGCCGCCACCGCCGCCGCGGCCGTCTTGCCGACCTCCCGCAGCTTGCCGGTTCGCACCGCCAGCACCGCCAGCGGCGCCAACAACAAGAGCGGATACAACTTCGCCGCCACACCAAGACCGATCAGCGCGCCGGCCAGCACCGGTTTTCGTCGCGCCCACGCGAGCAGCGCACCCGTCGCGAAAGCCGTTGCCAGCGCGTCAAAGTTCGTGAAGATCTGGAAGATCACCAGCGGTGACGCCGCCACCAACGCCGCGTCCCAGACCCGCCGCGGGCCGGCCAATCGCGACGTCGCCCATACCGTGGCCAGCCACGCCAACGCCAGCCCCAGCGCGGCGATGTTGAAGAACATCACCACCTCGGCGATCACCGGCACCGACACCAGCTTCGTCAGCGCGGTGTAGGTCTTGGCCAACGACATCGCCACGTACTGGTAGATGCCGGTCAGCACCGGATACTCCATGTAGCGCACCGCGATGTGGCCGTCGTACTGAATGTGCGGCTGGCCGGTGGCGTCCTTCTCGATCCAGCTCGACTTGTACGGGAACTTGCCGAGGTTCAGCAGTTCGGCGGTGTAAAGCGGGACCGTGTCGGAATAGCAGAGTTGGAAGTAGGCCCGTTGGTTACTCCAGTCGGCCACCCGCTGATCGGCGGTTCCCGTCCCGGTGGTCTGCAGGCACGCCGCCTTCGTCGAATAGCCGAGCGCCAGGAACACCAGCGCGATGATCAGCATGACGCGCAGCGGGGTCAGGAACCGTTGCCTGCCGATCAGCGCATGCCTGCCGACCGGACCGCCGATGACATCGGAGAGCGCGGCGCCGATGACGTCCGTGCGGCTCGGGAGATCGCGCTCGTCGAAACTTCTGGTGTCGGCCGTCGGCGGAGCCGGCGATACCACTTCGGCCAACCGCGCAGGCGACACGGTCTGCGGCGAGGTCGTCGACGGCTCGCCGGTTTCCTCGCCCCCCACCGCGGTCACGGAGGCGGTAGCGGCGCGCCTGGCGCCGGGGGTGCTCCGACGGGTGCGGGCGGCGGTGCTCCGACGGGTGCCGGTGCAGGCGCGGGAACGCCGGGAGCGGGACCACCCGGTACCGGGCCGCCGGGTACGGTGCCGCCCGGCGGCGGAGCGACCGGGACCGTCGTCGGCGGACCCCACGGAATCGTGATGCCGGGCGCCACTTCGATCGTCGGCTGGATGACGGTCTGCGACGGTGGAGTGACCTCGGTCGGGGGAGCCGTCGTCGACGGTGGCGGCGGCGCCTGCGGAACACCGGCATAACCGCCGATCTCCTCGGGCTTGGGGAACGACTCGCTCTCGGTGTCCTCCAGCGCGCCGTCCATCGTCGCCTTCCAGATGTCCGATGGCAGACCGGACCCGTAAATCGGTGAGCCCCACTGGTTCTCCAGCGGCTTGGTGCCATCGGTGGTGCCGACCCACACCGCAGTGGACAGCGACGGCGTGTAGCCGACCATCCACGCGTCGCGGTTGCTGTCGGTGTCACCCAGCTGGTTGGTGCCCGTCTTGGCCGCCGACGGGCGACCCCCGGCCAGCGCATGACCGTTGGAGTAGGCCGCGATCGGTTGCATCGCCGAGGTCACGTTGTCGGCGACCTTCTTCTCGATCCGCTGCTCACCCGAGTTGTCCTGCTGCGACGCGTCGAACAGCACCTCGCCCTCGGAGTTGACCACCTTCTGCACGAAGTGCGGTTTGTGGTACACCCCGGAGGCGGCCAGCGTGGCGTACGCCGACGCCATGTCAATCACGCGGGACTGGTACTGGCCCAACACGATTCCGTTGTTCGGCGGACCACCCTGCCCGTCCTCGGACAGCGTGTGCTCGACGCCGGGGAAGCTCTCGGCGATGCCGGCCTGGTGCGCGGCGTCGGCGACGTCCTGCGGACCGTTCTTCAGCTTGAGCATGAGCCGGTAATAGCTGGTGTTCAGTGAACGCTTCAGCGCCTCGGCGATGTTGCACGTGCCGCAACCGCCGCCCTCGACGTTGGTGATCTTGATGCCGTTGACTTCCAGCGGCGAACTGTCGACCTGGGTGCCCAGGCCCATGCCCTGCTGCAGCGCCGCGACCAACGCGAACACCTTGAACGACGACCCCGTCGGCAGACCGGCCTGGGCGAAGTCGAAACCGTTGGCGTCGGTGCCGCCGTAGTACGCCTTCACCCCGCCGGTGCGGGGGTCGATCGACACGATCGCGGTGCGCATGTCGGGGTCCTGACCCTCGAGGTACTCCGAGGCGGCCTCCTCCGCCGCCCGCTGCGCGTTCGGGTCGATGGTCGTGGTGATCTGCAGGCCCTCGGTGTTCAGCGTCTGCTCGTTGATGTCGAACAGCTCGAGCAGTTCCTTCTGCACCTGCCGTTCGATCAGGCCGTTCGGCCCCGTGGTCTGGTTCTGCGAGCGCGCCAGGTCGGGCGGCACCGTCGCCGGGAACACCTGCGCGGCCCGCTCCTCGGGCGACAGCGCGCCGATCTCCACCATGCCGTCGAGCACCCAGTTCCAGCGCGCCGTGGCGCCCTCGAGGTTGACCGCCGGGTCAAGCGCCGACGGCCGCTGGATCAGCGCGGCCAGCAGCGCGCCCTCGGCGACGTTGAGTTGTTCGACCGGCTTGTTGAAGTACGCCTTGGAGGCGGCGGCGATGCCGTAGGACCCGCGACCGAAGTAGATGATGTTCAGGTACGACTGCAGCACTTGGTCTTTGGACCACTCACCGGACATCTTCGTCGAGATGACCAGCTCCTTGGCTTTTCGGATCAGGCCCCCGATGCCGGAGCGCTCGGAACCGACCAGCGCGTTCTTGACGTACTGCTGGGTGATCGTCGAGCCGCCCTGCAGGTCGCCGCCGAACAGGTTGTTCTTGATGGCGCGCGCGAAACCGGTGAACGAGAAGCCCGGGTTCGAGTAGAAGTCGCGGTCCTCGGCGGCCATCACCGCGTTGCGCGCCTGCACCGGAATCTGGTCGATGTTGACGTCGACGCGGTTGCCTTCAGGCGGAACGATTTTCGCGAGCTCGCTGCCGTCGCTGGCCAGGATCGTCGACACCTGGTTGGTGCGGATGTCCCCGGGTTTGGGGACGTCGACGATCATGTAGGCCATCCCGAACGTGATGAGCGGCAGCACGATGAACACCGCCGCCGCGATGAGGCCGCCGCGACGCACCCACGTCCAGTTGATCTGGCTGGGCAGCCCGCGCCGCGGACCCGACGGGCCGCTCGGCGGCCCACCCCCACCCGGCGGTCGGGGCGGTGGCGGTGGCGGCGTAGGGGGTTTGCGCGTCGGCGTGCCGTCAAGCGCCGCCTTTACGACGTCGACGGGGTCGCGCAGGTGGGGCGGCCGGGCCTCGCGCACGGGCGGCAGCACCGAGGTGTGCCGGTCGTCGGGCGGCATCGGCCGTGTCCGGGAATCCGCCTGCGGTCGGTGTTGCGGTCCGTCGGGGGACGGGCGCTGTGGGGCTGCGTCGGCGGACGGGCGCTGTTGCGGTGCATCCCCGGGACGCCGGCGTCGGCCGCCGTCGCCGGCGTTGGGGTTTGGCGCGCTCACGCCATCAGCCCCGTGTCCTGAACGGACATCGTTGACTGACCGGTCGTGGCGCCCTTCGCTATTCACTGGCCGTGCGCGCCCGTGAGCGCGCGGTTCGAGTGCCGGGCGATCCCTTGGGTGGCGGGACCGCGCCGAGCACGTACGACTTGACCAGGTGATTCCAGCTGCAGGTGCGACATACCTCCACCACGTGTACGGAGAACTCGTCGTATCGGGATGCCAGCAGGACCAACTCCTCGGCCGTTCGTGCGGAACCCGATACCGGGCCAAGATGGTCGCCGAATACCCACGACACCAGGGTGAGCTGTTCTTTCCGGCAGATCGGACACGTCACCGAACTGGGTTTGCCGTGGAATTTGGCGGCGCGCAGCAGATAGGGATTGGCGTCGCAGACCTCGGAGACACCGGTGCGTCCCGAATAGACCTCGGCCAGCAGGGACCGCCGCCGAAGTGCGTAGTCCACCACCTGTCGCTGCAATCGCACGAGGACCAGAGTACGTCGGCGATGGGACTACCGGAGCGTGACGGCACGGTCACGCCCCTCTCTAAGGTGTTTGATCTGGACCGACGGCAACCGCAATGTGCCGTGTGCGGCGAACTCAGGAGACTCGATGTTGGACGGGCGCGACTTCGCCCTCGACGGCGGGCCCGCCGGTGAAGGCTCGAGCCGATTCACCCGCGACCTTCCCGAACAGTGGTGCTTCGACGGTCGGGCATTCGGCGGCTATACCTCCGCGTTGGCGCTCGCCGCGATGTTCGCGCACAGCGGCAGGCCGGCCGCGGCGTCGCTGTCGGTGACCTTCGTCGACGCCGGGGCGCCCGGACCGCTCGGGATCGACGTCCGCAGCATCCGCGGCGGCCGCACCGCCGCTGCCGTCGAGGCCACGATCCGCCAGCGGGAACGCACCATCCTCATCGCCAACAGCTGGTTCGCCGACGGCTGGCTCGGGCCGCCGTCGGTCGACGCACCCGTCCCCTTCGAGCGCTACGCCGTCCCGCTGCCGGAACCGGAGTCGGCGCCCGCGCTGGACTGGATCGGCCAGGAGTATCGGTCGCTGCGGTTCGCCCATCGCCGTGGCCTGGACTACCCGGCCAGCCTGACCCGCTTCGCGGACCGTCGGCCGGAGGTGGCGCTGTGGGTGAGCGCCGACAGCGATTCGCCCGGTGACCCGCTTACCCATCCGCAGATCGCCGACGTCCTGCATGCCGACGCACACCTCTTCGATGCGCCGGGCAAGGTCAGCGGATTCGTCGACGCCTGGCTGCTGAGTTTGGACCTCAGCCTGGTGTGGCAACCCGGGGCGCACCTGGTGCCGTCCACGGCGTGGCGACTGCTCGAGGCCCGGGGTTCGGTCGCCAGCGGAGGCGTCTCGGCCTACGGTTCGCTGCGCGGCTCGGATGGATCGCTGCTGGCCGTGATGACTTCACAGGGACTCATCCGCTGACTTTTGCTTCTACGATCATCGGCGTGGCAATCCGGCAGACATCGGCGACGCGGGCCAAAGACAGCGATCGCAATGACACGTGCCAGATTCTCGACAGCGCCTTGGCCGAGGGCCAGCTGTCGATGACCGAGCACGGCGACCGGGTCAAGGCGGCGACGACCGCGACCACGCTCGGCGAGCTGCAGGCGTTGGTGGCCGACCTTCAGACCAACAACGCACCGGTGCAACTGCCCACGCTGAAGAAGCCGCGGGCACTGCCCATGGCCGGCACGGGTTGGGGGCTGCGTCTCGCGGTGGCCGGCGTGCTGGTGGTGCTCGGCATCGCGATCGGATGGGGTCTCTACGGCAACACTCCGTCGCCGCTGAACTTCACCTCCGACCCGGGCGCCAAGTCCGACGGCATCACCCCGGTGGTGCTCACCCCGCCCAAGCAGCTGCACTCGCTCGGCGGACTGACGGGACTCATGGAACAGATGAAGCAGCGGTTCGGCGACACCAACGGGTACCGGCTCGTCGTCTATCCGGATTACGCATCTCTGACCCGGCCGGATCCGACCGAGGAGCGCCGCGAACTGATCTACACCTACCGCGGCGGCTGGGACGATCCCTCGTCGTCCTCGAAGACCAGCGATGCCGTCGAGGTCGACCTGGGCAAGTTCGACGCCAAGGCGGTCGTCGGCGTCCTGCGCGGCGCCCCGGAGACGCTCGGCATGAAACCCGAGGACGTCACGAGCACCTATCTGTCCATCGCTCCGGCCACCGACCCGACGACCCCGGGTGCGCTGTCGATCGACGTCTACGTGTCCAGCGACTACGGCAGCGGCTACATCGAGCTCGCAGGTGACGGCACGGTCAAGCAGGTCAACTACCCCAACTGAGGTCCGAGCGTTCGCGCGACGGTAACCCAACGTTCGCGTCGAATATATCGGCGCGATACTATGGTGCGAGGTGTCGAACCGCGGTAACGACGAGCGATTTCTGGAGGGGGTGTCTTCGGTGTTGGAACTTGCCATCCTGGGACTCCTGCAGGAATCGCCGATGCACGGTTACGAACTTCGCAAGAGATTGACGGGGTTGCTCGGCGCCTTCCGCGCATTTTCGTACGGATCGCTTTATCCCGCCTTACGGCGCATGCAGAACGATGGGCTGATCGTCGAGGATGCGGCGCCGGACGGCACCCCGAAGATGCGCCGGGCGCGACGCGTCTACCAGCTCACCGAGAAGGGCAAGCAGCGCTTCTCCGAACTGGTCGCCGACACGGGCCCACAGAACTTCTCCGACGACGGATTCGGTGTCCATCTCGCCTTCTTCAACCGCACCCCGGCCGAGGCCCGGATGCGGATCCTGGAGGGGCGTCGTCGTCAGGTGGAGGAACGCCGCGAGGGTCTGCGTGAAGCCGTTGCGCGGGCTAGCAGCTCGATCGACAGGTACACCCGGCAGCTCCATCAGCTGGGATTGGAGTCGAGCGAGCGCGAGGTGAAGTGGCTCAACGAGTTGATAGCGGCGGAGCGTCTGAGCCAGGGGCGCTCAGACAACACAGTGCAGCCCTAAGCAGAACCGAACCAACTACGACAGGGATTACGAAGGGAAGAGACGTCATGTCATCCAACGGAGAGGTGCGGGTCGCGATTGTCGGCGTGGGCAACTGCGCGTCCTCGCTCGTACAGGGCGTGCAGTACTACCACGATGCCGACGAGACGGCGACCGTGCCCGGCCTGATGCATGTGCGCCTCGGCCCCTACCACGTGCGCGACGTCAAGTTCGTCGCCGCCTTCGACGTCGACGCCAAGAAGGTCGGCTTCGACCTGTCCGAGGCGATCTTCGCGTCGGAGAACAACACCATCAAGATCGCCGACGTGCCGCCACTGAACGTCACCGTGCAGCGTGGCCCGACCCTCGACGGCATCGGCAAGTACTACGCCGACACCATCGAGGTCTCCGACTCCGACCCGGTCGACGTCGTCAAGGCGCTCAAGGACGCCGAGGTCGACGTCCTGGTGTCCTACCTTCCGGTCGGCTCGGACGAGGCCGACAAGTTCTATGCCCAGTGCGCGATCGACGCCGGCGTGGCGTTCGTCAACGCGCTGCCGGTGTTCATCGCCTCCGACCCGGAGTGGGCCAAGAAGTTCGCAGACGCCGGTGTACCGATCGTCGGCGACGACATCAAGAGCCAGATCGGTGCGACGATCACCCACCGCGTGATGGCCAAGCTGTTCGAGGACCGCGGCGTGCAGCTCGACCGCACCATGCAGCTCAACGTCGGCGGCAACATGGACTTCCTCAACATGCTCGAGCGCGAGCGGCTGGAGTCGAAGAAGATCTCCAAGACTCAGGCCGTCACCTCCAACCTGCAGCGTGAGTTCAAGACCAAGGACGTGCACATCGGCCCGTCCGATCACGTCGGCTGGCTCGACGACCGCAAGTGGGCCTACGTGCGGCTCGAGGGCCGCGCGTTCGGTGACGTGCCGCTGAACCTGGAGTACAAGCTCGAGGTGTGGGATTCGCCGAACTCGGCCGGTGTCATCATCGACGCCGTTCGCGCGGCGAAGATCGCCAAGGACCGCGGCATCGGCGGCCCGGTGGAGGCCGCCTCGGCCTACCTGATGAAGAGCCCGCCCAAGCAGCTGCCCGACGATGTGGCCCGGGCACAGCTCGAAACCTTCATCGAGGGCTGACCCTCGCTCGTCGATACCGAAACCGGCGTTTTGGCGGATTTGCGCGAGTGCGGACCGCCACTACGTCGGTTTCGGCGTTCTGTAGGGTCACCTGATGACCGAGATCTCGCCTGACGACGAACTGGCTGCGCTCGACGAGTTCACCTTCCTACGGGAAAACGCGCGCCAGGCCGGTGTCGAGGCGGTGCCGCCGGTGAAGCGTCTCGCCTCCGGACCGATCAGCTCCCTGAAGTTCGGCGACGCACCGCCGCGGGTGGTCTTTCTGCACGGCGGCGGACAGAACGCGCACACCTGGGACACCGTGATCGTCGGGCTGGGCGAGCCGGCGCTGGCCATCGACCTGCCCGGGCACGGCCGGTCGGCGTGGCGCGAGGACGGTGACTACGGCCCGAAGAACAACGCCGTCGCGATCGAACCCGTCGTCCGCTCACTGGCTTCGGACGCCGATCTCGTGGTCGGAATGTCGCTGGGCGGCCTGACGGCGTTGCGTCTGGCCGTCGCGGCGCCGGACCTGGTGCGCAGGCTGGTGCTGGTCGATGTGACGCCGTCGGCGCCCGAGCGGCACACCCAGATGACCGAGGCGCAGAAGGGCACTGTCGCTCTGGTGCAGGGCGACCGCATCTTCCCCTCGTTCGAGGCGATGCTGGAGAAGACGGTCGCTGCGGCGCCACACCGTGACCGGGAATCGTTGCGGCGCGGCGTGTTCCACAACGCCAAGCGGCTCGACGACGGCACCTGGACCTGGCGCTATGACGAGATGCGCAAGGGTGAGGGTTTCGAAGGGCTGTGGGACGACGTCCCGCGGCTGGAGGTGGCGACGACGTTGGTGCGCGGCGCCAACTCGTTCTTCGTCAATGACGACGATGCCGCTGAGTTCGCCGGTCGTGCACCGGGATTCAAGGACGTACAGATTGTCGAGGATTCCGGACACTCGGTGCAGAGCGATCAGCCGGGCAAGTTGATTCAGATCCTGCGGGCCGTTCTGGCCGAGTAGCCCGCGGGCCGCGAGCGACCGCAATTGGTCGCGGATCGGCGGCGTGTCGCGTACAGATACGGTCGCTCGCGAGTGGCACATGATGCTGCGTACGGTTGAAGCGTGACCTATCCAATCCGTGTCGGCGTGCAACTGCAGCCGCAGCACTCCCCGAAGTACAGCCATATCCGCGCCGCGGTCCGACGGTGCGAGGACCTCGGCGTCGACGTCGCGTTCAACTGGGACCACTTCTTCCCGCTCTACGGCGATCCCGACGGTGCCCACTACGAATGCTGGACCATGCTGGGCGCCTGGGCCGAGCAAACGTCGCGCATCGAGATCGGTGCGCTGGTGACCTGTAACTCGTACCGCAACCCGGAGCTGCTGGCAGACATGGCGCGCACTGTCGACCACATCAGCGGCGGCCGCCTGATCCTGGGCATCGGTTCGGGTTGGAAGCAGAAGGATTACGACGAGTACGGCTACGAGTTCGGCACCGCAGGCAGCCGGCTCGACGACCTCGCCGAGGCGATGCCGCGCATCACGTCGCGTCTTGCCAAGCTCAATCCGCAGCCCACCCGCGGCATCCCCGTCCTCATCGGCGGCGGTGGCGAGAAGAAGACGCTGCGTCTGGTCGCCGAGTACGGCGACATCTGGCACAGCTTCTCCGACAGCGGCGAATATCCGCGCAAGGCCGAGGTTTTGGCGGGCCACTGCGCCGACGTGGGCCGCGATCCGAACGCCATCGAGCGGTCGGCCGGCGTATCGGGCAAGACCGCCGAGGCCCTGGTCGGCGAGGCCGACGCGCTCGCCGACCTCGGCGTCACGATGCTGACCGTCGGGGTCAACGGACCCGACTACGACCTGTCAGAAGCCGAGGCGCTGGTCCGGTGGCGCGACCGTCGTCGAAACGAAGGCGGCTGAACCGGCGTAACCCCTCCCGGCGAGGCGTGGTGCGTGAGAGACTGTCGCCGCCATGCCCAAAAAGTATGGGGTCAAGGAAAAAGACCTTGTGGTCGCGCACGTCGTGAACCTGGTCCTGACCGGCAAGCTCCGGTCGGGTGATCGGATCGACCGCAACGAGATCGCACAAGACCTCGGTTTGTCGCGCGTGCCCATTCAAGAGGCCGTCGTGCAGATGGAACACGACGGCATCTTGTCCACCCGGTACCACCGCGGTGCCTTCGTCGAACGCTTCGACGAGGCGTTCGTGCGTGAGCACCATGAGCTGCACGGCTTCCTGACCGGCATGGCGTCGGCGCGCGCCGCCGCCGAACCGGATCCCGGCGTCCTCGACCGGCTGGGCGCGCTGACCGACACGCTGCGCGGCACCCGCGACTCGCGCACCTTCTACGACGCCGCATGGCAGTACCGCACCGTGATCACCGACGCGTACGCCGGCCCCCGGCTGACGGCGCTCATTCGGTCGGTCCAAGCCTTTACACCCAGGGCGTTCTGGGTGACATATCTGAGCGATCACGACGAGATGCTGCCGTTCTACGAGGACGAGACCGCCGCGATCCGTGGCGGCGACGAGGAGGCCGCCCGCAACGCGTGCGTCACCCGCAGCGAGGCGATGGGTCGCATCATGGTCACCGAACTGGTCCGACGGGGTGTGTTGCGCGGGGCGGGCGCCTCGCCGGTGACGTTCTGATCGAGCCCAACCCGGCGAACGTGCGGCCCAGACCGATACGTTGCACAGATGACCACGTTTGCGCGGTTCGGCAAGATCTTCGTGGTGGCGCTCGCCGCGATGCTAATGACCGGCGTCGGCGTAGCCGGGCCCGCGCACGCCAACGTGGACCAGTGCGCACCTCCGGGCGTCGAGAGTGCCAGCGCCCTTCCTACCAACCTCGCCGCGGCGGCGACCGGGCCCGACGAGGACCGGTACACCACGCCATCCGTGGTGCCGCTCGCGGCGGTGGACGTGAACGCGTTGGGTCTGATCCAGCCGGGCACGCTGACTGTCGGCACCTTGTCGGACGCGCCACCGAGCATCTGCATCAACTCGGCCGGTCAGTTCACCGGGTTCGACAACGAGGTGCTGCGCGCGATCGCCGACAAGCTGGGTCTGCGGATCAACTTCGTCGGCACCGAATTCTCCGGGCTGCTCGCGCAGGTGGCGGCGCGACGCTTCGATGTCGGGTCCTCGTCGATCACCACGACCGAGGAGCGCCGCCGCACGGTCGGTTTCACCAACGGCTATGACTTCGGCTACTTTTCGCTCGTCGTGCCCACCGGGTCGCCGATCACCGGTTTCGACAAACTGGCGCCCGGACAGCGCATCGGCGTGGTGCAGGGCACCGTGCAGGAGTCCTACGTCGTCGACACCCTGGGCCTGCAGCCGGTCAAGTACCCCGACTACAACACCGTCTACGCCAGCCTGAAGACCCGGCAGATCGATGCCTGGGTCGCCCCGTCTCAGCAGGCGTCGGGGACGGTGCAGCCCGGCGATCCAGCCGAGATCATCGAAAACACCTTCAGTTTGGACAATTTCATCGCATGGGCGGTTGCCACTGAGAACCGCCCGCTCATCGACGCGTTGAACTCCGGGCTGGACGCCGTGATCGCCGACGGCACCTGGGCGCGGCTGTACTCCGAATGGGTACCGCGGGCGCTGCCGCCCGGGTGGAAGCCAGGCTCCAAAGCGGCTCCGCCACCACAACTACCGGACTTCAACGCGATCGCCGCCGAGAACCAGCAGGCTTCCACCGGGCCCGCGGCGCCGAAATCGACTCTGACGCAGCTCAAGGACTCGTTCCTCAACTGGGACCTGTACCGGCAGGCGGTTCCCGACCTGTTGAAAACCGGCCTGCCGAACACGTTGATCCTGACCGTCAGCGCAGCCGTCATCGGCCTGGTGCTGGGGATGCTGCTGGCGGTCGCGGGAATCTCGCGGCACCGCTGGCTGCGGTGGCCGGCGCGGGTGTACACCGACATCTTCCGCGGCCTGCCCGAGGTGGTCATCATCTTGTTGATCGGCCTCGGCGTCGGGCCGATCGTGGGCGGCCTGACCGGCAACAACCCGTTCCCGCTGGGCATCGCCGCGCTGGGCCTGATGGCTGCGGCCTACGTCGGCGAGATCTTCCGTTCCGGCATCCAAAGCGTCGAGCCCGGACAGATGGAAGCATCACGCGCACTGGGATTTTCATACACCGCATCGATGCAGCTGGTGGTGATACCCCAGGGTGTGCGGCGGGTGCTGCCCGCGCTGATGAACCAGTTCATCTCGCTGTTGAAGGCCTCGTCGCTGGTCTACTTCCTCGGGCTGGTGGCCGATCAACGTGAGCTGTTCCAGGTCGGGCGCGACCTCAACGCGCAGACCGGCAACCTGTCACCGCTGGTGGCCGCGGGCTTCTTCTATCTGATGCTCACCGTGCCGCTGACGCATCTGGTCAACTACATCGACAACCGGTTGCGCCGTGGGCGAAAGCCCTCCGAGGAGGATCCGCTCCCAATGGCGACGTCTCAGGAGATGATCTGATGCGCACGTCCGGTTTCGATCCGGTGTCGTTGAGCACCAACGACATCCACCTATCGTTCGGTCCGAACCCGGTGCTGCGCGGGGTGGACATCGACGTGCCCGCGGGCAGCACCACCGCGGTGATCGGGCCGTCGGGGTCAGGCAAGTCCACCCTGCTGCGCACGCTGAACCGGCTCTACGAGCCCGACCGCGGCGACATCCTGCTCGACGGCCGCTCGGTGCTCGCCGACAATCCCGACCAGTTGCGCCAGCGCATCGGGATGGTCTTCCAGAACTTCAACCTGTTCCCGCACCGCAGCGTGCTGGACAACGTGGCGCTCGCGCCGCGCAAGCTCAAGCGGCTCAGCGCCGAGGAAGCCCGCGAGCTCGGGTTGGCGCACCTGGAGCGCGTCGGCCTGCGCAACAAGGCCGACGTGCGGCCTACGACGCTGTCCGGTGGCCAGCAGCAGCGGGTGGCGATCGCGCGGGCGTTGGCGATGGCGCCGCAGGTGATGTTCTTCGACGAGGCGACCTCGGCGCTCGACCCCGAATTGGTCAAGGGCATCCTCGCGCTGATCGCCGACCTCGGCGCCGACGGCATGACCATGGTGGTGGTGACTCACGAGATGGGCTTCGCCCGATCGACCTCGGATGCTGTGGTGTTCATGGATCACGGCAAGGTCGTCGAGGCCGGACCGCCGGAGCAGATCTTCGATGCGGCCGAAACCGAACGTCTGCAGCGGTTCCTCTCGCAGGTGCTGTGACCGGGCCTTCGACGACTTTGAACTAACGCGTCCGTCACGCAACCTGGCATCGCCTGACAGGTTAGACTGCCGAAATTATGGCGGAAGTCGTCGAACCGCAGGTCGTGGAGCTGTCGGGGGAGCTGCAGCGGGTCCTGTCCCGGGTGTTCTCCGTGCTGCGTCGCAGCGACACGAGCCGGACAGACGCGGGAGACCTCACGTTGGCCCAGCTGTCGATCCTGCTCACGCTGCTGGAGCAGGGCCCGATGCGGATGACCGACCTGGCCGCCCACGAGCGTGTTCGCACGCCCACGACCACGGTGGCGATCCGCCGACTGGAGAAGCTGGGCCTCGTCAAACGCTCGCGCGACCCGTCCGACCTGCGGGCGGTGCTCGTCGATATCACCCCGGAGGGTCGCGCTCAGCACCAGGAGGCGCTCGAGGTTCGGCGCGCGCATCTGGCCAGCCTGCTGGCCAAGTTGAGCCCGGAGGACATCGAGACGCTGACCAAGGCCATCGACCCGCTCGAGCGGCTGGCCGAGTAGCGGATCAACCCAGCCAGTCCAGAACCGCTGCCGCCGTCCACGACTGCTGCATGCTGCCCAGCGGCTCGCCGGTGAAGGGTTCGTAGTATTCGGCAAACGTCCCGTCGCTGGCCTGGCGCAGTCCCTCCTGGCGAAGCAGACGTGCGCGTTCGGCCCAGCCGCGGCGCGCGAAGCACCACGAGAACAGCCACGTCACCACCGGCCAAACCGGGCCGCGCCAGTATTCGCGCGGCCGGAATTCGCGTGACACCGGCGAGGTGGACGGAATGCAGGCGTACTTGAGGTCGGGATGAGCGCAGAAGCGCGGGCCCTCCAGCAGCTTTACCAGCGAGCGTTCCTTGTCGTGGGGCAGACCGCCGCACAACAGCGGGGCGAACTGCGCGACCGTTTCGGTGGCCACCCACTTGCCCGTTCGCACGTCGAAATCCCGTGCTGCGCCGCTTCTTTCGTCAGTGGTGTCGATGACGCCCTCACGGAACCGCTGGCCCCACGCGTAGAGGTCGCGGACGTCGGCGCGGGGGCGGCCGTAGTCCTCACCGATCTCGGCGAGCACGTCGCAGGCGACCGCGAGGATGGCCGAGACGAACACGTCCTCGACCGCGAAACTCATGACCTTGGGCAGCAATTCGTCGTCGTAGCGGGCCGACTTCATCTCCTCGAGCAACCAGAGGTAGCGGTCGTACTCGAGGTCGGACGGGCGCTGGGTGGCGTCGGTGACGATCGTGTTGTCCTCGCGCTGGTACTCCGGCACGTTGCCCGGAATCACGTTGGCATAAGCGCTGTCCCAGCGCGGGGAGTTGTCCATACCGGACTCCCAGCCGTGGTACAGCGTGACGCGGCCGTGTCCTTTCGGGTCGCGGGCCTCGGCGAGCCAGCGGTGCCACTGGACGAGGTCGGACCAGCGGCGGTCGAGGAACGCTTCGGCGACGGCGCGGGTGGAGCGGCCGCGGGTGCGGGCGTGATCGAGGATGCGCTGCACGGCGATCGCGTGCACCGGCGGCTGGGTGATACCGGACGTGTGCCGGTTGCGGGGAGCGTGCGCGGCCAGCGCGGAGGTGGCCCAGCGCGCGGGGCCGGGAAAGTAGCCGTCGACACCGTTGGCGAAGACGATGTGCGGGATCATCCCGTTGGTCCACTGCGCCGAGAGCAGGGTGTCGAGTTCGACGACCGCGCGCTCGACGCTCAGCGGGGCCAGCCCGATCGCCACGAACGCCGCATCCCAGCTCCACATGTGCGGGTACAGCAACGGCGCCGCGGTCGTCATGGTGCCCAGGTCGTTACCCCGCAGCAGGTACGCGGCGCGGGCCGCGAGCTGGGTGGGCGCGAAGCTGTGGTCGGGTGGCATCCGTTCCATGATGCGACGCTTCTCCCCGGAGCGCAGGTCGGTAGGGTTTCGACATGCCGACCGCGATGATCACGGGTGCCTCACGAGGGCTCGGGACGGCGATCGCCACGGCGCTCGCCGACAGCCACACTCTGTTTCTGGCCGGGCGACCGTCGGCGGCGCTCGACGAGGTCGCCGCGCAGTTCGGTGCCACCACGTGGCCGATCGACCTGGCTGATGTTTCCGGCATCGAGGCCGCGGTCGAGCCGATCGTCGAGCTCGACGTACTGATTCACAACGCTGGGGTGGCGTTCCCGGGTCGGGTCGCCGAATCCACCGTCGACGAGTGGCGCACCTCCATGGAGGTCAATGTCATTGGCGCGGTTGCTCTTACGCTCGCGCTGTTGCCGGCGTTGCGGGCCGCGGGCGGACACGTGCTTTTCGTGAACTCGGGGTCGGGGATCAACGCGTCGCCGGGATTGGCGTCGTATTCGGCCAGCAAGTTCGCCTTGCGGTCGTTCGCCGACTCACTGCGGGCCGATGAGCCGTCGCTGCGTGTGACGTCCGTGCACCCGGGCCGGATCGCCACGGAGATGCAGGAGGGTCTGGTCGCCTACGAGGGCGGGGAGTACGACCCGTCACGGTTTCTGAGCCCGCAGAGTGTGGCGAAGGTGATCGCCGATGCGGTGCACACGCCGCCGGACGCCCACATGCACGAGGTCATCGTCCGCCCCCGCTAGTAGTTCGGTGATTTCGGTGTAGTTTGTCGCGGGAGGCGCAACCAGCTACATCGAAATCGCCGATTTGATGAGCGCTATCACGCGATCGGGGTACTCCGTGAGGTCGAGCCAGGTGAAGCGCAGCACCTGCCACCCCAGAAGGGTTATGTGGTTCTGTCGCACCCGATCCTGATGGAACTCGTCAGAACCGATATGGAACGCTAAGCCGTCAACTTCGATGGCGACCTTCGGGCCCTTAAATCCTACGTCGACGCGATATCTACCCACCGGGTAGTTCGCCTGCCACCCGGTGATCCCGGCTTCCCGGAGCAGCCTGAGCAGCAGCCGCTCGGCCGTCGATCGCGCGCCGTCCGACGCCGCCTGCAGAAGTACGCGCGCCGAGGGTGAACCGTAGCGGCCATTGTTGCGGAGTTGGGCGCGCCACAAATCCCGCAGCGCTACATCCGCCTGGAGTGCGCGATCCATGATCTTTGCGCCATCGCGAGTCCGGACGGCGGCCTCAAGAACGGTCAATGGTCGGGAAGTGACGCGTAGCCCCTTGCATTCGACGATGTCCTCGGATGCAAGGTTCCGGCGGCGCAACCTCACGCCTCTGGGAGCTCGGCCGCTGCCGTTGCGAGGCATGGTGACTTCAACGACATTCGGTGCGAAACGGGTGAGGCTGTGCCACCACGCAGCTGTCAATCCGCTCGCGACGGCGGTCTCCCCGCAACTCCACACCCCGACGCGTATACGCGCGGCGTCACTGAATGGACGGTCGTCGACGAAGTAGACGCCGCGTGCGCACTGCCGCCACAGTCCGGACCGCACGCGCCTGTGAACTGCGGACCTGCTCATCCCCATGAGGCGAGCCTGGCTGAGCGTCAGAACACCATCGTGCCGACGGAGATGATCGTTGAGCACTTAGTGATGGACGCGACAACCGCTCCTCCGGTTCCCTGTGCCGCTATTTCGGTGTCAATGGTTGCGCCAGTCGCAACCAACGACACCGAAATCGCGCGTTAGACGACGATGTTGACGAGGCGGCCGGCCACCACGATCACCTTCTTCGGCGTCGCGCCGTTGATGAACGCCTGAACCTTCTCGTCGGCCAACGCGGCGGCCTCCAGCGCATCGGCGTCCGCGTCCGCAGCGACCGTCACCCGCCCGCGCACCTTCCCGTTGACCTGGACGGGGTACTCGACGGTGTCCTCGACCAGATACTGCGGGTCGGCCACCGGGAACGGACCCTGCGCCAGCGACGATTCGTGACCCAGCCGACGCCACAGCTCCTCGGCCAGATGCGGGGCGAGCGGGGCGACCATCAACACCAGCGGCTCCAACGCCGCGCGCGCCGTCACCCCCTCCTTTGTCAGGTGGTTGGTGTACTCGATCAGTTTGGCCGCCGCGGTGTTGTTGCGCAGGCTCGTGTAATCGTCTGACACTCCGGCGATGGTGCGGTGCAACAACTTCAGCGTCGGCTCGTCGATCGCCTCGTGTTCGGCGACGCGGTTGGCGCCGGTCTCCTCGTCGACCACCAGGCGCCACACCCGCTGCAGGAACCGGTGTGCACCGACGACGTCCTTGGTGGCCCACGGCCGCGACGCCTCCAGCGGGCCCATCGACATCTCGTAAACCCGAAGCGTGTCCGCACCGTAGTTGTCGCAGATCTCGTCGGGCGACACCGAGTTCTTCAGGCTCTTGCCGATCTTCCCGAACTCCTGGAAGACCTCTATTTCACCGTCGGGCCCGGTCCAGTAGAACTTGCCCTCCCGCTCAACCACTTCCGCGGCGGGCACGTATGCGCCGCGAGAGTCGGTGTAGGCGAACGCCTGGATGTAGCCCTGGTTCACCAGCCTGCGGTAGGGCTCAGAGGAGCTGACGTGTCCGAGGTCGTAGAGCACCTTGTGCCAGAAGCGCGCATACAGCAGGTGCAGCACCGCGTGCTCGACGCCGCCGACGTACAGGTCGACACCACCCGGGTCGTCGGCGCCGTGTTCGATGGGCCGCGGCCCCATCCAGTAGGCCTCGTTTTCCTTGGCGCACAACTCCTCTGAGTTGTGCGGGTCGGTGTAACGCAGCTCGTACCAGGAGCTGGCTGCCCACTGCGGCATGACGTTGGTGTCGCGTGTGTAGCGCTTGAGGCCGTCGCCGAGGTCCAGTTCGACGTTCACCCACTCGGTGGCCTTGCCCAGCGGCGGCGACGGTTCGCTGTCTGCGTCGTCGGGGGCGAAGAGCACCGGCGAATAGTCGGGTACGTCGGGCAGCTCGACCGGCAGCGCGGACTCCGGCAGCGCGTGCGCGCGGCCGTCCTCGTCGTAGACGATCGGGAACGGCTCGCCCCAATACCGCTGACGCGCGAAAAGCCAATCCCGCAGCTTGTATTCGATGCGCTCGCGGGCGCGGCCGTCTGCCGTCAACCGCGCGGTGATCGCCTCCTTCGCCGAGGCGACGCTCAGCCCGTTGAGGTAGTCGGAGTTGACGATCTCGCCTTCTCCGGTGTACGCGTCCTGCGAGACATTGCCGCCGGCAACAACTTCCACGACCGGCAGCCCGAACTCGTTCGCGAATTCCCAGTCGCGGTGGTCGTGTCCCGGCACCGCCATGATGGCTCCAGTGCCGTAGCCCAGCAGAACGTAGTCGGCGATGAAGATCGGTACGCGTTGACCGTTGGCGGGATTGGTCGCATACGCGCCGACGAACACACCGGTCTTGGTCCTGTTCTCCTGACGCTCCAGGTCCGACTTGGCCGCGATCGCAGCACGGTAGGCGGCGACGGCTTCGGCGGGCGTCGCGCCACCGTACGTCCATCGCTCGTCGACACCGGAGGGCCACTGGTCGGCGACCACCTTGTCGACCAGTTCGTGCTCGGGCGCCAGCACCATGTACGTCGCGCCAAACAGTGTGTCGGGGCGAGTGGTGAACACCTCGATGTCCCCGACGTCGGTGCCGAACAGGACGGATGCGCCGGTGGACCGGCCGATCCAGTTGCGCTGCATGGTCTTGACCTTCTCCGGCCAGTCCAGCAGTTCGAGGTCGTCGAGCAGGCGGTCGGAGTACGCGGTGATGCGCATCATCCACTGCCGCAACCGTTTACGGAAGACCGGGAAGTTCCCGCGCTCGCTGCGGCCGTCGGAGGTGACCTCCTCGTTGGCCAGTACTGTGCCCAACCCCGGACACCAGTTCACCAGCGAGTCGGATTGGTAGACCAGCCGATACGAGTCGATCACGTCGGCGCGCTCACCCTTCGACAGGTCGGACCATGACCGGCGGTCGTCGAGGCTGCGCGCTCCCGACTCGAACTGCTCGACCAGTTCCACGATCGGCCGAGCCTTCTGTGCGGTCGGGTCGAACCACGCGTTGTAGATCTGCAGAAAGATCCACTGCGTCCATTTGTAGTAGTCGACGTCGGTGGTGGCGAAGCTGCGTCGCGAGTCGTGACCGAACCCCAGCCGGCCCAGCTGGCGCCTGAAGTTGACGATGTTGGCTTCGGTCCGGATCCGGGGATGTGTCCCGGTCTGGATGGCGTACTGCTCGGCGGGCAGGCCGAACGCGTCGAACCCCAAGGCGTGCAACACGTTACGCCCGGTCATCCGGAAGTACCTGGCGTAGACGTCGGTTGCGATGTAACCCAGTGGGTGCCCGACATGCAGGCCCTCACCCGACGGATACGGGAACATGTCCAGGACGAACATCTTGTCTGGGGGCACCGGCGAACCGTCGGCGGGCGCCAGCGACCCGACGGGGTTCGGCACGTGGAAAGTCCCCGCGTCGGCCCACCGCTGCTGCCAGGTGCGCTCGATCTGCCCGGCCAGCTCCGCGGTGTAGCGGTGCTGGGGGGTGTCTGTGGTCGGCGCGTCTGTCACGTGAACAGGGTATAAGCACCGATATCCGCGATGCTTCGGCCACGGGTCGGTCTCGGTTGCATTGCGGGGAAGTCAGAACACGGTTGCAGGTCGATTCCGACGCTGGTCGCCGTGCTTCGCGGGTGGATACAGTCAGCGCCTGACCTCTTCCCGTGCAGTTCGGAAGGACCGACGCAGATGATCGAGATCGCCCCTCGCTGGCGGATATTGGCCGCAAGTGTGGCCACCGCCACCGCCGGCGTCCTCGGCTTCGCGGGCACGACCGCATCGGCCGAACCTCTCGTTCCGCAGCCACCCCAGCCCGCGTTGCCCACGGTCACGCAGACCGTCACGGTCACACCGAACGCCCAGCCCCTCACCCAACAGGGGGTGACCGCACCGGGTGTGACGTCTGCCACCGCGGGGACCCCGGCCGGCGCGGCGGCTCAAGCCGGAGCAGCAAGTCCAGCAGGCGTGGCGACTCCAGCGGGCGCTCCGGCCGGTGCGGCGATGCCAGCGGGAGCGGCGGCGCCGGCTGGTACGGCGATGCCGGCGGGAGCGGCGGCGCCAGCCGGCACCGCGGCCCCGGGCCTGGCCGCCCAACCCGTCCCCCCGGCGCCGGTCGCGACGATCATGCCCGCCACCTCCGGCACGCTCTCCGAGTTCTTCGCCGACAAGGGGGTCAAACTCGAGCCACAGAACAGCCGCGACTTCAAGGCGCTCACCATCGTGTTGCCGATGCCGCGCGGCTGGGAGCACGTCCCCGACCCGAACGTGCCCGATGCCTTCGCGGTGATCGCGGACCGGGTCGGCGGCAACGGGTTGTACACCTCGAACGCTCAGGTCGTGGTGTACAAGCTCGTCGGCGACTTCGACCCGAAAGAGGCGATCAGCCACGGCTTCGTCGACAGCCAGCAGCTGCCCGCGTGGCGCAGCACCGACGCGTCGCTGGCCGAGTTCGGCGGCATGCCGTCGGCGTTGATCGAGGGGACCTATCGCGAGAACAACATGACGCTGAACACCTCACGGCGTCACGTCATCGCCACGGCCGGGCCCGACAAGTATCTGGTGTCGCTGTCCGTCACCACGAGCGTCGACCAGGTTGTCCCGGCCGCTGAGGCCACCGACGCGATCGTCAACGGTTTCCGGGTCACGGTCCCCGGGGCGCCTGCCGCAGCACCCCCTGCTGCGCCTGCGGCTCCCGGTGCATCCGCCCCGGCCGCTCCCGGCGCGGCATCGCCGGTGTCGAATCCGCCGTCAGCAGCGACGGCGCCGGCCGCCCAGCGGTCCCCGAGCGCGACTGCGCTGGGAACCCAGCCGGGCCTGCCGGGTTAGGCCCGTCCCCCGGGCGAAGCCTGGCGCCCGGGGGACGTCCCAACTCGTCGAGAGCGACGCGTCTCGATATCCTGTGGCCCATGCTCATCGCCGCGGTGCTCTGCCTGTGCGCTGCCGGCGCCGTCGCCGCGGTCGGCGGGTGGCTATTGAGCCGACCGCAATCGGAAGACCCGGTGCGCACGGTGCTGCGCTCGGTGGCGCCGACCCAACTGGCGGCGGCCGCGATGCTGGCCGCCGGCGGTGCGGTCGCACTGGCGGCCGATCCCGGCACGGCCCTCGTCGTGTTGATCGTCTGCGTGGTCGGAGCGCTCGGGACCGTCGGAGCCGGATGCTGGCAGAGCGCGAAGATGGCCGTCCGTCTATCGAGCGCTGAGCGCAGCGACGCGAGCGGTTGCGGCGGCGGGTGCGCCACCTGCACGCTGTCCTGCAGTTGAGGTCTAGTTGCGGCTGACGTCGATCGGATGCGTCGCGAGCAACGACAGCGGAAGAGGCTGCCTACGCAGCACCCGCGACCACAGGTCGATCTTCGGTTCGACCAGAACGTCGGACGGTAGGGCGGACAACACGATCCAGTCGTCGCGCTCGATCTCGCCTTCGAGTTGGCCGATCGTCCACCCCGAGTAGCCGGCGAAGATTCTTATCCCTTCCACCACCGGGGCGATCGAGTCGGGATCGGCGTCCAGGTCGACCATCACCATCCGTCCCTGCACATGGCGCAGACCGGGGACGTCGGCGGGCTCCATCCCGGCGCGCAGCGTCGCCAGGCACAGCGCCGCATCGCGTTTGACCGGTCCGCCGATGAACATGGTCTTCGGTTTGGCGGCCAGCTTTGCCCACTGCGGCAACACGTTGTAGACCGCCGTCTCGCTCGCCCGGTTCAGGACGACGCCGAGGGTGCCGCCGTCGTTGTGTTCGACGACGTAGATGACGCTGCGGCGGAACGTCGGCTCCAGCAGGTCGGTGTTGGCGAGAAGCAGCGTCCCCGCCCGCACTCGAGGCGCGGCAGGGGCGATGAAATCCTCTGGGTCCTCTGACTGCGCCACCCGTCCATCATGGCACCGGCAACGCCCGTCGTGGCGGACAAGCGCGACGCCGCCGCGATATTTGTACTGTGGATGCGGTCCGATCCGCCGCTTCTGAGAACGTGATCTCCCGTGCCCGATTTCCGCGCGCCCGTCGCCGTCTGGCGGTCGGTGCGCAGCCTGCCCGAGTTCCGGCGGCTGCTGGAGCTGCGGCTGGTGAGTCAGTTCGGCGACGGTCTGTTCGCGGCGGGGTTGGCGGGCGCGATTTTGTTCAATCCGCAGCGCGCCGCCGAACCGTGGGCGATCGCCGGGGCGTTCGCGGTGCTGTTCCTGCCCTACTCGCTGCTCGGTCCGTTCGCCGGCGCGCTGCTCGACCGCTGGGATCGACGGCTGGTACTGGTCGCGGCCAACGCCGGCCGCCTGGTGTTGGTGCTGGCCGTCGCGCAGCTGCTCGAGTCCGGCGCGGGCGATCTGGCGATCCTGTGCTGCGCGCTGATCGTCAACGGGTTCACCCGCTTCGTGTCGTCGGGGTTGTCGGCGGCGCTGCCGCACGTGGTGCCCAGAGATCAAGTGGTGGCGATGAACTCGGTTGCGATCGCGACCGGTGCCGCGGCCGCGTTCCTCGGCGCCAACTTCATGCTGCTGCCCCGCCGGCTGTTCGGCGCCGACGACGCCGGCGCTGCGGTCATCATCCTGATCGTGGCCGCCCCGGTGGCACTGGCGCTGTGGCTGGCGTGGCGTTTCCCGCCGCGGATGCTGGGGCCCGACGACAGTGCGCGCGCGGTGCACGGCTCGGTGCTCTACGCGGTCGCAACCGGGTGGGTGCACGGCGTAAAAACCGTGCTGGCGGTGCCCGCCGTTGCCGCGACGCTGACCGGGCTGGCCGCGCACCGCATGGTGTTCGGGATCAATAGCCTGCTGGTGCTGGTGATGGTGCGGCACACCGACACTCAGCAGGTCGCGGGGTTGGGCACCGCGGTGCTGTTCGTCGCGGCGACCGGCGCGGGAGCCTTCATCGCTGCCGCGATCATGCCGGTGGCGGTGCGCCGCTGGGGCCGGTACGCCACGGCCAACGGCGCGTTGGCGATCGCTGCGCTGGTCCAGCTGGCCGGGTCCGGCCTGCAGCTGGCGATGATGGTGGTGTGCGGGTTTCTGCTCGGCATGGCCGGTCAGGTGGTCAAGTTGTGCGCGGACAACGCCATGCAGCTCGACGTCGACGACGGCCTGCGCGGTCACGTGTTCACCGTGCAGGACTCGCTGTTCTGGATGACGTTCATCGGCGCGATCGCGTTGACGGCGAGCGTGATTCCGCCGGACGGTCGCCAACCCGCGCTCGCGTTGGCCGGCGTCGGCGTGTACCTCGCCGGTCTGGCCGCGCACGCGGCAATCGCGAGACCGGCGACGCCGACCCCGGGTTAAGGTGACCGGCATGGCTGGTGCCGCGCCGATGGTGGCCGACCTGCGCGCCGAGAGCGACGAACTCGATGCCATCGTGGCCGATCTTCCCGCCGCGCGGTGGGCCGAACCCACGCCGGCGGAAGGCTGGACGATCGCTCACCAGATCGCGCATCTGCTGTGGACCGACCGCGTCGCGTTGACCGCCGTCACCGACGAGGCCGCGTTCGCCGGCCTGCTCGAAGAGGCGGGCAAGAACCCGACCGGCTTCGTCGACGCGGGCGCCGAGGAGGTGGCCGCCCTGCCGCCTCCGGACCTGCTTGCCGAGTGGCGCACGACCCGGTCCCGGTTGCACGACGAACTGCTGACCGTCGCCGAGGGTCGCAAGCTGCCCTGGTTCGGCCCGCCGATGAGCGCCGCGTCGATGGCGACCGCGCGGCTGATGGAGACGTGGGCCCACGGACTCGACGTCGCCGACGCCCTCGGTGCGCGCAGGCCGCCCACAGCGCGGCTGCGCTCGATCGCCCACATCGGTGTGCGCACCCGCGACTTCGCGTTCGTGGTCAACGGTCGACAGCCGCCTGCCGAACCGTTCCGCGTCGAGTTGCGCGCACCGGACGGGTCGACGTGGTCGTGGGGGCCGGAGGACGCGGACCAGCGAGTCACCGGTACGGCGGAGGACTTCTGCATGCTCGTGACCCAGCGGCGCCCACGTTCGGAACTCGACGTGCGCGCCGTCGGCGACGACGCCGAACAGTGGCTGGGCATCGCGCAGGCGTTCGCCGGCCCGCCAGGGTCCGGCCGCGGCTAACGCGCTTCACAAATCGACGGCCGAATCGGCGCGGCCGTCGCCGTCACTGTCGGTCAGCTTGATGTCCCACTTGCCGTCGGCGTCGGCGTCGACGTAGGCGTTCTCACCGGCGAGCGCGCGGTCGGCGAGCCCGTTTGCGTCGGCGTCCATTAGGCGGTCGTCGACGTCGCCGTCGGCATCGAGGTCGACCATCGGCCCACCGAACTGCTCGACCCCGTCGAGACCGAACCAGCGCAGCCCGCGCTCGACGCTGACCGTCCAGGTTCCGCTGCCATCGTCGGTGAAGTGCATTGCGGCGTCGGCGTGGTCGCGCACGAGGCGCTCGGCGATACCGTCGTCGTCCAGGTCGGCCATCGCGTCGTCGAGCAGACCGTCGCCGTCGAAGTCGAGCCCGACCGCTTCGAATGCGCCGTCACCGTCGACATCCACGTCGGGCGTCGCGGACCAGATCGTCGCCGAACCGTCGCCGTCACTGAGGCAGTAGTCCATGACTTATGGGACGCACCGCAGCCGCGGCGGGTTCCACACGCCTCCGCCTCGCTCGAGACCGACGCAATGGTCGAATTCGCGCGCGCTAACCAACCAAAACGTCGGGCTCGGCGAGTGAGTCCTATGTGCGGACCCGGCGCGTGGTTACTGCCCGCCGCGGGCGTTCCACCACGCCAGCAGTTCCTCGACGGCCTCGTCGCGCGACAGCGGTCCGCGGTCCAAGCGCAGCTCCTTGAGGTACTGCCACGCCTGGCCGACCTGAGGACCGGCGGGAATACCGAGGATCTCCATGATCTCGTTGCCGTCGAGATCGGGGCGCACCCGCGCGAGGTCCTCCTTCTCGGCGAGTTCGGCGATCCGCTGCTCGAGGTCGTCGTAGTTGGCCTGGAGCCGGGCCGCGCGACGCTTGTTGCGCGTCGTGCAGTCGGCCCGCACCAACTTGTGCAGCCGCGGCAGCAGCGGACCGGCGTCGGTCACGTACCGACGCACCGCCGAATCCGTCCACTTGCCGCCGCCGTAGCCGTGGAACCGCAAGTGCAGGTACACCAGCTGCGATACGTCGTCGACCATCTGCTTGGAGTACTTCAGCGCGCGCAGCCGTTTTCGCGCCATCTTCGCGCCGACCACCTCGTGATGGTGAAAGCTCACCCCGCCGTCGGGTTCGTGCTTGCGGGTGGCGGGCTTGCCGATGTCGTGCAGCAGCGCCGCCCAGCGCAGCACCAGGTCGGGTCCGTCGTCCTCGAGCGCGATCGCCTGCCGCAGGACGGTCAGCGAATGCCAGTAGACGTCCTTGTGCTGGTGGTGTTCGTCGATCGCCATTCGCATCGCGCCCACCTCGGGCAACACCACCTCGCCCAGCCCGGTCTGCACCATCAGGTCGACGCCCGCGACCGGGTCGGCGCCGAGCAGCAGCTTGTCCAGTTCGGCGGCCACCCGCTCGGCGGTGATGCGTCCCAGCTGCGGCGCCATCTCCACCAGCGCGCTGATCACGCGCGGTGCGACGGTGAACTCCAACTGCGAGACGAATCGCGCGGCGCGCAGCATGCGCAGCGGGTCGTCGCCGAACGACACCTCGGGCGCGGCGGGGGTGTCGAGCACCTTCGCGCGCAGCGCCGCCAGCCCGTTCAGCGGGTCGTGGAAGCCGGCGGATCCGTCGGCGGTGATGCGCACGGCCATCGCGTTGGCGGTGAAGTCGCGCCGCACCAGGTCGTCGTCGAGGTTGTCGCCGAAGCGCACCTCCGGATTGCGGGACACCTGGTCGTAGGTGTCGGCGCGGTAGGTGGTGATCTCGAGACGCTCGTCGCCCTTGCCGACGCCGAGAGTGCCGAATTCGATGCCGGTGTCCCACAGCGAGTCGGCCCACGGCCGCAGCAACTTCTGCATCCGGTCGGGGCGGGCGTCAGTGGTGAAGTCGAGGTCGGTCAGCGCACGGCCCAGCAGCGCGTCACGGACACTGCCGCCGACGAGATACAACTCGTGACCGGCGTCGGCGAACAGCCGGCCGAGTTCGCGCAGCACCGCGCCGTGGCGGTTCAGCTCCACTTGCGCGGTGGCAAGGAGTTCGGCGTCGGTGGAGGAGGCGGGCACGTTCGGACAGCCTAGTCAGGCGACGATCAAGCGCCCCCCGGGCCGCGTTGAGGAGCCGGACGATCCAACCTAGTCAGGCGACGATCAAGCGGCCCCCGGGCCGCGGAGCCACACAAATGTGCAACGGCTCTATCACGACCGGTGAGTGCGGCGGGGGCGAATATGCGTGGCAACTACTATCGCTTGGGTGTCGGACGGCGAACAGGCCAAACCACGACGGCGCCGCGGGCGACGTCGTGGCCGACGCGCGGCAGGTCCGCCCGAGGCCGCACCCGACCCATCGGCGCAGCGCCGCCCCATTCCGCAGCCACCGGCCGGCCACACCAACGCCGCACCGAAGAACGGTGCCGTCGTCGACGGGAACAAGGACGGCAAGCGCGGGCAGTCCAAGAAGTCGCGGCCGCGGCGGCCACCCGACCGGCTGCGCACCGTCCACGAAACCTCGGCGGGTGGGCTGGTCATCGACGGTATCGACGGCCCCAAGGAGAGCCAGGTCGCCGCGCTGATCGGTCGCATCGACCGGCGCGGGCGCATGCTGTGGTCGCTGCCCAAGGGCCATATCGAAATGGGTGAGACCGCCGAGCAGACCGCCGTCCGCGAGGTCGCCGAGGAGACCGGCGTGCAGGGCAGCGTGCTCGCCGCGCTGGGCAGCATCGACTACTGGTTCGTCACCGAGGGCCGCCGCGTCCACAAGACCGTGCACCACTACCTGATGCGTTTCCTCGGCGGTGAGCTGTCCGACGAGGACGTCGAAGTCACCGAGGTGGCGTGGGTGCCGCTCAAGGAACTGCCCAAGCGGCTGGCCTACGCCGACGAACGCCGCCTCGCCGAGGTCGCAGGCGAGCTGATCGACCAGCTGCACGCCCACGGCCCCTCCGCGCTGCCGCCCCTGCCCCGCTCATCGCCGCGGCGCCGCCCCCAGACGCACTCGCACACCCGCAACCGTCGTCCCGACGAACGCCCCCAACCGTCCCCGGGGGCGGAGCGGTGGGGACGACGCCCGCCCGAAGGGCAGGGGGACGAGTGGGAGAATATGCAGCCCGGCCGGACGAACGGTTGCGGACAGGGCTCGTGACCGCCGCAGCGCTGCCGCGCGCGCTGGCCGCGCTGATCGTGCTGGCGCTGAGTGCCCTGCCGCTCGTCCTGCCGCCGGCGGGCACCGCCCAACCCGATTCGACGCCGTTCCTGCAGGTCCGCGTCGACCGCGTCACCCCCGACGTGGTGACCACCACCAGCGAGCCGGTGGTCACGGTGGCCGGCGCCGTCCTCAACGTCGGCGACCGGCCGGTGCGCGATGTGGTCGTTCGGTTGGAGGATGCCGCGGCGGTGCGGACGTCGACCGGCCTGCGCACCAACCTCACCGGCGACGTCGACCAGTACGAGCCGATCGGCGAGTTCGTCCCCCTCTCACCGGAACTCGCTCGGGGACAAGAGGTTCCGTTCACCCTGTCCTATCCCCTGCGGTCGGCGGACCGACCGTCGCTCAGCATCGACGCGCCCGGCGTGTACCCGGTGATGGTCAACGTCAACGGCACCCCCGACTACGGCGCGCCCGCCCGCCTCGACGACGCCCGCTTCCTGCTGCCGGTGCTCGGTGTCCCACCCGACCCGGGCGCCGAGTCAGGTGACGCAGTCACGGCGATCTCAGCGCCCGACACATCCAAGCCGGTCCGGCTGACGCTGCTGTGGCCGATCGCCGACCGGCCGCGGCTGGCCGCGGGCGCACCGGGCGGCGCCACCCCGGTACGGCTCATCGATGACGAGCTGGCGTCCTCGCTGGCACCGGGCGGGCGCCTCGACACGCTCCTGTCGGCCGTCGAGTTCGCCACCAGCCCCCAGGTCGATCCCGACGGACGGGTGCGCGCTGCGACATGTCTGGCGGTCGACCCTGATCTGCTCGTCACCGTCAACGCGATGAGGGGCGGCTACGTCGTCAACAACGGACCCGACGCGGGGTCCGGCACCCCCACCCGCCCCGGTACCGGGCAGGACGCGGCGGTGGCGTGGCTGAACCGGCTCACGAACCTGGCGACTGGCATGTGCGTCGCCTCCACCATTTATGCGCAAGCCGATCTGGACGCGCTCCGCCGCGTCCGCGACCCCGGACTCAGCCGGATAGCGACCAGCTCCGCGGGCGACATCGTCGACCAGATTCTGGGGGTCAACTCGGTGCGCGGCGCCAGCCTGGTCGGCGACGGTCCGCTGACCGGCCCCGCGGTGCGTCTGCTGTCGGACCAGGGTGGCCAGACGGTGGCCGTCGCGGCCGCCGAATCGGGCTCGGACGACGGCACCGACGTCGCGGACTCCGGCGTCGCCGACACCGAGCCGGTCCGCTACACACCGCAGGTCGTCGCGGCGCCGTTCGACCCGGCCGTCGGCGCGGCGCTCGCCGGCGCGGGCACCGACCCCGTGGCGCCGGGGTATCTGGACCCGTCGCTGGACATCCCGCTGCAACACGATTCGGCGGTGGCCCGGCGCCAGGACGCCCTGGGGGCCGTGCTGTGGCGCGCCCTCAATCCCGACGTCTCCCCGCGCACCCAGATCCTGATGCCGCCGATGGCGTGGAGCATCGGCCCCGACGACGCGCGGGCGATGTTCCGGGCGGTCGCCACCGCGATCAACGCCGGGCTCGCCGAACCGCGACCGCTCACCGCGGTGATCGGCGAAGGCAGCGCCGTCCCGCCCGACGACATGTCCCCGCTGCCCAGCGACGAGCTGGGCGACCCCGACGCCCGCTTCGACGACGCCGTCGTGTCGGGCATCGCCACCGTCACCGGGCGGTTGTGGGGGCTGACCGCGGCGCTGACCACCGACGAACGCACGGGGCTGACCGGATACGGCTACACCGCCCCGCTGCGCGAGGACATGCTCCGCGCACTGAGCCAGTCCGTGCCGCCCGACACCCGCAACGGCCTTGCGCAACAACGACTCACGACGGTCGGCCACACCGTCGACGACATCTTCGGAGCGGTCACGATCGTCAACCCGGGCGGGGCCTACACGCTGGCGACCGAACGCAGCCCGCTACCGCTGGCGTTGCGCAACGACCTGCCGGTACCGATACGGGTCCGCCTCGACGTCGACGCACCACCGGGGATGACGGTCACCGACATGGGCGAGATCGTGCTGCCACCGGGCTACCTTCCGCTGCGGGTCCCCATCGAGGTGCACTTCACCCAGCGCGTCGCCGTCGACGTCGCGCTGCGCACGGTCAACGGTCTGCCGCTCGGGGAACCGGTGCGGCTGTCGGTGCACTCGAACGCCTACGGCAAGGTGCTGTTCTTCATCACGCTCTCGGCGGGCGCCGTCCTGGTACTGCTGGCCGGGCGTCGGCTCTGGCATCGCTTCCGCGGCCAGCCCGATCCCGCCGACCTCGACCGTCCCGACCCGCTCGAGGTCGCGCTGCACTACGACGACGACACCGACACAACCTTGAGCCGGGCCGGACGCAGAGGCTCGGGCACCCGCGACGGTGCCGAGTGAGCACCCCCGCGCCGCCGCCTCGGCCCCACCCGCAGGCACCGCCACGAAAGTGGCCCGGCCACACACCTTTCCCTCCCCCGCCGCCGAGCACACCACGGCGCGACGGCCCGCCGCGGCTCAGCCGCGGACCCGCCCCCCGCCGCCGCGCCGGCCGCGAAGAACTCTCCGACGCGGCGGTGGTGTCGCGGTCGTGGGGCATGGCGGTCGCGACGCTGGTCAGCCGGCTCACCGGGTTCGCCCGCATCGTGCTGCTCGCGACCATCCTCGGCGCGGCACTCACCAGCGCGTTCTCGGTGGCCTACCAGCTACCCAACTTGATTGCGGCGCTCGTGCTCGAGGCGACCTTCACCGCGATCTTCGTGCCGGTGCTGGCGCGCGCTGAGCGCGACGATCCCGACAACGGCACGGCGTTCATCCGGCGCCTGGTCACGCTGACGACGACGCTGCTGCTGATCATCACCGCGCTGTCGGTGGCCTCGGCGCCGATGCTCGTCAACCTCATGCTCGGCAGCGACCCCGAAGTCAACCGCGACCTCACCACCGCGTTCGCATACCTGCTGCTGCCCCAAGTGCTGTTCTACGGGTTGTCGTCGGTGTTCATGGCAATCCTGAACACCCGCAATGTGTTCGGGCCACCCGCATGGGCGCCGGTATGCAACAACATCGTCGCGATCGTGACGCTCGGCGTGTATCTCATAGTCCCCGGCGAACTCTCGGTCGACCCCGTGCGGATGGGCAACGCGAAGCTCCTCGTGCTCGGCATCGGCATGACGCTCGGAACGGTGACGCAGGTCCTGGTGCTGTTGGCCGCGATCCGCCGCGAACGCATCAGCCTTCGCCCGCTGTGGGGCATCGACGAGCGGATGAAGCAGTTCGGTGCGATGGCCTCGGCGATGGTGCTGTACGTGTTGATCAGCCAGGTCGGGTTGATCGTCGGCAACCGAATCGCCAGTGGCGCCGCGGCTTCCGGGCCGGCGATCTACAACTACACGTGGCTGGTGCTGCAGTTGCCGTTCGGCATGATCGGGGTGACGGTGCTGACCGTCGTGATGCCACGGTTGAGCCGCAACGCCGCCTCCAACGATCAACGCGCGGTGCTCGCAGACCTTTCGCTGGCCACCCGGCTGACGATGGTCACGCTCATCCCCATCGTCGCGCTGATGACGGTCGGCGGACCCGCGATCGGCAGCGCGCTGTTCGCCTACGGCAATTTCGGTGAGGTCGACGCCAACTACCTGGGTATGGCGATCACCCTGTCGGCGTTCACGCTGGTGCCCTATGCGCTTGTGCTGCTTCAACTTCGGGTGTTCTACGCGCGACAACAACCGTGGACACCGATCCTGCTGATCGTCGTGATCACGACCGTGAAGATCATCGCGTCGCTGATCGCGCCCTACCTCACCGACGACCCCGAACTGGTCGCCGGCTACCTCGGAACGGCCAACGGCCTGGGCTTCGTCGCGGGTGCGGTGGTCGGCTACTTCCTGCTGCGCGCCAATCTCGACCCGCCGGGCGGTCGGCTCATCAACCTGCAAGTCGTGCGTTCGGTGCTGGTCACGATCGCCGCCTCGCTGCTCGCGGCGATGGCCGGCCAGGTCGCCGACAAATTGTTCGGTCTGGAGTCGCTGACCCGAAACTGGGGCGGTGCCGGCTCCCTGCTGCGACTGGTGGTGCTCGGCGTGGTCATGGTGCCGGTCATCGTCGGCGTCCTCCTCGGCGCGCGCGTCCCGGATGCCCAAGCGGCCGTGGACGCGGTCCGGCGCCGACTCGGCGCTGGTGCCCGGCCCGGCACCCGAGGCGACGGGGTAGCTGTCGGGGCCGCCGACCGGCCACGGACGCGCACCCCTCTCCCGTACCCTGAACAGAGGAATTCGTCCGCACCAGGGCGTCGGCACCGCCCGCCGGCCGTCCGGCGCGGACCACCTGCCCCCGTTGCCGGGGACCGGATGCGGAAAGGACCAGCGGTGAGCGACGAACCCGCAGGCGGCTCCGCGCCCACACCCGATTCCGCGACCAGGGAGATTCCGACCGGGCAGTCCGACGTCGTCGCCGACGACCTGCGGCCCGACGTCCCCGAACCCGGTCATACCACCGAGTTCGCCGCCGAGAACGGCACAACCCGGCTACCGGTATCGGGCCGGCCACCCTCGGACTACGGCGGTGATCCCACCCGCGAGCCCCTCGCGTTCGACCCGCCGCGCGAACCGGCCATCGAGGCCGCCACCTCCGACGAGGACATCCACCTCATCCCGGGCGCGATGGTCGGCGGCGGTCGCTACCGCCTGCTGGTGTTCCACGGCGGCCCGCCGACATTGCAGTTCTGGCAGGCACTCGACACCGCCCTGGACCGCCAGGTGGCGCTCACCTTCGTCGACCCGGACAACACCCTGTCCGACGAGACGCTTCGCGAGATCCTGACCCGCACCCGCAAGCTCAGCAGCATCGACATGCCCGGCATCGCGAGGGTGCTCGACGTGGTCAACACCGGATCCGGTGGACTGGTCGTGTCGGAGTGGATCCGAGGCGGCTCGTTGACCGAGGTCGCCGACACGTCGCCGTCCCCGATCGGCGGCGCCAGGGCGATGCAGTCGCTGGCGGCCGCCGCCGAGGCCGCCCACCGGGCCGGGGTCGCGCTCTCGCTCGATCACCCGGGGCGGGTCCGGGTCAGCATCGAGGGTGACGTCGCGCTGGCCTTCCCGGCGACGCTGCCCGACGCGACGCCCGAGGACGACATCCGCGGGATCGGGGCGGCGCTGTACGCCCTGCTGATCAACCGGTGGCCACTGCCCGAGCACGGTGTGCGCAGCGGCCTGGCCCCCGCCGACCTCGACTCGGCCGGACAACCGATCGAACCGCGCGCGGTCGATCGCCAGATCCCGTTCCAGATCTCGGCCGCGGCGGCGCGCGCAGTCCAGGAAGGCGGCGGTATCCGCAGCGCGCCGACGTTGCTGAACCTGCTCCAGCAAGCGACGGCGATCGCCGATCGCACCGAGCTGATCTCCCCGGTCGACGAAGCCGACCGCTCGGTGACTCCGGGCGTCGCCGGCGCTACCGACCCGGAGACCGAGGCGCGGCGCCGCAAGGCCCTGATGATCGGGCTCGGCGTCGGCGGCGCCATCGTCGTGGTCGCGCTCGTGGTGCTGGCGACGGTGCTGAGCCGGATCTTCGGCGACGTCGGCGACGGCCTGGGCGGCGACCGGCTCGGGCTCAACGACCCGACCGCCACAGAGTCGGCGGAAGGCAGCACCGGCAGCGGCAATGTCGTCAAACCGACTGCGGTGACGGTCTTCTCACCCGAGGGTGAGGCCGATGCGCCGTCCGATGCGCCCAAGGCGATCGACGGTGACAAGTCCGCGGTCTGGCCGATCGACACCTACACCGACCCGGTGCCGTTCCCGAACTTCAAGAACGGGGTTGGGCTGATGCTGCAGCTGCCGCAGTCCACCACGGTCGGCGAGGTCGACATCGACCTCAACAGCACCGGCACGGCCGTCGAGATCCGCTCTGCGCAGTCACCGACACCGTCCTCGCTTGCCGACACCACCGTGCTGACGCCGGCCACCCAACTCAAGCCGGGCTCCAACACCATCAAGGTCGAGAACGCCTCGCCCACCTCCAACCTGCTGGTCTGGGTGTCGACGCTGGGCCAGGTCAACGGGGAGAGCCGGTCGGACATCGCCGAGGTCACGGTCAGGTCGGCGTCCTGACCGGACGGTCGGCGTTGACCGGATTCATCCCCAGCCCGCCAAAGATGTGTCGGGAGGCACCCGCGTAGCCGTTTAGTGTTCGGCTGTGGGGAGCTTCGGGGGGCCGGACGGGGGACGCAGCGACGCGGAGTTGCTCGCCGCGCACGTCGCCGGTGACCGCTACGCGTTCGAGGAGTTGTTCTACCGCCACCAGCGGCAGCTGTACCGGATCGCGCGCATCACCAGTCGCAATCCCGACGATGCCGCCGACGCATTGCAGGACGCGATGCTCAAGGCGCACCGGCGGGCGCCCGCCTTCCGCTACGACGCGGCGGTGAGCAGCTGGCTGTACCGCATCGTCGTGAACTCGTGTCTGGATCGGCTGCGGCGCAACAAAACCCGCGTTGCCGAAGCGCTGTCCGACGACGACGGACACATCGGCGACCCGGCCTCGCGCGTGGACACCGCGATCGTCGTCGAGCGGGCCCTGATGCGGTTGCCCGTCCAACAGCGCGCCGCGGTGGTGGCCGTCGACATGCAGGGCTACTCCGTGGCCGAGACCGCCCGCATGCTCGGCGTGCCCGAAGGCACCGTCAAGAGCCGATGCTCCCGCGCCAGGGCCAAGCTGGCCGAGGCACTCGAGTACTTCGACGCGGAAACCCCCGCTCGCACCGACTGAGGGGAACCGCGGGCGCATCCGCCGCGTCTTATGTGTCGTGGTGGAGACTGGCTAGCGATGCAGACCGGAACGGACGACGACTCGGATCCCGCAGTTGAGCGAGTGCGTCGCGGCCTGGCCGAGTTGGCGCACGACGAGGACTCCGCGCCGGAGGTGCCCGCGGGCGTCACCGCACGCATCGGTGCCGCGATACGGGCCGCCGGTGAACCTCATCACGCCGTCGAACGGCCCCGGCTGCGCCGAATGCAGGTTCTCGGGCTGGTCACCGGCCTCGCCGCCGTGACCGCCGGGGTCATCATCGGCACGTCGATGGTGGTGCGCGATCCCGCACCACGGTTCTCCCAGGCCGGGCCCACCGCCGAGCACATCACCGTGCCGCGTCGTGCGCCCGCCTTCCCGCTGACCGGTCCCCAGCTCGCCGGCCTGCTGTCGGCACCCCCCGAATACGGGCCGCTGTCCGATCCGCGCCGCCGCGCCGCCTGCCTCGAGGGACTGGGGCACCCGGGGACCACGCCCGTCCTCGGGGCGCTCCCGGTCGAGCTGTCCGGGCGTACGGCTGTCGTGCTGCTTCTGCCCTCGGGCGCGGACGCCGACGTCCTCGCGGTGGCCGTCGACGCGGCGTGCCATGGGGCTCACGGTGGGCTGCTGGCCGAAACCGTGGTCGCACGACCGTAGTCTGTCCCCCGAGGTTGTTCGGAAACTCCGGGAACACCACCGCCTACGCTGGTGTTATACCGGTGCCGCGAAAGTGGCAGAAAGGCGCTCATGACCACCACATCCACGGTTCACGATCTGATCATCATCGGATCCGGTCCGGCCGGCTACACCGCAGCGATCTACGCGGCGCGTGCGCAGTTGAAGCCGCTGGTGTTCGAAGGCGTCCAGTTCGGCGGTGCGTTGATGACCACCACCGAGGTGGAGAACTATCCCGGCTTCCGCAACGGCATCACCGGTCCCGAGTTGATGGACGAGATGCGTGAACAGGCGTTGCGCTTCGGTGCGGACCTGCGCATGGAGGATGTCGACGCTGTCTCGCTCGAGGGTCCAGTCAAGACCGTCACGGTCGGCGACGACACCTACCGGGCCCGCGCGGTCATCCTGGCGATGGGCGCTGCGGCCCGGCACCTCGGCGTGCCGGGCGAGGAGGCCTTGATGGGCATGGGCGTGAGCACGTGCGCGACCTGTGACGGGTTCTTCTTCCGCGAAGAGGACATCATCGTCGTCGGCGGCGGCGACTCGGCGATGGAAGAGGCGATCTTCCTCACCAAGTTCGCCCGCAGCGTCACCCTGGTGCACCGCCGCGACGAGTTCCGCGCGTCGCGGATCATGCTGGATCGTGCCCGCGCGAACGAGAAGATCACGTTCCTGACCAACACCGACGTCCTCGAGATCGAAGGCAGCCCCAAGGTCAGCGGAGTCCGGTTGCGTAACAAGGTGACCGGCGAGGAGTCGAAGCTGGCCGTCACCGGTGTCTTCGTCGCGATCGGCCACGACCCGCGTTCGGATCTGATTCGCGGCCAGGTCGACCTCGACGAGGACGGTTACGTCCTGACGCAGCAGGGTTCGACCAGCACCTCGATCGAAGGTGTCTTCGCCGCAGGCGATCTCGTCGACCGCACTTACCGCCAGGCCATCACCGCTGCGGGCACCGGCTGCTCGGCGTCCATCGACGCCGAACGCTGGCTCGCCGAAATCGGTTCTGGCCCAAGCGATGAAACCATCGAAACACCCGTCTGATAGGAGTACCCCGATGACCGAGACCACCGGATCCACGGTAGCGGTGACCGACGACTCGTTCTCTCAGGACGTGTTGTCCAGCAGCACACCGGTGCTGGTGGACTTCTGGGCGACCTGGTGCGGTCCCTGCAAGATGATCGCCCCGGTGCTCGAGGAGATCGCCACCGAAAAGGCGGGCGCGCTGACCGTTGCCAAGCTCGACGTCGACGCCAACCCGGTCACGGCGCGGGATTTTCAGGTGGTGTCGATCCCGACGCTCATCGTGTTCAAAGACGGCTCCCCGGTGAAGCGGATCGTCGGCGCAAAAGGCAAGGCTGCGCTGCTGCGCGAGCTTTCTGACGTGCTCTAGCGGCCCTCCGGCGCGGCAATCCAGGGCACGGACACCCGCCTGGCGTTTTCTTGAATCGGCGAAGCGTCTGCGACAATCGTGCCTAGCCCGTCAACTTGGTCGGCGCCCTCGCGCAGCTGACAACCGTGACTGAAAGGCCGCATATGTCCAGTCTGCGTCGCGGTGACCGCGGGTCCGCGGTCACCGAGATCAGGGCTGCATTGACGGCGCTGGGCATGCTCGACAACTCCGACGAGGAGATCACCACCGGCAGGCATATCGCGCTGGACCTGTTCGACGCCGAACTCGACCATGCCGTGCGCGCCTTCCAACAGCATCGAGGTCTGCTGGTCGACGGGATCGTCGGCGAAGCGACGTATCGTGCGCTCAAAGAAGCGTCGTACCGGCTTGGTGCCCGCACCCTCAGCCACCAGTTCGGTGCCCCGATGTTCGGCGACGACGTCGCCACACTGCAGGCCCGACTCCAAGACCTCGGCTTCTACACCGGCCTCGTCGACGGACATTTCGGTCTGAGCACGCACAACGCGTTGATGTCGTACCAGCGCGAGTACGGCCTGTACCCCGACGGGATCTGCGGCCCGGAGACGTTGCGCTCCTTGTACTTTCTGGGATCACGCGTCACCGGCGGCTCTCCGCATGCGATTCGCGAGGAGGAGCTGGTCCGCCGCTCCGGTCCCCGGCTCTCGGGTAAGCGCATCATCATCGACCCGGGCCGCGGCGGTGACGACCACGGTCAGATCATGCAAGGCCCGAGCGGGCCGATCAGCGAGTCAGACATCGTGTGGGATTTGGCGAGTCGGCTTGAGGGGCGGATGACCGCGATCGGGATGGAGACGTTCCTGTCGCGGCCGGCCAACCGTGCCCCCTCGGACGCCGAACGCGCCGCGACCGCGAACGCCGTCGGAGCCGACCTGATGATCAGCCTGCGCTGCGCCACCCAGCCCAGCCCCGCCGCCAACGGTGTCGCGTCGTTCCACTTCGGGAACTCACACGGCTCGGTGTCCACCATCGGCCGCAATCTAGCCGACTTCATCCAACGAGAAGTAGTGGCCCGCACCGGATTACGCGATTGCCGCACCCATGGGCGGACGTGGGACCTGTTGCGTCTGACCCGAATGCCCACGGTGCAGGTCGACGTCGGCTACATCACCAACCCGCACGACCGGGCCATGCTGGTGTCCTCGCAGGCCCGCGACGCCATCGCCGAGGGCATGCTCGCCGCCGTCAAGCGGCTCTACCTACTCGGTAAAAACGACCGTCCCACAGGGACTTTCACGTTCGCCGAACTGCTCGCTCACGAACTCTCGGTCGAGCAGGCCGGACGCGTCAGCCCGTCCTGACCGCCGATCGCGGTCAAAGACACCGAACTCGCACCCGCACCGACCGGCTGGCGTAACTGCGCGAACTCGAACAGCCGCTCCAACGCCGCTTCGACATCGGCCTTCCAGCCCAACCCCTGCTCCAACTCCAGACGCAGTCGTGGGAAGTACCGGTGCTGGGCGACAATGACGAAGCCCGCGTCCAGAAGTAGGTCGGCGTCGAGCACGCACTGTTCGACCGAGCAGTCGCCGAGGACTTCCAAGACCGGGCGCAGCGCCGGCGTCACCGCACCCGGTTCGGCGAGCTCGCGGACTTCGGTGGTGTGCGCGAACGCTTCGAGCGCACGGGCGCCGCGGCGAACAAGATCACCCACCACAGCCGAGATCAGCGCCCGCGACAATCCCTCGGAGTCCTCACCGGATTCGATACCCAACGACGTGAGTAGGACGGCGTCGGCGCTGACGGGTGCGGTCGGGAACCGGTGTGCACGGGGGACGGCACCGGGCGGCGCGTAGAACGCGTATCCCAGGCACGCCTCGTCCCCGCGCAGCGGAACGGGTCCGTCGTCGGTCTCGCCCTCGGCACACTGCACCGCGACCTGACCGCACGATCCCCATTCGAGCATGACCATCGACAGCCATGCTTCTTTCTCGAATTCGGGATCCGACAGGTGGTCGTCGACGCCGGGAACCGCGGCGCCGGTCGCATCCCGCCCGAGGGTCGAGGGATCGACCTCCCAATACACGCAGCGACGGGCATGCTTGGGCAACTGCTCGAACGCTTCGAGCCGCAGAGGCGTGATGCGTGCCGACACTAGAGTCCCCGAGTCCTACGCGGTGCAGAGGTACATAGCTGCCCCTCCAGAATAGAAGGGTGCGGACACCTCGACGCTCCGATTCGGGTGCCTCTCGCACGGAGCGGCGAAACGCGTTGTGTCACAGGTGGTTTCCTTCGAAGGCGGCGATCACGGCGATGAGGCCCGGGTTGTGTCACAGTGACGTAATTACCCGGTGTGGTAGGTCACCGTTCGGATGCGCTCATCAGTTCGACTATGCGCTGCAAATCGTCGACTGATCCGAATTCGACCACGATCTTGCCCTTGCGTTTGCCGAGGCTGACCGTGACTCGCGTATCGAACGCCGTGGACAGCCGCTCGGCAACGTCCTGGAGGCCCGGCATGTTGATCGGCTTGCGCTTGGGCGCGGCCGGCGCCGCCGGGCCCGCGCTGTTGGCCACCGTGACCGCTTCCTCGGTCGCTCGCACGGACAGCCCCTCGGCGACGATGCGCGCGGCGAGCTCCTCCTGCTTCTCCGGTCCGCCTTCCAGCGACAGGAGAGCGCGCGCATGTCCGGCGGAGAGCACCCCGGCGGCGACCCGGCGCTGCACGGCGATGGGCAGGCGCAGCAACCGGATCATGTTCGTGATCACCGGACGCGAGCGCCCGATCCGCGACGCCAGTTCATCGTGGGTGACCTCGAATTCGTCGAGCAGCTGCTGATAGGCGGCCGCCTCCTCCAACGGGTTCAGTTGCACGCGGTGGATGTTTTCCAACAACGCGTCGCGCAGCATGCTGTCGTCGGTAGTCTCACGGACGATCGCCGGGATGGTGGCGAGGCCGGCCTCCTGGGCCGCGCGCCAGCGCCGCTCCCCCATCACGAGTTGGAAGCGGGCACCTCCAGGTTCGGGCTGCGGAAGCGCGCGCACGACGATCGGCTGCATTAGGCCGAACTCGCGGATCGAGTGGACGAGCTCGGCGAGCGCCTCCTCGTCGAAGACCTGGCGCGGCTGCCGCGGGTTCGGCTCAATCGATGCCGGGTCGATCTCGCGGTACACCGCGCCGACCTCGTTCACCACACCGTTGGACGGCCCGCCGATCACGACATCGGCGGCCGCGTCACCCATCCGCGGACCGAGCCCGGACTGGTCGCCGTCCGCTGGGCCGGTGGGGATGAGCGAAGCCAGGCCACGGCCGAGACCGCTGCGCTTGCGTGTGGGTTGGCTCATCGTCTGCTCCTCTTCGCGTAAGCGCTCATCGGTACGTTCTGCCTTTCTCCGCAAACGCTCATCGGTTGTTTCGATTCTGACCGCGATCGGCGATCTCGCGGCTGGCGTCCAGATAACTCATCGCTCCGCGCGAGCCCGGGTCGTAGCCGAGGATCGTCATCCCGTAACCGGGCGCCTCGGACACTTTGACGCTGCGCGGGATGACGGTGCGAAGAACCTTGTCGCCGAAGTGGGCCCGCACATCGGAGGCCACCTGGTCAGCGAGCTTGGTTCGGCCGTCGTACATCGTCAGGATCACCGTGGTCACGTCGAGTTGCGGATTGAGGTGGGCCTTGACCATTTCGATGGTCCGCATCAGCTGGCCGACACCTTCCAGTGCGTAGTACTCGCACTGGATCGGGATCAGCACCTCGGGCGCCGCGACGAACGCGTTGATGGTGAGCAAGCCGAGCGACGGCGGACAGTCGATGAACACGTAGTCGAAGTTGAACTCCGTGAGCGACGCCAGCGCCGTGCGCAGGCGGCCCTCGCGGGCCACCATGCTCACCAACTCGATCTCGGCGCCGGCCAGGTCGATGGTCGCGGGCACACAGTAGAGCCGTTCGTTGTGCGGGCTGCGTTGCAGCGCATCGCGCAGCGGGATCTCTCCGATCAAGACCTCATATGACGACGGCGTCCCCGGCCGGTGCTCGATGCCCAGTGCCGTGCTCGCGTTGCCCTGTGGGTCGAGGTCGATGACGAGCGTCTGCAGTCCCTGTAATGCGAGCGCCGCCGCGATGTTGACGGCCGTGGTCGTCTTGCCGACCCCACCCTTCTGATTGGCGATCGTGAACACGCGCTGCCGATCAGGCCGCGGAAGGCTGCCCTTCGACGCGGCGTGGAGCAGTCGCACCGCACGCTCGGCCTCGGCGCCGATCGGTGTATCGAGACCGACGGGATCCTCCCATCGGTCCTGCTCCGCCTTCTCCGGCCACTTCTCCTTTTGGGTGTCAGTGGTGCGCGGCGAGGTTTCACGTGAAACATCGGCCGTTCGGGCTGCGCGTCCGACAGCGATCACGCCGGTTTCACGTGAAACATTCGCGGGCTGACCAACGGATTCCGCGGGTGCCTGCACCCCGTTCTGCGATGCGCTCATCCTCGTCTCCTGCCCGTTGGCCGGTGCGTTACCGTCTTCTCCCGCCGTGCCACGACGACGGTCGCGGGTGGATCCAAGTAGTTCGCGCCACACCTCATCACCCTTACATCGGCCGCGCCAAGCGACGCCATCACACGCCGGTGGTCGCGGATCTCCTCTTCGGCACGCTCACCCTTCAAGGCGAGCATGTGGCCGTCGACGCGAAGGAGCGGCATGCTCCATCGGGTCAGCTTGTCCAGGGAGGCCACCGCCCTGGACACCACTACGTCCGTCTCCCCCAACTGCTTCCTCACCCCCGGCTCCTCGGCCCGCCCGCGAATGACCGTGACGTCGATTCCGAGTTCGTCGACCATCTCGCGCAAGAACTCACTGCGGCGGAGGAGTGGTTCGATGAGCGTCACATGTAGGTCGGGTCGGGCCAACGCCAACGGTATCCCGGGAAGCCCCGCGCCACTACCGATGTCGGCGACTCTCTGGTCCAGCCCGACGAGTTCGGACAGCGCCGCGCTGTTGAGGATGTGACGCTCCCAGATTCGCTCGACTTCCCGCGGACCGATCAGCCCGCGCTCGACGCCTGCGCCCGCAAGCGTCGCGGCGTATCGCTGGGTCCGGTCGAGGCGCTCCTTGAACAAGGAGGCGGCCACGTCCGGCGGCGCCGACACATCCCCATGTTTCACGTGAAACATCCTCCGGATCGTCGCGTCGGACCGACGACGACAATGAACTACACAGTTGTAACTCTGGGTCAGTCGGCGAGGACAACCACGCGGCGCGACGGCTCGACGCCCTCGCTCTCGCTGTGGACGCCGTCGACGGCCGCCACCGCGTCGTGCACGATCTTGCGCTCGAACGGCGTCATCGGGTCGAGCTCTTCGCGCTCGCCGGTCTCGAGCACCCGGCGCGCCACCTTGTCGCCGAGCGCGGCCAGCTCGTCGCGGCGCCTGCGCCGCCAGCGTGCGATGTCGAGCATCAGGCGGCTGCGCTCCCCCGTCTTCTGGTGCACGGCCAGCCGCGTCAGTTCCTGCAACGCGTCGAGCACTTCGCCCTTGCGGCCCACCAACTTGTTCAGGTCGGCGCCGCCGTCGATGCTCACGACCGCGCGGTCCCCCTCAACGTCGAGATCGATGTCGCCGTCGAAGTCGAGCAGGTCCAGCAACTCCTCGAGATAGTCGCCCGCGATCTCCCCCTCGGCGACCAGCTTCTCTTCCAGATCGTCCTCGGCTACCGGCGCGGAGGCATTGCTGTCCTCATCGACGATTTCGTCGCGCTCGGTCGTCTCGGCGTCAGTCATGTCCTTCTCTCCTCATCCCACCGGGCTCGCCCGGTCACCGTTTACGTTTCTTGGATCGCGCGCCGGGTCGCGGGCTCGCCCCGGGTCGCGGCGTGCGGTTCGCCGCGCCGCTCGCGGCCTTGCCCGGGCTGCTGCCCGTCGGCTTCTCGGACGCCGCGCCGTTCTCAGACGCGGCCTCGATGCTTTCGGGCTCGTCGCTCGACGCCGGCTCAGAAACCTCGGAGGCCTTCCCCGTCTGACTCTTGCGGGTGCGTTTCGGCTTGGCCCCCGGCGGCGGTGCGTTCTTCGCCTGCCGCTCCTGCGCCTCGAGCTTCTTCGCCTCTTCTTCCTTCTCGATCTTGCCGAACACATAATGTTGCTGACCGAACGTCCAGATGTTGTTCGCGAGCCAGTACATAATGATGGCCAGCGGCAGGAACGGCCCGCCGGCGACGACGCCGAACGGGAACACGTACAGCGCCAGCTTGTTCATCAACGCCGTCTGCGGATTGGCTGCCGCTTCGGGGCTCTGCCGCGCCACCGAGGCCCGGCTGTTGAAGTACGTCGCGACGCCGGCCAGGATCATGATCGGCACACCGACGGCGATCACCGACGCACGGTTGAACTCCTTGAACGCGTCTAGGCCCGTCGTCTGGATCATCCACCCACCGATCGGCGCGCCGAACAGATGGGCGTCCAGGAAGTGCCCGACGTCGGTGGCGCTGAACACGTAGTTGGGCAGCGACCGGTTCGTCGCCGGATCCAGGTGCTGGGCTCCGATCCCGTAGCCGCCGGTGCGGTTGAACGACCGCAGCACGTGGAACAGCCCGATGAAAACCGGAATCTGAGCGAGCATCGGCAGGCAGCCGAGGATCGGGTTGAACCCGTGTTCCTTCTGGAGCTTCTGCATCTCCAGCGCCATACGCTGACGGTCCTTGCCGTACTTCTTCTGCAGCGCCTTGATCTGAGGCTGCAGCTCCTGCATCTGGCGCGTGGTCCGGATCTGCTTCACGAACGGCTTGTAGAGGATCGCGCGCAGGGTGAACACCAGGAACATCACCGAAAGCGCCCAAGCGAAGAAGTTCGACGGACCCAACAGGAAGGCGAACAGCTTGTACCAGACCCACATGATCGCCGACACCGGGTAGTAGATGATGTCGAGGCTGAACCAGTTAAACACGCGTCTCGCTTCCTGCTCGCAATGCTGGATGGCCGCCACTGACGTCGGCAGTGGTGTTCCGATCCTCTGAAGACTCGTCCGCGGGAGCGCCCGCCACGTTTTCGTCGCCGTGTCCGCCGGCTGCCGGGCGGTCCGGGATCGGGTCCCATCCTCCCCTATGCCACGGCCCGCATTTCAACAGCCGTACCATCGCGAGCCAACCGCCGCGCACCAGCCCATACTCGGTCAATGCGTCGACGGCGTACTGGCTACAGGTCGGGGTGAATCGACACGTCGGCAGCCGCAACGGCGAGATGGTGTGGCGGTACAGCTGGATCACGAAGATGACGGCGCGCGCCGTCCGCGCCCCGGCCGACCTCAGCCCCGTCTTCACCGGGCGGCCTCGGAGCCGTGTCTGACTCGGCGAAGCGCGGTGCGCAATTCTTGTTCGAGTCGGGCCGATATCGCATGCCGGCTGCTGGGCAGGGCGCGGATCACCACACGATCGGCGGGGTCCAGCTCATCGATGAGGGATCGCGCAACATGGCGCAGCCGCCGCGCGACACGATGGCGTTGCACCGCGGTGCCGACGGCTTTGGAGACGACCAGTCCGATCCGGGGTCCGGGCTCTGAGGCCTCGTCGGACCGCAAGGCGTGCACGACGAGATCGGGCTGCACAGCGCGCACCCCTCGGCTGACCGTGTTTCCGAACTCCGTCGAACGCGTCATGCGGTACCGCGCCGGAAGCACCAGCGTCAACTCCCGCTCGAAGTCACGTGGGAGTCACGCAGTCAGCTTGCGCCGACCCTTGCTCCGGCGGTTCGTGACGATCGCACGGCCTACCCGGGTGCGCATCCGCAGCCGAAAGCCATGCACGCGCGCCCGGCGCCGGTTGTTCGGCTGGAAGGTCCGCTTGCCCTTGGCCACGGCTGTCTCCTTGTTGCGTCTGGCACCCGCAGCCCCCACCGACGACGTACGAATCGGTTTGGACGCAGTTGCCGTTGGTAAGCTCGTCCATCTTGCTAGCCGGCGCGGCCCCCGGTCGATGCCCGGGTCGCAGCCGTATCGCCTCGTACGGGCGACTGTTCGAGGGTACTGAGGAGATTTCGCTGGGTCAAACCTGGCCGAATGTCAGTGTGGACAGCCACATTTGCAACACGCGTCACCCCCGACCAACAGCGGAAAATATCCGTCCACGCAATGTTGCAGAACGGTTGGCACCCGCGAAGAAAACTGTTAGCTTCTGCCAGTGCCGTTCGATAACGAAACGGCGACGGACAACGAAGCGAGGATGCCCGACCAGTCGTGAGCCCACAGGATGCCTCACATCTGTGATGTGGCCCGACCCGCGGCCTCCCCGCCGGTAGAAAACAGAACGACGACGACTGTCCAGTCTCCACAGCCTGTGGATAACTTTGTGGACAGATCGTCATCGTTCCTTTGGTCGTCTCTGGGCCGGCCGCAAGGGGGTAGTCGTCGTTGACAGCTGACCCCGACCCCCCGTTCGTGGCCGTGTGGAACACCGTGGTCGCCGAACTCAACGGCAGCCCCGCAGGTGCGGGTGGCGACATGGCGGGTCCGGGCCTCACTCCTCAGCAACGAGCCTGGTTGAAGCTGGTCAAACCCCTTGTGATCACCGAAGGCTTTGCCCTGCTGTCGGTGCCCACCCCGTTCGTGCAGAACGAGATCGAACGTCATCTGCGGGAGCCGATCATCACCGCGTTGAGCCGCCAGCTCGGACAGCGCGTCGAACTGGGTGTGCGCATTGCCGACCCCGGGCCCGACGACACCGATGGTCCGCTCAGCGGACTCTCGGCCGTCGGTGAACCCGACGAAGTCGACGAGGATCTCGAAGCCAGGGTCAGCGCCGAGGAAAGTTGGCCGACCTACTTCACCAGCCGGCCACCGAACACGCTGACCGACGACCCGACGGCAGTCAACCTCAACCGGCGCTACACCTTCGACACGTTCGTCATCGGCGCCTCGAATCGGTTTGCTCACGCGGCGACGCTCGCGATCGCCGAGGCCCCCGCGCGCGCGTACAACCCGTTGTTCATTTGGGGTGAGTCCGGGCTGGGCAAGACCCACCTGCTGCACGCGGCGGGCAACTACGCCCAGCGGCTGTTTCCCGGGATGCGCGTCAAGTACGTGTCGACCGAGGAATTCACCAACGACTTCATCAACTCGCTGCGCGACGACCGCAAGGCCTCGTTCAAGCGCAGCTACCGCGACATCGACGTGTTGTTGGTCGACGACATCCAGTTCATCGAAGGCAAGGAAGGTATCCAAGAGGAGTTCTTCCATACCTTCAACACGCTGCACAACGCCAACAAGCAGATTGTGATCTCGTCGGACCGGCCGCCCAAGCAGTTGGCGACCCTCGAGGACCGGTTGCGCACCCGCTTCGAGTGGGGACTGATCACCGACGTCCAACCCCCGGAGCTGGAGACGCGCATCGCAATCCTGCGCAAGAAGGCCCAGATGGACCGTCTCGATGTGCCCGACGACGTCCTCGAGCTCATTGCCAGCAGCATCGAGCGCAACATCCGCGAACTCGAAGGCGCCCTGATCCGGGTCACCGCGTTCGCGTCGTTGAACAAGACCGCGATCGACAAGTCGCTGGCCGAGATCGTGCTCCGCGATCTGATCTCCGATGCCAGCACCATGCAGATCAGCACCGCGGCGATCATGGCCGCCACCGCCGAGTACTTCGAGACGACGGTCGAGGAGTTACGCGGCCCCGGTAAGACCCGCGCGCTCGCACAATCGCGTCAGATCGCCATGTATCTGTGCCGCGAGCTGACCGACCTGTCCCTGCCGAAGATCGGGCAGGCGTTCGGCCGTGACCACACCACCGTGATGTACGCGGAGAAGAAGATTCGCGGTGAGATGGCCGAGCGGCGTGAGGTCTTCGATCACGTGAAAGAACTCACGACGCGCATCCGTCAACGCTCCAAGCGCTGACTCACTTCGCCCCACTCCCCTGCTGTCGCGCTCGTTCGCGTCCGGATGCGGCCGTCCCGACAGAAATTTCGTCAAAAATCTTCTGTACCGCTGGCATCGCCAGTCACAGCGAGGCGTTGTGCACACCGGTGTGGAGAACCTGGGATCAACGGCCGAACTGCCACCCGATTGCTACACAACCTCCAGCATCTCCACAGTCTGTCCCGCCCGGCGCCGCGGTCATCCACAGTTACCTCACAGCCGCCTACGCCCGTAAGCAGCGCTGACATGTATTCATCCCCAGTCTCCACAGGCCCTAATACTGTTGCTTGTATATCTCTGAAGAATCTCCTTCGAAGAAGGCACTTGGGGAAGCACGGAACCATCGACGGTCCCAGCGGCCGAAGGGCCTCGATGTCACCCCGATCGATTAGCTTTCAAGTTGGGGCGGAAAGCTCTACGGTGATTCAGCACAGCCGTTACCGTCGTCGGGGACGCATCGTTGAGACGCGTGGTGAGACACCGGGAAACCGCTGTTGAGGCTTGTCGTGATTGTGATCGAAGGGACCCTATGGACGTGGCGACGACAACGGTTGGTGTCACCGATCTGAAGTTCCGTCTGGTACGTGAAGACTTCGCCGAAGCCGTGGCATGGGTGGCCCGCAATCTGCCCACCAGGCCCACGGTCCCAGTGCTCGCCGGCGTCCTGCTGACCGGCTCCGAGGACGGGTTGACGATCTCCGGATTCGACTACGAGGTTTCCGCCGAGGTGCGGGTGCCCGCCGAGATCGCTTCACCCGGCAGCGTTTTGGTTTCCGGTCGGCTGTTGTCCGACATCACGCGGGCGTTGCCCGCCAAACCGATCGACGTCAGCGTCGACGGCACGCGGGTGTCGCTTACGTGCGGTAGTTCGCGCTTCTCGCTACCGACGATGGCCGTCGAGGACTACCCCACGCTGCCGGCACTGCCCGACGAGACCGGCGTGGTGTCCGCCGAACTGTTCTCCGAGGCGATCGGCCAGGTCGCCGTCGCGGCCGGCCGCGATGACACGCTGCCGATGCTGACCGGTATCCGCGTCGAAATCGCCGGGGAGAAGGTCGTTTTGGCCGCCACCGACCGGTTCCGGCTCGCGGTCCGCGAATTGACGTGGTCCACGGCCGGGCCTGACCTGGAAGCCGCCGTGCTGGTGCCCGCCAAGACACTTTCGGAAGCGGCCAAAGCCGGCTCCGATGGCGGCGACGTGCACCTGTCGCTGGGTGCCGGATCGGCGGTCGGCAAGGAAGGCCTGCTCGGTATCAGCAGCGGGGGCAAGCGCAGCACCACTCGTCTGCTCGATGCGGAGTTCCCGAAATTCAGGCAATTGCTGCCCACCGAGCACACCGCGATGGCCACGATCGGTGTCGGTGAACTCACCGAGGCCATCAAGCGTGTGGCGCTGGTGGCCGATCGCGGCGCCCAGGTGCGGATGGAATTCTCCGAGGACTCGCTGCACCTGTCGGCGGGCGCCGACGACGTGGGCCGCGCGGAGGAGGATCTTCCGGTCAGCTTCGCCGGCGATCCACTGACCATCGCGTTCAACCCCACGTATCTGACCGACGGCCTGAGCTCGTTGCATTCCGAGCGGGTTACCTTCGGTTTCACGACGCCCAGCCGTCCCGCGGTGTTGCGTCCGGCCAATGACGACGACGCAGATGTCGGTGCGACGGGACCGTTCCCCGCCCAGCAGACCGACTACGTCTACCTGCTGATGCCGGTGCGCCTACCTGGCTGACCGGCCCGACGCCACGGAAGGGGCGCACACATGCAACTCGGCCTGGTCGGTCTCGGCAAAATGGGCTTCAACATGCGCGAGCGTCTGCGCGAAGGAGGCCATGAGGTCGTCGGTTATGACCCGAGACCGGAAGTGACCGACGTGCCCACGCTCGCGGCGCTGGCCGAGGCCCTCGTCGCCCCGCGGGTGGTGTGGGTCATGGTGCCCTCGGGACCGATCACCCACGACACCATCGCCGCCCTCGCGGAAGAGCTCGGCGAGGGCGACCTGGTGATCGACGGCGGAAATTCGCGCTACACCGAGGACGGCCCACACGCGAAGTTGTTGGGTGACAAGGGAATTACCTTCATCGACGCCGGTGTTTCCGGCGGTGTGTGGGGTTTGACGGAAGGCTACGGCCTGATGGTCGGCGGCAGCGACGCCGACGTCGAACGCGCGATGCCGATCTTCGACACGCTGCGACCGCCGGGGCCGCGCGAAGACGGGTTCGTGCACGCCGGGCCGGTCGGTGCGGGCCATTACGCGAAGATGGTGCACAACGGCATCGAGTACGGCTTGATGATGGCCTACGCCGAGGGTTATGAGTTGTTGGCCGCCGAAGAACTGATCACCGACACCCAGGCCGTCATCCAGGCGTGGAGCAACGGCACCGTCGTGCGGTCCTGGCTGCAGCAGCTGTTGGCCAAGGCGCTGAAGGAAGACCCCGAATTCGGTGAGATCAGCGGCTACACCGAGGATTCCGGTGAGGGCCGGTGGACCGTCGAGGAAGCCATCAGCCATCGGGTGCCGATGCCGGTGATCGCGGCGTCGCTGTTTGCGCGCTTCGCCTCGCGGCAGGAGGACTCGCCCGCGATGAAGGCGGTCTCTGCTCTGCGCAACCAATTCGGTGGGCACGCGGTCAAGCGAGTCAGCGAGTCGGGGTAGGCGGTCGCGTCGTGTACGTCCGCCGCCTGGCGTTGACCGACTTTCGATCGTGGCCGCGCCTCGAACTGGATCTCGAACCAGGCCGCACTGTATTCGTCGGCCCGAACGGCTTCGGTAAGACGAATATCGTTGAGGCGCTGTGGTATTCGTCGACGCTCGGATCACACCGGGTCGCCACCGACGCTCCCCTGATCCGGACCGGCGCCGAACGCGCGGTGGTGTCGACCATCGTCGTCAACGAAGGCCGGGAACTGTCGGTGGACCTGGAGATCACGGCCGGGCGTGCCAATAAGGCACGTATCAACCGCTCCCCCGTTCGCTCCGCCCGCGAGATTCTCGGCGTGCTGCAGGCCGTGCTGTTCGCCCCGGAGGACCTGGCGCTGGTGCGTGGCGACCCCGGTGAGCGGCGCCGATATCTCGACGAACTCGCCACCACCCGGCGTCCGCAGGTCGCCGCGATCCGCGCGGACTACGACAAGGTGCTGCGCCAGCGGACCGCGCTGCTGAAGACGGCATCCGGTGCTCGATTCCGCGGTGACCGAAGCGTTTTCGACACCCTCGACGTGTGGGACGGCCACCTCGCCGAGAAGGGCGCGAAGCTCATCGCGGCACGGGTGGATCTGGCCACCCAACTGGCCCCCGAGGTGGAGAAGGCATACCAACTGCTGGCGCCGTCGTCGCGGCCCGCGGGGATTCGCTACCGCAGCGGTGTGGACGTGGTGGAAGCAGAGGCGGCGGTAGGCACCGCTGATGCGGAGATGTTCGAGGCCGCCCTGCTCGATGCGTTGGCGCGCCGGCGCGACACCGAATTGGAACGCGGCATATGCCTGGTGGGGCCCCACCGCGACGACCTCGAACTGCGATTGGGCGATCAGGTCGCCAAAGGCTTTGCCAGCCACGGGGAATCATGGTCGATGGCGTTGTCGTTGCGGTTGGCCGCCTACGAGCTACTACGCGCCGAGGGGAGCGATCCGGTGTTGTTACTCGACGATGTGTTCGCCGAACTGGACAAGGCGCGCAGGCAGGCACTGGCAGCCGTCGCGGCCTCGGCCGAGCAGGTCTTGGTCACCGCCGCGGTCTCAGAGGACGTCCCGGCGGACTGGGATGCGCGCAGGATTGGAGTGACGATGCGCGACGAGGATTCCGGACGAATTTCGGGGGTGGAGCGGTGACGTCGCCCGACGATGAAGTGAGGCCGCCCGAGCACCTGGCGAACCTGCGCGGTATGGATCTGGTCCGGCGCACGCTCGAGGAGGCGCGCGGTGCGGCACGCAGCCAAGGTAAGGAGGTCGGTCGCGGTCGCGGCGCGGCGCCTCGAAGGATCGCCGGTAACAGTCGTCGGCGGTGGTCGGGTCCCGGCCCGGACTCACGCGATCCCCAGCCGTTCGGACCCGCGGCCAGTGATCTGGCCCGCAACCGCGGATGGTCCGGCCGCGTCGCCGAGGGCACGGTGTTCGGCCGCTGGACCGGTGTGGTCGGTGAGGGCATTGCCGCGCACGCGACGCCGACCTCCCTGAATGATGGTGTGCTGACCATCTCGGCGGAGTCCACCGCGTGGGCGACGCAGTTGCGGATGGTGCAGGCGCAGGTGTTGGCCAAGATTGCGGATGCGGTGGGCGACGGCGTCGTCAAATCGCTGAGAATCGTCGGCCCGGTCGCGCCGTCGTGGCGCAAGGGCCGCTACCACATCGCCGGCAGAGGACCGCGCGACACATATGGATAGCGGCGGGAACCGCCGTTGCCTGAATGGCGCGAGAACGCCGCAATCCTAGTTCTCAAGCGTCTTCAGGCTCCCGAGATCGAGAAATTCCACAGGCGGCCCAAATAGGTGTGCAGAAACGCCGCCTCAGAGTCGGTGCTGTCAAGCTCTGCCGGTAGGATGGAAGGCAGATCCGCAGGCGGTGGTCGACCGCCGCGCCCGCCTTTCCCGGCAAGAGACCAAGGAGACCCGTCCAACGTGGCTGCCCAGAAGAAGAGTGCTCCTAAGGAGTACGGCGCCGATGCAATCACCATTCTCGAGGGTCTCGAAGCCGTCCGCAAACGTCCGGGCATGTACATCGGGTCCACCGGCGAGCGTGGTCTGCATCACCTGATCTGGGAGGTCGTCGACAACGCGATCGACGAGGCGATGGCCGGCTACGCCACCCGGGTGGACGTGAAGATCCTCGCCGACGGCAGCGTCAGCGTGACCGATGACGGGCGCGGCATCCCCGTCGAGAAACACAAGCAGGCGGGCATCCCGACCGTCGACGTCGTCATGACCCAACTGCACGCCGGCGGCAAGTTCGGCGGCGAGAACAGCGGATATGCAGTCTCGGGCGGTCTGCACGGCGTCGGTGTCTCGGTGGTCAACGCGCTGTCCAGGCGGGTCGAGGTTACGATCCTGCGGGACGGCTACGAGTGGTTCCAGTACTACGACCGCTCGGTGCCCGGTGAGCTCAAGCAGGGCGGCAAGACCAAGGAGACCGGCACGACGGTGCGGTTCTGGGCCGACCCGGACATCTTCGAGACCACCGAATATGACTTCGAGACGGTCGCTCGCCGGTTGCAGGAGCAGGCGTTCCTCAACAAGGGCCTGACCATCGAGCTGATAGACGAGCGGGTGACCGCCGAAGAGGTCGTCGACGAGGTGGTCAGCGATACCGCCGAGGCGCCCAAGAGCGCCGACGAGAAGGCCGCCGAGAACTCGAAGCCGCACAAGGTCAAGCACCGTGTCTTCCACTACCCCGGCGGTCTGGTGGACTTCGTCAAGCACATCAACCGGACGAAGACGGCGATCCAGCAGAGCATCATCGACTTCGACGGCAAGGGTCCCGGCCACGAGGTCGAGATCGCGATGCAGTGGAACGCGGGCTATTCCGAGTCGGTACACACCTTCGCCAACACCATCAACACCCACGAGGGCGGTACCCACGAGGAAGGCTTCCGGGCCGCATTGACGTCGGTGGTCAACAAGTACGCCAAGGACAAGAAGCTCCTCAAGGACAAGGACCCGAACCTCACCGGTGACGACATCCGCGAGGGGCTGGCCGCGGTGATCTCGGTGAAGGTCGCCGAACCGCAGTTCGAAGGCCAGACCAAGACGAAACTCGGCAACACCGAGGTCAAGTCATTCGTGCAGAAGATCTGCAACGAGGAGCTGACTCACTGGTTCGACGCGAACCCCGCTGAGGCTAAGACCGTTGTGAACAAGGCGGTTTCGTCGGCGCAGGCCCGGATCGCCGCGCGCAAGGCACGGGAACTGGTGCGCCGCAAGAGCGCCACCGACATCGGCGGTCTGCCGGGAAAGCTCGCCGACTGCCGTTCCACCGATCCGCGCAAGTCGGAACTGTATGTGGTGGAGGGTGATTCGGCAGGCGGCTCGGCCAAGAGCGGCCGTGACTCGATGTTTCAGGCGATCCTGCCGCTGCGCGGCAAGATCATCAATGTCGAGAAGGCCCGCATCGACCGGGTGCTGAAGAACACCGAGGTCCAAGCCATCATCACCGCGCTGGGCACCGGCATCCACGACGAGTTCGACATCTCGAAACTGCGCTATCACAAGATAGTGCTGATGGCCGACGCCGACGTCGACGGCCAGCACATTTCGACGCTGCTGTTGACGCTGTTATTCCGGTTCATGAAACCGCTCATCGAAAACGGCCATGTGTTCCTCGCGCAGCCGCCGCTTTACAAGCTCAAGTGGCAGCGCAGCGAGCCGGAATTCGCCTACTCCGACCGCGAGCGCGACGGGTTGCTCGAGGCGGGTCGCAAGGCGGGCAAGAAGATCAACCCCGACGACGGCATCCAGCGGTACAAGGGTCTGGGCGAGATGGACGCCAAGGAGCTGTGGGAGACGACGATGGACCCGTCGGTGCGGGTGCTGCGGCAGGTGACCCTCGACGACGCTGCGGCCGCCGACGAGCTGTTCTCGATCCTGATGGGCGAGGACGTCGAGGCTCGCCGCAGCTTCATCACACGAAATGCCAAAGACGTTCGCTTCCTTGATGTTTAGCGACAAGGACACCGGCGCAAATTCAACCCGATACTAAGGCTGACTGATGACTGACACGACGTTGCCGCCCGGCGACGAAGCAGGCGATCGCATCGAACCGGTCGACATCCAGCAGGAGATGCAGCGCAGCTACATCGACTACGCGATGAGCGTGATCGTCGGGCGCGCGCTGCCCGAGGTGCGCGACGGCCTCAAGCCCGTGCACCGCCGGGTGCTCTACGCGATGTTCGACTCCGGCTTCCGTCCGGACCGCAGCCACGCGAAATCCGCACGCTCCGTTGCCGAAACGATGGGTAACTACCACCCGCACGGTGACGCGTCGATCTACGACACCCTGGTCCGGATGGCCCAGCCATGGTCACTGCGTTACCCGCTGGTCGACGGGCAGGGCAACTTCGGCTCGCCGGGCAACGACCCACCTGCGGCCATGCGCTATTGCCTGACGGGCGACGCATTGGTGCGCTTGCCGTTTGGGCAATCGGTTCGCATCGGTGACGTCGTCGCCGGAGCCCATCCGAACTCGGACAACAGCATTGATCTCAAGGTCCTCGACCGGCACGGGAATCCCGTGATTGCCGACAAATTGTTCCATTCCGGCGAACATGAGACATACACCGTCCGCACCGCAGAGGGTTATGAGGTCACGGGCACTGCCAACCACCCGTTGCTATGCCTCGTTGACGTGGGTGGTGTGCCGACGCTGCTATGGAAACTGACCGAAGAAGTTCGACCGGGCGACTACGTAGTTCTCCAGCGCACCGCGCCGACGGAGTTCGGTCCCGCGGACTGGCAGGACACGTTGGAGGCGCTACTGCTCGGAGCCTTCATCAGCGAGGGTTTCGTATCGGAAACCCGTGCTGGTTTCAACAATCTGGACCGCGATTTCTTCAACGCCGTCCTGACTGCTTACGACACAATTGTCGGTGGTCGGCGCTACGTATCGTCGCGCACGATCGCCTCGGGCTCCGTGCTCCACGAGCTCGACATACAGAACCTCACTGCGCTGAAGAAGACCCGACTCGGCGAATTGGTGGGGCAGCGCTCGGCCGACAAGGCGGTGCCGGAATGGCTGTGGAATGCACCGGCTGCCGTTAAACGAGTGTTCTTGCAGGCGCTGTTCGAGGGAGACGGATCGTGTTCTGCGCTGCCGCGTAACATGATTCAGGTCTCGTATTCGACACGCAGCGGACGCCTTGCCAAGGACATCCAGCAGATGCTGTTGGAATTCGGGGTGATCTCGCGCCGCTACGTACACGCGACCGGGGAGCACAAAGTCGTGCTGACAAGCAGGGCGCAGGCAGAACTGTTCGCTGCGCAGCTTGGATTCGGCGGAATGAAGCAGGCAAAGCTGCAGCGGTTACTGGACGCACTTCCCAAGGCGGCAGCCGGCCGGGACGGTGACTACGTCCCAGGTCTCGCGCAATTTGTTCGCAAGCATAGCGGTAGCCGCTGGGTCGATAGGGACTGGCTGAACAGACACAACATCGATCGGCTGTCTCGCTGGCAGCGCGATGGCGCTGAGATTCTCGGCCGTATCGCCGATCCAGACGTCCGGGCGATCGCTCAGGAACTCACCGACGGTCGGTTCTTCTACGCCCGTGTGGCATCGGTGACTGACGCGGGCGTGCAGCCCGTGTACAGCCTGCGAGTCGATACGGCAGACCACTCGTTCATCACGAACGGCTTCGTCAGCCACAACACCGAGGCGCGGCTCACTCCCCTGGCCATGGAGATGCTGCGCGAAATCGACGAGGAGACAGTCGATTTCATCCCGAACTATGACGGGCGTGTGCAGGAGCCCACGGTACTGCCGAGCCGGTTCCCCAACCTGTTGGCCAACGGTTCGGGCGGTATCGCCGTCGGTATGGCCACCAACATTCCGCCGCACAACCTGCGTGAGCTAGCCGACGCGGTGTACTGGTGCCTGGAGAACTTCGACGCCGACGAGGAGGCCACGCTGGCCGCCGTCACCGACCGCGTCAAAGGTCCGGACTTCCCCACTTCGGGCCTGATCGTGGGGTCCCAGGGCATCAGCGACATGTACACCACCGGCCGCGGGTCGGTGCGCATGCGCGGTGTGGTGGAGATCGAGGAGGACAGCCGCGGCCGCACCGGGATCGTCATCACCGAGTTGCCGTATCAGGTCAACCACGACAACTTCATCACCTCGGTCGCCGAGCAGGTCCGCGACGGCAAGCTCGGTGGGATCTCCAACATCGAGGACCAGTCCAGCGACCGCGTCGGACTGCGCATCGTCATCGAGATCAAGCGCGATGCGGTCGCCAAGGTGGTGCTCAACAATCTCTACAAGCACACCCAGCTGCAGACCAGCTTCGGGGCCAACATGCTGTCCATCGTCGACGGCGTTCCGCGGACGTTGCGCCTCGACCAGCTGATCCGCCATTACGTCAATCACCAACTCGACGTGATCGTGCGGCGCACCCGCTACCGGTTGCGCAAGGCCAACGAGCGGGCCCACATCCTGCGCGGTCTGGTCAAGGCGCTCGACGCGCTCGACGAGGTGATCGCGTTGATCCGGGCGTCGGAGACCGTCGACGCGGCGCGCCAGGGCCTGATCGAGCTGCTCGACATCGACGACATCCAGGCCCAGGCGATCCTGGACATGCAGTTGCGCCGCCTGGCCGCCCTGGAACGGCAGCGCATCGTCGACGACCTGGCCAAGATCGAGGCAGAAATCGCCGACCTCGAGGACATCCTGGCCAAGCCCGAGCGGCAGCGCGCGATCGTGCGCGACGAACTCAAAGAGATCGTCGACAAGTACGGCGACGACCGGCGCACCCGGATCGTGGCCGCCGACGGTGAGGTCGCCGACGAGGATCTGATCGCCCGCGAGGACGTCGTCGTCACCATCACCGAGACCGGCTACGCCAAGCGCACCAAGACCGACCTGTACCGCAGCCAGAAGCGCGGCGGCAAGGGCGTGCAGGGCGCCGGGCTCAAGCAGGACGACATCGTCAACCACTTCTTCGTCTGCTCGACGCACGACTGGATCCTGTTCTTCACCACCCAGGGCCGGGTCTATCGCGCCAAGGCATACGAACTGCCCGAGGCGTCGCGCACCGCGCGGGGCCAGCATGTGGCGAACCTGCTGGCGTTCCAGCCCGAAGAGCGGATCGCGCAGGTCATCCAGCTCAAGACCTACGAGGATGCGCCGTACCTGGTGTTGGCCACCCGCAACGGTCTGGTGAAGAAGTCGCGGCTGGTCGATTTCGACTCCAACCGCTCCGGCGGCATCGTCGCGATCAACCTGCGCGACGGCGACGAACTCGTGGGTGCGGTGTTGTGCTCGGCCGACGACGACCTGCTGCTGGTGTCGGCCAAGGGTCAGTCCATCCGGTTCTCGGCAACCGACGAGGCGCTGCGGCCGATGGGTCGGGCGACCTCCGGTGTGCAGGGCATGCGGTTCAACACGGACGACGAGCTGCTGTCGCTGAACGTGGTGCGGCCGGATACGTATCTGCTGGTCGCAACCTCCGGTGGATACGCCAAGCGCACCGCGATCGAGGAGTACCCGGTACAGGGCCGCGGCGGTAAAGGGGTACTGACGATCCAATTCGACAAGCGCCGTGGCAATCTTGTGGGTGCGTTGATCGTCGATGACGACACAGAGTTGTACGCCATCACCTCCGGTGGGGGCGTCATCCGGACGGCGGCTCGCCAGGTTCGCAAGGCCGGGCGGCAAACCAAGGGCGTTCGGTTGATGAACCTGGGTGAGGGCACGACACTGATAGCCATCGCGCGCAACGCGGAGGAAGGCGACAGCACCGACGAGGTCAACACCGACCCCGGTGCCTGATCCGGGGACGGGACCAGTGAGGAGCCGTAGGTGAGTTCACCGAACGAGCCGGGACGCCCCCGCGGGGGCGACAGTCCAGGCGGCGCCAACGGCTCCGCGACCAACCAGGACGCCCTCGGCACGCGGTCCGAGGTTCCCGACCGCGCCGAGGTGCCGCCGTGGCAGCGCGGCCCCGCGGCGGCGCGGACCGCACAGCCGGGTCAGCGGCCTCCGGAGCCACCGAGGCGGGCTCCTGGGCCGGGCCCGCGCGAGGGCAGCCAGGGCGACGACGGGCATCCACCCGAGCGGACGGCCGAGGACCAGCGCGGCAATCCGAACAACTCCCCGAATGTCGGTGGCCGACCGAACCGCTTCATGGTGGGCGGTTCGACGCCGACTGAAGAGGTGCCGGCGCGCAGCGAGCGGTCCGAGTCGCCACGGCCTGAGGCGTACGCCAGCGAGCTACCGGACCTCTCCGGGCCGATGCCGCGTCCGGCGCAGCAGCGCAAGCCCGCCGACCGCCCGCACCCGGAACCGGGAAGCCGGCCCCCGGTCGGGGCTCGCGTCCAGGTCGGCGCCCGGCACAAGGGCCCGGTGCGGGCCAGCATGCAGATCCGCCGGATCGACCCGTGGAGCACGCTCAAGGTGTCGGCGGTGCTGTCGGTCGCGCTGTTCTTCGTGTGGATGATCGCCGTCGCGTTCCTGTACCTCGTGCTCGGCGGCATGGGCGTGTGGAGCAAGCTAAACACCAACGTCGGTGACTTGCTCACCAGCGCGGGCGGTGGTTCCGGCGGCGAGCTGGTGTCCAGCGGAACCATCTTCGGCGGCGCCACGCTCATCGGGTTGGTCAACATCGTGCTGCTGACCGCGATGGCGACCATCGGCGCGTTCATCTACAACCTGACCACAGACTTGGTCGGCGGCGTGGAAGTCACGCTCGCCGACCGGGATTGATTGTCGGCCCGCCGACGGAACTGAGGCCTACACCGCGGTTTGGGCGCGAGCCCACGATTGCGGTAATCTCGTCGCTCGGCCATCGGAGCCGGTACGGGGCTATAGCTCAGGCGGTTAGAGCGCTTCGCTGATAACGAAGAGGTCGGAGGTTCGAGTCCTCCTAGCCCCACGGAAAGGTTCACACCATGAGGCGGGTGCTGCTGATCGCCACGGCGATCGCCGCGGCAGTCACCGTCGCGGTCTGGCGCTCGCGCCACGGCATCGAGGTGTGGCACGCGGCGCCCGACGCGCCGCCTGCAGACCAGGGGCCTTAGCTCAGTTGGTAGAGCGCTACCTTTGCAAGGTAGATGTCAGGAGTTCGATTCTCCTAGGCTCCACTTCGATTCCCGGCCGCCTGAGATCGCTCAGGGTTTCGGCGTCACTTCCACACTCGGCGGCAGCGGCGAGGGCTCGGGTTGCGTCGACCGGCGCACGATCGAGAACGCGACCGCTCCCCCGGCCACCGCGACGACACCGGCCGCCGCCAACAAGAGCCGGCGCCTCCGCTGGCTGGCCTTGACAGCACGCGTGGGAGCCGTCCCTTGCAACACCTGGGAAACGGCTTCCTGCGCCGCGGCGAGCTCCTGGGCGATCGCCTGTTGCGCGGCGGCCAGATCCTCGCTCAGCTGAGCTTTGATGCGGCCCCGGCGATACCGGTCCCCCACCCACGCCGCCGACGACTGCACGCCGTCGACTCCGAGACCCAGAGCGCCTCGCGTGACATCGACCGGCCCGACCGCCGTGTACTTCAGGCCGCGGCTCAACCGCTGGCCGGGGGTCAACCGGATCTCGGTCCTGGTGCTCATGGGCGTGCCTTTCTCGCGGCCGGGGTGCGACCACAACAGACTGCCATTTACCCGAACCCAACGGTGCCGGAAGGGCACCGAACGCGGCGTGGCACACTGACATCCCGTGACGAGCCCCATTCAGACAGCGACTGCGACACTGCACACCAATCGCGGCGACATCAAGATCGCACTCTTCGGTAACCACGCGCCCAAGACCGTGGCCAACTTCGTCGGCCTGGCGCAGGGGACCAAGGACTACAGCGGTGAGAACGCATCGGGCGGCACGTCCGGACCCTTCTACGACGGCGTGGTCTTCCACCGCATCATCGACGGCTTCATGATCCAGGGCGGCGACCCCACCGGTACGGGTCGCGGCGGGCCGGGCTACAAGTTCGAGGACGAATTCCACCCCGAGTTGCAGTTCGACCGGCCCTACCTGCTGGCGATGGCCAACGCGGGACCCGGGACCAACGGGTCGCAGTTCTTCATCACGGTCACCAAGACCCCGCACCTCAATCGCAAGCACACAATCTTCGGTGAGGTCGTCGACCCGGAGTCGCGGAAGGTCGTCGACGCCATCGCGACCACCGCGACCGACCGCAGCGACCGGCCAACCGATCCGGTGGTCGTCGATTCGATCACGATCGCCTGACGCGCGACCGCCGAAGGCTTGCCGAGACCACCGAGACGACGGTTTCTGACGAAGTTCGCGCCGTACGCATCAGTAACCGCAGTCTCGGCACCGGCAACGTAACCGCTCAGGAGGATCCCTTGCCGGCATAGCCGGCTTGGGTCAGCGCGTCGAGCACGTGCAGCGGGTCGGTGCCCAGATCCCAACGGGTGAACACGATCAGGTCACCACTGTGGGTGTCGATCTCGAGTAGCCGGACTTTGCGGGCCAACCGGCGGAACTCCGTGATCCGGATCAGTTTGATCTCGGTGCGTGGCAAAACCTTGGTGCCGAACCACCCGCGGCTGACGAGGGTGTCATTTTTGATTGCCAGCTTGGGTCGTGCGCGCCACGAGAAGATTGCAAACACGAGCAAACCCACCCCGGCAACGCCGCCGAGGAGACGCCCCGGCGGGTCTGTGATCAGGCTCACAGCGACGGTAGCCAAGATAATTCCGCCTACGGCGCATGCTGCGACGCCGCCGGCGGGAGGGCTCCACTGAGTTTGCTGCACGCGTTCTCCACACCCTTCCACCGGGATGTATGCGGTTATCCACAAGTGCTATCCCCAATGGGGATGAATCACATCCGTGTGATCCGATTACCGAACGGTTGCTGGCAGGGTAACGCCAGGCGACGAGGTTGAATTCATTTCAGAGGGAAGAATCTCAGCGCCACCGCATGGTGAGCAACAGCCCGGTAATCATGAAAGCAAAGGCGATCGCGTAGTTCCACGGGCCGAGCTCGGCGAGGAACGGGATGGCCGACGACGCCAGCTGGAAGACCAGTAGCCAGACCAAGCCGATCAGCATCAAGCTGATGAACAGCACGACGAACCAGGTGCTCGACGGCCCGGCTTTGACCTTGACGGGCGTACGACTCACCGGGTTGGCAGCGAAGTCGTTCTTCTTGCGGACCTTGGACTTGGGCATGGCTACCTTCGGGACAACTGAGTGCGACGATGTACCTACGAGCCTAACGTAGGCCCGGCACACCAGAGTCAGGGAAGCAGTTGCAGCGGTCGCATCGTCGGAAGCCGACGCCGCAGGCGGTCGGTCGGCGGTCGACGTCGTGGCGGTACGGGGTTCCGGTGGTCTGTCTGCTCGCCGGCCTGCTGCTCGCCGCCACCCACGGCGTCTCCGGCGGAGACGAGATCCGCCGCAGCGACGCCCCCCGTCTGGTCGATCTGGTCCGCGAAACCCAGCAGTCCGTGGACCGGCTCAGCGCAGAACGCGATGCGCTGGTGTCGACCGTCGACAGCCACCACGGGGGCAGCCCGGGCGCGGATGCGGCCCTGACCGCGATCACCGCCCGCTCGGCGCGACTGGCCACCGAGGCGGGCCTGGAACCGCTACGCGGCCCAGGCCTGGTCGTCACGCTCAACGACGCGCAACGCGACGCCGAGGGTCGCTTCCCCCGCGACGCGACCCCAGACGACCTCGTGGTGCACCAGCAGGACATCGACGCCGTGCTCAACGCGTTGTGGAGTGCGGGGGCCGAGGGCATCCAGATGCAGGACCAGCGCATCATCGGCACCTCGGCGCCCCGGTGCGTCGGCAACACCCTGCTGCTCAACGGGCGCACGTACAGCCCGCCCTACGTCATCACCGCGATCGGTGACGCGCCCGCGATGCAGGCGGCCCTGGCTGCCGCTCCCCTGGTCACGCTCTACCGCCAGTACGTGGTGCGGTTCGGCCTGGGGTATTCGGAGGAACCGCGGGCGTCGGTCGAACTGGTCGGCCACAAGGAGCCGCTGCGGATGCAGTTCGCCAAGCCCGCGGGACCGATCGGATACTGACAGCGATTTCGGTGTCGCCGGTCGCGCCAGGCGCAACCAAGTACACCGAAACCGCAACCAGTAACCTGTGCTGATGCAGGTCTTGGTCGTCGACAACTACGACAGCTTCGTGTTCAACCTGGTGCAGTACCTCGGTCAGCTCGGGGTGCAGGCTCAGGTGTGGCGCAACGACGACGACCGACTGGCCACCGATGCCGACATCGCCAAGTCCGCCGCTGATTTCGACGGTGTGCTGCTGTCCCCCGGCCCCGGCACGCCCGAGAGGGCGGGCGCCTCGATCCCGCTCGTCAGGGCGTGCGCGACGGCCGGGACCCCGCTGCTGGGTGTCTGCCTCGGGCATCAGGCGATCGGGGTCGCGTTCGGCGGCACCGTGGACCGTGCACCCGAACTGCTGCACGGTAAGACCAGCGTCGTCCACCACGCTAATTCCGGTGTGATGCAAGGACTTCCGAACCCCTTCACCGCCACCAGATACCACTCACTGACGATCCTGCCCGATACGGTGCCCGACGAACTCGAGGTCATCGCGCGCACTGAAGGCGGCGTCATCATGGCTGTGCGCCATGTCGGGTTGCCGATCCACGGCGTGCAATTCCACCCCGAATCGATCCTGACCGAGGGTGGGCACCGGATGCTGGCGAACTGGCTGGGCTACTGCGGCGCAGGGCCCGCCGAGTCCCTGGTTCGGCAGCTGGAAGACGAAGTCACCGGCGCCATCGCCGCGGGCCGGGAAGCGGCTACGACGCGAAGCTCAGCGTGATCGTCTCCCCGAAGTTGACCCCGCTGCCGGGCGCCGGGTTCTGAGTCACGACCGCGTTGGTGCGCTGACCGCTGTTCTGCACGTCGGCACCCTTGTCCAAAAAGCCCGTCCAGCCCAGCGCTCGTAGCCGCGGCTCCGCGTCCGTCCAGAACATGCCCCGCAGGTCGGGCATCAGGAACTGGTTGCACGCCGACAGCTGCAGCTGGATGGGCGCGTCGACCGCGGTGTCCTGTCCGGCCGTCGGCAAGGTGCCGATGACCTGTCCGCACGGTTCGGGGCTGTCGACCTGGACCGACACGACATTGGTGAACCCGGCGGCCGTCAGGATCTCGCGTGCCGGCGCCTCCGGCTGGTTCTCGACGTTCGGCACGGGACGGCTCTGAGGACCGGAACCGAGGACGATCGTGATCTCGTTGGTGATCGCGGACGTCTGATTGGCCGGGGGATTGGTGCCGAGCACCTTGTCCTTCAGCTCGGGTGTCGACGGCGACGATGACGACTTGAACTTCTCGAAGCCGGCCTCTTTCAACCGCTCCGTCGCCTGGGTGTAGGTCAGGTTCTTGACGTCGGGGATCTCACGCTGCTCCGGGCCGGTGGAGACGTTGATGGTGATCTCCTCGCCCGCTTCGACAGACGTGTCGGCGCTGGGGTCGGTGCTGATCACGTGGTCGGGAGGCACCGTCGAGTCCGGACGCTGTTGGGTCCTGGTCTTGAATCCGCGGTTCTGCAGCTCGGCGATCGCGTCCGCCGACGGCTGACCGCTGACGTCGGGCACTTCGACGCTGCGGGTGGTTCCGCCGAACATATTGATCGCGACGGTGACCACGACCGTCAGGATGGCCAGCACCGCGACCGCAGCCAGCCACCGGGCGACCGAGCCGCGACGGACGCGGTCGCCGTCGTCGTGGGTCGGCACCGGGGGCATCGGTTCGATCGGCTCGGTGCGTTCGTGGCCCGTCGGCGCCGACAGCAGCGAGCTGCGTTCGGCGTCGGTGAACACCTTGGGTGCCTCAGGTTGTTCACCGCTGTGCACCCGGACCAGATCGGCGCGCATCTCGGCGGCGGTCTGATACCGGTTGTCGGGGTTCTTCGCCAACGACTTGAGCACCACCGCGTCCAGTTCTGGGCCGATCGCGGGATTGCGCTGCGACGGCGCCACCGGATCCTCGCGGACGTGCTGGTAGGCCACCGCCACTGGCGAGTCACCAACGAAAGGTGGCTCACCGGTGAGGATTTCGTACAGCACGCAGCCCAGCGAGTAGACGTCGGAACGGGCGTCGACCTTCTCGCCGCGGGCCTGTTCGGGCGAGAGGTACTGCGCGGTGCCTATCACCGCGGCGGTCTGGGTGACGCTGTTGGCGTCGGCCAGCGCGCGGGCGATGCCGAAGTCCATCACCTTCACCGCGCCGGTCTTGCTGATCATGATGTTGGCCGGTTTGACGTCGCGGTGGATGATGCCGTGCTGGTGGCTGAAGTTGAGCGCCTGGCAAGCATCGGCGATCACCTCGATCGCGCGCCGGGCTTCCATCGGGCCGTCGTTGTGAACGATGTCGCGAAGCGTCACGCCGTCGACGTACTCCATGACGATGTAGGGCAGCGGACCAGCGGGCGTCTCGGCCTCGCCGGTGTCGTAGACCGCGACGATCGCCGGGTGGTTGAGCGCTGCGGCGTTCTGGGCCTCGCGGCGAAACCTCAGATAGAAGCTCGGATCGCGGGCGAGGTCGGCGCGCAGCACCTTGATCGCGACGTCGCGGTGCAGCCGTATGTCGCGCGCGAGGTGGACCTCGGACATGCCGCCGAAGCCGAGGATCTCGCCGAGCTCATAGCGGTCGGACAGGTGTTGCGGGGTCGTCATTGCAATGTCTGTTCTGGAGCCGAATACCGCTGGTAGGGCTCCTGTGCCGGGGCTGACGGCGATACCAGCGGCATTGCCGGTGACGTCATCGCCTGCGGTGTGGTTACCCCTGATTGTCCATCACCACCGCCACCGCTTTCGCGGACGGTCCCCTCCGGAAGCGCCGCCGGCGACTCGAACGGGGTGGTCTCGGTGATCGTGTTGGTGATCGTCGGCGGCGGGGTCTGCTTGTCCTGGCGGTCCTGGGCGTTGAGCACGATCAGGATCGCGATGATGATCGCCAACGCTCCCAGCACGCCCGCGGCCCACAACAGGGCGCGCTGGCCGGAGGAGAAAGTCCGCCGCGGCGGGGGAGGGCGATGGCTGCCGGTCGCCGAGCGCGGACGCGCGGCGGTGGCCGGGGCGCGCCCGGTCATATCGGCGGCGGCGCGGGCCTGCGTGGCCGACGGCACGGCCGTGGGCGCGGCCCGTCCGATCGAGGGCGCGGCGTTCGGCCGCGGCGGGCGCCGTCCGGAGCGCACCGCTGCCACCGCGTCGGCGAACGCACCGCCGGAGCGGTAACGCATGCCGGGGTTCTTGACGAGCGTGATCTCGATCAGCTCACGCACGTTCGGTGGCAGGTCGGCGGGAAGCGGCGGCGGTGTCTCCTTGATGTGCTTCATCGCCACCGTCAGCGCACCGTCACCGGTGAACGGCCGCTTACCCGAAACCGATTCGTAGCCGACGACTCCCAGCGCGTAGACATCGCTGGCCGCGGTGGCGTCGTGCCCTAGCGCCTGCTCGGGGGCGATGTACTGGGCGGTGCCCATCACCATGCCGGTCTGCGTGACCGGTGCGGCGTCGACAGCCTTGGCGATACCGAAGTCGGTGAGCTTGACCTGGCCCGTCGGCGTGATCAGGATGTTGCCCGGCTTCACGTCGCGGTGCACCAGCCCCGCGGTGTGGGCGACCTGCAAGGCGCGGCCCGTCTGCTCGAGCATGTCGAGCGCATGGCGCAGCGACAGCCTGCCGGTCCGTTTGAGCACCGAGTTCAGCGGTTCACCGTTGACGAGCTCCATCACCAGGTAGGCGGTGCGTCCCTCGCCGTCCATGTCGGTCTCGCCGTAGTCGTACACGCTGGCGATGCCGGGATGGTTGAGCATGGCGACGGTGCGGGCCTCGGCGCGGAACCGTTCGACGAACTCGGGGTCGGTGGAGTACTCGGCCTTGAGCACCTTCACCGCGACGCTGCGGCCCAGCCGCGAGTCCACGGCCTCCCAGACCTGTCCCATGCCGCCGGTGGCGATCAACCGCTTCAACCGGTAGCGCCCCGACAGCGTCACTCCTACGCGAGCCGTCATACGGCCCCCCGGTCACATGCCACGCCGACCGCGTGCTGCCGGGCTGTCATGAGCCCTCCCGCAGGGCCGCGGCGATCGTGGCCCTGCCGATCGGAGCGGCCAGCGCGCCGCCGGTCGCCGACAGGCGGTTACCGCCGTTCTCGACCAGAACCGCGACCGCCACCTTGGGGGCCTGGGCCGGGGCGAAGGCGATGTACCAGGCATGCGGAGGGGTGTTGCGTGGATCGGTACCGTGCTCCGCTGTGCCGGTCTTGGATGCGATCTGCACGCCGGCGATGGCTCCCTTCTGCTGAGTCACCTGCTCGGCGGCGACCATCAAGTCCGTAAGTGTATCGGCGACCTGCTCCGACACCGCCCGGCGCTCTTCCTGCGGCGCCGTCGTGGCGATGTTCGCAAGGTCCGGTCCCTTCAGGTTATCGACCAGGTACGGCTTCATCGCCACTCCTTTGTTGGCGACGGCCGCGGCGATCTGGGCGTTCTGCAGGGGTGTCAGCGCGACGTCCTTCTGCCCGATGCTCGACATGCCCAGCGCGGCGGCGTCGGGGATGGGACCGACGCCGGACTCGACCACCTGCAGCGGGATCGTCGGCGCCGGTGCGTCGAGCCCGAACCCGCGCGCCGTCGAACGCAGCGCGTCGGCGCCGGTGTCGATCCCCAGTTCGACGAACGCGGTGTTGCAGGACCGGGCGAACGCCTCCCGCAGCGACGTGGTGGGCCCGCCGCCGCAGGCCGAGCCGCCGAAGTTCTCCAGCGTTGCGGTGCTGTCCGGCAACGGGATTCGCGGCTCCGCGGTGAGCTGCGTGTTCACCGTAGCGCCGCGCTGCAGCGCCGCCGCGGTGGTGATCACCTTGAAGGTCGACCCCGGCGGGTAGGTCTCGGAGATCGCCCGGTTCAGCAGCGGCGATTCGGGGTCGTCGCGCAGGCGCTGCCAGGCCTCGGTCTGGGCGGCCATGTCGTGGGTGGCCAACAGGTTCGGGTCGTAGGACGGTGACGACACCATCGCCAGGATCTTGCCGGTCGACGGCTCGATGGCCACCACCGAGCCCTTGCACGGACCGTCGCAGCCCTCTTCCATCGCGTCCCAGGCCGCCTGCTGCACCTGCGGCTTGATCGTGGTGTCGACGTTGCCGCCGCGCGGGTCGCGGCCGGTGAAGAAGTCGGCGAGCCTGCGGCCGAACAGGCGCTCGTCGGAGCCGTTGAGGATGGAGTCCTCGGCACGTTCAAGCCCGCTGCTCGAGTACTGCAGCGAGTAGAAGCCGGTGACCGGGGCGTAGGCCAGCGGATTGGGATACACCCGCAGGAAGCGGAACCGGCCGTTGGTGGACACCGAATACGCCAGCAGCTGGCCGCCCGCGGAGATCTGCCCGCGTTGCCGGGAGTACTCGTCGAGCAGCACCCGCTGGTTGCGGGGATCCGAGCGCAGCCCGTCAGCCGTCAGCACCTGCGTCAGCGTGGCATTGCCCAACAACAGCACGATCAGAGCCATGACCGTGACGGCGATGCGGCGCAGCGAGGTGTTCATACTTTCTCGATCACCTCGGTGCTGGCCGCCGCGATCGGGGTGGGCGTCTGGGGTCCGGCGATGATCGGGCGCCGCGCGGCGTGCGAGATGCGCACCAGGATCGCCAGCAGTACATAGTTGGCCAGCAGCGACGAGCCGCCGTAGGACAGCCACGGCGTTGTCAGCCCGGTCAACGGAATGAGTTTGGTGACACCGCCCACGACGATGAACAGCTGCAGCGCGAGCGTCGATGCCAGGCCCGCGGCGAGAAGCTTTCCGAAGCTGTCCCGCACGGCGATCGCGGTGCGTAGGCCGCGGATGATCACGATGGTGTAGAGCATGAGCACCGCGGCCAGCCCCACCAGACCGAGCTCCTCACCGACCGCGGCGATGATGAAGTCGGTCGACGCGGCCGGCACCGTGCCGGGCTGACCGTTGCCGAGGCCGGTGCCGAAAATGCCTCCGGTGGCGAAGCTGAACAACGACTGCACCATCTGGTAGCCCGCGCCGTCGGGATCGGCGAACGGGTCGAGCCACGTCTGCACCCGCACCTGCACGTGGTCGAAAAGGTGATATGCCGCAACGCTTCCCGCGGCGAACAAGGCCAGCCCGATGACAACCCAGCTGAGCCGGTCGGTCGCCGCGTAGACCAGCACCAAAAACGACGCGTACAGCAGCAGCGAGGTGCCGAGGTCCTTCTCGAAGATCATCACGCCGACTGAGGCGATCCACGCGGCCAGCAGTGGCGCGAGGTCGCGGGGGCGGGGCAGATCCATGCCGAGGACGTGTTTTCCGGCGCTGGTGAACACGCTGCGCTTGGATACCAGGACCGCGGCGAAGAAGATCAGCAGCAGAATCTTGGAGAACTCGGCGGGCTGAATCGAGAAGCCCGGCAAGCGGATCCAGATCTTGGCGCCGTTCTGTTCGGACAACGCACGCGGCAGCACGGCGGGGATTGCGAGCAGGACGAGGCCGCTGAGCCCGCACACGTAGCCGTAGCGAGCCAGCAGGCGGTGGTCACGAAGAAAGATCACGATGAGCGAGAACCCGACGACACCGAGCAGGGTCCACAGCATCTGCTGGTTCGCCGTGCCGCCGAGTCCGTCCTGGGACAGCTCGCCTGCGGCGAGGTCGAGGCGGTGAATCATCACCAGTCCCAAGCCGTTCAGCAGCGCGACGACCGGCAGCAACAGCGGGTCGGCGTACGGGGCGAAGCGACGTATCGCAAGGTGCGCACCGCTGAAGAGCGCCATGTACGCGACGGTGTAGCGCGCGAGATCCCAATGCAGTCCCTGTTCCTGGTTCGCCTCGACGAGCAGGAGCGCAAGGGTGGTGATGACGGTGGCGAAACCCAGCAGAAGCAGTTCGGCGTTGCGCCGGTTGGGAAGTGGTGGCGCGACGGAAACGGCGGACTGCGGTTGGGTCGTCATGAGACTTCCCGGCAGTTGACTCCCGGCTCGGGTGGCGGGGGCGGCAGCGCGGTGACGGTCGGGGGCGGCGGCGGTTTGGGAGTCGGCGACTCCGGAGATTCGGGCGGCGGCGGTGTGCCCGGTTCGGCCCGCGGAGACTCGGATGCGGGCGGCGGCGGCTTCGGTGTCGGCGGCGGCGTCACCGTTCGCGGAGTCTCGGGTGCCGGCGTGCCCTCCTCACCACGAGGGGGCGGATTGTTCGGCAGCCCGGGCGAATTCGGCGGCCCGGGACTGTGCGGCGCCGTCGTGCGCGGCGCCGGTGGTGGCGGTGGCGTACAGATCGGCAGCAGAGAATCGCGGGCCAGCTGGTTGATCTGGGTGATCGCCTGATCCTCCGACCCGGTCGGCAGGCCGGAGATGACCTGCCGCTGTTCGGACGGTTTGAGGTCACTCACCCGAAATGGCTGACAGTCGCGCGGTTCCTGGCCGGGACTGATCAGGGTCAGCCCGTTGCGTTCGGTCAGGCAGCCCTTTCGGTACGGCTCCTGCAGCGGGTAGCCGAGGATCGATCCGGGCACACCTCGCATGATCGAGACGACGTCGTCATGGGCTGTGACGTAGAAGTTGCTGCGGATGATCTCGCGACCGACGGCCAGTCCGGCCAGGACGACCAGCACCACGAGGGCGGCGGCGATGAACATTCGCCGCCGCGACTTGGGCGGTCGCGGCGGTTCCTCCGGTTCCGGTAGCGCGCGCTTGGCTTCGTTGCGTCGCGGGTTGAACGCCGACGCGCGACCGGCCGCGGTGTTGGGCGGTGGTTGGTCGTCATCACCCGATACCGCACCGGCGATGATCGGTTGGGTCTGCCCGTAGTCGTAGGCGTTGTTGTCGATGACGTCGGCCACCACGACCGTCACGTTGTCGGGACCGCCGCCGCGCAACGCCAATTCAATGAGCCGGTCTGCACTTTCGGCGACGTCGGAGATCTGCAATGCCTCGAGGATGGTCTCGTGGCTGACCGGGTCGGACAGGCCGTCGGAGCACAGCAGATAGCGGTCGCCTGCGCGCGCCTCGCGCATGATGAGCGTGGGCTCGACCTCGTGGCCGGTCAGCGCGCGCATGATCAACGACCGCTGCGGGTGGCTGTGCGCCTCCTCGGCGGTGATGCGGCCCTCGTCGACGAGCGTCTGAACGAACGTGTCGTCCTTGGTGATCTGGGTCAGCTCCCCGTCGCGCAGCATGTAACCGCGCGAGTCGCCGATGTGCACCAAGCCAAGTCGGTTGCCCGCGAACAGGATTGCGGTCAACGTGGTGCCCATGCCCTCGAGCTCGGGGTCGGCCTCCACGTGCGCGGCGATCGCGGAGTTGCCCTCGCGCACCGCGGCGTCGAGCTTGCTCAGCAGGTCGCCGCCGGGTTCGTCGTCGTCGAGATGGGCAAGGGCGGCGATCACCAGCTGAGAGGCCACCTCGCCCGCGGCGTGCCCACCCATACCGTCGGCCAGCGCGAGCAGGCGGGCGCCGGCGTACACCGAATCCTCGTTGTTCGCCCGAACCAGGCCGCGGTCGCTGCGCGCGGCGTATCGAAGCACCAGGGTCACGGGCGCAGCTCGATTACCGTCTTGCCGATCCGAACCGGCGTGCCTATCGGAACGCGTACCGCCGTCGTCACCTTCGCCCTGTCGAGGTATGTGCCGTTGGTCGATCCTAGGTCCTCGACGTACCATTCCGAACCTCGAGGTGACAGCCTCGCGTGGCGCGTCGAGGCGTAGTCGTCGGTCAGGACCAACGTCGAGTCGTCGGCGCGCCCGATCAGCACCGGCTGACTGCCCAGAGTGATGCGGGTGCCGGCCAGCGCACCCTCGATGACCACCAGATGCCGAGCCACGTTACGGCGGGCTCGGCTGGGTAGCAGCGCGGCGCGCAGCGGCAGCCCGCGCCGCACCATGACGGCGCCGGTCGGGGCGTAGAGATCTGTCCGCAGGATTCGCAGCACCGACCAGATGAACAGCCATAGAAGCAACAGGAATCCGACGCGCGTCAGTTGCAGTACCAACCCCTGCATCTGACGTCCTCTCCGTCTCCATCCCGTTCAGCCGCCTCGGCAACGCAGCCAGCCTCGGCACCGTCACGATACTTGGACGGTTACCGACATGAGGGGGAAGCGACAGCTTCTCCGCCCCGGCGGGCGCTCAGTGCACGCGGACGATGATTTCGGAGTGGCCCAGCCGGATCACGTCGCCGTCCGCGAGCTGCCACTCCTGGACGGGCGCGTTGTTGACGGTGGTCCCGTTGGTGGAGTTCAGGTCGGACAACAGCGCGACCTGACCGTCCCAACGGATCTCCAGATGCCTCCGGGACACCCCGGTGTCGGGCAGCCGGAACTGTGCGTCCTGGCCGCGGCCGATCACGTTGGTGCCCTCGCGCAGCTGGTAGGTGCGACCGCTGCCGTCGTCGAGCTGCAGCGTGACGGTCGCGGCACCCGTGCCGTAGTCGGCCTGGCCGTAGCCACCGCCGTAGCCGGCCGGCTGACCGTAGTCGTAGCCGCCGCCCGCGGGCTCGGAGTAGCCCGGTTCGGCGTAGCCGCCTGCGGGCGCGTCACCGTAGCGGCCGTAGTCCGGCGGTGCGCCGTAGCCCTGGTCCTGCCGCCCGTACGGCTGACCGCCGTAACCGCCCTGGTCGGGATAGCCGCCTTGATCGGGGTAGCCACCCTGATCCGGATAGGCGGGCCGGGGTTCGGGACGGCCGTAGCCACCGTCCTCGTGGCGGCCGGGGGCCGGGGGACGCCCGTAGTCGTAGTCGGGCCCGGGTGCACCGCCGTAGCCGGGCTGGCCGCCCGGCGGGGGACCGTAGCCACCCGGAGCCTGGCGGTAACCCTGATCCGGGTAGCCGCCCTGCGGCGGCGGGCCGTAACCGCCCGGCGGGCGCTGCTCGTATGACGGCGGCGGGTAGCCCTGATCGGGGTAGCCGCCCTGGTCGTGGTAGCCACCTTGGTCCGGGTAGCCGCCCTGGTCCGGATAGCCACCCTGGTCGGGGTAGCCGCCCTGGCGCGGGGCGTACGGATCGCCCTGCGGGGGGTAGCCGCCCTGCTCGGGCGGGGGATAAGGGCCACGGTCGTCCGGGCGGCCGTAGCGATCGTCCTGCGGACGGTCGTAGTACTCGTCGGCGGGCCTCCCCGGCCCCTGGCCGCCGCGGTAGGTCGGGTTGTCGCTCATCGGTGGTACTCCTGATTCTGCGCTGGACGCACGTACATGGTGTGGTGGTGCGGGTTCGCCAGTGGTCGTGTCGGGATTGACCGCTCCACGCGCGCGAAACTGTCCGGTGTGCAGGGTGGGTGATTGTTCGAACCTGACGACCACATCACCATACGTTTGCCACCCCTGCTCACGGATGTATCCCTCCAAGTGCTTGGCAAAAGTCGCTGGCGTGAGGTCTGGGTCGGCGCTCACCTTCTGATAGTCAGGCACACTGAGGGTAATGACGTAGTCGTTTGGTGCCAAAACCTGACCGCCGAGCACTTCGCGTCCGCCGGTGTCGGCCTCCCGCCGAAGCATCGCCTCGACCTCCTGCGGGACGATCGAACCGCCGAACACCCGGGCGAAGGCATCGCCGACCGTCGACTCGAGCTTGCGCTCGAAGCGGTCGACTAGACCCATGTCACCGCCCGCCTCACTCGGTTGTCGTCCGTCGGCCCTGCTCACCGCGACGGGAGCCAGCGTGTCGCCTGACCACATTGTTCATGTGCATGGTATCGGCCGAGCGCCGGGCAGCGGGACCAACAGAACTCTGAGAATCGAAACACCGCAGTTCAGCGCCCCCGATCACGATCAACCGAACGTGCCCGGGGGCCGGCCGGTACGGTTGGGGAGCCGGGTGTCGTGCGTGATAGGCTCCCCCGGTTGTTGGGGCGAGTGGCGGAATGGCAGACGCGCTGGCTTCAGGTGCCAGTGTCCTTCGGGACGTGGGGGTTCAAGTCCCCCTTCGCCCACAAGGAGCGGTTCTACGAACTGCAGGCACAGAGGTCACGAACCAGAAATGGTTCGTGACCTTTGTGTTTGGTGAGGACTGCCCGAGTGAACCTCCCGGCGGCAGCGCCGCGGGAGATTGAGTGCAAGTCCCCATCTGGATGGTCGCTTGAAGCGGGGTCGCCCCGATCCGCCAGTCGATCCTCAGCGTTGTGCGCCACTTGTCGACCGGGTCTGCGACGCATTCTGGTCTGGCGGCATCTCCAACCCGCTGGAGGTCATCGAGGAGATCACCTACTTGTTGTTCATCCGGCGTCTCGACGACCTGGAGACGCTGGAGGAGCGCAAAGCTCGCCTTGGCGCGGCCGGTGAGCTTCGTTTCGGTTCAGACCAACAAGAGCTCCGGTGGGCGCGCTTCAAGAATCAGGAGCCGGCTGTCATGTTCGCGACGGTCGGGGAGAGGGTCTTCCCGTTCCTGCGGACCCTCGGTGGCGACGGCTCAACCTATGGCGAGCATATGAAAGATGCCCGGTTCACCATCCCGGCGCCGCAACTGCTCTCAAGGGTGGTTGATCTGCTCGACGAGATTCCGATGAACGACTGGGACACCAACGGCTATCTCTACGAGTACCTGTTGTCCAAGATCGCGAGTCGATGGCACCGCGCCGGCCATATTGAACTTGCTGAACATGGGCCGATCAGTTCTGCACGAAGATCATGCAGAGCAACGCGAGCAGCCCACCGCCAGCCACGACACCCGTGCCGGCCTTCTCTAAGTCCTGAGGGTTCGGTGCGTCGATGTTGACATTCGGAAAAGAGGTCAGGCGGTCCCGAGCTGGGGAGCGGTGTAGAAGGTGATGGGCTCGGCATCTCGACGCCGGGAAACGGTGCCAGCAAGGGGTTTTGGGGTGGCCCGGCTGTGCCGGGCGCCGTCGGACTTTCCAGCCAGGCGGCAGCCGGTGATGACCCGATTTTCCTTCACGGTTGGCAGATCACCAATCGGTACGTTGTCCCACGGGGAGTTCGGAGCATTATGCGGGTTAAAGTCCCAGTGCGGATTGTGGTACTTGTCGCCGGGGAAATAGCGCCACTCGCCACCATTTTCATCCCAGAGGCTCGGTTAAGTGCCGGTTCTGGGTGCAGGAAGATCGGCCTGGCGTAAGCGGCAGTCCGACTTCGCGGACAAGATGGTGTTGGCCTTGGTGCCGAACTCGATCTCTATGCCGTCATCGCCGCCGAACATGACGTCGTGGTCGCCCGGATTGTCGACAAGTGTGGTCATGTTTGTCGCGCCGAGGCGCGCGGCACCATCCTTGACGATCGCCAGGGCGGGCGCCCACTTGTCATCTGGTACCGGCCCGCCAAACACGATGTAGACATACACCTGAACTCCGGACGTCCTGGCGTACGCGCCACCGCAGCCACGCCAGCTGTCTTCCTTAATTTGCCACGTCAGGCCCGGCACGAGCGCGGCGACCCGATCAGCCATGTCCCGCAACGCATTTCGGTACTGCTCTTGCGCCGCTTCAAACGGTGGCTTCGAACGAAGCGTGGCTTCTGGATCGCTCATCGACGTGGTCATACCACCATCCTCTTGGCCGGGTTCCGACCCGCTACCGCAGCCGGTCATGATGAGTAGCCCGATAAGGGTCAGCGCGATCATTCTCGCGACGCGTATCGCCACGTTCAGCCTCCCGGTATCGCTCGCGGCAGCGGTATCTGGCCACCCTGCGGGATGAGAGGAACCGCGGGCGGTGGTGGCGCGAACACCAGTTCGTTGTCCGGTAGTCCGGCCACGACGGCCGCCAGGTTGTAGCCGGACATGCGCAGGTTGCCGTCGTTGTCCGCGCGCGGGTAGTCGGCGTGGCTTTGGACGCCCTCGCGGAAGGCGTCGCCGGCATCGAAACCCGCCTGCGACGACAGCTCGGGCAACATGCCGGCATACGGGTCGGCACCCCAGCCGTGCAGCGGAGCTGTCGGCGCGACGAAAGTGGTGATCGGATCATCGGGCGCTCGCATTACATACGCGTTGTCGGCGCCAAGGCCGAGCTGCTCTGGATTGGTGAGCCCCAAACCGGGCGAGCCGTAGAAGACCACGTCGTTCACCGGATGCACGCCCTGAGCGTGCAGGTCCTGCAGCGCCAGCGACGACGTCAGCGAGCCGTAGGAGTGGCCAAGCAGCGTCACGTGTGCATCCGGATTATTGGCCCGGACCTCTTGGAGGTACGAGGACAGTCCGGCCGCACCGGCATGGGCCTGATCATCGGTCATCGTGGTCCACAGGTCCGCGGGGCTCTTGGTGTCAATGGGATTGGGCGGTGCGTCGTACCCGAGCCATGCGATTGCCGCGACCGAACCCGGCGTACCCACCCGATCGAGCTGGCGCTGGGCGGTATCACGCAGATTGCTTGCCTCCGTAACCATGTCAGGCAAGCTTCCGGGTGTCGTGCCCACACCGGGCACGGACACCGACACGTTCTTGGCGGTGTCCGGGTTACCGACCGCAACCGCGGCCAGTACCGGCTTGCCCGTGCCCGTGCGCGGATCGAACATCGTCAGGTACGTTTCCGGAGCCTTACCGAGTGCGTCGTGCACCGCGTTCAGATCACCGAGGTAGCTTTTGGCGTCCGTCAGCTCCTTGCCGAGATTTTCCAGCGCACTCATCGTGGCCGGGCTGTGATCACCGGTCGTGTACGCCTGGGCAGCCAACTGGTCGTAGCGGCTCTGCAATTCATCGACGGTGGCTTGTGTGCTCACGCGCTCCTGGTTCAGGCGGCGCTCGTTGACGTCACTGGCGATCTGCGTCGGGGTCAGGCCAGCCGGCCCGACGGGCGGTCCGGCGTCGTGCGGAATCGGCTCGGCACCGGTGGCCATGTTGATCGCGCGGGCAAGCTCGTCATCGACCTGCTGCGCTTCGGCCATAATCGACGCCAGCTCAGCTTGCAGCTGCTCGGTCTTGAGCAAGATTTCCATCGGATTGCCACCGGCGTTCGGCCCCGGCACAACCGTGCTCGTCACCGGGTCGATCTCCATGCCGAGCCGCGAGGCTTCAGCGCGCAGGTTAGCCAACCGACTCTTAACCGACTCGACGGCGCCAGCTGCCTGGTCGGCCGCCCGCGCGACAGCTAGCGCTTCGTTTCCGTGCGCGTCGAGATCCTTGCGCAGTTGCTCGTTCGCGTTTTTCGCCGCTTCAGCGGCGTCACCGCCCCACGACCCGAAAGCCGGTAGCGTGGCGATGCCATCGCGGGCCTCGAAGGTGGCCTCCGCCCGGCCGCGCGCAGCGTTAAACACTTCGCGGACATCTCCCGCGTCCCAGCGATCAATATCGGCAACCGAGACCGTCACGGCAAACGACCGCTAGAGCCCAAGGTCAACGACGTTCATTTGATCGCCTGTGGCCGTGAGGTTCTCCGCGTTCTGTGCGTCAGTCTGCTCGTAGGCAGCCGCGCCAGCACGTAGCGCCTGACTGTGTTCGACCAGACGACCGAAAAGGGCAGTCGAGTCCGCCTCCCACTTGGAGACGGCTCCGGTCAACGCCATGGTGGACCCCGTAGGCACACCCTTCTGCGCGCTCTCGATACGACCCGTTGCCGTCCCGTGCTGTAGCCACATGCCATCGGCGTGTGCATCGACCGTGGACGCGGACACCATCAGATCCTCGGGAGTGACCTGGACCGCCTTCGGCAAAATCCCTCCTCCCACGCCGAGCAAACAGTAGCGAGCTCCAGAATATCGTGGCTGCGGCCGCGCCGTAGGCAGCAGGCTGCAATGCAATACCTGGATCGCGTCCGCGATTTCGCCGGTCGAGCCGCCGGATTTCGGTGGCTCGTCTCATTTGTATGACGTCCCGCCGCGGCTTCGGCATGCCTGAATCTCCGGCCGACTCGGCGCGGGTAATTTCCAAGGCATGCGGAACGACATGCGGAACGCGATCCTTGCGCTCATCTCTGTCGTCGCACTGCTTGCCACGGCGTGCACATCGACCGTCGAGGGATCCGCGGTGAGGGCCGCGGGTGGGCCCACGCTGGATTTCGACCGGTTGGACCCTGGCCGGTTCGCAACGGCACCGCGGGGTCCGCTCGGCGTCGCCGACGACCCGATGCTCGGTGTCGTGCTCGAGGGCCAGCGACTCGCTAACCACGTCATCGGCCCGTGGGAGGTCGACGAGGCGCTGACGGAATGGTTCGGCCTTGGCGCGATGGTGCTGCCACGCGCCGAGGCGCTGGCCATGATCGGTCCGATGAACGTCGCGGCGGCGGCCGCCCGGCACGACTTCGTCACCGGCTTCGCCACGACGCGGACCGAGAAGAACAAGCAGATACTCCTCAACGCGGTGCTGCGCTTCGGCGACGATCGGGCTGCCCAGGCCGCGGCCGACGACATGGCCGACGCGGTATCGCAGCCGCAGGGCACCGATGGACCGTCGCCGAAGCTGGAGATCCCCGGCCATCCCGAAGCACGCGCCAGCAGTCACACCGGGACCGATCGCAACATCGGGAAATTCGGTGCGGTGCGGTCGTTCACCGCGCACGGGTCCTACGTGCTGATGCAGCTGGCCCAGGCGACTGCCGGTATCGACGCCGCCGCCCGGCTGGTGACCGAGAGCCTGGACCTGCAGGCGCCGGAGATCGACAAGTTCCGCGCCACGGACCCGAGCGAGCTGGCCGACATCTCGATCGATCCGACCGGGCTGCTGGCCCGCACGCTCCCGCTCGAAGGCCGTGACCCGACGTTCACCAAGGGCGGGACCTACGAACGGCGCGGCGCACTGCACTTCCAGTCCGATCCTGTGCGGTCGGCCAAGCTCTTCTCCGACACCGGCGTCGACCTGGTCGCGATGGCGGGCACGACCGTCTACGAGGCCGAGGATGTCGCGGGCGCCCAAGGCGTGGTCGAGGAGTTCGCCGAGGAGGTGTCGGCGACGGCCAAGCCGGCTAACCCGGTGCCGGACATGCCCGGCAGCCGCTGCCTGCGCACGAACGAAGGCGGTTTCTACTGTCTGGCCACCGCCGACGAGTACACTATCGAGACCAGTGCCCCGACTCTGCTTGCGGCGCAACAGATGACGGCCGCGCAGTACATCATGCTGATGAGTTAGCCAGTACGCCGCCAAGCACCAGCGCCGCGAGTTCGTCGGCCGCCACGTCGATGTCCTTGATGCGGCGGACGCATACCGCGTACCAGGCGCCACCGGCGATGACGTCCATGATCGTGTCGGCGCTGACGCCGGCCCTGGCCACCCCGGAGGTGACGGCGGCCGCGACGCGTTCGCCGAGTTGACTGCGCGCCGTCGCCTCCAGCCGGTCGCTGAGCACGCGGCGCATGCCGCGGTCTGTGCGCAGGTCGGCGAGCAGCCCGGGGATCGCTTCGCGCACAGCGGGATCGGAGTACATGGCCAGCGCCCCGTGACACAGCCGGGTGATCTCGTCGACGAAGTCGTCGGCAGGCGGTTCTCGGCCGAGGTCGGGAAACAGCGCCTCGTGGACGAGATGGGCCTTCGACCGCCATCTGCGGTAGACGGCGGGCCTGCTGACGTTCGCGGTGGTCGCGATCAGGTCGATCGTGGTCTTCGCGTAGCCGTGTTCGGTGAGCAGTCGGCGCGTCGCTGCCAGCACGTCGGCGTCGATGGAGGGGTCCCGCCGAGACCCGTGCCGGGTGCGCCGCGGTACCGCCGTCTCCGCCATTCCCGCCCCTCCACCCGACATTGTCGTTACAGTATGTCACGACAAGTAGGTGCCGAACGTGGGTTACCCGCACGTCTGCCGCGCCGGATGCGTGCGGGTAACCCACGTTCGCGGGTGACGCCGAGGAGGCCGCGGTGACCGCAGATCTCGGACTACCACTGGCTGCCCCGGGCCAGGACGGCCGCCATCTGTACACCTGTCCGCTGTGTGAGGCCATGTGCGGGTTAGAGATTCACGTCGACGGCGGACACGTCGCGAGCATCCGCGGCAACCGAGACGACACCTGGAGTCACGGGCACATCTGCCCGAAGGGCGCGACGCTGGGTGCGGTGCACGAGGATCCCGACCGCGTCCGCAGACCGCTGGTCAAGGTCGACGGGCAGTGGCAGGAGGTGAGCTGGGACGCCGCGTTCCGCCGGTGTACCGAACTGCTCGCCCCGGTGATCGAGAAGCACGGCATCGGCGCGGTCACCTGTTACACGGGAAACCCACTGGCACACTCGTTCTCGCTGGGTCGCTACACCGGCGTGCTGCTCGGCATGTCCGGCATCCCGCTGAGCTACTCGCCGGGCACGGTCGACCAGTGGCCGAAGAACCTGTCTTCGCACCTGATGTACGGCGGGTGGTGGTCGTTCCCCGTCCCCGACATCGAACGCACCGACCTGCTGGTGGTGATGGGCGCCAACCCCGCCGCATCGCAGGGCTCGCTGCTGGCCGCCCCCGACGTGATGGGCATCATCGACTCGATCCGCAAGCGCGGCAAGGTCATCGTGATCGACCCCGTCCGCACCGCCACCGCGGCGAGGGCCGACGAGTGGCTGCCCATCACCCCGGGCACCGACGCCGCGCTGCTGCTGGCGGTGGCGCACACGCTGTTCGTCGAGAACCTGGTTTCGCTCGGCCGGCTGGCGCCACACGTCGACGGGCTGGAGCGGATGCGGGAGGTGGCGGCGGACTGGCCAGCGGACCGCGTCGCAGCGGTCACCGGAATCGACGCCGAGCGCATCCGCGGGCTGGCGCGCGAGCTCGCCGGCACCGAGCGTTCCGTCGTCTACGGCCGAATCGGGTTATGCAATCAGGAATTCGGCAGCCTGGCCAGTTGGCTCGTCGACGTCGTGAACATCCTCACCGGGCATTTCGACACGCCGGGCGGGGCGATGTTCCCGCTGCCGGCCGCGTGGTCGGTGACCGTGCAACCGATTCCCGGACTCGAGGACGGCGCCGCGGAGTTCGGCCGGTTCCGCACCCGCGTGCGGGGTGCGAAGGAGGTGCTCGGGCAGGTGCCGGTGTCGTGTCTGGCCGAGGAGATCGCGACGCCGGGGGAGGGGCAGATCAAGGCGTTGATCACCGTCGCGGGCAATCCGGTGCTTTCCACGCCGGCCGGGCACAAGCTCGACGAGGCGCTGCCGATGCTCGACGCGATGATCGCCCTCGACATGTGGGTCAACGAGACCACCCGGCACGCGGAGGTGATCCTGCCTGCGCCGTCACCGCTCGAACAGCCCCACCACGACGATCTGATCCTCAACTTCGCGATCAACAGCATCGCCAACTACTCGCCGCCGGTGTTCGAAGCCGAGGACCCCGACCGGCCGCAGGAGTGGGAGATCCTCATCCGGCTGACCGGCCTGTGCAGCGGGACGCCCGCCGAGGACGTCGACGTCACCGCCATCGACGACGGCTTTTTCGACTACATGGCGTTCACCCAGGGCCTCGACGGCGCCGAGGTCCGCAAGCACTACACGCACGGCGGCCCGGAACGCATCCTCGACCTCACCCTGCGCACCGGCCCGTTCGGCGACCGCTACGGCGAGAACCCCGAGGGCCTCACCCTCGAGAAGCTCAAGGCGCAACCCAACGGCATCAACTTCGGGCCGATGGTGCCGCGCATCCCCGAGGTGCTCGGCACCGTCGACAAGAAGATCCGGCTCGCGCCGCAGTACCTGCTCGACGACCTGCCCCGGCTGGCCGCTCGCCTCGACCGCGCCCCCGACGAGTTGGTGCTGGTCAGTCGACGACACCTGCGCTCCAACAACTCCTGGCTGCACAACGTGGCGCCGCTGATGAAGGGCCGGGACCGCTGCACGCTGCTGATGCACACCGACGACGCCGTCAAGCGTGGTGTCGCGACCGGCGACCGCGTCTGCGTGAGCTCCGCGGGAGGTGAGATCGAGGTAGCGGTCGAGGTGACGGACGCGATCAAGCCCGGCGTGGTGTCCATGCCGCACGGCTGGGGTCACGGCAAGCCCGGCACGCGGATGTCCGTGGCGAACCAGACGCCGGGGGCGAACACCAACGTGCTCTCACCGCCGACATTCATCGACGAACCGTCGGGCAACGGCGCGCTGAACGGCATCCCGGTGACCGTCGTCGCCGCGGCCACCTGACAAGATCTTCGACCGTGGGCAAGAACGAACGCGCGAAGATCGTCATGTCCGACGAAGAGATCGCCGAATTCATCGAACGCAGCCGCACCGCCACGCTGGCGACCGTGCTGCCCGACGGGCGGCCACACCTGGTCGCGATGTGGTACGCCGTGCTCGACGGCGAGATCTGGTTCGAGACCAAGGCCAAGTCGCAGAAGGCGGTCAACCTGCGCCGCAACCCGACGGTCACCGTGATGATCGAGGACGGCCACACCTACGACACCCTGCGCGGTGTCTCGATCGACGGCAGGGCCGAGATCGTCGACGACCCGGAAACTGTTCTGCGCGTTGGCATCAGCGTGTGGGAGCGCTACACCGGACCCTATTCAGACGAGATGCGCCCATTCGTTGACCAGATGATGAACAACCGCATCTGCGTGCGCGTGGTGCCGCTGCGCACCCGCAGCTGGGACCACCGCAAGCTCGGCATGCCCGAGATGCCGCTGGGTGGCAGCACGGCGCAGTACCTAGGTTGATTCCATGGACCCGAACAACAAGCCCAAGCAGCTGAACTCGCCCGTCGTCACGAAGATCATGAAGTACGCGGGCAAGGCCCACGTGTGGGTGTATCGCCGCTCGGGCGGCAAGATCGGCGCGACGTGGCGGGTGGGCGCCGGGTTCAAAAAGCCGGTACCGACGCTGCTGCTCGAGCACATCGGGCGCAAATCCGGCAGACGGCTGGTGTCTCCGCTGGTGTACATCAACGACGGCGAGAATGTGATCGTGGTGGCCTCGAAGGGGGGCAGCGACACCGACCCGCAGTGGTACCGCAATCTTGTAGCCAACCCGGACGCCTATATCGAGATCGGTTCGGACCGCCGCGCGGTACGTGCGGTGACCGCGACGCCGGAGCAGCGGGCGCGACTGTGGCCGAAGCTGGTCGAGGCCTACGCGGACTTCGACACCTATCAGGCGTGGGCCGACCGGGAGATCCCGGTGGTCATCCTGCAACCCCGCTGACGACACGCCGAGTGCGATTCATCTCACACTTCTGAAGCGTTCGGCCGCCCCCGCGCACCGGGTAGCCAACTGGACAGGTGCACCCCAGCGCCGACCCAAACCGTCAACGCTTAAGGGGCGATTTCTACATATGAGTACCACCACTTTGCTGAACCAGCTGCGCACGATTCTCGACCTGACGCACACCGAGATTCAGGTCGCCGAGACCCGGATCGCGCAGGCGCGTACGGAGGCCGTGCGTCGCGAACTGACTCAGAACGCCGAGAACGGCCGCATCCGCGCCGAGGCGATCGAGAAGGCGATCCGCGATCTGGGCGGTTTCCCCGACACGATCGGCCCGTTCCTGGGCCGCGCCGCCGCCGCGGTGAAGGCGCTCACCGAGCAGGCACAGCCGTTCGATGAGGCGCTGCTCGGCGACCTGGCGCTCGAGGACCAGCTGCTCGACCGTGCCCGCTACGTCAAGGCACTCGCGGTCGCAGCCAAGGAGCCGGCCGTGCAGGATCTCGCCGATCGCCTGATCACCGCGCACTCCGCGACGGTGAGCTGGCTGACCACGGTGTTGGCCGAGGATGCACTCGGCGGCCCGGCCGCGCTGCAGCGCACCCCTCTGCAGGCTGCTGCGGGTACCGCGGTGAAGCTGGTGAACCTGCCGGGTCAGTGGTCGGCACAGTCGGTCGAGCGGCTCGCGGAGCTGCTGCGTTCGGCCGGACCGGCCGTCGATGATCTGCGCGAGCGTGCCCAGCGCGCCAGCGAGATCACCTTCAAGGCGCTCGGGGCGTCGCGCGACGGTGCCCTGCGCAGCGCGGAGAAGGTTGTCCGCCGCGAGGGTGCCGGCGACGCGGCCGATGCGCTGCACAAGGCGCGTGCCGAGAGTGGAGTCGTCGACGCCGACGAGCTGCCGATCGCCGGGTACGAGGATCTCAACCTCAGCGACGCGGTGGCCGCGGTGAAGGATCTCGACGATCCGTCCGACATCCGCACGATCATCGCCTACGAGGAGATGCACAAGAACCGCCAGCGGCTGGTGTCGGCAGCGCAGACGCGCCTGGCCGATATCGCGCAGGAGGTCGTGGGCATCAGCTGACCTTTTGGATGGCACCGGAAACACCCCGCGGGAAACCGCGGGGTGTTTCTTGTTGCAAAGGGTTTTCGGTGGTGTTGCCGAATTCTGCGGGAGGGCTGTGAATTGTCGACGATCGCGACCCTGCCGCAGAAGTCGACGCGGAAATTAGTGCGCGGGATCGCAACGCTACATACGGGGCGGGGTGAAGCCCGGATTCGCCAGGGCGTTGGCCAAACCGCTGCCGATCGGCCCGTACTCGTCGACGAGGGTCGCGGTCCCGGTGGCCACTCCGGCGTCGCTGAAGTGCGTCAACGCGGCGAGGCCTAGATAGGGCCCCTTCGGCAGCCTCGACAGGGTCAGCGTGTAGTCGGCGTTGATCCACTGCAGGCCGCTCGGCCCGAAGTGTGTCAACGAGCTGACCATGTCGCCCGCCATCGCGGCGCGGGTGAACGGCGTAAGGTCCACGCCCGCGACCAGCGGCCGAAAGTCGCGGACCCACAGGTGTTTCGGACCCGAGTGCTGCCAGTTCGCCAAGCCCTCACCGGGGCCGGGTTCGCGCTCGTCCCTGCCGTACGTCCACACCAACGTCGACAGTTCGCGGGGGATGGGATGGGGTGTCGGAGGTGGCGCAGGCATGGTGACCGGCGACGTCCAGATCTCGTCGACGGGTTGTTCTCCGCGGCGGAGGAACAGCGCGGTCGCACGCGCGACGGTCGTGTCGCCCTGGGTCATCAGTGCGTCGACCAGTTTGAGGCGGCGGCCTTGGCGGACGACGGAGGTTTCGACCCGGACCGCCGCCAGCGCGGCGGGGCGGAACAGGTCGACGGTCAGGCGGGCCGGCTGGAAGTCCGGGTCGCCGGCGTCGCGTTCGAGCACGTGTCCGAGCAGACCGCCGACGTAGTTGCCGCTGATGGTCTGTCCCCACGGGCCCTGCGCCATCGGCGCGGGCACGAAGGCATCACCCTGCTGGGTGAAGAACGGGCCGCCATCGCGAAGACGATAGCGGTCTAGTCGAACTAACGATTCTCCAGCCACTGTTCGATGTCGTCGGACACCGGATCGACGACGTCGGTGAATTCGTCGTGCTTGTCGAGGTAGGACGCCACCATCTTGCAGACGGGCACGATGCGCAGCCCGGCATCGCGAGTCTTCTGCAGTGCCTCGCCGATCAGGATCGTCGCGAGGCCGCGACCCTCGAAGTCGCTGTCCACCTCGGTGTGGGTGAACACTCGCTGACCGTCACGGTCGGCGAACTCGGCGAGTCCGACGCTCTTCCCGTCGACGGCGATGGTGTAGCGGTCGGTTTCGGCGTTGACCTCGGTGGGCGCGCCGGTCTTGTCGGTCGTCATGGTTTCTCTATACCCCCGGGTTCGGTCGCGGACGCAATGTCGCGTTGGGCAGCGGGGGAGCGGGCAAGCGCGATACCCCGCCGCGGTATCCCTGCACCGCGCCGAACCGGTCGTCACCGTTCTCCCACTGTCTGCGATACGTCGCGATGTCGTCATGGCTGCGGCCGACGAAGTTCCACCACATGACCAGTTCTTCGGGGAACGGTGGTCCGCCGAGCAGCACCAGTCGAGCGGGTGCGCTGCCGCGGTTGGCCAGATACAACCTTTCGGCGCCGACCGCCTGGAATGCCAGGTCGGCGACCTCGAGTGCAGTGCCGTTCACGGTGACGTCGCCGTGGTCGAGCAGCACCCCGTGCTCGAAGGCCGAATCGACCTCCAGGGTCACCTCCGCCCCGGGGTCGAGGTCGACCTGTGCGCCGAGCAGCGGTGTGAACGTGTCGACGGGCGAGCGCAGGCCTTCGAGCTCGCCGATGAACACCCGTAGCGTCGCGTCTCCGACGGCGCGCGGCGCGGGGACGAAGTGTTCGAAGCCGCGCCCGGTGTCGCGCGCCGCGTCGGGCAGAGCCACCCACAGCTGCACGCCGTGCAGGATCGTGGTGGCACTCGTCGACACCTCCGAGTGGCAGATGCCCGCTCCTGCCGTCATCAGGTTGAGCTCGCCCGGGCGCACCAGCGCGTGAACTCCGCCGCTGTCGCGGTGTTCGACCTCGCCGCGAAACAACCAACTGACGGTCTGCAGCCCGGTGTGCGGATGCGGAGGCACATCCATTCCCATCCCACCCCCGCACGTCGTGCGGGCCGTAGTGGTCGGCGAAGCACCACGCACCGATCAGCGATCGCTCCCGCTGTGGCAGCGTGCGCCGAACCCGGATCGCCCGCGGCCCACCCAGCGGCACATCCCGCGGATGCAACACACCCGCGAACGGGACTGCCGCACACGTTACTTCGGGCGGCGACGGGTCGGTGTTGCTCATCCACCCACACTAGGTCTAAGCCGCACCCGTCATCGCCGAACGGATCACCTCGAGGTCGGCGTCGCCGATCTTGAACACGCCGAAGCGGAACTTGTATCCCCACCGCGACTTGTCCTCGATGAAGTTCAAGTGCTCGATCAGCGGGCGGATGGGTGTTTCCGCGCAGTCGAGGAAATCGACGTTGCGTCGCCACCGTTCGGTGTCGGTCGACGCATCGAGGTAGGGCTCGTCGTCGACGATCTGTCCGATCGCGGTGAACGCCTGCAGCGGCGGGCCGTCGGGGTAGACGGTTCGCGGGGAGTAGAAGACGATCCAATCGCCGCGCGCCATCCTGCGCAGCATCGTCGGCTTGCCGTGATTCGCTTGCGTGAAGCGGCCGCGGACGCCGAGTTCGACGTGGTCACGGCTCACTGTGTTGATCCAGTTCGTCATATCCGCACGCTAAGCGCCTCGGCCGACAGTTCTCGGCGTGGCACGAAGTGCCTGTGGACAACTCGAGTCGACGTCGCGTGATTAGCATCGGACGCCGTGAGTGACGAGTCGGTGCGCGACGACCACGCCGAATTACTGCGACGCCGCGAACTCACCGAGGACGCGGCGCGGCCGAACGCCGTGACCCGGCGACACGAGGCGAACGCCAGGACCGCTCGGGAAAACATCGCCGACCTCGTCGACGAGGGCTCGTTCGTGGAGTACGGGCGGTTCGCGATCGCGGCGCAGCGCCACCGCCGCGACCTCGACGACCTGATCGCCCGCACCCCCGCCGACGGTCTGGTCGCCGGAACGGCACGGATCAACGGCGAGCTGTTCGGCGCCGAGCGCAGCGCGTGTGCGGTGCTGTCCTACGACTACACGGTGCTGGCCGGTACGCAGGGCGCGCTGGGCCACCGCAAGAAGGACCGGTTGTTCGAGCTGATCGAGCGGCTGCGGCTGCCGACGGTGTTCTTCGCCGAGGGCGGCGGCGGGCGGCCGGGCGACACCGACTATCCGGCGGTGTCGTCGCTCGATGCGCGCGCGTTCAAACTGTGGGCGGCGCTGTCGGGCGTGGTGCCGCGCATCGCCGTCGTCCATGGCCGCTGCTTCGCGGGCAACGCCGTCATCGCCGGGTGCGCGGACCTGATCGTGGCAACCGAGAACACGTCGATCGGTATGGGCGGACCCGCGATGATCGCGGGCGGCGGGCTCGGTGACGTGCCACCCGATGAGGTGGGCCCGATCAGCGTGCAGTCGCCCAACGGTGTGGTTGACGTCGTCGTGGCCGACGAGGCCGAGGCGGTCGCGGTGACGAAGCGGGTGCTCGGATACTTTCAAGGACCGACCGAGCCAGGGCCAATTGCCGACCAAACACGGTTGCGCACAATCGTTCCCGAGCGCGCCCGCCGGGCGTATCAGGTCGCGCCGATCGTCGAGACGCTTGCCGACGAGGGCACGGTGACGTTCCTGCGGACGAAGTTCGCGCCGGAGATGGTGACCGCGCTGGCCCGCATCGACGGCCGCGCGGTCGGGATCATCGCGAACAACACGATGGTGATGGCCGGCGCGATCACGGCGGCCGCCGCGGACAAGGCCGCCCGCTTCCTGCAGCTCTGCGACGCGTTCGGCTTGCCCGTGCTCTCACTGGTCGACTGCCCGGGCTACATGGTGGGTCCGGCGGCCGAGTCCGAGGCGCTGGTGCGCCGAGCGTCGCGGATGCTGGTGGCCGGTGCGGCGCTCGAGGTGCCGCTGATCGCGGTGATCCTGCGGCGCGGGTACGGACTGGGCGCGCAGGCGATGACGGGCGGCAGCCTGCACGAGCCGGCGTTGACGGTGGCGTGGCCGGGGGCGCACCTGGGACCGATGGGCCTGGAGGGCGCGGTCCGGTTGGGTATGCGCAAGGAACTGGAAGCGATCGCCGACGAGGACGAGCGCGAGGAACGGGTCAGGCAGGCGACGGCGGCCGCGCAGGAAAACGCCAAGGCGCTCAATGCCGCTGCGCTGTTCGAGATCGACGACGTGATCGACCCGGCCGAGACCCGTGATGTCGTGATCAACGCTTTGAATGCGGCCACGGCGCACGCGCCGCGTCGTCAGGGCCGACGGTTCGTCGACACCTGGTAGAAGACTAAGGGACGGTGCCGCCTGCGCCTCTCGGCGAGTGGTCGCTCGAAGCGACGATTGTGGTTGGGGCCCGGGGCATGCCCGGCACCGTCGCATCCATCAACCAGCCGGTCCCCAGAGATATTCCGGTCGAGGGTCGAGGCCCGCCGCCGACCCCCCGATCCGGCGGCGGGCCGACCGGTGATCAGGCCGATTCCGCGTAGAGCCGACGGTCACGCACGGGGTGGCCGTGCCGTTCCGCCAGTGACTTCAGCTGCCGCAGAGCAAACGTGCGGCCGCGCCCGGCCTCGGGTACGAAGATCCCCGCCCACAGACCCTCGGCGCGCGGTAGCTCGCAGGCCTCCCGTGCGCACAGCCAACGGCGAGGGCACGCGCGACAGATGGCCTTCGCCTGCTCGTCGGCCGATGTGGTCCACCGCTCCGGGTCCCGGGTGCAAGCACCGACGGGCGTCTCATCCCATTCAGTCGTGTTCATTTGATGCTCCTCTGCGCTGTGCGCGGCCCGTCGGTCGCGATGGACGAAAACGTAGCGTAAAAACCGTAGCGATGCAACGGTTATCAGCTGGCTGTGGGGGTGCGGACCTACTGAAACAGCGCTGAAGTGCGCTTTAAGGCGATACAGCGCCGCTAAAAGGTGTAGCAGCTACTGTTGCGTCGGCAGTGGAAACGGAGCATCGACACGATTTGGCGGCCGCCACGCCGCCCCAAGCCGTAGCGCGCAACATAACGGCGGATACGATTACGGTGCCTTCTCACCCCCGCCTCGAGGACCCGCCGCGCCATGACTAATCCGGAGTCGATCGACGGATCGACCGAGGCGCTCGATCCGGGCATGGTTCGAGCGGGCGCGGCCGCCGCGGCTCGGCGTCGTGAACTCAACATCAGCCAACGCAGCCTCGCGGCGGACGGCATCATCAACGCCGGCGCCCTGATCGCCTTCGAGAAGGGCAGAAGCTGGCCGCGTGAGCGGACCCGAGCAAAGCTCGAAGAGGTGCTGCGATGGCCACCCGGCACGATCGCCGGGCTCCGGCGGGGAGAACCCGTCGGCGAGAACCACCGGCCCGCAGCGGCGCCGCGCAGCGACGAGGTGCCGTTGATCGCCGAGGCGGTGATCACCGCCGCGAGGACGTTCGACTCGGCCATCGCGGCGCTACCGGCAGCCGAGCACCCGGAGTTCGGCACGAAGGCGGCGAAGATCCTGACCGACCTTCGTCAGCTGGAAGCCGTCGCGGCGCGGGCGGCGCGGATCAGCAGGGTGACCCCGCCGCTAATCAAGGCGTTGAGCGCCGTGCGGACGCGGTATGACGAGCTGATGTTGCGCGCGGCGCGATCTCCGGGCGCGACATTGGGTCAGCGCCTCTATGCGGCCCGACGCCGGGCGAACCTCACCATCGCCGAAACCGCTCAGGCGGCAGGGGTTTCCGATGACGACATCTCGCACGCCGAGGCAGAAGAGCAGGTGCAGGCGCAGGCCGCCGAGGCGATCGCCGCACTCGTCGACGAACTCGGTTGAAGCATCAGAATCAGTAGCGCTCGCGGCTGCGGTCGTCGCTGGTGGGGAAGTGGTCGGCCAGCGCGGCAGCGATCTCGAGGAACTGCCTGCGGGTCTTCGCAGACATCTCCGATGTCCCGTTGATAACGCCGCCCGGCCGCAGATGCCCGTCGAACGGCACCTCCATGACCCTCTGGCCCTGACCCGAAAACTGTTGGGCCAGAATCGAACGCGTGCGCTTGTCGGCATGCCCGTCGGAGTCGTTGAGCACGATGACCGTGCGCTGCAGCAGCCTCGTCAGCCCGCGTGCAGCCAGCCAGTCCAGTGTCTGACCGGCCACGGCGGCGCCGTCGACCCACGGTGAGGACACCACGACCATTGCGTCCAGGTCCCGAAGCACCTCCTGGGTGACCGGGGAGTCCATCGTCGAACTGCAGTCGATGATCGAGATCGTGAAGTAGCGGTCCAGCCGAGAGGTGGCTTCCCGGTAGATCGCCGGGTCGAGCACGCGGCGTCGCGCGGGAGTGCCTTCACCGGCGAGCACGAACAGTCCGGCTGCGTTGTTTCCGACTCGGCTGCGAACGTCAGCGAAGGTTTCCAGGTGCTCGTCGGAGGCCAGTTCCCAGTACGAGCCCTGGGCCTTGGGGTCGACCCGGCTGCCCAGCTTGCCGAACGCGGTGTCCGCGTCGATCGCGACGACCCGATCGTCCTGACGTATCTCGGCGAATACGGAGCCGATGCTGGCCGACACGGTCGTCTTACCGACCCCGCCCTTGCCCATCACGCCGATCTTGTAGTGACCCCGCAGCGCGCCGCGGATCTTCGCTTCCAACTCGGCCTGCCGGATCTCGTCCGGGCCCGGCCCGAGGTTCACATATCCGAACGTGGCCCGATACAAGGCGTACCGCCAACCCCGCGTGGGCGCCGCCTTGCGCGGAGGCACCAGCTCGTCGGGCCTGATCCGTTCTGCGTAGGAGCCCGGTTGCGGCGGTGCGGCTTGGCCCTGCGGTCCGGGACCCGGCCACGGACCGGCCGGCGGGCCGGGCTGCTGCGGAGGACGAGGCGGTGGCTGCGGCCTGGTGGGGTGGCCCCACATCCGCGGATCGGGTCGGGGTGCGGCGGGTACCGGTCCGGTGTCGTGAAGAGAGTCCGGAGGTGGGCCGAATCGGGTCGGCTGCTCGCGGAAACTGGCGCGCGGTGCGTCCGGATCCCGGAAACCCGGTGGCGGCGGCTCCGGTTCGGCGGGCGGTGGCGGCTCCGGTGCGGGTTCTTCGGGGCTCGTCCAGCCGAGTTCTTTCCGCAACGCGTCATCGCGGTCGCTCAATGCGATCTCCTCCGAATGTCGTCTATCGGTCCCCGGGCTCAAGTATCAACCACCGTCCCAGCTGCCCCCCGCCTGCACTCCCAGCTAACACCGAGCGGGGGCGTCGGTGACGAGGTGAGGCGCCTAAGTCGACGTTCAGCTGGCTGGAACCGTGGGGCGGGGCGTGCTTGCCAGTGGAAGCAGCCGACGGCGGCTTCAGCACACGAAGACGGTGGGCAAGTGCGTCAACAGAGTTTGCTACAGCTGGCATAGGCGCGGTTATGCCGCTGAGATGGCATCCTGCAGGTTAACTGCCAGTTGCCTGTGCGCGACGAGGGCGGGTGCCGCGGAGCCGAAAATTGGTGACATCGGGTGTGCTCAACCGCTGGTACGCTAGCTCGCGGCGACGAGGGCCTGCGCACTCGGTTCCGGCCGTGTGGAGGGGTCCGCGGCAAAAGGCTCGAGGTCGGTGCGCAAACGGGCGGTGCCGAAAGAGGGTGGTCACCGCACGACGAAGGGAAGGGGTGAACGGCGATGTCCGAAGATGTGCGCGTCTCCGCCGCTCACCTCGGCGATCTGGCCGCTCGGCACGACCGCGCGGCCGCGGACACCCGAGCGATGAACCGCGCCGTCGACGGCATGCAGGCAGCGGTCGAGAACACCCACGGCATCATCGCAGCGCCGACCGCCGATGCGCTGGATGCCGTGCTCACGTCGCGAGACCACGCAGGCGTCACAGCCGCCGAATCGTCGGCCGCCCTCTCCGCCGAACTGACCGACGCCGCCGCCCTCTATGACCGGACCGATGAGGCGGCGGCCTCGGCCTTGACCGCCCAGATGCAGACAGGTCAGCCGTGAGCACGGACGCCACGCATATCGACGACGTCGTGGGCGTCGAGGTCACCATCGACGGCATGCTGGTCATCGCCGACCGGCTCGGCCTGATGGAATTCCCCACCGCCTTGGGCATCCGGCTGAACATCCCCCAGCCCGAACTGCGCGACCGCGTGTGGGATCAGGTCGCCCGCGATCTGACCGCGCAGGGCGTGCTCGACGTCTTCGGCCACCCGCACCCCGAGGTGGCGGCGATGGTCGACACGTTGAGCCGGGCGGACCGCACGTTGGAGGCCCGCTGGTGGCGCCGCGACGTCGGCGGCAAGCTGATCCGTTTCGTGGTCTGCCGCAAGGGTGACCGCCATGTCGTTGCGGCCCGTGACGGCGACATGCTCGTGTTGCAGCGGGTGGCCCCCCAGGTCGGTTTGGCGGCCATGGTCATGACGGTGCTGGGCACCGCGACAGCGGCGGACGTCGAACCGCTGACGGGTGTGGCGAGCAAACTCGCCGCATGCCGGGACGCAAACCAGATCGCGGCCTACGGAATCGGCCCGTCGTCGGCGCGTGCCTACGCCGACATCATTGCCGACCCGGAGAGCTGGGCGGAGATCACCGCGATCGAGCGGCATCCTGGCGGAACGTTCACCCAAGCCGACGTCGCTGCGGGTGTGCTCGACTCGAAATACGGCCGGATCGTGTCGATTCCCCGGCGGGTGAGCGGTGAGCTGTACGGCAGCTTCCTGCCCGGCAGCACCGACAACCTGCAACGCGCGCTGGACGGCTTGATCGGATTCCTGCCGTCCGGAAAGTGGTTCGAGCACACCACGCTCGACCCTGCGGAGGCCTCCCATGGTGGATGAGCGGTCCCAACACGATGCCGACGACGAGCGCGACGACATGGCCGCGCTCGATTTCAGCCCACCCGATGTCTGCGAAGACTCCATGCTCGACGCACTGGATGTCTACGGCCCGGGTGAAACCGACGAAACCCACCCACCGATCGCCGTCGTCACGGTGACCAACCCGCCCGGCACCGTCTCCGTCAGCGCCTTGTCCGATGGTCGGATCAGTCGAATCGCGCTGTCTCCCAAGGCAAGCGGGCTCACGGAGATCATGCTCGCCGAAGAGGTCGTCGTCGTCGCCGGACTCGCCAGCCAAGACGCGAAGTCGACGCAGTACATCAGCATGCTCGATGGCATGCGCGAACAGGGCCACGATGACGCGGCAACCCGCGACTTCCTCAGCCGCGATCTCGGACTCCCCAGCCCGGAACAAGCCCGCGCTGAGCGCACCCGCGTGTTCGCGTCAAGATATGCCGGTGACCATGACTGAGCATCTCGCCAGCCTATTCGGAAGCGCGGTCGGCATGCTGGCCAGCACGCCCGCGCGCTCATTCGAGATCTTCACGGAGATCACCACTTTCGACGAATCTGCCTGCGACGCGTGGGTGGGCCGCATTCGTTGCGGCGACACCGACAGGGTCACGCTGTTCCGCGCCTGGTACTCCCGCGCCAACTTCGGTCAGCTCGCCGGCTCGGCCGAGATCTCGATGAACAGCCTCAACGCCCGGGTGCCGATCGGCGGGGGGTTCGGCGACATCACCTATCCGGTCAATTCACCGCTGGCCATCACCATGGGTTTCGCCGCCAACGAGGCGTCGATCGGCAACTACGCCGACGCGATGGAGGCCCTCGACGACGCCCCGACCGCAGGGGCCGAGCACCTGGTGTCCTGGATCAAGGCCGTGATCTACGCCGCCGCCGAGCGCTGGAGCGATGTGATCGAACAGGTCCGCGGCGCGGCCGCGTGGCCCGACAAGTTCCTTGCCGCGGCCGCGGGCGTGGCGCACGGCGTCGCGGCGGCCAATCTCGGGTTGTTCACCGAGGCCGAACGACGGCTCACCGAATCCAACTCCTCACCCGCCGGGGAGGCGTGCGCCCCGGCCATCGCGTGGTTCCTGGCGATGACGCGCCGCAGCCAGGGCAACGAAGAGTCGGCGGTCGCACTGCTGGAGTGGCTGCAGGCCACTTATCCCGACCCAAAAGTCGTTGAAGCACTCCGCGACCCGTCATACCGGCTCACGACGACGACCGCGGAGCAGATCGCGGCCCGCAAGGATCCGTGGGACCCGAACAGTGTCGAGGCCGACACCTCCGGTCGCGAGCGGCTCCTCGCCGAGGCGCAGGCCGAACTCGACCGACAGATCGGGCTGACGCGGGTGAAGGAGCAGATCGAGGCCTACCGCGCCGCGACGCAGATGGCGAAGATCCGCGCGGCGCGCGGGATGAAGGTGGCGCAGACGTCCAAGCACATGATCTTCGCCGGGCCCCCAGGTACGGGCAAGACGACGATCGCCCGTGTCGTCGCCAATAGCCTTGCGGGTCTTGGCGTCATCACCGAGCCGAAGCTCGTCGAGTCCTCCCGCAAGGACTTCGTCGCCGAGTACGAGGGGCAGTCGGCCGTCAAGACCAGCCGCACGATCGACCGCGCCCTCGGCGGGGTGCTGTTCATCGACGAGGCCTACACCTTGGTGCAGGAACGCGACGGCCGCGCCGACCCTTTCGGCACCGAGGCGCTGGACACGCTGCTCGCCCGGATGGAGAACGACCGGGACAGGCTGGTGGTGATCATCGCCGGCTACAGCGCAGACATCGACCGCCTGTTGGAATCGAACGACGGCCTGCGGTCGCGGTTCGCCACCCGCATCGAGTTCGACTCCTACACCCCCGACGAGATCGTCGAGATCGCCGAAGTCATTGCGCAGGCCAATGACTCGTCGCTGGATGAGCAGGCCGCCAAGCAGGTTCTCGAGGCCGCCACCCTGCTGAGCGGCCGCACACTCAACGGCAAACCCGCCCTCGACATCGCAGGCAACGGCCGCTATGCCCGCCAACTGGTCGAGGCGGGCGAACAGAACCGTGACATGCGGTTGGCCCGTTCGGTCGACATCGACAACCTCGGCGACGAACAGCTCAGTGAGATCAATGGTGAGGACATGGCCGCCGCGATCGGCGCGGTCCACGCACGTCTGAGTGTCGGCGATTAGCCATGGGATTTCGACTCACCACCAAGGTGCAGGTCAGCGGTTGGCGCTTCCTGCTGCGACGCGTCGAGCACGCGATCGTGCGCCGCGACACCCGGATGTTCGACGACCCGCTGCAGTTCTACAGCCGCGCTGTCTCCGCGGGTGTGATCATCGCGGTGGCGGTGTGCCTGGGCGCCGCGCTGCTGGCCTACTTCAAACCGCTCGGAAAGCGCGGTGATGACACACTTCTCGTCGATCGAAACACCAACCAGCTCTATGTCGTGCTGCCCGGCAGCGGTCAGTTGCGCCCTGTGTACAACCTGACCTCGGCGCGGCTCGTGCTCGGTAACGCCGGGACACCGGTGGCGGTCAAGTCCGACGAGTTGAACCGCATGCCGAAGGGTCAGTCGATCGGAATTCCCGGAGCCCCTTACGCGACGCCTGTCGGCGGCGCGAACTCGATGTGGACGCTGTGTGACACCGTCACCAAGCCCGAGAGCGTGGCGCCGAACCTGGAATCGTCGATCATCGTCCGGCCGCTGGTCACCGACGCCTCGGTCGCGCCGATGCGTCCCGATCAGGGCATGTTGGTCTCCTACGAGAACGACATCTGGCTGGTGACCGAAAGCGGCAGGCACGACATCGATCTCGCCGATCGCGCAGTCACCTCGGCGGTCGGAGTCCCGGTGACGGCGCGGGCGACGCCGATTTCGCGGGGGTTGTTCAACGCGCTTCCCAACGCGGGTCCGTGGCGTCTTCCCGACATCCCGGCCTTCGGGGCCCCCAATTCGGTTGGGCTGCCGCCCAATCTCGTTGTCGGCTCGGTGTTCAAGGCGCTGACCGAGGACGGCGAACAGCATTTCGTGGTGCTGCCTGACGGTGTCGCGAGGATCAACGACACCACCGCCGCCGCCCTGCGCGCGACCAACTCGTTCGGCCTCGTCACGCCGCCGTCGGTGGAGGCCAGCGTGGTCGCGCGTATCCCCGAACACGTCTTCGCCTCACCGCTGCCCGACAAGCCGTTGGAGATCCTGCCGCGCGAGGACACCCCGACGTTGTGCTGGGCGTGGCAGCGCGAGCCGGGGGATCAGGCGCCGAAGACAACGGTGATCGCGGGGCGGCACCTGCCGATCGCACCGTCGGCGATGGGCACCGGCATCGAGCAGATCGGGGGTGATGCAACGGTTTACATCGACAGCGGACAGTACATCCAGTTGCAGTCACCCGATCCGCGGTACGGCGAGAGTCTCTACTACATCGATCCGCAGGGCGTCCGGTACGGGCTGCCCAACACCGACACCGGCAAGACACTCGGGCTCAACGGTCCGACGACCGCGCCGTGGCAGGTGGTCGGACTTCTGATGGACGGCCCGGTGTTGTCGAAAGAGTCGGCGCTCATCGAACACGACACTCTGCCACCGGACCCCAACCCGCGCAGGGTCGGTGGGGACTCTGCCGCCCAACCGGCCGCAGCGCAGTCCGGAGGCGGCCGATGACGACCAAGAAGTTCACCCCGATCATCAAGCGCGGCCCGAGGCTGACGCCGGGCGAGATCAACGTCGCACCGCCGGAAGACCTGGGCGTCGAGATCCCGCCGTCGGGCATCCAGAAGGCGCTGCCGTGGGTGATGGGTGGCGGCATGCTCGGGATGATCGCGATCATGATCTTCACCGGTATCCGGCAACTGTCGCCGTACATGCTGATGATGCCGCTGATGATGGTCATGGCGACCGTCGGCTTCATGGCCGGTGGCGGTCCCGGCGGCAAACGCGTCCCCGAAATCAACGCCGACCGTAAGGAATATCTCCGCTACCTGGCCGGGCTCCGCACCCGTGTCACGTCGTCGGCGGCGGCTCAGGTGACGTTCTTCAATTACCACGCGCCACACCCGCAGGACCTGCTGTCGATCATCGGCACCAACCGCCAGTGGTCCCGGCAGAGCAACGCCGACTTCTACGCCGCGACCCGGATCGGGTTGGGTACCGAACCCGCGGTCGACCGGCTGTTGAAGCCGGCGGTCGGCGGGGAGCTGGCCGGTCCGCAGGGCGCACCGCAACCGCACCTGGAACCGGTGAGCCACATGTGGGTGACGAAGTTCCTGCGCACCCACGGGCTCATCCACGACTGCCCGAAACTCCTGCAGCTGCGCTCCTTTCCGACCATCGCGATCGGCGGTGACCCGGACGGTGCTGCGGGGCTGCTCACCGCCATGATCTGTCACCTCGCGGTGTTCCATCCGCCGGACCTGCTGCAGATGCGGGTGCTCATCGACAACCCGGAGGACCCGAACTGGGCCTGGCTCAAGTGGTTACCGCATGTGCAGCATCAGACCGACACGGACGCGGCGGGGCCCACCCGGATGATCTTCACCCGTCCCGACGGCCTGAGCGACCTGACCGCGCGCGGCCCGCACGCCGCGGATGCGGCCCCCAGCGGACCATACGTCGTCGTCTTCGACCTGACCGGTGGGAAGGCCGGATTTCCGGTCGACGGCCGGGCCGGTGTCACGGTCATCACGCTCGGCAACCACCGCGGCTCGGCCTACCGGATCCGGGTGGCGGACGACGGCACTGCCGACGATCGGCTGCCCAACCAGACCTTCCGGCTGATCACGTCGACGGTCGATCGGATGACACCGGGGCAGGCCGCCCGCATCGCGCGCAAGCTGGCGGGTTGGTCGATCACCGGCACGATCATCGACAAGAGCGTGCGTGTGCACAAGAAGGTCGCCACCGAATGGCATCAACTCGTCGGGGCGCAGTCGATCGAGGAAGTGACCCCGGCGCGGTGGCGCATGTTCAGTGACACCGACCGCGACAGGCTGCGCATCCCGTTCGGCCACGAACTCAAGACCGGCGAGATCATGCACCTCGACATCAAGGAAGGTGCAGAGTTCGGCGCCGGACCGCACGGAATGCTGATCGGCACAACAGGTTCGGGTAAGTCAGAGTTTCTCCGCACCCTGATCCTCTCGCTGGCGGCCACCCACCACCCCGACCAGGTCAACCTGCTGCTCACCGACTTCAAGGGTGGCTCGACGTTCCTGGGTATGGAGAAGTTGCCCCACACCGCCGCCGTCGTCACCAACATGGAAGAGGAAGCCGAACTGGTCAGCCGCATGGGCGAGGTGCTCAGCGGTGAACTGGACCGCAGGCAGTCCATCCTGCGGCAGGCCGGTATGCAGGTCGGCGCGGCGGGCGCGCTGTCCGGTGTCGCCGAGTACGAGAAGCATCGCGAACGCGGTGCCGACCTACCGCCGTTGCCAACGCTTTTCGTGGTGGTCGACGAGTTCGCCGAACTCCTGCAGAACCACCCGGACTTCATCGCGCTGTTCGACCGGATATGCCGGGTGGGGCGCTCGCTGCGGGTGCACCTGCTGCTGGCGACGCAGTCGCTGAACACCGGCGGTGTGCGCATCGACAAGCTCGAGCCGAACCTCACTTACCGGATCGCATTGCGCACCACCAGTTCGGCCGAATCGAAGGCGGTGATCGGAACCCCTGAGGCGCAGTACATCACGAACAAGGAAAGCGGTGTCGGCTTCCTTCGCGTCGGGATGGAGGATCCGGTCAAGTTCCACAGCGTCTACACCGGTGTCAACTATGTTCCGACCGCCGCGCGGCAGGACAACGGGCAAGCGCGACCCCAGACCAACGGTCATACCCGGCTGCGAATCCGTCCGTTCACGGCCGCGCCGATTCCGGAGACGACGGTGACGTCATGAGCATCGAACCGGACCAGCGGGTGCTCCGCGAGGTGGTCCTCGACCAGCTGACCACCGGCGAGACGCGTGCCTATCGGATGTGGTTGCCGCCGTTAGCCGATCCGACACCGGTCAACGAACTGATCGCCAATGACGGGCAGCGTCAGCCGCTGCGCTTCGGTCTCGGCATCATGGACGAACCGCGCAGGCACCGCCAGGAGGTGTGGGGTATCGACACGTCGTCGGCAGGCGGCAACATCGCCGTAGGCGGCGCGCCACAGACCGGCAAGTCCACTTTCCTGCAGACGCTGATCCTGTCGGCGGCTGCTTCCCACACGCCCCGGCAGGTCCAGTTCTACTGTGTCGACCTCGGCGGCGGCGGCCTGCTGTACCTCGAGGACCTACCGCACGTCGGCGGAGTCGCGACCCGCTCCGAGCCGGACCGGGTCAACCGTGTCGTCGCCGAGATGAAAGGCGTTCTGCGGCAACGCGAAGCGATGTTCAAGCAGTATCGCGTCGGATCGATGGCGGCCTATCGCGAGATGCGCGACGACGCGACCCATCCGCTGGCCGCCGATCCGTTCGGCGACGTGTTTCTGGTCATCGACGGATGGCCGGCGTTCGTCGCAGAGTTCGGTGACCTCGAGCCCGTCGTGCAGGACCTTGCCGGCCAGGGCCTGCAGTTCGGTGTGCACACGGTGATCTCGACGCCGCGCTGGACCGAGCTCAAGGCCCGCGTGCGCGACTATCTCGGCACGAAGGTCGAGTTCCGGCTCGGCGACGTCAACGAGACCCAAATCGACCGCATCACCCGCGAGATCCCCGCCAACCGGCCCGGCCGCGCGGTGTCGATGGAGAAGCACCACTTGATGATCGGAGTGCCGCGGCTCGACGGCGTGCACAGCGCCGACAACCTCGTCACCGCGATGTCCGACGCGGTCCAGGTGATCGCGGCGCGGCACACCGACCAGGCACCCAAGGTGCGCGTCCTGCCCGAACGCATCTACCTGCACCACCTGGACCCCAACCCGCCCGGCCCGGACGCCGACTACCGCACCCGGTGGACGGTGCCGCTTGGTCTGCGCGAATCCGACATGGCTGTGGCCTACAACCACATGCACACCACACCGCACATGTTGATCTTCGGCGGGCCCAAGTCGGGCAAGACGCGAATCGCACACGCTGTCGCGCAAGCGATTTGCGCGCGCAACAGCCCAGACCAGGTGCGATTCATGCTGGCGGACTACCGGTCCGGCCTGCTGGACGCCGTCCCGGAGACACATCTTCTGGCAGCGGGCGCCATCAACCGCAACAACGCGAGCCTGGAAGAGGCGATCAAGGCGTTCGCCATCAACCTTCAGAGGCGGCTCCCGCCCGCGGACCTCACCACGGCCCAGCTGCGCGCCAGGTCCTGGTGGAGCGGGCCGGATGTGGTGCTGCTCGTCGACGACTGGCACATGATCGTGGCCGCCAGTGGTGTGGTGCCGCCGATGGCTCCGCTGTTTCCGCTGCTGCCCGCGGCCGCCGACATCGGCCTGCACATCATCGTCACCTGTCAGATGAGCCAGGCGCACCGCGCCACCATGGACAAGTTCGTGGGCGCCGCGTACGGCGCCGGATCTCCGACGCTGTTCCTCTCGGGGGAGAAACAGGAGTTTCCCTCGAGTGAGGTCAGGCTCAAGCGTCGTCCCCCCGGCCAGGGATTTCTGGTCTCACCGGATGGGAAGGAGGTCATCCAGGCGGCGTATGTGGACCCCCCGGAAGAAGTTGTGTAATGAGCACCCCTGGGCCGCGGTTAAGATTGGTCGAGACACGCCAGCAAATTTTGCCGTGAGGCCTTAGCAAAGAGGTCGGGGAACGGTTCCTGGCTGGCGGACAGCGGCGTCCGAGCGTGCACAAGTTCATACGCATTGAATTCATGACCCACGAGGAGACGAACAGATGGAACCGTTGATGCACAATCCGGGTGCGGTCGGAGTCGGCACCCAGGTCGTGGCTAACGGCACCCGTGGCCTCGCCGCGGGCACCACGGCCGGTGCGGCGGTCACCGCACTGGTGCCGGCCGGTGCCGATGAGGTGTCGGCGCAGGCGGCGGTCGCTTTCGCGGCCGAGGGCGTGGAAACGCTCGCGATGAACACTTTTGCCCAGCAGGAACTGGCCCGGATGGGTGCGGCCGTCATCGAAGGCGCCGGGATCTACACCGCCGTGGACGGCGCGAACGCCACAACGTTCTGACCGCGGACCACCGCACACCCTCACTCGACGAACCAGGGAAGACCTAGACGATGTTCTGGCACGCCATGCCGCCAGAATTCAATACCGCCCGGCTGATGGCCGGCGCGGGCGCGGCGCCGATGCTGCAGGCCGCCGCGGGCTGGGAGGCGTTGGCGATCTCGCTGGAAACACAGGCCGACGAATTGGCCGCGAGCCTGGCGTCATTGACGGCGGTGTGGAGTGGTGCGGCCAGCGAGCGCGTCGTGGCCGCGACGATGCCGATGGTGGCGTGGCTGCGGACCGTGTCCGCACAGGCCCAGAAGCGGGCGTTGCAGGCCACCGCGCAGGCGAACTCCTACAGCCTGGCGATGGCCACCACGCCGCCTCTGCCGGAGATCGAGCAGAACCACATCACCCACGCGGTGCTCGAAGCCACCAACTTCCTGGGTGTCAACACAGTGCCGATCGGGGTCAACGAGTTCGACTACTTCGTCCGCATGTGGAACCAAGCGGCCGGGGCGATGGACGTCTACCAGGCCGAGACCGCCTTGAACCTCCTGTTCGAACCGATCGTGCCCCCCAAGCCGATTGTGATACCCGGTGTGGCCGCCGGCGCGACGGCGGTCGCCGCTGGGTACGCCGCGGCGTCGGCGCCGATGACGGCCGTGCGCAACGCCGTGATCGCGCAGGTGAGCACGCAGGCCTCGATGGAGTCGGCGGTGCTGCAGGGTGGACGCGCGACCGCCCAGATCGGCATGTCGGCCCAGCAGGCCGAGGGCCAGGTGCAGAAGGCCGAGAACCTCGCCCAGCGGGCGGCGAGCCCGAACCAGATGACCCAGCAGGGCATGCAGATGGGCGTGCAGATGGCGTCCCAGCTGGGGTCATCACTGGCGCAGGTGCCGCAACAGGGCATGCAGATGGTGATGCAACCGGTGCAGCAGATGACCCAGCCGTTGCAACAGGTCAGCTCGCTGTTCACCCAGCTCGGCAGCAGTTTGGGCAGCGAGAAGATGCAGGTGGGCCTGGTCGGGGCCAGCCCGCTGTCGAATCACCCGCTGGCAGGTGGCTCGGGGGCGACGTCCGGCGCGGGGCTCGTGCGGGCCGCGTCGCTGCCCGGTGCGGGCGGGACGATGGCCCGCACCCCGTTGATGGCCGACCTGATCGGTCAGCCGACCGCGATGGCCGGCGGGCCGGGCGCTGCGGCCGGCGGAGGCGGTGCCGGGCTGGCACCGGTCGGCCCAGGAGGCGGTGCCGGACCGATGGGCCAGATGGGCCAGCGAGCGACCAGCGGGGGAAGCAAGCACGGATTGACGGCGCCGCGGGTCCTACCCCAGGACCTCGGCGAAGACGAGGACGACGACTGGTGATCGTCCAACACGACTTCCCGGTCACCCGACCGGAAAGACTCGCCATCGATGGTGAGGACAGAGGAAGAGAGAAAGAGTATCCAGCATGGCAATGAATACCGACGTTGCTGTCCTCGCCAAGGAGGCAGCGAACTTCGAACGGATCGGTGGAGAGCTGCAGGCCGTCATCGGGCAGGTGGAGTCCACGGCAGGCGCCCTGTCCGCGCAGCTGATCGGTGAGGCCGGCTCGGCCGCACAAGCCGCCCTGATGCGCTTCCACGAAGCCGCCGTTCGTCAGGTCCAGGCGCTCAACGACATCTCGGCCAACATCCACTCCGCCGGCGCGCAGTACGCCGCGACGGATAGCGACCAGTCCGCGGCGCTGTCGACCGCGATGCAGTTCTGAACCCAACCCGACGAACGGAGAACACACAATGAGCGAAAAGGTTTACAACTACGCGGCGATCGACGGGTCGTCAGCCGAGATCAACACCGCCGTCGGCCGGACCGAGGGTCTGCTCGAGGAGGGCAAGGCCTCTCTCACCGCTCTCGCCGGCGTCTGGGGCGGCACCAGCTCGGAGGCCTACCAGGCCGTGCAGATGCGCTGGGACACCGCTTCGGCCGAGCTCAACGCCGCCCTCCGGCAACTCGCCGCCACCATCCAGGAGGCAGGCGGAAGCGGGGGAACCATGTTCCAGGCCGACAAGATGATTGAGAGCTCGTTCGGCGGATAGGAACTGCACGCGGGTGGGCAGGTTTCAACCTTCGGGGGGTCTTGCCCACCGCGTGTGTGTCCTCGCATAGCGACTACATAGAGAGGTTCCCATGTCGGCAGACTATGACCGGCTTTTCCACTCCGCGGGAGACGCTGTCCAAACAGCCGACGACGACGCCGTGGATCGCGACACCACCAGTGCGGCCACGCGCCCGCCCGCACCCCTGTCCAGTGGCCACGTCCCTGTCGAGATGACGGGGCCGACGGTGCCGGTCGGACAGACCAAACAGGCGCCGCCGCCGCAGCAGAACGAGATCACGACGCAGATGCCGGCCGCGCGGTCGACAACACCGCCGCCGCAACCGAATTCGATGATGCGGGTGCCGATGAGCGGCGCACCGGCCGGTGCACGGTTCGAGCAGCCACGCTCGGCGCCCGCACCGGCGCCGCGGCCTGCGCCCGCGCCCGCGCCGAGCCAGCACTTCGCCGAATCGGAGAAGAATGGCGCCTTCGCCAGTGCCCCGCCCGCGCAGACGTCGGCGGCCACCATCGGCAATCACCGCGCGATCGACGCGCTGTCGCATGTCGGGGTGAAGTCGGCGGTGAAGATGCCGTCGCAGCGGGGCTGGCGCCACGTGCTCTACATGCTGACGCGGATCAACCTGGGCTTGTCACCGGACGAGCTCTACGAGATGGAACTGCACACCCGGATTCGCCGGAACGCCAGGGACTCCTACCAGATCGGTGTATTCGGGCTCAAGGGCGGCGTCGGCAAGACCGCCGTGACCGTCGCGCTCGGTTCGGCCATGAGCAAGGTGCGCGGCGACCGAATCCTGGCCGTCGACGCGGACCCCGACGGCGGCAACCTCGCCGACCGGGCGGGACGCCAGTCCGCGGCCACCATCGCCGATCTACTCGCCGACAAGGAACTGCAGCGCTACAACGACATTCGCGCCTACACGAGCATGAACGGCGCGAACCTCGAGGTGCTCTCGAGCGAGGAGTACAGCGGAGCCCGGCGCGAGTTCAACGACGAGGACTGGAAGGGCGTGACGAACATCGTGTCGCGCTACTACAACCTCGTGCTCGCCGACTGCGGAGCCGGACTGTTCCAGCCCGCCGCCCGCGGCGTGCTGTCGACCGTCTCGGGCCTGGTCATCGTGGCGAGCGCATCTATCGACGGCGCCCGACAGGCCGCGATGACCATGGACTGGTTGCGGCAGAACGGATATCAGGATCTGCTTAGCCGCTCATGCGTGGTGATCAACCACATCGTGTCCGGCAAGCCGAACATCGACGTCGACGATCTAGTCGCGCAGTTCGAGCGCCACGTGCCGCCGGGGCGGGTCATCGTGCTGCCGTACGACAAGCACATCGCGGCTGGCACCGAGATCCAGCTGGATCTGCTCGGCAAGACGTTCCGGCGCCGGATCGTGGAGCTGGCCGCTGCCCTGTCCGACGACTTCGACAGGCTCGAACGCCGGTGACCTCAACCGCCGCAGCGACATCCGCCTCGAGCGTCACGCCCGGGCGGCCGTCGACCACTCGGGTCACGATCCTCACCGGACGGCGCATGACCGATCTGGTGTTGCCTGCGGCGGCGCCGATCGAAACCTACATCGACGAGACCGTCTCGGTGTTGGCCGAGCTTCTCGAGGACACACCCAAGGATGTGCTGGCGGGGTTCGACTTCAAGGCACAGGGCGTGTGGGCGTTCGCCAGGCCGGGTGCACCGCCGCTGAGGTTCAGCGAGTCGCTGGATGAGGCTGGGGTCGTCGATGGATCACTCCTGACGTTGGTTTCGGTCAGCCGTACCGAGCGCTATCGCCCGCTCGTCGAGGATGTCATCGACGCGATCGCGGTGCTGGACGAGTCGCCGGAGTTCGACCGCTCGGCTCTGAACCGCTTTGTCGGAGTTGCGATTCCGCTTGTGTCGGTGGTCGTCACGGCGACGGCGATTCTGGCATGGTCGAGCGCTGGGCACGACTGGTGGTGGGCGGCCGCTCTCGGAGTGTTGGGGTTGGGTCTGCTCGGCGGTAGCGCGGTGGCGAACAACCGCTACCGGAACGTCGACCTGGCCGAGAGCCTGCTGGCGGCGGCGCTGCCGACGCTCGCGGGTGCGGTGGCCCTGGCGGTCCCCCTTCCCCGGGGCGTCGACTCGCTGGGCGCACCGCAGATCGCGGGTGCCTCCGCAGTGGTGTTGTTGTTGACGTTGGCCACGCGCGGCGGGCCGCGCCGCAGAGCGGAGTTGGGTTCGTTTCTGGCGGTCGCGTCGATCGCGGCGACGGGCGCGGCGGTGGCCTTCGGCTACGGATGGCAGCACTGGGTGCCCACGGGAGCGATCGCGTTTGGCCTCATCGTGGTCACTAATGCCGCCAAACTGACCGTCGCGGTCGCCCGCATCGCGTTGCCGCCGATCCCGGCCCCGGGGGAGACGGTGTCCAACGACGAACTGCTCGATCCCGTCGCGACATCGCACAGCGACGAGGAGTCGCCGACCTGGCAGGCGATCATCGCCTCCGTTCCGGAGTCCGCGGCGCGCCTGCACGAGCGCAGCCAGTTGGCCAGGCGGTTGCTGATCGGATTCGTCGCGGCAGGCGCGCTCGTGCTGTCGGTCGGCGCGATCGCGGTTGTGACGCAGGGCCACTTCTTCGTGCACAGCATGATCGTCGCGGGATTGACGGCGGTGATCTGTGGATTCCGGTCCCGGTTGTATGCCGAAAGATGGTGTGCCTGGGCGCTGTTGACGGCTACCGTCGCCATCCCGACAGGCGTGATGGATCGGCTGTGCCTGTGGTATCCGGACAGGGCCTGGTTGGTCCTGGCGATCTACGCACTCGCGGGCATCGTCGCATTGGCCGCCGTCGGTGCCACGGCGAGCGTGCGGCGGATCTCACCGGTGACGAAGCGGATCCTCGAACTGCTCGACGGCGCCGCGATCGCCGCGGTGATCCCGATGCTGCTGTGGATCGCCGGCGTCTACGATCTGCTGCGCAACTTGCGGTTCTAACTCCACTGCGTCGCGGGGCGGTCCCGGCGCTCTCCGTCGACGGTGACGTCGACGCGCTCGTCGAAGAAGCAGACGTGGTCGCGGACACGTTCGCCGTCGGGCAGGGGATCGCGGTAAGTCCATGCGACGTCGCGCGGCCCGTCGGGCACCGAAAAGTACGACGCCCGGCCCTTGTACGCGCAGTAGGAGACGGCGTCGCTGTCGACGAGGTCGGCGACGACGTCTTCGCGCCGCAGGTAGTACCGCACCGGCAGATGTGTCTCGAACAGCAGCAGCGGGCGTTTCGTCTCCGCGAGCAGATGGCCGTCGGATTCGATGCGGACGTGGCGGCTGCTTGTGAGGATGTCGATGCGGTGATACGGGTCGTGCGGGTGGCTGACGATCGGCTCGTCCTCTTCGCGCCATTCGAACGCGCCGAAGTCGAGCACTAGGTAGTCGGCGAGGTCGGGGTCCTCGGGTTGAAAGGCCGCTGCGGGTGCCGTTTCCTCGCCGGCGACGACGTCGAACTCGGCGCCGGGACACGAATGGGTGCCGAACGGAACGGTGGGATCGAGCACCGCGCGGTCGACGCCGGGACGATCCGCGTCGTCGTCGCCGGATTCGGCGCCCGCGGGCACCAACTGCCCGGCGAGGTCGGCAACCGGCACGGCGTACGTCGGCAGGATCCGGCGTGGTTCCCACACCAGCACGGCGTCGCAGGTGTCGACGAGCGGTTCACCGGCCAGGGCCACGCGAATTCGCTTCGGTGTCGGTTCGTACCGCAGGGCGTCGAGGCTGCCGCGCAGCAGATCGGCCATCCGAACGGCCATCGGGCACCCCTTCTCTGCTTATCTGCGAGTCATTTACGCGGCGGGCGCAACACGTTCATCGCCATCCGCATTATGGGCGCGGGCACCCGATCCTTGGCCGAAAGTGCGGCATCGGCGGCCCGACCGCGTAGCGGAGTACCGCGGCCGAACATGCGGTTGAACGGCCCGCCGCTCGGTTCGAGGTCGAAGTGCAGCGGGGGCTTCCCGTCAGCGGCACCGAGCGCATTGGCGATGACGACCCGCTGAATCTCGCTGGTGCCCTCGAAGATGGTGTACAGCTTCGCATCCCGGTACCACTTCTCGACGGGATGGTCCGTGATGTAGCCCCAGCCGCCCATCGTCTGGATGGCGCGTTCGGTCGCGCGGACCGCGACCTCGCTGGCCGCGAGCTTGGACATCGAGCCCTCGCCGCGTTCGAACGGAACACCGCTGGCGGCCATCCACGACGCGCGCCAGGTGAGCAGGCGGGCGCCGTCGAGTGTGGTCGCCAGTTCGGCGAGTGGGAACGCGATCCCCTGGTTGTCGATGATGGGGGCGCCGAACGCCTCTCGCCGGTTTGCGTACTCCGTCGCGTATTCGAGTGCAGCCCGGGCGATTCCGAGGGCCTGGGCGGCGACCATCGGTCGCGTCTGTTCGAAGGTGCCCAGCGTGGCCGAGCCGGAGTGCTTGGCGCCTTCGACGGCTTCGCGGGCCTTGGCCAGCTTGTAGTCGAGCTTCTCTTGGCCGCCGAGCAGGTTGTCGGCGGGGACGCGCACGCCGGTGAACTTCAGCTCCGCGGTGTGCGAGGCACGGCAGCCGAGCTTGTCGAGCTTGCGGACCATCTCCAGGCCCGGGGTGCCGCCGGGGACGATGAAGAGCGCTTGGCCCTTGTGTCCGAGTTCCTGGTCGACGACGGCGTTGACCACGTGCACGTTGGCGATGCCGCCGTTGCCGATCCACATCTTGTGGCCGTCGATGATCCAGTCGTCGCCGTCGCGGCGGGCCGTGGTGCGCAGGTTGCGGACATCGCTACCGCCCTCGGGCTCTGAGATCGCCAGCGCCGCCAGCTTGAGATCGCCTGGGGTGCCGAAGCATTCGGGTGCCCACTGCAGCATCTGTTCGGGCGACGCGGCCTGGCCGATGGCCGACAGCGCGAGCGCGGGCATCACCACGGCAAGGCCGATGCCGGCGCAGCCCCAAAAGAGCTCCTCCATGAACATCGGTAGGGAAAGCCCCGTCGGATCGCCGATGAGGTCGCGATAGAACAAGGGACTGTAGAAGCCGCGCGTGGCGGCTTCCTCGAGGACCGGCCAGGGGAACTCCTGGCGTTGGTCGTAGTCGAGCGCGACGGGACGGACCACCTCTTCGGCGAATTCGTGGGTCCGTCGCGCCAGGTCGTGCTGCGCCTCGGTGGGCGTCAGGTCGAAGGCCACGACAGTGTGTTAGCCACGCCTGCGCATTCCGAAACACTTGTTCGCTGAAATGGACGACCCCCGGATGCCAGGGGGTGCATCCGGGGGCCTGTCTCGCGGGGGGAGCTACTTGACGTCTACATAGATCGTCTTGTTGATCACCCGGGTGTTGCGGTCACCGCCGACGCCCAGGCTGTCGGTCTGGGTGTAGGTCTGACCGGGGCGCACCGCCACCACGGACGACCTGTCCAGCGGGACGTTACCGATGCGGTTCACGATCACGTGGTAGCCCTGCGATTCCAGCTCGCTGATGGTCTGCTGCGCGCTTCCGGGTCCGGATGGTGCGGCCTGGACGGGTGCGGCCAGTCCGATCAGAGCGGCGGCAAGGGCGCTAGCGGCGACGGTAGCGATACCAAACTTCTTCATTTCCGAGCCTTCTTCTTTTGTTCGTTTCGTATCCGAGCCGTGGCATGTGTCGCGGTTCGTAGCTGCAGCTGATCTTGGAAACCACGTGGTCAAAGGTTTTAATTCCGATGGCAGAAATTGATTGCCGGATGGCAGGAATAGTGCTGCGGGGCAGCCGATTGCTCATGTTCGGACGTCCGAATTGGCCCACTGCCGGCGCGGTGAGCGGTGGTGCCGACCGCACGCTCGCGGTCACGGGACGGTCCGCGTCCAGCAACCAGGCGTTCGAACGTATGATCGAGAGATGGGCGGGCTGAAGGGCATCGGGTACAACGGGCAGCCCGTTCAGCAAGCCTTCCGTCGTGTCGATCCGCCGATCGCCGTGCTCGTCGATCTCGCGGCGGTCTTTCCGCGCGAACCGCACGCCGTCGGCGGCTACAACCCCGCCGGTTTGCAGATGCACGCGGTCGTCGAGGGACGATTGACGTGCTGGGGTTTGTGCGAGCAGGGCTACTGGTGGGGGCTGGTGACCTACGAGATCGCTTACGGCGCGCGCCGGAAAGCCGTCACGCATTGGATCCCCGCATGGACGCTCAAGCCCAAGGCGGACTGACCGCGCTCCCACTCATGGTCAAGAAGCCGCCTGGTCCAGCCGCCGCTGCGCCTCTCCAGGAGAAATGCGCAAGCGCCTTGCTACATCCCGAGGCGTCGCGCTCCGGTCGAGAAGCAGGCGGCCGAACAGCCGCTGCTCGAGCGCCCCGACCTGATTGTCGACCTTGTGGAGTTGTTCTATCAGCGCGTAAAGCTCGGTGCGCGTCAACCCGTCGAGCCGGACACTCGCAAGCTCTCGGTGCAGCGACTCCAACCTGGTGAGCACATCAGAAACTTGATCCGAACGCATGTACGAAAGCGTAGCTCCAGGGTGTGACAGCCCGCAGTTACTCATCCACAGGCAAGGGAATGGACCGGACTATAGTCCGGTTATTCAGTATATGCCTGCAGTCACCGTCGATACGCTCACTCTTCCCCGCATCACCGCGGCCGGACCGTCGGACACCGACCGCCCCGTTCGGTCGATCACCACCGGGCCGCGCGGCTTCGAAGGCGAGGGTTTCCCTGTCGTCCGTGCCTTCGCCGGGGTCTCGGCCGCCGACCTCGATCCGTTCGTTCACATGGACCAGATGGGCGAGGTGGAGTACGAGCCGGGAGAACCGCGTGGCACCGACTGGCATCCACACCGCGGGTTCGAAACCGTCACCTACATGATCGACGGCCGATTCGCGCACCAGGACTCGCACGGTGGCGGCGGCCTGATCACCGATGGCGCCACACAGTGGATGACCGCCGGCTCGGGCATCCTGCACATCGAGACGCCACCCGCCGAACTCGTCGAGAGTGGCGGCATGTTCCACGGCGTCCAGCTGTGGGTCAACTTGCCCCGCAAGGACAAGTTCGTGACGCCGAGATACCAGGCCATCGAGGGCGGCCAGATCAAGCTGTTGTCGTCCGACGACGGTGGCGCGCTGGTGCGAATCGTCGCCGGTGACATCGACGGCCATGTCGGCCCAGGTGTGACGCATACCCCGATCACGTTGGCACATGCCACGATTCAACCCGGCGCCCATCTCAACCTGCCCTGGAGGCGCGACTTCAACGCGCTGGTCTACGTGCTGTCCGGACGCGGTACGGTCGGCCCCGTCGCGCACCCGATCCACCAGGGCCAACTTGCGGTACTCGGGCCCGGCGACCGGATCAAGGTGGCAGCACACCGGAGCCAGGACGCCCACCGTCCAGCCCTTGAAGTACTGATCCTCGGCGGCCTCCCGATTCGCGAACCCGTGTTCCAGTATGGCCCGTTCGTGATGAATAGCAAGCCCGAACTCATCCAGGCGCTCGAGGACTACCAGGCGGGCAAGTTCGGACAGATTCCTCCGAACGCCCTTATGCCTCACCGTCATTGACCGATAGTGCCGGTGCGCCCTTGGGGTACAGCAGGTTCAGTGCCCCGAGATGGGCGGCGACGGCCACCAAAGGGAGCGCCGCGGGTACAGCGAGATCGTCGTCGGTGGCCTCGGCGCGCAGGGCCGTCACGAAGTCGTCGCTAAGCCGTGGCAGCGGATGGACCGCGCCGCCGGTGACCCTCGCGCAGATCGCCTCGGCGTGGGTTTCGAGCACCTCTCTGGTCCTGGGATAGATCCCGTGGGGCGGGGGAACGACGTCGGCGATCAGTTCGGCGGCGGCGCGCAGCCTGATGGCCCGGTTCGCCGACCGCACCGCCGGCCCGCGGATATCGGTGGGGCCGCTGCTCTCCGAAAGGAATTGTCGTACTGCATCATCCACGGTCCGCGTCACCCGTAGCGCCTGCTGACTCAGCGCGATCACCCGATCGGCGGCCTCCTCCGACGCCCCGCGGGTCACCCTCAGCACCGCCGCGTTGAGGAACGTCGCGCCGACGGCGAACGCGTCGTCGATGGCCCGTCCCAACCGGTTACCCACCCCCCGCGGCCACAACAGGACCGACACCACCACTCCCACGAGTGCGCCGACCACGACGTCCTCGACGCGTATGAGGCCGACGCTCCAACCCGTCGGCGCGATCAGGTTGAAGATGATCAGCACCATCATCGTGAAGGCGGCCTGCCCGGCGATGAAGGACGCCACCTCCGGAACGAAGGCCGATCCGAATGCCACCAGCGGCAACAGCATCCACATGACGACCGGATCGACGCCGACGAGCTCGATGAGCCCGACGCCCAACAGAAATCCGATCGCGGTACCGGCGACGGCCCGTAGCATCCGCGTTCCGGTGGTCAGCGCGCTGCTGCGCAGTACCGACATCGCTCCGAGCACGACCCAGAATCCGTGCTCGAGGGGGAACAGGTGGGTGACGGCGACCGCCAGCGCCAAGCCGAGGCCGGTGCGGATGCTGTTGCGCAACACCACCGCCCGGGTGGTGACGAACCCACGGGTGATCGCAGCGACGGCGGTGGTCTCGGGCATCACCCAGTCCGCCGTCCCGGTCTGGGGAAGGCCACGGCCCACCACCCGGGCCCACACGGGGCGGGCGTCGGCGGCTGCGGCATTGCGGATGATGCGGCCGGTGACCCCGACCGTCGCCGAAAACGTGCGTCGCCCGAGGAGGTTCCGGCCCACGGCGATCGCGTTCGCGTCGTCTGAGGATGCGAGGATCTCGAGGATGTCCTCCCGGTAGCGGCCCTGGGCGATCTCGCGGAGTTCGGTGAGCGCGGCGTCCAGGTCGGCGGTGCGGGCGGCGCGGGTCGAGACGTCGGAGATCTGCAGTACGGCAGCCGAATCCCGCAGCACCCGGATCAGCGGGTGTTTCATATCGCCGAGGAGTCGCCCCGTGCTGTCGGTGATCCGGTCCGACAACCAACCGAGGTCGTCGACCACCCGGGCCAGGGCGCGGCTGCCGGCGGTCAGCGCGACGGGTCGGTAGTCGGCACCCAGGAACGTCTCCCACAGATGGTTCATCGCCCGGGTGACGTTCTTGGCCGGGGTGGTGCCCTGCAGACAGTCGGCCAGCCGGTCGCACACGCGCGCGGCGCCGCTGCGCAACTCGTCGTGATGGCGGGGCGGCAGCAGGAACAGGGCGGCGGGCACACAGAACACGAGCGCTATGAACCAGCCGAGCAGCCGATCCGGGATGGGCCCGGCGGGAGTACACGCGGGCAGCACGAACGTCATGAGCGTGGCGCGCTGCCCGGCGGCGATGATCTCGCTGAGCACCCCGGAGAACGTCACCACCACCCCGAGGACGAACATTGCCGCGACGCTGAGCCACGGATGCGGAGCCACCAGGGTGCCGAGCGTGATCAGGACGGCGCCGTTGAAGGCGAGCCCGAAGTAGGCGAGCGCGCGAGCCGGCCGGTTTCCCGGGAAGTCGACCAGGATCAGCAACGCGACCGAACCGAAGATCGTGATCATCGGCGTCTGGGTCCCACCGCCGACGGCGAAGCTCACCGCGGCCGCGATCGGCAGCACGATCGCCGCCCGGATCGCACGGCGCAGCGCGTCGAGTTCGGGATCGCGCCGTCGCAGGCGGCTCTCCGCGTGGCGCCACACCGGGGCGACGACTTCAGTGAGCGACAACCCCGATGCCCGCGCTAATCACCGTCGGGAACCGTCGCGAACCGACCGTCGTCAAGGGCCTCGCGCAATTGCCAGGAGATCCATCGCAGCCCCTCGGTGTCGCGCGGCAACGTCGTCTGCTCATAACCGACGAAGACATACACCGCGCACTCGGCGAAGAGCTGTGCTTGCCTCTTGTGCTGCAGGATCTCGAACGCCGACTCGTAGAGGATGTCGAATCGCTGCTGGTCGACCGCCACCTGTACCTCGTGCACGTGCGGGTCCAGCGAGCTCCACACGCGGATGGCGGATTCGGCGCTGTGCGGCACGTCGAAGGCGGACTCGAACAGGGCGTCGATGCGCCGCCGCGGGTTTGGCTCGGCGCGTACCGCTTCGATCACCTGCACAGTGCGCTCCTGTGTCCAGTGCGCGAGCAGTTCCCTGGTGTAGGCGGGCCAGTTCGGGAAGTAGTGGTAGAACGAGCCGGTCGTCACGCCGAGGCGTTGACAGACCTCCGCGAGCTTCAGGCCGCCGTACCCCAGGTCGGACAGGATCTCGATACCCACGTCGAAGTAACCGTCTCGCGACACGGCGCTCCCCATTACGTGGACATTAGTTCTAAGTCGGGCCGATTCTCTACGTTGAATTTCCCGTCGCAAAGTCCGCAATTTGCTGATAAAAGGCAGGTCGGGGCCTCTGGGGAAGCGGACGTCTGAAGAGGTAAGTGACGTGTGGCACAATTTGACCGTGCCGCATACGGCGAGTAGAGGTCCGGGTCGTCCCCCCGCAGCGAAGGCTGCCGAGACGCGTGAGCGCATCATAGGAGCCGCGCGCGAGGTTTTCAGCGAACTTGGATACGATGCCGCGACCTTCCAGGCGATCGCCATTCGCGCGGATCTGACCCGCCCCGCGATCAACCACTATTTCGCCAATAAGCAAGTCTTATGGCGCGAAGTCGTGCAGCAGACCAACGCCGCGATAGTCAGCGCGGGGAAAGCGCGCGCGCAAGACGAAACCAAACTGCTCGCCAGGTTGTCGGCGTACTTCACGGCGGCGATGCAGGCCGACTCCGAAGATCGTTCGGCCGCAGCATTTTTGGTGACGTCTGTGCTCGAGGCCCAGCGCCATCCGGAGCTCGGTGACGAGGAGCACGACTCGCTCAAGCACTCCCGCGAGTTCGTGGCCTGGGCGGTCAACGACGCGATCGCGCGCGGCGAGCTCACCACCGACACCGAGGTCGACTCGCTGGTCGAGATGCTGGTCGCGGTGATGTGGGGGATGGGTTTCTACGCCGGATTCGTCGGCAGCCACGAGGAGCTCAAAGCGGTGGTGCGCCAGCTCGAGCTGCTGATGTCCAACAACCTGTGGCGCCTGCAGTCCTGACCGACGGCCCCACGCTCGATAGCCTACCTAAGTTCTCGGCTACCATGGCGGACGTGAGTTCGCTGCGCACTGAAGACGACACCTGGGACATCGCCACCAGCGTGGGCACGACCGCGGTGATGGTGGCCTCCGCCCGAGCCGCCGAGACCGAACGAGACGACGCGCTGATCCGCGATCCCTACGCCAGAGTGCTGGTCGCGGCCGCCGGCGGCGGCATCTGGGACGTGATGCTCGACCCGCAGACCCGCGTCAAGGTCGCCGACGCCGATGAAGACGTTGCCGCGATCTTCGAGCACATGGGTAATTACCAGGCGGTGCGGACGCACTTCTTCGACGAGTACTTCACCGATGCCGTCGAGGCCGGTATCCGGCAGGTCGTCATTTTGGCGTCGGGGCTCGACTCCCGTGCGTACCGCCTGCAGTGGCCGGCGGGGACATCGGTGTACGAGATCGACCAGCCCAAGGTGCTCGAATACAAGGCCGCCCGGCTGGCAGAGGAGGGCGCGTTGCCGATCGCCAAGCGCGTCGCGGTGGCCGTCGACCTGCGCCAGGATTGGCCGGCCGCACTGCGGGAAGCGGGTCTGGACCCCGACGCCCCGACCGCGTGGCTGGCCGAGGGTCTGCTGATGTACCTGCCCGCCGATGCCCAGGACCGGCTCTTCGAGCAGATCACCGCGCTCAGCGCGCCGGGTAGCCGCGTCTCGGTGGAGACGGTCGGGGTGCAGGCCGAGGAGCGGCGCGAGCAGATGCGGGAACGTTTCGAGAAGGTTCGCGCGCAACTGGGCATGGAGGATTCCGTCGATGTCGCGGAGCTGATGTACAACGACCCCGACCGCGCCGACGTCTCGGACTGGCTCCAAGCGCACGGCTGGCGGTCGACCGCGGTGACCTCGCAACAGGAGATGCGCCGGCTGAACCGCTGGGTGCTTCCCGAGGAGTACACCGACGACGACGGCTTTTCCGAGTTCGTCATCGCGTACAAGGAGTGAGAGAGCCCTTCTAGGCGGCCCAACCGGTTGGTTAGGATCGGGGCATTCCTCGGGTCAGGAAGGACTCCCCATGACCACCGACATCGCCACGCCGGCACAAGCCACCGAAGACATTCCCAGCGTCGTCCGCCGTCTGCGCGAGACTTTCAAGACCGGACGCACCAGGGACATCGAGTGGCGCAAACAGCAGCTCAAGGCGATCGAGCGCCTCGCCGTCGAGAACGAGGAGGCCATCGCCGCCGCGCTCGAACAGGATCTGGGCCGCAGCCGCTTCGAGGCGTGGCTGGCCGACATCGCGAGCACAGCGGGCGAGGCCAAGGATGCCGCGAAGAACCTTCGCAAGTGGACCCGCCGTCGTTATCGGCTGCTGGAGATGTCGCAGTTGCCAGGGCGGGGCTGGGTGGAGTACGAGCCCTTCGGCACGGTCCTGGTCATCGGCGCGTGGAACTTCCCGTTCGTGCTGACGCTCGGCCCGGCGATCGGGGCGATCGCGGCCGGTAACACCGTGGTGCTCAAGCCGTCTGAGGTCTGCCCGGCGTCGTCGGCGCTGATGGCCGAACTGGTGCCGCGGTACCTCGACACCGACGCGATCGCGGTGATCGAGGGCGATGGCTCGGTCAGCCAGGAGCTCATCTCGCAGGGCTTCGATCACATCTGCTTCACCGGCGGCACCGAGATCGGCCGCAAGGTCTACGAGGGCGCCGCACCGCACCTCACTCCCGTCACGCTGGAACTCGGCGGCAAGAGCCCGGTGATCGTGGCAGCCGACGCCGACATCGACGTCGCGGCCAAGCGCATCGCCTGGACCAAGCTGATCAACTCCGGGCAGATCTGCATTGCGCCCGACTACGTTCTGGCCGACGCGAAGATCCGCGACAAGCTGGTCGACAAGATCAAAGAGGCGGTGACGACGTTCGAGTCGGAGAACCCCGACGGCAAGCGCATCGTCAACGAACGGCACTTCGGGCGGCTGACCGACGCACTGGCCGCCACCAAGGGTGAGGTGGTGATCGGGGGTGGTTCGGACGCGGCGAAGATCAGTATCCAGCCGACCGTCGTCGTCGATCCCGACCCCGCGGAACCGTTGATGACCGACGAGATCTTCGGTCCGATCCTGCCCGTCGTGACGGTCCAATCCCTCGACGACGCAATCAGTTTCGTCAACTCGCGGCCCAAGCCGCTGGCGGCCTACCTGTTCACCAAGACCAAGAGCATCCGGGAACGGGTGATCAAGGAAGTGCCTGCGGGCGGCATGGTGGTCAACCACCTGCTGTTCCACTTCGCCACCAACAAGCTGCCGTTCGGCGGCGTCGGCTCGTCGGGCATGGGGGCCTACCACGGCAGGTACGGCTTCGAGCAGTTCAGCCACAAGAAGACCGTGATGACCAAGCCGACCCGACCCGACGTCGGCGCGTTCATCTATCCCCCGTATACAGAGAAGGCTCTCAAGCTCGCCAAGCGTCTGTTTTAGCGATTCGGGTGTAGTTGGTGGCGGCCAGCGCAACCAACTACACCGAAATCGCGGAATGTGGAAAGGAACCCCATGCCAGGAGTGCAGGATCGCGTCGTCGTCGTCACCGGGGCCGGAGGCGGACTCGGACGCGAATACGCGTTGACGCTCGCCAGGGAGGGCGCCAGCGTCGTCGTCAACGACCTCGGCGGTGCCCGTGACGGCACCGGCGCCGGTTCGGCGATGGCTGATCAGGTCGTCCAGGAGATCAAGGACGCCGGCGGCCGGGCGGTCGCCAACTATGACTCGGTCGCCGAGCCCGAGGGCGCCGAGAACATCATCAAGACCGCGCTCGACGAGTTCGGCAAGGTCGACGGCGTGGTCTCCAACGCGGGCATCCTGCGGGACGGCACATTCCACAAGATGGAGTTCGCCAACTGGGACGCCGTCATCAAGGTGCACCTGTACGGCGGTTACAACGTGATCCGCGCCGCATGGCCGCACTTCCGGGAGAACAGCTTCGGGCGCGTCGTGGTGGCCACCTCGACCAGCGGCCTGTTCGGCAACTTCGGCCAGGCCAACTACGGCGCGGCCAAGCTCGGCCTCGTCGGCCTGATCAACACGCTGGCCCAGGAGGGCGCGAAGTACAACATCAAGGCCAACGCCGTCGCCCCGATCGCGGCAACCAGGATGACGCAGGACATCCTGCCGCCTGAGGTCTTCGAGAAGCTGACGCCGGAATACGTTGCGCCCGTGGTGGCCTACCTGATGACCGAGGAACTGCCCGACACCGCTTCGGTGTTCATCGTCGGTGGCGGCAAAGTCCAGCGGGCAGCGCTGTTCCAGAACGAGGGGCTCACCTTCTCCGAGGTTCCTTCTGTCGACGACATCGCCGCGAAGTGGGGCGAGATCACCGACCTGTCGGCGGCGCAGCGGGCGACGTTCAGCCTCGGCTGAGTTCGATGAAAGCGCTTGTCGCGCAGGAACTCACCGGGCCCTCCGGATTGGTCTACACCGATGTGGAAGACCCTGCCGATGCCGGCGGCGAGGACGTCGTGGTCGTCGACGTCGGTGCGGCCGGGGCCAGCTTCCCCGACCTGTTGCTGCTGCGCGGCGAATATCAGCTGCGGCTCGAACCGCCGTTCGTCCCCGGCATGGAGGTCGCCGGGGTGGTGCGCTCGGCGCCGTATGAGTCGGAGTTCAAACCCGGGCAGCGGGTGACTGCGCTGTCGATGCTCGGCGGGTGGGCCGAACGGGTGGCGGTGTCGTCCGACAGCCTGACGCCGACGCCTGACGGTCTCGACGACGCGGAAGCCGTTGCGCTGCTGGGCAACTATCAGACGATGTACTTCGCGCTGGCCAAGCGAGGTGCGCTGCGACCGGGCGAGACGGTGCTGGTGCTGGGATCGGCGGGCGGTGTGGGTACCGCGGCGGTGCAGATCGCGAAGGCGTTGGGCGCCAAGGTGATCGCGATGGTGCACCGGCCGCACGCAATCGAGTTCGTGGAGTCGCTGGGCGCCGACGTCGTGCTGCCGTTGACCGACGGGTGGCTGCAGGCGGTCAAGGACGCGACCGACGGCCGCGGCGTCGATCTGGTGGTCGACCCGATCGGCGGCGACGCGTTCGACGACGCGATCCGCGCGCTCGCCGTGGAGGGCAGGCTGCTTGTGATCGGCTTTGCGGCCGGCGGTATCCCGGCGGTGAAGGTGAACCGGCTGCTGCTGCGCAATGTGGCGGTGATCGGAGTGGGCTACGGCGAATACGTGAACCGCAAACCGGGATCACAGTCGGTGTTCGAGTTCGGCGTCGCACAGCTCGTCGAGGCGGGATTGCGCCCGCCGCCGCCGATGCGCTTCGCGCTGTCGAAGGGCGCCGACGCGTTGCAGGCACTCGCGGACGGCGGCGTGCTCGGCAAGGTCGTGCTGGAGCCATGACGGCGCCGCGCGCGTTGGCGTTCGACACGTTCGGCACGGTGGTCGACTGGCGTTCGAGCGTCATCCGCGAGCTCGAGGAGTTCGGTCGTGCCCATGGCGTGCAACGGGATTGGGCGGCTTTCGCGGACGACTGGCGGGCCGGCTATCCACCCGCAATGGATCGGGTGCGTCGCGGTGAGCTGCCGTGGACCAAGATCGACGGCCTGCACCGCCTGATCCTCGTCGACCTGCTGGACGCGGCGGGGATCACGCGCGTCGATACCGCGGCCGTCGAGCATCTCAACCGCTCCTGGCACCGCCTCGACCCGTGGCCCGACGCCGTGGACGGCCTCACCCGGTTGAAGGCGCGCTACCTCATCACGACTTTGTCCAACGGGAACGTCTCGCTGCTGACGAACATGGCCAAGCGGGCGGGGCTGCCGTGGGACTGCGTGATCTCGGCCGAGCTGTTCCGCCACTACAAACCCGATCCCGAGGCCTATCTCGGCTGCGCCGATCTGTTGGACGTCGCGCCCGGTGAGCTGATGCTGGTGGCCGCGCACGCCAGCGACCTGCGCGGCGCGAAGCGGGCGGGCCTGATGACGGGGTACGTCGACCGGCCGCTGGAGTACGGAGCGGGCCGACGACGCCCGTCGAAGATCGCCGACGGCGAGTTCGACGTCATGGCAGCCGATTTCGCCGACCTGGCCGACCAGCTCGGGACGTGAAATCGCAAGGGTAGCGTGGGAGCGTGACCGATACATCCTCGCTGCCGCCGGCGCTGCGCCGGGCGGTCGAACTCTTCGCCGAACCGCCGGCACGCCTCTACGTCAGCGGCGGCTACCTGGATCTGCTCGACGACGCCGCGCACAGCCAGTCACCGCCCGAGAACAAGGGTCTGATCCAGGCCGTGTGGGCGTCGGGCCCCGGGTCGATGTTCTACGACTACTCACAGGCATTCGCCCGCAGGTTCCTGAGCATGTGGCAGTTGCCGATCGAGTGGCTGGACATCCCGAAGGGCGGCGTCGCGCTCGACATCGGAAGCGGCCCCGGCAACGTGACCGCGTCGCTGGCCCGCGCAGCCGGACCCGAAGGGTTGGCGCTCGGTGTCGACATCTCGAAACCGATGCTGGCGCGCGCGGTCAGCGCGCAAGCCGGGCCGAATGTCGGGTTCCTGCGAGCGGACGCGCAGCGGCTGCCGTTCCGGGATGCGACCGTCGACGCGGTGACATCGTTGGCGGTGCTGCAGCTGATCCCCGAACCGACGTCGGCGGTGGCCGAGATGCACCGGGTGCTCAAGCCCGGCGGCCGGATCGCGATCATGGTGCCGACGGTCGGCAGCGTGCCTCCGCCGCTGCGATGGTTGTCGCGGGGCGGGGCGCACTTCTTCGCCGAAGATGAACTGGGCGACCTGTTCGAACAACGCGGATTCGAACGCGTGCGTACCAAGACCATCGGCAACATGCAGTGGGTGCGGGCGCAGCACCCGTAGATTCGACGCATGAGCACCGGCGGGATCGTCCTGGTCGCGTTGGCGATCGCGGTCGGCATCGTCGGCATCGTCATACCGCTACTCCCCGGCACGCTGCTGGTCTTCGGCGCGATCGCGGTGTGGGCAGTCGTCGAGCGGGACGTCACCGCGTGGGTGACGCTCGGCGTCGCGACGGCGCTGCTGCTGACGGCCGCGTTCATCAAGTACACCTGGCCCGTCCGGCGGATGCGTGAGGCCGAGGTGCGCACGTCGAGCCTGGTGGCCGGCGGGGGGCTCGGAGTCGTCGGCTTCTTCGTGATCCCCGTGCTCGGGCTGCCGATCGGCTTCGTGCTGGGCATCTACCTCGCCGAACTGGCCGACCGGCGCGACCGGCGCGTGGCGTGGCTATCGACGAAGCACGCGCTCAAGGGCGTCGCCTTATCGGTGGGTGTCGAAATGGCCGGCGCGTTGCTCGCCACCGTCGTTTGGGTCATCGGGGTGTACCTGACGCAGTAGCTTGCAGGCATGGCCAAGCTGCGTTTCGGATACTTCATCGCACCGTTTCACCGCGCCGGCACCAACCCGACGCTCGCGCTGCAGCGCGATCTGGAGCTCATCGAGCACCTCGACGCGGTGGGCTTCGACGAAGCGTGGATCGGCGAACACCATTCGGCGGGAAGCGAGATCATCAGCTCACCCGAGGTGTTCATCGCGGCCGCCGCGCAGCGCGCCAAACGGATCCGGTTCGGCACCGGCGTCATCTCGCTGGCGTACCACAACCCGCTGTGGGCGGCCGACCGACTGATGCTGCTCGACCACCTCACCCACGGCCGCATCATCGGTGGCATGGGGCCCGGCTCGCTGCCCACCGACTCGGCGATGATCGGCCTGACGCCCACCGACACCCGTGAACTGCTGGAGACCAACCTCGACATCGTCGTGCGGTTGCTCAAGGGCGAAACGGTCTCGGCCAAGACCGCCACCCATGAACTCCACGACGCCAGGCTGCAACTGGCGCCCTATGCGGAGGACGGTATCCCGCTCAGTGTCGCCGCGGTGGCCTCGCCGACCGGTGCGCGGCTGGCAGGCAAGCACGGGATCGGTCTGCTGTCGATCGGTGCGACGCTCGTCGTCGAGGGCTTCGATGCGCTCGCGCATCACTGGGGGATCGCCGAGGAGCGTGCGGCCGCGTTCGGCACCACGGTCGACCGCCGCAACTGGTCGTTGGTGTGCCCCATGCACATCGCCGAAACCGACGAACAGGCACGCGCTGACGTCCGCTTCGGTATCGAGCCGTGGTTCAACTACTTCCAGAAGGTCGCCGCATTCCCACAGATGACGATTCCCGGGGACCGTATCGACGACATGATCGACATCATCAACAACGCAGGCGCCGGAGTGATCGGCACACCCGAACGGGCGCGGGCCCAGGTGCAGCGGCTGTGGGATCAGTCAGGCGGCTTCGGGTGCATGCTCCAAATGGGGCACGAGTGGGCCAATCCCGCCGCCACCAAGCGCAGCGCGGAACTGTTCGCCGCCGAGGTCATACCGCACTTCCAGGGTCAGGCCCAGCCGACGCTCGAAGCCGCGGCGCGCGCCCGCGATGTACGCGAGAACCTGGCCCAGACTCAGCTGTCCGCGATCGAGCACATGACGCAGAAGTACGAGGCCGAAAAAGGCGGGGCCTGACCTGATTTCAGCCGAGCAGGACGGTGCGCAGCCGCACGACCTCGTCGTCGGTGACGCCCGCGGCCTCCAGGTAGCCCCGCACCGAGCCGTAGTTCTCGACGATCGAACGGCGCGCGGTTTCGAGGTAGTCCTCGCGCACGCCGAGCACCTCCTCGGTGAGCCGCGCCTCGGCGAAGGTGACGATCTCGTCGGTGGTGTCCTCTGACCGGTTGCGGATCGACTCGAGGATGCTCTCGCGCAGTTGCGGCACGGCCTCGTTGCTGCGTAGGAAGTCCGCCAGGATGGCATCGCGCTGCACACCGACCGCCTCGAGCACCGTGGCGACCGTGAAGCCCGTGCGGTCCTTACCGGCGAAGCAGTGCGCGATGACCGGGCGCTGCCCGGCGAGCATCGAAATGACCTGGCGCACGGCCAGATGTGCACCGGGCAGCGTCGGGAACTTCTGGTACTCCTCGGTCATGAACCGGCCCGCAGCCACCGCCACGTCTTCGTCGTCGGGTTTTTCGGTCATCATGCGCTGGAAGCTCTGCTCATGCGGGGCCTCCGCGCCCGGCTTGGCCAGCTCGTGAAACGGCAGCCGGTGTATCGCGACGCCGTCGGGCACCCGCCCGGGACCGCGCCGCTCGACCTCACGATCCGAGCGCAGGTCGGCGACATCGCTGATGTTCAACCGGCGCAACAGCTCGCGGCCCACCTCGTCCAGACCGCTCAGCTCACTGGACCGGAAGAACTGCCCGGGTCTGATACCGGTCTCCTCGGAGATGTCGCGGAAGTTCCACGCCCCTGACAGGGCGTCGGGGTTGCCCACCACCTATCCGGCTCCTCCGGTCGCCGCGGGGCCCGATTGGCGGCTCGCCGCCGACGCGAAAGCGCTTTTCTCCCTGCCGAGTTCGGCGCGGGCGATAGTCCGCATGTGCACCTCGTCCGGCCCGTCGAACAGCCGCATCGCGCGGTGCCAGGCGTACAGCCGCGCCAGGGGCACGTCGTCGCAGATGCCCATGCCGCCGTGCACCTGGATGGCGCGGTCGATGACGTCGCACGCCATCTGCGGGGCGACCGCCTTGATCTGGGCGACCAGCACCTGCGCGTCCTTGCTCTTGTTGCCCTGCTCGTCGATGGTCCACGCCGCTTTGTGGCACAACAGGCGGGCCTGGTCGATCTGGTTGCGCGACTTGGCGATCGACTCGCGCACCACACCCTGCTCGGACAGCGGCTTACCGAACGCCACGCGCTTCTGCACGCGGTCGATCATCAGCGCGAGGGCCCGCTCGGCGGCGCCGATCGCGCGCATGCAGTGGTGGATACGGCCGGGACCGAGGCGGGCCTGGGCAATCGCGAACCCGCTGCCCTCTTCGTGGAGCAGGTTCTCGGCCGGCACTCGGGCGTTGTCGAAGACGATCTCGCAATGCCCGTGCTGGTCCTGGTAGCCGAACACCGGAAGCGAACGCTGGATGTCGACACCCGGGGTGTCGGTGGGCACGAGGATCATCGACTGCTGCTGGTGGCTGGCCGCATCCGGATTCGTCCGGCCCATCACGATCATGATCTTGCAGCGCGGATCGGCCGCGCCGGTGATCCACCACTTGCGACCGTTGATGACGTAGTCGTCCCCGTCGCGCAGCATCGTGGTCTCGATGTTGCGGGCGTCGCTGGAAGCGACCGCGGGTTCGGTCATCGCGAAGGCGCTGCGGATCTCGCCGGCCAGCAGCGGTTCGAGCCATTGCTTGCGCTGCTGCTCGTTGGCGAACAAGTGCAGCGTCTCCATGTTGCCGGTGTCGGGGGCCGCGCAGTTGGTGACCTCGGGCGCGATCTCCATGCTCCAACCGGTCAGCTCGGCCAGCTGCGCGTACTCGAGGTTGCTAAGACCCGACTCGGCGGGCAGGAACAGGTTCCACAGCCCGCGTTCCTTGGCGAGCTTCTTGAGGTCCTCGACGATCGGCGGGACGGTGTGGTCCTTGGGACCGGCCTCTTCGCGGTAGCGGTGGTACTCGGTCTCGGCGGGGAAGACGAATTCCGTCATGAATTCGCACAGGCGCTGGTGGTAGTCCTGGGCCTTGGCCGACATCGCGAAGTCCATGCCCGCCACGATATGTCACCTCCTCAGAGGGGTTTGTGCTGCGTCGGGCTTTGCCCGGACTCCCACTTGGCCTCCAGGCTGCGGGTCACCCGGGTGCCCGCGGCGTATTCGAGCTGGAACGTCGTACCGTCGTCGAGCTCGTAGGTGATGACGGCCGTGCCGTCTTTGACGTCCTTGTGCACCACCTTGCACGGGACGGGTGCGGCGCCGCGGTCGACGAGGACGATGTCGCCGGGCGTGACGTCCTCGATGCGGTCGTTCTCGGAGATGTTCGACATTCATCGACCGTAGCAACGCCGCTCGCGCGACGGTTCGCGCGGCCGCCGATGCCCCCGGCCCGCTGGACCCCGAAATACGCTGATAGCGAACCCATTTCAGAGCGCCGGTGTGGCCACAATCACGTTCGTTTAGCTTGCCTTCGCACCGAGAAAGGCCCAGTATCGAACACGTAATCTGGACTGACTCCAAACTAAGCGATAAGGATGGTGCTCGCGAATGGCATTGTTGACAATCGGTGACCAGTTCCCCAGGTACGACATGGCGGCGGTGGTCGGCGGTGACCTCTCTGAGGTCGATGCCAAGCAGCCCGACGACTATTTCACCCGCGTGACCAGCGAGGATCACGAGGGCAAGTGGCGGATCGTCTTCTTCTGGCCGAAGGACTTCACCTTCGTGTGCCCGACGGAGATCGCCACGTTCGGCAAGCTCAACGACGACTTCGAGGACCGCGACGCGAAGGTCATCGGCGTGTCCGTCGACAACGAGTTCGTCCACTTCCAGTGGCGCGCCCAGCACGAGGACCTCAAGAAGCTGCCGTTCCCGATGGCTTCGGACCTCAAGCGCGAGTTGTCGCTGGCGACCGGTGTGCTCAATGCCGACGGCGTGGCCGACCGGGCGACGTTCATCATCGACCCGAACAACGAGATCCAATTCGTGTCGGTGACGGCCGGGTCCGTGGGCCGCAACGTCGACGAGGTGCTGCGCGTGCTCGACGCGCTGCAGTCCGACGAGCTGTGCGCCTGCAACTGGAAGAAGGGTGATCCCACGATCAAGCCGGCCGAGCTGCTGGCAGAGGCGGTGTAACCATGAGCATCGACAACATCAAGGAAGCGCTTCCGGAGTACGCCAAGGACCTGAAGCTGAACTTCGGCAGCATCGTCAAGACGACCGAGCTGTCCGAGGAGCAGTTGTGGGGCGCCCTTGTGGCGACCGCCGCGGCGACCAAGAACGAGCGACTGCTGCGTGAGATCGCCGAGGACGCTCTGGACATCCTCAGCCAGGAGGCCTACAACGCCGCTCTGGGCGCGGCCGCAATCATGGGGATGAACAACGTCTTCTACCGCACCAAGGGCCAGCTCGACGGCGCCTATGACGACCTGCGGGCCGGGCTGCGGATGAACATCATCGGCAATCCCGGTGTCGCCAAAGAGGATTTCGAGCTGTGGTCGCTGGCGGTGTCGGCGACGAACGGATGCGGCTATTGCGTCGCAGCGCACGAGAAGACCCTGCGCGACGCTGACGTGTCACGCACGGTCATCTTCGAGGCGATCCGGTTGGCCTCGATCGTCTCCGGTGTGGGCCAGGCGCTGCAGACCGCCGAGGTGCTGACCTCGGTCTGATCGAACACATCGAACACATGGAAGCGGGGGCACCGAATCTCGGTGCCCCCGCTCTGGTGTCTCGCCTCAACGGTGGTAGCCCGGCTCCTCGACGTGGATGTGGTCGATGCGGTGGCCGTGCGTTCCGCTCTGAACCGACGGAGCGTGGACACTGGGCGTCGCGACGATGCCCGGCCGCGGCGTGTTGTCGGGGGAGTAGGTACCCGCGCTGGCGGCTCCGGCGAAACCGAGTGCCCCGGCGAGGATTCCGGCCCCGAGGACCGGCAGCGCGACGAAACGGGTGATGCGGCGATTGCTGTTGGTGGTCATTGCGAATCTCCTTTGATCCTTGGTTTTCTGTTTTGACCACCGGGTTGTTCCGGCGATGACTCAAGAGTGCTGCAACACAATCGCGCTGTATGTCGGGCGACCGGCGGGCGATCGGGATGAATCTCGTGTCCCCCAAATAGGGGAAGCGGACGTCCCGCTATGCCAAGCTGACACCGTGGCGAGCGGCACGACCGGTGACAAGGTCCGGGTGGTGGTGGGTGACGACCATCCGATGTTTCGCGACGGGGTGGTCCGAGCGCTGATGTCCAGCGGGCAGATCGAGGTGGTCGCCGAGGCCGACGACGGGCCGGCAGCGCTCGAAGCGATCCGCTCGCATAGCCCCCAGGTGGCGCTGCTGGACTATCGGATGCCCGGCATGGACGGGGCCGAGGTGGCGGCCGCGGTCGTGCGGGACGATCTGCCCACGCGGGTCCTGCTCATCTCGGCGCACGACGAGTCCGCGATCGTCTACCAGGCCCTGCAGAACGGCGCAGCGGGATTCCTGCCCAAGGAATCCACTCGGGCGGAGCTCGTCAACGCGGTGCTCGATTGCGCCAAGGGCCGAGATGTCGTCGCACCGAGCCTGGCCGCCGGTCTGGCCGGTGAGATCCGCAAGCGCTCTGAACCCAACGGTCCGACGCTGAGCCCGAGGGAACGCGAGGTGCTCCGGCTGATCGCGTCTGGGACCAGCATCCCGGCGATGGCCAAGCAGCTGTTCCTGGCGCCATCGACGGTGAAGACCCACGTGCAGCGGCTCTACGAGAAGCTCGGGGTCAACGACCGCGGCGCTGCCGTCGCCGAGGCGATGCGCCGCAAGCTGCTGGACTGACGCCGCCGTGGTGGACCGGATCGCGAGCTTCTTCGCTGCGGAGCCAGTGCGTGTTTCCGCGGTGCTGCGGCTGCCGCTGCTCGCGCTGATCGGGGCGCTGGTGGTGATCTGGGAGGTCGACCACTGGCTGCCGGGGCTGTACGCGGTGGTGCTCGGGATATGGGCGGTCGCGGCCATGTTGTGGCTTGTCGCGGTGCTGCGCGGCCCGGTGCCCTGGTGGGGAGGCTGGGTGTCGACGGGCGTCGACGTCCTGATGATCCTGGTGCTGTGCCTGGTATCGGGTGGCGCCACCGCCGCGCTGCTCCCCGTCTTCTTCCTGCTGCCCATCGCGGTAGCGTTCCAGGACCGGCCGATGCTGACCGCGCTGCTCGGAATCGGCACGGCGACGGCCTATCTCGCGGCGTGGGTGGTGTACTCGAAACGCGACGACTCGGTCGGGCTGCCGGATGTCGTCTACACCCAATTCGGCTTCCTGCTGTGGGGCGCGGTGGCGATGACCGCACTGTGCGTCGTGCTGGTCCGTCGCCAGGCCCGGGTGGCGAAGCTGCAGGCGGTGCGGCGTCAACTGGTTTCCGAGGCGATGCAGGCCGACGAACGCCACAACCGAGAGGTCGCCGAAAATCTGCACGACGGACCGCTGCAGACGCTGCTCGCGGCGCGTCTCGACCTCGACGAACTTCAGGAGAACAACGACGATCCCGCGCTGGAGGTGGTTCGCGACGCGTTACAGCAGACCGCCGCGGCGCTGCGCTCCACGGTGACCCAACTGCACCCTCAGGTGCTGGCCCAACTGGGTCTCACGCCGGCGTTACGAGAGCTGTTGCGACAGTTTGAGTCTCGGGCTCACTATGAGATCGATGCGGAGCTCGACGACGTCGGCAAGCCCGAATCGCAGCAGTTGCTCTACCGGGCGGCCCGAGAACTCCTGGCCAACATCTACAAGCACGCCGACGCGACGACGGTGCGGGTGGGACTGTCGCGCCAAGGGGACCGGGTGGTGCTGACGGTTTCCGATGACGGCAAGGGGTTCGACCCGGCCAGCGTCGAACGGTACGTCGCTGACGGGCATATCGGCCTGGGCTCGCTGCTGGCCCGGTTCGACGCCATGGGCGGGTCGCTAAAGGTGAGTTCGGAAGAAGGCCACGGCACACAGGTCACGGTCACCTCGCCGCCGGAACCGCCGCTCGGTAAACCGGCTGAGATCAGGACGTGAGGCCGCGGGCGATGACGAGGCGCTGAATCTGGTTGGTGCCCTCGAAGATCTGGGTGATCTTCGCTTCCCGCATGTACCGCTCGACGCGGTAGTCGCGAGTGTAACCGGCACCGCCGAACACCTGCACCGCGTCGGTGGTCACCTTCATCGCGGCGTCGGTGGCGATCAGCTTGGCGACGCTGGCCTGCTGTGAGTACGGCCGGCCTTGATCGCGTCGACGTGCCGCATCCAGGTAGGTAGCCCGCGCACTGGCGACCGCGGCAGCCATGTCGGCCACCAGGAAGCCGAGGCCCTGATGGTCGATGATCTTGCGCCCGAACGTCGTTCGCTCGTTGGCGTAGGCGACGGCCTCGTCGAGCGCGGCCTGGGCCAGCCCGGTGCCGACCGCGGCGATGCCCAACCGCCCGGAATCCAGTGCAGAGAAGGCGATCTGCAGGCCTTGGCCCTCCGCGCCGATCAGCCGGTCCGCGTCGATGTGGGCATCGGAGTAGAACGCCGACGTGGTCGGGATCGCGTGCAGGCCCATCTTCTCCTCGGGCTTCCCGAAGCTCAGCCCGGGCAGGTCACCGGGGACCAGGAAGCACGAGATGCCCTTCGACCCCTCGCCCGTCCGCGCGAACAACGTGTAGAAATCGGCACGTCCGCCGTGGGTGATCCATGACTTGGAGCCGTTGAGGACGTACCCGTCCCCCGTCTTGGCAGCCGCGCAGCGCAGTGCCGCGGCGTCCGAACCGGCCTGCGGCTCTGAAAGGCTGTAGGCGCCGATCTGCTCACCCGACAACATGCCGGGCAGCCAGCGACGCTTCTGCTCTTCGGAGCCGAACATCAGCAGGGGATGCGACGACAGGCTGTGCACGCTGACCGCCACCGCGACGGCCGCCCACCGGACCGCCAACTCCTCGAGCACCTGGAGGTACACCTCGTAGGGTTGGCCGCCACCACCCCACTCCTCGGGTTGGGGCAGGCTCAGCAGTCCGGCCGCACCCAGTTGCGCCATCACGCCTTCGGGATAGCGTTCGGTCTTCTCGTGGTCGTCGACGATCGGTTCGAGCACCTTGTCGGCGATGTCGCGGGTCAGCGCGATCAAATCTTCGGCGTCCGAGGTGGGCAGCAGCCGGTCGACAGCCATTCGATGGCCTCCCGTGGTTGTACTGGTCGAGACAACCATAGGTGGGCCCAGACGGCGGCTACCGCGCCGTCAGTCGCTGCGTCGCCACCAGGCCGCGAAGTACAGCACCATGGCCCCGGTCAACGCGAGCAGCACCCACAGGACCAGGATCTGGTCGATCCACGCGCCCGGCGGCGGCGCACCGGGCATGAAGTTGCGGATGGGGATGATCGCGAACAGCGACGCGGCGTACCACGTGCCGAATGGCGGGAGGAAGTTGCGCCGTCCGCGCAGCATCTCGATCGACACGAAAAGGGCCAGCGCGGGCAGGGTGATCAACACCAGGCACAGGCCCACATCGAAGGCGAGCGGTCCCTTCGCGCGCTTCAACGTCACCGTCTCGTAGTCGCCGTCGTCAGCCGACTGGGTGGCCGGCCCGCTTCGCGTGCTGGTGACGTCCCACCCGTCGAGTCCGCCGGTCACCACCACCCGAGCGGGCTCGAACGTGCGGTCGTCACCGCTTCCGACGATGATGTCGGCTCCCAGCGCGCCGACCGTGTACGAGTCGAATGGCCACTTGTCCGGGTCGCCCTTCGCGGACAGCGTGGCGCTGATCTGGGCAGGCAACTGGCCCTTCGGCGTCTGCAGGTCTTCGATGTCGATGTTGATCTCGTTGATGAACAGCCGCACCGCGATATCGGTGTTGACCACATTGAGGTCGTCGTTCATGTGGTTGTCGGACGGGAAGACGACGACTTTCACGTCGATCTGGTTGGCGACCGTGTGCAGTTCCGACAGGGTGACCTGGACGATGTTGTCCCCGCTGTCTCCGAGGTCAGGAGGACCCAAGGAGACGGGCTCGCCGGAGAGATAGTGATAACCGACCAGCGACGTGATGTAGACGACCAGGATGATCAGCACCGTGGCGATGTCGGCCAGCCGTGCGCGTCGGCGATTACGGGACTTCGGCGACGACGCTTCCGGCACCTTCGGGATGCTAGTTCGCGCGGACGCCGTTTCCGGTGCGCCGTGCCGATGGAAATCCGCGACTGGCCGTACCGATTTAGATGTGACCAGCGGTAGCGGTTAAGGTGTTCCGTCATGACAGAGCAGACGCATGCTGATGTCGCCGCCGGGGCGGCCCCGACGGTTGGGGTGGTACGCGAATCAGAAGCCGACGAGCGCCGCGTCGCGTTGGTGCCGAAGGCCGTCGCGTCGCTGGTGAAGAGTGGTGTCGCCGTCGTCGTGGAATCCGGCGCGGGCGAGCGGGCCCTTCTACCCGACGACCTCTACACCGCGGTGGGCGCGACGGTCGGCGACGCATGGACCGCCGACGTCGTGCTCAAGGTCGCGCCGCCGACCGCCGAAGAGGTCGCCAAGCTCACGAGCGGGCAGACGCTGATCGGCTTTCTCGCCCCACGCAACGACGACAACCAGATCGCCGCCCTGAAGGCCGCGGGTGTGCAGGCCTTCGCCGTCGAGGCGATCCCGCGCATCTCGCGCGCCCAGGTGATGGACGCGCTGTCGTCGCAGGCCAATGTCGCGGGCTATAAGGCCGTGGTGCTGGCGGCTTCGGAGTCGACGCGGTTCTTTCCGATGCTCACCACGGCCGCAGGCACCGTGAAACCGGCCTCGGTGCTGGTGCTCGGCGTCGGTGTGGCGGGGCTGCAGGCGCTGGCCACCGCCAAGCGGCTCGGCGCGCGCACCACCGGATACGACGTGCGCCCCGAGGTGGCCGATCAGGTCCGCTCGGTCGGCGCGCAGTGGCTCGAGCTGGGCATCGAGGCGGCCGGGGAGGGCGGCTACGCCCGCGAGCTGTCCGAAGAGGAACGCGCGCAGCAGCAGAAGGAACTGGAGCAGGCGATCACCGGCTTCGACGTCGTGATCACGACCGCGCTGGTGCCCGGCAGGCCGGCGCCCCGACTGGTGACCGCCGCCGCGGTCGAGGGGATGAAACCGGGCAGCGTGGTCGTCGACCTCGCCGGCGAGACGGGTGGCAACTGCGAGCTCACCGAGCCGGGGCAGACCGTCGTCCGCCACGGCGTCACGATCGCCTCACCGCTGAACCTTCCGGCCACCATGCCCGAACACGCCAGCGAGCTGTATTCGAAGAACCTGACCTCGCTGCTGGAGCTACTGATCAGCGATGGCAAGCTCATGCCCGATTTCGATGACGAGGTGGTGGCGGCCTCCTGCGTCACCCGGGGAGAAAACTGATGTACGACAATCTGCTGGCCAACCTCGCGATCCTGGTGCTCGCCGGGTTCGTCGGGTTCGCCGTGATCTCCAAGGTGCCCAACACTTTGCACACACCGCTGATGTCGGGCACCAACGCCATTCACGGCATCGTGGTGCTCGGTGCGCTGATCGTGCTGGGCGATCTGCCCGCAGACGCGCCATGGGGTGTGCGGACGATCGCGTTCGTGGCGCTGATCTTCGGCACGCTCAACGTGATCGGCGGCTTCCTGGTCACCGACCGGATGCTGGGAATGTTCAAAGGGCGAAGGCCCGCCCAGAACACCGAGACCAAAGCTGTTGAGGCGGCTGACAAGTGAACTATCTCGTCACCGTCCTCTATATCGTCGCGTTCTCGCTGTTCATCCTCGGCCTGTCCGGGCTGACCGGACCCAAGACCGCGGTGCGGGGCAACTGGATCGCCGCCACCGGTATGGCCATCGCCGTGATCGCCACACTGATCAAGGTGCGCGACACCGCGCCGATCAACTGGGTCCTGATCGTCGCCGGATTGGCGCTTGGCGTGATTCTCGGTGTACCACCGGCCAAGAAGACCAAGATGACCGCGATGCCGCAGTTGGTGGCGCTGTTCAACGGCGTCGGCGGTGGCACGGTCGCGTTGATCGCGTGGGCGGAGTTCATCGAGACCGACGGCTTCGCGCATTTCACGCCCGACCAGCATCCGACGGTGGCGCTGGTGGCGGGGTCACTGCTCGCTGCGATCATCGGGTCGGTGTCGTTCTGGGGTTCGCTGGTGGCGTTCCTCAAACTGCAGGAGTCGATCCCCAAAAACGTTGAGAAGCGACTTGTCGCCTCCGCGAAGGTGTTCCAGGCGGCCAACGTGCTGCTGCTGCTCGGTGCGACCGCCGCCGCGATCTACATCGGGATCAACGCCGGCACGGGTAGTCCCGGGTGGACGATCGCGTTGGTCCTGGTGTTCGCCGGGCTGATGGGCCTGTTCGTGGTGTTCCCGATCGGCGGCGCCGACATGCCGGTCGTTATCTCGTTGCTCAACGCGCTGACCGGATTGTCCGCGGCCGCAGCGGGTCTGGCGCTGGACAACACCGCGATGATCGTCGCGGGCATGATCGTCGGCGCATCGGGTTCGATCCTGACCAACCTGATGGCCGTGGCGATGAACCGGTCGATCCCGGCGATCGTGTTCGGCTCCTTCGGCGGCGGCGCCGAGGCGGTGGCTGGGCCAGGGGGCGACCAGGGCACGGTCAAGGCGACCTCGGCCGCGGACGCCGCGATCCAGATGGCCTACGCCAACCAGGTGATCGTCGTCCCCGGTTACGGGCTGGCCGTCGCGCAGGCCCAGCACACCGTCAAAGAGATGGCCGACCTGTTGGAAAGCAAAGGCGTCGAGGTGAAGTACGCCATCCATCCCGTCGCGGGGCGCATGCCGGGGCACATGAACGTACTGCTGGCCGAGGCCGACGTCGAGTATGACTCGATGAAGGAGATGGACGACGTGAACGGCGAATTCGGCCGCACCGACGTCACTTTGGTCATCGGCGCCAACGACGTCACCAATCCGGCCGCGCGTAACGACCCGTCGAGCCCGATTCACGGCATGCCGATCCTCAACGTCGACGAGTCGCGGTCGGTGATCGTGCTCAAGCGGTCGATGAACGCGGGCTACGCGGGCATCGAGAATCCGCTGTTCTTCCTCGACCAGACCTCGATGCTGTTCGGTGACGCCAAGAAGTCCGTGACCTCGGTCATCGAGGAACTCAAGGCGTTGTAAACCGTGCCCGCCGATCGCCGTCCACCCGTCGACATACTTCTGGCGCGTGCGGGCGGCGTCCGCGGGCTGCTCCAATCGGTGCTGCCGGTGGCGGTCTTCGCCGGGACTAACGCGGTGCTCGGCCTGCAGGCGGCCATTGCGGCCGCCATCGGGGTGGCCGCGGTTTTCCTGGTGTGGCAGGTGGTGCGGCGTGGATCGATGCGACCGGCGCTGGTCGGATTCGCGGGCGTGGCGGTGTGCGGTGTGCTGGCGCTGATCACCGGACAAGCCAAGGACTTCTACCTGCCGGGCATCGCGATGTATCTGGCGCTCGCGATCGGGTTCACGACCTCAGTGGTGGTCCGTCGCCCGCTGGTGGGTGTGGTCTGGGCGTGGATCAGCGGTCGCGACGGCACCTGGCGACGTGTCCCGAGGGTGCGCCTGGCCTTCGACTTCGCAACCGCGGTGATGGCGACGGCGTCCTGGGTACGATTCCTGGTCCAGTACCACCTATACGACACCGACCAGGCTGGACTGCTCGCAGCGGCCCGTGTCGCGATGGGCTGGCCCATCTTCCTGCTCACCTCGACGGCCGTCTACCTCGCGATCCGAACCGCGGTGCGTGCCCTGCCGCACGCGGCCTAGCGGGGCGTCGCCGGAAGCCGTTTGGGGTGGCGGCGGGCCGGGAAGCCCCGACCGAACCGTTCACGACCCGACATGAGACGCGTCGGAGCGGGAACCTGAAGGAGATCATGGACTGGGCGCTCGCGATCGTGGGGTTCGCGCTGGTGCTCGCCGTCGTTCGGGACGTGTTTCACACCCTATTCCATCCGATCGGCCGCGGCAGCATCTCTCCGCTGGTGATGAGGGCGGTGTGGCGGGTGCTGCGGCCCCTGCCCGCTCGACTGCGCGTCACCACGCTGACCGGCCCACTGGGCATGGTGGCCGTCATCGCCATCTGGGCTCTCGGCGCCCTCGTGGGGTGGGCATTGATCTACTTCTCCCAGATGCCGCACGGATTCGAATTCAGCTCGGACATCGCCGCCGCGACCAGAGGCGGGCTGCTGGACTCGGTGTACCTGTCGCTGGTCACCGTCGCGACCCTCGGCTTCGGCGACATCCTGCCGACCTCGCCGTGGCTGCGGATAGTGGTACCGCTGCAGGCGTTGTTCGGTTTCATGCTCATCACCGCCGCAGTCTCGTGGGTGCTGCAGATCTATCCCGCGCTGCACCGACGCCGGGTGCTGGCCTTACAGCTCTCCAGCCTGCGTCAGGCGCGACGTAGCCAGGCCGGCCAGGGTATCGACGAAGTTCCGACCGAGGTGCTGAGCTCCCTCAGCGGCGGTCTCGTGGGCGCACGCAACGACTTGACTCAGTACGGGGCAACCTACTATTTCCGAGACCTGGAAGCCGATGCGGCGCTGGCCGCTTCGCTCGACTACGCCGCCACCCTCGGCGCCGAAGCCAGCGCCAGCGCGGACCCGAAGACACGAATGGCCGGGGCGATGCTGTGCGCCGCCGTGGACAACCTCGCGGAGCTTCTCGACGAGGAGTTCCTGCATCTGGGCGGCGACACCAGGGCAGTCATCGAGGCCTATGCGGACGAGCACGGGTACGGAGGCCAGGCGGCGGCGTGACACCGAGGCGGTTTGACATCCACCGGTCGGGTAACCGGGCGGTATGGACATGCATGCGCTCCTCCAGATCCCAGAAACGGCCGGTTCTCTCGACCCGACGGCGGAGCGCGCCGCCGACGCGGTGGACCGCATCCTCGGTGACGGCGCGTTGGCACGGGGGCTGCGCGGCTCGTGGCTGGGTCACCCCACACATCCGCTGATGATCACCCTGCCGATCGGCGCGTGGATGTCATCGATGGTGCTGGACTTGGTGTTCAAGGACCGCGCCGCCGCACGGCAGCTCATCGCGATCGGGTTGGCCGCCACGCCGCCCGCCGTGCTGGCGGGGCTGGCGGAGTTCCCCACGCTGGGGAAGCGGCAGAGGCGGGTCGGGCTTTTGCACGCGGCGGGCAACACGGTCGCGGCAGTGTCGTTCTGGGTGGCCTATCGAAAGTACAAGCGCGGCAAGGTGGGCGCGGCGCGCACGTTCAGCGTGCTCGGGTTGACCGCGGTCTCAGTGGGCGGCGCGCTCGGCGGACATCTGTCCTACGCCCAGGGCGCGGGTGTGCACCGCTGGCAGTTGACGGGTTAAACCGGCGGATAAGCCGGCGGCGGGTAGACCCCGCGAAGAATCCACGCGAACCAGTTCACGCCGTACTCCAGCTCGTCGCTCGCGTCATAGTCCGGATTCGGATCCATGGGGTCACCTCTCGAGTACGGGCCGGTTATGAGGGAAGTCTAGACCCGCCGTGCGGGCGGCGACACCCCCAACACCTACACTTCCAACCAGTTGATTGACACCCGGACGACGTTCCGGCCTGCATATAGTGAGTCGCCATGCCCTCTGTGGACGCCGCCACCCCGAACGGGAGGACCCGTCGCGACGAGTTGTTGGCCGTCGCGACCAAGCTCTTCGCCGCGCGCGGCTACCACGGCACCCGGATGGACGACGTCGCCGATGCGGTCGGCCTGAACAAGGCGACCGTCTACCACTACTACGCCAGCAAGTCGCTGATCCTCTACGACATCTATAAGGGTGCCGCCGACTTCACCGTCGACGCGCTGCACGACGACCCGTCGGCGTCGGCCCGCGAGACGATCTACCACTTCACCCGGCGGCTGCTTGTCGGCATCGCCAGCGACATCGAACGCGCCGCCGTCTACTTCCAGGAGGGCCCGTACATCGGCGAGTGGTTCACCGAAGACCAGGTGGCCTACATCCGGGAGAAGGAGACGCAGGTCTACGAACACGTGCGCGATGTCATCGATCGCGGCATCGCCAGCGGCGAGTTCTACGACTGCGATTCGCACGTCCTCGCGCTCGGCTACATCGGCATGACACTGGGCGCCTACCGCTGGCTGCGGCCCCACGGCAGGCGCACCGCACAGGAGATCGCGGTTGAGTTCAGCACGGCGCTGTTGCGCGGCCTGATCCGCGACGAGTCGGTGCGGACGGAGTCGCCGTTGGGCATCGAGGTCGACGCGCTCCCGGGCGAACCGGACATCGCGACCGCACCGTGAAATCGCTTCTGTTGTCCCGCCGTGACCTCGAATTCCTGCTCTACGAGTGGCTGTCCATCGAGGAGTTGACCGAGCGCGAGCGGTTCGCCGAACACTCGCGCGAGACCTTCGACGCGGTGCTCGACTTGTGCGAGCAATTGGCTACCCGGTTCTTCGCGCCGCACAACAAGAAGAGCGACGCCAACGAGCCCACCTTCGACGGCGAGAAGGTGACTGTCATACCCGAGGTCAAGGAGGCCTGGGATGCGTTCGCTGAGGCCGACCTCATCGCGATGTCGATGGAGCACCGTCTCGGAGGCGCGCAGCTGCCCGCGACGGTGGCGCAGGCCGCGTTCGCCTGGTTCTCGGCGGCCAACCTGAGTACGACGGGCTATCTGATGTTGACGATGGCCAACGCCAACCTGCTGGCCCGCTTCGGCACCGACGAGCAGGTCGAGGAGTTCGTCAAACCGATGCTGGCCGGGCGGTTCTCGGGCACCATGGCGTTGTCGGAGACCCAGGCGGGTTCGTCGCTGGCCGACATCGTCACGCGCGCCGAACCGGCCGACGACGGCACCCACCGGCTGTTCGGATCGAAGATGTGGATCTCGGGCGCCGAACACGAACTGACCGACAACATCGTCAACCTGGTGCTCGCCAAGATCCCCGGCGGCCCACCGGGAACCAAGGGCATCTCGTTGTTCATCGTGCCCAAGTACCTGCCCGGCGCGGACGGTGCGACCGGTGAACGCAACGACGTCGTGCTGGCCGGGCTCAACCACAAGATGGGCCAGCGGGGCATCACGAACACGGTGCTGAACCTCGGTGAGGGCGCGTACACACCCTTCGGGAAACCCGGCGCGGTCGGATACCTCGTCGGTGAGCCGCACCGCGGGATCGCCTACATGTTCACGATGATGAACGAGGCGCGCCTCGGCGTCGGGATGGGTGCAGTGGCGCTCGGTTACACCGGCTATCTCAAGTCGGTTCATTACGCCCGCGAGCGCCCACAGGGGCGCCCGGTCAGCGACAAGGATCCGTCGTCGCCGCAGGTGCCGATCATCGAGCACGCCGACGTCAAGCGAATGCTCCTGGCGCAGAAGGCTTACGCCGAAGGTGGGCTGGCGTTGCTGCTGTACTGCGCCAAGCTCGTCGACCTGCAGCACAGCGCGGCCTCCGACGAAGAGCGCGACAGCACCATGTTGCTGCTCGAGATGCTGACACCGGTCGGCAAGAGCTGGCCGTCGCAGTGGTGTCTGGAGGCCAACAGCCTGGCGATCCAGGTGCACGGCGGATACGGCTACACCCGCGAATACGACGTCGAGCAGCACTACCGGGACAACCGGCTCAACCCGATCCACGAAGGGACACACGGCATTCAGAGCTTGGATCTGTTGGGCCGCAAGGTCCCTGCGCGCGGTGGTGCCGGGCTGTCGGCGCTGGGTGCGGCCATCGGCGCGACGGTGACAGAGGCCGGTCCACTCGGCGGTCAGATCGCCGAACACGCAAGTCTGTTGGACGCCGCATGGCGGCGCCTCTCCGCGGTCACCGCCGAGATGTTCGGCTCCGGTGACGTCGAGGCCGCGATGGCCAACAGCGTGATCTACCTCGAGGCGTTCGGGCACATCGCCGTCGCCTGGATGTGGCTGCAGCAGGAGATCGCCGCGCACGGTCGCAACGGGGGCTTCTATGACGGCAAGCGCCAAGCCGCCCGCTACTTCTTCCGGTACGAACTGCCCAAGACCGCACCGCAACTCGACCTGCTCGCCAGCCTGGACCGCACCACGCTGGACATGCGCGACAGCTGGTTCTGACGCCTACTCGAAGCGGATGACCTGACGCACGGCCCGGCCGTCAGCCAGTTCGTCCATGCCGGAATTGATTTCGTCGAGCGTGATCGTCGACGACACCAGCGACTCGACCGGCAACCGTCCCGCACGCCACAGACCGACGAAGTGGGGGATCTCGCGCGAAGGCACCGCCGAACCGAGGTAGCTGCCGATCAGCGAGCGCCCCTCGGCGACAAAACCCAACGGCGACAACGATACCCGTGCATCGGGCGGAGGCAGGCCGACCGTCACCGTGCGGCCCCCTGCGGCGGTGAGCTCCACCGCGGTCTCCAGGGCACTCGGATGACCGACGGCCTCGATCACCACGGCGGCTTTGAACCCGCTGTCTCGAGCTTCCTCGGGGGTGTACGCGTCGTGCACTCCGAGGCCGCGGACCCGCTCGAGTTTGTCGGGCAGCTGGTCGATGCCCACCGCGCGGACGTCGTCGGCAGCCAGTGCGGTGAGCACCGCGGCCATCCCGACACCGCCGAGGCCGACGACGGCCACGGTGTCACCCGCTCGCGGTCGGCCGGCGTTGATCACCGCACCGCCCCCGGTCAGCACCGCGCAGCCGAGGAGCGACGCCACCGCCGCGGGCACGTCGTCGGGCACCGGCACGACCGAACGGCGGTCGACGACCGCGTGGGTGGCGAAACCCGAGACGCCGAGATGGTGGTGGACCGGCTCGCCGTCCCGCGACAACCGGCGCTCACCGGTCATCAGCGTGCCCGCCCCGTTGGCCGCCGAACCCGGCTCGCAGGGCGTGAGACCGTCCGTCGCGCACGCCGGACACTCACCGCAGCGAGGCAGGAAGGTCATCACCACGCGGGCGCCGACTTCCAGGTCGGACCCGCCGGCGCCGATCTCCTCGACGATCCCGGCCGCCTCGTGGCCGAGAAGCATGGGCACGGGCCGCACGCGGTTGCCATCGACCACCGACAGGTCCGAGTGACACAGACCCGCGGCCTCCACCCGCACAAGCAGTTCGCCGGGGCCGGGCGAGGTGAGGTCGAGGTCGCCGACCGTCAGGGGTTTCGACTCCGTGTACGGCCTCGGCAGGCCGATTTGTTCGAGTACGGCGCCGCGAATTCTCATCTCTACAGCTTGCCGTCACCTCTGCTGAGCCGACAATCCAGTTGCGTGCTGACAAGACAATCCGACGAGCGGGTCCGCATTACGCTGCTGACGTGCTGGAAAAGTCCGAGATTCGGTTTCTGCGCGTGGACGGACGAAGCATCGCGTACGAGGTGCGGGGCTGCGGCCCGCCGCTGATCGCTCCGGCGTGGTGGGTCAGCCACCTCGATCTCGACTGGCAGAACGTCGCTCGCTCGTCGACGAGCTAGGGCTTGAACGCATTTCGCTCATCGGCGGCTCATCGGGGAGTTGCACGGCAGTTGCATTTGGCGCGGCATTCTCCGAGCGTGTCGAGCGGTTGGTGCTGTATGGGTCCTATCCGGACGGAACGGAACTCACGGCGTCGGGCGTCGGTGACGCGATATTGGCTGCGATACAAGCAGATGTTCGTGCCTGTCTTGCGCGCGTCCGTGCGCCAACGCTGGTGGTGCATCGCCGCGACGACCGTGCCGTGCCGTACTGGCTCGGGCGCGAGGTCGCGGCCGCGAATCCGGGCGCCACTTTCATTTCCCTGAAAGGCGACGCGCACTTCCCGTGGCACGGTGGCGCCACTTCGCCGGTGGCTGCCGCTGCAACCGCGACACCGTCGGGCGTCTGCGCGCCAGCGGTTTCACGGTCTCGGCCCGAAACGTCGTCTGGCGCGGCATGCCGGCGATCGTCCACCCGCTCGTCATGGGAGGCGACACGCACCTGACTGCCTTGACTGCGAGACTGCTGCCATGACCGGTAGCCAGCAGGCACACCCCAGCGCGGACTTCCCCGTGCACTGGCCGGTGACCACCAGGTGGGCCGACAACGACATGTTCGGCCACCTCAACAATGCGGTGTACTACGCGCTGTTCGACTCGGCGATCAACGGCTGGATCAACACCAGCCTCGGTATCGACCCGCTGACCGTGCCCTGGCTGGGTGTGGTGGCCGAATCGGGGTGCCGGTACCTGGCCGAGCTTCGGTTCCCGGAACCGCTGACGGTCGGCGTGGCGGTCACCCGGCTAGGCACCAGCAGCGTCACCTACCGGTTGGGGCTCTGGCAGCACGACGGGCCCACCGCGGCGGTGGGGCACTGGGTGCACGTCTATGTGGACCGAAACGGTCGGCGGCCGGTGCCGATCCCGGCGTCGATCCGCGAGCTGCTGGAAAAGGCGCGCGTGGAGTAGTCGATATGCTCGTCGGATGCCGCTCGTGAGTAAAACCGTCGAGGTGGCGGCCTCCGCCGAGGCGATCATGGGGATCGTCGCCGACTTCGAGGCCTACCCCCAGTGGAACGAAGAGATCAAAGGGTGCTGGGTGCTGGCCCGGTACGACGACGGCCGGCCCAGCCAGTTGCGCCTCGACGTCGTGGTGCAGGGACAGTCGGGCACCTTCATCACTGCGGTCTACTACCCGGGCGAGAACCAGATCTTCACGGTGCTGCAGCAGGGCGATCACTTTGAGAAGCAGGAGCAGAAGTTCTCGGTGGTTCCGATGGGCCCGACCTCGCTGCTGACCGTCGACCTCGACGTCGAGACCAAGCTGCCCATCCCGAAACAGATGGTGAAGAAGGCGATCGGGGACACGCTGGACTACCTGGCCGACAACCTCAAGGCTCGCGCCGAACAGCTGGCCTCCAAGTAGGGCCGGTTCGTCAATCGGGCAGCGCATCCAGCCACTTCTCGAAGTCGCGGCCCACGAGCATGTCGGCTTCGGCCCGCAGGTCGAGCACCCGCTTGCGAATCCGGTCTGCGGTCGAACGCGGGGTGTCGCCCGGGCCGTAAAGTCCGCGCCGCAGCCGCCGGACCCGGCCGTGTGCCATCTCCCAGCGCAAGGCGTCGGAGACCCACTTGGGGGCCGGTCCGGGTAGGGCGAAGTTGTAGTAGTCGAGTGCGTCGATCAGGTCGGGAATCGTCGTGGGGCCGTGCTGGGACAGATGGAACGTCAGCACGTACCGCAGTTCGACGCCGTAGATGTGCCGCTTGCTGGCCATGGCCACGACTGTGCCGCGAGCGACCGACAGTTCCGGCCCGCCGCGTCGCATCATCCTCAGTCGGTCCCCAGGTGTCTCGCCATCCCGAGGGCATATCGACTGCCGACCATTGGCGAACGTGCCCGCCTTGCAGCGAAAAATTCGCTGCCAGCGAATAATTCGCTGATAGCCGGGCACTAATCGAAGTGGTCGGCAGCTCTCGTCCTGCGGATGAGAAATTCGCGCGACGGGCCGCAGTCGTTTCCGCGGACGGATAAACCGCGTGCCGGGCCGGGAGCCTCAGCTCCATAACCCCGTCTCGTCGAGGCGCGCGATCAGCCGCTGGGCGCCGTCGGTGAACTCGCCGGCCGTCAACGCGACGACGGTGTCGGCGTCGCTTCGGCGCAGCGCAGCGATGAGTTGTCGGTGGGTCGCCACCGCCGAAACCCCCCACTGCGGGTCGCCCGCGTAGATCTGCCCGGGCAGATAGCGCGCGACGTGGAGAAGGAACCAGGCCAGCTTGATCCGGCCGGTCGACCGGTTGAACGCACGGTGGAACACGAACTCCGCGGCGGCGATCTCCTCGACGTCGTGGCGCGAGACGGCGATCTCCAACTCGTCGTTGAGCCGGTCCAACTCGTCGATCTCGTCGGTGGTGATGCGCCCTGCGGCCGTGGCAGCCAGCTCCCGCGCAATCGTCGCCTGCAGCCAGAAGATGTCCTCGACGTCGGCCCGCGAGAGCGGCACAACAACGTGGCCGCGGTGCGGTTCGAGCGCAACCATGCCTTCGCCGCGCAGGGTGCGTAGCGCCTCGCGCACCGGGGTGATGCTCACCCCGAGCGCGGCGGCGGTCTCGTCAAGCCTGATGAAGGTGCCTGGGCGCAGCACGCCGGTCATGATGTCGGCGCGCAGACGCGCCGCGACTTCGTCGGACAGTTGTTCACGCCGTACCCCCCGCCGCGGCTTCGGAAGCCGTGCGGTCGGTGCGTTCACTGTGTTCTCCGGTTCGATCTGGCCATCAACGACGAGGGAATGACGAGGGCTTGTACCCGAGCGGCCGAGGCCATAGTGTGACCGGGGCAACACCATGTTTGATCAAATGTCAAACGCGCGCAACCCCGAGATCCCGATGGAGCAGCAGCAGTTGAGTTCCCCACCGCCGGACCCCGACCCCACCACACAGCCGTATCTCGCCCGTCGGCAGAACTGGACGAACCAGCTGGCCCGCCACTCGTTGATGCAGCCGGACGCCACCGCGCTGCGCCACCTCGGCAAGACCACGACCTGGCGTGAGCTCGACGAGCGGGTCAACGCGCTGGCCGGCGCATTGAGCCGCCGCGGGGTGAGCTTCGGTGACCGGGTGCTGATCCTGATGCTCAACCGCACCGAGTACGTCGAAGCGTTCCTCGCGGTCAACAAGCTCGGCGCGGTAGCGGTACCGGTCAACTTCCGCATGACCCCGCCGGAGATCGGGTTCCTGGTCAGTGACTGCCAGGCCAAGGTCGTCATCACCGAGGCGGTGTTGGCCAACGTCGCCACCGCGGTGCGCGACCTCCCCGAGGTTTCGACGACCCTGACCACCGTCGTCGTCGCCGGCGGCGCCACCGAGAACGACGTTATCGGCTACGACGACCTGATCGCCGAGTCCGGTGAGCCGGCGACGGTCGTCGACATCCCCAACGACTCCCCGGCGCTGATCATGTACACATCCGGCACCACGGGCCGGCCCAAGGGTGCGGTGCTCACCCACACCAACATCGCCGGCCAGGCGCTGACGTTTCTGTTCACCAACGGCGCCGACATCAACAACGACGTCGGGTTCATCGGCGTGCCGCTGTTCCACATCGCGGGCATCGGCAACATGATCCCCGGCCTCCTGCTGGGCCGGCCGACTGTCATCTATCCGTTGGGCGCCTTCAATCCGGATGAGTTGCTCGACGTCCTCGAGGCCGAGCAGGTGACCGGGATCTTCCTGGTGCCCGCACAGTGGCAGGCGGTGTGCGCCGCACAGCAGGCACGGCCTCGTCAACTGCGGCTGCGGGTGCTGTCCTGGGGCGCCGCGCCGGCGTCGGACACCCTGCTGCGCCAGATGTCCGAGACCTTCCCCGGCACCCAGATCCTGGCCGCCTTCGGCCAGACGGAGATGTCGCCGGTGACCTGCATGCTGTTGGGTGAGGACGCGATCCGCAAACTCGGGTCGGTCGGCAAGGTGATCCCCACCGTCGCGGCGCGTGTCGTCGACGAGGACATGAACGACGTTCCGATCGGTCAGGTCGGCGAGATCGTCTACCGCGCACCGACTCTCATGGCGGGCTACTGGAACAACCCGCAGGCCACCGCGGAAGCGTTTGCCGGCGGCTGGTTCCACTCCGGCGATCTCGTCCGCCAGGACGAGGAGGGCTATGTCTGGGTGGTCGACCGCAAGAAGGACATGATCATCTCCGGTGGAGAGAACATCTACTGCGCCGAGGTGGAGAACGCGCTCGCCGCCCACCCGGCGATCGCGGAGGTCGCCGTCATCGGGCGTCCGGACCAGAAATGGGGCGAGGTCCCCGTTGCGGTCGTCGCCCTCGGCGCGGTCGGCCAGGCCGATCTCGACCTGCGCGAGCTCGACACGTTCCTCGACGAGCGCCTCGCCCGGTACAAGCACCCGAAGGCCGTCGAGGTCGTTGATGCGTTGCCGCGCAACCCCGCCGGCAAAGTCCTGAAAACCGAACTCCGCGCACGGTTTGGGGCCGCGAAGCCGGTTGACGCCGCTGAAAGCAGCTCCGAAGGTACGGTTTCTGCTGCGCCACAGCCGAATTAGAGAACGGAATCGGGTTTGCTAACGGTTACAGGCACAATCCGGCCGATGCCCTGCACGGCGGGAATCGCATCGGGTACATTCCTGTGGTCTGTCTTACTACCGACCGGTAGCGAGACGGGGATAACAACAATCAGGTCGGGGCAAGGAGGGGTCGTGCGACAGGGGCTGCCGGTGCACCGCGACAGTCGCCGTTGCGCCACGGGAGCACACTGGTGACGGCGTCGACCGGCGTTGTCGGTTACGTACGCGATCAGGTCAGACCCGGCCTGGAAGCGGTCGGCGGCTTCGTGCGCATGTGCGTTCTCGTCGGTAAAGCACTGCTCAGGCCGCCGTTCCAGTGGCGCGAGTTCATTCTGCAGAGCTGGTTTCTGATGCGGGTGGCGTTCCTGCCGACGCTGGCGGTCTCCATCCCGCTGACCGTGCTCCTGATCTTCACGCTCAACATCCTGCTGGCCGAGTTCGGCGCCGCCGACGTCTCCGGTGCGGGGGCGGCGATCGGCGCCGTCACGCAGCTCGGGCCATTGGTCACGGTGCTCGTGGTCGCCGGGGCGGGCTCGACCGCCATCTGCGCAGACCTGGGAGCACGCACCATCCGCGAGGAGATCGACGCGCTCGAGGTCCTCGGCATCGACCCGATCCACCGCCTGGTGGTGCCTCGCGTCGTCGCCTCCACCTTCGTCGCGCTGCTGCTCAACGGCGCGGTGATCACGGTCGGCCTGGTTGGCGGCTTCATCTTCGGCGTCTACCTGCAGAACGTCTCGGCGGGCGCGTACGTCTCGACGCTGACCCTGATCACCGGACTGCCCGAGGTCGTCATCTCGATCATCAAAGCCATGACGTTCGGCCTGATCGCCGGCCTGGTCGGCTGCTACCGCGGCCTGACCGTCGCGGGCGGCGCGAAGGGCGTCGGCACCGCGGTCAACGAGACCCTGGTGCTCTGCGTCATCGCGCTGTTCGCGGTCAACGTGGTCCTGACCACGATCGGTGTCCGGTTCGGAACAGGGAGCTGACGTGTCGACGACAACGGTCCTGCGTTCTCGGTTTCCGCGGGCGTACGAGCGCACCAAAGGTGTGGCCAGCGCACCCGCACGGTTCCTCGACAGCGTCGGGCACGTCGCGTGGTTCGTCATCACCGCGGTCGGTTCGATCGGCCACGCACTGCGCTACTACCGCAAGGAGACGCTGCGCCTGATCGCCGAGATCGGCATGGGCACGGGCGCGATGGCCGTGATCGGCGGCACGGTCGCCATCGTCGGCTTCGTGACACTGTCCGGTTCGTCGCTGGTCGCGATCCAGGGCTTCGCCTCGCTCGGCAACATCGGTGTCGAGGCGTTCACCGGCTTCTTCGCCGCGCTGATCAATGTGCGCATCGCCGCGCCGGTCGTCGCGGGTCAGGCGCTGGCCGCCACCGTCGGCGCGGGCGCCACCGCCGAGTTGGGCGCCATGCGCATCAGCGAGGAGATCGACGCGCTCGAGGTGATGGGCATCAAGTCGATCTCGTACCTGGTGTCGACCCGGATCATGGCGGGCTTCATCGTGATCATCCCGCTGTACGCGATGGCGATCATCATGAGCTTCCTGTCCGCACAGGTGACCACCACGTTCTTCTACGGCCAGTCGATCGGCACCTACGAGCACTACTTCCGAACGTTCCTGCGTCCCGACGACGTCTTCTGGTCGTTCATCCAGGCAGTGATCATCTCGGTCATCGTGATGCTCAACCACTGCTACTACGGCTACTTCGCCAGCGGCGGCCCGGTCGGCGTCGGCGAGGCCGTCGGTCGCTCGATGCGCGCATCGCTGGTGGCGATCGTCTGTGTGGTCCTGTTCGCCTCGTTGGCGCTCTACGGCGTCGACCCGAACTTCAACCTGACGGTGTAGCGCCATGACCGCCCCACTGAACAATCCCCGCACCCCGCCGTACAAGCTGGCCGGTTTGGTGCTGAGCCTGCTGGCAGTCGTCGGGCTGGTGCTGGTGTACATGCAGTTCCGCGGCGACTTCCTGCCGCGCGAACAGCTGACGATCATCTCCGCGCGGTCGGGCCTGTCCATGGATCCCGGCGCCAAGGTCACCTACAACGGCGTCGAGATCGGCCGGGTGGCGGACGTGGAAGCGGTCAACGTCGGCGGTGAGCCGAGGGCCAAGATCCTCCTCGACGTGGATCCGAAGTACCTCGAGCTGATCCCGAAGAACGTCGATGCCAGCATCGATGCGACCACCGTCTTCGGCAACAAGTACATCAACTTCTCGTCACCGGAAAACCCGACACCGCAACGCATCACGTCGTCGGACGTGATCGACGTGACCACGGTGACAACGGAGTTCAACACCTTGTTCGAAACGGTCGTGTCGCTCTCCGAGCAGGTCGACCCGATCAAGCTGAACCAGACTCTGAGCGCAACGGCGGAGGCGCTCGACGGGCTGGGCGATCGCTTCGGCCAGTCGATCATCAACGGCAACGAGATCCTCACCGACGTCAACGCCAGGATGCCCGAACTCGCGCGGGACAACCGCCTGCTGGCCGACCTCGGCGAGGTGTACGCCGACGCGGCGCCCGACCTGTTCGACGGACTGGAGAACGCGGTCACCACCGCCCGCACGCTCAACGAGCAGCAGGGCAACATCGACCAGGCACTGATGGCGGCCGTCGGATTCGGCAACACCGGTGCGGACATCTTCGAGCGCAGTGCGCCGTACCTGATTCGCGGCACCGAAGACCTTCTGACGACATCGAAGACGCTCGACGAGTACAGCCCTGCGCTGTTCTGCACCATTCGAAATTTTCACGACGTGGAGCCAAAAGTCGCTGCATCCCTTGGCGGCAACGGGTATTCGCTGCAGACCCTGTCCACCATTGAAGGCGCCGGTAACCCCTATGTGTATCCGGACAACCTGCCGCGGGTGAACGCGCGCGGTGGCCCCGAGGGCCGGCCGGGCTGCTGGCAGCCGATCACGCGCGACCTGTATCCCGCGCCGTATCTTGTGGCGGACACGGGTGTTTCGATCGCGCCGTACAACCACTTCGAGTTGGGCCAGCCGATCCTGATCGAGTACGTCTGGGGTCGCCAGGTCGGGGAGAACACGATCAACCCATGAAAATCACCGGTACCGCCATCAAGCTCGGCGCCTTCTCAGTGGTGCTGCTGCTGTTCACCGCGATTATCGTGGTGGTGTTCGGACAGATGCGCTTCGACCGCACCACCAGCTACTCGGCGATCTTCTCGAGCGCCAGCGGGCTACGCGCCGGCCAGTTCGTCCGCGCGTCGGGCGTCGAGGTCGGCAAGGTTGACAGCGTCGAGTTGGTCAACGGCGGATCGCAGGCGAAGGTCGAATTCAATGTCGACCGATCGCTGCCGATGTTCGAGGGCACCACCGCCTCGGTGCGGTACCTGAACCTCATCGGCGACCGCTATCTGGAACTCAAGCGGGGTGACAGCGACAAGCGGCTGCCCAGCGGCGCAACGATCCCGCTCGAGCAGACCCAGCCCGCACTGGATCTCGACGCGCTGATCGGCGGCTTCCGGCCGGTGTTCCGCGCGCTGGACCCGGAGAAGGTCAACACCATCGCCGAGTCGATCATCACGGTCTTCCAGGGCCAGGGCGGCACGATCAACGACATCCTGGACCAGACCGCCTCGCTCACATCGGCGCTGGCCGACCGCGACCAGGCGATCGGCGAGGTGATCCGCAACCTGAACACCGTGCTGGACACCACGGTCAAGCATCAGGCCGAGTTCGACCAGACCGTGCAGGATTTCGAGAAGCTGATCACCGGCTTGAAGAACCGCGCGGATCCGATCGCCACCTCGGTCGGGGATATCAGCGACGCGGCGGGCACGGTCGCCGACCTGCTCGCCGACAACCGGCCGCTGCTGCAGAGCACCGTCGGACATCTCGAGGTCATCCAGCAACCGCTGATCGATCAGAAGGACGAGCTCAACGACTTGCTCACCAGGCTGCCCACCGCGTTCAAGATCATCGGCAGGGCCGGCGGTATCTACGGCGACTTCTTCAACTTCTACGCCTGCGATATCTCCTTGCGGCTCAACGGCCTTCAGCCGGGTGGGCCGGTCCGGACCGTCAAACTCTTCAGTCAGCCGTCGGGTAGGTGCACACCGCAATGAGGACGCTCGAAGGGTCGAACCGGGTCCGTGGCGGGTTGATGGGAATCATCATCCTGATCATCGTCATCGGCGTGGGACAGAGCTTCGCCAGTGTCCCGATGCTTTTCGCATCGCCCACCTACTATGCGTACTTCTCTGACACCGGTGGCATCGGCACGGGCGACAAGGTGCGCATCGCTGGCGTGGACGTCGGCGATGTGCGCAGCATGGAGATCGAGGGCGACAAGGTCAAGATCGGCTTCGGGCTTGGCGGGACGCAGATCGGCACCGACAGCCGCGCCGCCATCCGCACCGACACCATTCTCGGACGCCGCACCATGGAGATCGAGCCACGCGGTTCGGATCCGTTGCGCGCGAACGGCGTTCTGCCACTCGGCCAGACGACGACGCCGTACCAGATCTACGACGCGTTCTTCGACGTGACGAAGGCCGCCTCGGATTGGGACACCCAGACCGTGAAGCGTTCGCTGAACGTGCTCTCGGAGACCATCGACCAGACCTATCCACACCTGAGCGCCGCGCTCGACGGGGTGGCCCGGTTCTCCGACACCATCGGCAAGCGCGACGAGGACATCAAGAAGCTGCTGAGCAACGCCAACAAAATCGCGGGCATCCTGGGCAGCCGCAGTGAACAGATCAACCAATTGCTGGTCAACGCCCAGACCTTGCTCGGCGCGATCAATGAGCGCCAGTACGCGGTGAGCATGCTGCTCGAGCGCGTCGGCTCGTTCTCCGAACAGGTCAAGGGCTTGATCGACGACAACCCGAACCTCAACCGGGTGCTCGAACAACTCCGCGTGGTCAGCGGCGTGCTGGTCGACCGCAAGTACGACCTGATGGACACCCTGACCACGGTCGCAAGCTTCGTGGCGTCGCTCGGTGAAGCGGTCGCTTCGGGCCCGTACTTCAAGGTCATGCTGGTCAACCTGCTGCCGGGCCAGATCCTGCAGCCGTTCGTGGACGCCGCCTTCAAGAAGCGCGGTATCGACCCGCAGAAGTTCTGGCGCGACGCGGGCCTGCCCGCCTGGCGGTTCCCGGACCCGAACGCGCAGGGCTTCGAGAACGGCGCCCCGCCGCCGGGACCGGCCGTGCTCGAAGGCACCCCCGAGAACCCGGGACCCGGTGTGCTGAAGGGCTCACCGTGCTCGTACACGCCGCCGGCCGACGGTCTGCCGACACCAGGCGACCCGCTGCCCTGCGCGGATCTGTCCGTGGGGCCGTTCGGCGGTCCCGCGTACGGGCCACCCAATGTGGCGACCTCTGACCCGAATGTGCACGGCCCGCAGCCGTCTCCGGGCGTGCCGGCCGCGGCGATTCCGGGTCAGATCTCGCCGCCGGTGCCGGGTGCGGACATGCCGCTGCCGCCGGCCCCGCCAGGAGCGCGCACAGTGCCGGTCGGGCCGCAACCGCCGCTGCCGCCGGATTTCACGCCGGGCATCGCACCGTTGCCACCGGCGTTGCCCGCGCCGGCGGTCCCGGGCCCCGGTCAGCAGCTGCCACCCGCCAACACGCCACCGCTGCCGGGGAACCCACCGTTCCTGCCGCCACTCTCTCAGGGACAGGGGGGCTGATCGATGACAACGATCTTCAACATCCGAAACCTGAAGTTGCCCAAGGTTTCCCGGGTGACCGTCATCATCGGCGCGCTGGTCGTGGTGCTGGCGTTGGTGGCCGCCTTCGTCGGGTACAACCTGTACAAGAAGCTGACCACCAACACCGTCGTCGCCTATTTCACCGACACGCTGGCGCTGTATCCCGGCGACAAGGTGCAGATCATGGGGGTGAAGGTCGGCTCGATCGACGCGATCGAACCGGCCGGCGACAAGATGAAGGTCACCTTCCACTACGAGAACAAGTACAAGGTGCCCGCCAACGCCACCGCGTCGATCCTGAACCCGAGCCTGGTGGCGTCGCGCACCATCCAGCTGTCGCCGCCGTACACCGGCGGGCCGGTGATGGAGGACGGTGCGGTCATCCCGCTGGAGCGTACGCAGGTGCCGGTCGAGTACGACGAGCTGCGTGACTCGATCAACCGGATCCTGACCGATCTGGGGCCGACGCCGGAGCAGCCCATGGGCCCGTTCGGCGACATCATCGAATCCGCGGCCGACGGCTTCGCGGGCAAGGGCAAGCAGCTCAACGAGACGTTGAACAACCTGTCGGAGGCACTGTTCGCGCTCAACGAGGGCCGCGACGACTTCTTCAGCGTGGTGAAAAGCCTGGCGCTGTTCGTCAACGCGCTGCACCAGAGCGATCAGCAGTTCGTCGCGCTGAACGACGATCTCGCCGAGTTCACCAACGCGTTCACCAACACCGACCGCGAGGTCGCGAACGCACTGCAGGACCTCAACCAGCTGTTGACGACCACCCGCGGGTTCCTCGACGAGAACGCCGAGGTGCTCACCACCGACGTCAACAACCTGGCCGAAGCGACCACCGCGATCCTGCAACCAGAGCCGCGCAACGGTCTGGAGACCGCCCTACACGTGTTCCCGAATCTCGGCGCGAATCTCGTGAATATTGCTTCTCCGGTCACCGGTGGCATAAACAGCTACGCCGTCATAAACAACTTCGCCAATCCGCTGCAGTTTGTGTGCAGTGCAATCCAGGCGGGCAGCCGGCTGGGTTATCAGGAGTCGGCCGAGATGTGCGCGCAGTACCTAGCGCCGATCCTGGACGCGATCAAGTTCAACTTCCCGCCGTTCGGGATCAACCAGTTCAGCTCGGCGATGACGCTGCCCAAGCAGATCGCCTACTCCGAGCCGCGGCTGCAGCCGCCGCCGGGCTACAAGGACACGACCGTGCCGGGCATCTGGTCACGCGACACCTTGTTCTCGCACGGCAACCACGAACCGGGCTGGGTCGCCGCGCCGGGTATGCAGGGTGTCGACGTGCAACCGTTCACGGCGAACATGATGACCCCGGAGTGCCTGGCGGAACTGTTGGGCGGACCCAACTGTGTGGTCCCCGCGGCACCGCCGGCGTTCGGCACGACGCGCAACGGCAATCTGCCCGGTCCGCCGAATGCCTTCGACCAGAACAACCCGCTGCCGCCGCCGTGGTACCCGCAGCCGGGCCCGCCGCCGCCGCCGGCGCCGGGTGTGATCCCGGGCGATCCGGGCGGAGCGGCGATGGCCGGCCCGCTGCCGGCTCCCGGCCCGGGACCGGGGCCCGCTCCGGCCGCGCCCGCCCCGGCAGGGCCGCCGCTACCAGCAGAGGCAGGTCGGTGATGAGCGTTCGTAGGTGGAGCAGGTTCGCGCAGCGAGCCGTCGCGCTGGGCGCGGTCGCGCTCGTGCTGAGTTCCTGCGGTAACTGGAAGGGCATCGCGAACGTGCCGTTGCCGGGCGGTCCGGGCACGGGGCCGAACGCGACGACGATCTATGTGCAGATGCCGGACACCTTGGCGCTCAACGTGAACAGCCGGGTGCGGGTCGCCGACGTCTATGTCGGCCGGGTGCGCGCCATCGAGCTGAAGAACTGGGTCGCGACGCTGACGCTGGATCTGCAGCCCGACATCGAACTGCCCAGGAACGCCCTAGCCCGCATCGGCCAGACCAGCTTGTTGGGTTCACAGCATGTGGAGCTGGAGCCGCCGCCGAACCCGTCGCCGGAGCCGCTGCAAAGCGGTGACACGATCCCGCTCGCGAACTCGTCGGCCTACCCGAGCACCGAGCGGGTGCTGGCGAGCATCGCCACCATCCTGCAGGGCGGCGGGGTGCAGAACCTCGAGGTCATCCAGACCGAGATCTTCAACGTGCTCAACGGCCGGGCCGATGAGATCCGCGAGTTTTTCAACAAGCTGGACACGTTCACCGCCGAATTGAACCAGCAGCGCCAGGACATCACGCGCGCAATCGATTCCACCGACCGGCTACTCACGATCGTCGCGGAGCGCAACAACACGCTGGACCGGGTGTTGACCGAGTTCCCGCCGCTGATCAAGCATTTCGCGGAGACGCGCGATCTGTTCGCCGACGCGGTGGAGGCCGTCGGCCGGATCAGCCGGGCCGCAGACAACGCGTTGGCGCCGGCCAGCGACAATCTGCACACCAACCTGCAGAACCTGCAGCGGCCGCTCAAGCAGCTCGGGCGGGCGTCGCCGTACCTGATCGGCGCCCTCAAGCTCATGCTCACCGCGCCGTTCTCGATTGAGAACGTGCCGAAGGTGATCCGCGGCGACTACCTCAACGCGTCACTGATGGTGGACTTGACACTTTCGTCGCTCGACAATGCAGTACTGACGGGCACGGGCCTTTCCGGGATGCTGCGCGCGCTGGAGCAGGCGTGGGGTCGCGACCCGGCGACGATGATCCCGGATGTGCGGTTCGTGCCGAACGCGCACAACGCACCGAACGGCCCGCTGGTGGAAAGGGGTGAGTGAGCTGTGCTGACCAGGTTCATCAGGATCCAGCTGGTGCTGTTCACCATCCTGACGATCGTCGCGCTGGTGGTGCTGGGGTGGTACTACCTGCGCATCCCGAGCCTCGTCGGTATCGGCCAGTACGAGTTGAAGGCCGAACTCCCCCGCTCGGGCGGTCTGTACGCGACGGCCAACGTCACCTACCGCGGCACGCAGATCGGCAAGGTCACCTCGGTCGAGCCGACCCAGCGGGGCGCGCTCGCGGTGATGAGCATCGATGACCGCTACAAGATTCCCGCCGACGCGACGGCGAACGTGCACTCGGTGTCGGCGATCGGCGAGCAGTATCTGGACCTGGTGTCGACGGGCGACGCGGACCAGTACCTGTCGCCGGGTTCGACGATCACCGAGAGCACCGTGCCCAGCGAGGTCGGCCCGGCGCTGGACGCCGCGAACAGGGGTCTGGCGGTGCTGCCCAAGGAGAAGATCGACGCGCTGCTCACCGAGACGTCACAGGCGGTCGGCGGGCTGGGCCCGGCGCTGCAACGGCTGGTGGATTCGACGACCAACATCGCGCAGGGCTTCAAGGACCATCTGCCGCAGGTCAACGACATCATCGTCAACGCAGGCCCGATCCTGGACAGCCAGGTGCAGTCCGGCGACAACATCGAGCAGTGGTCGCGCAACCTGAACGTGATCGCCGCGCAGTCGGCCGAGCAGGATGCGGCGCTGCGGAGCGGCCTCCAGCAGGCCGCTCCGACAGCCGACCAGCTCAACGCAGTGTTCGGCGGGGTGCGCGAGTCGTTGCCGCAGACGCTAGCGAACCTCGCGATCGTCACCGACATGCTCAAGCGCTACAACAAGGGCCTCGAGCAGTCGCTAGTTCTCTTACCGCAGGGCGCGGCGGTGGCGCAAGCGGGCACGTTGTTTGAGGGCTACGGCCAACTGCCGCTCGCGTTAGGTGCACTCAACCAGCCGCCGCCATGTCTGACCGGCTTCCTGCCCGCGTCCGAGTGGCGCTCGCCGGCCGACACCAGCATGGCGCCGCTGCCGCGGGGCACCTACTGCAAGATCCCGAAGGACTACCAGGGCAACGTCGTTCGCGGCGCCCGCAACTATCCCTGCGTCGACGTCCCGGGCAAGCGGGCGGCGACGCCGATGGAGTGCCGCAGCGATGAGCCGTACGTTCCGCTGGGCACCAACCCGTGGTACGGCGACCCAAACCAGATCCTGTCCTGCCCGGCCCCTGGCGCGCGCTGCGATCAGGGCGTCAACCCGGGCCGCGGCGTCATCCAGGCGCCGTCGGTCAACAGCGGGATGAATCCTGCACCCGCGAGCGACCTGCCGCCGCCGAACTCGACGGCGCCGGTCAGCGATCCGCTGAGCCCGCCCGGACAGGGCAGCGTGACCTGCAGTGGACAACAACCCAACCCCTGCATCTACACTCCGGCACCAGGGCCACCCGGCTCCACGGCGGTGTACAGCCCGAGCAGCGGCCAGGTGGTCGGACCCGACGGCGTGAAATACAACGTCAGCAACTCGAGTAACCCAGGAGACGACGGATGGAAGGAGATGCTGGCACCCGCCAGCTGAACCCCACCGATGCTGATGAGACGCCCGACGAGTCGTTAGCAGTATCCCCAGGCCCAGCGCCCGCCGAGGATCCGGACACCACAGAAGAACAGGTTTCGGCCGATCCCCGCCGACCGTCGCGGATCGGTCGCGGCCTGGCTGTCAGTATCTGCGCGGCGCTGCTCGCGCTCGCCGTCGCCGGGGGTGTCGCGGGATTCCTGCTCTTCAAAAATGACCAACGGGTCGCGGCCAGCGAGCGCGCCGAAGCGGCGGCACTGCAGGCGGCGAAGGATTGTGTGGCCGCGACGCACGCGCCCGACACCGCCGCCATGACCGCGGCGCAGACCAAGATCATCGATTGCTCGACCGGCGACTTCGCCGTGCAGTCCTCGCTGTACGCAGGGGTGCTGGTCGACGCGTACCAGGCCGCCGACGTGCGGGTGCAGGTTTCGGATATGCGCGCGGCGGTGGAGAAGCACAACGACGACGGGTCTTTCGACATCCTGGTCGCGGTGCGGGTCAAGGTCACCAACTCCGACACCGCCGATGAGGAGCAGGGCTACCGGCTGCGGGTGCGGATGGCACCGGACGAAGGGACCTACAAGGTCGCCGAGTTGGATCAGGTCACATCGTGACATCGTCCACCCTGACACTCGACACGACCCCGGATTCGCCGGCCACCGACCAGGCCACCGTGGAGCCGGTGGCGTCGTGGCCGGCCAGGGCCGGCGCGTTCGCCGTCGACGTCCTGATCGGGCTCGCCGTGCTGGTGACGCTGGCATTGGTTTCGCTGACCGCGCCGCTGCGCAGTCCGCTGTGGTGGTGCTACATCGCCGCGGTGGTCGTCGTGGTGTTGGTGATCGCGGTCAATCGCCTCGTACTGCCTGGCATCGTCGGCTTCTCGCTGGGACGCGCCGTTTTCGGCATCGCGGTCAGGAAGCGGGACGGCTCACCGGTCGGAGTGTGGCGGCTGCTGATTCGTGACGGCGCGCACGTGCTCGACACCGCGGCGTTGTTCATCGGATGGCTATGGCCACTGTGGGATCGGCGCCACCGCACCTTCGCCGACCTTCTGCTGCGCACCGAGGTACGTCCGGTGCCGCCGCCCGAGCGCAACGTCAGCACGCTGACCGCCGTCGTGCTCATCGTCGCCACGGTGGCCTGCGCGGCGGCCGTCGCAGTGAACTACTGGGTGGTGTACCGGCACGAGCGCGCGGTCGAGGAGACCAGAGAACAGATCGCCGAACAGGGCCCGCGGATCGTCGAGCAGATGCTGAGCTTCAAGAGCGACACCATGCAGGAGGATTTCGCGCGGGCACAGTCGCTGGCCACCGACGGTTACCGGCAGCAGTTGATCGACCAGCAGAAGGCCGGACAGAGCGCGGGTGTCAGCTCCAACGAGTACTGGGCGGTCAGCAGCGCGGTGCTCGAAGCGACGCCGGACACCGCGGAGATGCTGCTGGCGCTGCAGGGCCAGCGGGGCGATGACCCCAACGAGCTGAAGTTCATCACCGCCACCGTGCAGGTCGAGTTGGCGAAATCCGGCGACGGCCAGTGGCGCGTCGCCAATCTCACCGTGCTGAAGCGACCCCAGATGAATACGCAGGGCCGATGAGTCCGCGGCGCAGAGTCGACGCCGATGAGCGAGACTTCTTCGAGGTGGAACCGAGGCCACCGCGCCGCTGGGGGCTTCCGATCATCGCCGCCGCGGCGTCACTTCTGATGGCGGCCGCGATCGCGGCGGGATCGCTGATGTTGGTCAGCCACGAGAACAACCGCCGCACGGTCGCCAATGACCACGCCGCGCTGGTGTACGTCAGCGAATTCATGACCGACTACACGTCGTTGGACCCCTTCAACGCCAACGCCTATGTGGACCGGATCCTGGCGCAGGGGACGGGTGATTTCGCGAAGATGTTCAAGGAGAAGCAGAACGAGATACTGATCCAGGTCGCGCAGGCTGAGCCCACCAGTGGAGCCGTGCTGGCCGCGGGTGTGCAGCGGTGGAACGACAACGGCAGCGCCGACATCCTGGTCGCGACCAAGGTCTCCACGAAAGGGCCGGACGGCAAATCGACAGTCGAGAGTGGAAGTCGTTGGATAGCAACGGCTATCAAGGAGGGACAGCAGTGGAAGATCAGCCAGCTGATCCAGGTGATCTGACCACCGGACCCCCGGCGGAATCCACCCCGGCGCCGAGCCGGCGTCGGTGGTCCTTCCTTCGGCGTCGGCAGAAGGAATCGGCGGAAGCCGCCCCGGATTCCGCCACGGCGGAGACGCCGGAGGCGGCACCCGCAGCGGATACGCCCGCGCGTCGGCCGGTCGGCAAGGCGAAACGCCAGGGCAGGACGCGCGTCGAGGAGGCCGACGACGACACCGTCGACGCCGCGGCGCAGGACGCAGCCGCCTCGGAACCCAAAGAGGCCGAAGCCGGGGCCGTCGAGCCTGACCCCACGGACGAGTCCGCCGTCGTGCCGCAGGAAGTGCGGTTCGTACCGCACCGGCCAGCAGGCAAGCGGCTCGTCGCGGCGATGGCGGCGGCCGCCGTGCTGTTCGTCGGTGCAGCCGCGTTCGCCGCGTCGACCCTGCAGCCCTACCTGTCGGAGCGAGCCGAGATCGACACCAAACTCGACGTGGCTCGCACCGCGGCCAGTGCGATCTCCACACTGTGGACCTACACGCCGGACAACATGGAGACGTTGCCGGACCGGTCGGCGGCGTTCCTCGGTGGCGACTTCGCCTATGAGTACCGCAAGTACATCGACGCGATCGTCGCGACGAACAAACAAGCGCAGGTCACCAACACCACGCAGGTGCTGGGCGCGGCGGTGGAAACCCTGACCCCCGACGAGGCCACCGCGATCGTCTACACCAACTCGGTGGCGACCAGCCCGATGAGCAAGAACATCCCTTCGCTGCGCTACCTGTCCTACCGGTTGACGATGGAACGCCGCGATGCCAAGTGGCTGATCACGAATATGTCGACCATCACGTCGCTGGACCTGACACCACAGCTGTAGTCGGGGAGCTGGCGCATGGCGGTCGAATCGCCTGTCTCGCAACGGTTGACGATCACCTGCCTGCTGTTGTTGACGTTCGCGACCGGCTTGGTCGATGCGGTCAGCGTGCTGAAGCTCGGTCACGTGTTCGTGGCGAACATGACCGGGAACGTGATCTTCCTGGGTTTCTGGCTGGTGCCGAACTCCGGGGTGGACGTGACCGCCGCGCTCGTCGCGTTCGCCGGCTTCGTCGCGGGTGCGGTGGTCAGTGGCCGGTTCACCCGCCACATCGGCACCGATGTCCGCCGGTGGCTGGCGATCACGCTGACGTTCGAGGTCGTGTTGCTCGCGGCCCTGTCGGTGCTTGCCGGGACCGGCGTGCTCGACTATCAGGACAACACCAAACTGCTGCTCATCGCCGGCCTGGCTGTGGCGTTCGGCGTCCAGAACTCCAGCGCCCAGCAGTTCGGCATCCAGGAGTTGTCGACCACGGTGTTGACGACGACGATCGTGCGGATCGGCTTCGACAGCCGGTTGGCCGGTGGCACCGGTGAGCGGGAGAAGTTGCGCTACAGCGTGGTTCTGACGATGTGCGGTGGGGCGGTCGTGGGGGCGACGATGAGCCGTTTCACCGTCGCGCCGATCATCGGCATCGCCGCGGCAATGGTGGCGCTGTCCGGAGTCTTGTTCTGGGTCGGGGACAGGCGCGGCCGAGGCTAGTCTTGCCGCATGCCTTCGGTACTCGTCACCGGCGCGTCACGCGGAATCGGCAAGGCCATCGCCGAGCACCTGGCCGCACGTGGATGGCAGGTGATCGCCGGTGTCCGCACGGAGCAGGATGCCGAAGCGGTCACCGGGCTGGATCCGGACCGAATCTCGGCGGTACTCCTCGACGTCACCGACGCCGGCCACATCGCCGCGTTGGCCGACGTCCTGCCTCCGCGACTGGACGCGGTGGTCAACAACGCCGGTGTGGTCGTCACCGGGCCCATGGAGACGGTGACATCGGATGAATGGCGAAAGCAGTTGGAGATCAATGTGATCGGCCAGCTCGCCGTCACCAGGGCGATACTGCCGCGGATGCGGGCAGCCCGCGGCCGGATCGTGTTCATCTCCAGCGTCAACGGTCGGATGTCGATGCCGTTGCTCGGAGCGTATGCCGCGAGCAAGTTCGCGCTCGAGGCCGCGGCCGATGCGTTGCGTATGGAGTTGCGGCCCTGGCAGATACCGGTTGTCGTCGTCGAGCCGGCGCAGACCGACACCGACATGTGGCGTACCGCCGACACCATGGTGGTCGAAGCCGAGGCCGCCCTTTCCCCGGAGCACCGCGCGCTGTACGCCGAACACATCGCGGGGATGAAGAAGATGGTGCCCGTCGCGCAACGAATGGCTGTCCCGACCGCGAAAGTCTCCGCCGTGGTCGAGGAGGCGCTCACCGCGCGCAGACCACGAGCTCGTTATGTGGTCGGGGTGGGGCCCAAACTGCAGGTTGCCGTGGTGCCGAAGTTGCCGACCCGCGTGCGCGACGCCGTGTTGCGCCGGGTGTCCGGCCAACCCTGACCGATGGGCGAGTTCGTCAAGCGCAACGCCTCCGCACCCCCAGGCTTCTTCGCCTGTGAAGCCGCTGGGCTGCAGTGGCTTTCGGCGGCCGACGGAGGGGTTCCGTGCGCGGCCGTGCTCGATTACGACGACCGCAGCCTCACCCTGGAACGGCTGCGAAGCGTTGGACCCAGCCGATCCGCCGCGCGCGAGTTCGGGTGCCGACTCGCTCGTACGCACGACGCCGGAGCCGGGGCGTTCGGAGCCCCGCCCGACGGATGGGAAGGGCCCGGGTTCTTCGGGCCGCTCCACGATCCGCTGCCCATGTCGTTGAGGGGACACGAGCGCTGGGGCGCCTTCTACGCGCGCGAGAGATTGGCCCCGATGGCGCGCGCAGCGGCCGATCGACTGGACGCGGAGTGCCGCGCTGCCATCGACACGGCGATGGTGAAGTGCGAAGAAGGCGATTTCGACGACGACGACCCACCCGCCCGCCTGCACGGCGACCTGTGGAGTGGCAACGTTATGTGGACACCGGGTGAAGTGGTGCTGATCGACCCGGCCGCCCACGGCGGCCACCGCGAGACCGATCTGGCCATGCTTGCACTGTTCGGCTGCCCCTACTTCGACGAGGTGATCGACGGCTACCAATCCGCGCGGACGTTGCGGGCGGGCTGGCGCGGCCGGGTCGGTCTGCATCAGCTCTATCCGCTGTTAGCCCACGTCGTCCTGTTCGGTGGCGGTTATGTACGGCAAACATCGGCGGCGGCGCGCAGCGTCCTCGTCGGGTGATCGAAACGATTCCGCTGGCTATGCGTCGGGTTCGATAAGTTAACTTATTTACCGTGCAAAGAAATTTGCTCAAACTGTGCTCTCGTGAGAGTCTGCCTGTTACGGTCACGTAAATTGCTGTTTCGTTCGAAAGGACCGGATCAGTGGCTGGCAGACGCGGCAGGCATGGCAAACGCAGCCGGAGCTCCAACAAAATCGCGGCGATCGGCGCGGTAACTGCGACAGCGACGGCGCTCACCATCGGTGCGGCACCCCTTCCGGAGCCCAGCGACGATGCGAAGGCTGTGGTAGATACCGACGTCAGCCTGGCCGCGGCGGTGAATCAGTGGCCCGGGCCCGACGAGATCCCCGACCTGACATTCGGCCTCGGCTCGGCGGTCTACGACCTCGGCCAGGTCGCCGCCGAGGTGCTGATCCGACTGGTGGTCGAGAATTTCAACCTGGCCGTGCTGGCGCAGGCGGCCGGCGCGGACCCGGAGTCGGTGCTCAACAACCTGCTCGGCGGGGTCCTGGGTGAGATTCCACCAGGTTTGCTCGAAGATGTGGTCGGCGCGATCCCGGTCGATGTACCCGGTGTCGTCGGTGCGCTGATCGATCCCCTCGGGGTACTCGCCCCCGACGTAGAGCAGCAGATCAGCAACCTATTGGCTGGCTCACTACCCGAAACCCTCGGTGGTCTGCTCGGACTGCTCGGCCTCGACCTCAGCGATCCGTTCAACCTCTCCAACCTCCCCGGCCCGGTCAACGTGATAACTGCGGGCCCGGTATTCACCCTGCTCAAGCTGTTGGGAGTCGACCTGGGCTGGGTGCCCGGCTTGCCGCGCGCCATCGCCGAGGAGGTCAACAAGACCCCGTACCTCGACGCTGAAGTCAGCCTCGAGTCAGTGCTTCGCGAGCTCGAGATCTTGAACCCGGTGCTGGACCTGCTCAACATTCCCATCCCCGACATCGACGCCGTCGAGGTCCGGGTCCCGGTGGTTCTGAGCATGGGGCTCGGTGCCTTCTCCGCCGGCGCGGCATACGAGCGAATCGTTGCCGATCTGGTGAATCAACCGGGCGGGGAGAACGCCGACGAGCATCCGCTCCTGGGCAGCATCACCATCCTCCCGATGATCCTGCTGCGTAATCCCGGACGGGCCAACGGCGGAATGTTCGCCCGCTTCTATCCCCTCTTCGGGCTTGCGGGCATCAAGACGGTCACGCCGGAGACCGAAGCCTCCTACAGCGGGGGCCTCCCGGTGCCCGGCACCGGCCTTTCCGTCGGCGGCGCGAACCTGATCCCGATCAAGCTCGACGCGACGGTCCAGTACGACCTGCTGAGCGACTTCGCCGCATGGCCGAACCCGTTCTCGTTGGCCAACAACCTCTTTGCGGGGCTGCTCCCCACCTACATGCTTCGCGGCGTCACGCTCGACCCCCAGCAGCTGCTGCAGCTCGACGATCTTGCGCAGCGCATCGCGAACGGCGACCCGCTCGCGGTCAACCTCTATCTCACGCTGCGCTCGGCGACCCTGCCTCTGCTCGAGCCACTGTATCTGGCCGCAGACGTGCTCAACCTTGTCACGCTCGGAGGCGTCGCGCGCTACAACCCGTTCAGCATGGTGGCCAACGCGCTTGCCCCGGCGTTGACCAGCCTGGTGAACCTCGGCTACACCGACGTCTACTACAACCCGCAGACGGGCGGTTACGAGCGGACACTGGACGAGGCCGGCGACCCGACGCCGTTCATGTCCTTTCCGAACGTCGACTGGGCCCAGGCGCCGGGCGTCATCCTCAACCAGTTGGTCCAGGGCATCTTCAAGGAGTTCTTCAGCGGCAACCCGACCGCAGGCACACCGAACGTCCTGACCAGTCTGCTCCGGTTCCTCACCGGCGGATCCCTGTGGGGCACAACGCCGACCAGTGTGCTGACCGGCATCGTCGATGAGGCCTTGGAACAGGCTACCGAAGGCATCCTCCCGGGCGCCACGCAGGAGGAGAGCGAACTTCCCTCGCCGACGGACCTGCCCGAATCCGGTGCGCGGATGCTCACCCTCGTGACGGGCGAACCGGGTGAGGAGCCCACCGACGAGATCGGCTCCCACGTCATCGACGAAGTCGTTACGGACAAGGCCGGCGACGAAGTCGTCGCAGACAAACTCGAGGGCGAAACCGTCGCGCAGACGCCCGACGGGCAGACGATTGTCACCGAAGAGACCGCGACCGGGGACGTGAAGGCCGACGAAGCTCCGGTGCGCGAGACCGAGGTCACCCAGACCAAGACCGGTGACACCAAGACCGGTGACACCAACACCGGTGACACCAACACCGGCGAAACGAAGACCGGCGACACCAACACCGGCGAAACGAAGACCGGCGACACGAAGACCGGCGACCCGAAGACCGGGGAAGCCAAGACCGGCACCGACAAGGACGGTGACACCGTCTCGTCGAAGAAGGGCTACAAGCCGGGCAACAAGTTCAGCCCGAACACGGGAGCCAAGTCCGGCCCGAAGCACGCCAAGCCGGACAACGGCGAACCGGTCAGCGCGATACCGGGATCGTCACCGCGACATGCCAAGCCGGACAACGACTCCTCGGCCACCAGCACCGGCGATACCGCCGGCGGCACATCCGGCGAAGGCTCCGACAGCGCCGCCGCCTAGTTGAATGCGAGCCAGCTCGGCAATCCGCGTTCGCGCGAATCGCAGAGCACCTGCCGTGTGTCACAGGATCCGCGGGGCACACCCGCACCGGTCCACATGCCGCCGGTGTCGCGACGCAGCACGATCGACGACGAACCGCCGCCGTCGAGCAGAATGGCGGTGTCACTGCCCAACCCGCGGAACAGATCCTGGATCTGGTCCGGGGTGTAGCTGCCGCCCTGGAAGACGTACATCTCGTCCTTGTCCTTGGCGTATGCCAGCGCGGTGCGCGCCGCGCTCGGCCCACCGTCGTTGAGCTGCCCGGTGTCCCCGGGGGCGAGCAGGCCGATGCCTGCGACCGCCACGAACCGCACGCCCTCGTCGACCAGCCGTTGCACCACCGGTGACGCCGCGTCGTAGTCGTCGGGGCTGGCAGGCGGCACCACGTACGGCGCTCCGCCCACCGGGAGAATCATGGTGGACAACGCTTTCCAGTGCTCGTTGCCGCCGGACAACCCCTGCTTACCCGCATAGGCGACGGTGCCGGTCACCGCCACGTTCGCCTTACCCTGGCCACGGGTGTTGTCGACATAGGCGCCCAGCGGTGAACTGCATCCAGTCGACTTCCACGAACCGCCTCGCTGACCGCGCACGTCGAAGAAGTTGGCGTTGATCGCGATCGTCGGCTGTCCGAGCGCCTGCCAGGCCTGCAGCGGAGTGAAGATCTCCGACGCCTGCAACAGCCCCTCCCCGGTGCGGGCGCGGGGATCGCGCTCGCAACGCGCTTGATAACCCCGGTGCGAGTCGACCAGCAGCCGCGGCGCAAGCCGGGTGGAGGCCGCCTTGATGATCATCAGACGCCCGCCGCTGGTGGTCTCGTACCAGCCGCCGCCCGCGTTGAGCATCGGGGCGGGATGGCCACCGCCGAAGTTGTAGACGAGATAGGACCCGCGGGTGTTGGCGATCGCGTTGGCGAGTTTCTCGCGTGCGCCGGCGGCATTGGCGGCAGGGGCCGTCGACAGCACCGCGCACAGCAACAGCGCCGCAGCCGAGGCCGCGAAGCGTTTGATGTTTGCTGTTCGCGCCGACACGTGAGGCTCCTTTGGCGTTGACTGCGGAACGAATGCCACATTATTCACAACAATCCCACTGTCAACATATGTCGCAGTTACATCACAGTTGAGTTGCTGGGAGGTCGCGATTCGATGCTCCGGCGCCGCTTGAGGTCCCGCAGGAGTCAAATCATTGTGTGCGACCACGCACCAGGAGACGAGTGGGAGGCCGAATCAAGGGGTTACGAACCGCTCAAGACGGGCACTGTGTGCTTAGCGGCACATAGTGCCGCCAACTGAAGGAGTCACATATGTGGACGATCATTGTTGCGCTCGTCGTCGGCGCAATCCTCGGCGCACTGGCGCGCCTGATTCTGCCCGGTAAGCAGAACGTCGGTGTTCTCATCACCGTGCTGCTCGGTGCAGTGGGAGCCCTGCTCGGCTCGTGGATTTCGAATGAGATGTTCGGCACCGGGGACAAGATGTTCTCCCCGATCCCATTCGTCATCGGGCTGGTAGTGGCCATCATCCTCATCGGCATCTACGTAGCGATCACCGGACGGCGGGGCACGGGAGCGCCGAGAACGCGCTAACGCTCCGGCGGGGCCAACCGGTAAACCGCGTCGGCGTAGTCATCGGTGATGTAGACGGCGCCGTCGGGCCCGACGACCGCGGCGACCGGGCGGCCCCACCGTGAGCCGTCTTCGGACTGGAACCCGCCGACCAGCGTCTGCTTGTCGGCGAGTTCTCCGTTGCGCCAGCCGAAGAACGCCACCTCGGGGGCATACGGCGGCTCCCGGTTCCACGACCCGTGCACGCCGACGAGCGCACCGCTCGAGTACGGAGCAGGTAACGCGCCGTCGGTGAAGCTCATCCCGAGCGGGGCGGCATGCGCGCCGAGGCTCTGTTCGATCGGCGGCAGGGCCGCACAGTCGAGGCGGCTGCCGTCGGCGTTGGTCTGCACGTCGCGGATCAACGGCAGCCGCGCCGGGCCACCCTCGGGATTGCAGAAGGGCCAGCCCAGTTCGCGGCCGGGCGTCAGTCGCGCCACCGATTCCGGCGGATGCAGGCTGACGTAGTCCTGGCGGACCTCGCCGGTGCGCGGGTCGGCGACGTTGTCGCGGTTGTTGACGGCGGTCCACACCGCTCCGTCCGGCGCGATCGCCAGGCCGGTCCCGTTGCGGACCCCGGTCGCGAACGGCTCGGCGGGGCCACCTCCCGGCGGGACCCGCATGATCGTGGCGCGCGGCGGATCGGCGTCGCGATCGGCGGCAGTGATGTTGCCCGTCGAACCGATCGAGAAGTAGACGCTGCCATCAGAGCCGATCGCGACGGATTTGAGGGCGTGGGCATACGCGCCGCGCAGGTCCGGACTTCCCGCGTCGGGCAGATCCCCCGCGACGGTGCGCCGAACGGTGGCCGCGCCGTTGGCGTAGGCGTAGGCGTCGACCTGGTCGCTTTCGGCGACGTAGAGCGTGTCGCCTTCGAACGCCAGCCCGTGCGGCTGGTCAAGTCCTGACAGCAGGGTCGACTGGCGGGGTTGCGCATCGCTGGGCTGCAGGCGCAACACCTCGCCCGTGCTCGGCTGCGACACGAGGAGCGCACCGTCGGGTGCCCACGCAGCCAGCCTCGCCTTCGGGATGCGCGCCCACACCGACATCGACCAACCGGCGGGAACGAGCGCCTGACGCGGCTCGTCGAACGGCGCCTGCGCCAGCGCCGGGTCGACGGCGACGGTCACCTCGGACAGGTCCGAGGTCGCTTCCGCGGTGGTCGAGGGTTCGCTCGTGGACGGGTCCGGCGCAGGCGCGCTCCCGGAATCCGACGAGCAGCCCGTCGCCAGCATCACACCTGCGATGCAGGCGACCGCGTTATGCCGCAGCCAAACTCGCATGCATCTCCCAGACCAGAATTTCGGCCGACGTCGTGGCGGTGACGCGCTGGCCACCCGCACCCGTGAAACGAACGGCGTCGCCCTCACCCAAGGGGCCCGCGCCCTCGAGCGTGACCTCGCCGCGGGGGACGAACAGGTGGAGATACGGGGCGTGCGGCAACTCGACGCTGGCACCGGGCTGCATGCGCGCTCCGTGTAGGGCGGCGTACTTGTTGCGGATGAAGATCGCGGTCTGGTCCCGGTGTTCGGGCATACCGCTGGCGATCGTGATCAGACCGCCGCGCAGCAGTTCGTCATCGATTTCGAGCTGCTGGTAGCCGGGGTCGATTCCGAATTCGTCGGGGACCACCCACATCTGGACGAAATGCACCGGCTCGTCCCCCTGCCCTTCGGGCGGGAGGTGCCCCCAGCGGGAATCGGCGCCCGTCAGCGTCCACGAGTCGTTCTTTTCCGAGTGCAAGATGCCGCGGCCGGCCGACATCCGTTGCGCCAGGCCGGGATAGATCACGCCGGAGTGGCCGGTGGAGTCCTGGTGCACCAGCGATCCGCGCAGCACCCAGGTGACGATCTCCATGTCCCGGTGCGGATGGGTGTCGAACCCCGTACCCGGTTTGACGATGTCGTCGTTGTTGACGAGCAGCAGGCCGTGATGGGTGTTGTCCGGCTCGTAGTGGCTGCCGAAGGAGAACGAATGCTTGGAGTCCAGCCAGGAGATCGCGGTCTTCGCGCGATCGTCTGCCCGGCGGATGTCGATGGTGGGGGCGGTCATGGCTACCTCTCGCTCGGCGCCCAGCCTAAATGGGGCTACTGGACGCGACAACATAGATGATGTGTCATGTATTCCGTGTGGCTGACGAGGCACGAACAAGAGGTGTGGCGGAAGTTCCTGACGGTCACGAGCCGTCTGCAGACGGCCATGCACCGGCAATTACAACGTGACTGCGAGTTGTCGCTGGCGGACTACGAGGTCCTCGTGGCGTTGAACGAGCGCGGTCCGCAGCGCATCAACGACCTGGCCGAGACGCTCGGCTGGGAGCAGAGCAGGTTGTCACACCAGCTGCGGCGGATGCGCGGGCGCGCACTGATCGGGCGGCACGGCAGCGACGACGACCGGCGGGGCGCCAGCGTCTCGATTACCGACGGTGGGCTCGAAGCGCTGCAGAGGGCTGCTCCGGGGCACGCAGAATTCGTGCGCAGCACGGTGTTCGAGGGGTTGACACCACAACAGCTTCAGGCATTCGACGAGGTTTTGGACGCGGTGCTGGACCGGCTGGCTACCAGTCCGCCTCGTCGTAGGTGACGACGCCGCGGATGTTCTTGCCGTCGAGCATGTCCGCATAGCCGGAATTGATGTCCTCGAGGCGGTAGGTCCTGGTGACCATGTCGTCGATGTTCAGCAAGCCCGACTTATACAGGCCGACCAGTTTCGGGGTCTCGATGTGCGAACTGCCGCCGCCGAAAATGTTGCCCTTCAACGTCTTCTGCAACATCGTGAACAAAAACAGGTTGAGCTTGACGTCGACGTCCATCATCGAGCCCATGCCCGTCACGACGCAGGTGCCGGTCTTGGTGGTCAGCGTCAGCGCCTCTTCGATGTACTCGCCCTTCATATCGCCGACGGCGATGATCGTCTTGTCGGCCATCACGCCGTGGGTGAGGTCGATGACGGGTGCGATCGCCTCGGCCATCGACGGGTAGACGTGGGTGGCGCCGAACTTGATCGCCTGTTCGCGCTTCCACTCGTTGGGGTCGATCGCGACTACGTGGCGGGCCCCGGCGATGACCGCTCCTTGCAGTGCGCTCATGCCGATACCGCCGACGCCGACGATCACGACGGTCTCGCCCGGGTTCACCTCGGCCACGTTGGTGGCCGACCCGAAGCCCGTCGGGACCGCGCAGCCCAGCAGGGCCGCCGACTCGAACGGAATGTCTTTGTCGATCTTGACGACGGAGTCCTTGTGCACCGTCATGTGCGGCGCGAACGTGCCGAGCAGGTTCATCGGCGAGACCTCGGTGCTACCGGCATGCACGCGGGAGGTGCCGTCGGCGATCGCCTTGCCGCCGAGCAGTACCGCGCCGCGGTCGCACAGCGAGCGATGGCCCTTGAGGCATGGTGCGCATTGCCCGCACGCCGGGATGAACGCGAGGATGACGTGGTCGCCCTCCTCGAGGCCGGTGACGTTCCTGCCGACCTTCGTGATCACGCCGGCGCCCTCGTGTCCGCCGAGCGCAGGCAGCCCGATCGGGGTGGCGCCGGTGGTCAGGTGGTAGTCCGAATGGCACATGCCCGCGGCGTGCATTCGGATCTGTACCTCGTCGGCGACGGGGTCACCGATCTCGATCTCGTCGATGCGGAACGGTGAGTTGAGCTCCCACAGCAGCGCGCCCTTGGTCTTCATGGCCGCTGACTATAGAACACGTTGCAGAACAGGTGTCAACTCCGCCTTGAACTGCGCAGATAGGGGCTTCGGGCCGTCGCAGGCACCGTTGTCGGCCAGCCACCTGCGCGTCGAGCCTCTTTTGCGCGCCCCCCTCGTAATACGCTGCCGCGATGAGCACACCTTCGCCGCGATGGCGCGCTGTGCGGGCGCTTGCCGTCTTCGCCGTGGCGCTTGTGCTGCTGATGGCCGGCAACCTCGCGCTGTACGCATCCAGCAGGCACTGGGCTGAGGACGGTCTGCAACTCGGCGACTTCGACAAGCCCGACCGGGTCGACCTCACCGTGTGGGTGAACCGGGTCGACACCGAGACGACGACGGTGGCGGCGACGATCACCGACATCGAGGCCAACGGGAAGTACGCCGATGAAAGCGGCCATCTCAACCTGGACACCAAGCTGCTGAGCAATTCCTTCACAAATCCCTCGGTGAACCTGCCGAGCGGAGAGACCGTGCCCGTCATCGAGCAGAAATTCGGGATGGTCGGGATCCCGACCGACTACCCCTTCGATCGCTACACCGCCTTCCTCGGGCTCAACATCGCGGCCGACGACGGCACCGCGTTGCCCACGACGCTCACCGTGTTCAACAACGACTCGTTCTTCCGGGTCGCGCTGGGGCCCGACCCGGATGTCGAAGGCGACAGCGTCGACGCGGATCTCTTCCTGCACCGCAGCGCCCCGACGCTGGTGTTCGCCGTGTTCGTGATGCTGCTCATGCTCGGGTTGGCCGCGGCGGCCGTCACGGCGTCCTACTACGCGCTGCGGTGGCGCAGAGGTCTTGTCCTGCCGGCCTGCTCGATGATGGCTGCGATCCTGTTCGCACTGATTCCTCTTCGCAACGCCGTGCCCGGCGGCCCGCCGATCGGCTCGCTCATCGACTTTGTGGCGTTCTTCATCGCTGAGGGCGTCATCTCGATCGCGTTGATCACCAGCGTCGTGCTCGGCTACCGGCACGACATCGCCTATGAGCGCGCCGAAGCGGAAAGGGCGGGCCTGAGCATCGACGAGTACGCGTTGGGCCGCAAGCCGTAGGTCAGGCGGTATCGGCGAGTCCGAACGGGGCAAAGGTCGAGGCGTGGAACGCCACGACATGCGCGATGCCGCCGGCCGTCACGTCGAGCACATGGAGTTGGAAGGCCTCGTGAACGCCGGTCTCCCGGTTGAGCATGTACAACGCCGCGGCCGGCTGACCGTTGGCCGTGGTCCGGATGAACCGCATATCCCCGGGCCCCTCGGCGGGGCAGTGGGTCTTCGACAATTGCACGATGTTCTCCGGGCCCTGGTACCAGCCGTCGAACGGCGGCATTTCCCACACGGCATCCGCGGTGAACAACTCGACGAGCTTGTCGATGTCGTAGCTCTCGAACGCGGCGATATAGCGCGTCAGCAGGTCCTGGGCCACCGGGGACTCCGGCGGGCGCAGCTCGTCGTCCTCGCTCGGGCCGACGGCATCCAGCTGCGCACGCGCCCGCTGCAGCAGGCTGTTCACCGCTGCCGTCGACGCGCCGACCGCGTCGGCGACCTCTGACGCCTTCCACTGCAGCACGTCGCGCATCACCAGTACGGCGCGTTGCCGCGGTGAGAGGTGCTGAAGTGCCGCGACGAACGCCAGCCGCACCGATTCGCGTGAGCCCACGATGACCGATGGGTCGGCCGGGTCATCCGCCTGATCGGGCAGCGGCTCGAGCCACGGCACTTCCTCGCGGGCGACGATATCGTCGAGCGGATCGGAACTCGGGGCCCCGAGGCCCGTCGGCAGCGGCCTGCGCTGCCTGCTCTCCAGCGCCGTCAGGCAGGTGTTGGTGGCGATCCGGTACAGCCACGTGCGCACCGACGATTTGCCCTCGAAGCCTTTGTACGACTTCCACGCCCGCAGATAGGTTTCCTGCACCAGATCCTCGGCGTCGTGCGGGGAACCGGTCATCCGGTAGCAGTGCGCGAGCAGTTCACGGCGATACCGCTGGGCATCGGCCAGGAAGGCATCCTCAGCGCTGCTGTCGTCGAGATCGTGGGCCAGGACCGTCACTCCGCCGAGCTTAATCAGTGGGTCCGACAACGGATAGTCTCGCTGCGTGGCCACGACCCGCAGCGAACGCAGCTTCGACGGTATCGGCGGTGTGCGCATCGTGTACGACGTCTGGACTCCCGAGCGCGATCCGCGCGGTGTGGTCGTGCTGTGCCACGGATACGCCGAGCACGCCCGCCGGTACGACCACGTTGCGCAGCGGTTCGGCGAGGCCGGCCTGCTCACCTATGCGCTGGACCTGCGCGGCCACGGGCGCTCCGGCGGCAAACGGGTTTATCTGCGCGACATCGGCGAGTACACCGGCGACTTCGGAACCCTGGTGACGATCGCCGCCGACGAGCACCCGCGGCTGCCGCGCATCGTTCTCGGCCACAGCATGGGCGGCGGCGTCGTTTTCACCTACGGCGTCGAGCACCCCGACGACTACACCGCGATGGTGCTGTCGGGGCCCGCCGTCTACGCCCAGGACGCGGTGTCTCCGGTCATGATCACGGTCGCCAAGGTCCTCGGCAGCATCCTGCCGGGCCTGCCCGTCGAGCAACTGCCCACCGAAGCGGTGTCGCGGGACCCAGACGTGGTGGCCGCGTACATGGCCGACCCGATGGTGCACCACGGCAAGCTTCCCGCTGGGGTGGCCAAGGCGCTGATCAAGGTCGGCGAGACGATGCCGCAGCGGGCGTCCGCGCTCACCGCGCCGCTGCTGGTGGTGCACGGCGAGCAGGACAAGTTGATCCCCGCCGCAGGCAGCCGCCACCTGCTGTCGTGTGTCGCATCGACCGACGCGCACCTGAAGGTCTATCCGGAGCTCTACCACGAGGTGTTCAACGAGCCCGAGCGTGAACTCGTGCTCGACGACGTCACCTCGTGGATCGAGGCTAAGCTTTGAAAGCAGTTGTCGCCGGGGCGCTTTCACTGATCGTCATGCTGTCGGGATGTTCGTCCTCGGGCGATGTGCAGTGGGTCGACGAGGACGTCAGCTTCACCGCCGACGAGCTGACCATCCACGGCACATACCGGCACGAGACCGGCGACGCGGTGGGGCGCGCCGCGCTGCTGATTTCCGAGAGCGGCGCCACCGACCGCAACGGCGACAACCAGGTCGCCGGGCCGGTCGGCAACATGCGCCAACTCGCCGAACTGTTGTCGGACCGCGACGTGGCCAGCCTGCGCTACGACAAGGTCGGCACCGGCCTGACCGGCCTCGGCCCGTACGCGCAGCGGCCCACCGAGGTGGTCAGCTCGGTCTACACCACGGGCGCGAAGGCCGCGGTGCGGTATCTGGCCGACCAGCCGCGGACCGACGACTCCCGCATCTCGGTCTACGCGGTGGGTGAAGGCACCATCCACGCGATGACGCTGGCCGGTGACACCAACGCCGGGGCGCCAAAGATCCACGCGCTCGGCCTCTTTCAGCCCCTGCCGGGTCGCTACCTCGACATCATCACCAATCGGGTGCGCGCCAACGCCACTCCCAAGGCCCTGTCCGCGTGGTTGGCTGCTGTCGAGCAGGTCCGGACCACGGCGACGGTGCCTGCGAATCTGCCCGAGGGCCTGGGCGCGATGCTGAACCCGGGCAATGTCAACGCGGTCGTCGAAGCCGACAAGATCGACCCGCTGACCCTGGCGGCCAAGGTGCCCGCCGGCACGCCGGTCCTGCTGACCTGTTCGGACTCCGACGCGCAGGCGTCGTGCGACTCGATCAGGCCCCTCGCCGACGCGCTTGGGCACACCGCGCTGACGGTCGTGGAGCTCAAGGGCGTCAACCACGTGCTGCGCGACGACCCGAGCGACAACGTCGCCAATTACGCCTCCCAAGATCCGCTTTCTCCACAGGTCGTCGAAGCACTGGACCGCTTTGTCGCCGAGCAGCCCTAATCTGGCGCCATGAGGTGGGAGAGGACGAAGTGGATCGCGCATGAGTGACGACAAGATGCTGGCCCGTATCGCCGCCCTGCTGCGGCAGGCCGAGGGCACCGACAATCCGCACGAGGCGGACGCGTTCATGGCCGCTGCGCAGCGCTTGGCGACGGCCACCTCCATCGATCTGGCCGTGGCGCGGTCGCATTCCGATCAGCGCACGAAGGCGCAGATGCCGGTGCAGCGCACGATCACGATCGGCAACGCCGGCACCCGAGGGCTGCGGACGTATGTGCAGTTGTTCACCGTGATCGCACACGCCAACGACGTGAAATGCGATGTCGCGTCGAATTCGACATTCGTCTACGCCTACGGGTTTCCCGAGGACATCGACGCCAGCCATGCGCTGTACGCGAGCCTGGTCATGCAGATGGTCAGGGCGTCGCAGGCCTACATCGAGTCGGGCGCTCACCGCCCCACGCCCACCATCACCGCGCGGATCAACTTCCAGTTGGCGTTCGGCGCCCGCATCGGTCAACGACTGGTCGAGGCGCGGGAGGAGGCACGCCGGGAGGCCACGAACAGGCGCAACAGCCAGCCGGGCACCGCGATTGCGTTGCGGGACAAGGATCTCGAACTGCGCGACTTCTACCGCGAGACCTCGGAGGCGCGCGGGACGTGGCGGGCGACCAGCGCGACGGCCGGCTACTCCTCGGCCGCCCGTCGTGCGGGTGACCGCGCGGGCCGCAAGGCCAGGCTCGGGCCCAGCCCGGAACTCGCGAATGCGCGTTCGGCGCTGCCGGGGAACGGGCGCCGCGCTTCCGGGGAGACGTGACGCCGCGCGACAGCCAGCGGGCGAAGGTGTACGCCGCCGAGGAGTTCGTCCGGACGTTGTTCGACCGGGCAGCCGAGCACGGCAACCGCGTCATCGACTTCTTCGGGACGACGTTGACGCTGCCGCCCGAGGCGCGGTTCGCATCGGTGGAGTCGGTGCAGCGGTATGTCGACGAGGTGCTGGCGCTGCCCGCCGTACGGCGACGGTGGCCACGGGCGGCTCCGCTCGGCGTGCGGCCCAGGCGGGGAGCCAGCGCCGCTCACTACGAACTCGATGACGACGGCGCCGTCATCGCGGTGCCGGAAGTCCGGACCCGTTGGGCATTGCGCGAATTGGTGGTGCTGCACGAGATCGCACACCACCTGTGTGAGGCGGCGCCGCCGCACGGGCCGGAGTTCGTGGGCACCTTCTGCGAACTCGCCGGCACGGTGATGGGGCCGGAGGTGGCCCATGTGTTACGCGTGGTGTACGCGAAAGAGGGTGTGCGCTAGTGGTTCCCGTCGGTGATGTCGGCGACGGCGGCGTCGATCCGATCCCGGTCGGCCTCGAGCGACGCGGTGGCCGCGGCCGTCGCGGAGTCCAGCGCCTCGTTGAGCCGCCTCTGGACCTCCTCGACACCCAGGTTCAGCAGGCCCTCCCCGATGACGACGCCCGTCAGCTGGTGGTGCCCGTCCAGCGTCACCTGCACGGTCTCGGATTCGTCGGTGCCGGTGAAGGTTTGAGAGTTCATCCGGTCCAGCTGGTCGTCCATCAGCGACTGCAACTGCTGCGCCTGCCGCAACACGGCGGCGACGTCGGGGTGCATCTCGTCGCTCACGTGTCGTCTCGGCTCTCGCCGTCGGCGACTGCCCTGCGCCTGCGAATGCCGACGACCGCCTCGGTCCACGGCCGGTCCTCGGTGTAGAGGTCCTCGTCGGGCGCGACTCGGGGATCGCGCCGCTTCTCCTTGCCCTGATGGGCGCCCGCACCGTGCGCCATCGGGGCCATACCCCCGGCCATGGTCGTACCCGCGCGCCCCTCCGTCGAGGATCCCGGTGCGGCACCCGCCGCGGCGGGCACGGTCGGCGCGGGCGCGACCGTCTCCGCGGTGACCGGCGCCGACATCGGCGTCGCAGGCATGCCACCGCCGCCTGCGGCACCACCGCCCCTGCCACCGCCTGCCGCGGCACCGCCGACAGCGGCGGGGCGCACGTGCGGTTCGGTCGACTTCGGGCCTGACGTCGAAGCCCCAGCCGGCGCACTACCGCCAGCCGGCGCAGCACCGCCCGAGGGCGCGCCACCGCCCGTGGGCGCACCACCTCCGGCCGGAGCGCGACCTCCGGCCGGAGCACCACCCGAACGCGCCGCAGCATCGGTCCTGTCCGCTATCCCGGACGGCTGCGGGCCGTACGACGGCACACCCGCACGACCGCCGCCGGGTTGCGACTCGGTGCCGCCGGGGTCACCGACGACGGCAGCGCTGTCGGCGTCCGGGCCGGACGGCATCGCGGGCCGCACGGGTGAGAAGGTTGCCCCGCTCGCATAGTCCTGGCGCACGTCGTCGGACCGCTGCTGCAGCTCCTGCATCCGCCCCTGGATCTTCGCCATCTCGTTGGAAGTCGCGACGGAGTTACCCACGGTCGCGCGGGCCGCGAGCTCACGCAACTGCGTCTCCAACGCCGCGTACTCAGTGTGGATGCCTGCATGCTCGGCCTTTGCGGCGTCATGTGCCGCGATGATTTTCGCCGCCGCCTCCGCGAGGTCGTGCCACCCCTCGGCGAGTTGTTCCAGCCAGCCGCTGAACTCGGCCATCCTGGCGTACGCGGCGTCGGCGGCCCGTCCCTCCCAATCGCCGCTGGGCGGGCGCGGCGCGGCGTCCCTGGCCCGGTTACTGGCCAGACCCCATTGCAGCATGGCCATTTTCAGCGATGCGCCGTTGTCCCCGGCGACCAGGTCGGCCTGCGTCTCGTGCACGTCGCTGTAGCCGGCCGCATCGAGTGGCTGCGGAGTGCCGACCGGATGGGGAAGCGCGGGCGGCGGCGTCGCCGGGGCGGGCACCGCGATCGCATCGACCGCTGCCCGTCGGTTGGGGTTCTCGATGGCTCGCCCGCAGGTTTCGTCGACCTCGGTGTAAGCGTCGGCGGCGATCTGCAGCATCTCGGCGATGCGTTGGTTCTCCGTCTCGGCCCACCGCTGAAACTCCAGCAGCGACTGCGCGTTCGCGTTCAGGTTGGCGACCGCGGCCGCCGAGGACGGCAGCGCATCCGGCGGCACCACCGCTTCGGCGACGGGGTTGTGCCACTGCGTCCCGTGCATCTCTGCGGACTGCTTGGTGAGCTCCGCCGGTTCGACCCGCTGGATCTCGCCCATCGTTACCCCTGCGCCCGCATGTCGGCTCAGCCCTCGAGGACCATCTGGTAGCGGCTTTCCTCGCGCGGGTTGATCAGCCTTATCGGCAGTTGGCGATGACGGGGCGTCTCGATGTGGTTGTTGCGCAACGTCACCCGGCCGAGGCCCGGGTGCGGGCTCAGGTACGTCGTCGCATGCGGCCACGCCACCTTCGCCTCGTCTCCGATCCTGGCGTTGACGTATCCGGCGAACTCGTTGAACTGCGGCGTCAGAGTGACCACGGCGCCTGCCGCCGCCGACCGCACGATGAACTGGGTGAACAGTCGGGAGTCGCCGAGGTTGATGCTCACGTCGACGTCGTCGAACGGTATGTAGACGGGGTAGCGGTCGGCGGTCTCACCGACCAGCACCCCCGCCGACCCGATCGGCAGCTCGTAGTGGCGGTCGCCGACCGGGCTGATGCCGTGCAGAGCCGCCCGCTGCCCGCCGAACAGACACGAAAAGCCGCGCGGTGTCGCGGGATTGGCCAGAGTGGTCAGCAGCACCGTCGAGCGTGGGGCCTCACCGGGCCGGATGCGGACCCGGGTGATCGTATGGTCGGCGCGCGCCGACCACCACACGTCCGGTCCACCCGGCGCGGTGTAGGCCGCGGTGAACGTGCTGCGGCCCTTGATCGCCGACCACGTCTCACGCTCGAAACTGATCTCGGTGGCCCGATCGAGATCGTCGAAACTGCGCGCGGGGCGGGCATCGATTCCATTGCCGGCCAACTGATCCGCGATCCGGGTGGCCGAGGCCACCAGGTACCGCGCCAGCCCGGCGACCCCGGACTCGCGGCGCTGCGACGACTTGCGCGTTGACTCGGGATCGGCGCGCAGCACGATCCAGGTGCGCCGGCTCGCCGGAGCCGGATACGGGCCGACAACCTGTTCGTACAGCGAAATCAGCGTGGCTGGAGCGGTTTCGCCGACGCGATACCCCGACGACACCACGTCGGCCTCAAGGTCCGGGCAGTGCGCGGCCACGAGTTGTTCGACGAACCGGGTGTCGACGACGTCGTCAGTGAACGCCGCGCCGTTGACGATCACCGTCGGGGTGAACGGACGCGGCACCAGTTCGATGGCCGCCGTCAGGTGCTCGTCCTGCCATCGCACGGCGACGTGATCACCCGGCATCACGGTCGCGCCCACCGCGGGTTCGGACGGACGCTGCGGAATGTCGCGGTGCCTGCGCCGCCACGCGAACACAGCCGCCACCCAACCGGTGATCCGCAGCCCACGAATCGTCACCACCGAGCCCAGCCCGATCAGCACGGCGAGCGTGATCCCGAGCCACAACAGGTTCAGCTCGGCGAACACCAGGACCGTCGCGGGGATCAGCGCCGCCGCCCAGATCGCGTGGCCCGTCGTGAAGCGCAGGCCGAACATGCCGACAATTCTGTTCATCGGCGCCTCAATGCGCGACGGGCCAGCGCGCCGAGCCCGAGCGCGGCCGCCAGCCCGGCTCCGACGACGACCACCGCGGTGATCGGCCCGCGATCCGGCGGTGGGGTGAACACCGGCGGCGGAAGCTCCTTGACCCGGTACTGCACCTGCTCCGGACCCGGGGGCACATCCCACGTCAACGCGGCGACGGGGTCGACGGCCCCGGCGCCCACATAGTTGTCGACGCCACCACCCGGGTGACGCGCCGTCGCGGTGATCCGGTTCATGATCTGGGCCGGCGTGAGCGCGGGGAAGCGCTGCTTGAGCAGCGCAGCCAGCCCGGAGACATAGGCCGCGGCGAACGACGTGCCGCTGATCGGAATCGGGCCGTCCTGGCCCTGCAACGCGTTGACCGGATTGCCGTCGTAGCCGAGCGCGACGAGGTTCTCGGCAGGCGCCGCGGCGCCGAGCCACGGGCCCGACATCGAGAACGTGCTCGGTTGTCCGTTCGGCGCGATTCCGCCGACCGTCAGCACGAGCGGTGAGTACCACGCCGGGCTGACGATCGTCTGTACCTGTTTCCAGCCGCGCGGATCGGTCGGAACCGCGGGATCGGCGGGCGGGTTCTGCGCGCAATCCTGGCCGGTGTTGCCCGCGGCGACGACGATGACCGCGCCCTTGACGTTGACCGCGTAGTTGATCGCGGCGCCCAGGCTGGTCTCGTTGATCGGGCGGGTGACCTTGTAGCAGGCCGCCTCGCTGATGTTGATGACCTGCGCGCCGAGATTGGCTGCGTGCACCACCGCCCGCGCGAGGCTGCGCAGCGATCCGGCGGTCTGGGTGGCGTTCGGGTCGTTGGGGTCCTGGCGCGTACCCACCGTCTGGAACGCCTCGGAGGTCTGTCGCAGCGACAGGATGCGGGCGTCGGGCGCGACGCCGACGAAGCCGTCGTTCGGCGCGGGCCGCCCCGCGATGATCGACGCGGTCAACGTGCCGTGCGCATCGCAGTCCGACATGCCGTTTCCGGCCTGGTCGACGAAGTCTCCACCCGGTTCGGCGGGCACCCGCGGTGAGCCGACGACACCGGTGTCGATCACTGCGACCGTCACGCCCGCGCCCGTTGCGAACTTCTGCGCCTCGGACAACCGCAGGTAGTCGTTCGCCCACGGCCGGTCGGCGAAGTTCGCGTTCGGAAACACCGTCGGCGCCGAGCAGACCCGGCGCTGCTCCATCGGCTGATCCGGCCCGGTCTCGTCCGGGGGCACGGCCGCGGGATCGATCGTCGGTGGCTCGATCGCCGTCGCCGGAGGGGCGGCGATCAATGTCAGCAACAGCGCAGCCGTCAGCACGCCGACGCGTTCGAAGAAGCGCCGCACGCGCTACGCACCTCCCCGGCGGCCGGACTGGTCGGCGGGGTGCCACGACACCGGCAGCAAACTCAAATCTGCCCGCTGCGCAGGGCAAACGCTCACGTCACGCCGATGGGCCGATTGCACGCAGCCAATCTTAAGGGGCCGCTCGGGGGAGTCATTCCACTATCTGGTGGCATACGCCCGCCACCAGGGGCTGCCCCGTCGGTTACCGCAGCGCCTGCGACCTAGGTGACCGCGATGTCCAGACCGTCGACGTCGAGGGTAAGTGCCCCCGCGGGGTCGGCGCGGAACTTCCCGTTGCCGGCCGCCTCGGCCAGCCCGCCGGTGCCCGATGCGATCCGCACCTCTCCACTGGCCACGCCGTCTCGGTAGGCGCCGTCGTGCAGCAATACCAAGCCGCCGGTCGCGCCCGCGATGGTGCCGGTGACGTGCTCGATGCCGACGAACAACGCGCTGTTGTCCGGTCCGTAGGCCAACAGCCACTTGGTCGTCGACGTGCCCTGGATGTCGCCCTCGTAGCGTTTCGAGACCAGGGCCTCGGTGAGCTTGGTGGCCTCGTCGCCGTCCTCGAACGGCGTCTCATCCCAGCTGGCGATCTGGAAGGTCGCCTCGATGTGTCTGCTCATGACCGGCGGATACCCGGTCACCGGAGCGCGGAACCGAGAGGCCGACGGGCAGCACCCCCGGTCACTGTGATAGTCAAGGCATCACGGCCGCGTTGCGTCCGCTAGCACGTCAAACTATAGTCTGGACACATGTCCAGAAGGTTCGGAGTTGTTGCGTGACACGATTTGTCCAGCTCACCGGCCCTGGATTCAGCCGCTTCTGCGCATCGTCTTGAGTTGAACATGCGCATCGCACTTCTGTCGTACCGGAGCAAGACCCACTGTGGTGGGCAGGGCGTCTATGTCCGCTACCTGTCCCGCGGCCTCGCGGACCTGGGCCACGAGGTCGAGGTGTTCTCGGGCCAGCCCTATCCGGAGGAACTCGATCCCCGCGTTCGGCTGACCGAGGTGCCCAGCCTGGACCTCTACCGGGAACCCGATCCGTTCCGGATCCCGTGGCCCAACGAGATCAAGACGTCGATCGACCTGCTCGAGCTGCTGACCACGTGGACGGCGGGCTTCCCCGAACCCCGCACCTTCAGCCTGCGCGCCGCGCGGGTGCTGGCCGAACGTCGCCACGAGTTCGACGTCGTGCATGACAACCAGTGCCTGGGCACCGGGCTGCGCAAGATCGCCGGGCTCGGCCTTCCGGTGGTCGCCACCGTGCATCACCCGATCACCCGCGACAAGGTGGTCGACGTCGCCGCCGCCAAGTGGTGGCGCAAACCGCTGGTGCGACGGTGGTACGGCTTCGCCGAAATGCAGAAGCAGGTGGCATGCGAGATCCCCGAACTGCTGACCGTGTCGTCGACGTCGGCGGCTGACATCGCCGAGGACTTCGGCGTCGCGCCCAGCCAGTTGCACGTCGTGCCGCTGGGCGTGGACACGGCGATGTTCAAGCCCGCCGAGCGACGGGTACGCAACCGCATCATCGCGATCGCCAGCGCCGATGTTCCCCTCAAAGGCGTCAGGCACCTGCTGCACGCAGTGGCCCGCCTGCGCGTCGAACGCGATCTCGAACTGCAGCTCGTCGCCAAGCTGGAACCGAACGGTCCGACCGAAAAGCTGATCGCCGAGCTCGGCATCTCCGACATCGTGCACAGCTCCAGCGGGTTGTCCGACAGCGAGCTGGCCGACCTGCTGGCCTCGGCCGAAGTCGCTTGCATCCCATCGCTTTACGAAGGGTTCTCGTTGCCGGCGGTGGAGGCCATGGCCAGCGGCACGCCCATCGTGGCCAGCCGCGCCGGTGCGCTGCCCGAGGTGGTGGGCGCCGACGGCGTTTGCGCCCGGCTGGTCAAGCCCGCCGACGTCGACGAATTGACGGCGGTGCTCGGCGAACTGCTCGACTCACCGCGTGAGCTGGCCCGCCTCGGCGCGAACGGACGCAAGCGCGCGGTAGAGGTGTTCAGCTGGCAATCGGTTGCCGCGCAGACGGTTGCGGTCTACGAGATGGCGCGCGAACGGGTCGGCGCATGCTGACGGTCGACTTCGACCGGCTCGGCGTCGGCGAGGGCACGAAGGTGATCGACGTGGGTTGCGGCGCGGGCCGGCACAGCTTCGAGGCCTTCCGGCGCGGAGCGGACGTCGTCGCGTTCGACCAGAGCGCCGCCGATCTCAACGACGTCGACGAGATCCTGACAGCCATGCGCGAGCAGGGTGAGGCGCCGCCGACGGCCAAGGCCGAGGCGGTCAAGGGTGACGCGCTCGATCTGCCTTATGCCGACGGCACTTTCGATTGCGTGATCGCTTCGGAAATTCTCGAACACGTGCCCCAGGACGAAAAGGCGATCGCCGAGCTGGTCCGGGTGCTCAAGCCCGGCGGAACGCTCGCCGTCACGGTGCCGCGGTGGCTCCCCGAGAAGCTCTGCTGGGTGCTGTCCGACGAGTACCACGCCAACGAGGGCGGGCACGTGCGGATCTATCACGCCGACCGGCTGCGCGACAAAGTGCTCGCCCATGGCCTTCGACTCGAGCACACCCATCATGCGCACGCCTTGCACTCCCCGTACTGGTGGCTCAAATGCGCGGTGGGAACCGAGAATTCGGATCACGTCGCGGTGAAGGCGTACCACCGGATGTTGGTGTGGGACATGATGAGCCGCCCGTGGCTGACCAAGACGGCCGAGTCGCTGCTCAACCCGCTGATCGGCAAGAGCGTCGCGTTGTACTTCACGAAACCGGTGGGTGCAGGTGCTGACGCCTAAACTCGACGGCGTCCCGGGCGTTCCCGGGGTGCTGACACCCGAACAGTGCCGTCAGACCGCGAAATCGATTGCCGCTACCCAGGAATCCTCGGGTGCGCTGCCGTGGTTCGACGGAGGCCACACTGATCCGTGGGATCACATCGAGAACGCGATGGCACTGACGGTCGCCGGGTTGCTGGAGCCGGCACGCGCGGCGTTCGAATGGTCGCGCACGCACCAGCGCCGCGACGGATCGTGGCCCATCCAGTTGCGCAACGGCGTCATCGAGGACGCCAACAGCGACAGCAACTTCTGCGCCTACATCGCCACCGGCGTGTGGCACCACGTGCTGGTCACCGGCGACCGCCGTTTCGCGGAGACGATGTGGCCGGTGGTCACCAAGGCGATCGACTTCGTGCTCGGCATGCAGCTCAGTGGCGGTGAGATCGCCTGGGCGAGAAGTCCTTCGGCCATCGAACCCGAAGCCCTGCTGACGGGGTGCGCAAGCATCTACCACAGCATCCGGTGTGCGCTGGCGCTCGCGGACTACTTCGACGACCCGCAGCCGGAATGGGAGGTCGCGGTCGGCAGGCTCGGCCACGCGATCGCCCACCATCCCGAGGCGTTCACGGTGAAGGACCGCTGGTCGATGGAGTGGTACTACCCGGTGCTGACCGGCGCGGTGCGCGGTCCCGCTGCGCGGATGCGGATCGACGAGCGGTGGCACGACTTCGTGGTTCCCGGCCTGGGTATCCGCTGCGTAGACGACCGGCCGTGGGTGACCGGGGCCGAAACCTGTGAACTGGTACTGGCTTTGGACGCGATGGGTGACGCGGTGCGCGCCAGGGAGCAGTTCGCCGCGATGCACCATCTACGTGAGGACGACGGCTCCTACTGGACGGGTCTGGTGTTCGCCGACGGCAAGCGCTGGCCGGAGGAACGCACCACGTGGACCGGCGCGGCGATGATTCTGGCCGCCGACGCGCTGTCGTCGACGTCGGCCGCCAGCGGCATCTTCCGGAGCGCGGACCTTCCGCGCGGCCTCGAAGGCGAGTACGACTGCGAGTGTGCGACCAGCGACCGCTAGTCCAGCGGCTCGCCGACGACGCCGTCCGTGCGCTCGAGCACGCGCATGGATCCGGTTGCCGAAACCTCGCGAAAATGGTTGGTGTTCAACGCCCGTTGGTAGATGTGGAACGGCGCCTGCCCGCCCTCGTCGGGGTTGGGGAACACGTCATGGATGACGAGCGCCGCGCCCACCTCCACCCATTTGGCCCAGCCGTCGAAGTCGCGCTGTGCGGCTTCCTCGGTGTGGCCGCCGTCGATGAACAGAAAGCGCAACGAAGTTCGCCATCCCCGCGCCACCACCGGTGACCGGCCGACGATCGCGACGACGTGGTCGTCGAGGCCGGCGGCGTCGAGCGTGTGCCGCGCCGTCGGCAACGTGTCGAACAGGCCGGTGACGGGATCGACCATCGACTCGTCGTGGTACTCCCACCCCGGCTGGTGTTCTTCTGAGCCGTGGTGGTGGTCGACGGTGTAGATCACGCCGCCGGTCTGCTGTGCGGCGGCGCCGAGCAGCACGGTGGACTTGCCGCAGTATGTGCCGATCTCGACGCCGATGCCGTCGCCGAGGTACTTCACAGCAGCGTCGAACAGGGCCCGGCCCTCGTCGTGGGGCATGAATCCGATGACCTGCTCGGCAAGGGCGAAGAGTTCGTCTGTGGTGCGCATCGGTGACTCAATCTAGTCGCAGCGGATCGTTGCTGGTGCAGGGGTATTGTAGTAGCGTCCGGACATGTGTCCGACACGGCCATGGAGTCGACTCGGCGCCGTCTGACCGCCAAACAAGCCGACACTGTCGACCGCCTCGGTCGCGCCGCGGTCGAACTGCTCAACCGCGATGGCTTCGCCGGTCTCACGGTGCGCCGAGTGGCCGCCGATGCCGGCGTCGGGGCGGCCACCGCCTACACCTACTTCTCCTCCAAGGAACACCTTGTCGCCGAGGTGTTCTGGCGCAGGCTCGCGGCATCGCCACCGGCGGCGCACGAGTCCGAGGACCCCGCTGCCCGGGTCATCGAGGTGCTGCGCCACATCGCCTTGCTGGTCGCCGACGAGCCCGCGTTCGCCGGTGCGGTGACGACGGCGCTGCTTGGTCGCGACCCCGACGTCGAGGTGCTGCGGCTGCGCATCGGCCGCGCGATCCGCGACCGGCTGGCCGTGGCGTTGGGCGCCGACACGGATCCCGACGTCATCGACACGCTGGAGATGCTGTACTCCGGCGCGCTGGTGCGCGCCGGCATGGGATACGCGTCGTACGCCGAAATCGCGGAGCGACTGGAGAAATCGGCGCGGCTGATCCTGAACTGATCCTCAGCGCGAGCCGAGGATCGCCACCGAAGCGGTGATCGCCGGCTCGACGATGCCGCCCAGATCGTGGCCGTCCTCGACGAAGAGCGCGGTCAGCTCGCGCAGGCCGCCAAGGATGATGAGCGCCAGGGGACGCGACAGCGGAGCCAGCGAAGCGCGTTCGAATCCCGGCGTGCTGCTGATGTCGACCAGCATGTCGGTGAAATGCTCCATGGCCTCGCGATGCAGCGGATGTGCGACGGCGCCCAGTGCGGGCGCCTCACGGATCCACGCCAGCGTGATGGCCGGTCGCGCCGCGATGTGGTCGACGTAGGCGGTCACCGCTGAGCGGATCTGGGCCCGCCAATCGGCATCGGGATCCGCCGCTGCGCGCACGCCGGCGATCATCGTCTCGTTGTTGCGCCGCAGCAGCTCGATCAGGCATTCCTCTTTGCTCGCGAACTGTTCGTAGAACGTACGCTTCGAGGTTCTCGCCTGCCGAACGATGTCGGCCACGGTGGTGTCGCGATAGCCGCGTTCGGTGATCGAGGCGGCCATACCGTCGAGCAGGCGGTCGCGGAACGCGCCGTCGGCCGCGGTATGCACGCCGTTGTCCAGCGCAGTGGTCATACCGCCTCCTCGACAGCCTTGCGTCTGCTGGTACCAAGCGGTACCGTACTACACGAACCTACGGTACATCGTAGTACCGGGGAACTGGCTGGGAGCGTCATGAGCGAAGCTTTGGTCGTCGAGAAGCCCACACCTGCAGCGGCGTCGCCTGCCGCGGTCAACCTGCCACCGAAGGCGCGGATTCCCAAGCCGCTGCTGGGTCTCGCGTTCGCGGTTTCGCGGCGCTGGACCGTCGCCCAGTTCGCCCGCCTCCACGGCCCGGTCTTCACCATGAACGTCCCGGTCTTCGGACGCACAATCGTCGTCGGCGACCCGCAGCTGGCCAAACAGATGTTCATGGCCAATACCGACGACGTCGGCAACATCCAACCCAACCTGTCGCGCGTGCTGGGCCCCGGTTCGGTGTTCGCGCTCGACGGGTCCGAACACCGGCGGCGGCGCCGGCTGCTGACACCGCCGTTCCACGGCAGGAGCGTCAAGAACTACGAGGCGATCTTCGAAGAGGAGACCCTGCGCGAATCGGCGAACTGGCCCGAGGGTCAGGCATTTCCGACCCTGGAACCGATGATGCGGATCACCCTCAACGCGATCCTGCGTGCGGTGTTCGGCGCCGACGGCGCGCAGTTGGACGACCTGCGGCGCATCATCCCGCCATGGGTGACGCTCGGTTCGCGCCTGGCGTCGTTGCCCGCACCGTCACGCACATACGGAAGGTTCAGTCCGTGGGGGCGGCTGGCCGAGTACCGCAGGCAATACGACGAGGTCATCGACAAGCTGATCGACCGGGTCACGGCCGACCCCGGATTCGAGGAGCGGACCGACGTTCTTGCGCTGTTGCTCGCCAGCACCTATGAGGACGGTAGCGCCATGTCCCGCAAGGACATCGGCGACGAACTGCTGACCCTCCTTGCGGCCGGACACGAGACCACGGCCTCGACCCTGGCCTGGGCGTTCGAGCGGATCACCCGCCATCCCGACGTCCTTGCCAAGCTGGTGACCGAGGCGGAGACCGACGGCAACGACTACCGCCAGGCCGTCCTTGGGGAGGTGCAGCGGTCGCGCACGGTGATCGACTTCGCGGGCAGGCACGTCTACGCGTCGACCTTTGAGCTAGGCGAATGGGTTGTCCCGCAGGGCTATACGATGCTAGCGAGCATCTCGCTGATGCACGACAGGGCCGCTGAGTTTCCCGATCCCGAGCGCTTCGACCCGCAGCGCTTCGTCGACGAGCGACCGCCGACGTTCGCCTTCATCCCGTTCGGCGGGGGGACCCGCCGCTGTGTCGGCGCCGTGTTCGCCAACGTCGAGATGGACGTGGTGCTGCGGACTGTATTGCGCCACTTCGTGATCGACACCACCGCGGCGCCCGCGGAGAAGACGCACTCGCGCGGCGTGGCTTACACCCCGAAGGACGGCGGCCGCATCGTGGTGCACCGCCGCAACACACCGCTCGCGCAGGAGGAGTGAAGGAACCGATGACGAACGCTACCGCCGCCGACCAGCAAGCCCCGGTCACACCCGGCAAGTTGCCGCCGGCGGTACCGCTGCCCAAACCCGTCCAGATGGTGCTGATGGCGGGATTTCGCCGCTGGTTCCTGGGCAAGGCGCTTCAGCGATACGGCCCGGTGTTCGCGATCAACGTGCCATTTTTCGGCCGCAGCGTGGTGATCGCCGATCCAGCGCTGATCCGCACCGTGTATCTCGCGAGCACCGACGACCTGATCAACGTCCAGCCGAACCTCAGCCGAATTTTCGGCCCCGGTTCGGTTTTCGCGCTCGACGGCGTCGAGCACCGCAAGCGCCGCAAGCTGCTCGCGCCGCCGTTCCACGGCCAGAGCATCAAGAACTACGAGAAGATCATCGAGGAGGAGACGCTCCGCGAGACCGCGACCTGGCCCGAGGGCGTCGAGTTCGCGACGCTCGAACCGATGAACCGGATCACGCTGAATGTCATCCTGCGCACCGTGTTCGGGGCTGACGGGGCCGAACTGGACTATCTGCGCGAGATCATCCCGCCGTGGGCCAAGCTCGGTTCGCGCATGGCGACATTGCCCGAGCCATCTTTCAAGACCGGTCGATACAGCCCGTGGGGCCGCCTGGAGACGTTCCGCCGCAACTTCGACCGGACCGTTTTCGCGTTGATCGACAAAGCCGAGGCCGACCCCGCTCGCGAGGAGCGCACGGACATCCTGGCGCTGCTACTGGGCAGCACCTATGAGGACGGCACCCCGATGTCGCACCAGGACATCTCCGACGAGCTGCTCACCCTTCTCGGCGCCGGCCACGAGACGACGGCGTCGACGCTCGGCTGGGCGTTCGAACGGTTGCGCCGCCATCCCGCGGTGCTGGCCAAGCTGGTCGAGGAGAACGACGCCGGCGGCAACGAGTACCGCCAGGCCTTCATCAACGAGTTGCAGCGCAACCGGACCGTCATCGACTTCTCCGGACGCCACGTGCTGGCACCGCATTTCGACGCCGGCAAGTGGCGGATTCCCCACGGCTACACCGTGATGGTGGCGCTGGCGAACATGCACGCCAACCCGGACGTGTTCCCCGACCCCGAACGCTTCGATCCCGACCGGTTCATGGGCAAGCGCCCGCCGACGGCGTGGGTGCCGTTCGGTGGCGGGACCCGCCGATGCATCGGCGCCGCGTTCGCCAACGTCGAGATGGACGTCGTACTGCGAACGATCCTGCGCCACTTCGTGATCGAGACCGACACTGCACCCGACGAGAAGGTGCACTTCCGCGGGATCGCGTTCACCCCGAAGGACGGCGGCCGCGTCGTGGTGCGCCACCGCCGGTAACCGAGCGCGTCGGTGTTCCTACTGGTTGGCCGTTTCGCGCTTGGGCAGCTTCCAGCCCGGGCGCGGGAAGTGGCAGGTGTAACCGCTCGGGTAGCGCTCCAAGTAATCCTGGTGCTCGGGCTCGGCCTCCCAGAAGTCGGCGGCCGGGGTCACCTCGGTGACGACCTTGCCGGGCCACAGTCCTGACGCATCCACATCGGCGATGGTGTCCAGCGCGACGCGCTTCTGCTCGTCGTCGAGGTAGAAGATCGCCGACCGGTAGCTTGTGCCGATGTCGTTGCCCTGACGGTTCTTCGTGGTCGGATCGTGGATCTGGAAGAAGAACTCCAGCAATGCGCGGTAGTCGGTCCGCGCCGGGTCGTAGACGATCTCAATCGCCTCGGCGTGGCCGGGGTGATTGCGGTACGTGGGATTGGCGTTCTCGCCGCCGGTGTAGCCGACACGCGTCGACACCACGCCCGGTTGCCTACGGATCAGATCCTGCATGCCCCAGAAGCAACCGCCCGCCAGGATGGCTCTCTTGTGGTCGCTCATGCTTGCGCCTCCTCATTCACGAACAGCTTCTTGTAATCGCCATACCCCTCGGCCTCGAGGTCGTCGAGGTGGATGAATCTCAGCGAAGCGGAGTTGATGCAGTAGCGCAACCCACCCTCTGCGCGGGGGCCGTCGGTGAAGACATGGCCGAGGTGGCTGTCGCCGTGCGCCGAGCGCACCTCGGTGCGGACCATCAGGTGCGAGAAGTCGCGCTTCTCGACGACGTTGGTCGCTTCGATCGGACGGGTGAAGCTGGGCCACCCGGTCCCGCTGTCGAACTTGTCGACAGAGGCGAACAACGGCTCGCCCGAGACCACGTCGACGTAGATGCCCGGCTCGTGGTTGTCCCAGTACTCGCCGGTGAAGGGCCGCTCCGTGCCGTTTTTCTGTGTGACCTGGTACTGCTCCGGCGACAACGCGTTCACTGCGGCCGGATTCTTGTTGTATTGCTTTGCCATAGTGCCTGTATAACCACCGAATCGACCGCCATGTTCCAGTCGGCGATTACGGTTGTGTGATGCGCACATTCCTCGCCGTGATGGCCGCTGTGCTGGCCGTGTGGGCGGCCCCGGCGGCAGCGGCCGAGACGGCCGTACTGTCCGAGCGGCCCGGCCATCCGGGCCTGCTGTTCATCGACAATCCCGCGATCGTCGACCCGCAGCCGATGCGCGCCGAGTCCTACAACCGCGTCGCGGGCGACCGCGCCGTCGGCGTGCACTTCACCACCGGCACCCCGCAGTGTTACGGCGTGCACGCGTCCGTGCTGGAGACACCCGAGACCGTCACCGTCGAACTCTTCGGCGGCGCGCTTCCCGAAGCCGCGGGCCGGCCGTGCATCATGATCGCGGTGTCGGGGATCCTCGAGGTCCCGCTGCAGAATCCGCTGGGCAGCCGCCAGGTGCTGACCGCGTTCTGACCCTCGACAAGCTCGGTAGAACGTGTTCTAGTTCTGGTGTGACGGGCAGCAGCACCTTCAGCCGCGACGAATTGGCCGCGGCGTTCCAACAGTTCGAGGCGACAGTCGACCGCGCCGCACAGACCCGCGACTGGGATCCCTGGGTCGACCAGTACACCGAAGACGTCGTCTACGTCGAGCACGCGGCGGGCACCATGCGCGGCCGCGAACAGGTGCGCCCCTGGATTTGGAAGACGATGGAGTCGTTTCCCGGTAGCTACATGACGTCGTTCCCGTCGCGGTGGACCGTGATCGACGAGGCGACCGGCCGCATCATCTGCGAGCTGGACAACCCGATGCGCGACCCCGGCGACGGCACAGCCATCAGCGCCACCAACGTCTCGATCCTCACCTACGCCGGCGACGGACTGTGGCGTCGGCAAGAAGACATCTACAACCCGCTGCGGTTCGTCAAGGCGACGGTCAAATGGTGCCGCAAGGCCGCCGAACTCGGCACCTTGCCGCCCGAGGCCGAGGAGTGGATGAAGCAGTACGGAGGAGCCAAGTGAGCAAGCTGGTCATCGGAGCCAACGGTTTCCTCGGATCGCATGTCACCCGGCAACTGGTGGCCGCAGGCCACGACGTCCGCGTCATGGTCCGCCCGAACGCGAACACCAAGAGCATCGACGATCTGCCGGTACAGCGTTTCCTCGGCGACATCTGGTACAACGACACGCTGCGCGCGGCCATGACCGGAGTCGACGACGTGTACTACTGCGTCGTGGACACGCGCGGCTGGCTCAAGGACCCCACGCCGCTGTTCTATACGAACGTCGAGGGCACCCGAAACGTGCTCGAGGTCGCCAAGGACATGCGTTTGCGGCGGTTCGTCTACACCAGCAGCTATGTGACGGTCGGCCGCAGGCGCGGGCACGTGGCGACCGAGGACGACGTGATCGTCGACAAGGGTTTGACGCCGTATGTGCGGTCGCGGGTGCAGGCCGAGACGCTGGTGCTGCAATATGCGCGCGAGCACGGCGTGCCCGCAGTCGCGATGTGCGTGTCGACCACCTACGGCGGCGGCGACTGGGGCCGCACCCCGCACGGCGCGATCATCGCCGGGGCGGCGTTCGGCAAGCTGCCGTTCGTGATGCGCGGTATCGAGTTGGAGGCCGTCGGTGTCGACGACGCCGCGCGCGCCATGCTCCTCGCCGCCGAGCACGGCCGAGTCGGCGAGCGGTACCTGATCTCGGAGAAGATGATCAGCAATGCGGAGGTGGTGCGCATCGCGGCCGAAGCCGCGGGGATGCCTGTGCCGACGAAGTCGCTCCCGCTGCCGGTCTCCTACGCGATGGCCGCCCTGGGCACCGCCAAGGCGCGGGTGACGGGCAAGGACGAGAAGTTCTCGCTCGGCTCGCTCCGGCTGATGCGCGCGGAAGCGCCGGTGGATTGCAGCAAGGCGCGACACGAATTGCGTTGGAGTCCAAGGCCTGTCGAGGAGTCGATCCAGGCGGCCGCCAGGTTCTGGGCGGGGCTGCGGGACGCGCGGCGTACGAGCAAGGCCGGTTAGCCCGCGAGTAGAGATGCCCGACAAGCTCCCCGTCGATTTGTCCGGTGCGCCGCAGACCATGCTTGCGACGTTCTACGCCAAGGCGCTCGACGCCGACTTGCCCAACGCGATCCTGGGTGACCGGTTTGCCAAGGACATCGTCGAGCGCATCGACTACGACTGGTCGAAAACAACGATCACGCCGGCCAATTCGGCATCGGTGACCACCCGCAGCGCGCACTTCGACAGGTGGACGCGCCAGTTCCTGGCCGCGCACCCGCGGGCGGTCGTGTTGCATCTGGGCTGCGGGCTGGACGCGCGGGCGTTTCGAGTGGACACCGGGCCCGGGGTCGACTGGTTCGACATCGACTATCCGGAGGTCGCGAGTCTGCGCACGCAGCTCTATCCGCACCGCGACCGTTACCGGGTGATCGGCGCCTCGGTCGCAGATGCATCTTGGCTGTCCGGAATCCCCTCGGATCGGCCGACTTTGATGATCGCCGAGGGCCTCACCATGTATCTGACGGAATCCGACGGTGCGGCGCTGCTGCGGCGGGTGGTCGACGGGTTTCCCTCCGGTGAACTGCAATTCGACGCGTTCAGCCGGCTCGGCATCCGGTCGCAGGTCCTGAACGCGGTGGTGCGGCGCTCGGGGGCGACGCTGCAGTGGGGGATTGACGGTCCGGACGACATTGCCGAGGCGGTGCCCGGTGTGCGGTTGCTGGCGTGGGTGTCACCGTTCGATTCGCCGACATTTCGTGACGTCGCCTGGTATTACCGGGCGATGGGGCGTGCGATGGCTGTGCTGCCGTCGCTGCGGTACATCGCGCAGTATCATCGCTGGGCGTTCTGACCGTTGCACTCGAAGCTGAAGATATGCATGCAAATGAGCGGTGGTTCGTGCAGAAGCTCAGTTTCGGGAGGCTAGCTACCGGACCTTGAGTTCGGCGATCACTTCCGCGTACAGGCGCGCCTTGATGGCACCGAACACCGTGCCGGCTTTGGCGGCCAGCGCACCGGCGCGCGTGACCGCGGTGTCGAGGACTTCACCCTCCCCGGCGGTGGCCGCGGCGATCCCCGCCGCGCGGGCGTCCTCGCCGCCGTAGCGTCGCGCCGTGGTCATCGCGTCGTGCGCGGTCGCGATCGGAAGGCGGGACCGGATGAGGGCGTTCATCCCAGCGGTGAACGGGATGCCGAGGTCGACCTCCGGCAGGCAGAAGAAGCCGCGATCGGCGCGCATGACGATCTGGTCGTGGGCCAGCGCCAGCATCGCACCGGCGGCGAACGCGTGCCCTTGCACCGCGGCGATGATCGGCGCCGGGAACGCCAGCACGCGTACCAACAGCGCGTGCACGTCGGCCAGATTGGCCTCGGCCGCATCGGGATTCGCGGCCATGAAGTCGAGGTCGAGCCCGTTGGAGTAGAACTTGCCGCTGCCCGTGGTGACGACGGCCCTCGGCCCGTCGGCGGCCTCCACCTCGTCGAGTGCCGAGTTCATCGCGGTCAGCCGGTCGGGGTGGAAGCGGTTCTCGTCCTCGCCGAGGGTCAACACGTACACCGCGCCGTGCCGTTCAAGTTCTGCCATCAGCCGATTACACCACCTACTTAGGAACAGACGGCGTACTACCCGAATAAGGCCTACCCGTCGTGGCACATCATCGCGGTAGCGGCGTGGTTCGGCGACCGACCGCACCAGCCGGCGTCGGCTCTTAGAACGGTGCCGGGTCGGCATTACGCGCCCGCTCAGCTCTGATCCGTGCGGCGAATTCGGCTGCGCGAGTGCGTCTTCGCTTCGGCATCTTCGCTGCGCGATCAGGTGTGGGCGGTGGAATATCCGGTGGCGGTGGCAAGTTGGCGGTGGTCGTGTCCCATTCGAAGAACAGCTTGCTACCGGGGTGGGTGGTATAGGTGTGGCCGCTCGGTGCGGTCCAGATGACAGTTCCATCCGGAAGCTGGACGTCGCGCCAGCCGTCAGGGCCGCCGCAGAATGTCTTCATCATGTGGTTCTTACGGCACAGGCATTTGAGGTTCGACGGATGCGTGGGCCCCAGGGGCCACGGGGTCGTGTGATCGATGTCGCAGAGGTCGGCAGGCACATCGCATCCCGGTGCGCGACAGTACATATCACGCATGCGCACGAATTCGGCCAGCGCCGCTGACGGCTGATACCGCGACTCGGCTTCCGACCTCGGCATCTTGATCGGGCGCACCTTCGCCCCGCGGCTGATCAGCCAGGGCAGTAGGAACGTGGGCAAAGCCCCTTGGCCCAGCAGTACTGCAGTGCCACGCTTCTCGGTTGTGGGAGCGGCCTCGCCTTCGGTTGCGCGAGTGGCATTGTCGAGCGCGGCTTGGTCGGCGATCACGTGTATGAGGACATTCGACGCATGCACACCGGCAGCGGCGCATGTCGGCGATCCGCACGCACAAGCCAATTGGTTATGGCCGGCCGCTAAGGCGCCGACAGCGTCGGCGCGCCGCTCGCCGATACTGCGCGGATCGTCGTCGCACAGCCCCTTCATCATCTCGGCGACGCGCCGTTTGAGGGCGGCCGCATCCGTGGCCAACAACCGGCCCCACACCGAAGTGGTGCCGGCCGGGTCGTCTTCGTCACCGAAGTGGAAGTCCCGGGTGCGGGCCGTAGCTTTTGATTTCCGCACCGCGAGCGGGTCGAACCGGTGGACGAGCGCGTCGACCGCATCGTCGAGTCGTCGCTCCGACAGCGGACTCAATCGAGACGCCCGTTGGGCGAGTGCGGTGTCGATGAGTGCCAACGCCTCAGGATCCTCGATCAGCGTGGTGCGCCATGTGATCGTCGAGACGATCCGCGCACTGATACCGCCCTGCTCGAACAACGCGGCCACCTGAGGCAGCCGCTCGCGCAGCGCCTGCGCGATGCGCATCTGCCCCGAAGCGCGGCGATGACCGACCGTCATCGCCGCAGCCACCTCGGCGGCGACGGCATCCCACGGATCGAACGCGGACCGCTGCCGCTCGTCGTCATCGCACACCTTGCGCCGGACCAACTCTGCAATGGCCGCGAGCCGGCGTGCGGCGGCTTGTGCCTCCGCACGTGCACCCTCGGCGATGGCGGCGACCACAGCGGCGTCGTCGGCCTCTGCGAAGTCCGATCCGAACATGTGTTCGACTATGCCATCGTCCACCGACACGTCCGGAATGCCGACCGCCACCTTGGGCGTTGGCCATGTCATGAGCGATCGACCCGTACTCGAGCCCACCGCGGAGCATCCGATCACCGTCGAGCCGACCGGCAGACACGTCACCGTCCGGGTGAACGGCGAGATCGTCGCCGACACAGAACGTGCGTTGACGCTTCAGGAGTCGACCTATCCGGCGGTGCAGTACATCCCGCACAACGACGTCGTCCAAGACAAACTCAGGCCCAGCGACACCCAGACGTACTGCCCGTTCAAGGGCGACGCCAGCTACTACGACCTGGTGACCGACAACGGCACCGTCGTCGAGGACGCCATCTGGACCTACCAGAAGCCCTACCCGGCCGTCGCCCCCATCGCCGGTCACGTGGCGTTCTACCCGGACAAGGCGGAGGTCACCGTCGTTCAGGCATAAACCGTCGACCCGGCATAACCTTGGCCGGTGCACACCTCGGTCAGCGTCGTCTTCGACGGCCCGGTCAGCCCCGCGTTGACCCTGGCGCCGCTGCGGCGTGGCCGGAAGGACCCCTGCTACTTCGACGACCCCGACGGCGCGATCTGGCGCACCAGCCTGATGCGCAGCGGCCCGGTCACCGCGCGCCTCACCAAATCGGCACCCGACACCGTCGACTGCGAAGCATGGGGCGAGGGTGCCAGGGAATTCGCCGAGACTCTGCCCGCCCAACTCGGCGCTTACGACGACAGTGTCGGCTTCGCGCCCACGGAACCGACAATCGCCGCGGCGCATCGACGCGTGCGGCATCTCCGGCTGGGCCGCACCGACCGCGTGCTCGAAGCGCTGATTCCGGCGGTGCTCGAACAGCGGGTCTACGGCAAGGACGCGCGCCGCGCGTGGCGGCTGCTGGTCACTAAGTTCGGCGCCCCCGCACCCGGTCCGGCGCCCGCGCACATGCGGGTGCCGCCGCCCGGTGACATCTGGCGCCGCATCCCGTCGTGGGAGTTCCACCGCGCCAACGTCGATCCGCGCCGCGCTCGCACCGTCGTCGTATGTGCTCAGCGCGCCGACTCCCTGGAACGGCTGGGCGCCCGGTCACCGGCCAGGGCGCGTGCCGCGATGGCGTCGCTTCCGGGGGTCGGTGAGTGGACCGCGGCCGAGACGAGTCAACGCGCGTTCGGTGACGCGGATGCGCTCTCGGTCGGCGACTACCACCTGGCGAAGATGGTCGGGTGGAGCTTGCTGGGCCATCCGATCGACGATCCCGCGATGGTCGAGTTGCTCGAACCGCTTCGCCCGCACCGTCACCGCGCTGTGCGCTTGTTGGAAGTGAGCGGTCTTGCGGTGCTTCCGCGGTTCGGCCCGCGCATGGCGATCCCGAATCTGATCGAGATGTGACGTCTGTGACGTGGTGATTATCCCGCCGACGCAGCGGGTAGTCGAAGCCTCGACACCGTATGCGTGCAAAGGAGCTTTTCCATGCCTAAGTCTCAGTACACCGTTCCGGGTATGACCGACAAAGACGCGGCCAAGATGGCCGAACTGTTACAGAAGCAGCTGAGCCGGTACAACGATCTGCACCTGACACTCAAGCACATTCACTGGAATGTGGTGGGCCCGAACTTCATCGGAGTTCACGAGATGATCGACCCGCAGGTCGAGTTGGTGCGCGGCTACGCCGACGAGGTCGCCGAGCGCATTGCGACGCTGGGCTACTCGCCGAAGGGCACGCCGGGCGCGATCATCGGCGACCGCTCCTGGGATGACTACTCGCTGGACCGCGACACCGTGCAGGCGCACCTGGCCGCACTCGATCTGGTCTACGACGGTGTCATCGAGGACACCCGAAAGAACATCGAGGACGCCGAGGATTCCGATCCGGTCACCGAGGACATGCTGATCGGCCACGCCGCCGAGTTGGAGAAGTTCCAGTGGTTCGTGCGTGCGCACCTGGAGAACTCGGGCGGCCAGTTGGCCAACAAGGGCGCGTCGACGGAGAAGGACGCCGCCAGCCAGGCCAAGAAGAAGGCGCCGGTTAAGTAGTCGCTTCGGGTGGAGGTGGCCGGCGTCCGTCGTCGCCACGCGCGGCGTCGGCGGCTTCCCGGTCGAGGCGCTGCGCGCGGTAGATCGAGACGTCGGTGCGCGACATCAACATGTAGGCGATACCGACGGCGACCATCGCGCACGGGATCACCGAGAACGAGCCGGTCATCTCCGCCACCATGATCATCACGGCAAGCGGCGCGTGCGCGACGCTGCCGAAGCACGCCATCATGCCGACGACGACGAACGTGGCGGGGCTGTCGGGGATCCCGGGGGCGTCGACCAGATCGCCGAGTCGCCACAGCGCGGCGCCGACGAACGCGCCTACCACGACACCGGGCCCGAAGATGCCGCCCGAACCGCCGGTGCCGATCGACAACGACGTCGCCAAGATCTTGGCGAGCGGTAGGAGCAGCACGATCCACAGCGGTATCGCCATCAGGGTGTCGGTGGCCGTGGCCTTCTGCGCCCATCCGTATCCGCTGGCCAGAACCTGCGGGATCGCCAGGCCCAGCAGTCCCACCGCGAGCCCGCCGACCGCGGGTTTGAGCACCTTGTGGCCCGGCATCCGAGCGGTCAGTGCGACGGTTCCGTAGAAGATGCGCGCGTAGAGGTAGCCGACGCCGGCCGCGACGATGCCGAGCACGACGAACCAGCCCAGATCGAGCGGGCTGTCGAAGCGGTAGTCGGCGGCGACGAATCCGAACAGCGGGTCGAAGCCGAGGATCGAACCGAGTACCGAGTAGGCGGTCGCCGAGGTGATGAATCCCGGTATCAACGCCCGGTAGTCGAAGTCCCGGCGGTACACGATCGAGGCCGCCAGCACCGCGCCGCCGAGCGGGGCGCCGAAGATCGCTCCGATACCAGACCCGATGCCCAGCGACACCGCGATCCGGCCGTCCTCGTCGGACAGGTTCAGCCAACGGGTCAGCATGGATCCGAAGCCTGCGGAGATCTGGGCGGCGGGGCCTTCGCGACCGCCGGAACCGCCCGACCCGATGGTCAGGGCGCTGGCGATGGTCTTGATCACGATGGCTCGTCCCCGGATGGCGCGGGGGTCGGTGTGCACGGCTTCGATCGCGCTGTCGGTGCCGTGTCCTTCGGCCTCCGGTGCGAACTTCGCGACCAGCCACGCCGATACGAGCGCGCCGCCGCAGACCACCAGCGGGATGGCCCACGGCCGGTCGAAGCCCGCCGAGCCGGGATCGCCGCCGTCGCCGACCGGTTTGGGGATCCGGTAGCCGGCCAGGTCACCGAGCAGGAAGTCGCCTGCATAGTCGAGCGCCAGATAGAACACCACCGCGCCGAGGCCGGCGATGACGCCGATCGCGATCCCGAGAATTAGCCACTTTCGGATGTAGCCGGAGCGTCGAACGAATCCCCCGAGGCCGCCGCCGGTTTCACGGGTCTCGGCCATGGTCTCCAGATGCTAGTGCGAATCTGCGCGGTATGCGGTCAGTCTGGCGAGGATCGCCACACCTCCACCGGGGCCGACGGCTTGCCCCTCGGCGACGCCCGTCCGGCGCCCGACACGCAAAGCGGTTCCGGCGTAACGAGATTCGGGTCCACTGTGGAAGGGCTTCATGAAGTTGACCCTCAGCGACGCAGTCCGCAGCGGGCGGTCTGAACCATCGGTGTCGAGTGCCGCCGATGCCACCAGTTCCAGCGCCATGGCCGTCACCCCACCGTGCACGATGCCGATCGCGTTGTTCAGCACGGGGTCCTCGTCCTGCAGCAGAACCCGCCCCGCGCCGCCGCTCTCGGCGACGCGGACCGCCATCCGGTCGGCGAGCGTGCCCGGCGGCAGCGGGCCCGACGGGCCGTCGGGGAACGGTGCGATGTCGGTGGGTGAGTGGATGTAGAACGAACGCACGGTGGCCGTGGCGAGCACGGCGTCGCGGTGGGTGAGTTCGCACAACGCCAACGCGACGTCACTCTTGGCGCCGAACGGTCGGGCGGTTGCGACCACCGGTACATCGGGGGCGCCCGCGATGATCTCGGCGGCGTCGGGATCGGCTTCCAGGGACAGCTCGCTGGACACCGTCCACTCGTCGTCGGCGCGACGCCGGTGGTTGACGAGGCCGCACGCGTGGTCGACGAGCATCGCCATGGGCGCGATCGTCGGGGCGCCGGTCAGCGGGTTCACCATGCCGCCCACCGGGATCGAGGCCACGCACTCGCCGGGCGCGTCCGTGGACGTCACGATGCCGAACCGGCCCAGCGGAGTGTTCAGTGGATGCGACATCGAGGTACAGCGTGACCGAACAAGTCCTGGCCATATACCCCTAGGGGGTATATGATGGCCGCTATGACGCACACCGGCCACGGCGCCCAGCGCCCGGACACGGCCGCGGTCGGTCATTCGGGGCACGACCATCCGCAGGGCCACGACCATTCGGGCGGCCATGACCATTCTGGCCACGTCGCCGAGTTCCGGCGCCTGTTCTGGACCATGCTCGTGCTCGCCGTCCCCACCGTCGCGCTGTCGGGGATGTTCTCGATGATCCTGGGCTACTCGCTGCCCGACATCCCCGGGATCCGATGGGTTCCGCCGGTGCTCGGCACCGTGATGTACGTCTGGGGCGGGCGACCCTTCCTGTCGGGCGCGGTCAGCGAAATCCGTTCCCGCGCACCGGGAATGATGCTGCTGATTGGGCTGGCGATCACGGTGGCATTCCTGTCGTCCTGGGGTGCGAGCCTCGGTGTGCTGCACCACGAGCTGGACTTCTGGTGGGAACTGGCACTGCTGATCGTGATCATGCTGCTCGGCCACTGGATCGAGATGCGCTCGCTCGCGCAGACCACATCCGCGCTCGACTCCCTGGCGGCGCTGCTGCCCGACGAGGCCGAGCGGGTCGTCGACGGCGGCACGGAGACCGTCGCGCCTGCCGAGTTGCGTGTGGGCGACGTCGTGCTGGTGCGCCCCGGAGGCAATATCCCGGCCGACGGCGAGATCATCGCCGGCTCGGCGGACGTCGACGAGTCGATGGTCACCGGCGAATCGCGGCCTGTCCGCCGCGAGGCGGGCGACCACGTCGTGGCCGGCACGGTGGCCACCGACTCAGGGCTGCGGGTGCAGGTGAGCGCGGTCGGCGACGAAACGACGCTGGCCGGTATCCAGCGATTGGTGACCGAGGCGCAGAACTCGTCGTCGCGGGCGCAGCGACTGGCGGACAAGGCGGCGGGTTGGCTGTTCTGGTTCGCGCTGTCGTCGGCGATCGTCACCGCGGTGGTGTGGTCGTTCGTGGGATTGCCCGCCGCGGCCGTCGTCAGAACCATCACCGTCCTGGTGATCGCCTGCCCGCACGCGCTGGGGCTGGCGATACCGCTGGTGGTCTCGATCGCCACCGAACGCGCCGCGCGCGGGGGCGTTCTGGTCAAGGACCGGCTTGCGCTGGAGAGCATGCGGACCGTCGAGGCCGTGCTGTTCGACAAGACCGGCACGCTGACCAAGGGGGAGCCGACGGTCACCGCGGTCGCGACCGCACCCGGCCACTCCGCCGAGGACGTGCTGACGTGGGCGGGGGCGGCCGAAGCGTACTCCGAGCACCCGCTGGCCAGGGCGATCGTCGCGGCCGCGCGCGACCGCTCGCTGAACCTGCCGCCGACCACCGACTTCAGCTCGTCTCCGGCGGTTGGCGTCAAGGCCACAGTCGAGGGCCGCAGCGTCCAGGTCGGCGGGCCGCGGATGCTGGCCGAAGCGGGGCTGGCCGACCTGCCCGAAACGGGGCGGTGGCGCGACGAGGGGGCGATCATCCTGCACGTCGTGGTCGACGGTGGGGCCGCCGGTGCGATCAAGCTGGCCGACGAGGTGCGACCGGAGTCCCGCCAGGTGGTCGAGGCGCTGAACAGGCTGGGCATCGAAGTGGTGATGATCACCGGCGACGCGGAGGCCGTCGCGCGGTCGGTGGCCGCCGACCTGGGGATCGAGCGGGTGTTCGCCGGGATACGACCGGAGGACAAGGCGGCAAAGGTGGCCGAGTTGCAGCGTGAGGGCCGCAAAGTGGCGATGGTCGGGGACGGCGTCAACGACGCCCCCGCGCTTGCCCAGGCCGATGTCGGGATCGCGATCGGCGCGGGAACCGACGTGGCGATCGCCTCGGCCGGGGTGATCCTGGCCGGCTCGGATCCGCGCTCGGTGCTGTCGGTGCTGCAGCTTTCTCGGGCCGCATATCGCAAGATGAAGCAAAACCTCTGGTGGGCAGCGGGATACAACTTGGTGTCGGTGCCGCTTGCCGCGGGGGTGCTGGCGCCCGTCGGCTTCATCCTGCCGATGTCCGTCGGCGCGATCTTGATGTCGGCGTCGACGGTCGTGGTGGCGCTCAACGCCCAACTGCTGCGACGGCTGGACCTCACCCCCGAAGCCAGCCTGAAAGCGGTTTCTTAAGAATCTGGCTAGGCTTTTCGCAAACTTCTGCGCAGCGGTCTAAGCTGGAAAAAGCGCCGAAATAGCGCACTTCAGCAAACGCCGGGCGGCGTCGGGAGGGAAGTGTGATGTGTACCGCACCCCGCTGGAGAATCGCTGAACGCTTTGAAAATCCTAGGGCGGCAACGATATTGGGCGCAAAACCGAGTGGTGGCGAGCGAGACGGCCACACCGTCCCGCCGACGTAGTTAGGGTCTACTAAGTTGGCATGTCACCCGGTGTTTGTCATATCGTTTTCTCCACTCGGGGCAAGTGGATACAGGCCGGCGTTCGATGCTGCACGAAGGCACTCCATGGCCGGACCGGCTAACCGCCGCTGTCTACGGCTGTCAGGCAGAAGCTTCATAAGACGTGCAGGAAAAGGGTAGGTGCGAATGGCGCCCAGGATGCAAGGGCTGTACAACCCCGCGTTCGAGCACGACGCGTGCGGCGTCGCGATGGTGGCCGATATGCACGGCCGCCGCAGTCGCGACATCGTCGACAAGGCGATCACCGCCCTGGTGAACCTGGAGCACCGCGGCGCGCAGGGTGCCGAGCCGAACACCGGCGATGGTGCGGGCATCATGTTGCAGGTTCCCGACACGTTCCTGCGCGAGGTGGTCGACTTCGAGCTGCCGGAGCCGGGTAGCTACGCGACCGGCATCGCGTTCCTGCCGCAGTCGTCTAAGGATGCGGCGACCGCGTGTGAGGCCGTCGAGAAGATCGCCGAGGCCGAAGGACTCGAGGTTCTGGGCTGGCGCGAGGTACCGATCGACGACTCGCCGCTGGGCGCGCTGGCCCGCGACGCGATGCCGACATTCCGGCAGGTGTTCATGGGCGGTGCGTCGGGCATGGAACTGGAGCGTCGCGCGTACGTGGTGCGCAAGCGCGCCGAGCACGAGCTCGGCACCAAGGGACCGGGCCAGGACGGGCCCGGGCGTGAAACCGTCTACTTCCCAAGCCTTTCCGGGCAGACCTTCGTCTACAAGGGCATGCTGACCACCCCGCAGCTCAAGGCCTTCTACCTCGACCTGCAGGACGACCGGCTCACCAGTGCGCTGGGCATCGTGCACTCACGCTTCTCGACCAATACGTTCCCGTCGTGGCCGCTGGCCCACCCGTTCCGGCGCATCGCCCACAACGGCGAGATCAACACCGTCACTGGCAACGAGAACTGGATGCGCGCACGAGAGGCGCTCATCAGGACCGATGTGTTCGGCCCGAACCAGGATCTCGACAAGATCACCCCGGTCTGCACCCCAGGGGCGTCGGACACCGCCAGGTTCGACGAGGTGCTCGAACTCCTGCACCTCGGCGGGCGAAGCCTGCCCCACGCGGTGCTGATGATGATCCCGGAGGCCTGGGAGCGCAACGAGTCGATGGACCCGGCGCGCCGAGCGTTCTACGAGTACCACGCGTCGCTGATGGAGCCGTGGGACGGCCCGGCGTCGATGACCTTCACCGACGGCACGGTGATCGGGGCGGTGCTCGACCGCAACGGGCTGCGGCCATCGCGGATCTGGGTGACCAGGGACGGTCTGGTGGTGATGGCTTCGGAGGCCGGCGTGCTCGACCTCGATCCGTCCACCGTCGTCAAGAGGATGCGCCTGCAGCCCGGCCGCATGTTCCTGGTCGACACCTCCAAGGGCCGCATCGTCGAGGACGAGGAGATCAAGGCCGAACTCGCCGCCGAGCGTCCCTATCGGGAGTGGCTCGACGCCGGCCTGTTCCACCTCGACGAACTGCCACCCGGCGATTACGTGCGCATGCCCCACCACCGGGTCGTGTTGCGCCAGCAGATCTTCGGTTTCACCTATGAGGAGCTCAACCTGCTGGTCGCGCCGATGGCGCGCACCGGTGCCGAGCCGCTCGGCTCGATGGGCACCGATACTCCGGTCGCGGTGCTCTCGCAACGCCCGCGGATGCTCTACGACTACTTCCAGCAGTTGTTCGCCCAGGTGACCAATCCGCCGCTGGATGCCATCCGCGAAGAGGTGGTGACCAGCCTGCAGGGCGCCCTCGGCCCCGAGGGCGACCTGCTCAACCCGAACGCCGAGTCGTGCCGCCAGATCGTGCTGCCGCAGCCGATCCTGCGTAACGCCGAACTGTCGAAGCTGATCTGCGTCGACCCCGACCACGAGATCCGCGGGCACAAGCACGGTATGCGCGCGGCGGTGATCCGCTGCCTGTACCCGGTCAACCGCGGTGGGCAGGGCCTCAAGGAAGCGCTGGACAACGTACGCGCGAAGGTGTCGACGGCGATCCGCGAAGGCGCGCGCATCATCGTGCTCTCCGACCGCGAATCCAACGAGCAGATGGCGCCGATCCCGTCTCTGCTGTCGGTATCGGCCGTGCACCACCACCTCGTCCGGGAACGCACGCGCACCAAGGTTGGGCTGGTCGTCGAGGCCGGTGACGCCCGCGAGGTGCACCACATGGCCATGCTGTGCGGCTTCGGTGCGGCGGCGATCAACCCGTACATGTCGTTCGAGTCGATCGAGGACATGGTCGAACGTGGGGTCATCACCGGCATCTCCAGCGACCAGGCCAAGGCCAACTACGTCAAAGCCGCGGGCAAGGGTGTGCTGAAGGTGATGTCGAAGATGGGCATCTCCACGCTGGCCTCCTACACCGGCGCCCAGCTGTTCCAGGCCATCGGCATCAACCAGCAGGTGCTCGACGAGTACTTCACCGGATTGACCTGCCCCGTCGGCGGAATCGACCTCAACGACATCGCCGACGACGTCGCGGCCCGCCACTCGCTGGCTTATCTCGACCGGCCCGACGAGTGGGCGCACCGCGAACTCGAGGTCGGCGGCGAGTACCAGTGGCGCCGGGAGGGTGAGTACCACCTGTTCAACCCGGACACGGTGTTCAAGCTGCAACATTCAACTCGCACCGGCCAGTACGAGATCTTCAAGGAATACACCGAGCTGATCGACGATCAGAGCGAGCGGATGGCCTCGCTGCGCGGGCTGCTCAAGTTCCGCGACGGGTTGCGCCCGCCGGTGCCGCTCGAGGAGGTGGAGCCGGCCAGCGAGATCGTCAAGCGGTTCTCGACCGGCGCGATGAGCTACGGCTCGATCTCCGCCGAGGCGCACGAGACGTTGGCCATCGCGATGAACCGCCTTGGCGGACGATCGAATTCGGGTGAGGGCGGCGAGGCGGTGTCGCGCTTCGACCGCGATGAGAACGGCGACTGGCGCCGCAGCGCGATCAAGCAGGTGGCCTCGGGGCGGTTCGGCGTGACGAGCCACTACCTGAGCAACTGCACCGACATCCAGATCAAGATGGCTCAGGGCGCGAAACCCGGTGAAGGCGGCCAGCTTCCGGGCGGCAAGGTCTACCCGTGGGTCGCCGAGGTGCGGCACTCGACGCCCGGCGTCGGCTTGATCTCGCCGCCGCCGCACCACGACATCTACTCGATCGAGGATCTGGCGCAGCTGATCCACGACCTGAAGAACGCCAACCCGCAGGCCCGTGTGCACGTCAAGCTGGTCTCCGAGAACGGTGTCGGAACGGTGGCCGCCGGTGTGTCCAAGGCGCACGCGGACGTCGTGCTCATCTCCGGCCACGACGGTGGTACGGGCGCAACTCCGCTGACATCGATGAAGCACGCCGGCGCGCCGTGGGAACTCGGTCTGGCCGAGACCCAGCAGACGTTGCTGCTCAACGGTCTTCGCGACCGTATCGTCGTCCAGGTCGACGGTCAGCTCAAGACGGGCCGCGACGTCGTGGTCGCCGCGCTGCTTGGCGCCGAGGAGTTCGGCTTCGCCACCGCGCCGCTGGTGGTCTCGGGCTGCATCATGATGCGCGTGTGCCACCTCGACACCTGCCCGGTGGGCGTGGCCACCCAGAATCCGGTGCTGCGCGAGCGGTTCACCGGAAAGCCCGAATTCGTCGAGAACTTCTTCATGTTCATCGCCGAAGAAGTGCGCGAGATGATGGCCCAGTTGGGCTTCCGCACGGTCAACGAGATGGTGGGGCAGGTCGGCGCGCTGGACACCACGAAGGCCGCCGAGCACTGGAAGGCCTACAAGCTCGATTTGACGCCGGTGCTGCACGAGCCCGAGTCGGCGTTCATGAACCAGGACCTGTACTGCAGTTCGCGTCAGGACCACGGCCTCGACAAGGCGCTCGACCAGCAGTTGATCGTGATGTGCCGCGAAGCGCTGGATTCACAGACGCCGGTGCGCTTCTCGACGACGATCGCCAACGTCAACCGGACCGTCGGCACGATGCTCGGCCACGAGGTGACCAAAGCATATGGCGGACAGGGTCTTCCGGACAGCACCATCGACATCACCTTCGACGGTTCGGCGGGCAACAGCTTCGGGGCGTTCGTGCCGAAGGGTGTCACGCTGCGGGTCTACGGCGACGCCAACGACTATGTCGGCAAGGGCCTCTCGGGTGGACGGATCGTGGTGCGGCCATCAGACAGCGCTCCCGACGACTACGTCGCCGAGGACAACATCATCGCGGGCAACGTGATCCTGTTCGGTGCGACCAGCGGCCAGGCGTTCATCCGCGGCCAGGTCGGCGAGCGGTTCGCGGTGCGCAACTCCGGTGCGCACGCGGTGGTCGAAGGCGTGGGCGACCACGGTTGTGAGTACATGACCGGCGGCAAGATCGCGATCCTCGGTCCGACGGGGCGCAACTTCGCCGCGGGCATGTCCGGTGGCATCGCCTATGTATACGACCCAGACGGGTCACTGCCGGACAACCTCAACGCCGAGATGGTGGAACTGGAGGGCCTCGACGAGGAGGACCTCGACTGGCTCGCGGGCATGATTCAGGCCCACGTCGATGCCACCGATTCCGCTGCCGGAGCACGGATCCTCAACGACTGGGACAACAACGTGAAGCACTTCACCAAGGTGATGCCCCGCGATTTCAAGCGGGTGCTCGAGGCGATCGCCGAGGCCGAACAGCGCGGCGCCGACGAGAACGGGATTGCCGAGGCGATCATGGCGGCCGCCAGTGGCTGATCCCCGCGGTTTCCTCAAGTACACCCACCGCGAGACGCCCCAACGGCGGCCCGTGCCGATTCGCCTGCGCGACTGGAAAGAGGTCTACGAGGACTTCTCCCACGACACCCTGCGCGAGCAGGCGGCCCGCTGTATGGACTGCGGGATCCCGTTCTGCCACAACGGTTGCCCGCTGGGAAACCTGATCCCCGAGTGGAACGACCTGGTGCGCAACGACCGCTGGCGCGACGCCATCGAGCGGCTGCACGCGACGAACAACTTCCCGGAGTTCACCGGCCGGCTGTGCCCCGCCCCGTGCGAGGGCTCGTGCGTTCTGGGCATCAACCAGGATCCGGTCACGATCAAACAGGTCGAGGTCGAGATCATCGACAAGGCCTTCGACGAGGGTTGGGTGACGCCGCTGCCGCCGGATGTCAAGACCGGCAAGAAGGTCGCCGTCGTCGGCTCGGGCCCGGCCGGGCTGGCCGCCGCCCAACAGCTGACCCGCGCCGGGCACAGCGTCACGCTGTTCGAGCGCGACGACCGCATCGGCGGGCTGCTGCGTTACGGCATCCCCGAGTTCAAGATGGAAAAGCGCCACATCGACCGTCGTCTGGAGCAGATGGCGGCCGAGGGCACCGAGTTCTGCACCGGGGTCAACGTCGGCGTTGACATCACCGCGCAGCAGCTTCGTAAGGAGTTCGACGCGGTGGTGCTCGCCGGCGGCGCGACGGAGCGGCGTGACCTGCCGATCCCGGGCCGGGAGCTCGACGGCATCCACCAGGCGATGGAGTATCTGCCGTGGGCCAACCGCGTGCAGTTCGGCGATCCGGTCACCGACGAAAACGGCCTGCCGCCGATCCATGCGAAGGACAAGAAGGTCATCATCATCGGCGGTGGTGACACCGGCGCCGACTGCTTGGGCACCGCTCACCGCCAGGGCGCGGCCAGTGTGCACCAGTTCGAGATCATGCCGCGGCCGCCGGAGACGCGGGCCGACTCGACGCCGTGGCCGGTCTATCCATTGATGTTCCGGGTGTCCTCGGCGCACGAGGAAGGCGGCGAGCGGGTCTACTCGGTCAACACCGAAGAGTTCATCGGCCGCGACGGGCATGTCACCGGGCTGCGTGGCCACGAGGTCAAGATGAACGCGGGCAAGTTCGAGAAGGTCGAGGGCACCGAGTTCGAGATGGAAGCCGATCTCGTGCTGCTCGCGATGGGCTTCACCGGCCCCGAGCGCAAAGGCCTGCTGACCGACCTCGGCGTCGAAATCAACGAGCGGGGCAATGTCAGCCGCGACGCCGACTTCGCGTCCTCGGTGCCCGGCGTCTTCGTCGCAGGCGACATGGGGCGCGGGCAGTCGCTGATCGTGTGGGCGATCGCGGAGGGCCGCGCGGCTGCTGCGGGAGTGGACCGCTACCTGATGGGCCGGTCGGCGCTTCCGGTGCCGATCAAGCCGACCGCCGTGCCGCAGCGGTAGGTTCCGGTAGGTTCCGGCGCGACACGCCGCGCAATGGGCGCCTTTTGCGCATGAGCGCGCGACAGTAAGGGCGGTGATCGGCCGCTACCCAACCGCCGGCGCCGGGCTGAGACTCAACCGGCGCAACTTCATCGCGGCCCTGTCCGTCGCCACCCTCGGCGCAGTGGGGCTGAGCCGGTGCGCGACCGGGGAGCAGCCGCGAGTCGCGGGTGTGGCCGCGTCGCAGGTCCCGCCCGCACCCTCGGCCGGGCTGTTGCCGCCGCCTCCGAAATCGGCGCGCATCGCGCTACCCGGCGCCGGCGTGCTGAGCAGCCTGCCCGGCGAGGGAGATCTGTTGGCGTTGACCGTCGACGATGGAGTGAACAGTGACGTCGTGCGCGCCTACACGCAATTCGCCAAGGACACCGGGATACGCCTGACGTACTTCGTCAACGGGATCTATCGGTCGTGGACCGATCACGCCGACCTCTTGCGGCCGCTGGTCGACGACGGTCAGATCCAACTGGCCAACCACACGTGGTCGCACCCCGACCTCACCAAGCTGTCACTGGTCGACGTGGCCGAGCAGTTCCGGCGCAACCACGACTTCCTGTGGAAGACGTACGGCGTCGACGCACGCCCGTACTTCCGGCCGCCCTACGGCGCGACCAACCCCCACGTCGACAAGGTGTCGGCCGATCTCGGCTACACCATCGACACGTTGTGGTCGGGCACGCTGGAGGACCACGTGTGGATTCCGGCCGCCGAGGTCGTCGCGATGGCCGACAAGCACTTCACCGCTCAGACGATCGTGATCGGCCACCTCAACCATTCGCCCGTCACCGAGATCTTCGGGCAATTGGTCGACATCGCCCGGGCACGCGGACTGCGCACGGTGACGTTGGACGACGTGTTCCTGCGACCGTGACGGCACGAGGCGGGCGCCCAAGCGATCCGGAATCGAGTCACACATGTCACTTCAGCAACTCTAAAAACATCAGACGATTTGACGGCGCGCCTACCACAGTTTGCCGACAGTCGGGTTCTAATGACTTCATGGGGGCACTGCGGTAAGGTTGGGCCCCGGTCAGCTATCGGTTTCGACACAGGAGTCAGTTCCGTGTATGTCAACCCGCTATCCCGGTCTCGGGTCAGCCGAATCGCCTGGTCACTCCTCCGTCATCCGCTCAAGAGCCGCGAGTTCCCGGCCAAGGCCGAGCGCCTCATCACTGCCGACGAGCTTCGCCTCTACGGCGTCTAGCGAACTGAAAAGCGCGAACTCCTTCGCGCTGAAGTCCTTTCGTCGCGCGTTTGCCAAATCGTTATATTTTCGTGACCGTCAGAAACGGCGGCTAACCCCGTAGGCCCGATGCGGCGATCGCGTCGGCCAGCGGTTCGAGCACCGCCGGATCGTGCGGCGGCGGCAGATAGATGATCGCCAGATCCAGACCCTCCTGTCCCAGTGCCGCGGCCTCCGACAGCGCCTTGTCGTAGTTGAGGTCGGGGTCCAGCCGCACGTGGGCCGACAACATGATCTCGGCCGGATCCCGTCCGACGTCGGCGCAGTGGCCGGCCAGCACGTCGCGCTTGCGGGAGAATTCCTCCGGCGTTCCGCCGACGAAGTTCCAGTGCTGGGCGTATCGGGCGGTGATCCGCAGCGTGCGCTTCTCGCCGTTGCCGCCGATGCAGATCGGGGGATGCGGCCGTTGCGGGCCCTTCGGCTCGTTACGAGCGTCCTTCAGTTGATAGAACTTCCCGTCGAACGACGTAGTCTCCTGGCTGAGCAGGTTGGTGAGCACCTCGCACGCCTCCTCGAAGCGGTCGAACCGCTCACGGATGGAACCCAACTCGATCCCGTACGCCTCGGACTCCTCCTCGTTCCAGCCCGCGCCGATACCGAGCTCGAGCCGACCGTCGGACACGATGTCCAACGCAGAGGCCATGTTGGCCAGCACCGCGGGGTGGCGGTAGTGGATGCCGGTGACGAGCACACCGACGCGCAACCGCTCGGTCGCCTGCGCGAGCGCGGTGAGCGTCACCCAGCCCTCCAGGCACGGGCCCGCGGAGTCGGAGAAGATGGGGTAGAAGTGGTCGAACGTCCAGCCGGATTCGAATACGTCGATCTGGTCGGCGGCCCTCCACACCGCGAGCAGGTCGGCCCACGTGGTGTCTTGCGGCGATGTCTTGAAAGCGAACCTCACTGAACCGAGGTTAGTCCCGAGTGGCTGGCAGCGAGCTGTGCGCCGAGTCCGCTGCGCGGCTAGTCGGTTTTGCCGAATTCGTCGAACCAGTACGCGAGCTTGCCGCGCCGGCTCACCGCGCGCAGGCGGCGTTCGGCCACGGCGCGCGTCTTGGTGGTGGTGACGATCAGCAGCTCGTCACCGATCGCGATGCGAGTGTCCGGCTGCGGGACGAAGGTGCGGCCGTCGCGGATGATCAACGTGATCACGCTCGGATCGGGTAGCCGCAGTTCCAGCACCGTGACGTTGTGCAATCGCGACGGCGCCTGCACCGTCATCGTCAGAAGCTCCGCATCCAGCACGTCGAGGGGCGCCGACTCCACCTGGATCTCCCGTGTCGCCTCCTTCGAGATCAGCCCCAGCCGATGCGCGACGAAACGCAGGCTGGGGCCCTGCACCAGCGTGAAAACCACCACCAGGATGAACACGATGTTGAGAAGGCGGACGCTGTCGGGCACACCGCCCACGATGGGGAAGGTCGCCAGCACGATCGGGACGGCGCCGCGCAGACCTGCCCAGGAGACGAAAACCTGCTCACGCCAGGGGATTCGGAACCACACCAGGGAGACGAACACCGACAGCGGCCTGGCGACGAGCAGCAACACCAGACCCGTCACGATGCCGGGGATCACCTCCACGGCCAGGTCGCTGGGGTCGACGAGGAGTCCGAGCAAGACGAACAGGCCGATCTGAGCGAGCCAGCCGAGACCCTCGGCGAACGAGCGCGTCGCCGACCGGTGAGGCAGGCCGGTGTTGGCGAGCACGACCGCGGCCACATAGGCGGCGAGGAATCCACTGGCGTGTGCGGTGCCGCCCGCCGCAAACGCGACCATGCCGAGCCCGAACGTGGCCAGCGGGTACAGGCCCGACGCCGGAAGCGCGATGCGGCGCAGCGACATCGAGCCGAGGTACCCGACGCCGATGCCGATCGCGGCGCCCACCACCAGCTCGTAGACCACTTCAGTGAGCGCGTGCACGGGCGACAGCTCGAGCGGGGCAACGCTGAACATCAGCACGAGGATCACGGCCGGGGCGTCGTTGAAACCAGACTCGGCTTCCAGCAAGCCCGCCACCCGGCGGGGCAGGGGTACCACGCGCAGCACCGAGAACACCGCGGCGGCGTCGGTGACGGAGACGACCGCGCCGAGCAGCAGCGACAGCTGCCAGTTGATACCCAGCAGCAGGTGCGCCCCTGCGGCGGTGATGAGCATGCTGACAGCGACACCGACTGTCGCAAGCACACCCGCAGGCGCGAGCACCCGCCGGATGTCGGAGAACCGGGTCGTCAGACCGCCTTCGACGAGGATGACGGCCAGCGCCACCGTGCCCAGGTGGTCGGCGAGCAGGTAGTTGTCGAAGTCCAGGCCGAGCCCGTCTTCGCCGACGACGACGCCGACGAAGAGGAAGAGCAGCAGGCTGGGCAGCCCGACACGGCTGGCGGCCCTGGTGGCGACGATGCTCGCCAGCAGCACCAACCCAGCGATCAGCAGCACAAGATAGAGCTGCTCGAGGGTCATTGCATCCCCGTTCGGGACCGGATGGGCGGTGTGAGAGGCAGTAAAACACCTACCACGGGTGGTGGCGGGGCAGTCCGATCCGGTAGCTGCGCCCAAAGCCGCCGCAATGGGTAAGTATGAGTGCGTGATACGGCTCCGCTGGCGGCACCTCGACGCATCGCAGCGCGTCGAGGAGCGGACGATGATGCGGGTCGGCATCGCCGGTGCCGGTGCAGTCGGCCGGTCGGTGGCGCAGGAACTGATCGACTACGGCCACAAGGTGTTGTTGATCGAACACGACGTGCGGCACTACGAACCCCGGACGGTCCCCGAGGCCGAATGGCTGCTCGCCGATGCGTGCGAGTTGTCCTCGCTCGAAGAGTCCGGGCTGCAGATGTGCGACGTGGTGATCGCCGCGACCGGAGACGACAAAGTGAACCTTGCGGCCGCGTTGTTGGCCAAGACGGAGTTCGGCGTCGCCCGGGTGGTGGCTCGGGTCAACGACCTGCGCAACGAATGGTTGTTCACCGAGGCGTGGGGTGTCGACGTCGCGGTCTCCGCGCCGAGCGCGCTGGTGGCGGCGATCGAGGGCGCCATCGACATCGGCCATGTGGTGCGGCTGATGCAGCTGCGGCACGGGCAGGTGAGCCTGGCGAAACTGACGCTTCCCGAAGGTGATCCGCTGGTCGGTCAGCGGATGCGCGACCTGCCGTTGCTGGAGAACACCGCGCTCGCGATCATCATCCGCGACAGCGGGATCGTCTTGCCCCGGCCCGACGACGTGCTGGAGGCCGGTGACGAGATGCTGTTCCTGGCCGGCGGCTCCACGCACGGCGAGGTCGCCGCGCTGGTGCACGGCGCGATCCACCAAACCGCCGTCAAAGCACCCGAGCGCTGACGTGCCTTCGAGCGTGATCGATCGCCTCGTCGAGCGAGTCCATCAAGTGGTTCTCGTGGCGGAGTGAGCCGAAAACGCCGACGTTGGCGAGCAGGCTCATGTGTTCGGGCCGGACACCCTTGATGATCACCGTGATGCCGCGCGACTCCAACTCGGTTGCGATCTGCGCCAACGTGTTCGCGCCGGTGGCGTCGAGCATGCCCAGCTGGCTGAGCCGAATGATCACCACCGAGGTGCGCGCCTCGCCGGTATCGGTGATCTCGTTCGAGATGCGCTCGGCCACTCCGAAGAACATCGCTCCATCGAGGCGCAGAAGTGCGATCTGCTCGTCGCCGGGGCGGTGGGGGCCAGAAAGCTCCTCCCGGGTGACGCTGCTCCGACGAGCGACGCCGCGCAGCGCGAAAAACGCTGCAACCACGACCCCGATCTGCACGGCCTCGATGAGGTCGAAGCACACCGTGATTGCGGCCGTGAGCGCGAATGTCACCGCGTCCGAGCGGGTGGACCGCAGGATCTTGCGCACGGTTGACACCGAGATCATCCGGAAGGACGTCACCATCAGCACGCCGGCCAAGGCAGACAGCGGTATTGCGGACACCGGCCCGGTGGCAAGGTAGACGACCGCGAGCAGGACCAGCGAATGCACGATGGCAGCGACCCGGGTTCGCGCGCCGGAGCGCACGTTGACCGCGGTACGGGCGATGGCTCCGGTCGCGGGCATGCCACCGAAAGCGCCCGACGCCACCGACGCCAGGCCCTGGCCCACCAGTTCGCGGTCCGGATCGTACGGACCCGTCGGCGCCATGGTGGCGGCCACGCGCGCCGACAGCAGGGACTCGATGGCGGCCAGCGCGGCGATCGCCAAAGCGGCACCGACGAGGGTCCGCATTGCAGCGAGGTCCACCTGCGGTAGGACTGGTGCGGGAAGATGCGATGGGAGCCCGCCGATGCTGGCAGCCGGAATATCAAGGGCTACAACGGCTATCGTCACGACGATCACGGCCGTCAGCGACTCCGGAATGCTGCGGTGCAGACGCGGCAGCGTCACCATGAGGGCTGCGACAACGGCCACCACCGCCAACGTCCGCGCCGCTGAGGGCCAATCCGCTTGTCGGACAACGCTCCACGCGACCGACAATGTGCGGCCGCCGGCCGGGCTCCCTTGGCTGAACGCGGCGGGCACCTGCTGAAGGAAGATGATGGCGGCGATGCCCAGGGTGAACCCCTCGATAACGGGCCAGGGGATGAATGTGACTGCCCGGCCCAGACCGGTGATTCCGGCGGCGAGCACGAGCAGCCCGGCCAGCACGGTCACGAGGGCGATGCTGCCCAGGCCATACTGGGCCACGATCGGCGCGAGCACGACGGCCATCGCGCCGGTGGGTCCGGACACCTGCACGTGCGACCCGCCGAAGACGGCGGCTACCAAGCCGGCAACGACGGCGGTGATCAAGCCGGCCGCCGCGCCGACGCCGGAGCTGATGCCGAATGCCAAGGCCAGTGGTAAGGCAACCACGCCGACTGTGATTCCGGCGAGGATGTCGCGCCGCCACGACCGGGGCAGCTCGGCATAGTCGCGGCGGCTCGGGAGCAGGCGGGCGAGGTTCACTTGCCGTGTCCCAGCGGCGGCAGGGCCTCGAATGCCGCCAAGTGATCCCGGTGGACACCGAGGACGTCAGCGAGAAAAGCCCTCGCGATGACCAGCAGTTCGGAGATCTTGGGGTGAGCGAGATCGTAGATGACCGAATTGCCGATGCGTTGCGCCGAGACCACGTGATGACGCTTGAGCACGGCCAGATGCTGAGAGAGCAGCGTGGGTTCGAGGTCGGTCTCGGCGAGTATCTCGCTGACCGACGTCGGCCCGTCGTTCGCCGACAAAATCTCGAGGACACGGATACGCGCAGGGTGGGCCAACGCCTTGAACAGGTTCGCCTTGATCTCGTAGAGCGGTAGCTCGGGGCTACCGGGGAAGCGGTGTGGCATAGATCCCAGGACTTGATGGATTGAACATATTCGCAATCCACTATATCGAGCTTCGGTTCGAAGTAGCAAAACGGGCACACTGGGGTGATGGACCCCGTCATCGCCCTGCGGCAGATCGCCTATTACAAGGACCGTGCGCGCGAGGACCCGCGCCGGGTGATGGCCTACCGTAACGCCGCCGACGTCGTCGAAGCCCTCTCCGAGGCCGAACGCGACCGCCACGGCACCGCCAACAGCTGGCAGTCGCTGCCCGGCATCGGCCCCAAGACCGCGAAGGTCATCGCGCAGGCATGGGCCGGTCGCGAACCCGAGCTGCTGTCCGAATTGCGGTCAAACGCAAAGGATCTCGGAGGCGGTGACATCCGCGCGGCGCTGCGCGGCGATCTGCACGTGCATTCGAACTGGTCGGACGGGTCGGCCCCTATCGAGGAAATGATGGCGGCGGCAAGGGATCTGGGCCATGAGTACTGTGCGCTGACCGACCATTCGCCGCGGCTTCGGATCGCCAATGGCCTGTCGCCCGAGCGGTTGCGCCAACAACTCGACGTCATCGACGAGTTGCGCGACAAGGTCGCCCCGCTGCGGATTCTGACCGGTATCGAGGTCGACATCCTCGAGGACGGCTCCCTCGACCAGGAGGACGAACTGCTCGAACGGCTCGACATCGTGGTGGCCAGCGTGCATTCGAAGCTGGCGATGGACGCCCCGTCGATGACGCGCCGGATGCTCAAGGCGGTCACCAACCCGCACACCGATGTGCTGGGCCACTGCACCGGGCGCCTGGTCACCGGAGGACGTGGGATGCGGCCGGAATCGAAATTCGACGCCGAGAAGGTGTTCACGGCATGTCGGGACCACGGAACGGCCGTCGAGATCAACTCCCGACCCGAGCGGCGTGACCCGCCGACCCGGCTGCTCAAGCTCGCACTGGAGATCGGGTGCCTGTTCTCGATCGACACCGACTCGCATGCCCCCGGGCAGCTGGAGTTCCTCGGTTACGGAGCGCAACGTGCGCTCGATGCCGAGGTGCCGGTCGACCGCATCGTCAACACCTGGCCCGCCGAGGAATTGCTGGCGTGGGCGGGATCATGAGAATCGCCCGCGGTTAACTGCCCCGAACGGGGTACAGGGTCACTGTGAGAAAAATTATCGGTGAGACGGCCGCGGCGCTCGGCGCGCGTGCCGCAGAGCTCGCGACCGCTGCGGGCGAGACGGCCGGGCGCTTCGTGCGACGTGTCAGCGGCGAGCCCGAGGACCAGGCCGAGCAGATCCAACCGCCGTCGGCGCCACCGTCATCGGCTGCACCGAAGAAGGCACCGGCCAAGAAGGCGCCGGTGAAAAAGGCGCCAGCCAAGAAGGCGCCCGCGAAGAAGTTCGCCAAGGCGCCTGCCAAGAAGGTGACCAAGGTGCCCGCCAAGAAGGCGGCGACCAAGGCGCCGGTGAAGAAGGTTCCGGCAAAGAAGACGGCCGCCAAGAAGGCCGCCACCAAGACTCCCGCCAAGAAGACGCCGGCGAAAAAGGCTGTCCCGCCGATGAAGTCGGCGAAGACCGAAGCCGCCAACCCCCCGACGAAGCCCGGCAGGGCGGCCAGGAAGACGACGGCCAAGAAGGCCCAGCCGCGCAAGGGCAAGCCCGGGTCAGTCGGGTAGCTGGGGCATTTCGAGACCGGGATCGCGGCCCAGCTGGGCCCACACGTCAGTAGGGGATACACCGCGGGTCACCGCCGAATTTCCGTACCGCTGACGCACTTGGTCGACGGCTTCGTCGACCGCGGTCGTGTCGGGGCTCTCCTCGAACGGCAGCTCGAGCTGTTGTGCGCCGTCGCGATCGATGTTGGACACGGCGAATCCGACGAGGGTCAGACCGCGCTCGGCGATCAGCGGCGCCGCCGCGGCGACGAGCCCTCGGGCGGCGTACAGGATCACCTCGGTCGACGCGGTCGCCCGTGGCATCGTGTGCGACCGGGTGGCGCGGCCGAAGTCGTCGAAGCGCAGCCGCAGGACCACGGTGCGACCGGTCCGGCCGGCCTTGCGCATCCGCCGGGTGATGCGGTCGATCAGGTTGACGACGACGGCGTCGATCTCCTGCGCCGACATCGTGTTGCCACGCCGGCCCAACGCGCGCTGCGCGCCGACCGAGCGTCGGCGCACGCCGGTGACCACTCGACGGCGATCGATGTTGTGCGACAGAGCGAACAACCGGCTGCCCATCGCCGCTCCGACCAGGGATCCGAGAGTGGACTCGCTGAGCTCGGCGACGTCGGCCACGGTCTCGATTCCATAGGTGTGCAACCTCTCGGCGGTCTTGGCGCCGACACCCCACAGTCGGCGCACCGGCAACGGGTGCAGAAACGCCAGCTCACAATCGGGCGGGACGAGGAGCAGCCCGTCGGGTTTGGCCTCCTGGCTGGCGACCTTGGCCAGGAACTTGGTGCGCGCGATCCCCACGGTGATGGGTAGCCCGACCTCTTCGCGGATCCGTGCCCGCAGCCTGGCGGCGATCTCGACCGGGGTGCCCGACACCCGCCGCAGCCCTGACACATCGAGGAACGCCTCATCGACCGACAGCGGTTCGACCACCGGCGTCGTGTCGTGGAACACCTCGAAGACGTCGCGGCTGGCCTGCGAATACGCCGGCATGCGCGGAGGCACGACGATCGCGTGCGGACAGAGGCGGCGGGCTTCGCGTCCGCCCATCGCGGTTCGCACACCGTACGCCTTGGCCTCGTAGCTGGCGGCGAGCACCACACCTGCCCCGACGATGACCGGCCGGCCACGCAGCGACGGCTCGTCACGCTGTTCGACCGAGGCATAGAACGAATCGAGGTCGGCGTGCAGAATGCTCGCCGCGATGGCCCCGGGACCAGTGGACACGAACATATGTTCGCATCGATGTCCGACTAGTGGCGAGTGGTGCCGTAGATGCTGCTGACCCAGATGTGGGCGAGGGTGTCGACGAGTTGGTCCGGGCTGACCGCGGGCTGCTCGGATGCGAAGGCCGCGAGCATCGTGCGCTCGTTCATCAGGTTGAGCGATGTCGCGAGGTCCTGCGCCGGGATCGTCTCGGGTGCCTCACCCCGGGCGCGTTCACTCTCGATTGACGCGGTGGTGTGGTCTATCCACTTCTGCATGAAGCGTGACCACAGCGCGCGGACGTCGGGGTTGGTGGGCCGGGCTGCGGCGCCCGCGAGTGTCACGGCGCGGTGTGAACCGAACGTTTTGAACAGCGCGTTGATGGCCTTCCAGACTCCGGCGGGATCCACCGCGGGATCCATACCACCCATCGCGTCGTCGGCATTGCCGTCGGCCTCAACGATGACCTGCTCGACGAGCGCACGAAGCACCGCGTCCTTCGACGGGAAATAGAAGTAGAACGTGGGACGGGAGATGCCTGCGCCTTTGGCCAGGTCGTCCACCGAGATGTCGGCCAGCGAGCGGCCCTCGAGCAGCGTCTCGAGTGTCGAGAGAATCGCGTGTTCGCGGTCGTCGCCGGAGGGGCGGCCGGAACGGCGTCCCCGTGGTCCGCGGGACTGGCTGACGGTGGTCACGTCGATCGACTTTACACGGTGTTGAGTATCTCGACATCCCGTTGACTAACTCGACATAGCGTTGATACGCTTCGGTACCATGAGCGAACACCTCGACGTCGTCATCGTGGGCGCCGGTATCTCCGGCATCAGCGCCGCCTGGCATCTGCAGGACCGCTGCCCCGATAAGAGCTACGCGATCCTGGAGCGCCGGGAGAACCTCGGCGGTACCTGGGACCTTTTCAAATATCCCGGCATCCGCTCGGACTCGGACATGTTCACGCTCGGCTTCCGGTTCAAGCCGTGGACGTCTGAGAAGGCGATCGCCGATGGGCCGTCGATCATGGCCTACCTCCAGGAGACCGTGGCCGAGTACGGCATCGACAAGCACATCCGCTATCAGCATCGCGTGCTGTCCGCGGACTGGTCGGACGAGAACAACCGCTGGACCGTGCGCGTCGAGCGCGACGGCGAGGAAGCCGAGATCACTGCGTCGTTCCTGTTCGCCGCGAGCGGCTACTACAACTACGACGAGGGTTACACGCCGGAGTTCGTCGGCCGTGACGACTTCGAGGGCACCGTCATCCATCCGCAGCACTGGCCCGAAGACCTCGACTACCAGGGCAAGAAGGTCGTCGTTATCGGCAGCGGCGCGACCGCGGTCACCCTGATCCCGGCGCTGGCCAACTCGGGTGCCGGGCATGTCACGATGCTGCAGCGCTCACCGACCTATGTCGGTTCGCTGCCCGACGTCGATCCGTTCGCGGTTAGGACGAAAAAGACGCTGCCGGAGAAGCCCGCGTATGTGCTCAACCGCTGGAAGAGCATCCTGTTCCAGTCCGCGCAGTACCAGATCAGCAGGCGCTTCCCGAACTTCATGCGCAAGCAGCTGATGACCATGGCGCAGCGCAGGCTGCCCGAGGGCTACGACGTGCAGAAGCACTTCGGGCCCCACTACAACCCGTGGGACGAGCGGCTGTGCCTGGCGCCCAACGGCGATCTGTTCCGGACGATCCGCCACGGCAAGGCCGACGTCGTCACCGACACCATCGAGCGGTTCACCAAGACGGGCATCAAGCTCGCCTCCGGCGAGGAGCTCGAGGCCGACATCATCATTACCGCAACCGGCTTGAACCTGCAGCTGTTCGGCGGCGCGGCGATCATGCGCAACGGCGAGCCGATCGAGCTGAACGAGACCATGGCCTACAAGGGCATGATGCTGACCCACATGCCGAACATGGCGTTCACCATCGGCTACACGAACGCGTCATGGACGCTCAAGGCCGACCTGGTCTCCGAGTTCTTCTGCCGGGTGCTGAACTACATGGACGCCGAGGGATTCGACCGCTTCGAACCGATGCATCCCGGCAACAGCGTCGACGAACGCCCGCTGATGGATTTCACCCCCGGTTACGTCCTGCGCGCGCTCGACTACCTGCCGAAGGCCGGGCATGTCCCGCCGTGGCGGCTCAAGCAGAACTATCTGCTCGACCTGCGGCTGATTCGTCGCGGCAAAGTCGACGACGAGGCCCTGGAGTTCACCAAACACCGTGCCTCGGTGAAAGCTTCGGCCTAAGTCCTGCTCGCGTCAGCGTGCGACCACGACGATGCCGTCGTCGTCGCTGTAAGCGATGTGGCCCGGCTGGAACACGACACCGCCGAACTCGACCGCGACATCACGTTCTCCGGCACCGGTTTTCGTGCTCTTGCGCGGGTTGGTCCCCAGTGCCTTGATGCCGATGTCGAGGGTGCGCAACATCGCGGAGTCACGCACCGCGCCGTTGATGATCAAACCGGCCCAGCCGTTTTCGACACCGAGCCCGGCGATGACGTCGCCGACAAGCGCCGAGTGCAGCGACCCGTCGCCGTCGATCACGAGCACTGCGCCGTCACCCGGCTCGGACAGTACGGACTTCAGCAACGCGTTGTCCTGGAAGCACTTCACCGTGACGATCGGCCCGGCGAACTCCGTGCGCCCGCCGAAATGGCGCAGCTGCAGATCGCAGCTGCGTACGTCCGGGCCGATGTCGTCGACGAGGTCAGCGGTGGGGCGGGGCTCGATGCTCACCGGTCGATGTTAGCCACGATGATGTCGTGCACAAATTGCGCCAGCCCCGGCTCGACGTCGTCGTAGTAGCGCGTGAACCGCTCGTCGGCCAGATACATCTCGGCCAGGGACACGTGCATGTCGTGATCGCAGTCGTAGAAGCGCTCGATGTTCGCGCGATGCCACGCGGCCAGCTCGTTCGCACCCTGTGTGCCGGGTACGACACCGTCGCGGTGGGCATCGGCCAGCGCCGCCAACAGCGCATCGTTGTCGGCCTTGAGCTCGATCCAGTCCTGCTTGGTCATTCGCGCGGTGCGCTGCTGTGACTGCTTCCACGCGTCGGTACCACTCCACCGCTCCTCGGATTCGGCGGCGTACTCGTCGAACACCGCGCTGCCGAAGATCTCGACCTGCTCGTCGGCGGTCAGTTGTATGCCACTGCGATGTGAGCTCATCAGTTCCTCCACTGCCTTGATCGTGTGCTGTAGCCGGTCCCCACGGTCCAGCAGCAGCCGGTGCTGGCGCTCGAGGTGGTCGAGCACATCCCCGTCCCCTTCCAGCAGGGCGCGGATCTCCTCGAGGGGCATGTCGACAGACCGGTACACCAGCACCACATGCAGCCGTTCGATGTCGGCGTCGGTGTAGCCGCGGTATCCGGCCTCGGTGCGCACACTCGGCACCACCAGACCGATGTGGTCGTAATGGTGCAGGGTGCGTACCGAGACACCCGTCAGGGTGGCCACCGCGCCGACGGTCATGGCGTCCATAGCGCCACTATCGACCCTGACGCAGCGTGAGGGTCAAGCGTTTTTCGTCAGTCCTCGTCGTTTCCCCGGCGGATCAGCAGCACGACGATGATCGCCAGCACGCCCGCAGCGATCGCCGCCGCAACCGGCAGCCGCGACGGTTCGGGCCCGATCAACGGCGTCGGTGGCGGCCCGGCCACCGGATTGCTGGCGGCGGCGACCGTCGACTTCGCCTGCGCAGCAGTCACTTTCGCTGCAGACTCGACGTCACTACCGGTGACGTCCGGTTCAGTCGCGGGTACTTTCTTCGCAGGCACCTGTTTCGCCGGACCCTTCTTGGCGGGGGCTTTCTTGGCGGGCGACTTCTTCGCCGGTGCGGCCTTCTTCACCGCCTTCTTCGCGGGAGTCTTTTTGGCGGCCTTCTTGGCGGGAGTTTTCTTGGCGGGCGTCTTCTTCGCCGGGGCGGGGGGGATGAGCGGGTCGGGCGAGACGCTCGCTGACTCCGCGGCAGCGGGCTGCGGGGTCGACTGTTCCGCCGGTGGCGTGGTGTGCGGCTGTTCGTCGGGTCGGCCCTGCTGGTCTGCCATCGGGCTGCTCCTTTGCAGTGTCTCGTCGCCAGGCCGGCCGAGCGAGCGGCCGGAAGTCGATCGGTCCATCATGCCAGGTCGGCTATGGCACTAACCCGTGACGGCCAGACCCGCGGCCAGGACCAGCGCGACGAGCATCAGCGCGGTTTCGGCATGCGCCCGGGTTCGGGACACCTCCGCCGTGGCGCGATGCGACCGCGCGGCGGGCAACCACATCGTGCGGTTTCGCCAGCCGAGGACGACGAGCACGACCGTCACCGCGATCTTGGCCGACACCAGCCGCCCGTAACCGGTCGCGTACAACTCGGCCGGTGCGCCCAACCGGAGCGCGGCCCCGGCGACACCGCCGACCAGCAGCACCACCACGCAGACCAGCGACAGTGCAGAGAAGCGCGGCAGCATCCGGGCCCACTGACCGCGGTGGTCGACGGTCAGCACCAGCGCCGCCAGCGCCCCGACCCACAACGCGGCGGCAAGGCTGTGCGCGGCCACCGCCACACCACCCAGCGGGCTGTTTGCGAAGTGCCCGGTCAGTTGGCGGGCGACGACTCCGACCGCGGCGGCGCCGAGCACGGCGACATTCCACGACGCCGTCCGCGGTGCGACGAGCGCCGCAACGGCTATGGCGGCCGCGGCGGCGACCGCCAGCATGCCCGCCCGACCCGCCGCGGTGGTCGTGGCGAAGTCGGCTGTGGTCTGCATGCCGAGGCGGAACACCGGTAGCGAGGCGGTCTGTGCGGCTGCGACGATCATCCGGGTCAACTCGGCGAGCAGCCAGAGCACCGAGGCGACTGCCAGCGGTCGCGTCGAGCGGGCCAACAACTCGCCGCGGTGCCGCTCACCGTCGAGGACCGGCACCACCGCCAAGCCCAGCGTGAGGACACCTGCGCAGTCGGCCGCCACCCGCACTGCGGTCGCACCGAGCGACCCCTGCGGGTAGGCCAGCCCCCATGTCAAGCCTGTCGCGGCGGCCGCGAACACCAGCCCGACGACCACAGTGCGTCGACGGGTCACGCGCGGCGCCGCACCGCCCACACCGCGCCCGCGGCGATGATGACGACCGCTCCCGCGAAGAACGGCCACACCGGGATGCCGTCATCGGCCGGGGCCTGGGCCGGTGCGGCCGCCGACGGGCCCGGTGTCCCGGTTCCCGGCACGCTCAGCTCGAACGACCAGGACCCGTTGACCACGTGCCCGTCCGCCGACGTCGCCCGGTAGTTGACGGTGTAACGCCCGGACGGTCCGAGTGGACGCACACCGACGCTGAGGACGGCGCCCTGGACCTGGGGTTCGCCGGTCGACCACAGGTTGCCGTCGGGGCCGACGACGGTCATTGCCGCGAACTGCGGCTGCAGTGCCTCGCTGAACGTGGCGGACACCGTCTCAGGCGCGTCGGTGAGCCGGCCGTTCTCCGCAGGGTCCGACGCGATGCGGGTCGCATGCGCGGACGCGGTGCCTGCGGTGGCCAGCGTCCCGATCGTCAGCCAGAGGAGCAGGGCCGCACCGGCGGCGACGGTGGTGAGGGCGCGACGGGGCGCCCTGGTGATGGTTCTCATCAAATGTGTCTTTCTCGAGCCGTGGGTATGTCGATCAGCGCGCGGGACTGACCGGCGGCCCGCGATGAGACATCGAGGCGGCGAGAAGCAGCGCAGCACGAAGCGGTTGTTCGGCTCGCCGGACGATGGGACGACCCTGCGGTGCGAGCGGCGAGCGCACCACGCGCACTGCGACGCGCACCACGCGCGTCACGGCGCGGCACAACCGACCACCCGCCGCGATCAGCACCGTCCCCACGCCAACCGCCACCGCATGGGCGGCGGCCATCGTCGCGGTCAGCGGCGCGTGGATATGCCCGGATGCGCCCAGCACGATATGGCCGGCGATCTGACCGCAAGCCAGAATCGCCAGCAGGACAGATGTTGTCGAAGCGGCGGAAAGGGTGGTGGTCAACGTGCCGACGGTCGCGGCGACGATGAGCAGCGCCACGATCGCGGCACCGTTGGGCGGCTCGGCACCGCCGTAACCGTGCGCGGCCACGGCAAGCGTCGCCGTCAGCAGCCCCGAAGCCACGCCGCGAAGGCGGGCTGCCAAGCCGGACGGCGACACTGTCAGCTCAACTCACGCCGAGCCGAGCCATCAGGTCGGCGTCGATTCCGTCGAGTTGCCGTTCGATGGCGGCGTGCGCAGACCGGCGCCGCGACGGCGGCATGTGCTCGGCGGCGGCGATCGCGGCGGACAGGTCCCCGAGCCGCTCGGTGATCGCCCCCACGAACTGTTTGGTCTCGGCGTCCTTCGGCTTCTTCTCGGAGACGAGCCGCAACGACTGCTCGGCACCGGAGATGCGGGCCGACAACTGGGCGCCGTGGCCGTTGAACTGGCCGACCTGGCTGAGCGGAACACCAAGCCGGTCCGCCCGGCGTTGGTCGGCATAGCCACGCGCGGCGATGGCGGCGCGGTAGCCGACGGGGACCACGATCGGCGCGAGCAGGCGAATGACGGTCAGCACGCGACGGATCCGGCCGGGGGCGAACAGCTTGCCTTCGCGGGCGGCCTTCAGCTGCGTCTCGGCCACTTTCAGGGCTGCGCGGTCACTGTCGCGCTGGGCCTTGAGCTGCGCCTTGAGCGCCCTGGCCTCGGCCCGGTGGGCGGACTTGATCCGACGGGCTTCGTTCTTGGCGGCCAGCTTGGCCTCCAATTTCGCCTTCGCCTTGATCGCGCGGGCCTCGGCCCTGCGGGTGGCACGGGTTTTGCGTCGCTTGAACGGGCTCATCCCGGCTGCCTCCCGGTGGTTTTCTCGATTGCTGACGTCATGGCTGTGCAGGTTGTCGGTGCAGCACAACCCTATCGTTCACAGCGTTCGGTCTGCGGGCGGCTCGGCGCCTGCGAGAGGGCGCCGGATCCGTCTTGGCTACATGGCCTATTGAGGGCATGCTTATACGGACCGCAACGTTCGCGAACTGACTGAAGCCGCCCGTCAAGAGGGCGGACAGCGCATAGTGAACTGGTCGGAAGGGGGATCCATGCCAGCTAACCGCCGTGTCACCCGCGCGGTTGGGGCCGTGCTCGAACTGGCGCCGCGGCAGGGGGAGGTGTCACTGACACGGCTCGTCGAGGCCGTCAGCGAAGACCGCAAACGACCCATCGAGCTCAAGATGGCCGAGCTGCCGCCCGGTGTCTGCGGGCAGTGGCGCCAGTACAACGACCACGACGTGTTCCTGATCCAGAAGGGCCTGCCCGCGTGGGACCGCACCCTGGCCCACGAGCTGGGACACCTGGTCTTGGGCCACGACGGTATTCCCGTCGCGCAGGCCGCCGAAGAGAGCACGGAGTTCGCCAGCTCCGATCTGATCAGCTACATGCTCAACCAGCGGACCGGTTGTATGGGTCCGGCCGGTGAGGAGGCCGAGCAGGAGGCGGAGGATTTCGCGGCCCTGCTGCTGTACCGGCTGGGCAGGCTTCCGTCGGACCGTTCGTCGATCGTCCAGGTGCGGCTCGGAGAGGCGTTTGGTTGATCGTCTGGGTGATCGCCGGTCTGCTCGGGCTGGCCACCGGACTACGCATCGGATGGGCGCTGGTCAATAAGCAGAGCCTGGTGAGCACCGCGATGATCGTCGCGCTGGCGAGCCTGGCGTTGATCGCCGCATTGAACTGGCAGCCCCTGACGCTGCTCATCGACCGGGTGTTGCGCTGGCCCAACATCTCGCTGGGACTGTCGCAGGTGGCGCTCGTCGCGTGTGCCGCGGGCAGTTGCGTGATGATCACGACCGTGTCGTCGGTGCGCAAACCGGCAACCATCCGCAAGATCGCCTTCGCGCAGTACGGCGTCGCGGCGGTGATCGCCGTGGTGACCGCGGTGGCCTTCTTCTCAGCGGGCCGTCAGCCCGAGATGTCGCCCCAGGAGTATCTGCAGCGCAACCTCAGCGGCGGTGGGAACACGCTGCCGTGGTTGCTGCCGCTGCTCTATGTGTTGCTGGCGTTGTCGCTGGTCTCGTGGGCGGGGCTGCGTTATTCCAACCGCAGCCGCCGGGGGCGCGCGCTGTTCGTGTTCACGATCGGCATCGTGCTGATCGTGGTGGCGTCGGCCTTCTTCTTCCTACGTGCCCTCGACAGCGACGGACCAGTCGGCGTCGGCGCCGCGGCGACGCTGCTGGGCTGCGCGATGCTGGTTGTCGCCGCGGGATCGCTACTGCCCAGCATCGAGGACTGGTTCGGCGCCAAGCGCGAACTGCGGGCGATCCAGCCGATCCTCACCGAGCTGGGCCGCAGGCACCCTGATATCGGTATCGGTGTGCGGCCGCGCGGACCGCTCGTCTTCCGGGTCGCAGAACGGATGTCGCTGATCTCCGACGCGCTCTACCTGGAGGCCACGGCCGCCGAACACCGGCGCAAACTCCGGGTCGACCCGCGCGGCGCGGTGTCCGGTGATGACGCCGACCCAGACGAGACAGCCCTGGAATCCCCGCCGGTTCCGCCGCAGGAACAGGCCCGGGCGATCGCCGAGTGGATCTACTCCGGGACCGAGAGCGCTTCGGAGGACAAGCGCGTCGATTTTCCCGGACTGGGATGGCTGAACCAACCCAGCGAGTATTCAGACCGCGAATGGATTCTGGAGATCGCCGAGCAGTACAGAGCACTGACCCGTCGCAATGGCGCGACGGATCAAGCAGCGTAGCTGGTAGCGCGACCCCACTTCGCCAGCTATGGGACGGTGGGCCGCACCGGGCTAATCGTCGAGATGCTCCCGGCGACGCAGCTCATCGACCTTTTGGACGATGTCCTGCTGGGCCTCCGGCGACAAGCCGACGGTGCGTGCGGCAATACGGCGGACGCCCTCGTCGCGCATGCTGGCGAGCCAGGTCAGCTCCTTGTCGAGCTTCTCGTAGTACTCGTCGTCGGTGAAGTAGGCCGGCTTGATCCGGAAGAAGTTGGCAAGAGCGGCCATGGTGGTGGCAGAGGGGTTGGTGCGGTTGCCCGAGCGCAGCTGCGAGAGGTACGGAGCGGACATGGTGACGCCCTCGGCCTTCAGTGCCGCGATCACCTCGGCGGAGGTGTGCGGGCCGCGTCCCGGCGGGTAGACCGTGTCAAACAGCCGGTTCAGGCGAGCGGCGAACGTCGTGCTCATCGATATGACCTCCACATGGATTGGACGAGCGGTGTACAAGCGGCGTATTTGCTGATCATCGTAGCGAGTGTTGTGGCCACAACCAAGTGCAAACCCGGGAAAAGTTGATCCGCCCCCGCGCTCGACGCCCGCTACTGTGCCGGCTGCGACGCATTCCGCATGCGCCGGCGCCTCTACCATACGGTGCGACGAAGCAAACTACAGCAGCTTTGTCGAGCTAGTTTTGCTCAGCGATCGGACAGCGCGTCCACCCCAGACCCGACGACCACCGCCGGCAACATCAGTTGCATGCATTCCGTCGCAACGCGGGGTTTGCCAAATACTGCACCGATGGTCGCGGAGCGCCCAGTGTCGGTCGTCGAACGCGCAGGTCGAGGTCAGGACCCCTGGGGCGACGGCTGGGCTGCCCCGGCAGGCACGGGTGCCCTGCGTTGGCGGATGAGCCAGACCACGAGCACCGAGACGGTGACGGAAGCGGTGACCGCCACGGCGACCCACCGCCAACCCAGCGCGCTGTCGAACAGCAGCCACAGGCCGAAAAGGAGGAACAGGACGCTGGCCAGGCCGTGCAGGAACCGTTCCGGAAGCCTGCGGTGCATCAGCCTGCCCGCAGCGATCGCGGCGCCATCGGCCAGAACCATGCCCGCAGTCGCACCGATCCACACCCCCGCCCAGCTGTGTTCGCTGGCCAGGGCGACAGTGGCCAGCATCGTCTTGTCGCCGAGTTCGGCCAGCACGAACGACGACACGATCGCGGGGACGACGAACCGCGGCTCGGCGATCCGAATCTCGTCGTCGTGCCCGTTCTCGCGCCACGTCCACACCGCGAACAGCAGGAACGCGATGGCGGCGACGAACGCGATCGGGCGTTCGGGCAACGTCGCCCCGAGAAAGTGTCCGACCGCGACGGAGAGGCCGTGAACCAGCATCGCTGCGATCCCGACCCCGGAGAGCACGACCCACCATCGGTGCCGCAATGAGTAGGTCATGGTGATCAGCTGCGACTTGTCGCCGAGTTCGGCGACAAAGACAACGGCCAGACTGACCACGATGGCGGCGAGCATTGAGAGGACCCTTTCGACGCGTCGCCGACGTAGCGGTGTTGATGCCCCGCCGGCTTCGGTCGAAGGTCTCGCCCACCACACCTTCGGATGTGGTTCGCCGGCCGGGCTTGCGCCAGTGTGTCGACACGACGATTGGGGGCTACTCCCCTTCGCTTACTGAACCGACCATAGCTTCGGTATCCCGGGTGCGCCAGTGCCGCGTATGGTTTCGGACAGCCGAATCCAGCGTTCAGGCACCCGAATCAAATGCTTCGAAAGCCCTTATGCCGCAAGCAGCATCGCGAGGATCGCAGTGTCCGGATGGCTGATCGGGTCGACGCCGACGCGGCTCACCATGGAGGTCACTGTTCCATCGGATTCGGCTTCCACCCATGCTGCGCGGTGCTCGAGGCCCAGATGGGGGAGGCCGGGTAGCAACACGCAACCGGAGGCCGCCCCGCTGCACTCGGGCAGCGACGGTGTGGTTTCCGACGGGGGATGCAACATCAACAGGGCCGGTGGCTGGTGCTCGGCGAAATAACCTGGCGGTACCGCTGATTCACCGACCACGGTGCCCTCGGCAAGGACGAGGCCGACCGTATTGGGTTCGGGCTCGTCGGGCAACTCTTCGCGGGCACCGAAAATCGTTGTCGTGGACAACAACCCGGGAAGCGATGCCACACGTACGGCGACCATCAGCAACTGTGCCCACTCTTTGGTCGAATCCGGCCAGCGGCCCGAGATGACGAATCCCTTGAGTGAACCGCGTGAATGAAAGGGGGCGATCTCGATCGCCTTGCCCGACTCCCTCTCCATATCGCCTCCGCGCCATCGGTGTTCGGACGCCGGCCTCTAGCCGACTGATGGCCCGACACGCCAGTGGGTCGATTTGCTCAGCATGCGGCAGAACTCGGCTGGCACGCAAGTGGACACGACTGCTAACCGCCGGAATTGGCTCGGGCAGTCCACAGCACGCGATACGAACCGGCCGCCGGGACCCAACCGAATTCGTGGGAGTCGACCGCACCGGGGGCGCCCGGATTGTCCGATCGCGCTTCAAAGATCACGTCGCGACCGTCGGCGTAGACATCACCCACCCGTTTGACGAGCCACCGCGTCGAACGCCGCGGATCCTGGAACACGCGTAGCTGCCCGCGCCGAATGCTCCCGCCCCGCATGGCCAATAGGCCATCCCCGGGGCCGACCGTCGGGCGCATCGAGTCGTCGACCACTCGGAACAACCGCAGAGGCCAGCGTCGCGGTGTCTGGTTGCGGCGCACCTCCAAAGGGTAGGTTAGGGACATGCTGCATCGATTGTTGAACCACGCGACCCCCGCCCATGCCCACTGCGATCTCTACTGCGGCGTCTATGACCCCGCGCAGGCCAAAATCGAGGCGCTCTCGTGCCTCAAGACGATCCAGAAGTATCACGACTCAGACGATGAGCACTTCCGCGCGCGCTGCATAATCATCAAGGAGCGGCAAGCCGAGGAGGTCAAACATCACCTGATGGTGCTGTGGGCCGACTTCTTCGCCAAAGATCACTTCGAGCAGTTCCCCAACCTGCACCAGCTGTTCTGGGACGGCGTGCACGGCGCGGGCGACGTCAAGAAGTCGCTCGACGTCGCCGTCGCCGAGAAGCTGCTCAAGACGATCGACGAGATCGCCGATATCTTCTGGCAGACCGACAAGGGCAAGCAGATGGGTGTCTATCCGCCCGCCTGAGAAACCTTTCGACACCAAGAAGCCGCCGAGCATCGACTCGGCGGCTTTGTCGTATTCGCTTGTCGTATTCGCGAGGAAGTCAGCGGCTCATCGTCAGAACAGGACGATCAAGGCCAGCACGACCAGGAGCACCAGCGCGATCACACCGGCACGCAGTAACGCCATCAGCTGGCTGCGGTTGTAGGCGCCGGCCGTCGAGGATTGCCATTTCGTGGGGGGCATAGCCGAACCCGATCCCATCGAAGATGTCATGAACCCCTCCTGACCTGCATATTTTATGTTCCCCCCGGGTGAGATCTATCACAACCGCTGGTTGTGACGCCGATCATAGCCCCTTGCGTCGAACCGGAAAAATCGGCTCGCGTGCACCATGGATTGCGGGTGCGGCCGGCTCACGTCGCGGTTAGCGGGACTAGGGATTTCGCTCGGCGCCCGACAGCCTGTTGATGAGAGCGCCCAAACGCCGACCGCTTATCCACAGCGATCCTCAGGAAAAACACAGATTCAGCGGCTCAAGGCGGGTTCTCCGATGTCGCGGCCTGTGGATGAACCTGTGGAAATTGTGGATAGGTGGTCATTGCTGTCGCCGCGAGCCGGCCGGCGGCATGTCAGCATTGAGGCATGAACGAGGCTGAAATCGCGCAGGTCGACGTCGCGGACGTGCCGACGACCTTCGACGCCCGCGTGATCCTGCTCGACGTACGCGAAGACGACGAGTGGGCACGCGGGCATGCCCCGGATGCGCGGCACATCCCGATGGGACAGATCCCGGCGCGGCTGGCGGAGATCGACGGTGACGCGCAGGTGTTCGTGATCTGCGCAGCCGGTGGGCGTTCGCAGAGCGTGGCGCAGTACCTGGCCAGGAACGGCTATTCACCGGCCAATGTCTGCGGCGGCATGTTCGCCTGGGCCGGTGCCGGCCGACCGGTGGTGACCGACGACGGCGGGCCGGGTGTCGTCTGACGCGTCGTCGCTACGCTGGTCGAATGGTCGGGCGAGGAGTGAAGTGATTCCGCGCGCGCGAGGAGCGAAATGATTCAGGTGTGTTCGGCGTGCGGAACCCGGTGGAACGTGCGCGACCGGCGCCGGACGTGGTGTCCGCGGTGCAACGGATCGCTGATGCCGCCATCGGCGTCCGCGCCGGACACCGCGAACGCCCAGTGGAGCGCGCGGTCTGCGGCCGGAGCGCCCGGTGCGCGGCCGCAGCTGCCGCCGGGGTACCGCTGGATCGCCGTGCGACCGGGCGCACCGCCGCATCCGCGGCGCCCAAAGCGTGCGCTCGGTCCGACGCCGCGCTACGCGACCATCCCACGCTGGGGACTTGTCGACCAGCCCGCGCCTGTCGACCAACAGCAGAAGGCCCCGCGCCGCGGTCCGTCGCCGGGGATGGTGACGGGCACGCTGCTGCTGACGATGGCGGTACTGGGCGCCGCGGCGCTGATCCACCTCGCGCGCTACGTGCTGCTCATCATCAACCGGTCGGTGTTGCTGCCCCCGTGGATTGCCGCGATCGCGACATGGTTCGGTGTCGTGCTCAGCGTCGTCGCCGCGTTCATGGTGGTGGCCAGCCTCATCGTGCTGACCAACTGGCTCATCGCCAGGCGCTCCGCCGCCTACACCTACCGGGGAACGACGGACCCTCGACCGTCCTGGCGACTCCAGGCGGGCTGCCTGCTCCCGTTCGTCAACCTGTTCTGGGCACCGGTATTTGTTCTCGAACTGGCGGCCGTCGAGGAGCGGCTCAGCTATCTGCGCAGGCCGATCGCGGTGTGGTGGCTAGTGTGGGTGGCCAGCTACGCAGTGTCGATCTGGTCGATCGCGACCAGCTTCACCCGCGATGCGCAGGGAATCGCCGACAACACGATGACCACGATGATCGCCTATCTGCTGGCGCTGGCCACCCTGCTGCTCGCCATGAAGGTCGTTTCCGGCTTCGAACGGCAGCCGGTCGAGCGCCCGAGCAAGCGCTGGGTGATCGTCCCTGAAGACGGCACGCCGGCGGAGAAAAGACCCGAGCCCGAGGTTGCGGTTGAGTCGCACGGGCAAGACCCGGCAGCATAGGCGCCATGACTGGCGACTCCGAAGCCGCCGAGAAGGCGACTTCCGGACCGACGCTCGGGGGGCATCCCTTCGTCGTGGCGCACCGCGGCGCGTCGGCCGACCGTCCCGAGCACACGCTCGCGGCGTACGAGCTTGCGCTGCAGCAGGGCGCCGACGGCGTGGAATGCGATGTGCGGCTGACCCGCGACGGCCACCTGGTGTGTGTGCACGACCGCAGGGTCGACCGGACGTCGAACGGAACGGGGTTCGTCAGCGACATGACGCTCGCCCAACTGGGCGAGCTCGACTACGGCGGTTGGCATCCAAGCCGCAATGCCGTTGAGGCGCAGGGTGATACGGCCTTGCTCACCCTCGAAGCGCTGATTTCACTGGTGCTCGACTGGAACCGGCCTGTCAAGGTGTTCATCGAGACCAAGCATCCCGTCCGATTCGGTGGATTGGTGGAGAGCAAGGTGTTGGCGCTCCTGCACCGGTTCGGAATCGCCTCCCCTGCATCGGCGGACCTGTCGCGCGCGGTGGTGATGTCGTTCTCCGCCGCCGCCGTGTGGCGAATCCGCCGGGCGGCGCCGATGTTGCCGACGGTGTTGCTCGGCGAGACGTCGCGCTACCTCGGTGGCAGCGCCGCCACCACCGTGGGCGCCACCGCGGTCGGGCCGTCGATCGCCACATTGAGAGAGCATCCGGAGTTGGTGGACCGTGCGGCCGCGCAAGGCCGCGCGCTGTACTGCTGGACCGTCGACCATTTCGAGGACGTGCAGTACTGTCGCGACCTCGGTGTGGCGTGGGTCGCGACCAACCACCCCGGCCGCACCAAGGATTGGCTGCAGAACGGTTTGGCCGGCGCCGCCGGTCGCGACTAGCCGCGATCAGACCCGCACGATGCTCAGAGGCTGCCGCCCGCGATCTTCGGTGCGCCGACGTCCTTCGACGTGGAGCCCAGCTCGCGCGCTACGAAGTCCTCCAGGCGGAAGAGGTCGTCGCCGGCTCGGTCGGCGATGCGAACCAACGTGGTCATCTGCGCGACTTCCTCGACCTGCTCACCGAGGAACCACTGCATGAACTGCTCGCCGAGGTAGTCGCCCTCGTCGCGGGCCACGCCGGCCAGCCGGCCGATCTGCTCGGTGACGGTGCGCTCCAGATCGAGGGCCAGGACGAGCGCGTCGCGCGGAGCGTCGAAGGTGTTGCGCACCGCGTCGACCCCCGGGATCTCGAATTCGACGTCGCGGTCGAGGAGGTACTGAACCAGCATCATGGCGTGATTGCGCTCTTCGACCGACTGCCGGTAGAAGTGCTTGGCCAGCTGCGGAAGGTCGGCTCCGTCGAAGTAGACAGCGATGGCGAGGTATTGCTGCGCGGCGCCGAACTCGTTGCGCATCTGCTCTTGCAGCAGGGCGTGGAATTTGGTGTCGGAAGCTTCGGCAGTGGTCATGGACGCCACGATAGCCCAGCTCAGAGCCCTTTGTCAGCGAAGGTCAACCTAACAGAGGTCAGGTTTACCTCAATGAGTCGACCCTTTGTGACGGCGATTACACGCTCAGGTAAATGTTTGCTGGAGGCACGTTAGGGCTGCGCGTCGAGAACGTCCTGCGGTACCGGGGAGTCGGTGCGCAGCGCGTCGAACAGTTGGGTTGCCAGGGCATCGTCCCAGACCACGACCGAGCCGACGTCGCCGCTGGAGTATTCCCCGATGGGGACGGTGGTGGTGAGGACGTCTCCGTGCATCGCCCAGGCGAGCCGGGCCAGGTTCCATACGTGATCGTCCTCGTTGACGGTGAAGGTGCGGCCGGCGGCCTTCGCCATCGGATACCAGCGCAGCGGGTTGAGCAGCACCGACGGGCTGGTAGCGCGGTGCAGCAGCGCGGACATGAACTCCTGCTGGTGAACCATGCGGTCGAGGTCGGCGCGCGGAGTGGCCCTGGTGCGGACGAACCCCAGCGCGCTGCGGCCGTCGAGCTTCTGGCATCCGGCCGGCAGGTCGATGCCGGCAAGGGGATCGCTGATGGGCTCGGCGGGACACATCCTCACGCCGCCGACCGCGTCGACCATGGTGGCGAACCCGTCGAAGCCGATCTCGGCGTAGCGGTCGATCCGCAGGCCCGTCGCCTCCTCGACCGTCTGGGCGAGCAACTGCGGGCCGCCCACCGAGTACGCGGCGTTGATCTTGTCGCTGCCGTAGCCCGGAATCGACACGTAGGAGTCGCGAGGTATCGACACCATCGTCGTGTCGGTGCTCGAGGCGATGCCGGGGATGTGCACCAGCAGGATCGTGTCGGTGCGGCCGTTGCCCATGTCCCCACCGGTGGTCAGCTGCGCCTGTTGATCGGGGGTCAGATTCTGGCGGCTGTCCGATCCGACGAGCAGCCACGTGGTGCCCGCACCCGCGGCGGGCCGGCCGGCGTAGTCGGCCAGCGCGGGGATGCGCTGCAGTGACGAGTCCATCCAGATGCCGCCGGCCACGATCGCCGTCGCGGTCAGCAACAGCAGCACCAACAGCAGTCGGCCCCAATGCCGTTTGCGCCGAGCGCGTTTCGGCTTCGTCGGGGCCGCAGGCGGCGGGGGCGGTTGGGGTCGTGGTGTCGGTCCGCGGGCGGTCGTGGGGCGGGCACCTGCCCGAGGTGGCGGCGGAGGCGGTGTGCGTCGGGGCGGGGCGGGTGGCGGCATGCGCGACGGAGGCATCCGCGGAGGTGGCATGCGGGGCGGAGGGGCGGGCGGCCGGCCACTGGGAGGCATCGGTGGGTTCGGTGGAGGCGACCGGTAGTTGGGATCGCGGCGGATCACCTGTGACGGCTCCCGGCGCGGCCGCGGCGGGGGCTCGAAGCCGCGGCGCGGTTGCCGGTTATCGGTCACCTGAAGAAATCTACGTCGCCGGGCCGCATCTTCATCGCAACCAGCCGAGGTGGCCGGCGAGCAGGGCATAGCCGACGAAGGCCACGGCGTCGACCAGGGCATGCGCGATTATCAGCGGCCACAGCCGGCCGGTCCGTAGGTAGACATAGCCGAACACCAGGCCCATCGCCAGGTTCCCCAGGCCCGCACCGAAGCCCTGGTAGAGGTGGTAGAGCCCGCGCAGGACGCTGGTGACGACCACTGCGGTCACCGGGCTCACGCGTAGCTGGCGCAGCCTGGTCATCAGGTAGCCGACGACGATCACCTCTTCGGCCCAGCCGTTGGCCAGCGCCGTCAGCAGCAGCACCGGTATCCGCCACCATGTGTCGTACAGCTCGGCCGGCTCAACGTCGGCGTTCACACCGAGGAGCCGGGCGACCTGATACAGCGCGAGGCCGGGCAGCCCGATGAGCGCGGCGAGGCCCAGCCCGCCGAGCAGGTCGGCGCGCCACCGGGGCCGACCCAGCCCGATCGACTTGAGGGTGATTCCGCTGCGCCACAACAGGTATACGGCGAGCGCGCCCCATGCCGACAGCTGGAACACCCAGACGAGGTTGAGTCCGAGGTCGATGAGGTCGAAAGGGGAGCGGCGCGGATTGAGTGCGACGACCTGACCGGAGAGGCCGAGGAGCACCGACTCGATCAGGTTCAGCAGCGCGCTGTAAGCCGAGAGGCCGAACGTCACCGCCAGTACGACGACGATCTCGATGCGCAGGGCCCGGCGCGCAGGGTCGGTGAGCTCGTCGGGGGCGCCGGTCACCGGAGCTACGGTAGCGCCGTCACAACTTCCGTGCGCGCAGCCCGTTGAGGAACGGGCAGCCCATCAGCACCCGGATCGCCTGGCTCAACCCGGTGACGTCGTCGACCGGGCGGGTGAACGGCAGCCGCACATCGTGGTCGCCGTCGTCGGTCTCCACCCGCAGCTGGACGCCGTAGCGGTCCAAGCCCAGGGGCCGGACCCGGCCGCGGCGCAGCGACATCGGAAGCCGGCTGGCCAGCCGCTCGACGACGTCGCGGTGGGCCGACTCCATGTGCTGCAGCCAGCATGACTCCATCGCGCAGAACGGGTCCGGCCGCGCGTCGAGCAGGGTGCTCACGCTGACCGATTCGGCGCCAGTGGAATCGGCGACCACCACGGAGTCGATCTCCAGTCGCAGAAGCGTGTGGCCCTTGTCGCCGTCGGCGGTCGCCGAGTTCACCTGAAGTAGTGCGGGATTGGGGTCTTCCGAGGCGATCAGGTCGAGCAGGGCCGAGACCTCGCCTGCGGGCACGTCGTGCAGGCGGCCCTGTATCCACACCAGCGAGCGCACCGGCTCGCGTAGCGGTAGCGGCGCGTAGTCCGTCATCTCCAACACCGCCTGCACCCCGCCGGCACCCGCGCTGACGGCCTTGGTCGCCACCGCGCTGTCCGCGGGGACCGTGATCGCGAACGAGCCGTCGTCGAGCAGGTGGTGGACCGGAGTTTCGCTGGGAGCCCCGTTCTCGCCGCCCTCGACCGCGAGAATCGCGCCGCCTGCTTTGGCGCACGCGGTGCGGATCCGCTCGGCCGTCGTCGGTGCCGTGACCGTTGTCGCCATGCAGCCTCCTCTGAGATAAGGTGAGCCTAACTTAACTAAGCCGTGGCGGATCCCGCAAGCCTTTCGTGCAGCGGAACGGCATTACCGCGGTGACCCGATAGTGTTGTTCCCGTGCCGCGCATCGCTTATCTCGGCCCCGAGGGGACCTTCACCGAGGCGGCGCTGCTCAAAATGTCGGGCGGCCGCATGCTGCCCGGGGGGCCGGGCGCCGATGCGGTGACACCGGTCCCGTGCGACAGCACCACCGGCGCGCTCGCCGCCGTGCGCGACGGCGACGCCGACTACGCCTGCGTCCCGATCGAGAACTCGATCGAGGGTTCGGTGCTACCCACCCTCGACGGCCTGGCCGGCGGCACGCCGCTGCAGATCTTCGCCGAGCTCACGCTCGACGTCTCGTTCACGATCGCGGTCCGCGACGGCACCGCGGCCGACGACGTGACGACCGTCGCCGCCTTCCCCGTAGCGGCCGCTCAGGTGCGGCACTGGCTGGCCGAGCAGCTGCCGTCGGCGCAGGTGATACCCGCCAATTCCAACGCCGCCGCGGCCGCCGACGTCGCCGAGGGCCGCGCCGACGCGGGGGTGAGCACCGCGCTGGCCACCAAGCGCTACGGTCTGGCGGCGCTGGCGTCCGACATCGTGGACGAACCCAACGCGCGCACCCGGTTCGTGCTCGTCGGTGTGCCCGCCCCGCCGCCAGGGCGCACGGGCGCCGACCGGACGTCGGTGGTGCTGCGACTCGACAACGTCCCCGGCGCGCTGGTATCGGCGTTGACCGAGTTGGCCGTCCGCGACATCGATTTGACCCGGATCGAATCACGGCCCACCCGAACGGGGTTGGGCACCTACATCTTCTTCCTCGACTGTGTCGGCCACATCGACGACGATGCGGTGGCCGAGGCACTCAAGGCGCTGCACCGTCGTTGTTCGGATATGCGATTCCTCGGATCCTGGCCGACCGGAGCAGCCGCAGGCGCGGCCCCTCCCGGCCTTGACGAAGCCTCCAGCTGGCTGGAGCGACTCAGGGAGGGACTGCGGTGAGCGGGCGTCTCCTGCTGGTGCGTCACGGGCAGTCACTGGCGAACGTCCACCGTCGCCTCGACACCCGCCCGCCCGGCGCCGAACTTACCGACCTCGGCCGCGATCAGGCGCGCTCCTTCGCCAGAGGCATGCCTGCTGCGCCCGCGATCCTGGCGCATTCGGTGGCCCACCGGGCCCGTCAGACCGCCGAGGAGATCGCCGGTTCGCTGCGGTTGCCGCCCGTGGAGCTCGACGGGGTCCACGAGGTCCAGGTCGGCGATCTGGAGGACCGCAACGACGACGAGGCGATCGCGACGTTCGAGTCGATCTACCAGAAGTGGCACGACGGCGATCTCGACGTGGCGATGCCCAACGGTGAGACGGGACACGACGTGCTGGACCGGTACGTGCCCACCATCACCCAGCTGCGGATGCGCCATCTCGACGACGACGCCTGGCACGGCGACATCGTGCTGGTCAGCCACGGCGCGGCGATCCGGCTGGTGTCGTCGGTGCTGGCCGGTGTCGAGCGCAGTTTCGCTCTCGACCACCACTTGGGGAACACGGAGGCCGTCGTGCTGGCACCGGTCACCGACGGTAGGTGGAGTTGTCTGCAGTGGGGGTCGCTGACGCCGCCGTTCTACCCCGAGCCCGACGTACGGCCGGTCGAAGACGCTCTGCGCTCAGCCGACCCGATGGGCTGACACCGAGACGGTGCACGCGCAGCTGATCGCCTCACAGTCGATCACGAACGCGTGCGCCACTTCCGGGGTGACGCAGTCCGGTTCGGTGCATTCCGCTCGACATGCGATGTGGTGGATGACGGTGCCATGGCAGTGCTCGAGGCCCGCTACGCATTCTCGGCACTCGGTCATGGCCCCTTGATAGCACTCGCGGGCGACAAAGCGCAGTTGCCGCGCGGTGTGTTTGCCCGCTATCCCCAGCCGAGTTCGTGGAGGCGCTCGTCGTCGATGCCGAAGTGGTGCGCGACCTCGTGGATCACGGTGATCGCCACCTCGTCGACGACGTTCTGCTCGCTGTCGCAGTGCTCCAGCAGCGCATCGCGGTAGATCGTGATGGTGTCGGGCAGCGAACCGGCGTACCACGAATCGCGTTCGGTCAGTGCGACGCCCTGATACAGGCCCAGCAGGTCGGGCTCCTCGTCGTTGCGGCCCTCGACAAGGACGACGACGTTGTCCAGCGCGTCGGCGAGCTTCGGCGGTATCAGATCGAGCGCCTCGGAGACCAGTTCTTCGAACCGCTCCCGGCTCATCTGTACGGCCACTCGGTTACGGCCCGGGCGGCGCGGGTGCCGGTGCCGGTGGGGGCGGCGCAGGCGCTGGGGGCGGCGGAAGCGGCGCGGGCGCTGGTGGCGGCGGGGGAAGCGGCGCACCGGGCGGCGGAGGCAGCGGGGCACCCGGCGGTGGTGGCGCGCCGGGAGCCGGCGGGGGCGCGCCGCCCAGGAAGGTGTTGCCGGGGGCGGGTTCGGGATTGGGCGGTGCATCGCCCTGGTGCACGTCCGAGGACGCAGGACCGTGCGTCGAGGGCTGTTGGTCGCTGTCGTCGCTGGAGCTGCCACTGCTGCTGCCGCTGCTGCTGCTTGAGGACTGACCGCTGGTGGACTGAGAGGTGTTGACCGGCTCGTTGTCGGTGATCGGGATCGGCGGGAAGTTCAGCCGCTCTTCGGGGATGTCCGGGGGAGGCACCGGTGGCTGACCGTTGATCAGCAGGGGGCCCTTGGCGCTGTTTAGCAGCGTCGACCAGCCACCATTGCCCAGCGTCGCCCCGATACTGCAGGACACCTGACGACTGCCCGCCGCCCAACTAGGCAGCGAGATCGTGCTGTAGATCAGCGTCAGCGTGGTGCTGCGAAGTTCGATGGGAGCCAGGTAGGCGTCCGTCATCCGGGTGCACGCGTCCTTGATGAAGCTGTCCTGCTCGGGCTCGGGCGGCAGCCCGCCGGGGAACCTCTCGGCGAGATTCACCGCGCCGGTGACCTCCATCGCGTGCGGCGCCGCGCAGTCGACCGGGATGTCGGTGGGCTGGTTGGTGGTGGGGTCGATGCCCAGGCAGGTGCCCGCAGGCCACACCTTGGACTGGTCGACCTCGGCGACCTTGCCGGAGAACGGCAGCTGCTGGTTGTTCGGGCCGGGCAGCTGCAACCCGCACAGCATGCGGCGCTCGCCGGACTGGCGCCAGGCCTTGTCCCCGGACCACAGCATGCTCACGGTGAACCGGCTGTTCGGGTCGAAGCGCGGACCCAGGTAGTTCTTCACGGCCGTCGAGCACTGCTCCTGGCTGATCTGCTGGATACGCGCGGTCGACGGCGGCGCGGCGTCCGGACCGTATTCACTGCCCGGGAAGGTTCGCATGTCCACCGACTCGGCGACCTCGAACCGGTGCTCCTGGCTGCAGTCGACGATCTCCGCGGCGTCGGGTGTCCGGTCGGGCCAGTTGAGGCAGTCGCCCGCCTTGGCGTGTTCGAACGTCGCATTGCCCCGGGGTCCGAGGGAGATCGTGCTCGCGGTCAGCCCGCTGGCGCCATCGGTTTGCGGCAGGGCGGTGATGAGGCCCGCGATCAGCAACCCGCCCAGCGCCGTCAACACGAGCGCTCGGCGCGTCGGCGTGGCGTGCAGACTGGTCCACCACGCCACCCGCTCCTGCGCCTGTGCGTCGCCTTGCTGCAGATCGGCGGGTTCGTGCTCGCCGAACGGGCGACCGGGTGCCTCCAACATCTGCTCCATTGTGACAGGCGTGTCAGGTGCTGTGACAAGTGATGCAGTTGTAAAGTTATGCGGTTGTGCTGGCCTGGGTGCTCGACCAGTAGGGTTGCGCCCGTGATCGACCTCAAGTTGCTGCGCGAAAACCCGGATGTGGTCCGTGCCTCGCAACGCGCCCGCGGCGAAGATCCGAGCCTCGTCGACGCGTTGCTCGAGTCCGACGCCGCGCGCCGGGCCGCGGTGTCGGCGGCCGACAATCTGCGAGCCGAGCAAAAGGCCGCGAGCAAGAAGGTGGGCAAAGCGTCGCCGGAGGAGCGGCCCGCACTCCTGGAGCAGGCCAAGGAGCTAGCCGAGAAGGTCAAGGCCGCCGAGACCGCCCAGGCCGACGCCGCGCGGACATTCACCGAAGCGCACATGGCGCTCTCCAACGTGATCATCGACGGGGTGCCCGCTGGCGGCGAGGACGACTTCGTCGTGCTCGACACGGTAGGTGAGCCGGCGCGCATCGACGACCCCAAAGATCACGTCGAACTCGGTGAGTCGTTGGGTCTCATCGACCTCGAACGCGGCGCGAAGGTGTCCGGTTCGCGCTTCTACTTCCTCACCGGGGCCGGCGCGCTGCTGCAGCTGGGCCTGCTCCAGTTGGCCGTCAAACTCGCCACCGCGAACGGGTTCACGCTGATGATCCCGCCGGTGCTCGTGCGCCCGGAGGTCATGGCGGGCACCGGTTTCCTCGGCGCGCACAGCGAGGAGGTCTACCGGATCGAGTCCGATGACCTGTACCTGGTCGGCACCTCCGAGGTGCCGCTGGCCGGATACCACTCCGACGAGATCCTCGACCTGTCCGACGGACCGCTGCGCTATGCGGGTTGGTCGTCGTGTTTCCGGCGCGAAGCGGGCAGCCACGGCAAGGACACCCGCGGCATCATCCGCGTGCACCAGTTCGACAAGGTCGAGGGCTTCGTCTACTGCAAGCCCTCAGACGCCGAGGCCGAACACGAGCGCCTGCTGGGATGGCAGCGCCAGATGCTGGCCGATATCGAGGTGCCGTACCGGGTCATCGACATCGCCGCCGGTGATCTTGGATCCTCTGCGGCGCGCAAATTCGACTGTGAGGCTTGGGTACCCACGCAGCAGACCTACCGGGAGCTGACCTCGACGTCTAACTGCACGACGTTTCAGGCGCGCCGGCTGGCGGTGCGCTACCGCGACGAGAACGGGCGCCCGCAGACCGCGGCAACGCTCAACGGAACCTTCGCGACGACGCGGTGGATGGTGGCGATCCTGGAGAATCATCAGCAGCCCGACGGCAGCGTCCGGGTGCCGCAAGCCCTCAGGCCGTACGTCGGAGCCGACGTCCTGACGCCGGCCAAGTAGGGCAGGCGCCTCGCGGGGAGGAGAGGACTGGTTTCGCGCACCCGGACTCGGGTAAAAGCGATCGCATCCCGACTCTAGGAGGCGCCGTGAAGGCGATGGTTTACCGCGGCCCGTACAAGATACGGGTCGAAGACAAAGACATTCCGCCGATCGAGCATCCGAACGACGCGATCGTGCGGGTGACCCTCGCGGCGATGTGCGGTTCGGACCTGCACCTCTACCACGGCATGATGCCCGACACCCGGGTCGGCATGACCTTCGGCCACGAGTTCATCGGTGTGGTCGAACAGGTCGGGCCCTCGGTGCGCAATCTCAAGGTCGGCGACCGGGTCATGGTGCCGTTCAACATCTTCTGCGGCTCGTGTTACTTCTGCGCCCGCGGGCTGTACTCCAACTGCCACAACGTCAACCCGAACGCGACCGCCGTCGGCGGGATCTACGGCTACTCGCACACGTGCGGTGGATATGACGGCGGGCAGGCGGAGTTCGTCCGGGTGCCGTTCGCCGACGTGGGTCCGGCGCTCATCCCCGACTCCCGACTGGATGGCCGACGAGGACGCGCTGATGTGCACCGACGCGCTGGCCACCGGCTACTTCGGCGCGCAACTCGCAGACATCGTCGAGGGCGACGTCGTCGCGGTCTTCGGCGCAGGCCCGGTCGGTCTGTACGCCGCGAAGTCGGCATGGCTGATGGGCGCGGGTCGGGTGATCGTCATCGACCACCTCGAGTACCGGTTGGAGAAGGCTCGCACGTTCGCGCATGCCGAAACCCTCAACTTCGCCGAATACGACGACATCGTCGTGGAGATGAAGAAGACCACCGGTTATCTCGGCGCCGACGTGGCCATCGATGCCGTGGGCGCCGAGGCCGACGGCAATCTGCTGCAACACCTCACCGGCGCCAAGCTCAAGATGCAGGGCGGTTCGCCCGTCGCGCTGAACTGGGCGATCGACGCGGTGCGCAAAGGCGGCACGATCTCGGTGATGGGCGCCTACGGACCGATCTTCTCCGCGGTCAAGTTCGGCGACGCGTTGAACGAAGGACTGACGCTGCGGATGAACCAGTGCCCCGTCAAGCGTCAGTGGCCCAGGCTGTTCTCGCATATCCAGAACGGCTATCTCAAGCCCAATGACATTGTCACCCATCGCATTCCGCTTGAGCACATCGCCGAGGGGTATCACATCTTCTCCGCCAAGCTCGACGACTGCATCAAACCGGTCATCGTGGCCAACGCCGCCTGAGGGGAATCGTCATGACCTACACCGCCGACCGTCCACCCGTTCCGACGTCTGAAGACCTGCGTGCTCGCATCCCGGGGTGGGGCGCCGACCTCGATCCGGCCGACCGGCCCTCGGTGCCCAAGCTGAAGGCGGTCGACACCGGTGCGCATTGGGACTTCCCTGAACGCCAACCCGAGAAGTGGCCTCGGCAGCGGTCCATCGAACACAAGTTCCTCACACCGGTTTTCGGTACGTCGACGCCGCCGAGGGGGCTCTCGGGTGCGATCCGGCGCTACTCGTATCGCACGTACAGCGAGGGCCGTGCCGCGCACTGGCTGCTGCTGATCCTCGCCGACCGCGTGGACGCCGTAGAACACCACCTGCAGTCGCTGCTCAGCCTTCGCCCGGACAACCCCATCACCCAGACCGGCGTCAAGACCGAGTTGACCCACAACGGGCTGGCTGCGCGCGCGAAAAGTAGACGGGCGGACGCCAATCACATGTGGCTGGACCCGCTGATCGTGGGTGGCCCGTGGGTGGCGACGGCCGGGGCCGGGCTGCTGGCGGCGCGCCGGTTACGCCGCAACCGGCGCTAAGGCTGCAGCAGCTCGTCGAGGACCTCGATGAGCTGATCGGGGTGTTCGGGCGTGAACGCCGGTCGCCACCGGGCGCCGTCGACGTCCAGGGTGACCAGCATGTTCTTCAGCGGCCTTCGCACGTCCAGCGGCAGCCAGCGGCGCAGATCCGAGCTGCCCCAGAACCGGTAGCGGTGCATCCAGTCCAGCGGCGAGGCGGTGTACCCGCGGATCGCCGGCAGCGGAATGACTTTCGAGGTGCCCGAGGGGAAGTGGTACCGGCGCAGCGTGACCGCCTCCCGGTCGACCTGGATCATGCCGTCGTCGTAAAGCTGTTGTGGGACAGTCACTTTCGCTCGCTCCGCAACTCGTGGCCCTTGGTGGTCAGGCAGCGGCCGTTCTGCAGATTCCACTGCCATCCGTGCAGATTGCAGGTCAGCGTTGAACCCTCCACCACGCCGAACTTCGACAGGTCGGCCTTCAGGTGCGGGCACCGCCGCTGAATCTCCCAGCCGTCCAGGGTGATCGAAGCGGAGTCGTCATGCGCCTCGGCGAACCAGCCATCGGCGTACGCGATCCGCTCGTCGGTCAGGCACTTGAAGAACGTGTACAGGTACTCGTTGTATCCGCCCACTCGCCATGCCCGAAACCGGGTGGACAGGAAGATGGTGTTGACCCAGTCCGGTTCGTTGTCGCGCAGCACGGTGCGCACCAACTCCGGCGGGATTGCGAAGCCGTAGCGGAATTTCTCGGCGGAGATCGGTTCGCGGACAACGCGTTTGGGAAAGTCGATGACCACTGTCTCGGGACCGAGCCGCAACTCGACCGGGTAGCCGATGCCGTCGCAGATCTGATCGCTCTGGATCATGATCGGCTCGAACGCGGTGCGCAGCGGCTCCAGTAGCGACTCGCCCGCCGCGTCGGCCCAGCTCGCCTTCTCCGCGGCCAGCACCGGCGCCATCCGTTCGGCGTAGTCGGCGATGTAGTCGGCCTTGCCGGTGGTGAAGATCGACTCCACCTCGTCGTCGGGCATCGGGTGGTTCAGTGAATCCAGTTGCGAACCGGTGAAAGTGGCTGTCGAGCCCGGAATCAGCAGCAGCCCGCGGTCGTGGCCGTGTGTGCGCATCTGCTCCAGGAAGACCATCTGGTCGGGGAAGATGTTGGCCGGGTCGTCGTGGTCGTCGTTGAGGTCGCGCAGCTCCGGGTCGAGGAAGCACGGCGGACCGGCAGACGGGACGACCCAGGTGGCACCGACCTGGGCGATGTACTGGCGGCAGCGGTCCATCTGGCGCTGGCGCTTCTGAATGCCGAACGCCTCCTTGGCGCGCGCTGGCATGTCGTAGACCATCGGGTACCAGATGGCGCCCGAGTACTGCAGCATGTGCACGTCGACGTGGCCGAAATCGGCATGCACGACGTCGAGGTCGACCGGGCGTGCGTCGTTCATGTTGAACGCCACGGTCTGACCGTCGTCGACGACGAGTCCCGAGTCTCCGATTGGGCCGTCGGCGGGGGCTCGCAGCGCGATGATCATCACACCGAGGTCGCCCTTGGGGCCGGACACGGTGTGGCGCGCCGAGTCGATGGTCTCGAAGAACCGGTGAAAGCCGAGCTTCTCGAGTTCGCGCCGCAGATCGGGCACCGGGTAGTCCGGCAGCAGCACGACGGCGTCCTTGTTGACGTGCTCCCGCAGCAGTTTGGGGTCGAAGTGGTCGCGGTGCAGATGCGAGACGTACAGGTAGTCGCAATCGCCGAGCGCGTCCCAGTCCAGGGCGCTGTTGTCGGGGAACGGGAACCACGACGCGAAGTAGGCCGGGTTCACCCAGGGGTCACACAGGATGCTCCCGGCCGCTGTGTCGATGCGGAAACCCGCGTGGCCGATGCTGGTGACCTGCACAAATACCCTTCCTGCGAATGTGGATGCCTGCCGCGAGTCTAGCCCGCCGCAGGCTCGTCCCCATCCCACGCGCGGTGGAGCCCCCGGGTGGCGCAGGCATCGGCGAACCTCGACGAACTCGGCACCGCCGACCTCGAAGGTCGTGTGGTCACGCGACTAGGCTGCCTGATGTGGAACCCGTATACGGCACCGTCATTCAGCTGGCGCGGCTGATCTGGCGCGTGCAGGGACTCAAATTCACCGTCACCGGTGTGGAGAACCTGCCGAGAACCGGCGGCGCGGTGATCGCCATCAACCACACGAGCTACTTCGACTTCACCTTCGCGGGGCTGCCCGCCTACCGGCAGGGCATGGGGCGCAAGGTGCGGTTCATGGCGAAGAAAGAGGTCTTCGACCACAAGATCTCGGGCCCGGTCATGCGCAGTCTGCGCCACATCGAGGTGGACCGCGAGAGCGGGGCCGTCTCGTTCGAGCAGGCCTGTCAGAGGCTCAAGGAAGGCGAGTTCGTCGGCGTCTATCCGGAGGCCACGATCAGCCGCAGCTTCGAGATCAAGCAGTTCAAGTCCGGCGCCGCGCGCATGGCGATCGCGGCTGGCGTGCCGATCGTTCCGCACATCGTGTGGGGTGCGCAGCGGATCTGGACCAAGGGTCATCCGAAGAAGATGTGGCGCCCCAAGGTGCCGATCACCGTGGCCGTCGGCGAACCGATCGAGCCGACGTTGCCCGCGGCGGACCTCACGGCCCTGCTGCACTCCCGGATGCAGCACCTGCTCGAACAGGTCCAAGACGGCTACGGCCCGCACCCCGCCGGCGAGTTCTGGGTGCCGCACCGGTTGGGTGGGGCCGCGCCGACGCTCGCCGAGGCCGACCTGATGGACGCGGAGGAGGCCGCCGAGAAGGCCGCCAGGCGTGCCCAGCGTCCGGACCCCAGCGGAGCAACCGGGTAGCCGACATGGAGCCGGTCTTCTACACGCTCGAGGTTCTGGTCAAGGCGGCGGTCAGGATCAATGGCTACAAGATCAGCTACCGGGGTTTGGAGAACATCCCCGCCAGCGGCGGTGCGGTGATCGCGATCAACCACACGAGCTACGTCGACTGGTTGCCCGCCGCACTGGCGGTGCACTACCGCAAGCGGCGCCTGCGGTTCATGATCAAAGAAGAGATGCAGGACGTGAAGGTGGTGAACTTTCTGATCCGCCGCACCGGCACGATTCCGGTGGATCGCCGCGCCGGTGCGGGCGCCTACGCCATCGCGGTGGAACGCCTGCGCGCCGGTGAGCTCGTCGGCGTCTATCCGGAGGCCACCATCAGCCGAAGCTTCGAGCTCAAGGACTTCAAGACCGGCGCGGCCCGGATGGCCCGCGACGCCGATGTGCCGCTCGTTCCGCTCATCGTCTGGGGTGCGCAGCGGCTATGGACCAAGGACCATCCCCGCCGTCTGCGCCGCAACAGGATTCCGATCACGGTGCAGGTGGGTAACCCCCTTCGGGCCAGCGAGACGATGGAGCAGACGTTGCAGGAATTGCGTTCGGCGATGACCGAAATGTTGCACGAGGCGCAGCGCGACTATCCGCATCCGGAAGGGGCGTACTGGGTGCCGCGCCGACTCGGCGGCTCTGCACCCACCCTGGACGAGGCGAAGGCTCTCGACGAGGCCGAACTGGCCGAGCGTGCCCGCAAGCGTGCCCTGCGCGAAGCCAAGAGTCACCGGTGAGCCCGGACACCGGCGAACGCGGATTCCCGCGGCGGTCCCCGCTATGACCCGGCCCTTGCTGATCGCCTCCGACGTCGACGGGACGCTGCTCGACGACGACGAGAAGGTCTCGGCGCGCACTAGGGCCGCGGTCACCGCGGCGGTGGAGTCGGGCACCGAGTTCCTGATCGCCACGGGGCGGCCGCCGCGGTGGGTGCAACCGGTCGTCGACGCGTTGGGTTTCGCCCCGATGGCGGTGTGCGCCAACGGTGCTGTGCTCTACGACCCGGCCACCGACCGCATCGTGTCCGCGCGCACGTTGACCACCGACGAGCTCGGTGAGCTCGCCGACATCGCCACCCGAGTGATCCCGGGGGCGGGCCTGGCCGTCGAGCGGGTCGGCAACAGCGCCCACGACGCCGCGACCCCGCAATTCGTCAGCTCGCCCGGGTACGAACACGCATGGCTCAATCCGGACAACACCGAGGTGTCGTTCGAGGACCTGCTCAGCGCGCCTGCGGTCAAACTGCTCGTCCGAAAGGCGGGCGCGCGCAGCTCGGACATGGCCGCCACGCTCTCCGATCACGTTGGGCACGTTGCCGATATCACATACTCGACCAACAACGGCCTGATCGAGATCATGCCGGTCGGCATCAGCAAGGCCACCGGCGTCGCCGAGGTGGCCGAACCGCTGGGCATCACCGCCGATGAGATCGTCACATTCGGCGACATGCCCAACGACGTGCCGATGCTGCAATGGGCCGGTCTGGGGGTCGCCATGGGCCACGCCCATCCGGCCGCCCTGGCGGCGGCCGACGAGGTCACCTCGACCAACAACGACGACGGCGTCGCGCGTGTGCTGGAGCGGTGGTGGGCGTAGGCCTCAGGTGCTGATCGGCGGGGTGAATCGCTCGAGTTGCACGGGCGGGGTGTCGAAGTCCGGCTTCGGCAGTTCCACCGGGATACCGTCGAAAACGCGTGTCACCGTGCCCTTCTCGCGGTCGAAGTTCAGTGTGCCGTGCTGGAAGTTCTGCACGATCCAAAGCGGCTCCTGGATCTCGCCGCTGGTGGGCAGTCCGAGCGCACCGCGTTCAAAACCCAGTGTCCCCCAAGCTTTGTAGATCTCACCGGTGATCGGTTCGGCGCCGCTCACCGGTGACCAGTAGATCGCGCCGCGTTCGAACGTGACATAGCGGGCGCCATCCTGACCCGAGGCCTCCAATGACGTCGGCCTGCCCAGGGGGCTCTTCATCGCGCCCATGGCTTCCCATTTCGCGAATATCGCGCCCCCGCGCAGTGATTCGGCCAGGTCGTCGGGCCCCGGCGGTTGGTTGAAGCGCGCGGCGATGTCGCGGATGTGGTCCATCAGCGCGTACGCCGCGTTACCGGGGCACTCCGTTGCGCCGACGTCGCGGTGGGTGAAGATCGCGGGCAGCCGCGGTGTCGCCCCAGTCGGGAACTTCGAGAACGACCCCCCGCCTGACGCCAGCACCACGGCGCCGCGGGGATCGACGTGGTCGAGGCCGAGCCGCCATCCCAGCAGCCGGGCCGTGGTGCGCAGCTGAATCGGCGTCGGCGGAACCACTTCGAAGTTGCCCATCATCGCGACACCCCAGGTGTCGTGGTTGAAGCCTCCGGTGTGCGCCCCCTCGACGGGTCTGGTGATGCCGCCCGCGCGCCCCTCGAAGACCTGTCCGAACTTGTCGACCAGTGCGTTGTAGGCGATGTCGCACCAGCCCAGTGTGCGGGTGTGGTATTCGTAAATCGATCGGATGATGCCTGCCGAGTCCTGCGGGGTGTACTCGTTGCTGCCTGCGGTGTGGTGCACCACCCCCGCCCGAACTCCGGAGTCCAACCGGGGGTCTCCGCATCGCATGGATTCGTCGGCGCCCCACTGCGCGCGGTTGATGATGTTGGGCGGCACTCCGGGCGCGTTCACCGCCGACGGCGGAGGCAGCGTGTCGACCGGCGGCGCCTCCGGCGGGCTGATCAGCACCGCGTTGAGGTTCTGCCCGAAGGAATGTTGCGTGTTCGCCGGGATGTAGCCCAGTTCCGGGGCCGACGCGGGCGCCGCTTCCGGGATCTCAGCTGAGTCGGGCGGACGGGTGACCGCTATCTGCACCGTGGTGGTGCGGCCCACGAATACGGGTTCGGTGCCTGCCGGTCCCGCCGACGGAGTGTCCGGGCCGACACCTTCGAGGGGTTCGGCGTCGTACCAGGGCCCCCAGGTGCCGTCGGCCTTCCTGGCGCGCACCCGTGCGGTGGTGCCGGTGAAGTCCTGAGCGGTCAACGCCACCAATGAGAACGGCGTGTCCTGGTGGATCTCGCGGATCGTCTCCCCGCCGCCCAGCCCCGTCAGCGGTCGCTGCGCCAGCTGCGGGGCCTCGGCGATCGCGTCGTCGTCACCGTCACCGGGCAGTCCGAACAACGCCATCGGCAACATCACAACCGTCGCCGCAAGCGCGGTGAACAGCAGTGACGGCGTGGGACGGCGAGTCAGCACGGACTGATGTTACGTATGTGCCAGGTGATGCTAGTGGTGCGACACGGTTCGAAGCAGAACTAATCGAACGCCAAACCGGCACCGGCACCGCAGAGCCGAAGCGGCTTCTGCGGTGCCGTCTGGTGACAGGTCTCAGGCGCCGGGTGCGGGTGCCGGCACGGGAGCCGGGACCGGGGGCACCGCCGGCGCGCCGGGCGGCTTGGCCGCCGACATGATCGCCGGCATCACCATGCCCTTGAGCAGGTCGATCGCCTGCCCCGCACCGAGTTGATCGGCCATGCTGGACAACTCGCCGATGATGCCGCCGCTCCCCGAGGTGCCGGTCGCCGCGGGCATCGTCGCCAGCGAGGGGTCACCGAGGATCGGATAGGTGCCTGCGGCCGGGTCCAGCCCGATCGGTGCCGCGATCGGCACCTCGCTCGGGGCGGGCAGCCCGGTGGCCGACGAGATCGGCGTGGCGCCCAGGGCAGGGTCGGTCAGCGCCGGCGGCGTCGAGAGTCCCGGCGTGGTCAGCCCCGGCGTGGTCAGGCCGGCGTCACCGGTCGGACTGGTCAGCGCCGGGCTGGTCAGCGCGGGGTTGGTCAAGGCCGGATCGGTCAGTGAGGGCGCGGTCGCGGTCACGCCGGGAACCGTCGCGCTCGGGGCCGTCAGGCTCGGAGCCGTCAGGCCGGGTGTGCTGAGCCCGGGCGCGGTCAGACTGGGCGACGTCAGCTCGGGCGTGGTGAGCGCCGGCGTGGTCAGGCCCGGAGACGTCAGCGTGGTGGGCGAGCTCGAGCCCGTTCCGGTCAGGATGCCGGTCGGCATCGGCGGAAGGTTGATGCCGAACTGCGAGAGGCCCTGGGTCAGGGCGGACATCAACTCGTTCGGAAGATCCGTGATCGTCGCCGCCTGGACGAATTCGCGGTGCTGGGGGGCCGGCTTGGTGGCCTCCGTCAGCTCGGTCACGGCGACTACTGCAGCGGGACTCGCGACTGCCAGGGCCAGGACTGCGCTCGTGGCTGTCGACAGCCTGCGTCGACGTCGGTTCGGCACGGAAGTCTCCTCAATACATGGGCTACGACAATTAGTGGTCGCTTTGTGGTTCGGCTAGGCGATTCAGGTGAACAGCCCAGGTCGTGCACTGTCGGTAGTCGGAACCGACGTGATCGACGGTACTGGTGTGACTTCTGAGGCGAAAGTGACGATATGTAATCGTGAGCCGATCGCAATATTCGGCTCCTGTCGGATTCGGGCAGTGCGCTCGCGTTCGGATACCCTTGCTGCCGATGACCACGCCTGTTTCTCCGGTCGCTCCGCTCTCCGGAGCCCGTTTTGACCTCTTTGTCGTCGGCTCCGGATTCTTCGGCCTGACGATTGCCGAGCGTGTGGCAACCCAACTGGACAAGCGGGTGCTGGTCATCGAGCGCCGCCCGCACATCGGCGGTAACGCCTACTCCGAGGCCGAGCCGCAGACCGGTATCGAGGTGCACAAGTACGGCGCGCACCTGTTCCACACCTCCAATAAGCGAGTCTGGGACTACGTGCGGCAGTTCACCGAGTTCACCGGATACCAGCACCGGGTGTACGCCATGCACGGCGGGCAGGCCTATCAGTTCCCGATGGGGCTGGGGCTGGTGTCGCAGTTCTTCGGCAAGTACTTCACCCCCGATGAGGCGCGACAACTGATCAGGGAGCAGGCTGCCGAGATCAAGACCGAGGACGCGCAGAACCTCGAGGAGAAGGCCATCTCGCTGATCGGGCGCCCGCTCTACGAGGCGTTCGTCAAGGGCTATACGGCCAAGCAGTGGCAGACCGATCCCAAGGATCTGCCTGCGGCCAACATCACCCGGCTTCCGGTGCGCTACACGTTCGACAACCGCTACTTCAACGACACCTACGAGGGGCTGCCGGCCGACGGCTACACCAAGTGGTTGGAGAACATGGCCGCCGACGACCGCATCGAAGTCCGGCTGGACACGGACTGGTTCGACGTCCGCGACCAACTGCGCGCCGAGAACCCCGGTGCGCCGGTCGTATACACCGGTCCGCTCGACCGGTACTTCGACTATGTCGAGGGACGGCTGGGGTGGCGCACCCTCGACTTCGAGATGGAGGTGCTCGACACCGGGGACTTCCAGGGCACACCGGTGATGAACTACAACGACCTCGATGTGCCCTACACCCGGATCCACGAGTTCCGGCACTTCCACCCCGAGCGCACGTATCCGACCGACAAGACGGTCATCATGCGCGAGTTCTCCCGGTTCGCCGACAACGACGACGAGCCCTACTATCCGATCAACACCGAAGCCGACCGCGCGTTGCTGGCCGCTTACCGGGCCCGAGCGAAGGCCGAAACCGCCTCTGCCAAGGTGTTGTTCGGGGGCAGGCTGGGGACCTACCAGTACCTGGACATGCACATGGCCATCGCCAGCGCGTTGAGCATGTACGACAACACACTCGCACCGCACCTAGGTGACGGTGCGCCACTGACCGAACCAGGCCCAGAAAGCAGTAGCGCATGAGCGAGATTCCCTCCGGCGCACTGGAATCCGCGGAATCGAAGGCGGTCAGCCTCCTGGCCCGCGTGATTCTGCCGCGTCCAGGCGAACCCCATGACGTCCGAAAGCTCTACATCGAGGAAGCGGAAACCAACGCCAAGCGCGCGCACGCGCCGGCGCGCACCGAACTCGAGATCGGCACCGAATCGCAGGTGTCGTTCGCGACCTACTTCAACGCGTTCCCGGCCAGCTACTGGCGCCGTTGGTCGATCCTGCAGTCGGTGGTGTTGCGGGTCGAGTTGACCGGCAGCGCGCGCGTCGACGTCTACCGGTCGAAGGCCACCGGCGCGCGGATCACCGTCGGTGGCGCCCCGATCGTCAGCGAGCGCGACGGTGAACCCGCCCATATCGAGTTCGAGGTCGAGCTGGGCCCGTTCGAGGACGGTGGCTGGATCTGGTTCGACATCGCCACCGATGCAGCCTCGACTCTCCACCACGCCGGTTGGTACGCGCCGGTGCCTGCACCGAGCCGGGCCAACATCGCCGTCGGCATCCCGACCTTCAACCGTCCCGCGGACTGCGTCAACGCGTTGGCGGCGCTGACGTCGGATCCGTTGGTGGACGAGGTGATCGGCGCCGTCATCGTCTCCGATCAGGGAAACAACAAAGCCAAGGACCATCCGAACTTCGGCGAGGCGGCGGCCGCCCTCGGGAACCGGTTGACCATTCACAATCAGCCGAACCTCGGGGGCTCCGGCGGCTACAGCCGGGTGATGTACGAGGCGCTGAAGAACACCGACTGCGAACAGATCCTGTTCATGGACGACGATATCCGCGTCGAGCCCGACTCGATCCTGCGGGCGTTGGCGATGAACCGGTTCGCGAAGACGCCGACACTGGTCGGCGGCCAGATGCTCAACCTGCAGGAGCCCTCGCACTTGCACGTCATGGGGGAGATGGTCGACTCCGAGAACTTCATGTGGACCAACGCCGTCAACACCGAGTACGACCACAACTTCGCCAAGCACGCTCTGGCGGACGAGGATTCAGCACGTAGCAGGTTGTTGCACCGCCGCATCGACGTCGACTACAACGGCTGGTGGATGTGCATGATCCCGCGTCAGGTCGCCGAGGATCTCGGCCAGCCGTTGCCGCTGTTCATCAAGTGGGACGACGCCGACTACGGCCTGCGCGCCGGTGAGCACGGCTATCCGACCGTCACGCTTCCCGGTGCCGCGATCTGGCACATGGCGTGGAGCGACAAAGACGACGCGATCGACTGGCAGGCGTACTTCCACTTGCGCAACCGGTTGGTCGTCGCCGCGCTGCACTGGGACGGCAACGTCAGCGGCCTGATCGCCAGCCATCTGAAGGCGACACTCAAACACCTTCTGTGCCTTGAGTATTCGACCGTCGCGATTCAGAACAAGGCGATGGACGATTTCCTGGCCGGGCCCGAGCACCTGTTCTCGATCCTGGAGTCGGCGCTGCCCGAGGTGCGCAAGATGCGCCAGCAGTACCCGGACGCAGTGGTGCTGCCGAGCGCGGCCGAGCTGCCGACGCCGTCGGACAAGCGCTGGCGCAGGAAGGTGCGGATCCCCACCAACGCGGTGGCCATCTCGACGCGGTTGTCGCGCGGCGTGATTCACCAGCTGCGGCCGCACGACCCCGAACACCATCGGCGGCCCCAGATCAACGTCGCCACCCAGGACGCCCGGTGGTTCTCGCTGTGCCGGGTGGACGGCGTCACCGTGACGACCGCCGACGGCCGCGGTGTCGTGTACCGGCAGCGCGACCGCGAGAAGATGTTCGAGCTGCTGCGCGAATCGCTCAAGCGCCAGGCGCGCCTCGCACGCAAGTTCAACCGGATGCGCAAGGTCTACCGCGAGGCGTTGCCGACTCTGACGAGCAAGCAGAAGTGGGAGACGGTCCTTTTGGAGTCGTCTGCGCATGGATGAGAGCTCCCTCCTGAGCCCTGCGGTCGGGGACGCAGCTCTTCGCCCGCGGGGCCAGCGCGGCGAGGAGGCCGCTCTGGTCGCGGTGCAGGCGGCGCTCGGTGACCGCCCCGCGGTCCTTCCGGCAGCGCGCGCGTTGTCACATTTCGGCGAGCACAGCCTCGGCTGGTTGGCAATCGCCCTGCTGGGGGCGCTCTTTCAGGCCGACCGTCGGCGGGACTGGCTGGCCGTGGGCGCAGGTGCGTTCGCCGCACACGCCGCAGCGGTGCTGATCAAGAGGGTGGTCCGCCGGGAACGGCCGCACCATCCCGCGATCTCGGTCAATGTCGGCACGCCGAGCCGGCTGAGCTTCCCGTCCGCGCACGCGACGTCGACCACGGCGGCGTCGGTGCTGATGGCCAGGGTCACCGGGTTGCCGCTGCCTGCGCTGCTGGTGCCGCCGATGGCGTTGTCGCGGTTGGTGCTCGGCGTGCATTACCCCAGCGACGTCCTCACCGGCGTCGCGGTCGGGGCTGTCGTCGCGAAGGCCGTCGGCACGGTGGCCGACCGCGCCGAAGGGAACGCATGAGCATCTCCAGTGACAGCAGCGCAGAGAGCGTACGGCCAATGAGTGGACAACCGGCACCGCAGAAGGGCCCGCCGCGCAACGCCGCGACGGGTCTGATCAAAGCGATCCGGCCGCGACAGTGGGTGAAGAACCTGCTCGTGCTGGCCGCTCCGATCGCCTCCCTCGGAGGCGACGTCCAATACGACTACGGCAGCGTCGCGATCAACATCCTGATCGCGTTCGTGACGTTCTCGTTGGCCGCCTCGTCGATCTATCTGGTCAACGACGCCCGCGACGTGGAAGCCGATCGTCAGCATCCCACGAAGCGGTTCCGGCCGATCGCTGCCGGTGTGGTCCCGGAATGGTTGGCCTACACCGCAGCTGTGGTGTTGGCGGTCGCTGCGCTAGGAGTCTCGGTGCTCGCCTCGACCAACCTGACGGTGGTCATCGCGGTCTACATCGGGATGCAGTTGGCGTACTGCTTCGGCCTCAAACACCAAGCGGTGCTCGACATCTGCATCGTGTCGTCGGCGTACCTGATCCGCGCCATCGCCGGCGGCGCCGCGGCGGGCATCCCGCTGTCGCAATGGTTCCTGCTCGTGATGACGTTCGGTTCGCTGTTCATGGTGGCCGGCAAGCGGTATGCCGAACTACAGCTCGCCGAACGCACGGGCGCCAAGATCCGCAAGTCATTGGAGAGCTACACGGCGTCGTATCTGCGCTTCGTGTGGACGTTGTCGGCCACGGCGATGGTGCTCTGCTACGGCCTGTGGGCCTTCGAACGTGACGGCACCACCGCGTCGTGGTATGCGGTCACGATCATTCCGATCACCATCGCAATCCTTCGGTACGCGGTCGACGTCGACGGCGGATTGGCCGGGGAGCCCGAGGAGATCGCGCTTAAAGACCGGGTACTGCAGCTGTTGTTGCTGGCGTGGATCGGGACCATCGGTGCCGCCGTCTTCCTCAGCTGAGACCCTCCGCCGACCGGTGCCGGGCGGGTGGGTCGGTGAGATCGAACGCAGCCTCGCCCGCTGGCCCGCGTTCCGCTACGACAACACGGTCCGGATCAGCCTGTGGATCAGCGTGCTGGTGGTCGTGGTGCTGTTCGGCTGGGGCGCATGGCAGCGGCGCTGGATAGCCGACGACGGTCTGATCGTGCTGCGCACCGTGCGAAACCTGTTGGCAGGCAACGGGCCGGTGTTCAACGCCGGTGAGCGCGTCGAGGCCAACACCTCGACCGTGTGGACCTACCTGGTCTACCTCGGCGCGCTGGTGGGTGGCTCCGTTCGGCTGGAGTACGTGGTGCTCGTGCTGGCGCTGGTGCTCAGCCTGTTGGGTGTGGCGCTCGTGATGCTGGGCACCGGCCGGTTGTATGCGCCGAGCCTGCAAGGCCGGCGTGCGCTGATGCTGCCTGCGGGCGTGCTGGTCTACGTCGCGCTTCCGCCCGCGCGCGACTTCGCCACCTCGGGTCTCGAAAACGGTTTGGTGCTGGCGTATCTGGGCCTGCTGTGGTGGATGATGGTGTGCTGGTCCCAGCAGCTGCGCGGCCACCGGACGACTGGTGCCCCTGTCCTCCGCGGAGGCGCACCGACAATCCGCAGACAACCCCTCGGAGCCCAGGCGCCACCCCCGGCAGGCGGAACCTTCGACATCGCACTGGCCTTCGTTGCTGGCCTGAGCGTGCTGGTTCGGCCCGAGCTCGCCCTGATCGGCGGGTTGGCTCTCGTCATGATGCTGATCGCGGCGCGCGACTGGCGCCGCCGCGCGGTGATCATCCTCGCGGGAGGCCTGCTTCCGGTGGCCTATCAGATCTTCCGGATGGGCTACTACGGCCTGGTGGTCCCCAATACCGCGGTGGCGAAGGACGCCAGCGGAGCGAAATGGTCGCAGGGCTTCGTCTATCTGGCGAACTTCAACCAGCCCTACCTGCTGTGGGCGCCGGCGATCCTGCTCGCCGGGCTCGCGGGGGTCGTGTGGTTGATCCGCGGACGTCCCCGGCCGAACCGCGCCGCGATGGCCTCGGGCTCCGGACGCCTGGCGCGGATGGTGCAGAGCCCCGCCGCCGTGGTGATCTTCTTCCTCGTCAGCGGTCTGCTGCAGGCGATCTACTGGATCCGTCAGGGTGGGGACTTCATGCACGGCAGGGTGCTTCTGACCCCGCTGTTCGTCATGCTGGCGCCGGTCGCGGTGATCCCCGTCGTACTCCCCGACGAAACCAGGATGGCGCGCGGCGCGGGCTATCTGTTCGTCGGCGCCACCACCGTGCTGTGGCTGGCGGTCGCCGGATGGGCGCTGTGGGCGGCCAATTCGCCGGGAATGGGCCGGGACGCCACCCGCGTCACGTACTCCGGCATCGTCGACGAGCGGCGGTTCTACTCCCAGGCCACGGGCCATGCGCACCCGCTGACCGCCGCTGACTACCTCGATTATCCGCGGATGCGCGCGGTGCTCGAGGCGTTGGAGAACACACCCGACGGTGCCCTGCTGCTGCCGTCGGGCAATTACGACCAGTGGGACGTGGTACCCGCGCTGCCGCCGCCACCGGACGCGCCGGAGGACTACCAGGGCCCGCACACGGTCTTCTTCACCAACCTCGGCATGCTGGGCATGAACGTCGGACTCGACGTTCGGGTCATCGACCAGATCGGGCTCGCCAATACATTGGCCGCACACACCGAGCGCCTCAAGGATGGCCGAATCGGCCACGACAAGAACCTTTTCGCCGACTGGGCGATCGCGGAGGGGCCGTTCCTCAAAGAGCCGCCGTTCATTCCGGGTTACATCGACGAAGACTGGGTCAGACAGGCCGAGGCGGCACTAAAGTGTCCGGAGACAGACGCGATGCTGAACTCGGTGCGCGGCCCGATGAGCCCGCGTCGGTTCCTGTCCAATCTCGTGCACGCTTACCAGTTCACCCAGTACCGAATCGACCGTGTGCCCCTCTATGAGCTCGAGCGCTGTGGGCTGCCCGTTCCGGAACCGGCATCCGAGCCGTACACGGGCATGCCCGCCACGGGTCCGTAACGCCGCGACCCCTCCGGGCCGATAGACAGACGCGAACTGCTCTTTCGCGGCGCCCCGAGATGCGAACGGATGGACCGACCTGTGCGAACTTGGCTTCGCCGCGTACTGGCGGCGACAGCCGCGGCCGTGGCGCTGCCGAGTGCGGCCGCCGCGGTCGGTGCGGCGCCGCCGGCGGGCGCGTTTTCCCGCGAGGGACTTCCCGTCGAGTACCTCGACGTTTATTCCCCGGCGATGAGCCGCATCGTGCGCGTCCAATTCCAGCCTGCCGGAACGGAATCGGGAGACCAGAAGGCGGTGTATCTCCTGGACGGCATGCGGGCCCGCGACGACTACAACGGCTGGGACATCGAAACCGCCGCATTCGAGTGGTTTTTCGAGTCCGGGGTGGCCACCGTGATGCCGGTGGGCGGGGAGGCCAGCTTCTACGCCGACTGGTACACGCCTTCGAGTTTCAACAGCCAGCCCTACACCTACAAATGGGAAACCTTCCTGACCGACGAGCTGCCCGCCTGGCTGGCCGCCAACAAAGACGTCTCCACCACCGGCAATGCTGTCGTTGGAGTGTCGATGTCGGGCAGCGCGGCGCTGATCCTGTCGGCCCATCACCCGCATCAGTTCGCTTATGCTGCGTCGCTTTCGGGGCCCCTGAACACGTCGGCGCCTTCGATGCAGCAGGCGATCCGGGTGGCCATGCTCGACGCCGGCGGTTACAGCGTCGACAACATGTGGGGCGCGCCGTGGGACGGGGCATGGAAGCGTCACGACCCGGTCCACCAGGCGGCCAGGTTGGCGGCCAACAACACTCGCCTGTGGATTCACTGTGCCCCAAGCGGATCCGCGTCGTGGGAAGCCGACACCGACCCGAACCAGGCCTTCGACGCCCGCAGCCTGGAATCGATGGCTCTGAAGAGCAACAAAGACTTCCAGACGGCCTACCTGACGGCCGGAGGAAACAACGCTACGTTCGAATTCCCTCCCCGGGGAAATCACGCGTGGCCGGACTGGGGTGCGCAGCTGCAAACCCTGAAACCCGACCTGGTCACAACACTCCGTGGTGGAGCGGCGTGACCAGGGTGGACATCTCTCGAATGGGTAGATCACGCCGACGTGTGGTTGACTGCACGGGTTACGCGGCTTGCCTGAGGGGCGGTTCCGCGTGCGGCATACAACAGATGGGATAGATGACGCATGAAGTTCGTTGGCAAGATCCGGGGTGCCTGGGTCCGCCGGCTGGCGGGAGCCGCCCTAGCGGCCGCCGTGCTGCCGGGCTTGGTGAGCGCCATCGGAGGCTCGGCCACCGCGGAGGCCTTCTCTCGTCCGGGTCTGCCGGTCGAGTACCTCATGGTTCCGTCCGCAGGGATGGGCCGTGACATAAAGGTTCAGTTCCAGAACGGCGGGCCGAACGCGCCGGGCGTGTATCTGCTCGACGGTCTTCGTGCCCGCGATGACTTCAACGGCTGGGACATCGAAACCGCGGCGTTCGAGTGGTATCTGGACTCCGGCCTCGCGGTGATCATGCCGGTGGGTGGCCAGTCCAGCTTCTACAGCGACTGGTACAAGCCAGCCTGCGGCAAGGCAGGCTGCTCGACCTACAAGTGGGAGACGTTCCTGACCCAGGAACTGCCCGCATACCTCGCGGCCAACAAGGGCGTGAACCCGAACCGCAATGCCGCAGTCGGGCTGTCCATGGCCGGATCGGCCGCGATGACGCTGGCGATCTACTACCCGCAGCAGTTCCAGTACGCCGCCTCGCTGTCCGGGTTCCTGAACCTGTCCGAGGGCTGGTGGCCGATGCTGGTCGGGCTGTCGATGGGTGACGCCGGCGGCTACGAGTCCGAGGACATGTGGGGCCCGTCGAGCGATCCCGCGTGGAAGCGCAACGATCCGATGGTCAACATCGACAAGCTGGTCGCCAACGGCACCCGCGTCTGGGTGTTCTGCGGTAACGGCAAGCCGGCCGAGATCAACGGCCGTGTTGCCGGTGACAACTTCAACGCGAAGTTCCTGGAGAGCTTCACGCTGCGCACCAACGAGACGTTCCAGGAGCAGTACCTGGCCGCGGGCGGTAAGAACGGCGTGTTCAACTTCCCGCAGGGCGGCACGCACGACTGGCCGTACTGGGGCCAGCAGCTCCAGCAGATGAAGCCGGACATCCAGCGCGTGCTCGGCGCCACGCCGCAGCCGTCGACCCCGATCGCGACCGAGGCCTCGGTCACGACCACGGACGCCGGTAACTGACTGGTACGGCAATAGGTTCATAGTTGGCGGCGGCGATCCTTCGGGGTCGCCGCCGTCGGCTTTCTTGCTCCTCGCGTGCGCGGCCGCCTTTTCCGACCACGTCCGCGCCGGTGTGTGATTGACTACCTCGCGCGGGGACAGCAGACCAATGTGAGGTGGGCGAGCCGATGCAGGGGATCTTCCGGGCGATCTTGACCGTGGCGCTGGCCGCCGGTCTGTGGACCGCGGGTACGGCCGTCGCGCCGAAGGCCGAGGCGCAAGTCGAGATGCTGATGGTGCCGTCGGCGGCGATGGGGCGCGACATCCCGGTTGCCTTCCAGGGCGGTGGCCCGCATGCGGTCGTCCTGCTCGACGCGTTCAACGCCGCACCCGACGTCAGCAACTGGGTCACCGCGGGCAACGCGATGAACACTCTGGCGGGTAAGGGCATCTCGGTGGCCGCGCCCGCGGGCGGCGCGTGGAGCATGTACACCAACTGGGAGCTCGACGGCAGCAAGCAGTGGGAGACGTTCCTCGCCGACGAGCTGCCGAACTGGCTGGCCGCCAACAAGGGCCTGGCACCGTCGGGGCACGGCATCGTCGGCGCTGCGCAGGGCGGCTACGGCGCGATGGCGATGGCCACCTTCCATCCGGACCGCTACCGATTCGCCGGCTCGCTGTCGGGCTTCCTGACCCCCGAGCGCACCGGCGTCGACGGCGCCATCACCGCCGGGCTCGCGCAATTCGGCGGTGTGGAGACCCGCAACATGTGGGGACTGCCACAGCTGGGCCGGTGGAAGTGGCATTCGCCCAACGTCCATGTCCAGTTGCTGGCCGACAACAACACCCGGTTGTGGGTGTGGAGCGGTCCGGTCGGCGGGTGCACCGATCCGCCAGCGATGATCGGCTATTGCGACATCGCCGCGGGCACCAATCGCGAGTTCTACCAGCACTATCGTTCCGTGGGCGGAAAGAACGGACACTTCGACTTCCCGCCGAGCGGGAGCCACGACTGGGGTTCCTGGAGTGGTCAGCTCGCGGCCATGAGCGGCGAATTGGCGACGACGATCGCTTAGCCGACGACCCGCTCTTTTCGCACCGGGTCCGCATGTCGGCAGCCGGTACCTTGGAGGAGTGCAACGCTCGGTACGGACGACTGCGGCAGGGTCGCTGCTGATCGCTTCGGCGACGGCGCTGCTGACCGGGTGTTCGGGACCCGACGTCATGGCGGCCATGGGTTTGCCGACGTCGGAGGCCGCGCCTGCGCCCAGCCGGCCCAGCGAGACAGCGACCCCGCCATCGGCGACCGGGCACTCCAACACGCTCGTGCTGACCGATCGCCAGCGTGGCTATCTCGACGCGCTCACCGCGGCCGGGGTCAAGCCGTCCAGCGAGCTGCTGGCGCTGCGTGTCGGGTCGTACGTATGCCAGGCCCGTGCCGCCAGGCACGACGACCAGAAGGTCTGGGATTCGATCTATCCGCTGGTGCGCGGCGATGCGATGGACCATATCTCCGGTAGGGCGCCGACCGTCAACGTCGACGCGGCAACCGCCGATTACATTCGCATCGCAACCGAACGACTCTGCTAGCAGGAGCCCAACCGACACATGGCCACTACCAACCGGCGGAAACGCCACCGTATCCTCGCGCTCGTCGCGGCCGGCGCGATGGCGCTGGTGGTGGTTCTGCTCATCATCATCGTCGTCGTGATCCTGCGGAAGCCCGAGGGCCCGACCGGCGTTCCGCCGACCGCCGTGCCTCCTACCGGGATCAGCCCGACCAAGAAGCCGCGGCCGGAGTTCCAGGACGCGAGCTGCCCCGACGTGCAGATGATCTCGGTTCCGGGCACGTGGGAGTCCTCCCCGGTACTCGACCCGTTCAACCCGACTCAGTTCCCGATCGCGCTGCTGCTCAACGTCACCAACCCGATCCGCGGTCAGTTCGGAAACGACCGGCTCGAAGTGTTCACCGTCCCGTACACGGCGCAGTTCCACAATCCGTTCTCGCAGGACGGCCAAATGACCTACAACGACAGCCGCGCCGAGGGCTTCCACGCGACGGTCAAGGCCATGACGGAGATGAACGAGCGCTGCCCGCTGACCAGTTACGTGATCGCCGGCTTCTCCCAGGGCGCCGTCATCGCCGGTGACATCGCAAGCGATATCGGCAACGGGCGCGGCCCCGTCGACGAGGATCTGGTGCTGGGTGTGACGTTGATCGCCGACGGGCGACGGCAAACCGGCGTCGGCCTGGACGTCGGACCCAACCCGCCGGGTCAGGGTGCGGAGATCACGTTGCGCGACGTGCCCATGCTCGACGGGATGGGCCTGGCCATGACGGGTCCGCGGCCCGGCGGGTTCGGCGCACTCAACGACCGCGTCAACGAGATCTGCGCTCCCGGTGACCTGATCTGCTCGGCGCCGCCGGAAGCGTTCAACATCATGAACCTGCCCAAGACCATCGACATCCTGCTCGGCGGTGCGGGACAACCGATTCACGCGATGTACGCCACCACGCAGTTCTGGAGTCTCGACGGGCTGTCGGCCACCCAGTGGACGCAGCGGTGGGCACAGGAAATCATCGATAACGCTCCGCAGCCGAAACATGGCTGACCTGTGACCACACCTGATTTGGTCGGCGACACCGCGTCACCTAACATTAAGAAAAAACTAAGAGCAGTAAGCGAATAGCCGACCGGTACGCTTCTTTTCTGGGTACGGGGCTCGCAGGGCGGCCCCGAAATCATGTGCAATCGGCATCGAGAAGCGTGTGCCGCTGACAGGAGAGTGCGATGGGGTTCCATAACCCGTTCATCAAGGACGGACTGATCAAGTTTCCCGACAACGGGAGCCTGGTCAAACACGTCGAACGATGGGCGAAGGTGCGTGGAGACAAGCTCGCCTACCGCTTCCTGGACTTCTCCACCGAGCGCGACGGAGTCGCCCGCGATCTGCACTGGGCCGACTTCGGCGCCCGCAACCGCGCGGTCGGTGCGCGTCTGCAACAGGTCACCCAGCCCGGTGACCGCGTCGCGATTCTGTGCCCGCAGAACCTCGACTACCTCGTCGCGTTCTTCGGCACCCTGTACTCGGGCCGCATCGCGGTGCCGCTGTTCGACCCGAACGAACCCGGCCACGTCGGCCGCCTGCACGCCGTGCTCGACGACTGCCATCCGTCGGCGATCCTGACCACCACCGATGCGGCCGAGGGTGTGCGCAAGTTCTTCCGCACCCGGCCCGCCAACCAGCGTCCGCGCGTCATCGCCGTCGACGCGGTGCCCAACGAGGTCGGCGCCACCTGGGAGCAGGTCCCAGTCGACGAGCACACCATCGCCTACCTGCAGTACACCTCGGGCTCCACGCGGATCCCGACCGGGGTGCAGATCACCCACCTGAACCTCGCCACCAACGTGGTGCAGGTGATCGAGGCACTCGACGGGCAGGAAGGCGACCGGGGCGTGTCCTGGCTGCCGTTCTTCCACGACATGGGCCTGATCACCGTGCTGCTCTCGCCGATGCTCGGCCACTACATCACGTTCATGACCCCGGCCGCGTTCGTGCGCCGCCCTGGCCGTTGGATCCGCGAAATGGCCCGTAAGGAAGGCGACACCGGCGGGACCATCTCGGTGGCCCCGAACTTCGCGTTCGACCACGCCGCCGCCCGTGGTGTGCCTAAGGACGGCGAACCGCCGCTGGACCTGTCCAACGTCAAGTGCATCCTCAACGGCAGCGAGCCGATCTCGGCGGCAACCGTGCGGCGGTTCAACGAGGCCTTCGGCCCGTTCGGCTTCCAGCCCAAGGCGATCAAGCCCTCCTACGGCCTGGCCGAGGCCACGCTGTTCGTGTCGACGACGCCGATGGACGCTGAACCGACGATCACCCCGGTGGACCGTGACGAGCTCAACGTCGGCCGCTTCGTTCCGGTGTCCGAGGATTCGCCCAAGGCCGTTCCGCAGGCCGGCGCCGGCAAGATCGGCATCGCCGAGTGGGCGGTCATCGTCGACAACGACACCGCCACCGAGCTGCCCGACGGGCAGATCGGCGAGGTCTGGATCAGCGGCCAGAACATGGGCACCGGGTACTGGGGCAAGCCCGAGGAGACGATCGCGACGTTCCAGAACATCCTCAAGTCGCGGACCAACCCGTCACACGCCGAAGGGAACACCGACGACGCGACCTGGGTGCGCACCGGCGACCTCGGCGCCTATTACGACGGCGAGCTCTACATCACCGGCCGCGTCAAGGATCTGGTGATCATCGACGGGCGCAACCACTATCCGCAGGACCTGGAGTACTCCGCGCAGGAGGCCACCAAGGCACTGCGCACCGGGTTCGTCGCGGCGTTCTCGGTGCCCGCCAACCAGTTGCCCGACGAGGTGTTCGAGAACGCCCACGCCGGCCTCAAGCGGGATCCCGACGACACCTCCGAACAGCTGGTCATCGTCGGTGAGCGCGCTCCGGGCGCCCACAAGCTCGACATGGGTCCCATCGCCGACGACATCCGCGCGGCTATCGCCGTGCGCCACGGCGTCACCGTGCGCGATGTGCTGCTGACCCCCGCCGGCGCGATCCCACGCACCTCGAGCGGCAAGATCGGCCGTCGCGCGTGCCGCTCGGCCTACCTGGACGGCAGTCTGCGCAGCGGGAAGATCGCCAACGCGTTCCCCGACGAGACAGACTGAGACCTTCCCCGAATATGGCTGATACACAAGACGATTCGCAGCAACCCGAGATGCCGTCCGGCGACGACATCCAACTGGCCCCCGAAAAGCCGCTGGCCGCCCCCAGGACCGACATGACGGTCAACGAGATGCGCGAGTGGCTGCGCAACTGGATCGGCAACGCCACCGGGCAATCACCCGACTCGATCAGCGAGAGCGCGCCGATGGTCGAACTCGGGTTGTCCTCGCGCGACGCCGTCGCGATGGCCAGCGACATCGAGGACCTGACCGGCGTCACGTTGACCGCCACCGTGGCGTTCCGCCACCCCACCATCGAATCGCTGGCCACGGTGATCGTCGAGGGCGAGCCGGAGCCCGAGGACGCCGGCGATGACGACGAGGACTGGACGCGCACGCGCGACGTCGAGGACATCGCGATCGTCGGCCTGGCCACCCGCTTCCCCGGGGACATGAACACCCCCGACCAGACGTGGCAGGCGCTGATGGAGGGCCGCGACGCGATCACCGATCTGCCGGAGGGTCGCTGGGAGGAGTTCCTCGGCGAGCCCCGCATCGCCGAGCGCGTGGCCAAGGCCCGCACCCGCGGCGGCTACCTCACCGACATCAAGGGGTTTGACGCCGAGTTCTTCGCGCTGTCGAAGATGGAGGCCGACAACATCGACCCGCAGCAGCGGATGGCGCTCGAATTGACCTGGGAGGCACTGGAAAACGCCCGCATCCCCGCATCGAGCCTGCGCGGCGGCAACGTCGGTGTCTACATCGGCAGTTCGTTGAACGACTACAGCTTCCTGGCGATGTCGGATCCGTCGATCGCGCACCCGTACGCGATCACCGGCACGGCGAGTTCGATCATCGCCAACCGGGTTTCGTACTTCTACGACTTCCGCGGCCCGTCGGTGGCCGTCGACACCGCCTGCTCGAGTTCGCTGGTCGCCGCGCACCAGGGAGTGCAGGCGCTGCGCTCGGGCGAGGCCGACGTCGCCGTCGTGGGTGGGGTCAACGCGTTGATCACCCCGCTGGTGACGGTCGGTTTCGACGAGGTCGGCGGGGTGCTCGCGCCGGACGGCCGCATCAAGTCGTTCTCGCAGGACGCCGACGGTTACGCCCGTTCAGAGGGCGGCGGAATGCTTGTGCTCAAGCGGGTTTCGGATGCCCGCCGCGACGGTGACGAAATCCTGGCCGTGATCGCGGGCAGCGCGGTCAACCATGACGGCCGGTCCAACGGTCTGCTCGCGCCGAACCCGGACGCACAGGCCGAGGTGCTGCGCAAGGCGTACAAGGACGCCGGCATCAACCCGCGCCTCGTCGACTACATCGAGGCGCACGGCACCGGCACCATCCTCGGTGACCCGATCGAGGCCGACGCACTCGGCCGAGTCGTCGGAAGGGGTCGGGCGGCCGACAAGCCCGCGCTGCTGGGCGCGATCAAATCCAATGTGGGACACCTGGAGTCGGCAGCGGGCGCGGCGAGCCTGGCGAAGATGACGCTGGCCCTGCGCAACGACAAAATCCCGCCGTCGATCAACTACACCGGCCCCAACCCCTACATCGACTTCGACGGTGTGCACCTCAAGGTCGCCGACACCGTCACCGACTGGCCGCGCTACAGCGGCTATGCGATCACCGGCGTCTCGGGCTTCGGTTTCGGCGGCGCCAACGCCCACCTCGTGCTGCGCGAGGTGCTGCCATCGGACCTCGTCGAACCTGAACCGGAGCCCGAACCCGAAGCCGAGCAGGACAAGTCGTCCGACGCGAACGCCGTCTACATCGGCGGGGTGCGGATGGACGAGTACGGCGAATTCGTCGATGAGCCGCTTGCGCGAAGAGAATCAGGCCTCGATGACGACGATGACGACGACGCCCTGGACCGCCCCGCGTACGCGCTGCAGGACGAGCCCGAACTGCCCGGCCTGACCGACGAGGCCAAGCGCCTGCTCGAGGTCGCACGCGAGGAGATGGAGGCCGAAGAACAGGCGGCTCCAGTTGTGCCGCTGGCGGTTTCGGGTTTCCTGACGTCACGGAAGAAGGCCACGGCCGCCGAGCTCGCCGACTGGATCGACAGCCCCGAGGGGCGCGCGTCGTCGCTCGAGTCGATCGGCCGCGCGCTGTCGCGGCGCAACCACGGGCGTTCGCGCGCGGTGGTGCTGGCCCACGATCACGACGAGGCCATCAAGGGCCTGCGCGCGGTGGCCGAGGGCAAGCAGCATCCGAGCGTGTTCAGCGCCGACGGCCCGGTGACGAACGGGCCCGTGTGGGTGCTCGCGGGCTTCGGTGCCCAACACCGCAAGATGGGCAAGAACCTGTATCTGCGCAACGAGGTGTTCGCAGAGTGGATCAACAAGGTCGACGCCCTCATCCAGGATGAACGGGGCTATTCGATCCTCGAGCTGATCCTCGATGACGCGGTCGACTACACCAATGAGACCTGCGAGTACCCCATCGAAGTCGTCCAGACGGTGATCTTCGCCCTGCAGATCGCGCTCGGTGAGCTGCTCAAGCACCACGGCGCCAAACCCGCTGCGGTGGTGGGCCAGTCGCTCGGCGAGGCCGCCGCCGCGTACTTCGCGGGCGGCCTGTCTCTGGAGGACGCCACTCGGGCCATCTGTTCGCGTGCTCACCTCATGGGCGAGGGCGAGGCCATGCTGTTCGGCGAATGGATCCGGTTGATGGCGCTGGTCGAGTACTCGGCCGACGAGATCGACACTGTGTTCGCCGATTTCAAGGATCTCGAGGTGTGTGTCTACGCCGCGCCGACGCAGACTGTCATCGGCGGGCCGCCCGACCAGGTCGACGCGATCATCGAGCGCTGCGAGCAAGAGGGCAAGTTCGCCCGCAAGATGCAGACGAAGGGCGCCAGCCACACCTCCCAGATGGACCCGCTGCTGGGCGAGTTGGCCGCCGAACTCGTCGGCATCGAACCGCATCCGATCAAGATCGGTTACTTCTCGACGGTGCACGAGGGTCGTTACCTGCGGCCCGGTGAGACCATCCACGATGTCGACTACTGGAAGAAGGGGCTGCGTCACAGCGTCTACTTCACGCACGGCATTCGCAACGCCGTCGACAACGGCCATACGACCTTCCTGGAGTTGGCGCCGAACCCGGTGGCGCTCATGCAGGTCGGCCTGACGACGGCGGCGGCCGGTCTGCACGACGCCCAGCTGATCGCGACGCTGGCGCGCAAGCAGGACGAGGTCGACTCGATGACCGTGGCGATGGCTCAGCTGTTCGTACACGGCCACGATCTGGACCTCCGCACGTTGTTCCCCCGGCGGTCCAAGGGTTTGGCCGGCGCGCTGGATTTCGCGAATATCCCGCCGACCCGCTTCAAGCGCAAACCGCACTGGCTCGACGCGCGGTTCACCGGCGACAGCTCGGTGATGATGCCTGGCAACCACGTCGCCACCCCGGACGGCAGGCACGTCTGGGAGTACGCCCCCAAGGGCGAGCCGGATCTGGCCGGGTTGGTCAAAGCCGCTGCCGCACAGGTCATCCCCGATGCCAAGCTGGTCGCCTCCGAACAGCGTGCGGTGCCCGGCGAGGGAGCGCGGCTGGTGACGACACTGACCCGCCATCCCGGAGGGGCCAGCGTGCAGGTGCACGCGCGCATCGACGAGTCGTTCACCCTGGTGTACGACGCCGTGGTGAGCCGCACCGGCGCCGCCGCAGCGCTGCCCGTCGCGGTGGCGACGGGAGCGGCTGTGGCTGACCAGGTTTCGGCGGCACCCGCGGACGAGCCCGAGGAAGATGCTCCGGAGATCCTGCAGGACAACCTGACTGCGGGTGCGGGCCTTGCCGCCGGCTTCGCGAAGTGGTCACCGGACTCCGGTGAGTCGATCCGCGACCGCCTCGGCGCGATCGTCGGCGGGGCGATGGGTTACGAACCCGAGGACCTGCCGTGGGAGGTGCCGCTGATCGAGCTCGGCTTGGACTCGCTGATGGCCGTGCGGATCAAGAACCGCGTCGAGTACGACTTCGACCTGCCGCCGATCCAGCTGACCGCGGTGCGCGACGCCAACCTGTATGCGGTCGAGAAGCTGATCCAGTACGCGATAGAGCACCGCGACGAGGTCGACCAACTCGCCGAGCATCAGAAGACCAAGACCGCCGAGGAGATCGCGGCCGAACAGGCCGAGTTGATGGGCGGTGCGACCACCGTCGCCGAACTCGAGCAGGTGTTGGCCGAGAAGACCGGCGTCGCCTCGGAAGTGACCAGCGCGGGCACGGCGACGGAATCCGACATCCCGCCGCCGCCGACCGACCCGAGCGGCCCGGACATCCCGCCGCCGCCGACCGACCCGAGCGGCCCCCAGCCCCAAGCGGCGTCGGGCGGCCCGTCGAAGTCGACGGTCGCGGCGGCCAGCAAGGTGCTGACCCAGGAGGCGGTCACCGAGGCGCTCGGCTCCGACGTACCGCCACGTGACGCCGCGGAACGCGTCACGTTCGCGACGTGGGCGATCGTCACCGGTAAGTCGCCGGGCGGCATCTTCAACGACCTGCCCGATGTCGATGACGCGACAGCGACCAAGATCGCCGAGCGGCTGACCGAGCGGGTCGACGAGGGAACCATCACCGCCGACGACGTCCGCTCCGCGAAGACCATCGAGGAGCTGTCCACCACCGTCCGCGACTACCTCGAGGGCGGAAAGGTCGACGGCTTCGTGCGGACTCTGCGCGCGCCGTCACAAGACTCGGACCGGATCCCGGTGTTCGTCTTCCACGCCGCAGGCGGTTCGACGGTGGTCTACGAGCCGCTGCTCAAGCGGTTGCCCGCGGACACGCCGATGTACGGCATCGAGCGCGTCGAGGGCTCCATCGAGGAGCGCGCCCGCGAGTACGTGCCGAAACTGTTGGAGCTCAACGGTTGGACGGGAGACAAGCAGGGTCGTCCGTTCATCCTGGCCGGTTGGTCGCTGGGCGGTGTGCTCGCCTACGCGTGCGCGATCGGACTCAAGCAGGCGGGCGCCGACGTGCGGTTCGTCGGTCTGATCGACGCGGTACGTCCGAGTGAGGAGATCCCCCAGACGAAGGAGGAGACCCGCGCCCGCTGGGATCGCTACGCACGCTTCGCTGAGCGCACGTTCAACGTCGAGATTCCCGAGATCCCCTACGAGGAACTCGAGGCGCTCGACGACGAGGGCCAGGTGCGCTACGTCCTCGACGTGGTGAGCCAGAGCGGGGTGCAGATCCCCGGCGGCATCATCGAGCACCAGCGCACCTCGTATCTGGATCAGCGCGCCATCGACACCGCCGAGATCAAGCCGTACGACGGGAAAGTCACGCTGTACATGGCCGACCGCTACCACGACGACGCGATCTACTTCGAACCGCGCTACGCCACCCGCAAGCCCGACGGCGGCTGGGGTGAGTTCGTCTCTGATCTGGAGGTCGTCCCGATCGGGGGCGAGCACATCCAGGCGATCGACGAGCCGTACATTGCGAAGGTCGGGGCTCACATGAGCGAGTCGATCAGCCAGATCGAGGCCGACAACACCGATCAGGAGACGCAGGGCAAGTGACGACGGAATCTCTCCCGCCCATCCGCACCAGGACCACCGCAGAACTGCTCGCCGAACTCCGCGAGAAGCTGGAACAAGCCAAGGAGCCCGGTGGGGAGAAGGCGGTCGCCAAGCGGGAGAGAAAGGGCATTCCGAGTGCCCGCGCGCGGATCCACGCCTTGGTCGATCCGGGCAGCTTCCTGGAGATCGGCGCGTTGGCGAAGACCCCCGGCGATCCGAACGCGTTGTTCGGCGACGGCGTGGTGACGGGTCACGCCAGGATCAACGGCAGGCCGGTCGGCGTGTTCAGCCACGACCAGACGGTGTTCCAGGGCTCGGTCGGTGAGATCTTCGGTCGCAAGGTGGCCAAGCTGATGGAGTGGGTGGCGATGGTCGGCTGCCCGATCATCGGTATCAACGACTCGGCGGGCGCGCGGATCCAGGACGCGGTGACGTCGCTGGCCTGGTACGCCGAGCTGGGTCGCCGCCACGAGCTGCTCCGCGGGCTGGTTCCCGAGATCTCGATCATCCTCGGCAAATGCGCTGGGGGAGCGGTGTACTCGCCGATCCAGACCGATCTGGTGGTGGCCGTTCGGGATCAGGGCTACATGTTCGTCACTGGACCCGACGTCATCAAGGACGTCACCGGCGAAGACGTCTCGCTCGACGAACTCGGCGGTGCCGATGCCCAGGCCCGCTACGGCAACATCCACCAGGTCGTGGAGAGCGAGGCCGCGGCGTTCCAGTACGTCCGCGACTACCTGGAGTTCCTGCCCGCCAACACGTTCGACGACCCGCCGATCGTCAACCCGGGCCTGGAGCCCGAGCTCACGCCGCACGACTACGAGCTCGACTCGATCGTGCCGGACAGCGACAACATGGCCTACGACATGCACGAGATTCTGCTGCGGATCTTCGACGACGGTGACGTCTTCGATGTGGCCGAGCAGCAGGGTCCGGCGATCATCACCGCGTTCGCGCGGGTCGACGGCCGCCCGGTCGGGGTGGTCGCCAACCAGCCGATGCACTTGTCCGGGTCGATCGACAACGAGGCCTCCGACAAGGCCGCGCGGTTCATCCGGTTCTGCGACTCCTACAACCTGCCTTTGGTTTTCGTCGTCGATACGCCCGGCTTCATGCCGGGTGTGCAGCAGGAGAAGGGCGGCATCATCAAGCGCGGCGGCCGCTTCCTCAACGCGGTCGTCGAGGCCGACGTGCCGAAGGTGACCATAACCATCCGCAAGTCCTACGGCGGCGCGTATGCGGTGATGGGTTCCAAGCAGCTGTCGGCGGACCTGAACTTCGCTTGGCCGACCGCGCGCATCGCGGTGATCGGCGCCGAGGGCGCGGCCCAGCTACTGGTGAAGCGGTTCCCGGATCCGACGGCGCCGGAGGTGCAGAAGATCCGCGCCGACTTCATCGAGGGTTACAACCTCAACATGGCCACGCCGTGGATCGCCGCCGAGCGCGGCTTCATCGACGCGGTGATCCAGCCGCACGAGACCCGGCTGCTACTGCGCAAGTCGCTGAACCTGCTGCGGGACAAGCAGATCACCCGCGTACAGCGCAAGCACGGCCTAACCCCCATCTAATACCCGACCCCTCCGCGAGCGTGCGTGTCTGCACACGACCCGCCGCGAAATCTCGACGCTTTGCGCACCGTCGTCGCGGCGCGAGCGTGCAGTCAGCGCCGAACCCATCGGACGATGACGGTGCCGTCGTCGCCGAGCAGTACATCTTTGCGCCGCATACGGATCTCGACATGCGCGGGTGCGGCGGCGATCCGCCGGGCGGGACCCGAGACCATCATCGGGCTGGTGGTGAGACACAACTCGTCGATCTCGTCGCCGGCGACCAGGTGGGAGAACAACGTCGGACCGCCCTCCACCAGTACGCGGTTCAGACCTAGATCGCCGAGTGCCTGGCGTATTGCGGCAGAAGCGATCTGACCGTCGGCCATCTCGCACACCACCGCGCCCGACGCTTCGAGCGCACGCCGCGCCGAACTCGCGGCACTCGCAGAGACCAACACGATCGGCGGACCCGTCGCCGCCGAAAGCAGATGGGGCGGGATCACGCCGCGACTCGATACGACCACCAACCGCAACACGGGCGACAAGCCGTGCGAGAGCCGCCAACCTTGCGCCTCCGCATCGACACGAAGATCGGCATAGGGTTTGGACGCCGCAGTGGTCGCGCCGACCAGGATCACGTCGGCGACTTCACGCAATCGGGTGAAGACTCGCCGGTCAGTCGGCGTCCCCAGCTTGCGGCCGGCACCGTCGAGCGTCACGGCGCCGTCGATGCTCGCGATGAAATTCGCTCGAAGCCTTGGGGTGGACGGGGTTTCGGGATAGGCGAGCAGGTCGCGCAGCGCGTCGTCGGTGAGCGCTTCCACGTCGTGCAGCGTTGACGGCGGCCTTGCGGCAACAGCGGTCATGGGGCGGTACTCACATTTCTCTCGGGTCGGGGGCTCAAGACACGGTCGTGACGAGGCGACAGGCCGGTGAAGAAGAACGCCGCTATCGCACCGACCGCCGCGGCCGCTGCCGGCAACAGCATCGACTGCGACATCGCGTCGGCGAATTGCGGTTTCGGCGACCCCGGCCGGAGGTTTGAAGCCTCGACGGACTCGGAGCCGATCATGACGGCCAACAAGGCGGCCACACTCGCGCTGCCGAGCGCCGCCCCGACCTGTCTGATCGTGTTGAACACGGCCGAGCCCGCACCGGCCAGATCGTCGGGCAGGGTCCGAGACGCCGTGACCGCCAACGGTTCCCAGGTGAGCGCGCCCGCGATGCCGATGAAGGTGAGTGGTACGGTCAACCGCCAGACCGGTGTGGATTCGCCCATCTCCAGCGAGAGCCAGATCAGCGCGATCGCCGTCATCGTGAAGCCGGGACACACGATGGCTCGCGGCGCGACGCGGTCGACCATCCTGCCGACAAGCGGAGCGAGGACACCGGTCGCGACCGCCATCGGTGCGACGACCAGACCCGCATGCGTCGCAGGCATCCCGCGCACTTCCTGGAGGTAGAACATCAGCGAGACAGTGAACCCGACGACGGTGAAGCTGATCAGCGCGATGCCGGCGTTGGACAGTCCGAAGTCTCGGTGCCGAAACAGTGCATGGGGTACCAGCGGCTCGGCCCGCTGAACCGATTGCCACACCACGAATCCCGCGATCAGGGCGAGACCGCAGGCGATCGCGGCCCACGTCGTCGGCCCCCAGTCGTGATTGCGTCCCTCCTGCAGTGCGAACACGATCAGGCAGATGCCGGCTCCCGACAGCAGCACCCCCAGCATGTCGAGGCGGTGCGGTCGGGCGGGCAGTGTGGGGATCAGCCGCGCCGCCAGGACGAGTCCCACCACACCGATCGGGACGTTGACGAGGAAGATCCACCGCCAACCCAACGTGTCCACCACCAGCCCGCCAGCCACCGGACCGACCAGCAGGGCGACCGCCGCCGTTGCGCCCCAGAGACTCATCGGAACGCCACGCTGCTGGGGCGGGAAGATGCGGGTGACCGCGGACAGTGTCTGCGGTGTCATCAGCGCCGCGCCGATCCCCTGAGCCACCCGCCCGCCGATCAGAATCCCGATCGATTCGGCCACGCCGCACCATAGAGACGCCAGCGCGAACAAGGCCAGGCCGGCCAGATAGACGTCCTTCGGGCCGAACCGGTCGCCGAGGCGACCGCCCACCAGTTGAAAAGCGGCAAACACCACCAGGTAGGCGCTGGTCACCCAGATGACGGCCTCGTAGGAGACATCGAAATCCTGCTTGATGACGGGGTTGGCGACCGCGACGATGGTCGCGTCGACCACGATCAGGAAGAAGCCGATCATCATCGCCCACACCGCACGCAGCGACGGCCTCCCGGTCGGCGCGTTCGGCGTGGGCACCGGGCTCACCTCCGTAAGAGGAGATGCAGCGCCTCGGCCCGCGACGCCGGATCGGTTTGAAACTGCCCGCGCACCGCGGACGTGGTCGTGACAGCGCCCGGCTTGCGCACACCGCGCATTGCCATACACAAGTGTTCAGCCTCGATGACGACAATCACGCCGCGAGGGTGCAATTTGTTCATAACCGCTTCGGCTATTTGCCCGGTCAGTCGTTCCTGCACCTGTGGGCGCCTGGCATACAGATCGACCAGACGCGCTATTTTCGACAGACCGGTGACTCGGCCGTCCTCGCCGGGAAGATAGCCGACATGGGCCACTCCGTGGAATGAAACCAGGTGATGTTCACATGTGGAGTACATCGGAATTTGCTTGATCAGAACGAGCTCGCCGTGGTGTTCGTCGAACATCGTGGTAAGCACGTCATCGGGATCGCTGTACAGGCCCGCAAACGTCTCCCGGTAAGCCCGCGCGACCCGCGCGGGAGTGTCGCGCAGACCATCGCGGTGAGGGTCTTCACCAATCGCGACGAGCAGATCGTAAATGGCGGCTTCGACGCCCGCCTGATCGAAATCGCGCCGCTGTCGGAGTTGGCCGTTACCGGTGTATGGCGCTTCGGGAGTCTGCAACATGAATGCCTCCTCGCCACATGCGAAAAGCGCCACGAAGTAGTTTGCTGCCGAAAGCCTTTCGACAGCCGATATCAATTACTAGCAGAGCACTAACGTCGTCGTCAGTTGATTTAGGAAATTCAGATCGCGGAAACGTCGCCACCGCCACCAAGTCCTCGTCCCATCCGCACGGGTCGTCCGGCCGAGGGACCTGGATGGGGCAGAGTGTCAGATCGTCGACGAACACCGCGGGCCGCCCTGCGTCGAGCTACGCCGCACATCGGCGGGTCGAATTCCCGGCGATCAGCCTAGGGCGGGTGCGCCGATCAGTTCAGGTCTCCGGCCGTGGTCGCGACATCGTCACCGAACCATTTCTCCTTGATGAGGTTGTAGGTACCGTCTTCACGAATGCGGAAAAGGGTTTGGTTGATGGGTTTACGCAGGGGACTGTCAAGCTTGGTGACGAATCCCTGGTCCTCTTCGCGGAACACCGGTCCGGCCATCACCGCCACGCCCTCACCGCGGTGCGCGACGTAGTAGCGCAGCACCGGGGCATCGAAAACCACTGCGTCGTAGCCGTCTTCGCGCAGTAGGTGGTAGCTGTCCTCGATGGTGGACGTTTCAGTGGAGTCGATGCCCATGCCCTGTAGAAAGGACGCGGCGGTGGTCCCCGCCACGGTGGCGACCCGCTTGTCATACAGATCAGCCGGACCGGTGATCTTCGCGTCCAGTTTCGCTACGGTCAACGTCGCGCTGAGGTTGGCCGAGTAGTACGCGATGAAGACGATGCCGGCGAAGCCCCATAGGATCGCCAGCGCCTTGGTGAGCGTTTTCGTTGCCGACGCGCTGTTCTTGCCCACCAGTGAACCGATGCCCCACCCGAACGACTGGAGGATTCCGGGAAAGTAGGCGCGTGAAACGACCGGCTTAGGACTACCGCGTTCAATGAGCCAGAAGACATGTGCGGGAACCACACTTACAACGATCGCGGCGCTCAACCAGATCAGCATCGTCCGTGAGAGCAGTAGGTCGAGATACCCGCCCAGGCCGGGAACCGTTGGGCGGGTGTCGCTCACCGGCACGATGATCTGCAGGCCACCATCGAGAGTCGGGTGAGAGAAGTCGAAAGACTGCTCGCGCTCGGCCGTCAGCGAAATCCCGCCGATCGCTACCTCTGCCCGCCCCTCGGCGACGTCGGTCAGCTGACCGCTCACATCGCGGCTGTCGAGGTATTCCGTAGACCAGTCCAGGCGCTTGGCAACCTCCTCCCACAGGTCCACGCTGAAACCGGTCAACTCCCCGCCGCCAGTCGGCATCACGAACGGCTCCAAGGAGTGGACCGCGACACTCACCGGCCCGGGATCGGGGCCCGGCTCAGGCTCGGCCAAGGCCCGCGGAACTGCGCCGGCCAGCGCACCCAGCAGGACCACCCACAACGCGGTCGCGGTCAGCGTCCGCCACCGCGCACTCATAGAACGGTCAACCTCTTTCAACTAGATCGGTGTGTGAACCATACAAGCCGCCGCATGGACATGGGCCGCGGCGGCGTCCCCGTGCTCCAAACGCGCGGAAAATCCAGGTGTAGCCACAGTGACACGCTCGGCACGATGCTCGCCTCCCCCAAGGGCCCATCGGAGCTCCCGGTGGTGCCGGTGCGCTCATGTCGACGATTACGGCTTGATGCGGATGTGGCCCGGGCTGTACAGACCGCTGCGCGTGGCCGTCCCGAAGTCCAGGGTCGCCGGCGTCGCCCCTTGCGCCTCAGGGGTCATCTCGAACCGGCGCAGCGAGCCCCAGTCCCGACCCCAGTCCTCCGACAGGTACGTCGCCATCACGTGCGCGCGCAACAGCAGATCCGTGATCCCCAGCAGCCCGCCGTTCAGGCCGTCCTGCCACGTGTCGGTGTCCTTGCGCTTGGCATTGTAGTCCGGAGTGATGCGGAACTTCGGAATCTCGGTGACGCCGTTGGCGTGCAGCATCGGCTGTTGGCACGGGAACGCCAAGCCGACCGCCCAGTCCATCAGCACCGGCTGCTCGGAGCCCACGTACTCCTGCACCGATCGCAGTTCGGGAACCCTGGGCGGGGTCACCGCGAGCCAGTCACCCGGCGTCAGCGAAAGGTCCTCGGCGACAACGCGAACCGCGACGGCGTCGGAGGGTATCTGAGATCGGGGGAACCGCAGGTTGCGCCACGACGGGATCGGGCCGAGGTCGTAGGGCACCATCCGGCCGGCGGGCATCAACGCGCCGTCCGGGCCCCGCCGCGCGTATTCCAACTCGACCGTCTCGCCCTCTGTGCGCCCGTTGAAGACGCTGTCGCCCGTGATGGTCCCGGCGGCGGTGACGACGACCAGCGGATGCGCGTCGTCGGGGGCGGGCAGTTCGTACCAGGCCGACGTCAACCTGCTCTGCTGCTGGGGCCCCTCGACATAGGTGCCCGCCATCGGAACCCGGTTCGAGTCGAGCCCATACGGCAACGGAACCGTCGACCCGTTGACACCAGGCTCCTTCAGCTCGGTGGGCTGGTCCCAGTCGTAGTCGGTGCCCGGCATCGGCAGGTTCATCCGAATCGCCTCGGCGACAATCTTTTCCGGAACACCGTTGGCGGTGAACCCGACGGGTCCGACACCGCCCAACGGACTTAACGGCCCGTACTGCCCGGGCAAAGGGGTCAGGAAGCCCTCGTTGGCATCGGGTTCGACGCGCACGTCGTCGGCCAAGCCGCAGCCGCCCGCGAACGCGCGCAGGTTGGCCCACGCGTTCGAATAGGTGGGGTATTGGCGAACCGCGCCGACGACCATCGAACCGACGAACACCACCACCATGAAACCCGCGACGACCGGGATCGGCGCCGCGGTCAGCGCCCTTGCGATGCGCCCTTCTCCGCGCGTTCGCGACGAGAAGTGTAGCCAGGCAGCCCATATCGCCGCGATCGCGAAGAGTGCGAAGAAGATCGTGCTGACGGTGACGCCGCCGATGGCCGGTTCGTCGTTGTTGAACGGGACGCCGTAACTGGACACGTACCACCAGCCGTTGGTGGTCGCGAAACACAGTGCGAGAACGAACAACACGGCGGCCAGGAAAGCCATCCGGTTGCGCGACCACTTCAGCACCGCTGGCGACACCAGCACGGTGGCCAGCGCCGCCATCGCCGCCCCGACCGCGGCGAACAGTCCGAAGTGATGCACCCACTTGGTGGGGGTGAACATCAGGAAGAACACCGTGCCCAGGATGATCCCGATCAACCGCCACGCCGGACCCCGTGCCACACCGGGCACGCGTCCGCGCCGCAACATGATGAACATCGAGGCGAACAGCGACAGCGCGGTGATCAGGAAGCCGAATCGACGCGACAGTGATCCGTCCACCGTCGGCAGGATCAGGTAGTAGTAGCGCAGGTTCTCGGTGTACCACTCCTGGTTCGGGCCGACGGCGGTGCGAATCCTGGTCGCCTCCAACACCGTTGCGATGGTCTGGTCGAAGAAGACGACCGTCAGGATCACCGTTCCCGCGGCCAGCAGTGGCAACACCAGCGGCCAGACGCCCACCACCTGGCGGCGACGCACCAGGATGCGCAAGAGCGGTCGACCGCCTGCCAGCAGCGCGGCCACCGCGATCAGACCCGTCGGCTGGATCCCTAGCGTGAATGCCGCCGTGATGATCGCGAACGCCGCTGGAGTGAGTCGTCCGGAGGTGATGGCTCGCTCGATCAGCACGTAGGTGATCAACGCGCCGGTGGCGATCTGGCCTTCGGGGCGCAGGCCGTTGTTGAACGGCATCCAGGCCGCCAGCAGCACCAGCCCCGCCGCCCACAGCGCAGGCTTGCTCGCGGCAACAGCAGGACCGAGTCGCGGCAGCACCTCACGAGAGAGCAACAGCCAGCACACGACTCCGCACACCAGGTCCGGTAGTCGCATCCAGATGCTCGCGTCGCTGACGCTGGTCATCATCGCGAGCAGGTTGTAGTACCAGCCGAACGGGTCCTCGGGGCTGCCGAACCATCGGAAGTAGTTCGACATGTACCCCGCGTGACCGGCCACCCGGGCCATCCCCAGGATGTAGCCGTCGTCAGAGGAGTTGGCCCCGATCACGTGCCAGACCGCGAAGCCGCCGACCACCACCACATCAGTGGGGGTGAACGTCCGCCACCGCTGCGGGATCAACCGCCGCATTCGCCGGCCGTCCAGGCGGTCTAAACGCCACAGCGCGAGCAGTGCGATCGCCGTCGACACGATGGCCAGCACCATCGCCGTCAGCTTCAACGGTGTCGGCTTTGTGGTGAAGCGGGTGTCGATCTCTGCCGACAGGCTCAGCCCCGGCGGCGCAGGGCCGGTCAGGTCGGTGAACACGCCGACGATCGCGGGGCGCAGGTTCGGGTCCGGGAAACCGGTGTACTGCGGCGAACCGTCCGCCTTCGTCAGCCCGACGAAGTCCGCGAAGGTGCCCTCCTCCGAGGAGGTGATCTCGATGCGTGAGCATCCCGGGGTGTCCCCGGTGCCGACCACCCGGGCCCGGGGGACGCTGGCCACCACCACGTTTCGGTCGGTGATGTCGACACGCTGCGGGTTGACCGTGATGAACAGACTCTGCAGCGCGGCCTGCTTACCGTCCTTAGGTGCGGTGCTCAACACAACTCCGCCGCGCGGCGGCATCGTGCGGATCACCTCGCACGGCACGGTCACCGACATCCGCACCGGAGTCTGCGTGATCAACGGCGCGGTGACGCTGTTCAACTCGCCCTGCTGCGGCCAGTTCAGCGATGCGGTGGTCTGTTCCACCGGAAGCAGGGGAGTCGCCACCGACAGCACGAAGCCGATCAACCCGGCGATTGCCGCGACCCAGCGGGCGATCCGCACGTCGGAACTCGATGTCTGGCTCATGGCAGCGCCCTGATGGGTCCGTTACGGCTCCAACCGAACACGCGCACAGCCCCCTGCTCGACGACCGCGTCCGGCGCCTCGGATTCGGGCACCACCCGCAGGTACCGCTCGATCGAACCCCAGTCCCGGTACCAGTCGTCGCGCAGATAGGTGGGCACGGTCGAGGTGCGCAACAGCGCCTGGATGAACAGGAACGGACCACCGTCCTCGGCGGACTGCCACTGGTTCGAGGACACGACCACCTGCTTGAGGTTCGGGAGGATGCGGTATTCCGGCAACTCGGCGATGCCGAGATGTTCGGAGAACGGGCGCTGGCAAGGGAAGTTCGCGGCCGTCGCGATGTCCATCAGCACGGGCGTCTGCGAGCCGAGGAACTGCTGCGCCGTGACGAGCATCGGCACCCGCGGCGGGGTGAACGCGAACCACTGGTCGGTGGACAGGTTCGGGTCATCGGCGACGATGCGCGCGACATTCGCTTCCGGCGGCGCCGATGCGAGCGGGAAACGCAGGTTGCGCCAAGCCTTTTGAGGACCGGGGCCGACGTCGATCGGCTGCACCTCGGCCAGCGGCTGATAGCTGCCGTCGGGGCGGTGCACACCCCACTGCAGCTTCAGCGACTGCCCGTAGTTGAACGAGCCGTCCTCTTCGTAGAACCAGATCGCGCCCGCGGCCGCGACGGTGACCAGCGGCCGGTCCGGGGTGCGTGGCGGCAGCTGATACCACGCCGAGGTCACCTTGGCCGCGACAGTGTTCTCGTCGTAGCTGCCCATCACCGGCGTGCGGTCGGGGTCGAGTCCGAACGGCAGGAACACATTCGAACCGTTCACGCCGACGGGTCCGTAGCCGCCGCCGGTGCCTGCGGCGAAGCCGATCCCGATGTTGGGTTCGTTCGGTGAGCCGTCGGAGTTGACGGTGCCCGGGTTGGCGGTGATCGGCTCGGGCGGTTCGAGGGTGTCGCTGACGCCGTTGGGGTTGAAGCCCACGGGGTCCTCCCCGCCGAGCGGTCCGTACTCGCCGAAGCGTTGACCCGGAACCGGTTGCAGCATACCGGCGTTCGTGTCAGGCTCGACGAGCACATCGTCGGCCATGGCGCAGCTGGTGTCCGAGAGCCCGGACTTCAGTGCCGAGAAGTTCGCCTTGGCGGTGGTGTAGACGGGGTAGCGCTGCACGGCGCCCTTGGCCATGGAGCCGACCTCGAGCACCACCATGATCGTCGCCACCACCAGCAGCGGTGTGGAGGCGAGTACGCGGTTGCGCTTGGTGTTGGCGACCTCCGTGTGCCCCGCGTAGTCCATCCGGAAGTGCAGCCATCCCGCGAGCAGGCCGGAGATGATCGCCAGCGCGAGGAAGATCCCGGTGACCGGGATACCGGCGATCACCGGCTGCTTGTCGAACCACGGCACACCGTAGTTGCCGACATAGAACCAGCCGTTGATACCCGATGTCGCCCAGGCCAATACGAACAGCAGCGCGGTGACATAGAGCGCGAGGTTGCGGCGGCTGTGCAGCCCGACGCGGCTGAACGCGAACGCCGTCACCGCACCGAGCGCACCCGCCAGACCGGCGAACGCGCCGAACTGCACTGCCCACTTGGTGGGCGTGAACGTCAGCAGCAGAAGGCCGATCGCCGTCGACCCGATCAGCCGCCACACCGGCCCGCGCGCCATGCCGGGCACACCGCCGCGCCGCAGCAGCACCGCGAGCATCCCGAACAGGCAGAGCAACAGCACCAGCACCGCGAAGCGTCGGGTCAGCGACGAGTCGATGCTGTCCTCGACGGTGAGGAAGTAGTAGCGCAGGAACTCCTGGTACCAGGCGATCGTCGGGCCGACGACGTACTTGATGCGGGCCGACTCGGCGACAGTGGCCAGAGTCTGGTCGCGGAACACCACCACGAAGATCAGCGCGAGCGCGGACAGCAGCGCGGCCAACGGCGCCAGCACACCGTCGACCGGACGACGCGCGCGTATGGTGCGGACGATCGCGCGGGCCCCGACAAGCAGGGGCGCCATCGCGATCAGTCCCTGCGGCGCCAACGTCACGCTGAACACCGCGACGACGATCGCCAGCGCGGCAGGCCACGTCCGCCGTGTGGCCACGGCGTTCTCCACCAGCACCCACACGGCGACGGTGCCGAACGCGATCAGCGGTTCAGGCCGCAGGCCGTTGTTGAACGGCAACCACGCCGCCAGGAACACCGCCCCCGCCGTCCACACCGTCACCCGGTTGGCCGCAAGCCGACGGCCGAGGCGCGGCAGGATGCAGCGGCTGACGATCAACCAGGCGCAGATGGCCGCCAGCGTCGCGGGCACCCGCATCCACACGCTGGCGGTGCTGACCGAGGCGAACGCCGCGAGCACCGATTGGTACCAGTCGAACGGGGCCTCCGTGGCACCGAAGAAGCGGTAGTAGTTCGCGGTGTAGCCGGCGTCGGCGGAGACGCGGGCGATGGTGAGGTTGTAGCCGTCGTCTGACGACAGGGCGCCGATGACGTGCCACAGCAGCAAGGTGCCCACGACGGCCAGGTCGGCCACCCAGTGCCAGAAGCCCACCCGCCAGAACCGCCGCCAGGCGCGCAGCACGCGGCGACCGCTGCGGAGCCCAATGTCGCCGCCGGAGCGGCTCCGGCGGTCCAACACCGCCATCGCGACGATCGACGCGATCACGCACAAGACCCCCAGCACCATCACGGCGAGCTTGAGTGCAGTGGGGGAGGTAATGAAGCGGGTGTCGACGTCGACGCGCGCCTCGAGCCCCTCCTGTGGCGCGACCTCCAGATCCGTGAAGACGCCCGCGACCTGCGGCTTCTCCTCGGCGGGCAGCGTTCCCACGGCCCCGGGCAGCCCGATGAAGTCGGCGCCGGCCTCGCCGGGGTTGGCCCAGATGTGCAGGGTGCTGCAGGCGCCGTCCTCGACAGCGGGCCGCGGCGCGACCGCGGCGACGGAGTCGCGGAACGCGACCACCACGACGTCTTCGGTGGCGCGCACGAACAGCCCGTTACGGCTCGCATCGATGCCGCCCGGCGGGACGGTGGACAGCACCAGGCCGCCGTCGGCGGGCAGGGTGGCGACGGCCCGGCAGGGGATGGAGATGTCAAGGGCCTGCGGAGCGCCGGAGACCAGCGGGGCGGTGATGTCGCTGACGAACCCGTCGGGTCCGGTGCCCTGCGGCCACAGGATGGTCGCGGTGGTCTGTTTGACCGGCAGCAGCGGGACCAGCCCGCACAACAGTACACCGGCGATGCCTGCGACCACGGCGATCAGTCGCGCGATCCGATGGGCAGGCACGAGCGTCGATGGTAGGCGACGAAACGAAGGGAGTCGGCGACGCCGGGCCATTATGCCTAGATCTGCTAGGGTCTGACCTAGCAGATCTAGGTATGGGAGCCGCTCGCGTGCACATCGACAAAGATCTTGTGGCCGCCTCCGCCACACCACTGGTGCTCGGCATCCTCGCCGACGGCGAGTCGTACGGATACGCGCTCATCAAGCGGGTCAACGAGCTGTCGGGCGGCCGAATGCAATGGACGGACGGCATGCTGTATCCGCTGTTGCACCGCCTGGAACGACAGGGCTACGTCTCGGCGGACTGGCGGGTGTCCGACGGCGGGCGTCGCCGCAAGCATTACGCGATCACCGCCGCCGGTCGGGAAGTGCTCGCCGAGCGACACCGGCAGTGGACGGTCGTCGCCGAGGCGTTGGACCGCGTGTGGAGCGGCATGTCCCCCGGCATGTCCCCGGGGTGGGCGTGATGCGGGCGGATACCGAACTCGAGTCGCAGATCGCCCATTGGCGCGGCTACATCCAGCGGCACCGCGCGATCGCCGCAGCGGACGTCGACGAGATGGAAGACCACCTTCGCGAGCAGATCGCCGACCTATCGCGCTCCGGGCTCGCCGACGACGAGGCCTTCCTCGTCGCGGTCAAGCGGATGGGCAATGTGGACGCGATCTCGCGTGAGTTCGCCCGCGAGCATTCCGACCGACTGTGGAAGCAACTGGTGCTCGCGTCTGAGAACACCGCCGACGGTCCGGCCCAACCCAGTCGGGAACTGCTCGTCGTCCTCGCGCTCGGGCTAAGTGCGGGCATCGCGGTCAGGGTCGGATTCGCATTGCTCGGCGACGAGCTCAGCTTCGGGCGCAACGCCGCGTTCCTGGTCTTCCCGTTTCCGGCAGCCTATTTCGCCTGGAAGCGCCGGCTGCGCTGGTGGCACTGGGCGTTACTCATGGTGCCCGCCGCGGTGCTGGCCGTCGCTGTCAACACCTATCCGTTCGGCGAAGACTTCTCGACGAACCCTGACACCGAGGTGCTGGCCGCTCTCCACACGCCGATCGTGCTCTGGCTGCTGGTCGGGGTGGCCTACGTCGGCGGTCGGTGGCGATCCCATTCGCGCCGAATGGATTTCATCCGGTTCACCGGTGAATTCGTCGTCTACCTCACGCTGCTCATGCTCGGCGGCGGTGCGCTGATGATGTTGACCGCCGGCGCCTTCGATGCCATCGGCGTGGATCTGGAGGATTTCGTCAGCATGTGGGCGCTGCCCATCCTCGTACCGCTGGCGGTGCTCGTAGCGGCGTGGCTGGTCGAAGCCAAGCAAAACGTCATCGAGAACATCGCACCGGTGCTCACGCGGGTATTCACGCCGCTGACGATCATCATGCTGCTCGCGCTGCTGGTGGCATTCTCGGCGGCCGGCAGCGTCATCGGCGTGGACCGCAACTTGCTGATCATGATGGATCTCATCCTGATCCTGGTACTCGGGTTGCTGCTGTATGCGATCTCCGCACGCGATCCGCTGGCCCCGCCCGCTGCGTTCGACTGGCTCCAACTGGTTCTCGTGTTCAGCGCGCTGGCCGTCGACGCGCTGATGCTCATCGCGATGCTCATGCGCATCGCCGAGTTCGGCTACAGCCCGAACAAGGTCGCCGCGCTCGGGATGAACCTCGTGCTGCTGGTCAACCTCGTCTGGTCGGCGTGGTTGGTGCTCGGCTTTGTCCGGCAACGGCGACCGTTCGGCGACGTCGAGCGCTGGCAGACCCGCTACATCCCGATTTACGGGGTGTGGGCCGCGTTCGTGGTGCTGGCACTGCCGCCGCTGTTCGGCTTCGTCTGACCCGGGAGCCTTGTGCGCTCTAACGGGTTGATTCCCCGCACCACGTGCGTGCGATCCACCTGTTAAGGGGTTATCCCCAGCGGCGCCAGCATCACCCTGGCCGTCATGGCGCGGCGCCTTCAGGCTTGGCGGTGTGACGCGATGGCACCTCGGGCAGCTCGAGGCCATCACCTTGGCGCAGGACGGTGTCGTCGCTCGCCGCCAGGTACTGGCCGCCGGTGGTACCGACTTCGATGTCGCCAGACTGGTACGCCGTCGTGAATTGATACCGCTCGAGCGCGGCGTCTACGTGAATCACAGCGGCCGCCTCACGCAGACGCAGCGCCACTGGGCCACGGTGCTGGCATTCTGGCCTGCCGCGCTGGCCCACGCGTCGGCGCTGCCCGACCCGCCGATGACCGTCGTGCACGTCGCCATCGACCCGGCGCGCAATCTGCGGCCACTGCCACGGGTGGTGTTGCACCGGATGCCGGATTTCGCTCAGCGCGCCGATCTCGACCGCAGCCCGCCGGCGATCCGCCTGGAACACGCACTGATCGACGTGATCAGCAGTGAACTTCGCGACGAAGATGTCGCCGCGGCCTTCGCCGTATTGGCGCGGGTGTGTGCCACGCGGCGCACCACCCCCCAGCGGATCCTGCAGACCCTCTCTACACGCCGCCGTGTCGCGGGTCGGCGGACGTTGGAGGCCATGCTCACCGACCTTCGCGACGGCGCATGTTCGGTGCTGGAGCGTGGCTACCTGCATCGAGTCGAGCGGGCGCACGGGCTGCCGCGAGGGGAGCGCCAGATCCGCAGCACCGCGACCGGCCGCTCGACATTCCAAGATGTGCGCTACAAGCGCCAGGGAGTCGTCGTCGAGCTGGACGGTCGCGCGTTTCACCAGTCGCCGCGCGATCGCGATCGGGACGCGCTGCGTGACCTCGCAGAGCTGAGCCGGTCGGACCTCGTCACGATCAGGGTCACCTACGGACTCGTCTTCGGCGGCGCGTGCCGCACGGCTCTACTGATCGGCGGCCTGCTCCGCCGCCGCGGCTGGACCGGTCGGCCCCGAAGCTGCTCGGCATGTCGTCCCGCGATCGCTCTAACGGGTTGATTCCACGCACCACGTGCGTGCGATCAACCCGTTAAGGCCCGCAAGCTCAGGACAGGCGCAGCGGCGCCGGGCTCCACAACCCGCTGCGCGTCGCCGTGCCCAGGTCCAGGCGCGCCTCCGCGGCGTTCGGGTACCACGGCGTGAGCTGCTGCAACGAGCCCCAGTCCCGGAACCAGTCGTCGTCCAGATACGTCGGCACCGTCGTGGCCCGCACCAGCAGTTCGGTGATGCCGAGCGGCCCACCGCCGAGGTAGTCCATCACCGGCGAGTTCGCCTCGGCCCCGAACCGGTCGGGCAGGATCCGCCACTTGGGCACCTCGACGACGCCATTCTGGTGGCCGAACGGCCGCTGGCAGGGGAACGCCAACCCGACCAGCCAGTCCAGTAGCACCGGATCCGACGACCCGACGACATCCTGAAGCGTGCGCAATTCCGGGATCCGCGGCGGCGTCACCGCGATCCAGTGCTGCGGGTCGAGGTCTTCGTCGGAGGCCACCAGTCGGATCTGAGTGGCTTCGGGCGGTATCGCGGTCAGCGGCGCCCGCAGGTTGCGCCACGCGGGGGAGGCGCCGACGTCGGCGAACCCGATCCCACCGCCGGGCTCGTCGGCGGCGGCCTGCGCGTCGGTCGCCCACTGCACCGTGACCTCGCCCGCGTCGAACCGGCCGGCCGCCGAGATGACGAGCAGCGGGCCGGCGTCGTCGCGGTCCGGGAGGCGGTACCACGCCGAGCGCAACTGCGCAGGCTGCTGCGTACCGGAGCGCCAGCTGCCCATCACCGGGGTGGTGGCCGGATCGAGTTTGTAGGGCAGCCGGGCCCTTGAACCATTGACACCGGCGGCGACCGTCGTGCCGCCCTCGGTCCCGCCGTTTCCGGCTTGGTCGTCTTCGCTGTCGGTATCGGCGAAGTTACTCGAGGTGCCCTGACCGCTCATCGTCTCGTCGGCGGAGACGTCGCTGGGAATTCCGTTGGGGTTGAACCCCTGTGCGGTGCCTGCGCTGAGCGCCTCACCGACGGGCGTGCCGATCGGCGTCAGCATGCCGACGTTGGGGTCCTCCTCGACGAGCACGTCCTCGGCCATCCCGCACGTCTTGCCGGCCAGGGCTTCGAGGTTGGACCGGCCGACGCTCCACGCCGGGTACTGGTCGATCATGGCCAGCGTCAGCGAGAGCACCTCGAACACCACCAGCAGCCATGTGGCGATGGCCAACGGCGCCTGCAGCATTCGTTGCCAGCGCCGCTGCGGGCCCGGTGGGGACGAGTCGCGCCCGGAGAAGTGGAACCACGCCGCGGCGATCAGGGTCAGCACGGCCAGCCCCAGCAGGATCGTCGAGAAACCGAACTTCCACTCCGGCATGGCGTTCGACCACGGCACACCGAAGTTCGACACGTACCACCAGCCGTTGACGGTGGCGAACGAGAGCGCCATCGCGAACAGGACCGCGGCGCCGAACACCGAGCGGTTGCGGCGCGAGCGCATCGCCGTGGCGGTGACGGCGACGGCGGCCAGTGCGCCCAACGAGCCGGCCAGCCCGGCGAACACCCCGAAGTGATGGGTCCACTTGGTCGGCGTGAACATCATGGCAAAAAACGAGATGACCGTGATGCCGATGATGCGACGGCTGGGACCCAACGCCGTGCCGGGAATCCTGAACTTGCGCAACGACATCGCGACGGCAACGGCCAGCGCCAGCAACAGTGTGAGCACCGCGAACCGGCGCGCCACCGAACCGTCGGGGCTCAGCGTGAACAACCGCTCGTAGCGGATGTGCTCGTCGAACCAGCTCAAACTCGGCCCGATCGCCGACTTGAAGGTGCTGGCCTGCATCTCGGAGGCCAGCGTCTGGTCCCGGAAGATCAGGATGATCGTGACGGTGGCCGCGGCCAGGATCGGCGCCAGCAGCGCCAGGTAGCCGAAGCGTGAGACATGCGCGGCAACAATGGTTTTCAGTGGTCCGACGGCGACCAGCAGCGCACCCACGGCGGCGATGCCCGTCGGGCCGGAGAACAGCGTGAGCGCACCGATGATGATCGCGATCGCCACGGGCAGCAGCCTGCTGGTGGCCACACCCCGCTCGACCGAGCACCAGGTGAGAAGGATGCCGAGCGCGATGATCGGTTCGGGGCGCAGCCCGTTGTTCAGCGGCAGCCAGAACGCCAGGAACAGGCCCGCCGCCGTCCACGCCGCCGCAGGTGTCTTCTTCACGGCGTGGCCGAGCCGCGGGATCACCTCGCGGCTGATGACCCACCAGCACGCCAGCGCCATCACCAGCGTCGGCAGGCGCATCCACACGCTGTGCGTGCTGACGTGCGCCCACAACGCCAGCAGGTCGTAGTACCAGCCGAACGGCGCCTCCGGCGTGCCGAACCACCGGTAGTAGTTCGCCATGTAGCCGGCGTGCTCGGAGACCCGCGCCATCGTCAGGATGTAGCCGTCGTCGGCGGTGTTGGCGCCGACGAAGTGCCACCACACCAGCACCGCGGTGACGACGCCATCGAGCGGTCGCAGCGTCCACCACCGCGGGGGCAGGAACCGTCTGACGCCGCGGCCGTCGGCGATATCGAGAAGATGTAGCGCGACCAACGCGATGACGGTCATCGCCACCCCGATGATCATCGCCAGCGTCTTGAGCAGCGTCGGCGACGTGCTGTAGCGGGTGTCGAGCGTCGCGGATAACTCCAGACCCGGTGGCGCCGGACCGCTGAGGTCGGTGAAGACACCGACGATCTGGGGGCGGAAGTCGTAGCCGCCGCGTTCACCGCGCAGCGGTTCGCCGGGGTTTTCGCTCGGGATCCGTCCGGGACCCTGGACAAGGCCGACGAACTCGCCGGTCACCTTGTCGGCGTGCGCGGTGAAGGTCAGCCGTTGGCACTGCGGGCTGAGCACCTGATCCAGCGGCGCACTGACCACCGGGGTGTTGCGCACGATCACCAGCAGGTCGTCGTTGACCCGCTCGATGAGAAGGCCGCGGTCGATGGCCTTGGGCGCCTGTTTTGGCACGGTCGACAACAGCACCGTGCGGCCCTGATCATCGGGACCCGCCAGCCCGGCCGCCGCGCGACACGGCACGGAGATCTCAAGGTCGGTCGCGACGTAGCCGATGAGTGGGGCGTCCACGCTACGCAGCACACCGTTCTGCGGCCAGTTCAGTTCGGCGGTGGTCTGCGTGACCGGCATCAACGGCGTCGCGACAGCCAACAATGCGCCGAGCAACCCCGCGACGATGGCGATGAGCCGCACCGTCCGATGGTTCGACCCGACACCGGCTTCACCGACCACGGGGTTCGATCTTAATTGGGCTTGCGGATCGCCAACACGAACGGTCCGATGCTGGAGACCTCGAAGCGGGGGTCGTCGAACAACGCCTCGTCCAGGGCGACGTGATAGCGGCGCACGTTGGGCTGGTTCGGATAGACGTCGGAGGCCAACCGCAACGTGTAGGTGTCGTCGGCGCCGCGGCGCATCAGGAACACCGTCGGCGGCTCCCACGGCAGGCTGTCGAGCGCCTCGATGAACTGGTCGGCGTCGGTCAGCGTGGCCCAGCTCTCGACGGCTTCGGCGCGCTTCTCGAACTGCGCCAGTGGATTGGCGTAATGCGAGGTCAATCCCTGGAAGCCGTAGTAGGGGTAGTAGGACAGGAAGCTGTAGTCGGCGGTCAGCACGACGGTCTCGTCACGGGGACGACCGGTCACCTCGGTGATCCTGTCGTCGATCTCGCGGTAGTAGCGCTCCGCGCCGGGCGGACGCCGGTCGGCCCGCTGACCGTAGCCGTCGGTGTCGGTATAGGCGACGATGATGTCGGACCGCAGCACGTCGGGGATGTCCTGGCTGTAGGTGACGGCGCCGATGGCGCCCAGCGTTGCCGCCGCCGCGACGACGCGCCGCGCGTTCTCGGGCCGCGCCCGCGCCGCGACCGCACGGGTGACCTCGATGAAGCCGAAGGCCCCTGCCGCGGTCAGCAGCACGGTCAGCGTCGGATTCAGACGGAACGACAACAGCGTGGTGCCCACCAGCGTGGTCAGCATCGACAGCAGCGACCAGGCGTAGACGGCGAGCACCGCGATCGCCAGAGCGCCGGCCCGGGTCGAGGAACGCGCACGCCAGACCAGCCACAGCGTGCCGAGCATGCACAGCGCTCCCAGCAGGGTGAAGTGCAGCATCGGGAACTCCAGCTGCGCGCCGTCGGTCGGCAGATAGTGCTGCGCGGTTCCGGAGTCGGCGGGCTCGCCGGAGATTGCCGCGAGCAGGTACGGCGCCCAGCCGATCAGCGCGATGGCGCCCGAGATGACCGCGATGACCACCAGCCGCAGCAGCGGTTCGATGCGTCTGCGCGCGACGGCCAGCAGCACTCCCATGATCGCCAACGTGAATGCGGCGTAGGCGAACAGCAGCGTGTAGAACAGCGCGGCGCCGCCGAGGAAGAGGCCGGTGCCGATGACGGCGGGCCAGCCGGCTCGCGTCCTCCCGCCCGCCACTCCATGCGAGTCGGCCCCGCGCAGACCCGACCACGCGAGCACGAACACCGGCGGCAGCAGCACGCAGATGATGGCGGCGTACGGCTCGGCCGGAGAGTATGCGAGCGTGGCCGCGGCGGTGGCGGTGGTCACGATGAGCGCATACTCGAAGCGAATCATCGCCGCCCACAACACGAACGCGACCGCGATCGCGGCGGTGATCGACATGATCGCCCAGGGCTTGAACATCTCCCACGCCGGAGTTCCGGTCAGCGCGGCAAGGCGGCCGCCGATCCAGAACCAGCCCGGTGGATAGAACGGCGGCAGACCCATGTAGGTCATATCGCGCAGTGCGGCGCTGTCCGCGAGACGGGTGAGGTACTCGGTGCGGAACTGCTGATCGACCGAGATGCCGTACAGGTAGAGCCTCGTCGCACCGAGCGGCATCGCGAGCGTCACCACCGAGAACGCTGACAGGAACAGCGTTGCCGCGGCCTTCGCGAGCAGTCGTCGGCCGCGCCGCCAGGCCCACCCGCTCGCCAACAGCCCGGCCAGACAGGCGAACTGGCCCACCGTGGTCAGCGCGTGCAGCTGATTGGACGAGTTGTAGGCGGGCCACTCCACCCGCGCGATCGCGGCCAGCGAGACCACCGCGACGACGATCGCCACCGCGGCGGCCGCCACCATCTGGCCGGCGACCTTGATCGGCAGGGCCCGCGCGCCGCCGCGCATCAGATGGGTAGCTTGCGGAAGATCGGCCGCGGGATGTGGCGCAACACCATCATCACGTACCGGAACGCTCCCGGCGCCCATACCAGTTCCTTGCCTTTGGCTGCCGCCGTGACGGCCAGTTCGGCGACGTCTTCCTTGTCGACGGTGAACGGCGCTTCCTTCGCGCCGGTGGTCTTCCAATGCTCGATGGTGGTCGTGGTGCGCACCTGACCGGGCCGAATCACCAGCACCCGAACTCCGTGCTCCCGCAACGCCTCTCCGAGGCCGAGGTAGAAGCCGTCCAGGCCGGCCTTGGTCGACCCGTACACGAAGTTGGACCGCCGCACCCGCTCACCGGCCGCCGAGCTCATCGCGATGATCTGCCCGAAGCCCTGGGCGCGCATCTTCTCGCCGATCAGCACCCCGACCGAAACCGCTGCGGTGTAGTTGATCTGGGCGACCTGCACGGCTTTGGGCTGGTTCTGCCACAGCTCCTCGGCGTCTCCGAGCAGCCCGAAGGCGACGATAGCGACATCTACATCACCGTCGCTCCACGCCCTATCGATCACGGCGCCGTGACCGGCGGTGTCGGTGCCGTCGAAGTCGATCCATTCGACGGACTTGGCCCCCGCGGCCGTCATCGCGGCGATCGCCTCGTCCTTGCGCGGATGATTCGGCAAGTCCGCAAGGATGATGCGGGCATGCGCGTTGCGCAGGTAGCGTTCGCAGATCGCCAGCCCGATCTCCGATGTCCCGCCGAGCAGCAGGATGGTCTGGGGGTTACCTACAGCGTCGAGAACCATTTACAGGAGCTCCAAGCGTCGTGCCATGTCGGATGCGAAGACGCCGTTGGGGTCGGCCTTGCGGCGCACGGCGATCCACTCGTCGATCCTCGGATACATCTTGTGGAAACGCTCCGCGCTGACCCGGGAGTCCTTCGCGGTGTAGACCCGGCCGCCGAACTCCATGACCCGCTCGTCGAGCTCGTTGAGGAATTCGTTGATACCGGGCTTGTTCGGGAAGTCCATCGCCACGTTCCATCCCGCCATCGGGAAGCTCAGTGGCGCGCGGTTACCGGGTCCGAACAGTTTGAATACGTTCAGCGCCGAGTAATGTCCGCGAGTCTGGATCCAGCGGATGATGGCCTTGAACTCCTCGAGCGCATCGGGCGGAACCAAGAACTGGTGCTGCGCGAAACCCGCTGGGCCGTAGGCGTTGTTCCATCCGCTGACCAGATCCAGCATGTGGTAGAACTGCGACAAGTTCATGATCTTGCCGGTGTAGGTGCCGCCGAGCCGGTAGTACACCTCGCCGATCGCCATGAACGAGAGTTTGTTCATGGCGCTGACGGGAAAAATGTCAGGAACCGAAAGCAGTTGCGGCGCATCGAACTTCAGCGGATCCCTGGCCAGCTTCGGGGGTAGCTGATCGAGCGTCGCGAGGCTGCCGCGGCTGATCGCGGCCCTCCCGAGTTTCGGCGGCGGGCTGATCAGGTCGAACCATGCGCTGGAGTAGGTGTAGCGGTCCTCGCTGCCGTCGAGGTGCACGGCAACGGTCTCATCCAAATCGCTGGTGGACACACCGTCGGCGATGAAGTACGCGGTTTCCGTGCGCGTCATCGCGATTCGGGCGCGCACCACGATCCCGGTGAGGCCGTTACCGCCGACCGTCGCCCAGAACAGTTCGGCGTCCGGCCCGTCGGGGGTGAGGGTACGAACCTCGCCGTCGGCCATCAGCAGGTCCATCGAGAGCACGTGATTGCCGAAGCTGCCTGCGCTGTGGTGGTTCTTGCCGTGGATGTCGGAGGCGATCGCCCCGCCGACGGTGACCTGTCGGGTGCCCGGCAGCACCGGTACCCACAGCCCGAACGGCAGCGCGGCCTTCATCAGCCGGTCGAGGCTGACGCCCGCATCGACGTCGGCCACGGCCGTGTCGGCGCTGATCGAATGGATCTTGTGCAGCGCGGTCATGTCCACGACCAGGCCACCGCCGTTGCATGCCTGATCGCCGTAGGAGCGGCCCAGTCCGCGGGCGAGGACGCCCCGGTGCAGGAACGACGGGCTGGATGCGCTGCGGTCGGCAGCCTCGCGGACCGCAGCGGCGATCACGTCGACGTCCGGCGTGCTCAGCACGTGAGCGACCGATGGTGCCGTGCGGCCGAAGCCGGTCAGGGCACGCGAGGTCGTCGGCAAGTTCTCGGACATCGTGACGAGGGTACCGTGCGGGCAGCCGGCGCCATGACCGCTGGATATCGCGCGGCCGGCAGTGGTGTAGCGTCAGCGCAGCCGGAAGATGACCGCACGCTGGACGACGAAATTGATCACCGTCGCCGTGCCCTGGGCGATGACGAACGCGACCGGCACCCGCCACGGTTTGTCGTCCCACGCCACGTACAGCACGTAGTTGATGCCGACCTGCGCGGCGTAGGTCACCGCGTAGAGCGCACACACCGCGATGAACCGCGCGGTGCTCGGCGGCGCCTGAAAGGTCCACCGGCGGTTGATCAGATACGCCGTGGTGGTGCCCGCGATGAAGCTGAGCGTCTTGGCCACGTTGACGTGCAGACCGGCGGCAAGCAGGGCGACGTACAGGCCGAAGTCGACGATCGCCGAGAAACCACCGGTGACGATGAACCGCCAGATCTGGGTGCCTAGGCTCAGGGTCGGCTGCATCGGGGGCTCGGCCACCCGGGCAGCTTACGCGGGATGTGTAGCCGTCAGGTCGCTAGGTTTCAGGTGTGCAGACCCGGTCCGGTGCGGAGATCGTCGTCGACGGTGACGTCGTCTACAAGCTGCACCGGCCGGGTACCAACCCGCGAGTGTTGACGATCCGGCTGGGCATCGCTGCGAGCTCGGATTGCCTGCTCTCGCCGCTGTCGACGGTTCCCGAGCCGGTCGCAACGCGGTGGTGCACCCGGTGGCCGCGCGTGGAAACCGTTGCACCGCAGCCAGAGTCGGTGCCGTGGTCGGAAGCCGGACAGCTGCTGGCCCGGTTGCACCGGGAACCACGGCCGCCCCGACTACCTGCGCATGGCTGGCCGCAACGGCTGCGGCGGGCGGTCGACGTGCTGCGCTGCGACGGCGATCCGAGAGTGCGACGGGCGGCGGCCGACCTACCTGACGCGGTGTGGCGACCCGGCTCACCGGACCGTCCGCACGCGTTGGTGCACGGCGACTGGCATCTCGGCCAACTCGGACGCTCGCACGCAGCCTCGCCGTGGGTCCTGCTCGATGTCGACGACCTGGGTATCGGAGATCCGGCGTGGGATCTGGCTCGACCGGCCGGATTCTGGGCGGCCGGGCTGATCCCGGACGCCGACTGGCGGAGCTTCGTCGACGCCTACCGCGACGCCGGCGGTCCCGCCCTGCCCGACGGAGACCCGTGGCCGGTGCTCGACCCGTTCGCGCGCGCGGCAGTCGTTCAGGCGGCGGCGCACAACCCCGACGACGAACTGTTGGTGGCGGCCTGCGCGCGGATGGGTTAGCTAGAGAAGAACAGCCGGCCGAACCCCTGCTTGCGGTAGTACTTGTTGCCGCGATGGCCCCAACCCGGACCGTATCCGTATCCCGGCTGGGCAGGCGGCGGAGGCGGCGCGGCCTGCACGAACCGGTTCTCCATCTGAGTCAGCGACTCGAGCTCGCCGAAGTCGAGGAAGATGCCGCGACAGGTGTCGCACTGCTCCAAGTGGATGCCGTTGCGTTCGTAGGTCCGCATCGAGCCTGCGCACTTCGGGCAGGTCAGCGTGCCCGTCGGTGCGGACGGCGTGGACGACGGCGGCTGATATGGCGGGATGCTCATATCCGCATAACGGCCGCAAGCGGCGCCTGAGTTCCGCCGCGAGGAAGCTACACCCAGTAGGCGACACGGCCGCGGTACTGCCGCATCGCGAACGCCGCGAAGGTCCAGCCGAGCACGGTCAGCACGATCACCACCACCCAGTGGCGCAGTTCCTGGTCGGCGCCGAGCAGCGGGGCCCGCACGATGTCGAGATAGTGCAGCAGCGGATTGAGCTCGACGATCTTGGTGTATTGCTCGGCGCCCTGCTGTCGCAGGGTGGACTCGTTCCAGATGATCGGGGTCATGAAGAACAACAGCTGCACCAGGCTGACCAGCAGCGGGCTGATGTCGCGGTAGCGGGTGGCCAGGATGCCGAAGCACAACGCCACCCAGATGCAGTTGAGCACGATCAGGCCCAGCGCCGGGATGACCGCCAGGTCCGTCCACTTCCACGGCTTGGGATAGATCATCGCGATGATCACGAAGATGATCATGTTGTGGGCGAACAGGATCATCTGTCGCCACACCAGCCGGTAGACGTGCACCGACAGCGGTGTCGGCAACTGTTTGATCAGACCCTCGTTGGCCACGAACACGTCGGCGCCCTCCAGGATCGACGCGTTGATCAGGTTCCACACGATCAGGCCGAGGGTGACGTACGGAAGATGTTCGGACAGCTCGAGTTTGAACAGCTTCGAGTAGAGCAGGCCCATCGCGACCGCGGTGGCGCCGGTGGCGATCGTGATCCAGAACGGGCCGAGGACCGAGCGGCGGTAGCGCTGTTTGATGTCCTGCCAGCCGAGGTGCAACCACAGTTCGTGCTTGCCGAAGCCGGCGACCAGGTCGCCCCAGGCCCGGCGCATGGTCTTCGACTGTGCAGCGGCGTCGGTGAACGTCACGGCTGAAGCCTCCCGAACCTCTCCTTGCGGCCCATGCGCCGCAACCGGATCCACTCCATCAGTCCGGCGGGGTCGCGGCGCGACACCAGGAAGAACCAACCGAAGCGCGCCCACTCCTGCAACTGAAGTCGACGCAGCCCGGGCTGAGACAACAGATATCCGCGGTTGCGGTAGGTGTAGAAGCGCTTGGTAGCGCTTTCAGGAAACTGCGTGTGCATCCTGCCGCCGAGGATCGGTTTGAACTCGTCACCGCCCTGCGGATGCAGGTACACCGCGTCGAGGCAGGTGCCGAACGGTAGCCCGGAGCGCACCAGCCTGCGGTGTATTTCGGTCTCGTCGCCGCGCACGAACAGGCGCAGGTCGGGCACGCCGGTCGCCTCGAGTGTCGTTGCGGCGAACAGCGCGCCGTTGAACAGTGATGCGATGCCGGGCAACAGTCCCCCGCAAGCGGGAGGTGCCCCCACTTCACCGGATTCGGTGCGCAACTCGTCGACGCGGCGACGCCACACCAGTCCGCGACGCAGGGGAAAGGCCAGCCGCCCGGGATCGTCCATATCGCAGACCATCGGCGACACCTCGGCAAGTCCGTGGCGGACGGCGCATTCGATCAGCCTGCCCAGCACCTCCGAGTCGGCTGCGTGGCCGTCGTCGTCGGCCAGCCACACCCAGTCCGCGCCGAGCGCCAGAGCATGCAGCATGCCCAACGCGAAACCGCCTGCGCCGCCCAGGTTTCGGCGTGATCCGAGGTAGGTGGTGGGGATGGGTTGTCCGGCAACCAGTTCGGCGACCCGCGGATCGTCGTCGTTGTCGATGACGATCAGGTGGTCGGGCGCGCGGGTCTGGGCCGACACCGACTCCAGTGACGTCGCCAGCTCGTCGGGACGACGGTGGGTGACCACCACCGCGCAGATGACGGGGCTGGTTGGCTCCTCGGGCAAGCCCTCGTCAGCCGTCATCCCTGGCGCGTCTCTTCGAGCACTTCCCGGACATGCCGGGCGGCGTCCTCGCCCTCATAGGCACGCACGACGTCCTCGATGCCGCCCGTCATCTTGATCGTCCCGTGATCGATCCACATCGCGGTGTTGCACAGCCGGGCCAGAAACTCGTTGGAGTGGCTGGCGAACACCAGAATTCCGGAGCGCGCGACAAGTTCGGCCAACCGGGTCTGCGCCTTCTTCAGAAACTCGGCGTCCACCGCGCCGATGCCCTCATCGAGCAGCAGGATCTCGGGGTCGATGCTGGTCACCACGCCCATCGCCAGGCGCACGCGCATACCGGTGGAATAAGTGCGCAACGGCATCGACAGGTAGTCCCCGAGCTCGGTGAACTCGGCGATCTCGTCGATCTTGGCCATCATCTGCTTGCGCGTCTGCCCCAAAAACAGGCCGCGGATGATGATGTTCTCGAAGCCGGAGATCTCCGGGTCCATCCCGACGCCGAGGTCGAACACCGGCGCCACCCGGCCGCTCACGGTCGCCACCCCCCGGGTGGGCTCGTAGATACCCGACAGCAGGCGCAGCAGCGTCGACTTGCCCGCGCCGTTGTGCCCCACCAGACCCACCCGGTCGCCGAGTTCCAGCGACATGGTGATGTCGCGTAGTGCCTCGATGACCACGACGTTGGAGTCGTTGCGGCCGATCGCGCCGCCGGCCTTACCGAGGAACGCCTTCTTCAGCGAGCGCGACTTCGCATCGAAGATCGGGAACTCCACCCACGCGTTGCGGGTCTCGATATGTGGGACCAACACATACCCCTACAGGTACTGCCCGGTCCCCGGATGCGACGGACCGCCCCCGCGCACCGCCATTCCGGGTGGCAGCGCACCTTGGCCCCGCATCTGCTCCAGCTGCTGGCGCGCGGCCATCTGCTGGGCGAACAGCGCGGTCTGGATGCCGTGGAACAGGCCTTCCAGCCAGCCCACCAGCTGGGCCTGCGCGATGCGCAGCTCGGCGTCCGAGGGCACGGCCTCTTCGGTGAACGGCAGCGTCAGGCGCTCGAGCTCGTCCCGCAGCTCGGGGGCCAGGCCGTCTTCGAGTTCGGTGATGCTCGTGCGGTGGATCTCCCGGAGCCGGTTGCGGCTGGCCTCGTCGAGCGGAGCTGCGCGCACCTCCTCGAGGAGCTGCTTGATCATGGTGCCGATCCGCATCACCTTCGCCGGTTGCTCGACGAGGTCGGTCAGCGACCTGCCGTCCTTTTCCTCGTCGGTCTCGGCTCCGCTGTCGGCTCCGCTGATGATTTCGATGTTGTCGTCGTCGGTCATACTCCCTGCGTTCCCTCTAATCTCCACGGCATTCGTCGCGCAAGCCTCGCGATGCCCTCGACCGCGAACCATCTAGCGACATTAGTCGGGTCGTGGGCGGGACGGTCCTCACGCTGCGCACATGCGAACTCCGGTCGGTGACCGCAAACCGGTCGCTCGATTGCCTTCGGCGGTCGAGCAAACCACTTCATCAGCGGCCACCAGAGTGAATACTCATGGAAGTTAACTTGACACCGCCTTCTGGCGGGGTCGCGGACGTGACCAGCAACGACAACGGGTTTAGCACTCCGAACGCCAAGGTCACTGGACTAGTATGGCTGCCCAGCAGACCCAGTCCGACATGGCGGGTCGGGCCGAGTATCGGCCAGAATCGTGTGGGTTCGCGAACTCACGGACGCTCGAAGGTGGGCTGGCATGGCATACGACGTCGCCCGGGTGCGCGGTTTGCACCCCTCTCTGGGCGACGGGTGGGTGCGGTTCGACGCCCAGCACGGCATGTTGTTGCCCGACACCGTCGGCCGGGCGGTCTCCACGGCATTCCGCGGGTCGATGGCCACCCCGGTCGGTCCGCACCCGTCGGCGCAGCGCAGCGCCGCAGTGCTGGAGGCCGCCCGGCTGGCCGTGGCCGATCTGGTCAACGCCGATCCCCGTGGTGTGGTCCTGGGCGCCGACCGGGCAATCCTGCTGACCTCGCTGGCGGACGCGTCGTCGTCGCGTGTCGGCCTCGGCTACGAAGTGGTGGTCACCCGTCTGGATGACGAGGCGAACATCGCGCCATGGCTGCGCGCCGCGAATCGCTATGGCGCCAAGGTGAAGTGGGCCGAGGTCGACATCGAGACGGGCGAACTGCCCAGCTGGCAGTGGGAGAGCCTGGTCACCAAGCCGACCCGCTTGGTCGCAATCACCTCTGCCTCATCGACTTTGGGCACCGTGACCGACCTGCGCGCGGTGACGAAACTGGCACACGATCAGGGTGCACTGGTGGTCGTCGACCACTCCGCGGCCGCGCCCTACCAGTTGATCGACGTTGACGAGATCGACGCCGACGTGGTGGCGGTCAACGCGCTGGCGTGGGGTGGTCCGCCCATCGGAGCCCTGATCTTTCGCGATCCCTCGCTCATCGACTCCTTCGGTTCGGTATCGCTGGACCCGAACGCAAGCGGAGCGGCGCGGCTCGAAGTCGGCGCGCACCAGTTCGGTCTGCTGGCCGGAGTGGTGGCCAGCATCGAGTACCTTGCCTCCCTGGACGAGAACGCGCGCGGTACGCGCCGCGAACGCCTCGCGATCTCGATGCACTCCGCGAACGCCTATATGAGCCGGCTTTTCGACTATCTGCTGATCTCGCTGCGATCGCTGTCGACGGTGATGGTCATCGGTGCGCCCGAATCGCGCATCCCCGTGCTTAGTTTCGCTGTCAACGGCGTGCCCGCAGAGCGGGTGGTTCAGCGCTTGGCCGACAACGGCATCCTGGCGATATCGAATGCGAGTTCGCGCGTGCTGGACCTGATCGGCGTCAACGACATCGGCGGCGCGGTGACGGTGGGACTGGCGCACTACACCACCACCGCCGAGGTCGATCAGCTGGTGCGCGCGCTCGCCTCGCTGGGCTGACGGCCGCGCTAATCCGCAACGCGCAGAAGCACTTTCCCCGACACCTCACCCGACTGCAGCAGCTCGTGCGCCGCCCCGGCCGCCTGCACCGGATATTCGGCGCCGATGATCGGACCCACCTCACCGCGCTCGATCATCGGCCACACGTTGGCCACCACCTCGGCGACGACGTCGCTCTTGCTTCCCTTGCCGCTGACCGGGCGCGCGCGAAGAGCGGTGGCGATGACGCCCGCGCGCTTGCCGAGCAGCTTGCCGATGTTGAGTTCGGCTTTCACGCCACCCTGCATTCCGATGATCACCAGCCGCCCGTCGTTGGCGAGCGCATCGATGTTGCGGTCGAGGTAGGCCGCGCCCATGATGTCGAGGATTACGTCGGCGCCCCCCTCGGCCCTGACGCGTTGGACGAAGTCCTCGTCGCGGTAGTTGATCGTCACTTCGGCCCCGAGTTCGGCGCACAGGTCCAGCTTGTGGGCCGACCCGGCGGTCACCGCCACGCGGCATCCGAGCGCGCGGCCGACCTGGACCGCGTGGGTGCCGATGCCGCTGGCTCCCCCGTGGATGAGGACGAGCTGGCCCGCCGTCATGCCCGCGGTCATCACCAGGTTCGACCACACAGTGCAGGCCACCTCGGGTAAACCGGCGGCCTCGTGCAGTGACACGGAGGCCGGAACCGCCATCACCTGCCCGGCCGGCACGGCCACATACTCGGCATAGCCCCCGCCCGCCAGCAACGCGCAGACCTGTTGACCGACCGCCCAATCGGAGGCCTGGTCGCCGACCGCCTCGACCGTTCCGGAGACTTCGAGGCCGAGAATTTCGCTGGCGCCCGGCGGCGGCGGGTATTTGCCCACGGCCTGCAAAAGGTCGGCCCGATTGATGCCTGCAGAGGCGACCTTGATCAGAATTTCGCCCTCGTTCGGCGCGATGTCGGGAACCTCTTGCCAGGTCAATCGGCCTTCCGGGCCGGCCAGGATTGCATGCATCCGGATAACGCTACTAGCCTGCGCCGACAGTCTCACGAATTGGTCGCCAGCAATGTAATGGCCGTTTACTATGGCCGCATGGAGGGGATTATTGCGGGTCGTACCGCGGGGGATATGCCGGGGCTGGACATCGCGGAGCAGCGGTCCTGGCAAAACTTTTTGGATGCCGCGCTCCGGCTGTATGCGACCTTGAATCGGTCGCTGGTGGATAAGCATCATCTGACGCTCAACGACGTCAGGTTGCTCGACATCCTGGACAAGTCACCGACGGGATCGGCCCGCATGGGCGATCTCGCCGAGGGCTTGATGTCGTTGCCGAGCCGGGTCACCCGGCAGATCCGTCGCCTGGAGATGCAGGGCCTGGTGCGTCGCGGGGCCAGTCCCGACGACGGCCGTGGCGTGCTCGCCAGCATCACCGACGACGGGCGGACCGCGGTACGCGACGCGATGGTCACCTACGGCGAGAGCGTGCGGGCGCACTTTCTCGACCGGCTGTCGCGGCCCCAGGTCGCGGCGATCGGTGAGAACTGCAGGCGGATCAGCGTCGGTCTCAAGAGCGGGTCGATGAACGCCAAGCTCGGCCGCGTCTGAGGGGATTCCCCGTCGCGACGGTGTGAGCCGCCCCGTACTCTTGTCGGCGGTGGCGTGGCAGAGCGGCCTAATGCACTCGCCTTGAAAGCGAGAGACGGCTAACACCGTCCGGGGGTTCAAATCCCTCCGCCACCGCTCACGACATGCGGTGCGCGATGCGCGCCAACACCCGCACGCCCGAATCGATCTGGGACTCAGTGAGGTTGGCATAGCCGAGCAGCAGTCCCGGTGGCGCCGATGCGGGGTCGGCGTAGCACGGTGCAAGCGGCTCGACCCGCACGCGTTGTTCGGCGGCCAGCCGTACGAGGTCGTCGGTCGGGAATCCGTCGGGGAAGCGCACCGTCAGGTGGACACCGGCCGCGGCGCCGAGGACGGTCGCTTGCGGCAGGTGCCGGCCCAGTGCCCCCAGCAGGGCATTGCGGCGGGTCAGGTATCGGCGGCGCATCTGGCGCAGATGCCTGTCGTATCCGCCCGATCTCAGCAACTGAGCGAACGCCAACTGATCCATCACCGAACTCCCGGTGTCGGCAAGACCTTTGGCCACTTTGACCGCGCCTACGAGATGTGCGGGCAGCACCATCCAGCCGATGCGAAGCCCGGGCGCCAGGGTCTTGCTGGTCGAGCCGACGTAGACGACGCGGTCGGGTGCGATTCCCTGCAACGCGCCGACGGGTGCACGGTCGTAGCGGTATTCGGCGTCGTAGTCGTCCTCGATCACCAGATGGCCGGCTCGAACCCAGTCCATCAGCTCGGTTCGCCGCGCGGCCGACAGCACGACCCCGGTCGGAGACTGGTGCGCGGGGGTGGCCAGCACTGCGTCGGCACCGCTGGCCGCCAGCGCGCCGACATCGAGCCCGTCTTCGTCGACCGGAACAGGTACCGGTTCGATTCCATTGTCGTGCAGCACCATTCGATGCAGCCAGAATCCCGGGTCCTCCATGGCCAGTGAGGATGTCGGCAGTGACCGGGCGAGCAACGCGATGGCCTGTGTCGCTCCGGAGCACAGCACGATGCGTTGCGGTTCGGCGAGCACACCGCGGACGCGTCGCAGATAGTCGGCCACCGCGACGCGCGTCGTGAACAGCCCCTGAGGCGCCACGTAACCGAACGCATCCGGGCCGATCTCGGCCAGGCCCTGCTTCAGTGCCCGCAGCCAGGCGTCGCGAGGGAAGCTGTGCAGATCCGGCGACCCCGGCAGGAAGTCGACGTCGTAGCGAGCCGTCGGCCCGGCCTCACCGCGGGAGGGCCGGTCGATGGTGTCGACCGTGGCGACCACGGTGCCCGACCCGTGCCTGCTGTGCAGGAACCCTTCGGCGACGAGTTGACTGTAGGCATCGACCACGAGCCGGCGGGACACTCCCAGGTCGGCGGCGAGCAGGCGACTGGACGGCAGGCGGGTGCCCGGTGCGAGGCGCCCCGTCCGGATGGCTGTTCGCAGCCCGTCAGCCAGTTGGCGGTGCAGCGGATCGGTGACGTCGCGGTCGAGTTCCAGCAGCAGCTCCGGACCCGAAGTGGTACCCGATTTCGCTGTCAAAGTGGTGCCTATCTTGAGGCCAGTGGCGAACTAGCGTGACCGTATGACATCGACACCGACGCGCACAAGGGCCGGATTCGTCGAGGTGACGCTCATCGTGTTCGGGCTCTACGCGTTGTCCGTGGGGCTGTTCATGATGTTCGCCCCCGGCGCGTTCTTCGAGACGCTAGGCAACTTCGGCACGCGCAATGACCACTTCATCTTCGACGTCGCCACGTTCGAAGTGCCGCAGGGGCTCATGCTTCTCGCCGCGGTGCGGTGGACGCGGTGGCGCACTCCGGCACTGGCATTCGCGACGCTGCACTGGGCGCTGCACTCACTCAGCCACATCATCGACCCGCACCACGGTGCGGGTGACTGGATCGGGTGGCTGGAGGCGGGCGGTTTGGTGTTCACCACCGTGATCCTGGCGATCGCATTGCGTGCCAGCGTTTTTGCCGATAGGAGGCCATGATGCGAGTACTGGTTGCCGGCGCGACGAGCGTGCCCGGCGTCCCGCTGCTGCGTGAACTCGGCGCCCGAGGCCACGAGGTCGTCGGGCTGACGCGATCACCGAACAAGACGGGCGCGATCACGGCTGCGGGCGCCAAACCCGTGGTCGCCGATGTGTTCGACGTCGACGATATCGACAAGGCGGTCACCGATATCGGTCCGGAGGTGGTGGTTTCGCTGTTGACCACGCTGCCGAAGCGGGGACCGATGCGGGTCAGCGACTTTGAGCCCGCGAGAAAACTGTGGGGGACCGGTGCGCCGAACCTGCTGGCCGCGGCGCAGCGGGCCGGTGTCCGACGCGTCGTCGCCGAATCCGTGATGTTCGCCTACGGCTATGCGACCACCGGTCCGGTGCTGATGGACGAGAGCGAGCCCTACCCCGGCCCGGCTCCGCGGGGCGGAGAGGCGATGCTGGCCGCGCTGCGCGGGATGGAGCAGAAGGTCCTGGCCTCCGGCGAACACAGTGACACCGAGGGAATCGTGCTGCGCTATGGCGCTTTTTACGGGCCGGGTGTGCCACACGACGAGTTGTTCGCCCGGATGGCTAGATGGCGACTGGCGCTGGACATGGGTGGTAACGGCATCGTGTCCTGGATCCACATCGACGACGTCGCGAGGGCCACTGCGGCCGCGCTCGACCGCGGACGGGGCGGCGAGATCTACAACATCGTCGACGACCGGCCGCAGTCGTTCAACGGCTACATCCGGGAGCTGGGCGAGAAGCTCGGGCGGCCTCGACAGCTGCGGATCCCGCGTGCGGCGGTCAAACTCGCCGCGCCCTACGGCGTCACCGCGTTCGGAGACACCTGGCTTCCGCTGTCCAACGCCAAGGCCAAGACCGAACTCGGTTGGACGCCGGTTCCCCGCCGCTGACTTCTCGGCTCTTACTCACCCGTACCCGAGCGCGGCGTTCTCGGCCCGGATGCGGACGTTGAGCACCAGGGCGTTGGCGGCGGTGAAAATGACCGCGGTCAGCCACGCCGAGTGGACCAGCGGCAGCGCCGCGACCTCGACCACCACCGCGGTGTAGTTCGGGTGGTGCAGCCACCGATACGGGCCGCGGTGCACGAGCGGCGCTCCCGGGATCACGATGAGCCGCGGGTTCCACCGCTTGCCCAAAGTCGCCACGCACCACCACCGCAGCACGGTGCTCGCGCACACGACGGCCACCATCGGCCAGCCGAGAAGGGGGATGAACGGTCTGTGCAGGACCGCCACCTCGGCGATACACGACGCCAGCAGCAGCGTGTGCATACCGACCATCACGGGGTAGTGGCCCTGCCCGAATTCTTTGCCGCCGTTGGCAAGAGACCACCGCGTGTTACGCCGTGACACCACCAACTCGACGAGTCGTTCAAGTCCGACTGCGAGGATGAACAGGTAGTACGCCATGTCGGGTCATCACCACTTCAGCAGGAGCAGCTCGAAGCTGAAGCCCGGCCCCATCGCCAGCAGTACGCCGAACGATCCTGGGGCAGGTGGCGACGTGAGCGTGCGGTGCAGTACATCGAGCACCGACGCGGACGAGAAGTTCCCGTTCTCCCGCATCGAGTTTCGGCTGTGGAAGTTGGCTTCCGGCGCCAGGCCGAGCGCGGTGTCGATCGCGTCGAGCACCTTAGGCCCGCCAGGGTGACAGATCCACGTGGAGATGTCCGCCACCGTGAGCCCGTGGTCGCCGAGGAACGCGGTGACCTCTTCCTCGAGGTAATTCGCGGCCATGTGGGGGACCTCGCGAGACATCACCAGCCCGAAGCCGTCCGAGGTGACGTTCCACCCCATGACGTCGACCGTGTCCGGAAACAGCCGGCTCCTGGTCGCGAGCAGCACGGGCGCGTGCGCGATCGTCGGAGGAATGCGGTCGGCGCCCGAGACCACGACCGCCGCGGCGCCGTCGCCGAACAGGCAGGCACCGATCAGGGCGGGGATCGACGTGTCGTTGCGTTGCAACGTGAGTGAGCACAGTTCGACGGACAGCAGGACCGCCACGTCGGAGGGGAAGCCCCTCAGGTAGTCGTGCACGCGTGACATGCCTGCTGCGCCTGCGACACAACCCAATCCGAACAGCGGTATCCGTTTGGCATCTGGTCGCAGCCCGATCCGCGATGCCACCCGCGCGTCGATCGTGGGCACGGCGACGCCGGTGCTCGACACGAACACGATGGCGTCGACTTCGTCCGGTGCGACGTGTGCCGCCTCGAGCGCGGACCGCACGGCCCGCCCGCCAAGGTCGACGGCCACCTCGATGTAAGCGTTGTTCGCCTCGGTGAAGCCCGACAACTTCGGATAGCGAGACAACGGAAGCGAGAGACTGCGACTCTGCACACCACTGCTCTGGGCGAACCGGAGGAACTCCGGGCCGCCAACACTGGTGAGCATCGAAGCGACGTCGGCCTGTTCGTAGCGATTCGAGGTGAATGCCACCGCTGTGCCCCCGATACGGGGTGCACCGATTTGTTGAACCGCGTCGCTGTCAAGCGACGCGAAGTGAGTTGTATCAGTCATGTAGTGCTGAACGCTGCTGCGGGCAGGGTCGTTGCCCGAGGTGACGCATCGCACAGCAAGCTGTGCTGAAATCCCTTGCAGCCGAAGGGATTCTGTACGCCTACTTCCTGACGAAGAGCCGGGAAGTCGATGGGAATTTGCTGGGAGTCAACGCTATTCGCCGGTGAACTTCGGCGGCCGCTTCTCGAACATCGCGGTCACCGCTTCGCCGAGATCCTTCGACGGCAGGAACGCTGAATTCCACGCTGCCACATAGCGTAAGCTCTCCGACACCCGGGCGATGCGCTGCTGATCGAGCACATCCTTGATGCCGTGCACCGTCAGCGGTGGATTGGCGGCGATCTCGGCCGCGGTGGCGTGCGCCGCCGCAAGCGAGGCGTCGGCGTCGTTATACACGTCGTTGACCAGACCGATCTTCTCGGCCCGGGCGGCGTCGATGTCCTTACCGGTCAGGGTCAGTTCGCGCAGGTGCCCGTCGGACAGGATCAGCGGCAGGCGGGCCAGCGAGCCCACGTCGGCGACGATCGCCAGCTTCACCTCGCGCACGGAGAACTTCGCGTCGGCGCTGGCGTAGCGGATATCCACGGCGCTGATCAGGTCCACGCCGCCGCCGATGCACCAGCCGTGCACCGAGGCGATGGTGGGGGTGCGGCAGTCGGCGACCGCGTTGATCGCGCCCTGCATCTTCGTCAGCGTGGTGTGGAATCCGAGGCGGCTCTTGGCGCCGGCATCGCGGCCTGGCATGGTGGCGCCCATCGCGGCCAGGTCGAGCCCGTAGCTGAAGTTGCGGCCCGAGCCGGTCAGCACGATCGCGCGCACCTCCGGATCGGCGTCGAGCGTGCCGAACACCTCGGGCAGCTCGGCCCAGAACGCCGGGCCCATGGCGTTGCCCTTCCCGGGCCCGATCAGCGTCACCCGCGCGACGTGATCGGAGATGTCAACAGCGACGGATTCGTAGGTCTCGCCCATGGGGGAACACGCTAGTTGGCTACGGCACCGGTCAGGGCGGCGGCTTGCCCAGGAGTACCTCGTTCACGGTGGCGCTGGGCAGGAACTGGCAGGCGGCGTCGACCAGCATCTGGCCGATGCCCTCCCCGTCGGGACCGAGCGGGTTGCCCTCCTGGTTGAGGATCTCGCGTATCACCGCGACCTGGGTCGCCTCGTCGAGCCCGTTGTACTCCGAGCACTGCATGGACAAGGCGTTCGGCGGCGCGGGAACGACCGGGACGTCGGTGTTGCGCGTGGGCAGCGGAATGTCGGGAAGCCCGATGTCGGGCAGCCCCGGAATCGACGGCGACGTCGGCCGCGCCGGAGAGGTCAACGGCGGCCCCGGCTCGGTGGTCATCGCGACGGAGCCCTCCGTGGTGCGCTGGCATCCCGTCGCGACCCCAACGAGAACCAGCGCCACTGCCGCCACTCGTACGTGCGTTTTCATCACGGCAACGATATGCCCATCGGCGACGTAGCGTGGCGTCATGCCCGACGACTTGCGTGCCGGACCCGAATCGCCGCCGACCGACGAACTGCGCAGCGCGGAGAAGTCGTTCGCCGTGTTGCAGCACGTGCTGCACGGCATCGCCGACGACGATCTGCACAAGCAGACGCCGTGCCGGGAGTTCGACGTCGCGGCACTGACCGACCACCTGCTGAATTCCATCACCATGCTCGGCGCCATGGCGGGTGCGGAGTTCACCGAACGCGCCCGCGACGCGCCGATCGAGCAGCAGGTGGTGTTCGCGGCGCGCTCAGCGTTAGACGCCTGGCGACGTCGGGGGCTGGACGGCACCGTGGACTTCGGCGGGAACAACGTGCCGGCCCGCATGATGGTCGGGGTGCTGTCGATCGAGTTTCTGGTGCACGCGTGGGATTACGCGGCAGCGGTCGGACGCGACGTCAGCCCGCCTGAGTCGTTGTCCGATTACGTGCTGGGGCTGGCGCGCAAGATCATCACGCCGGAGGGTCGCGTCAACGCCGGTTTCGACGACCCGATCGACGTCCCCGCCGACGCCGGGGCGCTGACCCGGTTGCTTGCCTATACCGGTCGGCAGCCCTAGCGCCGAGACTGCCTTCAGGGCTGTAGTTTCCCGCACAACCGTCAGTGCAATCTCGGCGCTAGCACTCGCGAGCTATACCCGCTTGAGGTAGAAGTACAGGTGCCGGGGTGTACCGGAGCTGGTGTCGAGCGCGCCCTTGCCGTTCATGATGCCGACGACGGCGTTCTCGTCGACGACCTTGAAGTGGTCGTGCACGGGTGCGCCGTCGTAGACCATGGAGGCCGTCACCTCGCCGCGGAACTCCTCCATCCACAGGCTGGCCTCACCCTTCATCGCCTCGGTGTTGGAGAACTTGTTGCCGTCGGCGTCCAGGCATACCAGAGGCTTGGCGTCGGTCGCGGAGTGAAAGGTCTTGCCGAACCAGTTGAGCCGCTCCATGAACCCGTTGGCCTTATGGCCGGTCTGGAATTCGCCGCCCTGCCACTCGCCGATCATGAAGTCGATGGTGGCGGGCGTAAGCGTCGCCCAGAGCTCGTCGAGTTCGGCGTCGGAGATGGTGCCGGTGCGCTCTTTGAGCTCGGCGAAGGCCTCGCGGGCGTCGCTCATGTCTGTCCTATCCATCGGCGGGCGAAATCGAGGAACGCGTCGTTCTCGTGCGTCGCGGCGACGGTGACGCGTACTCCGTCGTCGCCGTAGGGCCGCACGATGATGCGGTTGTCCGCCGACGCCTCGGCGAACTGCTGGGCCCGCCCCTGCAGGGGGAGCCAGACGAAGTTCGCCTGTGAGTCGGGCACGCTGTAGCCGGCTGCGCGCAGCTCCGCGGTGACCCGTGCGCGTTCGGCGACGACGGTGTCGGTGCGCTCGAGCAGTTCGTCGGCGGCGTCGAGGGACGCGATCGCGGCGGCCTGGGAGACGCTGGTCGCGGTGAACGGCACGTACACCTTGCCGATCGCGGTGATGAGGTCCGGGTCGCCCACGGCGTAGCCGACCCGCAGACCCGCCAGGCCGTAGGCCTTCGAAAATGTCCGTAACACAACGAGGTTGGGATGGGCACGAACCAGACCCAGGCTGTCGGGCACCATCGGCTCGCGGATGTACTCAACGTAGGCCTCGTCCAGTGCGATCGCGATGTGCGCCGGCACCGCGGCGACGAAGCGGGCGAGCGCATCGGGCGCCACGACGGTGCCCGTCGGGTTGTTCGGATTGCACACGAAGATCAGCCGGGTGCGGTCGGTGATCGCGGCCAACATCGCGTCGAGGTCGTGCGTGTGGTCGGTCAGCGGCACCGGCACGGGTGTGGCCCCCGCCGTTCGCACCTGCAGCGGGTAGATCTCGAAGCTGCGCCAACCGAACAGCACCTCGTCGCCGACGGTCGAGGTGATCTGGATCAACTGCTGACACAGGCTGACCGACCCGCAGCCGACCGATATGTGCTCGGGGGCGAAGCTGACGTGTTTGGCGATTCGCTCGCGGAGATCGACGTAGCCGTTGTCCGGGTAGCGGTTGATGTTGCCGACGGCGTCCTCGATCGCGGCCCGCACGCTCGGAAGCGGCGGATCCACGGTCTCGTTGCTGGCGATCTTGATTGCGCCGGGAACGGTCCTGCCGGGGGTGTAGGCGGGCAGATCAGCCAGTTCGGGGCGCAGCCGGACGGTCACTGCACCAGTTTATGGGTCGGCCGAATGCGCTTTGCCTCGTGCGGTAGCCCATGTGTACGCTGTCGGATCGGCGGTAATCGTCGGGAGGCGTGCCAGAGCGGCCGAATGGGGCTCACTGCTAATGAGTTGTCGCCCTCAAAGGCGACCGGAGGTTCAAATCCTCTCGCCTCCGCCAAGGCTGGCAGCGTCAGCCGGACAACTGAAGAAAGACCAGCGCCCGTAGCTCAACGGATAGAGCATCTGACTACGGATCAGAAGGTTAGGGGTTCGAATCCCTTCGGGCGCGCTTTTTCTCTGCCGCCGACTCTGAAGCTGTGTTCGACCTTCAGGCCGGATATCGCGAACAGCCTCAGTTTCGGCGGCGATGTCGGGCGCCACTAGATTGGCAGCCATGCGGCTGTTGTTGATCGCCGATACTCACGTTCCCAAGCGCGCCAAGGACCTGCCCACGCGGGTGTGGGACGAAGTGACGAAGGCAGACGTCGTCGTGCATGCAGGCGATTGGGTGGAGCCGTCACTGCTCGATGCGCTCGAGGCTCGGGCCAAGCGGCTCGTCGCGTGCTGGGGCAACAACGACGGCGCCGAACTGCGCCGCCGACTGCCCGAACGAGCCGATGTCACACTCGGCGGCCTGCGCTTCACCGTCGTCCACGAGACCGGCGCGGCGACCGGCCGCGAGGCACGCATGGCCAAGGCCTACCCGGACACCGACGTGCTGATATTCGGCCACAGTCACATCCCGTGGGATACGACGACGAAAACCGGTCTGCGACTTCTGAACCCGGGTTCGCCGACCGACCGCCGGCGCCAGCCCCATTGCACGTACATGACGGCCACCGTGCGAAACGGCTCGCTCTCCAACGTCATCCTGCACGCCTTGGAACGCCGTGCGTGACCGGCCGGCGCGGGTCGCCGACGTCCACGCGATCGCCGCATCGATGCCGCATGCCAAGCGCATCGAGGGCCCCAAGGGCAACCCGATCTACCAGGTTGGCGGCAAGTCATTCGTGTTCTTCCGCACTCCTCAGCCCGACGCCGAGGATCCGGAGACCGGCGAACGCTATGCCGACGTGATCATGATCTGGGTGGAATCGGAGATGGACAAGCTGGCGCTCGTCCAGGATCCCGACTCGCCGTTCTTCACCACCGACCGCTTCGAGGGCCATCCCTCGGTTCTGGTGCGCGCCAGCCGCTTACGGGAGATCGGGAAGGTCGAGCTGACCGAACTCGTCCAGGATGCGTGGCTCTCGCGCGCTTCGAAACGCCGGGCCGATCGGTGGCTGACCGAGCACCAGGGCTGACGAAGGCTACTTCGGCGGGACGTTCGCGTGCTCGGCGCCGCAGATGAACACGGCCATCCGGGCCGGTGTGTCGCCGGGGTTCTTCCAGCGGTGCCGCGCCCCGTTCTGCACCACGGTGTCGCCCGGTTGCAGGGTCACTTCGGCGCCGTCGTCGAGTTCGAGCACGACCGTGCCCTCGAGCACCACCTCGAAGTCGACGGTGTCCGTGGTGTGCATGCCCGGGTCGGTGTAGTCCATGTAGCCGAGCATCCCCGGCAGCTTCTCCTCCATCTCGGCCATCGCCTCGTCGATGTCGAGGGCCTCCGGGGCTTGGGCGCCGTGTGACGGCGGCAGCGTCAGGATCGCGAACCGGAAGCCACCGATGGGCGGAAAGTAGTTGTGCCACTGGGGCATGGAACCGTCATCGGGAAGCGGCACGTCTGGTCGCTGCCCCACAGCAGATGGTTCTCGAAGCCCGGCATCAACATGGTTTCCATCGGTGCGACGCTGTCGTCGCTGACGAAGACGGACTTTCCGGACGAATCGTGACCGGTCACCACTCGACGTACTTGCATGGGGTCAGTGAACCAGCCCCGCGCCGACGTGGGGATGAATATCGTGTCGCCATGCAGCAGAAACCCCCCACCGCCGTCATCGAGTCCGCGCACCGCGAGCAGCTGACGGCCCTGCCGTTCGACGACACCGCGGACTTCGACAACGCCGACCGTGGGTTCATCGCGGCTTTGGACCCCTGTGTGATCAAGGCGGCCGACGGCCGGGTGGTCTGGGACAACGACACGTACTCGTTCCTTGATGGGGACGCGCCGCCGTCGGTGCATCCCAGCTTGTGGCGACAGAGCCGGTTATGCGCCAAACAGGGCCTCTACGAAGTGGTCGAGGGCATCTACCAGGTGCGCGGATTCGACCTGTCCAACATCACCTTCGTCGAGGGCGACACCGGCGTGATCGTCATCGACCCGTTGATCTCCACGGAGACCGCCGCGGCGGCGCTGGCGCTCTACCGCGAACACCGCGGGGATCGAGCCGTCACAGCGGTTATCTATACCCACAGCCACGTCGACCATTTCGGCGGCGTCCTTGGCGTCACCTCACAGGCCGACGTGGACGCGGGCCGCGTCGCGATCATCGCGCCCGAGCACTTCACCGAACACGCCGTGCAGGAGAACGTATACGCGGGCACCGCGATGGGCCGTAGAGCCAGCTACATGTACGGCGCACTGCTGGCGCGTGGACCGCAGGCCCAGGTGGGATGCGGGCTGGGACAGGTGACGTCGACGGGTGAAGTGGCGCTGATCGTTCCGACGGTCGACGTTCGGCAGACCGGCGAGACGCACACGGTCGACGGCGTCGAGATCGAGTTCCAGATGGCGCCGGGTACCGAGGCACCCGCCGAGATGCATTTCTACTTTCCGAAGTTCCGCGCGCTGTGCATGGCCGAGAACGCCACCCACAACCTGCACAACCTGCTGACGCTGCGCGGCGCGCTGGTGCGTGACCCGCACGGATGGGCCGGCTACCTCACCGAGGCCATCGACGCGTTCGCCGACCGCACCGACGTCGTGTTCGCGTCCCACCACTGGCCGACGTGGGGACGCGACCGCATCGTCGAATACCTTTCGCTGCAACGGGATCTGTACGCCTACTTACACGACCAGACGCTGCGCCAACTGAACCAGGGGTTCACCGGTATCGAGATCGCCGAGGACTTCGTGCTTCCCCCTGCGTTGCAGAACGCGTGGCACGCGCACGGCTACTACGGCTCGGTCAGTCACAACGTCAAGGCCGTCTATCAGCGCTACATGGGCTGGTTCGACGGCAATCCGGGGCGGCTGTGGGCGCATCCGCCGGAAGCCGCAGGCCCTCGCTACGTCGAGGCTATGGGCGGCCTGGACAACGTGGTCGACATCGCGCGCAAGGCCTTCGAGCAAGGTGACTACCGTTGGGCAGCAACGCTCTTAGACCATGCGATGTTCACCGACGACCAACATTCCGCCGCCCGCGAACTGTACGCCGACACCCTCGAACAACTCGCCTACGGCGCCGAGAACGCGGTGTGGCGTAACTTCTTTCTTTCCGGAGCGACCGAACTGCGCGAGGGCAATTTCGGCACTCCCACCCAAACCACGTCGACGTCGATGGTCGCGCAACTGACCCCCGAGCAGATCTTCGACGCGCTAGCAATCTCTGTGAACGGTCCGCGGGCGTGGGATCTCGACATTGCCATCGACGTCACCTTCGGCGACACCGCGACCAATTACCGGCTGACGTTGCGCAACGGCGTGCTGGTGCACCGCAAGGTTGCCGCCGACCAGGCGTCGGCCCAGGCGACCGTCAAAGTGGCCACCAAGCTGCGGCTGCTGGCGCTCGCGGCCGGCGACGACAGCTCACCAGGCTTGGACATCTCCGGCGACACCGGCGCCCTGCAGTCGCTGATCGGCGTGCTGGACCGCCCCGACCCGGCGTTCAACATCGTCACGCCGTAACCGCAGCCCCGCCGGGTGTGGGGTCGATGCACGCTTGCCAGCGTCAGGGCGTGTGGGTAACCCACGTTCGGCGGAAGTGGGTTAAGGCATGCCGCCGTCGACGCGGATGATCGAACCCGACGTGTAGCTCGACGCGTCCGACATCAGATACAGTGCGGCACCGACGATCTCGGGTGGCTCACCCAGCCGCTGCAACGCGAAGTGTTGCGCGCCCTTCTGCGTCGCCGGGATGTCCCAGGCCTTGCTGATGTCGGTGAGGAACGGGCCCGGCATCAACGTGTTGACCCGCACCGTCGGGCCGTACGCCAGCGCCAGCCCCTCGGTCAGCGCGTTGAGCCCCGCCTTGGCCGCCGAGTACGGGAGCTGCTCGGGGCGGGGCCGGCGCGAACCGCTCGAGCTCACGTTGATGATCGAGCCGCCGCCATCGGCGACCATGCGCTCACCGACCAGCGTCGACAACCGGAACGGGCCCTTCAGGTTCAGGTTGATCACCGAGTCGAACAGCTTCTCCGTGACCGAGGGAAGCGACTCGTACAGCGGCGACATCCCCGCGTTGTTGACGAGCACATCCACCTTGCCGAACCGTTCGTAGGCCGCGTCGACCAACCCGTCGAGCTCATCCCAGCGTCCGACGTGCACCTGGTAGGGCATCGCGGCGCGGCCGGTCGCCGAGGCGATCTCGTCGGCCGTCGCCACACACGAGTCGTACTTGCGGCTGGCGATCACCACATCCGCGCCGCACCGCGCAGCGGCGAAAGCCATCTCCTTGCCAAGTCCCCGGCTTCCGCCGGTGACCAGCACGACGCGGCCGGAGAGGTCGAAGAGCTCGGTCGCGAAATCCTTGTCGGCGCCCATGGCCATATGGTGGCACGGTGCAGTTGCTCATCATTCGACATGCGTTGCCTCTTCGCAGCGAGCCGGGGCAGGGCTCTGACCCCGACCTGTCCGAGGAAGGCATCGAACAGGCCAAACGCCTGCCCGACGCGTTGGCGCGCTTCCCCATCTCACGGTTGGTCAGCAGTCCGCAGAAGCGCGCGATCCAGACCGCGGAGCCGGTCGCCGAGGCGCTCGGCCTGTCGATCGACATCGACGACCGGCTCGCCGAGTACGACCGCGACCTCTCGCACTACACGCCGGTCGAGGAGATCTCCGAGGAGGACATGCGTCGCCTGGCCAACGGTGAGCTGCCCAGCGGCGTCGACCAGTCGGCGTTCATCGCCCGGGTCAAGGCCGGGGTCGACGACATCGTCAAGGCCGCAGACCGGGAGGACACCGTCGCGCTGTTCAGCCACGGCGGCGTCATAAACGCGCTGGTTCACGACGTCATGGGCACCGAGCGCCTGCTGTGCGTGCAGGTCGACTACGCCGGCATCACTCGGTTGTTGTGGTCGTCGTCGCGCGAGACATTCTTCGTCGCGGGAATCAACTCCACCGAGCACGTATGGGACCTGCTGCCCAGAAATCAGCAGTGGTAGACATTTTCCAATGACCGCTGAGCCGCGCCCCTCCAAGCCCGCCCGACTCGAAGGGCTCGACCTCCACGCCCTGGACCGTCATCTGCGTTCGGAGGGCATCGCCCGCTCCGGTGACCTGCGCGCTGAGTTGATCTCGGGCGGCCGCTCCAACCTGACCTTTTTGGTGTTCGACGACCAGTCGAAGTGGGTGCTGCGCAGGCCTCCGCTGCACGGTTTGACGCCGTCGGCGCACGATATGGGCCGCGAGTACAAGGTGATCTCAGCGCTGCAGAACACCGCCGTGCCCGTCCCTCGCGCGGTGACCATGCGCAACGACGACTCGGTGCTCGGCGCACCGTTCCAGATGGTCGACTACGTCGAAGGGCGGGTCATCCGGCACACATCCGAACTCGAGGCTCTCGGCGACAAGTCCGACATCGAGGCCTGTGTCGACGCGTTGATCAAGGTGCTCGCCGACCTGCACGCCCTGGACCCCGAGGAGGTCGGCCTCGGCGACTTCGGCAAGCCCACCGGATACCTCGAGCGTCAGGTGAAGCGCTGGGGTGGGCAGTGGGAGTTGGTGCGCCGAGATGGCGACGAACGCGATGACGACGTCAAACGGCTGCACACCGCGCTCGGGGAGGCGATCCCTGCGCAGAGCCGCAGCGCGATCGTGCATGGTGACTACCGCATCGACAACACGATGCTCGACGCCACCGACGGCAGCAAGGTGCTCGCGGTGCTGGACTGGGAGATGTCGACCCTGGGCGATCCCATCAGCGATGCCGCGCTGATGTGCGTGTACCGCCACCCCATGTTCAATCTGGTGCACGCCGACGCGGCGTGGGCGTCACCGCTTATCCCACCGGCAGATCAACTCGCGCAACGGTATTCGGTAGCATCGGGTCAGCCGCTGGACCATTGGGAGTTCTACATGGGCCTTGCGTACTTCAAGCTCGCGATCATCGCGGCGGGCATCGCCTACCGCGGTCGCGTGGGCGGTGCGCCGCCCGACTTCGTCACGATGGTCGACGACGCGGTCGCTCCGTTGATCGACGCCGGACTCGAATCGCTGGGCTAACTAGCGGAGCGCGGCTTTGTAGTTCTTCTTGGCGGCGCGACGCAGTTGGACCATGCGCGCCATGCCCGCCAGCGCGGCGATGAGACCACCGCACACCGCGGCGAGCAGGATCGCCACCCCCAACGGCAGCTGCCACTGCCAACCGAAGAAGGCGAACTCAGCCGACTCGGTGTTCTGCGCGATGAAGATCAGCAGGACGATCAGAATGAGGAAGCCGCCGATGACCGCGGACCACAGCGCCGCTGCACGGGTGAAGTGAACTTTGTTGACCGACGGCGACGTGTGATCAGCGATCTCGCTGTCCGTCGGCGGGACCGGCGGCCCGGGATTGGGTGGACCGTAGGGCTCAGGTTCGTTCTGCGCTGACGGACCATACGGATCGGTGCTCATGGGTCCAAGTTTGCCCCTTCCCGGCCCCGACAAACGGCATTTGACGTGGACGGTCGAATCGCGCGCCGGACAAACCGCGCGTAGCTGCGGCGATGCCGATACTGTCGAAATCATGACCTCGATGCCGCGACGCCGGCGCGTGCCGTTCGCCGTGGCGGTGATGGTTCTCGCGCTCCTGATGAGCACGGCCTGCGGCAGCTCGAACCCGCTCGGCGGCGGCGAGATCTCCGGTGACCTCAAGACGATCGCGGTGGGGTCGGCAGACTTCACGGAGTCCAAGATCATCGCCGAGATCTACGCCCAGACGCTGGAGGCCAACGGCTTCACGGTGCGTCGACAGTTCGGGATCGGCAGCCGTGAGACCTACATCCCCGCCGTGCAAGACCACTCGATCGACCTGATCGGTGAATACACGGGCAACCTGCTGCAGTACTTCGACGAGGACACCACCGCCACCACCCCCGACGCCGTCCTGCTCGCACTGCTCAAGGTGCTGCCCGGTGATCTGTCGATCCTGTATCCGTCTCCGGCCGAGGACAAGGACACCCTGGCGGTGACCGAGGCGACCGCGCAGCGGTGGAACCTCAAGACCATCGGCGACCTCGCCGAGCACTCGCCGGAAGTGAAAGTCGGTGGGCCATCGGAGTTTCAGACGCGGGTCACCGGCCTGGTGGGGCTCGAGGAACGGTATGGGCTCGACATCGCACCGGCGAACTTCGTCGCCATCAGCGACGGTGGCGGGCCGGCGACCGTGCAGGCGCTCACCAGCGGGGCGATCACCGCCGCCAACATCTTCAGCACGTCACCGGCGATCGAGCAGAACAATCTCGTCGTGCTCGAAGATCCCGAGAACGTGTTCCTCGCGGCCAATGTCGTGCCGCTGGTTGCGTCGCAGAAGATGTCCACCGAACTCAAGACGGTGCTCGACGCGGTCAGTGCGAAGCTGACCACCGAGGCTTTGATCGAGCTCAACACCTCGGTCGAGGGAAACCGCGGCATCGACCCGGACGAAGCGGCGCAGAAGTGGATCGCGGAGAACGGATTCGACAAACCGGTGCAGAAGTGATCGAGTTCTCAAACGTCACCAAGCGTTACCCGGACGGCACCGTCGCGGTCGACGATCTCACCCTCGAGGTGCCCGAGGGAACGTTGACGGTCTTCGTCGGCCCGTCGGGCTGCGGCAAGACCACGTCCATGCGGATGATCAACCGGATGATCGAGCCCACCTCGGGCACCCTGACCGTCGACGGACGCGACGTCACCAAGGTTGACCCGGTCAAGCTGAGGCTCGGCATCGGCTATGTGATCCAGAGCGCGGGCCTCATGCCGCACCTGCGGGTGGTCGACAACGTCGCCACCGTCCCGGTGTTGCAGGGTGAATCACGGCGCAGCGCACGGCGATCCGCACTCGAGGTGATGGAACGGGTCGGCCTGGACGTCAAGCTCGCCGACCGCTACCCGGCGCAACTGTCCGGTGGTCAACAACAGCGTGTCGGGGTGGCGCGGGCGCTCGCCGCCGACCCGCCGATCATGCTGATGGACGAACCGTTCAGCGCAGTCGACCCCGTCGTGCGGGAGGAGCTGCAGGCCGAGATCGCCCGTCTGCAAAGCGAACTGCGCAAGACCATCGTCTTCGTCACCCACGACATCGACGAGGCGGTCAAGCTCGGCGATCGCGTCGCGGTGTTCGGCCGCGGCGGGGTGCTGCAGCAGTACGGCGAACCGTCGTTCGTCCTGTCCAATCCGGCCAACGAGGAGGTGGCCGCGTTCGTCGGCGCCGACCGTGGATACCGCAGCCTGCAGTTCTTCCACACGTCGGGGCTGCCGCTGCACGACATCGGCCACGTCGACGAAGGCGATGTCGAAGCGCTGGAGTTGGGGCCCGGTGATTGGAGGCTGGTCACCAAGGACGACCGGAAACCGTTCGCCTGGATCAACGTTGACGGTGTGGCCCTGCGCCGCGCCGGAAAGTCGCTCTACGACAGCACGATCGCCGGTGGTTCACTGTTCCGGCCCGACGGGACGCTGCGCAACGCGCTCGACGCCGCGCTGTCCTCGCCTAGCGGGATGGGGGTCGCCGTCGACGACGACGGCCGGCTGATCGGCGGGGTGAGGGCCGACGACGTGCTGGTCGAACTCGACAAGCAACGCCGGGTCCCGGAGTTGGGCTAGCGGATGCGCTATCTGCTCACGCACCTCGACGACCTCTGGGCGCTGACGGTGATCCATCTGCGCCTGTCGCTGATCCCCATCGTGCTCGGCCTGATCATCGCAGTACCGGTTGGCGCCGCGGTCCAGCGCACCACCACGGTGCGGCGCCTGACCACGATCACCGCCAGCATTGTCTTCACCATCCCGTCGCTGGCGCTGTTCGTCGTCCTGCCGCTGATCATCCCCACACGCATCCTCGACGAGGCGAACGTGATCGTGGCGCTGACGCTCTACACCGTCGCCCTGCTGGTGCGGGCGGTGCCGGAGGCGCTTGACGCGGTGTCGCCGACGGTGCGCGACGCCGCGACGGCGGTCGGATACCGACCCCTGACGAGGATGGTTAAAGTCGAACTGCCCCTGGCGGTTCCGGTCCTGATCGCCAGCTTGCGCGTGGTCGCGGTCACCAACATCTCGATGGTCGCGGTCGGATCGGTTATCGGCATCGGCGGGCTGGGCACCTGGTTCACCGAGGGCTACCAGGCGAACAAGAGCGATCAGATCATCGCGGGCATCATCGCGATCTTCGTGCTCGCGATCGTCATCGACACCCTGATCATGCTGGTCGGTAAGGCACTCACACCGTGGACGCGCGCGACCCGCGGTGTGCCGGTGTGGCGCAGGCTCAAGGCAGCGTCGTGACGGGTCCGATGGCGTTTCTGCAGGAGGCGATGTCCTATCTGTTCACCACGGCCAACTGGAGTGGGCCCGCCGGGTTGCTCGCCCGCACCGTAGAACACCTCGAGTACACGGTGCTCGCGCTGTTCTTCTCGGCGCTCATCGCCATTCCGGTCGGCATGTTGATCGGACACACCGGCCGCGGAACCTTCATCGTGGTCACCGGTGTCAATGCGCTGCGCGCGCTGCCCACGCTGGGTGTGCTGCTGCTCGGTGTGTTGCTGTGGGGGCTCGGGCTGGTACCCCCGACCGTCGCGCTCATGCTGCTGGGCATTCCACCGCTGCTGGCGGGCACCTATGCAGGCATCGCCAACGTGGACCGCACGGTCGTCGACGCCGCCCGCTCGATGGGCATGACCGAACGACGCATCCTGCTGCGGGTGGAGACGCCGATCGCGATGCCGTTGCTCCTGGGCGGACTGCGGACCGCCACGCTGCAGATCGTGGCCACCGCAACCGTCGCCGCATACGCCAGTCTCGGCGGGCTGGGCCGCTACCTGATCGACGGCATCAAGGTGCGCGAGTTCCATCTGGCCTTGGTCGGCGCGCTAATGGTGACGGCGCTGGCGTTGCTGCTCGACGCCGCGCTCGCGTTCGCGGTGTGGGCCTCGGTGCCGGGAACCGGGCGACTGCGAAGCCGTCGGCGCATGCCCCAGCCGTTTCTCGGCGACGAAGTCGTTCTCGAATCCCGTCCCCGCGCAACATCACAGCGCGGCCGAAAAAGCAACGGCCCAGCACGTTACCAACGAGGGGACCCTTCGCATACGGTATAGGGGTGAGTGAAGCAGGCGGCTCCGAGAAGACATGGCCGGCGATCCTGACTTGGCGGGCGCACGACGTCCCGCGAATGGAATCGGTCCGGGTGCATGTCTCGGGCAACCGCATCAAGGCCTACGGCAGGATCGTCGCCGCCGCGACGCCCTTTCACCCGGCGTTCTCCGCTTCCTACGACTTGGTGACCGATGAGGCCGGCGGTACCAAACGGCTGTCCATGACCGTCACACTCGCCGAGCGCGAGCGGCAGCTGTCGATCGCCCGCGACGAAGAGAACATGTGGCTGGTTCAGCAGCACACCGGGGAGACGCGCCGCGCCGCCTACGACGGCGCGCTGGACGTCGACGTGATCTTCAGCCCGTTTTTCAACGCCCTGCCGATTCGGCGTACGGGCCTCTACCAGCGGTCGGATTCGATCAGCTGCCCGGTGGTGTATGTGCGACTGCCGGAACTGTCGGTGGAGACGGCGGTGATCAGCTACAGCAGCGCCGAAGACGGCATCAAGCTGCATACGCCCGTCGCCGACACCACAATCAGCGTCGACTCGGACGGGTTCATCCTCGACTATCCAGGGTTGGCAGAGCGGATCTGATCACCCCGCCGGCGCGGCCCGCCGCGGCCAGTTCCTCGCGCCACTGTTCTTCACCGACGACGATCGTGACGATCCCCGGCCTGTCGAAGCTGTCGTAGCGAATCCTGGCGGCGTGCCCGGAGTCGATGAGCTCGGTCAGGGGTCTGCGCGCGGCGAGCGCATCGCGGGCGTCGGTGAGCAGTTCCAGCGTGCGGTCCAACACCGGCAGCAGTTCGTCGGCATTGGCCTCGCACATCGCCCGCACCAGGTCCGGCGCGGTGGCGGCCACGCGGGTGCCGTCGCGGAACGAGCCGGCCGCCAGCGCGAACGCCAGCGGTACCTCCCCGGCGGTGGCTGCGAGCGCCTCGGCCAGCAGGTGGGGCAGATGAGAGATCGTCGCGGCGGCCGCGTCGTGTTCATCTGAGCGGGCAGGGACGACGACCGCGCCGCAGTCCAGCGCCAGGTTCATGACCAGCGTCCACACCTGCGGGTCGACATGATCGTCGACGCAGACGACCCACGGCGCGTCGACGAACAACCGGGCGTCGCCCGCCGCCCAACCCGAGTGCGCGGTGCCCGCCATCGGGTGACCGCCGACGAATCGCTCGAGCAGACCGTATGTCTGGACCTCTTGCAGCACAGTGGCTTTCACGCTTATCACATCGGTCAGCGGACAGTCCGGGGCGGTGTCGCGAATGTGGCCCAGCATCTGGCCCAGGGCGGGTACCGGCACCGCCAACACGATCAGCGCGTTATCGGCCGCCGCCCGCTTCAGCGCGGCGTCGAGGTCCTCGGTGGCGTCGAACCCGTCGGCGGTCGCCGCTTGGACGCCTTCCAGTGACCGGTTGTAACCGAACACCTCGCGCCCGGCGGCCGTCGCTGCGCGCATGACCGACCCACCGATCAGGCCGAGGCCGAGCACGCAAACCGGGGTGTTGGTCACCCGTCAAGGTTGGCATACCGATCGCGGTCGACCACGTCAGGATCGGCGTCGATACTGGAAAAGGGGGGTGCGGGCGCGTTAAGGACATGGAAAAGGGCATGGTCGGCGACTACCGTAGGCCGACATGGGAGCACAGCGTGCACAAGCGCGGGAGCAGTCCACGGACACTCCCGACGGCTTCGGCGTCGCTGTCGTCCGTGAGGACGGCAAGTGGCGATGCGCGCCGATGCGCAGGGCTGCCCTGACCAGCCTTACCGACGCCGAGCGGGAGTTACGCGAAATCCGCAGCGCGGGAGCGGTGTTCGGGCTGCTGGACATCGACGACGAGTTCTTCGTCATCGTGCGCCCCGCCCCCTCTGGCGCGCGGCTGTTCCTGTCGGATGCCACCGCCGCGCTGGACTACGACATCGCCGCCGAAGCCTTGGAGATGCTCGACGCCGACATCGAGCCCGAGGAACTCGAGGAGGCCGAACCGTTCGAGGAGGGCGACCTGGGTCTGCTCTCCGACATCGGGCTGCCCGAGGCCGTGCTCGGCGTCATTCTCGACGAGTCCGACCTCTACGCCGACGAACAGCTCGGCCGGATCGCGCGCGAGATGGGCTTCGCCGACGAGTTGTCGGCCGTACTCGACCGGATGGGTCGGTGATTGCGCACGACGCCCGATGACGAGGCGCTGATCCGCGCCGCCCTCGCGGCTGCCCGCACCGCCGGTCCGCGCGACGTGCCCATCGGGGCGGTCGTCGTCTCCGCCGACGGCACCGAACTGGCGCGCGCCGCCAATAAGCGCGAAGCGCTCGGCGACCCGACCGCGCACGCCGAGATCCTCGCGATCCGGGCCGCCGCGGCGGTGCTCGGCGACGGTTGGCGGTTGGAGGGGACCACGTTGGCGGTCACCGTCGAACCCTGCACCATGTGCGCGGGCGCGCTGGTGATGGCGCGGGTGGCGCGGGTGGTGTTCGGCGTCTGGGAACCCAAGACGGGGGCTGTCGGATCGCTGTGGGATGTGGTGCGCGACCGGCGGCTGACACACCGCCCCCAGGTGCGCGGCGGCGTGCTGGGCGACGAATGCGCGGCGCCGCTGGAGGCGTTCTTCTCCCGGCAGCGATTGGAGTAGACCGGTGTGCGCCCGGTAAGCTGCCACACGGTGGCGTGTCCGAGCGGCCTAAGGAGCACGCCTCGAAAGCGTGTGACGGGTAACCCCCGTCCGAGGGTTCAAATCCCTCCGCCACCGCCACAACGATTCAGGCGTTATTGTCAGGATCTGTCACTGAAGCAGAGGTCGAGGCGACCGCGGTGACCAACCCGAGAGAATTGGTATATGCGCGCGCTTCATGACCAGGATCCGTGGGCCTCGGCCGGTGGTGGTACGGCGTTGCGCCCGTTCTTCGTCCTCCTCGTCGAGGACGACCGCGGCGACGCGATTCTTGTCGAGGAGTTGATCGCCGACGCCGACTCCACCATTCGGGTCGTGTGGGCGTCGTCGATGGACGATGCCGAAAAGCATCTGGAGGTCTCCCGCCCCGACTGCGTGCTGCTCGACCTGAACCTTCCGGACGCCGACGGCATGAAGGCCCTCGATCGGATCGCCCGACGTGACATCACGATGCCGGTCGTCGTGTTGACCGGTCTCAACGACGAGCACTTCGGCATTTCCGCCGTTGCGGCGGGCGCTCAGGACTATCTCGTCAAGGGCCGCGTCGAACCGGAGACGCTGCGCCGCGCGCTGCTCTACGCCGTGGAACGCAAACGCGCCGAGCTGACGTCGGTGGAACTGCACGCCAGCGAGATGCGCGCCATGGAGAACGCCCGCCTGGAGCGTGGATTGCTGCCGTCGCCGTTGCTACTCGACCCGCCGACGGTCGACATCATCGCGGAGTATCGTCCCAGCCGTCAGCACACTCTGCTCGGCGGTGACTTCTACGATTTCATCCAGACGCAGGACGGCACCGTGCACGTCATGGTCGGCGACGTGGCTGGTCATGGACCCGACGAGGCCGCGCTCGGCGTAGCGTTGCGAATCGGTTGGCGCGCGTTGACCTTCGCCGGTTTGCGCGGAAACAACCGGATGACCCAGCTGGAGCGGATCCTGAGCACCGAGCGCCCGGGATCGAGCATTTTCGCGACGGTCATCAGCGTGGCGATGTCCCCAGACGGTTTGGGATTCGATGTCGTGTCGGCCGGCCATCCCGGCATGCTGGTCCATGGGCCCAACACGGTGGAGTGGCTGGAGCCGAAGGTGGGTCCGGCTTTGGGGCTCTACGGACGTGAGTGGCCGCTGAACAGATTCGATCTGCCGCCCGATCACGGCCTGGTGCTTCTCACCGACGGATTGTTCGAGGGGCGCTCCGGGCAAGGAACCGAACGCCTCGGCGAGGCAGGCCTGCTCGAAGTGGCCAGGGGCTATGCGCACCTGCCTGGCCGCGAGTTCGTCACCGCCCTGATCGACGACGTCGAGCGCCGCGCGCAATCGGTCGGCGGTATCAGCGACGACATCGCGGTGGTGCGGGTGGAGCGGACGATCACCGGATGAGAGGTCGCCTCACCGTCCAGGGGTGGCAGAACCTCGTGCTGTCCTTGATGGGCGTGGTGGTCATCGGCGGCGCGATCGTGGGTGCGCTGCTGTTGAACCGGACCGACGAGGTCTCGCGCGAGCTGAACTTCGGTATCCAGCCCGCGCGCGTGGCGGCGTATCAGCTGCAGGCGGCCCTTCGCGATCAGGAGACGGCAGTCCGCGGTTACGCGATCGCCGCCGATCTCCAATTCCTCGATCCCTACTTCGAGGGCCAGCAGGTCGAAAATGAGGCGGTGCGGCAGATCCGCGAGGGAATCGGCCACCGGGAGAAGCTCATCAGCGACCTGGAAGCGATCGAAAAGGCCGCGGCCGAGTGGCGCTCGACGTACGCCGAGCCGCTGATCGACTCGGTGACGCCCGGCGCGCCGAAAGTTCTGGACGCCGCCACCGCCGAACGGGGCAAACAGGGGTTCGACGCGTTGCGCGCGCTGTTCGACACCCAGAACCGCGACCTGTCAAAGGCGCGCCAGGATGCGGTCGACGAGCTCGCCGCGGTGCAGACCTGGCGAGACACCCTGCTGATCACGATCATCGTGGCGTTCTTCGTCGCCGGTATCGTGCTGGCGGTATTGGTGCGCAAGGCCGTCACGCGGCCGCTCGAGCGGCTCGCCGCCTCGTGCCGCAGGATCACCGAGGGCAACTTCGACGAGAAGATTTCGGTGCGCGGCCCACGAGACATTCAAATGATCGCCTCGGATGTGGAGGACATGCGGCAGCGCATCGTCGACGAGCTGGCGGCGTCGCGGTCGGCAAGGGAGCAACTGGGCGAGCAGGCGCTGGAGCTGCAACGGTCGAACGCCGAACTCGAACAGTTCGCCTACGTGGCCTCGCACGACCTGCAGGAGCCGCTGCGCAAGGTGGCCTCGTTCTGCCAGCTGATCGAAAAGCGCTACGGCGACAAGCTCGACGAGCGCGGCGCCGAATACATCCGCTTCGCGGTCGACGGCGCCAAGCGCATGCAGGTGCTGATCAACGACCTGCTCACCTTCTCCCGCGTCGGCAGGCTCAGCTCGACCGAAGCCGACGTCGACCTCGATGCCGTGCTGGCCGACGCGATCGACAACTTGGCCGCCTCGATCGAGGAATCCGGCGCCGAGGTGGTCCGCACCGGAGAGCCGCTGCCCACCGTCAAGGGCGACCCGACGCTGCTGACGATGCTGTGGCAGAACCTGATCGGCAACGCGGTGAAGTTCCGTCGGCCCGACGCCGCGCCGCGGATCGTCATCGACTGCGCGGTCGGCGAGGGGACCCGCGAGGGCGCGTGGCTCTTCACGGTCACCGACAACGGGATCGGCATTCCCGAGGAGTTCGCCGAGAAGGTATTCGTGATCTTCCAGCGCCTGCACGGCCGTGAGATCTACACCGGGACGGGTATCGGCCTGGCGCTGTGCAAGAAGATCGTCGAGCACCACGGCGGTAACATCTGGATCGACACCGGCCACACCGAGGGCACCAGGTTCCGCTTCACCATTCCCTGCGTCGTCGACGAGCCCGTAGCGGCCGAAATGGAAGGATCAACTGCATGACACTGGACGGCCGGGCGATCGACGTGCTGCTCGTCGAGGACGACCCGGGTGACGAGCTGATCACCCGAGAAGCATTCGAGCACAACAAGATCAAGAACACTCTGCACGTCGCGCACGACGGCGAGGAGGGGCTCGACTTCCTTTACCGCCGAGGCAAGTACGCCGACGCGCCGCGGCCCGACCTGATTCTGCTCGACCTGAACCTGCCGAAGTACGACGGCAGGCAGTTGCTCGAGCAGATCAAGTCCGACGCCGAACTCAGCCACATTCCCGTGGTGGTGCTCACCACTTCATCGGCGGAGGAAGACATCCTGCGCAGCTACAAACTGCACGCCAACGCGTATGTCACCAAGCCTGTCGATCTCGATCAGTTCATGAACGCCGTCCGTCAGATCGACGAGTTCTTCGTTCAGGTGGTTCGGCTGCCCAACTCCTGACCGCCGCGTTGGTCGTCGGTCACGTCGAAGTCGATGCGCACGGTGGTGCCCGAGGTCGATTTCCTGACCTCCACACCGTTGCCGACCGCGCGGATGATCGGAAGGCCGCGCCCGCGGGTCGTCGGCTCCGTGCTGGGCGTTCGCCACTGTCCGTGATCGGAGACACAGACCACTATCCGCCCGTCCTCGACGGCCGCTTCGACCACCATCTCCCCTTCGGGGGAGTCCTGGTAAGCATGTTCGACGCAGTTGGTAGCGGCCTCGTTGACCGCGAGCACGATGTCGGCGCTCACGTCGTCGGGCACGCCGATCGGTTCCATCCACCCGGCCAAACTGCGGCGAATCTGTGCCAGTCGATCCGCGGTGGCCGGGACCTCGATCCTCAGGGGGTCTGCCGGCCGCAGACGCACATCGATCACCACGCCCGTGGTTGTACCCCGCTTGCCCCGATTCCTCACGTATGGCACGCATCCGCTTGGGTCTCAAAACAATAGCGAGGCGCAGATCACACACGCGGACGACGAAATGCGACCCGGTGCGCGTACCGATGGCCGTCAGTCGTAGAAGATCACCTGATAGTCGGGTGTCCACGCACCCTGTTTGCAGCTCAGCGGGATGCCGTCGGGGGTCTGGGCCACTCCGGTCGCATCCCCGCACGGCAGACGGTTGGTGCGGATGCCGACCAGCGGTGGCGACGAGACCCAGGTGCTGCGCGAGTTGCACGCCAGCGTGTTGCCCGAGGCGTCGATCCCGAAGTTGTAGCGGGTGTTCTGCACGCAGTGCGTGCCCTCCACCGCGCTCCGGTCGACGTACGGAACACAGTCGGCGCCGTCGCAGTAGCCGGGGGACGCCGGCGCATTCGCGGCGGTCATCAGCGGTGCGGCGACGAATCCGCACGCGAGCGCAGCTGCAGCCATGAGCCTCATAGGTGGCTAGCCTAAGTGCCCCGCATCGACGATGGACACGGAATAGGCTCTTAAGCCATGAAGCCGGTGATGGTTACCCTGGTCGCCGCCGCGGGCGCGGCTGCGTTGATCTCCGCTCCGACGGCCAATGCCGATGCGGTCGCGTATCTGGTCAACGTGCATGTACGTCCGGGATACAACTTCCCCAACGCCGACGCCGCCCTCGGCTACGGCAGGACGATCTGCGACCGGGTGGCGGGCAAGATGAGCTACGGCCAGCTGGTGGACCAGGTGACCGCCGACTTCCACACGACCGACAAGTATCAGGGCGCCTACCTGATCAACCAGGCGGTCAACGAGCTGTGCCCGGCACAGATCTGGCAGTTGCGCCAGTCGGCCGCTGGCTACACCGGATGAAAAACGGCGGCGTCCCTGTCGGGACGCCGCCTTCTCTCACGCTCGATGGTCTGCCTACGGGCAGGTGACCTCGATCTCGAAAGGCTTGTTGACCGGTTGCAGCGGGTTGGCCATGTCGACGCCCGTGGCGGTACCGCTGATCTTGTACGTCTTACCGTCCTTCTCGGCCTTGGCCTCGCCCTGACCCGCACCGCTCTGGTAGCCGAGCGTCACGCCGTTGACGTTGCCCAGTCCGACCGACTGCACGGTCGGCTCGTCGCCGGAGCTGACGACCGCTCCGATGCCGGTGGTGGCGTCGCCGATCGCGATGTTCGTGTTCCCGCCCATGTCACTGCACACAACGGTGCCCTGGACGGCTTGATCTTGACCGTCGATCGTGACGGTGGTCTTGCCCTCGGCCGCTGCGGCGGTCGATGTCTCACCCGAAGTTTCGGACTTCTTCTCACCCGAGGAACAGCCGGATAGACCGGCGATGACAATCGCCGCGCCGCCGATGGCGACCACGAAACCACGCTTCACCCTGTTCTCCTTTGTGTGTGTGACCCGTCAAGATCGGATCATCCGAAAGCAGTATGGGTTCGCGGCAACCGGCCAACAGCGTTTCTGGCAAAAATTGATCATCCGCCCCAGTGACTGCTCAGCAGGACACCTGGATGCTGAAAGTACCGTTGGCCCGGAAGCTGGGGTTATCGGTGTTGAAGCCGTCGGCTTCACCTGAGATGTCGTAGGTCCGGCCCGTCATGGAAACCTGGGCAATGTCCGCCGGATCGGACGTGGCGCCCACCCCGGCCGTGTAGCTGCCGGTGAATCCGCCGATGTTGTTGATCCTGACCGACTCGACGGTCAGGGCTTCCTGGTTCGAGACCATCGCGGTGACTCCGGACCTCTCGTCGCCCGTGGTGATGGTGGTGAGGTATCCCGTCGTGTCGCACTGCACCGCGTCGGTCGTGCCCTCGTCGTTGCCGTTGACCGTGACCTGCGCCGTGCCCGCGACCAGTTCGCCCTTCGGCGGTGTGTAATCCGCGGGACTGCTCGAACATGCGGCCGGCGCCAGCACGATCGCGGCGGCACAACACGTCGGCACCCACCGATTTCTCACAGTGCAGAATCTACGGCGTGGCCGTGCCGAAATCTCCCGCTCCGAAAGAGTCGTCGGCCCCGTTTTTCAGCGTGACGGCCCAACTGCCCGGCCGGGCCGGCCGCGCCGGCGTCATCCGCACCCCGCACGGTGAGATCAGAACCCCGGCGTTCATTCCCGTCGGCACGCAGGCGACCGTCAAGGCGGTGCTGCCGGAAACCATGAAAGAACTTGGTGCGCAGGCTCTTCTGGCGAACGCCTATCACCTGTACCTGCAACCCGGCCCGGACATCGTCGACGAGGCCGGGGGATTGTCGGCGTTCATGAACTGGCCGGGTCCGACGTTCACCGACAGCGGCGGCTTCCAGGTGTTGTCGCTGGGCGCGGGCTTTCGCAAAGTGCTGGCGATGGACGCCGAGCGCGTCCAGGCCGACGACATCATCGCCGAAGGCAAGGAGCGACTGGCCAACGTCGACGACGACGGGGTGACGTTCCGATCGCATCTGGACGGGTCCACGCACCGGTTCACTCCCGAGGTGTCGATCCGGATCCAACATCAGCTCGGCGCGGACATCATCTTCGCTTTCGACGAGCTGACCACTCTGGTCAACACCCGCGGATACCAGGAGCGGTCGGTGCAGCGGACGCACGACTGGGCGGTGCGCTGTCTGACCGAGCACCGGCGGCAGCGAGAGGCGCGGCCGGACAAGCCCGAGCAGGCGTTGTTCGGTGTCGTGCAGGGCGCCCAGTACGAGGATCTGCGCAGACAGGCCGCCCGCGGTCTGGTCAAGATCGGCGCACAGGCGGGGCCCGCCGAGGGCCTCGAATTCGACGGTTACGGCATCGGCGGCGCCCTGGAGAAACAGAACCTCGCCACGATCGTCGGATGGGTGGTCGACGAACTGCCCGCCGACAAGCCCCGCCACCTGCTGGGCATCAGCGAGCCCGACGATCTGTTCGACGCGATCGCCGCGGGCGCCGACACGTTCGACTGCGTGTCTCCGTCGCGGGTCGCCCGCAACGCCGCGGTGTACTCGACGACCGGTCGCTCCAACATCACCAACGCTCGGTTTCGTCGGGACTTCACCCCGATCGACGCCGACTGCGACTGCTACACCTGCGCCCACTACACCAAGGCCTACATTCACCACCTGTTCAAGGCCAAGGAGATCCTGTCGGCGACGCTGTGCACCATCCACAATGAGCGGTTCGTGGTGCGGCTGGTCGACCGCATCCGCGCGGCCATCGAAACGGGTGAGTTCGACGAGTTGCGCGCCGACGTGCTGGGCCGGTACTACGCGACACGAACGCCCTGACACTCATGGCGCGAACGTGGGTTACCCGCACGCTGTCGGGTGTCGGAGCGTGCATCAAGGCCACTCTCGGCGGGATAGCGTCTAGCGCATGCGGATTCTGCTGATCGGCGCCGGCGGAGTGGGCGCGGCCTTCTGCTCGATCGCGACGCGACGCGACTTCTTCGACACGCTCGTCGTCGCCGACTACGACGAGGACCGGGCCCGGCAGGCCGCCGACGCGGTGGGCGATGCGCGGTTCGTCTCCGCGCGGGTCGACGCCACCTCCGCCGACGCCGTCGCCGACCTGGTTCGCACCCACCGGATCACCCATGTGATGAACGCGGTCGATCCGCGATTCGTGATGCCGATCTTCGACGGCGCGCTGGCCGGCGGCGCCGATTACCTCGACTTGGCGATGAGCCTGTCGCGGCGCCACCCGGAGCAGCCGTACGCGCTCACCGGGGTCAAGCTGGGCGACGAGCAGTTCGCCGCAGAGGAGCGCTGGCGCGACGCCGGCCGGCTGGCGTTGGTGGGCATCGGTGTCGAGCCTGGGCTGTCGGACGTGTTCGCGCGCTACGCCGCCGACCACCTGTTCGCCGAGATCGATGAGCTCGGTACCCGCGACGGGTCGAACCTGACCGTCGACGGTTACGACTTCGCGCCGTCGTTCTCGATCTGGACCACCATCGAGGAGTGTCTCAACCCTCCGGTGATCTGGGAGGCCGACCGGGGTTGGTTCACCACCGAACCCTTCAGCGAGCCAGAGGTTTTCGACTTTCCCGACGGTATCGGCCCGGTCGAGTGCGTGAACGTCGAGCACGAAGAGGTGCTGCTGATGCCGCGCTGGGTCAAATGCAAACGCGCGACATTCAAGTACGGGCTCGGAAACGAATTCATCGACGTGCTCAAGACCCTGCACAAGCTCGGGCTCGACCGCACCGAGAAGGTGACGGTCGGGGGAGTCGAGGTGAGCCCCCGCGACGTGGTGGCGGCATGCCTGCCCAATCCCGCCACGCTCGGGCCGAAGATGCGTGGAAAGACCTGCGCTGGGCTGTGGGTGACGGGAACCGGCAAGGACGGCAACCCCCGCTCGACCTACCTGTACCACGTCGTCGACAACGAATGGTCGATGGCCGAATACGGGCATCAGTGCGTGGTCTGGCAGACGGCGATCAATCCGGTTGTCGCACTTGAGCTTCTGGCCAACGGCACCTGGAGCGGCAGCGGTGTGCTGGGCCCGGAGGCCTTCGATGCGGTGCCGTTCCTGGACCTGTTGAGGGCCTACGGCTCGCCGTGGGGCCATAAAGAGTTGTAGCGCGAACGTGGGTTACCCGCACGCGTCGAGGCCGGTGAGTGTGTGTCGATCCCACACTCGGCGCGGTAGGTTCTCGCCATGCCGATCGAGCTCACCGCCGTGCAGGCCGCCGCGCGACTCGCGACCGACGACACATTGGGCATACCGCTGGGTCCGGGCCAACCGCCGGCGTTCCTGCGCGCGCTGGGCGAACGCGACGACTGGACGAACCTTCGCGTCTACGGGGCGCTGCTGGCGGTCGGCACCGAACTGTTCGCCCGCCCCGGCGTGCGCTATCTGTCGGGTTTCTACGGTCCGCTCGAACGGGCCCTGCGGGACTCAGACGCCGATGTCGAGTTCGCGCCGGCGGACTTTCGCCGCTTCGGCCCGCTGCTCGAACGCCAGTCTCCGCGGGTGATGACGACCGTCGCCACACCGCCGGACGCCGACGGCTGGTGCTCGCTGGCCCTGCACGCCGGTGGCACGGTCAACGAATTGCACCGCGCCGGAGCCGATCCCGATCGCATGCTGATCGTCGAGACATCCTCGGCCTACCCGCGCACGTTCGGGCTCGGCGACGAGCACCGGCACGCGTTGCACGTCGACGAGATCGACATCCTCGTGCACTCGGCCGACGCGCCGCTCTCACTTCCGGGCGCGGCCCCCACCCAGGCCGATGTCGCGATCGCGCGGCACGCCGTCGCCTTCATCCGGCCCGGCGCGACGTTGCAGACGGGAATCGGTTCGATCCCCAGCCAGATCGCGGCGTTGCTGGCCGAGGGCGACGGCGGCGAATACGGTTTGCACAGCGAGATGTTCACCGACGGCTGTATGCAACTGCATCGTGCGGGCAAGGTCACCAACACCGGCAAGGGCATCTACGACGGCGTGAGCGTGACGACGTTCGCGTTCGGCTCGGCGGATCTGTACACCTGGCTCGACGGCAACCACGACGTCGCGTTCCTGCCGGTGGAGATCGTCAACGCACCCGAGGTGATCGCCGCCAACCACGAGATGGTGTCCATCAACGGCGCGCTCGCGATCGACATCGGCGGTCAGGTCGTCGCCGACACCATCGACGGCAACCAGTTCAGCGGTGTCGGCGGTGCAGAGGATTTCGTCGCCGGCACCGGTCTCGAATTGTCGGACCGCTCGCTGATCTGTCTGCCGTCGACGTATGAGAAGAACGGACAACTGCATTCGCGGATCGTGCCGTGGTTCGGGCCTGGCGCGGTGATCACCACGCCGCGACACCATGTCGACGTGATCGTCACCGAGTACGGCGCCGCGGAGCTAGAGGGCGCGACCGTCCGCGAACGCGGTGAGGCGCTCGCCGCGATCGCGCATCCGCAGTTCCGCGACGACCTTCTCGCGGCGGCCGAACGTGTGTCGAAGGGACGCTCGCCCGTCGCCTGATGTCCTTCCTTCCCGCGAGCGACCGCGTCTGCCCGCGACACGCCGCGCAGCGCCGTACATAAGCGGTCCCTCGCACAGGATCTAGTCGGGCCGATAGATCCACGGTGTCCGCGGAAGCGCGGCCGGATCGAACTCGGCGAGCATGCCCTCGACGTCCCGAGCCCGCCAGCCCAACGATTCGCTGATCTGGGCGAGCGCCCGCGGCACGCCGATCTCGGCCAGCGTCACCGCCCCGTCGCGTTTGGCCAACCGGGCGCCGTCCGCGTTGAGCACCAGCGCAACGTGGGCGTACACCGGCTCGGCGTATCCGAGCATCCGCGCCAGATACGCCTGCCGCGGCGACGAGGGCAGCAGATCGTCTCCCCGCACCACCTGGTCGACGCCCTGTGCCGCGTCGTCGACAACGACCGCGAGGTTGTAAGCAGGCACCCCGTCTCCGCGGCGCACTACGAAGTCGTCGACGATGCCGGTGTAGTCGCCGTGCAGCACATCGTGAACGGTGTGCACGATCGCGTCGGTGCGCAACCGCAGCGCGGGCGGGCGCCCTGTTTTGGCCCGCCGCGTGGCGCGCTCGTCGTCGGTGAGGTCGCGGCACGTGCCCGGGTAGGCCCCCTGCGGTGCATGCGGTGCGCGCGGAGCCTGCGCGATATCCCTTCGGCTGCAATAACATTCGTAGAGCAGGTCACGGCCTTTCAATCCTGCGATCGCGGCGTCGTAACGCGAGCGGTGTTCGGACTGCCACTCCACGACGTCCCACGTCACCCCGATCGTCGCCAAATCGGAAAGTTGGCGCCGCCCGACATCGGCGAACGTGCGGTCGTCGAGGTCGTCGACGCGCATGACAAACCGACGGCCGGTGGAGCGGGCGAACAACCAGGCGAGGATTGCGGTGCGCAGGTTTCCGATGTGCAGGTCCGCCGAGGGGCTCGGGGCGAACCTGCCGGCGGTCACCCGTGCAATGTAGCTACTGGGTAGCTACTGGCGCTCCCACGGCGGGTCGTCGCCCATCTTCCTGTAGTACTTGGCGAGGTGGCTTTTCACCCGGTCGATGTCGTCCTTCGGCAGATCGATACCGCCACGGGCGCCGTCCATGATCGCGCCCGCCGCCATCACCCCGCGGGGCACGACCTTCAGACTGTCGCCGATCACGTCGGCGATCAGCAGTTTGTAGGCGGTGAAGTTGTCCTTCTTGTCGCTGTCGTACCAGACGTGCGCATTGCGGTACTTCTCGTTCGGTTCGTCCTGCGCGTCGGCCCACTTGCGGACCCGTTTCTCGGCGGCGTCGCCGTCCCAGTCTCGGTCCCGCTCAGCCAGCGGTAGATCCTGAAATGCGGTTACGGACATGGCAGAGAAGTGCCCACCCGTCGGTCTCGTGAAACTGTTGCACAGATGCCAGCGTTACGGTTCGGTGACTTCCGACGCGAAGTGAGCGAACATCGGGTATCAACGGAAGGGTTCAGCATTGGACCATCAACAAGACAACGGCTAGGCCCTGCGGTGTCGATACACACTGAGCTTGCCGCATGAAACTGCACCGGGAGCCGCGTCGACGGACACGAGGGAACCATGGACGCCGAAGATCCCGCTCACTCCGCTGATCAGCATCATTCTTCCGTCGAGCAGGACCAACCGCCGGGCGTGGTGAAGAAGGCCATCGCGGCGTCGGCCATCGGCAATGCCACCGAATGGTTCGACTATGGTCTGTACGCCTACGGCGTCTCCTACATCTCGGCGGCGATCTTCCCCGGTGACGGCGCCACGGCGACGCTACTGGCGCTGATGACGTTCGCGGTGTCGTTCCTGGTCCGGCCCCTGGGCGGCTTCGTGTGGGGGCCGCTGGGCGACCGGCTGGGCCGGCGGCAGGTGCTGGCGGTCACGATCCTGCTGATGGCCGGCGCCACCTTCTGCGTCGGGCTGGTGCCCTCCTACGACACCATCGGAGTGTGGGCGCCGGTGCTGATGGTGGTGCTGCGCATGATCCAGGGCTTCTCCACCGGCGGCGAGTACGGCGGTGCGGCCACGTTCATGGCGGAGTACGCGCCGGCGCGCCGACGCGGACTGCTGGGCAGTTTTCTCGAGTTCGGCACGCTGGCAGGATTCTCTGCCGGTGCGCTGATGATGCTGGGGTTCTCGTTGGTGCTGGGCGACGACCAGATGAACACCTGGGGCTGGCGGTTGCCGTTCCTCATCGCCGCGCCCCTCGGGCTGATCGGCCTCTACCTGCGCACCCGGCTCGACGAGACACCGGTCTTCAAGGACCTCGAGCAGGAGGGCGAGCGGGAGAAGACCGTCTGGGCGGAGTTCAAGGACCTGATCGTCCGGTACTGGGGACCGATCCTGCGGCTGGGCGGTCTGGTCGTCGCGCTCAACGTCGTGAACTACACGCTGCTGAGTTACATGCCGACATATCTGGAGACCGCGATCGGGCTGTCCACCGACACGGCGCTGATCGTCCCGATCATCGGCATGCTCTCGATGATGGTGTTCCTGCCGTTCGCCGGCCTGGCCTCCGACAGGTTCGGGCGTAAGCCGTTGTGGTGGATCTCGCTGATTGGGTTGTTCGTCGGCGTCGTGCCGATGTTCATGTTGATGTCGACGAGCGTGCTCGGCGCCGTCATCGGTTACGCCGTGCTGGGCCTGCTCTACGTCCCGCAGCTGGCCACCATCTCGGCGACCTTCCCCGCGATGTTCCCCACTCAGGTGCGGTACGCGGGGTTCGCGATCGCCTACAACGTCTCGACGGCGCTCTTCGGGGGCACCGCCCCGGCGCTCAACGACTGGATGGTGGTCGAGACCGGCAACAACCTGATGCCCGCCTTCTACATGATGGCCGCATGCGTCATCGGCGCGATCGCACTGATCAAGGTGCCCGAGACCGCGCGCTGTCCAATCAACGGCACCGAGATACCCGGGACGGAGGAAGCGCCGCCGCAGCTGGACTACGAGCTCGAGCCCAGTCGCTGAGTCACAGGACGGCGTTAACCGCGTCCGACCAGACGTCCGCCGCCTCGTCGATCTGCCCGGCGGTCACGACGAGCGCGGGGATGAACCTGACGACCTGTCCCCAGGCGCCGCAGGTCAACAGCAGCAGGCCGCGCCGGGCGGCCTCCTGCTGGACTGCCAGGGCCGTCGCCCCGTCGGGTCTTCCTGCGGCGTCACGGAATTCGGTGCCGAGCATCAGCCCGAGACCGCGCACGTCGGTGATCGCGTCGAACTTGTCGCCAACGGTCTGCAACGCCTCGCGCAACTGCGCCCCGCGTTCGGCGGCGTTGTCGACCAGTCGCTCGTCGGCGATCACGTCGAGCGTGGCCACGGCCGCTGCGCACGCCACCGCGTTGGCGCCGTAGGTACCGCCTTGGGAACCCGGCCATGCCCGCTCCATCAACGCCGCCGGCGCCGCGATGCCCGACAGCGGAAAGCCCGACGCGAGGCCCTTGGCGGTGATCAGGATGTCCGCGCGAACGCCAGAATCACTGAAGAAGTGTTGACTGCCCCAGAACCGGCCGGTGCGCCCGAAGCCGGTCTGCACCTCGTCGACGACCAGCAGGATGCCGTGAGCGTCGGCGCGCTCGCGCAACCCGGCGAAGAAGCGCTCATTGGCGGGCACGTAGCCGCCCTCGCCGAGCACGGGTTCGACGAAGAACGCCGCGGTGTCGGCGGGTGCGCTGATCGTCTGCAGCAGGTAGTCCAGTTGTGCCAGAGCGAAATCGGTGGCCTGCTCGACCGGCCAGCCGAAGTGGGCGGGGTCCGGAAACGGCGCGACATGAACTCCGGCCATCAACGGCGCGAAGCCGGAGCGGAACTTGGTGCCGGAGGTGGTCATCGAGGCCGCCGCGACGGTGCGACCGTGAAACCCACCATGGAAGACGATGACGTTCGGCCGGCCGGTGGCCTGACGGGACAGTCGCAGCGCAGCTTCCACCGCCTCGCTTCCGGAGTTGGCGAAGAACAACCGGTCGAGCCCGGGCGGCAACACCTCTCCCAGCCGTTCCACCAGGGTGAGCAGCGGCCGGTGCATGACCGTCGTGTACTGACCGTGGATCAGCGTGGCGACCTGGCGCTGGGCGGCCTCCACCACCCGCGGATGACAGTGTCCGGTACTGGTCACCCCGATGCCGGCGGTGAAGTCGAGGTAGGGGCGGTCCCGTTCGTCGTAGAGCAGCACCCCTTCGCCGCGGCTGGCGACGACGCCGGTCGCCTGCTTGAGGATCGACGAGAGTTGCGGGGCTTCGGAGACCGAGTTCATGCCATGATCGTCAGCGGTGCACTGTAGATTGTCAACAATCCGACGCAGGGAGGCGTGGTGGATCGCGAACGGCACGTGATCGAGGCGGTGGACAAGCGACTGTTCGTCGACGGCAAGTGGATCGATGCGAGCGGAGGGCGCACCTTCGACGTCGTGGACCCGGCCACGGGGCAGGCGCTGTGCGCGGTCGCTGATGCCAAGCCCGCCGACGCCCGCGCGGCACTCGATGCGGCGGTCGCGGCCCAGCGCGAGTTCGCGGCGACACCGCCGCGGGCCCGCGCCGACATGTTGATGGCCGCATTCCAGTTACTGCACGCCCGCGTCGACGACCTGGCGCTGTTGATGACGCTGGAGATGGGCAAACCCCTCGCCGAGGCCCGAGGTGAAATCGCTTACGCTGCTGAGTTTTTCCGGCATTTCGCTGAAGAGGCCACCCGGATCGACGGCGGTTATCAGACCGCACCCGCAGGTGGTGCCCGTTTCCTCATCGCCCGTCAGCCCGTCGGGCCCTGCCTGCTGATCACCCCGTGGAACTTCCCGATGGCGATGGGCACCCGCAAGCTGGGACCGGCGATCGCCGCCGGTTGCACCAGCGTGATCAAGCCGGCACACCAGACCCCGCTCACGATGTTGGCCCTGATGGGCATCCTCGACGAAGCGGGTGTGCCTGCCGGTGCCGTCAATTGCATCACTGCGGTGGACGCGAACGCGGTGATGGAACCGCTGATCCGCTCGGGGCTGGCGCGCAAGCTGTCGTTCACGGGGTCGACCAGGGTGGGCCGGATTCTGCTCGAGCAGTGCGCAGAGAAGGTGTTGCGGACTTCGATGGAACTCGGTGGCAACGCACCGTTCATCGTGTTCGCCGACGCCGATCTCGACGAGGCGGTCGACGGGGCGATGGCGGCCAAGATGCGCAACATGGGAGAGGCGTGCACGGCGGCGAACCGAATCTTCGTGCACGCCTCGGTGATCGACGAGTTCGGGCGCCGGTTGGCCGGGCGGATGGCGGCGTTGAGCGTGGGCCGGGGCACCGAGGACGGGGTCAAGGTCGGGCCGCTGGTCGACGACGCCGCACTGCACAAGGTGCAGGCTCTGGTCGACGACGCGGTGGGTCGCGGCGCGCGCGTGTTGACGGGCGGCGCGGCGGTTTCGGGTGACGGCTACTTCTACTCACCGACCGTGCTGACCGGTGTCCCCCGCGACGCGAGGATGTCGGGTGAGGAGATCTTCGGCCCGGTCGCGCCGCTGACGCCGTTCGAGACCGAGGACGACGTCGTCGCCGCCGCCAACGACACCGAATACGGCTTGGTGGCTTACGTTTTCACCAATGATCTGCGGCGGGCGTTGCGGGTCGCCGAGGCGTTGGAGACCGGGATGGTCGGCCTGAATCAGGGCGTGGTGTCCAACCCCGCCGCGCCGTTCGGCGGCGTCAAGCAGTCCGGGCTCGGCCGCGAAGGCGGTTCGGTGGGCATCGACGAGTTCCTGGAAACCAAGTACGTCGGCATCGCTCTGGCGTGAGGTTCAGGCGCCGCGCGAGACCCGCACGACCAGCCGGTCGACCGCATCCTCCATGTGAGCGATCAGCAGCTTGTCGGACAGCGGCACGTCACCGGCCCTGATCGCGCTGGCCAACGCATGGTGCTCGGCAATCCGGTCGCTGGGGTTGTCGTAGGTGTCCGCCAGCGCGTGCACGCACATCCGTGTCTCCACGAGATAGGTCTGGTGCATCCGCGACAGCCGCTCGCTGCCCGCGAGTTCGACAAGGCGCTCGTGGAACCGTATGTCGGCCTCGCTGCCCTCCTCGACGTCGGCGGCCGCGGCCATCTCCTCGACGATCGCCAGCAGTTCGTCGCCGGCAGACGCGTAGTCGCCCTGCAGAATTCGGCGGGTTGCGGCGCGCTCGATCGCTTCGCGCGCAAGGTACATGTCGGAGGCCACCTCGGGCGTCATGTCGATCACGAACACCCCGCGGTTGCGGATGGCGATCAGCAGACCCTCCTGGGTCAGCCGCTGCATCCCCTCGCGCAGTGGTCCGCGGCTGACGCCGAGCTTGCGGGCCAGGTCGGCCTCGATCAGCTGGGTGCCCGGGGCCAGCTCGCCGTGCGCGATCGCCTGTCGTAGCTTGTCGGCGACGATGCTCGGCGTGGACTCCTGTTCCACCGGCGCGAGGAACTCGGTCACAGCCGCTCCTCGAACAGTCTGCCCAGGCCCGCGATCGCGGGCACCGCTCCGGCGAGTTGCAGGCCCTTCCACACCGTCACCTGATTGGCGGTCAGCACCGGTTTGCCGACCGCGGCTTCGAGGCGGTCGATGATCGCCAGCGTGTGCATCGCGGTGTCGGGGACCAACACCGCTTGCGCGTCCGGGTGATCGGCAGCGGTGACCATCTGCTCCACCCGCTGCGGCTCCAGGGTGCCGACTTCGGCAGCGGTGATGATGCCGTGGCTGCCCATCGCCACCACCTCGATGCCGTCGGCGGCAAGGAACCGCACGAAGTGTTCGGCGACGTCGTGCGGGTACGACGCGGCCACCGCGACACGCCGGATGCCGAGATGGCGCAGCGCGTCGACGAACGCGATCGAGGTGGACGATGCCGGAACACCCGCAGCTGCAGCAACTTTCGCGGCTTGTTTACGCGCACCCTGGGGACCGAATACGAAGCTGCCCGACGTGCACGCCCACATCACCGCCTGCGGGCGGGCCTCGGCGAGCTGGCGCACACCGTCGGCCAGTCGTTCGTCACCCCCGAGGTCCAGCAGCGCGTCAACCCGGTGCGCATCCTCACCGACCGAGGTGATGACCACGGGCAGGTGCAGTTCCCCGTCGACCCGGCCCTCGAGCGCGGGGAAGTCGTCCTCGGCGCTGTGCCCCGGATAGAGCAGTCCTACGGTCGCCATGACGCCCTTTCGATGGCAGATTGTCGACAATGTTAACAACCGGCGCGTCGGCGACTACGCCTCGAACAGGCGCTGTCCCGCTCCCACGCCTTTGCGCCCGGCCACGCGCAGCGCCGCCCACATGGTCACCTGGTTGGCCGTGACCACCGGTTTCTGCAACTCGGCCTCGAGATCGGCGATCAGATCGTAGGTGGGCAGGTTCGTGCAACTGATGACGATGGCCTCGGCATCCGCGACGTCGGTGGTGCGGACCAAGTCGGCGGTTCGCGCATACGGCACCGACCAGATCTGCGAGGTCAGACCCAGTCCGGAGGTGGCCACGACCTCGATACCGGCCTCCATGAGATAGCTCGTCAACCCGATCGTCAGGTCCGAGGTGTACGGGGTGACGGTTGCGACACGCCCGACGCCGAGGTGTCGCAGCGCTTCGAGCATCGAGCCGCTGGTGGTCACCGCAGCTGGGGCGCCGGCCGCCCGCATCGCCGCCACCAGGGCGGCCTCTCCGGCCATCCCCTTGACGAAGCTGCCAGCGGTACACGCGTACGCGGTGACGAGCGGGGAGACCGCCAGCACGTTCGCCGCGCCCGCGATCACGTGTTCGGGGTCGGATATGTGCACCGCCATGTCGACGGTCACCGGCAGGGGGGCGTATCTGAGCCGGGTCACGTACAGGCTGACGTCGTCGGGTACCCAACGCCAGAGTTCCCGGTCGAGCGCGAAGTCATATGGTGTTACGACGCCTATGCCTACCTGCTGCAATGGTGGGGGCGGCACCAATTCCCCGATCCTCATTTGCACAGTGTGAGGCCCGATGACCAAACCAGCAACAGATTGTTGACAATCCTACGGCGTGTCCCTAGCCTCGGGTCGTGCCAGGCCCCCGCGAGAGCGTGCAAAACGTGCCGTCGTCGCAGGTCAGAGGTGATTCCGCGCGATCAGTCGTCGCTGTCCTGTGCAAGAAGCCCACTGACCGCCCGCCGGGCCTCGACGGACTCGACGTCGACTTGCGCTACTGCACCGCCGACGACCTCGCCGACGCGGTTCGCGGCGCCCGCGCGCTGCTGCTCTGGGACTTCTTCTCGACCGCGGTGCGCGACGTGTGGCAGGACGCCGGCGAGTTGGAGTGGATCCACGTCACCGCGGCGGGCGTCGACACGCTGCTGTTCGACGAACTGCGCGTCTCCGACGTGGTGGTGACCAACGCCCGCGGCGTGTTCGACCGCCCGATCGCCGAGTACGTGCTGGGCGCGGTCCTCGCCCACGCCAAGGACAGCCGCACCAGCTTGGTGCTGCAACGTGAGCACCGGTGGCAGCACCGCGAGACCCGTGCCATCGCCCGGGCCCGTGCGCTCGTCGTCGGCACGGGCGGCATCGGCCGGGAGATCGCGCGACTGCTGCGGGCCGTGGGCATGCAGGTACGCGGGGCGGGCCGTGTCGCAAGGACGGACGACCCCGACTTCGGCGACGTGGTGGCCAGCGCGGACTTGGCCGATGAGGTCGGCTGGTGCGACCACCTGGTGCTCGCCGCGCCGCTGACGAACTCGACGCGCGGGCTGGTGGAAGCCTCGGTGCTGGCGGCGATGAAGCCCGACGCGCATCTGGTCAACATCGGCCGCGGTCCGCTGGTGGACGAGTCGGCGTTGCTATCTGCATTGCGCGACAACCGGATTGGCGGTGCGACGCTGGACGTGTTCGACACCGAACCGCTGCCGCCCGACCATCCGCTGTGGGACGCTCCCAACGTGACGATCACCGCACACATGGCCGGCGACGTGGTGGGCTGGCGCGAAGCCCTTGCCGAGCAATTCGCGGACAACGCTGGTCGCTGGCTGGCCGGCGGGCCATTGGTGAACGTGGTGGACAAGAAACTCGGCTACGTACCGGGCGGAGGCGGGGAGCCCGCGACGTCCGGGCGGGGCTCGCGATGATCCCGACCGCCGCCGAACTGGTCCAGGGCTACCGCGCCAAGACCCTCTCTCCGGTCGAGGCCACGCAGGAGGCGCTGGCCGCGATCGACGCGTACGACGGTGCGGTCAACGCCTTCGTGCTCGTCGACCCCGAGGGGGCGTTGGCCGCGGCGCGCGCGTCGGAGGCGCGCTGGCACGCCGGGCAGCCGCTCGGGCCCGGGGACGGCGTGCCGACGTCGATCAAGGATGCGCTATGGACGAGGGGATGGCCGACGCTTCGGGGTAGCTGGCTCATCGACGAGCCGGGACCGTGGAACGAGGACGCGCCCTGCACGGCGCGGCTTCGGGAGACCGGAGCCGTACTGCTCGGCAAGACCACGACACCGGAGTATTCGTGGAAAGGCGTCACCGACTCACCGCGCTTCGGTCCGACCGGCAATCCGTGGGACCCCACCAAGACGGCGGGCGGTTCGAGCGGCGGCAGCGCTGCGGCGGTCGGCCTCGGCATGGGGGTGTGGTCGGTCGGCACTGACGCGGGGGGATCGGTGCGGATTCCGGCGGCGTTCACCGGAACCGTCGCGCTCAAGCCGACCTACGGCCTGATACCCCACTATCCGCCGAGCCCGTTCGGCACGCTGGCGCACCCGGGCCCGATGACGCGGACGGTCGTCGACACCGCCGCGCTGATGGACGTGATCACCGGATTCGATGCCCGGGACTGGTCGGCGATGCCGACGCCACGTGAGTCGTTCCTGACCGGGCTCGACGACGGCATCGCGGGCCTGCGGGTGGCGTTCTCACCGCGGCTCGGCTACGTGCGCAACGATCCGGAGGTCGAAGCCGCCGTTCGGGCCGCGGTGGCGGTGCTGGCCGATGCGGGTGCCCGGGTCGAGGAGGTCGACCCCGGGTTCGGTGACCCGATCGAGGCCTTCCACGTCCTGTGGTTCGCCGGCGCGGCAAAGGTGTTGGAGGCGTACGGCGAAGCGGTCGACGACCGGGTGGATGCGGGGTTGCGCCGGATAGCTGCGGTGGGTGCGTCGTTCTCGGCGTCGGACTACCTCGACGCGACGGCCGTGCGCATGCAACTGGGACAGACGATGGGCCGGTTCCATGAAACCTACGACGTGCTGGTCACGCCGACGCTTCCGCTGCCTGCGTTCAGCGTCGGTCGCGACGTGCCCGATGGCTGGCGGTCTCACTACTGGGCGAGTTGGACGCCATACACCTACCCGTTCAACATGACTCAGCAGCCGGCGTTGAGCGTTCCGTGCGGATTCACCGCGGCGGGCCTGCCGATCGGGTTGCAGATCGTCGGCCCCCGGCACGCGGATGCGTTGGTGTTGCGGGTGGGCCGCGCCCACGAGATGGCCACCGACTGGAACCGGCGCACGCCGGCGTTGACGACACAAGGAGTTCGATGAGCAGGCTGATCACCGTGTCCCTCGACAAGCGCGGCGTCAGCTGCGTTGCCCGCATGCTCGACGACGCGGCGCCACGCACCTGCGCGGCGGTGTGGGACGCCTTATCTGACGGGCGCGTGCTGTCGTCACAGGTGTTCCACGGCAAGTACGCCCGCAACGAGATATACACGCTGCTACCGGAATTCGCGGCCGAGGACCCGGGTAGGGAGAACACCACGGTGACGCCGATCCCCGGTGACCTGTGCTGGTTCTCGTTCGACTCCGATCAACTGGGCAACCCCGCCTACGGCTACGAGAACACCACCGGCACCGGCACCACCGGCGCGATTGTCGACCTGGCGCTGTTCTACGGCCGCAACAACCTGCTGATCAACGGCGACCAGGGCTGGGTCCCGGGCAATGTGTTCGGGGCGATCATCGATGGGCTCGACGAGATGGCCGAGGCCTGTCAGGACCTGTGGATGGGTGGCGTGCGCGGTGAAACGCTGAGTTTCCAACGTGCGACGCAGGATTGACGCGCCGACTGGCTACAGCGGCTGAAGGCTGATCGGGTGTTCGCTCTGGCCGGGATTGGGGTCGTTGCACGTCCCGGGTTTCCAGCTGTAGCGAAGGTTGCCCGCCAAGGTCGCCGGATCGAACTCGTAGGTCACGTCGGCCGGGCCGGTGCTGCCGTCGGCGCACGGGCGTGCGTTGTAGACGTCGTGGCGTTCGACGGTCCACGGGCCGTCGCCCTGCCTACTGATCTGCGCGATCAGCCCGGTTGAGCTCGAAATCGTTCCACCGCAGTATCCTTCGGAGTTGCACTGCGTGGTGATCGACCACGTGTTCGAGGTGGCCCCGTTGACGAGCCGGTACTCGCCTTCGAGCCGCCCGTCCGCCCATGCCGGTCCCGCCGATCCGATTGCGGCTCCGATGAGCATCACCGCCGCCGCCGTCGCGCGTGTGATCGCCATTTAGGCAGCATCACACGTCAGGCGTACGGGCACCGCCGAGTTGGCGAAAGTTCCCGATCAGCCGAGGCCGGGAACGATGTCGCCCAGCTTGAAGGTGACCGGCTGCTCGAGTTGGTCGAACGTGCACGAACGGGGATCGCGGTCGGGGCGCCACCGGTTGAACTGCGCGGTGTGGCGAAAGCGCTCCCCCTCCATGTGGTCGTAGCGCACCTCGACCACCCGCTCGGGACGCAACGGTACGAACGAGAGGTCCTTGCCGGCGTTCCAGCGCGATCCCTCGTTGCGGCGCGGGGTCCGCTCACCGATCATGTGCGCCGCCCAGTTCCACGGATGGTTGTCGAACGTGGTGACCAGCGGCTGCAATTCGGTGAAGAGTTCGCGACGCCGGGCCATCGGGAAGGCGCCGATCACACCGACGGACGCCAACGTGCCGTCGTCCTTGTACAGCCCGAGAAGCAGGGACCCGATCGCATCGTCACCGGACTTGTGGAGGCGGTACCCGGCGACGACGCAGTCTGCGGTGCGTTGATGCTTGATCTTGAACATCACGCGCTTGTCCGGTTGATAGGTCAGCGACAACGGCTTGGCGATGACGCCGTCGAGGCCGGCACCCTCGAACTCGTCGAACCAGCGTTGCGCGGTCGCGAGATCCGTCGTCACCGGCGTGACGTGGAATTTCGGACCGGCATTGGCGAGAGCGCCCACGAGCGCGGCGCGGCGTTCGCTGAAAGGCCTTTGCGTGTAATCGATGTCGTCGAGTGCGAGCAGGTCGAATGCGATGAAGGACGCAGGCGTCTTTTCGGCCAGCATCCGGACCCGTGAGTCGGCGGGGTGGATGCGCTGCTGCAGCGCTTCGAAGTCGAGCCCACCGTCGGAGGCGACGATGATCTCGCCGTCGACGACGCACCGTTCGGGTAGCTCAGCTGTGGCGGCCTTCACCAGTTCGGGAAAGTAGCGGGTCATCGGCCGCTCGTTGCGGCTGCCGAGTTCGACCTCGTCGCCGTCGCGGAAGCAGATCGACCGGAAGCCGTCCCACTTCGGTTCGTACGACGCGTCCTGCGGGATCGACACCACCGATTTCGCCAGCATCGGCGACACCGGCGGCATCACGGGCAGCTGCATGAGGCCATTGTCGCAGGCCGTGACCTGGCGATGACATTGCCGAATGCGGGCGGTCTACATGGGTATGGACCGCGATACGGCGAAGCAGGAAGGCCCGGCTATCCCGGCACCATCGACGGAGCAGTCGGATATCGCGCTGCCCGACATCGTCTCGCACGACGAATGGCAGGCGGCCCGTCAAGGGCTGCTGGCCGAAGAGAAGGCGTTGATGAAGGAGCGGGACCGGCTCGCCGCGCAGCGCCGGCGGATGCCCATGACGGAAGTGCGCACGGACTACCGCTTCGCGGGAACCGACGGCGAAGTCGACCTCTTGGGCTTGTTCGCCGGACGGCGGCAGCTGGTCGTATACCGCTTCTTCTACGCCCCCGATGTCGAGAACTGGCCCGATGGCGCATGCTCGGGCTGCTCACTGTTCGCCGACACCGTGGTGCACCCGGCGCACCTCGCCGCGCGTGACACCAGCCTGGTGTTTGTCACGGCCGCATCGCCGGAGCGCATCGCCGAGCTCAAAGCGCGGATGGGCTGGCAACGGCTCTCGTTCTTCACTCTCGTCGGAGACGAATTCTCTCGGGACTTCGGCGGCGAGGAGATGTTCGGCCTCAACGTCTTCATCCGCGACGGCGACCGTGCTTACCGCACGTACTTCGTCAACGGACGCGGCATCGAGGAGATAGGGCCGGTCTGGTCGTTCCTGGACATCACGCCTCTTGGACGACAAGAACACTGGCAGGATGTCCCGTCCGGGCGACCGCAGGGTCCCCCGTATGACTGGTGGCGCCTCCACGATGCCTACGGTCGGATAGCAGCGGGGCGGCCCGCCAATTAGTCCGCCAACACCCTTGGAGCTCGGCGTGGACGCAATAATGGGCCGGGTGGACCTCCCCGTGCTGCCGCCGCTGGAGCCGATGCTGGCCAAGGCCCAGGCGAAGGTCCCGCCTGAGGCAGGCGTGTGGTCGTACGAGCCGAAGTGGGACGGTTTCCGTGCCCTGGTCTTCCGCGACGGTGACAAGGTCGTATTGCTCTCCCGTAGCGGTAAGGACCTCGGCCGGTATTTCCCCGACGTCGTCGAGGCCGTCCGTGACGAGCTGGCACCGCGGTGTGTGCTGGACGGCGAGATCGTCGTCCCCCGCGAGTTCGGTGGCCGCACCCGCCTCGATTGGGAGTCGCTGAGCCAGCGCATCCACCCCGCCGCCAGCCGCATCAAAATGCTGTCGGAGCAGACGCCCGCCCACTTCATCGGCTTCGACGCGCTGGCCGCCGGTGGTGACTCGCTGATGAAGCAACCCTTCCGGGTTCGCCGCGAAGCACTGCGCGACGCGGTGAACGAGAAGCAGTGGTGTCACGTCACCCGCACCACCGAAGACCCCGAACTCGGCGTGCAGTGGCTCGAGGAGTTCGAGGGGGCCGGCCTCGACGGCGTGATCGCCAAACGTCTCGACGGGCCGTATTTACCGGGCAAGCGGGAGATGGTGAAGGTCAAACACGCCCGTGACGCCGATTGTGTGGCGATGGGTTATCGCATCCACAAAAGCGGCGAGGGTATCGGCTCCATCCTGCTCGGCCTGTACCGCGACGACGGAGAACTGCAGATGGTCGGTGGCGCAGCGGCTTTCACGGCCAAGGACCGGATCAAGCTGTTGGCCGAGCTGAAGCCACTTCGTGAGGGTGACGAGATGCGCGAAGGCGACCCAAGCCGCTGGAACGCGGCCGCGGACAAGCGCTGGGTCCCCATCCGGCCGGAGAAGGTCTGCGAGGTCGCCTACGACCAGATGGAGGGTAACGGCGGTACCGCCCAACGCTTCCGGCACGCGGTGAAGTTCCGGCGCTGGCGGCCCGACCGCGAACCGAAGAGCTGCACCTTCGACCAGCTCGACGTTCCGCTCACCTACGATCTGTACGACGTACTGGAGTCCTGAGATGGGAAAAGCCGCAGAGGAAGTCGACGTCGACGGCACGAAGGTGCGGCTGACCAACCGCGACAAGGTGTACTTCCCGAAGCTGGGCAAGGATGGCACCAAGGGCAAGCTCTTCGATTACTACCTGTCGGTCGCCGAACCGATGGTGGCGCTGCTGCGCGACCGGCCGGTGCACCTGCAACGGTTTCCCGACGGCATCGACGGCGAGGAGATCTACCAGAAGCGGGTACCGCAGAAGCATCCCGACTACGTCGAAACCTGCACCGTCACCTTTCCATCCGGTCGCACCGCCGACGCGCTGAAGGTCACCCACGCGTCGGCGATCGCATGGGCGGCCCAGATGGGCTCGATCACCCTGCACCCGTGGCAGGTGAGGTGCCCCGACACCGAGCATCCCGACGAGCTGCGCATCGACCTGGACCCGCAGCCGGGAACGGGGTTCGCCGACGCCAGCTCCGTCGCGGTCGATGTGCTCAAACCGTTGCTCGACGAGTTGGGTTTGATCGGTTATCCGAAGACATCGGGCGGGCGCGGTGTGCATGTCTTTCTTCGGATCAAGACCGATTGGGACTTCATCGACGTGCGTCGTGCGGGAATCGCGCTGGCCCGCGAGGTCGAACGCCGGGCGCCCGACGCGGTGACCACCTCGTGGTGGAAGGAAGAGCGAGGTAAGCGCATTTTCATCGACTACAACCAGAATGCGAGGGACCGAACCTTCGCTTCGCCGTACTCGGCGCGCAAGACCCCCATCGCCACCGTGTCCACTCCGTTGACCTGGGACGAGCTTCGCACCGCCGACCCCGACGACTACACGATCTCATCCGTGCCCGAGTTCGTTGCGGGACGGCCGGATCCGTGGGCTGACATCGATCGCAAGCCGCAGTCGGTCAAGAAGCTGCTGGACATGGTCAAGGCCGACGAGGAGCGCGGGCTGGGCGACCTGCCGTACCCACCGAGCTACCCGAAGATGCCCGGGGAACCGCCGCGGGTGCAGCCGAGCAAGATGGTCGCGGCCAACTGGGACGAAGACGGCAATCCGGTCAATAGTTGAGTGCGCGGTTTGTGTGGCGCGTCACACGGGTACGGGGTGTTCATGATCAAACAAGTCAGTGTTGCTTTGGGTGTCCTCGCGGTTGCGGTCGGCTGTTCCAATCAAGCGTCCGACGATTCAGCCACCACCACGACCACCACCACGACGACGGACTCGGCCAGCGCCCAGGGGTTGACCACCCAGATCAACACGGTTGACGGCAGGCACGTCGCCGATGCCAACATCGACTTCTCGGACGGGTACGCCACGGTGACCGTCGAAACCGTCGAGGACGGCATCCTGTCGCCGGGCTTCCACAGCATGCACATCCATCAGATCGGCGTCTGCGAGGCCGGCGACGGCTTCGCATCCGCGGGCGAGCACTTCCAGGCGCCCGGCCACACGGGCATGCCCGCCAGTGGCGATCTGCCGCCCCTGCTGGTGCGGTCCAACGGCGCGGGCAAGCTGGTCGCGACCAGCGACGCGTTCACCGAGGAGCAGCTCACGACCCCGCAAGGGTCCTCGATCGTGCTGCACGAGAGCGCAATCATGGAGGACCCGGCCGCTGCCGATCGGCGTATCGCGTGCGGTGTTCTCAGCCCGGGAACCGCCGAAACCACTTCCGTCGAGACGCAGACGACCGTCGTCACCACGACCGCGGTTGCGCCTCCACCGCCGGCGACGACCACCACGGAAGCACCGGCCACGACCACTCCACCGGCCGAGTCTCCGGCCACCACGACCCCGCCGACCGAGACGAACACCGTGACCGAGACCCCCTCACCGACAACCACCACGGTGGCTCCACCGCCCGGGGGCTGACACGACTCGCTCGGCACGCCGAAATACCGCCGATCGGACTCTGAACCGGGTCTGCTGTTCGCATGCGCGTTTCGACGACCGTTCGTAGATGGCTGGCGGGTCTGGCTCTGTTCGCCCTCGTGGGCAGTGGTGTCGGAGTGGCAGCCGTGATGGTCCTCGGGTCGGTCAAGGAGGCCAAGCAGACACAAGCTGCCTCAGCGCAGCGTGCGACACAGGCTCCACCGCCTAAGGTCCCGACGCCGTTCGAGTTCACGATCAACGTCGTCGTCACCGACCAGCACTGCGCACCCGGCGCTCCCGGATGCTTCTACAAGTATTCGATCGAGCCGAAATACATTGGCATGCATCCTCTCCCGAAGACCCCGTTCACCGTCTTCTATGAGGTGGTCGGCGGCGACGCACCGCATAAGGGTGAGTTCACCGTGGAGAACGGCCAGGCCCAGATTCTGCAGGACGTCGTCCTGGAAGGTCCGCCGTCGGCCCAACTCAGGGCCAACGTTCTTCAGGTGGACGGCTGAGCCGTTATCGCCGGGGCCCGACGCCGCGCGCCTGCGGCAGCGGTAGGTCGTTGTAGGTGGCGATGCCGGGAGGCGCCGCCACCACCGCCGGGATCGCATGGATCGGGGGCATGGCGGTCATGATGTGGCCGAGCACGAAGAAGTCCTCGATGGACTTGGCGTTCTCGATCATGTCCTGCGGGGGCAGGAAACCGACCTGCATGGTGACCGTCGGCCGGCCGTCGATCGTGATCTTCCAGCCCTCGGCGTCCATCTGCCAGTCCGGGTCGAGCGTGGTGCCCTTCTTCCACCGGACGTTGATGTCGACCACCGTCTTGCCGTCGACGATCCCCTGCCAGCTGGCGTACACGCCCGCCACATGCCCGGCTGGGATGGTCCATGACGCCATCACCAGATCCTCTGTGGTCTGAGCATATTCGGGGACACACTTGATCTCGTCGAGCTCCACACCGATCGAGTCGGCGACCAGGCGGACCGCCTCGGCGAACACCGCTGTGCCTTTCGAGGCCATCGGCTGCAGGTGCGGATCGTCGATCGCGGTGCCGAACCCGACGGGCCGCTCGGTGTCGGGGGAGTCGTAGAGCGTGGTGTCTGCGGACTCGGCGATGGTGATCTTGTCGACCCGGTCGCAGCCCGTTGCGGCCACGATGGCGAGCAGTTCCGCGAAGCCGGGGCTGATCCCGGACCCGAAGAGTGTCGAACCGCCGCGCTTGCACGCCTCTTCGAGCCTGTCCCGGCCCTCACCGAGGTTATGCCCGGTGATGAAGGACGCCGACGACACCACGTTGACGCCTGCCTCGAGAATGCGCACCAGTTCGTCGACGTCGATCCACATCGGGTTGTAGACCACGACGTCGGGCTTCAGGGCGAGCAGGGCGTCGACGTCGTCGGTGGCCTTCACGCCGAGGGGCGCGATGTCGGCGAGCTCTCCGGCGTCGCGGCCGGTCTTGTCCTGCGACCACGCGTAGACGCCGACGAGTTCGTAGTTCGGGTTCGTGGCGATCGCCTGGACCGAGCTCTTACCGACATTGCCGGTGGTCCACTGCACGACGCGATAGGGAGTGTTTGGCACCCGCACAGCATAGGAAAGCCCGGCGCTTCGCGCGGGTGTTTTTACCGGGCGGTGAAAAATTGCCTCGCAAGGCCCTAGTCTGATCGTGATGAGCGGCCGGACAAGGGGTCGCCCGCCCCGGATCAGCCGCGACCAGATCGTCGCTGCGGCCCGGGACGTGGCGAGCGGGGACCTGACGATGCAGGCGGTCGCCGATGCGCTCAATGTCAGCCGCAAGGCCCTGCACTACTACGTCGGCGACCGGGAGGGCCTGCTGACGCTGGTGGTGACCGATCTGTTCGAACGCGAGCTCACCAGCGTCGAGTTGCCCGACGGCGACGACTGGCGGGCGGTTCTGCGCGCCTACACCGTCGCGTTTCGCAACGGGCTGACCCAGGTTGGCGCCGCCACGGACTTCACCCGATTACGGGGCATCGGCGCGGCCGCGGCGTTGGCGCTCGCCGACCGAGTGCTCGACGCCTTGCTCACCGCCGGCTTTGCACCCGACACCGCCCGGTACGGGTTGACCGCGGCGTCGAACATCGCGCAGTCGGCGGCCCACAGCAGCGCCGCGCAGACGCCGTCGGGGATGCACCGGCACCGTGCCGAGACGTCGGCGGCCCTGGAGTGGGAACCGGAAGACACGTATCCGGCGCTGCGCGCCGTGCTCGCCTCGGCCGAATCCCAGCGCCACGACGCCGAGCACCAGTTCGACTTCGAGCTCGAAGTCCTCATCGCCGGCCTGGAACGACTCCTCGATTAGAGGGGCGTCAGGGTGGCCTTGGCGGTCCGTTCCAGCCCGCCGCGATCGACCCACGTCAGGTCGACCACGTCGCCGGGATAGTGGCGGTCCAGCACGTAGGTCAGCGTCGTCGCCGAATCCAACGGGACGCCGTCGAGCACGACGAGCACGTCGCCGGGGGCCAGTCCCGCCCGGTCGGCGGGCCCACCGCGCAGCACATCGGCGATCTGCACGCCCGGACCGCGTTGCGCCGAACGCACCCCGACCCCGAGCAGCACCGGCGGGCCGATGTGCACGTCGGCAGATGGTGCGCGAGACCGGATCTGGTTGGCGATCGGCAACGCGTCGTTGATCGGAATCGCGAAGCCCTCGCCGCCCGGGCCGAACCGGAAGTTCACCGAAGCCGCGGTGGTGATGCCGACGACCTGTCCGGCGCCGTTGACCACGGGACCGCCCGAGTCGCCCGCGACGACCGGTGCCGCGAACTCGAAGAGGCCCGCGAGTTCGTCCTTGCTGCCGGTCAGCGAGTCCTCGGCGTTCACGGTCCGGCCGAATGCGGTGACCGTGCCGACCTCTCGGGTCAGCGGTCCGTTCGTCCCGTTGGCATTGCCGAGCGCGACGACGGGCTCACCGGCCGCCAGGAGCGCGGAATCACCGATCGGGGCGACTGGCAAGCCGATCCCGCCGATCAGCTGCAGCACCGCGATGTCCCGCTTGCGGTTGTAGCCGAGCAGCTCAGCCGGGTAGGACCGGCCTCCGACGCTCGCGGTGATCCGGTCCGCGCCGGACACGACGTGGAAGTTGGTCAGAACCAGGCCGTTGGGATCGATCACGAATCCGGCGCCGTTTCCGTATGCGCCCTGATAGTCGATCTCGGTGTCGATCCGGACCACGGACGGTTCGACCTGAGCGGCGGCCGCGACGGGGTCGCCGGGGGCGGCCGCCGCCGGAAACACCGGCGCCACCACGGCCAACGCCATGGCCAATGCGATCAGCAGCGTCGTGAACGGACGCCGGAGGGGGATTTTGCCCATAGGCCCATATTGCCCGATGCCGAGACGACTAATCGTCTAGCGCGACGCCCCCGCGCAGGCGCCGACGCCGCCGACGTGCGGATTCGGGTCTGCGATTGCGCAGTTTGCCGTCGTCGGATTCGGCTTCTTCGGTGGTCTCGGCGTCGTCCGCGTCGTCCTGCTCGGTCGACTCGTCGGCCACCTCGGCGTTGTCTTCCGCGTCGTCGACAGCCTCGACCTGGTCTTCGGCCTGGTCCTCTGTTTCGCCTTTCGCGCCCTTGCGGCGAGAGCGGCGCTGCTTCGGCTCCTTGACCTTCAGCGGTTTCGGTGGCGGCGGCGGCATCTCGGCGACCGATGCGAGGTAGAACGCGAAAACGCCGAGCAGGCCGATTGCTGCGGCGGCGCCGTAGATGCCGAACAGCCACCTACCTGCGCTGTCGAGTGACAGCCAGATCTCGCTGACGGCCGCGCCGATGATCAACACGCCGGCCAGCACATGAAGCGCGATCGACACGGTCCGCAGCCTCAGCGCCATCTTGGGCGTGCCGAATTCCGGCCGCCGAGTCCGCAGCAGGGTGAACACCACCGGCAACGCGGCGAGCCCGATCAGTGCGCCGCACACGATGCGCATCACGGTGCCGAAAGTGTGCGGAATCTCACCGGAGAGCTCATACCACCGGGGCAGGACGAAGAAGAAGTACAGAACACCGGCTACGACGCTGAACAACGCGTGCCAGGTCACCGCGACAGTGCGGCTCATACTCCTCCTAGACGATTGTTTGGTCCCGAGGTGCGACCGGGCATGACCGTCGAAACTGCCGACACGCCGCACCCCGGGCCGAGTGCGGAGGATGCGGGATTTGAACCCGCGAGGGCTATTAACCCAACCCGCGTTCCAGGCGAGCGCCATAGGCCACTAGGCGAATCCTCCGCGGGCCATGGTAGCCGACCTCAGACCAGAGCCGATCCGGATGCGACCGGCTCGGGTATTAGACTCGCCGTGGACCCCGCGCGGCGTCCATCCTGTGAACTCCCCCAGGGCCGGAAGGCAGCAAGGGTCAATGGGCTCTGGCGGGTGCGCGGGGTCCCCTTCTTTCCCGCATTCAGTCGAAAGGCGTTCGGTGTCATTTCTGTCGCTCGGCCGGGACGAACTCGCCGCAGAACACGAGCAGCAGAAGCGCAACTACGCTGAACTGCAGGCCAAGGGGCTTAAACTCGACCTGACCCGGGGTAAGCCATCCGCGGCACAGCTGGACCTGTCCAACAAGCTGCTCGAGCTGCCTGGTTCCGACGACTTCCGCGACGGCGACGGCACCGACGTTCGCAACTACGGCGGTCTGCACGGGCTGCCCGAACTGCGCGCGATCTTCGGCGAGCTGCTCGGCATCCCGGTGCAGAACCTGATCGCCGGTAACAACGCCAGCCTCGAGCTGATGCATGACGTCGTCGTGTTCTCGATGCTGCACGGCGGCCCGGACTCGGCGCGGCCGTGGTCCCAGGAACCAGTCCTGAAGTTTCTGTGCCCGGCGCCCGGCTACGACCGGCACTTCGCGATCACCGAGAGCCTCGGCATCGAGATGATCACCGTGCCGATGCTCGAGGACGGACCCGACGTCGACCTCATCGAGGAACTCGTCGCAGCCGATCCCGCCATCAAGGGAATGTGGTGCGTGCCGGTGTACTCGAACCCCACCGGGGTGACCTTCTCCTGGGAGACGGCGCGTCGGCTGGTTCAGATGCGAACGGCGGCAAACGATTTCCGGTTGATGTGGGACAACGCCTACGCGGTGCACACCTTGACCCACGACTTCGTCCGCAACGTCGACGTGCTCGGGTTGGCCGAGGCCGCGGGCAACGGGAACCGCCCGCTGGTGTTCGCGTCGACGTCGAAGATCACCTTCGCAGGCGCCGGGGTCAGCTTTCTGGGCGCCTCGCTGGGCAACATCACCTGGTACCTGCAGCACGCAGCCAAGAAGTCGATCGGGCCGGACAAGGTCAACCAGCTTCGCCATCTGCGATTCTTCCGCGATGCCGACGGGGTGCGTCTGCAGATGCAGCGCCACCAGGAGCTGCTCGCCCCGAAGTTCGCCGCGGTGTTGGAGATCCTGTCCGAGCGGTTCGGCGATTCGAAGATCGCGTCGTGGACTGAACCCAAGGGCGGATACTTCATCAGCCTCGACGTCCTGCCGGGGACGGCCAAGCGCACCGTCGCGCTCGCCAAGGATGCGGGCATCGCGGTGACGGAGGCGGGTGCGACGTTCCCGTATCGAAAAGACCCGGAAGACAAGAACATCCGCATCGCGCCGACCATGCCGCCCGAGCCCGAGCTGCGGGCGGCGATCGACGGTCTGGCGACCTGCGCACTGCTCTCGGCGACCGAGTCGTTGCTGAACGGCTCTTAGTCGGCCTCCCGGGCCCGTTTGCGCATCTGACGACGAAATTGGCCAAAAAGGGTCGTCAGATTCACAACCGACACCCACGCGAGCACAACGCGCTTTCGACTCTGGCCACATAGGTGGTGCGCCGGTAGCGCAGCAGGTCTCGGCTGACCCGGATGACCGACCAGCCGAGCTCGGTCAAGGCGAACTGTTCGTCGATGTCGCGCTGCCTCACCTTCGGATCGATCCAGTGTTGCGGGCCGTCGTATTCGACACCGACCTTGAAGTCCTCATACGCCATGTCGAGCCGGGCGAGGAACTGCCTGTACTCGTCGAATACGCCAACCTGCGTCTGCGGTGGCGGAAGCCCCGCGTCGATCAGCGCCAGCAGGGCCACAGTCTCCTGTGGGGATTCCACACCGGCGTCCATCAGCGGGAGCACGCGCCTCAGCCGAGGAAGGCCGCGGGCGCCTGCATGCGCGGCAATCACCGCCTCCACGTCGACGTGTTGAGGCCGGTGGCGTTGGCGAGAGCGTCGAGACGCTGCACCGCGACGGTCCGGCCTTCGAGATGGCGACCGAGGTCGAACGCCGTGCGAGCCGGAGTCGTCACACGCATCGCAGACATGGTCAGCAGTTCGTTCGGCAGTACGCGTTCTGTCCTGACGACCAGTTTGGTTGGCGCCCTGCGGTTGTCGTGGATGAGTTCAGCGGGCTCCGACCCGTCGATGTACTTGGTGCCCAGTACCGCCGCTGCCGACAGGCCCGCGACGATTCCGCGCCGCTTCGACCACAGCCAGGCTGCTTGCGCCCGATCGCGCGCCGATACCGTGGCGTCGCGTGGGACGTAGACACCCGGATACATCGGGGCGTACAGGCGGCACATCGCGCGCTCGGAGATGGCGCCGGTCGCCAACGCTTCGCTCCCGACGAAGGGCCACGGCAGCTCGGTCATGCTCGTACGGTGCACGCGGGGACCGACGGATCACGGCTGCGGTCGCGAATCATCCACAGGGTCGCCACCGTTTGTGAACCTGACGACGCTTAGAGCGTCCAAACCGTCGTCAGATGCACAATCCAGCGACACAGTGGTGGCCCGTCGAGCCGTCACACCACGCCGGTAGCCTGCTGACCGTGGCGCTCTACCGCAAGTACCGGCCCGCGACCTTCGCCGAAGTCGTCGGCCAGGAACATGTCACCGAGCCCCTGTCGACAGCGCTGACGTCGGGCCGGATCAACCACGCGTACCTGTTCTCCGGTCCGCGCGGGTGCGGCAAAACCTCGTCGGCGCGCATCCTGGCGCGGTCGCTGAACTGTGAGCAGGGTCCGACGGCCACCCCGTGCGGAGTGTGCGATTCGTGCGTGGCCCTCGCACCGAACGGGCCAGGCAGCGTCGACGTCGTCGAACTCGACGCCGCCAGCCACGGCGGTGTGGACGACACCCGCGAGTTGCGTGACCGCGCGTTCTACGCGCCCGCGCAGTCGAGGTACCGGATCTTCATCGTCGACGAAGCGCACATGGTCACCACGGCGGGCTTCAACGCGCTGCTGAAGATCGTCGAGGAACCGCCCGAACATCTGATCTTCGTGTTCGCGACCACCGAGCCGGAGAAGGTGCTGCCGACCATCCGCTCGCGCACACACCACTACCCGTTCCGGCTGCTGGCCCCGCGCACCATGCGCACGCTGCTGGAAGGCATCTGCGAGCAGGAGAACGTCACCGTCGACGACGCGGTGTACCCGCTGGTGATCCGCGCAGGCGGCGGGTCGCCCCGCGACACCCTGTCGGTGCTCGACCAGTTGCTCGCCGGCGCCGAGGGCAACCACGTCAACTACACGCGCGCGCTGGCACTGCTGGGTGCGACGGACGTCGCGCTCATCGACGACGCGATCGACGCGCTGGCCGCCGGCGACGGCGCGGCACTCTTCGGGGTCGTCGAGGCGGTGATCGACGCCGGTCACGACCCGCGCCGGTTCGCGACCGACCTGTTGGAGCGGTTCCGTGACCTGATCATCCTGCAGTCGGTGCCCGACGCCGCGGCGCGTGGAGTCGTCGACGGGCCGGAGGACGTGCTCGACCGGATGCGTGAGCAGGCCACCCGCATCGGCACCGCGACGCTGACCCGTTACGCCGAGGTGGTGCACGCCGGCCTCGGCGAGATGCGTGGCGCCACGGCGCCTCGGCTGCTGCTGGAGGTGGTGTGCGCGCGGCTGCTGCTCCCGTCCGCGAGTGACACGGAATCGGCGCTGCTGCAACGGATCGAGCGGATCGAGACCCGGTTGGACATGTCGATTCCGGCCGGGGAGGGTCAGTCGGCTCAGGCGGGTGGGCCGCCGCGGCAGTACGCCCGCCGGAGTAAGGCCGAAGCGCAGCCCGCCGAGCCGCCGCCGCCTCGCAGCGAGCCGCCGTCTCGCAGCGAGCCGCAACCCGAGCCCCAGCCCAAGGCAGAACCGAAGCCTGAACCCACGCCGACAGCGCAAGCTGCCGAGAGCAAACCGCCCTCGCCGCCGCCGGTGCGTCCGCCGTCCGATCCGGTGGTGGCGGCGCCGCCCCCAGCCGCGGTGACGGGGGAGCCGAACGCCGCAGCCGTGCGCAGCATGTGGTCGACGGTGCGGGACAAGGTGCGTGAGCGCAGCCGCACCACCGAGGTGATGTTGTCGGGTGCGATCGTCCGCGCGGTCGAGGGTGACACGCTGGTGCTCAGCCACGACTCGGCGCCGCTGGCCAAGCGGCTGACCGAACAGCGCAACGCCGACGTCATCCGCGAAGCGTTGAAGGACGCCCTCGGGGTGAACTGGAAGATCCGTTGCGAGGCGGGTTCGGCCGCCCCGCCACCGCCGACGGAACCGGTCCCGGCCGGCCCGCCGCCCCGCAACGACGACGATGAGGAAGCCATGCTGGCCGAGGCCGGCGCCGACACCTCGGACACACCGCGTCGCGATCCGGAGGAAGCCGCGCTCGAGCTACTGCAGAACGAGTTGGGCGCCCGGCGTATCGACGGCTGAAGCTACGGCCTCGACTACGGCGTCCACCACGGCCGCAGCGGCAGCCCGCCGTCGTAGCCGTCGCGATCCAGCTTGACCGCCAGGACCTGGTGCAGCTGAACGACATTCGTCTCGAAGCCCAGGCGCGAGCCGGCCATGTACAGACCCCACACCTTGGCCGTCGCCAGCCCGACCTCGGCCACGGCCTCGTCCCAGTGTTCCACCAGGTTGCGGCACCAGTCGCGAAGCGTCAGCGCGTAGTGGTGACGCAGGTTCTCCTCGTGGACCACCTCCAGGCCGACGTCCTGCGCTTCGGTGATGATGCGTCCGGAACCGGTGAGCTCCCCGTCGGGAAAGACATAGCGGTCGATGAAACCGCCTGCGGTGGAACCGGTTCGGTTGTCCGGTCGGGTGATGCAGTGGTTGAGCAGCAGCGCGCCGTGACGCATCTTCGACTGGAGGAACTCGAAATAGGCCGGATAGTTGTGCACGCCGATGTGCTCGGTCAGCCCGATCGAGGACACCGCGTCGAAATCGGACTCACGCACATCGCGGTAGTCGCCGTGGCGCACCTCGGCCAGATCCTCGAGCCCGTCGAGAGCGATCGCCTCTCGTGCCCAGGACGCCTGCTCCTTCGACAGCGTGACCCCGAGCGCCTTGACCCCGTGCCGCGCCGCGTAGCGCACCATGCCGCCCCACCCGCAGCCCACGTCGAGCAGGCGATCACCCGGCTTGAGGCGCAGCTTCTCGAACACCAACCGGTACTTGTTCTCCTGCGCCTCTTCCAGCGTCGACCCGCTGTGCGGATAGCACGCGCACGTGTAGGTCATCGACGGGCCGAGCACCCACTCGTAGAACGTGTTGGAGACGTCGTAGTGGTGATGGATCGCCTCGGCATCACGAGTCTTGCTGTGGCGCAGACCTTCCGCGATCCGACGCCACCGCGGCAGCGCCTCCTGCGGCGGCGGCGCGATCGGCTTGAGATGCTCGATGCCGATGGCGCGCACGATCTGGGCGAGGACCCGTGCCGGCGGACGTCTGAAGTCCATCTTGTCGGCCAGCGCCCTGAGCAACTCGTAGGGATCACCGGGATGCACACCGTGCGTGGCCAGATCGCCGGCTACGTAAGCCCGGGCCAGCCCCAGATCCCCAGGCGCAGTGGCCAGATACGTGGTACCGCGGGGCGTCAGCAACTCCAGGCCGAGCGGGGCGTCCTCGGGTCCGGCCGTGCTTCCGTCGTAGGCTCTGAAGCGCAGCGGCAGGTTTCCACCCGCGAAGATTTCCAGAATCTCGGCCAGCGTGAGCTTTCCAGCCGGCGCCTGTGCCGCGTGTTCCTTGAAAGTCGTCATCGTCTCTGCACCGCCTTCGCATAAAGATCGAGCAGCCGTGAATCTGGATCGTATGCCTTCTTCACGATCTTGTAGGTTTCACCGCCGTACAGATCGTCGAACTCTTCGCGGCTGTAATACGAATCCGAGTACAACGATTTGTGACCGTCGAGTTCGCTGACCTTGTGTTCGATCAACCTGTTGGTATGGCCTTCGCCGGGGCCGACCGGCACCGACGACCAGAATCCCACGTTGACATAGGTGTGGTTCGGCCGAAGCGGATACAGCGGCCACGCACCGTCTGCTCCGCCGTCATCGCGAAGTCGCAACGGGCACAGCCAGATCGGTTCGATCGGAACGTTGCCGAGGAACCAGTGCAGGAACTCCGCGACCCGTCCGATCGGCACCTCGACGTCTTGTACGACGCGTTCGCGCGGTGGGCGGCTGTTGCGCTGCTCGATCCGGTCGGCGATGTCGAACCGCTGGTCGAGCGCTATCAGCTTCCAGTAGAAGCTGCTGCGCCGGTACCGACGGGGCCACCACCGGCGGATCCGCGGATCCTGGACACCGAACGCCCGCGAGCACCAGAACCAATCGGTGTCCCACCGCCACAGGTAATCGTGGACCGTCAGACGATCGTGCTTCTCGGCGCCGTCGTCGCCCTGGTGTTGTATCGAGCGGTAGTAGATCTGCTGGCCGGTGTAGTCGCTGACGGGTCCGGGTGTGGTGGTCTTGAATCCGAGTGTCAGGTAGGCCTCGTCGGCGGAGAACACCACGCCGTCCAGGTAGTCGACGGGAGTTCCGTCGTAGCCGCGCGTCTCGACGATGCGGTCCATCGCGGCGACGAGGTCCTCGATGGTGTTGAACCGCAGGTGGCGCAGTGCGACGAATGGCTGAACGGATTCCAGCTCGATCTTCAACCGAACCGAATAGCCCAACGTGCCATACGAATTCGGGAACGCCCGGAACAGGTCGGTGTTCTGCTCCGGCGACGCGGTGACGACTTCGCCGGTGCCGGTGAGGATGTCCATCTCCAGCACCGACTCGTGTGGCAGGCCGTCGCGGAACGACGTGGACTCGATGCCGAGACCGGTGACCGCTCCGCCGAGCGTGATCGTCTTCAGCTGCGGTACCACCAACGGCGACAAGCCGTATGGCAGCGTCGCTGCGACCAGATCTTCGTACGTGCACATCCCGGCCACATCCGCGGTGCGCGCATCGGGGTCCACTGCGATGACGCCGGTCAACCCCGAGACATCCAAACCCTTGGAGGTGGTTTTGGCCCGCGCGCGGAACAGGTTCGACGTGGGTTTGGCCAGGCGAACGGTGGCATCGGGCGGAATCGCACGATAGCTCTTCAGTAGCCGCTGCACGCCCGCGGCATGAGCACGTGCGTCGGTTCGGGCAACAGACACGGATATACGCTAGTCCGCGGTCGCAGGCGATGCGACCGCATCGAACTTCTACCGAGGAGCGTGCACCCGATGGGACAGGTCAGCGCATCGAGCACCGTCTTGATCGACGCGGCGCCGGAGGCGGTGCTCTCGGCCGTCGCGGACTACGCGAACGTGCGTCCGAAGATCCTGTCGCCGCAGTACAGCGACTACAAGGTGCTCGAGGGTGGACAGGGCGCGGGCACGGTGGCCAGCTGGAAGCTGCAGGCGACCAAGTCGCGGGTGCGCGACGTCAAGGCCGAGGTCGACGTGGCCGGTCACACGGTCATCGAGAAGGACGCCAACTCCTCGATGATCACCAACTGGACCGTCGCGCCCGCAGGTCCGGGGTCCTCGGTGACGGTCAAGACGTCCTGGCAGGGTGCGGGCGGGATCGGCGGCTTCTTCGAGAAGACGTTCGCGCCGCTGGGGCTGCGCAAGATCCAGTCCGAGGTGTTGGAGAACCTGAAGAAGCACCTCGAGGGATGACGCCTTGACGGGTTGATTCCACGCACCTGATGCGTGCGATCAACCCGTTAGAGGCCTCTGGAGGCCTAGGTCGACCCCAGGAACCCCGCGATGCCGCGTACGACGGCTTCGGCGTACTTCTGCCGCCCTTCTGGGGTCTTCATCAGCGCCGAGTCGACCGGGTTCTTCATGTTGCCCAGCTCGACCAGGATCGACGGGTACTGGGCCAGGTTCAGCCCCGCGATGTCCGAGCGCGGGTTGAGGCCGTTGGAGCCGATGTAGGTCGACGGCACGAACCCGGAGGCCTGCAACTGGTCGCGCATGATGCCCGCGAACCGGGGAGACGGCCCCGCCTGCGCGTCGTTGAGCGGCGGGGACGAGTACAAGACGTGGAATCCGCGCCCGGTCGGCGGGCCGCCGTCGGCGTGGATGCTCACGATCGCGTTGGGTTTGATCGAGTTCGCGAGCGCGGCGCGTTCGTCGACGCACGGACCCAGCCCGGTGTCGTCGCCGCGCGACATGGCGGTGCGCACACCCAGCGCGTGCAGGGCTTGCCGGACCCGCAGCGTGGTCTCCCAGGCGAACGTGTGCTCGGCGTAGCCGTCCTCGGTGGACGTGCCGCTGGCCTGGCAGTCCTTGGTGCCCCCGCGGCCGGTCGGCACCTGCTTGCTGATCGAGGCGTCGTTGGCGCCGTTGTGACCGGGGTCGAGAAACACGATCTTGCCCGCGATGTTGGCGGGCGCGGCCTCGGCCTCGAAGGCGGGGCTGACGAGCGTCGATGCGGCGACGAGTAGTCCGGTCGCCACCGCGGCGCAGCCGCGCAATGCTCCGGTGGCGCCGACACGCAGGCGGGCAGGCACGGCCGCCACCGTAACCGCAACGACGACTACGCTGAAAGCTCAAACGGCCGCGAGCCGAGGACAGAAACCAAGTCGAGACCGGACCGCAACTAAGACGCAAGGGGACCACTCATGCAACCGCAAGGCCAACCCGATATGTCCGCGCTGCTCGCGCAGGCCCAGCAGGTCCAGCAGCAGCTGATGGAGGCGCAGGAGGCGCTGGCCAACGCCGAGGTGCACGGTCAGGCCGGCGGCGGCCTGGTGCAGGTCACGATGAGGGGCAGCGGCGAGGTGATCGCCGTGTCGATCGACCCGAAGGTCGTGGATCCCGAAGACATCGAGACCCTCCAGGATCTCGTGGTCGGCGCCATCTCCGACGCCTCCAAGCAGGTCACCATCCTCGCGCACGACCGGCTCGGGCCGCTCGCGGGCGGGATGGGCAACCTCGGTATCCCGGGAATGTAATTGTTCGAGGGACCCGTCCAGGATCTGATCGACGAGCTCGGGAAGCTGCCCGGCATCGGGCCGAAGAGCGCTCAGCGGATCGCCTTTCACCTGCTGTCGGTGGAGCCGCCCGACATCGACCGGTTGACCGCCGTGCTGAACAAGGTGCGCGACGGGGTGAAGTTCTGCGCGGTGTGCGGCAACGTCTCCGACGACGACCGCTGCCGCATCTGCAGCGATTCCCGGCGCGACGCATCCCTGGTCTGCGTGGTCGAGGAACCGAAAGACGTGCAGGCCGTCGAGCGCACCCGGGAGTTCCGCGGGCGCTACCACGTGCTGGGCGGCGCCCTGGATCCGCTCTCCGGGGTGGGGCCCGAACAGCTGCGAATCCGCGAGCTGCTCAACAGGATCGGTGAGCGCGTCGATGGGGTGGACGTCACCGAGGTGATCATCGCGACCGACCCCAACACCGAGGGTGAGGCGACGGCGACGTATCTCGTGCGCATGCTGCGCGACATCCCGGGGCTCACCGTAACGCGTATCGCGTCCGGTCTGCCGATGGGCGGTGACCTGGAGTTCGCCGATGAGCTGACGCTCGGCCGCGCGCTGGCCGGCCGACGCGCGATGGCATAGCCGAGGAAGGAAGTTCATGCCGGACGACGAATTCAAGGTCGAAGTGGAACTCGGCGCCGAGCACCAGCTCTCGTTCTGGGACAAGTTGAGAACCCTGGATCTGGACGACAATGCGCGCGAGCGGCTCGGATCGCGGGTCACCGTCACCCGCGACGGCGATCGCATCCAGCTGTACACCACGACCTTGGCCGACGCACAGGAGGCCGAGCGCATGGTGCGCGTGTTGGTGGCCGACGACGGCGTCGACGCGCAGTACACCCTGAGTCGGTGGGACTCCGCGAGCCAGGAGTGGGTGGACCCGGTCAGCGGGCAGGAGGTGCCCGACGATGCTCCGGAGGTGCCACCCCCGGATCCGGGCTACGTGATCCTCGAGGCGTACAAGCCCGAGTTCCTGCGCGACCTCGGGCTGTAACTCCCGAGCCGCGAAATTGCATTCCTGCGGGCCTCTTCTCGCAATTTCGCTGCTGGAACGCAATTTCGCGGAAAGTTGTCGGTGGCCGCGGCCTGACGGCTCAGACTCGCCGGGGCGCGGAGAGTCGTTCGCATCGAAGCTGTTCGACTTCGTCGATCTTCAGGGGCGCCAGCTCCCCCACCACCCTGCTCAGCATGTGGTCGGCCAGCTCCGGATTGCGGGCCAGGCACGGACCGTGCATATACGTCGCGACGACGCTGCCCTGCACCGCGCCGTCGTAACCGTCACCGTCGCGGTTGCCCGCACCCTTGACGACCTTGCCGAGCGGTCGTGCCTCGGCGCCGAGAACGGTTCCGCCGCGGTGGTTTTCGAAGCCGGTCAGCCGCTGTGAGAGACCTGCCAGCAGCGGTTCGGACACCACCTCGCCGATCGTGCGCGTGTCCTGCGGTGAGGTCGTGACATCGAGGAGTCCGACGCCGTCGACGCGTTCACCCGACGAGGTCTCATACCAGTGCCCGAGCACCTGGATGGCCGCGCAGATCGCCAGCACCGGCGCGCCCCGCGCGGCCGCCTGTTGCAATCCGGGATACCGCAGCAGGTGCTTGGTCGCCAGGCGCTGCGCGTAGTCCTCCGCTCCGCCAAGCGTGTACAGGTCCAGCTCCGAAGGCACCGGGTCGTCCAGCGTGATCTCGACGATCTCTGCGTCAAACCCCCGCAGCCGCAAGCGTTGTCGCAGCACGACGGAATTACCACCGTCACCGTAGGTTCCCATCACATCGGGCAGCACCAGCCCGATGCGCACCGCCGACTCATCCACCACGACGCTCCAGGGCCCGGTTCAACTGCAGGAACGCGGTGTAGTTGGCGATCACCTCGACGTGCCCGGGAGGGCACGACGCGATTGCCGCGAGGGTGTCGTGCACCAGCGTGTGCTCAACACCCGCATAACCCAATCGCACAGCGAGGTCGGTGCCCCGCTCGCCCGCGGCCACCACGTGGGTATCTTCGAAGTGCTCGAAGCGGACGTCCCACAGCCATGACAGGTCCTCACCGTCGGGAACCTGACCGTTGACCGAGATCACCACGCCCGCACCGTGTTTGTCGACCATCGACAACGCTTCCTGCCAGCCCGCCGGGTTCTTCGCCAACAGCACCCGCGCGGTGTGCTCGCCGAGGCGCACGGTGCGGTAGCGCCCGGCGACCTCGTCGACCTCCGATACCGCGGCCACCGCAGCCGCCGGATCGGCGCCCATCGCGACCGCCGCCGCCACGGCCTGCGTGGCGTTGCCGCGATTGACGGAGCCGGGCAACGACAGCGTCATCGGCAGCGAAAACCCGTCCGGCCCATAGATGTTGGTGTCGTCGAACCACCAGTGCGGGCTGGGGCGTTTGAAATCGGTTCCGGTGGAACGCCAGTCGCGGCTCTTGCCGCCGTCGCGCAGAATGATCTCGCCAGATCGCGGGCAGCTGACCGAGTCGTTGGCCCAGCTCCCGCCGGCGGCGACCCACACCACGTTGGGGCTGTCGTATGCGGCCGAGGTCATCAGCACGTCGTCACAGTTGGCGACCACGACGGCCGACGGGTGACGGGCCAGCCCGGCGCGCAGGGTTCGTTCGATGTGGTTGATCTCGCCGACGCGGTCCAGTTGATCGCGGGACAGGTTCAGCAGGACGACCACCTTCGGGTCGACCGCTTCGGCCACATGCGGGACGTGCATCTCGTCGACCTCGAGGGCGGCAAGGGGTGCTTCCCGAGCAGCGGCCAGCGCGGCCACCAGGCCGGCGTCCATGTTCGCGCCGGTGTCGTTGGTGGCAACGTTCGACTGTCCCCGGCCCCCCGGCTCGGCGGGCCCGATGGTGCGCAGCGCCGCGGCGATCATCCGGGTCGTCGTCGACTTGCCGTTGGTCCCGGTGACCACCACGGTGCGACGGCCCCGGCCGAGCTGGCGCAGCAGGGACTTGTCGAGCGCCAGCGCGACCAGCCCGCCGATCATCGCGCCCGCACCGCGCCCGGTGACTCGCGACGCCCAGCGGGCGCTCGCGCCGGCCGCGAGGGCGAGCCGTCCACGTGTCGTGACCACCCCGGCAGTTTAGGTAGCCGACACGCTGCAGGCGATTCGGCGAGGTCCCGGCTTTGTCACACCATCGTGCGATCCTGACGGCGTGGGCCTAACGGACGCCGGAGGTCACCGGCCGAGCGGCTCTGACGCCGAGAATCGGCCGGGCTGGGGCCGGCCGGCGGAACACGCCGGACCAGGCTGGGCGGTCGTCGACGTGGAGACCTCCGGGTTCCGGCCGGGGCAGGCCCGCATCGTCAGCATCGCCGCTCTCGCCCTCGGCGACGACGGCAACGTCGAACAGAGCCTGTACAGCCTGCTCAACCCGGGTGTCGACCCGGGCCCGACACATGTACACGGTCTGACGGCCGACATGTTGGAGGGCCAGCCGACCTTCGGCGACATCGTCGACCACCTCGTCGAGCTGCTCGACGGCCGCACGCTGGTTGCGCACAACGTCGGCTTCGACTACTCGTTCCTGGCCGCCGAGGCCGAGTTGGTCAACCGCGAGTTGCCCACCGACACCGTGATGTGCACCGTGGAGCTGGCGCGCAGGCTGGACCTGGGCACCGAGAACCTGCGGCTCGAGACGCTGGCCGCGCACTGGGGGATCAGCCAGATCCGGCCGCACGACGCCCTCGACGACGCCCTGGTGCTCGCCCAGATCCTCAAACCGGTGCTCGTGCGGGCGCGGGAACGCAAGGTCTGGCTGCCGGTGCACCCGGTATCCCGCAGACGCTGGCCCAACGGCGTCGTCACCCACGACGAGCTGCGCCCGCTCAAGGCGGTTGCGTCCCGCCTTCCGTGCCCCTATCTCAACCCCGGCCGGTACATCGCCGGGCGACCGCTGGTGCAGGGCATGCGGATCGCGCTGTCGGCCGAGGTCCAACGCACCCACGAAGAGCTCATCGAACGGATCCTGCACGCCGGGCTGGCCTACACCGACACCGTCGACACCGAGACCTCGCTGGTGCTGTGCAACGACGCCCAATCGGCTCAGGGCAAGGGCTACCACGCCAGGGAGTTGGGTGTACCGCTGGCCTCCGACGCCGAATTCATGCGCGCGATCGACAGCGTCGTCGGCGGTACCGGCATCGAGGAGTTCACCGACACCACCCTCGCCGGCGACCAGTTCGCACTGTTCTGAATGGCAGACCATCGCATCGTCCTGGTGGACGTCGCCACCGCCTCGGCCCTCGCGCAGGTGCTGCCCGTGCTGCTGCTCACGCTCACCGTCGAGCTGAGGCGGACCCAGCTGCACCGGACCCAGCCCCGAATGCTGCTCGGCGGCATATTCGTGGTCTTCGCCGTCGTCGAGACGGTCCTCGTGCTCTCGATCGACGGTTCGCTGATCCCGTTCCAGTGGTTTGACCTGGTGTCGGCGCTGGCGATCCTGGGTCTTCTCGCGGTCATCTTCTGGATGTCGCTCGTCGAGTCACCTCGACGCGAGTGACCCAGAAGGCGCCGTGAAGCCGGTTAACAGTTAGGCGTGCCGGTGTTGAACAGGAGGCTGATTGCTTCCTCAGCTGGGGGTCAGCGGGCGGCCCTGTTGACCGCCGAAACCACCGCCCGCAGCGATGCGGTGGTGATCGAAGTCGCGATGCCGACACCCCAGACGGTGGTTCCACCGATCGACGCCTCGACGTAGGCCGCGGCTTGGGCCTCTTCACCCGCCGACAGCGCGTGTTCAGAGTAGTCGAGCACCGACACGTCGAACCCGATGGCGCCCAACGCATCAACGAACGCGGCCAGCGGACCGTTGCCGGCGCCGATGATTTCACGCTCGACGCCGTCGACCATCACCACCGCCTCGATGGTGTCGGTGCCACCGTCCACCTCCGCCGCCGTCACCTTCTGGCGGATGCGTTCGAGCGGACGGATCGGCGCCAGGTACTCCTCGGCGAAGACGTCCCACATCTCCTTCGGAGACACCTCGCCGCCCTCGCCGTCGGTGATCTTCTGGATCGCCTGGCTGAACTCGATCTGCAGCCGCCGCGGAAGTGCCAGACCGTGATCGGCCTTCATGATGTAGGCGACGCCGCCCTTGCCGGACTGCGAGTTCACCCGGATGACGGCTTCGTAGGTGCGACCGACATCCTTCGGGTCGATCGGCAGATACGGCACCTGCCAGAGGATGTCGTCGACGTCCTTGTCCGCGGCGTCGGCGTCGACCTTCATCTGGTCCAGGCCCTTGTTGATGGCGTCCTGGTGGCTGCCCGAGAACGCGGTGTAGACCAGATCGCCGCCGTACGGGTGGCGTTCGTGCACCGGCAGCTGGTTGCAGTACTCGACGGTGCGACGGATCTCGTCGATGTTCGAGAAATCGATCTGCGGGTCGACGCCGCGCGAGAACATGTTCAGCCCCAGTGTCACCAGGCATACGTTCCCGGTGCGTTCTCCGTTGCCGAACAGGCACCCCTCGATCCGGTCAGCGCCGGCCTGATAGCCCAATTCCGCTGCGGCGACGGCGGTTCCGCGATCGTTGTGGGGATGCAGGCTCAAGATGATGCTGTCTCGGGGGGTCAGGTGCCGGTGCATCCACTCGATCGAGTCGGCGTACACGTTCGGAGTCGCCATCTCTACCGTCGCTGGCAGGTTGACGATCAGCGGCGCATCGGGCGTCGGTGCGATGATCTCGGCGACGGCGTTGGACACGTCGACCGCGTACTCCAGTTCGGTGCCCGTGTAGGACTCCGGCGAGTACTCGAACCGCCACTGGGTGCCCGGATACTTCTTGGCCTCCTCGACGCACATCCGCGCGCCGTCGGTGGCGATCGCCTTGACCGCCTCGCGCTCGGCGCGGAACACCACGCGCCGCTGCAGGATCGACGTCGAGTTGTAGAAGTGCACGATCGCGCGGGGCGCGCCGTCGCAGGCCTGGAATGTCCGCTCGATCAGTTCCGGGCGGCACTGCGTCAGCACCTGGATGGTGACGTCGTCCGGGATGACCCCTTCGGTGATGATCTCGCGGACGAAGTCGAAGTCGGTCTGGCTGGCCGATGGGAAGCCGACCTCGATCTCCTTGTAGCCCATGCGCACCAGCAGGTCGAACATGCGGCGTTTGCGCTGCGGGCTCATCGGGTCGATCAGCGCCTGGTTGCCGTCGCGCAGGTCGACCGCACACCACATCGGCGCGGAGTCGATGACCTTGTCCGGCCAGGTGCGGTCGGCCAGCGTGACCGCCTCGACCTCTTCGGCGAAGCTGCGATACCGGTTGACCGGCATCGCCGAACCGCGCTGGGTGTTCCACGGCGGCTGGCCGGGATTGGGCGGGCCGGATGGCTTGGTGATCTGGCGGACCGACGAGAACGCGTCAGGGGAGTCCGGTGATGGTTTCGAGAACGTGGTCACGGTATTGCTCCGGGAGTTTGAAGGGGGACTCGACCGGCGCATCGCGAACACCCGCGACGGGAAGCCGGTCTGATCAGACCCCGTCGCGGCTGCCGAGAAGGAGCACCCGCTGCACGTCGCACACTGTACTCCGCACCCGCGAGCGCACCAAAATGCACATCCGCTAGACCTGCGGGACCTGTGTTACGAATCCGGCGCTGGCTAGAGTTGCGGCGGTGATGACTCTTGATCGGCGATGGTGGGTGGCGATCGCCGTCGTGGTGATCACGATCGTGGCCCTGGTCTACAGCCAACTGCAGCAACCGCCCGAAGAATGCCGTCCGGTGCTCGATTTCCTCGAATACAACAAGCAGCAGAACGATCTGATCAGTTCGAAGAGCGAGGGCGCCGAGGGTCCGCCGACGGCGGCCGAAGAGCTGGCCTACCGGGAATGGGCCAACGGGCTCTCCGAGCGCGCGCGCAAGATCGACACCCCTGAGCTGCGGTTCACCGCGGTGGAAGTCGCCGATCTCGCCGGGCTGTTCGTCCAGAAGATGCCCCAGGCGCGCGCGGAGACGGAGTCCCCGGCGCCCGGTGCGCCTGCGCCGCAGATCTACTACGAAATGTCGGCGCTCGACAACCAGTTACGGCGCAAGCTCGCCGAGCTGTCCGAAGCCTGCACCAACTGAGCATCTCTTACGATGCGGGGCATGTGCACTCGCGTCGTCTACCTCGGAACCGACAACCGCAACATCACCGGTCGCTCCATGGACTGGAAGTCGGAGATCCAGACGAATCTGTGGGCGCTGCCGCGCGGGGTCCACAGAACCGGTCAGGCCGGCACTGATTCCGCGGAGTGGACGTCGAAGTACGGCAGCGTGGTCGCGACGGGCTACGACATCAGCACGACCGACGGAGTGAACGAGGCCGGACTGGTGGTCAACCTGCTGTGGCTGGCCGAATCGGTGTACCCCGCGCAGACCGCCGCGGGTCCCGCGGTCTCGTTGGCATTGTGGGGCCAGTACGTGCTCGACAACTTCGCGACGGTGGCCGAGGCCGTGCAGGCGCTGAGCGCGACCCCGCTGCGGGTGGCGACCGCTGCGGTGCCCGGTGAGGAACGGATGGCGACGCTGCATCTGGCGATGTCGGATGCCGGCGGCGACAGCGCGATCGTCGAGTACATCGACGGTGAGCAGGTCATCCACCACGGCAGCCAGTACCGGGTGATGACGAATTCGCCGACCTTCGACAAGCAACTCGCGATCAGCGAGTACTGGAAGCAGATCGGCGGCACTGTGATGCTGCCGGGGACCAACCGCGCCGCGGACCGGTTCGTGCGGGCGTCGTTCTACATCGACGCGGTGCCCAAGACCGACGACCCGCTGCTGGCCGCCGCGACGGTGCTCAGCGTCGTGCGCAACGCGTCGGTGCCGTACGGAATCTCCACGCCCGATGAGCCGAACATCTCGACCACCCGCTGGCGCACGGTCGTCGACCACAAGGCGTTGCGGTACTTCTTCGAGTCCGCGCTCTCGCCGAACACGTTCTGGGTCCAGTTGGGCAACCTTGATTTCTCACCCGGCGCCCCGACGCTGCGGCTGCCGCTCGGCGAAGGCGAGACGACGATCTACGCCGGTGATGCCAGCGCGAACTTCGAGGAAGCCGACCCGTTCCCGTTCCTCGGAGTGGCCTGATCGCCGACGGTTCCTGGCCGGCCCACTACGGGCGGAAGAAATCCGGCGCGCACAGCCCTTATCCTTGTTGGGATCCTTCCCAGCACTTGAAAGGCTTGATCAGTGGCGCTCGTCGTGCAGAAGTACGGCGGATCCTCGGTTGCCGACGCCGAGCGGATCCGACGCGTGGCCGAGCGGATCGTCGAGACGAAAAAGCAGGGCAACGACGTCGTCGTGGTGGTCTCCGCAATGGGCGACACCACCGACGAACTGCTCGACCTGGCCAACCAGGTGTGCCCCGCGCCGCCGCCGCGCGAGATGGACATGCTGCTGACGGCCGGTGAGCGCATCTCCAACGCGCTGGTCGCGATGGCCATCCACTCGCTTGGCGCGCAGGCGCGCTCGTTCACCGGTTCGCAGGCCGGCGTGATCACCACCGGCATCCACGGCAACGCGAAGATCATCGACGTCACCCCCGGCCGGCTGCGTGACGCACTCGACGAGGGTGTCATCGTCCTGGTCGCCGGCTTCCAGGGCGTCAGTCAGGACAGCAAGGACGTCACCACACTGGGTCGCGGTGGCTCGGACACCACCGCCGTGGCGTTGGCCGCGGCGCTGAAGGCCGACGTCTGCGAGATCTACACCGACGTCGACGGCATCTTCACCGCGGACCCGCGAATCGTGCCCAACGCCCACCATCTCGACCAGGTCAGCTTCGAGGAGATGCTGGAGATGGCCGCCTGCGGCGCGAAGGTGCTGATGTTGCGCTGTGTGGAGTACGCCCGGCGCTACAACGTGCCGATACGCGTGCGCTCGTCATACTCGGACAACCCCGGCACCCTGGTGATCGGATCAATGGAGGACATTCCCGTGGAAGACGCCATTCTGACCGGAGTCGCACACGACCGCAGTGAGGCCAAGGTCACCGTGGTCGGTATCCCGGACGTGCCGGGCTATGCCGCCAAGGTGTTCCGTGCCGTCGCCGACGCCGACATCAACATCGACATGGTGTTGCAGAACATCTCCAAGGTCGAGGACGGCAAGACCGACATCACGTTCACCTGCCCGCGAGACAACGGGCCGGCCGCGGTGCAGAAGCTGTCCTCGCTGCAGGGCGAGATCGGTTTCACCGGAGTGCTGTACGACGACCACATCGGCAAGGTGTCGCTGGTGGGCGCCGGTATGAAGAGCCACCCCGGAGTGACCGCCAAGTTCTGTGAGACGTTGGCCTCGGTCGGGGTCAACATCGACTTGATCTCCACTTCGGAGATCCGGATCTCGGTCCTGGTCAAGGACACCGACCTGGACAAGGCGGTCGCCGCGCTGCATGAGGCGTTCGGCCTCGGCGGCGACAAGGACGCCATCGTCTACGCAGGGACGGGTCGTTAAATGGCAGGCGTCGGTTTGCAAATAGGCATTGTGGGCGCGACCGGTCAGGTCGGCCAGGTCATGCGGACGCTGCTGGAGGAACGCGCGTTTCCGGCCGCCAGTGTGCGGTTCTTCGCCTCAGCGCGGTCACAGGGCAAGAAGCTCTCCTTCCGGGGGCAGGAGATCGAGGTCGAGGACGCCGCGACCGCCGATCCCGCGGGCCTGGACATCGCATTGTTCTCCGCAGGGGCGACGATGTCGCGTGTGCAGGCGCCGCGGTTCGCCGAAGCCGGTGCGATCGTGGTCGACAACTCCTCGGCATGGCGCAAGGACCTCGACGTCCCACTGGTGGTCAGCGAGGTGAACTTCGCGCGCGATGTGCGGGGCGTCACCCTCAAGAAGGGCATCATCGCGAACCCGAACTGCACCACGATGGCCGCGATGCCCGTACTCAAGCCGCTGCACGACGAGGCGGGTCTGGTGCGGATGATCGCCTCGACGTATCAGGCGGTGTCGGGCAGCGGCGTGGCCGGTGTGGAGGAGTTGTTTGATCAAGCCAGCGCCGTGGTGAACAGCAGCCGGGACCTGGTCGCCGACGGGTCCGCGGTCGATTTCCCCGCGCCGTCGAAGTATGTTGCACCGATCGCGTTCAACGTCGTTCCGCTGGCCGGGTCGTACGTCGACGATGACTCCGGTGAAACCGACGAGGACCAGAAGCTGCGCAACGAGACCCGCAAGATCCTGGACATCCCGGACCTGGCGGTCAGCGGTACCTGCGTGCGGGTCCCGGTGTACACGGGCCATTCGCTGTCGCTGAACCTCGAATTCTCGCAACCGCTTTCGGTGCAGCGGGCGACCGAGTTGTTGGGTGCGGCACCTGGCGTGACGCTCGTCGACGTCCCGACGCCGCTGGCCGCGGCGGGGGCGGACGACTCGCTGGTCGGCCGCATCCGCCAGGATCCCGGCGTGCCCGACGGGCGTGGGCTGGCACTGTTCGTGTCCGGGGACAACCTCCGCAAGGGCGCGGCACTCAACACGATTCAGATCGCCGAACTGCTGGCCGCCGAACTCTGACTCCGCGGCGAGATTGCAACCACGCAGACAAAGTGCGAGTAACCGTCTGCATGAGTGCAATCTCGGTGGTGCTGGGCGTCCTGTCCGCAGCGCCGGCCGCCGCGCAGCCCGCCCCGGTGCCCGATCCGGTGCTGCCTCCGCTGGCGCCCGGCCAGGTGATCAGGATCGGTCCGACGGCCGGAACCGGCACCCCGACACGCGATTACGGTATCGGTGCGACGGACCTGTGCGAGTTCATGGAGTTTCCCAGCGGCATCCTGCAGGTGTGCGGCGACAGTTTCGCCGGGCAGGGCGTCGGCTACGGAGGGTGGTTCTCGCCGATCGCGTTGCACGTCGAGACGGAGTCGATCGACGACCCGGGCGGTGTGCGCTACGACGGCGTGACCGGAACCGACCGCCCGCTGCTGGCCGATCCGACCCCTGCGGGCATGTCCCAACTGCCTGCGGGCGTCGTCCAGATCAACCGGCAGAACTATCTGATGGTCACCACTGTGCGGGAGCTGGACCCGGAGACGTCACGGCTGGTGAAAGCCGACCCGGCACAGGGGAATTGGCCGACGCTGCCGGACTCCGAGCGCCCCGCGTCCTACGCCGAGGGCAGGCAGTCGCAGATCAGCGGCTACTACGACCCGATTCCGCGCACCGACTCCGAAACCGGGTGGGTGTACATCGTGGCCAACAACTTCGACCGCAGTGCGCCGCTGGTGCTGTACCGGGCCACGCCACAGGAGTTCGAGGACCGGTCGAGTTGGCAAGGCTGGTCGGCTGATTCCGGTTGGGGTAACCCGCCGACACCGCTGTGGCCAGACGCGGTCGGCGAGATGAGCATCCGCCAGATCGACGGCAAAACCGTGCTGTCGTACTTCAACGCCACCACCGGAAACATGGAGATGCGGGTGGCCAACGACCCCACCGGGCTGGGCGCCGCGCCGGTGACGACCGTCGTCGTGGCGTCCGAATGGCCGGATCCCGCTGACCATCTCGGCCCTCCGGAGAGCAACCGGCTGGCCCAGCCATACGGTGGCTATATCTCACCGGGTTCGACGCTCGACGAGGTGCGGGTGTTCGTCAGTCAGTGGAACACCGGACCGCGCGGCGGGGCGCCGTACCGGGTGATCCAGTTCGCGGTCAACCCGTTCAAGGCCTAGGTAACGGGATTTCGTGGCAAGCGCCGCTACTGCCTTCCATCACGGTACGACACGTAGGCATGCGGATGTGCCGGCCTGCGGGTCCTAGGTGGCTCAGGCGACTGTGCTGACGTGCTCGGCCGACTCGCCGATGGTGGCGCCGGCGTCGCCGACGATCGTCCGCATCAACGCCTGATGCTCGCGGTCGCCGCGGGCGATCGCTCTGGCGATACCGCCGGGCAGGGCGACCGCAGCCGCGCTGCGCGTCAGGTTCACGGGTAGCCGCAGCACCGGGTACCACGGCACATGGGGGCGTAGGCCCAGTGCGCGCATCGTGCGGGGGCCCAGGAAGCCACTGGTGACCGAAAGATGCTGCGCGCGTGCGACACGACGCCTGATCGCGGGCATGGTGTCGTAATGCCAGATCATCGGGTCGTCGGCCATCGGAACCGCAAGCTGCCTCGACGACTCGTCGGGCTCGGCGAGCGCGCCCAGGGTGTGATAGAGCACCCGGATGCTGTCGCGGAACCCGCGCGGCAGCCACTCGTCCTCCACACCCATCAACCATCCGACATAGCGGGTCAGGTGGGCGACGGCATCGTAGTCTTTGGGCCGCAGCACGATTCCCATCCCCACGACACCGACGGCAGGTGCGACGAGCGCACCGATCAGCGTCGCCGCCATATCGGTCTGGTTGATCGGGACACCCCAGTCGTCGGCGCGCCAGTCGGGCATCGCGGACACATGCCTGCGCACCAGTCCGTGAATCAGCCGAACCCGGAGAGTGGACCGGTAGCCGACGCCCAGCTGTTCGAGACCACCGTCGGAGATGACGTCCATCGCCCACTGCATCGTCTCGGCGAAGCGCTTGTTCGAACCCTTCTCCAGGGCGCCGGTGCGCAACAGTGTCTTGTTGAAACCCGAGAACTGGTAGCCGCCGAGAAGCGATACGTCACGCGCGACGTACATGCCGTCGGCACCGCCGCGACGCAGCGCTTCTGCACCGCGGCGCAGTCTTACCGGGTCCACCCAGTCGGGCAGACTCTCCACGGCTGTGAAGAACTCGCGCAACGGTTCCGGGGCGTCGGGGACCGCATCGATGCCGTAGGTGAGCACCCGATCGAACAACGGCCGCGCCTGCTTCACGCCGACGCCTGACATCCACTCGACGAGGCGGTCCATCGGTTCGTCTCCGACGGTCAGTCGCTCGCCGAGCCTGCGCCACTGCGCTGGTGTGGGTTCACCGATGGCCAGCGCCTTGGCAATAACGCGGATGCCGGCAGGCACGGCGCCAGGCCGCTCCGGGTGTCGCGTCGGGATCGGACGCTGCATGGTCTCGGGTCCCTTCCAGCCAAGCTGACAACGCGTGTAGTCGAAACTATTCGGCGGGGTGACCGGTGTCAATCGTCGCATTCACAGCCCGCTCATAGGTGCCACATGACGGGCTCATCGAAACAGCTCGCATGATGGCAGCCATGACCGAAACACCATCCGAACCCGCCACCAGTCCAGTGGTCGCGACACCCCACCATGACCACGTCGCCCCGCGACGCTCCAAGCTCGGCGCCGCCGCCGCCTGGGTTGGCATCGCCGCCGGCGTCGTGTTCATCGTCGCGGTGATCTTCTTCTCCGGTTTCATCCTCGGTTCGCACTCGGGAGGCCATCACCGCGGCGGCGGCCATCACGGCGGCCACGACCGCGACGTCGCGATCTTCCATCGCGGACCGCCGCCGGGCGCCCCGATGGGTCCGGGCGGGTCGTTCGGCCGCCCGCCGTTCGGCGGACCAGGAAACTCGCAGGGGCCACGCTTCGCACCACCCGAACCGCCGCAGTCACCTGAGGCTCCGACCACCACGGCGCCGTCGCGCCCGTAGCGACGGCCGCTCGACGGATACCGCGTCTGGTGCGCACTCAGATCACCGTTCCGGCCGGTAAGCGGCGTCTTACCGATCTGAGTGCACACCAGTGCCGAGTATTTGACGGCGAGCGGGACTGCTTGGCCCACAACGCTATCGGGCATGCGCCCCAACGGTGTTAGAGCCGTGCCGGGGACGGCAACTGAGACGGGTGTCTTGCCGAATACGAGCAGACTGGCATGATCGAGCCCATGAGTATTGAGGTCAAGTACACCGCAGAGTCCACCGCGTCCGGAGGCGGCCGTGACGGCCACGTCCGGTCCTCCGACGGCAAGATCGATCTCGACACCCGCCCGCCCAAGGAGCTCGGCGGCAGCGGCGAGGGCGTCAACCCTGAACTGCTGTTCTCGTCGGGTTACGCGGCATGCTTCCTCGGCGCGCTGCGGCTGCAGGCCCGCAACAACAAGATCGACATCGACGAAGCCACCTCGATCACCGCGCAGATCGGCTTCGGACCGGACTCGGAGGGTGGCTTCGGGCTCACGGCTCACCTGATCGGTTACCTGCCGGGTCTCGAGCAGAGCGTCGCCGACGACCTGATGGCGAAGGCAAACGACTTCTGCCCGTACTCGAAGGCCACTCGCGGCAACATCGAAGTCAAGTTGACCGCGAAGGTCTGACCGGTGCGGGCGGTCGCCGCGGCGGGCATCGGCGTGGCCATCGGGCTGTCGGTCATGGCGCCCGCCGGCCCCGCCGCAGCGCGCCCCTCGGATCCGGGCGTGGTCAACTACGCCGTGCTCCCGAAGGGCTCGGTGGGCAATATCGTCGGCGCCACAATGCGATTCGAGTCGTTGTTCACCGAGCCGGTACAGACCTTCTCGGTCGACCTTCCCGCGTGCAACAACTGGGCGGACATCGGCCTGCCCGACGTCTACGCCGACCCGGATCTGGCGTCGTTCAACGGTGCGGTGACCCAGGAGTCGCCGACGGATGCCACGCATCTGGTCAAACAGGCGGTCGGTGTGTTCGCGACGACCGACGCCGCCGACCGCGCCTTCCGTCGCGTGGTCGACCGCAGCGTCGGTTGCAACGGGCAGACCACCGCGATGCACCTGGACAACTTCACGACCCAGGTGTGGACCTTCACCGGCGGGCCGACCACGGCGACGGACGCCGACTGGATCAAACAGGAGGCGGGCACGGACCGGCGCTGTTTCACCACCACTCGCAAGCGCGAGAACGTCCTGCTGCAGGCGAAGGTCTGCCAGTCCGGCAACGGTGGGCCGGCGGTCAATGCGCTGGCCGGGGCGATGCAGAACACCCTCGGCCAGTAACCCCGGGACCGGTAAAGGTCCTCGTAACGAAGGCGTCATCCGAAAAACGCTGGATTTGTCGGTCCCATCTGGAAGATGGTTGGAGAGGCGAGCGGTCCACTCCCGGAAGGGGATGGTTGGAATGACTTTCACCATCACGTCCGACGTGGAAGACGCGCACCCGCAGCAGAGCACCTGTACCGAGTTGACCAGCGCCGATGCCGCTGTTCGCCAGGTCGGCGGCGGTTGTCTGCGTGACGGCCCGGTGGGCCGGGTGGGACTCGAGATCGAGGCGCACTGCTTCGATCTGATCGATCCCACGCGCAGACCTCGCTGGGATGAGCTCACCGCCACGATCGCCGGCCTGCCAGCACTGCCGGGCGGCAGCAGGGTCACCGTCGAACCCGGCGGCGCAGTGGAATTGTCTGGTCCGCCGCTCGCGGGCCCGCTCGCCGCGATCGACGCGATGGTCGCCGACCGCGCCGTGCTATGCGCTGCGTTCGCAGGCGCTGGGTTCGGGTTGGTGTCGCTGGGCGCCGATCCGCTGCGGCCACCACAGCGCGTCAACCCGGGCGCGCGCTACCGGGCGATGGAAGCGTTCTTCGCCGCCAGCGGCACCCCCGCTGCGGGTGCGGCGATGATGACCTCGACGGCTTCGGTGCAGGTCAACCTTGATGCGGGCCCACGTGACGGCTGGGCGGACCGGGTGCGGCTCGCGCATGCGCTCGGGCCCACGATGATCGCGATCACCGCGAACTCACCGCTGCTGAGCGGAGAAAACCCTGGCTGGCAGTCGACGCGGCAGCGCGTGTGGAGCCAACTGGATTCGGCCCGCTGCGGCCCGGTCCTCGGCGAGAACGGCGAAGACCCGGCCAGCGACTGGGCCAGGTACGCGCTGAAAGCTCCGGTGATGCTCGTCAACCACGCCGACGCCGACGCCGAACCGGTCCGAGACTGGGTGCCGTTCGCCGACTGGGCCGACGGGCGGGTCGCGCTCGGCGGCCGCCGTCCCACCGCCGCCGACCTCGACTATCACCTGACCACGTTGTTCCCCCCGGTCCGCCCGCGGCAGTGGCTGGAGATCCGCTATCTCGACGGCGTGCCGGACACGGTCTGGCCTGCGGTCGCGTTCACGCTGGTCACCCTGCTCGACGACCCGACGGCCGCCGAGCTCGCCGCCGAAGCCACCGAACCCGTCGCCACCGCCTGGGACCAGGCGGCCCACATCGGCCTGGCCGAGCCCCGGTTGCAGGCGGCCGCGCAGCGGTGCGTGTGGGCGGCCGCGGAACGCGCGCCTGCCGAGCTCGCGGAATCGATGCACCGGTTGGTGCGTTCGGTCGAACAGGGACGCTGTCCGGCCGACGACTTCCGCGACCGCGCCGCACGACACGGGATCGCGCCCGCGGTCACGCAAATGGCACGAGGGGAACTGTGACACCTCGCGAAACCATCGCGCGCGAACTCACCAGGGCACGTCAGCGCACGCTGCGGCTCGTCGACTTCGACGACGCGGAGCTGGGCCGTCAGTACGACCCGCTGATGAGCCCGTTGGTGTGGGACCTCGCGCACATCGGGCAGCAGGAGGAGCTGTGGCTGCTGCGCGACGGAAACCCGGACCGGCCCGGCATGCTGCGCCCCGACGTCGAACGTCTCTACGACGCGTTCGTCAACTCCCGCGCCAGCCGGGTGAACCTGCCGCTGCTCCCGCCGTCGGACGCCAGGGCGTATTGCGCGACGGTGCGCGACAAGGTGCTCGACACGCTTGACGCCCTTCCCGACGACGAGCCCGGTTTCGCCTTCGGCCTGGTGATCAGCCACGAGAACCAGCACGACGAAACCATGCTGCAGGCGCTGAACCTGCGAAGCGGGCCACCGTTGCTCGACACCGGAGCTGCGCTTCCCGAAGGTCGCCAGGACGTCGCGGGCACATCGGTGTCGGTGCCCGGAGGCGAGTTCGTCCTCGGCGTCGACGCGACCACCGAACCGTACTCACTGGACAACGAACGTCCGGCACACATCGTCGACGTACCCGCCTTTCGCATCGGACGCGTCCCGGTCACCAACGGCGAATGGCGCGGGTTCATCGACGACGGCGGATACGAAGAGCCCCGGTGGTGGTCAGAGCGCGGTTGGAAGCACCGGACCGAAGCCGGTCTGACGGCGCCGCAGTTCTGGAATCCGGACGGAACCCGCACCCGGTTCGGCCACGTCGAGGAGATCCCCGAAGCCGAGCCGGTCCAGCACGTCACGTTCTTCGAAGCCGAGGCCTACGCAGCGTGGGCGGGCGCCCGGCTGCCCACCGAGGTGGAATGGGAGAAGGCCTGTGCGTGGGACCCGGCGGTCGGCGTACGTCGCCGTTATCCCTGGGGCACAACCGAACCCACCGCCGCCCTGGCCAACCTCGGCGGCGACGCGCTGCGCCCCGCGCCCGTCGGCGCCTACCCGGCCGGTGCCTCCGCCTACGGTGCCGAACAGATGTTGGGGGACGTGTGGGAGTGGACGACGTCACCGCTGCGCCCGTGGCCGGGATTCACGCCGATGATCTACGAACGCTATTCGCAGCCCTTCTTCGACGGTGACTACAGAGTGCTGCGCGGGGGATCCTGGGCGGTCGCATCCAGCATCCTGCGGCCCAGTTTCCGCAATTGGGACCACCCGATTCGCCGCCAGATCTTCTCCGGCGTCCGGCTGGCCTGGGACGCCGGCGATGAGCCGCTTGCGCGAAGAGAGAATGCCTGATGTGCAGGCATCTCGGGTGGCTCGGTGAACCGGCCTCGGTGGCGTCATTGATCCTCGATCCCGCCAACGGCCTTCTGGTGCAATCGTATTCACCCCGCAGGCAGAAGCACGGGTTGATGAACGCCGACGGGTGGGGTGTGGGCTTCTTCGACGGCGAGACACCGCGGCGCTGGCGCAGTGCCACGCCGATGTGGGGGGATGCCTCGCTCGCCTCGGTCGCGCCCGCGCTGCGCAGCGGTTGTATCGTCGCCGCGGTGCGGTCTGCGAGCATCGGCATGCCGATCGAGGCGACGGCGGTTGCGCCGTTCACCGACGGGCACTGGTTGCTCTCCCACAACGGGCTGGTCGACCGCGGGGTGCTCCCGCTGTCGGCCGGCGCCGAGTCGACCAACGACAGCGCCCTGCTCGCCGCGCTCATCTTCGACCGGGGGCTGGACTCGCTGGGCGAGACCATCGTCGACGTCGCCGCGGCAGACCCGAACGCACGGCTGAACATTCTGGCGGGCAACGGATCACGACTGGTCGCCACGACATGGGGCGACACGCTGTCCGTCTTGCGACGCCACGACGGCGTCGTCCTGGCCAGCGAACCCTACGACGACGACCCCGCCTGGGAGGAGATCCCGGACCGCCACCTCGTCGAGGTCACGTCGTCACGCGTGCAACTGGTCGCACTGAAAGGAGCATGATGGCGCGGGGAGCGGAACACGCGGACACGCTGTCGTTGGCGAACCACCTGTCGGCCGACTCGGCAGCGAACGCGCTACGCCGGGACGTGCTCGACGGCCTCACGTCGAACCCGAAGTCGTTGCCGCCCAAATGGTTCTACGATTCGGTCGGCAGTGACCTGTTCGATCAGATCACGAAGCTGCCCGAGTATTACCCGACGCGCGCGGAGGCCGAGATCCTCAGGCGCCGATCGGCCGACATCGCCGCGGCCTCCGGCGCGGACACACTGGTCGAACTGGGCAGCGGCACGTCGGAGAAGACCCGCATGCTGCTCGACGCGCTACGCGACCGCGGTTCGTTGCGCCGGTTCATCCCGTTCGACGTCGACGCCAGCGTGCTCGCCGTCGCGGGCGCGGCTCTTGCGGCCGAGTATCCCGAGCTCGAAATCGAGGCCGTCTGCGGGGATTTCGAGAAGCACCTGGACAAGATCCCCCGCGTCGGGCGCCGCCTGGTCGCCTTCCTCGGCTCGACGATCGGCAACCTCACCGCAGGACCGCGCGCCGAATTCCTCGCCGCCCTGTCCGACGCCCTGCAACCCGGTGACAGCCTGCTGCTGGGCACCGATCTGGTGAAGGACACCGACCGCCTGGTACGCGCATACGACGACAGCGCGGGCGTGACCGCGCGCTTCAACCGCAACGTGCTCGCCGTCGTCAACCGTGAGTTGGACGCCGAATTCGACCTCGAGAAGTTCGAACACGTCGCGGTGTGGAACGACGGTGACGAGCGTATCGAAATGTGGCTGCGCGCCACCGAACCTCAGCGCGTGCACGTGCGCGATCTCGAGCTGACAGTCGAGTTCGCGGCCGGTGAGGCGATGCTGACCGAGGTGTCCTGCAAGTTCCGGCGCGAGGGCGTCGAAGCCGAACTCGCCGCAGCCGGGCTTCGGATAACCCACTGGTGGACCGACGCCGCCGGCGACTTCGGCCTGTCGCTGTCGACGAAATGAGCCTTGCGGATCGGTGGCGCGCGGCCCGGCCGGCGGTGGCCGGAGTGCACCTGGACAGCGCCGCCTGTTCGCGTCAGAGCGTCGCGGCGATCGACGCGGCCGTGCAGCACGCCCGCCACGAAGCCGAAGTGGGCGGTTACGTCGCGGCCGAGGCCGCCGCGCCGGTGCTCGACGCCGGGCGCGCCGCGCTCGCCGCGCTGACCGGGTTGGCGAGCAGCGACTTCGTGTTCACCACCGGCGCGAACAACGCGTTGGACCTGCTGCTCGGCGCGTGGTCCGGAGAGCGGACCCTGGCGTGTCTGCCCGGCGAGTACGGGCCGAACCTGGCGATCATGGCCGCCAACGGTTTCGCCGTCCGCGCGCTGCCCGCCGACGGCGGCGGGCGACTCGACGTCCAGGCAGCCGCGCGCCAACTCGCCGCCGACCCGCCCGCGCTGGTGCACCTGACTGCGCTGGCCAGCCACCGCGGGCTGGCGCAGCCGCTGTCGGCGCTGGCCGCCACGTGCCGGGAACTCGGAGTGCCGCTGGTCGTCGATGCCGCCCAGGCGCTGGGGCATCTGGACTGCGCGGTCACGCCTGCGGCGATCTACGGTTCGTCGCGCAAGTGGATCGCCGGGCCGCGCGGTGTCGGATTCCTTGGCGTCCATCGCGAGCTCGCGGAGCGGCTGCGCCCACGCCTACCGCCGCCGGAGTGGAACCTGCCCCTGTCCCTCCTGCAGCGGTTGGAGCACGGCGAGGCGAATGTCTCTGCCCGCGTGGGTTTCTCGGTGGCACTCGGAGAGCATTTGGCCGACGGACCGGCCGCGGTGCGGGCCCGGCTGGCAGAGGTGGGCCGCATGAGCCGCGACGCCCTGGCCGGTCTCGACCGATGGCGGGTCGTCGAGCCGCGCGATGAACCGACCGCGATCACCACGCTGGTCCCCGCCGACGGCGCCGATCCGCAGAAGGTCCGCGACTGGCTGATCGCCGAACACCGCATCGTCACCACGTTCGCCGATGTGCAGCGTGCTCCGTTCGAGATGACCGCGCCGGTGCTGCGGGTGTCACCGCACGTCGACGTCACCGCCGACGAACTCGCCGGGTTCGCCGCGGCACTGGCCGCGTCCGGCTGAGGCGTCAACCGGGCCGGCGCACCAGCAGCGTCGCCCGGTAATCCGAGAGGGGCGGGACGTCCTCGGGGGTGCGGGGATACGGGTCGGGCACCGCGGATCCTCCGGTACCTCGGTGAACCGCAGTCGCAGCGGCTCGCCGGCGATCTCGGCTTGCTGTCCGCCGGCGAGCACGAAGGGGCGATCCAGCCCGGCGTCGACGGTGTCCGCGCGCGCGTGCTGACCGCCGTGGCACCCGGCCGCCAGCGCCACCAGCACCAGTAACGGCAACAAGAAACCGCGTACGGCCACTCTCACTCGTCGAATCGCTCGTTCCAGGTGTGGACGGGTTCGTTGCTGTGCATCCGCTCGCAGTAGCGGCGGAGCATCTCCGCGAGCGCGACGGGGCGCGCCATACCGCGCTCCTGCAGCGCGCGCACCGTCGCGACCTGCCAGGTGGCGCCGTTGCGGCCGGTCTTGGCGCGTCCCTCGATGACCCCGAGGTACCGGTCGCGCACCTCGGACGCGACCTCCCAGCGGCGCAAGCCCTCGTCGGCCATGGGCAGCAGTTCGCGCAGTATCAACTCGTCGGCGGTCACCTCGCCGTAGCCCGGCCAGTACAGCCGGGCATCCATACCGTGCTGGGCCGCGGCGACGAAGTTGTGTTGTGCCGCAGCGAAACTCATCTTCGTCCACAGCGGGCGCTCCTCCTCGGACAGCGCACGCAACGTGCCGTAATAGAAAGCGGCGTTGGCCATCATGTCGACGACGGTCGGGCCCGCGGGCAGCACCCGGTTTTCCACGCGCAGATGCGGGCGCCCGTTCACGACGTCGTACACCGGCCGGTTCCACCGGTAGATGGTGCCGTTGTGCAGCCGCAACTCGGACAGCCGTGGAGTGCGGCCCTCGGCGAGCTCACGGACCGGGTCCTCATCGGACAGCTCGGGCAGCAGCGACGGGAAGTAGCGCACGTTCTCCTCAAACAGGTCGAAGATCGACGTGATCCAGCGTTCGCCGAACCACACCCGCGGCCGGACGCCTTGGGCCTTGAGCTCGTCGGGCCGGGTGTCGGTGGCCTGGGCGAACAGCTCGATGCGGGTCTCGGCCCACAGTTCGTGGCCGAAGAAGTACGGGGAGTTGGCGCCCAGCGCCACCTGCGGACTGGCCAGCACCTGAGCGGCGTTCCAGTTCTGCGCGAAGTCGGCGGGCGACACCTGAAGGTGCAGTTGCATGCTCGTACACGCCGACTCGGGTGCGATGGTGGCGGTCTGCAGGCTCAGCCGCTCCGGCCCGACGATGTCGATCAGGATGTCCTCGCCGCGGGCGGTGAAGATCGAGTCGTTGAGCGCCTGGTACCGCGTCGACTCGCTCATCCAGCGGCCCGCCAGGTGCTCGGGCAGCAACGTCGGCAAAATCCCGATCATCACGATGTGCGCGTCGTGCCGGTTGGCCTTCGTCTCGGCCGCATTGAGGCTCGCCCGGACATCGGTCTCCAGGTCGAGCGCGGAACGCCCGGGCAACCGCCGCGGCGGCACGTTGAATTCGATGTTGTAGGCGCCCAATTCGGTCTGATACGCCGGATCGGCGATCGCGCGCAGGACCTCGGCGTTGCTCATCGCGGGCTGATAGGCCGAGTCGACGAGGTTGCACTCGATCTCCATCCCGGTCAGCGGCCGCTCGAAGTCGAAGCTCGACTGGGCGAGCATGGTCTCGAAGACGTCGAGGCACTGCTGCACCTTGCGGCGGTACTCCCGGCGGTGTGCGCCGCTGTAGCCGGTGCCCTTCACTTCCTCGCCCACACCGCCATTGTTCGGCATAAACCCGGCCGTGGTGGGTAGGTGAGGCAGATGGACGTCACCGTCACCTTCATCGGCACCGCCACCACGCTGATCTCCGGCGGTGGCATCACCCTGTTGACCGACCCGAACTTCCTGCACCAGGGTCAGCACGCGTACCTCGGATACGGGCTGCTGTCCAAGCGGCTCAAAGGACCGGCGCTGGACATCGAACAGTTGCCGGCCCTCGACGCGGTGGTGCTGTCGCATATGCACGGCGACCACTGGGACCGGGTGACGCAGAGCCGCCTCGACCACGATCTTCCAATCCTGACCACCCCGCACGCCGCCAAACGGCTGACCCACCGCGGGTTCGGTCGGTCGCTGGCGCTCGACACCTGGCAGCACCACACGATCACCAAGGGGACGGTGAGCGCCACCGTCACCTCGCTGCCGGGTCGGCACGCGCCCACGCCGGTCGACCGCTTCCTGCCGCCGGTGATGGGCAGCATGATCGAGTTCTCCGACGGCGCTGCACGCCGCAGGCTCTACGTCTCCGGCGACACCCTGTTCGTCGACGAATTACGGGAGATACCAGTGCGATTCGAATCCATCGACGTCGGCGTGCTGCACCTGGGCGGTACTCGGCTGCCGTTCGGCAGACACCTGCCGTTCGGGCTGACCGTGACGATGGATGGACAACAGGGCGCCGACGTCGTCGAACTGCTGAACCTTCCCAAGATGATCCCGGTGCATTTCGACGACTACGGGGTGTTCGCATCTCCGCTGTCCGACTTCGTCGACGAGATGAAGCGCCGCGGCCTGTCCGACCGGATCATCGAATTGGAGCGTGGCTCCTCGGTCACCGTTTGATACTTACGCAGTGTCAGCACAATGGCCGGGCGAGCTGGACCAAGGCGGACTCGAACAGGTCTCGAGAGTCGACCGGGTCGCGTCGCTGGCGGGAATCCGGGCGGTCGCCGCACTGCTCGTGATGGCCACCCACGCCGCGTACGGCACCGGCGCCTACAACCGCGGATACGTCGGGCTGATGTTCGCGCGCATGGAGATCGGCGTCGCGATCTTCTTCGTGTTGTCGGGATTTCTACTGTTCAACGGTTGGGTGCGCGCGACGGCGACCGGCGCCGCGCCGCCACCGACGCGCCGGTACGCCCGAAACCGGGTGCGGCGCATCATGCCGGCCTATGTGGTGACGGTGTTGCTGGCGTTCGCGCTGTACGAGTTCCGGCCCATCGAGCCCAATCCCGGCCACACCTGGCACGGCCTGGTCCGAAACCTCACACTCACGCAGATCTACAGCCGCGAATACATCACGGCCTACATGCATCAGGGGTTGACCCAGATGTGGAGTCTCGCGGTCGAAGTGGCGTTCTACGCCACACTGCCGGTGCTGGCCTACCTTCTGCTGGTGGTGTTGTGCCGGCGACAGTGGCGCCCCGGTGTTCTGCTGGCCGCGCTGGCGGTGCTGGGTGCGCTGAGTCCGCTGTGGCTCTTGGTCATCCACACGACGGACTGGCTGCCCAACGGCGCGGGGCTGTGGCTTCCGCACTACCTCGTCTGGTTTGTGGGCGGTATGACCCTCAGCGTGCTGGCCCGCACGGGGTTTCGGTGTTATGCCGTGGTCGCGCTGCCGCTGGCGGTGGTGGCGTACCTGGTGGTGTCGACGCCGATCGCCGGTCGTATCGACGCTCCTGCGCTCGATCTCGGACAGGACATCGCCAAGGTGATGTTCTACGCGGCGATCGCGACGCTGGTTGTCGCGCCGCTAGCCCTCGGCGACACCGGCTGGTACGCAGGGTTACTCAGCAGCAGGCCGATGGTGTGGCTCGGTGAAATCTCCTACGAGATCTTCCTTCTGCACGTGATCGTGATGGAGATCGCGATGGTGTCGGTGCTGCAGTGGCGGGTGTACACCGGTTCGGTAGTGGTGCTGTTCGTCGTGACGCTGATACTGACGATTCCGGTTGCGTGGCTTCTACATCGGCTCACCCGCCCGCGAACCTGACCTGCAACGATCGACGTTTGACAAGTGAAAAGACGGGTATCACCCTCGGCGTGAGGATGATTGGGTCGCTGCTGGCGCGCCATCCGGGTCTTTACGACGTGCTCGATGCCTTCATCGAGCTCGGCTACCAGCGTTGGCCGTTCGGTCGCAACGGATCCGGGGCGCCGCGTTGAGCCACCACAACCTGTGGGCTCAACAATCCGCCGCGTAGCTCGACCGCGATCGCGGGGTCGGCATACGCGGCCAATGCCCGCAGGGCCGACGGACTGTAGGAGCGCAGCGAGCTGATCACGCCGTCGTGTACGAACGGCAGCAATGGAACGAAAGGCAGCATGGTCGCCAGGCGGACCAGATGCAGCGGCGACGGCGGTCGCGGCAGGTCGATGACGACCAGCTTGCCTGCCACCCGGGTGCCTTCCGAGATCGCCCGCGCGGCCGCAGCAGGCGGCAGGTGATGAAACGACAGCGCGAATACCGCGAGGTCGAACGAGGCGTCGGGGGCGTCGATCGCCGTGGCATCCATTTCATGAACGGTCACGCGGGGGTTCTCCCCGAGGTCGCAGGCCGCCATCGCCGCCACGTTCGCCGCGTCCACGTCGGTGACGGTCAATCGGGCCGAGGGGTGCCAGTCGAGCAGCGTGCGCGACAGCGCGCCGTGGCCCGCGCCGAGTTCGAGGATCTTCGGGTCCGCGACGTTCTCGACCTCCGCGAGCGCGATCTCGGCGAACCGCTCGGTGCTGCCGAACCATCCTCCGGTCCACTCGAGCGCGCGGATGACGCTACGCTTGCGCGCGGCATCGACCGGCACGTCGGAGTCGCGGTCCAGATACTCGAGCCGATCGGTCTGTAACAGGCGGTCCAGGCATGATGCGTCGGGCCCACCGCGCGGCATGCGGTCGATCTTGGATGCGCTCAGCGTTCCAGCTTCAATCCCGGCGGGCTTTTCGGCCATGTAGTCCATGATGGACGACGGACCGCAGCAAGAGGGGAGTGCGAGTTGGCCGGAAACGCCGAGTTCATTGCCGCGATCGATCAGGGCACCACAAGTACCAGATGCATCATCTTCGACCACGGCGGCGTCGAGATCGGTCGCCATCAGCTCGAGCACGATCAGATCCTGCCGAAAGCCGGGTGGGTCGAGCACAATCCCGTCGAGATCTGGGAGCGCACCGCGGCCGTCATCATGTCCGCGCTCAACAAGACGAAACTGTCGGCGACCGACCTTGCCGCGCTCGGCATCACCAACCAGCGCGAGACGGCGCTGGTGTGGAACAAGCGGACCGGCAGACCGTATTACAACGCGATCGTGTGGCAGGACACCCGCACCGACCGCATCGCCTCGGCACTGGACCGCGACGGTCGCGGTGACGTGATCCGCCGCAAGGCCGGCCTGCCGCCCGCGACCTACTTCTCGGCCGGCAAGGTCCAATGGATTCTGGAGAACGTCGATGGCGTACGGCGCGACGCCGAGAACGGCGACGCGCTGTTCGGGACTCCGGACTCGTGGGTGTTGTGGAACCTGACCGGAGGGACCCGCGGCGGGGTGCACGTCACCGACGTCACCAACGCCAGCCGCACCATGCTGATGAACCTGGAAACGCTCGACTGGGACGACGAGTTGTTGTCGTTCTTCGACATACCGCGACAGATGCTGCCCGAGATCAAGCCGTCGTCCTGCCCGGAGTCCTACGGCATCACCCGCGACGACGGGCCCCTTGCCGGCCAGGTGCCGCTGACCGGAGCGCTCGGTGACCAGCAGGCGGCCATGGTCGGGCAGGTGTGCCTGAGTGCGGGGGAGGCCAAGAACACCTACGGCACAGGCAATTTCCTGCTTCTCAACACCGGCGAGAAGATCTTCCGGTCGGAGAACGGGCTGTTGACCACGGTGTGCTACCAGTTCGGCGACGCGAAACCCGTTTACGCCCTGGAGGGTTCGATCGCGGTCACCGGTTCGGCTGTGCAGTGGCTGCGTGATCAGCTCGGCATCATCAGCGGCGCGGCGCAGAGCGAGTCTCTAGCGCGCCAGGTCGACGACAACGGGGGCGTCTACTTCGTTCCGGCGTTCTCCGGACTCTTTGCGCCGTACTGGCGTTCGGATGCCCGCGGTGCGATCGTCGGGCTGTCGCGGTACAACACGAACGCGCACCTGGCGCGCGCGACGCTGGAGGCGATCTGCTACCAGAGCCGTGACGTCGTCGACGCGATGGAAGCCGATTCCGGTGTGCACATGGAGCTTCTCAAGGTCGACGGCGGTATCACGGCCAACGACCTGTGCATGCAGATCCAGGCCGACGTGCTCGGTGTCGACGTGGTCAAGCCCGTCGTCGCCGAGACCACAGCGTTGGGCGCGGCCTATGCCGCCGGGCTGGCGGTCGGGTTCTGGGAGAACGCGGACGACCTGCGCGCCAACTGGCAGGAAGGCAAGCGCTGGACGCCGTCATGGAGCGACGAGCAGCGCGAATCCGGTTATGCCGGTTGGCAGAAGGCGGTTCAGCGCACGCTGGACTGGGTCGACGTCGATTAGCCGGCCGCATCGAGGTCGCGTTTGGTTTCGCCGTGGAGTTCGATGCCGGCGACCGCCGTGTTCTCCTCGAGATGGGCCACCGACGACGTGCCGGGGATCAGCAGCACGTTCGGAGCCACCGACAGCGTCCACGCCAGAACGATCTGCGCCGGTGTGCGCCCGAGCTTTTCGGCCTCCCGCTTGACCGCGGGATGCCCGAGCACCGGGTTGTCGGCGACGAAGCCCGAGCCCAGCGGGAAAAACGGCACGAACGCGATGCCGCGCTCGATACACGCGTCGAGCACCGGCTGCGAACTGCGGTCAATGAGGTTGTAGGCGTTCTGCACGCAGACGATCTCGGTGCGGTCCAGCGCGACCTGCAAATGCTCGGCACTGATGCTGCTCAGCCCGATGCCGCCGATCAGTCCCTCGTCGCGGGCATTGATCATCGCGGTGAGCTGACGGTCGAACAGTTCTGAGTTTTCGACACGGACCGGCGTGCTGATGCCGTCGTCGGCGAAGACGCGCAGGTTCACCGCGGCCAGGCGGTCGGTGTCGAGCGTGGTGAGGTTCTCCTCGAGTTGCCTGCGGAGGTCGTCGGGGTCCTGGGCCGGCAGCCACTCGCCGTTGGGCCCGCGTACGCCGCCGACCTTGCTGACCAGGGCCAGGTCGGCGGGGTAAGGGTGCAGCGCCTCGCGGATCAGTTCGTTCGCGACGTTCGGACCGTAGATCTGCGCGGTGTCGATGTGGTTGATGCCGAGCTCGACCACCCGCCGCAGCACGGCCAGGGCCTGCTCACGATCGTGCGGAGGACCGAAGACACCCGGACCCGGCAGTTGCATCGCGCCGAAGCCGACGCGTCCGACGTGGCTTGAGCCCAACGGGAAGGTTTGCATACACCATCCGTACACCCTCCCCGCCGGGCTTATTCCGGCAAGGCGACTCTTCGGACCAGTCGTTCTAGCGGGTGTGTTCGTCGATCTGCCCGATCACCGAACGGGCCCACTCCGCGTGCATCGTGTGCAATCGCAGCCCGTAGTCCAGGGCCGCCAGCCCGAAGTCCGGCCCCTCACCGACGCTCCAGTCGATCGAGTCGCGCAACGCTTCGAGCCGCTTGACCTCGGCGTCGGCACGCTCGGCCATCTCCGTCAGTTGCGCACGCGCCTGCTCGCGGGGGACTTCGCCGAGCAGGAACACCCGCAAAAGGCTCGTGCTGCGAAACGGCGGATCGTCCTGCGGGTTGCTGATCCACCGCAGCAGTTCGGCTCGCCCCGCGTCGGTGATCTGGTATTCCTTGCGTCCCCGCGGGCCGATCGCGGAGACCTCGATCAACCCGGCATCGGCGAGCTTGTTCAGCTCGCCGTAGAGCTGGCTCTGGGTGGCGGGCCAGACATTGGCCAGCGATTCCTCGAAGAGCTTCAGCAGGTCGTATCCGCTGCCCGGCTTCTCGGCGAGCAGTCCCAGCGCGGCGATTCGCAGACTCACCGCGCAATCGTACATCCACTATTGACATGTCATTATCGACATGTCAGTGTGGCCCTATCGCAGCACGTAAGGAGATCCCATGACCGAGACGACGGAATCCGCGCTCTTCGGCGGCGGGGGCGAATTCTTCAGGCGCGGCAACTATGCGCCCATCGCGGACGAACTGACCGAGTACGACCTGCCCGTGGAGGGCGCCATCCCGGTCGAACTCGACGGCTGGTATCTGCGCAACGGGCCCAACCCGCGCCAAGCCGCCGCGCACTGGTTCACCGGCGACGGCATGATCCACGGCGTCCGCATCGAGGACGGCCGCGCCAAGTGGTACCGCAACCGCTGGGTGCGCACCGACAGCTTCATCGAGGACTTCGGACTTTACAACGCCGACGGCACCCGCAATCTGCGCTCGAGCGTGGCCAACACCCACGTCGTCAACCACGCGGGCAGAACGCTGGCGCTCGTGGAATCGTCGCTGCCCTACGAGATCACCAACGATTTGGAGACGGTCGGAGCGTACGATTTCGGCGGCAAGCTGCTGGACTCCATGACCGCTCACCCCAAGATCTGCCCGCGGACCGGCGAACTGCACTTCTTCGGATACGGCAACATCTTTGCCCCGCACGTCACCTACCACCGCGCCGATGCCGACGGCGAACTGACCGTCAACCGGCCGCTCGAGGTGCCGGCCCTGACGATGATGCACGACTTCGCCCTGACCGCTTCTCACGTGGTGTTCATGGATCTGCCGATCGTGTTCGACTTCGACATCGCGATGAAGGGCAACGACGAGATGCCCTACCGCTGGAACGACGACTACGGCGCCCGCGTCGGGGTCCTGCGCCGCGACGACCCCTTCGGCGAGGTGCGGTGGTTCGACATCGACCCGTGCTACGTCTTCCACGTCGCCAACGCCTACGACGATGGGAACTCCATTGTGCTGCAAGCGGCACGATATCCCGAGTTGTGGCGTGGCACCGATGGTTTCGAGGCTGACGCTGTGTTGTGGACATGGACGATCGACCTGTCGACCGGCACCGTCACCGAGCGCCAACTCGACGACCGCGCGGTCGAGTTCCCGCGCATCGACGACCGTCTGGCGACACTGCCCGCGCGCTACACGGTGGTCGTCGGCGACGGTTGTCTGCTGCGCTATGACCTGACCACGGGCGACGCAGTCGAGCACGCATTCGGGGCCGCCGGTGCGCGCGGCGGTCCGGGTGAGGCGGTGTTCGTTCCGTCGTCATCGGGTGCCGCCGACGAGAGCAGCGGCTGGTACCTCGGATATGTATACGATGCTGCGCGCGACGGCAGCGATCTCGTCATCATCGACGCCGCCGACTTCGCCGGTCCGCCGGTCGCGAGAATCGCGCTACCGCAACGTGTTCCCTACGGCTTCCACGGTAACTGGATCGCCGGCTGACTCGCACGGACTCCCTCAGCCCGGTGGTGCGAAGCCGCCGGGGTCGGATGGCGCCGAATACCGCTGAGGCGGTGATGAATACCCGCCCGGCGACGGTGGGGGTCCCGGCCATGGCGGCGGCGCAGGCATCACCTGCAGGCGAGCCAGCTCGCGGCGGTGACGTTCGGCCAGTACCGCGGCGAGCACCAGGTGCGGCGGTGTCCCCGGAGGCGGGGGCGGGGAGATCTGTGCGACGACGCCTGCGGCGATGCGATACGCCATCTGGTCTCGCACCGTCGGATGCAATTGCGCTGCGCGGCCGAGGAACTGGCGCGCCAGCTCGGCCTGTTCCGACTGCAACCCGGAAAGCTGCAACGACGATGCCCACCACGCCAACTGCGGCGGCATCGGCGGGGGAGGCGACATCCGCGGTGCGCGCTCACTGATGACGATGGTGCCCGCGAAGATATCACCGAGCCGCTTTCCTTTGGCCGACAACAGGCTGCTGATCACCGCCGGACCACCGGCCAGCATCCAGATCTCGATCACGCCGGACAGCGCGCGGAAGAACGCCTGGCGGAACCGTTCTGGACCGCCGTCTTCGGACACCACTCGAAGGCCCATCGCCATCTTGCCCAGCGAACGCCCCCGGGTCGCGGTCTCGAACACGAGCGGATATCCGAGCAGGGCGAGCACGGTGAAGATGATCAGCACGGCCGCCGACAGCGCGGGGTCCAACTGGGTCAGTGTCAGGCTGAAGAGCAGGATGCCGATCAGGTAGAGCAGGAACACCACGGTGATGTCGATCAGTGCGGCGACGGCACGCACCGGGAGCTGGGCGATCTGGACGTCGAGGACCACCGCGTCGCCGGTTACGACGGGTTCCTGCTGCCAGACCATAAGCGTCAACGCTACTAGGATTCACCGCGTGGATGTCGACGCGTTCGTGCTCGCGCACCGTCCGACATGGGACCGGCTCGAGCGCCTGATCAAGCGGCGTCGAGAGCTCACCGGTCCCGAGGTCGACGAGCTGGTCGATCTCTACCAGCGCGTGTCGACGCATCTGTCGATCGTGCGCACCGCGAATGCGGACCCGGTGATCGTCGGCCGGCTTTCGGGGCTAGTCGCGCAGGCGCGGGCCGCGGTGACGGGCGCCCACGCCCCGCTGTGGCGTGAGTTCCTGCGGTTCTGGACCGTGTCGTTTCCCGTCGTCGCCTATCGGTCGCGGTGGTGGTGGCTCAGCACGGCCTTCGCGTTCTTCGCGGTGGCCGCCCTGATCGCGGTGTGGGTTTCGGGCAGTCCCGAAGTGCGGGCCATGATCGGAACGGCAGACGAGATCGACCAGATGGTCAACAACGACTTCGCGGCGTATTACAGCGAGCACCCGGCAGGCTCGTTCGCATTGCAGGTTTGGGTGAACAACGCGTGGATTGCGTTGCAATGCCTGGGTTTTGCGATCCTGCTCGGCATTCCGATTCCCTACGTGGTGTTCCAGAACGCCGCCAACCTCGGTGTGGCGGCGGGACTGATGTTCGGTGCGGGCAAAGGCGACATCTTCCTCGGCCTGATCACGCCGCACGGACTGCTCGAACTGACCGCGGTGTTCCTGGCTGCCGGGGCGGGTATGCGGCTGGGCTGGAATGTGATCTCACCGGGTAACCGGCCGCGCGGACAGGTGCTCGCCGAGCAGGGGCGTGCGATCGGCGCGGTGGCAGGCGGGCTGGTGGCGGTCCTGCTGATCTCGGGCCTCATCGAGGCACTCGTAACGCCGTCGCCGTTGCCCACGGCCGCGCGCATCGCCATCGGCGTGGCCGCCGAGATCGCTTTCCTGGCCTACATCTTCTACTTCGGGCGCAAGGCCGAGCGGGCCGGTGAGACCGGAGACGTCGAGGACGCTCCCGACGTCGTCCCGGTGGGCTAGAGCCGGCCGGTGGCCTTCAGAGCCAGGTAATGGTCGGCCAAGGCGGGCGCCAGCTCCTCGGGTGCGGCGTCGACCACATCGACGCCACGGCGTCGCAGCCGAGACGCGATGGCACGCCGCTCGTTGCGCGCCCGTTCGGCCGCTGCGGCGTCATACACCTGCGGGGCGTCGGCGCGGCCTGCGGCAAGCGCCTCGACCCGGGGGTCGGCCACCGCGGCGACGAGCACCGCGTGCTTGGCCGTCAGCTGCGGCAGTACGGTCATCAGGCCCTCGTCGAGCGCTGACGCGTTGAGGTCGGTCAGCAGCACCACCAGCGCGTGCCTGCGGACGCGGCGCAGCACTGCGGCGACCATCGCGCCCGCATCGGATTCGATCAGCGCCGGCTCGATCGGGGCCATCGCCGCGACCAGCTGAGCGAGCAGCTCGGTACGCGAGGCGTTGAACACCGCGGCCCTGGTGACCCGGTCGTGGGCCAGGAAGTCGACGTGGTCGCCTGCCCGCGAGGCCAGCGCGGCCAGCAGCAGCGCGGCGTCCATCGACCAGTCCAGCCGCGGCCACCCCGACGGATCGTTCGAGGTGGGATCGACGCCGACGCGGCCCGCCGACGTGCGAGAGGTGTCGAGCACGATCACCACGCGCTGGTCCCGTTCCGGGCGCCACGTTCTGACCACCACGTCGGCGCGGCGGGCGGAGGCGCGCCAGTCGATCGACCTGACGTCGTCGCCGATCACGTATTCGCGCAGCGAGTCGAACTCGGTGCCCTGCCCGCGAATCAGGACCGGTGTATTGCCTTCCAGCTCACGGAGTTTGGCCAGCCGTGAGGGTAGGTGCTTGCGCGACAGGAACGGCGGCAGAATCCGGATCCGCCACAGCGCCCGGTGCGAGCTCTGCCGTCCGGCCAGCCCGAGCGGCCCGGTCGCGCGGACCGTGACCAACGACGATTCCTGGTCGCCTCGGCGCACCGGCCGCAGCGTCGTTTCGAATCGAAGTTGTTGACCCGCAGCCAGGTTCACCGGATAGAGACGGGGGTGGGCCCGCGCGCTCGGCGGCCACGCGTCGCGCACGACGCCCTTGATGCGCCGTCTGCCGGAGTTATGGGTGTGCAGAACGGCCGTGACGTCTTGGCCAAGCCGGGCGGTGGTGTCGCCGGACCGGGTGAACCGCACGCGGCGGGTGTCGCCCGCCAGCGCGGCGTCGAACGCGATCAGTACGACGAGCGCACCGAGCAGGATGGCGAACGTGGACGCGGGCCGGGGAGAGACCGCGATCGGCAGGACGCACACCAGTGCGACCAGCGCGGAGCGTCCGGTGAGGATCACTAGCGCGGCACCGGTACTGCCGCGAGGGTCCCGTCGAGCACGCCGTCGGGTGTGACGCCCTCCAACTCCGCTTCCGGCCGCAGTTGGATGCGGTGACGCAGGGTGGAACGGGCCATCGCCTTCACGTCGTCGGGGGTGACGTAGTTGCGACCCGACAGCCACGCCCACGACCTGGCCGTCGCCAACAGAGCGGTCGCCCCGCGCGGTGACACCCCCAACTGCAGCGACGGAGAATGCCTTGTCGCGGTGCAGATGTCGACGATGTAGCCGAGCACCTCGTCGGCGACCAGCACTTCGCGCACGGCGGCCCGCCCAGCCGCCAGCTCCACCGCTCCGGCGACGGGCCGAACGTGGGACAGGTCCCTAGGGTCGAAGCCGTGCGCGTGTCGATTCAGGATCGCGACCTCCTGCTCGCGCGTCGGCAGCGGCACGTTGAGCTTGAGCAGGAAGCGGTCCAGCTGTGCCTCGGGCAGTTGGTAGGTGCCCTCGTACTCGATCGGGTTCTGGGTGGCGGCAACGATGAACGGATCCGGCAGGGGACGGGCTTCGCCCTCCACGCTGACTTGGCGTTCTTCCATGGCCTCCAGCAGCGCGGCCTGCGTCTTGGGTGGTGTCCGGTTGATCTCGTCGGCCAGCAGCAGGTTGGTGAACACGGGACCGGACCGGAACTCGAACTCCGCGGTGCGCGCGTCGTAGACCAGTGAGCCGGTGACATCACCGGGCATCAGATCGGGCGTGAACTGCAGGCGTTTGAAGTCCAGCTGCAGCGCCGAGGCCAGTGTGCGCACCAGCAGCGTCTTGGCCACACCGGGAACCCCCTCGAGGAGAACGTGACCGCGGCACAGCAGCGCGATCACCAGTCCGCTGACGACGGCGTCCTGTCCGACGACCGCCTTGGCTATCTCGGCGCGCAGCGCCAGCAATGCGGTTCGCGCGGAATCGTTTCCGCCTGACTGAGTCACGAGCGTGCGGCCTGCCTTTCGATGTTGTCGAGTTCGCGTGCGAGGTTGACCAGTTCGACGTCGTCGCCGGGCGGCGTGCCGAACAAGGTGTGCGCGACCGCCTGGGGATGGACACCGCTGTGTGCGGCCACCGCTTGGACCACCGCGGCCGGATCGGGATTGATGCCAAGGCCGAGGCGGGGCTGCATGCGCTGCAGCGCGGCCGTGCGCAACGCGTCTGCCGCACTGTCGCGGGCACGACGCGAGCGGTAGAGGCGGCCGCGCCCCTCCACGGTCTCGGAGGCTCGCACGACCACGGGCAGGCGTTCGGCGACCAGCGGACCGATGCGGCGGCCCTTCCAGAGCGCGAGCAGCACTACCACTGCGACCAGTTGCCACAGGATCCAGCCCACGTGTTCGGGTGCGAGGTCGAACAGGCTTGCAGCGCCGTCGGATTCGCCCTCGGTGAACTGTGGCGCATACCAGATCATCCGCGGATTTGTGCCTGCGAGGTTCATCGCGAGTGCCGCGTTGCCCGCCTTGGGCAGGCCGCGGTTCGTCATGAACCCGGAATCGCCGACCAGCGTGATGTCCCGGCCGTCGGCGGTGTAGCGGACCAGCGCGCCTTCGTAACAGCGCGTCAGGTCAATGCCCTCGCCGGCGGCCTCGTAGGCGTCGCTCACGCTGAACTGCACGGCCCCGGCGCGGGTGGCCTCACGAAGGTCGCAGTCAGGGCGCTCGCCGCCGCCGAACGTGGTGGCTCCGCTCAGCTTCACCTCGGGCGCCAGTGCCTCGCGAGTGCGTGAATTGGGCTGCACCAGCAGGCGATCACCCGGTAGAGCCGCAAGACGCTGGAGCACTCCCTGGTCGACGAGGTGATAGGTCTGTACCACGACCAGCAGGGTGTCGGGCCGCGCAGCCGCCTCCACCGCGGCCGCGTCGGGCGCTTCGACGACGTCGACCCCGTTTTCGGCCAGCAACGTCATCACGGCCCGCGCCCCGTCCGGCCCGGTGGAGTTCGGGTCCATCCATCCCCCGGGACGAGGTGCGGTCAGATAGGCGCTGAGAACGGCGAATGCGACGATGACGGCCAACCCCAGCACGATCCAGCGCGCTCCGCGCCATCGTGTGCGCAGCGTCGGCTCCACGGCGGTGTCGGTGGTCATCGGATCTCGGCCCACCCGTCAGACGCGGCGGGGGTGACAGTGGTCGAGGCTGCCACCGAAGCCCGCGACCTCACATGGTCGTCGAGATCGGCGACCAGCCGATAAGCCTTCTCGGTGCCCGGCATCTCGCCATAGGTGACGTCATTGAATACCGATGCCGCGGTGGATAGTTCGTCGCCCAGATGCGGAAGCCTGCGGCCCGCGTCACGAGCGAGCTCGGTGGCGGTGCGGCCGGGGACCGGGTCGAGCACACCGATCTCCTCCAATTGTCGGGCGACGGCCCGCAGCCGGTGCCGGATCGCCGCGGCCCAGTCCGCTGCCGTTGCGCACTGTTCGGCGGTCGCCCGATGCTGTGCTGCCGTCATATCGTGCTCGCCGAACAACGCCTCGGCGTGCCCGCGGCCCGTTCGCATGGCCCGTCGCCCGATCCGGATCGCCAGAACCACCCCGACGGCCACCAGGATCAGCAGGACGGTGATCGTCACCCAGCCGCCCGGTATCGATGAGCCCTCCGCGGCCAGCCGGTAGATCAGGTCGTCGACCCATTCGCTGATCCGGTCGGTCAGGGAAGGCTTGGGGTAGATCGGTTTTGCCAGCTCGCGCTGCGCCGCCTCGTGCGCGGCATCGCTGTCGATGTCTATCGTCGGCACGTCAGTTCTGGCGGGTCAGCCACAGGTGGTCGGTGGAGTCGGACGGGGCGGTGGGACCGTACCCGGCGCCGGTCTGCAACACCAGATCGAAGGCCTCTCTGCGGATGCGGCCATCGGTGTACTGCAGCGCCACCACACCCGCGCTGAAAGGTGCGGTGATGATCTGGCCGATCGCGCCTCCGACGGACACCAGGACCAAGGCGAACAGCGCGGCCGTCGTGGTCGTGGCCGCCATCAGGATTATCTGTCCGCCGAGGCTGAACGGGAACGCGACAGCCCCGGCGACGAGTTGCGCGACGATCACGGCGAGCAGGCGAATCCCCAACACCCGCCAGAAGTCTCGTTTGATCAAGGCGAACGACCGCTTGACCGCCTCGACGATGCCGAGCCGCTCGAGAACGATGATGACCGGAGTGAACGTGAGCATCGTCCCCAGGTACACCAACGCCCCAATCAACGCCAGTACCAAAGGGATTCCGATGAGCACCGCGGCCGCGCCACCCGCAGCGGCCCCGATTCCGAAGACGATGCCGACCACTGCGGCGATCAACAGCATCGCGCCGAGGACCTCCAGAACGGAGAAGCCGATCAGCGCCCAGAGCCGGCCCCGAAGCCGTTGCCACGCTTGCCCGATGGTGATCGGTGAGCCGAAGACGGCCCTGCCCACGACGACGGTGAGCAGACCACTCAGCAGGATCGCGGCCAACCCGGTCGCGACCGATCCGGCGAGGCTCGACAGCATGGTGCTCACCAGTACGCCCGCCGACACCTCCTCCTCACCGCTGAGCGTGGGGACCAGTTGCCCGCCGACGGCGAGCGGGCCGACGGACAGGATCAGCGCAATCAGCTGGGTGGCGACCACCACGATGGTCGTCAAGCCCAGCGTCGCTTTCGGATTCGCCCGGATGTAAGCGACCGCACCGTTGAAGATGTCCGACAGGGTCAGTGGGCGAAGGGGGATGACACCCGGCTTGAGTGCGGGCGGCCCGTAACCCGGGGGCGGCCCGTAACCCGGTTGGCCATAGCCGGGGCCGTAACCCGGCGGGCCGTACCCCGGAGGTGGCGCATAACCGGGCGGCGGATAACCCGGAGGTGGATAGCCCGGTGGCGGATAGCCCGCAGGTGGATAGCCCGGTGGCGGTGGGCCTGCAAAACCGGACCCGCCGGCGTCGGTGCTCATGGCCACCATCCTGTCGAGGACGGTGCGAATTGACAACGCTGTCGTGCGGTCGTGCTGGTCGAGCGCGGCGTAGCTTTGGCTCATGGGCGAACTCAAGGAACGGTTGCGAAACGACCTGACGGCGGCGATGAAATCGCAGGACAAGCTGCGCACCGCGACGCTGCGGATGCTGCTCGCAGCCATCACCACAGAAGAGGTCGCAGGCAAACAGTCGCGCGAGCTGTCCGACGCCGAGGTGCTCAAGGTGCTTGCCAGGGAATCCAAGAAACGTGGTGAGTCGGCCCAGATCTACACGCAGAACGGGCGCGGTGAGCTCGCGGCCAACGAACACGCCGAAGCGCAGGTCATCGACGAGTACCTGCCGACGCCGTTGACCGAGGCCGAACTGGCCGACGTCGCCGACACCGCGATCGCACAGGTCGCCGAGGAGATCGGTGAGCGGCCCGGCATCAAGCAGATGGGGCTGGTGATGAAGGCCGCGACCGCCATCGCGGGCGATAAGGCCGACGGTGCGCGGCTCTCGGCGGCGGTGAAGGCCAGGCTGTAGCCAGCGAGGCACTCGTTTTCGCCGGCTGGGGCTCGGGTACCCCAGACCCATGACGCGGTTCGGATACACCCTGTTTACAGAGCAGAGCGGGCCAAAAGAACTTGTCCGCTACGCGGTTTCGGCCGAACAGGCGGGCTTCGACTTTGAGGTGTCCTCCGACCACTACTTCCCGTGGCTGTCAGCACAGGGACATGCGCCGTACGCCTGGTCGGTGCTGGGCGCGGTCGCCCACGCCACCGAGCGTGTCGAGCTGTTCACCTACGTCACCTGCCCCACGATGCGCTACCACCCGGCGGTCGTCGCGCAGAAGGCCGCGACGCTGCAGATCCTCGCCGACGGCCGTTTCACGCTGGGGCTGGGCAGCGGTGAGAACCTCAACGAGCACGTCGTCGGCAAGCGCTGGCCGACGGTGGCGCGCCGCCAGGAGATGCTGCGCGAAGCGATCCAGATCATCCGCGAGCTGTTCACCGGTGACCTCGTCGACTGGAAGGGCGAGTACTTCGAGGTCGACTCCGCGCGCCTGTGGGACCTGCCTGACACACCCGTCCAGATCGCCACGGCGGTCTCGGGTGAGCGGTCGGTCGAGACGTTCGCGCCACTGTCCGATCATTTGATCGCGGTCGAACCGAACAAGGATCTCGTCGATGCGTGGCACGATGCCAGGCGCGCCACCGGCCTGCCCGGTGACGTACGCGTCGTCGGGCAGATCCCCGTCTGCTGGGACACCGACAAGGACGCCGCGGTGCGCCGGGCGCACGACCAATTCAGGTGGTTCAGCGGCGGGTGGGCCGTCAACTCCGACCTTCCGACGACCGCCGGCTTCGACGGTGCGACGCAATACGTGCGCCCGGAGGACGTGGCCGAGTCCATCCCCTGCGGGCCCGATCTCGATGCGATCGTCGAAGCGGTCAGCAAGTACTGGGCGGCCGGCTTCACCGACATCGCGCTCGTGCAGATCGGCGACGAGAGCCAAGAGCAGTTCCTCAAGGAAGCGGCAGCGCCGCTGCTGGACAAGCTGCGGACCGCAGCGAATTAAGAAGGGACCGATTATGCCGACCGGGAAAGGCATCTACGACGACGACGCCGCCGACGAGCGCGACAAGCGCAAGGCGCAGCGCACAGGGCCGAAGGACGAGGGCGGCGACGGCGGCATGGCGACCCGTGAGAACGCCCCGGATGTCGCGGAATCCGGCGGGGAGCCTACGGCCTGATCACTCGGCGTCGCGGCCCTGCCTGCTGCGCTTGTACGCAAAACGTCGGAAGTCGCCGAGCCAGCGCGGGGCCAACTCGACCTCGGGATCGCTGTGCAGGGCCGGGTCGAACGCGATGTCGTCACAGCTCGGGTCGACGTGGCGAAGGGTCAACCGGGCCAGCGGGCGGAACCCGCCTTTGACCGGCGCCTGGTCGATGTTGAACGTCAGCCCGGTCGCGTCGATCTGTTTTTCGACGGCGTCGAGTGAGAGCCCCCGCGCGTCGACCCGGGTGGCCAGCCGGGCGCGCACCCACCACAGAGCGTCGTGATACCGCAGCGGCATCAGGCTGGAGAAGGTCGCCCCGGACCACGACAGGACGGGGGCTAGGCCGACGCGCGTCCCGGAGAGCGTCGACGCCAACAGCACGTCCCACGGGCCACAAGCCCGCAGATCGGGCGGCGGCGGAATCCGGAATGCCAGACCGGCGACGTCAGGAGTGGCCCCGGGCAGGCCGACACCCTTGGAGACGCGTGCAATGACGTCGCAGGAGTTCATCGGAAGCCCCTCGTCATCGGGTGCGACGCGTTCGAGGATCCCCTCGGCCATCACCCCTGAGGGATGAAACAGCCGCCGGTCCCGAAAGGCGGCGCCGAAGCGGATGGGAAGCGAGGCGATATCGGAGGCTTGCACGGTAGAGGTGTGCCCCCGCGGCGTCGCAGCGAAACGAGCACCCACGTTTTAACACCCCCGATATCGGGCATTAATTCCGGGCAATGCTGCATTGCGCAGCAGAGGAACCTGTCGAAAGGCCGTTGTGACAACCGCATACACCGACGTCCGTGGGCCCCTGGTCGCGGATGAGGGCGTCTACGCGCCGCAGGAAGATTCGCAGCTGCTCATCGAGGTAATGGACGAAATGGCGCTGGCACGCGGCCGGCACGTGGTCGACTTGTGTACCGGAAGCGGCGTCGTCGCAATCGGGGCCGCTGAACAGGGTGCCGCATCGGTGACCGCCTTCGACATCTGCCAGCGCGCGGTGCGATGTGCGCGGGCAAACGCGGTCGCCTCCGGAGTCGACGTCGATGTGCACCTCGGATCATGGGCGCGGGCAGTCGAATTCGGACCGTTCGACCTGGTCGTCTGCAATCCGCCGTATGTACCGCATGATCCGAGCGCCGAATGCGAGCCCCTCCCGGCGTACGTGGGCCCCCCTCGGGCGTGGGACGCCGGATGCGACGGCCGGCTCGTGCTCGACCCGTTGTGCGCGACGGTGCCCGATCTTCTCGACCACGGAGGCAGCCTGCTGCTCGTGCAGTCGGAGTTCGCTGATCCGCGACAGACGCTCGGCGCACTCGCTTGCGCCGGTCTCGACGCGGAAATCGTTGCTCGACAATGGATCCCGTTCGGTCCGGTGCTGTCGTCGCGGGCATTGTGGCTCGAGGAGTGCAGCCGCCTGGAACCGGGCCGCCGCGAAGAGGAACTGCTGGTTATCCGGGCGGACAAACCATGAGCGATGGCGAACCCCGCACCGTGAGGGTGGTGCCCAACGGCCCGCTGATGGTGCAGGGACCGGTGCGCATCGAGATGCCCGACGGGCAAGTCGTGGAATCGGACCGGTTCATGGTCGCGGTGTGCACTTGCCGGCGCAGCAAGGACTATCCGTTGTGCGACACCAGTCACCGGCGTCGCAAGCGCGCCGACGCGTCCGCTAAGCGTGACGCGCCCGCCGACAAAGTCACGTCAGCTCAGCGGCCGGCGTAGCGACGAGCGGTTCTCGGTCCAGCAGTTCATCAGGTGCGTGGCCAGGCGGCCCTCGACCACGTCCAGCGCCCGCATGCCGAACACGACGTCGCGGTCCAGATGCGGCTCCTTAGCGACGAGGTCGCCGACGACGTCGGTCCGGACCACCTGCTCGTGGACGGCATCGGCCACCACGTGCTCGTGGTAGAACGCCACGCAGGCGTCGGGAGCGCCCATGCGGCGCAACGCTTCCACCAGCCGCCGCGAGCCGGGCGACGACGTGATCTCCGTCGACGCGAAATGCCCGATCGACGCGCCGCGCAGTTCGCGGTGCAACCCGAACAACGACATCAGGTTCACCGACGCCAGTGCGTCGGCGGAGACGTGGTCGAGGTAGCCGAGGTACGACGAGTCGAGGCCCGCCGCATCCAGCAACTGCGCGTACAGGTGCTGGTGCACGTGTTCGCCACGGCCACCGCCGAACTCGTCGAACTCGACCGCGACGAACGCCGCCTTGGAGTGTCCGGCAAGGCGAGGGATGGTCCACGCATGCGGGTCACCCTCTTTGAGGTGATACACCGAGCGGTGCACGAAGTATTCGAGCATCTGCTCCCAAGTGCCCTTGTCGCGCAGGAAGTATGAGGGGCCCTCGCCGTCGACCGGGTCGATCGACAGCTTGTCCATCTCGGCTTCCGCGGTCTCGCATTCGGCGATCTCGCCGACGTCCTGGCGCACCGCGTCCAGGAACGCCTCCTCGAACCGGCCCCGCAGGTGCAGCAGCGCGGGGTTCCACTCCCAGCGCGGGCTCACGTCGGCGAAGCCGCGGTAGTGCAGCTCGTAGCAGATGTAGAGCGCGAGCTGCAGGTCGAGGCCGTACGGGTCGGCGTCGAACATCGGCACGTCGATCGGACGCAGCGGCAACGACGGACGGCCGCGCTGCAGGAGCTCGAGGACGGCTGCAGACAGCGGCCCGGCGGCCTTCGGCAGGGCAGGTTCGACTCGCGTCGACGGTAAAGTCACGCTCTCATCCATACCCGCATAGGCACCGGTCAAACGCATGTTCGGTAGTGAGTCGCCCGGCTCACAGCGAATCCGAAGCCGGCACTTTCGCAGTCGGGGTGGCGGGATTCGAACCCACGACCTCTTCGTCCCGAACGAAGCGCGCTACCAAGCTGCGCCACACCCCGCGTGAAGCCACGACAGCGTATCGCACCAGCGGGTCGCCAAGCCAAACGCCTTCGGGCGACGGCGTTGAGGAACCCACCCGCGCGAAAGTCGTGATTTGCGACACGCCGCGGGAAGCAACGAGTTGTCGGTGGCGTTGTCCATCATGAAAGCAATCGACGAAGCGAGGACAAGATGACTGGCTTAGGCGCATCCATCTACCTGGGTTTCTTCGTTCTCGCCGCGGTGTGGCTGTTCCTCACCTCCGACGGCCCGCTGATCGGCGGTGACGACGATCAGGGCCAGCGCCCCGAGCGTTCGAACTCGGCCAACACTGACGCGAACTCCGAGGGGTCCAACCCCTGGCTGGTCAGCCACTCGTCGCAGAAGTAGGTCTCCGCGTAGCGGTCGCCGCTGTCGGCGAGCAGTGTCACCACTGATCCGCTGCGACCCTCGCTCCTCATCTCGGCCAGCAGGCCGAACGCCCCCCACAGGTTCGTCCCGGTCGACGGCCCCACGCGCCGGCCCAGCACCGCGCTGGCATGCCGAGCCGCGGCGATCGACGCGGCGTCCGGTACGACCATCATCCGGTCGACGACGCCAGGCAGAAACGACGGCTCCACCCGCGGTCGGCCGATCCCTTCGATGCGCGACGACATACCGGTGACGACGTCACCGCGATCCTGCGCGTAGGAGGGGAAGAAGGCCGAGTTCTCCGGGTCGACCACGCAGAGTCGGGTGGCATAGCGGCGATAGCGGATGTAGCGGCCGATGGTGGCGCTCGTCCCGCCGGTGCCCGCGCCCACCACGATCCAGTCGGGCACCGGGTGCGCTTCGTCGCGCATCTGCTCGAAGATCGACTCGGCGATGTTGTTGTTGCCGCGCCAGTCGGTGGCCCGCTCGGCGTTTGTGAACTGATCGATGTAGTGCCCGCCGGTGGCTTCGGCGAGCCGTTCGGCCTCGGCGTACACCTGACTGGACTCGGCGACGAAATGGCAATGGCCGCCCTGAGATTCGATCAGCGCGATCTTGCTGGTGCTCGTCGACGACGGCATCACGGCGATGAACGGCAGGCCGAGCAGCGCCGCGAAGTACGCCTCGGACACCGCCGTCGACCCCGACGACGCCTCGATGATCGTGGTGTTCTCGTCGACCCACCCGTTGCACAGCGCGTAGAGGAACAGCGACCGCGCCAGCCGGTGCTTGAGGCTGCCGGTGATGTGGGTCGTCTCGTCCTTCAGGTACAGCTGCAGATCGCAGCCGTCACACCAGGCCGACGGCAACGGATAGCGCAACAGGTGGGTGTCTGCGCTGCGGCGTGCGTCGGCCTCGATCAACCGGACGGCGTCGTCGACCCACGCGCGTGGGCTACTCCGGCTTGCGGTCAGGGCCTTGTCGGTCACCGCACCGAGACGCTCGGATGGGACGTGCCCGCCCGAGTGTCCGCGTCCTGACCGCCGATCGGCGCCGCGACCAGTGTCAGCAGCGTGGCCTCGGGACGGCAGCAGAACCGCAGCGGGGCGTACGGCGAGGTGCCGATGCCCGCCGAGACGTGCAGTTGGGTGTGCGCACCCCAGCGCGACGGGCCCTTGACCCGCGAACGGTCCAGACCGCAGTTCGTGACGAGGGCGCCGTAAAACGGAAGGCACAACTGGCCGCCGTGGGTGTGGCCCGCCATCACCAACTGATAGCCGTCGGCCGCGAACCGGTCGAGGACCCGTGGCTCCGGCGAATGGGTCAGCCCGAGCGTGAGGTTCGCGGCGGGACTGGCCGGGCCGGCGACGGTCTCATAGCGATCCCGCGACAGATGCGGGTCGTCGACGCCTGCGGCCGCGATCAGCTGACCGCGCACCTCCAACTCGCGTCGGGTGTGCGTCAGATCCAGCCAGCCTCGTTCGGTGAACGCCGCCCGCAGGTCCTGCCACGGCAGCGGTTCGCCGTGGACGCGATGGCCGGGCCGGGTGATGTAGTTGAGCGGGTTCTTCGGAGTCGGCCCGAAATAGTCGTTGCTGCCGAACACGAACAGGCCCGGGACCGACAGCAACTCCGACAGTGACTGCACCACAGCGGGCACGGCCTTGGGGTGGGCGAGGTTGTCGCCGGTGTTGATCACGAGATCGGGTTCCAAGGCGACCAGTTCGCGCAGCCAGGCCTGCTTGCGCCGCTGGCCGGGACGCATGTGAATGTCGCTGATGTGCAGCACCTTCAACGGTGAGGATCCGGGAGCCAGCACCGGCATCGTCACTTCTCGCACCACGAAGGCGTTGCGCTCGATCACCGCTGCGTAGCCGATGCCGGCGACCAGCGCGCCTGCGGACGCCGCGGCGGAGTTCTTCAGGATCGTCGTCGAACGGGCGGACATGCTGCAGAGCCTACTGCCAGTGGCCCCGACGAAGCGCTCTCGACCGCGCGGGCGTGGGCAACTGCACATCGATCACGGTGGAGGCGGTGGCGCAGGCGGAGGGGGCCCGAGCACCGGCACGGTGATCGGCGGCAGTCCGGGAATCTCGACCACCGTCTGGCCGACCGGCGCCGGGAGACCGGGTATCGCGCCAGGCGGCGGCGGTGGCGGGGCCGGCGGAATGCCGTTGGAGACCTGGATCGTGATGATCGACCCCGGCACCGTCTGACCGCCCGGCGTCGTGCCGACCACGGAGCCCCGTGGCGCATTGCTGTTCACCGAGGACGCCTGGTCGGCGACCTGGAAGCCCGAGTCGCGCAAACGCTGGCGCGCAGCGCTCTCGGTCAGGCCGGAAACGCTGGGTACCCGCGAACCGGGGCCGCCCTCGACGTAGCGCGGATCGGTCGGGGGCAGCCGGACCTCGCCGAAGTTGTTGGCGATCGGCTTCATCGCGGCGAACCACGTCCTGGCCGGTTCGTTACCGCCGTACAAATTGCCGTACCCGCACTTGCGCAGCGGGAACGAGCACAGTTCACCGGGTGCGGTGGAGTCGTCGTAGATGTAGTTCCCGGCGGCAAGGGTGTTGGTGAAGCCGAGGAAGGCCGACGAGCGGTGGGCCTCGGTGGTGCCGGTCTTGCCCGACATCGGCAGGTCCCATCCGACCGAACCGGCCGCCGCCGCGGCGGTGCCCGCACCTTCGTCGTCCTTGCTCATGGCGTTGGCCAGCGTGTTCGCCAGGCCCTCGGGCACCGCCTGCTCGCAGGTCTCTGTAGTGACCGAGACCTCCTCCCCGTTCCGGTCGATGACCTGGGCGATCGGGTTCGGCGGGCACCACACGCCGCCGGAGGCCAGCGTCGCGCCGACGTTGGAGAACTCGAGCGCGTTGATCTCGATCGGTCCCAACACGAACGAGCCCAGGTTCTGCCGTTTGATGAAGTCGGCCAGGCTCTCGTTGCTGTCGGGGTCGTAGTCGCGGGCGGTGCCCGGCAGCGCGTAGGAGCGCAGTCCCAACCGAACCGCCATGTCGACACTGCGCTGCACACCGACCTGCGAGATCAGCTTGGCGAAGGCCGTGTTGGGCGAGGTGGCCAACGCGTCGGTGATGTTCATGGTGCCGCGGTAACCGCCCGCGTTCTTCACACACCACGTCGCGGCCGGGCAGCCCGGGGTGTCGCTGCTGCCCAGGCCCTTGGCCTGGAACTGCGCGGGCACGTCGAGTTGGGCGTTGATGCCCATCCCCATCTCCAAGGCCGCGGCGGTGGTGAACAGCTTGAACGTCGAACCGGCCCCGTCACCCACCAGGGAGAACGGCTGCGGCTGCATGGTCTCGCCAGCGTCGAGGTTGAGCCCGTAGGTGCGGCTGCTGGCCATCGCCAGCACCGGATGCGATTCCTTGCCGGGCTTGATCACGCTCATCACGCTGGCCACACCGTCGAGGTCAGGGGCGGCGAACTGGTTGACCGCCGCCTTCACAGGCCCCTGGACGTCGGGGTCGAGGGTGGTCCTGATCAGGTATCCGCCCCTGGCGACCTGTTCCTTGCTGATGCCTGCGCGCGCCAGGTATTCGAGCGCGTAGTCGCAGAAGAACGCGCGGTCGCCGGCGGCGATACAGCCCCGCGGCAGTTCCTTGGGCTGCGGGAGGACACCCAGCGGCTCCTCCTTGGCGGCCCGCAACGCCTCTGCTTCCTCGGGGATGTTCTGGATCATGGTGTCCAGCACCAGGTTTCGTCGTGCCAGCGCACCCTCGGGGTTGGTGTAGGGGTTCAGCGTGCTGGTCGACTGGACCATGCCCGCCAGCAGAGCGGCCTGCTGCCAATTCAACTCCGACGCGTTGACCCCGAAGTACGTCTGCGCGGCGTCCTGCACACCGAAGGCGCCGTTGCCGAACGACACCAGGTTCAGATAGCGGGTCAGGATCTCGGGTTTGGTGAACGTCTTGTCCAACGTCAGCGCCATCCGGATCTCGCGCAGCTTGCGGGCCGGGGTGGTCTCGATGGCGGCGCGCTTCTCGGCGTCGGTCTGGGCGATCACCAGCAGTTGGTAGTTCTTGACGTACTGCTGCTCGATCGTCGAGCCGCCACGGGTGTCCAGATTGCCGGACAGGTAGCCGGACAGGCCGGTGAGCGTGCCCTGCCAGTCGACGCCGTTGTGTTCGGCGAACCGCTTGTCCTCGATCGAGACGATCGCCAGCTTCATCGTGTTGGCGATCTGGTCGGTAGGCACCTCGAAGCGGCGCTGGTTGTAGAGCCAGGCGATCACGTTGCCCTTGGCGTCGACCATCGTCGACACCTGCGGCACCTCACCCTCGACGAGTTGGGCCGAACCGTTGGCAACCACGTCGGAGGCCCGGTTGGACACCAGGCCGAAGCCACCCACGACCGGAAACATCAACGCCGCGGTGACCACGCTGGCCAGCAGAACGCACCAGGCAAGCTTGATCACCGTCACCGTCCGCGGAGGCGGGGTCGGCGGTGGACTGTCCGGCATGACCTACAGACTAACGACCTCGCAAAACGTCGGCTCGCCGCGGGCGATCCCAGGACTGTGAAAACGCGACGACCGGCGTGGACGTCAATTCTGCCGTCTGACGGCACGGTCGTCCCAAAAAAGTGGAGGCGTACGTATTGCGCAAGACGGCTTTGACCATCTAATTTGGTCGGACAGTGCGATACAGGTCACACTGACCCCTCGCAATGTGGCGTAGATCGCATGAGCGCTCTACTACCAGGGATCGCGCCGTACCGGTGTTGACCGGGGGGCGGTTGGAACGGAGGGAACTCTGGTGTCAGCTACGAGACCCGCGGCGCGCAGGACCGCGATGACGTCGTCGGCTCACAGTGTCGTCCACGGTGCCGAGGCCGAAGCCCGCATCGCTTGGGTGTCGCAAGCCCGATGCCGCCAGACCGATCCTGATGAGCTGTTCGTCCGGGGGGCCGCACAGCGCAAAGCCGCAGTGATCTGCCGGCACTGTCCGGTGATCCTCGAGTGCGGCGCCGACGCACTCGACAACCGGGTGGAGTTCGGAGTCTGGGGTGGAATGACCGAGCGGCAGCGCCGCGCTCTGCTCAAGCAGCATCCCGAGGTCGTCTCATGGGCGGAGTTCTTCAACGCCCAGCGCAAGCACCGCAACGCGGTCTAGGCCGCCCCGCGTCTTTCGTCGCTAGGCGGCGGTCTCGCCGGTGATCTGATCGGCAATCGCCCGCAGCGCCTCCAGGTCCGAGACGTCGAACGGCAGCGAAGGCACGCCCACGATCGACACGTGCGGATTGGCCCCGGTGAAGCGCGACAGCAGCCGGATCTCACGCTTGGCGGTCATGGCACGGTCGGCGTGGATCCGCAGCACCGCTGCCGTCACCGACTCCGGATCGCTCTTCTCGATCGTCTCGGCGGCTTCCTCGGCCTTCTCGGCGTGCAGATCGCACAGCATCGGGTGGGTCCGGTTGAGGATCAAACCGGCCAGCGGCATGTGCTCCTCGGAAAGCCGGTCGACAAAGAACGACGCCTCGCGAAGGGCGTCCGGTTCGGCGGCCGAGACCACCACGAACTGCGTCCCGCGCCGCTTGAGCAATTCATAGGTGCGGTCGGCCTTCTCGCGGAAGCCGCCGAACGTCGAGTCCAGGGACTGGACGAAAGCCGCTGCGTCCGAGAGCATTTGCGATCCCAGAACTGTGGACAGTGCCTTCATCGCCAGCCCCATCGCGCCCGTGACCAACCGACCGATACCCCGCCCGGGCCCCAGCAGCAGCTTCCACAGCCTGCTGTCCATGAAGCCGCCCAACCGCTTTGGCGCGTCGAGGAAGTCCAACGCGTTGCGTGAGGGTGGGGTGTCGACGACGACCAGGTCCCACCGGTCCTCGGCCAGGAGCTGACCGAGTTTCTCCATGGCCATGTACTCCTGAGTGCCCGCCAGCGAGGTGGCCACCGTCTGATAGAACTGGTTGTCCAGAATCTCTTGTGCCCGTTGGGTCCCCGAGTATTGGATGACCATCTCGTCAAACGTTCGGCGCATGTCGAGCATCATCGCGTGCAGTTCACCCGACACCTCGGGGGCCAACGGAACCCGCTGCGGAGTGTTGCCGAGCGTCTTGATGCCCAGCGCCTGGGCGAGCCGCTTGGCCGGGTCGATGGTCAGTACCACGACGGTCCTGCCGTACTCCGCCGCGCGCAGCGCCATCGCCGCCGCGGTGGTGGTCTTCCCGACGCCTCCGGCGCCGCAGCACACCACGACGCGGTTCGACGTGTCCTTGAGAATCGAGCCCAAGTCGAGGGCCGGTGGAGTCGCACTCATCAATTCCGACCCTTCTTCGCGCGAGCATTCATCAGCGCACCCCTTGGCGTTCGAGTTCTTCGGCGAGTTCGTACAGGCTGCCCAGATCGACACCGTCGACGATCTGCGGCAGCTGCAGGCGCGCCACGTCCAGCGCGTCGAGTTGCTCCGCGCTTTCGGCGCGCGCCTGGATCCGGGTCGCATGCTGGATCGCCTCGGTCAACAGGCCGGCGAAATCGGAGTCCGACAACGTGATTCCGGCTTCGGCGAGGCCGGCTCGCACGGTGTCGGCGTCGATGTCACCTTCGGCCGCCTTGGTCAACGCATCGGCGGGCAAGTAGGCGGGAATGTCGCGGTTGACGATGACGCTGCCGATGGGCAGGCCGAGCTCCTTGAGCTCATCGATCGCCTCCAGCGTCTCCTGAATGGGCAGCGCCTCCAGCAACGTGACCAGATGGATGGCGGTCATGTCGGAGTGAAGCACCTTGACCACGCTTTCGGCCTGCCCGTGCACCGGGCCGCCCTTGGCCAGATCCGATACCGCCTTGGTGACGTCGAGGAACCGCGCGATGCGACCCGTCGGCGGGGAGTCGACCACGACCGCGTCGTAGACGGGCTGTTTGCCCTTCTCGGCGCGGGTCACGATCTCGCGGATCTTGCCGGTCAGCAGCACATCGCGCAGACCCGGTGCGATCGTGGTCGCGAATTCGACGGCCCCGATCCGGCGCATCGCGCGCCCCGCCAGACCCAGGTTGTAGAACATGTCGAGGTACTCCAGGAACGCGGCCTCGGTGTCGATGGCCAGCGCGTTGACCTGACCGCCGCCTTCGGCGGTCGCGATCTTGACCTCCTGGTAGGGCAGCGGCGGCACGTCGAACAACTGCGCAATGCCTTGGCGCCCTTCGACTTCCACCAACAGCACCTTGCGGCCGCCCGCCGCCAGCGCCAACGCCAGCGATGCGGCGATCGTGGATTTACCGGTGCCACCCTTGCCGGTGACGAAGTGCAGTCGAGCCTTGCTCAGCCGAGAGGGCCAGCCGACGGATCTACCGCCATTGGTAGTGGAAGCCACCCGTGCATGCTAGCCAACGCGGTTCCATGCTCCGCAGGTCCGCGGCCGCATAGCGGTCACCGATAAGCTCGGGCGCATGACCGAATCGACCCGTTGGGAATACGCCACCGTCCCGCTCCTGACCCACGCCACCAAGCAAATCCTCGATCAGTGGGGTGAGGACGGCTGGGAGTTGGTGTCTGTGCTGCCGGGCCCCACGGGTGAACAGCACGTCGCTTACCTCAAGCGTCCCAAATGACACCGTCCGCGCGGCTGGCGGAGCTGGGCATCGAGTTGCCTCCATCGGTCGCGCCGTTGGCGGCCTACGTGCCTGCGGTGCGCACCGGCAACCTCGTCTACACCGCGGGCCAGCTGCCGATTCGCGACGGCGAACTGGTGCGCACGGGCAAGGTCGGCGGCGGGGTCACCCCCGAGCAAGCCTATGAGCTGGCCCGGGTGTGCGCCCTCAACGCGCTGGCCGCGGTGCATTCGCTGGTCGGCATCGATGCGGTGACCCGCGTGGTCAAGGTGGTCGGGTTCGTCGCCTCCGCGCCGGGATTTCACGGTCAGCCCGGTGTGATCAACGGCGCGTCGGAACTGTTCGGGGAGGTGTTCGGGGAGGCAGGCGCGCATGCCCGCTCCGCGGTCGGGGTGTCCGAGCTGCCGAGGGACGCCCCGGTCGAGGTCGAAGTGATCGTGGAGGTCGCGTGACGCCGGAGCATCCGGCGTACGGACGGCTGCGTCCGGTCACCGACACTGCCTCGGTGCTGCTGTGCGACAACCCCGGCTTGTTGACGCTGGACGGCACCAACACATGGGTGTTGCGCGGCCCCGGCAGCGACGAGATGGTCGTCGTCGACCCCGGGCCCGATGACGACGAGCACATCGGGCGGATCGCGGAGCTGGGAACGATTCCGTTGGTCCTGATCAGCCACAAACACGAGGACCACACCGGTGCCATCGACAAAATCGTCGACCGCACGGGTGCGGTGGTGCGCTCCGTGGGCAGCGGATTCCTGCGAGGCCTCGGTGGCCCGCTCACCGACGGCGAGGTCATCGAAGCCGCGGGCCTGCGCATCACCGTCATGGCCACCCCGGGCCACACCGTCGACTCGGTGTGCTTCCTGCTCGATGATGCAGTGCTGACGGCCGACACGGTGCTGGGCCGCGGGACGACCGTCATCGACAAGGAGGACGGCGGCCTCGCCGACTATCTGGAGTCACTGCAGCGGCTACGGGGCCTCGGACCGCGCATCGTGTTGCCTGGGCACGGGCCCGATCTGGAGAACCTCGAAGCCGTGACCGACATGTACCTGGCGCACCGCGAGGAGCGGCTCGACCAGGTGCGCGCGGCGTTGCGGGTGCTCGGCGACGACGCCACCGTGCGACAGGTCGTCGAGCACGTCTATACCGACGTCGACGAGAAGCTATGGGACGTAGCGGAATGGAGCGTCCAAGCGCAGCTCGACCATCTGCGCGCCTGAGTGATTTGTGCACATTGAGGAGCGCTCACCGCTCCTCAATGTGCACAAATCGCTATCGAGCTCGGCGGGCCAGCCGTTCCGAGTCGGAGATCAGAACGCTCTTGCCCTCCAGGCGAATCCAACCGCGATGGGCGAAATCGGCGAGCGCCTTGTTGACGGTCTCGCGCGAGGCGCCGACGAGTTGGGCGATCTCCTCCTGGGTGAGGTCGTGGGTGACCCGCAGCGCGCCGCCCTCCTGGGTGCCGAACCGCTGCGCCAGCTGAAGCAGCTGCTTGGCCACCCGGCCGGGAACGTCGGTGAAGATCAAATCGGCGAGGTTGTTGTTGGTGCGGCGCAACCGGCGGGCGAGCACGCGCAGCAGCTGCTCGGCGATCTCGGGGCGGTCAGCGATCCACGCCCGAAGCGCGTCGCGGTCCATCGACACCGCGCGAACCTCGGTGATGGTGGTCGCGCTCGACGTCCGCGGACCGGGGTCGAAGATCGAGAGTTCACCGAACATGTCCGACGGGCCCATGATCGTGAGCAGGTTCTCGCGGCCGTCCGGCGAGCGGCGTCCGATCTTGACCTTGCCGGAAATGATGATGTAGAGCCGATCGCCGGGCTCACCTTCGGCGAACACGGTGTGTCCACGGGGGAAGTCGACTGGCTGCAATTGCTTGGTCAGCGCGGTGACGGCGCTGGGTTCGACCCCCTGGAAGATTCCGGCCCGCGCCAGGATCTCGTCCACGTTGCCCCTCTTAAGCTGTTAGGTGAAGCCGACCTCTATCGGTAAGCGAGATAAGTCTAGAGGTACCCGATTTCGTGACCAGCCCACGCTACACACGATCGGCATGTCGGGTCTGCTGAAATTCCGGATTCATCCCGTGCTGGGGATATGGCCGTACCGGCAGATCCGCGTCCCGAAAATGCGCCGCTGGCCCGCTGGTGAACGCGTGCGCGACGTGTTGACGATGGCGCATACCGTCCAGTGCGCGGCTCATTCCGTCCCGCGCCAGCGTGTCGACATCCAACGGCTCGGCTTGTTCGAAGAAGTGCGCCACATCGGTGGCTGAGACCGTGTCCCGGTGCAGGCCCGCCTCCAGGCGTTGCAGCCCGAGCGTCGCAGCCATCAGCAACCCCGGAATCAGGCCAACGAGCAACCACGACACAAGGCAGAAGTAAACACGCCGAAAGTCTCAGCGGGATCACGAAACGTCACCGGTCCGCAGTAGGTCGGCAGTGCGGTTCGCGGTGGCTTTGTCGGGGCGTCTCAGTACGCTGGCATGCGTGACCGTAAGCGAGGCGTCGGCAAAGAAGGCGGGTAGGCCCAAGCGCGCCCGGAATCGGGACGGCGAGACGCGGATTGGTCTCGTCCGTCGTGCGCGGCGAATGAATCGCACGCTGGCGCAGGCATTTCCGCACGTGTACTGCGAGCTGGACTTCACCAACCCGCTCGAGCTCACCGTTGCGACGATCCTGTCGGCCCAAAGCACCGACAAGCGGGTCAACCTGACGACACCCGCGCTGTTCAAGAAATATCGCACCGCCCTGGACTACGCGCAGGCCGACCGCACCGAGCTCGAAGAGCTCATCCGCCCCACCGGGTTCTACCGCAACAAGGCCAACTCGCTCATGCGGCTCGGCCAGGAACTCGTCGAGCGGTTCGACGGCGAGGTACCGGCCACCATCGAGGAGCTGGTCAGCCTGCCGGGGGTCGGCCGCAAGACCGCCAACGTCATCCTCGGCAACGCGTTCGGCGTCCCCGGCATCACGGTCGACACCCATTTCGGCAGGCTCGTGCGCCGCTGGGGGTGGACCACCGAAGAGGATCCGGTCAAGGTCGAGCACGCGGTCGGTGAACTCATCGAGCGCAGTGAGTGGACCGACCTCAGCCATCGGGTGATCTTTCACGGCCGGCGCGTCTGCCACGCACGCAAGCCGGCGTGTGGGGTCTGCGTGCTGGCCAACGACTGCCCCTCCTTCGGCACCGGGCCGACTGATCCGCTGACCGCCGCACCGCTGGTCAAAGGACCCGAAACCGAGCATCTGCTGGCCATGGCCGGCCTGTAACCGACACGGCCCCGAACGACTGTGAGTACCTCGACCCGTTGGACCGTCGTGGTGCTCGTGGTCCTCGTGGCGCTCGGGTGGGCGCTGTGGTCGCAGTTGGACCGCGACACCGACTCCACCGGGGCACCGTCGCAGCACAGCGCGCGAGACCGCCGCGCTGCCGATACCGCCGAAGCGCTGGCAGGCCCGCGTGCCGAGGCCGACCTGCTGCCGTGCCCCGCGCCGGGAGCCGGTGCCGGACCCGAGGCACTGCGCGGAATCACGCTCGAGTGCGCGGGCGACGGGGCGATGGTCGACGTGGCCAAGGCGCTGGCCGGCCGCGTCGTCGTGCTCAACCTGTGGGCGTACTGGTGTGGGCCGTGCGCCGACGAACTCCCCGCGATGGCCGAATACCAGCGGCGCATGGGGTCGGCCGTGACCGTGTTGACCGTGCACCAGGACGAGAACGAGACGGCGGCGCTGCTGCGGCTGGCCGAACTAGGCGTGCGACTGCCCACCTTGCAGGACGGCAGGCGGTTGATCGCCGCCGCGCTACGGGTGCCCAACGTCATGCCCGCAACCGTGGTGTTGCGTGCGGACGGTAGCGTTGCTGACGTCCTACCGCGCTCTTTCACCAGCGCCGATGAGATCGCCGCAGCGGTGGGGCCGCAGGTCGGCGCGAGGACGGGAGAGCCGGGGTGAGCTGGGTCAGCGAGGGTAGCGGTCTGACGCCCGACGCCGCCGCGGCCTGGCTCAAACCGTTGCTGGACAACGCAGGCGACATCAAGCGGGCCTACCGCAGGCGGGTGCCACCCGAGCTGCTCGCGATGGTCACCAGCGAAGGGAAACCGGCGCAGGCCGACGCGCGCGAGGCCGCGGTGCTGGTGTTGTTCTCCGGACCCGCCGACTCCCCGACCGGCGCCATGCCCGACGAGGCCGACCTTCTGGTCACGGTGCGCGCGGGCACCCTGCGCCATCACGCAGGTCAGGCGGCGTTTCCCGGTGGCGCCGTCGAGCCCGGCGACCACAGCCCGGTGCAGACGGCGCTGCGCGAGGCCAACGAGGAGACCGGGATCGACGGCCAGCGGTTACATCCGCTCACCACGATGGAGCGGTTGTTCATACCTCCGTCGGGGTTCCACGTCGTACCGGTGCTGGCCTACTCGCCGGACCCGGGGCCGGTGGGTGTAGTCGACGAGGCCGAGACCGCGCATGTCGCCCGGGTTCCGGTGCGCGCGTTCATCAACCCCGAGAACCGAATCATGGTGTACCGCAAAGCCAACACGCGGCGCTACGCGGGTCCGGCGTTCCTGCTCAATGAGATGCTGGTGTGGGGTTTCACCGGTCAGGTGATCTCGGCGATGCTCGACGTCGCCGGATGGGCAAAGCCGTGGAATACCGAAGACGTGCGCGAACTGGAGGACGCAATGGCGCTCGTCGGCCGCGGCGCCGGTTACGGTGATGCACAACCATGACATCGTCACAGTGGGTGGACCTCATTGTCCTCGGCATCGCCTTCGTGGCGGGCATTTCGGGCTGGCGCTCGGGCGCCCTGGGCTCGATGCTGTCGTTTCTCGGGGTGGTTCTGGGCGCCGTCGCCGGGGTGCTGTTGGCGCCCCATCTCGTCGCCAACATCGACGGGCCGCGCACCAAGCTGTTTGTGACGCTGTTCTTGATCCTGGCCTTGGTCGTCGTGGGCGAGATCGCCGGTGTCGTGCTCGGCCGGGCGGTGCGCAGCGCCATCCGCAACCGCTCGCTACGGACGGTCGACTCGCTGATCGGGGTGGCAATACAAACCTTGGCGGTCCTGGTGGCCGCGTGGATGCTGACGTACCCGCTGCAGTCGTCGGACCAGCCGAACCTCGCCGCAGCCGTTCGCGGCTCGCAGGTGCTCAAGGAAGTCAACGACCTGGCGCCTGCGTGGCTGCGCGAGGTACCGAAGCGGCTCTCGGCATTGCTGGACACCTCCGGCTTGCCCGACGTTCTGCAACCGTTCGGGCGCACCCCGATCGTCGCCGTCGACGCGCCCGACGCCGCTCTGGCCGCCGACCCGGTAGTGGCGTCGGCCCGGCCCAGTGTCGTCAAGATCCGCGGGGTCGCCCCGGGCTGCCAGAAGGTCCTCGAAGGAACCGGTTTCGTCGCCGCCAGCAATCGCGTGATCTCGAACGCGCACGTGGTCGCCGGATCGGAGAGCGTCACCGTCGAGGCCGACGGGCAGACCTACGACGCGTTCGTCGTGTCCTACGACCCGCAGGCCGACATCTCGATCCTCGACGTGCCGGACCTGCCGTCGGCGCCTCTGTCGTTCGCCGACACGGCGGCAACCACCGGCACCGACGCCGTGGTGATGGGGTATCCCGGCGGTGGAAACTTCGTCGCCACGCCGGCGCGCGTCCGCGAGATCATCGAGCTGAGCGGTCCCGACATTTATCGCACCACCACTGTCGAGCGCGAGGTTTATACCATCAGAGGCACTGTGCGCCAAGGTAATTCGGGTGGCCCGATGATCGACAGGGAGGGCCGGGTGCTGGGCGTGGTGTTCGGTGCCGCGGTCGACGACGCCGACACCGGCTTCGTACTCACCGCCAACGAGGTGTCGCAGCAACTGGCCAAGCTGGGCAACAGCGAACGGGTGCCCACCGGCGCCTGCGTCGCCTAGCCGTAGACCTGCCCCACGAAGCGGGACAGCTGGTCGTTCACCCTGTCCGGTGCCTCCTCGTGACCGAAATGCCCTGCGCCGTCGATCGATACGTACCTGCCGTGCGGTGCGTAACGCTGCGTCCGGTACACCGGATCGGCGAGTACATACGGGTCGGCAACACCCCGCATGTGCAGCACCGGAACGTTGATCGGTCGGTTCATCTCGCGTATGAAGCGCCTGCCCTCCCCCCGTAGTTGGCTGCGCACCGCCCACCGCTGGTACTCGAGGGCCGAGTGCGCGGCGCCGGGGATCTGAATGGCGCGGCGCATGTGCGCGACGGTCTCGGAGAAGTCTTCGGTGGCAAGCCATCTGTCGCCCGCGCGGCTGCGCACCAGGCGTTCGAGTTCCGCACCGTCGTTGCGGGTCAATGCCCGCTCGGGCCACATCGGCACCTGGTAGCGCAGCATCCACGGCAGCAGCGCGCGGCCCTGGTCGCGATGGCGCAGCGCGGAAGCGCGCAGCGCCGCCGGATGCGGTGAGCTGACCACGGCGATCGCGCGGACGGCGCGCGGGTGCAGCACGGCGGTGGCCCAGCACACCAGGCCGCCGTCGGCATGCCCGACCAGCGTCGCGCTCTTGTGGCCCAGCGCGCGCACCAGTCCTGCGGTGTCGCCGGCCAGCGTCCAGCCGTCGTAGCCTCGCGGGGGTTTGTCGCTGGCACCGTAACCGCGCAGGTCGACGGCGACCACGCGGGCACCGGACAAGCCGCCCAGTTGGTGGCGCCAGGACCACCAGAACGACCCGAACCCGTGCAGCAGGATCACCAGCGGCCGCTCGGCGCCCGCAGCCGCATCACCTTCGGCTTCGACCACATGGAAGCGAATTCCGTTGGCGTGCACCTCCAGATGCCGCCACGGTCCGTCGATGCGGACGACCGACGGGGCGGGTGGGGGCACTTACCAGCCTGACGGGTCGGCCGTCGACGCCGGCTTTCCGTCGCCCGAGGCGATCTCCTTGGTCCTGTCGTGGCCCGGCGTCAGCGCCTCGGGGATCTCCTTGACCGATTCGATCGTCTTCTGCGGGCCGCGGATGCGGCGCACCTTGAGATAACCGAGGAAAGCGAAGATGGCGGTGACGACGACCATCAGGCCGAACACGATGAGGTACGCCGCCCACTTGACCAGCCACAGGTCGAGCAGCTCACCGAGGAAGAAGAAGAAAAAGAACGTCGAGTAGAACAGCACGACCAGCGCGAGGATGAAGAAGACGCTGCCGGTCAGACCCTTCTTGACGTCGCGTGTGATCTCGGCCTTGGCCAGCTCGACCTCGGCGCGCACCAGCGTGGACACCTGTGCGGTCGCGTCCTTGACGAGGTCACCGATCGACGGGTCGGCCTTGGGTGCGTGCGGGTCGACCAGCGGTATCGACGTGACGGTGGTCGGCGCGCCATTCCTGCGATCGCTCACGACGGTTCCTCCCGCATAGGCCGGATCGCCGGATCTCCCGGCGTTGGTGCCACTGCCGGCGCCGCCGGCGATGGTGTCGGTCGCGACTCATGTTGCCATGTGGCGTGCGCTCAAACGATCCCGGCCGACGATAGACTGGCCAGATCAGTGGCAGGGCAGGTCGGGGCGCGTCGATAGGGGAAACGTTCACGTGAGGACCAGCGGCCTCGGGCTGTGCCGTCTCGCCACGACCATCGTCGTCGCAGCAGCGGCACTCCTCTCGATGTCCGCCGCAGTGCACGCTCAGGGGCTGGTCTCGTTGGGTGGCGGCTCGGGCCTTGTCGTCAACGGCGAGACGCTGTGCACGCTCACCGCGATCGGCAACGACAACCGGGGACGACTGGTGGGCTTCACCTCCGCGCACTGCGGCGGGCCCGGGGCCAAAGTCAGTGCCGAAGGCGTTGACGCCGCCGGGGTGGTGGGCACGATGGTCGCGGGCAACGACGCCCTGGACTACGCGGTCATCGAGTTCGATCCACAGAAGGTGCGCCCGGTCAACAACGTCGACGGGTTCCAGATCGACGGCCTGGGCCCCGATCCGGTAGCCGGTGACATCGCCTGCAAACTCGGCCGCACGACCGGCTACTCTTGCGGCGTCACGTGGGGCCCGGGCGAGGAGCCGGGCACCATCGTCAACCAGGTGTGCGGTCAGCCCGGCGATTCGGGCGCGCCTGTCACCGTCAACAACCGGCTGGTCGGCATGATCCACGGCGCCTTCTCCGAGGCCCTGCCGACGTGCGTCATCAAGTACATCCCGCTGCACACCCCCGCGGTGACCATGTCGTTCAACACGCAGTTGGCCGACATCACGGCTAAGAACCGGCCGGGCACAGGTTTCGTCCCCGTCGGCGCCGCCGCCTGAGCCGACCCGCGTCCGGACCGCCTACTTGTTGGCCCGGATCGCCTCGAACACGCTGGGATCCACCAGAGTTGAGGTGTCGCCGAGTTCGCGCCCCTCGGCGACGTCACGCAGCAGCCGCCGCATGATCTTGCCGCTGCGGGTCTTCGGCAGCTCGGGCACGACGTGGATCTCCCTGGGCCGGGCGATCTTTCCGATCTCCTTGGCCACCTGCTCGCGAAGCTCGGTGGTGATCTCGTCGTCTTCGACGTGTTTGGCATGCGATTCGAGGATGACGAATGCGCAGATGCCTTGGCCGGTGGTGTCGTCGTTGGCGCCGACGACCGCGGCCTCGGCGACACCGGAATGGCCGACCAACGCCGACTCCACCTCGGTGGTCGAGATGCGGTGGCCGGACACGTTCATCACGTCGTCGATGCGGCCGAGCAGCCAGATGGAGCCATCCGAGTCGACGCGGGCGCCGTCACCGGCGAAGTACCACCCTTGCTTCTCATAGCGGGACCAGTAGGTGTCCTTGTATCGTTCCGGATCGCCCCAGATGCCCCGCAGCATCGCCGGCCACGGCTGATCCAAGACGAGATAGCCGGTGACGTGCTCGGCTTCGTCGGCGCCGGGCACGAGCTCCTTGCCTTCCTCGTCGACGATCTTGGCCGAGATACCGGGCAGCGGCTGCATCGCCGAGCCGGGCTTGGCTTCGGTGACACCGGGCAGCGGGGAGATCATGATAGCTCCCGTCTCGGTCTGCCACCAGGTGTCGACGACCGGAGTCCGCTTGCCGCCGAACGCATCCCGATACCACCGCCACGCCTCGGGGTTGATCGGCTCACCGACCGACCCGAGTAGGCGCAGGCTGGAAAGGTCATGGGCGTCGGGGATCTCGCGCCCCCACTTCATGAACATCCGGATCAGTGTCGGCGCGGTGTAATAGATTGTGACACCGTATTTTTCGATGACCTCGAAGTGCCGGTGCTCGTTCGGCGAATTCGGTGTGCCCTCGTAGACGACCTGGGTGCACCCGTTCGACAGCGGGCCGTACACGATGTAGGTGTGGCCGGTGACCCATCCGATATCGGCGGTGCACCAGTACACGTCGGTCTCGGGCTTGATGTCGAAGACGTAGTAGTGCGAATACGACGACTGGACCAGGAAGCCGCCGGAGGTGTGCATGATGCCCTTGGGCTTGCCGGTGGTTCCCGAGGTGTACAGCAGGAACAACGGATGTTCGGAGTCGAACGCTTCCGGCGTGTGTTCGGGTGAGGCGTTGTCGACGGTCTCGTGCCACCACAGATCGCGGCCCTCGGTCCACGGGATGTCAATCCCGGTGCGGCGCACCACGAGAACGTGCTCGATCGACTTTTGTCCCTCGCACGCCTCGTCGACGGATTCCTTGAGCGACACCGCCTGCCCACGCCGGTACTGACCGTCGCTGGTGATCACGATCTTGGCTTGGGCATCCTCGATGCGCGCCTTGAGCGCCGAGGCGGAGAAGCCGGCGAACACCACCGAATGCAGCACCCCGAGCCGGGCGCAGGCCAGCATCGCCACGATGGCCTCGGGAATCATCGGCATGTAGATGGCGGCGCGGTCGCCGGCGGCCAGGCCGAGGTCGGTCAGCGCGTTGGCCGCCTTCGACACCTCCGCGAGCAGCTCGGAGTAGGTGATGTCGCGGCTGTCGCCGGGCTCACCCTCCCAGTGGATGGCGACCCGGTCCCCGTTACCGGCCTCGACATGGCGGTCCACGCAGTTGTAGGCGACGTTGAGCTTTCCGCCGACGAACCACTTGGCGACCGGGGCCTCCGACCAATCGAGCACCTCGTCGAACGGTGTCTCCCAATCAAGCCGGTTGGCCTGCTCCGCCCAGAACGCCAACCGGTCCTTTTCGGCCTGGCGGTAAAGCTCCTCGGTCGCGTTCGCCTGCTCGGCAAACTCCGGAGACGGGGGATAGACGGAAGGACCGTGAGCGTGCTGCGCCGATGACTCTGCCATATCTGTGAGGGTAGTCACCTTGCCGCGCTCATACATTGGCATGCCACAGTCCGCTCCGCCGAGTGTGTTTGCAGCGGTGAGCGTCGTGGCTTACGGGGTCAGCGGTCGGCTAGCGTGTGCTGCCGTGACCGGTGGCTTCGCGAAGGACCCGTTGGCGCCGCTGGCTGACCTGCCCGGCGTCGCGGAGGCCGCCGAGGAGGCCCGTGAAGCGCTGGGCCGCGCACACCGCCACCGAACCAACCTTCGGGGCTGGCCGCGCAGCGCCGCCGAGGCCGCGCTGCGGGCCGCTCGAGCGTCGTCGGTGCTGGACGGCGGTGCGCTTGCGTTGACCGACGACGGCACCCCGGACCCGGTGCTGGCCGGGGCGCTGAGAGTGTCCGAAGCCGTGGAAGGCGGGGCGACGACCTTGGTCGGTGTCTGGCAGCGGGCCCCGCTGCAGGCCATCGCCCGGTTGCACGCGCTGGCGGCGGCGGACATCGCCGATGACGAACGGTTGGGCCGCCCGCGCCAGGAGGCCCACGTGGGCACGCGGCTGACCCTGCTGGCCGACATCCTCACGGGAGGGACCCGGGTGCCCGCGCCGGTGCTCGCCGCCGTCGTGCACGGCGAACTGCTCACGCTCGCCCCGTTCGGTGCCGCCGACGGTGTGGTGGCGCGGGCGGCGTCGCGGTTGGTGACGATCACCACCGGGCTCGATCCACACGGGCTCGGCGTGCCGGAGGTTCACTGGATGCGCCGCTCCGGTGACTACGACGCCGCGGCTCGGGGGTTCTCGTCCGGCACCCCCGACGGCCTGACCGCGTGGATCCTGTTGAGCTGCCGCGCATTGCGCGAGGGCGCCCGCGAGGCGTTGTCGATCGCGCAGGCGGGCCCGTCGCCGTGAGGCGTTGCTGAAAGGGGCGGCCATCACAGGCCGTCACCCGGTCGCCAACGCGAAGCGGGCGACGCTCCGAATGTGGTTCGGCTCGTCGCCCGCTAACACGGAGACCGGTTACCAAGCGTGCTCTGATGGGTTGCGTGGGTGGCCTCGGCGTCTTGTCGATGCGCTTCGACTGCGACCCCACCCAAGGGCTCGCTCTAGCCGTCCGCTCTTCGCAAATACGCAGGCCCGCAACACTTTTGCCTATTCCGCGGCATGTGCTCCGCGTGGGTGCCGGGTTCCGCGCTGGGGAGCCTGAAGCGGGAGATTCGAGCCTTCTCTTCCGACTCGATCTTGGCCTCTCCAAGCTTCCGTGACTCCTTTGTACCCCGTGACCGCGATCACATCAAGGGCCAAAATCAGCCCTAGTCCGGATCGTTACGCGGACGCCGGGTTGGCGGGTGATGAGTTGGCTAGAAGGCGAAGCGCCGCAACAGCGAATAGGTCAGCGCGCCGGCGGCCAGAGCGCTGATGCCGACCGCCGCGGTGGTCGCCATGGCCGCGCCCGACGGGGCCGGGATCCGGTCCCGCAGCGACACCGGTTTGGAGAAGTCGAGCACGGGCCAACCCCGGGCCGCGGCTTCCTTGCGCAACGTGCGGTCGGGATTGACCACGTGCGGATGGCCGACGGCCTCGAGCATCGGGAGGTCGGTGATCGAGTCGGAGTAGGCATAGGAATGCTCGAGCGCGTAACCCTCGCGTGCGGCCAGTTCCCGGATCGCGGCCACCTTGCCCTCGCCGTAGCAGTAGAAGGCGATCTCTCCGGTGTATTTGCCGTCCTCGACGACCATACGGGTGGCCATCGCGTGGGTGGCGCCAAGCGCACGAGCGATCGGCGCGACGATCTCCTCCCCGGAGGCCGACACCATGACCACGTCGCGGCCGCACAGTTTGTGGTCGGCGATCAGCTCGGCCGCCTCCGCGAAAACCAACGGGGTGACGACGTCATGCAGGGTTTCGCCCACGATCGACTTCACCTGCTCCACGTCCCAGCCGGCGCACATGTTGGTGACGTAGGCGCGCATGCGGTCCATCTGGTCGTGGTCGGCGCCGGACATGAGAAAGAGGAATTGGGCGTACGTGGACTTCAGCACTGCCCGCCGATTCATTAGTCCTTGCGCAAAAAAAGGTTTGCTGAAAGCCAGAGTGCTGCTTTTTGCGATGACCGTTTTATCGAGATCGAAGAAGGCGGCTGTTCTGACCGGACCGTCCGCCGGGGCGCCCGTCGCGGAAGCGTTCGGCGCCTCGGCCGCCGAACCAGATGCGCTCACGACGCCAGCATAGGGGCCCGCGCGTGACAATCGCCGGGAGAGTGTACAAAGTGGCAGGTTATGACAGGTGTCGGAGGCAGGACACTTCCGCAGATTGGGCCTCTTTTCTCAGCGCGCAGCACTTGCGCCGAAGCCGACTGGCGTGTGTATAGTGAGCCTTACCCGGCTTATGTCGGGTGTGCATCAGCCCGACCCCCCGGGGCTGATACACGACGACCTCCGCCTCCTCCCCCCCTGGCGGGGGTCGTCCCTTTTTCAGGACCTTTCGCAATCCGGATATGTGCTGCCATTCACATTGGTTGCGGAACGCCGTTTTCGTTTGCGGACTCTCACCTGGGCCATTCACAAGATCGCTTTGATCCACAGATGAGGCGTCGGCGGTAGCGTCGCCGCAAGCCCAGGCCACAGGGTTGGAGGGTGGCTTCATCAAGGGGATACCTCGCGCTGATCGCCGACCCCGCACTTCGCGAGGACGTGGACCGGGTGTGTGCGGCGGCGGGTGTGCCGGTTGTCCACGCGTCGGAGCCCTCCAGCCGCAAGGTCTGGACGGAGGCGGCCGCCGTCGTGCTCGACATCACAGCCGCCCGCCGATGCGTGGCCCGCGCGTTGCCGCGACGTACGCGCGTCGTCCTGGTGGGCCGCGTCGAACCCCGCGGAACCGACTGGCAGGCGGCGATCGAGGTCGGTGCCCAGCGGGTCCTCACCCTCCCCGAGCAGGACGACGAGCTGATGGCGGAATTGGCCGAGGCCGCTGAAGGCCTGCACGAGGCGGGCAGTCGCGGTGCGGTGGCGGCCGTCATCGCCGGCCGCGGTGGTGCAGGCGCATCGGTCTTCGCGACCGCGCTGGCCCTGACCGCGCCCGAGGCGTTGTTGATCGACGTCGACCCGTGGAGCGGCGGCATTGATCTGGTCGTGGGCGGTGAAGCCGAATCCGGGCTGCGCTGGCCGGATCTGCGGCTGGAGGGCGGACGGTTGAATTACGAGGCGCTGCGGGATGCGTTGCCGCGCGTACGGGGCGTGACCGTGCTTTCTGGCAGCCGCGCCGGCTGCGACGTCGACCCCGTACCGCTCGGTGCCGTGATCGACGCGGGCAGTCGCGGCGGTGCCACCGTCGTATGCGACGTCCCTAGGCGGTCGACCGCGGCGGCCGAGACCGCCCTGGCCTCCGCCGATCTCGCCGTCGTCGTGACACCCGCCGACGTGCGGTCCTGCGCGGCGGCCGACGCGGTCGCCCGGTGGGTGTCGACGCTCAATCCGAACTCGGGTGTGGTGGTGCGCGGTCCGGCACCGGGCGGGCTGCGGTCGGCGGAGGTCGCCGAGATCGTCGGGTTGCCGCTGCTGGCGGGGATGCGTCCGCAACCGGGTATGGCGGTCACCCTCGAGCGGGGCGGACTGCGGGTCGGTCGCCGGTCACCGCTCGGTCGCGCGACGCGCAAGGTGTTGACGATTCTGCAGCAGCATCCTGCGGTCGCCGCATGAGCGACTCGTTGATCGACCGAGTCCGCGAGCGACTCGCGGCCGAATCGGCACCGCTGCGCCCGACGGTGGTGGCCGCAGCGATCCGCGCGGAGTCCGGCGGTGTGCTCGGCGACAGCGAAGTGCTCAGCGGCCTTCGCCTCTTGGAGACCGAGCTGACCGGGGCGGGTGTGCTCGAACCGTTGCTGTCGGCCGACGGCACCACCGATGTCCTGGTCACGGCCCCCGACGCGGTGTGGGTGGATGACGGCAACGGATTGCGTCGCACCGGAATTCGCTTTTCCGACGAGAGCTCCGTGCGCAGGCTCGCGCAGCGGTTGGCGCTCGCCGCTGGACGTCGCCTCGACGAGGCGCAGCCATGGGTCGACGGCCAGCTGACGGGGTTCGGCGCCGGCGCGTTCACGGTGCGTCTGCACGCGGTCCTGCCGCCGATCGCTTCCGGGGGAACGTGTCTGTCGCTGCGGGTGCTGCGGCCCGCGACGCAGGGCCTGGCCTCGCTGACCGCCGCCGGCGCGATCGACCCGGCCGCCGCTACCCTCCTCGACGGCGTGGTACGCGCACGGCTGGCGTTCCTGGTCTCGGGAGGCACCGGGGCGGGCAAGACCACCCTGTTGGCCGCCCTGCTCGGCGCCGTTCCTTCTACCGAACGCATCGTCTGCGTCGAGGACGCCTCGGAACTCGCTCCACCCCATCCGCACCTGGTGAAGCTGGTGGCGCGTTGCGCCAACGTCGAGGGCGCGGGCGAGGTGACGATGCGGGACCTGGTGAGGCAGGCGCTCCGGATGAGGCCCGACCGCATCGTGGTCGGTGAGGTACGCGGCGCCGAGGTCGTCGATCTGCTCGGCGCGCTCAACACCGGTCACGATGGTGGCGCCGGAACCGTGCACGCCAACAGCCCGACAGAGGTGCCTGCTCGCCTCGAGGCGCTGGCCGCGCTCGGTGGACTTGACCGAGCCGCCTTGCACAGCCAACTCGGCGCCGCTGTGCAGGTGGTGATCCACGTCGGCCGCGACCGAGCAGGCCTGCGCCGACTCGATGAGATCGCGGTGTTGACCGCCGGAGGCGAAGGCCCGGTCAGTGCCTCCACGGCGTGGCGTCTCGGGCAAGGCTTCGGCCCCGGCGCACAGCGGCTCAACGATCTGATCCGTGAGCGGGGTGGCTCGTGAGCGTCGCCGCGCTGGCTCTCGCGCTGGCGCTTCTCACCACACCCGGTACGCGACGGCGGCGCACACCGGTGGCACGCTCGCGCCGCCGGGCGATACGGGTGCCGTCGCCTCTGTGGCTGGTCGTCGTCCTCGTCGCCCTGATGATCGTTGCGCCGCTCGGTGTCGTGGCGGCGGCGGTCATCGCGGCCGCCACCGTCGAAACCCGCAGCCGGCGTCGGCGCACAGAGCGGGAGCGGGCCAAAGAAGCCGCCGCACTGGAGGGTGCGCTCGACGTACTGGTCGGGGAACTGCGGATCGGCGCCCATCCGGTAGCAGCGTTCGACACGGCGGCCAACGAGGCTGACGGTGCAGTCGCGGCAGCACTGCGCACGGTGGCGGCCAGGGCGCGGATGGGTGGCGATGTCGCGGCCGGGATGCTCAGCGTGGCACGACGGTCTGCGCTGCCGACGTATTGGCAGCGGCTCGCGGTCTGCTGGAATCTGGCTCAGTCGCAAGGCCTCGCCATTGCGACGCTGATGCACACCGCGCACCGTGACATCGTTGCGCGGGAACGGTTCTCGACTCAGGTGAGCGCGGGTCTGGCCGGTGCGCGGACCACGGCCACTGCGCTCGCCGTCCTGCCGTTGCTGGGCATCGGGCTCGGCGAGATGATCGGTGCCCAGCCGCTGCGCTTCCTATTGTCGACGGGCCAATGGCTCCTGGCCATCGGTGCGGCACTGACATGTCTGGGGTTGGTGTGGTCGGACCGGATCACCGGCGGGGTGGTGCGATGACACTTGCCGCGCTGCTTCTCGCGATCGCTGCGCTTATCGGAGGCACCGATGGCCGAGCCCGTATGCGGGCCGCACTCACCCCGAATCCGAAGTCACACCACAAAGCCCGGGCCAATGATCCGTTGGCGTTGGCCTCGGCGCTCGACGTGCTGGCGGCCTGCCTTCATTCGGGTATGGCGGTGGCTGGCGCCGCGGCGGCCGCGGCGCCCTCAGCACCGCCGACGGTGGCCCGAGTGCTGAGCCGTGCCGCGGATCTGCTTGCCCTGGGCGCCGACCCGGCGACCGCGTGGGCCACTGCACCAGAGGGCGATCGCGGCGTCGACGCATTGTTGCGGCTCGCGCGGCGGTCGGCAACGTCGGGAACTGCCCTCGCCCAAGGGGTCAGCGCGCTGGCCAACCGGTCGCGTGACGACGCGGCAGACACCGCGCGCGCCGCGGCCGAACGCGCCTCCGTCTTGATCGCAGGCCCGCTGGGGGTGTGCTACCTGCCGGCGTTCTTCTGCCTGGGCATCATCCCGGTCGTCGCGGGCCTGGCCTCAGACGTGCTGCAGTCGGGGATTTTGTGAAGGACAACGAGTGGGGAGAAAAGGTGATGGGCAACAGGATTCGAGCGCTCCAGACGCGGCTGACGATGCTGATCGTCGCCGACGAGGGAATGTCGACCGTCGAGTATGCGATCGGCACGATCGCGGCCGCGGCATTCGGCGCGATCCTCTACACGGTCGTCACCGGCGACTCGATCGTCAGCGCGTTGACCAACATCATCAGCCGCGCCCTCAACACGAACGTCTGACCAGTGAGCGTGGCAGTGCCACGGTCGAAGCGGCGTTTGCGGTGGCAGCGCTGGTCGCGGTCCTCGTCTTGTGTCTGGGCGGGCTCACGGCGGTGTCGATGCACATCCGGTGTGTCGACGCCGCGCGCGAGGCCGCACGACTTGCCGCCCGCGGCCACGACGGCAGCGCGGCGCGCGATCTGGTACCCGAGGGAGCCACCGTCGTCACCCGCCGCGAGGGACAGTTCGTCACCGCCACCGTGCGCGCACGGTCGCCGATACCGCCCGGGTTCACCGTCGAGGCGCGAGCAGTGGCGGCGATGGAACCGGGGGCGGGCTGAGCAGGGTTCGGCCACCCTCATCGCCGCTGCGATGATCGCGATGGTGGTGACGATCGCCATCGGTGCCGCTTACCTCGGTGCGGCGGTGACGGCTCGGCACCGCGCACAGGCGGCCGCAGACCTGGGCGCGTTGGCAGCCGCCCACCGGGTCGCGGCCGGTATCGACCAAGCGTGCTCGTGGGCGGCCGCGGTCGCCGATGCCATGGAGACCGAGATGGCGCGATGCGACGTCGATGATCTCGATATTGTTGTCGCCGTTGACGTTCCGATCACATTGGGCCGGTTCGGTGTAGGCGCCGCGCGTGCGGTCGCCCGCGCGGGCCCGACCGATGTCAGCAGCTAGGAATCGCGTCGGCCCGCTTCGGCGATCTCAGTGGCATTTGGGCGGCGCAGCGTCGCCAGCGCGGCATACACGTCGTCGTCGAGTTCGACCCGGTTCACCGTCACATGGACCGGTGCCCACTCTTGGCCGCCGACGCCGGTCATCCGCAGTACGCCGGACGCGATACCGGTCCTGAAATCGACGGCCATTCGCTCCATCTCGGCGCGGTCGTCGGGATGCACCGCGTGTTCGCCCGCCAGGCTGACGCGCCAGTCGAAGAACGGAGCCGGGTCGTCGAGCCACTTCAACAAGGTCCAGTTCGTCGGGTCCACCAAGGCGCGGTGCACACCAGGCTGGGCCAGTCCGTTGAGGATTCGCTGGGCGAGGTGATCCTGCTCCGGGTGCTCTTGCTCCCGTTCGCTGCGCCAGTTCATCGCTCGGCACAAAAGCCGATCCGGTCCGTCGTCATCGGATTCCAGCACCGCCCGCGTCACGAACCCGACGCTGATCGCCTCACCGCGGTGATCGGTGACGTCCCATGTGCTGCAGAACGCGGCGCCCGGCTCGCGTTTGATCGCCATGGTCAACACCTTGGCCTCGCTGGGGTTGAGTTCACGCATCGGCAAGTCGTCGGCGAAAGTGCGGTTATGGGTCGGCTCCTGAGGCGATTCCCACCCGCTGTTGGCCAGCGATTCGGGGGTCGCGGTGGCGATGCCGGTGTCGAGGTTCCAGACCAGCGGTCCGGGCACCGGGCGCTCCGGAGGTTCCATGTCGGGCGGCCCGATCCAGACGTGTACTCCGTGTATCCGGCCGTCGGTCATCTGCACGACCTCCGTGCGGATGACACGGTCGTTCTTCGGGGTGATGCTGCTCAAGCCCTGATGTGCGCGCACCGTTTCGCCGATCGCCGTCTGGACCGCCATCAGATGCGGATTGCGCCGCAGGAAGGCACTGATCGGGATCAGGTTCTGGGTTCGACGGCCCTGTGCGACCACTGCGGGCTCGCTGCCCAGCGTCTCCACGAGCAGCCAGTCGTGGGTCATGGGGCTACCTTACCGGCGCGCGTGCCCGCGATTCGGTGTGCTGCGCCAGCGGTTGCGACACCCTCAGCCGGAGGGTTCGGATATCTCGCGCAGCACCAACCGCAGCACCCGCACCGCGCCCTCCTTGTCCAGCGGATCGTTCCCGTTGCCGCACTTGGGCGACTGCACGCACGACGGGCAGCCCGCCGGACACTCACACGCCTCGATCGCATCTGCCGTCGCGGCCCACCAGGTGATGAGCCGGTGATAACCGCGGTCGGCGAAACCCGCACCGCCGGGGTAGCCGTCGTACACGAAGATCGTCGGCAGCCCCTGCACGGGCCCGACGGCCGTCGATACACCGCCGATGTCGCCACGATCGCAGCTGGCGACCAACGGCAGCAGCCCGATCGCGGCGTGCTCTGCGGCATGCAGCGCACCAGGCACACGCAGAAAATCGATGCCGTTGTGCTGTAACGCCTCTGGCGTGATCGTGCACATCACGGCCATGGTGTCCAGCGTGCGGGTGGGCATCTCGAGTTCGACGAAATCGATCACTTCACCCGTCAGGTGCCTGCGCAGATAACCGGTCACCGTATTGCTCACCGAAACCGGGACGAGCCCAACGGTGACCGCGCCGAACGTCTTTCGCTCACCATGCCCGGTGACCGCGATGTCGGTGACCTCCCGCGCCGTGGTGGTGTAACCGGGATCGTCGGCGTGCACGAAGGCCACGCCGTCTTCGAAGTCGAGGGAGTCGACAACATAGGTCTCGCCCTGGTGCAGATACACCGCTCCGGGATGCACAGAAGAGGGCGCCTGGCCCGCCCCGGTGCTCCCGAGCATGCGTCCCGTCCCGGCCTCCAGGATCGCGATCTGACCGCCGGACGAGCCGCGAATGTCGACAGCCGGATGCGGGTCCATACCGGGTGTGGGGAAGTACCCGTTGGCCCGTCGCCGCAGCAGTCCGTCGTCGACGAGCGTCGCAGCCACGTCCTCGGCATTCCACATCCGCACCTCGGCATCGGTGAGCGGAAGTTCGGCGGCCGCGCAGAGCAGTTGTGGCCCAAGCACATACGGGTTGGTCGGGTCGATCACGACGCGCTCGATCGGCTTGTCCAATAGCGCCGACGGGTGGTGCACCAGGTAGGTGTCGAGCGGATCGTCGCGGGCGATCAGCACGATCAGCGCGCCTTGACCGCGCCGCCCCGAGCGGCCCGCCTGTTGCCAGAACGATGTCACGGTGCCCGGAAACCCGGCGAGGACAACGGCGTCCAGACCGGCGATGTCGACACCCAACTCCAACGCGTTCGTCGTCGCCAACCCCCGCAGTTCGCCGTCGGTCAACGCGCGCTCGAGCGCGCGGCGGTCTTCGGACAGATAACCGGCGCGATATGAAGCCACCCGGTCGGCGAGATCGGGCGCCCTTTCCTGTAAGCGGGCCCGCGCCCCCAACGCGGTCAGCTCGGCGCCGCGCCGTGACCGCACGAACGTCAGCATCCGGGCGCCCTCGGCGACCAGATCGGCCATCACGCTGGCTGCTTCGGCTCCCGCCGAACGCCTTACCGGTGCCCCGTTTTCACCCACCAGGTCGTCGAGCAGCGGAGGTTCCCAAAGCGCCACGGTGCGGGCGCCCTGCGGTGACCCGTCCTCGGTGACCTCCGCGACCGTTTGGCCGATCAGCTCGGAGGCGGTCTGGGCCGGCGAGGCCGTCGTGGCGCTGGCGAAGACCACGGTCGGCACCCCGCCACTCGGCGAGTATCGGGCGCACAGCCGCAGAAGCCGGCGCAACACGAGAGCCACATTCGAGCCAAAAATGCCGCGATAGTAATGGCATTCGTCGACGACGATGTAACTCAGGTTGCGCAGGAACACCGCCCAGCGAGCGTGGTTGCGCAGCAGTGACAGATGGATCATGTCGGGGTTGGAGAAGATCCACCGAGACCGTTCCCGCGCGAACCGGCGCACGTCGCTGTGGCTGTCGCCGTCGTAGGCGCACGGTGCGACGTCGGACAACCCCACCGCCTCGGTGAGCGCGACCGCGGACCGGAGTTGGTCGTGGCCGAGCGCTTTGGTCGGCGACAGATACAGCGTCCGCGACCGCGGATTCGCCTTCAGGTCTGTCAATATCGGCAACTGGTAGGCAAGCGACTTGCCCGACGCCGTGCCGGTGCACAGAACGACATGGCGTCCACCGTGAGCGAGGTCGGCGGCGGCGTGTTGATGTGACCACGGAGCCTCGATGCCCCGATCAACGAACGCCCGCACCACATCTGGGTCGGCCCAACACGGCCACCCCATCGGGCGACCCCGTCGCGGTGGGATGTCTGCGACGTGGCGCAGCGGATTCGGGCCGCCTGCAACCGTGCCTTCGACCGCGCACGCGAGTAGCTCGCGGCCGAAATCAGCCATCGATCATCCTTCCCGATACACCTCTTTAGGCGAATTGTTCCCCATTTGAAACGCCGAGACTGTCGCCGCAGCCACGAACGTGATTGACTTATCGCGGTCGCAGCTTCTGTGTTCGTGTACTAGCACTCGCAGGATCGACGTTGCGATCGCGGTTCCTGCGAGGGTTGTAGGTCGGGTTGAGTTCCGAGCTTCCACGAAGGAGAGCGGTCGGAACGGGCCCGGTGTACCGAAACACGGTGGACCGCACCCGGTGAATAAGAGAAGGAAACAACAGGAAATGCCACAGGGAACTGTGAAGTGGTTCAACGCGGAGAAGGGCTTCGGCTTCATCGCCCCGGAGGACGGCTCCGCTGACGTTTTTGTCCACTACACGGAGATTCAGGGCAGCGGTTTCCGCACCCTGGAGGAGAACCAGAAGGTCGAGTTCGAGGTTGGCCAGAGCCCCAAGGGGCCCCAGGCCACCGGTGTTCGGGCCGTCTAGCGCGACCAGCACGATCGAAAGGCGACACCCCGCGAGCGTCGAGAACCGACCGCCGCGGGGTGTTCGCTATTCCGGCGCGCTACGGCACGGCCGCCACGGCTGAGGCCGGTACCTGGCTTACTGTCGATTTGTGAGCCAGCTGTCGTTCTTCTCGGCGGAGTCGGTGCCCCCCGCGGTGGCCGACCTCACCGGGCTGCTCGCCGGACCTGGCCAGGTTGTCCTGGTGGGTTCCGGTACTAAGCAGGGTGCGCGGCTGTCTGTCGTCGTCGACCGTCAATGGCGGGCGGAGGCGCTCGCCGAGATGATCGTCGAGGCCGGTCTGGAACCCGAGATCGCCCGCACCGACGAGAACACACCGCTGGTGCGCACCGCGGTCGACACCCGACTGGTGGAGATCGCGGCCGTTTGGACCCGGGGCGCGGTCAAGACCGTCCCGCCGAACTGGCTGCCCGGCCCGCGCGAGCTTCGGGCCTGGACCTTGGCCGCGGGCACACCCGAAGCCGACCGTTATCTGCTCGGGCTGGACCCGCACGCGCCGGACACGCATTCGCCGCTCGCGTCGGCGATGATGCGGGTGGGAATCGCGCCGACGCTGATCGGTACCCGCGGGTCACGCCCGGCCCTGCGGATCAGCGGTCGACGCCGGCTATCGCGCCTGGTAGAGAACGTGGGGGAACCTCCCGGCAGTGTGGAGGCGTTCCAGGAATGGCCACGGGTCTGACGGCTGCTGCGAGGGGGGTCAGTTTGCGTCGGTTGGCGCGGGGTGCGAAATTGTCAGTTGCCGACAGGGTTGATTCGCCGCCGGATGCGGAATTCTGCGCTGTGGGTGACCAAAGAAGTGGAGCGTAAGCAAAAGGTGGCTGATGGGGACCGCGGCAGCGGCCGTAACGGAAGCGTCCGGCGGCTCGTCATAGTCGAGTCGCCTACCAAGGCGCGCAAGATAGCGGGCTACCTGGGCTCCAATTACATCGTCGAGTCGTCCCGTGGGCACATCCGCGACCTGCCCCGCAACGCCGCCGACGTGCCCGCGAAGTACAAATCCGAGCCGTGGGCCCGCCTCGGGGTGGACGTCGACCACAACTTCGAGCCGCTCTACATCATCAGCCCCGAGAAGAAAAGCACGGTCGCCGAGCTGAAAGACCTGCTCAAGAACGTCGACGAGCTGTATCTGGCCACGGACGGCGACCGCGAGGGCGAGGCGATCGCCTGGCATCTGCTCGAGACGCTCAAGCCGCGCATCCCAGTCAAGCGGATGGTGTTCCACGAGATCACCGAGCCGGCCATCCGCGCCGCCGCCGAGGACCCGCGCGACCTGGACAACGACCTGGTCGACGCGCAGGAGACGCGCCGCATCCTGGACCGGCTGTACGGCTACGAGGTCAGCCCGGTTCTGTGGAAGAAGGTCGCGCCGAAGTTGTCGGCCGGCCGGGTGCAATCCGTCGCGACGCGCATCATCGTGCAGCGCGAACGCGAACGGATGGCGTTCCGCAGCGCGGGGTATTGGGACGTGACCGCCGAACTCGACGCCAGTGTCTCCGACCCGCAGGCCTCGCCCCCGACGTTCACCGCCAAGCTGAACACGGTCGACGGGCGCCGCGTGGCCACCGGCCGCGACTTCGACTCGCTGGGCCAGGTCAAGAAGCCCGACGAGGTGCTGGTGCTCGACCAGGCCGCCGCGACGGCGTTGGCGGGCGGTCTGCGCGGAGCGCAGCTGGCGGTCAGCTCGGTCGAACAGAAGCCCTACACCCGCAGGCCGTACGCGCCGTTCATGACCTCGACGCTGCAGCAGGAGGCGGGTCGCAAACTGAGGTTCTCCTCGGAACGCACGATGAGCATCGCGCAGCGGCTCTACGAGAACGGCTACATCACCTATATGCGCACGGACTCGACGACGTTGTCGGCGAGCGCGGTGGAAGCAGCCCGCAACCAGGCCCGCCAGCTCTACGGCGAGGAGTATCTGCATCCGTCGCCGCGGCAGTACACCCGCAAGGTGAAGAACGCCCAGGAGGCGCACGAGGCCATCCGGCCCGCGGGTGACGTGTTCTCCACGCCGGGCCAGCTGCACGGTGCGCTCGACACGGACGAGTTCCGGCTCTACGAGCTGATCTGGCAGCGCACCGTGGCCTCCCAGATGGCCGACGCGCGCGGCACGACACTGAGTCTGCGCATCTCCGGAACAGCCAGTTCGGGGGAGCAGGTCGTCTTCAACGCCAGCGGCCGCACGATCACCTTCGCCGGCTTTCTGAAGGCCTACGTCGAGAGCATCGACGACCAGGCCGGCGGCGAGGCCGACGACGCCGAGAGCCGGCTGCCGAATCTCGAGCAGGGCCAGCGCGTCGACGCCAACGAGCTCACCGCCGACGGGCACAACACCGCGCCACCCGCCCGCTACACCGAGGCTTCGCTGATCAAGGCTCTCGAGGACCTCGGCATCGGCAGGCCGTCGACGTACTCGTCGATCATCAAGACGATCCAGGACCGCGGTTACGTCGTGAAGCGGGGCAGCGCGCTGGTGCCGTCGTGGGTGGCGTTCGCCGTCATCGGGCTGCTCGAACAGCACTTCGGCCGCCTCGTCGACTACGGGTTCACCGCGGCGATGGAAGACGAACTCGACGAGATCGCCGCCGGTAACGAGCGACGGACCAACTGGCTCAACAACTTCTACTTCGGCGGCGATCACGGGGTCGAGGACTCGATCGCCCGCTCGGGTGGGCTCAAGAAGCTCGTCGGGGTGAACCTCGAGGAGATCGACGCCCGACAAATCAACTCCATCAAGCTGTTCGACGACGATCAGGGCCGGCCGATCTACGTGCGGGTGGGCAAGAACGGTGCGTACCTGGAGCGGATGGTTCCCGACGAGGACGCTGAGCCCGGCGAGCTCAAACCGCAGCGGGCCAACCTCAAGGATGACCTCACCCCCGACGAGCTGACCCTCGAGCTCGCCGAAAAGCTTTTCGCCACACCGCAAGAAGGCCGAACGCTGGGCGTCGACCCCGAAACCGGGCACGAGATCGTCGCCAAGGACGGTCGTTACGGTCCGTACGTCACCGAGGTTCTGCCCGAACCGCCCGACGACGGGGAGGCCGGGTCGCCGGCGAAGAAGGGCAAGAAGCCGACGGGTCCGAAGCCGCGCACCGGTTCGCTGTTGCGGTCGATGGATCTGGAGACCGTGACGTTGGACGATGCGCTGCGACTGTTGTCGCTGCCGCGCGTCGTCGGCGTCGACCCGAACACCGGTGAAGAGATCACCGCGCAGAACGGCCGCTACGGCCCATACCTCAAGCGCGGCACGGACTCTCGATCGCTTGCCACCGAAGAGCAGATGTTCGACATCACGCTCGACGAGGCCCTGAAGATCTACGCCGAGCCCAAGCGCCGCGGCGGTCAGCGGGCCGCGGCCCCGCCGTTGCGTGAACTCGGCGAGGATCCGGCGACCGGCAAGCCGATGGTGATCAAGGACGGCCGGTTCGGCCCGTATGTCACCGACGGGGAGACCAACGCCAGCCTGCGCAAAGGCGACGACGTCTTGTCGATCACCGACGAACGCGCCGCCGAACTGCTCGCCGACCGTCGGGCGCGCGGGCCGGTGAAGAGGACGAAGAAGGCGGGGGCGAAGAAGACGGCGAAAAAGGCCGGAGCGAAGAAAGCCGCCAAGAAGAGCTAGCGCGCGAACGTGAGCTTGTGCTCGAGATCAGCGTGATTCCTCGGTAACTGCTTCACGTTCGGCGTCTTGCTCAGCGTCGCCGTCGGCGGGGTCTGTGTCGGTCTGTTCGGGGCGGGCCCCGGCGGAGCCGAGCAGGTTCAGCGGCCGTGCCAATTGTGTCGGGGCCACACGGCCACGGAGTTCGACGATCTCGCCGACGTCCCAGCACAGCGCTTCGGCGTCCAGAGCCCCGCTGACCGCGATCGCCGAGGCCAGGACATGGCCCTCCTCCAGCTTGGCCAGCTCGGTCAGCCGCGCCGCTTCGTTGACCGGATCACCGATCACGGTGTATTCGAAGCGGGCCTGGGCGCCGATGTGCCCGGCGATCGCGCGGCCTGCCGACACCCCGATACCGAACTCCGTCTGGCCCAGCACCTCGATCAGCTCGTCGTGCAGTTCGCGGGAGGCCGCGAGCGCGCCGCCGCACGCATCTGGATGCTCGATCGGCGCGCCGAAGATGGCCAGCGCCGCATCGCCCTGGAATTTGTTGACGAATCCGCCGTGCCGGTTGACGGTGTCGACGACCACGCGGAAGAAGTCGTTGAGCAGGTTGACGACGTCGGCGGCGGGGATGGTCGACGCCAGCTGTGTCGATCCGACCAGGTCGACGAACAGCACCGCGACGTCGCGTTCCTGACCACCCAGTTCGGTGCCGCGCTCCAGTGCGCGCCGGGCCACGTCCTCGCCGACGTAGCGGCCGAACAGGTCGCGCAAGCGCTGCCGTTCGGCGAGGTCGCGAACCATGTCGTTGAAGCCCGCCTGCAGCAGGCCCAGCTCGCTGGCGTCGTAGATCTGCATGTGGGCGTTGTAGTTACCGCGCTGCACCTCGCCGAGCGCCCAGCGCAACTGGCGCAGCGGGTCGGCGATCGACATCGCCACCAACACGGTGCCTGCCAGGCCGACCACCAGTGCGGAGATCGACAGGATCAGGATCGGGGTGGTCAGCCGGTCGGCGGGAGCGGTGAGAATCTCGAACTTGCTGGCCACCACCGCCAGCACGATCGCGATGATCGGGACCGCCGTGGACAGCACCCACGTCATCACCTGACGCGCGATCACGCCGGGCGCGCGGAAGTTCTCCGGTACACCGCCGCGCAGGGCCGCCACCGCGACCGGCCGCAGCACCCGTTCGGACTGCAGGTAGCCGATGATGGCGGTCGCGGTGGCGCCCAGCCCCGTGGCGACGGCGACCACCGGCGCCGACTTACTGGCCACCGGCCAACTCGCGACGATGAACACCACCGAGCCCAGGAACCAGTTCGCGACGTTGATCACCGACCGGTAGAACGGCATCTTCAGCGCGCGGGTGCGCGCCACCTCGGTGTCGGCAGGATCACGGTCGCCGAGCAGCATGTCGCGGCGCTGCCAGCGCATGACCGGGATCAGCAGCCGCAGGCTCCAATACGCGGCGACGGTGAAGGACACGAACAGGAAGCCGAGGAAGACCGCCAGGTTGAAGGCGGGCAGGTCCTGCAGCTGGATGCGGTCCTCGGGCGGCAGGCCGAATCTCAGAAAGCTCAGGACCAGCAGGGCGCCGATGATGTCGGCCTGAACCATGCCCAGCGTGAACACCGGCCACGGGGTGCGCGCGGCCCACCGGACGAATGCGCTGATCCGCCCGATCGGTCGTTCTTCCATGGCCACGCGTCAACCGTATCGGGCCTCGGCGACGGGTACGGGTGCTGTGAGACGGACGTGTCGGTTCGCAGCACTACTGTTATCTCCGATGGGCGGTGTCTTCTCGCGTCTCGTGGGTCAACAGGCTGTTGAGGCCGAGTTGGTGGCCGCAGCACGCGCCGCACGCGGTGAGGCGGCTCACAGCGGGGCGGTGGTCGGAACCATGACACACGCGTGGCTGATCACGGGCCCTCCCGGCTCGGGCCGGTCGGTGGCCGCGTTGTGCTTCGCCGCGGCGCTGCAGTGCACCTCCGACGGTGTTCCCGGGTGCGGCGAATGCCGGGCTTGCACGACGACGATGGCCGGCACCCACGCCGACGTGCGTCGGATCATTCCCGAGGGGCTGTCGATCGGTGTCGACGACATGCGCGCGATCGTGCAGATCGCCTCGCGGCGGCCTGGCACGGGGCGTTGGCAGATCGTATTGATCGAGGATGCTGACCGGCTGACCGAGGGCGCGGCGAACGCTCTGCTCAAGGTGGTCGAGGAGCCGCCGCCGTCGACGGTGTTCCTGCTGTGCGCGCCGTCGGTGGACCCCGAGGACATCGCGATCACGCTGCGCTCGCGCTGCAGGCACGTGGCGCTGGTCACCCCGACCGTGGACGCGATCGCGGGCGTGCTGATGGACAGCGACGGGCTTCCGGAGGCCGAGGCGCGGTGGGCGGCTTCGGTCAGCGGCGGCCATGTCGGGCGGGCCCGTCGGCTGGCCACCGACGAGTCGGCGCGGGAGCGCCGGAAGCGGGCGTTGGGTCTGGCGCGCGACGCGGCGACGCCGTCACGCGCCTACGCCGCGGCCGAGGAGTTGGTGAAGACGGCCGAGGACGAGGCGCTGGCGCTGACGGTGGACCGCAACGAGGCCGAGACCGAGGAACTGCGCACCGCGCTCGGCGCCGGTGGCACCGGAAAGGGGACGGCCGGTTCGCTGCGTGGAGCGGCCGGTGCCCTGAGTGCCCTTGAGCGACGGCAGAAGTCGCGCAAGACGCGCGCCTCCCGTGATTCTCTGGACCGCGCGCTGATCGATCTGGCGACGTACTTCCGCGACGCGCTGCTGGTGGCCTCGGACGCCGGCGACGTTGCACACAACCACCCCGATATGGCGGAGGAGATCGCCAGGCTGGCCGCGCATGCACCGCCGGACAAACTGCTGCGCTGCATCGAAGCCGTGCTGGAGTGCCGCGAGGCGTTGGCCGTCAACGTCAAGCCGAAGTTCGCGGTCGACGCGATGGTGGCGACGGTCGGACGGGCGCTGCGCGACTGAGTTGGGTCGGCGGCGGGCCCTGCCGTAGACTCGTCCCGCCTGCCGGTGTCTTCAGCTCTTCGCGCAAGCGCTCATCGCAGGCACGCCACCTTAGCTCAGTCGGCAGAGCGGCTCACTCGTAATGAGCAGGTCAGGAGTTCGATTCTCCTAGGTGGCTCCAGTTCGGTCCTCGGGTCAGGAAGTCAGAGACCAACGGCACGACCTCGTCGAGGTGCGTTTCCAGCAGCCAGTGCCCGCCCCCGAGCAGGTGCAGGGGCGCGTCGGGCAGGTCGCGGTGGTAAGCCCGCGCCGACTCCTCGGGCATGTAGCCGTCATATGGCCCCCAGACGATCAGCGTCGGCGGCCGATGCGTGCGCAGGTATGCCTGCTCCTCAGCGAACCAGTCGAGTGTCGACGGTTGGTCCTCGAGCAGGTGGATGAGGTTGGCCAGCCGGTCCGGGGTGTTCATCAGCGACCAGTGCAGTGTCCACAGGTCGGGGCTGATGCGGTCGGCCACCTCGGCCGGAAGTTCGCCGCGGAACTCGCTTTCGAAGCCGGCGAGGGTCACGTGTTCGGCGATGCGCCGACGGGCAGCGGGTCCAGGGTTGTTCCAAAGCTCGCGCAGGAAGTCGTACTTCGGCCCGAACGCATCGGCGTAGATGTCGCCGTTCTGGATGACGAGACCCGCGACGCGCTCGGGTTCGGCCAGGGCAAGACGGAAACCGAACTGGGAGCCGTAGTCGTGCAGCCAGATGACGTAGCGCCGGAAGGCGAGTGCATCGACGAAAGACCTCAGGAAGGCCGCGTAGGCATCGAAGGTGTAGCCGAAGCCGTCGGGTGAAGGTGTTGAGCTGTAACCGAAACCGGGCAGATCAGGGGCGACCAGACGCCAGCGCTCACCCAGTGCGGCCATCAGATTGCGGTAGACGTAAGACGAAGCCGGATAGCCGTGCGGCAAAAGGACGACCGGGGCGTCGGGCGGTCCGGCTTGGCGGTAGAAGGTGTCGACGTCATCGACGGTGACGCGGTGGTGGGTGACCGGCGCGATGCTCACGTGGGCTGCAACACTTCCTTGGCGATTCTCATTGCCGAGTTGGCAGCCGGGAAACCGGTGTAGCCGGTGCAGTGGTAGACGACCTCGGCGATCTCGTCATCGGTGAGGCCGTTGGTGCGCGCAATCTGAACATGAATGCGCAATTCGTCTTCGGCGCGCAGTGCGATCAGGATACCCAGCGTCAGTAGGCTGCGGTCGCGACGGCTCAGGCCGTCTCGGGTCCACAGTCGCCCGAACACGTTGTCCATGGCCAGTCCGAGCAGCTCGCCGCCGAAGGAGTCGTCGGGCAGTTCGATGTCTCCGTCGGGAAGGACGCCGGGAAGCAGTTCGCGGAAGACCTGGAGGCCTTGGTCACGGATGTCGGTCATCCCGACAGCCTGGCACGCCGAACGCTATTTCGGTGCCACGAATCCGACGGGTCCCGACGCGATGCACACCGACAACGCGGCGGTGTTCGCACGGACGTCGATCGCGTCGCCCGCACCGCGTAGCCGGACGAACACCTGGTTCAGGCCCGGTCGCACCGGCACCTTGACCTCGTAACCCTCCGACAGCGACATCGTCATCGAGCCGTCGCTGTTGGCCAGGTAGTTGATCTCGGCCGTCCAGTCCGAAGGCAGCAGCGGGCCGTCCAGCGGCATGCGGACCGGAGCTTCCGGCTGCACCAGGTATCCGCAGCCCGGGTGCGGTCCTGGCGCGATGGCGCGCACCCAGGTGACCTTCGCGTCGACCACGCGACCGGTGTGATCGAGCATTCGTAATTCGTCTGTGGCCGCGGAGAATTCGGGACGTTCGCGCACAAGCGCAAACATGTGGCTGGCCCGGTTCTCGGGTCCGACGACCCGTTGCAGGACCATCGGGTCGACCTCCTGGTCGAGCATCGGTGCGTCCGACGTCCGGCTCGCGTCGGCCAGGCCCGACAACGCGTTGCGCAGATAGTCCTGTGCCGGATTGTCGCGCCACACCGTCAGGAACGTCGCCGTCGAGTACACGCTGCTGGCCACGAACAACGCTGTGAGCGAACAGATCACAGCTGTTCGGGACCGCGACGCGTCCAGCCACCGGGACCCCTCTCGGTTCGGGGCGCACAGCCCGACCGCCGCCAACAGCGCCAGCACGATGACGAGGTCGGGCAGGTAGCGCAGCGTCTGCGCCAATTCCAGGGCGGTGAACTGCGATGACCGCATGAGGTAGATCGGGATCTGGCAGGCTATCGCATATCCGGCGGCCACCGACCACACCGCGGCGATCCGCCGCTTGCGCAGCAGCGTCACCGCCACCACGGCGGCCAAGGTCACCCAGCCCAACACGATCACCGACGCGGGCGGGGTCGCCCACGGCGAGGCCGGCGCCCACCGTTGCCAGTCCCACGGGCCGCCGACCAACCCCGGCACGATCCCGTGCGTTACCGACCGCGCAAGCAGGTCCCACGTCATCGCCAGGTCGAAACTCCACCGCTTCTGGTCGACGACGACCAGGTACACGCCGACCCATCCCGCCGTGACCGCCAGCGACGGCACCCACAGGCGGACTCCCCTATGCCACACCGCCTTCACCGGTTCGGTGCCGGTCACGTAGCACAGGAGAGCGGTCACCGCGAACGCGACGAACGGAATCACCGCCGCCTTCTCGAAGAACAGCAGACCACCGATGTAGACCAAAAGAGCCGTCACCGCGTAGCGCTTATCACCCGTGCGCACCAAAAGGATCGCGTCACCGCAGACCCACGCCATCGCCGCCAGCATCGGCAACGAGTTCAGTGCCGCCGCCCACCAGGCGAATCCGGGCACCGCAAGCGGGGTGAACAACGCGAATATCAACGGCAGCAACAGGACTGGACGCCACCCGAGGATGATGTGCAACGTCCGCAGCAGCGCCAGCGACACCAGCAACTGCAATACGAGCAGGCTGATCGCCGGGCCGATCCAGTTCAGCGGCGCCAACAAGGTGATGCCACCGGCGACGAGGAACGCGGCAGGCATGACGTGACCGTCGTGGTCGTCGAACAGGTATGCCGGCGAGAGCAGCGGTTGGGTACCCGCGCGGCCGATCAGAATCAGGTCGTCCCAGTAGAAGTAACCGCCGAACGCCAGCATCGCCCGGATCGCCAACTGCACGACGATCAGGACGATGGCGGTGCGCGCGACCCAGTTGCCCAGCGCGTAGTTACCGCGGATAGGCATCCCCTGCTTGTCGGCGAGCGATCCACGCCGAGCGCACCATCTCCTCCAGCGAATGCCGCATCCGCCAGTCGAGGTCGCGCGCGGCCAAGTCACCCGACGCGACGATGCGGGCCGGGTCACCGGGTCGGCGCGGACCGACCACCGGCTCGAAATCGAATCCGGTCACATCGCGGATCGTGGTCATGATCTCTCGCACTGAGGTGCCGCTGCCGCTGCCGAGGTTGTAGACGGGCTCGATTGCTTCACCGGCTTCCAGCCGCCTCGCAGCGGCGACATGCGCCAGCGCGAGGTCCGACACGTGCACGTAGTCCCGCACGCAGGTGCCGTCGGCAGTGGGGTAGTCGGCGCCGTTGATCCGCGGTGTCTCGTCGCGGCACAACATGTCGAACACCAGCGGGAAAAGGTTGTGCGGGCTGACGTCGAACAGATCCGCCGACCCCGATCCCACCACATTGAAGTAGCGCAGGCTGGTGTGCCGCAACCCGGACGAGCGGGCGGCGTCGCGAATCATCCACTCTCCCACCAATTTACTGACGCCGTACGGGGATTCCGGCGAAGTGGGCGTCTGCTCTGTGACGGTGTCGACGTCCGGGGTGCCGTACGTGGCGGCGCTGGAGGAGAACACCATCTTGTCGGTGCCTGCGGCCTCCATCGCCTTGAGAAGCGTGACCATCGCCGAGACGTTCTGCTCGTAGGTGTGAAGTGGGCGTTGCACCGAGACACCGGCGTACTTGAACCCTGCGATGTGGATGACGCCGCTGACGCGGTGCTCGTCGAGCGTGCGTGCGACGAGTTCACCGTCGAGCAGGGTGCCGCGCACGAACGGAACCGTCGGCGGGACGAATCGCCGGAGGCCGGTCGACAGATCGTCGATTACCACCACCGGCATGTCGGCGTCCGACAGGGCGCGCACCACATGGGAACCGATGTATCCGGCGCCACCGGTCACCAGCCAAGTCATTCGCTCTTCCTCACAACGGGGCCAGCATACGGATGGGCGACCTGTGCTCCGAACCGGTGTTCATGTCGCACGCCGGCGGGACAGCGCGAACAGGTGCACGGCGATACCCACCACCGGCCCGCACACCAACGCGACCACCGTACGCGTCTGCAGATCGAGCGGTAATAGCAGCAACAGCGTCGACGCGACGGTCGCCGAAACCCAGCCCAGCGAGTACGCACGGTGCAGCGCCGCCGCCACTGCCGCGGCGCCGGTGAGCGTTAGTAGCGAAACGGCGATCGCACCGCCCGTCAACCAGGCCAGCAGCGCCCCGTCGGCGCGGTATTCGGCACCGAATGCGCTGCGTAACAACCACGGTCCGGCCGCCCAAGCCACCAACACACCGAGCAGGCCCACACCGGCGACGATCACCGTGGGAGCAACGAGAGCGCGCAACCGGTGCGTGCGCTGGTCGACGAAGTGGGCCACGAGGTTGCCCTGCATCGCCGTGAGCGGAACGAGGAGTGGGGCTCGGGTCAGCGTGACGGCCAGGATCACGATGCCGCCGACCGCGCCGAGGTCGTCGGAGGTCGCCTGCAACAGCACCGGAAACCCCATGACCAGGATCGCGCTCGCGCCCGCCGCGGTGATCGAATGCGATGCGCCCCGTAGGAAGTCCGCGGTGCTGACAGGGGTCGACAGACCCGCGGAACGCCGGGTGGTGGGCGAGACGATCAGCATGATCAGCCACGCCACCGAACCGGCCACGGTGGCCCACAGATAGCCGCCCAAACCCCAGCCGACAAGGAATGTCGCGACGGCCACGAGTAGCCGCAGGCTTGCGTCGGTCACCATCTGCGATCCGTACGCCGTCCACCTGTCCAGTCCGGCCGAAATGCCGAGAAGCGTGGAGTGCAAGCAGAACCCGGCAAGTCCGACGGACAGCAGCGTCACCGAAAGCCATCGGGATTCGACGAACACGTACTCGGACCACAGCGGAGAACTGAGAGCGATCGCAGCGGCCGACACGACGCCCACGAGAGCGCCCACCCACATCGGACGGCTGCGCGGGCCCTCGGTGACCTCGACGTGGACTGCGGACCGCACCTCCCTGGTGGCCTCCTGTAGCAGCCCGCCCGTCGCCCCCGAGACCAGGCCGAACGCCCCCCAGAACACCGCGAACAACGAGAACCCGGCGGGTTCGAGGTCACGGGCGGCCAGGTAGAGCACCGCATACCCGCACAGCGCGATCGCGGCGGTGGCCACACCGACCCGGCCGACGCTGCCGCGCGCGGCGGGACCGGTCGGTGCCGCGCTGCTCGCGGTGACCGGATCGAAGGGCGCGCCCGCGTCGGTCACGGTGTGTCCAGCTCGGGTAACTGCGGGGAGTACAGCCAGGCATCCCACAGCGGGCGCAGCGACTCGTCGGCGTAATGCGATGCCAGCCCGGTGAAGTCGTCGGTCACCACCGTGCTGTGCCGGTAGCGCGCGGTCCAGTCCCGCAGCAGCGCGAAGAAGTTGTCGTCGCCCAGGTGCCGCCGCAGCACGTGCAACGTCATCGCACCGCGCTTGTACACCCGGTCGTCGAACATGTCGCGCGCGCCGGGGTCGGCCAGAATGAGGTCGCGCGGCGAGTCGGCGAGCCGCTGATAGTAGTGCCGCGCCCACTCGTCGGCGCTGCGGCCGCCGGAGTTCTCCGACCACAGCCACTCGGCGTAACAGGCGAACCCCTCGTGCAGCCAGATGTGACGCCACCGCTTGGCGGTCACCGAGTTGCCGAACCACTGGTGTGCCAGTTCGTGCGCGATCAACCGCTCAGCCCGACCCTTGCCGTCGCAGTGGTTGGCGCCGAAGATCGAAATTCCCTGCGCCTCAAGCGGGATCTCGAGGTCGTCGTCGGTGACCACGACGGTGTAGCCCTCGTTGAGCGGATAGTCGCCGAACAACGTGACGAACAGTTTCATCATCTGCGGTTGCGCGGCGAAGTCGTGTTCGAAGTTGTCCCGCAGCCGGTCCGGAAGCGCCGCGTGGATCGGGACCCCGTTGTTGGCCAGCCGCCGGCGTTCGTACATCCCGATCTGCAGCGTGACCAGATAGGTCGAGGTGGGCTCGGGCAAGTCGTATGTCCACGTGGTCATCCCGGCCCGTGCGCGTCGGGACACCAACTCGCCGTTCGCGATCACCCGGTATGGGCTCTCGGCGGCGATCTGCAGACGGAAGCTGGCCTTTGCGCTCGGGTGGTCGTCGCAGGGAAACCACGACTGCGCACCGTTCGGTTGGCCGGCGACCAGGGCGCCGTCGCTGAGTTCTTCGAAACCGACATCACCCCACAGTGAGCGGATCGGCCTGGGGGCGCCGCCGTAGCGCACGACGATCGTCATCGCCGCGCCCGGAGCCAGCACATCGCGCAAGGCGATGTGTAGCTTGCCCGAAGAGGTGCGGAACTGTTGGGGCCGTGCGCCGTTGACGATCACCTTCGTCACCGACAGCGTGTCGGCGAGGTCGAGGGTGAAGGTGCGGAGCGAAGCGAGAGTCACCGCGGTGATCGTCGCCGTGCCCGTGAGCCGGTTGATGGCGACCTTGTATTCGATGTCGAGTTCGTAGCGTGACACCCGGTAACCGAAGTTGCCGCTGGTGGGCAGGTACGGGTCGATGACCGGTGTCGACTTCTTCTTGCCTCTCGTCACGCGGCGGTTTCTTCGGTCGATGGTGCCGACGTGCCCGCGCGCTTCTTGCGCGGCGCCTGCCACGGCGAGATCGGGTTGCCCTGCCAGCGGGTCGACGCGGGTACCTCATCGCCGCGCACGACCAGTGAGGCCGGGCCGACGGTCGCGCCGGCGCCGATGCGTGCGGCGGGCAGCGCGACGCTGTGCGCACCCAGTGTCGAACCCTGCTCCAGCACAACGGTGTCCATTCGCATGATCCTGTCGTGGAACAGATGCGTCTGCGCCACGCAGCCACGGTTGACGGTGGCACCCTGCTCGAGGGTCACCAGGTCGGCCTCGGGTAGCCAGTACGTCTCGCACCAGACGCCGCGCCCGATCCCGGCGCCCAGCGCCCGCAACCACAGGTTCATCACCGGTGTGCCGCTCGCCGCACGGGCGAACCACGGGGCGGCGACGGTCTCGACGAAGCTGTCGTAGACCTCGTTGCGCCAGACGAACGGAGACCAGAGCGGGTGTTCACCGGCCTCGATGCGACCGACCACAAGCCATTTCGCGATCACCGCGGCTGCTCCGGCAACGCCTCCGGCGACCAACAGCACCGCGCCGGCACTCAACGCGGCCCACCCCCAGCCGGCTTCCACGGCCAACCATTGCAGGGTGAGCAGCACCGCCACCCCGATCGCGTACGTGACGATCAGCGGGACGATCCGGCACGTCTCGACCAGACCCCGCAGGAGCTTCAGCCGCCCTGAGGGGTGGAAGGTGCGCAGCGCGTCCGCCGCGGTCGGCCTGCGGCGCAACCGGACCGGCGGACTGCCCAGCCACGAGGAACCGGCCTTGGCCTTGTGCGGGGTCGCCGACAGCACGGCCACCAAGCCGTCGTCGGGTACCTTGCGACCCGGTTGAGTGATGCCGGAGTTGCCGAGGAATGCCCTCTTGCCGATCGTCGCCTTCGCGACATGGATCCAGCCGCCACCCAACTCGTAGGACGCCACCATGGTGTCGTCGGCGAGGAAGGCGCCGTCCTCGACGACGGTGAACTTGGGTGTGAACAGTGCGGTCGAAATCTCGGTTCCGCGACCGACTTTGGCGCCGAGTGCACGCAGCCACGACGGGGTGAGCAGGCTCGCGTAGATCGGGAACAGGTAGGTGCGCGCTGCATCCATCAGCCGTTCGGTGGTCCAGATCTGCCACCCCGTGCGGCTGCGCACCGGGTGATAGCCCTCGTGCAGCCCCAGCGAGAGCAGCCGCACCCCGGCCACCGTCAGCACCGCGTATATGAATGCGGCGGCCAGTGTCGCGGCCGGAGTCCACAGCGCCGCGGGCACGATCGCGTCCGCCACCGAATCCGTCTCGCGCACACCGTATCCGGTCACCGCCAGCCCGGCCGCGATCGCGAGCAACGGCAGTCCTCCGAGCACAATCGAGGAGACGCCGTAGACCGCCACCCACACAGGCGCGCGCGGTGGACGGTGTTCGGGCCAGGGATGACGGGCCTTGCCGGACTTCACCGCGGGCGAACCCTTCCAGTACTGACCGTTCTTCACCTTGCCGACGACGCCGGAACCGGGGGCCACATCGGCGTTCTTGCCGACGACGGCACCGGGCAGCAGCGTCGTGCGTGCGCCGATCGTCGCGTCGTTGCCGACGGTGATCGGCCCGACGTGGAAGAGGTCGCCGTCGACCCAGTGGCCGGACAGGTCGACTTCGGGTTCGACCGAGCTTCGGTGCCCGAGCTTGAGCATGCCCGTCACCGGCGGTGTGGAGTGCAGATCAACACCCTTGCCGACTTTGTTGCCGAGCGCGCGGGCGTAGTACACCAACCATGGTGCACCCGCGAGGTTTTCGGCGCCGCTGGCCTCGGCCAGCCGTTCGGCGAGCCATACCCGCAGGTGCTCCGGCCCGCCTCGCCGGTAGGTGCCCGGCGCTAGCCCGTCGAGGAGAAGGCGCGCGCACAGCGCCGCGATGCCCATCCGGCCCAGCGGGGTGACGAACAGGACGAAGCCCGCGCCGACCCACCACCAGTTCAGCGGTGCGGTCCAGGGAACGAACCCGGCCAGGACATTGTTGGCCAACGCCAGCCACACCACCCACTGCAGTCCGGTCAGCGTGGCCAGCGGTAGCGACAACGCCACCTGCACGGCCTGCGTCAAGTGTGACGTCGGCTTCACCGTGCGCGGATGCACCTGCGGCGATGGATCGAGCTCGTCGAGGAAACCCGCGAGCGACCCGAGCCGCGGGTGGTCGTACAGGTCGGCCACCGTGACCTGCGGGTGGCGCCGACGCAGGGCGGCGACCAGTTGCGCCGCTGACAGCGAGCCGCCGCCGAGCGCGAAGAAGTCGGCCTCGGGACCGTCCACCGGCGCGGCCAGCACGTCGCGCCACAGACCGGCGAGCCAGCCCGTCGTCCCCGTCAGCCCCGCGCCCTCGTCGTCGCCGGCGTCGACGGGCCACGGCAGCGCGTCACGGTCGACCTTGCCCGAGGTGCGGGTCGGGAGTTCGTCGACCAGGACCAGCCGGGGGACCAGCGCCGCGGGCAACGTCTCAGCCAGCGACACCCGCGCCTTGGCCAGGTCGAACGTGGGATCCGCGCTGGCGATGTAGCCGACCAGCAGCGGCGTGCCACCGGCCGTGCTGCGGACGGCCGTCGCGCCGCCGCTCACCCCGGGCAGGTTGACGAGCGCGGTGTCGACCTCGCCGAGCTCGATGCGCCTCCCGCCGACCTTGACCTGGTCGTCGGCGCGGCCCATGAAATAGAGCCCGTCGGGTTCCAGCCGAACGAGGTCCCCGCTGCGGTACGCGCGCTTCCACCCGAGCGTCGGCATCGCCGCGTACTTCTCCGCGTCTTTGTCCGGGTCGAGGTAGCGCGCCAGCCCGACGCCGCCGATGACCAGCTCGCCGACGGCGCCGTGCGGCACCGGCTGACCTTCGGAGTCGACCACAGCCAGGTCCCACCCGAGCAGCGGCAGGCCGATGGTGACCGGGCCACCTCCCGACAAGCGGCCGGCGCACGCCACCACGGTCGCCTCCGTCGGCCCGTAGGTGTTCCACACCTCCCGACCCTCGACGGCGAGCCGCTCGGCCAACTCGGGTGGGCAGGCTTCGCCGCCGAAGATCAGCAGCCGCACCGCCTCGAGCGCCTCGGCGGGCCACAACGCGGCCAGCGTCGGCACCGTCGAAACCACCGTGATGTCGCGCGCCACCAGCCACGGCCCGAGGTCCATACCGCTGCGCACCATCGACCGCGGCGCGGGCACCAGGCAGGCGCCGTGGCGCCACGCCAGCCACATCTCTTCGCACGATGCGTCGAAGGCCACCGACAAACCGGCCAGCACCCGGTCGCCGGGGCCGATCGGATTGTCCTGAACGAACAACCGCGCCTCCGCGTCGACGAACGCGGCCGCGCTGCGGTGGGTGACCGCGACACCCTTCGGTGTGCCGGTGGAGCCGGACGTGAAAATGATCCACGCATCGTCGCGGCCCAGAGGCGCCGCTGCCCGCCAGCCCCGCGAAGACCCCGGCCAACGCGACAGGCCTGCTTCGGTGATGACGGCCACCACGTTGGCCTCGGTGAACACCAGCTCCGCCCGTTCTTCGGGGTCGTCCGCGTCCACGGGTACATAGGCGGCGCCGGTGGCCAACACGGCGAGGATCGCAACGTAGAGCGCGTAGCTCCCCGACGGCATCCGGACACCGATCCGGTCGCCGCGGCCGATGCCCCGCGCGGCCAGCCAAGCGACGCTGTCCTCGATGTCGGCGATCAGTTCGGCATACGTGAGCTGGACGTCGCCGTCGTCGATCGCGGGCGCCTCCGGGTAGCGCTTGGCGGTCTCATAGAGGATGTCGATGAGCGTGCGCGGCTCGGTAGCGAGCGGGGACAACAGATATTGAGGTGGGATCTCCTGCGGCAACTCCCCAGTCACGGCTACAAAGCTACTCAGCCCACCGCCGGTGGCGGCCGAGCCGCACGCGGCGTCGCGATCACGATTGCGACACTGGCCGCCGAGTACCGGAAAGGGCCGCGGCGGGGGTTTGATTTCCCCCGCTACCGGTCATTCGCCAGTACCTGGCAGAATCGCCTGCGGAGGGGAGTATTCCTTCGCCGCGGTGTCGTCATCACGTCGGCCGTCATCGGACGACCGGTGCTGCGGGCCGACACGTTTGATCGTGGCGGTGGAAGAGACCTCCGGCGTTTGACGACCGGAGGATCAGTGAACGTTTCCACTCTCGAATGGGTCATCACGCTCAGCGTGACGATCGCCATTCTGCTGTTCGACGTCATCGTGATCGGCCGCCGGCCGCACGAACCGTCGAAGCGGGAGACCGGGACCGCGCTGACGATCTACGTCAGCCTGGCGATCGCTTTCGGGATCTGGACCTGGTTCTTCCACGGCAGCCAGTACGGCGTCGAGTTCTTCGCGGGCTGGCTGACCGAGTACAGCTTGTCGGTGGACAACCTGTTCGTCTTCCTGATCATCATGGCCAGCTTCAATGTGCCCAGGAAGTACCAGCAGCAGGCGCTCCTCGTCGGCATCATCCTGGCGCTGATCTTCCGCGGCATCTTCATCGCGCTCGGCGCCGTGGCCATCAACCAGTTCTCGTGGGTCTTCTACATCTTCGCCGCGTTCCTCATCTACACGGCGATCAACCTCGCCCGCGACACCGACCACGAGGACGACGGCGACAACATCGTGGTCAGATTCGCCCGCAACCACCTGAGCATGACTGACAAGTGGGACGGCCTGAAGCTGTGGGTGAAGGAGAACGGCAAGCGGTTGATGACGCCGATGTTCCTCGTCATCGTGGCGCTCGGCACCACGGACCTGATCTTCGCGCTCGACTCGATCCCCGCCATCTACGGACTCACCCAGGAGCCGTACCTGGTCTTCACGGCCAACGTGTTCGCGTTGATGGGCCTGCGTCAGCTGTACTTCCTGCTGGGCGACCTGCTCAAACGGCTGGTGTACCTGTCGCAGGGCCTGGCGTTCATCCTGGGCTTCATCGGCGTCAAGCTGCTGCTGCACGCGCTGCACGAGAACGAGGTGCCGTTCATCAACGGCGGTGAGCATGTCCCGGTGCCGGAGATCCCAACCCTGCTGTCGCTGGGCGTGATCATCGTGACGTTGTTCATCACCACCGCGGCGAGCCTCTACAAGACCCGGGTGCACGATGTGAAGAACGCGGCCAACGACAGCTCCAAATTGGATTCGCTCTGAGCGCAAGGCTCGGCCCGCCGCGGACCGTCTTCTAGCCTTGCCGGGTGCGCCTCTTCGTGACCGATACCTCGGACAGCTGGGATGAACTGACCGACGGTGGCCAACCGCCCGTCCGCATCGCGGCCAAGGACCTGCAACATGCGCGGCGGGTCCGCGCGCGGGTGCGGGCCGACGGCGATGTCGCGGTGATCCTCGACGTCACGGTCGCGGTCGCGGCCGACTTCCGGTCCGTGCGCGACGTTTTGGGACCGGCCGACGGAGTGCTCTACGCCGGCACCGTCGACGGTCTCACCGGGCTGATCGCCGACATCGAATCGGCCGACGTCGCCGACGGCGTCACACTGGTGCCCCTGTCGCCGCGTGAGGACGTGCACGCGCTGGGCCGCGCGGTGCTGCGAAACCTCGAACTACGCGGTCAGGCGCGGGCGTCGTAGGTCGGTGCTCAGCGGCTCAGTGGAGGCGCGTCACCAGTTGTCGTAGCCGCCTTCGGGCCCCAGCATGCGTTCCAGCCGGGTGCGGTTGATGCGGGCCAACTCGTTGCGGACGATCTTGCGCTCGGTCTCGATGTCGTTGTGCATCCGGTCGGTCATCGCTGCAAGCACCCGCCCCGCGTCGAAACCGTTGACGAACATCACGAACCCGAAGCCGAAGTGCTCGAGGTATCGCTTGGACGCCTGACTCAGCCGTTCCATCAGCTCGGGTTGGTCGCACCAGATCGCGCACTGCTCAGCGGCCGACTTCTCGCTGCCCGGTCGCCGCCCGACGTCCGGGTAGGCCTGCAGGATGGTGTCGATGGAGTCCTCGCCGAGGCTGAACAGCAGCGCATCGGCTTCCCGGAACAGCGAGTCGTGGTCGGCGTACGGGCGCCCGCGCGCCAGATCGGCGGCCAGCGGCACGCTGTAGCAGCATTCGTACACGGCGTGCACGGCCCTGCGCATCGGCATGGCGTTGAACGCTTCGAGGCCGATCCCCTGATGCATCAACACGACAGCAATGATCGACCGCGGGGAGAACGTCCCGGTTACGCCGTGTTACGGCGAGGAAAAATCAGCGCGCCCGTAAATCGGGCTCAGTGGTCCTTCTGGAACCGCTCGACCGACGCCTGGACCTCGGCCTCGGCCTCGGCGCGACCGACCCAGTCGGCGGCCTTCACATACTTGCCCGGTTCGAGATCCTTGTAGTGCACGAAGAAGTGCTTGATCGCCTCGAGCTCATAGGAAGGCACGTCGCCGAGGTCCTGGATGTGTTCCCAGCGCGGGTCGTCGGCAGGCACGCACAGGACCTTGTCGTCGCCGCCGGCCTCGTCGGTCATCCGGAACATCGCCACCGGCCGCACATCGACGATGCAGCCGGGGAACACGGATTCGGGCAGCAGCACCAGCGCGTCCAGCGGGTCGCCGTCCTCACCGAGGGTGTCCTCGAAGAATCCGTAATCGGTCGGGTAAGCCATCGACGTGTACAGGTAGCGGTCCAGCTTCACCCGGCCGCTCTCGTGGTCCACCTCGTACTTGTTGCGGGAACCCTTGGGGATCTCAATCACTACCTCGAACTGCACGGCCGCGGCTCCTTGCCCTGTGCTCTGGTCTGGGGTCGTCCGGTGATAACGCGGGTCAACCTTAATGGAGGGATACGCTGCTTGTACGGGGGCGGTCAGGTTGAGCAGGAGGGTTATGCGGCCCAGTCAGTGGCGGCGATCCACGCACGTGGCGGTTTCGGTGGCGGTGTTGCTGCTGGTTGCCGTGGTCGTGGCGGTGGCCGCGATGCTCACCACAGGTCGGTCAACCGAAGCCTCGGCGGGAAAGCCGACGCCGCCGGCCGCGACCGCGAACCCCGGCGTGGTGCCGGTCGCCGACTCGGCGCCCAAGCCTGTCCCGGACCGGCTGGCCGCCAAGCTCGCGCCCGTGCTGGCCGACCCGAACCTCGGCGACCTCACCGGCCGTGTCACCGATGCGATGACCGACACGGTGCTGTGGGAGCAGCGCGCCGACGTGCCGATGCAACCCGCTTCGACGAACAAGTCGCTCACCGCGGCCGCTGCGCTGCTGACGCTGGACCGTGACGCCCGGCTCACGACGCGGGTCTTCAGCGGTTCCAGGCCCGGAGCGGTGGTGCTCAAGGGTGGCGGCGACCCGACGCTGTCGGCCGCGCCACCCGGCGAGGACCCCTGGTACCGAGACGCCGCGCGCATCAGCGACCTGGCCGAACAGGTCCGGGGCAGCGGCATCGAGGTGACGTCGGTGCAGGTGGACACCAGCGCCTACAGCGGACCGACCATAGCGCCGGGGTGGGACCCGCTCGACATCGACGGCGGAGACATCGCGCCGATGGAGTCGGTCATGCTCGACGGCGGCCGCACCCAACCGGTGAGCGTCGACTCCGCGCGGTCCCACACACCCGCGCTGGATGCCGGCCGTGCACTCGCGGCCTGGCTGAACATCGACCCGGCAAAGGTCAGCGTGCAGCCCGGCAGCGCGAGCGGCGGCAAGGAACTCGGCGCAGTCCAGTCGCCGCCGCTGATGTCGCGTCTGCGCGACATGATGAATGCCTCGGACAACGTGATGGCCGAGGCGATGGGCCGCGAGGTCGCCGCGGCGCAGAACCGTCCGCAGAGCTTCGACGGCGCGGCGCGTGCGGTCCTCGGCGTCCTCAGCGATGCGGGCATCGACACCACCGGCGCGAGGATCTTCGACTCCAGCGGCCTGTCCGTCGACGACCGGCTCACCGCCGAGACGCTCGACGAGGTGGCGCAGGCGGCGGCCGGAGACGACCACCCCAAGCTGCGGCCGCTGGTCGACCTGCTACCCATCGCCGGGGGCAGCGGCACACTGTCGAACCGCTATCTGGACACCCCGATCGTCAAGCCTGCCGCCGGTTTCCTGCGCGCCAAGACCGGCTCGCTGACCGGAACCAACTCCCTGTCGGGCATCGTCACAGACTCGAGCGGACGGGTGCTCACGTTCGCGCTGATCTCCAACAACGCAGGCCCGACCGGACGCATCGCGCTCGACAACGTGGCCGCCACACTGCGAGCGTGCGGGTGCAGCGCGTGAGCCCCTCGACCAAATCCTCGCTGTCGGTCGGTCGCGCCGTCGACTGGGACTTCGCCGCCACCGTCGGGGAGAAGCTCGCCCGGCCCGGCCCGGCGTCGACCGACTACACGCGCAGGCAGGTCATCGAGCAGTTGGCCGAGGCGTCGCGCTCCGCCGAACTGCCGGTGCGCGAGGTCACCGGCATGACCGAAGGCGGTGAGATCCCCGAGGCCCGAATCGTGGACCGTCCGCAGTGGATTCGCGCGGCCACCCGGTCCATGCGCGTGATGACCGGCGGATCGGACAAGCCGGCAGGTGCCATCAGCGGGCGCATCACGGGTGCGCAGACCGGAGCGGTGCTGGCGTTCATCTCCTCGGGCATCCTCGGCCAGTACGACCCGTTCGGCCCCGGCGGCGGCGAACTGCTGCTGATCTACCCGAACGTGATCGCCGTTGAGCGCCAATTGCAGGTGCAGCCCTATGACTTCCGGCTGTGGGTCTGCCTGCACGAGGTCACCCACCGGGTACAGTTCCGCGCCAACCCGTGGCTTGCCGAACACATGTCCGGTGCACTCGCCGTCCTCACAGAAGAAAGCTCCGAGGACATCACCGAGATGGTCTCCCGGCTCGCCTCGTTCGTGCGCAGCCGCCGCGACGAGACGAACGGCGCTGTGGCAGACGTCAATTCGAATGGGATGATCGGGCTGTTGCGGGCGGTGCAGTCCGAACCTCAGCGTGAGGCCCTCGACAAACTGCTCGTGCTCGGCACGCTGCTGGAAGGCCACGCGGACCACGTGATGGACGCCGTCGGTCCCGCTGTGGTGCCGTCGGTCACCATGATCCGCAAACGGTTCGACGAGCGACGTCAGCGCAAACAGTCGCCGCTGCAGCGGGTGGTGCGGATGCTTCTCGGCATCGACGCCAAGCTCAGCCAGTACACCCGCGGCAAGGCGTTCGTCGACCACGTGGTGTCCGCTGTCGGCATGGACCGGTTCAACGCCGTGTGGACAGGTCCCGAAACGCTGCCCCTGCCAACCGAAATCGACGAGCCTCGACGATGGATCGACAGGGTGCTGTAGCCGGTCTTCGGGCGGCGGTCGAGGCGTTCGACCGCGACTTCGGCGTCGGCGACCGCTGGTGCGTCGCACTGTCCGGAGGCCCCGACTCGCTGGCGTTGACCGCGGTCGCGGCTGGCCTCAAACCGACGACCGCCCTGATCGTCGACCATCAGTTGCAGCCGGACTCCGCCGCCGTCGCGGAGAAGGCGCGGGAACAAGCCGTGTCTGTGGGATGCGTTGCAGCGCAGGTGATCACGGTCGACATCGGCACGGTGGGTGGCCCCGAGGCGGCCGCGCGCACCGCGCGGTACCGCGCGTTGGACGCGACGAGGGACGGAATGCCCGTGCTGCTGGGACACACGCTGGACGACCAGGCCGAGACGGTGCTGCTGGGTTTGGGCCGCGGCTCCGGACCTCGGTCGATCGCGGGCATGCGGCCGTGGGATCCGCCGTGGGGCCGGCCGCTGCTCGGCGTGCGGCGGACGGCGACGGAGGCCGCCTGCGACGAGCTCGGCCTGTCGACGTGGCAGGACCCGCACAACGCGGACCGCAGGTTCACCAGGGTTCGCTTGCGTGAGGAGGTGCTGCCGCTGCTCGAGGACGTTCTCGGCGGTGGGGTCGCCGAGGCGCTGGCCCGCACCGCAGGCGCGTTGCGCGCCGACACCGACACCCTCGACGAACTGGCCGCCCGCGCGCTGACCGGGCTGCGACGCGACGATGCGCTCGACGGCGCCGAGCTTGCCCTTCTCCCAGAATCACTGCGACGCAGGGTGATTCGCCGATGGTTGCTTGACGGTGGTGCCGCCGGGCTGACCGACAAGCAGATCCGCGCCGTCGACGCCCTCGTCACGGCATGGCGCGGCCAGGGCGGGGTCGCGGTCGGATCCCCCCTGCGCGAGCGACGGCTGATCGCGGGCCGCCGGGACGGCATGCTGACCCTGCACACGGAGCCGGTGCGAACCATGAAAAACTGTGCCCGTGCCTGAGCGATCCGCCGATTTGTATACCGGTGACATCAAGTCGGTGCTGCTGTCGTCCGACGAGATCCAGGCGAAGATCGCCGAGCTCGGCGCCCTGATCGGCGAGGAGTACCGCGACACCGTCGCCGAGAATGGCCAAGATCTCCTGCTGGTGACCGTGCTCAAGGGCGCGGTCTTCTTCGTCACGGACCTGGCGCGCGCGATCCCGCTGCCGACGCAGCTGGAGTTCATGGCGGTCAGCTCCTACGGTTCGTCGACGTCGTCGTCAGGTGTGGTGCGCATCCTCAAAGACCTCGATCGCGACATCAACGGCCGCGACGTACTCATCGTCGAGGACATCGTCGACTCCGGGCTGACCTTGTCGTGGTTGCTGCGCAACCTCGCGACCCGCCACCCCCGCTCGCTGCGGGTGTGCGCGCTGCTGCGCAAGCCAGACGCGGTGCGCGCCGACGTCGAGATCGCGCATGTCGGATTCGACATACCCAACGAGTTCGTCGTCGGCTACGGCCTGGACTATGCCGAGCGTTACCGCGACCTCGACTACATCGGCACGCTGGACCCGAAGGTGTACGAGCAGCACTGAACGGCGCAAGATGAGGGGCATGCGCGAAACAGCCCTTCGCATCTGCCCCCTCTGCGAGGCCACCTGCGGCCTGGTTCTCACCATCGACGACGGTCGCGTCACCGGCGCCCGCGGCGACCGCGACGACGTATTCAGTCACGGCTTCATCTGCCCGAAGGGCGCCAGCTTCGGCGAACTCGACAACGATCCCGACCGGTTGGCCAGGCCGATGGTCCGCCGCGACGGTGTGCTGACCGAGACGACCTGGGACGAGGCGTTCGCCGCGGCCGCGAAGGGGCTCGGCGGTGTCATAGCCCAGCACGGCGGTGCGGCCGTCGGCGTCTACCTCGGCAACCCGAACGCCCACACCATCGCCGGCGGGTTCTACACCCCGCTGGTCGTGAAGGCGCTGGGCACCCGACAGGTGTACTCGGCGAGCACCCTCGACCAGATGCCCAAGCACGTCGCGCTGGGCCTGATGTTCGGCAGCCCCGTCGCGTTCACCGTGCCCGACCTCGACCGCACCGACTACCTCGTGGTCATCGGCGCGAACCCCCTTGTCTCCAACGGCAGCCTTGCGACCGCCGCCGACTTTCCCGGCAAGCTGCGCGCGCTGCGCAGACGCGGCGGCCGCCTCGTGGTCATCGACCCCGCCCGCACCCGTACCGCCGAACTCGCCGACCGCCACCTGGCTCCGCGGCCAGGCACCGACGCGGCGCTGCTCCTTGGCATCGTCCACGTGCTGTTCGACGAGGACCTCGCCGACCTGAAGAACCTCGAAGGCCACGTCGACGGTGTCGACCTGGTGCGTGCGCTCGCCGCCGACTTCTCACCGGACACGGTCGAGGCGTACTGCGGGGTGCCCGCGGGCGACATCCGCACGCTCGCACGCGAACTCGCGGCGGCGCCGTCGGCCGCCGTGTACGGCCGGATCGGCACGTCCACGGTGGAATTCGGCACCTTGGGCAGCTGGCTCGTCGACGTCGTGAACATCCTGACCGGCAACCTGGACCGCCCCGGCGGCGCGATGTTTCCGCAATCGCCGATCGCACCCGCGGCGCGGCCGCCGAAGCGAGGTCGCGGCTTTTCCACCGGGCGTTGGCACAGCCGCGTATCGGGTTATCCCGAAGTGCTGTCGGAGTTTCCGGCCGCGGCGTTGGCCGAGGAGATCGACACCCCCGGCGACGGGCAGATCAAGGCCATGATCACGATCGCGGGCAACCCGGTGCTGTCGGCGCCCGACGGCGATCGACTCGACAAGGCGCTCGCAAGCGTCGAGTTCATGCTGAGCATCGACCCGTACCTCAACGAGACCACCCGGCACGCCGACGTCATCCTGCCGCCGCCTCCGCCGTCGCGCACCGCGCACTTCGACGTCGCGCTCAACGGTCTGGCGGTGCGCAACAACGCGCGGTACTCACCGCCCGCGCTCCCGCTGACCGACCGACCGGATGAAGCCGAGATCCTCGCGCGCATCGCCCTGATCCTCTACGGCCTGGGCCCCGGCGCCGATCCGATGCTGGTCGACGATCAGGTGATCGCCGCGACGCTGGCCAAGGAGACCGCCGACCCCGACTCGCCGGTCGGCGGGCGATCCGTCGACGAGATGACCGCAATGTTGCCGACGGCTCCCGGTTACGAGCGGCGCCTCGACATGATGCTGCGCCTGGGCGCCTACGGAGACGCGTTCGGCGCCAACCCCGACGGCCTCACGCTGGCCAAGCTCAAGGCCGCACCGCACGGCATCGACCTCGGTCCGCTGCGTCCACGCCTGGCCGAGGTGCTGCGAACGCCGTCCGGGCGGATCGAACTCGCACCGCCAGAGTTGACCGCCGACGTTGCGCGGCTGCGCGATGCGCTCGGTGTGCGCGCCGACGGGTTCGTGCTCATCGGGCGACGGCACCTGCGTTCCAACAACAGCTGGATGCACAACCTGCCCGCGCTTTCGGGCGGGTCCAACCAGTGCACGCTGCGGATCCACCCCGACGACGCGGCCGAGCTCGGCCTGACCGACACCGCCGTCGTCAAGGGGCCGGGAGGTGAGCTGCTGGCCCCGGTCGAGATCACGTCCGAGATGCGGCGGGGTGTGGTGTCGTTACCGCACGGCTGGGGCCACGACCGCGACGGCACGGGTCAACGGGTCGCGGCCGGTGCGCCGGGCGTGAACGTCAACCAGCTCAACGACGGCAACCATCTGGATCCGCTGTCGGGCACCGCGGTGCTCAACGGGATCCCGGTAGACATCGCACCCGCCGGCTGAGCCGGCAAATCAACTAGAGCCGGCTAGGTCAGCTCGTAGACCACGGTGACGTTGAAGCCGACGGCCTGCTGGCCCGGCTCGAACGGCACCGTCGCCATTTCCGCGGCCTGGCCGCGCGGACCCGGATACGGCGTCGGGGGCGATGAGGAAGGCACCTCGGATATTGAGAGGACCTTGCCGAGGTCCAAGTCGGCCAGCAGCGCGTACTGCTCGGCGCGGCTCTTGGCGTCGTTGAACGCCCGGGCGCGCGCTTCGCGCACCAGTTGTGAGTCGTCCTCGATGGCGAGGGTGACGTTGTTGATCCTCGTCGCGTTGCCCCCCCTGCTCGCGATGATCCCGAACACCTGTGGCGCCGTGTTGAGCGCGCGGACCTTGACGTCGATGGTGTTCGTCGCCCGATAGCCGTTGACGGTCGTGTTGTCGCCGCCGGCGTACTGCGGCTGCACGCTCACCTCGGAGGTGTTGATGTCCTTGCGGTCGATGCCCGAGTCGACCAGCGCGTCGATGACACCACGCTGCAGTTGGCTGGTCTGGTTCAGCGCGCCGGCGGCGTCGGCGGCGACGACCTCCATCCCCGCGTTGATCGTCAGCGTGTCGGGCGTGCCGAGCACCTCACCGGTGCCGACGACCGTCACCTGGCGTTGTGTGCTGTCGCCGTCGTTGGTGAGGACGGGGGCGGCCGTCGCGTCACAGCCCGAGAGCAGGGCGATCAACCCGGCCGCTGCGGCCGCGAGGATTCGGGTGGGCGTCTTCGCCCGAGCAGCGATTGGCATGGCTGGCACCATACCGTCAGGGGGTCACCATGATCTTGCAGTGCGCGTCGGGGTCGGCGAGTTCGTCGAACGCGGCGCCGACGCCTTCGAGTCCCACCTCGCCGGTGATCAGCGGCGAGACGTCGATGAGCCCGTCGGCGATGGCGCGCAACGTCTCCGCGAACTCGCTGTGGTCGTAGGAGTTGACGAACTGGACGTTGATCTCCTTGGCGATGCCGAACAGCGGTGTGACGGTATCGGGCTGCATGCACACCCCGGCCACCACCAGGCGGCTGCCCAACGGAGCCCTGCGCATCACGTCATCGATGATCCCGGGGACGCCGACGGCCTCGAAGATCACCGCGGGTGTCGCGCTGTCGAACGGAGAACCCTGCGCGGGGTCGAGCGTCACGTGCGCGCCCATCGTCGCGGCGAGTTCCCGCCGGCGCACCGAGAAATCCGCCGCCGCAATGTGTTCGACGCCCTTGAGTCGCAGCGCGGCGATGATCGCTATACCGATCGGACCGCAGCCGAGCACCAGCGCGGCCTCGTCGGGGGCGATGGCGGATTTGTTGACGGCGTGTAACCCAACGGCCATCGGTTCGGTCAGCGCGGCGTGCCGAGGATCGACACCGTCGGGCACGCTCAGCAGTAACGGCACCGACAACAGCATCCTCTCGGCGAATCCGCCGAGTACGGTGTTGCTGGACATGATCGGCTCGAAGCCCTTGGGGGACAACAACACCGGTAGCGACGTGACAAGAGTTCCCGGAGCGGGCGCGTCGGTGCCGGGCCCGGCCTCGACGATCTCAGCGCTGAACTCGTGGCCCATGAACACGTCGCTGCCGAGGTCGACGGGCAGGCCTCCTTGCACCGGCATCCCGGTGATCTCGCGGGTCAGCCGCACCATCTGGTCGCCATGCTTGGCGAAGTGCAGATCGGAGCCGCAGATTCCGCAGGCGCTGACGGCGACCAGGACCTGACCCTCTTGGGGAACCGGTTCGGGCACGTCGTCGCGGACCACCATCTGTCCGTCTCGCAGTACGGCAGCGCGCATTCACCAATCCAATCGGTTCAAGAACTCCAGCAACGCGGCGTTGACCGCGGCGGGCCGCTCCTGCGGCAGCCAGTGTCCGCCGTCGATCATCACCTCGCGATATTCGCCTGCGACGAGCTCACGGGCGCGGTGGCGCGGGGTGTAGGCCATCGTGGGGTCCTCCGTGCCGCCGATGAACAACGCGGGCACATCGATCGTTGCGGCCGGTGTGCTCTCGGTGAGTTCCCAGTTGCGGTCGAAGCAGCGGTACCAGTTGAGTGCGGGACTGAACCCCGTGCGGGTGAACTCTTCGACGTAGTAGTCGAGTTCCTCCTGGCTGATCCATTCGGGTAGGTCGCCGGGTTCGGGTATCCGGGCCAGGAACCCGTCCGGTCCCGGCGCGGTCATCCGCTGATCGATGAGCCCGTCTCTGGAAGCGGTGGCCGAGCCGAGTAGCTTGCGGATGGTGATGGCGGGTTCGCGGTTCAACTCGGCGTCGGCCGGGCCCGGCTCCTGGTAGTAGAGGATGTAGAAGAACTTGTCGCCGAAGATGCGGCGGAACGCCTGCGTCGTCGGCACCCGCGAGCGCGGTACCGGCGCCGCACATATGCCCACCACGCCGGCGAAGCGATCCGGATGCAGCAGCGGTGCGCCCCACGCCACGGCGCCGCCGAAGTCGTGCCCGACGATGACGGCACGGTCGGCGTCGACGTCATCGAGCAGACCGACGATGTCGGCGCTCAACTCCACGATGTCGTACGCCTCGATCGCATCAGGCTTGGACGACTGCCCGTAGCCGCGCTGATCGGGAGCCAGCACGTGATAGCCGGCCTTGGCCAGGGCGGGCAGCTGATGGCGCCACGAGAATGCGAGTTCGGGAAAACCGTGGGCCAGCACTACCAGCGGGGCGCCTTGTTCGCCGGCCTCGAGCACCCGCAGGCGGACGCCGTTGGTTTCGATGAACCGCTCGGTCGAGGTCACCATGATCACCACCCAAGCACTTCCGCGGTGCGAGTGTGGGCCTAAAGCACGCCGCCGCGGCCGGCAGCGTGCGGGTAACCCACGTTCGCCGCGACGTAGGGAGAACCGTCGGGAACCTTGGTTCGTTGGTCTAGCGGTAGCCTGAACTATTCCAACCGCGTACTTGTTGGAGGGGTTTCGAAGGCAATCGAAGGTATTGGGATGTAGAGGTGGTCGCTGACGGCCGGGGACAACGGCCCGCCACGCGGCCGGACGACGACGGATAGTTGATGAATCGGAAAAATGTCATCCGCACGCTGAGCGTGATAGCGGTCGTGCTGTTGCTGGGGTGGTCCTTCTACTACTTCAGCGACGACACGCGGGGTTACAAGCCCATCGACACGTCGGTGGCGGTCGCCCAGATCAACGGCGACAACGTCAAGAGCGCGCAGATCGACGACCGTGAACAGCAGTTACGGCTCGAACTCAAGAGCGGCAACGGCGACACCGAGAACAGCGACAAGATCCTCACCAAGTACCCGACGGGGTACGGGGTCACGCTGTTCGAGGCGCTTCAGGACAAGAACGTCAAGACCAACACGGTGGTCAACCAGGGCAGCATGCTCGGCTCGCTGCTGATCTACTTACTCCCGCTGTTGCTGCTGGTCGGCCTATTCGTGATGTTCTCCCGCATGCAGACCGGGGGCCGGATGGGCTTCGGGTTCGGCAAGTCCAAAGCCAAGATGCTCAACAAGGACATGCCGAGCACCACCTTCGCCGACGTCGCCGGCGTCGACGAGGCCGTCGAAGAGCTCTACGAGATCAAGGACTTCCTGCAGAACCCGTCGCGGTATCAGGCGCTGGGCGCCAAGATCCCCAAGGGCGTGTTGCTGTTCGGCCCGCCCGGCACCGGTAAGACGCTGCTGGCGCGCGCCGTGGCCGGCGAGGCCGGGGTGCCGTTCTTCACGATCTCGGGCTCGGACTTCGTCGAGATGTTCGTCGGCGTCGGCGCCTCCCGCGTGCGCGACCTGTTCGAGCAGGCCAAGCAGAACAGCCCCTGCATCATTTTCGTCGACGAGATCGACGCCGTCGGCCGTCAGCGCGGCGCCGGCCTGGGCGGCGGCCACGACGAACGCGAGCAGACACTTAACCAGCTGCTGGTCGAGATGGACGGCTTCGGCGACCGTCAGGGCGTCATCCTGATCGCGGCCACGAACCGGCCCGACATCCTCGACCCGGCCCTGCTGCGGCCCGGCCGCTTCGACCGCCAGATCCCGGTCTCCAACCCCGACCTTGCCGGCCGCCGCGCCGTGCTGAAGGTGCACTCCGCGGGTAAGCCGATCGCCCCCGACGCCGACCTCGACGGGCTGGCCAAGCGCACCGTCGGCATGTCCGGTGCCGACCTTGCCAACGTCATCAACGAGGCCGCGCTGCTGACCGCCCGCGAGAACGGCACGGTGATCACCGGCCCGGCGCTGGAGGAGGCCGTCGACCGCGTCGTCGGTGGGCCCCGCCGCAAGAGCCGCATCATCAGCGAGCAGGAGAAGAAGATCACCGCCTACCACGAGGGTGGCCACACGCTCGCCGCGTGGGCGATGCCGGACATCGATCCGATCTACAAGGTGACGATCCTGGCCCGCGGTCGAACCGGCGGCCACGCGATGGCGGTCCCCGAGGACGACAAGGGCCTGATGACCCGCTCGGAGATGATCGCGCGGCTGGTGTTCGCGATGGGCGGGCGCGCGGCCGAGGAACTGGTGTTCCGGGAGCCGACCACCGGCGCGGTGTCCGACATCGAGCAGGCCACCAAGATCGCCCGCGCGATGGTCACCGAGTACGGCATGAGCTCCAAGCTCGGCGCGGTGCGATACGGCACCGAGCACGGCGATCCGTTCCTTGGCCGCACCATGGGCACCCAGGCCGATTACAGCCACGAGGTCGCGCAGATCATCGACGACGAGATCCGCAAGCTCATCGAGGCCGCGCACACCGAGGCCTGGGAGATCCTGACCGAGTACCGCGACGTACTCGACACCCTCGCCGGTGAGCTGCTGGAGAAGGAGACACTGCACCGTCGTGAGCTCGAGGAGATCTTCGGCGACGTGAAGAAGCGTCCTCGGCTGACCATGTTCGACGACTTCGGCGGGCGGGTGCCGTCCGACAAGCCGCCGATCAAGACCCCCGGCGAGCTCGCGATCGAACGCGGCGAGGAATGGCCAAAACCGGTGCCCGAACCCGCTTTCAAGGCCGCGATCGCCGCAGCCACCAAGGCCGCCGAGGCCACCAAGGTGGCCGAGGGCGGGCCCAACGGCGCCAACGGCAGCGGCAACGGTTCCTCCGGTCCGACGCAGCCGGACTACGGCGCCCCCGCGGGGTGGCACGCACCGGGCTGGCCGCCGCCGCCACAGCAGCAGCAACAGCCCCCGGCCCAGCAGCCGCACGGCTATTGGTATCCATCGCCGCACCAGGGATGGCAACAGCAGCAGCCTTATCCGCCGTATCAGCCGTATCCGCAGCAGGGGCCACCGCAGCAACAGGGTGCGCCACCCCAACCGCACGAGGACAAGGGTCAGGACAACAGCCGGCGTAACGGCTGACAGACCGACCGGCTCACAGGAGGCTCCATTGGCGCAGTCGCAGCACAACTCTGTCACCTTCAGCCCCGCGAATTTCGACCAGCCGCGCGCTGAGGCGGCGGTTCGCGAACTGCTGCTCGCGGTGGGCGAGGACCCGAGTCGCCACGGCCTGGAGTCCACGCCTGCGCGGGTCGCGCGGGCGTACAAGGAACTGTTCGCCGGCCTCTACATCGATCCGGATTCGGTGCTGGACACCACGTTCGACGAGCAGCACGACGAGCTGGTGTTGGTCAAGCAGATCCCGATGTACTCGACGTGCGAACACCACCTGGTGTCGTTCCACGGCGTAGCGCACGTCGGCTACATCCCCGGCGAGGACGGCCGCGTCACCGGGTTGTCCAAGATCGCCCGGCTGGTCGATCTCTACGCCAAGCGACCGCAGGTGCAGGAACGGCTCACCGGTCAGATCGCGGACGCGATGATGCGCAAACTCGATCCGCGGGGTGTGATCGTCGTGGTCGAGGCCGAGCACCTGTGCATGGCGATGCGCGGGGTGCGCAAGCCGGGCGCGGTGACGACCACCTCGGCCGTGCGCGGGCAGTTCAAGGTCGACGCGGCATCGAGGGCCGAGGCGCTGGACCTGATATTGCGCAAGTGAACTCGACACGGGTGCGAGTCATGGGGGTCGTGAACGTCACCGACGACTCCTTCTCCGACGGAGGGCTGTTCCTCGATCGTGACCGTGCCGTCGAGCACGGACTCGAGCTGGTCGCCGAAGGCGCGGCGATCGTCGACGTGGGTGGTGAGTCCACTCGCCCCGGGGCGACGCGCATCGACCCCGACGTCGAGAAATCGCGGGTGTGCCCGGTCATCAGGGAGCTCGCCGCCCACGGCGTCACCGTCAGCATCGACACCATGCGCGCCGACGTCGCGCGCGCCGCGCTCGAGAACGGCGCCCAGATCGTCAACGATGTCTCCGGCGGGCGCGCGGACCCGGACATGGCACCGTTGCTCGCCGACGCGAAAGTGCCGTGGGTGCTGATGCATTGGCGATCGGTGGGCGCGGACCGGCCGCACGCGGTGCCTGCGTATCGGAACGTGGTCGACGAGGTCCGGACCGAACTGCTCGCCAGTGTGGACGCCGCGGTGGCCGCCGGCGTCGACGCGGCCAACCTCATCATCGATCCGGGGCTGGGCTTCGCCAAGACAGGAGACCACAACTGGACACTGTTGCGTGCGCTGCCCGAATTCGTCGCCACCGGCATTCCGGTGTTGGTCGGTGCGTCGCGGAAACGCTTCCTCGGAACGCTGCTCGCGGACTCCGAGGGACAACCGCGACCGCCGGACGGCCGGGAGACCGCGACCGCGGTGATCTCGGCGCTGGCGGGTCTGCACGGCGCCTGGGGCGTGCGCGTGCACGATGTGCGCGCCTCGGTCGACGCGGTCAAGGTGTTGGAGGCGTGGTCGCATGGCTGACCGAATCGAGTTGCGGGGCTTACGAGTTCGCGGCCGTCACGGCGTCTACGAGCACGAGCGTCGCGACGGCCAGGACTTCATCGTCGACATCACGGTCTGGATCGACCTCGCCGCCGCGGCGGCCAGTGACGCCCTCGCCGACACCCTGGACTACGGGGCGTTGGCGCAACGGGCGGCCGACATCATCGCCGGACCACCGCGGGACCTGATCGAGACGGTGGCGGCAGAGATCGCCGACGGCGTCATGGACGACGAGCGCGTGCACGCCGTCGAGGTGGTCCTGCACAAGCCCGCCGCACCGATCCCGCTGACGTTCTCCGACGTCGCGGTCGTGGCCCGTCGATCGCGGCGCGGTCGGGGTGGCCCTTGACCACCGCGGTTCTGTCGATCGGGTCGAATCTCGGCGACCGGCTGGCGATGCTTCGGTCGGTTGCCGACGGGCTCGGCGGTGCGCTGCGCGCGGCGTCGCCGGTGTACGAGACCGCGCCGTGGGGCGGTGTCGAGCAGGGGCCGTTCCTCAATGCCGTCCTCATCGCCGACGATCCGGGGCTCGACGGCCACGGTTGGCTGCGGCGCGCGCACGACTTCGAACGAGCCGCCGAGCGGGTGCGCGAACAACGATGGGGCCCGCGCACACTCGACGTCGACATCGTCACCTGCCGAACCGGGGGACGGGAGCTGATCTCGCAAGACACCGAACTGACGCTGCCGCATCCGCGTGCCCACGAACGCGCGTTCGTGCTCGTGCCGTGGCTGGCGGTGGAACCGGACGCGTTGCTGATGGTCGCAGGCGAGCCGCGCCAGGTCGACGAACTGCTCGCGGCACTGGAACCGGCCGAACGCGACGGCGTCCACCGCACCGAGTTGGTGTTGCGCTGATGGGACCGACGCGCAAGCGCGATCTCGCGGGCGCTGCGGTGCTCACCGCGGTCGTGGGCTATTTGCTCGTGCTGGCGTCGTACCGGTGGTTCCCGCCGATAACCCTGTGGACGGGTGTCTCGCTGCTGGCCGTCGCGATCGCCGAAGCGGGCTGGGCGTTCCACGTGCGGGCCAGGATCAACGAGGGCGAGATCGGCGTGGGATCCGGCCGGCTGTACCCCCTCGCGGTGGCGAGGTCCGTGGTGATCGCCAAGGCCTCGGCGTGGGTTGGCGCGCTGGTGTTCGGTTGGTGGGCGGCCGTCCTGGTCTACCTGCTGCCGCGTCGCTCCACTCTGCGCGTCGCCGCCGAGGACACCGCGGGCGCCGCGGTGGCCGCCGGGTGTGCACTGGCTCTGGTGGTTGCTGCGCTGTGGTTGCAGCATTGCTGCAAGTCTCCGGGCGAGCCGCCGGAGAACCCCGATGGGGCAACGGATTAACGAAGTTCGGCCGACGCGGGAACGAATCGCCGACGAGGCGACACGCGGAGTGACCTGTGACAGGTACAGTCGCCCCCATGACCGATCCGACCCGCAGCGCACGCTATCGGCGTGCCGGCCGCAGGCCGGGTTGGATGCTGTTGACCGCGTTGCTGGTACTGGCGATCGCGGCCAGCTCCGCCCTGGTGTTCACCGATCGGGTGGAGCTGCTCAAGCTGGCGGTCATCCTGGCGTTGTGGGCGGCGGTGGTCGCTGCGTTCGTCTCGGTCATCTACCGACGGCAGAGCGATGTCGACCAGGCCAAGGTGCGCGACCTCAAGCTCGTCTACGACCTGCAACTGGACCGTGAGATCTCGGCGCGGCGCGAATACGAGCTGTCGTTGGAGACGCAACTGCGTCGCGAACTGGAAGCCGAGGTGCGCGCCCAGGCCGCCGACGAGATGGCGACCTTGCGGGCGGAACTGTCCGCGCTGCGCGCGAACCTGGAGATCCTCTTCGATGCGGACCTGTCGCACCGGCCCGCCATCGAGCCCGAGCGCACGACGGTGCGTGCCTACAGCGACTGGGCGCGGGATTCGGAGACCACGGGACGCGTCAGCAGCAGCCGCATCGACGAATACCGGCCCGACATCGAAGAGCGGACCGAGGAAAGCCCGATCATCGATGTGCCCGCCGAACCCCAGCCGCCGGAATTTGATTGGCAGCCCACTGCCGAGCGCGGTGGGGCGCATCGTAGGGCCGCCGACGCCGAATGGGGTCGCCAGCCGGCGGAGGAGCCGAGCTCGTGGTCACCGCCACCACCCCAGCCGCCCCCACCACCCCCGCCCCCGCCATCGCCGGCAGCCGAGCCTGTCGCGCCACCGCCACCGCCGCCGCGGGCCGAACCCGTTGCACCGCCACCGCCGCCGGCCCCCGCTCCCGAGCCGGCGCCGACGAGCGAGTGGCAGCCCGCACCCGCCGACGGGCGCTGGATTCCGCCGGGCGCCCCGGGCAGCAACTGGGTGTCGCGCGGTAACGGATCGACGACCGAGTACGTCGGCAGGCGCCGGGCCCCAGAACCCGAGGACGATGTGGCCGGCCCGGTCGCCGAGCCCGACCTCTCGACACCGTCGCCCGAACCGCCACGTGGCAGACATTCGGCGCCGTCGGCCAGCGGCGATCCGGGGCGCCCTGCGCAGCAGACCCTGCCCCCAGAACCGCCGGAGCCCTCGCCGGAATCACCGGCTCCCACAGGTCGGCGGCACCGCAGCGCCGACGACCCCGACACCGCCGGACAGTCCGTCGCCGAGCTGTTGGCCCGGCTGCAGGCGAGCCCCACACCGGGCGGGCGTCGCAGACGCCGCGAGGAGTGAGTTAATCTCGTAGCGACCGTCCGGTACCCGCACCGCGGGACTGGAACGTACACACATCAACTCGCAGCGAGGTCGACTTCATGGTCGCCATGGGGACCCCACCTGGCGGATTCCGCCCGGCGCGGCTCACTGTCGGCATCGTTTCGGCAGGTCGCGTCGGTTCCGCGCTGGGTGTCGCCCTCGAGCGCGCCGAGCACGTCGTGGTGGCGTGCAGCGGGGTCTCGCGTGCGTCGCGCGACCGCGCCCAGCGCCGGCTGCCCGACACCGCGGTGCTTCCGGTCGACGAGGTGGCTAGCCGTTCCGAACTGCTGATCCTCGCGGTGCCCGACGCCGAGCTCGCGAAGTTGGTCTCCGGTCTGGCCGCGACCGGGTCGGTGCGGCCGGGCACGATCGTCGCGCACACCTCCGGTGCGAACGGAATCGCCGTGCTGGCACCGCTGACGTCGCAGGGCTGCATCCCGTTGGCGATCCATCCGGCGATGACCTTCACCGGCACCGACGAGGACATCGACCGCTTGGCCGACACCTGCTTCGGGGTGACGGCCGCCGACGAGGTCGGATACGCGGTCGCCCAATCGCTGGTGCTCGAGATCGGCGGAGAGCCGTTTCGGGTCCGCGAGGACGCGCGCACGCTCTATCACGCAGCACTGGCGCACGCCAGCAATCACCTGGTGACGGTGCTACTCGACGCGGTCGAGGGGTTGCGGTCGGCGTTGTGGGGCCAGGAGCTGCTCGGCCAGGAACTGGTCGGCGATGCGCCGGGAGGTCTGCCCGAGCGGGTCGTCGGCCCGCTGGCGCGCGCGTCCTTGGAGAACGCGCTCCAACGCGGGCAGGCGGCATTGACCGGCCCGGTAGCACGCGGGGACGCCGCCGCTGTGGCGCGTCATCTGGAAGCCCTGACGGAGGTGAATCCCGAATTGGCGCAGGCATATCGGGCGAACTCACTGCGCACCGCCCAGCGCGCGCACGCCCCAGACGAGGTGGTCGCCGTGCTCACCGCCGATTCGGACCGCGGCGGGAGCTCGCGTCGGACGGAGACGGGCCGATGACCGTCCGCAAGCCGCAGTTCACGGCGGGCGAGCTGAACGTCTACTCGAAGCCCGGTGACGTCGCGGCGGTCAGCAGGGCGCTGCGTGCCACCGGTCGCCGAGTGATGCTGGTCCCGACGATGGGCGCTCTGCACGAGGGTCACCGCATACTCATCCGCTCCGCCAAGCGTGTCCAGGGTGCCGTCGTGGTGGTGTCGATCTTCGTCAACCCGCTGCAGTTCGGGGCCGGTGAGGACCTCGATGCGTATCCGCGCACGCTCGACGACGACCTCGCCGCCCTGCGTGAGGAAGGGGTCGAGATCGCGTTCACCCCGACGGTCACCGACATGTACCCCGACGGCACCCGCACGTCGGTGCTCCCCGGTCCGCTCGGTTCCGACCTCGAAGGCGCTTCTCGGCCAACGCATTTCGCGGGTGTACTGACGGTGGTGCTCAAGCTGCTCAACATCGTCCGTCCCGACCACGCGTTCTTCGGGGAGAAGGACTACCAGCAGTTGGCGCTGATCCGGCAGATGGTCGACGACCTCAACGTCGACACCCGGATCGTGGGTGTGCCGATCGTGCGGGAGGCCGACGGGCTGGCGATGTCGTCGCGCAATCGGTATCTGGACTCCGAGCAGCGCGAACACGCGGGCGCGCTGTCGGCCGCGCTGCTGGCCGGAATGTACGCCGCGGGGGAGGGGACCGCGGCAGCGTTGGACGCCGCACGCGCGGTGCTCGACTCGGTGCCGGCCATCGAGGTCGATTATCTCGACGTGCGCGACCCGATGCTCGGGCCCGCACCGGAGGTCGGGGCGGCGCGCATGTTGGTGGCCGGCCGACTGGGGCCCACCAGGCTGCTGGACAACATCGCCATAGATATCGGGGTGCCGTCGGGGCCTGGCCCGGACGTCGCGTTTGACGAGCACGAACTTCCTTGGAGGAACTGATGTTACGGACAATGCTGAAATCGAAGATCCACCGCGCGACGGTCACGAAGGCCGACCTGCACTACGTCGGGTCGGTGACCATCGACGCCGACCTCATGGAGGCCGCCGACCTGCTCGAGGGTGAGCAGGTGACGATCGTCGACATCGACAACGGCGCCCGGCTGGTGACGTATGCCATCACCGGTGAGCGTGGTACTGGCGTGATCGGGATCAACGGTGCGGCAGCGCATCTCGTGCATCCCGGCGATCTGGTGATCCTGATCGCCTACGGCACCATGGAGGATGCCGAAGCCAGGGCGTACCAACCGCGGATCGTGTTCGTCGACGCCGACAACAAGCAGGTCGACCTCGGTCACGATCCGGCTTTCGTACCGGCCGACGCGGCCGAGTTGATGTCGCCGCGGTGAGACCGTGTTACTAGCCATCGACGTCCGTAACACCCACACCGTCGTGGGCTTGGTGTCGGGTTCCGGAGAGCACGCGCAGGTCGTGCAGCAGTGGCGGATTCGCACCGAATCGGAAGTCACCGCCGATGAACTGGCGCTGACCATCGACGGGCTGATCGGCGACGACTCCGAACGCCTGACCGGGGCGGCCGGGCTGTCGACCGTCCCGTCGGTGATGCACGAACTGCGCGAGATGTTGCGCCAGTACTGGCCGTCGGTGCCGCATGTGTTGATCGAGCCCGGTGTCCGCACGGGGATCCCGCTGCTGGTGGACAACCCGAAGGAAGTCGGCGCCGACCGCATCGTGAACTGCCTGGCGGCCTACCACAAGTACGGCACCGCGGCCATCGTCGTCGACTTCGGCTCGTCGATCTGCGTCGACGTGGTCTCGGCGAAGGGCGAGTTCCTCGGCGGCGCGATCGCTCCCGGTGTCGAGGTGTCGTCTGACGCGGCCGCGGCGCGATCCGCGGCGTTGCGTCGCGTCGAGCTGACCCGGCCGCGTTCGGTCATCGGTAAGAACACCGTCGAGTGCATGCAGGCCGGTGCGGTGTTCGGGTTCGCCGGCCTGGTCGACGGCCTGGTGCAGCGCATCCGCGACGACGTCGACGGCTTCGGGGGCACCGACATCGCCGTGGTCGCCACCGGGCACACCGCGCCGCTTCTGCTGCCGGATATGCGCACGGTTCAGCATTACGACGAGCACCTCACCCTCGACGGCTTGCGGCTGGTGTTCGAGCGCAACCGCGACAACCAGCGCGGCCGCCTCAAACAGGCCCGCTGAAAAATGATTTCGGTGCCCAACTGGTTGCCAGGGGAGCTGTGGTGTTTCGGGACATCGCAGGTTGCCAGGGGAGCGTCGACGCACCGAAATTCCTCGTCGGCGCCCGTTCATTTAGGCTGGCACGACGTGACCGAACCCGATCCGTCCCGCACCACACCGGCCGCGGACGCCACATCCGAGCCCGACGTTCCGGAGCAGTACCGGATCCGTCAGGCCAAGCGTGAGCGGCTGCTCGCCGACGGGTGCGAGCCGTATCCGGTGGAGATCGCGCGCACCCATTCGCTGGCCGAGATCCGCGCGTCCTATCCCGATCTGGCCGCCGGCGACGAGACGGGGCAGATCGTGGGCGTGGCCGGACGGGTGATGTTCGCCCGTAACTCCGGAAAGCTGTGCTTTGCCACGCTTCAGGAGGGGGACGGCACGCAGCTGCAGGCGATGATCAGCCTCAACAAGGTCGGACAGGAATCGCTGGACGCGTGGAAGGCCGACGTAGATCTCGGCGACATCGTCTTCGTACGCGGTGAGGTGATCAGCTCCCGGCGCGGCGAACTCTCGGTGCTGGCCGACTCGTGGCAAATGGCTTCGAAGGCGCTTCGGCCGCTGCCGGTGGCGCACAAGGAGATGAGCGAAGAGGCGCGCGTGCGGCAGCGCTACGTCGATCTGATCGTGCGCCCCGAGGCCAGGACCGTCGCTCGCCAGCGGGTTGCGGTGGTCCGCGCGGTGCGGTCTGCGCTGGAACGGCGCGGATTCCTTGAAGTCGAAACCCCGATGCTGCAGACACTCGCGGGCGGCGCTGCGGCGCGACCGTTCGTGACGCACTCCAATGCGCTCGATGCCGACCTATATCTTCGTATCGCGCCGGAACTGTTTCTCAAGCGAGCACTGGTCGGTGGATTCGAGCGTGTCTTCGAGTTGAATCGGGTGTTCAGAAACGAAGGTGCCGATTCCACGCATTCTCCGGAATTCGCGATGCTCGAGACATATCAGGCTTACGGCACCTACGACGATTCCGCCGTCGTGACCCGGGAGATTATTCAAGAAGTCGCAGACGAGGCGATAGGAACACGCGAGGTGCCATTGCCCGATGGCACTGTCTATGATCTTGATGGCGAATGGCAGTCCGTCGAAATGTATCCGTCACTGTCTGAAGCCCTGGGCGAAGAGATCACACCGGAAACACCGGCCGAGAAGTTATGGGCGATCGCCGATCGTCTCGGAGTCGAGATCCCTCGCGACCGCGGTTACGGTCACGGGAAATTGGTCGAGGAACTGTGGGAGCACACCGTCGGGAACACCTTGTGGGCACCCACGTTCGTCCGTGATTTCCCCGTCGAGACGACCCCCCTGACGCGGCCGCACCGCAGTATTGAGGGTCTCACCGAGAAATGGGATCTCTATATCCGACGTTTTGAACTGGCAACCGGCTATTCGGAGTTGATCGATCCCGTAATCCAACGCGAAAGGTTCGAAGCCCAGGCGAGGGCGGCGGCCGCAGGTGATGACGAGGCGATGGTCCTCGACGAGGATTTTCTGGCAGCCCTGGAGTACGCCATGCCGCCGTCCACGGGAACCGGAATGGGTATCGACAGATTGATGATGGCCCTGACGGGACTGTCGATTAGAGAGACGGTTTTGTTCCCGATTGTTCGGCGCCATGGCAACTGAGCGCGGCGGCGTATGATCTTTGTTGTATAGCGCACACAGATATGGCACATTGGTGCCGGGTTCGATACTTTACTGCGGTCCTGTGATCGCGCAGAAGGGCATGTTTAATGGCGAAGAAAGTTACCGTCACCTTGGTCGATGATTTCGACGGAGAAGGTGCGGCCGACGAGACTGTTGAATTCGGCCTCGACGGAGTCACCTATGAGATCGACCTTTCTTCGAAGAATGCCGCAAAGCTGCGCGACGCGCTGAAGCCGTGGGTCGATTCGGGTCGTCGGGTCGGTGGCCGTCGGCGCGGCCGTGCCGCCGGTTCTGGCCGCGGGCGGGCGGCGATCGATCGTGAGCAAAGCGCGGCGATCCGCGAGTGGGCTCGCCGTAATGGACACAATGTCTCGACACGTGGGCGCATTCCCGCCGATGTGATCGACGCCTTCCACGCCGCCACGTAGCGGCGCTCCAGACGCGCGCCGTGGCGGTTGTTCGCTAGCCGCGAAGCCGTCGGGACCTCGATTGGGAAACGAATCGGCCCACCGATGCGTTGCTCTCCCATAGCGGCGGGTATTCGGTCCCGTGCGCGTCGATGCCCCGGGTGTCCGCTTAGAGCAGACCGGCGGGCGGGACGCGCCGCCCTACCGCCCACTAGAGTGGACGGTGGTGTGGTGCGTACTCGAGACCGCTGGGCGCGCGTGGCACCGACCAATTGATGGAGAGCAGGTAACCACCGATGTTTGAGAGATTCACCGACCGTGCCCGCAGGGTCGTCGTCCTGGCTCAAGAAGAGGCCCGGATGCTCAACCACAACTACATCGGCACCGAGCACATCCTGTTGGGACTTATTCACGAGGGTGAGGGCGTAGCGGCCAAGTCGCTGGAGTCGCTGGGCATCTCGCTCGAGGGCGTGCGCAGCCAGGTCGAGGAGATCATCGGCCAGGGCCAACAGGCGCCGTCTGGCCATATCCCGTTCACCCCGCGCGCCAAGAAGGTGCTGGAGCTGAGCCTGCGCGAGGCGCTGCAACTCGGCCACAACTACATCGGCACCGAGCACATCCTGCTCGGCCTCATCCGTGAGGGCGAGGGCGTTGCGGCCCAGGTGCTCGTGAAGCTGGGCGCCGAGCTCACCCGCGTGCGTCAGCAGGTCATCCAGCTTCTTTCGGGCTACCAGGGCAAGGAGACCGCGGAAGCCGGCACCGGCGGCCGCGGCGGCGAGGCGGGTAATCCGTCCACCTCGCTGGTCCTCGACCAGTTCGGCCGCAACCTGACCGCGGCCGCGATGGAGGGCAAGCTCGACCCGGTCATCGGCCGCGAGAAGGAAATCGAGCGGGTGATGCAGGTGCTGAGCCGTCGCACCAAGAACAACCCGGTGCTGATCGGCGAGCCGGGCGTCGGTAAGACGGCCGTCGTCGAGGGCCTGGCGCAGGCCATCGTGCACGGCGACGTGCCCGAGACGCTGAAGGACAAGCAGCTTTACACGCTGGACCTTGGGTCCCTGGTGGCGGGCAGCCGGTACCGCGGTGACTTCGAGGAACGCCTGAAGAAGGTCCTCAAGGAGATCAACACCCGCGGCGACATCATCCTGTTCATCGACGAGCTGCACACGCTCGTGGGTGCGGGTGCGGCCGAGGGCGCCATCGACGCCGCTTCGATCCTGAAGCCGAAGCTGGCCCGCGGCGAGCTGCAGACGATCGGCGCCACCACGCTCGACGAGTACCGCAAGTACATCGAGAAGGACGCCGCGCTGGAGCGCCGCTTCCAGCCGGTGCAGGTCGGTGAGCCGACCGTCGCGCACACCATCGAGATCCTCAAGGGTCTGCGCGACCGCTACGAGGCGCACCACCGCGTCTCGATCACCGACGGCGCCATCGCCGCGGCGGCTACTCTGGCCGACCGCTACATCAACGACCGGTTCCTGCCGGACAAGGCGATCGACCTGATCGACGAGGCCGGTGCCCGGATGCGGATCCGGCGTATGACCGCTCCGCCAGACCTGCGTGAGTTCGACGAGAAGATCGCCGACGCACGCCGGGAGAAGGAGTCCGCGATCGACGCGCAGGACTTCGAGAAGGCGGCCAGCCTGCGCGATAAGGAGAAGCAGCTCGTCGCACAGCGTGCCGAACGCGAGAAGCAGTGGCGCTCAGGTGATCTCGACGTTGTGGCCGAGGTCGATGACGAGCAGATCGCCGAGGTGCTCGGCAACTGGACCGGCATCCCCGTGTTCAAGCTGACCGAGGAGGAGACCACTCGGCTGCTGCGCATGGAGGAGGAGCTGCACAAGCGGATCATCGGTCAGGAGGACGCCGTCAAGGCGGTCAGCAAGGCGATCCGGCGTACCCGTGCAGGCCTGAAGGACCCGAAGCGACCGTCCGGCTCGTTCATCTTCGCCGGCCCGTCCGGTGTCGGTAAGACCGAGCTGTCCAAGGCGCTGGCCAACTTCCTGTTCGGCGACGATGACGCGCTCATCCAGATCGACATGGGCGAGTTCCACGACCGGTTCACCGCCTCGCGGCTGTTCGGCGCGCCTCCGGGCTACGTCGGCTACGAGGAGGGCGGCCAGCTCACCGAGAAGGTGCGGCGCAAGCCGTTCAGCGTCGTCCTGTTCGACGAGATCGAGAAGGCGCACCAGGAGATCTACAACAGCCTGCTGCAGGTCCTCGAGGACGGTCGCCTGACCGACGGCCAGGGTCGCACGGTCGACTTCAAGAACACCGTGCTGATCTTCACGTCGAACCTGGGCACGTCCGACATCTCCAAGGCGGTCGGGCTGGGCTTCTCCCAGGGTGGCGGAGACAACAACTACGAGCGGATGAAGCAGAAGGTCAACGACGAGCTGAAGAAGCACTTCCGCCCGGAGTTCCTCAACCGTATCGACGACATCATCGTGTTCCACCAGCTGACCCGCGACGAGATCATCAAGATGGTCGACCTGATGATCGGCCGCGTGTCCAACCAGCTGAAGGCCAAGGACATGACGATGGAGCTGACGGACCGGGCCAAGGAGTTGCTGGCCAAGCGCGGGTTCGATCCCGTGCTCGGCGCGCGGCCGCTGCGGCGCACCATCCAGCGCGAGATCGAGGACCAGCTGTCGGAGAAGATCTTGTTCGAGGAGATCGGCCCGGGCCAGCTCATCACGGTCGACGTCGACAACTGGGACGGCGAAAGCGCCGGAGAGGACGCGGTGTTCACGTTCAAGGGCACCAAGCGCCCGGCTCCGGTGGCCGAGCCGGACCTGGCCCAGGCCGGTGCGGCAGGCGCTGGGGGCCCAGCCGAATAGCGGCATCACACAGAGAGAACGGGCGGTACCCACACGGGTGCCGCCCGTTCTCCGTCCGATCCCGCTACCGCTGGACCGAGTGGTTAGGATGTGCGATGTTATCGGCGGGCGAAGGAATCTGGTGAGAATCCAGAACGGTCGCGCCACTGTGTCAAGTCAGACCCGACGCTCGCCGTCACCTTAGAACTCGGGACGCGAAAATCCCGGAAAGGACACCGACATGACCTCACCCGACGCCCGCAAAAGCGCTGCACCCGCACTCGACCTGTCCGCCACCGGAGCGGCCGTGTGGCTGTCGGCAACCACCTTCCTGGCGCTGTTGGTGCTCTACTTCATCGGCTTGGACCAGGGCGCGACGTCGGTGTTCGGTGCGGACAACACCGCGATCCACGAGTTCGTGCACGACGCCCGGCACCTGCTCGGCTTCCCCTGCCACTGACGGGCCGAGGTAACCGAGCATGGAAAGGCAGATCATCTGGCGTGGCCTGCTCGCAGGTGCCGTCGCCGGCGTACTCGCGTTCGTCTTCGCGCGCATCTTCGTCGAACCGCAGATCGACCGGGCCATCGCCTATGAGGACGGTGTCGGGGCCGCGCACGAGGCGCTGGAACACGCCGAGGCGGCGGGTCATAGCCACGGCGAGGGCGGCGGATTCGAGCGCGCCGTTCAGATGAACATCGGTATGGGACTGGGCGTATTGCTGTTCAGCCTGGCGATCGGCGCGATCTTCGCGGTGATCTTCGCCGTGGCCTACGGCCGCATCGGCAATATCTCGGCACGCCTGCTGTCGGTGTATGTGGCCGGCGGAATGCTGTTGAGCTTGTACGTCGTTCCCGCCCTGAAGTATCCCCCGAGCCCGCCTGCTCTGAGCCTGGACGAGACCATCCGCCAGCGCACGCTGCTGTACCTGCTGATCGTGGTGTTGTCGGCGGCGCTTCTGGTCGGCGCGGTGTATCTGGGCCGACGGCTGGCCGACCGCCTGGGGACATGGAATGCGGCGCTGGCCGCTGCGGGGTCCTACATCGTCGCGGTGGCGGTCGTGATGCTCGTGCTGCCGAGCATCGACGAGACACCGGGACCGTTGACCGACGACGCCGGAAACATTGTCTACGAGGGCTTCCCGGCGGATGTGCTCTACGAGTTCCGGCTGTACTCGTTGGGTACCCAGATCGTCATGTACACGACGATCGCATTGGTCTTCGGTGCGATGGCCGCGCGGCTGCTCGAAAAGAACCGTCGGGAGAGCATCCCTGCGTGAGTGAGGTCGTCCGGCTGACGCTCGTATCGCACGCGCTGACCGATGCGATGTCGGCCGGACGATTCCCCACCGACGAGCCGTTGAATCCGACCGGCCACCGGCAGGTCGACGCGTCGATCAACGTCGGCGTCGTCGACGCGGCTCTGTGCGGTCCCGAGAAGCGCACCAGGCAGACCGCCGAACTGCTCGGCCTGCAAGCCGATGTGGACGGTCGGTTGGCGGACCTGGACTGCGGCCGGTGGCGCGGCGATGTGCTGAGCGGGGTACGACCGGCCGACCTGGCGATCTGGCTCACCGACCCGACCCGGGCGCCGCACGGCGGTGAATCGGTTGTCGAGCTGGTCGACCGTGTTCGCGACTGGATGGACTCGTTGACCGACCGTCGTAGCAGGCTGGTCGCGGTGACACATCCGGCGGTGGTCCGCGCCGCCATCCTCATCGCGTTGGATGCCCCGCCGAAGTCGTTCTGGCGCATCGACATTGCGCCGGTAAGCCGGACGGTGATGCATTTCCGCGGGCACGCCTGGACGCTGCGGTCGAACCGCTGATCAGCCGATCGGCACCAGGTCGAAGGTCTGGCGCACGATCGACAACAGCCAGCCCGCGGCGGTGGGGCTGCGGTAGCGGGGCCAGTTCAACTGGAAGCTGACCACCCACGGCTGGCCCGTGTGGTCGACGGCATACCAGCTGAACGTCAGATCACCGGGCAGGTTTCCGCCCTTGGCGCCGATGTAGCCCCACTTGGACCCGTCGAGATCGATGCCGGGTATCGCCGACAGGATGTCCTTCACCGGCGCGGCCTCACCCACGGCGGCCGCCTGCAGCGCGATGTGCACACGGCAGATGTCGGCGGCGCTGCCGTACCACTCCGCACCGAAGTTCGACGCCGGGCTATGCGTCCGCTGCGGATCCGGTTCGTAGGGGCGGGAATTGGTCTGTTGCAGCAGTTGCGCCCGGACTTGCGGGCTACCCTTTTCGACCGCCTGGCGCCACTGCTCGCGCAGATCGGGCCGCCCCCAGCCCACCGAGAACATCTCGTGCATGGTCGGAAACGGCGTCATGCTTGCCGGGTCGTGATGGCGCGCCAGGACCAGTGCCCGCTCCACAGCGCCCGTCCCCAGCCGTTCGATCAGAAGATCGGTGGCCATGTTGTCGCTGGCCGAGATCATCTGCTGCGCAGCGGTTCTCACCGACACCCGGGATCCGGGAGGGAGCTCTTCCAGGCCCGCGGATCCGACCGCCTTAGCCCGCTTCGTGACGGTCAGCGGGTCGGTCCACTTCAGGGTGCCTGCCTTGACCTCCTCGGCGACCGCGAGCAGCACGTAGAGCTTGAAGATCGATGCCAACGGCAACGACAGTTCGGTGTTGGTCCCGGCCACCACATCACATTTCGACTGGTCGGCGACGACCTTCGACACCTGGTACGAGTAGCGGGCACCAGACTTCGCGATCTCGGTGTCGATATCGGACCATTCGTCGATCTCCGGCGGGCGCAGCGTCACATCGAACCGGTCGACCATGCCGGCGTCGTTGGTGCGGAGGTCGATCTCCTGGGCGACGCCGTACGACGTCAGCACCCCGACCTCGGCTTGTCCGGCCCGGATGTCGACGTCGGTCACCTTGAACGGCCGGTCCCACCAGATCCGGTCGAGCTTGGCGACGATCTCGTCGACCTTCTCGGGCACCGCCATCGTGCGCACTCCCACGGGCCCGATCGGCCAGTCGGAGTTGAGCATGTCCAGCGTCTGCTTGGCCCGCAGACCCTGGGGCGTGTTGATCTCGATGGGCGTGCCGTACGCGGCGTCGGCCGGTGCAGGCCCGACTTCCGCGCAGCCACCGACGGCGACGACCAACGAGGCCGCGACCGTCAGCGCGAGCGCCCGGCACGCGATGAGCGAGCCTCTACTTGTCAGCACCCGCAACGTCGAGGACGACCTCGAACTCGAGCAGTGACGCGCCGGTGGCCACCGGGTTGGCCTGCTGGCCCTTGTGGGCTTCGATGGCCGGGCCCGTCGCCCAGGCCTGGAACGCCTCCTCGGACTCCCACTGCGTGACCACGAAGTAGCGGTTCTCGCCCTTGATGGGGCGCAGCAGCTGAAAGCCGAGGAAGCCGGGCTGATTGTCGACCGCGTGGGCCCGGTGCGCGAAGCGCTTCTCCAGTTCGGGACCGGCGTCGGGCGGGACCTCGATCGCGTTGATCTTCACGACGGGATTCTGGCTTGCCATGCGCATCAGGCTACCGAATGCTTCGGGGCCACCCGGAGGCACGATGATGTCGGGATGCAGTCACCAGGCGGTACGCGGGCCCCGCTCACCCACCGCGGCGGAAGGGGCCGACCGCTCGTCCTCGTGCACGGGCTGATGGGACGGGGCAGCACGTGGTCGCGCCAGTTGCCGTGGCTGACCCGGCTGGGTGAGGTCTACACCTACGACGCGCCCTGGCACCGCGGCCGCGACGTCGACGATGTTCGCCCGATCAGCACCGAACGGTTCGTCGCCGAACTCGGCGACGCGGTGGCGAGTATCGGCCAGCCCGCGGTCATGATCGGCCACTCGATGGGCGGCTTGCATTCGTGGTGCCTGGCAGCGACGCGGCCCGATCTCGTCGAGGCGTTGGTGGTCGAGGACATGGCACCGGACTTCCGGGGCCGCACCACCGGGCCCTGGGAACCGTGGCTGCATGCGTTACCGGTCGAATTCGATTCCGCTCGGCGGGTTTACGACGAGTTCGGTCCGGTGGCAGGTCAGTATTTTCTCGAGGCGTTCGACCGCGTTGCGGGTGGCTGGCGCTTGCACGGCCGAACGGATGTCTGGATTGAGATCGCCGCGGAGTGGGGGACCCGCGACTACTGGCGCGAGTGGCAGGCCGTCCGCGTGCCGGCATTGTTGATCGAGGCGGGCAACTCGGTCACCCCCCCGGGACAGATGGCCCGGATGGCGGAGTCCGGTCCGCGCACGACCTACCTGCGGGTGCCCGAGGCCGGTCACCTCGTCCACGACGATGCGCCGCAGTCCTATCGGCAGGCGGTCGAGTCGTTTCTAGCGACGCTCTCCGAGCGCACCTGATGAAGGCCACACGGGGTGGCGCTCGAAACGGGTGCGGATCGCGTCGATGTCGTGCTCGAGACGTAACACGTCGCGGTCGTCTTCGAACACCCGGCCTGCCATCGGCGCGGCCATGCGGAACTGGTCGCGGTGCAACCGCAGGTACCCTGAGCGGCTCGCGGCCCAGGCGAACGCGACCGCGACCGCGACGGGGGAAACGAGGACCAGAAGTGCCAGTAAAGTGCTCATGGCAGTAACTATTCGGCAGACAAAATCCCGCCAACAGTGGCAGCAATGACACTTTGCGATAAAATGCTGCCATGTCAATCAGGAGCGTATCGACGCTCGTCCTGAACGATCTGGCGGTATTCGAGTTCGGCGTCATCTGCGAGGTCTTCGGAATCGACCGCTCAGGCGACGGCGTCCCCACCTTCGACTTCAAGGTGTGCGGTCCGGTTCCCGGGAAGCCGCTTCGCACGTCGGTCGGCGCGACGCTGACCCCCGAGCACGGCCTGGACGACCTGATCGGCGCCGACCTGGTCGCCATCCCGGCGATCGGAGGGTCGCAGTATCTGCCCGAAGCGTTGGCCGCCGTCCGGGCCGCCGCCGAGTCGGGATCGATCATCCTCACCGTGTGTTCAGGCGCGTTCGTCGCAGGCGCCGCCGGTCTCCTTGACGGAAGGAAGTGCACGACGCACTGGATGCACGCCGACGAGCTCGCGCGCAAGTATCCGACGGCCAAGGTCGACCGCAACGTGCTCTTCGTCGACGACGGAAACCTGATCACCAGCGCGGGCACGGCGGCCGGCATCGACGCGTGCCTGCACCTGGTCCGACGTGAACTGGGCAGCGAGGTCACCAACAAGATCGCGCGCCGCATGGTGGTGCCGCCGCAACGAGACGGTGGTCAGCGCCAGTACATCGACCAGCCGATCCCGGTGCGGTGTTCGGAACGCTTTGCACCGCACCTGGATTGGATACTGAGCAACCTGGACAAACCGCACACGGTCGCCACCCTGGCCGCCCGCGCACACATGTCGGCGCGTACCTTCGCTCGGCGGTTCGTCGAGGAGACGGGACGCACCCCGATGCAGTGGGTGACCGACCAACGCGTGTTGTACGCGCGAACCCTGTTGGAGGAGACTGATCTCGACGTCGACCGGATCGCCGAGCGCAGCGGCTTCGGGACCGCGACGCTGTTGCGGCACCACTTCCGCAGGATCATCGGGGTGACACCGTCGGACTACCGTCGCCGGTTCGCTTGCAGCACATGTGAACCCGAGCCCGACACCGATACGGAAATGGCCTCGGCCTGACCTGATGCCGTGCGCGCTCAGCCGCCCTCTCCGGCGAGCGCGAAACGGCCGTCGGCGGTCTGCTCGACTAGGCCGTCGACCAGAAGCGAGTCCAGTGCGCGGTCGCGTTGTGCGGTGTCGGACAGCCACGCGATGTCCAGCTGGGCTCGGGTGACGGGAGAGGCGTTGTCTCGCAGGACATCCAGCAGTCTGCCCCGGACCTGCCGGTCGGTGCCCGCATAGCGTTGAACGGGCCGCGCCGGCGAGGCCGACGCAGGGAAGCCCCGAGACCGCCACGCGCATGTACTCAGCGGGCACAGCCCGCAACGGGGCGCACGCGCGGTACACACCGTCGCGCCCAACTCCATCAAGGCGATCGAGAACTTGGGCGCCAGAGCGGTTTCGGGCAGAAGAGCCTCGACGTCGGCGAGGTCGCGCGTTGACGACGCCGCGTCGGCGCGACCGTGCACGACGCGGGTCACCACCCGCCGAACGTTGGTGTCGACCACCGGTACCCGGTCGCGGTATGCGAAGCAGGCGATGGCCCGCGCGGTGTAAGCCCCGACGCCCGGCAGCGTCAACAGCGTCTCGACGTCCGACGGTACGACGTCGTCGTACTGCTCGGCGATCACCGTCGCGCAGTCGTGTAACCGCTTGGCACGGCGCGGATAGCCGAGCTTGCCCCACGCCCGCAAGATGTCTGCGGCACTTGCCGCCGCGGTCGCCGACGGTGTGGGCCACCGCTGCACCCACGCGAGCCAGACCGGCTCGACGCGGCCGACCGGCGTCTGCTGCAGCATGAATTCGCTGACCAGGATCTGCCACGGGGTGACCCCCGGACGGCGCCACGGTAGATCTCGCTGTTCGCGGTCATACCAATCGACCAACTGGTGCACAATGTCGGTCATGCCCAACACCAGCCCAGTGACCGCGTGGAAAGCACTCAAAGAGGGTAACGAGCGCTTCGTCGCCGGCAAGCCCCTGCATCCCAGCCAAGGAATCGAGCACCGCGCCAGCCTGGCCACCTCGCAGAAGCCCACGGCCGTCGTGTTCGGCTGCGGGGACAGCCGGGTGGCCGCCGAACTGATCTTCGACCAGGGTCTCGGGGACATGTTCGTGGTGCGCACCGCCGGGCACGTGATCGATTCGGCGGTGCTGGGCTCCATCGAGTATGCGGTCGCGGTGCTCGACGTGCCGCTGGTCGTCGTGCTCGGCCACGACAGCTGCGGGGCGGTGAAGGCGACGCTGGGTGCGCTCGACGAGGGCGCGGTGCCCAGCGGTTACGTCCGCGACATCGTCGAGCGCGTGATGCCGTCGATCCTGTTGGGCCGTCGCGACGGGCTGACCCGCGTCGACGAGTTCGAGGCCCGTCACGTCAGCGAGACCGGCTCCCAACTGCTGGCACGCTCCACGACCGTGTCCGAGCGCGTAGCGGCGGGCGACCTGGCGATCGCCGGCGTCACCTATCACCTCGCCGACGGCCGGGTGGTGTTGCGGGACCACCTCGGCGACATCGGCGAAAGCTGAGGGCGACACGCCGAGCGACCTCGACCGATAAGGCGTGACCTGGCCTTACCGTGAGGTTGTGCTGGATCTGGAACCGCATGGCCCGCTACCGACGCAGATTTACTGGCGTCGCAGGGCACTGGCGTTGGGCATAGCGGTCCTCGTGATCGGTGTGATCGCGGCCATCGTGGTCGTGGTCGTGAAGAACACCGGGGGCTCCGACACGAAGGGCGCCGAGGCGTCCGCCCCCGCTGCGGCTGGTGCGCCGACGCCGCTCCCGGGGGAGAATCCCGAGGTGAAGACGCCGGTGATGCCGCCGGCGCAGGATGCACCGCCACCCACCCCGACGCCCACCGCGGCCGTCACACCGCCGCCGATCCTCAACGAGGGCGACGACTGCCCCGATTCGACGCTGGCGGTCAAGGGCATCACCAACCAACCGCAGTACGTCGTCGGTGAGCAGCCCAAGTTCACGATGGTCGTCACCAACATCGGGCTCGTCGGCTGCAAGCGCGACGTCGGCGCCGCGGTGCTTGCCGCCTACGTCTACTCGCTGGACAACGCCCGGCTCTGGTCCAACCTCGACTGTGCGCCGTCGAACGAGACGCTGGTCAAGGCGTTCCAGCCCGGTGAGCAGGTGACCACCGAGGTCACCTGGACGGGTATGGGATCGGCTCCGGGCTGCCCGCTTCCGCGTCAGCCCATCGGGCCGGGCACCTACAACCTCGTTGTCCAGCTGGGCAATCTGCGGTCGGCCACGGTGCCGTTCATCCTCGCCGCGCCGCAGTCGCCGGAGCACGGTCAGGGCGTCGCTCCGCCGCCGGGACCCGTCCCCAACTGAGGTTCGGGGGCGCGGACTCAAGCCAACCGGTCGGCGATCGTCGACTCGGCCAACTGCGAGAGGCCCTCCCGGATGTGGCGCGCCCACATCGAGCCGATGCCCTCGACCGACTGGAGGTCGCCGGCGCTGGCCGCCAGCAGGCCCTGTAGCGACCCGAACGAGCGCACCAGCAGGTCGACATGCGCGAACTGCAGGCGTGGGATGCCGGCCATCGCGCGGTAGCCGCGCGAGCTCATCGCCGAATCCTGCGCCTCGATCGTGGACGGGTAACCGAAAACCCTTGCCAACGTCGTGAAGTCAAGGAGCTCACTGTCGGAGAGCCCGTCGAGCTCCTCCAGCGTGGCGCTCACCTGCGCCGCCGACGGAGGGTCCGGGTTGGCGTGATAGTCGCGCACGATGAGCTCGCGGGCGGTGTCGTTGTCGCCGACGAGCTCATCGAGCTGCAGTTTGAGCTGACGACCGTCGGTGCCGAGTTCGACCACGTACGAATCGATTTCGAGGCTGATGCGGCGGACCATCTCGAGCCGCTGCACCACGGTCATCACGTCGCGCAGCGTGACGAAGTCTTCGATCTCGGCGGTCGACAGCTGCCTGCTGACCTCGTCAAGGCGCGTTTTGTACCGCTCGAGGGTGTCGATCGTCTGGTTCGCGCGCGACAGGATCGTCGCCGAGTCGGGGACCACGTGCCGCTCACCGGCGACGTACACGGTCACGATGCTCATCGAATGACTCACCGAGATCACCGGATAGCCGGTCTGGATCGCGGTGCGCTCGGCGGAGCGGTGCCGGGTTCCGGATTCCTCGGTCGGGATCGACGGGTCGGGCACCAGTTGCACGTTGGCCCGCAGGATGTGGGCGCCGTCGCTGGACAGCACCACCGCGCCGTCCATCTTCGAGAGCTCACGCAACCGTGTCGGCGCATAGCGGACGTCGAGGGAGAATCCGCCGTCGCAGATGGCCTCGACGCTCTCGTCGTAGCCGATCACGATCAGGGCGCCGGTGCGGCCGCGCAGGATGCGCTCCAGGCCGTCGCGCAGCGCCGTACCCGGGGCCAAGCGGGCGATCGTCTCCCGCATGGTGGGCCGGGCCAACGGCACCACCGTGCGTCCCGATCTGCCACCCGACTTCACGGCCATCGCCCCTCCCTAGGATCGGCCGTCATTGCTCTATCTTCGCTGATCTTTGCTGATATCGCGCAAAACCCGCAACGCCGAGCCGATGTCGTGGGCGGTGATCGCCCGCAAACCGGCGGGCACGGACGTCACGCCGGGTGGTACGACCGCCGAGGTGAAGCCGAGCCGGGCCGCCTCGGCCAGACGGCGGTCCATGCCGGTGACCCGGCGTAGATCGCCCGCCAGGCCGACCTCGCCGATGGCCACGGCGGCCGCGGGCACGGGTAGGTCCATCTTCGAGGACGCGATGGCCACCGCGATCGCCAGGTCCGCCGACGGATCGGTCAGCCGCATGCCGCCCACGGTCGACAGGTAGATGTCGTGGGCGCCCACCGACAGGCCCGCGTGCTTGTCCAGGACCGCGGTGATCATCGCGGCGCGCGAGGAGTCGATTCCGCTGACGGCGCGGCGGGCGGTCCCGTTCGCAGGCGCCCCGATCAGCGCCTGCACCTCTCCGATCAGTGGACGCTTACCGTCCAGGGTGACCGTGATCGCCGTTCCTGCAACGGGTTTGGGTCGTTGGTCGCGAAACAGGCCGGAGGGATCGGCCACGCCTTCGATCCCGTTGTCGTGCAGCAGGAAACAGCCGACTTCGTCCGCGGCGCCGAAGCGGTTCTTGATGCCGCGGACCATCCGAAGCGACGATGCGCGGTCGCCCTCGAAGTGCAGCACGACGTCGACGAGATGCTCGAGCGAGCGCGGCCCCGCGATCGCACCGTCCTTGGTCACGTGGCCGACGAGGATGAGCGCGACGCCGGATGTCTTGGCCGCCATCGTCAAAGCGGTGGTCACCGCGCGTACCTGGGTGACGCCGCCGGTGACGCCGTCGGCCTCGGTGGTGGACATGGTTTGTACGGAGTCGACGACCACCAGGCTGGGCTGGACCTCGTCGATGTGTGCGAGTGCTGTGCCCAAGTCCGACTCGGCGGCCAGGTACACCTCGTCGTGGGTGCAGCGCGTGCGTTCCGCCCGCATCCGTATCTGGCCTGCCGACTCCTCACCCGAGAGGTACAGCGCGCGTTTCCCTGCGACCGCCCACCGGTGCGCGACCTCCAACAACAGCGTGGACTTGCCGACGCCGGGATCACCGGCGAGCAGCGTCACCGAGCCAGGCACCAGGCCGCCGCCGAGCACCCGGTCCAACTCGGTGACACCGGTGTGGCAGTGACGGGTGCGCCCGGGATCGATCGAGCTGATCGGCACGGCCGCTGAGGAGGGGGCGACCGAACGTCGCGCTCCAGCTCCGGTCACCGCGGACAGCACAGCCACCTCGTCGACGGTGCCCCAGGTGCCGCACTCGGGGCAGCGGCCGACCCATTTGAGTGTTACGTGGTGGCACTCCGAGCAGCGATACTGCGAGCGCGTTTTGGCGCCACCTTTGACCACGCGTTGACGGTAGCCGTCGCCTCCGACAGACAGCGTCAGAAACTCAGCGCCGAGCGGTCGTGTCGCGGACTTCGCTCAGTGCCCGCCGCCGTGTCCGCCCTCTTCGGCGGCTTCGCCGCGACGCGGCGCCTCACCGGCGGAAATCGGCACCCGCACGGTGGTCTCGCCTGCCTTCTCGAACTTGAACGTGAAGTCGTAGAGGAGGCCGTTGGTGATCGGCTTGCTCAAGGTGACCATGGCTTCGGCGGCTTCTGCGGCCTCGACGCTTTCCAACGGGGTGATCTGCCCGTCCGGTGCGCCGACCGTGAGCATGCCGCTCGCGGGGACAGTGGTGTCACCGGTCAGGGTCACCTTGCCGACCTCGGAGGTGACCGACTCCAGCTTGTCGGCCTCTTCAGGCGAGGTGTTGGCCGCCACGAAGATCAGCTCGACCTCTTTGCCCGGCCGGACGAAGTCGGTTACCTGCTCGGCCCGCAGGTGCACATTGCGCAACGCGATTTCGCCGAGGTTCGCGCTGGTGCCGTTGACGGCCGGCTCCTGCGTGGTCATCTGGGAAACTTGTCCCGAACTGCAGCCGACGAGCGCAACGGCAGCTGCCAGCCCGCAGGCGGCCAGTTTGAAGCGGTCCACTCTTGCCTCCTGCTCGGGCCATCGAAGCGACCGATCCGATCGGTCGCGGGATTCGACTATGCAGAGTAGTAGGTGCGTGCAGACGGCGGTAGCTGAGGTCCGGGACGCCGCCGGGAATCCGCGGGCGGCTACGGCGGAAGTGTCACCGGAAGTGCCACTGCCCCATGATCGATGCCCCGCCCCAGCTAGGTGATGGACCTCTCGAAGACGCCTGAGCCATGCATGGATTCGTCGGCGTGTCAACCCCTAACGTTCACCCGAGGTGCCCCTGACCTGCACCGTTGGTCCACCCCTGTCTGGGCACCGTGCTAGCATTGAAGTGTGAAAGGGGCTCGAAACTGATGATTTTCAAGGTCGGAGACACCGTTGTTTATCCCCACCACGGTGCTGCGTTGATTGAGGCGATCGAAACCCGGACCATCAAAGGCGAACAGAAGGAATACCTCGTCTTGAAGGTCGCTCAGGGGGACCTCACGGTTCGAGTGCCAGCCGAGAACGCAGAGTATGTCGGGGTGCGCGACGTCGTCGGACAGGAGGGCCTGGACAAGGTTTTCCAGGTGCTCCGTGCCCCCCATACCGAGGAACCGACCAACTGGTCGCGGCGGTACAAGGCCAACCTCGAGAAGTTGGCTTCGGGTGACGTGAACAAGGTCGCCGAAGTGGTTCGCGACTTGTGGCGACGCGATCAGGAGCGTGGCCTGTCGGCGGGTGAGAAGCGGATGCTGGCCAAGGCACGGCAGATCCTGGTGGGCGAGCTTGCTCTGGCCGAGAACACCGACGACGAGAAGGCCGCGACCATCCTCGACGAGGCACTCGCCGCCGCTTCCTGAAGCCGATGACGAGCCTGCCAAGGGTCGGGCTCGGCACCGACGTTCACCCCATCCGGGCGGGACGGCCGTGTTGGCTGCTGTGCCTGCTGTTCGACGGGGCAGACGGCTGCGAAGGCCACTCCGATGGTGATGTCGCGGCGCACGCGCTGTGCGACGCGCTGCTTTCCGCCGCCGGTCTCGGCGACCTCGGCGAAGTTTTCGGCACCGGTCGCGACGAGTGGCGCGACGCCGGCGGCGCCGACATGCTTCGGCACGTCCACGGGCTCGTCACCGATCAGGGCTTCCGAATCGTCAACGCGGCAGTGCAGGTGATCGGCAACCGTCCGAAGGTCGGTCCGCGCCGCATCGAGGCGCAGAAGCTCCTGTCCGAACTGCTCGACGCCCCCGTGTCCGTCAGCGCGACCACCACCGACGGCCTGGGTCTGACCGGCCGTGGTGAGGGTCTGGCGGCCATCGCGACCGCGTTGGTGGTCGACCGCGATTAGGCCTGTAAGCTGGCCCTTCGTAATTGGGGGCGAACGATTGGGTGCCGTGAATCAGACGAACGGTTGGGCGGTCAGCGCGTGACCGACCTGCGGCTGTACGACACCATGAGCGGTGTCGTCCGCGACTTCGTTCCCGTGCGCCCCGGGCACGCCTCGGTCTACCTCTGCGGTGCCACGGTTCAGGGTCTGCCCCACATCGGCCACGTGCGCAGCGGAGTTGCATTCGACGTGCTTCGGCGTTGGCTGATGGCCAAGGGCTACGACGTCGCCTTCATCCGCAACGTCACCGACATCGACGACAAGATCCTCAACAAGGCCGCCGACGCGGGACGGCCGTGGTGGGAGTGGGCCGCCACCTATGAGCGCGCGTTCTCGGCCGCCTACGATGCGCTCGGGGTGATGCCGCCGTCGGCCGAACCGCGCGCCACCGGCCACATCACCCAGATGGTCGAGTTGATCGAGCGGCTGATCGAGCGGGACCACGCGTATGTCGGTAACGGCGATGTCTACTTCGACGTGCTCAGCCTGCCGGGCTACGGCAAGCTGTCCGGCCACAAGATCGACGACGTGCATCAGGGTGAGGGCGTAGCGACCGGCAAGCGCGACGAACGCGATTTCACCTTGTGGAAAGGCGCCAAACCCGGTGAACCGTCCTGGCCGACGCCATGGGGTCGTGGAAGACCGGGCTGGCATACCGAATGCGTCGCGATGTGCCAGGCGTATCTCGGCGCGGAGTTCGACATCCACGCCGGCGGCATGGACCTGGTGTTCCCTCATCACGAGAACGAGATCGCCCAGGCAGAGGCGGCCGGCGACCCGTTCGCCCGATACTGGCTGCACAACGGCTGGGTGACCATGGGCGGCGAGAAGATGAGCAAGTCGTTAGGCAACGTGCTCGCGATTCCCGCTGTGCTGCAACGTGTCCGGGCCGCGGAGTTACGCTATTACCTGGGCAGCGCGCACTACCGGTCGATGCTGGAGTTCTCGGAAACGGCGCTGCAGGACGCGGCGAGGGCCTACACCGGTATCGAGGACTTCCTGCACCGCGTGCGCAACCGGGTCGGCGCAGTCGTGCCCGGCGAGTGGACTCCGAAGTTCGCCGAGGCGCTCGACGACGACCTGTCCGTTCCGATCGCGCTTGCCGAGGTGCACGCAGCGCGCGCCGAGGGCAATCGCGCGCTGGACGCCGGTGACCACGAAACCGCCCTGACGCAGGCGATGTCGATCCGCGCGATGATGGGCATCCTCGGCGCGGACCCGCTCGACGAGCGCTGGGAGTCCAAGGACGAGACGTCGGCCGCACTGGCCGCGGTCGATGTGTTGGTGCGCGCGGAGGTCGAACGGCGCGAGGACGCGCGGGCGCGGCGGGACTGGGCCGAAGCCGACGCGATCAGGGATCGCCTCAAGGAAGCCGGGATCGAGGTCACCGACACCGGCGATGGTCCGCAGTGGACGCTGCTCGACGGGCACACGAAGTAGATGGCCGGAAACTCCAAGCGCAGAGGCGCGGTACGCAAGCCGGGAACGAAGAAGGGGCCCACGGTCGGGTCCGGCGGCGTGCGGCGGCGCGGTCTGGAAGGTCGCGGCGCCACTCCGCCCGCGCACATGCGTCCCAACCATCCGGCGGCGAAGCGGGCGGCCAAGGCAGCGAAATCCCAGCCGCGTCGCCAGGGCAAGAAAACCGACGACACCGAGGTGGTGCTGGGACGTAATCCCGTTCTGGAGTGTTTGCGGGCCCGGGTGCCCGCGACGGCGCTGTACGTCGCGCTGGGCGCGGACGCCGACGAGCGGTTGACCGAATCTGTGCAGATCGCCGCCGACGCGGGCATCTCGATCCTCGAGGTCCCGCGCCACGACCTTGACCGCATCGCCGCCAACGGTCTGCATCAGGGTGTGGCGCTTCAGGTTCCGCCGTACTCGTACGCGCATCCGGACGATCTGCTCGCGGCCGTCACGGCCGAGGGCGCCTCGGCGCTGCTGGTCGCGTTGGACAATATCTCCGATCCGCGCAACCTCGGTGCGATCGTGCGTTCGGTGGCCGCGTTCGGCGGTCATGGCGTCCTGATCCCGCAGCGCCGGTCGGCCTCTGTGACCGCGGTCGCGTGGCGTACCAGTGCGGGTGCCGCCGCCCGGCTTCCGGTCGCGCGGGCCACGAATCTCACCCGCACACTGAAGAACTGGGCCGACGAGGGCCTGCAGATCGTCGGCTTGGACGCCGATGGAGATATCACGGTCGACGAACTGGACGGCTGCGGACCGATCGTCGTCGTGGTCGGCTCCGAAGGAAAGGGGCTTTCGCGCCTGGTGCGGGAGACCTGCGACGCCGTGGTCTCCATTCCGATGGCCGGCCCCACGGAGTCGCTGAACGCCTCCGTGGCCGCGGGCGTCGTGCTCGCCGAGATCGCGCGGCAGCGTAGAGGCTAGAGGCCGAACAACCGCAGCCCCACCCACAGACCGGTGACCGCGGCCACCAGCGTGGCGGGTACTGTGCACAATCCGATGCGGCTGAACTCGCCTGCGGTGGTTGCCATTGCGCGGCGTACGACGCTACGCCATAGCAAGTTGGCCAGCGAGCCGACATAGGTGAGGTTCGGCCCGATGTTCACTCCGATCAACACCGCCAGCACCGCGCCCGGCCCCGATGCCGACACCAGAGGCAGCAGCACCAGCACCGCGGGCAGGTTGTTGACGACGTTCGACAGCAGCGCCGCAACGGCCGCGATCCCGAGCAGGGCGAGCAGTCCGTGACCGCTGGGCAGCAGGCCGCGCATCGCGCTGTCGAGACCGTTGACCATGACGGCGTCGACCACGATGCCGAGGCACAGCACGAACAGCAGAAACGGCACATCGGCTGCCGCCACCATCCGCGCCACGGTCGTGTGGCGTCGCACCAGGCTCCGCCCGCCGAGCACCACGACTCCGCCGAGTGCCGCCCAGGCCGGTGAGACTCCGAGCATCGAGGTGACGACGAATCCCGCCAGCGTCAAGCCCAGCACGACAAGGGGAAACACGGGGACGTGCACCGTCTCGCCGGGCACCGGCTGAGGCGCGATCGAGAGCCGCTTCCTGAAAAGCCAACGCAGCACGACGAATTCGACGAGGATGGCCAACAGCCAGGGCAGTGTCATGAGCGCGGCGAAGTGCAGGAAGGTAATGCCCGCCGCGGTGAACGCCAGCAGGTTGGTCAGGTTCGACACCGGTAACAGCAGCGACGCGCTGTTGGCCAGGTGCGCGGTCGCATAGGCATGCGGCGTGGCCGGCACCGACAGCATGCGGGTGGTGGCAAGCACGACGGGGGTCAGCAACAGCACGGTGGCATCCAGGCTCAGGACCGCCGTCGTCGCCGCGGCGATCGCGAACACCCCTGCCAGCAACCGGTTCTGGTTGCCGTCAGCGGCACGCGCCAACGCAGCACCCGCGGCGCGGAACACCCCTTCGTCGGCACATAGCCGCGCCAACACCAGAACGACCGCCAAGAAACCCACCACCGGCAACAGGCGACCGACCTCCGCGGCGGCGTCGTCCAGCGAGATGATGTCGGCACCGATCAGCAGCGCGGCCGCGGGTACCGCCACGACGGCTTCCGGCCACTTGCGCGGGCGGGCCACCGCGAAGGCCAGTACGACCGCCAGGGCGGCCAGGGCCAGGATCAGATCCACGGATCGGCAGGCTGCCACAGCGTGGGCAGGTGCAATGCGACGCCATCGTCGTAGGCCAACCGCGACAACACCCGCATCGAGACGTCGAGGTCGTCGGCTGCGTAGGGGAGCGCGCGCAGTGGTTCGTGCAGGGGACGGAAGAAGTCGTCCCAGTGGATGAGCACCACGCGGCGCGCGCCCACGGTCCGCACGGTCTCGTGCCAGTAATCACGCAGGTAGCGCTCCGGTTGCAGCCCGAGCTGGCCGACTCCGAGGTACACCACATCGGCGCGGTGTCCGGCCAGTGCGCCGGCAGCGAATCCCGCACTGCCGACGATCAGTAGACGACGATCCGACGGACGGTGGCGAACCAGCGTGGACCACGCCTCACCACACCGGTACGCCGACACCCTGACCGGCGGCACGACCGGACCGGTGATGACACCCGGAAACCGGTCGGGCGGGCAGTGATCCCCCTCGATGAGCGTGACCTCGTAAGCGCCCAGCGCGACGGGGTCGCCGGGACTGACAACCACGATGCGGTCCTCCGGCAACCGGTGGCCGCGGCCCACGTGGGCCGCGGATTGGCCGCCCACGAGTCGCGCGCCGGTCCGCTCGGCGACAACCGCGCTATCCATCGCGTGGTCGTAGTGGGTGTGCACGGGAAGGACGGCCTCCAGCCGGTCGATCCGCAGGCGGGTGAGGCAGCCCTCGATGCGCGGTTCGGCCGGCGACGGCCGCCGCAGCCCGACTTCGCGCAGGCTCGGGCGTGAGAAGAAGCCGTCGGTCAGCAGCGCCGATTCGCCGTCGTCGATCAGCAGCGTCGTGACGCCCGCCCAAGTGACCGTCAGCGGCGTATCCGCACCCGTCGGCGGAACGTCGAAATAGCGCTCGTAATCCGCCAGGTTCGGCCTGCCGAGTTTGAGACGCATAGCGCCACTTTAAGTGGCCCACGCGATGGTGCGCTCGATCGTGACTGTCGACCGCGTCCTTCATCGGTCCTCCCCTTCGTGCCGGCTGCTGATTTCTCCGGCATTTTCGGCCCTGTCGTCACACGGATCCTCGTGCCAGTCGCCGAAAGGGTCTGCGTATGCGGGCCATTCGTATGGGCGCGCCCATTCCTCGTCGGTGAGCAGTGCCGCGCGCAACGCGTCGACGATGTCCTCTGGTTCGGCTCCGCGCACCAGCACGGTAATCGAAACGTGACGGTCGCCGAGTCGGCCGTCCCAGTCGGCAGCAGCGAGCGCAACACGTTGCGGGTCTGCGTAGGTCCGTTCGGTATCGCTCATGGCGGCAAGCCATCGACCCGCATACTCGAACCGCATACCTCCGCCGGCTGATTCGAGCCACATGACATCGTCGAACCGGTTGGCCAACCACAGCCGTCCCCTCGTGCGCACCACGCCGTCGAGAAGCACCTCCAGCGCGTCGTGCAGTCGCTGGGGATGAAATGGCCGACGGGCGGAGAACAGCAACAACCCGACCTCGCCGTCGGCATCCAGTGGCGGCTGTCCGGCGAGCAGTGGGTCGTGCGGGTGGTCGCTGCGTCCGCGCCTGCTGTCAGGCTCGAGGTTGGCCAACGCCATCTCGATGCGTTCGGAACCGACCGTCAGGCGCGCACGAGGTGCCAACCGTCGCAGCACTTTCAGCGTCTGGGCATGAGCTTGGTCCAGTACGAGCGTGTCGGCGAATTCGGCCTGCCCGACTGCCACCTGCGCCACGGTCCGTCCGTCGTCGAGGTCGTGGTCGCCGGTCGCCTGAGCCAGCCACACGGCAGAGTCGACGCAGGTCACCACCGCCTCGACGCGCACGTCATGAGCCGCTGGTGCGTCGATGTAGCCAGGACCCACATGCACCCGCACGTTGTTGATTGCCCAGCACACCGGTTCGGGCTCAAGCCATGGCATGAGTTGCACCGCAATGCGATTGACATCGCCGCGGCGGTGTAGTCGGCGCAGCAGCACCAGTAGGTCCTCGCGCACGGTGCAGGTCACGCATCCGCGGACCAACTCGATGGGCCAAGCCGTGGTGCCCGACGACGTCGTGACGGTACGCACCACGACTTGACCGTCGTATCCATGTCTGACGACCACCGTGCCGGTCGCCCGGGCCAGCACGGTGGCGACGCCTTCTGTGTTGCCTTGCCCGCAGATCAGCACCAGTGGAGTACGCACAGTGAACCCTTCCTCAGTTGAAAATGATTTTCATTAACGTTAGGTTACCGCCGAAGGAGGAATATGTCCGCGCACTGTCAGGTCACCGGCCGAGCACCAGGTTTCGGCAACTCGGTATCGCATTCGCACCGACGCACGCGTCGTCGCTGGAACCCCAACATCCAGACGAAGACGTATTACCTGCCGTCCGAATCGCGCCGGATCAAACTGCGGGTGAGCGCGAAGGGCATCAAGGTCATCGACCGAGACGGCATCGAGACCGTCGTGGCGCGGTTACGGAAGGAGGGGCAGAAGATCTGATGGCGCGCACCGATATCAGGCCCACCGTGAAACTGCGTTCGACGGCCGGTACGGGCTACACCTATGTCACACGTAAGAACCGGCGCAACGACCCGGATCGATTGGTGCTGCGCAAGTATGACCCCATCGTCCGCCGCCACGTCGACTTCCGAGAGGAACGCTGATCGTGGCCTGTCCTCGTCCGGCGCACAGCCCCGCAGACGATCGGCAGTGGCTGTTGCACGCACGGTGCCGTGGGCTGCCGACAGAGATCTTCTTCGCGGCCGAAGGGGAGCGCGGGCAACGTCGAGTAGCACGCGAAGAACAGGCGAAAAGAGTTTGCCGGCCGTGTCCCGTGCGGCCCGACTGCCTGCGGTATGCACTCACAGCCGTGGAGCCATGGGGCATCTGGGGCGCAACGACGCCCACAGAACGACAGCGGCTCACCGAGCCGGCCGAGCCGTCGGGACGAGCGCCCACCGACGCCCGTGTGGCAGGATCATGCCCGACAGGCGATCGCGACTCGAGGAAGCCGGTGTGAATCCGGCGCGGTCCCGCCACTGTGACCGGCAGGTCTTTGCGATCTTGCTGGGAGCCAGATACTCACCGCGGTCGCCTCCTCACAAGGCTGGGGCGGATTTCCCCGGTGAGGCTGATCTCGGCGTGTCGAGAGTGCTTCCCGTGGCGTCCGCGCATGACGGAAGGCACGGGGCGTATGGCGCATCGACATCTTGCGGCGGCGGTGATCTCGGCGCTGCTGCTCACGGCATGCGGCACGGCGACACCGCCGGCCGGCACCACCGCTGACGACGCCGTGGCCGGATTCCCCGTGACCGTCAGCAACTGCGGCATCACCACGACCTACGACCGCCCACCGCGCCGCGCCGTAACCCTGAACCAGCACTCGGTCGAGACGATGTTGGCACTGGGGCTGGAGAAATCCATGGTGGGCACCGCATTCCTCGATGATCAGGTGCTGCCCGAATACCGCGACGCCTATGAGGCCATACCGGTGATCGCCGAAGAATATCCGTCGTACGAGACACTGCTTGCCGCTGAACCCGACTTCGTCTACGGCGGTTGGGAAAGCGCATTCGACGAGAAGGAGGGGCGCGGGCGCGAGCGGTTGCGTGATGTCGGCATCGACACCCACCTCAATCCCGAGAACTGCTCTTCTGAGCCGATGACGTTATCTGCGGTGGACGACGAAATACGCACCATCGGACGGATATTCGGTGTCACCGACCGAGCCGAGTGGGTGTTCGAACGCCAGCAACGGATTCTGCAGGAAACCCGCGGGCGCGTGCGCGACGTGGCGCGGGTCGACGTGGCCGTCTACGACAGCGGTGAGGCCACCGTGTTCACCTCCGGCGGGCAGGGTATCGGCAACCAGATCATCGAATCCGCGGGCGGGCGCAACCTGTTCGCCGACGTACCGAAGGTGTGGGCCGACGTCTCGTTCGAACAGTTCGCCGAACGGGCGCCCGAGGTCATCCTGATCTACGACTACGGCGACCAATCGGTCGAGCAGAAGAAACAGTTCCTGCTGGACAATCCGCTGCTGGAGCGGGTACCTGCCGTCCGCGACCAACGCTTCGCGGTGTTGCCGCTGTCCGAGATCACCGCAGGCGTGCGTGTCGGGCGCGCGGTCAAATCGCTTGCTGAGCAGTTGCATCCGGAGCCATCCGGATGACGACCGCCGCCCTGGACAAGCCGGTACGGTCCGTCACCCCGGCTCCGCAACGCGTTCCGTACGGCCTCGTGCTGACCATGCTCGCGGGGCTGCTTCTGGTGTGCGCGACCGCAGGGGTCACCATCGGGTCGGTGGCCCTTCCGCCCGGGCAGGTGTGGCAGATCCTGCTCCACCAGCTCAATCCGATGTTGGTCGACCCGACATGGCCGCCGGTGCGTGCCTCGATCGTGCTCGACGCGCGGCTTCCCCGAGTTGCGTTGGCGGCGGTCATCGGGGCCGGCCTGGCATGCTGCGGGATGGTGTTGCAGGCTGTCGTGCGCAACCCGTTGGCCGATCCGATGCTCTTGGGTGTGTCGTCGGGTGCGTCGGTGGGTGCGGTCGCGGTGCTGGTGGCCGGCGCAGGGATCGGCTTGTTCGTGCTGCCGCTGGCGGCGTTTCTCGGAGCATTGGTCGCTTTGGTCGCCGTCTACCTTCTCGCTCGTACGGACGGACGGATGACCACGCTGCGACTGATACTCGCCGGTGTCGCGGTCGCGGAGGTGCTGTCGGCCGTCGCCAGTCTGCTGATCGTCACCTCTGACGATCCGCACAAGGCCCAGTCCGCGGTGCGCTGGATGCTCGGCGGCCTCGGTGGGGCCGCCTGGTCGACGGTGTGGATCCCGGCTGTGGCCGTTGCTGTCGGTATCGCGGTGCTGCTCGCCGTCACTCGGCCGCTGAATCTGCTGTACAGCGGTGAAGAGGCCGCTGCCGCACTGGGTTTGGACGCTCATCGCTTCCGCGGAGCGATGTTCGTCGTGGTCGCGTTGATGGTGGGTGCCGTGGTCGCGGTCAGCGGTGCGATCGGATTCGTCGGCCTGATCATGCCGCACATCGTGCGGATGCTCGTCGGCGCCGACCACCGTCGCGCCTTGCCCGCGGCCGCGCTGCTCGGGGCCTCGTTCCTCATCGCGTGTGACATCGCCGCGCGAACCGTCGCCGCACCGGAGGAACTGCCGGTCGGCGTCCTGACCGCCCTCGTCGGCGGTCCGTATTTCCTGTGGCTCATGCGGCGCAAGGTGTCGGCGTGACCGGCGGAATCCTCATCGACGACGTGGCGGTGTCGAAAGGGCGAAAGGCGTTGATCCGCAACGTCTCCATGCGGGTGGAATGCGGCGAGATGGTGGCCGTCGTCGGACCCAACGGTGCTGGCAAGACCACGCTGCTGCGCACGCTCCACCGCGCTCAGCGGCCGACCTCTGGGCGTGTGCTGGTCGGCGGCGAGGACGTCTGGCAAATGTCGGCCAAGCGTGCGGCGCGCCGCATCGCGGCCGTCTTACAGGACGCGCCGGGCAATTTCGCGCTCACGGTGTTCGACGTGGTCGCGATGGGGCGGACCCCGTATAAGCGTGCGTTCGACGGTGACAACGCCGACGATCGCCGCATCATCGCCGAGGCACTCGAAGCCGTGGACGTATCAGGTTTGGCGAACGAGCCGTTCGACCAGCTCTCGGGCGGTCAGAAGCAGCGGGTGATGATCGCACGCGCGCTGACACAGAAGACCGACGCGATAGTGTTGGACGAGCCGACCAACCACCTCGATCTGCGCCACCAGCACGATGCCCTGCACCTACTGCGCACCACCGGCGCCACCGTCGTCGCGGCATTGCATGATCTCAATCTCGCTGCGGCATATTGCGACCGGATCTGCGTCCTCGATTCCGGTGGTGTCGTGTCGATGGGTACTCCCGAGCAGGTGCTGACCGTGGACATGCTCGCCGAGGTCTACGGCGTCGCAGCCAGGGTCGGCCTCGACGCGGGCACCGATCGGATCCGGGTCGACGTGACACCCAAGGAGTGGGTCCGGTGAGGATCGACGGTCATCTCACCGAGATCACCCGCTTCGGCGGGTTCTTCACCATCGCCCATGGGCGCGCCGAAGCGGGTTGGCGACCCGTGAAAGCGTGTTATGCCGACGGATATCAGGACTTGATCGAGGCGACGGCCGCACGCTACCGCACGGTTGACCTTCGCATCAGCGCGTCGGCGGTGCAGTTGAGCCACGCGTCGCGGCTGTGGTCGCCCGTACTCGCGTGCGCCGTCGCATACGGTGTGCTCCCCGACCTCACAAGCCTGCAGCGTGCGGAAGGCAGCCCAGCGCTGAGACTTCCTGTTCCCGAGGGGGACCAGCTCGGCGCGGATCCGTCGGGAACGCTGTACCGCATCGTCGTCGAAGAGCACCTGGAGCGGTTAGCCGACGGGTTGCGTGTCAAGGTCGCACCCGGCCTGCTCTACGGCAATATCGCCTCAGCGTTGGTGGCCGCGACCCGGGCGCTGTACTCGGTGCGGCCGCAGCTGCGCGATTCCGCGACCACGTTGGCGCGGTCCCTGCTGGAGACCGGCAAGCTCACCGGAACCGGAACGGTCAAGCACAACTTGGCGTTTCGCCGCCGTAGCTGTTGTCTGTACTACCGCGTCGCGGAGGGGGCGAAGTGTGGGGATTGCGGATTGGCCAAAAGATGACTCGACTCAGTATGCGTAGGGGTTGGGCGGCGGGTCGGTTTTCGACTGGCTGAACACATCGATGACGGGGATGGTCCGACTGGACGGATCGGACTGTCCCGGTGGGACCTTGGCCTCGACCCGCACCCACGTGTCCTCCGGATATGCCTCGATCTGTGGGACTGCGTGTCCGGTCAGTCGGATCCGGGCCAACCTGGCATCGGCGGCGCAGCACATGATCACTACACGCGCCAGGTCGGTGCGGCCGTCCTGCTTCATGGTGAAGCCATTGACGGTGACCATTCGGTTGTCGAGAGTATTCGCTGAGTCTTGGGCTATGCGGACCAGTAGATCCGGCAGCGACAGCACTGGCGCGCGCTCATCGGGAAGCGGCGGGAACGGTCGTCGCAGCACCTCGGCCGACACCTCGGTGACAGACGGCCCTGTCGCTCGCGGCATAATCGCCGGCGGAACGATGAACGTGAGCAAGGCGATCGGCACCAACAGAAGCCACGCGGCGCCCGGTCGATGGGAGTGGTCGTGCTCGGGTCCGTCCGTTGGGTGATCGTGGACGGCTTCTTCCGCTGACCGGCGCCGGATATCCCGGACCATCGCGATGAGTGCCAACGCGATCAGCAGGACCGCCGATGCGGCCAACCATGAAAGCAGCGACGGCTTGACGTAACGCGTATACGCGCCGGTGACGGTGACCATCCCGACGCTGATGCCGACCAACAGGAGGACGGCGTTCTCGGTTTCGCGGCTCACTGCGTACCCAACATCAACAACCCGACTCCTGTGGCCACCAATGTCGCCACCATGAACGTCGCAGGCGAAAACCGTAAAGCGAACGCACGGCCGAACATGCCGGCCTGCATGGCGAACAGTTTGAGGTCCACGGCAGGACCCACCACCAGAAAGACCAGGCGGGGGAGGAGCGGGAGCATCGTCATGCTCGCGGCCACGAAGGCGTCCGCCTCCGAACACAGCGACAGCACCACAGCCAAGAGCGCCATGGTCAGGATGCCGAGCAGCATCTGGCCGGCCAGATGTTCGTACACCCACGACGGAACGACCACGTGCAACAGCGCCGCCGCGGCCGCACCGATGACAAGGTAGGACGCTGCCTGTAGGAAGTCGTGGCGGGCCGCCTCGGTGAACGCCGTCCAGCGCGGCTCCTCGCCGTCATGCAGGCGCGGCAGCCGTCGGGTAATCCACTCGCCGCGACCGAATTTGGCCCATGCGGCGCCCATGATCAACGCGGTCAACAACGACGCGATGCATCGTGCTGCCACCATTTGTGGCTGGCCGGGAAATGCGACGGCGGTGGCGACCAGCACCACCGGATTGATGGCAGGCGCCGCAAGCATGAACGTCAACGCAGCCGCGCCGACCGCGCCCTCGCCGAAAAGACGGCGCGCCACAGGCACCGAACCGCATTCGCAGCCCGGCAGCGCGGCGCCCCCGACGCCGGCGGTGAGAATCGCCGCCGCGGGTCTGTCTGGCAGCCACCGCGCAAGCCGGTCGGCCGACACGAACGCCGCAACCAGGCCGCTGATCACCACGCCGAGCGCCAAGAACGGGATCGCCTGCACAAAGATGCCGCAGAATACGGTGGCCGCGGTCGCCAGAGCCGGTGAGCCGACGACGAAACCCCGCAGCGCAGTGCCGAACACCGCCAATGTCACTATGCCGATGACCAGCACGTGCATGGACCCGATCCGCCGACGTGCTGCAGTCAGATCGGCGGCCACGCGGCCATTTTGTCAGGCCGCAATCGACGATGGCGATTCACGTCCTCTTGGTGAAGAAAGCGAGGACGGCGGGTCACAGAGCTCTGAGGTCCCGGTTGGGTCTCGGTATGCGGAAGGTGGTCGCGTTCAGGTGAACGGCCCGAGTTCGACGCCGTCGGTTATCAGGCGCTCGCGCACTGCCGTTGCGATCTGCACCGCGCCGGGTGAATCCCCGTGGACGCAGATAGATTCGACCGTTACGGAGATAGCGGATCCGTCGACCGCGTCGACCCGCCCGGCCGTCACCATGGATGCCACCCGTTCGGAGATGGCAGCTGGATCCTCCAACACAGCGTTGCGTTCGCGCCGCGGTACCAGTTGGCCATCCGGCCGGTAGGCGCGATCGGCGAAGGCCTCGGGAACGGTGCGCAGGCCCAATTCCCGCGCCTCGGTGAAGAATGCGGAATGGGCAAGCCCGAGGACCGGTAGCCGGGGATCGACGGCGTGTACCGCCGTGACCACGGCGCGTGCCTGATCGCGGTGGGTGACAATCGAGTTATACAGTGCGCCATGTGGTTTGACGTAGCTCACTCGTGATCCGGCGACGCTCGCGAGCGCTTGCAGCGCACCGATCTGATAGATGATGTCGGCGGTCAGTTCGCCGGGATCGACGTCGATGAACCTGCGACCGAACCCGGCGAGATCGCGGTAGCTGACCTGGGCCCCGATCCGTACTCCGCGCTCGGCCGCGGCTTGACAGGTTCTCGCCAGCGTTGCCGCGTCGCCAGCGTGAAAGCCGCACGCCACGTTGGCGCTTGTGACGAGATCGAGCATGGCCTCGTCGTCGCCGATGCGCCACACGCCGAAGCTCTCGCCGACGTCGGCGTTGAGGTCGATCCTCATTTGTAGGAGCTTAGATACTCTCGGCCGCCGAGTCACCGCGACGTCCCTAGCCGAGTGCGGCAGGCACGACTGAGAGAGGTTGTCCCAGAAAGGTCCGATTGGCGCCAGGGTTCAGGTGAGTTTGGTACGACGCGGCGGTGAACCGTGCCACTGATTCTCCGAAACGAATTCGGCAAGTGGCCGTCCGAATGTCCACCCCTCGAGTTCGAGGGCGGGTCGCTCAGGGAATGCCGGGACCGGCCCAAGGCAGATGATCGCGACAGGTTCGGCGTCGTCGGGCATTTTCAGCAGCGTAGCGAGATCGTGAGGATCGAAAATTGAGACCCACCCCATGCCAAGGCCTTCGGCTCGAGCGGCGAGCCACAGGTTCTGCAGGGCACACGAGACCGACGCGAGATCCATCTCGGGAAGTGTGCGACGGCCGAATACATGTGTCGCCCTACCGTCGGCGAGCGCCACGACGAACAACTCGGCGCAGTCGAGAATGCCCTCCACCTTGAGTGCCAGGAACTCGTCGCCGCGGTTTCCGAGCGCCTCCGCCGTGCGCAATCGCTCCTGGTCGACCAGGCGGTGAATCTTGCACCGCACGGCGGTGTCAGTGATCCGGATGAACCGCCACGGTTGCATGAGTCCCACACTGGGCGCGCTGTGAGCCGCCTCCAGCAGCCTGGCGAGCATGTCCGCGGGCACCGTCGCATTGGGGACGAAGCGGCGCATATCGCGTCGTTCAGTTATGGCCCGGTAGACGGCCTGGCGCTCGGCGGGGCTGAAGGCGTGCGGGGTCACGCGGTGAGCTTAAGCGGGGCCCCATCAGCGCAAGGTAAGGGCCACAAGCAGGTTGGTGAGCACGTCTACCGGTGCGCCGGTAACCAGTATCCGACCAGGGCCGATCAGTACACAGTTGTCGAACTTCATGGATTCGATGTCGTGGGTCCCACGACCACCGTGGTGCCGACCGCCGCCAGCCGATGTATCTGGCGACCCAGTCGTGTCACGGTTACCAAGCCTTCAGGCGCCCCAGAGGAAAACCCGGCGCCTTATTGAAAATGGTTGTCATTACGGATAAGGTCAGCGCTTGCCTGTTCAGGACCGAGATAGCTCAGAGGTGGCGACGTGCGCGGATACATGCGGTGGGTGTGGGTTGTTCCGTCAGTGGCAATGTTGATCGCTGCCTATACGGAGGCCACGCCGCTTGCAACCACCAGCGACTCCTCCGGAGCAGTTGGTAGCTTGAGAACAGCATCGGCGAAGCAACCAGCGGTACACCTCGTTGGCAACGAACGCCCCCTGACTCCGCAAGACATCAGTGACCCCTCCGGCATCGCGGGCGCCGAACGCCCGGGGTCCGGCCAGGCCGTATCCCAACGGTCTGAGGACAAGAAGCCTGAAGCGACTGTCGGTTCGGGTCGGGATGACGATTCGTCCTCGGGTGACCCGGTGCGCCGCGACGACACGAATCCCAGGGTGACTGTCGGTTCGGGTCGGGACGGCGATTCGTCCTCGAGTGACCTGGTGCGCCGCGACGACACGAATCCCAGGGTGACTGTCGGTTCGGGTCGGGACGGCGATTCGTCCTCGAGTGACCTGGTGCGCCGCGACGACAAGAAGCCCAGGGCGACCTTCGGTTCCGGCCGGGACGACGAAACGGGCCGCGATGTCGCCGCCGACCGAAACGGTGCACTGCGCAGAACTGAGGTTGGTGACCAGCGCGCTGGCGACGGTCACGATCATGACCATGATGACGGTCACGATCATGACCACGGCGGCGGTGATGAAGACGATCATGATCATGACCACGGCGGCGGTGATGAAGACGACCATGATCATGACCATGGTGGCGGTGATGACGGCGAGCACGATCATGACCATGGTGGCGGTGACGATGGCGGTCACGATCATGACCATGGTGGCGGTGACGATGGCGGTCACGATCATGACCATGGTGGTGACGATGGCGAGCACGATCACGACCATGGTGGCGACGATGGCGACCACGACCACAGCCATGGCGGTGACGATGACCATAGCCACAGCCATGGCGGTGACGACAGCCATAGCCACAGCCATAGCCACGGCAGCGCAGGAGATGAGCACAGTCACGTCCACCACGGCGTGCACGCGCACAGTCACGCGGGGGAAGAGCACGGCCACGCTCACGATTCAGATGAAGAGGGCCACAGCCATTCCCATGGAGATGACGCGTTTGGGTTGAGCCATGACCACAGCCACGAGCACGGTGGCCACGATCACGTGTACAGCGATCACGATCATGAGCACGGCGGCCACGATCACGAGCACGGTGGTAACGATCACGATCATGAGCACGGCGGCCATGACAACGATCACGAAGCTCACGCAAACAGCCAGGGGCACAACGCCAATGCCGTCGCTCAGCCTTTGATTGAGGAGACTGCTTGGTCATCGCCGATTATGTGGACGGGGCTTGCTGCCCTCCTCGCAGCCCTGGCCGTGGCTGGATGCTGGCTTGTCGGTATACCCCGTGCCGCCGTGGGAGGCTGGAATCACATGCGCAGACGGTATCGCTGATCGCATGGCCGAAAAGCCAGTGATTTCATCGCTTTTTCGCTATATCGAAGACCTGCATGGCGAACGAGCGTGGGGAAGCTTTCTCGATGCCGGAACCGGCGTGAAGTCGCTCGAGTGGGTCATGACGCTGCCCACCGAGCGGTGGACGGCGGTCACTGCTGCCCGCAGTATGGCCACCAAGGCCCGCGACACAATGGGATCCTTGGTGCGCCCGCAGGACCGGCTGTTAGTGGGAAATTGGATAGATGACAGTCTGCTGACCGGCGAAATGTTCGACACCGTGTTGGTCGACTATCTCGTCGGCGCAATTGAGGGGTTCGCCCCCTACTGGCAGGACCGAGTGTTCGAACGGCTGCGACCGTTGGTCGCCGACGGTGGTCGGGTCTACATCATCGGCTTGGAACCGTATGTCCAATTCGAGCCCGCGACTGAAAGTGGCAGAATCGTTTGGGAAATCGGTCGCGTGCGTGATGCCTGCCTATTGCTCGCCGGTGAGCGGCCGTATCGAGAGTTTCCACTCGAATGGATGCAGCGGCAGCTGGGCATGGCTAACTTTCGCATGCTTGAAGCACAGCGGTTTCCGATTCGCTACCGCGCCCGGTACATCGACGCTCAGCTCAATATGTGTCTGGCGCGACTCGAGCGCTTTTCGTCGAAAGACCTGGGCGCGACCATGCGCGACTATGTTGAAGAGCTCCGCGCCCGAGCGTTGGAACTCGAAGAACGTCAAGACGGTCTGAGCCACGGCAACGATTACGTGATTGCTGCAGAACCGATGTAGCGCCCCAGCCGGCCAATCTCGGAGAGGGCGTCGGTCCCGACCTCGTCGGTGTAGCGGCAGCGGTGTTCACGCATCGATTCGAAGTCAGGCGATGGCTCCAGGTATCTCACCGCTTCACCGATGCCATCGCATAATGATAATGACTTTCATTAACCTGGTACTCGGCTCGATGATTCAAGTGAAAACGGTTATCGTTATTGCTGTGAAAACCGTGATCACCGCTGCTGTCCGTGCGCAACCTGCGGCCCTGGTGCTCGCCGCTTCCTTTGGGCTCGCGGCATGCGCAGCACCCGACAACTCGGCGGATTCGACCCCTACGGCCGGTGCCACTGCCGAATGTCCGGTGACCCCGGTCGACGTCGTGGTCAGCGTGGATCAATGGGGCGACATCGTCTCGCAACTGGGGGGCACCTGCGCGAAGGTCGCCACGGTGCTGGCGGGCTCGGCGGCCGACCCCCATGACTTCGAGCCGGCACCGTCGGATGCGGCGAAGTTCGAAGGGGCTCAGCTGGTGGTCATCAACGGCGGGCACTATGACGAGTGGGCCGCCAAGCTGGCTAGCTCTTCAGCGCCGGAGGCGCCAGTCGTGAATGCGCTCGAGGCCAGCGGAGCAGAAGCCTCGCACGAGGGCCATGACCACGGCGAAGAAGGCCACGGTGAAGAGGGCCATAGTCACGAGGACGAGCCGAATCCGCACGTCTGGTACAGCCCGACAGCGCTGACCGTTGTCGCCGACACGGTCACCGCCGAACTCCGCAGGCTCGCACCGGATGCAGCCGGCTACTTCGACGAACGTCGCGTCGCGCTCGCGGAGAACCTCAATCCCTACCATGGGCTCATCGATTCCCTGAGGGTCAAAGCGTCCGGCAAGAGCTACGCCGCGACCGAGACGTCATTCGATGACATGGGCGCGGCGCTCGGCCTGACCAACCTCACCCCGCGTGGTTATCAGGTGGCATCGTCCAACGACTCCGAACCGTCCCCAGCCGACCTCGACGCCTCTATGCAACTGCTGGCCGGCCGCGGCGTTGACGTCCTGGTCTACAACGTGCAGACCGAAGGCTCTGTCCCGCAACAGCTCCGGGCAGCGGCCGAACAGTCGGGGGTTCCGGTGGTCGAGATCACCGAGACCCTGCCGCCGGACGCCGACTCGTTCCAGAGCTGGCAGGTAGACCAGTTGATCGCACTCGGCGAGGCGCTCGGTGTCGCAACCTAGTTCGCAATCTGAGGCCGGACCCGACGTCGAGCAGGCGGCGCTGACCTTCGAGGACGTCAGCGCGGCGCGTGGCGGGCGGCTGATCTGGTCGGAGGCGACGTTCGAGGTCCCGGCGGGCGGCATCGTGGCCGTCATCGGGTCGAACGGGGCCGGAAAGACGACGCTGCTGCAGATCGTGCTCGGACTCGTGCCGCCCGCGTCCGGACACGTCCGTGTCTTCGGCCAACCGGCCGGTGCGCTCAACAAGTCGATCGGCTACGTCCCGCAGAACTACGCGTCGGCCTCCGGTGAGGCGATCCGGGCGCGCGACGCCGTGATGCTCGGCCTCGTCGGACACCGGTGGGGCTTCGGGTGGCCGAGTCGTGAGGACAACCGTCGCGTGGACGAGGTGCTCGCCGCCGTCGACGCGACCGCGGTGGCGCACAAACGGCTCTCCCAACTCTCGGGGGGCCAACGCCAACGGGTCGCGCTGGCCGAGGCGCTGGTCTCCAGGCCCCGCATGTTGATCCTCGACGAGCCGTTGGCCGCACTCGACCTGCGCAGCCAGCGCGAGATCGTCGCCGTGCTCGAGCGGATCAGCAAGGAGTTCGGGGTGACGATCCTGGTCGTCGCACATGACCTCAACCCATTGCTGGGTGTGTTGACCAGCGCTATCTACCTGCTCGACGGACATGCGCACTTCGACACGTTCGACGGCCCCGTCGACGAGACACTGCTGAGCCACCTCTACGGCACCCGAGTCGAAGTCGTGCATACGCCGCAGGGCGATCTCTACATGCGGAGGCCGTGATGAACACGACCGTCGTCGCGCTCGGCTATCAAGACAATTGGTGGCCGATCCTCACGTCGGCCTTCATGCGCAACGCGTTGATCGGCGGCACGATCGTCGCGCTGGCCGCCGGCCTGATCGGTTACTTCGTCGTCGTGCGAAACACCGCCTTCGCCGCCCACGCGCTCGCTCACATCGGGCTGCCGGGCGCCACGGGAGCGGTACTCGTCGGGGTTCCTGTCGGGGTGGGGCTCGGCGTGTTCTGCATCGGCGGCGCCCTGGTGATCGGAGCGCTGGGCCGCCGGGCGGCCGACCGCGAGGTGGCCACGGGAACCGTACTGGCCATGGCGACCGGTCTCGGGTTGTTCTTCAACTCGCTGGCGACCAAGAGCTCGAGCACGCTGACCAACGTCCTGTTCGGCAACCTGCTGGCGATCTCACGGCAGCAGATTGCGACGTTCGCGGTGCTGGTGGCGGTGCTGGCGGTGTGCATCGCGCTGATCTACCGGCCGCTGCTATTCACCTCTGTCAACGCCCAGGTCGCCGACGCCAGGGGAGTGCCGGTGCGCGCGCTTTCGGTGGCGTTCATGGTGTTACTGGGCCTGGCGGTGACGATGGCCGTACAGGCGGTCGGCACGCTGCTGCTGTTCGCGCTCGTGGTCAGTCCCGCTGCCGCGGCGATCATGTTGACACCGCGCCCGGGCAAGGCGATCGCCCTGTCCACGGCGTTCAGCGTCGTTGCGGTGTGGGCGGGTCTGGGGCTGTCGGCGATGTTCAACGCGCCGCCCAGCTTCGTGATCGTGACGATCGCGTGCAGCGTCTGGGCGGTGGTGTGGGCAGGGCAGCGCGGGCTGCGACGAACCGCCGATCAGGTGCTGGTCACCTGAGCTTTAGCCGTGGTCGGCTACCCTCACGGAGCATGCCGAGGAGTCCCACGCCGCGACGGCGTGCCACGCTGGCTTCTCTGGCTGCCGAACTGAAGGTCTCCCGCACCACGATCTCCAACGCCTACAACCGGCCGGACCAGCTGTCGGCCGAACTCCGCGATCGGGTACTGGCCACCGCGAAGCGGCTGGGATACCCCGGCCCCGACCCGGTGGCGCGCTCGCTGCGCACCCGCAGGGCCGGTGCGGTCGGTCTGATGATCACCGAACCGCTCAACTACTCGTTCAGTGACCCGGCCGCACTCGACTTCGTGGCCGGCTTGGCCGAGTCATGTGAAGAGGCCGGGCAGGGACTGCTGCTCGTCGCGATCGGGCCCAATCGCAGCGTCGGTGACGGCACGGCGGCGATCCTTGCTGCCGGGGTGGATGGTTTCGTGGTCTATTCGGCCTCCGACGACGACCCGTATCTCGCGACCGTTCAACAGCGGCATCTCCCGATGGTGGTGATCGATCAGCCCAAGGACGTACCCGGTGCCTCGCACGTGTGCATCGATGACCGATGGGCGATGCGTCAACTCGCTGAACACGTTGTGCAGCTGGGTCATCGGGAGATCGGCCTGCTGACGATGCGGCTGGGCCGCGGCCGGCCGCACGGCGGGGCAGGACCCACGGTGGCCGACCCGGAGCGACTGCAGACGCCGCACTTTCACGTGCAGCGCGAGCGCATCGCAGGGGTTCGTGATGCGATGAGTGCGGCCGGGCTCGACCCGGAATCGCTGACCGTGGTGGAGAGTTACGAGCACCTGCCGACGTCGGGCGGAGCGGCCGCGGAAGTCGCCCTGGCCGCCAATCCCCGATTGACCGCGTTGATGTGCACCGCGGACGTACTGGCCCTGTCAGCGATGGATTACCTACGGGCGCGGGGCATTTACGTTCCCGGCGAGATGACGGTCACCGGATTCGACGGTGTGCCCGAGGCGTTGCGGCGCGGCCTGGCCACCGTCGCACAGCCCAGTATCGAGAAGGGTCGCCGGGCGGGACGGCTGCTGCACCACCCTCCACGATCGGGTCTTCCGGTTGTGGAAGTCCTCGACACCGAGGTGGTGCGTGGCCGCACGGCGGGCCCGCCCGCCTAGAGCGCGGTGACCGGTGGGGATGCCCGCCACTGCTGGACCATCGGTGCGATACCCGAGGTGAGCATCGGCAGCTCAGGGGCCATCGCCAGCGCCGCGACCATCGCGAGCCTGCCGGCCGCCTCGGTGATCCGCAGAACACGTTCATCGGTCGGACGCAGCCCTATGGAGACCGCCGCCGCGTCGTAGGCGGCGAGGGCGTCGGCGCCCACCATAGCGAGGTCCGATTCGACCGCACCGAGCGTCACGAGTTCGAAGTCCGACCACAGCTCGCCGTCCGGTGTGGTGATCATGTTGTGGTATGGCGCGTCACCGTGAATGGGCTGAACGTCGACGCCGGGGAACGCGGACTCGAAGGCCGCGCGCGATGTCAACACTGGGCCGATGGCGTCCCATTCACGTTGCGCCCGTTCGAGATCGGGTGTCGGGATGAGTTCGGGCAGGTTCCTTAACGCCGCCAGCCCCTCCGGTATGTAGGAGCCGTACGGCGCCCAGAAATCCAGCTCCCCGTCGTAGTCGCGCAACGTGGCGTGCAGCTGCGCGATCTGCTCCATACGGCGATCCAAATCCGGGTTCGTATCGGGGACCTGCTCGACGAACTGCCAGAACGTCATCGAAAACCCTTCGCGGCGAACGGGTTCGGCAGGCACCAACGGGCTCGGTGCCACTACCGGATGCCCGCGCTCGGCGAGCCATCTGGTGACGGCGAGCTCTGCGCGCTGTTGTCGGGTCTGCACATCCGGATTTCGGGTGTACGACGGCGGCAGCACCGTGGGCACTCGGACGACGACCGGCTCGGGTTGAAGGTGGACGATCACGGAGAAGACGTCGTAGAGCACGCGGGGATCGTCGCTGCGCAGGCCGAGGTCGGCGCCGGCGGCGGTGGCGGCGGCGACTGCGGAAGCGGTCCGCTCGGCGATCTCGGCGTCGGTCAGCACCGTTAACCCGATTGCGAGCGGCGCGCGTCGAGCAGGTAAACCAACGCTGCCGCAACGTCTTGCGGCGATTCGATGCGATAGGTCGCCAACGTATCGCCCGGTCCTATCTTCACTCCGACGTCGTCACCGCGAAGACGGCGGAACGCCTTCTCGTCGGTGACGTCATCGCCGAAGAACACCACGGCGGTCGCATTCTCCTGCTCTCGCAGGATGTCGATCGCCTCGCCCTTGTCCGTCTGGATCACCGCGAACTCCAGTACTTCCTTGCCTTGGGTCAGCTGGGCATCCCAGTCGGTCGACGCCTCGCGAGCCGCAGAGAGCGCGGCCGCGCCATCGTCTGCCGAGGCGTTGCGGACGTGCAGCGCGACGCTGGCAGGTTTGGTCTCGACCGTGACACCCGGCTTCCCGGAGGCGATCTTTCGCAGCTCCGACGTGATGCGCTGCAGCGCAACGTCGTCGACCTCGTGCGTGAAGCCCGAGTTGAACTCGGCACCGTGGCTGCCGACGAGATGCACCGCGGGCGGCATCCCTGACAACTCGCGCAGCACCTCGAGCGCCCGTCCGGAGATCAGCGCGGAAGCCGTGTCGGGCAGGTCGGCGAGCGCGACCAACGCGTCGGCGGCCTCGGCGAGTGGCCGGGCGTCGACCGGGTCACTGACGATCGGCGCCAGCGTGCCGTCGAAATCGGAGGTGATCAGCAGCCGTGGCGCCGCAGCGGCCGAAGTGAGCGCGCGCTGTAGATCGGCAGGAAGCACGCCTAGATCTTAGGATGCTCTCCGTCGCCGATCAGCAGCCGCACCGCGAGGTCCAGCCGCTTGCTGACGTCGGTTGCCGAAGCCCGCCTGGTCAGCCAGGCGAGCAGGTTGGACAGCCAGACATCGGAGATGACGCGCGCGATGTGGTACTGGTCCTCGGTCGGCTCACCGTCGCTCATGGCGCGGGCGAACATCGAGTCCATCAGCTTGCCGACATGGTCGACCTCACCGGCCGCCGACGCGTCGGCGAACACGAAAGCCCGCGTCATCGCCTCGGTCAACAGCGGATTGCGCTGCATAGCGCGGTTGAGCTTGCCCACCATGATGTTCAGCCGCTGATACGGCGTGCCACCGGCCAGCGAGGCGCGGTCGGTCTTGGCGTCGATGCGCTCGAACTCACGACCCAGCGCGGACACCAGCAGGTGCACTTTGGACGGGAAGTACCGGTAGAGGGTGCCGACCGCGACATCGGCCCGCTCGGCAACAGCCCGCATCTGGACGGCTTCGTAGCCGCCCTTGGAGGCGATGGCCAGCGTCGCGTCCAGGATGCGCTTGCGGCGCTCGCGCTGGGCTTCTGAGCCGAGCTCTGACTCGGACAGGACCGCCACGTTCATCACCTGACGCGGTCGCGATTCCGACCCCGAGGCCGGGTTGGCGGCTGCTGGCTGAGACGGGCCGGACATGCGGCGGGCTTCTCCTTCGTTACGCGTTCTCGCTGGAAACGATACGCATGCCGATGCACTTTTTCTCACCCCGATGTCGCCGATGGCACCGACGTGTCCTGCTGTAATGGCGGTCGACTTGACGGTCGGTCGCTGGCACTATTAGAACACGTTCTAGTGAGGAGCACCGCCTTCTCACCCGATAGCTAGGAGTGGACGGTGTCGCTCGCATCCCCGGGGACCATTGCCGACGACCAGGCAGCCGTGAGGGAGCTGGTGCGTGACTGGGCAACAGCTTCTGACGTCGTCACCGCCGCGCGAGACGTCGAGCAGGGGCAGGCGGACGCCTGGCGCCGGGCCTATGCGGGAATGGCCGAACTCGGGATCTTCGGGGTGGCGTTACCGGAGGCGCACGGCGGCGCCGACGGCACGGTCGACGACCTGTGCGCGATGGTCGACGAGGCGGCGGCCTCGCTGGTGCCCGGCCCGGTAGCCACGACCGCACTGGCCACGCTCGTGCTCGAATCGTCCGAAGCGCTGCAGGCGCTGGCTTCGGGTGAGCGGGTCGCCGGGGTGGCGTTGACGGCAGACGTGCGGTTCGCCGACGGCCGCGCATCGGGCACCGCGGACTACGTGCTCGGTGCCGATCAGACGGGGGTGCTGCTGCTGCCGGCAGGAGACGTCTTCGTCATGCTCGACGCCGGCGCGGACGGCGTGACCGTCGAGCCGCGCAACGCCACCGACTTCTCCCGGCCGCTTGGGCGCGTCGTGCTCGAGTCCGCGCCTGCCGAGGCGGTCAGCGCTCCGGCGCAGCGAGTGATAGACGTCGCCGCGGCCGTGATGGCGGCCGAAGCCGCGGGTCTGGCCCGCTGGGCGCTGCAGACCGCGACCGAGTACGCGAAGGTGCGCGAGCAGTTCGGCAAGCCCATCGGCAGCTTCCAGGCCATCAAGCACATGTGCGCGGAGATGCTTCTGCGGTCCGAGCAGGCCTCGGTGGCCGCCATGGATGCGGCAAGAGCCGTTTCGGAAGGCGACGAGAACCAGCTCTCGATCGCCGCTGCGGTGGCGGCTGCGGTCGGAATCGAGGCCGCCAAGGCCAACGCCAAGGACTGCATCCAGGTGCTGGGCGGAATCGGGATCACCTGGGAGCACGACGCGCATCTGTATCTGCGCCGCGCCTACGGTATCGGGCACTTCCTCGGGGGAGCGCCGCGCTGGCTGCGCCGGGTCGCGGCGTTGACGCAACAGGGTGTGCGCCGGGATCTGCGTATCGACCTCGAATCGGTCGAGGGTCTGCGACCCGAGATCGCCGCTGCCGTCGCGGAAGTCGCTGCCCTGCCCGTCGAGAAGCAGCAGGCCGCGCTCGCCGACGCGGGCCTCCAGGCGCCGCACTGGCCCAAGCCGTACGGCCGCGGGGCCGGGCCCGCCGAACAGTTGCTGATCGACCAGGAGCTGGCGGCCGCCGGTGTCACCCGGCCCGACCTGGTGATCGGATGGTGGGCCGCGCCAACGATTCTCGAGCACGGCACCCCCGAACAGATCGAGCAGTTCGTCCCCGCGACGCTGCGCGGCGAACTGCTGTGGTGCCAGCTGTTCTCCGAGCCGGGCGCCGGATCGGACCTGGCTGCGCTGCGCACCAAGGCGGTTCGCGTCGACGGCGCGTCCGCGAGCGGCGCAAATGGCTCGGGTTGGAAGTTGACCGGCCAGAAGGTGTGGACCTCGGCAGCGCACAAGGCCGCGTGGGGCGTCTGCCTGGCGCGCACCGACCCGGATGCGCCGAAACACAAAGGAATCACGTACTTCCTCGTCGACATGAAATCGCCGGGCATCGACATCCGCCCGCTGCGCGAGATCACCGGGGACAACCTGTTCAACGAGGTGTTCTTCGACGAGGTGTTCGTGCCCGACGAGATGGTCGTCGGTCAGGTCAACGACGGATGGCGGCTGGCCCGCACCACGCTGGCCAATGAGCGGGTCGCGATGGCTCACGGCACCGCGCTCGGCAATCCGATGGAGGAGTTGCTCAAGCAGGTCGCCACGCTGGACTTCGATGTGGCCGGTCGGGACCGCTTGGGCTCATTGATCGTGGCGGCTCAGGTCGGCTCACTGCTGGATCAGAAGATCGCCGAACTCGCTGTCGGAGGCCAGGATCCGGGTCCCCAGGCCAGCGCACGCAAGCTGATCGGCGTGCGCTACCGGCAGGCGCTGGCCGAACTGCGGATGGAACTGTCCGAAGGTGGCGGCGTGGTCGAGAACTCGACGGTGTTCGACTTCCTCAACACGCGCTGCCTGACCATCGCGGGCGGCACCGAGCAGATCCTGCTCACCCTTGCGGGCGAACGGCTTCTGGGCCTACCCCGCTAACTGAACGAGGCCTGCGCGCACGCGTCCGGCGAGGTGATGTTGACCCCGCTGTAGACCACCTGGATGTGCGAGCACACGATCAGCGGAACGTCGGTGCGCGGCGCGCCCGTGCGCTGATCGACCGGCCAGGCGATCCCGCGGAGCTGGAACTTCTCGGGCGGTCCGCCCCCGAAGTAGATGGTCGTGAACTCCACGTCGGTGAGCGATTTGAACGACCGGGTGTTCGGGGCGTCGAAGTTGAAGTTTCCGACGTACACGCCCCGGTCCATGGTGCGCAGCGTGGTGGTCTGACGGGCCCAGAGGTCGCCGGGGAAGCCGAGAACGTCCGGGCCGCGGCGCAGATTGGCCCTGGCGTCGAACACGCACTTGGCCTCGGCCGCGATGCAGTTCGCGGTCGCGTGCATCTCGAGGTTGGTGCCGGGGTCGACCGGGATCGACGAGTCCGCGGTGTCGACGGCCGCGGCCGCCGTCGGGGTAGGTGCCATGAGCGTCAGCGCCAGCAGCACCGCCGAGATCGCGGCAGCGACGCCGGTCAACCGGTTCGTCACGTTGCTCCCCTTCCACGTGCGGCGAATGCTAGCCCGCGCGCTATTCGTCATAGGTGACTTCGACCGAATCCGACCGGGGTAGGGCCTGACAGCCCAGGATCAGACCCTCGTCGAGATCGGACTGCTCGAGGACGTCGTTGACGTCCATCTCGACGTCGCCGCTCTTCTTCAGCACCGCGCACGCGCCGCAGTGGCCCTCACGGCAGGAGAACGGCGCGTCGAGCCCCTTGTCTAGGAGCACGTCGAGCAATTTGGCGTTGCGGGGCCACCGCACCTCGTGGGTTTCGCCGTCGAGTGTGACGATCGCCGTGGCCGGCCCCTCGTCGCTGTCGTCCTCCTCGATGACCACCGCCGCGAACGGGTCGGAGTCCAGCGACTTGAACACCTCGATGTGCACCCGCTCGGCGGGCATTCCTGCGCCCTTGACCGCCTCCTCGGCCGCGGCCATGAACGGCCCGGGCCCGCAGATGTAGGCGTCGTGGCTTGTGTAGGGAGCGGTCAAAGCGGCAAGCGCCGCCGCGCTCGGCAGACCCTGAACCGTTTCCAGCCAGTGCACGACGACAAACCGCTCGGGGTACTTCTCGCTCAGCTCACGCAGCGCCGAACCGAAGATCACCGACTTCTCGTCGCGGTTGGCATAGATCAGCACGACCTTGCCGCTGCCCTCGGCCAGCGCCGACTTACAGATCGACATCATCGGCGTGATCCCGGAACCGGCGGCCAGCAGCAGGAAGTCGGTATCCAGCGTCTTGGGCACGAAGGTGCCCGAGGGCGCGAGGACGTGGATCTTCATGCCGGCGTGCGCGTGATCGCACAGCCAGTTCGATGCGTACCCGTCGGCGGTGCGCTTGACGGTGACGGTCAGCCGGTCGTCGGTGAACGGAGAACTGCACAGGGAGTAACACCGCGCCACCGAACCCGTGCGCTCGCTGGGCACGCGCAAGGTCAGGAACTGTCCTGGCGCATACCGTAACCGTTCGGCGGGGATGTCGGCGCCGGAGGGCACGCTGAACACCAGCGAGCGCGCATCGTCGGTCTCGGTGACGACATCGGCAAGTTCCAACTCGAGCACGTGGCTGCCGAGTGGCTCGTCGGTCACTTTCGCGTCCACCTCTCACGTCCGCCGGCCCTGCGATCCAGGGCGATAACTAGAACAGGTTACAGAAATGCATGTGTGCAGGTCCAGGTGCTACAGGTGTGCCCTACTCGACACGAATCGTAACGTGTTCTAATCTGACGGCTAAGCGGTTCGCGCTTCGCGTGCGTACTCATCGCAGTCCGTCCTATCGGGAGGCACATCAGTGACGTCCATTGAACAGCGTGACGTGCAGTCGGTCCTAGCCGGGATCGACGACCTCCGGCCGCTGATCGCCAAACGCGCACAGGCGACCGAAGACCTGCGTCGCCTCCCCGACGACACGGTCAACGAACTCAACGAGGTCGGCTTCTTCAAGCTGCTTCAGCCCGAGCAGTGGGGCGGGATGCAGTGCGATCCGACGCTTTTCTACGAGGCGGTGCGCCGCCTGGCCAGCGCCTGCGGCTCGACCGGGTGGGTCAGTTCGATCATCGGCGTCCACAACTGGCACCTCGCACTGTTCGACCAGAAGGCGCAGGAAGAGGTGTGGGGCGAGGACCCGGCCGTGCGGATCTCCTCGTCGTATGCCCCGATGGGTGCGGGCACCGTCGTCGACGGTGGCTACATCGTCAATGGCTCGTGGAACTGGTCGTCCGGTTGTGACCACGCCACGTGGACGTTCGTGGGCGGCCCGGTGATCAAGGACGGCAAGCCGGTGGACTTCGGCAGCTTTTTGATCCCGCGCTCCGAATACGAGATCGACGACGTCTGGCATGTGGTCGGGCTCAAGGGAACCGGAAGCAACACGCTCAAGGTCAAGGACGTGTTCGTGCCGCGGCACCGCTTCCTGTCCTACAAGGCGATGAACGACCGCACCGCGGGCGGGCTCCAGACCAATACCGCCCCTGTCTACAAAATGCCCTGGGGTACAGTGCATCCCACCACCATCTCCGCTCCGATCGTCGGTATGGCGTACGGCGCGTACGACGCGCATGTCGAACATCAGGGAAAGCGTGTGCGCGCGGCGTTCGCGGGGGAGAAGGCCAAGGACGACCCGTTCGCGAAGATCCGCATCGCCGAGGCCGCCAGCGACATCGACGCGGCCTGGCGCCAGCTGATCGGCAATGTCGGCGACGAGTACGCCTTACTGAAGGCCGGCGAGGAGATCCCGTTCGAGCTGCGCGCCCGCGCTCGTCGTGACCAGGTTCGCGCGACCGGCCGTGCGATCGCCTCCATCGACCGACTGTTCGAGGCCTCCGGCGCCACCGCGCTGAGCAACGATGCACCGGTGCAACGGTTCTGGCGTGACGCCCATGCCGGGCGCGTGCATGCCGCCAACGATCCCGAACGCGCCTACCTGATCTTCGGCAACAACGAATTCGGGCTGCCGCCGCAGGACACGATGGTTTAACGGAAGGCCAAATGACCTCATACATCCAGGAGACCGAGCAGCAGGTCGAGGTCACCTTCGAATCGACGTCTCGGTACGCGCAGGTTCGTGCGGGCGAACGAGACATGCGGCTGCACTACCACGAAGCCGGTGTCGGCCACTCCGAGACGGTGGTGTTGCTGCACGGCGGCGGGCCGGGAGCGTCGAGTTGGTCGAACTTCTCGAAGAACATCGCGGTGCTCGCCAGGCACTTTCACGTCATCGCCATTGACCAGCCCGGTTACGGCCACTCGGACAAGCACACCGAGCACGAGCAGTACAACCGCTACAGCGCGAACGCGGTGCTCGGGTTGTTCGACCACCTGGGCATCGAACGCGCAGCGCTAGTCGGTAATTCGCTCGGTGGCGGGACTGCGGTGCGGTTCGCGCTCGACAACCCCAAGCGGGCGGGCCGGCTGGTGCTGATGGGCCCCGGCGGGCTGTCGGTCAACCTCTTTGCGCCCGATCCCACCGAAGGTGTCAAGCTGCTCGGCAAGTTCACAGCCGAGCCCACGCGCGAGAACATGGAGAAGTTCCTGCGCATCATGGTTCACGACCAGAATCTGATCACCCCTGAGCTGATCGACGAACGGCTCGAGATCGCCAGCCAGCCCGAGTCATTGGCCGCGGCGAAGGCGATGGGAATGTCGTTCGCGGGCGCGGACTTCGAGCTCGGCATGATGTGGCGCGAGGTGTACAAGCTGCGCCAGCCGGTACTGCTGATCTGGGGTCGCGAAGATCGCGTCAACCCGCTCGACGGCGCGTTGGTGGCGCTCAAGCAGATCCCGCGAGTTCAACTGCATGTCTTCGGGCAGTGCGGACACTGGGCTCAGGTGGAGAAGTTCGACGAATTCAACAAGCTCACCATCGACTTTCTGACGGTCAAACCCAAGGAGGTTGCGCGATGACCATCAAATCGCTTGGCTACCTTCGGATCGAGGCAACGGACGTCGCGGCGTGGCGCGAATACGGCCTGAAGGTACTCGGCATGGTAGAGGGCTCCGGCCAGACCGACGGCGCGCTCTATCTGCGGATGGACGAGTTCCCGGCCCGGCTGGTGATCGTGCCAGGAGAACACGACCGATTGCTGCAGTCCGGCTGGGAAACCGCCAACGCCACTGAGCTGCAGGACATTCGGAACCGGCTCGACATCGAAGGCGTGCCGTACAAGGAGGGCTCCGCTGCCGAGCTGGCCGAACGCCGCGTCGACGAGATGATCCGCTTCGACGACCCTTCCGGTAACACGCTCGAGGTCTTCCACGGTGTCGCGCTCGAGCACCGTCGCGTCGTCAGCCCCTACGGCCACAAGTTCGTCACCGAACAGCAGGGCTTGGGCCACGTGGTGCTGACCACCCGTGACGACGCCGAAACGCTGCACTTCTACCGGGACGTGCTCGGGTTCTACCTGCGTGACTCGATGCGGTTACCACCCCAGTTGGTCGGACGGCCCGCCGACGGCGCGCCCGCTTGGCTGCGCTTCCTCGGTGTCAACCCGCGCCACCACAGCCTGGCGTTCATGCCGGGTGAGACGCCGAGCGGCATCGTGCACCTGATGGTCGAGGTCGAAAGTGCCGACGACGTCGGGCTCTGTTTGGACCGCGCGTTGCGACGCAAGGTGCCGATGTCGGCGACGCTGGGTCGCCATGTCAACGACAAGATGCTGTCGTTCTACATGAAGACGCCGGGCGGCTTCGACGTTGAATTTGGTTGTGAGGGTTTGCAAGTCGAGAATGAAGACTGGGTAGCGCGGGAAAGCACCGCGGTCAGCCTGTGGGGCCACGACTTCAGCGTCGGCTTCAAGTGACGGTGAAGATCACTCGATAATGGCGGCCGAACCGATCGATCCGCGCACATTCCGCAGCGTGCTCGGACAGTTCTGTACGGGCATCACGGTGATCACGACGATCCACGACGGCGTGCCGGTCGGGTTCGCGTGTCAATCGTTTGCCGCGCTGAGCCTCGATCCACCGCTGGTGCTGTTCTGTCCGACGAAGGTGTCGCGGTCGTGGCAGGCGATCGAGGCCAGCGGTCATTTCTGCGTGAACGTGCTGCACGAGAACCAAAAGGACGTCTCGGCGCGGTTCGGTTCCAAGGAGCCCGACAAGTTCGCCGAATTCGAGTGGTATCAGTCCAAACTCGGCTCGCCGGTCATCGAAGGCACGCTCGCTCACATCGACTGCTCGGTGCATTCGGTGCACGACGGAGGCGACCACTACGTCGTATTCGGCGCGGTGCATTCGCTGTCGGACGTCCCGCACCGCAAGCCGCGGCCGCTGCTTTTCTACCGCGGGCAGTACACCGGTATCGAGCCGGAGAAGAACACGCCCGCGCAATGGCGCGACGACCTCGAGGCCTTCCTCACCGCGACCACCGACGACACCTGGCTGTAGGCGGGCTACAACAATCCGTCGATGAAATCGACGATCGCGGCCGCGACCTCTTGGTGCACCGTCTCGTTCAGAATGTCGTGACGAGCCCCCTCGAACTCGGCGAGACGCAGCGCGTCGATCTGCTCGGCGTAGGCCCGTACCGCCCCGACCTGAGCGAGGGGGTCGCTTGTACCGTGCACGGCCAGTGTCGGCACCGTCAACTTCGGCAGCACCGCGCCGAACCGGTCCCAGGCCCGGTCGAGTTCCCGCGCCAGCGCCACGCCGTCGGCGTCGACGAACGTCAACGGATCGTTTGCCAGCAGGTCGAGGTAGAAGGGGTCCTCGGACAGCCAACTGGGCTCGAGGGCCAGTGAGGTGTCGTGGTCGAGCAACGCCGCCATCGGCACCAGCGGAGCGCCGGAGACGACACCGCCGGCGTAACGATCGCGCTGGTCGAGCAGCCGGAACAGCGTGACGATCGAGCCGAACGAATGTCCTTGTGCGATCAACGGCAATCCCGGCGTGGCGCTTTCGGCGAGCGAGATCAGGGCGTCGGCCAGTGAGGAGCTGTCCTCGGTCGATCCGAAGTCCCCGCGGGTGCCCGGGCTCAGCCCGTGGCCGAACTGGTCGACCGCCCACAGGTCGAAGCCCGCGGCGTTGAGCGCGAAGCCGTAGCGGTGGTAGAGACCGGTGTGCTCGCCGAAGCCGTGCAGGAAGATCACCGCGGCGCGCGGCTGCGGCGACGCCCAGTGGCGGTAGTAGACCCGGCCCTTCGGGTGGTCGATGAACGGCATATCGACGACGTTAGCCCTTGCCCAGTAACACGTCGTGCTGGTCGCTCATCCGATCGCGAATCGCATCGACGACGGCCGCCACCTCCGGCCGCCGCAGTGTTTCTCCGCGGGTGACGAGCCAGTACGTCAGCCGCACCGACACCTCGGTGTGCAGGACGCGTACGAGATCGGCGTGGCGGTCGGCCATGAAGCAGGGCAGCAGCCCGAGACCCGCAGCCGCGCGGGTCGCCTCGACATGGACGAAAACGTTCGTGGACGTGACGGATTCGCGCATCGCGGGCGCGAAGCTCGTCGCCGCATCGAGGTCGTCGACTTGCAACATCGAGTCGATGAAGTACACCAGCGGATAACGGCTCAGGTCGGCGACGGTCCTCGGCGTACCGTGCTCGGCCAGGTAGTCGTGGGAACCGTAAAGCCCGAGGCAGTAGTCGCCGAGCCTGATCGCCCTGGCCCGATGGACTCGGGGTTCGCCGACGACGACCTCGACGTCCAGCCCGGACCTCTGCTGGGTCGCGCGGCGGGTGGCGGCGACGATCTCGACCGCCACATTCGGATGCTGCCGCTGAACGCGCGCGGCGGCGGGTGCCGCGATGTAGGCCGAGAAGCCGTCGGTGGCCGAGATCCGGACGACGCCCTCGAGGGCGCGCTCGCCGGCAGGGTCGACGGCAAGTGAGCGCACGGCCGACTCGATGGCCTCCGCTGCGGCCAGGGCGTCGCGTCCGAGTTCGGTGAGTTCCCATCCGCCCGCGCCGCGGGCCAGCACGCGTCCGCCCACCGATTCCTCGAGTGCGGCGATACGCCTGGAGATCGTGGTGTGGTTGAGGCCTAGCTCCTCGGCGGCGGCGTTGTATCGCCCCGACCGACCCACGGCCAGCAGCACCAGCAGGTCATCGGCGCTCGGTCGTCGCCGAGCCGACGGCTGCGTCATGTGTGCATTTTCGCAGATACTCCCTGCGACTTTCGGCATTGCCCGGTGACCTATCTGCGTGAATACTCACAGGCGACTTGTCTGCCATCACAACCCGAAGGAGTGTGCGATGGGTGTCACCAACGCCGACGGCGGCACCGCGCCCGTCCCCACGGGGCTCAAACGCGTCGTGGTCGCCTCGATGGCAGGCACCGTCGTCGAGTGGTACGAATTCTTCCTCTACGCCACCGCCGCCACTCTCGTCTTCAACAAGGTGTTCTTCGCAGAAAGCACCAGTGAGGCCAGCGGCCTGATCGCCGCACTCCTGACCTACGCCGTCGGATTCGTGGCACGGCCGCTGGGCGGCATCGTCTTCGGTCACTTCGGTGACAAGTACGGGCGCAAGAAGCTGTTGCAGTTTGCGATCCTGCTCGTCGGCGCCGTCACCTTCCTCATGGGGTGCTTGCCGACCTACGCGCAGATCGGCGTGTGGGCGCCGATCCTGTTGGTGGTCCTGCGGTTCATGCAGGGCTTCGCGGTCGGAGGTGAATGGGGTGGCGCGGTCCTGCTGGTCGCCGAGCACAGCCCCAACGACCGGCGCGGCTTCTGGGCCAGCTGGCCGCAAGCGGCGGTGCCGGTGGGCAATATGCTCGCCACCGTCGTCTTGCTGGTGTTGACCGCCGCGCTGCCGGAGACGGCGTTCCTGTCCTGGGGATGGCGGGTTGCGTTCTGGCTCTCGGCGGTGGTGGTGGTGATCGGGTACTACATCCGGACAAAGGTCACCGATGCTCCGATCTTCGTGGCCGCACAAGAAGAGGTCGAGCGCGTCAAGGCCGTCTCGTACGGCGTGGTCGAGGTGCTGAAGCGTTATCCCCGTGGCGTTTTCACCGCGATGGGCCTGCGGTTCGCCGAGAACATCATGTACTACCTGGTGGTCACCTTCTCGATCGTCTACCTCAAGACACACGTCGGCGCGGACACCAGCGACATCCTGTGGTGGTTGCTGGTCGCGCACGCGGTGCATTTCGTGGTGATCCCGCAAGTGGGGCGGTTGTCCGATCGGTTCGGCAGACGGCCGGTGTACATCGTCGGCGCGATCCTCGGAGGCACGTGGGGCTTCTTCGCGTTCCCGATGATGAACAGTGGTTCCTACGCGCTGATCATGGCCGCCATCATCCTCGGGCTCGTCATCCACGCGCTGATGTACTCACCGCAGCCCGCGATCATGGCCGAGATGTTCCCGACCCGTATGCGGTATTCCGGTGTCTCCCTTGGTTATCAGGTGACATCGATCGTCGCCGGATCGCTCGCGCCTGCTATCGCCACCTGGCTGCTCGACAAGTTCGACTCGGCGGTGCCCATTGCTCTCTATCTGGCGGGCGCCTCGGTGATCACCCTGGTGGCCGCGTTGTTCAACCGGGAGACCAAGGGCCTCGATCTGGAGGCGGTCGACGCCGCCGATCGCGAGCAACTAGCCAAGGCCGGTGTCGTATGAGCGATCTCGACGGGCGCACCGCGCTGGTCACCGGTGGCGCAAGTGGGATCGGTGCGGCTTGTGCGCGTGCGCTGGCCGAGCGTGGGGCGACGGTCACCGTCGCGGATCTCGACGAGGCCGGTGCCAAGGAGGTTGCCGACGAGATCGGCGGAAAACCTTGGGCGGTGGACCTTTCCGATGTGTCGGCGCTCGAGCACCTTTTGCTGCAGACCGATATCCTGATCAACAACGCCGGGGTTCAGCATGTCAGCCCGATCCACGAGTTTCCGCCCGAACGCTTCCGCTTCATCCTCGCGTTGATGCTGGAAGCGCCGTTCCTGTTGATCCGGGCGGCGTTGCCACACATGTACGAGCAGGAGTTCGGACGCGTCATCAACATCTCCTCGGTGCACGGTCTACGTGCCTCGGAGTACAAGAGCGGCTACGTCACCGCCAAGCACGGTTTGGAGGGGCTGTCGAAGGTGACGGCTCTCGAGGGTGGGCCGCACGGCGTCACGAGCAACTGTGTCGACCCGGGCTACGTAAGGACCCCGCTGGTGACCAAGCAGATCGCCGATCAGGCCCTCACCCACGGGATCGACGAGGATAAGGTGATCGCCGACATTCTGTTGAAGGAGAGCGCGATCAAGCGACTTGTCGAACCCGAAGAAGTTGCCTCCCTGGTCACCTGGCTCGCCTCGCCGGCCGCGGTGATGGTGACCGGAGCGTCGTACACGGTGGACGGGGGGTGGAGCGCCCGATGACCACCACTCCGCAATGGACACCCACCGAGGCCGATGTCGCAGGAGCGCGTGTCACCGACTTCACCCAGTTCGTGCAACGCCGCACCGGAAGAAACCACCCCGATTACGAGTCGCTGTGGCAGTGGTCGACCGATGAGCCCGATGAGTTCTGGGCCGCGTTGTGGGACTACTTTGACCTCGGTGATCGCCCGGAGAAGGTGCTCACTTCTGCTGAAATGCCTGGAGCGCAGTGGTTTCCAGGCGTGCAGCTCAACTATGTCGACCAGGTGATTCGCAACGCCCGCTCGGACCGGCCCGCCATCCTGTACCTGCCAGAGGGCGGCGACCCCGTCGAGGTGTCGTGGGCCGAGTTGCTGGGACGCACGTCGGCATTCGCCCAGACGCTGCGCGACCTCGGTGTGAGCGCCGGCGACCGGGTCGTCGGATATCTGCCCAACATTCCCGAGGCCGTGATCGCGTTCCTGGCGACCGCCAGCATCGGTGCGATCTGGAGTGCGTGCGGCCAGGACTATTCGGCCAAGGCCGCACTCGACCGTCTCGGTCAGCTCGAACCCACCGTGCTGGTGACCACCGACGGCTATACCTACGGCGGGAAGTTCCACGACAAGGCCGCCGAAATCACCGCGCTGCAGAAGGGATTACCAACGCTGCGTGCGACGGTGATGGCGCCCGACATGGCGGGCAGCAGTAGCAAGGAGTTGACCACAACGCCGGTCGACTTCGCCCACCCGCTGTGGATCCTGTTCTCCTCGGGCACCACCGGGCTGCCCAAGGGCATCATTCACGGCCACGGCGGTGTGCTGGTCGAACACCTCAAAGCCGTTAGCCTGCAATCGGATATCGGGCCGAACGACATCTTCTTCTGGTACACAAGCCCCAGCTGGATGATGTGGAACTTCCAGTTGGCGGGCCTGCTGGTCGGGTCGACGATCGTCTGCTACGACGGCAGTCCCAATGCGCCGCGTCCCGATGTCCTCTGGGAGATCGCGGCGCGGGTCAAGGCGACGGTGCTGGGGACGAGCCCGGGCTATGTGCTGGGCTGCGCGAAGGCCGGCGCGGTGCCGCGCAAGGAGCATGACCTTTCGGCGCTGCGCACGGTCGGGATCACCGGCTCGTCGTTGCCCCCGTCGTCGTCATTGTGGTTGCGCGACAACGTCGGTGAGCACGTGCAGGTTTCCTCGATCAGTGGCGGCACCGACGTGGTGTCTGCTTTCATCGGCGGGGTCCGCACGGTTCCGGTGTGGCCGGGTGAGCTGTCGGCGCCGTACCTCGGATGCGCCCTGGACTCGTGGGACGAGTCTGGCAAGCCGGTTCGCAACGAGGTCGGCGAGCTCGTCGTGACCAAGCCGATGCCGTCGATGCCGGTCGGGTTCTGGAACGATCCCGACGGGTCGCGTTACCGCGCAGCGTATTTCGAGATGTTCCCCGGCGTGTGGCGGCACGGCGACTGGATCACGATCACCGATCACGGCAGCGTCATCGTGCACGGCCGCTCGGACTCGACGTTGAACCGGCACGGCATCCGGATGGGCAGCGCCGACATCTACCAGGCGGTCGAACGGCTGCCCGAGGTGGCCGAAGCCTTGATCATCGGCGTCGACGAACAAGACGGCGAGTACTGGATGCCGCTGTTCGTGGTCCTCACCGAGGGCGCCGAACTGACCGACGAGGTGCGCGACCGCATCAAGAAGACCGTCCGCGAAGAGGTCTCGCCGCGGCATGTGCCCGATGAGATCATCGCCGCACCAGGTGTTCCGCACACCCGCACGGGCAAGAAGCTCGAGGTGCCGATCAAGAAGCTGTTCCAGGGGGCCGACGCCGCGAAGGTGGTCGAGCGCAGCGCCGTCGACGACCCGGACCTGCTGGACTGGTACGTCACGCAGAAGCGCTGAGTTATCCCGACTCATTCCGGTGTTCATTAGTGTCGCCCTGGCGTGGCATAATCGAACATGTGTTCGAAGATGTGGATGAAGCGGGGTTGGTGGCCACCATCGAAGCGGCCACCCGCGCCGAAGCGTCCGCGAGCGCATTGCGCACGGCGGCGATTGGGGAGCTGATGTCGCGCCGCGGTGTCGGCGACGAGGATCATCCGCGCGCGTTGTGGGCGTGTGATCCGTGGGCTTCGGCCGCCGCCGAGGTCACCGCGGCCATGAACATCAGCCACGGCAGGGCCTGCGGGCAGATGCGCATCGCCGAAACCCTGCGCGATCACCTGCCCAAGGTCGGTGCGCTGTTCGGCGCAGGCCGGCTCTCAGCGCGGGTGATCGGGATACTCACCTGGCGTACCCGGTTGATCGCCGACGAAGCGGTTTGGGCGCTGGTCGACGCGGCGCTGGCCGAACGGGCGGACGAGTGGGGACCGCTGTCGGAAGACGATCTGCGCATCGGCGTGGACGCGTTGGTGCTGCAGTACGACCCCGACGCGGTGATCGCCAGCCAGGCCCGCACCCGTGGCCGCGATTTCAAAGTCGGGTCCTACGAAGACGAGCACGGCGCCACATCGGTGTGGGGCAAGTTGCAGCCCGCCGATGCCGCGGTCCTCGACCGCAAGGTCGCCGCGATGGTGGCCACCGTGTGCCCTGATGATCCGCGTTCGTCCGGCGAGCGTCGCAGCGACGCAGTCGGGGCGCTTGCGAACGGCAACGACCACCTACCGTGCGAATGCGGCTCCCCGGCCTGCCCGGCGCGGGCGGCCCAGCCCACCCCGTCATCGTCGGTGGTGGTGAATGTTTACGCCGACCAGACCGCCGTCGATGCCACCCACGCGACACAGGAGTCCGTCCGCCGCACCGCGGCCTGCCGACGGGACCCGGCTACCGCAGTGATATCCGGAGTCGGGGGCCCCGACGTGCTGACCACACCGATGCTGGCCGCGCTGCTGCGCAACGGGGCCACGCTGCGGCCGCTGGGCGCACCGGACGAACAGCCCGAGCACGGATATCGGCCGTCGGCCAAGCTGGCCCGTCGCATCCGCGCCCGGGATCTGCGCTGCCGCTTTCCGGGATGCCATCGGCGAGCGGAGTTCTGCGATATCGACCACGTCACGTCCCATCCGAACGGGGCAACGCATCAGGCGAATCTGGCTTGCCTCTGCCGTCTTCACCACCTACTGAAAACCTTCTGGGTCGGTGACTGGTCGTATCTACTGCGCGCAGACGGCGCCGCGGTCTGGACGTCACCGACAGGCCGTACTTATACGACGTATCCAGGGTCTCGAAGTCTGTTCCCCGGATGGGACACCAGGGCAGCCGAGCTGCCGCCGCGAGCCACCAGCCCACCGCATGGTGCCGGCCCGCCACCCGACAACCGCGGGTTGAAGATGCCGATGCGCAAGAACACCCGATCGGTCGAACGTGCCCAACGCATCAAAGCCGAACGGGCACAGAACGCCTCGGAGTCGCCGTCGTTTTGACTCCGGTCGATGTGCGCACCGGAATGCTAATGCTGCAGTTGACCCAGCCAAGCGCCGATCCGCCGCAGCGCTTCTTCGACGTCCGACGACGGACCCGCGAACGACAACCGGACGAAGGATCCACCGCGGGCCGGGTCGAAGTCGATGCCCGGTGCGATCGCAACTCCGGTGTCGGCGAGCAGCTTCGAGCAGAACGACAGCGAATCAGATGTCAGATGCGACACGTCGGCGTACACGTAGAACGCCCCGTCGGTCGGTGCCAGGCGGTCGATGCCGAGGGCGCGCAGGCCGTCGAGCAGCATCTGCCGGTTGGCGGCGTAGTGGTGCAGCAATGCATCGGCCTCCGCGATCGACTCTGACGTGAACGCGGCGATCGCGGCATACTGCGGCAGTGTCGGCGGGCAGATCGTGAAGTTTCCGGTGAGACGGTCGACTGCCCGCTGCAGTTCCTTCGGCACCAGCAACCAGCCGAGCCGCCAGCCGGTCATCGCGAAGTATTTCGAGAAGCTGTTCACCACGATCGAATCCCGTGATGTCGCCCAGGCGCAGCTGACGGCGGGAGCGCCCTCGTAGACCAACCCGTGGTACACCTCGTCGCTGATCAGCCGCACACCGCGTGACGCGCACCAAGTAGCGATCGCCGACAGTTCGTCGGGCGGGATCACCGTGCCGGTCGGGTTGGCGGGGCTCGCCACGATCACGCCCATGACAGGGGGATCGAGGTTCTCGAGCATCTGCACCGTGGGTTGAAAGCGCGTGTCGGGACCGCACGGTACCTCGACGACCTCGCAACCCAATGCGGAGAGGATGTTGCGGTAGCAGGGATATCCGGGACTGGCGATCGCGACCCGATCGCCGACGTCGAAGCAGGCCAGGAACGCCAGCAGGAAGCCACCCGAAGAGCCCGTGGTGATGACCACGTCATCGGCGTCGACGACGAGACCGTGCCGGTCGAGGTACTGACCGGCGATCGCTGCCCGCAGTTCCGGAATGCCAAGAGCCACGGTGTAGCCGAGCACGGTCGTGTTCAGCGCCTCTTTGGCCGCCATCCGCACCGCAGCCGGGGCGCCCGCGCTCGGCTGACCGGCAGACAGGTTCACCAGGTCACCGTGGCTGCGCTGCCGTTCCGCGGCGGCCAGCCACACGTCCATGACGTAGAACGGAGGGATCCCTGACCGCAGCGAGATCTTCCCGCTCATCATCCGTGATCCTCGCACGCCGGCTCGGCGAGGCCGCGCAGCACGGCACAGTCCGCGCCCGGGCCGCCGTCGCACTCGACACTGGCCACATCGAGAAGCCTCGCGATGTCGCGCTCGAGCGCATGTAGCTCCGCGAGCTTGTCGCGGATGGAAGCAAGATGCATCTCCGCCACCTCGCGCGCCTCAATGCAGGACCGGTCGGTGTCCTGCAGCAGTGACGCCAGGGTTCGCACCTGGTCAACCGCAAAACCGAACTCCCGGCAGTGCCTGATGAACGTCAACCGCCCGATGTCGTCGCGGCGGTAGCGTCGTTGACCGCCCACACGCCCCGGCGGTGGCAACAGACCGATTTCCTCGTAGTAGCGGATGGTGGACGGCGTTGTCCCAGCTGCCCGTGCCAGTTGCCCGATCTTCAGTTCCGTCCGAGCCATCGAAAACATCCCGCTCTCTTGAACCTCAAGCTACGTGAAGGGTCATCCTCGAGGATATGGAACCACCCCCAGCATGTAACCTGCCTGCGGCCGACCAGCGGAAGCGCCTCGCGTGGATCCATGAGCTGAACTCCACAGCCCTCCGTGACTACCGCCGAGAACGCCGAGCGATCGAGCTCAGATATGACGCGAGCGCCGTTGACCTGGTGCGGACATTCGTGCGCGGCGAGCGGAATTGCTGCCCATTTCTCGGCTTCACCGTGGAGGAGAACGGTGATGCGGTCGTGGTGCGGATCGAGGTCCCCGACGACTTGCGCCATACCGCTGACGAGCTGTTCGCGCCCTACACCGCGTCATGATCGAACTCGAGGCCGACCGCGCCGCCAATGTTCTCGTCATCCATGCGCGGGGAAAGTTGACGCGGGAGGATTACCGCGACATCCTCGCGCCGCAGGTGCGGTCGCTGCTCGATCGATCCGGCACGCTGAGGGTGATGTTCGTGATGGACGACAGCTTCGAGGGTTGGACCCTCGGCGCCGCGTGGAAGAACACGCTTTTCGATTTGAAGCACCGCCGAGACCTCGAGAAGGTGGCGATGGTGGGGGCACCGAGATGGGAGGAGTGGTGCGTCAACGTGGCGGCCGCACTGCTGATGAAAGGCCAGCTGGCGACGTTCTCACTCGATCAACGCCCAGAGGCGTGGAAGTGGCTGTGCGCCTGAGCTTTAGAACACTTCGGATGCGAGGCGGCGCAAGTGATCGCGCGGAGGTCCGAGCAGCTGGGCACTGCCGTGCGCGCGCTTGAAGTAGAGCTGGATGTCGTGCTCCCAGGTGATCGCGATGCCGCCGTGCATCTGGACGGCTTCGGCAGCGACGTTGGTGAACGCCTCGCTCGCCGAGAACCGGGCCAGCGCAGCCGAGGTCGGTGACGGCGCGGCGATCGCCTCGTCGACGACCGCACGCGCGGACTGAACCGCGACGTACATGTCGGCCATCCGGTGCTTGAGCGCCTGGAAACTGCCAATGGGCCTGCCGAACTGCACCCTGTCCTTGGTGTATTGCACCGTGAGGTCTAAGCAACGCGACGCCGCGCCGATCTGCTCGGCGGCCAGCAGCAACGCGGCGGTGTCGGCCAGCCCCGGGTCCGAGCCGATGTCGGTGCTCTGTTTGACTTCGACGCGCGCCAGCCGGCGGGTCAGGTCCATCGGCTCCAGGCGGGTCGCGGTGAACTCGGTCCACCGGGTCAGGCGGTCGCCATCCGCCCCGATCACCACGTCGGCAATGTCGCCGTTGATCACATAGTCGGGGTCGAAGACCACCGTGCCGACGCGGGCGCCCTCGGCCATACCCTCAAGCGCTTCGCTGTCGGGATCGTCGCCGGCCAGTAGTGCCAGCTCGGCGAGAGTGCTTCCCAACAGCGGAGTCGGCACCAAGGCCTTGCCGAGCTCCTCGAGCACGACCGCCGCATCGGCGAGCTCACCTCCGGCGCCGCCCAGCTCCTCGGGCACCACCAGCGCCGCCGCACCGACCTGCTCACACAGCAGCGTCCACAGCGATTCGTCGTATCCCCGTTCGGATTCCATCGCCTCGCGCACCGCTGCGGGTGAGGCGTGCTTGTCCACTAGCGCGGCGACGGTCTCGCGCAGCAGTTGGCGTTCTTCACTCATCAGAGAGCCTCCAGTACGCGCCGACGGTGGACAGCGGGATCTCCCCATGCCGAGCGCAGCGCCTGCGCACGCAGCAGCCACAACGACAGGTCGTGCTCCTGGGTGAATCCGATCGCGCCATGTGTCTGCAGCGCCGAGCGCGCCGCCAGCAGTGCGGCGTCGCTGGCCGCGGCCTTGGCGGCGCTGACGTCGCGCGCCGTGTCGGCGGATCCGTCGGCAAGCGACAGGGCCGCGCCGTACACCAGCGGCCGGGCCAGCTCCACCGCCATGTGCACGTCGGCGAGCTTGTGTTTGATCGCCTGGTAGGTGCCGATGGCCTTGCCGAACTGGCTGCGCTGCTTGGCGTATTCGACCGACATGTCCAGCATCGCCTGGCCGGCACCGACCAGCTGGGCCGCGGTGGCGAGCACACCGAACTCATAGGCCCGGGCCACGTCGGCTGGTCTGCCGTCACCTGAAGGGCTGACGTCGAACAGCTTTCGGCTCGGGTCGACCGATTCGTGCTCGGTTCCCGCAGCGCCGTCATGTACTTCACCATCGGTGGCCACCAAGATGAGCCCTGCGGTGTCGGCGTCGACGGCTCTCGGCACCTGTGGTGGCAGGGCGACGGTCGCGATCATTTCGCCGGAAGCCAAGCCTGCGCAGCGCTCGTCGTCAGCGAGCAGAATCGGCGCGACCGCGATGGATTCGACCACTGGGCCCGGAACGCACCACCGGCCGAGTCGCTCGGCGGCGACCACCAGGTCGACCGGGTGAGCCTCGATGCCGTCGTACTTCTCCGGCACGAGGAGCGCCGTGACGCCGAGGTCGGTCAGCTGTGCCCACACCTTGCGGCCCGGTGACGTGTCCCCGGCGGTCCACGCGCGAACCGCGCCCGGCAGGTCGGCCGCGCCGAGCGCGGCGTCGATGCTGGCGGCGAAATCGCGCTGCTGTTCGTCCAATTCGAAGTTCATGTGGTTACTTTCGCGGCAGGCCCAGCAGGCGCTCGGCGATGATGTTGCGCTGAATCTCGTTGGTCCCCGCGTAGATCGGTCCGCCGAGCGAGAACAGCAATCCTTCGGTCCAGTTGTCGGCGAGCTCGGCGTCGGGACCGCGCATGTCAAGGGCGGTCTGGTGGATGGCGACGTCGAGGTCGGACCAGAACACCTTGGTCACACTCGACTCGGCGCCCAATTCGCCGCCTGCGGCAACGCGCGTCACGGTGCCGAACGTGTGCAGGCGATAGGCCTGGGCTTTGATCCAGGCATCGGCCACCCGGTCGGCGTATGCCGGGTCGGGGTTCTCTTTCCATTGCGCGACAAGCCGTTCGGCGGGGGCAATGAAGCGGGCCGGGCTTCGCAGCGACATGCCGCGCTCATTGCTCGACGTACTCATCGCTGCACGCCAGCCCTGGTGGACATCGCCGATGACGTCGTTGTCGGGCACGAACACGTCGTCGAGGAAGATCTCGCCGAAACCGGTGTCACCGCCGAGTTGCGCGATGGGGCGGACCGTGACGCCGTCGGCCTTGAGGTCGAACATGAAGTACGTGAGCCCGCGGTGGCGTTCGGCTTCGGGGTCGGAGCGGAACAGCCCGAAGGCGCGTTCCCCGAACGGCGCGCGCGAACTCCAGATCTTCTGCCCGTTGAGCAGCCAGCCGCCGTCGGTCCTGGTGGCCGTCGACCGCAGCGACGCCAGGTCGCTGCCCGACTCGGGTTCCGACCAGGCCTGCGCCCAGATCTCCTCGCCACTGGCCATTTTCGGCAGGATGCGGTCGAGCTGTTCGGTGGTGCCGTGGGCGAACAGAGTCGGCGCCAGCATCGACGTGCCGTTGGCGCTGGCGCGGCCGGGAGCCCCGGCACGGAAGTACTCCTCCTCGTACACCACCCACTGCAGCAGGCTGGCGTCGCGGCCCCCGTATTTCTCCGGCCAGGTGATCACGGACAGCCCGGCGTCGTAGAGCACCTTGTCCCAGCGTCGGTGCTGTTCGAAACCCTCGGCGGTGTCGTACGACTTCGTCGGGAAGCTGTCGCTGTTCTTGGCCAGGAACTCGCGCACCTCGGCCTGGAACTCTCGCGTCGCATCGTCGATATTCAGGTCCATCAGGAAGATCCAGCCCTCTCACGCAGCAGCGGTTTGACTACCTTGCCCCCGGGGTTTCGCGGCAGCGCATCGAGAAACTCGACCGAGCGGGGAGTCTTGAAATTCGCGAGATGCTCCCGGGCGTAGGCTATTACGGTGTCCTCGTCGAGTTCGGCACCGGGCTTGACCACGATAAAGGCCTTGCCGACCTCACCGAGCCGTTCGTCTGGCATGCCGATCACCGCGGATTCCACGACGCCGTCCAGTCGTGCGAGCACCTGCTCGATCTCGGCGGGGTAGACGTTGAAACCGCCGCAAATGTACATGTCCTTGAGACGGTCGGTGATGCGCAGGTTGCCGTTGTCGTCGACGGTGCCCACGTCGCCGGTGTGCAGCCAGCCGTCGGAATCGATGGCCGCCGCGGTGGCTTCGGGGTCGTCGAGGTAGCCAAGCATCACGTTCGGCCCACGCAGCACCACCTCGCCCGCGTCGTCCTCGCCGGGGTTGTCGATGCGCAGTTCGAAATCCGCGATCGGGCGGCCCGATGTGGTGGCGACGGTGACGGCGTCGTCATCGGGACGGCACATCGTCCCGAACCCGCTGGCCTCGGTGAGGCCGTAGGCGGTCAGCACGATGTCGATGTCCAGTTCGGTTTGCATCCGCTCGATCAACACCACCGGGATCGTGGCCGCGCCGGTGACGGCGAACCGCAGCGAGGTCAGGTCGTAGTCGGCGCGCTTGGGATGGTCGAGCAACGTCTGGTAGATCGTCGGCGGCCCCGGCAGCACCGTGATGCGGTGCTCCTGCACGGCGGACATCGTCTTCTCGGCATCGAACGTCAACTGCGGGATCAGGGTGGCGCCGGTCTGCAGGCAGGCCAGGATGCCCGCTTTGTAGCCGAAGTTGTGGAAGAACGGGTTGATGCACAGGTAGCGGTCGTCGCTCGTCAGCCTGCCGCACTCGGCCCACGCCGCCGGGGCGTCGAGCGACTGGCGGTGCGCGCACAGCACGCCCTTGCTGCGGCCGGTGGTGCCGGAGGTGAACAGGATGTCGGACACGTCGTCGGGTTCCACCGCTTCGGCACGCGCATCCACCGCGTCCAGGTCGGTGCCCCGGGCGATGAACTCGTCCCAGGTGCCGTCGTTCTTCTCGATCGGCACCCGGACCACGTGGTGTAGCTGCGGCAGACCATCCCGGTCGATGGAGGCGGCCTTGTCGGCGCCGAGGAACTCACCCGATGCGAACAACAACGGGGCCCCGGTGCGCGAGAGGATGTCGGTGGCCTCGCTGGCGGTGTAGCGGGTGTTGAGAGGTACGACGACGCCGCCCGCGTAGTGGGTGGCCAGGCACGCGACCACCCAGTGCCAGGTGTTGGGCGACCAGATCGCGACGCGGTCACCGGCATTGATGCCGAGGTCGATCATGGCTGCGGCCGCCCGGCGTACCTCGTCGCGCAACTGAGCGAACGTGAACGACCGGTCCTTGGTGACCAGTGCCGGGTGGTCTGCGAATCGGTCGGCAATGTGGTCCAAGACCTGGGGAATGGTCCTTGGATCCGAACTCATCGCTGCTCCTCTAACAAAGCAAGTGCTTGGTAGGTTAGCCTACAAGGGTGATTGAGGTCGAGGAGTTCCGGGCCGAGGTCCGCGACTGGCTCGCCGACAACCTCGTCGGGGAGTACGCCGCACTCAAGGGCCTCGGCGGGCCGGGCCGAGAACACGAAGCGTTCGAGGAACGCCGAGCGTGGAACCAGCATCTGGCGGCGGCCGGGCTGACGTGCCTGGGCTGGCCCGAAGAGCACGGCGGTCGCGGGCTGTCGGTGGCGCACCGCGTGGCGTTCTACGAGGAATACGCGATCGCGAACGCTCCCGCGAAGGTCAACCACTTCGGTGAGGAGTTGCTGGGACCGACGTTGATCGCGTACGGCACCCCTGAACAGCAGAAGCGATTCCTGCCGAAGATCCTTGACGTCACCGAACTGTGGTGCCAGGGCTACTCCGAGCCGGGTGCCGGCAGCGACCTAGCCAACGTCGCGACGACCGCCGAACTCGATGGCGACCAGTGGGTGGTCAACGGGCAGAAGGTGTGGACCTCGCTAGCACACTGGGCGCAGTGGTGCTTCGTCGTCGCCCGCACCGAGAAGGGCTCCAAGCGGCACGCTGGGCTGTCCTATCTGTTGGTGCCACTGGATCAGCCGGGCGTGGAGATTCGCCCCATCGTGCAACTGACCGGCGATTCGGAGTTCAACGAGGTTTTCTTCGACGACGCCCGCACGGATGCGTCGCTGGTGGTCGGCGAACCGGGCGACGGCTGGCGGGTCGCGATGGGCACGCTGACGTTCGAGCGCGGGGTGTCGACGCTGGGCCAGCAGATCGAATACGCACGGGAACTGTCTGGTGTCGCCGAACTGGCGAAACGCACTGGCGCGGCCGACGATCCGTTGATCCGCGAGAGATTGACCCGGTCCTGGGCCGGGCTGCGGACCATGCGGTCGTACGCACTGGCGACCATGGACGTGGAACAACCGGGTCAAGACAATGTTTCAAAGTTGTTGTGGGCCAACTGGCATCGAGAGCTCGGCGAGATCGCGATGGATGTACTCGGCCGTGAAGGGCTGACACTGACCGACGGCGACTTCGACGAATGGCAGCGGCTTTACCTGTTTTCGCGGGCGGACACGATCTACGGCGGGTCCAACGAGGTGCAGCGCAACATCATCGCCGAGCGGGTGCTCGGCCTACCCCGAGAGGTCAGGCCTTCGTGAACCTGTCAGAAGCCCCGAAAGAGATTGAGGGACACGGCCTGCTGACCGGCAAGGTGGTCGTCGTGACGGCGGCCGCGGGCACCGGCATCGGGTCCGCGGTGGCACGCCGGGCGCTGCTAGAGGGCGCCGACGTGGTCGTCTCCGACCATCACGAGCGGCGCCTCGGAGAGGCACGCGATCAGTTGCTCGAACTCGGGTTGGGGAGGGTCGAAAGTGTCGTGTGCGACGTCACCTCCACCGCGCAGGTGGATGCGTTGATCGCATCGACGACGGCGCGGATGGGCCGACTGGACGTCATGGTCAACAATGCCGGCCTCGGCGGCCAGACGCCCGTCGTCGACATGACGGACGAAGAGTGGGACCGCGTCCTCAACGTCACGCTGACGTCGGTGATGCGCGCGACGCGGGCGGCGTTGCGGTACTTCCGCGACGCCGACCACGGCGGCGTGATCGTCAACAACGCCAGCGTGTTGGGTTGGCGCGCACAGCATTCGCAGTCGCATTACGCCGCGGCCAAGGCCGGTGTAATGGCGCTGACGCGGTGCAGTGCGATCGAGGCCGTCGAGTACGGGGTGCGAATCAACGCGGTGTCGCCGAGCATCGCGCGGCACAAGTTCTTGGAGAAGACCAGCAGCGCGGATCTGTTGGACCGGTTGTCGGAGGGCGAGGCGTTCGGCCGCGCCGCCGAGCCGTGGGAGGTCGCCGCGACAATCGCGTTTTTGGCCAGTGACTACTCCAGTTATCTGACTGGAGAAGTGATTTCGGTGTCGAGTCAACGGGCCTAGGTGGTGCTCCGGCCGTCGACAGCCCGACGCGCGCCGGCTTTGTAGGATCCCAGATACACCATCGCGAAGACGCCCAGGGTCAGCACGGTCACGAGGGCGAGCTGCACTTTCTGTCCGGCCGCGATGGGTCGGTGGGCCAACGCATCGCGATATCCGAGGGAGAAGGCGCTGAATAAGACGATGGCGCCCATACCAACCGGAACCCAGAACACGGCGCCGTCGGCGATGAAGGAAGCACCGCCTCCGAGAAGTATCACCACTGCGAAAACCGTTAACCACCATGTTTTTGCGGGGGTTAGGCCAAGGCCGTAGTCATCGATGGTGTCTGGATTCGCGAACAGCGAATAGGTCTTGCCGCGGATCGAAATGAACCGGGTCCAAAAGTAAGCCACGAAGGTGAGGGCTCCCAGGGCGAAGAGCGCCATCAGGAGGCCTTCCTGCCAGTCCGGCGGATAGGCCATGAGGAACACGGAGACGGCCGTGACGACGGCGCCAGTCCAGTAGACGATGCGTCCGATATCTAGCGGCAGCCACCCCGCGAGGATCGCAGCGGCAAGGCCGCCGAACGCGGTAAGCATGAAGAAATCCTTCATCAGCTCCCAGTCACCTTCTGATAGATACCCTCGCCGATTTGCTCTCCGGCGAGAGAGCCGATGGAGCCGAGGATGAACGCGCCCGCGAAGACTCCGACAGGGCCTGCCGGTGCCCCGAGCCACGCGCCAATGGCCGCCATCCCCGAGGCGCCGACCATGCCGCCGCCGGTCTTGGCGGCGACCTCGGCGAGCGGAGCTCCGTTTCGCCATTCGTACATTCCGACACCGAAGTCGACGAGGTTCCCGGCTACCCCAAGGTTGCCTCCAACCTTCTTGAGCACATCTACGTCGCTCGGCGAGAACCCCGGCATACCTTGCACCGGACGGTCTTTCAGAGGTAGAGAATCGGCGAAGTAGTCGAACGCTTTCGCTCCGCCCGCGATCGGCTTGTTCGCAGCGGACGCCGCCTCCACCAACTCTTTCGGGACGACGCCCTGCGCCATGCTGTCGGTAGCGGCGGCTGCACCTTCAGGTGACATACCGACACGCGTCAGCTGATCCTGCACGCGGGCGATCACCAATTCCCTTGTTAACGCCTCAGTTTGGTTGATCATCGCCGTGGCCCGATCCGGTGACATCGGAGGCTCCCCCACCAGCCCCTGCTCGAGCATCGCCTGCATCTCAAGTCGTGTGCGCGCCCGGGACCGGGCGTCACCGCCGAGAACCGGATCGGTCGGCAGCGGACCGTGAGTGATCGAGGTGTGGTAATCGGCGAGCCGCTGCCCGGCGTATTGCACTTGCTCCAAGCTGGCGGTCGGATCGTTGATGATGCTGAAATCTCGAAACCGTGCCGCGGCGGCCTGCTTCTCCGGCGTCCAAGCCGCAGGAGAGTTCACCAACGCCTCGTCGCGCTCGCGTTGACCGCTGTCGTACTGCTCGGCTTCGGCTTTGGCCACATCTGTCAGCGAGTCCTGTTGGACTTCAACATGTTTCACTGCATCGGGAGAGTAACCCTCGGTAGCCATCTCCTGACGAGACTTGGTCAGCTGCTCGGAATATCCATCGCGCACCGCCTGAACCGATTCCAGTGCTTCGCGGGTACGGTCGACAGCCACCTGCCTAAGATTCTCAACATCGGCCTGTTCACCGTTAGCCGCGGCGACGGCGAGTTCATGCTCGATCAGGTTGTCGATCCACTTCAGTGATGCGTCGAGGTTCGAGACCACGACGTCACCGCTGCGCTGCGCTTCGGCCAGTGAGGCCGACACGTTCTGGAGGTCTACGGCGATCCGGCGGATCTGCTCGTCGTTGATCGGGTGCCCGCCGCCGTCCTGCCGATCCCATGCCGCAGCGAAACGCTGCTGGGCTACGGCGAATTCATTGCTCGTTTCGGTGGTGCACGCAGCGGCGCTGTAGAATGCCGTCGCGAGCTCGCTGATCTGGCCCGGAGACCCGCTCTGCATAATGCGGTTGACCTGCCACGGATCTCCCCCGGCGGAGCCGGTGAGCAGCCCGACATCGAGGTGCTTGAGGTCGACCGTCATGTCGGCTCAGGCAATCGGCTCGCCCGCCGCACGCACCGCGGCCGCCCCGCCCCGATCGCGTTCGTCGAACAGCGTGGCGCCGTCGGTCGCCTTTGCGGCGAAGCCCTCGAGGTCGGAATGGTGCAGGCGCATCGTCGCCGCATGTGCTTCGTGCGCCCGGCCCAAGGCGCTGTAGAAGTCGCGTGCAGTGTCGAAGTCACCGAAGATTCCGGACGGCAATGATGCGGCGACGAACTCGTCGGCGCCCCGCTTCACGATCTCACCGGCACTCTTGGCGAAATCGGCTCCCATCCGAAGCAGGTGGGTATCGACGAACATGGATCAACCCTAAGCGGATGGCGCGATTGCTCTGCGCACGATTTCGCGCAAGATCGCGGCGCCGGTCACCGGAGCAGTGCACACCGCCTGCTACAGGTCCGGACGCGCCAACGCGGGCGGAAGTAGGCAAGCAAGCGCTTGGTTGATATCCTGTGTCGGTGGATCAGGTGCCACAGAAGCAGTCGGCGAGCCAGCCGCCGACGCGCCGGGACGAGCTGCTCGACCTCGCCGCGACGATGTTCGCCGAGCGAGGCCTGCGCGCGACGACGGTGCGCGACATCGCCGACTCCGCTGGCATCCTCTCAGGCAGCCTGTATCACCACTTCTCGTCGAAGGAAGAGATGGTCGACGAGGTCCTGCAGGGCTTCCTCGACTGGTTGTTCGCGCGCTACCAGGAGATCGTCGACACCGAACCCAATCCGCTGGAGCGCCTCAAGGGTCTGTTCATGACCTCGTTCGAGGCGATCGAGCACCGGCACGCGCAGGTCGTCATCTACCAGGACGAAGCCAAGCGGCTGTCCGGGCAGGAGCGGTTCTCCTACGTCGAGCAGCGCAACAAAGAGCAACGCAGGATGTGGCTGGACCTGCTCAACCAGGGTGTCGAAGAGGGCTACTTCCGACCCGACATCGACGTTGATCTGGTGTACCGGTTCATCCGCGACACCACCTGGGTTTCAGTCCGCTGGTATCAGCCGGGCGGACCGCTCACGGCCGAAGAGGTCGGCCGTCAGTATCTCGCTATCGTTCTTGGCGGCATCACGAAAAAATGAGGAAACCATGACTCCAACATCACAGGCTTACGTCATCGACGCGGTTCGCACCGCAATCGGCAAGCGCAACGGATCGCTGGCCGGAGTGCATCCCGTGGATCTGGGCGCTGCCGCATGGCGTGGCCTGTTCGACCGCGTCGACGTGGATCCCGGCGCGGTCGACGACGTCATCGCCGGTTGCGTCGATGCAATCGGTCCGCAGGCCGGCAACATCGCCCGGCTGTCGTGGCTGGCGGCCGGCTACCCAGAAGAGGTGCCGGGCGTCACCGTAGACCGCCAGTGCGGATCCAGTCAGCAGGCCGTTTCCTTTGGCGCACAAGCGATCATGTCTGGAACCGCTGACCTCATCGTCGCCGGTGGCATGCAGAACATGAGCCAGATCCCGATCTCGTCGGCGATGACCGTGGCCGAGCAGTTCGGCTTCACCTCGCCGACCAACGAATCCAAGAGCTGGCTACACCGCTACGGGGATCAGGAGATCTCGCAGTTCCGCGGCGCCGAGCTGATCGCGGAGAAGTGGGACATCTCGCGCGAGGAGATGGAGCAGTACTCGCTGACGAGCCACGAACGGGCACAGGAGGCGATCCGCTCCGGTCACTTCGAAAACGAGATCATTCCGGTCGACGGGTTCGTCACCGACGAAGGCCCCCGCGACACCTCGCTGGAGAAGATGGCCGGCCTCAAGACTCTGGTCGAAGGCGGCCGGCTGACCGCCGCGATGGCCAGCCAGATCTCCGACGGCGCCAGTGCGGTGCTGCTGGCCTCCGAGCAGGCCGTCAAGGACCACGGACTCAAGCCCCGCGCCCGCATCCACCACATCAGCGCCCGCGGCGCCGACCCGGTGTTCATGCTGACCGGGCCGATCCCGGCAACGGAGTACGCGTTGAAGAAGACTGGCCTGTCGATCGAGGACATCGACACCGTCGAGATCAACGAAGCCTTCGCGCCGGTCGTGATGGCCTGGCTCAAGGACACCGGCGCAGACCCCGCGAAGGTCAACCCCAGCGGCGGCGCGATCGCGCTCGGTCATCCGCTGGGCGCGACGGGCGCGAAGTTGTTTGCGACGATGCTGAACACGTTGGAGCGCACCGGCGGTCGCTACGGCCTGCAGACGATGTGCGAAGGCGGCGGCACCGCCAACGTCACGATCATCGAGCGCCTCTAGGCCTCCCGCGGCCCCGCACTGTCGCCCTCGACGAGCTCTCGCATCGTCGCGAACCCGTCATGGCGGTGCGCTCCGAGCGCCCACACCACGGCGATCACAGGCAACAGTGCGAAGGCCGCCCACCAGTTCGCACCGGCCGGAAGGAGGTCGGCGATCACTTCCGTTCGCGGAGTCCCGTTCACGGTGGCCGGCAGCCACTCGTTGAGCAGGACCGCCAGCATGCGCGAGGTCTGAAAAGGCCCGACACTTGTCGCGATAATCCAGCTGACACAAGAGATCCCAAGCGACCACGGCCATGCCAGCAACAACGATTGCCTGTCGACCAGTTCGGCGGCGCAGCGCACGGTCTCGGCGAGGTAGGCGGCGCCGAGCGCAGCCAGGAGCACTCCGATCTGCGCGGTGAGCAGGTCGTTGACCACCGGATGCGCCAGTTCGTCGTCGGGCCGGGTCGGCAGCCCGATCGCCAGGGCGATGAGGCCGGCCACCAGCGCCAGCGTCGCCAGGCGCGCGGCCGTGTCGCTGACGCGGTCGAACGAGTCGACGACGGTTCGAATCACCAAACGTGACGCCGTAGCCGGCGCCGTTCGATACACGACCACCAGCACGAGACCGGAAACGACGATGGCGATCAACCACGTCATCACAGCCGTGCCCACCGCCGTCAGCGCCAGCGATCCCAGGAGCGGGACCAGCACGTCATCAGTGCTGACGCTGCTGCGAATGACGATCAACGGCACGGCGCCGAACGCCACCGCACCCGCCAATCCCAACACCAACGGAACCGTGAATCGCGTGAGATCGGCGGGATTGAGGTCCAGCTTGCGATTGCGGATGGCGTGAATCTCGGTGCTCAGCACCGACCGCACATGCGACAGCCAGCGCACTATGCCTCCGGCATCGCGTCAGTGGTCGTGGATGATCACACCGCGGATGTTGCGCCCCGCCAGCATGTCGTCGTAACCCTCATTGATGTCGTTGAGTTTGTATTCGGCAGTGACGGTTTCGTCGAGAAGGAGCTTGCCGTCACGGTAGAGGTTCAGCAGCCGCGGGATGTCGGCGCGCGGATTGGCCTCGCCGTAGAGGCTGCCCAGCAGCCGCTTCTGGAACAGCGTCATCATCGCCATCGACAGCGTCGGCGTGACATCGGCCATAGAGGCGATGGCGGTCATCACGACCGCACCGCCCTTGCGGATGATGTTGAGCGCCTCGTCGATCATCCGCCCCTCGAGCACGCCCATGGTCAACAGCGCGGAGTCGGCCATCACGCCCCGGGTGAGCTCGGCGACCAGTTCCATCGCCTCCGGCATGTTGGTCACGAAATGGGAGGCGCCGAACCCGAAAGCCTTCTCCCGCTTGTCTTCTACGAGATCGACGACCACGATGTGTTCCGCGCCGGCCAGTCGCGCACCCTGGATCGCGCCGCTGCCGATGCCGCCGCACCCGATGATCACGACCGTGTCGCCCGGGCTGACGTCTGCGGTATTGACGGCCGAACCCCAACCTGTCATCACCCCGCAGCCCAACAGGCAGGCCCGGGCCAGCGGGAAGTCGTCGTCGACCTTGATCACCGATGCCTCCGACAATGTCCCCAACTGCGAGAAACTACCGACGCCGGACAGGATTCCGACGTCGTGACCGCGGACCTTGCGTCGGTACGTTCCGTCGGCCTGCAGGCCGGTCAGGATCAGCGCGCCGAGGTCACACAGGTTCTGATGCCCGCTGGCGCACCAACGGCAGCGCCCGCACGCCGGCAGGAACGACGTGACGACGTGGTCACCGACGTCGAGGTCGCGCACGCCGGGTCCGACTTCGACGACGACGCCCGCGCCCTCGTGGCCACCGATGATCGGCAGCGGCACACCGGCGAAGTCACCCGTGACGACATGGTGGTCCGAGTGGCACAGCCCGGTGGCCTCGAAGGAGACAAGCACTTCGCCATCCTTCGGACCGTCGAGGTCGATCTCCTCGATGCTCCACGGCTCGTTGAGTCCCCACAGAACGGCGGCATTGGTTTTCATGGGCGCGAGTGTAGGAAACCCACGACCGGATTACGGGCGAATCGAAAGGCTTACTGTTCAGTGCGCGAGTGCCAGGCCGCCGAGTGCGACGATCCAGCTGGCGAAGCTGCCGACGAGGAAGTACTCGGTCACTTCGTCGATTCCGATTCCCCGGTTCTCCCGCGCCTTCTGGGCGTTGATCTCCGGGAATCGGATGATGCTCTTGGCGGCGACGACGGCCGTCGCGGCGGCGAGCTGGCCTGCCAGGCCCAGCCCGAGGATGAGCACCCGCTCCATCGGACCGAGGAGCCTCCCGCCCTTCAACCGGTCCGAGGCCTGCGGCTCGCCCGTCGGTTTGACCGAGCCGACGGAGCCAAGCACCAAGCGCACCAACTGATTCCCGGTCACCAGTTGCATCAGCATCACACCGACGATCATCAAGAGTCGGTCGGGGGACACCGCGATGCCGACCCACGCCGGCCACCGCGCCGCCACACCTGCCACCTCCGAACTCCAGCCCGAGAGCAGGATCAGCACCCCGAGCGCACCGCCGAAGACGACCAGCGGTGTCACCTGGTTCCGGCCGGTTCGCTCGGCTCGCGCACTCAACACCACCCAGCCGACGGCGGCCACCGCCGCCACGACGAGCAGCACGATGTCGCCCCACCGCCACAGCCCGGCCGCCGCCGCGCAACCGATCACGACAAGGGGTGCCGCCGCGGCGGACAGCCAGACACGATCGACGAGCCGCCGAAGGACATCGGCGATACCGATCGCGATCAGCAGCACCGCGACCGCGCTCATGGCACCTCCCGCAGATACTGCGCCACGAGCAGGATGAGGTCCAACCCGTCGCGGCCCGCGCGTTGGGACACCGCCGACGCGCTGATGCCCTCGTCCGCCGCGATGGCCTTCTTGGTCTTGCCGGTCAACAGTCCCTTCACAATCCTCAATGAGCGGTCATCGAGCGATCCAATCAGATGGTCCCGACACAACAGCGCGGCATTGATCGCGTCGAGGTCGCGGCGGCTCTCGCATTCGGCCCGAAACGACGTGCGCACCAACGCCAGCCCCGGTTGGCGTTGCGCGGAGGCGGTCCACTCGATTGCTTCGCGGGCGGCCCACCACCCCGGCCCGTCCTGGATCCCGGAGTCCGCATCCAAAACGGTCACGGCACCCCAACCGACACCGAATCGGACGTCGATCCCTGGCGCGACGGCCAGACGAATGGCAAACGCCGCTTCGATCGCCGCGCCGACCGTCCGATAGCTGCCCTGGAACTCGTCACCGACCGTGAATGCGGGTGCGTCGATGGCGTGGCCGTTGGCGTCGACGAGTGCCTTGTCGAGTGCGCGATGCGTGGCGGCGCGATCGGCCACGTGGCGTGAGCCGATCACGTCGCCGATCAACGTGGCGCGCGAGCGCGGTGAAGGTGACCGCTTCAGTGCAGGCATATGAAGATTATAGCTTCACTACTGCAGAATTAAGTGATATCCTTCACTCGATGTAGCCGCTGGCCTGTCGCAGGTGCCCGACCGCGTCGGCAACGATCGTCTCGATCAGTTCCGCGCACGACGGCAGATCGTCCAGGATGCCCGCGACCTGGCCGGAGGCCAGTACTCCCGCGTCCGTATTGCCCTCGACCAAACCGGCTTTCAGGAGCATCGGGGTGTTGGCGGCCATCACCACCTGCGACCACGTCAACTCCTTGCCCTGCCGCATCGCTAGCCCGTCGCGGATCATCGACCGCCACGTCATGCCCGACATCTTCTTGAACTTCTGCGCGTTTCGGACGGCCGCGGAGAATCCCCGAAGTTGCGATCCGCTCTCCAACTTCTCCACCAGGCCGGTGCGTAGCACGCGGTGCGGCATCCCGTCGACACGGGTCGATACGACGGTGCCGTCCAAGCCCGATTCCAGGTAGCGGCGCTTGACCGCATCCGGCACCGTGGAGTCCGACGTCAGCAGGAATCGGGTCCCCATCGCGACACCCGCAGCACCGTACGACAACGCCGCTGCAAGCCCGCGGCCGTCGAAGAAGCCACCGGCCGCAATGACCGGGATCTCGACAGCGTCCAGCACCGACGGCAACAACAATGTCGTCGCGATCGGCCCGGTGTGACCGCCGCCTTCACCGCCCTGCACGATCACCGCATCGGCGCCCCAGCCCGCCACTTTCTTGGCGTGCTTGGCCAGACCGACCGACGGAATCACCACGACGCCGGCTTCTTTGAGCTTGGCGATCAGATCGGGTTTGGGCGCCAGGGCGAACGAGGCGACCTTGACGCCCTCGCGGATCAACAGGTCGATGCGTTCTCCGGCGTCTCCCGCGTCGGCGCGGATGTTGATACCAAAGGGCTTGTCCGTGGTGTTCTTGACCTTGGTGACCGCCGTCTGCAGTTCCTCGAGCGTCATGGTCGCCGACGCCAGGATCCCCAGGCCGCCGGCGTTCGACGTCGCCGAGACCAGTCGCGCACCCGCCACCCAGCCCATGCCGGTCTGGACAACCGGATGCTCGATACCGATGAGCTCGGTCAGCGGTGTGCGCAGTGTGGGTTTGTCCGGCGTGCTCACCGAATTTCCTTGTCCCGCAGTCCCTTGGGGTCGATCACCTCGCGGATCAGCTTCTGCTCGTCTTCGGTGGGGAGCCGGGTCTGCTCGGCGGAGTCCAGCCCGTGCACTTCGAATGAGGTGTTCTCGGCTACCTGTTCGGGCTCGATACCAGGATGCAGAGTAACGGCCCGCATCTGATGATCGGGGCCGTTGAAGTCGAACACGCCGAGGTTCGTGATCACCCGATACACGTTGGCGAACCGGTATGCCGGGTTGTCGGGATCGATTTTGTCCCAACCGATACCGGAGACAATGTCGACGGATTCGCCGAACACGCGCGTCGAGTGGTTGCCTACCCAGTAACTCGTCGCGTGGTTGATGGTGTTGCCCGGTGCCCCGCGCACACCGAACATCTGGCGGGTCGGATGCTGCAGCGGCCCGAATGCCGACAGATTCTGGTTGCCGTAGCGGTCGATCTGGTTGGCGCCCATGACCACATGGCGCCGACCCCAGGCCAGCGTCTCGAAGACGCGACCGAACGGCATCCAACCTTCGATCGCCCCTGCGGTGCCGAGTGCGGGCGTGTCGGCGAGCAGGCGCGCCTCGCCGTCGGTCAGCAGGACGTCGGGGGAGAAGGTCAGCCGGGCCAGTCGGGCGCCGATCGAGGCCATGGTTGTCATCGGGCTGACCATGATCTCACCGGCGTCGCGGAACAACTCGGCGCAGGCGACGGCGCACACTTCGGCACGGGACACCGACATCATTGATCCTCCTGCAGCTTGCGCACCGCAGCCTGGTAGTCGGCTTCGGTGCCGGACAGATAGGTCTGCACGAACTCCTGCCACGAATCGTCGGATTTCGCCGCTTCGGCGTAGTGGCGCTGGAACTTCTCGTCGCGACGGTAGTCAGGCTCGGCCGTCGTGAAGTGCGCACCGTTGGGCGCCTCGACGACGGTGTCTACCATCATCCGGTTGATCAGAAGCGCTTGTGGCGGAACGGCTTTGATCAGTTCATCGGTCGGTACCACTCGCTCGACCGACAGGAACCGGCGTTCGGCCGCCATCAGGTACAGATCGTCGAAGTAGGGGTCGATGCCGGTGTAAGCGGCATTGCCTGCAACGTCACCGAGATTCATGTGGACGAACGCGGCGTCCAGGGTGAGCGCGGGCATCGCGACGAGTTCTTCGTAGGCCTCCCCCGTGGGATAGGGGGACCGCACGGTCTTCAGCTCGTCACCCCAGAACGCGCGGACATCGCTGCCCAGCCCGGCCCGGATCGGGAGGAACGGCAGTCGCTGGGCCGCGGCCTGCAGCCCGCACCGAAGCATGCCCTCGTCCATCTCGCGGGCCTCGATCGCGCCGGTGGTACGCGCCTTGGCGAACCACGGGTCATAGAACGGCGGCGAGTCGAGCGACACGAAGCCGTAGTAGGCACGCTTCACCTTGCCCGCCGCGCACAGGAGCCCGAGGTCGGGCCCGCCGTATGTGACGACGGTGAGGTCGGTGACGTCGGTGCGCAGCAGCGCCCGCACGAACGCCATCGGCTTGCGCCGAGAACCCCAGCCGCCGATTCCGATGGTCATCCCATTGCGAATCTGCGAGACGGCGTCGTCGAGAGTTGTTCTCTTGTCGCTCATTTGGCTCCCTTGTCGGTGCCGGCGAACGCGTCGCGGTGCTCGTCGGACACGCCCGCGAGGTTCAGCTCGAATGTGAAGCCCTGCTCCATGCGGTAGCTGGAGTTCACCCTCTGTACGTCGATCAAGTTCAGCGCCTCCTTGGCCGCCCGGATCACCCGGGTGTCCTTGGCGGCGATGTCGCGCGCGACGCGCAGCGCGGTCTCGTCGAGTTGATCGAGCGGAACCACCTCATGCACCGAGCCGAAGTGGTGCAGTGTCGCCGCATCGACCGTGGCGGCGGTGAAGAACAACCGGCGCATCATGTGCTGGGGCACCAGGCGCGACAGGTGCGTCGCCGCGCCGAGTGCGCCACGTTCGACCTCCGGCAGCCCGAACGTCGCATCATCGGAGGCCACGATGACGTCCGCGTTGCCGACCAGCCCGATGCCGCCGCCGACACAGAAGCCGTTGACGGCGGCGACCACCGGGACCGCACACTCGTAGACCGCCTTGAACGCCGCATAGCAACCGCGGTTGGCGTCGATCAGCGCGGTGAAGCCCTCCGTGCGCTGCATCTCCTTGATGTCGACACCGGCATTGAAGCCTCGGCCGGTCGCACGCAGGATCACGACATGCGTCTCCGGGTCGGCTCCGGCCTTGGTGATCTCGTCGGCGAGTTCGAACCAGCCGCGCGACGGAATCGCGTTGACCGGCGGGTAGTCGACGGTGACCGAGACGATCCCCGGTTCGGTGATGGTCGAGTTGATAGTCATCTGAGCTCCCGAGCACTTCCTGGGTCCGGTAGGAAAGCAAGCACTTGCTTGGTACGCTAGCACAGTGACCGACCTGCAAGACATGAACCTCGGCCTCGAAGGCAGGGTGGTGCTGGTGACCGGTGGTGTGCGCGGGGTCGGCGCCGGCATCAGCGCCGTGTTCGCCGATCAGGGCGCCACCGTCGTCACGTGTGCCCGTCGGCCAGTCGAGGGCCTGCCGTACGAGTTCCACGCCTGCGATGTGCGTGACGACGACGCGGTCGCCTCTATGGTCGAGACCGTCGCCGAACGTCACGGTCGTATCGATGTGGTGATCAACAATGCGGGCGGATCGCCGTACGTGCTCGCCGCGGAGTCGTCGGCGAAGTTCAGCCGCAAGATCGTCGAACTCAATCTTCTGGGGCCGCTCTCGGTGTCCACCCACGCGAATGCGCGGATGCAGAAGCAGGAACGTGGCGGGTCGATCATCAACATCGCCAGCGTGAGCGGGCGCAGGCCCACGCCTGGCACCGCACCATACGGGGCGGCCAAAGCCGGCATGGAGAGCCTCACCTGCACGTTGGCCGTCGAGTGGGCGCCGAAGGTTCGCGTCAACTCGGTCGTGGTGGGCATGGTCGAGACCGAACAGTCCGAACTTTTCTACGGTGATGCGGATTCCATCGCGGCGATCTCGCGCAACGTCCCGCTGGGCCGCCTCGCCAAACCGGCGGACGTGGGTTGGGCCGCGGCATTCCTGGCGTCCGACGCGGCGTCGTACATCAGCGGCGCATCGCTCGAAGTGCACGGCGGCGGTGAGCCACCACATTACCTCGCAACCACCACTGCTGACATCAAATAGCGCGCTCAAACAAGCAAGGAGACAACAGATATGGGTTTGCTCGACGGCCGAGTGGTCATCGTGACGGGGTCCGGCGGCGGTATCGGCCGCGCGCACGCTCTCGCATTCGCCGCCGAGGGCGCCCGCGTGGTGGTCAACGACATTGGAGTCGGCCTCGACGGGTCGCCCGCCGGCGGTGGTAGCGCCGCGCAAAGCGTAGTCGACGAAATCACCGCCGCCGGTGGGGAAGCCGTGGCCAATGGCGCCAACATCGCCGACTGGACCCAGGCCGAGGGCCTGATCCAGGCCGCGGTCGACACGTTCGGCGGGCTCGACGTTCTGGTGAACAACGCCGGCATCGTTCGCGACCGGATGTTCGCCAACACCAGCGAAGAGGAGTTCGACGCCGTCATCGCCGTGCACCTCAAGGGACACTTCGCCACCATGCGGCATGCCGGGGCGTACTGGCGCGCCCAAGTCAAGAGCAGAAACGCCGGCCCCGACACCCTCAATGCGCGCATCATCAACACGAGCTCGGGCGCCGGACTGCAAGGCAGTGTGGGACAAGCGAATTACAGCGCCGCCAAGGCGGGCATCGCGGCGCTGACCCTGGTCGCCTCCGCCGAGATGGGGCGTTACGGCGTCACGGTCAACGCCATCGCGCCGTCGGCGCGGACCCGCATGACCGAGACGGTGTTCGCCGACATGATGGCCACTCAGGATCGGGACTTCGACGCGATGGCGCCGGAGAACATCTCGCCGCTGGTGGTCTGGCTGGGAAGCGTCGAGTCTAAAGATGTCACCGGCCGCATGTTCGAGGTCGAAGGCGGCATCATCCGAGTCGCCGAGGGGTGGGCGCACGGACCCGAGGTCGACAAGGGCGCGCGCTGGGATGCGGCCGAGCTCGGTCCGGTGGTCGCCGATCTGCTGGCGAAAGCGCGTCCGCCCGTGCCGGTCTACGGCGCGTGAGCGGCCGGGTCGTCGGTCAGGGTTCGCACACCACCAACGGGATCACCCGGTCGGTCCAGGACTGGTAATCCTCGTACGTCGGGTACATCTCGACCAGCCGCGGCCAGTACGTCGCGCGTTCCTCTTCGGTGGCGTCACGCGCGATCAGGTCGAGCACCTCGCTTTTGATCTGCACCTGAACGCGGGGATCGGCCTTGAGGTTCAGGTACCACATCGGGTGCTTGTCGCTGCCGCCCTTCGACGCGGCGACGATGACCTTGTCGCCGTCGCGGTGGAAGTACAGCGGGCTGACCCGCGGTTGGCCGCTCTTGCGCCCCGTCGTCGTCAGTAGGGCCACCGGTATGCCCTGGAACTCGCCGCCGAGTCCTTCACCGTTGTTGCGGCGATACATGAAGGTGTTGAGCCTCGACATCTGTTTGACGAAGAAGTCCGATGCCTTCGTATCCATGAAGCGTGGCCGCGACTTTGGCATGGCCGTCATCCTATGCTCGGTCGATGGGCACAGTCTCTGACACCGATCGCATCGCCGCCGCGGAGTCCTATATCGATGCGCTGGTCAGCCATCGCGGCGACGACGTCCCCTTCGCGCCGGACTGCATCAGGATCGAGAACGGTCTCAAGACCGGCTTCTCGGGTGCGCATCTGCGCCGCAGCCTGAATAGCGGGCCACAGTTCCGGATCATCTCGGCGATCGTCGATCGCGAATTCCGCGTCGACGGCGACGAAGTGCACGCCACGTTCACCGTCGTCACGAAGCCGCGAATCGCCGGGCGGCGCGTGGGTGCCCGCACCGAGGAGACCTTCCTCATTCCGGCTCACGACGGGAAAATCCACCACATTCACGCGCGCGTGCGACCGGTACTCATGCGCGACTGAGCCCGTCGGCGCAAACCGCTTCCCCGCCCGACGATTTCGGGCAGTCGCCGGAAGCGTGCTCAGATCCGTTCGATGATCGTCCCGGTGGACAGCGCACCGCCTGCGCACATCGTGATCAACGCGGTGCTCTTGTCGGTGCGCTCCAACTCGTGCAGGGCGGTGGTGATCAGCCGGCTGCCGGTGCTGCCGACGGGGTGGCCGAGCGCGATCGCGCCGCCGTTGACATTGACGCGGTCCATGTCGGGTTCGTGTACTCGGGCCCACGACAGGACGACCGAGGCGAAGGCCTCGTTGATCTCGACGATGTCGATGTCGCCCATCTTCATACCGGCCTTTTCGAGCACCTTCGCCGTCGACTGAACCGGCCCGTCGAGGTGGTAGTACGGCTCGGCTCCGACCAGCGCCTGGCTCACGATGCGCGCCCGCGGGCGCAGGCCGTGGGCTTTGGCCACATCACTGTCCATCCACAGCACGGCTGCCGCACCGTCGGAGATCTGCGACGAGGTACCCGCGGTATGGATGCCGTCCTCGAGCACCGGCTTCAGCGATGCCAAACCCTCGAGAGTGGTGTCACGCAGGCCCTGATCGCGTGTCACGACGTGGCGCTCGCTGGTGGGCTGTTTCTGCTCGTCGAGCACGGGAGCCTCGATGCCGCTGATTTCGCGGTCGAACCGGCCCTCGGCCCACGCCTGCTTGGCCTTGCGCTGCGACTCGAAGCCGAACTGGTCGATGTCCTCGCGGGTGATCCCGCGCCGTTTGGCGATTCGCTCGGCGGCGGTGAACTGGTCGGGCAGGTCGATGTCCCACGACGCCGGTCGCAGGATGCTGCGGTCGGGGCCTGCGTTGGCGCCCAGACCGACGCGGCTCATCGCCTCGATGCCACAGGCGATGCCGATGTCGATGGCGCCCGCCGCGATCAAGCCGGCGATGAGGCCGTTGGCCTGCTGGCCGCTGCCGCACTGGCAGTCCACGGTCATCGCGCCGACGTGCTCGGGCAGGCCGGCCACCAGCCAGCTCACCCGGGTGATGTTGTTGGACTGTTCGCCGTACTGCGTGACACAGCCCCCGACGACCTGCTCGACATCAGCGGCGTCGATCCCGGCCTTCTCCACGACGGCCTTCTGGGTGGCGCCGAGCAACTCGGTGGCGTGCAGACCGGACAGCCAGCCGTTGCGCTTACCGATGGGGCTACGGGTGGCTTCGACGATGACAGGGTTACCCATTCCGTCAGGCTAGAACACGTTTCATTACTCTGACAAGCGGCGTTGATGACCTGCCTTTTATCTGCGCAGAAGGCATGTTTTACTGGCACTAGAACATGTTGCAATAACTGTTGCGGAGGAGCTTCCCCCATGCCTTGCCCGAATATCCCAGCCGACTTCGACTTCCTCGACGCGAGCCTGAACCTGGAGCGCCTGCCCGTCGAAGAGCTGGCCGAATTGCGCGAGTCCGAGCCGATCCACTGGGTCGACGTGCCGAGCGGCACCGGCGGCTTCGGCGACAAGGGTTACTGGCTGGTGACCAAGCACGCCGACGTCAAAGAGGTCTCGAAGCGCAACGACGTGTTCGGCAGCTCGCCGGACGGCGCCATCCCGGTCTGGCCGCAGGACATGACGCGCGATGCCATCGACCTGCAGAAGGCCGTCCTGCTGAACATGGACGCGCCGCAGCACACCCGTCTTCGCAAGATCATCTCGCGCGGCTTCACGCCTCGTGCCGTGGGACGGCTGGAAGACGAACTGCGTTCCCGGGCGCAGAAGATCGCCGAGACCGCCGCGGCCGAGGGCTCGGGCGACTTCGTCGAACAGGTCTCGTGCGAACTCCCGCTGCAGGCCATCGCCGAACTGCTCGGCGTGCCGCAGGACGACCGCGACAAGATCTTCCGTTGGTCCAACGAGATGACCGCCGGCGAAGACCCCGAGTACGCCCACGTGGATCCTGCGGTGTCGTCGTTCGAGTTGATCCAGTACGCGATGAAGATGGCCGAGGAGCGGGCCAAGAACCCGACCGAAGACATCGTCACCAAGCTGATCGAGGCCGACATCGAAGGCGAGAAGCTCTCCGATGACGAGTTCGGCTTCTTCGTCGTGATGCTCGCGGTCGCCGGTAACGAGACCACCCGCAACTCCATCACCCACGGCATGATCGCGTTCTCGCAGAACCCCGACCAGTGGGAGCTCTACAAGCGCGAACGCCCCGAGACCGCCGCCGACGAGATCGTCCGTTGGGCCACTCCGGTTTCGGCCTTCCAGCGCACCGCGTTGGAGGATGTCGAGTTGGGTGGCGTGCAAATCAAGAAGGGTCAGCGGGTCGTGATGTCCTACCGCTCAGCCAACTTCGACGAAGAGGTCTTCGAGAACCCGCACAAGTTCGACATCCTGCGCGATCCCAATCCGCATGTCGGCTTCGGCGGCACCGGCGCGCACTACTGCATCGGCGCGAACCTGGCGAAGATGACCATCAACCTGATCTTCAATGCGGTCGCCGATCACATGCCCGACCTCAAGCCGATCGGCGAACCCGAGCGGCTCAAGTCGGGCTGGCTCAACGGGATCAAGCACTGGCAGGTGGATTACACCGGAAAGTGCCCGGTCACCAACAGCTGACGACGTAAGTTGTAGCGACTGCGAAATTTCCCGGTATCAAGGAGGATTCGGGTGGACTTCAGTCCAGACGAAGGGCAGCAGGCTGTCGCCGACGTGGTGACCTCGGTGCTGACCCGGGACAACAGCTGGGACGCACTGGTGTCCGGAGGCGTGACGGCCCTGGCGGTCCCGGAGCGTCTCGGCGGCGACGGCGTCGGCCTGCCCGAGGTGGCCACCGCGCTCACCGAAATCGGTAGGCACGCCACGATCGGCCCCGCGTTGGCCACGCTGGGTCTGGGGTTGCTGCCGCTTCTCGAGTCGGCGACGGACGAGCAGCAGGACCGCTATCTGTCCGGGGTCGCCAAAGGCGCGGTGCTCTCGGCCGCGCTCAACGAGCCGGGGGCGCCGCTGCCGGATCGGCCCGCGGTGTCGTTCGCCGACGGCCGGCTCAGCGGTACCAAAGTCGCCGTTCCCTATGCGGAACAGGCGGATTGGCTCGTCGTCACCGCCGACAGCGCCGTGGTGGTGGTGTCGGCGAAGGCCGACGGCGTGGTGGTGACCAAGACGCCGACGTCCAACCACGGTGACGAGTACTCGGTGACGTTCACCGACGCCGCCGTCGACGGCGCGCTCGAGGGCGCCCAGCCCCGACGGATCAATCAGCTGGCCCTCGCCGCGATCGGCGCGTTCGCATCGGGTCTGGTCGCAGGCGCACTGCGGCTCACCGCCGACTACGTGGCCAACCGCGAGCAGTTCGGCAAGCCGCTGTCGACCTTCCAGACCGTCGCCGCGCAGCTGGCCGAGGTGTACATCGCCTCGCGCACACTGACATTGGCGTCGAACTCGGTGACCTGGCGACTATCTGAGGGGCGCGACGCTGACGACGATATCGACATCCTCGGATACTGGCTGGCTTCGCAGGCGCCTCCGGTGATGCAGCTTTGCCATCACCTGCACGGCGGCATGGGTATGGACATCGCCTACCCGATGGACCGCTACTACTCCTCGATCAAGGACCTTGCCCGCCTCGTGGGTGGTCCGTCACACCGGCTCGACTTGGTGGGAGCCGCGCTGGGCGAGCGAAGCGAGGGGAAATAGGAATGTTCATCGAACTGACGCCTGAACAGAAGCAGTTGCAGGCCGAACTGCGCGAGTACTTCTCCAGTCTCATCTCTCCGGAAGAGGCCAAGGAGATGGAGAAGGATCGCCACGGCAAGGCGTACCGCACGGTCATCAAGCGGATGGGCTCGGACGGCAAGCTCGGCGTCGGCTGGCCGAAGGAATTCGGCGGGCTGGGTTTTGGGCCCATCGAGCAGTCGATCTTCGTCAACGAGGCGCAGCGGGCCGACGTGCCGCTGCCGGCCGTCACTCTGCAGACCGTCGGGCCCACGCTGCAGCAGTACGGCACCGAGGAGCAGAAGAAGAAGTTCCTGCCAGCGATCCTCGCGGGCGAGGTTCACTTCGCGATCGGCTACACCGAGCCGGAAGCCGGCACCGACCTCGCGTCGTTGCGCACCACGGCGGTGCGCCAGGGCGACGAGTACATCGTCAACGGGCAGAAGGTGTTCACCACCGGCGGGCACGACGCCGATTACATCTGGCTGGCGTGTCGCACGGACCCGGAGGCGGTGAAGCACAAGGGGATCTCGATCCTCATCGTCGACACCAAGGACCCCGGATACTCGTGGACGCCGATGATCCTGTCCGACGGCGCCCACCACACCAACGCGACGTACTACAACGACGTTCGGGTGCCGGCCGACATGCTCGTCGGCGAGGAGAACGCCGGGTGGAAGCTGATCACCACCCAGCTGAACAACGAGCGCGTGATGCTGGGACCCGCCGGCCGATTCGCCAGCCTGTATGACCACGTGCACGCGTGGGCGTCGAAACCCGGTGGCAACGGCGATATTCCGATCAACCACGACGATGTCAAGCGCTCACTCGGCGAGCTCAAGGCGATGTGGCGCATAAACGAACTGCTCAACTGGCAGGTCGCCGCGGCGGGCGAGACCATCGACGTCGCCGACGCCGCAGCCACCAAGGTGTTCGGCACCGAGCGGATTCAGTACGCCGGGCGCCTGGCCGAGGAGATCGTCGGCAAGTACGGCAACCCGGCCGAGCCGGAGACCGCCGAACTGCTGGAATGGCTCGACTCGCAGACCAAACGAAACCTGGTGATCACGTTCGGTGGAGGTGTCAACGAGGTGATGCGGGAGATGATTGCGGCAGCGGGCCTGAAGGTGCCGAGGGTTCCGCGGTGAGCGCCGACCTGAGGGCGGACATCGAGAAGATCAAGGCGGACGGCAAGAGCGAGCCGCGCACCGGCCGAGATCCGGTAAATCGGCCTATGATCCACCATTGGGTCGACGCCATCGGTGACCGGAACCCGATCTACGTGGACGAGGAAGCGGCCAAGGCCGCCGGCCACCCCGGCATCGTGGCGCCGCCGGCGATGATCCAGGTGTGGACGATGGGCGGGCTAGGTCAGGGCCGCTCGGACGACGATCCGCTGACCAAGATGATGCAACTCTTCGACGATGCCGGCTACGTTGGCGTGGTCGCCACCAATTGCGAGCAGACATACCACCGGTATCTGCGCCCGGGCGAAGAGGTCAGCGTCCACGCCGAGATCACAGACGTTGTGGGTCCGAAGCGGACAGCGCTGGGTGAGGGATTTTTCATCAACCAGCTCATCACCTGGACGGTGGCTAACGGTACCGACGGCGACGAAACCGTCGCCGAAATGGTGTGGCGCATCATGAAATTCAAGCCCGCCGAGAAGGACGCGGGCGCGCCGGTGCCCGACGACCTGGACGCGGAGATGATGATGCGGCCGGCCTCGTCCCGCGACACCAAGTTCTTCTGGGACGGCGTCAACGCTCACGAGTTGCGCATCCAGAAGCGCGACGACGGCACGCTGGTGCATCCTCCGATACCCGCGATCTGGCAGGACAAGGACCTGCCGACCGACTACGTCGTCGCCAGCGGCAAGGGCACGGTGTTCAGTTTCGTCGTGCACCACGCGCCCAAGGTGCCCGGTCGCACGTTGCCGTTCGTCATCGCCCTTGTCGAGCTCGAGGAAGGTGTGCGGATGCTGGGGCAGCTCCGAAACGTCGACCCGGCCACCGTGGAAATCGGGATGCCGGTTCGCGCAACATATATCGACTTCCCCGAGGGTGACTCCGGTCCGGCGTGGACGCTCTACGCGTGGGAGCCCGACGAGGAGGGCGCCGTAGTTGAGGAGGGCACAGCGTGAGCGCACCCGCAGTCGAAGTAGGAACAAAGCTTCCCGAGCTCGCCCTGTACGGCGACCCGACATTCATCGTGTCAACGGCCATCGCCACCCGCGACTACCAGGATGTCCATCACGACCGGGACAAGGCGCAGGCCAAGGGCAGCAAGGACATCTTCGTCAACATCCTCACCGACACCGGCCTGGTGCAGCGCTACATCACCGACTGGGCGGGCCCGACCGCGATCATCAAATCGATCTCGCTGCGGCTGGGCGTGCCTTGGTACGCCTACGACACGGTGACGTTCTCCGGTGAGGTGACCGCGATCGACGACGGGCTGATCACGTTGAAGATCGTCGGCAGCAACAGTCTCGGCGATCACGTGATCGCCACTGCGACACTCGTTATCGGAGGAAACGCCTGATGTCGAGTGGACTGTCGGGGAAGGCGGCGATCGTCGGTATCGGCGCCACCGACTTCTCGAAGAACTCCGGCCGCAGCGAACTTCGGCTCGCGTCCGAAGCGGTGCTGGACGCTCTCGACGACGCCGGGCTGACGCCTGCCGATGTCGACGGCATGGTCACCTTCACCATGGACTCCAATACCGAGGTCGCGATCGCGCGGGCGACGGGCATCGGCGAGTTGAAGTTCTTCTCGAAGATCCATCACGGAGGTGGCGCCGCCTGCGCGACCATTCAGCAAGCCGCGATCGCGGTGGCCACCGGTGTAGCCGATTGCGTTGTGGCATATCGGGCGTTCAACGAGCGATCCGGCGTCCGGTTCGGCCAGGTGCAGATGCGCCTGGTCGAGAACGCCGACTCAACCGGCGTCGACAACTCCTTCTCCTACCCGCACGGCTTGTCGACCCCCGCCGCGCAGGTCGCGATGATCGCTCGGCGCTACATGCACCAATCCGGGGCGACCAGCAGAGACTTCGGCATGATCTCGGTGGCGGACCGCAAACACGCCGCGAAGAACCCCAAGGCGTACTTCTACGAGAAGCCGATCACCATCGAGGACCACCAGAACTCGCGGTGGATCGCCGAACCCCTGCGGCTGCTCGACTGCTGCCAGGAGACCGACGGCGGCGTCGCGTTGGTCGTGACATCCGCCGAGCGGGCCAAAGACCTCAAACACCGCCCAGCGGTCATCGAGGCGGCCTCGCAGGGTTCCAGCCCGGACCAGTACTCGATGACCAGCTACTACCGACCGGAGTTGGGACTGCCCGAGATGGGGCTCGTCGGCAGGCAGTTGTGGTCGCAGTCCGGGCTCAAGCCGCAGGACATCCAGACCGCGATCCTCTACGACCACTTCACCCCGTTCACCCTGATCCAGTTGGAAGAGCTTGGATTCTGCGACAAGGGCGACGCCAAAGACTTCATCTCCGACGGGGCGATCGAGGTCGGCGGGCGGCTTCCGATCAACACCCACGGCGGCCAGCTGGGCGAAGCGTACATCCACGGCATGAACGGGATCGCCGAGGGCGTTCGCCAGCTGCGGGGGACTTCGGTCAATCCGGTTCCGAATGTCGAGCACGTCCTCGTCACCGCGGGTACCGGTGTGCCCACATCCGGGTTGATCCTCGGTTGATCGGCGTGCGGCTGGGGTCGCTCCGCCTACTACCCTCTGAGGTGTGAACTCGCCGAGGCCGCCCCAGTCGGACGACCCTGATCCGGATTTCTCTGCCGGTCAGGGCAATTGGGGCCGCCGGTTCGACGAGCCGCTGACGGTGTCTCCGCGCCAGGTGCAGCGACGGTCCAGCGGAAAGACCGTGGCCATCGGCGCCGCGGTCGTCGGTGTCGTCGTCGCCGTCGGCGCAGTGATCTTCTGGTTGACACAGCCGTCGCAGGACAACGCCCAACCTGCCCAAGCCGAGGAACCCGGGCCGACCAGCCAGCCACAGCCGACGACCAGGTCCGAGGACGATGCGCGGCTGCTGCGGCTGCTGCCGAAGGGATACCGCGCCGGCGCGTGTGAACCGACGCAGGCGCCCGAAGGTGTTCTGTCGCAGGTGAAATGCGCCCAGAACGACGACCCCGACGGCCCGGTGTCGGCGACATTCAGCCTCGTCGGAGACAGCATGGGACTCGAAAATGTCTTCAACGAGACGATCTCGGCCGCCAACAGGGTCGATTGCCCGGGCAATATCCAGTCGCCGGGGCCGTGGCGGCGCAACGCCACGCCGGACAGCGTCAGCGGACAGCTCTACTGCGGCCTCGTGGACGGTCAACCGACCGTGGTCTGGACCGACGAGGAGAGAAAGACGGTCAGCGCCGTCCGAGCGGGGCCGAATGGCCCGACCTTTCCACGGCTGTACGCATGGTGGTCATCGCACTCGTGACGACGCTGACCGTATGACCGGTTAGGCGATCCGCTTACGGAGTCGGGACCGGGGTGTAGGTGGTCGGGGTCTGCACATGATCACCCGCGGGCAGCGGGGTGCCCTGGCTTCCGGCGGGCTGCGGAACGCCCTCGGCGCCGCCTGGAGCCGGAGCGCCTGGCGCGGGCTGTGCGGGGGTGCCCTCAGCCGGTGCGATCGGCGTGCCCGCGCTGCCTTCCGGCAGCGGCGTGCCCTGGCTGCCCTCGGCGATCGGGGTGCCCTGGCTGCCCTCGGCGATCGGCGTGCCCTGGCTGCCTTCGGGTGCCTCGGCGCCCGTCGCGGCCGGTGCGGCGGTGGTGCCCTCCGGTGCGGCAGTGGTGCCCTCCGGAGCCTCGGTAGCCGGTGCTTCCGCGGGTGCGGTGCTGCCGGTGCCGTACGAGGTCGACGGCGAGGACGTGCTCGTGCTCGAGGCCGGCTTGGTCCACACCAGCAGATCCTGTCCGCCGGCGTTGTAGACCACGCTGTCGGGGGTCGCGCCGGTGACGTCGAAGTAGACCTTGCCGGACGTCTCCTGTCCCTGAGCCAACGTCGAGGGGTTCACGCCCTGCGGTGTGGCCACTTCGAACAGCGAGCGGTACGTCTGGCCGTCAGCGGCCCGGGCAACCAGATTCGCCACGATCGGCGTCACCGATCCCTGGATCGCCTGGTCTGTCGCCGTTGCCTCCCACAGCGTGCCGGTCACCGGGAAGGGGATGACGTCGCTGCTGGGCTGGAGGTTGGTGATCGTCCAGCCCTGGATGACGGCCCCGTCGACCAACTTGCCCTGGGTTCCGAGTGTCTGGGTCTGAACTGTCGGCCCGGCCGGCGGCGTCGCCTCGGGCTCGGCGGCTGCAAAAGGTGCCGCGATGAATCCCGCCGTCGCGGTTGCTGCCAACATGCTGCTGATCTTGCTGATCTTCATGATGTGCTCCTGACTCGTCCGGCAATTGGGATGGTCAACGCAGAAAACTATCAGGTCGCCAATTGTTTGGGTAATCCGGATCGGTTGAAGCAGTTCGTAATACGATCCGAACTAATCCCCGACAGCAATCGCACTTTCGTGCACGTAAGACGTATATCTCTGTGTTTGAGCAACATTCAGTGGAGTTCGGCAAACACGCTATTTCGCTGCCGAGGCGTGACGGATTCGACTCCGGGAAATTAAGCCGACCGTGGTGCTAACCGCGTGCACCTCTCGGTCAGAGGTGAGTGAAAGCGACCCGCTAGGCCGGAGTCAGTTCCACGCCTGCAAGCGCCACCGCATCGTCACGCTCGGGTGCGGTCACCGTGGCGACGAATCCGTCGCCCTCCTTCCACACGCTGGCCTTGAGCGTCTCACCGGGGAAGACCACACCGGCGAACCGTGCGCCGTAGCTTTTGACCCGCGCGGTGTCGCCGTCGAGCAGGGTATCGACCATCGCCTTGCACGTCATGCCGTAGGTGCACAACCCGTGCAGGATCGGGCGCGGAAATCCGGCCGCGGCCGCGAAGTCGGGGTCGGAGTGCAGCGGATTGCGGTCGCCACACATCCGGTACAGCAGCGCCTGCTGAGGCGATGTGCGGATCGCGATCTCGAAGTCCGGCGCGCGTTGTGGAGGCTCTGAGGAAGTCGACGGTCCACGCTCGCCCCCGAAGCCACCTTCGCCGCGCGCGAAGATGGAGCGCTTCTGGGTCCACAGCAGCGTGCCGTCGGGCGCCGTCACCGTGGTCTCCGACCAGATGACCGCGGCCTTGCCCTTGTCCCAGATGTCGGTGAAGCGTGTGACCGCGATCCCGGTACCGGACGGTGGAATCGGCCCGGGAACCGACACCGCCTCGCTGGCGTGCAGCACCTTCGAAAGCTCGATGTCGATACCCGGAAACTTCACCGTCGGCGGTTCGGTCATGTGGAAGCTCTGCGCGACATTGCCGAATGTCGGTAGCACTTGCGGAGTTTCGTCGGTCAGGTAGCGCAGCTCGCGCCTGTCCATCGGATCGGCACCGGCGCCGAGCCCGAGGTGGTAGAGCTGGATGTCGCTGCTGGTCCAGGAGAACTCGGCGGCGGGAAGCTCGGCGCCGAGCGCCTCGTCGAGATTGATCGGCATGCGTTAACTCTTTCCGGCGATGTGGAGTGCTGCAAGGTAACCGAACGTCATCGCCGGGCCGATGGTCCCGCCCGGACCGGGGTAGGTGTGACCCATCACCGGCGCACTGACGTTGCCCGCAGCATAGAGGCCCTCGATTACCGAGCCGTCGTCACGCAGAGCACGGCCCTGCACGTCGGTGACCACACCGCCCTTGGTGCCGAGGTCGCCGGGCACCATCTTGGCCGCGTAGTACGGCGGATGCGTGATCTCGCCGAGGTTGGGATTGGGTTTGTTGGTTGGATCGCCGTAGTACCGGTCGTATGCGCTTTCGCCACGCCTGAAGTCCTCGTCCACGCCCGAGCGTGCGAAGCCGTTGAAGCGCTCGACTGTGGCCTTGAACGCATCCACCGGCAGCCCGGTCTTATCGGCCAGCTCCTCGAGCGTATCCGCCGTGACGATCACGCCCGATTCCAGCCACTTCTTCGGAATCCGCTGTCCCGGTTGCAAACCGGCGAAGATGTAGCGGTCGCGGTACTGCTGGTCGAACACCAGCCAGGCGGGGATGTTCTCGCCGGGCCCAGGACCCTGGCCGTACTGTCCGCCGTACATGTGGTGACACGCCTCAACATAGGGCATCGACTCGTTCATGAACCGCTTGCCGGCCATGTTGACGATAATCGAACCCGGCGAATTGCGTTCCGACAGTGCGAACCACGGGGCGCCGACCAGCGGTACCGTCGGCCCCCACCAGGCGTCTTCCATGACATCGAGTGCCGCGCCCAACTTCTCGGCGGCGATGATGCCGTCACCGGTGTTGGCCTTGGCGCCGACCGTCCATTCGGTGGTGATCGGCGCGCGCTGGTACTTGACCCGCATCTGCTCGTTGTGTTCAAAGCCGCCCGAGCCCAGGATGACGCCGCGGCGGGCCCGGATCAGTTCGGGCTCACCGGATTCCGGTGCGCTGGTATCACGTACGAAGATGCCACGTACAACACCGTCCTCGACATACAGGTCGGTCAACGCGGTGTTCAGCCGCACTGGCACACCCGCCTCTCGAAGGCCGATGCGCAGCGGCGCGATCAACGCGCGACCCATCCCGACCAGGTTCTTGCCGGTGGCCTTGGCCCACATCGTGCGCGCGCCGACCTTGAGGCTGCGCAGCACACCGCGGGGGTGCCGCTTGAGCTGGTTGAGCCGGACGTAATCCTGCTGCATGACAACCACGTTCAGCGGGACCTTGCCATAGGGCGGCTCCAGCCCGGCAAGGTCTGGACCCAGCTTCTTCGCGTCGAAGGGCTTCGGCTCGACGGAACGACCCGTCGGCTTACCGCCCGGTGCCTCGGGGTAGTAGTCGGAGTAGCCGGGCACCCAGCACAGCTTGAGCGGTGAGTGCTTGATCACGAAGGACAGCATCTCCGGGCCGCGATCGAGATAGGTGTCGATCTTCTCGGCGGGTACGACGTCGCCGATGATGTGGTGCAGGTACGTGCGTGCGGCGTCCGAGGTGTCCTTGACGCCGTCGCGCTTGAGCACCTCGTTGTTGGGAATCCAGACGCCACCACCGGACCGCGCAGTGGAACCACCGTAGTGCGGAGCCTTCTCGACGACTACTGTGGAAAGTCCCTGGTGGGCTGCGGTGAGCGCGGCGACCATACCGGCTGCGCCGCTCCCCACCACGACGACGTCGTACTCCTGACCAGTCATGTAGAACACGTTATAGAATTGCCCGGCCGACCCACAACCGCGCCGGTCAACAGAACAAGGGGACTTCATAAGGATGCTCAGTGATCAGGTGCGGCAGGAGCTCGCCGCCGATCTCGCCCAGGCCGAGCGCAGCAAGGTTCCCATCGCGCCGTTGACCGACGGCCACCCCGATATCGATGTCGTCGATGCCTACGAGATCCAGCTGATCAACATCCGGCAACGGGTCGCCGAAGGCGCCACGGTCATCGGCCACAAGGTCGGGCTGTCGTCGAAGGCCATGCAGCAGATGATGAACGTCGACGAACCCGACTACGGACACCTACTCGACGACATGGCTGTCTACGAGGACCGGCCGGTGAAGTCGGCGGACTACCTCTATCCCCGCGTCGAGGTGGAGGTTGGATTCATTCTGGCCGACGATCTGCCGGGTGAAGGGTGCACCGAAGACGACGTCCTGGCGGCGACGGCCGCGTTCGCACCCGCCATCGAGTTGATCGACACCCGCATCACGGATTGGAAGATCAAACTCTGCGACACGATCGCCGACAACGCATCTTCGGCGGGTTGGGTGCTCGGCGAGAACCGGGTATCGCCGAAGGACATCGACATCACCGCGATTGATGCCGTGCTCACCCGCAACGGCGAGGTGGTGGCCAAGGGCCGCAGTGATGCGGTGCTGGGTAACCCGGTGACCGCGGTGGCGTGGCTGGCGCGCAAGGTCGACAGCTTCGGCGTCCGCCTCAAGGCCGGTGACATCGTGTTGCCGGGCTCGTGCACCAAGGCGTTCGACGCCACCCCTGGCGCCGAGTACGTCGCCGACTTCACCGGGCTGGGCTCGGTACACCTGAGTTTCGAATAATCGAGGAGCTAGTTATGCCGGACAAGGCATCGGTCGCAATCGTGGGATCGGGCAACATCAGCACCGATCTGCTGTACAAACTGCTGCGTTCGGAGTGGCTGGAACCACGCTGGATGATCGGCATCGACCCGGAGAGCGAGGGCCTGGCCCGCGCCCGCAAGCTGGGGCTGGAGACCTCGCACGAAGGGGTGGACTGGCTGCTGGCGCAAAGCGAGAAGCCCGACATGGTCTTCGAGGCCACCAGCGCCTACGTGCACCGCGACGCCGCGCCGAAGTACGCCGACGCCGGTATCCGCGCGATCGACCTGACGCCTGCGGCGATCGGGCCGGGCGTGATCCCGCCCGCCAACCTGCGCGAGCACCTCGACGCACCCAACGTCAACATGGTCACCTGCGGCGGACAGGCGACCATTCCGATCGTGTACGCGGTCAGCCGTGCAGTGGAGGTGCCCTACGCCGAGATCGTGGCGTCGGTGTCGTCGGCGTCGGCCGGTCCCGGAACGCGCGCCAACATCGACGAGTTCACGAAGACCACCAGTGCCGGTGTGCAGAACATCGGTGGCGCCCAGCGCGGCAAGGCGATCATCATCCTCAACCCCGCCGAGCCGCCGATGATCATGCGCGACACCATCTTCTGCGCGATCCCCGAAGACGCCGACCACGACGCGGTCACGCAGTCGATCCGCGACGTCGTCGCCGAGGTGCAGACCTATGTGCCCGGCTACCGGCTGCTCAACGATCCGCAGTTCGACGAACCGTCGGTGGTCAACGGCGGCAACCACGTCGTCACCACGTTCATCGAAGTGGAGGGTGCGGGCGACTATTTGCCGCCCTACGCTGGAAATCTGGACATCATGACCGCGGCGGCGGCCAAGGTGGGCGAGGAGATCGCGAAGGAGTCCCTCGCCGCGACGGCAGGAGGCCAAGCATGAGTGTCACCGACGACATCTACTTCAACCCGATCTGGGACGTCCGGATGACGGACACGTCGCTGCGTGACGGCAGCCACCACAAGCGGCACCAGTTCACCAAGGACGAAGTGCACGCGATCGTCGCGGCGCTGGACGCCGCCGGTGTGCCGGTCATCGAGGTGACCCACGGCGACGGTCTCGGCGGGTCGAGCTTCAACTACGGGTTCTCCAAGACCCCCGAGCAGGAGCTGATCAAGCTGGCCGCCGAAACGGCAAAGGAATCCAAGATCGCCTTCCTGATGCTGCCCGGCGTGGGCACCAAGGAGGACATCAAAGAGGCGCAGAACAACGGCGGCTCGATCTGCCGGATCGCCACCCACTGCACCGAGGCCGACGTGTCGATCCAGCACTTCGGGCTGGCCCGCGAACTCGGCCTGGAGACCGTCGGCTTCCTGATGATGAGCCACACCATTCCGCCAGAGAAGCTCGCCAAGCAGGCGCGGATCATGGCCGACGCCGGCTGCCAGTGCGTCTACGTCGTCGACTCTGCCGGCGCGCTCGTGCTCGAGGGCGTCCGTGACCGGGTCGCGGCGCTGGTGGCCGAGTTGGGCGACGATGCGCAGGTGGGCTTCCACGGCCACGAGAACCTCGGGCTCGGCGTCGCGAACTCGATCGAAGCCGTGCGCGCGGGCGCCAAGCAGATCGACGGGTCGTGCCGCCGGTTCGGCGCGGGTGCGGGCAATGCGCCGGTGGAGGCGCTGATCGGGGTGTTCGACAAGATCGGCGTCAAGACCGGAATCGACTTCTTCGACATCGCCGACGCGGCAGAAGAGGTCGTCGCCCCCGCGATGCCGGCCGAGTGCCTGCTGGACCGCAACGCGCTGATCATGGGCTACTCGGGGGTGTACTCCAGCTTCCTCAAGCACGCGATCCGGCAGTCCGAGCGTTACGGTGTTCCCGCCCACAAGCTGCTGCACCGTGCGGGCCAGCGCAAGCTGATCGGCGGCCAGGAGGACCAGCTGATCGACATCGCGCTGGAGATCAAACGCGAACAGGACAACGCCAAGACCCCCTAGCGACGGCTAGACGCCTTGGCTGCGCCGCTTTCTCGCCAGCCACACTGCGATCAGAACGGCGGCTGCGGCCAGGACGCCGTACTGGTAGCGCGACGTCCAGGTGGATACAGTCTCCCAGTTGTCGCCCAATTTGTAGCCGGCCATCACGAGCAGGCTGTTCCATGCTGCGCTGCCCGCCGTCGTGAGTGCGAGGAATCGGACGAACGGCATGCAGTAGATCCCTGCGGGAACCGAGACGAGGCTTCGTACGACCGGAATCATGCGTCCGAACAGCACCGCCCACGATCCGTGACGGCGGAACCACGCCTCGCTTTTCGTCAGATCGTCGTCGGAGAAGAACGGCAGTCGTGCGGCCAACCGGTGGACCCGGTCGCGCCCGAGGCGCGCGCCGAGCAGATAGAGCACGACGGCGCCCACCACGGAACCCGCCGTGGTTCCGGCGATGGCTTCCCACAGCGACATCTCACCGCGGGCGGCGGACAGGCCCGCCAGCGGCAGGATGATCTCGCTCGGCAGCGGAGGAAAGACGTTCTCCACGGCGATGACTGCGCCTGCACCGACGCCACCGAGACGGTCCATCAACTGCACCGCCCATGCCGCCACACCTCCGACGCTGGGACCCGCATCCGCGACCACGGTCAAGGTGCCGTCCATGGTTCGACGGTAGATGACGCCGGCTGGCACCCCAGTTGGCGCGAACGTGGGTTACCCGCACGTCCAATCGCTATTTGGTGTGCTGGTAACCCACGTTCGGCCATGACTGCGAGGCGACCAGGTGACCCGTGCCGAGTCCTACGACGCAGCGCGCGGGGCGCCGATACCTGGGTCGATCTTCGCCGGCTTACCCGCGGTCGGGGCGATGGGAATGTCGAAGATCGCCGTCGGCAGGTACACCGTCGCACAGGAGTTCGGGATATCGACCACTCCAGAGAACCGTCCCTCGATGGGCGCTGCGCCGAGCAACAAATAAGCCTGTTCCGGGCTGTAGCCGAAGTTGGTCAGGTAGTCGATCACGTGTAGACAGGCCCGCTGGTATGCGAGCTGCGAATCCAGGTACTGTTGTGCCGCAACCGTATTCGCAGCGGTACCTGTACGAGACCATCGTCATACCCTTCCCGCGAGTGGCGCGCGCGGGCATGGACAGGCAAAGATTTGCGGTTCTACGCGCACGTCAGTCGCATACCCCTTAAGTCTTGCTGTAACCCTGCTCACATGTCGGTGCGAAACTGTCGCACCCGCAAGGCACGATGAAGCGGTGAGCAACCGCGCGCAGGCCCAGGAGATTCTCGAGCAGCTGGCCAGTCCGCAGGCCGTGCTGCGCGACGACCAGTGGAGTGCGATCGAAGCGCTGGTCGTGCACCGTCGGCGCGCGCTCGTCGTGCAGCGCACGGGCTGGGGTAAATCCGCGGTCTATTTCATCGCCGCCAAACTGCTGCGCGCCGGAGGGCACGGCCCGACGGTGATCGTGTCGCCGCTGCTGGCGCTGATGCGCAACCAGGTCGCCGCTGCCGAGCGGGCTGGTGTCCACGCGGCGACCATCAACTCGAGCAACGTCGCCGAGTGGGCCGAGATCCATCAGCGGGTGCGGAGCGGAGAACTCGACGTGCTGCTCGTCAGCCCAGAGCGGTTAAACAATCCCGACTTTCGCGACGCGGTGTTGCCCGCACTGGCGCACGACGCCGGTCTGGTGGTCGTCGACGAGGCACACTGCGTGTCCGACTGGGGCCACGACTTTCGGCCCGACTACCGGCGGATCCGCACTTTGATCGCCGAACTCGGCGCCGATATCCCGGTGCTGGCAACCACCGCCACCGCCAACGACCGGGTGGTCGACGACGTCGCAGCCCAGTTGGGCGTCGGCGGCGGCGACACTTTGGTGCTGCGGGGCGGACTGGACCGCGAGTCGTTGCGGCTGTCGGTAGTCAAGGCCGGCAACCCTGCGCAACGCGCGGCTTGGCTTGCTGCACACCTGGATTCGTTTCCCGGCTCGGGGATCGTGTATACGTTGACCGTCGCGCAGGCGCACGACTTCGCGGCGTTGCTGCGTGAAGGAGGCCATGCGGTTGCGGCCTACACCGGCTCGACCGAAGCCGCCGAGCGCGAACAACTCGAGGCCGACCTGCTGGCCAATCGGGTCAAGGCGTTGATCGCGACTTCGGCGCTCGGTATGGGCTTCGATAAACCCGACCTCGGATTCGTTGTGCACCTCGGTGCGCCGTCCTCGCCGATCGCGTACTACCAGCAAGTTGGCCGCGCCGGCCGGTCGACGGCCAGCGCCGAAGTGATCTTGTTGCCGGGCCGCGAGGATCAGGATGTCTGGCGTTACTTCTCGTCGGTGGCGTTCCCATCGGAAGCGATGGTGCGCAATGTGATTCGTGTTCTTGACCCTGAGCGCCCGCAGTCGACGGCTGCGTTGGAGCCGATGGTCGATCTCAATCGGACGCGGTTGGAGATGGTGCTGAAGGTGCTCGACGTCGACGGTGCGGTTCGGCGGGTGAAGGGCGGCTGGATCGGCACGGGTCAGGAGTGGGTGTACGACGAGGCCCGCTACCGCAAGCTCGACGAGGCGCGCAAACGTGAGCAGCAGGCGATGCTCGACTACCAAGCGACCGGCCGCTGCCGGATGGCCTTCCTGCGCGCTCAGCTCGACGACCCCGGACTGGCCGAGGGGGAGCGGTGCCGCCGTTGCGACAACTGCACGGGTTCGCGCTATGACGCCACCGTCGATGGCGCCGCCGTGGAGGACACCCGAACGCGGCTCATGCGGCCCGGCGTCGAACTGACACCGCGCAAGCAGTGGCCGTCGGGGCTGAGCGTTCTCGGGTTGGACCTCAAAGGCAAAATCACCGACGGTCCAGAACCCGGCCGCGCGATCGGAAGGCTGACCGATCTCGGCTGGGGCGCGCGGCTGCGGCGGGTGCTCGACGAACCGGATGCGGAGGCGTCCGACGACGTGGTGCGGGCCGCCGTGCAGGTGTTGGCGGCGTGGGATTGGAAGAACCGCCCGACCGCGGTGGCGGCGCTCGACTCCGAGACGCATCCGCTGTTGATCACGTCGCTGGCCCGGGCACTCGCCCGGCTCGGCCGGCTGACCGACCTCGGTGTGCTCCGCTATGCGCCCGGGCGCAGGCCGGTGACCGCGGCGAACTCGGCCTACCGCGTGGCCGCACTGAACGGCGCGTGGGAAATCCCGGAGCTGTCGACGGCGGCGGGACCGGTGTTGCTCGTCGACGACGTCACCGACACGGGGTGGACGCTCACTATGGCCTCGCGGGTGGTCAGATCGGCCGGGGCGCCCGAGGTGCTGCCGTTCGCGCTGGCCAGCGTGAGCTGACGGCTCCTACTCGCACGACCACCGACTCAATTGGCGGCCGCGAGTGCTTTAACAGGTTGATTCCACGTACCAGCTGCGTGCGATCAACGCGTTAGAGAGGGCTGGGCTTGCTGACACCCGAAACGCCGTCTGTACTGGCGCTGTTTAGCCCGCCCCCCGGGCCGGTTACGCATTACGGAGCGGCCACCGTGTCGCAGACCAAAGGAGTGATTCGATGAACCTGTCCGCAACGACCGTTCGACGCGGCCTGTACGGAATGTTCGCCGGCGGCCTGCTTGCTTTCGGTTCCGCCGCGATTGTGGCACCGGTTGCCAATGCGCAGCCGGCTCCGGCGCCGACGCAGGACAACACCTGCAGCGTGAGCGCGATTGCCAACACCTCGAGCACGGTGTCGGCATCGACCAGCACCTATCTCGCCTCGAACCCCGAGGCCAACGAGGCGTTGACGGAGATCGCCACGAAGCCGCAGGATCAGGCCACGCAGGACTTCCGCGCCTACTTCGCGCAGAACCCGCAGGTCGAGTCCGAGCTGAAGGCCATCAACCAGCCCGTCACGGAGGTCTCGAACCAGTGTGGTGTCGATGTGACTCCGACGCCGATCTCGGCCGCGTTGAGTGACGCGTAACCCAAACAACCCGCTGTGGCGCCGGCTCCCAGCCGGCGCCACAAGCGTGTTCGGGTACCGCTACGACATGTAGATCAAGTCAAGTTTCGCCGGGTCCGCCCGGCACCGCCTCGAACAACTGCGTGAGCAACGAACAACTGCGTAGGCAACAGCCGCCCTGCCGTTGGACAGGGCGGCTGCTGTGTGGAGCCTGTGGCGTTACCGGTAGGCGATGAACACACCGTTCTCCAGGAAGACGCCGAATGCGTTGGCCTCGGCGTTCCATTCCACCTTCAGCGGTTGTAGGTCCGGGAAGTCCGGCCGCAGTTCGAGCGGCGGCAGCCAGACATCCGGGATGTTGAGACGTGCCGGGTCATCCCAGTGTCCCGGCGGAACGCCATAGAACGGGTTCGGAACCACGCCTATCGTGGGGTCCTTTTTCACCTGTCCGGGCGGGCCGAACGGGTTGTGCCCAGGCGGATCGCCCGGCGCCCAATTCGAGATGACCGGCCCGGGCGGATTCGGCGGACCTGGGATTTTCGGCCCCGGGTCTGCCTGCGCGAGCCCGCTACCCAGTGCGAATGCCGATAAGCCCAGCGCACCCGCCATTGCTGTTGTGGCCGCAAACTTCTTGATCTCCACGTTGAACTCCTTGATCGTGGTGGCGCCGACGGTGCGGCGTCACATCGACTTGTTGTTCACCGCCCCGTTCGCTACTCGACGTTGCGGTTTGAAGACCCCCTGACGCGATTCCGGTTACCCCTGAACCGCTCGGGCAAAACGCACCGAACAAGATTTTAGGTTTGCTGCGCTAAGTGATGTCGCGGCGCTTGACCCCGCCCAACTGTTCGGTCACCGCATCGGCCGTCGCGACCAATGCTCGCGCCCGCTCGGTGATCTCGTTGTCGGTCAATGCCTTTCCGATGTGCATCGAGACCACCATGATCTGTCGCTGGTAGTGGTCGTACACCGGTGCAGAGATCACGCTGATGTCATGGCGTTTGCGGCCGGTGTCGCTCTCGTCGCGCAGGTAAACCCGTTCGCCGATGTCGGAGACCAGTTCACCAAGCAGGGCGCGCAACTCGTCAGGCAACTGCGCCGACATCCCGGCCATCAACGAATACAACCGCCGCCCGCCGGGCGTCAGCCGCTCGACCAGGTAACCGTCCGCGCGGCATTCGGCGATCACCCGGTGTAACCGCTCGGTGTCCGTGCGCAGAGGCGTTCGCGTCAACACCGTCGGCTCCTTGGCCAACCAGTCGCGCTGCGCCTCCTCGTCCCAGAGCACGAACATCAAGCCGACCGGCGGTGCGAACGGATAGCTCTGCCCGACCTCGACACCGGCACTGACGCCCGACGGGGATACGAGGTCGAGCACCGTGATGCGGTCGTCGACCACCGCCGACAGGGCTGCCGTGACGCCGAAGCGAGAGGACAGCCGGCGCAGTTCCTCGCGGGCGGCGGGGCTCACCCGCAACGCCTCTTGGGCCCGGTGCCCGAGCGTGATCAGCGACGGGCCCAGCCGGTACGTCTTGTCGCTCGGATCGCGCACCAAATACCCCGCATCGGCGAGCGTACTGACCAGCCCTAGGCAGGTCGGCTTGCTCAAGCCGGTGCGCCGAGCCAACTCTGAGACGCCGAACCGCTGGCCGGGGTGGTTGGCCAGGAAGTCGAGCACCCGCACCACGCGCTCGGTCGGCGGCGACGCACGACCGGAGGTTTCGGCTGAGCTCACGCGCCCAGGCTACTTTCCGTTCCATATTTGGACCACAGCGGTCGGTATATTGACTAGTGCTAGAACGCGTTCTAGTTTCGCAGTGTGTACTCTCAGCCGCTTATCGACGCAATCGCCGAAGCCGAGCACCTCGTGGCCACCGCGCCGTTCATCGAATCGGAAGCCGACCTGCTCGAGGGTCTGCAGTACCTCGCCGGATGCGTCGCAGCCTGCACCCACCTGGCGTTCGACTACGATCGCGACCATCCGTTCATGCAGTCCGGGACGGGGCCGTTCACGAAGATGGGCCTCGACAATCCGGACGCCCTCTACTTCGGCACCCGCGTGCAGGCCGGCCGCGAGTACGTCGTCACCGGTAAGCGAGGCACCACGACCGACCTCGCCTTCCAGATGCTCGGCGGGGAGTACACCGACGACAACGTCCCTGACAGCCAAGCCGCGTTCGACGACCGCGAACTCGATGTCGCCGAGGACGGCACCTACGAATGGCGGTTCACCCCGAAAAGCCCGTCGCAGTTGGTGGTCCGCGAGGTCTACAACGACTGGTCGGCGCAGCGCGGCTACATCAGCATCACGCGGACCGACACCGCAGGCACGGCCCCGCCGCCGCTGAGCAAGGCGACCATCGAGAAGCGCTATGCCGTTGCCGGCAAGCAACTTGTCCAGCGGGTCAAGACGTGGCTGCAATTCCCGCAGTGGTTCTACAACACGTTGCCGGTGAACACGATGGTGGCGCCGCGGCTCACCCCGGGCGGCCTGGCCACGCAGTACTCGTCGGTCGGCCACTTCGACCTGGCGCCGAACCAGGCCATGATCATCACGCTGCCGGTCAGCGAAGCTCCGTATCTCGGATTCCAGCTCGGCAGCCTCTGGTACATCTCGCTGGACTACATCAATCACCAGACATCGCTGAACGGCACTCAGGCACAAGCCGATCCGGACGATCAGATTCGCATCGTGGTCTCCGACGCCAACCCCGGCGTTACGAACTGGTGCGAGACGCTCGGCCACCGCAAGGGATATCTGCAGTTCCGGTGGCAGCGATTGTCACGCGCGCTGACCGAGGCGGACGGTCCGACGGTCGAGGTCCTCGACGTGGACAAGGTCGCCGACGCGCTGCCGTACTACGACAGCAACAAGATCTCCGACGACGACTGGCGTGCCAGGATCGCGTTGCGACAACAGCAGATTCAGAACAGGATGGTGGGCTGACCATGGCCGGGATGCTCGATGGAAAAGTCGTCGTCATCAGCGGCGTCGGACCCGCGCTAGGCACGACGCTCGCGCGCCGGTGCGCCCGGGAAGGCGCCGACCTCGTGATGGCCGCCCGCACGGTCGAACGGCTGGAGGACGTCGCCAAACAGGTGACCGATCTGGGCAGGCGGGCGCTGTCGGTGGGTACCGACATCACCGACGACGCGCAAGTGAACAATCTCGTCGACGAGACGATGAAGGCGTACGGCAAGGTCGACGTGCTCATCAACAACGCGTTTCGGGTGCCGTCGATGAAACCGTTGGCCAACACCACTTTCGAGCACATGCGTGATGCGATCGAGTTGACCGTCTTCGGTGCTCTGCGGCTGATTCAGGGGTTCACCCCTGCGCTGGCGGCATCCAACGGATCCGTCGTCAACGTGAACTCCATGGTGGTGCGTCACTCGCAGGCCAAGTACGGCGCCTACAAGATGGCCAAGTCGGCGCTGCTGGCGATGTCGCAGTCGTTGGCCACCGAACTCGGCGAGCAGGGTATCCGGGTGAACTCCATTCTGCCGGGCTACATCTGGGGCGGGACGTTGGAAAGCTACTTCAACCATCAGGCCGGCAAGTACGGCACCACGGTCGACGAGATCTACAAGGCGACCGCGGCCGCATCCGATCTCAAACGGCTGCCCACCGAGGACGAGGTGGCCTCGGCGATCCTCTTCATGGCCAGCGACCTGTCGAGTGGAATCACCGGCCAGGCACTGGATGTCAACTGTGGGGAGTACAAGGCGTGAGCCCACGCACGGACGTCGGTACGGTCGAGGATCTGCACGCTTCGGCGACCAAGGCCTGCGGCCTCGACGACTTCGGCAGCGATGACGACAACTACCGCGAAGCACTCGGGGTGCTGCTCGAATCCTACCGCCGCGACGCGGATCTCACCGAGTTCGGCAGCAAGATGCAACGGTTCTTCGTGCGCAACGCGCTGGTCGCCCGGCTCGTGTCGGAAGCGGCGTGGAAACAGCACCCGCAGCACGCCGACGTCGCGATCGAGAGGCCGATCTTCGTGACGGGTCTGCCCCGCACCGGCACCACAGCCATCCACCGACTCTTGGCCGCCGACCCGCGGCACCAGGGTCTCGAACTGTGGCTGGCGGAATACCCGCAGCCTCGGCCGCCGCGCGAAACTTGGCCCGAAAACCCGGTTTTCGCCCAACTCGACGCCCAGTTCAGCAAGGCCCACGCGGAGAACCCGGACTACACCGGGCTGCATTACATGACCGCCGACGAGGTCGAGGAATGCTGGCAGCTGCTCCGCCAGTCGCTGCATTCGGTGTCCTACGAGACGCTGGCCCACCTCCCGACATACTCACAATGGCTGGCCAAACAGGACTGGACGAAGCCCTATCGGCGGCACCGCAAGAACCTTCAGTTGATCGGTCTCAACGAACCCGAAAAGCGGTGGGTCCTGAAGAACCCGAGTCACCTGTTCGCGCTCGATGCGCTGTTCAAGACGTATCCGGACGCGCTGGTCATCCAGTGTCACCGGCCGCCGGAGACGATCATGGCCTCGATGTGCTCGCTGGCCCAACACACCACCGAGGGCTGGTCCACCACGTTCGTCGGGGAGACGATCGGACGCGATTCGCTGGAGACCTGGTCGCGGGGACTGGAACTGTTCAACGCCGAACGGGCCAAGCACGATCCGGCTCAGTTCTACGATCTCGACTACTTCGAGCTGATCAAGGATCCCGTCGGCGCTGTGGCCGACATCTACCGTGCGTTCGGAATTGAATTCACCGACGCGGCGCGTGACGCGGCGACCGCGACTCACGAAGAGACCAAGAAGGGCCCACGGGCGCCCAAGCACACCTACTCACTGGCCGATTACGGCCTGACCGACGACGAGGTCAAGGAGCGCTTCAGGGGGCTGTGATTTCGCGCGCCCCGGCTCAAGCGGCCGTGTTGGCCAACTTCTCGATCCGCTGGAGCGCGTCCTCGGCCAGGGAACGCACGTCGTAGCCATTGGCGGGACCGCATGTCGAGATCTCGATCGCGGCGTTGTGCGCGGCCACGAAAGCGCTGTCGCAAGCCCAGGTGTCGCCTTTGAACGACCACAGCAGGATCGCGGCGGAACCGGAATCGACTTGCGGCAGAAGCTCGAAGACATACTCGCGTTCGGCCATGCTGGTGACCCGAAAGGTCATGCCCTGACAGGCGTCGATGGTGTGCTTGGATTGTGCGAGCGCGTCTTTGGCGTCGAAATCGGCGCGGTAGACGCCGACCATCTCCTCGACGTACACGTCGAGAGCGCCGTTGATGGTCATCCAGTGCCCGCCGTCGTACGCCGCGGGATCGTGATCGACGATGAACGGCGGGTCCACCTCACGCGCCACACCCGCGCATTCGGCAGGGTCGACGGTCACGAACAGGTTGCCGTCGCCATTCGTCACGTCGGGGCTCAGCAGGTCGCCGACTTGTCCGGCGGTGATCGGGGCGACCGGCGGTTCGGGCGCCGGCTGCGGACTGTCCACCACGCGCGTGCAGGCAGTCACCGCGAACAGACAGAAAGTGACCGCAACGCAGCGCATATCAGAGCACTTTACGACGGCCTCGCGCTGGGGATTTCTAGCCGTCGCCGGGAGAGGGGGCCGAGGAGATCTCTTCCAGGCATCCCTCGGCCACGGCGTGCTTGATGCTGTCGGCCAGCCGGGGGCAGGCCTTGGCGCGCGCGGGGTCGCCGCCGGATTCCCGGATCTCGGTGAAGTACGCACACCGCCGCGATGCCTCGGTGTTCCACTGCACCGAGGTGTGAGCCGGTCCCAGCTTCTTGACGTCCACCGAGACATGGCAGAAGCGGCAGTCGACGGATACCAGGCCCGACCTCAGATACCGTTCGCGGTCCCGCTGGGTGGCCTCCCGCAGTGCCGCTGCGCGCTCACCACCGAAAGAGGGTGCCTTGGAGGTGATTTCGGGCCCCAACCCGCCGTGACCGTGACCGTGCTCGTCGTCGTCGTCATGCGCACCGTGCAGCAGCAGCATCGCCCGGGCCAGCCGGTCGACGTCGGCGGGGCCGACAATCTGGTCGACGTCGGGTGCCTTACGGTCTTCGGTCACGACTTCTGCTCGGCTCTTTCCTTCTCGTCCTTCTCTTCTGCCTGACGCTTGAGGTTCTCCTCGACCTCGACATGCCACTTCTCGTTGGCCGCCGTGGTGTCGACCTCGATCTCGAAGCGGTCGGTCATGTCCGGGGTGATGTCGGCGACGTCGACGTAGAACTGCTGATACCACCGGCGCATCTGGTACACCGCGCCGTCCTCCTCGACGAGCAGCGGGTTGTCGATGCGGGTCTTGTGCTTCCAGATCTCCACGTCCTGAAGGAAGCCCTTGCTGACACCCTCGGTGAACGTGTTGGCGAGCTTCTCCGTCATCTTCTCGTCGAGGCCCTTGGGCTTCTCGACGATGACGCCCCACTGCAACATGAACGAGTTCTGCGTGACGGGGTAGTGGCAGTTGATCAGGATCGACTCGGCTTTGTAGCCGCCGTAGTTGTTGTGCAGCCAGTTGATCATGAACGACGGGCCGAAATACGACGCCTCCGAGTCGAGGTGCGCTTCACCGTAGGTGGTGCCCATGTCGTTGATGTCGGGCCGGCCCACGTTGTGCAGATACTGCGACGCGATATGGCCTTCGAAGACGTTCTTGAAGAATGTCGGCAAGCCGTAGTGGATGTAGAAGAAGTGCGCCATGTCGGTGACGTTGTCGATGATCTCCCGGCAGTTGGCGTTCTCGATCAGGATCGAGTTCCACTTCCAGTCGGTCCACTCGTCGCTCTCGAACTCCGGAATGTCGGGGATCCGGACCTCGGGCTGGGGCGGGTTGCCCTCGTGGTCGTGCCAGACGAACAACAGCCCGCCGCGCACGTCGGTCTCCCAGGCACGGGTGCGGGCCAATCGCGGTGTCCGCTTGGCGTAGGGCACCAGCTTGCACTTGCCGTCGCCGCCCCAGCGCCAGTCGTGGAACGGGCAGGCGACCTCGTCGCCCTTGATCGTGCCCTGGGCGAGGTTCCCGCCCATGTGCCGGCAGTAGCCGTCGAGCACTTTCAGATCGCCGTGTGAATCGGCGAAGACCACCAGCATGGTGCCGAAGATCTCGATGCCGTGCGGCTTGCCGTCCAGGTAGTTCTCCACCGGGCCCAGGCAATGCCAACCCCGGGCGTACCGGTCGGGCAGGGCGCCGGTGTCGATCTCACGAATTCCCGCACTGTTGGTAGTCACGGTGGGCCTCCCGCTTCTGTGTCTCTAACTAGAACACGTTACAGTTTTTCCCGCTCTCCACGCAATCTATGCAGGTAATTCGCCTCCCCGTGAAGCGCTCATCGGGGGTCAACTAGGGGTATAACCAAACGATGCCGTTGTACTCGTTCGAGGGGCGCGCACCGACGATCGATCCGGACGCGTTCATCGCGCCGACGGCCACGCTGGTGGGTGACGTGCACGTGGAGGCGGGGGCGTCGGTGTGGTTCAACGCGGTCCTGCGGGCCGACTTCGCCCCGATCGTGATCCGCGAGGGCGCCAACGTGCAGGACTGCTGCGTGCTGCACGCCCCGCCCGGCATTCCGGTGGACGTCGGACCCGGCGCCACGGTCGCCCACGCGTGCGTCGTGCACGGTGCGCACATCGGCGCGGAGGCGGTGCTGGCCAACCACTGCACGGTGCTCGACGGCGCGGTCATCGGTGCGCGCACCCTGATCGCGGCGCATTCGCTCGTCGTCGGCGGCACGAAGATCCCCGACGAGGTGCTGGTGACCGGTGCGCCCGCGAAGGTGCGCGGCCCGATCGCGGGCACCGGCGCGGAGATGTGGGTGAACACCAATCCCGGCGCGTACCAGGAGTTGGCCCGCCGCTACTCGACGGGTCTGCAGCCCGTGGAGGAGTGACTACTGCGGTTCCGGCAGTCCGACGCGGAGGGCGACGTTCTGCATCTTGCCGATGTTGATCACGAATTCTTCGGTGGGGGCGTCCCCTTGAGCGCTCTGGAATTCCAGGCGTACCAGCGCCGGCCCCTGCGTGAACAGCACCAGCGTGACCGCCTTGCTGCGGTCGACGGACTCGCCGACGGCGATGGTGCCGTCGGTGCCGACCGGGACCGGCCGCGGTGTCGCGTCGACGGCCACCTGGTCGAGTTTGGGTATGGCCTCGCGCAGCGTTCTGGTTGCGGTTTCGGCGTCCGGGTAGATCACGACCGTGTTGGAGATGGCACGGGTGTCGTCCTGGTTGACGAACAGGGCGCTCGAACCGGGTAACCCTCCCGGCGCCGGGTTCGTCGACGCAACGGTGAAGGTGTCCTCGGCGTCGCTGAGATCGGACGCCTGCAGCAGGAGGCGGCTGTAATCGAAGGCCGCGTCCGGCTGGTCGGTGCCGGTGGTCGTGGTGGCAGGCGCCGGAGAGGCGGTAGGCGAGGTGGTCGGGCTTGCGGTGCCCGTGTTCGGGACGGGGCCGGTCGTGGCGTCACAGCCGACAGTGGCGGCGCAGATGGCAGCCGCCACCGCCGCGGCGGACATCGACTTCGTGATGGTGAGTCGGCCGCGTTCAATCAACGCATCCGGACGTCGCATTCGTGTCGAGAGCACGACAACGAACGTACTGAATTCGCCGTATGCGCTGGATGCAGGTCTGCGACCGAACCGGTTGGCGGTAGCCTGGCGCCCATGATGATCGGCGAGGTTGCCGAACTGTGGCGCTACCCGGTGAAGTCGCTGGGCGGCGAACGCGTCGACAGTGTCGATATCGGACCACGCGGAGTTCTCGGCGATCGGCTCTGGGCGGTTCGCGATCTGGAGCGCGACGTGACCGCCTCGGCGCGCCGCATCCCCGCGCTGCTGAACGCGACGGCACGGTACGCCGCTCCGCTGCCGCCGGATGCGGGTCCGGGCAAGGTGCCCGATGTGGTGATCACCTTTCCGGACGGAAGTGAACTGTCCAGCAGCGACGACGCGGTGAACGCGAAGCTGTCGGAGTTGGCCGGACGTGACATGCGGCTGACCGCACTGCCGCCGGCCGAGGACACCAGCCTGCACCGATTGAGCAAGCACGAACGAGACAACGCGTCGATCGCCTCGCTGCGCACCGATTTCGGGGTCGGTGACGGTGAAAGGTTGCCTGATGTCTCGATGTTCCGGATCGCGGACCTCGCCATGTTCGCCCGGTTCTCGACGCCGCCGGGGATGTTCGTCGACCTGGCGCCGGTCCACGTGCTGAGCGTCACGAGTCTGTCGACAGTCGGTGCAGAGGTCGACGGGGATCCGCTCGACGTGCGCCGGTTTCGGCCGAATGTGCTTCTCGCATTACGGGATCCGGACGACGGCCTACCCGAAGCGCAGTGGATCGGCGGCCATCTCACCGTCGGCGGTGCGGTGCTCGAGGTGACGATGCCGACCATCCGCTGCGTCGTCCCGAGCCGTGCGCAACCGGGCCTCGAGGTCGACCGCCGCATCACCAAGGCCGTCGCCGAACGGGCGCAGCGATGCCTGGGCAGCTACTGCTGGGTGGATACCGCGGGCGCCGCGCGCGTGGGTGACGCGGTCGAGCTCCGTGCCGCGGCAGCACCCAAACGCGCCCTCACCGACGCGGTCAGGCGAGCGAAGCGGTTCACCTTCAGCCTGGCCACCTCGGCTGCGGACCGCTTCGGCCGCTAGATCTTTCGCGCGCTCGCGGTGGCGCGGTCCAGCTCCCAGTATGCGCGCAGCGCGACGAGCTTGCCCTCGTCGTTGACGCGGTAGGTGAACACGCCCTCGGCGGTCACCTCGTAGCCGGCGGACCGGATCACGATCGAGCCGACGTTGGCTTCCTCGTTACCGCACTGGAACGTCTCGACGAAGTTGAACTGCAGTTCGCTGGGCGCGATCGCGGTGTCGTAGAACTTGGCGATCGCTTCCTTGCCGCGGTGGCCTTTGCCCTCCGGGTCGAAGTGTGACGGTCCGATCGGATCCTCGACGACCGCGTCGTCGGCGAAGTTGTCCAGCCAGGCCTGCTTGTCGTGGGCGATTGCCGCCTCGCGGGATCGCTTGCCCGCCAGGTGAACCGGCGCATCGGGATTGGTGACGCTCACTTCTGCCAACCCGAGTGGATGTAGGTCTCGGCAAAACGCTTCATCGAGTCGAGCTTGGGTTGCAGTGGGGCGTCGAAGCCCAGTCCCTCGAACACCCACGGCATCACGATGTTGTCGGTGACACCGGATTCGGCGAGTTCGCGGTGGCCGTCGACGCCGAACTTGTCGATGCAGACCGCCTGGAACTCGAATGGGTCGTCGGCGCGGCCGTATTCGGCGAGCAGCGCCTTCAGTTTGGCGATCGTCTCGGCCAACTGTTCGCCGGTCATCATCGCGCTGGTCCACCCGTCACCGACACGTGCCGCGCGCCTGAGCGCGACGTCGGTGTGGCCGCCGACGTAGAACGGAACCGGCTCGGTGGGCGCCGGGCTCATCTGCAGCTTGTCGAAGTCGTAGAACTCGCCGTGGAACTCGACCATGCCGCCGGCCAGCACGAGCTTGATCACCTCGATCATCTCGTCGACCCGCTTGCCGCGTTTGGCATAGGGCTGGCCACACCATTCGAACTCCTCCGGTGCCCAGCCGATTCCGACGCCGAAACCGAACCGGTTGTTGGTCAGGTTGGCCACCGAGCCGACCTGACGCGCCAGCAGCAGCGGGTTGCGCGAGCCCAACTTCATCACGTTGGTGTAGAAGCGCAGCGTCGACGTCACCGCACCCATCGCGCCGGCGGCGATCAGCGGGTCCACCCACGGGGTGTTCTCGTCCCACATCCGGGAGCCGTCCGGGGTGTACGGGTAGTCCGCCGACTGCTTCTCCATGTAGAAGATGGAGTCCGGCAACGCGATCGACGTGAAGCCGACTTCCTCAGCGGTCCTGGCGATGTCGATGAGTTGGTCGATCTGGCACATCGGCACCGCGCAGGTGTACTGCATTGTGGTCATCGGTGCTCGGGCTTGTCGCTGGCGACCACCCACATCGAGTAGTACTGCGAGCCGCCGCCGTACGCGTGGCCGAGCGCCTTGCGCGCGTTGGGCACCTGGTGTTCACCGGCCTTGCCCATCACCTGGATCGCCGCCTCGGCGAACCGGATCATGCCGGACGCCCCAATCGGATTGCTCGACAGCACGCCGCCGGACGGGTTGAGCGGGATGCGACCGCCGATCGCCGTCTCACCCGCCTCGGTCAGCTTCCAGCCCTCACCCTCGGGCGCGAATCCGAGGTTCTCCAGCCACATCGGCTCGAACCACGAGAACGGCACGTAGACCTCGGCGGCGTCGATCTCGTCGATGGGGCTCTTGATCCCGGCCGCCTTCCACAACGCCGCGGCGGCGTCGCGGCCGGCCTGCGGATTGACCTGGTCGCGACCCGCGTAGGCCAGCGGTTCGGTCCGCAGCGCGGTCGCATGGATCCACGCGACCGGATTGCCTTCCTGGACACGGCGATCCGCGATCTCTTCGTTGCCGATCACCAGAGCGCAGGCGCCGTCGGAGGACGGGCATGTCTCGTCGAACCGGATGGGGTCCCACAGCATTTGTGACGCCATCACCTTCTCCAGCGTGATGTCGGGCTGATGCAGGTGCGCCAACGGGTTCTTGGCGCCGTTGAGCCGGTCCTTGACCGCCACCATCGCACCGATGTGGTCGGGCGCCCCGGAACGGCGGATGTAGGCACGCACATGCGGGGCGAAGTAGCCGCCGGCGCCGGCGCCGACCGGCTTGGTGAACGGCACCGGAATGCTCAACGCCCACATGGCGTTCGACTCGGACTGCTTCTCCCATGCCATGGCCAGCACCCGCCGGTACTTACCGGACTGCACCAGGCTGGCGGCCACCACCGCGGTCGACCCGCCGACCGAACCGGCGGTGTGCACTCGGATCAACGGCTTGTTCGTCGCGCCCACGGCATCGGCCATGAACAGTTCGGGCATCATCACGCCCTCGAAGAAGTCGGGCGCCTTGCCGACCACCACCGCGTCGATGTCATCCATCGTCGCGCCGGAGTCGGCCAGCGCCTTGTCGATGGCCTCTCGTACCAGGCCGTTCATCGAGACGTCCTGACGCTTGGCGACGTACTTCGTCTGCCCGGTACCCAGGACCGCAGCGAGATTCTTCGACATCAGGCGTGTCCTTCCAGAACGGCCACCAGGTTCTGTTGCAGCGCAGGCCCGCTCGTCGCGTGCGCCAGGACCCGCTGCGCCGAACCGTTGAAGATGTGTTGTGCGGCGAACCCGATGCGCTCGAGGCCCGCCGAGAACATCGGGTTGGCGGACAACGCACCGCCCGAAGGGTTCACCTTCGTCGACGAGGGCAGCCCGATCGCCTCGGTGAGGATCAGTTGCTGGTGGGTGAACGGTGCGTGGATCTCGGCCACGTCGATGGATCCCGTGTCGCCGCCGGTGGCCGCCCGGGCGGACGCCGCCGTCGACGGCGACGTGGTCAGATCGCGGGCGCCCAGTATCGGTGTCTCGATGCGATGTTCGATCCCGGTGATCCACGCCGGGTTCTCACGCAGCTCACGCGCCCGGTCGCCGGCGGCGAGCACGATCGCCGAGGCTCCGTCGGTGATCGGCGCGATGTCGTGGCGGCGCAACGGATCTGCGAAGTACGGCCGCTCGAGGAGTTCGGAGATCGCCTTCGCCTCGTCTGAGGCAGTCGGAGCCTTCTCGCTGTCGGTGCGGCCGGCGGCCGTCATCGAGTCCAGTGCGACCTGAGCCATCTGCTCTGCGGTCCACTTGCCGGCGTCGAGTCCGAAGCGGGCCTGCAGACCCGCCATCGACACCGCGTCCGGCCACAGCGGGGCGACGCTGTAGGGATCGGTCTGCAGCGCCAGCACGCGGCGCAGCACACCCGCGCTGGACTTGCCGAAGCCGTACACCAGCGCGGTGTCCACCTCGCCGGTGAGGATCTTGATGTAGGCCTCGTAGAGCGCCCACGCCGCGTCCATCTCGACGTGCGACTCGTTGATCGGCGGCACCGCACCGATGGAGTCGATCGCGGAGATGAACGAGAACGCCCGGCCCGCAAGGTAATCCGAGGACCCCGAACACCAGAAGCCGATGTCGGTCTGCTTCAGGCCGAGCTCGTCGTAGAGCTGGTGGAAACACGGCATCAACATCTCGACGCCGTTGGTGGTCCCGTCGGTGCGGCGCACGTGCGGTGCGTGCGCGAACCCGACGACTGCTACATCTCTTGAATCGGTCACGTCCAGCCCTTTACAGGTGGTGCTTGTAGGAGTCGTAGTCGGCGTCGGGCTCACCCGTCGGCCGGAAGTGGTCGATGTTGTCGATACCCAGACCCCACTCTTCGCGGGGTTTCCAGACCGCTTCGACGCGCATGCCCATGCGGACCTCGCTCGCCTCGATCTCGGTCACCAGATGCAGGAAGGGGATGTCGGCGCCGTCTAGCAGAACGTAGGCAGCCACATAGGGCGGCTTGATGCGTTGTCCCGCAAAGGGGATGTTGATGACGGCGAACGTCGTGACGGTGCCCTTGTCCGGCAACTCGATGAACTCGTCGAGTTCCAGGCCCGTGGCCGGATCGGCCTCCTTGGGCGGGAAGTACACCTTGCCGGGCTTGCCGTCGCGGCCGCTCTTGGTTCGCGCCCCGAGCAGCTTGCCCTCCTCCAGTGCGCGCAGGAAGGTGCTCTCGGGCAGCGACGCGGTGTGCTGGATCTCGATCGACGACGGCGTCACCTGGACGGTGACCGGGTCGCGGTCGTCGGGCTGACCCTCCGGTTCGGCGTCCTCGCCGAGTGCGAAGTAGGCGATGTCGGTGATGGCCCCGACCGGCTCGTCCACCCAGTGCGCGTGCACCCGCGCGCCGGTGCTGATGGAGTCTGCGGAACCCGCGTCGACCGCGTGCAGCAGCGGTGTGTCCGCGCCGTCCAGCTTGATCAGCGCCCACGCGAACGGCCGGTCCAGAGGCTGACCCTCGAGGGGGGCCGGCTGCCACGTCCACGACACCACGGTGCCGACGGCGGCCACCGGTACGATTTCCGTCAATCGCTCGTAGGTCACGGGATCGAACTCGGCCGGCGGCACGTGCACCCGCCCATCCGAACCGCGCACTCCGACGATGCGTCGCTCGCGCAGGGCGGTGAAGAACTGGGACAGGAGTGGTCCGACTGAACGGGTGTAGTCGAATGAGAGCTTCAGCGGCGCTGAAAGCGGCGGCTCATGCGGATCGATCTGCACCGGGCTGCTTTGGCTGGTGGTCACGGCATCGAGTAGAACAGGTTCTAACAATGGTTTCAAGACACCGTTATGAGGTCTGCCGATGAAGCTCGGACTGCAGTTGGGGTATTGGGGCGCGCAACCGCCCGAGAATCACGCCGAACTGGTCGCCGCCGCCGAGCAGGCCGGCTTCGACACGGTGTTCACCGCCGAGGCCTGGGGCTCGGACGCCTACACGCCGCTGGCGTGGTGGGGCCGCGAGACCACGCGCATGCGGCTGGGCACGTCGGTGATCCAGTTGTCGGCGCGCACCCCGACCGCGTGCGCGATGGCGGCGCTGACACTCGACCATCTCTCCGGGGGTCGGCACATCCTCGGGCTCGGGGTGTCCGGACCGCAGGTCGTGGAGGGTTGGTACGGCCAGAAGTTCCCCAAGCCGCTCGCCCGCACCCGGGAGTACATCGACATCCTGCGTCAGGTGTGGGCGCGCGAGGCGCCGGTGCGCAGCGACGGCCCGCACTATCCGCTGCCGTTGACCGGCGAGGGCACCACGGGTCTGGGCAAGAACCTCAAACCGATCACCCATCCGCTGCGCGCCGACATCCCGGTGATGCTCGGCGCCGAAGGGCCCAAGAACGTCGCGCTGGCCGCCGAGATCTGCGACGGCTGGTTGCCGATCTTCTACTCGCCGCGCATCGCCGACATGTACAACGAGTGGCTCGACGAAGGCTTCGCCCGCCCGGGCGCGCGCCGCAGCCGCGCCGACTTCGAGATCTGCGCGACGGCTCAAGTGGTCGTCACCGACGACCGCGCCGAGATCATGGAGCTGATGAAGCCGCATCTGGCGCTGTACATGGGCGGCATGGGCGCCGAGGACACCAACTTCCACGCTGACGTCTACCGCCGGATGGGTTATGCGGAAGTCGTCGAGGACGTGACGAAGCTGTTTCGCTCGGACCGCAAAGACGAAGCCGCGAAGATCATTCCCGACGAGTTGGTCGACGATTCGGCGATCGTCGGCGACCTCGGTTATGTGCAGGAACAGATCAAGGCGTGGGAGGCCGCAGGCGTCACGATGATGGTCGTCGGGGCGCGTTCGCCCGAGCAGATCAGGGATCTCGCCGCGCTGGTCTGACCCCGGGCGGCGAGCCGCCCATCCAGCCTGGGTAGACACTTCCTTGCTAGTTGTCTACTCGGCGTTCTAGATTGACGCGATGACCCAGCACACCATCGCAGGCACGGTGCTCACCATGCCGGTGAAGATCCGCAAGGCGCACCAGCACATGGCGATGTTCTCCGTCGACGCCGAAGCCGCCCAGCGCATGATCGACTACAGCGGTCTGAAGGTCTGCCGGTTCCTGCCGGGCCGCGCGATCGCGGTGCTGATGCTGATGCGCTACGAGGACGGCGACCTCGGCCAGTACTACGAATACGGCACCAACGTGATGGTGAACCCGCCCGGGTCGGATGCGACGGGGCCGCGGGCCCTGCAGTCGGCCGGCGCGTTCATCCACCATCTACCGGTCGACCAGGCGTTCACGCTGGAGGCGGGGACCAAGATTTGGGGTTATCCGAAGGTGATGTCGGAGTTCACGATTCGTGACGGGCACACCTACTCGTTCGACGTCACCATCGACGGCCAGTTCGCGGTCGGCATGGATTTTCGTCGCGGTCTTCGGGTCCCTGCCACGTTCACCGCCAAGCCGCAGGCCCACCCCACCTACTCGTGTCGCGACGGTGTCGTGCGCCGCACCGTCGGCGAGATGAAGCTGAGCGATGTGCGGTATCGGCCGGGCGGGGCCAGGGTCCGGCTCGGCGAACATCCCTATGCGAAGGAGCTTGCGTCGCTAGGCTTTCCCAAACGTGCTTTGTTCTCCGGTTCGGCCGGGAACGTGGAGATGTCGTTCGCGGATGCAGAGGAGCTTGGATCGTGACCGTTACGGCACCGCAGACCAAACCCGACGTCGACCTGACCGACGGCGCCTTCTACGCCGGCGACTCGCGATCGGTCTACAAGTGGATGCGCGAGAACGAACCGGTATTCCGCGACCGCAACGGATTGGCCGCGGCCGCAACGTATGCCGCCGTCATCGAGGCGGAGCGCAACCCGGAGCTGTTCTCCAACGCCGGTGGCATCCGACCCGACCAGCCGGGCGTCGAGATGATGATCGAGATGGACGATCCGCAGCATCTGCTGCGGCGCAAGCTCGTCAACTCCGGCTTCACACGTAAGCGGGTCAAAGACCTCGAGGGCTCGATCGAGAACCTGTGCGACACGCTGATCGACAACGTGTGCGAGCGCGGTGAATGCGACTTCGTCTGGGACATCGCGGCGCCGCTGCCGATGGCCGTCATCGGCGACATGCTCGGGGTGCGTCCCGAGGAACGCGAGATGTTCCTGAAGTGGTCCGACGACCTGGTGGGTGCCCTCAGCAGCACCGCGGACCCGGAGGAATTCCAGGTCACCATGGACGCGTTCGCGGCCTACAGCGAGTACATGATGGGCATGATCGCGGTCCGCAAGGATGAGCCGACCGACGATCTGGTCAGCGTGCTGGTGCACGCCGAGGTCGAGGGCAGCAAGCTCGAAGACCATCAGATCGTCACCGAGGTGCTGCTGCTGTTGATCGGCGGCGACGAGACCACCCGGCACACCCTGTCCGGCGGCACCCGGCAGTTGCTGTTGCACCCCGATCAGCATCGGCGCCTCGCGTCCGATCTGTCGTTGCTGCCCAACGCGATCGAGGAGATGCTGCGCTGGACGGCACCGGTGAAGAACATGGCGCGGACGATCACCGCCGACACCGAATTCCACGGAACGGCCCTCAAAGAGGGCGAGAAGATGATCCTGCTGTTCGAGTCGGCCAACTTCGACGAGAAGGTGTTCGACGACCCCGAGTCTTTCGATATCGAGCGCTATCCGAACAACCACCTGGCGTTCGGCTTCGGCACGCATTTCTGCCTGGGCAACCAGCTGGCGCGGCTCGAGCTGTCGATCATGCAGACCAAACTGCTGCAGCGGCTGCCCGATCTGCGGTTGGCCTCCGGAGACGAGTTGCCGTTGCGGCCCGCCAATTTCGTGAGCGGTCTGGAGAAGATGCCGGTGGTGTTCACGCCGACGGCGAAGGTGCTCTAGTCCCGCCTGTGAAACGCGCGACGGAAATCGGACCGAAACCGTCGCAGGTTTCACAACCGAGCGAGGGCGCGGGGCGACGCCGCGGGCCTACTTCATCTGGAAGTTCGGGGCCCGCTTCTCCTTGAACGCCCGCGGGCCCTCCTTGGCGTCCTCGCTCAGGAACACCGGGATGCCGTTGGCGGTGTCGGGCTTGAACGCCTCGTTCTCGTGCATGCCCTCGGTCTCGCGGATGGTCTTCAGGATCGCCTGCACGGCCAGCGGTCCGTTGTTGTTGATCACCTCGGCGATCTCCAGCGCCTTGTCCAGCGCGGTCCCGTCGGGCACCACGTAGCCGATCAGCCCGTACTCCTTGGCCTCGGCGGCGGTGATGTGGCGTCCGGTCAAGAGCAGATCGCACGCGATGGTGTACGGGATCTGGCGCACGAGGCGAACCGCCGAGCCGCCCATCGGATACAGGCTCCACTTGGCCTCGGAGATACCGAACTTGGCGCTCTCGCCCGCGATGCGGATGTCGGTGCCCTGCAGGATCTCGGTACCGCCGGCGATGGCCGGCCCCTCGACGGCGGCGATCAGCGGTTTGGTCAGCCGGCGGCCCTTCAGCAGCGCGTCGATGCGCGACGGGTCGTAGCTGCCGTCCTTGAACGAGTCGCCGGGCGGTTTGGCCGTCGCCGCCTTGAGGTCCATCCCCGCACAGAAGTAGCCGCCGGCGCCGGTGAGGATGCAGGTGCGGATCTCGGGATCGTTGTCGACGCGGTCCCAGGCCTCGACCATGATCGAGAGCATCTCGGTCGAGAGCGCATTGCGCGCCTCGGGTCGGTTCAGCGTCAGGATCAACGTGTGTCCGCGCTGCTCAATGAGGGCGTCGGGGCCCTTCTGGGGATCACTCACGAGGGTTCGCCTTCCAGCGTCGATGCCACAGACTTGTCTGGAAATGTAACACGTTCTAGTTTAGGTCTCGTGGCCCTGAACATCGCTGATCTCGCCGAGCACGCCATCGACGCCGTGCCAGACCGTGTCGCCCTCATCTGCGGCGACGACCAGCTCACGTACGCCCAGTTGGAGGAGCAGGCCAACCGGTTGGCCCACTACCTCATCGATCAGGGCGTCAAGAAGGACGACAAGGTCGGCCTCTACTGCCGCAACCGCAACGAGATCGTCGTCGCGATGCTGGGCATCGTCAAGGCCGGCGCCATCCTGGTCAACGTCAACTTCCGCTACGTCGAGGGCGAGCTGAAGTACCTCTTCGAGAACTCCGACATGGTTGCCCTGGTGCACGAGCGCCGCTACGCCGACCGCGTCGCGAACGTGCTCCCCGAGACCCCGGCCGTCAAGACCGTTCTGGTGGTCGAGGACGGTTCGGATGACGAGTTCGAGCGCTACGGCGGCGTCGAGTTCTACTCCGCACTCGAACAGAGTTCGCCCGAGCGCGATTTCGGACCGCGCAGCCCCGACGACATCTACCTGCTCTACACCGGCGGCACCACCGGTTTCCCCAAGGGCGTGATGTGGCGCCACGAGGACATCTACCGGGTGCTCCTCGGCGGCACCGACTTCGCCACCGGCGAGTTCGTCAAGGACGAGTACGACCTGGCGAAGGCCGCCGCGGAGAACCCGCCGATGGTCCGCTACCCGATCCCGCCGATGATCCACGGCGCCACCCAGTCGGCGACCTGGATGTCGCTGTTCTCCGGTCAGACCACGGTGCTGGCACCGGAGTTCGATGCCGACGAGGTGTGGCAGACCATCGAGAAGCACAAGGTGAACCTGTTGTTCTTCACCGGCGACGCGATGGGCCGCCCCTTGCTCGATGCGCTGGTAAAACTGCACGAGTCCGGTCGCGAGCCCGACCTCTCCAACCTGTTCCTGCTGGCGAGCACCGCCGCACTGTTCTCCACCAGCATCAAGGAGAAGTTCCTCGAACTGCTGCCCAACCGGGTGATCACCGACTCGATCGGGTCCTCGGAGACCGGCTTCGGCGGCACCAGCATCGTGGCCAAGGGGCAGTCGCACACCGGCGGTCCGCGGGTGACGATCGACCACCGCACCGTCGTGCTCGACGAGAACGGCAACGAGGTCAAGCCCGGATCGGGTGTGCGCGGGCTGATCGCGAAGAAGGGCAACATCCCGGTCGGCTATTACAAGGACGAGAAAAAGACCGCCGAGACGTTCAAGACATTCAACGGGATTCGCTACGCCATCCCCGGTGACTACGCGGAGGTCGAGGCCGACGGCACGGTCACGATGCTGGGCCGCGGTTCGCAGTCGATCAACAGCGGCGGCGAGAAGATCTACCCCGAAGAGGTCGAGGCCGCGCTCAAGGGGCATCCCGACGTGTTCGACGCGCTCGTGGTCGGGGTGCCCGACGAGCGCTACGGTCAGTGCGTGGCGGCCGTCGTGCACCGCCGGCCGGGCACCAACCCGACGCTGGCCGATCTCGACACGTTCGTGCGGCGCGAGATCGCGGGTTACAAAGTGCCGCGCAAGGTTTGGTGGGTCGACGAGATCCACCGCACCCCGGCGGGTAAGCCGGACTACCGGTGGGCCAAGGACACCACCGAGGAGCGGCCTGCCGACGATGTGCATGCCAACCATGTGGGGTCGGCGTCGTGACCGGGATGCGCACTGAACTCTGCGATCGGTTCGGCATCGAGTACCCGATCTTCGTGTTCACGCCGTCGGAGAAGGTCGCCGCCGCAGTCAGCAAGGCCGGCGGGCTGGGTGTGCTGGGCTGCGTGCGGTTCAACTCGGCCGACGATCTCGAAGACGTGCTGTGCTGGATGGACGAGAACACCGACGGCAAGCCCTACGGCGTCGACGTGGTGATGCCCGCCAAGGTGCCGCAGGAGGGCACCGCGGTCGACATCGACAAGCTGATCCCGCAAAGCCATCGCGACTTCGTCGACAAGACGCTCGCCGATCTCGGGGTTCCGCCGCTGCCCGAGGACGGGGCGCGCAACGAGGGTGTGCTCGGCTGGCTGCACAGCGTGGCACGCTCACACGTGGAGGTCGCGCTCAAGCACCCGATCAAGCTGATCGCCAACGCGCTCGGGTCACCACCGAAGGACGTCATCGAGCAGGTGCACGCCGCCGGAGTTCCGGTCGCCGCGTTGGCCGGCAGCGCCAAACACGCTCAGCGCCATGTGGACAACGGCGTCGACATCGTGGTCGCGCAGGGCCACGAAGCCGGCGGCCACACCGGTGAGATCGGCTCGATGGTGCTGTGGCCGGAGATCGTCGACGCGCTCGGCGGTAAGACCCCGGTGTTGGCGGCCGGCGGCATCGGCACGGGCAGGCAGGTCGCGGCCGCGTTGGCGCTCGGCGCGTCGGGTGTGTGGATGGGTTCGGCGTTTCTGACGGCGGCCGAGTACGACCTCGGGCACCGCAAGCCCGGCGGCGTCTCGACGATCCAGGAGGGGCTGCTGCGGGCGACGTCGGCCGACACCGTGCGCCGGCGGATCTACACCGGTAAGCCCGCTCGTCTGCTGAAGACGAAATGGACCGACGCGTGGGATGCGCCCGACGCGCCGGATCCGCTGCCGATGCCGCTGCAGAACATTCTCGTCAGCGAGGCCCATCAGCGGATGAACGAGTCGGACAACCCCGACACCGTCGCGATGCCGGTCGGTCAGATCGTGGGGCGGATGAACGAGATCCGCCCGGTCGCCGACATCATCGCCGAGTTGGTGGAGGGTTTCGAGGAGGCCACCCGCCGCCTCGACGGCATCCGCGGCGACTGACTTCCCCGTCGAGCGTGGGCTCGACGCACGCGGATTCGCGGAATGCGTGACACAACCCCACGCTCGGCGCGAAGTATGCGTTATCGCGGGATCGGATACACGCGGTCGGCGCAGTCGGTGCCCTCGGCGGCCAACTGCCGTTTGATCACCTTGAACGTCTCGGTGCGCGGCAGCGCCGTGCTGACCCGCACGTACGACGGCCACTGCTTCGGCCCGAGATCGGGCTGCGCCGAGAGGAATTCGCGGAACGCATCGGCGTCGAAGGTCGCGCCTTCGGTGAGGGTCAGCGCGGCCATCACCTGGTCGCCCACGTCCGGCGCGGGTATCCCGTACACCGCCACCTCCACGACGTCGGGGTGCCGCAGCAGCACCCGCTCGATCGGTGCCGCGCCGAGGTTCTCGCCGTCCACCCGCATCCAGTCGCCCAGCCTGCCCGCGAAGTACGCGTAACCGTTCTCGTCGCGGTACGCCAAGTCGCCACTGTGGTACACGCCGCCGCGCATCCGCTCGGCGTCGGCCTCCGGATCGTTGTAGTAACCCTCGAAACGCCCTGCGTCCGAGACGTTCACCAGCTCACCGGTCACACCCGGTGGACACGGTTCGCCGGTGTCGACGTCCACGATCTCGGTGCCGGGTGGCAGCGGACCCAGCGAGCCCGGGGGAGTGTCCGGTGTGCGGGCGATCGCGATCCCGCCCTCGGTCGAACCGAACCCGTCCATCACCACCGTGCCGAACCGCTTCGCGAACCGCTCGACATCGGCAGGCGCACCCTCGTTGCCGTACACCGCCCGCAGCGGATTGTCCGCGTCGTCCGGAAGCTGCGGTGTGGCAAGGACATACGACAGCGGCTTACCCACGTAGTTCGCGTACGTTGCGCCGAAGCGACGGACATCGGGCAGGAACTGCGAGGCGGAGAACTTGCGACGCAACGCCAGTGAGCTCTGCGAGGCCAGCGCCACCGCCCACCCGACCAGCACCGCGTTCGAGTGGAACAGCGGCATCGATACGTAGCACACATCGCGCGGACCGAGGTCGAAGCGCTGCGTCATCGTCACACCCGCCACCGCCACCTTGCCGTGGCTGCATTTGACGGCCTTCGGGTCACCGCTGGTGCCCGATGTGTAGATCAGCATGAACAGGTCCGCGGGATCGGCCTGCCGCACCTCGACCGGCGCACCGGCGAAGGCCGCCACCTCGGCCGCCCATTCCGGTGAGTCGACATCGATGTGGTCGATACCGTCGGTCACGTCTCGTGATCCCGAATCGGCAAGCACCAGTTGGCAATCGGCATGGGTGATGTCGCGCTGCAGCGCCGCCCCGCGCCGGACGGGGTTGAGGCCGACCGGCACGATGCCGGTCAGCCCCGCGGCGGCGAGGACCGCCGAAAAGAACGGCGTGTTCTGCAGTAGCACCCCGACGTGAGGGGGCCGGTTGGGATCGAGGCGCGTCCGTAACGCGGCGGCGACGGCCGCGGCGTCCCGCAGGTGATCACGCCAGGTGGTGAACGTCTCCTCGAAGAGCACGCCGCGGTCGTCGACGTCGATCAGCGGCGCCAACAGTTCGGCGACCGTGGGCAGCTTGTTCACATCACGCGGGCGTATCGGCCAACTCCCGGCCGATGCGCAGCAGTTGCCCCGTGGCGCCGCCGACCGCGAACTCGGTCTGCTTGGCCGCCAGGAAATACCGGTGCACGGGGTGGTCGATGTCGATCCCGACCCCGCCGTGCACGTGCACGGTGGTGTGGGCGACGCGGTGACCGGCGTCGGCGGCCCAGAACGCGGCGGTGCCCACGTCGAGATCGGCCGGAAGATCCTCGGAGAGCCGCCACGCGGCCTGGGTCAGGGTCAACCGGAGCGCCTTGACGTCGATGTAGCCGTCGGCCAGTCGCGAGGACACCGCCTGGAAGCTGCCGATCGGCCGGTCGAACTGCTCGCGTTCGCGGGCATATTCCGCGGTGAGCTCGAGTGCGCGCTCGAGCACACCGAGCTGAAAAGCACTGCGGCCCAACATCGTCTGGGTGGTCAGCCACGCGGCGACATCAGCGTCGCCGACCGCGCGGCCGGCATCGACCTGGGTGCCCTGCAGTTCGAGGTGTCCGATGCTGCCGTGACCGGTGGTGCTCAACGACTCGACCGTCACGCCGGGGTCCGCCGCGGCGACCAGGAAAACCTTGACGCCCGAATCCGTTTCGGCCGGGATCAGGAATGCGTCGGCCACGGGACCGTAGGGAACCTGCGTGCGCGACCCGGTGAGCCGGTAGCCACCGTCGCTCGACTGAGCCTGCACCGGACCCTGACCCATCTCGCCGTCGAGCGCGACGGTGAGCACCTTGTCGCCCTTGATCGCGGGCACCGCCCACTCCTGCTGCAGCGCGTCCGGACCGAACTTGGCCAGCGCGCCGGCGCCCAGCACGACCGACTCGAGGTAGGGCACCGCGGACAACTGCCTGCCGAGCGCGACCAGGATGGCCACCTGTTCGAGCACGCCGAATCCGCCGCCGCCCACCAACTCCGGTGCGGCGGCCGACAGCACGTCGGCCTCGATCAGCTTGCCCCACAGCGTCTTATCGAACCTCTGGTCCTGCCCGTCGAGTTCACGCTGGCGCTCCGGCGTCACGACCGAGTCGACGATCGTGCGGACCAATCCGCCGAGATCCTCCGACGCTTCGGTTGTCTTGAAATCCATGGCGGGTCCTATCGGTTCACTCGGGGCAGGCCGAGCGCGACCATGCCGATGATGTCGCGCTGAATCTCGTTGGTGCCGCCGCCGAACGTCAGGATCAGGCAGCTGCGGTGCATCCGTTCGATCCGCCCGCGCAACAGGGCCCCCGGCGTGCCGGGGCGCAGCGTGGCCGCGGTGCCCAGCACCTCCATCAGCAGGCGGTAGGCCTCGGTGGCCAATTCGGTGCCGTACACCTTGGCCGCGGACGCGTCCGCGGGTGAGGGGGCGGCGTCGTCGGCGGACGCCAGTTCCCAGTTGATCAGCTTGAGCACCTCGGCCTTGGCGTGCACCCGGGCCAGGTTGAGCTGCACCCACTCCGAGTCGATCAATCGGTTGCCGTGCACGTCCTTGGTGTTCTGGGCCCACTCACGGACCCCGCCCAGCGCCACGAAGATCGGCTGAGCAGACACCAGAGCGACGCGCTCGTGGTTGAGCTGGTTGGTCACCAGCTTCCAGCCGGCGTTCTCCTCACCCACCAGGTTGGTTACGGGCACCCGCACGTCCTGGTAATAGGTGGCGCTGGTGTCGACCCCGGCCATGGTGTGCACCGGCGTCCACGAGAACCCCTCGGCGGTGGTGGGGACGATCAGCATCGAGATCCCGCGGTGCTTTTTGGCCTCGGGATTGGTGCGCGCGGCCAGCCACACGTAATCGGCGTAGGCGATCAGGCTCGTCCACATCTTCTGGCCGTTGATCACATAGTCGTCGCCGTCGCGAACGGCGGTGGTGCGCAGCGACGCCAGATCGGTGCCCGCGCCGGGCTCGGAGTAGCCGATCGAGAAGTGCAGTTCGCCGGCGGCGATCTTGGGCAGGAAGAACTTCTTCTGCTCGTCGCTGCCGAAGTGCATGATCGTCGGCGCAACGCTGTTGATCGTCAGGAACGGCACCGGCACGTTGGCTATCGCGGCCTCGTCGTTGAAGATCAACCCGTCGATGGGAGGGCGCTCCTGGCCGCCGAACTCCTTGGGCCAGGACAGGGTGAGCCACCCGTCCTTGCCCATCTGCGCGACGGTCTCGCGGTAGACGTTGCCGCGTCCCATCTCGCCGTCGTTGGACGCCAGCGCCTCGGCGCGCTCGGGGGTCATCAGCTTGGTGAAGTAGGAGCGCAGCTCGCGGCGCAGCTCTTCCTGCTCTGGGGTGTAGCCGATCCGCATCGCCTTGTCCTAACTTCTCTAGAGGCACGAAGTGGCATACCGGGAGCCAGCCCCGATTCCCTCCCGGTTGTAACACGTTCTAGTCTTGGGGTCCAGGCCGGTGCCACACTGGGCTCGGAGCAGCTTTGACCGCGAGGAGGTTGTGATGAGGGTGGAAGTGGACCGGGACCGGTGCGAGGGCAACGCCGTGTGCGTGGGAATCGCGCCCGACCTGTTCGATCTCGACGACGATGATTACGCGGTGGTCAAGCTCGATCCGGTGCCCGCCGACCAGGAGGATCTGGCCGAGCAGTCCATCGCGGAGTGCCCGCGAGCGGCGCTGCTTCGGCGAGACTAGAGGTATTCATAAATTGACGACGCCCGTGGGCATCCGAGGAGTGGCATGAGTACAGACCCCAACGACCTGTCCGGGCGCGTGGCGGTGGTAACCGGCGCGGCGGCAGGGCTGGGACGCGCGGAGGCCATCGGCCTGGCCCGGGCCGGGGCGACCATCGTCGTGAACGACATCGCCGCCGCGCTCGACAAGTCCGATGTGCTCGACGAGATCTCCGCAGCGGGCGCCAAGGGCGTCGCGGTGGCGGGCGACATCAGCGAGCGCTCGACCGCCGACGAACTGGTCGAAACGGCCGACGGACTCGGAGGCCTCGGCATCGTCGTCAACAACGCCGGCATCACCCGCGACCGCATGCTGTTCAACATGTCCGACGAGGACTGGGATGCGGTGATCGCCGTGCACCTTCGCGGGCACTTCCTGCTGACCCGCAACGCCGCCACGTACTGGCGCGCGAAAGCGAAGGACAACAACGGCCAGGTCTACGGCCGCGTCATCAACACCTCGTCGGAAGCCGGGCTGGTGGGGCCGGTCGGGCAGGCCAACTACGGCGCCGCCAAGGCCGGCATCACCGCGTTGACGCTGTCGATGGCCCGGGCCCTGGAACGCTACGGTGTGCGTGCCAACGCCATCGCGCCCCGTGCCCGCACCGCGATGACCGCGGACGTGTTCGGCGAAGCGCCGGAGTTGACCGAGGGCCAGATCGATCCGCTGTCGCCCGACCACGTCGTGAACCTGGTGCGCTTCCTGGCCTCCCCGGCGGCCGAAGGGGTCAACGGTCAGCTCTTCATCGTCTACGGTCCTACCGTGACACTGGTGGCAGCGCCGACGGTCGAGGCGCAATTCAGCGCCGAAGCCGATGCCTGGGACCCCTCGAAGCTGTCCGCGACCCTCCAGGAGTACTTTGCTGGACGCGATCCGCAGAAGTGTTTCTCGGCCACCGCGCTGATGAATCAGCAAGACTGACGGTCTCGTTCGTTACGGCCGAGCTCGACTAGAACACGTTCTAGAATGAGCTGCGTCACACTTGCCCTGACCAGCACAAAAATCACATTTGTGACTCCATTTTCGGAGCTTTGACACTCCGAACGTGTTCTAGTTAGTATGATCCGGCTCACTGAGAGCAACGCTGAGCCAAGGGGTGGGAAGTCCGCCGTGACAACGTATTTCACCTCTTCGCCACGAAGACGACGCGCCGAACATCCCTTCCCCCGAGAACGGAGCAAAGGTTGATCAAACAGCTCACGGTCCCGACGCGGGCCGTGGGCGGCTTCTTCGAGATGTCCTTGGAAACGTTCCTCAAGATCTTTCGACGCCCCTTTCAATTCCGTGAGTTCCTCGAGCAAACATGGATGATCGCGAAGGTTTCGCTCGTTCCGACCCTGCTGATTTCGATTCCATTCACAGTGCTGGTCGCGTTCACCCTCAACATCCTGTTGCGAGAGATCGGTGCCGCGGACCTGTCCGGGTCCGGCACCGCGTTCGGCACGGTGACGCAGCTCGGCCCAATCTCGACCGTGCTCGTCATCGCCGGCGCCGGTGCGACGGCAATCTGCGCGGACCTGGGCGCCCGCACCATCCGTGAAGAGATCGACGCGATGCGGGTGCTCGGCATCGATCCCATTCAACGGCTGGTGGTGCCGCGCGTGCTGGCGTCGACCACGGTGGCGCTGCTGCTCAACGGTCTGGTGATCGCGATCGGCCTGGTCGGCGGCTATGTGTTCTCCGTACTACTGCAGGGTGTGAACCCCGGGGCCTTCATCAACGGCCTGACCATCCTCACCGGGCTCGGCGAGTTGGTGATCTCCGAAGTCAAGGCCCTGCTGTTCGGCGTAATGGCGGGACTCGTCGGTTGCTATCGCGGACTCACCGTCAAGGGTGGACCCAAGGGGGTCGGAGAGGCCGTCAACGAGACCGTCATCTATGCCTTCATCTGTCTGTTCGTGATCAACGTACTTATGACCGCAATCGGCGTTCGGGTGCTGGGCTGATGAGCTACGACGTGTCGCTGAGAATGCGGCGGGCGCTCGAACGGGTGCCCAAGGCCGTGGATACCTTTGGCGAGCAGGCGTTGTTCTACGCCGAGTCGGTGCGGTACATGCCGAACGCGGTGCGTCGCTACGGCAAGGAAACGACCCGGTTGATAGCCGAGATGACCCTGGGCACCGGTGCGCTGATCCTGATCGGTGGCACGGTCGGTGTCGCTGCCTTCCTCACGCTGGCGTCCGGCGGCGTCATCGCCGTGCAGGGCTACGAGTCACTGGGCAACATTGGCATCGAGGCGCTCACCGGGTTCCTGTCCGCCTATCTCAACGTGCGCATCGTTGCGCCGATCATCGCCGGTATCGCGCTCGCGGCCACCATAGGCGCAGGTACCACCGCGCAACTGGGCGCAATGCGCATCTCCGAAGAGATCGATGCGGTCGAATCAATGGCCGTGCACTCGGTGTCCTACCTGGTGTCCACCCGCATCGTCGCCGGCCTGATTGCGATAATCCCGCTGTATTCGTTGGCCGTGCTGGCCGCGTTCTTCTCGGCTCGCACCATCACCGTCTACGTCAACGGACAGTCGGGCGGTCTCTACGACCACTACTTCAATACGTTCCTGATACCGAACGATCTGTTGTGGTCTTTCGCTCAGGCGATCGTGATGGCGGTCGCCGTGATGCTCGTCCACACCTACTACGGCTACAACGCTTCGGGCGGACCTGTCGGCGTTGGCGTCGCGGTGGGTAAGGCGGTTCGGACTTCGCTGATCGTCGTCGTCATCATCACCTTGTTCATCTCCTTGGCCGTGTACGGTGCCACCGGCAACTTCAACCTGTCGGGTTAGAGGAGAGAGAAAACATTGTCGAGAAAGTCCGCGATCAGGATCGCCGCCGCAGTGCTGGCGGCGATCCTCGTGGCCTTCTCGGTGTTCACCTATCTCTTTTACACCGCGGCGTTCACACCGACCGAGTCTGTGGTGGTCACCTCTCCGCGGGCCGGTTTGGTGATGGATCCCGACGCCAAGGTCAAGTACCGGGGTGTTCAAATCGGCAAGGTCGAAGACATCTCGTACACCGGCGATCAAGCGAAGTTGACGCTCGCGATCAACACGCGCGAGCTGCGCTTTGTCCCCTCGAATGCGCCAGTGCGTATCGCCAGTACCACGGTATTCGGCGCGAAGTCGGTGGAATTCCTTGCCCCCGATCAGCCGTCGGGAACGCCGCTGCGCGCCGGCGCCGTGGTTCAGGCCGAAGCAGTGCAGCTGGAAGCCAACACGCTGTTCCAGACCCTGATAGATGTCCTGAACAAGATCAACCCCATACACCTGAACGCGTCTATGTCGGCGATCGCGGAAGGCCTGCGTGGTCACGGTGACGATTTCGGCTCTACCATAGCGGGTTTGAATCAGTACCTCACCGAACTGAATCCGAAGCTGCCGCAAGTGGAGTCGGTTATCGGGCAGACGGCCACGGTGGCCAACATCTATGGCGATGCCGGCCCCGACCTGGTGACTGTGATCGACAACGTGCCGACCATCAGCGCGACGGTCGTCGATCAGCAGGAGAACCTGAACGCGACGTTGCTTGCGACGATCGGCCTGGCGAACCAGGGCGCCGATACTTTGGAGCCGGGGGCAGACGATTACATCGCTGCGATCCAGCGGCTACGAGCGCCATTGAAGGTGTTGGGAGACTATTCGCCGGAATTCGGCTGCATAATACAAGGAGTTGCGATCGGCAACGAGCGGGGACAGGCCGTCGTCGGTGGCCTCAAACCCGGCGCAATGGTCAGTTCCAGCTTCGTACTGGGCGTGCCGTCGTATACGTATCCGGAGAGCCTGCCGATTGTGAATGCAACGGGTGGTCCGAACTGCCGCGGCCTCCCGAACATCCCCAGCAAGATGTTTGGCGGCTCGTGGTTCAGGTCGCCGTTCTTGGTTACCGACAACGCCTACATCCCGTACGAGCCGTTCACCGAAGTGCAGGTCGACGCTCCGTCCACTTTCCAGTTCCTCTTCAATGGCGCGTTCGCAGAACGGGACGACTTCTGATGGGCCACCGCGGAACCCTGGCCAAGGTCAGCATCTTCGTCGTGGTCATGCTGATGGTTGCCGCAGGTTTGGTCGTGATCTTCGGAGAGTTCCGGTTCGCTTCGACCAACAGCTACCACGCCACGTTCAGCGACGCCTCGCGACTCGAGAGCGGCAGCGACGTGCGGATCTCGGGGGTGCCGGTGGGCACGGTCGAAGGTGTGAAGCTGAATCCCGACAACACCGTCGATGTGGCGTTCACCCTCGACAAGAAGTACCAGATGTATACGTCGACGCGGGCCGTGATCCGCTACGAGAACCTGGTCGGCGACCGCTTCATGGAGATCACCTCGGGCCCGGGCGAACTGCGAAAGTTACCACCGGGCGGTATGGTCTCCATCAACCAGACCCAGCCGGCGTTGGATCTCGACGCCCTGCTCGGTGGCCTGCGCCCGGTAGTCAAGGGCCTCAATGGCGAGCAGGTCAATCAGATCAGCAATGCGATTCTCGAGTTGCTTCAGGGCCAGGGCGGTGCGTTGTCTCAATTGCTCTCGGAGACAGGATCCTTCAGCAAGACCTTGGGTGATCGCTACCAGGTGATCTCTGAGGTCATCCGCAATCTCAACGAGGTGCTCGGCACCGTTGACGAGAAGAGCGTGGAGTTCGATGCCAGCGTGGACGAACTCCAGAAACTCGTCAGCGGACTGGCGGAGGGTCGAGACCCGATCGCCGGAGCGATTCCGCCGCTGGCGTCAGCGGAAACGGACCTCACCGACATGTTGGTCAAGTCGAGACGGCCGCTACAGGGCGTACTCGAGAACCTTCGCCCGCTGGCGACCGAGCTCGACGACCGTAAGGCCGAGGTGAATTCGGTCATCGAACCGCTGGCAGAAAACTACCTGCGACTCAATTCCCTTGGCGCGTACGGCTCGTACTTCAACTACTACATCTGCACGGTGAGGCTTAAATTCAACGGTCCTGCGGGCAGCGACATCTTCCTGCCGATCGGCGGCGTGCCGGATCCATCGAAGGGCAGGTGTTCAGACAATGGATAAGACGTTACGGGCGGGAATCTTCGGAATCGCGGTCGTGGTGTGTGTCTTGCTCGTCGCGTTCGGCTACAGCAACTTGCCGTTCTATCCGCAAGGCAAGTCCTACGAGGCGTTCTTCGCTGACGCCGGTGGAATCTCGCCGGGTAACGACGTCAACGTCTCCGGCATCACGGTGGGCAAGGTGACCGGCGTCGGCCTGGCCGGCGACGTCGCGAAAGTGACGTTCACCGTGGATCGAGACGTCAGGCTGGGGGATCAGACTATGGTGTCGATCCGGACCGACACTGTTCTGGGGGAGCGATCGCTCGGGGTCACTCCGCAAGGCAGCGGATCGGTGACGTCGATTCCGCTGGCCCGCACGACGGTTCCGTACACATTGAATATGGCATTGCAGGATCTCGGCCAGAACTCCGCTTCCCTCGACAAGAACCAGTTGACCCAGGCGCTGCGGGTCCTGACCGACTCATTTCGCGACGCGACACCTGAGCTTCGCCGCACGCTCGACGGGGTGGCGGAGTTGTCGCGCAGCATCAACGCCAACGATGAAGCGCTGGGCCAGCTGTTGGCACGCGCGAAGTCGGTGACCGCGGTGCTTGCCGACCGGGCCGGTCAAGTCAATCAACTCGTCACCGATGGCAATCAGCTCTTCGCCGCGCTCGATGAGCGGCGGGCGGCGCTGAGTAATTTGATCGCCGGCATCGACGACGTGTCCGAGCAGATTTCGGGGTTTGTGGCCGATAACCGCCGCGAGTTCGGTCCGGCGCTGAAGAAGCTGAATTTGGTTCTGGACAACCTACTTGAACGCCGTGAGCACATCAGTGAAGCGATCAAGCGGTTGCCGCCGTACGCCACCGCGCTCGGCGAGTCGGTCGGGTCGGCTTCCGGATTCATGGTCAATCTGCCCAATGCGGTACCGAACAATACGCAGACGGCCCTGCTGCTGGATCTTTACTTTCAGCCGGGCAAGATTCCCGACAGCCTGTCCGACATGCTGAAGGGGTTCATCAACGAGCGCCTGATCATAAGGCCGAAGTCACCGTGACCCGTTGGATGCGTTTCGCCGTCATCAGCGCACTGCTGGTGGCGCTGATCGGTGGCGTGTACGTGCTTTTGCCACGAGTCAGCACCTACACGGTGGACGGCTACTTCGCCTCGGCTGCAGGCGTGTATCCGGGCGACGAGGTCCGCATCGTCGGTGTTCCGATCGGCTCGATCGAATCGATCACGCCGCAGGCCGATGCCGTGAAGATCACCATGCGGGTGAAGGACGGCATCCAACTGCCCGCCGACGCGCGCGCGGTGATCATGGCGCCAAACCTCGTGGCAGCCCGCTTCATTCAACTCACCCCTGTCTACAAGCAGGGCCCGGCAATGGAGGATGGCGGCAGCATCGAGTTGGACCGCACTGCCGTGCCGGTGGAGTGGGATGACGTCAAATCAGAGCTGACCAGGCTCAGCCAGCAGCTCGGACCATCGGCGGGCCAAACTCACGGTCCGTTGAGCGAGTTTGTCAATCAGGCCGCCGACACCTTCGATGGCAATGGCGGCTCGTTCCGACAAGCCTTGCGCGAACTGTCTCAGACTGCAGGACGGCTGGGTGACTCGAGCCCGGACCTGTTCGGCACGGTGAAGAATCTGCAGATTCTGGTTGACGCACTTTCGAACAGCAACGAGCAAATCGTCCAATTCAGTGGCCATTTGGCCTCGGTCTCTCAGGTGTTGGCTGACAGCTCAGTGGGCCTGGACGACACGCTCGGCAGTCTCAACCAGGCCCTTTCGGACGTCCGCGGCTTCCTCAATGAGAACAACGAAGTGCTTATTGGCAGCATCAACAGGCTGGCTGACTTCACCACCATCCTCACAAACCAGACCGACGACGTCGAGCAGATCCTGCACGTCCTTCCGAATGCGATGGCGAATTTCTACAACATCTACAACCCGGCGCAGGGCACCGCGAACGGCCTCCTGGGGCTGCCGGAATTCGCCAACCCGGTGCAGTTCATCTGCGGGAACTTGGACGGCGCCGGAACGCCTGACTACGACAAGCGAGCCGAGATCTGTCGCCAGCGGATGGCTCCGGTGCTGAAGCGCCTGGCGGTCAGCTACCCGCCCTTCATGGCGCATGGAATCAATACGATCACCGCGTACAAGGGGCAGGTCATTTATGACACCCCTGCTACCGAGGCCAAGGCCAAGACCTACATCCCGTATCTGGAGTGGATACCGGCCGACGGGCGATTTCCGCCTCGTGCCGGGAACGAAGGCGACCCCAGTGCGTTGCTCCTGCCCCAGAACCCAGTTCCGGGCCCGCCGCCGCCGGCGCAGCCGTACACGCTTGGTCCGGTGGTACCGCCGCAGGGTCCGGCGCCTGGTCCTCCGCCTCTCGGTCCGGTTCCGGGGGCGCCGGCACCGGCCGCGCCCGGTCCGCTTCCGGCCGAAGCCGCTGTCTCGGGAGGTGGGGGATGACACGCCAGTCACGGGGAATGAAAGCCGGGCGCGCCGCCCGCCGGAGCCTGGCCATCAGTTCGGGTGCGGTACTGCTTGCCGGTTGCTCGTTCGGCGGCTTGAACTCGCTGAACATGCCAGGCACCGCGGGTCACGGTAAAGGCGCATTCTCGATCACTGTGGAAGTTCCCGACGTCGCCACGCTGCCACAGAATTCGCCCGTGATGGTCGACAACGTCACGGTCGGCAGCGTGTCGGGTATCGAAGCCGTTCAGCGGCCGGATGGCACTTTCTACGCGGCGGTGGAACTTTCGCTCGATCAAAACGTCAAGTTGCCGGCCAACTCAACTGTGAAGGTCGCGCAGACATCGCTGTTGGGATCGCAGCACATCGAACTAGCGCCTCCGGTTGGCCAGCCGCCGGTTGGCGAGTTGCGTGACGGGATTGAGATTCCACTGAGCCGGGGCAGCCGTTATCCGACTACAGAGGAAGTGCTGTCGGCGTTGGGTGTGGTGGTCAACAAAGGCAATCTCGGTGCGTTACAGGACATCACACAGGAGGTCTACAACGCGGTCGCCGGCCGTGAAGGCCAGTTCGCCGGTCTGATCCCGCGGCTCGCCGAGCTCGCCGCGTCGTTGAATCGGCAGACCGATGACATCATCGCGGCGGCCGAAGGCCTGAACCGATTCGCCGGAGTCCTCGCGCGTAGCAAAGACAGTCTGGGCCGCGCGCTGGACACCCTCCCAGGAGCGTTGCGGGTGCTCAACGAGAACCGTGCGACCATCGTCGATGCTTTCGCGGCCCTGCAGAGCTTCGGCACCGTCGCGTCGCGCATTCTGGCCGAAACCAAAGAGGATTTCGCCGAGGACATCGTCGATTTGTACGCGGTGATCAAACCGATCAACGACACTCGTGCGGACCTTGTGACCGCTTTGGACAGCTTGGCGACGTTCCCGTTCCCGGGCAAGAACTTGCATCGGGTGGCCAGAGGTGACTACTTCAACATCTACTCAACGTTCGACCTGACAATCCGTCGGCTCGGCGAGACCATGTTCACGACGTCATTTTTCGACCCGAACATGAAGCGCCTCGCGGAAGTCGTCAATCCACCGGAATTCCTTACCGGGGAAATGGCGAACCTGTCAGGCCAGGCCGCAGATCCGTTCAAGATCCCGCCGGGCACCGCGTCGGGTCAGGAGGTGCCGCCGGAGTAATGAGTCGAACTGCGCGAATTCAACTGTGGGTGTTCGCCGTCGTGACCGTGATCTCGGTCGGCGCAATCGCTCTGCTGTATGTACGTATTCCCGCCCGCCTGGGTTTGGGCACATATGACGTCACTGCGAATTTCGTCGCGGGCGGTGGACTGTACGAGAACGCCAACGTCACCTTCCGCGGAGTCCAAGCTGGGCGCGTCGAAGCCGTGCAGCTGACCGACGATGGTGTGTCCGCGCACATGCGGCTCAACAGCGATATCAAGATCCCGGAGAACTCCACGGCCACCGTCAAAAGCGTGTCTGCGGTCGGCGAGCAGTACGTGGATTTCGTTCCGCCCGCAGATCCTTCGACGGAGGTGCTGCGCAATGGTGCGACCATTCCGGAGGAGCGGACGGCGATACCGCAAGATGTGGCCGAGTTGTTGCGTGAGGCCGATCGATTGGTGAGCAGCCTTGACAACACCCGGCTCCAGGACCTCTTGCACGAGACCTTCGAGGCGTTCAACGGCGCCGGGCCCGAACTCGCGCGGTTGATTCAGTCCGCACGGGTGCTGATCGATGACGCCAACGCAGCCTGGCCGCAGACCTCGGCGCTGATCGACCAGGCTGGACCGTTCTTGGAGGCGCAGATACGGAGCGGCGAGGACATCCGGTCCCTGGCCGATGGCCTTGCCCGCCTGACCAACGAAGTCGCCGGAGCCGATACTCAGCTGCGTTCGCTGCTCGCGACTGCGCCCGGAGCGGCCGCAGAAGCCAGCGAAACGTTCTCGGGCATTCGCCCGTCGTTCCCGGTCCTTGCGGCCAACTTGGCCAACTTCGGCCGCGTCGGCGTCATTTACCGCAAGTCGATCGAACAGGCGCTCGTCATTTTTCCCGCGCTGCAGGCGTCCCTGCTGACGATCGGCGGCCAACTTCCCGCTGACGAGGGCGGCAAGCAGGACTTCAAGATCTCGATCAACGATCCGCCGCCTTGCAACACGGGGTTTTTGCCACCGTCGGAGATCCGCACGCCTGGCGACACGACATTGCGCGACCTCCCGACCGACTTGTATTGCAAAGTCGCGCAAAATGATCCGATGGTGGTGCGCGGGGCGCGGAACTACCCGTGCCAGGAGTTCCCCGGCAAGCGCGCGCCGACAATTGAGTTGTGCCGCGATCCGCGCGGCTACGTCCCGATCGGGAACAGCCCATGGCGCGGTCCGCCGGTACCGATCGGCACACCGATGGATGTCATGGAGGACGACACGCCCGAGGACGGACGAAATATCCTGCCGCCCAACAAGTTCCCGTACATACCGCCGGAGAACGATCCGGATCCGGGATATCCCGTCGCGCCGGGTTCGGTGCCGCCCGGGGTACAGACCGGCCCGGGACCGGCGCCGCATCAGCCTTGGCCGTATATCCCCCCACCGAACCAGGGGCCCCCGCCGCCACCGCTTACGGCCTGGATACCGCCGGCGCCCTACCCGAATGCGTGGCCTCCACCAGCCGTCCCGCCGGGGTGGGCGACTAACCCGCCGAACGTGTTTGCGGGGCCCTACGGTACGGTACCGCCGGCCCCCGCACCGCCTCCTGCACCACCGAACCCGCCGCAGGCCAGCGGAGCCGCCTACGGGACCTACGACCAGAACACGGGCGTCTTTGTGGACCCGGCCGGCGGCACCGGGGTCTACGCGCCCGGTGTCGCTGATATGCGGCCACAAGAGAATTGGGTGGATTTGATGCTGTATCCGGAGCACGTGTGATGACGTCCGCACCGACGTCCCCGGGGAAGTCCGTGCGCCGACGCGCTTCTCGACCTGCCGGTCCCGCCAACGGCACGGTGGCTGGGCCCACCGCCGTGCGCGTTCCAACAGCGGATTCCGTCGCTGAGACACATGTTCGCAAGGTCCGTAAAGCTGCGCCCCCGCCACGCCGGCCGCCGCACCGACGCTTGGTCGCAATCGTTGCACTGGTCGGCGCGTTCGTCGCGACCGGTGTACTTGGCGCCGCGGTGGCGGTACTGATCGTCCAGAGACAAGACGCAGAAGAAGCGCAAGCGCGCAACCAGCGGTTCGTCGACACCGCGACGCAGACCGTGGTGAACATGTTCAGCTTCAAGCAGGACACCATCGACGAGAGCGTGGACCGGTTCTACGAGAGCACCAGCGGGCCGTTACGCGACATGTTCAGCCAGAACAACAATGTCGAGAACCTCAAGGCGATTTTCCGGGACACCGGCGGCAGTTCGGAGACTGTGATCAACGGTGCCGCGCTGGAAAGCATTGACGACATCAGCAACACTGCAGCGGTGCTGGTGTCGGCGAGGGTCACTGCCAGTGACATGAACGGGAACAACAGGCCATCGCAACCCTACCGACTTCGCATCATCGTGCAGGAGGCCGATGACGGGCAGATGACAGCCTATGACCTCAACTACCCCAACGGTGGCAACTGATGCGTTTGATTGTGAGCGGCATTGCCGGTCTGGTGGCTGCTGCGTTCGTCAGCCTAGCCGCGCTGGGCGGCGGACTGTACTGGCAGCGGGTGGAGACGCGTGGTGAGCAAGCAGCGCGTAGCGAGCTGGGACCGCTTGCGCAGGAACAAATCCCGACTGTATTCACCTACGACTACAAGACCGTCGAGCGCAACCTCATCGATGCGTACGACCTGCTGACGCCCGGCTACCGCAAGGAGTTCGAAGACAGGGCGAAGTCCGACATAATTCCCCAGGCTCGGGCGCGCGAACTTGTAAGTCAAGCCAACGTGGTCGGCGTCGGCGTGATGGAAGCGCAGCGCGATTCGGCAGCGGTGATGGTTTACATCAACCGGACGGTCTCCGAGAAATCGAACCGTGACGAGCCAATTTATGACGGTGCGCGGCTGCGCGTGGATTATCGGCGCATCGACGGCAAATGGCTCATCGACTACATCACTCCGATTTAGCGTAGGCGGACTGCTTGTCGGGAGATCGCGTCGAGGCCAGCGCGTCGAGGAACGCCCGCGCCCACCGGTCGACGTCGTGTGCGAGCACCTGTCTGCGTAGCGCCCGCATGCGGCGCCTGCCCTCTTCCGGCGCTTGGGTCAGCGCGGCCTCGATGGCGTCCTTCACGCCCTCGAGGTGATGCGGATTGGCGAGGTAGGCCTGTCGCAATTCCGCTGCGGCGCCGGTGAACTCGCTCAGGACCAACGCACCGCCCAGATCACTGCGGCAGGCCACGTACTCCTTGGCGACGAGGTTCATGCCGTCGCGCAGCGGGGTCACCAGCATGACGTCGGCCGCAACGAAGAACGCGATCAACTCCTCACGCGGCACCGGGCGGTGCAGGTAGTGCACGATGGGATGACCGACCTCACCGTATTCGCCGTTGATGTGGCCGACCTGACGCTCGATGTCTTCGCGCATCTCGATGTAGCTCTCGACCCGCTCCCGACTGGGTGTCGCAAGCTGGACGAGCACGGTGTCCTCGCGGTTGGCCCGACCCTCGGCGAGCAGTTCGGAGAACGCCTTGAGTCGGACGTCGATGCCCTTCGTGTAGTCCAGACGGTCCACTCCCAGAAGGATCTTGCGGGGGCTGCCCAGCTCGCTGCGAATCTCCTTGGCGCGCTGGCGGATCGAGCGGGACCGTGCCTGCTGGTCGAGCGCCGTCGAGTCGATCGAGATGGGGAAGGCGCCGACCTTGACCGTGCGGAAACCGAAACTGACCTCACCGAACCGGGACCGTACCCCGATCGTCGCTCGGGATGTGTTGGCGCCGACCAACCTTCGGGCCAGGATGAGGAAGTTCTGCGCACCCCCGGGCAGATGGAATCCGACGAGATCGGCGCCGAGCAGTCCTTCGATGATCTCGGTGCGCCACGGCATCTGCATGAACAGCTCGACCGGCGGGAACGGGATGTGCAGAAAGAACCCGATGGTGAGGTCCGGACGCAGCATGCGCAGCATCTTGGGAACCAACTGCAACTGGTAGTCCTGGACCCACACGGTGGCGCCCTGTGCGGCGTGTTTGGCGGTGGTCTCCGCGAAGCGCCGGTTCACCGCCACGTAGGTGTCCCACCATTCGCGGTGGTAGATCGGCTTGACGATCACGTCGTGGTACAGCGGCCACAGGGTCGCGTTCGAGAAGCCTTCGTAGTACATCGCCACGTCGTCGGCGGACAGCTTGACCGGGCACAGGGTCATGTCGTCCTGCTGGATGGGCCCGTCATCGGCGTCGGGAACACCGGGCCAACCGATCCACGCCCCGCGCCGGCGGCGCAGCAACGGCTCGAGTGCGGTGACCAATCCGCCCGGACTTCTCTTCCACGTGGTGCTGCCGTCGGGCAACCGCTCCATGTCGATCGGCAGGCGGTTGGCCACCACCACGAAATCGGCGTTGCCGGAGCCGGCCCGTGGACCGTCCCCTGAAGTCACTTACGCCTCGAGTTTCGAGGGCCCAATGCCGAGCATCGAGAGAAACACCCGGCATTCGTCGGCGTCTTTCGCGTACGCGGCGACGACGCGACGCGCCTGGCGGGCGGTGCTGTCGGCGAGCGGTTCGACGTCGCCGAGCTCGGCGGGATCTGATTTCGCAGGCATACGACAACTGTATGCGAAAGGCGGACCGCGCCGGTTCGTCAACCCCCTGACTAGGGGCTGTGGCTGAACACCGGGGCCGGCGGCGGTGTCACCGTCTGCGCTTGGGCTTCCTCGGCCAGGCCGATGCAGCCGCCCTGGTTGTGGCCGATGCACGGAATGCCCATGACCTCGGGAACGTCGGGGTTACCGGGTTGCGTGGTGAACACCGAGCCGGCGTTCGGCACCGTGTGGGGCACGCAGTTGCCGGTGAACTGGTCCGGTTCCTCCCCGCCGGAGCAGCCCTGAGCCTGTGGTGCAACCGGGGTCGTGGGTGTTGCGAAGACGGCGACCACCGGTGCCGCGGCGATCGCAACCGCAAAGCCGCCGGCAAGGATCAGCCGTTGTACAGGGGACTTCAAGCTCGCCATTGTCACGCTTTCTGTAGTGATCAACCGTGCCTTGGCAGGGATTCTATGGAAGCCGAAAGCTTTCTGCACAGCTTCGCGAAATGGATACCCGCCCCGGCTACGGGCTGGAGCTGATGGTGGAGCGAGGCTGAGCGGGTGGGCCTGCCGCGGCTTCGTTCTCGGCCAACCCCAGACAGGCGCCGGCGTTGTGCCCGATGCAGGGGATGCCTTGGATTTCCGGCACATCCGGGTTTGCCGCGGTGACCTGGAAGGGAGGCGGTGCATTCGGGACCAGGAACGGTACGCACGTCATGGTGAACTGGTCCTGCTCCTCACCCCCCTGGCAGCCTTGCGCCATCACAGCGCTGGGTTCCGGCACCACATGCAGGGCCGCGATGGGACCTGCCGCGGCCGCGACCATGAAAGCACCGGCGAGAACGAGTCTGGGCAGCGGCACCGAATAGTTCGCCATCCCGCGATTCTAGGAGCCGATCCGTTGATTCGTGCACCTTTGCACGGACCGCACCGATACCGGTGACCCGGCAACGGATTACGGCGAACGCACAACGCGGCACCCCTGGAGCAGCGATGCGGGACGCACCGTAATGTGCAATTGGTCGAATAACCCAACTGCGAGGTGATCCGCGATGGCGAGCCCTGATCTGACGAGCGCCGATGCCGGAGGCGGTGCAGCGCAACAGGTGACGTACGAAACGCTCGACGAGGGCCAGATCGCCCGCATCTGGCTGAACCGGCCGGATGCGCAGAACGCCCAGTCCCGCACGCTGCTGGTGCAGTTGGACGAGGCGTTCGGTCGCGCAGAAGCCGATGACAATGTGCGGGTGGTCATCCTGGCCGCGCGCGGCAAGAACTTCTCGGCCGGACACGATCTCGGGTCGGAAGAGGCGATGCTCGAGCGCACGCCGGGCCCGGCCCAGCATCCGACGTTCCAATCGCACGGCGCCACCGTGCCGGCGATCGCCGAGCGCACCTATCTGCAGGAGTGGCACTTCTTCTTCGAGAACACCCGCCGGTGGCGCGATCTGCGGAAGATCACGATCGCCCAGGTACAGGGAAACGCGATATCGGCGGGCCTCATGCTCATCTGGGCGTGCGATCTGATCGTTGCCGCCGACGATGCGAAGTTCAGCGACGTGGTGGGGGTGCGGATGGGAATGCCCGGCGTCGAATACTACGCCCACCCATGGGAATTCGGTGCCCGAAAGGCCAAAGAGCTTCTGCTGACCGGCGATTCGATCGATGCGGAGGAAGCATACCGCCTCGGCATGGTGTCGAAGATCTTCGCCCGCGACGAACTCGAGGACAAGACACTCGAATTCGCCCGCCGGATCGCCGAGCGTCCGACGATGGCGGCGTTGCTCATCAAGGATTCGGTCAACGCCGCCGCCGACGCGATGGGGTTCACCGAGGCGTTGCGCCATGCGTTCCACATCCACGAACTCGGACATGCCCACTGGGCGGCGCACAACGAGAACCGCTACCCGGTCGGGCTCCCGCCGAACGTGCCGGACTGGCGCACACTGGGCGCGCCGAAGCCGGCCCGTCGTGACGAGCCGTGACGTATAACTAGAACCTGTTCTAGCTACGGCGAAGGGATCTGCGGTGGAGTTGTCCTTGACGGGTCGGACGGTGTTGGTCACCGGCGGTGGCAGCGGCATCGGCAAAGGTGTGGCGGCCGCGGTGGTGGCGGCCGGCGGTAACGCGATGCTCGTCGGCCGCAACGCCGACAAGCTGTCCGGCGCGGCCGACGAGATCAAGGCGCAGGGCGGTCCCGGTGAAGTGCTCTACGAGCCGGCCGACGTGACGAACGAGGACGAGGTCGCGCGGGTCGTCGAGGCCACCACGGCATGGACCGGCCGACTGTACGGCGTCGTGCACTGTGCAGGTGGCAGCGAGACGATCGGGCCCATCACCCAGATCGATTCCGAACTGTGGCGACGCACCGTCGATCTGAACATCAACGGCACCATGTACGTGCTCAAGCATTCGGCACGCGAGATGGTGCGCGGTGGCGGCGGATCGTTCATCGGCATCTCATCGATCGCGGCGAGCAACACGCACCGCTGGTTCGGCGCCTACGGCGTCTCCAAGGCGGGCATCGACCACATGATGCAGCTCGCCGCCGACGAACTCGGCGCCTCGTGGGTGCGCGTGAATTGCATCCGTCCCGGCCTGATCCGCACCGAGCTCGTCGCACCGGTACTCGAGTCCCCGGAGCTGCGTGGCGACTACGCCGCCTGCACGCCGCTGCCGCGGCCCGGTGAGGTGTCCGACATCGCCAACGCCTCGCTCTTCCTGCTCAGCGATGCGGCCGGTTTCATCACCGGTCAGGTCATCAACGTCGACGGCGGTCAGTTGGTGCGACGGGGACCCGACTACTCGTCGATGCTCGAGCCGCTTTTCGGGGCCGAGGGTTTGCGGGGAGTCGTCTCCACCTAGCGCCTGCGCGGTAACGTCGGCCCGTGGTCACCTTGGATCGGCTGGTCAACGTGCTGGGGAGCTATGGCGTACGCCTGCGCTTCTGCCCGATCCCGCGTTCGACGGAGTTGGGCAGCGTGGTGATGCACGAGGTCACCGAGGGCCGCACGGTCACCGGTGACGTCCTGCTGGCGATCGGGGCACGAACGGTCAACGAGGCGCTGCGGTGGGCGGTTTCGGCGCGCGCGCTGGTGGTGCTGCTTCGAGACGTCGATGACGACACGACATTTGCGGGCATGGTGGAGGGCGTCGCGGTGATGGTCGTCGACCCGGCCGTGCCCTGGAGCGAACTGTCCGCGATCGTCTACGGCCTGGTGCTGGAGGGCCGGGAAACGGAATCCGGCCGTGGCCCAACGGATCTGTTCGCGCTTGCCGACAGCCTGGCCGAATCGGCGGGCGGCGCGGTGACCATCGAGGACCCGCTGTCGCGCGTGCTCGCGTACTCGACGATGCAGGAGAACGCCGACCGCGCCCGCGTCGCGACGGTCATGAACAGACAAGCGCCGCAGTGGTTGCGGGAATACTTCGAGTCACAGGGCGTGTTCGCCCATCTCATGTCCTCGGACGAACCGATGTTCGTCGCGCCGAACGCCGATCAGGGCCTGTCCGGTCGCACGGTGGTCGCGGTGCGGTCGGGTCGAGAGCTCATGGGCGCGGTGTGGGTCTCCTCTCCGAAGCCGTTGGTGGAACCCGAGCGGACGGCACTGACAGACGATGCCAGGACCGTCGCTCTGCATCTGTTGCGCTCGCGCGCCAGTGCCGATCTCGAACGTCAGGTCGAATCCGATCTGGTGCTGCGGCTACTCGACGGCAGTGCCGACGCCGCGGCATCGGCCAGCCGGCTTGGCCTGTCGCAGGGGCCGATGCGGGTCATCGCCGTGCAGGCGGCGATCGGCGGTGAGCGGGATGCGGCGCTGCTGTTGGCCTTCGAACGCGCGACCGCAGGCTTCGGATGGTCGCGTCCGGGTCGCAGCGCGTTGGCGGGCAACACGATCTACACGTTGATGCCGGGCGAGCGGGTCGCCGGCGCCCGCAAATGGGTCGACGCCTTGACGGCGGCGCTGCCGGACCGGGTGACGGTGGTGGCCGGCATCAGCAAGGCGGCCGCGGCCGTCGACCTGCCCGCGGCGCGGCAGGAGGCCGACGAGTGCCTGGCGCTGCACGAACTCGGCCCGCATGATGCCGAGCCGCCCGCGTACGACGAGTCGTGGGACGAGATCCTGCTGCAGCGTCTGCGGACCGCCGCACGCTCGGGGCGTACGCCGGACCGGGGGCCGGTCGCCGAATTACGCCGCCACGACCAGAACCACGCCACCGAGTACGTCCCGACGCTGCGGGCATATCTGGAGGCGCTGGGCGATCCCGCCCAGGCAGGGCAGCGCCTCGGTGTCCACGAGAACACGGTGCGGTACCGCCTGCGCAAAATGGGGGAGATCACCGATCTGCCGCTGGAGGACGCCCGCAAGCGCCTCGCCATGATGATCGAACTCGCCGCGATCGACACCGACTGAGCCGTCGCGATCGGACCCCGCCCGACCAGGTCATTGTCGGATCACCACAACGGCCCGCCGGGGGATTGTCGGGCACGGGCAAGTCCGAACGCACCCGACCGGCCGACCATGGAGTCAACGAACACACGTTCTCAGCGATGGAGGGGTTGCAATGGTCGGCGGCGAGCGGATTGACGGTGGACCGCGGTCTGCGATCGTGGTCGGCGCCGGCATCGTCGGCTTGTCAACGGCATGGTTCCTGCAGGAGCGCGGTGTCAACGTCACCGTCGTGGACCGCAGCGGGATCGCCGAGGGCGCCTCGTGGGGCAACGCCGGATGGGTCGCGCCCGCGCTGACGCTGCCGTTGAACTCGCCGAAGACGCTGCGCTACGGCCTGCGCTCATTGCGCGACCGCAACGCCCCGCTGCACATCCCGCTGACCATCGACGGCGCGTTGTGGCTGTTCTTGATCCAGTTCGCCGCGAACTCCCGCTCGTCGGTGTGGAACCAGGCGGTGGCGGCCAACGTGCCGCTGAACCAGGAATGTATCGAGGCTTTCGACGTCCTGATCGCGAACGGGGTGGACGCCCCGGTGACCGACGCGCCGATCACCGCGATCTTCCGCAGCACCGCCGACGCCGAGAACATGATGGCCGATCTGCGTGCCCTTGAACGCGCCGGACAGGAACTGTTCGTCACCGGCTTGTCCGGTGCGGCGTTGCGCGAGCAGGTGCCGTTGGCTTCACCGGCCATCACCGCCGGAATCAACATCAACGGTCAGCGGTTCGTCGACCCGGGCCGCTTCGTACAAGCCCTGGGTCGGGCGGTCGAGGAGCGTGGGGGAAACATCCTCACCCACGACGTGCGGGGCGTGTTCAGCTCCGGCAACGGGGTGGTGGTGCAGCCCTACAGCGGCAAGCATCTGACCGCCGACAGCGCGGTGATCGCGACCGGCGCCTGGATGTCGCGGTTGGCGGGGCACCGGCTGCGTGTGCCCGTGGAGTCCGGCCGCGGTTACTCGTTCACCGTGCCGGTGGATCGTCCCATCCCCGGCCCGATCTATCTGCCGGACGCGCGCATCGCGTGTACGCCGTACAAGGGTGCGCTGCGGGTGGCGGGCACGATGGAGTTGCGCGATCCGCACGAACCGGCGATCCCCGAGCGGGTGGGTGCGATCGTCGAGGCGGCGAGCCCCCTTCTGGAGGGAGTCAGGTGGGCCGAACGCAGCGACATCTGGGTGGGTCCGCGCCCGATCACCCCCGACGGCCGCCCGCTCATCGGCGAGATGTCGCGCAACGTCTACGTCGCCGGTGGGCACGGGATGTGGGGGCTGGCTCACGGTCCGGTCACCGGCCGGCTCTTGGCCGAACAGATCACGACCGGCAAACAACCCGAAGCGCTGCGGCCCTTCGATCCCCTCCGTCGCGCGGTCGCATAGAGCGGCCAATCGGCTCTTGTGCCCCTCGCGGGCACTGCGAGTCGTCAGGGGCGGCGCTATCCCAGCCCGTGGCCCGCCCCTGACGGCAACCCCTTTCGAGAAAGGACCACTCATGACGAGCATGGCGAGCGCCGACCGCGTCTGGATGACGCGACGTGCCTATATCAAACTGCAGGCCGAACTGGCGGAGCTGAGGACCAGACATCGATCCGAGGTGTCCGACGACGCCACCGACGATGACCCCACCCGCACGGCTGAGGACCGAATGCGGTCGAACCGGATCCACCGGATCGAACATCTGCTTGCGAACGCCGTCGTCGGCGAGGACCCACCCGACGATGGCGTGGCCGAGCCGGGCATGGTCTTGACCATCCGCTACGACGACACCGGTGACACCGAGACATTCCTGCTCGGTATCCGCGGTATCGAACCCGCCGAGATCGAGGTCTACTCGCCGCGGTCGCCGCTGGGCGTCGCGATCCTCGGGGCGCGGCCGGGGGATCGGCGCACGTACCTGGCCCCCACCGGCAAGGAGTTACACGTGACGCTTCTGCAAGCCAAGCCCTACGGGGCCGCCATCGATTCGGCAACCAGCCGACTCCCAGCTTGATTGCACGGAAGGACCGAAAAATGACGAGTGCGCAGCGAATCTGGATCTCGCGGGCCGCCTACGAGCGCCTGCAACAGGAACTCGCCACTTTGCGCGAGCTGTGTGCGAACGCGGTCGGTGACGAAGACACCGACGAGAACGCGAGCGCGATCAAGCGGGCACGCCAGGCGCGTATCCAGCAGATCCACGAGATGCTCATCAACGCTGTCGTCGGGGAGGATCCGCCGGACGACGGTATCGCCGAACCGGGCATGGTCGTCACGGTGCGGTACGACGACACCGCTGAGATCGAGACGTTCCTGCTCGGCGTGCGCAGCGCCGAACACGGCGACATCGAGGTGTACTCCACGCAGTCGCCGATGGGCGCGGCCATCCTCGGTGCCCGCCCCGGTGAGCAGCGCGCCTTCCGGACGCCGAGCGGGACCGAGCTCTCGGTCACGATGCTGACGGCGGTGCCGTACGGCATGCACAGCGATGACGGGACACCGGTGAACGCGGCCGGCTGATCGGCCGGCCGCGCCGGTTCGCTGAATGGCTTTCGGTGCGCGGCGGCGCTACCTAAGATCGAGGTCACGAGATTTGGGTACATGACCCCTGGCCCCGCGCCGAAGGGAGCGTTCAGTGACCGCCGAATTGACCTCGGTTCCCAAGCTGGAGGTGCGTCGCCCGTTCCCGGCCCGGATGGGTCCAAAGGGCGCGCTCATCTACAAGCTCATCACCACGACCGATCACAAGCTGATCGGCATCATGTACGTGGTCACCTGCTTCGTGTTCTTCTTCATCGGCGGGCTGATGGCGCTGTTCATCAGGGGCGAGCTGGCGATGCCGGGGCTGCAGTTCCTGTCCAATGAGCAGTACAACCAGCTGTTCACCATGCACGGCACGATCATGTTGCTGTTCTATGCGACGCCGATCGTGTTCGGGTTCGCCAACCTGGTGCTGCCGCTGCAGATCGGCGCGCCCGACGTGGCGTTCCCGCGGCTCAACGCGTTCTCGTACTGGCTGTTCCTGTTCGGCGGGCTCATCGCGGTCGCGGGCTTCATCACCCCAGGTGGTGCCGCTGACTTCGGCTGGACGGCGTACGCGCCGCTGAGCAACGCCATGCATTCACCGGGCGCCGGCGGTGACCTGTGGATCATGGGTCTCGCCGTCGCCGGTCTGGGCACCATCCTCGGTGGGGTCAACATGATCACCACCGTGGTGTGCATGCGCGCACCCGGAATGACGATGTTCCGGATGCCGATCTTCACCTGGAACATCCTGGTGACGTCGGTGCTGGTGCTGATGGCCTTCCCGATCCTGACCGCCGCACTGCTCGCACTGGCCGCCGATCGCCACCTCGGCGCGCACGTCTACGACCCGGCCAACGGCGGACCGATCCTCTATCAGCACCTGTTCTGGTTCTTCGGTCACCCCGAGGTGTACATCGTTGCGCTGCCGTTCTTCGGCATCGTCACCGAGATCATCCCGGTCTTCTCGCGCAAGCCGATTTTCGGTTACACCACGCTGGTCTACGCCACCCTGGGCATCGCCGCGTTGTCCGTCGTGGTGTGGGCGCACCACATGTACGCCACCGGCGCGGTGCTGTTGCCGTTCTTCTCGTTCACCACCTATCTGATCGCGGTGCCGACGGGCATCAAGTTCTTCAACTGGATAGGCACGATGTGGAGGGGCCAGTTGACCTTCGAGACACCGATGCTGTTCTCGATCGGGTTCATGCTCACCTTCCTTCTCGGTGGACTCACCGGCGTGATGCTGGCCAGCCCGCCGCTGGACTTCCACGTCTCCGACACCTACTTCTTGATCGCGCATTTCCACTACGTGTTGTTCGGGACCATCGTGTTCGCGACCTATGCGGGGATCTACTTCTGGTTCCCGAAGATGACTGGCCGGTTACTCGACGAACGGTTGGGCAAGCTGCACTTCTGGCTCACGTTCATCGGTTTCCACACCACGTTTTTGGTGCAGCACTGGCTGGGCAACGAGGGCATGCCTCGTCGGTACGCCGACTACCTACCGTCCGACGGGTTCGTACCGCTCAATGTGGTGTCGACGATCGGGGCGTTCATCCTGGGTATCTCGATGCTGCCGTTCGTCTGGAACGTGTTCAAGAGCTGGCGCTACGGCGAGCCGGTCACGGTCGACGATCCGTGGGGGTACGGCAATTCGCTGGAGTGGGCGACGTCTTGCCCGCCGCCGCGGCACAACTTCACCGAGCTGCCCCGGATCCGTTCGGAGCGGCCGGCTTTCGAGCTGCACTATCCCCACATGGTGGACCGGATGCGAGCCGAGTCGCATATCGGCAAGCACGCCACGGCGGGTGAGTCGCCGTCCGGTTTCGGACCGCGCACAGAGCCCGACCGCAGCTGATCCCTTCGGCTGCTCAGCCGGTCCGAACCGTTACGGAACCGACTGCTGCCGTTCGAAAGTCGCGATGATGGCGTCGACCGGCGACCGCCATGTCACGCCGAGGTCGCCGGTGGTGGCCGAGTCGTCGGTGGGCGTCGCGGCGGTGAGCAGCAGCGCCGCCTCATAGGTGAGACCGTCGCCAAGGTCGACAACGCCGGACAGCGCCTCCCCGACGATGCTGAGGCCTCGAAACATGCCCTGGCTGACCGGGATTCGCCGGAATCGACGGTTCGTGCCCCGTTCGAGGGCCGAGATCATGTCGTCGAACGCGATCAGCTCGCCCCCGCACACATACCGGCGCGGTCCGCGGCCGGGAACGAACAACCGGGCATGCACGTCGGCGACGTCGCGGACGTCGATCATCTGCATCCCTCCGCGCAGTCGCGGCGCGACGCCCCATCGCACCAGCGGCGCCCACCCACGCTCGGTCACGCCCGCGGCGGTGTGGAACGCCGGACCCACCACACTCGACGGGTAGGTGATGACGACCGGTGCGCCCTGCTCCTGCAGCCGCCGTGCCACGCGGTCGGCGTAGGCCTTGGTTTGCGCATACGAACTGCGGCCGGGCGCGGTCGGCGTATCGGGACCGATCACGCCGTTGGGTGGTGGGAACAGCGCGCTGTAGCTGCTGACCGACACCACGGGGTCCAACCCGCCTGCTGCCGCGCGCGTCAGCACCGCCTCGGTGGCATGGGCGTTGACCTCCCACATCAGCGTGGTGCGGCGTTTGTCGGTGCCAACAACTCCAGCGCCGTGCAGCACCGCGTCGCAGCCGTCGAGGAGCCCATCGACTGTGGCTGTCCGCCTGATGTCACCGCTCATCGTCTCGACGTCACCGATCTCGGCGAGCTTGGCCAGGACCGGCGCGCCTTCCGCGTCGGGCGCGATGAGCAGGCGCACGCGGTGGCCGGCGGAAAGCAGGGCACGCACGCAGTGGGCGCCGACGTAGCCGGTGCCCCCGGTGACGGCGATCAGCATGGTTCTCCTCGGGTCTCGAAGAAGGTGCCGATCGTATAGGAGTCGGCGCGGGGGCCCGCCGACGACATGGGCGGCCTCAGGTCTTCTCGGCGGCACGGTGTACCGCGTTGACGATCCCCTGATAACCCGTGCACCGGCAGAAGTTGCCCGACAAACCCTCGCGGATCTCTTCGTCGCTCGGCTTGGGATTGTCACGCAGCAACGCGGTGATGGAGGTGACGAAGCCCGGAGTGCAGAAACCGCACTGCAGCCCGTGGCATTCGCGCAGGGCGGCTTGCACCGGCGACAGTTCACCGTCGGCGCCGCCGATGCCCTCGACGGTGGTGACCTCCATACCCTCGGCCTGCACGGCGAAGATCAGGCAGGCGCGCACCGCGTCGCCGTCGAGCAGCACCGTGCAGGCACCACAGGCGCCGTGCTCACACCCGAGGTGTGTCCCGGTCAAACCACACTTCTCACGCAGGAAGTCCGCGAGTGTCAGGCGCGGTTCCACGGTCGCTGCGAACGTGCGCCCGTTGACCGTCACTTCGACCGGCATCTCATGCATCGCGTGCCTCCGTGATGGCGCCGGACCAGGCGCGGGCGACCATCGTCGCCCCGACCTTGGCCCGGTAGGTGGCCGACCCCTGCAGGTCGGATGGGATGTCCTCGAGCCCGGACAGTGCGAGCCGCCCGACTTCTTCGGCGCTGATCTCGTCGACCGGTCGACCGGTGACGGCCTCTTCGGCGGCGCTGGCCCGCAGCGGTGTCGAGCCCAGTCCCAACAAGCCGATGCCGCAACGACATACCCGGTCATCGTCGTCGAGTTCAACCGCCACCGCGGCGCCGGCGATCGCGAAATCGCCGTGGCGGCGGGCGAATTCCTCCAGCGCGAAACCTGACCGCCCGCCCCAGACGGGGAAGTGCACCGCGGTCAACATCTCCCCGGACGCCAGCGAGGTCTCCCAAAGACCGGTGAAGAAGTCTTTCGCCGCGATCTGCCGGAATCCCGTCGACGAGACGACATCCATCTGCGCGTCGAGCGCGAGCGCGACCGCCGCGTACTCCGCCGCAGGATCGGCGTGCGCGATGGCGCCGCCGAGCGTACCCCTGGTGCGGATCTGGAAGTGGCCGATGTGCGGGGTCGCCAGCGTCAGCAGCGGAACCGATTCCGCCACTTCGTCATCCATTCCGACGAACGAGTGCGGGGTGCCTGCCGCGACACGTACCGCGTCGTCCACCAAGTCGATGCTGCGAAGCTCGTCGATGCGGGAGATGTCGATGAGGTTGTCGAAGTGGGTCAGGCGCATCGCGAGCATCGGCACCAGACTCTGCCCGCCCGCAAGGATTTTCGCGTCCTCGCCGTATTCGGCGAGCATGTCCACCGCCTCCTTCACCGAATCGGGGCGGTGGTAGGTGAACGGAGCGGCTTTCACGGCCGCAGCCGCTCGGTCGGCGCGCTGAGCAGTCGCAGCAGGGCGGACTGCAGGTCGTCGGTCAGCACGGCGGTGGGGCTCTTCCTGCGGCGCCGCCCGATCAGGAAGCCCATCGCCAAGCCGCCGGCGACGGCGGCCACGACGGGTGCGGCCCGCTTGGCCATCGGCAGCGCAACGACTTTGAGCATGTCGATGGAATCGCCGGCATCGGGCTGAGCCGCAACCGCCGCCGTCTCCGTGGTCGGTGCGGTCGTCGCGGCGCCGCCGAGAAGATCCGATTCGAGGTTCTTGGCGAATTGTCCGATCAGGTTCGTCGACACGTCGGCCAGTACGCCGCGGCCGAACTGAGCGGCCTTCCCCGAGATGGTCAAGTCCGTGGTGATCGTGACGCTGGTCGCGTCACCCTCGTCCTTGAGTTGCGCGGTCACGTGCGCGGCCGCGTTACCACTGCCCCGGGTCTCCTTACCCTGCGCCTTGATGACAACACGGCGAGCGGCCTCGTCGCGCTCCTCGAACGAGGCATCCCCCTTGTAGGACACCGTGATCGGACCGACCTTGACCTTCACCGCGCCGGTGAAGGCGTCGCCGTCGACCGACAACAGCTGAGCACCCGGAATGCACGGCGCGACGCGTTCGACGTCGTTGAGTGCCTCCCATGCCGTGTCCACCGGCACGGCGACCCGGAATTCGTTATTGAGTTCCACTGTGGCTGCGTTCCTTACTTCTTGGCGTTCTCGATGGCCTCGACGATCGCGGCGGGGCTGGCGGGTAGGCGGGTCAGCGTGACACCGAGCGGTGCCAGGGCATCGTTGATCGCGTTGATGACGGCGGGTGTCGAACCGATCGCGCCGCCCTCGCCGACGCCCTTGTATCCGCCGACGCCGGGTCCGGGGATCTCCACGTGCCCGTACTCGATCGGGGGCACCTCGGTGGCCGTCGGCAGCAGGTAGTCGACGAAAGTGCTCGACAGCGGGTTGCCGTCGTCGTCGTAGGCCATGTCCTCGAGCAGCGCACCGCCGATGCCCTGCACGGTGCCGCCGGCGATCTGACCCTCGACCACGTTGGGGTTGATCATCGGGCCGACGTCCTCGCTGACGATGTAGCGGGTGAGGGTCACCCGCCCGGTCTCGATGTCGACCTCGCACGTGCAGGCATGGGTGGCGTTGGCCCAGTGGATCATCGCCTCAGGTGGTGAGGCGAACCGCGCGGTCGCCTCCAACGACGACGAGACACCGGGCGGCAACTGCTGCGGCTCGTAGTACGCCCGGTAGGCGAGATCAGCGAAAGTCACGCTCTTGTCCGGGTTTCCGGCCACCACGGCCCGCGAGCCGGTCAGCTCCACCTCGGCCTCGTCGACCTCGAGGCGCGGTGCGGCCATCGCGATGATCTGCTTACGCAGCAGCGCGCCCGCCTCGGCGACCGCACCCGCGGTCATCGGACCGCTGCGACTGCCTTGGGTGCCTGCGCCGTACGGGGTGACCGCGGTGTCGCCCTGGATCGTCGACACGTCGGTGATCTCGGCGCCCAGTGCGTCGGCGGTCAACTGCACGACGGTGGTCTCGAGGCTGTTGCCGGTCGACCCGCCGTTGACGTAGACGTTGATCTTGCCGGTGGGCTCCATCCGGATGGTGCAGCCCTCGGTGCCCAGGTGTCCGGTCGCGGCGCCGGTCGGTTCGATGTAAGCCGAGAATCCCAGACCGATGTAGCGGCCCTCGGCCAGCGCATCGGCCTGTTCCTTGCGGAAGCCCTCATGGTCGAGGATCTTCACGGCCTGCTCGAAGGTGTCGGCGGGCGCGACGTGGTCGTAGGGCATGCCGTTGGGGTTGAAGTAGGGCATCTCGTCGCCGCGCAGGATGTTGCGCCTGCGCAGTTCGACGGGATCCATGTCCAGCTTGCGCGCGGCGATGTCGAAAAGCACTTCGCGGGCCAGCGTTTCGTACTGCCAGGGACCGCGGTATGCGTGCAGGCCCGCGGTGTTGGAGAACACGGTCTTGTAGTTGAAGCTTGCCTTCGGCACCCGGTACGGGCCGGGGAAGAACATGCCGACCGCGGCGGTGGTCAGCACCGGGTACGGGGTGGGGTAGGCGCCGACGTCATAGGCGAAGTCGATGTCGACGGCGAGGATGGTGCCCTCCTCGTCAAGGGCCATCCGGGCGGTGCCGTCGACGTGGCGCGCCTGACCCGCCGACATCAGATTCTCGCGACGGTCCTCGATCCACTTCAGCGGCGCCGAGGCCTTCCGAGCCGCCAGCATGATGCACATGTCCTCGCGCATCGGCACGACCTTCTGGCCGAAGCCACCGCCGGTGTCGCGCATGATGACTCGCACGTTGTGCGCCGGGATGCCGAGCAGCCGCGCGCAGAAAGCCCGCAACTCGTGCGGCGTCTGCGTCGACGCCCACAGGGTCAGTTCCTCGGTCGCAGGCGTCCACTCCACAACCATGCCGCGGCACTCGATCGGCACCGGCGCGTGGATCTGCTGATAGACGTTCGCCGACGCGACGCAAGCGGCGTTGGTGAACGTCTCCTCGTCGGGTGGCGCTCCGCCCATGCCGCCCGCGACGTTGTCGGGGTAGGCCTCGTGCACCACCACCGCCGACCCGACGGCTTTCGTGAAGTCGGCGACCGCGGGGAGCGGCCCGTAGTCGACGTCGACCACATCGACGGCGTCCTCGGCGAGGTAGCGGCTGTCGGCCACGACGAGCGCGACCGGATCACCGACGAACTTCACCTCCCCCTCGGCCAGGGGCGGGCGCGGCGTGTCCGGGATGTCCTTGCCTGCGACCGCGTGCCACGACTCTTTGACGTCGGGATTGAGGTCGTCGGCGGTGAACACCGCGTGCACACCCGGCATGGCCAGCGCGGCCGACGCGTCGACGCCGTTGATCTTCGCCCTGGCGAAGGGGCTCCGCACGAAGCACGCGTGCAGCATCCCCGGCCGCACGACGTCGTCGACGAAGGTGCCTCGGCCGGTGAGAAGCCGGTTGTCCTCAATGCGCGCGACTCGGGTTCCTGCGTAACGGGTCGCGACCTTCTCCGCTGAAGCAGAAGTCACCGGATCACCCTTCTCCTCGCTGTGTAAAGAGTGACGTTATCGCATTCGAGAACGACATTTCCATAGGCGTTGTCTCATCCCTCGTGGTGGATGCGTCCGTCTGTGTCGCTCAGCGGACGGCCGCCGCCGCCCCACCTGCGGGCGATGATCTCGGCCGCGATCGACACCGCGGTCTCCTCGGGTGTGCGGGCGCCCAGGTCCAGGCCGATCGGGCTGGACAGCCGGGTCAGTTCGGCGTCGGCGAGGCCGCACTCGCGCAACCGGCGCAATCGATCGTCGTGTGTGCGACGAGATCCCATCACCCCGATGTAACCGACCTCGGGCAGGCCGAGTGCGACCCGGAGCACGGGAACGTCGAACTTCGGATCGTGGGTGAGCACGCAGATCGCCGTGCGCGTGTCGATCGCCCCCTGCTCGGCCTGCTCTGCGAGGTACCGGTCGGGCCACATCACCACGACCTCGTCGGCGCCGGGAAAGCGGGCGGGTGTGGCGAACACCGGGCGGGCGTCACACACGGTGACGCGATATCCGAGCAGGGCACCCTGCTGGGCGAGCGCGGCTGCGAAGTCGATCGCCCCGAAGATCAGCATCCGCGGCGGCGGCGCGTGGCTGGCGACGAACACCTCCATCCCGGTCTCCTGGCGCTGGCCGTCGGGGCCGTACGACAACACGCCCGTGCGACCGACGGCGAGCAACCCGCGCGCGTCGTCGGTGACCGCGGCGTCGACGCGCGCAGAACCCAGCGATCCGTCGACCGAATCCGTGCCGATGACCAGGCGGCGCCCGATCCGGTCGGCGTCGGGGTGCGCGATGACGGTGGCCACGGCGGTGGGTCGGTGTGCGGCGATGTCGTCGGCGATCGCCTGCAGCTGCGGGAAGCTGTCGCGTGACACCGGCTCGGCGAAGATGTCGATGATGCCGCCGCACGTCAGCCCCACCGCGAAGGCGTCGTCGTCGCTGATGCCGTAGCGCTGTAACTCCGGGCGTCCCGAGGCGACAACCTCGTTGACCAGTTCGTAGACGGCGGCCTCGACGCAGCCGCCGGACACCGAACCGGCGACCGAGCCGTCGGGGCTGACCACCATGGTCGCGCCGGGCTGCCGCGGCGCCGAGCGGATCGTGCGCACGACGGTGGCCAGACCGGCGGCGCCGCCGGACCGCCACACGGTCAGCAACTCCTCGAGCACCTCGCGCACGCTGGCAGTCTAAGCCCGAGACGCTGTGCAAGTGCTCAGCGGGAAGGCGGGCGAACGCCGGACGGCGCGTCGTGTTCGCTCTATCGTTGATGGCATCGCCTGGAATCTGCCCAAACCACTGCCCATTCCGCGGTTGCCGTCGTTACCCGCGTTGGCCTCGGCTGCGAATGTCCCGGAAGGCCGGATGGTGGAGTTACCCGGCCGCGGTACGACGTACGTCGTCGACTCGGGGCCCTGCGACGGCCCCGTTTTCATGTTGTTGCACTCGGTGGCGTGCACGGGTGTCATGACGTGGTACCCCGCGCTGGATGCACTGCGGGAATTCGGTCGCGTGGTGGTGTTCGACCAACGCGGTCATGGTCAGGGCATCACGGCGCCCCGGTTTCTGCTCGAGGACTGCGCCGACGATGTCGCAGCCGTGGCAGACGCTCTGGGCATCCGGACGTTCGTGCCGGTCGGCTACTCGATGGGATCGCTCGTGGCCCAACTGGTCTGGAAGCGTCACCCGGCCCGTGTCGACGGTTTGGTGTTGTGCGCCGCGGCGGCGGCGGTCAACCGAGCCAGCTACGAGCGGATAGCGACCGGCGTGTTCGCAGCGCTGCTCGACTCGCTGAGTCCGCCTGCGAGGCGACTCGCACCCGCCGCGATGGTGGGCCCTGGCGCGTTGCAGAACCACCAGTGGCTGCTCAACCAGGTGCGTAGTACGTCGCCCGGTGCGATCACCCGGGCCCTGGCCGAGGTCATCCGCTTCGACTCGACGACATGGATCCACGAGGTCGACGTCCCCACAGCGGTGGTGGTGACGACACGCGACCGGGCCTTCGGGGTGCGACGGCAGCGATGGCTGGCGAGTCGGATACCGGACGCCGAAACCGTCGACGTGGCCGCCGGTCACGCCGGATGCACGTTCGCATCCGACAAGTTCGTCGAAGCGCTCCTGACCGCAGCCGAGTCGGTCAGCAGACGCCTCCCGCCGATCGGGCGGTACAAGACCGCCGAAGGATAGCGACGTGAAGCGCCTCAGTGGCTGGGACTCGCTGCTGCTGTCCAGCGAAACGCCGAACGTGCACCAGCACACGCTCAAGATCGCGGTGGTCGACACCTCGCAGTTCGAGGGCGAGCCGACGTTCGACGCGTTCCTCGAGACGTTCCGCGAGCGCCTGCCGGCGCTGGATCCCTTCCGGTACGAACTCGTCGACGTTCCACTGCATCTGCATCGGCCGGTGTGGCGGCAAGGCGCCGACATCGACTTCGGCTACCACGTCCGGAAAGTGACCGTTCCGGACCCGGGCGGGCGTGCAGGACTCGACGCGCTGATCGGTCAGATCGCGAGCACGCCCTTGGATCGCAGCCGACCGCTGTGGGAGCTGTACTACGCCGAAGGTCTCGCCGACAACCGCGTCGCTGTGATCGGCAAGGTGCACCACGCGTTGGCAGACGGCGTCGCGTCGGCCAACCTGATGGCCCGTGCGATGGAATGGCCCGGCACCGGCGCCGGTGAGCCCCGTTCCGGAGGCGACTCCGAAACACTTTCTGCCGCGGCTGTGCTCGTGTTCGCGGTACGTGACCACGTCCGCCAGCTCGCGGGCCTGCCCGGTGTCGTCAAAGAGGTTGCCGTCGGCGCCTACCGGCTTCAGCGTCGAGCCCGTCAGCGCCGTCGCCGACCCGAACTCGCCGAACGGTTCAAACCGCCCCCCACCTTCCTCAACCGCAAGATCTCGGCTGGGCGCGCGTTCGCGACCGCCACCCTGTCGATCGACGAGGTCAGAGCGACGAGCAGATATCTCGAAGCGACCGTCAACGACGTGGTGCTCGCGATCGCCGCCGGCGGACTGCGCACGCTGATCATCGAGCGTGAGGGGGTCGCCGACGACGCGCTGATCGCCTCGGTTCCCGCTGCGACCGACACCTCGCCAGACCGCATCACCGGCAACGAGTTGAGCACCATGCTGGTGTCTCTGCCGGTACAGATCGAGGACCCGCTGGAAAGGCTCCGTTTGATCCGGATGGCCGCGCGGATGGCCAAAGAGGACAACGAGTCGCTCGGACCCGCCACCGTGGGCAAGGGTTTGCGGTATGTACCGCCCGCGGCGGCCCACGCCACCTTCCGATGGACGTCGCGCCGCGAGGCGCCGAACCAGTTGTTCAACCTGATCGTGTCGAATGTGCCGGGACCCCGCGAGCGTGGCCGGATCGCCGGTGCGGTCGTCACCGAGATCTACTCGGTAGGGCCGCTGGCCGCCGGTGCGGCGATGAACATGACGGTGTGGAGCTACGTCGACCAGCTCAACATCTCGGTGCTCTGCGACGACCTGGCGTTCGATGACGTCCACACCGCGACGGACGCGTTCATCGCCGCTTTCGCCGAACTCCGCCGGGCCACCGGTCTTGGCCAGACCACCACCGAGTTGGACGGCGCTCTGCCGCGGGTCACCTCGCATCGAACGCGATCGGAAGCGTCGCAGGGCCGGTGAGGCCCAGCAACGTAGGTGACTACTCCAGCCCGGAAGCGAGGCGATATGCGTAGTGCATGGGCGGTTCCGGCCTTGGCCGTTGTCCTCGCGTGGCCGACGCTTGGCGTGGCCTCCGCGACACCGGCTGCACCCGTGCCGCCGCTGACGGACGCGGCTCGGGCGGCGGGACTCGTCGATGTCCGCACCGTCGTACCCGACGCGGTGGTCGACCTGCGGTACGCGACGACGAACAACTTCGTCGGCGAGCAGCTGTATCCCGCCGATGCGCGGTGCCTTGTCGACGAGTCGATGGCGCCAGGCTTGGCGGCGGCCGCCGACGCGTTGCGCCCCGGCGGCGAGGTGCTGGTGTTCTGGGATTGCTACCGGCCGCACGACGTGCAGGTGCGGATGTTCGAGACGGTCCCGGAGCCCGGGTGGGTGGCCAGACCCGGACCCTATGCCAGCAGCCATGAAGCGGCGTTGTCGGTCGACGTGACCTTGGCCCGTGACGGCGCCCTCGTCGATATGGGCACTGGCTTCGACGAGTTCACTACGCGCGCCAACGCCTACGCCACCGACGGGGTCAGCCCCGCGGCTCAGACCAACCGCAAACGGTTGCGCGAGGCGATGGCCGCGGGCGGGCTCACCGTTTACGCCGGCGAGTGGTGGCATTTCGACGCGCCGGGTGCGAACCAGCAGCGCCCGATACTCGACGTCCCCGTGAACTAGCTGCAGCTCAGACCCGTCAGGCGGCGGCCGGATCGGCGGTCATGGCTTGACAGTAGGAGCACAGGTTCGGCCCGAGTGTCGGGTAACCACATCCGCCGCAGATCGCGACCGCGGTGACTTCTTCGGCTTCGGGCATGCCGCTTATTTACCCCCTTGAAATGCAATTAATCCCGGACTTGAGACAAAGTCTGGGAAGCTGCCCACGACATGGCTACTGCACAGCTCGCCCCGGTCAGCGGCACCCACAGCGCGCGGCGAGCCTGGGTTGCGGTCGCGCTGCTCGCGATCGTTGGGACGTTGAATTACGCGGACCGGTTCCTGCCCGCGGTCCTTGCCGAACCGATCAGGGCGGAACTGGACCTGTCCGATACCGCCCTGGGCGTGATCAATGGGTTCGGTTTCCTGGCCATCTACGCCGTGCTCGGCCTGCTGATCGCCCGGATCGCCGACCGCGGTGCGTTCGGGCTGGTGGTGTCGACGTGCCTGACGCTGTGGGGCGCGATGACGATGCTGGGCGGTGCGGTGCAGTCGGGTTTCCAACTGGCGCTCACCCGCGTGGGCGTCGCGATCGGTGAGGCTGGCAGCACACCGGCCGCGCACGCGTATGTGGCGCGAAACTTCGCCCCGCAACGTCGTGCCGCGCCGCTGGCGGTGATCACGCTCGCGATCCCACTCGCCAGCGCGGTCAGCCTGATCGGCGGCGGCCTGCTGGCTCAAGCCCTAGGCTGGCGGATGGCGTTCGTGGTCATGGGGGCGGTCAGCGTGGCGTTCGCGCCGCTGGTCCTCGTCGCGCTCGGGCGTAGGCAGTCGATGCCCGCCACGACCGACGTCGACGTCGGTGTCCCCGCCAAGGCCTGGGATCTGTTGCGTAAAGGCAGCTTCGTGGGTGTCGTCGTCGGCGCGTCCTGCATCTCGGTGGCGGGTTACTCGTTGACGGCCTTTGCCCCTGCTTATCTGGTCCGGACCCGCGGTATGGAGTTGGGCGAGGTCGGAGTGCATTACGGCATCGCCAGCGGGCTGACGGGGATCCTCGGCCTGCTGGTCGTGGGCCGGGTCGCGGACCGGTTGTCGGCACGGGATCCGCGATGGCTGCTGTGGCTGGTGGCCGCGATGACCGCTGCGATGCTCCCCTTCTCGGCGCTGGCGTTCACGGTGGGTGACCGGACGCTGTGCATATGGTTCATCTCGCTGAGCTACGTCGTCGGCACGGCGTACATGGCGCCGTCCATCGCGGCCATCCAACGCCTGGCCCGAGCCGAACAGCGCGCGACGGCTTCGGCGATCTTCCTGTTCTTCGGCGCCATCGTCGGGTCAGCGGGCCCGTTCCTCACCGGCGTCATCAGCGATGCGCTCTCCGGCGACCTCGGCGCGATGTCGCTGGGGCGGTCGTTGTTGATCGTGCCCGTGTTCCAGGTGGTCGCGATCCTCTGTTACCTCCTGGCGAGTCGGAGGTTCATCCGTGAGATCGTCGACTCAGATGATCGGCGGGTCGTCGGGTCGCACTAGCCGCAGCCACCGGTAGCCGTACGGTTCCAGGCCGACCTCGATGCGGCCCTTGTCGTCGAGTTCGTGTTCGGTGAGGTCGTCGAGCAGGTCGACGAGCTTGCAGCCCGGCGCCTCGCCGAGTTGGACCGGCGCAAGGCAGCTTTCGGCGCCGAAATTGTGCAGTGCGACCATTGCCCAACCCGACTTTTCGCGGCAGACATGTGCCAGCACGGCGGGATTCGGTTGGTTCAGGATCTCGGGAGTCGACCATCCGATCTCCGGTTGGGACCGGTACGTGTAGATGAGATTGCGCATGAACCACCAGAACGACTGGTGATCGTGGCGCTGGTCGGCGGCGTTGACCCGGTCGGGACCGTACATTCCGTCGGGCTGGGGCCTGGGCAGTTTGCGCTTGGCCGCCTTGGAGAAGCCACCGTTGGCACCGTTGGTCCACTGCATCGGGGTGCGCACCGCAAAGCGTCCCTCGACGTCGAGATTCTCGGCCATGCCGATCTCCTCTCCGTAGAACAGGACCGGGGTGCCGGGCAGCGAGAACATCAGCGAATAGGCCATCCGCATACGCCGCTCATCGCCGCCGAGCATGGCCGGTAGCCGCCTGCGCAGGCCGCGCCCGTAGAGCTGCATGTCCGGGTCGGGGCCGAAGGCGTCGAAGATCTCCTGGCGCTCGTCGTCGCTCAGTTTGTCCAGGGTGAGCTCATCGTGATTGCGCACGAAATTGGCCCACTGGCTCGTGATGTCGAGCGACGGCCGTTGCATCAGTGCCTCGGCGATCGGTCGGGCGTCGCCGCGCGCCATGGACAGGTAGACGTTCTGCATTCCGATGAAGTCGAACTGCATGTTGAGCCCGTCTCCGTCGGGGCCGCCGAAGAAGGACTTCTGATCCTGATAACCGACGTTCACCTCGCCGAGCAGCACAGCGTCGCCGACCCGTCGGGTGACGAAGTTGCGCACGTCGCCGAGGTACTCGTACGGGTCGAAGACCCCTGGATCGCCGGGTGCGCCGTCGCGGGCGAAGAGGAACGGGACGGCATCGACCCGGAAACCGGATACCCCCAGCTCGAGCCAGAAGCCGAGCACCCGCGAGATCTCTTCCTGTACAACGGGGTTGGCGATGTTCAGGTCCGGCTGGTGTTTGAGGAAGTGGTGCAGGTACCACTCGTCGGTCTTCGGGTCGCGCTCCCAGAGGCTGTCCTCCTTGTCGGGGAACACGACGTCCTTCTTGCTCGACTTGGGTTTCGTCGCGCTCCACACGTAGTAGTCGCGATACGGGTCGTCGGTGCTGCGGCAGGCGGACTTGAACCACGGGTGGCGGTCCGAGGTGTGGTTCATGACGAAGTCGACGATCACCCGGATCCCGCAGGACTTGGCGGTGCGCACGAGTTCGACGAAGTCACCGTGCGTTCCCAGTCGGGGGTCGACACCGAAGAAGTCGACGATGTCGTAGCCGTCGTCCACCCGGCCGGTGGGGTAGAACGGCATGAGCCACAGACACGTCACACCAAGGCCGGCGAGGTACTCGATGCGCTCGGTCATGCCGCGGATGTCGCCACAGCCGTCGCCGTCCCAGTCGTAGAAGGTCTCGATGTCGGCGCAGTAGAAGACGGCGTTCTTCCACCACAGGTCGCCAGTCTCGATCTTCCTCACGCGGAGACCGCCGTCGGATTGAGCCGGGGCAGCACGTGTTCGCCGAACGCGTCGATGAAGCCGGTCTGCTGTTGTCCGACGAAGTGCAGGTACAACTCGTCCCACCCTTGCTCCAGATCCTGCTGCAGCCACTCGAGATGCTTACCCAAATCGCTTGATATCCGGACGGATTGGTGCATCTGCTCGGGGGTGACCTTCTCGCTCATGACGTCGAACGCCTCGACCGTCTCGGTGTCCCAGCAGACCGGGGGATCGAACACGTTACTGCGCCACTGGTCGTGGGCGATCGCGAGCGCCTCGTCCTCCGACGGGGCCCAACTTAGGTGAATCTGCAACCGCGCAGGCCCGCGGCCGCCGGCGTCACGGTAGGCCCGAAGGACCTTCTCCAGCGCTTCTCTCGACTGGTTCACCGTGACGAGCCCGTCCGCCCAGGTGGCATGCCGGGCGGCGGTTTCCGGGGTGACGGCTGGCCCGACGAGATCGGGGATCTTGTCGGGCAGGGTCCACAGCCGCGCGCGATTGACCTGTACCAGGCCTTCGTGGCTGACCTCGTCGCCGCCGAGTAGTTGTCTGATGACTTCGACGCACTCGACGAGGCGCTGGTCGCGCACCTCTTTGCGCGGCCATTCGTCGCCGGTGATCCGTTCGTTGGACGCCTCACCCGAGCCGAGTGCGGCCCAGATCCGGCCTGGGAACATCTGCGCGAGCGTGGCGATGGCCTGGGCGACGATCGCCGGGTGGTACCGCTGCCCCGGCGCGTTGACGACCCCGAACGGAAGCTGCGTCGTGGCCAGTGCCGCACCGAGGAAGGCCCACGCGAAACCGGATTCGCCCTGCCGCTCACTCCAGGGGCTGAAGTGGTCCGATGACATGGCTGCGGTGAAACCCGCCTGCTCGGCGCGCTGGACGTCGCACAGCAATTGCGCCGGATTGATCTGCTCGTGCGAGCAGTGGAAACCGATGACCGTCATGGGACACCGCGTACCCGTTCTTCACCGCTCTTACGTGAACGTCAGCAGATGCACGGTAGGTTCGCCCTCGTGGCCGAGCTGATGAACCGCCAGATTGTGTTGCGCCGCAGACCCGTCGGGCTGGTCCAGCCCGCCGACACCGAGTTGATCACCACTCCTGCGCCCGAGCCCGCCGACGGTGAAGCGTTGGTGCGCACGACCTACGTCGGTATCGACGCCGCCGCCCGCACCTGGCTGAACGACCAGCCCGGCTATCTGCCTCCTGTGCAGCTCGGGGAGGTCATCCGCGCGGCAGGCATCGGTGAGGTCGTGGCGTCCCGATGTGATGCGTACGCCGTCGGCGACGTGGTGACGACGCTGACGGGTTTTCAGGAATACGTGATCAGCCGCGACGACATCTTCACCACGCCGGTGCCCGGTCCCGACGTCGACCAACTCGCGGTGATGTCGGTGTACGGCCCGACCGGCGCGACGGCCTACTTCGGAATGGTCGGGATCGGCAAGCCACAGCCGGGGGAGACCGTGGTGGTGTCGGCGGCGGCGGGTGCCACCGGTTCGGTCGCGGGCCAGATCGCTAAGATCGCCGGGGCCCGGGTCGTCGGCATCGCCGGCGGACCGGACAAGTGCCGCGCGGTCGTGGAGGATTTCGGGTTCGACGCGTGCATCGACTACCGCGAGGGCGACCTGCCCGCGGCGCTGAAGCAGCACTGCCCCAACGGCGTCGACGTGTACTTCGACAATGTCGGCGGGCCGATCCTCGACGCGGTGCTCGGCCGCCTGGCGCACAAGGCGCGGGTGGTGTTGTGCGGTGTCATCTCGAGCTACCTGAGCGGTGAACATCCCGGCCCGTCCAACTACGTCAACCTGTTGTCGAAGACCGCGCTGATGCAGGGTTTCAACGCACTCGACGAATGGGGGCGGTTCGACGAGGCTTTCGGGCCCCTGCGCCGGTGGGCAGACGAGGGACGGCTGGTGCACCGCCAGACGATCTTCAAGGGCATCGAATCCTGCGTCGACGCCATGAACGGCTTGTTCACCGGTGCCAACATCGGCAAGATGTTGGTCGAAATCAGCAAGCCGGGAAGCGGGAAAGTTGCCTCGTGAAACGGTTGGTTGGTCGCGAATCAAAGCGGGTATGACGAACGTCGCAATTGGTGGACACAACACATAGGAGTAGGTGGCATGGGCGCTCGTCGAATCGCTCGGATGCTGAGTCTGGTGGTGCCTTTCGCGGCGCTGCTCGGCGGATCGATTCCCCTTGCGGCGGCCCAACCTCCCCCGCCTCCGCCTCCTGTGCCTGCCCCGCCGCCCGCTTGTCCGGACGTGCAGGTGGTGTTCGCGCGCGGGACCGGCGAGCCGATCGGTGTCGGCGGGGTCGGGCAGGCGTTCGTCGACCAGCTGCGCGCCCAGGCCGGCCCACGGTCCATCGACGTCTATCCGGTCAACTACCTGGCCAGCGGCGACTTCGGTAACCGCATCCAGTTCGCACGCACGGTCGTCGACGGGATCCGCGATGCGGGACAGAAAGTCGAGTCGACGGCCGCGGCGTGCCCCGATACCGACATCGTGCTCGGCGGATTCTCACAGGGCGCTGCGGTCGCCGGATACGTGACTTCCGCTGAGATCCCCGAGGAGATCCCCGCCGAGTACCGCGAGTTCATCCCCGAGCCGATGTCCGAGGAAGTCGGCGACCACGTTGCCGCTGTCGTGTTGTTCGGGCGGCCCTCGGATCAGTTCCTCACCGATGCCGGCGCGCCCGCGATCGTCATCGGACCGTCGTATCAGGACAAGACGTTGGACCTGTGCGCCGAGGGCGACACGATCTGCAACGGCGCTCCCATCGGTCTTCCAAGCTTCGCGCACAACTCCTACATCGTGAACGGGATGGCCGTCGAGGGTGCGGCTTACGCGGTGGCGCGTCTCGAGCCGGCTCCGGCACCCCCGCCGCCACCGGCTCCCGCGCCGGCTCCGGCGCCCTTGGCCGCGCCCGCACCGCCGCCTCCGCCTCCGGCCCCCGCGCCGTTCGCGGCACCCGCACCCGCGCCCGCACCGCCGCCTCCGGCTCCGGCCCCCGCACCTGCCGGCTGAGCGCTCCTCGTCGCGGTCTGCCACTCTCGAGTGGTGGACCAAGACGTGTACGACAAAGGTCGCGAGATCCGCACGGCGGTGCTCGGTGAGGCCTATGTGCAGAAGGCGGCGGACAGTGCCGACGACTTCACCGGGCCGTTCCAGGACTTGGTGACCGAGTACTGCTGGGGAGCGGTGTGGGGACGCGACGGCCTGTCCCACAAGACGCGCAGCATGCTCAACCTTGCGATGCTCGCGGCGTTGAACCGCCCCAACGAGCTTCGCACCCACGTCCGAGGCGCCCTGACCAACGGCGTGACACCCGAAGAGATCCGCGAAATCTTCATGCAGGTCGCGGTGTACGCGGGTGTGCCCGCCGCGGTGGAGGCCTTCCGCACCGCGCGCGCCGCCTTCGACGACGCCGAACAGCGGTAGGCCGCGGCATGGACATCGGATTCGTCGGACTCGGCAACATGGGCTTCCCGATGGCGGCCCGTCTGCGGGCGGGTGGGCATCGGGTAGTTGTGTGCGACGCCCGCCCCGAGGTGGTCGACAGGGCGGTTGAAGGCGGTGCCGAGCGGGCGGCCTCGGTGCGCGAAATCGCCGACCGCGTGCCGACGATATTGGCCAGTCTGCCGACCCCGCAGGCGTCGGGGTCCGTCGCCGCGGAGGTCGCCTGCGGGACCGTCGTCGAGCGTTTCGTCGACCTGTCGACGGTGGGAAGCCAAGCCGCGCAGCGCAACAACGCGCTGTTGGCCCAGCGCGGGATCGCGGTGCTCGACAGCCCCGTCAGCGGCGGTGTGCACGGGGCCGAGGCGGGCACCCTGGCCATCATGGTGTCGGGGCCGCGGGCTCACTACCTTACGTGCGCACCGCTGTTCGAAACTCTGGGGCGGGCGACGTTCGTCGGTGAGAAGCCCGGCGCGGCGCAGACGATGAAGCTCGTCAACAACGTCATCGCGGCGACGACACTGGCTGTCACCGCCGAGGCGATGGTGGCCGGTGTGAAGGCAGGACTCGACGCCCGGGTGATGATCGACGTCCTCAACGCCGGCTCCGGTGGCACTCACGCCAGTCGGGACAAGTTCCCGCGGGCGGTGCTGCCCCGTACGTTCGACTACGGCTTCGCGACGGGGTTGATGGTCAAGGACGTCCGGCTCTACCTCGACGAGGCCAGGGCGCTGGGCCTGCCGACCGAACTGGCCGACGCCGTGGGCCAGGTCTGGGAGGCGACGATGGCCAGCGAGGGAGCCGAATCGGACTTCACGGCGGTGGTGAAACCCATCGAAGCCGCCGCGGGTGTGGTGGTCGAGGGGTGACCCGGTGGCGCCGACGGTAGAGTTCTGCAGGTGAACACGCCGAAGTCGCGCGCACGTTGGGTGCGCGGGGGTCTGGTCGGATCGTGTTCTGCCGTCTTGACCGCGACCGCGCATACGTTCGCCGGCGGTCAGCTCCCCGCGGGATCGGCGCTGATCGTCGCGATGCTGGTCTGCGCCACCGTGGGCGCCGTGGTCGCCCGACCCGCGCTCGACGGTCGTCACGCGCGGCTGCTCGCCGCTGTCGGCGCCCTGAGCCTCGCGCAACTCCTCGGCCATCTGTCCTTCGTCATCGCCGGTGGGCACGTGCATTCGGCCGCTGCCCTCGGGCTGACGCCCGCGATGACCGCGGCCCATATCGGGGCCGCCGTGATCCTGGGAACGGCGATCGCGGCCGTCGAATACCTCTACGTCGTCTGCGTTTCGGTGCTGCAGTGGCTGCGGATCTTCGCCCCGTCCGGACTGCGCCCGCGCGCGCGGCGGGTACACCGTGCCGTCAGAACCGTTGTCGCCGAATCCGTCTTGTTGAGTTACGGGCTCGGCATGCGCGCTCCGCCACTGAGGTTGGCAACGGCGGCTTAGCCCCGCCGCGCACCGAGATCGGCCGCGACAGGCGTCGCGGCTTGCGACTTAACTCACCTCACCTCAATTTCCGGCTCGTCGAGCGTGCTCGCCGGGCCGCCGGCTGAAGGTCCGCCATTCATGACAACGACCCCCACCCTCGGCACGCCCGCGCGTCAGCGTCAGCGCGGCGTGCGTCCTCTGTTACTTCGATTGCATTTCTATGCCGGCGTTTTCGTCGGTCCGTTCATTCTGATCGCCGCTGTCACCGGCTTGTTGTATGCGGTCATTCCCCAGATCGACGACGCGATCTACCGCGAGAAGGTCACCGTCGACAACCTCGGGGAGCACCGACTCCCGCTGGCCGAACAGCTGCGCGCCGTGCGTGCCGCATACCCCGGGGGAACGGTGGAGCAGATCGGCCCGCCCGTCGCGGCCGATGACACCACGCGCGTCGTGCTCGAGGTCGACGACGTTCCGCCTGACTATGCGAGAACGGTATTCGTCGACCCGTACAGCGGCGAGATCCGTGGCGCGCTGACCACCTACGGCCAGTGGCTACCGGTGCGCGCGTGGTTCGACGAGTTGCACCGCAACCTCCATCTCGGTGCCGTGGGCCGCAATTACAGCGAGCTTGCGGCGAGCTGGCTGTGGGTGATCGCGCTGGCGGGTCTGGCGCTGTGGTACCTGCACCGCCGCGACACCAAAAAGCTGCGTCGCATCGCGCTTCCCGACCGCGACAAGACGGACCGTCGCCGCACCCTGTCCTGGCATGGCGCGGTGGGAGTTTGGATCATCGTTGCGCTGCTCGGGCTGTCGGTCACCGGTATCACCTGGTCGCGCTACGGCGGTGAGACGGTCAATCTGCTGCAGGAAAGGCTGAACACCACAGCGCCGTCGGTGGACACCGCACTCATACAGCCGGCCGACACCCACGCGGGCCATGGGCATCACCACGGAGGAGCCGTTGTCGGCGGCGGTGACGCCCCACTGCACGGTGCGGACGCAGCGTTGAGCGCGGCCCGCGCCGTGGGGCTGTCCGGGCCGATGTGGATGTACCCTCCGAGCGGCGACGGCCAGGGTTGGGAAGTCGCGGAGAACAAGCGCGACTGGCCCACCCGGTACGACGCGGTCTCGGTGGACCCCGATTCCGGAGCGATCATCGACCGGGTGAACCAAGCCGAGTGGCCGCTGCTGGCCAAACTCACCAACTGGGCGATCGACGCGCACATGGGTGTCTTGTTCGGGGTCGTGAACCAGATCGTGTTGGCGCTCACCGCGATCGGGCTGGTAACGATCGTCGTCCGCGGTTACCTCATGTGGTGGCAACGCAGGCCGACAAGGGGTTCGGCGTGGGCGGCCGGACGGCCGCCGCTGCGAGGCGTCCTGCGTGGTCTGCACCCGGGGGTGATCGTGTTGCTCGTCGCCGGCGCTGTGGCGGTGGGCTGGGCGTTGCCGTTGTTCGGCCTCAGCCTCGCCGCATTCGTGGTCGTCGACCTCATCATCGCAGCGGTCAAGAAGCAGGGCGCCCAGCCGGAGGCGAAAGTCGATGTCTAACAGAATCTGTCACGCACTGGTACTTCTCATCGCTGTGACCGTCGTGGCGGCTTGCACGGCACACGGCCAACACGACGAAGGGCCGATGGCCTCGGAGGTCACGCTCGCCGACCAGTGGGCCAGTGCGGCCGAGACCGGTATGGCCGCGGTGTTCGGCACGCTCACCAACGCCGGGCACCACGACGCGCGGATCGTCTCGGGACGCTCGGACGCGGCCGGACGGGTCGAGGTGCACGAAGTCGCGACCGATGCGGGGGCCAGGACGATGCGCCCCAAAGACGGAGGCCTGGTCATCCCGGCCGGAGGCTCACACGCCCTGGTGCCGGGCGGTGACCACCTGATGCTGATGGACCTCAAACAGGCGCTGCTGCCCGGTTCTGAGGTGACGCTGACCGTCGAGTTCGAGGACGGCTCTACGATGCCGGTCACCGCCCAGGTGCGGGATTTCGCCGGTGCCAACGAGAATTACCAGCCGGCCACGGGCGGTTCGACACCACACCATGACCATGGGTGACGGCGTGACCGACGGTCGGTTCCACCTCAACCGGCGTCGCCTTCTCGCGGGCGGCGCCGTCGCGGTGGCGGCGGGGGCAACGCTGTCCCACAGCGGTATTGCCCAGTCCGCCGTTCCTGCCGAGGCCGTCGACCGGGCCGTCGAACCGTTTCACGGCTGGCATCAGGCCGGTGTCGCGACGTCCCCGCAGGCGCACGCGTTGTTCATCGCAGTCGACCTCGAACCGCAGCCTCATCGCGGCCCGCAGGAGACGTTGGCAGCTGTGCTGAGACTGTGGACGTCGGACGCCGAACGATTGACTCAAGGCACTCCCGCGCTGGCCGACACCGAACCCGAACTGGCACAACGGCCGGCCAGGCTCACCGTCACCGTCGGTGTCGGACCGCGCCTGTTCGACCGGATCGGGCTCGGGAATCGGCGCCCACAAGCGGTGGCCGATCCGCCGGCCTTCGCCACCGACCGGCTCGAGCCGCAGTGGTGCGGCGGCGACCTCCTGCTGCAGATCTGTGCCGACGACCCGATCACCGTCGCTCACACCAGCCGGGTGCTGCTGAAGAACGTGCGCGGCATGACCCGGCAGCGATGGCGGCAGAAGGGATTTCGGCAAGCAGCGGGCTCGGGTGCGCACAGCATGCGAAATCTGATGGGTCAGGTCGACGGGACCGCCAACATCGTCGACGAGGCAGGTTTCGATCGGCACGTCTGGGACGACGGTGACGACCAGCCGTGGTTCGCCGGGGGTACGACGTTGGTGTTGCGTCGCATCCGCGCGGAGATGGACACCTGGGACGAGCTCGACCGAACCAGCAAGGAACTCAGCGTCGGTCGTCGCTTCGACAGCGGCGCGCCGTTGACCGGGAGCCGGGAAGACGACGTTCCGGACTTCGACGCGGCTGAGGGCGGCATACCGGTGATCCCGCCGAACGCGCACATCGCGCTGGCCCGGCCGCACAGCGACGACGAACGATTCCTTCGCAGGCCCTACAACTACGACGACGCCCCGCCCGCCGGGCGTATCACCGACAGCGGACTCATCTTCGCTGCGTATCAACGTGATCCGGCCGTACAGTTCACCCCGGTGCAGCGACGGCTCGCTGCGGCCGATGCGCTGAACGAGTGGATCACCACGATCGGGTCGGCGACGTTCGCGATCCTGCCGGGAGTCGAGCCGGGTGGCTACCTGGGCCAGACGCTGTTGTCCTAGGCGTCGGATCGGGATTTGGACCCGATGAACGCCGCGCGGGCCAGGGCGATCTGGTAGGGGTAGGCTGGTCGCGCAGCTGGTTTGCCGGCGAACCGATCTCGGAATCGAGGGAGGGCCGTCGGCATCGAGTGCCGCACGCTGATTCGGGTGCGGTGCAAGAGGGAACTCCGGTGAGAAACCGGGACTGTCCCGCAGCGGTATGCAGGAACGACCGCCGCCAACAGCACTGGCCCCGACGGGCTGGGAAGCGATGGCCATTAGGTGCACGACCATGTGCGAGCCTGCGAGTCCGAAGACCTGCCAGATGTACCGGGCGCGCCGCGTCCGGTGGTTCATCGCCTCGTGGAATGGGCTGTGGCCGAAGCGGTTTGCTCATGGCGTGACCGCGTTCGGCACGACACCCTGCGGCGATGAACATCCGCCGTACCGATGAGGACGTCGTCATGACCGCAACACCGTTCTATGCCACCACTCTCGGTTCCCCGCGCATCGGGCCTAACCGTGAACTCAAACGAGCTCTCGAGAAGTACTGGGCCGGCACCGTCGGACGCGACGAACTCGAGTCTGTGGCTGCCGAACTGCGCCGCGACACCTGGGAGGCACTCGTAGCGGCCGGGCTGGATTCTGTTCCGGTGAACACCTTCTCCTACTACGATCAGATGCTCGACACCGCCGCCCTCCTGGGTGCGTTGCCTCCGAGGCTCGCGGACATGTCCGATGAACTGGACCGCTATTTCGCTGCCGCGCGCGGCAACGATGAGGTCGCTCCGCTGGAGATGACGAAGTGGTTCGACACCAACTACCACTACATCGTGCCCGAACTGGGTCCGGACACGCATTTCGCGCTGAACCCGACCAAGATCCTCGGCGAACTCGAAGAAGCTCGCGCCCAGGGTATTCCGGCTCGTCCTGTGGTCATCGGACCGATCACGTTCCTGGCCCTGAGCAAGGCGGTGGACGGAGCGGGCACGCCGGTCGACCGGCTCGCCGAGTTGACCGTGGTGTACGGGGAGCTGCTGGCACTTCTCGCCGAGCAGGGCGTCGAGTGGGTGCAGATCGACGAACCCGTTCTGGTGACCGACTTCGTCGCCACGGCAGCAGAATTCGCTGAGCGCACATACGCGCAGCTTGGGGGGCTGACCGAGCGGCCGGCGATCTTGGTGGCCACCTACTTCGGCGAGCTCACGGATGCCTTGCCCGCGCTGGCACGCACGCCGGTCGAAGGGATCGGTGTCGACCTCGTCGCGGGCGGCGTGTCCGCGGTCGCCGCGGTGCCCGAACTGGCTGACAAACTGCTCGTTGCCGGCGTCGTCGACGGCCGCAACATCTGGCGCACCGACCTGGATTCGGCTCTCGGCACCCTGACAACACTGTGGGGGTCGGCCCAGCACGTCGCGGTCTCGACGTCGTGCTCGACGCTGCACGTTCCGTACGCGCTCGACGCGGAGCCCTCTATCGACGGCGCCTTGCGGAACTGGTTGGCGTTCGGCTTCGAGAAAGTGACCGAGGTCGTGGCGCTCGCCCGCGGCTTGCAGCACGGACGCGATGCGATCGACGGTGAGATCGCGGCGTCCAACGCGGCCATCGCGTCGCGGCGCGCCGATCCGCGGTTGAACAACGGCGATGTGCGGGCGCGGATCTCGGCCATCACCGCGTCCGGTGCCGAACGCGGACCCGCCGACCGGCGCCGCGCAGCGCAGCAGGCGCGGCTGAACCTGCCCGTCCTGCCTACGACGACCATCGGGTCGTACCCGCAGACATCGGCGATCCGGGTGGCCCGAGCGGACCTGCGCGCGGGCAAGATCGACGCCGCCGAGTACAAGCGCCGGATGCAGGCGGAGATCGCCGACGTCATCCGGCTGCAGGAGGAGATCGGCCTGGACGTGCTGGTGCACGGCGAGCCCGAGCGCAACGACATGGTGCAGTACTTCGCCGAGCAGCTCGACGGATTCTTCGCCACACAGAACGGCTGGGTGCAGTCCTACGGCAGCCGGTGTGTTCGCCCGCCGATCCTGTACGGCGACGTCAGCCGACCCGAACCGATGACGGTCGAATGGATCACCTATGCGCAGTCACTGACCGACAAGCCGGTCAAGGGCATGCTGACCGGGCCCGTGACGATCCTGGCGTGGTCGTTCGTGCGCGACGACCAGCCGTTGGCGCAGACGGCGGCTCAGGTGGCGCTGGCGATTCGGGACGAGACCATCGATCTGCAGTCGGCGGGTATCGCAATCATCCAGGTCGACGAGCCCGCGCTTCGCGAGCTGCTGCCCCTGCGGTCCAAGGACAAAGATGCCTATCTGCGCTGGGCGGTCGACGCATTCCGGCTGTCGACATCGGGTGTCGATGACTCGACACAGATCCACACGCACCTGTGCTACTCGGAGTTCGGCGAGGTGATCGGCGCAATCGCCGATCTCGATGCCGATGTGACGTCCATCGAGGCGGCGCGTTCGCACATGGAGGTGCTCGGCGACCTCAACGCGGCCGGGTTCACCAACAGCGTCGGCCCCGGCGTGTACGATATCCACTCGCCGCGGGTACCCACGGTCGGCGAGATGGCTTCCGCTCTGCAAGAAGCGTTGAATTCCGTTCCTGCCGAGCGTCTTTGGGTGAATCCGGACTGCGGGCTGAAGACGCGCAGGACAGATGAGGTGACCGCCTCGTTGCGCAATCTGGTCGCCGCCGCGGACGACGTTCGTCCGCACTGATCACAGCGTGACTGCACGCGCAGCCGACGATACTCCGCACGGCTAGAAGGGGCTGCTGTTCTGCTGCCAGCGTGCCTCTTCGGGGCGCGGGCCGAAGCGGCGGATGTAGTCCTCGTGCATCCGCGCGTCCTTCTTGCGCTTGATCTCGTCGACCAGGTTCTGGTCCAGGCCGTGCTGAGTCAGACGGTGGCGACGCCAGATCTTGTTGAGCGCGAGTGCCATGAGGATCGCCCAAATGTAGATCGGCGCAGTCATTTCCAGGTGCACATACAGCGAGGCCGGAAGCAACCAGAACGGGGCCAGCACGAACAGGGGTGGAATCGCCATCCGGATCATGTGGCGGCGCAGCGCGCCCGGACCGGCCAGGTCGCGCGCCACCCACTCGCGCATGGAGTCCGGAAGCCGGCGCCCATACGAATAGGTGATGTATTGAACGATGTTGGGACGGGCGGCAGCCACGAATCCTCCTTGAGTAGTCAGTTGTCGAGTGCGCCCGCGGCGAGGGCGGCGGTGTTCACACGGTTCAACACGTTGCGAAGCGTTTCGAGTTCGTCGAGGTCCACACCCAGGCGCTCGACGACGGCAGGCGGTATCTCCAGCGCGCGGCGCCGTAATCGCACACCTTCCTCGGTGAGCCGCACGTCCGTGGCCCGTTCGTCGACGGCGCTGCGTGCCCTGCTGATGAAGCCGAGCGACTCGAGGCGTTTCAGCATCGGGGACAGTGTCGCCGAGTCGAGTTGCAAAGCGCTCGCGATGTCCTTGACCGACAGCGGTTTCGCAGGCGGCTCTGCGGCCTCTGAGGTCTTGTAGTGGTCCCACAGCGCCAGCATGACGAGGTACTGAGGGTGGGTGAGGCCGAGCGGTTCGAGCAGGGGGCGGTATATCGCCAGCACGGCCCTGTTCGTGACCGCCAGCGCGAAGCAGACTTGCTGCTCGAGCGCGAGCGGGTCGACCCGGGCCGGAATTGACGTGGACACAACTCCATCGTGGCCAAATAGTTAGTGTGCTAGCAATGTACTTCTGGTCACACGGGGTTTTGTCCGAGAGCGGGCGGTCGATCCTTGTCGAATGTCAACGCCGAACGACCCGCCCGCTACTCCGATGGACGCCACCAAGGCGACCCAGGAACAACGTGCGCTGCAGGACGACCTGGACCACCGCGACGACGATCCCGAGGCCCCCGGTGGGCATCAAGACCGGCACGACGTCGCCGACGAGACCTGACTAGGTGTTCGCTGGCACCCCTAACGCGAGCACCGCGGCGTCATCCTTGACTCCGGGCCCGAAGCTGGTCAGGAGTTCCTTCAACGCGGAGACGATTGTGTCGGCGGTGGCGGGTGCGCGAGCGTCGACAAAGGCGAGCAGGCGCCCTCGTCGTCGTAGCGCTGACGGCCGATTCCGGTGCTCGCCTCGGTCAAACCGTCGGTGTAGAGCACCAAGGTGTCCCCGGGCGCCAGGTGGAACTTGTGAGCGACGAACCGCGCGTCATCGGTGATCCCGGCGGCATGGCCACCGACGGTGTCGGCGTAATAGGCCGATCCGTCGCCGCTCAGAAGCAGCGGCGGGGGATGACCCCCGCTGGCCAGGGACACGTCGAAACCGTCGCCGCGCATGGTGAGGCTTCCGTCGATCACCGTGCACAGCCGATTGCCGCCGATCTCGACGTCCTGCATCAGCACCGAATTGAGTACGTGAAGCGCCTTCACCGGATCGTGGTCGGCGACCGCGGCAGAGCGAAGCACGTACCGTGCCAGACCGGCGACCACGGCGGCGTCGACGCCCTTTCCGGCGACGTCACCGAGGAAGAAACCCCACGTGGAGCGTGACAGCGGGAACAGGTCATAGAAGTCGCCGCCGACGTCGTCGTCCGACGCGGTGTGGTAGTACGCGGCGGCGTCCAGTCCCGACGGCGGTGCGAGAAGCGGCGGAAGCAGTGAGCGGCGCAGGGTTTCGGCGAACGCCTGAACCCGGCTGCGCTCGGTCTCGGCGCGCTCGCGCTGCGCCAGCAGCTCCTGCTCGTACGATCGGCGATCCTTGGCGTCGACCGCGCTGACGCGCAACAGTTCTGGATGTCCTTCGGCGTCGTACCTCATATTGGCGGTGAGGAATATCGGGAGCCGCGTACCGTCGGCGGTCAGAAAATCCAGCGTCACGCCATCGAGTTTTCCGCTCATTCGCAGGATCGCTCGGAAATGGGTTTCGTAGTGCAAGCGCCCGCCGACGGTCAACAGGTCTGTGATCAGCTTGCCGTGCAAGTGTTTTCGCTCATAGCCGAGCCAGTTGGCCAGGGTCGCGTTGGCTCGGATGATGCGGCCGTTGGGATGGGCAATCGCGTTTCCGGTGGGCGCGTTCTCCCAATGGTCGTCGAGATCTAACTCGGTCATGTCGGTTGGGCGAACTCGGCGATCGCTTGGGCCGTGGCGTCCGGATCGCTGACGTGGGGACAATGACCGGTCGCATCGAGTGTGACCAGCCGGCTACCGGAAATGTGTTGGTGTACATAGGCTCCGACGGATGCCGGCGCGATCGCGTCCTCGGAGCACTCCAGGATCAGCGTGGGTACCGAGACCCGCGGTAGGTCGGCGCGGTTGTCGGACAGGAACGTCGCGCGGGCGAACACCCGCGCGCAGTCGGGATCGGTTCGGCAGAACGACGCCTCGAGTTCCTCGGCGAGCTCCGGCCGGTCGGTATTACCCATGATCACCGGGGCCATGGCATGCGACCAGCCAAGGTAATTCAGTTCCAGGGACTCGAGAAGTTCGTCGATGTCAGCCCTCGAGAACCCGCCGCGGTAGCCGTCGTCGTCGATGTAGCGAGGCGACGGAGTGATCATGACGAGCTTGGCGATCCGCTCGGGCTCGGTGATGACCGCGAGGACACCGATGACCGCTGCCACGGAATGCCCGACGAATACCACGTCGCGCAGGTCGAGATCGCGCAGAATGTCGACGATGTCGTCGGCGTAGCCGTCCAGCGACGAGTACTTGGTGTCGTCCCACGCTTTGGGGTCCGAGGCCCCGGAGCCGACGTGGTCCATCAACACGATGCGAAAGTCCGACTGGAGACGGTCGACGATGAGCCGCCACAGGTTCTGGTCACACCCGAAACCGTGAGCTAGGAAGAGCGTCGGACCGCTCTGGCTTCCCACGATCTTGATGTTGTTCCTGGTCCAGACGTCCATGACCAGCAGCTTAAAAGCCACCGACCATCGACTGTGCCTCACACCGCCACCCGCCTGGGCTGTCAGCGAGTTTCGGCTGGTCATAACGGGGGTATACGTGCTCGATCAGGTTCAGAACCGAGAGCCCGCTTTGAATTCTTCGATGGACGGACGACTCGTGGCTGGACCAAATTCCGACTATTCCGATGTGACGGAGATGTTCCGTCATCTCAAGACCCTGGCTGAGGGTTCGGGTGCCTATCACCGACAGCGCGATTTGATCTGCGAGCGTTGCCTGCCGCTGGCCGATCACATCGCACGGCGTTATCGCAATCGCGGTGAATCGCATGAAGATCTCGTGCAGGCAGCGCGTGTCGGGCTGGTCAATGCGCTCAACCGGTTCGATGTCGACAACGGAGCAGAGTTCCTGTCGTTCGCCGTACCGACGATGATGGGCGAGGTCCGACGGCACTTCCGTGACCACGCATGGGCGGTGAAGGTTCCGCGCACCGTCAAAGACCTTCAGATGCGGGTGAACAAGGCCACCGCGAAGCTGGCGCAGGGCCTGGGGCGCGCACCGACCGCGAGCGAAATCGCCGAGGATCTCGGCGTCGATCGCGAACAGGTGGTGCAAGCGGTGATCGCCGGGTCGAACTATTCGACGCTGTCGACCGACATACCGGCGATGCGCGGTGACGATTCGGCGTCCATAGGGGACAGTTTCGGCGGTGACGACGAAGGCTTCGACAAGGTGCTCGACGTCGAGACCGTGCGGCCGTTGATCGCGGCCCTACCGAGCCGCGAACGCGACGTGCTGACGCTGCGCTTCTTCGAGGACATGACGCAGAGCCAGATCGCGGCGCAGGTCGGTTGTTCGCAGATGCATGTGTCACGCCTGCTCGCAAAGGCGTTGGAGACGTTGCGAAGTCAGGTCAAAGCATCTTTCCTCGCCGCTGCGAGCTGAGTTTTTCCTACGCCGACCCTGGAACGGCAAGGCAAGCGGAAAGCTAGTGGGCAACCCTGCTGCGAATCACCCGCTTGAGCGCTTCGATGTCAGATTCGATCTGCCGCGAAAGCCAATACACGAGTACGAACCCGGCTATCCCCCCAATGCACAGCACCCGGATCGGCACGATGACTTCGGCGATCTCGCCAGAGGTCAGGAATGTCACGGCGACGACGCCGAGCAATGGTACGGAAGCCGCGATTGCGAGATAGCTCGGCAGTCGACGGCTCAGCGCCTTCAGTTGCTCGGCCTCGTGCGGGCTTGTCCGGCCGTGAGCCACCAATTCTGGATAGATGCTTCGTACGACGAAGAACGTCAATAGAAAGAACGGGTATGCGATAGCGATTGCGCCGCACACCGTGATTGACCCGAAGAAGTGGATAGCAGATCTGCCAGGGATTCCGCCCGCTGCGAACTGCATGGTGAGGGGAAACATGAGTGCGGCCACCATCCACAAGCCAAACACCACGGCCACGACCCGATCAGCGACGAGGATGCAGTCGTGGCGCGCACGGGTCACCGTTTCCTCGGGTGGTGCCGGCCCACGTCGTAGGCGCCGCGGAACAAGGATGACCCGACGGCACCAATAGATCAGCACGGCGGCGCCGAGCGGAAAGAGAATTGAGTTCGACAGCGTGGTGACCAGCATGAACCGGTCCTGCGCCTGCTCGGAGAGCGGACTGACGATAAGCAGGTGATTGTGCTGGATGTTGTATGCGCTGGCGAGCAAGTTCGGAATAAGTACCGCCAGCAGGGCAATTGGCAGAAAGAACGGCCGCAGCCTCAGCCGCCAGCTTCGCGCAGGCGGGTCCAACAGGTCACGAGCTTGCGGGTCAAGACACAGCTGGAATTGCTCCGCGAGTTCGGCGCCCGAGGTCCAGCGCTGATCACGATCGGCGCTCAATGCCTTCAGAAGTACCCTCTGCAGTGCAGCGGGACAGTTCGCAGGTACAGCGGCGATGGCCGTCGGCGACACCCCTTGTGCGCGCGTGGCGAGCATCAACTCGAGCGCGGTGATGTCACCGATCGCTCCGGCTGCCCTCGCCCGAGCGGCGTGAGCCGTGGAATCATCGAACGGTTTGCCGCCGGTCAGTAGTTCCCACAGGACGACCGCGAGGGAGTAGATGTCGCTGCGGGCATCGAGGTTCGCCATGTCCTGCGTGTGCCCGGGCTGACAAGCCAATAGTTGTTCGGGAGACATATAGGGCAGGGAGCCGCCGAAGTATTCGAACGGGCTTGCGCCCGTTACGTTGCGGGCGAAGCTGATGTTGAAGTCCGCCAGTTTGGGCGTGCCGTTTGGGGCGAGAAGGACGTTCGCCAGCTTGATATCACGGTGTATGACACCTCGTGAGTTCGCATAGTGCAATGCCTCAGCCAGACGTTTTCCTAGCCACGCGACGGTGTCTGGCCAGGGGAGGGCTGCGAGTTCGGTGCGGGTCGATGACTCTGTGGGACGAACTACCCCGCGTGCTTCGAGTGCTTTGTCCACCGCGTCGAGCAACGCCTGACCGGTCTCGGGTGGCTTGTTCACACGATGAACCGATTCAACAACTTCCAGCAGCGTCCCACCGGGCAAATACTGCATGTACAGCAACCGCCAGTTGTGGTCGCGCAGAATCCGCTGGTCGTAGACCCGGACGATGTAGTCGTGATCTAGTTGGGCGAGCGTTTGCGGTTCATGGCCCTGGTTCGCCGATATCTTCACCGCAACCAGCCGTTGCATCGACCGTTGGCGGGCCAGGAAGACTCTCGCGAATGCGCCGGTGCCGAGTTCGATCAGCAGATCGAAGTCGTCGAGCCGCTGACCGACCTCGATCTGTGAGAGGCGGGTCGATGGGCTGAGCCCGGCGAACGATGGTTCGTATGTTCCGGTACGAGTTCCGCATTCGCCGGCGGCACCTGTCGCCGCTTGAGATTGAGTCAATTCGAACGGATAGTCGGCGGTCGAATCAGTCATGACAACCTCGTTCCAGGTCGCCTTATCGTATCGGCGGGCGGAGTGGCCCAGGGGTTCTTGACACAACCCCGGCCGAAGTGTGCCGATTTCTGCAGCGGGGCCGGTACTTTTCGAATCCACGACCCTGCCGCGAAATGGAGTCGGAGCCCCCTGTCAGGATTGAACTGACGACCGCTCGCTTACAAGGCGAGTGCTCTACCACTGAGCTAAGGAGGCCTGCGAGCCTCGAGTTTATCGGGTCACCGGTTAGGGGAACTCCGCTCCCCGTGACTGTCAAGGACGATCTGCTCAGCGACTTCCCGCACGTGTATCCCCGACTCGAGCGGCCCGAGGTCGAAAGGCTACTCACGCTGCTGGACAAGAGCGCGAGCACCGAAGGCGGCCTCGGCCTCAGCATCGCCACCGCCATCAAGCCGCTGGTACCTGAGGTTGCTGCGCGGATCGAATCCTACAAGCAATCCGACGTCGACGACTATGTGCGGATGCTGCGCGGCGCGGCTGTGCTGCTGCTGCAGCGCTGGCAGCCCGAAGACCAACCCCCCACTCCGGAGAGCGTGTCAGCGGCGGTTCAGACCATCGAAGCCGACGCCTGAGCTCACTCCTCGACGTCGATGATGCGTTGAGAGGTCACCGTCCTCGACGTCGAACGGGCGCGCGGCCGGCGACCGGGCAACGGGATCCGGTCGGCGATATTGCTCAATGGGTTCACGACTTGGCTCAACGTCACGACGGCGTCGTGGAGCGCATCGATCGTCGGCGCCAGCGCCTCGAGGCCGGGCGCCAACCGGTTCAGCGTGTCCGCGACGTCGGCCAGCTTGAGCAGCGGACCGTTCGGATCGGTGAGCGTGTCCAACAGGCCGTCCTCGGCCAGTAAGCGGTCGGCCACGCCGTCCTCGCGCAGTACCCGCTCCACGAGGCCATCGTTGGCCAGTAGCTGGTCGGCCAGCCCGCCCGGGGCGATCACCCGCGACAATGCGCCGTCGTCGGTGGTCATCCGGTCCACCAGGCCGCCTTCGGCCATCAGCTGGTCCACCAGGCCGCCGGGGGCCACGGCCCGGGCGACCGCACCGTTCTCCGCGGTCACGCGATCCAGCAGGCCACCCTCGGTGGTCAGCTGATCGACCAGTCCGCCCGGTCGAAGCAGCCGGTCCAGGGGTCCGTTGGGTGCCAACGCCCGGCCCAGCGGTGCGTCGTCGTCCATCAGGCGTGCCAGTCGGTTCGCCCGCTCGACCGCGTCGTTCAGGCCGAGCATGGTGGCGAACGACGCCGATCCGGGCCCACCCTCGACGGCGTCGCCGAGCGTGCGCTGCGCCATGCTCACCGCCCCGGTCGCCATGGCCAGGCCCGCGTCGGCGACAGCCAGAGCGGCTCGTGCCGGTGCGGTCGCGATATCGGTCAGCGCTTTGCCGAAGTTCATCACCTCAGTCTATGGACGGCGCAAAATCAAGAACTCACAGAAAGTACACAGCCTGCTGGCAGGAACATCACCGGCGAGAGATAGACAGTGAGTAGGTGGCCATGCCTGCGCTACCCGAGAACACACCGGAGGCCAAGGTCCTCGTCGTCGACGACGAGGCCAACATCGTCGAGCTGCTGTCCGTCAGCCTGAAGTTCCAGGGGTTCGAGGTGTACACCGCCTCCAACGGAGCCGCCGCGCTGGACAAGGCGCGTGACGTACGCCCGGACGCCGTCATCCTCGACGTGATGATGCCCGGGATGGACGGTTTCGGGCTGCTGCGACGACTGCGCGCCGACGGTATCGACGCCCCAGCGCTGTTCCTCACCGCACGCGACTCGCTCCAGGACAAGATCGCCGGCCTCACCCTCGGCGGCGACGACTACGTGACCAAACCGTTCAGCCTCGAAGAGGTGGTGGCCCGGTTGCGGGTGATCCTGCGCCGCTCCGGCCGTGGTGTCGAGGAGCCTCGCAACTCGCGGTTGTCCTTCTCCGACATCGAACTGGACGAGGACACCCACGAAGTCTGGAAGGCGGGGGAGCCGGTCTCGTTGTCGCCGACGGAGTTCACGTTGTTGCGGTACTTCATCATCAACGCGGGGACGGTGCTGTCCAAGCCCAAGATCCTCGACCACGTCTGGCGCTACGACTTCGGCGGCGACGTCAACGTCGTCGAGTCCTACGTGTCCTATCTACGCCGAAAAGTCGACACGGGCGAAAAGCGCCTGTTGCATACGTTGCGCGGCGTCGGGTACGTGCTCCGCGAGCCGCGGTGACGCAGAACCGGACGCGCGCCGACAATGAGTAGATGACCGCACGCGTGCCGCTGAGGGTGGCGCTGGTGGCGGCCACCCTGTTGCTGGTGGCGTGCGGTCTGCTCGCATCCGGCGTGGCGGTCACCACGATCCTGCGCCACACGCTGAGCAACCGCGTCGACCAAGAATTGATCGACGCTTCGCGAGGGTGGGCCCAGGCGCCGCGCCAGGGGTCCGACGGTGTGCTGGAGAGCCCCAACCCCGCACGGCCACCGACGAATTTCTATGTCCGCGGCGTCGGAGCCGATGGACACATCTGGATCGCCGTCAACGACCGAGATGCCGAACCGGCACTGCCCGCCGACAACGACGTGGGCTCCGAACCGACCACCATTGGCTCGCTGCACGGCTCCGACGTGCAGTGGCGCGCGATGACGGTCCGTAGCCCCGACGGGGTGGTCACCGTCGCCGTCGACTTCTCCGCTGTGCAGACCACAGTGCGCGAGTTGGTCTACGCACAGGTGGGGATCGGGCTGGCGGTGTTGGTGGTGCTCGGGGTGGTCGGGTATGCAGTCGTGCACCGCAGCCTGCGTCCACTGGTCAAAGTCGAGCAGACCGCGGCGGCGATCGCGTCGGGCGATTTCGATCGTCGTGTCCCTCAGCGTGACCCGCGCACGGAGGTCGGCCGGTTGTCGTTGGCGCTTAACGGCATGCTCGCCCAGATTCAGAGCGCCATGGCGGCCTCGGAGGCGTCCGCCGAGCAGGCCCGCAGTTCCGAGGAGCGGATGCGACGGTTCATCACCGACGCCAGCCACGAGCTCCGCACACCGTTGACCACCATCCGTGGATTCGCCGAGCTGTACCGGCAGGGTGCGGCACGCGACGTCGAGATGCTGATGAGCCGCATCGAGAGCGAGTCCGGCCGGATGGGTTTGCTTGTCGAGGACCTTCTGCTCCTCGCCCGCCTCGATGCACAACGCCCGCTGGAGCACCGGCGCGTCGATCTCCTGACGCTGGCCACCGACGCCGTCCACGACGCGCAATCCACCGCCCCCAAGCGAGCTATCAGGCTCGAGGTGCTCGATGGGCCCGGAACCCCGGAGGTTCTTGGCGACGAAGCCCGACTGCGCCAGGTGCTGGGCAACCTGATGACGAACGCGCTTCAGCACACCCCCGAAACCGCCGGGGTGACGGTACGGGTGGGCACCGCGGGTGACCGCGCGGTGCTGGAGGTGTGCGACGAGGGGCCGGGTATGACGGAAGACGACGCGCAGCGGGTGTTCGAACGGTTTTATCGCGCAGACTCGTCACGCACTCGGGCGAGCGGCGGCACGGGGCTGGGATTGTCGATCGTTGACTCGTTGGTTCTCGCTCACGGCGGATCGGTCGACGTGAAGACCGCGCCGGGGCAGGGGTGCACGTTTCGGGTCAGCCTGCCGCGCATCGCCGATGTGGCGGCTCAGGTCAGCTGAGCCAGCGCCGCCTTGATCTTGGCCTGGGCCTGGTCGAGGGATTCCGGTGACGGGTTCTGGTCGGCGTTGGCGAACCCGAAATCGGCCAGGTCGTTGGTGGGGAAGACGTGTACGTGCAGGTGCGGCACCTCGAGTCCGGCGATGATCACACCGGCCCGTTCGGCGGGGAACGCCTTGACCACGGCCTTGCCGATTACCTGAGACACCTCCATCACGCGGCTGAAGACTGCCGGCTCGACGTCCTGCCAGTTGTCGATCTCGGCTCGCGGCACAACGAGCGTGTGGCCCTGGGTGATCGGGGCGATCGTCAGGAAGGCGACGATGTCGTCGTCCTCGTAGACGAACCGGCCTGGTAGCTCCCCGTTGATGATCTTCGTGAACACACTCGCCATGGCGTCGAGCATAGTGAGCGACGCGCCGCGGTCGGGGGCGCGTCGGCTATCCGCCGCCGTCAGCTTCGTCCGGCGGCCGGATTTGGTCGTGGAGCTCGGCAACGGACCAGGGCGGGGTGTCGTGGTGGTCGCGGTAGGCCAGAATCGTCGGCGTCGGCCTGTCGAAGCGCCCGACGAAGCCGCCGGCGGCGATGAAGATCTGTCCGGTCACGTCCTTGGCTAGGTCACCTGCCAGATAGGCGTAGGTCGGCGCGACGTACGCCGGCGGCGCGGCATCGAGGGCACCCTGCATGCTCACCTCGTCCAGCAGGCCGCGACGGTTCAGGTCGGCGATGCGTGACTCGTAATCCGCTCCGGTCGAAAGCCGCGTCCTGGCGCCGGGACAGACGACGTTCGCGCGCACGCCGTGCTCTTTGAGTTCGGCGGCGATCGCCAGTGTCAGCCCGTTGACACCGCCCTTGCCCGCCGGGTAACCCGTACCGCCGTAGTCGCCGAGGAACGCGAACGAACTCGTGTTCACGATCGCGCCTCCGCCCTGAGCGACCATCCTGGGTGCGGCGGCTCGGCAAGTCTCGAAGGCCGTATTGAGATGTGCGTCGATCAGCTCGCGAAACTGGCCCGACGTGATCGTGAGGATCGACGACCCGACGGGCTCGGCTGTGCCCGCACAGTTGATCAGGATGTCGATGCGACCGAACTCCTGAACGCACGTGTCGATCAGGACGTCGGCAACCTCAGGATCGGCGGGCGAGCCGGGGACTCCGTGCGCGCCCGGAATCCGTTGCGTCGCTTGCGTTACGGCCTCCGGATCGCGGCCGTTGACGACCACCCCAGCACCATGGGCAGCGAGCAGTTCAGCCACTGCCAGCCCGACGCCCCTCGAACCGCCGACGACGACGGCGCCCCGCCCGTTCAGGGACGGGCTACTTGCCATCCGTTGACTGGCCGTCCGCCTGGCCGAACTGCATCATGTCCATGTTCCAGTAGCCCCGAAGGCTGGTGAGCAGTCCGGCGTCGTTGACCTTGTAGGTGAACACTCCGCGCACCGTGCTGGTCATTCCGTTGTCGAACTTGCTGCGCAGCACCAGGATATGAGCTACCTCGTGCGGCGAACTGGACGGGAACGTCTCTTCGCAGGTGATCCGCAGGTCGTTGGAGGCGATGTTGGCGTCGTAGAATCCCGACACCGCCTCCTTACCGCGAATGCCCGTGCCATCGGGGTTGGTGAAGGACTGCCCGATCGGATCCTCGATGACGACGTCGTCGGCCATCAGAGCCAACCAGCCCTCTTTGTCATGGGAGTGCACGCATCTCCACGAATTGTGGGAGGCCGCCAAAGCCGGTGTCTTCTCGACGGTTTCCTGAGCCATGAGCTCTACCGGTCGTCGTCGGTGTAGCGAATGACGCCGCGGATGTTCCTGCCCTCGAGCATGTCGGAGTAACCGTCGTTGATCTGTTCCAGCTTGTACTGCCGGGTGACCATGTCGTCGAGGTTCAGCTTGCCCGCCTTGTACATCGACAGCAGCTGCGGGATGTCGTAGTGCGGGTTGCCGCCACCGAAGATGGTGCCCTGGAGGTTCTTCTGCATCAGGGTCAGCATCGCCAGGTTGAGGTTCACCTCGGTGTCGAGCAGGCTGCCGATGGCGGTGACCACGCAGGTGCCGCCCTTGGCGGTGAGGTTGAGGTAGTTGTCGACGTCCTTGCCGTGCAGCTCACCCACGGTGACGATCACCTTTTGCGCCATCAGGCCCCAGGTGACCTCTGCGATGCCGGCCATCGCCGACTCCCAGTCCGGATATGCATGGGTGGCACCGAATTTCAGCGCCTGATCGCGCTTCCACTCCACCGGGTCGATCGCGAAGATGCGGCGCGCACCCGCGGCGACGGCGCCCTGCAGGGCGCCCATGCCGACGCCGCCCACTCCGACGATCGCAACATCCTCACCGGGCCGGACATCACCGCTGCGCACCGCCGAGCCGTAACCCGTGGTGACACCGCAACCGACCAGGCAGGCGACCTCGAACGGGATCGACTCGTCGATCTTCACGACCGAACTGCGGTGCACGACCATGTACGGCGAGAAGGTGCCCAGCAGCGTCATCGGGAAGACAGGCTGCCCCTTGGCGTGGATACGGTGCGTGCCGTCGGAGACCGCGGTGCCGCCGAGGAGGCCGGCACCCAGGTCGCACAGGTTGCGCATCCCCGCCTGGCACGAGGGACAGTTGCCACAGGACGGGATGAACGACAGCACAACGTGATCGCCAGGCTTGAGGTCTTCGACGCCCGGACCGACCTCGGTCACGATGCCGGCACCCTCGTGCCCGCCCAACACCGGGAAGCCGCCCATGGGAATGCCGCCGGTCACCAGATGGTGATCGGAGTGGCACATCCCCGACGCTTCCATCTGGATCTTGACCTCGTCCTTGACGGGGTCACCGATCTCGATCTCCTCGATCGACCACGGCTGGTTGAACTCCCAGATGAGAGCGCCTTTTGTCTTCATTGGAACGTGCCTTCCGCTAGTACCGGTGACCTCAGACTAGAGGCAGTAGTTAGATAGGTCACACCCACCCCCAATCAACTGCTTGGCCGGGTCACCAGATCGGCACCGGGGCCTGGCCGAGGGGGTAGTAACCGGGCAACTTCTCGCCGGCCAGGGAGCGTTCGATGCGCTTCTGCATACCGGGCGACAGGTCGCCGGACTCGATCAGCTTCGCGTACCCCTTGGCGACGTGGCCGAAATCGAAGAAGTCGCGCTGCCATTCGATCTTCAGGTCGGCATTGAGCCGAAACCAGCTGCCCCCGATACCGTAGATCTCGTCTGTGGTGCCGTCGGACTTGTTCGCGACCTGCTTCCAGAATCCGACGATCTCGCCCTGCTTGTCGTCTACGAGCACCTTCTGGTACTCGTAAACCCAGTTCTCCAGGCCCTCCATCTCCAAACCCAAGGCGATTTCGCGAATCTCGTCTACGCCGACACACATCACGTCTTCCTTGGGGCCGATGTTCCAGCCGTAGGTCGCGTCGTCGGTGTAGAACTCGGCCAACGGTTTCCAGTCGCCGTTGCGTTCGGCGTCCCGGTTGGCCTCCAGCCACTGCTCGACCCAGTTGTCGAGCGATTCGCGGGGTAGTGACGGCATTGTCTACTCACTTTCGCTTTCTTGGTTCTTGATCATCAGTGCTTGGGTAGGGCACATGTCGACCGCGTTCTGTATCTCGTCGCGGGCGTCGTCGGGCGGTTCGGCATCGAGGATCTCGACCTTGCCGCGTTTGGGCACCCGGAAGTAGTCGGGCGCCTCGAGCTCACACATCGCGTGGCCCTGACACAGGTCAAGATCCACTTCGACTCTGTAGGAACCCATCTGCAGTGCCTACTTGCTCCGCCGGCGATACCGCGCCTTGGCGGGCCGCTGCAGCTGCACCACCATCTTCGAGTGGTCGTTGCGATAGCTGTCAGCCGGTTGCGCCATCTCGAACTCATACTCGCGCAACAGGACCGAGAAGATCGCCTTGATCTGCATCTGGGCGAACGCCGCGCCGACGCAGCGGTGCCTGCCCGCGCCGAACGGGATCCACGTCCAGCGGTTCACGATGTCGGCCTGTTCGGGCTTGTTGTAGCGGTCCGGGTTGAAACCGTCGGGATCCGGGAAGTCCTCGGGAATCCGGTTGCTGATCGCCGGCGAGGCAGCCACGAAATCGCCCTTGTGAATCGGGAAGCCGGCTACCTCGAATTCGCCTTGGGCCACCCGCATCAAGATGATCAGCGGCGGGTGCAGTCGCAGTGTCTCCTTGACGACGTTGTCCAGCAACGGGATCTGGCGAAGCGCATGGAAGCTGACTTCCTGACCGTCGGCGTAGAGTTCATCGAGCTCGGCCTGAACCTTGGCGTAGACCTCGGGGTGGCGGATCAGCTCGATCAGGGTCCACGCCGAGGTTCCGGAACTGGTGTGGTGCCCGGCGAACATCAGCGAGATGAACATTCCGGTGACCTCGTCGGCCGAGAACCGCGGGTTGCCGTCCTCGTCCTTGATCGACACCAGCACGTCGAGCATGTCGCGGTCGGACTTGTCTTCCGGCGGATTGGCCACTCGCTGGTTCATGATCTCCTGCACCAGCGCTACGAGTTTCACGCGCGCCTCGTCGCGGCGCTGGAAGCTTTCGATCGGCAGATAGGGGTCGACGTAGCAGAGCGGGTCGGTGCCGCGCTCGAGATCGTGGTAGTACTCGGCGAATCGATGGTCGAGCTGGTTGCGGAACTTCAGCCCGATCAGGCAGGCCGTCGAGGTGTAGATCGTCAACTCGGCGAAGAAGTCGAGCAGCTCGATCTCGCCCTCGTCGCCCCAGTCGGCGATCATCTTCTTGACTTCGCCTTCGATGGTGGTCGCGTGGCCCTTCATGTGCTCACCGCGCAGCGCTGAATTGTGCAGCATCTCCTTGCGGCGCTCGGGGCTCGCGTCGAACACCACACCTTTGCCGAAGATCGGCGTCATGAACGGATAGGCCTCGGCCTGGTCGAGATCCTCGTCGGCCGAACGGAAGAAGAACTCGTTGGCCTCGGCGCCGGACAGCAGGATGACGTGCTTGTCCACCAACTGGAACCAGCCGACGTCACCGCACTCGTCGCGGACCCGTTGCATCAACCCGATGGGGTCGGTGCGGAACTCCTCGAGGTGTCCGTGTTCTTCTTCGCCACCGGAAACCCGGGGGACGATCGCAGTCGTCATGACTTCAGCTTCTCCTCGTTCAGCTTGAGTTGCTGGCGTTCGGCCGGCGCGGTGGCCAGCGGCGCCTCGGGTTGAAGTTCCATGTTGGCGATGAACCCGCCGCGCGGTGTCTCGGCGACAAACGTGATGGCGCGAGCGAGATCGGCCGCCCGCAGGAAGTAGTCGTGCCGCGCCTGACCCCACTTCGCCCAATCCTCGAGTGCCGGGCCGATCTTCTCGGCGGGCAGGCTCCAGCCCATGCTGGTCTTCGTCGGGCCGGGGTGCACGATCGAGGCGCGCACACCGGTGCCCTCCAGTTCCATCTGGAAGTTGTTGACCATGGCCAGAAGCGCCGCCTTCGCCGCCCCGTAGGCGCCCATGTGCGGCCGCTGACGCAGCGCCACATCGGATCCCACGAAGATCAGGTCACCGCGTTGGCGTTCGAGCATGCCCGGGAGCACCGCCGACGCCAGCCGGCTGGCACCGACGAGGTGGATCTGTAGCTGCGACTCGAACTCGTCGGTGCTGATCTCGGCCAGCTTGCCGAAGTAGGTGTCACCGGCACCCGCCACCAATACCTCGATCTCGCCGAGTGCCTCCACCGATTGGGCGACAAACGTTTTCACCGAGTTGGGGTCGGTGACGTCGAGATGGAACCCGACGGCCTCACCGCCGTCGGCGTTGATCTTGCCGACGATGTCCTCGAGTTTCTCGACGCGACGGGCACCAAGCGCGACCGGGAAGCCGCGCGCGGCCATCTCGATCGCCGTCGCCTCCCCGATTCCGGATGAGGCGCCGGCGACGATGACGGGTCGTCGTTCGGGTAGGGGGTCGAACCGGGGCATCAGACAGTCTCCACAGTGATGGGAAGGTGAGCGAATCCGCGGACATTGCTCGAGTGGACGCGGACGGCGTTGGCCTCGTCCACCTCGTATCCGCGGATTCGCTTGAACAACTCGGTCAACGCGACCTTGGCCTCCATCCGCGCCAGGTGCGCACCGAGGCAGAAGTGGGCACCGCTGCCGAAACTCATGAGCTTGGACCCTATTTCGCGACCGATGAGGAAGCGGTCGGGGTCCTCGAACACCCGCTCGTCGCGGTGAGCCGACCCGGGCAGCAACAGCAGGACATCACCGTCGGAGATGGTGGTGTCGTGCAACGTCAGCTCGCCCGAGACCGTGCGCGCGAGGATCTGGCTCGAGGTGTCGTATCGCAGCGTTTCTTCGACCCAGAGCGGAATCCGCTGCAGGTCGGCGTAGACCGGAGTCAACTGGTCGGGGTTCCTGTGGCCCCAGAAGGCCGCATTGGCAAGCAGTTTCGTGGTGGTCTCATTACCGGCGATCACCATCAGGAACATGAAGCCGATGATCTCGTCGTCGGTGAGCCGGTCGCCGTCGATCTCGGCCTCCAGCAGCGCGGTGGTCAGGTCGTCGGTCGGCTTCTTGCGGCGTTCGGCCACCATGCCCTGGTAGTAGACGATCAGGTTGATCGACGCCTCCACGGCCGAGGGCGGTACGTCGGTGACGCCCTCGTCGCGGTGCATGACACCGTCGGCCCACGCTCGCACCTGGTCGCGATCGGGCTCCGGCACACCCATGAGCTCCGAGATGACGTCCATCGGCAGCTTGCCCGCGAATTCGCCGACGTAGTCGACGGTCTCGTTCGAGCGTGCCTTGTCCAACATGACATCGAGGTGCTGCACGGCGATCTCGGTGACGCGCGGCTCCAACTCGCGGATGCGCCGAGGGGTGAAACCTTTCGACACCAGTGTGCGAAGTCGCAAGTGGTCGGGGTCGTCCATCGCCAGGAAGGACATGGTCTTGGAGGCGTGCGGTCCGCGCGACGCGGGATCCAGCGATACGCCGAACTTGTTCGACAACGTGGTGCTGTTGCGGAAACCCTGCAGGACATCCTGGTGCCGCGACAGTGCCCAGAAGCCGAGTTCGTCGTTGTGATACAGCGGTGCCTCGTCCCGCAGCCGCTTGTAATACGGATACGGATCCTCGTGGAAGTCGTAGTCGTATGGGTCAAGCACGATTTCGCTGATGGTCACTGCTCGTCTCCCAGGATGAGGCCGACGACGTAGCTGAGCCGGTCGGCGATCTGGTGGTAGGTGAAGACGCCGCTACCCGCGTTGACCAGCGCGCCGAAGAACGTCATCTCCAGGGCGGCCAATGCGCGCGGGTCGGCCTCCGGGCCCATGGCCGACCGGATGCGGCGGTGGATCTCGGCACCGATGCGGTCGCGCACCGCGCGCACCGCGGAGTCGCTTCCGCTGAGCAGCGCGGTCGTGCATGCCGCCGCGACCTCGGGTTCGTCGGCGACCATCAGCGCCATCGCGCGCAGAGTCTTCTCGACGCGGGTGACCCGACTCTCGTTGACGTCGGTGAAGTACGGCACCTGACGCATCAGGTCCAGGTACACCTCGGCGATCAGGTGGTTCTTCGACGAGAAGTAGGTGTACGCGGTGGCCGGTGCGACCTTGGCCCTTGCAGCGACGGCGCGCACCGTCAGGTCGGCGTAGGAGGACTCGCGCAGCATCTCGACACCGGCGGTGAGCACCTTGCGGAACGTCTCCTCCTGGCGGCGGTTCCGCGGCGACTCGCCGGTGCTGACAGGCGCCGGGCCTGTGACCGCAACCACGGGCTCGCTGGACACCTGTCCAAGTTATCCGACACGGGCTCGGCTCCGCAAGTACGCAGCTAGTAAACACTATGCTTGCCAGCCGCACCACGGGAGGACTATCGTTCGGTCCATCAATTCGGACAGTTGTCCAGCAATGGTGAACGGAGACAGCATGACTGTGCTGGCGAATCGGGAAAGTCAGCTGCTCATCGACGGCAAGCTCGTCGCAGGGAGCGGCGGGTCGTTTGAAACCGTCAACCCCGCGACCGAGGAAGTGCTCGGTGTCGCGGCCGACGCCACCGCCGACGACATGGGTCGTGCCATCGAGGCGGCCAGGCGCGCCTTCGACGAGACCGACTGGTCGACCGACACCGACTTGCGGGTGCGTTGCCTTCGCCAGCTGCAGGCCGCCCTGAAAGAGCACATCGAGGAACTGCGCGAGATCACGATCGGCGAGGTGGGCGCACCCCGGATGTTGACGTCGGCGGCCCAGCTCGAAGGGCCGGTCGACGACCTGAGCTTCTGCGCCGACACCGCGGAGTCCTACGAGTGGAACACCGATCTCGGGGTCGCGTCGCCGATGGGCATCAAGACCCGCCGCCGCCTCGCCCGCGAGGCCGTCGGCGTCGTCGGCGCCATCACGCCGTGGAACTTCCCGCACCAGATCAACCTGGCCAAGATCGGCCCCGCGTTGGCCGCCGGCAACACCATCGTGCTCAAGCCGGCCCCGGACACCCCGTGGTGTGCTGCCGCGGTCGGGGAGTTGATCGCCGAGCACACCGACATCCCGCCGGGCGTGGTCAACATCGTCACCTCCAGCGACCACGGAGTCGGTGCGCTGCTGTCCAAAGACCCACGGGTGGACATGGTTTCGTTCACCGGGTCGACGGCGACCGGTCGTAGCGTGATGGCCGACGGCGCCGCGACGATCAAGAAGGTGTTCCTGGAGCTGGGCGGCAAGTCGGCGTTCCTCGTGCTCGACGACGCCGACCTGGCTGCCGCCTGCTCAATGTCGGCGTTCACCGCCTCGATGCACGCCGGACAGGGATGTGCCATCACCACCCGACTAGTGGTGCCGCGGGCTCGCTACGACGAGGCGGTGGAGGCCGCGGCGGCGACGATGGGTGGACTCAAGCCGGGCGATCCTCAGGACGCCGGAACCATCTGCGGCCCACTCATTTCCGCGCGTCAGCGGGACCGGGTTCAGGGCTACCTCGACTCGGCGATCGACGAGGGCGGCAAGTTCGCCGTCGGCGGTGGCCGTCCCGCCGACCGCGACACCGGCTTCTTCATCGAGCCCACCGTCATCGCCGGATTGGACAACGATGCCAAGGTCTCGCGGGAGGAGATCTTCGGACCGGTGCTGACGGTCATCGCCCACGACGGCGACGACGACGCGGTCCGCATCGCCAACGATTCGGCGTACGGCCTTTCGGGAACGGTGTTCTCGGCCGACGAAGAACGCGCGAACCGGGTCGCGGCGCGGATGCGGGTCGGTACGGTCAACATCAACGGCGGCGTCTGGTATTCGGCGGATATGCCGTTCGGCGGATACAAGCAGTCCGGCCTCGGTCGCGAGATGGGACTGGCGGGCTTCGAGGAATACTTAGAAATCAAGGCGATCGCTACGGCGGTGTGACGATCACGCCGAACGTGGGTTACCGGCACGCAAAACGTCGCGAGGCGTGACACAACCCCACATTCGGCAACGAGGAAGGAACACAATGGGGCTCTACGAGGACCAGTTCAAGGACAAGGTGGCGATCGTCACCGGCGCCGGGGGCGGTATCGGCCAAGCGTATGCCGAGGCGTTGGCCCGTGAGGGCGCCGCAGTGGTGGTTGCCGACATCAACACCGAGGGCGCCCAGAAGGTCGCCGACGGTATCAAGGGCGAGGGCGGCAGCGCGCTCGCCGTGCGTGTCGACGTGTCCGACCCTGAATCAGCGAAGGAGATGGCCGCGCAGACGCTTTCGGAGTTCGGCGGCATCGACTATCTGGTGAACAACGCCGCGATCTTCGGCGGCATGAAGCTGGACTTCCTGATCACCGTCGATTGGGACTACTACAAGAAGTTCATGAGCGTGAACATGGACGGCGCGCTGATCTGCACCCGGGCGGTGTACAAGAAGATGGCCAAGCGCGGTGGCGGGGCGATCGTCAACCAGTCCTCGACGGCGGCGTGGCTGTACTCGAACTTCTACGGTCTGGCCAAGGTCGGGGTCAACGGGCTGACCCAGCAACTGGCCACCGAGCTGGGCGGGCAGAACATCCGGGTGAACGCGATCGCGCCGGGGCCCATCGACACCGAGGCCAACCGCACCACCACGCCGCAGGAGATGGTCGCCGACATCGTGAAGGGAATTCCGTTGTCGCGCATGGGACAGCCGGAGGATCTGGTGGGCATGTGCCTGTTCCTGTTGTCGGATCAGGCGAAGTGGATCACCGGTCAGATCTTCAACGTCGACGGCGGGCAGATCATTCGGTCATGAGCGACGACGTCAAGCTGGGATACATCGGCCTGGGCAACCAGGGGGCGCCGATGGCCAAACGGCTGGTCGACTGGCCCGGCGGGCTGGTCGTGTTCGATGTGCGCACCGAGGCGATGACCCCGCTGGTCGAACTGGGGGCCAATGTCGCCGACAGCGTCGCCGATGTTGCGAAGGCCGACATCATCAGCGTCACCGTGCTCAACGACGGCCAGGTGCGCGATGTGGTGGGCCAACTCGGCGAATACGCCGCGCCAGGCACCGTGATCGCGATCCACTCGACGATCGAGCCCGACACGGCCGGTGAGCTCGCCGAGCAGTTGCGCGGCAAGGGGATTCACATCGTCGATGCACCGGTCAGCGGCGGCGCGGGAGCGGCAGACAAGGGTGAGCTGGCCGTGATGGTAGGCGCCGACGATGAGGCATTCGCCAAGGTCAAGCCCGTGTTCAAGAAGTGGGCGTCGCTCGTGGTCCGGGCAGGTGAACCCGGGGCGGGAACCCGGATGAAGCTGGCCCGCAACATGTTGACGTTCATCGGTTTCGCGGCGTCCTGTGAGGCGATGCGGCTCGCGGAGGCGGCGGGGCTGGACCTGCAGAAGCTCGGTCGGGTGGTCCGGCACAGCGATGCGCATAGCGGTGGGCCGGGCGCAATCATCGTGCGCGACGACATGAGTGACCTCACCCCGGACCACTGGCTGTACGACATGTTCACGCACACACGTGGACTCGCAGAAAAGGACCTCAGCCTGGCGCTCGCGCTGGGCGAGGCCACCGGGACCGAACTCCCGCTGGCCGAGATCGCGCTGCAGAACCTGGCCGCCGGGCTCGGCGTGCCGCACACGAAGGAGTGACGATGGACGAGTTGCGCCGCAAGGGCCTCGAGAAGATGAACGAAGTCTACGGCTGGGAGATGCCCAACATCGAGGGCGATCCGTATTTCGACCTCACCGTCGACCACCTCTTCGGCACCATCTGGACACGCCCCGGGCTGTCGATGCGCGACAAGCGGATCATGACGCTGACCGCCGTGACCGCCGTCGGGAACTCCGACCTCGCCGAAATCCAGGCCAACGCAGCGCTGGCCAACGGTGAGATGACCGAGAACGAGCTCAAGGAGGTGGCCGTCTTCTTGACCCACTACCTCGGGTTCCCGCTGGGTTCCAAGTTGGACGGTGCGGTCAGCAAGGTGATCAAGAATCGCAAGAAGGCCGCGGAGAAGGGCGGCGGGCAGGGCACGGCCGCGGAAAGACGAGCGAATGTCAACGCCGCGGTGAAGATGCATTCCGGTGGCACGATCCATGACGAGTAGGTATGCGTCCCTGTCGCGGGAAGAACTCGCGGTCCTGCTGCCCGAGTTGCTGCTGATCGGTCAATTGATCGACCGGTCCGGAATGGCGTGGGTGATCAGCCATTTCGGCCGCGAGGAGATGCTGCAGGTCGCGATCGAGGAGTGGATGGGCGCCAGCCCGATCTACGCCAAGCGCATCCAGCGTGCACTGGACTTCGAGGGTGACGACGTCGTCACGATTTTCAAGGGTATGCAGCTCGACATCGGCGCCCCACCGCAGTTCATGGACTTCCGCTACACCGTTCACGACCGCTGGCACGGGGAGTTCCACCTCGACCACTGCGGCGCGCTGCTCGACGTGGAGCCGATGGGCGAGGACTACGTGCGCGGCATGTGTCACGACATCGAGGACCCGACATTCGACGCGACCGCGGCCGCCACCAACCGTCGCGCGCAGATCCGTCCGATCCACCGGCCTCCGCGGACGCCGGCCGATCGGCACCCGCACTGTGCGTGGACGGTCGTGATCGACGAGTCCTACCCCGAGGTGGACGATCACCCGGTGTTGGCCGTGATGCGCCGAACCCGCGCCGCCAGAACCGAATTCGAACCGATCGACCCCGACGACGAGGGCCAGTCGGACTACTCGGGACCACTGGTGTCGGACTTCGATTTCGGGGCCTTCTCACACTCGGCGCTGGTACGCATGGCCGACGAGGTGACCCTGCAGATGCACCTGCTGAACTTGTCGTTCGTGATCGCGGTGGGCAAGCGCGCCGGTACCAACACCGAACTGGCGAACGAGATCTGCACCAAACAGCTGATCGGCATCGCCGGCATCGCCGCGGAACGCATTCACCGCGCGCTGAAGCTTGCCGGCGGCATCGAAGGCGCCGTGCGCACACTGCAATTGCATCCGATGCTCAACCCGGCGGCCTATGTGGACGCCGAGTTCGGTCCGGATGTAGTGCACGTGCGGCGTTCGGCGGCGCACGAGGACGGCGCCTGGGTGTCGCTGGTGACGCCGGACGAGGTGCGTCCGTTGCAGGCCGCCGTGACCGCGATCGACAAGCACCTCGATGTCGAGGTCACCGGCACCGTCCAGGAGTGGACCGCGCGGGTCGTCGAGACGGACAGCGAAGCCAAGGAATTCTCTGAGGTGTCGGTTGTCAGGGTCAGCGGCGGTTCGACATGGGAGTTCGAAGACCGCAAGTCACTGCCGTTGACCGTGCTCTGAGCCTCGCGATCGGCGGGCGTACCCGTCCGCTCAGCGCGCGGGTCTACCGAGTTCCTCGTACTCCGCACCGAGTGTGCGCATCCTGGCCGCAATGGCAGCGAGGTCGCTGTGTGAGCGTTGGATGATCTCGGCGACCTCGCCTGCGCCCTTGCTGACCACCGGCCACAGCATCTGTTGGCCGGCAGGGGTTTCGGGCGTCGTTGCCGCGGCGTCCAGCACCCACTGACGGACCGCGTCGAGCTCACGCCTGCCGGCCGCGACCACCGCGGCCGACCTGTCCACCTCGGCCGCGAGTCGGCGGTCCAGGTCGGCCAATGCCCCCAGAGCCCTCGCCTGCCTGGCGTTCCGGTCTCGATAGCCCTCGGCGCCCGCGCCGGTCCAATCCGAACCGGGCGTCGCCGACTCGACCTCGTCCCGCAGCGACTCCAGGCGGGCGCTGTGGTCCAGCCCGCCGCCGTCCTGCGGGATGCCCTCGCCGAACGAGGCGCGCGCCCGCGCCCACGTCGAGAGGAAGGCATCGACGACACTCACGATCGTGAGTTTACGGCCCGCCAGACGGCCGGCCGAGCACCAATTGCGGCGCTAGCGGGCCGCCGTCGGAGCGGCCACGGACGCACCGACCCAGCGTCGCAGGTAGCTCCGCAGCTCGGGGCCGCGGCGCGGGGGACGTCCCGGATCGATGATGAACGACTGGATGATCCGCAGCAGGTGTTCGGCCAGTTCGTCGAGGTCGTGGTCGTCGAACCCCTGCGCGGCCCAGTCGACGTCGAAGCGGCGCAGCATCGAATTGGCGAATTCCAACGCCACATCCGAGGTGACCGTCTGGCTGAACTCACTGGCCCGCGCGGGCATCAGCAACAGTCCCATGTGTTTGTCCTGTGGCAGCCACTCCAGCGCGGTGGCGATGCCCTCGGCGACCGCCTCCTGCGGGTCGGCCAACCCCTGCAGGTGGTCGGCGAGCCGGTCTAGAAAGCCGGTGGCCGCGCGCTGTGCTGAGGCCTGAAGCAGGGCGTCGGTGCTGGGAAAGTACCGGTAGACCGTCTGTCGCGTCACCCCGAGTGTGCGCGCGACGTCGCTGATCGAGAACTCCGCGCCGCGCGCGTCGATCGCCTTGCCCGCGGCATCGAGGATTCGGGCGACCGCCTCCTCATCCGTCGACGGCGCCGAGCCGGACCAACCGTGAGTGCGCACGGCGAAAATCCTACTCAGCCCGCCCGGTCAGCCGGTGTAAGAGACCTGCAGGTCCTTGACGCCGTTGATCCAGCCCGACCGAAGGCGCTGAGGCTCACCGGCTTTGGCGATGCCGGGAATCTGGTCGGCGATCTCGTTGAAGATCAGCTTGATCTCCATGCGGGCCAGGTTCGCGCCGATGCAGTAGTGGGCGCCGTTGCCCCCGAAACCGAGGTGCGGATTGGGGTCGCGCGAGATGTCGAACCGGAACGGCTGGTCGAAGACCTCTTCGTCGAAGTTGGCCGAGCTGTAGAACAGGCCCACCCGCTGGCCCTCGCGGATCGTGACGCCGCCGAGTTCGGTGTCAGCCAGCGCGGTCCGCTGGAAGCAGTGCACCGGGGTGGCCCACCGCACGATCTCGTCGGCCGCGGTCGCGGGCCTGTCACGCTTGAACAGCTCCCACTGCTCGGGATTCTCGAAGAACGCGTTCATACCGTGGGTCATCGCGTTTCGGGTTGTCTCGTTTCCGGCGACCGCAAGCAGGATCACGAAGAACGCGAATTCCACATCGTCGAGCGACTCCCCGTCGATATCGGCCTCGATCAGCCGGGTCACGATGTCGTCTGCCGGACAGCGACGGCGCTCCTCGGCCATCGCGTAGGCGTATCCCATCAGCTCCGCGTTGGCGGCGGTCGGATCGGAGTCGAAGTCGGGGTCGTCGGTGTTCATGATCGCGTTGGTCCATCCAAACAACTTCTCGCGATCGGCCTCGGGCACACCGATCAGGTCGGCGATGGCCAGCAGCGGTAGGCGCATCGCGATGTCGTCGACGAAGTTGCCGCTGCCCTTTTGCTTTGCTTCGGCGACGATTTCGCGTGCGGCGGTCGCCAACCGCTCCTCGAGCGTGGTGATTGCTCGCGGGGTGAACAAGCGCGACACCAGTTTGCGCAGCCTCGTGTGTTCGGGTGCGTCGTGGTTGATCAGCAGCGCCTTGGTGAGCTCGAGCTGATCCGAGGTGACGCCCTCGGGCAGGCGCATCACCGCGCCCTTGCGGTTGGTCGACCACAGCTCGCCGTTGCGCGAGATGGCCTTGATGTCCTCGTGGCGACTGATCACCCAGTAGCCGCCGTCGTCGAAGATCGACTCGGGCTGCTCGTTCCACCACACCGGCGCGGTCTTGCGCAGCTGAGCGAACTCGGCGACGGGGATACCGCGCAGGAGCACCTCGGGGTCGGTGAAGTCAAACCCGGGCTGGGGGTACCTCCCGCTTGCGGGGGAGCGCATCGCGCCTTGGGGACTGGCACCGTCGGGTCCGAACGGGCATGTGGCCTGTGTCATACACTCGACCATACAGTGTCGCGTCAAGTGTATGGCCTAACTAACGTCGTCGACCGAACCGAGATCGAGACTGCGGTTAGGGTGAGCAGTTGTGCGAGTCCTGGTAATCGGATCCGGTGCCCGTGAACATGCGTTGCTGCTGGCGCTGCGGCGTGACCCGCAGATCGACGGTTTGTCGATCGCGCCGGGTAATGCGGGTACCGCCGCGATCGCCGACCAGTACGACGTCGACATCACCTCAGGCGATGCCGTCGCCACGCTGGCGCAGCGGCTGGAGGTCGACCTCGTCGTCATCGGGCCGGAAGTACCGCTGGTGCTCGGCGTCGCCGATGCGGTGCGGAGCGCCGGTATCGCCTGCTTCGGGCCGAGTAAGGACGCGGCCCGTATCGAGGGTTCGAAGGCGTTCGGCAAGGAGCTGATGACGGCCGCCGGTGTGCGCACCGCCAGAAGCGAGGTCGTCGACAACCCCGCTCACCTCGACGCGGCGCTCGACCGCTTCGGCCCCGACAGCGGCGAGGCCGCATGGGTGGTCAAGGACGACGGTCTGGCCGCGGGCAAGGGTGTGGTGGTCACCGCCGATCGCGCAGCCGCCAGGGCTCATGCCGCAGGCCTGCTCGACGCGGGACATCCGGTGCTGCTCGAGTCGTTCCTCGACGGGCCGGAGGTGTCGCTGTTCTGCGTCGTCGACGGCGAGACCGTGGTGCCTATGCTGCCCGCGCAGGACTTCAAACGGGTCGGCGACAACGACACCGGTCCCAACACCGGCGGTATGGGGGCGTACGCGCCGCTACCGTGGCTGCCCGAGGACATGGTCACCCACATCGTCGACGATATTGTGAAACCCGTTGCTGCCGAACTGGTCAAGCGCGGCAGTTCGTTCTCGGGGTTGCTCTACGCGGGGCTGTCGATCACCTCACGAGGCCCGGCCGTGATCGAATTCAATTGCCGCTTCGGCGATCCCGAGACCCAGCCGGTGCTGGCACTGCTGGAGACGCCATTGGGTCGACTGCTGTACGCGGCCGCAACGGGTGACCTCGCCGACGAGCCGCCGCTGCAGTGGCGCGACGGCGCCGCCGTGACCGTGGTGTTGGCCGCGGAGAACTACCCGTCTCGCCCGCGTGTCGGCGACGTGATCACCGGTTCCGAGGTGGAGGGTGTGCTGCACGCGGGCACGAGTCGTCGCGAGGACGGTGCCGTCGTGTCCTCGGGAGGCCGAGTGCTCTCCATCGTGGGTACCGGCGCGGATCTGTCGGCCGCGCGTGAGGCCGCCTATCAGGTGATCGAGTCGATTCGGCTGCCGGGCAGCCACTTTCGCAGCGACATCGCGCTTGCCGCGGCCGAGGGGCGCATCAGCGTCTAAGCCGTCAGCAGCGGGGCCATCCAGGACAGCTCTGCGGGCAGCTGCGAGCTCCAGAACCCGGCATTGTGCCCACCCGGCGAGAAGCCGCCCGCGGGCGGATTCGGCAGCTGCGCGACGAATTCCTTTGTTGCCGAGTAGAACGGATCACCGGTGCCGCAGTCGATCCGGATCGGAATCGATGCCAGCGCGGGCAGGCCCCAAACACTGTTGGCGGCATAGTCTTCCGCGCTGTCGAACGCACCGGGCGCGGCGGCACCGGAGGACGTCCACAGCGCGGGGCTGACGGCGCAGATCGCGGCGGTGCGGGCGGGGCCGAGTCGCGCCCCAAGCAGCAGCGCCCCGTAGCCGCCCATCGACCAGCCCAGGAAGCCGACTCGTGAGGTGTCCAAACCTTGTGAGCCCAGCATCGGGATCAGCTCGTCGAGCACCATCGCCCCGGAGTCCTCGCCGGAGGCCCGCTTGTGCCAGTAGCTTCCACCGCCGTCGACGGCGACGACCGCGAAGGGCGGCAGCCCCGCGGCGACCGCCTCGGCCAAGCCCTGTTCCACGCCGCCGGCCATCACACCCGCTGCGTCCTGCCCCTTGCCGTGCAAGGCGATGACCGGACGCAGCGGCGCGGTTTGACCGGGCGGACGGGCGATCGCCCAGTCGGTCGTCTGCCCGCCGCGGGCCGCCGAGACGAAGGACCCGTCGACGTAGGTGGGTGCGGCGGGGGTGGCCGTGGCCGCGGGCGCCATCCGCAGCGCCGCCACTCCGGCGGCCGCGCCGACTCCGAGGCGCAGAAGCGAACGGCGGCTCAGTTCGGGCATGGCGGCCATGATGCCATCGCGGGTTGTCCGCCCCACGAGTGGCGGCTGGCCCGTCGCAGCAGAAACACCAGCCCCGACTTCGGTTCGAAACCCTGACGATTAGGCGAAAGCGCGATGGGAGGGCCGCCCGACTGGCAGCATGCTAAAGGTGACGGCAGCGGTCACTCCCAAGGGAGAACGTCGACGCTTTGCGCTGGTCAGCGCCGCTGCCGATCTGCTGCGCGAGGGCGGCTTCGACGCCGTGCGACATCGTGCGGTGGCCCGTCGCGCCGGCCTGCCGCTGGCGTCGACGACCTACTACTTCTCGTCGCTGGACGATCTGATCGCCAGGGCCGTCGAATACGTCGGCGAGCGTGAGGCCGAGCAGTTGCGCGCCCGGGTGGCGATGTTGTCGCGGCGCCGGCGAGGCGCGGAGTCGACCGCCGACATCCTGGTGGATCTGTTGGTCGACGACGTGGCGGGGCAACGGGTCAGCGAGCAGCTGATCTCACGCTACGAGCGCTACATCGCGTGCGCGCGCCACCCGATGCTGCGCGACATCCAGCGGCGGATCATGCGCCAGCGCACCGATGCCGTCATCGAGGTCATCGAGCGGTCGGGTCGCTCGGTGCGCGCCGAGTACCTCACCGCGTTGGTCAACGCGGTCGACGGTGCGGTGGTGGCGGCGCTCGTCGCCGAGGGCGACGGGCCTCGCGCATCAGCACGCGCAACGCTGATCGACGTGATAGACGTGTTGGCACCAATCGACGAGCGAGTGGCGCAGGTGTGACGTAGGAGGCCGATGAGCGCTTGCGCGAAGAGCAAAGGACACCGATGAGCGCTTGCGCGAAGAGCAAAGGGCACCGATGAGCGCTTGCGCGAAGAGTAAAGGGCACCGATGAGTACGCCGACCGACACGCAACCGGAGCTTCGGCGGGTCATGGGTCCGGGGTTGTTGCTGCTGTTCATCGTCGGCGACATCCTCGGTACCGGTGTCTACGCGCTGACAGGTCAGGTTGCCGGGGAAGTGGGTGGGGCGGCGTGGTTGCCGTTCCTGCTCGCGTTCGCCATCGCCACTGTCACAGCGTTCTCCTATCTGGAGCTTGTCACCAAATACCCGCAAGCGGCGGGCGCAGCGTTATACGCGCACAAGGCATTCGGGATCCAGTTCTTCACATTCCTGGTCGCGTTCGTGGTGATGTGTTCCGGTATCACGTCGGCCTCGACCGCATCACAGGCCTTCGCGGCCAACCTGATCGAGGGTTTCGGCCTGGATTGGGGTAAGGCGGGCGTCACGCTCATCGCCCTGAGCTTCATGGCCGTCCTCGCCGCGATCAACCTGCGCGGTGTCAGTGAGAGCGTCAAGCTCAACGTCGGCCTGACCATCATCGAGATCAGCGGTCTGCTGCTGGTGATCTTCGTAGGTCTGTGGGCCTTCGCCCAGGCCGGCGACCACGACTTCTCGCGCATCGTGATGTTCGAAAACAGCGAGGACCGAAGCACATTCGTCGCGATCACCGCGGCGACATCGCTTGCTTTCTTCGCCATGGTCGGGTTCGAGGACTCGGTCAATATGGCCGAGGAGACCAAAGACCCCGTCCGGATTTTCCCGAAGGTCTTGTTGACCGGCCTGAGCATCGCGGGTGTCGTGTACATCCTGGTGTCGATCATCGCGGTGGCGATGGTGCCGATCGGCGAATTGAGGGCGAGCAGCACCCCACTGGTGAGCGTGGTCGAAGCCGCTGCACCGGGCCTTCCGATCGACGAGTTGTTCCCGTTCATCACGATGTTCGCAGTCTCGAACACCGCCTTGATCAACATGCTGATGGCCAGCCGGTTGATCTACGGCATGGCACGCCAGCATGTACTGCCGCCGGTTCTGGGCTCGGTGCACCGGACCCGGCACACCCCCTGGGTGGCAATCATTTTCACCACCATCATCGCGTTCGGGCTGATCTTCTACGTCTCGGCGTTCGCGAGCAGTAAGGCGCTCTCGGTGCTCGGCGGCACCACATCGCTGCTGCTGTTGGCGGTGTTCGCGACGGTCAACGTCGCGGTGTTGGTCCTGCGTCGCGATGTCCCCAGAGACGACAGGCACTTCCGAACACCCACGGTCCTGCCCATCATCGGATTCATCACGTCGGTGTATTTGGTGACGCCCCTGTCGGGCCGCCCGGGCACGCAGTATCTGCTGGGCGGGATCCTGGTGGTGACCGGAATCGTGCTCTTCCTCATCACCATGGTGATCAACAGGCGACTCGGCATCAAGGACGCGGGCATCAACGATCCGACTCAGCTCGCGCAGTCCCCGGACTAACCGCCCAACTGCCTGCGGATCTCGGTGAGTTCGCGTTGGGCTCGCTCGATCAGTTGTTGAACCTGCTCCAGGCGTGGTAACACGTCGCCGCGCTCGGGGTTGGCCGCCGCACGGGCTCGGGGAGCGGGCGTCAGCCCTGGCGGGAGTGCGGGTGTGACTATGTAGCCGCCTTCGCGGTCGCCGTAGATCGTGACGTCCTCGCGCCGCCGCTCGAAAAACAGCGCGACATAAGCGCAGAGCACCGCGTCGACGGGATCCTCACAAGCGTTCAGCTGGAAGGCTCGATCGCTGGCCTCGATCCTCTTGCGAAGTTCGAGCCAGGCGGGGCTGCTGCGCACGCGAAGCCGCGGCGTCGCGTCGTTCAACCCCTCGATCAGCCCCACCATCCTCAGCAACTCGTCCTTGCGCTTGGCGACATCCTTGGCGCGCCGTTTGTACTTGAGCGTCTTGCCGAGTTTGAACAGTGAGATCGTCGCCGCGTGCGGATAGACCTCGATCGCGCGACGGTCGCCGCGCGACAGCGGGTCGGGGTCCAGACCGAGGCGTTGGCAGAGCACCTCGGCGCGGGGCGGATCGAAGAGACGGTTGCCCGTGTTCGCCGGCTGTGCGGTCGCCTCGAACGGCGCGAAGTCCCGGTTGTAGAGCGACTCGCCGAGCCGATACCCGCTGGGGTTGTTCACGATGAGAGGCGCGTCGATGCCCACGATGCATGGGCCGTCGACAAACGGGATGAGGGCCGTCGCGATGTCGTCGTCGCTGACCGCCGCGCTCACCTGCACAAGCCGTCCGTCGTCGTCGAGGACTGCCACCCCGGATTGGTTTCCCTCCGCCCACGCGAGATCGAGCCCAACGAAGTACATGGGACCAGCCTGCACTACCCGGGTCGTAAGCTGAGTGTTTGTGACGATCCCCAACGTGCTGGCCAATCGGTACGCCAGCGAGGACATGGTGGCGATCTGGTCACCGGAAGCCAAGGTCGTCGCGGAGCGCCGGCTGTGGCTGGCGGTGCTTCGCGCGCAGGCCGAACTTGGCGTCGATGTGCCCTCCGGCGTGGTCGACGACTACGAGCGGGTGCTCGAGCACGTCGACCTCGAATCGATCGCTGCCCGCGAACGCGTGCTGCGCCACGACGTCAAGGCGCGCATCGAGGAGTTCAACGCGCTGGCCGGCCACGAGCACGTGCACAAGGGGATGACGAGTCGCGACCTGACCGAGAATGTCGAGCAGCTCCAGATCCGGCGCTCGCTGGAGCTGGTGCATTCCCACGCAGTCGCGGTGGTGGCCCGGCTGGCCGAGCGCGCCGCGCTGTACCGCGACCTGGTGATGGCCGGCCGCAGCCACAACGTCGCGGCACAGGCCACCACACTGGGCAAGCGGTTCGCCTCGGCGGCCGAGGAGCTGCTGATCGCGCTGCAGCGCCTGCGCTCGTTGATCGACCGCTACCCGTTGCGCGGGGTCAAGGGTCCGATGGGCACCGCCCAGGACATGCTCGACCTGTTCGGTGGCGACGCCTCGCGGCTGGCCGAGCTCGAGCGGCGCGTCGCCGAATTCCTTGGCTTCACCGAGATTTTCACCAGTGTCGGGCAGGTGTATCCACGCTCACTGGACCACGACGTCGTGTCCGCGCTGGTGCAGGTGGGCGCAGGACCGTCGTCGCTGGCGCAGACCATTCGGCTGATGGCCGGCCAGGAACTGGTGACCGAGGGCTTCGCCCCTGGGCAGGTGGGGTCGTCGGCGATGCCGCACAAGATGAACACGCGTTCGTGTGAACGGGTCAACGGGTTGCAGGTGGTGCTGCGCGGTTACGGCTCCATGGCGGCCGAACTCGCTGGCGCGCAATGGAATGAGGGCGACGTGTTCTGCTCGGTGGTGCGCCGCGTGGCACTGCCGGATGCGTTCTTCGCCCTCGACGGGCAGGTCGAGACGTTCCTGACGGTGCTCGACGAGTTCGGCGCCTACCCCGCGGTGATCCAGCGCGAACTGGATCGCTACCTGCCGTTCCTGGCGACGACGCGAATCCTCATCGCCGCCGTCCGCGCCGGGGTGGGCCGCGAAACCGCGCACGAGGTCATCAAGGAGCACGCCGTCGCGGTGGCGTTGGCCATGCGAGAGAAGGGTCAGGAACCCGATCTGCTGGATCGCTTGGCGGCCGATTCCCGGCTGCCGCTGGACCGGCCGGCGCTCGATGCGGCGCTGGCCGACAAGCAGGCGTTCACCGGTGCGGCCGGCGATCAGGTGGACCGCGTCGTTACGGCGGTCGACGAGTTGGTGAGCCGCTATCCCGAAGCGGCCAAATACACCTCGGGTGCCATCTTGTGACACTGGGCGGGATCGACTTCACCGATCTGGACAACTTCGCGAACGGATTTCCACACGAGCTGTTCGCGCTACATCGGCGCGAGGCCCCGGTGTACTGGCACGAGCCGACCGAGCACACTCCCGACGGCGAGGGATTCTGGTCCGTGGCCACCTACGCCGAAACGCTTGCGGTGTTTCGTGATCCGCAGACCTATTCGTCTGTGACCGGTGGTTCCCGGCCCTACGGCGGCACGCTGCTGCAGGATCTGGCGATCGCCGGTCAGGTGCTGAACATGATGGACGACCCGCGGCATTCCCAGATCCGGCGTCTGGTCAGCTCCGGCCTGACGCCGCGGATGATCCGCAGGGTCGAAGACGATCTTCGCTCGCGTGCGCGACTCCTGCTGGATTCCGTCTCGCCTGGCGAGCCGTTTGACTTCCTGGTCGACGTGGCAGCCGAGTTGCCGATGCAGATGATCTGTATCCTGCTGGGAGTGCCGGAGTCCGAACGACATTGGCTGTTCCACGCGATCGAGCCGCAGTTTGACTTCGGAGGCTCGCGAAAAGCGTCGGTCGGCCAGTTGACCGCCGAAGAAGCGGGATCGCGGATGTACACCTACGGCCAGGAATTGATAGCCGCCAAGCGCGCCTCGCCTACCGACGACATGTTGTCGGTGGTCGCGAACGCCTGCCTGGACGACACCGAAGGCGATGGTGCGCTATCCGACCTGGAGCTTTACCTGTTCTTCAGCCTGTTGTTCAGTGCGGGTGCCGAGACGACACGCAACGCGGTGGCGGGCGGCCTGCTGGCGTTGATCGACAACCCCGACTCGCTGACCGCGCTGCGCGGCGATTCCGCGTTGCTGGGTTCGGCGGTCGAGGAGATGGTGCGCTGGTCGTCGCCCTCACCGTCCAAGCGGCGCACCGCAACTCGCGACGTGACGTTGGGGGGATGCGAGATCGGGGCCGGGCAGAAGGTACAGATCTGGGAGGGCTCGGCCAATCGCGACGATGCGGTGTTCGCCGAACCCGACGTGTTCGACATCGCCCGTCAGCCCAATCCGCACCTGGGCTTCGGCCAGGGTGTGCACTACTGTCTGGGCGCGAACCTGGCGCGGCTCGAGCTACGTGTGTTGTTCGAAGAGTTGCTGGCGCGCTTCTCCGAAGCCCGTCTCGTCAAACCCGTCGAATGGACGCGGAGCAATCGGCACACCGGTATCCGCCATCTGGTAGTCGAGTTGCGGTGAGCGGCTGGCGGTGAGGCCCGACGCGTTCGCGTTCGTGATGGCGACCGGGATCGTCTCCATCCCAGCGGTCGACCACGGTTTGACGTACGTCAGTGGCGCTCTGGCCGTGTTGGCCGTTCTTGCGTTGCTGGTTCTCGTTGCTGCAGCTGTGGTTTCGTGGTTTCGGCGCCCGCCCGATTTGTCGGACCTCGATGTGACGATCGGCTTGTTCACATTCGTCGCGGCGTGTGCGGTGCTCGACAGCCGGTTGATGGCGAACTCGGCGATCATGTGGGCTCTGGCCGTACCTGCCGCGCTGGTGTGGTCGGTGTTGATCGTCCTGACAGCACGCAACTTCGCGAGTCGGTGCTGGACGGAACTGCAGGGGCGGGCACGCGGGGCGTGGGAACTGTGCAGCGTCGGCTCGTCCGGTTTGGCGATCGTCGCGGTCGCGCTTGCGCACGACACGGGATGGCATGCCTTACTGCTGATCGCCGTCGCGATATGGATCCTTGCTCTCGCGATTTACGGAGTCATGACCGCGCTGATCCTGGCGCGTGCGTTCGCTGCGCGTCTGGATCCCGGTGGGTTCGAGCCCGACGCGTGGATACTGATGGGTGGGCTCGCGATCGCGACGTTGGCCGGCGACCACATCCATCGGGCTGGCATCGACGCCGTTCGCGAGGTCACCGTCGCGACGTGGTGTCTGGCGTCGGCATGGATTCCGCCGCTCGTGTACTTCGCCGTGCGGCAACTCGGGCGACCGGATGCCCGGCGGTTCGCCGGTGTGTGGTGGGCGATGGTCTTCCCGCTGGGCATGTACTCGGCAGCCAGCCATGCCATGGCGGTAGAGACCGGATGGCATGGCCTGCCGACGATTTCGCTGGTGTTCTTCTGGCTAGCGTTTGCTGCGTGGATCGCTGTCTCGATCGCCGGAGTGCTGCGAGTGAGCGCGTGGTTCCGCCACCTACCCTCGGGGCATGGACATCGATGACGCGAACGTGCGGATTTCCGACGCCGACCGCGATCATGCGAGGCAACTGCTCGAACGGGCAGTCGGCCAAGGCATGCTCACGCTCGATGAGTTCAGCGAGCGGATCGACGCCGTGCTTGCCGCGCGGACCCGCGGAGAGCTGCGCGAGGTGATCGCCGACCTGCCCTCGACGGATGCGATGCAGCCCGTTGCTGCCGTGGGTGAGCAGCTGCGGGGCCGGATGTCGTCGATTTCGCGACGCGGACGGTGGACGGTGCCTGCGCGCATCGACCTCAATACCCGGATGTGTGACACCACGTTCGACTTCACCGCCGCGACGTTGCAGAGCCCGACCGTCGTCCTGAACATCGACGACTACCTCAGCTCGACGGAGCTGATCCTGCCCGACGGCGCCACCGCCGACCTCAACGGCGTCGAGACATTCGCAGGCAGCACCACTCTCAAGGTGCCGTACGGTCCGCCCTCACAGAGGCTGCATCTCGTGGCGCGCGGCCGGGTGCGATTCGGGTCGGTGACTGCGCGCTATCCGTTCGGTCACACGTTACGGCGCATGTTGGGGTGAGGGTTGTTGACCGGTCGCGGCGGCGACCTCGGCGATCACCCGCTCGGGATACGCCGTCAAGTCAAGCCAGGTGAAACGCAACACTTTCCAGTTCAACAGCGCGATCACGTTCTGGCGGTTGCGGTCGATCTGGAATGCCTCGCTGTCGGTGTGGAACGCCCAACCGTCGACCTCGATCGCCACCTTCGCTCGGGTGAATGCGACGTCCACCTTGTAGCCACCGACGGGATGGTTCGTCTTCCAGCCGGTGAATCCGGCGTCGCGCAGGAGCTTCACGAAGAGTCGTTCGGCTTCGGAACGCGCACCGTCTTCGGCCGCACGAAGCAGTCGCCGTGCGGCCGGTGAACCGTGTCTGCCCTTGTTGCGCAGATGCGCGCGCCAGAGTTGGGCGAGCTCGAGATGACGCTGCAGGGCGGCGTCCATCAGTCTCGGTCCGCCGCCGCGTCGGACTGCGGCTTCGATCACGGTCAGCGGCATGGCAGTGACCCGCAGGCCGGCCCGCTCGACGACGTCACGGGGCGACAGATCACGCCGCCGCAGCAGCGCGCCTGGTCTCGGTCGGTAGTTGCTCACCCGCGGAACCGTGATCTCGACTTTTTCTGGGGCGAACCGGGTGATCCCGTGCCACCATGCCGCCGCCAAGCCGCTGGCTGTCGCTCGCGGACCGAGAGACCACACCGCAGCCCTGATGCGTGCGGAGTCGGTGAAGGTTCGGTCATTGGCGAAGAACACCCCAGGCGAGCACCGAAGCCAGTGGCCTGATCGAACACGCCGATTCACCGCGTGTCTGCTGAGGCCGCAGTGCCGAGCCTGCGCCAGCGTGATCACACCGTCGTGCTGCCGAAGATGGTCGTCGAGCATGTTCCAGTTCGACGCGTCGGCGCTTCCGGACGGTTCCCTCGGAGCGATTTGTGCACATCCCGGAGCGGTGAGCGCTCCGCGATGCGCACAAATCGCGGCGGCGGAGCGGTTAGAGGTGGCGGGCGACGCCTGACGAGCGCAACTCCAGCGCCGCGAGGCCGCGGATCGCGTCTGCGTCGTGGCGGCGCCACGCCTCGACGGGATCGGCGTGTACGGCGACCAGCTTGGCCAGCGGCCGGTTGGCCAGCGCGCGCAGCGCCAACAGCTGCTCCCCGGCGGGGGTGCGGGCCAGCGTGATCGCGGTCCACTTACGGCGCAAGAAGCGCAGCCGAAGGTACAGCCACGGCATCGCGACGAACAGGATCGGCGGTGCGGCCACCGCCAGCGCCAGTACCCACGCCAACCACGACGCCGTGGTGTCGAGGCTGTGACCGGCGCCTGCGATGTCGAGTGCTGCCTCGCTGGCCGCGCGCAACGGCTTGCTGATCGCGTCGCCGATCAGCGGGAAGTCGTCGGTGCGCTCGCCGGCCGCATCGAGGTTGTCGGCGACACCGTTGGCGCCGGTCTCGACCTGGCGACCCACCGCCGCGATCGTGGAGACCGCCGAATGCACAGCCATGCCGACCAGCACCCACACCGTGGTCCAGGCGACCACCACGAAGTCGCTGACGAGCTGGGCCAAGATCCGCGTCGGCGTGGTGGCATAGGGGATAAACCGCGAAGTCATGGTTGTAGATGCTGCCCGATAGGCTGGCCCGATGCGCCCCGCTCTGTCCGACTACGAACATCTGGCCAGCGGCAAGGTTCGCGAACTGTATCGCGTGGACGACGAGACACTGCTCTTCGTGGCCAGCGACCGCATCTCCGCCTACGACTACGTCCTGGACTCGCGGATCCCCGACAAGGGGCGCATCCTGACGGCGATGAGCGTGTTCTTCTTCGACCTGTTGAGCCGGACCGCAGGCACGCCCAATCACCTCGCCGGTCCACCCGACGACGAGCGCATTCCCGCCGACGTGCTCGGCCGCGCGCTCGTCGTACAGGAACTCGAGATGTTGCCGGTAGAGGCGGTGGCCCGCGGCTACCTCACCGGTTCGGGGCTGATCGACTATCAGAAGACGGGCGCGGTATGCGGTATTCCGATTCCCGCCGGGCTGGTCGAGGCCAGCAAGTTCGACGAGCCGCTGTTCACCCCCGCGACCAAAGCCGAACTGGGACAACACGATGAGAACATCTCGTTCGACGACGTGGTCAAGCTGATCGGTGAGCAGCGGGCCGAACAACTGCGCGATCGGACACTGGAGACTTACCGCCGCGGCGCCGAGCATGCTCTGACTACGGGAATCATCGTCGCCGACACCAAATTCGAGTTCGGTGTGGACACCGACGGTGAACTGCGACTGGCCGACGAGGTGTTCACCCCCGACTCGAGCAGGTACTGGCGAGCCGACGACTGGAAAGAAGGCGTCGTGCAGAACAGCTTCGACAAGCAGTTCGTCCGCAACTGGCTCACCTCTGAGGAGTCCGGGTGGGACCGCGGCGGCGACGCACCTCCGCCACCGTTGCCGCCGGATGTCGTCGAATCCACTCGCGCCCGCTACATCGAGGCCTACGAACGTATTTCGGGCTTGAATTTCGACGACTGGATCGGTGCATGAGCGACGCTTGCGGAGCGAATCAACAGATGATGAAGCCGCCGGTAGCCAAGCGCATCGACAATCGGCGTGAGCATCACGGCGATGTCTTCCTCGATCCCTACGAGTGGCTGCGCGAAAAAACCAACCCCGAGGTGATCGCGCATCTGGAGGCCGAGAACGCCTACACCGAGCATGTCACCGAGCACCTTGCGCCCCTGCGACAGGCCATCTTCGACGAGATCAAGGCTCGCACCAAGGAGACCGACCTCTCTGTACCGACCAGGCGCGACGCGTGGTGGTACTACGGTCGCAGCTTCGAGGGCAAGCAGTACAGCGTGCACTGCCGTTGTCCTGTCGCCGACCTCGACGACTGGACACCCCCGGTACTCGACGAGAACACCGAGATCCCCGGCGAGCAGGTCCTGCTCGACGAGAACGTCGAGGCCGACGGCCACGAGTTCTTCTCGCTGGGCGCCGCGTCGGTGAGCCTGGACGGCAACATCCTCGCCTACTCGGTCGACCTCAAAGGCGACGAGCGGTACACGCTGCGGTTCAAGGACTTACGCACCGGTGAACTGTACGAGGACACGATCGCCGGTATCGGTCCCGGCGCGACGTGGGCGGCCGACAACCGCACCCTCTACTACTCGACCCTCGACGAGCCATGGCGCCCGGACACCATCTGGCGACACCGCCTCGGCTCGGGCCAGCCCGCGCAGAAGGTCTACAACGAACCCGACGAACGGTACTGGCTCGGCGTCGGGCGCACCCGCAGCGACAAGTACGTCATCATCGCCGCGGGCAGCGCCGTCACCTCCGAGGTGCGCTACGCCGACGCGACCGACCCGGACGCCGAATTCACGATCGTGTGGCCGCGCCGCGACTTCGTTGAGTACTCCGTCGAGCACGCCGTCGTCGGCGGCGAGGACCGGTTTCTCATCCTGCACAACGACGGTGCCGAGAACTTCACTCTGATCGAGGTACCAGTCGGCGAGCCCACTGCGGTGCGTACCCTGATCGAACACCGCGCCGACGTCCGCCTCGACTCCGTGGACGCCTTCGACGGCCACCTCGTCGTCAGCTACCGCAGTGAGGCGCTGCCGAGGATCCAGCTCTGGCCCCTCCATCCCAGCGGCGAATACGGCAGTCCCGAAGACTTCACCTTCGAATCCGAGCTGACGTCGGCGGGACTGAGCGCCAACCCCAACTGGAGCGCACCCAAACTGCGCATCGGCTCCACCTCCTACACCACCCCGGTGCGCATCTACGACGTCGACCTGGCCACCGGTGAACGGACGCTGCTGCGCGAGCAGCCGGTGCTCGGCGACTACCGGCCCGAAGACTATGTGGAGCGGCGTGATTGGGCGATCGCGCCGGACGGTGTGCGGATACCGATCTCGATCGTGCACAAGATCGGCCTGCAGTATCCGGCGCCCACGCTGCTGTACGGCTACGGCGCCTACGAGGCCTGCGAAGATCCGCGTTTCTCCATCGCGCGACTGTCGTTGCTCGACCGCGGGATGGTGTTCGCGGTCGCGCATGTTCGGGGCGGCGGCGAACTCGGCCGGCCGTGGTACGAGCACGGCAAGATGCTCGAGAAGAAGAACAGCTTCACCGATTTCATCGCGGCCGCCGAGCATCTCGTGCACACCGACGTCACCCGGCCGGAGAACCTGGTGGCCTACGGGGGCAGCGCGGGCGGTCTGCTCGTCGGCGCCGTCGCCAACATGGCTCCGGAGCTGTTCGCGGGTGTCCTCGCGGTGGTGCCGTTCGTCGACCCGCTCACCACGATCCTCGACCCGTCGCTGCCGCTGACGGTCACCGAGTGGGACGAGTGGGGAAACCCGTTGGAGAACAAGGACGTCTACGAGTACATGAAGTCCTACTCGCCCTACGAGAACGTCGAGGCGAGGAACTACCCGCGCATACTGGCCATGACGTCGCTCAACGACACTCGGGTGTACTACGTCGAGCCGGCGAAATGGGTTGCCGCACTTCGGCATGCCAAGACCGACGGTCATCCCGTGCTGCTGAAGACGGAGATGAATGCCGGCCACGGCGGTATCAGCGGGCGATACGAACGCTGGAAGGAAACCGCATTCCAGTACGCGTGGCTACTGGACGCTGCCCAGGCCGATCACGAGCGCCGCCCCTAGAAACACGATCTGCTCGGCGGTGCGCAGGTCCAACCGGGTTGTCATCGACTTCGGCGGGTGGGGCATCCGTGCCGCGTAGACGTTGGCCGGGAACATCGCGATCATCAGTACGAAAAGGCCGACCGCTGCGGCGGCGCGGGTGGGCGGATAGAGCAGACCTACCGCGCCTACGAGTTCGAGCACACCGGTGACGGTGACCAGCAACGCCGGGGCGGGCAGTCGCGGCGGAACGGTCGCGATCATGTCGCGGCGCAGCGGGTTGACGAAGTGCGCGACGCCGGTGAGCGCGAACATCGCGGCCAGTCCGACGGCGATCGCCGACGGCCAGCTGTCGACGTAGTCCACGCCCGACAAGCCGACCAGCCGGGCGCCGAGGGTCCCGAGTATCAGCGTGACGAGTACAGCCATGACGACTCCAATCTTGACAGTGACTAGTTGAAAAGGTAGGCAACAATCTAGCCAGTGTCAAGATTTTCGCTATGATGTCCGCATGAGCAGGGCGTCCTACCACCACGGCGATCTGAAGGCCGTCATCCTCGCCGAGACGGCGAGCCTGGTCGCCGAGCGCGGCGCCGACGGAATCTCGCTGCGAGAGCTCGCACGGGTCGCGGGGGTGTCGCATGCCGCGCCCGCACACCACTTCACCGACCGGCGCGGCCTGTTCACCGCGCTGGCCGCGCAGGGCTGGCGCAAGCTGGCCGCCGCGCTCGCCGACGCAGAGCCGGAATTCATCGATGCCGCACTGGCGTATGTGCGCTTCGCACTCGACAATCCCGGGCACTACGCGGTGATGTTCGACCGCTCGCTCGTCGACCCGGACGATGCGGAGTTGAAGTCGGCCCAGGACGCGGCGGGTGCGCAACTGAGACAGGGTGTCGGCACCCTCGACGATCCGCGCGCCGCTCAGGACCCTGAAGCGGCGGCGCTCGCGGCCTGGTCACTGGTGCACGGCTTTTCGCTGTTGTGGCTCAACAAGGCGATCGACGCCGACGGTGATCCGATGGCTACCGTGCACCGGGTCGCGGGCATGCTGTTCGAGACCGGGTAACGTGCGGGCATGCCCCAGACTCCGCTGACCGATATCGCTGTGACCACCCTCGACGGCCGCGACACCACGCTCGGCGAACTGGCCGACGGCGCCGCGCTGGTGGTCAACGTCGCCTCGAAATGCGGTCTGACTCCGCAGTACACCGCGCTCGAACAGTTGGCCAAGGACTATGGCGAGCGCGGGCTGACCGTGATCGGCGTGCCGTGCAACCAGTTCATGGGCCAGGAACCCGGTACGGCCGAGGAGATTGCGCAGTTCTGCTCGACGACGTACGGCGTGACGTTCCCCTTGTTGGCCAAGACCGACGTCAACGGCGCCGACCGGCACCCGCTGTACGCCGAGTTGACCAAGACACCCGACGACAGCGGTGAGGCCGGCGACATCCAGTGGAACTTCGAGAAGTTCCTGCTCGCACCGGGCGGAATGGTCGTCAAGCGGTTCCGGCCGCGCACCGAACCCGATGCCCCCGAGGTGATCGCGGCCATCGAGGACGTCCTGCCGCAATAGCCCCCGATGGCCACCTGCCATCAGCGTGTTGTAAACCGTTGCGACACCTGAGGTTGCCACACTGACGGCGTGGCAGGACAGCTGATCGTCTCCCTCTCCGGCATCACCGATCGCACGATGCCCGACGTCGCAGACTTCTGCGCGCAACTCGACGCCCGGGGTGTGCCGGTCTCGTTGCTGGTGGCGCCCAGGATCGAGGGCGGCTACCGGCTCGAGGAAGACGGCGCCACCGCCGGGTGGCTCGCCGCCCGGCGGGACTGCGGTGACGCCATCGTGTTACACGGCTTCGACGAGGCCGCGACCAAGAAGCGCCGCGGTGAGTTCGCGACGCTGCCCGCACACGAGGCCGGCCTGCGGCTAATGGCCGCCGACCGCGTGATGGAGCACATGGGTCTGCGTACGCGGCTGTTCGCCGCACCGGGATGGACCGTATCCGGTGGCACCGCACTAATGCTGCCGCGCAAGGGCTTTCGTCTTCTCGCCGGGCTGACCGACATCACCGACCTGATCCGCGCAACGGCCGTTCGGTCGCGCGTGCTCGGTGTCGGTGAAGGCTTCCTGCGCGAACCGTGGTGGTGCCGAACGCTGGTGCTGTCGGCCGACCGGACGGCTCGGCGAGGTGGAATCGTTCGAGTCGCCGTCGCCGCACGGCACTTGCGCAGGCCGGGCATCCGACACGCGATGCTCGACGCCGTCGACCTCGCACTCATGCACCGCTGCGTGCCGGATGTCTACAAATGGCGGCCGGGCGCCGCAATGACGGCCGCCGCCTAGCACCCGCCCGCTAACGTGGCGGCCATGGCAGATGCTGACGTCATCGTCGTCGGAGCCGGGCTGGCGGGTCTGGTGGCGGCCTGCGAGTTGGTCGAGCGCGGCCGCCGCGTACTGATCGTCGACCAGGAGAACGCCAACAACATCGGCGGCCAGGCGTACTGGTCGTTCGGCGGGCTGTTCTTCGTCGACAGCCCGGAGCAGCGGCGGCTGGGTATCCGCGACAGCCACGAGCTGGCGCTTCAAGACTGGCTCGGCTCGGCGGGCTTCGACCGGCCGGAGGACCACTGGCCGCGCCAATGGGCGCACGCCTACGTCGATTTCGCCGCCGGCGAGAAACGTGGCTGGCTGCGCGAACGCGGCCTGCAGACGTTTCCGCTCGTCGGGTGGGCCGAGCGCGGCGGATATGACGCGCGCGGACACGGCAACTCGGTGCCGCGATTCCACATCACCTGGGGCACCGGCCCCGCGATCGTCGACATCTTCGCTCGCCGGCTGACCGGGCGGGTCCGGTACGCGCACCGGCACAAGGTCGACGAGCTCATCGTCTCCAACGGTGCCGTCGTCGGCGTTCGCGGAACGGTGCTCGAACCCTCCGACGCGGCGCGCGGCGTGGCCACCTCGCGAGAACCGGTCGGACGGTTCGAATTTCGCGCCCAGGCGGTGATCGTCGCCAGTGGCGGTATCGGGGGCAACCACGACCTGGTGCGGCAGAACTGGCCCAAACGGATGGGCCGCGTGCCCGAACAGCTGCTGTCCGGTGTGCCCGCACACGTCGACGGGCGCATGATCGGCATCACCGAAGCGGCCGGGGCGCGGGTGATCAACAGCGACCGCATGTGGCACTACACCGAGGGCATCACGAACTACGACCCGATCTGGCCGCTGCACGGCATCCGGATTCTGCCCGGACCGTCGTCGTTGTGGTTGGACGCCAACGGCAATCGGCTGCCGTCGCCGTTGTATCCCGGCTTCGACACGCTCGGCACGCTCGAACACATCGCGCAGACCGGCCAGGACTACACCTGGTTCATTCTCAACGCCCGCATCATCGCCAAGGAGTTCGCGCTGTCGGGTCAGGAACAGAACCCCGACCTCACCGGCCGCAGCATCCGCGACGTGTTGGCGCGGGTCCGTGCCGGGGCGCCCGCACCGGTGCAGGCGTTCGTCGACCGCGGCGTCGACTTCGTCAGCGCCGACTCGCTGCGCGGCCTGGTGTCGGCGATGAACGACGTCCCCGACGTGCTGCCGCTGGACTACGCGACCGTCGAGGCCGAGGTCACCGCCCGCGACCGCGAGGTGGCCAACAAATTCACCAAGGACACGCAGATCGCCTCGATCCGCGTGGCACGCAACTACCTCGGCGACCGCGTCAGCCGCGTCGTGGCACCGCACCGGTTGACCGATCCCAAGGCGGGGCCGCTGATCGCGGTGAAGTTGCACATCCTCACGCGAAAGTCCTTGGGCGGATTGGAAACCGATCTCGACGCGCGCGTGCTCAAGCCCGACGGCAACGCGTTCGACGGCCTGTTCGCCTCCGGAGAGGCGGCGGGCTTCGGCGGGGGCGGGGTGCACGGCTATCGGTCGCTGGAAGGCACCTTCCTCGGCGGCTGTGTGTTCTCCGGACGTGCGGCGGGCCGCGCGGCCGCACGCGACACCGCCTGACTCAAAATTCCGTGCCGTCCTCGGGTTCGAGCACCTGGAAATCGGTGTCGGTCATCTCGGTGAGTCGGCTGTAGAAGATCCCGCGGGCACTCGGATCGATGATGCCCTGATGGATGGGCACCGCGTGCGTCGGCGCCACGGCGCGCAGGTAATCGACCGCCTCGGAGATCTTCATCCACGGCGCGGCCGCGGGGGTGGCGAGCACGTCGACCGGTTCGCCGGGCGCGTAAAGGGCGTCACCGGGATGCATGAGCCGGGCGCGACGGGTGCCGTCGTCGACGAGGTAGGAGATGTTGTCGATGACCGGCAGCTCCGGGTGGATGACCGCGTGCTTGCCGCCGACGCCCCGCACGGTCAGGTGGTCGATGGTGAGGACGTCGCCGACGTTGACCGCGCGCCAGGGGCCGCCGAGTTGCGCGGCGGTCTGTGGATCGGCGTACAAGGCGGCCTGCGGGTTGGCGTCGAGCAGGGCTGGCAACCGCTCGGTGTCGGCGTGGTCGGGATGCTGATGGGTGATCAGGATCGCCGACAAGCCGGTGATGCCCTCGAATCCGTGCGAAAAGACTCCCGGGTCGAACAAGATCGTCGCTTCCTCACCGGAATCGCTTTTGAAATTGGCCAGTAAGCAGGAATGTCCGAAATGGGTCAATTGCATGCCTATATTGTGGCGGCGCCGGCCGTGTTCAGGGGGTAGTTGAGTCGTGCGATTGCTGCTTGCAGTGGCCCTCGCCACGTTCGGCGTGGCGTTGACGGTCGGCCCTGTGCCCGGACCACCCGCGCGGGCGGTCCCTGGCGTGTGCCCGCCGATCTGCGACGCGATCCCGGATGTCGCATGGCCCGCCTCCAGCGCCCTGCCCCTGGCCCCGGTGTACCGGTGGCCGGGGTTGGCCGGGCTGGCGGTCACCGCGCCCGCGCCGCGTTTTCTGTTCGAGGAACTCTGCGCCAGTCCGCCCGTGCCTGCCGACCCGCGCGACTACGTCGTGGCGGCCAGGGCGCAGGTTACCAATCCGGCTGGTCAGTGGCAGTTGCGGACGCAGGTGCTGCATTGGCGCGGGGACGTCGCGCACAACGGACCCCTCACCCGCGCGGTGCTCGGCTCGGCGCAGTTGCGGCTGCGTACCTGCCAGTTGACGGCGCCTCTGGTGTCGCCGTCGATCACCACGGCCGATCCCGAGCGGCTGGCCGCGGTGATCAGCGTCGCCGGGCAGAAGGTGGTGCACCAGTACCTGCTGGCCCATCCGACCAGCGGCAGCCTCGTCGAACTCGCACTGTGGTCGACGCTGCCCCTGCAGGTGCCATGGCCGCCGGTGCCCGACGCGCAGGTGCTCGACGCGCTGGCCGCCCCGTTGTGCGAGGCGTATCTCGGTTCGTGCCGGTGAGTCGCGCGCGACGGAACCGCCGGTACAGTTGACGCGTGGCAAGGGTGGTGGTGCACGTGATGCCCAAGGCCGAGATCCTCGACCCGCAGGGGCAGGCGATCGTCGGCGCGTTGGGTCGTCTGGGGTTCAACGGCGTCTCAGATGTTCGGCAGGGCAAGCGTTTTGAGCTCGAGGTCGACGACAGCATCGACGACGACACCCTGGCCGAGATCGCGGAATCGCTGCTGGCGAACACCGTGATCGAGGACTGGTCGGTCAGCAGGGAGCAGTCATGACGGCACGTGTGGGCGTCATCACATTTCCGGGCACCCTCGATGACGTCGACGCCGCGCGTGCGGTTCGATTGGCAGGCGCCGAGCCCGTTCCGCTGTGGCATGCCGACGCCGATCTCAAGAGCGTCGACGCCGTTGTGGTGCCCGGCGGGTTCTCCTACGGGGACTATCTGCGCGCCGGCGCGATCGCCAAGTTCGCACCCGTGATGGGCGAGGTCATCCGGGCCGCCGAAGGCGGCATGCCGGTTCTGGGGATCTGCAACGGATTTCAGGTGCTGTGCGAGTCCGGCCTGCTGCCGGGCGCGTTGACCCGCAATGTCGGGCTGCACTTCGTCTGTCGCGACATCTGGCTGGAAGTGGCGTCGAACTCCTCGGCGTGGACGTCGCGGTACGAGCCCGGCGCCGACGTGCTGATTCCGCTGAAGTCCGGCGAGGGCCGGTACGTGGCCAGCGACAAGGTGCTCGACGAGCTCGAGGGCGAAGGCCGCGTGGTGTTCCGGTACCGCGACAACCCCAACGGATCACAGCGCAACATCGCAGGCATCAGCTCGGCCAACGGACGCGTCGTAGGTCTGATGCCGCACCCCGAACACGCCACCGAGGCGCTGACCGGACCGTCCGACGACGGGCTGGGCCTCTTCTACAGCGCACTCGACGGCGTCCTCAGCGCGTAGGACGCGGGCGAAGGTCAGGGCGTCAAGGCGACCGAGGCCTCGGCGGTGTAGCACAGGAACGTCAGCGTCTCCTCCAGATACAACTGCACGGTTCCCGCGTCGTGCGACAGATAGCCGATCGACACGTCGGTGCCGAGCTGTAGATCGAAATCGCCTCCGCGCGTTGACAAAACGAACGCACCGTCGATGGCCGGCGCCCAGATGATGTCGCCGTCGACCAGCCGGTTGAGGTGCTCGCGGATCGGATAGCCGTGCTGCGTGGTTTCGCTGACCTTGGTGTACACCTCCGCTGACAGCAGGACCGAATACGGCCCGTCCACGCCCGAGAGCCGCAACTCGGACAGCGCCTGGGAGATGACGTCGGGGATATCGCGCTCGTCGTCGGGCAGCGCGAGCGCGGTGTTGGAACTGCACGCCCGGATGCCTTCGATCGACGCCGCCTCATAACCCTCGAAGATCGCCCGGTCCTCGGCGAACGCCAGTTTCATGGCGGCGTCCTTGACCGGATCCCAGTCCGAGTCCTGCGAACCCCGCTCGACATCGTCGATCGCGGTGCGCGACACCGTGAACGGCACGCGCAGCCGCACCAGCGGTTTGGCCTCCCGCAGATGCGCGACCACGCCGTCGCCCGGAGGCCTCACGTCGCGCAGGTGGCCGGTGCTGATCGCGGCCTTGACGGGTCCGCCCGGCTCGCTGACGTCCACCACGCGACGACCGGCGATATGGCGCTTGAACGTTCGTGTCGCCTCGAGCTCGATCTCGGCCCAGGCCTCTTCGGTTACCGGTGCGAGGTCGCGGTACAGGTTGTTCATCAGCGGGTTCCTTTCAGGCTGCCGATGCCCAGCGAGCCCTCGTATTCGGCGAGAGTTACTTCGGGCGGCGCCGGTTCGTCCTGATCGGCGCCGACCGAGCCGGGCAGTGGGGGAGGATCGTCGAGGAAGTCGAGGCTCGGGGTGAAGAACAAGCCGCCCGTCAACGCGGTCGAGAAGTCCAGGATGCGATCGGTGTTGCCGGGCGGGTCGCCGAGGAACATGTTGTCGAGCATCTGCTCGGTGACGGCCGGCGTCCGCGAATACCCGATGAAGTAGGTGCCGAACTCGCCCATGCCGATCTGTCCGAACGGCATGTTGTGCCGCACGATCTTCAGTTCGTTGCCGTCATCGTCGGTGATCACGTTGAGCGCGACATGGGAATCGGCCGGTTTGACCGCATCGTCGAGTTCGATGTCGTCGAGCTTGGTGCGCCCGATCACCCGCTCCTGTTCCTCCACCGAAAGCGAGTTCCACGCGGCCATGTCGTGCACGTACTTCTGCACGTGCACATAACAGCCGCCCGCGAAATCGGGGTCCTCGTCGCCGATCTGGGTGGCCGAGCGCGCGAGCGGACCGTCGGGGTTCTCGGTGCCGTCGACGAAACCCATCAGGTCGCGGTTGTCGAAGAACCTGAAGCCGTGCGTCTCGTCGACGATCGCGATCGAGCCGTCCATGGCGTCGACGAGCTTGGTGGCCAGCTCGAAGCAGACGTCCATCGACTCCGCCCGGATGTGAAACAACACGTCGCCCTCGGTGGCCGGGGCGTGGTGGCGGTCGCCGCGGATCTCGGTGAAAGGGTGCAGTTCGGCCGGTCGAGGGCCGGCGAACAGCCGGCCCCAGGCCTTCGAGCCGATAGACGTGACCGCCGACAGCCGCTTGGCCGGCTCGCGGAAACCTATGGCCCGCACCAGCCCCGAGACATCGGGCAACGCGTCATGCACGGTCGCCTCCCCACCGTCGAGGATGGTCGCCACCAGGAAGACGGCCGCAGGCGTCAACGGTTCGAGCACCGGTTGCGGCTGGATGTCGGGCACATCAGGACCCTAGCGTCATTGATCTTGATCCACCGGTAAAGATGAAGGAATGGCAGCTAGCCCCCAGATCCTGTGCGAGTTCATCGACGCGTCGCCGTCGCCGTACCACGTCTGCGAGACGGCTGCGTCGCGCCTGCGCGAGGCCGGCTTTCGCGAACTGTCCGAAGCCGACGCCTGGCCCACCCACGGCGACTTCTTCGTCCTGCGGGCCGGATCGCTGATCGCCTGGCGGACCGACGGGGGCAGCCGTCACACCCCGTTTCGGATTGTCGGCGCCCACACCGACAGCCCCAACCTTCGGGTCAAACAGCACCCTGACCGGTTCGTCGCCGGTTGGCGGGTGGTCGCGCTTCAGCCTTACGGCGGCGCGTGGCTGAACTCTTGGCTCGACCGCGATCTCGGGGTCAGCGGCCGGTTGTCGGTGCGTACCGGCAGTGGACTGGTGCACCGGCTCATCCGGATCGACGAGCCGATCCTGCGGGTGCCGCAGCTGGCGATCCACCTCGCCGAAGACCGCAAGGCCGTGGAGCTGAACCCGCAGCGCCACGTAAACGCGGTGTGGGGCGCGGACCCTGCGGGCCAGAAGGGACCAAGATCCTTCCTCGATTACGTGGCCGAGCATGCGGAGGTGGCGGCGGTCGATGTGCTGGGCGCCGACCTGATGACCCACGACCTGGCCCCGTCGCGGCTCGTCGGCGCCGACCGCGACCTGGTGAGCGCCCCGCGGCTGGACAACCAGGCGACCTGCTATGCCGGGCTGGAGGCGTTCCTGGCGGCCGAGCCGAGCGGATACTCGCCGGTGCTGGTGCTCTTCGACCACGAGGAGGTCGGCTCGCAGTCCGACCACGGCGCCCAGTCCGACCTGCTGTTGACCGTGCTCGAGCGGATCACGCTCAGCTCGGGCGGCGGGCGCGAGGACTTCCTGCGGCGCCTGCCCGGCTCGATGGTGGCGTCCGGCGACATGGCGCACGCCACGCATCCGAACTACCCGGAGCGCCACGAACCGGGACACCTGATCGAGGTCAATGCGGGACCGGTGCTCAAGGTGCAGCCGAACCTGCGGTACGCCACCGACGGGCGCACCGCCGCGGCGTTCGCGCTGGCGTGCGCGCAAGCCGGAGTGCCGCTGCAGCGCTACGAACACCGGGCCGACCTGCCGTGCGGGTCGACGGTCGGGCCGATGACCGCGGCGCGCACCGGCATCCCGACCGTCGACGTCGGTGCTCCGCAGCTGGCCATGCATTCCGCCCGCGAGGTGATGGGTGCCGAGGACGTCACCGCCTACGCCGCGGCGTTGACGGCGTTTCTGTCACCGACCTGACCCCGGGTCAGACGGCGTCGACCCGGTCGTAGCGGATGACGTTCTCCACCACGATGCCGTCACGGGTGCGCACGCGGTCGAGTCCCCGGATCAGAAGCGGGCCGTCGGGTCCAGTGCCGTGGCCGGTGTAGTGCAGGAACACCAGCTGCTCGCCGGGCACGCTGCCCGGCACAGTCGCGCTGTCGATGAGCCGCAGCCGCAGATCGCGGATGGCGGCCACGAGCTCGGCGATCTTGCCGACGTAGGCCTCGCGACCCCGCACCGGCGTGGGATCGCCTTGCCAGTAGCCGACGATGTCGTCGGCGAGAATGTCCTGGATCAAAGATGGGTTCGGCGCGGCCCAGAAGGCCGCCCACATGTCAGCGCTGAACTTCGGAGGGATTTGGATAGTTGTCATGAGGTCAGCCTGCGCGCGCAGCAGCAGCCGCTCAATTACGCGCGACGTAATTGTCGCCGGTCTGATCTAGGGTCAACGGCATGGCTCTCAACGTGGAAATGGTCACGCTGGACTGCGAGGATCCCGACACGCTGGCCCAGTGGTGGGCACAGGCGGTGGGCGGCGAGGTTACTGCTTTTGCGCCAGGCGAATTCATCACGGTGGCCCGCGCGGGCGGGCCCATGTTGGGCTTTCAGCGGGTGCCCGATCCGACGCCGGGCAAGAACAAGATGCACCTCGACTTGACGGCCGACGACGTGGAGGCGGAAGTGAAGCGGCTGATTGGGTTGGGTGCCCGCGAAACCGGCAGGCACAGCTTCGGTGAGGACTTCAGCTGGGTGGTGCTGGCCGATCCCGCGGGCAACGCGTTTTGTATCGGTGGGGCAGGCTGACGCCTGTCAGCCCAGTCGCTGCGCGAGCAGCTGCTTGGCCATCTCGGCCCCCTTGCGGCTGTCGGCCTGAGCCTTCTGGAACAGCTCCACCACCGCGTTGTCGCCGTCGCGCTTGGCGTCTTCGATGTAGGTCTCCATCTTCAACGCGTTCTCAAGGCACTGCTCGGTGTACCAGATTAGGTTGTAGTTCTTGTCCTTGGTTCCGGTCATATGGCCGGTTTCGGCCGATGTGGTCACTGGTCACCTTCCTTCCTTCATTGTCGTGACACGCCTCGCCTACCCGGGCGGACCGCGGCCAAACCGTGTCGGGGGCGCGAGTCTGGGACCCCAACCTAGAATGGCCTCGTGACGTCGGAGCTAGCCCACGCCTTGAACACCGTAGACACCGTCGACAGAGCCGCCGCCACCCCCGACCATCCCCAGCCGTTCCGCGAACTCGGCCTCAAGGACGACGAGTATCAGCGGATCCGCGAAATCCTGGGCCGCAGGCCGACCGACGCCGAACTGGCGATGTATTCGGTGATGTGGAGCGAACACTGTTCGTACAAGTCGTCGAAGGTGCACCTGCGCTACTTCGGCGAGACCACCACCGACGAAATGCGCAAGACGATGCTGGCCGGCATCGGCGAGAACGCCGGCGTCGTCGACATCGGTGACGGCTGGGCCGCCACCTTCAAAGTCGAGTCACACAACCACCCGTCCTACGTCGAGCCCTACCAGGGCGCGGCCACCGGTGTCGGCGGCATCGTCCGCGACATCATGGCCATGGGCGCGCGCCCGGTCGCGGTCATGGACCAGCTACGCTTCGGCGCGCCCGACGCGCCCGACACCCGCCGCGTCTTCGACGGGGTGGTACGCGGAATCGGCGGCTACGGCAACTCGTTGGGGCTGCCCAACATCGGCGGCGAGACCGTGTTCGACGCGTCCTACGGGGGCAACCCGTTGGTCAACGCGCTGTGTGTGGGGGTGCTGCGCAAGGAGGACCTGCATCTGGCGTTCGCGTCCGGCACCGGCAACAAGATCATCCTATTCGGCGCCCGCACCGGCCTCGACGGCATCGGCGGCGTGAGCGTGCTGGCGTCAGAGACGTTCGGCGGCGACGAGAGTGGTGCTGCGGGACGCAAGAAGCTGCCCAGTGTCCAGGTGGGCGACCCGTTCATGGAGAAGGTGCTCATCGAGTGCTGTCTCGAGCTGTACGCAGGCGGCCTCGTGGTCGGCATCCAGGACCTCGGCGGAGCCGGATTATCCTGCGCCACATCTGAACTCGCATCGGCCGGCGACGGCGGTATGCGCATCGAGCTGGACGCGGTTCCGTTGCGCGCGGCGAACATGACGCCCGCCGAGATCCTGTCGAGCGAGTCGCAGGAACGCATGTGCGCTGTCGTCGCGCCCGAGAATGTCGAGGCGTTCATGGCCGTCTGCCGTAAGTGGGAGGTGCTGGCCACGGTCATCGGCGAGGTCACCGACGGCGATCGTCTGCAGATCACCTGGCACGGCGAGACCGTCGTCGACGTGCCGCCGCGCACCGTCGCGCATGAGGGCCCGGTCTACAAGCGGCCGGTGCAGCGGCCCGAGACACAGGACGCGCTCAACGCCGACACCACCGCCAAGCTGCCGCGGCCGTCGACGGGCGACGAGCTCAAGGCGACTCTGCTTGCGCTGCTTGGCAGTCCACACCTGTGCAGCCGCGCGTTCATCACCGAGCAGTACGACCGCTACGTGCGCGGCAACACCGTGCTGGCCGAAGACGCCGACGGCGGCGTGCTGCGTGTCGACGAGGCCACGGGCCGCGGCATCGCGATCTCGACCGATGCGTCGGGTCGCTACACCGCGCTCGACCCCTACACCGGCGCGCAGCTGGCGCTCGCCGAGGCCTACCGCAACGTCGCGGTCACCGGCGCGACACCGGTCGCGGTGACCAACTGCCTGAACTTCGGCTCACCGGAGGATCCCGGCGTCATGTGGCAGTTCGGCCAGGCCGTGCGCGGGTTGGCCGACGGCGCCGCGGCGCTCGGGATTCCGGTCACCGGCGGCAACGTGAGCTTCTACAACCAGACCGGCACCACCGCGATCCTGCCCACCCCGGTGGTCGGTGTGCTCGGGGTGATCGACGACGTCAAACGTCGTATTCCCACCGGCTTCGGCGACGAACCCGGCGAGACGTTGATGCTCCTGGGCGACACCCGCGACGAGTTCGACGGGTCGATTTGGGCGCAGGTCACCGCCGATCACCTGGGCGGGCTGCCGCCGAAGGTGGACCTCGCGCGCGAGAAACTGCTCGCCGAGGTGCTCACCGCGGCGTCGCGCGACGGCCTGGTCTCCGCAGCGCACGACCTGTCCGAGGGTGGCTTGATCCAGGCCGTCGTCGAGGCTGCGCTTCGCGGCGAAACTGGTTGTCGCATCGTGCTTCCCGAGGAATGGCAGGACGGCACAGATCCGTTTACGTTCCTGTTCTCCGAATCGGCGGGCCGGGTCCTTGTCGCGGTGCCTCGCACCGAGGAGAGCCGCTTCCGCGCGATGTGCGAGGCTCGCGGACTGCCCGCCACGCGCATCGGCGTGGTGGACCAGGCCAGCGAGGCGATCGAGGTTCAGGGCCTGTTCACCGTCACTCTGGAGGACCTGCGCAGCACATCGGAGAGCGTGCTGCCCAGGTTGTTCGGGTGAGTGAGACCACCCGACAACAACACCCCATATATGTCTGGGCGTGGCGCCTGCTCCGCCTCGATTTCGTCGGAATCGCGTTCAGCGCGCTGTTCTTCTGCCTGTCGCTGACCCCCTCGCTGTTACCCCGGGACTGGCTGTTCGCGGGCCTGATTGGCGGCATCAACGCCGCCATCGGCTACGGTATCGGCGTCTTCATCGCAAAGATGCTGCGCCGCTTCGTGTTACGACGGGTCAGCTGGTGGCCCCCGCCGAAGCGGATGCTGTGGGTGGCCAAGAGTGCCACAGTGGTACTGGCTCTCGGAGCCAGCATTCTCATGGTGATCCCCGCCGCCGCATTGCAGCGGCAGGTGTCGGCGGTGATGGGCATGGAAGGTCCCACCACGTTCGGATATCTGCGCACGCTGGTGCTCGCGGCGTTCGTCGGCGCGGCGTGTGTGGCCACCGCCCGCGTACTGCTCGACATCATCAAGACGATGGCCCGGTTCTTCATCCGCCGGTGGCGTCTACACGACGAAGTGGCGTTGTTCATCGGCACCGCCATCGTCGTGGTGCTCGCCATCATGCTGATCAACGGTGTGCTGGTTCGCGGATTCCTCGCCGGCGCCAACCGCGTGTTCCAGCCGCAGAACACCACGACCAGGGCAGGCGTCGTCCAGCCGCTCGAACCCGAAAAGTCGGGCAGCCCAGAGTCGTTCGCGGCCTGGGACACGCTGGGTTATCAGGGTCGCAACTTCGTGGCGACCGGGCCGGACGCCGAGGAACTCACCGAGCTGAACGGCACACCCGCCAAGGAGCCCATCCGCGTGTACGTCGGCTTGCAGAGCGCCGACACCGACGAGCAGCGGATGGCGGTGTTACTCAGCGAACTCGAGCGTACGGGCGCGTTCGAACGCGAGCTGCTGGTGATCGTTCCCACCACCGGTACCGGCTGGATCAATCCCGTGGCGGCGCGATCGCTGGAGATGATGTACAACGGCGACACCGCTCTGGTGGGTTCGCAGTACTCCTTCCTGCCGAGCTGGATCTCGTTCCTCGGCGACCAGCAGAAGTCGATGAAATCCGGGCGCATGATGATCGACGCCATCCATCAACGCTGGGAAGAACTTCCGCAGGACCGGCGACCCAAGCTCGTGCTCTACGGGGAGAGCCTCGGTTCGATGGCCGGCCAGGGTGCGTTCGACTGGCTGCCCGACATCTCGCGGATGGGCTTCTCGTCGGTGCTGTGGGTGGGCCCGCCGAACGCGAGCCCGCTGTGGAGCGCGATCACCGCGCGGCGTGATCCCCGAACCCCCGAAGTCGAACCTCGCTACGACAACGGCCGTACCGTGCGCTTCTCGCAGGCCACCGATCCCGCGCAGATCGCGAAGGTGGCCGCCACGCCGTGGGAGGGCACGCGTGTGTTGTTTCTGCAGCACCCCTCCGATCCGATCGTGTGGTGGTCGACCGACCTTCTGTTCACTCGGCCGGACTGGTTGCGCGAACCGCCTGGCATCGACCGCACCGCATCGATGCGGTGGTATCCGATCGTCACCTTCGGTCAGGTCGCCGCCGATATGACGAATGCGAGTTCGGTGCCCGATGGCCACGGCCACAACTACGGCGATCTGGTGCTCGACGGGTGGGCCGCGGTCGCACCGCCACCAGGATGGACTCCCGAGGACACCGAACGGATCCGTACCGCCCTGAGCAAGACCGAGTCCGAGGACGGACCCGAATACTGATGGGAGCGAGGAAGTTTCGCGCTGTTGCTGTTGCAGTCGCTCTGGTGGGGTGGAGCTTCATCGCGCCCAGGGTGCGGTTCCATCCGATGTGGAATGCCGCGTTGGGCGCAGGCGTCTACGCGATCGCGCGTCCTCCGCTCGGGTTGCGCCCACCGGCGCTGTGGTCGGGCCTGCGGTACGGGCTGGCCGCCGCCGCGCCGATTGCCTTGGGGGTCGCCGTCGGCACCGCGATCCCATCGGTGCGGCGCGGAATGGCCACCCGAGAACTGCCCGACCATCCCGTGCGGTGGATGGCGCTCGATATCCCGATCGGCACCGTTTGGCCCGAGGAGGTCGCCTACCGCGCCACGTTGGGCAAGGCCGCCGAGACCTCGTTCCAGCCTGCCGGCGGGCGCCTGCTGCAGGCGCTGGCGTTCGGTCTCTGGCACATCATGGACGCCCGCATCACGCGCAGCCCGGTGCTGGGCACCGTCCTGTTCACCGGCGTCGCGGGCTGGTTCTTCGGGTGGTTGCATGCGCGGTCGGGCAGCGTCGTGGCGCCGATGCTGGCTCACCTGGCCGCCAACGAAGCAGCGGCTTTGGCGGCGCTGGCCGTGCAGCGGCCCATAGAGTCCCGGTCATGAGCACAGTGGGGCGAGCCCGTTCGCGCACCTTCGTCGTGACCGGTGCGGCCTCGGGCATCGGTTTGGCCACCGCGAGGCGCCTGCTCGCCGAGGGCGGCACCGTGATCGGCGCGGACGTGGTCGAGCCACGCGAGAATCCGGGCGACGGTTTCGAGTTCGTCATCGCCGACGTCACCGACGAGACCGCGGTCGCCTCCGTCTTCGCCGCGATAAGTGGTCGCCTCGACGGTGTCGTGCACGCCGCGGGGGTGGCGGGCGGCGGGCCGGTACACCTGCTCGACCGCGCTGAGTGGGACCGCGTCATCGCGGTCAACCTCACCGGCACGTTCCTGGTGGTCAAGGCCGCCCTGGCGAAGATGATCGAACAACCGCGGGTAGACGGTGAGCGCGGGTCGATCGTCACGCTGGCCAGCGTTGAAGGGCTGGAGGGAACGGCGGGCGGCAGCAGCTACAACGCCGCCAAAGGTGGTGTCGTGATCCTGACCAAGAACATCGCACTCGACTACGGTCCCAGCGGTATCCGCGCCAACGCCATCTGCCCCGGTTTCATCGACACCCCGATGCTGGAAAGCGTGATGGGACTGGAGGGTATGGAGGGTCCGCTGCAGTCCATCACCGAAGAACATGCGTTGCAGAGGCGCGGCAGGCCCGACGAGATCGCCTCGGTCGCAGCGTTTCTCGTCTCGCTTGATGCGTCGTTCGTCACCGGTCAGGCGATCGCGGTCGACGGCGGTTACACGGCCGGGCGCGACCACGGCGTGGTGAAACTGTTCGGCTTCCCCGACTGAGGCTCTCAGGGATTGATGGTCAGCTCGCCGATCTGACGGCCCCACACGTACTCGATGAACATCGGCTGGCCGAGTTCGAGGTGGTTGTACGGGGCGATGCTGGCACCGGTGTCCATCACCAGGTACGGCGTCGGATACAGGTCGCGGGTGATGTCCTGCCAGCAGCCAGGACGGCCTTCCGGCCCGCCCCTCGCGTTGACGCGCGGTAGGTTGTCCGGGTAGATGTACGGGTTGCCTGCGCCTGCCAAGATTCCGCCCCCACCGGTCAGCGAATATCCGTTGCCGCCCAACGTCTTCGCGACTCGGGGCTGCACTTCGGCGTACTTTCGGATGGTGCACACGATCGCGGGGCTGTGGTAATCGAACAGCTTGGCCGTCGGCACCAGGTCTGCGGCTCCGCGCACAAGATAGGGGCCGCCGCGTTCGATGGTGTCGGCCGCCACGTCGGCGAAGCCGAGTGCCGCCATCAGTGCGGTGTCGATGTCGGTGCGGTGCTCGTTAAACGTTCGGGCGGAGGCGGCGGCGTCCCGCAATCCGTCCCACAGGTCCACCGACGCGTCGGCGTAGACCTCTGCGAGATCGGCCAGCAGGCGAGTGTCGGTGCGGATGACCGGCATCCGTGCGTTGAGGTCGTCGAGGATCCGGTCGCCGTTCACCAGCGAGTCACCGAAACCGCTGCCGCCGAGACTGCTGAGCGCTTCGGCCGTCGCCGACAACGTCTGGTTCAGCTTGATCGGGTCGACCTTCTCGGCGAGCGCGATGACCGTCTCGAAGACGGTGTTGAACTCGGTCGTCACTGCGGATGCCTCGATCACAGCCCCGGCCGAGATATGTTGTGCCGAAGCATCGTCCGGAGACTCCAGCGAGATGTACTTGTTGCCGAACACCGTGGTGGCCCGAATCTCGGCGGTGACATCCGCCGGAATGCGTTCCAGATAGCGCGGATTGACTTCCAACGACAACTCGGCCGGCTTCCCGGCGGCATGGTCGACATGGGAGATTGCGCTGACCCGGCCGATCTCAACACCGTTGTAGGTCACCTTGGCTCCGCGTTCGACCACCAGACCCGCGCGCGGTGACAGCACGGTCAGCTGCGCTTTGCGGCTCAGGTCACCGCGGAACTGGAGGTAGAGCAGGCTGGCCGCAGCGGTGGCGACGATCAGCAAGACCGCACCGGCCACCTTGTACGGCGGCTTGTGACGGTCGACAAACACTTTGAGACAGTAGGTTATGGCCGCCCGCCATACAGCCGATCCGGCGAAGACCCGCGCCGCGGTGGAAGCGCTCGTCGACTGGCTGCGCGACGACTCGCAGGCGGCACCGCTGCGCACCGAACTCGGTGAAGCGGTCCGGTTGACGGCACGCACGCTCGCGGCGTCGGCACCGGGTTCCAGCGTCGAGGTTCGCGTGCCGCCGTTCGTCGCGGTGCAGTGCGTCGAAGGCCCGGCGCACCGGCGCGGTAACCCGCCCAACGTGGTCGAGACCGATCCGCGAACCTGGCTGCGGTTGGTGACCGGGCTGACCACCATGGCCGATGCCGCCGCAGACGGCACGCTGGTCATGTCGGGCTCACGCGCCGGTGAGATCGCCGACTGGCTCCCAATACTGCGACTCTGACCGGCGACATTCACCGGAAGTACGGATAGTCCTGAACCCATTGAAGCCGCGGGTGCGCAGCGGAAAGCTGTTGTGGTCCTTTCTGGACCACGACATCAACGTGTCCCACGACACGCCCCACAACGTCGTAGCCGCTCACAGATGCCCGTAGACTCGGGGCATCAGCCACCCTCCCCTCGGAGCAGCCCTATCGTGACCGGCGAGCAGACGGATACGGATAACGAACCCCGCGAAGAGTGCGGCGTATTCGGCGTCTGGGCGCCGGGTGAAGAAGTCGCCAAGCTCACGTACTACGGCTTGTACGCCTTGCAGCACCGCGGGCAGGAGGCGGCGGGCATCGCTGTCGCCGACGGCTCACAGGTGCTGGTCTTCAAGGATCTGGGCCTGGTGAGCCAGGTGTTCGACGAGCAGACGCTGGCCGCGATGGAGGGCCACGTCGCGATCGGGCATTGTCGCTATTCGACCACCGGGTCGACGACGTGGGAGAACGCTCAGCCGGTGTTCCGCAACACGTCGGCCGGTACCGGCGTGGCCCTTGGGCACAACGGCAACCTCGTGAACGCCGCCGAGTTGGCTGCCCGCGCCCGTGAGGCCGGGTTGCTCGACACAAGGGGCGCTCCGGTGGCGACCACCGACTCCGACATCCTCGGCGCCCTGCTTGCCCACGGTGCGGCTGATTCCACGCTCGAGCAGGCGGCGCTAGAACTGCTGCCCACGGTGCGCGGCGCGTTCTGTCTGACGTGGATGGACGAGAACACCCTGTATGCGGCCCGCGACCCATACGGGGTGCGGCCGCTGGCGCTGGGGCGATTGGACCGCGGCTGGGTGGTCGCGTCGGAGACCGCGGCGCTCGATATCGTCGGCGCCTCCTTCGTCCGCGACATCGAACCGGGGGAGCTGCTGGCGATCGACGCCGACGGGGTGCGCTCCACCCGCTTCGCCAGCCCGGAGCCCAAGGGCTGCGTCTTCGAATACGTCTATCTCGCGCGGCCTGACAGCACGCTGGCCGGGCGATCGGTGCACGCGACGCGCGTAGACATCGGGCGCCGACTGGCCAGGGAGATGCCGGTCGAGGCCGACCTGGTGATCGGCGTGCCGGAGTCGGGCACACCCGCCGCGGTAGGCTACGCGCAGGAGTCCGGAATTCCCTACGGCCAAGGCCTGATGAAGAACGCCTATGTCGGGCGCACCTTCATCCAGCCGTCCCAGACCATCCGCCAACTCGGTATTCGGCTCAAGCTCAACCCGCTCAAGGAAGTGATCCGCGGGCGGCGCCTGATCGTCGTAGACGATTCGATCGTCCGCGGTAACACCCAGCGCGCCTTGATCCGGATGTTGCGGGAGGCAGGGGCGGTCGAGGTGCACGTGCGCATCGCTTCCCCGCCCGTGAAGTGGCCGTGCTTCTACGGCATCGACTTCGCCACCCCGGCCGAACTCATCGCCAACGCCGTCGACGACGAGAACGAGATGCTCGAGGCGGTGCGCCACGCCATCGGCGCCGATACGCTCGGCTACATCTCCAAGCAGGGCATGATCGCGGCCACCGAGCAGCCCGCATCGCGGTTGTGCAGTGCGTGCTTCGACGGCAAGTACCCGATCGAGTTGCCGGGCGAATCGGCGTTGGGCAAGAACGTGATCGAACATATGCTCTCGACCGCCGCCAAGAGCGGAATCCCGCTGCAGTCCGGCAACGACAACGTCTCGGCGCTCCGCCGCCCGTAATTACCTTCCCACTTGCGCCCAGTGCGGATCGGTCGGTAACGGCCCCCGCTCCAGGGCTTTGGTCACCGCCTCCCGGTAACCGGTGAGACCGCCGTCCGGCGGCGCGATGACGTCGTCGATGTCGTGGTCGGCCATCACCGCGTCGCACTCCAGCGACTCCACAAGGGGCCGGGCCAGCCCGCCGGGAAGCGGGGTCACCAAACCGATCCACCAGCTCGCGATCGTCGGTGTGAGCCAAGGCAATACGACCATCACGCGGCGTCGCCGTCCCGCAACCTCGGCGTACACCTGCATCGCCTCGCCGTACTCGAAGACGTCCGGTCCGCCGATGTCCCACGTGCGCGACGTGGGCACCGGCGCCGTGGCGGCCTCCGCCAGATAGTGCAACGCGTCGTCGATCGCGATGGGCTGGATCTTGTTGTGCACCCACTTCGGCGTGGTCATCAGCGGCAGCCGGTTGGTCAGGTGGCGGATCATCTCGAACGACGCCGAACCCGCACCGATCACGATGCCGGCCTGCAGGACCACGGTCTCGGTCCCGGACTCGAGCAGGATCTCGCCGACGTCGGTCCGGGACTGAAGGTGCGGGGAGAGGTCTGCTCCCGCCGGGTGCAGCCCGCCCAGGTACACCAGTCGCTTGACGCCCGCATCGCGGGCGGCGGCCACGACGTTGCGCGCCGAGCGCGCCTCCTCGTCGACGAAATCGGACGAGCTTCCCATCGAATGCACCAGGTAGTAGACGACGTCGGTGCCGGCGAACGCTTCCCGCAGCGAGTCGGCGTCCCCGAGGTCGCCGCGTGCCACCTCGACACGGTCGCGCCACGGCACGGCGTCGAGTTTGTCGGGGTTGCGAGCCAGCGCACGCACCGTGTGGCCGCGGTCGAGCAACGCGGGCACCAACCGGCCACCGATGTAGCCGGTCGCTCCGGTCACCAAGCAACGGATGTCGTCAGTCACTTCGCCGGGATCGCCGGTTTGGGCGTCAGGCAAACCCGCAACCGGGATCGGGCATGTCAACCGACAGCGGTGTGCCCGTCGGCTTGATGTAGAGCACCCACATCACCAACGGCGTCGGGCCCAGGTTGCGGCCGATGTGCACGTTGCCAGGGCCGCTGGCCTCGGTGATCGGCGCTCCCGGTGGGTAGACGCCGTCGGGCGCGCAGTTCGCCGCCGCGTCGTGGGTGAGCGTGCCATCGCGGATCACCCCGTACACCCGGCCCTCGTGATAGTGCCAGCCGGTGCTGCCGCCGGGCGCGATGGTGATCTCGCGGGTGACGTAGTCGATTCCGTCGACCGTCGCCTCCGAGAGCGTCCTGGCTTGCACGCCGGACGACGGCGTCGCGGCCGCATCGGCCTGGCCGAACAACGCCAAAGCGACCGTCACCGACGCGCACAGGGCAGAGGTGGACCAGCGAACTGTTGTCATGAGCGGTCAGATTGGCACACCGTGGGCAATCGTGCGACATCTCGGCCGGAGTGGGGACGGCCGTAGGCGGTTACCGCGGCGCGGCGAACACCGGTAGCCTTTACCGCGATGACCGAACGCGCCGAACCTGCCGGCATCTCCTACGCGTCGGCCGGGGTCGACATCGAAGCCGGTGACCGCGCCGTCGAACTCCTCAAACCGCTCGCCGAGAAGGCGACCAGACCCGAGGTGCGCGGCGGTATCGGCGGCTTCGCCGGACTGTTCGCGCTGCGCGGCGGCTACCGGGAACCGGTGCTGGCCTCCTCCACCGACGGAGTCGGCACCAAGCTGGTGGTGGCCCAGGCCATGGACAAGCACGACACCGTTGGAATCGACCTCGTCGCGATGGTCGTCGACGATCTGGTGGTCTGCGGGGCCGAACCGCTTTTCCTGCAGGACTACATCGCGGTGGGCCGCACGGTCCCCGAGCGGATCAGCGAACTGGTGGCGGGCATCGCCAACGGCTGCCTGCAGGCCGGTTGTGCGCTGCTCGGCGGTGAGACTGCCGAACATCCGGGTCTGATGGCTCCCGACCACTACGACATCTCGGCGACCGGGGTGGGCGTGGTCGAGGCCGATGACGTGCTCGGTCCCGATCGCGTCAAGCCCGGCGACGTGCTGATCGCGATGGCCTCGACGGGCTTGCACTCGAACGGATACTCGCTGGCGCGCAAGGTGCTGCTCGAGATCGACCGGATGAACCTGGCCGGCCATGTCGAGGAGTTCGGTCGCACGTTGGGCGAGGAGCTTCTGGAGCCGACCCGGATCTATGCCAAGGACTGTCTGGCGCTGGCGGCCGAGACGCAGGTTCGAACGTTCTGCCATGTCACCGGCGGCGGGTTGGCCGGAAACCTCGAGCGCGTGATCCCCCACGGCCTGGTCGCCGAAATCGACCGTGGCACGTGGACCCCCGCACCGGTATTCGCGATGATCGGGCAACGCGGACGGGTCGAGCGCGTCGAGATGGAGCGGACCTTCAACATGGGTGTCGGCATGGTCGCGATCGTCGCGCCCGAAGACACCGACCGCGCCCTGGCAATCCTGACCGCGCGCCACCTGAACTGCTGGACGCTCGGAACGGTCAAAAAGGGCGGTAAGGACGGCCCACGAGCCGAGCTCGTGGGTCAGCACCCGCGCTTTTAGGGGTCAGCGACGCCAGTCGTCCTCGTCGACCCATTCGTCGGCCACCGGATCGGTGCCGTTCAGGTCGTTCTCGGAAGCGCCCGACAGCTCTTGCTGAAGCCGCTTTAAGTCGGTCTGTGGTGAGCTGTATTTGAGCTCACGAGCAACCTTGGTCTGCTTTGCCTTCGCCCGGCCGCGGCCCATGGGGGGACCCCCTCGCGCAATAACGGAGCGGCCCAATTGGTAGGCGGCTCCGATCTGATCTGTTTTTTATCGTCCTGCCAACACTTTAGCGTGCTTGGCCCCGCGGCGCTGGCAGGGCCTCGTCACGGCCGCGCCCCGCCGCGGAGCTGCTCGACCGCGCGCCGCCCGGCACCTGCGACGTCGGGTGGCGGAAGCGAGTCCGCGTCGATGACGGCCGGCACGCCGTCGACGGTCAATTCGGTGTCCGCGGGCAACCCGCGCTTGAGCAGCGCCAGCGCCACCGGCCCCTCGTCGACATGGTCGACGACGGTGCCGAGACGGCCGACGGTCCGGCCGCCGGCCAGCACTGGAGCGCCCGTGGCCGGTCGGTCACTGGAACCGTCGAGATGCAACCGGACCAGCATTCGGGGCGGTTTGCCCAGGTTGTGTACCCGCGCGACCGTCTCCTGTCCGCGGTAGCAGCCCTTGTCCAAATGCACGGCGCGGCCGATCCAGCCGACCTCGTGCGGGATCGTGCGCTCATCGGTGTCCACTCCCAGGCGTGCCCGCAGCGCGGCGACACGGTGCGCCTCGTACGCCCACACCCCGGCGTGCCGGACCCCGGCGTCGGTGAGCCGCCGGAGCGACGGCTGCACCTGGGCACGGGGGATGACCAGGTCGAGTTCGACTCCGTCGCCGCCGAGACGACGCAGAAAGCCGCCCTCGGCGAGCGCGACAGCCGTCTGCTGCGCTGGAAGCGAATCGAGACCCAGCGCGTCGAGCACCTCGCGGTCGGCCAATCGCGGCCCGAGCAGGGACATCACCGCCAGATCCGCAGCTTCGGCCGCGACGTCGGACCAGAACACCATCTTGCGCAGGTAGCCCAGCAGCGGCTCGCCGCGCGACGGTTCGGTGTCGAGATAGGTGACGTCGCCGAGTTCGGTTTGCACCCAGTGATCTTCGACACGGCCCTGCCCGTCGAGGCTGAGATTCTCGGTGACGGCGCCGTCGGGCAGCTCGCTGACGTGCTGGGTGGTGAGGTTGTGCAGCCACGCCTTGCGGTCGGGGCCCGTGAGCGTGAGCACGGCGCGATGCGAGCGGTCCACAACGACGGCCTCGTCGGCGGCGGCCCGTTGTTCACCCAGCGGATCGCCGTAATGCCATACGGCGCCTGCATCGGGTCCGGCGTCGGGAGCAGGGACGGCGGGTCCAGAAGATGTCACAGGTCAACTCTACGTTCGGCGCGCGACGGGCCGCGGCTACGCTGTGGGCCCATGGTTGGCGAACCCGGGGTGGTGGTGACCCTCGACGGGCGATTGCACGACCCGGCGGCGCCGCTGCTGCACGCCGACGACCTCGCGGCTGTGCGCGGCGACGGCGTCTTCGAGACACTGTTGATCCGCGATGGTCGGCCATGCCTGCTCGAAGCCCACCTGTCCCGGCTCACCCAGTCGGCGCGGATGATCGACCTGCCCGACCCCGACCTGCCGCGCTGGCGCTCCGCGGTGTCCGCGGCCGTGGCCCAATGGACGTCGCGGACCGGCGAGGAGGGCGTGCTGCGGTTGGTGTACAGCAGGGGACGGGAAGGCGGTTCGCCCCCAACGGCGTTCGCGACGGTCGGGTCGTTACCCGCTCGAGTGGCCGAGGTGCGCCGCAATGGCCTTGCCGCGCTGACGCTGGCACGTGGACTCGCCTCCGACGGCGCGGACGAGATGCCGTGGCTGCTCGCCGGTGCCAAGACGCTGTCGTACGCGGTGAACATGGCCGCGTTGCGACATGCCGAACGTAACGGCGCGGGCGACGTGATCTTTGTCGGCACCGACGGATTCATCCTCGAGGGCCCGCGCTCGACGGTCGTGATCGCCGCGGAGTCCGAGCCCGGTGCGGGCGATATCGCGTTCTTCACACCACCGCCGTGGTTCCCGATCCTGCGCGGCACCACGCAGCAGGCGCTGTTCGACGTCGCCCGCGACAAGGGCTACGACTGCGACTACCGCTCGCTGCGACCAGCGGATCTGCATACCGCACAGGGTGTTTGGCTGGTGTCGAGCATCACGTTGGCCGCGCGGGTGCACACCCTGGACGGGACGCCGCTGATACCAAGCCCGCTGGCGGCCGAGTTCGCCGAACTCGTCGACGCCGCGATCGTGTGCGATCGCTGAACGCTGAATCGCCCGTAATCCGGTTGTCGCCTCCTGCGCGCGCGGGTAGCGTCGCTCGTACACAGGAGAGGAGGTGGTCCGGAATTTTGAGTGACTTATGGACTTGTGAGGTGGCTGCGAGCTAGCAGCGCCAGGGGAATGAGCGCACGGCTCTTCGCGTCCTGCGCGCGCTGGCGAATTCCCCGCAGTCACCCGGCCCCCGAGCCCCTCGGTCTTGTCCGCCAGGAACACACGGCTCGGGGGCCGCCCCATATCTGATGGCCGAATCGGTAGCGAACCGTTGCACGCCTGGACTCGCGATTCCTACGGGCGCCGGGCGATGATGCGGCCCATGCGCATCGTCAAGAAGCTCGGCGTGCTGCTGACCGCCCTCGCGGCCGTGACGGCCTGTGCGTCCACCGCTGAGCCCTACAGCTCGCCGGACCTGCGGGACTGTCATAAAGCCAAGCTGGCGACCCTGTACAAGGGCATCTTCACCTTCGGTACCGATCGGCCGGTGTACCCGCCGTGGTACATGGGGGACAACCCGGCCAACGGGGAAGGCTTCGAGTCGGCGCTCGCGTACGCCATCGCGAACCGGCTCGGTTACGCCGCGACCGATGTGCGGTGGGTGCGGGTGCCGTTCGGAGAAGCCATCGCCGCGGGCGCTAAATCGTTCGACGCCAATCTGACCCAGTTCTCCATCACCGACCAGCGCAGGGCCGCTGTCGACTTCTCGACTCCGTACTTCGACGTGAACCAAGCCGTCGTCACCGTCAAGGGTTCGCCTGCGGCCGGCGTGAAAAGCCTCGACGACCTCAAGTCGCTGCGGCTGGGAGCGCAGGCCGGCAGCACCAGCCACACCGCCGCGCTGGCGGTCGGCGAACGGAATGCGGTCGAGGTGTACAACACCAACGGTGACGCGAAGCTCGCGCTCTCCGACGGCGAGATCGACGCGCTGATCGCCGATTTACCCACCGCGTTCGCGATCGTCGGCGAGTTGCGCGACGGAATGATGGTCGGCCAGCTGCCTGCAGGCGACCAAGCCGCGGAGCAGTTCGGTCTGGTGCTCGCCAAACGCAGCGGGTTGACCGCCTGCATCTCCTCGGTCGTGGACTCGCTACGCGACGACGGCACGCTGGCGCAGTTGCGCGGCGAGTGGTTGGCCGAGGCGGGCAAGGCCCCGCAACTGGCTTAGCCGGCGGGCCCGGGTGCGAACGTGGCGCACGCCTGCATGGCCTCGTCCCAGGCCTCACCGTCGACGCCGGGAGGCGGGCCGGCAGGTCCTGGCGCTGCGGGTACGCCGTGGTCGCTCAGACACTGCGCCAGTGAACCGTGACCGGCTGGGGTCTCGGAGGTGGTGGTCGGGGACGGGGCATCGGACGTGGTGGTCTGCGCCGAGGCTGGTGAGGTGGTGGACTGCTGATCGTCCGGTGGTTCGGACGCACAACCCGCGAGCGCTGCGGCCGCGGCGAGGCCGGCGACGACCATGATCGCGCGCATCAGCCTGCGAACCTCGACAGCCGGGCCGACAGGTGGGGGACCAGGCCGCCGTCGGCGTCGACACGCTCCTCGACGTAGGCCAGATCACCACCCTCGACGATCCCGTACAGCCGTTTGGCGCCACCGACCAGCATCCCGGACTTGCTGCGCGCCAACGCATCGGTGACCAGTTCCCACGACGACTGGGACAGGGGGCGGCCGTAGAACAGCTCGATATAGCCCGCGGAATGGGCCAGCAGCAGTTCGATGGCCTGGGATTCAGAAGGGTCGGCCGGATCGTTGACGAAGCGCCAGAAGCCGGACTCGCGCAGCGTGTGCCCCTCGAAGTCGCCCGACTCGCTGAGGCGCCACGATCGCGCTTCCCAGATCAGGTAGTCGCTGCCGTCATGGGAGGCCACGATCTGCTGGCCGAACCGGTAGTCGCCGTCGGCACCGCGGGCCTCGCCCTCGCCTCGCCAGACGCCGACGAGCGGCAGCAGCGCCAGCAGCGCGTCATTGAGGTTCGCGCCCTCGCGGAGATTGGCGGTGTCGGCAGGTGCGGGAAGATCGGCGAAAGCCGGGATGTTGCGCGCGGCGGTCGTTTTCGCGCGTTCTGCGGCGGCCGCTACTGCGTCGTCTCCGGACGTCACGACTCGTCGGTGATCAGCCGGTACACCGCGTACAACGCGAACCAGGTGATCACCAGGGTCGCGGCTACGAGCAGGAGTTCGAAGAACAGCACCACGGGCACGAGTCTAGTCGGCCGCCGGAGGCAGAGTGCACCAGCCTCTGCATGGCCGAGTGCGCCGAAACTGAACTAGTGTGCGGAGTCCGCGCGGATCATCGCACACAAGTTCAGTTTCGAGCTGAAACGCGTCAGGCGACCTTGACGTCGACCTCGTGGATGCCCGCGCCGGAGGGCGCGACGACGGCGTCACCGTTGCCGACCTTCGACAGCGCGCGCAGCGTCCACGTGCCGGGCGCAGCGAAGAACCGGAAATCGCCGGTGGCCGACGCGACCACCTCGGCGGTGAACTCGTCAGAGCTGTCCAGAAGGCGCACGAACGCGCCGCCGACGGCCTGTCCCGACCCGTCAACGACGCGGCCGGTGATCACCGTCTCCTTCTCCAAGTCGACGCTGGCGGGCAACGTCAGGCCTTGTTTCGGGGCAGAGCACATATCAATTTCCCAACTCGATCGGGGCCCCCACCAGGGAGCCGTATTCGGTCCAACTGCCGTCGTAGTTCTTGACGTTCTTGTGTCCGAGCAGTTCCTGCAGCACAAACCAGGTGTGCGACGAGCGCTCACCGATGCGGCAGTAAGCGATGGTCTCCTTCTGACCGTCCAACCCCGCCTCGGCGTACAGCTTCTCCAGCGCCTCATCGGACTTGAAGGTGCCGTCGTCGTTGGCCGCCTTGCTCCACGGAACGTTGATGGCGCCGGGGATATGCCCGGGTCGCTGGCTCTGCTCCTGGGGCAGGTGCGCCGGAGCCAGGATCTTGCCGGAGAACTCGTCGGGGGAGCGCACGTCGACGAGATTCTTGTTGTTGATCGCCGCGATCACCTCGTCGCGGAAGGCCCGGATGCTGTTGTCGGGCGCCTTGGCGGTGTAGCTGGTCGCGGGCCGCTTGACCACCTCGGTGGACAGCGGACGTCCGTCGAGCTCCCACTTCTTGCGGCCGCCGTCGAGCAGCTTGACGTCCTGGTGCCCGTACAGCTTGAAGTACCAGTAGGCGTACGCGGCGAACCAGTTGTTGTTGCCGCCATACAGGACCACGGTGTCGTCGTTCGAGATGCCGCGCTCGCTCAGCAGCTTCGAAAACTGTTCCTGGTCAACGAAATCGCGACGCACCGGGTCTTGGAGGTCGGTCTTCCAGTCGATCTTGACCGCGCCCTCGATGTGGCCGTCGTCGTAGGCGCTGGTGTCTTCGTCGACCTCGACGAACACGATGTTCGGTGCGTTGAGATTGCTCTCGGCCCAGTCAGCCGTGACCAGGACGTCGGAGCGTGCCATAGAGGAAATCCTTTCGGTTGCTTAGGTTTGAAGTTCTATGCGGGTGACGGTGCGCTTGTGTTCTTTCGAACGCGCGCGAAGAGCGGGTGGAGCCGGCAGCCCAGGCAGATGCCGAAGGCCGCATTGAGAAACGCCGCCACCAGCGCGAGGCCGGTGGCGATAAGACCGAGCAGCCCGAGGCCGGTCGCGAACCCGACGACGCCGGCCACCGCGAAGACGAGCCCGACGAACTGCGCGAACTTCAGCGGCGCCACCGGCTCCTTCTCGCTGACGGTTCCAAGCCGCGGAGCCGCGAGTCGAGCGAAGATCAGGCCGTAGGGATGTGAACGCGGCCCGCGCCATGCCCCGACGGCGAACACCGCCGCCTGCAGGCTCAGCACGACCACCGAGGCCACCGGGCTCACCGGCCACAGAAGCAGGGTTGCCACCAGCACGACGGTCGTGATCCAGGCGGCGAACCGCGGCCCGCGCACGTCCACCTGATCAGACGTCCGGCTCCGTGTTGTCGACATATCTGTCGTTGGCATTCTTGCGCTCCTGTTGCGGTCATGGGCTGGGCTGGGCTGGGAAGGACCACAATGGGTCGCTCCCGAGTGCGGCGCGAATAAGGGCGCGGCTACTCAGCAGCTGCAACAACAACAGCAAGAACCCGCAACGCGGCACAGATCGACTGCGCGGCGCTTGGTGAGCATCGGCTCGAGGCGGGCGGACACGCCGGACAGCTTACCAATCGACACGGTGATCAAGCCAACAGCGGTTCCAGAGCCGAGCGCAGGTCAGCGGCCTTGGGGACGCCGTGGGTCCGGTAGCGGGGCCGGCCGTCCCTGTCGAACAGGATCGTGGTGGGAAGCGAGAGCACCGAAAGACGCCGCGCTGCCTCCGGCTTGGCGTCGATGTCGATCTCGATGTGGGCGACCGCCGGTAGCTCCGCGCAGACCTCGTCGACCACGTTGCGCACCGCGCCGCACGGCCCGCACCATTCGGCGGAGAAGTGCACGACCGTCGGTCCGGTCGTCGACAGGCCGAGTTCGCTGGTGTCGACGTTGGCCGCGTCCTCGCTCGCCGCGCGCAAGCCCGCTCGAAGCGTGAGCAGCCGCCCGATCACGAAAGCCACGCCGAGCGCCGCGATGAGCACGGTGATCGCCAAGACCCAGGAAGAGCTCATGACAGATGGAACTCGGTGAGCGCGACGGATACTCCCTCGGCGATGCCCTCGATGATGATGTCGGACCCCCGGGCGCCTTGCGCCGTGGGCGCCAGTCCGAACGGCAGCTTCTGTCCGGGCAGCCTCGCGGTGAACGCGGCCAGAACGGCGTCCTTCTTGTCGTCGGGCACCTCCTGATCAGCCGTGCCGGGACCGGTCAGCACGCCGGTGGCCGTCATCACCAACGTCGTCTGGTCCGGTCCGGCGACCTCGAGGTCCACTGCGATGCTCACCCTCTCGTGAAAATCGGCTTTCCTGGGTGTTCCGGTGAACACCACGCCCTTGTTACTGGAGATACCCGATTCTGTGGTACCTCCCGTGGCGTCGTTGCTCTCTCCCGTCGGCGCCTCGACCAGCAGATCCGGGATGTCCATGAACCGCCCCAGATGCGTCGAGTCGATGATGATGCGGCTCTCGGCCTTGCCGACCCGCAGCGTGGCGTCGGGTTCGACGAGCCACGAATCGCCGGGGAGATCGATGTCGTGCAGCGTCGCCTCCAACGATGCCTTGCCCACGACCCGGTTGCCGACGCCGTTGGCCCTGATCTCGACCTCGTCGTAATGACGGTCGGCCGCCTGGGTGGTGAACGGGAACCCGAGGATCGCCACCGACGGGTCGTGCTGCAGGTCAGCGGCGGTGCGCACGCTTCTGGCCAGCCGGTATTCGGCGTAGATCGCCGCGCCGAAATCGGCTCCGACGGCGCACATGGCCACCGCCAGCACTGTGGCCAACACCCCGAGCAGCAGCTTGCGCACCCGCACATTCTGGCCCACGGCAGAGTCAACGTTCCGTTCGACGCAGCTGATAAGCGGGTTGCGCGCTATCGTTAGAAAGCCATCGCCCCGGTAACGGGCGCATGTCGAGCATGAATCTGGGAAGTCACCGACCGACAAAGATGTCCAGGCGAGGTCCCTATGGCTGTTGGAGGGCCAGTTGGATCTATTGCTACTGACAGTCGACCCCCACCCTGAGTCTGTGCTGCCGTCGCTGTCGCTACTCGCTCACACGGTGCGGACCGCTCCGACCGAGGTCTCGTCGCTTCTGGAGGCGGGAAGCGCCGACGTCGCGATCGTCGACGCACGGACCGACCTCGCCGCGGCTCGCGGGTTGTGCAGGCTGCTGGGCACGACCGGCACCTCGGTGCCCGTGGTGGCTGTCGTCAACGAAGGCGGTCTGGTCGCCGTCAACGTCGAGTGGGGTCTCGACGAGATACTGCTGCCCAGCACCGGGCCCGCCGAGATCGACGCGCGGCTGCGGTTGCTCGTCGGCCGCCGCGGCGGAGTGGCCAACCAGGAGAACGTTGGCAAGATCAGCCTCGGCGAACTGGTGATCGACGAGGGCACCTACACCGCCCGCCTTCGCGGTCGCCCCCTCGACCTGACCTACAAGGAATTCGAGCTGCTCAAGTACCTGGCCCAGCACGCCGGCCGGGTCTTCACCCGCGCCCAGCTGTTGCAGGAGGTCTGGGGTTACGACTTCTTCGGCGGCACCCGCACTGTGGATGTGCACGTGCGACGGTTGCGCGCCAAGCTCGGTCCCGAGTACGAATCGCTGATCGGCACCGTGCGCAACGTCGGCTACAAGGCGGTCCGCCCGGCGCGCGGGCGCGCGTCGGCCCCCGAAGCCGCGGTCCCCGACGACCTCGACGGTGTGGACCTCGAGACGCCGGATCGTATCGCCGAAGCGTTGGCCGACCCGCTGCGAAGCCCGTGACGGAACTTCACTGGCGCACCGAACTCTCCAGCGACGAGCAGCGTTGCATCAAGGAACTGATCGAGGCCGCCACCGCTGTGGACGGCGTCGCCCCGGTCGGTGAGCAGGTGCGGCGGGAATTGCCGCACGACCGCACCCGCCACCTGGTGGCCCGCGACGGCCAGGACGTCGTCGGCTATCTGAATCTCGCGGGAGACGACGACTCCGCGATGGCCGAAGCGGTCGTGCACCCGCGCTCGCGGCGTCGCAGGATCGGCGCGGCGCTGGTGCGGGCGGGCCTCGCCGAGGGTGGAGACGACGCCCGCGTGTGGGCCCACGGCAACCTGGAGGCGGCGCGCGCGACCGCCGCCTCGCTCGGGCTGACGGTGGTGCGCGAACTCCTGCAGATGCGGCGGCCCCTGACCGACCTGCCGCCGACACCGGCGCCCGACGGAGTCCGCATCACCACCTACTCCGGCCCGGCAGACGATGCCGCGCTGCTGCGCGTCAACAACGCGGCCTTCGTCTGGCATCCCGAGCAGGGTGGATGGTCCGAGGCCGACATCGACGAGCGCCGTGGCGAACCCTGGTTCGATCCCGACGGTTTGTTCCTGGCCGTCGACGAGGGCACCGACGAGGTGCTCGGATTTCACTGGACGAAAATCCATGACGCCGGCCTCGGCGAGGTCTATGTCGTCGGCGTCGATCCGGCGGCCCAGGGTCGCGGCCTCGGCGCAGTGCTTACACTGACCGGTCTGCATCACCTCGCCGAGCGACTGTCGGCGAGTGCGGATCCCGCCGTGATGCTTTATGTGGAGGCAGATAACTCGGCGGCGGTGAACACCTACCGAAAGCTCGGCTTCACCGTGTTCTCCGTCGATACCGCTTATGCGCAGCGTTCCGACCGCTAGCTGGGAAACCACGGTCAACTAACTGAACGTGTTCACCGCCCGTTCACCTGTCATCCGCGATTCGTCCACCGGCGCCGCATACGTTGCCAGGGAGTTCAAGCCGTCCAATTCGAAAGTGGGATTCGTGAAGCTCAACCTCGGCAAGACCACCTGCAGCCCGCTGCTGACCACGTTCTCGGTGGCCGCGATCGCGGCGTTGACCCTGTCCGCGTGTGGCAGCGACAACAACGCCGGTACCGCCGCGACCACGGGCGGTGACGGGGCGGCGCCGTCGGCCGAGTGCGGCGGCAAGAACTCCGTCACGGCCGAAGGTTCGACGGCTCAACAGAATGCGATCGCCGAGTTCAACAAGGTCTGGGGTCAGCACTGCGCGGGTAAGAATCTGTCGTACAACCCCACCGGATCGGGGGCGGGACGCGAGCAGTTCATCGCCGGTCAGGTCGATTTCGCCGGATCGGATTCGGCTCTGTCGGGCGACCAGGTCCAGCAGGCCGCGCAGCGCTGCGATGGCAACCCGGCATGGAACCTTCCGCTGGTCTTCGGGCCGGTCGCATTGGCCTACAACATCGAAGGCGTCGACAAGTTGGTTCTCAACGCCGACCTTCTCGCGAAGATCTTCCAGGGACAGATCACAAAGTGGAACGATCCCGCGATCGCTGCGCTCAACGGCGGAACCAACCTGCCGGACAGCGACATCACGCCGATCTACCGGTCGGACTCCTCGGGCACCACCGACAACTTCCAGAAGTACCTCGCCACCGCCGCCCCCCAGAGTTGGACCAAAGGTGATGGCAGCGAGTTCCAGGGCGGTGCCGGCGAAGGCGCCCAGAAGTCAGCAGGCGTCGTGCAGGCCGTGCAGGCGACCGGCGGTGCGATCGGCTACGTAGAGAAGGGCTTCGCCGAACAGGGTGGGGTGCCGTTCGCCCAAATCGACAGTGGCGCAGGCGCGGTCGAGTTGACCGATGAGTCTGCCAAGAAGGCGATCGACGTTGCGACGTTCGTCGCGGAAGGCAACGACCTGACGCTCGACTTGAACTCGTTGTACGGGACGAAAGAGCCCGGCGCCTATCCGTTGGTGCTCGCCACGTACGAGATCGTCTGCTCGAAGGGCTACGACCCCGAAACCGCTGCGGCGGTCAAGTCGTTCCTGACGATCTCGGCGAACGACGGTCAGCAGAACCTTTCGCCCGCGGGCTATGTGCCACTGCCGGACCGCTTCAAACAACGACTCCTGACATCCATCGAAGCGATTGCCTAGTTTCGTGGCGCGCGGCCGAGGATACGGTGAGGATGGGTCCTGGGACCGATGACCGATAGGCTCGAGGTGACAATCCCCAATCCGTCCGACGCGGGATCGGGTGAAGCGCTCGCTTCACCCTTTCCCGAGCCGACCCCGATAAGCAGCAACCCGTCGAGGAACGCCAAAGAGCGTGTCGGCGACCGGATCTTCCGCGGGCTGGCCGAGGGCTCGGGCGCCTTCATCGTCGCACTGATCGCGGCAATCGGGGCGTTCCTGCTGTGGCGGGCGATCCCGGCGTTGGCGCGCAACGAGGAGAACTTCTTCCTCTACGGCGGCACCTGGAAGACCACCGACACGTCGGCCATGCATTTCGGCATCCTCGATCTGCTGCAGGTGACGGTATTCGTGTCGGTGTTCGCGCTCGTTCTGGCGATGCCTGTGGCCCTTGGCATCGCGATCTTTCTGACCCAGTACGCGCCGCGTCGGGTCGCGGGTCCGCTGGCGTACATGGTCGACCTCTTGGCCGCGGTCCCGTCGATCATCTACGGCGTGTGGGGGCTTTACGTCCTGGCCCCGGTGCTGAAACCGGTTGCGTTGTGGCTGAACGAGAACCTCAGCTGGCTGTTCCTCTTCAAGACCGGCACGGCGTCGGTGGCAGGCGGCGGGACGATCTTCACGGCAGGAATCGTGTTGGCGGTGATGATCCTTCCGATCATCACCGCGGTCACGCGCGAGGTGTTCATTCAGACGCCACGGGGTCAGATCGAGGCGGCACTGGCGCTCGGTGCCACGCGCTGGGAAGTGGTGCGCACGACCGTACTGCCGTTCGGCATGTCCGGTTACATCAGCGGGGCGATGCTCGGCCTCGGTCGTGCGCTGGGCGAGACCATCGCGCTGCTGATCATCCTGCGCGGAACACAGAAGGCGTTCGGGTGGTCGCTGTTCGACGGTGGCTACACCTTCGCGAGCCTGATCGCGGCCACCGCAAGCGAATTCAATGACCAGTACAAGGCGGGTGCCTATATCGCCGCTGGCTTGGTGCTGTTCGTGCTGACGTTCGTGGTGAACTCGCTGGCGCGTGCCGCGGTCGCCGGGAAGGGTGAAAAGTGACGTCGACGCTGGACCGGCCGGTCAAGGCGACCACCTTCCAAGGGGTCAGCCTTCGCCGCAAGATGACCAACAACGTCGCCACGATTCTGGTCACACTGAGCGTTCTGGTCGCGCTGGTTCCGTTGCTTTGGGTGCTTTACTCGGTGATCGTCAAGGGTTTCAACGCGTTGACATCGCCGGTCTGGTTCACGAATTCGCAGGCGGGCATGACGGCATTCCAGCCAGGCGGAGGTGTCTACCACGCGATCGTGGGCACGCTGCTGCAGGGTTTGGTGTGTGCAGCCATCTCTATTCCGATCGGTGTGTTCGTAGGGATATATCTCGTCGAGTACGGCGGCGGAACGCGATTCGGCAAGGTGACCACGTTCATGGTCGACATCCTCACCGGTGTACCGTCGATCGTCGCAGCGCTGTTCATCTACGCGCTGTGGGTGGCGACGTTCGGCTTCCCGCGGTCCGGCTTCGCGGTGTCGCTGTCCCTGGTGCTGCTGATGATTCCGGTCATCGTGCGCGCGACGGAGGAGATGCTGCGCATCGTGCCGATGGACCTGCGTGAGGCTAGCTATGCCCTCGGCGTGCCGAAGTGGAAAACCATTGTTCGCATTGTGATACCGACCGCACTATCCGGCATCGTCACGGGAGTCATGTTGGCGCTGGCGCGCGTCATGGGTGAGACCGCACCGCTGCTGGTTCTCGTCGGCTACTCGCAGGCGATGAACTTCGACATGTTCGACGGCTTCATGGGCTCGCTGCCCGGCATGATGTACGACCAAACCTCGGCGGGTGCGGGCGCGAATCCCGTTCCCACGGATCGGTTGTGGGGCGCCGCCCTGACCTTGATCCTGCTGATCGCCTTACTCAACGTCGGGGCGCGATTTCTCGCGAAGATTTTCGCCCCCAAGAAGGTTTAGGAGATTTCGATGGCCAAGCGCTTAGATCTCAAGGACGTCAACATCTTCTACGGCGCGTTTCACGCCGTGGCCGATGTCTCGCTGGCGGTCCCGCCCCGCAACGTGACCGCCTTCATCGGCCCGTCGGGCTGCGGTAAATCAACTGTGCTGCGAACACTGAATCGCATGCACGAGGTCATCCCAGGTGCGCGCGTCGAGGGCTCGGTGCTGCTCGACGGTGAGGACATCTACGGCGCGGGAGTCGACCCGGTCGGTGTGCGCAAGACAATCGGCATGGTGTTCCAACGTCCGAATCCGTTCCCCACCATGTCGATTCGCGACAATGTGGTCGCCGGCCTCAGGTTGCAGGGCGTGCGCAACAAGAAGACACTCGACGAGGTGGCCGAACGGTCTCTGCGCGGGGCCAACCTGTGGACTGAGGTCAAGGACCGGCTGGACAAGCCCGGTGGCGGACTGTCCGGTGGCCAGCAGCAGCGGCTGTGCATCGCCCGGGCGATCGCCGTGCAACCCGACGTGCTCCTGATGGATGAGCCCTGCTCGGCCCTAGATCCCATCTCCACCCTGGCGATCGAGGATTTGATCGCCACCCTCAAGCAGGACTTCACGATCGTCATCGTCACGCACAACATGCAACAGGCGGCACGGGTGAGCGATCAGACCGCATTCTTCAATCTCGAGGCCACAGGTAAGCCCGGCCGGCTGATCGAGATCGACGACACCGAGAAGATCTTCTCGAACCCGACGCAGAAGGCGACCGAGGACTACATCTCCGGGCGCTTCGGCTGAGACCCCCGGGACAGCCGCGTCAACGCGACGCGGGCATGTCCACTTCGGTGGGGTGTTTACCGGTGACCTGGAAGATCACCCGCCGGGCGACCTCGACGGCGTGGTCGGCGAACCGCTCGTAAAAGCGACCGAGCAGGGTCACGTCCACCGCGGCCGCCACGCCGTGCTTCCACTCCCGATCCATCAACACCGTGAACAAGTGGCGGTGCAGGTCGTCCATCGCGTCGTCTTCTTCTCCGATGCGGGCGGCCTTCTCGGGGTCGCGGGTCACCAGGACCTCCTGGGCGCTGTTGCCCAGTTCCACAGCGAGACGGCCCATTTCGGCGAAGTATCCGTTCACCTCTTCGGGCAGCGCATGCTGGGGGTGACGGCGACGGGCGATCTTGGCGACGTGCAGCGCGAGCGCACCCATACGGTCCACGTCGGCGACGATCTGGATCGAGCCGACGATGGCCCGAAGGTCGCCCGCCACCGGCGCCTGCAGCGCGAGCAGCACGAACGCCGACTCCTCGGCCCGTGCGCTCATCGCGGCGATCTGTTCGTGGTCGGTGATGACCTGTTCGGCCAGCACGAGATCGGCTTGCAGCAGGGCCTGGGTGGCGCGCTCCATCGCCGCGCCCGCCAGCCCGCACATCTCTCCGAGCTGGGTGGTCAGAGCCTCCAACTGCTCGTGATACGCGGTACGCATGCCTCCACCCTACGGGCATCGCCACCGAAACGGGATGAAGCGAACGGTGAACGAAAGGTGAACCCACCTGCTGAAACGCTGTGACCCGCGGGATTACTCGCAGCTGGTGTCGGCTGCGTTCGTGACCGCGAGATCCTCCGGGAGCTGTGTCGGAGTGCTCCTGGATCCACGCACGACGTGTACCTGGACCGGGGATCCGCTCGGTGAGGGCGGGGCGACGGTGTGGAAGTCGCTGCCCAACACCACGCGCACGGTGTCACCCATCCCCGTCGTTCGCTCCACCTTGGCGTTGGCGAAGGAGGACGCCACCGTCGCCGCCGCCTCTTCGTTGCCCGGTGAGAAGAACACCGTCGTCGAATCCAGCGGACCCGGGTAGTCGTCGGGGGAGGTGACGTTGAAACCGTGGGTCTGCAGTTCGCTGGCCGCGGTCGCGGCGAGACCGTTCTCCCCGGTGGAGTTCGATACCTGGACCGTGATGTCGGCCGGATCGGTGGTGATCGCGTCCACGAGCTCACCCGATGGAGCAGCGTCATGGGTCGGCGCGGCCGACTCGGGCTGGGCGTTGGTCGACGACTCGGGTGTCCCGGGCACCGGGGTGTTGTCGGCGTTCTTCTCCTCAGGCAGCGGATCGTCGTTGATGATCGCGTCGAAGATGGCCCGGGTGTCTTCCTCGCGCAGGTGCTCGTTGCCGTACTCGTCCATGTAACCCGTCGTCGGGACGGTCAGGAACGTGATCCGGCCCGCGGCGATGCCCTGGATCGACTGGCCGAGCGTGACGAGGTCCTTGGTGCCCATGTTGTCGACATAGCTGTCGTTGATGAACATGTTGACCACGTTGTTGAGCTTGGACAGCGAGAAGAACACCTCTTTGGAGATCATCGAGCGCATCAGCGACGACAAGAACAGCTGCTGGCGCTTTATCCGTCCGTAGTCGCCGTTGGTCTCGGTGGTCACCTGGCGGGCGCGTACGTACTGAAGAGCCGTGTGCCCGTCGACGATCTGCCGGCCGGCGTGGGGGAGCACCGTTCCGAGCTCGTAGTCCTCGAGCGGCGTGGTGCTACACACCTCGACTCCGCCGAGGGCGTCCACCATCTTGGAGAAACCCGCGAAATCCACTGCCATGAAACGGTTTATCGAAAGGCCGGACATCTTCTGGATGACCTTGACCAGACACTTGGGACCGCCGACGGCGTACGCCGAGTTCAGCTTGTACTCGGTGTAAACCTCCTCGGCGCCGTACATCGGCGAATCGGGGTCGGTGATCGGACCGTAATCGCCGGTCTTGGGATCCCACGGCTCGCACTTCATCGGCTCGATCGCGAGGTCCCGCGGAAACGACACCGCCACAACACGTTCCCGGTTTGCCGGAATGTTCACCAGCATCACGGTGTCCGAGCGCGCGCCTGCGGCGTCTTCGGTGGTGCCCGCGCCCATGTCGCTGTTCTCGCCGAGCCGGCTGTCGACGCCGACGATCAGGAAGTTCTCGTCACCGAATTGCGCGTTGGGGTCGAGGATGTCGCGGGAGTCGGGGTCCAGCGCGGAGATCCGGTTCATCATGTTGTTCTTCGCCGACTGCCACTGCCAGGCCCCGCCGGTCATCGCGAGTGCGAGCACGGCGATCAGCGCGGCGATCGCGCGGCCGGCGATGAGCGTGCGGCGCCGACCCTTGGGGGGCTTCGCCGGCCTGTTCGCGGTGGCCGCATGTGCCGCGGGCACCCGGCTGGGCCTGCGAATGAGCGCCAGGTCGGGCAGTTCCGCATCGGCGTGGACGACCGGCAAGATTTCGGTGTCGCAGTCGTTGTCGTCGCTGGACGCGGGCGGCCACGGTTCGTCTGGTCCCGGTTCGTAGAGTCCAGCCGATTCGTCGGGGACAGCCGGTGAGTCCGGCCCAGCCGGTGCGTCGGGCACCGACGCGATGATCTCGGTGGGCGGCGCCGGTGGTTCGGGAGGTTCGGCCGCGCGGCGGCGCCGACGCCGCAATTCGGGCGGCACCGCGTTGTCGCCGGACAACTTGGCGATGAGGTCGGCGACGGTCACACCGTCGGTGTGGTTGCCGGTCGACTCGACCTCGGCGGCTTCGGCCTCCGACGGCTGCTGCCTGCGCGGGATGTCCGCACGCTCCCAGGGTGCGGACCCGGGTGCGGGCCGTTGGCTGCGGGTCAGCCACCGGTTGTCCCCGTCGGTGGAGTCGGGAGGGCCAGGAGTGGCGTTATCGCCGTCACTCATGTCCTACCGGCCTCCGACTCTCGACATGTGCAGCTCAGGGGCGAACACGGCACCGCGCGCCATTGCTACGGCACCTGGGTGACTCCGCGACGGGAGCGCATTACGAACGAGACTCATATCGTACTGAGAGATCCTGAGAGATGTGATGTCAGAGTCGTCTCAGGACGGAGACGACTGGGAGACGGCTACCCACCGGAGTGCATGACCTCGGCACCGGCGGGCACCGTGCAATCGTCGGGATCGGCCAGCCACCCCTCGGGCAGTGCCACCGAGGCAGCGGATCCCTGGCGGCCGCGTGGACCGGTCGCGGCGTCGGGAAAGGGCACGTCGGCATCGAGCCTGCCGAGTAGTTCCTCGAGTTCAGAAAGGGATTTGACCAGCGCCAACGCCCGCCGAAGGTCGGCGCCGGCGGGAAATCCGTGCAGATACCAGGCGACATGCTTGCGAATGTCGCGCATGCCCTTGTCCTCGCCGAAATGGGCTGCCAACAGCTCACCGTGGCGCACGATGATCGACGCCACCTCGCCGAGCGTGGGCGGTGCAGGCGCGGGACGGCCGGTGAACGCGGCCGACAGTTCGGCGAACAACCAGGGCCTGCCCAGACAGCCGCGACCGATCACCACGCCGTCGCATCCGGTGGCCGACATCATCGCCAACGCGTCGGAGGCTTCGAAGATGTCGCCGTTGCCCAGCACCGGTACGCCGGTGACGTGTGTTTTCAGCGCCGCGATCTGGTCCCAGTCCGCCTTGCCCGAGTAGCGCTGAGCTGCGGTGCGCGCGTGCAGGGCCACCGCTGCGGCGCCTTCCTCGGCGGCGATCCTGCCGGCGTCCAGATGGGTGCGGTGCCCGTCGTCGATCCCGATGCGGAACTTCACCGTCACGGGGATGTCGGTGCCTTCGGTCGCGCGGACCGCCGCAGCGACGATCTGCCCGAACAGCCTGCGCTTATACGGCAGCGCAGCACCCCCACCGCGCCGGGTGACCTTGGGCACCGGGCAGCCGAAGTTCATGTCGATGTGGTCGGCCAGACCTTCGTCGACGATCATCTTCGCCGCCGCGTACGTGTTCTGAGGGTCGACCGAGTAGAGCTGAAGCGAACGCGGGGTCTCGTCGGGCGCGAACGTCACCATGTGCATCGTCCCCGGATGCCGTTCGACCAGAGCTCGCGCGGTGACCATCTCGCACACGTACAAGCCGCTGACCGTGCCCGCCTTGGCCAGCTCGAGTTCGCGGCACAGGGTGCGGAACGCGACGTTGGTCACACCGGCCATCGGCGCCAGTACGACGGGGCTGCGGAGCCGTATCGGGCCGATCAGCAGTTCGCGCTCGTCGGCCAGAACCGTCATGAGGGCGAGGAGGCCAGAACCTTCTTCGCGGAGAGCTTCTCGGCCTTGCGCGCCTCACGCTCGAGGCGACGCTGCTTGGATTCCTCGAACTTCTGCGAGGCCTCCTCCAGCTCCTCGACGAGCACACCGAGGTCGTCACGCATGCGCGCGGCCTCACCGGTGAAGTCTTCGCGTTCGAAGATCCGCCACTTCTTGAGCACCGGCATCACCACATCGTCGAGGTGGATGCGCGGATCGTAGACGCCGCCGACGGCGATGATGACGGCCTTGCGGCGGAACTCCGGAACCGTGTAACCGGGCATCTTGAAGTTGCGCAGCACGCGGTGCAGACAGTGCATCGCCTGGTCCGGCGCGATGTCGAAGCCGGCTTCGCTGACGTCCCGATAGAAGATCATGTGCAGGTTCTCATCGGCTGACACCCGCGCGAGCAGCTGGTCGGCGACGGTCTCGTTGCACGCCTTGCCGGTGTTGCGGTGCGAGACGCGGGTCGCCAACTCCTGAAAGGTCACATAGATGACCGAGTCGAAGAGGCTCTCGGCGAAGAGGTCGCCCTGCTGGTTCTGGCCGGGAGAGAAGCCGCGGGTGACCTGCTCGACGCGCAGCTGTTCCAGCTGTACGGGGTCGACCGAACGGGTGACAACGAGGTAGTCGCGTAGCGCGATGCCGTGCCGGTTCTCCTCGGCGGTCCACCGGTTCACCCACTGGCCCCATGCGCCGTCCATGCCCATGTTCATCGCGATCTCGCGGTGATACGACGGCAGGTTGTCCTCGGTCAGCAGGTTCTGGATCATCGCGACCTGGGCGACTTCCGACAGTTGCGACTGCTCGGGATCCCAATCCTGGCCGCCCAGTGCGTAATAGTTCTTGCCGTCCGACCACGGGATGTAGTCGTGCGGATTCCAGTCCTTGCGCATCGACAAGTGCCGATTCAGGTACTTCTCGACGACAGGCTCGAGCTCATGCAGCAGATGTAGGTCAGTCAAATTCTCGTGCATTGATCCTTACTCCTTCTCGCGTGCGAGAGCCCCACCCATTAATTATCTGTACCCGTTGGTTGCACTCAATATATCTGTGTCCCCCGGTGACATCAAGTTCCGGACAACAGTGTCACAACCGCCTCTCCAGACGCATCTGTCGATGTAGTATCCCCGTCGGGCAAACACTTACGCCCTGAATCACTGGAGACTCGGAGGACGGGCGTTGCTCAAGTTGCGGCATCTGTGGGCAGGCGCGGCCGTCGCCGCGGTAGCGGCAGGTATCGCGCTCGTCGGAGCCGGCCAGGCCGCCGCGGTCCCCGATGTCGTCGACCGCCCCTATAAGGACGCCAAGAAGATCATCCAGCAGTACGGTGGCAACGCCGTGGTCGCAACGCGGGTCGGGAGCAGCGCCGACGAAGGCAACTGCCTGGTGACGAACGCGTGGGATGCCGCGGTCCGCCGCCCGAACTCGCGGGGGCGCCCGGTATCCAACAGCGATGTCATGGTGGCCCTTAACTGCAATGCCGCCGTCGCCGCGCCCGGAGCGCCGGGCAACTCCGCGATGAGCCCCGTCGGCCGCGACGCCAAGGCCGAGCAGCAACGCCAGCAGGCGAAAGCCGCGCGCGAGGCGGCGAGGCTGGAAGAGCAGGAACTGGCCGCCCCTGTCACGCCGGACAACTGAGTTTTCCCGTCCGACCTTCACAACCGGCATTCGGCTCCGGTGGCGGTGTATACCGAACCGCAATAGACTGCGACCAGCGTTAACCCGGCGGTCATCGCCCAGACACGGAGGTTGGGGCACGTGAAGAAGATCCTCTCCATCGGCTTCATGTCGGCGATGTGCGTTGCGGCGTCGGCTGTCGCCTTGGGCTCGGGCACCGCCTCGGCCGCTCCCAGCGTCGTGGGTATGAAGTACTCCGATGCTCAGGAAGAGATCGAGAACGCCGGCGGCAAGGCCGTGGTCGCCTCCCGGGTCGGTGACAAACTCGACCTCGGCGATTGCATCGTCACCAACATCTGGGACTCGTCGTTCCTCCGGATCAGCCAAGCCGACGAGAGCGAGATGTCTGTCGCCTTGAACTGCGCGGGCGAATACGCGACCGCCACCAATCCCGGTGCCTCCGTTGCGAATCCGCTCGGACGCGCGGCCAAGTCCAAGGCCGAGCAGGAAGCTGCCAACCAGGAACTGAGCGAACTGGAAGCGCCCGTCACGCCCGACGAGTAACGCGGGCTTCACAAAGCTCAACTGTTTTCACCCACCGTCAACCTCCACGCATCGCTACGTTCACACCGCCCCATGAAGGTGGCGTGGAATCCATGCCCGGGGTGGACGGCTGCGCGTCAGCGCCCGCTCCGGAGCACACTCACGGAGGCGAGCAGACCATGCGAATGCGAATGTTGGGGATCGGCACGGTCGGTGCGGCGGTGTCGGTGATGGCGCTGTTCGGCACGGCGACGGCGGCGGCCGCCCCGGACGTCGTGGGGCAGACCTACTCCGACGCGGTCTCGGCGATCGAGGAGGAAGGCGGCACGGCCGTGGTCGCTGCCCGCGTGGGGGACAAACTCGATCAAGGCGACTGCATCGTCACCAACGCCTGGGACGCGTCGTTTCTTCGCATCGACGCATCAGGGAGCCAAGTTCACCTCGCCCTGAACTGTGCAGGTGGCTATGCGACCGCGACGAATCCCGGTGCGTCGGCAGCCAATCCGCTCGGTCGGGAGGCCAAGTCCAAGGCCGAAGAGGAGGCCGCCAACGAGGAACAGGAAGAGCTGGAAGCGCCGGTCACGCCCGACGAGTAGGCGGGTCTAGTAGCTCGACACCCGGCCGAGCAGCATCTCGACGCAGTAGTCGATGAAGTGCTCTCGCGTGGCGGCCAGCCTGCCGTTGAGGTAGGCGGTGAACAGCGCGGTCAGGGCCCCGATCAGCCCGGTGGCCGTCATCGCCGCCCGTTCGGGATCGGTGATGCGGGTGAGCTTGCGCTGCAGCAGCTCGATGAAGCTGGGCATCCACTCGGCGCCCGACCGCGTCAGCACGGGTTCGCTTGCCGGCGCGAGCAGCAACACCCGGCCCCGGGTCGGGTCGTCGACCATCAAGGCGACGAACCGCTCGACGGCGTCGCGCGGGGTTTCCGCAGAGGTCAAGGTGGACATGGCCTTGGCGCAGACGTCGTCGTACACGGCACGGACGAATTCGTCGCGGTCGGCGAAACTTTCGTAGAAGTAGCGCTCGGTCAACCCGGCCGCCCGGCATACGGCGCGGACGGTGAGGGACGGGCCCTCGGCGGCACCGAGAAGCTCCACCCCCGCGGCGATGAGCTCGTCGCGGCGAAGCACCTGACGGTCCTGCAACGGCACGCCCGACCATCGGCCCCGTCTTTGACCCGAAGGCACATCCCTCCTAAGCTCGGCATGACAACGCCCGTAGTCAGAAATCCTGCTACCTCCGGACGGAAGTACACCAGTGACTCAAGATACGTCTGAAACGTGCCCCGTGTCCCGGGAGCGCCACCCGTCGGGAGGGCAGGAGGATGCTTCCTCGCTGGCTGCGGGCTGTCCGGTGACCTCCGGCGGCTACGACGCGCCACCGCTGCCGCTGGGCCCCGACTCGCTGACGTGGCGGTACTTCGGTCAGTGGACCGGGCTGTTCCAGGGCACCTGGGCGGGGTCGATGCAGAACATGCACCCGCAGTTGGGTGCCGCCGTGCAGGAGCACTCGATCTTCTTCCTGGAGCGGATTCCGCGGCTGCTGCGTTCGATCTACCCCATCGGCGGCGTGGTGTTCGACGGTGATCGCGCACCGAGGACGGGCGCGGAGGTCCGCGACTACCACGTCGGCATCAAGGGCATCGACGAGCGCGGCCGACGGTACAGCGCGCTCAATCCCGATGTCTTCTACTGGGCGCACGCGACATTCTTCAAGTCGACCCTGCTGGCCGCCGAGAAATTCGGTGGCGGGCTGACCGAGGGCCAGAGGCGGCAATTGTTCGACGAACACATCACCTGGTACCGGATGTACGGGATGAGCATGCGGCCCGTGCCCAAGACGTGGGAAGAATTCCAGGAGTACTGGGATCACATGTGCACCAACGTGTTGGAGAACAACTGGGCCGCCCGCGAGGTGATGGATCTCTCGACGATGCCCAAACACCCTTCGCTGGAGTGGGTTCCGGATCCGTTGTGGCGGCTGAACCTCAAAGTGATGCAGCGCTTTCTGACGTTCATGACCGTCGCCCTTTACGATCCGCCGGTTCGGGAGCTGATGGGTTACACGTGGTCACCTCGGCAGGAGTGGTTGCACCGGCGCTTCTGCGATGTTGTGACGTTGGCGACCAAGGTGTTGCCCAAGCGGTGGCTGATGCATCCGCGCAAGCGTTCCGCGATGGACCGTGCGACGGGTCGGCTGCCGGCAGACGCTCCTCTGGTCGAGACGCCGGCGCGCAACCTCCCGCCGGTCGAGTACCGCGGTCAGCCGCAGTTCTATTGCCCGCAGGTTTGATTCGGCGGCTGGCGCCTGAATATAATTGTGGCGCTTATAAACTGGGCGAGGCAGCCGGTCACCGACACCAGGTGCGATGGTCCGTGCTCTCGAATCCGGCGCACTCAGCCGCCTCTGATTTCGGCATGGCGACGTAGGGCGGTTCTCCCGACCCCGTGAAGTAGTAGTAGTTGCGGTGGTCCTGTCCGTAGACCCACCAGTCGCCGGAGCCCTGATTCATCTGAGTCGGTGTGAAGCGCCACATCGATGACTCCGCCGGAATCACATACACGGGCTCTGTCGCGGCGGACCAGGCATTCGACACGATCGGCAGACCTGTGATCACGACGATGCCCGCCACTATGCCCGCCCCGATGGCGAGCGCCACCCGGGTGCGCGTGGCGAGCCGGCGGACACGGAGACGTGTCATGGCCGGGATCTACCTCAGTGCCCCGGTTCGTGTTCGGGTTGCTTGATGAGAGGGCTTGTGGTGCCCCCGCGGAGTTTCGATCTCCGTACCCGCGGATTAAAAGTCCGCTGCTCTTCCGAGTGAGCTACGGGGGCGCAGCCACTCTATCGGAGGCCTTTGCGATACGCGCAACCGCTGTGGTCTCGTGTTGGGACTACCAACCGAGCTATCCAGCGTGCCGACTACTCGCTGAGATGGTCGGCACCGCCCTTCTCGGGCGTCCTCGGTTCACTGTAAGTGCAACCTCGGTTCCCGCTTCTACCGAAGCGGGGTCGCCAGCATCAAAGAGATGCTGCTCGCCGCCGTTTCGTCCACGGGCATTGGTGACCCGGCCTCCTGCTTGGGGGTCCGGGAATCGATCGGTGCCATGGGTCCGCTGAGCCCAGCGAGCCAAGTTGACCGCGGCGTTGTGGTCACGGTCGGCGGTATGGCCGCATTCGCAGCTGAAGATGCGATCCGCAAGCTTCAGGTCCGTCCGTTTCGCACCGCAACGCGAACATGTTTTGGTGGAAGGAAAGTAGCGGTTCGCATAGACGACTTGGCCGCCGCGCCAGCGTTGCTTGTAGGTCAAGATGCGAGCGAACTCAGACCACGCCGCATCCGAAATAGACTTAGCAAGACGGTGATTCGCTAGCATCCCAAGTATATTCAGGTCCTCCAGAACCAGTCGGTCGTGAGTCTTGACCAGCGAGTTGGAGATCTCATGCAGGAAGTGGCGGCGGACGTTGGCGACCCGATGGTGGTTCCGTCGAAGTTTCAGCAGGGTGGTTTCGTGGCGGCGTGATCCTCGCTTCCTTAGGGCCAGCTTCCTGGCCAGCCGTCGTTGCCGGGTCATCGCGCTACGCAGGGCCCGCGGTGGCGCCCCGATGCGCGCGACCATTGTTCCGTCGGCTTCGGCGGCGACTGCGTATGCAGTCAGCCCACGGTCTACACCGACCCAGCCACCGTGATCGTCCTCTGATCTTGCTGGGTGACGATGCGAGGGGTGTAGATCGTCGGCTTCCACGTTCAGCGCCACCCACCAGCGGCCGGCACGATTGCTGACACTTGCGAACAGAATCCTTGCGCGGTTTTGAGCGAGCATTCGGCGAAGCCGGCGAGTGTCGTCGCGGACAGCCACGACACCGATCTGGGGCAAGGTGATCGAGCGCGTGCGGCCGGCGTCACCTACACGGATCGTCGGCCGGCGGCCCTTGCGCTGGGTATTACGCAACCGGAATCGGGGGCGGGCGCCTTTCTTCTTCTTGATTCGTGGAAATCCGATCTTTCTGCCCCTGCGCCGTCCGGAGAGTGAGTCCGACCAGGCCTTCAGGGCGCGAGCGCAGTCGACTGCCGCTTCTTCGAACACTTGCTGGCTTACCTCATATCGCCACGCGAGGCCGGTGGACACAAGTTCGACAGCTCCGTCGTTGCTCGCGGCCCACACCCGACCAGCAGCTTCGGACTTCTTCCATCGGTTGAACGCGTTGATCAGATCGAAGCCGCTGCGAGGCACAGTTACCTGCTCGTCGGCGCGACGGGCGCTCAGTGCGGCTTGGACCATTCGCAGGCACTGGTTATACGCAAACCGGGACGCTCCCGCGTGACGGAACAGCGCGTCACGCTGCTCGACTGTCGGGTCGAGACAGAATTCGAACGTGGTGTGGCGCGTCATCGTGGAGCCAGCATTGCACCCGCCACCGACAACCGAAGGCCGCTTTCTGGCAACGCGAAGCGTCCGCGTAGCCCTCGTTTGAGGATTCCGGTGCCGATAACCTAAGCTATCGAAGCTCCCAACGTCATCGCGTTGCGAGTACCCCGGAGAGATTCGGCTGGGCCCCCTTCGTCTAGCGGCCTAGGACGCCGCCCTTTCAAGGCGGTAGCGCGGGTTCGAATCCCGTAGGGGGTACGCGCAGCGACCCGTACGATGGGACGCAAGCAAGGCCCTGTGGCGCAGTTGGTTAGCGCGCCGCCCTGTCACGGCGGAGGTCGCGGGTTCGAGTCCCGTCAGGGTCGCCATTGCGGCGAGGCATGCTGGGTTACGCCCGAGCGGTGCCTTCCGGGCCAGGTAGCTCAGTTGGTACGAGCGTCCGCCTGAAAAGCGGAAGGTCGCCGGTTCGATCCCGGCCCTGGCCACCACTGAGTCACTTGTGCCCTCGGAGGGGACGTTCCGCCGAGGGAAACCGGCGAGCGGGAACCGGCGATCATCGGCGGAGGGCTGTGCTCTCAACGCCACGGCTGCACCGACGACCGCCTTGTGACGGGCCCCCGACGCAGCCGATCCACACCCGTCACCATCCGTCGGCTACCCACAAACGAATTGTCTCCACACAAAGTCTGACGTCACCGTCAACAATCCGGTAGTCCAGATCGCATTCCACCGCACAACGCGACCGGCGGCTCCGGTTTCCCGAAGCCGCCGGGGCATCTCACTCGCTGTCAAACCGGTTGCGGCACGGCCAGTTCCCCGTCGGCGGGCACAACCTCGACCGGGGCCGGCGCAGAGACCGGCACGGGTTCGTCCGTCCGTGCGGTGCGCGTCGCCAGCGCCGCCGACAGGGCGACGCCGGCCACCAGGGCGGCAAGCGCCGCGACCCCGGCTAACGGAGATACCGACCAGGCGCCGTTCAACAGGAAGATCGCCGGCAGCGTGCACGTCGGAATGCCGAGCAGGATCAGCACCCACCCGGTGAAGTGGCCGAGGTCGAACGACCGGAACCGGCTGATCCCCAAACCGAGCAGCACGAAGAACAGCGTCCACATGCGCGCCCACGTGGCCCAGATGACCGCGAACACCGGATCGGTGCCGATGTTCTTGACCGCATAAAACAGTGCGATCGCGGCGACGAACGCGCTGTACCAGCCGAACCCCTGCGGCTCGAGGTCTTAGATCTGGATGAGCCCGAACCACAGGTGGGTGAACCCGAACAGCAGGCTCGGCCAGGTCGCGTTGACGACGCCGGTGTCACCACCGGCCTGCACCAGGATCAGCGTGGGCAGGACAACCTGTGCCGCGCCGGCGCTTCTCGGCTTGACCACCCCGATGGAGACCAGGCCGTTGACGAACAGGACGACGCCGACGAGGAGCAGACCCACGTTGCCCATCAGCGGCCCACCCATTCCACGAACTGATCCGACGAGATCACCGGGGCGAAGAACTTGTTGATGCGGCCGAATGCGGCCGGCTCCTGGTCGGGGCGGGCGGCGCCGGTCGCGTCACCGATGATGATGGGCAGCAACCCGTGGTCGCGCGCGGCGCGGGCGTTGCCTTCGATGCACCAGTCGAGGTGGATTCCGGTGATGACGACGACCTCGATCTTCTGCCGGATCAGTGCACCCGGCAGGTCGGTGCCGACGAACGCGGTCTGAAGCGCCTTTTCATAGAGTTCGTTGTCACCGGGCTCCACCAGTTCGCGCAGCTCGTCGACGAGCGCGTTGTCCCAGGCGATCTGCTCGGGCGTCGCGTCGATGTGGCCGGTCCAACTCTCGTACTGGACACGGTCGAAGGTCGTCTGCGGATAGTCCTTGCGGAACACCGAGAAACCGATCCAGTTGAACGACAGGAAGTTCGGTGCTTTGCGCGCCGCCCGCACGGCCTTCACCGTCGCGTCGAGGCTGCCGCGCAGCGCGTGACCTTCCGCGTATTGCACACCGCCGGGCTTGTAGAGGGAATTGGACTGGCTGACCGACAAGAAGGCCGCCGGTCGGCTCAGGATCTCGCGGAAGTCGAGCTTTTGCCAATGCGCGGCAAGGGGTGGGATGGAGTCGACGTTGGTGGGCGGGAAGGCCGCGGGATCGAGCGCGACCGGCTCCAGGGGAGTCAGCCGCGACGGGGTGTCGATGATGGTGGTCAAGGTGTTCACCTTCTCGTGGGTGGACGGGTCTCGCGCGCCGCAGTGAAATGCCCACGGCTGCGGGCGTTTACATGAAGGTGACGTGCGCGTCGTGAGCGTCCCACGGGGAGAAGCCCGGTCAGACACTTAGAATCGGCGCGAGTTCATCGCCTCGCGTCCGCGAACGGTGCGGACCGAACCGCCCTTGTCATACGCGGTACCTCCGCGTACCGTAGCGGTACCTCGGTGTACCAGAAAGGCGGGCAGTCGTTATGAGCAAGCAACGTAGGACGATCAGCGGGCGTACCGCGGTCATCACCGGCGCGGCGTCGGGTATCGGACGCGCACTGGCGCAGCGGCTCTCGTCATACAGCTGCCCGGTAGCCATCGCCGATGTCAACGAACAGGGGCTCAAGGAGACCGAGGCGTCGCTGCGTGGCCCGGCACTGCTGAAGGTCCTGGACGTGAGCGACGCCGAGGCGCAACGCGACTTCGCCGCCGAGGTACGCGCGTGGGCGCCCCGGCCGATCGGGGCGGTGTTCAACAACGCCGGTGTCGCGCTGGGCTCCACGGTGCTCGACGCCGTCGTTGTCGACGACGACTGGTTGTGGAACATCAACTTTCATGGCGTGGTGAACGGCACCAGGGCGTTTCTGCCCATCCTGGTCGAGCAGGACGAGGGCGTGATCGTCAATACCTCGAGCGTTTTCGGTTTGGTCGGCATGCCGGGCCAAAGCGCCTACTGCTCAGCGAAATTCGCGGTCCGCGGATTCACGGATTCGTTGCGCCAGGAGCTGCGGGGGACCGGCGTGTCGGCCGTCAACGTGCATCCCGGCGGTGTGAACACCAATATCGTGCGCAACGGCCGGTTCCGTGAAGAGCCGGGCGGTCCCACCAAGGATCAGGTGGTCGAGGAGTTCGCGGCGATGACCCGAACCCAGCCCGACAAGGCGGCGGAGATCATCCACCGAGGCGTGGAGGCGGGTAAGGCCCGAATCCTCGTCGGGCCCGACGCCTACATGTTCGACGCCCTGGCCCGGATCGCACCGACGCGGTACTTCGACGTGCTCGAGCGCGTGCAGGCATCGCTGCGCAAGCGCGCCGCGAGGTAGCTACGCGGTCTCCTTCGCGTACTGCAGCAGTCCCGGATCGTGCGAGCACAGCAGAAGCAGATCGGGTTCGGCGCGGCGATACAACTCGGTCAGCCGAGCGTGGTTGTCGCGCACCTGTTTACGGTCGAACGCGGCGACCTTCTCGAACGCGCCGAGCACCGGCGGTATCCGCGGCGGGCCGCCGATGGTGTCGGGATGGTAGAAGGCGTCTCCACAGTGCAGAAGCCAGCGATGGCCCGCATCGACGGCCACGCAGGCATGTCCTCGGGTGTGGCCGGGCAGCGACATCAGCACGATGCCCGGCGAGACTTCGGTCAGCTCCTTGGCCGCGGCGAACCCGCGCCACTTCTCTCCGGCGGGAGTGTGCTCGACGATCTTGGGGCCGTGCTCCCACTGGGCCGATCGGAACCGGAAGCGTTCACCCCGGGTCGGCGGGTGCATCGCTCCGAGTATTTCCGCCGCGGTGCAGTGAATTTCGGCGTGCGGGAAGTCGGAGATTCCGCCGATGTGGTCGATGTCGAAATGCGTGACCACGATGTGGCGGACGTCTTCGCGGCGAAAGCCCAGCCGTTCGACCTGCCGGGCCGCGGTCTCGTCGGGGTCGAAGAACGGCCGGAACAGGCGGCGGGTGGGGCCGGTTCGGCGTGCCGGCTCCGCACAGTCGGCCAGCCCGTAGCCACTGTCGACGAGGACCAACCCGTTGTCGGTCTCGACGAGAAGCACATGGCAGACCAGGACTGGGACGCCCCAAGGATGCATCGATCCACAGTTGAGATGATGAACCTTCACGGGGCGGCTCCGGTGAGCAACTCGCTGCGGCCGATCTGTGTCACGAGGCTCGCGGAGTCGAAGTAGATCCGCTCGTTGACGATGCGATCGTCCTCGAAGAAGAACACTGCGGCCACCGGCACGCGGAAGGCCCTACCTGTCGGCGGCAGTCCGTAGAACTCGCCCAGATTTGTTCCCAGCAAGTCGAATTCGACGATCACCGCGTCGTCGGCGACGTGGAACCGAACGTTGTCGTGGCGCTGATCGGGGAACGCGGTGCGCGTGCTCCGGTAGTAGGCCATGACCTCGTCGTCGCCGTCGAAGACCTGCCCGGTGGCCATGATTTCGTAGTGGGGCCGTCCCCCGGACTCGTTCTTGAACGTCGCGAGGGTGGCGTCGAACTCCTTGGTGACCTCGGTGTCCATGTGCACACGGATCACCTCGAGTCGGCGTTGGCGCAGCGCGTCGGTGGTCATGAACGCACTGTACGACCGGGCGTTGTCAGGCCGGTGACGTGACCTCCGCGGCGATCGACTGATGGCGGTGCTGCCGCTCGATCGTCGCGAGATAGAACGCCCACGCGAATGCCGAACTGGCGAACAGGATGAAGCCCAGATACAGCCAGGCGTGTTTGACGTCGCGCCTGCGACCGTCGACCAGCAACCACGCGGGGAACAACAGCAGGCTCATGATCGTGTAGTCCTGGCTGGCGGAACTGGCGGCCGGGTTGTCGTAGCCGAGCGCGATGAACTCTGACCAGCTGCCCGGACCCCATACGAAGTTGTGCAGCCCACCTGCCGGCGCGTACTCGGCCACGAACTGGTTGTTGAAGTAGTAGCCGAGGATGACCGAGGCAATTCCGGCGACGTAGTAGAACAACTCGAGCTTCGTGACGCGCGGACCCGAGGCGTAGCGCGCGAAGATCGCAGGGTTCGCCTTGACGATGACGGCCAGCGTCGCGAACCCGAGGACAAGGTGAATGATCAACGAAACCATGATCGGAGTTTCTCACCACAAGGCGAAGTTTTGTCAATATTGACATAACTTGTTTCGGGTACTTTCAGCACATGCCCCGTCCGGCCCAGACCGCGCGCAGCGAGCGCACCCGCGAAGCGCTGCGGAAAGCGGCGGTCGTACGGTTCCTCGCGCAGGGAGTCGAGGAGACGTCGGCCGAACAGATCGCGGCCGATGCCGGTGTGTCGTTGCGGACGTTCTATCGCCACTTCGCGTCCAAACACGATCTGCTGTTCGCCGACTACGCCGGCCTGGACTGGTTTCGTTCGGCGTTGGCCGCCCGCGATCCCCAGGAGCCGATCATCGAGGCGGTGCACAGCGCCATCATGGCCCGCCCGTACGACGACTGGGCTGTCGCGCAAACCGCCGCGCTGCGCGCGCAGGAGCTCGAACCCGGGCGGGTGGTGCGGCACATGCGTCAGGTGGAGGCCGACTTCGCCGAGGTGATCGCCGAACACCTCGGCGAGGCCCTTTCATCCGATGCCAACACCGACGAGCGGATGCGGATCACGGTCACCGCCCGGTGCATCGCCGCCGCGGTCTTCGGCGCGATGGAGGTGTGGATGCTCGGTGACGAGCGCTCACTTCCCGAGCTGTCCCGGCTCACCGGCGAGGCCCTTCGCGCGCTGGCCGAAGGCATAACCGGATGACGTTTTGTCATTATTGACAAAACTTGGGACAGCGTGTCAGCCTCAGCCCATGAGCGACTTCGACGCCATCGTCATCGGTGCCGGGCACAACGGATTGACCGCGGCGACCGTGCTTCAGAAGGCCGGTGTGCGCACGCTCTGCCTGGACGCGAAGCTCTACGCCGGCGGCATGGCGTCCACGGTCGAGCTGTTCGACGGGTTCAAGTTCGAGATCGCCGGCTCGGTTCAGATTCCGACCTCGGCGGTGGTCAGCCGCGAACTCGGGCTCGACTCGCTGCCCACAGTCGACCTCGATGTGATGTCGGTGTCGCTGCGAGGCGTGGGTGACGAACCGTTGGTCTACTACACCGACCCGGTGAAGCTCCTGACACACATCAACGAGGTGCACGGCGCCGAGGCCGTCAACGGCATGGCCGGGTTGATGGCGTGGTGCCAGGCGCCTACTCGGGCATTGGGCCGGTTCGACGCGGGCCAGCCCCCGAAGTCACTCGACGATATGTATGCCTGCGCGACAAACGAATTCGAGCGGTCGACGATCACCGACCTGCTGTTTGGCTCGGTCACCGACGTGCTCGACCGCTACCTGCCGGACAAGGAGAAGAACGGCGCGCTGCGCGGCATGCTGTCGCTGCTTGCATGCAACACCACCTATCGGGGACCGGCCACGCCGGGCACGGCCGCCGCACTCGCCTACGGCTTCGCCGTGCCCGACGAGAACGCGCTACTGGTCAAGAAACTGCGAGGCGGCATCGGAGCCCTCACGTCGCACCTGTGTGAAGTGTTCACCGTCAACGGCGGAGAACTGCGCTTGCGAAGCAAGGTCGTGGAGGTCACCGTCGCCGACGGCAAGGTCACCGGAGTGCGGCTCGAGGACGGCTCATCGCTGTCGGCCCCGATCGTCATCTCCGGTGTCGCGCCCGATCTGACGGTCAACGGCCTCGTCGACCCCAACGCGGTGCCCGCGGATGTGCGGGACCGCTTTTCGCGCCTGGACCACCGGGGCAGTTATCTGCAGATGCACTTCGCGCTCGACGGCATTCCGGCGTTCGCGCCGCCCTACGAACTGCTGAACGACCCCGCCATGCAGTCCAACATCGGAATCTTCAGCACCCCTGAGGAACTCCAACAACAGTGGGAGGACGCCAGGCGCGGCGTCGTGCCCGCGGACCCGGCGATCGCGTTGCAGATCCCGTCAGTGAACGACCCCGGGCTGGCGCCGCCGGGCAAGCATGCGGCCTCCGCGTTCTCGCTGTGGTTCCCGATCAAGGAAGGCGAACACGGCTACGGCGAGATGAAAGTCGAAATGGGCAAGCGGGTGATCGACAAGGTCACCCGGCTGGCGCCGAACTTCGAGAGCCTCATTATTCGGCACACGACGTTCACGCCCAAACACATGGGCACCATGTTCGGTGCGCCCGGTGGGGACTACTGCCACGGGCTGATCCACCCCGACCAGATGGGACCGAACCGGCCGGGGCCCAAAGGCTATGTCGATCAACCGATTCCGATCGACGGCCTGTACCTCGGCAGCGCCGGCTGCCACGGCGGACCCGGCATCACGTTCGTCCCCGGCTACAACGCGGCCAAGCAGGCGCTGGGCGATATTCGCTGAGCCCGTTTCTCACCGGTCCGCACCGGGAATGCGGCGTGCATGGGAATCACGGTGGCCGTCACGGGGCCCACGGGGGAAATCGGCAAATCGGCAGTAGAAGCGCTCGAACGCGTCGCGGAGGTCGACGAGATCGTCGGAATGGCTCGCCGCCCCTTCGACCCGGCCGAGCACGGTTGGTCGAAGACGACGTACCTGCAGGGCGACATCCTCGACCGCGAGGCCGTCGACGCGCTCGTCGGGCGCGCCGACGTCGTGGTCCATCTCGCGTTCATCATCATGGGCTCGCGCCAGGAGAGCGCCCGCATCAACTTGGCCGGCACACGCAACGTCTTCGAGGCGACGGTGGCCGCAGCCCGCCCGCAGCGGCTGGTGTACACGTCGTCGGTCGCCGCTTATGGCTATCACAGCGACAACCCGGTTCCGCTCACCGAAGACGTGCCGCCGCGGGGGTCACCCGAGCACTACTACTCGGAGCAGAAGGCCGAGTGCGAGGCAGCGCTCGCCGACATCGTCGGCGGCACGTCGCTGGAGGTGTACGTACTGCGGCCCTGCATCGTCGCCGGTCCCAAGGCACCGGCACTGGCCGACGCCATGCCGTGGACGCATCTGCCCGGGCCGGTCAAGCGGTTGTCCGACGCGCTTCCGCTGCTCAAGGTGCCGGTCCCCGATCCGGGCATACCGCTGCAGCTGGTGCATCACGACGATGTCGCGGCCGCGATCGCCGCTGCGGCCACGACCACGTCGGCGGAGCCGGGCGCTTACAACGTCGCGGGCGACGGGCTTATCACGGTGTCCGACGTCGCCCGCGAACTGGGCGCTCGGCCGATACCGGTGCCCAAGGTCACTGTGACCGCGGCGGCAGGAGTCGTCGCCCGGTTGCCGTTCGTCCCGTCCGCGCTGGAGTGGCTGCACATCGGCCGCACGTCGGTGGTCATGGATACGAGCAAGGCGAAGACTCAGCTCGGCTGGGAACCGAAATACACCTCCGCGCAGACGCTCACGGAGTTGGCCGACTCGCTGCGCTGAGTCACTGGGTGTGGTCGCCGGTGTCGGCGGGGCCGGTCGGTGTCGCACCGCCCTCGTCCGACCAGTCGACGCCTTCCTCGTCGGTGGCGTCGGTGCCCCGTGCCGGGTCGCTCTGTACGTCGTCGTCGGCGTTCGTGGGCCCGGCGTCGGTCTCGACGGTGCCGGGATTGTCCTTCTTGTCATCGCTCACCGGCGCTGGATACCCCCCGAGCCGGCGTTTCAGTCTCTGCGAGCGCGCAACTGCACCGCCCAATCCGCAGGCACCCTGCCGCGAGGACCGGGAGAGGGCTGGCCCTCGGGACGGGACTCGGGCGCGGTGAGCTGTGGCCCGTCGTAGTAGGCGTTCGTGGCGTAGTTCCAGAACCAATCCTCACCCGGTTCGAACGAGCGGATGCCCCGTCTCACGCCAGTATGCCGAGGCGTGCCGCGCCAACGAGTCGTCGCAGCACCCGATGTGACCGCATGCCGCACATCGGCGCAGATGCACCCACCAGCCCCCGACCGCGTCACACTCGGCGCATCCGGTCCCGCTCGGTGGGACGGACGGGTCCACTGTAGCGTCCATAGTCAGCGAGCCTACCTATGACCGCGGGCTCGTAGGAGCCGAGTTGTCTTGAGGTTCTGCCGATTTCTACCGCGCCATCGTGGAATTCGGTGCGCTCCAGTCGGTGGAGACGAACCGGTGGCGGATCAACCAGTCGTCGCCGACCGGCGCGAACACGTCGCGGTAGCGGCCGTAGTGATCGAGGCCGATCTCGGTGAACACCGTGAAATAACACGAGACCCGCGCCTCCTCGGGCGTCACATCGGTGAAGCGGATGTTCGTCACGTTGTGGCGCACGATGCGCTTGACGTCCGACTCGGATGCCGCCGCGTTCGGCGCCGCGACGGCACCGCCCAGATAGTCCACGATCGCGATACGGCCCCGTGCGGGTTCGCTGCCCCGCACCTCGAGGACGCCGTCGTCGCAGAAGGCGGCAGCGAGTTCGGGCAGGCGCAGTGCGTCGCCAGACCAGTTGTACCGGGCCAGGGTGTCCCTGATGCGTTCTCGCGCGCAAAGCTCCCAAAGTTCCATGCGGACAACCGTAACGGGGCTAGTGTCGCGCCATGGCTACCAGCGATTCCCGTGAGGTCGTGATCGACGCGAGCCCGGCCGAGATCCTCGGCGTCATCGCCGACGTCGAGTCCGCGCCGGACTGGTCCCCCCAACACCAGGGCGCCGAGGTCCTCGACAGGGACGCCGACGGGCGGCCCGGCCGGGTACGGCTGAAGTTGAAGACCATGGGCATCTCTGACGAGCAGGTCGTGCAGTACAGCTGGGGTGAGAACACGGCGGGCTGGACGCTGCTGGAGTCCAGCCAGCTCAAGACGCAGAGTGCCACGTACACGCTCACACCCGACGGCGACAAGACGAAGGTCCGCTTCGAGATCACCGTCGACCCTGCGGTGCCGATCCCCGGGTTCGTGATGAAGCGTGCGATGAAAGGCGGCCTGGAGGCCGCCACCGACGGTCTGCGCAAGCAGGTCCTCAAGCTCAAGCGGAGCTGACGGGTTTCGACGCCCGCCGGGTTGGCAATGAAACCGGCATGGCTGTCACCGAATCTCGCGAGGTCGTCATCGAGGCGACACCCCAGGAGATCCTCGACGTTCTGATCGACCTCGAATCCTTGACCGAGTGGTCCTCGGCGCATCAGGAGGTCGAGGTCCTCGAACGCGACGACGAAGGTCGCCCCAGCAAGTCACGTCAGGTCGTCAAGATCGTCGGCGTCTCCGATGAGCAGGTGCTCAACTACACCGTTCACGACGACGGTGTCAGCTGGACGCTGGTGAGCTCGAAACAGCAACGCGCGCAGCAAGGTCGGTACACGCTCACTCCCGACGGCGATACGACCAAGGTTCACTTCGAGCTCATGGTCGACCCGCTCGTGCCGTTACCCGGCTTCCTGATCAAGAAGGGTGCCAAAGGATTGATGGAGACGGCCACCGACGGGCTGCGCAAACGAGTACGCCAGGTCAAGAGTCGCGGATAGTCTGCCCCGCATGGCGACTGCGGGACCCCTTGTGGGAGTGAAGGTCATCGAACTGGGCGGCATCGGCCCCGGACCCCACGCCGGAATGGTGCTGGCCGATCTCGGCGCCGACGTGGTGCGCGTGCGCCGACCCGGTGGCCTGCAGATGCCGCCGGAGAACGTCGACCTGTTGCACCGCGGCAAGCGTGTCGTCGACCTGGACGCGAAGAGCGACCCGGCCTCGCTGCTGAAGCTCGTCGCCAACGCCGACGTCCTCATCGATGCGTTTCGCCCTGGGACGTGTGAACGGCTCGGCATCGGTCCCGACGACTGCGCGGCGGTCAACCCCCGCCTGATCTTCGCCAGGATCACCGGCTGGGGTCAGCACGGACCGCTGGCGCAGACCGCGGGTCACGACATCAATTACCTGTCGCAGAGCGGCGCGCTGTCGGCGATCGGATACCGCGACCGGCCGCCGGTCGTGCCGCTGAACCTGGTCGCCGACTTCGGCGGCGGCTCCATGTTCGCGCTGCTGGGCATTGTGGCCGCGCTGTATGAACGGGAGCGCTCCGGTGTGGGTCAGGTGGTCGACGCGGCGATGGTCGACGGTGTGGCCGTGCTGACGCAGATCGCGTGGACGATGAAGTCGACCGGCGCGCTGCGCGACGAACGCGAGTCGTTCCTGCTCGATGGCAGCGCCCCGTTCTACCGCACCTACGAGACCGCCGACGGTAAACACATGGCGGTCGGCGCGATCGAACCGCAGTTCTACGCGCAACTGTTGACCGGTCTCGGGCTGAGCGCCGATGAGCTCCCTGCGCAGATGGACTCAGAGGCGTTTCCAGAAATTCATAGGCTGTTCGCTGAGCGCTTTGCGCGCAAGACCCGCGACGAATGGACCGCGATCTTCTCGGGCACCGACGCGTGCGTCACGCCGGTGCTGACGTGGACCGAGGCGGCGCGCAGCGACCATTTGCGCGCGCGGTCAACGTTGGTGCAGGCCAACGGGGTAGACCAGGCCGCGCCAGCGCCGCGGTTTTCGCGAACCCCGGCCGGTCCCGTCGGGGCACCTCCGCAGGATGTGACTGACCCAATTGATATTGACTGGTAATACTAATTTGCTGGAAAAGCCTATGCGCTAGGCAGTGGAGTTAGCTACGATTTGCCGCATGGCTGTGCAGGCATCGAGGGAAGTGGTCTTCGAGGCGCCCAAAGACGCGATCATGGACGCACTTGCCGATATCGATGCCGTGCCCACGTGGTCGCCCGTCCACAAGCACGCCGAGGTGCTCGACCGCCATCCCGACGGCCGCCCGCACCACGTCAAGGCGACGTTCAAAATCATGGGCGTCACCGACAAGGAGTTCCTCGAGTACCACTGGGGCGAGGATTGGGTGGTCTGGGACGCCAAGGCGACGATGCAGCAACGCGGGCAGCACGGGGAGTACAACCTCACCCCGATCGGTGAGGACCGCACCCGGGTCCGCTTCGACATCATCATCGACCTGGCGGCGCCGATTCCGGAGTTCCTGCTTCGCCGCGCCAAGAAGATGGTGCTCGACGTCGCGACCGAGAATCTGCGGCGCCGGGTGATGGCCGCGGTTACGTAGTTTCTGCCCTTCCCGCCCGCAGCACCTCCAGCCGACGGATCGCCTCGTCGAGAGTGTTGTCGCGCTTGCAGAAGGCGAAGCGCACCAGGTGGTTCCATGCACCGGCGTGCTCGGCGCCCGGGTCGCAGAACGCGGACATCGGAATCGCCGCCACACCCGCACGATGGGGCAGGTCGGCGCAGAACGCGGCGCTGTCGCTGAATCCGAGCGGACGCGGGTCGGCGCACAGGAAGTAGGTGCCGAAGCTCTCGTGCACCTCGAAGCCGAGGTCGGACAGCGCCCCACCCAATCGGTCTCGCTTGCGCTGCAAGGACTCCCGCAACGAGTCGACCCACGCGTCTTCGTGGTTGAGCGCATGGGCCACCGCGGGCTGGAACGGTGCGCCGCCGACGTAAGACAGGTACTGCTTGGCTGCGCGCACACCGGCGATGAGATCAGCTGGGCCGCATGCCCATCCGATCTTCCAGCCCGTGACGTTGAACATTTTGGCCGCGCTCGAGATCGTGATGGTGCGCTCAGCCATGCCGGGGTAGTTGGCCAGCGGCAGATGCCGTCGGCCGGGGAAATCGGAGTACACCAGGTGCTCGTAGACCTCGTCGGTGATCACGAGCAGGTCGGCCTCGACGGCCAGTTCGGCCAGCGTGCGCAGTTCGTCGTCGCCGGCCACCATTCCGGTGGGGTTGTGCGGCGAGTTGACGATCAGGGCTTTGGTGTTGGGGGTGACCGCCTTTCGCAGCCCGTCGACATCGATACGGAAGCCATACCCGTCCTGAATCATCGGGACCGCCCGCCGCTGGCAGCCCGCCATCGCGATGACGGGGGAGTAGGAGTCGTAGAAGGGCTCGATCAGCAGCACCTCGGAACCGGGTTCGACGAGCCCGAGGACCGCGGCCGCGATTGCTTCAGTCGCGCCGACTGTCACCAGCACCTCGGTGTCCGGGGCGTAATCGGTTCCGTACGCGCGCTTGCGCTGGGCGGCGATCGCTTCGCGCAACGGTGCGATACCGAGGCCGGGCGGGTACTGGTTGGTGCCGTCGGCGATTGCGCGCTGGGCGATCTCGAGCATCGCGGGCGGGCCGTCCTCGTCGGGAAAGCCCTGCCCGAGGTTGACCGCGCCGATGCGCGCAGCCAGCGCCGACATCTCGGCGAAGATCGTCACCGCGTACGGCTGGAGGCGTTCGACGGTCACGGTTGTCGAGCGTAATGCCGGCGCGAACGTGGGTTACCGACACACAATTTTCGAGATCGGTGTGCGGGTAACCCACGTTCGGCGGACCAGGTTGCCCAACCAACAGGTTGGCCGAGGCTGTTAGGCTGCGGGACAGAGGACCACCGTCCGGATGGACAGGCATCCCGCAACCCAATCTGAACAGGAAATATCTTCATGTCTGAAGAAGCCTTCATCTACGAGGCGATTCGTACGCCTCGCGGCAAGAACAAGAACGGTGCGCTCAACGAGGTCAAGCCGGTCAACCTGGTCGTCGGCCTGATCGAGGAGATTCGCAGCCGCTACCCCGACCTCGACGAGACGCTGATCAGCGACGTCATCCTCGGTTGTGTGTCCCCCGTCGGTGACCAGGGCGGCGACATCGCGCGGACCGCGGCTCTGGTGGCCAAGCTGCCCGAGACCACCGGCGGGTTTCAGCTCAACCGGTTCTGCGCGTCGGGTCTGGAGGCGGTCAACACCGCCGCTCAGAAGGTGCGGTCCGGCTGGGACGACCTGGTGCTGGCGGGCGGTGTCGAGTCGATGAGCCGCGTACCGATGGGCTCCGACGGCGGCGCGTGGGCTTCGGACCCGGAGACGAATTACCGCATCGGCTTCGTCCCGCAGGGCATCGGCGCCGACCTGATCGCGACGATCGAGGGCTTCTCCCGAGAGGACGTTGACCGCTACGCGCTGCGCAGCCAGGAGAAGGCCGCCGCGGCGTGGTCGGGCGGCTACTTCGCCAAGTCCGTCGTGCCGGTGCGCGACCAGAACGGCCTGGTGATTCTCGACCACGACGAGCACATGCGCCCCGACACCACGCTGGAGGGCCTTGGTCAGCTCAAGACCGCGTTCGACGGCGTCGGTGCGATGGGCGGGTTCGACGACGTGGCGCTACAGAAGTATCACTACGTCGAGAAGATCAACCACGTTCACACCGGCGGCAACAGCTCCGGCATCGTCGACGGCGCCGCGCTTGTGCTCGTCGGCAGTGAAAAGGCGGGTCAGTCGCAGGGCCTGACCCCGCGGGCACGCGTCGTGGCCACCGCCACCAGTGGCGCCGATCCGGTCATCATGCTCACCGGTCCGACGCCGGCCACCCGCAAGGTGCTCGACCGTGCCGGTCTCACGGTCGACGACATCGACCTTTTCGAGCTGAATGAGGCGTTCGCCTCGGTGGTGCTGAAGTTCCAGAAGGACCTCGACATCCCCGATGAGAAGCTCAACGTCAACGGTGGCGCCATCGCGATGGGCCACCCGCTGGGCGCCACCGGCGCCATGATCACCGGAACCATGGTCGACGAGCTCGAGCGTCGCAACGCACGGCGGGCGCTGATCACGCTGTGCATCGGCGGCGGCATGGGCGTGGCCACCATCATCGAGCGAGTTTAAGGACAATCCATGGCAGAGAACACGATTCAATGGGATAAGGATGCCGATGGCATCGTCACCCTGACGCTGGACGACCCGACCGGTTCGGCCAACGTGATGAACGAGCACTACAAGGAATCCATGCACAGGGCCGTCGAACGGCTTGTCGCGGAAAAGGATTCGATCACCGGCGTCGTCATCACCAGCGCGAAGAAGACGTTCTTCGCAGGCGGTGACCTCAAGGGCATGATGAACGTCGGCCCGGATAACGCCGCCGAGGCGTTCGAAGAGGTCGAATCCATCAAGGCCGACCTGCGCAAGCTCGAGACGCTGGGAAAGCCGGTCGTGGCGGCCATCAACGGCGCCGCGCTGGGCGGCGGCCTGGAGATCGCGCTGGCCTGCCATCACCGGATCGCCGCCGACGTCAAAGGCTCGGTCATCGGTCTGCCCGAGGTCACGTTGGGTCTGCTGCCCGGCGGTGGCGGCGTGACCCGCACCGTGCGGATGTTCGGCATCCAGAAGGCGTTCATGGAGGTGCTCAGCCAGGGCACCCGGTTCAAGCCTGGCAAGGCCAAGGACACCGGGTTGGTCGACGAAGTGCTGCCGACGGTCGAGGAGTTGGTGCCCGCCGCCAAGGCGTGGATCAAGGCCAACCCCGAGGCGCACACCCAGCCGTGGGATGCCAAGGGCTACAAGATGCCCGGCGGTACGCCGACATCGCCTGGCCTGGCCAGCATCCTGCCATCGTTTCCGGCGCTGCTGAAGAAGCAACTCAAGGGTGCGCCGATGCCTGCGCCGCGGGCGATCCTCGACGCCGCCGTCGAGGGCGCGCAGGTCGACTTCGACACGGCGAGCCGCATCGAGAGCCGCTACTTCACCCAGCTGGTCACCGGCCAAACCGCCAAGAACATGATCCAGGCGTTCTTCCTGGACCTGCAGGCCATCAACGGCGGCGCGTCGCGGCCGGACGGCATCGAGCCCGTCAAGATCAACAAGATCGGTGTGCTGGGCGCGGGCATGATGGGCGCAGGCATCGCCTACGTGTCGGCCAAGGCCGGGTTCGACGTCGTGCTCAAGGACGTTAGCCTCGAAGCCGCGCAGAAGGGTAAGGGCTACTCCGAGAAGCTCGAGGCCAAGGCGCTCGAGCGGGGCAAGACCACCCAGGAGCGCAGCGACGCGCTGCTGGCGCGCATCACGCCGACGGGCGATCCGGCGGATCTGAAAGGTGTCGACTTCGTCGTCGAGGCGGTCTTCGAGGACCAGGACCTCAAGCACAAGGTGTTCCAGGAAATCGAGGACATCGTCGAGCCCAACGCGCTGCTGGGATCGAACACCTCGACGCTGCCGATCACCGGTCTGGCGACCGGTGTAAAGCGCCAGGAGGACTTCATCGGCATCCACTTCTTCTCGCCGGTCGACAAGATGCCGCTGGTGGAGATCATCAAGGGCGAGAAGACCTCTGACGAGGCGTTGGCCCGGGTGTTCGACTACACGCTGGCCATCGGCAAGACGCCGATCGTGGTGAACGATAGCCGCGGCTTCTTCACCAGCCGCGTCATCGGCACCTTCGTCAACGAGGCGCTGGCGATGCTCGGTGAGGGCATTGCGCCCGCGAGCATCGAGCAGGCCGGCTCGCAGGCGGGCTACCCGGCGCCGCCGCTGCAGTTGTCCGACGAGCTCAACCTCGAGCTGATGCACAAGATCGCCGTCGCGACCCGCAAGGGCGTCGAGAGCACGGGCGGCACTTACGAGCCGCACCCCGCCGAGGCGGTCGTCGAGAAGATGATCGAGATTGGACGGCCGTCGCGACTGAAGGGTGCGGGCTTCTACGAGTACGCTGACGGCAAGCGCGTCGGGCTGTGGCCGGGTCTGGCCGACACGTTCAACTCGGGCAGCACCTCGATCCCGTTGCAGGACATGATCGATCGCATGCTGTTCGCCGAGGCGCTGGAAACCCAGAAGTGCCTCGACGAGGGTGTGCTCACGTCGACCGCCGACGCGAACATCGGCTCGATCATGGGTATCGGCTTCCCGCCCTACACCGGTGGTTCGGCGCAGTTCATCGTCGGCTACCAGGGTCCGGGCGGCGTCGGCAAGGAAGCCTTCGTGGCCCGCGCCGAGGAGCTCGCGGCCAAGTACGGCGAGCGATTCAACCCGCCGGCGTCGCTGACCTGACGCATAACTCCATCGGGCCGAGCGCTCACTGTTGTAAGGACCTCGTACAACGGTGAGCGCTCGCCGCTTTGACGGGTGGGTGATTCGCTAGATTGGCGCCATGCCCGAAAGCTTCACCGACGAGTTCGCCGCCGGGTTGGCCCGCTACGGCGGTGATCCCTGTATCGAGTTCGAGGGGCGCTGGTACAGCGGCGACGAGGTGACGGCATACGGCCGTGCCATAGCGCAGGCGCTGCGGGATGCGGGTGTGCCCGACGACGACCCTGTCGGTTTGGTGGTCAGGAACCGGTTGCCGCATGCCGCGGTGATCATCGGCTTCCTCGCCGAGGGCCGCACGGTGTCGATGATCTACTCGTTCCAGTCGCCCGAGGCGATCGGCCGCGACATCGAGACGCTCGGACTCTTAGCCGTCGTCGCCGACGGCGAGGACTGGACCCCGCCGGTCATCGACGCGGCTCGGCGGGCGGGCAGCGCGGGTGTGGCTATATCGGCGCGCCAACCGATCGTGGCTGCGGTGCCCGGGCTGGAGCGGCGAGATCCCCAGCGCGCCCATGCTGAGCCCGAACCCGGTGTCGCACTGCAGATTCTGACGAGCGGCACGACGGGACCGCCGAAGCGGCAGTCGATCAGGACCCCGGTGCTCGAGCGTACGGTGTTCAGCGTTACCAGCGGCGAGACCGCACCGGCCGACGCCCCGCCGGAGCTCGCCTACTGGCAGTTCGCCGGAATCGGTGTCTGCCAACTGATCGCCGGTGTGTACAACGGCCGGCGGATCGCGATGCTCGAGCGATTCACCGTCGAGGACTACGTGGATCTCGTCAAGCGGCACCGCATCACCCGTTCGGGCGTGCAGCCCGCCGTCATTCGGATGCTGCTGGACGCCGACGTGGCGAAGGAAGATCTCGCGTCGCTGGACTTCCTGATCAGCGCGTCCGGCCCGCTGGACCCCGAGACCCGCGACGAGTTCGAGGCCAAATACGGCATTCCGATCGTGCTGGCTTATGGTGCAACGGAATTCGCGGGATCGCTGTGCGCATGGACTCCGGACATGCAACGCGACTTCGGTTCGGCCAAACGCAACAGCGTCGGCAGGGCACTGCCCGACGTCGAGTTGCGCATCGTCGACCCGGACACCGGAGGCGAGCTTGCGGCCGGCTTGCAGGGACTGCTGGAGGCCAAGGTCGCGCGGATTGGGCCGGATTGGATCCGCACCACCGACATCGCCTCGATGGACGACGACGGGTTCGTCACCCTGCATGGAAGGGCCGACGGGGCGATCAACCGCGGCGGGTTCAAGGTTCTGCCCGAAAGCGTTCGGCGCGTGCTGATCTCACACCCTGCCGTCCGCGACGCGTGCGTGGTCGGCGTGCCTGACGCGCGCCTGGGCGAGGTACCGGTCGCGGCCGTCGAGGTGTCGCCGGGGCTGCCGGTGCCCTCCGACGACGAGCTGGCCGACGTTGTTCGGCGCTCGCTGCCGGTGTACAACGTGCCGGTGGCGTTCACAGTCGTCGCCGAACTGCCCCGCAACCCGGCGCTGAAGGTGAGCTTGCCCGCCGTCGCCGCGCTGTTCGAGTCGCGCTGAGATGCCTAGAGCGCACCGAGGTCCGACGACAGCCAGTGCTGCGGCTTCATGAAGATCACCACGCTGTCGCCGTGCTCGCGGCGGGCGTATTCGAGGTACCCGTCGACCTTCTCGGGCGGCAGATAGCGTTTGGTGACCTCGACGAGGTGCTCGTCGGTGCCGGGCTCGATGCGGCTGACCGGACCGTCGACCGCCACGTACCGCACCGTCGGCTCGAGGCGCTGGACCATCAGCGTGAACTCGCCCTGGCTCTCGATGAGTCGGTGCTTGCGAGAGCCGTCGCCGGTGAGCACCCACGGTTCACCACCGGGCGAGTACTGGTACCAGACGGGAACGGTCAGCGGGCCACGCTTGTCACCCGCACCGACCGATAATGCGGCAACGTGGGGTTCGGTCAGGAATTGTTCGCGTTCGTCTTTCGACAGGGCCATGACATCAGGCTAACGCCGGCCACCGACGAGAATTCGGAAAGCGAGGCTCAGGCCCCGACTCTGGAGAAGAACGCCATCGTGACAATACCGATGGCGATCGCGACGGGAGTCTGTCCCATCGCCGCCGTGCTGACGATCCCCGCTACCGCGGCGATCGCGATGACCGCCAGCAGCAGGACAGTGAACCACCGAACATGCGCCGCGCCGGGACGCACGGGATGCGCCTTGAACCCGTCGATCGGGTCACGACCCACGACCGCCACCTCATTTCTGTGTTTCAGCTCACACATGCCGCTTCGTGTGAGCCACACCATACAACAGAAGACCCCGGTCAGCGAAGCGTGTCGGGCTCCTCGAGTGCGTCTGTGGTCGGCGGCGCACCTCGACTTCTCCGACGCGAGAGGCTAACGCCCAGTACGAGACTCATGGTGAGCGGAGCTAACTGATACTTTCGCGCCGTGGTGGCAATGCGGTAACGATGCCGCATCCTGAGGTCCGTTCACCGCGAACCGACGCGCTCTGCGACCTGCTGACCCCGGAGGCCCGGTAAGCCTAGAGTCGAGTTCCATGCGCTTCGGACTGTTCATCCCGCAGGGCTGGCGACTCGACCTGATCGACATTCCTCCCGCAGAGCAGTGGCCGGTGATGCGTGACCTCGCCGCGTATGCCGACGACAGCGACGCGTGGGACTCGCTGTGGGTCTACGACCACTTCCACACCGTGCCGATGCCCACCACGGAGGCCACCCACGAGGCGTGGACCTTGATGGCCGCCTACGCCGCGACGACGGCGCGCATCAAGCTTGGCCAGATGTGCACGGCGATGAGCTACCGCAACCCGGTCTATCTGGCCAAGGTCGCCGCCACCGCCGACATCATTTCCGGCGGTCGCATCCAGATGGGCATCGGTGGCGGCTGGTACGAACACGAATGGCGTGCCTACGGTTACGGATTCCCGTCGGCCGGGGCGCGACTGGAGCGCCTCGACGAGGGTGTGCAGATCATGCGCGACGCATGGCGCGACGGGAAGGTGAGTTTCGACGGCAAGCACTATCAGGTCACCGGGGCGATTGTGCAGCCGAAACCTCTGCAGGAGAACGGGATTCCACTATGGATCGCCGGCGGAGGCGAGAAGGTGACGCTGAAGATCGCGGCGAAATACGCGCAGTACACCAACTTCACCTGCGAGCCGGGAGGATTCACCCACAAGTCACAGCTACTGGCCGACCACTGCCGCGACGTCGGCACCGACTACGACGCGATCGTGCGCTCGGCCAACTTCAACGCGGTGATCGGCGAATCGGAGTCCGACGTCAAGGACCGGGTGGCGAGGCTGCGCGCCCGCCAGATCACCAAGGCCGACGAGTCGGCGGTCGATGCGATGCTGAGCACCGTGTCCGCGCCCGAGTCGGCAACCGGCACACCCGAGCAGGTCGTCGAGAAGCTGGACAAGATGCGGCAGCTGGGCTGCGAGTACGCCATCCTCTACTTCCCGGAGGCCGCGTACGACCGCTCGGGAATCGAGATGTTCGAACATCAGGTGATTCCCGCCCTCAGCTAGGCGCGACGACGTTTTCACAGCCGTAACCCGCCGGGACTTATTTCGGGTGCACTCGGTGTTGTGGTGGTCATCAGCCGAGAGGAGCGCCGCCATGACAGAGAACATCACGGCCCTGGTGTCGGGGGCCAACCGCGGATTGGGGCGCAGGCTCGCCGCCGAACTCGTCGCGCGCGGCGCGAAGGTGTACGCCGGGGCCAGAAAACCCGAGACCGTGGACCTGCCCGGCGTGATCCCGGTACAGCTCGACATCACCGATCCTGAGTCGGTGCGCCGCGCCGCCGAGATCGCCGACGACGTCACGGTGTTGGTGAACAACGCCGGGGTGTCGACCCAGGCCGGCCTGCTGAGCGGGCCGATCGAGGACATCCGGCTGGAGATGGACACGCACTACTTCGGCACGCTGAACCTCACCCGCGCGTTCGTGCCTGTCATCGAGAACAACGGCGGCGGGTCGATATTGAACATCCTGTCAGTGCTCTCCTGGTATCACGCCCCGACGTCGGGCGCCTATTCCGCGGCCAAGGCCGCGGCGTGGGCGATGACCGATGCGCTGCGAACGGAGTTGGCGCCGCGCGGAATTCACGTCTCGGCGCTGCATGTGGGTTACATGGACACCGACATGGTCAGCTACATCCCGGCGGATCAGAAGATGGATCCCTCCGTCGTCGCCAGTCAGGCGATCACGGGCCTGCTCAACGGTGATCCGGAGATTCTCGCCGACGAACTGTCCCGCACGGTGAAGGCTGCGCTCTCCACGACGAACACCTGATCACGGCGTCGGTGGAATCGGCCCCTCGGGTGGAATCGCCGGGCCCGACGGCGGAGTGTCGTAATACCCGGGTGGCGGTGGGCCGTCCAGCGGGTAGTAACCGGGCGGCAGCGGTGGACCGCCTTCGGCAGGCGGTGCCACCGGCGGGCCGTTGGACTCCGGGGCGGTCAACGAGGTGTATCCCGGCGGTAGCTGCGGTGCGGGACCCGCGCCAGGTGGTGGCGGCGCCCCGACCGGTGCCTGGCCGGGCGGCAGTTCGGCGAACCCGTACGGGTCCTGGGCCTGACGCCACGCATCGCGAAGGAAGCCCAGCGGACCCGGGCTCGAACCCTGCCCGTACTGAGGGTTCGGGATCTCGGGCACGGGTGGCGCGCCGAGGGGCGGAGGTGCGGGTGGTGGGTCCCCGGGGGCCACAGGAGCGGCGTAGGGCTGACCCGGCGCAGGCGGTGCGCCTGGAGTTCCCGGCGTGGGGACGGGCGGGACCTCGGGGTTCGCAGTCGCGAACCCGGCCGACGTCAGCGCACCCAGACCGATGGCGACGCCGACTAGTCCGACTTTGACCGCCTGGGCGGACGCGGCGCGACGGCGACTGGTCATGGGTAAGCAGGCTAGCGCCTCACCGCCTCGGACGCTCATTTACGACGGTCTCGATGCGGCCGCTTGCGGTGGTTGGACCGTCACTAAGATTGGCGTCTCTGCTGAATTTCCAACTCGACCAGCCCTCGACAGGAAGCCCGCGATGAACAAGACCTCGCTGACCGCGCTCGCACGTGAGCAACTCGAGACGGCCCGCGCCGCCAGTAGCGGACGCAGCGCGCACACGGTCTACGGCGGCCACGAGCATTCGCTGCGTCAGACGCTGATCGCCTTGACCGGCGGCTCGGAACTGACCGAGCACGAGACGAACGGGGAGGCCACCCTGCAGGTCCTGCACGGCCGCGTACGGCTGACCCATTCGTCCGCCAATTGGGAGGGGTCCGAAGGCGACCACATCGTGGTGCCCAAGGACCGGCACGGACTGCAGGCGCTCGAGGACTCCGCGATCTTGCTGACGGTGTCGAATCCGGTGGGCCCGCACGTCTAGTGTGAGCGCGCCGCGCGGCTAGATCGCGGGCCCCAACAGGTCGCCGGCGTCCTTGATGACGTAGCCGTAACCCTGCTCGGCGAGGAACCGTTGACGGTGCGCGGCGTATTCGGCGTCGAGGCTGTCGCGGGAGACGACGGAGTAGAAGATCGCGCCCCCGCCGTCGGCCTTGGGTCGCAGCAGCCGCCCCAGGCGTTGCGCCTCTTCCTGACGGGATCCGAAGGTGCCCGAAACCTGCACGGCGACACTGGCTTCGGGCAGGTCAATGGAGAAGTTGGCGACCTTCGACACGACCAGCGTTGAGATCTCACCGCGTCGGAACTGATCGAAAAGCACCTCGCGCTCCGCGGTCTTCGTCGAACCCTGGATGACCGGCGCGTCGAGCTCTTGGCCGAGTTCCTCGAGCTGGTCGAGGTAGGCGCCGATCACCAACGTCTGTTCGCCCTTGTGCTTGTCGAGAATCGACTTGACGACCGCGATCTTGGTGTGCGCCGTGGAGCACAGCTTGTACCGCTCGTCGGGTTCGGCGGTCGCGTACAGCATGCGCTCGTTGTCGGTCATCGTCACCCGCACCTCGATGCACTCGGCGGGTGCGATCCACCCCTGGGCTTCGATGTCCTTCCACGGTGCGTCGTAGCGCTTCGGTCCGATCAACGAGAACACGTCACCCTCGCGACCGTCCTCGCGAATCAGTGTGGCGGTCAGGCCGAGTCGACGACGCGACTGCAGATCGGCCGTCATCCGGAACACCGGTGCGGGCAACAGGTGCACCTCGTCGTAGATGATCAGCCCCCAGTCGCGGCTGTCGAACAGCTCCAGATGCCGGTACTCGCCCTTGGTGCGCCGAGTGATCACCTGATAAGTGGCGATGGTCACCGGCCGGATCTCCTTGCGCTCCCCGGAATATTCGCCGATCTCGTTCTCCGTGAGCGAGGTCCTGTTGATCAGCTCGCGTTTCCACTGCCGTCCGGCGACGGTGTTGGTCACCAGGATCAGCGTGGTCGCCGAGGCCTTCGCCATCGCGGCGGCGCCGACGAGCGTCTTGCCCGCACCGCACGGCAGCACGACGACCCCGGATCCGCCCTCCCAGAACGACTCGGTGGCCATCTGCTGGTAATCGCGAAGGTGCCAGCCGTTCTCCGCCAGGCTGATTGGGTGCTTCTCACCGTCCACGTAACCCGCGAGATCCTCTGCGGGCCAGCCGACCTTGAGAAGCATCTGCTTGACCCGGCCGCGTTCGCTGTTGTGCACCAGGACGGTGTCGTCGTCGATGCGTGCGCCCAGCATCGGCGCGATCTTCTTGTTGCGCAGCACCTCCTCGAGCACTGCCCGGTCCAGGCTCACCAGCATCAGGCCGTGAGCCGGATGCTTGACCAGTTGCAGCCGCCCGTAGCGGGCCATGGTGTCGACGATGTCGACCAGCAGCGGCTGGGGCACCGCGTAGCGCGAGAACGAAACCAGCGCGTCGACGACCTGTTCGGCGTCGTGTCCCGCGGCGCGCGCGTTCCACAGCGCCAGCGGGGTGATCCGGTAGGTGTGGATGTGCTCGGGGGCACGCTCGAGTTCGGCGAACGGGGCGATCGCGGCACGCGCCGCGCCCGCCTGCTCATGGTCGACCTCGAGCAGCACCGTCTTGTCGGACTGCACGATTAGGGGGCCATCGGTCATCCCATCCATTATCCAGAACCGCCGGACGTCCCCATCCACGAGAGACCGTGTCTGACCGTCGCCACGCCGTCTGAACTGGGCATTATGTGGTCGCTCGCGCTACTGCTCGTCGGTGGCGACCACCGACGTGATGCGGTGGATGGCGAAATCGCGCACCCGCCCCGACGCGGGGTCGTATGCCGTCAACTGCCCGCCCCGCACATTGATCGGTGCGACGACACGCTGGGTCGCCACCCCGGCCGGATCGACGTAACCGATCACGACCGAGGCCTGCATGTGCGCGGCCTCCTGCAACTGGTTGATAGCCACCGCCGGGTCCAACCGCATACCGCCGGTCGGCGCCGACGCCACCTTGCGCAGCACGGCGACGATCGCGCCGAGCGTCTGGCTGGTGGGCGTCGGGGCGAGTCGGTACGTGCGCCGTCGTCCCGGCGGAGCGGGCACCCGCGCGCCCCGGGCTCGGATGTCGACGATGGCGCCGGTCGAGTCCTCAGCTGCCGGCGCGAAGCCGGCCTGGCGCAGCGCCGCAAGCACGTCGGAGATCGGCGCCTGCGACACCGCGACCGTCGGCGCGAGCAGGCGCATCTCCAGCGAGTCCGTCGCCGGTGCACCCACCGCCTGTGCGAGCAGCGCTGCGTCCTCGCACCGCACGAACGACGCCGCCATGCCGACACGCAACTGACCGTGCCTGCGGGCCACATCATCGATGAGATATGTCAAGCCTTGCGGGACAGGTGTTTTCGAATAACGACCGAAGAAGGCGTGCAGTTCGCCCGCGGTGCGGCCGGTATCGAGCGCGCGGCGGATCGACGGCTCACTGATCCGATACACCATCGCCGCGCCCGCCGACTCCACGCTCGCCACTGCGGCCAGTTGCTCGGCCAACTCTCGTTGCAGCGGGCCGGGGACGACCACCGTGAGGTCGGCCTGCAGCAGGAAATGGTCTATCGGTGCGGGCAGCACCTTGTCCATCGCCTTGACCACGTCGTCGGCGGGAGCGTCGGTGAGCAGCGTCCGAGCAGGGGTGGCCAGTGCGCCGCGCCCCACCAGTCCCAGCGCATGCGCCTCGGTCAGCAGGTCGGCGATCGGCCCCGGTTGCAACCGGGCCCCCCAACGCGGCCTGCGCCAGATCATCGCCCGTGATGCCTCCCCGGCGTCGACGCCCGCGCCTGACGGCAGGCTCGCAAGCACCTCGAGGAGCAATCGCCTGTCCAGGGGTGCGGCAGTGGAGAACAACGAATCCGACAGCGCAGCATAGGGTTTGCCGTCGGGACCGCGGTTGCCGATCAGGCTCGGCCGCCCCGGAAGCTCCAGCCAGGTCGTCGCCAGCAGGTGCCATTTGACCGCAGTCGGAGATTCGACGAACCGGTCGGATGAGACCGTCGGCGCCCAGTACGGCCCGTCGCCGGCCTCCGGTTCGGGTTCGGGCATGCCTGCCGAGATGAGGCCTGCGCCCGCGGTCACTTCGAGGATCAGCCCCAGGCGGCGTTCGTCGATGCCGGTGGCCTTGGTCAGCCGTTTGACGTCACGCACGCCGAGCCCACCGCTGCGCAACTCCGGAACCGGTGTGGCGCCGAGGGTCTCGAGCACCACCTCGACCTCGCGGAGAAGGTCGAGCGCGGCGCCCGCGGCCACCGCGTCGGCGTCGGCCGCTGTCGTCGTCGACACCACCGGGTCGGGTTCGGTCAGTTGCAGCGGTCCCGGCAGTTCACCACGCAGCACCTGGCCCACGAGTCGCGGCAGGATCACGGTTTCCGCGTCGACCTGGCGCAGTAGACCGGCGGCCAGCAGCCGCTGCACCGGGCGATCCGACGGGGTGCCGGGTGCGGCGTCGCGGGTGCGGCCCACCGGCGAACCCTCGAGCAACTTCTGCAGCAGCTCGGACTGTGCCTCGTCCAGTGATTCCAGGCGGGCGGCGATGTCCTGTGGGGTCGCGGCGGTGTCTTCGACCGTGGCCTGTCCGGGGTACCACGGCAAGCCTGCGACGGCCTCGGCCGCCACCCGGACCGCCGCGTCACCCCACACCAGGCCGCGGTCCCGCAGATCGTCCACGGCCGCGGCGATGGCGGCTTCGGGCGCCCGGTCGCCGATGAGCTCCAGCAGTTTTGTGACCGGCACGGCGGTCGTGTCGGCGTGCAGCACTAGCAGCGCGTCGAGCACGGCGAGCCGCAGGAAGTCGAGGTCGTCGGTGGCGGCCTTGACCGACTGGCGGGCCTGAGCGCGGGCCGCCAGCGCAGCGATCGACCCCGGCGGCGGTTGGGTCAGGTCGGGCCGCAACTCCAGCAGCCGGACGAGCCGGTCGTCGGGGAGATCGGCCAACCAGGCGCCCAGAGGGAGGCCTGATGCGTTCTCGGTCATTGCTGACCAGCGTAAAGGAGTGTGGCGGTGTCGCCACCGGCGAAGGTATTTGCCACAATGTGGGCGTGGCAGACAACAAGGGGAAGAAACGGTACGTCGATCCGGGCTGGCCCGAGATCGACGGTGACGACGACCACGCGGTGAGCGAGCTGGCCACCGACCGTACCGGCGCGCTGTCGCCCTTCGGCGAGATCACGTTCCCGCTGCCCGCGGACGAACTGCCGTACGTGCACGCGGTGACGGTCGTCAACAAGTAGGTGTCCGAGCCGGCCCGCCTCTCACACGTCGACGAGACCGGCGCGGCGCACATGGTCGACGTCACGGCAAAGGACGTCACCAAGCGCACCGCCGTCGCGGCCGGAACCCTCTGCACGACGCCCGACGTCGTCGCGATGATCGCATCGGGCGGCCTGCCCAAAGGCGACGCGCTGGCCACCGCCCGCGTCGCCGGCATCCTGGCCGCCAAGCGCACCAGCGACCTCATCCCGCTGTGCCATCAGTTGGCGCTGACGGGGGTGGACGTCGACTTCGAGATCGACGACGCCGAAGGGCGGGTGGACGTCACCGCCACCGTTCGCAGCACTGACCGCACCGGCGTCGAGATGGAGGCGCTGACCGCGGTGAGCGTGGCCGCGCTGACGATCTACGACATGATCAAGGCCGTCGACCCCGCCGCCCGCATCGACGACATCCGTGTGCTGCGCAAAGAGGGCGGCAAGACCGGAACCTGGACTCGCTGATGCGGTCGGGTCGGGTCGTCGTCGCCTCCACGCGCGCCGCCGCCGGCGTGTACGAGGACCGCAGCGGGCCGATCATCGTGGACTGGCTCACCGGCCGAGACATCGACGCCCCGGGTCCCGTAGTGGTGCCCGACGGCGACGCGGTGGCCGACGCCATCTCCGCCGCGGTCGCCGACGGTGTCGATGTGGTGATCACCTCCGGCGGGACGGGCATCTCGCCGACGGACCGCACCGCCGAGGCCACCGCCGCGCTGGTCGACTATCAGATTTCCGGCCTGGCCGACGCGATCCGTCGGGCCGGCGAGGACAAGGTGCCGACGTCGGTGCTCTCGCGTGGGGTGTGTGGGGTCAAGGACCGCACGCTGATCGTGAACCTGCCCGGATCGCCCGGCGGCGTCAAAGACGGACTGGGTGTGCTCGACCGCGTCCTCGAGCATGCGCTCGATCAGATCCGCGGAAAGGATCACTCGCGATGACGGCGGTGGTGCTGCGTGCCGACCTCTGCGAGGAGCCGATCGATTCGGCCGAGCATGAAGCCCTGGTCGCCAACGCCTCGGCTGGTGCGGTGGTGACCTTCTCCGGTGTCGTGCGCGATCACGACGGCGGGCGTCCAGTGCTGCGACTGGAGTATTCGGCGCATCCGTCGGCGGTACAGACGCTCGCGGAGGTGGCCGCGGAGATCGCCGCGGATGCCGACGGCGTCCGGGCCATCGCGGTCAGTCACCGCATCGGGGCACTCGAGATCGGCGATGCCGCGCTGGTTGCCGCCGTCGCGGCCGATCACCGCGCGGCTGCGTTCCAGACGTGCGCGCGACTGGTCGACGTGGTCAAGGAGCGGCTCCCGGTGTGGAAGCACCAGTTCTTCGCCGACGGCTCCGACGAATGGGTGAACTCCGCGTAGCGGCTCCTCGCGCCAAGTGTGGGGTTATGGCACGACGCAGCGCGGAAAGCGTGCGTCAACTCCACACTCGATCGCGCGGGGTGTGATCAGGCAGGCGGTAGCGGTGCACTCGGCGCAGGTACCGCGGGATCAACCGGCGCAGCCGGAAGATTCGGCGCCTGGCCGCCCGGGGCGTCCGGCGTGGTGAGCGGCCGCTGGGTCAGTGCCAGCAGCGCATCCTTGCCGGTGATGTCCTGGGTCTGAATCGCGTGCCAGATCTCCTTGAGGTAGGAGACGTTCGGGCTCTCAGCCCCGGCCTGCGCGCGGTCGACGGTGGTCCCGGCGGGCAGGTTTGCGGGGCTCGCGAGATGCGGAACACCGGCGTCCACCGCGACCGGATCGACGGCAGGCGCGGGCGCAGGGGGCACCTGCGGAGCGGGCTGGAGCGCCGCGTCGACGGGCAGCGACCAGAGTTCCGGCTGCTGGCCCGGGACCGGCATGTCGGGTGCGACGTCCCAGTTGGCGACGGCCTGCGCGTCGACCGGAGGCGCCTCGGGCACCGGCGGGGCCAACGGATCGAACGGCGCGGGCGGTGCCTCGGGAACGGGGGCGGCCAACGCGTCGAACTCGGGTGCGGGCGGCGCTTCGGGTGCGGCCAGCGCGTCGACGGGCGGTGCTTCGGGAACCGGTGCGGCCAACGCGTCGAACTCGGGTGCGGGCGGCGCTTCGGGAACCGGGGCCGCCAGCGCATCGACTGGTGGGGGTGGAGGCGGCGGGGCGAGCGGATCGCCCGGCGGGGGCGGTGGAGGCGCGGGTGCGGCGAGCGCATCGACCGGTGGGGGCGGAGGCGGCGGGGCGAGCGGATCGCCCGGCGGTGGCGGAGGCGCGGGTGCGGCGAGCGCATCGACTGGTGGGGGTGGAGGCGGCGGGGCGAGCGGATCGCCCGGCGGCGGCGGTGGAGGCGCGGGTGCGGCCAGCGCATCGACTGGTGCGGGCGGAGGCGGCGGGGCGAAGGGGTCGAACGGCGGAGGCGGCGGAGGCAGCACGTCGTTCACGGCGTCGATCGCGTCGTCGACGACGTTGCGCGGCGTCGCGCCCGACAAGCCCTTACCGCACGTCGGCCACGCCCCCTTGCCCTGGCTGGCGAGCACGCGTTCGGCGACGGCGATCTGCTCTTCCTTGCTGGCCAGGTGTGCGGCGGGTGCGTACTCACCGCCGCCGTGACCGGTCCAGGTGCTCGGCGCGAACTGGAGACCGCCCTGGTAGCCGTTGCCGGTGTTAATGGCCCAGTTGCCGCCGGATTCGCAGCTGGCGACCCGATCCCACTCGCCGTCGGTGGCGGCGTTGGCGTGGCTGGCGAGGGCGATGCTTCCGGTTCCGAGCACAGCGCCCGTGAAGGCGACTTTCGCGACGCTTACAGCCGATGAAGCCGGCTTGCGGTGCCGTCCACTCATAGGTGCTTCCGGTCCTCTCTTCGGCGCCCACGAGGTCAGCTGTCGGGTTCGGGCTGGAGAGGTATTGCCCGGCCTTGTCGCACAATGCGATTCGGCTTCACCCCAAGGAACCGATCGGCTCCAGGTCCGTCTTTGACTCGGCGGACCGGTTGGGTCCCCCGCCTCCATCCAAGTTGTTCGTTGGTATCCCGTGCGCCAACGGATGGAGCTCGGCGCGGTTGGGCACGGTGGGCCAGTCGGTTTGAGGTCGACCGGCTTGGGACTGAACCGTATCGGCTCGTTTTGAGCGCGTCATCTTTTGCCGATTACGGCGTTTTCGCCTTTGGCAAATCTTAAAAATCCTCTAAATGCCCAGCAGTTTTCGGCGTTTCCGCAGGACTATCGCGCGCTAAATCGCGTCGTAGCCAGGTTGTGATCATTCCGTGATGTGACGGAAATCACCGTTATCCGCCGGCGAATGGGGGAAGAACATCGACGGTTTGGGTGTCGCGCAGCGCGACGGCGTCGTCGCGCACAGCGATGCCGTCAGTCAGAAAAGAGCAGCGTTTTAGCACTTTCGCCAGATTCTCGTCCCGCTCACTGAGCTGCCCGACGAGTTCGGCGAGCGTCGTTCCCGGCCGAAGCCGAATCGTCTCCTCATCGTTACCGGCGGCGGCCCGTGCGGCTGCGAAATAGCGGACGTTCACCGCAACCGTGGTCGTAGTCGTCGTCATTGCTTCCTTTGACTCATCCGCCGATCGCGCTCATGGGCCGATCGGGTTGTACGAAGTTCGGATCGTTGATGCCGTGGCCCGCCGCTTTGGCCCACATCGCCGAGCGCCACGCGGCCTCGAGGTCGGCGTCGTCGGCGCCCGCGCGCATCAGTTTTCGCAGGTCGGTCTCTTGCTGCGCGAACAGGCAGTTGCGGACCTGGCCGTCGGCGGTCAGCCGGGTGCGGTCGCAGGCGGAGCAGAACGCGTGTGACACGGAGGCGATGATGCCGACCTTGCCCACGCCGCCGTCGACGCGCCACAACTCGGCCGGCGCCGACCCGCGCGGGGCGGTGTCCGGGGTGAGGTCGAAATGCTGCTGCAGCACAGCGAGGACGTCGTCGGCGCCGATCGCTTTGCCGCGTTGCCACGAGTGGCCTGCGTCCAACGGCATCTGCTCGATGATGCGTAGCTGGTAGCCCTGGTCGAGGCAGAAGCGCAGCAGCCCGACCGCGTCGTCAAGGCCGGTGACCGGATCAAGGACGGCGTTGACCTTCACCGGGTCCAGGCCCGCGGCCTTCGCAGCCCGCAGACCGGCCAGCACATCGGGGAGCCGGTCTCGACGGGTGATGGCGGCGAACCGCGCGGAGTCGACGGTGTCCAGCGAGACGTTGATGCGGTCCAGCCCGGCCCGCTTGAGCCGTTCGGCCCGCTTGTCGAGGCCGATGCCGTTGGTGGTCAGCGTGATCTCCGGCCGTGGGCTCAGCGCAGTCGTCGCGGCGATGACGTCCTCGAGGTGGCGGGCGACCAGAGGCTCACCACCGGTGAAGCGCACGCTTCTGACGCCGAGCCTCGTCACGGCGATGCGCAGTAGGCGGGTCAACTCCTCGGGCCGCAACAGCCGCTCCGACGGCAACCAGTCCAGGCCTTCGGCGGGCATGCAGTAGGTGCACCGCAGGTTGCAGCGGTCGGTCAACGACACCCGCAGGTCGGTGGCGACCCGGCCGAAGGTGTCGATCAGCGGCCCCCCGGCGGGGGCGGGGGAGGATGGCGCGGCGGACGGCACGCCGAGATGGATGACGGTCACGCGAACGCCCGCTCCGGGTTGTTCGCGGCGTCGACGGGCACGATCTCCTTGCCCAGCGGCATCAGCGACACCGGGATCAGCTTGAGGTTGGCCAGTGCGAGCGGAATGCCGACGATCGTGACCGCCATCGCCACCGCGGTGATGACGTGGCCGATGGCCAGCCAGACGCCGAACAGAATGACCCAGATGACGTTGCCGACCAGTGCGCCTGGCTGCGGCCCCGGCTTCTCGACGATCGTGCGGCCGAACGGCCACAGCGCGTACAACGCAATGCGCAGGGCGGCGAATCCGAACGGAATGGTGATGATCAGTACGAAACAGATCAGCGCCGCCAGCAGGTAGCCCAGCGCCAGCCACAGGCCGCCGAACACCAACCAGATGATGTTGAGTATCAATCGCATAGGCGCGCTTCTTCTCCTCCAGCGGTGGTTCCCAGCCTACCGATAAGGGGGTGCTGGCGAGGTAGAGGTCAGAGTAGGATCGAGCAGCACGCGTCCCGGCGCATCGGGGCGCTTTCCTTTTGTAGGTACAACGACGAGCGGGTGAGACCAGTGCCGACCGGCAGGGTTAAGTGGTACGACGCCGAAAAGGGCTTCGGGTTTTTGTCCCAGGAGGACGGCGAGGACGTTTACGTCCGATCCTCGGCGCTGCCCTCCGGTGTCGAGACCCTCAAGGCCGGCCAGCGCGTGGAGTTCGGCATCGCCGCGGGCAGACGCGGGCCGCAGGCGCTGACGCTGACGCTCATCGACCCGCCGCCGAGCCTGTCGCGCACGCGCCGGGAGGCTGCCGCCGCCGAGCGCAAGCACTCACCCGACGAGTTGCACGGCATGATCGAGGACATGATCACGCTGCTCGAGAGCGCTGTGCAGCCCGAACTGCGTAAGGGTCGCTATCCGGACCGCAAAGTCGCCCGCCGGGTCTCCGAGGTGGTGCGGGCGGTCGGCCGCGAACTCGAGGCCTAGTTTCTGGTCTTGGTGCCGAGCGTGGGGTCGTGTCACGCCCTCGACGGTCAAAGCGTGCTTCAATCCCACACTCGGCGGGCATGCTGAGCCCATGGCATATGTCGCCGACAAATCCGACTCGGGTGGCGAGTTCAACCGCGACACCAAGTACATCGGCACTCGTATCACCGCCGATGGCCGCGACGGGCATCCCGTCGAACCCGGCCGCTATCGGCTCGTCGTCGCGCGGGCCTGCCCGTGGGCCAACCGCACGATCATCGTCCGACGACTGCTCGGACTCGAAGACGCCCTGTCCATCGGCTTTTGCGGGCCCACCCACGACCAGGACAGCTGGACGTTCGACCTCGATCCGGACGGCGTCGACCCGGTGCTGGGGATCTCCCGGCTCAAAGACGCCTACCTGAAGCGCTTCCCCGACTACGACAAGGGAATCACGGTCCCCGCGATCGTCGACGTGCCGACCGGTGAGGTCGTCACCAACGACTTCCCGCAGATCACGCTCGACTTCTCCACCGAGTGGACGCAGTACCACCGCGACGGCGCGCCCGACCTCTACCCCGAGAAGCACCGCGACGAGATCGACGAGGTGGCCCAACGTATCTACACCGAAATCAACAACGGCGTGTACCGATGCGGGTTCGCCGGTTCCCAGGAGGCCTACGACAAAGCCTACGACAGGTTGTTCTTCGCCCTCGACTTGCTCTCCGAGCGCCTGGACGGCCAGCGATATCTGGTGGGCGACACCATCACCGAGGCCGACGTGCGACTGTTCACCACGTTGGTGCGCTTCGACCCCGTCTATCACGGGCACTTCAAGTGCAACCGCCAGAAGCTCGCCGAGCTACCCGCGCTGTGGGCCTACGCCCGCGACCTGTTCCAGACCCCGGGGTTCGGCGACACCATCGACTTCGTCCAGATCAAGCAGCACTACTACATCGTGCACACGGACATCAACCCGACGCAGGTCGTGCCGAAAGGACCCGACCTGGCCAACTGGCTGACACCGCACGGTCGAGAATCCCTCGGCGGCAGGCCATTCGGCGACGGAACGCCGCCTGGCCCGACGCGCGAGGGCGAACGGGTGGCGGACGGCCACGGCGCCGGGTGACGCGGGCTGAGCGCCACGACGCGGCTCAATCGACGGCGGCGGGCGACGTCGGCTCAGGACCAGACCGTGCGCACCGACCACTCGGCGTGCGGCGCCGGCACCTCTTCGTCGTCGATGCGAACCAGCGTGGGCAGCAGCACGGCGAGCCCGGTGAGCTTGCCGCGCCGCGGGTCGACGGTCGGGATCGTCACCGCCAGTCGCGTCCCCGGGCGGAACTCCTCGACGACGTCGGAGTCCTCGTACTGTCGCAGCAACACCCACGGCGCCCTGGCGATCGCCGGTGGAACCGACAGCTGCACCGCGTCGCTCTCGGTGACGGGCAGTTCGCCCTGATCTTCGAAGACCTCACACTTGGTGGGGTTGAGCACCTCGCAGTAGCGGTACGGGCCGACCCGCACGAGGTGCCCGTGCGAATACGCACTGATCTCAGGGTATTTCGGTGAGTCGTCGTTGCTGCTGAGCCACCAGACGAGCACACCGGTACCCACCGACGCGAGGATCACCACCGCGACGAGCGCGGCGATCATGCGTTTCACTCGTGCGCCACCGCCGCGGTCTCCGTGCGTCTGCCCTCCTGCTCGGCCAGCACGGGTCGGTTGCCGCCCAGACCCGGAATGAGCGAATCCCCGCGATAGCTCACGACGGTCTGCGCCAGACCGAGAATCAGCACCGAGGTGATCGCCGTAAAGCCCACCCACAGTTCGGTGTAGACCAGCACACCGACTGCACCGCCGGCGACCCAGGCCAACTGCAGCACCGACTCCGAGCGGCCGAACGCGGAGGCACGCGACTCCTCGGGCAAGTCGTCCTGCAGCGACGCGTCCAGTGAAGCCTTGCCGATCGCGCTGGCCCCCGACGTGAGCAGCGTGGCGATCGCGGCGACCAGCAGGTTGCCGGTCAACGCCGCGGCCAGCGCCGCCAGGGTGACGACGATCGTGCAGCGGACCACGACCTGCGCCGGACGGCCCAGCTTCAGGCGCGCGCTGGTGAAGTTGCCCGCGAAGTTGCCGATGGCCGCGGCCGCACCGATCAGTCCGAGTATGCGCAGCTGCTCCCACCCGCTGGCGTCGTGTGACTTGGCGACGAACGCCGGATACAGGAAAAGGAACCCCACCATCACCTTGATGGTGCAGTTGCCCCACAGTGCGGCGATGGTGTTGCGACCCAACGGCTGCCGCGCCGACTTCGCCGGCGGCAGATACTCGGTGCCGCGCCGCAGTTCGCCCGTGCGTCCGTGGTAGCTCAGCGTCGCGGGCACCTCACCCTCGGTGACCTCGACCCATTTCGGGATCCGCATCGCCAGCGCCGCGCCCGCCACCGACACCGCGACGATCACGTACAGCGCACCGGGCATCTGGAACAACTTGAACAGGTACTCCGCACCCGCAGCCACCGCACCGCCGACCATCGTGCCGCCGAGCAGACCGAACGTGGTCAGCCGCGAGTTCACCCGCACCAGGTCGATGGTCGGCGGCAGTACCCGCGGGGTCACCGCGCTGCGCAACACACTGAATGATTTGGACAGCACCATCATTCCGAGCGCGCACGGATAGAGCACCCACGAAGGGAAGCTGCCGGTGACACCGTCGTAGTTGGCGATCAGCACCACCGCGAGTCCCGTGCGCAATGCAAACGACGTGGCCAGCGCGACGCGGCGGCCGTGCTGCAGCCGGTCCAGCGCGGGCCCGATGAGCGGGGCGATGACGGCGAACGGCGCGATGGTGATCAACAGGTACAGCGCGACTTTGCCCTTGCTCTCCCCGGAGGCCGCCGCGAAGAACAACGTGTTGGCCAGCGCGACGGCCATCGCGGCGTCGACGGCGAAGTTCGCGACCACCGGCCAGGTCAACGCGGTCAGCCCCGACTTGTCGGCACCGTCCGCGGTCGCGGCCCTGTGCACCAAGCCGTACATCTTGGAGCCCATCTCGCGGCTGCGCTGCGCGGCCGCCCGTGTGACGGTGACCTTTTCGCCCGCCACGCCGCCCATCCTGTGTGGCGGCGGCGTGGCACCGAATTCGCGGGTGGGCTCGTCGAGGGGAGGCAGCCAGCGGTTGGCGCTGGGCGTTGGCGCGCTGCGCCGGGGACGACGGTAGCTCGGGTCGCTCGGGTAGTTCGCCATCCCCGGGTGTTCGTCACTCCACCGGTCGTCGCCCCAGCGGTCGTCGGCGGGCGGTCGTGGCGGGTAGTACCGAGGGTCACGCCGATCCGCAGAGTCTCGGGGGTCACGGCGCGGTCCGGTCACGGTCTCGATTCTCCACCATCGAAGCGGTCGCGGGCGTGCAGCCAACCGGTGTGGCTGCCGGTTAGCCGGTCAGGCAGTATTGAGGGCGATGGACAGCGTGACCGAATCCGCCGAGCGGCCGGATCTGGAGGCGGTACTCCTGGGCGCCGTCGACGACGCGCGTGCGGCGATCGTCGAGTTCAGCGGCGAGGAAACCGTCGGTGAGTACCTGGGCGCCAGCTTCGAGGACCCGACCGCGACCACGCACCGCTTCCTCGCCGACATGCCGGGTTACCGCGGCTGGCAGTGGGCCGTCGTCGTCGCGGCGTGGCCCGGCGCCGACCACGCCACCATCAGCGAGGTGGTGCTGGTTCCGGGACCGACGGCGTTGCTGGCGCCGAAGTGGGTGCCGTGGCAGGAGCGCGTCCAGCCCGGCGATCTGGGCCCGGGAGATCTTCTCGCCCCACCCCCGGACGACTCGCGCCTGGTGCCCGGCTACATGGCGACCGGCGACCCGCAGATCGACGACGTCGCACTCGAGGTGGGTCTGGGGCGTCGCCAGGTGCTCAGCCGGTGGGGCCGCATGGACGCGGCGCAACGCTGGCACGACGGCGAGTACGGCCCTGGTTCGGCGATGGCGCGCTCGACGCGGCGGGTGTGCCGCGACTGCGGATTCTACCTTCCGCTGGCCGGTTCACTGGGCACGACGTTCGGCGTCTGCGCCAACGAGTTCTCCGCCGACGGTCACGTCGTCGACTCCGAATACGGTTGCGGCGCACACTCGGACACGCCCCAGCCCGCCGGCGGCGGATCCCCGCTCTACGACCCGTACGACGACGGCGTGCTCGACCTGACCGAACCGGCCGAGTAGCGGTTAGCTTTCGGCCGCGGCCTTGATCCGCGCGAGCGTTTCGTTCATCCCCTCGACGAGTTCACGTTCGAAGCTGGGCACGCCACCCATCACCGCGTTGACCAACATCGTCGAAACCGGCTTGACCCCGTTCTCCGCATGACGGGTCTCCACCAGGCGGGTGCCAGTTTCGGTGGGCTCGAGCTCGTAGCTCCACACCGTGTTGTTCTCGTTGACCCGAAACGCCAGCTTCTTCTCCGGGACCACCTCGATGATCCGGCTCGTGGTGGGCCACATCAGGAGCTTGCGCCGATTGAGGTTGATCGTCCGCGCACCCGGCTGCAGCGGGCCGAACGTCTTCATGACCCGGCACTGCGGGCTCCATCGCGGCATGTTCTTGAGGTCCGAGACCAGTTCCCACACCTTCGCCACCGGGGCGTTGATCGTCGTCTCGGCCTGCAACACCGGGGCTGCCATAGCCTTCTCCTGTCTGCTCATCTCGCGCTAGCTGAGTCCGCTCTGCGCCCCGCGCGATCCGCGACGCACGGCGCGACGTTGCCACAACCAGATCGCGGTGCCAAGGGCCCCCACGCCTAGCCCGGCCACCGTGTACGGCCGCCACTCGTGTAGACCGGTCACCGTGAACGCCAGGATCGCAGCGACGACCCAACCGGCCGCGATCGCGACGATGACCGGCCACGGCTTGAGCAGGCCACTGGGCAGCGGGGGCGGTTGCGGCGTCATCGCTATGAAAGGTAGCCCACCGCGCAGCGGAGCCGGTCGAGCGCGCCTGCCGTGACGCACACCGTGATCGACCTCAACGATCCGTCCGATCCGCGACTCGACGACTTTCGCGATCTCAACAGCGTCGACCGCAGACCCGACCTGCCCACCGGCAAGGGGCTGGTGATCGCCGAGGGCGTGTTGGTGGTGCAACGCATGCTGGCCTCGCGGTTTGCCCCGCGCGCGATGATGGGCACCGACCGCCGACTGCAGGAGCTCGCGGGCGACCTGGCCGGCGTCTCGGCCCCGTACTACCGGGTCCCCGCCGATGTGATGGCCGAAGTGGTGGGCTTTCACCTCAACCGCGGCGTGCTGGCGTCGGCGTCGCGGCCGCGCGAGTTGACCGTCGCCGAGGTGTTGAACGGTGCCCGCACCGTCGCGGTCCTCGAAGGCGTCAACGACCACGAGAACCTCGGCTCGATCTTTCGCAACGCGGCCGGCCTCGGCGTGGACGCGGTGGTGTTCGGCACCGGCTGCGCCGATCCGCTGTATCGGCGTGCCGTGCGGGTGTCGATGGGCCATGCGCTGCTCGTGCCCTACGCATGGGCGCCTTCGTGGCCGGATGATCTGGAGTTATTGCGCGACAATAGGTTTCGCCTGCTAGCGATGACGCCCGCGCCTACGGCACGCACTCTGGCCGCAGCGATGTCGAGCGTCGCCGACGGCAAGGTGGCGATCCTCGTGGGCGCGGAGGGACCGGGTCTGACCGAGCGGACGATGCGCGCCGCGGATCTGCGGGTGCGGATTCCGATGTCGCGGGGAACCGACTCACTCAACGTCGCGACCGCTGCGGCCCTGGCCTTCTATGAGCGGGTTAGATTGGGCACCGGCGGGATTGAGCGGAGCGACGCGGAGTGAATGATATGGCCGGCGACTCGACGCCATGGGCGATGGGGTTGACGGTGGCGGGGTTCGTCGCGGCAGTCGTCGCGGCCACGATCGTCGTGCTCAGCCTCGGACTGTTGCGGTTGCACCCGCTGCTGGCGATCGGACTCAACCTGGTCGCGGTCGGCGGCCTGGCCCCGACGGTGTGGGGGTGGCGCAACCGGCCGGTGTGGCGGTGGTTCGTGCTGGGCTCCGGCGTCGGCGTGGCTGCGGCGTGGCTGGTGGTGCTCGCCGTTGCGTTGAGCGGCTGACCTGGCGCGGAAAGTCAGCGCTGGCCGCTGGACCGCACGCCCAGCAGAACGTCTTCCCACGCCGGGACCGCCGGCTTGGCCTTACCCCTGCGCGCCTTGGGCTGCTTCGGTGCGACCGGCTCGGCCTCCGCCTCGGGCTGCGGTTCCGGTGGACTGACCTGCACCGCGGGCTCGATCGGAAGCGTCGGCTCCTCGACCTCGACCTCGGCCGCAGGCTCGGGCAGCGCGGCGACCGGGCGCAGCGGACGCGAGAAGTTCGGGTCGATCAGCTCGGAGGCCGCGTCGTCGAACGCCGTCACCGTCCCACCGTGCGCGCCAGGAGTGAACCGGAAGTGCGCGACGTTGTCGGACATCCCCGCCTTCCACGCCAGCTGCACGGTCCAGCGGCCGTCCTCGTTGCGCCACGCATCCCACGCGGGGGCGTCGGGATCGAGCCCGCGCGCGATCAACGCCGTCGTGATTGTCTCCAGCAGGGTCAGCACCGACGGGCCGTCGGGAAGCACCGGGTGCGCGGCCGTTGCCAGTTCGGCGGCGCGGGAACGTTCGAGCAACACCGGGTGCGCGAACCGCTCGACACGGGCCACGTCGACGCCGGACGCCTGGGCGACCTGCTCGACGGATGCACCTGCCCTGATCCGCGATTGAATCTCTCTGGGGCGCAACACGTTGTGAACCTCGGTCTCGTCTCGTTCCTGACTCGAACCCATCTGGTCACCTCGAACGGCGGCCCGCAACCGATCGTCGCGCCGCAGCGTGAATTTCTCGCCGGAGCCGTCGACCTCGCAGATGATTCGTTTGCCGTCCACATCGAGTCCGACGACTTTGAGTTCCCGCATGGCGACCTCCTCCGGGCTAGCGCAAAGCCCGATCAACCGGACACTACTGCGTTATCCGGGCGTTACCTGGTAGGACACGCCAGCTAAAGCCGCTCCCCGCTGTCGGTCGCGGCTAAAGCCGCTCCACCACCCAGTCGATGCACGCCGTGAGCGCGCTGACGTCGTCGGGATCGACGGCCGGGAACATCCCCACCCGCAGCTGGTTGCGGCCGAGCTTGCGATAGGGCTCGGTGTCGACGATGCCATTGGTTCGCAGCGTCTTGGCGACAGCACTGGCGTCTATGTCGTCGTTGAAGTCGACCGTGCCGACCACCTGCGAGCGCAACGCCGGATCCGCGACGAAGGGTGTGGCGAACTGGGCCGCGTCGGCCCATCCGTAGAGCCGCTGCGACGAGTCCGCCGTGCGCTTGACCGCCCAGTCCAGGCCGCCGTTGCCCAGCAGCCAGTCCAGCTGCTCGGCGAGCATGATCAAGGTGCCGATCGCCGGAGTGTTGTACGTCTGGTTCTTGAGGCTGTTCTCGATCGCGATCGGCAGCGACAGGAACTCCGGAACCCAGCGGCCCGAGTTCGCGATCGCCTCGACGCGGGCGAGCGCGGCCGGCGACATGACCGCCAGCCACAGTCCGCCGTCGCTCGCGAAGTTCTTCTGCGGAGCGAAGTAGTAGACGTCGGATTCGGTGATCTCGACGGGAAGCCCACCCGCCGCAGACGTCGCGTCGATCGCGATCAACGCATCGCCCGACCCGTCGGGACGCCGTACGGGGACCGCGACACCCGTCGAGGTCTCGTTGTGCGCCCAGCCGATCAGGTCGACCGAGGGGTCCGACGTCGGCTCCGGCGCGCTGCCCGGGTCGGCCTTGACGACGACCGGATCGCCCACGAATGGGTTCTTGGCGACGGCCGAGGCGAATTTCGCGCTGAACTCGCCGTAGGTCAGATGCAGCGACCGCTTGTCGATCAGGCCGAACGCCGCCGCGTCCCAGAACGCGGTGGTGCCGCCGTTGCCGAGGATCACCTCGTAACCGTCGGGCAGCGAGAACAGCTGGCGCAGCCCGTCGCGCACACGGCCGACCAGGTTCTTCACCGGCGCCTGGCGGTGCGAGGTGCCGAACAGGTCACCCGCTGCGGCGAGCGCACTCAGCTGTTCCGGTCGGACCTTGGAGGGGCCGCAGCCGAAGCGGCCGTCGCGCGGTTTGAGGTCGGCGGGAATCGTCAGCTGCGACATGCGGTCAACACTAATGACCGGAACTGTGCCGTCGACGTGGGGAGGGGCGGCAGAGAAAAGTCACAAAAGTGGGTAAACGGCCTTCATAGAGACCTCGCCGTGTCCATACTGTGACCTGTCGGGGACTGAAGCTCGAGCCCAGGGGGGCACGTGAACAGTCGTAGAAGAAGCTCGGTCCTGATCTCTGTATGTGCAGCGGCGCTGGCGGTCAGCGCCCCAATGCTTGCGACACCCGCTCACGCCGACGGCGCCGACGACGGTGCGCTGCTCAACGAGATCAACGCCGCCCGCGCCGCGAACGGATGCGGTCCGGTCGCGGCGAACCCACAGCTGAGCGCGGCCGCGGCCCGGCAGGCCAACGACATGCTGGCCAACAACGTTCGCAGCCACACCGGTTCTGACGGGTCATCCGTCGGCCAGCGCATCACCGCCGCCGGCTACACACAGTTCTCCAACGCCGGCGAGATCATTTTCTGGAGCACCGGGGTGGCCGCCGTTCCCGCAGAAGCCGTGAACTGGTGGATGAACAGCCCCGGCCACCGGGCGATCATCACCGACTGCGGCATGACCGAAGCCGGCGTCGCTGTCGTGCGCAACGGTGCCAGGGCCGCCGCTGTCGGCGAGTTCGGAAGCCGCTAGCACCCCGGTCACGGTCACCTCAGTGTGATCGTCATCACAGGACGCCGTATTTCAGCCGGTGTGACACATCGCGTCGAGGGGTATGTTCAGTAGGCGATACCTCCGGTACCGTTGTTGGACATCAGAGGCGCGAATGTAAACCTCATAGGGGAGGCTGAAGATGGCGCGAACTCGAATGGTCAGGCGATGGCGTCGCAACATGGAGGTTAGCGACGACGCCGACTACGTCGACACGCTCACCACACTGTCCGAGGGTTCGGTGCGGCGCAATTTCAATCCGTACACCGACATCGACTGGGACTCCCCGGAGTTCGCCGTCACTGACAACGACCCCCGCTGGGTACTGCCCGCCACCGACCCGCTCGGTGGACATCCCTGGTATCAGGCCCAGCCGTTGGAGCGGCAGATTGAGATCGGGATGTGGCGGCAGGCCAACGTCGCCAAGGTCGGGTTGCAGTTCGAGATCATCCTCATTCGCGGCCTGACGAACTACGCGTTCTGGGTGCCGAACGGTTCACCCGAATACCGGTACTGCCTGCACGAGTCGGTCGAAGAGTGCAACCACACGATGATGTTCCAGGAGATGGTCAACCGCATCGGCGCGGACGTGCCGGGCATGCCGCGCATGCTGCGTTGGCTGTCGCCGTTCATTCCGTTGGTCGCGGGGCCGCTGCCGATCCCGTTCTTCTTCGGCGTGCTCGCCGGCGAGGAACCGATCGACCACACCCAGAAGAACGTGCTGCGCGAGGGCAAAGCCCTGCACCCGATCATGGAGCGGGTGATGGCGATCCACGTGGCCGAGGAAGCGCGCCACATTTCGTTCGCCCACGAGTATCTGCGCAAGCGCCTGCCGTATCTGAATCGCCGGCAGCGGTTCTGGCTGTCGTGGAACGTGCCGATCATCATGCGGGTGCTGTGCCAGGCGATCATCGTGCCGCCGAGGTCGTTCTGGCGGGAGTTCGACATCCCGCGCTCGGTGCGCAAGGAGCTGTTCTTCCGTGCGCCCAAGTCGCGGCAGTTCCTGCGCGACATGTTCGGCGACGTCCGGATGCTCTGCCACGAGACCGGTTTGATGAATCCGTTCGCCAAGCTCGTGTGGCGGATGTGCAGGATCGACGGTAAGCCCAGCCGATACCGCAGCGAGCCGGCTCGCCAGCACGTGGTCGCTGCCGCGTAGGGAGCGCTTGTGCCCCATGTGATCACCCAGTCGTGTTGCAGCGACGGGTCCTGTGTCTACGCGTGTCCGGTGAACTGCATCCACCCGACACCGGATGAGCCCGGCTTCGCCACCGCCGAAATGCTCTACATCGATCCGGTGGCGTGTGTGGACTGCGGTGCATGCGTGTCGGCGTGCCCGGTCGGGGCGATATCGCACGATTCGAAGCTGACCCCCGCGCAGCTTCCGTTCGTCGAGTTGAACGCCGCGTTCTACCCGGAACCGGACGGAAAGCTGCCGCCGACGTCGAAACTGGCGCCGGTCATCGAGGCACCGGTGGTGTACCCCAGGGCAGGCGGACCGCTCACCGTGGCGATCGTCGGATCGGGACCGGCGGCGATGTATGCCGCCGACGAGCTGCTCACCCAGAAAGGGGTGCGCGTCAACGTTTTCGAGCGGCTGCCCACGCCGTACGGGTTGGTGCGCGCCGGCGTCGCGCCCGACCACCAGAGCACCAAACGCGTGACCAAGCTGTTCGACAGGGTCGCTGCCCAACCTGGATTCACCTTCTACCTCAACGTCGAGGTAGGCAACGACGTCACCCACGACGAGCTGCTCGAGCATCACCACGCCGTCCTCTACGCCGTCGGGGCGCCCAACGACCGCCGGCTCGACGTCGCGGGAATGGACCTGCACGGCACCGGCACCGCCACCGAGTTCGTGGCCTGGTACAACGGCCACCCCGACTTCGACGCGCTGCCAATCGATTTGAGTCACGAGCGCGTGGTCATCGTCGGCAACGGCAACGTCGCCCTCGACGTCGCGCGGATACTCACCACACCGCCCGATGTCCTTGCGGGCACCGACATCTCGGATCACGCGCTCGCCGCGCTCCGCGCATCGAAGGTGACCGAGGTGGTGATCGCGGCCCGTCGGAGACCTGGCGACTCGGCGTTCACGCTGCCCGAGCTGATCGGGCTGACGTCGACGTGCGAGGTGGTGCTCTCGCCGGAGGACCACGAGTTGGTGGACCGCGACCTGGCCACCACCGAGGATCGGTTGACCCGCAACAAGTTGGAGATTCTGAGCAAGCTGGCCGACACCTCCGCGCCGGTGACGCGTCCGCGTATCCGGCTCGCCTATTCGCTCACGCCGCAGCGCGTCGTCGGTGACGTCCGCGCCGAGGTGATGGAGTTTGCGGTCACCGGCACCGACGAGGTGCGTCGGGTCGACGCGGGGTTGGTGTTGACCTCGATCGGCTACCGCGGCAAACCGATTCGCGGGCTGCCCTTCGACGAGTCCGCGGCGGTCGTGCCCAACGACGGTGGTCGCGTCGTCGACCCGCGCTCGGGTGCGCCCGTTGCCGGCAGCTACGTGGCGGGCTGGATCAAACGCGGGCCGACGGGCTTCATCGGCACCAACAAGTCGTGCGCCGCGCAGACCGTGCACAACCTCGTCGCCGACTACAACGAGGGCAGGTTGCGCGATCCCGTGTACAAGCCCGCGGCACTCGACAAACTCGTCCGCAGCAGGCGGTCCGACATGGTCGACTCCGCCGGCTGGAAGGCGATCGACGCCGCCGAAGTCGCCCGCGGCGGCGACGAACGACCCCGCGTCAAGTTCACCGTGGTCGCCGACATGCTCTCCGCCGCGGCCGACACCCGCGGACCCGGGCTCGGCCGGCGCCTACTGGCCGGCCTGCGCCGCTAACTCCGTCACTGGTGCTGCTGCACCGCCTTCTCGATCTCCTCGGGGCTGACTTCACGCACCGGCTGGCCCATCGACCACACATGCCCGAAGGGGTCGCGCAGCTCGCCGTAGCGATCGCCCCAGAACATGTCACCGAGCGGCATGACAACCGTCGCGCCGGCGTCGACGGCCTTCTGGAACTTGGCGTCTACATCGGTAACCGTCAGATGGATGGTCACTGGCGAGCCGCCGAGCGCTTCCGGTGTCGCAGACTTGCCGTCGTTCATCTCCGGGAAGTCGTCGTTCAGCATCACCAGCGCCCCGTTGATGCGGAGCGCGGCGTGAAACAACCTCTTGCCGTCGGGCCCCGGCACGCGGCCGAGTTCCTCGGCGCCGAAGGCCTTGACGTAGAAGTCGATGGCTGCGGCGCCGTCGCTGACCGTGAGCATGGGCGAGACCGCTGGTTCAAAGTCGATGGCCATGTGAAGAGCTCCTTCTCGATTCGGGTTAGGCCCGCGGGCGGGTTACCAGTACCGACTCGGCGAGCGGACTCAATTCATCGGTACGTGGTCATGCAACCATTGCCCACCGACAGATCAAACGATCGAGAATGACGCCGGCAGAGCGTCGCGACCCGTCAGCGCCATCAGCACGGTCGCGCCCTGCTGCTCAGCGGCGATGCGCGCCGCCAACACCAACGCCTCCTTGAGGACGGGTGGCGGCAGCGTGAACGAAAGACCAACGGCGCGTGCGATGTCCAAGCTGTGCACGGCCAGCTCGAACGTCCGCGTCGGCAGATAGGTCCGCAACCGGATGCCAAGCCCACCCAGCACCCGGATCAGCGGGTCCTCCACCGTCTCGCACCGCGCGATCGCTCGGGAGACGAGGTCTGCCACGGCGGCCCCCGGATCGTCACCGAGGTCGCGCCCGGCCTGCCTGCCGCGCTCGGCCACATCGGCGGGGTCCAAGCCCAGTGCCGTCGGGTTCACCCGTGCGTAGTACTCCTGCGGCGTGGCGATGTCCTCGGCCTCAGCTGTGGTCTCGAGGTAGGTGAGCACCGTGGTCAGCGAGCGCGACGTGTGCCCGACAAGCGAGCGCAGATCCCACTCGCCCAGACCAGGCCCGGACCACGCGTCGGCGGGAATGCGGCCGACCAGGTCCGCGAAACTGTGTGCCGCCGAGGCGAAGGTCTCCAGGATCGAGGGCGCAGTCACGACCGGACGACTTGGTCCCAGCCCTCGACCGACTCGGGGCTGCGCGGCTCCGGCCCGACGTAGATCGCCGACGGACGCACCAGCTTGCCGAGCCGCTTCTGCTCGAGGATGTGGGCACACCAGCCGGCGGTGCGCCCACAGGTGAACATCGCGGGCATCATCTTGGTCGGCACCTGGGCGAAGTCCAGGATCACCGCCGCCCAGAACTCGACGTTGGTCTCGATGGCGCGGTCGGGTCGCCGCTCCCGCAGCTCGGCAAGGGCGGCCTGCTCGAGGGCGGCGGCGACCTCGTAGCGCGGGGCCTCGAGCCGCTTGGCCGTCGCGCGCAGCACCCGGGCCCGCGGGTCCTCGGCGCGGTACACCCGGTGCCCGAAGCCCATCAGCTTCTCGTTCCGGTCGAGGATGCCTTTGACGACGGCGCGGGCGTCGCCGGTCTGCTCGGCCTCCTCGATCATCGGGATCACCCGAGCCGGGGCCCCGCCGTGCAGCGGTCCGCTCATCGCGCCGATCGCACCGGACAAGGCGGCCGCGACGTCGGCGCCGGTGGAGGCGATCACGCGGGCGGTGAATGTCGAGGCGTTCATACCGTGTTCGGCGGCGCTGACCCAATAGGCGTCGATGGCCTCCACATGTCGGGGGTCTGGATCACCTTGCCAGCGGGTCATGAATCGCTCTGTGACCGTGGAGCATTCGTCGATGGTGCGTTGCGGGACCGCGGGCCGATAGATTCCGCGCGCAGACTGCGCGACGTAGGACAGCGCCATCACCGAGGCTCGGGCGAGGTGCTCGCGGGCGGTCGCGTCGTCGATGTCGAGCAGCGGGGGATAGCCCCAGATCGGGGCCAACATCGCCAGCCCGGCCTGGACGTCGACGCGCACGTCGCCGCTGTGGATGGGCAGCGGGAACGGTTCGGCGGGCGACAGACCGTCGCCGAACTTGCCGTCGACCAGCAGCGCCCACACGTCGCCGAAGGTCACCTTCTGGTTGACCAGATCCTCGATGTCGACGCCGCGGTACCGCAGCGCGCCGCCGTCCTTGTCGGGTTCGGCGATCTCGGACGTGAAGGCGACGACGCCTTCGAGGCCGGGGACGAAGTCTTCGGGCACCGCGCTCATGGCCAGATTCTCGCACCTGAAGAAACGCGGCTCATCTGGCGGTTGTCGGCACGACGGCAGACGGTGTGGGCGTAGCGTTGTCGCGTGGCGGAGGTAGCCCCGGTTAACCCAGAACACTTGGCGAGGATGCGGGTGGAATACAGTTCGGCGGAAAAAGACGGCAGTCCCGACCTGGACGTGGATTGGCTGGACGACGGCTGGGTTACCTTGCTGCGCAAGTGGATAACCGATGCCGAACGCGCCGGCGTCGCCGAACCCAATGCGATGGTAGTCGGTACGGTCGACAGCCGCGGGCGGCCCGTTACCCGGTCGGTGTTGTGCAAGAGCGTCGACGACACCGGCATCACGTTCTACACCAACTACGACTCCGACAAGGGTGAGCAGCTGGCGGCGACGCCGTACGCGTCGGCCACGTTTCCCTGGTATCTGACCGGGCGCCAGGTCCACGTCCGAGGACCGGTGACGAAGGTGTCGGCCCAGGAGACGGCCGAATACTGGTCGAAGCGGCCGCGGGGGTCGCAGTTGGGTGCGTGGGCGTCCTACCAGTCGAAGCCGATCGCCTCCCGCGCAGCGCTGCTGGAGCAGCTGGCCGAGGTGACGCAACGGTTCGAAGGTCACGACACGGTGCCCGTGCCGCCGAACTGGGGTGGCTATCTGATCGGCGCCGACGTTGTCGAGTTCTGGCAGGGCCGGGAGAACCGTGTGCACAACAGGATTCGTATCCAGGACGGGCGCATCGAGCGGCTCCAGCCGTAGGCGCTTACGTTCGCTGCGCAGAGGCGAGAGGCCAAAATGCTGACGTCGATCATGTTTTCACCGAAGATGAATTCTTAGCTCCCTCATAGTTTCGCCCGTTAGGATGCGCTTTGTGCCTGACGGTAGGGGGGCGCGGTCTGTCGGCCTGCGCGAGCGCAAGAAACAGCGCACGCGTGCGACCCTCATCGACGCCGCCGTGCAACTGTGCAACGGACAGGGTTTCGACAACACCACCGTGGACCAGATCGCCGCGGTGGCCGACGTGTCACCGCGCACTTTCAGCCGGTACTTCCCGACCAAGGACTCCATCGCGTTGGCCCTGGTCGACGAAATCGTCGACGAAGTCGCCCTCGAACTGGACCGCCAGCCCGCCGAGCTGAATCACCTTGAGGCGATCCTGCGCGCCTACGTCGCGATGGGTGAGGCGGCCAAGCACGCGGGACCCGACGACCTGAGGGCCGAACGGGTTTTGTGCATCGCCAGGATCATCCTGTCCTCGCCGACGCTGCGACAGGTCACCGTCGAATTTCGGGGCAACGCACTCGAACGGGCACTCGCCAGGCGCATGGGAGTCGAACTGGCCGACCGCAGGGTCCGGCTGGCATCGGCCACGTGGAGTGCGGTGATCATGACGGCGCTCACCGACGTCGTGCAGGTCAACAACGACTGGTCACAGGTGTCCATCGAGGACCTGATCGAGCGCTTGGAGACGGTCTTCGTGGACTTCACCGGCTTGTTGGGTAATCTGCGGCAGCCTGTCTGAACAAGTGACCGCCCCCGGCGGGGCACGCGTGCAGATATGGGACTACCTTTTGTAGGAGCAATGTTCGAATACTCCCAGCAGCGACGAAGGGAACCTCGTGGCCGATAACGCGAAGAGTGGGGAAGGGCAAGCCACCCTCTCCTACCCCGGTGGCACGCTCGACCTTGACATCGTTTCAGCCACCGAAGGCGCTGATGGCATCGCGCTGGGTTCACTTCTGGCCAAGTCCGGCTACACGACCTTCGACGAAGGCTTCGTCAACACCGCATCGACGAAGAGTGCGATCTGCTACATCGACGGCGAGGCCGGCATCCTGCGTTACCGCGGCTACCCGATCGAGCAGCTCGCCGAGAAGTCGAACTTCATCGAGGTGAGCTACCTGCTCATCTACGGCGAGCTGCCCACCAAGGAGCAGCTGGCGGAGTTCACCACCCGAATCCAGCGGCACACGCTGCTGCACGAGGACCTCAAGCGGTTCTTCGACGGCTTCCCGGCCAACGCCCACCCGATGCCGGTGCTGTCCAGCGCGGTCAACGCCCTGTCGACGTACTACGAGGATTCGCTCGACCCGTTCGATGACAACCAGGTCGAGCTGTCGACGATCCGGCTGCTGGCCAAGCTGCCGACCATCGCGGCGTATGCCTACAAGAAGTCGGCGGGCCAGCCGTTCCTGTACCCGGACAACTCGCTGACGCTGGTCGAGAACTTCCTGCGGATGACGTTCGGCTTCCCGGCCGAGCCTTACGAGGTCGATCCCGAGATCGTCCGCGCGCTGGACATGCTGTTCATCCTGCACGCCGACCACGAGCAGAACTGCTCGACGTCGACGGTGCGGCTGGTCGGCTCGTCGCAGGCCAACCTGTTCACGTCGATCTCCGGCGGCATCAACGCGCTGTGGGGCCCGCTGCACGGCGGTGCCAACCAGGCGGTGCTGGAGATGTTGGAGAAGATCCGCCAGGCCGACTTCGACGTCCACGAGTTCATCAAGAAGGTGAAGAACCGCGAGGACGGCGTCAAGCTGATGGGCTTCGGCCACCGGGTCTACAAGAACTACGACCCGCGCGCCCGCATCGTCAAAGAGCAGGCCGACAAGATCCTGGGCAAGCTCGGCGGCGACGACGAGATGCTGGATATCGCACGGACTCTCGAGGAAGCCGCGCTTACCGACGACTTCTTCATCGAGCGCAAGCTCTATCCGAACGTCGACTTCTACACCGGCGTGATCTACCGGGCGATGGGCTTCCCGACGCGCATGTTCACCGTGCTGTTCGCGCTCGGCCGGTTGCCCGGCTGGATTGCGCACTGGCGGGAGATGCACGACGAGGGCAGCGGAAAGATCGGCCGTCCGCGCCAGATCTACACCGGCTACACCGAGCGCGACTACAAGGACGTCAGCAGCCGCTAGGTCCGTTGGCGCCCTCCGCCGAACGTGGGTTACCCGCACGCTCTGCCCGTCCCGAGCGTGGCGTAATCCCACATTCGACGTCGCGTATCTCACTGTTGGGTGCCTTGCCACCCAACAGTTGTAGTTTCACAATTGTTGGGTGAATGAATCCGTCGTCCGGTCATTGAGCGCTCGGCGCAAGGCCATCATCTTGGTGACCTGCTGCCTGAGCCTGCTGATCGTGTCGATGGACGCGACGATCGTCAACGTCGCCATTCCCAACATCCGCGCCGACCTCGACGCCAGCGGGCCGCAAATGCAGTGGGTGATCGACATCTACACGCTGGTGTTGGCCTCGTTGCTGCTGTTGTCGGGTGCGGCCGCCGACCGATTCGGTCGTCGAGGCACGTTCCAGATCGGGCTGACGGTGTTCGCGGTCGCGTCGCTGCTGTGCAGCCTGTCGCCGAACATCGAAACGCTGATCGCCGCGCGCTTCCTGCAGGCGATCGGCGGCTCGATGATGAATCCCGTCGCGATGTCGATCATTACGCAGGTGTTCACCGGCAGGGTCGAGCGCGCCCGGGCCATCGGCATATGGGGTGGCGTCGTCGGTATCTCGATGGCCGCGGGGCCGATCGTCGGCGGAGTGCTCATCGAGTGGATCAACTGGCGCGCGGTGTTCTGGATCAATCTGCCGATCTGCGCGCTGGCGATCCTGCTGACGGTCATCTTCGTTCCGAAGTCCAAGTCGCTGACCATGCGCGACGTCGATCCGATCGGGCAGTTGCTGGGCATGGCGTTCCTGTTCGGCATCGTCTTCGTGCTCATCGAGGGTCCGGGGTTGGGTTGGGGAGACGTTCGTACCGTCGCCGTGGCGGTCGGCGCGGTCGCGGCCTTCGTCGGCTTTGTGGCTTACGAGGCGCGCAGGCGGGACCCGTTCGTCGATCTGCGGTTCTTCCGGAGCATCCCGTTCGCATCGGCGACCATGATCGCGGTGTGCGCATTCGCGTCGTGGGGTGCGTTCCTGTTCATGATGTCGTTGTACCTGCAGGACGCGCGCGGTTTCTCGGCGTTCCACACCGGGCTGATCTATCTGCCGATAGCCGTTGGGGCGCTGGTGTTCTCGCCGCTGTCGGGCCGGATGGTCGGGCAGTTCGGCGCTCGGCCGTCACTGTTGATCGCCGGGACCCTCATCACGGCGGCGACGGTGAAGCTCGCCCAGCTGTCGGCGACGACGCCGGTCTGGCAGCTGCTCGTCATCTTCGCCGTCTTCGGCATCGGATTCTCGATGGTCAACGCCCCGGTGACCAATGCGGCGGTCAGCGGCATGCCGACCGACCGGGCGGGGGCGGCCTCGGCTATCGCCTCGACCAGCAGGCAGGTCGGCGTGAGTATCGGTGTGGCGCTGTGTGGTTCGGTTGCAGGCGGTGCGCTGGTCGGGATGGGCCCGGACTTCGCGCAGGCCACCCGGCCGCTGTGGCTGATCTGCGCGGCACTCGGGGTGGCGATCATCGTGCTCGGCTTCTATTCGACGTCCGGCAGGGCGTTGCGGTCGGCCGATCGACTGGAACCGTTGGTGACGGCCGATGTCCGGTAATTCAGCCGACGAGGCGTGGCGCGCGATGGCGGCCTTCGTCGTCGAGAACCACGACAGCTGGAAGCGGGCGGTCGTCGAGCAGTCCGGGCTGCCGTTCAGCAGAGTGCGCATCCTGCGGCGGTTGAGCCGACGGCCGATGACCGTTAAGGAATTGGCACACGCCGCGACCATCGACGCGCCGGCCGCGACGGTCGCGGTCAACGACTTGGAACAGCGCGGGCTCGTAGTGCGTCAGGTGGATCCGGACAATCGCCGATGCAAGCGGGTGTCGCTCACCGATGCGGGATGCGCCATAGTGGTCAAGATCGACGCGGTCGACGACCCGGCGCCAGAAGCCCTGGCGAACCTGGACGAAGCCGACCTCGAGGCGCTACGCGAGATACTCGCCAAACTGTCGGCCGATTAGCCCTCCAGCACCGCCATCGCCGCATTGTGTCCACCAATACCCGAGACTCCACCACCGCGGCGTGAACCCGATCCGCACAACAGGATTCGCTCATATGCGGTCGCCACGCCCCAGCGTCGAGCCGGGGTGTCGAGTGCTTCGTCGTCCTCGGCGAACGGCCACGTCAACGCACCGTGAAAGATGTGCCCGTTCGTCATGCCCAATGAGTTTTCGAGGTCGGCGGTCGTTTTCGTCTCGATGCACAACCGGCCAGCCGAGTCCTCCATGAGCACATCGTGAATCGGTTCGGCCAGAACGGAGTTCAACGAATTGAGCACCGCAGAGGTGAACGTGTCCCGCATCCGGTCCGGGTCGCCGGCCGACACCAAGTGGTGGGGAGCATGCAACCCAAAGACCGTCAGCGTCTGGGCTCCTGCGGCGCGGAGTTCGTCCGACAGGATCGACGGATCGGTCAGCGAGTGACAGTAGATCTCGCACGGTAGCGGATCGGGCACGATACCGTCGGCCGCGCGCAGGTATGCCGAATCGAGCTGGCTGAACGTCTCGTTGATGTGGAACGTGCCGCCGAACGCCTGCTCGGGTGTGACGGCGTCGTCGCGCAATCGCGGTAGGCGCCGCAGCATGAGGTTCACCTTGACCTGCGCACCCGGCGTCGACTCCGGCGGTTGCTCACCCAGTAAGCCGGCGAGCACACTCGGCGACACGTTGGCCAGAACCACCTCTGCGTGGACCGTGTGATCGACACCGTTGCAGCGGTAGCGCACTTCGCCGTCGGGAGCGATCGCGTATACCGCAGCACCGCAGGTGATTTCGGCGCCATAACCGGCTGCCGAGGCGGCCAACGCGGCGCTGATCGCGCCCATGCCGCCGATCGGTACATCCCAGTCGCCAGTTCCACCGCCGAGCAGGTGGTAGAGGAAACAGACGTTCTGGATCAACGACGGGTTGTCGAGGCGGGCGAAGGTTCCGATCAACGCGTCGGTGGCCATCACACCGCGAACGACGTCGTTGACGACGGCCGAAGTGATCGCGTGCCCGATCGGCTCGTCGACCATCGATTGCCATGCCGTTTCGTCATCGACGAGAGCGCGCGCCTGTGATCGCGTCAGAAGCGGTTCCAGCAGCGTCGGCCACAACCGCTCGACCAGGCCACCGCGCCGACGGTAGAACTCGGCGAACCGCGACCCGTCGTCGGCCGCGCCGATCGCGTCGAATGTCGACGTGGGGCCGATGAGCAGTCCGGTGCGGCCACCGGTCGCCGGGTCGGGCGTGTACGACGAGTAGCGGCGGCGTACCAGGCGCACCCGCGCGCCGAGGTCGTCGACGATGCGTCGGGGCAGCAGGCTGACGAGGTAGGAGTATCGCGACAACCGGGCATCGACTCCGTCAAACGCGTGCGCGGACACCGCCGCGCCGCCGACGTGGTCCAGTCGCTCCAGCACCCGAACCCGACGACCCGCCTTCGCCAGATACGCCGCCGCGACGAGACCGTTGTGCCCGCCGCCGACGACGACTGCGTCGTATGTCGCCGCCGGGGCGGCTCCGGTGGCGTAACGCGAACTCAGTTGAGGTAGCCCTCGACCTCATCGGGCGGACGCACCTCGGCCTCGCGTGGATCGCCGCCGGTCTCCCGAAGGGCCCGGCGCTGCCGCAGCAGATCCCAACACTGGTCGAGTTGCACCTCGACGGCCTTCAGCCGTCGGTGCTCCTCGGACTCGTCGATCTCGCGGTTCTGGAGCTGTGCGCGCAGCTCCTGCTCCTCGGCGACCAGCCTGTTGACCTGGTCGAGAATGTCTTGGTCTTTGGTCACAGCACCAGTCTGCCCGACTACCGTGAGTGCGGTGACTTCAAGTGCAGGGCAGAAGCCCGAAATCGAATTCCCTGACGGCCCTCCGCCTAGCGAATTGGTGATCACCGATCTGGTCGTCGGCGATGGCGCCGAAGCGGTGCCCGGCGGCAACGTCGAGGTGCACTACGTCGGCGTGGAGTACGACACCGGCGAAGAATTCGACAGCTCGTGGAACCGCGGCGAGTCGATCGAGTTCCCGCTGCGCGGACTCATCCAGGGGTGGCAGGACGGCATTCCGGGCATGAAGGTCGGCGGTCGTCGACAGCTCGTCATCCCGCCCGAGCAGGCCTACGGTCCCGCCGGCGGTGGGCACCGGTTGTCGGGTAAGACGCTGATCTTCGTCATCGACCTGCTGGCGACCCGCTGACCTGCCGCCGTAACTGAAGAACTGCGCGTTCGAACGGCAGATTTTCGCGCAGAGGTTCAGTTTCGGCGCCAAAGCTCACTGATGGCCCGGCAGGCGCAGCAGCAGCCGAGCGCCGCCGAGCGGGCTTTCCTCTAAAGAAGCTGTACCGCCATGCAATTCGGCCTGCTGTGCGACCAGCGCCAGGCCGAGCCCCGAGCCCGACACCGACGCCGTCGATCCGCGAGAGAAGCGTTCGAACACGACCGAGCGCTCCTCCTCGGGGATGCCGACGCCGTCGTCGTCGATCGCGATCTCCACGCCCGCTCGTGAACTGACCGCCGACAGTTGAACCCGCGTGGCTCCACCATGCTTCACGGCGTTGGCGATCGCGTTGTCGACCGCCAGCCGCAGACCCGCGGGCAGGCCCACGATGATCACCGTCGGCGCAGGCACCAACGACACCTCCAGGTCGGGGTAGACGCGCATCGCGTCGTGGGCGGCGCGGTCCAGCAACTCTGTGATGTCGACGGGCACGTGGTCGTCAGCGGTCGACAACTCACCCTGTGCCAAGCGTTCCAGCGCGCCGAGCGTCGCCTCGATCCGCGACTGGGTCCGGATCACGTCGTTGACCACCTCTTTGCGCTGGTCCTCGGGCAGGTCGAGAGTCGATAGCACCTCGAGGTTGGTCCGCATCGCGGTCAATGGGGTGCGCAATTCGTGGGCGGAGACGGACGCGAAGTCGCGCGCCGACGCCAGCGCGGCCTTGGTCCGGTCCTGTTCCTTCCAGACGCGTTCGACCAGGCCCTTGACCGCCTCGGCGATCTCGACGGCCTCGGTGGCGCCGCGTACCTCTACATCGGGGTCCTCGTCGCCGGTGTCGATCTGACGGGTCTGCCGCGCCAGGGTCTTGAGCGGGCGCACGGCGAAGGCGGCCAGCACCCAGCCGAACGCCGAAGCCGCGCCGACGGCGAACACGCAGATGATGATCACCCGTCGGTGCAGGTTGTTGGTGTCGGCGATGGTGGCGTCATAGGTGGCGCCGACGGCCACCGACATCGGCCCGGGGTAGTAGGGGATGTCGACGGTGCGAACCCGGTAGCGCACGCCGTCGACGTAGGTGTCGGCGTATCCGGGTTCGAGCTGGGGGAGTACGACATCGGAGTTGGACGTCACCTCGTCACCGCGGTGCACGGTGATGACCGCGTCCTGGTTGGTCGGCGATTTCGGAATTTCGTCCAAGCCCCGCGGTAGGAACGGGATCGCGAACCCGGCCGCCTCATCGAGTCGGCGGTCGAGGCGTTCCTTGCGGTCATTGGTGATTCCGACCCAGACCACCGTTCCCACGATGATGACGACGATCGCCGCGCCGATCGCGGTGGCCAGCGCGACGCGGGTGCGCAGCGAGGGGGTTCGGCGGAAGATCCGCGACAGCAGGTTCATCGGCTCATTGCATTCGGAGCACGAACCCCACTCCGCGAACGGTGTGCAGGAGCCGCGGAGCGCCGCCCGCCTCGAGCTTGCGGCGCAGGTAGCCGATGAAGACGTCGACGACGTTCGTGTCGGCGGCGAAGTCGTAGCCCCAGACGAGTTCGAGCAGCTGGGCACGCGACAGCACGGCGGTCTTGTGCTCGGCCAGCACCGCGAGCAGGTCGAATTCGCGTTTGGTCAGGTCGACGTCGACGCCGTTGACACGCGCGCGCCGGCCGGGGATGTCGACCTCCAAAGGTCCGACCTGGATGGTCTCCGAGGAGAAGGTCGCGGTGGACCCACGCCTGCGCAGTAGCGCCTTGACCCGGGCGACCAACTCCTGCAACACGAACGGTTTGACCAGGTAGTCGTCGGCCCCGGCCTCGAGACCGGCGACCCGGTCGTCGACCGAGCTGCGCGCCGAGAGCACGCAGACCGGCACGTCGTTGTCCATCGCGCGCAGCGCCGTGACCACGCTGACTCCGTCGAGCACAGGCATGTTGATGTCCAGGACGATCGCATCGGGCCGGGTCTCGGTCGCGCTGCGCAGCGCCTCGGCGCCGTCCACGGCGGTGGCCACGTCGAACCCGGACAATCTCAATCCGCGCTCGAGCGAAGCCAGCACGTCGGGGTCGTCGTCGACCACGAGCACCCGGGCTGTGCCTGCACTGCTGTCCATAGAGCCAATATTGCCTGACGGTCGGGCCCAAGCGCGGGAAGCCGTGCGGTCGGAGGTCTGCGATGCACCTGATTCGACCGCGGGAGCCGCACCGAGTCACAACCAATTGGGACCACACCGTGCCGCACTCTGGAAAGAGAGAAGTTTGCTAGAACAAGTTCAAACGTTTGCTGAGTGCCCCGCTAAGGCGGTTACCGAACTTCGTTGACGCTGACGTTGCCGTTTTCCGAGCGAACGGTCACCCGCGGAGCACTTGGGTCGGTTGTCTCGGGCACCGTCACCGTCGTCGAACCAGTCGGCGCCTCGGATCCGGCGCGCACTCGGTACGCACCCAAACTGGGCAGCCCTACTGTTACGTTGCCGCTGGCGATCGCTTCGGTGCGGCGTGGTGCCGCCCGGAATTCCACGGATATGCTGCCTTCTTCGGTGACCGCACTGAACGATTCGGTGACGGCAATCCTGGTCGCGGTGCTGATATCGCCGCGGTGGACGTCGATGTCGATCGAGCGAGCTGATCCGCTGAGCGCGACGGCGCCGATATCGGACCTCACCACCAGCTGGTCGAGATCGGCGTCTGAGGTGAGCGAGCCGGTCCGGTGATTGACCGTGACACTCAATTCGCGCGCGACGTTCGGTGGGAGGACAACATTCATTCCTGTGCCTACGAGCCAGACGAACGCGGAACCGCCGGCGCCGAGCGTGACTTGGCTTCTAGTGCCTTCGCTGACTATCGAAAGTTGCGTGTCGTCGGTTCGCGTGACCATGCGTAGGTCGACGCGCGGTTTCGTGGCGTCGGCGTCGGCGACGATGCGGACGGGCACCGCGACGCCACCGGTGTCGATGATCAGCGATCGCGTGCCTGCCGGAAGCTCCTGCGTGTCCATGACGACGCGACTGGTCGCGAGCGCGAACGAAACTGCGCCAAGACCGCCCACCGCTCCGACGACTACCAAGGCTGCGATGACGACGATGGCGAACCGGATGGCGGTCCGCGCGGCGGGAGTTATTGCAGGCGGCGGAGAGGCCGGCCAGGGGGAAGGCGGCCTCTCCGCCACGGGATCAAGGGGCGGTGGCTCAGGATTGACGCCGGTGCCACTCACAACTGCAGCTGCTCCTGCGCGTCTAGGTGGGTGGCGGCGCGCTTGAGCGCCAGAACCGCGTCGGCCTTTGTGGTGTGCGGATCATCGTTGTAGGCCTGCAGACTCGGCCAACCTCTCGCAGCGGCGGTATTGGCCAGCCGCAGGGTGAGACTCTCTAACCGCTCGACCTGGTCTAGCGCGGCGAATGGGTCTTCGTCTTGCCAGTAACCCGCAGCGACGCGCAGGGCGCCCCCGAGGCAGTAGCTGCACGGCGTCGCGCCCGATTCGGTGCGCACCACGTAACCGCCCGCACCGACGTGCTGAGTTCGGACCCGCACCCATTGCCCCGGAACATCCGCAGCGGGGCGTACCTCCAGGCCGTCGGCATCGCGACAGTAGGTGCCCTGGGTCCATCCGTTTTCCAGCTCGATCAGGGCCAGCGCCTGCTGGATCACCGCGAGGTCGGTTTCGTTCCTCTTTGTGAGGTAGGAGTTCGTAGTCATGGCCTATGTCCCTTCTTCTTTTACGACTCGAGGTAGCGCAGAACGGCGAGGACACGGCGGTTCTCGGTGTCATCGGGCGCCAGCCCCAATTTGGTGAAGATGGATGCGACGTGCTTCTCGGCGGACCCGGTCGACATGTGCAGAGTCGCGGCGATAGCTGAATTGGTTTTTCCTTCGGCCATCAGCTGCAGTACGTCGCTTTCGCGGGGGGTGAGCTGGTCGAGCGCACTGCGGCGATGCGACCGCGCGAGAATCTGGGACACGACTTCCGGGTCGAGCACCGTTCCACCGCCACCGACGACCGCGACGGCGTCCAGAAACGCAGGTACATCGGCGACGCGGTCCTTGAGTAGGTAGCCGAAACCACGGGTGTCCGAAGTGATCAGGTCGGAGGCATAGCGCTCTTCGACGTAATGCGACAGCACCAGTACCGGCGACTCGGGATTCTCGCTCCGTAGCAGGGCGGCGGCACGGATCCCCTCATCGGTGAACGTCGGTGGCATCCTCACATCGACGATGACGAGGTCGGGTTTCGCGTCGTCGACGAGCGCCGTCAGGTTGGAGGCGTCCGGCACGCCGGCCACCACTTCATGACCGGCGTCGATGAGGATGCGTTCGACGCCTGCCCTCAGTAGGGCGGAGTCTTCGGCGATCACGATGCGCATGGCAGCACCGCCGTGATAAGGGTGGGTCCCCCGGCCGGACTGGAGACCGCGAACGTGCCGCGAGCGGCGCGAACCCGGTCAGCCAGCCCACGGAGCCCGGTGGCATTTGCGCTGTCGGTGATTTGTGCGCCACCGCGCCCGTCATCGAGCACTGACACGTGAAGGGTGTTTTGCGCCTGGTCTAGTCGCACGGTCACTACGGCACGCGTCGCGCATGCATGTTTGGCCACATTGGTCAGTGCCTCAGCAACAACGAAGTATGCGACCGATTCGGTCTCAGCTGGGATGCGCCGGGGCAGGTCGATGTTGAGCGTCGTGGAAACCCCGGTGTGCTGGGTGCGCTGCACGACTGACGAGAGGGCAGCGTCCAGGCCGCGGTCCGAAAGAATCGACGGCGCAATGCCCCGCACCACGTTTCGCAGTTCGACCAACGCGGTTTTCGCGTCGTCATGGGCCTCGGCGATCAGCGCTTTTGCGGCAGTCGGGTCCGTTTCGAATTTGGTCTGGGCAAGACCAATAGTCATTGCCAGCGAGACGAGGCGGGATTGGACGCTGTCGTGCAGGTCACGCTCGATACGATGGCGCTCGGAGTGCGCTGACGAAACCGCGCCCATTCTTGCCTCCGCCAGCGCGTTCAGCTCGTGTTGAAACATGGCGGTCGGCGAAGGGGAGAGCAGCCAGAGGTCGATCTTCGCGTCGATGAGCGGCGCGAACACCACGATCGCCACGGACGCCAGCAACGCGACGACGGCCAATGGCCACGCCAGCGCCGGCGGAATGAATGACAAGCCAGCGGCGACATCGCTGCGGCTCACCGCGATGGCCGCTGCAGGCGCCAGAAACGCAAATGCCAGCAGGAACAACGCGAGACCGACGGCCAGGAGGTCGTAGATCAGCCGAAGGGCATGGTGCGCGCAGCCCTTCCAAAGACGGGCACTGCTGATGTCTAAACCGATTTGGTTGAACCAACCACGAAAACCGCTGTGGGAGGACATCGTTCGGGGGGGAATGGGGATATTCATCCCGAAGACGACCTCGCTACGCCGACGCTCGAGCCATTCGGCGCCACGGGTCAGGTACACAAACATCAAGAGGGCGAGTGCAAACCCCACCACAGACGGGACCAGCCAAATCCCAACGATCACGATCATGACGTACAGCCAGAGCCAGACCGCGGCAGCGACGGCGCCGACGATCATCGAGGCACTAGGCAGGACCCCGATACGGCGAATGGCCGGCTGGGTGGCGTCAGTCATCACCGACTCAACGTCTGGATTCGTGACTGCGACCATACCTTGAACGTACGGATCACGCGGGACCGGGAACACGGCGATTCCCGGACAAAATAGGGGGGGTTATCCCCCCTAAACCGCTTCACATTCCGGGCCCGCGGTCACCGCTTGAGGTGAATCAGGATCGCCGCGGACGTCATCGGAGTCTGGTGAGTCTAGCGCCATTCACCGTCCAAGACCGCGGAACGGACGAACACATGAAAACAGGGCATCCAAACGATTGCTAGCCATCGTCTCCAGCTCGTCCATCCAGCGCAACAAGCCGCGTAGAACCGGTCAGAATCGAATCGGAGAAGCCGGAGTCGGTGTTCGCCGGTGGTGACTCGACATCGATCCCGCACTGCGAGTGGTGCCTTCCGGTGAGATCTGCTGTACTTGCGGCGCACTTGGGGCGACCGCTTCGGGTGGCCGGGGCCATGGCATCGAGACTGCTGAGTTCTCATCAAAGGTTCTTGACAGCGGAAGGGGCCAGAAGTGGCCGGGGCCATTGAATGCGCAGTTCAGGCGGTTGATTCCGTTCGACGGGGCATTTATGGGCACGAAGCGATTCGGCCGCACAACCGCGCGTCTTGGGCCACGGCGACACGCGCAAACCTTGCATTACGATCCCGTATCACGTTAAGAACGGATCGCTGCGTACATCGACAGCGTGGTTTACTCGTCAGCATCGGGTTGCGCTCCCCGAGGCACCGCGCGTTTGCGGTGACCGCGTCTGGACTCGACTGTGCTGCTCACCGTTCACTCGGTGCAGCCTGCCGGTTGCGGCCAGTGCGCTGTTGCTACGTTCGAGCGGCGGGCGTGGTGCCGAGGTTGGACCGGGATGGAGGGGAACGTCGATTTTCAGGGTTCTGAAGCGGGTATGGATTCCGCTACTCATATTTGCCGTGTTAGTTGCTGGCGGGTTCACCGTGTCGCGGCTCCATGGCATGTTCGGGTCCAATGAGCGTCCCTCGTATGCCGACACTGACACTCAAGTGGCGGACAAGCAGAACTTCGATCCGAAGTATCTGATCTACGAGGTATTTGGCCCGCCAGGGACTGTGGCTGATATCAGCTATTTCGACGTCGATGCCGAACCGCAGTTCATCGAAGGAGCCAGCCTGCCGTGGTCCTCCAAGTTCGAGATCACAGAGGCCGCGGGCATTGGAAACATCGTCGCGCAGGCCAGTAACAGCAACAGCATCGGTTGTCGCATCATCGTCGACGGCGAAGTGAAGGCGGAGAAGATCCGCCAAGGAGTTAGCGCCTTCACCTACTGCATGTTGAAGGCAGCATGACCAGTCACCAGGTACGCCGGAAGACACCTTTTGTCGGGCGGTGGATCCGCCGATTGGCATTACCGATAATCCTCGGCTGGGTGGCTGTCGCGGTTGTTCTCAATACCGCGGTTCCGCAGCTAGAGCAGGTCGAACGAGAGCGGGCGGTATCCGAGACGCCCGTCGACGCGCCGTCGATTCAGGCGCAGGAGCGGATGGGCGAGCTTTTCGGTGAGTCCACGTCGGATGCTCTGGCGATGGTCGTCTTGGAAGGGCAGGACCGCCTCGGCGACGACGTCCACGCCTACTACGGCGAACTGATTCGTCAGTTGGAGGCGGACACCGAGCATGTCAAGTACATACGTGATTTCTGGGGGGATCCGCTCACATCTGCCGCGGCGGAAAGTGCCGATGGTAAGGCTGTTTACGTCCAGATCACACTGAACGGCAATATCGGCCAAGCCGAAGCGAACCAATCCGTCGAAGCCGTCCGAGACATCATCGAGCGGATCCCACCTCCGCCAGGCGTACAGGCTTACCTAACGGGACCGGCACCGCTCGTTGCGGAGATGGGTGAGACCGGGAACGAGACGGTCACGCTGATCACGTTGGTGAGCTTGGCCGTGATCCTGGTTATGCTCCTGCTCTTCTTCCGGTCGATTGCGACCGTGCTTGTTGTGATGCTTACAGTCGGCATCCAATTGCAGGTGGCCAGAGGATTCGTCGCCTTTCTCGGTGACATCGGGGCCTTCGGCCTATCGACATTTGTCGTCAACCTTCTGGTGGCGTTGCTGATCGCCGCCGGTACCGATTACGGGATTTTCTTCTTCGGCCGCTATCACGAAGCGCTCGAGGCGGGCGAGGACCAGGAAACGGCCTTCTACTCCACTTTCCGCAGCACCGCGAAGGTGGTGTTGGGTTCAGGCCTGACGATTGCGGGTGCACTTCTGTGCCTCAGTTTCACTCGGCTGCCCTCGTTCCGAGTTCTCGGCATCCCTTCGGCCGTGGGTGTGGTCACTGCCGTCTTGGTGGCGATCACCTTGGTACCGGCCATTATTGCCTTTGGCGGCCGCTTCAAGTGGTTCGAACCCAAGCGCAAAATCAAGGTCCCTCGATGGCGGCGAGTGGGTACGGCGATCGTGCGTTGGCCGGCGCCCATCCTCGCCGCATCGTGCGCTGTCGCGATGATCGGGTTGCTGGCGCTCCCGGGATATCAACCCAGCTACAACGACCAGGAGTCGATCCCCAAAGATATCCCTGCGGCGCAGGGGTTGCAGGCCGCACAGCGACACTTCCCCGCGTCACAGATGGTCGCGCCCGACATTCTCCTGGTCGAGGCAGACCATGATCTACGCAATCCGACCGATTTTCTGATTTTGAACAAATTGGCCAAAGGCGTTCTGTCCGTCCCCGGTGTCGCATCGGTACAGGGCCCCACCCGGCCCGCCGGAACGCCGCTTCAGCACACTTCGATTCCATACATGCTCAGCATGAGTCAAGCCACCCAAACGCAAATGCTGCCGTTTCAGCGAGCTCGTATGGATGACATGCTGGTTCAGGCCGAGGACATGGGCGAAACGATAAAGCTCATGAATCGCATGTACGGCTTGATGCAGGAGCTGGCGGCCACGACCCACAGCATGGTTGAGAAGACGCATGAGCTAGAGGCCACTACGAACGAGTTGCGGGACCACGTATCGGATTTCGACGATTTCTTCCGGCCGATCCGGAACTATTTCTACTGGGAGCCGCACTGTTTCAATATCCCTATCTGTTGGTCACTGCGCTCGATTTTCGACGCGCTCGACGGCATCGACCGGGTGAGCGCACAGATGGACGAACTGATGGGTGATCTCGACGCTCTCGACGCGATCATGCCGCAGATGATTGCCCAGTTCCCGCCGATGATCGCGACGATGGAGAGCACGCGAACCATGATGCTGACGATGCACAGCACCATGTCCGGGATGTTCGCTCAGATGGATGAGAACAGCACCAACGCCACCGCGATGGGTAAGGCGTTCGATGCCGCTATGAATGACGACTCCTTCTATCTTCCGGAGGAAATCTTCCAGAACGAGGATTTCAAGCGGGTCATGGAGGTGTTTTTGTCCCCGGACGGCAAGGCTGCACGCCTCCTCGTCTCGCAGCGAGGCGAACCTGCGTCGCCCGAGACCATGGCGCTTGTCGAGCCCATACACACCGCGGCCGAGGAGGCGCTCAAGGGAACTCCACTGGAGAACGCGAAGATCTCGCTCACCGGCAGCTCAGCGATGGTCAAAGACATAGTCGACGGATCTACCTACGACCTATTGATCGCGGCGATATCGGCGCTCTGTCTCATCTTCACGATCATGCTGATCATGACGCGAAGTCTGTTCGCGGCCCTCGTCATCGTGGGCACCGTTGCGCTTTCGCTGGGTGCTGCGTTCGGGCTTTCAGTGCTCGTGTGGCAACACATCCTCGGTATTCAAATTCACTGGGCGGTGCTCGTCATGGCTGTCATCTGCCTTCTGGCGGTGGGCTCCGACTACAACCTGTTGCTGGTGTCGCGGATGAAAGAGGAGGTAAGCGCCGGGATCAATACGGGCATCATCCGGGCGATGGCCGGTACCGGCCGTGTGGTCACGGCCGCCGGTCTCGTGTTCAGTTTCACGATGCTGTCAATGGTGGTCAGCAATCTGCAAACGGTCGGTCAGCTGGGCTCGACAATCGGCATGGGTTTGCTGTTCGACACATTGGTGGTGCGCGCGTTCATGACGCCTTCGATCGCCGCTCTCCTGGGACGGTGGTTCTGGTGGCCGCAATTAATACGCCCGCGCCCCGCCAGCTCGTTGCTTCGGCCCACAGGACCCCGTCCACTGGTCCGTTCCCTCCTGCTGAACCCAGAGCGATAACTCCGTGAGAGATCTTGTCATGCAGAGCAGCAGTGTCAGCGTCCGATGCCGCATCAACATGGGCGGCCGAAACGGCGCTTGCCTGTCAAGAGCGGCATGATCGACCGCCGGCTCGACAACCGCCGCCCGGGATTCATTGCACGGACGGTTTATCGATTGTCGCTGTTCATCATCATCGGCTGGGTCGCGATCGCCGCTGTAACTTTCTTCACGATTCCCTCGCTGGAACAGGTGGGCCGAGAACAGTCTGTGTCGCAGGTCCCCCAGGACGCACCGTCGTTGCAGTCGATGAAGCGCATGGGAGAGGTCTTCCAAGAATCGGAGTCCGACAGCTTCGCGATGATTGTGTTCGAGGGTGAGCAACCGCTCGGCCTTGAAGCGCACGCTTACTACGACGAGTTGGTTCGTCAGCTTCGAGCTGACACCGATCATGTCCACCACGTGCAGGACTTCTGGGGCGATCCGCTCACGGCCCCTGGCGCAGAAAGTGCCGACGGCAAGGCCGCGTACGTCCAGGTCAACTTGGTCGGCGACCAAGGAGAGGCGAAAGCGAACCGATCCGTCGAAGCGGTCCGAGACATCGTCGAGCGAGCGCCTCCGCCCCCCGGGCTGAGCGTCTACGTCACAGGTCCGGCGCCGCTGGTGTCGGATATGAACACTGCGGGTGACGACTCCATCTTGAAAATCACGGTTGTCACCATCGCCGTGATCTTGATCATGCTGCTGTTCGTCTACCGCTCGATCGTCACTGTCATCTGTGTTGCGGTCATGGTCGGGGTCCAGGTGCAAGTGGCTCGAGGGGTCGTTGCGTATCTAGGCGACAACGAAGTTCTTGCGCTATCGATTTTTGCCGTCAATCTGCTGGTCTCGCTCGGAATTGCGGCCGGAACAGATTATGCGATCTTTTTCTTCGGGCGCTATCACGAAGCGCGTCAGGCCGGTGAAGATCCGGAGACAGCGTTCTATACCACCTTCGGCAGCGTCGCCAAGGTGGTCCTGGCCTCCGGCTCGACCATCGCGGCCGCGATCTTCTGTTTGAGCTTTGCCAGGCTTCCCTACTTTCAGACCATTGGTGTCCCAGGCGCGGTGGGCATGCTTATCGTCGTCGCGGTTGCCGTCACGCTCATCCCGGCGGGAATTGCCCTGGGGGGCCGCGTCGGATTATTCGAGCCGAAGCGCAAGGTCGCGGTCCGTCGGTGGCGGCGGCTGGGGACAGCGATCGCCCGATGGCCAGCGCCGATTCTCGCTGCGGCGAGCGTTGTCGCGCTCGTCGGCTTGTTGGCGCTGCCCGCGTATGAAACGAGCTACAACGACCGGCTGTATATGCCGCAGGACATTCCGGCCAATGTGGGGTTCGCGGCGGCCGAGCGGCATTTCCCGCAGTCACGGGTGATGCCCGATATTGTCTGGATCGAGGCCGATCACGATATGCGCAATCCGGCAGACTTTCTGATCCTGCATAGATTGGCAAAGAAAGTTTTTGCGGTCCCAGGTGTCTCCAGGGTCCAAGGTATAACGCGGCCGGAGGGGACCCCGCTAGAACGCACTTCGATTCCATTCATGATCAGCCTGCAGTCCGCCGGCATGGTGCAAACGCTGCCTTTCATGCAGGGGACTATGAGCCTGCTTGTTAAGCAGGCGGATGCGATGCGCGAAATGCAAACGCAAATGGAACGTATGTACGTCCTGATGAAGCAGACCACCGAAATCACAGATCGCATGCTCGGCAAGATGCGAGGCTTGGAAGAAAGTGTTAGCGAGTTACGAGACAGCATTGCCGATTTCGATGACTTCTGGAGACCCATTCGTAATTATTTCTATTGGGAGCCGCATTGCCATAACATTCCAATCTGCTACTCCATCAGATCCGTGTTCGAGACGTTAGACGGCACCGATAAGATCAGCGCTCAGGTAGGAATTCTGGTCGAGGGCATCGAGCAGCTAAATGCAATTATGCCGCAGATGATCGCCGATTTCCCGCAGATGATTGCGACAATCGGGAAGATGCGCACCTCCATGCTGACCATGCACAGCACCATGTCCGGCATGCTCGCGCAGATGGAGGAGGGGGCGTCCACTGCCACCGCCATGGGGCGAGTGTTCGACGCTGCCCACAACGACGATTCCTTCTACCTTCCGCCTGAAGTTTTCGAGAACGAGGACTTCAAACGGGCCATGAGCTTGTTCTTCTCGCCGGACGGCAAGGCTATGCGTTTGATCATTTCGCATAGGGACGACCCGGGTTCGCCCGAGTCACTGGCCCGGGTGGATTTGATAAAGACTGCGGCCGAGGAAGCGCTCAAAGTAAGTCCGCTCGAGTCCGCGAAGATTCACGTCGCGGGGACCGCGGCGACGTATAAGGATATGCAAGATGGCTCGAAATATGACCTCCTGATCGCGGGTGTGGCGGCACTGTGCCTAGTGTTCATCATCATGCTGATCATTACGCGGAGTTTTGTTGCCGCGTTGGTTATCGTCGGCACGGTCGCGGTGTCTTTGGGTGCGGCATTCGGTCTGTCAGTCCTCATTTGGCAACATATTTTGGGTATTCATCTGCATTGGCTCGTATTAGCCATGTCGGTGATCATTCTCTTGGGCGTGGGTTCGGACTACAACCTATTGCTGGTATCGCGAATGCGGGAGGAAATAGGTGCTGGGCTCAATACCGGCTTGATCCGGGCGATGGGCGGCACCGGCAAAGTTGTGACGGCCGCCGGCTTGGTTTTCGCGTTCACGATGTTGTCCATGGTCGTCAGCGACCTGCTTATCATCGGCCAAGTCGGCTCCACGATCGGTTTGGGCTTGTTGTTCGACACGTTGGTGGTGCGCGCGTTCATGACGCCTTCGATCGCCGCGCTGCTGGGCCGATGGTTCTGGTGGCCTCAGCGAGTGCGCCCACGTCCTGCCAGCGCGCTACTTCGTTCGTCGGGTCCTCGGCCGCTCGTGAGGTCCACGCTGCTCGGAGAAGGCCCGCGATCTCCGGAATCGTCTCAGTGATACGTCATCGGTAGTCGACGCACGAAAGTGCGCGAACTCTTATCGCACACCCCACCGGATATGACCCTTTACTGGCCCCTCTATCGTTAGGGCGACCAAGTTGTCGGCGCACCATGTCGATGAGGCGAGGAGTGGGATGAGCATCAATCCGTTCGATGACGACAATGGAACCTTCGTCGTTCTGGTTAACGACGAGGAGCAACACAGCCTTTGGCCTACCTTCGCCGATATCCCAGAAGGGTGGCGAGTGGTTTACGGCGAAGCGGACCGTGCCGCCTGTCTCGACTACATCGAACAGAACTGGCCTGACATACGGCCGAAGAGCTTGCGCGACAGGTTGGCCAGAGACCGCGGGCAGTAGAAAGCTCGCATAGCTAACTCGCGTAGCTAAACTGTGCGTCCGCCGCTGGATCGTAGGGCTCTTCGCAGGTGATGGCCGAGTCTGCGATCGGAGTGCACGCGCAATTCAGGACGAGATCGGTGTAACCCTCGCCGACCTCGTCAACCGTTTCAGGGCCTCTGCGCACAGCCGCGATCGTGTCGATGGCGGCCCATCACCTTTTGCCCGAACCTCCGAACCCACTCTGGGATCGAGTGCGCAACTCGCCCGGAGAACCGGGGCGGCGCCTCAGGGACATCTGACTCGGTCATTCCTGACTTTCTAGTTTGCTGCATCAGGCCCATGCCTCTGTGTAGCAACTCCGGATGATCAATGCGATCCTGGGCGATCCAGGTGAGACGCCACTGTCAACACCGGACGATCACGAACATTGCTTCCGGAATCCGACGCACAGCGAACCCGAACGCCAACGTTTCAGGGCGAAAAATGGGCGAGGTCTAAGATTTGCTGACTGACCGACCGCAGCCGTTGTTGCGTTCGCTACTAGGATCAGAGTGGTGGATGGGGCATTACGCCGACGGATCCGCGACGAATTCAACTGGGCGTTTCAGCACAAGATCAAATCAGTTCTCCCTGGTCAACCCACCCTCTCGGTGACCGGCGGCCCTCGAGTGACAGTCTATTTGCTAGCGCGTCAATATAATGATGCAAGTAGTTCGCTGTGAAACTTTCGAAATCCAACCCGTAACTGGCGTACTCATCTATCGTTGGTAGGAGCAGGCTGTTAGCGCACCATGTCGGTGAGACGGTGGGGAGTATGATGAGCATCAATCCTTTCGACGACGACAATGGAACCTTCGTCGTTCTAGTTAACGACGAGGAGCAGCACAGCCTTTGGCCGACCTTTGCCGACACCCCAAACGGGTGGCGGGTCGTCTATGGCGAAGCGGAACGCACCGCCTGTCTCGGCTACATCGAACAGAACTGGCCCGACATTCGGCCGAAGAGTCTCCGTGACAGGTTGGCCAGAGACCGCGGGCATTAGAAAAAGGCTCGGGGGCGGGAACATAATCGCGCGGTCTCTGGGGGTTCATGGTGCTTGACGACCGGTCGCTGGAGGCTACCCGCCAGCAGTTGGATATATGGCTCGCGCACGAGACGGGTCAAGCTGACACGGAGTGGCAACTCGGCCTGTTCGTAAGAATCGATGGGCCGGTAGAGCGCGATGCCCTCGAGTGGGCAATCAGTCGAGTTGTGCGCGAGGCCGAACCGCTTAGAGCCGCATTCTTCGAGGTCGACGGCAAGATCGTCCAGACGGCGACCGACCATTCGGATGTCGATGTGGCGTTCTATGACCTTAGTGGCTCGCCCCATCCCCAGCGGGAGGCCCGTCGGCTCGCCGATTCGATCCAGCGCACGCCGATGTCGCTGGCCGGTCCGCTCTTCAGGTTCGCACTGTTCAAGACGCGCGCGGATGAGTTCTACCTGTTCGGGTGTTGCCACCACATCGTCATCGACGGCTTCGGTATTGCGTTGGTCGGTCAACGGATTGCGTCGCTCTACTCCGCCGTGGTGTCCGGCGCAGCCGTTGCTCCCGCGCTGTTCGGCTCATTACGGGACCTGATTGCTTGCGAGTCCGAATACGAATCCTCGAACGATTACCTCGAGGACCAGGCCTACTGGGCGGAGCACCTCGCGCAGGAAACCGCCCTGAGCAGCCAGGTTTACCAAGCCGCTGACGAGCGCGATCCAGGACCTTCTGATCCGGTGCCTTTGAACCGTCAAGTCCTTCGCCGGCTCGAAGAGTTCGCCGACCGGTTGGGCGTGCCGCAAAACACTGTCGTCACCGCGGCGTGCGCACTCGTGGTTCGGGGCTGGTGCGCCGACGGCTCGGAGGTGGTTCTCGACTTTCCGGTCAGCAGGCGCGTACGCCCGGAGTCCAAGACGCTGCCGGCGATGCTCGCCGGAATCGTTCCGCTGGTGTTGTCGGTCTCGCCGCAGTCCCCTGTTGGCGACTTCTGCAGGCTTGTCGATGCACGAATGCGGGAAGCGTTGCAACATCAACGGTTTCCGGTACATGCCCTCGAGCGCAATGTCCACCCCCGTGGAATCGGCGCGTCGGCCAACAGGGTGAGCGTCAATTTCCTTCCGGCATCATTCACACTGGACTTCGGTGGAGTCCAGGCATCGGCGTCGCTGACCAATGCCGGCCGTATGGGCGGCTTCGGGTTCATCTTCTCCGGCGCTGGTGAGGACCTTTCTCTGAGCACGACGGGTGCCGGCCATCCGCTTTCGAATGTCGCTGCCACCGATCTAGCCCAGCAGCTGGAGCGGGTCCTGACGGCGATGTTCGCCGACCCCTCACAGTCGCTGCGCTCCATCCGCGTGCTCGAATGGGGCGAGCGCGAGCGGCTCGATGAGATGGGCAATCGGGCGGTGCTAGCCGCTCAGGATCCATCACCGGCTTCAATTCCGGTGTTGTTCGACCGTCAGGTCGCCCGCGCACCGGAGGCAGTGGCGCTGGTTTGCGCGGACGTGTCCCGGACCTACCGCGAGGTCGACGAGGCCGCGAACCGGCTCGCGCACGCGTTGGCAGAAGCGGGTGCGGGCCCGGGCGAGTGTGTGGCCCTTCTGTTTCCGCGATCCGGCGACGCGATCGTGGCGATTTTGGGCGTCCTCAAGAGCGGGGCGGCTTACTTGCCCATCGATCCCGAACATCCTGACGCCCGAATAAGATTCATGCTCGAAGATGCCGCGCCGGTCGTGGCGGTCACCACCGGGGCGTTCGTCGAGCGGCTGAGCGAATTCGATGTGCCGGTGATCGACATCAACGATTCTCGTGTCGACTCGCAGCCCACCACTGGGCTGCCCGGTCCGGCGCCGGACGATATCGCTTACCTCATCTACACCTCGGGCACTACCGGTGTGCCCAAAGGGGTGGCGGTCACTCACGGCAACGTCGCCCAACTGTTGCAGTCAGCGGATCCGACTTTGGTCGCGCCGGGACAGGTGTGGACACAGTGGCATTCGTACGCCTTCGACGTGTCGTGCTGGGAGATCTGGGGCGCACTGCTGGGTGGGGGGCGGCTTGTTGTGGTGCCCGAGACGGTGTCGGGTTCGCCGGCGGATTTCCACACGCTGTTGGTGACCGAGAAGGTCAGTGTGCTGTGCCAGACCCCGTCGGCGGCAGGGATGTTGCCGTCGCAGGGTCTGGAGTCGCTGGCGCTCGTGGTCGCCGGTGAGGCTTGCGCCCCAGAGTTGGTCAATCGCTGGGCGCCCGGGCGCGTGATGATCAATGCTTACGGACCGACCGAGGCCACCGTGTACTCAGCGATGAGCTCGCCATTGGCGCCGGGGCCGGGGTCGGTGCCGATCGGGGTGCCGGTGCCCGGAGCAGCCTTATTCGTGCTCGATGCCTGGCTGCGTCAGGTGCCGGTGGGGGTCGTCGGCGAACTGTATGTGGCAGGCCGTGGCGTGGGTGTCGGCTATGTGCGCCGTTCTGGGTTGACAGCGTCTCGATTTGTGGCGTGTCCGTTCGTAGCAACGGGAGAGCCAGGTCAGCGGATGTACCGCACCGGTGACATCGTGCGGTGGGGTGAGGATGGTCAACTGCAGTACCTCGGTCGCGCCGACGAACAGGTCAAGATTCGCGGATACCGCATCGAATTGGGTGAAGTCCAGACGGCGCTGGGCGAACTCGACGGAGTGACACAAGCGGCGGTCGTCGTCCGTGAGGACCGTCCTGGTGATAAGCGTCTGATCGGTTATGTCACCGAACCATTCGACGGAGCGGTCGATCCGCACCGGTTACGGTCCACGTTGGCCGAGCGCCTCCCGGCTTACATGGTGCCCGCGGCAATCGTGGTGCTCGACGCGTTGCCGTTGACCGTGAACGGCAAACTCGACAGACATGCTCTGCCGGCGCCGGAGTACAACGCCGGCGCGTACCGTGCCCCCGCCACTCCCACCGAGGAAATCCTGGTCGGCATCTACGGCCAGGTGCTCGGGCTCGAGCGGGTCGGGGTCGACGAATCCTTCTTCGAGCTGGGCGGCGACAGCATTCTGGCGATGCGTCTGGTTGCGGCGGTCAACGCCGGACTGGGTGCGCACCTCGCAGTGCGCACGGTATTCGACGCGCCCACGGTCGGCCAGCTGGCTCTTCGGGTGGCTGAGGACGGTGATCGACGGGAGCCGTTGGTCGCCGTTGAGCGGCCTTCGGTGGTGCCGTTGTCGTATGCCCAGAGCCGGTTGTGGTTCCTCAACCGCTTCGAGGGTGGCGTTGCGACCTACAACATGCCCACGGCGTTGCGGTTCAGCGGTGCGCTCGATGTAGCTGCCCTCGACGCGGCACTGGACGATGTGATCGCCCGCCATGAGGCGTTGCGCACCGTTTTTCCCGACGTGGACGGCGAGCCGTATCAACAGCTGCTGCCCGCGGAGCCGGGGATGTGGCGGCGTCGGGGCCCGGCGATAGTGCACCTGTCCGAAGCTGATCTCGCCCATGATCTGGCGGCCCTGGCGGAATACCGGTTCGATCTGGCCACCGAGATTCCCCTGCGCGCACAGATCTATGCGGTCGGGCCAGGTCAGCATGTGCTCGGAATCGTGGTGCATCACATCGCTTTTGACGGTTGGTCGTTGGCTCCGATGGTGCGTGATGTGGCCGAGGCGTATCGCGCCCGTCGCGCCGGAGGGGAGCCGGGCTGGTCGCCGTTGCCGGTGCAGTATGCCGATTACACGTTGTGGCAACGGGATTGGCTGGGTGTCGAGTCGGATCCGGACAGTGTGATCGCTGGGCAGTTGGCCTATTGGCGAGCTGAGCTCGCCGATGTGCCGGAGGTGGTGTCGCTGCCTGCGGATCGTGCGCGTCCGGCGGTGCCCAGTTATCGCGGTGACGGGGTGGAGTTGCGCATCGAGGCGCCGCTGTGGGCGCAGGTCAAGGCGGTGGCGGCGGCGCACAATGCGACGGCGTCGATGGTGATGCAGGCGGTGTTGGCGGTGGTGCTGCACCGTGCGGGGGTGGGCCAGGACGTGGTGATGGGCTCGCCGATCGCCGGGCGGTTGGATGCCGCGCTCGATGATCTGGTCGGGTTCTTCGTCAACACGTGGGTGTTGCGGGTTGCGGTGAGTTCTGAGGACTCGTTCAGCGAGGTGCTCGAGCGGGTGCGTCAGAAGGCGTTGAATGCCTACAGCAATCAGGATGTGCCGTTCGAGTTGCTTGTCGAGCAGCTCAACCCGGTGCGCTCCACGTCGCACCATCCACTGTTCCAGGTGGCCTTGGCATTTCAGAACAATGTGCGTCCCGAGATGGCGCTCGATGGAGTCGACGTCGCGCCGGTGGAGATGGACACCCGCACCGCCAAGTTCGACTTGGATATCCAGCTCAGCGAACTGTCTGGTCCCGATCAGATGGGTGCCGCCGGCACGGTCACCTATTCGAAGGACCTGTATGACCGGCCCACCATCGAGCGGATGGTCGGTTGGTTCGACCGGGTCCTCGAGGCCGTGGTCAACGATGCCTCACTGCCAGTGGGCGAGGTCGCCCTACTTGATGGCCGTGAGCGTGATCTTGTCCTGGCTCGATGGTCCGGTGCCCAGGTGCCGGCGGCCGTGGGCGTAGTTCCGGAACTTCTTGCCGCGGCGGTGGCAGCCGGCCCGGACGAGACGGCCGTGGTCGATGGTCACCGCCAGCTGTCCTATCGCGAGCTCGATGAGTGGTCGACGCGACTCGCGCGGTTGCTCATCGAAACGGGAGTGGGCCCCGAACGCAGTGTGGGCGTGGCGATGGACCGCTGCGCGGAGTTGGTCGTGGCCTGGTGGGCGGTGCTCAAGGCCGGCGGGGTCTATGTGCCCTTGGATGCCAACCATCCGGTGGAACGCATCGCGACGGTGCTGGACGCCGTGGATGCGGTGTGCGTGCTGACCTATGGAGTCGACGCGTTGGCCGGGGCCGGTTCGCGCCCGGTGCTGAGCCTCGACGGCCTCGACGTGCGTGATCATTCGGCGGATCCCATCACCGACGCCGACCGGCTGGCTCCCTTGACCGTGGACACCGCCGCGTATGTGATATTCACGTCGGGATCGACAGGTGTACCCAAGGGCGTCGCGGTCAGCCACGCCGGTCTGCCAGGTGTAGCCGCTGCCCACAGAGCCCAGTTCGGTTTGGACGCCGGATCGCGCGTGTTGATGGTCGCCTCCCCTACCTTCGACGCGTCCATTTTCGAGTGGATGTGGGCGGTGGGCTCACGAGCGACGTTGGTTGTAGCGCCACGTGACGCGTATGCCGGCGAGGCGTTGGCTGATGTGCTGCGAACTCAACGGGTTGATGCGGCACTGTTGACTCCGACCGTGCTGGCTACGCTGGATCAAGCTCGGGTAGCCGGCCTCGACACACTCGTCACGGGTGGGGAGGCTTGTCCGGCCGAACTGGTCGCCGGCTGGGCGCCGAGACGCCGCATGTTCAATGCCTACGGGCCCACCGAGGCGACCATCTGGGCAACGTGCGATGCGCTGTCGGCGGGACACCCGGTGCGCATCGGAGCCCCGATCGCCGGCGTCACTGCCCTGGTGTTGGACGGTCGGCTCAGCCCCGCGCCGGTCGGGGTGGTGGGCGAGTTGTATCTGGGCGGGCCCGCGGTGGCGCGCGGTTATGTGGGCCGGCCCGACTTGACCGCTGAGCGTTTCGTCGCCGATCCGTTCGGAGCGGCGGGAACACGCATGTACCGCACCGGTGATCTGGTGCGCTGGACCGCGGCGGGAGCGTTGGACTACCTGGGTCGAGCCGATACGCAGGTCAAGCTGCGCGGGCAGCGTTTAGAGCTCGGTGAGGTCGAGAACGCGCTGCTGGCCTGCCCGGAGGTCGTGCGAGCTGCTGCCAGCTTGCACACCAGCGACACCGGCGAGCATCTGGTGGCTTACGTGACCCTGGAGCAGACCACCGCCGCCGACTACGAGAGCGAAACTGTCGAGCACTGGCAGAACATCTATGACGAGCTCTACGACGCGGACATCGAAGTGCCGGAGTTCGGCAGCGACTTCCGGGGTTGGAACAGCAGCTACACCGACGATCCGATACCCCTTGCCGAGATGCAGCAGTGGCGTTCGGCCACGGTAGACCGAATCATGGCGTTGCAGCCGCGGCGGGTGTTGGAGATCGGCGTGGGCTCCGGCCTTCTGTTGTCCGAAATCGCTCCCGCGTGCGAGAAGTATTGGGGTACCGACTTTTCCGCGCCCACCATCCGCAATTTGCGGGCGGCGGTAGCCACGCAGCCCTGGGGAGACAGGGTCGAGCTGTTGGCCCAGCCCGCGCATATTGCCGGAACGCTGCCGACGGGCTATTTCGACACGATCATCATCAACTCGGTCATCCAGTACTTCCCGAGCGCGCACTACCTGGCCGAGGTCATCGACACCGCGGTCGATCTATTGGCGCCGGGCGGAGCGTTGTACATCGGTGACGTGCGCAACTACAGCCTGCAGGGTGCATTCCAGACCGGCGTCGTGCTGGCGCACACCCCCAACGCCGACGCCCCGGAGATCCGGCACCGGGTGCATCGCGCGATCCTGGGTGAGCCCGAGTTGTTGCTTGCGCCGGAGTTCTTCACCCAGTGGGCCGCAGGGCATCCGTCGGTGGCCGGCCTCGACATACAGGTCAAACGGGGAGCCGCCGACAACGAGCTGACCCGCTACCGCTACGAGGTCGTCGTCTACACGAGCCCCTCCTCTGTGCGATCGCTGTTCGATGTGCCCACGTGGGAGTGGGATGCCCGCGGCGGCCTTGACCGGCTGGAGACCGACCTAGCGGCACGACGTCCGGATGCAGTGCGTGTCACCGCAATTCCGCATGCCGGGGTGATCGGCGACGTCCGGATCGAACAGGGCCTGGCCGAAGGGTTGTCGCCGCCGGACGCGATCGCTCACGCCGCCGAAGCGCCCCAGGCGGTCAGCCCCGAACGACTACACCGTCTCGGTGAAGCCACTGGCTACCGGGTCGGGGTGACCTGGGGCGCCGAACCGGGCACTCTGGACGCGATTTTCACACCTCCCGGCGAGGCCGGAGAATCCCCTGCGCTGAGCGATCTCTACCTGGGGTCCACCCATACAGGTCAAACCAGCGCACATGCCAACGATCCGCACACCAATACCAAGATCAACGCCGTACGCCAGTGGATGAGCTCTCGGCTGCCTGACTACATGGTGCCGACTCAGTACATCGCGCTCGACGACTTCCCGATGACGTCTTCGGGCAAGATCGACCGAAAGGCACTGCCGGAACCGGTGATTGCGGCCACGCCTTTCCGGGCGCCGCAGACCCAGATGGAGACGATCGTCGCGGACGCCTTCGCCGATGTTCTGGGCATCGACCGGGTGGGGCTCGACGACGATTTCTTCGCGCTGGGCGGAGACTCGCTGATCGCCATTCGCGTCAGCGCACGTTTACAGGCGGCCCTGGATCGAGAAGTTCCCGTGCGATATCTGTTCGATGCCCCGATCGTCGGGGATCTTGCCGACTATCTGCAGAGGCACCATGGCGATACCGCTCACGCGCCACTGCGGGTGATGCCGCGCCCGGAGCGGGTGCCCCTCTCCTTCGCTCAGAGTCGGTTGTGGTTCCTCGACCAGCTACAGGGTCCATCGGCGGTCTACAACATGGCGGTGGCGTTGCGCCTGTCCGGGCAGCTCGATGCCGGCGCTCTTGGTGAAGCGCTTGCCGATGTGGTGGGCCGACACGAGAGCCTGCGTACCCTGTTCGTGTCCGCCGAGGGTGTCCCTCATCAGGTGGTGATTTCCCCCGCAGAGGCCGACTTCGGTTGGCAGGTCATCGATACCGGTGGCTGGGCGAAGGCGCAGCTCAGTGAGGCGATAGGCGCGACGGCGCGTCACACCTTTGATCTTGCTGTCGAGATTCCTTTGCGCGCAACACTTTTCCGTATCACCCACGATGAGCATGTACTGGTCGCGGTGGTTCACCACATCGCCGCCGATGGTTGGTCCGTCGCCCCGCTGGTGCGTGACCTGGGAGATGCATACGACAGCCGTTGTGCGGGACGGAGCCCGGACTGGGCGCAGTTGCCGGTGCAGTACATCGACTACACGTTGTGGCAGCGCGAGCACCTGGGCGACCTCGACGATGCGAGCAGTCCCATTGCCGCACAGATCGCCTATTGGGAGCAGGCTCTGGGCGGACTGCCGGAGCGGCTGGCGTTGCCAACCGATCGCCCTTATCCGCCGGTGGCCGATCACCGCGGGGCCACTGTAACGGTGGACTGGCCGGCGCAGTTACAGCAGCAGGTCGCCAGGGCGGCCCGCGAACACAACGCAACCAGCTTCATGGTGATCCAGGCCGCGCTGGCGGTGCTGCTCTCCGAGATGAGCGGCAGCAGTGACATAGCTGTGGGCATCGCGATCGCGGGGCGCGGTGATCCGGCACTCGACGAACTGGTCGGGTTCTTCGTCAATACCCTGGTGTTGCGGGTCGATCTGAGCGGCGATCCCGACATCGCACGGGTACTGGCCCAGGTGCGCCAGCGTGGCCTGACCGCCTACCAGCACCGCGATGTGCCGTTCGAAGTGCTGGTCGATCGGCTGAACCCGACCCGTTCGTTGACCCATCATCCGCTGGTGCAGGTGATGTTGACGTGGCAGAACCTCCCCTGGCACACCAACGGTCCTGCCGCTGGACTCCGACTGGGTGATGTGCAGGCTGTTCCACTGCCCGCAGACACCTGCACCGCCCGTATGGATTTGGTGTTCTCTCTGGCGGAGCGCTTCACGGAAAGCGGTGAGCCGGACGGGATCTCGGGGATGGTGGAGTTCCGCACCGACGTGTTCGACACCGCTACGATCGAGGTGCTGATCAGACGGTTGGAACGGGTGCTGTTGGCGATCACGACGGATCCGACCCAAGCGTTGTCGTCGGTCGATGTGCTCGACGCCGCAGAGCATGCGCTGCTCGATCAGATCGGTAACCGGGCGGTGCTGGCTCGGCCGGTCACCGAAAAGTCGATCCCAACGGCCTTCGCCGAGCGGGTGGCGCACGCCCCACAGGCCGTGGCGCTGAGCTTCGCCGAGCGCTCGATGACATATCGCGAACTGGATGAAGCATCGAATCGATTGGCGCACTTGTTGGTTGGCGAGGGTGCTGGCCCGGGTCAGTGCGTGGCGACCCTGTTTCACCGTTCCCCCAAGGCGATCATCGCGATTCTGGCGGTACTCAAGACGGGCGCCGCCTATCTGCCGATCGATCCGTCGGTGCCACCGGCGCGGATCGCGTTCATGGTGGCCGATTCGAACCCGATCGCAGCGGTCACCTCCACAGCGTTGACCGAACGGCTGGACGATCTGGGCTTGCGGGTCATCGATGTCGAGGATCCGCGCGTCGACACACAGCCTGCGACCACCTTGCCGGGTCCGGCGCCAGAGGACATCGCCCACGTCATCTACACCTCGGGCACCACCGGAACTCCGAAGGGTGTGGCAGTCACCCACCACAACGTGACGAGGCTCTTCGACGGTCTCGATGTGGGTTTGAACATGGGGCCCGATCAGGTCTGGTCGCAATGCCATTCCTACGCCTTCGACTACTCGGTGTGGGAGATCTGGGGTGCGCTGCTGTTCGGTGGCCGGCTCGTGGTTGTGCCCGAGGAAGTGTCCCGTTCCCCGCAGGATCTTCATGCGGTGCTGGTCTCCCAAGGCGTCACCGTACTCAGCCAGACCCCGTCGTCGGTGGGCATGCTGTCCCCTGAGGGGCTGGACCAGACGGCGCTGATGATCGCCGCCGAGCCCTGCCCGCGCGAGGTGGTGCAGCGCTGGGCCCCGGGACGGCTGATGATCAACGGTTACGGCCCCACCGAGACCACGGTGTATGCCACTATCAGCGCGCCGCTGACCCCGGGCGCGGCGGAGGTGCCGATCGGTGTGCCAGTACCGGGAGCGGCGTTGTTCGTCCTCGACGCGCGGTTGCGGACGGCGCCGAATGGGGTGGTCGGCGAGTTGTATGTCGCCGGCCGGGGGGTAGGTGTCGGCTATGTGCGCCGTGCGGGGCTGACCGCCTCGCGATTCGTGGCTTGCCCCTTCGGTGGACCGGGGTCACGGATGTATCGCACCGGGGATCTGGTGGCTTGGGGCGCCGACGGCCAACTGCGCTACTTCGGTCGTGCCGATGAGCAGGTCAAGATTCGCGGCTATCGCATCGAACTCGGTGAAGTTCAAGCCACGCTGGCCGGGTTGACGGGTGTGAAGCAGGCAGCGGTGATCGTGCGCGAGGACCAGCCCGGCGACAAGCGCCTGGTCGGCTACGTCACCGGCGACGCGGACCCGACACAGGTGCGAGCGCTACTGTCTGAGCGGCTGCCGGCCTACATGGTCCCGACCGCAATGGTGGCCATCGACGCATTGCCGCTGACGGTCAACGGGAAACTCGACAAGCGTGCGTTACCGGCGCCCGAGTACGAACACGGCGACGATTATCGCGCCCCGTCCACCGCGGTCGAAGAGATCCTGGCCGGTATCTACGCGCAGGTTCTCGGACTCGAACGGGTCGGGGTCGATGACTCATTCTTCCACCTTGGCGGGGATTCACTGTCGGCGATGCGGGTGGTCGCCGCTATCAGCTCCGCGCTCGACGCGGATGTCGCGGTGCGCACGCTGTTCGATTCTCCGACAGTCGCCGAACTTGCGCCGCGTATCGGGGAAAGCTCGCGCGGGCTTCCGCCGTTGGTCGCCGGTGAACGGCCCGCGGTGCTGCCGCTGTCGTTCGCTCAACAGCGGTTATGGTTCCTCGAGCAGTTGCAGGGACCTTCGGCGATCTACAACATGCCGGTTGCGCTGCGGCTGACTGGACAGCTTGACGCCGAGGCTCTGGGTGCGGCGCTGGCAGATGTCGTGAGACGCCAGGAGACGCTGCGGACTGTGTTCACGGCGGTTGACGGCGCACCTCAACAGTTATTGGTGCCCGTCGAGCGGGCGGACTTCGGCTGGCATGTCGTCGACGCCCGAGGCTGGTCGGCCGCGAAGCTGCGTGATGCCATCGATGACGTGGCATTCTATGCGTTCGACCTGAACGCCGAGATCCCCTTGCGTGCAACGCTTTTCCGCGTCGCCGATAACGAGCACGTGATGGCGGCGGTGGTGCATCACGTCGCCGCGGACGGCTGGTCGATAAGGCCGCTGGTAGCCGATCTTGGACGTGCATACGCGAGCCGATGCGCGGACCGGTCACCCGATTGGGCGCCGCTGCCGGTTCAGTACATCGACTACACGCTGTGGCAGCGTCGCCACTTGGGTGAAATCGAGGACAGCGAAAGCCCGATCGCCGTTCAGCTGGCGTATTGGGAGCACGCACTGTCTGGGCTGCCCGAGCGTCTCGCGCTACCCACCGATCGACCCTATCCGCCGGCAGCCGATCACCGCGGAGCCACCGTGACGGTCGATTGGCCGGCGGACGTGCAGCGGCAGGTGGCCTCGGTGGCTCGCGAGCACAACGCGACCAGTTTCATGGTGGTCCAGGCCGCACTGGCGGTCCTGTTGGCTGAGCTCAGCGCGAGTTCCGATGTGGCGGTGGGCTTTCCGATCGCGGGCCGGCGTGATTCAGCACTCGATGAACTTGTGGGTTTCTTCGTCAACACGCTGGTGCTGAGGGTCGACGTAGCCGGTGACCCAACGGTTTCCGAACTCATCGGTCAAGTACGACAACGCGCGCTGGCGGCCTATGAGCACCAAGACGTGCCCTTCGAGGTCCTGGTCGAGCGGCTGAACCCCGGCCGCAGCCTTGCCCATCACCCGTTGGTTCAGGTGATCTTGGGATGGCAGAACTTCGTCGGAAATCCCGTCGCCGATCTTTCTTTGGGCGACGTGCAGGTCACCCCACTTCCGGTGGATACCCGCACGGCCCGAATGGATTTGACATTCTCGCTGAGCGAATGCTTCACCGAGACGGGTGGGCCGGCGGGTATCAGCGGCACGGTCGAGTTCCGCACCGATGTGTTCGACGCCGCCAGCATCGAAACCCTGATCTACCGGCTGCGGCGGGTGCTGGTGGCGATGACCACCGACCCGCGACGTCCGCTGTCATCGATAGATGTGCTACATCCCGGTGAGCGCGCACAACTGGATCAATGGGGTCACCGTGCGGTGCTGACCCAAACCGCCGTGTCCGCGTCCATCCCACAGCTGTTCGCCGCCCAGGTCGCGCGTGCCCCTCAGGCGACGGCATTGACATGCGAAGGCCGTTCGTGGACTTATCGCGCACTCGACGAGGCGTCGAATCGGTTGGCGCATCTGTTGGTCGAGCATGGGGCGGGACCGGGTCAGTCCGTCGCAGTGCTGTTTCCCCGCTCGGCCGAAGCGATCGTGGCGATCCTCGGTGTGGTCAAAACGGGCGCGGCGTATCTGCCGATCGACCCGGCGGCGCCGTCGGCCCGAATCCAGTTCATGCTGGAGGATGCCGCGCCGACGGCAGCGGTCACCACAGGCCAATTGGCCGAGCGGCTGGCGCGATTCGACAATCTGGCGGTCATCGACATCGGCGATCCGGGCATCGACGAGCATCCTGCGACCGGCTTGCGCAGCGCGGCGGCCGATGACGTCGCTCACATCATTTACACGTCGGGCACGACGGGGGCCCCGAAAGGGGTGGCGGTCACACACCACAACGTGACCCGGTTGTTCGACGGACTCGATGTCGGTTTGGACATCGGCCCGGCACAGGTGTGGTCGCAGTGTCATTCGTATGCGTTCGACTATTCGGTGTGGGAAATCTGGGGTGCGCTGCTGCACGGGGGGCGGCTGGTGGTGATGCCCGAGGAGGTGACCAGTTCTGCGCAGCGTCTGCACGAGTTGTTGATCGCCGAAAAGGTGACGGTACTGAGTCAGACGCCCTCGGCGGTCGGGATGTTGTCGCCGGAGGGGTTGGAGTCTGCGGCGTTGATGATTGCCGCCGAGGCGTGCCCCCACGAGGTCGTGGACCGATGGGCGCCGGGGCGCGTAATGATCAACGGTTACGGTCCGACCGAGACGACCGTCTATGCCACCATCAGCGCGCCTTTGGTCTCTGGTGCGGGGGAGGTGCCGATCGGTGTCCCGGTGCCGGGCGCGGCGTTGTTCGTGCTCGACGCGCGATTGCGTTTGGCGCCAACAGGTGTGATCGGTGAGTTGTATGTGTCCGGCCGCGGTGTGGGCCTCGGGTACTTGCGGCGAGCCGGGTTGACAGCCTCCCGGTTTGTGGCATGCCCGTTCGTCGGCACGGAAGCGCCAGGACAACGGATGTATCGCACTGGCGACCTGGTGTGCTGGGGTCCTGACGGACAACTCCGGTATTTCGGCCGCGCTGATGAGCAGGTCAAGATTCGCGGCTATCGCATCGAACTGGGCGAGATCCGAGCAGCCGTCGCTGGGCTCGCCGGCGTGCAGCAAGCCGTGGTGGTCGTGCGCGAAGACCGTCCCGGCGACAAGCGATTGGTCGCCTACATCACCGGTACCGCGGATCCAGTTTCAGTTCGCGCCAGGCTGGTAGAACGGCTCCCGGGCTACATGGTTCCGGCGGCGGTGGTGGCCATCGACGCGCTGCCAGTGACTGTCAACGGCAAACTCGACAAGCGCGCACTGCCGGCACCCGACTACGGCGACGCCGATGACTACCGCGCTCCGAGAACCGCGGTCGAGGAGATCGTGGCCGGCATCTATGCGAAGGTGCTCGGACTGGAGCGGGTCGGGGTCGACGAGTCGTTCTTCGATCTGGGCGGGGACTCCATTTCTGCGATGCGACTGATCGCTGCGATCAACACGAGCCTGGACGTCGACCTCGGAGTCCGCGTTCTGTTCGACACACCGACGGTGTCCCAACTCGCACCGCAAATCGGTGAGGGTTCGGGTCGACGCCAGCCGCTGGTACCGATAGATCGGCCGGACGTGGTGCCGTTGTCGTATGCCCAGAGCCGGTTGTGGTTCCTGAACCGCTACGAGGGCGGCGTTGCCACCTACAACATGCCGATCGCGTTCCGGATCAACGGTGAACTCGACGTGGACGCGCTCGCCGCGGCCCTCGATGACGTCATCGCGCGCCACGAATCCCTGCGCACAGTCTTTCCCGAGGTCGGCGGCGTGCCGTCGCAGAAGGTGCTGCCGGCAGAGCCGGGCATGTGGCGGCGCGGGAACACGACCGTGGATCGGGTGCCTGCGTCGGACATCGAAAGCGCGTTGGCGGCGCTTGCGGGTCATCGATTCGATCTGTCCAACGAGATTCCGATCCGCGCGCAGGTCTATACGGTCGGATCTCAGCAGTACGTGGTGGGAATTGTCCTGCACCACATTGCTTTCGACGGATGGTCGATGGCGCCGATGATCCGCGATGTCGGAGTGGCGTATCGGGCTCGGCGGCAGGGCACGGCCCCGAGCTGGGCTCCGTTGCCCGTGCAGTACGTGGACTACACGTTGTGGCAGCGCGATTGTTTGGGTGTCGAGTCCGACCCCGACAGCGTCATCGCGGGCCAATTGGCATATTGGCAAAAGGAACTGGCGGATCTGCCCGAGGTGGTGTCGCTGCCAACGGATCGACCGCGTCCGTCGGTGCCCAGTTACCGCGGTGACGGCGTGGACCTGCGCATCGACCCGCGGCTGTGGTCGGAAATCAAGGCGGTTGCGGCAGCACACAATGCGACCACCTCGATGGTGATGCAGGCGGTCCTGGCCTCGGTGTTGCACCGCGCCGGCATGGGTGAGGACATCGCATTGGGCACGCCGATCGCCGGACGGTCGGATCAGGCGTTGGGCGAGCTGGTGGGATTCTTCGTCAACTCGTGGGTGCTGCGAGTGGGGGTGCGATCCGGTCAGCGGTTCAGCGAGGTGCTCGAGCAAGTGCGCCTTAAGGCGTTGGACGCGTACAGCAATCAGGATGTGCCGTTCGAAATGCTCGTTGAGCATCTCAACCCGGTGCGCTCCACCTCGCATCATCCGTTGTTTCAAGTGGCATTGGCCTTCCAGAACAATGTGCGTCCCGAAGTGGCGCTGGACGGAGTCGACGTCGAGCCGGTCGGGGTGCTCACCCGCACCGCCAAGTTCGACATCGATTTCGATCTGAGAGAGGTGCCGACCGAGAACCCCGCCGCGCCAATGGCTGTCGGTGTGGTGACGTACGCAACGGACTTGTTCGATCGGTCCTCCATCGAGCGACTGGTTGGCTGGTTCGATCGCATTGTCGAGGCGGTGGTAGCCGATCCCTCGGCGGTGATCGGCGGAGTGGCGCTGCTGGGTTGCGGCGAACGTGACTTGGTGCTGTCGCAGTGGTCGGGTGCTGGCGTCTCCGCACCGGTGGGGATGACCTCGTATGTGTTGGCGGGCGCGGTGGCCGCCGCCCCGACGGCGGTCGCCGTCATCGATGGTTCACGCGTGTTGTCGTACCGCGAACTCGACGAGTGGTCGACGCGGTTGGCGCGAGTCCTGATCGAGTTCGGGGTCGGGCCGGAGAGCGCAGTGGGCGTCGCGATGGATCGGTCTGCGGAGCTGGTGGTTGCGTGGTGGGCGATCGTCAAGGCCGGCGGCGTGTACGTGCCGGTGGATCGAGCTCATCCCGTGGAACGCATTTCCTCCCTGCTGGAGAACGTCGATTCGGTATGCGTACTGACCAGTGGCGACGGCATACCCGCTGGAGCAGCAGGCTCGCGTCCAGTGCTTCGCATCAATGACTTGGACCTGTCAGGGCGCAGTGCCGAACCCATTACCGACGCTGATCGGCTGGCAGCATTGACGGTTGAAAACGCCGCGTATGTGATCTTCACATCGGGTTCCACCGGCATCCCGAAGGGCGTTGCGGTCAGCCACACCGGTGTGTGGGGATTGATCGCTGCCCAGCATGAAGAGTACGGAGTGGAGAACCTGTCTCGAGTCGCGATGGTGGCGGCGCCGACGTTCGACGCGTCGGTCTTTGAGATGTTGTGGGCGGCCGGTGCGGCCGGGACGTTGGTAGTGGTTCCCCCGCAGGCCTACGCCGGGGAGGCGTTGACCGCGCTGCTGCATGGTCAGCAGGTCAGCGCCGCCGTCATGACCCCATCGGTCGTGGCGTCACTGGATCGAAGCCGGCTCGACAGGCTGCAGACTCTAATCACGGCCGGGGAGACCTGCCCACCCGAACTGGTGGCCGCTTGGGCGTCGGGACGGCAGATGTACAACGCTTACGGCCCCACCGAAGCCACGGTGTGGGCGACCGGCACAGCGCCGCTTCGTGCAGGGCAGCCGGTCGACATCGGCGTGCCGATCCGTGGAGTGGGTGCGCTGGTTCTGGATTCGAGGTTGAATCCGGCCGCGACCGGGATCGTGGGTGAGTTGTATGTCACAGGAACGACATTGGCGCGCGGGTACGTGGGGCGGCGCGCACTGACGGCAGAGCGTTTCGTGGCCAACCCATATGGGCGGGCGGGGGAACGGATGTATCGCACCGGGGACCTCGTGCGCTGGACCCGGGCGGGCACCCTGCAGTATCTCGGGCGCGCCGACGCACAGATCAAACTTCGCGGGCAGCGCATCGAGCTGGGGGAGATCGAGAACACCCTGCTGGGCTGCCCGCAGGTCACCCAAGCCGCAGCGACAGTGCACCACAGCGATACGGGAGCCGATCATCTGATCGCGTACGTCGCCCTGGAGCACGCCAGCAGCGCAGATCATGACGTGGAAATCGTCGACCAGTGGCAACAGATGTATGACGAGTGGTACGGCGCCGAGGTGGAGGGGCCGGAGTTCGGAATGGACTTCCGGGGCTGGAACAGCAGTTACACCGGTGATCCGATTCCGCTGACAGAGATGCAGGAGTGGCGGCGCGCCACTGTGGACCGGATCTTGGCGCTGCGGCCCCGGCGAGTCTTGGAGATTGGCGCCGGATCGGGGCTGATCCTGTCTCAAGTCGCCCCGAACTGTGAACGCTATGTCGGTACCGATATGTCTGCAGCGGCTGTCGATAACCTTGCGCGCTCACTCGAGCGATTGCAGATTCCCTGGCGCGATCGCGTCGAATTGTTGACCCGCCCGGCGCATGTCACCGAGGGGCTGCCGGATGGCTACTTCGACACCGTGATCTTCAACTCCGTCGTCCAGTACTTCCCCAACGCCGGGTATCTGGCCGAGGTCATAGACGCCGCGATGGCTCTGCTGGCCCCGGGCGGGGCGCTCTTCATCGGGGATGTGCGAAACCACGGCTTGCAAAGGGCGTTCCAGACCGCAGTGGCGTTCGCACGCACCAGCACCGACGACGCCATTGAGATCCGGCAACGGGTTGAGCGAGCGGTACTCGGCGAACCCGAATTATTGCTCGCGCCGGAATTTTTCACGACATGGGCTGCCGAGCATTCGGCGGTCGCCGGCCTCGACATCGAAGTCAAGCGCGGCGTGGCCGACAACGAGCTGAACCGGTACCGGTACGACGTCATCGTCCATAAAGCTCCAACGCGAGTGAGATCGCTTGCAGAGGCGCCCACATGGGAGTGGAGCGCAAGCGGCGGGATCACCGGGTTGAAAGCCACTTTGACGGCGCAGCGAATGGACGCGGTGCGGGTCAGCGCCATTCCACGCGCCGGGGTGATCGGCGACGTGCAGGTCGAACAAGCTCTGGCTGCTGGTCTGACGGCCGCCGAGGCACGCAGGAAGGCTGCGGTGACCACGGAAGCCGTTGTCCCCGAACAGTTGTATCGCATCGGCGAGGACACCGGATACCACGTCGCTGTCACCTGGGGCGCCGAGCCCGGCACCCTCGATGCGGTGTTCACGGCGGCCACCAACGGTGCGCACGGCCCGGCGTTGACTGACCTGTATCGGCCCACGGCCGCAGGCGGACAGCGCAGCATCTACGCCAACGATCCCGACACCAACACCAAGATCAGCGCGGTGCGCCAGTGGATGGGCGCGCGCTTGCCGGAGTACATGGTGCCGACTCAGATCGTGGTTCTCGATCAATTGCCGCTGACAACCTCCGGCAAGGTGGATCGTAGGGCCTTACCCGAACCGGTATTCGCAGCGACGGCTTTCCGTGCCCCGCAGACGCCGACCGAAAAGATCATCGCCGACACCTTCGCTGAAGTGTTGGGTGTGGCCCGGGTCGGCCTCGATGACGACTTTTTTGCCCTCGGAGGCGATTCGTTGATAGCTACCCGAGTGACTGCGCGGCTCCAATTGGCTTTGGGCCGGGAGGTTCAGGTGCGTTGCTTATTCGACGCGTCAACCGTTCGAGGTCTGGCCGACTACCTTCACCGGCATGGTGGGGGTGCCCGCCGCCCGGCGTTGCACTCGATGCCGCGCCCGCAACGGCCCCCGCTGTCCTACGCACAGCAACGGTTGTGGTTCTTCGATCAGTTGCAGGGGCCCTCTCCGGTTTACAACATGCCGGTGGCTTTGCGAATGAGCGGTCCGCTGAATGTTGCCGCCTTGGGCGCGGCGTTGGCCGATGTGGTGGACCGCCAGGAGAGTCTGCGGACGCTGTTCCCGTCGGTCGACGGACTACCCCATCAACTCGTGGTGCCGATCGAGCAGGCGGACTTCGGTTGGCGCGTCATCGATGCAGAAGGCTGGTCGGCGACCGAACTAGAGGAAGCCGTCGGCGCCGTGGCGCGCCACGAGTTCGACTTGAGAAGCCAAATCCCATTACAGGCAAGGCTATTACGAATCGCCGACGACGAGCACGTGTTGGTTGCGGTGGTGCACCATATCGCTGCTGACGGCTGGTCGGTCAGGCCGCTGGTGAGTGATCTTGGGGTGGCGTACGCCAGTCGGTGCGCCGGCACGACGCCCAACTGGTCACCGTTGCCGGTGCAGTACATCGACTACACGCTGTGGCAGCGCGAGCATCTCGGCGACATCCACAACGACGAAAGTCCCATCGCCGCCCAGCTCGCCTATTGGGAGGACGCGTTGGCCGGGTTGCCCGAGCGCCTGGATCTGCCCACCGACCGGCCTTACCCACCGGTGGCCGATTACCGTGGCGCCAGCGTGGAGGTGCACTGGCCGGCGCAGCTGCAACAGCAGGTACGCGATCTGGCCCGCGAACACAATGCGACCAGCTTCATGGTGATCCAGGCCGCACTGTCGGTCCTGCTGTCCAAGATCGGCGGAAGCTCCGATGTGGCAGTCGGAATCACGACCGCCGGACGCGGTGAGCCTGCGCTCGACGAGCTGGTCGGCTTCTTCGTCAACACCCTGGTGCTCCGGGTAGATCTGGGGGGAGATCCAACGATCGCCGAGCTGCTGGCTCAAGTTCGCGAGCGCGGCCTAGCCGCGTATGAGCATCAGGACGTGCCCTTCGAGGTGTTGGTGGATCGGCTCAATCCGGTCCGTAGCCTGGCCCATCATCCGCTGGTGCAGGTGATGTTGGCCTGGAACAACCTTCCTTGGCACAGCAGCGGCCCGGCGGCAGGACTTCGGCTCGGCGATGTGCGGGTCACTCCGTTACCGGCGCAGACCCAAACGGCCCGAATGGATTTGGTGGTTTCTTTGGCTGAACGCTGGACCGATACCGGTGAGCCGGAGGGAATTGGGGGGGTAGTGGAGTTCCGCACCGACGTATTCGACACTGCGACCATCGAGTTGCTTGTCGAGCGTCTGCGACGGGTTTTGGTGGCGATGACCGCTGACGTGGCGGCACGGTCATGACGGCAGACCTCACACGGCGCTTGTCGTCGATGGATCTGCTGGATGACACCGATTACGCGCGCCTGGATGAATGGGGCAACCGGGCGGTCTTGGGTGAGCGCACGAATGCTCCGCTGCGGTCGATTCCCGACTTATTCTACGCGCAGGTTGCGCGGACGCCGGATGCCGTGGCACTTACCTTCGGTACGCGTTCGTGGAGCTATCGCGATCTCGACGAGGCGTCGAATCGGTTGGCGCACTTGTTGAGTGAGCATGGTGCGGCTCCCGGCGAGTGCGTGGCACTCCTGCTGTCACGGTCGGCCGAGGCGATCGTGGCGATTTTGGCGGTACTCAAGACGGGTGCGGCGTATCTGCCGATCGACCCCGCGCATCCCGACGCTCGGGTGCAGTTCATGCTCACCGATGCAGCGCCGATGGTCGCGGTCAGCACCGTCGATCTGGCCGAGAGGTTGAACGGACATGGATTGCTGGTCATCGATGCCGACGACCCCGCCGTGCAAAACCGGCCGGGTACGGGATTGGCAGTGCCCGATCCCGGGGATCTCGCCTATTTGATCTACACCTCGGGAACCACCGGTGTGCCCAAGGGTGTTGCGATCAGCCATCACCACGTGACGCGGATGCTAGAGACCCTCGATGGCGATGTACATCTCGCGAATCAGGTGTGGACGCAATGCCATTCACTGGCTTTCGACTACTCGGTGTGGGAGATCTTCGGCGCGCTGCTGTACGGCGGACGCCTCGTCGTGGTGCCCGACGAGGTAGTGCGCTCGCCCGGCGATCTGCACGCCTTGCTGGTTGCCGAGCGGGTCAGCGTGTTGAGCCAGACGCCATCGGCGTTTTACACACTTCAATCTGTGCATTCGCTGGAGCCGGAGCTCAGATCGGGATTGAAGCTCGAGGCGGTCGTGTTCGGCGGAGAAGCCCTTGAGCCACAGCGCATCCGAGCCTGGTTGGAGAGCCATTCAGGATGCCCGCGGATGATCAACATGTACGGCATCACCGAGACGACGGTGCACGCCTCGTTCCGGGAGATCGTCAGCGCCGACGTCAACGGCAGTACGAGCCCCATCGGGGTTCCGTTAGGTCATCTTGCCTTCTTCGTGTTGGACAACTCGTTGCAACAGGTGCCGGCCGGGGTCGTCGGGGAACTTTATGTGGCCGGTGCCGGAGTGGGCGTGGGGTATTGGCGTCGGGGTGGGTTGAGCGCGTCGCGATTCGTGGCGTGTCCGTTTGTCGGCGCGAATGCACCGGGACAACGGATGTACCGCACCGGTGACATGGTCCGGTGGGGTCTTGACGGGCAACTCATCTATGTGGGTCGCGCCGATGAGCAAGTCAAGATCCGCGGGTACCGCATCGAGCTGGGCGACGTCCAGGCCACGTTGGCCGGGCTTGCCGGAGTCGATCAGGCGGCCGTCATCGCGCGCGAGGACCGTCCCGGCGACAAGCGTCTGGTCGGTTATTTCACCGGGGGCGCGGACCCCGCCAGGGTTCGCGACCAGCTTGGTGAGCGGTTGCCGTCCTACATGGTGCCGGTGGCCGTGGTGGTGCTTGACGAGTTGCCGTTGACGGTCAACGGAAAGCTCGACAAGCGTGCCTTGCCAGCGCCGGAGTATTCGAGCGTTGACCGTTACCGGGCTCCGGCCACAGCCGTCGAGGAGATCCTTGCCGGCCTCTACGCTCGGGTGCTCGGCCTGGAACGGGTGGGAGTGGACGACTCGTTCTTCGACCTGGGTGGCGACTCGTTGTTGGCGACGCGAATGATCGCCGCGATCAATGCCGACCTCGGTGCAGACCTGGCCGTACGCACGCTCTTCGAAGCACCCACCGTGGCCCAACTGGCGCTCCGGCTGGATGAGCGTTCGGGCGGATTCGAGGCGTTGACGGCGCGGCAACGCCCTGAGGTGTTGCCGTTGTCGTTTGCACAGCAGCGATTGTGGTTCCTGCATCAGTTGCATGGGCCGTCACCCGTCTACAACCTGCCCGTGGCCTTTCGGATCAGTGGCGCACTGGATGTCGACGCATTGGACGCGGCGTTGGCCGATGTGGTGGCCCGCCAGGAGACCTTACGCACGGTGTTCGTCGCGCGGCAGGGGGTTCCCGAGCAGGTGGTGGTGCCCGCTGAGCAGGTCGATTCGCGCCTGCGGGTTGTCGATGCCGGCGGTTGGTCGGCGCAGCAGGTGGAGGAGGCCGTCGGCGCCGAGGTTCGCTACGGCTTCGATTTGTCGACTGAAACACCCTTACGGACAACAGTTTTCCGCCTAGGAGGCGGCGAGTACATCTTGGTCGCGGTGGTGCATCACATCGCCGCCGACGGCTGGTCGATCAGCGCGCTGATCGGTGATCTCGTCACTGCGTATACCAGCCGGGGTAAGGGCCGTGCGCCGGAGTGGGCGCCGTTGCCGGTGCAGTATGTCGACTACACGCTGTGGCAGCGCGAGCAGCTGGGCGATCTCGACGACTCCGCCAGCCGCATCGCGGCTCAGGTGGCGTATTGGGAGCGGGCGCTGAGCGGGCTACCCGAACGCCTGGAATTGCCCACCGATCGGGCTTATCCGTCCGTAGCTGATTACCGCGGTGGCAGCGTGGCCGTGGAGTGGCCGGCGGAACTTCAGAAGCAGGTGGAGCGGACGGCCCGTGAGCAGAATGCGACCAGTTTCATGGTGGTGCAGGCCGCGCTTGCGGTGTTGCTCGCGAAGCTGAGCGCCGGCTCCGATGTGGCGGTGGGCTTCCCGATCGCCGGCCGGCGTGATCCGGCCCTCGACAACCTCGTCGGACTGTTCGTCAACACGTTGGTGTTGCGGGTCGACGTGTCCGGCAATCCAACTATCGCCGAGCTGTTGGGGCGGGTACGGGCCCGCAGCCTGGCGGCATTCGAGCATCAAGATGTGCCTTTCGAGGTGCTGGTGGACCGGCTCAACCCAGCCCGGTCCTTGACTCACCATCCTCTGGTACAGGTGTTGCTCGCGTGGCAGAACCTCCCCGCGCGCAGCGGCGAGCCCCTCGAGGGGCCGGACTCCGATGTCCGCGTCACGCCGCTGGACGTAGAGACCCAAGCGGCTCGGATGGATTTGACATTCTCGTTGGCTGAGCGCTTCAGCGAGTCCGGTGAACCCGCGGGCATTGGTGGAGCGGTGGAGTTTCGCACCGACGTGTTCGATGCGGCCAGCATCGACGCGCTGATCTGGCGGTTGCGACGGGTGTTGGGGGCGGTCACTGTCGACCCGACCCGCCCGCTGTCGTCGGTCGATGTGCTCGACGCCCGTGAATACGAGCTCTTGGCGGAGTGGGAGAACCGCGCGACGGTGGCTCGCCCGGCGCCATTGAGCACCCGGCTGCCGTCCATCCCGGCGTTGTTCGCCGAACAGGTTGCGCACGTTCCCGACACGGTAGCTGTCAGCTTCGACGGCCATGCTCTGACGTATCGCGAATTGGACGCCGCCGCAAATCGGTTGGCGCATCTGTTGACTGGTCACGGGGCAGGCCCTGGACAGTGCGTGGCGCTGCTTCTCCCACGGTCGGCCGAGGCGATCGTGGCGATTCTGGCAGTGCTGAAAACGGGCGCGGCCTATCTGCCGATCGACCCGGCGCTGCCGACGGCCCGGATCGAGTTCATGCTGGAGGACGCCGCGCCGATGGTCGCGGTCAGCACCGACGAGCTTGCCGAGCGGCTGTACGGGCGCGGGCCGACGGTCATCGACGTCCACGACGCCGCCATCGCGAGCCGACCGAGCACGGCGCTGCCGGCACCGGCCGCCGACGAGGTTGCGTATCTGATCTACACCTCGGGTACCACTGGTGTCCCGAAAGGCGTTGCCATCACCCACCACAACGTCATCGAACTACTCGCATCGTTGTCTGCTGATGTTGACCGGTCCGGCGTGTGGTCCCAGTGGCATTCGTATGCCTTCGACGTGTCGGTCTGTGAGATCTGGGGTGCACTGCTCGGCGGCGGACGGCTCGTCGTGGTGCCCGAGCCGGTGACCCGCGCTCCGGAGGACTTCCATGCCCTGCTGGCCCGTGAACATGTAAGCGTGTTGAGCCAGACCCCGTCGGCGTTCTACGCACTGCAGACCGCGGACGGGTTGGCGCCCGAGGCTTCAGCCCAACTCGCGCTCGAAAGCGTGATATTCGCCGGAGAAGCCCTCGACCCGCAACGCCTTCGAACGTGGCTGGAGCGGCATCCGCGAGCACCGCGGATGCTGAATCTGTATGGCACCACCGAGACAACGGTGCATGCCTCGTTCCGCGAGATCACATCCGGCGACCTGGACAGCAATGCCAGCCCGATCGGCGTGCCGTTGGCCCATCTCGGCTTCTTCGTGCTGGATCAATGGCTGCGCCCCACCCCGGTCGGTGTGGTCGGTGAGCTGTATGTGGCCGGCACCGGGCTCGGATTGGGATATTGGCGCCGGCCCGCGTTGACCTCGTCACGGTTTGTCGCATGCCCGGTGGCCGACGCTGGAATCCCGGGACAACGGATGTATCGCACAGGCGACCTGGTGTGCTGGGCCGCCGACGGCCAGCTGCGGTATCTGGGGCGCGCCGACGAGCAGGTCAAAATTCGGGGCTATCGCATCGAACTCGGCGAGGTCCAGGCGGCGCTCGCAGCGGTCCCTGGGGTGAACCAGGCGGTGGTGATCGCGCGCGAGGACCGCCCCGGCGACAAGCGTCTGGTCGGCTACATCACCGGAACCGCGGATCCTGGGCAGGCACGAAATGTGTTGGCCGATAGGCTTCCCGGGTATATGGTGCCCGCCGCGGTGGTGGGTATCGATGCGTTGCCGCTGACGGTCAACGGCAAGCTCAACAAACGCGCCCTGCCGGCGCCCGAGTATCAGGATGCCGAGAGGTATCGCGCCCCGTCGAACCCCGTCGAGGAGATCCTGGCCGGCATCTACGCACGGATCCTCGGCATCGAACGGGTCGGGGTCGACGACTCGTTCTTCGACCTGGGCGGCGACTCACTGTCGGCCATGCGGGTGATCGCCGCGATCAACACCGATCTGGACGCCGATGTCTCGGTGCGTACGTTGTTCGACGCGCCATCGGTGGCGCGGTTGGCGCCACGTGTGGGTGAGGGGACGGGGCGGCGCAAGCCGTTGGTAGCCGTGGCGGATCGGCCGGCGGTCGTGCCGTTGTCGTTCGCCCAGAACCGTATGTGGTTCCTCAACCAGGTCGAGGACGAAGTCGCGACCTACAACATGCCTACGGCGTTCCGGATCAGCGGGGCGCTCGACGCCGACGCACTGGGCTTGGCGCTGGGCGATGTAGTGGCCCGCCACGAGAGCCTGCGCACGGTCTTCCCGGCGGTCGAAGGCGTACCCCGGCAGGTGGTCGTGCCTGCCGAACACACCGACTTCACGTGGCAGGTGGTCGATGTCAGTGGCTGGCCGGCACAGCGGCTGATCGAGAATGTCGGTGCGTTGGTGCGCCACCGGTTTGACCTGACTGTCGAAATTCCAGTACAGGCAGCGCTTTTCAGCCTCAGTAGTGACGAGCATGTTTTCGTCGCGGTAGTACACCACATCGCCGGCGACGGCTGGTCGGTCGCCCCCTTCGTGCGTGATCTCAGCTCGGCCTATGCCAACCGGTGTGCAGGACAGGCCCCGGACTGGGCACCGTTGCCGGTGCAGTATGTCGACTACACGCTTTGGCAGCGGGCCGAGTTCGGTGATCTGGCCGATCCACACAGCCCGATCGCCGGGCAGCTGGAGTACTGGCATCAGGCGTTGGCCGGGATGCCCGAGCGGTTGGAGTTGCCCACCGACCGGCCGTATCCGGCCGTGGCCGACTACCGCGGCGCGAGCGTGACGGTCGACTGGCCCGCCCGGTTGCAACAACGGGTGGCGCGGGTGGCGCGTGAGTACAATGCGACCGGATTCATGGTGATGCAGGCCGCGTTGGCTGTGTTGCTGTCGAAGCTGAGCGCCAGTTCCGATGTGGCGGTGGGCTTCCCGATCGCCGGACGTCGCGACCCAGTGCTCGACGAGCTGGTCGGATTTTTCGTCAACACGCTGGTGCTGCGGGTCGAGGTGGACGGTGATCCGTCGTTCACTCAGGTGTTGGACCAGGTACGCGCGCGGGGACTCGCTGCATTCGAGCACCAGGACGTGCCATTCGAAGTGCTGGTCGACCGACTCAACCCGGCCAGGTCCCTGACCCATCACCCGCTGATCCAGGTGATGTTGGCGTGGCAGAACTTCCCCGGTCTCGACGATGATTCCGCGGCCGGGCTGACCCTGGGTGATCTGCAGATCACGCCGTTCACCGCGGACACCCAAAGCGCCCGCATGGATATGGTGGTGTTCCTGCGGGAGCGGTGGGACGAGGACGGCGAGCCCGCCGGAATCGGCGGGATGGTGGAGTTCCGCACCGATGTGTTCGACGCATCCAGCATCGAAACCCTGATCGAGCGGTTGCGGCGGGTTCTGGAAGCGATTGTCGCCGAGCCCACGCGGGCCTTGTCGTCGATCGATCTTCTGGACTCGGTCGAGTACGCCCGTCTCGACGAGGTTGGTAACCGCGCGGTCCTGGCCGAAACGTCGAGCAGGCCGGTGACGATTCCTGAGGCGTTCGCCGAGCACGTGGCTCGTGCGCCGGAGTCGGTGGCTATCCGCTGCGGCGAGGTCGCTTTGACGTACGGCGAGCTTGACGAGACGTCGAATCGATTGGCGCATTTGTTAACTGAATTGGGTGCAGGCCCTGGCCGATCTGTAGCGCTGCTGATGCCTCGCTCGGCGGAGGCGGTTGCGGCCATCTTGGCAGTGCTCAAGACGGGCGCGGCGTATCTGCCGATCGACCCGGCATATCCGGAGACTCGGATCGAGTTCATGGCGGCTGACGCCGAGCCCGTCGTCGCGGTCAGCACGAGTGACCTCGCCGGGAAGCTGAACGGGTGCGACCTCGTCGTGATCGATGTCGCCGATCCGCGCGTCGCCGAACAACCGGGTACCGCATTGCCGGGGCCGGTTCCCGAGGACATCGCCCACATCATCTACACCTCGGGTACCACCGGTCTGCCCAAGGGAGTGGCCGTCACCCACCACAACGTGACCCGCCTGTTCGACTCGATGGACATCCGTTACCGGCCTGCGCCGGGACAGGTGTGGTCACAGTGCCATTCGTATGCGTTCGACTATTCGGTCTGGGAGATGTGGGGCGCACTGCTGCACGGCGGGCGGCTGGTGGTGGTGCCGGAGGAGATCACTCGTTCTCCGCAGGATCTGCATGCGTTGCTGGTGGCGGAGAAAGTCAGCATGCTCAGCCAGACTCCGTCGGCGCTTGGAGTGCTTTCCCCGCAGGGTCTGGAAGAGACCGCACTGATGATCGCCGCCGAGCCCTGCCCGGCGGAAGTCGTGGATCGGTGGGCGCCGGGGCGGGTGATGATCAACGGTTACGGCCCGACCGAGACCACCGTCTATGCCACCATCAGCGCTCCGCTGATCCCGGGATCGGCGGAGGTGGCGATCGGTGTCCCGGTTCCGGGCGCGGCGTTGTTCGTGTTGGACGCGTGGTTGCGTCCGGTGCCGGCCGGGGTCGTCGGCGAGTTGTACGTCGGCGGTCGCGGAGTGGGCGTGGGCTATGTCCGCCGGGCCGCGCTGACCGGCTCGCGGTTCGTGGCGTGCCCGTTCGTCGGCGGGGGAACCCCGGCCGGCCAAAGGATGTACCGCACCGGGGATTTGGTGCGCTGGGGTGCGGACGGACAGCTGCGCTATGTGGGGCGCGCCGACGAGCAGGTCAAGATCCGCGGCTATCGCATTGAACTCGGTGAGATCGAGTCGGTGCTACGCGCTCATCCTCGGGTGGCGCAGGCGGTCGTCGTCGCCCACGAGCCCGATGCGGTCGACGGTGCAGGCGACAAGCAACTGGTGGGCTACGTGGTGCCCGATCCGCAGGCGAAGTTGGTTCGTGAGCCCGACCGGGAAGCCCAGCTCGTGGCACAGTGGCAGGGCGTCTATGCGGATCTGTACTCGGGAGAGGCTTTCGCGCCGCAGGGCGTATCCGCCGAACTGGGCCAGGATTTCGGCGGCTGGAACTCCAGTTACACCGGTGAGCCGATTCCGCTGGGGGAAATGCTCCAGTGGCAGGCGGCGGCGGTGGAGCGAATTCGGGCATTGGGGCCGGGCCGGGTGTTGGAGATCGGCGTCGGCTCGGGTCTGCTGCTCGCCCCGTTGGCCCCCGGGTGCGTCGAGTATTGGGGCACCGACTTCTCCGCGCCGACGATCGAGAACCTGCGGGCGGCGGTGGCATCGCAGCCGTGGGCGGATCGCGTGCGCTTGGCGGTGCAGCCGGCCGATGTGACCGACGGGTTGCCCGAAGGCTATTTCGACACCGTTGTTCTGAACTCGGTCATCCAATACTTCCCCAGCGCGGGCTATCTGCTCGACGTATTGAGGTCGGCGTTGCGGCTATTGGCCCCCGGAGGAGCCGTATTCCTCGGCGACGTTCGCAACCTGGCGTTGTTGCGGGAGTTCACCACCGGGGTGGTGTGCGCCGAGGACGCCGATGGCCAGCAGACTGCGGCCGTCGTGCTGGAGCGGGTGCGCCGGGAGATGCTTGCCGAGCAGGAATTGATGGTGGCCCCGGAGTTCTTCACCGCGCTTCCCTCGCACTGTCCGGAGATCGGCACCGTCGACGTGCAGCTCAAGGAGATGGACGCGGTCAACGAACTCAGTGGTTACCGCTACGAGGTCGTGCTGCGCAAAGCGCCGGTGTCGGCGCGTTCGGTAGCTCATATCCCAGCTGAAGCGTGGGAGCGGTTCGGCGGCTTGGCCGCGCTGGGTGATTTCCTGCGCACGACAGACGTCCAAGAATTACGGGTAACCGGTGTGCCGCATGCCGGAATCTGGCCGGAGGCGGCATTGGTGCTTGCGCTGGCTTCCGCCCCGGATCGGGCGACGGTCAACGAGGTGAGGGCCGCTGTGTCGACGCCAGAGGGTGCGGTGACGGCGCGGCAGTGCATCCAACTGGGCCGGTCACTGGGCTATGCCACAGCGGTGACCTGGTCGGCCGCAGCGGGATTGGTGGACATCGTTCTCACCCGCGCATCGGAGCCGTTGTCAGATGTCTATGTGCCGGCCGCGCGGGTGACATCCTTGGCCGAGTATGTCAACGACCCGGCCGCGGTCGAACGTGCGGCCGAGTTGCGAAGCTTTGTGGCAGAGCGGTTGCCGGAGTTCATGATTCCCGCGGCGGTCATGGTATTGGAGTCACTGCCGTTGACGGTCAACGGCAAGCTCGACAAGCGAGCGCTGCCGGACCCCGAGTTCATCAGCACGGTCGCGTACCGCGCACCGCGGGATGATAGTGAGCAGGTCTTGGCCGCGCTGTTCGGCGAAGTGCTGGGCGCGAATCGGGTCGGCATCGACGAGTCGTTCTTCGATCTGGGTGGACACTCGCTGTCGGCGACGCGTCTGGTGGCCCGCGTCCGGGCTGAGCTGAACGTGGACGTGCCCATCCGGGCGTTGTTCGACGCGCCCACTGTGGCCGGCCTGGCTGCCTGGATCCACACCAACGCCGCCGATGCCACATCCACCGCGTTGACGGCGCGCCCCCGCCCGCAGGTGTTGCCGCTGTCCTATGCCCAGCAGCGGTTGTGGTTCCTCGACCAGTTGCACGGGCCCTCACCGGTTTACAACATGCCGGCAGCGTTTCGCATCCAGGGGTCTTTGGAGATGGAGGCGTTGGGGGCCGCGCTGGGCGATGTGGTGGCCCGTCACGAAAGTCTGCGGACCCTGTTCGTCGCGGCCGAGGGCGTTCCCCAACAGGTCGTCATCCCGCCCGAGCGTGCCGACTTCGACTGGGCTGTGGTCGACGCCACGGCGTTCTCGCCCCAGCAGATCGACGAAGCCATCTCTGCGACAGTCGGGCACAGTTTCAATTTGGCAGCCGAGATTCCTTTGCGAGCAAGGCTTTTGCGCCTCGGCGCGAACGAGTATGTGTTCGTGGCGGTGGTGCACCACATCGCCGGGGACGGCTGGTCGATCGCTCCGTTGGTGCGCGACGTCGGGGCCGCTTATGCCGCGCGTTGTGCAGGGCGAGCCCCGAGTTGGGCACCGTTAGGGGTGCAGTATGTCGACTACACGTTGTGGCAACGCGAGGTCCTCGGCGAACTCGATGACCCGGCGAGCCGCATCGCGGCGCAGCTGAGCTACTGGCAACAGGCGCTTGCGGGACTGCCAGAGCGGCTCGAGTTGCCCACCGACCGACCCTATCCGCTGGTGGCCGATCAACGCGGGGCGAGCATCGCCATCGACTGGCCGGCCCAACTGCAGCAACAGCTTGCCCGGGTGGCAGCCCAACATCAGGCGACCAGCTTCATGGTGGTCCAGGCCGCGCTGGCGGTGGTGTTGGCCAAACTGTCCACCAGCACCGATGTGGCCATCGGCTTCCCGATCGCCGGGCGCCGTGACGCCGCGCTCGAAGAACTGGTCGGCTTCTTCGTCAACACGTTGATCCTGCGCGTGCAAGTCGACGGGGATCCCACCGTGGCGGAGTTGCTCGAGCAGGTCCGCACCCGCAGCCTGGCCGCCTACGAACACCAGGACGTGCCCTTCGAAGTTCTCGTCGAGCGACTTAACCCGACCCGCTCGCTGGCCCATCACCCGCTGATTCAGGTCATGTTGGGCTGGCAGAACTTCGACCGCCCCGACCAGCACGCCCCCACCCCAACTCTGGGCGGTGTACAGGTCGAGCCCCTGACCGTCGACACCCATACCGCCCGCATGGACCTCTCGTTCTCCCTGGAGGAACGCTGGGACTCCACCGGTGAACCCGTAGGGATCACCGGGACGCTCGAATACCGCACCGATGTGTTCGATGCCGCCAGCATCCACACGCTCGTAGAGCGGTTCTTCCGTGTGCTCACCGACTTGACCGACGACCCGAGCCGCCGCGTGTCCACAATCGATCTGCTCGACGAGCACGAACGGCACAGCCTCGAAGAGCTCGGTCACCGCACCGCGTTGATCCAGCCGCGTCCTGACGCGCATATGTCGATTCCGGCGTTGTTCGCCGTACAGGTCGCCCGCTCCCCGGAGGCGGTGGCGATAAGCGGTGACGGCAGGTCGTTGACCTACCGCGAACTCAACGAAGCCGCCAACCGGCTGGGCCACCTACTCGCCGACCGGGGCGTTGGGCCGGGTCAATCCGTAGCGCTGCTCCTCGAACGTTCGGCCCAGGCCGTGGTCGCCATGCTGGCGGTGCTGAAGACAGGGGCGGCGTATCTGCCGATCGATCCCATCGTGCCCGACGCGCGGCTGCGGTTCATGCTGACCGACGCCACACCGGCGGCGGTGATCAGCACCGCCGACCTCGTCGATCGGCTCGACGGCTACGAGCTCGCGGTCATCGACGTCGAGGATCCCGCGGTGAACGCTTGTCCCAGCACTGAATTGGCGACGCCGGATGCCGACGACATCGCGTACCTGATCTACACGTCCGGCACCACCGGAACCCCCAAGGGCGTTGCCATCACCCACCGCAGCGTCACCCACTTGTTGGGGTCGCTGGATGCTGGGCTGCCCACATCGGGAGTGTGGCCCCTGTGTCACTCGCTGGCCTTCGATGTGTCGGTTTGGGAGATCTTCGGTGCGCTGCTGCGCGGCGGGCGACTGGTCGTGGTCCCCGAGGTGGTAGCGAGCTCACCGGACGAGCTTCACGCGCTACTGGTCGCCGAATCGGTCACGGTGCTGACTCAGACGCCGTCGGCGGTGGCAACGCTGCCGGATGAGGGGTTGGAATCGACCGCGGTCGTGATGGCCGGAGAGGCTTGCCCGATCGAGGTGGTGGACCGTTGGGCACCGGGGCGCGTGATGGTCAACGCCTACGGCCCGACCGAGACGACGATGTGTGTGGCCGTCAGCGCACCGCTGACTTCGGGCATGCAGGTGGTTCCGATCGGAACTCCGGTGCCGGGAGCCGCGCTGTTCGTTCTCGACGCATGGCTGCGCCCCGTACCCGTTGGGGTGGTCGGTGAGTTGTATGTGGCCGGCGTCGGGCTGGCCTACGGCTACCTGGGCCGCGCCGGGCTCACGGCAGCGCGCTTCTCGGCCTGCCCGTTCGGCACAGCAGGACAGCGGATGTACCGCACCGGTGATCTGGTGCGCTGGGGCACCGACGGGCAACTGGTCTACCTGGGCCGGGCCGACGAACAGGTCAAAATCCGTGGATACCGCATTGAACTCGGCGAAGTCCACACGGCTATGACCGCCCTGAGTGAAATCGACCAGGCCGCCGTCATCGCGCGAGAAGACCGCCCCGGCGACAAGCGCCTCGTCGGCTATGTCACCGAATTCTCGCCGGGCACAGTGGATTCCACTCAGGTTCGCGTGAGGCTGGCCGAGCGGCTGCCGTCCTACATGGTCCCCGCAGCTGTCGTCGTCCTCGACCACCTACCTTTGACGGTCAACGGCAAACTCGACACCCGCGCGCTACCCGCCCCTGAGTACAGTGCGGGCCAGTACCGCCCGCCGAGCACCCCCACCGAGGAGATTCTGGCGGGCATCTACGCTCGCGTCCTGGGACTCGAGCGCGTCGGAGTCGACGAGTCCTTCTTCGACCTCGGCGGTGACTCACTGTCGGCAACCCGGGTCGTCGCCGCAATCAACACCAGCCTGGACGCCAGTTTGGCCGTGCGGACGGTATTCGAGTCACCCTCGGTCGCGCAGTTGGCTCCGCGTATCGGTGAGGGTTCAGTTCGGCGCGCGCCGTTGGTCGCCGTCGAGCGGCCGTCGACGGTGCCGTTGTCGTATGCCCAGAGCCGGTTGTGGTTCCTCAACCGGTTCGAGGACGGGTTCGGAACCTACAACATTCCCACCGCGTTGCGGATCACCGGTACGTTGGACCTGCGAGCGCTGGACGCCGCCCTTGACGACGTGATCGCCCGGCATGAATCCCTGCGCACCGTCTTCCCCGATGTCGACGGGGTGCCGTTCCAGAAGGTGTTGCCCGCAGAAGCGGGCATGTGGCGGCGTGGGGGCCCGGCGGTGGTGTCGTTGTCCGAGCAGGAGCTGCCCACCGAACTGGCGGCCTTGGCAGGGTACCGGTTCGATCTGGCGAGCGAGATCCCGGTGCACGCACAGATCTATGAGCTGGGACGCGAACAATATGTTCTCGCGATCGTGGTGCATCACATCGCTTTTGACGGTTGGTCGTTGGCTCCGATGGTGCGTGATGTGGCCGAGGCGTATCGCGCGCGTCGCGCCGGAGGGGAGCCGGGCTGGTCGCCGTTGCCGGTGCAGTATGCCGATTACACGTTGTGGCAACGGGATTGGCTGGGTGTCGAGTCGGATCCGGACAGTGTGATCGCTGGGCAGTTGGCGTATTGGCGAGCTGAGCTCGCCGATGTGCCGGAGGTGGTGTCGCTGCCTGCGGATCGTGCGCGTCCGGCGGTGCCCAGTTATCGCGGTGACGGGGTGGAGTTGCGCATCGAGGCGCCGCTGTGGGCGCAGGTCAAGGCGGTGGCGGCGGCGCACAATGCGACGGCGTCGATGGTGATGCAGGCGGTGTTGGCGGTGGTGCTGCACCGTGCGGGGGTGGGCCAGGACGTGGTGATGGGCTCGCCGATCGCGGGGCGGTTGGATGCCGCGCTCGATGATCTGGTCGGGTTCTTCGTCAACACGTGGGTGTTGCGGGTTGCGGTGAGTTCTGAGGACTCGTTCAGCGAGGTGCTCGAGCGGGTGCGTCAGAAGGCGTTGAATGCCTACAGCAATCAGGATGTGCCGTTCGAGTTGCTTGTCGAGCAGCTCAACCCGGTGCGCTCCACGTCGCACCATCCACTGTTCCAGGTGGGAATGCTCTTCCAGAACAACGTGCGCCCGGAGGGCGCGGCATTCGACGGCATTTCTGTCGAGCCGCTGGAAATGACGGTCAGTACTTCGAAGTGGGACTTGGATTTCGACCTCGGCGAGGTGCCCACGGAGGACCCCGATGCGCCGATGGCCGCCGGCACGGTCACCTATGCGACGGACCTGTATGACCGGTCCACCATCGAGCGGTTGGTCGGCTGGTTCGGCCGGGTACTCGAGGAGGTGGTCGTCGACGCCTCGGCCGTAGTGGGCGAGATGGCATTGCTCGACGCAGGAGAGCAGGCCGTCCTCGACGAAATAGGCAACCGCGCGGTGCTGAGCCGGCCGGCATCCACGTCGGCGTCGATACCGGTGGCCTTCGCCGAACAGGCCGCCCGCACCCCGCAGGCACCGGCACTGCGCTGCGGTGAGGTGTCGCTGACCTATCGCGAACTCGACGAAGTATCGAATCGGTTGGCGCACTTGCTGTCCGGGCAGGGTGTCGGCGCGGGCGATTGTGTGGCGCTGCTGTTCAACCGGTCTGCTGAGGCGATCGCGGCCATGTTGGCGGTACTCAAGGCCGGCGCGGCCTACCTGCCGATCGACCCTGCGCTGCCGGCGAGCCGAGTGGAGTTCATGCTCGGTGACGCCGCGCCGATGGTCGCAATGACGACCGGCAGACTGACCGAGCGGCTGGTCGGATACGACCTGCTGGTCATCGACGTCGATGACGCCCGCGTTTACGACTATCCGCGCACGCCCGTGCCCGCGCCGTCCGCCGACGACATCGCCTACATCATCTACACCTCCGGGACCACCGGCACGCCCAAGGGCGTGGCCATCACCCACCACAACGTGACCGAGTTGATGGCTTCCATGGACCCGGTTCTGGCGGCGCCGGGCCAGGTGTGGTCGCAGTGGCATTCCTACAGCTTCGACATCTCGGGTTGGGAGATATGGGGCGCGCTGCTGCACGGTGGGCGGCTGGTGGTGGTGCCCGAGACCCTGGCCCGCTCGCTGACTGATTTCCACGCGTTGCTCGTTGCCGAACAGGTGACAGTGTTGAGCCAAACCCCCTCTGCGGTCGGGGGATTGTCCCCTGAAGGGCTGGACGGGGTGGCCTTGCTGGTCGGCGGTGAGCCATGTCCGGCGGAGGTGGTCGACCGATGGGCGCCGGGCCGGATGATGATCAACGAATACGGCCCGACAGAAGCCACGATGTGGATCACCGCGAGCGCACCGTTGATGCCGGGTTCGGGTGTCGTGCCGATCGGTGCGCCGTTGCCGACCGCCGCGCTGTTCGTGCTCGACGAGCGGTTGGGGCCGGTGCCGGCCGGGGTGGTTGGTGAGCTGTATGTCGCCGGCCCTCAAGTTGGGGTCGGGTACTGGCGCAGACCGGGATTGACCGCATCGCGATTCATGGCCTGCCCGTACGGCGCACCGGGGCAGCGGATGTATCGCACCGGCGATCTGGTGCGTTGGGGAGCCGACGGACAGCTGCGTTACCTCGGGCGCGCCGACGAGCAGGTCAAAATCCGCGGCTACCGCATCGAACTCGGCGAGATCGGCGCGGTGCTCGCGGCGCATCCGCGGGTGACGCAGGCGGTGGTCGTCGCCCACACCGCAGATGCCGGGGGGCCGGTCAGCGACAGGCAACTGGTGGGCTACGTCGTGGCCGATCCGGAGATGAGGCTGGTCCGCGAACCCGACCGGGAAGCCCGGCTCGTCGAGCAATGGCAGGGGGTGTGGGGCGGGCTCTACGCGGCTGAGCCGACGACCGCGGGCGCACCGGCCGCACTGGGCGAAGATTTCGGCGGCTGGATCAGCAGCTACACCGGCGAGCCGATTCCGCTTGAGCAAATGCGCGAATGGCGCGCGGATGCGGTGAACCGCATCCGTGCTCTGGGCCCGCGACGGGTGTTGGAGATCGGGGTCGGTTCGGGGTTGCTGCTGACGCCGTTGGCGCCTGACTGTGACGAGTACTGGGGCATCGACGTCTCGACCGTCACGATCGAGAAGTTGAGGGTAGCGGTGGCCTCGCAACCGTGGGGTGACCGAGTGCGGTTGCGGGCTCAGCCCGCAGACGAGGCCGACGGGCTGCCGCATGGCCACTTCGACACCATAATTCTCAACTCGGTGATCCAGTACTTCCCCAGCGCGGGTTATCTGCTCGATGTGCTCGCGTCGGCCTTCCGGTTGTTGGCACCCGGTGGTGCGGTGTTCGTCGGTGACGTGCGCAACCTGTCGTTGCTGCAGGCGTTCACCACCGGGGTGGTGTGCGCCGACGGCGGCGGCGCCGAACAGACCGCGGCCGTGATTCGGGAACGAGTGCGCCGTGAGATCTTGGCCGAGCAAGAGTTGTTGTTGTCGCCCGAATTCTTCGTGGCACTGCCCCGGCAACTCGGTGAGATCGCTGCGGTGGACCTTCAGCTCAAGTCCATGAAAGCGGCCAATGAGCTCAGTGGCTATCGCTACGACGTGGTGCTGCGCAAGGTTCCGACGCCGGCGCGCTCCGCGTCCGAGTTGCCGACACACTCGTGGCAACGGTTGGGCAGCCTGGCTGCACTGGAAGACTACTTACGCACCGAGCGGCCGGGGCAGTTGCGGATTACCGGGGTGCCGCATGCCGCGATATGGCCGGAAGTTGCCTTGGCACAGGCGCTTTCGGAGGTCGGGGACCGAGTGGCGATCAGTGAGGTACGCGCCGGCTTGACGATCCCGGAGAATGCCGTGCTGCCGCCGCAGTGTCACCAGCTCGGCGAGCAGCTGGGCTACGCCACCGCCGTTACCTGGTCGCCCACTGCGGGTCTGGTGGATGTGCTCTACACCCGAGGCGATGATCGGACGCAGGTTCTGTCCGACATCTACCAGCCGGCGACCTCGGTGGATTCGCTCGCCGGACATGTCAACGATCCCGCGGCGGTCGAACGGGTGGCCGAGCTGCGCACCTTTGCTGCTGAGCGGCTGCCGGAGTTCATGGTTCCCGCTGCGATCATGATGCTGGACGCGTTGCCGCTGACGGTCAACGGCAAGCTTGACCGGCGCGCCTTGCCGGCGCCGAGGTTCATCAGCGGTGCGGCTTATCGGGCACCGCGCGATCAACGCGAACAGATGGTGGCCTCATTGTTCGGCGAGGTGCTGGGAGCAACGAAGGTCGGCATCGACGACTCGTTCTTTGACCTCGGTGGACATTCGCTTTCTGCGATGCGGCTGCTTGGCAGACTGCGTGCAGAACTGGGTGTCGAGGTGCCGATCCGCGAATTCTTCGACATGCCCACCGTGGCCGGACTGGCCGAGTGGATCAGCGAGTGCGGCGGTGAGCGGAGTAGGGCCCCGTTGGCGGTTCGAGAACGGCCTCCGGCGGTTCCGTTGTCGTATGCCCAACAGCGGCTGTGGTTCCTCGACCAGTTGCACGGTCCGTCGGCGATGTACAACATGCCGACGGCTTATCGGATCAGCGGTGCACTGGATACCGATGCGCTAGGAGCAGCGCTGGCCGATGTGGTGGGTCGGCAGGACAGCTTGCGGACATTGTTTGCCGCGCCGGAGGGTATACCCCAGCAGGTCGTCGTCCCCGTCGAGCGGGCCGATTTCGGTTGGCAGGTCGTCGATGCCGGTGGGTGGCCCGCGGAGCAGGTGGAGAAGGCGCTCGGTGACGTAGCCCGTTACGCGTTCGACCTGACCGCCGAGATTCCGCTGCGTGCCAAGGTTTTTCGTCTGGCCGCTGACGAGCACGTGCTCGTGGCAGTGGTACACCACATCGCCGCTGACGGGCTGTCGATCGGACCGCTGATGCGTGATCTCGGTACGGCCTATGCGGGCCGGTGCGCCGGTAACGCGCCGAGTTGGGCGCCGTTGCCGGTGCAGTATGTGGATTACACACTGTGGCAACGTGAGCAATTGGGCGACTTGGCCGATCCCGACAGTCCCATAGCGGCGCAACTGGCCTACTGGGAGCAGGCGCTGGCCGGGCTGCCTGAGCGGTTGGAACTGCCCACTGATCGGCCGTATCCTTCGGTGGCCGATTACCGGGGTGCAACCGTGGCCGTGGATTGGCCCGCAGCATTGCAGCAGCAGATCGCCCGGGTGGCCGGTGAGCACAACACCACCAGCTTCATGGTTGTTCAGACCGCACTGGCGGTGTTGCTCGCGAAGCTCAGCGCCAGCCCCGATGTCGCCGTCGGTTTCCCGATCGCTGGGCGTGACGACCCGGCGCTGGATGAACTGGTGGGGGTCTTTGTCAACACCCTGGTGCTGCGAGTCGACCTGGCCGGTGACCCGCGCGTAACTGAGTTGCTGGCTCAGGTGCGTCAGCGCAGCCTGGCCGCTTACCAGCACCAGGACGTGCCGTTCGAGGTGCTCGTCGACCGGCTCAACCCGACTCGCAGCCTCACCCACCACCCGCTTGTGCAGGTGATGTTGGCCTGGCAGAACCTATCCGGTTACATGGGCGGGTCCGCGGAGTTCGCTCTGGGCGATCTGCGCTTCACGCCCGTGGTGGCTGAAACTCAGACCGCGCGCATGGATCTGACGTTCTCCCTCGCCGAACGCTGGACCGAGGCGGGTGAGCCGGCCGGGATCAGCGGGGCTGTGGAGTTCCGCACCGATGTGTTCGATACGGCGACGATCGAGGTGCTCATCGAACGGTTGCATCGGGTTGTCGTGGCGCTGATCGCCGACCCGGCGCGACGGCTCTCGTCGCTGGATGTGCTCGACGGCGGTGAACGCCACAGGCTCGACGAGTGGGGTAACCGGGCAGCACTGACCGCCCCCGCACCCGCTGCGACGTCGATTCCGCAGTTGTTCGCCGAACAGGTTGCTCGCGCACCGCATGCGGTGGCGCTGACGTTCCGGGACCGGTCGATGACGTATCGCGAGCTTGATGAGGCGTCGAACCGTTTGGCACACCTGCTCATTCGGTACGGTGCGGCACCCGGTGAGCGGGTGGCGCTGCTGTTCAATCGATCACTCGAAGCGATCGTTGCCATCCTGGGGGTGCTCAAGACCGGAGCGGCATATCTGCCGATCGACTCTGGACACCCGGCCGCGCGGATCGAGTTCATGCTCGACGACGCCGCGCCTTTGGCGGCGGTCACCACCACGACGCTGACGGCGAGCCTGGCTGGACGCGAACTGTCCGTCATCGATATCGAAGACCCACGGATCGCCGACCAACCCAGCATCGGCCTGCCGGTGGCGGATCCGGATGAAATCGCCTACGTCATATACACGTCGGGCACCACCGGTGTACCCAAGGGCGTAGCGGTCAGCCACCGCAATGTGACCGGCCTGCTCGAAGCACTGGACGCGCGATTGGAGCTCTCGCACGGACATGTCTGGACTCAGTGCCACTCCTACGCTTTCGACTATTCGGTGTGGGAAATCTTCGGTGCGCTACTACGTGGCGGACGGCTTGTCGTGGTGCCCGAAGAGGTGGTGCGCTCGCCGCAGGAACTGCACTCCGTGCTGGTGACGGAAAATGTGACGATCCTGAGCCAGACTCCGTCGGCGTTCTATGCATTGCAGTCCGTCGACGCGCTGTCCTCCCAACGCGACGATGAGCTCAAGTTGGAAACGGTGATATTCGGGGGAGAGGCGCTGGAACCGCAACGACTCGAGACGTGGTTGCGCAACCACCCCGAGTCGCCGCGATTGGTGAACATGTACGGCATCACGGAGACGACGGTGCACGCCTCGTTCCGCGAGATCGTCGCGGCAGACGTCGAGGCAAACCAGAGCCCCATCGGGGTGTCGTTGGCAAATCTCGCATTCCACGTACTCGACCAGTGGTTGCATCCGGTGCCCGCCGGAGTCGTCGGCGAACTCTATGTGGCAGGCGGAGGCCTGACCTACGGCTATATGGGCCGCCCGCAGCTGACCGGATCGCGTTTCGTAGCTTGTCCGTTCGCCGGTGCGGAGGGCCAAAGGATGTATCGCACCGGTGATCTGGTGCGCTGGGGTGGTGACGGACAACTGCGCTATGTCGGGCGCGCCGATGAGCAGGTCAAGATCCGCGGGTATCGCATCGAACTCGGCGAAATCGAGTCGGTCCTGGTGGGGCTGCCTGGTGTGAACCAGGGCGCGGTCATCGCCCGCGAAGACCGCCCCGGCGACAAGCGACTGGTCGCATACGTCACCGAATCTGCCATGGGCACAGTCGATACCACGGAGGTTCGGCGGGCGCTGTCCGAACGTCTACCCACGTACATGATCCCCGCGGCGGTCGTGGTGCTCGATGTGCTGCCGTTGACGGTGAACGGCAAGCTCGACCGACGGGCTCTGCCGGCACCGGAGTACACCGAGACCGATCACTATCGCGCCCCGGCCACCCCGACCGAGGAGATAATCGCCGAGGTCTATGCCCAGGTGCTCGGTCTCGAGCGCGTAGGGGTGGAGGACTCCTTCTTCGATCTCGGCGGAGACTCCCTGTTGGCGATGCAAGCGATCGTCGCGATCAACAGCCGCCTGAACACCAACGTGGCGGTACGCACTTTGTTCCACGCGCCATCTGTTCGAACCCTCAGCCAACAGCTGGAAGGACCTGCCGGCGCTGCCGAAGTCGTCCCCGTCGAGGTGCTCAAAGAAGGCGCCGGTGCGCCTCTGTTCTGCCTTCACCCCGGTGGCGGCGTGAGTTGGCAATATCAAGCTCTCGGAAAGTACTTGGACTGTCCCATCATTGGGATCCAACAGACTCTGCAGGAGCAAGAAGTTGAACCGCACTCCCTTCGGGATATGGCAGCCAATTATGCCGACCGGATTCAACAGATCTCCCCAACCGGCCCCTATAACCTGCTCGGCTGGTCGTTCGGTGGCGTCGTCGCTCATGAACTCGCCGTAGAACTGCAACGACGCGGGTGCACGGTCGGGCGCCTCGTCCTCATCGACACGCAACCACGTCTCGACAGCATCGACCTACCAGACGGGGCTTTGGACAAGAAGCGCGTACTGGAAGAAATCCTGCGGCTGTACAACATTGACAATCCAGACACGGATGGATCACTGACTTACGACCAACTGCACAAGCGAGTCCGCCAACGAGTGGCCGTTGAACTTCCTCAATACCAGCAACTCATGGATTCGTTCGTGCAGAACTTGGATTCATTGGTGCACAACATCATGTTCAACCGTGCGTTGCACTGTGCACATGAGCCGAGCGTCTTCGATGGGGATATGGTCGCGTTCTCCGCTTCTCAGGGAGGGGGTGATCGGTTTACCTCTGCTCTGCACAGCTGGCGTCCTTATATTGCCGGCGAGATTACAGAGCACCTGGTGGACTGTCCACATGAAGTCATGCTGACCGCCGAATCACTTGTCCTGTACGGCCAACGGCTCAAGCTGTCATTGGAGTAGTGCGAATAAATCTATATTGCCGGTCGGTCTGAGTCTCGGTGCTGCTCGCCTCAGTGTCCGCTGACTTGCTGCTACTTCACTCGCTGCAGGTTGACGAGTGAATGTCAGTCACTGCGTGACCGTCGAGTGACCGCCTCGGTTTCGGGTGAGAAACACCTCGAGCCGACGGGCGCTTCATTTGCTGCGCCTTACTTCTGACTAATGGGATCGTCTGGACTACAGCAGTTCTGGCTAATCTTGTCTACTCGTCGGGAATTCGCTGCATCAGCTGTCCGGTTCTGCCATGCTTCAACCATGGAAGTGAAAGACCGCGTTCGCCAAGCTTTTCAATCGATCGATGAGGTAGGGCTGAATCGCCTACACCGTTCGATGTATCGATATTTCACCCGTCGGCTCAATCCCGGCGACTCAGCGTTCCTCAATGTGGGATACGAGGAAGATCCTCCGCTGGGTCTGCCCTTGGAAGTCGACGATGAGCCCGATCGGTATTACATCCAGCTTTACCACGCCACGGCTACTCAAGCGGATATCAGCGGGAAGGTCGTCCTGGAGGTCGGCTGCGGCCACGGCGGCGGTGCCTCATACCTGGCGCGCTACCTGCACCCCGCTTCCTATACCGGCCTCGACTTGAATGCAGCCGGGATCGCGTATTGCCGGCGAAGGCATGATGTGCCGAATCTGGATTTCATGGAAGGCGACGCCCAAGACCTTCCTTTTGCCGACGAATCGTTCGACGCGGTGATCAACGTGGAGTCCTCGGTTCACTACCCCAGATTCTCTCGTTTCCTCGATGAGGTGGCGCGCGTGCTGCGTCCCGGAGGGCACCTGCTCTACACCGATTTCAGATCTCCCGGAACCGTCACCGCTTGGGAGGATGCGCTGGAGAATGCTCCTCTCAAGATGCTCTCGAACAGGCTCATCAATGCCGAGGTCGTGCGCGCGATGGACCTGAATACAGAACAAAGACTCACTCGGATTTACAGCCTCATGCCGGCGTTGGTGCGCCCCTTTTCCCGCGCCTCGTCCCGCTACGCGGATGCGAAAGGAGTCGACGCGATGCGCATTGGGCGAGTGCCGTACCGAATGTGCTCCTTTGTGAAGGCCTGAGGCGAAGTCCCGTTTCGTCAGGGGCGCCGTTCCGGCTGGACTTTCGGGAGCCGGCAATCCTCGCCTGCGGCCTACACGATCCGGACCAGGCGCTCCGCAAGCAGCGCGGCAAATTTCGCGGGATCCTCGGGTAGGTCACCCTCGGCGAGAAGGGCGGTGCCGTAGAGCAATTCAGCGGTTTGAGCCAGCGACGGGTCGTCACCGCGGTCCTTGTGAGCCTGCTGCAGACCGGTAACGAGCGGGTGCTGCGGGTTCAGCTCGAGAATGCGCTTCCCGACCGGCACAGTCTGGCCTGAGGCCCGATACATCCGCGCGAGCGCCGGCGTGATGCCGAACGTCGGGGTGATCAGGCACGCCGGTGACTCGGTCAGGCGCCCCGACAACCGCACTTCCGATAGATACTCGCTCAGGGTCTCCTTCAACCAAGCCAGCAGCTCAGCGAATTCCTTTGCCTGCTCCTCGCGCTCGGCCTCGCTGGTCTCATCCTCAGAGTCGAGGTCGACCTCGCCCTTGGCCACCGACTGCAGCGGTTTGCCGTCGAACTCCGGCACCGAACCCACCCAGATCTCGTCGACCGGGTCAGTGAGCAGCAGCACCTCGTAGCCCTTCACCTTGAACGCTTCGAGATGCGGCGACTTCAGCAGCTGCTCGCGAGATTGTCCCGTGGCGTAGAAGATCTGCTCTTGGCCCTCCTTCATCCGCTCGATGTACTCGGGCAGTGTGGTCAGTTCTTCGTCGCTGTACGTGGAGGCGAACGATGAGACCCGCAGCAGTTGCTCACGGTTGTCAGCGTCCGACATCAATCCCTCTTTGAGCACGGCGCCGAACGCTGTCCAGAACGTCCAGTAATCCTCCGGGCGCCCCGATTGCATATCCGCGATTGTCGACAAGACCTTCTTCGTCAGACGGCGACGAATGGCCGTGACCTGTCGGTCCTGCTGCAGGATTTCGCGAGAGACGTTGAGCGACATACTTTCCGCGTCGACAACGCCTTTGACGAAGCGGAGATATCTCGGCATGAGCTCTTCGCAGTCGCCCATGATGAAGACCCGCTTGACATAAAGCTGCACGCCGATCTTGGCGTCCCGCGCGAAGAGGTCGAACGGAGCCTGCGATGGGATGAAAAGCAGCGCCTGATATTCGAAGGCGCCCTCGCCCTTCATCGTGATGATCTCTAGCGGATCGTCCCAGGCGTGGGCGATGTGCTTGTAAAACTCCTTGTACTCCTCATCGGACACCTCATCTCTGGGCTTGGCCCACAGTGCCTTCATCGAGTTGAGGGTCTGCGTTTCTACGGTGATGGTTTCTTTACCCCCGTCCTGGCCGGGGGTGATTCGCTCCACCTGCATCCGAATAGGCCAAGCGATGAAGTCGGAGTACTTCTTGACGAGTTCTCTGATCTTCCAATCAGCGGTGTAGTCGTGTAGATGGTCTTCGCGGTCCTCGGGTTTGAGTCGAAGAGTGACAGATGTTCCCTGTGGAGCGTCCTCAACGGATTCGATCGTGTACGTGCCGTCACCGCTCGACACCCAGCGGGTCGCCTCGCTCTCGCCCGCCTTCCGCGTGAGCAGCTCGACCTCGTCAGCCACAATGAACGTCGAGTAGAAGCCAATGCCGAACTGACCGATCAGCTCCTCGGACGCGGCCTCGTTCTTGGACTCGCGCAGCTTACGGCGCAGTTCGGCAGTGCCCGACTTGGCTAAGGTGCCGATGAGGTCGACGACCTCGGCGCGCGTCATCCCGATGCCGTTGTCACGGACGGTCAGGACGCGCGGATCCTTATTCACTTCGATCTCTATGTGCAGATCGGAGATGTCGACATCGAGATCCTTATTGCGCAGTGCTTCTAGTCGTAGCTTGTCCAGTGCATCCGAGGCGTTGGAGATCAGCTCTCGCAGGAATGAGTCCTTATTGGAGTACACCGAGTGAACCAGCAAATCCAGAAGCTGGCGTGCCTCCGCCTGGAACTCCAACTGCTCGACATGTGCAGTCATGTGATTTCCTTCGACGACAAAACAACCTTCGCTTGCATTGACCAAAAGATAGCACCGAGGGTGTGGCAGACCAGACGGTCCAGCAACCGAATGCGCGAAGTTCGCGGTGACCTCAGCTGGCGGCCGAGTCAGAGCAGGCCGACGCCTCTGGCCACCATCGACAGACCGGTGACCACCAGGAAGGCCACCAGGATCTTCAGCCGGTGCGCAATCGTCCAGTCGTGCAGCCGTCGCAGTGCCGCTTCAGTTTTCACCGGTGCAGCCACGTTGCTCACAAGAATGATCTCTTCGACCGCGAGCATTCCGACGATGTAGGCCGCGGCGGCTGCGAGCTGCATCTCGAGGGAAGCGCCCGACGTCACGATCAATGCCAGCACCAGAAGGAGCCCGTCCAATGGCGGGACGACGATCACGCCGATCACGAAGGCGGGCCACGGAGACCCGTTCTGCCATGCTCTGCGAATACGGCCGAGTAGTCGCGCGGTCACCGATCCACCGTCTGACGGTGCCTCCTGCGCCGTATCCATAACTAAATGCGAGATCACCGGCGGGACGTCCGCGTCCCGTTCTCGGGTCGCGGTCTTAGTGCTGTCGGTCCCGTCGGGCAGTCGATGCCGCCCCCCACCGCCCGGTGACGGTACAGCCGCTCGCTGCCGCGTCGCGGAGTGCAAAACTACTAGGCCGGCGATCAAGATCAACACCACGCCGATTCCGATGGCGATCCGCTGCGCCGATGGGTTGTCGGTCGGGTCGGCAAACTGCTTGATGAAAGAGGCCGACGTCGGCACCGAGTGCAGCGCGATCAGCGGGACCATAACGGTGGCGATACCGACCACCACGCAACCCGACCAATACGCGATCAGGCTCTGGATGGGGCGTGGCCTGAGGAGTACGAGAAGGATGATGCCCAGGCGCACGGGATTGACGGTCGTCAACAGCGCTAGCACCAGCAAAGCCCCCCACATGGGTGCGAACATTACCCAAACGGTGATCGGCTATCGACCGTTTGACGCTGCGTCGAGGTGGATTTATGCAAGAGGCGCGTTCTGCCCCGGAGCCCGCTATGTGGATGGAGGGTGTCGAGCAGTCGGCAGTGCGTCTGGTTTGGCACCCGAGAGCCGTTCGGTCGGCGAGCCCGGCCAGTCGATAAGGTGGAATTGATCATCGCGTTGGCTTCCGGCCCGAGTGGTCTTGGTCGGCCGCCCGAAGATTCAGCTCAAGGGCCCGAATCGCTCGGCGCGCAGCACCGAGAGGCATTATCAGGTCCGGAGACGAACACCGTGGTGGACGCAAGGGGCGGATGGAAGGTTGGGGCACATTGGAGACGACGGTGACGGAAGGATACCGGGGCGAGTTCCGAAGCCATCGTCAGCCGGCTCTGTGGGATTCCAGCCTCCGGTGACCGTCGTGCTGACCGGAGCCACCGGATTCGTCGGGAGGCAGGTCCTGAGGGAGCTTCTCGAAAGAGGCGCTTCGGTGCGGGTACTCATCCGGGATCCATCCCGCCTGGATGCACTGCCGACGCGAGGATCATTGGACGTCGTGCAAACCCCTGACTTGTTCGTCGAACCAGAAGGTCGTCTGACTGACATGCTCGACGGATCGGACACGCTGGTGCATACGGCGTGGTACACGGATTCCAGCGATTACCTTACGTCCCCCATGAACCTCACCTGTCTCGCAGGCACACTCAGGCTGGCCTCCGCGTTCGCAGCCGCTGGAGGCAAGCGATTCGTCGGTGTCGGAACCTGCGCGGAGTATGACCTTTCGGCGTCTGTGTTGACCACCGAAACTCCTCTGGCGCCGAGCACGTTGTACTCCCAGTGCAAGGCGGCGGCGTTTCAAGTGCTTCGCAGTTTTTTCGAAGCCGAGTCCTTCAGCTTTGCCTGGTGCCGCATCTTTTACTTGTACGGCGAGGGCGAAGACGACAGACGACTGGTGCCATACATTCGAAAGCAGTTACAAGCGGGACAGGAAGCTCTCCTTACTCGCGGCGAGCAGGTGCGGGATTTTCTCGACGTGAAGGATGCCGCTCGAATGATCACCGACGTCGCGTTGGGCCAACAAGAGGGTGCCGTCAACATCTGTTCGGGTAAAGCCGTGACTGTCCGGCAGCTCGCCGAACGCATCGCGGACGAGTACGGTCGGCGTGAATTGTTGCGGTTCGGGGCGAGACCCGAGAACATCTTTGACCCACCGCGGGTGGTTGGCGTGCAGGAGGACTTGAATTGAGTGGAGGGACACTGCTGTACGAGCAGTCAGATTTTCCCATCTTCCAGAACCGGATGTACGACTCTGCCCGCGAGGCGCGAAGCTGCCCCCGAGGCGATATTCGCCTGGTTCAGGACGACGTCAGCGGCTTGGTTCACAACGCCGCCTTCCGACCCGAGTTGATGTCGTACGACGCGCATTATCAAAACGAGCAGGCGCATAGCCCGTTGTTCAAGAGTCACTTGGAACAAGTCGCTGAGATCATCGAGCGCACAATAGGCACTGACGGGTTGGTCGAAGTCGGTTGCGGCAAAGCGCATTTCCTGGAGTTACTGCAGTCCCGCGGTTGCTCCATTACGGGCTTCGACCCAACGTACGAAGGAGAAAACCCAGCGGTCAAGCGTCACTTCTTCGGTACGGGTGTGTCCGTGTCTGCCAAGGGAATTGTGCTTCGTCACGTACTCGAACACGTGCAGAACCCTTTCGGGTTCCTCGAGGACTTGCGCGACGCGAATGACGGTGGCCTGATTTACATCGAGGTGCCATGTCTTGATTGGATTCTGCGCGCCAGAGCCTGGTTCGACATCTTCTACGAACACGTCAACTACTTCAGGCTCGAGGATTTCTCCCGACTGTTCGGCACAGTCGCGGAGGGCGGGCACCTCTTCGGTGGCCAATATCTCTACGTCGTTGCCGACCTCGCCACCTTGCGACCACCCGTCGCCGGCCCGGCAGACCTGGTCGACTTCCCGGATGACTTCTTATCGGCGGCGACGGGTGCGCCGCCCGACGGTGCAGGATTGCGGGCCGTATGGGGCGCGGCGTCGAAAGGTGTCATCTACTCGCTACTGCAGGAGCGATTCGGCAATCCGATAGATGTTCTCGTCGACATCAACCCGGCCAAATGGAACAAGTACGTGCCAGCCACCGGCCTGCGGGTGATGTCGCCGGCGGAGGGGATGGAATCGCTGTCCCCGGGCGCAGACATCTATGTGATGAATTCCAATTACTTGGAGGAGATTCGCACGATGACGAAGAATCGATTCAACCTGATTGGAGTCGACCGTGGGCGGGTTTGACGACGAGATTGTCGACCGGATCGATGCAATGTCGCGTGATGAATCCCTACAGACGCACGCTGCGAGATTCATGCAGACCTCGCTCGAATCTCAATATTCGTACAATTTCACCTGGATGTCGCGTCCCGTCATTCAGTATCCCCAAGACATCGTCGCCATGCAGGAACTGATCTGGCGCGTCCGGCCCGACCTGATCATCGAGACCGGCATCGCCCATGGTGGATCGCTCATTTTCAGCGCGTCCATGCTCGCGCTGTTGGACGTGGCCGATGCGATCGAATCCGGTGCACCGCTCGATCCTGTTAAGTCCGATCGCAAGGTCCTCGGCATCGACGTCGACATCCGCGCGCACAACCGCAAGGCCATCGAGGCGCACCCCATGGCATCGCGCATCCAAATGATCGAGGGCTCAAGCATCGCGCCCGAGGTAGTGGCGCAGGTCCGTCAGATAGCCAGCGGCTATCGGCAGGTCATGGTTTGTCTGGACAGCAATCACACCCACGACCATGTGCTGGCCGAATTGGAGGCCTACGCGTCGTTGACTTCGGTGGGCAGCTATTGCGTCGTCTTCGACACGGTCGTCGACGATATGCCGTCCGAGATGTTCACCGACCGTCCCTGGGCTCCCGGCGACAATCCGAAAACTGCCGTGCGCCAATTCCTCAACACGCATGCGGAATTCGACGTCGACAAGAGCATCGAGCACAAATTGCTGATCACGGTTGCGCCCCACGGGTATCTGAGACGCTCGTCCTGAGCGACCATCACCATTCGCTCTGACGGCGATCGCGCAACGAGAAGTGCGGAAGTCGTTCCAGGGCAACGTGAGCCGCGGCCGAAGGTTCTCGCAAGCATAGTGCAGATTGATGAACCGGCCTCGTCGCGGGGGAGTGCGTTTTGGGTGTGAGACACCTGGTGCGTCCGAGAAATTGACCGTTTCAACCGGGCGGAGCGCTGCAACGGCCATGCCAATAAAATAGTTAGACAGTCCAATCGATAGGGAGCCCACATTTTGAAGCGAGAGACCCACAGCGTCATTCCAAGCGTGAATCGCGTGCCGGCGACGAACGACGAAGCGACGCCCAGGACTCTGTTGCCGCCCAGATGGCTCCAGATGTTCGTCGGCGCCCCAAGCGCAAAAAAGTTCAAAGAAGACGGCGCTGAGGTATTAGAACATCTGATTGAGTTGTGTGATTTGCAGCCGGATCACGCAGTGCTCGACGTGGGTTGCGGCTCGGGGCGCATGGCTTTGCCATTGACCGGCTATCTCAACGGCGAGGGTCGCTACGCCGGTTTCGACGTCTCACGGAGAGCCGTCGCGTGGTGCACCAAGAACATCTCGCGATCGCACCCAAACTTCGAGTTCAAAGTTGCAGACATCTATAACGGACTATACAACCGCAAAGGAAAAGACACATCGGCGGAGTTTCGCTTCCCGTTTCCGGACGCGTCATTCGACGTGGTTTTCCTTGCCTCGGTTTTCACCCACATGTTCCCCTCCGGTGTTGAGAACTATCTGCGTGAGATCGCTCGTGTACTGAAGCCGGGTGGACGATGCCTGATCACGTTCTTTCTTCTCACCGACGAGTCGCTGGGTCTGATTAACGCGAAAAAGCAGAAATTATTCAGGCATGCGAGGCATGGGTACCGCACGAATACCCGCATCCGGCCGGAAGTGGCGGTTGCCTACGAAGAACCCTTCGTCAGAAACCTGTATGAGAAAAGCGGACTCGAGGTCGTGGATCCGGTCCGCTACGGCTTGTGGTGCGGGCGAATTGACCACCTGAGTTTTCAGGACGTCGTGGTCGCCGTAAAGCCGCTGACCTGATTGCGATGTGGACGCCGTCCGTCTTCCTGGCTTTCATACGAAGCTCAACTCCGGAACTGTGGTCAAAAATCGAACGCCTGCAGCGACGAGATCATCGAAGTGGTCTCGTACCTCAGCGGCGATGTTCCACGGCAGAATAACCACGTAGTCGGGGGGATTGTTCCGAAGCGCCTCGGGCGAATAGATCGGTATATGGCTTCCCGGCATAAACTTTCCCTGCTTAGCGGGTGCGGCATCGCATACGTAAGGCAGCAAGTCCGGCTTCACACCCGCGTAGTTCAATAAGGTGTTGCCTTTCGCCGCCGCGCCGTAGGCCGCCACACGCCTATCGGCGCGCCTCTGCTCAACCAGGAAGGCGAGAAGATCATTTTTGACACGGTCAGCCCGGTCTTGGAATCCGGTATACGTCTCTAACTCCGTCAAACCGAACTGCCGTTCACGAGCGAGGATCGAACCAACACGGTCCGTCGTAGCGATCGGTGCCGCTTCATGACAGCCATACACGCGCAGACTGCCGCCATGAGTCTGCAGCTCATCAACGTCCCAGATTCGCAAATTTGCAGCGGCGAAGATACGGGACACAGTTGTGAGCGAAAGGTACGAGAAATGCTCATGGTAAATCGTGTCGAACTGCGTCCGGTCGATCAACGGCATGAGGTGAGGAAATTCCAATGTCACGGTGCCTGCGGGCTTCAGCACAGCGGATATTCCGCGGGTGAAGTCGTTGATGTCGGGGACGTGAGCATAGACATTGTTCCCCACGATCAGGTCTGCGGATCGCCCTTCGCCGGCGAGTCGGCGTCCGAGAGATTCGCTGAAGAATTCGCGCAGAACCGGAATTCCCAGCTGTTCTGCAGCGTCAGCCGTGCTCTCCGTCGGCTCGACCCCAAGACACGGAATTCCGGCTGTAACGAAGTCCTTCAGGAGGTAACCGTCATTAGAGGCAAGTTCGATAACATTACTTTCGGGCCCGAGTCCCAAGCGTTCGGTGATCATGCGCACGTATTCCGCGGCGTGCGCGAGCCAACTGCTGGAAGTGCTTGAGAAGTAGGCATAGTCGGCACGAAACAGTTCATCGGCGCGGGCATAATCCTCAGTCTGTACCAGCCAGCACCGGTCGCACACTTTCACGCGTAGCGGGTAATAGACCTCAGGCTTATCCAAGTCTTCTGCCGTCAAGTAGGCATTCGAAGGAGGCGCAAATCCGAGGTCCACGAAACTGTGCCTCAAGGATTGGCCGCAGTGGCGACATCTCATAAGTCAACTCCGGTGAAATCGTCACTCACTAGGGGATGCGAGAGATCTCGAGGCGATACGTCCAACGGGTGCAATGGCCAAGGGATGGCCAATTTCGCGTCGTCGTAGCGAAGGCCGCCCTCGGAGCCCGGACGGTAATAGGTCGTGTGTAGATAGATCAATTCGCTTTCCGCGTCCAGTGCCTGGAAGCCGTGCGCGAAGCCTTCCGGTATCACGATCATTCGGGCGTCATCTTGTGCGAGTTCGTAGGCCTGCCAATGCAAGAACGTGGCGGAGTCCCTGCGGAGGTCGACAACCACGTCCCAAACCCTGCCCCGCAAGCACCGAACCATTTTCATCTCGGCGTGCGGTGGCATTTGGTAGTGCATACCGCGAATCGCACCGGCGTGGCTGGTCTTGGAGTGGTTGATCTGCACGACCTGCCGGTCCCCGAGAACAGGAGCAAGCTCCTCAGCGCAGAACAGTCGGACAAAGGACCCTCGAGCATCGCGGTGGGGCGAGGACTCCACGATCTTCAGACCATCCACTGGCGTGTCGAGGATTTTCATGCCGTCGCCCAACCGGCGCCCGATGCGATTGCATCGCTCACATACGTGTCGAGTTGGCCGGCGCTCGACACCTCACCGGCTTCGATCCAATGTCGGTACCAGTCGGCCGTGTGATGGATTGCATCCGCAAGGCCCCACACGGGGTGCCATCCCAGATGTGCCTTCGCCTTTGCGATGTCGAGTTGGAGCAGGTTCGCCTCATGAGGGTGCGGGCCTGATGAGGCCTGCCACTCGATATCTGGCCACGTGCGCCTGAAGGCCCGGAGCATCTCCTCGACCGACAGGTTCCCTTCCCCGCCAGGACCGAAGTTCCAGGCGTCGGCAACTGTTGCGTCGCCATCCAAGAGGCGCTGGCCCAACAGCAGATACCCGCTGAGGCAGTCCAGCACATGTTGCCAGGGCCGTGTTGCCTGCGGCGAACGGACGACGAGCGGGTTACGAGCGACGACGGCTCGAACCAGATCAGGAATCAGCCGGTCCTCCGACCAATCCCCGCCGCCGATTACATTGCCTCCGCGGGCTGTTGCAACCAGCGGGGACGATGGCTCTTGCAGAAAAGCGGTCCGGTAGCTACTGGCAACCAACTCACATGCGGCCTTGGACGCGCTATAAGGGTCGTGACCGCCCAGTCGGTCTCGTTCGCGGTAGCCCCAGGCCCATTCTCGATTCTCATAGCACTTGTCGGTCGTGACGACGACCACCGCTTGCAACCCCGGTGTATGACGCGCAGCCTCGAGAACGTTGACGGTCCCCATCACATTTGTGGCCCACGTGTTTACGGGCTCGCAGTAAGACCGGCGCACCAAAGACTGAGCGGCCATGTGGAAAACGATCTCGGGACTTTCCTCAGCGAAGACCCTTCGAACTGCGGCCTCATCGTGAACGTCGACGCGATGATCGTTCATCGGAAGCCGCAACAGATCCCAGTGGCTGGGCTTGGAAGTGGGATCAAGAGCGAGTCCCGTGACGTCGGCGCCGAGCGCGCGAAGCCACAGGCACAACCAACTGCCCTTGAAGCCGGTGTGACCGGTAACCAGAGCTCTTCGCCCGCGATAAGCGTTGCCGAAGGAGTTCAACGCCAGCATTTCCACGGTGCTTCACCGCTACGCCACAAATCTTCGAGCGTGTTCTTGTCTCGAAGCGTATCCATGGGTTGCCAGAAACCCGAGTGCTCGAATGCCATCACCTCGCCGTCGGCGGCCAGACGAGCCAAGGGTGAACCTTCCCATGAGGTCTGGTCGTCCTGAATGTAATCGAGGACCGCGGGTGACAACACGAAGAACCCGCCGTTGATGAGACCGCCGTCGCCACGAGGCTTCTCGACGAAGCGCGTGACGCGACCATCCGCACACTCGAGGGCGCCGTATCGGCCCGGCGGAAGTACCGCAGTGACTGTGGCGTGACGCTTGTGTCGGCGGTGGTATTCGATGCTTGCACTGATGTCCACGTCGCTGAGTCCATCACCGTAAGTGAAACAGAACGCCTCTTCATCCTGGATGTAGGCTGCCACACGCTTGAGGCGCCCGCCTGTCAACGTGTCGTCTCCGGTGTCCACCAACGTGACACGCCACGGTTCTGCGTGTTGCCGGTGCACCTCCATCTTGTTCGCAGACATATCGAATGTCACATCCGACATGTGCAAGAAATAGTTCGCGAAGTACTCTTTGATGAGGTAGCCCTTATAGCCGCAACATACGACGAATTCGCGAATTCCATGATGAGAGTAAAGCTTCATTATGTGCCACAAGATGGGGCGCCCGCCGATTTCGACCATCGGTTTGGGGCGTGTCATGGTCTCTTCGCTGAGGCGAGTGCCGAGCCCGCCCGCCAGCAATACGGCCTTCATCCTGCTCGATCATCCTTGAGTTTGTAACGGGCCAGCCGCTTCTTCGGTTGTTCTACCAAGCCCACCGTGTAGGTTGCGTCGTCTTCCACGATTGCGGTCATGTGGCCGAAAATAGGCTCCGGGATATCCTTCCCATGCGCTTCGATGAGGTGGCGCATCAAAAGGAAAGATCCCAGCCGCTCAGACAGGAAGCCGACCGCTCTTATCTGATAAGCGTCATACTTTCTCAGACGATCGCTGTATCGGATGAGGAAGCTTTTACTAACGCGCTCGATCTTTGACAACGCATCGACCAAGAAGGTTTTCGGATAAATCCCTAGTTCGACCCCTCCGGGGATGAAATGCTTCGACGACAGAAAGTCGGCCGCGGAATCCTTATCCAGCACGCCGGTCTCAACGGCAAGGGCGGTGTAGTCGAGAATGTCTTTGCGGCGATGGCATATCGTGTAGTGCCCAAGCATCGAGTTCTTCAGATACAGCGGTTGCGGCACGAGAAAGCCGAGGTCATTAGGCGGTGTGAATATCGACAATTCGACCTCCTCCGCAACCCCGTGGCGCCGAACCTCCCTCATGGTCGGATAGATCCGGGACTCGATTCCTTCAGGGTAAGGAAGAACTCTTTTTCGGAAGGATGAGATCTCGATCAGCTGGATATGGTTCGGCAGCTTCTCGATAGCGATCGGCAAGACGTGCGTTCCTGCTGCACCATATGCCAGCGGTCGAGCTTCGTGCCAGAAAGAATCGAGATGTTTCACATGGAATTGTGAATGGGGCTGAAAATCTCCGAGTGATAGGCAATCGTCATACCACTCCTCGGGTAGTAGAGGCTGCGTATGCGTGACGCAGAATCTGTGAATCATAGATAAATCTCACCAAACGGTTGGGCGGCCGGCGTAAGCGTCGCCTCCGAAAATTGCGTATCTACCGTTGCTCGTTCTATGCGGCGGTGGGCGACCTGGCGTTTGCGGCAAGGCGGCCAATCTCTAGGGTTTCGGCTCATTCGGACACATTTGTCGGGCCGGACCGTCTGCCATGCGGCCAACTATAGCCCATGTTTACCAGGCGCTCCGGGCAGGCGGTTCCACGGGTGGATGTGGGTTCTGCCTGGTAGGACATGATGGGCAGGGGCATCTCACGCGCCTTCGACTGCGCGACGCACGACGACAACAGGGCTGCTCTGGAACCGAGATTCGTCGGATGCAATCTGGTAATGGCCATACAACGCGTCCATGAAGGCACTTCCGAGATTTGCAAGCGAAAGTCCGTTGTAGAAAGTCCACGGATGGAACCGGGAATCAGCGATCATATAAATTCCATCTTCCCTCAACGCGCTTTCGAATAGGAAGCCAAAAAAATCGATCATGTGCGCTGTCGTGAGACTTCCAGCATCGAGTATGACGTCGAATGGTCCGAACTCCGAAGCCGCTTCGCGAATGACTGTACGGGGTTCACCACCGATGCGTACGTGGACACCTCTCGCATCAGCGATCTTCGCGAGCTTGGAACTGATGTCGATCGTGACGATCGTTGAGCCGCTAGGAATGCCTTCCTGCCAACTTCGGAGCGACGACCCATAGAAACTGCCGATCTCCAGCACTCGGATCGGTCTGGTCAAGTCGATTTCGAACTGGCATATCGCCAAGTGTCGCGCGTGCTTGTCGGCCTCCGGGGCGTAGCTCTCTGCCGCAGCCTGCAAGCTCGGACGCTCAGATTCCCGAGCCGACCATTCTGTTGCCGAGGAAAGCTCTGAACCCAACGCTCTCATCATCCTGCGCCGGCTCCGGGAGCGAGACCTCCGAGCTACGGGGGAAAACTTCAGAGCGATCTTCACGATTGCCAGTCTGACACCTGGCCAAGCTCTCGGTGCAACGGCTCAGCGCGTAACCCGGCACGAGGCCGTTGCGCCACTTCCGTGTCGCTACAGCACATCACCCGTGAGGCCGAAGTCGTCGAGCGTTTTGATCGCCAGCTCGCGTAAAGCCGCTTTTGTGTTCGGCGTGCCTGGCTGATAGGCGGTTACGCTCATGCCGATCTTGTCGTTGAGCCGCCAGGATTGGAGCGTCATATGTCCGCCCGTTCGCTCTAGCCATCCTCGCGTCGCCTGCTGCCTCGTCACCCGGGCGGTCACCGGCGTGGCGTCGGTGCCGTCGAGGCGGCACATAACCGGACCGAAATCGCCTAGGTCTGAGCAGAATACGGGCAGATCGGGATCTGCGAAAGCTGCTTCGGACAGCCGTTTCAACGCCCGCTTAGGCAGGAACGGCGTCAGCCAGAAGAACTGCAACGCCTCGTCCGGCGTTTCTTTCAGTGATTCCAACGCCTGCCTGATTGCGCCGCGGAGATCATTCAAGTCTTTCGTCGCCAGCGCTGGATCGGTGCTCAGGCGTGCGAACGAAACCGCGATCGCTCGTGTGTCGTCCACGGTGCGTTGACTTATCGGGAGTTGTAAAGTCACCGCACCGTCACTCGCGCGTCGCCGTCCCAATCCATCGGCGAACCTGGCAGCGAATCCGGCTACCAAGGTCCTGCTTGTTCCGCCGAGGAGTTCGGCGCGAGCATCCCAATCACGCAACTCGACGTAGACGGTGATACCCGGGACAACAACGACTTCTTCTTCGGAACCTTCAGGGACGGCGACAGGTAGAGGATCTGGTGATTCGGCGAGGTTGTCGCGACGGAGACGTGCCATCTTCATTGCTGCGGCGAGCGCCCGGCCCACCTTCGGGGCGTCCTTCGCTCTTTGCCGCAGATCCTGCATAACGGCACGGCTTCGAGTGCGCGAATGCGGCGGCGGGTAGCCAAGATCTCTGGTGTTGCCGAGAATTGCATCGGCTATCGTGACGGCAAGTCCGAGGCCGTCGATCAAGTAGTGCGAGACCACCAGGCTGACTGCCGTCGAGCCATCCGTGAGTGGAAGCAGGCCGAGATGCCAACCGGGACCCGTTTCAGAATTCGTAGGTACCTGTGAGCGTTCATCGATCCATTCGCTGAGCTCCGCGCGCGGACGGGCGTGCTCGGCGATATCGATATCCGGTGGTGTCTGGTCCTGAACCCAGCGGTCCCGGGCGAATGGGAGGGGCGACCGCTCGATGCGCCGCCCCAGCAATCCACGACCGAGATTGGCGTGAAATCGCCTCAGCCCATCGAAGTCGATGGGATGCTCGTAAACCCAAACGCACTGGACGACTTCCTCCTGCCCAGTGGCCAGGCGCCCCGCGAACCAGCCTTGGTCCAGGAATGTAAGCGAATTGTCCGGCGCGATATCGTCATTGGATACACGACGCCGGGAGATTGCGCCAGTACGCCGTCTCTTAGCTGACACAGCTCAACTTTCGAGTACGCGGATCGGTGCGCACACGAGACGCAGTCGGGAGACCATAGGCTTCACTTACAGCCGCATCATCCTCATCTGTTCGTGTCAGCATGAACGCGAGTATCTACTATCCATGGCTCCATCCAAGGCCGAACACAGAACATTTGGTCAGGGCAACATGTCCGCGACTGCGGCGAGCGATCGATTCCTGGATGTCGTGGTCACATTGCGTTTCGTCGACGTTAGCAGTGACGCAGATCGAATGGACGAGTGTGGCCCGGGCTCCGCGCGGATGGCTGCCCTGGTTGAGCAGACCGCGATGGCCTGCGGTCGAAATGGGTTGGCATGGATTGAGACTGACGACGACACGCCCATGGCCGAGCCATGGCGTCGAGTCTAAGCCATACGTTCGTTGCGCGAGGAGCGCCAATTGATCTGTGTCCGGCACTGGAAGTGTCAGAACAGGTCGGACGCACCCGCACCGTTGACCATCAGCGAGACCCCGATCACCGCTACGAAGGCGATAAGGAGGTGTTGACGATGAACGAGAGCCCAGTCGTGGAGGCGCCGCAGTGCTGCGTGGGTCTTTGCGGGCATGGCGAGATAGCAGATGAGGATGATCTCGACACTGGCAAGTAGAACGACCACGAAGACGATGGCTGCGGTGATCTGCACGCCGATCGCGGTGCCGGAAGCCACAAGGATGGCGACGATGAGTACGGCCCACTCGATCGACAACAGGTACCCGAACCCGAGGGCCCATCCGACCCACGAAGAACCGCTTTGCCAAGCGTGATGGACGCGTCCAAGGAGTCGACGAAAGGGAGACCCACCTTCCTCTGCCGCTGCCTGCGCACGGCGAAGAAGGCCGGAGAGTGCCGGCGGAGTAACCGTATCCGGCCCCGAGCCCGATGCGGTGGCGCTTGTCGACTGACGAACCCGCCGACGTGCCCTGAACCGTAGCGCCATCACCAAAGCAATGGCGAGGAACAAACCTCCCACGGCGACCTGAATATGGCGGACGGTCGGGCTCGTCGACATGGCGCTGGTGAACGAATCGAAAACCGGTGCATGGTGAAGCACCAAAAGCGGGATCAACAGGTATGGAAGAGTGATCATCAGCGAGCCGACCCAATAGAAGAACAAATTCGGCAAGGGTCTTGGCCGGGAGATTATGAGGAGGATGGCAGCGAGGCGCCACGGATCCAGTGCCCCAAGCAGGGCCAGCGCCAGCACTGAGCTCCACATGGCCGAAACATTACTCTGTTAGCTGTCAGGCGCCGGTCGGCGGGAATCTCCTGTGCTCGGCTAAGGCACGCCCGAACCTATCGAAATGTCGAATTTGCTGTGCAACGGGCAATGGTGCGATAACCGCTCTGTTGTGGCCGAAATCCAGCGGCCTACCGCTGCCCGGCGCCGGTCTGCTCAGACGCGCGCCGACGATGACGAGAGGCAAGCGGGCTCGAGGTCTCGGAGGTCGGCACGATGGACGGTGACCAGGTGGCGTACGCACACAACATGTTTGAAGGCTAGGATCGCAGAAATGAAATTTGTGCTGGCGAGCTACGGAACTCGCGGCGATGTCGAGCCTTGCGTCGCTGTCGGACGTGAACTGCTGCGCCGCGGACATGACGTACAGATGGCCGTCCCGCCCGAACTGCTCGCCTTTACGAGGGATGCTGGGCTGCCGGCGGTCGCTTACGGGCCCGAGATGGGTCCGTGGCTGGATGTGAACCGCGCGTTCTGGACCTTTCTCTTCCGCAACTTCTGGAAGGTACCGGCGTTGATCAAGTTGTGGCACGAGCTCTGGGAGCCCGTGACGCAGTGCCGGGTGCAGATGATCGCGACGCTGAAGTCTCTGGCGGACGGGGCCGACCTGTTGCTGACTGGACTGGCTTTCGAAGAGGCCGCTGCCAACGTCGCCGAATACCTCGACCTCCCGCTGGCCACGCTGCATTATTTTCCGATCCGCGCGCATGGCCGGCTGCTGCCCTTTCTGCCTCCGCCGGTGACCCGTTCCGCGATGTCCGTGTTCTGGTGGCTGTCGTGGCTCGTAGCAAAGAAGGCCGAGAATGAGCAGCGTCGTGAATTGGGCTTGCCGAACGCCACGTCCCCCGCCGCACGACGGATCACCCAACGCGGTTCGCTTGAAATCCAGGCTTATGACCCACTTCTGTTTCCCGGTCTTGAAGCCGAATGGGCGAAATGGAATGGCCAACGGCCGTTTGTTGGCGCCCTGGCCATGGAACTACCGACAGCAGACGACGAGGACGCGTTGTCGTGGATCGCGTCCGGAAAGCCTCCGATATTCTTCGGCTTCGGCAGCTTCATGGTCGAATCCCCCACCGAGACGATCACGATGATCGGCGAGGCGTGCGCGCAGTTGGGGGAGCGCGCGCTGGTGGGCGCTGGCTGGACTGATTTCAGCGAGGTTCCCCAATTCGAGCATCTCAAGGTCGTCGGCGCGGTCAACTACGCCGCAATCTTTCCCGCCTGCCGCGCCGTCGTTCATCATGGTGGGGCGGGAACCACCGCTCTGGGCTTGCGTGCGGGCGTGCCCCAGCTGATTCTGTCGACGCTGCCCGACCAGCCGTTCTGGGGAGCTCAGGTCAAACGCCTGAAGGTGGGTACCACCCGGCGTCTCTCGACGACCACCCAGGAAACATTAGTCGCTGACCTGCGTCGAATACTCTCCCCGCAGGTCGTCGCGAAAGCCCGCCACGTCGCCGCCGAGACCACCCAGCCGGCCGACGGTATTGCGACGACTGCTGATCTGGTAGAGAACTTTGCACGCAGCAAGTGCAGCGGTTGATCGGCCGCAGCTGCTATCAACTGCCGCAGTGCGGCCACCGGACGTGCCGATTACATCGAATACGCGCACAGCAAATTCTCAGGCTGCTTATCGCTAGGCCGCCCCGCGCCGAAGTTCGGTGACGTCGGGGCCTCGACCGTGAAAAGTCAACAACCAATCGACGCTGTTGGTTAAGATTCGGGGTCACTCACCTCTCTTAGAAAGGGCTACCTTGACGGCGACCGGCCCAGATGTGCCCGCCCTGTACCTGGATTTGCTACGTCGCAATCTCACCCGATTCGGCATGCACGAGCGCATGCCCGCTGACTGGTCTTTGCGGCGACGGGCCTATCTCAAGGTGATCAACACTCTGCAACCAATGCTCCTGGGCGCTAGCCCACTCGGGCAACGGAAACGTGAGTTGGGCCTGGATTGGCCAGCGAGCGCTGAAACGATGATCGGCATGCAGAGACTTACCAGCCTGCAGGAGTGCGTCGAAACCGTTCTCGCCGAGGAGGTTCCCGGCGACCTGATCGAATGTGGCGTGTGGCGTGGAGGTGCGTGCATCCTGATGCGTGCCGTTCTGGCAGCCCATGGGGACACGTCACGGTGTGTGTGGTTGGCCGACTCGTTCGCGGGGGTGCCTCGCCCGGATCCCGCGACGTACAGCGCCGATAAAGGGCTCATGATGCGGTTCGACCTTTCTGCCCCCATATTGGCCGTCTCGGAGGCGCAGGTCAGAGAGAACTTCGAGCGTTATGGGCTCCTCGACGACCAGGTGCGCTTCCTACCCGGTTGGTTCAAAGACACGCTGCACGACGCCCCTATCGACCAAATTGCCGTACTCAGGATCGACGGTGACCTCTACGAATCCACGATTCAAGCGCTCGAGGCGTTGTACCCGCGGCTCGCTCCGGGGGGCTTCTGCATCATCGATGACTATCTGATCAAGGCCTGTCGCCAGGCTGTCACCGATTACCGCGATGCGCATGGGATCTCCGCCGAAATCGTAGATATCGACGGTAGCGGCGTGTTCTGGCGCAAGTGAGGTGTGCGCCATCCGGTGAGCCGCCCGCTGCCGCACAGGCAAATTCGGTGGGCGTAACTGCGCCGACGTAGGTCCTCAGGCGCACAGTCGTAAGTGGCTCTGGGGCTGTGCATTTGAGGACGGCCCAGTGGTCAGTACTACGACACAATGCTCACGGATAACTACTGCAGACGTGGCGCGCTCGCGTCGCGGACCGACCGGACATCATGTTAGGTTCGCGGTGCGAGGTCGGGGAGGGGCCGTGGAGCAAGGTTCAGATCGCCTTCATGCACTCGATGCAGTCCGCGGATTCGCGCTACTGTGCGGCATAGGGTTACATGCGACGCTGCCCTGGCTCGAGAATCTTCCGGACTGGAACTTCGACCAGGCACCGAGCGCCATAGCCGCCGCGATCTGGTACTTCGTGCACATCTTTCGTATGCCGGTGTTCTTCCTGATCGCCGGCTATTTTGGCCGTCTTCTGACGGAACGGCGAGGCACGCTGGCGTTCATTAGAGACCGCGCCAAGCGAATCACGCTTCCGTTGTGCATCGGCGCCTTGTTGATCCCGGTGTTCACCCTGCTGGCCTACGCGCTTGGCTCCCTCGCCGGCGGGATGAGCGTCGCGGACCTAACGGCGCTTGCAACGGCTCAGCGCGAGAAGGAAACTCACGCTGCGGCAGGCGCAGCTAGGGGCGGTATGAGCCTGGGTCATCTCTGGTTCCTGTACTACCTGCTCATGTTCTATGTCGGAGCTCTGATCGTGCGCGCCGCGGCTCGCGCGGCCTTCCATGGTGGAAAGCCCTTGTGCCACATCGATCGGACTCTGCGCTTTCTCATGCGCACCGGTCTAGCGGCGCCCGCACTGGGTTTGCCGGTCGCCGCGTGGTACGTGTTCAACTGGCCTGAATGGCCATGCTGGACAGGCCTTCCCGCGCCCGTGTCCATCGTTCCAAGTGTTCCGGCGCTGCTCGCCTATGGACTGATCTTCGCCATCGGCTGGTTATTGCACCGCCAGCGGGACCTGGTTCTGCAATTGCGCGAGCGATGGATGCATTACTCGATCGCGGCGATCGCACTGGCCGCCGCTTGTTATTCGATAGCCGGCCCGACCCCGGTCTGGTCGCCCTACCTACACGGGTGGGAGCTGCGTGTCTACGCGGGGGCGTACCTTACGGCCGCCTGGTGCGCGAGCTTTGCACTCATCGGACTGTCGTTGCGATTCCTCGCGCATCCCAGTCCCGTACGTCGTTACGTTGCGGACTCATCGTATTGGCTGTATCTCATGCATATGTCCGCGATCGTCTTCTTCGTGCAGTGCCTGCATCCGCTCGACTGGCACTGGAGCGTGAAATACACGATCACGGTAGCCGCCTCTGTGCCGCTGTTGCTATTGAGCTATCAAGCCTTCGTGCGCTTCACATTCATAGGCGCAATCCTCAACGGCCGCCGGGCTCCCCGGTCAGACGCGCGCGGCAGATTGGGTGACCGCATCAGCGCGGTTCTCAGGATGGGCGGCGGGCGGGGTATCCGCGCCTAGCAAGCCATAATTCACGCGAGACGAGCGTGCAATCGCGGGCGCTGCATTCGATGCGCTACTGAGGACGCCCGCCGATCCACCCCAGCAATGCATGTAACCCCTCCTCAAGCGCCCACTTGGGGGACCAGCCGAGCTCCACCTTGGCCGGCTCGATTGTGCAGCTCGCATGGCGGACGTCACCATCACGGAATTTCGGCACGACAATCGGCTCAGGTGCGTCACAGATTTCGGCGAGCTTGCGGGCCAATTCATGGATGGTGGTCGCGTTTCCCGATCCGATATCTAGAAATCGCGATCCGGGCGGGGGCTTTCCCATCGCCGCGAACATCGCGTCCACTACATCGTCGATGAATACGAAATCGCGCACGATCTGACCGTCTTCGTAAACTTCCATCGCGCGGTGCTCACGCGCCAACTGGGCGAAGAGGGTCACTATCCCGGTATATGGGTTGGTCAGCGATTGCCCGGGCCCATAAAGGTTTTGAAGACGCAGGACACTGATGTTCGCGTCGTGCGACGCGGCCCAGGCCGTCATCATATGTTCCTGAGCCAGCTTCGTCGCGGCATAGATATTGGTTGGCCGAGGCACTGTGTCGTCCGCGCAGCTCGGGAGCGGCAGCGACCGCTCACCGGTGGGCCCGACGGGGTCCCATGCGCCAGCCAGCAGTTGAGCATGGCTGCGAGGTGGCGGATAGAAAACCTCCGTGCCGGATCGCCATGCGCCCTCGCCGTAGACCGCCCGCGACGACGCGAGGATGAAATGGTCCGGCGTCAGTTCCGAGCGACTCAAGGCGTCCAGCATTTGGGCCGTCCCCACCACATTCACTGAGCCGTGCCGCGTCGCCTCCGATAGCGACTGCGCCGTTCCGGTCTCGGCCGCCAAATGCACGATCTGGGAAGGTTGAAACAGACGCAGCACAGCGTCCCAATCGGCGGCATGAGTGACGTCACCGGTGAACAACCGCACGGAAGGCGCAAGTTCGATTGCGTGACGACCGCTGTGTACCTGGGGATGTAGCACGTCCATCACCGCGACGTCGTATCCGGCTTCGACCAGACGCCGGGTAAGCGCGGATCCGATAAAGCCTACCCCGCCGGTGACGAGTACTGATGAAGACAACAGCCAAGCCTCCGGTTCGTCTGCGAAGCGAGCCAGTTACCGGCACGCAATGGTCCAAGCTTCGGGTTACGCCGGGACTATACCCAGCGTATCGGCGTCGTCAGCAAGGACCGAACGTGGAGATTTGTTCGCGGCTCCTCACGCCGTCACACCTCGGCCACAAGCGAGCGTGCGATCGCCGTGGGTACTGCCGGCGATGACGAACAAAGAAGCGATGAAAGAAGTCGCGTAAACTCTTTCGCAGTCCCAGTGGAGAAGCCGGTCCGGTGCTCGCATGCACACCTCACGCCGCGACGCGTGGTGCCGGTCGCGCGGGGGACGCCAACAAGGTAAGTGTTCGAATCGTGGAGTACGTTTGCTGCACGGCACACGTCGCCGGGTGCCATAAGGGGAGGGGACAAGGAAAGTGGGCGTATTCTCAAAGCTCGCCAGTGGGATCGCCAGCACGATCTACCGGCCTGGCGACAACATCGCCGATGAATACCACAAGTGGTACTACGGCACCCTCGGCCAGACCCGCCTCACCTGGATGGGAATGACCTGCTGGAAATCCCCTTCCGATATGTGGAACTACCAGGAAATTCTCTGGGAGTTGAAGCCTTCGCTGGTAGTAGAGTTCGGCACATATCAGGGTGGGTCCGCAGTGTTCTTCGCCCACCTCCTACGTCAAGCCGGCCACCCATTTCGAGTCCTTTCGGTGGACGTCACCCACAAGTACCTGACCGAGGATGCTCGGCGAGATCCCGACGTAACTTTCATGGAGTCCTCGTCGACGGAACCCATTGTGGCCGAGCGTATTCGCGAGCTGCGCGACGAATATCCCGGTCCGGTGTTCGCGATCCTCGACAGTGACCACGAATGTGGCCACGTGTTGGCCGAGATGAAACTTCTGCGTCCGCTGCTCGTGCCGGGCGACTATCTGGTGGTGGAAGACAGTAATGTTAACGGCCACCCTGTGGCGCCCGGTTGGGGTGCGGGACCATTCGAGGCCATCGAAGCCTACGAACGCGAGTACGAAAACGATTACAGACACGACAGTGATCGGGAGAAGAAGTTCGGTTGGACCTTCGCTACCAACGGGTTCCTGATCCGAAATTAGGAACGGCCGGAGTGAAAGGCAATGTCCGGTATGAAATTCGTGCTCGCAAGTTATGGAACCCGCGGCGACATCGAGCCTTCCGCCGTCATCGCCCGGGAGTTGATGCGCCGGGGCCACGAAGTGCTCATGGCCGTTCCCCCGGATCTGGTCGGCTTCACCGAGGCGGCGGGGCTGCCCACGGTCCCGTACGGTCCGAACTTGCAGAAAATGCTGGATGCATACCGTGACTTCTGGACATGCTTCTTTCGCAATCCATGGAGGATCCGCGAACTCGTGAGGTTGTGGCGGGAATCGTGGGCACCTCGGACTCGAAGCTGGGGCGACATGAGCAGAACCCTGACGTCGGTGACGCAGGGTGCCGACCTGTTGTTCACCGGCCTCGTTTTCGAGGAACCCGCTGCGAACGTCGCCGAATACTACGACATCCCGTTGGTCACCCTGCATTACGTACCCGTGCGGATCAACGGCCAGGCTCTGCCCCTTCCGGCTCCGTTGACCCGAACGGCGATGGCAGTGCACGAGTGGCTGTATTGGCGGGTGATCAAGAAGGCCGAAGACGCGCAGCGCGCGGAATTGGGCCTGCCGAAGGCCAAGGCCCCTACGCCACAGCGGATAACCGAACGCGGATCACTCGAAATCCAAGGCTACGACGATGTCTTCTTTCCTGGGCTCGCGAGCGAGTGGGCGAAGTGGGCGAGCCAGCGCCCGTTCGTGGGCGCCTTGACGATGGAACTACCGACCGACGCCGACGAAGAGGTGCTGTCCTGGATTGCCGATGGACCTCCTCCGATCTACTTCGGGTTCGGCAGCATGGCAGTCGATTCTCCTGCCGACACATTGGCGATGATCAGCAGGGTTTGTGCGCAACTGGGGGAGCGTGCGTTGATCTGTGCCGGTTATACCGAATTCGGCGACGTCGCGGTTCATGAGCACGTGAAAGTCGTCGATGCAGTGAATCTCGCAGCGATCTTTCCCGCTTGTCGCGCGGTCGTCCACCACGGTGGTGCGGCCACCACATCCGTTGGCTTGCGCGCCGGAGCACCGACCTTGATCCTCTCCTCAGACCTGAGTCAGTCGCTCTGGGGGGGTCAGGTCAAGAAATTGAAACTCGGTACCGCCCGCCGGTTCTCGGCCGTTACCGAGGAATCGCTGATGAAAGACCTTCGCACGATCCTTGCGCCGGAGTACGCCGCGCGGGCACGCACGATCGCGACTCAGATGACTCCGGCGACCGAAAGCGTCGCGGCGGCTGCCGATCGTATGGAACAGTTCGCCCGCCGCGAGTATGTGCGCTGATCGCTAGCACGTCACTGCCAGGCACGGTGTCCCCAGTTTGTTCGTGATGCGATCGTGGACCGAACGGAGAGAGCGGCACTGTTTGAGCACGGATACTGGTGACCACGTCCTCGCCTGACGCGCGCGGATAATGAAAGGCCAGAATTTTTAATGAAGTTTGTATTGGCAAGTTACGGAAGCCGTGGCGATATCGAGCCCAGCGCCGCGGTTGGTCGCGAGTTGTTGCGCCGAGGACACGAGGTGCGCATGGCTGTCCCACCTGACCTGGTTTCCTTCGTCGAGGAAGCTGGGCTGCCGGCGGTTGCATTCGGTCGCGGAACGGGAGCCTGGCTCGACGTGCACCATAACTTCTGGACACGTTTCTTCCGTAGCGCCTGGAAGGTGCATGAGCTGCGTAAATCGTGGCGCGAAGTATGGGAGCCGGTTGCTGAAATCTGGCAGGACATCGATACGACGCTGACCGCGCTGGCGGATGACGCGGACGTCCTGATCACCGGATTGGTCTTTGAAGAGCCGGCAGCGAACGTTGCTGAGTACTACGGAATCCCGCTGGCCACGGTGCACTACTACCCGGCGCGGGCCAACGGTCAGCTTCTCACGTTGCTGCCGGCGCCCCTCACCCGTTGTGCGACGACCGTATACGAGTGGCTGGGCTGGCGTTGGACGAAGAAATTCGAGGACGTGCAGCGGCGGGAACTCGGCCTGCCGAAGGCGGTGAAGCCCGCGTCTCGCCGGATGGCCCAAAATGGCTCCCTCGAAATCCAGGCTTATGACGAGGCGTGTTTCCCGGGACTGGCCGCCGAATGGGCGAAGTGGGACGGTCAGCGGCCCTTCGTCGGCACGCTGACCATGGAATTGCCAACAGACGCTGACGAGGAGGTCGCGGCGTGGATCGCCGCGGGAACACCGCCTATCTACTTCGGCTTCGGCAGCATACCGGTGCAGTCTCCCGCCGATACGCTTGCGATGATCGCTGACGCGTGTACCCGGCTGGGAGTGCGAGCTCTCGTTGGCGCTGGATGGAGTCACTTCGACGCCGTTCCCGACGCCGATCACATCAAAGTCGTGAACACGGTGAATTTCTCGTCGATCTTCCCGACATGCCGGGCGGTCGTTCACCATGGGGCCGCGGGAACGACGGCAGCGGGCCTAAGGGCCGGCGTTCCGACGCTGGTTCTCTGGACTTGGCCGGATCAGTCGCTGTGGGGAGCGAGGATCAGTCACTTGAAGGTGGGTACCGCGAGGCGATTCTCGGCCACCACCTTGGAGACGCTGGTGGACGACCTGCGCTGCATCCTGGCGCCGGAATACGCCAATCGTGCTCGCGAGATTAGTCGGCAGATGACCAAGCCGGCGGAAAGCGTCGCGGCTGCCGCCGATCTGGTGGAGAACCTCGCCCTTCGAAACCGGGTTCCGTGAACCGCGATCGATGAGGTTCGCTGCTCTTCGTCTGATGTTCGCCCCTCCGGCGGTGACTCACAGAAGCGTGATTCTGTCGCCTACGAATGAACTTTTCCGATGAGCGGATTATTGGACAGCTGGCCGGCTAGTCGCGGCCGAATACCTGTCTCCTACGTCGACGAAAACAACGGACCACAACGTGCTGAATGACGGGGAGGCCAGGTTACGTTTCTGAGCGCAATTCGGAAACTCTGAGAGAACGATGTGATCCTCGCCGACCGGTACCGTTATTTGTCATTTAATTCGTATATCGCGCTCGTTGGCAATACGCAGGACGTCTTACATAGCAGAGAAATCTGGTCTTCGCAACCATCGGAACTGGACACTCGCTGAGTAAATGTCTGTCGGGCGCAGGGCGCAGGGCGTAGCCGAGCCAAAGCCTGCAGGCCATCCCACGCCGAAGAACTAATTTCTCCCGTGGCAGCGTCGCCCGGTCGAAGCCCCATCCTTGGCGGACCCGCTAACTGGATTTCTCGTGGGCGGTCAGGGGTCAATCCCTCCTCGTGGCAGCGGAAACGCTCCGTCCAGCGAACTTGATCATGAAGCCGTTGATATTGATTCGTAGGTGCGAAGCGGATACGACCAGGACGCGTGCGGAAGCGTGGCCAACCCGAATGGGTGTTCGCTCCGCAAATTCTACGAGCGATCGAGGCTGCTTCCGAGGGCGGCGCAACGCCCGGCTCTACCGCTCCACGCGGCGAGGCCGGTGAAAGCATCGCCGCAGCTTATGCCCACAGATGCTCGTAAGTACCCGGCAAGCGCACTCCTTTTCTGTCTGATAAGCTCGCCTATGATGCTGTGACCGCGGCCACAGCATGGAATTTGCCGGAACGTCAAGTCACTCCCCTCGGCCTCGCGTATGGTTTGGAAGGTTCCACTGATTTCAATTAGATTGTCTGGAGAACCGTGAGCATCGATCCGTTCGACGACGACAACGGTAGGTTCCGCGTCTGCGTCAAAGACGACGAGCAACGCCGATCATCGCTGTCGTCGACGTTCCAGGTGGCTGGCCGGTGGTTTACGGGGACGCTGTCTGTGCAACCTTGTGAAACATCGGGCAGGGCTGGATCGATAGGCCGAGGACATACATCGGTAAGCAGAAGGACATACTTCGCAGCGGACTGGGCAGCTCGGGGTTCTGAACAGTAAACGGTGGGGAAGCTATGCAAACTGAAGACCAGTTGCTTCCGCTGACGCGGGGCCAGTTAGACATCTGGTTAGCGGAAGAAATCGGTCACTTCGGAGCGAAGTGGCAGATCGGCATTCTCGTTCATATCGAGGGTGCAATAGACCCCGAATTGCTCAAGCGGTCAATTCACCAAGCGGTGACCGAGGCTGAACCACTCCGTGCCACCTTCGTCGAGGCCGGAGATCAGGTCTTCCAGAAGATCATCGACTATTCGGAGATCGAGCTATCTTTTCACGATCTGGTCGGCTCGGAGAATCCGGCTCAAGCCCTCGATCAAGTGGTGTCATCGATTCAAAGTACTCTGATGCCGCTCAACGGTCCGTTATTCAAATTCGCTCTGGTGCAGACGAAGGTTGATGAGTTTCATCTATTCGTCTGCTGTCACCACATAGTGATAGACGGTCTCGGTCTTGCTCTCGTCTGCCATCGTATCGCTGATGTTTATACTTCGATCGCTTCAGGCTCTCCCGTATCTCCCGCATTCTTCAGTTCGTTGCAGGATTTGATTGAATGCGAATCGGAATACGAAGGATCCGATGAGTACCTTCAAGACCGCTCCTATTGGGCGGCGACCCTGCCCAACGAAAGCGATTCGAGCTACCGGCCGGCGCAATCGGAGGGCACTGGCGAATTGGCCGAGGTCGCCGCGCCGGTCCTGCTTCATCCCTCGGTCGTCGACAACATAGACGTCCTGTCGAAGACGCTAGGCGTGCGTCGGTCCTCGGTGATGACCGCAGCCTGCGCTCTGCTCGTGCACGGCTTCAATCCGAACAGCGCGGATATAGCCATCGATTTTCCGGTGAGCCGGCGTGTGCGACCCGAAGCAAAAACTGTGCCGGGAATGGTATCTGGAATTCTGCCGCTCGCTTTACGTGCTACGGCGCTCTCAACGACTGCTGATTTCTGTACCCACGTTGACACGCGTATGCGAGAGGCGTTGCAACATCAACGTTTTCCAGTGCAGGATCTGAGGAGGGAGTCGGGTGCCCTAAGGCAGGGCAATGCGGGAAATCGAGTGGTAGTGAATATCATTCCCGCGACACATTTGGGGCATTTCGCCGGTGTGCCGGGCTCAGCAACTGTTACTCATGCGGGTCTTGTGGATCAGTTCGGGTTGATTTTCCTTCGGGACGGCGAGCAGCTCTTTCTAAGCACGCAAGGCGCTGGGCACTTGTTCGCGGAGTACCGGGTATCTGACTTAGCGAAACGATTCGAAGATGTTCTGGCGGCGATGGCCGCTGAGCCGCATCGGCTGTTGTCGTCGATTGACCTGTTGGGCACGGGTGAGCACGCTCAGCTGGAGGAATGGGGTAACCGGCCGGTGCTGAGTCGCCCGGCCACGCCCGGCTCATCCATCGTGGAGTTGTTCACCGAGCAGGTGGCACGCGCTCCCCACCACGTGGCGTTGACGTGCGGCGATCGTTCGTGGACCTATCAGGAGCTCGACGAGGCAGCCAATCGGTTGGCGCGGTCACTGGTAAGCCAAGGTGCGGGCCCGGGGCGCTATGTAGCGCTGCTGTTTTCCCGGTCAGCCGAGGCGATCGTGTCGATCCTGGCAGTGCTCAAGTCGGGGGCGGCGTATCTGCCGATAGATCCCGCGCACCCGGATGCGCGAATCGAATTCATGCTCAAGGATGCAGCGCCGGTCGCCGCGCTGACCACCTCTGTCCTGCGGTCGAGGTTGGACGGACGCGGTGTGGCGGTCATCGACGTCGATGATGCACGAGTTGGGGACTTCTCGAGTGCGGCTCTGCCGTCGCCCGCTCCCGACGATGTCGCCTATCTGACTTACACCTCAGGAACCACCGGCGTACCGAAGGCGGTGGTGGTCACACATCGCAATGTGGTCCAACTGCTAGGGCCGTTGCACGACAGTCTGCCCGCGGGCCCCGGCCGCGTCTGGTCCCAGTGGCATTCACTGGTCTTCGACGTTTCGGTGTGGGAGATCTGGGGCGCTCTGTTGCACGGCGGACGGCTCTTGGTGGTGCCCGAAGAGACGGCAGCATCGCCGGAAGAGTTCCATCGTCTATTGGTCGCGGAGAAGGTCGACGTCCTGTGTCAGACGCCGTCCGCGGCAGGGATGTTGTCGCCGGAGCGCTTGGGGTCGTCGGCGTTGGTGGTGGCGGGGGAGGCGTGTCCGCCGGAGTTGGTGGATCGGTGGGCGCGGGGGCGGGTGATGCTCAACGCCTACGGTCCAACCGAAGCAACCATCTACGCCGCAATCAGTGCGCCGTTGGTGGCGGGGTCGGGCGCTCCGATCGGTTCGCCGGTGGACGGTGCGGCGTTGTTCGTCCTTGATGCGTGGTTGCGGCCGGTGCCGGCGGGAGTGGTCGGCGAGTTGTATGTGGCAGGCGCAGGGCTGGCTTCCGGATACTGGAGCCGGTCGGGGTTGACTGGTTCGCGGTTTGTGGCGTGTCCGTTTGGTGGTGTGGGTTCGCGGATGTATCGCACCGGGGATCTGGTGCGGTGGGGTGCTGATGGGCAGTTGCAGTACCTGGGGCGTGCTGATGAGCAGGTCAAGATTCGTGGGTATCGCATCGAGCTCGGCGAGGTGCAGAGTGCGCTTGCCGGCTGCGACGGAGTGGAGCAGGCGGTAGTCATCGCGCGGGAGGACCGTCCGGGTGATAAGCGGTTGGTGGGTTATATCACCGGAACCGCGGATCCGGGTGTGGTGCGTGCGGTGTTGGGGCATCGGTTGCCCGGTTATATGGTGCCGGCGGCGGTGGTGGTGCTTGATGCGTTGCCGTTGACGGTCAACGGCAAGCTTGATGTTCGTGCGTTGCCGGCTCCGGAGTATCGCGATATCGATAGTTATCGGGCGCCGTCGGGGGTGGTTGAGGAGATTTTGGCTGGGGTCTTTGCCCAGGTGCTTGGTGTGGAGCGGGTCGGGGTTGATGATTCGTTCTTCGAGTTGGGTGGGGATTCGCTGTCGGCGATGCGGTTGGTGGCTGCGATCAACACGGGGCTGGATGCGGGTCTGGGTGTGCGGGCGGTGTTCGAGG